>NZ_JBSRYG010000002.1:1632500-6432500 GCF_054056355.1 Bradyrhizobium sp. USDA 3364
CCAGTTTGATTGGCCTTTCACCCCTAACCACAAGTCATCGGAGCCTTTTTCAACAGGCACCCGTTCGGTCCTCCAGTGAGTGTTACCTCACCTTCAACCTGCTCATGGCTAGATCACTAGGTTTCGGGTCTAATACAACGAACTTGACGCCCTATTCAGACTCGCTTTCGCTACGCCTTCGCCTATCGGCTTAAGCTTGCTCGTTAAATTAAGTCGCTGGCCCATAATACAAAAGGTACGACGTCACCCAGAACGTATCTTGGGCTCCGTCTGTTTGTAGGTGTCCGGTTTCAGGTCTATTTCACTCCCCTCGTCGGGGTGCTTTTCACCTTTCCCTCACGGTACTGGTTCGCTATCGGTCGCTGAGGAGTACTTAGGCTTGGAGGGTGGTCCCCCCGTGTTCAGACAGGATTACACGTGTCCCGCCTTACTCGTGGATACATCATCGCATTACTCGTACGGGGCTATCACCCTCTGAGGCCCAGCTTTCCTGACTGGTTCCGATTGTCTTTGATGTATCACTGGCCTGGTCCGCGTTCGCTCGCCACTACTAACGGAGTCTCGATTGATGTCCTTTCCTCCAGGTACTTAGATGTTTCAGTTCCCTGGGTTTGCTTAAAACCTCCTATTTTATTCGGAAGTCTCATACCTTCTCTTGATAACCGGAAATCCAAAACCTCGCGGTCTGATTTCTTCCATTTCTGGTCGAACCCCAAAACACAAGGTCATCAAACCTAAGATTTTGGAGTTCCGGCTATCGAAGGTGGGTTTCCCCATTCGGAAATCCGTGGATCAAAGCTTCTTCGCAGCTCCCCACGGCTTATCGCAGCGTAGCACGTCCTTCATCGCCTCTCAGCGCCAAGGCATCCACCGAACACCCTTAAGGCACTTGATTGCTCTCATTATCAATGTCCACACACTCGGCAGAATGTTGTCTGCACAACTGCCATTAAAGGCACGCACCCTCGAAGATGCGATTGCACAGCCGGACATTGACTAGAAAGACCAGCTTGCTTCGTAAGATCGGCCCGATAGCGAGGCGGTCAAGCTTCGCTACAAAGATCGTTTTACAACTCGCTCATCCCACTCATCTTGCGATGAGCTGCGATGCGCGAGCGCCGAAAACGATCTGGAGATTAGGAATGGTACCCGCGAATTGCTTCGCAGATCCAAACTCGGATCGATCTCCTCTTTACGATGTCAGAAAACACGCACGTCACCGTCCATCCGGACCAATGAGTGCGAAGTGATGTTTCGCGGACGATTGAACAAGGCTTCTCAAGCGAGGCGCATTCTCAAGCTTCAATTCCATCTGGTGGAGCCAGACGGGATCGAACCGACGACCTCATGCTTGCAAAGCACGCGCTCTCCCAGCTGAGCTATGGCCCCGTACCAGAAGACGAATGCTCCGCACTCGATCAAAATGGTGGGCCTGGGAAGACTTGAACTTCCGACCTCACGCTTATCAAGCGCGCGCTCTAACCAACTGAGCTACAAGCCCCTAACACGAGAGACATGCCGGCGCGCACTCGACATCAAGTCGGTGCATCGCACAGCGCTCAGCCCCTGGCGCGTGTTCGTCCGCGAAGAAAGAGAAACGAAGACGGCGAAATCCCGCCAATGGAGCTCAACAATCCTGAAACTGTTGGCCCCTGAATGTTTCTAAAACGATCCGATAGTGAGCGTGAGCTCGCTGAAGGATCATCCTTAGAAAGGAGGTGATCCAGCCGCAGGTTCCCCTACGGCTACCTTGTTACGACTTCACCCCAGTCGCTGACCCTACCGTGGCCGGCTGCCCCCTTTCGGTTAGCGCACCGTCTTCAGGTAAAACCAACTCCCATGGTGTGACGGGCGGTGTGTACAAGGCCCGGGAACGTATTCACCGTGGCGTGCTGATCCACGATTACTAGCGATTCCAACTTCATGGGCTCGAGTTGCAGAGCCCAATCCGAACTGAGACGGCTTTTTGAGATTTGCGAAGGGTCGCCCCTTAGCATCCCATTGTCACCGCCATTGTAGCACGTGTGTAGCCCAGCCCGTAAGGGCCATGAGGACTTGACGTCATCCCCACCTTCCTCGCGGCTTATCACCGGCAGTCTCCTTAGAGTGCTCAACTAAATGGTAGCAACTAAGGACGGGGGTTGCGCTCGTTGCGGGACTTAACCCAACATCTCACGACACGAGCTGACGACAGCCATGCAGCACCTGTCTCCGGTCCAGCCGAACTGAAGAACTCCGTCTCTGGAGTCCGCGACCGGGATGTCAAGGGCTGGTAAGGTTCTGCGCGTTGCGTCGAATTAAACCACATGCTCCACCGCTTGTGCGGGCCCCCGTCAATTCCTTTGAGTTTTAATCTTGCGACCGTACTCCCCAGGCGGAATGCTTAAAGCGTTAGCTGCGCCACTAGTGAGTAAACCCACTAACGGCTGGCATTCATCGTTTACGGCGTGGACTACCAGGGTATCTAATCCTGTTTGCTCCCCACGCTTTCGTGCCTCAGCGTCAGTATCGGGCCAGTGAGCCGCCTTCGCCACTGGTGTTCTTGCGAATATCTACGAATTTCACCTCTACACTCGCAGTTCCACTCACCTCTCCCGAACTCAAGATCTTCAGTATCAAAGGCAGTTCTGGAGTTGAGCTCCAGGATTTCACCCCTGACTTAAAGACCCGCCTACGCACCCTTTACGCCCAGTGATTCCGAGCAACGCTAGCCCCCTTCGTATTACCGCGGCTGCTGGCACGAAGTTAGCCGGGGCTTATTCTTGCGGTACCGTCATTATCTTCCCGCACAAAAGAGCTTTACAACCCTAGGGCCTTCATCACTCACGCGGCATGGCTGGATCAGGCTTGCGCCCATTGTCCAATATTCCCCACTGCTGCCTCCCGTAGGAGTTTGGGCCGTGTCTCAGTCCCAATGTGGCTGATCATCCTCTCAGACCAGCTACTGATCGTCGCCTTGGTGAGCCATTACCTCACCAACTAGCTAATCAGACGCGGGCCGATCTTTCGGCGATAAATCTTTCCCCGTAAGGGCTTATCCGGTATTAGCTGAAGTTTCCCTCAGTTGTTCCGAACCAAAAGGTACGTTCCCACGCGTTACTCACCCGTCTGCCGCTGACATATTGCTATGCCCGCTCGACTTGCATGTGTTAAGCCTGCCGCCAGCGTTCGCTCTGAGCCAGGATCAAACTCTCAAGTTGGACTTGAAACCTTGAACCGGCTGATCACAACGTTTGACGAGGTCCCACCATTCTTCGCCGACCGAAGTCAACGAGCCGCCTGCGATTCACATCGTTGGCAGCGATGGTGTAACCTTTAAAACGTGTACCGCCGAAGTCTTTCGTCCACTCTCAGAAGTCAAAAGCCGAAGCTTTCAAGTATCCCGAGAGACGCAAGGACTCCGCCGTCCACGTTTCTCTTTCTTCATCTTCACTTGTCAAACAGCCCGGGATCAGACGACCCCACACCCTTGGAGGGTGGTTCTACCCTTCACCGACCGACAGTGAGCATCAACCGATTTATGTCGGCTGTTGTGTCACTCATCTAAGTGAGGAGCATCAGAGGCGCGTTCGCTCGCCTTGGTCAGTGACCCGGCGGCGCCGCGCTCAGTGGTTGGTTTATAGTCCCCACCCCTCGGGATTGTCAACGGCCATTGTCAACAAAACGTCGTACGCCCAAATCGCTTGTGCAGTGCGAAGAAATTCTCATGCTTTCCGTAGCTTAGGTCGGAGGTAAAAATTCATCGCCCGACGCACCCGGTAAAAAACTTGAAAAAAAGTTTGTCGCCGAAGAGCCCGTGAGACCCTTCGGGACGGGTTCCAAGCCGCTTCAGGCGGGGCGGGCGGCGCCCACGCGCTTCAGGAAACTTTTCCAACTCAAATGCCGCACTTGAGCCACAATCCTGCGACGTTCTGGCTATAAGACATGCACTGAACCGCTCGTAACCTGTGGGGGCACGGGTGGTTTTTCTGGGGGACCAGGCGATTTTCTCAAAGAACCCGTCGCCTCTTCCCTACGCGGCCGAGCAATATCGAGAGATCTGCACACCATTGACGTTCGAGATCGCGGCTAGCTAATGGCCATCGGCTTCTCGACTTCGATGCGTGTGGCTCGCCACAGCACCGAGATTCCTCCTCAGAGGATCAAGGTGGGGACGAGAACGAGCAGAGGTCGATCGCAGTTGCTGGAATTTGGGGGGATATCGGGTTGAGCCAACGGGCGTCACGCGGAAGCGGCATTGGGCGCGAGACCGGGATGATCGATCTCGGTCACGAACCGCCGCTTTCAGTCGACGGCACCGAGGCCGCGGTGATCGATCGCCGCCGTGTCTCCGTTCAATGGTTCAGCGGCACCATTCTGACAGGTCTATGTGGCGCGGCCCTGATCGGCGGCGCCGTTTTTGCGTCGCTCGACGGCGAGATGACCTTCGCCAAGGTGCCGGAGCGCGTTGAAGGCGCGCTGCGCGGCGCCTTCAACGGCAACGATCGCGTCGTCAGCCTGCACAAGGGTGACCGCCTGCCGCCGCCCAACGAAAACTCCGCCTCCCGCAGCCTGGTGCGCGTCTCGACCGTGACGCGCGTCGGCAACCGCGACGTGATGCGGGTGCGGCCCTTCATTCGCATCTCCGGCAATCTCTCGATGACCACGAGCGATCTGTCGTCGAAAATACCTGCATTCAACGCGCAGCGTCTGCTGACCGATGTCGGCTCCGACACGCCGGCGGCGACCGAGGATCCGAATGCGGCGGCCGCCGCCGAGCCTGACGCCGAGGTCTCGTTCGTCACCAAGGATCTCGGATCCGTGCTGCCGAAAGCGAAGCTCGCCGCCGTTGTCGCGCTCGACGACGTGCTGATGCGGGTCCGCGACGCCGCCAACTGGCGCGGCTCCGGCGCATCGGTGCGCTACGCGTCCCTCGCCAATGCCACGGCCGATGCCACCGGCGCCGGCCCCGACATGCGGATGGCCTACGCCACCGAGGGCAACACCTCCGACCCGTATGCGGGCTTTGAGACCCGCGTGGTGCCGGAGAACGTCACGCTGCTGCCGAAGACCAAGGAGCAGGTCACCGGCGGCAATCCGGTCGGTGAGCGGGTTCACGTCGTCAAGAAGGGCGACAGCATCACCTCGATCCTGCGCGACCAGGGCGCAACGCCCGACGAGACGAAGGCAATTGCCGCGACCCTCGGCCCGCGCGGCCGCGATGGCGGGCTGAAGGAAGGCCAGAAGGTGCGAATCCTGATGGCGCCGTCGGCGCCGGGCGCGCGGCTGCAGCCCTATCGCGTCATCGTCGCCAACGATTCCTATGTCGAAGCCGTCGCCGCACTGTCCGACATCGGCAAATACGTTGCCGTCGACGTGCAGAGCATGAACACCGTCACCGATACCGCCGACAATTCCAGCGACGATGACGAGGACGATGGCAGCGGCGTGCGGCTCTATCAGAGCATTTACGAGACCGCGCTGCGCAGCAAGGTGCCGCCGACCGTGATCGACGACATGGTCAAGATCTACTCCTACGACGTCGATTTCCAGCGCAAGGTGCAGCCCGGCGACTCGTTCGACGTGTTCTATGCCGGCGAGGACGAGGGCGTCACCAGCACCGAAAAGACCGAAGTGCTCTACGCCGCGCTGACCGTGGGCGGCGAAACCAAGAAATACTACCGCTTCCAAAGCTCCGACGACGGCCTCGTCGACTACTATGACGAGACCGGCAAGAGCGCGAAGAAATTCCTGGTGCGCAAGCCGGTCAACAACGCGATCATGCGATCGGGCTTCGGCGGCCGCCGCCACCCGATCCTCGGCTATGTGAAGATGCACACCGGCGTCGACTGGGCCACCGCCTACGGCACACCAATCTTCGCTTCCGGCAACGGCGTGCTCGAAACGGCCGGGTACGAAGGCGGGTACGGCAAATATATCCGCATCAAGCACGCCAACGGCTACGAGACGGCCTACGGCCACATGTCGGCCTTCGCCAAGGGCATGGAGGCCGGCAAGAAGGTGCGGCAGGGCCAGGTGATCGGCTTCGTCGGCTCGACCGGCCAATCGACCGGCCCGCACGTCCATTACGAAATCCTGGTCAACGGCCGGTTCGTCGACCCGATGCGCGTGAAACTGCCGCGCGGCCGCTCGCTCGAAGGCCCGATGCTGGCGAGCTTCGAGAAGGAGCGCGACCGGATCGAGGCTCAGATGTCGAGCCGCGGCAGCTCCCGCATCGTCTCGGATGCCACGAGCTCCACGCCGCAGACCCGCTCCGTCACCAACCGCTGACGGCGAAACCTCTCCAAAGCTGCTCCAAAACGGAACGATTCGTGCCCGATTCGGCTTGTCCGGAATGGGCAACCCCGTGCAAAGGAGGTGCGTATGGCCAGCCTCACCCGCGATGACGTGCTGAAAGCCGTCAGCCACGCCGACGACGTCACGATCGCGCGAATCATCGCGTCCGGGGCAACGGTCGCCGAGCTCGCCGAGGCGCAGGCCTGGCTCGCCAATGACGAGCCGCTGATCAATGCCGGCAAACCGCTGGCCACCGGCCGCGCCCGCGAGTTGGTCGACATCCTGTCCGAACTCGAGCCCCAGGAGGACGATGAGCCCTCACCGCCCATCGCCCCGCAGGAATGAAAGTTTACGGCGCGAGGCTCGCACAGATCAGGAAAACGATCCCGATCGCGGTCAATCCGAATGCGACGGCCGCGAGCGGCAGCAGCATGTCGATCGTGGCGTGGGTGGCGTTGATCGTGCTGCCCCAGACCGCGAATTCGCCTCTCCGCCACTCGCGGAACGGAATCGATCGCCGATGCGGGTCGTGCCGATCATCGTATCTCTGCCAGATCTGCGAGAGCAGCCACGGCAGGAGCACCGCGACAAACAGCAGGACGCTGACGAACATCAGCGACAGCTCCACCTCGCTCTGGCGGTCGAACAAGATCCAGGCCGACAGCACGAACCATCCGACCAGGCCTGCGGCTACGCCGTAAACGCGGGGATGAAGATCGTCATAGACGGGCCGGTTGTGGGCAATGAGTTCTCTGCTCATGCAATTCGCCTTCTGCTGAGGGCGACCGGCGGTGTGGCTTTTGCGGGATGGCACGCGAATCAGCGACGCGAATTCGGGCCAAATACGGCCTGCAGCTGCGCGGGACGTGGCCACGCCAGCCGATCATTCATGAGGAAAACGAACGCCGTCGACGGGCGTTTCATTAAAACCGGGCCATAAATCGGGCCGCCGGACAGGAACCCCTGGCGCAGGCGGCCCTGGACTTCTCACAGGGATGCGGCCTGTCGCCAGGCCGCATCTGGTTTCGCTACAACGATGCTCAGTTCAGCTTGCGCTTCGAGACCGGAGCCTCGAACTGCACGATCTCGGCAGTTTTGGGCACCTGACCGTTGAAGGTCAGCACGTTGCCCTTCTCCGAAATCAGCACGCGATCGCCGTCCTTGATTTCGCCGGCGAGGATCATCTCGGCCAGCGGATCCTGCACGCTGCGCTGGATCACCCGCTTCAGCGGCCGGGCGCCGTAAGCCGGATCCCAGCCCTTCTCCGCAAGCCAATCCCGCGCCTTCGGATCAAGCGTGAGCTCGATCTTGCGATCCTCGAGCAGCTTGGTCAGCCGCGCGAACTGGATCTCGACGATGCGGCCCATCTCGCTCTTCTGCAGGCGGTGGAACAGGATGATCTCGTCGATGCGGTTCAGGAATTCCGGCCTGAAATGTGCCCGTACGACGCCCATCACCTGATCGCGGACCGCAGCAGTGTCCTCGCCTTCCGGCTGATTCACCAGGAACTCCGAACCGAGGTTCGAGGTCATGATGATCAGCGTGTTGCGGAAATCGACGGTGCGGCCCTGACCATCGGTCAGGCGGCCGTCGTCGAGCACCTGCAACAGCACGTTGAAGACGTCGGGATGCGCCTTCTCGATCTCGTCGAACAGCACGACCTGGTAGGGTCGGCGCCGCACGGCTTCGGTCAGTGCACCACCCTCGTCGTAACCGACATAGCCGGGAGGCGCGCCGATCAGCCGCGAGACCGAGTGCTTCTCCATGAACTCGGACATGTCGAGCCGGACCATCGCCGTCTCGTCGTTGAACAAATCAGCGGCGAGCGCCTTGGTCAGTTCGGTCTTGCCGACGCCGGTCGGGCCTAAGAACATGAACGAGCCGGTCGGCCGGTTCGGATCCTGCAAGCCCGCGCGGGCACGGCGCACGGCGGTTGCCACCGCCCGCACGGCTTCGGCCTGGCCGACGACGCGCTTGGCGAGACTGTCCTCCATTTTCAGGAGCTTGTCCTTTTCGCCCTCGAGCATCTTGTCGACCGGCACGCCGGTCCAGCGCGAGACGACCTGCGCGATGTGGTTGGCGGTGACCGCCTCCTCCATCATCACGCCGCCGTTCTGCTTGCCGCTCTCGCTTGCCTCGATGTCGGCGAGCTTCCTTTCCAGCTCGGGAATCCGGCCATAGGCCAATTCGCCCGCCTTCTGGAATTCACCGCGACGCTGCGCATTGGCGAGCTCGACACGGAGCGCATCGAGTTCACTCTTCAGCTTCTGGGCATTGGAGAGCTTGTTCTTCTCCGCGCTCCAGCGCGCCGTCAGCGCCGTCGACCTCTCCTCGAGGCCCGCGAGCTCCTTCTCCAGCGACTGCAGGCGGCTCTTGGAGCCGGCATCGTTCTCCTTCTTCAGCGCCTCCTGCTCGATCTTCAGCCGGATGATGTCGCGATCCAGCGAATCGAGCTCCTCGGGCTTGGAATCGACCTGCATCTTCAGCCGCGCCGCCGCCTCGTCCATCAGGTCGATGGCCTTGTCGGGCAGGAAGCGGTCGGTGATATAGCGGTTCGACAGCGTGGTCGCGGCCACCAACGCGGAGTCGGTGATGCGCACGCCGTGGTGCTGCTCGTATTTGTCCTTGAGGCCGCGCAGGATCGAGATGGTGTCCTCGACCGTCGGCTCGCTGACATAGATCGGCTGGAACCGGCGGGCCAGCGCGGCATCCTTCTCGACATGCTTGCGGTACTCATCGAGCGTGGTCGCGCCGATACAGTGCAGTTCACCGCGCGCCAGCGCGGGCTTCAACAGGTTGGAGGCGTCCATCGCGCCATCGGCCTTGCCGGCGCCGATCAGCGTGTGCATCTCGTCGATGAACAGGATGATGCCGCCCTCGGCGGACGAGACCTCCTGCAGCACGGATTTCAGCCGCTCCTCGAACTCGCCGCGATATTTCGCGCCGGCGATCAAGGCGCCCATGTCGAGGGACAGCAGCTTCTTGTCTTTCAGGCTCTCCGGCACGTCGCCGTTGAGGATGCGCAGCGCCAGGCCCTCGACGATCGCGGTCTTGCCGACGCCGGGCTCACCGATCAGGACGGGATTGTTCTTGGTCCGTCGCGACAGCACCTGGATGGTGCGGCGGATCTCCTCGTCGCGGCCGATGACGGGATCGAGCTTGCCGTCGCGCGCAGCCTGGGTCAGGTCGCGGGCATATTTCTTCAGCGCGTCATAGGCGTTCTCCGCGGTCGCGCTGTCGGCGGTGCGGCCCTTGCGCAGCGCTTCGATCGCCGCGTTCAGGTTCTGCGCCGTGACGCCGCCCTTGCTCAGGATGGAGGCCGCCTCGCTGCCCTTCTCGAGCGTGAGCCCGAGCAGCAGCCGCTCGACGGTGACAAAGCTGTCGCCGGCCTTGTCGGCAGCCTTCTCCGCCGCATCGAAGGCGCGCGCCAGCTCCGGCGACAGGTAGACCTGCCCGGCACCGTTGCCCGAAACTTTCGGCAGCTTATTCAGCGCCTCTTCGGTCGATTTCAGGATTGCTCTGGAATTGCCGCCCGCACGGTCGATCAGACCGCCGGCGAGCCCCTCATTGTCGTCCAGCAGCACCTTCAACAGATGCAGCGGCGAGAACTGCTGGTGGCCGTCGCGCATTGCGAGCGACTGGGCAGACTGGATGAATCCGCGCGCGCGCTCGGTGTACTTCTCAATGTTCATTCGTTTTCCCTCGGCCTGCCGTCACCACCCAGGCGCGATCAGCAAAAGTGGGTACCGGTTTTGCGTCCGATCGCGCCCAAACCTTAAGTTTGCGCGTGGTCTTGTCGCGAAACCGCAAACACTTTCGCGGACCACGCGCGAAGGCATGGTTCCGGCATCTTCATTGGGTTTCCGCGGGCCGCGTTGACGTTCCTCAACCAGCCTCTGGTCGTCGCCATCATTTTCAGGCTTGCCGCAGATGTGGGCACTTGGTTCCGAAACGGAAGAGCCACAGTCCGCGATTTCGCCCGCTCGAGCTCAGCGCCGCACGATGGCGACAAGGTAGCGGCAGGGCTGAGCAGTTTCGTTACGGAAGACGATGTCCGATGGCGGCCCGAGCTCGACACGGTCGCCCGCAGCGAGTTCGTGGCGCTCCGCCCCCTCCATCAGGGTGAGACGGCCGCTGATCACCCAGACCACCTGGCGGACCAGGTGATAGGCGCTGGCGGGAAAGCCGGCCTCCTGTTTGGCAGGTAGCTCGATCTCCACCAGCTCTAGCGGATTGGCCGGATGCAGGAACACCTGCCGCCGCAGATAGGCCGCCTTCGGATCGCGCCACACCGGCTGATCGTCGGCCCGCTGCAGGCGGGAACTGTGCGAGGCAACCTCGAACAGCGCGGCCATGGTCAGGCCGTAGGCCGTGGCGATCCGCGACAGCGTTGCCGCCGTCGGGCTTGCCTCGGCCCGTTCGATCTTGCTCAACATGGCCTTGGACACGCCTGCCCGCTCGGCGAGGTCCGCCAGCGACCAGCCGCGCCCCTCCCGTTCGGCGCGAACCCGCCGCCCGAGAGCCTCATCGGCCTTGTCTTCTATAATTGACATACTGTCTTATATAGTAGACGATCGGGTCTCTTCAAGAGCCTCGTTAGGGAACCGCCAATGATTATCCGGCCCGCCACCGAGCAGGACATCCCCGCCATCACCGCGATCTTCAATGAGGCGGTCGTCAACTCGAACGCGATCTGGACAGAGAAGCAGGATTCCGAGGCCGAGCGGCTCGCCTGGATGAAGGCGCGGCTGGCGCTGGGCTATCCGGTGCTGGTCGCCGTCGAGGGGCCCGTGGTGCTCGGCTACGGCACATTCGGCGATTTCCGGGCCTTTCCGGGCTATCGCTACAGCGTCGAGCACAGCGTCTACATCCACGCCGGTCATCGCGGCCGCGGCCTTGGCCGCGTCATCCTCGACGAGCTGGTGGCCGCAGCGGCCGCGCTAGGCAAGCACATCATGATCGCCGGCATCGACGGCGGCAATCCGGCCTCGCTCCGGCTGCACGCGCAGGCCGGATTCGTCGAGGTCGCACGGATGCCCGAGGTCGGTCGCAAGTTCGGCCGCTGGCTCGAACTGGTGTTCATGCAGCGCGTGCTGGACGCGCCAGGCGCAGCGCGGCCCGACTAGCTGCTGTCCCGCGGGCGGTGGTTCTCCTCGCGCGCCAAACAGGCTAGAGCGGACGGATGGACACGACGCACACTTCCTCCGCCAGGATCACCGGCATCTACCGCTACCCCGTCAAGGGTCTGACGCCCGAGCCCCTGCCCCGCGCAGAGCTCAAGACCGGCGAGACACTCCGCTCGGATCGCCGCTACGCGATCGAGAACGGCCCGAGCGGTTTCGATCCGTCGGCGCCGAAATGGCTGCCGAAGCCGCATTTCCTGATGCTGCAGCGGGACGAATGGCTGGCGCCGCTGCGCGCCCATTTCGACGACGACAGCCATGTGCTGACGCTGCGCCGCGACGGCGCGATGGTCGCCCAGGGCGATCTCGAGACCGAGGCAGGCCGCGCGGCGATCGAGCGCTATTTCGCCGATCGTCATGCCGGCCAGATCAGGGGAGCGCCCAAGGTGCTGGTGAGCCCCGGGCACAGTTTTTCCGACGTGCCGCGCAAGGTGGTCTCGATCATCAACCTGGCGAGCCTGCGGGCGATCGAGGACATGGTGCAGGCGCCGGTCCATCCGCTGCGCTTCCGCGCCAACCTCTATGTCGAGGGCTGGCCGGCCTGGCATGAGGCAAGCCTGCTCGACCAGACGATTGCGATCGGTAATGCGCGGGCCAGGGTGGTGAAGCGCATCACCCGCTGCGCCGCGGTCAATGTCGATCCCGATACCGGCGTGCGCGACCTCTCTGTTCCCAACACGTTGATGCAGCGCTTCGGCAACAATGAATGCGGCATCTATGCCGAGATCATCAGCGATGGTGGTGCCGCCGTCGGCGACACGATCGCCGCCGCATAAGCCCGTAGCCTCCGAACGCCGGGCAAGACCCGCATGCGCCGTGCCCGGCTTTCGGCCGATCAGTTCGTCGGCATCACATAGGCGTAGATCCGGCCGCGCGAGACCGGCACCTCGCGGACGCGATGGCTGCTGTTGCCCGAGATCATGATCGGATTGCCCCTGGCGTCGACGCCGGTGATGATGCCGACATGACCGCCGCCGCGGCGACCCATCACGGCGATGGCGCCGACCTGCGGACCCGAAACGCGGGTGCCGTATTTGGCGAACGAACTCGCCATGTCGGAGCCGGTGCCGCGATGGCCGGTGTGCTGCAGCACCATGTTCATGAAACGCGCGCACCACAGGCTGGAGCGCCCGGTCGGATTGCCGCCGAGATAGCGGCGCGCCTCGGCGACGATGCCGGACGAGCCGAAGCCGGAGGAGCCGAAGCCGCTTGCTGCGCTCACGCCGCCGGTGTTGGGCACGGCTTCAGCGTTGCCCGGCAGCGCGGCCGGATTGGTTTCGACGATTCTGCGCGGCTGCGCGAGTGCGCGGCGCTCGGCGCGCGACAGCCGCGCGGCATGCCGGTAGCGATGACGGACATAGTGGCGCGCGTGATGGCCGGCATGTGCCGAATGCGCGTGACGCTGATGGTGCGGACGGGCGGATGCCGAAGAAACCGAAACGACGGCGAGAGTGAGCGAACACAGAGCCAGCGCCAGAACACGAAGCGACCGGCGATACGCAAGCAACTGAACCATACTTCACGAGATCCTCTGTAACACCCCCGAGTCCCCATCGCATTCCCCAAGGGAATGCGGCGGGCGTTTTGAAAATCGGGATGTGGCGCGAGGAAGATTTCATGCGGCGCTGCAGAAACGATTTCTGGGTCATTCCGGGCTGATTCGATGACGAAAAAGGAACCAGAGCTGCCGCATTGCAGCCGCGGAAATTAACTGCAAATCTGGGGCTGGCCAACGAGAGGAGAATTTCAATGCCCTACGCCGTCACGAAAGATAATGTCCGCCTGCATTTCGAAGAGGCTGGCCACGGCACCCCGATCATCTTCCTGCACGAGTTCGCCGCTGACCATACCAACTGGGAGCCGCAGCTGCGCTACTTCGCGCGCGGCCACCGCTGCATCGCCTATTCCGCGCGCGGCTACACGCCGTCGGACGTGCCACCGAGCGCCGATGTCTACACCTACAAGCATTTCTACACCGATGCGCTCGCAGTGCTCGATCACCTCGGCATCGCCAAAGCGCATTTCGTCGGCCTCTCGATGGGCTCCTATTCGTCGCTGCAGGTCGCGCTCAACGCGCCGGAGCGCGCGCTGTCGATGACGCTCGCCGCGGTCGGCTCCGGCTCGAGCCTCGAGAATCTCGATGCCTTCCGCGCGCAATGCCGCGCCAACGCCGAGCAATACGAGACGATCGGCGCGGTCGAGGTCGCCAAGGTGACGCGCGAGGCGCCGAGCCGGATCCCGTTCCTGGTCAAGGACCCGCGCGGCCACGCCGACTTCTACGCCGCGCTCGCCCGCCATGACGCCAGGGGCTCCGCCAACACGATGCGCAGCTTTCAGGGCGGCAGGCCCTCGATCTACACCATGACCGACGCCATCAAGCGCGCGGCGACGCCGGCGCTGATCCTGTGCGGTGACGAGGACGACAATTGCATCGCGCCCAGCATGTTCCTGAAACAGCATCTGCCGGCCGCCGGCCTGTCGTTCTTCCCGAAATCGGGCCACGTGCTCAATCTCGAGGAGCCGGCGCTGTTCAACGAGATGGTCGAGCGCTTCATCGCGCTGGTCGAGGCCGGCCGCTGGCCGGTGCGCGATCCGAGGTCACTGGTGGCGGCGCCGGTCTAGACCGTCATTGCGAGCGGAGCGAAGCAATCCATTCGTCCGCACATGCGGAGAGATGGATTGCTTCGTCGCTTCGCTCCTCGCAATGACGTCGATGGCTACTTCCCCTGCCCGCCGCGGCTGAGCAAGAACACGCCCTGCTCGCCGAACATGTTCCACACCCACCAGGGCAGGTTGAGCGGCACCGGACGGCCGTAGAGATCGAGCGCGACCGCGCGCTCCATCTTGACGTTGATCTCCTCGCAGAGCTGCACGAAATCCTTGATGGTGCAGAAATGGATGTTCGAGGTGTCGTACCAGTTCGCCGGCAGATTCTCCGTCCGCGGCATGTGGCCGCCGATCAGGAGCTGCAGCCGCATCTTCCAGAACCCGAAATTCGGGAACGAGACGATCGCGCGCTGACCGATGCGCAGCAGGTTCTCCAGCACCACCTTCGGCTGCCGCGTCGCCTGCAGGGTCTGCGACAGGATCACGTAGTCGAACGCGTCATCGGGATAGTTGACGAGGTCGGTGTCGGCATCGCCCTGCACTACCGCGAGCCCCTTGGCGACGCAGCCATTGACGCCCTCGCGCGACAGCTCGATGCCGCGGCCGTCGATGCCGCGGCTCTCCAGCAGCTGCAGCAGCTCGCCATCGCCGCAGCCGACGTCGAGCACGCGCGAGCCCGGCCGCACCATCTCGGCCATCAAAAGATGATCGGTACGATAGCCGCCGGTCCGCTCCGGCGCGACGCCCGGCAAGGGCAGTGTCTGCTGCATGCTCATGACTGGCCGTCATTCTTCAGTCCGCGCGCCTTGCCTGCGGCCTGCAGGAAAGCGCGGGAGATTTCCAGGAATTCGGGCACGTCGAGCAGGAAGGCGTCGTGCCCCCGATCGGTCTCGATCTCGGCGAACGACACCCGTGCGCTGGAGGCATTCAGCGCATGCACCAGCGCGCGCGATTCCGAGGTCGGAAACAGCCAGTCGCTGGTGAACGAGACCACGCAGAACCGGGTCTCGATGCCGGTGAACGCCTTCGCCAGCACGCCGTTGTGGTCGGCTGCGATGTCGAAATAGTCCATCGCGCGGGTCAGATAGAGATAGGAATTGGCATCGAAGCGCTCGACAAAGGACGAGCCCTGGTAGCGCAGATAGCTCTCGACCTGGAAATCCGCATCGAACGAGAAGGTCGGCAGCTCGCGGTCCTGCATCCGCCGGCCGAACTTGCGATGCAACGCGGCGTCCGAGAGATAGGTGATGTGCGCGGCCATGCGTGCAACTGCCAATCCGCGATGCGGATGCGCGTCCTCGTCGACATATCGGCCGCCGCGCCAGTCCGGATCGGCCATCACGGCCTGGCGGCCGAGCTCGTGGAACGCGATGTTCTGCGCCGAGTGGCGTGTCGAGCAGGCGATCGCCAGCGTCGCGAACACGCGCGCGGGGTAGGCCGCGGTCCATTGCAGCGCCTGCATGCCGCCCATCGAACCGCCGACCACGCAGAACAGCGTGGTGATGCCGAGGCGATCGATCAGCATCGCCTGCGCCCGCACCATGTCGGGGATCGTGATGATCGGGAAATCGAGCCCCCACACCTTGCCGGCCGCAGGGTTGAACGAGGCGGGCCCGGTCGAGCCCATGCAGCCGCCGATCACGTTGGAGCAGATGATGAAGTATTTGTCGGGATCGATCGGCCTGCCCGCGCCGACCATGGTGTCCCACCAGCCGGGCTTGCCGGTGACAGGATGGGTGTTGTTGACGTGCTGGTCGCCGGTCAGTGCATGGCAGATCAGGATCGCGTTGGACCTGTCGGCATTGAGCTCGCCATAGGTCTGGTAGGCGATCTGGAACGGTGCGAGATCGACGCCGCAATCGAGCTTGAGCGGCTGATCCATCCCGAACTTCGCCACCAATGACGACGGATGATCGGCCTCATGGGCGCGATCATCGCTGGGGATCGGTTGGCTCGTTATCGGACGCACGTTGCTCATTTAGGCGACCCTGCCTCCGCGCGGGAGGCCTCGAACAGAAAATCAAGCCATAAAAAACCCGGCCTGAACATAGGTTCGGCCGGGAGCTGATCTGTCCCCGGCCTGTTTAGCGAGTTGTTTAACGTGGCTGCAAGCCGGCCGGCTCAAATGACCACGGGATGCCGGGAACGTAGTCCCCAGGGCCCCCGCCGTCAAGGCAGCCCTGTCGCCGGCCAATTGGTTAACCGTTTCCGCAAGGCTGGACCGCGAGGTTTCTCTTTGCTTTCAGTGGCCGTCTTTCCTAATCAGGGGCCCTGTCCGACGCGGCAACGGGCCGCCCCGACGACAAGGTTTGAGAGCATGTCCAACCCACCCCCGTCGCCGCCCACGCTGCAGGAGTTGCGCAAGGAGATTGACGCGATCGACGAGCAGGTCCACCGCCTGCTGATGGCGCGCGGCGACATCATCGACCGCCTGATCCAGGTCAAGAAGACCCAGGAGGTCGGCTCGGCGTTCCGCCCGGCACGCGAGGCCAGCATGATGCGCGAACTGGTGCAGCGTCATCGCGGCATCCTGCCGCTCGACACCATCGAGGGCATCTGGCGCGTCATCATCTCGACCTTCACCTACGTGCAGGCGCCGTTCGCGGTGCATGCCGATGTGTCCGTCGGCGAGTCGGCGATGCGCGACTCGGCGCGGTTTCACTTCGGCTTCGTGGTGCCCTACGTCTCGCATTTCAGCGCACAGGCCGCGGTCGAGGCGGTGACGAAGTCGAAGGGCGACCTCGCGCTGGTCTCCGCGATCGCGAGCCGCACGCCGTGGTGGAATGCGCTGGAGGCCGACGGCGCGCCGAAGATCATCGCGCGGCTGCCGTTCCTCGAACGCGCCGACCATCCCGCCGCGCTGCCGGTGTTCGTGATCTCGCGGGTCGCCGACGATGCGATGGTGACCGAGGTGCAGACCTGGAGCGTGCGCGTCTCCGGCTGGAACGCCGACGTCGCCCGCGCGCTGGCCCCGCTCGCCGAGATCGTGGCGGTCCCCGACACCGCCTTCGACGGCGCGGCGCTCTTGGTCTCGGTCGCCGGGCGAGACCTTAAGAACAAGGGTTTCGAGGCCATCAAGCTCGCGCTGATCAAGGCCGGCGCCTCGGTGCGCTCGTCGGCCCTCGTCGGCAGCCACGCAACGCGCTATACGGTGCCCTCTAACGGATCGGCCAAAAGCTAGCCGCCCGTGCAGATTCTTGTTTTGACGCGTTTTCTTGACGCGAACCGGTATCCACTTCGCTGGAAAACGCGCTAATCGGAGTTGATGATGTCCCGCCCCGTGCCGAACCCCGGCATCCTCGATATTGCGCCCTACACGCCCGGCAAGAGCCCGATGCCGGAACCGGGCCGCAAGGTGTTCAAGCTGTCCGCCAACGAGACGCCGTTCGGCCCGTCTCCGAAGGCGATCGCGGCCTACAAGGCCGCCGCTGACCATCTCGAGGACTATCCGGAGGGCACCTCGCGCGTGCTGCGCGAGGCGATCGGCCGCACCTATGGACTCGACCCCGACCGCATCATCTGCGGCGCCGGCTCCGACGAGATCCTCAATCTGTTGGCACACACCTATCTCGCGCCGGGCGACGAGGCGATCTCGACCACCCACGGCTTCCTGGTCTACCCGATCGCCACCATGGCGAACGGCGCCAGGAACGTGATCGCGGCCGAGACCAACTTCACCGCCGACGTCGACGCCATCCTCAAGGTGGTGACGCCGAAGACCAAGCTGGTCTGGCTCGCCAACCCGAACAATCCGACCGGCACCTATATCCCGTTCGACGAGGTCAAGCGGCTGCGCGCCGCGCTGCCCTCGCATGTGCTGCTGGTGCTCGACGCGGCGTATGCCGACTACGTCTCGCGCAACGACTACGAGCTCGGCATCGAGCTGGTCGCGACGACGGACAACACGGTGGTGACGCACACCTTCTCCAAGATCCACGGCCTCGCCGCGCTGCGAGTCGGCTGGATGTTCGGCCCGGCGCATATCGTCGATGCCTGCAACCGGATCCGCGGTCCGTTCAACGTCACGACGCCGGCGATGCTGGCGGCAGTGGCGGCGATCGAGGACACCGCGCATGTGCAGATGTCGCGGACCCACACCGAACAGTGGCGCAACTGGCTGACCGAGGAGATCGGCAAGCTCGGGCTGAAGGTGACGCCGAGCGTCGCCAATTTCGTGCTGATCCACTTCCCGACCGACAAGGGCAGGACCGCGGCCGAGGCCGACGCCTATCTCACCCGGCGCGGCCTCGTGCTGCGCGCGCTCAACAATTACAAGCTGCCGCATGCGCTGCGCATGACCATTGGCACCGAGGAGGCCAACCGCCTCGTGGTCGAGGGGCTGCGCGACTTCTTAGGTGGAAAGTGACATCGTGACCACGGCTCCGCTCTTCAATCGCATCGCGCTGATCGGCTTCGGCCTGATCGGCGGCTCGATCGCGCGCGGCGCGCGCGCGCAGGGCCTGGTCGGCGAGATCGTCACCACCGCACGCTCGGAGAAGACACGCGCGCGCGTCGCCGAGCTCGGCATCGTCGATCGCGTCGTCGCGACCAACATCGAGGCCGTGAAAGATGCCGATCTCGTCATCCTCTGCATCCCGGTCGGCGCCTGTGGTCCGGTCGCCGCCGAGATCGCGCCGCACCTGAAGCCCGGCGCCATCATCTCAGACGTCGGCTCGGTGAAGGGAGCCGTGGTCAAGGACATGGCGCCGCATTTGCCTGGCGCCGTGCATTTCGTGCCCGCGCACCCCGTCGCCGGCACCGAGAACTCGGGGCCGGATTCCGGCTTCGCCGAGCTCTTCATCAACCGCTGGTGCATCCTGACGCCGCCCGACGGCACCGACCCTGCCGCGACCGACCGGCTGCGCGCCTTCTGGGCTGCGCTCGGCGCCAAGGTCGAGATCATGACGCCGGACCATCATGACCTCGTGCTGGCGATCACCAGCCATCTGCCGCATCTGATCGCCTACACCATCGTCGGCACCGCCGACGAGCTGGCGCAGGTGACGGAGTCGGAGGTCATCAAGTTCTCCGCCGGCGGCTTCCGCGACTTCACCCGCATCGCGGCCTCCGACCCGACGATGTGGCGCGACGTGTTCCTCGCCAACAAGGACGCCGTGCTCGAGATGCTCGGCACCTTCACCGAGGACCTGTCGAAGCTCACCCGCGCGATCCGGCGCGGCGACGGCGAAGCACTGTTCGACCACTTCACCCGCACCCGCGCCATCCGCCGCGGCATCGTCGAGACCGGCCAGGATTCGGCAGCGCCCGACTTCGGCCGGCCGCATGCGAATTTGAAGAAGTAGCATCCGGCCCGCGACTTTCCCCACGTCGTCGTCCTGGCGAAAGCCAGGACCTATAACCACGGCATTTGATTGCGAACGGGATCGTGGCCCCAGCGACGCGCTTGTCGCAGCGTCTGCCCTCATTCCGCGGCAACCCGAAGCGATGTAAGCTCGTGCGGCATCGATGACAGGGAGCGATCAGATGATACTCAGTCCCGATCATGTGACGATCGCGGTGGCAGACGCCGGCCCGGCGATCTCATTCTTCGCGCTGCTTGGCTTCAAGACAACTCACGTCGCGACCATCGACGGTGGCGTTCCCGCGCAGTACATGGGCATGCCGGCGATGAAAGCGCAGCACATCACCCTCACACTCGAAGGAGCAGGTTTTGAGATACAGCTGCTCGCGTTCGACCCGCCGCCGGGGGCCGATCCGGGGGTGCACCCGACCAATCTGCGAAAACTGGGCTTCAATCACCTCGCGTTCCGCGTCGACGACATTGAGGCAGCCACCGCGCACCTGATCGCCAACGGTGTCACCATGCTGAGCGACGAGATGGACTATATCAGCCGAAAGCTCCGGCTGTTCGAGGGCCCCGAGGGCATCACCTTCGAGCTGGTCCAGCGGGAGGCCTGAGACTCGGATTGGCGCAGCGGGCCGCGGCGATGGCGCTCACCGCCGCAACCGCTGATCCCGGATCGACCCTGTCGATATTGTCGCGACCTTCTGCGCCGGCCGCTGGCGGCCGCCAAGGCCGGCGATTGCCAGCATGACGACGCCGCCGAACCACCACGAGGCGATCACGAATTCCCAGGCCCGCGGTGGAATCTCGTCGAAGATGATGCCATAGACCGACACCAAAGCGGCCAGCGCCGCGAGGAAGATGCCGCTCGCAGTCAAGAGCTCGACAGTATCGATGCGCCCGGTCCCGCGCATCGCGGGCTTGGGAACATCGATGCCGAGATAGAAGCCGACGGCGCCGATCACGATTGTCGTCGCGATGAAGGCGAGCGTGCCGAACATCGCAACGTGGCCCTTGGCGAGCTGGGCGGCGACGAAGGTGCCGGCCATCGCACCCGCCATCGCCAGCCCCGTTCGCTGTAGCACGTGCGCGGCGCGGCTGACCATCATCAACTCGCGCGCGATCACGGCACGCTCCTTCGGTCTGGACATGATCCTCATGTGCGGTCTCCTTTACCGGTTCTGCGCGCTCTCTCCGTTGCTACGGGGAGAACGGGTAGTAGCGGATTTGCGACATGATGATGTGGTCGTCGGTCTTCGGCGCGCCGCCGACACCGGCGAAGGCGAAGCGCTGGTTGTAGGAATACTGGACGCCGGCCTTGATCGCCCCGTAGTCGCCCTTGAAGATCGTGTCGTAGAAGCCGGCGGTGTACTGCCTGACCTCCGAGGTGTTGCCGTTGCAGGTCGCGGCCGGCGAGTTCTCGATGTTGCAGCCGAGATTGTTGTAGAGCGGATTGCCGTAGCCGAACGGCACGGTGCCGACATTGGAGAACGTCGCCTTGGTCTTCTCGAGGCCGGCATAGGCGTAAAGATCGAGCGACGGCGTCGTGTGCCAGACCGTGCCGAGCAGGAACGCCGTGATCGGCAGCGGCTGGATCGTGCCGTCCTGGCGCACCGTCGCGTCCGGGAACGGGGTTGCGGTGAAGCGGCCGAGCGCGCCGTGGGACGCGGACCCTTGCAACTCGAGCAGCTTCGGCACGATCTCCGCCGAGAAATGCCCGCCGAAGCTCACCGTGTTGACGTCGTGATTGGCGAAGTTGAAGCGATCGTAGAAGTCACGATACATCGCCCAGCCCTCGACATGCAGCTTGTAGGGACCGAGCCGCGGATCCCACGCGCCCTTCACGGTGAAATCGGGCACGTGGTTGAGGCTGACATTGTTGGCGTTGTTGAAGAAGCTGCCGCCCGGGCCGGTGAGGTTGACCAAGAGGTTCGGATTGAGCACGCCCTGCGGCCCGACCGCAGGCGTGCCGACCAGCGGCGTGTTGCCGCCGAAGAACGAGGTCTGCGGATTTTCCGCCGAGACCGCGAGCTTGAATTCGGGCCCGATGTCCTGCCAGACGCGAATGCCGGGCTGCCGCGCCGCGAGGAAGCCGGGCACCGATTCGAAATCGATCACGCCGGGCGCATCGACGCCGCGCGGGTCGATCCCCGCCTTGCTCGGCGCGTTGAGCGACCAGCTCTGGCCGGCAAGCACGTGCAGGCCGAGATCGGTGCGGCTGAGCTCGACGCTGGCCTGCCGCAGCCGCGGGTTGAACGAGTTGGTGGCGACCGAGTTCGCGGTCTGCGCCGCGCCTTCGAAGTCCATTTCGCCGTAGCCGGCGACACGGGTGTTGGCGAACACCTCGGCTTCGGCAAGCACCGAGAAGCGGGTCTGCCGCGCCGAAAACCGCGACTCGCCGGTGTTGAAGTTCTTGCTCTGCGGGAACGGAATGAAGGCGTAGACCGAGCCGGTGTCGGAGGCGAGGTTGCGGGTGCGATAGATGCCGGTGAGATCGACCCAGCCGCCGAAGGTGAAGGTGACGCCCTTGTAGCAGAGCTTGCCCGACGCGCAGGGATCGAACGGCACCGGCGCCTTCGCCGTCATCTGCGCGTTCTGAATTGCGTTCTGTCTTGCGGCCAGCGCCTCCTCCTTGCGCGCCTGCGTCTCCATTTTCTGCTCGAGCTGCTTGAGCCGCGCCTTCAGCGCACGCAGCTCGGACGCATCGTCCTCCGCCAACGCCGGACCTGCCGACAGCAGCATGCTGCCGAGCAGAATTCCCCCGAGAATTCGCATCGCTTCTCCTCCACACGAGGTTGTTTCCTCAGGCGAGAAAGAGCGGTACTCGGGGAGTGATATTCGCGGCGGCCCGCAATATTCCGGTCACGTTTTTCTCATCGCGACCGCGGGAATAGTTTGCCGGAACGAACGATATCGCGCGCGAGGGATTAGTGAGTCCGCCCGGTGCGGAGGGCGGGATTGGCGCAGCGTCATCCGCCTCTCCGTCTCGCGCGACGTGTAACAAAACCGGTCACGAATTCGAATTGCCGTTGGACTCTTGTTTTCAAGCCGCCATGGACATCAACGGACAAAGGACGGAACATGATCGGTGAAATCATTGTCGTTGGGGACCTGAAGCTCCGCGAGCGCGCCCCGCTCGACGAATACAACCGGCTCGGCGAACGCATGTACGAGATCGTCAGCCGCCTTCCGGGCTTCCTCTCGGTCAAATCATTCAAGGCGGAGGATGGCGAGGAGCTCACCCTGTTTCGTTTCGCCTCGGAGGACGCGCTCGAAGCCTGGCGCACTCACCCGGAGCACGTCGAGACCATGAAGCGCGGCCACGCCGAATTCTACGCCAGCGGCTTCCTGCAAATCTGCAAGGTGATCCGCGAGGTCGGCCCGTTCGAGCATTCGTGAGAGAAAACCGGTCCGTAGGGCGGATTAGCCGAAGGCGTAATCCGCCGCGCAGTGCACGGTGCAAGATGGCGGATTACGCTAACGCTAATCCGCCCTACAAAGCTGGCGCATTCGCTCAGAACAGCGGCGGGATCTGGCCGACTTTCAGCGGGCCCAAAAACACCGCGCCGTCGGCGAAGCGCAGCGGGAAGCTGCGGGCTCACTCTCGATTGCATGCATGCGCTCCACGTCTAGGCCCCGAACTCTGGCGCGTATACGCGGTCATAAAGGTACCGATAAGCTTGGTCGGCCTCGTCTTTGAATTGGCGCATGCCGTCCAACGAGCGAATATCGGCGCCAGCGTAAAGCACATTTCCTGACCCCTTATTCTCCTTCCTATTCTCCGGAAAGAAGCTGTGCGCGAGGCCGTTGCGCACTGCGTTAATACGATTGATTATCTTCGTGATCTCTGGCGGCACCGGCGAGATCGCTTGGACAATACTAAGCTTCTTCAGCAGGAAAGTTTCATCTAGCACATGATGGACAAAGATTCTGAATTTATCCGTTTTCCAAGCCTGCTCGAAATGGACCACGTCGGCTTCGATATCAAAGAAATATCGGACAATGATCTCGGCAAGCATTTCGTCTACCAATGTGTATTGCATTACCACCTCAGCAATAACCATCTTGTTGATGGCGAGTGACAACGCAGTAGACCCCTCGATGTTTGAAAGATCGATATTGACGAGCCTTGCCATCTCAGTCGCTTCATCCACAATCGTTTTTGCCATTTGGATACCTCCTGATCCGCGGTCATGTTACCTCAGGTTGCACAGGCAACCGAACAATTGGAATAACCGCGATGCGAGGACAGTGGCTGGGTTCATATCGAGGTACAACGGAAGGCGCTGTCACGATCGAACTTGACGATCTCGGCGACCATTTTGAAGGAATGGCTTACGTCTTTCCGAGCGATCCGACCTACCCGCCAATCGCTGGTGCAGTGAGGACGACCGACAAATCGGATAACTTCTCCTTGCGGATCATGACGGACGCCATCGACCTACAACATGGTGTCCTTGTTCCGTGGAGCGCAGTAAAGCAGCATTATCCTAATGTTACGCTCGATCCGGCAATCGACACTGTGTGGTCGTGCGATGAGACGAATAACGTCCTCGTTGTTGACTTCACCAGCGCATCGTCGGGATCAGGAAAGGCACATCTTAGACGATCGGACGCGAGCAGACCGCCGGACCGGAAGCCAATCACGAAAATTGGCGACTGGAGCGCATTTAAGGAGTATGCACTTGCTCTAGAGCCCAACCGTTACGTCTTTAGAGGACAAGAAAGCAGCGAGTGGCGACTACGTACGTTCTTCCATCGCTCAGGCCGGGCCAATCTCTTCAAGTTTGTGAATCAAGATATCTCACAGCTTCATGCTCACCTTAGCAGCTTAACACAACACCATTTTAATCTGAGAGACGAGTTAGAGAACGGGGCTTTCTATAGCCTTGTACAACACCACGGCTATCCGACACCTCTCTTGGACTGGACGTACTCACCGTTTATTGCCACGTACTTCGCATTCCGTAAGAGGCGAACCGCAGGTGAGTACGCGCGCATCTTCGTGTTCGATCAGCGAGAGTGGGTTAGGGACATCCCAAGATCACCGCTCGTGACCGGCACTTTGCCTCATTTTTCTCTTCTCAGTCCCTTAGCGATCAACAATCCCCGAATGGTCCCGCAGCAGGCACTTTCCACCATTGCAAACGTCGATGACATCGAGGAATTCATCGCGTTCAATGAGCTCCAGCGTCACAAGACGTATCTCGAGGTAATCGACTTACCTGTTTCCGAGCGTCCGCGGATCATCCAGGAATTGGGTCTGATGGGTATCACCGCAGGATCGATATTTCCGGGGCTCGACGGTGCATGTGAGCAGTTGAAGGAGAAGAACTTCAACTTCTGACGCAAAGGCACAGCATCTCCCAAGTATCGATCAGAAAACGCTCATAACAGCGGCGGGATCTGCCCGACTTTCAGCGGGCCCAGAAACACCGCGCCGTCGGCGAAGCGCAGCGGGAAGCTGCGCGCCTTCTTGCCTTCGAGCGTGGCCTCGGTGCCGAGCGAGTTGATGCCGGCGGAAATGCCGGCATTGGCATTCTGCTTGATCACCTTGCCGAGGCCGGGGATCGCGCGATCCAGCGCGCCAAAGAGATTGCTGAGGTCCTGGCTCTTCACACCGGGGGCGACGCGATCGAGCGTCGACTGCGGCACGCCGTCCTCGAGCATCTTGTCGATGCCGAGCGCGGGGATGACGCGGTCGAGGCCGGCGACCGTCATCTGCAGCTCGCCCTCGATGCGGCCCTGCGCGTTGAGGCGCAGCGTGCCGGCCGCGACCGACAGCACATCGCCCTGCTCGATCCGCGACTGCTGGATCTCGACGCTGCCGCCCGCCGCCTGGATTTCGCGGAAACGATCCGGCCACGGTTTTGGCGAGAAATCCTTCAAGCCGTTCAGCCGCGCATGGATGTCGGCATTGAACGGCTGGGTGAGCAGCGGATGCACCTCCTGCAAGGTGCCGCCATTGATCTGCAGCACGGTCTCGATCGCGGGGCTGTCCGGCGCCGAACCGTCGACCTGCCTGCCGTGCAGCTCGATATGATTGACACGCATCAGCGGCGTCGGCGCGGGACCGCCGGTGCGGTCGATGGCGAGATCGTCAAACACCAGCGAGGCGCGCTGCGGCACCGCCGGCAGGCCGACCACGCTGCTGCGGCCGAGCCGCCAGTCGACCTGCAGCGTCGGCTGCGCGTTGCGCTCGGCGACCGTGGCCGGGCCCTTGAACTCCGCGATCACGAGCTTGGGATCATAGATCTGCGCCACGACCAGGATCTCGGCGAGCCGCGCCACGAACGCCATCTGCGGCGAGGCGGTCTGTGACACCAGCATCACGCTGGGCTCTTCGCAGCGGACTTCGAACCGGAACGGGTAACCCGCCACCGAGCGCTTGCCGCAATCATAGACCCGGCCGGCCTTCGCCTCCTGCGCGCGCCAGGCATCGGCCTGCACCCCGACCTGCGAGGCGGCGAAGAACCAGAAGCCGCTCCACAGCACCGCGGCGATCAGGACCGCGACGGGGACGGCATAGAGGCCGAACCGCGAGCGGCGGCGAGGGGCGGAAGTCAAATCGGACATGCGGCGTCCTTTGGAGCGCGAATTTGTCAGAATCTAAGCGGCTGCGCGGCTCGAACAACCCTTGACCAAGCCCTGCGCAACCCTTGGAAACATCACGGAATCTGCTTCGCTTCGGCGGCCCGTTCTGGTAGCCCATCTGCGCGATGTCAGTAAATCCCCCCCATTCCGAAACCGACGGCGACCTCTGGGTGTTCGGCTACGGCTCGCTGATGTGGAAGCCGGGCTTCGAGTTCCTGGAGCAGGTGCCGGCGCGGCTGATCGGCGAGCATCGCGCGCTCTGCGTCTATTCGTTCGACCACCGCGGCACGCCGGAGAAGCCGGGCCTGGTGCTCGGGCTCGACCGCGGCGGCGCCTGCCGCGGCATCGCGTTCCGCGTCGATGCCCGCCTGCGCCATGACACCGTCGCCTATCTGCGGTCGCGCGAGCAGACCACCAATGTCTATCGCGAGGTGATGCGCTCGGTGTGGCTGGAGAACGCGGCGCGCGACCGGGTCTCGGCGCTGGCCTATGTGGTCGATCGCGGCCATGTGCAATATGCCGGGCGGCTGTCGCTGGCCGAGCAGCTGCGCCTGGTGCTGCAGGGCCATGGCCGCTCCGGCAACAACCGCGACTATGTGCTGTCGACGGTGGCCGCGATCGAGAAGCAGGGTTTTCGCGATGCCCAGCTGCACCAGCTCGCGGCGATGCTGCATGATTCCGGCCCGCTGCATCGGGATGCACGCGCAGCGGGCGGGCTCGACCCGGCCTGAGCGCGGAACCTCGCTCGCGGATTTTTGCCACGGCGCGAACAACATTGTGGTCTCCATTTCCGGTCGCTGGAATGGAATGACTGGAATGCGCCCCTCGTTGCCCAGACTCGCCGCGATCGGCCTGCTGTTGCTGCTGAATTCACCATCTCATGCCGGGCTGCGAGAGGATGGCGCAGCGTGCGACGCCAAGGATCCGCGCCCGGAGCTCGCGATCCCTGCCTGCACCCGCCTGATTGCGGCCAATCCCCGGGGGCGCGACCTTTCGATCACCTATTACAACCGCGCGCTTGCCTGGCATAACAAGGGCGATCTGGAGAAAGCCAAGGCGGACTACGATCAGTCGATCGCGATCAATCCGTCGTTCGCGCCCTCCTATGGCCAGCGCGCCAAGGTGTTCCTGCAGAACCAGGACTATGACCGCGCGCTGAGCGACTTCGACCAGGCGATCCGGCTGAAGCCCGCCGGCCCGTTCAGCGCCGGCTGGTTCAACAATCGCGCCGAGCTGTTCGTTGCCACCGGTGACTATGATCGGGCGCTTGCCGATTACGGCAAGTCGATCGAGCTCGATCCGAACTCGTGGTACGCCTATGTCAATCGCGCGCTGGTCTATGATTTCCGCGGCAAGGACCGGCTCGCGGCGCTGCATTGCCAGCAAGCGATCAAGCTCGCGCCGCGCGCAGGCGGCCCATATTATTGCCGTGCCGTCGTCGAGATCAGCGCCGGCGACATCGACAATGCCGCGCGCGACGTCGAACGCGCGATCGCCATCAAGGACGACCAATCCGAGTTCTACTCGCTGCGCGGCCTGACGCTGGCGAGCAAGGGCGACCTCGATCGGGCCATCCGCGACTACAACCACGCCACGCAACTCAACGCACAAGGCGCGCTGAACTACGCGCGGCGCGGTCTCGCCGACGAGAACTCGACGTCATCGGCCTCGATCAGCTCGACCGCACACAGGGCCAGCGCGTCGCGAGGGACGGCCTGCAACGGCTGGACAAGGTCGCCACCACGGACAAGAGCGTGGTCGCGGATCACAGTGCGGCCAAGCCAGCGCCCGCGCTCGCCGCGGCCGTGCCGATCCCGCCGGTCGGCGCGGGCCAGAAGGCAACGACGTCTGAGAAGCGCGTCGCCCTCGTCGTCGGCAACTCAAAATATCGCTCGGTGCCGGTGCTGCCGAATCCCGGCCAGGACGCCGCTGCGATTGCCGGTACGCTGCGCGCCGTGGGCTTCCAGGACGTCCGCCTCGTCACCGACGCCACGCGCGACGGCCTGGTCGAAGCTCTCAAGTCATTTGCCAACGCAGCCGACGGCGCCGACTGGGCCGTGATCTATTATGCCGGGCACGGCATGGAGATGGCGGGCGAGAACTATCTGGTACCGGTCGACGCGAAGCTCGCGACCGACCGCGACGTGCCGTTCGAGGCCGTCGCCCTGGCGCAGGTGATGGGCGCCACCGAGGGTGCGCGCAAGCTGCACCTCGTCATTCTCGATGCCTGCCGCGACAATCCCTTCGCCAACCAGATCAAGCGGACCGTCGCGTCGCGTTCCATCGGGCGGGGATTGGCCCAGGTCGAACCCGACAGCGGAACACTGGTCGTCTACGCCGCCAAGCACGGCCAGGTCGCGCTCGACGGCGACGACGGCCACAGCCCGTTCGTGACGGCCCTGATCAAGCGCATCGAGACGCCCCGGATCGAGATCCGCAAGCTGTTCGACCTGGTGCGCGACGACGTCATGGCCGCGACGGATCGGCGGCAGCAGCCTTTCAGCTATGGCTCGGTTCCGGGCAGCGAGGATTTTTACTTCGTCGGGGCGAGCCAGAATGCCGCGAAGTAGTCCGGACGGCGGCGTGCGGGATTGCGAGAGGCAGACGATGACCACCGACATGCCGAGATTGCGAAGCGATGACCCGCTTGCCGTCGAGCTGACGGCAGCTCTCAAGGCCGGTGAGGCCGAGCGCCTCCGCGCGCTGCTCGCGTCGCACCCCGAACTTGCCGGCTGCGTCGTCGTGGATGCGAAGGGCGGCGGACGGAGCCCGCTGCATCTGTTCGCCGACTGGCCGGGTGACAACCCCAATGCGGCGGCGATCGTGCAGATCCTGGCTGCAGCCGGTGCCGATCTCGACGCGCCGGCGGTCGCAATGTGGCATCGCGAAACTCCGCTGCACTGGGCCGCCAGCAATGACGATGTCGCGCTGGTCGATGCGCTGCTCGATGCCGGCGCCGATATCGAGCATGAGGGCTCGTCGATCGACGGCGGTCCGCCGCTGTCGTCGGCGGTCGGCTACGGCCAATGGGCGGCAGCACGGCGGCTCGCCGAACGGGGCGCGCAGACACAGCTGTGGCACGAGGCGGCGCTGGGCATGATGCCGGAGATCGTCCGCCGGCTCGAGACCACGCCGCTCCCGGCCGAACAGCTGTCAGGACCGTTCTGGAACGCCTGCCATGGCGGACAACTCGCCGCCGCAAAATATCTGCTCGAGCGCGGCGCCGACCTCCACTGGCCCGCTCCGTGGTCCGGGCAGACGCCACTCGACATCGCGGAGCAAGCGGAACATCGCGAGGTCGCGGCCTGGCTGCTCGAACGCGGCGCGCTCCGGGCCAAGAAGGACGCCGGACCGGAGGCGGGCTGAACGGCGCCGACGGACCGGGCCGCAAATCCGATGCCGCCTTGTTGCGATCCGACAAATCGCGGCGGCCGTATGGCAGCGCCCTGTGACATTTAGGCTTTTGCATCGCGGCGCGGACGGATAGAAGCTCATCCGCAAACGTCGCTCGCTGATGCAATGAACCTCTCCGCCCCCTTTGTCCGCCGGCCGGTCGGCACCACGCTGCTGTCGCTTGGACTTGTCGTGGCGGGCGTCATCGCATTCTTCAAGCTGCCGGTGTCGCCGCTGCCCGACGTCGACATCCCGACCATCATGGTGCAGGCGACCCTGCCCGGCGCGAGCCCGGCCGACGTCGCCGCCACGGTGGCGAGCCCGCTGGAACGTCACCTCGGCCAGATCGCCAGCGTCACCGAAATGACCTCGGTGTCCTCGCTCGGCTCCGCCCGCATCACGCTGCAATTCGACATCGACCGCGACATCAACGGCGCCGCGCGCGACGTGCAGGCGGCGATCAACGCGGCCCGCGCCGACCTGCCGACCAACCTCCGCGCCAATCCGACCTACCGCAAGTTCAACCCGGCCTCGGCGCCGATCCTGATCTACACCCTGACCTCGGACACGCTGACGCCCGCCGAGCTCTATGACGCCGCGTCGACCGTGCTGGCGCAGAAGCTGTCGCAGGTCGAGGGCGTCGGCGAAGTCTCGGTCGGCGGCGGGTCGCTGCCCGCGGTGCGCGTCGAGCTGATCCCGCCGGCGCTCTACAAATACGGCATCGGGCTCGAGGACGTCCGCGCCGCGCTGTCGAGCGCCAATGCGCACAGCCCGAAGGGCGGCATCGACGTCGGCGACCAGCGCTACCAGATCTACGCCAACGACCAGGCCCGCAAGGCGGCCGATTACAGGCCGCTGGTCGTCGCCTATCGCAACGGCGCCGCGGTGCGGCTGACCGACGTCGGTGACGTGATCGATTCCGTCGAGAATGTCCGCACGCTCGGCCTCGCCAACGGCAAGCCGGCCGTCGTGATGATCGTGTACCGGCAGCCGGGCGCCAATATCATCAAGATGGTCGACAACGTGAAGGGGCTGATGCCGCAGCTGAAGGCCTCGGTGTCGCCCGCGATCGACATCACGCTGGCGATGGATCGCTCGAAGACGATCCGGGCCTCGCTGCACGACGTCGAGATCACGCTGTTGATCGCGGTCGCCCTGGTGATCCTGGTGGTGTTCGCGTTCCTGCGCAATGCGCGGGCGACGCTGGTGCCGGTGGTGGCGGTCGGCGTGTCGCTGATCGCGACCTTCGCCGTGATGTACCTGCTCGGCTACACGCTCGACATCTTCTCGCTGATGGCGCTGACGGTGGCGACCGGCTTCGTGGTTGACGACGCCATCGTGGTGCTGGAGAACATCACCCGCCACATGGATGCCGGGCTGTCACGCATGGAGGCCACGCTGCTCGGCACCCGCGAGGTCGGCTTCACCGTGCTGTCGATGAGCGTGTCGCTGGTCGCGGTGTTCGTGCCGATCCTCCTGATGGGCGGGCTGGTCGGCCGCCTGTTCCGCGAATTCGCCATGACGATCACGATCGCGATCGTGATCTCGCTGGTGGTCTCGCTGACCACGACGCCGATGATGTGCTCGGTGCTGCTGCGCAAGCAGGAGGACCAGCCGCATGGCCGGATCTACCGGATCAGCGAGCGCGTGTTCGAGCTGATGCTGGGCGGCTACCGCGCGACGCTCGGCCTTGCGCTGCGCCATCCGCTTTTGGTGATGCTGATCCTGGGCTCGACGCTCTATTTGAACTTCCATCTCTACAGGGTCGTGCCCAAGGGCTTCGTGCCGCAGCAGGATACCGGGCTCTTGGTCGGCTCGATCCAGGCCGACCAGAGCACTTCGTTCCAGCTGATGCAGCAGAAGCTGACCCAGTTCATCGACATCGTGAAGTCGGATCCGGCGGTCGATACCGCGGTCGGCTTCACCGGCGGCGGCGGTGTCGGCCCCGGCGGCACCAATACCGGCACCGTGTTCGCCTCGCTGAAGCCGATGAACGAGCGCAATCTGCGCGCCGACAAGGTGATCGAGCGGCTGCGCGAGCCGTTGGCAAGCGTCGCCGGCGCCACCCTGTTCCTGCAATCGATCGGCGATCTCGGCGCCGGCGGACGCTCAGGCAATGCGGCGTATCAATACACGCTGAAGGGCTCGACCTTCGAGGAGCTGAACGAGTGGACGCCGAAGCTCGTCGCCGCATTGCAGAAGGAGCCGACGCTCGCCGACGTCAACAGCGACCAGCAGAACAGGGCGCTGCAGGCCAATCTTGTCATCGACCGCGACACCGCCTCCCGGCTCGGCATCACGGTCAGCCAGCTCGACAACACGCTCTATGACGCCTTCGGACAGCGCCAGGTCTCGACCATCTTCGTCGCGCGCAACCAGTATCACGTGATCATGGAAGTCGCGCCGCGCTTCTCGCAGGATCCGGAGACGCTGAAGCAGGTCTACATCTCGACCTCGGGCGGATCGGCGACCGGTACGCAGAGCACCAATGCGGTGGCCGGAACGGTGGCCTCGTCGTCGCATAAGAGCTCGGTCAGCTCGGTCGCCGCCAACGTGGTGCGCAACCAGGCGACCAATTCGATCGGCGCCACCGGCAAGGGCGTCGCCTCGACCGGCACCGCGGTCTCGACCAGCGCCGAGACGATGATCCCGCTGTCGAGCGTCGCCCGCTTCGAGCATGGCGAGACGCCGCTCTCGGTCAACCACCAGGACCTGCTGGTTTCCAGCACCATCTCGTTCAACCTGCCGCCGGGCGTCTCGCTGAGCACCGCGACCACAACGATCGAGAACGCGATGCACGCGATCAACATGCCGGCCGGCATCAATGGCGGCTTCGCGGGCTCGGCTAAGATCTTCCAGCAGGCGCTGGCGAACGAGCTGTTCCTGATTCTCGCCGCGCTGGCGACGATCTACATCTCGCTCGGGATGCTCTACGAGAGCTACATCCACCCGCTGACCATCCTCTCCACCTTGCCCTCGGCCGGTGTCGGCGCGGTGGCGGCCTTGATGCTGTCGCACACCGATTTCGACATCATCGGCATGATCGGTGTGATCCTCTTGGTCGGCATCGTCAAGAAGAACGCGATCATGATGATCGACTTCGCACTCGACGCCGAGCGCCAGCGCGGGCTGTCGTCGCGCGACGCGATCTACGAAGCCTGCCTGATGCGCTTCCGCCCGATCATGATGACGACGCTCGCCGCGCTGTTCGGCGCGGTGCCGCTGATGATCGGCCTCGGCGAGGGCAGCGAGCTGCGCCAGCCGCTCGGCATCGCGATCTTCGGCGGGCTGATCCTGAGCCAGATCCTGACGCTCTACACCACACCGGTGGTCTATCTCTATCTCGACCGCGCGCGGCTCTGGACCCAGCGCCGCCGCGCGGCACGCCGCGCAAGGCGGGCTGCGGCAAGCGCCGCCAGCCGTTGACAGGCCCGCGCCGATCTTGCCAACCTCGCGCCGTGGGCGGACGCAAGGAGACTGATTTGTGACTCCAGCACCTGAAATCGCCGCGTCGCGCTGGTTCAACAGTGAACCCCTGACCCTGGCCGCGCTGCGCGGCCGCCCGGTGCTGCTGCACGCGTTCCAGATGCTGTGCCCCGGCTGCGTCGCGCACGGTACCCCGCAGACCCAGCGCGCGTTCGAGCTGTTCAAACATTCCGACCTGCAGGTGATCGGGCTGCACACCGTATTCGAGCACCACGTGGCAATGACGGAGGTGTCGCTGGAAGCCTTCATCCACGAATACCGGCTGACCTTCCCGATCGGCGTCGATGAGGCCGGCGACGGCACGCCGATCCCCGTCACCATGCAGCGCTACGGCATGCAAGGAACCCCGACCAGCATCCTGATCGGCCGCGACGGCAATATCGTGCATCACGGCTTCGGCCAGCAGAGCGACATGGCGCTCGGCGCGATCATCGCGGCCGAGCTTGCCGCACCGCGCGCCTGACGCCCGAGCAACCCCGTTCACGCAGCCGCGTTATGACGGCGTCGCGCAAGGCGTGATAGCTTCAGGTCAACCAGAACCATCGTGCGGGAGCGTCCCATGAAGACCTATCAGCTCTACATCAACGGCCAGTATGTCGACCCCGCCAATGGCGAGTGGTTCGAATCGATCGATCCCTATCGCGGCGAGGCCTGGGCGAAGATTCCGCGCGGCACGGCCGCCGACGCCGACAAGGCGGTGAAGGCCGCCAATGAGGCGATGTGGAACGGCCCGTGGGCGAAGATGACGGCGTCCGCGCGCGGCAAGGCGATGCGCAAGCTCGGCGACCTCGTCGCCGCCAATGCCGAGCGTCTCGCCGAGATCGAGGTGCGCGACAACGGCAAGCTGATGGCCGAGATGCTGGGCCAGCTCCGCTACCATCCGGAATGGTGGTGGTATTTCGGCGGCCTCGTCGACAAGCTCGAGGGCGGCCTGGTGCCGATCGACAAGGCGGAGACCTTCGCTTACACGACGCATGAGCCGGTCGGCGTCGTCGCGGCGCTGACCGCCTGGAATTCACCGCTGCTGTTCGTGGCCTGGAAATGCGCCGCCGCGCTCGCCGCCGGCTGCGCCGTCGTCGTCAAGCCGTCGGAATTCACCTCGGCCAGCACGCTGGAATTCGCCGCGCTGACAAAAGAGGCCGGGATTCCCGACGGCATCTTCAACGTCGTGACCGGGTTCGGTCCCGAGGCAGGCTCGGCGCTGATCTCGCATCCCGGCGTCGCCAAGATCACCTTCACGGGATCGGATACGACAGGCGCCAGGGTCTACGAGACCGCGGCCAAGAGCCTGAAGCGGGTCTCGCTCGAGCTCGGCGGCAAGTCGCCCAATATCGTGTTCGAGGATGCCGACCTCACGGCGGCCGCGGCCGGCGCGATCTCCGGCATCTTCGCCGCGACGGGGCAGACCTGCATCGCCGGATCGCGCCTTCTGGTGCAGAGCTCGATCAAGGAGAAGTTCGTCGCCCGCGTGCTGGAGCTCGCACAGTCCGCCAAGATCGGCGATCCCATGCAGTCCGACACCAATGTCGGCCCGATCACGACGCCCGCGCAGTACAAGAAGGTGCTCGACTACATCGACATCGCAAAAGCCGAAGGCGCGCGCTGCCTGCTCGGCGGCAAGCCCGCATCCGGCGACGGCATCAAGGGCGGGCAATTCGTCGAGCCGACCATCTTCACCGATGTCGACAACACCATGCGGATCGCGCGCGAGGAGGTGTTCGGGCCGGTGCTGTCGATCATCTCCTTCGACACCGAGGAAGACGCCATCCGGATCGCCAACGACACGATCTACGGCCTCGCCGCCGGGATCTGGACCAAGGATCTCGCCCGCGCCATCCGCGTGCCGAAGCAGCTGCGCGCCGGCACCGTGTGGGTGAACACGTATCGCGCCATCAGCTACATGATGCCGTTCGGCGGCATGAAGTTCTCCGGCGTCGGCCGCGAGAGCGGCATCGACGCGGTGCGCGAATATCAGGAGACCAAGAGCGTGTGGATTTCCACTGCAACGGACGTGCCGGCGAATCCGTTCGTGATGCGGTGAGCAAGCGCGTGGCCTGCACCTCTCTCCCGCGGGGAGAGGTGCAACAAGCTGTCACACGGTGAGGAGCGTCTTGATCGCGCGACGCTCGTCCATTGCACGGTAGCCCTCCGCCATCTGATCGATCGGCAGCGTCAGATCGAAGACCTTGCCGGGCTGGATGCGCCCCTTGAGCACCCGGTCCATCAGGTCGGGCAAGAAACGCCGGACGGGCGCCGGGCCGTCGAGCAGGAAGCGCACTCCCCGTCGGCTCTTGCCTTGCGGCGAAGCGCCCCGACCAGGATCACGAGCGACGCGAGGACGAGGATGACGGCGCTGAACAGGAACGTGGCGCGATAGCCGCTGCTATCGAATAGAATGCCACCACCCGCGGCACCTGCCGTGATGGCCAGTTGGATCACCGCGACCATCAAGCCGCCGCCTGCTTCAGCGTCATCGGGCAAGGCCTCGCTCAACCAGGTAAACCAGCCGACGGGCGCCGCCGTGCCGATGAAGCCCCACAGGAACATCAGCGCCGTCGTCGCGCCAAGCGAACGGCCCAATGCCGTGAGGGCAACGGCAATCACGGCCATTGCGAACGGCATCAAGACAAGGAACGTGTAAAGGCGGTCGCGGATGACAAGGCCGATCAGGGTCGTGCCGACAAGACCGGCAACGCCCATTACGAGCAGCAGTGCCGAAATAGTCGTGACGTCGACGCGCGTGACCGTTTCGAAGAATGGCCGCAAATAGGTGAAGAGCGCGAACTGCCCGAGGAAGAACAGCGCCGCCGCGAACATGCCGTAGGGCACTCCAGGCCGGCGCAGCACCTTGAATGCCGCCGTCGCGCTCGTCCGTTCATGGCTCGGCATTCTGGGAAGCGTGACGAATTGCCAGAGCAGCGTCAGCGCCGCGATCGGCACGACGCAAAAGAACGCGCCGCGCCAACCGATATACTGGCCAAGAAAGCTGCCAAGAGGCGCGGCAATCGTCGTCGCGAGCGCATTGCCGCCATTGAGGATCGCGAGCGCGCGCGGCACAGCGGCGGCTGGTACGATGCGGATCATCGTTGCGGCGGACATCGACCAAAAGCCTCCAACGACCATGCCGACGAGCGCACGCCCGGCCATGAAAATCGTATAAGTGGGCGCGAACGCGACAACGACGCCGGAGATCAGCATGGCGCTGGTCAGCCACAGCAGGACGGCCCGGCGATCGGCGCCACGCGTGGCCGCCGAGATGAAAAGGCTGGTCAGGATGGCGAAGAAGCCGGACACGGAAATAGCTTGCCCGGCTTGCCCTTCAGTCAAATCAAGCCCTGCTGCAATGGGCGTGAGCAAGCTCACCGGCATCCACTCGGTTGCAACGAGGGTCGAGGCGCAGAGGGCCAGCGCGAAGACAGCGCTCCACGCGGTCATCGGTTGCGTTGTCTTTTGATCGATTGTGGCGTCCATCGGGCATCCAAGTTCAGGGAGGCGCCAAGCAGGCGCTGTTCACGGCAAGACATAGAGCCCGGCACCGTGTTCGATTAGTCGCTATAATTCGCTTGCATTAATCGACCTGGGCCATGAATACTGAACACTATGGCAAGCCAGGATTTCAACGACTTACTGGCCTTCGTGGCGGTCGCGCGCGAGCACAGCTTCACCAAGGCCGCAGCCAAGCTCGGCGTCGTGCAGTCGACGCTCAGCCACACGATCAAGCGCCTCGAAATGCAGATGGGGCTGCGGCTTCTCACGCGCACGACGCGCAGCGTCGGCCTTACCGAGGCGGGCGAGCGCCTTCAGCAATCGCTTGCGCCGCGGATCGAGGAGATCGAGCGCGACATCGCGGCGCTGATGTCGCTGCGCGACACGCCATCGGGCACCATCCGGATCACGCTCTCGGACCACGCGCTGCAAACCGCCGTCTGGCCGAAGCTGTCGCCCGTCCTGAAGAGATATCCGGATATCAAGGTCGAGTTCAGCCTCGACACGGGATTCCGCAACATCGTCAAGGACGGCTTCGATGCCGGAGTCCGGCTCGGCGAGAGCGTGGAGAAGGATATGGTCGCGGTGCGCATCGGCCCCGATTGGCGGCTGGTCGCGGTCGCTTCGCCCGCTTATCTGAGGGAACATCCCAGACCCAAGCGTCCACAGGACCTCGTCAACCATGTCTGCATCAAGCGGCGCCTGGTAGCGGTCGGTCACTATGTGTGGGAATTCGCCAAGAATGGCGCTGAACTCCGGGTGCGCGTCGAGGGGCAAATGACCTTCAACGACTCGCGCGCCATGATCGATGCCGCCGTGAAGGGCTTCGGCATTGCCTACCTTCCCGAAGACATGGCTGCGCAGCACGTCCGGTCGGGTGAGTTGGTTGTCGTGCTCGACGACTGGTCGCCGGAGTTCGACGGCTACTACATCTACTACCCGACGTCCCGGCAGAACTCGGCTGCATTCAAGGTGATCGTCGATGCGCTACGGCACCACGACGCGCGGCAGAGAAAGCGCGGCTAGCGCTCGCACTATCAACCGCGCAACGCGGCGCGCGAATATCAGGACACCGCGTCTGGATCTCCACCGCAACGGACGTGCCGGTCAGTCCATTCGTGATGCGGCGAGCACGTGCTGTCCGTTCACATCGCCTCATCGGAGAAGTGAACCGGACATGTAGACGAACACCGATGCGATCGCTGCGTAGAGGGTCGAATGCAGAAGGAGGCGCGAACGGCGCCTTCGTGCTCGGGCGGAGCCGGAGGCCGGCTCCGGCTTCAACCAGTATTCGTCATACCAACCAGGCCGAACTCGAAACGGCGACAGCGACTGTTCGAGCTCAGCCGGGTCAAACTTGTTCGGCCGCATGACACGATCCTCTCACGGCTCGTCTCAGGGCGGACCGACGGCACCGCGCGGATCGATTGAACGATTGTCGGCGACGTAATCGATCTCGCCGCGCGAGATTCCCATGTCCTGGAGCTCCCAATCGCTCAGTCGCGACAGACTCCTGCGCAACCTTTGTCCCTCCTGATAGGCACGCAGTGCCGTCCACGATCTCCAGATCAAATTCGAGATTTGCGGTGTCGATGCGGTCGTCCGTCCGAGCTCCGTTGCAATGCTCATGGTGGTATCTCCTCAATCCTCAGGGAGTCCCAACTCGTCAATGATTGGCAATATCAAGCCCCCGGTGCCGAGAATGCTGAGCAGGATGAGTGCTGCTCGCACGATCAAGCCAAGCCTGCGCATGCCGTCCTCCGTCGGGCCGGGTTGCGGGGCCTCCGCGGCGCCTTCCGGTCCCAAAACACGCTACCGCTGCACCGCAATCGACCTGTGGTTCCAAACGTGATAGAAGCGCAAAATCATCGGCCGGGCGCCGGTTGGCGCCCTCAGCTCGCGTGCGACCGCTATGGCGAAGGTCAATCTCGAACTGCTGGGTGGTTTCAGGCTCCAGACCGAAAGCGGGGAGCCGATCCCGCTGTCGACCAAGAAGGCCTGCGCATTGCTGGCCTATCTCGCGCTCCACCCGGGCCAGGCGCAGGCACGGCCAAAACTGGCCGCGCTGCTCTGGGGCAACCGCAACGAGGTTCAGGCGCGCGACAGTTTGCGGCAGGCGCTCAGCCTGGTGCGCAAGGCGATGTCGCAGATCGATTCCCGGGCCCTGGTTGCTTACGAGGATGCGATCAGCTTCGAACCCACCGCGCTGACGAGCGATGTCGTCGCCTTCTCTGATCTGGTGACGCGACAGGACATCGGCAGCCTGGACAAGGCCGCGGTCCTCTATGGCGGCGAACTGCTCGAGGGCTTCGAGATTCCGGCTCCCGAGTTCGAGAACTGGATGCGGGCGGAACGCGAGCGGTTTCGAGAGCTGGCATGCGAAGCGATGACGGGGCTGCTCGACCATCATTTGTCCAACGGCTCGGTCGACCGCGGCATTCACATCGCGGCGCGGCTGCTGACGGTCGACCCGCTGCAGGAGCGGATTCATCGCGCACTGATGGAGCTGTATCACCGGCAGGGAAGACACAGCGCGGCCCTCCGTCAGTACCGCACCTGCGCCGATCTGCTGAAAAAGGAGTTGGGACTCGATCCCGATGCCGCAACGAAGGCGCTGCGCCGCGAGATCCTTCGCGAGTGGAATCAACGGCAGGATGCGCTCCCGGACGGCGCGGCGGAGCCGGAGCCGCTTGACGAGATCGACGCTGAAGCGCCGGCCGCGCCGCGCGCCCTGGAGCGGCGTCAGGTCACCGTGCTGGCCTGTGATCTGGTCGGCACGAGCGCGCTTGCCGCTCAAATCGATCCGGATGATCTGCAGGTCCTGATTACCGCCTATCAGCGCAGCTGCGCGCCGATCATATCTCGCGCCGGTGGCGTGCTGGGCAGATTGTCCGGGACCGAGATGGTGGCCTGTTTCGGCCATCCCCAGGCGCACGAGCACGATATCGAATCCGCGGTCCGCGCGGGTCTTTCGCTGGTCGATGCGGTCTCCAGGCTTGATGGCGGCAGCGCCGGACCGTTGGAGCTGCGCGTCGGCATCGCGACCGGTCCGGTCGTTGTCGGCGATCTCCCCGGCGATGGCGCGGACCAGCAGGTCATCGTCGGCGAAGCGGTGCAGCTTGCGGGCGGCCTGCAAAAGGTTGGCGCACCCGGCACCGTGTTGATCGCACCGAGCACCCGCCAGTTGGTCGGAAACCTGTTCGACTGCCATGACGTCGGCGAGATCGCGCTCAATGGAGTCCCGGAGCTGGTTCGGGCCTGCCGGGTGCTGGGGCCGAGCGGCATCGACAGCCGGTTCGAAGCGCTGCGGGCGCCGACCACGCCGCTCATCGGACGCGAAGAGGAGCTTGAGCTGCTGCAGCGCCGGTGGCGGCTTGCCAGCCAAGGCGAAGGCTGCGTGGTGCTGCTGGCGGGTGAGCCGGGAATCGGCAAGTCACGGCTGACGGTGGAGCTCCAGCAACGGCTTCAGGTGGAGGCGCATGCCCGGCTGCCTCATTTCTGCTCGCCGCACCACCGCGACAACGAACTGCATCCGATCATCAGCCAGCTCGAACGGGCTGCGGGATTTCGCCGTGACGACACCGACGAGCAGCGGCTGGAAAAGCTGGAGAGTATTCTCGCCCAGACGACGAACGAATCCCGCGACGCCGTCCCATTGATGGCGAGCTTGCTGTCGGTGGCCGCCGCCCGCTATCCGCCGCTCAATCTCACGCCGCAAAAGCGCAAGGAGAGGATGCTGCTGGCGCTGCTGGCCCGGCTCGAGGGGCTCGCCGCGCGCACGCCGGTGCTGATGGTGTTCGAGGATGTTCATTGGATCGACCCGACGTCGCTGGAACTGCTGGACTTGATGGTCGAGCGGGTATCGACCATCCCGGTCCTGCTCATCATCACGTTCCGGCCGGAGTTCGTGCCACCCTGGATCGGTCGTCCGCAGGTCGCCCTGCTGGCGCTGAGCCGTCTGCCGCCCGCCCGGCGCGCGGAAATGGTCGCGGCGCTGACCGGCGGCCGGGCGTTGCCGCAGGAGATCCTCGAACAGATCATCGATCGCACCGATGGCGTGCCGCTGTTCGTTGAGGAGCTGACCAAATCCATCATTGAGAGCGGCATTCTCGACGAGGCAGGCGGCCGCGGCAGCGCGGTCGCGCACGCCGTCCCGCTGGCGATCCCGTCGACCTTGCAGGCCTCGCTCCTGGCGCGGCTTGATCGTCTGCCTGAAACCCATGAAGTCGTGCAGATCGGCGCCGCGCTTGGCCGCTCGTTCTCTCACGAGCTGATTGCCGCGGTTGCCGGGATGCCACAGCATCAACTCGGCGATGCCCTGGTGCGACTGGTGAATGCCGGGCTGATCTTCCGGCGCGGAGTTGCTCCCGACGCGGAATACACCTTCAAGCACGCCCTGGTGCAGGACGCGGCCTACGGGACGTTGTCGCGCAGCCAGCGCCAGCTCCTGCACGCCCGGATCACGAAGACGCTGGAAGAGCAGTTTCCGGATACGATAGCGACCCATCCGGCATTGCTCGCCCATCACAGCGAAGAGGCAGGTTTGACGGAAAAGGCGGTCGGCTACCTGCGGCAGGCCGGGCAGCAGGCGGTCGCGCACGGGGCCATGACGGAGGCAGAGGCCCAGCTGCTCAGGGCGCTGAGCCTGCTTCCGGCACTGCCCGAGGGACCCGAACGCCGCCGGCACGAGCTGCGATTGCAGATCGCGCTCGGCTCGGCCTGGTTCGGCACGCGCGGCGGAGGCCACGCTTCGGCAGGTGAGGCCTTTGACCGTGCCCGCGAGCTCTGTGCAGGCCGGAAGCAACCGGACGAGCTCCCCACCATCCTCACCTGCCAGTCCGTCAATCGTCTGTACGGCGGCGAGCCGCGCGCCGCATACCGGCTTTCCGACGAACTCCTCGATCTCGGTGCGAGCTGGCAGGACCCGGCTTCGCCTGCCCGGCGCTGGACGTCCAATGCCATCGCGTCCGTGGCGCATTATTTGCGGGGGCAGAGCGGATTGTGGTTGGGCGATTTCGCAACGGCTCGGGCCGACGCCGACGAGGCACTTCGTCTGCTCGATCCGGCGCTTCTGCCCGGCCACTGGATGATCGACGTTCAAGCGGTGCTGCTCTCGGTCAGCATGGGATCGCTGACCTATCTCGGATATCTGGATCAGGCGCGCACGCGTCGCGACGAGGCGCTGGCGCGGGCGCGCGACGTCGACCGCGCCGCCACCTCCGTCGTCATCTTTGCCAACGTCGCCGTCTGCGACGCGCATACCGAGACCGATCCCGCGGTCCTGCTCGATCGGTTCTCGAAGCTGGAGGCATACTGCACGCAGCATGGGTTCTTCTCGGAGTTCGAGAAGTTCGCCAAGTGGCATCGCGCCTGCTATCTGATCGCGCTTGGCCGGTGCGCGCCGGACGGCCTCGAGACCGAGTTCACCGCGGAACTGCGCGCCGAGCGCCACTTCCTGTACAAGCCGACCTGGTTCATGTCGTTCGCCGAGGCGCTTCGGAAAGCCGGTCTTCCGAGCGCCGGCCTGGAACAGCTGGAAAAGGCCGCACATGAAATGGAGGCGACCGGAGAACGCTGGGCCGAAGCGGATCTGCATCGCATCCGCGGTGAGCTGCTGGTCGATCTCGGCGATACCGCGCGAGCGGAAGCGAGCTTCCGGCAAGCCATCGACATCGCACGCCATCGCGGCACCAAACTATGGGAGCTCCGCGCGGCTACCAGCCTCGCGCGCCTCTGGCACGGCCAAGCGAGACATCCGCAGGCGCGCGATCTGCTCGCACCGATCTACGACTGGTTTACCGAAGGGCTCGATACGCCTGTCCTGCGGGATGCGAGACTATTGCTGGAGCAACTGGTGGAGCCGGTCGAGCAACGATCCGGCTCATGAGGTGCGCGGCTCTTGCGATGCAGGCACGCGTTGCAAACGCTGAACGTTGACAGGTCTGCCCCTACCCCTTGGCCTCACCCGGCAGGCCGCCGAACAATTTCGCCTGCTCGGCGCGGCCGGCGTCGACGATGCGGGCGGTGGCGGTCTCGATCGCCTCACGCAGGCGGGTCATGAATTCGTCGCGCGGCAGGCCCGGCGGCAGCGGATCGAGGAATTCGACCACCAGCGTGCCGGGATAACGCATGAAGGTGCGGCGCGGCCAGAACAGCCCGGAATTGAGCGCGATCGGCAGGCACGGTACGCCGCTCTCGGCATAGATCTGCGCGACGCCGGCCTTGTAATTCGGCGCGGCGCCCGGCGCGGTGCGGGTGCCTTCCGGGAAGATCACGAGTTGCCGGCCGAGCTTCACCTCGGCCGCGGCGCGCTTCAGCGTCTTGATCAGCGAGCGCGGTCCGCCGCCGCGTTCGACCGAGATCATCCCCACTTTCTTCAAATACCAGCCGAACACCGGGATCATCATCAGCTCGCGCTTGAGGATGAACAGCGGATGCTCGAAGAAGCGCACCAGCGCAAAGGTCTCCCAGAACGACTGGTGCTTCGAGGCGACGACCAGTGGTCCCGCCGGAATCTTCTCGACGCCGCGGAACTCGATCCTGATGTTGCAGATCACGCGCATCAGGAACAGGCTGGTGTTGGCCCACGCGGCTTCGATCGCCATCAGCGCGCCGCGCGGCAGCAGCAGCGCCGGCAGCGCGACGATGCACAGCACCACCAGCACCAGATAGAACAGCACGTTGAAGATGAGCGAGCGCAGGAAGATCATTTCAGTCCTTGTTCGACGCCTGCGCGGTCGCCGGGCGGCGCGGCGCGGCCGCCGGCTGCTCGGCGAGATCAGAGGTCAGGTCGAGGCCGATATCGGCGAGCCGCACCCGGACCTCGGCGGCGACATATTTGGCGTATTCCGATAGCAAGAGACGGAACGTTCCGCCACTCGTCCACCAAGGCTCGTCGCGCCATTTGTCGCCGACCACCGCGAACGGGATCAGCTTGACGTCCGGCATCGCATGAGACAGTTCCACGATCGCCCGCGGCATGTGGTAGTTCGAGGTCACCACGATCAGCGACTTGAAGCCACGCTCGCGCACCCAGCGCCGCGTCTCCGCCGCATTGCTGCGGGTGTTCACCGCCGAGCGGTCGAGATCGACGCAGCAGCGCATCAGCCCCTGGCTGTCCGGCACCGAGCGGGAAATATCGCTGGCGTCGTTGGTCGGATGCACGCCCGAGATCAGCAGGCGCTTGCCGTAGCCCGCGGCCAGCAGCTCCATCGCGTCCGACACCCGCGACGAGCCGCCGGTCAGCACCACGATGCCGTCGGCATTTTGCGGCGGATCGGTCTCGACGCCGCGCAATTGCGACAGGAAGCCGATGAAGCCGACCGCCGCGGCAACGAAGACGAGCGCCAGCGGCGCGACGATGACGGCGCGCAGCCAGCCGCGCGGGCGCGCGGCAAAGCCATTCGGCGACGTATCGTCGGACTGCAAACTCATGTGATGCGGTTATCCCTTCCCCCCGGGGGATTTTAAAGCATGATCCGGAAAAGTGGAAACCGGATTTGCCGCGGCCGGGGCCGCGCTTTGCGCGCGAAATCATACTCCGGCGACGAAACGCGATCACGAGAACGGCACCATGATTGCGCTGTCGTTGGCCGTCAGTCGATGTCGTCGAGCGTGGCAAACAGGGTGCGCCGCGACGCCCATGCGGTGATCGCCGCGATCAGCACCGCCTGCATCGCCAGCACCAGATAGCCGGACGGACGCAGCGAGAAGGTGCCGAGCAGGGCCGCGAACTGGTCGCCCACCGGCGTGCCGGAGAACCAGTTGGCGATCGACTCGGAGAAGCCGAACGCCAGCATCGCGGCGCCACCGCCGATCAGCCCGCCCTCGAGGCCGAGCCGGAGGAAATGCCGCAGGAAGCGGTTGGCTATGAAGCTGTCGCCGGCGCCGACGAAATGCAGCACCTCGACGATCGGGCGGTTGGCGGCCATCGCGCCACGCGTGGCGAAGGATACTGAAATAATCGTGGCGATGATCACCAGGATCAGGATGCCGACGCCGGCGAACACCGTGGCGCCGGTCATCGAGCGCATGCGCTCGATCCAGGCGCGGTGATCGTCGACGCTCGCGGTCGGCGCCGCCTGCGTCACCCGCGCGCGCAGGCTCGCGAGATCGAGCGTGGAGCCCGGCTGCACCCGCGCGACGATGACGCGCGGCACCGGCAGCTCGTCGATCGAGAGCCCGCTGCCGAGCCACGGCTCCAGGAGCTTGGCGGATTCCTCCTTGCTGAACGGACGGACCTCGAGAATGCCGGGCTGCGCCCGCATCGCGTCGACCGCCGCCTGCGCATCGCGATCGAGGTCGCGGCCGGGCGACGGGCGCACCTGGATGGTGATCTCGCTCGACACCTCGGACTGCCATTCGGCCGCGGACGCACTGACCAGGAGCACGGTGCCTGTGGTCAGCGAGGCGAGGAAGGTCATGATCGCGACGACTGCGACCAAGGCGCGACCGGAGATCGAGGCGCGCGGCACGATCGGCGACATGTTGCGCGCGGTGGCCGGGACCTGCGGGCGTTCGCGCCCGAGATCGACCAACGACACTTTCTCGTCGCCGCTCCTATTCATAGATGTGCAGCCGTCCCTGATGCAGCACCAGCCGCCGCGCCTCGTATTGATCCATCAGCGTGATGTCGTGGGTTGCGATGATAACAGCGGTGCCGGATTTGTTCAGCTCGATGAACAGCCGCAGCAGGCGGCGCCCGAGTGTCGGATCGACGCTGCCGGTCGGCTCGTCCGCCAGCAGCAATTGCGGCCGCGAGATCACCGCGCGCGCGATCGCCGCGCGCTGCTTCTCGCCGCCCGAAAGAATCGGCGGCAGCGCATCCATGCGCTCGCCGAGGCCGACCCATTTCAGCAGGTCGATCACCTCGCGGCGATAGGTCGATTCCTCGCGGCCCATCACGCGGAACGGCAGCGCGACGTTCTCATAGGTCGTCATGTGGTCGAGCAGGCGGAAATCCTGCAACACGATGCCGATCCGCTTGCGCAAATCGGCGACCTGATCCTTGTTGAGCAGGGAGACGTCCTTGCCGAACAGATTGACCAGCCCGCGGGTCGGCCGCAGCGACAGGAAGAGCAGCCGCAGCAGCGAGGTCTTGCCGGCGCCGGACGGGCCGGTGAGGAACTGGAACGAGTGCGCCGGGATCATGAAGGAGAGGTCGCGCAAAATCTCCGGGCCGAGCCCGTAGCGCAGACCGACATTTTCGAACCGAACCAATGCGCTAGCTCCGTTCGAGAGGGCCGATGGCCCAATACCCCACGCGTGCCCCTGAACTTGCGGCCCGAACCGCACAGAAGGGTTGTGCGTCGGTTATGGTTTCCGATTCGTTAACGGTCGCTAAGTAGCATCCGGGCATCCACACGGTGGAGATTCGACTCCATGCATATTGTTTGCCCGCATTGTACAACATCCTATGCCATCAATCCGGCCACCTTGGGCGAGGCCGGGCGCTCTGTCCGTTGTTCGCGCTGCCGCGAGGTCTGGCTGGCCCGGCCGGAGGACGCGATCGGGGCGACGACCCCCACCCTGGCCTATGAGGCCGCGGGTTCCAATCTTGCCGCCGAATGGGAGGCGATGGGCCGCGAGGAGGCCGACGAGACCCCGATGGTCGAAAGCCCCTCGATTTCGGCCGATCTGCCCAGCGAAGGCGGCGACGTTGCCACCGAATGGCCGGCGGTGACCGAGGCGGATGCCGCTGATCATGCCGACACCGGGAAGGCGGCTGGAACCAGGCGCCGCTTCCGCCTGCCGCGGCTGCCCCGGCTGTTCCGCCTGCCCTCGCTGCCCCGAATTCCCTTCATGCCCGTGATCGGCGCCCTGCCGACCACCTGCGGCGCGATGGCCGCGCTGATCATCGCGCTGTTCGTCTGGCGCAACGACGTGGTGCGGCTGCTGCCGCAGACGGCGCTGTTCTACAAGATGGTCGGGCTCGACGTGAATTTGCGCGGGCTCGCCTTCAGGGACCTCAAGATCACCAACGAGACCGTGGACGGCAAGCCGGTACTGGTGATCGAGGGCATGATCGTCGGCCAGACCAGGAAGCCGGTCGAACTGCCGCGGCTGCGCTTCGCGGTCCGCGACGCGCAGGGCGCCGAAATCTATGCCTGGAATGCGGTGCTGGAGCAGGCGGTGCTCAATCCCGGCGAGCGCGCCTTCTTCAAGTCACGCCTCGCCTCGCCGCCGCCTGAAGGCCGCAATATCGACGTACGCTTCTTCAACAAGCGTGATCTCACCGGCGGCCGCGCGTGAAGCTGCCGGCCAACACTTTACGGAACTAACTATCACCATGACGCGTGTTCTGATCGCCGACGACGAAGACTCGATGCGCTCGCTGGTGGCGCGCGCGATCGCCATGGACGGCCACGAGACCGTAACCGCGCAGGACGGCGCCGAAGCGCTGGAGGTGCTGACGCGCGATGACGGCGCGTTCGACCTGCTGCTCACCGACATCCAGATGCCCGTGATGGACGGCATCGCGCTGGCGCTGACCGCGGCGCGCGACTTCCCCGCGCTGAAGATCCTGCTGATGACCGGCTTCGCCCATCAGCGCGAGCGCGCCTCAGGGCTCGACGCAATCGTGCATGACGTCGTGACCAAGCCATTCTCGGTCGCCGATATCCGCACTGCGGTGGCGGATGCGCTGGCGGCACGGAAGGCGCAATAGTCGACCACACATTCGGTGTCATACCCTGCGCATGCGGGGTGTCCAGTACGTCGAGGCCTCTCGATTCAGGCGCTGACGTCTCTGGAATACTGGATCGCCCGGCCGAGCCGGGCAATGACAGTGGAATCTGTGGCGGGCTCAATAATCCTTCAGCAGCCGCTCGATGTAGTCGAGCTCGATCTGCGGCCGTGACGGATCGGCGAGGCGGCGGCGCAGCTCTTCGAGGATGCGGCGGACGCGCTGCACGTCGATCTCGCCGGGGATCTTCACGGTGTAGTCGTCGCCGAATTCGCGGCCATGCAGCGGACGGCCGAGAGGATCCGTCTGGTTGCCGCCGCTCTGCTGCCGGCCGGCGCGGTTGCCGGGGCTATCGCCGGGCTGGTCGCCGTCACCCTGCTGCATCGCGTCGGCGAGGTTCTGGGCGCCCTTGCGCAACGCATCCAGCGCGCGCCCCTGCGAATCCACCGCGCCGTCGGCATTGCCCTCGCCGAGCCGCCCGGAGGCATCGCCCATCGCGGAATCGGCCTGGTCGAGCCCGTCGCCGTTGTCGCCCTGGTCCCCCTGGTCGCCGCCTTGCTCGCCCTGCTGCGCCTGATCGCCTTTCTGACCTTTTTGGCCCTTCTGGCCGCGCTGCTCCGGACCCATGCCGCGCTTGGCGAGCTCCTCCTGCAGTTTCTTCAGGCGGTCGCGCAGCGCCTGCTGATCCTGCTGCAGGTCGCCCATCGACTGGTCGTTGCCCTGCTTGCCGCGCATCCGGTCGCGGCGGGAATCCTGGCCCTGCTTGAAGGTCTTGTCGCGCAACTGCTGCTGCTTGCGGATCATGTCGCCGAGCTCATTGAGCGACTGCTGCATGTCGTCGTCGCCCTGATTGGGCTGCGCCATCTGCAGGTTTTCCAGCATCTGCTGCATCTGTTCCAGCAACTGCCGCGCCGCTTCCTTGTCGCCGGAGCGCGACATCCGCTCCATGCGATCGAGCATGTTCTTGAGATCCTGCTGGCTCAGCACCTTGGCATTGGGATCCAGCGGCCGGGCGAGCTGCTGCGGATTGTTGCGGTACTGCTCGGCGAGCTGGCGCAGAAAATTGTCCAGCGCCGCGCGCAGATTGTCGGTGAGTTTCTTGATCTCCTCGTCGGTCGCGCCGCGGTCCAGCGCCTGCTTGAGCGCGTCCTGCGCCGCGCGCAGCGCCTTGTCGACATCGGTGATGTTGCCGTCCTCGATGGTGACGGCGAGCGCCCACAGGCTGGCGACGACCTCGCGCAGCTGATCGTCGGTGCGCGCCGCCTCGAGCTGGCGGCTCACGGTGTGGAGGCCGAGATAATGGCCGGTCTCCGGCATGAACATTTCCGGCGCGATCATCAGCGCTTCGAGCGCGGCGAACACCTGGCCGTTCTGGTTGGCGTCGAGCGCCAGGATGCGGCGCTGCTCGATCAGCGCGCGCGCCAAAGGCTTGGTGAACAGGCGCTCCGGCAGCCGCATGCTGAACGGCTCGCTCTTGCCCTCATTGCCGGCCTCGTCCTTGGCGGTCAGCGTCAGCGTCACATCGGCGCCGGCATAAGGGTCTTCGCTGAGGTCCTTCACGGTCTGGCCGACGCCGTTGCGGGTCCGCGCATTCGGCAGCACCAGCGCGAATTGCGGTGGCTCGAACAGCGGACGCGGCTGGGCCGTCTTGCCGTCGGCATCCTTCTTGCCTTCAGTATCCTTCTTGCCTTCGGCATCCTTGGGCGCATCGGCGGGCCGCGCCGCGAATTGCGCGCGGGCTTCGGTCACGCCATAGTCGTCCTCGAGGCGATAGGACATCTGCAGGGAGCCGCGGGCCTGCCGCTCCGGATCCTTGGCGAGCGCGATCGACGGCGGACGGTCCGCCGTCGCGGTGAATTTCCATTGCGGCTGGCCGGCCGGCGCGCGGACATGCGCGGTGCCGTCGCCGGTGATCTTGAAATGCCGCTCATTGGTGCCCTTCGGGGCCTGCCCTTCCGGCGCGACCTCGGCGACGCCGCCACCGACCACGACGTCGATGCTGCCGCCGCTGGAGCGCACCAGAAGCGTGCTGCCGGCCGGGACCGCGAGCGGGGTGGCGTCGGCCGCGGCGGCGTCCTTGTTGGCGTTCGACAGGATGATCGGCGGCCTGCCGGTGTAGTTCGGCGGCGTCACCCAGGCGTCGACCCGGACATTGGCCGGCGCCATGATGCCGTTCCAGTCGAACGCCGAGGCGATCCGCAGGCCGCGCTCATCGCCGGCGGCGACATAGGTCGCGACCAGCATCACGATGACCAGCGCGCGCAGCGCCCACGGGTCGTGCAGCGAGACGCGCGGCCGCGGCAGGCCGGCGCGAATGCGCTTGATCGAGGCCAGCGTGCGCTCGCGCTGCGCCTGCCACAGCGCCAGCGCAAACGGGTCCTTGTTGCTGAGCGTATCGGAGAGCGTGGTCGCCGGGCGATGGCGGATGCCGGCGCCGCGGTCGAGCCGGCTCAGGCCCTCCTCGCGGCTCGGCCAGCGGAAGCGCACCAGCGGCGCCAGTGCCGCGAGCCCGGCAATGGCGAACAGGCCCGCGCCGGCCAGGCGTGCGGCAAACGGCAGCACCAGCCACAGCCCGGCCCAGGACGCGACCAGGAAGAGACCGGCGACCGTCAGGAACCGCGCCAGATGCGGCCAGGCCCGTTCCCACGCAATCGCAAACTTTGCCCGCTGCAGAGCCTCGCTAAGTCTCTGTTGCGTCAATTTCAGCCGCGCGATCGCATCGCTGTCGCGGACGGCGCTTGACGGGTTGTCAGACGGGTCGATGTTGGCTCCGCTCAATAAAATCTCCGGGGTAGCCGGCAGGTCAGCCTAGCACAACGGCGGCTTTGGGGCACCCGTTCCGGGGCGTAACCCACACCGGGAAATACGCATAACACGAAGGCGTGACTGCGGCGGTTCGACCCCGTAACGTCCCGGCCGAACCATCGTCTTAACGCATGAGGAAACGATATGGATCAGAAGACGCACGACAAGGGGCTCGAAATCCGCAAGGCGGTGCTCGGCGAGGCCTATGTCAACAATGCGCTGAAGAACTCGGACAGCTTCAACAAGCCGTTCCAGGAACTGGTCACGGAATATTGCTGGGGCGCGGTCTGGGGCCGCGAGGAATTGCCGCGCAAGACCCGCAGCATGCTCAACCTCGCGATGATCTCGATCCTGAACCGGCCGCACGAACTGAAGGCGCACATCAAGGGCGCGCTGACCAACGGCGTGTCGCGCGACGAGATCCGCGAGATCTTCATGCAGGTCTCGATCTATGCCGGCATCCCGGCCGGCGTCGACAGCTTCCGCATCGCGCGCGAAGTGTTCGCCGAACTCGACAAGGCGTGAGGCGCTGCTGCCTCACCGCCGTCGTCCTGGCGAAAGCCAGGACCCATAACCACCGAACGTCATCGCTACGAAAGCGGTGGCCCAGGTCGGTGAAACAACAATATCCTGGGGTAATGGGTCCTGGCCCCCCGTGCGCAATTGCGCACTAGGCCAGGACGACATCGCGTGTGAGGCGCCGCCTCGGGCACACCGACACAAGAAGGAAACGACCCATGGAAATCGGATTCATCGGCCTCGGGAAGATGGGGTTCCCGATGGCGCGCCGGCTGATCGAGGCCGGTCACAAGCTCACCGTGTTCGACACCAGCAAGGACGCGCTGAACAGGCTGGTTGCGCTCGGCGCCCAGGCCGCAACGTCACCCAAGGACATCGCCGACCGCGTCGAGACCGTGATGGCGAGCCTGCCCTCGCTGCAGGCCTCGCTCGAGGTCGCAACCGGCAGCGGCGGCGTGATCGAGGGCACGCGCGTCAGGCGCTTTATCGATCTCTCCACCGTCGGCTCCCAGATGGCGGTGAAGATCCACGATCTCTTGGCGAAGAAGAACATCGTGCAGATCGACAGCCCGGTCTCCGGTGGCGTCTCCGGCGCCGAAAAGGGCACGCTGGCAGTGATGGTGTCCGGCCCGAAGGCGGATTTCGAGCTGGTCAAACCCGCGCTCGACGTGATCGGCAAGGTGTTCTTCATCGGCACCAAGCCGGGCTCCGGCCAGACCATGAAGCTCGCCAACAACTTCCTGTCGGCGACCGCGATGGTCGCGACCTCGGAAGCTGTCGTGATGGGCGTGAAGTCCGGGCTCGATCCGGCCGTGATGATCGACGTCATCAATGCGGGCTCGGGGCTGAACACCGCGAGCCGCGACAAGTTTCCGCGCTCGGTCTTGCCGCGCAGCTTCGACTTCGGCTTCGCCACCGGGTTGATGGTCAAGGATGTGCGGCTCGCGGTCGAGGAAATGCGCTCGCTCGGGCTCTCGATGGAAGTCGCCGAAGCGGTTGGCCGGCTCTGGGAAGTCATCATCCGCGACGAGGGACCGGAGTCGGACTTCACCGCGGCGATCAAGCCGATCGAGAAGGCCGCGGGCGTGATCGTCGGCGGGGTGAAGGGCGGCGCGCACGCCGCGAAGTAAAGTTGTGCGCCAAATAAACGGTGTCGTCCCGGCCTTCGCCGGGACGACACCGAATACGATGCACCATCAGCGGCTCACAGCCACGGCGCCGGCTTGTCCATCGCGATCAGCGCGTCGACGTCGATGCGCGGGCGGACCACGGCGTACTGGTCGTCCTTGACCAGCACCTCCGGCACCAGGGGCCGCGTGTTGTAGGTGCCGGACTGCACCGCGCCGTAGGCGCCGGCGGTCATGATCGCCAGCAGATCGCCGGCCTTCGGCTGCGGCATCGCGCGGTCGAGCGCGAGATAGTCGCCGGTCTCGCAGACCGGCCCGACCACGTCGGCGACCATGATCGGCGTGCCCTGCGCCGGCTGGCGCACCGGCAGGATATCGTGATGCGCTTCATACAGCGTCGGCCGGATCAAATCGTTCATCGCGGCGTCGATGATGACGAAGTTCTTGGCATCGCCCGGCTTCACATGGATCACGCGGGTGACGAGGATGCCGGCATTGCCGACGATCATGCGGCCCGGCTCGAACATCAGCGTGCAGCCGAGATTATGCGTGACGCGCTTGACCATCGCGGCATAGGCATCCGGTGCCGGCGGCGCGGCGCGGTCCATGTAATAGGGAATGCCGAGGCCGCCGCCGAAATCGATATGCGAGATATCGTGGCCGTCGGCGCGCAGCGTCTGCACGAATTCGGCGAGCAGCCGGAAGGCAACCTCGAGCGGACCGAGATCGGTGATCTGGCTGCCGATATGCACGTCGGTGCCGGTGACCTTGATCCCCGGCAGCTTCGCCGCGCGGGCATAGACCTGGCGGGCGCGGGCGAGCGGAATGCCGAACTTGTTCTCCGACTTGCCGGTCGAGATCTTGGCGTGGGTGCCGGCATCGACGTCGGGATTGACCCGCACCGAGATGCGCGCGGTCTTTTTCATCTCGACCGCGAGACGCGACAGCATCTCGAGCTCCGGCTCGGACTCGATGTTGATGCAGAGGATGTCGGCGGCAAGCGCGGCGCGCAGCTCGCCCTCGGTCTTGCCGACCCCGGAGAATACGATCTTCGACGGCGGAATGCCGGCCGCCAGCGCCCGCTTCAATTCACCGCCGGACACCACGTCGGCACCGGCGCCGAGCTTGGCCAGCGTGCGCAACACCGACTGGTTGGAGTTCGCCTTCATGGCGTAGCAGACCAGCGCCTTCTCGCCGGCGAAGGCTTCGGTGAAGACGCGGTAGTGCCGTTCCAGCGTCGCGGTCGAATAGCAATAGAACGGCGTGCCGACGGCCTCCGCCAGCTCAATGAGATTGACCGCCTCGGCATGCAGCACGCCGTTGCGATAGTCGAAATGGTTCATGACACGCGAGCTTGTTTGAGCATGATCTCCGCGCAAACGCGTTCCGCGTTTGTCGCGAGGGAAAACCGGCTTCCACTTTTCCGGATCATGCTCGAGATATTAATTGCCGAGCAGCGGATCGAGGACGAAGGGCCGTTTATTGCCGCGCGACGCGGCCGGCGCGGCCTCCGAGCCGTAGGTCGGATTGAACACGCTGGGCTGCGCCGCCCGCTCGCTATCGGTGTCGCCCGGTGCCGCGCCCGGCGCGGCGTTCGCGGTCGGCGGCAGGTCGAGCGGTCCCTTGCGGCCGCAGCCGCCGAGCACAAGCGCTGATACGCTCAGCACAATGATGGCCCATCCCGAGGGGGTCAGGCGGTTCTTGCTAATCACGACGAATTCCCCAATTCGGGCCGCACCATACAAACATTGGCGTGCTCTGGCGAGAGGCGGAGCGCGATGAAATCACGGCCAAATTTTCCCGTTCAGCCCAATTTTCGCTCTTTTTCCAGCCGCTTGGCCCAGGCCTTGGCCTGCGCCATCACATTCTTCGGCGCCGTGCCGCCGAACGAGCTCCGGCTCTTCACCGAGGATTCGACGCTGAGCACCTTCAGCGCATCGGCGGTGATCTTCGGCTCGACCTCCTGCATGGCCGCAAGCGGCAGCTCGTGCAGCGCCATGCCCTGCTTGGAGGCGAGGCCGACGATGCGCCCGGTAACGTGGTGGGCGTCGCGGAACGGCATTTTCAGGGTGCGCACCAGCCAGTCGGCTAGGTCGGTCGCGGTGGCGTAACCCTCGCCGGCGGCGGCCTTCATCTTCGCCTCGTCCGGCACCAGGTCCTCGACCATGCCGGTCATGGCCCGGATCGCGAGCGACAGCGCCTCGAACGCCTCCATGGCGCCCTGCTTGTCCTCCTGCATATCCTTTTGATACGCGAGCGGCAGGCCCTTCATCACGATCAGCAGCGCTGACAGCGCGCCGATCACGCGGCCGGTCTTGGCGCGCACCAGCTCGGCCGCGTCCGGATTGCGCTTCTGCGGCATGATCGACGAGCCGGTGGTGAACTTGTCGCTGAGCCTGACGAGGCCGACCAAGGGCGAGGTCCAGATCACGATCTCCTCGGCGAAGCGCGACATGTGCACGGCGCAGATCGACGCCGCCGACAGCGTCTCCAGCACGAAATCGCGGTCCGACACCGCATCGAGCGAATTGGCCATCGGCCGGTCGAAGCCGAGCGCCCTGGCGGTCGCGGTGCGGTCGATCGGAAACGAGGTGCCGGCGAGCGCGGCGGCACCCAGCGGCGATTCGTTCAGCCGCTTGCGCGCATCGGCAAAGCGGCCGCGGTCGCGGGAGGCCATCTCGACATAGGCCAGCAGATGATGACCGAAGGTCACGGGCTGCGCGGTCTGCAGATGGGTGAAACCCGGCATGACCGTTCCGGCATGTTCCAGCGCGCGGGTGACCAGCGCCTGCTGGAACGCGGCCAGCGCCGCGTTTGTCTCGTCGATGGTGTCGCGGACATAGAGCCGGAAATCGGTCGCGACCTGGTCGTTGCGCGAGCGCGCGGTGTGCAGCCGGCCCGCGGCGGGCCCGATCAGCTCCGACAGCCGCGACTCCACATTCATGTGGATGTCCTCGAGCGCGCGCTTGAAGTCGAAATCGCCCTTGCCGATCTCTGACAAAATCGTGTCTAGACCTTTACCGATATTTTTCGCATCAGCTGACGTGATGATGCCTTGCGCGGCGAGCATCGCGGCGTGGGCCTTGGACGCGGCAATGTCCTGGGCATAAAGGTGACGGTCGACGTCGATGGAGACGTTGATTTCCTCCATGATCGCGTCGGGACGCTCCGAGAACCGGCCGCCCCACATCTTGTTGCTCATGACATCTCGCTCACGAATTTGTATTGCAGGCCTTGCCGTTTCCTTGGCCGTAGCGGCGAAACAGCATGGCGGTTCCGAACGTATTCCCGGCACTGCATAGCCACATCTGACCCAGGATGACAAACGATATGCCCGAGACGACCCCATCCGAGCCGACCGCCAAGTCGACGGCCAAGCCGACTGCCAAGCGGCGCATCCCGCTGGTGATCGGCGCCGTGCTTGCCGGGGCCGTGATCGGCTATATCGGGGTCTCCAGCCTCAGGCATCCCGCGGGCGGCGATGTCGCCTGCAACAGCGCGGTGGACCTGGCGAAGAAGATCGCCCCGCTCGCCCATGGCGAGGTCGCGGCGCTGACCATGGCCACCATCCCGCTGAAGCTGCCCGACCTTACCTTTGAGGACGCCAACGGCCAGCCGAAGAAACTCTCGGACTGGCGCGGCAAGACCGTGCTGGTCAATCTGTGGGCGACTTGGTGCGTGCCCTGCCGCAAGGAAATGCCGGCGCTCGACAACCTGCAGACCAAGCTCGGCGGCAAGGATTTCGAGGTGGTCGCGATCAACATCGACACCCGCGACCCGGACAAGCCGAAAAACTTCCTGAAAGAGGCCAATCTGACCAGGCTCGGCTATTTCAGCGACCAGAAAGCCAAGGTCTTTCAGGACCTTAAGAACATAGGCAAGGCGCTGGGCATGCCGACCTCGGTGCTGGTCGACGGCAAGGGCTGCGAAATCGCCAACATCGCCGGTCCCGCCGAATGGGCAAGCGACGACGCGATCAAGCTGGTGAAGGCGGCGCTGCAACCGGCCGCGGCGGGGTTCTGATATCTATCGCCCCTCATGGTGAGGAGCGCGGAACGCGCATCTCGAACCATGAGGCCCGGTCTGTGGCCTGCATCCTTCGAGACGCCCGCTGACGCGGGCTCCTCAGAGGCTGTGAATCTTTGTTCGGGATGAGGGTTGAGTTTTCCTACGCGGAGTGATTCCTGCAGCTGTACTATCCGAGAGGTGCAGCGATGCCTGGCGACGAACTGTTTGCCGATCTTCCGGTACAAAAAGCTGAGCGGGAGAGCGATCCGGGGCAGCCGCGGATGCGGGAACCGGTACGCGATCAGATCGAGCTTCGGGCAGTCGATCTGGAGGCGCTGGTAGCCGCCGATCATCCAGTCCGGGTGATCTGGGCTTACGTCGAGAAGCTTGATCTGGGCGAGCTTGAAGAGGCGATTAGAGCTCGAACCCACACGGCGGGACAGGCCCCGGCGAGCCCGCGGCTTTTACTGGCACTGTGGCTTTATGCGACGAGCGAGGGGGTTGGCAGCGCGCGAGCGCTGGCCAGGCTGTGTGAGAGCCACGACGTCTATCGGTGGCTCTGCGGCGGGGTGAGTGTGAACTATCACGGCCTTGCCGACTTCCGCACGGCGCATCCGGAGCTTCTGGATCGGCTGTTGAGCGAAAACATCGCCAGCCTGTCGGTGGCCGAGATCATCGACCTCGATGAGGTGGCGCAGGACGGAGTGCGGGTACGTGCCTCGGCTGGGAGCAAGTCGTTCCGCCGCCGCAGGAAGCTTCACAAGGAGTTGCGCAAGGCGCAACGATTGATCCGACAGCTGAAGGACGAAGCAGCCGACGATCCGCAAGCCAGCAGCCGGCGGATCGCTGCGGCCAACGAACGGGCCCTGCGTGAACGCGAGCAGCGCGTGGCGGCAGCGCTGAAAAAGCTGGCCGAGATCGAGGCGGAACGCGAACGGCGCAGCAAGACCAACAAGAAGGAGGTCGAGAAGCAGAAGGAGCCGCGCGCCTCCACCACCGACCCCGATGCCCGCGTCATGAAAATGGCCGATGGCGGCTTCCGCCCCGCCTACAATTGCCAGCTCTCGACCGTCGCCGGTGGCCAGATCGTGATCATCCCGGACGTCAAAACCGTCGGCTCCGACCGCGGCTTGGCCCGGCCGATGCTGGAGGAGATCAACCGCCGCCATGGCCGATGGCCGAAGCGGTTGCTGATCGACGGCGGCTTCAACAAGAATGAGGATACCGAGTGGGCGGCTGACCGCGGCATCAAGGTCTACGGGCCGCCTTCACGCAGCAAGCACCAGCGCGACCCATATGAGCCACGCGACAACGATGGGCCCGGCGTCGCCGCCTGGCGAGCCCGCATGAAGAGCCCACGTGGCAAGTCGATCTACAAGCGTCGAGCCCAGGCGGAGTGTATCAACGCTCGCTTCCGCAACTGGGGCCTGCAGCAGTTCACCGTACGCGGCCTCAAAAAGGTCCAGACGGTCCTGCGCTGGTTCGCACTCACCAACAACATCCTGGCCGGCCACCGCCTGCTCCAGGCTGCAGCTTGAAGCCTGGCCATCAAATCGTCAAAGCCCAATCCCGCTTTGCCGCAGCTGCTAACTTCAAATAGGGTCACAGCCTCTCAGGATGAGGAGAAAGCTAGGGAAGATGCCGCGAAATCAAGCGACGGCGTTGAGATTGTCGCCGATGCCGGGACCGAGATTGGCGGTGGACGGGCTGCCGAGCAGGGTCTGAACCGCGAACTTCTCCGCGTCGAGGTTCTGCTTGGTCACGCGGGTCGCGATCTCACCCTGCAGGTTGCCCTGCTGCATCGAGAGGATGCTGGTGACCATGCTCATCATGTCCATACGCGGTACTCCCAAGTCCAACTTGCAAGTTCAACGTGCAAGTCCGGGTTGACGTAGCGCGCGAAAGTTAATGCTTGGGTAACGGGTGGCCGCGTCAGGCTGACGCATCGCCTACCGGGTCGGGACCGGCTTGTCGCCGCGGTAGTCGTAGAAGCCACGCTGGCTCTTGCGTCCGAGCCAGCCGGCCTCGACGTATTTCACCAGCAGCGGGCACGGCCGGTACTTGGAGTCGGCCAGCCCCTCGTGCAGCACCTGCATGATCGACAGGCAGGTGTCGAGGCCGATGAAGTCGGCGAGCTCGAGCGGGCCCATCGGATGATGCGCGCCGAGCTTCATCGCGGCGTCGATCGCCTCGACGTTGCCGACGCCTTCATACAGCGTGTAGATCGCCTCGTTGATCATCGGCAGCAAAATGCGGTTGACGATGAAGGCGGGGAAATCCTCCGACACCGCGACCTGCTTGCCGAGCTTGGCGACGAACGCCTTGGCGGTGTCGAAGGTGGTGTCGTCGGTGGCGATGCCGCGGATCAACTCGACCAGCTCCATCGCCGGCACCGGATTCATGAAATGAATGCCGATGAATTTCTCCGGGCGGTCGGTCGAGGCGGCGAGCCTTGTGATCGAGATCGACGACGAGTTGGTCGCGACGATCGCTTCCGGCTTCAGCACCGCGCAGACCTCGTGGAAGATCTTGCGCTTGGTCTCTTCCTTCTCGATCGCGGTCTCGATCACGAGATCGCAATCGGCGAGCGCATCGAGCGTCTCGGCGGAGGTGATGCGGTCGAGCGCCTGCTTGCGCTCGGTCTCGCTGATCGCCTTCTTGGAAACCTGGCGGGTCAGATTGCCGTTGATGGTTGCCAGCGCCGACTTCAGCCGGTCGCCGGACACGTCGTTGAGCACCACGTCGAAGCCGGCCAGCGCCGCCACATGGGCGATGCCATTGCCCATCTGGCCCGAACCGATCACGCCGACCTTTTTGATTGCCACGGTCATCTTGTCATCCACCGGAACGGCGCGCATGTCGCGCCTGCCCAATTCCAACGATACCCGAAGTGAAGCCTTCCGGGTTGCCCAATCCGCCGGAAAACGTTTCCCGGGACCATGATGTGATGACAGGTCATCACATCCCGATCCCGTTCTCCCCTGTCGAGCATGATCCTTTCGGAAAAACGTTTCCGGATCATTGCCTCGAAAATCATAACACCGGCCGGAGCTTAGCCATCCGGCCGGCGTCCTGTCGCTTACTTTCCGAGCTTGCCGAGCGCTTCGGTCAGCTCCGGAACCGCCTGGTAGAGGTCGGCGACCAGGCCGTAATCGGCGACCTGGAAGATCGGCGCGTCTTCATCCTTGTTGATGGCGACGATCACCTTGGAGTCCTTCATGCCGGCCAGATGCTGGATCGCGCCGGAGATGCCGACCGCGACATAAAGTTCCGGAGCCACCACCTTGCCGGTCTGGCCGACCTGCCAGTCGTTCGGCGCATAGCCGGCATCGACCGCGGCGCGCGAGGCGCCGACACCGGCGCCGAGCTTGTCGGCGAGCGGCTCGATGTACTTGGCGAAGTTCTCGCGGCTCTGCATGGCGCGGCCGCCCGAGACGATGATCTTGGCCGAGGTCAGTTCCGGACGGTCGCTCTTGGCGACTTCCTCGCCGACGAACGTCGACAGGCCGGGATCGGCGGCCGAAGCGGCGTTCTCGATCGCAGCGCTGCCGCCTTCACCGGCGGCGGCGAAGGTCGAGGTGCGGACCGTGATCACCTTCTTGGCATCCTTCGACTTCACGGTCTGGATCGCATTGCCGGCATAGATCGGCCGCTCGAAGGTGTCGGGCGCGACGACCTTGATGATCTCGGAGACCTGCATGACGTCGAGCAGCGCTGCGACGCGCGGCATCACGTTCTTGAAGCGCGAGGTCGCGGGCGCCACGAAGGCGTCATAGCCGGAGGCCAGCGCCACGATCAGCGCGGCCAGCGGCTCGGCAAGGTCGTGCTCATAGGCGGGGCCTTCGGCCACCAGCACCTTGGTGACGCCGGCAAGCTTGGCGGCGGCTTCCGCCGCGGCCTTGGTGCCCTGGCCGCCGCCGGCAACCAGCACATGCACGTCGCCGCCGAGCTGGCTCGCCGCGGTCAGCGCCTTGTTGGTCGAGTCCTTCAGGGTCTCGTGGTCGTGTTCAGCAATCAACAGCGTCGTCATCAGAGAACCCCGGCTTCGGTCTTGAGCTTGTTCACGAGTTCGGCGACGTCCTTGACCTTGACGCCCGCCTTGCGGCCTGCCGGTTCCGCGGTCTTCAGCACTTCCAGACGCGGCGTCACGTCGACGCCGTAGTCAGCAACGCTCTTGTCGTCGATCGGCTTCTTCTTCGCCTTCATGATGTTGGGCAGCGACGCATAGCGCGGCTCGTTGAGGCGGAGGTCAGTGGTGACGATCGCCGGGCCCTTCAGCTTGATGGTCTGCAGGCCGCCGTCGACTTCGCGCGTGACCTTGAAGTCACTTCCTTCGACCTCGAGCTTGGAGGCGAAGGTCGCCTGCGACCAGCCGAGCAGCGCGGCCAGCATCTGGCCGGTCTGGTTGCTATCGTCGTCGATCGCCTGCTTGCCGAGGATGACGAGGCCGGGCTGCTCCGCCTCGACCACCGCCTTCAGGATCTTGGCGACCGCGAGCGGTTCGACATTGCCTTCGGCCTTGACCAGGATGCCGCGGTCGGCACCCATCGCAAGCCCGGTGCGAATGGTCTCGGAGGCCTGCGCCGGTCCGATCGACACCACCACCACTTCGGTCGCCTTGCCGGCTTCCTTCAGCCGCAGCGCTTCCTCGACGGCGATTTCGTCGAACGGGTTCATCGACATCTTGACGTTGGCGAGCTCCACGCCCGTCCCGTCACTCTTGACGCGGACCTTGACGTTGTAGTCGACGACCCGCTTTACCGGCACAAGAACCTTCATCGATCCTCTTTCGCTTTGATTTTATGGGTTTCGGTTGGCTGGCGCGGAACCTAAAGGTCCGTTTTCCCCCGGTCAACGCGCCAATGCCAAAAAACCGTCACCCGGTTTTGAACCAGTTTAGCGGTTCTGGCCCGGCACCCACAACACGTCTCCCGCCCCCTTATTGTTCTGGAAGCGGCTGGCAACGAACAGGAAATCCGACAGCCGGTTCATATACTGAATGCCAGCGGCATTGACCGGCTCGTCGGGCCGGGCGGCGAGTTCCACCATCATCCGTTCCGCGCGGCGACATATCGTCCGGGCAAGATGCAGATATGCGGAGGCAGCCGTCCCGCCGGGCAGCACGAACGAGGTCAGTGGTGCGAGCTGGTCGTTCAGGCTGTCGATGTCGCGCTCGAGCCGCTCGACCTGGCTCGCCAGCATGCGCAGACGTTCAGCCTTGCCCTCGCGCTCGGGCACCGCGAGGTCGGCGCCGAGATCGAACAGGTCGTTCTGGATCCGGCCGAGCATCGCATCGACCTCGGGACTGCCGGCGAGATGCAGCCGCACCACGCCGACCGCGGCGTTGGTCTCGTCGACGGTGCCGTAGGCGGCGACGCGCAGATCGTATTTCGGCCGCCGCTCGCCGGAGCCGAGCGCGGTGGTGCCGTCATCGCCGGTGCGCGTGTAGATCCGATTGAGTACGACCATGGCCGCGATCTCCTAAGGTTTGCGCATTGCTGTCATCGCCCCATCGCCCAGACCGCGAGCATCGCGATGACGATGGCGACGAACTGCAGCAGCACGCGCAGCCGCATCAGCTTCTGCGACGTGTTCGGCGAGCCGCCCTTCATCATGTTGATGAGGCCGAGCAGGAGCACCAGCGCGACGGCGCCGACGGCGATGGGAAGAATGATCGTGCTGAGAAGGGATGTCATCTGCGGTACATAACACCGCAGGACGCGGACTTCCACACAGCCCGGCCATGCAACCAACTGGCTTTTCAGTGCGTAATATCAGATGCTGGGTCGGTTCTCGGACCGAGCGGTTTTCGACAATGCCGGGTGGAATGTGAAGCAGCTTCGTTACGTCGCGCATGTCGTGATGGATGCCTTTTACACGTTCCTCGCCGATGACGGCTGGGCGATCGCGAGCCATATCGCGCTGTCGACCCTGATGGCGCTGTTTCCGTTCCTGATCGTGCTGACGTCGGTGGCCGGATTCGTCGGCTCCAAGGAGCTTGCCGACCAGGCGGTCGGGCTGTTGCTGCAGGTCTGGCCGCAGCAGGTCGCCGACGCGCTGTCCGGCCAGATCCACGACGTGCTGACCACGACGCGCGGCGACATTCTGACCATTGGCGCGGTGCTCGCGGTCTACTTCGCCTCCAACGGCGTCGAGGCGCTGCGGGTGGCGCTGAACCGCGCCTATGCCGTGATCGAACCGCGGCGCTGGTACTGGCTGCGACTGGAGTCGATCGGCTACACGCTGGTCGCGGCGTTCACGTCGCTCGCGATGGCGTTCCTGATCGTGCTCGGGCCGCTGATCATCGAGGCCGCGCGGCGCTACATCCCGTTCTTCGTCGAATCGAACGAGAGCCTGCTCAACACCGCCCGCTACGGCATCACGGTGCTGGCGCTGGTCGTCGCGCTCTTCATCCTGCACGCCTGGCTGCCGGCGGGCCGCCGCGGCTTCACGCAGATCCTGCCCGGCATCATCTTTACCGTGGTGGCGTCGCTGATCTCGGGCATCGGCTTCGGCATGTACCTCGCGCGCTTCGCCAACAATTACGTCACGATGTATGCGGGGCTCGCCTCGGTGGTGATCGCGCTGGTGTTCCTGTATTTCATCGCCGCGATCTTCGTGTTCGGCGGCGAATTGAACGCCGCGATCATCAAGTCGCGGCTGCCGCGCGGCGTGTCGCTTCAAGCAGCGCAGTCGCTAGCGCCCGCGGAGAAACAGGCTTGACCAGGAAGGCGTCGGCGCCGGCGGCGCGCGCCGCCGCTTCGTCCTCGCCGCGGCCGGAAATCCCGACGATCACGATACGGCCATGCGGCGGCGCCAGCGCGCGGATACGCTTGATCGCCTCGACGCCGCCGATGCCGGGCAGCACCATGTCCATCAGCACGGCGTCGAAGCCGCCCTTGCCGAGCCGCTCCGGCGCGCCCTCGCCCTGACCGATGAATTCGGTTTGGTGGCCGAGCTCGGTCAGGATCGTGTTGAGCACGACGCGGCCGAACGGATTGTCTTCGACACTGAGCAGCCGCAATCCCTGCGATGACAGCGCCGCGGCCGCGTCGCTCGACGTCGCGCCGGCCGGCCGTTCTGCGGGCGCCAGCACCACATTGAGCGTGAAGGTGGTGCCGCCGCCGGCACGCCGGGCCGCGACCACGTCGCCGCCCATGGCCCGCGCGAGTTGCTTCACCGAGGACAGGCCGAGCCCGGAGCCGCCGAACCGCGCGGCGATCGAGACATTGGCCTGCGAGAACGGCCGGAACAGCCGCTTCACCTCGGACAGCGTCAGGCCGATGCCGCTGTCCGAGATCGCGAAGGCTACGCCAATCCCACCGCCGTTCTTACCGCCGTTCCTGCCCTTGGCCGCGCGCACCGGCGCGACATGCAGCTCGATGCTGCCCTGCTCGGTGAACTTGACGGCATTGTCGATCAGGTTCTCCAGCGCCGCGCGCAACCGGACGGGATCGCCGACCGCGAAGCCGGGCAGCTTGTCGGATATCTCGACGGAGGCCTGCAGCCCCTTGGCGGCTGCGCGGCCGGCCAGCGAATCGCCGGCGTGGCGCGCCAGCGTGCGCAGGTCGAAGAAGTCCTGCCGGATCTCGAGCCCGGGCCCCTCGCTGCGGGCGGCATCGACGAACAGGGTCGCAAGGCTCGCCAGGTGCTCGGCGCCGGCCTTGATGGTGTCGACCCAGCGCCGCTCGCGCTCGCCGAGTTCCGATGTCGCGAGCAGGTTGCTGATCGCGAGGATTCCGGTCAACGGCGTCCGCACCTCATGGGCAAAGGCGGCGAGCGCAGTCTCGACCATGCCGGGTCCGGACTTGGCCGATGCCTTTGGCGCGGACCGCATGTGGCGCGGCTTGGCCGCCGCCTTGGCCTTGCGGGTCTTGCGGGTCTTGGCGGCGCGGGTCTTCGAAGGCGCGCCCTTTGCTCGCCGCTTGCTGCGCTCTCCGCGCGATGATGTCGCCATGATCTCCGTGACCCCGCCCCGGAGGCAACATGGCATGCCGGGAGCGGCGGAGTCACGGCGCTGTTTGGGAGGGCCAAGGCAAATCGGGATGATGGTAAGCGGTCCGTCCACTTGCGGCGCCCTTCCCTGCAAGAGCAGAGCTGTCGCAGGAGCGCCACCGGCCAAAATGTCGAAAACAACCCCATGCAAAGGAGCCGGCGGCCGCCGGTGTCTGACGCCGCAAGAGGAAGAGGAGCGCCGCACCTTCCTGGCGGACTACACCAAACCGACCAGGCGGCGGATATCGGCCGGGCTCGCCCCCTCCGCCCGCAGCTCGCGCAATCCGGTCGAGAGGGTCGATTTCGACAGTTTCCGACCGGCCGCGTCCCGGATCAGCGCGTGGTGCCGGTAGGCCGGCACGGGCAGGCCAAGCAGTTCCTGCAACAGCCGATGCACGCTGGTCGACCAGAACAGGTCAACGCCCCTGACCACATCCGTAACACCCTGCAGGGCGTCGTCGATCACGACCGACAGATGGTAGCTGGTTGGGGTCTCCTTGCGCGCCAGGATCACGTCGCCCCAGGCCTCAGGGCGGGCCGCTACGTCTCCGCTCTCGCCGGCCGGCCCCTCGCCCGCCTCCCGCCAGCGCAGGTCGCCGACCCGCGCGCAGGCGGCTGCCATGTCGAGCCGCAGCGCGAACGGCGCGCCCTGCCCGATCAGCCGGTCCCGCTCTTCGGCCGGCAGCGATTTGGCCATCCCGGGATAGAGCGGCGCACCGTCCGGATCGCGCGGCCAGGCGCCGCCGGCTTCACGCTCCGCAACCAGCCGCGCGATGTCGGCCCGGCTCTCGAAGCTCGGATAGACGAGCCCCTGCGCCGACAGCCGGTCGATCGCCGCGCCATAGGCGGCAAAATGCTCCGACTGCCGCCGCACCGCCGTCTCCCACGCGATGCCGAGCCAGGCGAGGTCCTCGTAGATCGCGGCCTCGAATTCCGGCCGGCAGCGCGTCGAATCGATGTCCTCGATCCGCAGCAGCAAGCGTCCGCCCGACTGCCGCGCGAGGTCGTGATTGAGCAGTGCCGAAAAAGCGTGGCCGAGATGCAGATGGCCGTTCGGACTCGGTGCAAAACGGAAAACGGGTGGCATGGCGTGTGATCGCGCGTCATTGCCGGGCATAGCCGTCTGAAGGACGGCGTCGCTTCCGCTCGCCTATGCCCGGCGATCCATCTGGACAAGACTCTGTTACGATAGGAGATGGACATGCGGGTCAAGCCCGCGAATGACGAGTCGATGCAGATCCCGCAATGCTGATTCATCTCGAAACCCAGGCCGACCTCGACGACGCCATCCACAAACTGGTCGACCAGGACCGCCGGCTGCGCCCGATCCTCGAATTGACCGGGATGCCGGCGATCCGGCAGCGGGAGCCCGGATTTGCCGGGCTTGCCGCGATCATCTGCGGCCAGCAGCTGTCGACCGCGAGTGCTGCCGCGATCTGGGGGCGCGTCAGCAAGGCATTCGATCCGTTCCACCATGATGCGATCCGCAAGGCACGGACCGACCGGCTCGGGCGGCTCGGGCTGTCCGCGGCCAAGATCAAGACGCTCAAGCACATCGCCCGCGAGCTTGCCGAGGAACGGTTGAACCTCGACGTGCTCGCCAACGAGGAGGCCGACGCCGCGCACAACACGCTGACCGCGCTGCCCGGGATCGGCCCCTGGACCGCCGACGTCTATCTGCTGTTCTGCCTCGGCCATGGTGACGCCTGGCCGGCGGGCGACCTCGCCGTTCAGGAAGCGGTCAAGGCCGGGCTCGGGCTGAAGGAGCGGCCGACGCCGAAGCAGATGGCGCCGCTCGCCGAGCCCTGGCGTCCGCTGCGCGGGGCTGCAGCGCACCTTTGGTGGGCCTACTACCGCGTGCTCAGGAATCGCGAGGGCGTGATCGCCGGTGCGAAGTAGCGCGCCGCCGAGAAAAACACGCCAACCGCGTGATCGCGTGATATAGCATCACTGGACTGATACTTTTTCAATTTGCCGGCCTCGACTATTTGGCACGCCCAGCACGTCCTTGTTGCAAGGAGACGGACCTGGTTTCTCTCCGTATCCCGCTGACGCTTCTCGCGGTATCGCTGGGCGCCGTCGCCGCCGTTTGGTGGTGGCTCGGCATCCCGGTCCGCCTGGTGCGCGCACCGATCGATCCGAACGACAAGGTCCAGTGCATCTCCTACGCGCCCTTCCGTAACGATCAGACATCGCTCTCGCCGGCGACGCAGGTCTCGCCGGAACAGATCGCGGAAGATCTGGCGCAGCTTGCGAAAATATCCAACTGCATCCGTACCTATGCGACCGATCTCGGTCTCGATCAGATTCCTGGACTCGCAGCCAAGGCTGGGCTGAAACTCATCCAGGGCATTTTCCTCGATCGGGACCGCAAGAAGAATGCAACGCAGGTCGAAACGGCGATCCGCCTCGCCAGGGAATATCCGGACACGATCATCGCGCTCGTGGTCGGCAACGAGGTCTTGCTGCGCAAGGAAATGTCGGCGTCCGACCTCGCCGCCCTGATCCGCTCGATCAAGACGCAGGTCAGCGTCCCCGTCACCTATGCCGAGGTCTGGGAGTTCTGGCTCAGCAATCGCGAACTCTCCGACGTCGTCGATTTCATCACGGTTCATATCCTGCCGTACTGGGAAAACATCCCGATCCGGGCCGAAGATGCGGCCGCTCACGCCGGCGAGATCCGACGGCAGATCGCCGCGGCTTTTCCAGGCAAGGAAATCTTTATCGGAGAGATCGGTTGGCCGAGCGAGGGGCGCATGCGCGAGTCCGCGCTGCCGTCGCGCGTCAATCAGGCGCGGGTGGTCTCGGAGGTCCTCGACCTTGCCCGGCGCGAGCATTTCCGCGTCAACCTGTTCGAGGCCTATGACGAAGGGTGGAAGCGGGAGATCGAGGGCACGGTCGGCGGATCCTGGGGTCTGTTCGATTCCGAAGAGCGCACGCTGAAATATCCGCCCGGACATCCGATCAGCAATTTTCCGCTCTCGAAACTGCAGATGTGCAGCGGAATGGCGCTGGTGATCCTGGTGTTCGGCGCGGCATGGCTGACCTTGCGCCGCAAGCCGAGGGACCCCGGGTTCGCGGCATGGCTCGCGGTCGGCGTATCGGCGATCACGGCAGGAATCCTGTTCGGGGTGGCCGCGCAACGGCTGGTCTATGAAAGCTATGGAACGGGAGGCTGGCTGGTGTGGGGCTCGCTTCTGGCCGCGGCAACGGCGTCGCCGGTGTTTGGCGCCAACGCCCTGGTGTCGGGTCGCGCACCGTCGAGCTTCCTGGAATTGCTGGGTCCGAAGGGCCAACACACCGAATCGGTGCTGGTGACCCTGCACGGCCTGGCCTTGATCGTCACGGTCGTGGTCGGCACGGCGGCCGCGCTCGGCCTGATCTTCGACCCGCGCTTCATCGATTTTCCGTTCGCGCCCCTCACCATGGCGGCGGTGCCGTTTGCGGCGATGACGCTGCTCAATCCTCCAAGCAAAGGAATTCGCCCGCTGGCGGAATCGATCTTTGCCGGCATTTTTGTCGCCGCCGCCATCTACATGATCTTCAACGAAGGGCTGGAGAACTGGCAGTCGCTGTGGACTTGCGCGGTCTTCGTCCTGCTCGCGGCGACGCTATGGCGGGCGCGAGCCTGAGCGTGCGTTCCAGCTTTAGTTAGGGCGCGTACTCATAGATCCCGTACAGGCGTGCGGAAATGGCGGGGTCCGGATTGCCCTAAAGAGCAGACGTCAACGATGGCAGATTGAATGTCCGCGAAGGGCCAATAGGCGACATAGCGGATGGGCAGTCCTTTCAACTTGTTGTAGTAAAGCACTGGTTGGATTGCGACTATGCTGCAGGAGCGGTCAATGCGGGTCGAGCGCAGGTTGACGGCGATATTGGCGGCTGACGTGGCGAGTTATTCGCGGCTCATGCACAATGACGAGGAGGCTACCCATGCCAAGCTCATGGGGCTCCTCGCTGACGGCGTCGAGCCCGCAATTGCGGAACACGGTGGCCGCATCGTGAAGAACACCGGCGACGGGTTCTTGGTGGAGTTTTCGAGCGCGGTCGAAGCGGTTCGGGCTGCGATGAAGTTCCAAGCCCGGGTCCACGAACTTACGACCGGCGACCCGGAAGACAGACGCATCGCTTTTCGCGTGGGCGTCAACATTGGTGATGTGCTCGTCGAGCCTCACGACATCTTTGGCGATGGCGTCAATATCGCGGCACGGCTTGAGGGCATTGCTGTGCCCGGCGGGATCTGCATCTCCTCTGCTGTTTACGAGCAAGTCCAAGGCAAGGTTGGAGGTAAGATCACCGATCTGGGCGAACAGAACCTTAAAAACATCGACCGTCCGGTTCGAGCCTATGCCGTGATGTGGGATGAACCCAACCCAACGACACGGTGTCAGCGCACGGAATCGAGCGCACTTTCACCGCCTCGTCTTTCCATCGTTGTACTGCCTTTCGCCAACCTCAGCGGCGATCCCGAACAAGATTATTTCGTCGATGGTGTAACCGAGAACTTAACAACGGACTTGTCGCGCATCGGTGGCTTGTTCGTAATCGCCCGAAACAGCGCGTTCTCATACAAGGGCAAAGCAATCGACGTACAGCAAGTCGGCCGCGAGTTGAACGTCCGGTACGTGCTTGCAGGTTCCATGCAGCGCAGCGGCAAGCGGCTTCGAGTGAACGTGCAGCTCATCGATGCCAAAAGCCGCAAACATCTTTGGGTCGAGCGCTTCGAAAAGCCTGTCGCCGATCTCTTCGATATGCAGGACGAAATCGTATCGAGGCTGGCCCACTCGTTAGGTGAAGAGCTCGTTGTAGTCGAGGCACGACAAGCGGAGCGGTCGCTGCATCCCGACGCACTAGACCTGCTCTTTCAGGGTACTGCCTGCTTCTATAACGGGCCGACCCTTGAGGACTTGACCAGGGCGCGCGGCTTTTTTGAACGTGCTTTGGTGATCGATTCCCGAGGTATCGGAGCGGCTTGGGGGTTGATCGGCATGGCAAACGTCGATCTGACAGTGGGAGCCGACCTGCTAACGGACGAACGGGCCGCGCTCCTTTCAGCAGCCGAAGCGAACGCGATCAAAGCACTTTCGCTAGCCCCAAACGTTCCTGGGGCCCACCTGATCCTGGCTCTCGTCTACATTGCAACAAACCGCGCCAGGCAAGGCATTACCGAATGCGAGCAGGCATTAGCACTTGATCACAATTTGGCTTATGCTCACGGCGCTATTGGTTTAGCCAAACTCTATATGGGGCGCCCTACCGAAACTGAAGGCCATGTACTGGAGGCTTTCCGTCTGTCCCCTCGCGATCGCGGTGCCAACCGGTTGATGCGTTTTGTAGGCGTGGCAAAGCTACACCTCGGTGCGGATGCCGAAGCCGTCAGTTGGCTGCGACGAAGCATTGAGGCCAACCGCACTCATCCTCTCGCGCATTTTTCGCTCGCCGCTGCCTTGGGCTTGCTCGGCGCGCTCGATGAGGCGCGAACTGCTGCGAAAGCAGGATTGGCGCTCAACCCAGGCTTTACGATCCGCCGCTTGCGCGCCGCCAAAATAAGCGACAATCCTATTTATCTCTCTGGACAAGAGCGCCTCTGTGAGGGCATGCGCATAGCCGGGGTGCCGGAGGGGTGATGTCGGAGATGGGCCAGAAACGGCAGCCGCCCGGAGGCCTATTTCTTCTTCCCCCCGACGAACGGTTTCTCGGCGGCCTGAGCCATCCACGATAGCACCTGGTCTTCGTCGAGCTCGTCCATGGCGGTCAACTCGACGCCGCGGGTGGCCTTGCCCATTCCGATCGGTGTCACCGGGGGTTCTGGTTGCAGTTCGTTACCTCGGATAAACATCAGCTTCAGGTGACCGACGAACGCGCCGGAAGTGAAGCACCACCCATCGGGAACGCCATAGTAAGCCATTCCCCATTTCACCGCGCGTTTGAGGTCCGGCAGTGTCTTGGAGGCCAAGGCATCGACATGTTTGGCGATGCTCTTCTGCGGTTCAGGAAGGCTCTCGATATAGGCAAATACTGGCTTGTCGCCTTCGGCCGCTTTCGCGGGACTCGCCTTGCCGGTCATCGCTACCAGAAGCTCGACACTTTTTGCCTGTGGCGTTCCCGTGTCTTTTTTTACTGCCATGGCCTCACCGATCTAATTCGTGATGCGGCAGCGGATATGCGGCCCACAACCGACCTCGTTTCCACGCTAAGCCTATCCTCTTCTACCGGCGGCACAATGACAGCTCTGGGTCACAAGGCGGCATCCCTCTCGTCAGATCGCGTGGCCGCTTTATTCTCCAAGCAGACATCTCGGATTTATGAGCATGCGTTCTAGCCGCGCAGCCTGACGCGATCCTCGCGCGCGCAGTCGGTGACGAAGCCGATGACGGCGCGCACCGCGGGAAGCTCGACCAGATCGGGATGGGCGAGCAGCCAGAGATCGGAGAGGCTCGACAGCTTCTGCGGCGCGACCCGGACCAGATCGGGATAGTCGGCCCCGACCAGGCAGGACAGCGCCGTGATCCCGAGCCCGGCCCGCGCGGCCGCAAGCATGTCGCCCTGCGAGGAGCAGCGCATCACCAGCGTGCCCTGTCGCGTGATGACATCGCTCCACTGCGCCAGACGCGCATTCGAAGCCTGGTCGGCAAACCCGATCACGCTGTGGCCCTTCCACTCGTCCGGCCGCTCCGGAAGCTTGCGCCCCACCGCGTAGAGGCGTGACGCGTAGAAGCCGGCGCCGAGCCGCCCGATCCTGCGCCCGATCAGGTTCTCGTCGCCGGCATCGACCGGCCGCAGCACCACGTCGGCCTCGCGGCGGCGCACGCTCGCCGGAAACGGGTGGGTGATAATCTCGAGCTGGATGTTGGCGTGATCGCGCAGGAACGGCCCTAGCCGCGGCATCAGCCAGTGCGCGGCCAGCGTCGCGCCGATCGACAGCTTGACGACGCCGCGGGCCTGCTCACCGGTCGCAGACGCCGAGGCTTCGGCGCGCAAGGCGGCCGCGGCCATCGCCTCGGCGTGCTCGCGGAACCTGCGACCGTACGATGTCAGTGACAAACCGTCATTGGAGCGGGCGAACAGGCGGGTGCCGAGCTGCTTCTCGAGCGCCGCGACGTTGCGGCCGACGGTCGGATGGCTGATGCGCAGGCGCCGCGCGGCGGCGGCAAGGCTGCGCGTCTCCGCCACCGCGACGAACGTCTTGCAGAGATCCCAATCCATGCCGTTGGCTCCCGCGCTTCGTTCATTCTTGGCCAGTCAGCTGTTCAATATTGAACGGCATGACGCGGCCGTCCAGCCTTATATTGCCGCACCAGCAGAGCCGCCGCTCCAGCCATCACAACACATCGCGATCCGCCCCGGCCGCCGGCCGGGCGGCGCGCATGGAGGATCCGAAAATGTCGCTGCCCGCTTCGCTCGCCAACAAGCTTGAACTGCCGGTCGTCGGCTCCCCGCTGTTCATCGTCTCTGGGCCCGAGCTCGTGATCGCGCAGTGCAAGGCCGGCATCGTCGGCTCCTTCCCGGCGCTGAATGCCCGCCCGGCCGAGAAGCTCGGCGAATGGCTGACGCAGATCGAGAGCGAGCTCGGCGAATACCAGGCGCTGCATCCGGAGAAGAAGGTCGCGCCCTACGCGGTCAACCAGATCTGCCACGCCTCCAACGACCGGCTGATGCGCGACATGGAAACCTGCGTCAAGCACAAGGTGCCCGTGATCATCACCTCGCTGCGGCCGCCGTCGGAGATCGTCGAGGCCGCGCATTTCTATGGCGGCGTGGTGTTCCACGACGTCATCAACGTCAAGCATGCGCGCAAGGCCGCCGAGCAGGGCGTCGACGGCCTGATCCTGGTCTGCGCCGGCGCCGGCGGACATGCCGGCACTTTGTCGCCGTTCGCGCTGGTGCGTGAGGTCAAGCAATGGTTCAAGGGCGCGATCCTGCTGTCGGGCGCGATCTCCGACGGCTGGAGCATCGCCTCTGCGCTCGCGCTCGGCGCCGACCTCGCCTATATCGGCACCCGCTTCATCGCGACCGAGGAAGCCAACGCCGACGTCAGGTACAAGCAGGCGCTGACCGAGTTTGCCGCCCACGACATCGTTTACTCCAACCTGTTCACCGGCGTGCACGGCAACTACCTCGGGCCGTCGATCGCGGCGGCGGGGCTCGATCCCGCCAACCTGCCGGTCGCCGACAAGACCAAGATGAATTTCGGCTCCGGCGGCAACACCAAGGCCAAGGCCTGGCGCGACATCTGGGGCTCGGGCCAGGGCATCGGCCAGATCACCGATGCCCCGCCGGTCGCCGAACTGGTGGCGCGGCTGAAGACGGAGTTTAATGAGGCGCGCAACGACTTCATGAAGGCCAGCGCCTGACACTGGACGAGCGCCTGGAGAAACCCAGCATGATCATCAGCGGCAATCGACAGATCAGCTATGGCGACATCCACGCCCGCGTCGCGCGGGCGGCCACCGGCTTCCGCGCGCTCGGCGTGCGCGACGGCAAGCCGGTCGGCATGATGCTGCGCAACGATTTCGCACTGTTCGAGGTGGTCGCGGCGTCGGCCGCACTCGGCAGTCCGGTGGTGCCGATCAACTGGCATCTGAAGGCCGACGAGGTCGCCTACATTCTTTCGGACAGCGGTGCCGACACGCTGGTCTGCCACGCCGACCTGCTGCCCCAGATCCGCGACGGCCTGTCGCCGGATATCAAGCTGCTGGTGGTGACCACGCCGCCGGAGATCGCCGCGGCCTATGGCGTGACGCCGGCGGCCACGCGCGTGCCTGACGGCATGACCGACTGGGACAGCTGGCGCGACACGCACCAACCGCTGACCGATGCGCCAATCGGCGCCGCGCCGATGTTCTACACCTCGGGCACAACAGGACTGCCGAAAGGCGTCAAGCGCAAGCCGATGCGGCCCGAGCAGCAGGCGGCGGCCGCCCGGGTCGGCGCGATCAGCTACGGCGTCAAGCCGAACGAGGGCCAGGTGATCCTGATGAACGGCCCGATGTACCATTCGGCGCCGCACTCCTACGGGATGCTCGCATTCCGCAATAGCTGCGTGATCGTGCTCGAGCCGCGCTTCGATCCGGAGGATCTACTGCAGCTGATCGAGCGCCACCATGTCACGCACATGCACATGGTGCCGACCATGTTCGTGCGGCTGCTGCGCCTGCCCCAGGAGACGCGGCGCCGCTACGATTTGTCCTCGCTGCGCTTCATCGTGCATGGCGCGGCGCCCTGCCCGGTCGACGTCAAGCGCGCGATGATCGAGTGGTGGGGGCCGGTCATCAACGAATATCTCGGCTCGACCGAGACCGGCATCCCGGTCTGGCATTCGTCGGCGGAAGCGCTGGCCAAGCCCGGCACGGTCGGCCGCGCGATCGAGGGCGGCATCGTCAAGATCTTCCGACCCGACGGAACGCAATGCGAGGTCGGCGAGCCCGGCGAGATCTTCATGCGCCAGACCGCGACGTCAGATTTCGACTATCACGGCAACGCCAAGGCGCGCGCCGAGGCCGACCGCGACGGCCTGATCAGCGTCGGCGATGTCGGCTATCTCGACGCCGACGGCTATCTGTTCCTGTGCGACCGCAAGCGCGACATGGTGATCTCGGGCGGCGTCAACATCTATCCCGCCGAGATCGAGAATACCCTGATCGGCATGGACGGCGTCCGCGACTGCGCGGTGTTCGGCGTTCCCGACGACGAGTATGGCGAGCGGCTGTTCGCCTGCGTCGAGCCGGAGTCCGGCAGCACGCTGTCGGTTGCGGCGATCCAGGATTTCCTGCGCGGCAAGCTCGCGAATTTCAAGGTGCCGAAAGATATTCGCTTCATGGAGGCGCTGCCGCGCGAGGCCACCGGCAAGATCTTCAAGCGCAAGCTGCGCGACCTCTACCGCGAAGGCCAGCTCAGCTGAGGTGACGATGAAGCGAACGGCGTTTGAAACTTAGTTGCTGTTGCAAACGGCCGGCAATCGACGCAACGATGCCGGCACATCTGAAGCCGGGATCATCGCCATGAACTCCACTGACTTCATCGTCACCCGCAACGACCTGCAGCAGTGCAAGGTGATCGAGACCCGGTTGCCCGATGCCGCGGCGCTGCCGGCCGATGCGCTGCTGGTGAAAGTCACCCGCTTCGCCTTCACCGCCAACAACATCACCTACGCGGTGATCGGCGAGCAGCTGAAATACTGGCAGCTGTTCCCGGCGCCCGAGGGCTACGGCATCATCCCGGTCTGGGGCTTTGGCGAGGTGCTGGCCTCGAAACATCCCATGATCGCAGTCGGCGAAACGCTATTCGGCTATTTCCCGATGGCAACGCACCTTGTCATTGAGGCGGCTGACGTCGGCAAGCGCGGCCTGCACGACGGCGCCGCGCACCAGCAGGAGGTCTCGCCGGTCTACAACGCCTATGCCCGCGTCTCCGGCGACCCGACCTATGCCGGCCGGCAGGGCGATTTCCGCGCGCTGCTGCTGCCTTTGTTCATGCTCTCGTTCCTGGTCGACGACTACCTCGCCGAGAATGCGTTCTACGGCGCGCGCCGGGTCATCCTGTCGTCGGCCTCGAGCAAGACCGCGTTCGGCCTCGCCCATCTCCTGCACAAACGCGGCATCCCCGTGATCGGGCTGACCTCCAGGGGCAATGTCGATTTCGTCAGCTCGCTCGGCTGCTATGACGAGGTCGTCACCTATGACCAGGTCAGCACGATCCCGTCGGCCGAGCCGGTGGCCTACGTCGACATGGCCGGCAACAGCGCGCTGCGCGAGGCCCTGCACCGACACTTCGGCGCGCAGATGGTCTATTCCGGCCGGGTCGGGCTCACCCATCGCGCCAGCGAGTCGGACGAGCCGGCGCTGCCCGGCGCCAAGCCGGTGCGGTTCTTCGCGCCGGACCAGATCCGCAAGCGCGCCAAGGAATGGGGTCCCGGCGGCGTCGACCAGCGCTTTGGCGCCGCATGGGCTGAGCTCGCGCCGCATCTCCCCGACTGGCTCGAGGTCGTCGAGCGGCGCGGCCCGGCCGCGGTGCGCGAGGCCTATCTCGATACCCTGCAGGGCCGCGTGCCGCCGGATCAAGGCCTGATCCTGTCGCTGGCCGAATAGGCGATATCCCGTCGCGCCCGTTCTGCGGCGTCGCCAATGGGTATAGGCTTTGCGGCAAAGGGAATGCCGCCAAGAAAACGAGACCAGGGCGGCCGATGACGAGAAACGCCCAATGCTCGACAAGACGGACGATATTTCGGTCGCCGCCGACAATTGGCTCGTGCAGTTCGAGGATGCGCTGGCCGGCCCCGACGATGTGCTGCTGAAGCCGCTGTTCCACCCCGACAGCTACTGGCGCGACGTACTGGCGCTGAGCTGGAACATCCAGACCGTCAACCGCGCCTTTGCCATCATCGAGGAACTGCCGGCGCATGCCCGTCGCAGCACGCCGCATGACTTCCGCATCGATGCCGAGCGCGCCGCGCCCCGCCGGGTGATGCGCGCCGGCACCAACGCGATCGAGGCGATCTTCAAGTTCGAGACCGCGACCGGCCGCGGCCACGGCATCGTGCGGCTGATCCCCGATGCCGCCGACGACGATCGGCTGAAGGCCTGGACGCTGCTGACCGCGCTCGAGGAGCTGAAGGGTTTTGAGGAGCAGCAAGGCCACACCAGGCCGCGTGGGCAGGCCTATTCGCGCGACTTCCGCGGGCCCAACTGGCTCGACCTGCGCAAGGCATCCACTGAGTATGCCGACCGCGATCCCGATGTGCTGGTTGTCGGCGGCGGACAGGCGGGGCTTGCGATTGCCGCCCGGCTGCAACAGCTCAGGATCGACACGCTGATCGTCGACCGCGAAGCGCGCGTCGGCGACAATTGGCGCAAGCGCTATCACGCGCTGACCCTGCACAACCAGGTGCAGGTCAATCACCTGCCCTACATGCCGTTCCCGCCGAACTGGCCGACCTACATCCCGAAGGACAAGCTCGCCAACTGGTTCGAATCCTATGTCGACGCGATGGAGCTGAATTTCTGGACCGGCACGGGAATTCGTCGGCGGCAGCTATGACGACGCGCAGGGACGCTGGAGCGTCGAGCTGCGCCGCGCCGACGGCACGACACGGACAATGCGGCCGCGCCATGTGGTGATGGCGACCGGCGTCAGCGGCATCCCCAACCTGCCCGACATGTCAGGCCTGAAGAATTTTTCCGGCAAGGTCATGCATTCCAGCCGCTACGAGGACGGCGAGGACTGGACCGGCAAGCGCGCGCTGGTGATCGGCACCGGCAACAGCGGCCACGACATCGCGCAGGATCTGCATTCCTCCGGCGCGGAGGTCACGCTGGTGCAGCGCTCCTCGACCCTGATCACCAATATCGAGCCGTCGGCGCAGCTCGCCTATGCCGCCTACAATGAAGGCTCGCTCGAGGACAACGATTTGATCGCGACCTCGATGCCGCTCGCGCTGGCCAAACGCAGCCACGTGCTGATGACCGAGCAGTCGAAAGAGCTCGACATGCCGCTGCTCGACGGCCTCGCGCGCAAGGGATTCAAGCTCGATTTCGGCGACGGCGGCACCGGCTGGCAGTTCAAGTACCTCACGCGCGGCGGCGGCTATTACTTCAATGTCGGCTGCTCGGATCTGGTCGCGAACGGCGCGGTCGGATTGAAGCAGTTTTCCGACATCGAGACCTTCGTGAGCGAGGGCGCGCGGCTGAAGAGCGGCGAGACGGTTGCCGCCGACCTGATCGTGCTCGCGACCGGCTACCGGCCCCAGGAGGAACTGGTGAAGAAGCTGTTCGGCGAGGCCATGGCCGCACGGGTCGGCCCGATCTGGGGCTTTGGCGACGGCCAGGAGTTGCGCAACATGTACACCCGCACGCCACAGCCCGGCCTCTGGTTCATCGCCGGCAGCCTCGCGCAATGCCGCATCAACTCGCGCTACCTCGCGCTGCAGATCAAGGCGATCGAGGAAGGTCTGTTGCCGCGCGACGTCGGGCCGGTGGCGAAGCTTTCGTAACTCCCACCACTGTCATTCCGGGGCGATGCGCAGCATCGAACCCGGAATGTCGAGGTTCCCCGATGCGCAATTGCGCATCTGAGGTTCGCTTCGCGCCCCGGAACGACACCCGAGAGGAGAGATCTAATGCCAACCATCCTCGGCACCGGCGAGCACCGCTATCGCGTCGTCGAGAATTTCGCAAAGCTGCCCGACGGCTGGAGCCTGACGGATGTCGCCTCCGTCGCGGTCGACAGCAAGGACCGAGTCTACGTCTTCAACCGCGGCGAACACCCGATGGTGGTGCTCGATCGCGTGGGAAACTTCATCCGGAGTTTTGGCGAAGGCGTGTTCTCGCGCGCCCACGGCCTGCACATCGACGCCGACGACAATCTCTATTGCACCGATGACGGCGACCACACCGTGCGCAAATGCTCTACCGACGGCAAGGTGCTGCTGACGATCGGCATCCCGAACAAGCCGGCGCCGTTCATGAGCGGCGAGCCGTTCCATCGCTGCACCCATACCGCGCTGTCGCCGAAGGGCGAGATCTATGTCTCCGACGGCTACGGCAATGCCTGCGTTCACAAATACACGCCGGATGGAAAGCTGATCAAAACCTGGGGCGAGCCCGGCACCGATCCCGGCCAGTTCAACATCGTGCACAACATCACGACCGATACCGACGGCTGGGTCTATGTCGCGGACCGCGAGAACCACCGCGTCCAGGTGTTCGACGGCAACGGCAGATACGAGACGCAGTGGAACAATCTGCACCGGCCCTGCGCGCTGTGCTGCTGCGGTGGCGGCAAGCAGCCGAACTTCGTGATCGGCGAGCTCGGTCCCGGCATGGCCGTCAACCGCAAGGTGCCCAATCTCGGTCCGCGGCTGTCGATCGTCGATGCCACCGGCAAGCGCATCGCCCGGCTCGGCGGCGAGCACGGACCGGGCGTCGAGACCGGAAAATTCCTGGCGCCGCACGGCATCGCGCTGGATTCGCGCGGCGACATCTATGTCGGCGAGGTCGGCGTCACCGACTGGAAGACCAGCTTTCCGGACACCGAGATGCCGGCCGCGGTGCGCGTGACGCGGTGCCTGCAGAAGCTGGAGAGGATTACGGCGTAGTCTCGCTAAGGCCGCCTTTGCTTACTCCGTCACCCTGAGGAGCGCGCATAGCGTGCGTCTCGAAGGGTCGACGGCCCGGCCGGTGGCCGTACATCCTTCGAGGCTCGCAAGAGCCCGCACCTCAGGATGACGGGTCAAAGAGTTCAGCCGCGCTGTCAAATCTCGCCGATCACCTCGCGGCGGCGCTGCTCGGATTCTTCGGCGTAGCGCCGCATCGCGTGCGCTTCGGTGAGCAGGCCGATCGGCCGCCGGTCGCCGTCGCCCTCGATCACGGCGAGCGATTCCGCTTCGGCCGCGTCGAACACCGCGATCGCCTCCTGCACGTTCATGGCGGGATGCAGCACCACGTCGGCGTAGCGCAGGATGCCGGCAAGCCCCTTGTCGGCCTCGAGGTCCGGAGCGTGCGCTTCCGCCACCAGCGCGAGCCCGGCATAATGCCCTTCGCCGTCGACCGCGACGACCTGGGTCTTCGAGCCGGGCGGGAATTCCTCGCGGAACGCCTCGATCGGCATCGCGGCACTCACCGTCGTCATGTCCTGCCGCATCATCTTGCCGACGGTGAGATCGCGGATCCAGCCGATATCGGCGGCGCTGCGGATGGTCTCGCCGCGCAGATGCAGCCGCCAGGTCGCGAACGAATAGCCGAACAGCTCGCGCGTGATCGTGGTCGAGATGATGACCGCGACCAGCACCGCGGTGGTGAGCCAGAGATTGCCGGTGGATTCCAGCGCGATGAACGACATCGTCAGCGGACCGCCGATCACCGAGGCCGACAGCGCGCTCATGCCGATCACCGCGTAAGCATTGGGGTCGAGGTTGAGCCCCGGCCACACGATGTCGACGCCGGCGGCGAACAGCCGGCCGCCGAGCGCGCCCATGAACAGGGTGGCAAAGAACAAGCCGCCGCGAAAGCCGGAGCCGAGCGACACGATCGAAGCCACCGCCTTGAGCGCGAACACGCCGGCGATGAAGGTGAGCGGCATCGCCACGATGCCCGCGAAGCGCAGCGCGCCATGCCCCGACGACATCACCTGCGGCGTCACCAGCGCCATTGCGCCGACGGCAAGCCCGCCTAGCGCCGGCCGCAGCGGCGGCCACAGCCGCGTCCTGGCCAGCAGCGCCTCGCACAGCGTCACCCCGCGCATGATCGCAATGCCGGTCAGCGCCGCGATGATGCCGAGCAGCGCGGCAATCGCGAGATCCCGTCCGAGCACATCGCCGACGGTTCCGACGCCAACGCCGAGCGGCAGCGGCTCGAAGGCATGGGCGACGAAATAGCCGGTCACCGCCGCCACGCCGACCGGCGTGAGGCTCGCCGGCGTGTAGCCGCCGATCACAAGTTCGAAAGCATAGAAGGCGCCGGCGAGCGGCGCGCTGAACGCCCCGGCGATCGCCGCCGCCGCGCCGCAGCCGACCATGATTCGCTGGTCGTTGCGACGGAGGTGAAAGCCGCGGCCGAGCGAGGCGGCAAGACCACTGGACAGCTGGGTGTAGCCGGCCTCGAGCCCCACCGAGCCGCCGACGCCGCTCGACCAGATCGTCTGCAGCGCGACGATCACGCTGCCGCGGAACGACATCCGCCCGCCATAAAGCGCGTTGGCCTCGATCGGATCGATCTCGCGGGCCGGGCGGACCCGGAGCAGCAGCAGGAACGCAATTCCCAGCAGCAGGCCGCCAACCGTGGGAACCACGAGCGCCCGCACGGGATCGATGCCCGGCTGGCTCGACAGCCGTTCGCCGTACGGCAGATTGAACAGCACGGCATGCAGTACGGAGACCAGCACGCTCATGACCGCCACCACGAGGCCGCCAATGGCGCCGATCAAGACCGCCAGCACCACGAGGCTCGTCTCGTGCGCACGCACGAATGCGCGCAACCGGCGCGGTGCCTCGAGATAGCTTGTGGTCGTGGTCATCGGCAGGTCCGTCACTGGCCGACAGGGCCTTGCGGCTCCCTTTACGGGCCTCGCGGGCGGGAAGCAATCGGGGCAGGAACATGGCAGTGCATGGCGGATAAGCCGCTCATTGCTCTTCACAATCCCGTCACGCTGCCTGTAGTATGTGAGTGCATGCTGCTTCGCAGCTAATGGGAGTCAGGAGCGTTATTTGAACGCACATGTCTCGCAAGGCGGTTGGCCGGTGCTGGTCTTGAATGCGGACTTCCGGCCGCTGAGTTATTACCCGCTGTCGCTCTGGTCCTGGCAGGACGCGATCAAGGCGGTGTTCCTCGATCGTGTCAACATCGTCGAATATTACGACCGGGCGGTACGAAGTCCTTCCTTCGAAATCCAGTTGCCGAGCGTCGTATCCCTCAAGTCCTTCGTCAAGCCGAGCACCCATCCCGCCTTCACCCGATTCAACGTTTTCCTGCGCGACCGCTTCTCCTGCCAGTACTGCCTGTCGCCAGACGACCTCACCTTCGATCACATCATTCCGCGCAGCAAGGGTGGCCAGACCACCTGGGAGAACGTCGTCGCCGCCTGCTCGCCCTGCAATCTGCGCAAAGGCAATCTGACGCCGCAGCAGGCCAGGATGTTTCCGAAGCAGACACCCTACGCACCGACCGTGCATCAGCTCCATCGCAACGGCCGGCTGTTCCCGCCGAACTATCTGCACGAGAGCTGGCTCGATTATCTCTACTGGGATACTGAGCTCGATCCGTAGGCGGCGCGGACGTTCATCGAACTCACGCGCGACCAGACAGAAGCCGCGATTGTCGAACTAAGTCGGCTGTCTGGTGAGAGCCGCCTCCCCCTCGTCGCGTCCGGGGACGCTGACGTGGACCTCGTGCCCCAATCTGATCGCCAGCGCCGCGGCGGCCGCCGCCGACTCGAATGCGGCTTCCTTGGTGGCGTATCCGGCATTGAGATTGCCGTCATGCAGGACGGCCCATTCCTCACCAGCCGCAATCACCGCGTATTGAGCCAAGCCCATCGCGTTCTCCTTGCGCAAATTGCCGCCGCGTCGCGTCTGATTGCGCCGATATCCCTCGCGACCAGCGTCGCAACCGGCCAACGGCCAACGGCCTGTTCGGAGCGAAGTTCCTAGGCGCGGCCGGCCCGGCTCCGCCACCTGCTAGGAACGAAGCTGCGCCGGCGGCGTCGGAATAGCGTTGTGACGAGCAGGACGCCAACCATGGTCCGAGAAGGTCCGGCTGAGCCAGCGCCGGCAAGCATGGCAGAGACGACCCAAACAAGGCAGGCGCGTTCCTACGGCATGATGGTCACGTCGGCGATCATCGCGCTCGTGATCATCACCGTGGTCTACATGCTGATGCGATAAAGCCGGAAGCCGGCCCGCATCCCGCACACATCTCGGGAATCGCGCCTGATCGCCATGCACATTGCGGCATAGCCGGTTGCGCAGAAATATCCACGCTTCACCGCTCCGTTCCGCGATCCCGCGCGTTCATGGAACATGCCCGATCGCAAAGCGAAAACATCGTCTGCGCCAGCACGCCTGTGGCCGCTGCTGGCCGTGAACTTCTTCATGGCAGACATGCAGTCCGGGATCGGGCCATTCGTCGGGGTCTTCCTCCAGCTGTATGGCTGGACCAGCGGCCTGATCGGCACCGCGTTAACACTCGGCAACGTCGCCGGCATGGTGATCACGACGCCGATCGGCGGCTGCATCGATACGACCAACCACAAGCGGGCATGGGTGATCGTGCCGGGCGCTGCGGTCGTGGTGGCGTCAGCCGTCATCCTGCTGTCGCAAGAATTCTGGGCCGTCGCGCTGTCCCAGGTCGCGACGTCGATCGCGGGCGCGGCGATCGTTCCGGCGGTCACCGGCATCACGCTCGGCATCGTCAGGCAACGCGGCTTCAACCGGCAGAACGGCCGCAACCAGGCGTTCAACCATGCCGGCAACATGGTCGGTGCCGCAGCATCGGGTTATCTCGGCTGGCAGTATGGCTATGTGGCGGTCTTCGTCCTCGCCGCCATGTTCGGCGCAATCACCATCGCTTGCGTCCTGATGATCCCGGCCGACAGCATCGATCACCACGCCGCACGCGGCAAGGAAGAAGATCCGGACAGCCAGCCCAGCGGCTTCTCCGTACTGGTCAAGCACAAGCCGTTGCTGGTGCTGGCGGTCGCACTGGCCGCGTTCCACCTCGGTAACGCCGCGATCGTACCGCTCTACGGCCTTGCCGCGGTCGCCGGCAATCATGCCAACGGACCGAGCTTCGTCGCGACCACGATCGTGGTGGCACAGGGAGTGATGATCCTTGCATCGATCGTGGGCATGCGCGCAGCCGAGCGCCGAAATTACTGGTCGGTGCTGCTGCTGTCGTTCCTGGCCTTGCCGGTGCGCGGCGTGCTGGCTTTCTTCCTCTCCGGCTGGTGGGGCGTGCTGCCGGTACAAATCCTCGACGGCATCGGCGCCGGCCTGCAAAGCGTGGCGGTACCCGGAATGGTCGCGCGCTCGCTCAACGGAACCGGTCGCGTCAATCTCGGACAAGGTGCGGTCATTACCGTTCAGGGAATCGGCGCCTCGCTCAGCCCCGCGCTCGGCGGCTGGATCGCACAGTGGGTCGGTTACGGCCCGGTCTTCCTGGTGCTCGGCGGACTGGGGCTTTTGTCGGTCACGATTTGGATCGTCTTCCGATCGACCGTGCAGGAATTCTGACGATTACTCATCCGGGCAAGCTCACTCGCGTCCTCCCATCCGTAACGCGCGTTCGCATTTGCGTGATCATCCCGGGTTTATGATTGCAACCTAATAGTTCGCATCCTATCTAATCCCATGCCTTTTTCGCAATCTCATATCCACGCCGAGATCGGCCGCCTGATCACCAGGCTTGGGCGAATCTGGCGTCGCGAGTCGGATCAGGCATTGTCCGATCATGGCCTGTCCTACGCGACCGCGATCCCGCTGCTGGTGCTGTCGCGGCAGGGTGAAAACGTCCGCCAGGGCGTGCTGGCCGATGAACTCGGGATCGAGGGGCCTTCACTGGTGCGGCTGATCGATCTGCTCGAGTCCGAAGGCCTGCTCGAGCGTCGCGAGGATCCGACCGACCGGCGCGCCAAGACGCTGCATCTCACCGTTTCAGGCGAAGCCAAGGTCGAGGAGATCAACCGGGTGCTGCGCCGGGTGCGCGCCAGCCTGCTGAAGGATATCGACGACGAGGAACTTGCGGTAACCTTCGAGACGCTGCAGCGCATCGAGCAGCGGGCGAGCCGCCTGCACGACGCCAAGACCGCTCCAGCCAAGACCGCTCCAGCCAAGACTGCTTCAGCCAAGGCTGCTCTAACCAAGACCGCTCCAGAGGCGAAATAGTCATGCGCGCGGAAGAGCCGTTCCTGGTCCGCCACGCGGACCTCATCTTCGCGTTGAAGACCTTCGCCGCGTCGATGCTGGCGCTTGTGATCGCATTGGCGATCGATCTGCCGCGTCCCTACTGGGCGATGGCGACGGTCTATATCACGTCGCAGCCGCTGGCCGGCGCAACCAGCTCGAAGGCGTTCTTCCGCGTGATCGGCACCCTGGTCGGCGCGAGCATGACGGTCGCCCTGGTGCCGAACCTGGTCAACGCGCCGGAGTTGCTCTGCCTCGCGATCGCGCTCTGGGTCGGGCTCTGCCTCTATCTGTCGCTGCTCGACGGCACGCCGCGCAGCTACGTCTTCATGCTGGGCGGATATACCGTCGCATTGATCGGCTTTCCGTCGGTGGCCGAACCGGGCAGCATCTTCGACGTGGCGCTGGCGCGGGTCGAGGAAATCTCGCTCGGCATCATCTGTGCGAGCCTGGTGTCGACCGTGGTGTTTCCCCGCAGCGTCGCGCCGGCGGTCGGCGGCCGCGTCGGGGGCTGGCTGTCCGATGCGCGCCGGCTGTCCCGCGACGTGCTGCTCGATCGCGGGACCAGCGAGACACGCCGGGCGCAACGCCTCCGCCTTGCGACCGACATCGTCGAGATCGATACGCTGGCCACCCATCTTGCCTATGACCGGCTGGCCGACACCGGCACCGTGCGCGGCCTCGCCGAGATCCGGCTGCGCATGCTGATGCTGCTGCCGATCATCACGTCCATCGAAGACCGGCTGGCCGCACTTGGCGAAGCGATGCTGCAAAGCCGACCGGAGCTGCGGCGGCTGATTGGCTATCTCGCCGAATGGATCGTGGACGAAGATCGCCTGCTGCAGTCTGGTGACCAGATCCGCACCGCGATCGCCGAGCGGCAATCGGCGCTCGACGGCCTTGCGTCGCGGGAACGCATCATCACGATCAACCTGCTGCTCCGGCTGCGCGAGCTCGTCGACATCTCGACCGACTGCCGCGCGCTCAGCGATGCGATCGCCGCGGGCCAGGATATCTCCACCGTCCCGCTGGCGTTCCAGCCGGAGTCGGGCGCCGCGCCGGTCCGCCATCGCGACCACGGCATGGCGCTGTGGTCGGCCGCGGGAGCGACGGTGGCCATCCTGATCTGCTGCGGCCTGTGGATTGGGATCGGCTGGTCCGATGGCGCCTCGGCGCCGATGATGGCGGCGGTCGCCTGCTCCTTCTTCGCCGCGCAGGATGAGCCGGCGCGCAGCATCCGGGCTTTCGGCCTGTTTTCGCTGGTCGCGATCGTCGTCGTTGCGATCTATCAGTTCGCGCTGGTGCCGGCCATCTCCCATGTCGAGGTCCTGATCGCCGCGCTGGCGCCGACCTTCCTGTTGTATGGCTTCCTGATCGCGCGGCCCAAAACCGCGCCGACCGGCATGGCGCTGGCGGCCAACACCGCGACACTACTGGCGCTGCAATCGACCTATAGCGCGGATTTTGCCGGTTTTGCCAACACGTCCGTCGCCTTCTTCCTCGGTGTCGTCATCGCCGAGATCGTGACGCGAATCGCGCGCGGCGTCGGCGCCGAATGGATCGCCAAGCGGCTGATGACGTCGAGCTGGCAGACGCTCGCGGTCGCGGCCGAGCGGCGCGGCCGCGGCGACCGCGCCCAGTTCGCCGGCCTGATGCTGCATCGGCTCGGACTGTTGGTCCAGCGCATCGCCTTCATTTCCGAGGCCGACCGCCGCGATGCCGACAGCCTGGTCCAGCTGCGCATCGGGCTCAACATCATCGACCTCAGGCGGGCGCGTTACGGCCTTGCCGCGTCGACCGTGCGTGCTCTCGACGACATGCTGGACGACCTCGCGGCGGCGTTTCGCGCCCATGCAGACCAGGCAATGCCGGCCGAACTGCTGTCACGCATCGATGCGGCGGTGACCGCGGTCGTCAAGGATTCCAATGAACGCGCGCGGGACTATGCACTGCTCGGCCTCGTCGGCATCCGCCGCGGCCTGTTTCCGGATGCGCCCGCGTATCGATCGCAGCCCGGGGAGAGCTTTGCCGCATGAGATATGAGCTCGACATCTACGGTGTCCTGGTCCCGGCGCTGCTGCTGTGGCTGGTCGTGGCCTACGCACTGAGCGCGGTGGTGAGCCGGATCATGCAGCGTCTTGGGCTCTACCGGTTGGTATGGCATCGCGCGTTGTTCAATTTCGCCCTGTATGTATGCCTGCTCGGCGTCGTCGTTTATCTTTCGGAGTTTCTGCCATGAAGGGAAATTTCGCCTGGCTTGGCCGGGTCGCGCTGACCGCCGTTGCGCTGGTTGCCGCGCTCGCCGTCGCGCGCGCGCTCTGGGTCTACTACATGGAATCGCCATGGACCCGCGACGGCCGGGTCCGCGCCGACGTGGTTCAGGTTGCGCCCGACGTGTCCGGCTTCGTCACCGACGTGCTGGTCAAGGACAATCAGCAGGTGCATCGCGGCGACGTCCTGTTCCGGATCGACCGCGCACGCTTTGCCCTGGCATTGCAGCAGGCCGATGCGGCGGTCGCCGGCCGTCGCGCGACGCTCGACCAGGCCGATTCCGACCTCAAGCGCTACAGCGCGCTGACCACCGATGCGGTATCGCAGCAGAAGCAGGAGCAGGTTCTGGCCACGCAGCTCCAGGCCAAGGCCGCCTATGACCAGGCGGTCGCCGATCGCGCGGTCGCCCAGCTCAACCTCGATCGCAGCGAGGTGCACGCGTCGGTGAACGGCACCATCACCAACATGGACCTGCGGCCCGGCGCCTACGTCACCGCGGGCAAGGGCGTGATGGCGCTGGTCGATACCGATACGCTGCATGTGGAAGGCTATTTCGAGGAGACCAAGCTCGCGCGCATTCGCGTCGGCGACAAGGCGCAGATCCGGCTGATGGGCGAGCCGGTCCGGCTCACCGGGCATGTCGAGAGCATCGCGGCCGGCATCGCGGACCGCGACCGCACCGACGGCGCGAACCTGCTTGCCAACGTCAATCCGACCTTCAGCTGGGTTCGATTGGCACAGCGCGTCCCCGTGCGCATCGCGCTGGATCATTTGCCGGATGGCATCGCGCTGGTCGCCGGCCGCTCGGCGACGGTTGAGATCATGAACTAGCCGACGGCCGTCCTTGCGGCCGGCTCCGCCGGCGATGCCCGTCTATTGCACGCCGTAACGCGCGAAGTCGTCGCCGATGCCGGCTTGCATCGCCTTGGCCGCCGAGACGTCGATGTTGCCGCCGGCCTTGTCGCCCTGCTTCAGCTTCGCCAGCCCGCGGCCATAGAGTGCGCTTGCCAGCTTCGGATCGATGCGAAGTGCGGAGCTATAGTCGTCGATCGCCGCGCCGAGCTCGCCTGTCTTCAGGTGGATCAGCCCGCGCGAGTCGTAGGTCGCGGCGTTGGCCGATCCCGATTGCAGCGCCTTGTTGCAGTCGTCCAGCGCCTCCTGCAACGCGCCGATGATAGCCCGGCTCCAGCAGCGTCCGTTCCACACGCCCTCCAGGTTAGGCTCGAGGCGAATGGCCTGATCGTAGTCCTGCGCGGCGCGGGCATAGTCATTCTTCTTCAGATAGACCCCCGCACGGTTGGCAAAGGCTTCGCCGTAGTTCGGGTTGAGCTTGATGGCCTGATCGAACGCATCGGTCGCGCGATCGTATTCGCGCTTCTTGAAGTAGGCCACGCCGCGGTTGTTGAACGGCTTGGTGTAGGTTGGATTGAGCTCGATCGATCGATCGAAATCGCCGATGGCGCGGTCGTAGTCTCCCTTGGCGGCATAGGCGTTGCCGCGATTATTGTAGGCGATCGCGAGGCCGCCGGGCGTCATGTCCTGCCCCGCATCGATGAGCGTCGTGCACGCGCCGATGCGCGCATCGGCCGGTGTATGATTGAGGCCGCTGCACAACCCGATATCCTTGAGATAGCTTCCTTTTGGTTTTGCGTTTTCCGCGCCGGCCGGCGATGCCGGTAACAGCAGGATGAGCACCACCGCCAGGCCTGCACGAGGCTTCATGTCGAGCTCCGGTTTTGACGATGCGCAGACGCTGGTTTCCGCTCGCCTAGCACCCTCGACAGATGTTCGGGTTGAACCTGTGGTAGGTGTTTTGCTCCCCTTGCGGTGTCGCACGTGTCGCGGGCTTTCTGAGGAGCTTGCTCTTCCCCTCCTCGACGAGCGTTGCAAACTTGACCGTTCCATCGTCGGATATTTCGATGCGCGGCGTGGTGCCTCGAATTCCCATCGTCGCGGCGGGAGTGTCGATCTTCATGTCGCCGGTCTTCGCGATATTGCCGGCAACGAAGGTGAACGTGCCGTTGGCCAACTTGAACAAGGTGGAATTCGACTTGCCGTTCGGGTCGTACACAAACTCGGTCATGGCCATCTTGGCGTTGCTCGACAGATTGAACGAGGTGCCGTCGGTGAAGTTGATCCCGACCCGCCCGTCGGCTCCGGTCTGCACCACATCGCCCAGATAGACGAGATCACCAACCTTGGCTTGAGGCTTTTGATCAGACAGCGCGGCCTGAACGACGACCGCGCTCGCATGCTCGATCGTGACCGAGCCGGTGGCCGCGACGACTTTCCCGATCAGCTTCGCTGACGAATCCTGGACCGCGGGTTCGGCCGGCAGGGTTTGCGCCGGCGCTGGACCAGATGTCAGGGTGACGAGCGCCAAAACGAGGCTTGCGAGCAATTGAATGTTCAAATTGGTGCGCACGATCCTCTCCCCTTTCCGAGAAGATCTTGTCGTGTCGCGGCATGATGGTGACCTGTACCGCCTGGCCGAGACCGCAGGACCTTGAGTGCCAAACGAGTTGTTGCAAACAGACCTAAAGGCCTGGTGGAGTTCGAGTAGAAATTAATATGTGGACAATTTACTTGGTAAATATACACTAAAGTCAGTGGGGTCGCACTGGCGAAAAAGGACAGCAGCTCTGCCGTTTCCGCAATCGCTCTTTGTAGTACCGGACTTCGATTTTCACGACGTAATTTAGTTTCAATCGGGACGTTTCGGCGGGCAAGCCTATGGCTGCCGATGCGGGGATTTTTCACCTCGCAGCGAGCAAAAGCCAGACCAAAAACACTGCGGCATCGCGCCCTGCCTAAGCTGCTCAGCAAGCGAAAAGCCAATGTTAGTCGCGTCCGGCGTAGCGTTCGGGGACGAGAGTTCGGCCGTTTTAGGCCGGCTGTCCCGAATGGTTGGCATTGTTCAGACGGCGGTCGGGTGCGGCACCGTCGCGCGCGCGCGCGGCATTGCCATTCAAGCCGTCGCCGGCGATCCCGTTTACCAGGGTGACATCATCGAAGTCGAAGCCGGCGGACAGGTCGAAATCCGCCTGATCGATGGCACCTTGTTGAACCTGCCGGCCGGCAGCCGGCTGGAGTTGGGCGATCTGGCCCGGACCAGCAGCCTGCGGCCGGGGCTGTTGGCGAAAACCAGAAACCTCTTGCGCCTCATTGGCGGCCGACTGGCAGGATCCGGCATCCTGACGGCGGACACGCCTGTTGGCACCATCAGGGCCAGCGGCCTCGGCATGCTGTCATTCGCTGCGCTGACCGTCGCACTGCTGAAGGACGCCCAAGCTGCGGAGCCGAACGTCACGTTCCTTGACGACGACAACATCAACTACAAGGACCTCCATCACGGCGTATTCGAGCTGGTGACCAAGGAAGCGATCCCCCGGCATATCGTCGTCGAGGATCCCGGAGAGACGATCGTTCTGACCAAGAGGGGGTCGTCGGTCAGCGTGAGCCATCTCACGAATTCCGCTACCCACATGGAGGAATTGCGCGAGGCACAGCAGGAGACGCTTGCCAATTTCGAGAAGGGAGCGGGATCGAAGGGTTCCGGCATGCCTGCTCTCGACGAGCAGCTGATCTTGCAACCGATCAATTTCATCCAGCCTGGTTCGTCACCCATCGTGCAGGATGCGCTTGGGCCGCTGCCGGGGGTCGCCCCCAAGTTCATTATAACCTTCGAACCACCGCCACTGCCGCCGAAGCTGAATCTCGGAACGGCGCCGATCGAGATCGATACGAAGATATTTGACGATTTCGGCTCGTCGAGCGGGACTTTCGCCGCCAGCGGGAGCGGCAAGCTGACCTTCGGCATCGGCGGTAGCGTGCCAGCCAATATCGTCCTGGGGCAAAACACCTACGACGAGGCGAGTACCGGCGAGTTTGGCACGCTTTATCTCAACAGCGCGACCGGTGCCTACACTTTCATTCCGAACAATGATGCGATCAACGCGCTGAAGGTCGACGCGATCCAAAGCTTCGTCATCACCGTAGCGGACGGCGCGCTTTCGGCCAGCGAGAGCTTCAACATCACCATCGCCGGGGTCGATGACGCCTCCATCATTTCCGGCGCCAAGGCCGGCTCGGTTGTGGGGGCAGTCGGCGTCAGCGCCGCCTCGCCCGGCCTGCTCAAGGCGACCGGCCTGCTTACCGACACTGATGTCGACGATCCCGCCAACACCTTCACGGCCGTGAGCACGCCGACGACAAGCACAGGCGGCTATGGTTCTTTCACGCTGACTACGGCCGGTATTTGGACCTACACGCTCGACAACACCAACAGTTCCGTGCAAGCCCTCAAAGTCGGCGGTGTGCTGACCGACAGCTTCACGGTGACCACGATCGGCGGCACCCCACAGACGGTGACGATCGTCGTCAACGGCCCGTTGATCGGGACCAAGGCGGCACCGTCGCTGACGCTGAGCGAGACGCATCTGACGGCAACAGCGCTCGACGACAACATCGCCGGCTCGGCGCCGGATGCCGCCTTGACGACGACGTCGGCCGATTTCTCGGCCGCGTTTACCACCGCGCAAGGCCTGGATGGTGCGACGGTCAGCTATGCGCTGACGATCAGCGGCGGCAACGGCACGGCGTCGGGGCTCATCGACTCGCATACCGGCCTTGCCGATGTGCTGGTCCTGAACGGCAATACGATCGAAGGCCATGTCGGCTCGATCGGCGGCACGCTGGCATTCACCATCACGGTCGATCCCGTCACGGGCCTCGTGACCTTCGTCGAGCACAGGGCAGTGGAGCAGCCGCTGGGCACCGGCCCGGATGGTGGCGAAGGCCTGTCGCTCGGAGCCGGGCTCGTCAACCTGGTTGGAACCGTCACGGAGACGGACGGCGACTTCCAGAGTGCAACCATTGACCTCGGCAAGCAGCTGACCATCACGGACGACGGCCCGAGCGTCAAGGCAAGTGGCACGATCCCGTCGCTGTCGCTGAGCGAGACGCATCTGACGGCGACCGCGCTCGACGACAACATCGCGGGGTCTGCGCCGGATGCCGCGCTGATGACGAAGTCGGCCGACTTCTCGACGGCATTCAGTTCGGTTCAAGGCGCGGATGGCGCAACGATCAAGTATGCGCTGGCGATCACCGGCGGCAACGGCACGGCGTCAGGTCTGATCGATTCGCACACCGGCCTCGCCGACATTCTGGTCCTGAACGGCAACACGATCGAAGGTCACGTCGGCACCACCAACGGCACGCTGGCATTCACCATCACGGTTGATCCGGCCACGGGGTACGTGACCTTCACCGACTACCGGCCGGTGAAGCAGCCGCTCGGCACCGACCCGGACGGCGGCGAAGCCGTGTCGCTGACCGCCGGGCTCGTGTCGTTGACTGCAACCATCACGGACAAGGACGGCGACTTCGAGAGCGCGAGCGTGGACCTTGGCAATCAATTGACCATCACGGACGACGGCCCGTGCATCAAGCCAAGCTGCAACGTGCCGTCGCTGACGCTAAGCGAGACGCATCTGACGGCAACGGCGCTGGACGATTGCGTTGCGGGTTCAATGCCGGACGCGTCGCTGACGACAATGTCGGCTGATTTCTCGACGGCATTCGTCTCGAAACAAGGTGCCGACGGTGCGACGGTCTGCTACGCGCTGACGATCACCGGTGGCAACTGCACCGCATCGGGCCTGATCGACTCGCATACCGGGCTCGCCGACATCCTGGTTCTGAACGGCAACACCATCGAAGGCCATGTCGGTTCGGCAAGCGGAAAGCTGGCCTTCACCATCGCGCTTGATCCGGCCACGGGATGCGTCACTTTCACCGAGTATCGTGCGGTGGAGCATCCGTCCTGCGACAGCATTGACGGCGCGACGTTGAACGCCGGCGTCGTCAATCTGGTCGCCACGATCACGGACAAGGACGGCGACTTTCAGAGCGCGTGCATCGATCTCGGCAAGCAACTGACGATCACGGACGACAGCCCGACGATAGATTGCTTCTCGAAGATCCTCGTCGCCGACCAGGACAATCAAGTCGCGTCCGGGACTTTCAACGTCAATTTCGGCGCCGACGGTGATGCCGCGATGCTCGTCGCCATTCACGATGGTCCCGTCGGCGACACCGGATACGATCTGGCAACCTGGTGCCTGGGCGACGGCATCACCTCGGTGCACGTCACCGGGCATGGCGACCAATTCACCTTCTACTATTCGACCCACGAGACGGGTGGCGGCGTCGAACTGGACGCCTATCTGACGGATTGCGGGGGTACGCTCGCCGATCCGTATTTCAAATTGCTGATCGATCCGGACGGGACCTTCTGCTTTGATCTCAAGAGCGTCGATCTGGTGAAGGGAGCCACCGTGACCGGCTCCGATTTCGGCGCCTCGGGCAGCGGCACGCCGTCCCTGACTTCCGCGGACGGACAACTGGTGATCACCGGCACCGACTGCGGCAAGCCCGCCGATGTCAAGGCTTCGGGCAACGGTATCGCGGTTGGCGACTACGGCCTGCAAATGGATCCCGCCGAGCAGTTGAATCTCGCCCTCTCCGAGAAGCAGGCGCAAGTCGGCTTCTCTCTCGCGCAATGGCAGGGCGAGGGCGCTGCAAGCGTGACCTTCAAGGTTCTCGACGGCAGCGCCGACGTTCACGACTTCAACATCTGCATCCCCAAGCCATACGGCGGCGGCAATGCCGACATCGTGGTGCAGGAAACGCCGAACGCTTCGTTGATCAACACGTATATGTTTGACAACGCGACGTCGACGTACACGCTCTACGTTGGAAAGGCGTTCAATCAGGTCCAGGTCGACTACGATCAGGCAGCAGGTGGAAACGCGACCTTCACGGTCAACAACATCACCTATGACGCGAAGACGACCGTCCCGAGCGTCGACCTCCTGTTCGATGTCTCTGCCGTCGACGGCGACGGCGACTCGGCCACAACCAATCTTCAGGTCGGCATTCATTGCCTCGCGACCGGAGCGCCCGCGCCCGCCATCGCGTTCGCGGCTCCCATGGAAAGCGCCGCGATGGCGGGCAGCAACATCGTTTCAGATCAAGTTACGCACATACAGCACGATCTGATCATGTAACGCCCTGAAGCGTAACCAAGGTCCCGGCCCGCGTCGGACCTTGACGCGGGCCGGGATGATCTCGCGTATCAGTGCCAGCCTTCGCCGGCCTTCAGCGCCGCCGAGAGGCTGCGCACCGGGCGCGTCACCAGCGGATCGAGATCGAAGCGCTTTTCGAGCATCCGGAGGATCGACGTGGTGTCGAAGTCCTCATGCGCGACGCCCGACTTGTTGAAGCGCTTGGCGATCAGCAGCGCCGGAACGCGGGTGCCCGGGCCCCACTGATCCGCCGCCTTGGCTTCGACACCATGACGGTTGTGCGGCGGCGGCGGGACGTGGTCCCACTGTCCACCGAACTCGTCATAGGTGATGACGATCAGCGTGTCCTTGCCATCCGGCCCCTCGGTGATCGCCTTGACGAGATCGACGAGGTGCTGGCTGCCTTCGGATTCGCTGGTGTAGCCCGGATGCTCGTTCTCCTCGCCGATCGGCTTGATGAAGCTGACTTGCTTCAACCGGCCGTTCTTGGCGGCCTGGATGAACTCCGCCTCGTCCTTCAGGTGGTCCCTGCGGGCCTGCGTTCCGGGAGCGTAGTTGGCGAAGTAGTTGAGCGCCTGATGGTGGAACTGGAAGTCCACATCGGGGCAGTTCGGGAACACCGCATTGGAATTGTGGTTCGGATCGGTGCAGGTCGTGCCGTTGCCGTTGGTCCAGCCGGAAGCGCCGACATCACCGTTGGCGTTCGACCAGCCGCCCGAATACCAGGCCCAGTCGACATGCTTGGCAGACAGCCGATCGCCGATGTTCGGCGTATGCAGCGGCGGCAGACGCTTGATATCGGCCGTACCAGGCGAATAGGGCTGATAGAACGGCTGCGTGGTGTTGACCGCATAGTCGCCGCAGGCAAGGCCGGCCGGCAGGCCGGTCTGGTTGCACTTGGCCGTCAGCTGCGCGTCCTTCACCGTCGAGGCCGGCGTGTAGAGCGGCGTGCTGGTCGGCATGCCGTTGGCATCGACGATCGAGTGGAAGTCGTTGGCGCTGCCGTCGTTCAGGGCACCGACGAACTGCGGCGCCGCAGCCGCGACCAGGAACTGGTGGTTGAGGAACGAACCGCCGAACGCCCCCTGGAAGAAGCTGTCGGCGATGACGTAGTTCGGGGCGCCGTGACCATGGAGATAGGTGTAAATGGGCAGCTTCTTGGTGTCATAGTAGCCCATCACGAGACCCGACGCGTCGCTGCCGGTCACGTAACGGTTCTGCCGGCCGCCGTTGAGCTGGTACTGTTCGCTGTAGAAGCGATGCACGATGTCCTCGGTGCAGCCGCCGGGCGCGCCGGTGCCGTTGAGGAAGCCATGCGCCGCGAAAGCGCCGAGCGGCTTCGGGCAGGTGGTCGCCGAGGTCGGGATGAAGTCGTTGATCTCGAACGGCTTGTTCTTGAAGGCGCTGAGGATCGCGACCGTGCCCGTGTTGTCGGTGCAACTCGTCGGCTGCGGCGACGGAGAGGTCAGGTTGACGTCGTTCTGCAGCAGGCAGCCATAGACGGTCTGATTGTCCTGCCGAACCTGCAGCGTATGCGCCTGATCGGCATCCGAGGTGCCGTTGATCCGGTCACGGCCGACATCGCCCCAGTGTCCGTAGAGGTTATCGAAGCTGTGGTTTTCCTGATAGATGACGACGATGTGCTTGTACTGATGCACGCCCTCATGACCGCGATCCCGCAGGTCACGCAGCTCGTCACGCACCTCGTGCTTGAACTCATCAACGATCTTTTCGACCAAATTCTCGGCGTTTGCCACCGGTGAGACGGCAACGGCGCCAGCAACAACTGCGAGCGCCGGAATGGCTCCCCAAAGCCGCATAGTGCTCTCCTGATTTCAGAAAGAAATAGAAATGGAGCTACACGCTATGCAAAACACATTTCGCTGGGATGACTGTTTTTCGACGCGCGCACAAACGCGTGAAAAGATGCGCGCGTGTCGACGAATTTTTCGCGCCGTCAAACACACATCGCTTTGCATTCGTTGATCGATCGTCATCAAACCGCAATCAACAGTCGTTTATCCAAACAGATGGTCATTGATCCTGCCGACAGGAAACTGTCACCTCCGTGACATCTTCCGGCACGCACGGCAGCGCAAATGCATTGTGACAGGGGCGTTTTCTCGCAATGGCTTGGGATATTCTGGCGTTCGGCTCCGGGAAATGTCGTGCGGCATCTGCCGATCGCAGCGTCAGGCCGGCGCGGATCGCGTTGCTGGCGCTCGTCGTTGCGCTCGTCCCGTTGCGCGCGATCGCGTTCCCGCTGGGCGGCGACCAGACCGTGCTGCCGGCCGGCACCGAATTCTCCGAGGAAGCGCTGGCGCGGCCGCGCGAAATCTTTCATTCCGAAGCGATCGGCGGGCACAAATCCTACCTGGTCAATCTCGGCGATCTCGCGTTCAACTCGCCGTCCATCCTGGGCGGCAAGGCCCGTCAGGCCGAGATGAGTTGCGGCACCTGTCACGTCAACGGCGCATCGAACCCGAAACTGTTCGTCCCCGGCGCGTCATCCCGCCCGGGCACATTCGACACCACCAGCCTTGCGTTCAACGCCAAGACGTTCAACAGCATCCTCGATCCGGTCAGGATTCCGAGCCTGCGCGGCGCCCGCTTCCTCGCCCCCTACGGACATGACGGGCGCATGACCTCGCTGCGTGACTTCGTATATAATGTCATCGTCAACGAGTTTTCCGGTCCGAAGCCGCGCGACGAGGTCGTCGACGGCCTCGTCGCCTATATCAACGACATCGATTTCCTCCCCAATCCGAAGATTGCGCCCGGCGGCAGATTGGCCGCGCAGGCAAGCATCGAGGAACGCCGCGGCGAGCAATTGTTCTTCAAGCCGTTCCCGAAGCAGGCCGAGTTGAGCTGCGCCGGCTGTCATATTCCGGGTGGGACCTTCAACGACCAGGTCCGGCACGACGTCGGATCGGGTGGACTGGTCAAGACCCCCACTTTGCTGAACGCGAACTTCAACGCGCCCTATTTCCACGATGGCCGCTACGACAGTTACGAACAGGTGGTCGAACATTTCGATCGCGTGTTCGACCTCGAACTGTCGACCCAGGATACGCAGGACCTCGTGGCCTATCTGAAAGCGGTCGGCGACGGCGAACGCCCGTTCGACAAGGACGGCGTCATGCTCCGGATGAAGGAAGTGCTTGAGCTCTCGAGCGTACTCGAGGTCGCCATCCCGGCCGCCGACACCGCGGTGGTGTCATTGGCGGTGACCGGGGTCGGCGCCGAACTACGCGAATTGACCGAGCACATCCCCGACATCAGGAACGCCTCGATCGGCGGCAAGGACGAGCGGCTGGCGGCGCGCGCGATCCTGAAGGACCTCGTCCTCACCCTGCGCCGCATCGATCTCGAAGTCGGAGCCGGTCATATCGACGAGGCGATGGCGGAATACCGCAAATTCGCCCAGTTGGTGCATTTCGACGTTCCGGTCGCCCTGAAAAAGGCCGAGCCCTGGTCGCTGTTCAACAGCAACGTGCATCAGTCGCACTACACGGCGCTCGGCCGGATGCTGCTGCCGGCGACAAGCCAGCAATCGCAGTAGCGCACGACGCGGGTCACTGCGAGGCCGGTGGCGCAACCCATACGTCGCTCTGCTGGATCCGGCGGATCAGCGCCTGCGGATCGAATTTGCGCAGGCCGGCGGGAATTTCGAAGGCCTGCGCCGGCTGGGGCGCGTCGCGGATGTGATCGGCCACGATCAGCGTCCCATCGGCGGTCTTGACCTGTACCGGAAACCGGCGCGCGCGGTCGATCCAGCCGATAAAGCCGGAACCGGACGGCGCCGTGATGCGATAAACGTCAGTGTCGCGACCGGCCGTCACTTCCGCTCCGTCGCGTTCGCAATGCCACGCCGCGTGATCAATCGGGGCCGACAGCTGCGCGATCGCCTGCCATTGCCGGCAGGGATCGTCCGGATCGACCGGAACGAACATCTGGGTCAGCGGGCTCGACTGCCTTGCATCCATGAAAACATGTGCGCCGGGACGGACGAAATATGCCGAGGGCCTGGCCGTGTCGATCAGGAAGAAGCCGTCCGGCAATGCCGTTGCTTCGATTCGCGCCTTTTGCTGCGCAACACGCAGCGTTCCCAGCACGGTGACTGTTTCGTCCTTCCGCGCGACGAGGTCGGCCGAAAACTGCTGCGCCGTGGCCGGCTTCGGAGCATGGGCCACAACGGCGACCGCCAGCAGGCCGGCTGCCACGCTCCGGCGTATCGAACACGTCTTCTCGCTGCGCTTCATCGCATGGTCCCGATCGATCAGGTGGGGGGCGGGTAAAACATGACAGCGCCGACCGAACCATTGGTTCGATCGGCGCCGGTCTCAATTGGGGTCAAGACCTCGTTCCGGACGAGAGCTCGATCACTCGGTGTAGGACAGCGTCACCGGCTTGCTGAAGTCGAACGCGTCGAACAGGTCGGACAGCGCCGGGCTGTTGGTCGGAACGTACTCGTTGTTCTTCGAGTAGCTCGGGTTCGGCAGGTTGTCGCGGCTGCGGTTCGTGAGCGGCTGGAGGCCCCAGTTGCGTTCGATGAACTTCAGCAGCGAGACGTGGTCGGCGTAGTTGTGGTTGACCTTGCCGCCCGTCGAATAGGGCGAGAGGATCAGGGTCGGAATGCGCGGTCCGTCGCCGAAGAAGTCGATGGACTGCTGGTAGCCCGAGTCCCAATAGCCGCCGGCCTCGTCCCAGGTGATGAAGACCGCGGTCGTGGCCTTCAGCTCCGGATTGTTGTCCAGCGCGTTCAGCACGTTCAGGACATAGGCCTCGAACAGATCAACCTTCGAACTCTGCGGATGACCGTCGAGCAGGCCGTCCGGCTTGCCGAACGACACCGCAGGCAGCGTGCCGCCCTGGATCGCCGTGATCAGATCGGCAGTGTCCTTCATGTGCGCCTGACGCACGGCCGGATTGGCCATGATCGAGGTCGCATACTGGAACGGATTGCAGATCTGGCAGTAGGCAACACCGAGCGCGTGCGCCGGATCGGCGACCGCAGCGGCGGTGAGGTTCGGGTTCGACGGATTGGCGGCAACCGCGGCGTTGGAAAGCGCCACGGCGTCGTTGAACGCGCCACCATAGAACGCCCAGGAGATGTTCTTCTCCATGAGCGCATCGCCGATCGTGCGAACCGACGACGGCGGCACGTTGTTGCCGCCCGACAGCGCGCCGTTTGGCAGGTAGCCCGGGTTGACGTTGTTGAGCATGTAGTAGTGGTTGGGCTTGCAGTTCGGCTCCGCCGCGTAGGGCAGATTGTTGAGGTAGGTGACGATAGGCTTCACGCCGGGCTGGAACACGTCCGAGCAGTTGCTCCAGTTGCCATCGACGGTGTAGCGGTTGACCGAACCCGTGACCGGGTTCGGGTTGGCGATCAGGTTCGCCGGCGGCGTCACCGGATTGCCCTTGCCGTCGCTCCAGAAGGCCGCATCGCCGGTGCCGAGCATGAAGTGATTCGCGCCGGTGCCGCCATGGAACGACTGGTGGAAGTTGTCGCTCAGGGTGAAGCGGTCGGCGAGCATCTTCAGGACCGGAGCCTGACCCTGCTGGGCGTTATAGAAGCCCATCGAGTTGGCCATGCTCTTGTTCGACGCCGAATAGGTCGCCATCACGAACGGGAACAGGTCGTTCAGGCAGCCCGAATTGTTCTTCTTGGTGGCGCTGGCGGCGCTGCAGTCTTCCTGCTGCCAGTCCTGATAGAAGCGGTGCGTCGAGTCGCCGGTGTAGTCGTCGTCGCTGATCTGCTCGCCCTGCAGCTGGAACGGCCCGTTCAGACCGCCGGCGCCCGGAACGCGGGTATCCAGCACACCGGTCGGCAGGCCGCTGAAGCCGGTGGTGAGAATGTCGAGATCGGCCGGATCCATGTCCTTCTCGACGCTGGCCTCGGCGATCGTCTTGAACGGGGCGCCGGTGTCGCTCTGCGCGGTCGGCGTACCGTTGGTGTTCGGCTGCGGCATCAGGTTGGTCGCGTTGTAGGGCGACTTCGAGATGACAGGCGCGCCGATATAGAAGGACGTCTGGCCGGCGACCGAGTACTGCTGCGCCTGCGCAAAGTTCGGGCCCGGCGTTCCATCCTCGTTGACGATGCCCTTCGACAACAGGTTGGAGATGGTCTGCCCCTTGCCCTTCGGCTTGTAGATGCCGAAGGTGTGATCCAGGCCGCGGTTCTCGCCGATCAGGATGATGACGTGCTTGATCGGCGAGGCGGTCTTGCCCTTGTCGCCGTGATCCTTGTCACCGTGATCATGCTTGGCACGATCGCCCTCTTCGTGCGCCTGGTGATTGTGATGCGAACGCTTGTCCCAATCACTGCGGCCGCCCGGATAGTGAGCGGCGTATGCGGCTGTTGCGACGAGCACCGTTGACGCGATGCAGAGCGCGGTGCTGGTTCGCCAGTGCTTTTTGTAATTCAAACTCATTGTCGACCTCAGGGTGTTTGCGGTTAGCAACACACACTGAATAGTGCGGCAGTATGACGCATGCTTTTCGCTTACGTGAAAGCGCGCGGGAAATTTCGAAACGTTCAAAGATTTTCTGTGGAGACATCTGCAACGACGCACTGCATCTCCGATATTCAACTCTTCAACCGGCGATGGAAAATAGATTGCGCGATCCGCACAGCGTTGCGGATCGAAAATGTACTAAAAACAAGCTCAATCAGTGCGCGACGTGCCTGGAACGCATCACCTCGCGAAGCGCAGCATAATGCTGGTCATGCACGCCCTGATTGAACAGCGACCACGGCTCGGCGCTGGCCAATAGCGCGGGCACTGCAGCGGCCATCAGATTGCGATAGTTCCTGAACTCGCTTGCAGCATCGGCGTTGCGTCCTGCTGCAACCGCCATCTCTACTCGCCGCAGCGTGAGCACGAGCTCCTTGAGGCCGTTGCGCGCCAGCACGCGCTGCTGCTCGCCGCCCGACACGCTGGTGTTCTTGCGATCGGGATATTGCTCGGTCAGTTCGCGCAGTTCGCGGCCGATCGTATCGACCGCGAGCGCGACGATGTCCTTGTCGCCGGCGGGAATCGCGGTCGCGAGCACCGAGGAGAAATCGTTGATCTCCTTCAGCGTTGCGCCGGCGCCGTCGCGTTCGTAGGGCTGCACGCCGTCGCCGACCGCCGTGAGGTAGGCGACGAGGTCGCCCTTGTCCTGTGCCGAGAGCTCTAGCTGAAAGGTCCGGTCGAAATAATCGACGACCTGGTTGTAATTGTCGAAGCGGCCGTCGTGAAAATACGGCGCGTTGAAGTCGGCGTTGCGCAGCGTCGGCGTCTTGAACAGGCCGCCCGAACCGATGTCGTGCTGCTGGTGATCGACAAAGCTGGACGACGGAACGTGGCACCCCGCGCAACTCAGCGACGGATCGTGCGGGAACGGCCTTGCGAACAGCGCCTCGCCGCGGCGCTCCGCGTCGGTAATCTTGCCGGCCAGCCGTCCGGCGGGACCGAGGCTCGGATTGGGCAGGAAGTCGATGTCGTGAAGATAGGCCACGATCGCATCGAGCGTTGCCGGCGACGGCTCGGGTCCGGCGAACTCGCTGGTGATGACGTTGTGGACGAAGTCGCGCAGGGAGGCGAACCGGCCGTCGGCGCCATAGGGCGCGAGATAACGCGCGCCGCGCAGACTCGGAATCCGCACCGGGTCGAACGCCAGGTTGTTGGCCTTCGGATTGAACAGTGCCCCGGTGGTGTCGAACGTGCCGGGCCGGCTCGACATCTTCGGCATGAAGAATTTGGCGTTGTTCGCGCCATTGACGTGGCAGGTGCCGCAACTCACGCCAGCCTGCCGTGCCACCTCGCCGAGCAGCCCCGGCGAATTGAAGGCAAGATCGCCGAGATTCACCAGATACGACTTGGCGCCGGTCCGCTCGGACTGGAACACCTCGCGCGGCTTGTCCAGCGCATCCTCGTTCAACTCGGTCGCAACCGGCAGCACGGTCTTGTCGCCGTCGACCGGGAATGCCACCGCATGCCCGAACGATGCAAGGGCGATGACGGCGGAGAGCAGCGCAGCCAGACGCAGGTGCAGCGATGTCATCGCGCCTGGGCCTCCAGGGTCGGACGCTGCAGCCCGAGCTTCGCCGAGGCGCTCTGCAACGCAATAACCAGTTCCTCACTGGTCTGGCGCAGATCGGCAATGTTGACGTGCGGCAGATCGGGCGTGGCGACGATCGCCTCGAGCTGTTCGATCCGGTTCGTCACCATCTCGTCGAGCTTGCCGTCGACCGTGTTGAGCGCGGCGGAGAAGATCGTGTGGTAGGCGAAATCGATGCCCGCGATATTGTTGCGCATGTCGTCCAGCGAGGTGCCGCTGATGCGCGACTCGCCGCCATCGGCCTTGCTCTCGCCGACTTCGTAGGCGAGCCGCACCGTGCCGTCCAGCAGGCCCTGCGGCGTCAGCTTGATGTCCTTGAGCTTGCCGTGAAGATCATCCAGGTGCTCGACGAGGCCGGTCGCGTCGGCGGCGACGTTGGTGCTTCCAGCTCCGAACAATTTCGCCTCGATGGCGTGGAACCCGCTGTCGGCATTCGGCCAGGCGTCGATCTGCGCATCGAGCTCAGGCACGAAGCCCGCGGTGAACACTTCCGAGCGCTCCCAACCGGCGCGCGCAGACAACCAGGCCTTCTTTGCACCCGGCAAATCCGCCGCAGCGGCGCGCTCGCGCAAGGCACGCGCACCCGCCAGCGCACTGGCAACGCCCTCGATCAGATACGGCCGATAACGCTCGGCGCCGTCCTCGAGAGCGCCCGCATTCGCAGCGCGCACGCCTGCGAATGCTGCCAGCAAAGCAAGGCACGCCGCCAACCACATCTTGTGCATAGCCAACCCACTCAACCGCCACGAAGGGCTCGTGGCACATAGCGGTGCGAACTATTGTCGGTATCCTATGCGGATTTGTGACAGCGCAGACTTTTTGTCGCATCTTTTCTGTTTCGTCATCGTCGATGACGATCACAATCCCGCAAACGCATCATGCAATCGCGGACGATTGAAATGCACTGTTCAACGCGCGCGAGTTGTTGCAACACAGAGCGTGCACGCGTCACACTTGTCCCGCTACCATGCAGATCGATCGCGAAGTTCTTTATTTCATTGGATCTTACGGCGCGCTTTGCGTGCTCTGCTGCGCCGTCGCGCTGATCGATCTTCGCCACGGCATCATTCCCGACAGGCTGAATCTTGCGATCGGCGCGCTCGGACTCGCAAACGTCGTCATCACTGATGGAACGAGCGCGGCGTTCAGCGCGATGGCGATCGCCGGCCTCGTCGGCGTGCTGTTCTGGCTATTGCAGCGTCTCTACTTCGCCTTGCGGCACGTCGACGGACTGGGACTTGGCGACGTCAAGTTTCTCGCCGCGGCATCGATCTGGGTCGGCGCTGGGGGAATTCCGACCCTGCTGCTGATCGCTGCGCTCGCGGCACTCGGCGTTGCCGGAGGCCTGCGACTCGCGGGCCGCGAGATGAAGCGCCAGACCTCGCTCCCGTTCGGCCCCTTCCTCGCGCTCGGCCTGCTCCTCACACCGGCCTTGCAGAGCTGGCTGGCGTTGAACTAGTGTGCTGAATGCGAAGTTCGTGCGAATTCGCGGCAGCCACTTTCACGAACTTCGCATTCATAAAGCACACTAGAATCATAGTTTGCTAGTGTCCTTATCGAATCCGAAGTTCGCTCCGAAGGTGCGGCAAATGATGCGAACTTCGGATTCGGGACACTAGCGCCCGATCACATCTGGCGCCGCGCGGCCAAGGGTTTCCGCTCCGTGCTGACCGGAACGAGGCGGGCTTCGCCGCCCTCTTCACCGCCGGGCTGCGGCAATGTGAGCACGGCCGCCTGCTCGTCCTTCTGCATCGTGACTTCGCGTCCGTTGATGGATCGCAGCTTCCATCCCTGGAAGTCCTCGCCGATCTTCAGCCGCAATGCGGTCTTGTTCGATTGATCGAGGAAGATGCCGAAGCTTTCATCGTCGCCCGCGATGGTGCCGACGAGCACCAGCGGCGGCGGCTCGAGCGCGACCTTGCGCGGCGGCGGTGGCGGTGGCTTGCTGACTTCCGGTTCCGCGACGGCGACGGGCGGAGGCCGCCGCGACGGCGAGAACACCGGCCGATCGCGCGTGTTGGACAGCGTCTTGAGCGGAATGCCCCACAGCGGATTCGCGCTGAGCGGCCGCGGCATCGGTTCCGGCGCGGGAGCCACGCGGACCGACGTCACCGGTTCGGACGGCGGCGGTGAATTCAGCACCGGTCCGCCCAGCCGGGTATCGTCGAGCAGCCCGCCGTCCAGCGCATCGCCGGACCGGTCAGGCACGGCGGCCGGCACGGCATACGCCGACATCGCCAACAGCACGATGGTCGCTGCGAAGCGTCGCATCATTTGGCTCCTCGCCATTGTCCGGAAACGCCGAGCAGCACGCGCAGCTTGCCGGGATCGGCGCCCTTGGCGGCTTCGTCGGCGACGGGTTGTACGACCAATTGGTCGACGAACAGGAACGGCATGCCGGCTTCGAGATCGTAGAGCACCTGCTGCAACTGCGCCTGCTCGATCTCGCAGCTCGCGACCATGCTGATGAAGCCGGCCTTGGCCGGTACATTGGGAACGTCGAGCTGCGTCGACAGCACGTTGCCGCCGGCCTTGATCACCGCGCCCGACACGCGCTGCAACAGGGTGGCGCCGGCGACCGTGACGGTCGCCCCCTCGAGATAGGCCGAGCCGGCCGGCATCGCGGGCTGGCCGGGCGCGGCGTTCGCCCTCGACCGTCCCTCGAGCTGTTCCAGCATCCCGGCTGATGCCGCAACATCGCTGCGCAGGCTGATGATGTCGGTAAGCGACGAGATCACGACAAAGAGCAGCAGCACGAACAGGCCGAGATAGCTCGCGGTCGCGACCAGCGGCGAGGTGCTGACGGCGGTCAGCGATCGGGATGCTGCGCTCATGAGCCGGACCCAAAATAGGCTGTGATGTTGGCCTCGACGTGGAACCGCTCCGCCGATTCATTCGCCGCGCGCGTCGTCGGCGCGAAGAACGTCGCGCGGTTGAATTGCGGCGACTGCTCCAGCAAGCGAATCAGGGATGGCGCATCCTGGGTCAGCCCCACCACCTGCACCTTGTTGTTCTCGATGCGCAGCTCGGTCACATAGGTCGTATCGGGCAGCACACGCGAGACCGCCTCCAGAACCATGACGCTCGACGGCGTCGCTTGCTTGCGCTTGGCCAGCAGGCCGATGCCGGACGAGTCGCTGGAATCGATGCGCAGCGCTGCGCGACGCTGCGAGATCCGATGTTGCAGGTCTTCCTGCTCGGATTGCAGCCACCCGCCGAGATAGATGTTGAGCAGCAGGGAGACCGCGGCCGCAGCCGCCGTCGAGATCAGGCCGATGCGCAACAGGCGCGGCACCGCGGGTCCGGCAAGGCCGCGCAGCGACCTGTCGAGCAGAGTCACCTGCTGCGAGGCGCCATCGCCGCCGACCGTCGGCGCCGAGACCGCGACGGAGGCCGCGCCGAGCGTCCTGGCCAACCGAACCAACGGATCGACCTTGGCCGCCGCGGTCGCACTGAACGCGACCTCGATGCGGTCATTGGAGATCGGCTGCGGTGAACCCCAGCCAAAGACGGCATCGGCGGCGGTCCATGGCGTCAGCCGGTCGACCTGCGCGCGGATCATGCCGTCGAGGAAGTCGCCGGCCTGGCTCGGGAAATCGAGCACGCGGCTGACGACGTGATCCGCTCGCAACCGCACCTCGACGCGGCTGCCGTCGCACGCCGTCTTCCAGTCAGGTGACAGCGGAGGCTGCGGCGCGTCATGATCGAGCCGGAACGAAACCGGAGTCGAGAGCGAGCCGTCTTTCGATTCAGCGAGGCGGGCGGTGAACGTGCCGTCGCCATTCTCATCGATCTCGACGCTGCGCCGGCGCATGAACCTGCCCGCGACGCCGTCAACCGCAGTCGCGACCGCGCCGATCCATTGCTCGAACCATTGCCGTGCCTCGGCGAGCATTGCCATCAACCTCTCCCTCGCGACAGAAGAACCACACTTCGGGGCTCAATATCGTTCTGCCAGGACAGCACACGATAAGGCTCGACCTTGTCGCCGAGCGCGATCACCGCTTCAGACGTGGTGCGGTGACCGTTGCGGAACCGGATCGATATTGCGACCCGGTAGCACGGGCTCTGGGCCGTCGATGCCGCGCTTTGCGGGTTCGGGGCCTGCGTCGCAGCGCCCAGACCGTTCGGCGCGGGAGCATTCGAGCCGGGAGCGTTCGAGCCGAGGACATTCGATCCAAGAGCACCCGAGCCGAAACCGTCCTGTTGTTTCCCCGATGCCTTATCCATGGCGAGCGCGACTTCCGGCGCGGCGATTTTCGGATCGACATCCGGACTGCCGTTGAACACCGTCACGAACGGCAGCACGCGATCGACGAAGGCCTCGGGGATGCCGGCGACCAGCGCCAGCTCATTGACGTGGGTGAACAGCCCCTGCCGGGGCGAATAGCCCAGCGCGTTGTAGCGCGCGGCCTCGACATTCTCGCTGCCCGGCGCGGGCCGGGTTCGCCAGCCGACGATCCGGTCGGCATATTCGACGGCGGCGTCCTTCTGGGCGCCGAGCACGACGAAGAGGCCGATCAGCATCTCCTTCGACGCATAGTTCAGATCGACACGACCGGCCTCCGACGTGAAGGTCACGCCGACGCTGGCATCGTCCAGCCCGAAATGAAACGCCCCGCGCTGCGGCCTCGTCTTGTCGTCCGTCAGCGTCAGCTGATAGGCGGTGAGCTCGACGCCGGCGGACACCAGCGCTTCGGTCTGCAACGAGATGTCGCTGGCCGCCAATGCGCGCGCCGATGCCGCCAGATAGGCCGAGAAGATGATCGCCAGCGACGACAGCGCCAACAGGATCCAGAGCACCGCAACGATGACGAAACCGCGATTGGCCGGCGATCGGCCGAGTTTGCCGGACGCGCCCATCACGTCTTCCCCGGATCAGGTGCACTGTTGGAACTGCTCTTGTCGCCGCAATTGCCGTCCGGCTTGGTGCAGTCGCTCGGAATCTGGACATGGAGCGGTGCGATGGTCGAAACCGACAGGACGCGCTGGCTCGCCGCGTCACGCACGGTCAGCCGGATCATTGCCGGCAGCCTGTCGGCTTCCTTCCACGCGCTCTTCCATTGCCGATCGGCACCGGCATAGGCGAAGGACAGCCGATAGGGTGCGCGCAGCAGCACGACGGGGCTGCCGAGATGCACCTGCTCCGACAGCGATACCCCGTCGGCGAGCGGCGTGAAGCGCGCCTGCGAGCGAACCGTGACGAACTCGCCGCGATCCCGGATCTCGCCAAGGCGCACCACGTCGAGCCCGGGCCCCGCATTCGGCCCGACCGAGGTTCGCACGAACGTGACCGACAATTCCGATCCATCGAACAACGGCTTGTGGGTATCCCGGTTGGCGGCGACGAACTCCGCCGCCGCAAGATCGGCGCCGATCCGTTCCAGCGCGATCCCGATCAATTCGCTGCGCTGGATGCGGTCGAGCCCCCTGTTCCAGCTCGGCAGCCATTCGCCCGTGATGCCGGCGAGCGCCGACAGCAACAGCCCCATCAGCGCCAGCGCAACGATCATCTCGATCAGCGTGAAGCCGCGCTCATGCGTTCGCGTTGCTGTCCTTGCCGGGATCATTGCGCCGACCTCGGCATCAGGCGCACGGTGCGAATGTCGGACAGGGCGCCGCCTGGAGACTTGACGCGAATCCTCACCAGTTCCGGGGCCCAGGGCACGTTGCCCTCGGGCACCGTCCAGTCGCCACCGAGCGGACTGACGTCGACGGTCCAGCGGTAGCCCTCCGCCTGCCCGGTCGACGTGCCCGACTGCAATTCCGCGCGAGGCGGAATGCCCACCGTCATCAATGTGCGCACCGCCTGCATCAGCGCCACGTGCTGCTCCATGGCCCGCACGCCGCGCGTCTTGACGCCCATGACGGCGCCGATCGCAACGATTGAGACGGCCACCAGCGCGAGCGCCACCAGCACCTCGATGATGGTGAACCCCGCATCGGCGCGGTTAGTTGACGGCGACGTCGCGCGCAACGATTTCAACCCTTCCGGTGAGCCAGTTGACGCGGACCTCATAGCCCGCATCGAGCCGCGTCAGCGCGATGGAGCCGCCGCAGGAACCGCCATTGGCGAAGAAGCGAATGGTCGACAATGCGGCACGGCGCTGACAGCTCTTCGGCAGCACGGCGTCGAACCGCACGTCATCGGGGATCCGCACGGTCATGCGCGACGCCCCGGAATGGATCACCCGGCTCGGCGCATCGACCAGCGTCGCAACGCTGGTGCTGCGCTCGATCGCGGCATTCCGATCGGCCTTCAGCAGCGTCGCGGTCTGCAACGCATAGGCCTGCAAGCGCGAGCGCGACGTCTGGTGCGGAATGAACGGAAGCAGCACGGCCGCCAGCAGCGCGATGATGGCGAGCACGCACACCATCTCGAGCAGGGTGAAACCGCGCTGCGTCGCGTCATTCATGCTTGCCATGCACCCTTCGCGTCATTCGTTGTTGGCGGCCGTGGTCTTCTCGAGCGAGATATCGGCCGAGGTGCCGCTGCCGCCCTCCTGGCCGTCAGAGCCATAGGAGACGATGTCGTAAGGCCCATGCTCGCCCGGCGAGCGGTAGAGATAGGCGTGATTCCAGGGATCGTTCGGAACGTTACCGCCCTTCAGATACGGGCCATTCCAGGCCGCGACCCCCGGCGTGCGCCGGACCAGTGCGGCAAGTCCCTCCGCCGTGGACGGGAAGCGCCCGGCATCGAGATAGAACAGGTCGAGCGCGCTGGAGAAGCTCTGCAGCTGGATGCGCGCGGTCTTGACCTTGGATTCGCTGAGATAGTTGAGCACGCGCGGCCCGATCAGCCCCATGATGAGGCCGATGATCGCGATCACGACCAGCATCTCGACCAGGGTGAAGCCCGCCTCGCCCGAACGCCTTGGCCGTTGCGATGGCGTGCGATCGCATTCCGCTCGTGTGGAAAATGCCGCGATGATGGTGTTGCGCGATATCATGACCGATGACCTCTGCTTTAACCGACTAGCTGCGTGACCGAGAGCAGCGCCGTCATGACCGACACGATCAGTCCGCCGACGACGGTGCTGATCGTGATGATCGCCAGCGGGCCGACGATGCCGACGACCCGGTCGAGGCTGCGCTGCAATTTTGCTTCGTAGAATTCCGCGACCCGCCCGGCCAGCACCGGCAGCTGCCCGGTCTCTTCCCCGAGCCGCAGCATGCGGACCGCCATCGGCGGCAGGCTGTCCGCCACCGCGAGTGCTTCCGACAGTTTGCCGCCATGGCGGACGCGGTCGGCGGCGGCGGTCCAGTTCGCCTCGCTCCCGGTCACCGCCATGATGTCGACGAGGATGCGCAGCGCGGCCGTGAGGTTGACGCCGCTGCCGAGCAGGACGCCCAGATTGCGGCAGAACAGGCTGGCGCGATAGAACTGGAAGGCGCTGCTGATGCCCGGCACCCGCGAAATCCCGTTGACCAGCGCGGCGCGCACGCGCGCCTGCCGCAGCAGCCACCAAGCCAGTGCGATCGTGGCCGCACTGATCAGGCTTGCCGCCGTGGCATTGGCGCGCAGGAAATCCGATACCGCGATGAAGCTCGCGAGCGCCGTATCCGACTTGCCGCCGAAATCGCCGAGCACGGTCGAGAATTGCGGCAGCACGAACAGCAGGAAGAACAGCATCACGCCCGATGCCGCGACCAGCACGAAGGCCGGATACTGCATGGCGTCGGTCAGCTTGCGCCGCATCTGTTCGGAGCGCGCGCGCTCGGTCCCCAGCATCTCCAGCACGGAGTCGAGCGTGCCGGAGATTTCGCCGACCCGGACCAGCGCGACATACATCGGCTGGAACAGGGTCGGATGATCCGCCACCGCATCGGCAAAGCTCTCGCCGGTGAGCAGGGCGGCGCGGATTTTCGCCACCACCGGACGCATCCGGCCGACATCGGCGTCGCCGGACAAAAGCTCCAGCGCATCGTCGAGACGCGCGCCGGCCTTCAGCAGCAGCGCGAGATCGCGCGTGAACGTGGTGACCTCGGCTGCACTCGGCCCGCCGAACAGGCTGCGGCCGCCGGCGGCGCTGGATGCGCGCTTGTCCTCGGTGGTTTCGATCGGCAGCAGCTTGAGATATTCGATCCGCCGCGCCACCTCGGCCGCGGTCGGGGCGGAGATCGTGCCGTTGACGATCTCGCCGGCCTGGGTCAAAGCGCGATAGCGATAATTCGGCACAGCGTCACCGCACCGTTGCGACGCGGAGGATCTCGGCGGGCGAGGTCAGTCCGGCGCGGCATTTGGCGACCCCGTCATCGAGCATCGTGGTCATGCCCGCCCGGATCGCCATCGTATCGATCTTCAGCCCGTCGGTTCGCTCTCCGATCAGTTCACGCAGTTCATTGGATAGTTCAAGCAGCTCGAAAACGCCGAGGCGGCCGCGATAGCCGGTGCCGCCGCAACGTTCGCAGCCGCATGGCTCCTGGACGATCTCGTCGGCGCGAAAGCCGAGCGCGGCGAGCCGGGGATCCTCAGTGAAGTCCGCCGCTGCCAGCGGCCGCGCCGTCTTGCAGCGCTCGCACAATTGCCTGACCAGGCGCTGCGCGATCACGCCGCGCAGCACCGAACGCAGCAGATAGCCTTCGACGCCGAGATCGAGCAGGCGCGGCACGGCGGCCGCCGCCGTCTCGGTGTGCAGCGTCGTCAAGACCAGATGCCCGGTCAGCGCGGCATGAACCGCGACATGCGCGGTCTCGGAGTCGCGGATTTCACCGACCATGATCACGTCAGGGTCCTGGCGAACGAAGGACCGCAACGCGGTCGCGAAGGTCAGACCGATCGCGGGCTTGATCTGGGACTGATTGACGCCGGGAAGCTCGTATTCGACCGGGTCCTCGATCGTCAGGATCTTGCGGCTCGGCTCATTGAGGATCGACAGGATCGTCGCCAGCGTCGTGGTCTTGCCACTGCCGGTTGGCCCCGTGATCACGACCATGCCGTGCGGCAGCTTCAGGAGCCGCCGCAGCTTGCTTTCGTCAGGCTCCGAGAACCCCAGCTTTTCGACGACCAGCAGGCCGCGATCCTTGGGCAGGATACGGATGACGGCGGATTCGCCGTGCTGCGTCGGCATGATCGCGACGCGGATATCGATGTCGGTGCGCCCGGCCCGCAGCCGCGCCGCGCCGTCCTGCGGCAGGCGGCGCTCGGCGATGTTGAGATTGGCGATGATCTTGATGCGGGAGACCACCGCCTGGGGCAGCACACCCGACAGCGCCGCGACCGGCCGCAGCAGGCCGTCGATTCGCAGGCGCACCATCAGGCCGGCGGAAAACGGCTCGATATGGATGTCGCTGGCGCGCAGCTCGACGGCCTTCTCGATCAGATCGTTGACCGCACGGACCACCGGCGCGCCGCTGGCAAGATCGCGCAGGCTCTCGATGTCGTCTTCGCGGGGCAGCGCCGCCGCCGTATCGGCGGCCTCGGCCTCCTCGGCACTGGACGAGTTGTTCAGCGCGATCGCGACGTCTTCCGAGGACGCCACCTTCACTTCGATGCCGGCGCCAAGCACGATCTGTGCCGCCCGCAGAGTCGCCTGGTCGGTCGGATCGACGACCGCAAGGACAGTCGTGCCATCGGCCGCCCGGCACGGATAGACCATGGTCTCGCGCAGGAAGCGCGGCGAAAACGACCCGACCAGCGGATCGGCCGAGGTCATCTCCTGCAGCGTCAGGCGGCCGAGCGCAAAGAAGCGCGCGGCTTCGTCGGCGAATTCGGTCGGTGAGAGGGTGGTGATCTCCCACAGCTTCAGCTGCCGGACATCGGCACCCTGCCCGGTCCGGTCGTCGGATCCATCGGACCGCGCCAGATGATTGTTCTGACGAAGATAATCCACGAACCGAACGGACAGGTCGTTGGCCATTCCCGATATCCCGCCACACTATCCCGGATCAGTTCATGCCATGCGCCATCGCGCTCGGCTCCCCGCAGTGTGCGGTTATCGATCCGAAGTGTGACAGCTGTGCGAAGTCACATCGCTCGCCTCGCTCAAGAAGCTTTGAGGGTGGCATCGCGGACACGGACGCGACGGCTGCACAAATTTTGGTGCGATGCGACCCGGCAGGTCGCGAACGACAATCATGTAACCAATTTATTTCTGTCATGTTCGATCGCTAAGAGTCCCTCCGGGGTAGGACCGATCGTCGCAAGCAATCGAAATTCCAGTTAGTCAGAGCGAAGGGCCTTCATGCAACGCGTAGGCACAGTGGGCCGCTGCCCGACGATCCGTGGCGGCCTCGCAGCCATTTTTGCATTGACGTCATTGGGGTTGCTGGCGTCCTGCAATTCCGCGACGGTCGGCGAGAGCGTGGACGCGTCCCAGCTCGACGTCACCGACAAGGTCAAGTCGCTCGATCTGCTGCCGCGCCAGCCGCAGCCGGTGGGCGCGCAGGCCGCGACGGGCGGCAGCCAGAGCGGCAGCGTCCGCGCAGCGATGTATGAAGGAAGCGAAGTGACCGGCATCGCGGACGCGCGTCCGCAGCCGGCGTCGAACGGCAACGGCTTCGACCTGAACTTCGAGAGCACGCCGGTGGCGACCGTCGCCAAGGTTGTGCTTGGCGACATCCTGCATGTCGGATACACCATCGACCCGCGGGTGCAGGGCACGGTGAGCCTGGTGTCGGTCCGCCCGGTGCCGAAATCCGACATGGTCTTCGTGCTCGAGAACGCACTCCGCCTGAGCGGCGTGGTGCTGCTCAAGGATACGGCGGGCTATCGCCTGACGCCGCTCGGCGACGCCGTCGGCGGCGGCCGCGTCGACGCCGCCGCCGCCAATCCCGAAGCCGGATTCGGCATCTCGGTCGTTCCCCTGCAATATGTGTCGGCGCAGACCCTGCTGAAGCTGACCGACAGCTTCGCCACCAGGGCCGGCTCGGTTCGCGCCGATACGACGCGAAATCTGCTTCTGATCCAGGGCACCGGCGCCGAGCGCCGCACCGCGGTCGACACCGTGCTCAGCTTCGACGTCGACTGGATGCGCGGCCAATCCGTCGGCATCTTCCCGATCTCGAGCGGATCGCCTGCGCCTGTGATTGCCGAGCTGGAGAAGATCGTCGATTCCGGCGAGAACGGCCTCAGCCAGAACGTCATCAAGTTCATGCCGATCCAGCGCCTCAACGCGGTGCTGGTGGTGACCAAGAAGCCTGAAATGCTGCGCACGGCCGCGACCTGGATCAAGCGCCTCGACCGCAACGACACCGCGCGCACCACGGTCCATGTCTACCGCGTCAAATATGGCGATGCACGTCAGATGGCGCGCGTGCTGACCGACATGTTCCTTGGCGGCTCGTCCGGCAACCTGCTCGACAGTGCCGACAGCCAGCTCGCGCCCGGCTCCGGCACCTCGTCGACCTCAAGCGTCGCCGACCGTCTGTCGCTCAACAACAACAACGGCTCGAATTCGGGCATGAGCGGCTTCGCTTCCCGCGGCACCTCCGGGACTGGCGGCACAGGCCAGGGCCTCGGCCAGGGATTTGGCGCCGGCGGCCAGGCGAACAATCCCAACAATCAAGGCCAGGGCAACAATGCCGCGCTGGATGCCGGACGCGGCGCCGGCGGCGGCAACGGCCAGCCCGTCATGCAGGACGTGCGGATCACGCCGGATGTCGTGAACAACAATCTGCTGATCTATGCCGACCAGGCCAACTACCGCATCATCGAATCGACGCTGATGCAGATCGACGAGCCGCAGCTCCAGGTCGCGATCAACGCGACGATCGCCGAGGTCACGCTCAACAACACCCTGTCCTATGGCGTGCAGACCTATCTCACCAGCCAGAACCTTGGCCTGAAGCCGAACACCGGCTCGATCCTCGGCACCCAGGCCACCGCAGCGCCCGCGACCACCACGGACGCGACCACCGGGATCGTCAGCGCCGCAGGCTCGCTCACCAATGCCTACATCAACCAGGCCTTTCCCGGCTTCAACTTCCTGATCGGAAACGCGACGCAGCCGAGCCTGATCCTGGATGCGTTGCACGCCGTCACCAGCGTCAAGGTGCTGTCCAATCCCTCGCTGGTCGTGATCAACAACCAGGTCGCGACCCTGCAGGTCGGCGACGTCGTCCCGGTGTCGACCGGCAGCGCGACGGTGCTGACCACCAGCAACACGGTGGTCAACACCATCGACTATCGCAACACCGGCATCATCCTGAAGGTCTCGCCGCGCGTCAGCGTGAACGGCACCGTGCGGCTCGATGTCGAGCAGGAGATCAGCAACGTTCCGCAGAGCAACGGCAGCACGGTCAACCTGACGCCGACCGTTTCGGAACGGCGGGTCAAGAGCCAGATTTCGGTGGCCAACGGCCAGACCGTGCTGCTCGCGGGCCTAATCAGCGAACAGCAAAGCGGCGCTCGCAACGCGCTTCCGGTGCTCGACCAGATCCCCGGCCTCGGCGATGCCTTCGGGCATCAGAGCAACGGCACCCAGCGTACCGAGCTGATCATCTTCATCCGCCCGCAGATCATCCGCAATGGTTCCGACGCCCAGACCGTGGCCGAGGAGCTTCGCTCGAAATTGCGCGGCAGCATCGCAACGACATCGACCAATGCGCCGATCACCACCAGCTTCCACTGAGCCGGGCAACGGCAGGCGCCGTGTGTTCACGCAACGGACATGCCTCCGCGCGTCGCTTGCGGTCGCGCTCTGGACGGCGACCGCGTCCGTCGCAAGCGCCGACAGCGTCGCGCGCGGAGCGGCCGCCTACCATCGCGGCGATTATGTCAGGGCGGCACGGGAGCTCGCGCCTGCCGCCGACCGTGGCAACCCAAGGGCGCTCGGCCTGCTCGGCTTCTTATATGAGCACGGCTTCGGCGTCCCGCAGGCCTATGATGCCGCCGCCGATCTCTACTATCGCGGCGCCATGCAGGGCGATCCGTTCGCGCAAGCCCAACTCGGCCTGATGTACGACAAGGGCCACGGCGTTCCGCTCGACTTCGTGCTGGCTTACAAATGGCTCAACCTGGCGGCGGCCCGCACCGGCGGGCGGCAGCGCGATGCCTATCTCCGCTACCGCGATGCGGTCGCAATCAAACTCTCGCGCTATGAGATCGACGCCGGCCAGCGCTTTGCGTTGGACTGGGTCCCCACCCGGGCGGCGCCGGACGTACACCTGACGGTCAAATAGTTACCGCCATGACGGCGTGCGCACGAGGCCCGCGGACACGCGCCTCGCTCGCAGCTTCCGCCGCCGCAACCGGCGCCAGCCGATCACGATGCCGCTAATCGAGACGATCGTGCCGATGGCTGACAGCAGCCAGACGACGACGTCGCGCGCCGGCCAGACCCGCAGCAGCAGCAGGAAGTCGAGGCTGTGCAGGGCATTGAACAGCCAGCGATAGGAACGGCGGCTGTCGTCGCTGCGGTCGAGGATCTCGGCCGTGACGGGCGAGATGTGCAGCCAGGTTTGCGCGGGATCGTCGAAGCCGATGCGCAGCACCGGCAGCTCGCGCGCATGGTGCAGCGTGTACCAGTAGGCGTCCGGTTCATCGAGCTGGCGCGCGGATATCATGGCGGCGCCGGGCACCGCGCGTCGGGCCGCCGCGATGATCTCGTCCTGCGAGAGCGCCGCCGGCGCGCCGGTTACGGGATCTGCGAGGGTGCGATGGCTATTGCGGTCGTCGAGCATCATCAGCGGGCGTCCGCCGATCCAGACGAAGCGCGCCTCCACCGCCGGCGGCGACGGCGGCGATTTGAAGCCGGTGACGATGTCCGGCGCATCGTGGCCGCTATAGCTGGAGCCGATCTCGCGGGTAAGGCCGCGGCCGGAGAAGGCGCCGCCCGGATTGAGCGACAACCAGCCGCTGAACATCCAGGTGAAGACGAAGATGCCGCCGATCAGGCCGGCGATATGATGCCAGGCCATCCAGCCGCGATAAGGCGAGACGGCGCCATCAGCGTAACGGCGCGTCAGCCGCAGACGGAGAATGCCGATCCAGAAGCCGGTGACGGCAACCACAAGGCAGATGCCTGAGATCCACAGCACCACGTCGCGCCACAGCGGGCCGTCCTTGCGCAGCACGGTCGGATAGATCCAGTGCGGGATCGAGCCGAGCCAGTTCCAGACGCGTTCCCGCCGTGTGGTGTCGAGCGCGATCTCGCCGCTGCGCGAGGAGATGTAGAGCTCGGTGCCGCCGGCGTCGCCGAGGCCGATCAGATAGAGCGGCCGCAGCGGATCGAAGCGCGCCGTGACCGACCACTGGTCGCGCGTCACGGTGTCGAGCAATTGCGGCTGCGCCGCATGCGGATGATGCGCGGCAATGGCAAGCGCCTGATCCGGCGTGACCTGGTCGATCACGCTTCCATCGACCGCCGAAACGGTGACAGCAGCCCCCTTCCAGGCGGCGATGCGATAGACCGGTACATCGTTCATCATCGAGAGCCGGAGATCGCGCGGATAGTGCTCCATCCCCGCGATCGCCATCGCGCGATCCGGTGAGACCTGGACCTTGTTCCAGAGAATGACCGGGAGCGCGGCCAACCGCTCGGCGTCGGTGAGGCGCGGAAACGCCACGTACATCATGACGAGGCCGGAGATGAACCACATCGCGAACAGGAGACACGTCGCAATGCCGATCCAGCGATGGACGACATAAAGCCACCGCCGCCCTCGCCGGATCAGAGCGTTGCGCATGGTCAGAACTTCACGTTGACGGACAATTCCGCGGTACGCGGCATGCCCAGCAGCCACTGCCCGGTGCCGTTCGAGGTCACCGCGTAAGCCTGGTCGAACAGATTGTAGACACGGAACGCAACCGTCGTGCGATCGTCCGGCTTCCACCTGATGCCGCCATTGACCACATTGTAGCCTGGCCGCCTCTGGGTGTTGGCAAGGTCGGAGTACATCGCGCCGACGATCTGCACGCCGCCATAGACCGACCAGTTGGGTGCGAAATCCCAGGTCAGCCAGACATTGGAGACCTGCTGCGGAACGTTGACCGGGACATTGCCGGCATAGCTGACGATCTTGCCGCCGACCAGCTGGCTGTTGTTGTCATATTTGGCGCGCAGCAGCGCCGTGTTGGCGTCGATGCGCCAACCGTAATCGAGCGCGAACCCGACCGAGGCCTCGACGCCACGCGATGATTGCTGCCCGACCTGGAGCGAGGATCCGGGATTGCCGGGATCTGCGATCAGCAGATTGTTCTTGACGATCTCGTAGCCTGCCAGCGTCCACTCGCCGCGTCCGCCGAGGAACGACTGTTTGACGCCGAACTCGGTCTGCTTCCCGGTGGAGAGCTGGAAGTTCTTCTGCGAAGTAGACAGCGAGATGAGATTCCCGACCGGGTCGACGCCGACTGCATACTGGCCGTAGAAGGCGAGGTTCTTGATCGGCTCGTATACGAGGCCGGTGCGCCAGCTGGTGCCCGACAGCGTGGTTTCGAAACCGTTGCCCGGCGTCTTGTAGTCGGTGCGATCGATCTCGGGACGATCGTATCGGACTCCGGTAACGAGCGACAATTGATCGGTCAGCTTCAGCCGGTCTTCGGCGAACAGCGCGTATTGATTGACGATCGAATTGAAGCCCGGCGTAGTCGCGGTCGTCGTTGCGAAAAACGATCCGGGATCGAACATGTACGGATTCACCGACGACGCGCCGCCATAGGGCGAGTTGTTGGTGTGGAAGAACTCGATGTGATTGACGTCGAAGCCGGCAACGAACTGGTTCGCCAGGCCGAGGATGTGACCGCTGAACGTCGCGTCCATCCGGTTGCCGGACTGCTTCTGGTCGTGGAAGATCTCGATATAGCTGAAGCGGTCGATCAGCTGCGTCTTCGGATTGAAGGCATAGTTCTCGATGTCGCGCCAGTGCCGTTCGCTGGTCAGATAATACAGCGTGTTGTTGACCTTGATGCCGTCGGCGACATCCCACTCGGTCTTGAACTGGGTCCAGCTATCCTTGTAGCGGATCGCGCTGTCGGATGCATTGTAGTTCTTGAAGCGCAGCGCGTCCTGGATCGCGCCGTTGATCAGCGGCGTGCCGAAATACCGTGACGGGCTGCGGTCGGCGTAATCTTCCGACAGCGTGAAGGCGAGATTCTCCGAGGCCTGCACGCGCACGGCGGCCGAGACCGCTGCATTCGAGGTCTTGTCGCGATCGACCCAGCCGTCCGACATGTTGCCGGTGGCGTTGACACGATACGACACATTGGGATTGATCGGACCAGTAGAGTCCACCGAGAGCCGCCGCGTCATGTTGCTGTCGAGCGAGACCTCGGCCTCGTTGTAGGGCGTGGCTAACGGCTTCTTCGGGATCACGTTGATGACACCGCCGATCGCGCCCTCGCCGTACAGCACCGAGGCCGGACCGCGCAGCACCTCGATGCGTTGCGTCGACCAGGTGTCGTAGGGGAACGTCAGGGTGCCGGAGCCGATATAGAAGCGCGTGCCGTCATACAGCGTCATCACCGAGTTGCTGCCGGCAAAGCCGCGGGTGCTGAACGACAGGCCGCCATTGCCGGGCGCCGGCGTCGCGATGAAGCCGGTCGCGTTCTGGGTGACGGCATCGAGCACGTTATGCTGGCCGCGTTCCTTGATGGTTTTTGCCGTGATGATCTCGACGCTGGCCGGCGTCTGCAGCGGCGTCAGATTGAGACGGCTGCCGGTGCCGCCTGGCGCGGTGGCATTGAGCGTCGGCGACGCCGCACCCGATGCACCCGATGCTGCGGCACGCGGCGTGCCGCCGCCCGTCGCAGCCGTCGCTGACCTCGGCCGTGGCCGCGCCGCGGCGGCCGTGTTGCCGCTGCGCGCCGTGGGCTTCGGCTTTGCGGTCGCCGAAGGCGCGACCTCGATCGGATCGAGCCTGGTGGGCGCAGGTGCTTGTGCCGAGCCTCCGGCCGGCAGCAGCAGCGATGACAGGGAGCAAACGAGACCGAGGCGCCAGCGGCGCGCAACGGGAGAGGACGGAGACATCAAAAGGACTCGCGGTAACGTGGCACGTCACCGCGAACGCGGACAGGCGCATTGCCGGAAAGGCAGTGCTCCGATCCCACCAGGACGCCCCGCCCGATGTGCTCGCGTGTGACCACGACTGACGGCAGGTCTCCTGGCTCACGGGTCATCGCCTGTCGACGCCTTCCCGGACCTGACAGCCCAGTGGCAAATTGACGAAAGGCTCGCCGTTTACAGTTGCGGGGACAGCTGCGGCATTGGGGTTACCCTCGCACCGCATTCCCTTTTGATCCCCGAAGGGAACCGTCGGCAAAACGATAGGTGCTGGCTGCAGGGCTGTCAATTCGACGCGATTGTCGCAGACATGTTTTGCGAAATGGTGCTCCCGCCACGACACAGCGTCTGTCGCGCTGATGCGGAGACTTATCATCCCGTCATCCTGAGGAGCCGCGAAGCGGCGTCTCGAAGGTTCGACGACCACCGGCCGGGCCGTGCATCCTTCGAGACGCGCTACGCGCTCCTCAGGATGACGGGGATTCACGTCATTCGACACAGCCCTGCATGATCGCATCGATCTCGGCGCGCGAGAGAGCGCCCATCTCGGCGATGAAGACCAGCCGCGTGCGCGGCACGCCGGGCGCCAGGACGCCGCCGGCGGCCAATGTCGCGCGACCGCCGGCGAGCTGAAAGACCGTCAGCCGCCCGGGCTGCTCCACCGTCTCGAACAATCCCTTCGCCCGCGCCAGCTTCGGCGCCAGCGTGCCGATCGCCTGCTGCAAGCGGGGCAACCGCACCGGCCGCTCCGAGGTCCAGCTCAGCGTCTCGAACCGGTCAGCCACCGGCCGTCGCGGCGCGGTCTCGCGCGGCGCCGGCACATGATCGAGATCCGCCGGAAACAGCAACTCTGCCGGCACCTCGCCATGCAGCGCGTCGACCACCACGGTCGCCGGACGCACCGCCCGCACGGCGCTACGGATTACAGCACACGCGGCGGCGTCGGCCAAATCGACCTTGCTCAGCGCCACCACATCGGCCGCCCGCAACTGCGATCGCAGCAGCGCATCATCCAGCGCGGCCACGGGCTGCGTCGCGTCGACCACGCACAGCACCGTCTCCAGCGGCGCCTCCTTCCAGATCACCGGATCCATCAAATTGCGCACGATGTCGGCGGGATCGGCGATTCCGCTGGTCTCGATCACGATGAACTCGGGGCGCGGATCACGCCGCAGCAAGGTTGCGAGCGTGCGCAGCAGATCGCCCTCCAGCGTGCAGCAGATGCAGCCATTGCTCAGGCTGACCACGCCGTCGCTGGCGCCGGCGATCAGCTCCGCATCGATATTGATCGCACCGAAATCATTGACCACGGCGGCGATGCGCCTTCCCTGCGCATGCGCCAGCAGATGGTTGACGACCGTGGTCTTGCCCGCCCCGAGAAAACCCGCGACCAGCAGGATCGGGACCGGCATCTCAGCCCCCGGTGACGGGGCGGCGCACCGGCCGGCCGGGCCTTGCCGCAACGTCGAGGACGCCGTCGTTGATCAGCGGCTGGCCGCTGACTACGAGGTGCCGCACGCCTTCCGCCGGACGGTTCATCGCGGAGAAGGTCGCGCGGTCGCTCAGCGTCTCGAAGTCGAACACCACGACATCGGCATCGGCGCCGGCCTGCAGCCTGCCCTTGGCGCGCATCGCCGGCGTGCTCGCCGACAGGATCTCGGCCGGAATCAGCGCGCATTTGCGGATGCCCTCGAGCAACGACACCTTCTTGCGCTCCGCGCACCCATTCGCGGATGAAGCGGGTGAAGCAGCCGGCCGACCGCGGATGCGAGGTGGCATCGTCAGGCAGCGGCCAGGCGTCGCCGCTGTACGGGCGGCCATCCGCCAGCGTCCACGGCATCGCGTCGGACGCGATCGCGCCGCCCGGATACAGCACCGCCATGTCGAGCAGATCGCGATGATGCGCGTTGTTCTCGATGTCGAGCACATGCCACAGCACCAGCGTCGAGGGCTCAGCCGCCTGTGCAGCCAGCAACTCCTCGCGGCTGCCGAAGCGATGCCCGTCGGTCACGCGCTGCACCGAGTCGTAACCGAGACCGTTACGCTCCTCGAATTTGGGGTCGCTGAAGAAGGTCGCCGCCAGCACGGTCGAGCCGGTGCCGTAGGGATAGGCCTCCACCGTGATCGGCAGGCCCTGCGCCTGCGCCTTCGCGATCAGGGCAACGCAACGTTCGATATCCGTCTTGCTCGACGAGTTGAAGTGGCAGATGTGCATGTGCGCGCCGGTGGCGCCGGCATAGCCGATCAGGCGGATATAGGCCTCGGCCGCGCTCTCCGGATCGATGCGCGACATGTAGGCGACGTGGGTGAAGGTCGGCACCGCATGATCGGCCGCGAGTTGGCACACCGCGGTCAGTTCCTGCACGCCGGCGCCCGGCGCATAGGCGTTGAGGATGCCGATGCCGATGCCGCCCTCGTTCAGCCCGTTGGCGAGACGCTCGAGGATGCCGGCCACTTCGCCTTCGGTCGCGACATTCTCGATCCAGCGGCGATCGCGCATCGCGCTGCCGAACGATTCCAGCGAGCTTTCCGAATTCGAGCCGGTCATCGCGCCGATCCGCGCGAAGGCCCAGTTGGTCGCGGCGCCGTAGTTCAGCACCCGGCCCTTCTCGGCCTGGCGCTTGTACCAGGATGCGACCGGCAGCACGCCGGCCTCAAGGTCGAGCGATGTCGTTACCCCGTCGAACGCCTGCATGCGATCGGCGGGAATGGTCTGACCGTGGGCGTGCAGGTCGATGAAGCCCGGCGCCACCACGAGCCCGGTCGCGTCGATCTGCCGCTCCGCGCCGCCGAGCCCGGTGCCGACCGCGGCGATCTTGCCGTCGACGACGGCGACGTCGCCGATCACGTCCATTCCGCTCGCCGGGTCCACCACCCGGCCGCCGCTGATCACCAAGCCACCCATCTCGCCACTCCCCGCATTCCGAAACCGACCGGTCTCTTTCGTGCACAGAGAAGCGCATCGCGCTCATCGCAGCAACCCGGCCAGGGTTGTGGCGACATGCTGTGGCGGAATATCCGCCGCGCCGTACCGGCGACTGCAGAGAGCCCTTCCCTACGTTCCGGTTGCACGCCGCGGCGGCAGCCCTCGCCAGAGATCGGGGCCATGCTTGATGCGGCTCGCCACGAGCTTCGGCGGCGTGCGTTCCTTGGCGATCGCCGCTTCGACCGCCCGCTTGAGCCTGACATTGTCGATCTGCGCCAGGAACCGCTGGATGACGGCATCCTGATCCGCACCCTGACCGGAGATCGCCGTGCAGAGCTCCGCGGTCGTCCTGCGGAAGAAGTGGAAGGCGTCATCGGCCGCGCCACCCAGCCGGTCGACTTCGCCGGCGACGGCGAGCGCATGCATCCGATCGTCGTCGTCGAGCGTCACCGCGAAGCGCAGCACGGCAAGCTGCCAGGCACGGAGCAGCCTGCTCTCCGGTTCGGTCACGTTGTCGCGCATCAGTCCAATACCCCGCGCGCCTGATCTGCTTCGGCTGTCGAGGGAGATCAGGCGCGGCGCGACTATCCTTGCGCGGGAATAGGTTTTCGAGGGGAGCGCGCGGGCGATCGCATAGGAATCGCATAGGCGGAGCGCACGGGGTCCCGAGTTCCGTCAAATCCCCTCGAATTGCAGCCGCGCCAGCCGTGCGTAGAGGCCATTGGCGGCGACCAGCTCGGCATGGGTGCCCTGCTCGACGATCTTGCCCTGGTCCATCACCAGGATGCGGTCGCAGGACAGAACGGTCGCCAGCCGATGCGCGATGACGAGCGTGGTGCGGTGGCGCATCAGTTCCTCCAGCGCGGTCTGCACCAGCGTCTCGCTCTCGGCGTCGAGCGCCGAGGTCGCCTCGTCGAGCAGCAGCAGCGGGGCGTCGCGCAGGATCGCACGCGCGATCGCGATGCGCTGGCGCTGGCCGCCGGACAGCGTCACGCCGCGCTCGCCGAGCTGGGCGTCGAAACCCTCAGGCAGCCGGCGCAGGAATTCGCTGGCATGCGCCAGATCGGCGGCGCGCTCGACCTCGGCATCGGTGGCGTCGGGCCGGCCGAACCGGATGTTCTCGCGGGCGCTCGCGGCGAACACGACGGAATCCTGCGGCACCAGCGCGATCCGCGCCCGCACGTCAGCCGGATCGGCCTGCCGGATCGGCACGCCGTCGAGCGAGATGGTGCCCGATTTCGGATCGTAGAAGCGCAGCAGCAGGTGGAACAACGTGCTCTTGCCGGCGCCGGAGGGGCCGACGATCGCGACCTTTTCGCCTGATCGGACCGCCAGCGACACACCGTCGACGGCGAGCGCGTTGGGCCGGGTCGGATAGGCGAAGCTGACATTGTCGAAGCCGACGTCGCCGCGTGCGGGCTGCGGCAGCGCGCGCGGCGACGCGGGTGCCGCGATCTGCGGCCTGACGCGCAAAATCTCGAACAGCCGCTCGGCGGCGCCCGATGCGGCCGAGACCTCGCCCCAGACCTCGCTGAGCTGGCCGAGGCCACTCGCCGCGAAGGCGGTATAGAGAATGAACTGGCCGAGGCGGCCCGGGCTGATGGTTCCGACCAGCACGTCGTGCGAGCCGACCCAGAGGATCACTACCACGCTGGCAAACACGATGAAGATGACGATCAGCGTCAGCACCGCGCGCGCCTTGGTCGAGCTGCGCGCGGCCTGATAGGCCTGCTCGACTTCGCCGGCGAAACGCGTCCGGGCGAGCCGCTCGCCGGTATAGGCCTGCACGGTGCGGATCGCGTTGACCAGTTCGCTCGCATAGGCGCTGGCATCGGCCAGCGTGTCCTGGGCGGTGCGCGACAGCCGCCGCACCCAGCGGCCGAACGCGACCAACGGAATCACGATGACCGGAATCGCAAGGAGCACGAAGCCGGACAGCCTGGGGCTCGTGATCACCATCATCGCGGCGGCGCCGAAGAACAGCATCAGATTGCGCAGCGCGATCGACACCGAGGCGCCGACCGCGGACTTGATCTGGGTGGTGTCGGCGGTGAGCCGCGACACCAGTTCGCCGGAGCGCGCGGAATCGAAGAACGAGGGCGACAGCGAAATCAGATGCGCGAACACGTCGCGCCGAAGATCGGCGACGATGCGCTCGCCGATCGTCATCACCAGGTAGTAACGCGAGGCGCTGGCGCAGGCGAGCACTGCGACGACCGCGATCATCACGCTGAAATAGCTATTGATCATCGCGATGCCTTCGGGCGTGAAGCCCATGTCGATCATCCGCCGCACCGCGACCGGCACGATCAGCGTGGTGATCGCCGCGATCGTCAGCGAGATCAGCGCGAGGATCGCCCGCCCCTTGTAGCGCGCCACATAGGGCGCGAGCGCAAGCAGCGGCCGCAAGCGGGCGCGGCTCTTCGCAGGCTCCGTGATCTGGCTCTCGATGAAGGCTTCCTCATCGAGCAACGCGTCGCGCGGCGGCTCGTGGGCGCCGTGCGGGGTCTCAAGCTGTTCGGCTACGCTCATCAATCTAGACCGGTTCTATCGCCCCCCACATAGGCCCGCCGACCCCCGGCTGGCAAATCCGGTAAAGTCCCAATCCGGTGATGGGGTTGGCGCCCTTTCTTGGCTTGTTTTGGGGGGCTCCATGGGTTATAGAGCCGCCCAAATCCCGTACCTGAATGTCTTGAGACTGGGCGCCGGCGCGCCGAAGGAACTGTCATGAAAGCCGATATTCATCCGAATTATCATACGATTAAGGTCGTCATGACCGACGGCACCGAGTACCTGACCCGCTCCACCTGGGGCAAGGAAGGCGACACGCTGAACCTCGACATCGACCCCAAGTCGCACCCGGCCTGGACCGGCGGCACCCAGCAGCTGATGGACCGCGGCGGCCGCGTCTCGCGCTTCCAGAAAAAGTTTTCGGGCTTCCTCAAGAAGGACTAAAGTCCGCTTCGGGATCGCCCTCGCAATCGAACGCAAAACGCCTCCCTCGCGGGGGGCGTTTTTGTTTTGGGGGCTGCTCCGGACCGGCCGGATTGAGAAACCCGCCACTCCCTCCACGTCGTCGTCCTGGCGAAAGCCAGGACCCATAGCCACAGCCATTGGCTGTGACAGCGACCGTGGCCCCAACAGCATTCGACAATAACCATTCGGGGTAATGGGTCCTGGCTTTCGCCAGGACGGCAGCGGCGAATGGTTCGCGCAGTGTCATCACCGGCGAACTTGCGTTCAACCGGAACAGACAGCCTGCGGGAGGTCTGACCTAACGCGGGCGCTTTGGTCGCTTGAGCTCGGCGACCTTGAACTTCCCGGCGGCCTGCAAGCTGCTGCAAAGCCAGTAGGCTCGGTTTCGGTACTCGCCCAGGAACCACTTGGTCTCGACGCAATCCACGTAGGATTTGTAGGTGAGGTTATCCCTGCACGTCGACGAGAACGGTCCATGGGTTTGCCCGCCCGTCGACTCGCTACAGCCGACCCAGGGGTCCTTGCCGTGCGGGAGGCTCGATTCGCAGCCACCGTTGCAATTGCTGGCGACTTTCTCCAGCGCGGCAATCCTGCCCAGCACTGAATCCGGCGCCGGCGATGGCGTTCGAGCTGATGACGACGACGTCTGGGCGGTTCTCGATCTCCGGTGAGATACCCCCGTGCCTGCCGCTTGCGTCGGACGATTTGTCCTTGCCACCTGCTTCGGCGAATCGACCGTGATGGAAGGTAGCGGTTTGGCGGAGTCTGTTTGCGACGCGGCCGGGCCGCACAGCAAGACAGTCGACAAGACAGCGACACTTGAAGGCGCGACAAGGCTCGGCAAAAATCTCATGACATGCCCTCCCAAATCTGGGACGGAAATGCCGTCCCGCCAAGCGCACGGTACCATACACCGCGAGGTTGGCTACCCAGGGTTGAAGACGACTCGCCATCGACATGGCAACCATGAAAGCGCTGACTGCTCGCGCCGTTGCGATGTTCGTTTCTGGGCCAAAGCCGAGCCCGGCGTTCGCTCGCGGGATTTCCGCAAGCGTCCCAACCAGGACGGTCCAAGATTGTTGCGACGCAAATCGACCTTTGAACCCTATTTCTATGGTCGCAATTTCCTGATGTGATCTTCGGCATTGCGAGCCAATTTGCTGTGATCCCTGCGCGGGGGCGCGGTGTCGATCACATCATGTCGTGACTAAAATTATAGAACAGGAAGGACATCACATGCCTTCACGCCGTCGATTTCTGGCCGGCACCGTCGCGACCGGCGTCGCGCTGTCAATGCAGCACGCCACGGCAACAGCCGCGCAGCAAAAGCGAGTGATCGTCGATTCGCAGGTTCACCTGTGGCCGGCGAGCACCCCGGAAAGACCATGGCTCCCCGGTGCCAAACCGCAGCTCCCGGAGCCCTTCACCATCGAGCGGATCATTCCACTGATGGACGAGGCCGGCGTCGATCGCGTCGTCATCGTTCCGCCGGTATCGCTCGAAGGCGAGCGCATCGACTATGCCCAAGAGGCGGTCAAGCGATACCCGGGCCGCTTTGCCATCATGGCGCGTGTAGCCCTCGACAAGCCCGACCGGGCGGTACAGCTTGCGACCTGGCGTGACCAGCCCGGCGTGCTGGGCGTGAGGTTGAACTTCGGCCCCCGCGAAGCGGCGTGGCTGACGGACGGCACCGCGGACTGGTTCTGGCCGGCGGCGGAGAAGGCCGGCCTGCCTGTAATGTTTCTCACGTCGGGCCAGACATCGCTGTTTGCTCGCATCGCCGAGCGACACCCGCAGCTTACGCTCATCATCGATCACATGGGCGTCGGCGCGAGCCTTCGCCCTCGTCCCGACTCGTCGGAATCCGTGAAAAACAACGTGGTGCCGGAAGCCATTGTCCAGGCGGCCGCGCTCGCAAAATATCCGAATGTGTCGGTGAAGCTGTCGTCGGTACCGCTGATTTCGACTGAGCCATATCCATTCCGTGATGTGACCCCGCATATCCACCGCCTGTTCGACGCCTACGGCCCGGAGCGCTGCCACTGGGGAACCGATATCACCAATTCATTCGCCCGGGCCACATACCGGCAGCGCGTGACGGAATTCACGGAGGAGCTTCCGTTCCTCACCGAGAGCGACAAGGACTGGATCATGGGCCGCGCGATCCTGGCGCGGCTTCGCTGGACGTGAACCACTAACGATCCCCGAACGCGAGCCGCGCACCCAGCGCGACCAGGATGCTGCCGCCGATCCGCTGCATGATCCGCTGTGACCTTCGGGAGCGCTGCAACTTCGACATCACGGCGCTGGCGAAAAACACGCAGACGATATCGACCGCCGAGAACGTCAGGTTGACGATCGTGCCGAGCAGAAACAGCTGGGCCCAGATCGGAACGCTTGCCGACGCATCGACGAACTGCGGCAGGAACGCCAGGAAGAAGATCGCGGTCTTCGGATTGAGCACCTCGACGACGATGCTTTGCGCGAAGGCGCGCTCCGCGGACAGCGGCGCCAGCTCGGGGCGCTTGGTGTTGTCGCGATCGCGAAACAGCGACAGCCCGAGCCAGACCAGATAGGCCGCGCCGGCAAGCTTCATCGCCATGAAGAGCGGCGGCACCGCATGAAAGAGAAGCGCCAGCCCGGCAGCCGCAGCGACGACATGGACATAGCCGCCGAGATGCAACCCGAGCGACGCCATCAGCCCCGCCCGCCGGCCGCCCGCCAAGGTGCGGGCCGCGGCATACAGCATGGCGGGCCCCGGGATCAGCGCGAAGGTCGCGGTCGTGATCGCGAAGGCGAGGTACAATTCCATATGGGGGCGTCCATCTCTGAAAGGGGGCTGAACGAGCGCTCTACTTCCTTTCGCCGTCATTGCGAGCGAAGCGAAGCAATCCATCTGCCCGCATATGCCTATGGATGGATTGCTTCGTCGCTATCGCTCCTCGCAATGACAGGTTGCATTTTTTCAGGCCTCTCAGTTCGCCGGGATCATCGCCGCGACCGCGTGGTCGACGGGGTTATCGCTTTCGCCGAGCCCCGCGATGACGCCGGCGCGATCCCCGAGCTTGCGGTTCTGGCTCATCTTCTTCTTGGCGTCGATCCGCGTGATCGGCATCCGGAAGCCGACGATGCCGCGCAGCTGCGCCTTGATGAAATCGTCAGGCGCATCGCTGACTTGCCAGACCTCCTTGCGCGACTTCTCGTGCAGTTCGGTCAGCCGGGTCACGACGTCGAGCAGGCGGTCCGCATCCTCGAAGAACTCGGCCGAACCATAAGCGTGCACGGCAACGTAATTCCAGGTCGGCACCACCTTGCCGTGCTCGGCCTTGGTCACATACCAGGACGGCGTCACATAGGCGTCGGGCCCCATGAAGATCGCCATCGCCTCGCCGACCGCCGGCAGCTTCCACTGCGGATTGGGCCGCGCGACGTGACCGTACAGCGTGCCGTAGTCACCCTCGCTTTCATTGAGAATCAGCGGCAGCGGCGTTCCGATCAGGCCGTCCGCGGTCGCGGTGACCAGCGTCGCGAGCTTTGAGGCCCGCATCGCGGCGTGGATCGGGCCGAGTTCATCGATCCTGAAATGCGGCGGCAAGTACATCGAAAACCTCATCAATTGTTGCTCGCACCATAGCGCCGAAGTGGCCTATGATAAGAGCCACTTTCGATCATCTTTATTGGTCCACTATGCCCCGCCTGCGCGCCACCATCAGCATCCCCTCGCTCGGCGCGATCGACCGCGCCGCCGGACAGGTCGGGCGGCAGCTCGCGCAGGCCCTGCGCGCCGCGATCACAAAGGGCGAATTGAAGGCCGGGGAATTCCTGCCGTCGACCCGCGCACTGTCGGCCTCGCTCGGCGTTGCGCGCGGCACGGTCACGGAGGCCTTCGAGCAGTTGCAGGCCGAGGGCTATCTGGAATCGCAGGTCGGTGCCGGCACCTGCGTCGCGCCGACGCTTGCGGAACAAGCACAGCCCGTCGCGGTCGATCGCAGCCCGAACAAATCGGCGCCGATCCAACTGCCTGCACGCGCGGCACGGCTTGCCAAGGTGGTGGCAGCCTTCACACCGATGCCGGAAGTCCCGTTTGCGATCGCGGTCCCCGGCGGCGCGGTCGCTCCCGACGACAATTGGCGCCGCCTCGGCAACCGGGTGCGCGCATCGCGCGCGGCGGCGCCTGCGAGCTACGGCGATCCGCGCGGCCTGATGGAATTGCGGCAGGCGATCGCCGACTATGTGCGCAAATCGCGCGCGGTGCATTGCGAGCCCGAGCAGGTCGTGATCACCGCCGGCACGCAACAGGGTCTCTATCTCGCCGGCCGCGTGCTGCTGTCATCGGGCGATCGGGTGTGGGCCGAGGATCCCGCCTATCCCGGCATGACGGCCGTGCTCGACGATCTCGATCTCGTCACCACGCGCGTGGGCGTCGATGCGCAAGGCATAGACGTCGATGCCGCGATCGATGCTTGTCCTGATGCGCGCGCGGCGTTCGTGACGCCTTCGCATCAGTATCCGCTCGGCATGCCCTTGAGCATGGCCCGCCGCAACGCGCTGGTGGCGTGGGCGCAGCGAAGCAATGCCTGGATCGTCGAGGACGATTACGACAGCGAGCTGCGCTATGCCGGACATCCCTTCCCGTCGATGCAGGGCCTCGCGCCGTCGCGCGTGATCTATCTGGGCACGCTGAGCAAGGTGCTGTTTCCCTCGCTGCGGCTCGGCTATGTCGTGGCGCCGCTGCCGCTGATCGACGCCTTCGCGGGCGCGCGGGCGCTGCTCGACCGGCATTCGCCGACCGCCGACCAGCATGTGCTGGCGGCCTATATGCGCGAGGGATTGTTCGAAGCTCATATCCGGCGCATCCGCGGCGTCTACGCCGCGCGCCGCGCGACATTGATCGCAGCGCTCGACCGACACATGCCCGATGACGTCACGCTGCAGCCGAGCGACCAGGGCATGCATCTACTGCAGTGGCTGCCGCAACGTTTCGACGATGTGCAACTGGCGAAGTCAGCGCTCGCCGATGGCATCGTGGTCCGGCCGATTTCACCGATGTACAGGGCAGCAGCACAATCCGGCCTGATGCTCGGCTTCGGTGGATTCGAGCCGAACGAGCTGGAGGCAGCCGCGATCCGGCTGCGGCGCGTCATCGATCAACATGCATTGGGACGACGGGTCAAGCCGCGCCGTCTCGACGCATCACACTGAATGGATCTTACTGCTCGAACGCCGCCTTCAGGCGGTTGAGCTGCGGCACCAGCGGGTTGCCGATGGTCGAACGGTCCGGCGCCGGCGCGTGGATCGTGGTGTCGAGGCGGCGGACGCGCGCCTGCAGGTTCATCGAGCGGGCGATCAGCTGCTGCAATTGCTCCGGCAGCTTCACGACCATGTCGGCCGGGCCGGGATCGGCGGCCGACAGCTTCACCTTGGTCTTCTCGCGATTGGCCTGGGTCAGCGTCATCTCGCCTTCCTTGACCGCGCGATGCAGCAGCAGCCAGGACGCGAGCTGCATCAGCCGCGTGGTCAGGCGCATGCTTTCGGTGGCATAGGTCAGGCTCACGGACCGTTCCAGCGCCTTGGCCTCGGCACGGCCGTCGCCGTCGAGATAGGCGGCGGTCTGCTCGACCAAATCCATGCCTTCCCGGAACAGCACGCCGAATGCCGCAGAATTGGTCAGCCGTTCACTGAACAGCACAAGCCCGGCTTCGTTCTGGGAACGATCGGCCATGGTTAACGCCCTCACACCATCGTAACGCCCGCCGGCATCTCACGCGCCAGCTTATGATGAACAAATCATTGCGCGGGCGCGCCGAAGAGTCCAGCCGCAACCGGATTTATGGTTTCCAGCCGATGGGCGCACAAAAAAGAGCCGCCGTTTCCGGCGGCTTTTGAAGTTGATAACAGGGAGGCGTCAAACAGAGTGGACAGGAGCCACTCGGTGTCCAAACGAGGACAATACAGTCATAATCGAGAAAGCTTAACCGATCGTAAATGAACGGATTTCTTGACGGTTTGTTTGCCATGTCGGCCATTGACCTAGTTTGGGACAGGTGCAGATTGACGCCCAAGTCGATCGCCATGAGTCGTCCCGGCGAACGCCGGGACCCATAACCACCATTGCCCGCGGTTGCGCGCGGCTGCGGCCCAGCCGTACGCAACGAGGAACAGCGGTGGTTGATGGGGTGGACGGCCCCCTACGGCATCAGTGTGCCAGAATGAGGTTGTTGCAAATCTCAGACAAGGGAGCCGTCCGTGAGAGAGATTATCCGCATTGGAATGGATACGTCGAAGCATATTTTTGTGCTGCATGGGGTTGATGCGGCGGAGCAGGCGGTGTTGCGCAAGAAGCTGTCGCGCAAGCAGGTGCTGGAGTTCTTTGCCAAACTGCCGCCGACCGTGGTCGGGATGGAGGCGTGCGGTGCGGCCCATTACTGGGCTCGGGAGCTTGGCAAGCTCGGCCATGAGGTGAAGCTGATGGCGCCGCAGCTGGTGAAGCCGTATGTGGAACGCAACAAGAATGACGGGCGAGACGCGGACGGGCTGTGCGAAGCGATGAGCCGGCCGCGGATGCGGTTTGTGCCGGTGAAGAGCGCCGAGCAGCAGGCCGCGCTGATGCTGACGGGCGTCCGCGACGGGCTAATCGCCCGCCGCACCCAGCTCAGCAATGCGATCCGCGGCTATGCGGCGGAGTTTGGCCTGATCGCCGCCAAGGGACTGGACAAGATCGAGCCGCTGCTGGCACGGATTGCGCAGGACGAGAGCCTTCCGGCGCTGGCGCGTGAGCTGTTCGCCATGCAGGGCCGCGACTACACGCAGCTGCAGGGCGAACTGAAGACGATCGAGGCCAAGCTTTTGGCCTGGCACCGGGCCAACGCCACGAGCCGCCGTCTGGCCCAGATCCCCTCGGTCGGTCCGATCATTGCGACGGCGTTGGTGATGAAGACCCCCGACCCGCACGCGTTCCGCTCCGGCCGGTGGTTCGCGGCCTGGCTCGGCCTGACACCCAAAGACCATTCCACCGCCGGCAAGACCAGGCTCGGCAAGATCACCCGCGCCGGCGACGAGACCCTGCGTCGGCTGCTCGTGGCAGGAGCCACTGCGGTGATCCGGCAAGCAAGGCTCGGACGCGGCCAGCCCTCGCGCTGGCTCGTTGCGCTGCTCAAGCGTAAGCCGCCGAAGCTGGCGGCGGTGGCGCTCGCCAACAAGGTTGCCCGCATCGCCTGGAAGCTGATGGTCACGGGCGAGAACTACGACGCCGCACGGATCAATGCCGCGCCGGCAATCGTCACCTAAGAGTTTGGCCGGCCGGACGCTGCACTCGCCGGCCGAACCGGAGCTGCAAGAGCAGATGGAATGATCGATCGATCCAGCACGCGAGACAAGCCGCGGGACCCATTGGCCTTCAGAAGGTCGCCAGGTTGTTTGGCACTCGCGTCGCGGAAACCATCTTGGCCCAGCGGTCAATCCGACCGCATCAAACAGGCCGGACATATGGATGACAGCGATCCGACCAGTTCCAGAAACCTCTTGTGCCACGGGGGCCGTCCACATATGGGTCCCGGATCGCGCTCGCTTTGCTCGCTTGTCCGGGACGACGCGGATGTGATGTCGGCCGCTACGACTTGAAGAACGCGTTCGCGGCATCCTTCGAGGCACGCTTCTTCGTCATCGCTTCTTTCAAGCGATCGACTTCGGCGGTGAGCAGCGCGATGCGCTCGGTCAATTCCTCGACCGACAGCAGCGAGAGATCCTGTCCGATCTCGTGGCTGATCTTCTTCCGCGGCCGGTCCTCATCCTCAATCGGCATGTGTCCTCCCGGCGATGTGATCTGGCGCCTCGCGTCCAGAGATGTTAAATCTCGTGAAGCACGATGAGATCGGGTTGAATCGTCATCGTGCTTTAGCTCTTTGTTTGAGCATGATCTTTCCGGAAAACCGCTTCGCACTTTTCCGGATCATGCTCGAGGAGAATTTTGCAGTGACTTTCGTGTGCGCGCAACATCTGACGCGAATGCCCCGGCCCGACCGCAAGGAGTCTGACCGGACGGGATAACGCGCGCCTGCGCGCCAGGCATGAGCCGACCCAAGCCCTTCCGATCACGCGGGAGGGCTTTTTGATTTTGATTGTCCGGGGTCGGCATCACCGAACGCGAAAGACTGCACCCATGACCAGGATTCTCATCACCAGCGCGCTGCCTTACGTCAACGGCGTCAAGCATCTCGGCAATCTGATCGGCTCGCTGCTGCCCGCCGACGTCCACGCCCGCTTCCGTCGGCAGACCGGCTGCGACGTTCTCTTCATCTGCGCGACCGACGAGCACGGCACGCCGGCCGAGCTCGGCGCCATCCAGGCCGGACAAGACGTCAGGGCGTTCTGCGACGCGCAGCACGCCGTCCAGGCCGACATCTACCGGCGCTTCGGCCTCTCCTTCGATCATTTCGGCCGCACCAGCTCACCGCACAATCATGCGCTGACGCAGCACTTCTATCGCCGGCTCAATGATGCCGGGCTGATCGAGGCGCGCACCTCGCAGCAGGTATGGTCGGCGGTCGACAAACGCTTCCTGCCCGATCGCTACGTGCTCGGAACCTGCCCGCATTGCGGCGATGGATCGGCACGCGGTGATCAATGCGACGGTTGCGGCACGCTGCTTGATCCGCCGGAGCTGATCGATCCGCGCTCGGCACTCTCCGGCGACCGCGCGCTCGAGATCCGCGACAGCAATCATCTGTTCCTGCGCCAGTCGCAACTTGTCGGGAAGATCGGCGCTTGGATCGACAGCCGCAGCGGATGGCCGCCCTTCGTGGTGTCGACCGCAAAGAGCTGGCTCAATGCGGACTTGCGCGACCGCTGCATCACGCGCGACCTCGCCTGGGGCATCGCAGTGCCGCGCGAAGGCTTCGACGGCAAGGTGTTCTACGTCTGGTTCGACGCGCCGATCGGCTACATCGCAGCGACGCGGGAATGGGCCGACGTAGCACCAGGCCGCGACTGGCAACGATGGTGGTGGCAGGCCGACGAGGTCAGCTACATCCAGTTTCTCGGCAAGGACAACATCCCGTTCCACACCGTGAGTTTTCCGGCGACGCTGCTCGGCTCCGATGAGCCATGGAAGACCGCCGACGTGATCAAGGGATTCCATTGGCTCAGTTACGAGGGCGGCAAGTTCTCGACCAGCAGGAAGCGCGGCATCTTCACCGATGCGGCACTGGAGGAATTGCCGGCCGATCTGTGGCGCTGGTGGTTGATCGCCAACGCGCCCGAGAGCGCCGACACCGATTTCAGCGTCGCGAGGTTCGTCGCCGACGTGAACAAGGATCTCGCCGACATCTTCGGCAATCTCGCCAACCGCATCATCAGCTTTGCGCATCGCGGCCTCGACGGCTGCATCCCGGATGGCGGCGCTCCCGGCGACGCCGAGCGGCAGCTCGCGCATGGTCTGGAGCAGCGCATCGCGGCGCTACACCGCCATCATACGGCACTGGAGTTTCGCGCGGCTGCTGCCACGACCCGCGCGATCTGGGACATCGCGAACGCCTACCTGCAACACACAGCACCCTGGACGGCGATCAAATCCGATCCTGCGCGTGCGGCGGTCGTCACCCGTGTCGGGCTCAACCTTGTCGCGCTCTGCGCCACGCTGGCGTGGAGCATCGTGCCGAACCTGTCCGAGCGCGTGCTCGGCGCGTTCGGCAACAACGATGCGGTGCCGCGCTGGCCCAATGGCCCACTGATCGCGCTGCTGGATCGTGGCGCAGGCACACCGGTCGCAAGGCTCGGCCCGCTGGTCGAGAAAATCACGCCTGAGAGAGCCGACCATCTGACGGCTAGGTTCGGGGCTTAATGGCGTTTCGCTTCATTGGAAAAGGCGGTATGCCATCCGCCGATCCTCTTCTCTGACCAGGGACCCGCCATGACAAACCTGCCCGCGCAAATGACCGTCGTCGCCATCAGCAAGCCCGGTGGCCCCGAGGTGCTGGTGCCCGAGACCCGCGCGCTGCCGGTGCCGAAGGCCGGCGAGATCCTGGTCAAGGTCGCGGCCGCCGGCGTCAATCGCCCTGATGTCGCGCAGCGCTCCGGCTCCTATCCGCCGCCGCCCGGCGCCAGCGACCTGCCCGGGCTCGAGATCGCAGGCGAAGTGGTGGCGCTTGGCGAAGGCGCCAAGCACAAGCTCGGCGACAAGGTGATGTCGCTCGTTGCCGGCGGCGGCTACGCGCAATATTGCATCGCGCAGGACGCCCAGGCGATGACCGTGCCGTCGCAGCTCACGATGCAGGAAGCCGGCGCCATTCCGGAAACGCTGATGACGGTGTGGCACAATGTGTTCGAGCGTGGCGCGCTGCAGGCCGGCGAGACGCTGCTGATTCACGGCGGCTCGTCGGGCATCGGCACGATGGCGATCCAGCTCGCCAAGGCGTTCGGCGCCAAGGTGATCGTCACCGTCGGCTCGCAGGACAAGGCCGAGGCCTGTCTCAAGCTCGGTGCCGATCATGCGGTGAACTACAAGACCGAGGATTTCGTCGAGGCGGTGAAGAAGGTCACCGGCGGCAACGGCGCCAATGTCATCCTCGACATGGTGGGCGGCGACTATATCGACCGGAACTACGACGCCGCCGCCGTCGAGGGCCGCATCGTCCAGATCGCGTTCCTGTCGGGAACACCGAAGGCGTCGGCCAATTTCGCCAAGCTGATGGTCAAGCGGCTGCACCACACCGGCTCGACCCTGCGCCCCCGTAGTAATGCGGACAAGGCGGCGATGGTCGCGGCGATCGAGGCGAAAGTACTGCCGCTGCTGCGCGAAGGACGCGTCAAACCGCTGATGGACAGCACATTCCCGCTGGAAAAGGCCGCCGACGCACACCGGCGCATGGAGACCAGCGAACATATTGGCAAAATTGTGTTGGTGGTTTAACTCTCGCAACGGAAGCGGGGGCGGAAACCCTTTGATTCCCTTCGCTTTCGTGTCATTTATCGCGCCACCTCCGGGCCGGTCGCCGGGCCCGGGCAGTTTGTCGATCGCGGAGTACTGACATTGCGTCTGATCAGGTGCCTTGCGCTGCTGGCGCTGGGCCTCATGATGTTTGCCGCTGCGCCTGACGCGTATGCGATCGACGCCGTCAGCGTGCGCAGCGATGCGCCGGCGATCGACTTGACGGCGGTTCTCGACCATCAACGCAGTGAAAACGACCGCATCCAGGTTTCCACCGCGCCCGGAACCGACGGCATCGTGCGCCGCATCGAAGTTCGCGCCCGCGAAGGCGGCCAGAACTGGGTGGTGTTCGCGCTCGCCAACAACACCGACGACCAGCTCGACCGCCTGATCGTCGCACCGCATTATCGCATCGTGTCATCAGGGCTGCTGTGGCCCGACCTCGGCCTGTCACGCATCGCGACCATCACGCCGTCGGTCGGCGATCGCCCCGAGCGACAGGATAGCCCGACCGCCGACGTGTTCCGCATCACGCTCGATCCCGGCGCCGTCGTCACCTATGTCGCGGAACTGCGCACCGACAAGCTGCCGCAGCTCTATCTGTGGGAACCCGACGCCTACAAGGACAAGGTCAACTCGTTCACGCTGTATCAGGGCATCGTGATCGGCATCTCGGGCCTGCTCGCGCTCGTGCTCACGATTTTGTTTGTGGTCAAGGGCAGCATCATGTTCCCCGCCGCCGCCGCGCTGGCCTGGGCGGTGCTGGTCTATATCGGCGTCGACTTCGGCTTCTGGGGCAAGGTGCTCGACATGTCGAACAACGCCGAGCGCGTCTGGCGCGCGGCGGGCGAGGCGATCCTCGCGGCGACACTGCTCGTGTTCCTGTTCGCCTATCTGAATTTGAGTCGCTGGCACGTCCGCTACTCGCACATCACGATCGGCTGGCTGGTCTTCCTCGGCTCGCTGGTGGCGCTGGCGCTGTTCGATCCCGCGGTCGCCTCCGGCATCGCGCGCATGTCGCTCGTCATGATCGCCTTCGCCGGCTTCGCGCTGATCGTCTATCTCTCGACCCACGGCTTCGACCGCGCGGTGCTGCTGATCCCGACCTGGTTCCTGCTGGTGGTCTGGGTGGTCGCGGCCGGCATGACGGTCGCGGGCTCCGTCACCAACGACATCGTCGGCCCGGCGTTGCTCGGCGGCCTGGTGCTGATCGTGATGCTGATCGGCTTCACGGTCATGCAGCACGCCTTCGCCGGCGGCGGCGCCACCACCGGCGTGGTCTCCGACGTCGAGCGCCGCGCATTGGCGCTGACCGGCTCCGGCGACCTGATTTGGGACTGGGACGTCTCCGCCGACAAGGTGTTCACCAGCCCGGAGACCGAGGCGCTGCTCGGGCTCAAGCGCGGCACGCTGGAAGGCCCGGCGGCGAAATGGCTCGAGGTGCTCCACCCGCTCGACCAGGACCGTTTCCGCGCCGCGCTCGACAGCGTGCTCGACCAGCGCCGCGGCCGCCTGGTGCAGGATTTCCGGCTGCGCACGCCCGACGGCCATTTCATGTGGTTCGCACTGAAGGCGCGGCCCGTGGTCGGCTCCGACGGCGAGGTCTCGCGCGTGGTCGGTACCCTGACCGACGTCACCGAGTTCAAGAACTCCGAAGAGCGGATGCTGCATGACTCGGTGCACGACAATCTGACCGGCCTGCCGAACCGAAGGCTGTTCATGGACCGCCTCGGCGCGGTTGCGAACCTCGCCAAGACCATGCCGAACCTGCGGCCGACCTTGATGGTGATCGACCTCGACCGCTTCAAGCAGGTCAACGATTCCGTCGGGATCGCGGTCGGCGATTCCATCCTGCTGACGCTGGCGCGGCGGCTGACCCGCATCCTCAAGCCGCAGGACACGCTGGCACGCATGGCCGGCGACCAGTTCGGCCTGATCCTGCTGTCGGAGCAGGACCCGGCGCGGATCACCAATTTCGCCGAGACCATCCGCAAGACGATCCGCGCGCCGATCGCGTTCAACGACCGCGAGATCTTCCTGACCGCCTCGATCGGGCTCGCGCTGTCCGACCCGGCGGCGCCGCTCACCGACGAGATCATGAAGGACGCCGAGCTTGCGATGTATCATTCGAAGCGGATCGGCGGCGACCGCATCGACGTCTACAAGCCCGCGATGCGGGCGCGGAAGACCGACCGCCTGACGCTGGAAAGCGACCTGCGCCGCGCCATCGAGCGCCAGGAGATCACCATCCTGTACCAGCCGATCGTGCGGCTGGAGGATCGCGCGATCGCGGGCTTCGAGGCGCTGGCGCGCTGGGACCATCCCAAGCTCGGCCGGATGTCGCCGTCGGAATTCATCAACGTCGCCGAGGAGACCGGCCTGATCGTTGATCTCGGCATGTTCGTGATGGACCAGACCGCGCGCCAGCTCGCGGTGTGGCAGCGCGCGATGCGCGCGCGCGAGCCGATCTTCGCGTCGGTCAACGTGTCGTCGCGGCAATTGCTGCGCCACGACCTGATCCACGATATCCGCACCGTGCTGTCGCGCTCCACGGTGGCGCGCGGCACGCTGAAGCTGGAGCTGACGGAATCGCTCGTGATGGAGAACCCGGAGCACGCCGCCCAGATGCTGGCGCGGATCCGAGAGCTCGGCACCGGGCTGTCGCTCGACGATTTCGGCACCGGTCACTCCTCGCTGTCCTATCTGCAGCGCTTCCCGTTCGACACCATCAAGATCGACCAGTCCTTCGTCCGCACCACGAGCCGCGGCACCCGCCCGGTGATCCTGAAATCGATCATCGCGCTGGCGCACGATCTCGGCATGGAGGTGGTCGCGGAAGGCGCCGAAACGGATTCGGATGCCGTCGAGCTCTACCAGCTCGGCTGCGAATACGCGCAGGGCTTTGCCTTCGGCGAGCCGATGGACGCCGATGCCGCCACGCGGCTGCTGACCGAGGAACGGCTGGAAGCCGCGAGCTGACGCGACGCTGGACACGTTCGCGGCCTCGTGGTTCGAGACGCGCCGCAAGCGGCGCTCCTCACCATGAGGGTCCAAAGTTGCTCCACAAAACTTGACCTCATCCTGAGGAGCCCGCTCTTGCGGGCGTCTCGAAGGATGGCCGCAAGCAAGATACCAGCAGCTTCCGACTTGGGTCCGAGCTAACGCGGCTTCGGCATGCGCTTGAACTTGACGCTCTTGCCGTCGGCCTGCCGGGTGGCGATATAGCCGCCTTCGATGCAGGCCTCGCGCTGCGGCATCTTCTCCTGCGGGCTGCGCAGGGTTTCCCACCACGACGCCCGGTGCGCAGCGCGCGGCAGCGCCGCATCGATGATCGCCTCGATCTCCTCGAAGGTCAGCACGAATTCGGGCAGATGCTGCTTCTTCAGATAATCCCGCAGCGCGTCGTAGTCGTTCACAACGTCCTCGATGGCAAGAGACTGGATTCCGGCAACCACCCGTTAACCCATTCGGCGGCCGCTGTCGCCACTTAAGGCGACAACAAGATTTCCCGTTGCATGACGGCGCTTTGGAGCGGGACATGCCATTTCGACGGGGAAACGACGCAAGGCGGCGCTGGCGGCTATCGGCAAAGCTGCTGATCGCAGCGTCGGTTGCGACCGTCCTCGGCTTCTCCGCGGTCTGCGCCGGCGTGATGTTCGACATGCGCCGCGGCGAGGAGCAGCTCGCCCGCCGAACCCTGGAGAACCTCGCCTCGGGCATCGAGGCCGACATCAGCCGCAACATCGAGCTCTATGACCTGTCGCTGCGCGCGGTCGCCAGCAACCTGGAAATGCCGGAGATCCGCAACGTCAGCAAGGAACTGCGCCAGCTGATCCTGTTCGACCACGCCGCGACCGCGAAATATTTCGGCGCGATACAGGTGTTCGACGCCAAGGGCGACCTGACGATCGACGCGGCGAGCCTCGATCCGCGTCCGGAGAACCGCGGCGACGAGGAATATTTCACCATCCAGCGCGACCACCCCGACACCGGGCTCTACATCAGCCGGCCGATGCTGCATCGCGGCGCCTACGCCATCGTGCTGAGCCGGCGCATCGTCGACGACAACGGCCGCTTCCTCGGCGTCGTGGTCGGCTCGGTCCGCTTCAGCTATTTCCACGATCTGTTCGGGCGGCTGAACCTCATGCCGGGCGACACCATCACCGTGCTGCGCAACGACCGCACCATCATCATGCGGACGCCGTTCGATCTCGACGTGATCGGCAAGAACCTCGCGGAGCAGCTGGACTGGAAGGCCGAGAACCTGAAGGCGGGCGGCGCCTTCTCCGGCAAGGGCCCGGTCGACGACACGCCACGGCTCTATGTCAGGCGCAGCAGCACCGGCCCGCTGTATGTCGTGGTCGGCAAGCCGCTCGAGGCCGTCTTCAACCTATGGCGCACCGAGGCGATCCGGATCGGGTCGATCATGGCGGCGCTGATCGTGTTCGTGCTCTCGACCGCCCTCGTCCTCGCCCGCGAGATCGTCCGCCGCGCCGACGCCGAGGACAAGCTCGAAGAGCTCGCGACCACCGACGCCCTCACCGGCCTGAAGAACCGGCGCAAGTTCGATGCCGAGATCGACCGCGAGTGGCGCCGTGCCGGCCGCTACGGCCAGCCGGTCGCGCTGCTGATGATCGATGCCGATCATTTCAAGGCCTACAACGACACCTACGGGCATCAGGCCGGCGACCAGGTGCTGGTCGGAATCGCGATCTGCATTTCGGACGCGGTGCGCCGCGCCGGCGATTGCCCGGCGCGGTTCGGCGGCGAGGAATTCGCGGTGCTGCTGCCCAACATGACCGCACTCGAGGCCCTCAACCTGGCCGAGACCATCCGCGGCAAGGTCCAGCAATGGTGCGAGGGCGAACTGATCACGACGGTCAGCATCGGTGTCGCCAGCATGCGGCCGCTCGCCGGCCAGCAATGGTCCGATTTGATCGAAGCCGCCGACAAGGCGCTCTACGCCGCCAAGGCCAACGGCCGCAACCAGTCGGTGCTCGCGACCGTGCCGAAGATCGCGCTGGTGGCGTAGGGTAGTAGCTCCTTCCACATCGTCGTCCCCGCGACGTGTAAGGGACGCTCCGACAGAAGGGCTCCCTCCCCCCTTGCGGGGGAGGGTTGGGGAGAGGTCCTAACCGGCTACATGGGTAACAGAATAGACCGGCGACATAGGTAACAGGTCAACTGATCGGCAGGGAGGGCCTTGCTGATGGGATGGGCGGAGACCTGTGCGGTGGACGAACGGATGCGGTTTGTGGTGGCGGTGCAGAAGCACGAGGAGTCATTTGCGGCGATATGCCGAGGGTTCGGCGTGAGCCGCCGGATCGGGTACAAATGGCTGGCGCGGTTTGAGGAGGAAGGCGCGGCCGGTCTGTTCGATCGTTCTCGTGCCCCGCTGCGCCATCCGCAGAGCATCGCCGAGGGAATCGCGGAGCGTTGCCTTGAGGTGCGTCGGGCGCATCCGAGCTGGGGACCGATCAAGATCCGCGCCTTTCTGGAACGGAAGTCACCCCGGACGGCATGGCCTGCGGCGAGCACGATCGGGGAACTGTTCGACCGCGAAGGACTGACGGTGAAGCGCAAGCTGCGCCGGCGCGGGCCGCCCTCGAGTGCGCCCTTTGCCGGTTGCGAGGCGGCCAACGATGTGTGGTGCATCGACTTCAAGGGCTGGTTCCTGACCGGGGACGGCAAGCGATGCGAGCCGCTGACGATCACCGATGCCTATAGTCGTTATTTGCTGCGTTGCCAGGCTCTGGCACGCACCGACACAGATCACGTCTGGCCGGTGCTTGATGCGGCGTTCCGCGAGTTTGGGCTGCCGTGGTATCTGCGCTCCGACAATGGCTCCCCGTTCGCCTCGCGCGGTGCCGGTGGGTTGTCGCGGCTGTCGGTCAAGCTGATCAAGGCCGGCGTGACGCCGGAGCGCATCGCGCCGGGCAAACCTCAGCAGAATGGCCGCCATGAACGGATGCATCTGACCCTGTTGCAGGACGTCGCCAGTCCCCCGGCTCCGACCATGCGCGAGCAGCTCAAGCGCCTACGCAGCTTCCAGCACCTCTACAACGAAGAGCGTCCGCACCAGTCGCTCGACAACGCCACGCCAGCCGACCGATACCAGGCCTCCCCGCGCCGCTTCCACGGGACCTTGCGCAAGCCGGAATACGCTGATGACCAGGACGTTCGCTCGGTCCGGCGCAACGGAGAGATCAAGTGGCTGGGCAACACGATCTATATCAGCGAAGCGCTGATCGGCGAGCCCGTCGGCCTGGCCGAGGATCAGGACGGCTGGACCGTCAGCTATGGTCCGATCGTGCTCGGCACGATCGCTCATCGCAGTGACCAGCTCCGCAGACCCAAACGAAAAGCAAAAGGCTGTGGACTTGAGGACAACGCTGCGCGTTGCCCTCAGGGTCCACAGCCTCAACAACAACAGACCTGAACGAAACGAGAATTGTGTTACCCATGTCGTCGGGTTGAAGTGTTACCTAAGTCGCCGGTTGCTCAGAGAGGGGTGCCGCACGGCAAGCTCTCTCCACTCAGTAAAGTATGCTCCACGCGCCAGCCGAAGTCGCACGAGCCGACGTCACGTCAACGATCTCGCCCGGGGGCCCCTCTCCCCACCCTCCCCCGCAAGGGGGGAGGGAGCCTGAGCAGGTTGCTCACCTCACATGTTGTGACATCAAGCACCGCTAGCCCCGCCGGTTCTTCTTTGGCTTCTTGCCGAACTTCGGCTTTGCCGTCGACACGTCAGGCCATTGCGAGCGGCTGGCCTGGCCGGGCTTGTTGCGATGTTTCTTGTTCTTTGCGAACCTCGGCTCGGTGTCGAATTTCGGCTTGTGCTCACGGTCCGGCTTGCCGCGACGCTTTCCTTCCACCTCGTCACGTTGCGCGCCGTCGCGAGGCGCACTGAAGCCGCCGTCATCCTTGGGGTGCCAGGGCTTGCGCGCCGGCTTCTCCGCGCGCGCCTCGCGCTGCGGAGCATCCGCCAGCGGCTCGATCCGGATGCTGTCTTCCTTGTCCGGGCGCTTGATCTTGACGGCGAAGGAGTCTGCGACCCGCGCGGCGATCTCGAACTCGGTGGTCGTATCCGAGATCTTGATGGCGCCGATGTCGCGCTTGTCGATGCCGCCGCGGCGACAGATCATTGGCAACAACCAGCGGGCTTCGGCATTCTTCCTGCGCCCGATGGCGGCGCGGAACCAGACGGTCGCCTCCTCCATGCCGTGACGCACGGATTTTCCGCTCTTCGATCGCGGCCCGTCCGAACGGTCGTCGCGGCGCGAGGCGCGCTCGCCGCGGCGGTCGTCGCGGTCCCGGCCGCGCCCCTCGCCGGGATCGAGAATGTCCTCGGGCGCAGGCAGCCGCGCGCGATAGAGCCGGGCAAGCGCCGCGGCAATCGCCTCCGGAGTCCGCTCGGCAAGCAAGACTTGCGCGAGCGCCAGATCGTCTGATGTCGCCTCTTCCGAGAACACCGCATCCTGCAGCAGGCGATCATGGTCGAGCTTGCGGATCTCGTCCGCCTGCGGCGCGGAGCCCCACGCGATATCGATGCCGGCCAGATCGAGCAGCAGTTCGGCGCGCCGCCGCCGCGCTGGCGGCACCAGCAGGATGCTGACGCCCTTGCGGCCGGCGCGGCCGGTGCGGCCCGAGCGATGCTGCATCACCTCCGGGTCCTTCGGCAGATCCGCATGAATGACGAGGTCGAGGCTCGGCAGGTCGATGCCACGCGCCGCGACGTCGGTCGCGACGCAAACCCGGGACCGTCCGTCGCGCAAGGCCTGCAGCGCCTGGGTGCGCTCGTTCTGGGTCATTTCGCCTGACAGCGCCGCGACGGAGAACCCGCGCTCCAGCAGCGCTGCCTGCAAATGCCGGACGGCCTCGCGGGTGTTGCAAAACACCAGCGCGCTCGGCGCCTCATGGAAGCGCAGCACGTTGACGACCGCGTGCTCGACATCGTCGGCGGCGACCCGGATGGCGCGGTACTCGATATCGGCATGGCCGCCCTCGTCGCCGGCAACCTCGATGCGGAACGCCTGCTGCTGATACTGCTTGGCCAGCGCGACGATGCCGCGCGGAAACGTCGCCGAGAACAGCAAAGTGCGGCGGGTCTCCGGCGTGGTCTCGAGGATGAATTCCATGTCCTCGCGGAAGCCGAGATTGAGCATCTCGTCGGCTTCGTCGAGCACGACGACCCGCAATCCCGAGATGTCGAGGCGGCCGCGCCGCAAATGGTCGCAGAGCCGGCCGGGCGTCCCGACCACGATGTGGGCACCGTCGGCCAGCTCGCGCTGCTCGCGGCGCGGATCCATGCCGCCGACGCAGGAGACGACGCGTCCGCCAGCTTGTTGATAGAGCCACGACAGTTCGCGCTGGACCTGCAAGGCCAGCTCGCGGGTCGGCGCGACGATCAAGGCCAGCGGCGCGGCGGCCGGCTCGAACCGCTCGTCGCCGTCGAGCAGGTCCTTGGCCATGGCCAATCCGTAGGCAACGGTCTTGCCCGAGCCGGTCTGGGCCGAAACCAGGAGGTCGCGGCCGACGGCGTCGTCCGCAAGCACGGCGAGCTGGACAGGGGTCGGCTGATCGTAGTTGCGCTCGGCCAGGGCGCGGGCGAGCGGCTGACTGGTGGTCGGAAAGGGCACGAGATGGGAAACCTTGATTGGTCCGGGCGCAGAACGTCGAGCGGGACGACCTGAGGCTGCGACCCCGGCAGGCGGCAGAGCCGCATGACGATTTGGCGCTGCTTTACGCCAAGAACAACCAAATCACCATGCCCCAGCGCGGAAAAGATCGCGGATCAGGCCGGCTGCCCGATCGGGGCCTGGGGGCCGGCGATCCGGCCATTAATCCGGACAGCCTGCGCCTATATCACCGAGCGAAAAGATATCTGACGGCCTCAGGTCACTTCGCCTTGAGCGCCTTGTCGTGGCTCTCGAGTGCGGCCGTCATCAGCTTCGGCAATTGCGCGGCATAGACCTCGATGAAGGTGGCATCGCCGCACGCTTCCGGGTCGCGCGCGGCCTGCTCGGCGACGCGCGCGGCCTTGGCCTCGCATTTCGCGAACATGTGCCAGAACCAATCCGGGCTCTTGCCGAGCGCCGGCTTGTTCTTCTTGATGACGGCGGCGCCGACCGCGCTCATCGCGCTGACGACGCCGGCACCCAGCGTGCTGATGGCGCGTGCGTTCAGGATATCCTCGCGCGCCTGCACGGCGGCGTTGGTCGCGGTCGCTCGTCCGGTTGTTCGTGCCTTGGCCGGCATGCTCAAGCTCCTTGTCGATCCCGTGTCGGTCCCTGCGGCAGGCGCAGCATCGGCCGCGGAAGTTGAGGAAGGCTCAAGGGGCATGGTTGAAAACCGCTATGGATTTCATTCCGGTTTTAGGCGCTTCCGAGCGATCGGGTCCGGAGGGGCTTTTGGCCTGCGCTCCGGTGCGCGATCCGTCAGGAGCCGTTACCCTTTCGCGCCATAGCGGCGGATCAGCTGGTCGGCGACATCGTCCAGATTGCGACCTACCACCTGCGGCTGCGGGCCGACCCCGAGCACATCATTGCCGGGACGCTTGATCAGCGCGGCCTCCCAGCCGGCGGCGACCGCGCCGAGCGTGTCCCAGGTGTGGCAGGCGATCAGGCAGAACTCCGAAGCTTTTGCCCCGAGCTCCTTCTGGACATAAGCATAGGCCTGCCGCGACGGCTTGTGGTGCTTGACGCCGTCGGCGGAGAAGCGCCGCTCGAACAGGTCGACGATGCCGCCATTGGTCAGCTGCCGGGTCTGCACCTCGAGCAGATTGTCGGTCAGCGTGAACAGCCGAAAACCCGCCGCGCGCAGCTTGCGCAGCGCCGCCGGCACTTCCGCATGCGGCGGCATGGTGGAGAATTTCTCGGTCAGCTCCTTCCTGTCGGCGTCGTCGATTTTGATGCCGCGGGTGTCGGCCAGCATTTTCATGACGGCGGCGCCGATGTCCGTGAACGGCACGTAGCAGCCCGCGACCGTGAGCGAGGCCGAATACATGATGAAGTTCGCGAACCACAGCCGCATCGCGCTCCTGTCGTTGAAGATGCGCGCGAACACCGGCTCCATGGTCTCGAGGTCGAGCAGGGTCTCGTTGACGTCGAACACGATCAAGGGAAGCGCCATTCTCGTCTCCCGTTGGGTTGGTTGGTTCTCGTTGGTTCCCCTTGTTTTGAGCATGATCTCTTCGGAAAACCGCTACGCACTTTTCCGGATCATGCTCAGCCCTTATCCTTCAACCGGCTGCGATGCGCGGCCTGCTTGGCGCGGTTGCCGCAGATCGCCATGCTGCACCACCGGCGCGCACGCGCCCGCGTGTGATCGGCGAACATCAGCGTGCAGGCCGGGCCCTCGCACGCCTTGATGTCAGAAAAGCTCTCCTCGCAGACCACCCTGGCCATCGCCTCGCCGACCGGCAGCAGCAATGTTTCGGCCGAGTGCCAGCGCCGCGTCCGCTCCAGCGCAAAACCGTCATGGCCGTCGCCGCCGTCCTTGTGGCGATGCGCCACGATCCGGCTGAACGCCTGATCGCTTTCGAGCAGCCGGTTCAGCGGCTCCAATTCCTTGAGCGCCCGCGGCGCCAGCGGCCGGCCCATATGCTTGCGGACGAAGCCGCGGAACCATTCGCGCAAATCACGGGCCTGACCGGCGACGTCGTCGAGCTCGCCCGGCTTCGCGCGCGCCTTGAGCTCGTCGAGTACGTCCGACGGCACCAGCTTCGCCTGCGCCAGCCAGCGCAACAGGCCGTCGCCATCGGCGATCCAGTCCACCGGCGTGTCGACCGGGGTCGCGATCGAATTGATGAAATCGAGGCCCAGGCTGTCGGCGATGAACATCGCGGGCGGATGGGATTGCACGGTGACGCCCTCCTGGCGGCTTTTTCGACCTCGCCGCAAATAACCTGATTAAATCCAGTTGACAAGTTACGTGCATTGGATCATAAGCCGCGTAACCTGTCAAATAGCAATATGATGGTTACTAACGGACCAAGGAGCGGATAATGTCGAACAGGGATGTCAGCGTGGTGCTTGCCCATGGCGCGTGGGCCGACGGGTCGAGCTGGGCAAAGGTGATCACGGCGCTCGATGCCGAGGGCATCAATGCGGTGGCGGCGCCGCTGCCGCTGACCTCGCTCGCTGACGACGTCGCCGCATTGAACCGCACACTGGATCGCATCGAGGGACCGGTCGTGCTAGCGGGCCATGCCTATGCCGGCGCGGTCATCGCCGAGGCCCGCTCGCCCCGCGTCAAGGCGCTGGTCTATGTCGCGGCGCTGGCGCCGGACGAGGGCGAGACCGTCGCCGATGTGTTCTACCGCCTGCCGCCGCATCCGTTCGCGCCAAAACTTGCGCCCGACGCCAACGGCCTGATCTGGCTGCCCGAGTCCGCCTTCGCATCGGCGTTCGCGCAGGGCGCTCGCGCCGAGGATCTCGCGGTGCTCGCCGCCGTGCAGCGGCCGATCTCGCCGGCCTGCATCACGGTGCCGGTCGGCCGCCCGCGATGGAAGGATGTCCCGAGCTGGTTCCTGGTCGCCGAGGAGGACCGGATGATCGCGCCCGAGACGCAACGCAGCATGGCGGCGCGGATGAAGGCGACGGTGCATTCGCATGCCGTCGATCACACCCCGATCGTGACCGCGCCGAAGCTCGTCACCGACATCATCCGGGAAGCGGTCAAACGCGTTACAGAGCACTGACCTCGTTCCACGATTTTGGACAGGAGCGCTGCCATGCAGGACAAACCTCTCACCGCCGAACGGCTCGGTGCGTTTTCCGACGCGGTGATCGCCGTCATCATCACCGTGATGGTGCTGGAGCTGAAGCCGCCGGAGGGCGTGGCGTTCGCGGACCTGCTGCCGCTGTGGCCGACCGCGATCAGCTACGCGGCGAGCTACCTCTTCATCGCGGTGATCTGGGTCAACCATCACCATCTGCTGCATCTGGTGCGGCAGCCGACGCCGCGGCTGATCTGGCTGAACTTCGTCCATTTGTTTGCCGTCTCGCTGCTGCCGTTCGCAACCGCATGGGTCGCGCGATCGCAGATGGCCGCGGCTCCGGTGGTGGTCTATGCGGTGATCTTCCTCCTGATCGACCTCGCCTATCTCGCCTTCGAGCGCGCGGTGCTGGCGCAGGCGGACCAGAGCGTGATCTCCGATCGCGTCCGCACCTGGACACAGCGCCGCACGCTGCTCGCGGTGCTGGTCTTCGCGACCGGCGCGGCCATCGCCCCCTTCGTGCCGCTGCTCGGCTTCGCCACTGTGTGTTGCGCCCTGCTGCTCTATCTCAGGCCCGAGGCCATCAGCGGGCTTGTCAGGCAGATCAAATCCTAGCCTCCAACCTCACCACATCACGACCACAAGGAGTGACAGATGTCTGAGATCAAGTATCGCACCGCCGATGTCGACGGCTTCAAAGTGTTCTATCGCGAGGCCGGTTCTCCCGGCGCACCGAAACTGCTGCTGCTGCACGGCTTCCCGAGCGCGGGCCACATGTTCCGCGATCTGATCCCGCTTCTGTCGGACAAATTCCACATCGTGGCGCCGGACCTGCCCGGCTTCGGCCAGTCGGACATGCCCGCGCGCGACAAGTTCGCCTACACGTTCGGCAACATCGCCGGCGTGATCGATCGCTTCACCGAGGTGATCGGCTTCGACCGCTTCGCGGTCTATGTGTTCGACTATGGCGCGCCGACCGGCTTCCGCCTCGCGCTCAAGCATCCAGAGCGGATCACTGCAATCATCTCGCAGAACGGCAACGCCTATGAGGAAGGCCTCAGCGACGGCTGGACTCCGATCAAGGCCTATTGGCAAGACCCATCGCAGGCGAACCGCGACGCGCTGCGCGCTTTCCTCGCACCGGAGACCACGCGCTGGCAGTACACCCACGGCACCTCGGATCCGGAGGCGGTGTCGCCGGATGGACAGAACCTCGACAATTACTACATGGCGCGGCCCGGCGCGTATGACGTGCAGCTCGACCTGTTCGGCGACTACAAGAGCAACGTCGCGCTCTATCCGGCTTTCCAGAATTACTTCCGCACCCATCAGCCGCCGTTCCTCGCAGTGTGGGGCAAGAACGATCCGTTCTTCCTGCCGCCGGGCGCCGAGGCGTTCAAGCGCGACAATCCAAAGGCGGTCGTCAAGTTCTTCGACGCCGGCCATTTCGCGCTTGAGACGCACGCCGCCGAGATCGCGCAGAGCATCCGCGAGTTCCTGGCTCGCTGACGTCGGGCTGCAAGGAAACCACCATGACCAGATCCGTCGCCATCGTGACCGGGGCAAGCTCCGGCATCGGACGCGCCACCGCGCTCAGGCTCGCGCGCGATTTCTCCGCGATCGTCCTCGTCGCACGCAGTGGAGAGAAGCTGCACGAAGCCGGTCGAGAGATCGAAGCCGGCGGCAGCACGCCGCTTGTGCTCGGCCGCGACCTCGCGGCGCCAGCAGCCGCCGACGACATCATCAACGCCACGCTGGATCGCTTCGGCCGCATCGACGCGCTGGTCAATGTCGCAGGCGCCGTGCCCGGGCTCGATTTGTTCGAGATGACCGATGCGCAATGGGACGCAGGCCTCGCGCTCAAGCTCCACGGCGCCAGGCGGCTGACGATCCGCGCCTGGGACGCACTGAAGGCATCGCAAGGCGCAGTGATCTTCACCTCCGGCGGCGCCGCCGTGCTGCCGCGCGCCGGCGCCGCGGCGGTCGGCGCGATCAACGCGGCGATCGAGGCGCTCGCAAAGGCCTTCGCCGAGCGCGGCATCGACGACGGCGTGCAGGTGAATTGCGTGTCGCCGGGCGCCATCATGACCGGACGCCGCCTCGCGATGCTGGAGAAATCGGCAGCAGCGAGGCAAGTCGATCTGGACACCGCCAAGGCGGGCTCCCTCAGACAGGCCGGCATCACGCGCTTCGGCGCGCCGGAGGAGATCGCCGACCTTGCCGCCTGCGCCGTGTCGCCGCCGGCACGCTGGATGACCGGCACCGTGCTGCGGATGGATGGCGGCGAGATCAGGACGGTGTGAGACGGCACTCGCCGCCCTACGTTCCCGTGACGCGCCAGATCACGTTGCCGACATCGTCGGCGACCAGCAGCGAGCCGTCGGGGCCGAGCGCGACGCCGACCGGACGGCCGTACGACACCTTCTCGTCGGGCGCGAGGAAACCCGACAGGATGTCGCGCGCCGGACCTGACGGACGGCCGTTCTCGAACGGCACGAACACCACCTTGTAGCCCGACAGCGTCGAGCGATTCCACGAGCCGTGCTGGCCGATCACCATGCCGTCGGGGAAGCCGGGCAGCGTGCCCTGCGGCATCCAGCACAGGCCGAGCGAGGCGGTGTGGCCGCCGAGCGCGTAGTCCGGCTGGATCGCCTTGGCGACCATCGCCGGATCCTGCGGCACGCGGTCGTCCACCGTCTGGCCCCAATAGCAATAGGGCCAGCCGTAGAAGCCGCCGTCGCACACCGAGGTCAGATAATCCGGCGGCGTCTCGTCGCCGATGCCGTCGCGCTCGTTGACGACGGTCCACAGCACGTTCGTGCTGGGCTCCCATGCAAGCCCGACCGGATTGCGCAGGCCGCCGGCGAAGATGCGGCTGGTGCCGGCGGCGAGATCGAGCTCATAGACCGCGGCACGGCCTTCCTCGACCGCCATGCCGTTCTCGGCGATGTTGCTGAGCGAGCCGACGCCGGCATAGAGCTTCTTGCCGTCGGCGCTCGGCAGCAGGCTGCGCGTCCAGTGGCCGTCGGGCTTGAAGGTGACGAGTTTGCGTCCCGCTGCGGTGATGCGATCGGCGCCCGCGATGTAGGGAAAGGCGACCACGCCGTCGGTGTTGCCGACATAGAAGGTGTCGCCGATCAGCGCCATGCCGAACGGCTGACGCAACCCTTCCATGAAGGCACTGCTGCTTTCGGCGACGCCGTCGCCGTCGCGGTCGCGCAGCAGCGTGATGCGGTTGGCGCTGACGCCGAGCGCCGCGGCGCGCCGCATCGTCGCCTGCATCGCATAGTGGAAGACGCTGCGCGGGGTGCCGGCGATCTGCGTTGCCTCCGCGATCAGCACGTCGCCGTTCGGCAGCACGTTGATCCAGCGCGGATGATCAAGCCCGGTCGCAAACGCGTTCACCTTGAGTCCCGGCGCCGCGGTCGGAAGCTGGCCCTTGTCCCAGCCCCTTGCGGTGGGCATCTTCAGCGTCGGAATCGCGCCCTGCGACTTCGCCGCCGGAATCTGCGGCGCGCTGCCCCAGGCGGGCGCGGGCTCGGCGCCCTGCATCCGCCGCCACGCCACGGCGCCGGCCCCGATCGCCGCGACGACGCGGGCAAAAACTCCAGACGTGCTCATGAACTTCCCCTGTTATTATTGTGTCTTGTCGTGTCTTGCCGGCCGCGGCCCGCAGCAGCATTGGCATAATGCCGGTCCTGATGACAGTAGTTATACGATCTTCGCAGCCGCACTCGAATCGGGGACACTGACGCCACGCTCCCTTGTCAGAGCGCTTTCCTCCCTGAGACCTTGCCCGCCGCAGTGGCGGGCTTCCTTTTCCGAAGCGCCCTGGCTCTCGCAGCTGCGCCGGCGCAGCCCGGCTGCGGGCCGTTATATCCGGAAAAGCATAGCGGGCGGGCGACGGATGCATTTTACCGGGCAGAGCGACGGAACTGCTCCGTCAAGGCGCAAACCCTCCTCACCAAATCCTGATCCGACGCTCGCGCAGCGTCGCCTGCGCAACTCGCATGGCAACTCAGGAACGCCACTCCATGGCGGTCGTTGGTCGTGACACCAGCAAGGAGTGTATGAATGCAGCGGAACACCAAAATCCTGGCCTTGGCCGCGGCGTCCCTGATCGCAACGACAGCGGGTGCATTCGCGCAGAGCTATTATCCGTATGCGAGCCCCGGTACACGCTACTATGGCGGCCCGCGCTACGGTGCCCAGCCATACGTGACATACAATCAGGTGGAACCGGGCTGGTACGGCTATGGCGCGATGAACGGCACCAACCATCCGACGCCGAGTTCGACACAGGGCGACGTCGGTCCTGAAGGGAACAACAACGGCACGCTGACCGGCGTCTACCGGCAGTGGTAGCCACGCAAATTTGAGGCCCGTCGCTCGGCTTGAGTGGACGGGCCTTTTGCTGTTCGTCACATATTGATGACCGACACCGCAGCAATGCGGCCTATTTCACCATCGCGCCGTAGACGATGTCCTGCACGTTCTCGCGATAATATTTGCGCAGCTCACCGGGCGCTGCGGTCCCCACCACGACGACGAGGCGCTCCTTCGGATCGCAGAAGAACTGCGTGCCGTAGGCGCCGTTCCAGGTGAACTCGCCGGGATTGCCCGGCACCGACGACAGGCCCTCGCTGGTGCGAACCGCGACCGCCAGTCCGAAGCCGAAGCCGCCGCGATGCGGCTCGACCGCGGCGACGTTGTTCTTGATCTCGGGCTCGAGATGGTTCGAAGTCATGTGATGCACGGTCATCGGGCTGAGAATGCGCTTGCCGTCGAGCTCGCCGCCGTTGAGCAGCATCTGTCCGAAGCGGACATAATCGCCGACGGTGGCGAACGAGCAGGCGCCGCCGCAGTCGAACTTCGTGGGCGTGTCGAGCAGCCTGATCGCCTGCGGCTTGCCGGTGAGCGGATCGTTCGGGAACGGCCGCGCCAGCCGCGCGCGCTGCGCGTCGGACGGATGGAACGTCGCATCCGTCATGCCGAGCGGCTTCCAGACATGGGCCGAAAGATAGTCGCCGAGCCGCTGGCCGGAGACCTTCTCGACGACGGCGCCGAGCACGTCGATCGAGAAACCGTATTCGAACTCGGTGCCGGGCTGATGCACCAGGGGCAGCTGGGTGATGCGGTCGATGAAGGCCTGGGTATCGCCCTCGACCGCCGGCGCCGTGCCGTCGGGATAGAGGCGCGCCAGCGCGCTCGAACTGTCAGGCCGCCCGCCATACATCAGGCCGGAGGTGTGTCGATAGAGATCATGAACGAAGATCGGGCGCGCCTGCGGCTCCATCGTCAGCGAGCCGTCGGCCTGCTGCACGCCGACCTTCATGTCGGCGAACGCCGGATAGTACTCGGCGACCTTGGCCTGCAGCGGCAGCCGGCCCTGCTCCATCAGCGTCAGGCCTGCGACCGCCGCCATCGGCTTGGTCATCGACGCCAGCGAGAACTCGGCGTCGATCGGCATCGGCGTGCCCTTGACCGGATCGAGCTGGCCATAGGCCTTGTAGTGCACGAGCTTGCCGTCGCGCGCGATCGCCACCACGGCGCCGGGCACGCGCTTGGCCGCGATCTCGCGCGCGAAGAAGTCGTCGAGCCGCGCCAGCCCCTGCTCCGAGAAACCGACCTGGTGCGCGGAGGCTTCCGGGAGCGGCGGCGCGGCATGGGCGATATTGCAAGCAAGACACGTGGCGGCGGCAGCCGCGGCAATGACGATCTTTCTCATTGTTTCCTCACCGGGGACCGCGGGCGATTTGTTATGGCGTTGGCTGCCCGCGGCTCGCAGGATTAGATCACACCGGCAAGGGCGACAAGGCGTGTCCGCGCGCGGCCGCGTCGCCGTGGTGCATGCCTTCTTGCGCGAAGAACGGCTCGACTTCGTGCTCGAACGTCTTCAGCGCGGCGCCGATCGCCTGGTGCATGTCGAGATACTTGTACGAGCCGAGCCGGCCACCGAAAATGACATTCGGATGCGAGGCCATCATGGCGTGATAGGACGCGAGCATGGCGCGATCGGCAGCGGTGTTGATCGGATAGTACGGCTCGTCGTTGCGGCCGGCGAAGCGGGAATATTCGCGGTAGATCGTGGTCTTCGGCCGCGGATGCGCGCGCTCCGGATGCAGGTGCCTGAACTCGTGGATCCGGGTGAACGGCACCTCGGCATCGGCATAATTGATGACGGCAGCTCCCTGGAAATCGGCGACATCGTGCACCTCGCGCGCGAAGTCGACGGTGCGCCAGCCGAGATGACCGCAGGCATAGCCGAAGAAGCGGTCGATCGGGCCGGTATAGATCACGAGCTGGCGCGGAGTGATGCGCTCAGCGACGTCGAAATAGTCGACGCCGAGCTCGACCGCGATCCTGGGGTGATCGAGCATCCGGCGGAAGATCGCGGTGTAGCCATCGACCGGCATGCCCTCGTAGCGGTCCGCGAAATAGCGATCGTCGAAGGTGAAGCGCACCGGCAGGCGGCCGATGATCTCGGCCGAGAGCTCGCGCGGATCGGTCTGCCACTGCTTTTGCGTATAGCCGCGGATCAGGAGATCGTAGAGCGTGCGGCCGACCGAGGCGATCGCCTTGTCCTCGAGATTGCCGATCCCACCAGCACCATGCGCCTCCGCCGCGATCACGGCGCGCGCCTCGTCCGGCGACATGATGCGGCCGAACGCGGCGCACACCGTCGCAAGATTGATCGGCATCGCATAGACGCGGCCGTTCGCCACGGTGAAGACGCGGTGGCGATAGCCGGTGAACTCGGTGAAGCGGTGCAGATAGCGCCAGACGGTCTCGGAATTGGTGTGGAAGATATGCGTGCCGTAGCGATGCACCTCGACGCCGCTGTCGGGATCGACTTCCGAATAAGCGTTGCCGCCGATATGCGGCCGGCGGTCGAGCACGCACACACTGCGACCGAGCCGGCTCGCCGCCTGCTCGGCGATCACGGCGCCGAAGAAGCCCGCGCCCACCACGACGACGTCGAAACTCTCAAGCTGCATGTGGCCCCCGCCCCGCGCGGGCCCGGGCGGAGGCCCGCCGCGACATCCCGACCAAGCTTCAACGGCGGGGTGGCCGGCTTCCGGCGAAGAATTTGGTTAAGGCCGCGATAATTCCGAGCCCGGAACGGCCGGCTCGCCCGTTCAACTGACAGCATGCGAGGCGATGGTGTCGTCCGCGCGAGCAGCAACAGCATCATGCGCGGGGCCCACATGTCCGTGATCTGCGTCCTCCATTCCAGCAACACCACCTATGACTCGTTGCGCGGCATCCTCGCGATGGCCGCCGCCGAACTCGACCGGCTCGGGCACGAAGTCAGGATGCTGGACCTGCTGGCGCCGGATTTCTCGGCCCGGCTCAACGCCCTGCTGCCGCGGCGGAGCGAGACGATGGCGCTCGGCTTCTCCGGCATCGGGCTCGACATCCACACCAAGGACGGCCGGCTGTTCTGGGACGTCGCCCAGATCCCGGTCTTCACCTGGTTCTGCGATCACCCCTGCTACTTCGCCAAGCGGCACGGACTCGATAGCCGCTATGCCGCGCATGGCTACGTGTTTCCGGACCACGCCGCGTTCAACCGCGACCATCTCGGCGCCAACGGCGCGGTGTTCGCGACCCATATGGGCATCCCCGATCCCGGCTTCTTCGGCGGCCTGCCGCCCGAAAAGCGCAACGGCCGGCTGATCTTCGCCAAGTCAGGTTGGAATCCGCTGGGGCTCGAGCGCGGCTGGCGCAAGACGATGCCGCCAAAGCTGTTCGCGCTGCTGTTCGACGCGATCGCCGAGGCGCGCGGCAAGACCTGCGGCGCGTTTCCCAAAATCATTGTCGACGTCGCCGAGCGGCATCTCGTTTATCTGAAGCCCGGCGGCGACCTGTTCAACGTGATCCTGACCCGGCTTGACAATTACACGCGTGGGGTGCGCACGCGCGAGGTCGGCGCGGTGCTCGCCGACTATCCGGTCGACTTCATCGGCGGCGGCTGGAGCGATCTCGACGTTGCCGGACGCCCGGCCCGCGTGCTCGGCGCGATGACCTTCGATGCGATGCGCGAGGGCCTGGGCTGCTATCTCGGCGCGGTCTCGCTCAATCCCAATATCGACCTGTCGGTGCACGACCGGGTGTTCTTCGCGCTCGGCGCCGGCACCGTGCCGGTGTTCGACGCCAACCGCTTCTCGGCGGCGGAGATGCCGCATCTCGCCCGCTACAGCTTCGGCCAGGACACGGCGAGCATCGCCGCCGCGGTCGAGGCCGTGCTGACCGATCCTGCCACCGCGCAGGCGGCGACCGCCACCACCATGAGCGAACTCTATCCGCGCTTCTCGATGCAGCGGTCGGTGCAGGACATCCACGAGATCACGATGTCGATCGCGGGCGCCGCCGGCGCCAATCTGTTGCCGGCCGAGCCGGTGCCGGCCGGCGTCTGGACACCGAAGCAGGCGGCCTGACCGCGCGCGGCCGGTAGCTGCATCACGCTGACTGCTGTACCATTCGGGCATTGCGTCCGATCGGGTCCAGCATGAACCGCCGCGCGTTTGTTTCGGGACTGGCCATCGCCGCGGCGCTCGCGGGCATTGCCGCGGGGCCGGCTGCGGCCGACGGCAAGCGGGTGGCGCTGGTGATCGGCAACGGCGCCTACAGAAGCGTGCCGGCGCTCTCCAACCCACCAAACGATGCCGGCGACATCGCCGCGGCGCTGAAGCGCCTCGGCTTCACCGTCACCCTGATCACCAACGGCCGCTTCGACGACATGCGGCGGAGCCTGATCGCGTTCGGCCGCGAGGCCGCCGGCGCCGACATGGCGGCGGTGTACTTCGCGGGCCACGGCATGGAGATCAACGGCGACAACTGGCTGATCCCGATCGATGCCGAGCTGAAGCGCGATACCGACGCTGCGAATGAGGCGATCAGCCTGCAGAGCGTGATGCTGCAGGTCTCCAGCACCGGAAGCCTCGGCCTCGTCATCCTCGATGCCTGCCGCAACAATCCGTTCGCGGCGAAGATGAGCCGCTCGCTCGCGACCCGGGCCGCGGCAAGCAGCGGGCTCGGCCGCATCGAGCCGGTCGGCAATGTGCTGGTCGCCTATGCCGCGCGCGACGGCACCACCGCGCTCGACGGCGACGGCCGCAACAGCCCGTTCGCCGCGGCCTTGTTGCGCAACATCGAGACGCCGGGCGTCGAGGTGACCTTCATGTTCCGCAACGTCCGCGACGACGTGATGGAGGCAACGCGCAACGAGCAGCAGCCTTTCGTCTACGGCTCGCTGTCGCGCAAGGCGATCTATCTGGCGGCGCCGCCCGCCGATACCGCGGGCGCGAAACAGGCGAACGCGGCGCCGGCAGCCGCGGCTCCCGCATTGCCTGCGCCACCAGCATCCCCGGCCGGCGCCATCGATCCCGCGCTGGTCGGCACCTGGGAGATCATGGTCGCGAGCGGCCGCGGCCAGTCGCGCTGGATCTGGCAGATCATGGCCGACGGTACCTACAAATTCCACGCCGAGCCGTTCCGCTCGGCGCGATCCCACGAAGGCACCGTCACCTTCGCCAACGGCCGCTGGACGCTGCACGCGCTGAAGGGGCTGAGGAATTACAGCGATGCCGGCTCCTACGAGGTGCACGACGCGACCGCCGTGATCACCGGCAAGCTCGGCACCGGCTATTGGAAGCGCAGCGTGGAGTGAGGCGCGCGGCGCGAGGGCAACGTCCGCAGGCTTCGCAGACCTCACAAATCGAGTTGCCCCGTCGCCGGATAGACCACCGTGCCGTCGCTCTGCACGACGGCGCCTTCAGTCAGGCGGGCGGGCTCGAGGCGGCCCTGCTCCATGATGTGGACGACGGTCTCCCCGGCGGCAATCAGATGGTCGGCGATGATGCGGCGGTGGCAGCGCCACCACACCGATTCCGCGCACATGATCGCACAGCGTTGCCGGTGCCCCTCGTCGCGCAGGTGCTGCAGCCCTGCGTGAAACTGCGACGACAGGGCGTAGTCGGCGTAGTTGTGAAAGCTCTCGTTGCTCCAGAATCCGTTGACCGAAAGCGGCACGCTGCGCGCCTTGCCGCGCAGCCCGCCGAGATCGGCCAGGTGCTCATAGGAGATGCCCGCGGCCTTGAGCGGTTCGGGAAGCGCGTCCGTGTTGAACTGCGGATTGGTTCTCGACCGCGGCACCGTTCTGACGTCGACGACACGGTCGATCTTGGCTCCCGTCACGAGGGCGATGAAATCCTCGAGAGTTCGATTTGAATGGCCGATCGTGAAGAATGGAAGGGCACCGTCCTTGCTAGGCATGATGGAGCGCGCTGCCCTTGTGAGCCGCCACGTGATCGGTCTTGTCGCTCTTGATCTCGTATTGCGGATCAGCCTCCGAGGCGCGGCGCATGTGCCCCTTGTAGTCGAAATCACTGGTGTGAACCGCGATGATGGTGCCCGAGACGCGGCCGGCCTCGGAATTCCATCTGACGTGATCGCCGATTTTGAATTTTTTGGCCATCTTCGAAGCGTCCTTCGTGCGCGGGATGCCAAGGCAATCCGAATTTTACCGCGACAACAAAAGTTTCATCCGGGTTAGGTTCCTCTGCGCACCTGATGCTGGTTGCAGGATTCACCGATACTATACCAAATCAGCCGAAGACCCCCCGACTGTGACCTGGATCGCTCCAAGGTTGTCGCGCGATGTGCTATCGAATTCGCCGCGTAATTGGACGCTGGCGTTTTGGTTGGGGACCGATGGCCGCTCGCAAATCGCCGCAAGGTCAGGCCCCCACTCGGGTAGCGCGTCGCCGCTGGCATGAGGAACGGTCGCTGCGGTACGCCATGCGGATGGCCCGCATGGGCTACTGGGAGTCGCATAGTGCCGCTGCGACCGATGTCTGGATATCGCCCGAGTTCGCCGCCTTCTACGAATTCGAGACGGTCAACGGCTTCATCCCCATCGCCACGGTGCGCGAGCGCTATTTGCCTGAAAGCCGGACGGTTCTGGAGGCGCATTACGCGGCCTGCTGGGCGGAGGGGCAGCGCTATGCGGTGCAGACCAGGCTGCGCAGGTCCGACGGCAGCGTGCTCGACTGCGTGGTGCATGGCGAACCGGAATTCGACGCGCGGGGTCAGGTTCGCCGCGTGTCCGGCATTGTCCGCGACGTCACGGAGGAGACCTCCGCGCTGCGGCGCCTGGCGGAAAGCGAGCAGCGGCTGGCCGATTTTGTCTCTACCGCCTCGGATTGGTGCTGGGAGAGCGACGCCGCGCATCGGCTGCTGCCCTATCCGAAGTCGCTTGCCGGCAATGCCGCCTTCCAGACGGTGGCCTCCGGCGGGAAGGCGCGCTGGGAACTGGCTTATGCGCCCGAGGACGAGGACGCGATGGCGCGGCACCGGGCTGATATGGAGGCCCATCGCCCTTTTCGCGACTTCACCTATACGCTGATCGGCCGGGACGGGTCGCGCGTCAGCATCTGCACCAGCGGCAAGCCCATCTTCGCCGATGACGGCAGCTTTCTCGGCTATCGCGGCACGTCCAGCGACATCACCCAGCTGAGGGCAGCCAAGGCGCTGCTCGACCAGCGCACGCGGGCGCTGGAGGAGGCCCACCAACTCGGCAAGATCGGCACCTGGAGCTACCGGCTGGACACCGGCCGCACAGTCTGGGCGCCCGAGCTCTACCAGCTGCTCGGCTTCGACCCCGATACGTTCGAGCCGACCGACGAGAACATCAGGCCTCGTTTCCTGGGCGGCGACGCCGATCGCTTCCGCGACGTGCAGAAGCGGGTGCTCCGCACCCGCAGGACCGAAGCCACCGACCTGCGCATCCTGCACGCGGATGGCGCGGCCCGCGATCTGGCTGTGATCTGCAAGGCGGAGATCGCCCACGACAAGGTCATCGGCATCATCGGCACCGTGCAGGACGTCACCGAGCGCAAGGAGGCCGAGCGCCAGCTCGAGCACCTCGCCTACAGCGATCCGCTGACCGGCCTTGCCAATCGCGCGCTGTTCACCCGCCAGCTCGCCGCGCTGATCGAAGGCTGCGCCCTGGAAGGCCGGAGCGGCGCGCTGCTGCTGATCGACCTCGATCGCTTCAAGGAGGTCAATGATTCCCTCGGCCATGCCGCCGGCGACAAACTGCTGATCCAGGTGGCGGCGGCGCTGCGGCAGGACCTCGGGCCGCGCGCCTTCATCGCCCGGCTCGGCGGCGACGAATTCGCCGTGCTGGCGGAGGGACGCGGCATGTCCGATGTCGCGCTCACCGGGCTTGCCGATCGGCTCATCGGCAGACTGTCCGTCCCCGTCGACCTCACCGAGGGCGAGGCCTGCGTCGGCGCCACCATCGGCATCGCCCGCCTGCCCGAGCACGGGGCGACGGCGGAGACAGCCGTGCGCAACGCCGACCTCGCGCTCTACATGGCCAAGGAGGCCGGGCGCGGCCGGGCGCAGCTGTTCGAGCCGGTCTATGCCCAGGCGGTCGATCAGCGGCTCGATCTCGGCCGGCATCTGCGCCACGCCGTGGAGGCCGGCGCGCTCGAGGCGCATTACCAGCCGCAGGTGGACCTGAGGACCGGCCGCGTCACCGGCTTCGAAGCGCTGCTGCGCTGGACCCATCCCGAACGCGGACCGATCTCGCCGGCGGAATTCATCCCGATCGCCGAGAGCTCCGGGCTGATCGTCGAGCTCGGCGTGTGGGTGCTGCGCGAGGCCTGCCGGCAGGGCCGCGCCTGGCTCGATGCCGGGTTGCCGCCGCGCTCCGTCTCGGTCAACGTCTCGCCGGCGCAGATCTGGAACGTGGATTTCGAGGCCGCTGTCTCGGTTGCATTGGCAGAGACCGGCTTTCCGGCCGAGCTGCTCTGCCTGGAGCTGACCGAAAGCCTGTTTGTGGATCATACCGAGCAGCGGATCAGCCGCACGCTGACGGCGCTTTCCGATCTGGGCGTCCGGTTGGCGCTGGATGATTTCGGCTCCGGCTATTCCTCGCTCGGCTATCTGACGCGCCTGCCCTTCGACTGGCTGAAGGTCGACCGCGCCTTCGTGGACGGCATCTCCGCCGCGCCGGAGAAGCGCAAACTGCTCGGCGGCATCATCGCCCTGTCGCACGGGCTCGGCATGACCGTGGTCGCGGAGGGGGCCGAACTGCCGGCCGAACTGGACGTGCTTGGCGGGCTCGATTGCGACCTGGTGCAGGGCTTCGTCTTCTCCCCGCCCGTCGCCGCCGACCAGGCGCCGCTGGTGGCCGCCGGCATTGAACGCGAGGCGCGCCGGGTACCGGCGAAACGGAATCGCCTGTAAGGCAATGCCAGATCATGACAATTTAAAAATAAAATCAAATGCTTACGCCTTGGATACTTGCGGATTCCGGATCGCGAGTTCAAATCGCCGTGCGAACCTTGCGGGCGTCAACCAGAGGGCGCATGTCCTGAGCGACCAATGTCGGAGACCCCTCGCATCAATTCAGAACCGGCCCGCAAAATATTCAATCGAACCAGACCGGCCGCGAAGCGACAAAACAACCAGCGAAAACAAAACAATGAGCTTCCTTCTGGGCTGAAACACACAGCAATCGCAGAACGATGCATAAACAATGTCGCGGCTTCCTTTGGTTAACCGCTCGAATTTGAACTCCCCTATGGTTGTGTGGCCCATGAGTCACATCTAGCTTCCGCACCGGCCGGATTTCTCATGTTTGCCCGCCCAAGGACGATTTCCCGCAACGCGGCCTGAACGCCCGCGCTGCCCATGCGGCTCCCGCTCGGAGCCGCCCCACCTGGAGACGACTGCAATGTCTACCTCTGCATCCCCGAAACTCGCGGAATCGACTGCCGTCAACGAGGCCATCAAGGCGCGGATGGCGCCGAAGCAGGCGACGCAGGCCGCGCCCGTCGACATCACCGCCAACCCCGTGGCCAAGATCGTCTTCAACCCCGAAGTCGCGCCCGAGGAGCGCAGCCGCCAGATCGGCGCCCTGCTCTCGCCCGACCTTGCCGAGGAGTGCAAGGCGTCGGTCAAGCAGCTCGAGGCCTACAAGGAATATCTGGCGCAGCAGCGCACGCTGATGCAGCGCAAGTTGATCGAGCTGTCGTCGACGACCGTCTTCGCCAAGATGAAGCAGACCTTTGCGGACATGAACAAGGGCGTTCTCGACTTCCGCGAGATGATCCGGCCGCTGGTCGACAATCTCGACGCACTCTACACGCTGCGCACCGCCGGCGACAATGTCGTGCTCGATACCTTCGCGGAGATCGAGGACGATCGCAAGCGCGAAGCCGATTGGGACCACCGGACTTCGGAAATCGAATCCGAAGCGCGGCAGATCACCTCCGACAAGGAGATGCTCGAGCGCGACATCGCCCAGCTGAAGACGCAGACCGGCCTGTTCGGCGGCATCAAGAAATCCGCGCAGGCTGAAATCGCCGCCAAGGAGCTGCTGATCGCCAAGCGGATCGAGGGCCTCACGACCTGCCGCGACAAGGCGAAGGCGATCATCGCGGAGAAGGCCGAGCGCGACGCCAAGCAGGGCAAGTTCAAGGCCGAGAAGGACCAGGTCCGCAAGATGCTCGACATCTCGGGGCCCGAGCACGTCAAGCGCGTCGAAGGCATCATCAAGGCTGCGCTCGACTACATCGACAAGTCGCAGGTGACGGTCTCGGAGCTGCGCGACGAACTCGGCGGGATCGAGGGCCAGGCCGACAAGCTGGTCAAGATCAACTCGCAGATGATCACGGTGGTCGCGATTCTCGACAAGGGCATCGACCTCGCCAGCGCGGCGAACAAGGAGAAGGTGCAAGCGCTGTCGACTGCGCGGGAGGGCGAGGATACGCTCGCCCGCCTCGAGCGCGAGCGCAAGAAGAACGATTTCGAGCGCCACGTCACCGCCCTGCTCGACAGCGGGCGCGGCACCAAGAAGACCGTGGCCGATCTCGAGAAGGACGCGGTCGACGCCAACACCTTCCACGACGCACTCGGCAAGCAGAATGTCAACCTGCGTGAACTCTCCAGCGACGGCATCGCGAGTGTCGCCACCAGCCTGAACACCACCATCCAGGCGCTGAACAACTCGGCGCTCAACGAGGCCTCGGAGAGCGTGCGCGATTCGATGCGGGCGATGAATGCGGTGACCGACGACGTCGCCAACAAGGAGGTCATCCGCCAGGCGCTGCAGGTCGACGAGGCGTCCAAGCGGATCATGGAGAAGGTCGAGTCGATGTCGAACATCGCCGAATCGCTGCAGGCCGCCAACAAGCTGCGCGAAGACGGGCTCTCCAACATCCAGAGCCGGCTCGGCGAGCTCAGCGACGTCACCGCCACCGTCCGTGCGCGGCTGCAGGAGAGCATCGGCATGGACGCCAAGGATGCCGGCGCGTCAACCGCTGCCGCGGCGCCGAAGCCGGTCGACGACAAGGAAATCACGTTCGGGCAGATCTGATACCCCGCTCGCCGGACCGGCACTGCCGGTCCGGCCTTCCGCACCTGCAAGCCTGACTGATGGGAATCCCGATGGCCGACAACTTCCTGATCACCGGCAGCGACATGCTCACCAGCCGGAAGAACTTCAAGCTGGTTGGCCGCACCGAGAAGTTCGAGGAGCTATGCACCATCCTGACGCGGATGGAAGCCAACAGCGTGATCGTCTCCGGCCCGAGCGGCGTCGGCATCACCACACTGGCGCAGGCGCTGCAGGCGCGCAAGGCCGACCCCGACGCGCCGTTCGACATCGTCAACAAGCGGCTGTTCTGGCTCGACACCGACGGCCTGTTCGGGCTCGGCGACAACGACGCGATCGTCAAGCAGTTCAAGGCGATCTTCGCCATCCTGAACCGCACCCCGGACAGCGTGCTGATCGTCGAGGACACGCTCGATCTGATCGATGCGCTGCGCAACAGCGGGTTGATGCACATCGTCAACGCGCTGACGGCAATGGTGAAGGCGAAGAAGACGCAGGTCTTCCTCGAAGTACGCGAGGCCGACCTGACGCAGGTCCTCAAGTGCCATTCCGACTTCCGCGATCACTTCACGCTGATGGACCTGACCGAGCCGGTCGGCGCCGAACTCGAGGAGATCGCGTTGCACGGCGCCAAGGACCTCGAGGAGAACTACGAGGTCCGGATTGATCCGGCCGCGGTCAAGGCCGCCATCGACATGTCGAGCAAGTATCGTTCGCTCGACACCGGCCTGACCGCGGCGCAGCCTGCGCGCACCCGCACCCTGCTCGATCGCGGCATGGCGCGCTATTTGCTGCGAGCGCATTCGACGCCGCCGCTGCTCGCGCAGCTGGAGGCGGAGTTGGCGCGCCTCACGGCCAGCGGGTCGGCCGCCGGAAACGAGGAGAAGGCCGCTGCCGTGCGCGCCGCCATCGCACGCCACAAGGCCGAGTTCGCCGAATACCAGGCCAGGATCAAGGACTACTACGCGGCGCAACGCGACGGCGAGAAGTCGATCGCACACATGGAAGCCCAGCTGCGCGCGCTCGAGGAAGAAGAGAAGAAGCGGCACCTCGACGAGCCCGCCGGCAAGGCTTCCGCCGGCGATGCCGATTTCGACCTGATCGCGAGAGCCTCCGGCTACGCGACGCCCGAGATCCTCCAGCTACGCGGCGAGATCGCGCGGACCCAGGCGGCCGTCGACGAAAATCGGGTGAAGTACAAGGCCGTCACCAAGGAGATCAACGACCGGTTGCTGTTCACCGCGGATATGGTGATCGACGAATTCTCGCTGATCTCCGGTATCGATGCCTCCAAGCTCAAGCAGAACGACGCCGTCAAGCTGCTCAATCTGCACGGCTCACTGAAGCGGCGCGTGTTCGGCCAGGACGACGTGCTCGATCATGTCGATCGCGCGGTCAAGGTCTGGCGGCGCGGACGGCGCACCGACAGGCCGCTGCCGTTCCTGTTCTGCGGCGCCAGCGGCGTCGGCAAGACCGAGGTCGCCAAGGGTCTAGCGGAAGCCCTGTTCGACACCGACAAGGCGCTGAACCGCTACGACATGGGCGAGTTCATGGAGAAGAACGACGTCACCAAGCTGATCGGCGCGCCTCCGGGCTACGATGGCTTCGCGGCCGGCGGCGAGATGACCAATTCGGTGCGGGCCAATCCGTATCAGGTCATGCTGTGGGACGAGATCGAAAAAGCTCACCCCGACATATTCAACATCTGCCTCAACATCCTCGACGACGGCCGCTGCCGCGACAATCTCGGCCGCAAGGTCGAGTTCGGCGACGTGGTGATGCCGATGACCACCAACATCGGCGCGGATCATGCGCTGCGGGTCGGCACCGGTCCCGGCGATCTGAGCCAGGATGAAGCCTATGAGCTCACCATCCGCGACCTGAAGAAGGCCTTCCGGACCGAATTCCTGAACCGCTTCGAGGGCCGCGAGAACATCATCCTGTTCCACAAGCTCAACATGGACACGATCGAGAAGATCGTGTTCCGCGAGATCTCGCGCATCAACGCCTTCTACATGGCGCAATCGATCGAGGTGCGCTTCCCCGAGGCCCAGCTGCGCGAGTTCTGCGACAAGACCTATTCGCCCGAGATCGGCGCGCGCGGCCTGCCGGGGCGCATCAAACGCATCGAAGCCATGATCGTCGAGAAGACGATGGCGGACGCCGCCTTCCGTGGCACGCTCGACATCGGCTTCGATGCCACGAGCCGCAATTTCACGTCGAGCTGGATCCCCCATGACAGAAAAGCCGCATGACGACGCCAATGCGTTGCTGGACGGCATCGACAAGACGCTGTCCGACTTCAAGACCAAGGCCTACGAGGCCAAGAAGTCCTACGACCAGTCCGAGATCGGGCGCGCCCACCGCGAACTGAGCATGCTCGGCCGGTTCTGGTCGCAGTTCGTCCGCTCCTGCGGATGGATCTACCTGAAGCTGATCGCGCCGGTCACCTGGCGGATCTACCGCTTCGTGCGCTGGCTATTCGCCGGCTACCGCGCGCTATGGGCGCGCTGCGTCTACGCCAAGGACGCCTATGGCGATCCGGAATTCAGCAAGGCGCGCGGCGGAATCGTGATCCTCGCGACGATCGCCGTCTGCTACGTCGTCTACGGCGCGGTGACGGTCGCGGCGACCCTGCCGTGGTACCTGGCGACCGTGCAGCGCGACGAGCAGCTCTATCTCTCCAACTCCCAGAACCTCTCCAGTTCGCAAACCGAAGGCCAGGAGGTCCACGAGGTCTACGGTTGCGAGACGCTGCCCTGCACCGAGCAGAACACCGTGACCTTCCGGGTGCGCGCGACCTGGTTCAACGAGATCTGGAGCATCCTCCATCATGGTTCACTGTTCTATCCCGGCTACGTCGCCGCCGCCGTCAGCCCGGTGCTGAACCGCTGCGTCATCACCTCTTACGGCGTGCGCCGGAAATTTCTGGTGCGATCCTGGGAGCTCTATCCCGACCTCGTGCAGGTCGAATGCATGCCGACCGGCGGAGACGAAGGCAAGGACAGCAAGACGATCAACAACAAGGACTATCGGTAGGTGGCTCAATTCACCGGTCTGCTCGTCCAGGCCACGAGCCGATCAAATCGGCCATGAGAGGAAAAGTCCTTCTTCGCTCTGCTCAAGCTACGCCGGACACGCATCGCGTCGCTATCTTGCGTGGCCCCGCCACGCGTAGCCCGCAAGGGCGAAGCGTGGTGCCCAGGGGCGGGATCGAACCACCGACACTGCGATTTTCAGTCGCATGCTCTACCAACTGAGCTACCTGGGCAAACCCGCGGGGCCGAAAAGGCCGGAGCGAGCGGGCGGTTTATAGAGAGGTCGGGGCGCTGTGTCCACCCGCCTTCGCCAAAGGCTTCGGCGTGGCAGGCCCGCATTCCGAAGTTTCCCCAACTTGTTGGGAATCTTGGCTATTCCGGGTCCTCCTCGTCGTCCTCGCGGCCGGGAACGACATAGCGGCCGGTCAGCCACCGGTTGAGGTCGACGTCGCGGCAGCGTGACGAACAGAACGGGCGGAAGGCCAGCTCGACGGGCTTGCCGCAGATCGGGCAGGCGCGCGGGGTAGCCGGGGGCGTTCGGGGCTGGTCGGTCATGGCTCGGACGTAGCTTACATCAATCGAGATGCAAGGGCGTTGAAGACGCGAGGTTCCTCGAACTCACACCGCGACGGCGTTGAGCCAGCCGTGGCGGATCGGAAAGCCTTCGCCGCCGAGCAGGGTCACGGTCTCGTAGAGCGGCAGGCCGACCACGTTGGTGTAGGAGCCGACCATCTTGACCACGAAGGATCCGGCGATGCCCTGCACGGCGTAGCCGCCGGCTTTGCCGCGCCATTCGCCGGAGCCGATATAGGCCTGGATGTCGTCCTCGCTGAGCCGCTTGAAGCGCACGCGCGTCTCGACCAGGCGCTGGCGGAACGCCTCGCGCGGCGTCACCACGCAGATCGCGGTGTAGACGCGATGATTGCGGCCCGACAGCAGCCTGAGGCACTGCGCGGCCTCGTCGACCAGATTGGCCTTGGGCAAAATGCGGCGGCCGACCGCGACCACGGTGTCGGCGGAGATGATGAAGGAGCCGCGCAAATCGTCGTCGAGCTGAACCGACTTCAGCGCCGCGTCCGCCTTCGCACGCGCCAGGCGGTTGGCACAGGCGCGCGGCAGCTCGCCCCGCCGCGGGGTCTCGTCGACATCGGCCGGGCGAAGCGCGTCGGGCTCGATGCCGGCCTGGTTGAGCAGGGCCAGCCGCCGCGGCGAACCGGAAGCAAGAACGAATTTGGGACGGCCTAGCATGCGGGCTTTTGGGCTGGATCGGGGGGACGGACGCGGGCGGAACCTATCGGATGGGGCATGGATGCACAACCTTGGAACCGGCCGCGAATCGCGCTCCCGCTTGGAGACAAGGCCCCATAAGCACAGCTGTTTGTCAGTCTGGCGACAAGGGCCGGTTCTGCGAATCGGAACCTCACCGAGCGCCTCACAGGTTCGCCGCACCGGCCTTGGCGAAGCGGCGGCGGATCCGCATCAAGAGCCCGTCGCAGACCTCGCGATAGGCGGCGAGCTTCTGCTCGCGATTGCCGCTGGTGCCGGTCGGGTCATGCGTCGGCCAGTATTCGACATCGGCGGCAAGCGTGCGGGTCAGGTCCAGCGCCTTGTGATGCGCCTCCGGCGACAGCGTGATGATGAGGTCGAAGTTCAGCCCCTCCCAATCCTCGAGTTCCTCGAAGGTTTGCGGCTTGTGGCCGGAAATGTCCTGACCGAACTCGGCCATCACGGAGACCGCGAACGGATCGAGCTCGCCCTTCTTGACGCCGGCCGAGCGGACATAGACGCCTTGCGGGAACATGTGCTGCAGCAGGCTTTCGGCCATTGGCGAGCGCACGGCGTTGTGGCCGCATGCGAACAGCACGGCCTGGGGGTTGCGCGCGCGCGGCGCTTCCATGCGATCAGGCTTTTTTCGACCGGGGTACGCCCCCGTCGTTTAGCGAGACAGAGACCATGATCGTGATCATGCGCCTCTTATTTTGGCGCATGATCTCGGCGCAAACGCTTGCGTTTGTCGCGACCGAAAACCGGTACCCACTTTTCGGGATCATGCGCCCTCACCCTTCCAGTGCAGCACAGTGATCAGCGTGAACAGCCGCCGCGCGGTCTCGAAGTCGACGCGCACCTTGCCCTTGAGCCGCTCCTGCAGCGTGCGCGAGCCCTCGTCATGGATGCCGCGACGGCCCATGTCGATCGCCTCGATCTTGTCCGGTGTCGCGGTACGGATCGCCTGATAGTAGCTGTCGCAGATCATGAAGTAGTCCTTCACGACGCGGCGGAACGGGGTCAGCGACAACAGATGCGCGACCACCGGCGAGCCGTCTTCTTTGCGGATATCGAACATCAGCCGGTTGCCGGTGATCGCGATATGCAGCGTGTAGGGGCCCGGCCCGGCGGCGCCTTCGGGCGCGAACAGGTTCTGCTCGACCAGATCGTAGATGGCGATCGCCCGCTCATGCTCGATGTCGGGCCCGGAACGGCCGATCGATTCCTCGTCGAGCGTCACCGCGACGATGCGATTGTTGGAATCCTCGTCGTCTGGTGGCTTGTTCATGAGAGATTGAGGCGCAATCCGACGGAACGTGAATGGGCATCGAGACCCTCGGCCTGGCCGAGCGTCATCGCGGCGGGCCCGAGCGCACGAAGCTGATCCGGCCCGCACCTCAGGATCGAGGTTCGCTTCATGAAGTCAAGCACCCCGAGGCCCGAGGAGAATCGCGCCGAGCGCGCGGTGGGCAGCACGTGGTTGGAGCCGCCGACATAGTCGCCGATCGCCTCCGGCGTATGCGGCCCGAGGAAGATCGCGCCCGCATTGCGGACCTTCTTCGACAGGCCCTCGGCGTCCGCGGTCATGATCTCCAGATGCTCGGCGGCGATCGCATTGGCGAGCTCGACCGCGTCGTCGAGTTTTGCAATCATGATGACGGCGCCGAAATCGTTCCACGAGGCGCGCGCGATCGCCGCACGCGGCAGCGTCGCGAGCTGCGCCTCGACCGCGCGCTCGACATCGGCGGCGAGCCGCGCGCTGTCGGTGATCAGGATCGACTGCGCGCTGACGTCATGCTCGGCCTGCGCCAAAAGATCCGCCGCGATCCAGTCGGCATTGGAGGTCGCGTCGGCGATCACCAGCACCTCGGAAGGGCCGGCAATCATGTCGATGCCGACCTTGCCGAACACCAGCCGCTTGGCGGCGGCGACATAGGCGTTGCCGGGACCGACGATTTTTGCCACTGGCGCGATCGTTGCCGTGCCATAGGCCAAAGCGGCCACCGCCTGGGCGCCACCGACCCGGTAGATCTCGGACACGCCGCCAAGATGGGCGGCCGCCAGCACCAGCGGGTTGAGCTTGCCGTCCGGCGCCGGCACCACCATCACCACCCGCGGCACGCCGGCCACCCTGGCCGGCACCGCGTTCATCAGCACCGAGGACGGATAGGCGGCGGTGCCGCCGGGCACATAAAGCCCGACCGCATCGACCGCGCTCCAGCGCCAGCCGAGCTCGACGCCGGCGGCATCGGTGAAGCGCTCGTCCTTCGGCAGCTGGCGGCGATGGAAGGTCTCGATCCGGTCGCGGGCGAATGTCAGGGCCTCGACCGTCTTGGGGTCGCAGGCCGCAACCGCGGCGTCGATCTCGGCCGCGGTGACGCGCAGGCCGGCGGCGTCGATATCGAGCCGGTCGAACTTCTTGGTCGCCTCGAGCAGCGCGGCATCGCCGCGGGCCGCCACGTCGTCGACGATGGCGCGGGTGGCGCGCTCGACGTCGGCCGATACCTCGCGCTTGGCCGCCAGGAAATCGCGGAAACGCTGGTCGAAATCGGCGCTCTGTCGGTCCAGGCGAACGGGCATGACGGCTTTCTTAGGAGGAGTTCGGCTCCCTGCTCAATGGCGCGGCGGATAATGGCCGTCAACCCTTGGAAAACACACAACGCGCCGTCGTCCCGGCCTTCGCCGGGACGACGGTTAACTAACCCACCGCCATCCCGAGATCGTCATCCCCAAGATCGGTCAATTCGCACTCCAGGCACTCGACATCCAGCCGCAACGCCCCGCCATGGCCGAACATCAAGAGCGCGCTGCCGCCGGGCGGGTCGGAGGCATAGAACTCGATCCCGAGCAGTTCCAGGGCCGCCTCCGGGGCTTCGAGGTCGATATTGCGCGATTTGCATGCCAGCACCCGGTCGAACCTGAGCGCGGCGATCAGCCGGCGCGAGCAGGTGCCGCCGGACAGGGTCTGCTCCCAGTCGAGCCGGTTCAGGCCGACCACCAGGCGCTTCTCGTCCTGGCGCCAGATGATGTCGGAGGGCTGGACGCGGGCGTCCTGCACGTGAGCGGAGATGACCGCGAGGTCATCGGCGTCGAGAGCGATCAGTTTCAGCGGCGCGGGTGGGAACATGGCGGTAATTATAACGCCTTCGGCCGCCGGAGGTACCACGCGGCCGCGAGGAAATGCCGATCGAGGGAACCGGCGAGCGCACGAGCAAATATCGAAAACAACCCCATGCAAAGGAGCTGAGGGCGACGGCGTTCGACATGGGGATCGAGCAGGCATTCGCGCGGCACGCCCTGCCCGACCCATGCCGGTCGAACAGGACGACTTTCATGCGATGAGCTCCTTCTCGCCGGATGCGGGGATGCCGCGTCCTCGGAGCACGTAGATTAGCGCATCAGCCCTAGTGAGGTGAGCACTGCGGTCAGGCTCCCTCCCCCCTTGCGGAGGAGGGTGGGGAGAGGGGTGTGACCCGGGCGAGATGATCGATGAAGCGATCGGCATCGCAACCGATCATCGAAGGGCATTTCGAGAGAGCGCGTCGTGTGGGCCCCTCTCCCTAACCCTCCCCCGCAAGGGGGGAGGGAACCCTACCGCCTGTGGCCTCCTCACGTCGCAGTCGTTAGGGCCGCGCTTAGTTCAGCGTTCCTCGGCGAGCGCAGCCAGCCGCCTCACCCCTTGATGAACGCCAGCAGGTCCGCGTTGATAATCTCCGCTTCGGTGGTCGGCATGCCGTGCGGAAAGCCCTTGTAGGTCTTCAGCGTGCCGTTCTTCAAAAGCTTGGCCGAGAGCGGAGCGGAATCGGCGTAGGGCACGATCTGGTCGTCGTCGCCATGCATCACCAGCACCGGCACGGTGATCTTCTTCAGGTCCTCGGTGAAGTCGGTCTGCGAGAACGCGACGATGCCGTCGTAATGCGCCTTGGCGCCGCCCATCATGCCCTGCCGCCACCAGTTTTGGATCACGGCTTCCGACGGTTTTGCGCCGGGCCGGTTGTAGCCGTAGAACGGTCCGGTCGGCAGATCGCGGTAGAATTGCGAGCGGTTGGCGGCGAGCTGGGCCTGCAAGCCGTCGAACACCGACTTCGGCAGGCCGCCGGGATTGTTCGCCGTCTGCACCATCAAGGGCGGCACGGCGCTGAGGATCGCCGCCTTCGCCACCCGGCTCTCGCCGTGGCGCGCGATGTAGTGCACGACCTCGCCGCCGCCGGTGGAATGCCCGACATGCACGGCGTTCTTCAGGTCGAGATGCGCGGTGACGGCCGCGAGGTCATCGGCATAGTGATCCATGTCATGGCCATCGGCGACCTGGGCGGAGCGGCCGTGGCCGCGGCGATCATGAGCGACCACGCGGAAACCGTGGTTGAGGAAGAACAGCATCTGCGCGTCCCAGTCGTCCGACGACAGCGGCCAGCCATGGCTGAACACGATCGGCTGGCCCGAACCCCAATCCTTGTAGAAGATCTCGACGCCGTCTTTGGTGGTGATGGTGGGCATTGAAGCACTCCTTCAGCTGATCGTCATTCCGGGGCGCGCGCAGCGTGAACCCGGAATCCAGAAGTTTGGGTTGCGAGATTCCGGGTTCGCGCTTCGCGCGCCCCGGAATGATCAGGCGAACATGGCCGGCCTGAACCGGCGCCAGGCGCCGATGATCATCACGGCGAAGAACACCAGCACGATGCCCTGTATCGCCGCAAACACCGGCCCCGCCGGCGGGTTCGGCGGCACCGCCGGCGCCAGTGCCTGCAGCGCAGGGATCTTGAGGAAGCTCTGGATCACCAGCACGAAGACGTTGAGATAGAGCGAGACCATCGCGGTCACGATATAGACCGGGCGCCAGGCGCCCCTGAGCTGCATCGCATACAGCGCGATGCAGGCGATCGCGAGCAGCACCAGCGAGAGGCCGCCGATGATGTGCGACGGCAGCAGCTTCTCCGTCACCAGCGGCGGGATCACGAAGCCGGTGGCGCTGGTCAGGATCGTGAGGATGAGGAAGATCGAGGTCAGGCCGGGCATCGAGCGCGAGCCGAGCAGGCCGAACATCACGATCACACCGGCGACAATGGCAATCAGGCTGATAATGACATGCACAAGCACGATCGTCGACATGTGGCGCACTCCCCGTTGAGAACCCGCACCACGTTACGATGCGTCCTTGAAAATTGCTACATGGTTCGATGGCAGGATGGCCGACATCGCATGAAAATAATGCCGGCGCTTGCTGAAAAATTTCGCGCCGGTGTCACGCACCGCAGCACGTGGTCGTCGTGAGACGTTGAATCAATAGTAGCGCGGGATCGGTCCGTTGTGCGGCGTCCTGCGTTTCGACAGGTCGAACAGCACTTCGTCGACATAGCACCAGCCCCAGCCTTCCGGCGGATCGTAGCCCTCGATCACGGGGTGGCCGGTGGCGTGGAAGTGCGCCGTTGCATGGCGGTTCGGCGAATCGTCGCAGCAGCCGACATGGCCGCAGCTGCGGCAGATCCGCAGATGCAGCCAGCGGCTGCCGCTCTTCAGGCATTCCTCGCAGCCGAGCGCGCTCGGCGTGACGTCCTGGATGCCGGCGAGATGGGTGCAGCCTTTTGACATTGTGACCTCTTGCTTGTGCGTCTTTTTTAACCCGTCATCCTGAGGAGCGCGGAACGCGCGTCTCGAAGGATGAATCGGCCACAGGCGGGGCCGTCGATCCTTCGAGACGCCGCTTCGCGGCTCCTCAGAGGGTGTGAATCTTTGTTCGGGATGAGGGTTGAGTTTTCCTACGCGGAGTGATTCCTGCAGCTGTACTATCCGAGAGGTGCAGCGATGCCTGGCGACGAACTGTTTGCCGATCTTCCGGTACAGAAAGCTGAGCGGGAGAGCGATCCGGGGCAGCCGCGGATGCGGGAACCGGTACGCGATCAGATCGAGCTTCGGGCAGTCGATCTGGAGGCGCTGGTAGCCGCCGATCATCCAGTCCGGGTGATCTGGGCTTACGTCGAGAAGCTTGATCTGGGCGAGCTTGAAGAGGCGATTAGAGCTCGAACCCACACGGCGGGACAGGCCCCGGCGAGCCCGCGGCTTTTACTGGCACTGTGGCTTTATGCGACGAGCGAGGGGGTTGGCAGCGCGCGAGCGCTGGCCAGGCTGTGTGAGAGCCACGACGTCTATCGGTGGCTCTGCGGCGGGGTGAGTGTGAACTATCACGGCCTTGCCGACTTCCGCACGGCGCATCCGGAGCTTCTGGATCGGCTGTTGAGCGAAAACATCGCCAGCCTGTCGGTGGCCGAGATCATCGACCTCGATGAGGTGGCGCAGGACGGAGTGCGGGTACGTGCCTCGGCTGGGAGCAAGTCGTTCCGCCGCCGCAGGAAGCTTCACAAGGAGTTGCGCAAGGCGCAACGATTGATCCGACAGCTGAAGGACGAAGCAGCCGACGATCCGCAAGCCAGCAGCCGGCGGATCGCTGCGGCCAACGAACGGGCCCTGCGTGAACGCGAGCAGCGCGTGGCGGCAGCGCTGAAAAAGCTGGCCGAGATCGAGGCGGAACGCGAACGGCGCAGCAAGACCAACAAGAAGGAGGTCGAGAAGCAGAAGGAGCCGCGCGCCTCCACCACCGACCCCGATGCCCGCGTCATGAAAATGGCCGATGGCGGCTTCCGCCCCGCCTACAATTGCCAGCTCTCGACCGTCGCCGGTGGCCAGATCGTGATCATCCCGGACGTCAAAACCGTCGGCTCCGACCGCGGCTTGGCCCGGCCGATGCTGGAGGAGATCAACCGCCGCCATGGCCGATGGCCGAAGCGGTTGCTGATCGACGGCGGCTTCAACAAGAATGAGGATACCGAGTGGGCGGCTGACCGCGGCATCAAGGTCTACGGGCCGCCTTCACGCAGCAAGCACCAGCGCGACCCATATGAGCCACGCGACAACGATGGGCCCGGCGTCGCCGCCTGGCGAGCCCGCATGAAGAGCCCACGTGGCAAGTCGATCTACAAGCGTCGAGCCCAGGCGGAGTGTATCAACGCTCGCTTCCGCAACTGGGGCCTGCAGCAGTTCACCGTACGCGGCCTCAAAAAGGTCCAGACGGTCCTGCGCTGGTTCGCACTCACCAACAACATCCTGGCCGGCCACCGCCTGCTCCAGGCTGCAGCTTGAAGCCTGGCCATCAAATCGTCAAAGCCCAATCCCGCTTTTGCCGCAGCTGCTAACTTCAAATAGGGTCACAGCCTCTCAGGATGACGGGACTCTCTGCATTCGTCGCATCGACTATCAACTACAACGACGGACTCCCGGCATCGGCGAGATAGCCATGCAGGGCAGCAACCACCTGCGCGCCTTCGCCGATCGCGCCGCCGACGCGCTTGACCGATCCGGAGCGGACGTCGCCGACCGCGAACACGCCGGGCACCGTAGTCTCGAGCAGCGGCACGGCGCGCGCGCCCTCACCGTTCTGCATGCCGGTCTTCACGAAGCCGCCGCGGTCGACCTGCACCCCGCAGCCCTCGAGCCAGCCGGTCGCCGGATCGGCGCCGACGAACAAAAAGAGATTGCCGATATCCATCGTGAACTCGTCGGGTGCGAGCCGGCTGCGCCAGCGCACGCGCTCCAGGGTCTCCGCGCCTTCGAGCCCGACCACCTCGGTGTTGAACATCAATTCGATGTTCGGCGTCGCCTCGATGCGCTCGATCAGATAGCGCGACATGCTGGAGCCGAGCCCGCCGCCGCGGATCATCATGTTGACCCTGCGGGCATGCGCCGACAGGTACACCGCCGCCTGGCCCGCGGAGTTGCCGCCGCCGACCAGCACGACCTCCTGCTGGGCGCAGAGCCGCGCCTCGATCGGCGAGGCCCAGTACCAGACGCCGCGGCCCTCATAGGCCTCGAGATTGTCGATCACCGGCCGGCGATAGCGCGCGCCGCTTGCGACCACCACCGATCTCGCGCGCAGCTTATGCCCGCAGGCAGTATCGAGTGCGAACGCACCTGACGCCTTCGAGCAGTCGAGCGATTTGATCGAGACCGGGATCAGCATCTCGGCGCCGAATTTCTGCGCCTGGTTGAAGGCCCGCCCGGCCAGCGCCTGGCCGGAGATGCCGGTCGGGAAGCCCAGATAGTTTTCGATCCGCATGCTGGCGCCGGCCTGGCCGCCGAAGGCGCGGGAATCGAACACCGCGACCGACAGGCCTTCGGAAGCCGCATAGACCGCGGTGGCGAGCCCGGCGGGGCCGCTGCCGACCACGGCGACGTCGTAGAGCTTGTCCTGCGTATTGTTGCCGATCATGCCGAGCGCCATCGCCAGCGCAATCTCGGAGGGATTGCGCAGCACCGTGCCGTTGGGACAGACCACCAGCGGCATCTCGGCGCGCGTCGGCGAATAGCGCGCGATGAGATCTGCGGCATCGGTGTCGGCCTCGGGATCGAGCACGTGATGCGGCTGGCCGTTGCGCGTCAGGAAATTCTGCAGCGGCGCCATGTTGCCGACCGACGCCGAGCCGATCAGCACCGGCCCGCCGGCGCCGCCCTGGATCAGGCTGACGCGGCGCAGGATCAGCGCGCGCATGATGCGCTCGCCGAGGTCGGCCTCGGCGACCAAAAGCGCACGCAGCCGGTCGGGCGGCAGCAGCAAGGTCTCGACGATACCGTCGGCATGGCCGTCGACCAGCGCGGGGCGGCCGGAGAGCTGGCCGATCTCGGCCAAAAACTGCCCCGGCCCCTGGTCGATGATCGGCGTGACACGGCCGAGGCCGTCGCGCTGGGTGATCGACACGCTGCCCGACAGCACAACGAACATGCCGGGACCGGGCTTGCCGGTCTCGAACAGCGCCTCGCCGTCCTTGTACGAGCGCGGCTCGCCGAAGCGGCGCATCCGCTCGATCTCATGCGCGGTCAGGGTCGGAAAGGTCTGCTCATGGCGCGGGAAGGCGGTGGCGGTTGCGTTGAGCCGGTTGATTGTCGTGTCTTCTACTATAGCCATGTCGGCGACCCGCTTCTCTTTGCACCACACCTGCGAGCCGGGTTAGCGGCCAGGCTCGCTTCCGCCGTCGTCGTCCGGGCCGTCATCTAGCGAGACATGGGCTGGTTCGGAAGCCACATCCTCGCGACCGCGCGCCTGCGATTTCCGCCGCTTCAGATTTTCGCGCAGCGCCAGCTTGAGACGATCCTGTCGTGAATCCTTCACGCGGGCCCCGGCCGGCCCGCCGCCTCTGTCCCGATCGCCTGTCATTTCAAAACTCTCGAACCGCCGACGCCCTGCACGTGGCGAGCATAGACAATGGCCGCAGCCCGCGCACCCTGCCCGGTCGGCCAGTTGCACGCGACGGCATGATTCGCTGACTTGGCGGATCGGGAGCCTTCCGGCAGGATTAGGGAACCGATTCCGGCCGAAAACGGCCCGATTGGACGCATTCGCCGCCGCGGAACGCCAATTCGGCCGATTTCACCGGCAAGAGGGGCGCTGTTTCGCTTGCGCGAAAGGGAGGCCTGTGGCAAGAACCGCCCGCTTGGACGGGCCCTTGGGGCCGATTCAATTTTTCCCGGGCATGCTGCCGTAGCTCAGTGGTAGAGCACTCCATTGGTAATGGAGAGGTCGACAGTTCAATCCTGTCTGGCAGCACCAGGATCTTTCGCAACAACGATCGCCGCGATGAGCACGCGCCCCGCCGCGTCAGCCGGATCAATGCGCGAGCAACAACCCTGCTCCGCCGATCATCAGCACGATATAGAACGCGAACACGCTGCCGACCCATGTCCAATCGATCTGTCCGTGCTCGGGGCTGAGGCTTTCGATGATGCCGTGCATGATGGATTCCCTTCAGGCGCGATGAACTCAGGTTGAAGTGCCGTCGCACTTTGGCTTCTTGTTTGAGCATGATCTTTTCGGAAAACCGCTTCGCACTTTTCCGGATCATGCTCTAGAAGTCGCATGCGCGGCGTATAGCCTGCATCCCGAGCACGTCATGTGACTCACTTCACATTTTGCCATCGCGGAGCGGACCTAAGAGTGACCGGCCCAGAACTGAGGAAATTGCGCGAACATCTCGGCGAGGCGATCGGCCGCAAGCTGACGGTGGCCGACATGGCGAAGCTGTGCGGGTTGACGGGCGCCGGCGGCGCCGAGAAGCTGCGCAGGTGGGAAGTCACCGGCCCGCCGGCGAAGGTCGCCGGGCTGCTGCGCGTGCTGGCGATGGCGAGCGAGCACTATCCGATCCTGGAGAAGTTCGACGTGTTCGATCGCCACGACGTGCCGGTCAAGGACCGTGCCGCGCGCCGCGAGGCATTCCGCGAGCAGATGCGCGACGACGTGCGCAAGCGGCTCGCCTAGCCGACAGGCCGGTTAACTCTACTGCGTCAGAACGCCATGTCCCCTCATCCTGAGGAGCCCGCAGAGCGGGCGTCTCGAAGGATGTAGGCCACAGAACGGGCCTCATGGTTCGAGACGCGCTTCGCGCTCCTCACCATGAGGGTCTTGTGACGCCTGTCGCGCGCGGCGCGTTAAGCCTTCCTTCATCCCGGCTTAAGGGTTCGTTAGGCACAAGAAAACGTTTAAGCGCAAACGGTGCGACTTAGCGTTCCGAGCAGCGTTCCGGTGACAGCATTTTATTCAAATGCGGTCTAACGCATCGCTCATGGATGGCGCCATTCACGCTGCGCCTCATGACTTGTCCGGAGACTGCCCCCATGAAGAAGTTCCTGCTCGCAACCGCAGCCGCAGTTGCTGCCGTCGCCGCCTTTGGCGCGACCGCCCAGGCCGCCGACCTCGGCTCCCGCGGCTATTACCAGCAGGCGCCCGCGCCCGTTTACGCCGCGCCGCTCTACAACTGGACCGGCTTCTATCTCGGCGGCCATCTCGGCGGCGTGTTCTCGCAGAACAACAATTTCAACGGCCTCGCGCTGTCCGACTCCGATGCCCGCTTCATGGGCGGCGTGCAGGGCGGCTACGACTGGCAGCTGTCGCCGATGTGGGTGATCGGCCTCGAAGGCCAGTACTCCTGGCTCAGCGGCCACCAGCTCAACGCGATCTTCCCGGGCGGCTATGTCTACAACAACAACCAGCGCGGCATCGGCTCGATCACCGGCCGCGTCGGCTACACCTGGGGCCCGGGCCTGATCTATGTGAAGGGCGGCTACGCCTACTCCGACAACAACGAAACGGTAACGCTCGGCGGCGCGCCGGTCGGCTTCGCGCTCACCGACAATCACAGCAACGGCTGGACCATCGGCGGCGGCGTCGAGTACATGTTCGCGCCGAACTGGTCGGCCAAGGTCGAGTACCAGTACTACGACTTCGGCGACAGCCGCTTCACCGCGCCCAGCGCGCTGGTGCCGGTCGGCAGCTTCCACAATGACGAGCACACGGTGAAGGCTGGCCTCAACTACCGCTTCAATCTCGGCAACCTCGGCGGCCCCGCCTACGGCCGCTATTGAGGTGAATCTATCCTCGTCATTGCGAGGAGCTCGCGACAAAATTGCAAAGCCAATTTTGCGCTGAAGCGACGAAGCAATCCACGTCTGGACTTGCTGCGCGATGGATTGCTTCGCTGCGCTCGCAATGACGGACCGGATGGAATCACGGCTTGGAAGCCGACACCACAACCAAGAGTGGAAAGGCCGGCTCACGCCGGCCTTTTTTGCGTCCGGTCGCGTGCACCGATTCCGCACAGCGAACCATGACAGCGCGGCAAGTCGTGAAAAATCCGGCAGATCGCCACAATTTTCCCGATTTTGTTAACCCGCCGCACCGATACTCCCGCGCCGGGGAAACATCCAAGAGTAGTGCTCAGGGGGACACGGGGGCAATGGCGTTTCGGTTCAAGCTCGGCAAACCAAATCTCAAGCGTATCCGCCTGCCGCAGATGGGCGTCAGGGGCAGCCTGTTCGCGGCCTTCGCGGTGATCGCGGGCATGGCGCTCGTGATCAGCGCAGGCGCCGGCATCGTGCTGCATCAGCTCGGCGGCACCATGAGCGATCTCTCCGGCCGCGACATTCCGCGGCTTGCCGCGAGCCTGCAACTGTCGGCGCAGAGCGCCTCGCTCGCAGCCCAGGGTCCCGGCCTGCTCGCCGTGCAGAGCGAGGACGCGCTGAACGACCGCACCAAGAAGGTGCAGGAGGTCGCGCAGCAGACCAATGCCAAGCTCGGCGAGATCATCGAGCTCGGCGCCGACAAATCCGTCGTCAGCGCGCTGCAGGAGAACGTCAAGAACACCGACGAGGCCACCAAGAGCCTGATCTCGGCGGCACGCGAGCGGCTCGAGGTCGGCGCGCTGCGCGACAAGCAGTATAATGCGTTGCGCAAGGCGCAGGCCGCCTTCGTCTCCGCCGCGAGCCCGGCGATGCTCGACGCGCAGACCCGGCTCAACGCGATCCTCGCGGCGGCCGAAGTTTCCGCCGACGACGCCACCGAGGCGGCCCGCACCGTCGGCCAGATCAGCAACGTGCTCGCCGCCGGCAATCTGATGGCCGCGGACATGACCGCGGCGCTGTCGGCGAATTCCAGCGAGACGCTCGATGCGATCGAGGCCGAGTTCAAGAAGGGCCGCGAGCGCGTCAAGTCCAACCTCGAAGACCTGCCGAACAATCCGGCGATCGTCGCCGTGCGCGACACCGCCACGAAGCTGCTCGTGCTCGGCGAAGGCAAGACCGGCGTGTTCAAGATCCGCCAGAAGGAGCTCGACTCGATCGACTACGGCCAGACCATTTTGGAAGAGACCCGCAAGCTCAATGTCGGGCTCGGCATCAGCGTCCAGCAGCTGGTCGACGCCGTGCAGAAGGAGACCGATGCGTCGACCTTCCAGGCGCGGCAGCAGATCTCGCTCGCGACCACGGTCATGATCGGCCTCGGCGCACTGACGCTGGTCGGCTCGTTCCTGTTCGTCTGGCTCTATGTCGGGCGCAACATCCTGCGCCGCATCCGCGGTTTGCAGCGCTCGATGCAGTTGCTGTCGGACGGCGACCTCGACACCGAGATCCCGCAGAGCCGCCAGCGCGACGAGATCACTGTCATGGCCGACGCGCTGCAGGTGTTCCGCGAGAGCATGATCGAGAGCCGCGAGCTCGCCGAGAACCAGAACAAGGACCGCAGCGCCAAGGCGGAGCGCGCCTCGCGCATGGAGACCCAGATCGTCGCGTTCGAGTCCAACGTCCGCAGCGCGCTCGGCAGCCTGCAGACCGCGGCGAACTCGATGCAGTCGACCGCGCAGAGCATGTCGGCGACCGCCGACCAGTCGAGCGCCTTGGTCAACGCGGTGGCCTCCGCCGCCGAGGAGACCTCGGTCAACGTGCAGACGGTGTCGGCCGGCACCGAGGAACTGTCGTCGTCGATCCAGGAGATCGGCCGCCAGGTCGTCACCTCGGCGGAGATCGCCCGCAAGGCAGTGGAGGAGGCCAGCGCCACCGACTCAACGATGCAGGGGCTTGCCGACAACGCCGCGCGCATCAGCGTCGTGGTCGATCTGATCCAGACCATCGCCTCGCAGACCAATCTCCTGGCGCTCAACGCCACCATCGAGGCGGCGCGCGCCGGCGAGGCCGGCCGCGGCTTTGCGGTGGTCGCCTCCGAGGTCAAGAACCTCGCGAGCCAGACCGCGAAGGCGACCGAGGAAATCCGCCAGCAGATCGTCAGCATGCAGGAGGTGACGACGACGGCCGTCTCCGCGATCCGCAACATCTCGAGCACGATCGGCGAGATCAACGACGTCACCACCGCGATCGCCGCCGCCGTCGAGGAGCAGGGCGCGGCGACCCGCGAGATCGCCCGCAACATCCAGCATGCGGCGGGCGGCACCAGCGAGGTGTCGAGCAACATCGTCGGCGTCTCGACCGCCTCGGCCGAGGCCGGCACTGCTGCCGGCGAGGTGCTGAGCGCCTCCGACGCGCTGCGCCGCGAGGCCGACGTGCTGCGCTCCGAGATCGACGGCTTCCTGTCGAACATCCGCGCGGCGTAACTCCGATATTCCGTAGCCCGGATGGAGCGCAGCGAAATCCGGGGCCGCGCGTCGTGGACCGGCTGCCCCGGATTGCGCTTCGCTTCATCCGGGCTACGGGAATGGGTCAATTCTCCGGACGACTATCTGATTTTTCGGCTGGCGCGGCGGCCCGTGTGCCGCTAAGCCCGTAGCATGGACAAGAAGACCGACCCCGTGCACTCCTCGGCGGAGGCACTGCGATACCCCTGGGAAAATCATCCCGGCCACGACCAGGTCGTGGAGGTGGCCCCCGGCGTGCTGTGGGCGCGGCTGAAGCTGCCGTTCCGCCTCAACCATGTGAACATCTACCTGCTCGCCGACGGCGACGGCTGGACCATGGTGGATGCCGGCTTCGGCAATGAGGAATCGATCGCGGCCTGGACCACGCTGTTCGAGGGACCGCTGACGCACGTCAGGGTCAAGCGGCTGATCGTGACGCATTCGCACCCCGACCATGTCGGTCTCGCCGGCTGGATCACCGAGCGCTTCGACTGCCCGCTGTTCATGTCGCAGGTGGAATATCTGCAATCGGTCTATCACCAGAACCGCGGCACCGAGGAGCGGCGCAATGCGCAGCGGCTGTTCTTCCGCCGCCACGGCATGGACGAGGACCTGACCGAGAAACTGCTCGGCCGCGGCCAGGACTACCTGAAGCGCGTGTCGGTGCTGCCGCCGTCCTATCACCGCCTCACCCATGGCGACGAGGTCGTGATCGGCACGCGGCGCTTCAAGGTGATCACCGGCGGCGGACACGCGCTCGACCAGGTGATGCTGTATTGCGCCGCCGACAAGCTGTTCCTGTCCGCCGATCAGGTGCTGAGCAAGATCTCGCCCAATGTCAGCGTCTGGGCGGTCGAGCCCGAGCAGAACTCGCTCGGCGAATATCTGGCCTCGCTGGCGAGCCTGACCACCACCCTGCCCTACGACGTGATGGTGCTGCCCGGCCACGGCGTGCCGTTCTACGGGCTGAAGACCCGGATCAAGCAGCTCGCCGATCACCATGAGGAGCGCTGCCGGCTGATCGCCGAGGCCTGCCGCGAGGTGCCGCAGACCTCCAAGGAACTGGTGCCCGTGGTGTTCCACAAGCATGTGCTGGACGAGCACCAGATGGGCTTTGCGGCCGGCGAACTGGTCGCCCATGTCAACTACATGCTGGTCGAGGGCCGTCTGACGGCCGAAATGCACGACGACGGCATGCTGCGCTTCAGGACGACCTGAGCCGGGCCGGGGCGGCGGCGTCCCGGTCGATTTGAGCAAAACAGACCGAACGGAGCCAACTAGGGCAATTTGCCCAACTGCAACGCATGCCCAGATGTGGGCCAATGCATGGACATTAGAGCTGGAAAAGCTCTAAGAAGATGCAGTTTCTTCCGGTCAGGTTCCGCTTTCTGGGTTTGCCGATGGATTACAGCCAGTTCTTCAATACCGCCCTCAACCGCCTGCATGACGAGCGGCGCTATCGGGTGTTCGCCGACCTCGAGCGGATCGCGGGACGCTTCCCGCACGCGACCTGGCATTCGCCGAAAGGCAGCCGCAACGTCGTGATCTGGTGCTCCAACGACTATCTCGGCATGGGCCAGCACCCCAAGGTGGTCGGCGCCATGGTCGAGACCGCGACCCGGGTCGGCACCGGCGCCGGCGGCACCCGCAACATCGCGGGCACCCATCATCCGCTGGTGCAGCTCGAGGCCGAGCTCGCCGACCTCCACGGCAAGGAAGCCTCGCTGCTGTTCACCTCGGGCTATGTCTCGAACCAGACCGGCATCTCGACGCTCGCCAAGCTCATTCCGAATTGCCTGATCCTGTCGGACGCGCTGAACCACAATTCGATGATCGAAGGCGTGCGCCAGGCCGGCTGCGACCGCCAGATCTTCCGCCACAACGACACAGCCCATCTCGAAGAGCTCCTGATCGCCGCCGGTCCCGACCGGCCGAAGCTGATCGTCTGCGAGAGCCTCTATTCGATGGACGGCGACGTCGCGCCGCTCGGCAAGATCTGCGATCTCGCCGAGACATACGGCGCCATGACCTATCTCGACGAAGTGCATGCGGTCGGCATGTACGGCCCGCGCGGCGGCGGCATCGCCGAGCGCGACGGCGTGATGCACCGGATCGATATCGTCGAAGGCACGCTGGCCAAGGCGTTCGGCTGCCTCGGCGGCTATATCGCCGGCAAGGCCGAGGTGATCGACGCGGTGCGCTCCTATGCGCCGGGCTTCATCTTCACGACCGCGCTGCCGCCGGCGATCTGCTCGGCCGCGACCGCCGCGATCCGCCACCTGAAGACCTCGAACTGGGAGCGCGAGCGCCACCAGGACCGCGCCGCCCGCACCAAGGCGATCCTGACCGCCGCCGGCCTGCCCGTGATGTCGAGCGACACCCATATCGTGCCGCTGTTCGTCGGCGATCCCGAGAAGTGCAAGCGCGCCTCCGACCTGCTGCTCGAGGACCACGGCATCTACATCCAGCCGATCAACTATCCGACGGTCGCCAAGGGCACCGAGCGGCTGCGCATCACGCCCTCGCCCTACCATGACGACGGCCTGATCGACGCGCTGGCCGAGGCCCTGCTCCAGGTCTGGGACCGGCTCGGCCTGCCCCTGCACCGGAAGCCGCTGGCCGCCGAGTAACCCTATCCGCTTCAAGCTGCGAATTTGGGCCGGCCGTGCATCGCGCGGCCGGCCTTTGCGTTATAATCCTGACATCCGGCCCTTTTTGGCGGCCGGGACAGGAGATGAGCAGCGATGCTGCACGACTGGGGCGTAATCGCCACGGCGTTCGCCTACATCGGATTGTTGTTCTTCATTGCCAGCCGCGGCGACCGGATGCCGCCGGGCGAGCGCGGCCGTGCCAGCCACTGGATCTACCCGCTGTCGCTGGCGATCTACTGCACCTCCTGGACCTTCTTCGGCTCGGTCGGCTTCGCCACCCGCACCAGCATCGACTTCCTGGCGATCTATGTCGGCCCGATCGTGATGATCGGGCTGTGCACGCCGCTGCTGCGCCGCGTCATCGCGCTCGCCAAGTCGCAGAACATCACCTCGATCGCCGACTTCATCGCCGCCCGCTACGGCAAGAGCCAGGCGGTCGCGGCGACGGTAGCGCTGATCGCGATCATCGGCTCGGTGCCGTACATCGCGCTGCAGCTCAAGGCGATGGCCTCGTCCCTGGAGACCATCCTGAGCGAGGATCAGGCGTTCTCGAAAGTCCCGATCATCGGCGACATCGCGCTGATGGTGACGCTGGCGATGGCGGTGTTCGCGGTGCTGTTCGGCACCCGCCACACCGACGCCACCGAGCACCAGCACGGCCTGATCCTGGCGATCGCCGCCGAATCCATCGTCAAGCTGGTCGCCTTCATCGCCGCCGGCGCCTTCGTCACCTTCTGGATGTTCTCTCCGGTGGAGCTCTACGAGCGCGCCCTGAAGACGCCGGAGGCGGTGCGCGCGATCGAATATGTGCCGTCGATCGGCAATTTCCTGATCATGACGCTGCTGTCGTTCTGCGCGGTGATGCTGCTGCCGCGCCAGTTCCATGTCAGCGTGGTGGAGAATTCGACGCCCGCCGAGGTCACGAGGGCGCGCTGGCTGTTCCCGCTCTACCTCATCGTGATCAACATCTTCGTGATCCCGATCGCGATCGCCGGCCTCGTGATTTTCCCGTTCGGCGCCGTCGATGCCGACATGTTCGTGCTGGCGCTGCCGATCGAGGGCAATTCGCAACTGCTCAGCCTCGCGGTGTTCGTCGGCGGGCTGTCGGCGGCGACCGCGATGGTGATCGTCGAATGCGTCGCGCTGTCGATCATGGTCTCCAACGACATCGTGCTGCCGCTGGTGCTGCCGCGCAGCGACGATATCGGCGCCGGCCAGAAGGACTTCGGCGATTTCCTGCTGAAGGCGCGCCGCTTCTCGATCTTCGCCATCATGGTGATGGCGTATTTCTACTATCGCGCGCTCGGCAACACCCAGCTGGTCGCGATCGGCCTGTTGTCCTTTGCCGCCATCACCCAGCTGGCGCCGGCCTTCTTCGGCGGCCTGTTCTGGCGCCGGGCCACCGCACGCGGCGCCATGGCGGGCATGCTGGCCGGCTTCGCGATGTGGCTCTACACGCTGTTCATCCCGAGCTTCCTGGAGAACTCGACCGCCGGCCTGATGCTGTTGCAGCATGGGCCGTTCGGGATCGAGGCGCTGCGGCCGCAGGCGCTGTTCGGCGCCGACATGCCGCCGCTGCTGCACGGCGTGCTGTGGAGCCTCGCGCTCAACATCCTCACCTATGTGCTGTTCTCGCTGGCGGGCGCGCCGTCCTCGATCGAGCTGTTGCAGGCCGACGTGTTCGTGCCCAACGCGCTGGCGCCGATCGCGCCGAGCTTCCGCCGCTGGCGCACCACGGTGACGGTGCAGGACATCCAGAGCACGGTGACGCAATATCTCGGCCCCGAGCGCACCCGCGAGGCGTTCGCCTCGTTCGCCGTCGACCGCAATGTCGTGCTGCTGGCGTCGGCGCCGGCCGATTTCGAGCTGCTGCAGCACGCCGAGCGGTTGATCGCCTCCTCGATCGGCGCGGCGTCCTCGCGCCTCGTGATGTCGCTGCTGCTGCAGCGGCGCACGGTGTCGGCCAAGGCCGCGCTGAAGCTGCTCGACGATTCCCACGCCGCGCTGCATTTCAACCGCGAGATCCTGCAGACCGCGCTCAATCATGTGCGCCAGGGCATCGCGGTGTTCGACGCCGATCTGCAGCTGATCTGCTCCAACCGCCAGTTCTCCGAACTGCTCGGGCTGCCGCCGCACCTCGTGCAGCTCGGCATACCCTTGCCCGAGATCCTCGAATTCATGGGCGCGATCAGTCCGCCGTCGGCCGGCGACGGAGACAGCCTGCTGCAACAGCGGCTGCGCGCCTACACCACCGAGGGCGAGCCCTATCTGGAACGCTTCACCGACCGCCATCTGGTGATCGAGGTCCGCGCCAACCGCATGCCGGGCGGCGGGCTCGTCATCACCTTCTCCGACGTCACGCCGAGCTTCGAAGCCGCCGAGGCGCTGGAGCGCGCCAATGCGACGCTGGAAAAGCGGGTGCGCGACCGCACCGAGGAATTGACGCGGCTGAACTCGGAGCTCGCGCTCGCCAAGGGCATCGCGGAAGACGCCAACGCCTCCAAGACGCGCTTCCTGGCCGCGGCCAGCCACGACATCCTGCAGCCGCTCAATGCGGCGCGCCTCTATGTCACGAGCCTGGTCGAGCGCCAGAACGGCGGCGAGGATTCGCGCCTGGTCGAGAACATCGACGACTCGCTCGAGGCGATCGAGGACATTCTGGGCGCGCTGCTCGACATCTCCAGGCTCGACGCCGGCGCCATGACGCCGGCGATCACGAGCTTCCGGATGGCCGACCTGATGCGCTCGCTGGAGATCGAGTTCATGCCGATCGCGCGCGACAAGGGCCTCGATCTGCGCTTCGTGCCCTGCTCGCTGCCGGTCGAATCCGACCGCTCGCTGCTGCGCCGGCTGTTGCAGAACTTCATCTCCAACGCGATCAAATATACCCCGCGCGGCCGCGTGCTGATCGGCTGCCGCCGCCGCGGCGATACGCTCCAGATCGGCATCTTCGACACCGGCGTCGGCATTCCCGTGCAGAAGCGCGGCGAGATCTTCAAGGAATTCCATCGCCTCGAGCAGGGCGCCCGGATCGCCCGCGGCCTCGGCCTCGGGCTGTCGATCGTCGAGCGGCTGGCGCGCGTGCTCAACCACCGCATCGCGATCTCGGCCAATGTCAGCGGCGGCTCGGCGTTCTCGGTCACGGTGCCGGTCGCGACCGCGGTCAACCATACCGCCGCCGTCACCAGCGCGACGCCGCTGTCGAAGACGCCGATGAGCGGCTCGCTGATCGTCTGCATCGAGAACGATCCCGCGATTCTCGACGGCATGAAGACGCTGCTGACGGCGTGGGACGCCGAGGTGATCGCAGTGCTCGATGCCGACGGTGCGATCAGCGCGATCGAGGCCGCCGGCGGCCGCGTCACCGGCGTCCTGGTCGACTATCACCTCGACCGCGGCAACGGCGTCGCCGCGATCCGCGAGATCCGCCGCCGCTTCGGCGACAACATCCCGGCGATCCTGATCACCGCCGACCGCAGCCCGGCGGTACGCGCCGCCGCGCGTGAGGAAAACATCGCCGTGCTGAACAAGCCGGTCAAACCCGCGTCGCTGCGCGCCCTGCTCGGGCAGTGGCGGACACAGCAGATGGTGGCGGCGGAGTGAGCATCTGAGGAAAGACGTGGATAGCCGGGACAAGCCCGGCCGCGGCACGCGGAAACGTCAGCCCCAGAGTTTGCGGACGTCATATGCGATTGCCCTGCCCGCAAGCGGGAGAGGTGAAGCGAGCATGTGGTGTGGCCGGCTCAACCAGAAACCACATGCTCCAGCGCAAGATCATCAAGCGACGGTTTAGTTCGGCCCCATTCTGGCCGACGCAGGGTGCCCTGGCACCTGAAACCGCTTGCCTGTGTCGGTGACGTTTGTTCCGTCGACCTTGAGGACCGAGAAGTCCTGGCTGAGGTAGTTCCCGACTAGGATGTATTTTCCGTCAGGCGTGAACACCGCAGCCTCCGGCAGTCCGCCGACTTCGATATCTCCGGTCTTGGTCACTTTCTTGCCGTCGATCTTCAGGACCGAGACGCTGCCGTTCTTCTCGTGGAAGAACGCATTCTTCATGTTCGAGCCGCGCAGGATCACAGAGGCTGCGAGATCCCCCTTCGGACTGATGGCAAGCCCCTCCGGTCCATCGCCGACTACCACGCGATCGATGATGCGCGGCGGCTTCGCTTCGAGATCGATGACGCTTGTCGTGTCGACGCTGCCGTCCGACGCGCCCGCGTTGCCATTGTCCGACGTCAACGCGATCTTGCTGTTCGGGGTCACTGCGACGTTGTAAGGCCATTGACCGGCCGGCAGGTCTATCTTGGTGTAGGTGACCTTGTCGCCGGCGATATCGAGCACCGATATCTTGTGCGCGGGAAAACGCACAGCGAGCGCGTGCTTGCCGTCTGGCGCGAACGCGACATGCGCGACACTGTCAGGCATCGATAGCGTGTCGCTGATCTTGACGTCAGTGCCGTTGACCGAAAGTACGCTGATCGAGTTGTCCCCGCGGTTGGCAACCAGCGCCATCTTTCCGTCGGGACTGAAGCTCAACCCTGATGGCTGCTTTCCGCCAGTAATGGTCGCCGCCAGCTTGGGCGGGGTCGTCTTGAGATCGATCGCATAAATCTTGTTGTCCGGCACCTGCTTCAGAGCGTCGCCCTCCTTGACCACGTCGACCGAATCCGCGACCAGCGCCACTGTTCCGGTCGGATCGATAGCGACGTTGACCGGGGGACCGACCACTGAGTTCTTCAATGGGAGAGAAGCCGCAATCTTCGGGTTCTCGGGATCGGCGAGATCGACTATCAGCACTTGATCCTTGCCGGACGCTGACAACACCGGCTTGCCGTCGTCGTCCCACAACAGTTTCTCGTCCAGGCCGACGATCATCAGCGGCTTGGCCTGAACGCAATTGAAAGCGCCGGCACCGAGAAGGATTGCCGCAGCCAGAGACATTCCGGCGACACGAGTTGCAGAGATCATAGCGTTCTCCCCAAAAGCAAACGGCCTCTCACGGGCCGATGCCGGGCAGGATACTCGGTTTTCGACCAACGCACACTTCAGGTGGAGAGCTGGATGACGTCGCGGACGCCTGCCATCGGACGCGCATTCGCGCCGCCCGTTGACCCGCGATGCCGAGGTTCGAGCCCGGCAATCGCAGTTGTAGCTGACCGGGACCTACGTCGACGGCGTGCCCTGGCGCCATTGGCCGCCGGCGATCTTGGCGGCGGCGATCACGGCCTGCGTCCGGCTTTCGACGCCGAGCTTCTGCAGGATCGCCGAGACATGGGCCTTGATGGTCGCTTCGGAGACGCCGAGCTCGTAGGCGATCTGCTTGTTGAGCAGCCCCTCGGACAGCATCATCAGCACCCGCACCTGCTGCGGGGTCAGCGTCACCAGGCGGTCGCGCAGCCGGGTCATGTCGGGATCGCCGGCCGCCGACAGATCGGTGTCCGGCGGAACCCAGACATCCCCCTCCATCACCTTCATGATGGCATCGCGCAGCGTCTCGACGCCGAAGCGCTTGGGGATGAAGCCGGAGGCGCCGAAATCGAGCGAGCGGCGGATGGTTCCGGCATCGTCGCTGGCGGAGACGATGACGACCGGGATCGCCGGATATTGCGCCCGCAGATAGATAAGGCCGGAAAAGCCGCTGATCCCCGGCATGCTCAGGTCGAGCAGGATCAGGTCGACTTCGGAGTCCCGTTCCAGCAGCGCAGTCAGATCCTCGAACGATCCGGCCTCGCTGATCGTGGCCGAACTCACGACGCTCGACACCGCCTGACGCAACGCATCGCGGAACAGCGGATGGTCGTCGGCGATGACAAGATGAGTATTGGCAGGAGTAGTCATCTCAGTCCCACAAGCGGGCTTTTGTTGAGCCCGCGCCGTTCGGTTGTCGCCCGCGCGGCAGTATCACGCAAGGGCCCGATAATACCAGATGCCAACGCAGTTAACTCGCCTAGCTTGTGCGCCGCAATAGACGCACGCCGGGGCGTTCCATCCAGCTCTCACCTCTCAAGATAGGTTCAGGCGTGCAAAAGCCAAAAGTCTTATTGGGGCGGGTTTCACTGCGATGTTACCCTGAAACCAAGCCTAGGGCTCATTTGGCCCTGACCCGCCAGCCGGGGGCGAGCATCAGCAACAATTCGGGGGGGAGCTATCCAGATGTCCACAATGACGGCAACTTCGGCGCGGCCCGCCGGCATGACGAAGGATGAGCGGTTCGTCATCCTCGCGTCGTCGCTCGGCACCGTGTTCGAGTGGTACGACTTCTATCTCTACGGCTCGCTGGCCGGCATCATCGGCGCGCAGTTCTTCTCCGACTATCCGCCGGCGACCCGGGACATCTTCGCATTGCTGGCCTTCGCCGCGGGCTTCCTGGTCCGTCCGTTCGGCGCCATCGTGTTCGGCCGGGTCGGCGATATCGTCGGCCGCAAATACACCTTCCTCGTCACCATCCTGATCATGGGTCTGTCGACCTTCATCGTCGGCCTGCTGCCCAATGCCAAGACCATCGGCATCGCGGCGCCGATCATCCTGATCTCGCTCCGCCTGCTGCAGGGCCTCGCGCTCGGCGGCGAATATGGCGGTGCCGCGACCTACGTTGCCGAGCACGCACCGCCCGGCAAGCGCGGCTACTACACCTCGTTCATCCAGACCACGGCGACGCTCGGACTGTTCCTGTCGCTGCTGGTGATCCTGTTCACCCGAACCCTCACCGGCGAAAAGGACTTCGCTGAGTGGGGCTGGCGCATTCCGTTCCTGGTGTCGGTGCTGCTGCTCGGCATCTCGGTCTGGATCCGTCTGCGACTGAACGAATCGCCGGTGTTCCAGCGGATGAAGGAAGAGGGCAAGACCTCCAAGGCGCCGCTGACCGAAGCCTTCGCGACCTGGAGCAACGCCAAGATCGTGATCCTCGCGCTGCTCGGCCTGACCATGGGCCAGGCGGTGATCTGGTACACGGGCCAGTTCTACGCGCTGTTCTTCCTGCAATCGATCCTGAAGGTGGACGGCTACACCGCCAACCTCTTGATCGCCTGGTCGCTGTTGCTCGGCACCGGCTTCTTCCTGGTGTTCGGCGCGCTGTCGGACAAGATCGGCCGCAAGCCGATCATCCTGGCGGGCTGCCTGATCGGTGCGCTCACGCTGTTCCCGATCTTCAAGATGATCACGACCAACGCCAACCCGGCGCTGGAGAAGGCCTACGAGACGGTCAAGGTGCAGGTGGTGGCGGATCCCGCAGGCTGCGGCGACCTGTTCAACCCGGTCGGCACCCGCGTCTTCACGGCGCCCTGCGACACCGCCCGCGCCTTCCTCGCCCAGTCGTCGGTGAAATACACGACGGTGCCGGGCTCGGCCGGCTCCCCGGTGAAGATCCTGGTCAACGACAAGGAAGTGCCGTACACGGACGCCAAGACGTCGAACCCCGCGATCCTGGCGGCGGTGCAGGCCGCGGGCTATCCGAAGGCGGGTGACCCCGGCATCGTCAAGATGTCGAACCCGTTCGACGTGTTCCGTCCGCAGGTGGCTTCGGTCATCGGCCTGCTGTTCATCCTGGTGCTCTACGTCACCATGGTCTACGGCCCGATCGCCGCCATGCTGGTCGAACTGTTCCCGACCCGCATCCGCTACACCTCGATGTCGCTGCCCTATCATATCGGCAACGGCTGGTTCGGTGGTCTGCTCCCGGCGACCGCGTTCGCGATCACCGCCTCGACCGGTGATATCTACTCCGGTCTCTGGTATCCGGTCATCTTCGCGGCAATCACCGTCGTGGTCGGCGCGCTGTTCATTCCGGAAACCAAGGACGTCGACATCACCAAGACCTGACGGTCGACGGTTCGGTCAATATGCATCGGCCGCGGAGCGATCCGCGGCCGATGTCGTTTTGAATAGCAGCGGAACGCGTCAGCGCGTGGCGCCGATGAATTGCAGCACGATCTCGCGCCGGTGCGGGCGGGCACGATGCTCGATCAGATAGATGCCCTGCCAGGTGCCGAGCGCCATCTCGCCATCGAGCACCGGGACCTGCAGCGAGGTCGCCGTCAGCATGGTCTTGATATGCGCCGGCATGTCGTCGGGACCCTCGGTGTCGTGACGCCAGCCTCCGTTCTCCGGCGCGGCGCGGTCGAGCGCCGTCATCAGGTCGACCAGCACCGTCGGGTCGGCATTCTCCTGGATCGTCAGCGAGGCCGAGGTGTGACGGATGAATAGCGTGACCGCGCCCTCGCCGGCACGCACCTCGCGCAGGAATTTGGCGACCTCGCGCGTGATGTCGGTGAAGCCTGTGCCCTGCGTTTCGACCGTCAAGCGCGACGACACGATACTGTTCGCCGTGATGGAAGATAGCGCCGCGCGCGACATTCTCGTTGAGTTCATCTGTACTTTCTCGACACGTCGTCCCGGCGAAGGCCGGGACCCATAACCACCTATGCCCATTGGTTAGGCGAGACATCAACTCCGAGTCGTCGAAATCGAGAAGCCGCGGCGTATGGGTCCCGGCTTTCGCCGGGACGACACTGTAGAGACAGCGCCGACGTCACGTCAGATCTTGCCGCCGTTGACGTCGCGCTGCACCCGGTTGGCCATCTCGATCAGCCGCCGCCACGCCCGCTCCACGAACGACATCACGCGATCCATGTCGCGGTCGCTCGGCAGTGGAATCTCGATCTTGCGCTCGCCCTCGGCTGTCTTCGACTCCGGCTTCTTCAGTTGGTCCGATTTCGGCAACGCCTCGTCGGTCTTGGCCGACGGTGCGCGCGCGGCAAGCTCGCCCTTCAGCTTGTCATTGTCGGCTTGCAGACGCCCGATCTCGGCATCCAGCGCTGCGCGCTCGTCGGGCACCATGTAACAGGCCCAGCCGGCGTTGGAATTGGTGCAGGTCGAGACCGCGCCGGTGCGCGTGTCGAGCCGCAGGAAGCCGTCGCCGGCCGGAGACAACGCGTAGCGGCCGTTCTCGGTGTCGGGCGCGCTTTGCGCCATTGCCGCGGCGCTTGAGAACAGGACGGCAGCAATTGCGATCGACAATTTCGATGGCGACATCGCGATGGGCATGGCTTGCTCCGCCTCAACCTGATTCCCTGCCCCTAGACCTCAGAGCTATAGGGCTTGCGGCCCGACTTCAACGCGTCTTCGAGCAATTCGATCCGGTCCTGGCCCCAGAACACCTCGCCATCGAGCACATATCCTGGCGAACCGAACACGTCGGCGTCCAATGCGTCCTGGCGATTCTGCTCATAGGCCGCGCTGATCGCCTCACTGCCCGAGCGCTCCACCAGCTGCCGGCCGGGCAGGCCGACATCGTCGGCGAGCTTCACCAGCGTTGCGGGATCGGCGAGGTTGAGCTGCTGCTCCCACACCGCGGGATAGGCCCGCCGCAAGAACGGCTCGGGGTCGAGACCCGCCTCGAGCACCGCGATCACGACGCCATCGGCGAGGCGCCCGTTGAACGGCCAGTTGGCCGGCTGCAGATGAAAATTCAGACCGCGCTTGTCGCGCCAGCGCTGCAACTCGATCAGCCGGTAGCGCTGCCGCACCGGGTGGCGCTTGGCGAGCGGCAGTCCGCCGGTCTCCGAGAACAGATCGACCAGCAGCACGGGCCGATAATTTACCTTGAGATCGTAAGTGCTTACGAGCTGGACGAAGGGCCTGTGGCCGATATAGGCCCAGGGTGATTGCAGCGAGAAGTAGTAGTCGATCTGGCGCGCCATGCGGAACCTTGACTGCACGAGAGGACGGGACTTTCGCTGATCCCAGCAGAGCGGGAAAAGCCGCGCAATATCGCTCAATGCCGCGCAAGCTGTTGCACTGCGATCACTGCGTCACTCTGACCTTGAATATCTCCAGATAAATCCAGCAGAATCAAAGCAATAACTGGTTACGACGCAATCTTGACTTGATTAGACGTGGTAAGTATGGTCCGCGCGGCTTTTGACGGGGACGGGCGCAATTTCCATCATCCGCGGCTTCAGTTAGTGTTTGCAGCATGGCTGGAAACACCAACGACGACGCAAATGGAAGTCGCGATCATTCGTCGCCTGACGAAGCTGCGCTTTCCGCAAGGCTCGGAAGTCTCGATCATCGGTTGTCAGAAATTCGCGACAGCCGCAGGAGCAAGACTGATCAATCCGGTACTGAAAGCGGGGACAGTGCCGCCAGAGCTTCGGCGATGGCGCTCGGTTTTCGTCTTTCCTCGGAGCTGATCGCGGGCGTTGCCGTCGGAGCGGCGCTTGGCTGGGGGGTCGACCGTTTGCTGTCGACGTCGCCATTCGGATTCATCGTGTTAACGCTGCTCGGCTTCGTCGCCGGGGTGGTCAACGTGGTGAGGTCCGCGGGCGTGGCCTCGGGCAAGCGTTGAGCGCTGGCGGAAGTCACGACATTTGAAATTCGATAACCGGCAGGACGGCCGGTGGACCAAGAGCCGCGCGGATGAAAATCGACCCGATCCATCAGTTCAATATCGAGCCCCTCTTCACGCTCGGCCACATCGGCAATCACACGATCGCCTTCACCAATTCGTCGCTCTACATGTTCATCGCAGTGCTGTTGATCGCGCTGCTGATGCTGGCGAGCGGCCGGGACCTGGTTCCGGGCCGGCTGCAGTCGGTCGCCGAAATCTCCTACGAGTTCGTCGCCACCACGATTCGCAGCACGGCCGGCGCGGAAGGCATGAGGTTCTTCCCGCTGATCTTCTCGCTGTTCATGTTCCTCTGCGTCTCGAACCTGGTCGGCGTCATCCCCTACACCTTCACGATCGCGAGCCATCTGATCGTGACCGCGGCGCTCGCGCTCCTGGTGTTCTTCACCGTCCTGATCTACGGCGTCTACAAGAACGGCCTGAAATTCTTCAGCATCTTCGTCCCCCACGGCGTTCCGATCTACATCCTGCCGCTGGTCATGTTCATCGAGATCCTGTCGTTCTTCCTGCGGCCGGTCTCGCACAGCGTTCGTCTGTTCGCCAACATGCTGGCCGGCCACATCGCACTGAAGGTGTTCGCGGGCTTCGTCGCGATGCTCGGCTTCTCGCTGGGCGCGCTCGGCTGGGTCGGTGGCGTGCTGCCGCTGGCGCTCACCATCGCACTGTACGCCCTCGAACTGCTGGTCGCGTTCCTGCAGGCCTACGTGTTCGCGATCCTGACCTGCATCTACCTCAACGACGCCATTCATCCGGGACACTAAGCGGTCCGGGGAATCTCCACCCACCAATCTGTCTATCTTTCTCAAGGAGCTACATATGGAACCGGCAGCAGCAAAACTTATCGGCGCGGGCATCGCGTGCATCGGCATGGGCGGCGCGGGCGTCGGCGTGGGCATCATCTTCGGCAACTACCTCGCCGCTGCGGTGCGTAACCCCTCGGCCGCTCAGGGCCAGTTCGGCAACCTGATCTTCGGCTTCGCCGTGACCGAAGCGCTCGGCATCTTCTCGCTGCTGATCGCGCTGCTCCTGCTGTTCGTTCCGCTCTGAGCGGCACCCCGGTTCCGCTCTAGCGGTAACCTGTCGCGCCGCCCAAAGGTCGTACCAAGGGCGGCGCGCATGACAGCAACAGGAGAACACCATGGCTGAGAGTCATGGCGAGGCAAAAGGCCAGAAAGCCGGCGCCCACACCGAGACCGATGGCGGACATCACGGCGGAGCCTTTCCGCCGTTCGATTCGTCCAATTTCGCCTCGCAGCTGGTGTCGCTGGCGATCGCATTTGTCGCGCTCTATCTGATCGTGTCACGTATCGCTCTGCCGCGCGTCGGCGGGACGATCGATGCACGCCAGAACAAGATCGAGGGCGATCTGGCCGAGGCGCAGAAGCTGAAGGACGAGTCCGACGCGGCGCTGAAGGCCTACGAAACCGAACTGGCGAATGCGCGTGCCAACGCGCAGGCGATCGGCAACGAGACCCGCGAGAAGCTGAACGCGGCCTCGGAAGCCGAGCGCAAGGCGCTGGAAGAAAAGCTGGCGGCCAGGCTCGCCGATGCCGAGAAGCAGATCGCAACGACCCGGACCAATGCCATGAGCAATGTCCGCGGCATCGCGGCGGATGCGGCCGGCGCCATCGTCCAGCAACTCGCCGGCGTCACGCCGGACGCCAATGCGGTCAACAGCGCCGTCGACGCGTCGTTGAAGGGATAGACGATGTTTTACGAACCGGAAACCTGGGTTGCGATCGCCTTCGTCATTCTGCTGGTCGTGTTCGGCTATCTCGGCGTCCATCGCACCCTGCTGACGGCGCTCGACCACCGTGCCGAGCGCATCAAGGCCGAGCTGGAGGACGCCCGCCGTCTGAAGGACGAGGCCGCCAAGCTGCTCGGCGAGTACAAGGCGCGCCGCGCCAGCGCGGAGCGCGAGGCCGAAGAGATCGTCTCCAGCGCGAAGGCCGAAGCCGAGCGGATCGCGGCCGATGCCAAGACCAAGATGGAAGATTTTGTCGCAAGGCGGACCAAGACCGCCGAGAGCAAGATCGCCCAGGCCGAGGCCCAGGCCGTGGCCGATGTCCGCGCCGCCGCGGCCAACGCCGCCGTGACCGCCGCCTCGACCATCCTGTCGCAGTCGGTCAAGGGCTCGGTTGCCGACGACCTCGTCGGCAAGGGCATCGCCGAAGTCCGCTCCAAGCTGAACTGACGCGATCTCACTTCCTTCAAAGAAAAGGCCGGCGCGAGCTGATCGCGCCGGCCTTTTTCTTTGTTCCAGTCCGGCTTCACCACGCGGGACGCTTTTGTGTTGCCGCTACTTCTTCTTGTGCGGCGCACGGGGCTTGGGCTCCGGCTTCAGGGCCTGCGGGTCGAAGCCGATATAGAAGATGTAATTGTCGTTGTCGGCCGGCGACGGCGCCGGATAGACGACATCCTCGGCGACCAGGCTGAACGGCACGCTGCCGCTCTCGTCCATCTGCACCGTGGTGGTGTAGGCCTTGGTCATGATGGTCTTCTCGCCGACGCCGCCCTGCACCACGGCGACGCGAAGCGGGACCTGAATGGTCGGCGGCGCGCCCTGGGGACCGACGATGATCCGCCCCTGGATACCGATCTTGGCCGTGATCTGGCCGCTGTTCAGGCTGCACTGTCGTGCCGTGCGCGTGATCGAGGCGAGGAACTTGAGGTCGTTGCCGACCGCCTCCTTGCCCGCCGCGGCCACGGAATAGGTCGAGGCGCCGGAACGGATCTGCACCGGCGGGCAGGTCAGCTCGGCGTCGGCGTCGTTGAGCTGCTGCGGGGCTGCGGGCTTGGCCGCCTTGTCCTGGTCAGACGAGCCGCCGCCGAACAGGCTCTTGAAGCGGTCGCTCAGCGACTGCGCGGACGCCGCTGACGGCAGCAGGGTCGCACCGAGCCCGATCGATACCGCCGCCGCGAGCGCGAACCTGATCACCCTGTCACCCATCAATATCCTCAAATCTCCAGCCCGGTTCCTGTTTCGCGGGCGTTATAACAAGGCAATGGCGGCGAACCCAAGGCATCCGGGAGGGCATCGCCATCAGCCAATAGGCTTAGGATTCAGCCGCGGAAATCCTCGTGCAGCAGGCCGAACAGCAAATGGTCCTGCCAGATCCCGTTGATGCAGAGATAGCGCCGCGCCAGGCCCTCGCGGGTGAAGCCGCACTTCTCCAGCACCCGGATCGACGACGCGTTGGAGGGAATGCATGCCGCCTCGATGCGATGCAGGTTGAGCTCGCCGAACAGCGAGGGCAGCAGCACCCGCAGCGCCGTCGTCATGTAGCCGCGATGCGCGTGCGGCAGCCCGACCCAATAGCCGATCGTGCCGGCCTGCACGATGCCGCGGCGCACATTGGCGAGCGTGATCCCGCCGATCATCACCCCGTCCGATTCGCGGAAGATGATGAACGGATAGGAGCGGTCGGCGGCGATGTCCTCGGTGTAGCGGCGCAACCTGCGGCGGAAGCCGGCCCGGGTCAGGTCGTCGGACGGCCAGATCGGTTCCCATGGCGTGAGATAGGCACGGCTGAATTCACGCAGTTGCGCCCATTGCGGGAAATCCGACATCTGCGGCGCCCGCAGCAGCAGCCCGTGACCACGCGGCATCAATGCAGCGGGTCCATTAGACGGCAAACGAAACAGGGCCATGGCCCAACACTCCCCCGCCCATTCGGGCGTGACACCCTGCCCCGAGCCTTGCGGCCCCCTTAGTGCAGCAGCGTCTTTGCCTTCGACTTCGTCAATCCTTCCGCGAAAGACACCGCCGTGTCCAGACCCCTTCCGCTGCCGAGGGCAACAACGGCGGGCCGGCTGCGCGCCAGCAGGGCGCGGGCGGCGTTGCGGCTCGATTCGACTGAGACCGCGTCGATCCGCGCCACCAGCTCGTCCACGGTCTGCGGCCGGCCATAGGCCAGCACATGGCGTGCCAGCTGCTCGGCCCGGGATGAGCAGCTTTCCAGCGCCATCAGGAGCCCGGCCTTCATCTGCGCCTTGGCGCGCGCGACCTCGGCCTCGGTCAGGGTCTCGACCGCGTCATTGATGACGTCGACGATCACTTCCATCATTTCCGGCGCGTCGGCCGGATCGGTCCCGGTGTAGAGGCCGAAGAAGCCGGTGTCGGTGTAGGGTGCGTGGAAGGTATAGATCGAGTAGCACAGCCCGCGCTTCTCGCGCACCTCCTGGAACAGCCGCGACGACATCCCGCCGCCCAGCGTGTTGGTGAAGACCTGCAGCGAGAACAGCGACGGGTCGGTCTGCGGCACGCCTTCGAGCGCCAGCGTCAGATGCGCCTGCTCAAGATCGCGATGCACCACGCGCGAGCCGCCCTTGCCGAACATCGCAGGCACCGGCTTCGGCGCCGGCGTGGCGTCGAAGCTCGAAAACTTCTGCGTGACGTCCTCGACGATGCGCCGGTGATCGACCGCGCCGGCGGCGGCGACCACCATGTCGGGGGCGCGGTAATGCGTCGAGAGATAGCCGCGCAGCATGTCGCGGTCGAACGCCTTCAGCGTCTTGGCGGTGCCGAGCAGCGAGCGGCCCATCGGCTGGTCCGGATAGCAGAGCTCGTTGAGATGCTCGAACACGACGTCGTCGGGCGTGTCCTGCGCGGCACCGATCTCCTGCACGATGACGCTTTTCTCGCGCTCGAGCTCGTCAGGCACGAAGGACGGGTTGGCGAGGATGTCGGACAGCACGTCGAGCGCCAGCGGCACGTCCGCTTTCATCACCCGCGCATAATAGGCCGTGGTCTCGGTCGAAGTTCCGGCGTTGAGGTCGCCGCCGACGGCCTCGATCTCCTCGACGATCTCGCGCGAGGAGCGCCGCGCGGTGCCCTTGAACGCCATGTGTTCGAGCAGATGCGAGATGCCGTGCTCGTTCGGCTTCTCGTCGCGCCCGCCGACGCCGGCCCAGACCCCGAGCGCCGCGGTCTCCAGATGCGGCATGGTGTCGGTGACGATGGTCAGGCCGCTCGGCAGCTTGGTGATCTCGACGCTCATTCAGGCAACTCCCTGCTTGGCGGCACGGCTGACCGACAGCACGAAGCGCTCGACCTCGGCAGAATCATTCTTCATGACCGTCATGTGCTCGGACTTGGTCATCAACCCGCCGAGCCAGGCCGGCAGCTGCGGACGGACCCCGCAGGCGGCCTCGACCGCGTCGGGGAATTTGGCCGCATGCGCGGTCGACAGCACGATGTTCGGGATCCCCGAGTCCGACGTGTCGCGGTCGGCGACCGCGAGCGCCACCGCGGTGTGTGGATCGACCAGATCGCCGGCCTCGCGCCAGGCGGCGCGGATCGCGGCTGCAGTCTCGGTCTCGTCGGCGCGGCCGGCGTCGAAGTCGCGGCGCACCGCGGCCAGCGTCGCATCCGGCAGCACGAAGCGGCCGGACTGTTTCAGCGAGCCCATCAGGCGGCGGACCTGATCGGCGTCGCGGCCAGACGCCTCGAACAGCAGCCGTTCGAAATTCGAGGACACCTGGATGTCCATCGACGGCGAGGTCGTCGAGTGCACTTCGCGTACCTCGTAGATGCCGGTCTTCAGCGTGCGCGCCAGGATGTCGTTGACGTTGGCGGCGATGCGCAGGCAGCGGATCGGCAGCCCCATCCGCTTGGCGACATAGCCGGCGAAGATGTCGCCGAAATTGCCGGTCGGCACCGTGAAGTCGACGGTGCGCTGTGGCGCGCCGAGCGCGACCGCCGAGGTGAAGTAGTAAACCACCTGCGCCACGATGCGCGCCCAGTTGATCGAGTTGACGCCCGACAGCGCCACCGTGTCGCGGAAGCGGTGGTTGTTGAACATCTCCTTCACCAGCGCCTGGCAATCGTCGAAGGTGCCTTCGACCGCCAGCGCGTGGACGTTGGCCGCGCCCGTCGTCGTCATCATGCGGCGCTGCACTTCGGAGATCCGCCCGTTCGGAAACAGCACGACGAGGTCGACATTGTCGAGATTGGCAAACGCCTCGACGGCGGCGCCGCCGGTATCGCCCGAGGTCGCGACCACGATGGTGGTGCGCTGCGCGCGCTTGGCCAGCACGTGATCCATCAGCCGCGAGATCAGCTGCATCGCGACGTCCTTGAACGCCAGCGTCGGCCCGTGGAACAGCTCGAGCATGAACTGGTTCGGCCCGGACTGGTCGACCGGCACCACGGCGGGATGACGGAACGTGGCATAGGCCTCGTTGGCCATGCGGCCGAGCTCGGCATCGGAAATCTCGCCGGCGACGAACGGACGGATGATCTCGACCGCGACCTCCCAATAGGGCCGGCCGAAGAAGCCGGCGATGGTCTCATGCGACAGCTGTGGCCAGGTCTCGGGCACGTAGAGCCCGCCGTCGCGGGCAAGCCCGGTCAGCATCACATCGCAGAAGCCAAGCACCGGGGCCTCGCCCCTGGTCGAAATATACCGCGTCAAACCGCCCTCCAAAGGCTTCGATCCGAGCCTTAAGCCTTTGATATCATGGAATTATCGAGTTCGCCGCATGCGACCCGAACAAGTCACCATAGAAGATCGGGTGAGCAATGGGTAGCCCGAAGCGCTGCGGGGTCGCGCGGACGCGGGGAGTGGTGAGTAGGCATTACCCGCGACTGACCATAGCCGGCTCCGCATTCACCGATGTCGTCCTGGCGAAAGCCAGGACCCATAACCACCGCGCTTGGTGATGAAGGGGATGTCGGCCCCAGCATCGCGCAGCAAAGAAGATTCGGGGTAATGGGTCCTGGCTTTCGCCAGGACGACGGCGATGAGGATGGTTCTCGATTCAAATGGATGGAGCCGGAGCCTAACCGCTCGGCGGCGCCAGCGGCTGCACGATCTCCTGGAACGGCGGCAGCGCCTCGCAGCGCGCGGCATGGGCCCTTAGCGCCGGATAGCGCGCATCGAACAGATGCGGATGCGCCTCGCCGGTGAAGCGCAGCGCGCAGGCCACCGCGACGTCGGCGTGACCGATGCGATCGCCCAGCCAGTACGGCGACCGCACCGCCGCCCGCTCCTGCTCAAGCACCGCGAGCACGCCCGCGATCTGCGCCTCGCAACGCTCGACCCAAAGCTTCAACTGCTCCTTGCGCAACACGCGCTCGTAGATCAGGCTCACCGCCTTGTCGGCAAGCCCGGTCGCCAGCGCCGTGATGCGCAGATGCTTGCGCCGCGCCTCGCCCGAGCGCGCGATCATCGCCTGCTCCGGCCCGACCAGTTCGTCGAGATAATCCAGGATCGCGCCGCTCTCGATCAGCGCCTCGCCGTCATCGAGCACCAGCGTCGGCACCCGCCGCAGCGGATTGTAGGCCGCAATCTCCTCCGCATCGCCGAAGGTCGACCACGGTCTGTGCTCAAACGGCAGTCCATAAAGCCGCAACGCGATCGCGGTGCGGCGGACGAAGGGCGAGTCGTACTGGCCGATCAGGAACATCTGTCATCTCGTCGGTCATGCCGCGGCAAACTGCCGCCCACGAAAGCAGGGGCTTTCGAGGTTGCGGCTACGCCGGGGTCAAAGGTTGCGCTTTGCACCATCGTAGATGGGCTGCGCCGCATTGCAACCGGACGAGCTATGCAATCACCGGCACATGCCGCGCCGCGTCGCGCGGCAGTTTGCCGTCGAGCCTCGGGTCATCCGCCACGTCGATCTGCCGCTTGAACGCACGGAAGCCGGAGCGCTGGTAGAACGCGACGGCTGCGGGATGGTCGAAGGTGCAGGTGTGCACCCAGAAACGGCCGATATCGCGCGACCAGGCGATCTCGAGGGCGCGGTTCATCAGGAAGCGCGCGGCGCCGGTGCCGATGAATTTTGCGGTGACGCCGAAATAGAGCAGCTCGCAATTGCCGGGCTCGCTGAAGTCGAGTTCGAGCAGGCCTTCATCACGGCCATCGACGGCCAGCCCGTAGAGCTCGATGCCGGGCGCGTGGATGCGCGCGGCGAGATCGGCGTCATCCAGCCCGGTGCGGGTGAACCACAGCCACTGTTCGCCGACCCGGCGGTAGAGATCGCGATACCAGTCGAGCGCGGGCGGATCGACCTTGCGCAGGCGCCACGCGCCGGGCGGATCATCGCGGAGCAGTGGGCGTGCGGTCATTTCCAGATAGGTGACGACGGCGGCGATCTTGCCGCGGGGGATGTCGGAGTAACCGTCGGGCAGCAGCATCGCGCGACCTTTTCTCTACGTTGTCGGCGGGAGATATCCGCATGTCGCCGCAGAGGCAATGCAGCGCCGCGTATTCGCCGTCGTCCCGGACTGCGCCGGGACGACAGTGAGTCTGTGGCGCAGCCAGTGAGACGTACGCTCCCCCTCACCGCGGCGTCAGCGTGATCGCCTCCGCCGTCGCGGCTTCCACCGCGCCGCGGCTGTAGAGCAGCGGCACATACTGGCCCGTCGCCCAGAGCGGTGCGAGGTCGCGGTAGTGGCCGCTGAAGGGATCGCCGGATTGGCCGGGCGTGTTGATGGTGCGGCTCGCATCCCAATTGCCGACATCGAGCACCATGCGGAACGAGGCGCCCGAGGTCAGGTGATAGTCGGAGCGGCGGTAGGTGGCGGCGCGCGGCACGTTGGCGGCGCCGCCATAAGCGAGCGGGCCGACCTGCATCTGCACGGCAGTGGCCTTGTCGGCGAGAGGCATCAGCGCGTGATTGAACTGCGCGACATGCAGGCGGCCCCAGCGCCAGGTCGACGCATCATCCCCGAGCTTTGACGCCACGTCGGCAACCGCCTCGCCGAGGCTGTCGCGCAGCACGCGGTCGCGCTCCGCTGCCGGATCGCTGCCGAGCGCCGCGTCAGGCTTTTCGAGATAACCGACGATGGCGGAAATGCTGGAGGCTTCCGGCGCGATCAGCTCGGCCGCCTTCGGCGCCGTGGTCTTGAGCAAGACCGGGCCGAGGTGGTTTGCGATCCAGACCTCGTAGACCGCGGCCGCGGCGCTATCCTCGGCATCGCGCGCGTCCCACGCCTTCAAGAGGTCGAGGCCCTTCTTGACGTTGACATCGTCAGACGTGAGCGGCTTCAAGAGCGCGACGAGGCGCCGCGCGAGCATGCCGGTGTCGTCGTTCTGCAACGCCATCGCATCCGCCAGCGTCACCTTGCTGTTGGCCTGCAGCACCTCGACGATGCGCTGCCAGCGCGCGCTGTCGGCCCATTCGAAGCCGACCCGGCGCTCGCCTACCGGATAGTCCGCCGGCAGGTTCATCTGGTTGGCAGTGGCGATGAAGCCCTGCTTCGGCTGGTACAGCTTCGGCAGTTCGTCGAGCGACAGAAAGCCATGCCACTCGTAGCGGCCGTCGCCGGGCACCGGCATCAGCCCGTCGAAGCTGGTGCGGCGCGGCGTCTTGCCGGCGGCGACCCAGCCGATATTGCCTGACGTGTCGGCATAGACCTGGTTCTCCGACGGCGCGCCCCAGCGCCGCATCGCGCCGAGGAAGCCGGTCCACGACTTCGCGGTCATGTAGTCGGACGAGCCGAAATAGGCCGAGGTGCCGGGCTCGAACCAGATCGAGCGGACGGCGAAGGCATGCTTCTTGTCGGCGTCGACGAAGATCACCGGGCCGTGGCGGGTGAATTTCAGCTCGAGGTCGCGATCGGCCTCGCCCTTCACCGCCTCCTTCTCGTGCACGATGCGCATGTCCTCCCAGCCGGTGCCGAAGCGGTACTGGTTCGGATTGTCGGGGTTGAGCTCGTAGACGTAGAGGTCTTCCTGGTCGACGTTGAAGATGGTCAGGCCGAACGCAATGGTGTCGTTGTGACCGATCGAGATGCCCGGCAGCGCTGGCTCGCCGGCGCCGATCACGGAGATGCCGGGCGCGTTGAGGCCGACGATGTAGCGCAGCGACGGCACCGAGTGCTCGCGATGCGGATCGTTGGCGAGGATCGGACGTCCGGTCGCGGTGCGCGATGCCGCGATCACCCAGTTGTTGGAGCCGATGGTGTCGCGCTGCTGATCGGCTTCGGCCAAAAACTGGTCGGGATCATGCGCCAGCGCCGCCTTCTGGTCCTTCGGGGCGGCGAACTTGACCGGGCGCGTGGCGAGATCGTAGGCCGCGAGCACGCCCTTCGGCACGCTGCAGGGATCGAGCCCATCGGGGATCTTGGTGGTCCAGGCCGGCTCCAGTTTGACGCGGAAGCGATCGGCATCGAGGCCTGCAGCGCAGGCGACCAGCGAGCGCTTCACCTCGGAGGCGACGTTGCGCGTCAGGCCATGGCTGCGGACGCGCACGACGTCTTCCGCCGACCAGAGATCTGGCATCGTGCCCGCGATGCGAAATTCGATCGGCAGCGGACGCTTGCCCGCCTTGACGTCGGCGACATAGGCGTTGACGCCGGCGACGAAGGCTTCCGCATAGGATTTCGCCTTCGGGCCGTAGGCGGCCCATTCCGCGTTCATGTCGCCGCGATAGAGGAACAGGCGCAGCGCCTTGTCCTGCTCGGCATAGGCCGGGCCAAAGTCTTTCGCCAACAGACCTAGCCCGCGCTTGCGCCAGAGATCGATCTGCCAGAGCCGGTCACGCGCGGCGTTGAAGCCTTGCAGGAAGAACAGGTCCTGGTCGTTGCCGGCATAGATGTGCGGAATGCCCCAGACGTCGACCAGGATCTGGCCTGGTGCCTTCAGTCCCGCGACGTCGGTCTTGATCTCGCGCGCCGCGACAAGCGGGCTCGCTTTCTCGCGTGCGGTGGCGGGTGCGGCGAGTGTTGCAGCGCAGAGCGCGGCGGTGAGCAGTCTGGTGACGCGGTTGATATCCGTGTTCATATTGTTCTCCGATGGTTGTTATTGGTTATGAGACGTCTTCAGCCGCAGCGATACTGCGCCCCCTCTCCCGCTTGCGGGGGAGGTGAAAAGACTCTGCCGCACGAGTGCAACTACTCCCCCTCGTCGCTCGCGAGCACGCCCTTCACGGCGCGGGCCCAGCCGGCGAGCTTGCGGTCGCGGGTCGCCTCGCTCATCGCCGGGCGGAAGCGGTGCTCGAGCCGCCAATTGTCGGCGAATTTTGCGGGCTCCGGATAGACGCCGGCGTCGAGACCGGCGAGATAGGCGGCGCCGAGCGCTGTCGTTTCCTGGATCATCGGACGGTCGACCGGCGCGTTGAGCAGGTCGGCGAGGCGCTGCATGGTCCAGTCGGACGCGGTCATGCCGCCGTCGACGCGCAGCACGGTGTTGGCGGCGTTGGCCTCCGGCCAGTCGGTGCGCATCGCGGCCCACAGGTCGAAGGTCTGGTAGCAGACGCTCTCCAGCGTCGCATGCGCGAGCTCGGCCGGGCCGGTGTTGCGGGTCAGCCCGAACAGCGCGCCGCGCACGCGCGGATTCCAGTACGGCGCGCCCATGCCGACGAAGGCCGGCACCAGGTAGACGCTCTGCATGCTGTCAGACTTGTCGGCCAGCGGGCCGGTCTCGGCGGCGTGCTTGATGATGCCGAGCCCGTCGCGCAGCCACTGCACCGCGGAGCCTGCGACGAAGATCGAGCCTTCGAGCGCGTAGGTGCGCTGGCCATTGAGCTGGTAGGCGATGGTGGTGAGCAGCTTGTTCTTCGAGGCCACCGGCGTGGTGCCGGTGTTGAGCAAGGCAAAGCAGCCGGTGCCGTAGGTCGACTTCATCATGCCGGGCTCGAAGCAGGCCTGGCCGATGGTCGCCGCCTGCTGGTCGCCGGCGATGCCGGAGATCGCGATCGGGCCGCCGAACAGGTCGGCGGTGCTCTCGCCGAACCGGGCGGAGGAATCCTTCACCTCGGGAAGCATCGAGCGCGGCACGCGCAACAGCTTGATGAGGTCGTCGTCCCAGGCGCCGGTGTGGATGTTGAACAGCAGCGTGCGCGAGGCGTTGGTGGCATCGGTGGCGTGCACGCGCCCGCCGGTGAGCCGCCACAGCAGGTAGCAGTCCACGGTGCCGAACAACAGCTCGCCGCGCTCGGCGCGTTCGCGCGCGCCCGGCACGTGATCGAGGATCCAGGCGACCTTGGTGCCGGAGAAATAGGGATCGATGATCAGGCCGGTCTTGGCCGAGATCGCGGGCTCGTGGCCCTCCGCTTTCATCCTGGCACAGATGTCGGCGGTGCGGCGGTCCTGCCAGACGATGGCGCGGTGCACGGCCTGCCCGGTGGCGCGGTCCCACACCACGGTGGTCTCGCGCTGGTTGGTGATGCCGATCGCGGCGATGTCTTTCGCTTTGAGGCCGGCCTTCTCCAGCGCCTCGCGGCACACTATCACGGTCGAGGTCCAGATGTCCTCCGGCTCGTGCTCGACCCAGCCTGAGGCCGGGAAATGCTGCGGAAACTCCTGCTGCGCCACGGCAGCGATGGAGATGTCGCTGCGAAACACCATGGCGCGCGACGATGTGGTGCCCTGATCGATGGCCAGCACGAAAGACATGAGCGTTTCCCTTGAGGCTTGGCAGAGGCGCCAAGGGAGCGGATTACCGCGGCGAGGTCAAGCTGGGGGAACAGCTTTCAGCTCCGTCATCCTGAGGAGCGCGAAGCGCGTCTCGAAGGATGAATCGGTCACCAGCCGGGCCGTCGGCCTTCGAGGGCCGCTGAAGAAGCGGCCACCTCAGGGTGACGGGACTAAAAAAGGGAAGACGCCGATCACATCGGCCGGTAGGTCCGCACGTCAGCCGGGACGTTGACGCCGATCTTGATCGCGCCGACCGAGCGGATGATGTCGTCGCCGAGCAGCTGGGCAAAGCAGGCATAGCCCCAGTCGTTCATATGCAGGCCGTCGGCGGTGACGAAATCGCTGATCGGGATCGCCTGTTTCTCATGCCAGTCGCGCATCACCTCGAAGCGCGGGAAGATACCGACATGGCGCAGCGCGGCGATGCGGCCGAGCAGCTTCACCATGCCGCGCGCGCCTTCGGGTCGCTCGGTGACGCGCGGCGAATATTGCGGATCGACCAGCACGACGTCGGCGCCGGACGCTTGAAGGCGCGCCACGCCGTCCTCGACCTGCTTGGCGGTCTCGGCGGGATCGAGGTTGCGTAGCACCGCGTTGGTGCCGACCTGCCAGATCACCATGTCGGGATGCACGTCGATCACCTCCGACTGCAACCGCGTCATCATCTCGGGCGCATCCTCGCCGCCCTTGCCGCGATTGAGCACGGTGATGTCGGCGGACGGATATTGCCGCCGCAACTGTCCGGCGAGCCGGTTGGGATAGGTGAATTCCGGCGCCGACGAACCATAGCCCTGGGTCGACGACGAGCCGAACGCGATGATGACGACCGGCTTGCCGGCGGCGAGCTTGGCCGCGACATGCGGCAGCGAGCCGGTGGTGTTGGGCACGCCCTTGGGCTGATGGCAGGGCACGCGGTGGAAGATGTCGCTGGCGGATTTCGCGACCTGCTTCACCTTGTCGAACGCGCTTGCTGCGACGCCGCCTTGCTGCTGCTGGGTGGCCGCCTCGGCTGCGACGATGGTGGGCTTCGATTCATCAAGCTTTGCAGCCTCGGCCTTTGTCGTTTCAGATTTGGCGCCAGACGACAACGCGGCATGCTGGTCGGCCTGGCCGGTCTGCGCGCACAACGGCGCGACCGCGAGCGGCGCGAGCAGCACCAGCGCCGCAACGGCACACAAGCTCCGCGCTGCGGCTAAACCAAAAGGGAAGGCAAAACGCATTTACTCTGCTTCCTCTAATTCTGCTGCACCGGGCCCAGATGGGCCGCATCGATCACGAATTTCGCCAGTGCGCGGCCGAGACAGGCATGAACCTTCTTGGCCAGGTCGACACCATGCGCGGTGCTGAACAGGTCAAAATATCCGGTATCGCTCCACTGCTTCATGATCGCAAATCGATCGAACAGCGGAACGTCGTGCTGCTGCGCCACCACCTTGATATTGTCGAGATATGGCGGTGCAGAGATCATCGTCTCCGTACGCGGGCTGTATTGCAGATTGACCAGCACCACGTCAGTCCCGGCGCCCCGCAACGCAACAACGCCGTCGTTGATGGCGGCACGGAAGTCGTCGGGATCGACTGCTCGCATAGCATCCACAGTTCCGGTCTGCCAGATAACCAAAGTAGGCTTTTTTGCTTCAACAAGCTTAACAAGGGTTCCCGCGGTCTCCTCGGCGGTGCTTTTTCCCTGTAATTCTACGGATAAATCGATGGTGGCCTGCGGAAACGCTTCCTTCAGCGCCGCCTGCATGGCGGCCGGATAGGCGCTCGCCTCGTTGCCCGGAATGGTCGAGGAACGGCTGCCCACCACCAGCACGTTGAGCGGCTGGTTGGCCTTCACCGCTTCGGTGACCTTCGGCAGCGCGCTCTCGCTTGCCAGCAGATAGGCGGGTACGTCGCAGGGTGGCGCCGGTGCAGGCTCGGGCGTGTCGCCGGCGCGCGCGGGCGCTGCCGCCAAAGTGGCGGCCAGCACCATCAGGCCCAGCATCGTCCGTGCGGACTTCATGCTCCCCCTCCCGCCAGATCGGCGTTGCCGGCGGCGCCCTTTTTCGAAGCGCTCTTGTCGGCGGAGTGCTTGTACCACGAAATGATCCACGCCATGCCCCACATGATGAGGATGCCGCAGACGCTGATCAAGGCGTGCAGTGCGGCACCGCCCGAGACTTCGGCAAGCACGAAGTGACCGGCAAAGGCGAGGAAGACCCCGAGGCAGAATATCTCAAGCGAATGCTGGCCACACAGGATCAAAGGTCGCAGCCAGGGCGATTTCAGCCCTGGCCAGTCCCGCGGCAGGAAGCGCACGGTGAGCGCCGCAAGCGCCAGGAAATGCGCGAACCGCAATACGTCGAGGTCGGTCTTGTTGATCGGATACATCCACTGCTCGATCACCTTCGGCATGATGTGGCCGAGCTGCGGCACGTACCAGGTCATCGTCACGAAGAACGCGGCGACCAGATAGACGATGCAGATCCACATCGTGATGTTCGACGACAGGATGCGCGACATCCGCCGCGCGCCGCCGAGCGCGCACCAGGCGCCGAACACGAACAGCAATTGCCAGGCGAACGGATTGAACGCCCAGAAACCGTTCGGATAGGCCGACAGATAAAGATCGAACTGCCAGGTCAGCGCGTAGAGCAGCACGGAAAGACCGAGCGTGACATCGGGCTTCCACTTCATCAGCCACAGGATCAGCGGCAGGAACAGCATCAGCACGATGTAAAGCGGCAGCACGTCCATGTTGACCGGGCGGAAGCGCAGCAGCAGCGCCTGCACGATGGTGACGTCGGGCTGCTTGAGGAAGTCCATGATCCCCATTTCCTCGCTATAGAGCGGGTTCTCGAACGAGGTCGCGACATAGGAGATCTCGGCGAGGAAGATCGTGAACAGGAAGACATGCGCGACATAGATCTGCCAGACCCGGCGCAGGATGCGCGCGGTCGCGATCACGAAGCCGCCCTCCAGCATCGCGCGGCCATAGACGAAGGCCGCAGTATAGCCGGAGATGAAGATGAAGATCTCGGTGGCGTCGGAGAAGCCGTAATTGCGGATCGTGAGCCAGGTCAAAAGATTGGTCGGCAGATGATCGATGAAGATCAGCCACAGCGCGAGCCCGCGGAACAGGTCGAGCCGGAGCTCGCGCTCGCCGGTTGCCGGCAGCGTGATCGCAGGTGCCGCCGCCACGGCTTTCGCCTTGATCTCGGCGTCCGTCTTGACGTCGGTCTTGGCATCAGCCACCGGCGAACCGGCTATGGGATCGGCAATCGAGCTCATCAAACACCGTGTCGGCCGCGGACGCCCGCATGCCCAGTTGAAAAGATAATATCGGTCCGCGACTTCCCGACAAAGCGCAGAGTGCGGCGGCATGCGGCCGCGCTTTAGAGCGGAACTATGTTGAAACCGCGATGAACGCGCCGGGGTCTGGGGCGGCTTTTCACGGCCTGGCAGGCGATTGGTTCCGGCGGACCAATTGGCTATGATAGGTGCCCGTTTGCGTGTGATCCGGTCGAAAGCGGATCACGCACCAAGACCATCGGATCGACCCGTATGTACCGCGCCGTTACCCGCCAGATCGAAGTCACCGTCGAGCCGAACTTCATGCCGGAGCGCTCGTCTATCGACCGGCGCGAATATTTCTGGTCCTACAAGATCGTGATCGTCAATTCGGGCCCGGAAACGGTGCAGCTGCGCACGCGGCACTGGATCATCACCGACGCCACCGGCCGCCGTCAGGAGGTGCGCGGCGAGGGCGTGGTCGGCGAGCAGCCGGTGCTCGCGCCCGGCGAGCGCTTCGAATACACGAGCGGCGTGCCGCTGCCGACCGCCTCCGGCTTCATGACCGGCAGCTACCAGATGGTCACCGAAGCCGGCGAGCGCTTCGACATCGACGTGCCGACGTTCTCGCTGGACAGCCCGAGCCCGGATGGGAAAAGGGTGCTGAACTGACGCGCACAAAGCGTCATCGCCGGGCTTGACCCGGCGATCCATCCTGACAAACGAAGTTTTTTCTGAAGTGATGGATGGCCGGGTCATAGGCTAGCGGAAGCGACGCCGTCCTGTCGGACGGCTATGCCCGGCCACGACAGGCCTTTTACTCGACGCCCGCTTCCTGCGGCGTGAATTCATAGACCGACGAGCAGAACTCGCAGGTCACGACGACCTTGCCGTCCTTGACCATCTCGGCGCGATCGTTCGGCGCAAAGCTCTTCAACATCGCAGAGACCGCATCGCGCGAGCAGGAGCACTGCGCGCGCAGCGGTTGCGGGGTGAAGACGCGAACGCCGCGTTCGTGGAACAGGCGGTACAGCAGCCGCTCGCCGGACAGATCGGGATCGATCAGCTCGACGTCCTCGACGGTGGAGATCAGCGACTGACCCTCAACCCAGGCATCATCGTCAGGCACCGAGTGCGTGACGGTGCCTTCCGGCGCGTCGCCGGGATGCAGATCGGCCTGCTTGGCGCGCTCGGGCGCCTTGGGCAGGAATTGCAGCAGGATGCCGCCGGCGCGCCAGTGCAGCTTGCCGCCTTCGCCGCCGCGCATCTCCTCGCCGACCGCGAGCCGCACCCGGGTCGGGATCTGCTCCGAGCGCAGGAAATATTCGTGCGCCGCCTCTTCCAGGCCGCCGCCGTCGAGCGCCACCAGCCCCTGATAGCGGCTGGTGTTGGAGCCCTGATCGATCGTCATCGCAAGATGACCCTTGCCGAGCAGTTCACCCGAACTCTGCCCGTCCTTGAGCCGCGCCACATCGTAGCGCGCATAGGCACGCAGCCGGTCGGGCGCCTGGAAATCGACGATCAAGAGCGAGACCGGACCTTCGGTCCGGGTCTGCAGGATGAAGCGGCCCTCGAACTTGACCGACGAGCCGAGCAGCGTGGTCAGCACGATGGCTTCGCCGAGCAGCTTGCCGACCGCGGGCGGATAATCGTGCTTGTGCAGGATCTCGTCGAGCGCGGGGCCGAGCCGGGTCAGCCGGCCGCGCAAATCCAGCGCGCCGACCTCGAAGGCCAGCACGGCATCGTCGACAGGAACCGCTGACGGCGCGCGAACCGGCGCCTCGGTGGTGGTGATTTTGATGTCGGGGGATTGTGAAACCATGGCGCTCTATCTGGGGTCTCGGACCATGAAATAAAGGGGTTCACTCAACGAGAGATCGTCGTCCCGGCGAAGGCCGGGACCCATCACCACAGGAGCTTGTTGTGACACAAGGCGTCTCCCCTTGCGCCTTTTTCACAGGCCGCGGCGTATGGGTCCCGGCTTTCGCCGGGACGACAGTTGTAGACACCTACGCGACCGCGTCGAAACACCAGGCCAGAATGCCCTTCTGCGCATGCAGCCGGTTTTCCGCCTCGTCGAACACCACGGATTGCGGCCCGTCGATCACCTCGTCGGTGACCTCCTCGCCGCGATGCGCGGGCAGGCAGTGCATGAACAGCGCGTCCGGCTTGGCGAGCGACATCAGCTTGGCATTGACCTGATAGGGCCGCAGCACGTTGTGGCGGTGCTCGCCCTCCTTGTCGCCCATCGACACCCAGGTGTCGGTGACGACGCAGTCAGCGCCGCGCACGGCGGCCTCCGGATCGGTGCCGAGCATGATCGGCGCGCCGGTCGCCTTGATCCAGTCGCGCATCGGCTTCTTCGGCGACAGCTCCGGCGGGGTGGCGACATTGAGCTGGAACTTGAACCGCTCGGCGGCATGCGCCCAGGAGGCCAGCACGTTGTTGTCGTCGCCGGTCCAGGCCACGGTCTTGCCCTCGATCGAGCCGCGGTTTTCCTCATAGGTCATGAGGTCGGCCATCACCTGGCAGGGATGCGAGCGCCGGGTCAGGCCGTTGATGACGGGCACGGTGGCGTGCGCGGCGAGCTCGAGCAGCGCGTCATGGTTGAGGATGCGGATCATGATCGCATCGACATAGCGCGACAGCACGCGCGCGGTGTCGGCGATGGTCTCGCCGCGGCCGAGCTGCATCTCGGCGCCGGTCAGCATGATCGATTCACCGCCGAGCTGGCGCATGCCGACGTCGAACGACACCCTCGTGCGGGTCGACGGGCGCTCGAAGATCATCGCCAAGGTCTTACCCTCGAGCGGCTTCTTGCCCTTCTCATGCGCCTTCAGCCGCGCCTTCATGGCGGCGCCGGCGGACAGCATGTTGCGGAGTTCGCCGAGCGGCAGCTCGTTGATGTCGAGGAAGTGACGCACCGGCTTGCTCATTATCCGGCCGCCTTCTTCGGCTGCGGCGCCGACAATGTCGCGCAGGCGCGCTCGAGCGAGGCGATCGACTGGTCGATCTCGGCCTCGGTCACGATCAAGGGCGCGAGGAACCGGACCACATTGTCGCCGGCGCCGACGGTGAGCAGCTTCTCGCTACGCAGCGCGGCGATCAGGTCGCCCGACGGCACCACCGCCTTGACGCCGATCAACAGGCCCTCGCCGCGCACATCCGCCAGCACGCCGGGATAGCGGTCGACCACGGAAGCGAGCTTCTGCTTGAGCAGCAGCGACATCTTCTGGACGTGATCGAAGAAGCCGGGCTTCAGCATAACGTCGAGCACGGCATTGGCCGCGGCGACCGCGAGCGGATTGCCGCCGAAGGTCGAGCCGTGCGAGCCCGGCGCCATGCCGGCCGCAGCCTGCGCGGTCGCCAGCACTGCGCCGATCGGGAATCCGCCGCCGAGCGCCTTCGCCAGCGACATCACGTCCGGCGTGACACCGGTGCGCTTGTAGGCGAACAGGTCGCCGGTGCGGCCCATGCCGGTCTGCACCTCGTCGAAGGCGAGCAGCAGGCCGTGCTCGTCGCACAGCGCGCGCAGCGCCTTGAAGAAAGCCTGCGGCGCCGAGCGTACGCCGCCCTCGCCCTGGATCGGCTCGATCAGGATGCCGGCGGTGTGCGGGCCGATCGCCTTCTTGACCGCCTCGATGTCGCCGTGCGGCACCTGGTCGAAGCCATCCATCGGCGGGCCGAAGCCTTCGAGATATTTCGCCGAGCCGGTCGCAGCCAGCGTGCCCAGCGTGCGGCCGTGGAAGGCGCCTTCGAAGGTGATGATGCGGTAGCGCTCGGGGTGGCCCTTGGAGAAGTGATGATGACGGACCAGCTTGATCACGCCCTCCATCGCTTCCGCGCCGGAATTGCAGAAGAACACGAAGTCGGCAAAGCTCTGCTCGCAGAGCCGCGCGGCCAGCGCCTCGCCGTCCGGGCTCTTGAACAGGTTCGACATGTGCCAGAGCTTGGTCGCCTGCTCCTGCAGCGCCTTGACCAGATGCGGATGCGCGTGCCCGAGCGCGTTCACCGCGACGCCCGAGGTGAAGTCGAGATAGCGGTCGCCGTTGGTTGCGATCAGCCAGGCGCCCTCACCGCGCTCGAAGCCGAGATCGACCCGGGCGAAGACGGGGAGCAGATGCGACGAGGCAACGTTGGTCATGGCGTTCACTGCCGGTTTGAGGCCGACAATTGCCGCGCGCATTGACGCCAGCGCAGCAACGGCCAGCTTCGGAAAACAAAACGGCCGCCTTTGCGGGCGGCACGTGGCCAACATTCTATGCTGCGGCGGGTCAGTGTCAATCGCCAGGAGCCGCCGTTTGCCGGCCTTCCTGCGATGCGCAGCGTACACAATCCGTAGCATTCCGGTGCGGTGGAAAAGCCTCATTGCAATGCTTAACTGTGCTGGAACATGTGGACGCACGGCCGCGGACTCTTGCGCCAGAGTCACGCCATATTGTAGCGTTTGGCCTGTCGGGTACGACATCTCGTGCGGCAGTACTGGACCCTCTAAGTAGCCTTCGTGTCTCGCGTAAACGTTCGGGCGCAACACCGTGCCCGGCGAGGGCTAAGGGATTCTGGCCGCAGGGATATTTGTCCAGATTTGGCTCGCAGCGCCGCTCCAATGACTGGCCGGCGCCATGCGAAAGGAAGAATGCGATGACGGTATTGACCTGGTCCGACGATCGCGTCGAGCAGCTGAAGAAGCTCTGGGAGTCTGGCCTTTCGGCCAGCCAGATCGCAGCGGAACTTGGCAATGTGACGCGAAACGCCGTGATCGGCAAAGTGCACCGGCTCGGCCTCTCCGGTCGCGCCAAAGCACCCTCCACGGCGGCGCCGCGGCAGCGCAAGGCGCGTCCCGCTCAGCACATGATGCGGGTGGCGCGCCCGGTCTCGCGCGGCAACACCGCGCTCGCGCACGCCTTCGAGGTCGAGATGGAGCCCGATCCGATCTCCTACGACAACGTGGTGCCGATGAGCCAGCGGCTGTCGCTGCTCGAGCTCAACGAGGCCACCTGTCACTGGCCGGTCGGCGATCCCTCGAGCCCGGAATTCTTCTTCTGCGGCGGCAAGGCGCTCGCCGGCCTGCCCTATTGCGCGCATCACTCGCGCGTCGCCTACCAGCCCGCCGCCGATCGCCGCCGGCCGTCGGCGAAACCACAGATCAAGTAGCACTCGGGAAGCTAGCCTGGACTGCAAAACAAATCCCCGCGCAAGCGGGGATTTTTTGTGTGATGCGTAGCCCGGATGGAGCGCAGCGCACGACGTGAGGTGAGCACGCACGTCGGGCTCCCTCCCCCCCCCCTTGCGGGGGAGGGTTGGGGAGAGGGGTACCGCTTGCTCCGCTGATTATCGATCGCGAAGAATGCACCGTCGGTTCGGTTGAGGACGTCGCTACACGCCTTACGCCACAGCCCGGGGCTCACCCCTCTCCCCACCCTCCCCCGCAAGGGGGGAGGGAGCCAGACAGTGTGCTCACCTCACGTGATAGCGAACCAACTCACATCACCAGCCGCCGTTACGGTTGCGGCTCGGCTTTGGCAAACCGGTCGTCGAGCGCATAGCCGGCGCCGCGCACGGTGCGGATCGGGTCCTGCTCGCGGCCCGGATTGAGCAGCTTGCGCAGGCGGCCGATATGCACGTCGACGGTGCGCTCATCGATGTAGATGTCGCGGCCCCAGACGCTGTCGAGAAGCTGCTCGCGGCTGAACACGCGGCCGGGATGCTCGAGGAAGAACTCGAGCAAACGATACTCGGTCGGACCGAGATCGATCGGACGGCCCGAGCGCGCCACGCGGCGCTTCTCGCGGTCGAGCTCGATGTCGCCATAGGTCAGCACGGTCGCCAGCCGCTCCGGGCTCGCGCGGCGCAGCAGGCCCTTCACCCGCGCCAGCAGTTCCGGCACCGAGAACGGCTTGACGATGTAATCGTCGGCGCCGGTAGCAAGCCCGCGCACGCGCTCGCTCTCCTCGCCGCGCGCGGTCAGCATGATGATCGGAAGCTGCTTGGTTTCGGGCCGCGCCCGCAGGCGGCGGCACAGCTCGATGCCGGACAGGCCCGGCAGCATCCAATCGAGCACCACGAGGTCGGGGACGCGCTCCTTCAGACGGGTGTCGGCATCGTCGCCGCGCCCAACCGTTTCGACATCGTAGCCTTCCGCATCGAGGTTGTAGCGCAACAGCGTCGTCAGCGCTTCCTCGTCTTCGACTACCAGAATGCGTGCGCTCATCGGTCTAAGTTCTTTCTTTGTGGTGATCCGTTGCCCAGACGCAAACCGAAACGCTCACTTCTCTCGAGCACGATCCTCGCGCAAACGCTTTGTCGCGAAGACAATCCGGTTTCCGCTATTGGAGATCATGCCCTAGTTACCCGGCACCGTGGTGGCAAAAGTCGTCATGTCGCCCTTGGGGCGCTTGTCGGTGATCTGCTGGCCCTCGATCATGTAGAACACGGTCTCGGCGATATTGGTGGCGTGGTCGCCGATGCGCTCGATGTTCTTGGCGCAGAACATCAGATGGATGCAGAACGAGATGTTGCGCGGATCCTCCATCATGTAGGTGAGCAGTTCGCGGAACAGCGAGGTGCAGATCGCGTCGACCTCCTCGTCGCCCTTCCAGACGTTCATCGCCGCCGGCAGATCGTGCGCGGCGTAGGCGTCGAGCACCGACTTGACCTGCGACAGCACGAGGTCGGTCATGTGCTCCAGGCCGCGGATCAGCTTCAACGGCTGGAAATCGCTCTCCAGCGCCGCGACGCGCTTGCCCATGTTCTTGGCGAGGTCGCCGATCCGCTCGAGGTCGGTGGCGACTCGCATCGCGCTGACGATCTCGCGCAGGTCGATCGCCATCGGCTGGCGGCGGGCGATCGTCAGCACCGCGCGCTCTTCGATGACGCGCTGCAGATTGTCGATGTCGATGTCGGCGGCGACCACGCGCTTGCCGAGCGCGACGTCGCGACGGATCAGCGCATCGACCGATTCGGTAATCATCCGTTCGACGAGGCCGCCCATCTCGGCGACCAGGCGGGTCAACTCCTGCAGGTCGCTGTCGAATGCCTTGGCGGTATGTTCAGAAGCCATCGCTTGTCTCCTCAGCCCGGTCAACCAAACCGGCCGGTGATGTAGTCCTGGGTGCGCCGATCGCTCGGGGAGGTGAAGATCTTGTTGGTGTCGTCGAACTCGATCAGCTCGCCGAGATACATGAAGGCGGTCTTGTCGGAGACGCGCGCCGCCTGCTGCATGTTGTGGGTGACGATCGCGATCGTGTAGTCCTCGGAGAGCTCCTGGATCAGCTCCTCGACCTTGGCGGTCGAGATCGGATCGAGCGCCGAGCACGGCTCGTCGAACAGGATCACCTCGGGACGCACCGCCACGGTGCGCGCGATGCACAGCCGCTGCTGCTGGCCGCCGGAGAGCGACAGGCCGGAGGCGTTCAGCTTGTCCTTGACCTCGTTCCACAGCGCGCCGCCGCGCAGCGCCTTCTCGACCCGGTCGTCCATCTCGGACTTCGAGATCTTCTCGTAGAGGCGGATGCCGAATGCGATGTTCTCGTAGATCGTCATCGGAAACGGCGTCGGCTTCTGGAACACCATGCCGACCCGCGCGCGCAGCAGGTTGAGGTCGAGCTTGGGATCGAGGATGTTGGTCTGGTCCAGCATCAGCTGGCCGACGGCGCGCTGGCCCGGATACAGATCATACATCCGGTTGAAGATGCGCAGCAGGGTCGACTTGCCGCAGCCCGACGGGCCGATGAACGCCGTGACGCGGTTGGTGCCCAGCGTCAGGTTGATGTTCTTCAGCGCATGGTGCTCGCCGTAATAGAAGTTGAGGTTGCGCACCGTGACTTTCGGCGGCGCTTCCGGAAGCGGAACCTGGGGAACGTGGCCCGCGGCAGTCGTGGAGACGGAAAGCTCGGTCATTTTGCGGCCCTTTCGGCACCAAGGATACGCGCGCCGATATTCAACGCGAGCACGGTGAATGTGATGAGCAGTGCGCCGCTCCACGCCAGTTCTTTCCAGTAGGCGTAGGGGCTCTGCACGAAGTTGTTGATGGTCACCGGCAGGTTGGCCATCGTCTTGGTCAAATCCCAGCTGAAGAACTGGTTCGACAGCGCGGTGAACAGCAGCGGCGCGGTTTCGCCGGCGACGCGCGCGGTCGCCAGCAGCACACCGGTGATCAGACCCGACCGGGCCGCACGATAAGCGATCCGCTTGATCACCAGCGAACGCGGCAGGCCGAGCGCCGAGGCCGCCTCGCGCAGCGGATTGGGCACCAGCAGCAGCATGTCCTCGGTGGTGCGCAGCACGACCGGGATCACGATGACGGCGAGCGCCAGCGCACCGGCGATCGCCGAGAAGCCGCGCATCGGGACCACGACCGCGCCATAGATGAACAGGCCGATGATGATCGAGGGCGCGCTGAGCAGGATGTCGTTGATGAAGCGGATCACCGAGGTGAGCTTGTCGTGCTTGCCGTACTCGGCGAGGTAGGTGCCGGCGAACAGGCCGAGCGGCGCGCCGATGCCGACGCCGATCACGGTCATGATGACCGAGCCGACGATGGCGTTGAGCAGGCCGCCATCGGTCGAGCCCGGCGGCGGCGTGTTCTGGGTGAACAGCTGCACGCTGAGGCCGGCGATGCCGTTATAGAGCAGCGTGATCAGGATCAGCGCCAGCCAGGTGACGCCGAACAGCGCCGCACCGACGCAGAGTGCGCGAATGACGATGTCGCTGCGGCGGCGGGACTTGTAGATCGGGTTCATGGCGTTACTTCCCCGCCTTCTTTTCAAGCCGCATCAGCATCAACCGGGCGCCGGCGAGCACGAAGAAGGTCAGCACGAACAGCAGCAGGCCGAGCAGGATCAGGCCGGACTGGTGCAGGCCGTCGCTCTCGGCGAATTCGGAGGCGATCGCCGCCGAGATCGTGGTGCCCGGCGCGAAGATCGACGACGAGATGCGGAACGAGTTGCCGATGATGAAGGTGACCGCCATCGTCTCGCCGAGCGCGCGACCGAGCGCCAGCATGACGCCACCGATCACGCCGACCCGGGTGTAGGGGATCACGACGTTGCGGACGACTTCCCAGGTGGTGCAGCCCATGCCGTAGGCGGCTTCCTTCAGCACCGACGGCACGGTCTTGAACACGTCGACCGAGATCGCGGTGATGAAGGGCAGCACCATGATCGCGAGGATCAGCGCGGCGTTGAACAGGCTGAGATAGGACGGCGGACCTGCGAACACCGCGCCCAGCACCGGAACGCCCTCAAAGATCCTGATCATGAAGGGCTGGAAGGTGTTGGCCAGGAACGGGCCCAGCACGAAGAAACCCCACATGCCGTAGATGATCGAGGGGATGCCGGCGAGCAGCTCGATCGCGATGCCGATCGGGCGGCGCAGCCATTGCGGGCAGAGCTCGGTGAGGAACACGGCGATGCCGATGCCGACCGGAATGGCGATCATCATGGCGATGACGGAGGTGATCAGCGTGCCGTAGATCGGGCCGAGCGCGCCGAGCACCGGCGGATCGGCCGAAGGCGCCCAGCGCTGCGTCCACAGGAAGGCGAAACCGTATTCCTTCATCGCCGGCCAGGCGCCGACGATCAGCGACAGGATGATGCCGCCGAGGATCAGCAGAACCGAGATCGCCGAGATGCGGGTGATCCAGTAGAAGGTGAGATCACCGAGCTTGAAGGCGCTGAGGGCCTTGGCGCGATCGTAAGGTCCCGCGGCTTCCATTACATCGCCCTGAACAGCCATGTCTGCCACGCCTATCCCCTCTTTTTTATTTGAACCTGCACAAACCGCCACGCCCCGAAGCGATCTTTACGGACGCATATGAGGCCGGGCGTCGTTCCGGCTTGCGCCTCCGAGAGCGCGAACCCCGGGCCTCACCCGCGTTTGTTGCCGCTGTGATGGAGCCCGGGTCTTATCCGCTCAACCTGCGCCGCCCCGAGAGGCGGCACAGGCGTATTCAAACCGTCAGACTTAGCTCTTGATGTCCGACGACCAGGTCTTCTCGATCAGCTTGACGACTGAGTCCGGCATCGGGATGTAGTCGAGCTCTTCGGCAGCCTTGTCGCCCTTCTCGAAGGCGTACTTGAAGAACTTCAGCGCTTCCTGCGAGGCCGCCTTATCGGTCGCGTCCTTGTGCATCAGGATGAAGGTCGCCGCGGTGATCGGCCAGGAGGCATCGCCCGGCTGGTCGGTCAGGATCACGTAGTAGCCGGGGGCCTTGGCCCAGTCGGCATTCGAGGCAGCCGCCTGGAAGGCGCCGATGGTCGGCTGCACGGTCTTGCCGGCCTTGTTGACCAACGCGGCGTAGGTCAGCTTGTTCTGCTTGGCATAGGCGTATTCGACATAGCCGATCGCGTTCTTGGTCTGGCTGATGTTGCCGGCAACACCTTCGTTGCCCTTGGCGCCGACGCCGACCGGCCACTCGACCGCGGTGCCGGAACCGACCTTGGACTTCCAGTCGGCGTTCGACTTGGAGAGGTAGTCGGTGAAGTTGAAGGTGGTGCCCGAACCGTCCGAACGGCGCACGACGGTGATCGCGTCGGCCGGCAGGGTCAGCTTCGGATTGAGCTTGGCGATCGCCGCGTCATTCCACTTGGTGATCTTGCCGAGATAGATGTCGCCGAGCACTTCGCCGGACAGCACGAGATCGCCCGACTTGACGCCTTCGACGTTCACGACCGGAACGATCGCGCCCATCACCATCGGCCACTGGACGAGGCCGTCCTTCTCGAGCTGCTCGGCCTTGAGCGGCGCGTCGGTGGCGCCGAAGGTCACGGTCTTGGCCTGGATCTGCTTGATGCCGGCGCCGGAGCCGATCGACTGGTAGTTCAGACCGTTGCCGGTCTCCTTCTTGTAGGCGTCAGCCCACTTCGAATAGATCGGGAACGGAAACGTCGCGCCCGCGCCGGTGATATCGGCAGCGAAGGCCGACGTCGAAGCGGCGACCATGCCGGCAGCGACGATTGCTTTGATGAAATTCATGGGGTCGTCTCCATCTTGTGAGCGAAGCGCCGAATGCGCCCGATCGCGCTCACGCCGGTCCATCTAGGAGCGGTCGGTGCTGCTTTTACGAAGGTTGGATGACAGTTGGATGACATAGCTAAGCAGCTGAAAAGGCTTAGCTTTGAGGTATCAACGGGGTCTTCGGTCGGGGAAAGCAGGCGGTAAAAGTCGCGCCATTTTTCGGCACGCTCTCGATCAACAGACGCCCGCGATGACGGTTAAGAATATGTTTCACCAACGATAATCCGAGGCCGGTTCCGCCCTGGTTGCGGCTGTCGCCGACGTCCACCCGGTAGAAGCGCTCGGTCAGCCGCGGCAGGTGCTCAGGGGCGATGCCGGGGCCGAAATCCCGTACCAGGACACGGATTTCGGGGGCCCCCTCGCCCGATGCGCCCGGAACGGTCTGACTTAGCGACACTATGACGCGGCCCCCCGAGGCGCCGTATTTGAGGGCGTTCTCGATCAGGTTCTCGAACAGGCGGAGCAGTTCCTCGCGGTCGCCGGCGATCGCGACCGGGGTCTGGGGCAGGTCGACCTCGATCTCGACCTGGCGCTCGCTCGCCAGCGCCTCGAGCCCGTCGGCCACCTGGCGGATGATCGGCACGATGTCGATCGACGCCTCGGGCCGCACATGGGCCGACAGTTCGACCCGCGACAGCGACAGCAGGTCGTCGATCAGCCGCGCCATGCGGGTGGCCTGGGTGTGCATGATGCCGAGGAAACGCTCGCGCGCCCGTGCGTCGTCGCGTGCCGGCCCCTGCAGCGTGTCGATGAAGCCGGACAAGGCGGCGAGCGGCGTGCGCAGCTCGTGGCTGGCATTGGCGACGAAATCGGCGCGCATCTCCTCGACCCGGCGCAGCGGCGTCAGGTCGTGGAAGGTCATCAGCATGCACTTCTCGGTGCCGCCGAACTGGGTCGGCACCGGCACCGGCGTGATGACGAGCTCCATCCAGCGATCGACCGGAACGTGATCGGTGTAGGTGGCGCGGCGCGGCTCGGTGGTCGCGATCGCCTCGCGCAACGCGGTGATAATCTCCGGCGAACGCAGCGCAAATTGCGCCAATTCGTTCCGCCGCAGCGCCGGCGCGAGCTGCGCCGCGGCGGCGTTGAGATGGATGACGCGGCCGGCGCGGTCGAGCAGCACGGCCGGATCCGGCATGCCGGCGACGACGGCGCTGACCGCTGCGGCCTCCACCGGATTGACGCCGCGGACGTCCTCGCGCGAGGTCCCGGCATCATGCAGCCGCCATGGCACCAGCGCCGCGGCCGCGATGCAGACGAACACCGCACAGGCGCGCACCAGCGACAATTCGCCGAGCGCCACCACCACGCTCAATGCCAGCGCTGCGGCCAGCAGGATCAGCGCGGAATGGCGCAGCCGGTCGGGCCAGGGCGAGAAAATGGACTGCGGCGTATCGTCAATTGCCATTGCGGCGGCTTTCTTCCCGTCGGTTCATGTCTCGCCCCGGCACGGTCACATCGACCTTCCCTCGGGGAGGCATCGGGCCGCGTCATCAGACGCCGGAATCACCGCGCTTGCGGACCAGAACCGCCTCATGATGCGGCTCGGCGCGGGGACCCGAATCAGCCTGCGGCAGCCGTTTGAGTCGGGCGCCGACGATAACCTCCCGAAACGTCAGCAAGATTACAGATATGACGAACGGGGCAATATAGTAGAGCAGGCGGAACAACAGCATACCGCCGAGCAGGTCCTCGCGGTCCATCTGCCACAGGCCGACCAGCATGGCGGCGTCGAACACCCCGAGCCCGCCGGGGGAGTGGCTGGCGAAGCCGAGCAGGGTCGCCGAGACGAAGATCACCGCGACCACGACGAAGCCGAGATTGGGCTCGTCCGGCACCAGCACGTACATCGCCAGCGCGCAGAAGCCGAGGTCAACGATCCCGATCATGATCTGGAGCAGCGTCAGCGGACCGCCCGGCAGGGTCACGGTCCAGGGGCCGCGGCCGACCACCCGCGGCTGGGTCCAGACCCAGACCACATAGGCGACCAGCGCGACGATGATGGCGAATGCCGCCGTGCGGTTGAGCCAGGGCGGCAGCTGGTCGATGTTGGCGGCCGCCTCCGGGTGGTAGGCGATACCGAGCCCGAGCACCGCGGCGTTGCCGAGCCAGAAGGTCAGGCCGGCGAGAAAGCAGATCTTGGCGACGTCGATCGCGTTCAGTCCCCAGGCCGAGTAGATCCGGTACCGCACCGCGCCGCCGGTGAAGACGCTGGCGCCGACATTGTGGCCGATCGAATAGGAGGTGAACGCCGCGAGCGCATTGATGCGATAGGGCACATGGGCGTGGCCGATCGCGCGCACCGCGAACAGATCGTAGAAGGTCAGCGTGAAGTAGCCGGCCGTGACGAACAGTCCCGCCAGCGCGATTTGTCGCGGCTCGGTGCTCTTGATGGCCTCGAGCACCTCGTTGGTGTCGATGCCGCGCAGCATGTGATAGAGGACGTAGCAGGCGATGCCGATGACGGCGATGCTGATGACAACACCCAGCCGGTGCAGGAGTTGCTTCTGGCGCAGAAACGCCATCGCCCTGCGTATTGCTTCCAGCATCTAGACCTCGAATTGCGATCCCGCGACGACGGCTTGCGGGCGAACCCCGCCGACGCTTCGCTGTGTCCTGTCCCGTGTAGCGCGTTTTAGACCGGAGTGGAATTCGTCAAACGACGATAAAACGCGCATCTTCAAGATATTAGGGATGATTCATGACATCGGATGCACAAATATTCGCGTTTCTCGCCGTCTTCGACAAGCCTTGACATACACGTGCGGCAGTTAGCCCGCCGAATGGTGCGAAAGGCCATCCGGGAAACTACGGTGAGCGGGCGCGACGGCGCGGCGCCCAAGCAGCAAAATCGCCGCCGCATTGGTCATGCGACGGCGATCGGCAAGCCCGTGCATCATATTATGCCCGCGCGGTAGCCACCGCGGTGACGATTTCCGCGGCATCCGGGAAATGTCCCTTCACCCGCCCGGCGATCACTTTGCCGTTAAGCGTGACCGCGAAGATGCCGCCCTTGCCGGGCACCAGCTCCGCCTCGAGCCCGAGGCGCTCGCGCAGCAGCGCGGCGGCCTCCCTGGCGCGCTTCTCATAGCCGCAGGGACGGCAATAGGTGATCGCGAGATCGGTCATGGCGTGCTCTCCCATCCACTCATGCCGCGCGGCGTTGCGCGTTGGCGGCCTCGATACCGGCGATCCAGCCTGCGACCGAGCGGCCGATCGCCTCCGGATGATCCTCCTGCAGATAGTGCGCACCGGCGCCGAGCTGAATCACGGCGCAATGCTGCAGCGTTGCTGCAAACTCGGCGGCGAAGGCCGGCGACACCAGCGCTCCGGGCGACCCGGCGAACAGCAGCTTCGGATAGGTCGATGCCGCCAGCGCCGCATGCGCCGCGGTGAGCGCCTGATCGACATCGGCAGGCTCGCCTGCGATCGGCAGCTCGCGCGGCAGCACCAAGGTCGGCCTGCGGCTGTCGCGGGTCGCAAACGGCGCGCGGTAGGCCACCATCTCCGCCTCGCTGAGCTTGCGCAGGATCGAGCCGGGCAGCACGCGCTCGACGAACGCATTGTTGTCGAGGACCAACGCCTCGCCCTCTCCCGGCGTGCGGAATTTGCGGAACGTGTCCCGCGCGCTCTCGTGCTGGTGGAAGTCGGACCAGTCCCGCATCGGGCGGATGAACTCCATGAAGGCGAGCCCGCGCACCAGTTGCGGGCGGCGTGCCGCAAGGTGAAAGGCGAGCGCCGTTCCCCAATCCTGGGCGACGAGATAGGCCGAGGTGATGCCGAGCTCGTCGATCAGCGCGTCGAGATAGTCGGCATGGTCGAAGAAGCGGTAGGCGATGTCGGGCTTGCCGGACTGGCCGTAGCCGATCAGGTCGGGTGCGATGCAGTGCCCGACCGAAGCCGTCAGCGGCATGATGTTGCGCCAGATGTAGGATGACGTCGGGTTGCCGTGCAGGAACAGCACGTGCGGCGCGTCGCTGCGCCCAAGCTCGCGATAGGCCATCGTGCTTCCGAGCACGGCGCGATGATGCAGGCTGATATCGGCAGATGTCGTCATGGCAACTCCTTGAACACGGTTTGGAATGCGATCGTCTTGAAACGTTCGAGCGCGGCCGCGCTGCGTTCGACCTTCATGCGCAGCATCGCGCCCTGCCAGGATGCGAGCAGGAAATCGGCAAGCTCGTCGGGATCGAAGTCGGACGCGATCTCGCCCTGCGCCTGCGCCTCAGTGATGCAGGCCGCGAACGGCGCGCGCCATTCCCGGAAAATCTCATCGAGCTGCTCGCGCAGCATCTCGCTCGAGCCCGACGCCTCGAGGCTGAAATCGCCGATCAGGCAGCCGCGGGTGAAGCCGTCATGCGCAAGCTTGCCGGTGATGAGATCGAGATAGCGGCGGAGCCGTTGGCGCGGCGGCAGCGTGGTGTCGCCGAGTGCTTCCGCGACGAGGCCGCGGACATAAAGGAAGTAGCGGTCGAGCACTTCGGAGGCGAACAGCTCCTTGGAGCGGAAATGGTTGGTGAACGAGCCCTGCGGCGCGCCGGCCGCGGCGGTGACGTCGCGCACGCTGGTGCCGTGATAGCCGGTCCGGAACATTTCCTTCAGGCCGGCATCGAGGATGGCATCGCGGAGAGAGGGTTTTGGCATGGCCGCGATTTAATACGTACGTACGTATTGATGTCAAGCACTAAAATGCATGCGGCGCGCGCCGCGCACGGCGGCGCCGGTCAGGTCCGATGGATCAAGGGGTTTAGGGTCAGCTCGCGGGCTTGCTGCGCGACACCACCCAGTCGCGCAGCCAGGAGCCGATCGCGCAGCCGACCAGATAGAGCGCGAACATCACCAGGAACAGATCGAGCCAGTAGCCGAACCGACCGGGCACGATCCGGGCGAACGACGCCGCCACCAGCGCCGCGGCGAGCAGGGCCAGCCAACGGATCCAGACCCTGGAGACGCCCTGCGCCCGGTGCACCACCGCGATCCAGCCCATGCAGAAGCCGAGCAACGCTGCGCCGACGAGCCAACCCCAGAAGAATGTCGCAAGCACGGTCATTGCTACTTCACCACGAATTCGATGCGGCGGTTCTGCGCCTTGCCGTCGTCACTCTCGTTGCCGGCGAGCGGCTGCGTGCTGCCATAGCCGATCGGCGTGAAACGGTTGGCGGCCAGTCCGGCGCGCACGAGGTAATCCACCACGGCCTGCGCGCGGCGCTCCGACAATGCCTGGTTGGCAGCCTCCTCACCGTCGCTGTCGGTGTGGCCGGCGACTTCGATCGTCGCATTGGGGCAACGCATCGCGGTCTCGATCAAGCGGTCGAGCAGACCGGCGGAATCAGGAACGATGTCGGCCTTCCCCGACTCGAAGCGGATCTTGCCCTTGGACAGGATCTCGGAAAACAGCTGCTGGCACACGGTGGGATCGACCGGCGCCGCCGCCGGCTTCACCGTGACCTCGGCCTTGTACTGCCAGTTCTGCGGAAAGTCCTTGCCGAGCCCGTCGCGGATCTGGCCGGCTGCGGCATCGTAGAGCGCATCGCCCGACAGCTTCACCTCGCGGTCCGACACCACGAGCGTCCCGGTCGACAGCCGCGACAGCGCACCGAGCGCCGGCACCACCGCCGCCGCAAAGCCCGACGGTGCGCCGATGCTGGCCTTGAGGTTGTCGACCACCTTCTCGCTGAAGAACTTGCGACCGGCGGCGGCGACCAGCGCGGCATGCACGTTGTTGTCGGGCACATAGCCGGTCAGTGTCAGCGTCAGCGCGACCGGGTCCTTGTAGGCCTGGAAGACGTAAGGCGGCGCCTTGATGTCGTTGGCGGCGATCGAATAGCCTTCCGGCAGGTTCTTCAGCGCCGCCGCGATCGCTTCGCGTCCGCCGAGTTCGCGCGCCATGCCTGCGAGATTGATCTTGTTGTCGGTCAGCGTGATCTTGCCTTCCTTCAGCTTGCCGATCTGGTCGAGCAGCAACAGCGCCGCAGCATCGAACCGCTGCGGCGCGCCGCGGGCGAGCGCCATCTGATCCACCACCTCGACACCGCCGAGACTGGTCTTCGCGGCCTCGGCCAGCTTGCTCTTGCTCGACGGCAGCGGCGCATTGCCGCCAAGCGTGACCCGCACGACGTCGCGTTCGGCCGACCAGACGAAGGGCTTGGCTTCGGGAACAAGGTGGGTCTCGTCGTTGACCAGGCGCACGCCGGGCACGGCCTCGACCGACGCCACCGCGCTGAGACGGCCGTCCTCGGAGAAGGCATTGGCCGCAAACGTCACGTCGCGGCCGTCGACGCTGATGCGGCGCTTGTCGAGCACGGTGTCCTTGAGTGCGGCATTAGAGCGCGCGGCGAGATCCGCTTCGACCGTTGCCGTTGAGGTCCAGGCCGCGATACCCCAGAGGACGACCAGTGGAATCACCCCCGGCCACCACTTGCTACTCCACTTGAAAAGTCCGTGCATCCAGCGTCCTGCGGGTCGAGAACCAGAGAGAAAACAAACCCTTGGCTGACTGTCAAACCCCAAATCAAGCGCCATGGCGGGGGCGCCGTGTTGGACCGGGATAACAGTTTCTTCAGTGGTCTTTCGCTAAGTTTGCGGCGGAATGCAAATCGGCCGACCCGCGCCCTCATGAAACAACTCCGCAACACCGTGATCCGTGCCGGGATGGAGGCGCTGTATTTCTCGGGTGCGCATATCCTGCTGCGGCCGATCTTCGCCGGCGTCGGCGCCATCTTCATGCTGCACCATGTCCGCCCGCGCCGCGATGACGCGTTCCAGCCGAATCATCATCTCGAGGTCACGCCGGACTTCCTGCACGCGATGCTGACGCATCTGCGTGCGCTCGACGTCGACGTTGTCAGCATGGACGAGGCACATCGCCGTCTCACCGAACGGAATTTCGCGCGGCGCTTCGCCTGCCTCACCTGCGACGACGGCTACCGCGACAACCGCGATTTCGCGCTGCCTGTGATGCGCGAGTTCGGCGCGCCGCTCACCGTCTTTGTCGCCAGCGACTTCGCCGAGGGCTGCGGCAAGCTGTGGTGGATCGCGTTGGAGCGGGTGATCGCGGCAGCGCCCGCGATCGAGGTGCCGATCGACGGTACAATGACGCGGCTCGATACCGCGACGCCGCAGGCCAAGCAGGCCGCCTTCGGCCGCATGCATGACTGGCTCCGCTCGTTGCCGGGCGAGAAGGAGATGCAGGCGGAGATCTCCGCGCTGTGCGTCCGCCATGGCGTCGACGAGGCCGGCATCGCACGCGAGCTGTGCATGTCATGGGACGAGCTGCGCGGCTTCGCCGACGATCCGCTGGTCACCATCGGCGCGCACACCATCACGCATTGCAATCTCGCCAAGCAGAGCGAAACCATCGCCTCGTTCGAGCTCGCCACCAGCCGGGCGCGGATCGAGGATGCCCTGCAGCGGCCGGCGCTGCATCTCGCCTATCCCTATGGCGACAGGATCGCCGCCGGCCAGCGCGAATTCGCGCTCGCCAGGTCGATCGGCTTTCGGACCGCGGTGACGACGCGGCCCGGCATGCTGTTTCCCGAAAGCGCCGACCATCTGACCGCGCTGCAGCGCGTCTCGCTGAACGGCAACTACCAAGACGCGCGCCTGCTGCCGGTCTTGACCTCCGGCGCCGCCACCGCGGTGTGGAACGGCTTCCGCCGGATCGATGCGGCGTGACGCGCGCGTAGGATACACCGCCTCAGATCTACGTCTTCTCCTTCCCCCTGAAAGGGGGAAGGTCGGGATGGGAGTCAGCCACAGACGACGGTGTCTGAGGAGAGAGCAGATCCCCACCCGCTTTGCTCTGCGAGCAAAGCGACTCCCCTTTTCAAGGGGAGGTCAGGACGTAGCCCGGATACAGCGAAGCGCAATCCGGGACGACCTCTTGACCGGATAATTCTGCCCCGGATTTCGCTGCGCTTCATCCGGGCTACGCCTCCCACCTCTCCTTGACTCGATCCGCGGCCGCGCCCAGAACCATCGGCAACGCAATGGAGGAGCGCATGTTCAAGGATCTGTTTTCACTGCAAGGCCGCGTCGCGCTGGTGACCGGGGGATCGCGCGGCATCGGCAAGATGATCGCGGCCGGCTTCCTCGCGCAGGGCGCCGCCAGGGTCTACATCACCGCGCGCAAGGCAGGTCCCTGCGAGGCCACCGCCCAGGAGCTCACCGCCCACTATGGCGGCGAATGCATCGCGCTGCCGATCGACATCTCGACCGTTGAGGGCTGCGACAAGCTCGCGAGCGAAATCATCAAGCGCGAGCCGAAGCTCGACATCCTGGTCAACAATGCCGGCGCGGCATGGGGCGCGGACTTCGACGAATTCCCGGAGAGCGGCTGGGACAAGGTGATGAACCTCAACGTCAAGTCGATCTTCTTCCTGACCAAGGCGCTGGCCAAGCCGCTGCGCGCGGCGGCCTCGCATGACAGGCCGGGCAAGGTGATCAACATCGCCTCGATCGACGGCATCTTCGTCAACCCGATGGAGACCTATTCCTATGCCGCGAGCAAGGCCGCGGTGATCCACCTGACGCGCCGGATGGCGACGCGGCTGATCAAGGACAACATCAACGTCACCGCGATCGCGCCCGGCGCCTTCAAGTCGGACATGAACCGCGCCGCCCGCGATCATGCGGATGAAGTCGCCCAACGCGTTCCGTCGCGGCGGGTCGGCAGCGATGAGGACATGGCGGGCACCGCGATCTATCTCGCCTCCCGCGCCGGCGACTATGTGGTGGGCAACACCATCGCGGTCGATGGCGGCGTGGTCTACGCGACCGCGGGACTGGAGATCGCGGGGTAAAAACCGCTGCTTTCAAAGAAGAAAAGGGGCGAGCCAGGACCTTTTCGGCTCACCCCTTTCCGGCCCCTCCGGGAGGAGAGGAACTGTCACGTCATGATGCGATCCCGCATCATGACCCAGTTTTTTGTTTGAGCACGATCTCCGCGCAAACGCCTTGGGCGTTTGTCGCGAGGGAAAACCGCTTCAAACTTTTCCGGATCGTGCTCGAAAGGATCAGCTCTCGATCCTCACATACTCGAAATCGCCGGGCTTGTTGTCGATGCCGACCTTCGGCGCCGAGATCCAGGAGGCGAACTCGCCGGGCTCGGTGACCGGCTTCATCAGCGAGGCGATGAAGTCGCCGTCCGCCGTCGACGGCAGCCAGTCGTTCTTGCGGCTCGCCCAGGTGGCGTCGTCGATCAGGATGCCATCGGGCGTCGCATGAACGTCCTTGAACTCGCCGATCTGGCGGTGGAAGGCGGTGTTCGGCACCTGGAGCTTGTAGTCGATGCCCGCGGTCGAGATCACCTTGTTCCAGCGCAGCATGCCCTTGACGCAATCCTGTGTGTAGTCGTCGCGCAGCCGCATGTTGAGCGCGGTCAGCGCCGGCTCGTCCACCAGCTTGATCTGGCCGTCGACCAGCTTCATGACCGGATAGGTCGAGTTCTTGAGCTGATGATCGTCCTCGATCGTGGTTTCCTTGTAGCGGCCCTTGATGCCGGCGTTGAAGGCGTTGGCCGCATTGGTCGACACTTCCGAGCCGAACAGATCGAGCGACAGCGAATAGTGCAGGTTCAGCTTCTTCTGGATGGTCGGCAGGTCGATCACGCCGAGCGCCCGGATCCTGGCGATGTCGTTCGGATCGGTGATGCCGGCTTCCTTCATCGCATCGCAGGTGCGCTGCACGACGCGGGTGATGCCGGTCTCGCCGACGAACATGTGGTGGGCTTCCTCGGTCAGCATGAAGCGGCAGGTGCGCGACAGCGGATCGAAGCCCGACTGCGCCAGCGAGTGCAGCTGCATCTTGCCGTCGCGATCGGTGAAGTAGGTGAACATGAAGAACGACAGCCAGTCCGGCGTCGCCTCGTTGAAGGCCCCTAGCATGCGCGGAGAATCCGCGTCACCCGAGCGGCGGCGCAACAAATCGTCGGCCTCCTCGCGGCCGTCGCGGCCGAAATACTTCTGCAGCAGGTAGACCATCGCCCAGAGATGGCGGCCTTCCTCGACATTGACCTGGAACAAATTGCGCATGTCGTAGAGCGAGGGCGCGGTCTTGCCGAGATGGCGCTGCTGCTCGACCGAGGCAGGTTCGGTGTCGCCCTGGATCACGATCAGGCGGCGCAGCATCGCCCGATGCTCGCCCGGGACTTCCTGCCAGGCCGGCTTGCCGTAGTCTTCTCCGAACGGGATGACGCGGTTTTCCTCCTGCGGAGCGAGCAGAATGCCCCAGCGATATTCGGGCATCCGCACGTAGTCGAACTTGGCCCAACCGCGCGGATCGACCGAATAGGCGGTGCGCAGATAGACCAGCGATTCCTGGAAGCCGTCCGGCCCCATGTCCTTCCACCAGTCCATGTAACCGGGGTGCCAGCCCTCCAGCGCCTTGAGCACCTGGCGGTCCTCGGCGAGATTCACATTGTTCGGAATCTTGGTCGAGTAATCGACGTTCATGATGTTCATGTTCATGGCGTGCTCCTTGCTGGGTTTCGCGTCCCGGACGCGGTGCGAAGCGGTGCGCCGCAGGGCCGGGACCCATTCATTCGTGGTCCATGTGTGTCCCGGGCAGCGCGTCACTCGCGTGCCGCGCTGCGCCCGGGACACAAAATCAAACGCGTGTCATGTCGAATTGCGCCTTCTGGCCGGTGCCGTAGCGGCGCAGTGCGCCGTCTTCGCCGACCGCGTTGGGCCGCTGGAAGATCCAGTTCTGCCACGCGGTGAGGCGCGAGAAGATCTTCGATTCCATGGTCTCGGGTCCGACGAAGCGCAGATTGGCTTCCATGCCGGTGAGGCCGTCGGGTGAGAACGAGGTACGCTCCTCGAAGAACACGCGGACCTCGTCGTCCCAGTCGATATCGTCGAGCGCGAAGGTGACGAGGCCGAGCTCCTCGGCCTCCTCGGCGTCGAGCGCCTTGCCGATCGCGCCTTGCGCGCGCTCCAGATCCGACGGGTCGGCCTGGAAGCGCGATTGCAGCCGGGTCAGGCCGTGGCTCATCGGGTACGGCCCGAAATTCATCGCCGTCAGTTCGATCGCTGGCGGCGGACGGTTGTCGCCCTGCTTCTGGCCGATCAGCATGTAGGAGCGGTCGGCGGCGAACACGAGCTCGGCCAGCGTGCCGACGAAGCAGGAGCCGGGCTCGACCAGCGTCACCAGCGTGCGCGAGGTGACGTCGATGCGCTTGAGCACGCGCTTCCAGTAATGCCTGACCTCGTTGACCAGCCAGTGTGCCTTGTTGGCCTCCAGGAACGCGTCATAGGACACGACATTGGCGCGGTCGCCATGGCTCTTGAACACCAGCATCGCGATCTCGAGCTCGTTGATGCGCAGATGCAGGATCGCGTCATCGAGCTCGCGCGCGACCTGCAGCGGCCAGAACGAAGCCCCCTGCGCGATCATGCCGTCGATGTCGGCGGGCGCGGTGGCTTCCGGCGCCTTGATCGAGATGGTGGCGATGCGCGCCGCGCGGTCGATGTCGACGCTGACGAAGCCGTAGCGGATCGCGCTGTCGTCGATGGTGCGGTCGAGCTGCGTCAGCGCGAGCCCCTTGCCCGCGCCGTTGCGCTTCGATTTGGCGGCGAATTCCTTGACGCGCTCGGCGAGCTTGCCCTCGAGCTTGGAGTTCGGCGCGATCTCGTCGACCAGCCGCCATTGCACGGCGCGCTTGCCCTTGATGCCTTCCTCGATGGTGCAGAAGAAATCGGCGTGGTCGCGGCGCACCTTGCGCTTGTCGACGACGCGGGTCAGGCCGCCAGTACCCGGCAGCACCGCGAGCAGCGGCACTTCCGGCAGCGCGACGGCGGCGGCGCCGTCATCGGCCATCATGATGTGATCCGTCGCGAGCGCGAGCTCATAGCCACCGCCGGCCGCGGTGCCGTTGACGACGGTGATGAAGCTCTGGCCGGAATTCTCGCTGGAGTCTTCCAGGCCGTTGCGGGTCTCGTTGGTGAACTTGCAGAAGTTGACCTTGTGGGCGTGGGTCGAACCCGCCAGCATGCGGATGTTGGCGCCGGCGCAGAACACGCGGTTCTTGCCCGAACGCATCACCACCACCTTCACCTCGGGATGCTCGAAGCGCAGCCGCTGCACGGCGTCTGCCAGCTCGATGTCGACGCCGAGATCGTAGGAGTTCAGCTTGAGCTGATAGCCCTCGAACAGGCCCGCGTTCTCGTCGACGTCCATTGTCAGCGTCGCGACGTCGCCGGCGACGTCGAGCTTCCAGTGCCGATAGCGCGACGGCTCGGTCTGGAAGTCGATGTACTTCGCCCCGCCTGCAAGGACGCGATCGTCACCAGCCATGGGCCACCCTTATCTGTTGTCTTGCTGTTGTTCGTTCGAAGGCTCGTTATTCTCATGCACAATAGTGCATGTTTTCGATCTAGTCCAGTTCAAAACGCAAAAACATGCATTTTGTTTCATGTTCCGGAAAATCGTTCGCTCGGCCAATGGGCTAGACCAGCGCTGGATAGTGCACGACGCCTCATCCCCGTCATTGCGAGCGAAGCGAAGCAATCCATCGTCCCGCATATGCGGAGCGATGGATTGCTTCGTCGCTATCGCTCCTCGCAATGACGGAGGGATGGATACATTCGCAGCCTCTCAGGCCGCCAATGCCGGGTCGTCGCGCAGCGCCGCCTTGGCGAATTCGGTCACCGCGTCCAGCGTCACCGCCGGCGCCTCGCGGTGCGGCGAGTGCCCGGCGCCTGCGATGGCCGCGACATCGACCGGGCAGTAGCACTCCTCCCGGGCGATCTCGACCTGGCGCATCGTGCCGTATTGATCGTCCGCGCCCTGCACGATCAGCACGGGCACGCGGATATAGGCGAGATAGTCGGAGATATCCCAATCGCGGAATTTTGGATCGAGCCAGGCGCCGTTCCAGCCATAGAAGGCGTTGTCGACGTCCTTGTGCCAGCGCGCGAGCTTCTCCTTCAGATTGGTGGTCTCATACGCCGTCTTGATCTCGGCGATCGACTTCACGGAGATGTCCTCGACGATGAAGTGCGGCGCGAGCAGCGCAAGGCCGTGCAGGCGATGATCCTGATGCGCGCCGGCATAGATCGCGGCGATCGACGCGCCATCGGAATGGCCAAGCAGCAGGCCGCGGCGGAAGCCGATCCGGTCGAGCAGCTTCGGCAGCACGTCGAGCGCCTCGCGATGCATGTAGTCGAGCGGACGCGGCAGTTTTGCCGGCGACGATGCGCCGTAGCCGGCGCGCGAATAGACAAACACGCCGGCGCCGGTCGCCGCCTGCAGCTTCTCGGGAAAGTCGCCCCACAGCCCGGCGCAGCCGAGGCCTTCATGCAGCATCACGATGGTCGGCGCGGTCTCGGGCGACGGCCCGATCATGCGGTATTCGAGATCGGCGCCGTCGATGGTGAGAAAGCCGGTGGGGTTTAGGTTCGTCATGATACGGCTTTCCCAATATGTCGTCCCGGCGAAGGCCGGGACCCATACGCCGCGGCGCTTGTTTGGACAGACGCTGTTCAACGGCTTTTGCGCAACAATTCAAGCCTGTGGTTATGGGTCCCGGCTTTCGCCGGGACGACACCTAGTGATGTTATTGCGCACCGTCGCGCAACTTGAACCGCTGGATCTTGCCGGTCGCTGTCTTCGGCAGATTGTCGACCACGTCGATCCAGCGCGGATATTTCCACGGGCCGATCTTCTGCTTGACGTGCTCCTTCAGCGCCTCGTGCAAACCTTCGGCCGAGCTCTCGGGCCGCAGCACCACATAGGCCTTCGGCTTCAAGAGACCTTCCGGATCGGCCTCCGGCACGACGGCGGCTTCCAGCACCGCGGGATGGGTGATCAGCGCGCTCTCGACCTCGAACGGCGAGACCCAGATGCCGGAGACCTTGAACATGTCGTCGGCGCGGCCACAGAAGGTGTAACGGCCGTCGGCATCGCGCGTGTATTTGTCGCCTGTGCGGGTCCAGGCGCCCTCGAAGGTGGCGCGGCTCTTGGCCCTTTGATTCCAGTAGCTCTCGCCGGCCGAGGGCGCATCGACCAGCAGCTCACCGACCTCGCCGTCCGGAACGTCGGCGCCGAGCTCGTTGACCAGCCGCACCTTGTAGCCAGGCACCGGACGGCCGGACGAGCCGTATTTGATGTCGCCGGGCGCATTCGACAGGAAGATGTGCAGCAGCTCGGTCGAGCCGACGCCGTCGAGGATGTCGACGCCGAACCGCGTGCGCCAGGCATTGCCGACCGATTCCGGCAGCGCCTCGCCGGCCGAGGTACAGACGCGCAGGCGGTTGCCGCCGGACTGCGCCTTGGTTGCCTCGTCGTTCAGCATCGCCGCGAACAAGGTCGGCACGCCGAAGAAGATGCTGGGATGATATTTGTTCATCAGCGCGAACATCACCGCCGGCGTCGGCCGCTCTGAATTCAGCACCGTGCTGGCGCCGACCGACATCGGGAACGTCAGCGCATTGCCGAGCCCATAGGCGAAGAACAGTTTTGCCGCCGACAGGCCGACATCGTCCTCGCGGATGCCGAGCACCTGCTTCGCGTAGGTCTCCGCGGTCGCGGCGAGATTGGAATGCAGATGGCGCACGCCCTTCGGCATGCCGGTCGAGCCCGACGAATAGAGCCAGAATGCGGGTTCGTCGGCATGGGTCGGCACGGTCGCGAACACGTCGCCTTCGCGCGCGACCTCATCCGACAGTTTCTTGTGGCCATGCGCATCCTTGCCGGAGACCACGACATGTTCGAGGTCGGGCATGCGCGCGATGACGCCCTTCACGACCGCCAGCAGCGCCTCGGAGACGAACAGCACCCGCGCCCGGCAATCGCCGAGGATGTAGGCGTATTGCTCCGCGGTCAGCAGCGTGTTGAGCGGCACCGGCACCACGCCGGCGCGGATCGCGCCGAGGAACACGATCGGGAAATCGACCGTATCCAGCATGATCATGGCGACCCGCTCCTCGCGGCGGACGCCGAGCCGGCGCAGCATGTTGCCGACCCGCCGGGTCTGCTGCTGCAACTGGCCATAGGTGATTTGCGACACCGTATCGTCGAACACGACCTTGTCGCCGCGGCCCTCGTCGACGTTACGGTCGAGCAGCCAGGAGACTGCGTTATAAGTCATGCCCCGCTCCATGGACCTTCCTTGGGACCCAGACGCGCCACGCTTCCCTCTCCTGTGAATTTAAGAATTATAATTCATACAAAGCCACTCCGTTGGCTTGCTGTCAATCCTTATCGGCACTATGTTTCCTAAGCCACTGGGCCCGATTCAATCAGGCCCGCGCGTCGTACGGGGATCATGACCGCAGCCAACGATCCGGAAACCGACTTCCTCGAGCAGCTCGGCCAGCGCGTGCGCACGATGCGCGGCGTGGCCGGCATGTCGCGCAAGGTGCTCGCCAAGGTCTCCGGCATTTCCGAACGCTACATCGCCCAGCTCGAAAGCGGCAAAGGCAATGTCTCGATCGTGCTGCTGCGCCGTGTCGCAGGCGCGATGGGCGCGCATCTCGAGGACCTGATTCCGTCCAGCGAGCCGGTTCCGGACTGGGCCGTGATCCGCGATCTCCTGCGCAAGGCCTCTCCGAACCAGATCGCGCAGGCCAAGGACATGCTGGCCGGCAGCAGCCCGCTGGCGCCGCGCCGCGCCTCGTTCTCCGGCATTGCGCTGATCGGCCTGCGCGGCGCCGGCAAGACCACGCTCGGGCGGATGCTGGCGAAGAAGATCGGCTGGAGCTTCGTCGAGCTCAACAAGGAGATCGAGGCGCAGAACGGCCTCTCGGTTGCCGAGATCATCGCGCTGTACGGCCAGGAAGGCTTCCGCCGCATGGAGCAGGCCGCGCTGACGCAGCTCTTGGCGCGCAAGGAATTGATGGTGCTGGCGACCGGCGGCGGCATCGTCTCGGAAGCGCTGACCTTCGACCTGATCCTGTCGTCGTTCTACACGATCTGGCTGAAGGCCGAGCCGGAGGAGCACATGGCCCGCGTCCGCCGTCAGGGCGATCTGCGCCCGATGGCCGACGACCGCTCGGCGATGGCGGAATTGCGCAACATCCTGGTCAGCCGCGAGCCGCTCTATGCACGCGCATCAGCGGTGGTCGACACCGCCGGCCTCTCGGTCGACGCCGCAGCAGCGCGGCTGATCGATTCCGTGCGGCCGGTGCTGCAGAACGAGGCGCGCAGTTTCGGACTGCGCAGCGCGGCGCTGTAATCCTACAGCACACTCTGTCCCCGTCATTGCGAGCGAAGCGAAGCAATCCATCCTTCCACACGCGCGGATGCATGGATTGCTTCGTCGCTATCGCTCCTCGCAATGACGACGTGGGAAGCCTTCACAGCAGCCTGCTCCTCACATCCTCCGCCCCTTCCCGCAGCAGCGGCAGGAAGCGATCGATCAATTCCCTGGCCGGCACCCGATCGACATGCGCGCCCATGTTGATGGCGGCGACGATGGTGCCGTCATAGCGATGCACCGGCACCGAGATCGAGCGGAAATGCGGCTCGGCCTCGCGATCGACCAGTGAGTAGCCCAGCGCGCGATCGGCGATGATGGTGGCGAGCAACTTCTTCGGATCGGTGACCGTCTGCGGCGTCACCGGATCGCGGCGCATCGCCTTCAGCCGCGCCGCGAGCTCGGCATCGCCGAGCCGGCCGAGCATGGCTCGGCCGACCGAGGTGCAGAACGCCGGCAGCCGGTAGCCGATGTCGAGACCGGCGGAGAACACCCGCGTCGGGCTCGAGCGCGCGACGAACACGACGTCGTCGCCGTCGAGCAGCGCGAGCGAGGCGATCTCCTGCGCCGCAGTCGCGATGCGATCGAGCACCGGCTGCAGCACCGTCACCACCTGGTTGGATTGCAGGAACGAGCCCGCCAAGGTCAGCACATGCGGGGTCAGCGTAAACAGCTTGCCGTCGGTTGAAACGAAGCCGCCATGCGCAAGCGTGAACAGGATGCGGCGCGCGGTGGCGCGCGGCAGATCGGCGGCGCGCGCCAGATCGCTCAGCGTCGCAGGACCCGTGACGGTGCCGAACACCTGCAGCAGGCGCAGTCCGCGATCGAGCGCCTCGACGAAATCGGTGGCGCGCTCGTCCTGGTTGGTCCGTTTCAGCTTGGGCATGGGGATTTCGGCTTTGAACGGTTCAAAAACTGCGCTTGCTGTCCGAATTAGACATGGCATAATTCGCACATTCGTTCAATAGGCGAACAAATCCAAGTCCGGGAGACGCCGCCATGATGAGCCAGGAAGCGAACGATCTGATCACCCGCACCGGCCGCAAGGACCCTTGTGGGAAGCTGATGCGAAGTTACTGGCAGCCGGCGGCGCTGGTCGACGAGCTGGAAGGACCGCGCCCGGTGCGGCCGGTGCGCCTGCTCGGGGAAAACCTGGTGCTGTTTCGCGGCGAGGACGGCAGCTACGGCCTGATCGATCGGCACTGCGCGCATCGTGGCGCCGACCTCGCCTTCGGCCGGCTCGAGAATGGCGGGCTGCGCTGCGCCTTCCATGGCTGGCTGTTCGACACCTCAGGCCAGTGCATCGAGACGCCGGCCGAGCCTGCCGGCTCGCAGCTCTGCAAGGGCATCAGGCAGCGCTCCTATCCGGTGGTCGAGAAGAGCGGCATCCTGTGGGCTTACCTGGGCGAAGGCACCCCACCGGCATTTCCGGAGCTCGACTGCTTCGTCGCGCCCGGAAGCCATACGTTCGCGTTCAAGGGCCACATGAACTGCAACTGGTTGCAGGCGCTCGAGGTCGGCATCGACCCGGCGCACGCTTCCTTCCTGCACCGCTTCTTCGAGGACGAGGACACCTCGGCCGCCTACGGCAAGCAGTTCCGCGGCGCCTCGGCCGGCAGCGACATGCCGATGACCAAGATCCTGCGCGAATATGATCGCCCGATCATCAATGTCGAGCACACCGAATACGGCCTGCGCCTGATCGCGCTGCGCCAGCTCGATGACACCAGCACCCATGTGCGGGTGACAAATCAGCTGTTCCCGCACGGCTTCGTGATCCCGATGTCGACCGAGATGACGATCACGCAGTGGCACGTGCCGGTCGATGACGAGAACTGCTACTGGTATGCGATCTTCACCAGCTACGCGGCGCCGGTCGACAAGCAGAAGATGCGCGACCAGCGGCTCGAGCTCTACACGCTGCCCGACTACAAATCGCGCAAGAACCGCAGCAACGACTACGGCTTCGATCCGCACGAGCAGGCGACCGAGACCTATACCGGCATGGGCACCGACATCAACGTCCACGACCAGTGGGCGGTGGAATCGATGGGGGCGATCCAGGACCGCACCAACGAGCATCTCGGCCAGAGCGACAAGGCGATCGTGCAATATCGCCGCCTGCTGCGGCAGGAGATCGAGAAGGTTGGCGGCGGCGAGAAGCCGATGCTGTTCCTCGACGAGGCCTCCGCGCGCAGCATCCAGGGCCCGGCGACGATGGACGGCATCGGGCCGACGCTGGGCTGGGAGCTCTACTGGATGGAAGTCGACGTCAAGCGCCGCCGCGGCGCACCGTGGGCCGCTCCCGTGCCGCGCGAGATCGCCGGCAAGGTGCAGCATCTGACGGCGGCGGAGTGACCATGTCCTCCCGTCATTGCGAGCGCAGCGAAGCAATCCATCGCGCCGCTTGTGGAGAGGTGGATTGCTTCGTCGCTTTGCTCCTCGCAATGACGACTGAGAGAGGAGTGACACCTTGAGCTTCGTCGAGCGTCACGGCTTGTGGTCGGATGAGCAGAAGGAGGCCGCAAATCGCCTCCGCCGCATCGTCGAGGAGAAGAACCTCGAGGTCGTCAGGCTCTCATTCCCCGACCAGCACGGCATCCTGCGCGGCAAAACCCTGATCGCGAGCGAAGCGGTGCGCTCGCTGGAAGATGGCTGCTCCATCACCACGACGATGCTCGCCAAGGACACCTCGCACAAGACGGTGTTTCCGGTGTTCACATCAGGCGGCGGCTTCGGCATGAAGGAGATGGAGGGCGCGGCCGACGTGCTGATGGTCGCCGACCCCACCACCTTCCGCGTGCTGCCCTGGGCGCAAAACACCGGCTGGCTGCTGTGTGATCTCCATTTCAGCGACGGCCGCCCGGTGCCGTTCGCGACCCGCAACCTCTATCGCAGGGTGCTCGATCAGCTGGGAGGCCGCGGCTACGATTTCGTCGCCGGCCTCGAGGTCGAATTCCATTTGTTCAAGCTCGACGACGCGCATATGGCGCCGGAGGATGCCGGCCAGCCCGGACGGCCGCCATCGGTCAGCCTGCTGTCGCACGGCTATCAGTACCTCACCGAGCAGCGCTACGATCAGATGGAGCCGGCGCTCGAGATCATCCGCCGCGACATCATTGCGCTCGACCTGCCGTTGCGCACGGTCGAGGTCGAGTTCGGCCCGAGCCAGTGCGAATTCACCTTCGCGCCGACGGTGGGTCTTGCGCCCGCCGACACCATGGTGCTGTTTCGTTCGGCGGTGAAGCAGATCGCGCGCCGGCACGGCTACCACGCGACCTTCATGTGCCGGCCGAAACTGCCGAACGTGTTCGCGAGCGGCTGGCACCTGCACCAGTCGCTGGTGTCGCGGGCCAGCGGCGAGAACGTCTTCATGGCCAAGGAGAGCGGCGAGCCGCTCAGCCCGCTCGGCCGCGCCTGGCTTGCCGGCCTGATCGAGCACGCGCGGGCCTCGACCGTGTTCACAACGCCGACCATCAACGGCTACAAGCGCTACCGCTCCTATTCGCTGGCGCCGGACCGCGCGATCTGGGGCCGCGACAACCGCGGCGTGATGATCCGCGTGCTCGGCGGCGCGAATGATCCGGCGACGCGGCTGGAGAACCGGATCGGCGAGCCGGCCGCCAACCCCTATCTCTACATGGCGAGCCAGATCCTCTCCGGCCTCGACGGCGTCGACCGCAAGCTCGATCCCGGCCCGTCCGCCGACACGCCCTACGAGACCAAGGCCGCGCTCTTGCCGAAGTCGCTGCGCGAAGCCGTGTTCGCGCTCAACGACGATCCGTTCTTCCGCCAAGCACTGGGGCCGGAGTTCGTCGACTATTACGTCTTCATCAAGAATGCGGAGATCGAGCGTTTCCAGGCCGAGGTGTCGGACTGGGAGCACCGCGAATATTTCGAGATGTTTTGACGTGGCCCCTTCTCGTCGTCCCGGCGAAGGCCGGGACCCATACGCCGCGGCGGTATTGTGAGCGGGACTGGTCGTTCCAACATCGCGCAACAAGCAGCATTTGTGGTTGATGGGGTGGACGGCCCCCTACGGCATCAGTGTGCCAGAATGAGGTTGTTGCAAATCTCAGACAAGGGAGCCGTCCGTGAGAGAGATTATCCGCATTGGAATGGATACGTCGAAGCATATTTTTGTGCTGCATGGGGTTGATGCGGCGGAGCAGGCGGTGTTGCGCAAGAAGCTGTCGCGCAAGCAGGTGCTGGAGTTCTTTGCCAAACTGCCGCCGACCGTGGTCGGGATGGAGGCGTGCGGTGCGGCCCATTACTGGGCTCGGGAGCTTGGCAAGCTCGGCCATGAGGTGAAGCTGATGGCGCCGCAGCTGGTGAAGCCGTATGTGGAACGCAACAAGAATGACGGGCGAGACGCGGACGGGCTGTGCGAAGCGATGAGCCGGCCGCGGATGCGGTTTGTGCCGGTGAAGAGCGCCGAGCAGCAGGCCGCGCTGATGCTGACGGGCGTCCGCGACGGGCTAATCGCCCGCCGCACCCAGCTCAGCAATGCGATCCGCGGCTATGCGGCGGAGTTTGGCCTGATCGCCGCCAAGGGACTGGACAAGATCGAGCCGCTGCTGGCACGGATTGCGCAGGACGAGAGCCTTCCGGCGCTGGCGCGTGAGCTGTTCGCCATGCAGGGCCGCGACTACACGCAGCTGCAGGGCGAACTGAAGACGATCGAGGCCAAGCTTTTGGCCTGGCACCGGGCCAACGCCACGAGCCGCCGTCTGGCCCAGATCCCCTCGGTCGGTCCGATCATTGCGACGGCGTTGGTGATGAAGACCCCCGACCCGCACGCGTTCCGCTCCGGCCGGTGGTTCGCGGCCTGGCTCGGCCTGACACCCAAAGACCATTCCACCGCCGGCAAGACCAGGCTCGGCAAGATCACCCGCGCCGGCGACGAGACCCTGCGTCGGCTGCTCGTGGCAGGAGCCACTGCGGTGATCCGGCAAGCAAGGCTCGGACGCGGCCAGCCCTCGCGCTGGCTCGTTGCGCTGCTCAAGCGTAAGCCGCCGAAGCTGGCGGCGGTGGCGCTCGCCAACAAGGTTGCCCGCATCGCCTGGAAGCTGATGGTCACGGGCGAGAACTACGACGCCGCACGGATCAATGCCGCGCCGGCAATCGTCACCTAAGAGTTTGGCCGGCCGGACGCTGCACTCGCCGGCCGAACCGGAGCTGCAAGAGCAGATGGAATGATCGATCGATCCAGCACGCGAGACAAGCCGCGGGACCCATTGGCCTTCAGAAGGTCGCCAGGTTGTTTGGCACTCGCGTCGCGGAAACCATCTTGGCCCAGCGGTCAATCCGACCGCATCAAACAGGCCGGACATATGGATGACAGCGATCCGACCAGTTCCAGAAACCTCTTGTGCCACGGGGGCCGTCCACATATGGGTCCCGGCCTTCGCCGGGACGACGTCGAATATGGTGCGAGCGCACCGTCCCCGATCAAATCCCCAGATACTTGTGCTGCAGATCCGGCTCGGCGATCAGTTGCTCACTGGTCCCGCTCCACACCGTCTTGCCGCGCTCGATGATGTAGTGGCGGTCGGCGATGCGGGCGAGGTTTCCGACGTTCTTGTCGATCACCAGCACCGACTGCCCGCGCCCCTTCAGCATCGACAGGCAGTTCCAGATCTCGTCGCGGATCAGGGGTGCAAGGCCTTCGGTCGCCTCGTCGAGGATCAGGAGCTTCGGGTTGGTCATCAGCGCGCGGCCGATCGCGAGCATCTGCTGCTCGCCGCCGGACAGCGTGACGCCCATATTGCCTGATCGTTCGGCGAGCCGCGGAAACAGCGCGTGGATCTTTTCCAGCGTCCACGGATCGGAGACGCCGAATCGATTGCCTGAGGCGGCGACGAGATTTTCGCGCACCGTCAGGTTCGGAAAGATCTGGCGCCCCTCCGGCACGAGGCCGATGCCGAGCTTTGCGATTCTGTACGAAGGCAGCCCGCGCACCGCCTCGCCGGCGAAGCGGATGCCGCCGGCGCGGGCCGGCGTCAGGCCCATGATCGAGCGGATGGTGGTGGTCTTGCCCATGCCGTTGCGGCCCATCAGCGCGACCATCTCGCCCGACTTGATCTGCAGCGACAGGCCGAACAGCACCTGACTCAGGCCATAGCAGGTCTCGATCGCGTCGACTTCGAGCAGAGTGTCAGCCGCTTTCGTTTCAACCATGGCGCGTCACCGCATGCTGCTCGCCGAGATAGGCGCGCTTGACCTCTTCGTCCTTGCGGATCGCGTCGGGCGTGCCGCAGGCGATGACGCGGCCATAGACCAGCACCGTGATGCGATCGGCGAGCGCGAACACCGCCTCCATGTCGTGCTCGACCAGCACGATGGTCACTTCCTTGCGCAGCTCCTTCAGCAGCGCGACCATCCGCGCCGACTCGGTGACGCCGAGCCCGGCCATCGGTTCGTCCAGCAGCAGAAGCTGCGGCCTGGTGGCGAGCGCAACCGCGAGCTCGAGCTCCCGCTGCTCGCCATGGCTCAGTTGCGAGACCACGATATCGGCACGCTTGCCGAGGCCGACGCGCTCCAGCGCCGCGCGCGCGGTGTCGCGCAGATGCCGCTCCTTGCGTGCATTGCCCCAGAAGCGGAACGAGTGGCCGTCATGCGCCTGGGCGGCGAGTGCGACATTGTCGATCGCGGAAAAATCCCTCAGCAGCGAGGTGATCTGGAACGAGCGCGCCAGTCCGAGCCTGGAGCGCTTGTAGGACGGCAGGCCCGTGACGTCGCGGCCGGCGAAAGTAATGGTGCCGGAATTCGGCATCACTTGCCCGGTGAGCTGGCTGATCAGCGTGGTCTTGCCGGCGCCGTTGGGGCCGATGATGGCGTGCAGTTCGCCCGGGACCACCTCCATCGAGAGGTTGTCGGTCGCGGTGATGCCGCCGTAGCGGCGGACCAGATTGTCGACGCGGAGCAAGCAATCAGGCACGGCGCATCCTCCCGAGCAGGCCCATGATGCCGCCGCGCGCGAACAGCACGATCAGCAACAGCACCGGCCCCAGGATCAGGCCCGAGAATTCGGTGAACTGCGACAGCAGCTCCTCGAGCAGGAGATAGACGATCGCGCCGACGACGGGGCCGAACAGCGAGCCCATGCCGCCCAGGATCACCATGACCATCAAGTCGCCGGAGCGAGTCCAGTACATCACGGCGGGGCTGACGAAGTCGGTGTTGTTGGCGAGCAGCGCGCCGGCAAGGCCGCAGATCGTGCCTGCGATGACGAAGCAGACCAGGCGGTAGCGATTGGCGTGGAAGCCGATCGCCTGCATGCGCTGCTCGTTGGAGCGGACGCCCTGGACCACGAGGCCGAAGCGCGAATTGACGATGCGCCAGATCAGATAGAGGCCGCCGAACAGGCAGGCCAGGCACAGATAATAGAACTGGTTACGATCCGACAAGTTGATCAGGCCGGCGAAATCACTGCGCTTGTACACGGTAAGGCCGTCGTCGCCGCCGTAGCGCGACAGGCCGGAAGCGATGTAGTAGGCCATCTGCGCAAAGGCGAGCGTGATCATGATGAAGTAGACGCCGCGGGTGCGTAGCGACAGCGCGCCGATCACCAGCGCAAACAATGCGGAGACCACAAGCGCCACCGGCCACTGGATGAAGCCGGAGCCGATGCCCTCGGCGGCGAGGATGCCGACGGCATAGCCGCCGATGCCGAGATAGGCGGCGTGGCCGAAGCTCATCATGCCGCCATAGCCCATGATGAGGTTGAGGCTGGCGGCCGCCAGCGCGAAGATCACGATGCGGGTGAACAGCGTGAGGATGAAGATGTTGCCGGTGGCGGCCGAATAGACCGGCAGCAGCAGCAGGGCGGCGCACACCAGCGCCGCGACCGCATTGGAGGCGTTGAGCTTGGGCTTCATCGTTTGGCCGCCGGGAACAGGCCCTCGGGCCGCAGCACAAGGATGATGGCCATCAGGAGATAGATCAGCATCGAGGACAGCGCCGGCGCCGCGGTCGAGGCCGCCGCCCCGCTCAGCACCTTGCGCAAGAGGTCCGGCAGGAAGGCGCGGCCCATCGTGTCGATGATGCCGACGAAGAGCGCGGCCATGAAGGCGCCGCGGATCGAGCCGATGCCGCCGATCACGATGATGACGAAGGCCAGGATCAGGATGTTCTCGCCCATGCCGATCTGCACGGTGAGGATCGGCGCCTGCATCAGCCCGGCGAGGCCGGCGAGCGCGGCGCCAAGGCCGAACACCAGCGTGAACAGCAGCTTGATGTTGATGCCGAGCGCCCCGATCATCTCGCGGTTGGAGGCGCCGGCGCGGATCAGCATGCCGACGCGGGTGCGCATCACGACGAGATAGAGCAGCGCTGCGACCGCGAGCGCGACCAGGATGATCATCAGCCGGTAGGCCGGGTAATACACGCCGGGAATGATCTGCACCGGCACGGTGAGCCAGGCCGGCAGCGGAAGCGCGAGGCCGGCCGGGCCCCAGATCAACCGCACGGCGTCGTTGAAGAACAGGATCAGGCCGAACGTCGCCAGCACCTGGTCGAGATGGTCGCGGCCATAGAGATGCCTGAGCGCGACATATTCGAGCACGATGCCGAGCAGCAGCGTGGCGCCGAGCGCCATCAGCGCGCCGAGCACGAAGCTGCCGGTCCAGGCCACGAAGGTCGCCGCGAAATAGGCGCCCATCATGTAGAGCGAGCCGTGCGCCAGATTGACGAAGTCCATGATGCCGAACACCAGCGTGAGGCCGGCTGCCAGCAGGAACAGCAGGAGCCCGAATTGCAGGCCGTTCAGCAGTTGTTCGACGACGAGATACATGGATCCTTCATATCGGGCTGAAACAAAACAGCGGCAGCGCGCATGCGCCGCCGCTTATTGTTATTGGATGCACGATCGCCAATGAGAAAGCTCAACGTTTCGGCAGATCATGCACCGGCAGAAATTGCTACAAGGATCACTTCATCGAACACTTGTCGTGGAATCTGTCCTGGTCGTCCTTGACGATGGTCGCGACCGTCTTCAGCGAGAGCTGGCCGTCGGCATCCTTGACCACGTCCTGCAGATAGAAGTTCTGGATCGGGATGTGGTTGTTGCCGTACTTGAACGGGCCGCGCAGCGACTTGAAGTTGGCTTTCTCCATCTCCGCCTTCATCGCGTCCTTCTTGGTGAGGTCGCCCTTCACCGCGACGACGGCGCTGTTGATCAGCTGGGCGGCGTCATAGGCCTGGGCACCGTAATAGGTCGGGCGCAGGCCGGTGTACTTCTTGCGATAGTCCTCGACGAATTTCTTGTTCTCGGCGTTCGGCAAATCGTTGACCCATTCCTGCGCGCCGGGAATGCCGATCGCGTTGTCCTTCTGCAGCGGCAGCGACAATTCGTCGATGGTGAACGCGGTGTAGAGCGGGATCTGCGCCTTGATGCCGGCCTGAGCGTACTGGTTCAGGAACTGGACGCCGGCCGCACCCGGATAGAACACGAAGATCGATTCGGCCTTCGAATTGCGCGCTTTCGTCAGCTCGGCGGAGAAGTCGAGCTGGCTCGGCCACACCGTGTATTCCTCGCCGACCACCTCGCCCTTGAAGGTGCTCTTCACGCCCGCGAGCATGTCCTTGCCGGCGGCGTAGTTCGGGCCGATCAGGAACACCGACTTGACGCCCTTCTGGTTCATGTAGAGGCCCATCGCGGCGGGCGTCTGGTCGTTCTGCCAGGAGGTCGAGAACACGTAGGGCGAACACAATTCGCCGGCGAGCTGCGACGGACCGGCATTGGCCGAGATCAGAAAGGTTTTCGAGTCGACCGCGGTCTTCAGCGACGCCAGCAGCACGTTCGACCAGATGTAGCCGACGATGAAATCGACCTTGTCGGACTGCACCAGCTTCTCGGTCTTCTGCTTGCCGACATCGGGCTTCTGCTGGTCGTCCTCGTAGATCACCTCGACCGGTTTGCCGTCGATCTTGCGGCCGAGATGGTCGAGCGCGAGCTCGAAGGAATTGCGCATGTCGTTGCCGATCACGGCGGTCGGCCCGCTGAAGGTCGAGACGAAGCCGATCTTGACGCTGTCAGCCGCCGTCGCGGGCTGCGCGAGCGCCAGAGCCAGCCCTAGGCTCATGGCGCCTGCCAGCCAAAATGCCTTTTTCATATTCACTCCCCTCCTCAACCAAAGATCCCGCCGGGCTCGATCACGAGCGCCCGTGGGTCACGCTTTCCGCGCGTCGTTCTGTGTGTTTTGTGCGCGATATCGCAAGTGTGCAGCAAGCATGAACCGACGGCACTGCATTAGAACCTTCGGCGCATACCCCAGCACCGTGCATCATAATTCGTCAAAATCGACCATGGCAAGAAATATAATGCCGGTTGCGCAAGCAACGGATTGTCGCAGGGGGCAGCCCCGAGGCACCGCAATGCAGCAGGCTTTAGCGATCCGGTAAAGCACCCGGAAACCACCGGTCGACAAGCGCCCGCGCGCTTCATGGTCCGGAAAGCATCACCGGGCGACGCTGCCGCCAAAGGGGTGCGTCACATGCTGAACTACATCTTCGGCTTCAATGCCCGGATGGGCCGGTTGGCCTTCTTCTTGTGCAGCCTCGCGGTGGGCTTCGGCTTCGTGATGCTGGTCTACGGCATCACCGGCAACGTCCCGAGCGGCAGGATGGACGTGCTGCTGGCGCAGGCGTCGAACAGCCCCGCCTTGGTCATTTCCTTCTATGGCATGCTCGTCGTCTGCTTCATGCTGCAGTCGATGCGGGTGCGTGACATGGGATGGGATCCGGTCTGCGTGATGACGGCATGGATCGCGCTCCTGATGCTTGACAAGGCCATTGCCGGACGATTTCCCGAATATGCGCTGACCTATCATCACACCGAAACGGTGGTCGGCGCGGCCGTCAATGGCGCGATGAACATCGTCCTGCTGGTCTGGCGGGGTGGCGGCTATGTCGAAGAACCGCCGCCGCTGCCGAGCGACAGCAGCGGCGGCATGTTTCAGCGAAGCAGCGCACCGGCCGCCGCCGGCAGTCGCATCACGCGGATTGCCAACGGCGAATTCGGCGGAAAGACGCGGTAGCGGGACGTCGACCACTACCCTTCATCCACCGCCCATTCGGCGCCGTCGATCGCATATGGCGCGTGGCGGAAATCCCTGATCGTCGCGACCTTGTCGGCCGACCAGTCGAGCAGCATGAACGATCGCGGCGGCGCGTCCAGAGCGTCCGGATCGAACACCAGGATCGCGGGACGGCCCTCGACCTGTCCGGTCACCAGGTGCCAGTCGTCGATCTTCGAATAATTGCCGAAGTAGCGCGACACCTCGGCCTTGCCGTTCAGCCGCGTCCGGTTGACAAGCTCGAGCCTGATGTCATCGGCGATCATGGCGCGGATGGCGTCGAAGTCGCGGGCGTTGAAGCGGTTGACATAGGCGTTCAACCTGATGCGATCATCGCTCGACAGGCCGGGCCGGGGCGCATCGTCAGGCTCGCGGGCGAATTCACGCAGTTGCGTGCGTCCGCGATGCAGCGCCGCCTTCACCGCGGGCAGGCTGAAATCCATGATGCCGCAGATCTCCTGCAACGAGCAGCCCAGCACATCCATCAGGATCACGCTGGAGCGCTGCGCCACCGGCAGCCGCATGAAGGTGCGCAGGCTGCCTGCCGCGATCTCGCGGCGACTGAAATCATCGAGCTCTCCGGCCATCATGTCCACCTCCTCCGGCGCGTGCAGCGCTTCCCGGCGGTTGCGCCGCCTGAGGAAATCGAGCGCGGTGTTGTGCGCGATCCGGAACAGCCAGGCTTCGGGATTCTGGATCGGGGCGGCGGACGCGACAGCCTCCACCGCCTTGATCAACGCGTCCTGCAGCACATCCTCGCCGTCGATGACGGATCCGACCATGCGGGCGCAGTAGCGATGCAGCCTCGGCCGCATCGCCGCCAGCAACGCGTCGACCTCGGCTGCGGCCGGCGCTCGGGGTGGTGACGTCATGATGGCTCCGCCGGATTGGTTCAAGGCTCGTCGGTTCACGGCTCATCCAGCATACGATAATTGCCGACAATCACCGCACTGCGAACCAGCGGCGGCTCGGCGCAGCGATCGCGGATGCCGTCCTGGAAGGCCTGGAATGCGGCCAGCTCCGGGATCGGGCTCGAGCCGTCCTCGGCGGTGGTCTCGACCATATGGATGAAGGTGTCGTCCTCCAGCCGCAGGGTCAGATAGCGCACGCCATCCGGGCTGGCCGCCTTCAATTCGGCGAATACGGCAGCCACCAGCTCGGCGTTCTTGTCCGCCAGCTCCGGCTTCGCCTTGTACCTGATCAGGGTCCGTCTCATCACAACCTCCTCGGTTCTGCGGCCTGAACCGGCCACGTCAGACCCAAGGACGTTTGCGGACCACCAAAGGATGCGGTCCCGCAAAAATAATTATCGGCCGAATCCTTTGCCCATCCCGGTTCGTCTTGGCCTGCGAAGCGCGCCGCAACCCTGCGGCACGCCAATGGAGAACGGACCATGCAGACCCCTCGAGAGCGCAACGAGCAGCGCTGGGTGCTCGGCCTCACCGCGCTGGCATCCTTCATGATGGCGCTGGACGCCATGATCATGACCACGGCCTTCGCCACCATCCGCGCCGATTTCGGCAGCCCGGTGGAGACGCTGCAATGGACCGTCAACGCCTTCAATTTGACCTTCGCGGTGTTGCTCTTGACCGGTGCTGCGCTCGGCGACCGTTTTGGACGGCGCAGGATGTTCGCGATCGGGATCGCGCTGTTCGTCGTGGCATCCGCGGCCTGCGCGCTGGCCGGCAACGCCGCCGCACTGATCGCCGCCCGCGCCTTGCAAGGCGCAGGCGCCGCACTGGTGATGCCGCTGGCGATGGCGATCCTGAGCGGCGCCTTCGGCCGCGAGGACCGCGCCCGCGCGCTCGGCATCTTCAGCGGCATCACCGGCTGCGCGCTGATCATCGGTCCCGCGATCGGCGGCTTCATCACCGAGCATCTCGGCTGGCGCTGGATCTTCTGGATCAATTTGCCGATCGGCCTCGTTGCGATTCCACTGGTGATCACGCGCCTGCGCGAAAGCTTCGGACCAAAGGCGCCGCTCGACATCGCCGGACTGATACTGGTCGCACTCGCGGCGCTTGCCCTGGTCTGGGGCCTGCTGCGCGGCAATAGCGTCGGATGGGCCAGCGCCGAAGCGACGGGCGCGCTGATCGGCGGCGTCGCGCTGGCCGCGATGTTCGTGCTGTGGGAGCTGCGTACTGCAAGCCCGATGGTGCCGATGCGGCTGTTCGCTTCAAGACCGTTTGCGTCCGGCATGGCCGCAAGCGTGCTGTTCTACGCCGCGATGTACGGCGTGCTATTCCTGCTGCCGCAGTTCCTGCAGATCGCGCTCGGCTTCGATGCCTTCGGCGCCGGGCTGCGCCTGATACCATGGACCGCGACATTGTTCGTCACGGCGCCGATCGCCGGCGCCGTCGTCAACCGATTCGGTGAGCGCACGCTTGTCGTCACCGGCCTCCTGATGCAGGCGGTCGGGCTCGGCTGGATCAGCGAGATCGGGTCTCCGTCCGTGTCCTATTCCGCGCTGGTCGTGCCGTTGGTGCTTGCCGGCGTCGGCGTCTCGATGGCGATGCCGGCCGCGCAGAACGCGGTGCTGAGCTCCGTTTCCGTCAGCGAGATGGGCAAGGCCTCGGGCGTCTTCAACATGGGCCGCTTCCTCGGCGGCATGTTCGGCATCGCGGCGCTGGTGGCAAGCTTCACGGCCAATGGTGCTGCCGATTCATCCGGACATTTCACCAGCGGCTTCGCTGCGGCGATGAGCCTTGCGGCGACGCTGTCGCTCGCCGGCGCTGTCGCGGGACTGTTCCTGCCGATGCGGCAACGCGCGGTTGCAGCGGCTGCGCCGCAGGATGCGTGAGGCGTGCGGCGATTGGGTTTTGCTATCGGGCGATCGGGCATTTCGTGTTGGAATGAGGCTGCGAATGATTACATAATCAGGTGACGAAGCCGTTCGACAGCGGGGACGACATCAGATGACGCAAGCGCCGACCAAACCTCATCGCGTGGTGATCGTCGGCGCCGGCTTCGGCGGGCTGGAAGCCGCCTTCGGTCTTCGCGGCGCGCCGGTCGAGATCACGCTGATCGACCGCCGCAACCATCATCTGTTCCAGCCGCTGCTCTATCAGGTCGCGACCGCGTCACTGGCAACCAGCGAGATCGCCTGGCCGATCCGCTATCTCTTGCGCGACCGTCGCGAGGTGACGACGCTGTTTGCCAATGTCTGCGGCGTCGATGCGGCGGCAAAGCAGGTGCAGCTCGACGACGGCGGCAGCATTCCCTACGACACGCTGATCCTCGCCACCGGCGCGCGCCACGCCTATTTCGGCCATGACGAATGGGAGCCGTTCGCGCCCGGCCTGAAGACGCTGGAGGACGCGACGACGCTGCGGCGACGCATCCTGGTCGCCTTCGAGCGCGCCGAGCGCGAGACCGATCCCGACAAGCGCGCGGCGCTCTTGACCTTCGTCATCATCGGCGCCGGGCCCACCGGCGTCGAGATGGCCGGCACCATCGCCGACCTCGCCAAGGACACGCTGCCCAGCGACTTCCGCCACATCGACACGCGCAAGGCGCGCGTGGTTCTGATCGAAGCCGGGCCGCGCGTGCTGGCGGGATTTCCCGACGATCTGTCGGCCTATGCGCAAGCGTCGCTGGAAAAGCTCGGCGTCGAGGTGATGCTGGGCGAACCGGTCACCGAATGCTCGGCCGACGGCGTGATGTTCGGCGGCAAGCGGCTGGAGGCGCGCACCATCGTCTGGGCCGCCGGCGTGCGCGCTTCGCGCGCCGCCGAGTGGCTGAACGCGCCGGCCGATCGCGCCCATCGGCTGCAGGTCGAGCCGGATCTCAGCGTGCCGGGCCATCCCGATGTCTTCGCCGTCGGCGACACCGTCACGATCAAGGACCCCGACGGCAACCCGGTGCCCGGCATCGCGCCGGCCGCCAAGCAGGAGGGGCGCTACGTCGCCGCGCTGATCAAGGCCCGGCTCGACGGCAAGACGCTGCCGCCGTTCCGCTACAAGCATGCCGGCAGCCTGGCACAGATCGGGAAGAAGAAAGCGGTGATCGATTTCGGCTGGCTCAAGCTGCGCGGCTCGCTGGCATGGTGGATCTGGGGCCTCGCCCACATCTACTTCCTGATCGGCGTGCGCCACCGGATTGCGGTAGCGATGAACTGGCTCTGGATCCACACCCGCGACCAGCGCGCCGCGCGGCTGATCACGCAAGGCAGCAGCAAGGTCGCGCAGTAGGCATTCGCGGGTTACGCACTCAGTCTATCTCCTCATCCTGAGAGGCTGTGACCCTATTTGAAGTTAGCAGCTGCGGCAAAGCGGGATTGGGCTTTGACGATTTGATGGCCAGGCTTCAAGCTGCAGCCTGGAGCAGGCGGTGGCCGGCCAGGATGTTGTTGGTGAGTGCGAACCAGCGCAGGACCGTCTGGACCTTTTTGAGGCCGCGTACGGTGAACTGCTGCAGGCCCCAGTTGCGGAAGCGAGCGTTGATACACTCCGCCTGGGCTCGACGCTTGTAGATCGACTTGCCACGTGGGCTCTTCATGCGGGCTCGCCAGGCGGCGACGCCGGGCCCATCGTTGTCGCGTGGCTCATATGGGTCGCGCTGGTGCTTGCTGCGTGAAGGCGGCCCGTAGACCTTGATGCCGCGGTCAGCCGCCCACTCGGTATCCTCATTCTTGTTGAAGCCGCCGTCGATCAGCAACCGCTTCGGCCATCGGCCATGGCGGCGGTTGATCTCCTCCAGCATCGGCCGGGCCAAGCCGCGGTCGGAGCCGACGGTTTTGACGTCCGGGATGATCACGATCTGGCCACCGGCGACGGTCGAGAGCTGGCAATTGTAGGCGGGGCGGAAGCCGCCATCGGCCATTTTCATGACGCGGGCATCGGGGTCGGTGGTGGAGGCGCGCGGCTCCTTCTGCTTCTCGACCTCCTTCTTGTTGGTCTTGCTGCGCCGTTCGCGTTCCGCCTCGATCTCGGCCAGCTTTTTCAGCGCTGCCGCCACGCGCTGCTCGCGTTCACGCAGGGCCCGTTCGTTGGCCGCAGCGATCCGCCGGCTGCTGGCTTGCGGATCGTCGGCTGCTTCGTCCTTCAGCTGTCGGATCAATCGTTGCGCCTTGCGCAACTCCTTGTGAAGCTTCCTGCGGCGGCGGAACGACTTGCTCCCAGCCGAGGCACGTACCCGCACTCCGTCCTGCGCCACCTCATCGAGGTCGATGATCTCGGCCACCGACAGGCTGGCGATGTTTTCGCTCAACAGCCGATCCAGAAGCTCCGGATGCGCCGTGCGGAAGTCGGCAAGGCCGTGATAGTTCACACTCACCCCGCCGCAGAGCCACCGATAGACGTCGTGGCTCTCACACAGCCTGGCCAGCGCTCGCGCGCTGCCAACCCCCTCGCTCGTCGCATAAAGCCACAGTGCCAGTAAAAGCCGCGGGCTCGCCGGGGCCTGTCCCGCCGTGTGGGTTCGAGCTCTAATCGCCTCTTCAAGCTCGCCCAGATCAAGCTTCTCGACGTAAGCCCAGATCACCCGGACTGGATGATCGGCGGCTACCAGCGCCTCCAGATCGACTGCCCGAAGCTCGATCTGATCGCGTACCGGTTCCCGCATCCGCGGCTGCCCCGGATCGCTCTCCCGCTCAGCTTTCTGTACCGGAAGATCGGCAAACAGTTCGTCGCCAGGCATCGCTGCACCTCTCGGATAGTACAGCTGCAGGAATCACTCCGCGTAGGAAAACTCAACCCTCATCCCGAACAAAGATTCACACCCTCTGAGGAGCCCGCAACGCGGGCGTCTCGAAGGATCGACGGCCCGGCTGGTGGCCGTGCATCCTTCGAGACGCGCGCAAGAGCGCGCTCGTCAGGATGACGGATCAATTTGCCGCGTGTGGAACGGCAATCCGCATGCCCCTACCCCATCACCTGATGCGGCGAGCGGCCGAATGCGGCCTTGAAGGCGCGGCTGAAATGCGAGACGTCGCTGAAGCCGAAGCTCAGCGCGACGTCGGTGACGTGGGCGAAGCGGCGTTCGGCCAGCGCCTGGTGGGCACCGGCGAGGCGCTGCTGCCAGAGCCAGCGGATCGGCGTCGTGCCTTCGCGCGCGAACAGCCGATTGAGCGTGCGCGGCGCGATGTTCTGCGCGGTGGAGATCGCATCGAGATCGAGCTCGGGGTTGTCGAGATTGGCCAGGATGTAGGCCTTGGCCCGCGCCAGCCGTTCGTCGCCGTGCTGTGGCACCTCGTCCGTCAACTCGGTCTGCAGCGTGGTTGCGAAAATATCCAGCACCGAGGCGCCGAGCCGCATCGCGGCGGGCCCCGCCTCGTCGTCAAGGCGCGTCAGCCGGCGGATCAGCGATCCCGCCAACGCTCCGACCTTTGAGGTGTTGCCGACCTTTCGCGCGGTCAGGCGTTGCGCATCCGGCAGCCGCGCAAGCAGCAGCGGCCGCGGGATCGACACCATGATCGACCGCGTGCTCGGGGCGAATTCCAGCGTGAACGGCTGCGCCTGGTCATGCAGCATGAGATCGCCGCGGCGCATCTGCACCTCGCGCCCGCCCTGGGCAAAGCTGACCTCGCCGCGCAGCGTGAGCCACAGCATGAAATAATCGCGCGGGTCCCTGCGGACATCGCTCGCGCTGCGCATCACCCGGATGCGGTCGGCGGCCGGCGTCGACGACCAGATGTCGTTGATCGCAAGCGGACCGAAATGGCGGATCGAGATCGACGCGGCAAATGCCTCGTCGGCGATGCGGCGGCATTCGGTCAGCGAGAATTCGCGGCAGGTGACGTGATGCCAGCGGTCGAAACTGTCACCCGGCGCGACCAGCGTCTGCGCGACGACTGCGTGATCTGGGGTCTGCATTGGTCCTGCTCCAGCCCAACCCGGCAGCGGGATATTCTGCGTCTGCCCCTTCGTTCTGGCAAGCAGAGTCCAGCGATTGGCCCGCACAGCCAAGAACGGCCGCAGGAACCGGCGTAGAGAATGTCCTCCACGAGGAGAGGAGACACAGATGGCTACCAATGCGATGTCATCGATCCCGCACGCACCGTCATGATCGTTGTCGACATGCAGAACGATTTCGTGGCCGAGGGCGCCAAGCTGCGATCCGCGCAGGCCGCCGCCATGGTGCCGCGGCTGGCGCAGACACTGAAGGCCTGCCGCGACAAGGGCATCCGCGTCATCTACACCGCGCATGTGCATCGCCGCGACGGCAGCGACATGGGGCTCTATGACGATCTTTATTCGCCGATCGCCGACCGCTCGTCGCTGGTCGACGGCACCGCGGGCGTCGAGATCTTCAATGATCTTGCGCCCGCCCCCGGCGAGCACGTCATCAAGAAGCACCGCTACAGCGCGTTCTTCGCGACCGACCTCGACTTGGTCCTGCGCGAATGGGGCATCACGACGGTGATCATCTCGGGGACGACGACCGAGAACTGTTGCCACGCCACCGCGCGCGACGCCATGTTCCACAATTACAAAGTCGTTTTCCTGTCGGACGCGACGGGCACGTTCGACTATCCCGATGTCGGCCAGGGCGCCCTGTCCGCCGAGGAAGTGCATCGCGCCACGCTGACGATCCTCGCGTTCTCAACGGCGCATGTGATGACCGCGGCCGAGATGTTGGCGCGCGTGAAGGTGGCCAGTCCGAAGGCGGCGTAGCGACGAGGACAACCCTTCCGCAACGAACCCGGTTCGCCTCTCCCCTGTGGGAGAGGCCGGATCGCATGAAGCGAAGCGGAATGCGATCCGGTGAGGGATTGCGGTCTCTCGGGCGACTTCTGCCGATCGACAGACCTGCACCCCTCACCCGGATTGCATCTGGCGATGCAATCCGACCTCTCCCACAAGGGGAGAGGTGCAGCGGTTTGCGTGGCAGCCACCCTTCTTACTTCACCAGCGGACAGCCGCCATCGGCCAGCGGCCGGAACGCCTGCTCGGCCGGGATGGTCGCGATCAGCTTGTAATAATCGTAGGGATACCTCGACTCCTCCGGCTTCTTCACCTCGAACAGATACATCGGGTGGATGACGCGGCCGTCCTGGCGGATCGCGGTCTCGCCGAACAGTTTGTCCATACCCTTGAAGGTCTTCATGTGCGGCACCACGAGTTTGGCGTCGTCGCTGCCGGTGGCGGCGACCGCGTTGAGGTAGGCGAGCGTCGAGGCATAGACGCCGGCCTGGTTGCCGCTCGGCATCTTGCCGTTCATGCCGGGACGCGCGGCGAAGCGTTTTGCGAACGCGCGGGTGTCGTCATTCATGTCCCAGTAGAATGCCTCGAGCAGTTGCAGGCCCTGCGCGACCTTCAGACCCATGCCGTGGACGTCGTTCACGAACAGCAGGAACGCCACCATGGTCTGGCCGCCCTGCTGAATGCCGAACTCGGCGGCCTGCTTCACCGCGTTGATGGTATCGCCGCCGGCATTGGCGAGGCCGATCACCTTGGCCTTCGAGTTCTGCGCCTGCAGCAGGAAGGACGCGAAGTCGGAGGTGCCGAGCGGATGCTTGCTCGATCCCAGCACCTTGCCGCCGTGCTTCTCGATGTAGTTCGTTGCCTCGGCTTCGATGCCCTTGCCGAGCGCGTAGTCGACGGTCACAAAATACCAGTCCTTGCCGCCGCGCTGCATCATCGCGGCCGCGGTGGTGTTGCCGGTCGCCCACGCGTCGTTGACCCATTGGATGGTGTTCGGCGAGCAGGCCTTGCCGGTGAGATCGGAGCTTGCGGTCGACGACGCGAGGAAGGTCATCCTGCTATCGCGCAGCACGGTGTTGATGGCGAGGCCGACGGCCGAGTTCGGCACGTCGACGATGGCATCGACGCCTTCGACATCGAGCCATTTGCGCGCGATCGCAGATCCGACATCGGCCTTGTTCTGGTGATCGGCATAGACGATCTCGACCTTGATTCCCTTGCCGCCGCCGTTGAAATCCTGCGCCGCCATACGCGCGGCCTCCACCGAGCCCATGCCGTTGGTGTCCTGGAAGATGCCGGAAATGTCGTTGAGCACACCGACGCGCACCACATCGCCGGAAATCTCCGCGCGCGCGCCGCCCGCGGCGCAGGCCAATGCCAGCGCCAAACCAAACCCAAAGCCCCTCATCGTATCCCCTCCCTTTGCGTCATTGCGCAGCCTGCAAATTTCATCAGGCCGGCGTGATCTCGACCGGCAGGCTTTCGAGCCCGCGCAGCGTGTTATTGAACAGCCGCTTCGGCTCGCCGGTCATTTCGATTTTCGCGACACGGCGCGCCAGCGCCGCCATCATCACCTCGCCTTCGAGGCGGGCAACGAGCTGGCCGACGCACATGTGGATGCCGGAGCCGTAGCCGACATGGCCGGAGGTACGGCGCGTGATGTTGTAGCTGTCGGGCTCTTCCCAACGACGCGGATCGCGATTGGCGGCGGCGAGGAACATCAGCACCTTCTCGCCCTCCGGGATCCTGGCGCCGCTGAGCTCGATGTCGCGGGTGGTGGTGCGGAAGAAGGTCTGAACCGGACTTTCAAACCGCACCGCTTCCTCGAAGGCGTTGCGTGCCAACGTCGGATCGGCGCGCAGCTTCTCGAACTGGTCGGGAAAGCGCGCCAGGCAATAGACGGCAGCGCCGATGCCGTTGACGGTGGTGTCGAGGCCGGCCGACAGCAGCGAGCGCACCAGGAGCGGCGCCTCGGTCGCGGTAATGGCGCCGCTGTCGACGTGGGCATGGATGCAGGCACCAATGCCGCCCGGGGTGAGATTGTCGCGCTGGCACTGCTCGGCGACATAGGCCTGGTGCGGCGCCGAGCGCTGGATCGCCTCCTCGCGGAGCTGGTTCGGCGGACCGAAGGCGTTGAACACCAGGCTCGCATAGGGCAGCAGATGCTCGCGGCCCTCCGGCTTCAGGCCCAGCGCATCCGGGAAGATCGACAGCGGATAGGCTTCCGCAAGGTCCGGGATCGCGTCGAACCGGCGCTTCTCCAGCAGCGCATCGACGCGCGCCTCGGCGGCAGCAGCAAATTGCCCGCGAAGCTGCTTCATCACGGTCGCCGACAGCACCGTGCTCAGCACATTGCGGGTGCGGGTGTGGGCGGGCGGGTCGGCCTCCAGGATCAGGCTCGGCGGCCGCCACGGCTTTTCCTTGGAAAAGTCGCTCAGGCCGACGCCACGGCTGGAGCAGAAGGTCGCAGGATCGTTCAGGACCGCATAGACCTCGGCGTAGCGCGCCACACCATAGACATTCCATTTGTCGAGATAGACCACGGGCGCGGCCTCGCGCAGCCGCTCATGGGTCGGGAATGGATCGGCGAAGAAGTCGAGCGCGAACGGATCGACGTCGAGATGCGGAACGGACGCATCTGTTGTTGTGGTCATCGGGACCTCCCGAGGTTTGATCTTGTCAATACGGGCCGCATGTCACTTGCTCCCGAACGGTTTCGCAGCGATGATTTGAGGACATGAGCAGCCAGCCCCTCCCCCGAAAGCCCCGCCGGCCAAGACCGGCCGATCCCGCAGATGCCACTGACGGCCCGCTGCTGGACCTCAATCGCTATGTGCCGGCGTTCATCACCTTCATCGGCAACAAGCTGTCGAACAGCGCCACCGCATTTTACCAGAAGAATTTCGGTGTCAACGTCACCGAGTGGCGGATCATCTCGCAGCTGGCGATCGAGCCGGGAATTCCCGCCTCGCGGATCTGCCAGGTGATCGGCTTCGACAAGGGGCCGGTCAGCCGCAATCTCGCGGCGCTGCAGAAACGCGGCCTGCTGACTATCCGCACCGCGCCCGACGACGGCCGCACCCATTCGATCACGCTGACCACGCGCGGCCGCGCCATCCACGACAAGGTCATCGTCGCGGCGCTGGAGCGCGAGCGGCGGCTGCTGTCGTGCCTGAAGAAGGATGAGCGCGAGGTGCTGATCGACCTGCTGCGCCGGCTGCACGAGAATCTCGGCGCCGTGACCGGGCAAAGCACGACCTGACCGCGCGGCAGCGCCACGGGCGGCGCCCAGCGCCACCGCGGTATCCGCCCGATTGTCCATGCATGCCATTCGCGCCGTGCTGCGCAACATTGTCCTCCCAAACGCGTAGCCGTTGACCGGCCCTGTCCCTATGGGAGCCGAAACTGACACAGCTTAGTTGCTACGGCAACTAAAAACTGGCAGTGCGACGTCGGAGCCATGCAGCGAACTGTAACGTCGCCCACTGGTCAGGTAGGCGCGCTGCCCAGGCTCCCTCCCCCCTTGCGGGGGAGGGTTGGGGAGAGGGGTGGCCCCGGGCGAGATGATCGATGGGAACGTCGCTTTCGCAGTTTCGCGCGACTGTATCGTCGGAATGCATATTGAGAGAGCGTGTCGTGCGGTACCCCTCTCCCTAACCCTCCCCCGCAAGGGGGGAGGGAACCCTTCCGCTGGTGCCTTCCTTACTGGGCCTGCTCAATCGTGCCTCAGCCCACGCAGGCGACGGGCTCTGACGACCCGTCGTCCTCCAGCATCGCCACGGCTGCAGCGCGGCGCGTCAGCACGGTGCGCTGGTTGATGTAGCCCTTGTCGGTGATCTCCCCGCCGTCGACCGAGGCGGGCTCGGCCAGCAACAGCGCACGGGTGGCGTGGCCGGAAGAATGGCCGCCTTGCGCCTTCAGCCGTGCCAGCCCCTGCGCGATCGCGGAACGGACCGCCGGATGGCCGATCACCTCACGGACGTCGGCGTTCTCGGCCAGCCCCGCCAGCGAACGGCAGACGGCAAGGTTCGGAAACACCAGGAAACGTACCTCGTCGCGGCCGTGGCCCGTGACGACGATGTCCTGCGCGAGCGGCGCCAGTGCCGCGATGCCGGCGACACGCAAGGTGCCGACGCTGACCCAGGTGCCGGAATTGAGCTTGAAATCCTCCGCCACGCGGCCGTCGAAGAACAGGCCGAGCTCCGGCCGATCCGGGTCGGCAAAGGTGACGGCGTCGCCGATCCTGTAGAAGCCCTCGTCATCGAACGCCTCCGCGGTCAGCTCAGGCGCCTTCCAGTAACCCGGGGTGACATTGGGCCCGCGCACCCGCACCTCCCGCTTGTCGCCCGACGGCACGAGCTTCAGCTCGGTGCCCGGGATCGGCACGCCGATATTGCCGGAGCGTTTGGCGAGGAAGTGGCAATCGGTCGCGAGCGGCGAGGTCTCGGTCGAGCCCCAGGCCGACACCATCGGCAGGCGGCGGCCGACGGTTTGCAACGACAATTCCTCCAGCGCGTCCCACAGATTCTGCGGCAGCGCCGCGCCGGCATAGAAGGCGAATTTGGTGCCCTCGAAGAATTTGCGACACAGCTCTTTGTCGGTGCGGAGCGCTGCGATCAGCATGTCGAAGCCGCGCGGCACGTTGAAATAGACCGTCGGCACCACGCTGCGCAGATTGGCGAGCGAGGTCGAAAACAGGCCGGGCGCCGGCTTGCCGCCGTCGATGTAGAGCGTGCCGCCGTTGCGCAGCACCAGGTTGAAATTGTGGTTGGCGCCGAAGGTGTGGCTCCAGGGCAGCCAATCCAGAATCACGAGCTCACCGCCGGACTGCTCGAGGAAAGTCCAGGTCTGCGCCTTGGCCTGCTGGCTCGAGGTCAGCATGCGCTGGGTGTTGATCACGGCCTTCGGCGCGCCCGTCGAGCCCGAGGTGAACAGGAATTTTGCGATCGTGTCCGGCGTCACCGCCGCGAAAGTAGCGGCGACCTCCGGCGATTCCGTCGTCGCTGCGATGGTGCGGAACGTCAGCGCATCGGCATCGTCGGGATTGCCGCTGACGATGGTGGCGCGATGCAGCGGCCTGATCGCGGCAAGCGCCGCCGCGAACGGCTTCGTGCCCGCGACGTAGATCGCACCGGGTTCGAGCAGGCTGATCATGCTCTTCAGCTTGTCGAAGTCTTTCGACATCAGCGAATAGGCCGGCGAGATCGCGGCCAAGGGCACGCCGACATGCTGGGCGGCGAGCGCAAACAGCGCGTGCTCGATGCCATTGTCGGAGAGGATGACGAGCGGCCGCTCGGCACTCAGCTCGCGCGCCAGCACCCACGATGCGGCCCGCCGCACGATGCCGAGCGCGTCGCGATAGCTGACGGTGCTCCAGGGCGCCTCGGCATTGGCGCGCTCGCCGAGAAAGATGCGATCCGGCGCCTGCCGCGCCCAATGCTCCAGCCAGTCGCCGACGCAGCGGGCGCTGTCTTTCAGTGGCGCTGTCGAGCGCACCAGGATGCTGCCGTCGCCCCTGATATCGGCAACGATCGCGGGCGTCGCGAACAGGCTGCTCGGATTGTCTCCGCTGGCGGCGGCCATCGTCATGGTTTCCTCCTCGCCCGTGTCTTGTCGGGATCACGCTGCAACATGGTGCGGCGCCGGGGTCCCGGCCGGGCTCTTTGGCGATAATGTTGCGGACATCAATTGTTGTCGTCAACAACAATCTTTCCCTTACCTCTCCGGCGCGCTAGCCTTGCGGGCATGGCAAGCCAGCAAAAGACGCCGCGCCAGGCGGCAGGAACGGCAACGGCAATCCGCCGCCCCCGGGCGCGCGCAACGAATGGCCAGACGCGCAGCGGCGGCAGCGACGAGATCGGCCTCGACGCGCTGGTCGGCCACGCCGGCTATGCGGTGCGGCGCTTCCAACTCTGGATCTTCCAGGACTTCATCAAGACGCTGGCGACCGTCGATATCCGCCCGACCCAATATTCGGTCATGACCGTGATCGGGGCCAATCCGGGCCTGAGCCAGATGGCGGTCGCCAAGCGGCTCGGCATCGAGCGGGCGCGGCTGGTGCATCTGCTCGACAGCCTGGAAGAACGCGACTTCGTCAGCCGCATCCCCTCCGCCACCGACCGCCGCTCCCACGCGCTGCATCTGACCGCGCGCGGCAAGACCGCGCTGGCACAGTTCAAGCGGCTCGCCGCGGAGCACGAGCGGCACGTGGCCGAGAAGATCGGCAAGGAGAACCGCGAGCGGTTGTTGCAGATCCTCGCCGGCTTCACCTGATCGATCGGCCGGGTTTCGGCTTGGTCACGCCTGCCTTAAAAATAAGCAGTCGCACTCTCAAGCCAGTTTGCATCGGCTCCCGGTGATCGCCTCAAGCAACTGATATTGTATAGCTATCTGTCGCGCGACGGACGCGCGCGGATTGTACACAATGGCACATTGCTTGCTACGGTCAGGCTGCAATCTCCTCGCGGACGGCATCCGATGCCTTAGCCGCTCAACGGACGAGCCAACCACGTGACTGAAACTGTCGCCGCGATCGTTGCCGCACACCGCGCCGGGACCATGACGCCGGCGCAAACCGTGGCGCGCAGCTACCAGCGCATCCGCGCGCACAACGACCCCGCCGTCTTCATCAGCCTGCGCGACGAGAAGGAGGCGCTGGCCGAGGCCGGACGGCTCACCGACTCGACGCTGCCGCTCTACGGCGTGCCGGTCGCGGTGAAGGACAATATCGACGTCGCGGGGCTGCCGACCACCGCCGCCTGCCCGGCTTTCTCCTATGTGCCCGTGCAGGATTCCACGGCCGTGGCAAAACTGCGTGCGGCCGGTGCCATCATCATCGGCAAGACCAATCTCGACCAGTTCGCCACCGGCCTGGTCGGCGTGCGCTCGCCCTACGGCATTCCCAAAAATCCGGTACGCGGCGATCTGGTGCCCGGGGGATCGAGCTCGGGCTCGGCGGTCGCGGTCTCCGCAGGCCTGGTGCCGCTTTCGCTCGGCACCGACACCGCGGGCAGCGGCCGCGTGCCGGCGATGCTCAACAACATCGTCGGCCTCAAGCCGAGCCTCGGGTTGATCTCGACCAGCGGCGTCGTGCCGGCCTGCCGCACGCTCGACTGCGTCTCGATCTTCTCGCTCACGGCCGACGACGCGCTGGCCGCGCTCGCAGTGATGGCGGGTCCGGATCAAGCCGATCCGTTCTCGCGCAACCGGCCGCTGGCACCTCTCGCGGCGTTCCCGGCGAAGCTGAAGCTCGGCATTCCCAAGAGCGGCCAGCTGGTCTTCTTCGGCGATCGCGAGGCCGAGAAGGCCTATGGCGAGGCGTGCAAGCGCTGGCAGGCGCTAGGCGCCGAACTCGTCGAATTCGACCTCGAGCCGTTCTACGAGACCGCGCGGCTGCTCTATGAGGGCCCGTGGGTCGCCGAGCGCTATCTGGTGATACGCGATCTCCTCGCATCGTCGCCCGAGGCGGTTCATCCGGTGACGCGCGAGATCACGCTCGGCGGCGCGCGACCGACCGCGGCCGACACCTTCTCCGCGCTGTACCGCCTCGAGGCGCTGCGTCGTGTCGCCGGGCAAACCTTTGCGCAACTCGATGCGCTCGTGCTGCCGACCGCGCCGACCGTCTATTCCACCGCCGACGTGCTCGCCAACCCGATCGAGCTCAACTCGCGGCTCGGCACCTACACCAATTTCGTCAACCTGCTTGATCTCTGCGGCCTGGCACTGCCGGCAGCGATGCGACCCGACGGCGCACCGTTCGGTATCACGCTGCTGGCACCAGCCGGCCGCGATGCGGAGTTAGCCAGCAGCGGCCGCGTGTTCCATGCCGACACCGGACTTGGGCTCGGGGCCAAGTCGCTGCCGCAGCCGCCGCTCGCAACCCTGCCGCCGCAGGCTGGGCCCGACGAAATCACCGTCGCGGTTGTCGGCGCGCATCTCTCCGGCATGGCGCTGAACCACGAGCTGACGACGCTCGATGCGCGCCTGCTGGAAGAGACGATCACCGCACCGGACTACAGGCTCTACGCACTCGACACCACGCCGCCGAAACCCGGCATGCTACGCATCGAGGCGGGTGCGGGTGCATCGATCAAGCTCGAGCTCTGGGCAATGTCGCCGGCAGCGTTCGGAACATTCGTCGCCGCGATCCCGCCGCCGCTGTCGATCGGCGCGGTCAGGCTCGCCGACGGACGGCAGGCCAAGGGCTTTATCGTCGAGCCCGCTGCGATCGGCGGCGCGAAGGATATTTCCGGCTATGGCGGCTGGCGGGCGTTCATGGCGGAGCGGGCGAAGGCGTAGCTGCAACGTCGGTGTGCTCCCTCGTCCCGCAAGCGAGGCGAGGTGAAGCGAGCTGCATCTCACTTTCGTCATTGCGAGCAAAGCGAAGCAATCCATTCCTCCACACGTCCGGATAGATGGATTGCGTCGTCGCTTTGCTCCTCGCAATGACGGAGGTTGGAGCGTCGGGCTACACCGACACCGCGTAGGTCTCGTACTCGCCGCGCACCTGCTCGATATGGGCGCGCATCGCGGCCGCAGCGCCCTGCTTGTCACCGCGCAGGATGGCGACCACGACGCGGTCGTGCTCGGCGTGGGATTTGGCGAGGCGCCCGAGGTTGCGGAATTGGGCGCGGCGGAACGGCTGCACGCGCACGCGGGTCGCCAGCGTGATCTCGGCGATATAGGCGTTCTGCGAGCCGGCATAGATCGCGTTGTGGAAGCGCTCATTGACCTCGTGGAAGCGCTCGGGATTGCCGGTATAGCTCAATATCCGCAGCTCTTCGTGGACCGCCTCCAGCGCGTGGCGCTCGGCGGGCGTCATCCGCTCGGCGGCGAGGCCGGCGCACATCGCCTCCAGCTCGGCCATCGCCTCGAACATGCCGGTCAGTCTTTCGAGCGAGGGGCGCGCCACCACGGCGCCGCGATGCGCGCGGGCATCGATCAGTCCGCTCGCGGCCAGCTGCCGCAGCGCCTCGCGCACCGGGGTGCGCGAAACGTTGAAGCGGCGCGCAAGGTCGGTCTCGTCGAGGCCGGCGCCCGGCGGCAGCGTGCCGCGCACGATCTCGTCGGCAAGTTGCAGGCGCAGCTCTTCGGCGCGGGTGATCTTGTCGACCAGCGACGATGGGCGATCGACGCGGCGCAGGCCTGCTTCGGGCTCGGCGGGTTGTGATGCGCGGGTCGGAAGATCGTCCAGGCTCATGGCTCAGGCGCCTTTAGGCTCGTCGATGACGCTGACATGGGCCGCGACGATTCTCCAGCCTTCGGGAAAGCGAATCCACGTCTGCATCTGCCTCCCCACCCTGCCCGGCACGCTGTCCCGATAGAACAGCGTCGAGGCGATCGCGGTGTCGCGGCCATAGGTCGTGATCACGGTGCGGTCGATCTTGCGCATCAGGCCGACCGGCGAGCGCCCGGCGCGAAACGCCATGATCTCGGCATAGCCGTAGAGGTTCTCGCCGATGCCGTAGCGCAGCGTGCGGCTGTCGTTGCGGAACAGCTCGTCGAGCACGGCGACGTCGTTCGACACCAGCGCTTCCTCGTAGCGCTCAAACTGCGCCGTGACTTCGGCGACCACATCGGGAAGATCGATATCCATGTTAGATCCCTCTCGGCGCGGGAGCCGCAGCAACACCCGCCTGTTCCAGCGCGTAGGCGACCCGCAGCGCGATATCCTCGCGCCAGGGCGCTGTAATGATCTGCACGCCGATCGGCAGCGGTTCGAGCGGCACCGGCACGGCCACCACGGGCAGGCCGATGAAGGAGATCGGCTGGGTGTGGATGCCGATATTGGCCCGCACCGGAAGTTCGACGCCATCGAGCGTGAAATTGACCTGGCCGAGCTTGGGCGCGGTGCACGGTGTCGCCGGCGCCAGGATCACGTCGACCGACTGGAACAGCTCCAGCATCCTGGCGCGGTACCAGCGGCGGAATTTCTGCGCTCTGTCGACATAGACCGCCGGCACCATCGCGCCCGCGATGAAGCGATCGCGCACCGCCGGATCGAAATCGTCGGGACGCTTGCGGAGCCGGTCGAGATGCAGCGCGGCACCCTCGGTCGTGGTGATGATGTAGGCCGCGGCGCGGGCACGTGCGGCTTCCGGCAACTCCACGGTCTGTTTGGCGCCGAGCGCCTTCGCGACGCGCGCGACCGCTTCGACCGCCTCCGGAAACACGTTCTGCTGGAAATAGCCGCCGGCGATCGCAATCCGCAGCCCGCGGACATCGTTGGCCAGCAACGGCACGGTCGGCTCGACCGACTGCACGATGCAGGCGGGATCGTCGGCATCAGGCCCCTGCATCGCGTCATAGGCCAGCGCGAGATCCTTCACGCTGCGCGCCAGCGGACCGAGATGATCGAGGCTCGCGACGAACGGATAGGACCGCGCACGCGACAGCCGGCCATAGGTCGGCTTCAGGCCGAACGTGCCGCAGAACGACGACGGCACCCGGATCGAGCCGTTGGTATCGGAGCCGAGCGCGATCGGCACCAGCGCGCCGCCGACCGCGCTGCCCGAGCCACCCGAGGAGCCGCCGGTCATCCGCGTCGGATCGTGCGGATTGCGCGACGGGCCGTCATGCACGTTCTCGCCGGTGAAGTCGTAGGCGTATTCGCCCATGTTGAGCGCGCCGACCAGCACCGCGCCGGCCGCCTCCATCCGCTCGATCAGCACGGCATCGCGCGGCGACGGCGGCAGGTCGCGGTTGATCTTCGAGCCGGCGCGGGTCGAGAGGCCCTGCACGTCGAACAGGTTCTTGACCGCGAACGGCACGCCGGCGAGCGGGCCGACCGACTGCCCCGCCGCGATCGCGGCGTCGATCGCCTTGGCCTTGGCACGGGCGCGATCGGCGGTGACGTCGGTGAACGCATTGAGGACCTTGTCATGCGCGGCAATGCGCTCAAGCGCGGCCTCTGTCGCGGCAAGAGCCGTGATCTTTCGGTTTGAGACAGCCTGCGCGATTTCGGCGGCCGACATGGAAGCGGGAATTTCGGACATCGCGATCTCAGGTCGAATAGACCGCCGCCGACGCGACGTCATCTGGCAGCGGGAAGTCATCGACCAGCTTGGCCAGCCGCAGCGAGACCTCGAGATTGGCGCGCACCGCGGGACGCCAGGCGTCCTCCAGCGACAACGCCATCGCGCTTGCGGCGGCGTTCATATAGTCGTCGAGATGATCGGCCATTTCGCTCCCAGCAAGTTTCAGGTTTCTCAGGACACCGGCAACGGCGGATGCGGGATCGCCGTCAGCAGCTCCCTTGTATAGGCATCCTGCGGATTGCCCAAGACGTGTTCGGATGGGCCCTGCTCGACGATGCGGCCCGCGCGCATCACGATGACGCGATCACACAGCAGCCGCACCACGTTGAGATCGTGCGATACGAACAGATAACTCATGCCCATCGACCGCTTGAGATCCTGCAGCAGATTGAGCACGACTGCCTGCACCGAAACGTCGAGCGCCGCGGTCGGCTCGTCCAGGATGACGAGCTTCGGGTGCAGCGCGATGGCGCGCGCGATGCCGACGCGGGCCTTCTGGCCGCCGGAGAGCTGATGCGGGAAGCGATCCAGCAAATTGACCGGCAGGCCGACCTGCCGCGCCAGCTCCTCGCAGCGGGCCCGCAGCGTGTCGCGCCCCTTGATGTCGCCGAGCTGCATGATCGGGTCGGCGATCGCGCGCGCTGCGGTGAAACGCGGGTTGAGGCTGTCGGTCGGATCCTGGAACACCATCTGGATCTGGCTGCGCCGCGGCAGCCGCGCGAAGGACTGCGGCAGGACGCCGCCGATGTCCTCGCCGTCGAACATTATGCGGCCGGAGGTCTGATCCAGGAGGCGCATCACCATCATCGACGTCGTCGACTTGCCGCAGCCGGATTCGCCGACCAGCCCGACGCTCTCGCCATGGTCGACCTGGAAACTGATGCCGTCGACGGCGCGAAACACCTCTTCCTCGACCGGCGGCTTGCGTCCGAACAGCTTCGTCAGCACCGAGCCCACGCCCTGGCGAGGGTATTCCTTGACGAGCTTCTCGACGGATAGGAGAGGCTGCGTCTTCTCGTCACCCCTGGGCTTGACCCGGGGGCCCATCGAGGAAGAATGGCTTTGCGCAGAGGGATGGACGGCCATTTGCGGCGGCGGAGACTTGGCCATTTCCTCCTCCGGCAACAAGTCCCGCAATGACACGCCGAGCCGCGGCGTCGCGCGCATCAGCTTCTTCGTGTAAGCATGCTGGGGCGCGGCGAAGATGTCGGCCGACTTTGCGGTCTCGACCACGCGGCCCTTCTCCATCACGACGACGCGGTCGCAATAGGCGGCGGCGAGGCCGAGGTCATGCGTGATCAGGATCGTCGACATCGATCGCCGCTTGGTCAGCTCGACGATCAGGTCCATCACCGCCTTCTGGGTGGTGACGTCGAGGCCGGTGGTCGGCTCGTCGGCGATCAGGAGCTGCGGGTTGCAGGCGAGTGCGAGCGCGATGACGACCCGCTGGCACATGCCGCCTGACAGTTCGAACGGGTAGGCGTGGTAGCGCTCGCGCGGCCGCGCGATCCTGACCTGCTCCAGCGCCTCGATCGCCGTCTCGCCGCGGTCGGTGACCTGCGCCTGCTGGACATGCTGGCGCAGCACGTCCTCGATCTGGTGCCCGACCTTGCGGATCGGATTGAGCGCGGCGCGCGGGTTCTGGAAGATCATCGAGACTTCGCGGCCGCGCAGATCGCGCATCTGGCTCTCGGTCGCCCCCTTGACGTCGATGCCGGAGAACATCACCGAGCCCTCGGCGATCCGGCCGGCGCGATCGAGGATCCGCATGACAGCGTATGACGTCACCGACTTGCCGGAGCCGGACTCGCCGACGATGCCGAGGGTCTCGCTCTTGCCGACAGAGATGTTGACGTGCTGCACCGCTTTCACGATGCCGCGGCGCGTGGTGAACTCGACCGTGAGGTCGCTGACGTCGAGCAGCGGCTGGGCCGTCATGCCCGCCTCCCACGAAATGTCGAAAACAACCCCATGCAAAGCAGCTGAGCGGTAACATGACACCGCACCAAGACAGTCATCACGTCCTCCGCGCGTTCAACTCGTCATGCGCGGACTTGACCCGCGCATCTTCTATCAGACCCGCAACTTGCGTCATTGCGAGCGTAGCGAAGCAATCCATCGCACAGCATAACGGATAGATGGATTGCTTCGTCGCTTCGCTCCTCGCAATGACGGCTCGCATCATGTCCTCCGCTGCGGGTCGACGATGTCGCGCAGGCCGTCGCCGAGCAGGTTGAAGCAAAACACCGCGATCATCAGCGCAAGGCCGGGGAACAGCGCGATCCACCATTCGCCCGACACCATGAAGCCCGCGCCCTCGGCGACCATGATGCCCCACTCCGCGGTCGGCGGCCGGACGCCGAGACCGATGAAGGACAGGCCCGCGGCATTGAGGATCGCATAGCCCATGGTCAGCGACATCTGCACGATCATGATCGGCATGATGTTGGGCAGAATGTGCCCGAGCAGGATGCGGTATTCGCCATTGCCCGACAGCCGCGCCGCCTGCACGAAGCCGGCGTTGCGGCGGACGTTGGCCTCGGCGCGGGCGACGCGCGCATAGAGCGGGAAGTTCACGATCGCGGTCGCGATGATGATGTTCTGCACCGTGTTGCCGAGCGCCGCAACGATGCCCATCGCCAGCACGAACAGCGGGAACGCCATGATGGTGTCGGCGATGCGGCCGACGATGCGGTCGGTCCAGCCGCCGAAATAGCCGGCGGCGATGCCGGCGAGCCCACCCATCAGGAACACCAGCACGACAGAGGCGACCGCGATGAAGGTGTCGAGCCGCGTGGCCACGATGACGCGACTGAAGATGTCGCGGCCGAGCTGGTCGGTGCCGAACCAGTGCGCGGCGGACGGCGGCTTCAGCGCGGCGGCGGTGTCGGAGGCGAGCGGATCGTAAGGCACCACATAGGGACCGAACAGCGCGGCGAACATGATCAGGATCAGCAGCGCGAAGGCGAAGCCGGTGACCTTGTTCTCGCTCAGCACATAGCGGGTCTGCTCGAAGACCGCGGCAAGCCCGGAGGTGCGGGCGGGGCCAACCGGTTCAGCAGTGGGGGCAACGCTGCTCATCTGACCTCCTACCCTTCCAGACGAACGCGGGGATCGATCACGCCGTAGAGGATGTCGATCAACAGATTGAGCAGCACGTACATGACCGCCATGGTCAGCACGAAGCCCTGGACGGGCGCAAAGTCGGACGCGATCAGCGCCTCGACCGCGTAGGAGCCGATGCCGGGCCAGGCGAACACCTTCTCCACCAGCACATTGGCGCCGAGCAAAAAGGAGAACACCATGCTGAGCGTGGTGATCACAGGCAGCATCGCGTTGCGGAAGGCGTAGGTCACGATCACCTTGCCGGGCGACAGGCCACTGGCGCGCGCGGTGCGGACGAAATCCGACGCCAGCACCGCCAGCATCGAGGCGCGCGTCATGCGCGCGATCGGCGCCAGCGAAAAGATCGCAAGCGTCACCGCCGGCAGGATCAATTGGCTGAGCGCGGACCGAAAAGCCTCGAAATCGCGGGCGATCAGCGTGTCGATCAGATAGAAGCCGGTGACGGTCGGCGGCGCGCTATAGAACACGTCGAGCCGGCCCAGCGGCGCCGGCGACCAGCCGAGCCGGAAATAGAACAGGTAGACCAGCACGAGCCCGGTGAAGAACACCGGCAGCGACACGCCGGCCGTGGTGGTGACGCGGCAGAGATGGTCGATCCAGGAACCGGGCCGCGTCGCCGCCAGCACACCGAGCGGGATCGCGATCACGATCGAGACGACGAGGCCGAGCAACGTGAGCTCAGCCGATGCCGGCAGGCGGCTGCGCAACTCGGCCGCCACCGGCTGGCCCGTGGTGAGCGACGTGCCGAGATCGCCATGGGCGAGATCGCCGGTGTAGCGAACGAACTGCTCGATCAGCGGCTTGTCGAAGCCGAGCTTCTTCCTGATCTGGTCGACCGCCTCCTTGGTCGCCGCGGGTCCGGCGAAATACGCCGCGGGATCGCCGGGCAGCGCGCGCGTCAGCAGGAATGTCACGGTCACGACGCCAATCAATGACGGGATCGCGAACAAGAGCCGCTTGCCGATCATGGTCAGCATGGTGTGGCCCTCGCTGCATCATGCGAAGCCGCGACGGGACTGGTCGAGCTCCCTCCCCCCTTGCGGGGGAGGGGCGGGGAGAGGGGTGCCGCTTGCTCAGAAGCAAGATGGAGTCGAATTCCGCGCAGGAGCGTTCGTGATCCGCCGAAATGGTTTGGCGCCATCTCGCCTGGCGTCATGCGTGCGAGTTCGCGGCTTACCCCTCTCCCCACCCTCCCCCGCAAGGGGGGAGGGAGCCTGAGAAGCGTGCTCACCTCACCTGAATAAACGCCAAATGCCGATGCCTGGCGAACCATGCGCAAAGCCCCGACGGGACTGGTCGGGCTCCCTCCCCCCTTGCGGGCGAGGGTTGGGGAGAGGGGTGCCGCTTGCTCAGAAGCAAGATGGAGTCGAATTCCGCGCAGGAGCGTTCGCGATGCGCCGAAATGGTTTGGCGCCATCTCGCCTGGCGTCATGCGTGCGAGTTCGCGGCTTACCCCTCTCCCCCCCCTCCCCCGCAAGGGGGGAGGGAGCCTGAGGGGTGTGCTCACCTCACTTGCACACGCGTATGCATCGCGAGCCCGCATCACCTACCCTTTCGCCATCGCGCGATAGTCGAGGCGGCGGTGGAACCAGTATTGGTAGCCCGAGATGTTCTTCTGCATCGCGACGTTGACGAACGGCTGATAGAGCGGGATGCGCGGGATGTCGGCGTAGGCGAGATCGACGAAGCCCTTGACGTCGGCGTCGTAGGCCGCGGTGTCGCCGTTCGCGGCGGCGATGCGCGCGCCGTCGATGAGCTTGTCCATCTCGCCCGACTTGTAGCTCATCGTGTTGAAGATCGAATTGTTGCCGTGATAGCACCAGTAGAAGAAGTACTCAGGGTAATCGAGCCAGCCCGAGAACACGTTGGTGAACAGCGGCATTTCCTTCTTGGTGAGCTCGGTGCGCCAGTTGGCGCCGGGTACCTTGTTGATCGTGGTCTTGATGCCGAGCTGCGCCAGGCTCTCCTGCACCAGCACGCAGAGCGGCTCGTTGACCCCGGCGAAATTGAGGTCGAACGAGATCGTGGTCTCGAAGCCGTTGGCGTAGCCGGCCTCCGCGAGCAGCGCCCTGGCCTTCTCCATGTCGGTGAAATACTTGGTCGGCTGCGGCCAGGCCACCTCGGTCGGCTTGTCCTTGGCCGCGCCGAACATCGGATTGGCGAGACCGAACAGCACCGCATCCATGATTTTTTGGTAAGGCATCGCGTAGGCCATCGCCTGCCGCACATTGGGATTGTCGAACGGCGGCCTGGTGACGTTCATGCCGATGTACTGGATGCCGTTGGAGAACGGCAGCGAGACCACGTTGAGCTTGCCGTTGGCCTTCATCTCCTGGAAATCCTTGAACGGCAGCTCGTAGGAGATGTCGGCGTCGCCGCGCTCGAGCAACGCGCGTCGGTTGCCGGCCTGCGGCACCATGCGCCAGATCACGCGCTTGATCTTCGGCATCGGGCCGCAGACCCAGTCGTCGTTGCGCTCCATGACGACTTCGGTGCCGGCGGTCCATTTGGTCACCTTGTAGGCGCCGGAGCCCGCGGTCTGCTGCTTGGTGAATTCGAGGCCCCACGGATCCTTTTCGCTGGCGTTCTTCTTCACGAGTTCGGAGTTGACGACGCAGGGCACGATGACAGCGAGGTCGGGGATTGTGAGCTTGTCCTTTTTCAGGAAATCGACGCGCACGGTGTAGTCATCGACGACGACGAACTGCTCGGGCTTGGTCAGCGATCCCGCGCTCATCTGGAAGGTCGGGAAGCCACCGACGCTGACGGCACGATCGAGCGACCATTTGACGTCCTTCGCCGTCACCTGCGCACCGTCATGGAATTTGGCGTTCTTGCGCAGCTTGAAGGTCACCGACATGTCGCCGATGTTCATGTCCTCGGCGAGCTCGGGCTTGAACTTGTCGCGGTCGTAATAGGGCACGCCGCCGGGGCCGCTCTTCATCTCGTGGCTGATCAGGCGGTCGTAGCAATTCCACGACACCTCGTAGCCGGGCACGTTGGTGCCGATGCCATGGATGTCGAGATTGTTGGGACCGCCCTCCGAGACGATCAGCAGGGTCTCCGAGCGGGCATCGGCCTTGGCCGGCGACCAGATCGCGGGCGCGGTCGGCGCCAGGGCCCCCGCTGCCAGCCCAGACACCGATTTGAGGAAATCGCGACGCTTCATGTGATGCTCCAACGCCCTTGAGAACGGCCCTGGAACTCGGATCGCAAGGATTGTGCCAACCCTTAACGAACCCTTATGAGGAACTAACGCGCTGGAGAGATGGAAGAAATCGACGAAGGTATCTTGATCTGGCGACGATTGACTCGTCCGAATTGCATACAAAGCTAGGCCTTATGCTTAAACAATAAGCAGAACGTGGCGTCTGCCCGCTTTGTGGCCGCCGATCGATATCGCGGTCCAAGTAGTTAGTCCGGCCAGATCAGCTCCTGCAACTGCACGAGACCATCGACCCGGTCCGGCCAGCCCGCGATGCAGATGTGCCGGAGCGGATCGCTGGCCGAGTGCAGCATCATGAGCGCCATCAGCCGCCGCTTCAGCGCGAAATTCACCTCGCTGCGCGGGATGCCGAAGCCATCGAACAGGCTGCGCACCCGGCGCGGATGGCCGGCGGCCATGAAGGCGCTGGGACCGAGCAAATCGTATTCGCCCCATCCGGTGCGGACATCGCCGAAGTCGAACAGGCCGGCGACGTGCCAGCCATCGGCCCGGCGGCCCAGCAAGAAGTTCTCGGGGATATACTCGCCGGTCAGGATCACCGGCGGCGCGTCCATCGGGATCAACTCAGTGGCGTCGCGCAGGAGATCGTCGAGCGAGGTGAGGAATTTCGCCGGCAGGCCGAGCCGTTCATGCCGCACCCGGCACTGCGCCACTTGCGCGCGCATGAAGGCCTCCCAGCCAGGCTCGATCGCAAGCAGGCGGCCGGGCGGCGTGCGCTGCACGTCGGCGATGACAGCGCCGATCTCGGCGAGCACCCGCTCCCGCTCCGCTTCCGGCAGCGACGGCCAGACCTCCGAACCGACGGTGCCGACGAGGCGCGTGATAACGAGATAGGGCCAGCCGTCGCGCTCGCCCTCCGCGACGAGATCGGGAATCGGAACGCCGAGCCGGCCGCGCAACTCCGCCAGCGCGCCGCGCTCGGAGACGAATTGCGGGCGCAGGAACGGCGGGAACAGTTTCAGGATCAGGTCGTCGTCGAGCCCGATCACGAGATTGGTGCCGGTCGAGAACACATGCGGCACAGCGCATGACAGGCCGTGGCCGTCGGCGATGTCGCGTGCGACCGGCAGCCAGCGCGCGGTGTCGCTGCGCCAGCCGCGGTAGGTGTCGTAGGTGGTGAGGGGAGGAAGCAACATGCGCGACGTCATCGTAGCCCGGATGTAGCGCAGCGTAATCCGGGATTCTTTGCCCGCCTGCAGACCGGCCCCGGATTTCGCTTCGCTGCATCCGGGCTACGCAGTTGCATCATCACCGGTCCGGATTGGCGCGCTCGAACTGGCGCAGCAGGCGGTTGCCGCGCTCGACGGCGTTGTCCATCGCGGCCTGTGCGGAGCGCTTGCCGGCGAACACCTGCTCGAGCTCCTCCTCGATGACGTCGCGGATCAGCACGAACGAGCCGAGACGGACCCCCCTGGACTTGTCGGTCGGCGGCTTCAGCGTGACCTCCTCGATCGAGATCGAGGCGCCGGGATTGCGATCGTAGAAGCCCTGCGCGCGGCTGAGATCGAACGCGGCGCGGGTGATCGGCAGATAGCCGGTGTTCTGGTGCCAGGCGGCCTGCACCTCGGGCCGCGACAGATAGGCGAAGAATTTCGCCACGCCGGCATATTCGGCGCGCGGCCGGTCGCGCAGCACCCACAGCGTCGCGCCACCGATGATCGAATTCTGCGGCGCGCCCTGCACGTCGGCCTCGTACGGCATCATGCCGTAGCCGACCTCGAATTTCGAATTGGCCTTGATGTCGGCGCGGGTGCCTGACGAGCCGATGAAGATCCCGCACTCGCCCTTCTGGAAGCGCGGCTCGGCCGCCTGGCCGCGGCCGCTGTAGTCGAACGACTTGTCGGCCTGCCACTGCGCGAGCTGCGCGATATGACGCACCACGATCGGATTGTTGAAGACCAGCTGCGCGTCGAGCCCGGCAAAGCCGTTGGCCCTGGTCGCGATTGGGAGATTGTGGAAGGCGGAGAAGTTCTCGACATTGATCCAGGACGGCCATGACGTGGTGACGCCGCACATCGCGCCGGCCGCGCGCAGCCGTTTCGCCATCGTACCGAGCTCGGACCAGGTCTTCGGCGGCTGGCTCGGATCGAGCCCGGCGGAGCGGAACATATCCTTGTTGTAGTACAGGATCGGGGTCGAGGCGTTGAACGGGAATGACAGCATGTTGCCGTCGACGTCGGCATAATAGCCGGCCACCGCGGGCAGATAGGCCTGTGGTGAAAACGCCTCCGACTGGTCGCGCATCAGCTCAAACACCGGATAGATCGCGCCGCGCGCCGCCATCATGGTTGCGGTGGCAATCTCGTTGACCTGGACGATCGCAGGCTGGCTGCGCGAGCGGAAGGCGAAGATCGCCGCGGTGACGGTCTCGGTGTAGTTGCCCTTGTAGGCGGGCACGATCCGGTAGTCGGATTGCGCGGCGTTGAAGTCGGCGGCAAGCTTCTCGAGCTGCTTGCCGAGCTCACCCGACATCGCGTGCCACCACATGATCTCAGTCGCCGCCCGCGCCGGCGACACAACCAGCAAGACCGCAACGGCGAGGTGCAAGACCTTCAAGGCGTGCTTCAGAGCGAACTTCACGACGAACCGTTCCGGATGCCAGCACGCCGTCATAGAGCGCTACAACCGCAGATTCAACCGACACCGCAGGTTGCAGAGGGGATTTAACGTTTGGCCGATGGGCGAACCTCCGCCGTTCTGCTAAAAGCCGTTGAACCTTTTCCTCCCGCCCTGGACACAAATCACAAGGGGAATTGTAGCCTGTGTACCGCCGCGCCGGCCTTTCGCGGATAATGATGCTTGCCGTCGCGCTGTTATCGGCAGCGGTCTCGGTGAGCGCCTTTGCGCGCGAATTCCGCACCGCCGATACCCAGAACGAGGACTATCCGACCGTCCAGGCGCTCAACTACATGGACCGCCTGATCGCGGAACGCACCGGCGGCCGGCACCGCATCCTGGTCTTCCATTCCCGCCAGCTCGGCGAGGAAAAAGAGACGCTGGAGCAGACCCGGGTCGGTGCGATCGATCTGAACCGGACCAATGTCGCGCTGATCGGAACCATGGTGCCTTCCGTGAATGTGCTGGCGATGCCGTTCCTGTTTCGATCGATTGAGCACCTGCAGCACGTGCTGGACGGACCGATCGGCAGCGAGATCCTGGACGATTTCCAGGCCCACGGCTTTGTCGGACTGACCTTCTACGATTCCGGCGCCCGCTCGATCTATAACAGCGTCCGCCCGGTGCGTTCGCTCGAGGACCTCAAGGGGTTGCGATTGCGTGTGCAGCAGTCAGAACGGATGTCGGACACGATCCGCGCGCTCGGCGCCGATCCGGTCGAGATGCCGTACGGCCAGGTCCTGACCGGCCTCGCCAACCGGCTGATCGACGGTGCGGAGAACAACTGGTCGTCGTTCGTTACCACCGGTCATTACAAATATGCCGGCTACTACGCGCTGACCCGGCACACCGTCAGTCCCGACGTGCTGGTGATGTCGCAGAAGGCCTGGGCCAGCCTCTCGCTGCAGGACCAGGCCATCTTTCGCGAGGCCGCACAGCGCTCCAGCGCCTACATGCGCGAGAAATGGCGGGAGCTCGAGGAGCATTCACGCAAGCAGGCGGAGCTGGCGGGCGTCAAGATCGTGACCGACATCGACCGCAAGCCGTTCGAAACCGCCATGGCCGGCGTCTATGCCAAGGCCGAGCGCGATCCAGCGATATCAGCGCTGATCGAACGCATCCGCAACGTGGAGTAGCCGGACCTTGGACGCACCCAAACAGCACGGGACGATGCGACGGCCGGCGGCGTTTGGGCCGCAGGGCCGTTTCCGCATCGTCCAGTTGCTGCGTGCGGTGCCGATCCGCTGGCGCATCCTTTCGATCGCGCTGCTCAACTCCGCGGTCGTGATCGTGCTGGCGGTGCTGATCTGGAACGGCGCGAAGGTGCTCGGCTCGGCCTGGGAGGATGTCCGTCAGGTGCGGGAATCCGACAAGATCCTGGCCAAGCTCGAGAGCGAGACCAGCCGCCTGCAAAACCTGATCCATCGCTACATCAACCAGCCGAGCCCGGACCTGTTCGCCGAAATCCTGCTGCTGCGCGAGGCCGTGCTCGGCACGCTGACCAACCGGGCCTCGACCGACCCGATGCTGTCGGGCTCGGTCGAGCAGCTCGAACGCGCCACCAGCCGTTTCCTCGACGGCTTCGGTGAATTGCGCACCGTGCAGACCAAGATCTCCAAGACCTATGACGAGCAGGTGCTGAGCCCGACCAAGGACATGGCCGGGCTCTACTCGATCATCGAGGGCGCCACCGGCCATCGCGACGCACTGATCTGGCCCGCGCTCGGCAAGTCGCGCGAAGCGTTCACCTCGCTGCTGGTCGCCGCCAACGCCTACTACCTCTCGCTCGCCTCGTCGTCGGCCGAGGAAGCCCGCCGCAACATCGATACGATCGAGAAGACGATTCCCGTCATGACCGATCTGGCCGAGAACGATTTGCAGCGCATGGCGCTGGCGCGGCTCAAGATCAAGACCGCCGAGCTGCGCGACGGGCTCGGCAAGCTCAGCGAACAGCTCACCAACCGCACCGATCTGCTGCGCAACTCGATCGACGCCAGCCAGGCCGACGCGATCGGCGCGATCGACGACCTCTCGGTGAAGATGCGCCAGCGCGAGCAGAAGGCGCAGGAGACGTTCGACAGGACGCTGACCTCGATCTCGCGCCGGGTGCTGTCGATCGCCGTGATCTTCCTCGGCGTCATCATGTCCGCCGGCGTGATGATCGCGCTGTCGATCCGGCTGCCGCTGGCGCAGATCATGGCCGCGATGCGCACCATCACCTCGGGCGACCTCGACCGGCCGGTGCAGGGCACGTCGGCCAAGGACGAGGTCGGCGCCATGGCGCGCGCCGTCGAAGTGTTCCGTGAAAACGCCATCGCCAAGCGCAAGACCGAGGACGAGCTGCGCACCTCCAAGGAGAAGGCCGAGAGCGCGCTGCTCGAGCTTAACACCGCGCAGCAGAACCTGATCGATGCCGAGCGCCTCGCCGCGCTCGGCGGCCTCGTTGCCGGCGTCGCCCATGAGGTCAACAACCCGATCGGCATCAGCCTGACGGTGGCCTCGAGCTTTGCGCGCCGCAGCGAGATGTTCGAGAACGACCTGAAGACCGAGCCGCTGCGCCGCTCCAAGCTCGACGAATTCGTGCGCGCCTCGCGTGACGCATCGCAGCAACTGGTCTCGAACCTGCAGCGCGCCGGCGAACTGATCCAGTCCTTCAAGCAGGTCGCGGTCGATCGCTCGCATGCCGAGCGCCGCCAGTTTGCCTTGAGCGAAGCGACCGACCAGATCGTGGCGAGCCTGCGTCCGGTGCTGAAGAAGGCGGCGATCGCGCTGTCCGTCGATGTGCCCGAGGGGCTCCTGATCGACGGCTATCCCGGCGCCTATGGGCAGATCTTAACCAATCTTTTCCTCAACGCCGTCAATCATGCCTTCGCCGAAGGCCGCTCCGGCAGCATCACGATCTCGGCGCGCGGACGTGGCGCCGACGATGTCGAGATCATCTTCGCGGATGACGGGGCTGGCATGACGCCGGACGTGCAGCGGCAGGCGTTCGACCCGTTCTTTACGACACGCCGCAACGAAGGTGGTACGGGCCTCGGCCTCCACATCGTCTATAACCTGGTCACCCAGCAGCTCGGCGGACGCATGATGCTGGAGTCAAGGGTAGGACAAGGCACCACTTTTCGCATTATCATGCCCAGGATCGCCAAGGGCCAGCCCACGATCACTGACGCAGCAGCCGACGGAACCAGTCAATGGCCGAACAGGACGATGTCCTCCAACTGATCGACGATACCGAGAGCCCCCCGGAGGACTCGTCGGCCCGCAAATGGAAGATCGCCGTCATCGACGACGACCATGCCGTCCATGAAGGCACCCGTTTCGCGCTCAGCGACTACAACCTGAACGGCGCGACGCTGGAGATCCTCTCGGCCTACTCCGCGGCGGAAGGCCGCACGCTGATGCAGGACAATCCCGACATCGCCGCCGTGCTGCTCGACGTCATCATGGAGACCGACGTCGCCGGGCTCGAGCTCGTCGAGTACATCCGCAACGAAATCAAGAACGAGACCGTCCGCATCATCCTGCGCACCGGCCAGCCCGGCCAGGCGCCGGAACGGCGCGTCATCGTGCAGTACGACATCAACGACTACAAGGCGAAGACCGAGCTCACCGCCGACAAGCTGTTCACCTCGCTGACCGCGGCGCTGCGCAGCTACCAGCAGCTCGAGCGCATGGTGCAGACACGGCGCGGGCTCGAGATCATCATCGATGCGGCCTCGACGCTGTACGACTTCAAGTCGATGCAGCGGCTGGCCGAGGGCGTGCTGACCCAGCTCGCCTCGCTGCTCAATGTCGACTGCGCCGGCATCCTGGTGCTGCGCGACGACGGCAATGCGGCCGTGTCGGATTTTTCGGTGCTGGCCTGCTCGGGCTGCTACAGCCGCTTCATCGGCACCACCTCGTCGAAGGCGCTCGATCCCGACCTGAGGTCGATGGTGGAGGCCGCATTCCAGCGCCGCAAGAACGAATTCGCCGATCATCGCAGCGTGCTCTATTCGCGCACCGGCAGCGGCCGCGAGGTCGTGGTGCTGCTGCAGGCCGAGCGCCAGTTGTCCGACACCGACCGTGCGCTGGTCGAGATCTTCTCGAGCCGGCTGTCGATCGCGTTCGACAACGTGATCCTCTACCAGCAGCTGCACGAGGCCAACACCCAGCTCGAGGACCGCGTCGCGCAGCGCACCCGCGCGCTGATGCAGGCCAACCGGCGGCTGTCGGCGCAGTGGCTGCGGCTGCAGCGCGCCAACGGCTTCAAGAACGAGATCCTCGGCACCGTCGCCCACGACCTGAAGAATCCGCTCGGCGTGATCCTCGGCCGCACCGAGATGCTGACGGAATTGATCGGCGCCAACTCGCCGAAGGAAAATGTCACGTCGCAGGTCGAGCACATCAGGGACGCGACCAAGCGGCTGACCTCGATGGTCGATCATCTGATCTCGGATGCGATGGCCGATGCCTTCGACATCACCATCCGCCGCGAGCCGGTCGATGTCGCGGCCCTCGTCAACGAGGTGACCGAGGCCAATCTGCCTTCGGCCATCAACAAGCAGCAGAGCATCACTGTCTCGGGTCCGCAGCATTTCGTCACGATGTGCGACGCCGACCGGATCCGCGAGGCGATCGACAACCTCGTCAGCAACGCCATCAAGTATTCGCCGATCGGCGGCAAGATCACGGTCGCGGTCAGCCACGAGGGCGACGACACGGTGATCCGGATCGTCGACCAGGGCCCCGGCCTCAGCCCCGAGGACCTCAGCCGGCTGTTCGGCCGGTTCCAGCGGCTGTCGGCCAAGCCGACCGCGGGCGAGAGCTCGACCGGCCTCGGCCTTTCCATCGTCAAGCGCATCATCGACATGCATGGCGGCCATGTGACCGCACAGAGCCCGGGCCCCGGACAAGGGTCGACCTTTACGGTTACACTGCCGGCGACAGAGACATCATGAGCCAGACACCGCATATCTTCATTGTCGACGACGAGGCACCGGCCCGCGAGATGGTCGGCGATTACCTCAAGATGCACGGCTTCGGCGTGACGCTGTGCGATGGCGGCAAGAGCCTGCGCAAGGAGATCGAGAGCAGTACGCCCGACCTCGTGGTGCTGGACCTCAACATGCCCGAAGAAGACGGGCTGTCGATCATTCGCGACCTCAAGAGCAAGATCAACGTCCCCGTCATCATGCTGACAGCTACTGCCAGCCCGATCGACCGCGTCGTCGGGCTCGAAATCGGCGCCGATGACTACGTGGCAAAGCCCTGCGAGCTGCGCGAGCTGATGGCGCGGATCCGCTCGGTGCTGCGGCGGAGCGGGCCCGCCAAGACCGCCGCGCCGGAACCGGCGACCGCCAAGGCCGAAAAGGAGCAGCTGGTGCGGTTCGGCACCAAATGGCTCGATCTCGAGGCCCAGGCGCTGCGCGACGACGAGGGCAACGAGCATCCGCTGACGGCCTCCGAATTCGGCCTGCTGAAGGTGTTCGCAGCCAACCCGAAGCGCGTGCTGTCGCGCGAACGGCTGCTGGAACTCGCCAATGCGCGCGACGCGGAAGCCTTCGACCGCGCCGTCGACCTGCGCATCATGCGGATCCGCCGCAAGATCGAATTCGACCCGACCAAGCCGTCGGTGATCCGGACCATCCGGGGCGGCGGCTATCTGTTCTCGCCGACCGGCGACAAGGCGTAGTCCGTTTCCGTTCTACCCCCGTCATCCTGAGGAGCGCGTAGCGCGTCTCGAAGGATGCACGGCCCGGCCGGTGGCCGTCGATCCTTCGAGACGCCTGCTGCGCAGGCTCCTCAGGATGACGGGTCTCAAATTCATCGAATTCGCTGTGCGGCACACCCGGAATCCACACACGTAAGGCTGTCATTCTCCGCAAAAATCCCTAAGTTTCGGCCATGCCGAAAACAGCCTCCAAAGACCCTGCCAAGCCCGCATCGAAGACCGCCCCCAAGCCCGTTGCCGCCAAACCGGTTGCGAGCAAGGCCACGGCCAAGGGCGACCACGTCTTCCTGGTCGACGGTTCGTCCTACATCTTCCGCGCCTACCACGCGCTGCCGCCGCTGAACCGCAAGTCCGACGGGCTGCAGGTCAACGCCGTGCTCGGCTTCTGCAACATGCTGTGGAAGCTGTTGCGCGACATGCCCGAGGACAACCGCCCGACCCATCTGGCGATCGTGTTCGACAAGTCGGAGATCACCTTCCGCAACAAGCTGTACCCGGACTACAAGGCGCACCGGCCGCCGGCGCCCGACGATTTGATCCCGCAATTCGCGCTGATCCGCGAGGCGGTGCGCGCCTTCGATTTGCCCTGCCTGGAGCAGATCGGCTTCGAGGCCGACGATCTGATCGCGACCTATGCGCGGCAGGCCAACGAGCGCGGCGCCAGCACGACCATCGTGTCATCGGACAAGGACCTGATGCAGCTCGTCACCGACAAGGTCGTGATGTACGACACGATGAAGGACCGCCGCATCGGCATCCCGGAGGTGATCGAGAAATTCGGCGTGCCGCCGGAGAAGGTGGTCGAGGTGCAGGCGCTGGCGGGCGACTCCACGGATAACGTGCCCGGCGTGCCCGGCATCGGCATCAAGACCGCAGCCCAACTGATCATCGAATATGGCGACCTCGATCAGCTCCTGTTCCGCGCCACCGAGATCAAGCAGCCGAAGCGGCGCGAGGCGCTGCTCGAGAACGCCGAGAAGGCGCGCATCTCGCGCCAGCTCGTGCTGCTCGACGACAAGGTCGAGCTCGACGTGCCGCTCGACGACCTCGCCGTGCACGAGCCCGACTCGCGCCGGCTGATCGCCTTCCTCAAGGCGATGGAGTTCACCACCCTCACCCGCCGCGTCGCCGACTATGCGCAGATCGACCCCGCCAATGTCGAGGCCGATCCCGGCAACAAGAGCGGCGCCAGCGTGTTCTCGCCGCTGCCGCCGTCGGATGTGACGCCGGCGCCGGGAGATGGATCGGCATCGGCCGCAGCTCCGCCGGCGAAGGCCAAGCCGACCGGCACGCGCGACGACAAGAACTCCAACCGGAAGGGCACGCCGAGCGCGCTGGCCGAGGCCCGCGGCGAAGCGATCCGCAAGACCACATTCGACCGCAAGGCCTACCAGGCGATCGGCAGCCTCGATCAGCTCGAGGGCTTCGTCGCCCGTGTGCCCGACAGCGGCTATCTCGCGATCGAAGCGATGTCGGAATCGATCGACCCGATGCAGGGCGAGCTCTCGGGGCTTGCGCTGGCGCTGGCGCCGAACGACGCCTGCTACGTGCCGCTCAACCACCGGGAGGCCGGCGGTGGCGCGGGCCTGTTCGATGCCGGCCTTGCTCCCGGCCAGATCAAGACCGCCGAGGCGCTCGCGGCATTGAAGCCGCTGTTGGAGTCGATCGGCATCCAGAAGGTCGGCTTCAACGTCAAGTTCACCTCGGTGATGCTGGCGCAGCACGGAATTACCCTGCGCAACATCGACGATGCGCAGCTCATGAGCTACGCGCTCGATGCGGGCCGCGGCTCGCATGCGCTGGCAGCGCTCGCCGAGCGCTGGTTCGGCCACGCTGTCGTGAATTACGGCGGCCTCGTCGGCAGCGGCAAGGGCAAGCTGACCTTCGATCAGGTCACGATCGACAAGGCCACCGAATACGCGGCCGAAAGCGCCGACGTGATCCTGCGGCTGTGGCGGGTGCTGAAGCCGCGCCTGGTCGCCGAGCGGATGACGACGGTCTACGAGACGCTGGAGCGGCCGCTGGTCTCTGTGCTGGCGCGGATGGAGCGGCGCGGCATCTCGATCGACCGCCAGGTGCTGTCACGCCTCTCGGGCGATTTCGCCCAGACCGCGGCCCGCGTCGAGGCCGAGATCCAGGAGATCGCCGGCGAGCCGGTCAATGTCGGCAGCCCGAAGCAGATCGGCGACATCATCTTCGGCAAGATGGGATTGCCCGGCGGCAGCAAGACCAAGACCGGCGCGTGGTCGACCACCGCGCAGGTGCTGGACGATCTCGCCGAGCAGGGCCACGAATTCCCGAAGAAGATTCTGGAGTGGCGCCAGGTCTCGAAGCTGAAATCGACCTACACCGACGCGCTGCCGACCTACGTCAATCCGCAGACCCATCGTGTCCACACCACCTACGCGCTGGCCGCGACCACGACGGGCCGGCTGTCGTCGAACGAGCCGAACTTGCAGAACATCCCGGTTCGTACCGAGGACGGCCGCAAGATCCGCCGCGCCTTCATCGCGACGCCCGGCCACAAGCTGGTGTCGGCGGACTATTCCCAGATCGAGTTGCGGCTGCTCGCGGAGATCGCCGACGTGCCGGTGCTGCGCCAGGCGTTCCGCGATGGGCTCGACATTCACGCGATGACCGCCTCCGAAATGTTCGGCGTGCCGATCAAGGACATGCCGAGCGAGGTGCGCCGCCGCGCCAAGGCGATCAATTTCGGCATCATCTATGGCATCTCGGCGTTCGGCCTCGCCAACCAGCTCGGCATCGCGCGCGAGGAGGCCTCGGCCTACATCAAGAAGTACTTCGAACGCTTCCCCGGCATCCGCGCCTACATGGACGAGACCAAGGACTCCTGCCGCCGCAACGGCTATGTCACGACGCTGTTCGGCCGCAAAATGTACTATCCCGACATCAAGGCCTCCAACGCCTCGGTGCGCGCCTTCAACGAACGCGCCGCGATCAACGCGCGGCTGCAGGGCACTGCCGCCGACATCATCCGCCGCGCCATGATCCGGGTCGAGGACGCGCTCACCGAGAAGAAGCTATCGGCGCAGATGCTCCTGCAGGTGCATGACGAATTGATCTTCGAGGTGCCCGACAACGAGGTCGCCGCGACGCTGCCGGTGGTGCAGAAGGTGATGCAGGACGCGCCGTTCCCGGCGGTGATCCTGTCGCTGCCGCTGCAGGTCGACGCTCGCGCTGCGAACAACTGGGACGAGGCGCATTAGAGTCTCAAGAGCGGCGCTCGCGGACGGTAGCTGCTCGTTGGTGAAGTAACGCTATCGTCGCATGCGGCTCCGCTCCAAGTCAGGTGAGCACCGGCAGACAGGCTCCCTCCCCCCTTGCGGGGGAGGGTGGGGAGAGGGGTATCGCACGACGCGCTCTCTCAACGTGAGTTCAATGACGCGCGGTTTGATGTTGCACGAGCCGCCTGTCCATTAATCATCTCGCCCGGGGCTACCCCGCTCCCCTCCCTCTCCCGCAAGGGGAGAGGGAGCTTGACCGATGTGCTCACCTTACTTGCCGTGTGCGATCAGCCATCCCGGCCCAAACTCTCGCACCACCACCGCCGCGTCCTACATTGCTCCGAGAGCAATTCCAGCATGGCCGCGCGGCGGATGACACGCTAGAAGCGTGTGCATCCCCCGCGAGGTCAATCATGCCCCATACATCCGCGTTGCTCGGCTTTGCGCTCGTCTGCCTCGGCATGGTGCTGACGCCCGGGCCGAACATGATGTACCTGATCTCGCGCTCGATCACGCAAGGGCCGGCGGCCGGCATCGTCTCGCTCGGCGGCGTCGCGCTCGGCTTCGTGTTCTATATGCTGTGCGCGGCGTTCGGCATCACCGCGCTGCTGTTCGCGATTCCCTACGCCTATGACGCGCTGCGCTTTGCCGGCGCCGGCTATCTGCTCTGGCTGGCGTGGCAGGCCGTGAGGCCCGGCGGCCGCTCGCCGTTCGAGGTCAAGCCGCTCAAGGTCGACGGCCCGCGCAAATTGTTCGCAATGGGCTTCCTCACCAATCTGCTGAACCCGAAGATCGCGATGCTCTATCTGGCGCTGCTGCCGCAGTTCATCGATCCCGCGGGCGGCAGCGTGCTGACGCAGTCGCTCGCGCTCGGCTCGATCCAGATCGTGATCAGCGTCAGCGTCAATGCGATGATCGCGCTCGCCGCCGGCTCGATCGCGGTGTTCCTCGGTACCCGCCCGACCTGGCTCTTGGTGCAGCGCTGGCTGATGGGCACGGTGCTCGCGGGGCTGGCGATGAAGATGGCGCTCGAGGCGCGGCGGGCCTAGCGAGCACCCTCTCCCTTTGTCGAACGAGTGCGCGCTCGTTCTCTCGCGAACGATGCACAGGCTCTGCGAGGCGTTTTGTGAGGCGCCTTTGCAGCGGTCAACCGGCGGCCTCGCGCAGACTTGCTTCGTAACGCGCGCTCGCCCGTTCGAAGTTGCGGCGCGCTTCTTCGCGGTCGGACCGGCCCTCTTCAAGCGTCAACGAATCCCATTTGCTCCGTTCCGTGGCAAAGAAATCGCCGCCGTAGACGTGGATCGCACTGCTCAGCCGATCGATTGGATTGATCACCGAATGGATGATCTCGGTGCCGAGCGGCACGGTATCGCGCGCGCGCAAGGCCCTGGCACCCGCTGCCTCTATCCGGTTCGGCTCGCCCGGAATGCGGCGCCAGAAGACGTTGTCCTCACGGCCCGCATAAACGCCGATCACGGCCCACATATGATGATCGTGAGGCGGCACGATAAAGCCGGGGGGCCATACCACGTGGAGGATGGTCAGCGTCGGGGAATGGAAGAGCGCACGGCTTTCAGGACGCTCCGGCTCGCCGAGCGCCCTGAATACCGCGGCCGGTTCGGACATCGCGCGGGCAACGACCTCATGAACGGCCCGGTGAGACGGGTCTGCCGCGAACGCCGCGCGGCAGTCGGCAACGAAACGCTCGGTGTCAAACATAGCGCTTCCCCTTTGGACAAGTTTCCGGCTTGACGGAAGAATGTCGCGGCTTGCTCAATGTGTCCAATGCATTTAACATCGGTCAATTCATGCAATTTATGTATTGAAATGGATCTTCGACAGTTACGCACTTTCGTCGTCGTTGCCGAGGCAGGCGGCTTTGCCGCCGCGCAACGGCAGCTGCGTCTGAGTCAGCCAGCTGCTTCTCGCCAGATCCAGGCGCTCGAAGACGAACTCGGGATCCCGTTGTTCGATCGCGTGGGCCGCGGGATCAAGCTGACGTCGGAAGGTGAGGATCTGCTGCGGCGCGGTCGCCGGCTCCTGCAGGATGCCGAATCGTTCCGCGAACGTGCGCGTGCGCTGAGGACCGGCCACGCTGGCGCGCTGCGGGTCGGCTGCAGCACCCAACATATGGAAACGGTGCTGGCAAATTTCCTCCCGACGTTCCGGCGCAAGCACCCTTCCGTGGTCATCGAATTGGTCGAGGATGGTGGTGCCCGCGTTCCCGATCGTCTGCAGCGCGGCGACGTTCATCTTGCGATCATTCCAGCCGCCGACGACGGCTATCACCGCCGGTTGCTGGCTCCCGTCCATATGCTTGCGGCGGTTTCGCCGCGGCATGGCTTCGCAAGCAGGCGGAAGCTGGAGATTGCCGAACTCGCCGAGGAATCATTGCTGCTGCTGCGGCGGGACTTCGCATCTCGCGGCTGGTTCGATGCCGCCTGCAACATCGCGCACATCAGGCCACGCGTGATCCTCGAAAGCACAGCGCCTCACACGCTGCTCGCGCTGGCAAAAGGCGGCAGCGATGTTGCCATCGTGCCGTCGAATGTCCAGATCCCCTCCGCCGGCATCCGCGCATTTCCGCTGATTCACAGGGGAGCGTCGATCGGGCGATGGACAGCCGTGGCTTGGGATCCGGAGCGCTTTCTGGCGCCGTATGCCAAATCCTTTATCGACGAACTCGTCGCCTATTGCGGCCAACACTATCCGGGACGCGAGTTTGCCAAGCGCGTCTCCCCTCTACCGAGGCCGGAAGAAACAAAGGCGTAATCGCCCTGCCGGGGGCTGCTTCCTCGCAATGCATCGAAGCCGGGTGAGGGGTTTGCATCCGCGGAGAGAGATCCCTCATCCGGCGCGCATCTATCGATGCGCGCCACCTTCTCCCACAAGGGGAGAAGGCAAGGACGCTCCAGCTCTCCTCAATCCAGCTTCGCCTCCATGCCCCGCTTGGTCGCGGGGCGGGCCATCAGCGCCTCGTACCAGCGTTTGACGTTGGGGAAGTCGGCCAGATCGACCTTGTGGCGCGGATGGCGCCAGGCCCAGCCGAGGATGGCGAAATCGGCCACCGAGAGCTCGCCGGCGACGAAGTCGCGGCCATCGAGCCGGCGGTCCAGCACGCCGTACAGCCGCCGCGTCTCGGCCATGTAGCGCTTCAGGCCGTAGGCGCGGTCCTGCTCGTTCTCCAGCGCGATGAAATGATGCACCTGGCCCGGCATCGGGCCGAAACCGCCCATCTGCCACATCAGCCACTCATAGACCGGGATCCGCTCCGCCAGCGGCTTCGGCAGGAACTTGCCGGTCTTCTCGCCGAGATAGAGCAGGATCGCGCCGGACTCGAAGATGCTGACCGGCTTGCCGCCGGGACCATCGGGATCGACGATCGCCGGGATCTTGTTGTTCGGGCTGATCGCGAGGAAGGCCGGCGCCATCTGCTCGCCCTTGCCGATATTCACCGGGATCACCTTGTAGGGCAGCCCCATTTCCTCCAGCGCCACCGAGATCTTGCGGCCGTTGGGCGTGTTCCAGGTGTGCAGCTCGATGGTCATTTCCGCTTCCCGTGCAAATATTTGGCAGAGTGTTTGGCGTCTGCTTACGGGGAATGGAGCGGCCGCACAACCGCGCTTTCCGGAAAGCTCGCCCGCGGAAATCGCGACGTGGGCGCTGTTGACGACGGGATTTACCCGCTGGAATGTGCCGGTGACCGCCGATAGATTGCCGGCCGCCCCAAGCCCCAAAACCCTCAGGGAAAAGCCTTGTCCAAATCAGCCTCCCGCGCCCGCCTCGCCGAGATCATCCGCAAGCGCTCGTTCGGCCGCGGCGAGATCACGCTGGCGTCGGGCCGCAAGAGCGACTTCTATTTCAACCTGAAGCCGACGATGCTCGATCCCGAGGGCGCGGCGCTGCTCGCCGAGCTCACCTATGAGGCGCTGAAGGACGACCGGCTCGATTTCGTCGGCGGGCTCGAGATGGGCGCGGTGCCGCTCGCCGGCGCCATCGCGCAGCTGTCCTGGCTGAAGGGCCACCCGATCGCAGCCTTCTTCGTGCGCAAGAAGCCGAAGGAGCACGGCGCGCGGCTCGCAGTGGAAGGCCTCGCCAAGGGCGAGTCGCTCGCCGGCAAGCGCATCGTGATCGTCGAGGACGTCACCACGACAGGCGGCTCGGCGCTGAAGGCGGTCGAAGCGGTGCGCGAGGCCGGCGGCGAGATCGCGCTGGTCTTCACCATGGTCGACCGCGAGGAAGGCGCGACCGAGACCTTTGCCGAAGCCGGCTTGCCGTTCCGCGCGCTCTACAAGGCCGGTGAGTTCCTGAAGGACTGAGACTCGCGTGTCCCGGACGCGGTGCAGCGCATAGCGATGCGCCGCAGAGCCGGGACCCATGCTTCCGCCGATCGCTGGGCCCCGGCTTGGCAGCGCACCACTTCGTGCTGCGCAGCATCCAGGCCACGAGAGCATGGCGCCGCTCGTCGTTTCTTGTGACGCCGTCACGCACAATCAATCGCTCGTTTACCATCCCATCCTATGGTGAGTCCGCCGGGGCACCTTGTCGCCGCGGCGTGACGCGTCGGGTGGAGTTGGCGTTGCGTACAGAGTTGAGTGATCGGCGCATGCGGCGCCGCGTGATGCTTGCCGCCGCAGCGTTTGCGGGTTCTGTGCTAGTCGTGCCCGCTCCCGTCTCAGCCGAAGGGCTGTTCGACTTCTTCTTCGGCGGTGCCCAGAAGCAGCAGGGCCGGCAGGCCCCGCCGCAAGCCAATTTCTTCGCCGACCCGTTCGGCCTCAACCAGCAGCCGGAACGCCAGACGTCGGCACCGGTCTCTGCGCCGCGCGTCGCCGGTTCCGGGCCGGCCTATTGCGTGCGCACATGCGACGGCAAGTATTTTCCGCTGACGATGCGCGGCAACGCCACCCCGGCGCAGCTCTGCCAGGCCTTCTGCCCCGCAAGCGCGACCAAGGTCTACTACGGCAGCCATATCGACAGTTCCGCATCGACCACCGGCGAGCGCTACGCCGACAGCGAGAATGCCTTCGCCTATCGCAAGGCGTTGCGCGCCGACTGCACCTGCAACGGCCGCGACCCGGCGGGGCTCGCACCGGTCGACCTCGCGCTCGATGCCTCGCTGCGCGCCGGCGACGTGATCGCGACCACCGACGGCCTGGTCGCCTATACCGGCATCCGCGTCGGCAACGAGCAGTCGTTCGACTTCACGCCGGTCGCCTCCTATCCCGGCTTGACCGCGGCGGTTCGCGCCCGGCTCGGCGAAATGAAGGTCGCGCCGGTCAGCGCGGAAATCGCCGGCGAAGCACCCCTGCCGGAAACCAGCCGCGATGCCGCGCCGCCGGCGCCGTCGTCTGCTGCGCCGAAGGGCAACGCTGCAAAGCCCGCCAAGCGGGCCGAGGTGAACTGATAGACTAGGGCGTCATTCCGGGGCGATGCAAAGCATCGAACCCGGAATGACGACATCAGAAATTGCTAGCGCGCCACGATCACGCCGATCACGTTCGGCGCGGCCATGTATTTCTCCTCGATCGCGGCCCGCGCGGCGGCGCGGTTCTCCGGGTTGAGGATGCCGCGCTTCTCGGCGAGGATCATCCAGCAATAGCCCCACCAGTCCGTCAGCATGCCGTGCTCGTCGACGAGATCGTAGCCCTGCTCGCCGGCGAAGATCCGCGCATGCGCCTCGTCGAGCGAATCGAGCCAGGCGTGATCCGCGTCCGAGAACAGTTCGTCGCTGAAATCATCCGTGGTGTAGCCCCAGATCGACATGCAGACCGCGTTGAACTCGCGATCGAGCTGGTCGTCGTCGATCGGCTGGCGCCGCGAGGCCTGATGCAGCCGCGACAGCGACCGCGCGAAATCGGCAATCCGGGTCAGAGCGAATTGATCAAAGGCGATGGTGGACATGTAGTCCTCGCGGAGACTTGGAGACCATAGATATTGTGTCGGCGCAAGCACCGAATCACAATGATATATCAAAGACTTGCTAAAGTGTTCTTAATTCGTTCTATTTGATTTATGGTTGGTTTATAGACTGCCCCCGAGCGTCGTCCTGGCGAAAGCCAGGACCCATTACCCCGACTGGGCATTATGAAGCGAGTTCGGGCCACGAATGAGCACCGGCACCTACTACGTCTACATCCTCGCGAGCCGTCATCACGGAACGCTCTACATCGGCGTCACCAACGATATTCGGACCCGGCTCGAACTGCATCGTTCGGGCCGCGGTTCCAAGTTCGTCCATAAATACGAAGTCTTCCGCCTCGTTCACCTTGAGGAATTCGCGACACCGCAGGAAGCCATCGCACGCGAGAAGCAGCTGAAGTTCTGGAAGCGCGATTGGAAGATCAAGCTGATCGAAGCGGAAAATCCGGATTGGAACGACTTGTCGGACCTCATCTGGCAATTGGGGTAATGGGTCCTGGCTTTCGCCAGGACGACGATGTGGTGCGCATCGCGCCTATTGCGCCCTCCCCCAAAAGCAATTCGGGCCGCTGACCAGGTCAGCGGCCCGTTGAAAATAATTGCTTCGGAATGAAATGCGTCGGAGCTAAAAATCGTGCCCGCCCCACGGGCGACAGGTGTGGTTGTAGAGAACTTCTTAATTTCTGGGTATCCGTGTCACCACGGTGTTCCCGTTGCGCGTGAAGGCGCGTTGCGCGGCCGCTCAATTCGCTGCCGACAGCAGTCTGTCGCCGCAGGCATTTGCGTAGAACTTGCCGCCGCATTGCCGCTTGATGGCGGCGCAGCGCGCGGCCGGTGAGGCGTTCTGCGCGACGCTGAAGCTGCAGGTCAGGCCGTCGGCGCTGCGGCCCGGTTTGCCCGCCGCGTAGGCCGCGCTGGTCGCCGTGATGCACACCACGAGCAAGGCTGCGGCCGCGATCTCGATCAGCAGTCTCATCACGCATCCTCCGCCAAATTGTCGCAAAATGCCGGCTTTCGCAGCCGATCGTAGCACCCGTGAGGGTGGCTCCGGAAGGTTCCCGAAGCGGCCCGGTCTTTGCATAAAATCGTGGCAACGCTGTGTATGGGTATCGTCCCGGTTTCGGTTGCCATGCAAGGCGCGTATCATTGCGCTGGAGTATGATCGGAAAACCGCGGGAACCGGGATTTCCGGGGGACCATGCTCGGACTAGGAGATGGGAATCATGATGCGCGTCATCGCATCATGTTCCGATCTGAACGGCAGGGATTGGGCGCGTTGCAGGAACAAACAGACTACCCGGCATTGAACCAGCCGATCGACGAGCTGGCGCTGACCGAGATCAAGAGCGCGATCCTGGCCAAGCTGCGGCTCGCGATCGGCAAGGACGCCACCGTTGCCACCAGGCGCGACTGGTACAAGGCGGCGGCGCTGGCGCTACGCGACCGCATCGTGCACCACTGGCTGACGGCCGAGAAGCAGAGCTACGACGCCGGCGCCAAGCGCGTCTATTACCTGTCGCTGGAATTCCTGATCGGCCGCCTGTTCACCGACGCGCTGAACAATATGGGGCTGCTGCCGCTGTTCGAGGCCGCGCTCGGCGACCTCGGCGTCGATCTTTCCGACCTGCGCAAATGCGAGCCGGATGCGGCGCTCGGCAATGGCGGCCTCGGGCGGCTCGCGGCCTGCTTCATGGAGAGCATGGCGACGCTGGCAATCCCCGCGACCGGCTACGGCATCCGCTACGATTTCGGCCTGTTCCGCCAGATCATGAACCACGGCTGGCAGCAGGAATATCCCGACGAATGGCTCGCCTTCGGCAACCCCTGGGAATTCCAGCGGCCGGAGGTGGTCTACAACGTCCATTTCGGCGGCCATGTCGAGCATGTCGACGACCGCGGCCGCGACCTCGCCACCTGGCACCCGGCGGAAACCGTCGAGGCGATGGCCTACGACACACCGATCGTCGGCTGGCGCGGCCAGCACGTCAACGCGCTTCGGCTGTGGTCGGCGCATGCGCCCGACCCGCTCCAGCTCGACGTCTTCAACACCGGCGACTACGTCTCGGCCAGCGCCGAGCAGGCGCGCGCGGAAGCGATCTGCAAATTCCTCTACCCGAACGACGAGAGCGCGGCGGGCCGCGAGCTCCGGCTGCGCCAGGAATATTTCTTCGTCTCGGCCTCGTTGCAGGATCTCGTGAAACGGCACCTCGCCTCCGACGGCGGCCTGCGCAACCTCGCGCAGAAGGCGGCCGTGCAGCTCAACGACACCCATCCGAGCCTTGCGGTCACCGAGCTGATGCGCATCCTGGTCGACCTGCACAGTTTCCGCTGGGACGAGGCCTGGAAGATCACGGTCGCGACGCTGTCCTACACCAACCACACGCTGCTGCCGGAGGCGCTCGAGACCTGGCCGGTCGAACTGTTCGAGCGGCTGCTGCCGCGCCATCTCGAGATCATCTACCGCATCAACGTGGCCCATCTCGCGCTCGCCGAGGAGCGTTTCCCCGGTGACATCGAATATCGCGCCTCGGTCTCGCTGATCGACGAGCGCAGCGGCCGCCGCGTGCGGATGGGCCAGCTTGCCTTCGTCGGCTCGCACCGCATCAACGGTGTGTCCGCGATGCATTCCGACCTGATGAAGGAGACCGTGTTCCACGACCTCCATCATCTCTATCCGTCGCGCATCACCAACAAGACCAACGGCATCACCTTCCGCCGCTGGCTGATGCTGGCCAATCCGCGGCTGACCGCGCTGCTGCGCGAGGCCTGCGGCGAGGCCGTGCTCGACGACTTCTCGCTGCTCGAGCGGCTCGAGACCCATTCGAGCGACCTCGAATTCCAGAAGCGTTTCCGCGACGTCAAGCATCACAACAAGCTGGCGCTGGCGCGGCTGATCGGCGAGCGCAACAACGTCAAGGTCGATCCGTCGGCGCTGTTCGACGTGCAGATCAAGCGCATCCACGAATACAAGCGGCAGCTGCTCAATATCCTCGAGACGATCGCGCTGTACCACGCGATGAAGGACGAACCGCAGCGCGACTGGGTGCCGCGGGTAAAAATCTTCGCGGGCAAGGCGGCGGCGAGCTACCGCTACGCCAAGCTGATCATCAAGCTGATCAACGACGTCGCCGAGGTCGTCAACAACGACGCCTCGCTCGGCGGCAAGCTGAAGGTCGCCTTCCTCGCCGACTACAATGTCAGCCTCGCCGAGGTGATCATCCCGGCCGCCGATCTGTCCGAGCAGATCTCGACCGCCGGCATGGAGGCCTCCGGCACCGGCAACATGAAGCTCGCGCTGAACGGCGCGCTGACGATCGGCACGCTCGACGGCGCCAATATCGAGATCCGCGATGCGGTCGGGCCGGAGAACATCGCGATCTTCGGCCTGGAGGCCGGCGACGTCATGGTCCGCCGCAAGCAGGGGCTCGACGCCGGCGACATCATCCGCAAATCGCCCCGGCTCGAGCGCGCGATCCGTGCGGTGGAGAGCGGCGAGTTCTCGCCGGGCGATGCCGCGCGCTTCGCCTCGATCGGGCACGCGCTGCGCTATCTCGACCACTACATGGTCTCGGCCGATTTCGATTCCTACTACGACGCGCAGCGCGGCATCGACGCCCGCTGGCAGGTGATCCCGGCCTGGACCCGCGCCTCGATCCTCAACGTGGCGCGCATGGCGTGGTTCTCCTCCGACCGCACCATCCGCGAATATGCCGAGGACATCTGGCACGTGCCGGTGCATCCGACCGCACCGCCGCTGCTCGGAGCACAGCGCGAGGCGAAGGGATAATCCCGGGGCGCGGAAATCGATTACGTCCGACCTCATTGAATTCGGCGCGAGAGCCCGCGATATTCGTTGTGAACTCACGCCGTCATTGCGAGCGTTAGCGAAGCAATCCATCTCTCCCTACATGCGGATGGATGGATTGCTTCGTCGCTTCAGCGCAAAATTGCTTTGCAATTTTGTCGCGAGCTCCTCGCAATGACGACGAACAGATCGGTACTTAAGGAATTGCATGCTGACCAGGACCCCGCACCTTTTCGACGAAGCAACCGCCGTGACCGCCGGCGACAGCCGCTGGCAGGGGCGGACCAGCCCGGATTACTGGGCGTTCGTCGGCCCGTTCGGCGGCTGCACCGCCGCGACCATCCTGCGCGCGCTGATGCAGCACCCGCAGCGCGCCGGCGATCCGCTGGCGCTGACGGTCAATTACTGCGCACCGGTCGCCGAGGGCGTATTCGATCTCGATGTCCGCCTGGTGAAGGCCAACCGCTCGAGCCAGCACTGGTCGGTCGAGATGACGCAAGGCGGCGGCGAGGTCGCGACGCTGGCGACCGCGGTGTTCGCCGAGCGCCGCCCGTCCTGGTCGCACCAGCCGGCCGAGTTTCCCGGCGCCGTGCCGTTCGAAGAGCTGCGGTCCTATCCGAGGCTCGCGATGACCTGGGCCAACCAGTACGATTTCCGCTTCGCGGAGGGCGAGCCGAAACTCGGCGGCGGCGCCGCGAAGGAGCCGTCGAGCCCCTATTCAAAGCTCTGGATCGCCGACCGCGTGCCGCGCAAGCTCGATGCGCTGTCGCTGATGTCGATGTCGGATGCCTTTTTCGGCCGCGTCTTCCATGCGAGGAGTGAGCTGGTGCCGTTCGGCACGGTGTCGCTGACGACCTATTTCCACACCGACGCAGCCGATCTCGACGCCGAAGATACCACCCGCGTGTTGGCCACAGCCGACGCAAAAATCTTCCACAAGAGCTACGGCGACCAGCACGGCGAATTGTGGTCGCCCTCCGGCCGCCTGCTCGCGACCACGACGCAGATCGCTTACTTCAAGGCGTAATCCCACCCGAGCTATCCACATGGTCGGAATTGAACGGATTGCCTATTTCAAGGGTTGAGGGAACATTGGCGCGTCGCTTCTGTTTCCACGCCTTTGGGAGCACTGGCCTTTGGGAGCATTGCCGCATGTCCGAAGTCGACAATTCCAGATCGTCCCGCATCGCGCTGCTTGGCGTTCCCATCGAGATCGGCGCGTCTCAGCCGGGTCCGCTGATGGGCCCGGACGCGCTGCGCACCGCAGGCATCGCGCGCCTGCTCGAGCAGCTCGACTTCCAGGTTGACGACCACGGCAACCTTGCGATCCCGCAGGTCGTCGCCGACGGCCCGGCGCCGGCCAACACCAAATTCTACGACGAGGTGAAGACCTGGACCCGCGCGCTGTCCGAGCGCGCCTACTGGCTGGCGCATTCCGGCGCGATCCCGATCTTCATGGGCGGCGATCACTCGCTGTCGATGGGATCGATCAACGGCGTCGCCCGCTACTGGCAGGAAAAGGGCCGGCCGCTGTTTGCGCTGTGGGTCGACGCGCATGCCGACTACAACACGCCGGCCACCACCATCACCGGCAACATGCACGGCATGTCGGCGGCGTTCCTGTGCGGCGAACCCGGCCTCGACGACCTGCTCGGCGGGCTGCCGCGCGCCCCGATCCCGCCGGATCAGCTCGACCTGATTGGCACGCGCTCGGTCGATCCGCTGGAGCGCAAGCTGCTGCGGCAGCGCAACGTCTCCATCGCCGACATGCGCCAGATCGACGAGTTCGGCGTCGCCGTGCTGACCCGCCGCGTGATCGAGCGCGTCAGGGCCAGGAACGGCGTGCTGCACGTCTCGTTCGACGTCGACTTCCTCGATCCGGAAGTCGCACCCGGCGTCGGCACCACGGTGCCGGGCGGCGCGACCTATCGGGAAGCCCATCTGATCATGGAGCTGCTGCACGATTCCGGACTGGTGCGCTCGCTCGATATCGTCGAGCTCAATCCGTTCCTCGACGAGCGCGGCCGCACCGCGCGCGTCGCGGTCGAATTGATCGGCAGCCTGTTCGGTTTGCAGATCACCGATAGGCAGACGCCGAGCAACGCCGTGCTGCCCGAGATGGGCGAGTAAGGGCGCGCGCATCGCTCCCTGTCCCGTCATCCTGAGGAGCGCGGCACGCGCGTCTCGAAGGATGCACGGGCCCGACTGGTGCCCGTCGACCCTTCGAGACGCCGCTTGCGCGGCTCCTCAGGGTGACGGATCGAGAGCTGTGATCTTCGGATACATCAAAACAAAAAAGGCGGCCACGAAGGCCGCCTTTTCAAATCGCGTATCGCTTGCGCGCCTTACTCCGCCGCGAGCTTCACTTCCGGCGCGGCGGCGCGGACTTCGGCGTCGACCTGCGCTTCGAACTTGGCAAAGTTCTTCTGGAACATGCCGACCAGCGCACGCGCAGTCTTGTCGAACTCGGCCTTGTCGGCCCAGGTCTTGATCGGATCGAGGATGTGCGGCTCGACGCCCGGCAGCGAGGTCGGCACCGCGAAGCCGAAATACCTGTCGGTGCGGAAGTCGGCGTTGCGAAGCGAGCCGTTCAGCGCCGCGGTCAGCAGCGCACGCGTCACCTTGATCGGCATGCGGCGGCCGGTGCCGTACTTGCCGCCGGTCCAGCCGGTGTTGACCAGCCAGCAATCGACATTGTGCTTGGCGATCAGCTCGCGCAGCATGTTGCCGTAGACTGACGGATCGCGCGGCAGGAACGGCGAACCGAAGCACGTCGAGAATTCCGGCTGCGGCTCGTTGCCGAGACCACGCTCGGTGCCGGCGACCTTCGCGGTGTAGCCGGACAGGAAGTGATACATCGCCTGCGCCGGGGTCAGCTTGGCGATCGGCGGCATCACGCCGAACGCGTCGGCGGCGAGCATCACGACGTTCTTCGGTTGCGGCGCGCGGCCGGTGCGCGAGGCGTTCGGAATGAAATCGAGCGGATAGGCCGAGCGGGTGTTCTCGGTCTTCGAGCCGTCGTCGAAATCGGGTACGCGGTCATTCGCGCCGAGCACGACGTTCTCCAGCACCGCACCGAAGCGCTTGCTGGCGGCATAGATTTCCGGCTCGGCTTCGCCCGAGAGCTTGATGCACTTGGCGTAGCAGCCGCCTTCGAAATTGAAGACGCCGTCCTCGCTCCAGCCATGCTCGTCGTCGCCGATCAGCGTGCGCTTGGGATCAGCCGACAGCGTAGTCTTGCCGGTGCCAGACAGGCCGAAGAAGATCGCGGTGTCGCCGTCGGGACCGACATTGGCCGAGCAATGCATCGGCATCACGCCCTTCTCGGGCAGATAGAAGTTCAGCGTCGTGAACACGCTCTTCTTCATTTCGCCGGCATAATAAGACCCGCCGATCAGGACGATCTTGCGGGCGAAATCGATCGCGACGACGTTCTCGGACTTGCAGCCGTGCCGTTTCGGATCGGCGCGGAAGCTCGGCAGGTCGATGATGGTGAGTTCCGGCACGAAGCTCGCGAGCTCCGAGGTCTCGGGGCGGATGAGAAGCGTGCGGATGAACAGCGAGTGCCAAGCGAGCTCGGTGAACACGCGCGTCTTGATCCGATGCTTCGGATCGGCGCCGCCATAGAGATCCTGCGCGAACAGCGTCATGCCTTCGGCATGCTTGAGGAAGTCGGCATGCAGCGCTGCGAACTGCTCCGATGTGATCGACTGGTTGCCCGCCCACCACATGCTTTTGTCGGTCAGGCCGTCGCGGACCGTGAACTTGTCCTTCGGGCTGCGACCGGTGAACTCACCGGTATCCGCGCAAAGCGCGCCATCGGCCGAGAGCACCGCTTCGCCGTTGCGCAGCGAATGCTCGTAGAGCTGAGGCGCACCATAGTTCCAATGCACGCCCTTGAGATTTTTTAAGCCGAATTTGTCGGCACCGAAGGCACCGTTATGCACGCCCGTCTCTTGCACGAAGAACCTCCTCGAACCCGCGTATCCTTGTTCGCGCGAATGTCGCTAATCGCGCCCCGTCGCGGTGATGACCGTCATCAGAATATAGCCTCTCGGCCCCGGTCCGGCGACCTAATAGTGGGGATCGCCGGGCTTGCCAAGCCAGTCCAACGGCTTTTGGTTTATTCCAAGGCAGGCACATCATCCGGCGCAAATACCGCAGCGCGAAACCGTTTCGCTTTGCTTTCGTTTTCTCGTTGTTTTCACGCTGGCCAGACGGTGTTTCGTGGTCTTTCCAGCTGAGAACGAGGCGTTGCGATGCACAAAGAGTGCCAGCGATCGGCTCGTACTGGCGCCAGACAACACCCAGAATGCCGGGTATGCATTTCCCGCTGAGGATGTGTCGTTGAGACAAGCTGCCGCGAGTTGACGCAGCGCCGCTGTGCCAAGCATGTCGTGCGCTACGGTGTTGCACGCGGACAAGCACCCATTGTGCTGCACACAAGCAGCTTCGATCGCACTCAACAGCCGATCGTCGAAGCTGGTAACTTCAATGCGCGACGACAGCGAATGTTCCGCAATGCCCGTTCGCGTGCGCCGACGATACGTGATTGATGATAACGCAATCAGCGCAAATCTCGCCCGAGCAACAACGCGACTTAGGCATCGCGATTTGGGCATCGCGATCAAAGCCGTTGTCCTGTGCAGCATTGCCGGAAATACTCGCACACGCATCGCGCGCGCCAAGATGATGCCGGGTGATGGCGCGATACGCCCGCCCCAAATGATCGCGCTGTCAGAGACGCGGCGTTCGATTGGAAGACATCACACTCCACTTCGAGCAATACGCGCCTAGCCGCGCGGCCCATGCGACACCATGCCTCGTCGGCGCAGCACCGCCGTTCGAGGACTGGTCTGCTCGATTTCCTGCCTATGCCTTGCCTATGCCTTGCCTATGCCTTGCCTATGCCTTGCCTATGCCCTGGCGCGGGCCTCGCCGGCGAGGCGCACCAGCATCTTGCGCAACTCGGTGCCGTTGCTGACGCGCTCGGGGAAATCGAGCCGCAGCGTGCTGCGGCCGGCCTGCATGTCCATGCCGCCGGGATCGCAGCCGGTGCAGAGCCAGTCGGCGCTCTCGGCGCCGAGCAGCCGGGTGGCGTAGAGATTCATCGCCTCGCGGTGATCCTCGTTCATGTGCGCCACCGCGCCCGGCTCGGCCTCCAGCAGGGCTTCGGCGCCGCCGAGATCGGTCAGGAATTGCGCGGGCTTGAGGTCGACGATGCGGCCGAACCCCGCAACCAGATGGGCGCCGCTCGGCCGAATCAGAAAGAACGAAAAATCCTTAAATTCCACAAAGGCTTCCGCCGACGGATGGGCGGCGAGATAGCGCCGTTGGACGAGCTCCCGCCCGGCGTCTGCGACCTCATCCGCCTGGCCGGCCAGCATGATCCGGGCCCCCTCCAGCGGATCGCCCTCGGCCCGCTCGTCCAGCATCAGCGACACCCTTCTGTCGGCCAGGATGTTCCTGGTGTGCAGCGCCAGCCGGGAAATCAGGAGGATCGGCGAGCCGTCGGGGTGGCTGGCCAGATTGACCAGGGAGCAATAGGGATCGCCGCTGACGGCCATCAGCGTGGCGAGCGCGCCCTGGCGGCTGCGGCGAAGCAGCGAGTGGGCGAGATGGGCAGGGTCAAAGTCGGCGGTCGGTTGCATGGGCCTCTCGGGTCATTTGAGGGCGAAATGGGCCGGTTCCCGGTGAAAAAAAGGGCCTTTTCTCATGGTCTCAGGGTGCTATATGGGGGTCCAACGCGTGGGTCGCAGAGCGTTTTTGCGGAACTCGGTCACACTTCAGCCCAGCTTGCATTGCTCGTTGACCGCGTTCGAAGCCCAATTCTACGGCGCGTCGCCAGAGTGCCCGCCGTTTAAGCCACTCTCATTGTGAAAGCAGCTCATGCCCACAATCGCCTTGGTCGACGACGACCGCAACATTCTCACTTCGGTCTCGATCGCGCTGGAAGCCGAAGGCTATCGCATCATGACCTACACGGACGGTGCGTCGGCGCTGGATGGGTTTCGCACGTCGCCGCCCGATCTCGCGATCCTCGATATCAAGATGCCGCGCATGGACGGCATGGAAACGCTGCGCCGGCTGCGCCAGAAGTCCGACCTGCCGGTGATCTTCCTCACCTCGAAGGATGAAGAGATCGACGAACTGTTCGGCCTGAAAATGGGCGCCGACGATTTCATCCGCAAGCCGTTCTCGCAGCGCCTGCTGGTCGAACGCGTCAAGGCCGTGCTCCGCCGCGGCCAGCCGAAGGACCCGACCGCCGCGCCGAAGGAGCCGGACGCCCGCGCGCTCGACCGCGGCCTGCTGCGGATGGACCCGGAGCGCCATACCTGCACCTGGAAGAACGAGCCGGTGACCCTCACCGTGACCGAATTCCTGATCCTGCAGGCGCTCGCCACCCGCCCCGGCGTCGTGAAGAGCCGCAACGCGCTGATGGACGCGGCCTATGACGACCAGGTCTATGTCGACGACCGCACCATCGACAGCCACATCAAGCGGCTGCGCAAGAAGTTCAAGGTGGTCGACGACGATTTCGAGATGATCGAGACTCTGTACGGCGTCGGCTATCGCTTCAAGGAAGCCTGATCTGCACTTCCCGGGCGGCTTGTTAACTGACAGGCAGCGCACGGCTGGGGTAAGGTCGGGCGACAGTCTGCTTCGCGGGACGACATCCATACCAACCGGCAGCTTTGCCAGTGCTTGATCGAACGCAGCTCGAGCAAGGCCAGAACACCGAGGACGCGTCACAGCTCCTCGATCATGAGGCCCTGTCCGACGACCTGGCGCAGAACAAGGGCTGGCGCCGCCCGCTCGGCTGGCTGCGCCGCGCCGGGCAGTTCTTCTTCGCGCTGTCGTTCTCGAGCCTGACGCGGCGCATCGTCTCGCTCAACCTTGCCGGCCTCGTCGCGCTGGTCGCCAGCATCCTCTATCTCTCGCAATTCCGTGCCGGCCTGATCGAGGCCCGCACCCAGAGCCTCCTGGTCTATGCCGAGATCATCTCGGAGGCGATCGCGGCCTCGGCCACCGTCGAAGGCAATACCGTCACCATCGATCCCGATCGCCTGCTCGACCTCAAGCCCGGCGAAAGTTATGGCCAGCCGGATGAATCGGCGGATTTCCCGATCAATCCCGAGCGGGTCGCGCCGGTCCTGCGCCGCCTGATCGCGCCGACCAAGACGCGGGCCCGCATCTTCGACCGCGATGGCGGGCTGATCCTCGACAGCCGCAACCTGTTCGCGCGCGGCGACGTGCTGCGCATGGAGCTGCCGCCGCCGTCGGAGAAGCCGTCGCTGTATGAGAAGACCAAGGCCACGATCAAGACCTGGATGAACCGCGGCGACCTGCCGATCTACCGCGAGCTCGGGCCCGAAGGCGGCAGGGGCTATTCCGAAGTCGCGCAATCGCTCGAGGGCATGAAAGGCAGCGCCGTGCGCGTCACCGAACGCGGCGCGATCATCGTGTCGGTTGCCGTTCCGGTGCAGCATTTCCGCGCCGTGCGCGGCGCATTGATGCTGACCACCCAGGGCGACGACATCGACCAGCTGGTGATGTCCGAGCGCCTCGCCATCCTCAAGATCGGCGGGGTCGCCTCCGCCGTCATGATCATGCTGTCGCTGCTGCTCGCGAGCACGATCGCAGGCCCCGTGCGGCGGCTCGCCGACGGCGCCGAACGCGTCCGGCATCGCATCCAGACCCGCGTCGAGATTCCCGACTTCACCGGACGCCGCGACGAGATCGGCCATCTCTCCGGCGCGCTGCGCGACATGACCAACGCGCTCTACAGCCGCATCGAGGCGATCGAGATGTTCGCCGCCGATGTCGCCCACGAGCTGAAGAATCCGCTGACCTCGCTGCGCTCGGCGGTCGAGACGCTACCACTGGCGCGCAACGACAACAGCCGCGCGCGGCTGCTCGCCGTGATCGAGCATGACGTCAGGCGGCTCGACCGCCTGATCTCCGACATATCCGACGCGAGCCGGCTCGATGCCGAATTGCAGCGCCAGGACATGGCGCCGGTCGATCTGCGCCGACTGCTGACGACGCTGACCGGCGTCGCCAACGAAACCCGGCTCGGCCACGACGTCGCGGTCGAAGCCCGCTTCGAGGGCCGCGGACCGACCGACACGCTCTCGGTGCCCGGCCATGATTCGCGGCTCGGCCAGGTGATCTCGAACCTGCTGTCGAACGCGCAATCGTTCTCCAAGCCGGGCGACAAGGTGCGCATCGTCTGCCGCCGCAGCCGCGGCGAGGTCGAGATCGTGGTCGACGATGACGGGCCCGGCATCGGCGAGGACGCGCTGGAGCGGATCTTCGAGCGCTTCTACACCGACCGGCCACACCAGGGCTTTGGCCAGAACTCCGGCCTCGGGCTGTCGATCTCCAAGCAGATCATCGAAGCGCATGGCGGGCGCATCTGGGCCGAGAACCGTCCGGGCCCTGCGGATGAAGACGGCAAGCCAACCATCGTCGGCGCACGCTTCGTGGTCAGGCTGCCAACCCTATGAGTGACAATTCCAGCGTGCACGCATCCGCCGTTCTGGTCGGCGAGCGTGCGGTGCTGATCCGCGGCCCGTCGGGCGCCGGCAAGTCGCGTCTCGCCTTCGATCTGATTCTCGCAGGGCGCACCGGAGCGCTCCCGCCAGCCATTTTGGTTGGGGATGACCGTGTCCATCTCGACACAGCCGGCGAACAATTGTGGGTTCGCCCGGCCCGGCAATTGGCCGGCCTGATCGAGATCCGAGGCCTCGGAATCCGCCATTGTCCGTTCGCGGACGAGGCGCTGGTAGGTCTGATTGTCGACCTCGCCGCTGACGACGCCGCACGGCTGCCGCCGCCGGAAGCACTCACTGTCCGCCTTAATGGTGTTTCAGTACCGCGAATTCCCGTCCCTGCCGGCTTCCAACCCCTGCCGCTGGTTGTCGCTGCGCTGACGACAACCTGAAAGTTCATGTTCCCGTAATCTTGCGGCCAATTGTGGGAAGGGAATTGGTAACCATATCACCTCCACTATCGCGTCGGATTTTGCCGGCGCAGCCTCCCCTCTCTACCGCCAGGAACCGGGAGACTAGCCAAGATGCCCTCTTGCGCAGGGCCTCTGGATGGTCAAAGTGGCGCGTTCGTGCGGTGCACCAAAGGGCGCCCGCGAGGAGTTTCCGATGATTGGTCTAGTGCTGGTGACCCATGGGCGCCTTGCCGACGAGTTCAGAGCGGCGCTCGAACACGTCATGGGTCCGCAGAAACAAATTGAAGCGATTACGATCGGTGCGGAAGACGATTCCGATCTCTGTCGAAGCGACATCATCGAGGCGGTGAACCGCGTCGATAGCGGCGACGGCGTTGCGATCCTCACCGACATGTTCGGCGGCACGCCGTCGAACCTCGCGATCTCCTGCATGAGCCGCCCCAAGGTGGAAGTGCTCGCGGGCATCAATCTTCCCATGCTGGTCAAGCTTGCCAAGGTTCGCGAGGAGCGTTCGCTACCCGACGCGATTGCGATGGCCCAGGAAGCCGGCCGCAAATACGTCACCATCGCCAGCCGCGTTCTCGCAGGCAAATGAGCGGCGAGGCCCCGGGCGAGAACCAGGCAGGCCCGGGCGTGCCAGCGGGCGCCATTTCCCGTGAACTCCTGATCATCAACAAGCGTGGCCTGCATGCGCGGGCGTCGGCGAAATTCGTCCAGCTGGTCGAGCGCTTCAACGCCGAGGTCTGGGTGACGCGCGGCGGCGAAACCGTCGGCGGCACCTCGATCATGGGCCTGATGATGCTCGCCGCGGGGCCCGGCACCACGGTGGTGGTCTCCGCCAAGGGCGACGAGGCGCAGCAGGCGCTCGACGCCATCGCCGAGCTCGTTGCCAGCAAGTTCAACGAGGAAGGCACCTAAGTGCAGCCTCATCCTGAGAGGCCGTGATTTATCCGTCCCGTCATTGCGAGCGAAGCGAAGCAATCCATCGCGCGGCGGGTCCGGAGATGGATTGCTTCGTCGCTATGGCTCCTCGCAATGACGAGGTTGAGAGGATTTACAGCCCCCTGAGCGGAGGCTACTTCGCCGGCGGTACCAGATAGACCTTCCACGCCGTCGACGGTCCGGGATGGCCGTTGAAGAAGCGCATGGTGGTCATCACCAGCGGCTCGGCATCCTTGGCATGCTCCGCCATCCATGCCTCGCACGGCTTCAGGAACACCGGATCGGTGGTGTCGCAGATGCCGATGAAGCCGAGCCGCTTGGCTTCGTCGAGCGACGTCAGCCCCGACGACCATGCTTCGCCCGGCACCAGCGATGCCGGATGATCCGGACTGTAGAACGTCATCGGCTCGCCGATGTCGGACCGCGCGACGACCACGGCCCAGCGCGAATGGAATTTGGCCTGCCAGGTCTGGGTCAGCTCGCGCGCGAGCTCGGAGCGCGCGGCATAGGTCGAGCCGCCGGTATGGTTGGACGCGATCTCCTGCGTGGCGATGCTGGGCGCGACGATCAGCGTGACGATCGTAGCGACGAACCAGATCGCCGTGATCGCGAACAGCGCCATGCGCGGGAAGCGCAGCGAGGGGATCGCAACCAGCGCCAGCGGCACCAGGAAGAACAGCGGGATGCCCCAATCGGTCTTGATGTAGACGGTGAACGCCAGCGCGCCGAGCGGCGGCCCGATCGCGACGATCAGCTGGATGATCCAGACATTGAGCGCCTGCGGCAGGTTGACGGCTGGATTGGGTCCGCGCGACCAGATCCGTGCCAGCACGTCGGACGGCCGCCACGGCACCGACCCCAGCAGCAGCGCGACCAGGCCGAGCACGACGGGAACCGCGAGCAGCCCGAGATTGTGCATGATGTAGCCGATCACGAGCTGGACGTTGAGCTCGCGGCTCGACAGCGCGTAGACGTCGCCGGCATAGGTGAACGGCACGAAGTTCACCTCCTCCAGCCACACCAGATGCGGAATCATCGCCACCAGCATCGTGCCGATCGCAACCCACGGCGCCGGCGAGCGCAGGAACTGGGTCCGCTGCGGATGGATCAGCGCGGCAAGCCCGATGGCGCCGATCATCGTCACCACCCAGTATTTGGTCATCAGCGCCAGCATGCCGGCAAAGCCGAGCCAGAGCCCCGACTTGAAGCTGCGCTTCTCGAATGCGTTCAGATAGGCCAGCACCAGGAGCGGCAGCGGCACCAGCTGCGCGAGGTCGGCGTTGTACTTGAAGCCCTTGAAATTGAAGATCGGGTAGAGCGCGAGCATCACCACCATGAAGAACGCGCGGCGACGATCGACGACGCGCAGCGCGATCAGCCAGCACACCACCAGCGCGAAGCTGACGGTCGCCATCGCGAGCGCATAGGTCGACCAGTTGGTGACCGGGAAAATCCTGAACCAGACGCCTGCGATCCAGCCCGACAGCGGCGGATGCTTGCCATAGCCGAGCAGGAAGCGCTGGCCCCAGGCATAGGCCTCCGCGACGTCCATGTGGACGTCCTGCGCGGCCTTGAGCTTGACCAGGATCAGCGTCCACAGCACCGCGTGGACCAGCGCGAAGCTGATCACGAACCACAGGCTGGTCCGGGGATCGATGGCGCGCGAGGCGATCCAGGCCGCGATCCGGCGGATCGTCAGCCTGCGGGTGGTGCGCCGGGTGGCGGGGAGAATGGAAGCGGTCGACATGGCCTGGCCTGAGGCATGACCCCGGAAAAGTGGAGAATGGCTTTCCGGAGGGATCATACCGAGTGGAAGCGGAAGCGCGATGAGTGGTTGCTCACCAGCACTTCAGCGCGCTTTAGCGCGTTTTTGTGGCCAGTGAAATCAGCTTGGCGTGAGAACGCCTCAAGCCGGCCGATTCACTTGTCGAGAAGCTCCGGCCGGTACTCGAAATGCATGGGATCGTGGTGGTACCACTTGCCGCCCCAGATGAATCCGTGGCGCTCGAAGATGTCGACGATCTCTCGCGGCATCCGGTTCCTGTAGGGGATGGTTTTGCCCTTGCCTTCCCTTTTGCCCGCCCGCAGCCAGTAATCCGAGACCTTCAGGTTGAAGTCGATCGCGGCGGAGACCTGCTTGAGCCGCTCGGCGACCCCGTGTGGCAGTCGCCGTACATCTTCCTGAAGAAGGCCTCGTTGCGGAAGCGGCCGGGATCGACATTCGGAGCCGGCGGCGCCGATGGCCCGGACAGATAAGGCTGGTGCATCTGATCGAACGGCTTATCGGAGACGCCGTCATCGACCGGCATCACCGTGCCGTCGCGCCAGGTGATCGTGGTGTCGTCGCGCCCGGACAGCGCATCGGGATAGGCGCGCACCAGGCGGTCGAGCAGTTCGCCCTTGCTCTCAGCATGCGCAAGCGGCGGCAGCAGCGCCAGCAAGGCTACGATGCAGGCCGCTGCTCGCACCGCCATTCAGCGCTTTCCGGCCTGATCGATCAGCGCGACATTCGGTGTCGGTGGCGAAGCGCTAGGCGGCGGCAGGCTTGGCTGCTGCGGGATCACCGTCGCCGGCGGATCGGCGGTCGCGACCTGTGCCGGCATCTGCCGCAGCAGGAGGCCGACATCGACCATCGGGAAATCGACGTCGGCCTCGCGCACAGGATTCGCCGACACCGGCACCAGATCATTCGTGCCGCGCAGCTGGATGCCATGGCCGGCGTAGTACAACAGCGCGACGGCCGCCAGACCTGGCAGAAACATGCCCGAAAATCGATCACCGCGACCCCGTCGGAAATCCCTGGTGATTCGCCGTCACACCCCTGCAAAATACCGCAATATGGTTGCCCGCGCGGGGGTGCGGATGCTATCCCGCGCCCCATGACAACCGCCCCGATTTCGAACATCCGCAACTTCTCCATCGTCGCCCATATCGACCATGGCAAGTCGACCCTCGCCGACCGCCTGATCCAGATGACGGGCGGCCTGTCGGATCGCGAAATGGCGGGCAAGGAGCAGGTGCTCGACTCGATGGATATCGAGCGCGAGCGCGGCATCACCATCAAGGCGCAGACCGTGCGCCTCAACTACCGGGCCAAGGACGGCAAGGATTACATCTTCAATTTGATGGACACGCCCGGCCATGTCGACTTCGCCTACGAGGTCTCGCGGTCGCTGGCGGCCTGTGAGGGTTCCCTGCTGGTGGTCGACGCCAGCCAGGGCGTCGAGGCGCAGACGCTCGCCAACGTCTACCAGGCGCTCGACAACAATCACGAGATCGTGCCGGTCCTGAACAAGGTCGACCTGCCGGCGGCCGAGCCCGAGAAGGTCAAGCAGCAGATCGAGGACGTGATCGGCATCGACGCGTCGGATGCGGTGATGATCTCGGCCAAGACCGGCGTCGGCGTGCCCGACGTGCTGGAGGCGATCGTCACCCGGCTGCCGCCGCCGAAGGGCGACCGCGACGCGACCTTGAAGGCGCTGCTGGTCGACAGCTGGTACGACGTCTATCTCGGCGTGGTCGTGCTGATCCGCGTGGTCGACGGCGTGATGAAGAAGGGTAGCCGCATCCGCATGATGGGCACGGGCGCCGCCTACGACATCGAGCGCGTCGGCTTCTTCACCCCGAAGATGGAGCAGGTCGAGGAGCTCGGCCCCGGCGAGATCGGCTTCATCACCGCGGCGATCAAGGAAGTCGCCGACACGCGCGTCGGCGATACCATCACCGACGACAAGAAGCCGATCAGCGAGATGCTGCCGGGCTTCAAGCCGGCGATTCCGGTGGTGTTCTGCGGCCTGTTCCCGGTCGACGCCAACGATTTCGAGACGTTGCGTGCCGCGATGGGCAAGCTCAGGCTGAACGACGCCAGCTTCTCCTACGAGATGGAAACCTCGGCCGCGCTCGGCTTCGGCTTCCGCTGCGGCTTCCTCGGACTGCTGCATCTGGAGATCATCCAGGAGCGGCTGTCGCGCGAGTTCGATCTCAACCTGATCGCGACCGCGCCGAGCGTCATCTACAAGATGAAGCTGACCGACGGCACCGAGATCGAGATCCACAACCCGGTCGACATGCCCGACGTGGTCAAGATCGCCGAGATCGAGGAGCCGTGGATCGAGGCCACGATCCTCACCCCTGACGAATATCTCGGCAGCGTCTTGAAGCTGTGCCAGGACCGCCGCGGCTCGCAGAAAGAGCTGACTTACGTCGGCTCCCGCGCGATGGTGAAATACGATTTGCCGCTCAACGAGGTGGTGTTCGATTTCTATGATCGCCTGAAGTCGGTGTCCAAGGGCTACGCCTCGTTCGACTATCATCTGACCGACTACAAGCCGGCCGATCTCGTGAAGATGCAGATCCTCGTCAACGCCGAGCCGGTCGACGCGCTGTCGATGCTGGTGCATCGCACCCGCGCCGAGGGCCGCGGCCGCGCCATGGTCGAGAAGATGAAGGAGCTGATCCCGCCGCACATGTTCCAGATCCCGATCCAGGCGGCGATCGGCGGCAAGGTGATCGCGCGCGAAACCGTCCGCGCGCTGCGCAAGGACGTCACCGCGAAGTGCTACGGCGGCGACATCACGCGCAAGCGGAAGCTTCTGGAGAAGCAGAAGGAAGGCAAGAAGAAGATGCGGCAGTTCGGCAAGGTCGACATCCCGCAGGAAGCCTTTATTGCCGCGCTGAAGGTGGACAGCTGAGGCGTCGATCAGCCGCGTCGAGCGTGACGCGGCTGGTCTGATCCGCGCGGTTCGGGGCCCGGCGACAAAAAGTCGAAAACAACCCCATGCACAGGAGCCGTCAACAAGAAGGTGCGGCAGTTCGGCAAGGTCGATATGCCGCAGGAAGCCTTCATCGCCGCGCCCAAGGCGGATAGCTGAGGCGACGGCCTTCGGGCGAGTTGCCGGTTGTTGTCCCAGCAACAAAACGCACCATGATTTGAATCGCCATCGCACGGCGGCCCGACTAGACTCGGGTCATGTTGCGCATCTTGTCCCTCCTCGTCGTCATCCTCGCATTGCTGCAGCCGGACCCGAGCTCGGCCGCGTCCTCGAAGAAGCGGCAGACCGCCCGCTGGCACGGCTATGGCTTCCTGCCCGGCTACCGCCAGCCGCGCAACGAAACCATTCCGGTGTTCGGCCCGCGCGGCGCCGCGCGCGGCCGGCCGGACTACGCTCCGCAATACTGGTACGGCGGCGATTGGTATTATTTCGGCCGCCCCGGCTTCTACCGCGGCCGCTACAATGGCGGCAGTTTCGGTCCGTGCTGGACCTGGACGCCGATCGGCCGGGCCTGGCAGTGCGGCTAGCCTGAATCCGACCGCGGCGTTTCCGCGCGGTCCGAAGCTCTGCGTGATGTGAGCTCACATCGCGCCGAGCCATGCGCGCTGCGATATCCACGCAGCGAGCAGGCGCGCTTGCCGATAGCGAACGGATGCGCCACCATCCCCTCAAGCGCGGGCCAGCAAAATCAAAACCGCGCAGGCAGGGAAACGCATGAGCAAGGCCGCGCGGTTCGATTATGGCTGGGTCGTCGTCGGCGCGGGCGCGCTGATGACCTGCGTCGGCTTCGGCACCATGTTGTCGCTCGCGGTGTTCCTGCAGCCGATCTCGGATGCGATGGGCTGGTCACGCGCCGGCATCTCGGCGGCGGCGACGCTGGATTTCCTCTGCATGGGTTTTGCGGCGTTCGCCTGGGGCGCGCTGTCCGACCGCTTCGGCACCCGCATCGTGGTGCTGGCCGGCAGCCTTTTGCTCGGGCTTGGCCTCGTGACGGCAAGCCAGGCGCAAAGCCTGTGGCAATTCCAGCTCTGCTTCGGCGTGCTGATCGGGATCGCCGCCGGCAGCTTCTATGCGCCGATGATGGCGCTGGCGAGCGCCTGGATCGACAAGCATCGCAGCCTCGCCGTCGCGCTGGTGTCGGCCGGCATGGGCGTGTCGCCGCTGACGGTCGCGCCATCGGCGAGCTGGCTGATCACGGCCTATGACTGGCGCTTCGCGATGCTCGTGATCGGCATCGCCGCATGGGCGCTCTTGATCCCCGCATCGTTCCTGGTGCGCCCGGCGCCGCAGGGATCGAACGTCGCGATAGCAACGGCTGCGAACGCGCCGCAAGCCGAATGGACCGTGGCGCAGGCGCTGCGCACGCCGCAATTCATCACGCTGGCGCTGGCCCATTTCGCCTGCTGCGCGGCGCATTCCGGGCCGATCTTCCACATGGTGTCCTACGCCATGGTCTGCGGCATCGCGCCGCTCACCGCGGTCACGGTCTACAGCCTCGCCGGCTTCTCCGGGCTCGGCGGCCGCCTGCTGCTCGGCGTGCTGGCAGACCGGCTCGGCGCCAAGCCGGTTTTGGTCGGCGGCCTGCTGGTGCAGGCGCTGTCGATCGCGACATATCTGGCGGTGGCGCAGCTCGGCGAGTTCTACGCGCTGTCTGTGGTGTTCGGCCTCGCCTATGGCGGCGTGATGCCGCTCTATGCCGTGCTGGTCCGCGAGTTCTTCGGCGCGCGTATCATGGGCACCGTGTTCGGCGCGGTGTCGGCCTTTGCGAGCCTCGGCATGGCGCTCGGGCCGTGGGCCGGCGGTTATGTGTTCGACACGTTCCATGGCTATACGTGGCTGCACGCCGGTTCCTTCGCGATCGGCCTCGCCGCGGTCGCCGTAGCGCTGAGCTTCTCGACCAAGCGGCAGCCATCGCTCGATCTCGGCCGCGCCGCCGCCTGAACGCGGATGCATTCGCCGCACTCGCGCGTCAGTGATGGATAGCTGACCGGCGCCGTCCCGCCTTGCCCTCGCCTGCCGGATGGGTCACCATCGCGCGCGCCCCAACAAGAATGTCAGAGCGGGCCGAGGAAAAGCATGAACAAGCCGCAGGGAGTAGACCTTGTCGAGCGGGCGCGCGCGCTGGCGCCGCTGATCATTGCTGAAGCCGACGAGATCGAACGGGCGCGGCGGCTGACGCCTTCCGTCACATCAGCCCTGGTCGAGAACGGGCTGTATCGCGCGCTACTGCCGAAGCGCTTCGGCGGCGCGGAGGCGACGCTGGACGCCTTCATGCAGATGCAGGAGGAGATCGCCAAGGCCGACGCGTCGACCGCCTGGTGCCTCGGCCAGTGCAGCGTCTGCGCGATGACCGCAGCCTATCTCGAGCCCGACGTGGCCAACGAGATCTTCAACACCGCGCCCGGTATCCTGGCCTGGGGCGCGATCGCCCATGAGGTCCGCGCCGAACCGGGCGGCTATCGCGCCAGCGCGCGCTGGGATTTCGCATCGGGCTCGCGGCAGGCGAGTTGGCTCGGCGCCCACGTTCGCGTCGTCGAGGCGGACGGCTCGCCGCGCAAGAAGGCCGACGGCTCGCCGGAGATCCGCACCATCCTCTTCCCGATGTCCCAGGCTGTGATGTACGACGTCTGGGACGTGATCGGCCTGAAGGGCACCGGCACCGATTCCTATTCGGTCGACAACCTCTTCATTCCGGAAAAGTTCGCCGCGCTGCGCGACGATCCCGCCGCGTGCCGCGAGGGAGGACCGCTCTACAAGCTCTCCACCAACATGGTGTTCAGCATGGGCTTTGCCGCGACCGCGCTCGGCGTCGCGCGCGCCATGCTGGATGCGGCGACCGAGCTTGCGCGCGGCAAGACCCCGCAAGGCCTGAAGGCGATGCGCGACAACAACGCCGTGCAGGGCCAGATCGGCCGCACCGAGGCGAGCCTGCGCGCCGCCCGCGCCTACCTCTACGCGACCGCCCACGACGTCTGGAGCGATCTCGTCCGCGGTGACCCGATCACCGAAGCGCATCGGGTCGCGATCCGCATCGCCTCGACCTGGACCATCCACCAGTCGGCCGCCGTGGTCGACATCGCCTATCACATGGCGGGGGCAACGGCGGTGTTCGCGAAGAACCCGTTCGAGCGACGGTTTCGCGACATGCACGCGATCGCGCAGCAGATCCAGGCCCGCGACACGCAGTATGAGGACGCCGGCAAGGCGATCCTGGCGGGCAATCTCGCAGCGCCGCCGACCGCGCGCTAAAGCATGATCCGGAAAAGCGCGAAGCGGTTTTCCGGAAAGATCATGCTTAAAGAAGAAGCCAAGGCGCGATGAAGTCAGATTGAATCCGGGCGCGGGCCCATAGCCGCCATATCGGCTGCGCCTCTTAAAATCTGAGATCGCCGGGTGATTACGGCATGTCGGCTTTGGGCCACGGTCATTTGGGCTTTGCGAGCAGGTCGTCCAATCGCGGTGCATCCCATAGCGGAGCCCATTCACCAACGCCATCTCGCTGAACTTCCACGCGGAGAAGTACGAAGTCGTATCCGCCGAACCGGTACGTATAGCGCTCACGCGTGACGTTCGACACGTCCGACGTAGTCTCAGCTCTAAAGAGGCTGGTCTGTCGATCCCAGTTCATGAAGCCTGGAGCGTCGTCGGATGTACCGATGCCGTCTGGATATGCGAGGAGCGGGAATTTGACAAGGAATGGTTTCCTCGGGTTCGACAGGTCGAACGCGCGTTGGGTCGACTTCAACGGTCCATAACAAGTGACGAGAGCGAGACGCCTGTTCGCAATACGGAGGAAATGAACCGGCGCGATCTTGAGACCTTCCTTGTACTTGCAACTGGATTGATCGGCTGCAAGTTTCAGAAAACTCGGCACCAGTTCAGGGTCCGAAACTTCGAACTCGGTTCGCCCCCGAGCGAGGCTAGACCACTCTCGACGAGGATCTTCCGAGCCGCCCACTTCTGATTGGTCCTGCGGAATTCCTGGCGTGAGGAATGTAAGGAGGAACAGGCTGACGAGGATAACCTTGGTGAGGATAGCTTTGATGGCGGGCATGCCGATACTCTACTAGAACGGGTAGCGCTGCAACAGAGCCCCACCCGCCGTGTCCGGACGACGCTCCGCGTCGCTCGGCGCGCGTCGGCCCAAGAGCGAGCTTCGCTCGTCTCGACCCCGCAGGCGGGGGAGGCGAAACGAGTTTGCCGTCCGACTGATATTACCCGATCTCATCGCGCTTCCGCGCATGGTACAAAAGTAGGCACCTGCGGCCATGGGCCCGGCGCGAATTTCGGCGGCGCAACACCCGGTTGTTAAGCTTTTTCTGAGACCTTGCGGACGGCGCTAATGCCTGGAGTTCCGCTGGTACCATGTTCACGCTTCGATCGATTGCCGCCCGCCTGATCCTGGCGATTTCACTGACCGTCGCGGTCGCCTGCGCGATCCTCGGCGGCTTCTCCATCAGCCAGCAGCGGGCGCTGACCCGGCTCGCGCTCGATCAGCAGCTCAAGCTGCAATATGACAGCGTGATTGCAGCCATCGACTATGAAGGCCGCGCGGCGCTCGCGGTCTCTGCCGTGATCGCCGCCCTGCCGCCGGTCGAAGACGCGATCGCCAAGGGCGACCGCGACGGCCTCGGCAAGCTGCTCGGCGGCTCCTGGGCGGCGATGAAGGCACGGGGCATCCCGCTGATCTCGTTCTGGCAGGCGCCGGCGACGAGCTTCTACCGGGTCCACGCGCCGAAAACCTTCGGCGACGACGCCTCGACGCGGCGCACGACGGTGGTGGAATCGATCAAGGCCGGCAAGCCGATCGTCGGCGTCGAGCCCGGCCGCGAGGCGCTGTCGATCTTCGGCATGACCCCGGTGATGCGCGACGGCAAGACGCTGGGCAATGTCGACATCGGCGTCGCCTTCGGCAAGGAGTTCGTCGACCGCGCCAAGAAGCGCTTCGGCATCGACCTCGCCGTGCATTCCTTCGACGGTCAGAGCTTCAAGCGGCTGTCCTCGACCTTCGGCGACACCGTGGTCGCGACCCAGGACGAGCTCAAGAGCGTGATGAATGGCGCCGCCGTGCTGCGCGACGCTGTTCTCGGCGGCCATGCCGTGGAGCTCTATCTCGGCCAGATCAAGAATTATGCCGGCGAACCGGTCGCCGTGCTCGAGATCATCAAGGACACCAGCGACTATGAAGCCGCTGCCGCGAGCGCGCAGCGCAACCTGATCCTCGGCGTGGTCGCGATCCTGGCCGCGGCCATCTTGCTCGCGTTCCTGCTCGGCCGCGGCCTGTCGCGGCCGCTCACCGCGATCACCGCGGTCATGAACCGGCTGTCCAGCGGCGACACCAGCGTCACGATCCCCGGCAGCGAGCGCCGCGACGAGCTCGGCACCATGGCCAAGGCGGTCGACGTGTTCCGCCGCAGCATGATCGAAACCTCCTCGCTCCGCGAGGCGCAGGAAGCCGACAAGGTGAAGGCGGCGGCCGACAAGCAGGCGCTGCAACGGCAGATGGCCGACCGCTTCGAAGCCGACGTCAAGGATATGGTCGCCGCCGTGGCGCGGTCGTCGGGCGACATGCAGCGCGTCGCCAACGAGATCACGACCAGCGTCAACGGTACCTCCGAGCGGACCTCGGCGGCGGCCGCCGCCTCCGACGAGGCGGCCGCCAGCGTCAATGCGGTCGCCGCGGCGACCGAGGAGCTGGCGTCCTCGATCACCGAGATCGGCCGCCAGGTCACCCATTCCAGCCGCGTCGCCGACAATGCGGTGGCGAAGGCCGCGGAGACCACCGAGATGGTGACAAGCCTCGCCGCATCCGCGGAGAAGATCGGCGACGTGCTGCGCCTGATCAGCGCGATCGCGAGTCAGACCAATCTGCTGGCGCTCAACGCCACCATCGAGGCCGCGCGCGCCGGCGAGGCCGGCCGCGGCTTTGCCGTGGTCGCAGCCGAGGTGAAGGAATTGGCGAGCCAGACCGCGAAGGCGACCGACGAGATCGCCGGCCAGGTCGGAGCTATTCAATCCGCCACCGGCAATTGCGTCAGCGCGATCGGCGACATCAGCGGCACCATCCGCGAGATCTCGGGCATCGCCACCGCGATTGCCGCTGCGGTCGAGCAGCAGGATTCGGCGACGCGGGAGATCGCCCGCAGCGTGCAGCAGGCGTCCGCCGGGACCGGCGAAGTCTCCGCCAATATCGCGGGCGCGAGCGACGCCGCCGGCCAATCCCGCGCCCTCACCGGCAATGTGCTGGAGACCTCCGGCCAGCTCGGTGACCACGCCTCCGCGCTGTCGCGCAGCGTCGACACGTTCCTCGCCGGCCTGCGCAACGCCGCTTAGTTCTAGGCCGCCTAGCCCTACTGCGTCACAGGCACCATAACCCATCCGTCACCCTGAGGTGGCCGCTTCTTCAGCGGCCCTCGAAGGGTCGACGGCCCGGCTGGTGGCCGATTCATCCTTCGAGGCTCGCTACGCGAGCTCAGGATGACGGGTCAAGAAGCGTGATCACGGCCAGGGCAACACGGGCGGCGGCGCCGATCGCTCCGCCTTGTCGTCCGGCCCTGATTCGGGCCGTCCCCATTCGCTCATGAACGGCATCTTCAGCAATCCGCGCAGCGACTGCTTCTCGGCATCGTCAAAACCGTCGAGACCGTAGCGCAACTCCGCGAAGCGCGGACCGCGATTGTAGGTGCCGCCGAGCCGGTCCCAGATCGACAGCAGGTTCGAGTAATTGCTGTCGGTCTCCGGCTGGTGACGCGAATGATGCATCTTGTGCATGTTCGGCGTCACGAACAGCAGCCGCAGCCAGCGATCGAGTCGCTCCGGCAGGCGGATGTTGGCGTGCTCGAACTGCGCTTTCAGCGCCGACAGCGTCAGATAGGTCACCAGCACCCAGGCCGGCACGCCGAACACGACCGCGCCGGCGATGTGCCAGCCGATCCGCCACAGCGTCTCGCCGGGATGCTCGCGGAACGCGGTGGTGACGTCGACGAAGCGGTCGGCATGGTGCATGCGATGGAAGCGCCACATCCAGCCGAGCTTGTGCATCGAGACGTGGGCGAAGTAGGTGAACAGGTCGAGCCCGATCAAGCCGAGCAGCAGCCGGTTCAGCGGCGACAGGCCGAGCCAGTGCGACAGGCCGAATTTCGCGTCCCACGTCCATTGCGTCGCCCATGGCGAAAGCGGGCTGAGCAGAAGATTCACGGCGACGAAGATCACCGTGATGACGACGTTGCGGCCGATATTGCGCATCCGGTCGCCGCGGCCGTAGCTGAAGAGCGGAAACGCCGCCTCAAACAGCAGCACGATCGCGAAACTCGCGAGCAGGAACGCGATGCGCGCGCCGATCGACGGCAGCTCGACATTGGCGGTTTCGCCTGCACCCGGATGCCACAACAGCTTTACAAAACTGATCATGCCGACGGCTCCCTCTCTTTACAAAACGAATATTCGTTCTTTATAATGACGGCAGACGATCGTCAAGCCGGCCTGCCCGCCGGCGGCCGTGAACCGGATTCACGACAAGGACCCACAATGCCGAAGGTGAAACCCGAAACGCTCGCGATCCGCCGCGAGGAGATCCTGCAGGCCGCGGAGATCTGCTTTGCGCGGCAGGGATTTCATCAGACCACGATCCAGGACGTGATCAAGCAGTCCGGGCTCAGCGCCGGCTGCATCTACGGGCACTTCACCGGCAAGGAAGAGCTGATCCAGGCGATCGGAGAAAGCCGCCATGGCCGCGACAGTGCGCTGCTCGCGCTCAAGGGCGACAGCGACGATCCGCTGCAGAGCCTGAAGTCGATCGCCCGCGCCTTTCTCGGCGACCTGCAAAAGGACGACGGACTGCGCGCCCGCCGCGTCGCGTTGCAGCTCTGGGCGGAGGCGCTGCGCGACGACGTGGTCCGCGACCAGGTGACGAGCGGCATCCGCCAGCCGATCGCCCTGATCGTGGACCTGCTGCGTCGCGGCCAGAAGAGCGGCGCGATCGACCGCGGCGTGCAGCCACGCGGCGCGGCGCGGGCGATGGTCGCGATGTTCCAGGGCATCGTGCTGCAACGGCTATGGGGCGAGACCGTCTCGACATCGGAGGCGATGCACGCCTTCGACATCTTCCTCGCCGGCCTCGCCGCCAAACGCTGACGGGGATGCGGCGATGATCCACGATCTCCTTGCCGGGATTGCCACGGGCCTCGCGGGCGGACTGACCGCAGGCCTGCTCGGCGTCAGCCCCGGCGGCGGACTGGTGGTGTTCTCGGTGCTGCTGCTCGGCGCCGGCCAGCACGTCGCGCAGGGCATCTCGCTGGTCGCGCAGGTGCCGCCGACCAGCCTCACCGGGATCAGGCGCTATTGGCAGAGCGGCAACCGCACGCCGCTACGCTGGATCGTGCTCCTGACCATTGGCTTCGTCGCCGGCGGCGCCATCGGCGCGCTCGCCGCAAACCATGTCGCCGAGCCCGCGCTGCGCTGGACCTATGTGGCCTATCTCGTCGCACTCGACGCGATGCTGATCCTGCGCGGCGGAGGCGACAAGGCGGAGCATGACGACAAGGGCGCCGCGCGCGACATATCCCGGCCGGCGCTGCTCATTGTTGGCCTGCTGGCCGGCCTGTCGTCGGGTTTTCTCGGCATCGGCGGCGGGCTGGCAACCGTGGTGGGCTTAAGCGCGGTGCTCGGCGTGCCGCAGCATCAGGCGCAGATGGCGAGCCTCGTGATGTCGCTGATCCCGACCACGATCCCGTCGGCCTGGATTTATTGGAGCGAGGGCTCGCTCGCGTCATGGCCGGTGCTGGCGGGCGTGATCGCCGGCCTGCTCGCCGGCACCGATCTCGGCGCCCGCGCCGCCAACCGCATCGACCGCGCGACGCTGCGCAGCGCGATGATCTTCTTCGTGTCGCTGATGGCGCTCTATATGACCTTCAAGGCGCTGTGGTAGATAGACGCGATACGTCCTCCCCGCGGAGCCCACCATGCGCAAGCCGGCAGCATCGACCAGCAAGGCGGCACGACGCCCGCAAGCAAGAGCGGCAGATGCGCTGTTCGACGCCTACCCTGCCCCGGTCAGGACGAAGCTATTGGCGCTGCGGCGGCTGATCTTCGAGACCGCCAGGGCAACCAAGGGCGTCGGCGCGCTGGAAGAGACGCTGAAATGGGGCCAGCCGAGCTACCTCACGCCGGAGACCGGCAGCGGCAGCACGGTCCGGATCGACCAGGTGAAGCCGGCCGCCGGCCAGGTCGCGATCTACTTCCACTGCCAGACCAATCTGGTCGAGACGTTCCGCGGGCTCTATCCCGAGCTCAGCTACAGCGGCAACCGCGCCATCCTGCTCGATGTCGGAGGCAAGCTTCCGGAGCCAGCGCTGCGCCATTGCGTGGCGCTAGCGCTGACGTATCATTTGAGACGTAAGGCCGGCGTGGCAAGCTAGTTCACACCGTCATTGCGAGCGCAGCGAAGCAATCCATCTATCCTCGCACTCGGAACCATGGATTGCTTCGTCGCTTCGCTCCTCGCAATGACGAGGTGGAGACAGTTTTGCTACGCCACCAGCGCCGTCGCGACGCGCTGGGCCTTGAGCAGGCTGACGACCTCGGCATTCGGCCGGGCACGGCTGAACAGGAAACCCTGGCCCTCGTGGCAACCCTCGGCGCGCAGGCAGCTCAACTCCGCCTCGGTCTCGACGCCCTCGGCGGTGATGGTGACGCCGAGCCCGACGCCGAGGCTGACGATCGAGCGCACGATCGCCTGCGCGTCCGGGTTGGCGCCGAGATCGCGCACGAAGGACTGGTCGATCTTGATCTTGTCGAACGGGAAGCTGCGCAGATAGCTGAGGCTCGAATAGCCGGTGCCGAAATCGTCCATCGACATCCGCACCCCGAGCGCGCGCAGCGCATGCAGCGTCGCCAGCACCTGGCTGCTCTTCTCGAGCAGCAGCGTCTCGGTGATCTCGAGCTCGAGCCGCCGCGCCGGCAGACCGGATTGCCGGAGCGCGTCGGTGACCAGCGCCAGCAGATTGCCGGTGCGGAATTGCAGCGGCGACAGATTGACCGCGACGCGCACGTCGTCGGGCCACTGCGCCGCGTCCATGCAGGCGCGACGCAGCATCAGTGAACCCAGCGGATTGATCAGGCCGGTCTCCTCGGCCACCGGAATGAACTCGCCCGGCGAGATCATGCCGCGCTCCGGATGCGGCCAGCGCACCAAGGCCTCGAAGCCGGTGATGCGACCGCTGGTGAGATCGACCAGCGGCTGGTAATGGGGCTGCAGGCCCTCGTTCTGGATCGCATCGCGCAGATCGATCTCGATCTTGCGGCGGCTCTGCGCGCGCGCATCCATCTCGGCCTCGAAGAACGAGAAGGTGCCGCGGAATTCGCTCTTGGCCCGCGACAACGCCATATCGGCGCTCTTCAGGAGCTTTTCGGACTCCTCGCCGTCGCCGGGCGACATCGCGATCCCGATGCTGGCGCCGATCACCACCGAATGCCCCTCGAGCAGATAGGGCTCGCCGATCGCATCCAGAATCCGCCGTGCCAGCAGCACCGCGTCCTCGGGCCGCATCACACCGCCCTGCACGATGGTGAATTCATCGGAGTTGAGGCGAGCCAGCGCGTCTTGCTCGCGCAGCGTCGAGCGCAGCCGCTTGGCGACGGCGCGCAACAGCTTGTCGCCGATGCCGTGGCCGAGCGTATCGTTGACCGCCTTGAAATTGTCGACGCCGAGCATCAGCACCGCGACCTTGTCGGTCGAGCGGCGGGTGTGCTGCAGCATCTCGTCCATCTGCTGGCGCAGCAGATTGCGGTTCGGCAGGCCGGTCAGGCTGTCGTGCTGGGCCATGAAGGCGAGCCGCGCCTCGGCGCGCTTGCGCTCGGTGATGTCCATCAGCGCGAGCAGCATCGCCGGCTGGTCGCCATGCATCAGCTGGCGCGAATAGATCGCAAGGTCGATCAGCGTGCCGTCGGCGCGCACATGCTTCCACGTTCGCGCCGCCTGCTCGTCGCTGCTGCGGCCGGCGGCCCAGGGCAGCTCGGCATCGAACGCCTGCAGGCTCCTGATGGTCATCTTCTCGAATTCGGCACGCACATAACCATAATGCGCGATCGCGGCATCGTTGACGGCGAGGATCCGCTCACCATCCAGCGCGCATAAAATCATCGGCACCGGATTGCCGTCGAACAGCAGGCGGAACGAGGCCTCGCGCTGCTTCAGCTCGGTGATGTCGACGCGCAGGCCGACGATGCCGCCATCCGAGGTCAGCCGTTCCTCGATCAGCACCACGCGGCCGTCGGCCAGCACCTGCTCGTGCCGCTCGCCCGGCTGGTACATCTTCCGGAGCCGCTCGGCGATCCACTCGTCCTCGCGGCCGGCGGCTTCGGGATAGTCGCCGCGCGCGACGCCGATGCGGATGGTGTCTTCGAGCCGCGCACCGTGCTCGAACAGGTCGGAGCTGCGCTTGTAGATTTCCGAGTATTTCTTGTTCCAGAGCGTGTAGCGGCCTTCGGGGTCCAAGAATACGATGCCTTGCGGCAGGATGTCGATCGCCTCGCGCAGCCGCGCGTTCGACTTGCGGGCCTCGGCGATCGCGGCCTCGGCCTGCGCGCGCTGGCGCACCAGTTCGCCGATCTCGACGGCGGGACGGCGCGAGCTGCCCGACATTTTCGGCACGGCCTTGGGCCGGCGGCCCCGAGGACGGCTCGCTCCGGCCTGGTTCGGTTTCTTGTTTTTCTTCGGCCGCATCATCGCACTCGCACGCCCCACGCGCATTCCAGTTCGGTGACATTTCTGCGATAAGTCTCTGAAAAATTGGTATCTCTAGGCGAATACCTGCGCTGGATGAGAAACCGGGCATGCCTGCTTTGCAGGCGAGCTCACGCCGCGCGAGCGCAGCTACCGGTATCGCAAGCGGACCGCAGCCCAGATTTGCGGCGTGGCAGCGCCGGAGCGTGGTGAAGGAACGGTAAACCCAAGCGCGACTGCACAATGAATGCGCTGCGAGCGCATCGCGCGCATCAATGTTTGCCAGCGTGGGCAGGGTTATCGCGAGGTAAAGGCGCCCCGTCTTGCGGGACTAATTCGTGATCTCGATCCGCGTTCCGCCGCGGCCGTTGCGCTCGACCAGCCCATAGAGCTGTGCTGCGTGCGAGGGATGCAGGCGCACGCAACCGTGCGAGGCCGGGCCGCCGAGACGTGTGAGCTCGTAGGTGCCGTGGATGGCGAAGCCGCCGTAGAAGAAGATCGAGTGCGGCATCGGCGAGTTGTAATACTTCCGCGAGTACCAGCGGCGCGCCAGCATCTGCGGATGGAACACGCCGCTCGGCGTGCCGTAGCCGCGGCGTCCGGTCGACACCGGCCAGTTGTAGCGCGGCGCGCCGTCGACGCTGACCGCCATGCGCTGCGATGATTTGTCGATGTGAACGACGACGTCGGCTCGCGCCGGCGATAGTGCCATTGTCGTTGCGGCGATCGCGGCGGCAAATGCCAGCCTTGCGCAAGATACGCCTGTCATGAAAATGCCTAGCCTGAAAATTATTGGGCGCATCATGTCGCCTGCAATGCGCTTGTAAAGTGGTGTGGGTCACACGCAAAGCGAGAAGCCGCGGGTAATCTTAATCCGCGCTGTGGGCGATCAAGCAAATGGGATGAAAGCGCGGTCCGTCCGCCACGAATCCATGCTAGCTATTGCGCAGACAGAGTGATCCGAATGATATCCCGCCTGCGTCTGATCCCGCTCCTGGTCGCCGCCCTCATCGCCTGCACCATTTCCGCGCGGGCGCAGGACAAGGGCTCGCTCAATCCGCAGCCGCTGACGCCGCTCGCCAACCCCAACGATCCAAAGCTCGGAGCGAAGCAACTGTTCGCACGCAAGCTGCTGCCCACGGCGATGCCGACCCGCTCGATCGGCGGCTACACCAAGGGATGCCTTGCCGGCGCGGCGCAGATGCCGCTCAACGGCGACACCTGGCAGGTGATGCGCCTGTCGCGCAACCGTTACTGGGGTCACCCCAGCATGATCGCGCTGTTGAAGCGGCTTGCGGCCAACGCACACAAGGACGCCGGCTGGCCGGGCATCCTGGTCGGCGACATCGGCCAGCCGCGCGGCGGCCCCGCGCTCTCCGGTCACGCCAGCCACCAGATCGGGCTCGACGCCGACATCTGGCTGACGCCGATGCCGGATCGCAAATTGTCGCGCGAGGATCGCGAGGAGATGTCGGCGGTGATGATGGTGCGCGACGACCGGCTCGACGTCGATCCGCGTGTCTTCACGCCGGGTCATGTGCTCGTGCTCCGCGATGCCGCGCAAGAGCCGGCGGTGCAGCGCATCTTCGTCAATCCCGCGATCAAGAAGGCGCTGTGCCGCGAGGCCAAGGGCGACCGCGCCTGGTTGTCGAAGATCCGGCCGTGGTGGGGCCACGACTATCACTTCCACATCCGCATGCGGTGCCCGTCCGGCAGCCCTGAATGCGAGGGGCAGAAGCCGCAAGCGGAAGGCGAAGGCTGCGAGCCTTCCGATCTCGCCTTCTGGTTCAAGGATTCGGTGCTGCATCCGAAGCCGCCGCCGAAGCCGCCGAAACCGCGTCCGCCGATGACGCTGGCGCAGATGCCGGCAGGCTGCAAAACGGTGCTGAACGCGCCCGACGCCAGGCAATCACATCCGACGCAATAACATCTTTGTCAGGCGGCTATGCCGGCCGGCTTGAAGTGCGTTATGATCCCGCGTCGTCGCGCCGCAAGCGCGTTCGAGCGATGGATCGGGGCCGCTGATCTGTTTCATCCGCCACAATTGCATTGGACCGGACATGCGCAAATCGCTCTTCGCCGCATCGCTCCTGCTCGTCTCGGCTCCCGCCTTCGCGGCGGAGGAGCCGAGCGGCTGCGACAAGTTCAAATGGTCGATCGACCGCGCACGCGCGGCGCTCACCGCGCCCGATCGCGCCAGGCTCGCCTCGGGGAGCGAACAGGCCGCGCTGCCGCCGACCGCCATCACGCTGGCGCTGGTCGCCCCCGGCGACGCCCAACTGCCGTCGCCGCCGGAACGTGCGCCGAAGGAGGGCACCTTCGCCGGCTTCACCAGCTTCAAGGCTGCACCGAAGGCCGGGCTCTATACCGTGAGCCTCTCGGCGGGCGCCTGGGTCGACCTGGTGCAGGACGGGCATTTCCTGAAGCCGAAGGCGTTCAGCGGCGCGACCGATTGCGACGGTATCCGCAAGACCATGAAATACGACCTCGCCGCCAGCCCCTTCGTGCTGCAGGTCAGCGGCTCAAAAGAGAGCTCGCTGTCGATCGCGATCCAGCCGTCGGACGAATAGGACGATCCGTTAGACAAAGGGTCGCCTTTACCGTAAGCCCCAGCCTGCTATGTTTGCAGTGCGATATCCCCGAGGACCGTAAGTCCTTCGGGGACCAGCGGAACAGCGCTTCCGTCCGTCGCAGGCCAGACCCCACTCAACGCCTGATTTGCGCGTGTATGTTCGCGCGCGAACTTGCACGGAGCGCTCTCCATGTCACGACTTTCAATTTCAAGGCTTGCCGGCCTTTTCACCGCCTTCGTCATCCTGCTCGGCGCGATCCATTCGCCCGCGCGAGCCGAGGACAAGACGCTCACCGTCTTCGCCGCGGCCTCGATGAAGAACGCGCTCGACGAGATCGATGCGGCCTATGCCGCCAAGACCGGCGTCAAGATCAGCGCCAGCTACGCCGCGAGCTCGGCACTCGCCAAGCAGATCGAGCAGGGCGCGCCGGCCGACGTGTTCGTCTCCGCCGACACCGACTGGATGGACTACGCGATCAAGCAGAAGAACATCAATGAGCCGACGCGGGTGAACCTGCTCGGCAACTCGATCGTGCTGATCGCGCCGAAAGATTCCATGATCGGCAGTGTCAGCATCGGTCCCGGCTTCGATCTCGCCAAGCTCGCCGGTGACGGCAAGATCGCCACCGGCGACGTCAAGGCGGTGCCGGTCGGCAAATACGCCAAGGCCGCGCTCGAGAAGCTCGGCGCCTGGCAGGCGGCGGAGCCGAAATTCGCGATGGCCGAGAGCGTGCGCGCGGCCTTGACGCTGGTGGCGCGCGGCGAGGCCGTGCTCGGCATCGTCTATTCGACCGACGCCAAGGTCGAGCCGGGCGTCAAGATCGTCGGCACCTTCCCGGCCGACACCCATCCGGCCATCATCTATCCGGTCGCGGCGACGACCACCGCGAAGCCCGAGACCGCCGAATATCTCGCCTTCCTGCGCTCGTCCGCGGCGAAGACGATCCTCGAGAAGTATGGTTTCAAGTTCCTGATCAGCCCGACGACCTAATCGCGTGTTCGAGATCTCGCCGACCGAATGGACGGCGATCCTGCTGTCGCTGCGGGTCGCCGTCATCGCAACGCTGGTGGCGACCCCGTTCGGAATCGCGCTCGCCTGGCTGCTGGCGCGGCGCGATTTCTGGGGCAAGTCGCTGATCGATGCCGCCGTGCATCTGCCGCTGGTGCTGCCGCCGGTCGTCACCGGCTATCTGCTGCTGCTGACCTTCGGCAGACGTGGCCTGGTCGGCGGCTGGCTGGCCGATCATCTCGGCATCGTATTCGCGTTCCGCTGGACCGGTGCGGCGCTCGCCTGCGGCGTGATGTCGTTTCCGCTGCTGGTGCGGCCGATCCGCCTGTCGATCGAAGCCGTCGACCGCCGCCTCGAGCAGGCAGCCGAGACGCTCGGCGCCGCGCCCTGGCGTGTGTTTGCAACGGTAACGCTGCCGCTGGCGCTGCCCGGCGTGCTGGCCGGCATGGTGCTCGGTTTTGCCAAGGCGATCGGCGAGTTCGGTGCCACCATCACCTTCGTCTCCAATATCCCCGGCGAGACCCAGACCATCTCGTCGGCGATCTATTCGCTGATCCAGACGCCTGACGGCGACACCGCCGCCGCGCGGCTCGTAATCATCTCGATCGTGCTCGCTGTCGGCGCACTGGTTGCCGCCGAAGTGTTTGCGCGCCGCGCCACCGCGCGCCTGCACGGGCAATAGAGCATGATCCGGAAAAGTGCGAAGCGGTTTTCCCTCGCGACAAACGCGGAACGCGTTTGCGCGGAGATCATGCTCAAACAAGGAGCTAAAGCGCAATGACGATTCAACTCAATCTCATCGTGCTTTAGCGATGCTGCGCGTCGACATCACCAAGCAGCTCGGCGAGTTCTCGCTCACGGCGTCGTTCACCAGCGAGGGCCGCGTCACCGGCCTGTTCGGGGCATCCGGCTCCGGCAAGACGTCGCTGATCAATACGATCGCGGGACTGCTGCGTCCCGATCGCGGGTCCATCGTGATCGACGGCGAGACGGTCGACGACGCCTCGGCCGGGATTCACGTCCCGACCTGGCGCCGCCGCATCGGTTATGTCTTCCAGGATTCGCGGCTGTTTCCGCATCTCGATATCCGGCAGAACCTCGACTACGGCCGCCGCATGAACGGCCTTGCCGAGGATCACGCGCAGCGCAAGCGCGTCGTCGACCTGCTCGACATCGGCGCCCTGCTCGACCGCCGCCCCGGCAAGCTCTCCGGGGGCGAGCGCCAGCGCGTCGCGCTCGGCCGGGCGCTGCTGTCGAAGCCGCGGCTATTGCTGCTCGACGAGCCGCTGGGCGCGCTCGACGAGAGCCGCAAGCTCGAGATCCTGCCCTACCTGGTCCGGCTGCGCGACGAGGCCGGCGTCCCGATGGTCTATGTCAGCCACGACGCGGCCGAGCTGCGCCAGCTCGCCACCCAGATCGTCATGCTGCGCCGCGGTCAGGTGACCGCGTTCGGCGGTGTTAAGGTGTTGACGGCGGGCGTATAGCTAGCTGTTTTTCCGAAAGTCGGCATAAGATAGCCCATCTTGCCTGCTAGGCCTGCGTCGGGACGTCCGACCGGGCATGGGGAAAGGTGAATCGTGCGACTGACTGGCTGGATATTGCTGGTGATCGGCGGACTGCTGTGCGCCACGATTTCGTGGGCCGCACTCGGCTTCCTGCTGATGGGCATCGGCCTGATCTCGCTGCAGGTCGGCGAACGGCGCCGGCACCGGACGGGTGACGCCGCGCCGGCGGGCACCGCGGGATTTACCCCTCCGCGGCTCAGTGCCGGACTGCAGGCGCCGACCCTCACCCCGACGACTGGCGATGATACAGGGCCTCAGCGTCCGCCCCGCCGGGTGGCCTGGCCCGACAATCGGCCCGACAAGAAGACCGATACCCCCTATGACCGGGAGGCGTGGCGCCAGCTGGTCGAAAGCGACCCCGACCTCGCACGGCTCGCCAATGTGCTCACCGACTACGGTCCGCAATATGTCGATGAGCTCGCGACCAGCTATCTGGCCGTGCCCGACAAAAGCCGCCTGGGAGCGATCGTCGACGGCATCATCGCGCGGGCGAGCGACGGCCAGCCGGCCCCGCCGCCTGCACCGGCTGAAGCATCGCGGCCGCCGCCGCTGCCGCCCCGGCCGGAGCCAAAGCAGGTGGCCAGCCCTGCCGCCAAACCAGCGACTGCGCCGAGCAATCCCGCCGATGCGCTGGAAGCGTCGCTGCTTGCTACGGTCGAGGAGGCTTCCGCCAGGATCGCCGCTGAACGCGCGGGTCTCTTCAAGCTTGCCAAGGAGGCCGGCAAGGCCACCGACAGCCGTCCGTCGACGGCGAACCAGCGGGAACCGCTGTTCGGTCGTGCACCCCGGGACGCGAAGCCCGCCGAGCCGCCGCCGATGCCAGCTGCACCACCTGCCAAGCCGGTGGAGACGCCGGCCGACCTCGAAGCATCGTTGATCGCGGCCGTCGGCGAGGCTGCCGCCAGACGGGCGGACGCCTCCAAGCCGGCGCCGGAGCCAGGGCCGCCGGCGGCGAAGCGCGAGCCCGAGATCGCCGCCGTCGCGCCCAGCCCGCCGAAGTCCGCTCCGGCCGCGCGCCCTCCGCTCGCCAAAATACCGCCCGCGAAGACACCGGCCGACAATCTCGACGAGACCCTGCTCGCGGCGCTGGCCGAGATCTCCGGCCAGAAGTTCAAGGACGAGCCCAAGCCTGATGCTGCGAAGCCGGCCGACGACGGCCTGTCCGACATGATCAAGAAGTTCGCCCCGGATTCGAGCTTCCTGCGCAAGACGTGACGGGCCGGACTGACGCTCGGACAGCTCAGACGCCCGCCACCGACGCCCAGATATCGGCGAGCTTGCGGCGGACGATCTGCATCCGCGTCTGAGGCGCGACCTCCTCCTCTTCCTCGGGTAGGCGCAGGCCGACGACATTGACGCGGCCGCCGCTGATGCTGCGCGCCACCAGCACGATCGAATCCAGCCAGAGTTCCGCGCCTTCCTTCGGCGCGCGGTCGAGATTGATGTCGAAATAATCGGCGAGCGTCAGCTTGGCCTGGTGCTCGTCGACCTTGACGCCGTAGATCTCGGCGAGCTCGCCCAGCGTATGCTCGGCCGACACCATGAAGTCCCCGAGCAGATGCGGATCGGGCGCGCTCGACGGCGCCATGTCGACGAAGAAGCGGTCGAGCGCCTCGGCGCGCTCCGGCGGCGCCAGCAGATAGATGTAGTCGCCGGGCGCGACCGGATCGGCCTCGACAGGCGTCAGGATCCGCTCGTCGCGGATCACCAGCGTCGGCTTCGACCAGGACGGGATCAGCCCGCGGCGGAAATACAGGCTCTTCGGCCGTACCGGATAGCCGACCAGCTGCTGCTCGAGCTGGCCGGGCAGATCCAATTCGACGCGGCGCGGGCCGCGTTCGGCGCGCGGCAGCGCGACATGCAGCCGCCGCGCCGCCGGCGCCAGCGTCCAGCCCTGCAACAGCAGCGAGATGATGACGACGACGAAGGCGACGTCGAAATAGAGATAGGCCTTCGACAGGCCGACCAGCATCGGGATCGAGGCAAGGAAGATCGCGACCGCGCCGCGCAGGCCGGTCCAGGCGATGAAGATCTTCTCCCGCCAGTTGAACTTGAATGGCGCAAGGCAGATCAGGACCGCCAGCGGCCGCGCCACCAGCATCAGCGCGAATGCCACCAGCACCGCGCCACCGGCGCTGGAGAGCAGGCGATGCGGCGAGACCAAGAGGCCGAGCAGCACGAACATCACGATCTGCGCCAGCCAGGTCGCGGCGTCGAGGAACGTCACCACCGAATTATGCGCACGGGTCGGCCGGTTGCCGATGATGATACCGGCGAGATAGACCGCGAGGAATCCCGAGGCATGCACGATCTGCGAGCCACCGAAGATCACCAGCGCCGCGGTGGTGACGAACGGCGCATGCAGGCCCTGCGGCAATGCCACATAGTTCAGCGCGATCACCACCAGCCGGCCGCCGATCACGCCGATGATGGCGCCGAGCACGGCCTCCTGGATGAACTCCAGCGCGATGTGCGAGGCCGAGCTCTGGCCGATCGAGATGAACTCGACCAGCATCAGGGTGAGGAAGATCGCGAACGGATCGTTGGTGCCGGACTCCGCCTCCAGCGTGGCGCCGACGCGCGGCCGCAGGCGCAGGCCCTGGGTGTGCACCAGCAGAAACACCGCGGCTGCGTCGGTCGAGGCCACCACGGCGCCGACCAGGAGCGACTCGGTCCAGTTGAGGTCGAGCACATAGCGGGCGACCGGCGCCGTGATCAGCGCGGTCAAGAGCACGCCGGCGGTGGCCAGCATCATCGAGGGCGCCAGCACGGTGCGGATGCTGGCGAACCGCGTTTTCAATCCGCCGTCGAACAGGATCAGCGCCAGCGCCACCGAGCCGACCAGATAGGTGGTGCGGACGTCGTCGAACTGCAGCCGGCCGGGGCCGGAATCGCCCGCCAGCATGCCGACCAGCAAGAACACCAGCAGCAAGGGGGCGCCGAACCGCAACGCCAGCAGGCTCGACAGGATGCCGGCCATCACCAGCACCGCGCCGAGCAGGATCGCTATACTGACGGAGTCGAGGGATGCCATGCGCCTTCGGAGGTCTCAAATACTTGCAATTGCATCCTTATCGTCGCCACACTGGGACGCCAACCGATTTCTGAGATGAGCGGCAATGTGCCCGGTCCCGTCAGCCCCAGGAGTCTTCTCCAATGCGCCCCGACACTGTGTTCTATCGATGGTCGCGTGCGCGCCTTTGTGGGATTCTCGCCTGGCTTTCGAATCACATTTGCCTGACCCGCGCTTCAAGTTGAGACTTTGCAGATGGACATGAGCTGGAAGGACGTCCTCGAACCGATCCAATTGGCGCTGCGCTCGGTCGGCGCCGAGGTCGCCTCGCCCTGGTTCTATCTGCAGTTCGGCATCATCCTTGCCGCCGCGGGGCTCGCTTACGCCGCCGATACCGCCATTCATGCGCGGGTCGACATGTCGTCGCTGGCGATGCGCTGGCCGCTGCCGCTCCGGCACTTCGCCCGCGTGATGGTGAAGAGCGCCTCGACCGCCGTGTTCGCGGTCCTGATGATCGTCTCGCGCATCGTGATGTGGCACGCGACCTGGCCGAGCCGCAGCTATCTGATCGTGGTCTCCGCCAAGCTGGCGCTGGCCTGGCTGATGATCCGGCTCGTCACCTCGGTGATCGACAACGCTTTCATCGTCAAGACGGTGTCGATCGCAGCCTGGCTGGTCGCAGCGCTGAGCATCATCGGCCAGCTCGACTGGGCAGCCGAGACGCTGGATTCGTATGCGATCGTAGTCGGCGGGCTGCGCCTGACGCCGCTGCTGCTGCTCAAGGCCGGCGCGCTCCTGATCGTGGCGCTGTGGCTGACCAACATCGCCAGCAATTTCGCCGAGAGCCGCATCAACCGCGCCACCGACCTGACGCCGTCGATCCAGGTGCTGCTGGTCAAGATCATCCGCATCGGCCTGATGGTGCTGGCGATCGCGATCGCGCTCGGCGCGGTCGGCATCAACCTCCAGGCGCTCGCGGTGTTCACCGGTGCGGCCGGCGTCGGCATCGGTCTCGGCCTGCAGAAGATCGTCGCCAATTTCATCAGCGGCCTGATCCTGCTGGTCGACAAGTCGGTGAAGCCCGGCGACCTCGTCACGATCGGCGACAATTCGGGCCGGATCAGCGCGATGAAGACCCGCTACATCTCGGTCGCCGCCGGCGACGGCCGCGAGTTCCTGATCCCGAACGAGGACCTGGTGACGCAGAAGGTCACCAACTGGACCTACACCGACAAGAACACGCTGGTGAAGATTGCCTTCTCGACCAACTACGACGCCAATCCGCGGCAGGTCTGCAAGCTCGCGATCACGACCGCATCGGCCCATCCGCGCGCCACCAAGGGCCGCAACCCGAACTGCATCCTGACCGAGTTCGCCGAGGCCGGGATGAAGTTCTCGCTGACCTTCTGGATCGCCGACCCCGATGGCATGGACAATGTGAAGAGCGACGTCATGCTGTCGTTGTGGGACGCCTTCAGGGAGGAGGGTATCAAGGTGCCCTACCCGGTACGGGAACTCCGCATCCGCGGCGGCGCGCTGCCGGTCGAGAGCGTGGTCGAGGTCTCCAGCTAAAGCGTTTTCGAGCGAAGTGGCACCGGTTCGCGTCAAGAAAACGCGTCAAAACAAGAATCTAGAGCCCCATTCCGATTCTACCGGAACGGGGCTCTGGCGTTTGAGCACGATTTTCCGGACAATGGCGGCCGCTGTTCCGGATTGTGCCGCGAAATCAAGCCGTTTGAACATTGTCCCCATGCCCAAGCTTGGCTTGCGCCGGGCGCGCCGATCATTAAATTAGGGCCAGAAATCAGCCCTTTGCCCGCAGAAACATCCCGCCATGAGCTATATCGACGCCACCGACACCTCGCTTCGCAAGACCGGCCAGATCAAGCTGCACGGACCGAGCGGCTTTGCCGGCATGCGCAAGGCGGGCGCGCTGGTGTCGAAATGCCTCGATGCGCTCACCGACATCGTCAAGCCGGGCGTCCCGACCTCTGTCATCGACGACTTTGTCCGCAAGTTCGCGTTCGACCACGGCGCCTATCCGGCGACGCTGATGTATCGCGGCTATCGCTACTCGACCTGCACGTCGATCAATCACGTGGTCTGCCACGGCATGCCCGGTGACCGCCCGCTGAAGGAGGGCGACATCGTCAATGTCGACGTCACCTTCATCGTCGACGGCTGGTACGGCGATTCCAGCCGCATGTATGCGATCGGCGCCATCGCGCGGAAGGCGGAGCGGCTGATCGAGGTGACCTATGAGGCGATGATGCGCGGCATTGCCGCGGTCAAGCCCGGCGCCACCACCGGCGACATCGGCCACGCCATCCAGAGCTTCGTCGAACCCCAGGGCATGAGCGTGGTGCGCGACTTCTGCGGCCATGGTCTCGGCCGCCTGTTCCACGACGAGCCGAACATCATCCATATCGGCCGCCCCGGCGAAGGCGCGCCGCTGAAGCCCGGCATGTTCTTCACCATCGAGCCGATGATCAACCTCGGCAAGCCGCATGTGAAGATCCTGTCCGACGGCTGGACCGCGGTGACCCGCGACCGCTCGCTATCGGCGCAGTTCGAGCACTCGGTCGGCGTCACCGCCGACGGCGTCGAGATCTTCACGCTGTCCGAGCGCCACGGCGAGAAGCCTTGGGTGCAGGTGTAATCAGTAATCGCTCCGCGTGCGCGCCTCGATCTCCTCGGGCGTGTGGTTGTCTCCGATCGACATTGCGCAGATCCGCGACAGATGCAGATAGGACAGCCCGGTCTCCTCCGCCCAGGCGTTGAACTGCGCCTGCACCTTGGCGAGGTCGCGCTTCGACTTGACCTCCTCGGCAATGTCGAGGCCGGCATCACGCAGGCAAGCTGTGACGTCGCGCGAGGTGACGAAGCCGTCCCAGCCAAGGAACCGCAGCAGCATCTGCCCGGTGTTGCCGCCGAGCCGGCTGCCGCGCTTCGTCAATAGCTCCAACAGTCCGATCTCGTTCGATGACGGCCACGCCGCGAGGAACTTGCCGAAGCTGCCGTGCTCGCGCGCGATCTCCTGCACGAAGCGGCCATTGTCGCGCACCGACATGATCTTGGCGCCGTTGCGCACGATCCTGGCGTCGCTGGTCAGCTTCTCCCAGAACTCATCGGGCTTGAAGGCGAGCTTGGCGGGCTGAAAGCCGAGGAAGGCTTCCTCGAAGCCCGGCCATTTGGCGTCGATCACGCTCCAGGCAAAGCCGGCGCAGAACACGCGCCTGGTCATCTCGGCCAGCACGCGGTCATCGCCGAGCTTGGCCAGCGCCTTGGCGCCCGCCGGCGGCTTCAGCAGTTTCTCCAGCGCCTTCGGCCCGCCCTTGCGCTTCTCGGCGCGCGCGCGGATCACCTTGAATGACGTCACGACGCCCTCCCCCTCTTGCTCTCGAACCGTTGCGGCCGACGGTAGTTCGCCCGAAGCATCGTGGCAAACCGGGCGTATAGCGCGACAATCTGGGTGGGAAGCGCGCGACGATCAGGATGGCGAGTCGGTGTCGCGGCGTGGTGATGATTGCCGCGATGATTGTCGCGCGCAAGAGTTTTGTTGAACTCTGATTGTCGCGGAGCGTCAATCAGCGACAGTTTTGGGTGTCGCGTGCGAAGGCGGCCGTCCTGGACCGCGCTTTCGTTCGAGCGCGGTGCGCCTGCGATAGCTCTCGACGTTCATCTCGACGATGGTGGCATGGTGGACGAGGCGATCGATGGCGGCGAGGGTCATGGCGGGGTCCGGGAAGACCCTGTTCCATTCGCCAAATGGCTGATTGGCAGTGATCAGCATTGAACGCCGCTCGTAGCGTGCGCTGATGAGCTCGAACAGCACGCTGGTCTCGGCCTGATCCTTGGTGACGTATGCGAGGTCGTCAAGGATCATGAGATCGAAGCGATCGAGACGATTGATGGCGGCCTCGAGGTTGAGCTCGCGCCGCGCCACCTGGAGCTTCTGGACGAGATCGGTGGTGCGGGTGAAGAGGACGCGCCATCCGTTCTCGATCAGGGCGAGACCGATGGCTGCCGCCAAGTGGCTCTTTCCGCCGCCGGGCGGGCCGAACAGGAGCAGATTGGCACCTTTGCCCAACCAGCTGTCGCCGGCGGCGAGCGCAGTCACCTGCGCCTTGGAGATCATCGGCACGGCCTCGAAGTCGAAGTTGTCGAAGGTCTTTCCGGCGGGCAGCCGCGCCTCGACGAGATGGCGCTCGACGCGACGGCGGCCGCGTTCGGCGATCTCATGCTCGGCGATGGTGGCGAGGAAGCGGGCCGCCGGCCAACCTTCCTTGTCGGACTGTTCGGCGAACTGTGGCCATAGCACCTTGATGGCGGGTAGCCGCAGCTCGTTGAGCAACAGATTGAGGCGCCCAGTGTCGACTGTGTTGGCCGTGTTCATGCGGCGTCTCCGATCTGGCCGGCGCCGATGAGGCACTCATAGCTGGCGAGCGGGGCAAGCTGCACCATGACCTGCGGCACGCAGGCAGGATCGGGCGCGAAGTGGGCGCGCAGCCGTCCGAGGTCGGGCAGTTGGCCAGCGTTAAGGTCAGCCGCGAGCTGACCGGCGAGGTCGGCCTCGCAACCGCGCTCATGCGCCAGCGCGAGCAGATCGACCATGAGCCGGCAGGCTTTCTTGTCCGGCAGCCGTTCGCGCAAGGAGTCGAAGGTTCGACGATAGGCCTCGCGCGGGAACAGCCGATCACGGTAGACCAGATTGAGCAGCGCCATCGGCTTGCGCCGCAAGGAATGGATCACGTGCCGATAATCGACGACCTGGTCGTGCTTGCCGTTGGGATGCGGCCGCCCACGCGGCAGGGTGACGAGATGAGTGCCGCCGACGAACACGTCGAGACGATCATCGTAAAGGCGCACCCGCAGCTGGTGGCCGATCAGGCGTGACGGCACGGTGTAGAACACCTTGCGCAAGGTGAAGCCGCCGCTTGACGTCACGCGGACAATCACCTCCTCGTAGTCCGAGGTGCGGCGATCTGGCAACGCCTGCAGGGTGGCGCGCTCGTGGTCGATCCGCTTGGCGTTGCGGGCATTGCGGCGGCTGACGATCTCGTCGATGAAGCCGCGGTAGGCGGCGAGATCATCGAAGTCGGCAGTGCCGCGCAACAGCAGCGCATCGGCGATCGTCCGCTTGAGATGGCCATGCGAGCTCTCGATCGCCCCGTTCTCGTGGGCGATGCCGCGATTGTTGCGGGAAGGCCGCATGCCGTAATGGGCGCAGAGGTCCTCGTACCGCCGGGTCAGATCGTCCCTCGCATTGCGATCGAGATTGCAGAAGGCGGCCGACAGGCTGTCGGTCCGATGCTCCCGCGGTGCCCCACCGAGCGACCACAGGGCATTCTGCAGCCCTTCGGCCAAAGCGACGAAGCTCTCGCCACCAAGCACGACATGGGCGTGCTCAAACCCGCAATAGGCCAACCGGAAGTGATAGAGGCGATGATCGAGCGGCACGCCAGCGATGGTGACCCCAAGCTCGCCCATGTCGGTGAAGTCGGACAGGCCGACCTGGCCCGGTTCGTGGGTCTGGCGGAAGATGACCTCCTGCTCCTCGCCGTGGATCGCCCGCCAGGCGCGGATCCGGCGCTCCAGCGTGCGGCGGATTCCAGCTCCGAGCTCAGGATGGCGCCCGCAACATCTCCTCGAAGATCGCAACCGGCCGCACGCCGGGGGCGGCCTTGAGCATTGGCACCACCTCTGTCTCAAACACATCGGCCAACGGGTCCGGCCGGCGACGGCCGCGCTCACCCTTCTTCTGCGATGGCAGGCGGGGATCCTTCTCGATCCGATACGCGGTTGACGGACTGAACGACGCCTTGGCAGCGGCCCCTGGCGGGCTATCGGTCTGACGGTACTTCATGTAGAGCCTCATCTGGTGATCATTGATGTGTCGGCCGGGCACGCGAGTGATTCCTCTTGGCGGAAGAACCACTTGCATAACCAGCCGGCCGCGATCACCAGACGGCGCGGTCCCCTGTGGATCGCGCCGTCGCCGGGCTCGTAACTCAGGTCGGGCTACGCCCTCCCTGCGTCACGAGCCCGGCGAAGCTCTCTCATCCTGATTGACGCTCCACTTCCATCCTGATTGCCGCGCCGCACGGGCGGTTGCATCGGCTCTTGCAAATCGCCGCAGGCACGGCAAGGTTGTGGCCGATGCCCGCCAAGCCCGATGCCAGCAACGACGAGCCCGACGAGACGCCGCACTATCACGGCCACCGCGAACGGCTGCGCGAGCGCTTCTATGCGGCAGGGCCCGAGGCGCTGACCGACTATGAGCTGCTGGAGATGGCGCTGTTCGCCGCCATCCCGCGCCGCGACACCAAGCCATTGGCCAAGGCGCTGTTGAAGAAGTTCGGCTCGTTCGCCGAGGTGGTGCACGCCCCTGTCGCGCGGCTGCGCGAGGTCGACGGCGTCAAGGATGCCTCGATCAACCAGATCAAGCTGCTCGCCGCGGCCGCGGGGCGGATCGCCAAGGGCGAGATCAAGCGCAGCATCGCGCTGTCGTCGTGGAACGACGTCATCGACTATTGCCGCTCCAGCATGGCGTTCGCCGACAAGGAGCAGTTCCGCCTGCTGTTCCTCGATAAGCGCAACCAGTTGATCGCCGACGAGGTGCAGCAGACCGGCACCGTCGATCACACCCCGGTCTATCCGCGCGAGGTGATCAAGCGCGCGCTGGAATTGTCCGCGACCGCGCTGATCCTGGTCCACAAACATCCCACTCGCCGCCCATCTGCACGCACAATCATGGTTCGTCATTCCCAAGCAGTGATTGAACGTGATTAGCCTTCGATGCTTCCCGGAAGAACGGTCAACGGGTCCTGCGTGCCAATGAGAAGGGTCGCCTATCCACCTCGTGCTGACGACTGGTCAAAGGCTTATTCCGCGACTGGCGCAGAGTGACCGCTTCTCTCCGAAGGCAAAGGTCACACGTTCGAATCGTGTCGGGTGCGCCATTTTCTGAGACTGCTCGCGTCTCTGACGAGGCAATGCCGGTGAAGGAAATCACCATGTCCGTTTTGAGGAACGCGCGCGTCCGTGCACGCCCCTGATCGCCTACATCGAAGGCGGCCACTCGCTGAAAGAACTGGATCATTACCCGACCGTCTCGCAGGAGATTGCAATCGAATGCGCCCGCTGGGACCTCTCCTTCGTGTACAACCCACAGGGTCGTTCAACCATGAACACCATTTAAATATCGCCTGGGCCTAAGACAACAATTCTCAAGTTGGTGATCGCAATGCTTCTGTCGTCAACAAAAATGAGATTTGTTGCTCCGAGGTTCAAGGGCTCCAGTGTGACCCTGCGATCGTTGAGCGTATGAACATCGACGATATTCGGATCGCCGATCAGCACCGTCTTGAAAGGTCTTTCAAGCGCAAGTGCCGTCGGAGCGCCGAGCCTTAGGGTGATCGTCTGGCCCGCGGCGCGAGCGACCGGGATCGTAGTTAGGAGCCAGACCAATACGATAACGCAAGTTCGCATGCGAAGCATAGCAGTCGCCATGGCAATTCCTCCGGCGTGCTCAAGCCGAGTTTTCAGGTTCCCCCACCAAACCAATGGTCCGCGCTCGTTTCAGGCGGCCAATTGCGGGCTCACCAGCATACGATGAGACCGCGATTACTACAGCCGACCGCCCGGGTCTCTCTTCAAAAGAAGCAAGCGGGTGCTTATTTCGCACGCCGCCATCGAAGTTCGCTTGTGCCGCCGAAGGATGCGATGGTCGTCCACGTTTGTTCGTCGCTCGCAAAGGAGGTGATCGTCCGTTTCTGGTCGGTACCGATCCAACTCGGCCAAGTTGCGCCTTCGACGTGTTGAATGACCGCGCCGTCCGCCACTGTGTAGGTGCCGAAGAAGCCGATGCTTCCCTGCACGATTGCCATGTTTTCCTCAGGCGTGCCGTGCATCCGGTTGTTGGACGAGAATTTCGGAAGATCAGGACGCGAGACGACAATGGCGAAATGACCGTCGCTGTCGAATATCGCGATCCCCTTGGGAGATGGACCAAACGGCGCTACCTTGCGACCGTCTGCAGAAGTGTTGACATCTGACACGAGAGTCCACGTGCCCACAAGGTCTTTGGCTGTCGGGGCAGCCGAGCCGGAAGCAATGGTCCCCAGGCACAACAGGAGAGTCAGGGTAATCTCGCTCAAACGCTTCATGGCATGCCTCGCTTGATGGCTCCAACAAGATGTTCTGATGACTAAAAGGCGACGTTCTCGCTCGCGTCACGGCATTGTGGCCGGTGAGGAAAAGGTTTTGGTGGCATCCGTGACAAACAGAACGAGAGCGGTCAGATCACTGGTCCCGCCGCTGGAGACTTGCATCGGCATGCCGGGTCCCTGCCCGGGCATGAATTGACCAGCGGGGATATGGCTCATGCCGTGTGGCGTCTGCTGGCTCAGCTCGCCTGTCAGCACGTAGAAGCTCTCGGACCCTGGATGGGTGTGGACCGGTGTCTTTACCCCCGGTGGTCCGCCGGTGATATTGACGCGCAGCAAGTACTCGGTCGCAGAGACGGGCGGCACGGGTCCAATTTCGGCAACCTCGGTGCCGCCCGACGATGATGAGCCCTTTGGACCGAGCGTGAATAGCCAGTCCTTGCCTGAGGCTTTCGCGGTGAGCGCAGTCGGTCCCGCCGCGGCTTGCGCCTGGGCCAGTGTGGGGAAGGTGTCGATGCGCCAGAACAACGGTCCGGGCGGCAATTGCGGGATTTTCCTCTCGGCGATCGGCTTGACGTCAAACTGCTGCGCCGAGGCGGGTGACCATGCCGGCGCCGCCAACGATATTGCGGCAAGCCATAGACGAAATGTGCGTCTGGAACCGGGTGCGCGGAAGTACATCTGCACGCCTCTTGCTTTTGTACGCGTTGCGCCGGGCTGCGCGAGCGCAACAATTAGTCGCGCTGCCGGCTGCTCGGCTATTCAATTTCCGCTGCGACCTTCAAATTTCGCCAAAAACGGACTATCCTATACTCAAGGTTGGGCTCTTCGGTGCATCTGCGATGTCGAAATCTGGTCCGATCACCGGTGACGATCCTGCTAACGACTCCACAGGTGCCGTGGAATTCTCCGGGCCATTGCCGGCTGACCTTGCGCGCGCTACCGGTTGGCTTCGCGACCATCTGTGCGAACCCGTCCGACTCGATATCCTTGCGCAGATTGCCGGTGTTCGCCCACGAACACTGGAGACACATTTCAAGGCGTTCCTGGGTACTACGCCACTTGGATGGGTGCGCCGAATGCGGCTCGCCCGGGCGCGGCAGGAATTCGTTCGGTGGGGAGCGGACGCGACAGTCACCACTGTAGCTCTCAGCGCCGGTTTCACACAGCTTGGACGTTTCGCGGCTGAGTATCGCAAGGCGTTCGGTGAGCTCCCGTCGGCGACTGTGCAGCGCGCGAGAAATCCATCGCCGCAGCGCTTTGACCAGGATTTCGACGAGGCGATCCGGCTGACGTTGGCCGCGCTGCCGTACGCCTTTGCTGTCGAACGCCGGCAATGCAATGCCGCGCTCGAAGAGTTGTGCCGTCCCCAAGAGCTGGCCCCCGACTATGGATTGCCCAAGGCGGTTGCCGGTTGGTGTTGGGCGCAGCGTGCGGCCCACAATTTCAGTTCGACCCCGAATGCGGATCGCGAACAAGCCTGCCGACTGGCGCAACAGGCGCACGATCTTGCACGGAACGATGCCCTGACCCTGACACTGAGCAGTGGCACGCTCGTGCTGCTGCATCGACTGGAAGAGGCCGACCGGCGGCTTGAGCAGGCGCTCGCACTTGATCCGTGGCTGGCATATGCGTGGATCCGCCGCGGCTGGATGTCGGCCTATTTCGGCGATGGCGACGGCGCTATTCGCGAACTGAGAATCGCGCTTCATCTGATGCCGTTCGAGCCGCTGCGCCACATCACGTGCATCGGAATGGGCGGCGCTCACTTTGCTGCCGAGCGGTATGATCGCGCGGCAAAATGGATCAAAGGCGGTGTGGAGGCGTACCCGGAATCTCATTGGGCCCAGAGAATTGCAGTAGCGGCGGTTGCCTTGACGGGAGCGCGGGCAGAAGCTCGCCGGATGGGGCGGCAGCTCATTCGAAAGGACCCCGGTTTGACGGTTTCCGAGGCCCGACGTGCGTGGCCATTTACCCCAAGTTTTATGTCCCGCCTCGGCGATGGACTTGAAATCGCGGGATTGCCCCAAGCCTAGAAAGCGAGCGATGGTGCCAAGCGGGACAAGCGCGTGCACCGGTCCGTTGATGATGAGACTTTTGTGCCTGCTTCGCCTGCTGTGCGGGGTGCTTGGGCGGGGTGCTTGTACTGGGCGGTTGGAGGCTTCGGCTCGGTTGGCTGACTTACCGGAAATATCTCGCGCATGTATGCGGCGAGCGTTCCGGATTGTGGTCGCCCAAAGCGGCCCTTTCGCTTTCAGAAACTCCTATTGAGACGGACGCCTGAGACAGACAATCGCAGCACGAATCGCCTTCACTTGCAGGCCTGCCGCATAGGTCCATATTCTCCGTGCCACCGGAGACATTTGCCGGCATCGATCAATGTCCGAGGTGTCGCGATCCATCTCGACACCCGCGCGCGAGGAACACTTTGGCCCGCGGCGAGTCCTGAAAGCTATATCGATCCTCGTTTGCGTTTGGATCGAGCATGGACAAAGCGGCCGCCTATGCGATCTCAGCCTTAATCGTCGGCGTCGGCGCATGGATCCTTATTGCCGGCCTAAGCTCCAGCGCGCCCGCTTTCTGGATCTGCGTCGCTCTTATCCCCATAGCAATCGGGTTTCTGAGCGCTTTCGGGCCAAAGTAGCAATCAATTCCTTTCGGGTGCCTTCGGCGTGTCCAGCACCATCGAGAATCGATTAGTCTGCAAGACGCGTGCGACGCGCGCCGCCGACAGCCAAGGGTTGGCCGGGCGGGATGGGCCACTGGGTCGACCTTCCCGTTGACCTTTTCCTATCCGTCTCCTCTTGGTACGGCTCACGGCCTGACCTTGCAGCGCGACAGCAGGTATCCGCGTCGCTTGCTATGCAGCATGCCGCTTGCGGGTACGGGCAGCTTTTTTGGCGGAGCGCGATCGTTCGGTCGCCGGCCGGCTCGCCGATGCCTGCCCGCCGAGTTTTCCGCCCTTGCGGGAGGGGGAGTGATCTTCTGTCTTTCCGCTTCCTGACCCGCTCTTCTTGCCGCCATGGGTTTCCTTGTTGACGGTTGCCCAGGCTCGCCTTTCAGCTTCATCTTCGGGCACGCCGCGACGTTCGTAGCCCTCCTCAATGTGTTCGGCTTGTCGCTTCTGCTTGTCCGTATAGCTGGATTTGTCACCACGAGGCATGAGAGCACTCCTGTCGTTTCTCTCGAAACGAAAACGACATTCGGGATGCACGGTTCCCCCGCACTGCGCGATGACCTTGGCTAGCTGGGAAACGGCCGCATCACCGATGCGGCGTCGCATCGGAGCCTCCCGAAGCTTCCGCGTAGGAAGAGAGACGTCAATGGATGACAGTCAGCTTTCCTCGGTGCCGTTGGAATCCCAAGCCGCGTCGCGGTCGAGCATTTGCTGGACCTTACGCCGGCCGTCCATGAAGCCCGGGCTCCTCGGCAGCCGCCATGATTTCGCGGACGTTTTCCCTCGAGAAGAACTCAGAAGGTGAGACGGTCCCAGCATTCATCTGCGCAAAGCCGTCCATGGCTCTCTGATTGCCGCAGATCGCTCCGAATAGCTGCTGCATCTCGACCGGAGGCGGCTCCAGCGTCGCGAGTTGGCAGGTGAAATCGTACATCGGCAAGACCCCGGCGTCGCGGGCCCGGTGGTAACCACCCATCACCGCCTCGAACGACCGAGTCCCGGTGAGGCATTCGTCCAACGCAGCGGCACATCGTTCGGCATCGCGGAAGGCGTCGTTGATGCCTTGTGCCGTGATCGGATCCTTAAGGTAACTGGCGTCACCTATGAGCATCCAACCTCGACCGTAAGGCTTCCGGAGAAAATTAGGCGTTGGGGCGCCGACCAACCGCCCCTCACGCTTTGCACTGCCCAGACGATCGGCAAACTCAGGCGCAAGCTCAAACTGCTTGAGATAGTTGGCTTCAATGTTCGTCTTGTTGGTCGCATATTCAGCGTAGGGCCACCCTCCGACAACCATCGTCAGGCCGTCATGGGTTTGCGCCGCCGCAAAACCCCGGTTAGGACGGATATAGGTTTCGAATCTGCCGTTCATCGGAAGACCGCTCCAGTAGGCATAATAAGGAGCGAGTAGTGGCGGCCTCTGGTTGTACTTCTCCGGCCGGACCGTCTCTGCAACGATTGAGTTCCGCCCATCCGCCCCAACGACGAGGTCGGCATGTTCGGTAATGACGTCGCCCCGTTTCGACCGGCCCTTGATCCCGATGGCGCCTCCGTCTTCCATCAGGATCTCCTCGACCGTAAAATCCTCTCGGGTTTCAACGCCGGCTTCAGCCGCAGCATCCACGAGCAGCTTGTCGAGAACAGTGCGCCGGGGACAGTACGCAACCGGAGCATCCTGCGTGCCGGGCGCGCCGGCGATCGTGAATGGACCGAAGTTGAAGGCATACGTGTCGATCGGCGGGACCCCGGTTTTGAGGAGCCGATCGAGCAGCCCCCATCTCGAGAGAGCGGCTACGGCGAGGGGCTGCACTACATGTGTAGAAAGCGTGTCGCTGGGGAAGTTCGCGCGGTCGACCATCAGAACACGGTAGCCCCTACGCGCCAAAAGCATTGCCATTGGAGATCCGGCGCAGCGCGCTCCGACGACGATTGCTTGATATGTCTTGCCCATTTCTGCAACTCTCTTAGCCGTTATGTCCCGGTTTGATTTCCCCCACGCGCATTGTGAATAGAGAACGTTCCACTGAGCCGATGCTGGCACCAAGCCGCTCCCGCATCGGTCGCAACGTCGCCGATGCCGTCAAGAACCTTCCGCAGATGGCCGACGCCCTGGGCTCTTATCAATCTTGAGACCACCAATTGTCAGACGACCTCACCGTCGATACCGAAGCGCCTCCTCATAGGATTGCAGGCCTGGACCGCGCAGCCATTCTTCGATGTCTAATTTTGTCGCCGTGGATGGCTCAGCGGCGGTCCCTCTTTCCTTCAGGCCACCGATCGCTGTGCGGACGGCCGGACGTTCTGGTTCAACCGGAATAAATTGCCAGGATCGTATTTCGACTTCAGCGCCATGAGATGCGCGTAGTTCGTACCGTATGCACTGGACACGCGATCGGCCTCGTCCTCGGGCATGAAGTTGACGTAGACGCCGCCGGTTGCATGAGGTGCCGCTTCTGTGAAGAGCTTCCGCGCCCATTCGATCGAGCGCTGCGTGTCCGCCGGCTCGCGCCATCGGGTATGCACATTCATCGCAAAATTCGCGTTGCGATGCGGATAAGCCGTTGCGTCAGGCGCTACACGGCCAGCCTCCCCGCCAAGCTGCCCGATGAAGATTTCGCACTCTTCGGTCGGAAGTTGCGCAACCTGGCTGACGAGGACATCCAGGAGGCCGTCGCTGAGTTCGACGAAGTTATGCGACTTCCAATAGTTGCAGGCACCCGGCGTCAGCAACGGGTCGAACGCACTCTGCCATGCGGTGAAGGGCTGCATGCCGACCACGTCGGCAATGGGTGTTCCGAGCCCGCGCAGCGGCTCCAATGCCTGGTTGCCGCCGCGCTCATCGCCAAGGTAGCAAACCGCAAAGACGAGGATTTCCTTGCCGTGAACGTCAGCTGGCAGGAAGGGAAGCGGTGGGGCCTTCCTGAGGACCACCCATTGCGTGAGTTCGTCGGGCGCATTGGCTGCGGCCTCGCGATAGCCGGCGAGAAGCTCTCTTGCCCGAGCAAAGGGATGGACAATCAGACCGGACAGCACGTTGGGGCCGACGGGGTGCAGGCGGAATTCGAACGAACTCACGACGCCGAAATTGCCGCCGCCTCCGCGCAGGGCCCAGAACAAGTCGGGGTTCTCGGTGGCGCTCGCCTGCATCAGCTTGCCGTCGGCAGTCACTACGTCCGCTGAGATGAGATTGTCGACTGCCAGCCCGAACTTGCGGCTGAGCCATCCGAAGCCACCGCCAAGTGTCAGCCCCGCCACGCCAGTTGTCGAATTGATGCCGAGCGGGGTCGCCACGCCCGAAGGCCTGTGCCTCTCTGTCGAAATCGCCGAGGGTAGCACCGGGTTCGACGCGCGCGGTGCGGCGAACGGGATCGATCCGCACGCCGCGCATCAGCGAGAGGTCGAGCAAGAGACCTCCCTCGCATACGGCATTCCCGGCAATGTTGTGTCCCCCTGCCCGCACCGCAAGCAGAGCACCGTGCTCACGTGCAAAAGATACGGCGCGCATGATGTCGGCGGCGCCTCTGCAGCGGACCACTGCGCGGGGCTGGCGGTCGATCATCGCATTCCAGATCGTGCGGGCCTCATCGTAGCCTGCTTCACCAGGGAGGCAAACCTTGCCTCGCAGCGTTTCGCGGAAAACGGCTAACGTCTCACTTCCAACGACAGTTGCCCCGCCCTGCAGCGAGGCCAGCCGGATCTCCGTCATGGCGTCTCCTCCAAAAGGTACGGTTGTGTCAATTTCGGTAGATGATAGTTCCACTGCTCCCGACGACGTCAGCAAATCGATCGTCGCTCGCAAGGCCGACAGGAAACAGTTCGACTCTTCGCCGATCGCTCTACCGAACGGGAATTTCCACCTGGACGTAAGTCCCTGTGCCGGCAGAAAGGTTCACGGAGGTGCGGCGTTGAATGCGACGGGTTGGCATGGAACTTCGGCCAGCTCTCGGGTTGAACCGCAACCCCCTCGACGGTAGTAGCAACCGTAACGTGCGCGAACCGTACTCGTACTCGGGCAACGAACGGGCGCAATCTGCTGGATGAAACGGCGTCGGTCGCGTAACAACACAGTCTGTTTCCGGGATTAGAGCAGACGCCCCAGCTCAGTCTTCACCGACACTCGCGGCGCTCAGTCCATTTCGGGGACGTCGGCCTCATTCGAATGGGATCACGCGAGCAATCGCAGGACTGCTGCTTGAGGCAACTCAAACTCGGTCGTCACGTTCCGTGTGTACCATCGACCCATGCGACTGGGCGGTTGGCCGGATAAAGGGATTAGCCTGCGTCAAGGTAGACAGGGCCGAAACTAGGATCCCCATAAAATGACGATCCAACCGACTGCGTGGCGATAGCCCATACCCGCGTCGACATCGAAGGTTCGGCTCGCAAAAAATGATGCAACACGAAGAGACCGCTGGCGCTGGACAGCGGCCTCTTCCGGCCCGGATTGAAATTTCTAGGAGGCGAAATCCCGTCCCGGATCCGCCCCTATCAAGCACCAGCGCGGCGCTGTTGTGGAGTCGAAATTGCGGGTTGCACCTAACGGAACAATTGTGATGTTGCGAGAGCGCTACACAGTCGTGCCTGACCAATCTCTTTGTCGCTGAAGCCATCGTCGCGGTTGGTAGCGCCTCTCAACGCGCGCGACCGACGCGATCCTGGGGCCATGACCAAACACAGCGCCGCTCACTCTTACGATTCATGCGAGCGACGTTGGTTGTAGCGCGGGTATAGGTGACGGAAAATCCCGACGACGGCAAGTTTGCCGCGGAGCGCAAGGATTTCATAGTCCAGAGCAGTAGCTCGCCTCGGCGAGGCAGAAGCGAACTGGACCAGCAGTTTCAACTATGTCGACCAGAGGCGCGGGTTCGCCGTGATTATCCCCTGCATGCGGTCCGGACGATTGTGAACGGAGCACAGTCAGACTGGGGCGCGAGTTTGCTGCGCTATAGTTGTCACCCATCGGACAGCCGTTGATCCCGCTTGAGAAGCTGTTGCGGACGATGCTGTTACAGGCGTTGTATTCGATCCGTTCGGAGCGGCTTCTGATGGAGCAGCTGGAATATGACCTGCTATTTCGCTGGTTCGTCGGAATCGGCATCGACCCTTCGCAGTTTCCGAAGAACCGCGGCCCGTCGGCAAACGGCCCGCCGACCAGGCAGCACATCGCCCGAAAGCCACGTGGTTGAACGGTTGCGGCGTAATGCCGTGAGAGCCGGAGCCGTTCCCGCCTCGCGCCGCATCCGGGCACTCCCCAGCACGTCATTCATCAGACCGTGGCCGGATGACAAGATAATCCAGCATCTAGCGAGGCAGAGCATACCGAACGGTGAACGACGGACCGTAAGCGTCGTTCTCAGGCCACAGCTTTGAGGTCTTGACGACAATAGGCCCACGGAAGCAGTTGATCGATGTCGCTGTTTGGATGGCCGTTGACGATCCTGGTGAGGGCGTCGGTCAGGTAAGCGAGCGGATCGACGTCGTTCAGCTTACAGGTTTCGACCAGGGAGGCGATGGTGGCCCAGTGCTCAGCGCCGCCGTCGGAGCCTGCGAACAGCGCATTTTTCCGGTTCAGCGTGATCGGACGGATCGAGCGCTCGACGACGTTGTTGTCGAGCTCGATGCGGCCGTCATTGATGAAGCGCGTCAGGCCCTCCCAGCGTGAGAGCGCATAGCGAATGGCGTCGGCCAACTTGCCCTTTTGGCTGATCAACGCGAGCTTTGCGCGGAGCCATCGCTCGAAGGCTTCCGCCAGCGGCCGGATTTTCTGCTGCCGAACGAGACGGCGCTCCTCGGCGCCGCGACCACGGATGTCCCTTTCGATGGCGTAGAACTCGGCGATATGCTTGAGCGCCTCGCTGGCAATGGGCGCGGGACCGGGTGTGGCAAGTTCGTAGAAGTTACGTCGCATGTGCGACCAGCAGAATGCAAGTTGGACATCGCCACGCTCGGCGAGCTTGCCATAGCCGGCATAGCCATCGACCTGCAAGATCCCTTCGAAGCCTGCGAGATGGGCGATCGGCCGATCGGCTTTGCGATCGGGGGCATAGACATAGGCAACGCCCGGCGGATCGGCACCGCCCCACGGCCGATCGTCCGCTGCATAGGCCCAGAGCTGACCGGTCTTGGTGCGCCCGCGGCCGGGATCGAGCACCGGCATCGTCGTCTCGTCGGCGAACAGCTTTGGCCGTTGCCTGAGCTTGCCGAGCAGACGGTCATGCAGCGGACGCAGGTGGAAGGCAGCTTGTCCTACCCAGTCCGCCAGCGTCGAACGATCGAGCTCAATGCCCTGGCGGGCATAAATCTGCGCCTGCCGGTAGAGCGGCAGGTGATCGGCATATTTGGAGACCAGGACGTGGGCGACGGTGGCCTCGGTCGGCAATCCGCCCTCGATCAGCCTAATCGGGGCCGGCGCCTGCATGACCCCGTCCTCGCAAGCCCGGCAGGCGTATTTGGGACGCCGGGTCACGAGGATCCGGAACTGCGCCGGGACCAGGTCCAGCCGCTCGCTTCTATCCTCGCCGATCCGGTGTAACTCGCCCTGGCAACAGGGACAGGTCTTGCCCTCGATGTCGACGACGACCTCGATCCGCGGCAGGTGCATCGGCAAGGCGCCACGGTTGCCGCGGCGCGTGCGAGCCCGCGCCTCACGGCCTTCAGGTGCGCTCACGTCCTGTGCCGTCTCGTTGTATGCGGCAACCTGCTCGACGTCTTCCAGGCCCAGCAGCATCTGATCTTCAGGCAGCGTCTCTGCCCGCCGGCCAAACCGATGCCGCTGCAATTCCTTGATGATTTGACGCAGCCGCTCGCTCTCGCACCGCTCGGCAAGCAGCATCGCTTTCAGCGTCTCGGGATCGTCAGGCAGGGCGTCGCTCACACCCAATTCAGAGCATATTCGCCGCCATCTGGCGACGCGTCCGACGCTCCTGATTCACTTCGCCGCAGCGCTGCCAACAGCTATCCGGCTTGCGTTGGCGCCGGCGTCTCTCGCGCCTCATGCACAAGCCGCCAGTCGAGCCCCTCCAGCAGTGCCGACAATTGCGCCGCCGATAGGCGCATCACGCCGTCCTCGATCTTCGGCCAGCGGAAGATCCCATCCTCGAGCCTCTTGGCGAACAGGCACAGACCCGTTCCGTCCCAGAACACCAGCTTGATCCGATCCGCGCGCTTGGCCCGGAACACATAGACAGCTCCCGAGAATGGGTCTGCCCGCATGCTCTCGCGCACCAGGGTCGCGAGCCCTTCCATCCCCTTGCGGAAGTCCACCGGTTTGGTCGCCACCATCACCCGGACCGCACCCGACGGGCCGATCACCGGGTCACCTTCAGTGCCTGGACAATCGACGCAATCATCGTCGCATCCGCACCACGACCGGCCCGGATCGTGATGCCGTCGACTTCGATCTCGATGATCCCGGCATCGCAACGGCGAGCCCGGGTATCCGCCTTGGCCTTGCAGCGCACCGCTTTGCGCTCAACAGCGGGCGCCGGCACCGCGGCATCCACCACCGCCGGCACAAACTGTACTTCTTCCATTTCGGAATGACCGCCTGCTCCTTCTCGCAACTGACGTCGCCAGCCAAACAACTGCTGCGGTGACAATCCATGCCGTCGGGCTACCGAACAGACCGAGTCGCCGCTCGCCACGATCTCCGCAACGATCCGCGCCTTGTCCTCATCGCTCCACTTCCGCCGGCGGCCGGCTCCGGTGAAGACCTCAAGCCGCCGCACCGGCTCCGTGATAGCGCTATGCTCTGTGTCCATTCTAAGCCTAACGGTCCAAACCGAACCGCAGACTCGCAGATCACTCCGTCATCCGGAAGGTGGCCGCTGAACAGCGCTTACGACGGACCGTCCTCGCTGGGAGGTTCATAGATCACAACGTCGGCCGGCCGCATAAGCTGGCGCATGGCGCTGCAGGCTATTGCGTGCATGTTCTGATCCGGGCTCACTATCCGATGCAGTTCGCCTGCGTTGATCTCGATATGCGGACGCCCTTGTCTGGCCGCCCGACCGATCTGAGCCTCGGCCTCTTCGCGGAATTCCTCCGTGGTGGGCATGGCGCGCCCTCATTCCAATCGCTTTGATAATCAACTACTGATGAAAATTATAATCCCACTCTATCAGGTCGCGCCGGCTTCACAACCTTAGTTAGTAACCAACGACTATTCTCGTTGTCTGAATTCACTCGCCGCGCATAGAATCCTTCCCCAAGCAGAGCGACGTTCGGCCACCGCTGCGAACAGGGCTCCGGTGATCAAATATCCGCAACACGTCCTAGCATCGTTGGCGCGGCGGTTCATTTGAAGACGTATGGTATCGGCACGGGCCTTGCACTTTAGGATGGTGTTGGAATTTCAGTGTCCCGCTTCAGGAACAAACTGTCGCCTGGTGTGCAATTTTGACACCAGCGATCCGATCATAGGGAGGTATCGTTGAACGACACACCGCCTCTACACGCGAGGTTCATCGTTCGAAGAGGAAGCATCGACTGGATGGTTTATGATCGAGTAAGTAAGGGTCCGGCGCAGTTGGAAAAAGGTGGTCCCTTCGCCGAGAAGTTGACGAAGGAACAAGCCGAACGCATAAAACAGACGCTGACGGACGTCCTAAGCAAGCAGGTGCCTCGGTGATCATGCCCTCTCGGCGGCGTCAACTCGCCTATGTCACCGCAGTCATTGCCACCGCCATTGGAAGCGCGTGGCTGCTGGCAGACGCGATGTTGTGAGCGTTTGGGGGCTAGACGATTTCCCAATCTCTATTGAATAGACCTCCGCTAGCTCTGGCTCGTTTTCAATTTGCGTCACCGTCGCCGAGGCCGCTAGACTCAAAATCGCCTTTCAGAGCCGTCCGGAAGATTGAGCCGTGCCCGAAACGCCGCTCGCGCACAGCAGGAGAAACAGCGCACGCTGCGCCTTGTATCTCGCTCCGGCGCGGCTGCATTCCGAGCCGCACATGACGGCCTCTCCTCCAGCCACGCAGACGGACCATTTCCACCTGCGGCCGCGCCGCTTCAGCACGATGTCGAACGCCGCAAAGCGATCGTGGTCCGTCAGAGAGGTCACGCCGCGAACCGTTTTCCGGGAACCAAGCCTGGAGTTCGTCGAGCAGCCGTTGCTCGCGCTCGATCCAGTTTAGGTATGGTTCGCGCTCGTTCCCGGTTTTCCGGCTGGCCAGCAGCAGCCGATGGTGGCCGATGACCTTCTTGCTGCCGCCGATCAGCATGTCGCGGAACGTCGGTCATAACGACGTCCCCGCGATCGGGGACGGGCTTTCGGCAAGGTAGACGTGACGGGAAAGGATTCGGAAAACAGCGCCTCGGCAGCGGCCTGCTCCTCGGAGAGCCGCCGTTCAATAAACTGTCGTTCGAGGTCCGACAGCCTCGTCTTCAGCAGCCGTCGATAACGGTAGATGTTGTTGCGGTGAGCACGGATACGGGCAATTTCTTTATCGAACATCGTCGTCACTCCAGACGGTCTTCGTTGTCCTTTTTCGGTTTCGAGAAGCGGAACGAATTTCCAGCGCCCAAAATTTATCACAACGCTTTCGCTGTCAAGCATGACGGCGCTCGCGGTCGGTTGCGCTCCGATCCTTTAGGCTTCGCACGGCGATCGGAATCCGGTGCGGCTTCATCGCTTCGGGCGGCCTGGGCTATTTCCCTTCGTGCGTTGGAGGCCCCGATAAGGCCCCCGATGTTCGTGGTAGGCCGAGCAGTTCGGGTCTAGAAGACCGCATCGATGAAACTCCGGTCTCGGAGGGACTGTATCGCTGTCCCGAAGGTGAGAAGGCCACTCCACGAAGCAGGTGCAGCGGTCATCATAGCCGTGGCTTCATTGGCGTTGGCATTCGCGCGGGCGTCAGACAGATATCATGTCAACGCTGCCGCTTTCCCCAGTTAAACGCGCTTGACAAATAGCGTTCCAGCTTGGGGCGGGCCTTACATTCCAAATGAATGCCTCATCTGCGCCGCCATGCGCTGTATGGCATCGGTGTATCGGCCGTGGGCGAATTGCTGGTCGGCAATGTAGAGAGCCAAAACAACGCCAATGACTATCAGCAATCCCTTCACGGAGGTCTCCTCCTGTGATTCTCGCCCGAGCTTGGAGCCGTACTGGCGCTTTTGACGCAAGCCTCAATTCAGTTTCGTCCGAAGTTCGGCGATAATCTCTCGCTGGCTGTCGGCGTACTCTTGGGCGACGGCGTTAGCCTGCTCGGTGCGAGCCTGGTCAGCAATTATGCCGAGTTGACGCCTGATCTCGTTCTCCAGGTTCTGGAGATCGTCGGCGGTCGGTCGGTCCGGATACTCTCCAGCGAGAGCACGAGAGATTTTCAGCTGCGCTTCCAGGGCACGTCGATGCCGTTCTCGATTCATACCACCGATATTGGCACAAACTGCATATCCATTGAAGCCGATCGGGCTATAGAAATCTTGGATGGGGCCGCCGGGAACATCCGCTGAGCCTTGGGTGCCGTTCTCCTAAAGCAAACATCCCACTTCAAGAAATCAAAAAAGACCACTGAAGTTAGCGGCGATGCCACGGGCCAGCACCGCATCTCGGGTGCTGACGACACCCGCGCTGGGGAACTAGGACACTGTTGCACGCAAGCTATTGCGGAAGGATCCGAGTGGGGCACAGTATCGAAGCTGCCGACCTCCAAGAGATAAAATCGGCGGATCAGGTGACGGCTCCAGCACTGGCCCCCCAGCCCCCAGAAGTGCTGGGGCCGTTTCTTTGGAAACTCGCGAGTGGGAATTAGTCTAGGAACACTCGCGCCGATGTCGCTTGGCCAATTGTCGATGGCAAAGGATCACAAGGCGCCGTCGGCGTTCCGACCCCAAGCCCTAGCTAGGCGGTTGGGGGCCGAGTTGCGGCGGAAGTACCGCGCCCCTGCACGGGTCGCAATCGGATGCCCGTGCCGTTGAACTGTGGCCTTGAGAGCCGCCATAACGCCCAGGATTATTTCGTTAGCAGGACCAAAAGCTTAGCCTTATTCTGGGCAAAATTGGGCATGAGCCTTCGCGTTCCGTTGGATTGGTCAGGAGGATCAACCAGCATGATCAGGATTGGTGCCCTCGGAGTATTCGGCCTGGTCGGTATAGGAGTTGTCGCAGCGCTGGGTAGGAATCCAACGCCCGAATTGCCGACGATAGACTATCCCGTGGCGGCGACCTTGGGCAAAAGCGACCGGCTTCCATTAAAGGTCGATGACGACACAGTCGGGGCCGCTGTCGCGAATGAACCCGCGCAAGCGGACCAGGCTGCCGTGGTGACAGTGGATGCTTCAGCCGCCCCCGCTGGACCCATTCAAATCGTCGTCACACCCCGTCCATCCGAATTACGGACGACACCGTCCAAGATCATTTCTCGACACTGGCATGATCCAGCGGACACGGGATACAAAACGACGAAGCGAAAAGCGGCGGCCGGCAACAGTTCGCCGCCGGTACGGCCCGAAATGCCTAAGCAGGCCGGCGAGAAGAAAAACTGTGGCCAGAGCGGGTTGGACACTTTCCTCCGGTCAATCAACCTAAAACAGGGCTGCGTTTCATGAGCGATCCCGCGGCAGGCGGCGCGCCGAGGATCGCTAGGCAGACCTCATGCTGCTCATCTCCGGTTCACCTTTGACGTCTTACTGTGCGCGATGCTTTAAGATGCCAACACGAAAGAAGCCATGAAACTCAAATTTTTACTTGTTGCGCTTGCTGCGCTCGGCAGCGTTGCTGTGGGAGAGACAGCGTCCGCGATGCCGTTTGCCCCACTTTCGCCCGTTTCGAACGTCGAGAACGTCGCAGTGGTCTGCGGCCCACGGGGTTGTGTCCGTACCGCGCCTGTCTACCGACGATACGGCTACGGCTATCGTGGCTACGGTGTCCGTCGCTACGGTTACGGCGTGCATCGAGGCTACGGGTATCACCGCGGATATCTCCGTCGGTGATTAAGGGATCGCGCCGGCCAGTTTTCCCGCTGCGGCCCTAGCGGCACCGTCACCGGTTAGCATCCCCGGACGCGGCCCCTGAGGCAACATTATAGCATTCGTTCTGGCCTGATAATGGAATTTGGATGCCTGTTTGGGTCAAAGCGGAAATCGAAGCGCGCAACCGCGTCCGGAAGGACACGTCGTCATCGACAGTATGCACGAGCATGGCTTCCTCCCCGTCGTCGCGCGGTAATGAGTGGAACTTACATCCAATGTCGGATACCCAATTTTAGATTTGCGGTGCCAAGGAGCCGACCTCCCGCCTACGAGGGGGCGCGAGTTCTCGCCTGATCATAATCCCCGCCGAGCAGGCCTTGGTACTGCGACCTCACGGTTTCGTAGCATTCACAGGCCGCATCCTGCAGGCCCTCAAGGTTGGTGATCCGGATCTTGCCTCTGCTGTACTGGATGATTCCGGCTCGCTGAAGGGTGTGCGCCACCAATGTCACGCTCGTTCGATTGACACCGAGCATCTCTGCCAGGAACTCTTGCGTGAATAAAAGCGTATCGTTTTGCGACAAGTCTCTCGACCTGAGCAGCCACCGGCAAAGACGGGCCTCCACATGATGCGCCGCAATGCAGGCGGTCGATTGCTGCGCCTGCGCATATAGGGTCTGCTCAGTCTGATCAGTAGCGAAAGAAACGGCTGGCTTTGCATGGCCGCTGCCCTGAGCCCCTCCAGACCGCAAACCATTGCCTCGCCGCTCAGTTGGATTACGGCCCGGCTTAATGCCATCTTGCCATCAAGCGCCGCCGCCGCTCCAAGCACGCCATCTCGGCCGACCATCGCGGCCTCCACGACCTGGCCACTCGACAGCATAACCACGATCGAGACGACTGCGCTGGTTGGAAAATAGGTAGCGTCGATGGTATCGCCTGCCTCGAACAAGACCTGGTCCTGTTCGAGATGCAGGGGCTTCAGGTGAGGCTGAAGGGCAGCCAAATCGCCCGGAGAAAGCGATGCGAGAAGTAAGTTGCCTCTATGCGGCATGCTGCGCTCCCTCGGTTGTGGCCGGGAGCGCAAAGGACTCTCAGTCAGCGGCGCCTGTGGTTTGCCGTCAATGGCCTGACAGTACGCTCAAGTGGGGATAATGCTAGGCTCATATCGTCCCCGGCAACTTGAGCTTCGATGATCGAAAAGAACCCTCAACGGACTTCGCGAAGACTATCCTTACTGTCGAATAAGTCGGTCTATCGTGCTTGCCATCTCCGCTATCGCATACGGTTTAGGTAAAAACCGGCCGCCGTCGGGCAAGTCGCTCTCGGTGACATATGCATGGCCTGATGTGGCAACGATCTTGATCGGTGGCCAACGACCTTTGACGAAATGGGCTAGCTTAAGTCCATCCATCGATCCCGGCATTTGGATGTCAGTGAACAGCAAACGTATGTCACTTCGCTGCTCAAGGATCGCGATAGCCTCCTCGGCCCCGGCGGCCTCGACGACGTCGAAACCGGCGGCTTCGATTGCTGCGCTAGCGTTCATTCGGAGAAGCGGGTCATCTTCGACGACGAGCACAACAGGTCGTCTGCGAGCGCTGGGCTGCATGGGTGCGACCTTCTGTCTTTTTGGTGGCTGGCGGCCCCTGCGGGGCGGCATTGCGCCACAATGTTGGGTATCTGACATTGTGGCGAAGGGGAAAGTGATCGCAAATCGAATCGTTCCTGCGTCTCCAAATTAGATTTGATCCAAAGCCCCTCGCTGTCCCGTACGGGGGCGCACTCGGAGGTCGGGCGGTTAGGACGACTTAGTGAACTAGCAAATGTTGCTAGCCCATAATCTTCACGGGGTCGCGATGCGTTCTTCGGTTCCGGGCCATCCTTCAGTTCTTGCTCGCTGATTTGGATCAACCTATGCCCGCTAACTTTTGGGAACTGGAGGGAGAGTGCACGCGCCCACCATCGCAGTGCCTGGTCGCCATGATCGGACTCGGAGTCCTCGTCGCTTACGAGTACGTGCCCCAATAAGTTTTAAGCTTGAGGAAACCGAGGCTTAACGGGCATTCTGCTACAGTGGAGCGATTCCCGTGGGCGAAACTGAGCATTGAATGGCGAAGTCTTCAAAGCTCATAGCGGTAAAGCGCGGTAAGGTTCTCTTGGTGCGACGCAAGAGTGATCGACTTTGGATGTTCCCTGGTGGTCGCAAGCGGTCACGCGAGACGGAAAAGGATTGCCTCCGGAGAGAAATCAAAGAGGAGTTACCCAAGCTCAAGCTCGGGCGCGTTCGGCTTTGGAAGGAAGTAAAATCAAAGAACCGCCGCTCGGGCAAAAAGATGAGCGATGCGATTTTTGTCACCCGAAAAGCCTCTGGCCGCCTGACCATTGGTGACAAGCGCGAAATCGACAAGGCGATCTGGCGCAAGCCGCGCGGCATTCGACTGACGCCGACGTCCCGGTATGTAAGGGACAAGCTGTTTCCGAAAAAGTAAGGCCGCCTCAGTTGAGCGGCACACGCCCGAAGAAAGAGCGGCTTTGATTCAACTAATCAAACTGCGCATGAGAATCTTCAACAACTGATAGAGAAATAGCCCCTAGCGGGCGCTGAATTAGAAAGGGGCCGTAGCGTTCGGTCCCTTATTGCGTACCACGAAGTTGCCCTGTCCCCTGCGTGGACGTTAGGCAACTGGCCGAGCAATTTGAGAAGTCTTCGACGGCGAAGCGCAAAGGCTCGGGCTCTGCGCACGACACTATCGAGCTTTGGTTGACTACGAGAGGGGGTCGCTCGCCTGAAGCGCAGCTAGGTTTCTGCCGATTGATTACGACCATTTACTGGAACCTCTGAAGTCGTCCACGATCATGCCGGCCGCTCCAAGCGCCTCAGCCCACCGCATTAGACAACCTCGCAGGCAGCTGAATACGTCATCGGAGCGGGTGTCCGGAACGGGCGCTTTCATGCGTTCAAACGACGCCGACGGAAAGCTGGAAACGGGCCAATGCTAGGGCTCGCTGGGCCGACCTCGTTGAGCACCTAGCTCATATCCGGCTCCTTCAGGCGAGATGCAGATAATTCGTGCACACCAGCCGAATCAGTGGCAGATGGGGCAATTGGGATTCATCACAGCGTGTCGGGAGTGCGCAAAGGAGAGCTTTTATCTTCGTTGATCAGTTCCTGCTCGGCGAGTCGCCAGAATTCCTCGTCGCGCCCTTCCGGCTTGCCAGCCTTCTCCCAGAGTTGATAGGCACGCGCCGCTACCGCTTCATCAATCCGCTTGTTCATAGGGTTTCTCCTGACCTTCAACGGACGGGAGCTTCCTGCGTTCCTACTTCCTGGATAGGCCCTTTGAACGAACTGGCTCGTAGCAACCCTTCTGACGTAATGTCGCGGCACTCGACATTTGCGACGAACGACGGCTCAACCCAGGTGTCGTTGGGTTTCTGACCGGATTAGCGAGCTTTGACTTCGGACGAACGACCATATCGAACTGCTTGCGGATTGGTTGGACACTGTCCGCGACCAGCCGGTGCCGCCCTTTGCCCATGTAGACCAGGTCGTTGCCTTGCTGCTTGCCAAGATAAAGTGTGGCGACACGGGTGCGCTCCTTGATGAAGCAGACAACTGGAAACCGTTCGCGTTGACCGTCTTCACCTTCGGCCAGGCTTCCGTTCTCTCCTACCGGTAAGGCGCATCCGCATTTTTTGAGATAATGCCCTCATAGTCGAGCTTCCCCTGCAGCAGGACCTTCCGCTCAATCTGTGGCTGCCTGCGCAACTCTTGACCATCGAGCCATTGGAAATCGATCAAAGGCGTAGTACAGTAAGCGATCTTGATCTGGCAAGTTCCACCTGCAGCTCGGAGAAGTTGGTCCGCTCTTTCATGGACGACAACAGCCGCCGGTGCGCTACCTTCAGGTGCTAAGAGGGGGCACTGCCAAAGCTGGCGCGGTAGGCTGAGACTGGCGCGCATATAGCGAGTGGCCTACATCTCCACGATTGAAGTCGCTGGCTTGAGTTCATCAAGATTTCCATCACCGCGCGGTTCGAACCTTCTCGCGGCGACCGGGAGAATAGAACCTGAGGCGCCGGCGAGGAATGCTAGGCTCAGTCGTAGTTGTTGGGATCCGTGATCGCTATTCGGATCTCCCGAGCGAAACTGATGAGAGAAACGCCAAACAATATAAGCGCTAGGGTAAACAACAGAGCAACACCTCTCTCATGAGGCAGCTCAAAAAACGCATCTACAAATGCAACGATCATGAGAAGAATGGTGACAAGTGCACTTGCCACCGCCCAAAAGAGCGCTCGGTTGATGAGCGCCGCACGTCGGTTGAGTTGCGACATATCGGGATAAAGCCGCTCCTTGGTCGACTCGGTGCCTTCATGAGATGCAACAACGCGACACCTGTCGATGATGCGGTTGAGGCGTGTCACCAGGACAGATATGAAGCCGGCAACTGCGCCCAGAATGAATGCTGGCGCAATCGCGTGACTGATGACTTGCGAAAGCTGCGTGACTGATGGCGTTTCAAGCATGCGCGCCGGTCATCCCCGCACAGCGCTACAAGTGTTGCGGATGCAATCCCGGTAAACGCCCCGGCACTCCGTGGATGGTATTTGCTTCAAGGACAGGCAGTCGCGATATCGTGCACGGCAGGTATTCATGCATTGCTGTTTGGCCGTCTGAGCCGCCGCGAAGGCGGGAGAGGCGAGATCGGCGTCGCGCGCATTGAGCGTTCTCGTGCTCCATGACAGAAGAATTACGAAGACCACGGAGACGACGGCAAACAACTTCTTGCTACATTTCATGGCTCAGCCCTTTAGGTCGACCAACGCGGTGATCAGGTTCCGGTTGTAGTTCGCGACGACATACCGCCCGATTCATAGGCAACAACAAAGGTCCATCAAGAAGGAGTATGGGGCCAACCAGCTGCAACCCCATACTCACTCCCCACATCAGACCTTCTTCACCGGTGGAATCTTCCATGATCCGTCGATAATCGAAGGATCGCTTTCGTCGGGCCAATACATCCGCAACATCAGGATAAAATCACCGGGAGGTGCTGGGAGCCAGTTCGACTCCTTATCGGCTCCGGGCGAGTCCTTCTGAATGTACAGATCGGTCGATCCATCCGGGTTCGATTTCAGGTTTTGCCGCGCGCTGATCGAATAACGGTTGAGCGGATTGTTTACGAAGAAGTAGCTGGCATCGTACATCGTTAACGACCAGAAACCCTCCGCAGGTGGTAGTTGGCCTTCGGAGAAGCGCATTACGTATTTGTTCGCGCCGTTGTACTTCTTGCCTTCTCCGTCCTTCATCGAGGTCGGGTAGACCGCGTCCTGCGGCCGGTTGGCACCTAGCCCGATAGCGGTGACGAGCGCCCGCATCAGATAATCGGTACCATAGATGCCGGTCTTGGTCGTATAGGCCCAGCCGTTCTCGTCCTTGACGTCCTTGTTGATCTTGAACTGCAGCATGATCCGGTCGAAGCCCACCTCGGGCACGCGTTTGACGAAATCCGCCTTGAGCTTAGTCGCGTCGAAATCCTGACCGGGAACGATGCCAATGCTCGCAAACTTGGCCAGCTGAGGTGCGTCCACTGCCGCTGGCGGATTTTCTTTCATGAGCTTGCAGAGCAGCGTGAAGTACGCCACAGCGTCCATGCGGTTGACCTGCTCGCGCACGGCCGTCTTCATGTCGATCGATGGATCGACCGTGCCTGCAGGAGGCATGTAGGGTTTGCCGTACGAACTAAGCGGCACAAGCTTGAACTCGTCCTGCAGCTTGTGGACCTCGGCATAGTCCTCGGGCGTGCCCGTGCAGTAGATACGGCCTAGTAGCCAGACAATGTTGGTCGGAGATTTGTACTCCTTGACGCCGGCGGGCAGTGTGCCCTTCCACCCGGGGCCAGTCACCGCGTAGGTCTGCGCGCCGGTGCCGGTCGTGCGCTTGCCCGGCACCTGAAACACGGTGGTCCAACCATCCAGCATCGGGAAAAGCGCATAGCGCCCTTTCATGTCAGGAATGCTGAGCACCCAAGGCTCCTTGCCGACGTCGAAGAACGCGGTCGTGTACAGCGTGTCGGCATTCGGCGCGGTTACGTCCCGGAACGAAGCATCCGGGTACTGGCGTAGCTTGATGATCTGGCCCATCGGCCCGCGCGTTCCGATCGGGTCTGCCACATTAGTTATGACCCTGCGCGTCGTCTCCATCGTGACCAGCGGATAGCCGAAGATGTACGCGTCGGTAGCGAGTATGAAATCCTCAAGTCCTTCCCCGATTCCAAGAAAAGAGCCGAGTTCGGCTCGGCTTACGGTGCTTACGGATGTCGCGGCTAGCAGGCTGAGACCGCCAAAAGTCGCGGCGCGGCGCGTGATGCTCATCACAGTCCTCCAGTTGGGTTGCTGGCTCTCCGATGCTTTCAGCTCCCCCAAAGGTTACACCGTATCATGGGCTCGACCTGTGCGATATGCCCTTCCGGACAGGCCTGGCGTCTGATCAGGGAGAACCGGTAATGTTCTGATTGAGAAAGACCATATGCCGCAGGCCGAACGGACCCGCACGCGGCGAGCTTTGAAGCCACGCGCCCATCAAGCGTCGCCAGGTTCAGCAGAATTCGACGGCCGGACTGTCCTTGATCGCCGAGCCATGACGAATGCGTTCGAGAATGGTTTTGAAACGCATCTCGGAGACAAAAATCAGATCTCGCAACGGATACAAGCTGCTGCACGCGGTCGCCCTGAGGCATGGTCAACCTCGAGCGAGATTCCTCGTGTGTTTGCGACGCTCCAGCGTTATGCCGTTCTCGTTTGAGGACGCCAGCCGGCACATCGCATCGTCCGCTGACTTGCAAGATATTTCGAGCCCAGCTTGATGGCCTTATAGCAATGAGAGATCGTGGCCCTTTCGGTCATATTGCGTAATCCGAAGCAAGCCGGCCACTGATTCCGACGCAACCCGGCCACCGATTCCGACGGAAGTCGGCCACCGATTCCGATCGAAGCCGGCCACCCTGTTGAGACCGGCCTGACGCTCTCGAAGACGGCGATCGAATCGCGGACCAGCCCCCCTTTGCGGCCGAGCAAGGGGAGGTCTGATGCCCGCCGAGAGAGCGCCGATGCGGAAGGTTCGAGAAGTTTTGAGACTGCGGCACGCCCTTGGCGTGAGCGAGCGGCAGATCGCCGTCACCGTCGGCATCAGCCGATCGACGGTTGGCGAGTATCTGCGGCGGGCTGCCGTGATCGGCATCACCTGGCCGGTGCCGGAAGGGATGGACGACGGCGAGCTCGAGCGCCGGCTGTTCACGCCGCCGACATTCGAGGAGAAGCCGGCGCGGCCGTTGCCCGACTGGACGGCGGTGCACCGGGAGCTGAAGCGGCGCAGCGTGACGCTGCTCTTGCTGTGGGAGGAATATCGCGCGGAGCACGCGGACGGCTATGGCTACAGCCGGTTCTGCGATCTCTACCGGAAATGGAGCGAGACGATCTCGCCGACCATGCGGCAGGCGCATGGGCCTGGAGAGAAGCTGTTCGTCGACTTCGCGGGCGACACGGTGCCGGTGTTCGACGCCGCTACCGGCGCGCAGCGGCTGGCCCATGTCTTTGTCGCCGTGCTGGGAGCATCCAACTACACCTTTGCCGAGGCGCGCTGGTCGGAGGGGTTGGCTGACTGGATTGCGGTGCACGTCAATGCTTTGCGGGCGATCGGCGGCGTGCCGAAGGCGATCGTCTGCGACAATCTGAAATCCGGCGTCACCGCCACCTGTCGCTATGAGCCGGGCATCAACCGCACCTACCAGGAGCTGGCCCAGCATTACGGCACCGCGATCCTGCCCACGCGTCCGCGCAAGCCGCGCGACAAGGCGAAGGTGGAAGTGGCGGTGCAAATCGTCCAGCGGTTTGTGCTGGCGAGGCTGCGGAACCAGCGCTTCTTCTCGCTTGACGAACTCAACGCGGCAATCCGCGAGGCGATCGCCGACCTCAACGCCAAGATCATGCGCAAGCTCGGCGTGAGCCGCAATGAGCTGTTCGCGCAGATCGACAAGCCGGCGCTCAAAGCCCTACCGCCGATGCCGTATCAGTATGCCGAGTGGAAGAAGTGCCGGGTCGCGCCCGACTATCACGTCGAGCTCGCCGGTCACTACTACTCGGTGCCCTCACGTCTGATCCGCGAAGAGCTCGAGGCGCGCATAACCGACAGGACGATCGAGATCCTGCACAAGGGCATCCGGGTGGCCAGCCACGCCCGCTCTGACGTGCCCCATCGCCACACCACGATCCCGGAGCACATGCCGAGCGCGCACCGGCGCTATGCCGAATGGACGCCGGCGCGGATCAAACGAGAAGCCGCCAAGATCGGCCCCGCCACGATCGCTCTCGTCGAGGCGATCATGAGAGCCAAGCCACACCCCGAGCAGGGCTTCCGGGCTTGTCTCGGCATTCTGCGGCTCGCACGCAGCTACGGCTCGGCCCGCATCGAGGCCGCCTGCCAGCGCGGCAACGACATCGGCGCGACCACCTACGGCTCGATCAAGTCGATCCTGCAGCACGGGCTCGATCGCGCCTACGCGAATGAACAGCCGCCGGACGGGCCACCAATCCGACACGGCAACATCCGCGGCACCGATTACTACCACTGAAGAAAGGAGAGACGATGTTGACACATCCCACTCACGAGCGCCTCGTCGCGCTCGGGCTCAATGGCATGGCGAAGGCCCTCGACGAACAGCAACGACAGCCTGACATCGCCGCGCTGGCCTTCGAGGAGCGCCTCGCGCTGCTCGTCGACCGCGAGGCGACCGAGCGCGAGAACAAGCGCCTGGTCGCCCGGTTGCGGTTCGCAAGCCTCCGGCAAAACGCCGTCGTCGAGGATATCGACATGAAGGCGCCGCGCGGACTCGACAAGCCGCTGTTCCAAAAGCTCGTCGCCGGCGAGTGGATCGACCGGCATCAAAACCTGCTCATCATCGGCCCGACCGGCGTCGGCAAGAGCTGGATTGCTTGCGCCTTGGGCCACAAGGCCTGCCGGGACAACCGCTCCGTGCTCTATCAACGGCTGCCGCGGCTGTTTGAGGCGCTCGCCCTCGCGCGGGGCGACGGCCGCCATGCTCGCCTCCTCAGGACCCTGGCGCGCGTGGAACTCCTGATCCTTGACGACTGGGGGCTTGCCTCGATGACGGCCGAGCAACAACGCGACCTGCTGGAGATGATGGAGGATCGCCATGGCCGCGGCTCAACCGTGGTGACAAGCCAGCTCCCGGTCGAGCATTGGCATGAACTCATCGGCAACCCAACCATTGCCGACGCCATCCTCGATCGCCTCGTGCACAACGCCCACAGGCTCACCCTCAAGGGCGAGAGCCTGCGCAAAGCCGCCGCCAAGCGTCAGACGCTTGACGACGAGGCCGCCAACTGACCTGATGACGACGTCGTCGCGAGAGCCCGCCTCGGCAGGCGGCCGGGATCATCGGAATCCCCGGCCGGCTTCCATCGGTACAGGCGGCCGGCTTCGCTCGGAATCCACGGCCGACTTCATCGGAATGCGCAGTCATATCGCAGCGCTGTCGGTATCGCAGAAGTCAAAGTGATGGATGCCTAGAAGATTTTGGTTTTTTTCTCCCAGACAACACCGTCCGCCTTGCGACATATCCGAGCGTCGATCCCTGCATGATGATGCTGAAGAGGACGACGGCGTAAGTTGCCGCTAGAATCGACGGTCTGGCGGGGCTATCGGGGACGGATAACGCGAGCGCCACGAAGATCCCCCGCGGATGCCGGCCCATGCAAGAAACGGCACATTGCGAACGGACATCATCCAATTGGCCCACGGGACGAGCGTGGGCAGTCCCACAGCGTTGAATCGCGCGACAAGGACGATCGGAATCGAGGCTGTTGCGATGATCAAAGCATGCTGTTCAAGCTTCAGGATCAACACTTCGAGATGGCGCGTCGATAAGGCGCATGGCCCTATACGCCAGGTATCCGGTGACGATGCCGAGCAGGAGGCCGCCTCCAGCTTCGACCAGGAGCAACTCGCTGATTGCACCGATCGTCGTGCGTTCGCCCGCTCCCGCGGTTGCTAACATGAGCAGGATCGTGAACAGGACGATGCCGATGCCGTCATTGAAGAGGGATTCGCCCTGCATTTCGACCTCAAGACTTGGCGGCACCTTGATGTTCTTGAGAGTGCTCAGGACAGCCACGGGATCGGTCGGGCTGATCAGCGCTCCAAACACGAGTGCCCAGGGCAGGCTCAGTGTGCATTTGCTGATCAGACGCATGCAACCACAACATGCGCCTGGATCTTTCCTGAGACAGGGCCGTCTCCATATATCCTCGCGATAGCGTCGCCAGCGGACGTGGTCACTGCTTCCAACGCAGTGGCATCGCGGGCCTCGATTTCATTTCGGAGGGGCGTACCTTGACAATAGGCAATTGCGGGATGGCGCGGACTCGGCGCGGCGCTCATTTGCGCCAGCGTGGCGAGCCGGATGGACGAGAAGCCGGCGGAACGCAAATCTGCCTCGATCGCACTTGCATCGTGGTAGCCATGTGGCGTTCTTGCCAGAAACAAGGGTGAGTCTTGCGGGAAGACTTTGCCAGCTGCTTGCGTAACGACATGAGCAAATTCATTATCCTCGATGCGATCCCAGACGTTAAAGAAGAAGCTTCCGCCTGGCCGGAGAACACGAAGCGCTTCCCGATAGCCGGCGACTCGATCCGGAAAGAACATGACGCCAAACTGGCAGCACACTACATCGAAGCTTTCGTCTTCGAACGGCAATTTTAACGCGTCGGCTTGTTGCCACAGAATGCGTGGATCGTGAGCTTGCCGAGCGATAGCCCGGTCGAGCATGGGTTGATTGAGGTCGGTGACGATGTAGCGCGCATTCGGGTCGAGAAGGGGAGCCAGCGCACGCGGGACGACGCCGCTGCCGGCGGCCGTCTCGAGAACAGTCTGCGGAGCTGACGCGCTGACGCGCGCTGCGAGGTCGGCAGCATAGGACTCGAAGATAAGAGGGACGAGGTAAGTGTCGTAGACTTCGGGAACGGATCCGGCGAATATCTTGTCGGTAATGGACATCACGCTACTCCTTTGAATTTACGCATGAATGCGGATGAAACTGCCGTCACTAGGCTATTCAGCCAATTTCAACAGCGGAAGTGATGATGGAGCCATGACTAAAGTCCGTCGAGGATGGCGCGAACACGCGCGGCGAGTTCGGCGAATGTAAAAGGCTTTCCGATCAAATGGACGCGGGACTCCAGACGGCCGTTGTGGATCACGGCGTTACGGGTGTAGCCGGTGGTGAACAGGACAGGAAGGCCGGGGCGTCGGCGCTGCGCCTCCCGGGCCAATTCTCGACCGTCCAACCCATCGGGAAGAACAACATCTGTAAATGAGAGCGACGTTCGTGTCGGCCTGCACGATCTCCAATGCGCGGCGGGCCATTACTTGCTTCCAGAACACGGTAGCCTAGCTCATGCAACCAGTAATCGGCGCTCGCGTAGAGACGAGCCTCCTCGCCCGAGTCGCCGAGGACGACGCGCTCCAATGACAGCCGATGAGCATGCCACCGAGCCGCGCGAATGCGCGGCGATGACACCTACGATCTCCGATCGATCCTCGCACGTGCTCCCGCGGAGTGATACAAGCTAGCCCCGATTTACCTCACCCACAGTGTAAGCGGCATTGCGGGCCTGCCGGGGCAATTCATGATGCCCTTGTAAGCGTCCGACAATGTCGCCGCATAGCTGCATTCGGAGCCATCAAGCCGCATCGTGGCTTTCAGTCGCGCGGGGGATAGGGTCGTCTCGATCGTGATCTCGCCTTTTCGCTGCTCCGGGCCGTTCTGCGTGCACAGCCCGATATGCGTCATGCTGACGGTGCCGTGGTACTCGCGCCAAGGGGTTGACGGCCGTTCTGTCACGTCCGCGTTCAGCTCCCACTCGCCGAGCACCCCGCCATAGCCGAACACTCTGACCGGGTCGGCGCGAGCCGGGGCCGCGAGCACGCCGACCACTGTCAGTGCTGTCAATGCTCTCGCTAGACCCCTCATCTCGCACATCAGTGCTTTTCGAGGAACGCGCGTGCGTCGGCGACTTCGGCGCGAGTCATATCCGCTTCGCTCGCGGTGGCGATGACCTTCCCGTAATAGTCGCGCGCCTTGGCGACGTCGCCGGCCTTCTGGGCGGCGGCGGCAGCGCCTACGTAAGCGCCGAGACGATTTGGTTCCTTCTTCAAAGTTGCCTCGAAGGCGGCGAGCGCTTCCTTGGAATTGCCGCGCTCCAGCAACATCACGCCGTAAAGCTCGCGCGCTGGCTTCAGCACGCCCGGCGTGACGGGATGCTTTTCAGTTCTATCCTCGGCATCGGCGGCAGCACTCATCAAGTTCAGCGCTGCATCATGTTTGCCTTCGGCAAATAGCACCCAGGCGGAAGCGACATACGCCTGGATATCGACCTGTTCGGACCAATAGGCATCCTTCGCCTGCCGTAACATTTCGCGCAATCCGCCGAGCTTGGCGATATCCGCCTTGGCCGCTTCCGCATTGCCCAAGCGCGCCGCGCCTAGCGCACGCGCGAAATAGGTGATCGCCTGCACATGCGCAAGCGGGCTCGGCCGCACCTCAAGCGCGGCAGCCATCTTCCAGTCGCCGCGTTCGACTGCATACCGGGCCGGCGAAACCGCCAGCGCATAGGGCCCGGGCAGGAACGTCTCCGTAAAGCCCGAGACCGTCTTCATCTCGTCGATCACGGCGCCCGCTTGCCGGTCCTGACCCAGCTGCAAGTAGGCGTAGACCAGGTAGTCCATTGAGTGCAGCTGATCGTGATAGTCGCCGGCCTCCTTGGCGACGCGACCCGAGACAATGTTGGAAGCGATCGATTCCTTCCAGTAACCGATGCGCGTGAAGATGTGCGACGGCATGTGCTGCGCGTGCGCGGCGCCGGGGGCGATCTTGGCGTAGAGACGCGCCGCCTCGAGGCCCTTCTCGGCAATCGACGGGTAGTCGTAAAGATGGATCAGGTAGTGGGCGACTCCCGGATGCTGAGGCTGACGCTTGAAAATCGGCTCCAGTATCGCGGCGCCCTTGAGCTGATTCGCGTAGGTCTTGTCAGACGGCGAGGCTGAGGTATTGAGCGCGAGCGCATAGTGGATCTGCGCCTCGTCGTCGTTCGGATAGCGTTGCGCCAATCCTTCCATCGCATTCGCATAGGCTACCACGCGCGTGCGGTGATCGACCTTCTCATGATCCGCATACATCACGGCGAGCGCATCGATGTAGTCGCGCTCACGCTGCGATTTTACGCCGACCGACTTCGCCTTGGCGATAGTGGCCGCGCCCTCGGCGAGGTTCTTGGCAGGTGGGGGAACATGAGGGTTCAGGAGCAGGCTGAGCGCAATGCCCCAGTAGGCGATGCCGCATTCGGGGTCGACTTTCAGCGTATCCTCAAACACCGCCTGCGACGCGCGATACCAGAACGAATGCTGGTAGAGCATCGCGCGGTCGAAATGCATCTGCGCCTCCGGCTTGCACGACGTCTCGAAATGCACTTTGCCGAGCTTATCCTCAGTCGTCTCTGCCCGGGCCGATTGTACGAGGACGATTCCAGCCGCCGCCGTGGCAGCAATTGCGAGTGACGTTGTCATCGTGGCCCTTCCACCTAGCCGTTGAAAAATCGGACGCTGGACTGCCTGCCACGTTAGGAACGTGGCGCCGCGAAGTCATAAGCGAGAAATGGGATTTCTATAGGAGACTGTGCTAAGCTTGGCAGCGGAGAAACGCATGCAAGATCGGGCACTTACGTTTGGGCGCTATCGTCTTGAGCCGCGGATTGGACTGATGTCCGGTAGTCGGCAGGTGCGGCTGACACCCAAGGCGCTTGCGCTCCTCTCCTTCATTGCTGGCCGGCCCGGAGAGGTCATCACCAAGGAGGAGTTGTTCGGCGCGGTATGGCCCGAGGTCGCCGTGGGCGACGCGGCACTGGTGACCTGCATTCAGGAACTGCGCAAAGCGCTCGGCGATAATGCACGTAAGCCGCGGTACATCGAGACACTGCACCGTCGAGGTTATCGCTTCATCGGCAAGAGGGCATCGACCGCAGGTCCCGAGAATGAGGCTATCGCGCTGGCGTTGCCCGATAAGCCGTCCATTGCAGTGCTGCCGTTCGAAGACATGAGCGGCGATCCGGATCAGGCGCATTTCGCCGACGGAATGTCCGAAGATTTGATTACCGGGCTTGCCCGCATTCACTGGCTGTTCGTGATCGCACGCAATTCAACCTTTGCTTACAAGAACCGCGTGGTCGACGTGAAACAGGTCGCGCGTGAACTTGGCGTGCATTACGTGCTGCAAGGCAGTGTGCGCCGCGCCGGCACGCGTCTTCGCATCAGCGTCCAGCTGATCGACGCAACGACCGGCGGCCATCACTGGGCGGAACGCTACGATCGCGAGCTTGGCGACATTTTTGCCGTGCAGGACGAGATTACCACGAGGGTCGCCGCCGTGATCGAGCCGCGCGTGCTTGCCGCGGAAGGCATCCGCGCGCTTTCACGAACCGCGAGCGATCTCGGCGCCTGGGAGTTGGTTGCCCGCGCGCAGACGCATTTCTGGCGCATGACCAGGACCGACTACGCCACAGCGATCGTAGCGCTCGAGCGTGCCGTCGCGGCGTACCCGGACTACGCGCCGGCGCGCAGCTTGCTAGGATTTTGTCTGGTGTTCGCCGCTCACATGGGATGGAACGATCGCGAACGCGATATTGCTCCCGGCCGGGAGCATGCGGCGCGTGCGATCGCCCTTGATGACCGCGATCCTTGGGGACACATCGCGCTCGGCTACTGCGCGCTGATGGAGCGGAGAAGCCGGGAGTCCATCGCCGCGCTGCGCCGAGCACTCGAATTTAACCCGAACTCCGCGTCCGCGCATGCGCATCTCAGCCACGGGCTCGCGTTTGCGGGCCGGGACGACGAAGCCATCGCGCATGCGCAGGATGCGATCAGGCTCAGTCCGCTCGATCCAATGATGGCGCTGTTCCTCGGATCTATCGCGGTCGCGCACTTCACGGCGGGCCGATATAGCGAGGCGATCGAGTACACGACGCAAGCCGCACGGCTGCGCCCGGGCTTTCAGGGTGCTCATCGCCTGCGCTGCGCAAGCCTCGCCCACGCCGGACGGCTCGGCGAAGCGCGCGCCTGCCTCAAGAACATTCGGCGGGAACAGCCGCAGCTTTCACTCGATTGGATCAGAACTTGTGTACCCTACCAGACGACCGAACTGATGGAACGATTTCTCGACGGGATGCGCAAAGCCGGGCTGGAGTGAACGGCGGGCCCAGCAGCATCTTGAAAGTCGCCGAGAGTGGCGCCGTCAGCGCGCGCTTGCGCACCGCAGAAGACGCATGCCAAAGTCGGTCAGTTCGTCACTCATGTGAAGGCGTCCAGCCTAGCACGGCCATACGTTCAAAGCCGTGATCCCGGACACGGAGGCGCGCCTCCTTGACAAAGGCTATCGCGGCCGCAATGCGCCGCCCCAATACAGGTTCAGGGCATTCTGCCGCGACGCGTTCCCCTTCAGCGATCACACCTCGGGGGCCCTATCCACCGTGGTGATCAACCCATTCCTGCAACAGGCTGTTGCACGATTGCAGCTACGAGGAATGTCCGTGTCGAACCCTGCCTACCTAACGACTGATGAAGTTATAGAACGCTATCGTGGCCAAATCAGCGAAGACACATTCCGCAACTGGCGTTCCCTGCGAATCGGACCGTCGTTCATCAAGATCGGCAAAGTACCTCTCTATCCGGTCGACGAGCTCGATCGCTGGGATCGATCCACCTGATCGTGTGTCGACGATCACGAACCTTGCAGACGAACGAGTCAGCCATTGCAAAGCGAGACGCATCCAGCTTTTGAGCATTTTGCCCGAACGGTGTAGAGTTATTAGTGAACCAACGTGCTCTCAATATCCCCAGCATGACTAGACGTTGTCGAGGATGAAGGACACGTTGGATCACAGACCCCCGGCCCCAAACCCATACCCCAGCGATTTCGCGGTCTGACAAAAATACTTTCTAATTCAACGCGATATCATCTGACGGAAGATTGGTGCACAAACATCCCATTCGCCGCCCGTCTGCATGCTCAATCATGGTTCATCATTCCCAAGCAGTGATTGAACGTGATTCTTTAGCCTCGCATGCTTTCCAGAAGAACGCTCAACAGGTCCTGCGTGCCAATGAGAAGGCTCGCCACGGGTGACATCTCGGAACTAAGTCGCTAACAGCCACGGTCCTGCACGGACAGTCTCGACAACGAGGAGAACGCTGAAGCCGGCAGACCTGGCCTGAAAGGACGTTCAGAAGGAGCCTTACAGAACAGGCTTTACACGGTTGGGATGGTGCCACCGTCTATGACATACTCGGTGCCGGTGATCGATGCCGCGCGCGGCGAAGCGAGGAACGCGACGAGGTCCGCAACTTCCTTCGGCTGCGCAGGGCGGCCAAGCGGAATGCCGCCAAGGGAGGCCATTAGACCCTTGCGCGCGACCTCGTAGTCGGTACCCTCCTCCTCTGCCAGCCGGTTGACCAGCCGCACCGCCGCTTCCGTCTCGACCCAGCCGGGCGAGACCCGGATTACGCGGATGCCCTTGGGACTGACCTCCTTGGAGAGCCCCTTGCTGTAGTTCGACAACGCAGCCTTCGCGGCCGCATAGGCCAACGTCGCCTCCGGCAATGGCATCCTGTCTTGTATCGACGTGATATGAATGATGGCTCCAGAGCCTTGAGCTATCATCAGAGGCAGCAGAGCGCGATCCAGCCGTACCGCCGCGAACAGATTCTGATCCAGCGCCTTCTGCCATTCGCGATCATCAAGCATCGCGAAGCCTCCGGCCGGCGCGGATGCTCCACCGACGACATGCACGAGGACATCGATGCCGCCGAGTTGCCTACGCACCCAATCCGTAACTGCCGCGCATCCGTCCGCTGTGGAAACATCCGCCGCAATGAATTCAGCTTCGCTCACATTCCCGGGACGTTGGCGCGCCGTCGTAAGGACCCGCGCCCCTGCCTCACGGAGCGCGGCCACCACCGCCGCGCCCACGCCTTTCGTGCCGCCGGTCACTAGCGCGCGCGTGCCCTCAAGCTCGAGATAGCCGCTCATGAGCGTATCTCGAGCGAGCGAATCTTTCCGCTGGCTAACGCGAAATTGAAGTTGACCGTGATTGGACTGTTCGGAAAGCTGCCGTCGAGCCTCGCCTTGAGGACGCTTTGGACGCCGTGCTCAGTGAATTCGAGTGTCGCAACGGTGTGGCCGTATCTCTTCTTCGTGGCGGCCATCCAATTCCTTATCGCCGCCACGCCTTTGTAGGTCTGGCCTTCGTCATACACGGTAGCATCAGGTGCGAAGCACTCCGATGCAGCTTCGGCAATGCCCGAGTTTGCAATTTGAATGTAACGCTCAATAGGGACTGGAAGCAGAATTGACATCGCTCTTCTCATTGGTTCGGGTCGCTCATCTAATCGGCCCTTACGACCTCGATTGCGCTGATGAAAAGATGAGCCTAGGCTTACGAAATGGCAAGAACGCACGAAAAAGTAAGGTACTCACCTTCGAGTAAGGCGAACAGGCACACACCGGCCACCGCCGCGACCGGCGTTGAGCAGGCGTTTAAGTTTTTGGAGGGCCGTTGGAAGCTGGTGATTCTCTTCCATCTGTTCGGCGGGAAGATGCTTCGCTTCTCCGATCTTGAGCGCGCCATCCCCGCGGTCTCTCAGAAGATGCTGATCCAGCAGCTTCGGCAATTAGAGCGAGACAGCATCGTCCAGCGGATTGTCCACCATCAGGTGCCGCCGAAAGTGGAGTATGGTCTGACGGAATGGGGACAGGAACTATGTCCCGCGCTTGATGCGCTGCTGACTTGGGCCGAACGGCGCGCCGCGCCATAAAGCACGAAAGCAATTGGCTCCTTCAGGTTGCTGGAATACGGTTACCCCATTCGAGCAGCCTCCGTTGGAGGCCCTTCAGTCCGGGCGACTGTGAGGATTATGCGGTCGTCAAATACCTGGCGCTGATGGAAGTCGGCATGTCTGAGGCTGATCTGAGGATCGTCCTCATGAAGAGCGTCTTCCCAAATGAAGATCATGCGGCGCTCGCGGCACGTGTTGCTGGAGAGTGGCTCATCCTTGACAGTCGTATCCTCACATTGGATCGCCACACGGACGTTATGCGAGCTGCTCCGATTTTTGTCCTCGACAACTTACGTGCCTGGCGCGTTCGCCCGAGCCGTCGAGCGCGCCGGGATGGGCCATTGACGCATTCGTGTAACGACCCTGGAAGGCGATCTCAGCCCTCGACCGAATGGCCTCCATCGCGTGCCTAAGCCGACACCATTCTTATACCGGCCTTCAGGCAGGCCTCAGGGCAATCCCCTCGTCGTGGAGCCGATACAATGCACCGGATGCCCTTCTTCGCTGGCGCATGATAGGGTGTGCTCAGGGGTCCGGCTTGAAATCATCTCAGCCGACTGCCCGGGACTTGATATGGCGAAACGGCTGAAAAGAACTGCGACACCGCAGCAGAATCAGCGCAAAAGCGTCCCATCATCGAGCGTGCCATCCTTGCAGGGACGCGATGCGGAAATTGCACTGATCGATCAGCTTCTCGACCGGATCGATCGGGGTGGGTCTACGCTCGTCCTCAGCGGCGCACCCGGGATTGGAAAATCCGCCCTGCTTGATGAGGCCAAGAGCAGGGCACGCGAACGCGGCATCACCGTACTGAGCACGACGGGAGTCCTGGCTGAAGTCCATTTGGCATTCTCGGGACTTGAGCGGGCACTTCGCCCCCTGATGAAGCGGGCAAAATCTTTGGCCCCTCATCAGCGGTCTGCTTTGCTGAATGCGTTTGGCTTGAGCGATGATGCCGCTGTGTCTCCGGATATCTGGCTGGTTGCCCTTGCCACGCTTACGCTTCTGACTGGAGGTGAAAGTCATAAGCCAATTTTGCTCGTCGCGGACGACGCTCAGTGGCTGGATGAGGCGACACGTGAGGTGCTATCCTTTGTGTCCAGGCGATTGAGTTCGGATTCCATCGTTCTGCTGCTGGCCGTGCGCGAGGGCTTTGATCTTCCCTTTGGCGACGCCGATACGCCACGGCACGTTATTCCTGTTCTCGGCGAGGCAGACGCGGCCCGCTTGCTGGACATCCAGGCGCCTGACCTTTCGAAGAATCTACGCAGCCGATTCCTGAGAGAAGCCGCCGGCAACCCGTTGGCGTTGGTCGAGCTGCCGCGCGGCTTGCAAGCAGAAGATGAACGTGAGGCCTCATGGCTTCCACTAACGGCGCGGCTTGAACGCACCTTTTCCGGCCGCTTGTCCGATCTGCCCGATGTCACCAGGACCCTGTTGCATATCGCCGCGGAAAACGACGTGGCTTCCCTCTACGAAATCATGCGAGCCGGCGAAGCATTGCTTGCCACACGCGTCGGAGTTGATGCTTTGGCGCCCGCCGTCTCGGCGAAACTCGTTGATTTCGATGCAACGGAGGTGCGGTTCCGACACCCGCTGGTACGATCTGCGATCCACCAAGCCGCCGGCCCAGCAGCGCGCCAGAAGGTCCATGCTGCACTCGCCGCGATCATCGAAGATCAGGACCGCCGGCTCTGGCACCGTGCCGCCGCCGCGATCGGCCCGGACGATGAGCTGGCTGCCGAACACGATCTCATGGCAGCCCGTGCGCGGCGGCGGGGCGCCATGACCATGGCGATCGAGATCCTGCAAATCGCGGCAAAACTGAGCAGCATGGCAAAGGCCAGAAAAGAGCGGCTGTTGCAGGCCGCCGAGATTGCGACTGATCTTGGTCGCCCGGATCTGCTAGAGCATTTGCTGCGTGGGGCCGAGGTGGACCGGTCGGACAAGCTAAGCGCCGCCCGGATCGGATGGTGCCGCGAAATGAGTCAGCCCCCGATGGCCAACGATCCCGCAAAGATATCCGCTCTGGTCGACCTTGCCGACCAGGCGCGCGCCGCTGACGCAAAGGATCTGGCGAGCAATCTTCTGTGGCGAGCAGCACAGCGCTGCTGGTGGAGCAACGCAAGCAGCAATGTCCGTGCAAACGTCCTCACCGCAGCAAGCCAACTGGACTTGCCGGAGCTGGATCCACGTCTCATCGCAATATCCGCCTATGCCGAGCCGCTTCGGAGAAGCGGCGAACTGCACGCGAAACTGAAGGCGCTTTCCGAAAAGAGGGGCGGCGACCCGCATGTCGCGCGAATCCTGGGAAGTACTGCGAACGTCATCGGAGCGTTCGATCTCGGAGTAAGCTTTCTGACCGAGTCGAGCGCAGAACTGCGCAAGCAGGCCCGAATCGGCAATTTGGCGCGCGTGCTTTTCGCACAGGCGTGGGCCGAAATGGAAGTGGGCGACTGGGTAGGGGCCATGAGAGAAGCCGAGGAATCGGCTCGCTTTGCCGAGGAGACCGGAGCTGCCCTTTGGGTCGCTGCGGCTACGATCGTCAAGGCGAAAATCGCCGGCATGCAAGGTGATTTGAAACAGTCCGAAGCGCTCGCCGCCCAGGCAGAGCGCTTGATTCTTTCCATGGGCGCCAGTTTCCTGCTGGCTATGTTGCAGTTGGCAAGAGGCATTGCCGCTATCGGTGGCGGCCGGCACGGGGAAGCCTTCGAGCATCTGCGGCGCCTGTTTGCGCCTGCCGATCCCGCCTTTAACTCAGGACTGCAGTTTTTTGCGCTGGCCGATTTCGTCGAGGCGGCCGTCCACTCGGATAATTCGCAAGCTGCTGTTAGCGTGATCGAAGAAATCGAACGCGACTCGGCTGCAACGCCGGTGCCGTGGGTCGAAACGATGCTGTGCTACGGCAAGGCGCTGGTCGCAACGAACGAAGATGCCGAACGCTTCTTCCTGCTGGGTCTTGGGCCAGTTGCAAAGAACTGGCCCTTCTTGCGAGGACGCCTCCTGCTTGGTTATGGCGTGTGGCTGCGCCGACAACGCAGGTCCGCCAACGCGCGGGCTCCACTGCGCGAGGCCCGCGACATTTTCGACGCGCTTGGCGCTTCGCCCTGGAGCAATCGAGCGCGAGAGGAGTTACGGGCAGCCGGTGAAGCGAGCCTTCACCGGATCGAGCAGATATGGGAGAATCTGACTCCGCAGGAGCTGCACATCGCTCAGCTCGCCGCTCAAGGGCTTTCGAACAAGGTCATTGCGGCCAGACTCTATCTATCGCACCGAACCGTTGGCTACCATTTGCACCGGGTCTTCTCCAAAACCGGGGTCGTCTCTCGATCCGGTCTGGGGTCCATTCTCTCCACCGTCAACAGCCGGGCATCCTGATCAGGGTCTGTCACCGGACTGGTCATTTGACGGATGCCGCGGATTCCGTCGGCCAGCTACCTTCTGCGGGGTAAGCACAAACCCGCCAGTAGGAGCCTCGAATGACGACCGTTACCGCACTCAAGCCTTCCGTACCGAAACAGCTTCCGCCGCCGAACAGCGACTTCTATCAGTTCGCCGATCTCCTCACGGCCGAGGAACGAGCGATCGTGCGGAAGGTGCGGACCTTCATGGAGTCCAAGGTCGCGCCGATCATCACCAAATACTGGACCGAGGATGCCTTTCCCTTCGAACTGCTTCCCGCGTTCAAGGAGCTCAGTCTCGGCGGTCTCGGCATCGAGGGCTACGGATGCGCCGGCGGCAGCCAGCTACTGGTTGGCCTCGTCGGGATGGAAATGGCGCGGGTCGATTCCTCGATCGCGACCTTTTTCGGCGTGCAGAACGGACTGGCGATGCAATCCATCGCCCTCGGCGGATCGGAAGAGCAGAAGCAGAAATGGCTGCCGCCGATGGCGCGCTACGAGAAAATCGGCTGCTTCGGCCTGACGGAGCCGCTGATCGGCTCGGGCGCGGCCGGTGGTCTGTTGACCACGGCGAAGCGTGAAGGCGACAGCTGGGTCTTGAACGGCCAGAAGCGATGGATCGGCAACGCACCGTGGTGCGATGTCTCGGTGATCTGGGCGCGCGACGTGGCCGACAATCAGGTCAAGGGCTTCATCGTCGAGAACAAGACGACCCCGGGCTTCAGCGTCGAAAAGATTCAGAACAAGATCGCGCTCAAGGTGGTGCAGAACGGCCAGATCACGCTCAAGGACGTGCGAGTGCCGGAAGCGAACCGCCTGCAGAACGACAGCTCGTTCCGTGATACCGCGAAAGTGCTGCGCCTGACCCGGTACGACGTGGCCTGGGAGGCGACCGGATGCCAGATGGGCGCCTACGAGCACGCTGTCAAATACGCCCAGGAGCGCCAGCAGTTCGGAAAACCGATCGGCTCGTTCCAGCTGGTTCAGGACCTTCTTGCCAAAATGCTCGGCAACGTCACCGCATCCCAAAGCCTGGTGGTTCGCGCGGCGCAACTGGAAGCGGAAGGCAAGCTCACTGACCAGCATGCAGCGCTCGCGAAAGCGTTCACCACGGCCAGAATGCGCGAGACGGTGGCATGGGCGCGAGAGCTGCTCGGCGGCAACGGTATCGTCGCCGACTACAACGTTGCGAGGTTCTTCGCCGATGCCGAGGCGCTCTACACCTACGAGGGCACCTATCAGATGCAGAACCTGATCGTCGGCAAGGCCATCATCGGCCTCGGCGCCTTCGTCTGACCTCGCGAGCGCCGGCTTCCGCACGGGCGATGAAGCCGGCGCGTCCATCACAACCATAAGGAACGACATCCATGGCAAGCGACAACATTTTTTCCGGACTGAAAGTGGTCGACCTCGCGAGCTTCATCGCCGGACCCAGCGCCGCCGTAATCCTGTCCGACTTCGGCGCCGACGTCATCAAGGTGGAGCCGCCGAGCGGCGACCTCTGGAGACACGGGCATCAGGTCCCGCCGCAGCCGCTGGCGAAGGACGCCTATGCCTGGCATTTGGCCAACCGCAACAAGCGCGGCATCACGCTCGATCTGAAATCTCCGGGCGCTCAGCCCGTCCTCGAGAAACTCGTCAAATGGGCCGACGTGTTCATCGTCAACACGCCGCACCCTGCACGCAAGAAGTTGAAGCTCGAATACGACGACGTCGTGCAATGGAATCCGCGATTGATCTATGCGGATATCACCGGCTTCGGTGAAAAAGGCCCGGATGCCGATCTGCCCGGCTTCGATATCACCTCCTATTGGGCGCGCAGCGGCCTGCTCTCGATGACGCGCGATGCCGGCGCACCGCCAACCTGGCCGGTGGGCGGCAGCGGCGACAATGCCACCGCCGTCGGCCTCTATTCGGCGATCGTCACCGCATTGTATCGCCGCGAGCGTACCGGCAAGGGGGCGTTCGTGACGACCTCGCTGCTTGCCCAGGGTGTTTGGTCGGCGAGCGTTTCGATCCAGGCCGCGCTGATCGGCGCCAAGTTTGCCGCCCCTCACGACCGCACGCACCCCGCCAATGCGGCACTCAACGTGTACCGTGCCGGCGACGGCACCTGGTTCGTGCTCATCGTCACGCCCGACAAGCTGACGGCCGTAGCAAAAGCCATCGGCCGGGAGGATCTCCTCACCGATCCCCGGTTCTCGGATCCTGCAAAGCTCGCGGCGAACATGCCGGAGATTTCGGCCATCTTCGACGAAGTGTTCGGCGCAAAGCCGATGGCGCATTGGTACGAGGTATTCAGCAAGCTGCACGTCACGTTCGGCGCCGTGCGCGGGCCGCAAGAAGTGATCAACGATCCGCAGCTCGCCGCGAACGACATCGTCGTTCCGCTCGAAGGCGCCGTCGGCAAGCTGACCTCGACGATCTCCAGTCCGATCCAGGTGCATGGTGTCGCCAAGGAGCCGGCGCGGCGCGGGCCTAGTCTCGGCGAGCACAATGACACGGTCCTCCGCGAACTCGGATTCGACGCCAAGGACATCGACGGCCTGCGCGCCAGCGGCGCCGTGCCGAAAGCGAAGGAACGCGCAGCCTAGTCGCCGGCATCGGCACGCAACTGTGAAATCAAAAGGACAGACCATGACCTTGCTAGAAGCGACACGAACAAAGGCGGCATCGACCGCCACCCGCTCCGGCCGCCTGTTCCTGCTCGAACTGAGCGGGGGCCGGATTCACGCGATCAAGCCCGATGGCTCCGACCGCAAGATCATCGTCACCGGTTGCCGCAACCCCGACGGCATCGCCGTCGATGTTGAGGCGGGTCATATCTATTGGACCAACATGGGCGTGCCTTACCTCAATGACGGCTCGATCGAGCGCGCCGATCTTGACGGCGGCAATCGCCGGACCATCGTCCCGGAAGGCGTCACCTTCACGCCGAAGCAGCTCCATCTCGAGAAAGACGAAGGCAAGCTCTATTGGGGCGACCGCGAGGGCATGCGCGTGATGCGCGCCAACCTCGACGGCTCACAGGTCGAAACGCTGGTCGAGACCGGCCGCGGCGGCAATGATCGGCGCGACCAGACCAAATGGTGCGTCGGGATTACCGTCGATCCAGTGCTTCGGAAGATCTACTGGACGCAGAAAGGCCCTGATAACGCGGGCCTCGGCCGCATCTTCCGGGCCAATATCGACATTCCCACCGGCGAGAACCCGGCAAACCGTTCCGACATCGAGGTGCTGTTCGATCGCCTTCCGGAACCGATCGACCTCGTGCTCGATCTGGAGAGCCGCCTCCTCTACTGGACCGACCGCGGCGACCCTCCGCGCGGCAACACCGTCAGCCGTGCGCCGATCGACCGCAAGGCGGAGCAGGAAATCCTGATCACGCATCTGATGGAGGGGATCGGCATCAACCTCGACGTTGCCGGCAGCCGGATGTTCGTCACCGACTTCGCCGGCTCGGTCTATTCCGCCAACCTGGACGGAACGAACGCGCGAAGCTTCCTCCAAGCCCAGGGCAACCTCACCGGCATCGCCTACGCCGAAGTCTGACAAATCCATCGGAGACATGACATGACCATCGACAGGCCTATTCAGAAAGTTGCGATCATCGGCACCGGTGTCATCGGTGCGAGCTGGGCCGCGCAGTTCCTGGCCAAGGGGTTGGATGTCGTCGCGACCGACGTCGCGCCTGACGCGGAAACGTCCTTGCGACGCTTCGTGAAGGCGGCATGGCCGGCGCTCGAGCGATTGGGCCTGGCGCGTGGCGCATCGCAGTCGCGCCTCAGCTTCTCCAGCGATCTGCCGACCGCGCTGGCAGGCGCCGACCTCGTCCAGGAAAACGGGCCAGAGCGGATCGACTTCAAGAAAAAACTCTATCGCGAGCTTGATGAACAGCTGCCGGCCGACGTGATCGTCGCATCAAGCTCGTCCGGCCTGACCATGAGCGAAATCCAGTCGGATTGCCGTCTGCATCCTGAGCGCTGCGTCATCGGTCATCCGTTCAATCCGCCACATCTGATCCCGCTGGTCGAGATCGTCGGTGGCGCAAAGACCTCGGAAGAAACGATCAGGCGCGCGACAGAATTCTATCGATCGATCGGAAAGCAGACCGTGCGCCTCAACAAGGAGGTCCCCGGCCACGTCGCCAATCGATTGCAGGCCGCGCTTGCCCGCGAGGTTTACTACCTCGTCGACGAGGGCGTGGTCAGTGTCGCCGATGTCGATACGGCGCTCGCCTGGGGACCGGGCCTGCGCTGGGGCATCATGGGCCAGGTCATGCTCAATCATCTGGGCGGCGGCCCGGGCGGCATCGAGCACATGCTGAAGCAGTTCACCGGACCGATCACGGCCTGGTGGAAGGTCTTGGGATCGCCGACGCTGACCCCCGAGCTCCAGAAGAAGCTGATCGACGGCGTTCACGCCGAGGCCGGATCGCGCAGCATCGACGAGCTCGCGGCGGAAAGGGACGAGGTCCTGCTTGGTCTGCTCGAATTGCGCGCCAGGCAGGGAGACGCCGTCGCTCCGCGCCAGGTTGCGGCCGAGTGAGGCGGAGGCCGCAATGCCGCTACGTCAGTACTTTGCGTGGGTAGGAAGCATACTGTTGGTGGCGCTGTTTGCCGCCGATTGGTGCTTCCCGGCTCCCCTCCACGCGTCCCATCCCGGAATTCCTCCGCAGGCGAGAGTCAATTTGCGCATCCGTTCGGATCACAAATGGCCGGACAGGGTGGTGTTCGACACCCCAACTTCGCAATCGACAGCCGCCGCAGATGCCGGTCGCGAGCTCGACGCCGTGCCTGGTCAAACGACCGCCCGGGCCGGCTGGCGCACACCTCTCGATGCGTTCGCGGCGCTGGTACCTGCGGCGCTGCCTTCAGCCAGCCCTCGACCCCAAAGCGGCTGGAAACGTCGAATTCCAGGCCATTCCAAGCGCCTTTCCACAATCCGCAAGGATGAATCTCGGATTTGCCGTATCGCGACAAATTCCGGAAGGCAGTACTTCAAATGCGGCAGCAGAAATTGGTCGGGAGCTGAACGTGAAGGACATTTTGTGTGTCGCTACGTTCGCCAGCACGCTGCTGTGCCTCGTCGCATTTGTATTCATGCTGAGGCCCCACGGAATCAGTCCGGTCGAGGCGACGACCAAGCCGCAACCCTGCAAATTGGCGAGTGTGCATCCGCTGCGGATGCAGAAATCCTGCTGACGGCGCCGCCATGAGCCAACTTCAACCATTCTGGATGCGACATGCCGCACTCGTCTTTGCGCTGAAGACGTTTGCAGCCGCAATGCTGGCGTTCAACATCGCACTGCTGCTTGACATGCCGCGCCCGTATTGGGCGATGACGAGCGTTTATGTGACCACCAGCGTACTGACCGGAGCGACCTCCTCGAAAGCGGTCTACCGTATCCTGGGAACGCTGATCGGTGCGGCAGGAGCGGTCATCCTGGTTCCGAACCTCGTGGATGCGCCCGAACTGCTCAGCCTGGCGACCGCGCTATGGGTTGGCGCCTTCATGTATATCGGGCTCCTCGACGGCACGTCACGCAGCTACGTGTTCATGTTGGCCGGCTACACCATCGCAATTGTCGGATTTCCCGTTCTGGCGACGCCCGAATTCACGTTCGACGTCGCGGTCTCCCGTGTGCAGGAGATCACGCTGGGAATCATCTGCGCCAGTGTCGTTTCGATGCTGGTGCTGCCACGGAGCGTCGCCTCCGCCGTCGCGGGGCAGGCAGACGCCTGGCTTGCCGATGCTGGCCGGCTCGGCGCAGAAGTCCTAACCGATCGCGGCAGAGATCCCGAGCGCGACAGCGAACGCATGCGCCTTGCCGCTTCCGCGTCCGCAATCGACGAACTCTACGATCATCTCGACTATGAGTCCACCACTTCGGCGAACATCATACGCGGCCTGCAGCGCCTGCGCCGGCACATGCTGGCGCTGCTGCCGCTGTTCGCCTCGATTGAGGACCGCATCGCGGCGCTCGACTCCAGTGGTGGGATGCCAGCCAGTCTCGGCGCGGTCTGCGCCAGGATCGAGCGCTGGCTCGGTGAGGGCCGTCAGGATCGCGCGGAAGCGGATCTGTTGCGTGCGGTGCTTGCAGAAATGCAGCCGGCGCTGGACGGGGATGCGCCCTGGAGGGCGATCATGGCGGCCAGCCTCGTGGCCCAGCTTCGTAACCTCGTCGATATCATGCAGGATTGCCACGCCCTGCGCCAGGCGATTGCCGACGGCCGCGATCCGGAACGGCTTGCGCTCGCCTTCACCCTCGATGCATCGGGGCAAGCCGTTGCGCACCGCGATCGCGGCGTTGCGCTCTGGTCGGCCGCGGCCGCGACGCTCTCCATGCTGGGATGCTTTGCGTTCTGGATCGGCACCGGCTGGACGGACGGCACGACTGCAGCGCTGTTTGCCGCCATCCTCGGCACAAAACTCGCCAGCACGGATGAACCGCTTCCGACATTCCGCAGGACCTACACGCTGGTCGTCCTCGTCGTGATCATAAATGCGATCTACACGTTCGGCATCCTGCCGCGGATCACGACGCTCGAGATGTTGATGGCCGCGCTGATGCCGGCGTTCGTGCTGTTCGGATGGATGATCGCGCGTCCCCAGACGGCCCTTGTCGGCTCCCTGCTCGCCAACCTGATCTCCGTGCAGCTGGCGCTGCAATCATCCTACGCGGCGGACTTCGCGTCGTTCGCCAATTCCAGCATTGCGCTGGTGTTGGGCATCGGGCTCACGGGCGTCATATGCGGTATCGTTCGCTTCCTCGGGACCGGCTGGATCGCAAGAAGGTTGCTTCTGAGCAACCGGGAGACCCTGGCCGCGGTCGCCGCACGCAATTCGTCGCAGGATCGTGTCGCGGTCGCCAGTCTCATGCAGCATCGTCTCGCTCTGCTGGGCCAGCGCATTGCCGCGGTTCCCGCCGAGGCGAGGAGCGACGCCGCCAATCTTCGTCAGTTGCGGACGGCCCTGAGCATCATCGATGCCCGCCAGGCGAGCCTCGGCCTATCGCGCTCCGCAAGAGCGGCGATCGAAGCGCTGCTCGCGCGTCTTGCCGCGATCTTTGAAGCCCGGAGTGCCGGCCAGTTCCCGAACGAACTGCTCGGACAACTCGACGACACGATCGCATTCATACTGCACGAACTTGCGCGCGAGGCTCGCAGTGAGGCGCTCATCGCCCTTTCCGGAATCCGCTTCGGGCTGTTCCCGGACGCCCCGATCTACCAACCGTTGCCGCCAGAACCACGGGAGATGGCCGCATGACATACGAACTCGATCTATTCGGCGTGCTTGTTCCGAGCCTACTGCTGTGGAGTGTGATCGCCTTCGTGCTTGCGCGCATCGCCAGCAGGTTGATCGCGAGGGTCGGCCTGTATCGCGGGATCTGGCATCCCGCGTTGTTTGATTTCTCGCTTTTTATCTGCCTGGCCGCCGGCCTGGTCTTCGCATCCAAGGAGTTGCTCTCATGAAAGCCCCTGATTCATTTCCGAAAGCCTTATGGCGCGGGTTCACGATGAAGTGCCCGAACTGCGGTGAAGGCCATCTGTTCGGCCGCTTTCTGAAGGTGGTCGACAGCTGCGAGGCTTGCGGCGAGGATTACACGCCGCAACGCGCAGACGACCTTCCGGCCTATCTTGTCATCGCTGTCGTTGGCCACCTTGTTGTGCCGGCACTTCTTGCCGTCGAGATGGCCTATTCACCTCCCGTCTTGCTTCAATTGCTGATCTGGATACCCGTGACCGGGCTTGCGGCATTGTTTTTGCTGCAGCCCGTGAAGGGGACAATCGTCGGCCTCCAGTGGCAGACCGGCATGCACGGCTTCGAAGCCTCCAAACGCCGCCGGGATCAAGAAGCCCGCGATGGTGTTGCACCCCTGCCGAACCTCGTCTCCAAGGAGTTAGTGTCATGAAAGCCCTTCTTAAACCGCTGCGCCGCTTCGCTCCGACCGCTCTCATGGTGCTGCTCGCACTTTGGGCCGGTTACAAGCTGTGGGATTACTACATGGACGCGCCCTGGACCCGAGATGGTCACGTGCGGGCCGACGTGGTGCCTGTTGCGCCCGACGTCTCCGGCTTCGTCGCCGAGGTGCTGGTCAGGGATAACCAGCAGGTTCATCGCGGCGACGTGCTGTTCCGGATCGACCGCGCGCGCTACGAAATCGCGCTGAAGCAAGCCGAAGCGGTGCAGGATGGCAAGCGCGCCATGCTCGACAATGCCAACGCCGATCTGAAGCGCTACAGCGCGCTGACCCCCGGCGTGGTCGTCTCCACGCAGCGAATGGATCAGGTCACCGCCACCCAGGGCTCGGCGCAGGCCGCCTATGACCAGGCCGTCGCGGATGTTGCGCTAGCAAAACTCAACCTCGAGCGCAGCGAGGTGCGCGCCGCCGTCAATGGCATCGTCACCAATATGGAGCTGCGGCCCGGCACCTATCTGACGCCCGGCAAAGGCGTGATGGCGCTGCTCGATTCCGACACGCTGCACGTCCAGGGCTATTTCGAGGAGACCAAGCTGCAGCGCATCCATCTGGGCGACGCCGTCAACGTGCAGCTAATGGGCAGCCATCACACGCTGCGCGGACGCGTTGAAAGCATCGCGGCCGGAATCGAGGATCGCGATCGCAGCAACGGCCAGACGTTGCTTGCCAACGTCAACCCGACCTTCAACTGGGTGCGGCTGGCGCAGCGGGTGCCGGTGCGGATCGTACTCGACCGCTCCGAGCGTAGTGCGCTCGTTGCGGGCGCGACCGCAACTGTCGAGGTGCTTGGGTTTGCGCAGCATGGCGACCGCCACAACAGCCAGGCTCAGGCGACAACCTCGCAATACCCTGCCTGCAAGATGAGGCAACGCAGCGCTTGATGTCATAATTGCCATGGAGCTCACCACTACCACGATCCTGATCGCCTTTGCCGGCGCTTCCTGATCTGCTTCATGAAGGGCGCGTTCGGCGGCGGGTTCCCCATTGTCGGCATTCCCTTGTTGTCGCTAGTGACGGACCCGGTGACCTCCGGCGGGCTGCTGGAGCATTGTTCATCGCGATGGACGTGTTCGCGCTGCGTTACTGGAAGCCTTCGACATGGTCGAGGCGTCCTCAAGCTGCTAGTGCCGGGACTCGTGGCCGGCATCGGGCTCGGCTATGTGCTGTTTCGTGTGCTCGACCATCGGGCCGTCGCGATCATGATGGCGCTGACCACCTTGATCTTCGTCGCACTCTGGCTTGTCGGCGAATCGCAGGCGATCATTCGTCCGCGTTCGTGGCCGAAGGCGGTGGCGGCCCGTGTTGCCTCGGGCGTGACGACGATGGTTGCCCATTCCGGCGGGCCGCCGCTTGCGATGTATCTGCTGCCGCTCGGCCTCAGCAAGGAAGTCTATGCCGGAACGACAAGCATGTTCTTCACTGTCGGCAAGGCGCCTTGGCTGCTCTTGGTGCGGCCGGCCGAGAATGTCTAGATATTGATGGCGGCGTGCCTGCTCGCCTTTCCCAGCGTCGTGTGGCTTGGCTGGCGCTTGCACGGCAGGCTGGATCGGCGGCAGACATTTCGGACCTGCTACGCATTGCTGGTCCTGACCGCCTTGAAGCTGTTGTGGGACGGTGTTTCGGGGCTATCTCGCGTAGCTCATGGCGCCGACGCGGCGCGCCACTTTCGGGAAGAGCCTCGCAGACATACGCGGGTTGCTCCAGCTTCTTCGGCCTCGATAAAGCTACGGGACTGAGCATCACCAGACCCTGCGGCTAGAAAGCGAGCATAGGTCAATGGTCACCTTGTTCGGATTAAGCCGACTCTTGTCTATGAGCACGATGCCGGTGGCGGTCACTGGCAAACTCTCTCGACTTGAATATTCCTCCGCGCGTAACATCGCTCATCAATCATTCCCCGTTAGCAGGAGATTTTATCATGAGCATTTCTACATTTGCAGCGGCGGCCGCGCCGAGCCGCCGGCAGTTTCTGACCAGAGCGATCGGCACCGCCGCGGCTGGTGCAGCGAGCCTGTTCCCCGCACATCCGGCGCCGGCGGCTCTGGGTGAAGCCATCCGCACCTTCCGCATCGACATTCCGGAATCCGTCCTGGCTGATATGCGCGCGCGCATCACCGCGACGCGGTGGCCCGAGAATGAAACGGTTGCCGACGATTCGCAGGGCGTGCCGCTTGCGACTATGCAGGAGCTCGCGCGCTATTGGGCGGCCGGCTATGACTGGCGCAAGGTAGAGGCGCGGTTGAACGCGCTGCCGCAGTTCATCACCGAGATCGATGGATTGGATATCCATTTCATTCATGTTCGCGCGAAGCATGAAAGTGCGCTGCCGCTCATCGTCACACACGGCTGGCCTGGTTCGATCATCGAGCAGCTGAAGATCATCGATCCCTTGACCAATCCGACGGCCCACGGCGCACCCGCCTCGGACGCTTTTCATCTCGTGATTCCTTCCATGCCGGGCTATGGCTTTTCCGGCAAGCCAGCCTCGACGGGCTGGGATCCGGTCCGCATCGCGCGCGCTTGGGTCGTGCTAATGAAACGGCTTGGATATGCACGCTTCGTTGCGCAAGGCGGTGACTGGGGTTCGCCGGTCTCCAATGAAATGGGGAAGTTGGCGCCGCCGGAATTGCTAGGCATTCACGTCAACCTGCCCGGCACCGTTCCGCCCGAGATATTGAAAGCTCTGCAGAGCGGCGATCCCGCTCCGGCCGACCTTGCGGACGACGAGCAGAGCGCGTTCGACGAACTCAAGGTCGCGATCGCCAAGCGGCGCGCCTACGCCGCCTTCATGGCCACCCGCCCGCAGACGCTGTACGGAATTGCCGACTCTCCCGTGGGTCTCGCCGCCTGGATGATCGATCACGGCGACGGGTGGGGCCAGCCGGCTGTGCCGATAACATCGGCAATACTCGGGCGCCCCGTGAACGGACACGCCTCGGAGAACCTCACGCGTGATGACGTGCTGGATGACATCACGCTCTACTGGGTGACGAATACGGCGATCTCCTCGGCCCGCCTGTACTGGGAGAACAAGACCAACCTTTACCTGCCCGCCAACGTCTCCATCCCGGCCGCGGTGAGCGTATTCCCCGGCGAAAATTACCAAGCGCCGCGGAGTTGGGCGGAGCGCGCCTATCACAAGCTGATCTACTACAACCGCGTTGCGGCAGGCGGTCACTACGCGGCCTGGGAACAGCCGACTCTGTTCTCACAAGAAGTCCGCGCGGCGTTCGGGCCCCTGCGGTAGCAAGCCCGAGGCGCGTTGCTTTGAGCCAGCAAGGCTGATTCTCGCAATTTCCTGGTCGAGGTCCGCGACCTTGCCATCGAGGTCAGTCAGCAGGTCCAACATCAATCGGAACATGGCGTGGGCCGCTTTGGGAAGCGAGCTGGCCATGTCTTCTTCCTCGATCAGGTCGGTAAGCATCGCCACGTGCGACGGCCCCTTAGGTGCGACCCGACCATATTCAGTGAGGTGTCCCCGGATCGCGTTGATGAGCTGCGTTCGCTGCCGCACTAACAGGTCACGGGTCCGAAACACTGGACCCGCCGCCTGTTGCTGTTCGCTCTTCACGGCCACAAACCGCATGCTAGGCCGCTGCGCTGCTTCGCAGATCGCCTCGGCATCGATCGCGTCGTTCTTTTGCCGCTTCACAAACGGCTTACATAGGCGGGAGGGATCAGCCGAACTTCATGGCCAAGCTGCGCGAGCTGACGCGCCCAGTGATGGGCTCCGCCACATGCCTTCAGAGCCACCGTGCAACTCGGCTGGGCCGCGAAGAAATCCAGCAGCTTTCCTCGGCTGATCCGTTTGCTGAATACAACTCGCCCGTTCCCGTCCGCTCCATGAGCGTGGAAAACATGCTTGGCGATGTCCAGACCGATTATGCTAACTTCGGACACGGACGCCTCCCTTAAGTGGTGCTCAACACCTCCACTTTGGCACATCGATGCCGTCGGGCGGGGCGTCCACCCCATCATAAATCTTCGTCAATATCCGCTTCGATCCGATACCGAAGCCTCCGCAAGTTTCTTCACTTGAGTCCGATCACCATCGAGTCTGGACCGACCAGCGGTTCGATGCGCATCTCTGCAAAGCCTGCCTCCTTGAGCCAACCCATGCAGTCCGCCCCCGTAAAGTCGAAGCCTTCGCGGGTCTCAATTAGCATGTTCAGGCTCATCAGCAATCCAAAGGCATTGCGCCGACGGTCATCGTCGATGATCGGATCGTAGATGATCAACGCACCGCCGAACGGTAGCGCGTCGTAAGCCTTTCGTATCAGCGTCCGCTTTTTCTCAAGGCTCCAGTCGTGCAGAATATGCCCCATAATCAGCACATCGGCTGGTGGCATCCCCTGCGTGAAGAAATCACCTGCCTGGAATGAAAGGCGCCCGGATAGACTGAACTGCGCTGCGTAGGCGTCGAAATGCGGCCTCACCACTGGCAGATCGAAGCCGATGCCGGAGAGATGGGGATGCGCCCGTGCAAGCTCGACCGCAAGGCCACCCTGTGCGGTGCCGATGTCGGCGAAGCTCTTATAGTCAGCCCAAGGAAATTTCTCTGCAATAGCGTGCGCGGCGCCAAGACTCAATCCCGTCATCGCCTTGAGGAACTCTGAGAGGATCTCCGGGTTGCGGTATATCTCGTCGAACAGGTCGCGACCTTGCTTCGCTTCGTTCTGCGGCTCTCCGGTACGCAAGGCTTCGGTCAGCGTACCCCAGAATGGATAAAGCCGCGCGTTCGCCATTTCGAGTATTCCGCCGACATAGGACGGTTTGCGTCGGTCGAGAAATTGGGCGCCGGCCGGCGTGTTGGAGTACAAACCATCGTTACGTTCGAGCTGTCCGAGCGAGACCAGCGCATCGAGGAAGTCTCGGACGCTGCGCGGATGAAGCTTCAGCCGGGTCGTCAAAACGTCTGCGCTGAGCGGCCCGTTGGCCAGCAAAGTGAACAGCCCGAGTTCGACCGCGCTTAGCAGCGTCTTTGAGCCCCAAAAGGCGAAGCCGAGTTGCATGATGACGTCCGGCGTGACCGATACCGTCGTGTTGAGGTCTTTCGACTGACTTTGCTCGTTCATGGCTTGTTCTCCCGAGGGGTACGCAATGCAACCAGATTAGTTTCGGAGCGCGACGTTGGCCTTGGGGCCGTATTGATTTTTCATGCTCTTTCCATTGACATGCCGACTGCGGCCGGAGCCGCCCGCTGGAGCCGATAGGGTGCGCCTCTATTTCGAGAAGTGTGTGTTGGATACCGACCGGCGCGAGTTTCAGCGGGGCGAAAGCCTTGTGCCGGTGCAGCCCCAGGTTTTCGACCTCCTAGTCTATCTGATCGAGAACCATGACCGAGTGGTCACCAAGGACGACCTATTGGAGGCCGTCTGGAACGGCCGCATCGTGTCTGAATCGACGTTGATCAGTCGTATCAACGCGGCGCGCCGTGCGATCGGCGATGACGGCGACCAGCAACGACTAATTCGCACCATCGCGCGAAAGGGCGTTCGGTTTGTTGGCGAGGTAGAGAAGCGTCAGGCGGTTGCGAGTTCTTACTTACCTATCGAGAAGTCGCCCGAACCCTCAGCCTCAACAGTGGCGCTTGGGGATCGTCCGTCGATCGCGGTTCTGCCATTCACCAACATGTCTGGCGACACCGAACACGACTTCTTCGTAGACGGGATTACGGAAGACCTCATCACCGCGCTCAGCCGCATCCGGCAATTTTTCGTGATCGCACGCAATGCGACGCTCCGATACAAGCGCGAACTCCCCGATGTACGCGAGATCACGGCGACGCTTGGCGTACGCTATGTGGTCGAAGGCAGCGTCCGCAGGGATGCCGGACGCATCCGGATTTCTGCCCAACTCCTGGACGGTGGTACTGGCAATCACGTCTGGGCGGAGCGGTTCGATCGCAGGCTCGACGATGTCTTTGCCATTCAAGACGAGATCGCCCGGGAGATCGCTGGGCAGATCGAACCGGAACTGGGCCGCGCCGAATACGAGCGAACCAAGGCCACGCCCCCCGAAAACTTGGGCGCTTGGGAGCTGTTCCATCGCGGGATGGCGTTGATCGCGCAGCGCACGCGGGACGGAAATGTCGAGGCGCGACGGGTGCTCGAGCGCTCGCTCGCGCTCGACTCCGGTTTTGCGCCCGCTCATGCGGCGATCGCGTGGAGTCAGGCAGAGGATCTCTTCTTCTGCTACGCCGCGCATGACCCGAAAGATATTCTCGACCGTGCCCGCCGTGCGGTAGTGCTCGACGATCGGGACGCTTTATCGCATCTGGCGTTGGCTTGGGGCCTGACTTTCGATCGCCAACCAGAGTCCGCAGTCAATGCGGCGAGGCGCGCGATTGCACTCAATCCAAGCTTCGCGCACGCCCATGCGATCCTTGGCCGGATTCTGATCCACTCTGGCCGCTGCGAAGAGGGAATTCGACAGGTCGAATGGGCGCTCCGTTTGAGTCCTTTCGCTCCGAACGCACGCCAGTATCTCAACATACTCTCTATCGGATATCTCTATCTAGGTAATGACACTAAGGCCGTTGAACTCGCCCGTGAGGCCATCCAGGCATTCGACACCTGGGCGCCGCATATGATTATCACGTCAGCGCTTGGGCATCTGGGCGATCACGCAGGCGCAAAGCAGGAGATTCGGGAGACGCGAAAGCATCGACCAGATTTTTCGATTACCCAGGTGCTCCGGGATTACGTCGTCTTTGACGCAACTTCTCTCGATCGACTGCTGGCCGGACTTCGCAAAGCGGGCGTTGCAGAAACCTCGAAATCAGGCCAGACCTCCAGACGAAGCTAGAAAACTGACATATTTGCGGCGTGTCGGCAGGTATGCTTTGGGTCATTTTCGACGGATTCGGCGGCGGTCGTCGGTTGGTTGACGTCCGCTTCTGTGAAGGGTCTCGGACGCCGACCGCCGAATACGCGGCGCCGTCCCTCAAGCGGCGGCATCCGAAACCCTTCACAAAGGCTGCAGTCGGCTCCAGTGTGGGACGACTTCCGCTCAACCTCTCACCCCAGACTTGGCAGCGTAATTTCGCAGACAAGGCCGTCTTTGCCCCAGTCAAAGCGAACTTCCCCCTTCTGCTGGACGATCATCTGTTCGATGATGCGGCTACCAAGTCCTTTTCGCGTTGGTTCGTGCGCAACTGGACTACCTGTCTCCGTCCAGCGTAGTCGCAGTCCGCCGCCAACCTGGTGTGACCATTCCAGACGGACTTGGCCGTCGGGTTTGGACAAAGCACCGTATTTCGCTGCATTGGTCGCTAGTTCATGCATCGCTACCGCAATTGCTTGAGCAGCGTCTGGCGCTAATAGGGTTTGTGGACCGTCCGTGAACGTTCGCTTCCCATCGGAATAAGGAGCTAGTTCCTGTGTCGCAATCGCGGATATTTCCGCACCGATCCAACGCGTTTCCGCAAAAAGCGAACAAACATTTGCTAGTGCCTGGATGCGTCCAGCGATTATCTCTTTGAGACCTTCAGGCGAGTTCGACTGAGAAAGATTGACCGTTGCCATCGCGTTCGCGAGCAAGTTCTTGCTCCGGTGCTCTGCCTCTCGCGCCAAGGTCACGATCAGCTCCTGATTTTTCTTCTGCTCGGTAATGTCTCTCGCAATCTTTGATGCGCCGACGATTTTTCCGCTTGCATCCTTGACAGGAGAAACGGTCAGCGACACGACGATCAAGCTGCCGTTCTTGCGTTGCCGAACCGTCTCGAAATGATCGATGCGCTCACCTCGCCGGAGGCGCGTTAAAATCTCACGTTCTTCGCTGTGCCGATCTTGAGGGATCACAAGGGTAATAGGCTGACCAATGGCCTCGCTGGCGGAGTAGCCGAAGATGCGCTCAGCACCGCTATTCCAACTTGAAATGATGCCATCGAGATTTTTGCTAACGATCGCATCATCGCTGGAATCGATAATGGAAGCTAGCCAACGCAACCGCTGCTCGCTTTCGCGAAGGGCCGCTTCGATCTCCGTAGGCGTGGGCGCAATTCCCAGATTGGTCTTCTGCGTCATAAACGCCCCCAGACACGGCCAAGCTGCAAGACTATAGTACTTGTTCTAGGCCGTGAACCCAGAAATCTGCCGGGCCTACGGCTTACCAAAGTGCGCTATGCGCGGTAGCGACCAAAATCTGCAGCGCAGGTAAACGACGCGGTGCCCACACAAGGGGCTCCAAGCCGTGGAAGGCCCGCGAGTGGACATTGGGGATGCCCGCCGCCGTTGGCGCCACAAGTCGACCTTCAACGTCTTGATCGACGCCGAAGCGAATTGACGATTTCCTCTGCGGCATCCTGAAGCTCGCCGAGATGCCGGGAGACAAAGGCCTCGACCGAAAAGGCGGTTTTGAGCCAGACAATGTTAATCGATCCCAGAACCCGAGGTCCGTCACGCAGGGGAACCGCAATCGAAATCAGGCCGTCCGCATGCGGAGGTCGGCCATACCAGCCGCCGACATGTGTTGGATCGCGGGTTGCGTAGCCGCGCGCTCGTACCTCCGCGAGAATGGCATTGAGGCGCGCCGGCTCTCGCGCTAAGCGGTCTTCCGCTTTGCTTGATGTGCGCAGCATTTCGATAATTCGCTGCCGCTCTTTGGCAGGACAATAGGCCAGATAAGCTCGTCCAACTCCAGTCAGGAGCCAATTCACCTGTAATCCAATCCGCTCCTCCTGCAACAGGATCGGGCTGCGCGAACGGCTGGTTTCGCGGATTTCCATATGATCGCCGGCAGGCACCATCAAATCGGACGGCCAGGACACGCGTTCACACAATCGCTGAAGGATCGGTGCTGCGGCTTCCGCGATACGGTCACGATGCTCGCGACGCGAAGGCGCGTGCGCAAGCGTCGCGCCGATGCGGTAGCGCCCGTCGGCAAGGCGTCGCGTAACCAGACCCGATCGTGCGAGCGTGTGAAGGATCCGCAACAGGCTCGGTTTGGATATGTTCGTGAAGGCGTAAAGCTCTTGCAGCGACGAATCAGGCTGCATTTGAAGCGCTTGGAGCACAAGCAGACCGCGCTCCAAGCTCTTGATCACTTTCGGGCCCGCCATCGCTCTCCTGCGTTCCACAATGTGGAATGGCTGATTACACATTGTGGAATGTAGCGTTCCACGGAGCGTAATGCACGTCGATTTTTCTGGCAATCGCGGCCGTCACGTTAAAAGGTGGCGCGCCTGCAGGCCACGATTTGTAACTTCATATTCTCGTCTTCCGATGGAGACTTCCATGAAGGACCACCTGCTTTGCCGCATCCCTTTGTCGATCGCGACCCTAGCCCTGCTTGTGGCCTCGGCACCACACGCTGGCGCGCAGACGCCGTTTCCAACAGGAACGGTTCGATTCGTGGCCCCGTTCTCCGCCAGCACACCACCCGATATCATCAGCCGCATCGTCTCGAAGGAACTGACGGAATCCGAGGGCTGGCGCGTGATCGTCGAGAACCGGCCTGGCGGCGTCACCACCATCGCGGCGACCGACGTACTCACCCAGCCGGCGGATGGCAATAGCCTCTATGCGATGTCCGTTCCATCAGTCGCGGCGCCGTCGCTCGTGCCAAATATCTCGTTCAATCTCGACAAGGACTTCGATCCAGTCATCAAGGCGACCGTCTCCTACAACGTGTTGGTGGTCAATCCATCAGTGCCTGCCAAAACCGTCGCGGAGTTAGTGGCGCTTCTGAAAAGCCAGCCCGACAAGCTGACTTTCTCCTCTGGAGGTTTCGGCACGCCGGCGCATCTGATCGGGGAGCAGTTCAAGCTGCAGACTGGCACGCGAGCCCAGCACGTTCCCTATGCACAATTTCCGCAAGCGATCGGCGATCTGCTCAACGGCACCAACGCGTTCATGTTCATCACCATGTTGCCGGTGGTCGACCTGATCAAGACTGGCAAGCTGCGGGCGCTCGCGGTGACAGGTCCGAAGCGCGTGCCGATCCTCGCAGACGTTCCGACCATCGTGGAAGCCGGCTTCCCATCGCTGGTTGTCGAGGACTGGACCGGTTTTGCGGTCAAGCACGGCACTCCGAAGGAGGCAGTCGCACGGCTCAACGCTGCGATCAACAAGGCGCTGGAGAAGCCTTCGGTACGAGATGCGCTGGCGAAGATCGGCGCTGAAGCCGCAGGCGGCACGCCCGAGCAGTTCGGCCGGCTGGTTGGCGACCAAGTCGCGCACTGGCACAAGGTCGTCGCCGACGCCGGCATAAAGGTCCAGCAATAGTGACATCCGATTTTCGAGTTACCCTGCTCGGGACGGGTGTGCCAATCCCTCGTCCCGATCGTTTCGGCCCGAGCACGCTGATCGAGGCCGGCGATCGCACCATCCTGATCGACGCCGGGCGCGGCGCGACCATGCGCCTATTCCAACTTGGCATCCCTATCGGCAAGATCGACGCATTGTTGCTGACCCATTTTCATTCGGATCATACGGTCGGCATTCCCGATCTCTGGTTGACAGGCTGGCTGAGCTCGCATTTCGGCAACCGGCAGCGGCCATTCAATGTGATCGGCCCGGTAGGCACAGCGAGGCTGATGCATCATCTCGAAGAGGCCTATGCTCACGACATCGAGATCCGCGTCGAGGACGAAAAGCTCGCGCGAGAGCATGTTGCGATAGCGGTGCAGGAGTTTGACGAGGACGGCGTCGTCTACCAAGCCAATGATCTGCGCATCATCGCCTTCACGGTCGATCACGGCGATACCATCAAGCCGGCCTACGGCTATCGAATCGAGTACCGCGGTCGCGTGGCAGTCATATCAGGCGATACCCGCTATAACGCGAACGTTCTGCGCTACGGCGAGGGCGCCGACCTGCTGGTGCACGAGGTCGCGATGGCGCGGCCGGAGCTGCTGGGCGAAGCCTACATCCAGCGCATCGTCAATCACCATACTTCACCGCAAGAAGCCGGTCGCCTGTTTACCGAGACGCAGCCGAAACTCGCAGCTTTCACGCACCTCGTTATGCTCGCCAGCGACACGGTGACGGCACCGACTGTTGACGAACTGATCGCGGCGACGCGCGAGACCTATGCGGTGACCGCTTGAAGTCGGCGAGGATCTGATGAGCTTCGAGATCGGCGAGACGGTCATCGTCGGACGCACTTGCGTCTAGTGGGTGCCACTTTGTGTCATTCGCGCCCCGGTCGAGCGAGAAGCAAGTCCGGCCAGGTCCGAAAACGAAAGTTAGAGCATTAGCGGAGGCGCCATAAGTTATGGCGGGTTGATGGCGCTGCCCGAGACATGATTCAAGCTCGAGACCGGAGTCCCGAATCATGCGCTACGAACTCAGCGACTACGAATGGACCGCCATCAAACCGATGCTACCGAACAAGCCGCGCGGCGTTCGGCGCGTAAATGACCGTCGCGTGCTCAATGGGATCTTTTGGGTCCTGCGTTCAGGTGCGCCATGGCGCGATGTGCCGGAGAAGTACGGTCCCCGCACCACTTGTTACAATCGCTTCGTCCGGTTAATGCGACGATCTTGGCCCTGTCGAAAAGCGGAACGCCGATTAAGCAGATCGTGCGCCAGACTGGTCATAGCAGGAAGCTGGTTCGTCAGGTGATCCGTGGCGAACGCCACGATGTCCGGACCTGGCAGAGTTCGCTCGATCAGCACCTGCCATGGCTCGACGACCAACGGGCCGCCGGCCGCCGAAACGGCGCTGACTTTGGGGCGCCTAAAGGCGCGCGGCTTCCGAGGCTCTCTTCGTGTCGTCGCAGAATGGGCAACACGCAGGCGGCGGCTCGAAAAGGCCGACGCACAAAACTTTCACCGGATCCCGTCGGCCAGAACGATCGCTCGTCTCATGACGATTGGACGTGATATGCTCTGGAAGGCAGAGACGGTCACTGTCGCAGCGATCGAAGCTGGCGTACCAGCCCTGGTCGAGGCACGCGAGATCATCGCTGAATTCCATTTGACAATCCGGCGCAGAGCCGCCGCCGAGCTGTCACCGTGGATCGAGCGCGCTCGCGCCAGTTTCGTTGCCTCATTTGCCCGCGGCGTCACGAAAGACGAAGCGGCGGTTCGGTCGGCGATCACCTTACCTTGGTCCAACGGACAGACGGAGGGGCAGATCACCCGCCTCAAACTCGTCAGGCGGCAAGCGTACGGCCGCGGCAAAATCGATCTGCTCCGGGTCAAGCTATGGGCAGAATAGAGTGGAGTTGCACCAAGATTGCGTCAGAGCCTGCGTTGGACGCTGATCGGAGGGCGCAAACGGCTCGCCGATTTACAGAACGTTAGCCTGCCACCTGCGAGGCAGCCGACATCAATTCCTGCGGGCTCGGCGCCGCGAACATGCGTTGGCCGCCTTCGGGAACCTCGGTAAAGGTCCAGCGGACGATCCCCTCACGGTCGATCAGGAACTGCCCGAATAGCTGGCCCTGGCCGGTTGCTGCCATGCGCTGATCCGCATCCGTTAGCTCGTAACCGTCCTTGTTGTTGAGGTACTCGGCAGCCGCCAAACGATTCATCGGTCCGGACAATTCTCCGGGCAGGTCAACCTGCATGCTCATGACCACATCCATGCCGACCTTGCGCGGCCACTCGGTCTCCTTCTCAGTGAATTCGATATTGGGCAGGCCGAACGCGCGGTGCGAGAGCCGTTCAGGATCGGACGCGGCGAGCAGGTTGGGCAACGGATGATAGCGGAAGTAGAGCCGCGCGCGTTCGATCGGCGTATTGACGACCGTGAGGCTCTCGACGCCCTTGTCGCGCAGAGCGACGTCAAGTTGCGCCTGTGCTGCGATATGGCGCCGGCAGAACGGGCAGTGCAGGCCTCGATACATGCCGACTAATATCGGACTATGTCCGCGAAAATCTTCGAGCGCGATCTTTCCGTCGCGTGTGATGGCGTCCAGCACGATGTTCGGTGCACGATCGCCCGGTTGAAGCGGTCCATCAACATGATGTTCTGACATGGTGAACTCCTTCAAATTGCCTAGTCAAGAAATGGCAGTACGATCAGCCCGGCGGGATCAAGTCCGTGGCGGGCGCAGACGTCGTGGGCCATCGCGAAGTATTGCTCGGCCTCTGGCATGTCGCCTCGATCAAGGTTCAACGTCGCCAGGCCATCATAGCATGGAAACAACTGCTGCGGCTCGCCGGTTTCGCCCGCCACCGCGATAGCCTCATGGTAGCATCGGGCGGCCAGATCCGGCCGGAAATGGCATTGATGGATTTGCCCGAGCACGATCAAGGGCACGGGGAGATGCTCGCGCTGATCGAGCGCACGGTCGATTTCGATCGCCTTTTCGGCAGCCGGCACCCCCTCGTCGGTACATCTGTCCGTGAAGGTGCAGCAGGCAACGGCAAAATTGGCGAGAAGGCGCCTGGAAGCCGAGATCACCGATACGACGCGCAACATCGAGCCCGCGCCGGCAAACCTGCACGGCTTTCGCCGGGTCGACAATCGTGTAGAGCACACCGAGATTGGTGTAGCCGCGGCACGCCACGTTGAGAAGGCCGGCGGCTTCCGCGGCCGACACACTTTGCTCCACTTCGCGCACCGCCTCCTGGTGCCGCCCAAGCCGCGCCAGTGCAACCCCCTTGGTGTTGAGAGCCTCCGCGATGGCGCGCGCCGCCTCGAGCCGGGTTTGCTGGCCCGCGTCCGTCGGCACGGATCGGGCGTAGCCGAGCGCCTCATCTGCCCATCTCGCGGCAGCCACGTGATCGCCCGTGCGGAACGCGAGGCGGCCGCGCTCCTGCAGGAGGTGCGCCCAGTCGATGGGTGCGTCGGTCCCGCCAAGCAGTTCCGCCGCCTCGGCATAATGCGTCTCTGCCTTGATCCGCTTGCCGGCGTCCCACAGCAATCGGCCAAGCTTGCGAAGAATTCGGGCTTCGGCGACGCGATCGTCCTGAGCGCGGTGCTCCTCCAGCGCGCTCTGATAGTGCTCCTCGGCGATGTTGCGCCGGCCGGCCACGCCACAGAGGTCCGCAATCTGCTCGTACAGGACCAGGCGTTCCGGCTCCCGCTCGCCGCTGGTCAACAGCAGGGCGAGGGCCTGCTGATATAGACGAATGGCATCATCGTTGGCATAGGTCGCGCGTGCGCGATCGCCAGAGGCGCGCAGATAGCGCGCGCCTTTGGACTTGCTCGCGCTCAGGCTGAAATGGTGTCCGAGCAGGATGAGGTCTTCGAGCCGCTCGGGCTCGTTGCCATAGAGTTGCTCCAGAGCGTCGCCAATCCGTCCATGAAGTTCGATCCGGCGCTGCAAAAGCAGGTTTTGATAAATCACATCCTGAAGCATGGTTTGCGTAAAACGGTAGGATCGCAGCGCAATCGAGTTCGAGCCCGCGACCTCCTCGACGATCTCGGCGTCGCACAGAAGTTCGAGCCCTGCTTCGACCTTGCCCCGCTCGGTTGCCGTCGCACCGAGAAGAGCCGCATCAAAGCGGGGGCCGATCACCGCGGCCTCCTGGGCCAACCGTCGCACCTCACGCGGCAGCCGGTCCAGGCGCGCCAACAGGAGCGCCTGAATGCTTGCCGGGATATCTGCGGCGGCCTCGTCCGAGTTGATCCGCCACTGTGAACCGTCACGCTCCAGGCTGCCAGCCTCGATGAGGCCACGGATGATTTCCTCAAAGAAAAGCGGATTTCCGCTCGCGCGCTCGAGGATTAGACCGAACAGATTTCCCGGCGCCTCACGCCAGCCGTTGCTGAAATAGGCTTCGAGCAGCTGCCGTCCGTCAGCGTCGCCAAGCGGAAGCAATCGAAGGGTCGTGTGGCTGATTCGTCCCGAGCCGAACTGATCCAGTTCCAACATTGGCCGATGCGTAAACAGCAGCATCAGCCGTGTACGCTCCAGCCGGTCCATCAGGAAGCGCAGCGCTTCCAGAGACACCGCGTCGGCCCAGTGCAGATCCTCGACAATGATCAGAAGCGGCGACAGGGCCAGACGCCGTTCGAAGACGGTGCGGATCGCAAAGAATATCTGCCTCCGGAGCTGCTCGGGCTCGACGTGCTGCAAGGCGGCGTCGGGGTCACCGAGACCGAGTACGTGGATATAGAGCGGCATCAGGCGATCGGCCTCCTCGGCCGCTAGGCCGAGCTCCGACAGCGCTTCAGCAAACTTGGCTTTGGCCTCTGCGATGGTTGCCTTCTGGGCGATGCCGTAGGCGCAGCGCAACACGGCGGCGAGTGTGCCGTAGGATTGTTCGCCTAGCGGCGAGCAGACGACGCGCCGGATCGCCACGCCTGTGAAGCGGTCTTCATCGCGGGCTCTGGCAACGAATTCATTCACCAGACGCGTTTTGCCGATGCCGGCTTCGCCGACCAACCGGACCAGTTGCGCCGCGCCGCCGCACGCGAGATCGAGGCTATCGACCAAACGGGCAAGCTCGGCGTCGCGCCCGATCAGCGGTGCACTCAGGCCGAGCATGTCGAGGCCTCGGGCGGCACGCGGTGTGTCGAGCGGCCCCTTCAAACGATGGACAAACACGTTACCCATCTTGCCTTTGAGCGCAACCTCGCCAAGGGATTCATACGAGAACGCGTGCCGGGTCAAACGGTAGGTCAGCGGCCCCACGTACACGTCGCCGGGGGGCGCCATCGACTGAATTCGTTGCGCTGTATTCACCGTGTCGCCGGTCACTGAATAGGACTTGGCAACGCCTACGCCCAATCCGCCTGCAACGACGTGTCCGGTGTTGATGCCGACATGGAGCAGCAGCGGTGAACCGGCGTACGCTTTCGCACGTTCGCTGAGGCGCATCGTCCGGCTGTTCATGTCGAGCGCGGCACGGACCGCCCGCTCCGGGTCGTCTTCGTGCGCAGCCGGCGCACCGAACAGCGCGAGCAGCGCGTCGCCGATGAACTTGTCCACGAACCCGCCAAGGCTTTGCACCGCTGCCGTCAGTTCCTCGAACAGTTCGTTCTGAAGTGTCTGCATAATCTCAGGGTCGAGCCGCTCGCTCATCGTGGTGAAGCCGCTGAGGTCGGCAAACAGCACGGTAATGGTACGGCGGTTGGCTTCGCTGTCGATCTTATCTGACTGCAGTCGAAATGCTTGTTGAGCGTCGGCCATCGCATTCGGGGGTGAGCGATGGTGAGGAGGCCCTGACCGGGACTGTCACCCCGCTCGTCTGCATCGCCGCCTGCCCGCCGGCTTTGGGAACGTCGCTGACGAGGGCGCCGCATTTCGGGCAATACGCGAAATCGGGTGCACATGCATAACCGCAGCCGGAGCATATGTTCGGCTGCTTCGTGCCGCACTTCGGGCAAAAAGCAAAGCCTCTCTGAACCTCGGAACCGCAACAAGAGCAGCTCATGGGTCAAGACCTCCCGGGAGCCGCGATGGCGCATCTGCTGGACCTTTACGGAGCGGCTCCGGCATCTCAGCAAGAATGGGCCAGTCGCGGCGGAAGAGCAAGCCGCGGTTAGCAAGCGTCGATGGTTGAGAGGGCTCAGAGCGCCCGCTTCTTACGATCGGTGGAAATAGCTGCGAAATTGGCGGGGCTAACGGGGGCGACCACCACCGTCGGAAGGAAGGGCACACGTTCGGATCGTGTTGGGCGCGCCAGTTCTTTCTTATTTTTCAGCGCGATAGGTGCGCCGGGACTGAAACTCCCGCTCTGGTTCATTCCAGTGAGTAAGCAAATCTGCAGAAAGTCCTCGCCGAATGCAGATTGGTTTGGCAACTGACGGTTCGTTGGATGCTCGCCTGTTAAGAACAGCGATCGTGGCGCGATGTCCATTGCTCGTTGGATTCCATTCGACGATCTGCGCGATTATCTGAACGGGCTGCCTGGACCGGTGCTGACAACGACGTCACCCAGCGATGCGAGCTTCCGAAGACTATTTCTCCTGCCCCAAGGAAGAGCTGCAGCCGGCCTGTCTGGCGATTTATGATCGTGAGAAAGCCAAGGGAACCGAGCTGCCGGCCATCATCAGGCTCTTACGCGACCATGTAGAGCGCGAGGAAGAGCGCCTCAGGATGAGCAACAAAATGAATATGAGCAATGGCGCGAAAAGGATCGAATCGCGGGGGAACAGCGGCTTCTGTCGGGCGCTGATTGTAAATGGAGACAGTTAGCGAGATCGCCCGACTGGCACTGCCGGCACGAACGTCCGGCTGTAGCGGCTCTCGCCGACAAAGGACAGGATGTGGGACCTCTACCGCGAAACCACGGTCTACGGTCCGTAGTGGTTCGCTTATCGGGAAATTTCAGAACCGGCGTGACGCGTCGAAAGTCGTCGCCCAAGTGGCGTATAAGCCCGATCAGCTTTAGCTGGCTGCCAGGCTCTGCCGCGACGCCTTCCCCTTCAGCGATCACACCTCCCTTTCCACCGTGATGATCACCCCAATCGTGCAACAGGCTGTTGCACGATTGCAGCTACAAGGAGTGTCCGTGTCGAACCCTGCCTACCTAACGATTGATGAAGTTATAGAGCGCTATCGTGGCCAAATCAGCGAAGGCACATTCCGCAACTGGCGATCCCTGCGAATCGGACCGTCGTTCATCAAGATCGGCAAAGTGCCTCTCTATCCGGTCGACGAGCTCGATCGCTGGGATCGATCCAACCTGATTGTGTGTCGACGATCACGAACCTTGCAGACGAACGAGTCAGCCATTGCAAAGCCGGACGCATCCAGCTTTTGAGCATTTTTTCCGAATGGTGTAGAGTTAGTAGTGAACCAACGTGCTCTCAATATCCCCAGCATGACTAGACGTTGTCGAGGATGAAGGACACGTTGGATCACAGACTCCCGGCCCCAAACCCATACCCCAGCGATTTCGCGCTCTGACAAAAATACTTTCTAGTTCAACGCGATATCATCTGACGGAAGATTGGTGCACAAACATCCCACTCGCCGCCCATCTGCACGCACAATCATGGTTCATCATTCCCAAGCAGTGATTGAACGTGATTCTTATAGCCTCGGATGCTTTCCAGCAGAACGGTCAACAGGTCCTGCGTGCCATGAGAGAGCTCTCCGGCCCTACTGCAATACGCGACTTCTGCGCCAAAAGGGGCACGAGCGTCAGAAATCACGAGTTCGAGCGCCGGCAGCCGATGCGATCATTTCCGTTGTTGGTCCTTTCGGAAGGGTCGAGCCTCCATCGATAGTCCGGTGTCAGGCGTGAAGCTGACGTTGCGGTTACCCGTTCCCTCCCACTTGGTCACCTCGTCGGACTTGCGATCACGCTGATCACTCCACAGTCCAGACGATCTGCGGGCCCCTGACTTGGCGTAGTTTGTGGCTCGGCGCGTGAGATGCAATCCTTTGGGAGGAACGTGCAATCAATCCGTTAGGCCGGCCTTCCTCAAACCCTCAAGAAAGTGTTCGCGGTCCGAAGGATCTCGATATCTATCCGCCCGCGACAGTGCAAGGTCGAGACGGCTCAGCGGCAGTGCTTCGCCTCGTTCCTTCAATTCGCGCTCCCATTCCCCGACAAATGCGTCCAATTCGGTCCGAGCTTTGTCGAGCCTGTCGATCTGCGCATAGCAGGCGGCCAGGAGGCCATGCGACCAGCGGTCGGGGCTTCGCATCTCCCGGAGCGCTCTGATGGCTTGCTCGTATTCGCGTGCCGAATAGAGGGCAAGCGCGTGATACCAATGGTAGAGATTGGGCGGTAACGGGTTGAGATGTTTGGCTGTGTCGATCCATGTGAGCGCTTCTCGCCACCTTCCCCAGTAGACAAGAATATTGGCGAACACGGCGGCGACATCTGCGTCGATTGAATTGAACCCAAGCGCACGTTCGAAGTGGATTTCAGCTTCGTCGTCCCGCTTGAGCAAGAACAGCAATTGTCCGAAGACCCCGTGAGACCAGGCGTCGCTGTCGTCGATGTCCAGGGCTATCTCCATATGCCGCAGCGCCTCATCCAGCGATGACGCATCCGCGGCCTCAAGGAATTCGTTACAGACATGGGTCCATGCCACGTTCGCGTGGGCGCGCGCGTAATGTGGGTCAAGGGCGATGGCGCTGTGGAAATGGTCCAGCGCCTCGGCAAGGTCTTTGCGTGTCAAACGCCGCCACCGTTCGTTACCAAGCAAGACAAAATCGTATGCGGTGATATTCGATGTCTGCTTGCGCTTGGCGAGGTGGCGGTCTGCTTCCTCCAGCCGGCCCGGCAGGGCCGAGACAACCGCCCGGGTGATCTCATCCTGGACGGCGAAGATGTCCTCAAGGTTGCGGTCGTAGCGCTCGCTCCACAGGCGATTGCCACTTGCCGCATCAAGGAGTTGGACCGTGACCCGCACCCGTTTATCAGCCTTGCGAACGCTCCCTTCCACCACGTATCGAGCACCGAGCCGACGGCCGACTTCCTTAACGTCCATCTTGCCGCGCAGCGAGAATGACGAATTACGCCCGACCACGAACAACGATCGGAACCGCGACAGTTCGGTGATGATGTCCTCGGCAATCCCATCGGAAAAATAGTCCTGCGCGGGATCGCAACTCATGTTCTGGAATGGCAGCACGGCAATGGACGGTTTTTGCGGAAGCGGGAGTGTCGGCAGTGGGATTGCGGCCGCGCCTACCCCCTGCACCCGGTAAGCTCTCGCCGGCCGCGCTATGTTCTTGAACTGGTGCTCGCCTCTATCCTCGAAAGTCACATCAAGCTTGTCGCGCACCTGCTGATGCGCCGCGTCGGAGATGTAGATGCTGCCCGGCTCTGCAATGCCTTCGAGGCGGGCGGCGATAATGACGCCATCCCCAATGATATCGTCGCCCTCAATGAGCACGTCGCCAACGTTGACACCGATTCGGAACAACATTCGCCGATCATCCGGAACATCGACGTTGCGTTCCACCATGAGATTCTGGACCGCCAAGGCGCACTCGACCGCGGCCACAATGGAAGGAAACTCTACCAGGAGACCGTCGCCCATTGTCTTGAAGATGCGACCGCCATGGCTCGCCATGATTGGATCGATTGCTTCGCGATGTTCGCGGAGTTCCCGCGCTGTGCCGAGTTCGTCGATACCCATGAGCCGGCTATAACCGGCGATATCGGCGGCCAAGATGGCGGCTAGTCGGCGATCGATGCGACCCTGCTTGGGAGTAGCCATGGCGGTGCCCTTCTTGCGGTATTCTACACCAACGGCGCTGCGCTGTATCGCTCGCCGGGTTCGAGCCTGCTTTGGCGACCCGCCTGACACGGGCGTCCTAGGCTCACTCGCTGGGCTACATCGCGGGTCATGGAGGTCGGCTTTTGGCCCATCGCGTCAGTTGGCGCAGCGCAGCGACAATGTCGGGAGTCGAGGGTAAGCCGGAAGTCACAGACTTAGGGCCAAACCGATGAGATTGACCGGAGCCGGCATATTGAGCTGTCTAAAACCGTAGCGCTCGCTCGTACTTGGAGTTGTCGGGGCATGGGCGTACTTTTGGCTTCGCGTTCCTGCTGCCCTTATTCCTTGACGGCGCAATTCCTTGACGGAGCGCGGCCCATTATCAATTTCTGAATTTAATCCCCATCAGGGTTATCGCGATTTCGTTCAAGCCCTTACACGCGTTGGCGGTCTTACTAACCAGCGCTTACCGATCGGTGCCGTTGCAGCAATTTCATAGTGGAGAGCTTCATGAAACGTCGTGAATTTCTGGCGCGATCCGCAACTGCCGTTTCCGCGAGTCTCCTTCTGGGGAGCGTGCGGTCCGACGGTTATCGCTTCGCCGGTTCAGCGCTTGCCGCTGGCGAAGGAGACCCACAGAAAGCGACGCTTGAGCAGAAATTTGCGGAATTTGCACTTTCCATCAAATATCAAGCGCTGCCCGCTGACGTTATCGGCTCAGCCAAGCGCGTTCTTCTCGACACTCTCGGATGCGCATTCGGATCAGTAGGATCCGAGCCCGCAAATATAGCCGAGACGACAATTCGCAAGACTTTCGGGGAGGGCAATACAGCCACGGTGATCGGCTATCCGCGATCAGCCACCGTAGAAGGCGCGCTATTCGTCAATGGCGTTCTCGTTCGCTCCCTCGACCTGAACGATACCTATATCGGCACCGAGCCACTTCATCCGAGCGAGGTGCTGCCGACGGCGATTGCTCTCTGCGAGGAGAATGGACGATCCGGTCGCGAACTCATCGAAGCGATGGTCGCGGGCTACGAGGCGAGCATGCGCGTTAATGACGCCATCTCCTTCATTGAACGTGGCTTCCATCCCTTGTGTGCGGCCTCCTACGGCGTCCCTCTGATTGCGGGCAAGATCTGGGGGCTTCCCAAGGAAGCCCTCGCAAATGCGGTTGGAATATCGGGCGCACGTGGCTTCACGAGTTTTGTAGTGAATAGCGGCGCGATTAGCATGATGAAAGCCATGGGACTTGCCGCCACGGCGGCTGACGGCGTTTTCGCGACGCGGCTCGCCGCCCAGGGCTTTACCGGCCCTTCCGGCACGCTGGAATGGCTGGCGTCAAAAATGAAACCGGTCAAGGAGGGGTTGGCCGTTGATCTGGAGCTTGCGCGATACCGGCTGCCCCGGGTGGCATTCAAACGCTTCCCGATTCAGATTGAGTTGCAAGCCGTGGCAGAGGCTGGCGCATCACTCTCTGGAAAGATCAAAGGTCGCGGACAGGATATCCGGGCGATCACGGTTGAGAGCTATCCGGGAATAATTGAACGTGTTGCGGATCCGGCGAAATTCAAACCGCAGACAAAGGGTACCGCCGATCACAGTCTGCCCACCTGCCTCGCCATGGCCCTTCTCGACGGCGATGTGACCGTCGCTCAATTCGAGAAAGATCGCTGGCGGTCCCAGGACGTGATGGCGCTGGTGGAAAAGACGTCAGTGAAGCCCGGAGAGGCACTCATCGCCAAGCTCCCCAAGGGGCGCGGTGCGAGCATAGAGATTGTCTTCGCAGACGGTCAGTCTTTGCGTGAGACGGTGGAAGTTCCCGAAGGCGACGCGGAACGCCCGCTGTCGCGATCGTCACTCGAACGCAAATTCATGAACTTCGCGGTTCCTGTCGTTGGCAAGGTCGGCGCAGAGCGCGTCGTGTCGCTCGTCGATGGACTTGAAGAGTTGAAAGATGTCCGAGAATTGACCCAAGCCCTCAAGGCAACCGGAAGACAAAATCCGACGTAACCTGAACGCCTGATCCACCGGCAATAGGAATACCGATGTCGGTCGGGTGGCCCATCGCGTCAATTGGCGAGCGCTATAGCGACATGTCCGGAGTCGAGGGTGAGCCGGAAGTCACCGACTTAAGGGCAAACCGACGAGATTGATCCGAAAGAGACATAGAGCCCATCAGCTTCCGGAACTGGGCCTACCGGGAAGGTGGCTCCGGCGGAGTGTGGGGGTCGAAGGGCGCCGAGTTTGATCTGTATATACCACGACGACCGCCCCATTCGTGAACGACGCACAGTGCGTTGTTTAACGATGAATATCATTCAAATATCGCTTGGGCCTACGACTACGATACTTAAATTGATGATCGCAATGCTTCTGTCATCAACGAAAATTAGATTTGTCGCTCCGAGGTTCAACGGCTCCAGTGTGACCCTGTGATCGTTGAACGTATGAACATCGACGATTTTCGGATCGCCGATCAGCACTGCCTCACCTGAAGCCCCTATCCACCGTCGACGGGGTTCTTATTCTGCCGCGCGGCTCGCAACGATGTCACCCTGTTCCTCGGCCCTTGAATGAACCTGGGTAGCCGATCACCATGCGCCCGACGCGTGAGCTTGCTCAAATAAATGTAGATGACCGGGGTTGTGTACAACGTCAGGAACTGCGACAGCAATAGTCCGCCGACGATGGCGATGCCGAGCGGGCGGCGCAATTCCGAGCCCGCGCCCGATCCAAGTGCCAACGGCAGACTGCCGAGCAAGGCCGCCATGGTCGTCATCATGATGGGACGAAACCGCATCAGGCATGCGTCGTAAATGGATCGCTCCGCCGTCAGATACCGCTGCCGCTCCCCGACCAGGGCAAAGTCGATCATCATGATTGCGTTCTTTTTCACGATCCCGACCAGGAGAATAACGCCGATCAGCGCGATCAAGGAGAAATCATAGCCGAGAGCGATCAGCGCCAGAAAAGCTCCGACCCCTGCCGAGGGCAGCGTCGAAAGGATCGTGATCGGATGGATGAAGCTTTCGTAGAGCACCCCGAGCACGATGTAGACCGCGACGATCGCCGCTGCGATCAGGTAGGGCTGGGTGGCCAGCGAGGTCTCGAAAACCTTGGCCGATCCCTGGTAGAGCGCCGTAAGGGCGGCCGGCTTCGCAATGGTTCGTTCCGCGTTCTGAATCGCGGTGATGGCCTCGCCCAGCGAGTGTCCCGGTGCTAGGTTGAACGACAACGTCACCGAAGGAAACATGTCCTGATGGTTGATCGTGAGCGGAGAGATCGACATGTCGGATTTCGTCAGCACCGATAGCGGCACCATCTGCGCCGTCGCCGACGGCACGTAAAGTTTCTCCAGGGAGGATGCGTCTTCCTGGGCGCCGGGCGTAGCTTCGAGGATCACGCGGTGCTGGTCCAGCTGACCGAAAATGGTCGCCACCTGCCGCTGTCCGAAGGCGTCGTAAAGCGTATCGTCGATCGCCTGCGGTGAAATTCCCAACCGGCCAATGGCGTCCCGGTCGATCTTCAGCATCATGCGCGGCGCGGTCGCCTGCAGGTCGCCGGTCACGTCCTGCAGCTCTGGCAGCGAGGAGAGCTTCGCCAGCATGATCGGGGCCCATTTGAACAGCTCGGCGACATCGGGATCCTGCAGCGTGTATTGATATTGGGTCTTGCTGACGCGCGCGCCGATCTGCACGTCCTGGCGGGCTTGGGCGAAGAACGCGATCGCCGGTACCTTGGCGGTGGTTTTGCGCAGCCGGTTGACGACGTCGGTGGCGCTCGCCTTGCGCTGGCTGAGCGGCTTGAGATCGATCATCAGGCGGGCGCTATTCACGGTTGGATTGGAACCGACCCAATAGTACACCGTCTGCACGTCCGGATCGGCCATCACCACCTTGGCCAGCTCATGCACGCGTTGCACCATGGCGGTGTAGGAAATGTCCTGGGCGGCTTCGGCGGTTCCCTGGATGGTGCCGTTATCCTGCTGCGGAAAGAATCCTTTTGGAATGGCGATGTAGAGTAATGCGGTGGCGGCAAGCGTTGCCGCCATCACGGCCATCGTGGTCAGTCGGTGCCGCAGCGTCCAGCGCAGGCTGGCCGCATATGCGTCCAGCGATCTGGTGAAAGCAGTATCGAGCCAGGTCTCGATCCTTCCGGCAGCCTTCGGGTGACCGTGGTTGTCGTCCGGCCGCAGTAGCCAGCCGCACATCATCGGCGTCAGCGTCAGGGCGACAATTCCAGAGATGACGATGGCGACGCTGACGGTGACGGCGAATTCGCGGAACAATCGCCCGATCAGCCCGCCCATCAACAGCAACGGCAGAAACACCGCGATCAACGAAAACGTCATGGACAGGATGGTAAAGCCGATCTCCTGTGCTCCGATCAGCGCGGCCTGCAACGGGCTCTTACCGGCTTCGATATGGCGAATGATGTTCTCCACCATCACCACGGCGTCGTCGATGATGAAGCCGACCGCGATGGTAAGCGCCATCAGCGATACATTGTCGATGGTGTAGCCGAGCAGGTACATCACCGCGCAGGTCGCCAGCAGGGAGACCGGGATGGTAACGCTCGGAATCAGGGTCGCGCGCGCGTTGCGCAAGAACACAAACATCACCAGTACCACCAGGCCGATGCTGATGGCCATGGTAAATTGCACGTCGTTGACCGAAGCTCGGATCGTCTGGGTGCGGTCGCCCAGAATTTGCACTACGATCGAAGGCGGCAGGGTGCGCTGCAGGGCCGGCAGCGCATCTTTTACCAATTGGACGGTTTGGTTGACGTTGTAGCCGGGCTGCTTGTGCACATCGATGACGATGGCCCGCTCGCCATTCAGCCATGCGGCCTGACGAACGTCTTCGACGCCGTTAACGGCCTTGCCGAGGTCGCTGATCCGGACCGGCGCTCCGTTGCGATAGGCGACGATCACCGAACTGAAAGCCGAGGCGTCGAAAATCTGGTCGGTCGTATCCAGCGTCAACGACTGCCTTTGGCCGTCCAACGTGCCCTTCGGAGCATTGACGGTTGCGGTGCCGATGGCCGCACGGACGTCTTCCAGGCTCAAACCCATGGCCGCGGCTACGCTCGGGTCGATCTGCACGCGCACAGCGGGCTTTTGTTCACCGTGAAAATCGACCAGCCCGACGCCGGAGATGCGCGAAATCTGGGGGGCGAGGTAGTTTTCGACATAGTCGTCGACCTTCGCGATCGGTAGGTCGGGCGACATGATTGCAATCGACATCAGCAGCGCGTCGGCTGGGTTTACCTTTTCATAGGTCGGCGGATTGGGCAGATTCTTCGGCAATTGTCCGCCGGCGGCGTTGATCGCCGACTGCACATCCTGCGTAGCGCCATCGAGGCTGCGGCCGAGGTCGAATTCCACCTGGATCGACGTCTGACCGAGCGAGCTCGCGGAGCTCATCGAGGTTACCCCCGAAATCAGCGACAATTGCCGCTCCAGCGGCGCTGCCACCGATGTTGCCATGGTCTCCGCGTTCGCCCCGGGCAGCTTTGCCGATATCTGGACGGTCGGGATATCGACTTGGGGCACGCCCGCGATCGGCAGCAGGAAGTAGGCAACCAATCCAAGCAGGGTCAGGCCGATGATCAGCAGCGTCGTCGCAGTCGGCCGAACGATAAAAGGGGCTGAAACGTTCATGGCGAATTTGCAGGACCAGTCGCGGCAGAGGATGCCGCTTGTGCCGTGACTTCGACTTTGCTTCCGGCCTGAATTCGATATTGACCGTCGGTCACGATTTGCTCACCCGCTTGCAACCCATCGTCAATGATGGCGGTGGTTTTGTTGAGTCGGCCGACCTTAAGCGGCCGCTTCTGCACGGTACGGTCGTCACCGACGACGAAAGCGTAAGGTCCGTCGGGACCCTGCTGTACCGCGGTCACCGGTACCGCGATCACGTTGCGGCGGATCGCAAGCTGGATGCGAAGGTTGACGAACTGTCCTGGCCATAGAGGGTCATCGGCGTTGTCGAATTTCGCCTTATAATTGATCGTGCCCGTGGCCGGATTGATCTGATTGTCGATGACGGCGAGCGCGCCGGTAGCAAGAGCCCGCCCGTCGCGATCGAGCGCTGTTACGATGACATTACCATCCTTCAACCCCGCGCGGAGTTGCGGCAGCGTATCGGCGGGCAGCGCGAAGCTCACGAAGATGGGGTGGATTTGGTTGACGGTGACGATGCCCGTCGTATCGGTTGCCCGCACGATGTTGCCTGCATCGAGCAGGCGCCGTCCGACGCGGCCTTCTATCGGCGAACGGATGCTGGTGTAATTCAATTGCACCCGTGCAGTGTCAATCAGCGCCTGGTCGACCTTAGTGCTTGCTTCGGTCTGCGCAACCAAGGCTCGGGTCGTGTCGAGCTGCTGTGTGGTGGCTGCGCCGGTTTTCGCGAGATTGGTGTACCTGGCCAAATCGAGTCGGGCGTTGTCGAGTTGAGCCTGGTCTCTGAGCTTATTGGCTTCGGCCTGGGCCAGCGCAGCTTCGAAAGGAGCCCGGTCAATCTCGACCAATATATCCCCCGCGTGGACATCCCCTCCCTCTTCGAACCTGACTTTAACAATCTGGCCGTCGACCCTCGATGTCACGAGGACGCTGTTGAACGCCTGAACCGTCCCCAGACCGCTGAGGTAAATCGGAACATCCGCGTGCCTCGCCTTGTCAGTCACGACAGGGATCGCCTGCGTATTACCCTGTGCGACCGATTGCGAGATCGACGGACCCGACCAGCGGGTGTCGATCGACACGGTGGCGGCTCCGGCGGCGAGCAGGGCTATGATTATGATTAAGCGGCGCACTTCTGCTCTCGACTACCGATCGCGACAGGTTTTCCAATGACCGAAGGCGTCAGTCCTCACGAGACCGGCCGTTTCGGGGAAGGTAACGTGTCTCGCCTACGAGATGGAACAGCCAGTTGCGATGGTCTAGCACAGCTCCGGTGGGTCCTTCCGTATCAGGTAAAGGCTGCATTCATCGTGCTCGAAAGTGCGCAGTCGTCAAATCCTGGTTGATCAGACTTAGGACTGACTTAGCTTCGGGACCGGAACATTATCTGGCTGCCATGCGCCGCCAACAGGCGCGCTCGCCGGATTGGCCGGGCCCCGCACGTCGGTCGTCGACGTCGGTCAAAGCCCGCAACCGAAGGGCTGCTGGGGAAGCGAAGCAGCCTTCAACTGCCTATGCGTAAGATCCACCCGATAGGCGGCGAGTTGGCGGTCGTAGTCGAGGCGATGCCAAGGAAGCATATACCGTGCCGTAACGAATCCGTATCGTGTGACGGCCATCACCACGTACGAGAGGGAGCCACTTGTCTGGTCGATGGCGGCACTTTCGATCGATCCGATTCGATCGCCGTCCGGGCCCACGACAGCGGTGCCCTCCAGTTGAACAGACGAAAGCTCGGATGCTTCGAAGGAATTGTTCATGATCGTGTCCACTTCCGGTAGTTTGGGGCGCTTCGTGTTTCGCCGGCCCCTCGCCCAGTTCATACAGCTTTGCGCAATTGCCTTAGGACCGAGTTAGCCCTTCGTGAAGCTTTGTCGAAGAAACGGCGGCACGAAAAAGGCGTCGACGTGCGGTAGCGTGCTCGGAAGAGCGCGCCGGACAAAACCAGGGATAAAGCGCAGGAAGCACCAGCAACGTGAGCACCGTCGCGCTGATCAGGCCTCCAATGACGACCGTCGCCAGCGGACGCTGCACTTCGGCGCCGGAATTCGCCGAAAGTGCCATTGGCAGGAAGCCGAGGCTGGCAACGGTCGCCGTCATCAACACCGGGCGGAGCCGCGTCATCGCAGCTTGCCAAGCCGCGACTGCAGCAGAGAGCCCTTCCCTGCGACGTTCCTCCATGTAGCTCACCATCACCACGCCATTCAGAATGGCGATGCCGAACAGGGCGATGAAGCCGACCGCGGCGGAGATGCTGAACGGCATGCCGCGCAGCGCGAGCGCGAAAATTCCGCCCACCGCCGCAAACGGCACGTTGAAAAAGATCAGCGTCGCAAGCCGAGCGCTGCCGAACATCAGATAGAGCAACAGGAGGATGACGGCCAGGGCTACGGGAACCACGACGGACAGCCGCGCCATGCCTTGCAGCAAGTCCTGGAAGCTGCCACCCCAAGAAATCGTATAGCCAGGCGGCAGGCGGACCTGGGCCGCGACCGCCTGCTGCGCGTCGGCCACGAAGTTGACGAGCGGCCGCGCGCGCACATTGGCCTGCACCTTGACAACACGCCTGCCTTCCTCGCGCTCGATCTGGGCTGGGCCGGGCTCCCAGCGAATGTCGGCCAGATCGCCGAGGGCAACTGAGACGCCGGCGCCGTTGTTCACGCGCAGCGCCCGGATATGGTCGATGCTGTCGCGGTCGCGCAGCGCGAGCCGGACGCGGATATTGTACCGCTCGTCGCCATCTTTCATGGTGCCGACGGTGCGTCCGCCCAGCGCTTCGACGAGGTCGAGCACCTGGGTCGCATTGAAGCCGCGTCGCGCGATCTCATCACGATCGACGATGACGCGGAGATACGGCTGCCCGACCGTCTGTTTTGCCTGCACGTCGGCCGCCCCAGGAACGGCCGAGACCACGCGCGCAACCTGGTCGGCGAGGTCGTGGAGTGTTGCCGTGTCGGTCCCGTGGATGGCGATCGCGAGGTCGGCCATCACACCCTGCAAGAGGTCGTCCATGCGCATCTCGATCGGTTGCGCCCAGCTTTGCGTAATGCCGGGCACGCTCTGATCCAAAGCCTCCTTGTACGCTTCGATCAGCCCGGCCTCGGTCTGCGCGGTGCGCCATTCCGGTTTTGGCTTGAGAATGATGAAGGTGTCGCTTTGCTCGACCCCCATCGGATCTGTCGGGATCTCCGAACTGCCACCGAGCGTAGTCACGCTCTGCACCTCGGGGAATTTCGTCAGCGTCTTCTCCACCATGGTCTGGGTGGCGATGGCGGATTCGAGCGAGATGCCGGGCAGCTTGGTGGTGGTGACGGTGAGCGCGCCTTCCTCCAGGCGCGGCAGGAACTCTGCGCCGAGACGGGAGCCGACCACGAGGGCGCCACCCAGCGTCACGGTCGCCACGAGAATGGTGATTCCAGGATGGCGCATCGTCCTCGCGAGCACTGGCGCGTAACTGCTCCGAGCCACGCCGATGATGCGGCTGTCCCGCTCGGCGACCGGCTTGCGCAGGAAGAACGAAGCGAGCACCGGCATCAGCGTGAGCGTCAGCGCCAGCGACGCGGCCAGCGCGAACATCACGGTGAGCGCCATCGGGCGGAACATCTTGCCCTCGACGCCCTGCAGGCTGAGGATCGGCAAATAGATCAAGGTGATGATTGCGACCGCAAAGGCGACCGGGCGCGCTACGTCGTGCGCGGCCTCGCGTACCACCTGCTCGGCCGGGCAAGATGGCGCCTCTGCGCGACGGCGCACGATGTTCTCGATCATCACCACCGCGCCGTCAACCAGCAGACCGAAATCGATGGCGCCGAGGCTCATCAGGTTGCCCGACAACCCAGCGAAGTACATCGCAGTGACGGCGGCCAGCATCGAGAGCGGAATAGCCAGCGCCACTATGACGGCAGCGCGGAAATTGCCCAGCAGCAACAACAGGACGATGATGACCAGGGAGGCGCCTTCGGCCAGGTTGTGGGCCACCGTCTGCAGGACGCGGTCGATCAGATCAGCGCGATTGTAGTAGGGAACGATGCTCACGCCAGGCGGCAGCGTCTTGTTGATCTGCTGCACGGCTGTGGTCAGCCGCTCAGCAACCACGCGCGTGTTCTCGCCCAGCGTCATCAACGCGACGCCAACCACGGCCTGGCCGTCGCCCTGGCTCGTCACCGCGCCGAGCCGCGGCATCGGCGCCTCGACAACTTCCGCGACATCCTTGAGGTAGAGCGGCGCCCCGCCGGTTGCGGTACGCAGCACGATGTTGCCGATGTCGCCGATCGATTCCAGCAATCCTTCGCCACGGATGACGGCCTGCTCACCGTTGCGGGCGAGCGTCGCACCGCCGATGGCGCGGTTGTTCTGCGCCACCCCGTTGTAGATGTCCTCGATCGAGAAGCCAAAGTGCGTCAACGCGCTCTCGGAAACCCGGACCTCGTAGGTCTTGAGTTCGCCGCCGTTGACGTTGACCTCGGTGATGCCCGGGACCAGCTTGAGCTGCGGCGCGACCTGCCAATCCAGGATCGAGCGCAACTGCATGAGCGAGTGGTTATTGCCCTCGACCCTGAACTGGTAGATCTCGGAGAGGCCGTCGGAGAGTGGGCCAAGCCTCGGCGTTCCTGCCTCTGCCGGCAGCGCTGTCTGGCTCAGCCGCTGCGCAACCAGCGTGCGGTCGGTCAGGATGTCGCCGCCGTCGGCGAACTTCACATAGATGACGGACAGCCCGTAGCGCGAGATCGAGCGGTAGCTCGTCATGCCCGGGAGGCCCTGCAGGGCGAGTTCGATCGGCGTGGTGATCGAACGCTCCACGTCCATGGGGGCGAGCCCCGGTGCGGGGGGTGGTGACCAGCACTTGCAGCGGCGAGATGTCCGGATCGGCGTCAAACGGCAGGCGTTGCATGCTCAGGAGGCCGGCCGCGACAAGCCCGGCGATGAGGATGAGGACGGGCATGCGGTTGCCGAGGGCGGCATCGACGATCCTGTTGATCACGGTAATGTCTCCCCTAGCCCTGGTCCGGAATGGTGGACTGCATCAGAGCCGCCTTGAGCCAATAGCTGCCCTCGCCGACGACTGCGGTGCCAGCCGCGAGCCCGCTCGTGATCTGGGTCTTTCCGTTTGCGACCGGGCCCGTACGAACCACACGCCAGGCGAACTGGCGATCTCCTGTCGGAATGAACACGATGCTCTGCCCGTTGAGTTGCTGCAGGCTTTCGCTCGGCACCAAGACAGCGTCGCCGCCCTGTGGTGAGAGGATGGTGACGGTGGCGAACATATTGACGCGCATCGCGCCGTCCAGGTTGGGGATCTCGCAGCGCACCTTGGCCATCCCCGTCGTCGTCTCGATCTGGTTGGGGATGTAGGTGACACGGCCGGTAAAAACGCGACCTGGAAAGGCACGCACTCTCACCTCGACCGCATCGCCCACCTTGACTGCGCCGAGATCCCTCTCTGCTACGTCGGCCTGGACCCAGACGGTCGAGAGATCCGACACGGTCAATATCGACGCCGCCGGATCGACGATCTCTCCTTTCGCCACAGAGACCGAATCAACCACGCCGGCGAATGGCGCGACGATGGCGCCCCGCGAGCCGAGCGTCGGCTGATCGCTGGAGGGGCTTGCGCCTGTGGCGGCGGGCCGCATCGGTAGCAGCCGCACCTCTTCCTCCCGGTACCGCTGCAACTCGGCTTGCTTGGTGCGGAGATCGGCTTCCATGGTGGCGACGGTGGCGCGCCGAGCCTCGACCTCGGCCTGCGTCACGAGGTCGTTACGAATGAGGTTTGTCGCGCGGTCGTAAGCGGCATTTGCCGCTCTGAGTTGCGCTTGCGCCTGACCGAGCGCCGCCTCGGCGCTCAGAACCCTGCTATGGGCGGCACTGAGGTCGAAATTGTCGAGGACCGCCAACCGCTGACCTGCTACGACCCGATCGCCGGCGGTTACATGGAGCGCTTCGATCCGGCCGCGCGCCACGGGCCTGATGCGGGCAACATGGAGCTGATCGTAGCCGACGCTACCCGTCGCCGACACGGCCTGAACCAGCGGACCGGACTTCGCCTCCTCGATCTGTAATTGCAGGTTCGCAAGCTTCGGCTCGGAGAGAGTAATTGTGACTGGCAGCCCCGGATCAGCGGCAGCTGCCGCCGGGACGCTCACCGGCGCCGCGATCGAGGCGGACGGCAACGAGCGGCCCGCCGCAAATCCCGCGGCCAAGGCGATAGCGACCATCGCGGCGCTGAAGAGCAATCGATGCTTCGTCACCGCCAATGTCCGACAAAGAGGCAACGGGCCATGGCCGGCCTCCGACCCATTGATCGCGAAAGCGTGAACTGTGCGTGATAGGCTTGTATCAATCATTTTCCCGCTCCGACGAAACCCGTTGGTCGGGATCGTTAGCGGGCTTTTCTGACGCTGGCCTGAAGACTATCTCTGTGACGTTCAGGTTGGCTTCAGCTTTCTCCTTCAACCACGTTTCATGAGGATCGTGAGCGGACCATGCGAGTCTTGCTGATTGAGGACGAGCCGCATCTCGGATCGGCTGTGCAGGAGCATGTTCGAGCGGCGGGACATGCCGTCGACTGGTTCGAACGGCTGGAGCCGGCTGAGCATGCGGTGCGCACGGTCTCCTATGACGCGCTGCTGCTTGATCTGCACCTGCCGGATGGGCGCGGCCTGGATTTCCTGCGAAAACTTCGCCGCCGTGGTGAGGCGCTGCCAGTCGTCATCCTCACCGCGCGCGACCTCGTCAGTGACCGAATCGAGGGGTTGAAAGCGGGCGCCGACGACTACATCGTCAAGCCCTTCGACCTCGACGAAGTGAATGCACGTCTGGAGGCCGTCAGCCGCCGGTATTTCGGAAAGGCGGTGCCGATCCTCCAGATCGGCCCGGTCGAATTGGAGTGGGAACCCAAAGTCGCGCGATTGGGTGGGCGGCCTGTCGAACTCAGTGCGCGGGAATGGGCTGTGGTCGAGGTGTTGGGGCAGCGGCGACGGTCAATCGTGTCGAAAGAGCAGATCGAGGATGCGCTCTACGCTTTTGGCGAGGAGATCGAGAGCAACACGATCGAGGTCTATGTCAGCCGCGTCCGCCGCAAGCTCGGGCGAGATTTCATTCGAACGGTACGCGGTCTCGGCTACCGCTTGGGAGAGTGAAACATGGCGCAAGGAAGCCTCGTTTCACGCCTGATCTGGTTGTTGGCGTCGTCGATGGCAGCCTTGTGGGTCCTCGGCAGCATTGCCGCGGGCACGCTCACGGTGTTTGAGATCAACGAAAGACTCGATGATGCGATCGAGGAGGTCGCGCAGCGGCTCTTGCCGGCCACCTACGAGGCCGTGCGGCAGCCAGAGGCCATGCAGCGAATGGCGAAGCAATTAGTTGCCACGATGGATCCACGGGCCTTGGCCTATCAGATCGTCGGACCGACCGGCGAAATCGCGATGCGCTCGGAGAATGCGCCTGAGACACCGTTTCCGGTGCCGCGTCAGGCGGGATTCCACGACACGCCGCAGTATCGCATCTATGCGCAGCCCGCTGCCGCCGATGGCTATTTCATCGAAGTTGCAGAGCCCAGGGCGCACCGTGCCGAGTCGCTGTGGCGGGCAACTGCGTTGACCGTCGGGCCGCTGCTGCTGTTCCTGCCGTTGTTGTGGTTCCTGATCCGCTGGGCGGTCTTTCGGAGCATGCGATCGTTGGATCAGCTGCGGGGTGAGATCAGCCGTCGCGACGGCTCTAATCTGTCGCAAATCTCCGACATGGCGCTACCGACCGAGCTCGCTCCGATTCAGGCAGCGGTCAACCGCCTCCTTGAACGGCTAGAGCGCGCCTTGGCGACTGAACGCCAGTTCGCGGCGAACAGCGCCCACGAGTTGCGGACGCCGATTGCGGCTGTGCTGGCGCAGATGCAGTTGCTGTCGGCCCAGCTCGCCGGAACGCAGCACGCCGAACGCTCGACCCGCATCGTCGTCCAGATCAAGGGGCTCAGCAGCCTTGCCGAGAAGTTGCTGCAACTGTCGCGCAGCGGCGCCGGTGTCGGGATGCAGCGGGAGCGCGTCGACATCATGACGGTCGTACAGATTCTCGTCGATGAGTTCCGCCGGCGCGAAGACGTCGGAGACCGGCTGGTGGTCACCGCGGACGGTCCGGACGAGTTCATCGTACAGGGTGAATTGGACATCATCGGCATCACGCTTCGTAACCTCATCGAGAACGCGGTGCGCTACGGTGCCCCCGATGAGTCGATCGAGCTCGTTGTAGGCCCAGACCGGCAGATTCGCCTGCTGAACGGCGGTGCCATCATTCAATCGGAGATCCTCGAGACGCTGAGGAAGCCCTTCGTTCGTGGATGCTCGGTCGGTGCTGGCGGCGGTCTTGGGCTCGCCATTGTTGATAGCGTTATGAGGCAGATTGGCGGCAGCCTGACCCTCATTTCCCCTGTCATGGGTCGTGTCAGCGGTTTCGAGGCTCGCCTCGTTTTCCCTGAACCAACTTGAAGCCTCTCCGATGGGCAGTGTGTCCCAAAGTATCGCCTGCATGGGCGCATCGGCGTCTGGCCGATATGGAGCGCGTGCGATTTTGCCCAATCGAGACCGAGGCGACGGCGAGGTTGCCGTGTTTGGAAGCCTGTTCCTTCGCCCCGGATCGTCGGTCACATACAACCCGGGATTGCTGATCGAGCCCCTACCAACAACCACTGGGGTCAAACGGGCATCAAGCGAGTGGAGATCGAACAATGGCCAGTTCCGTCCAATCGACGCCGAATCAACCCGCTGCCCTTCCACCTCCGCCACGTCCGCTCGTCAATATCTCCCCGCCTGAGATCGCCGAGCGCCGTTCCACGACCTGGTCGGGGTTTCGCGGGGAGACGGTCCAGATCATGCGGCACACGCAGTTTGAATATGGATTCCGGGCTCCATGGCACCTGCTAATCGCGGCAGAAGTCGCCGAGCGCTACGATGGGGAGTCGTTTGTTGAAGGCCTGCCGCGGTCGACCTTGCGCGATTTCACGCACAAGCTGACTTTCGTTCCCGCCGGGCACGACTTCCGCGGATGGCAGAGACCTCGCGCATTGACGCACACAACCTACCTCTACATTGATCCGCGCGGGCCTCTCGCCGATCCCGCGCTGCGATTTGACGAGATCGAATTCAAGCCGCGCCTGTTCTTTTACGATCGGGATCTCTGGCAAACCGCTCTCAAGCTCAAGTCGGTGATCGAGAACGCGGACACGGCGCATCGGCAATACACCGAAGCGCTCGGCATCGTGCTGACGCATGAACTCGTTCGCATCAACGGTGGCACGGAACCCCACGAGCCGGTCAGCCGTGGCGGCCTTGCTGCCTGGCAACAGAAGCGGGTGGCCGCCTACATCGAGGAGCATGTCGCCGACGATATTCCGCTTGCGACACTGGCCGAGTTGGCGCGGCTCAGTCCGTATCATTTCTCCCGCTCGTTCAAACGTTCGTTCGGCCTGCCGCCGCACCGATATCACGCGACCCGGCGAATCGAACGGGCCAAGCAGTTATTGGCGAATCGCGAACGGTCGGTGACGGCGATTGCACTTGAGGTCGGCTTCAGCGATACCAGCACATTCACCAGCGCGTTTCACAGGCTGACCGGCGAAACTCCGAGCTATTACCGTCGCTGTCTCGATTAAAGCGGTCGGGGTTGCGGACGCCACGCGATAGCGCACACCGCTAGGCCGCCCTTTGTGGCGCGCGACGCAGCTCGCAAACGACATCGTCGAAGGACGTAGCGATCTGCCTGCTGCCGATCGGCAGCAGGCGCAATCTCCTCTGATCTCCGAACACGTGTATCGAAAGAGGCTCATTCGGCGGGCGTCCCGGGCGGCGCTGGCTGACGGCATCCGGTCGTGGACGAGCCGGCCGAGGCCCGTGTGTAGAATCGCAGCGACGATGGCGCCGACGATCGGGGCCGTCAAATACAGCCAGGCATCGTTGAAATTCCCGGTCGCGATCATCGGGCCAAGCGCCCGCGCCGGGTTGAAGGCGGCGCCCGTGAGCGCGCCACCCATGATGATGTTGAGGGTCAGGGTCATCCCGATCGCCAACGGCGCGAGGATGCCGGCGCGGCCCGCCACCGCGGTGCTGAGCACGACAGTGACCAGGAAAAAGGCGAGGATGGCCTCGATCATGAAGCCGGCCCGAGCCGTGATCGTGAGGGTCGTGGCACCCAAAGCGACATTGTGCGCGAGTGCGGGGGTGCCGAGGCCGGTCTCCGCACCGCCTAATACAGCCCGCAACAAGAGCGCGCCGACAATACCGCCAATGAGCTGACTAACGATATAGCTAGCCGCCTCGCCGACACGCATGGCGCCGGCGGCGAGCACACCCACAGTAACGGAGGGGTTGAAATGGCCGCCCGACACGGAGCCGTAGGCGAAGGCGAAGACCATGACGGTCAAACCGTGAGCAACGGCAATCGCGGCGAGACCGGGCAGGCCGACACCATCGCCGACCACGGCCCCGGCGCCGGCGCCGATGAATATTAACGCGAAGGTGCCGATGAACTCCGCCAGGAGTTTTGGTGCAATCGGGTTGGACATCGTTGACTCCAGAGTGAGGTTGACCGCCCGGCGCGATCGGGTTTGCGCCGGAAGCGATCCGTTGGGATTTGGGGATGGCCGACGGCACGGGGAGCGCCGCCGGCAGGCGAAGCGAGCGACCCTACTCCGCTGCGATGGTCTGCGGTTTAAAATCGATGCCCATCGCCTTCGCGACGCCGGCGCCGTAGTCGGGATCGGCCCTGTAGCAGTGGGCGATCTGCCGCTTGACGATCTCGACCGGAACGCCTTGCATCGCCGCCTTGTAATTTTGGAAGAGTTGCTCCTTCTGGTTGGCCGTCATAAGCCGGAACAGGTCGCCGGGCTGACGATAGTCGTCGTTGCCGTCGCGATGATTGTAGCGGTCGGCATCGCCGGAGATCTTCAACGGCGGCTCGCGGAAACGCTCGTCCTGCACCGGGCCGTTGAACGAGTTTGGCTCGTAATAGGCATCAGGATTCGGATTGCCTGCGAGCCGCATGGTGCCATCGACGTTGTAAGTGTGGACGGGGCAGCGCGGCCTGTTGACGGGAAGCTGATCCGCATTGACGCCGACGCGATAGCGGTGCGCGTCGGCATACGAGAAGATGCGCGCCTGCAGCATCTTGTCCGGCGAGTGGCCGATGCCGGGCACGATATTGGCGGGCGAAAGCGCGGCCTGCTCGACTTCGGCGAAATAATTCTGCGGATTGCGGTTCAGCTCGAGGATCCCGACTTCGATCAGCGGGTAATCCTGGTGCGGCCAGACTTTGGTAAGGTCGAACGGGTTGTACCAGTTCTTGTCGACATCGTTCTCCGGCATGATCTGGATGGAGAATTTCCACTTCGGGAAATCGCCCTTTTCGATCGATTCGAACAGGTCGCGCTGATGGGTCTCGCGATCGTAGGCGACCTTCTCGGCGGCTTCGGCGTTCGTCCAGTTCTTGATGCCCTGCATGGTCTTGAAGTGGAATTTGACCCAGTGGCGTTCGTTCTTGGCATTGATGAACGAGTAGGTATGCGAGCCGAAGCCGTCGATATTGCGATAACTCTGCGGCAGGCCGCGATCCGACATGAGGATGGTCACTTGGTGCAGGCTCTCCGGCGACAGGGACCAGAAATCCCACATCGCGGTCGGCGAGCGCATGTTGGTCCTCGGGTGCCGCTTCTGCGTGTGGATGAAGTCTGGGAACTTCAGCGCGTCGCGCACGAAGAATATCGGTGTATTATTGCCGACCATGTCCCAATTGCCTTCCTCGGTATAGAAGCGCAGCGCGAAGCCGCGCACGTCACGCTCTGCGTCCGCGGCACCACGCTCGCCGGCCACCGTCGAGAAGCGCAGGAAAGCTTCGGTTCTTGCGCCCTTCTGCAACACCTTGGCCTTGGTGTATTTCGAGATGTCGTGAGTGATGGTCAACGTGCCATAGGCACCCGAACCCTTGGCGTGCTGGCCGCGTTCGGGAATGCGCTCACGGTTCTGGTGGGCAAGCTTCTCGAATAGAACGAAGTCCTGCATCAGCAGCGGGCCGCGTGGCCCTGCCGTGATGCTGTTCTGGTTGTCGGAAACTGGCATACCGCTGTCGGTGGTTAGTATAGGGCGTTTGGCCACGGATTGCTCCTGTATCGAGAGACATTGAGATCCCAGCACGCCGCCGCTCTTTGTGGCAACTACTCTTGCGTTCGCAACGTCGGTCGTTGACGAATTGCGTTTGCGAGAAGCCGGGTGCGACGGAAATGTAGGGGTCCTGCTTGGCGGCGACTTAGGATCTGTTGCTGTGGTTGTAGCGGTCTTGCGCCAATGCTCTTGCATCTAGCCGAATAACGTAACCGTGACGCTAGCTGATCCCCGGAGGCTGAGCGTAAGCGGTCCGTTCAGTTTGACGTCAGCTATTCCTGCCATCTCTGCGGCATCCGACGTGTCGTTAGAGGATCCCTATGTTTACACGCGCAGGCGAGTGCAGCTTCACGGCATCGAAGGCTACTTCTTGGATGCCATCCAGCCATACGTCAGCTCATCCACGTTGTCAGCCGCGGCAATGGCTCCGATCGAAGCCAGTTGCTTCAAAGATTAGAACGGCCACTTCCTTGCTTGCTGCCGCCGTCGCGTTGGGATGGTCGTACGGAGCAACTGCCGCACCAGTCGCACCTCGCGATCCTCCCTGGTGTGCCGAGCGGATTGATCGCCTCCCCCTCGAGGTTCGCAGGGTAGTGGTCGCCAGGTGTGGAGCAGATGCACAGGCTGGCCACTATTTTGCGACATACGAGCACGACTCGAACGTCATCCATCTCGACTACTCCTTGGTTCATTGTCCCGCGGCACCGAACGGTGCAATGACCCACGCTCTCCGCCAAACATTCGTCAAACGTCAACGGAGATATGCGTTGTTGGGAGTGGAGTTCGATCGCGCCGTTGACGCCAGCAATCTCTCACCGAGTTCGCTCTGGAGCCCGAGACGTGCCGGCGCTCACCATGGCAGAGCGGCCGTTCCCAAGCGCTGACACAATTAAAGGAGAATACGCGATGTCAGCGGTAGCCGACGCCGATGATTGAGTTTTTAAACTGTTCTATAGCGGCTGGGATCCGCAGGAAAAAAACCCGCCGCTCTCGTGGGCGGCGGGTCTGCGTCTTGCGAACGGAGCTTGCGCCTCCCTGCCCTCGGGCCCCGTCGGTCGGCCTACATTTGGACGAAGCCTTTACGCGGCGCGCGCGGCGCGAAGTGTGCCCAATGTGCCGTTCCAAAGCTCGATCCGGGCCTGGATGCTGTTGCACGCAGCGCGTAGAGCGCGTTCGTTCTTTTGCGGAGAGTCCGCGACCAGCTTGTCAAGCAGTTCCCTCCCCATCGGGCCGTGACTGTCACCATCGAGCTCGATATGCCGCTCGATGTAGTAGATGAAATGGCGCAAGCGAGCCTTGTCGTGCTTCATGCCCGGGAGCGTTTTCTGCAGCCTGCCGAACATCTCCGGAATGATGTCCTCTCGGCCATAGAAAAATGCCGCGACGACCTCTTCCGTCGACCCCGACTGGGCCAGTGTCATCGTGTGCGCGACAAAGGATCGGACATGAGGTGGCACGCCGGTTCGCACCAACCCGCCTTCGACCGAAGTACCGACTCGTGCCAATGAGCGAAACGCTTCGAATTGGCGGGTGCTGGCCCCGACGTCCGCCATGGCGCGGAGATAGAGATCGAGGTGACTGACATAGGAGCCGTCCGGATCGACATCCGTCTCCTCGCCAATCACGATGTCATTGATCAAGCGCGCAGCCCGTGCATTGTCCGCCGGGAACCAGGGCACTCTCGTGCATGTCAGGTCTTGCTGCAGCCGTTTCAGCAGCGACATAAAATCCCAGACGGCGAAAACATGATCCTCCATAAATCGCCTCAGATCCTCAACGGAAGCGACCTCCGCGTAGATGGGGTGGTCCAGCAGCCCGGCGCGAAGAGTGGCTAGGTGGTCACGAACCTGTTTCGACATTTTTGACCTCTATTTGGCATGTTTGACCTTGGCTCTGGGTTGAGGGGTGAGCCCGGCTTAGACGCCCTATTTCTTTTTGTGTGGTACGAGAAACAAGTGCTTCACGAGTCAGTCGTGCGTGAGACGGATTTCATTATCAGTGCCGCGTGATGCGGATTCACGATGAGTGCTAGCGTGCGCCGCTCTTCGTGTGGAAAGAGATCAGAACAACCGTCTAGCCGCATCAGCGCTTCTCAGTTTGTTCAGGTTCGGAATTGTCAAGCGGCTGTTCTCTGTTGAGAGACTCCTAATCAAGCTACATCCGTAACGATGGACTCTCTTGAAGGCGCTGCGCGACCCACGCACAACTCCTTCCTGACTTTAAATTTAATGAGGCGTGGTCGCGCAGAGTTGAGCGACGGGAATTGCTAAGGTCAGTGGTGATTTTCAAAACGGGTATCACCTGCAAGGGACATCGTGGTTGGGAGCGATATCTCTGACGGAGAATGGTGATGATACGCAAGAAGGTTATAGCGCTATTGGCGGTCGCGTCCGTTGGCCTGGCTATGCCGACTATGGCGTTGGCGCGTGGCGGTGGTGGCGGTGGTGGCGGCCACGGAGGTGGCGGCATGGGCGGTGGCCACGGAGGCTTTGGTGGTGGCGGTTTCCACGGTGGCGGCTTTGCCGGCGGCTTCCGCGGTGGCGGTTTCGCGGGCGGCGGCTTCCGTACGGGGATGGCCGGCGGCTTCCGGGGCGATGGTTTCCGTGGCAGCGGATTCCACGACCGTGATGGTCGCGGTTTCCGCGATCGCGACTTCGGCCACCGCTCTCGATTCGGCTTCTTCCCATACGGTTACTATGACGACTACGCTGATGATGACCCGTATGGCTCTTATCCGTATGCCTATAACGATGGGTACTATGACAACGGCAGTTGCCGCGTGGTTCAGCGACGTCTCCACACCTCACATGGTTGGCGCCTGCGTCCCGTCCAGGTGTGCGGTTAACCGTCGCACGCCGAGGGTGATTGCATCTAGGGCGATCGGCTAAGAACGTCGGTATCGATGACGGTGTGATCGTCCGCGGGCTTCAGTACTCTCGCGCTGAAGCCCGCAGACCCGAATCGATTGAATCCAGTTCCGGGATGAGCCTGTCGCCGACAACACCGACAAAGTGTTCTTGACCACTCGCTTTCGGCCATTGCGCCATACTGGTCCGTAGCGAGGGTTTTGATGCGCCGATCACCGGCCGGCCCGCATCGCTTGTATTCAGGTTGGAAATGGCCGCAATGCGCGCAACCGGACATGTCGAAGATGCCAAAGTCGGCGCGAATGACTCAGTCCGACCCCCACCCCCAGCGCTCAATCTCTATGTTGCTGACAGCGCCATACAGGGCGCTGGAGAACTTCGCCGAATTAACGCGCGACAAGAATTATTATCAAGAGACTAAGCGTTAGCCCAATAGACGACATCATAAGCACCGGTACAAACGACTCGAAGCCGATCTCCGGATTTCCATCCGCAGCTTCGCGCAGAAGAACTCGGTCCTCGCTTGTCTGTATGGTCATCATGACTCTCCTGTCTCAAGACGTCGTCGGATATAGCGTCGCTTGAAGAACGACGAGAGAGCCTTAACTCGAACGACTTAGGTACGACATAGAGCGCCTACCTACCTCCCTAGGACATCATTTCCGCACTTTGCCTCGAGAGAGTGAGAGAGGGACCGGAAGTAACCGGCCGAAACGCAAAGCGGCGCTTTTGATCGAACCAGGATATCGAAGCTGAACTGCTATCGACCAAGATCGTTCACGACCGGGAGGCGGACGGTTGCTCGAAGACCTTTCGAGGGTCGGTCGGAAATATTCTCCAGCACAACTGTGCCTCCCAGGCGATCAACGACGCGTTTTACAATCGAGAGGCCCAGTCCGGTGCCATCTTCGGACGGGCGGCTGCCGCGGAAGAACGGCTCGAATATCCGATCGACGTCGCCCGGCGGGATACCTGGCCCGGTGTCTTCAATCTGAACCACCGCTTCGCTGCCGTCGCGATAGACCCCGATATCGACGCGGCCGCTCGGCGGCGTGAACCGTACGGCATTGTCGAGCAGGTTCCGCATCATCGTTGCGACCATCATGGGTTCGCCCTTGGTCGCAATCGGTTCAATCAACTGGAAACCGAGATCTATTCCTTTGCGCGCCGCGTCCGGCAGCAAATCGGACACCAAATCCTTCGCAATGCGGTCCAGCGGCACCACGGTGGCTTCATTGCTCGGGTCGGATTCATGTCGCGCCAGCGCGAGCAGTTGCTCAAGAAGATGCTTGGTGCGGCGCATACCCTGCTTGAGCGCGGCCAAACGCTCACGCGCTTGCTCAGGAAGATCGACTAGATCGAGATTCTCGGCCTGCAAGCTAAGCGCAGTGATAGGCGTCCGCAGTTCATGCGCAGCATCGGCGACGAAACGTCGCTGCTGATCCATCATCAGTTTCACTCGCTCCAACAGCCCGTTGATCGATGCGATGAACGGGTGAAGTTCACTTGGTGTACGCGACAGCGGAAGCGGGGTCATGTCATCGGCGCGTCTTGCGTCGAGATCGCCGGCCAGCCGGACCATCGGGCGCAGCGACCTCGCAACAAGTAAGGCCGTGACCAGCAGCAGGCAGGGAATCAACGCCGCGATCGGTAGCAGCGTGCGAAGCGCCATGCTGCCTGCTATGTCATCTCTGACGTCGGTCAGTTGCGTCACGGCAAACCGGCTTCCATCAGGTCGGGTCTGCACTAGCACCCGCGCCGACTGACCGGTGCGCGACGCCACGTGCAGTCCGTCCTGGAGGCCCCAAAGTCGACGCTCCTCGGCCGGGCCGTGCGGCGTCGTTCCCAATTCCGTGACATCAACCTGCGCGTCCGCATCAACGCCGCGAAGCGACCGGTCGCTCTTGACGCTACCGTTCTGCAGCAGGCTTCCGATCTGGATCAGGATCGAATCCTGCATCTCGATCGCCTCGTCGAAGGCCCAGAGATAGGTGAACGCGCCTCCGATGGACCCCGCCAGGAGGATGACCGCAGTCAAGCCGACAAAAAGCCGAGCGCGCAGGGATTTTGTCATCATGGGCGGTCCACCATCCAGCCGACGCCGCGCACATTGCGGATCACTGTGGCGCCCAGTTTCTTGCGGATGGTGTGGATCAGGAATTCGATCGCATTGCTCTCGACTTCCTCGTTCCAGCCGTAGATTTGCCGTTCCAACTCACTGCGCGACAGGATCGTACCCGGCCGCGCCAACAAGGCCGAAAGCAACGCGAACTCGCGAGCGGTAAGCAGCGATGCCTCGCCGTGGAAAGAAGCTTCCCGGGTTGCAGGGTCCACGTGAAGCTTGCCATTGCTGAGCAGCGCCGGTGAACCGCTGCCCTCACGGCGAAGCACCGCGCGCATGCGCGCCAGCAGTTCGCGAATCTCGAACGGCTTTACCAGATAGTCGTCCGCGCCGAGATCGAGGCCGTCGATGCGGTCGTCAACGCCATCCCGCGCGGTAACAATGATGACGGGTAGCTTGCGGCCAAGCGCACGAAGCCGGCGCAGCACCTCGCGGCCATCGGCCAAGGGAAGCCCAAGATCGAGCAGCGCTACCTCGTAGGCCTCATTCTCCGCAGCGTGGATGGCGGTCTCACCATCCGTCACCCAATCCACCGCATAGGCCGCATCCCTAAGCGCCTGCTCGACGGCCGCGCCTACCATCTTGTCGTCCTCGATCAGCAAAACCCGCATTTCGATGCCTCATTTTCGACGCCCAGGTTAATCCCCATATGACACCGCACCCTGGGATACCGCTCGTCGCGCACGGCTGATTTCTCCGACTCGAGACCGATATCGTTTCTCCCCATCCCGACTTAGCGGACACTTAGAGCAGACCTCGCCAATGACACGGCGTCGTCAACACGCGTTCACTCCGTTCAAAATCTCCTCCTAAGCCGCTCCTAAGTTGGCGTCGCCATGGTCCGGCATCGTCTTCAACACGCCGCATTCCTTCGAGGAGAGATCACGTGCCCGCCACGGTGAATCCGCGTCCGCCACTGTTGCTCAACAAGGTCCCGGAAGTCACGGCGATCTTCTGGATCATCAAGATCCTGTCGACCACAGTTGGCGAGACCAGCGCCGATTATCTCGCGGTGCATGTCGGCCTTGGGGCAAGCACGACGACCGTGATCATGGCCGGTTTCCTCGTCGCCGCACTGGCCTTGCAGCTCCGTGCGCGAAGTTACATTCCTGGAAGCTATTGGCTGACGGTGGTCCTCCTCAGCGTCGTCGGCACGCAGATCACCGACTTGCTCACCGACAAGCTTGAAATCAGCCTCTATCTTAGCACGGCCGCCTTTGCCGCCACTTTGGCGGCGACTTTCGCGATCTGGTACGGCGCCGAGCGGACGCTTTCAATTCACACCATTGTCACCAGGCGGCGCGAGCTGTTCTACTGGGCGGCGATCCTCTCCACATTTGCGCTGGGAACAGCGGCCGGGGATCTGGCGACCGAAGCCCTCGGCCTCGGCTTCCAGCTCGGCGTCGTCGCATTCGGCGCGCTGATCGCGGTCATCGCCTTCGCCTACTATCTCGGCGCCAATCCGATTCTCACCTTCTGGCTGGCCTACATCCTTACGCGTCCGCTCGGCGCTTCGCTCGGTGACCTGCTTTCGCAGTCCAGAAATTACGGCGGCGTCGGCCTCGGCACCATCTACACCAGCATTGGATTTCTCACCGTCATCGTCGCACTGGTCACCTGGGCGAGTTTTGAAGGCGAGCGAACCGGCAAGACCGATGCGGTCCGGTGATTTCCAATGTCAATGTTCATTAGAAATCCGCGCAATCGCGTGCGGGCAAGGCCAAGAGGAGAACACGCATGAACAAGACAATTCTGGCGCTGGCCGTCGGCTTTCTGACGGTGCCAACAAGCGAGCCGAACGTCCGCACCAACGGGCACATTTCGTTCGTGCCGCTTGCCGAAGCGGCGATGTCATCGAAGCTCGGCGACTTGACGCCGTTCCGCACCATCGTCGTGGACGTCTCAGCGCTGGTCGACAAGGGCGACCTCGCCGGCGCAAAGACGCGGATCAAGGATCTAGAGATCCAGTGGGACGAAGCGGAGGCCGTCTTGAAGCCGCGCGCGGCCGGCGACTGGCACATCGTCGACAAGGCGATTGACCGCACGCTAGAAGCGCTACGCGCCACCTCCCCAGACGCTGCCAAATGCAAGCAGACCATAGCGGAGCTGCTGTCGATCATGGATTCAATCGGAAAATCCTGACGCTCTGCAGCGTTGCATTTTGACACGTATCAACGCGGCCGACGGCGACGCTGCACGTCTGCCGTCGACGTCCAGCGGAAGTGGAAGAAGCATGGATCAATATTACAAGCACCCCATCCGCACCGAGCGTGCGAGCAAAGTCCCTGAAATCACCTTGGCATTCTGGATCATTAAGATACTCGCGACGACGCTCGGCGAGACCGGCGGCGATGCCGTGACGATGTCGATGAATCTAGGTTATTTAACGGGAACGGCGATCTTTGCGGCGATCTTCGCCGCCGCTGTCGCCGCACAGATGAGCGCGAAGCGATTCCACCCGCCGCTTTACTGGCTGGTGATCGTCGCGACCACCACGGTCGGAACCACGCTCGCCGATTTCGTCGATCGGTCGCTCGGGATCGGCTATCTCGGCGGCAGTTCGCTTCTCGCCGTGCTGCTGGTCGCTTCGCTGGCGATCTGGCATCGGACGACGGGGACGGTTTCGATCGCCTCGATCGATTCGAGGCCTGCGGAGACCTTTTACTGGATTACGATCATGTTCTCGCAGACCCTGGGCACCGCACTCGGTGACTGGATGGCCGACTCGACCGGGCTCGGCTATGCTGGCGGCGCGCTGGTCTTTGCCGCCGGACTTGCGGTCGTTACCGCGGCCTATTTCTCGACCAAAGTCTCGCGGACTGTCCTGTTCTGGGTCGCCTTCGTTCTCACCCGGCCGTTGGGCGCCACCGTTGGCGATTTCCTCGACAAGCCGCTCGACCATGGCGGGCTGGCGCTCAGCCGATACGCGGCGTCGGCCTCGCTGGCGGCCATCATCGTTCTGTTGATTGTGCTGGTACCGCAGCGCTCAGGGGAACATCCGGCCTGACGACGTAACGCGCAAAGCAGACATTTTGACTGAGCTCGGCGCGCAATCGCGCCGAACCGGGGGCCAACCCACTCTTCGGGCGAACGCGCTATAGCACCCGGATCTCTGTCGAAAATAGCCTATCAACTATCCCGAAGCTCGCTTGTCACGCGGCTGATAACTTCCCGCAGCCAAGCATGTGCCGGCTGGTTGTCGAGCCGTCGCAACCAAATCATCGCAGCTTCGATCGGCCGAGGCGAACGCGACAGCCGACGGAAGACAAGGGGGTGAGACCTGGTCATGTTTTTGGCGACGTTGAGCGGAAGGACAGACACCAAATCCGACGTCGCCATAATCTGCGCTGCCGACAAAAATGGTGCACGCATCGCCGATTTAAGGCCGGGCTTTGACTTGCCAAGTCCGATTTCGACAAAATCGGGCCCAAACTGGGCAGACGAGATTTCCAATTGGGGTAGCGTCGTCAGCTGTTCCGTCGAGATTTCCTGTGTTTTCGCCGCGGGATGTCCCTTGCGATGAACGACGACGAATTGATCCTGCAACAATCGCCGCCGCGAGAAACGCTCGCCCTGGACTGCTGACGGACCGATCGCCAGATGCAATTCGTTGCGATCAAGCTGTTCGAAAACGTCCAGCGTGCCGCTTGGCCGAAAATCCAGCCGCACTCCGGGGGCGATCCTGGCGATCCGCGCCGCGATCGGAGCTACCAGAACGATGGCTGCGTAGTTGTCGACCGCAATGCGGAACGATGCCGTCGCCTTTGACGGATCGAACTGCACCGGTTCCAACGACTGTTGCAGGCCGTCGAGCGCCGTCCTGATCGGGGTGGCGAGTTCGTCGGCTCGCGGCGTCGGCACCATTCCGTTCGGACTGCGGACAAACAGCTCGTCCTTCAGCATGTGACGCAGCCGGGTCAGCGCATGGCTCATCGCGGGCTGACTCAGCCCCAGGCGTTGCCCCGCCCTCGTCACGGAACGATCCCGCATAATGGCGTCGAACACCACCAAGAGGTTCAGATCGAGCGCCGCCAGATTGGGCGGGGTTTTGCTCAAGCGATTGGAGCTCCAACGTAATTCAAAACAAGCATGTGAGGATGAAGAGAATGCATTTTGCGCATGCGAAACGCAATCCTAGATTCCGGCTTGTCGACTTGATTGCACCTCGCAGACTGCGAACCAGAACGTGCTAGGGGCGAGCTAAGCCAGCCCTAAGGATCGGTCGCTACCGCGACGGCAGGTCATTCCACGGGGAGAATACCATGATCGGTATAGTCCGGCTCGCGCTGCGGCGGCCGTATACGTTTGTCGTGATGGCGGTGCTGATCATGATCATCGGCACGGCCTCCGCCTTGCGGACGCCGACCGACATCTTTCCGAACATCAACATCCCCGTCATCAGCGTGGTGTTCAGCTACACCGGGCTTCCGGCCGACGACATGGCCGGCCGCATCGTCACGTTCTACGAGCGCTCGCTGCCCAACAGCGTCAACGACATCGAGCATATCGAGTCGCAGTCGATCGTGAATTACGGCATCATCAAGATCTTCTTCCAACCGACCGTGAACATCAATGCCGCGCTGGCGCAGGTCAGCGGCATGTCGCAGACGGTGTTGAAGCAGATGCCGCCGGGCATCACGCCGCCCCTGATCTTGAGCTTCAATGCCTCGAGCGTGCCGATCTTTCAATTGGCGCTATCGAGCGACCGGATGTCCGAGACGCAGATCTTCGATTCGGCGCTCAACTTCATCCGCCCGGCGCTGGCGCCGGTGCCCGGCGCCGCGCTGCCGCTGCCGTTCGGCGGCAAGGTGCGCCAGGTCCAGGCCGACCTCAACCAGCAGGCGCTGCATCAATACGGCGTGTCCGCCAACGACGTCATCAACGCGCTATCGCTACAGAACCTGATCACGCCGGTCGGGACGCAGAAGATCGGCAGCTACGAATACACCGTCAATTTGAATGGCTCGCCGGGAGCGGTCGCGGCGTTCAACGACCTCCCGATCAAGACCGTCAACGGCACCGTGATCTACATGCGCGACATCGCCTATGTGCATGACGGGAGCCCGCCGCAGACCAACGCCGTCCACGTCAATGGCGCCAGCGCTGTGCTGCTCACGATCATGAAGGCCGGCGCAAGCTCGACGCTGGACATCATCAACGGGGTCAAGAACCTGCTGCCGTCGGTGTCGCAGACGCTGCCGGCCAGCCTGAAATTGACCGCGGTCGGCGACCAATCGGTCTTCGTTACCGACGCGGTCTCCAGCGTGGTCCGCGAAGGCGTGATCGCAGCAGCGTTGACGGGCGCCATGATCCTGCTGTTCCTCGGCAGCTGGCGCTCGACCTTGATCATCACGCTGTCGATTCCACTGGCGATCCTCGCTGCGCTGACCGGGCTTTCGCTGCTGGGCGAGACCATCAACGTCATGACGCTCGGCGGATTGGCACTCGCCGTCGGCATCCTCGTCGACGACGCCACCGTTACCATCGAGAACATCAACTGGCATCTTGAGCAGGGCAAGGCGATCGAGCCCGCCATTCTCGACGGCGCGCAGCAGATCGTGGTGCCGGCCACCGTGTCACTATTTTGCATCTGCATCGCCTTCGTGCCGATGTTCGGGCTCGGCGGCGTCGCCGGCTATCTGTTCCGCCCGCTCGCCGAGGCGGTGATACTGGCGCTGGCCGCGTCCTACGCGCTGTCGCGCACGCTGGTGCCGACATTGGCGAACTATCTCTTGCGCAATCAACACATCCATGCCAACGCCGATCCGGAAAAACCCAGCCGCAATCCGCTCAAGCGTTTTCAACGCGGCTTCGAGCGCATGTTCGAAAACATCCGCAGGAGCTATCTGGGCCTGCTGCAGCTGTGCCTGCACAACCGGGTCAAGGTGATCGCCGGGTTCTTGGTCTTCAGCATCCTGTCGTTCGGGCTTGCGCCTTATCTCGGCCAGGACTTTTTCCCAGCCGTCGATGGCGGGCAGATAAAACTTCACATCCGCGGCCCCACGGGGACGCGGATCGAGGAGACGGCCAGCCTGACCGACCGGATCGGCACCGCCATCCACGGCATCATTCCGGCCAGCGAGCTCGACGGCATCGTCAGCAATATCGGGCTCACGGTTTCGGGCATCAACATGGCCTACAACAACTCCGGCACTATCGGCGTCGGCGATGCCGACATCCTGATCAGCCTCAAGCCGAACCATGCGCCGAGCGACGATTACATCAAGACCATGCGGGAAAAACTGCCGCGGCAGTTTCCCGGCACCAGTTTCGCGTTCCTGCCGGCCGACATCGTCAGCCAGGTCCTGAATTTCGGTGTGCCAGCCCCGATCGATCTGCAGGTCGCCGGCCGCGACCTGGTGGCGAACCGCAAATACGCAAATGCGCTGCTGGCCAGAGTGAGAGCGATCCCCGGCATCGCCGACGCGCGCATCCAGCAGGCATTCCAGCAGCCGACGCTCAACGTCAATGTCGACCGCTCGCTGACCTCGCTGGTCGGACTCACCGAAAAGGACGTCGCCACCGCGATGCTGACGACGCTGTCTGGCAGCTCGCAATCCGCGCCGACCTATTGGCTCAATCCGACCAACGGCGTCTCCTATGCGGTCTCAGTGCAGACGCCACAACGCGATATCGGCACCTTGACGGGGTTGAAGAATATTCCTGTGACGTCGGCGGCCGCCGTCAGTACCCAATTGCTGGGCGGCCTGGCGCAGGTCCAGCGCAGCAACAGCAACGCCGTGGTATCGCACTATAACGTCCAGCCCGTGATCGACATTTACGCGGCGCCGCAGGGGCGCGATCTTGGTGCGCTCGCGTCCGACATTCAACAGGTCATCCACGACACCGCAAGGGATCTGCCCAAAGGCGCGAGTGTCGCGCTGCGCGGTCAAGTCAGCACGATGACCAGTGCCTATCAGCAGCTGTTCGTCGGGCTCGCCGCCGCGATCGTGCTCATCTATCTATTGATCGTCATCAACTTTCAGTCGTGGGTCGATCCCTTCGTCATCATCATGGCGCTGCCGACCGCGTTGGCCGGCATCGTCTGGATATTGTTCGGCACCAGCACGACGCTTTCGGTCCCCGCCCTGACCGGCGCGATCATGTGCATGGGGGTTGCGACCGCCAACAGCATTTTGGTGATCAGCTTTGCCCGCGAGCGGATGGCGGCCGGCGCGAGCGCGCTGCAGGCCGCGTTCGAGGCGGGCGGCTCCCGGTTCCGTCCCGTGCTGATGACGGCGCTCGCGATGGTGATCGGCATGCTGCCGATGGCGATCGAGCCCGGCCAGAACACCCCGCTGGGTCGAGCCGTGATCGGGGGCCTGATCTTCGCCACATGTGCCACGCTATTCCTGGTGCCGACGATTTTCAGTCTGGTGCACGGACGAAAGACCGCCGCCGCAGATCAGGCGGATGCCCTGCCCTCGCCGTCACACTAATTGGAGAACAACAGAAATGTTTTCGGAAGACGTCAAAGCCCCAAGCCGGCGAAGCCTCCTCACCGTCGCCACGGCTGCAGTCCTCATCGGCTGCGTCGTGGTCGGCTACGGCTTGATGAGCCGAGCGCAGAGCAAGCAGGAAGTCGTGGCCTGGGCCAATGCGCAGGCGATCCCGACCGTGGCCCTCGCGCAAGTCACGCCAAGCAGCCCGAGCCAGGCCCTGACGCTGCCGGGCAATATCCAGCCGTTCAACCGGGCGGCGCTGTTCGCCCGCGTGAATGGCTACGTGCAGAGCTGGGATCACGACATCGGCACGCCGGTGAAGGCCGGGCAGATGCTGGCCACCATCGACGCTCCCGATCTCGATCAGCAGCTCAGCCAAGCCAAGGCGACCTTGGCAAGCGTGCGGGCCAATCACCAGATCGCCACGCTCACCGCGAACCGCAACAACATCCTGCTGCAGAAGCAGATCGTCGCCCAGCAGCTGGCCGACCAGACGTCGGCCGACGAGAAGGCGAAGGAGGCGGTGGTCGACGCAAATCAAGCCAATGTTCGGCAGTTGGAGGCTATGCAATCCTTTAAGACGATCAGCGCCCCCTTCGACGGTATCGTCACTGCCCGCAATGTCGAGCTCGGAATGCTGATCAACCCGGGAAACTCTGGCCAGCCGCTGTTCGAAGTGTCCGACCTGCATCGCGTCCGCATCTATGTACAGGTGCCGCAATCATTCTCGGCCGGCCTGACGGTCGGGATGAAAGCCAAATTTGAGATGCCGCAATACCCGGGAGTGCAGTTCGACGCCGATCTCTCGCACATTTCCAAGGCGATCAATCAGAATTCGCACAGCATGCAGGTCGAGCTTCAGGCCGACAACTCGGCCGGAAAGTTCTTCGGCGGCAGCTACTGCAATGTCCACTTCCAAATCCCGGCCGATCCGAATTTGGTGACCATTCCCTCCACCGCGCTGGTCACCGGCAATCAGGGTACGCAGGTCGCGACCATCGACGGCAACGGCAAGGTCGCGCTGAAGAGCGTCCAGCTCGGCCGCGATCTCGGGGACAGCGTGGAGGTGCTCGCCGGCCTGTCGCCGTCCGACCGCATTATCAACTCACCGCCGGAAACCTTGACGACCGGCGATACCGTTCGCGTCGCCGTCGCAACGCCGCAGGTCGCTCTATCGCCTTCGTCAACGTCCCGGCAATAGGTCTCGCATGCCGGCTTGCGTAAACCTTCCTTTTACGGGTCGCGACGTCAGGCTCGACCTGTTCCGCGGCCTTGCGAACTGGGCGATCTTTCTCGATCACATCCCGCACGAGGCGCTGAGCTGGCTCACGATCAAACATTACGGGTTCAGCGACGCCGCCGATCTCTTTGTGTTCATATCGGGCTACACAGCGGCTCTCGTGTTCGGACGCTTGATGATCGAGCGTGGCTACGTGGCTGCTGCCGCGAAATTGGCCAAGCGCGCCCTCCAGCTGTATGTCGCGCATATAGCCGTCATCCTCATCTATATCGCGGTGATCGCGAGTGTCTCGCACGGGTTTCACGATCCGGATGATTTGAACCAGTTCAACGTCGCGGTTTTCTTGAACAAGCCGTTCCGCGAATTCATCCAGGCGCTGGCGTTGATCTACAAGCCAGTCAATCTGGATGTGCTTCCGCTCTATGTCCTGCTGTTGGGCGCGTTCGCCCCTGCTTTATGGGTCATGGTCCGGAGGTCGCATCTGACCCTGGCTGGCTCGATCGCCCTGTATCTTGCCGCGCGGCAATTTGGCTGGAATTTGCCGGCCTCGCCATCGGACGTCTGGTACTTCAATCCGTTCGCCTGGCAGCTCTTGTTCTTCCTGGGCGCCTGGATCGCGCTTGGCGGCGCGCGCGCACTCCAGCCGGTCCTTCGAACGAGGACGTCGCTCGGGCTGTCGATTGCCTACCTCGTCTTCGCGTTGATCGTGACGATCGCCATTCGCGCCCTTGATTTCGACCATCTTCTTCCAGATTGGTTGCTGGCGCCGTTCAACCCAAACGACAAGACCAATCTTGCACCGTATCGGGTCGTTCACTTCATTGCCCTCGCCATTGTCGTTACCCGTTTGCTACCAGCGTACTCGCTAATTCTGGAATGGCGAGCGCTGGCGCCGCTGATCAAATGTGGCCAAAACTCGCTGTCAGTCTTTTGCACCGGCATCGTGCTGTCGTTTTGCGCCCACGCTGCGATCGAATTGAGCTTAAATTCGCTGTGGGTTCAATTTGGCGTGGGTGCTGGGGGAATATTGTTTTTGACGATAGGCGCATCCATTTTGACATGGTCAAGACGGCAAGCTGGCTTAGCTCACTGGCGGGGGTATTGGTGGCCGGCGTGGAAGCGTCAGTGCTGCGAACCGGTCGCGCACGAAGACGCTGTCGCCAAGGGGAGTTCGCATGCTATTTTTTAGCTCAGTTCCGCGCATGACCTCGCGGGCGGTGTTATGGTTCGCGGCGGCGACGATTAGCATTGCCATGGCGTCTGACGCACCCGGCGCGGAAGAGAGCGGCACGACGCTCTCGCCCCGTGTGCTGCAGGAGATCGAGCAGGTCGAGGCCGAGATCGACCGCATCGAGGCGCGCGCGATCGAGCGATTAGCTGAGCCGCCGGACAATCAAGTCCAGCAAGTCGAACTGCTCGGCAAGCTGATGCTTTACGACAAGCAGCTCTCGGTGAACCGCAACGAGGCCTGTGCCTTCTGCCACATGCCCGAGACCGGCTTTACCGGTCCGGTGTCCGAATTGAACCGGATCACCGGTTCCTATCCCGGCTCCGTCCGCACGCGCTTCAGCAATCGCAAGCCGCAATCGCATGCCTATGCGCCGCTGTCCCCCGTCCTGCATTTCAATTCCGCGCAGGGCGATCTGGTCGGCGGCAACTTCTGGGATATGCGCGCGACTGGCCGCCGTTTGGGCAATCCTGCCGCCGAGCAGGCCGAGGGGCCGCCGACCAATCCGGTGGAAATGGGGCTGCCCGATGTGGCCTGCGCGGTCTATCGCGCTTCGCAGCGGCCGTACCGCCCGTTGTTCGAAAGTGTGTGGGGACCGCAGGCCTTCGCCATCGCCTGGCCGGCCGGCGTCGAGCAGGTCTGCGCTCGGCCGGGACCGCCGTCCGCCAGCGATCCATTGCCACTGCATCTCGACCGGCTCGATCGCGGCCGGGCCAACGCCACCTTCGATCAGATGGCGCAATCTATCGCCGGTTATGAAGCTTCGGCCGAGGTCACGGCCTTCAGCTCGAAATACGACGCGATGCTTGCGAACAAGGCGCAATTTACGCCGCAGGAGCGGGCCGGTTACGATCTCTTCCGCGGCAAGGCGCTTTGCAACAGCTGTCACCGCGACGGCGGCCCCGGCGAGGACCCGCTGTTCACCGACTTCACCGCCAGCAACATCGGAACCCCCGCCAATCCCCGGCTTCCCTATTACCGGGAGGATCGGCCCGACACCCTCGGATATGTGGCCAACCCGCAAGGCCCGTCGTTCGTCGATGACGGCGTCGGCACGTTTCTCCGCGGCGGCCACGTGTTGAGCCAGCCCTCGCCGGTCGACGCGCGATGGCTCAAGCTTGCGCCGGACAATCAGGGACGAATTCAGGTGCCCACCCTGCGCAACGTCGATAAGCGGCCCTATCCAGGCTTCGTGAAGGCTTACGGGCACAACGGATATTTCACGAGCCTGAAAGCAATCGTGCATTTCTACAATACGCGCGACGCGCTGCCGCGCTGTCGGCCCGGCGATCCCGGCGAAAGCACCACGTGCTGGCCCGCACCAGAATCGACCGACAACATGAACACCAGCAAGGTGGGCAACCTCGGCCTGTCGGACGCGGAGGAAGATGCGCTGGTGAGCTTCATGCAGACGCTCTCCGACGGCTATATGCCGACCAGCCGGCCGTAGAGTTGCACCTGCCTGGTAGGATTGAGACGAGGATATCTGGATGATCAGCCGCAAACGCAGTAGGTCCATCCGCAGCGGGTCTGCCGGGCGCGGAGACGTGGGATGACAGCCAGCTTCGCACTGGTTTGGCCGGCGATTGCGGCCGCGTTCTTGGCCTCGCTGGTCGAGGCGGTCGAGGCGCTGACGATCGTGCTGGCGGTCGCCATCGTGCGCGGCTGGCGGCCGGCCGGGCTCGGTGTTCTCGCCGGCCTGATCGTACTGGCGCTGATCGTTCTCGCCCTCGGACCGCTGCTCGATCATGTTCCGCTGCACCTGCTGCAACTCGTCATCGGCATCCTGCTTTTGCTGTTCGGACTGCGCTGGCTGCGCAAGGCGATCTTGCGCGCGGCCGGCATCATCCCGCTGCATGACGAGACGACCGCGTTCTCAGCCGAGACGGCGGAATTGCGCGAACAGGCCCGCCGCAACGACGCCCGCCTCGATTGGATCGCGACCCTGACGACGTTCAAGGCCGTGCTTCTCGAAGGACTCGAGGTCGTGTTCATCGTGATTGCGCTCGGCAGCGGTCGTGGCATGCTCCTGCCCGCAAGCATCGGTGCCCTCGCGGCCTGTCTCGCGGTCGCCGCCGCCGGCCTGATCGTGCACCGGCCGCTGGCGCGGGTGCCGGAAAACACCCTGAAATTCGGCGTCGGCGTCATGCTGTCCGCGTTCGGCGTATTCTGGACCGGCGAAGGGCTCGGCGTCGCCTGGCCGGGCGAAGATCTCGCGATCGTCGCAATCGCCGCGATCTTTCTGGCGGTCAGCGGCGCGGCCATCGTGCTCGTGCGTCGCCCCCAAACGAGGGCTTTGTCATGATGATCCTGCTGCGCGAACTGGCCCGTCTGTTCGTCGACGACGGCGCGCTCGCGCTTGCGATCCTGGCGGTCGTCGGCCTCTCGGGCATGGTGGCAGTGCTGATGCCCAACGTGCCGTTGGCGGCGGGCGCCGTCTTGTTGTTCGGTTGTCTCGCCGCGCTGGTTTCGAGTGTTGCACGTAGTGGCAGACGCTAACCGCTCGCGCCAGGCGTTTTCGCGAAATGGAAGCTCATGTCCGTTCTGCCGCCGGGAGCGGACATGTGGACCGGCCGCTTTGCGCCGATATTGTTGAAAAAGGCGTTTTGGGGTGAGGAACGAAAATTCCCAGCGCCGCTGATGCGCCTTATAGGCAGCGACGTGAGGGACCATATCGCTTCGTCCAAAATCGATCACGTGCCTCCGTAGTGGCGCTGGCAAACGATGCAGCAGCAGAGATGCATCGACGTCAACTTTCGCGAGATTTTTCGTGTCGCTCGATTTTCGACTTTTTCAACAATATCCGCCAGAAGCGGTCGCTCCATTTCGCTCATTGTGAGGCATCAGAACGGAGGATCGTTAATTTAGATTCCACGGCAGCTAGGATGAGACCGCGGAATATGATCGTTCGCCTTGGTTCCGGAAGTGTCCGGACAACAAGGAGGGCACATATGTCCGAGCCAATGTTCCTGACGCTCAATGAAGTTATCGAACGTTATCGCGGCCAGATCAGCGAGGGCACCTTGCGCAACTGGCGTTCTATGAGAGTTGGACCTTCGTTCCTAAAAGTCGGCAAAGCCGTTCTTTACCCCCTTGAGGAACTCGATCGGTGGGACCGCCGGAGCCTCATCGTCTGCCGGTCCTTCAGACCACTCCTGATAGATGAGGTCAACGAGTAGCGGGCGCCATCATCGATCACACAAACGAGCGTACCGGGCCTAAGTCGCAGACACAACGGATGCGACAAGGATTGAGGTCGATTCGGAATCCGTGACTTGATGGGATCGACGATTGCTGACAACTACTCTCAGTGCGCGCCAAGGCTTGTCACGATTGAGCATGAGAAACCGATCCCGCATCGATACCCCAGTTAATCTTGGAAATCAGGTATGCGTCGGAAAATTAACGGCAATTCGCGGCGGGGTTGATTGATGCACAACCACCCCAGCGGCGACCCGACGCCGTCGCAGGCCGACATCCAGATGACCAAAGCGATCGTCGACATCGCAAAGCCGCTCGGGATCGCCGTGCATGATCACATCATCGTCGGCAAGAACGGGCATACCAGCTTCAAGGGCATGAGATTGATGTAGTCTCGCTGCGTCGAGACGTGTCGCCCCCCGCCGATCCCTGCCCACACCGAGGCGCCCCACGGAGACGATGATGTCGAATCACGAGCCGATGGAGAAGCACGTCGTCACCGGCCGCATTGCCGCGCCTCCCGACATCGCGCCGGCGCGACTTCTGGATCTGATCGACAAGGCAATCGAAAAGCGAGGAACCTGGGGCCACCCCTCTTGAGCAACCGGCGACTTAGGTAACACTTCAACCCGACGACATGGGTAACACAATTCTCGTTTCGTTCAGGTCTGTTGTTGTTGAGGCTGTGGACCCTGAGGGCAACGCGCAGCGTTGTCCTCAAGTCCACAGCCTTTTGCTTTTCGTTTGGGTCTGCGGAGCTGGTCACTGCGATGAGCGATCGTGCCGAGCACGATCGGACCATAGCTGACGGTCCAGCCGTCCTGATCCTCGGCCAGGCCGACGGGCTCGCCGATCAGCGCTTCGCTGATATAGATCGTGTTGCCCAGCCACTTGATCTCTCCGTTGCGCCGGACCGAGCGAACGTCCTGGTCATCAGCGTATTCCGGCTTGCGCAAGGTCCCGTGGAAGCGGCGCGGGGAGGCCTGGTATCGGTCGGCTGGCGTGGCGTTGTCGAGCGACTGGTGCGGACGCTCTTCGTTGTAGAGGTGCTGGAAGCTGCGTAGGCGCTTGAGCTGCTCGCGCATGGTCGGAGCCGGGGGACTGGCGACGTCCTGCAACAGGGTCAGATGCATCCGTTCATGGCGGCCATTCTGCTGAGGTTTGCCCGGCGCGATGCGCTCCGGCGTCACGCCGGCCTTGATCAGCTTGACCGACAGCCGCGACAACCCACCGGCACCGCGCGAGGCGAACGGGGAGCCATTGTCGGAGCGCAGATACCACGGCAGCCCAAACTCGCGGAACGCCGCATCAAGCACCGGCCAGACGTGATCTGTGTCGGTGCGTGCCAGAGCCTGGCAACGCAGCAAATAACGACTATAGGCATCGGTGATCGTCAGCGGCTCGCATCGCTTGCCGTCCCCGGTCAGGAACCAGCCCTTGAAGTCGATGCACCACACATCGTTGGCCGCCTCGCAACCGGCAAAGGGCGCACTCGAGGGCGGCCCGCGCCGGCGCAGCTTGCGCTTCACCGTCAGTCCTTCGCGGTCGAACAGTTCCCCGATCGTGCTCGCCGCAGGCCATGCCGTCCGGGGTGACTTCCGTTCCAGAAAGGCGCGGATCTTGATCGGTCCCCAGCTCGGATGCGCCCGACGCACCTCAAGGCAACGCTCCGCGATTCCCTCGGCGATGCTCTGCGGATGGCGCAGCGGGGCACGAGAACGATCGAACAGACCGGCCGCGCCTTCCTCCTCAAACCGCGCCAGCCATTTGTACCCGATCCGGCGGCTCACGCCGAACCCTCGGCATATCGCCGCAAATGACTCCTCGTGCTTCTGCACCGCCACCACAAACCGCATCCGTTCGTCCACCGCACAGGTCTCCGCCCATCCCATCAGCAAGGCCCTCCCTGCCGATCAGTTGACCTGTTACCTATGTCGCCGGTCTATTCTGTTACCCATGTAGCCGGTTAGGACCCTCTCCCCACCCTCCCCCGCAAGGGGGGAGGGAGCCCAACCAGCGTGCTCATCTCACGATCATTCCGACGGTGCGCGCGCTGCTTGAAGCGTCACACGGATCATCGATAACTGCCGCTAGGGTCATCCATGCAACGTTTCCGGCGCGGCGGCGTTTGTTGCAGGTTGCTTTGATGCCTTCGAGATCTTGGGGGACGGATGTCCGACTACGTCATTGAAGAAGGGCTGCCCTACCCGCTGGGCGCCCATTGGAGCGGCCACGGCACCAACTTCGCGGTGTTTTCCGCCAACGCCACCAAGGTCGAGGTCTGCCTGTTCGACGGCGAGCGCGAGACGCACCGGTTCGAGTTGCCCGAATATACCGACCAGGTGTTCCACGGCTTCATCAACGGCGTGCAGCCCGGCACGTTCTACGGCTACCGCGTCTACGGGCCCTACCAGCCCGAGGGCGGTCATCGGTTCAATCCGAACAAGCTGCTGCTCGATCCCTATGCCTGCGCCCATGCCGGCAGCCTGACATGGAATCCGGCGGTGTTCGGCTACAAGATGGAGAGCGGCGACGACCTCACCTTCGACAAGCGCGACAGCGCGCCGTTCATGCCGAAATGCGTCGTGGTCGATCCCAATTTCGACTGGGTGCAGGAGGCGCAACGGCAGGACGTGCATTGGGACGAGACCGTCGTCTACGAGACCCACGTCAAGGGCTTTACCAAGCAGCACGGCGGCATCGACGAACAATTGCGCGGCACCTATGCCGGCTTCGGCTCAAATGCCGCGATCGACTATCTGAAGGCGCTCGGCATCACCTCGGTCGAACTGCTGCCGGTGCATTCCTTCGTCAACGACAGCAATCTCTTGGAAAAGCACCTCACCAATTACTGGGGCTACAACACGATCGGCTTCTTCGCGCCGGATCCGCGCTATGCCGCCGACGTCGCCAACAGCCTGCGCGAATTCAAGGAGATGGTGTCACGGCTGCATGGCGCCGGGCTCGAGGTGATCCTCGACGTCGTCTACAACCACACCGCCGAAGGCAATGAGCGCGGCCCGACGCTGTCGTTCAAGGGCATCGACAATGCGAGCTATTACCGGCTATTGCCCGACAAGCGGCGCTACTACATCAACGACACCGGCACCGGCAACACGGTGAACCTGTCGCATCCGCGGGTGATCCAGATGGTGATGGACAGCCTGCGCTACTGGGCCGGCCACATGCATGTCGACGGCTTCCGCTTCGATCTCGGCACCATCCTGGCGCGCGAAGTCTATGGCTTCGACGAGCAGTCGGGCTTCCTGAAGGCGATGAACCAGGACCCGCTGCTCGCGACCGTCAAGCTGATCGCCGAGCCGTGGGACTGCGGACCCGGCGGCTACCAGGTCGGCGGCTTCCCGCCGGGCTGGGCGGAATGGAACGACAAGTACCGCAACGTTGTGCGCGATTTCTGGCGCGGCGAGGCGGCGCCCGGCAGTCTGGCGCCGCGGCTGCTCGGCTCGCACGACGTGTTCAACCGCGAGGGCCGCCGCACCTGGGCCAGCGTCAACTTCATCACCGCCCATGACGGGTTCACGCTGAACGACTGGGCGAGCTACAATAACAAGCACAACGAGGCCAACGGCGAGAACAACAACGACGGCTCGTCCGACAATCATTCCTGGAATTGCGGCGCCGAGGGCCCGACCGACAATCCCGAGATCCGCACTTTGCGCGAACGGCAGAAGCGCAACATGCTGGCGACGCTGTTGGCCTCGCAGGGCACGCCGATGCTGCTCGGCGGCGACGAGTTCGGCCGCACCCAGCGCGGCAACAACAACGCCTATTGCCAGGACAACGACATCTCCTGGTTCGACTGGAATCTTTCCGCCGACGCCGAGAAGCAGCTCGCCTTCACCAAGCGGATGATCAAGCTCAGGCGCGACTATCCGATCCTGCGCCGCAGCCGCTTCCTCTCCGGCGATCGCGATCCCCAGCTCGCCATCCGCGACGTGGTGTGGATCAGCACGTCGGGAACGGAGATGACGCAGGCCGACTGGACCACCGGCTGGATCAAATGTTTCGGCGTGCTGCTCGACGGCCGCGCCCGCAAGACCGCGATCGCCCGCGAGGGCGAGGACGATACCGTGCTCGTGATCCTCAACAGCTACGAGGGCGAGGTCGATTTCAAGCTGCCGGCGACCTCAGCCGGCCCGCACTGGTCGCTGCTGCTCGATACCAACGCGCCCGAGCAAGAGACGGACGCGCCGTTCGCGTTCGCCGGCACGTACAAGGCGGCGGGGCGGTCGTTCGTGCTGCTCACCGCGGGTGAGGTGAAGTAGGGCCGGGCACAACTCTCCACTCTCGTCATTCCCCGATGTGCAACTACGCATCGGGGAATGACGATTGGGTCATGCCCAATCCACCCAAGGTCCCCTCCCCGCGACCCCGTCGGCCAATTGACATTCGCCGTCGGGCTGCCAGACTTCGTACAAAATACAGGGTGGAGACCTCTGGATGGCCAATCTTTCGGCCTCAAATCACGTCGCCCGTGTTTTGTCGGCGGCCAATCAGGTGGCCGGCGTCGACACCGAGGCGCGGATTGCCGCGTCCTGGCGGCGCTGCCTGGTCAATCACAACCTCGATCCGGCGCGGCGCGGGCCGCCGCAGACCCTGACCGAAGCCGAGGTCCGGCACATCGCCGAGCCGATGGAGGATCTGATCCAGGTCGCGATCCCGGAGCTGGAAGACCTCGCCCGCGTGCTCCACGACAGCGGCTATTGCGTCAACCTCGCCGATCCCAATGCCACCATGCTGGTGAGCCGGCTGCCCGAGGGCGACTACGCGCGGATGTTCCTGGAATGGAAGATCTACACCGGCTCGAACTTCGCCGAGACGTTCGAGGGCACCAACGGGCTCGGCACCGCGCTCGCCGAGCAGCGGCCGATCATCGTGCATGGCGACGAGCATTTCCGCGAGCAGTGGCACATGTTCACCTGCGCGGTGTCGCCGCTGTTCGACCATGCCGGCCGGCTCGCCGGCGCCGTCAACATCTCCTCGTGCCGCAGCGACCTCGGCCGCAGCGCGCATGAACTCGCGCTCGCCGTGACCACGGAGGCGACGCGGCGGATCGAGCATGGGTTCTTCCGCCGGCGCTACCGCGCCGCCTGGATCGCGACCTTGCCCGGCGACGGGCACGGCATGCTCGCCTATGACGACGACCGCCGCGTGGTCGGCGCCTGCCGCACCGCGCGCGCGGTGTTCGGCCTGACCGATGCGATGATCGACGACGGCATCGACCTGTCGCACCTGATTCAACTGGACGATCGCGCGACGCGGGCCGCGGACGAGCCGGTCGCGCTGCGCCGCGCCGACGGCACGCCATGGGGCCGCGGCCGCGTGGTGCCGCCGGTGCGAACGCGATCGCCGCGCTTACCCACACCGCCGCGTGAAAAGCCGGCCGGACAATTCAACGGCCTGCACCGGCTGGCGGGAAGCGATCCCGTGCTGATCAAGGGCGTGAAGCGGCTGATGACGGTCGGCAATCTCGATCTGCCGATCCTGCTGCATGGCGAGACCGGCGCCGGCAAGGACGTGTTCGCGCGCGCCATCCATGCGGCAAGCAATCGCGCCAGCAACAACTATGTCGCACTGAACTGTGCGGCGATGCCGGAGAGCCTGATCGACGCCGAGCTGTTCGGTTACGAGGCCGGCGCCTTCACCGGCGCCCGGCGCGAGGGATCGAAGGGGCTGATCGTGCAGGCCTCCGGCGGCACGCTGTTCCTCGACGAGATCGGCGACATGCCGCTGGCACTGCAGACAAGGCTGCTGCGCGTGCTGGAGAACCGCGAGGTCTGGCCGCTCGGCGCGTTGAAGCCCGTCGCCGTCGACATTCGCCTGATCAGCGCCACGCACCGTGATTTGGCGCGGATGGCCGAGGACGGCAGCTTCCGTTCCGATCTGTATTACCGGCTGCGCGGCATGGAGATCCGCCTGCCCGCGCTCCGCGAGCGCGCGGACCGCCGCGAGGTGATCGCGCAGATCGCCGACCAGGAGGCGCCGCATTGCCGCATCGCACCGGATGCCTGGGCGCAGCTGATGGCCTATCCGTTCCCCGGCAACATGCGTCAGCTTCGCCACGTGCTGCGGCTCGCCGGCGCGACTGCGGAAGCCAGCGTCATCACCGCAGCCGATCTCGATCTGCCGCCGCTCCCCGTGCGCAGTGTGCCGGCCGATCACACAGCGAGCGAGCGCGCCGCGATCGTCGAAGCGTTGCGCGCCAATGACGAAAGAGTGACGGACGCCGCCAGGGCGCTCGGGCTCAGCCGCGCGACGTTGTACCGGAAGATCAAGGCGTTAGGGATCGAGCTCGACAGCTAGGCCAGAACCGCGCCGCCTGTTCCGCCCTTGCGGCAAAGGTGATACCGTACGGCTTTCATTTCAACGCCACGGAGCGGGTCCCATGACTCGGTTTCCCCTCGCTGTGGTCGTTGGCCTCATTGCCGCGACCATTTCGCAACCTGCTGCCTCGGATTCAACCGAACAACGATTGGGCAAAGTTCATTTCGCGACGTCCTGCAAGCCGGAAGCGCAGGAGCTGTTCGATCGCGCCATGCTGTACCAGCATTCGTTCTGGTACAGCGCATCGCGACGGACCTTCGAGGAAGTCCTCGAGGCCGACCCGCAATGCGCCATCGCCTATTGGGGCATCGCGCTCAGCTATCTCTACAATCCGCACGGGCCGCCACCGCCGGAGAACCTTCCGCTCGGCCTCGAAGCCGCGAAGAAGGGCCAGGCGCTGGGTGCACAGACCCAGCGCGAGCGGGACTACGTCGATGCGATCGCCGTGATGTATGTCGACTACGACAAGGTCGATCACCGCACCCGCGTGCAGCGATTCCTCGCGGCCGAAGAACAGGTCGCGACGCGCTATCCCGACGATGACGAGGCGCAGATCGCCTATGCGATCACGCTCAACGTCGCGGCGTCGCCGGCCGACAAGACCTATGCCAACCAGCTGAAAGGCGCGGCGCTGCTCGAACCTATCTTCAAGCGCCAGCCCGAGCACCCCGGTATCGCCCATTACCTGATCCATCTCTACGACTATCCGGCGCTTGCGGAGAAAGGCCTCCCCGCCGCGATGCGCTATGCCAAGATCGCCGAGCACGCGCCGCATGCCCAGCACATGCCGTCGCACATCTTCACGCGCGTCGGCTACTGGAAGGAGTCGATCGCCTCGAACAAGGAATCCGCGCGCATCGCCAAGGAAGACGGCGAGGATCAGGACCAGGCGCACGCGATGGACTATCTGGTCTATGCCTATCTGCAATTGGGCCAGGACAAGGAGGCGCGCGCGGTGATCGATGAGCTCGCCAAGCTGGAGTTCAAGCAGGATCGGTTCGCCGGTCCCTACGCGGTGGCGGCGAGCCAGGCCCGTTATGTGTTCGAACGCGGCGACTGGAAGGGCGCGGCAGCGCTGCAGGTGCGCCCGACCAAATACGCCTATGCGGATGCCATCACCTATTTCGCGCGCTCGGTCGGCGCCGCGCGCTCCGGTGATCCTGTTGCCGCCAAGGCCGACATCGCCAAGCTCGTCGAGTTGCGCGACAAGCTCAAAGACGCCAAGGATGCCTACTGGTCCAACATCGTCGACATCCAGCAGCAGATCGCCAGCGCCTGGGTGCTGTACGCCGAAGGCAAATACGACGAGGCGCTCAGCGCGATGAATGCCGCTGCGGAGGCGGAAGACAAGACCGAGAAGCATCCCGTCACGCCGGGACCGCTCGCGCCGGCGCGCGAGCTCTACGCGGCGATGCTGCTTGATCGCGGCAGGGCCCAGGAGGCGCTCGCCACCTATGAGGCCGTGCTCAAGAAGGAGCCCAACCGGCTGGCCGCCTATGTCGGGATGATCAAGAGCGCGAAAGCGTCCGGCGATCAGGCCAAGACGCGGGAATGCGCCACCCAGATCGCCCGGCTCACCGCGGATGCCGATCTGTCGCGGCCGGAGCTGATCGAATTGCGGCAGACAACCGGAAGCAAGCTCTGATGCCGCAGACACCTTGGCGCAACGGTACGGCGGCCCTGTTCTGCGCCGTTGCGCTTTGGCTTTGCCACGTGCCGCCGCTTGGCGCGATGGAGATCCTCGGCCAGGCCGGCGTGCTCGGCGAATGGGAGCTGACCGGGCATCTCACCGAAAGCGGACCGGACGCGCCCAGGCAATTCTCCGGACCGCTGAAGATGAAGCATGTGGGCATCTGCACGCAGGACGGGCCGGAGGAGCGCGCCGGGGAGATCCGGCTGCAACTCACGGCGGATTCGCAGGTGACGGCCGAGCTGGTGCTGGACGGCGCGCCCTGCACCTACAGCGCCCGCAAGACGCACAATTACGAGGGCACGCTGTCCTGCAAGGGCCGCGCGCCCGTCCCGCTGCTGGTGTGGCTCAAATAGCGTCAGGCTCTTGGCCGAGCGCGTCGCGGCTTTACGAAAACTCGTTCCAGCTGACGCGGCGCGCGTCGACGTCGCCGAGCGTGATCGGATCGTGGATGTTGCGCACGCTCTGGAAGCTGCTGCGCAGATAGATCAGCGGATCGACCGTGGTCACGGCGCGGACGTGCTGGACCTCGCCGATGAAGATCGAATGGGTCTTGGTCTCGAGCTCCTGGCTCAGCACGCAGTCGAACGCCGCGACGGCATCCTCCAGCACCGGAGCGCCGGTGGCGCCCGTGGTCCAGCGCCCAAACGAAAAACGGTCGTCGCCGTTGACGCCCTTCTGGCCGGAGAAGGTCAGCGCCAGCAGCGCGTGCTCCTCGTTCAGGAAGTTGATGACGAAATGGCGTTCCTCAAGGATGCGGGCATGCGCGCTTGCGTTACGGTTGACACAAACCAGCACCGAAGGCGGGTTGTCCGAGAGCGAGCAGGCCGAGGTCACGGTCAGGCCGGTGCGCTTGCCGGGCTCGCGGCCGACGGTCACCAGCGCCACCGCGCCAGCGCAATGCCGCATCGCCTGCTTGAAACTCTGCGCGTCGACCCTCATGCCGCATACCTCGTAGAATACACTCAGCCCAACATATGTGACGCAGGGTACGAGGCAAGCCCCGCACCCTGCGCAGCTGTCATGCAGCCTTCTCGAACTCGGCGCCGAGATGCTTGAGCCGCGGCATCACCTCGTTCTTGAGCAGGTCGAGCGAGTGCCGCCAGGCTTCCGGCTTGTGCTTGTAGTCGAAGCCGAACACCAGCAGCACGCCGAAGCCGCCGACCTCCTGGTAGATCTTCTCGATCGTCTCCGTGACGGTCGCGGGCGAGCCCACGATCCAATTCCGGCGCGCGCAATATTCGACGGTGACGTCGCTGTCGGGCACGTCGGGCGCGTGCTTCAGATAGTCCTTGAAGCCGAAATGGCCGAGCAGCGGCAGGAAGTACTCACCCATCATCCTGCCCATCATGTCGCCGGTCGACAGCTTCCAGGCCTCTTCATCGGTGTCCGCCACGAACACCTCGCGCACCAGCCGCCAGTCCTTGCGGCTCGGCTTGCGGCCGGTCTTGGCGGCACCGGCCTCGACCGACTCCCAGTGACTGCCGACATAGGCCGGGTTGAGGTTGAGGCTCATCGGGATGAAGCCGCGCTCGCCGGCGAGTTTCAGCGTGTCCGAGTTCTTCGACAGCCCCGCGACGCCGATCGGCGGATGCGGCCCCTGCAGCGGCTTGATGTGCGGCTTGAGGAAGTCGAACATCGTGTCCGGCTTGCTCACCGTCCAGTACTTGCCCTTGTGCGTGAACGGCGCGGGCTCGGTCCAGAGCTTCAGGATGATCTCGAGCGCCTCGCGGGTCATGTCGCGGTTCTGGCCGGACATGCCGTCGACGTTGAACATGGCCCAGTCGCTCGGCAGGCCCGAGGCGGCGACGCCGAAGTTGAGCCGCCCATTCGAGAGGTGATCGAGCATCGCGACACGGTTGGCGAGCTCGGCGGGGTGATGATACGGCAGCAGGAAGCCGCCGGGCCCGATGCGGATGTTCGTGGTCTGCAGCAGCGCCTGCGCGATCAGCAGATCGGGCGACGGATGCGGCTCCCAGGGCGCGGTGTGATGCTCGCCGATCCAGGCTTCCTGATAGCCGAGCTCGTCGAGCCAGCGCAGCGTCTGCAGGTCCCAGTCGTGACCCTCCTTCAATCCGCACTCCGGCGGGTGCGAGGGCATGGTGAAGTAGCCAAGCTCCATGTGCGTTTCCTTCCTTCTGGCTTTGCGGTTCAGTCATGCAATGCGTCTTGCCGCGCATTCGCTGATGCGTTCAGCAAGCGCTGTGCCAGCAAGGAAATCGCAAGGAATGGGTGGGAACGGCGGGATTCCGGCCGGCCGTGGCCGAGCGCAGGCTTCAGAAGCGGTGCGGCCGTCTCACGGTCGCGAGACGTATCGCGACCGTGAGACGCGCCGATAGCGTGCCAGATTAGCCTGCCGCGCGGCGCGGCATCGCGCTGCCATCAGGCTCGGAGGGGGGCGGGAGCTGCATCAGGATGGTCTGGCCCATCGAGGCGATCTCGATGCCTTCCTCCTGGAAGCGCCGCTTCATGCGGCGGTTGAACTCGCGCTGCACCGACCAGCGGCCGCTGTCTGTGCAGCGGATCTGGCCGACGATGGTCACGACCGAGCCGTCGACCTTGTCGACGCCCCACAATTCGAGATCGCCGCGGATCAGCGCGCGATACGCCGTCTCCTGGCGCATCTGGGCGACGATGTCCTTCAGCACCTCGCCGGCGCGGTCGGTGTCCTCCTTGTAGGACACGTTGACGCTGACCGCGGCATTACCGGCGCCGCGGCTGGAATTGGTGATCGTGGTCACCGCGCTGAACGGCACGACGTGCACCGAGCCGTCGCCGGCGCGCAGCCGCATGGTGCGGATCGAGACGTTCTCGACCACGCCCGAGAGGCCCGACACCGTGACGGTGTCGCCGACCTGCACGGTGTTCTCGATCAGGAGGAACAACCCGGTGATGAGGTCCTGCACCAGCTTCTGCGAACCGAAGCCGATCGCGATGCCGACGATGCCGGCGCCGGCGAGCAGCGGCGCGACATTGACGCCGATCTCGCTCAGCGCAGTGAGCCCGACCACCGCGACGATCATGCAGAACAGCGCGGTACGCAGCATCGGCTGGAAGGTGCGCAGGCGCGCGGCGCGGGCGTAATGCCCCTCGCGCGACAGCGAGTCTATCTGCCGGTCCATCAGCGCATTGGCGACCTCCCAGATCACTGCGGCAGCGAGCGCGGCGATGCCGATCGTCACCAGCGCCGAGATCAGGCGCGAGCCGATCTGACCGCCATAGAACCAGACGATGGCGTCGACGCCCCAGACCTCGAGCAGCGCGACGAAGCCAATGAAGGCGATCACCGTCGTGACCACCTTGCGCAGCAGCGGCAGATAGCGGTTGGCGCGGGTCTCCAGCCCCGGGAAGCGCTGGATCAACTCCGGGCTGATGCGGAAGCCGCGATCGATCAGGCTGAGCACCACCATGGTGACCAGGCGGGTGACCAACAGCACCGCGATGGTGCCAACGAAATATTGCAGCAGCAGCGAATAGCCGTTGCGGATGTTGAGCGCCCACACCGCCCACAGCGCGAGGTCGAGCGCGATCGCCAGCACATGCCAGAGCGCCGCGAGACGGTTGCGCATCCGCGCCGCAAGGCCGATGCGATCGGCCGGCGCGCGGATGAATTCGGCGACCTGGCGGCGGCACTGCAGGATGATCACGACGATGAAGAGGTGCACGACCAGCATCACCAACCGGATCAGCGCGGCGTAGCCGGCGCGATGCAGCCCGAGCAGCAGCGCGACATTGGCAAAGGCGATGCCGGAGACGCCGACCGCAACGATGCGGCGCGCCCAGATCTCGATATAGGCCGCGGTCTCGGCCCGGACGCGGAACAGGCCGAATGGCCCCGCCAGCGCGCGCACCGCGCAGATCAAGACGCGCGAGAACACATAGGCATTGACGACCGCGAGGATCACGAGCCGCGTGGTCGACTGGTCGCCGATCTCGGTGCCGAGCAGCGCGGTGGCGAGGCCCGCGAACACGAGCACCGGCAGCAATTCGAGCAGCAGGCGGCCGAGCACGAAGGGTAGCCGGATCAGCGACTGCCAGGCCCGCGCCAGGCTGAGCCGGCGCCGCTGCAACTCGGGTGTCGGCGTGACGTCGGCAACCGACGACGGCGGATCGGCGCTGGCCAGCACCGGCACCGGCATCCGCTCGGCCTGCGGCAGCCGCTGCTCCAGGAACGCAACCGGCCGCTTGATCAGGCGGAACACCACCCATTCGGCGGCCAGCGCGCAGCCGAACACCAGCGCCAGCTTCCAGGCGATGTCGATCAGGAGGCCATAGGCGTCCGGATCGTTGGCGGTACGCACGAACCAGTAATAGAACGCCGGGAAATGCGTCAGCGTGCGCGCGACGCCGGCAACCTCGCGCGACACCTCGCCGACCTGCTCCGACACCATCAGCAGCAACTGCGCGCCGAGGCTGTCCGCGGTGAGCGGGATCGGCGAATGCGGTTGCTCGGGCGCGGGCGCCGGCTGCGGCGAGGCATTGGCGATGGCGCGCAGGGTGTTGATGATCTCGCCGCGCTTCTTGTCGTCCTGCAGCGTGTCGAGCGCACGTTTCGCCTGCTCGGGCGTCAGCGCGTCGCCGGTAGCGGGTTGCGGCGGCGCCGGCTTGGCGGCCGGCTGCGCAAGCGCGGGAGAGACGAACAAAGTGAAGACGAGAAGCAGCGCAAGGCGAAGTTTGTGCGACACGAGGGCCTCATAAAATAACTGCGCGACCGCAAACCCTTGGGAGGAATCTGCTCTCGCGCTCGCGCCATGTCGGATACTCCTTTTCGCCCCGATGGTGTGTCGGAAGTTTGCCGCTGTGACGGCCATCTCTTGGCATTTGCCGCAACACAATCGTCACAGGCGTTGAGCCGCGTTTACACATGCCGCGCGTTCCAGGCTGAGCCGGCCGACCGGCGCGCCACACGCCAGGGATGAGGTGGCGGAATCTTTCGCTTGACGGGCAGGAACCCTTGTGATGTTCTTATTTTGTTCTTTGTTGTTTCCAATTGCGTTTCGAGGTGATCATGCACGACGTCTTTGCCGAGAACGGCCCGCTCAAGCTCTTCATTCACGACGACAGCGAGACACCGATAGAGTTCATCCGCAACCTGCTGCGCACGGTATTTGGCAAATCCCGGAAAGAGGCGGTTGCCGCTACCGCACGGATCGAGGCCCACAACGGAATCGCATGCGGTCCCTATCCAGCGCCAGTGGCCCAGGCCCTGCTGGAGTCCGCCCAGCAATTGATCCGCAGCAATGGCCATCCGTTAACGATCACGACGGAGGCTGCCGACGCGGCGCGGCCATGCCACCTCTGCGGCTCACTGGAACCCGTGACGGACGTCTTTCTCTTCCGCAAGACGGTCTGCCTGTGCAGCAACTGCCTGCTCGCGGCCAGGGCCAGTTCGGAAAAACTGCCGGGCGAGGAGTTCAGATACGCCTTTATAGCACTCGATTGGCATTTTGCCGGAGTGCCGCGCAACCAGATCCTGACCCGGTCGCGGCAGTTTCCCGGTCACATGCGTGCCGATGTTCAGATCGCGATCGACAGGCTGTTCGATGCGCCGATCCATTTCTTCGGCCTTCATGAGGAACACCGCTACGAGACGCTCGCTTTCGCCGCGCTGATGGAAAACAGCCGCAACGCGCCGGCGATCGCGCCGCCGCAGTATCACGACGTCGACGTCGGGGAGGCCGAGCCGGTGAAATGCCTCACCAACGGCTTGTGGCTGTGCCAGACCGCAGAGCTGCGCTACGCGGTGCTGCTCAGCTACCATCGCGATTATCAGAGCGAGCCGAGCTTGCGGATCGAGCTCGCGGTGCCCGCGGGCGCCGCCGGAAACGCCCTGGTGCAGCAGACCTTTGCCGAACTGGAAGCTGCGGTGCATACGGCGCGATCCTATCGCGGCAAGATCCTGTCGCTGGAAAATGCCCCGGACTATCGCGGCCGCGCACGCGGCGTGACCGTGCATCGGCTGCCGACGGTTGCGCGCGATGACGTGATCCTGCCGGACCGGACGCTGCGGCTGCTCGACCGCAACGTGCTCGGTTTCGTCGAAAGCCGCGATCTGCTGCGCAAGCTCGGCCAGTCGACCCGCAAGGGTATCCTGCTGTACGGCCCGCCCGGCACCGGCAAGACCCACACCATTCGCTATCTCGCGACCAACCTGCCCGGCCACACCACGCTGATCATCACCGCCGAGCAGGTTGGGCTGCTCGGCGCCTATATGAGCCTTGCGCGGCTGCTGCAGCCGACCATGGTCGTGATCGAGGATGTCGATCTGATCGCGCGCGACCGCGAGGACATGGGCGGCCCCTGCGAGGAATCGCTGCTCAACAAGCTGCTGAACGAGATGGACGGCCTGAAGGAGGATTGCGACATCCTGTTCCTGCTGACCACCAACCGCCCCGAAGAGCTCGAGAGCGCGCTGGCCGGCCGGCCCGGCCGCATCGACCAGGCGATCGAGGTGCCGCTGCCCGACGAGACCGGACGCGGCAAGCTGATCCGGCTCTACGGCAGAGGCCTGCCGCTCGAGCCGCCCGTCGTCGATGCGGCGGTGCAGCGCACCGAAGGCGTCAGCGCCGCCTTCATCAAGGAGCTGATGCGCCGCATCGCGCAAGCCAGCATCGCCCGCGACGGTGGACAGGATGTCAAGCCTGACGACATCGACGCAGCACTGAACGAGATGCTGTTCGACGGCGGCCGGCTCAACGTGAAGCTGCTCGGCGGCGCGCAGGGGATGAGCGCAGTGTGACGGCCGGTCAACGAGCCGTCGGCGGCAGCAGCAACTCCCGCTCACCGGCGGCGACGCGGGCAAGCTCGTCGGAGATCCGCGCCAGCACGCGGTCCCAGGCCTGCGGCTTGTCCTGGCGGAACAGCCGCATGGTCGGATACCAGGGCGTGTCGGCGCGGTCGCGCAGCCAGCGCCAGTCGAGCGCATAGGGACACAGCATCCAGACCGGGCGGCCGAGTGCGCCGGCGAGATGCGCCACCGAGGTGTCGACGGCGATGACAAGATCGAGCGCGCAGACCGCCGCCGCGGTGTCGGCGAAATCACCGAGCGTCGGCGCGAGGTCGACGATATCGGCGCCGAGATTCCGCAGCACCGGCGCATCGTCCGGCCGCGGTTCCTTCTGCAGGCTGTAGAGCTGCACGCCCTGTGTGACCAGCCGCGGCAGCACGGCATCCGCCGGCAGCGAACGCTGGCGGTCGCCCTTGTGCCTGGGATTGCCGGCCCAGACCACGCCGACCTTGAGCGCGGACACGCCACTGAGCGCCTCGCGCCAGCGCGCGAGCTTGATCGCATCCGGTTGCAGATAGGATGTCGCCGCGGGAATGGTCCCGACGGTAGTGCGGAAGATCCGCGGCAGGCTCAGCAGCGGCAGTTGCAGGTCGAACGGCGGCAGCGGCTCGCCGCGGGCGAACACGGCGACGTCGGGCAGCATCGACCGCAGCAGTGAGACCAGCGCCGGCTGCACCTGCAGCATGATCCGGCCGCCTCTGCCCCCCAGCATCGGCACATAGCGGACGAAATGGATGGCGTCGCCGAGCCCGTATTCGGCGAACAGCAGCAGCGTGCGTCCCGCCAGCGGCTCACCCTGCCATTCCGGCTCGTCGAACACGGGATCGCCGTCGCTCAGCAGCTTGGTCTTGCGGCGCCACTGATATTTCTCAAATCCCTCCTCGAACTCGCCGTTCATCAGGAGGAAATGCGCGTGGTTGTAATGCGCGAGCGCCTGATCGGGATCGAGCGCGATGGCCCGTCGCGAGGCCACCAGCGCCGCATCGATCTCACCGGCATTGCGCAGCGCGACCGCAAGATTAGCGTGGCCCTTGGCATAGAGAGGATCGAGCTCGATGGCGCGCCGATGCGCCGCGACCGCCGCCTCGACCAGATTCTGCGCCTCGAAGATGATCCCGAGATTGGTGTGCGCGGCGGCGTAGTCCGGCTTCAGCGCCAGCGCGAGCTCGGCGCAGGCGATGGCGTCGTCGACCTGTCCGAGCTCGAACAGGGCGGCGCCGAGATTGTTGAGGATGACGTGATCCGACGGATTGCGGGCGGAGACCTGTCGATAGATCCGGACGGCCTCCTCGCGCTCGCCCAGTTCGTGCAGCACCATGGCGAGCAGGCGCTGCGGCGCGATGCTGTCGGGATCGAGTGCGATCGCGCGGCGATAATGCCGGGTCGCGTCTTCCAGCAAGCCCTGCCGGTACAGCGCCGCACCAAGGCCGCTGTGAAGCCCGGGATTATCGGGATCCGTGGCAAGCCCGCGCCGATAGGCCGTGACGGCCGCTTCGTGCCTCTTCTGGTCGGTTAGCGCATTGCCGAGATTGAGCCAGACGCCGCGATAAGCCGGATCGCGCGCGATCACCTCGCGATAGGCCTGCTCTGCTTCGACCAGCCGGTGCTGCCCGGCCAGGGCGACCGCGAGGTTGAATCGCGCCCGCGTCAGGCCGCCATCGAGCGCGATTGCACGGCGAAATGCCGTCTCGGCCTCGTCGAAGCGCGACAGCTCGCACAACGCCACGCCGAGCTTGATGTGCAGGCCGGCATCCTTCGGCCGCAATGTCACGCCGCGCTGGAACGCCGCCACCGCACCTTCATGCTCGCCCTTCACGGCGAGCGCATCGCCGAGCGTGCCGAACGCCGGGCCATGATGCGGATCGAGGCTGAACACCCGGTTCAGCAGCACCGCGCCTTCTGCGGCGCGATCGGTCACGAAGGCGATCACCGCGGACAGATGCAGCGCCGGAACATGGTCGGGATGCGCGGTGAGGATATCGCCGCACAGCGCATCGGCTTCCGTCGCGCGGCCCGAGCCATAATGCGCCACCGCATCCAGCAACATCCGATCGACCGCCACATTGCCCACGATACCGCCCCCGCCTTTCAAGACCCCGATGGGGGTTAAACGGGCGGCGCCGCCAAATCCGGCACGCGAATATCGGATCAATGCATCGACTCCTGCGACGCATTACCCCTCTTGACGTCTCGGCTATCATGTAACATATGACGTTACATGATCCGCGACAGCCGCCTGTCCAGCGTCCTGCACGGCCTGCTCCACATGATCGGAGCGGGCGAACCGGTCACGTCGGAGCAGCTTGCAAAGGCGATGGCCACCAACCCGGTGGTGGTGCGCCGGGTGATGGCGGGCCTGCGCGAGCAAGGGCAGGTCTCTTCGGAGAAGGGTCATGGCGGCGGCTGGACGCTGGCGCGCGATCCCGCCGACATCACGCTCGCGGACATCTATCGCGCGGTGGGCGCGCCCACCATCGTCGCGATGGGCCACCGCTCGGAGAATCCCGGCTGCCTGGTCGAACAGGCCGTCAACGAAGCGCTCGGCGACACGTTTCGCGAGGTCGAGGCGCTGTTCCTGAAGCGGCTCGGCGCCGTGACGCTCGAAGCGCTCGCGAAGGATTTCAAGCGCCGGCTCGCCAAGCACAAGCAAAGCCTCGAGGACCAGATTCATGCAGTCAAGTGAGCAGGCGAAGCCGCTGCCGTATAACGATCCCGCACACTGGGACAAGATGGTCGCCGCCTATGAGGCGCAGTCGCAGCCGTTCACGACGCTGTTCGCCGACGCCGCGGTCGCAACGCTCCCGATCGGCCCGTCGTCGAAGGTGCTCGACGTCGCCACCGGCACCGGCGCCGCAGCACTCGCTGCCGCACACACCGGCGCCGCGGTCACCGCGATCGACTTCTCGGCCGGGATGGTGGCGCGGGTCTGCGCCCATGGCCTGCCCAATATCGAGGCGCGGCAGATGGACGGACAGGCGCTCGATTTGCCCGATGCCGCCTTCGACGCGGCGGTGTCGGTGTTCGGCGTGATGCTGTTTCCGGACTGGCGCGCCGGCCTGCGCGAGATGGCACGGGTGACGCGACCAGGCGGATCGGTGGCGGTGGCGGTCTGGAAAAGCGCCGACGGCGCCGCCGTGCATCTCCTGCTCTCGCAGATTATCCGGCGGCTCTATCCCGACAGCGTCACGCCGATGCCCGTCGCGGGCCTCGCCGAACTCGCCGATCCCGGCCGCCTCACTGCAGCGGTCATCGCCGCCGGCTTCTCCGATCCTGTCGTCGCCGAGATCACCCATGACTTTCAACTCAATGTCGCCAATCCCGCCGACATCGACAAATTGTTCGAGTTCATGCCGCATTGGAGCGGGCTCGATGCGGACCGGAGCGCCGCGGTCGCGCGCGCGCTTCGGAGCGAGATCGAGCGCAGGCGGGTCGGCGACAGCTTCGCGATTCCCTCGACCGCGCTGATCGCGACGGCGCTGCGGTCGTAACCGCAGGTGCCGTTCTCACCTGGCTAGATCATGATGCGTTTCCACGGAATCGCATCACGATCTCACCTCTTTGTTTGAGCATGCTCTTTTCGGAAAACCGGTTTCCACTTTTCCGGATCATGCTCTAGCGCTTGTCGTCGTCCTGCTGGTCGCCGTCGCTCGGCGGCTGCAGGCCGGGGCTATTGGCCCAGCGGTCGAGTTCTTCGATGACCCGCCGGTGGCTCGGCCGCAACCTGGACGGAGCACCGGGTTCTTGCGATAGCTTTCGGGGCAGCTTGACCTGTTCTGGCATGATGAGGCTCCAGAGCTGGGCAGTACGCAGCATGCTTGCAGCGACAGTGTCGCCGCTTGAAAACGCTCTACGCACGCGACTTCAGAAGGTCGCGAATCTCGGTGAGGAGCTCCTGCTCCCTGCTCGGCCTCGGCGGCTCGGCCGGTGCCGCGGGTGCTTCGCGCTTGAGCTGGTTCATGAGGCGGACCACGATGAACAGCACGAAGGCAACGATCAGGAAGTTCAGCGTCAGGGTCAGGAAGTTGCCCCAGGCCAGCACCGCGCCCTGCTTCTTGGCGTCGGCGAGGTTGGTCGCCGTCACCGACTTCGACAGCGCGGTGAAATAGTTGGAGAAGTCGAGCCCGCCGCTGATCGCGCCGATGATCGGCATGATGATATCGGCGACCATCGACGAAACGATCGCGCCGAACGCGGCGCCGATGATCACGCCGACGGCGAGATCGACGACGTTGCCCTTCATGGCAAATTCCCTGAATTCCTTCAGCATGTGATCTCCTGTTCCAAAGGATGTGGCGCGGCCCGGCGACGGATGCGCCGGCCGTAACAAAAGGTGCGAAAACTATTGGTGCTCTGCCGGCTTCGCGGGCGCCGCGACCGGCTGCGCGGGCGCTGCCTGCTCCCACGGCGCGGGCAAGATGACCCGCGCGGGCGGCGGGTTCTGCGCGGCGCGCTGCACATTCGCGCTCGCCGGCCGTGGCTCGTTGCCGGCATTATCCGCGCGGGCAATGGCGATGGTGATGCCCAGCGCCAGTGCTGCCAGTCCAAGTCCCGCGCCGATCGAAGCGGCGACGACGCCGGTCCAAGATCTGTTCACGGGCCGGTTCAGGATGGCAAGATGAGATGAGGTCATCGCAGCTGCTCCTCACGCAATACGCATTGTTCTGAGCCGTGCGGGGCGCGAACGCCACGCACGGCTCGAGGCAGGATGTCAGGTCTTGATGTCGTCGGGCAGCTTGCCGCCATTGGCGGCGAGCTTGGCCATCACCTGCTGATGCAGCCAGACATTCATGGTGGCGGTGTTGTTGGTATCGCCGGTGTAGTGCAGCTCCTTGGCGAGCTCCTTGCGCGCCGCAAGGCTCGAGTCGAGGCCGAGCGCCTTCATCAGGTCGACGATGGAGGTGCGCCAGTCGAGCTTCTCGCCGCTGGCAGCAGCCGCCTTGTCGACGATCGCAGCGACGTCGACCGTTTGCGCTGTGGGCGTGGCGGATGCAGGTGCTGACGATGATGTCGATGTTGAAGCCGGCGCAGCGCCGGGCGCGGCAGCGGTTGTGGTCTCAGCCGTCTTGGCCTGGGCGCCGTGGCCGAAGATTGCACCCATGATGCTTCCAAAAATGCTCATGTCTCTCACTCCGTGCGCCCGAGACACCGTTTGTCTCGTGGCTGATTCCGGTGACGGGGCGGACGATAGGCAGGCCATTGGCCGAGCGGAAGATGACCATCGTCACTATCGGAGTGTGGGACAGCGTGGTGCAGTCGGGGAGAGAATCGTGCGGTCGTGCACCGCGCGTCGCGAGCGTTTCATCGTACGCCCCACGTGCGATGAAGTCAGCCGTCCCGGCCCGATTCGCCAGCCCCGAGAAGTCGGGACGGCTGACACCAACGCGCTTATGTGCTTAGGTATCGTGACCTAGACTAGAGCTGGCGGCGGCGGATGGTCTGCGCGAGTTCGACAAAGCTTTCCGCGATGCCGACGCCGGTCTTGGCGCTGACCGATTTGACACTTGACTTGGCGAGCCCCGCGATCGCGCCGGCGCTGCCCGCGGCTTCCGGCAGGTCGATCTTGTTCAACAGCGCCCGGTAGGGCCGGCCCGGGAAGCGTTCTTCAAAGCCGCGGACCAGTTCGACCATCCGGGTCACCGTCTGCGGCCGCGTGACGTCGGACACGATGATGGCCGCGGACGCGCCGGTGACATAGACGGTGTCGAAGATCTGCGTGCCGAAATCGCCGTCGGTGTCCCACAGCACGAGGCGCATCGGATCGCTGCCGTCCGCCGGCGCCACGTCATGGCTCAGGATCTCGACGCCTAGCGTCGATTTGTACTGACCCTCGAACCGGTTGTAGATCAACCGGTAGAGGATCGACGTCTTGCCGACCCCCATGTCGCCGAGCAGCATGACTTTCGCGGTGAGCATCAGCGGGCCACTTCGCCTCGATAGACCGTCTCGAACGCCACGCGGCGGTTGCCGCCGACGGTGGCTTCGAGCCGGTCGGTGATCGGCATCGTCGCGGCGCGCGACACCAGAATCAGCCGCGACGGATCGACTCCGAGCGCGGTCAGCTTGCGCTGCACCTGTTCCGCCCGCTTGCGCCCCAGCGTCTTGTTGGTGCCCTCGGTGCCGCTCTGATCGGCATAGCCGACGACCCGCACCCTGAGATCGTTGTTCGCCAGCAGTCCGGCGAGCTCGCGGAGCTGCTGCTCGGCCTGGTCGTTGTCGAGGACTTCGTCCGAATTGTTGGCGAAGAAGATCGCGGTCGAGGCGATGAAGCGGTCGAGCCGCGCCACCGGACCGTCGGCGACGGATTGCAGCTTCGCGTACTGCTCGCCCAGCTTGGCGTACTGTTCGCCGAGCTTGTCATACTGCTCGGTCAGCCCGGCATATTTCTGGTCGCCCGACTTCGCCTGCGCGCCAATCGCCTCGCGCATCTGGTCGAGGCTCGCCTGCAGCCGCGTCAGGCTCTGCTGCAGGCCCGCGATACCGGCCTGCGATGCCGCCGCCTGCTCCGGCGTCGACACTAGCCCGATGTGGTTGACGATCTTGTACGGCGCCGCGGCCGCCGCCAGTGCGTCGATCAACGGCGCGGTCTCCAGCTGGCTCGGCTCGATGCCCGAGACGGCGACGCTGCGGCTACCGTGATCGAAGTCGAGCTGCAGCGGGAATGAGTTCAGCAACGGCTGTTTCGCGGCGAGCTGCTCCAGAGCCGCATGGGTCCGCCGCTCCAGCAGGCTGCGCGTCACCGACGTCGCGGCAAGCCAGAGCAGTAGCGCGGCCGCAGCGGCGAGCACGGCGAACAGGATGACCTTGCCGCGCCGGCTCGCGATCCTGGGCGGCGCGTCGTCGGTCTCGATCGCGGCCGCAAGCGAGGCCAGCATCGGCCCGTCGCAATCCGCGCCGCGGTCGATGCGCTCGATCGCGTCGAAGAACAGCGAGTTGATCCTGGCATTGTCGGCGGGACGCAGCGGTCCCAGGCACTCCGCCGCGAGGATGAAGCGGGGCGAGGCGCGCAGCGCGAGCTGCCGTCCGCCGAAATCGAGCGTCTGCAGATTGCCCTCGCCGGCCAACGCCTGCACGGAGAATTCGAGGATCGCGGCAACCATCGCGCTGAGCAGATCGGCGCGCTCGTCCGGGTTCGCCTCGCGCTTCCAGTCCGCGATCAGGCGGCCATTGCCGCGCTCGATGATCAAAAGCCGGTTGATCCGCGGCGGGCTGTCGGCGAGCACGAACTCGCTGATCGGACGCCCCGTCACCAGCGACTTGGTCCGCCCGACCCATAATTGCGCCGAGGTCAGCGCATTGATGCGCTGCTCGAGCGAGGCGACCAGCTCCCTGAACGCATTGGCGACCGCGGCGCTGACCAGCCGGCCGACGATCGGATAGAGCGCCTCGATCATCTGCTCGCGCGAGTTCTTGATCTCGCTGCGGATCGCGGAGACCACGACCGGCGCAATCGCACTGGCGAGCTCGCGCGGCCGGTTGACCTCGGCGCGCTCCAGCGCCTCGACCAGGATGCCGGCGGTGGCCGTCTCCAGGCGATCGGCATTGCCGACATAACGCTGCAGCGTATCGAGATCGGCCTCGAGCGAAGTCAGACGCGTCGCCTCAGGCTGTAACAGCAAGGTCCTGAGCTGCTCGATCTCGCGGTTCTGGCCGGCAGCAGCTGCCATGCTATTTGCTCGTGCGGCCGGATCCCAATCCGCTGATGACGGTGCCGAGCTGGGAGATGGCCGCGCCGACATCCTTCAGCGACTCGAGGCGCTTCTGCTCGGTATCGCGTTCGAGGTCGGAGAGCCTCGCCTGCAGCGCGGTGAGCTCGTTGGTGAAGTCCGCCTGCATCTGCTTCAGCGATGCCTGCATCTCGTCACGCAGACCCGAGAGGTTGGTCTCGAGCGAGCGTTGCGCGCCGCCGAACAGGAGGTCGCGGACCTGATCGATCGCCGCCATGCCATGCGCTGCCGGATCCGCGCCGTTGCCGGCCGCCGGAGCATTTGCCGGCCCGTCCGTGTCCTTGGTCTGGCGATCGGTACCCTTCATGGTGATTTCCTGCTTACTCATAGCCGCGCACTCCGGATCTGCGGTGTCAAAAAGCAAATCCGAAACAACCCTATAGCCAATTTTGCGGGCACGGCCCAGAGAAAGGCGAGCAATCTCAGCCAGATCAACCGGATGGTTGTGCGGTTGAGGGCAATTATTTCTAGTAAGTTATTGCCTTTATTGCCAGTTCCGTACGGTTCTTGACCTGGCATTTCTCCAGGATCGTGCTGACATAGTTCTTCACGGTTCCTTCGGCCAAATGCAGCCGTTCACCGATCTCGGTGTTGCTCTTGCCTTCGACGATCAGCGTGAGAATTTCATTCTCCCGCGCCGTCAGCCCGTCGCGCACCGGCAGCTTCGCCGACACGCGCGGGCCGCGCAGCCGCTTGAACTCGTCGAGGATGCGCGCGGCGACGCCGGGCGACAACCCGGACTGGCCGTTGATCACGGCGCGGATCGTGCCTGCGATCTCGTCGATCCTGGCATCCTTCAAGAGATACGCCTTGGCACCCGCGCTCACCGCCTCGAAGATCAGATCGTTGGTCTCGAACGTCGTCAGCACCACGACATGGGTCTGCGGCAGTTCGCGGAGAATCCGCTGGGTCGCGGCGATGCCGTCGACGCGCGGCATCTGCAGGTCCATCAGGATGACGTCCGGCCGATAGCGCCGCGCGAATTCGATGGCCTGCTCGCCGTCGGACGCGCCGGGAAGGATCTCGAAATCGTCGTTCTGCTGCGCGAGCAGTGTGGCGATACCTTCCCTGATCAGCGTCTGATCCTCGGCGATCAGCACCCGTACCTTCTCAATCCTGCTCACGGGCTTCCGTCATCCTCTCGAAGATTCCGTCGTCTTGCGGTCGCGTTTTCCTGACGCGAACCGGTACCCACTTCGCTCGAAAACGCTCCGAACGTACGGCAACTACATCAATCGGCCAGCACGCCGGCAGACCCTGCCGACGGCACCGCCACGGGGAGCGAGATCCGGACCAGCGTTCCCTGTCCGGGCGCGCTCTCCACCGCGCAGCTTCCGCCGACAAGTTCAGCAAATTCGGCCATGCCAATCAATCCGAAATGTCCGGGATGGGGGACCGCGGGGTCGAAGCCGCGGCCGTCGTCGCGGATTTCGACGACGAGCTTCCGACCGACCGCGGCCGGCGCATCGAAGGCGTGAAAGAAGACGCGGCGCGCCTGCGCATGGGCCTGAACATTGCGCAGCGCCTCGCTGAGGATGCGTTGAACGGTCAGGCCGCAATCGCGCAGGCCGGGCCGTGCCTCTTCATCGATCTGGATCGACACCCTGACGCCGCTGCGTGTCGCGAAGTCGCTCAACAATCCTTCGACATCGGGATCAAGCTTCAAATCATCGGGCGTTCGCAGCCGGTCGATGGCTTCGCGGGCGCGCGAAAGCCCGCTCGCCGCGGCATCTTCCGCGGTCGCAAGGCTGTCCGCCACGCGCGCGGGATCGGCGGACAAATAGTGCCTGATCAGCCGAATCTGGGTCAGCAGCGCCACGATGGAATGCACCAGCGTATCGTGCAGATCGCGCGCCAGCCGCAGCCGCGTCCGCGCCAGCGAGGCAAAGCGCACCTCCGCGCTCGCCGCCTCGAGCTGCTGCTCCATCAGGCGCCGCGCCCGGCGCTCGCTGCCGAGCAGCGTTTCGACCTGGCGCCCGGCAAAGTCGGGCATGGCGATCACGAAGAAGTGCGACAGCGCGCCATTCCACCGCACGACCGCCGTCATCGGCTGCGCGATGTCGGGCGATGCACCGCGCACGCCGGCCAGCGCGATCATGTCCCGCCGGCCTCCGGCAAGCGCCGCCAGTTCGGCTTCCATACCGACCAGCAGCATGCACTCGCAGCAATCGGCGCCGATTGCAGGAAGCCATTCGACCAGCCGCCCGATTTTCCGCTGCATGCGCCGGTCGGCGCCGATGACGGCGAGACCGATGACATCGGCTTCCGCGGCCGCAAGCAAATCCGCGCTCAGATCGATCATGCGTTGCCCATCAACTCAGCGAGCAGCCCACTCTGGCGTAAGCCGGCAGCGGCCGCAAACGAATATGACTTTCGTCACAACTGATCCTGACCTTCGTCAGATGCCGCGGCCGCACGAAATGCGATTGTCTCTCACGCATGAGCAAGGGCGCAATCCACGATGTGCCACATGCCGTCGCCGATGGCGACGCCAGCCGGGCCGCGCCCTGGGAGGGTCGCGCCCGTCGACCGGAGTTTGGACTGACAATGAGGGCCGCGCCACGGAAATCGTCGCGCATCGAGCTGCGCATGTTGGCGGAAGCGGAGAAGCCCGCACGACGCCGGCGCTTGAGTGCGACCCAGAAGCTGGCGTTGCGGGAAGCCCTCGCCGGCCGCCTGCAGCTCTATCCGCGCGGATATGCCGCGAGCAAGACCGGACCGTTCCACTCGCGACGCGCCATTCTGGGACTGGTGCGCGCCGGCCTGATGAGCCTCAGCGCCACGGCGCGCTATGCGGCCGTGACCAAGCGCGCGCGGGAAATCTACGCGGCTCCGGCAGCGGACGCAGAGGTCTAGCGCCGAAGCCGCATCGTGCACTAGCCCTTGAGCGCGGTCACCACCACCTCGATCAGCGCGCTGCCGCCGAGGTCGGCGACGCCGACCGTTGCCCGCGCGGGCAGGTCATCGCCGAAGAACTCGGTCCAGACAGCGTCCATCTCCTTCTTCTTCGACAGGTCGGTCACGAAGATCGAGGCGCTGACGATGCGCGAGGCGTCCGTGCCGGCCTGCTTCAGATAGCCCGAGATCTTGCCGAGGATGTTGCGGGTCTGCTCGCCCATCGAGACGCTGGTGTCGTCGGCGATCGTGCCGCCGACGAACACGAAGCCATTGGCTTCGACGGCGCGATGCATGATCGGCGTGCGGATGCTGCGGGTAATGGTCATGATGTCCTCTTCAGGGTTGGGAGGTGTTGAAGCGGTCGATCGCGAGATCGCCGATCCGGGTCTGGGTGCCGCCGTTCACGATCAACTCGGTCATGACAGCGCCTGCGGCAGGACCGAGCTGAAAGCCATGCAACGAAAAGCCGAACTGGTGATAGAGCCCATTGTGCCGGGCGCTCGGCCCGAGCACGGGCAAATCGTCCCTGGTGCGGGCCTCGATGCCGGCCCAGGCGCGCGTGATCGTCGCGCCGCGCATCACGGGAAACAGCTCGAACACGGTGCGCGCACTCACGGCCAGGCTGCGCCAATCGAGCATGGTCTCGTTGCGGTCCTGATCCGGCACCGCCAGATGGCCGCCGCCGATCAGCACGGTTCCGTTGGCGAATTGCTTGAACGACAGTTTGCGGCCGCGCAGGACCACCACGGGATCGATGAAATGCGGCACCGGCGAGGTGATCATCAGCATCGGCGCCACGGTTTCGACCGGCACCGGTTCGCCGAGGCTGGCGGCGATCCGCCCGGCCCAGGCGCCAGCGGCGTTCACGAGGACTGGCGCGGCGTAGCTGTCGGCGCCGACATCGACCTGCCATAGCCCATCGTGCTGCCGGATGTTGCTTGCGGCGACACCCTCGCACACGGTGGCGCCGAGCGCGGCGGCCTTGCGCCGGAACGCCGTGGTGGTCCGGGCCGGATTGGCGGCACCATCGCGCCGCGAGACCACGCCGCCGGGACAGGTTTCGGCCACGGCAGGGACCAGCCGACGCAATTCGGTGCCGTCGATCAATTCCTCATGGGTGAAGCCGAGCGCGTTCAATTCCGCGACCCGGGCGCGGCAGTTTTCCAGCTCCGCGGCGTTCTCGGCGACCAGCACCTGGCCATGGCTCTCGAAGCTGCAATCGTCGTCGACCAGTTGCTCGATCCGCGCCCATATCTCCATCGAGCGGATCGAGAGCGGGATTTCGGCGACATGCCTTGCAAGTTGCCGCACCCCGCCGGCGTTGACGCCGGAGGCGTGCCGCCCGGCATAGTCCTTTTCGATCAGCACCGGCTTCATTCCGGCCAGGCACATGTGAAGCGCGGTCGAGCATCCGTGGATGCCGCCACCCACGATGATGGCATCCACAAGTCTGGTCATCCGCGCACCACCGCTTTGACGTCGGCCTCCGTCTGCGGCATCGCCGCGAGCTCCGCCAGCGTGATCGGCTTCACCGGCGCACGCAGCCGGTAATAGCCGATGTCCTGCGGGCTCTTGCCGCGCGCCTGTGCCATCAGCTGGGTGACGGTGAGACCGCAAAGACGCCCTTGGCACGGCCCCATGCCGGTGCGGTGATAGGCCTTGAGCTGGTTCGGACCTGTCGCACCGATGGCCACCGCATCGAGAATATCCTGGGCCGTCACCTCCTCGCAGCGGCAGACGATCGTGTCGCCCGACGGGATACGAAACTGCGGCGCCGGACGGAACAGCACGTCGAGAAAGCCGCGGCCGCGCTCGGCCTGCGCCAGCGCCGTTCTGAGCACGTTGTCGGCGGTGAGTTTCGCCGTGGCGGCGGGCGCGAGCGCCTCGACCGCGGCGCGCGCGGCGATGCGGCCACGCGCCATCGCAACGGTCGCGCCGCCGATGCCGCCGCCGTCACCTGCGATGGCAATGCCTGCAACCGACGTGTTGCCGTCGGCATCGAGCACCGGCGACCAGCACAGCTGCCGGTCGTCCCAGCGATGCTCGATCCCTGCCGCCATCGCGAGATTGACGTTCGGCACGACACCCTGATGCAGCAGCAGCAATTCCGCCGGAATCGTCTCGCGCCGTCCACCGGCGACGCAGCTGACGCTCGCAAGCCGACCCTCGCCGGCGGCGGCGAGCTCACTGACCCCCGTGGTCACCGGGACTTTCGCCTTCACCTCCCGCATCATTGCGAGGCCCTTGGCGAAGTAGGGCGAGGTCATGAAGTCGAAGGCGTGGGGCAATGCCGCAAGGTAGTTGCGGCGCTCCGTCGTATCCAGAATGCGATCGATCCGGCCGCCGAGGCGAAGGATCTGGGCCGCCAGCAGCCAAAGCAGCGGCCCCTGGCCCGCGATCACGGTACGGCCATCGGGCACCAGACCAGAGGATTTCAACATCGTCTGGGCGGCGCCCGCGGTCATCACGCCCGGCAGCGTCCAGCCCGGAATCGGAAATGGCCGCTCCAGCGCGCCGGTCGCGAGAATCACGCGCCGTGCCTTGATGAAGGACGATGTGCCGCCGACCGAGACGCCGATCTCGAGCTGGCGATCAAGGCTCCAGACCGTGGCGCGGTGAACGATCTCGGCACCGCTCGATCGCACCTCGGCGACGAGATCGGCGCCCGCCCAATAGTCGGTCCCCAATTGCTCGGGCGCCTTCACCGGCGTCGAGGCGATGGCGCGCCACACCTGGCCGCCGGGGCCCGGATTCTCGTCAAGCAGCAGCGTCGACAGGCCGGCCGCCGCCACCATCGCGGTCGCGGCAAGCCCCGCCGGGCCCGCTCCGATCACCACGACGTCGTAATTGTCGCGACCAGGGGTCATCGGCCGATCTCCCTCTTGCCCTTCTGGATTTCGATCTGCATGCCGTCGGCAACCGGGACGAGGCAGCCCTGACGATTGCCGACGCCGTCGATGGTGACGAGGCAGTCGAAGCACACGCCCATCATGCAATAAGGCAGCCGCGGCGCGCCGCTGACAGCGGTGGCGCGCCGCACGTCGCGGCCCGAGGCCAACAGCGCCGAGGAAACCGTGTCCCCTTGCCGCGCCTCGATGGCCGCACCGTCGACAAAGATCTGCACGCGTGGCCGGTTGTCTTGATCGATACGTTTGAACATGTGGTGCCTCTTCAATGCGTGCCGGTGCCCGGCGCGGTGGCGGCGCCGAAGCGGCGGGCCGAGAACGCCCCGACCAGATCCGGATCGAGCGCGCCGACGGTGACCATGCGCGCGATGTCGAAGGCATGATTGGATGCCAGGGTCACGCCGGAATGGCAGCAGGCGACAAACGCGCCGGGCGCGCTTTCCGACTGGTCGTAGATCGGAAAGCCGTCACGCGACATTACGCGGATGCCGGCCCAGGTGCGGACGACGTTGAGGCGCGCGAGATGCGGGAACATGCGCTGCGCGCGATCCGCCATCACCGCGCTCACCGCGTGATTGACCGTGCGGTCGTCGAGCTGCTCTTCCCGGCTGTCGCCGATCATCACCGTGCCCTCGTCGGTCTGGCGCACGGTGGTCAGCGGGTGCGGCAGGAACGGCACGGTGCGCTCGGTCACCACGATCTGCCCGCGCGTCGGCTCCATCGGCGCGAACAGGCCGACCATCGGCGCCAGCGTCTGGTTGGCGTTGCCGGCCGCAAGCACGACCTTGGCCGCACGGATTTCGCCCTGCGGCGTCGACAGCCTGAATTCGCCGCCGTCGCGGGCGATCGCGGACACCGGCCGCTCCGGGAGATAGTCGACGCCGAACAGCTTCATGCCGGTATGAAAGGCGCGGAACGTGCGCAGCGAATTCACATGACCGTCGAGCGGACAGAAGCTGCCGCCCGAGACTTCGGGACCGATCAGCGGCAGCATCTTGCTGACTGCGGAAGCCGACAGCATTTCCATCCGGTAGTCGGCGGCGCCGACCTGGTTGTGCATGCGCGTGACGAGCTGACCGCGCTGCGCGAACTCATCCTCGCCGAGTGTCAAATGAAATCCGCCGTTCTGCTGCAGGGCGACGTCGAGGCCGGTCTGCTCCTTCAATTCGGCCGCAAGCCGGCCCCAGCCTTCCGACGCCCGCACCGTCCAGCCGGTATAGGCCGGCATGCCGAGGCCCTTGCTCTGCACCCAGACCAGCGCAAAGTTCGCGCGCGAGGCGCGTTTGGCGATGTCACCCTCGTCGAGCACGGCCACCGTCTTGCCGAGCCGGCCGAGCCCCCAGGCAATTGCGGAGCCGAGCAGGCCGCCGCCGACAACAGCGACGTCGTAATCCTTGTGCATGGGTTCTCCTATCGCCCGGGATCGCTCTTGCCGGCGAGCACACGGTCGAGCCCGTAGAGGCGGTCGAGCAAAATCAGCGCCGTCATGGTGATCGCGATCACGCACGCGGAGACCGACGTCACCAGTGGATCAATGTTGTCCTGGATGTAGAGGAACATGCGGACCGGCAGCGTCTCCGTGCCCGGCGCCGCCAGGAACACGGTCATGGTCAGGTCGTCGAAGGACTGGATGAAGGCGAGCGCCCAACCGCTGATCACGCCGGGCAGGATCAGCGGCAGGGTCACGCGGCGAAACAGTGTCCAGCCGCCGGCGCCGAGCGAGACGGCGGCCATCTCGATCGAGCGGTCCATGCCGGTCGTCGCCGCCAGTGTCAGGCGCAGCGCGAACGGAAACACGACGATGACATGAGCAACCAGCAGCGCCGCGAAACTCCCGCCCATGCCGATCGAGGTGAAGAAGCGCAGGAACGCGATGCCGAGCACCACATGCGGGATCATCAGCGGCGACAGGAACAGCGCCATCAGCGCGTCGCGGCCGCGAAATCGATAGCGGGCGATCGCCAGTGCCACCGGCACCGCGAACAGCAACGCGACGAAGGAGGACAGCATGCCGAGCCCGAGGCTGACCCAGAATGCGTGCACGAATTCGGGATAGTTCGCAATCTCCCTGAACCAGCGCAGCGAGAAGCCATGGGTCGGCAGCGACAGGAAGCCTTCGGGCGTGAACGCGACCAGACAGACCACGACGATCGGCGCCAGCATGACCGCAACGAAGATCGTGTGGAAGGCGAGCGCCAGCGGGCCGTTGGTTCTCATCGGAACACCTCGGCATAGCGCCGCTCGATCAGCGCGTTGCTGCCGACGACGATGAGCGCCAGCGCCAGCAGAAGCAACACGGCGACCGCCGCACCGAGCGGCCAGTTCAGCGTGTTGAGGAATTCGTCATAGGCGAGCGTCGCGGCGACCTTGAGCCGACGGCCGCCGATGATCGCGGGCGTCGCGAATGCGCTGGCCGACAGCGAGAACACGATGATCGCGCCGGACAGCACGCCGGGCATGATCTGCGGCAGGATGATGCGGCGGATGATGGTGAAGGCGCCCGCGCCGAGCGACATCGCGGCGTTCTCGATCTGCGGGTCGACGCGCTGCAACGCGACCCAGACCGAGAGCACCATGAACGGCATCATGACGTGGGCAAGCGCGACCACGATGCCGGTTTCGGTGAACATGAAGGGGAGCGGCGTGTTGATCAGCCCGAGCGAGATCAGGAGCTTGTTGACGAGCCCGTTGTTGCCGCCGAACAGCAGCGCCCAGCCCAGCGTGCGCGCCACCACAGAGATCAGCAGCGGACCGAGGATCAGCAGCATGAAGAAGCCTTTCCAGCGTCCGCCCATGCGGTTGAGGATGTAGGCCTCCGGCGCGCCGAGCACGGCGGTGATCAGGGTTGCGAGCAGCGCGATCCGGAACGTGCGCCAAAACATCTCCGCGTAATAAGGATCGCTTGCGATCTCGCGCCAGTTCTTCAGGATGAAGACCGGCTCGATTCCCTTGTACTGGCCCCAGTCGTGAAACGTGAGCATCACGGTCATGGCCAGCGGGATCACCAGCACGCCGACGAACAGCATCAGTGCCGGCGCGGTCAACAGCCACGGCGCGCCCGCCGAACTCTGCTCGGACGATGCCGCGAGGGCCTGCGGTGCGGTGTCGGCGCTGCTCATGCGGCGGCTCCGCTCGGGCGCACGCTCATGTCCTCGGGCCGCCAGGCAAGGCGGACGGCCTCGCCCTCGGCCGGCTGCGGCTTGCCGTCGTTCTGCCGGACCACGAGCGCGGGCCCGCATTCGGTCTCGCACTGGAACAGCCAATGATTGCCCTGGAAAATCCGGCTGACGATGGTTGCGGCGAGCCCCGCGTCGGCAAAGCTGATGCGTTCCGGGCGCAGGCTGATCGTCACCGGCCCGGCAACCGCGACCGGCGCAGGCGCGTGCCAGGAGCCGGCGACCAGCCGTGCCGGATTTGCGGTCCGATCAACCGTGGCGGCGAAATCATTGGTCTTGCCGAGAAACTGCGAGACGAAGGCCGATGCCGGCCGCTCATAGGTCTCCTGCGGCGTGCCGATCTGCTCGATGCGGCCCTGGCTCATGACCACGATGCGATCGGACAGCGACATCGCTTCGTTCTGATCGTGGGTGACGAGGATCGTGGTGGTGCCCAGCGTCCGCTGGATCTGGCGCAGTTCGATCTGCATCTCTTCGCGCAGCTTGGCGTCGAGATTCGACAGCGGCTCGTCGAGCAGCAGGACGCTCGGCTGGATCACCAGCGCGCGGGCCAGCGCCACGCGCTGCTGCTGGCCGCCGGACATCCGGCGCGGATAGCGCTCCTCATAGCCTGCGAGCCCGACCATCGCGAGCGCGGCGGCAACGCGCTCGGCGCGCTGGCTCCGCGGCACGCGCCGCATCTCCAACCCGAAGGCGACGTTCTCGGCCACGGTCATGTGCGGAAACAGCGCGTAGCTCTGAAACACAACGCCAAGCCCGCGCCTCGCGGGATGCACGGCAGTGAGATCGCGCCCCTCGAGGCGGATGGCGCCCCGCGAAGGCTCGAGGAAGCCCGCGATCATCTGCAACGTCGTGGTCTTGCCGCATCCGGACGGACCGAGGAACGAGATGAACTCGCCCTTCCGGACCGCGAGACTGAAATCGTCGACAACGGTCTGCGAACCGAACTGCTTTGCGACGTGCTCGAGTTCGAGAAAGGACATCAATGTGCTTTCCGGATGCTGAAGGGGCCGGGACCGATGGGGCTGGCGGATGGCGGAAACCGGAGCGCGGCGCGCTCCCCGGCTCAGCGCTCGACCTCGCGATTCCACCGCTTGGTCCATTCCTCGCGCTTGTCGTTGATGGCGGCCCAATCGGGGTTATAGAGCTTCGTCGCGCGCTCTCCGATCGGCGCCATCTTGCCGAGCCCCTCCGGGATCACCAGCGATTTCAGCACGGGGCCGTAGCCATATTCCTTCAGCAGCACGAGCTGGATTTTCGGATCAAGCAGCATCTTGATGAAGGCCACGGCCAGCGGCGACGCGTTCGGCTTGGCAATCGGACAGGCCGTCGTGAGCAGCGTGGCGGCGCCTTCCTTCGGATAGACGAAATCGACCGGGAAGCCGGTGCTGGCAAAGCTCTGCACGCGGCCCGTGCCCCACACCGCCAGCACCGCCTGGCCGGACTGGAACAGCTCGGTCATCTTGCCCGGCGACGGCTCGTAGGCGAGCACGTTCGGATTGATGTCGTTCTTGAAGACCTTGAAGCCGGCATCGACATTGGCTTCGCTACCGCCGTTCATCCGCGCCAGCATCAACAGCGCCTCCAGGCCATAGGTGTTGTTGATCGGCGGAATGACGAGCTGCTGCCGGTACTTCGGATCCTTCAGATCGTTCCAGGAGGTCGGCGGCGCCCAGCCCTTTTCGGCGAAGACCTTGGTGTTGTACATCAGGCCGGTCGCGACGATGCCGATCGCCACCGCGCGATCGTCCTTGAAGCGGGCGGCGTCATAGAGATCGATGGACGACAGGCCATCGACCGTGCCGCAGAAGCCGAGCTGGATCGCCTGGTACATCGGGCCGTCGTCCACGATCGCGACGTCGATCTGCTGATTGCCCTTCTGGGCTTGCAGCTTGGCGAGCGTATCCGTCGAGTTGCCGGCGACGTATTGAACCTTCACACCGTTGGCTTGCTCGAACGCGGGGATCACCTCCTCGCGCATCGTCTTCTCGTACGAACCGCCGTATCCCGCGACGTAGAGCGTCGTCGGCTGGGCCGAAGCTTGCGAAGAGATCGAGGCCAGCGCGCCGCGAGGCTGGCAGCGCACAGAAGGCGAAGATGCATCATCGTCCAAGCTCCCTTTTCTCATGACGGAGCGGCAGCCCGGCTTGATCGATGCACCGGGAGGCCGGAGTTGCGGTTGGCCTTGCGCTCGTGCAGTGCCCTGGTCGAGTCACGAACGGTATTTAGAGACCGCAAAACTCTTTCAGCGATTCCAATCTGCTGAAAAAACAAGCGGCATCAGAACGTGATGAAAAAGATCGCAGCCCTCGCTTTCACCGTCCAATGAATAATGGCAGGGTCTGCATGCCGAAATGTTATGAGAGCGAGCGGGAATGGCGAGGATCAATCCACGGCAGGTCGAGGCTTTCCGGGCCATGATGCTGACCGGCAGCGTGACCGAGGCCGCCAAGCTGATGGCTGTCACCCAGCCGGCGGTCAGCCGCTTGCTCCGTGATTTCCAGGCACTCCTGAAGATGGAGCTGTTCGAGCGGCGCGGCAGCGGGCTGGTGCCGAGCGCGGCTGCAACGGCGCTCTACATGGAGGTCGAACGCTCCTTCGTCGGCCTCGATCGCATCACCGCCGCCGCCGAAGAGATCCGCAGCCGCCGCACCGGCACGCTGCGCATCGCAGCGCTGCCGGCGCTGTCCAACGGCTTCCTGCCGCGCCTTGCGGGATACTTCCTGAAGGAGCGGCCCAATTTCAACCTCGCCTTCTTCGGAGTCATCTCGCCCATCGTGATCGACTGGGTGCTGAACAATCAATGCGACATCGGCTTCGCCGAGGGGCCGATTGCGCATTCCGGCTTGCCATGCGTGCGCATGCCCGCGCTGCCGCGCGTCGCGGTTCTTCCCGCCGGCCACCGCCTGGCAAGCAAGGCCACGCTCGAGCCGCCCGATTTCGAGGACGAAACGTTCATATCGCTGTCGGCCGGCTCCACCGGCCGGCATCTCATCGACCAGGCCTTCGGCCGCTACGATGTGCGCCGGATCCTGCGCGTCGAAACGATGTTGTCGGAGATCATGTGCGGACTGGTCTCCTCCGGCCTCGGCGTCGCGATTTGCGACCCGTTCACGGCGCAGGAATTCGAGAGCCGCGGCGTCGTCAGGCGCCGCTTCCTGCCGCGGATCGACTTCGAGTTTGCCGCCGTGTTCCCGCCGCAGCGGCGCCCCTCGCCTGTCGCGCTGGAGCTGGTGGAAACCCTGCGGCAAGCGCTCGTTGTGCTCGACGGTGACATCGCGGCCGGCGCCGGCTGATCACCGGATTATGAAGATGAACTGATAAGCCAATCTTTACAGTTTACCTTCATATCTGCTATCGGTTCCGCATGAACAACGCACCGGCCCGCACCGGCTCAGCGCGCACATCCGCGCTCGCCGAGGATCTTCGTTTGCTGATCGGAAAGCTGAAGCGCCGGCTGCGCGAGCAGGGCCAGCGCGAGGATCTGCCGCCTTCGCAGGTCGCGGTGCTGCTTCGCCTCGAGAAGGACGGGCCTGCCACCGTCTCCAGCCTGGCGCGGGCGGAGGGTATGCGTCCGCAGTCGATGAGCTCGGCGATCGCAGCGCTCGAGGATGCGGGCCTGGTCCGCGGCGCGCCCGATCCGGACGACGGCCGGCAGACCATCATGTCGCTGACCGACACCTGCCGCGAGCGGCTGCGCACCGGCCGCGCCGCGCGTCAGGACTGGCTGGCGCGCACCATTGCCGCGCGGCTGTCGGCGCGCGAACAGGAAGAACTTGCCGCTGCCGTCGGGCTGCTGAAACGGCTGGTCGAGGATTGATGCCTGCCGCGCCGCGCCAATCCCGCTGAAAGGAGACGATCATGGCCCTGACGACGCTCGATCCGATCACCGCGCTCATTGTCGTCGACCTGCAATCAGGCCTCGTCGGCGCGCCCTTCATCCATCCCTTCGCAGACATCGTGGCGCGCGCCCGTGCCCTCATCGCCGCGTTTCGGCGGCACAGACTGCCGATCGTGCTGGTCAATGTCGACGGCGCAGCACCCGGACGAACCGAGCGGCCGCGCCCCGGCGGCGCATTTCCCGACGGCTGGACCGACCTGCTCCCGGAGCTCGACCGGCAAGCGAGCGACATCGTCGTCACCAAGCGGACGTGGGGCGCGTTCGCCAGCACCGATCTCGAGAGCCAGCTCCGAGCCCGCGGCGTCACCCATGTCGTGATCGCCGGCGTTGCGACCGGCACCGGCGTCGAGTCCACCGCGCGGCAGGCCTATGAAGCGGGCTTCAACGTCACGCTCGCAATCGACGCCATGACCGATGCGCGGCCGCATGCCCATGACTACAGCATCGAGCATGTGTTCCCGCGGCTCGGCGAAACCGGCTCGACGCAGGCGATCATCGATCTGCTTGAAAGGACCAAAGCGCATGAACTGGCTTGACCTCGTCGCCTACTTCTTCGGCGGCGCCTTCCTCACCAACGCGATCCCGCACGTCGTCGCCGGCACGATGGGCGAGCCGTTCCAGAGCCCGTTCGCAAAGCCGCCCGGCGAGGGCCTGTCGTCGTCGACCGTCAACATCGTGTGGGGCTTCTTCAACCTCGCCGTCGGATATCTGCTGGTCTGCCGCGTCGGCGATTTCGGCTTGAGGGCCACCAGCGACGTCGCAGCGCTCGGTCTCGGCGGCCTCCTGATCGGCCTGTTCCTGGCGCGGCGGTTCGGACGGTTTCACGGCGGGAATGATCCACAGCGAACATGAGACGCGTTTTCCGATCGTTAGCGAGCTTCAACTACCGGGTCTGGGCGGCCGGCGCGCTGGTGTCCAACATCGGCACCTGGATGCAGCGCGCTGCCCAGGACTGGCTTGTCCTCACCCAGCTGACAAATCATAGCGCGTCCGCCGTCGGCATCGTGATGGCGCTGCAATTCGGGCCACAGCTCCTGCTGATGCCGTGGACCGGCTTTGCCGCCGACCATTTCAACCAGCGCAAGCTCCTGATGGCGACCCAGGCGACGATGGCCGCGCTCTCGCTCGCGCTCGGAATCCTCACCGTCACCGGACTGGTGCAGCTCTGGCACGTCTACACCTTCGCGTTCCTGTTCGGCTGTGCCGCCGCGCTCGATGCGCCGGTGCGCCAGACCTTCGTCGCCGAGCTGGTCAGCGACGCCAATCTGTCGAACGCGATCGCGCTGAACTCGACCTCGTTCAACGCCGCGCGCATGATCGGCCCCGCGGTCGCCGGCCTCATCATCGCCTCGGTCGGCACCGGCTGGGCCTTCCTGTTCAACGGCACGTCCTTCCTGGCGGTGCTGACCTCGCTGACCTTGCTGCGCACCTCGGAGCTGCGTCCGAACGCGCGGGCCCATCCCACCAAGGGCAGCGTCATGCAAGGCTTCCACTATGTCTGGTCCCGCCCCGATCTCAGGGCGACGCTGATCATGCTGTTCCTGATCGGGACCTTCGGCCTGAACTTTCCGATCTTCATCTCGACCATGGCGGTCGGCGTCTTCCACACCGATGCGCGCGGCTTCGGCCTGCTGTCGTCGGTGATGGCGCTCGGCACGATGTCGGGCGCGCTGCTGGCCGCGAGCCGCGAGCAGCCGCGGTTCTCTTCGCTGATGCTGGGCGCCGCGATCTTCGGGCTCGGCTGCACGCTCGCCGCACTGGCGCCGAGCTATTGGCTGTTCGCAGCCGCCCTCGTCGTGATCGGCGTCGCCGCGCTCACCGTCACCAACACCTCGAATGCGCTGATGCAGCTGTCGACCGAGCCTGCGATGCGCGGCCGTGTGATGGCGCTGCGGCTCGGCGTGGCGCTCGGCGGCACGCCGATCGGCGCACCGATCGTCGGCTGGGTCGCCGACCACCTCGGCCCGCGCTGGGCACTCGGGGTTGGCGCCGCCGCCGGCTTTGCCGCCGCGATCGTTGCGCTCGGCATGCTGTCCCGATTGGATGGCGAAGCCGAACATCGCAGCCAGGAGGCGCGGAGAAGTGAGATCAACCTGCCGCAGCAGCGCTGATCAAGATTTACGTCAACCGGTATCCACTTCGCCTAATAGGCGTAGGACGTCTTGCCCGGCTGCACGGTCAGCCGGAAGGCGACATCGGTCGAACCATCCATCAGCTCGATCGTATGGCCGCACACCAGGCAGCGAAACTCGCCCGCGACGCCGCCCTTCGACGTCAATTCGATCCGGCGATAGCCGGCCTGGCAATGGGGGCACGTAACGTCAGATTTTCGCATGGAATCAGCAAGCCGTTGCTCTCGCTATTTTCCACATGCCCATCGTCAGAAATGTGACGGTGTCACGATCTGAGAGAAACAGGCGTCGGGTCGCGCGATCGTCATCGATGACTGAAAACGGGCGCCGGCGGGCGATAGGGAATCGCCGAGACCCCGAAGTTGCGGCCATATTGCTGCTGCACCGCCGGGATGTTGACCACGCCCACCTTGAGGTCCTGCGACCTCGCGTCGATCGGCAGCGTGTTGGTCACGGGCGGATTGACCTGATGGCGGTGCACCGACGACAATTTCCGGCAGCGGCGTGCGTTGCTGTTGCGTCTACGTCGACCAGGGTGACGGGATTTTGTGCTGACCTTTCAGCGTGAAAAGTTCCCGACGATCGCCGGAGCGCCGCCGCAACCAAGGCAAGCGGATAGCCGCCGGCCGAAAAAACGAGCGAGCGCTCTCTCGGAAAATTTCATCATCCCCCTTTTCCGACAACCAATTCTCGGGCTAGGAATTATGCAAGGGCGTCAAGCCCAGCCCGGACCGGCAACAAAATGAAATGGTCCGGGAGCACAGCCAGGGAGGCAACGTGGGTCTCGCGCGTCAGCGGCCGGGGACGAATGCGTTCGCGATGGACGTGCTTTGCGCACGCATCCTCGAACGGCATCGCGATTCCATCCGGGTCCAGAAGCCGCATCTCGCCGTTCCGAACCTCACGCGCATCATCGGCGCCACGCTCACGCTTTCCAACAAGCACGGCTTTCACGCCACCACGCTGCGCCAGCTCGCGGAGGCCTCCGGCCTCAGCATGGGCGGCCTCTATACCTATTTCGACAGCAAGCCGACGCTGCTGTCGATGATCCTCGGCGAGGTCGCCGAAACGGTGGCCGAGGTGCTCACCGCGCCGCCCGCCGACGTGAAGCAGGATGCGCGCAAGCACCTGCACTGGATCATCGCGACCCATGTCCGCATGAGCGAGGCGATGCAGCCCTGGTTCGTGTTCTGCTTCATGGAAGCGAAGTCGTTTCCGCCGGCAGAGCGCCAGCGCGCCATCGAGATGGAGGTGATGACCGAGAAGATCATCGCCGGCGTCCTGAAGCAGGGTGTCGCCAACGGCGCGTTCGCGATCGATCAGGTCACGTTGACGGCCTCGCTGATCAAGCCGCTGCTGCAGGACTGGTACGTCAAGCGTTGGAAATACCGCAGACGCGGCACCTCGATCGAAACCTACATCAACGCCGTCAACACGTTTGCCGACGCCGCGGTCGCGGGCCGCGTCGCGACCGGCCCCCGCACGAGATCCCGGCCGACGGCGCACCCATAGGAAGGACGAGGCAATGAAGCGATTGCGGTTCAATCAACAGGAGATCGTCTTCGCCGTATTCGCCGTGCTCTTCCTGGCATTCTCGATCTTCCTGCGCGGCTTCCTGACGCCGGAGAACATGCTGACGCTGCTGCAGAACGTCGCGGTGCTCGGCATCCTCGGGCTTGCCATGGCGATCGTCGTGATCGGGCGCGGCATCGACATCTCGCTGATCGCAGCCCTCGCGGTCCCTCCGGGGCTGGTGCTGCAGATGGTGCAGAACGGCCACTCGCTGCCGGCTTCGCTGCTGACCGCCGTGCTGCTGACGATCGCGTTCGGCCTGGTCAACGGCTGGCTGATTGCCTACGCCGAGGTGCCTTCGCTGTTTGCGACGCTGGCGACCGGCCTGCTGCTCGCCGGCCTCGGGCAGGCCGCGCTGTTTCAGCTCGACGTCGTGCAGTGGAGCGACGGCATGAAGGGCTTCGAGCGGCTCGGACAGGGCACCATCCTCGGCATCCCGACCTCGATCGTGATGTTCGCGATCGCCTGCGTGGTAGTCGCGTTCCTGCTGCGCCAGACGCGCTGGGGCGCCTATATCTATGCGATCGGCGACAATCCCTACGCCGCCCGCGTCACCGGCATCCCCTCGCGCCCGATCATCGTGCTGCAATATGTCGTCGCAGCGCTGATCGGCTGCTTCGCGGGCCTGGTGATGGCGGCGTCCGTCAACTCGATGCCGACCCGCATCTTCAATTCGACCCTGATCTACGACGTCATCCTCGTCGTGGTGCTCGGCGGCATCGGCCTGTCGGGCGGCCGCGGCGGCGTGCTCAACGTCGTCATCGGCACGCTGCTGATCGGCACCATGCTGAACGGCATGACCATCATGGACATCTCCTATGCGGGACAAAATCTCGTCAAGGGGGTCGTCCTGCTGCTCGCCGTCATCACGGATTCGTTCCTGAATCCGCGCAACGAAGAAACGGCACAGCAGGGCGACATCTGAACCAAGCCAAAGAAAGATCAATCACGACCAAGGAGGAAGCAATGAAGCGCGTTGTCAGGACTGCGAAGGTGATCGTTGCGGCGCTCGGGCTTGCGGCCGTCGCCGCCCCGGCTCTGGCCCAGCAGGGCCTGGACGAGCCGTTCCAGAAGCCATTCCGGGAGTCGCTCGCCGGCAAGACGGTGGCCTATGTGCCGGTGGCCATGAACTTCGACCTTACCGAAGGCTGGTACGCCGGCATGAAGAAGGAGCTCGAACCCTACGGCGTGAAGTTCGAGATCCGCGATCCCAACTGGAACACCAATGCCGGTGCGCAGGCGGTGACCTCGCTGATCTCGGAGAAGCCGGCCGTGATGGTGATCCATAATCCGGACGTGCAGACCTACGCCAAGCTGCTGCAGCGCGCCGAGAACGAAGGCATCTACGTGATCCAGATCAACATGGGGTCGGCCTATCGCTCTTCGGCCTTTGTCGGCGCCAACTGGATCGAGATCGGCGAGCGCGACACCGAAGCCGTGGTCAAGGCCTGCCAGGGCAAGTCGAACAAGATTGCCATCGTGCAGGGCGCGCTGTCGGCGGCCGCCAGCGCCTACACGCTGAAGGGCGTCGAGAACGTGCTCGCCAAGCATCCGGAGATCAAGGTGGTCTCGAGCCAGGCGGCCGACTGGGATGCCGCGAAGGCCAAGGCGATCACCCAGACGGTGCTGAAGCAGAATCCCGATCTGTGCGGCATCGTCGGCTTCTGGGACGGCATGGACATCGGCACCGCGGCCGCGGTGAAGGAAGCCGGCCTCACCGGCAAGGTGTTCGTCGCGACCTCCGGCGGCGGCGAGCGCAAGGGCGCCTGCGAGCTCGTGAAGTCCGGCGCCTTCGACCTCAACATGAGCTACGACGTGCCGACCCAGGCCGCGCAGATGGCCGGCACGATCAAATGGCTGCTGTCGTCCGGCGCCAAGGCCGGCTCGATCAAGGGCTCGGAATACACCACCCTGATTCCGATCACCAAGGAGAACGCGGACAGCCAGACCGCGTGCTGGAATCTCAGTGACCTGAAGAAATAGTCCGGCCATTCCCGCTCGACGTCCCGGACCATCTCGCCCGGGACGTCGCTCTCCCGACATCCAACACCCTGCTGGAATGCCGATGCGCGACACCTTGACGAGCCTGCGTTACCGCTACTGGCCGGATCACCTCCTCGGCGAGATCCTGTCCAAGCGTTGGACCGAGACCGCAATTCCGGTGATCCTGCTTTTGATCGTCGGCTTCGCGCTCAGCCGCTCCATCGACCACTTCCTGTCGCCGGCGAGCCTTGCCGACACCGCTCGCCAAGCCGGCGAGATCGGCTTCATCGGGCTCGGCATGGCGCTTGTCGTCATCGTCGGCGGCATCGATCTATCGGTCGGATCGATCTTCGCGCTGACGGATTTCTGCGCGCTCTATCTGCTCGACGTGCTGAACTGGCCGGTGCCTGCGGTTGTCGTGGCCACCCTCGCCTGCGGCGCGCTGCTCGGCGCCGTCAACGGCGTCCTGATCGGCTATCTTCGGCTGCGCGCCTTCATCACCACGCTGATCACGTTGATCATCTACCGCTCCGCGTTCGATCTCCTGATCCAGCGCTACTCCAATGCGATCGCCGCGGCCTTTCCCGACATCCCGTCCTGGAATTTCATCGGCGGCGGTGACGTGTTCGGCATTCCGAGCGTCGCGCTGGTCTATATCGCGATCGCGATCTTCGGCCATATCTTCATGACCCGGCTGCGCCCGGGCTGGCACATCACCGCGATCGGCGGCTCACGCCGCTCGGCCTATAATTCCGGCATTCCGGTTCGCCGCACCATCGCGCTCTGCTATGTCGCGAGCGGCGTGCTGACCAGCATCGCCGCGCTGTTCTTTGCCGCCCGGCTCGGCACCGTCGGCGGCGACATCGGGGTTGGCCTCGAGGTGATCGTGCTGACCGCGACCGTGCTCGGCGGCATCACGCTCGGCGGCGGCAAGGGCTCGGTCGCCAAGTCGCTGGTCGGCGTGCTGATCGTACTTTTGATCACCAACGGCCTGACCACGCTGAACGCGCGCGGCGGCATCAACCGCATGGCGCTCGCCGGCATCCTGCTGGTCGCCGCCATGGTCGACATCCGCTGGCAGAAGAACCGCACCCGCATCATCAGCAAGGTCTATGTCGCGCCGACCTATCACGCCTTGCCGCCGCCACCGGCCACCGAGATCGGCCAGGGCGGCCCGTTCGAGCAGAACGACAAGCTGCGCGACGTCGAACTGATCGGCCTCGGCCGCATCGAGGCACCCGAGGACGTCATCCTCGATCGCAACAACAATCTCTACGCCGGCTCGCGCCACGGCGACATCATGCGTTTCCTCGCGCCCGACTATCAGCGGATGGAGGTGTTCGCCCATATCGGCGGGCAGCCGCTCGGCATGGCCTTCGACCGGCAGGACAATCTCTATGTCTGCATCGGCGGCATGGGCCTCTACCGGATCACGCCCGACGGCACCGTGGAGAAGGCGACCGACGAGACCAACCGCAGCATGCATTCGGTGAACGACGACAGCCGCCTGCGGCTCGCCGACGATCTCGACATCACCGATGACGGCCTGATCTTCTTCTCCGAAGCCACCGTGCGTTACGAGATGGACGAATGGCCGATCGACGGCCTGGAGGCCCGCGGCAACGGCCGCATCATCTGCTACGACACCAAGACCGGCGCCACCCATACCGCGCTGCGCGGCCTGAAATTCCCCAACGGCATCTGCGTCGCCAGCGACGGGGTGTCGATCCTGTTCGCCGAAACCTTCGGCTGCTCGATCAAGCGGCTGTGGTTCGCCGGGCCGAAGAAGGGCCAGGTCGAGGTGGTGATGGACAATCTGCCGGGCTACCCTGATAACATCAACCTCGCGTCCGACGGCAATTACTGGCTGGCGCTGGTCGGCATGCGCAGCCCCTCGCTCGACCTCGCCTGGAAGATGCCGGGCTTCCGCCGCCGCATGGCCAAGCGCGTCCCGGTCGACGAATGGCTGTTCCCGAACATCAACACCGGCTGCGTCGTCAAATTCAACGAGCAGGGCAAGATCCTCGAATCATTCTGGGACCTGCGCGGCGAGAACCATCCGATGATCACCTCGATGCGCGAGCATCGCGGCTATCTCTATCTCGGCGGCATCATGAACAACCGGATCGGCCGCTACAAGCTCGAAAACGCCGACCCGGACTTCGTGCAATATGACAAGCGCTGGGGGAAGCTGTCGTGATCGCGGCCGTCAGGGAATTCGCCAACCACTTTCTCGGCCGTGGCGAGGCCACCATCACCGTGCCGTCGTTCGACGGCGCGCTCAAGCCGAATCAAAAACTCGAGGCCGCGACGACCTTGCTGGAATGCGAGGCGCCCGAAGACCTCGCAACCGACGGCCGCAACCTCTATGTTGCCGACGGCCGACGCCTGCTGCGGCTCGACGGCAGCACCGCTACCGAGCTGCGCAGCTTCGAGCAGCCGGTCTCGGCGCTCTGCGCACTCGCCAACGGCGGCATCGCCGTCGCGCTCGGCGGCCGCGAGGTGCGCCTCTATACCAATCCGTCGTCGGGCGAGCCGGGCGTGACCTTCACCGATGCCGCCTTCAATGCGATCAACGCGCTGACGCAGGCCAGCGACGGCACCTTGATTGCGACCGACGGCTCAGCGACCTGCGGGATCGACGATTGGGCGCGCGACCTGATGGAGCTGAACCGGAGCGGCCGCGTATTCCGGCTCGATCCCAAGACCAGATCGGTGAAGCCGCTGGCCGCAAAACTCGGCTACGCCTTCGGCGCCTGCGCGCGCGGCGATGGCGTGCTGGTCAGCGAGAGCTGGCGGCATCGCCTCGTCCTCGTCGCCGACGGGAAAGCACCGCAGATCGTGCTCGGTCACCTGCCGGTCTATCCGTCACGGCTGTCGAAGGCCACGGGTGGCGGCTATTGGCTCACGGCGTTCACCGCGCGCACCCAGCTGATCGAGTTCGTGCTGCGCGAACCGGCCTACCGGCGCCGCATGATGGCCGAGATCGATCCGGCCTATTGGGTGGCGCCGCGGCTGCGCTCGGGCTTCTCGTTCAAGGAGCCGATGCAGGGCGCGCACATCAAGACGATGGGCGTCATCAAGCCATGGGCGCCGCCGCGCTCCTACGGCCTCGTCATCCGGCTCGGCGAAGACGGCAAGCCGCTTTATTCGCTGCACAGCCGGGTCGACGGCGTCAATCACGGCATCGTCGCGGCGCTCGAACTCGGCGGCGACCTCGTGCTGATCGCCAAGGGGCCGGGCCGCGTGCTGAAGCTGCCCCTCGCCGGGCTCGCCGAGGAGATCGGCTCATGACCGACACCGTGCTGTCCCTGCGCAAGGCCACCAAGCTCTACGCCGGCGTGCCCGCCATCGAGGGCGTCGACTTCGATCTGCGCCGCGGCGAGATCCACGCACTGGTCGGCGAGAACGGCGCCGGCAAGTCGACGCTGACCAAGGTGATGGCCGGCGTCGTGACGTTGACCTCGGGCAACATGACGGTCGATGGCTCGGACGTCGCGCCGCGCACGCCGCTCGAGGCGCGCAATCTCGGCATCGCCATGGTGTTCCAGGAGAACAGCCTGGTGCCGACCATGACGGTGGCGCAAAACCTGTTTCTCGGGCAGGAGAAATTCTACAACCGGCTGCGCGGCATCTACATCGCCGCCCAGCAATTCCTGCAATCGCTCAATTTCGACGTGACGCCGACCGCGACCGTCAGCGGGCTCGGCGCGGCCAAGAAGCAGATGGTGGAGATCGCGCGCGCGGTCCTGCACAAGGCCAAGGTCATCATCTTCGACGAGCCGACCGCGTCGCTGACGCCGGAAGAGAAAAAATACTTCTTCGACCTGGTCCGCGACCTCAAGAAGCGCGGCGTCTCGATCGTCTTCATCTCACACGCGCTGGAAGAGGCCCTGCTGCTCGCGGACCGCATCACCGTGCTGCGCGACGGCAAGCATGTCATCACCGACGACGCGGCGAAATTCGACCGCGCGGCGATCGTGCAGGCGATGGTCGGCCGCGATCTCTCCAACACGCTGTATGGCGCGCGCAAGACCAGCGTCCGGCCGGCCGGCGCGCGTGTGCTCACGGTGCAGAACCTCAAGATGGCACCGATGGTGAAGAACAATTCGCTGTCGGTGTTTGCCGGGCAGATCACCGGCGTGTTCGGCCTGGTCGGCGCGGGCCGCACCGAAACCTTCAAGATCGTCTCCGGCGTCCTGAAGCGCGACTTCTTCCACGGCGGCGAGATCCTGCTGCACGACAAGCCGGTGCGCTACCGGGTCCCGGCGCCGGCGGTCAAGGCCGGCATCGCCTATGTGACCGAGGACCGCAAGGTCGAGGGCTTCTTCGAGACCGCCTCGATCGCCCGCAACATCTATCTCGGCCTGCTCTCGAAGTTTCCCGGCGGCCGGATGATGCTGTCGCGGCGCGAGACCAACACGGTCGGCAAGACCTGGACCCAGCGGCTCAAGGTCCGCGCCATCGGCGACGAGGCCAAGGTGGTCGAACTTTCGGGCGGCAACCAGCAGAAGGTGGTGATCGCCAAATCCCTGGTGCAGGAGCCCGAGCTGATCATCTTCGACGAGCCGACCCGCGGCGTCGACGTCGGCGCCATCGTCGAGATCCACGAGTTGATCAACCAGCTCGCCGACGAGGGCAAGGCTGTCGTGGTGATCTCATCCTATCTGCCCGAGATCATGGCGCTGTCCGACCGCATCCTGGTCTCGCGCCAGGGCAAGGTGGTGGAGGAATTCTCCGCGCTCGAAGCCACCGAAGAGAAGATCATGTACGCGGCGATCCATTGACGCCGGAACGGGCATCCGTCACGGCTGCTCGCCACGCGATCGCTGCCGAGCAGCATCCGCCGCGATCCCGATCGTCTACTGCTTCGGACCGACGGTCCCCGTCGTCTTCAATCTTGCCGACCTTACCCAACCCGAGACGTCGTTGCCGCCCCGCGGATTGAGGTACATCACCGACGACCAGCCATCATCGGTTTGCGCATAGGCAACGAGCTCGTCGTTCGGAATCACGAACACCCCGCTGATCGGGCAGTGAAGATTCGGCGCCGAATAGAATTGCAGTCGTCCGTTGCCCGTCACCACGTTGGCGAGCGGCGGTGAGAATATCGGGACGCCATTGGTGCCCTCCCGCGGCTCCTTGCAGTTCGACGGCGTCTGCGCGTGCACGGTCGCGCCCAAAGCTCCCAGGATCAGAGCACTACCAACGATGCAGGTGAGAACAAATCTGTCCGACATCATTCCACTCTCCCGGACCACATTGGAGACGATCGCGCAGTATTTGTCGCCGGATGCGGCGAGCAGGTTCTACGGATGCGATCGAGATCGAATGCCAAAGCGCCTCGCGTTCACCCGGCTTCCCCATTGGAAGAGCCGATCAATCTGAACAAGCCACCGATGACCGGCGCTTGCGCTACTGCCGGCGGCCAGGCCAGGGGACGCCGCCAATGGCATCGCCGCAAGGGCGCCGGGATTGCCCGCTGGAACGATGCCGAAGAATGGCGCGGCATTGATTTCCTATGCCATTGAGATATCGGCATGATTTGCTGACGGCCATTCGGATCCCTTCAGCCGGTCGGGAACTGTTCGGCCATGGCAACACGCGCGATCGGGCCGGGCGGCGTGCTGATCGGTTGAATTCGCGACGCCGGAGTCTTATGCGTGGGCGCCATAGCACCCTTGCCAACGCCGAAATGTCCCTGACGTCGTGGCCGCGCCACCGGGCGCGCGCCGACAAGCCGGCGCCGTTCCTGCCGATGAACCGTGCGGAGATGACGGCGCTCGGCTGGGACCAATGCGACATCGTGCTGGTGACCGGCGATGCCTATGTCGACCATCCGAGCTTCGGCATGGCGATCATCGGCCGGTTGCTGGAGGCCCAGGGCTTCAGGGTCGGCATCATCGCGCAGCCCGACTGGCAATCGGCCGAGCCGTTCAAGGCGCTGGGAAAGCCGCGCGTGTTCTTCGGTGTCACCGGCGGCAACATGGATTCGATGGTCAACCGCTACACGGCAGACCGGCGGCTGCGCCACGATGACGCCTACACGCCGGACGGCGAGGGTGGCCGCCGGCCGGACCGCTGCACCATCGTCTATGCCCAGCGCTGCCGCGAAGCATTCAAGGACGTGCCGATCGTGCTCGGCGGCATCGAAGCGTCGCTGCGCCGCATCGCGCATTACGACTATTGGTCCGACAAGGTGCGACGCTCGGTGCTGGCGGACGCCAAGGCGGACATCCTGCTCTACGGCAATGCCGAGCGTGCCGTCGTCGAGGTGGCGCACCGGCTTGCCGCGGGCGAGGCGCCACGCGATCTCGCCTCCATCAGAGGGACTGCGCTGTTTCGTCGGGTGCCCGAGGATTGCAGCGAACTGCATGCCGATGATCTCGACACCGCCGACGAGGGCGCGGCGCGCCATCCCGGCGACGTCGTGATCCGGCTACCGGCGTGCGAGCAGGTCGAACAGGACCGCGAGGCCTATGCGCGTGCCTCGCGCGTGCTGCACCGTGAGAGCAATCCCGGCAATGCGCGGCCGCTCGTGCAGCGTCACGGCGATCGCGACCTTTGGCTGAATCCGCCGCCTATTCCACTGACGACGGCCGAGATGGACGCCGTCTACGATCTGCCCTACGCCCGCGCGCCGCATCCCTCCTACAAGGACGCCAAGATCCCGGCCTGGGAGATGATCCGCTTCTCGGTGACGATCATGCGCGGCTGCTTCGGCGGCTGCACCTTCTGCTCGATCACGGAGCATGAGGGTCGCATCATCCAGAACCGCTCGGAGGGCTCGATCCTGCGCGAGATCGAGCGCATCAGAGACAAGACGCCGGGCTTCACCGGCGTGATCTCCGACATCGGCGGACCGACCGCCAACATGTACCGGATGGCGTGCAAGGATCCGAAGATCGAGGCGGCCTGCCGGCGGCCGTCCTGCGTTTTCCCCGAGATCTGCCCGAACCTCAACACCTCGCATGACGACCTGATCCGGCTCTATCGCAAGGTGCGCGAGGTGAAAGGCGTCAAGCGAGTGATGGTCGCCTCCGGCGTGCGCTACGACCTTGCGGTGGAGAGCCCTGAATACATCAAGGAACTCGTCACCCATCACGTCGGCGGGTACCTGAAGATCGCGCCCGAGCACACCGAGCGCGGCCCGCTCGACAAGATGATGAAGCCGGGCATCGGCGCCTACAACCGCTTCAAGAAGATGTTCGATGCTGCCGCCGAGCAGGCCGGCAAGAAATACTATCTGATCCCCTATTTCATCGCCGCGCATCCGGGCACGACCGACGAGGACATGATGAACCTCGCGCTCTGGCTGAAGAAGAACCGCTACCGCGCCGATCAGGTGCAGACGTTCCTGCCCTCGCCGATGGCGACCGCCACGGCGATGTACCACACCGGCGTCAATCCGCTGCGCGGCGTGCGCCGCGGGGCGAGCGACAAGGTCGAGGCGATCAAGGGGCTCCGGCAGCGCCGGCTGCACAAGGCGTTCCTGCGCTACCACGACCCGGACAACTGGCCGCTGCTGCGCGAGGCGCTGAAACAGATGGGCCGCGCCGATCTGATCGGCTCGCGTCCCGATCAGTTGGTGCCCGCACACCAACCGCCCGGCACCGGCAAGGCTGCCGGAACGCGACGACCGATCCGCCCGGACGGCCGGACGCAGCGCTTCACCACCAAGGGCCTGCGGATGGGCAAGTGAGCAGGCGGCGTGGAGCTAAGACGCGATGAGATGAGGTTGAATCGTCATCGCGCTTCGGTCCTTTGTTTGGGCATGACCTCCGCGCAAACGCGTTCCGCGCGTATGTCGCGAGAGGCGCAAGGCGTTCAACGGGCGAGTGGATTTTTCCGACAAGCGCCGCGACTTGTGCGGAAACGAGAAGGCCGGCGATGGTGTCGCGGCCCTCTCGAATGGGCCGGCTATGCCGGTCAGTGCAGCGAGCGGTCCGTGCGGACCGACGCCCGTGCAGTGGTCATCTTGTTTCGCGGCGTCAGAACGTTGAGCTGGTGCGGCGTCGCCGACGTTGCGGCTGTCGGCGTCTGCTCGTGGGCATTGGCGGCGCCGAGCACGCCAGCCTGCACCGGAGAGATCGGCAGGCCCGCGGCTTCATAAGTCGGAAGCTCCGCAGCTGACGCGACCGTTGCACTCGCGATCGCGAGGGTGGCGGCAGCAATGATGGAGAGGGAAATCTTGGTCACGTGAAGGCTCCTCGATGGGATTCGAGAAGCAGACGTAGCCTCGATTTATTGCAACGCAATATCATATTGATGCGTTGCACAAAAAATTGAGGCCGGGCGCGAAAACGCACGGCATTGCGCTCGCGTCGCGAGGCGTTCGTGCCTTAAAAGTCCAATGAAAACAAAGATGAATGGCACGCCGCTGCGAACAAAACGATGTTCCCCAACCTTCCACTGAGCGGGTTCTATTTCGCAATTTGAGCGGGGTGGCCGCGCTCATTCCGCAACGGCGGCCGCAGGTTGCAGGCCGTGCGTCTCGTCGGTGCTGATGGTCGGCGCCGATCCCTCCAGCGGCCGCCCGGCCGTCTCACGCATGAGCAGCACGGCAAGCAGCCCAACCAGCGCGGCCAGCATCGCGTAGTAGGCGGGCACGTAATCGTCGCCTGTGGTGCGCACCAGCCACTCGGCCACCAGCGGCGCCGTTCCGCCGAACAGTGAGGCGGACAAGTTGTACGCGATCGACAGCCCGCCGTAGCGGATAGCCGTTGGGAACATGGCCGGTAGCGTCGATGGTGTCGTACCGATGAAGAGCGTCTGGCACAGCCCGAGGATCAGGAGCCCTGCCAGGGTCGTTACGATGTAGCCCCTTTGCAGCAGCCACAGTGACGGCAACGACAACGCCAAATAGCCGACGCAGGCGGCCAGCAGGACTGGACGTCGGCCGATCCGGTCGCCAAGCCGCCCCACGAACGGGATCGCCACCAGCATCGCGAGCATAGTCAGCAGGCTGAGCAATAGGCTGTGCTTGGTGTCGTAGCCGAGCGTCCCCGACAGGTAGTTCGGCATGTAGGTCAGCACCAGGTAATTGGTGACGTTGAGCGCCGCCACCACGGCCATGCAGAGCAGAAAGACCCGGCTGTGCTCAATGACGATGTCGTGCAATCGGCCCCCGCCGGACCGCGCATGTGCCCGTTCGTCCATTGTGGCGAAGGCTGGCGTCTCCGAGAGGCTGAGCCGCAGATAGAGCCCAATGAGCCCGAATGGACCGGCAAGCAGGAATGGTACCCTCCAGCCCCACGACTCCATCGCCGCGTCGCCGAGCGCCGCCGTCAGGCCGGTGACGAGCGCCGCTCCCGCGATAAATCCGGTGATGGTGCCGACCTCCAGGAACGATGCGAGGAAGCCGCGCCGCCGATCGGGCGCGAACTCGGTGACGAACGTGCAGGCACCGCTGTACTCGCCGCCGCTGGAGAAGCCCTGCACCAGACGGGCGACATAGAGCAGAACAGGCGACCAGATGCCGATCGATGCGTAGCTCGGGATCAAGCCGATCGAGAAGGTGGCCACTGCCATCAAGATGATCGTTATGGCGAGTATGCCCCGGCGACCGATCCGGTCACCGAGCATTCCGAAGAAGAACCCACCGATCGGGCGAACCAGAAAGGCGACTGCGAATGCGGCCAGGCTGTAGATCAATCCGTCGCTGCTGCTGGAGAAGAAGACCTTGCCAAGGACGACAGCAAGGTAGCTGTAGATGCCGAAATCGAACCACTCCATCGCGTTTCCCATCGCGGTGGCACCAACGGCGCGCTTGACCTCCTGCTCGTCGACCACCATCGGCTGGCGGTCGTCCGCAGCACGTCGACCAGCGGTCAGAAATGTCCGGAGCATTGGTCGTATCCTTTACCGACCGAGCAAACAGTCACCTCGTGACTGCGATTCGAAAGTCGGAGAGCCGACCGGTCCGAGTTCCGAGTCGATAACGCACGAAAGTCGGGCAGGTTCGCTGGAGGATCCGGCGCATGTTCCGAAAGAAATAGACGAATTTTCAGAAGGTTGGATGGCGGCCAAAGTGACAAACACGTTGTCGCTCGCGTGCTCCGGCCGACCAGCGCCTTTGGCGTCGCAAAACCGAACTGCTACCGGCGCTTAGCGCCGCCTCAGGCGTTGAACGGGCGGCTGCCGGCGTTCGCGGTTCCATACCGAAGTGGCGCGCCCGGAACGATTCGAACGTCCGACCCTCAGATTCGTAGTCTGATGCTCTATCCAGCTGAGCTACGGGCGCATTTTCGCGGGTCAGGCTAGAAGCCCGGATGGCTCCGGGAGCCCCGGAGCGTCGCGAAAGAGCGCTCTAGCTACAGGCTCCCGGTCCGGTTGGCAAGGTCTGGAAGCACCAAATTCGGCGACGTCTGGCTGCCCCGGAATTCCGGGCATGCCCTACGCCCTCGCCCGCTCGCTGCGGACCGACAGCAGTTCCACCGGGCGATCCGGGATCGAAATCCGGAAGGTGGCGCCGATGGTGCCCTCGACCAGATGGATATGGCCGCCATGGGCGCGGATCAGCTCGGCGGCGATCGCGAGGCCAAGCCCGCTCCCGCCGGGGCGACCAGAGGTCTGGAACGCCTCGAACAGATGCTCGCGCGCCTTGGCCGGTACGCCGGGGCCGGTGTCGGAGACCTCGATGATCGCAACCGTCCCCTCACGGCGGCCGGTGATGCGGATCTGCTGGGCACCGCCGTCGCTGTCCTGCCGGGTTTCCAGCGCCTGCGTCGCGTTGCGCACCAGATTGAGCAGCACGCGGAACAGCTGGTCCGGGTCGGCATCGACGGTGAGGCCGCGCTCGATCGCGCTGATCCAGGTGATCGAGACATCGGTTGCAAGCCCGGCCGATTCCCGCACCTCGGCAACCGCAGGCTCCACCATGATCACGCGGCGGTCGGGCGCCGCCTCCTGCGCGCGGCCGTAGGATAGTGTCGACTGGCAGAAGGCGATGGCGCGCTCGAGCGAACGCAGCAGTTTCGGCGCGAAGCGCTGCACCCGCGGGTCGGGCACGCTGGCGAGCTGGTCGGACAGCAATTGCGAGGACGCCAGCAGGTTGCGCAAATCGTGGTTGATCTTGGAGACGGCAAGCCCGAGCGCTGCGAGCCTACTCTTCTGATGCAGCATCGAGACGAGGTCGCGCTGCATGTCCGACAGCTCGCGCTCGGCCACGCCGATCTCGTCGCCACGCTGGCTGGGCACGATGATTCGCGCCGAGCTTTCCGGATTCTCGTGGAATCCGACCAGGCTCGCGGTCAGCCGCCGCATCGGGCGGACGAACAGGTAATGCAGCGCGAGGTAGACCAGGCCCGCGGTCAGGCCGGCAATCAGCAGCGCGACGACCAGCACGTTGCGCGAGAAACGGTACATCGCCTGCCGCAGCGGCTTCTCGTCGATCACGACCTCGATGAACTGCGCCTGGCCCGGCGCGGGCCCGACCACGCGGATGGTCTGGTCACCATGCTCCAGCATGATTTCGAAGGCGTCGACGATCGCCGACCACACCGTCATGCTCCGCATGTCGACGTCATGGTCGATCGAGGCCGGCAAATCGGCGCTGGCGAGCAGGCGGCGCTGCTGTCCGAGCTTGATGGCGACGGCACGGGCGCCGATGCTGGTCAGGATCTGCCGCGCCAGCGAATCCGGCACCAGGCCGGAGGGGGCCGCGTCCAGCACCAGTGCCGCGGTATTGGCGGCGGCGAGGCGATCATTGAGCCGGTTCATCCGGAAGTTGGCGATCGCAGGCACATAGATCAGGAGCCCGGCGATCATCACCAGGGGAATAGTCAGCAGCAAAAGCTTGCCCGACAGCCCGAGCCGAAGGGACGGCTTGGGCCGCTGCTTCTGCGCGGTCGCCCGATCGTCAGTTAGAGCCACAAGATAAGGCCTTGTTTGGCTTAGGGGTCGGAAGATGCGGCCCGGCCCCCAAGCCGGTCAAATTACGGATCGCTAATGTCGGCGGTTCCCCGGACGCCCCAAAGCGCTCCCTCGCCGTCAAAAACCCCGCGAAAACAGTTATATTCGCCCCAAATACGACGTTTCAAAGAAGCCTTTTTGCGACGCCGTGCGACATTGACGAAAACAGGGCGCTCCCTTATAAGCCGCGCCAACTGTCCGCGATGGCCCGGTCTTGACCGGGGGCGGCTCTTTGGGGCCGTAAACGGCTCGTCTGGGCCCGCCAGCATCTCCGGACTTCCATCTCAATACAACGGCAAATTGCCCGGTCAGCGGAGAATTACCCGTGAAGCGGACTTATCAACCCAGCAAACTGGTGCGCAAGCGCCGTCACGGCTTCCGCGCCCGTCTCGCCACGGCCGGCGGCCGCAAGGTCCTCGCCGCGCGTCGTGCGCGTGGCCGCAAGCGCCTGAGCGCCTGAGCCCGGACGTCTCCTCTCCGGAGATACCCATTATGGATCGGCTGAGGCAGCGGGCGGATTTCCTCGCCGTTGCCAATAGCGCACGGGCGAATACCTCAGCTTTTGTGCTGCAGGGCCGCCGGCGTGACGATCAGGGCCCGATCCGCGTCGGCTATACCGTCACCAAGAAGAATGGCACCGCGACCGAGCGCAACCGCATCCGCCGCCGGCTTCGCGAAGTGATGAGACGGGTCGATGCCGTATTCATGCGGCCGCACCATGATTATGTGCTAGTCGGCCGTCGTGACGCGCTGACCCGCGACTTTGCGACCATGATTGACGACCTGCGGTCGGCGCTGCGCCGCCTCGACCGGCCTGCGCCCAAGACGTCTAACGACAAGACGGGTAACGACAAGGCGGGTAACAAAAGCGCGCCCAATCCGAATGGAATGACGAGACCCTAAGAGATGTCCGACAACCGCAATACGATCCTTGCCGTCATTCTGTCCGGCCTCGTCCTGATCGTCTGGCAATATTTCTACAATGTGCCGCAGATGGAGAAGCAGCGCGAGGCCCAGCGCCAGGCCGAGTTGCTGAAGCCTGCGCCGCAGGCGACGCCGGGTGCTGCGCCCGGCGCTGCTCCAGGCGCCGCTCCCGGAACGGCAACTCCCTCCCCGGCACCGGGCGCGCCGGCGGCTGAGGCTTCGGTGGCGAGCCGCGAAACGGTGCTCGAGGCCGGCCCGCGTATCAAGATCGAGACCCCGCGCGTTATCGGCAGCATCGCGCTGAAGGGCGCCCGGATCGACGATCTGGCGCTGGTCCAGTTCCGCGAGACGGTCGATCCCAAATCACCCGCCGTCGTGCTGCTGTCGCCGTCGGGCACGGCCGATCCCTATTATGCGGAGTTCCTGTGGCTGACCGCCAACGGCTCGTCGGTGAAGACCCCGAATGCCGAAACCGTCTGGCAGCAGGAAGGGTCGAACAGCCTGACGCCGAGCACCCCGGTGGTTCTGAAATATGAGAACGGCCAGGGCCTGACCTTCCGCCGCACCATCTCGATCGACGATCGCTACCTCTTCAGTGTCAAGGACGAGGTCAACAATCAAGGCAGCGCGCCGGTGACGCTGTATCCGTTCGGACTGATCTCGCGCGGCGGCAAGCCGCCGGTCTCCGGCTACGCGATCCTGCACGAGGGCCCGATCGGCTATCTCGGCGAACACGGCCTGCAGGAACTGACCTACAAGAACCTCGACGAGGCCAAGACCCCGACCGGCGGCAATTCGCGCGGCGTCGTGTTCACGAAGGTCACCGACGCCTGGCTCGGCATCACCGACAAATACTGGGCCACCGCGCTGCTGCCGGAAACCACTGCAACGCTGGACACCGCCCGCTTCACCACCGGCGACAAGCGCTACCAGGCCGACTACATGCTCGGCGCGCAGACCATTCCGATCGGCGGCACCGGCGTCGCCAATGCCCGGCTGTTCGCCGGCGCGAAAGAGGCCGCGACGGTCGGCCTCAACTTCCCGCTGGTCGGCTTCGGCGGCTACAACAAGCAGCTCGGCCTCAACCATTTCGATCTTCTGATCGACTGGGGCCACTTCTACTTCATCACCAAGCCGATGTTCCTGGCGCTCGACTGGTTCTATCGCCTGGTCGGCAATTTCGGCATCGCGATCCTGCTGGTGACCGTGATCGTGAAGCTCCTGTTCTTCCCGCTCGCCAACAAGTCCTACGCCTCGATGGCGAAGATGAAGTCGGTGCAGCCGCAGCTGCAGGCGCTGAAGGAGCGATATCCCGACGACCGCGTGAAGCAGCAGCAGGAGATGATGGAGATCTACAAGAAGGAGAAGATCAACCCGATCGCCGGTTGTCTTCCCGTCGCCTTGCAGATCCCGGTGTTCTTCTCGCTCTACAAGGTGCTGTTCATCACCATCGAGATGCGGCATGCGCCGTTCTTCGGCTGGATCAAGGACCTCTCGGCGCCCGATCCGACCAACCTGTTCACGCTGTTCGGGCTGATCCCGTTCGATCCGATCGCGCTGCTCGGCCCGCATTTCGGCGCCTATTTGGTGATGGGCATCTGGCCGATCATCATGGGCATCACGATGTGGGTGCAGATGAAGCTCAACCCGGCGCCGCCGGATCCGACCCAGAAGATCATCTTCGACTGGATGCCGCTGATCTTCACCTTCATGCTGGCCGGCTTCCCGGCGGGTCTCGTGATCTACTGGGCCTGGAACAACACGCTGTCGGTGCTGCAGCAGAGCTTCATCATGCGCAAGAATGGCGTGAAGGTGGAGTTGTTCGACAATCTGAAGTCGACGTTCGCCAAGAAGCCGACGTAGGTAGCGCCGTCATTGCGAGCGAAGCGAAGCAATCCATGCCTCAACACGAGGAGAGATGGATTGCTTCGTCGCTACGCTCCTCGCAATGACGGAACGAGAACGAGCCGCCGCGCATGACCACCGAACCCGATGCGGAGCTGATCGAGCAGGGACGAAAGCTGTTCGCCGGCGACTGGCGCTTCATCTGGGCCTCGCCGTCGATCGAGACGCTGCCGCCGATGGCGGGCCTCGAGGTCGCCTTTGCCGGCCGGTCCAATGTCGGCAAGTCGAGCCTGATCAACGCGCTGACGGGCCGCAGCAACCTGGCGCGCACCTCGCACACGCCGGGCCGCACCCAGGAGCTGATCTTCTTCGAGGGGCCGGAGAAGGCGGGCTTCCGCCTGGTCGACATGCCGGGCTACGGCTACGCCTCGGCGCCGAAGACCAAGGTCGCGTCATGGACGGCGCTGATCCACAAATTCCTGCTCGGGCGCGCCACGCTGGCGCGGGTCTATGTGCTGATCGACGCGCGCCACGGCATCAAGGACGTCGATCTCGACGTGCTGAAGACGCTGGACAAGTCCGCGGTCAGCTACCAGGTCGTGCTGACCAAGGCCGACCAGGTCAAGGCCGGCGAACTCAAGACCGTCATCGCCGACACCATCACGACGCTCGCAAAGCATCCCGCCGCCTTCCCCGAAGTGCTGGTGACCTCGTCGCGCACAGGCGACGGCATGCCGGAGCTGCGCGCCGCCATGGTGCGCCTGATCGAGGAGCGGCGCTTATGAATGGCGCACCCCGCCTCCTGATCGGCCTTGCCGCGATCATGGGCGCCTGCGGCGTGATCCTGGCGGCCGGCGCGGCCCATTTGCCCGACGCCACGCGGCTGGCGGCGGCGTCCTCGATGCTGCTGTTCCATGCACCCGCCGCGATCGCGACGATAGCGGTCGCCGACCGCGCGATCATCCATGCAAGACTTGGAATCGTGGCCGCGGCAGGCTTCGTCATTGCGGCGTCATTGTTCGCCGGCGACCTCGTGCTGCGCCAATATGCCGGCCATGGCTTGTTTCCGATGGCCGCGCCTACCGGCGGAACGCTGCTGATCCTGAGCTGGCTGGCGCTGGCGGTCGCGGCCATGTGGCCGAAGCGATGACCCCGTAGCCCGGATGGAGCGCAAGCGAAATCCGGGAATCGTGCCGCGGGTGCATGCCCCGGATTGCGCTTCGCTTCATCCGGGCTACAGATACAACGAATACCTCTCCCGCTTTGCGCCCTGCCCGGCAATCAGATAGAACCGCGCCCACCCCTCCGCTGACGACGAGACCCGCCCCATGACCGACCAGCACATCAGCCCGCTCGATCAGGCCCGTATCCTGTCCGAGGCGCTGCCGCACATGCAGGAATACGACGAAGAGACCATCGTCATTAAATACGGCGGCCATGCCATGGGCGCCGAGGATACCGCCAAGGCGTTCGCGCGCGACATCGTGCTGCTCGAGCAGACCGCGATCAATCCGGTGGTGGTGCATGGCGGCGGACCGCAGATCGCGACCATGCTGAAGCGCCTCAACATCCAGTCGGAATTCGCTGCCGGCCTGCGCATCACCGACGCCGCCACCATCGAGATCGTCGAAATGGTGCTGGCGGGCTCGGTCAACAAGCAGATCGTCGGCTACATCAACGAGGCCGGCGGCAAGGCCGTGGGGCTCTCCGGCAAGGACGGCAACATGGTGAAGGCGTCGAAGACGACGCGCACCATGGTCGATCCCGATTCCCATATCGAGAAGGCCGTCGATCTCGGCTTCGTCGGCGACCCCGAAAAGGTCGACCTCACTTTGCTCAACCAGCTGATCGGCTACGAGCTGATTCCGGTGCTGGCACCGCTGGCGACCTCGAAAGACGGCCAGACACTCAACATCAACGCCGACACCTTCGCCGGTGCGATCGCGGGCGCGCTGAAGGCCAAGCGCCTGCTGCTGCTGACCGACGTGCCCGGCGTGCTCGACAAGTCCAAGAAGCTGATTCCGGACCTGTCGATCAAGGAGGCCCGCAAGCTGATCGCCGACGGCACGATTTCCGGCGGCATGATCCCGAAGGTCGAGACCTGCATCTACGCGCTCGAACAGGGCGTGCAGGGCGTCGTGATCATCGACGGCAAGACGCAGCACGCGGTGCTGCTGGAGCTCTTCACCAACCAGGGCACCGGCACGCTGATCCATAAGTAATGGCAGACGCGGCAGCGCGAATGGAGGCCGTCATCGCGGGACGCACGGCGAGGATACCTCGCCGGTCGCCGGGCGGCGCGGCTCGCGATGTCGCTGCCGGCCGCGCTGGTGTCGTTCCTGTTCTCGTCGGCGCCGGCGCATGCCGACCTCAAGCTCTGCAACCGCATGAGCTATGTGATCGAGGCCGCGATCGGCATCGACGACAAGGCAGCAACCGCGACGCGCGGCTGGTTCCGCATCGATCCGGCAACCTGCCGGGTCGTGGTGCAGGGCGCGCTCACCGCCGACCGCGTGCTGCTCAATGCGCGGGCGCTCGGCGTCTACGGGGCCTCGCCGATCCCGCAAAACGGCACCGACACGCTGTGCGTCGCGCAGGACAATTTCGTGATCGCCGCCGCGCGGCAATGCCGCTCCGGCCAGACACCGACGCAGTTCACCCAGATCACACCGACCCAGACCGATGACGGCAACCTCGTCGCCTATCTGGCCGAGGACAGCGAGTATGACGACGAGCAGGCGCGGCTCGCCGGCATCCAGCGCCTCTTGGTGATCGCGGGTTACGACGCGGCGCCGATCGACGGCGTCGACGGGCCGAAGACCCAGAGCGCGCTGTCGGCATTCCTCAAGAGCCGTGGCCTCGCGAGCGACATCGTGCAGTCGCCGACCTTCTTCACCACCATGGTCGATGCCGTGCAGAAGCCGTCGCCGTCGGGGCTGACCTGGTGCAACGATACGCCGCACAAGGTGATGGCCGCGGTCGCGACCGATGACGGCAAGGCGGTGACCAGCCGCGGCTGGTACCGGATCGACCCCGGCAAGTGCCTGCATCCCGACGTCACGGGCACGCCGAAGCAGATCTATTCGTTTGCCGAGGCGGTCGACAACGACAACCGCACCATCCGCATCAAGGACAAGCCGCTGAACTGGGGCGGCGCGGTGCTGCTCTGCACCCGCGACAGCAAGTTCGAGGTCAACGAGCAGGGCGACTGCGCCACCCGCGGCCTCACCGCGCTCGGCTTCACCACCGTCGACATGACCAGCGGCGGCAAGACGCTGCGCTTTGCGATGCCGTGATGGAGACGCTGGCGCCACATACATCACTGTCGTCCTGGCGAAAGCCAGGACCCATAACCACAAGACTGCGTTTGGCGAAGAACGACGAGCATCGTGCCTTATTGATGGATTCCGCGGTATGGGTCCTGGCTTTCGCCAGGACGACGGCGGAGAGCTCGGCGACGTTCGCACTGACCGGTGGAGAGCGACAATGAAAACTCCCCGCGGCTTCAGCCATGTCGAGACCTGGGTGTTCGACCTCGACAACACGCTGTACCCGCATCACGTCAACCTGTGGCAGCAGGTCGATGCCCGGATCGGCGAGTTCGTCGGCAACTGGCTGAAGATCTCGCCCGAGGAGGCGCGGCGGCTGCAGAAGGACTATTACCTGCGCTACGGCACCACGATGCGCGGCATGATGACCGAGCACGGCGTGCAGGCGGACGACTATCTCGCCTATGTGCACAAGATCGATCACTCGCCGCTGCAGCCGAATCCGGCGATGGGCGCGGCGATCGCAAAACTGCCGGGGCGCAAGCTGATCCTGACCAACGGCTCGGTCGACCATGTCGATGCGGTGCTGAGCCAGCTCGGCATCGGCCACCATTTCGACGGCGTGTTCGACATCATCGCCGCCGATCTCGAGCCGAAGCCGGCGCCGCAGACCTACCAGAAGTTCCTCAGGCTGCACGACGTCGATCCGGCGAACGCTGCGATGTTCGAGGACCTCGCGCGCAACCTGGTGGTGCCGCATGAGCTCGGCATGACCACTGTGCTGGTCGTGCCCGACGGCAGCCAGGAGGTGGTGCGCGAGACCTGGGAGCTCGAAGGCCGCGACGCCGCTCATGTCGACCACGTCACTGACGATCTCACGGGCTTCTTGCAGCGGCTGAACGGAAGGCCCTGATCTCTCCATACGTCGTCCCGGCGAAGGAGAGAGACCGCCCGCCAAAACGACGGAGGAGTCAGCCTTGACTCCGCCGCCTCAAATTCCGAAAAAGCCCTGCAAAATTCCCGTCATAATCCCCGATACGTCCAAGGATCGTCCCGATGTCGCTGTCCGCCCTCGAAACCACCGTCAACACCGCGTTCGACGCCCGCGAAGGCATCTCGACCTCGACCAAGGGCGAGGTCCGCGAGGCGGTCGACCACGCGCTGGAGCTGCTCGACAAGGGCGAGGCCCGCGTCGCCGAGCGCGAGGCCAGCGGCAAGTGGAAGGTCAATCAGTGGCTGAAGAAGGCCGTGCTGCTCTCGTTCCGCCTCAACGACATGGGCCAGATCGCGGGCGGCCCGGGCAAGGCATCGTGGTGGGACAAGGTGCCCTCGAAGTTCGAGGGCTGGGGCGAGAACCGCTTCCGCGACGCCGGCTTCCGCGCCGTGCCCGGGGCGATCGTGCGCCGCTCGGCCTTCATCGCCCGCAACGTCGTGCTGATGCCCTCCTTCGTCAATCTCGGCGCCTATGTCGATGAAGCCACCATGATCGACACCTGGTCGACGGTCGGCTCCTGTGCGCAGATCGGCAAGCGCGTGCACATCTCCGGCGGCGTCGGCATCGGCGGCGTGCTCGAGCCGCTGCAGGCCGAGCCCGTGATCGTCGAGGACGACTGCTTCATCGGCGCGCGCTCGGAGGTCGCCGAGGGCGTGATCGTGCGCAAGGGCGCGGTGCTGTCGATGGGCGTCTTCCTCGGCGCCTCGACCAAGATCGTCGACCGCGAGACCGGCGAGATCTTCGTCGGCGAGGTCCCGGAATATGCCGTCGTGGTGCCCGGCACCCTGCCGGCCAAGCCGTTGAAGAACGGCCAGCCCGGCCCCGCCACCGCCTGCGCCGTGATCGTCAAGCGCGTCGACGAGCGCACCCGCGCCAAGACCAGCATCAACGAGCTGCTGCGGGACTGAGAAGCGCGGCGGCACTTCCTCACCCGGCACCGTCACCCTGAGGCGGCCGCTTCTTCAGCGGCCCTCGAAGGGTCGACGGCCCGACTGCGGCCGTTCATCCTTCGAGGCTCGCTACGCTCGCGCCTCAGGATGACGGGTCCAGAGAATCGAACCAAGCACCTCCTCAAAGCGACAAATCTTCGGGCCGCGAAACATTGCCGCGGCCCGGAGTTCATTTTCATGGACTGGGCCAATTACCTGTTCGGGTTCAAGGGCCGCGTCAACCGGGCCAAATTCTGGCTCGGCGCGCTGATCATCGTCTGCTGGATGATGTTCCTGGCCCTGCTGGCGGTCTCGGCCGGCCTTGGCGGCAAGGGCGGATCGTTTGGCTTCAACGTCGACGACATCTTCCGTGCCTTCGACCCCGACAGCTACAGATCGCTGAGCTGGGCCGGATTACCGAACCTGCTGGTCAAGGCGAGCGGAACGGTGCTGTTCGTCTGGGTCTATGTCGCGGTCTCGATCAAGCGCCTGCACGACCGCGACAAGAGCGGCTGGTGGATGGTCCCGTACTTCGCGATCCCCGGTTTGATGAGCCAGTTCTCGGACCGGCTTCCCGATAATTCCTATTGGGTGATGGCCGCGGGCACGGTCGTCTTCGTGCTCTATGTCTGGGGCTTCATCGAGCTCGCCTTTCTGCGCGGCACGTCATACCCCAATCGCTACGGTCCCAATCCGCTGGGAAAAACCCATGTGAGCCGAGGCGGCCGCGACAGCGGGTCGCGCTCCACGCAGGGCTGGGATCAGCAGAGCGAGCTCGATATCGTGCCGCACAAAGCTGGCCCACCCGCGCGGTGACGTGTTAAGCGAGGCGCATGACCGATGCCGTCTCGATTACCCGCGATCTCGTTCGCTGCCCCTCCGTCACGCCGGCCGACGCTGGCGCGCTTGGCGTTCTGGAAAATTTGCTGAAAATCGCGGGCTTCGACGTCCACCGCGTGACGTTCTCGGAGCCCGGCACCGCCGATATCGACAACCTCTATGCCCGCATCGGCGCTTCGGCGCCGCATATCACCTTTGCCGGCCACACCGACGTGGTGCCGCCGGGCGATGAAGCGGCGTGGACGCTCGGCGCATTCTCCGGCGAAGTGAAGGACGGCTATCTCTACGGCCGCGGCGCCGTCGACATGAAGGGCGGCATCGCCTGCAGCGTCGCCGCCGTGCTGCAATATCTGCAGGACCGCGGCGGCAAGCCACAAGAGAATGGCCGCGGCTCGATCTCCTTCCTGATCACCGGCGACGAGGAAGACGTCTCGATCAACGGCACCGTCAAGCTCCTGAAATGGTGCGCCGAGCGCGGCGAAAAATTCGACCATTGCGTGCTCGGCGAGCCTTCGAATGTCGAGGTGCTCGGCGACATGATCAAGATCGGCCGGCGCGGCTCGCAATCCGGCACGCTGGTGGTCGAAGGCGTGCAGGGCCACGTCGCCTATCCGCACCGTGCTTCGAACCCGGTGCCCGATATCTCGCGGCTGATCGTGGCGCTGAGCGACGAGCCGCTCGATCACGGCAGCGCGCAATTCCAGGCCAGCAACCTCGAATTCACCACCGTCGATGTCGGCAACACCGCGAGCAACGTGATCCCCGGCCAGGCACGGGCGAAGTTCAACATCCGCTACAACGACAACCACACCCAGGAGAGCCTGCGGCAGCTGGTCGATGAGCGGCTGGCGAAGGCCTGCGGCAACCGCATCCGCGCCCACATCGACTGGCAGCCGTCGAACTCGAACGTGTTCGTCACCCAGCCCGGCCCGTTCACCGATCTCGCGGTCGCCGCGATCGAGGAGATCACCGGCCGCAAGCCGGAGCTCTCCACCTCGGGCGGCACCTCGGACGCGCGCTTCATCTCGAGCTATTGCCCGGTGATCGAATTCGGGCTGGTCGGCCAGACCATGCACCAGATCGACGAGCGCACGCCGGTGGCCGATCTCGAGAAGCTGACCAAGATCTATCGCGGCGTGTTGGAGCGGTATTTCGGGTAATCCAGCCGTTCGGCAGGACAAAAACATCGAAAACAACCCCATGCACAGTAGGGATTGGGGCCTCTAGTAATCCACCCGCACCAGATATAGCCCATCCGGCGGCGCCACAGGGCCACAGGCGGCGCGGTTGCGCGCGGCGAGCGCGGCGGCGAGGTCGTCGGCACCCCAGCGCCCCTCGCCGACCCAGACCAGCGAGCCCACCATCGAGCGGACCTGGCTGTGCAGGAACGAGCGCGCCGACGTCACGATGCTGATGGCACTGCCCTCGCGCGTGACGTCGAGCTGATCGAGCGTCTTCTCCGGCGACTTGGCCTGGCACTCGGTGTCGCGGAAGGTGGTGAAATCGTGCTTGCCGAGCAGGCGCTGCGCGGCGGCGTGCATCGCTTCGGCATCGAGCGCGCGCGGCACCCGCCAGACGCGGCCGATGTCGAGCGCGAGGTTCGCGCGCGTATTGGTGATGCGGTAGAGATAATGCCGCTTGGTCGCCGAGAACCGCGCCTCGAAATCGTCGGGCACGATATCGGCCGCGAGCACGCCGATCGGATTGGGCCGCAGAAGCGCGTTCAGCCCGTCGCGAAAGCGGCCGGGCGGAAAATGCTTGGCGATGTCGCAATGCGCGACCTGGCCGCGCGCATGTACGCCGGCATCGGTGCGCCCGGCGCCATGGACACGCACGTCCTCGCCGCAGATCGCCTTGACCGCCGTCTCCAGCGCGCCCTGCACGGTCGGTGCGGTGTCCTGGATCTGCCAGCCGGAGAACGGCGTGCCGTCATATTCGATGGTGAGCTTGTAGCGGGGCATCTGTTCAATCTCGTTGATCGTCCTTGCCGGGCATAGCCGTCCAAAGGACGACGTCGCTTCCGCTCGCCTATGCCCGGCAATCCATCCTCTTCAGGACAAGCTTTTTTCGAGATGGATGCGCGGGTCAAGCCCGCGCATGACGATCTCAGGAAACCCTTGCCGGCGGCTTCAGCGGCGTGCCGCGCAAGAAGTCCGCCGCCTTCATCGGTCCCTTGCCGGCGCGCTGCAGTTCGATAATCCGGACTGCGCCATCGCCGCAGGCGATCGCGAGATGATCGTCGAGCACATCGCCCGGGTCGCCCGCGCCTTTCGCCAATTCGCAGCGCAGAATCTTCAACCGCACCGGCTCGCCCTCGCCTGCAAGCTCGCACCAGGCGCCGGGGAACGGCGAAAGGCCGTGAATGTGCCGCAGCACCGCGTGCGCCGGCTGCTTCCAGTCGATCCGCGCCTCGGCCTTCTCGATCTTGGCGGCGTAGGTGACACCGTGCTCGCTCTGCTTGGCCAGCTGCAGTCCGCCACGCTGCAGCCCGCCCATCGCGCGCACCATCAGATCGGCGCCGAGCGGCGCCAGCGCATCGTGCAGGTCGGATGCCGTCATGCTGTCCGTGATCGGCAGCCGCTCGGCCATCGCGACGTCGCCGGTGTCGAGGCCGACATCCATCTTCATCACCATCACGCCGCTCTCGGCATCACCAGCCATGATGGCGCGGTTGATCGGCGCGGCGCCGCGCCAGCGCGGCAATAGCGAGGCGTGCAGGTTGAAGCAGCCGAGTTTTGGCGCATCGAGAATGGCCTGCGGCAGGATCATGCCATAGGCGACGACGACGGCCGCATCGGCGTCATGCGCACGAAACTCGTCGAGCGCCTCCGGCGTCTTGAGGGTTTTCGGCGTCAACACGGATATGCCGAGGCGGCGCGCCTCCTGCTCGACCGGTGTCGGCTGCAATTGCAGGCCGCGCCGCCCGCCCGGCTTCGGCGCACGGGTATAGACCGCCACGACCTCATGGCCATGGGCCACGAGCTCCAGCAGCGTCGGCACCGCGAAATCGGGCGTGCCCATGAAGATCAGGCGGAGAGGCATCGAAAGAACTCGGCAGGAGTTGGAGTGCTCCGTCACGCCCGGGCTTGAGCGCGAAGCGCGTCTTCGCACAAGAAGTCCCGGGCACCCACGTTTTCAGCATCAGCGAAGCAAGACGTGGATGGCCGGGTCAAGCCCGGCCATGACGCGTCCGGAAGGGCGACCCAGCCTACTCCGCCGCGCGCTTGGCGGCCTTCTCGAATTTCTTGAACACGCGGTCGCGCTTCAGCTTCGACAGATAGTCCACGAACAGCACGCCGTTGAGGTGGTCGATCTCGTGCTGGATGCAGGTGGCGTAGAGCCCCTCGGCATCCTCCTCATGCAGCTTGCCGTCGAGATCGGTGAAGCGCAGACGCACCCGCGCCGGGCGCTCGACCTCCTCGTAATATTCGGGGATCGACAGGCAGCCCTCTTCGTAGACCGACAACTGTTCCGAGTGCGAGATGATCTCGGGATTGATGAACACCCGCGGCTGCGGCGTGGTCTCGCCGTTCTCGTCGCGCTTGGCGAGGTCCATGGTGATCAGCCGCAGAGGCTGCGCGACCTGGATCGCCGCGAGCCCGATGCCGGGTGCGTCGTACATGGTCTCGAGCATGTCGTCGGCGAGCTTGCGGATCTCCGGCGTCACCTTCTCAATCGGTTTCGACACCAGCCGCAACTGCTTGTCCGGCAGGATAATGATTTCTCTTAAAGCCATGGCCGCGATTTAAGCTGCTGACTTCATGGGGTCAATGCGCTCAGGAACCCGTTAGGACAACCTTAACCACGTTTCTTCACGGCCCATTAACCAAGAAGGTTAGAGAAGCATTTACCATCAGCGTTCCCTCTTCGTTCGCGCTTGGCCGCGAATCGGCTACAACGGATGCCATGAACGAGATTCTCCTCACCATTGGCGACCTGCCGGTCCGCGTCTCCGACGCGCTGATCGGCCTTGGCGCGCTGGCGCTGATCCTGCTGTTCGCCATTGCGATGGTGATTGCCCGCGCCAGCCGGCGCGGCGCGGAACTCGCGATGGCCCAGGCCATCCGCGCCGACGAACTGGAGGAACGGCTCGCCGACATGCTGCGGGCCCAGAGCGAGTCCTCCGGACGGGTCGACGCCATGGCGCAGGCGCTGGCCGGCCGCCAGGCCGAGATGGCCCGCGCGGTCAACGAGCGGCTGGATTCGGTGACCCACCGGGTCGGCCAGTCGATGGAACAATCGACCCGCAACACCATGGATTCGCTGCGCGTGCTGCACGAACGGCTCGGCATCATCGACCATGCGCACAAGAACCTCAACGAGCTCACCACCCAGGTGACGACCTTGCGCGACGTGCTCGCCAACAAGCAATCGCGCGGTGCGTTCGGCCAGGCGCGGATGGAGGCGATCGTCCAAGACGGAATGCCGAAGGGCTCGTTCGAGTTCCAGTACACGCTGACATCAGGCAAGCGGCCGGACTGCGTGGTGTTCCTGCCCGATCAGCGCCCGCTCTGCATCGACGCGAAATTCCCGCTCGAGGCCATGACCGCGCTGCACGATGCGCGCAGCGACGAGGAGCGCAAATCGGCCTGCCAGCGGTTGCGCGCCGACGTGCTCAAGCATGTCAGCGACATCGCGGAGAAGTACCTGATCCCGGGCGAGACCCAGGACACCGCGCTGATGTTCGTGCCGTCGGAATCGGTGTACGCCGAAATCCATGATGGTTTCGACGATGTGATCCAGAAAGCCTATCGCGCCCGCGTCGTGCTGGTGTCGCCCTCGCTCCTGATGCTGGCGATCCAGGTGATGCAGCAGATCCTCAAGGACGCCCGCATCCGCGACGCCGCCGACCAGATCCGCAACGAGGTGATGCACCTTGGTGATGATCTCGGCCGCCTGCGCGACCGCGTGCTCAAGCTGCAGACCCATTTCGGCCAAGTCAACGAGGATGTCAGGCAGATCCTGATCTCCGCCGACAAGATCGAAAAACGCGCCGGCCGCATCGAGGAACTCGACTTCAGCAAGGTCGAGACCCCGATCGAGGTGCCGCGCTTCGTCAAGCCCGCCGCCCCCGACCTGTTCCCCGCCCCGCGCAAGCTGCAGGCAGGGGAGTGATCGTTGCTGACCACAGGTCGCACGGCATAATCAGTGTCATCGCCCGGTCGAGCCGGGCGACGACACCGGAGCGCGGGTGAGTCTCCCCGCACGTCGTCCTGACGAAAGCCAGGACCCATAACCACCGCATTGGATTGCGAAGGGGATCGTGGCCCTAGCGTCGCGCAACAATTGAGATTTGGGGTAATGGGTCCTGGCTTTCGCCAGAACGACGGCGGAGGCCGCCCGGCATGCGTATTGGAGGTCAAGCCGGGCGATGACAGTCTTTTTGGGGCCGAATCTGGTAACACCTCATCTATGACAGCACCTGAAGCGACGTCGGACACGTCCGCAAGGCCGGAACCAAAGCCCGCCGCCACCTCGTGGCGCGACAGTTTCGCGGTGTATCTGCAGCCGCGGGTGCTGATCGTGCTGCTGCTCGGCTTCTCGTCGGGCCTGCCGCTGGCGCTGTCGGGCTCGACGCTGCAGGTGTGGATGAAGGAGGCCGGGGTCGATCTCGGCACCATCGGACTGCTGGCGCTGATCGGCACGCCCTACACGCTGAAGTTCCTGTGGGCGCCGCTGGTCGACGCGCTGCACGTGCCGCTGTTCACGCAGATGTTCGGACGCCGCCGCGGCTGGCTGCTGTTCTCGCAACTGTTGTTGATCGCGGCGATCCTGGTGCTGGCGATGGCGGATACGGCACGCTCGCCCTGGTTCGCGGCCTTCGCCGCACTGCTGGTCGCAACCGCCTCCTCGACCCAGGACATCGTGGTCGACGCGTTCCGCGTCGAAAGCCTGCCCGAAAGCGAGCAGGCCGCCGGCATGGCGTCCTATGTCGCGGCCTATCGCGTCGGCATGCTGGTCTCGACCGCCGGCGCGCTGTTCATCGTCAGCGGGTTCGAGTCCGCCGGCCTCGCGCGCCCGTCGGCGTGGATGTGGGGCTATGTGGTGATGGCCGGGCTGGTCGTGATCGGCATCGTCACCGCGCTTGCGGCGACCGAGCCGGCGCAATCGAAAGGCGCGGAGACGGCCACGCACGAGCAGAACGCAGCCGAACGCGTGTTTCACGCCGCGCTCGGCGCGTTCTCCGAGTTCCTCAGCCGCAAGGACGCCTTCGCCGCGCTCGCCTTCGTGGTGCTGTTCAAGTTCACCGACGCGTTCTCAGGCACCATGACCGCGCCGTTCGTGATCGACATCGGCTTTTCCAAGGTCGATTACGCGGCGATCGTGAAAGGCGTCGGCCTCGCCGCCACCCTGATCGGCGGCTTTGCCGGCGGCTTCGTGGCGCGGCGCTATTCGCTCGCGCAGAGCCTCTGGATCGGCGGCGTGCTACAGGCGGTCGCCAACCTCTCGTTCTCCTGGCTCGCGCATGTCGGCGTCGATCAATGGGCGCTCGCGCTCGCGATCACGGCGGAGAATTTCACCAGCGCGATCGGCACCGTGATCTTCGTCGCCTATCTTTCCGCGCTGTGCCGCAATCCGCTGCACACGGCGACCCAGTATGCGCTGCTCACCGCGCTGGCGGCGGTCGGCCGCACCTATCTGTCGTCAGGCGCGGGCTATGTCGCCAAGGCGGTCGGCTGGCCGATGTTCTTCGTGATCTGCGTGCTGGTCGCGATCCCGAGCCTGATTCTGCTCGCCTGGCTGCAGCGGCGCGGGCATTTTGAGGAGCTGGGGCCGGTACGGGTTTAGTCCGACTGTCGTCACCCGCGATCGTCGTCCTGGCGAAAGCCAGGACCCATTACCCCAAATGCGAACTGTTGCGCGACGATGGGGCCGCGATCCATCCGCCAACCAAGACCGGTGGTTATGGGTCCTGGCTTTCGCCAGGACGACGATGAGGATGGGTCGCAATTCAAGATGTCGAATAGCGCGGTGTCATCACCTGCACATCCGAGCGGCGATTGCGGCGCGGCACCTACTTCGCCACCACGCTCCACTTCGTGACGATGGCTTCGCTCATCTCGCCGGCATCCTTGGCGCAGGCGACCTCGTCGACCTTCACCGAGATGGCCTTGCCGGAGAGGCTCTTGAGCTGCGCGGCCTGGGTGTCGTTGGTCGGGATCAGCTGGAATGTCTCCGGCCCGGTTTCGAGATCGCAGAGGCCATTCGGCGGCGGCAGGCGGCGCGGCTCGCTGGTGATCTGGTAGGTCGCGACGCGCTTGCCGCGGTTCTTGGCGTCACGCACCTTCATCGCGCTGAGCTCCCCCGACAGCACGTCGCCGGCCCGAATCATCTTGCCGGGCTTCTGCGGCGCATCGCTCTGCTGCGCGATCGCACAGGGCGCGACGAATGTCGCCGCCAGAAGCACAAAGCCCAAGCGTACGCCGAATCGGTGTGTCGTCATTTTCAGGTGTTCCGTAGCTGATCCGTCAGAGCGTGAATGACCGTCCCCGAATCGTCATCCAACCCTACCATTTTGTTTAAGCGCGATCTTTTCGACTTGTGACTGATCGCTTGGCAAAATGCTGCCCCGCCCGGCTCTCGAGCGCGCGCTAGAACAGCGTCCGCTGCCGCATGGCAGCCGATAGCGTACCTTCATCGAGGTAATCAAGCTCTCCGCCGACAGGCACGCCATGCGCCAGCCGCGTCACCCGCACATTGGCCTCCGACAACAGGTCGGTGATGTAATGCGCGGTGGTCTGGCCATCGACGGTCGCATTCAACGCCAGGATGATCTCGGTGACTTCGGACGCATGCGCGCGCGCCACCAGCTGATCGATGGTGAGATCCTGCGGACCTACGCCGTCGAGCGGCGACAGCGTTGCGCCGAGCACGTGATAGCGGCCATTGGTCGCATTGGCGCGTTCCAGCGCCCAGAGATCGGCGACATCGGCGACCACGACGATGATCGAGGGATCGCGGCGCGGATCGGTGCACACCGTGCAGGGATTCTGTGTATCGATGTTTCCGCAGGTCTTGCAGACCTCGATCTTGTCGATCGCGACCTGCAGCGCCGCGGTCAGCGGCGTCATCAGCGCTTCGCGCTTCTTGATCAGATGCAGCGCCGCGCGCCGCGCCGAACGGGGCCCGAGGCCCGGCAGCCGCGCCAGCAACTGGATCAGGCGTTCAATCTCGGGGCCGGCAACGCTTGCAGCCATTAGAGCATGACCCGGAAAAGTGCGAAGCGGTTTTCCGAAAAGGTCATGCTCACTAAAGAGCGATGATGATTCATCTCCATCTCGCTGCGCTCTAAGTCGGACCAAATCCCGGCGGCAGGCCGAGCCCGCCGGTCAGCGCCATCATCTTCTCCTGCATCGCGGTCTCGGCCTTGCGACGGGCATCGCCATGCGCGGTGACCAGGAGATCCTCGAGCACCTCGCGTTCCTCCGGCTTCATCAGCGACGGATCGATCTTGATGCCCTTCACTTCCATCTTGGCGGTCATGCGCACCGCGACCAGACCGCCGCCGGAAATGCCCTCGACCTCGACATTGCCGAGTTGCTCCTGCATCTCCTGCATCTTGGATTGCAGCTGCGCTGCCTGCTTCATCATGCCGAGAAAATCAGCCATGCGTGCGTTCCTATCGTCAAATATCAATCGTCGTCGCTGTCGGAAGTTTCAATCGGGTCTTCGCCGGTCGCATCCTCGGCCGGAACCTCGGCGGCAAGACGGCGAACCTCGACCACCTTGGTGCCGGGGAAGCGCGCCAGCACCTCCTGCACGCGCGGATCGGCTTCGGCGGCGCGCTGATGCTCGCTGCGTGCCTGCTCGTTCTGCGAGCGCACCGTCGGCTGGCCGGCCTCGTTGGAAATAATGACGGTCCAGCGCCGCCCGGTCCACAGCTCGAGCTTGCGCGACAGATCGGTCACGAGCGCGCGCTGTGCCTTCGGCTCGAGTGCGATCTCGAGCTGGCCGTCCTCGATGCGCACCAGCCGCACATCGGCCTCCAGCGCGGCCTTGGTCATGATGTCGCGCTTCTCGCCGGCGAGCGCGATCAACTGCGGAAAGCTCGTGATCCGCAGCGCCGGCGCGGCATTGCTGGCCGGCGCCGCCATCTGCGGGCGCGCGGCGAGATCGGCGCGCGGGGAAGCCTGCGGCGCGCGCACCGGGGCCGACGGCATCGCCGACACGGACGAAGCCGGTGCGCCGCGTGCCGGCGACGATGCGGCGGAGCCTGATGTCGAGGGAGCCGCGCCGCCGCCATTCTGCTCGATCATCCGGATCGCCTCATCCGGCGTCGGCAAATCGGCGACATAGGCGATCCGCACCAGCACCATCTCGGCGGCAGCGGCCGGGCGCGTCGCGGTCTGCACCTCGGCGATGCCCTTGAGCAGCATCTGCCACATCCGCGACAGCACTCGCATCGACAGTTTTGCGGCGAATTCGCGCGCGCGGACGCGCTCGGTCTCGCCGAACGCGACATTGTCGGCGGTCCCCGGCACGACCTTCACGCGGGTGACGAAATTGACGAACTCGGCAAGGTCGGACAACACCACGACCGGATCGGCGCCGACATCATATTGCGCGCGGAACTCGGCGAAGGCGGCGGCGAGATCGCCGCGCGCCAGCGAATCGAACAGATCGATGACGCGGGTGCGGTCGGCGAGGCCGAGCATCTGCCTGACCGCGTCGGCCTTCACGTTGCCTGCGGCATGCGCGATCGCCTGGTCGAACAGCGACAGCGAGTCGCGCACCGATCCCTCGGCCGCGCGCGCGATGATGCCGAGCGCCTCGGGCTCGACCTCGACGCCTTCCTTGGCGGCGATGTTGCCGAGATGCTTCATCAGCACGTCGGCTTCGACGCGGCGCAGGTCGAAGCGCTGGCAGCGCGACAGCACCGTGATCGGAACCTTGCGGATTTCGGTGGTGGCGAACACGAACTTGGCGTGCTCCGGCGGCTCCTCCAGCGTCTTCAGGAAGGCGTTGAAGGCCGCCGTCGACAGCATGTGGACTTCGTCGATGATGTAGACCTTGTAGCGCGCGCTGGCCGGTGCATAGCGTACGCTGTCATTGATCTGGCGGACATCGTCGACGCCGGTGTGGGACGCGGCGTCCATCTCCAGCACGTCCATGTGCCGGCTTTCCATGATCGCCTGGCAGTGCACGCCGAGGTCGGGCATGTGGATGGTCGGCCCGGTCACCGAGCCGTCCGGCTTGGCGTAGTTCAGGGCGCGGGCGAGGATGCGCGCGGTGGTGGTCTTGCCGACCCCGCGGACGCCGGTGAGGATCCAGGCCTGCGGAATCCGCCCGGTCTCGAACGCGTTCGAGACCGTGCGCACCATGGCCTCCTGGCCGATCAGATCCTCGAAGCTGGAGGGGCGGTATTTGCGCGCGAGAACGCGGTAGGGCTTGGCGGCATCCGGCGCGCCGCCGAGATCAAAGCCGCTTTGGCCTGCGCCGTCGGACGGGTGGGAGGGGTCGCCAGCGTCATTCATGCGTCGATCCGCAACTTAGGGGTCTCTTGCAGCCGGCGTGCGGATGGGAGCCGAAATCAAGCGCCGGGCGCGGAGACCGCCATTCCAGCGCGATTCGCTCGGAAAAACAGGTAGGAGACTGACGAGCGACCCGATCCGGACCTCGTTAGGGCTGCTTCCTTCCGGACCTGACCCGGTTGGCGAGTGGCTCGTCCACCGCCAATCTCCCGGTCCCTATTTGGGGCCAAAACCGCCGGAAAGCAAGCGGCCTGACCCGGCTTTGTAAGGCTGGCTTTGTGGGGCTTGTCTGGGAACATGGAAAGGCATTATTTGCCCCTCATGCCCGCCTCCAACTGGTCGCTGCATTCGCAGCTCAAGAAAGACACCATCGACATCGGCGACCTGCCGTTGTGCAAGGTGCTCGTCATCAAGGATGCGCACTATCCCTGGCTGCTGCTGGTGCCGCGGCGCGACGGCGCGGTCGAGATCATCGACCTCGACGAGGTCGAGCAGGCACAGCTGATGACGGAAATCACCCGCGTCTCGCGGGCCCTCAAAGAGGTCACCAAGTGCGACAAGCTCAATGTAGCCGCGCTCGGCAACCTCGTCCCGCAGCTTCACGTCCACGTCATCGCGCGCCGCACCAGCGACGCGGCATGGCCGCGTCCCGTCTGGGGCGTGATGCCGCCGCTGGCGCATGACGCCGAGGAAGTGCAAAATTTCATCGGCGCGCTTCGCCGCAAGATCTGGTTGGGTTGAGATTCAATGTCTGCATTCGATTCATTTCCGCTCGGCCAGCCGGCCTTCGTCACCCATGTGCTGGACCGCGCCGCGCATCTGCGCACCGATGACGAGAAACTGTTCGCGCTGGAAGGCCACCACCAGGCCAGAGCCTACGTGATCTATCGCGACTCGCTGGTCGTGAAGCAGGAGGATGGCGGCGCCCGCGCGCTGCTCTCGCTGGAAGAAGCGCGCGGCTACGGCGCCAATCCCGGCACAATCTTCCTCGGCTTGCGCGATTCGGCGCCGATCTTCGGCATGGGAATCGCGCCGCAGGCGGCCGAGAAGCTGATCGGGCGCGCCGACGTCGCGATCACCGAGTTGCGCGGCATGGCGATGCAGGGCGTGGTGCCGCCCGAGCAGCTCTCGGCGATCGCGATGGCGAAGTCGATGGTGACGTGGCACCAGCGCCACGGCTTCTGTCCGAACTGCGGCACCCGGACGGCGATGAAGGACGGCGGCTGGAAGCGCGAATGCCCGAGCTGCAAGGTCGAGCATTTTCCGCGCACCGATCCGGTCGTGATCATGCTGGTCACGCATGGCGACAAGGTGCTGCTCGGCCGGCAGAAGCAGTTCATGCCGGGCATGTATTCCTGCCTCGCCGGCTTCGTCGAGGCCGCCGAGACCATCGAGGATGCGGTGCGGCGCGAGATCTTCGAGGAGTCCGGCATCCGCTGCACCGACGTCAACTACTACATGACGCAGCCCTGGCCCTATCCGTCGTCGCTGATGATCGGCTGCACCGCGCGTGCGACCAACGAGGACATCGTGGTCGACCGCACCGAGCTCGAGGATGCGCGCTGGTTCGACCACGCCGAGGCGACGATGATGCTCAAGCGCCAGCACCCCGACGGCCTCGCCGGTCCGCATCCGTTCGCGATCGCCCACCATTTGCTCGGCCGCTGGGTGCACCACCGAAACCCGTTGGACCAATAGCGGGAACCGGACATCGTTCTGCCGATTAAATCTGGCACGGCTCGTGCCAATTGACGGAACCATTGCGACGGATCACCGCATGAATTTTCAAGACGGCGCCCCGAAAGTCCCGCCCCGCATCCTCTGCATCGGCCTGCCGGTGCGCGACCTGACGTTCCGGGTCGGCGTTCCCGCGCGCGGCTCCAAGGAGAATGCGACCCATTTCGACGAGATCTGCGGCGGCAACGCGCTGAATGCCGCGATCGGCATCGTCCGGCTGGGCGGCCGCGCCTCGATCTGCGGACCGATGGGCGATTCGCGGGAAACCTCGAGCCGCTTCATCTTCGACAAGCTCGCCGAGGAGGGCATCGAGACCAACCATCTCATCCACATGCCGGACCTGGTGACGCCGATCTCGGCGATCATGATCGACGACAGCGGCGAGCGCACCATCGTCACGTTCCGCGATCCCGAGCTCTGGAAGGTGAAGCTGCCGCCGACCGAGCTGTTGCTGGAGGATTGCGCCGCGATCCTGACCGAGAGCCGCTGCGCGCCGTTCTGCACCGAGCTGTGCGCAGAGGCGGTCAGGCGCGGCATTCCCGTGGTGGTCGACGTCGACCGCGCGATGTCGATGCGGGAGGGGCTGCTCACCGCCTCCTCGCATCTGGTGTTTTCCAGCGAGCCGCTGCAGGAGACCGCCGATGTCACCGACGACGGCCAGGCACTGCACAAGCTCGCCAAGCTCACGCCCTCCTTCCTGGCCGGCACCCGCGGCCCGATGGGCACGATCTGGCTCAACGAGCGGGGCGAGCTCGAGGAGACCGCGGCCTTCCCGGTCCATACCGTCGACACGCTCGGTGCCGGCGACGTCTTCCACGGGGCGTTTGCGCTGGCCGTCACCGAAAAGCAGGAGCTGCGGCAGGCGCTGCGCTTCGCCTCGGCCGCTGCAGCGCTGAAATGCACCCGCTTCGGAGGTGCTTATGCCGCACCGCAACGTGCTGAAGTTGAAGCGTTTTTGGGCGAACACGCCGATGCCCGGCCGGCCTGACCGGCTACGAATCGCTTGATTTGGAAGATTCTTCTCTATATGAGGGATACAGGACCTTCATGTGGAACTTTCTTCTATGACTGACGTCGCCGTTCAGCTTCATGACAATAACCGCCGCCTTGACGCCATCGATCGCAAGATCCTGACCGTATTACAGGAGGATGCCTCGCTCTCCGTCGCCGAAATCGGCGACCGGGTCGGACTGTCGTCGACGCCGTGCTGGAAGCGCATCCAGCGGCTCGAGGCCGACGGCGTGATCCTGCGCCGCGTCGCGCTGGTCGATCAGAACAAGATCGGGCTCGGCATTTCCGTTTTCGTCTCGGTCGAGAGCGCCGACCATTCGGAAGCCTGGCTGCGCAAATTCGCCGACGCCGTCAGCGCGATGCCCGAGGTGATGGAATTCTATCGGATGGCCGGCGATGTCGACTACATGCTGCGCGTCGTGGTCGCGGACATGCAGGCCTACGACGTGTTCTACAAGAAGCTGATCAGTGCCGTGCCACTGAAGAACGTCACCTCGCGCTTCGCGATGGAGAAGATCAAGTCGGTGACGGCGCTGCCGGTGCCCGCGGCGTAAGCGCCGCCGCACGACCCCATACGAACGTCGATACGCCCCCAGGTAGTTCGTCTGACCGGCATTTACCTGAAGTTAGAGCCGCCAGCGGTATTGTGCTGCCATGGTGCCGGGGGAGATCATCCCAGCGAGGCGACGGCCAGCATGGCTGGGCGCGGCTGCGTTGCTGATTGCGAGCTGGATCGCGGTCGCGATGCTGTCGCTGCAGGTGCGTGCGGGCAGCGACGTGGTGGCCGTGGCGTTTCCGCCGTGGTGGCGCGCCGAGCGCGCGCTGCTGGCCGCCGCATCCGCCAATGCGTCGATCGTTCGGATGACCGCCATCCCGGCCCTGCTGGTGGTGCGGCCTGACCGCGATGGCGGGCTGAGCCGGCTGTACGAGGCCGGCGTCCTGCTGACCATGGATCCGCGGGCGATCGCTGGCTGCTTCAAGGCGAACGACGATCTGGGGGGTGGGGATGACCTTCGAAGGCGATGAAATGGCCGCGCTGCGCGAGACGGCCAGCAAGATATTGCTCGTGGTGCTCTGGCTGCACGTTCCGATCGCGATCATCGTCGGCATGTCGTTGCACACCGACTGGCTGATCCCGGCCGGCTTCATGGTCGCAATGGCGCTGACTGCGACGGCCTCGTGGCGCATGTCGGGAAACGGCGTTTCCACGCGCCTGATCGTCGCCGTCGCCCTGATGGCCGGCGTGTCGATGCTGGTCTACCAGTTCGCGGGCCACCGCTGGCAGGTCGACATGCACATGTACTTCTTCGCCGCGCTGGCCTGCCTCGTCGCCTATTGCGACTACCGGCCGATCGTCGCCGGCACCGCGGCGGTTGCCCTGCATCATTTGACGCTGAATTTCATCCTGCCGGCCGCGATCTATCCCGGCGGTGCCGATTTCGGCCGCGTCGTTCTCCACGCCGTGATTCTCTTGATCGAGGCCGGCGTGCTGATCTGGCTCGCACACACCCTCGCCGAGCTGTTCAAGATGTCGGCGCAGAGAGGCGGCGGAGGCCGAGGCCGCAAGTGGCGCCGAGGCGCGCGCCAATGCCGAACGCATCGAGGCCGAACGGGCGAAGCATGACCGTGACGCCGCGCGACGCGAACTTGCCTTGGGCTTCGAGCGCAAGATCGGCGAGGTCGTCGAGGCCGTCGCGGTGGCGGCGAACGCGATGCAGGGCCTGTCGGCCACCATGAACGGCAGCAACGCCGAAACCATCCGTCAGGCCACCGCCGCCGCCTCCGCATCGACGCTGGCATCGAGCAACGTGGAAACCGTGGCGTCGGCGACCGAGGAGCTGACGGCGTCGATCAACAGCATCGCCGAGCAGGTGACCCGCTCGGCGAAAATCGCCGCCAAGGCCGCCGACGAGGCGCGCCGCACCAACTCCGTGGTCCAGGGTCTTGCCGACGGCACGCAGAAGATCGGCGAGGTGGTGACGCTGATCCAGAGCATCGCCAGCCAGACCAACCTGCTCGCCCTGAACGCGACCATCGAGGCGGCGCGCGCCGGCGAGCATGGCCGCGGATTTGCCGTCGTCGCGAGCGAGGTCAAGGCGCTGGCCAACCAGACCGCGAAGGCGACCGAGGAGATTTCGGTTCAGATCCAGGACATCCAGAGCGCGACCGGCGCCGCCGTCAGCGCGATCGGGACCATCGGCACCACCATCGCGGAAATCGACCACGTCTCCGGCGAGATCGCGGCGGCCGTCGATCAGCAAGGTGCGGCGACTCGCGAGATCTCCAGCAATCTGCAGCAGGCGGCCGATCGCACCCGCGACGTCAACAAAGGCATCCTCAACGTCAACCGCGCGTCCGAACAGGCGGGCGGCGCGACCGCGCAATTGCTCGATGCGGCGAACGGCCTGACCTCGCAGTCGGAATGGCTGAAGACCGAGCTGGACCGCTTCCTGGCCTCGCTGCGGGCGGCGTGAGGCAGCGGACATCGGACGTCACACGCGGGCTTGACCCGCGTGTCCATCGATCTTCACGAAAGGATTTCTTGCGATGGATTGCCGGGTCAAGCCCGGCAATGACGAGGCTGGTCGCCGCCCTCAAATCTTCTGATTGTATTCGCCGACCTCGGGATGCGTGCGCAGCACGGAATCCATCGCCTCGAACATGTCGCGCATGCGCTGCTCGCTGACCGGGCTCTCGACCACGACCACGAGTTCCGGCTTGTTCGAGGATGCACGCACCAGGCCCCAGCTGCCGTCCTCGACCGTGACGCGCACGCCGTTGACGGTGACGAGATCGCGGATGTTCTGGCCCGCAACCTGCGCGCCCTTCTGCTGCAAGGTCTCGAAGTGCTTCACGACGGCGTCGGCGACGCCGTATTTCGCTTCGTCGGCGCAATGCGGCGACATCGTCGGCGACGACCAGGTCTTCGGCAGCGCGTCCTTCAGATCGGCCATCGACTTGCCGGGGGCGCGGTCGAGCATCTCGCAGATCGCGATCGCCGACACCAGGCCGTCGTCATAGCCACGGCCGAACGGCTTGTTGAAGAAGAAGTGGCCGGACTTCTCGAAGCCCGCGAGCGCGCCCAATTCATTGGTGCGGCGCTTCATGTAGGAATGCCCGGTCTTCCAGTAGACCGTGTCGGCGCCCTGCTTCTGCAACACCGGATCGGTCACGAACAGCCCGGTCGACTTCACGTCGACGACGAACTGCGCGTTGGCGTTGATCGCCGACATGTCGCGCGCCAGCATGACGCCGACCTTGTCGGCGAAGATCTCCTCGCCGGTGTTGTCGACCACACCGCAGCGATCGCCGTCGCCGTCGAAGCCGAGGCCGACATCGGCCTTGTGCGCCAGCACCGCATCGCGGATCGCGTGCAGCATCTCCATGTCTTCCGGATTCGGATTGTATTTCGGGAAGGTGTGATCGAGCTCGGTGTCGAGCGGGATCACCTCGCAGCCGATCGCCTCCAGCACCTGCGGCGCGAACGCGCCCGCAGTGCCGTTGCCGCAGGCGGCCACGACCTTCAGCTTGCGCTTCAGCCTCGGCCGGCTGGTGAGGTCGGCGATGTAGCGCGCCGGATAGTTCTCGTGGAACTGGTAGGAGCCGCCGGCCTTGTTGTCGAACGCGGCGTTGAGCACGATCTGTTTCAGCCGCGTCATCTCGTCGGGGCCGAAGGTGAGCGGACGGTTGGCGCCCATCTTGACGCCGGTCCAGCCATTGTCGTTGTGCGAGGCGGTGACCATCGCAACGCAGGGCACGTCGAGATCGAACTGCGCAAAGTAGGCCATCGGCGTCACCGCGAGGCCGATGTCGTGCACCTTGCAGCCCGCCGCCATCAGGCCCGAGATCAGCGCGTATTTGATCGACGCGGAATAGCCGCGAAAATCGTGCCCGGTGACGATCTCCCGGCTGACGCCGAGCTCCGCGATCAGCGCGCCGAGCCCCATGCCGAGCGCCTGCACGCCCATCAAATTGATTTCCTTGTTGAACAGCCAGCGCGCGTCGTATTCGCGAAACCCGGTCGGCTTCACCATCGGCTCGGATTCGAAGGCATAGGTGTTCGGGACCAGCGCGGATTTCGGCTTGGGAAACATGGGTCGGCCTTATGGTCGCATGCAAAAAGACATCGCCGCAGCCTTTAGCGAATGCATCGCCGCAGCGGAAGGCAGGATTGACGGCTTGTGGCTAATAATTGCGGCAGATTTGGCGTCGGCGAAATACCAGCACGCCGGCGCAATACGCCGCGCTTTTGTGCCCTGCGAGCTGCTTGACCGCTAACCGCTCCGACCCTGCATAGTTTCTGCAGGGGGTAGCTCCAGGCATGGAGAGGCATTGCCGTGCGGTTGTTATTTCAGCCGCTCCCGGCGCTCTGCAATCTGCCCGTCGAATAGATCTGCGCATCGAATGGTTGACACGTCGGGCAACTCACCGATACATTTTCACCGTCGCGACAACTAAGCCCGCACCGGAAAATCCGCTGCGGGCTTTTTGAATCGGACAGGCGCTGTCGGCCAGTACGCTGCCGAGCGTGCCGAACTGGCTGACAGCCAGGGCCGCCCCCACCGACAGACGGGCGCCCGGCGAAGACGATGCGCAAGCCGAACCGGAAGCGACACTTCCGCGCCGTTGCGTAAGCCATCCTTCAAGCGCTTTGCCTTCAAGCACTTGCCTTCAAACATACAAAGCCAACCCAGCCCTCTCCGCGAGGTGCGGTCACGCACGGACTCATCCGACGTGTCCGCAATATCTGTAGGTGATGATCATGCCTGATTACTCTCTGGTGCCGGTGGACCATCAGCCGGATTTCGATGACTACTCGCTCGTTCCGGTTGACCACGACCCGTTCGCCGCGAATGGCCTTGCGCAACAGGCGCAGCTTCAACAGCCGCCGACACCGACTCAACCAGCGCAGCCGCAAACCCTGCCGCAACAGCCCGCGACAGGAGCCGGTCAGCCCGACGTCAATGGGCCAGCGACTGGCAACAGCCCCAGCGGATCGGGTGGCATCGTCGGCATCAAGCGTTTCGGCGGCGACGAAGGTGGTGACTATCCGAGCCGCAATGCGGGGATCGGTTTCGAGAGCGCGGAACGCGCATGGGACGCTGCCCGCAAGGAAATGATAGACCTTGGGACCCAACATTACCCGGAAGAGACCAAGAGCAGGGGCTTTATCCCGGAACTGGGCGTGGAAATTTATAAGCGCGACGGACTATATTACTACGATCAGATAGCACGTGGATTCCAAGACGGAGCGCGAAACGGTGGTGTGGGGCTTGGCGATAGGGATGCGGTCGCGCGTGGGCACATGCACTGGGAAAATCAGCTTGAAAGTGATGGAGATAAAAAGAATGCGGAGGCTTATTCTCAGAAAACTCCAGATTATCGAGCGTGGGTTGGATCTTGGGATGGGAGCTATTTGTATTGGCTTCACGGCAAGCCGACGGGGTCGAGAATGCCCGATTGGAATCGATACAAATATTGAGTCATGCCGATGAAAACGGTCGCGCTCGCGGGAGCCTTATGCCTTCTGCTCACCAGTTCAACGGTATGCAAGGCAAACTCCGGCCCCTGGTGTAAGCCGGATGTCGTGACTTTGACTTTCAAAAATCAACAAGGCGGGGATCTTGCGAGGATCGAACTTCGGACCCTCAAGGCAGTTTGCGACCGAAACCCGGAAAAAAAAGGGTTTGGGATAGGCCTGGAACGGTCGATGCGCATTGAACACAATGGACAATGGACCGATGTGCCGCAAGAGTGTCTATCCGTTTTTGCTTTTGGCGTAGATGAGGTGTCGCTATCAGGTGACGATCGCGGTCTAGGCATAGCTATTATTGGGAAACCGACGGAGAGAGCCGAGAGTTTAAAAGTCTTGATATTCAAACATGGTGACGAAGTCTTTTGCGATCAGGTCGTGCGATGCCCGAATCTCGACGATCCGCCCGACTATATTAGAGAGTGCAGCAGGGATTTGCGGTGAGCACGCCGGGAGACCGGCTCGACACTCTGCGAAAGCGCAGGTCTGAATGTTGTCCGCGAACGTCTGGCGCAAATGCCGCGCCGTCGCGAAGATCAACTTGATGCCCTCTCATTCCCAAAATTTGAACAAGCAGCAGCGCTCTGAACTCCCTCGAGGCTATTTGGGTGTCCACCCTCCTCCGTTTCGGCGGAATTTTCTGCCGTTCCGAGGAGATGATCGGCATCACGAAGGAAGACATCCAGCGGAAGACTTCGATAGGGCTTTGATGCCAATCGGCCCTACTGCTCCAGCAACAATTTGCCGTTGGCGTATTCGAAGCGCTTCAGCTTCGACAGGAAGGACAGGCCGAGCAGGTTTTCCGACAGCGCCTCGTCCGGCAGCACCAGGGCGTCGACGTCGCGCACGGTAAGGCCGCCGATCTCGATCATGGCGATATGGGCGCGCGCGGCCTTGATGGTGCCGTTGGCGGTGGTGACGCGCGAGGTGTAATCGCCCGGCACCGGACGCAGGCCGAAGCGCGCCGCCGAGGTCTCGTTCAGGGCGACCACGGAGGCGCCGGTGTCGACCATGAAGTTGACGCGCTGGCCATCGATCCGGCCGTCGGTCGCGAAATGACCGCGCGGGTCGGGCGCGATGCTGAGCGTGCGGGCGCTGGCCTGCGCCACCGTGACGGCGGGAGCCATGGTCTGCTTTGCGGTGGTCGCGGCGGCGGGCGACATCTTGCTGGCCATCTGGGCCATGAAAGTGCCCAGCCCGATCAGGATGGCCGCGAAAATCATCAAGTTACGCATGACACCATACTCGGAAAACCGAACACGCAATTTCACCACGCCGCACGCCCCGCCGCGAGCGAGGGCGCCGGCACGAGGCTGCCATTTTGGCGAAAAGGATGAGCGAAGAGTTAAGATCAGCCCGCCGAGGCGGCCGAATGCCATCAGCCGCCCGCAAGGGCCGGAATTTGCGGGCTTTCAGGCGGTGTTTCAGGCCGTCTTGGCGACCGGGCTCGGCTTCGCCACGCGCAGCGCATAATAGACCGCGCCGGCGATCCCGACACCGAAGAACCAGCCATAGACCGCCCACCAAGCCGGCAGGAGCGAGGTGAAATTCGGCAGCACCGACGAGAACAGGGCGCCGATCGCGGCCGCGATCAGCGCGCTGACGTTCCAGCCGTTCTGGAAGCGATATTCGCCGTCCTCCTGATACAGCGCCGGCACGTTCACGCGGCCTTTGGCGATCAGAAAATAGTCGACCATCATGATCCCGAAGATCGGCCCCATGGTGGCACCGATCAGCCCGACGAACGAGGCGGCGCTGCCCTCCCAGGGCGCGAACGGATACAGCGCCAGCGCGATCAGCGCCGCGATGTAGCCGCCCTTTTTGAAGTCGATATGCCGCGGAAACACGTTCGAGAAATCGAATGCCGGCGAGACGAAATTGGCGACGACGTTGATGCCGAGCGTTGCCACCGCAAAAGTGACCGCCGCGAGCAGCGCCAGGAACCAGCTGTCGAACTTCGCCGATATCTGGTCGGGATGCAGCAGCACCTCGTGATAGACGTTGAACGCTGCGATCGTGGTGACGCCGGCGACCAGCGAGAACAGGATCAGATTGACCGGCAGGCCCCAGATATTGCCCTTGCGCAGCGCCTTCGCGTCGGGCGCATAGCGCGAGAAGTCGCAGAAGTTGAGATAAAGCGCGGCGAAATAGGTGATCCAGGTCGCGGCGACGGCGCACAGCGCAGCGAACGTGCCGGGTTCGCCGGGCACGCCGGCATCCTTGGTCTTCTCCAGCAGCACATCCTGCGGGATCGGCGCGGTGAGCGAGATGCCGCCGGCCGCGATGCAGAGATAGATCGCAAGGATCAGCATCATCAGCCATACCGCCGGCCCTGCCCAATCCTGGAAGCGCCGCACCGTCTCCATGCCGCGCTGAATGATCAGGAGCTGCAGCGCCCAGATCACCACGAAACAGATCACCTCGAGCGTCGAGTGGCCGAGCATGTGGCTCGACTGGTGGAACGCCTTGAAGCTGTCGATACGCGTCAGCAGCGCGACGATCGCGCCCGAGGCCGCCGCGGTCTGCGCGCCGTACCAGAAGCAGGCGACGATGGCCCGCACCAGCGCCGGAATGTTGGCGCCCCAGACCCCGAACGAGGCGCGCGCCAGCACCGGATAGGGCACGCCGGTCTTCACGCCGGCATTGCCGATCAGGCTCATCAGCACAAAAATCACCAGCGAGCCGACGCCGATCGCGAGGATGAAATTGACGAAGCTGCCGCAGAGCAGGAACAGGCTGGCGGCGAGATAATAGCCCCAGAGGCTATGCACGTCCGAAGTCCAGACGTTGAAGATGCTGAAGGCGCCCCAGTTGCGTTCCCTGGCCGGCGCCAGGTCTTCATTATACAGCGACGGCGATGGGTTCTTGATCTCCAGATTCTTGATCTCCACCTCGGTCTCCCCAGATTGCGAGCCCGTGATCCCGGCGCGCAAATCTAACCACTGTTGGCGGACACTTGCCAGCGCTCCGGCGCGGATGGTGCGAATCTATGCCCCGTCATTGCGAGCCAACGGGTCGCGCGAACGCGCGCCCGATGACAGGCTCCGCGAAGCAATCCATCCCTCCGCGCCCGCGGAGCCATGGATTGCTTCGTCGCTATCGCTCCTCGCAATGACGGGGCGGCATGAAATTCGTGACCCGTCAGGTGCCGCGCGGTTTCACGCGTCGCGTCGGCATCGCGCTGGCGGGATCTTCCGGCCAGGGATGGCGCGGATAGCGGCCGCGCAGGTCGGAGCGGACGGCGGCGTAGCTGCCGCGCCAGAAGCCGGGCAGATCGCGCGTCACCTGCACCGGGCGCTGCGCCGGCGACAGCAGTTCCAGCACCAGCGGCACCGCGCCCTTGGCGATCGAGGGATGGGTGTTGAGCCCGAACAGTTCCTGCAGCCGGACCGCGATGGTCGGGCCCTGCTCCGCCTCGTAGTCGATCGCAAGCTGCGTTCCGGTCGGCGCCTCGAAATGCGTCGGCGCCTCGCGATCGAGCCGCGCGCGCAATTCCCACGGCAGCAGCGTCATCAGCGCGTCCGACAGGTCACCGGCGGACAGATCCTTCAGCGCGGTCTTGTCGTAGAGCGCGGGTACCAGCCAGTCGTCGGCGCGCGCGGCGAGTGCCGCGTCCGACAGATCGGGCCAGCTCTCGTCCTCGGCCCTGCGCAGGAACATGACGCGGTCGCGCCACTGCTTCGAATGCTTCGACCACGGCAGCCGGTCGAGCCCGGCCGCGATCAGGCCGTCGGCGAACACGCGCGCGGTCTCGGCCGACGGCTGTAGCGGCATCGGCGCTTCCGACAGCGTGATCGCATGTAGCGAACGGCGGCGGCGGGCGCGCAGCGCCATCGCGCCGCGGTCGAACGTCACCTCCTCAACGTTCTCGATCTGGCCGGCAAAGCGCTGCTCGATCTCCTCCTGGGTGATCGGCGCCGCCAGCAGGATGCGACCGCTCGCCGCCGTGCCGGTCAGTTCGGCGACCGCGATATAGGGCAGCCGCGCCAGCGCCGCGGTCTGCTCGACCGCAGCACCGCGGCCATTGGCCAGCACGAAGCTGCCATTGCCGCGGTTCCTGGCGACGCGATCCGGAAACGCGAAGGCCAGCATCACGCCGGTGGAGAGATCGCCGACATCGGCAGACACCACCTTTGCGGGCCCCCCTCCCCGGCCCTCCCCCACAAGGGGGGAGGGAGAAGAAAATCTCTCAGGCCTCTCCACCTGCGAAGCCCAGCGCGCGGCCATGCTGCGCGCGCTCGATGCACGCTGCGAGCGGTCGCGGCGGAACTGGTCGAGCCTGACGTCGAGATCGACGCTGTCGCCGCCGAGCCCGCGCTCGGTCAGCACGGCGGCGATCTCGGCCGCCTCCTCGCCCGCACCGAAGCGGGCGGAATCCACGATCATGCGCGCCAGCCGCGGCGGCAGCGCCAGCGCGCGCAGGCTCTTGCCCTCCTCGGTGATGCGGCCGTCCGCGTCGAGCGCGCCGAGTTCGCCCAGCAGTGATTTCGCTTCCTTCAGCGCCGGCCCCGGCGGCGGATCGAGGAAGGCAAGGCTACCGGGATCGCTGACGCCCCATTGCGCGAGATCGAGCACCAGCGAGGACAGATCGGCGGAGAGGATTTCGGGCGCGGTGTAGGCCGGCAGCGATGCGGTCTGCGGCTCGTCCCACAGACGATAGCAGACGCCGGGCTCGATGCGGCCGGCGCGGCCGCGCCGCTGATCGACGGCGGCGCGCGAGGCGCGCACGGTCTCGAGCCGGGTCAGCGCAATGTCCGGCTCGTAGCGCGGCACCCGTGCGAGGCCTGAATCGACCACGATGCGCACGCCCTCGATGGTCAGCGAGGTCTCGGCGATCGAGGTCGCCAGCACCACCTTGCGGGTGCCCTTCGGCGCCGGCGCGATGGCGCGATCCTGCACGCCGGCATCGAGCGCGCCGAACAGCGGCACGATCTCGACCGAAGCGTCGTGCACGCGCTCGGCGAGGAAGGTTTGCGTGCGGCGGATCTCGGCCGCGCCGGGCAGGAAGGCGAGCACCGAGCCGGCATCGGCGCGCAGCGCCGTCGCGATCGTCTCGGCCATCTGCCGCTCCACCGACGCATCGACCTTGCGGCCGACATAACGGGTCTCGACCGGAAAGGCGCGCCCCTCGCTCTCGACCACAGGTGCATCGCCGAGCAGCCTTGCCACGCGCGCGCCGTCGAGCGTGGCCGACATCACGAGGATGCGCAGATCCTCGCGCAGCCCGGTTTGCGCATCGCGCGCCAGCGCGAGCCCGAGATCGGCATCGAGCGAGCGCTCGTGGAATTCGTCGAATAGCACCGCGGCGACGCCGTCGAGCTCGGGATCGTCGAGGATCTGGCGCGAGAAGATGCCCTCGGTGACGACCTCGATCCGGGTCGCGCGCGACACCTTCGAGCCGAAGCGCACGCGATAGCCGACGGTCTCCCCGGGACGCTCACCAAGCGTCTTCGCCATCCGCTCGGCACTGGCGCGTGCGGCGATCCGGCGCGGCTCCAGCACGATGATCTTCTTAGCCCGAGCCCAGGGCGCATCGAGCAACGCCAGCGGCACGCGCGTGGTCTTGCCGGCGCCGGGCGGCGCGACCAGCACTGCGGCATTGTGGCGATCGAGCGTGCGGTCGAGTTCGTCGAGCACGGCGTCGATCGGCAGCGGGCTATCGAATTGGTGCGGCAAGGAAACTTATCGCAGGCCACGGCGCTCGGCCGACCTGCGTCCTATGGTTAACGAACCTCTCGGATTCTTTGGCCTCTTAGACCATTCGCCGGTGACAGGAAACCGTGGAAAGGTCCGGGTCCGATGGCACAGCACTTGTACTGATAAAGGAGAAAGCAACCGATCGGGCCGATGATGGACCCGATTACGCCGAAACAGGACAGGGATGACCACAAACGGCACAGCAGTCGCGACAGATCGTTCCGCCGGGAACGCGGGCCCGCGTGTCGATTGGGTCGACTATGCCAAGGGCATCTGCATCATCATGGTGGTGATGATGCATTCGGTGCTGGGGGTCGAGAAGGCCGCCGACCAGACCGGCTTCATGCATTATGTCGTGATGTTCGCCAAGCCGTTCCGGATGCCGGACTTCTTCCTGATCTCGGGACTGTTCCTCTCGGTGGTGATCGACCGCGACTGGCGCACCTATCTCGACCGCAAGGTGATGCACTTCGCCTATTTCTACGTGCTGTGGGTGACGATCCAGTTCGGCTTCAAGGCGCCGTCGCTGGCCGCAGAGAACGGCTGGGCCCAGACCGGGCTACAATATCTCGAATCCTTCATCGAGCCGTTCGGCACGCTGTGGTTCATCTATCTGCTGCCGATCTTCTTCGTCGTCACCAAGCTCACGCGCAATGTCCACCCGCTCGTCATCTGGCTGGTCGCGGCCGTGCTGGAGAGCGCGCATGTCGCGACCGGCTGGACCGTCGTCGACGAGTTCTGCTCCCGCTTCGTCTACTTCTACACCGGCTATGTCCTGGCCGATTACGTGTTCGGCCTGTCGGACCGCGCACGGGCGCGGCCGGCGCTGGCCCTGCTCGGGCTCGGGCTGTGGGCGCTGGTCAATGGCGGCCTGGTTGCGATCGGGGTCAGCGAATGGCCGGTCGTGTCGCTGGCGCTCGGCTTTGCCGGCGCCTGCGCGATCATCGTGACCGGCACGCTGCTGGCGCGAGCGCAATGGCTCGGCTTCCTGCGCTTCTGTGGCGAGCACTCGATCGTGATCTATCTGGCCTTCTTCCTGCCGATGGCCGCGACACGCACGGTTCTGCTGCGGTTCGACATCATCCCCGACATCGGCATGGTCTCGCTGATCGTGACCGCGGCCGGCGTTGCCGGCTCGCTGCTGATCTGGCGGCTGACGCTGGCGGCGCGGGCCAATTTCCTGTTCGAACGGCCCGACGCGTTCTGGATTGCCCCGAAAAAGGCAGCGACCGCTTTGCAGGCGGCCGAATAGTGCCAAAAGTCATGGCGCGGATTCGTTCCAACAGGCGTGATTCCGGCTATTTGAGTTTTCCACCCGTTGAAATTACTGGTTTTTTGGTCCCGAATGTTTCGTCGTCCCGCCGGCAACGAAACAATTCTCCCGGTCACGAAACCATTTTCCGCTTTTCGCGCAGACATCCGGAAACGGGCAGTAACTAGCTTTCTCCCAACGAACCGCCGCCCAACGGCGAACTGGGAGCCTGTCATGCCGAACGTCATCGCCATCAACTCTGCAGCCACGGAGCATATCGATGCTACTCGCGCGACCTCGGATGAAATGCTGCTCGCGCGTATCGCCAAGAATAACCGCACCTCGATGCACACGCTCTATGCCCGCCACAACGTCCGGGTCTACCGCTTCGTGCTCCGCATGGTGCGCGACACCACCATGGCCGAGGACCTGGTCAGCCAGGTGTTCCTGGACGTCTGGCGCACCGCGGCCCAGTTCGAGGGCCGCTCGCAGGTCTCGACCTGGCTGCTGTCGATCGCCCGCTTCAAGGCGCTGACCGCACTGCGCCAGCGCAAGCACGAGGACATCGACCAGGATGACGTGCTGGAGATCCCCGACGGCGCCGATACGCCGGAAACCTCGCTCGATCGCGCCACCACCAGCGAGATCCTGCGCGCCTGCGTGGCCAAGCTGTCGCCGGCGCACCGCGAGATCATCAATCTGGTCTACTACCATGAGAAGTCGGTCGAGGAGGCCGGGCAGATCATCGGGATTCCGCAGAGCACGGTGAAGACCCGCATGTTCTATGCCCGCAAGCAGCTTGCCGACCTCCTCCGGGGCGCCGGCGTCGACAGCGTCGCGGCATAAAATACTGCGAACTCAATTATTTACGTTGATATCGATCGATTAGGGCAATTATCCACGAAGCCGAAAAAGTCAGGCGACGAAACAATTGAAATAATCGACGACATCACCCGGAAAAACGCGATCCCTATACCCATAACCAACGACGCAACCCCCAACCCAAGTTTTGATACCCGAGTTCTAACCTCCCAAGTTCTACCCTCCCAAGTAACCTCCAACGACCCGGCCGGGATGCCCCCCAGCCGGGTCGCTCTGTTTTTGGCGCGGCGCCGTGAAGCCGACACGCCTCGTCTCACACAGACGTGACGGCGCCTGCGATCGCGCCAAAGTAACGGCCAGACCGTCATCACGAAGAACATCAGGCGTACCCGGCACGGCCCTCTGGCGCGCCGGGACTTCCGATGGACGGATGACGATGCTCAGCCTTGCGCTTGCCCTGCTTGCCGGTGTCGCCACCGTCGCCGCCCCTTGCACCCTGCCGATGCTGCCGATCCTGCTCGGGGTATCGATAGGCCAGACCGGCAAGGCGCGGCCCGCGATGATCGCGCTTGGCTTCGTGATGTCATTCTCTGCGGTGGCATTGCTGCTGAGCGCGATCACGCGCGCCTTCGATTTCGACCCCAATGTGCTGCGGACCGGCGCGGCGGTCCTGCTCGCGGGCTTCGGCCTCCTGATGATCTGGCCGGCGCCGTTCGAATGGCTGGCGATCCGGCTGAACGGCGCTACCAGAGCGTTTTCGAGCGAAGTGGATGCCGGTTCGCGTGGAGAAAACGCGTCCAAACAAGAAGGCAGCATCGGCCAGGCCGCGCCGTCGCAGAGCCTGTTCGGCGGCTTCGTGCTCGGCTCCACGCTCGGACTGGTGTGGACACCCTGCGCCGGTCCGGTGCTCGGCTCGATCCTGACCGTCGTCGCGACCTCGAAGGACACAGCGTGGGCGAGCCTGCAACTCGTCACCTACGCGGTCGGCGCCGCAATCCCGATGCTGGCCATTGCCTATGGCGGGCAGGCCGCCACCACCCGCGTGCGCAGCCTGGCGCAGATCGCGCCGCGCCTCCAGCAGGGCTTCGGCGTCGTGATCATCGGCTTCGCCGCGCTGTCCTACCTGCAATACGACACGCTGATCGTGGCGTGGCTGACCCAGTTCTATCCCAACGGCCAGATCGGCCTGTGAGCCATAAGGAGATATCGATGTTCCTGCGCTTGATTGCCGTTTCCGCTCTGGTGGCAGGCCTTGGCCTCGGCGGCGCCGTCATCCCCGGCCTCTGCACCGAATCCGACGCGCCGGCCCAACCGGTGCCGAGAGCGATCGCCATGACCGCCGAGCAGAGCCAGACCGCGCCCGAATTCGTCGGCATCAGCAACTGGTTCAACTCGCAGCCGCTGAAGCTCGCCGACCTGCGCGGCAAGGTCGTGCTGGTGGATTTCTGGACCTATGGCTGCGTCAACTGCGTCAACACGCTGCCGCACGTCACCGAACTTTATTCAAAGTACCGGGATCGCGGCCTCGTCGTGATCGGGGTCCACACGCCGGAATTCCCGTTCGAGCATTCGGCCACCAACGTGCAGGCCGCACTGAAGCGGCACGGCATCGTCTATCCGGTGGCGCAGGACAACAATTCGCAGACCTGGAACGCCTACGGCAACCAGTATTGGCCGGCGCAGTACATCATCGACCAGAACGGCAAGATCGTCTTCCAGCATGCCGGCGAGGGTCGCTATGACGAGATCGACCGCACCGTCGCGCGATTGCTCAACGCCAACAGCTAAAGCACGGCATCATGCGGTTGCATCGGACCGCATGATGTAGACAATCCGCCCTGTATTGCCGTCATCCCCGCCGTGATAGGCTCATCGCCGGGGACGACGCGATCCCGAGAGCGCACGCTGTCACCGGATCGCGCCCCAGAGCACTGGCAATGGATGGTGCGTGATGTTCGAAGGTTGGGATGCGGTCGTACTCGCCCGCGCGCAATTCGCTTTCACGATGTCGTTCCACATCGTGTTTCCCGCATTCTCGATCGGGCTTGCGAGCTATCTTGCGGTGCTGGAAGCGCTGTGGCTCATCACCAAGCGCGAAGTCTTCATCAACCTGTTCAATTACTGGCTGAAGATCTTCGCGGTCGCGTTCGGCATGGGCGTGGTGTCGGGCATCGTGATGTCCTACCAGTTCGGCACCAACTGGTCGTCCTTTGCCGACAAGACCGGGCCGGTGATCGGCCCGATGATGGCCTATGAGGTCCTGACCGCATTCTTCCTCGAGGCCGGCTTCCTCGGCGTGATGCTGTTCGGACTGTCGCGCGTCGGCCCCAGACTGCATTTCGTGGCGACCCTGATGGTCGCGATCGGCACGCTGATCTCGGCGTTCTGGATCCTGTCGGCCAATTCCTGGATGCAGACGCCGACCGGCCATGCCGTCAATGCCGACGGCCAGTTCGTCGCCGCCGACTGGCTCAAGGTGATCTTCAATCCGTCGTTCCCCTATCGCCTCGTGCACATGGTGCTGGCGGCCTATCTCACCACCTCGCTCGTAGTCGGCGCGGTCGGCGCCTGGCATCTGTTGCGCGACCAGCATCTCGCCGGCGCGCGCGTGATGTTCTCGATGGCGATGTGGATGGCGACGCTGGTGGCGCCGATCCAGATCCTTGCTGGCGACCAGCACGGCCTCAACACGCTGGAGCACCAGCCCGCCAAGGTGATGGCGATGGAAGGCCACTTCCAGAGCCACAAGGACGGCGCGCCGCTGATCCTGTTCGGTTGGCCCGACGTGCGTGATGCCAAGGTGAAATACGCGATCGAGGTGCCGAAGCTGTCGTCGCTGATCCTGAAGCATTCGCTCGACGCACCGCTCGCCGGCCTCGACACCGTGCCGCGCGAGAACTGGCCGCCGGTGCCGATCACCTTCTGGGCGTTCCGCATCATGGTCGGGCTCGGCTTCCTGATCCTGGGGCTCGGCCTGTTCAGCCTGCTGATGCGCTGGCGCGGAAAGCTGTACCAGTCGCAGCTACTGCACAGATTCGCGGTGCTGATGGGCCCGGCCGGCTTCATCGCGGTGCTCGCCGGCTGGATCACCACGGAGACCGGGCGGCAACCGTTCACCGTCTATGGCCTGTTGCGCACGGCGGATTCAGCGTCGCCGCTGGCGGCGCCGGCGGTCGGCTCGTCGCTGATCGCCTTCATCATCGTCTATTTCGCCGTGTTCACCGCGGGCGTGATCTATATCCTGCGGCTGATGGCGCAGCCGCCGCATCCCGGCGAGCTGGGCCCGACCAAGGACCTTCCCGCCCGAGCCGCCGGCATCACGCCGGCCGCAGGTTCTGCTGCCGTGGAGGCCGTGCGATGATCGATCTCGCCATCATCTGGGCCTTCATCATCGCCTTTGCGGTGTTCGTCTATGTCGTGATGGACGGCTTCGATCTCGGCCTCGGCATCCTGTTTCCGCTGTTTCCGCAGAAGGCCGACCGCGACGTCATCATGAACACGGTGGCGCCGGTGTGGGACGGCAACGAGACCTGGCTGGTGCTCGGCGGCGGCGGCATGATGGCGGCGTTCCCGCTGGCCTATGCGGTGCTGATGCCGGCGCTCTACACGCCTGTCATCGCGATGCTGCTCGGCCTCGTGTTCCGCGGCGTCGCCTTCGAATTCCGCTGGCGGACCCAGAAGGCGCGCAACAAATGGGATCTCGCCTTCACCGGCGGCTCGCTGGTCGCCTCGCTGGCGCAGGGGGTCGCGCTCGGCGCCATCCTGCAGGGCATCCATGTCGAGGGACGTCACTATGCCGGCGGCTGGTGGGATTGGCTGACACCGTTCAGCGTGCTGACCGGCATCGCGCTGGTGATCGGCTACGCGCTGCTGGGCGCGACCTGGCTGGTGATGAAGACCGAGGGCGAGTTGCGCGACCGCGCCTATCATCTGAGCTGGATCTTGCTGGTCGCGATGCTGTGCGCGATCGGCGCCGTCAGCATCGCGACGCCGTTCCTGAGCGTGCAGTACACAGAGCGCTGGTTCGCCTGGCCCAACATCATCCTCACCGCGCCGGTGCCGATCGCGGTCGCCGCCGTCACCGCGCTGCTGCTGCGCGCGCTCAGCAACCGGTACGACCACCAGCCGTTCTTCCTGACGCTGGCGCTATTCGCCCTGTCCTATGCCGGGCTCGGCATCAGCATGTACCCCTACATCGTGCCGCAGAGCATCACGATCTGGCAGGCGGCGGCGCCTGCCAACAGCCAGATCTTCATGCTGGTCGGGGTCTCGATCCTGGTGCCGCTGATCCTCGGCTACACCGCCTGGGCCTATTGGGTGTTCCGCGGCAAGGTGCGCCCCGGCCACGGATACCACTGATGCGACCCCATCCGAATCAGCGGCCGCTTGGGCAGCGCCTGCTGTGGTTTGTAGTGCTCTGGCTTGGCGGCGTCGGCACGGTGGCGCTGATCTCGTTCGCCTTGCGACTCTGGATCGCGCCGAAATAAGGCCGGCAGCTTGGCGCGCCTCCGCCCTCAATGACAAAAAACAGAAGCATTACAGTGATATAGTGTGACGCCCGCCCTAAACTTGCCATCAACCTGCCGCTGAGATTTGATGGTCACCGTGATTTGGGTGGAGCAACCAATTGGCCCCGCGCCAACAAGGAGAGCTTTGTATGACGAAACTTCGTCACCTGGTCTGGACGTTGGTCGCCACGGGCGCTCTCGTGCTGTCGACATCGCAAGGCTTCGCCCAGAGCCGCCCGGACGCCGACGAGCCCGGCCTGATCGCCGACGACGGCTACCAGCTCGACCCGGAATGGCAGAAGCAGGTGGTGTACTACCGGACCAATGAGGCGCCGGGCACCATCATCGTCTCCACCGCCGAACGCCATCTCTACCTCGTGCAAGGCAACGGCCGCGCGCTCCGCTACGGCATCGGCGTCGGCCGCGACGGCTTTCAGTGGCAGGGCCTGGTGACCATCACCCGCAAGGCCGAGTGGCCGGATTGGGTACCGCCGCCGGAAATGATCGCCCGCCAGCCCTATCTGCCGCGCTTCATGGCCGGCGGCCCCGGCAATCCGCTCGGCGCGCGCGCGATGTATTTGGGCACCACCGTCTACCGCATCCACGGCACCAACCGGCCCGACACCATCGGCACCGCGATCTCGTCCGGCTGCTTCCGACTGGTCAATGCCGACGTCGCCGATCTCTACAGCCGCGTTCCCGTCGGCACCAAGGTGATCATCCGGCAGAAGCCCGAACTCTGATCTCTACGCTCGACCCGCCTTCGATATCCATCCTGATTTCCCCCGATCCTTCGCGAGAGAGAACCCATGCGTACATTTCGAGGCGGCCTGACGATCGGGCTCGCGGTCGCCGCGCTGGTTGCGGCCGCCGCCATCACCTATGAGCGTTACGACACCCGCACGCTGAAGCGCACCGTCCGCCGCGGCGACGTGCTGTGCGGCGTCAACAAGGGCCTGCCGGGCTTCTCGATCCCGGACGACAAGGGCAACTGGACCGGCTTCGACGTCGATTTCTGCCGCGCCGTGGCCTCGGCGATCTTCGACGATCCGTCGAAGGCGAAGTTCGTTCCGCTCGACGCCAGCGAGCGCTTCAAGGAGCTGCAGAACCGCAAGGTCGACATCCTCTCGCGCAACTCCACCTGGAGCATGTCGCGCGAGGTCAATTACGATCTCTATTTCCCGGCGGTCGCCTATTATGACGGCCAGGGGTTCATGATCCCGCGCTCGCGCAACATCGATTCCGCGCTCGATCTGAACGGCAGCAAGGTCTGCGTGCAGGCCAACACCACGACGCAGCTCAACCTCGCCGACTATTTCCGTGCCAACAACATGAAGTACACGGAGATGAAGTTCGACAAGCTCGACGATGTCGTGAAGGCCTATGACACCGGCCAGTGCGACACGCTGACCTCGGACGCCTCGCAGCTCTACGCGCTGCGGCTCAACCTCTCCAAGCCGAACGACAACATCATCCTGGCCGACATCATCTCCAAGGAGCCGCTGGCGCCGGTGGTGCGGCAGCGCGACGACGACTGGATGATGATCGTGAAGTGGACGCTCTACGCCATGATCAACGCGGAAGAACTCGGCATCACCTCGAAGAACATCGACGAGGCGCTGAAGTCGAAGAAGCCGGAAGTGATGCGGCTGGTCGGCACCGAGGGCTCCTACGGCGAGGATCTCGGCCTGACCAAGGACTGGGCGGCGCGCATCATCCGCCACGTCGGCAATTACGGCGAGGTCTATGACCGCAACGTCGGCGCCGATTCCAAGCTGAAGATCCCGCGCGGCATGAACCAGCTCTGGAACGCCGGCGGCGTGCAATACGCACCGCCGATCCGGTGATCTTTCTCCGGCGTCATTGCGAGGAGCGCTAGCGACGAAGCAATCCATGCTGCCACGAGCGGCGAGATGGATTGCTTCGCTTCGCTCGCAAATGACGGACTACTCAAGCCACCACATCCTCGGCTGTCATCACCCGCGAAAGCGGGCGATCCAGTACGCCGCGGCTTCTCGGCTCAAGCACCACTGTCTCTGGAATACTGGATCGCCCGTTCGAGCGGGCGATGACGGTTTTGCGTAGCGACAACAGACGTGGCGACGATGATGGCCGGCTCAGTAGCCCTTGCCGCTCGCCAGCTGGTCGGTGTGGTAATTGCTGTCGCCGAGCAGTTCCTGGCAGACGCGGGCGCGCTTCATGAAGAAGCCGATGTCGAACTGGTCGGTCATGCCCATGCCGCCGTGCATCTGCACGCCCTCCTGCACGGCCAGCGTCGCCGTGGTGCCGGCGCGCGCCTTGGCCACCGCGACCGCGGTGGCGGCCTTCTCGATGTCGGCATCGAGCGCCTGCAACGCCTTCAACACCGCGGCGCGGGTGATCTCGATATCGATGTAGAGCTGCGCGGCGCGGTGCTGCAGCGCCTGGAATTCACCGATCGCCTTGCCGAACTGCTTGCGCTCCTTCAGGTAGGTCAGGGTGCGGCCGAACACCTCGTCGGAGAGGCCGACCATTTCGGACGCGACCGCGCCGCGGCCGATATTGAGCACGCCCTCGAGCAGCGCAAAACCCTGATCGACCTCGCCGAGCACGCTGTCGGCATTGACCTCGACATTGTCGAACACGATGCGCGCCGCGTTGTGCGAATCGACCATCGCGGTACGCTCGACCGCGAGCCCCTTCGCCTTGGGATCGACCAGGAACAGCGTCAGCCCGTTCTTGTCGCCGGCGCTGCCGGCCGTGCGCGCCGCGACGATCAGCAGGTCGGCGGTGTGGCCGTCGACCACGAAGGCCTTGTCGCCCGACAGCCTGAAGCCGTTGCCTGCGCGCGTCGCCTGCAGTTTGGTCTGCAGCGGGCGATGCTTCGCGCCCTCGTCGATCGCCAGCGCTGCCAGCAGCGAGCCGTCGGCAATCTTCGGCAGATGCTGCGCCTTCTGCGCCTCGCTGCCGCCGCGCGAAAGCGCCGAGGCCGCAAGCACCGAGGTCGCGAGGAATGGCGACGGCATCAAGGTGCGGCCGATCTCCTCCATGACGATGCCGGCCTCGACGCAGCCGAGCCCGCTGCCGCCGAACTGGTCCGGCACCAGCAGGCCGGAGAAGCCCATCTCGGCAAAGGTCTTCCACAGCTCGCGCGAGAAGCCGGTGGTGTCCTTGGCATCGCGCAGGCCGCGCAGATGCGCCACCGGCGCCTTGTCGCTGATGAGACCGCGCGCACTGTCGCGCAGCATGGATTGTTCTTCGGTGAGGACGAGGGCCATGGATGGATTCCGTTACATTATCTCATCGAGTTAACTTTTGACCCTCATGGTGAGGAGGCGTGCCAGCGCCGTCTCGAACCATGGGGCCGATGTCGTGGCCTCATCCTTCGAGACGCGCGTTCCGCGCTCCTCAGGATGAGGGATTACAATCACGCCCCCGGCAGATCGAGGATGCGCTTGGCGACGATGCCGAGCATCACCTCCGAGGTGCCGCCCTCGATCGAGTTGGCCTTGGTGCGCAGCCAGGCACGCGGGCGCGCGCCGCCCCGGGAGCGGTCGCTCTCCCATTCCAGCGCGTCGATGCCGCCGGCCGACATCAGGATCTCGTAGCGGCGCTTGTTGAGCTCGGTGCCGTAATATTTCATCGCCGACGAGAACGCCGGATGCGACTGCCCGGCCTTGGCGAGATCGACCGCGCGCTCCGCGGCCGCGGCAAGCGCGGCCTCGTCGACCTCGAAGCTCGCGATCTGGCTGCGCAGCTGCGCGTCGTCGAGCTTGCCCTGCGGATCCGCCCCGATCGAGTCGGCCGCGATCTGGCCGAGCGGACGGCCGACGCCGCGCTCGCCCATGCCCGAGATCATCGCGCGCTCGTGCTGCAGCAGGTATTTCGCGACATCCCAGCCGCGATTGACGGTGCCGACGACATGCGACTTCGGCACGCGGACATTGTCGAAGAAGGTCTCACAGAACGGCGAATAGCCGGAGATCAGCAGAATCGGTTTTGTCGACACACCCTTCGACGTCATGTCGAAGAGAATGAAGCTGATGCCGTCGTGCTTCTTGGCCGCGGGATCAGTGCGCACCAGGCAGAAGATCCAGTCGGCATAGTTGGCGTAGGAGGTCCAGATTTTCTGGCCGTTGATGATGTAGTCGTCGCCGTCGCCGACCGCGCGGGTCTGCAGCGAGGCGAGGTCGGAGCCGGCGTTCGGCTCGGAATAGCCCTGGCACCAGCGGATCAGGCCCGCGGTGATCTTCGGCAGGTGCTCCTTCTTCTGCTCCTCGGTGCCGTATTTCAACAGCGCCGGTCCGAGCATCGAGATGCCGAACGAGGTCAGCGGCGCCCGCGCGCCGATGGCAGCCATCTCCTGGCGCACGATCTTGGCTTCCTCGCCGTCGAGGCCCCCGCCGCCATATTCCTTCGGCCAATGCGGCACGGTCCAGCCCTTGTCGCGCATGCGCTCGAACCAGACGCGCTGCGCTTCGGAGGAGAATTTCGTGTTGCGGCCACCCCAGAAGGTGTCGCCATCCGAGGTCATCGGCTTACGCATCTCCGCCGGGCAGTTCTGCTCCAGCCAGGCGCGGGTCTCTGCGCGGAATTTCTCAAGGTCAGCCATGGTGCGTTTCCAGTCAAAATCAATCAATTGGATTCGACCTTAGACCTACGCAGCCGCCGAATTCAATATGCCTCGCGGCCGCGCCATGCTCTGGCGTCGCTACTCACGTTGCGCGATCGGGTGTATCGCCGAGATGGGGTAACGATTGAAAAACAAGAGGAAACGGACATGCGGCTGAAGCTGCTTTCGCCTAGCGAAATGAACGCCGCCCAGAAAGAAACCTACGACGAGTCGATCGCCGGCAAGCGCGGCGCGCCACCGGCGCCGATGATGGCCTGGCTGAACAGCCCGGAGATGGCGCGGCACGCCACCCGGCTCGGCGAGGTGCTGCGCTTCGACACGATCTTTCCGCCAAAACTGTCGGAGATCGCGATCCTCGTCACCGCGCGGCACTGGACCGCGCATTACGAATGGTATGCCCACAAGCGCCTCGCGCTGAAGGGCGGCCTCGACCCGAAGATCATCGAGGACATTCGCGTGCGCCGGACGCCGAGCTTCGACGATCCCAAGGCGAGGGTGATCTACGACGTCGCCAAGGCACTGCACGAAGGTCACGGCCTGCCGAAGGGGCTCTATGACGAGGCGGTCGAGGTGCTGAGCCAACGCGGCCTGGTCGAGGTGATCGGCCTCTGCGGCTATTACACGATGGTGTCGATGACGCTGAACACGTTCGAGTTCCAGCTGCCCGGCGGCGAGCTGTCGGAGCTCTGCTAGACCCGCCGGCCGTGGCGTCATCCGGAAACGCTGCGTTTCCGGATGGATCGCTCCGGCCCCGGCAAATCCGGACTATATCAACGGCAGAAGCCTTGCCCGACGCAGGGCGCTGACCCGAACGGAGCCGGACTATGCCGCAAAATCCTCCCATCATCGCGGGCACGCGGATCGGGCATGTCCATCTCAAGGTCGCCGATCTCGAGCGCGCGCTCGGCTTCTATTGCGGCGTGCTCGGCTTCGAGCTGCAGCAACGGATGGGCGCGGACGCGGCCTTCATCTCGGCCGGCGGCTATCACCACCACATCGGCCTCAACACCTGGGAGAGCAAGGGCGGCCACCCGCCGCCATCAGGCACCACCGGCCTGTTCCACACCGCCATCCTTTATCCGACCCGCCCGGCACTCGCGGACGCGCTGCACCGTGTGCTGTCGGCCGGCATCCGGCTCGACGGCGCCAGCGACCACGGCGTCAGCCAGGCGCTCTATCTGCGCGATCCCGACGAGAACGGCGTCGAGCTCTACTGGGACCGGCCCCAAGCCGAATGGCCGCGCAGCGCGGACGGCAAGCTTGCGATGTTCACGCGGCGGCTGGACCTCGACGATCTGTTGAAGCAGCGGGCAGCGTAATTCCATAGCCCGATAATTCCGTAGCCCGGATGGAGCGAAGCGAAATCCGGGGAGCTGCTCGTGTTGGATCAAAGTCCCGGATTACGCTCCGCTCCATCCGGGCTACGCGTCACGGCCTAAACAAGCTGACGAACAGACCCGCCGCGTAGAGCCCAACGCCAAACACCGTATGCGTCACGACGCTGTGCAGCCGTGCGGCCCATGGATGCAGCGTCCGGCTCGCGGCAATGCCGGCACCCATCGCCGGCTGCATCACCAGGAACGGCGCGGCCACGCTGCCTGTCCCGACCAGCAGAGCCGGGCCGATCGCCGGCTGCCGCGCCCAATCGAGGCCGAAGATCGCAAGCAGCACGCCGGCAATGCCGATGCCGATCAGGTAATGGGCGACCCACCCGATGATCCGTTCGCCGGCGACCTGCGGCGACGCGGCAACGCGGTCGTGGCGCAGTCGGCCGGATGCGAGATGGCCGAGCCAGCGGCCGACCAGGGCATAGTCCAGCGACGGGATGCCGAGCAGGTGCGCGCGGATGATCCCCCAGATGTCCATCACGATGGTCGCGCCGGTCCCGATCAGCACCGCGCTCACCACAAACTCCACGGCGTCAGCCATGCCCGGCTTCAGCCGGCGCCCGTGCGGCGACCATCCAGCAGGCAGCGGTGAAGCGAATTTCGGTTCCGTGGATGTAGCGAGCGAACGCACCGCGCACGGTGTCGATCACCTGGGTGCGGCGCGGCTCCTCCATTCCCTGCAACATCACGCCGACCGGCCCGAGCCGGCTGACGTGACGGGTCAGCTCTGTTGCCGGAAAACGCAAGGCGAGATCGATCGGCTCGATCGCGATCGCGCCCCAGCCGCTGGCCTCCAGGATGCTTTCGACCCGCGTCCGGTCCGCGAAGCCGAACTGCCCGGGCGCATCGGGACGTCTCGCCGGGAGATCCGGCAGCAGCGGCTTCGCCGCCTGCTCCGCCGCCGTCATGAAGGGATTCTCGGCAGCACCGCGCCATACGATCAAGCGCACCGGAGCACCCGGCCGGGCGGCACGGCGCAGATTGGCGAAGGCCTGCACCGGATCGGCAAAGAACATCACGCCGAGGCGCGAAATGATCATGTCGAAGCTCGCCGGCGCAAAGACATGGGCCTGCGCGTCGGCGCAGATGAAGTTCGCCGACCGCCCCACCCGCAGCGCGCAGGCGCGCGCCGCCGCGATCATCGGCCCGGAGATGTCGATGCCGGTGCAATGCCCTTCCGGGCCGAGCACTCGGGCCGCCGCGAACGTCGTGGCGCCCGTGCCGCAACCGATATCGAGCACGCGGCTCGCCGCGGCATCGGACACGGCCTGAACCAGCAGCTCCTCGAGCGGCTTGAACATTCCTTCCAGCACGTCGCGCGTGTCGACCCAGGCGCGCCCGGCGGCGCCGTTCCAGAGTTTGGCCTGCTCGTCCTCGGCCTGCGATGCGATGCCCATGATCTCGTCCTTGTTGCCTGGTCGGTTGCCTTGATGCTTGCCTTGCGCAAGCCGCTGGCGGCACACTGCCAGTTCAAGTGAACTTGAGGTCAAGGGCCATGCGGGACATCGATATCGCTGAGGTGGCGGAACTGTCGGGCGTGCGCGCCTCGACCTTGCGCTTCTACGAGGAGAAGGGGCTGATCGCCTCGCATGGCAGGCGCGGGCTGCGTCGCCTGTTCGATCCGGCCGTGCTGGACCGGCTGGCGCTGATCGCGCTTGGGCGTGCCTCCGGCTTCTCGCTCGACGAGATCGCACGAATGTTCGCGCCCGATGGACGGCCGCGCATCGACCGGAAGATGCTCTCGGCCAAGGCCGACGAACTGGACCGCACCATCCGCAGGCTCAACGCGATGCGCGACGGCCTGCGCCATGCCGCCGTCTGCCCGGCGCCGAGCCACATGGAATGTCCGACCTTTCGTCGCCTGCTGCGGGTCGCGGCGGCCGGAAAGATGGAGACGCCGAAGAAGGCGAAGAAATCACGGCGCAAGAGCACATAGCTCAACCCTCATGGTGAGGAGGTGCGAAAGCGCCGTCTCGAACCATGTGGCCCCGCTGGTGGCCTCATTCTTCGAGACGCGCGGAGCCTGTCATCGGGCCGCGCTTCGCGCGGACCCGTTGGCGCTCCTCAGGATGAGGTGCCGGCGGCGCGGCCGCGGGTCATGATCGCCACCGCTGCGATCAGTTCGAGGCCAATGCAGCCGTAGAACGGCAGCGTGTAGCTGCCGGAGAGATCGTGCAGCAGCCCGATCACGCCCGGACCGAACGCGTAGGTAATCTGGTTGATCGCGGTGATCAGGCTGACCAGCACGCCGAACGCGCGCGGCTCGAATTCGCGCTGCACGATCAGCGCCGGCAGCGTAATCAGATTGCCGACCGAGAAACCGAACAGCGCGCAGGCCGCGATCTGCACCACGTCATTGTGCACATTGATGATGAGGGCGAGCGCGATCGCCTGGCTGACAAAGGACAGCGCCGATGCCAGGCGCTGGTTGAGCTGGTCGATCACGAAGGAGAAGGAGACGCGGCCGACCACGGCCATCGCGGTCAGCAGCGCCATCGCCACCGTGGCGCGCTCGCGGCCGATCACCTGGTCGAGATAGGCGATCAGATGCACGATGAAGCCGACCTGGGCGAACAGCACCAGCGCGAACGCAATCGACACCGAGAGGAAGCGGATGTCGCGCAGCGCGCGGGCGCGCACCTGGGTGGCCGACGGCGCGTCGGCCGCCGCTGAAGTGACCGCGTGCAGATGCGCCGGCGGCCGCCCGACGAAGATCAGGATCACCGGCACCATCACCACGACAAGCAGGATAGCGGCGGCGATCATCGCGCCGGAGAAGCCGAAGGTGCCGATCCCCGCCACCAATAGCGGCACGCCGACGATGCCGCCAAAGCTCGCGCCGTTCAGCGCCAGGCTGATCGCCATGCCGCGCTTCTTGTCGAACCACAGGCCGAGCGTGTTGGTGATGATGCCGAGGCTGGTGCCGGCCCAGCCGAACGCCAGCAGCGCGTCGGCAAGATAGAGCTGCCACGGCTCGCGCACCTCGCCGATCGCAACCGCCGCGACCGCCATCGCGAAGCAGCCTGCGATCAGGCAGAGGCGCGCACCGAACGCCTTGATCGCCTCGCTGACGAAGGCGACCAGCGCGGCGCCGAACAGATAGAAGAAGGTCGTACCCGACGAGATCAGCGATGCCGGCCAGCCGTGCAGGCGCTGCAACTCGGCGACATAGACGCTCTGTCCGTAGAAGCCCAGCCCCCAGCCGAAGGTCGCAAGCAGGAAGCAGACGACGACGATGCGCCAGCCCTCGTAACCAAGCGAGGATTCGTCAAGCAGCGTGGGTGAGGATGCGTCCATTTCTTGCTCTTGCTTCCGACATCGTCATGACCGGGCTTAATCCGTTCTCATGATGTGGGAAGCCGTGCAAGCCGATCATTTCGAAACGGATCGAAGTGTCAGCACATGGCAGCAGCAACATGATCCGGAAAAGTGCGAAGCGGTCTTCCGAAAAGATCATGCTTAAGACAAAGCTTAGATGCTGGGATCCGGGATTTCTTCCACCGCGCGCAATTTCACGCGCCGCTTGGCGAATGACGCGAACGAGAGCACGGCAAGCCCGAGCAGCACCGGCGGGAACACCACCATGTTGACGGCATTCCAGCCGTAATGCGCGAGCAGCTGGCCCGACGAGAACGAGCCGATCGCCATCATGCCGAACACCAGGAAATCGTTGAACGCCTGCACCTTGTTGCGTTCCTGCGGCCGGTGCGTTTCCAGCACCAACGCGGAGGCGCCGACGAAGGCAAAATTCCAGCCCACCCCGAGCACGAACAGCGTCGCCCAGAAGTGCGGCGCCGTGATCCCCGACAGGCCGATCAGCGCCGCCACCGCCTCCAGCGCCAGCCCGAGCGCAACGATCACGGGCGCGCCGAACCGCGCGATCAGCGAGCCGGTGAAGAAGCTCGGGCCGTACATCGCCACGATGTGCCACTGGATGCCGAAATTGGAATCGCTGACCGACAGCCCGCACATCTTCATCGCGAGCGGCGCCGAGGTCATCACCAGGTTCATCATCGGATAGGCGATCACGCCGCACAGCGCGGCGGCGATGAAGCGCGGCTGTTTTGCGATCTCGAGCAAGGGGCGGCCGCCATGCAGGTCCGCCGCCGCAGGTTTTGGCGCGTCGACGCCCGACAGCACGGCCATCGCCACCAGCGCGACCAGCGCCTGCATCACGAAGGAGAACGCGAACAGATAGGGCGGCCAGATGTCCATGGTCCATTGCACGAGCTGCGGCCCGAGCACGCCGGCGAACACGCCGCCGGCCATCACCCAGGACACCGCCTTGGGCCGGAACGCGACGCTGGCGCCATCGGCCGCCGCGAAGCGATAGGACTGCGCGACGGCGCCGTAGAGCCCGCCGAGGAAGGTCGCGCCGCAGAACAGCCAGAACGACGAATGCAGGATCGCCCAGGCGCCGAGCGCGCCGGTCAGCGTGCCGCAGAAGGTGCCGACGATGAAGGCTGTGCGCCTTCCATAGGCGCGCGAGATCGCGCCGGTCGGCAGCGTGCCGGCGGCAAGCCCGAGCACATACATCGAGAGCGGCACCGTCGCGAGCGAGATGTCGGGCGCCAGCGTCGCGCCGACGATCGAGCCGGTGGCGAAGATGACGGCCGAATTGGCGCCGGTCAGCGCCTGCGCCGCCGCAAGCCGCCACACATTGCTGCGCGCCCGCGCGTCGCCGCTCGTTTCGTCTCCAGCTGTCACGTCGATCATCGGCCTTCCCGCCTGAAGCCCCGGCGGGAGCCTCCAATCGTCGGCACTATGGAGAGCGGGTGCAGGCCGATCAACCGGCGCAAACGGACGAAGGCCATGCGGGAGGCGCACGATGGTGGGCCTCGTCGAATACTCACACTCCGGCGTCGTCCTGGCTTTCGCCAGGACGACGCCACGAGTATTCCATCGCACGTCACTACCGCACAGGCTTCTTGGCCGGACGCTTCTCGGCGCGCAGCGCGCCGGTCTTGTGCACCTTGGAGCGCGGCCCCACGAGGTGCGGCTTGTGAACCCGCCATTCAAGCGCAAGCGTCGCGGCGAAACCGAAGAAGCTCGACCGGCTCATGCCGAGGCCGGCGGCATGCTTGTCGATCCGTGCGATGAGGCTCTTCGGCAGATAAACGTTGACGCGCTCGGATGGGTCGGGCGGATCGACGCCGACCATGAAGAAGGCGGCGACGTCCGAGCCCTTCGGCGCCACGATGCGCTCGATCGGGGTCGGCTCCGGCAGTGGCCTGCCCTGCTCGACCCAGCCATCGACGGTCTGCGCCAGCGTGTGCTCGGCGCGCTCGATCGCGTCTTCCTGCGATCGCCCCGCGGCGACGCAGCCGGGAAAGTCCGGAAACCACGCCCCGAACGCGCCGCGCGGACCGCGCTCCAGCACGGCCGGATAAAGCCGTCTCTTCATTCTGGCCTCCGTCGTTCGGATATGCTATTTCACACACTCAGGTGTGTCAAATCACACAACAGACAGGAGTGCGCGGCAATGGACCCGCAAGCCGAACTCCGCATCGTCCGCGCGGCCTATGCCAAGCAGATCCTGGCCGCCGCCAATGTCGTCGACGCGCGGCTGACGGAGGCATTTGCCGCGATCCCGCGCGAGGATTTCGTCGGCCCCGGACCGTGGCTGATGCTGCGATGGTGGGCTCGCGACTACATGCCGACCCCCGATGCCGATCCGGTCTATCTCTACACCAACGATCTGGTCGCGTTGCGGCCCGAGCGGCGTCTCAACAACGGCCAGCCGTCGCTGCATGCGCATCTGATGCACCAGGCCGCGCCCGCTGTCGGCGAGCACGTCGTGCATATTGGAACAGGCACCGGCTACTACACGGCGATCCTCGCGCACCTGGTCGGACCGTCCGGCCGCGTGACCGGCATCGAATACGATCCAGCCCTTGCGGCAGACGCCCGCGCCAACCTCGCAGATTACGCAAATGTCGAGATCGTCCAGGGCGACGGCACACAGGTCGCGTTCGCCTCCGCCGACGTGATCTATGTCAATGCCGGCTGCACCCGGCCGGCCGCGCGATGGCTCGACGGCCTCGCCGATGGCGGCCGCCTGATCCTGCCGCTGACGTCGGACGAGGGATTCAGGGGCGGCACGCCGGACCAGGTGGCGCGCTCCGGCGCCGTCTTCCGGATCCGGCGCAACGGTGCGGAGTATCAAGCCGACTGGATCTCAGCGGTTGCGATCATTCCCTGCGACGGCGGTCGCGACGCGGCGTCCGAAAAGGCGCTGGCCGAAGCCTTCGCCCGCGGCGGCTGGCAGAAGGTGACGCGGCTCACCCGCGATGCCGGGATTCCCGACGATCGTTGCTGGCTGCGCGGCGACGGATGGTGCCTGGCTTACGACTAGGCGGCATCCTTCCGCTCAAACATCAGGATCATGTTGTTGGCCGGCATCTCGAAAGTACCAGCCAGCTTCAGCCCGACGCTGTCCGCAAGCGCCTCGACATCGGCGATGTCGCGCACGCCCCATTCGGCGTCGCGTTCGCGCAACGAGGTGTCGAACACCGCGTTGCTGAGCGAGGTGTGCTTGCCGCCGCGCTTGAACGGGCCATAGAGGAACAGCCGGCCGTCGGCGCGCAAATGCCTGGAGGCGCCGGCGAACAGGCCCTCGGCGACGCGCCACGGCGCGATGTGGATCACATTGGCGCAGAAGATCGCGAGCAGTTCGTCCGGACCTTTGCCATCCGGCGGCGCCGGCGACCAGGCCGGGTCGGACAGATCGATCGGCTGCGGCGGCCGGATGTTGGCAAGGGCGGCATGCGCGCTCCAGGCCTCGATGCTGCGCAGATGCGCCGCATGAAGGTCGCTCGGCCACCAGATGATGTCAGGCGTCTCGCCGGCGAAACAGACGACATGCTGGCCGGTGCCGCTGCCGGCTTCCAGCACATCGCCGGACTGGCCAGCGAGATAATCCTTCAGCACCGCCCAGATCGGCTGGTGATTGCGGTGGAACGCCGCCGCGTCGAGCCGTCCGTCCGCCTCGACCGGGCTGCCGTCCTTGCCGAACTCCACCACGAACTCCGCCACCACGCTTCTCCTGTGTTAGCCGAATGTAGACAGCGCAGCTGCACCCGGCAAATGCGGAACCGACGGAGCGTCAGCACTGCCAGATCCGTCATCCTGAGAGGCTGTGACCCTATTTGAAGTTAGCAGCTGCGGCAAAAGCGGGATTGGGCTGTGACGATTTGATGGCCAGGCTTCAAGCTGCAGCCTGGAGCAGGCGGTGGCCGGCCAGGATGTTGTTGGTGAGTGCGAACCAGCGCAGGACCGTCTGGACCTTTTTGAGGCCGCGTACGGTGAACTGCTGCAGGCCCCAGTTGCGGAAGCGAGCGTTGATACACTCCGCCTGGGCTCGACGCTTGTAGATCGACTTGCCACGTGGGCTCTTCATGCGGGCTCGCCAGGCGGCGACGCCGGGCCCATCGTTGTCGCGTGGCTCATATGGGTCGCGCTGGTGCTTGCTGCGTGAAGGCGGCCCGTAGACCTTGATGCCGCGGTCAGCCGCCCACTCGGTATCCTCATTCTTGTTGAAGCCGCCGTCGATCAGCAACCGCTTCGGCCATCGGCCATGGCGGCGGTTGATCTCCTCCAGCATCGGCCGGGCCAAGCCGCGGTCGGAGCCGACGGTTTTGACGTCCGGGATGATCACGATCTGGCCACCGGCGACGGTCGAGAGCTGGCAATTGTAGGCGGGGCGGAAGCCGCCATCGGCCATTTTCATGACGCGGGCATCGGGGTCGGTGGTGGAGGCGCGCGGCTCCTTCTGCTTCTCGACCTCCTTCTTGTTGGTCTTGCTGCGCCGTTCGCGTTCCGCCTCGATCTCGGCCAGCTTTTTCAGCGCTGCCGCCACGCGCTGCTCGCGTTCACGCAGGGCCCGTTCGTTGGCCGCAGCGATCCGCCGGCTGCTGGCTTGCGGATCGTCGGCTGCTTCGTCCTTCAGCTGTCGGATCAATCGTTGCGCCTTGCGCAACTCCTTGTGAAGCTTCCTGCGGCGGCGGAACGACTTGCTCCCAGCCGAGGCACGTACCCGCACTCCGTCCTGCGCCACCTCATCGAGGTCGATGATCTCGGCCACCGACAGGCTGGCGATGTTTTCGCTCAACAGCCGATCCAGAAGCTCCGGATGCGCCGTGCGGAAGTCGGCAAGGCCGTGATAGTTCACACTCACCCCGCCGCAGAGCCACCGATAGACGTCGTGGCTCTCACACAGCCTGGCCAGCGCTCGCGCGCTGCCAACCCCCTCGCTCGTCGCATAAAGCCACAGTGCCAGTAAAAGCCGCGGGCTCGCCGGGGCCTGTCCCGCCGTGTGGGTTCGAGCTCTAATCGCCTCTTCAAGCTCGCCCAGATCAAGCTTCTCGACGTAAGCCCAGATCACCCGGACTGGATGATCGGCGGCTACCAGCGCCTCCAGATCGACTGCCCGAAGCTCGATCTGATCGCGTACCGGTTCCCGCATCCGCGGCTGCCCCGGATCGCTCTCCCGCTCAGCTTTCTGTACCGGAAGATCGGCAAACAGTTCGTCGCCAGGCATCGCTGCACCTCTCGGATAGTACAGCTGCAGGAATCACTCCGCGTAGGAAAACTCAACCCTCATCCCGAACAAAGATTCACACCCTCTGAGGAGCGCGTAGCGCGTCTCGAAGGACGCACGGCCACAGTCGGGCCGTCGACCCTTCGAGACGCCCGCGTTGCGGCCTCCTCAGGGTGACGGAGTTGATCTTGTCCGCAAAGACATTAACCCCGTCGCAACGCGCCTATTCTCCGAGTTGCCAGCCGATGGCCTTTGTGCTTTCCACTCTTTATATTGCGATGGGATCATCGAGATTGAAGCCCGGGAAACGTTCCTTGATCGCCACTTTCTCCAAGCCAGCCTTCATTCTGGCGCTGCTGGCGGGTACCGCCATGGCCGCGCCCGCGCAGGCCCAATCCGCCGCCGAGGGACAGAAGCTCGCCTTCGACCGCGGCAAGGGCAATTGCCTGACCTGCCATGTCATCAAGGGCGGCGACCTGCCCGGCACGATCGGCCCCGAGCTGACCGGGCTGAAGGCGAAATACAGCCGCGACGAGCTGATCGCGATCGTGACGGACGAGACCAAGCGCAACCCGCAGACCGTGATGCCACCGTTCGGCCGAAACCGGATTTTGAGCGAGAAGGAAATCAGCGCGGTGGTGGACTTCCTGCAAACACTGTGACGCCGCGACCGCCGCTTGAGGAGTTTTATTAGATGAACATCACGACCAGCGAATTTTCCGGGGCACGCCGCCTGGTGCTGAAGGGCGCCGGCGTCGCCGCACTGATCGGCCTCGGCGTCATTCTGCTCGACGTGCCGCAGGCGCTCGCCGCCGCCAACGACAAATATCCGGATGAGGCGTTCAAGCAGAAGAACGAGGCCGACGCGATCAAGGCGCTCTACGGCAAAACCGCCGAGCCCTCGGACAAGGTCAAGATGGACGCGCCTGAAATCGCCGAGAACGGCGCTGTGGTGCCGATCTCCGCCACCACGACGCTGGCCGACGTCACTTCGATCTCGTTTTTGGTCAGCGAGAACCCGATCTCGCTGGTCGCATCGTACAAGATTCCTGCCGGCACGCTGCCGAGCGTCGCCAACCGCATCAAGATGGCCAAGAGCAGCAACGTCATCGTGATCGTAGAGGCCGGCGGCAAGCTCTACAGCGCCAAAAAGGAAATCAAGGTCACCGTCGGCGGCTGCGGCGGCTGAATACGCATGATCCGGAAAAGTGGGAACCGGTTTTCCGACAAGATCATGCGCAAACAATAGGGACAAACCAGATGGCATCGAGCATTCGCGTGCGCGCCACCTCGAACGGCGACACCACCGAGGTGCAGGCGCTGATCCAGCATCCGATGGATTCCGGCTTCGTCAAGGACGCCAAGGGCGAGATCATCCCGCCGCATTTCATCCAGCAACTCACCTTCGAGTATGATGGCAAGCCGGTGTTCGTCGCCGACTGGGGCGGCGGCGTCTCCAAGGACCCCTACGTCAAGTTCGCCTTCAAGGGCGGCAAGAAGGGCGACGATCTGAAGGTCAGCTGGGTCGACAACAAGGGCGCGACCGACACCACCACGGCGAAGATTCAATGACGCGGCGCCTCGCAATTCGCGCAGCATTTGCAGCGTTTGCGCTCGGCATGCTGGCGCTCGCGCCGGCGGTGCGTGCGGCCGACAGCGTCGATCCCGCGGCCGACAAGGCCGCGTTCCAGAAATTCTTCACCACCAAATTCCCCAAGCTGAAGCTCGAGGATTTCGTCAACGGTCCCTATTCGATGAATGAGGACCTGCACAGGCAGTGGGAAGAGAAGGAGCAATTTCCGCCTTACGAGTTCTCGCTCGAAGCCGGCAAGGAAATGTTCTCGACGCCGTTCAAGAACGGCAAGACCTACGCCGACTGCTTCCCGAACAAGGGCATCGGCATCCGCCAGAACTATCCTTACTTCGACGAGAAGGAAGGCAAGGTCGTCACGCTCGAGCTCGCGCTCAACCGCTGCCGCGAGGCCAACGGCGAGGCGCCGTTCTCCTATGTGAAGGACGACATGGCGGCGCTCACCGCCTACATGGCCTTCACCTCGCGCGGCAAGCCGATGGACATCAAGATCCCGAACGATCCGCGCGCACTGGAGGCCTACCAGAAGGGCAAGGAGTATTTCTACACCCGCCGCGGCCAGCTCAATTTCTCCTGCGCCACCTGCCACATCCAGAGCCCGGGCGAGCGGATTCGCGCAGAGGTGCTGGCGCCGGCGCTCGGCATCCTCAACGCGATGCCGATCTACCGCTCGGAATGGAGCGGCATGGGCACCACCAGCCGCCGCTTCACCACCTGTAACAGCCAGGTCCGCGGCGTGCCGCTCAATCCGCAGGACGACGAGTACCGCAACCTCGAATACTATTTGTCCTATGTCAGCAATGGCCTGCCGATTTCAGGGCCGGGAGCGCGGCCATGAGAGCGGCAATCCTGACGGCAGCGGTCGTGCTGCTCGCAACCGCGACGGGCGCGTTTGCCGCCTCCGAAGCCGACTACAAGGCGGCCTACGCCGCGGCTGAGGCCGCCAACAAGGAAGCCGGCGCCCAGCGCAACCAGTGGACCACCACCGCCTCGACGCTTTCGGCCGCAAAAAAGGCCGGTGATGCTGGTGATTTCGACACCGCCGTCGTCCAGGCCAAGGAGGCCGAGGCACTGGCAAAGGCATCGATCTTCCAGGCCACCAGCGAAAAGGAACGCTGGAAGGACATGGAAATTCGTTGACCCCCAGGAGTTAGGGAAGCACGGGCGGAAGGGTTCCCTCCCCCCTTGCGGGGGAGGGTTAGGGAGAGGGGTAAGCAGCGCGGGCGGTGTTCATGGCTTACCCCTCTCTCCAACTCTCCCCCGCAAGGGGGGAGAGAGCCCTACCACCGCCCGCTTGGCTTCGAACCAAATGCCGTGAGAGTGATGATCATCCGCCGCCGGGATTTCCTGAGAGCTTCGGCCGCCGCAACGCTGACCGCCGGCCTGCCGGCGCGCTTTGCGCGCGGCGCCGATACCGCGAGCGTCTACGACCTCGAGCGCTTCGGCAATTCCCGCATCCTGCACCTGACCGACACCCATGCGCAGCTGAAGCCGGTGTTCTTCCGCGAGCCCAGCGTCAATCTCGGCGTCGGTGCGATGGCCGGCCAGCCGCCGCATCTGGTCGGCAAGGCGTTCCTCGATCGCTTCGGCATCCGCCCCGACAGCGCCGATGCCTATGCGTTCACCTGCGTCGAGTTCGAGAAGGCCGCCGGCCGCTTCGGCCGGCTCGGCGGCTTTGCCCATTTGAAGACGCTGATCGACAAGCTGCGCGCCGATGTCGGCGAGAAGCGCTCGATGCTGCTCGACGGCGGCGACCTCTGGCAGGGGTCGGGGCTCGCCAACGCGATGAACGGCGCCGACATGGTCGAGGCTGCCAACCTGCTCGGCATCGAGGCGATGACCGGGCATTGGGAATTCACCTATGGCGAGCAGGTGCTGCGCGACAATCTCGCCCGCTTCAAGGGCGAGTTCGTGGCGCAGAACGTGTTCCTGACCGAGGAAGCCGCGTTCAACGACGCCAAGGCGTTCGATCCGGCCTCGGGGCGCGTGTTCAAGCCGTCGATCATCAAGGAGATCGGCGGCCACCGCGTCGCGATCATCGGCCAGGCCTTCCCCTATGTGCCGATCGCGCACCCCAAGCGCTTCACGCCGGACTGGAAGTTCGGCATCCGCGACGACGAGCTGCAAAAGCTGGTCGACGGCCACCGCAACAACGACAAGGTCGAGGCGGTGATCCTGCTGTCGCATAACGGCATGGACGTCGACCTCAAGCTCGCCAGCCGCGTCACCGGCATCGACGTGATCCTCGGCGGCCACACCCATGACGCGATCCCGATCCCGATCACGGTGACCAATGCCGGCGGCGTCACGCTGGTCACCAATGCCGGCTCCAACGGCAAGTTCATCGGCGTGCTCGATCTCGATCTCGCCAAGGGCAAGGTCGCCAATGTCCGCTACCGGCTGCTGCCTGTGTTCGCCGAGCTGTTGAAGCCCGATCCCGCCATGCAGGCGCTGATCGAAAAGATGCGCGACCCGCATGCCGACGAATGGAGCGACAAGCTCGGCACCGCCGACCGCCTGCTGTACCGCCGCGGCAATTTCTCCGGCACCGTCGACCAGCTGATCTGCGACGCGCTGCTGAACCAGCTCGACGCCGAGATCGCGCTGTCGCCCGGCTTCCGCTGGGGCCTCACCACGCTCGCCGGCCAGCCGCTGACCATGGAAGACGTGCTGTCGGAAACCGCGATCACCTATCCGGAGACCTACGTCACCAAGATGACCGGCAGCCAGATCAAGGACGTGATGGAGGACGTCTGCGACAATTTGTTCAACGTCGATCCCTACTACCAGCAAGGCGGCGATATGGTTCGCGTCGGCGGCCTCGCCTACACCTGCACGCCGGGGGAATCCGTCGGCAAACGGATTTCCGAGCTGAAGCTCGGCAACGGCAAGCATCTCGAAGCCGGCAAGCACTACAAGGTCGCGGGCTGGGCCTCGGTCAACCAGCAGAACGGCGCGCCGATCTGGGACGTCGTCGCCAAGCATCTGCGCTCCGGCCGGCCGCCGAACCGCGACGAGCCCGGCGTGACGCTGAAAGGCGTCGACGACAACCCGGGCATTGCGAGGCACGGATGACGCGGCGCGCGGTCATCGCAGCGCTCTGCATTGCGGCGATCGCGCTGGCGACGCCGCTCGCCCGCGCCCAGTTCGCGCCATTGCAGGACAAGCCGTTCGCCGAGCACAAGGTCGTGCTGCAGCTCTCCGACAACGATCCGAAGAAGCAGGGCCTCGTCATCAGCGTCGCCAACAATCTGATGAAGCATTACGATCCCGACAAGGTCGCGGTCGAGATCGTCGCGTTCGGCCCGGGCATCGAGCTGCTCAAGCCCGACAATCCGAACCGCAGACTGGTCGAGAGCCTAGTCGCACAGGGCGCGCGGGTCGACATCTGCCTCAACACCGTCGACACGATCGAGCGCGACAGCGGCAAGCGGCCGGACTACATCGCCGCCGCCACTCCCGTGCAGGTCGGCGTCGCGCAGATTTTGCTTCTCACCGAGAACGGCTACACGCTGGTGCGGCCGTAACGGCTCCGCCGTCATTGCGAGTCAACGGGACGCGCGAACGCGCCTTCGCAACCAGCACACCGGCCACCGACGCCACCATCGTACCGTCAAGCGTGGTGCATCCGATGAAGTTGCAGCAGCGGGGCTGGAGCTACGTGCGGCCCTGATCGCTCGCATGCATCCTGACCCGTCATCCTGAGAGCTTGTGAAGCTATTCACCCCGTCATTGCGAGGAGCGATAGCGACGAAGCAATCCATGCTTCCGCGTATGCCGCGCGATGGATTGCTTCGCTTCGCTCGCAATGACGCGGATAGAGCTGCGCGCCCCGTCACCCCCGCGCAAAGGCGAAGCCTTTGCGCGGGGGTGACGAGAACCGGATTCGCCCGGGGATGGATTTGCTTTGAATGCACCCTATCTATGGAATAATATCCTCCCTGAGACTCGGCCTGGAGAATAGGTAAGCCGTCATGATCTTTCGCCAGCTCTTCGACAGCGTGTCCGGCACCTACAGCTATCTGCTCGCGAGCCGCGCCGGCGGCGAGGCGCTGATCCTCGATCCCGTGCTGGAGAAGGCCGACCGCTACTGCAAGCTGCTGCAGGAACTCGACCTCCGTTTGGTGAAAGCCGTCGATACCCATCTGCACGCCGATCACGTCACCGGCCTCGGCGAGCTGCGCGACCGCACCCAGTGCATCACCATCATGGGCGAGCAGAGCAAGGCCGACGTGGTGTCGATGCGCGTCTCCGACGGCGATAGAGTGACGATCGAGGGCCTCTGCCTCGAGGCGCTGTACACGCCCGGCCACACCGACGACTCATATAGCTACTTGATGGGCGACCGTGTCTTCACCGGCGACACGCTGTTGATCCGCGGCACCGGCCGCACCGATTTCCAAAACGGCAGCGCGCGGGCGCAGTACGATTCGATCTTCAACCGCCTGCTCAAGCTGCCGGAGGAGACCATGGTGTTCCCCGCACATGACTACAAGGGCGACACCGTTTCCACCATCGGCGAGGAGAAGCGCTACAATCCGCGGCTGCAGGTGAAATCGATCGACGACTATGTCGAGCTGATGAACAATCTCAATTTGCCGAATCCGAAGCTGATGGATGTCGTGGTGCCCGCCAACATGCATGTCGGCCTGCATCAGGACGAGCTCGCCAAGGAAGGCCTCTCGCTGAACGCGCGCGACGCCATCGCGAGCCTCGGTCGTCCCGATATCCTCTTGGTCGATCTGCGCGAGACCGCGGAGCGCGCCAAGCACGGCACGCTGGCCGGCGCGCTGCATGCGCCCTATCCGGGGATTTGCGCCACCTTGCAGCCCGGCGGCATGCTGCGCGAAGTCGCGGCCGCGACCGGCCGCCGCGTCGTGTTCTTCTGCGCCTTCGGCGAGCGCTCGGCGATGGCCGTTGCCGCCGCGAAGAAGGCCGGGCTGGCCAACACCGCCCATATCGAAGGCGGCATCGACGCGTGGAAGAAGGCCGGCGGGCCGGTGGTGTTGGGGTAGGTCCCTCAGCGTCGTTGCGAGGAGCGAAGCGACGAAGCAATCCATACCTCAGCAAGCGGAAAGATGGATTGCTTCGCTCCGCTCGCAATGACGACGCAGAGACCTAACGCGTCACCCTTTTCAACTCTTCCGTCAGCCGATCCAGTGCATCCGCCAGCATCACGCCGCCGCACACCGTGAGCCGCTCGGGCAGCACGATGCGCTTGCCTTCCGGATAGAAGCGCTCCAGCGCCGGATGCAGCAGGAAGGCGCGGCCCTCATCCTCGGCGCGATCGCCGGCTTCCGACACCAGGATGAAATCCGGCCGCAGCTTCACGATCGCCTCGAGCGAGGCAAACCCGCCCGCGCCGAGGCCGAGCTCGCCGGCGGCGTTGGTCAGGCCCGTCGCCGTCAGCAGCGAGCTGACCAGGCTGCCGTCGCCCGAGACAAAGCCGCGCCGCTCCAAAGGCAGCACGCGATACTGACGCGTGCTCGCCACCGCCCGCGCCCGCGCGATCGCCGCATCGAGGCGCGCGATCTCGGCCTGCGCGCGATCCGGATGCTGCAGCACACCGCCCATCGCCAAAATCTGCTTCCTCACCTCGTCCAGGGTGCGCGGCACCGTGAACTCGACGAGGTGCAGCCCGTTGGCCTTCAGCAGATCGCGCGTCGCACGCTTGTCGAACAGGCTGACGACGACGATGTCGGGCTTGAGCAGCAGCACATCCTCGGCCCCGCCGGACAGGCGCGGATAGCTTCGCGCCTGCTCGGCGGCCCAGGATTGCCAGGCATCGCGCGAGAAGCGGCTGAGGCCGAGGATCTGGTCCGGATCGGCCAGCGTCAGCACGAGCTGATCGCTGCAGACATTCATCGAGACGATGCGCGGTCCGACGGCGAACGCGGTGCTGCACGACATCATCCATGCGACCGCTGCCAGGGCTGCGAGACGCCGCATCATCACACATCCGCCCACGGCACAATGACGGCCTCGCGCTGGAATTCGGCGCGATAGGCGCTGACCCTGAACACACTGGCGAGGACTGCTTCGGACAGTGCCTGCTCCGGCGCGCCCTGCGCGGCCAGCCGTCCCTCCGAAAGCACCAGCACATCATCGGCGAAGCGCGCCGCGAGCCCGAGATCGTGCGTCACCACGATGACCAGCACACCAGTGTCGGCGACGTTGCGCAGCTTCTGCATCACGTCGATCTGGTGGCGCGGATCGAGCGAGGCGGTCGGCTCGTCGGCGAGGATCACCGGCGCTTCCACCGCGAGCACGCGGGCCAGCGCGACGCGGCTGCGCTCGCCGCCGGAGAGCTCGGTAACGCGGCGATCGCTGAACGCCTCGACGTCGACCGCCTGCATCGCGCGCAGCACCGCCTCCATATCCAGCTGCGACAGCCGCGCCGGATCGGTCGCGCCATGCGGATAGCGGCCGAGCGCGACGATATCGCGCGCCGGCAGCGGCCAGTGCACCATATGGCCCTGCGGCAAATAGGCGAAGCGTTTGGCGCGCTCGCGCAACGGGAGCGACGCCAGCGCGTCGCCGCCGATCCTGATGTCGCCGTCGGATGGAATCAGTCCGGCCAGCGCACGCAGCAGCGTGGTCTTGCCGGCGCCGTTCGGCCCGACCAGCGCGACCAGATGACCCGCGGTCAACGCCAGCGAGACATCGTGCAGCACCCTGCGGCTGCCGAGCGAGGCGTTGAGCGCGGTGGCGGAGAGCAGCGTCATGCCACGCCTCCGCCGAGTGCGCGGCGTTCGCGCATGATCAGATAGAGGAAGAACGGCACGCCGATGATCGAGGTCAGCACGCCGACCTTGATATCCGAGGTAGAGGGGATGATGCGCACCGCGATATCGGCCGCAAGCAGCAGCGCCGAGCCGGTGAGCGCGCTCGGCACCAGGAGCCGCGCCGGATCGTGACCGATCACCGGGCGCATCAGATGCGGCGCGACCAGACCGATGAAGCCGATCGTGCCTGTCACGGCGACCGCGCCGCCGACGCCGAGCGCAACGCCAGTGATGACGTAGAGCCGCAGCCGTCCGACGTCGACGCCGAGACTCTGCGCCGCTTCCTCGCCGAGCGTCAGCGCGCGGAACGCGCTCGCCTGGCTGAGCAGGATGGCGGCGCCAGCGATGATAAAGGGCAGCGCCAGCGCGACGTGCTGAAAGCTGCGATCCTCCAGCGAGCCGAGCAGCCAGAACGCGATCTCCAGCACCACGAACGGATTGCTGGAGAGGTTCATCACCAGCGCCGTCGCCGCTCCCGCAAAGCTCGAGATCGCGAGCCCCGCGAGGATCAGGATCAACAGCCCGGCATTGCGGCCGGCAATCGCGAGCAGCGCGAATACCGAGCCGAACGCGGCGATGATCGCCACCACCGGCAGTGCATAGGAGCGTACATCGGCGAGACCCAGCGCAATGACCAGCACCGCGCCGAACGCCGCCGATTGCGGCGCACCGAACAGCGACGGCGAGGCCAGCGGATTGCGCAGCAACCCTTGCAGCGCGGCGCCGGACAGGCCGAGAATGCCGCCGATCGCAAACGCCAGGATGGTGCGCGGCAGGCGGATCTCGCGCACGATCACCTGCGCCACGTCGCTGCCGCTGCCGAACAGCGCCTCGATCACCGCGAGCGGCGACAGCGGCACCGGGCCGATCCCGAGCGAGATCACCAGCAGCAGCACCACGAGCGCGAGCAGCGCCGCGGTGACGCCCCACCGGCGCCGCGCCGCGACCTCGGCCGCCAAGGCAAAATCCTGCACGCTCATTGAATCCATGCTCTTACAGCGATCGCCGTGGCAGACAAGCGACACTCGCCAAAAACCGTGGCGGAGCGGCCATTTGCCCGGCTGCCGCCGGATTGACTTTGCTGCCCGGCCGAACCCTAGATGAACATGACGGTTCTTTAATGAGATGAAAAGGGAATGCGGTACGGGGAAACTTCCCCAACGCCGCGGCTGCCCCCGCAACTGTATGCGGTGAATCCTTCGTCAGATGCCACTGGGAATCTCGGTCCTGGGAAGGCGACGAAGGGTAACGACCCGCGAGCCAGGAGACCTGCCGTCAGCCGTGGTCACACGCGATGATGCCGGTCGGGGAGTACAGGCATGAGCTTCACCTGATGCTGCAAGCACGATGGTGAGACTGGTTCGCGGTGACGTGCCACTGACGTTACCGAGGTCTCGCCTATGTCCGCCTTCCCACCCCATCGCCGCCGCGCGCTTCTGCTCGCGTCGACGATGATCGCGCCTGCAATCCTTGCTTCAGGTGCACGGGGGCAGCAGGCGCCCGCTCCCGATCAGCTCCCGGCGATCGAAGTCACCAAACCGGGCGACCAGAACGTCACGCGCGCCAGGCCGGCCGCTGACGAAGCGCCGTCCTCGCGCCGCCCGGCACCGGGCACCGCGCAGAGCAGCAACACCGTCAGCGGCGCCGGATCGAGCTCGACGGGGACCGGCGCGGCCACCGGAACTGGTGGCACCGGCGGCGGCCGCCAGTTCGCCGGCATTGTCGGCTCCTCCTCGGCCGTGATCACCGCCGACGACATCGCGCATTCGCCGGTGCATTCGTTGCCCGAGATCCTTGCGCAGGTGCCGGGCGTCCAGCTGCAAACTCCCTATGGTGGACCGAACGGCGCCAAGACCTCGGTCGACCTGCGCGGCTTCGGCGCATTCGCGACGGACAACACGCTGTTCCTGCTCAACGGCCGCCGCCTCAACGACATGGACAAGGCGGGCTTCGACCTCACCACGATCCCGCTCGATTCGATCGAGCGCATCGAGATCACGCGCGGCAACAGCGGTGCGGTGCTCTACGGTGACAACGCGGTGGGCGGCGTAATTAACATCGTCACCAAGACCGGCGCCGGCGGTCCGCCGGCCACGATCAGGGCCGAGGGCGGCGCCGGCTCGTTCAACACGCGGACGGCCGCAGTCTCCGCGGCGCTTAATTCGGGACCGTGGTCCACCTCGTTCTACGGCAACGGCATCAAGTCCGACGGCTACCGCGTCAACAATGCGCTCGACCAGCGCAACGCGATCGGCAACATCAACTACACCACGTCGGATCTCAGCGCGTTCCTGACCGTCACCGGCAGCGACCAGAAGCTCGGCCTGCCCGGCGGACGGCTGGTCGATCCGTCGATCGGCGTCAACGAGCTGCTCACCGACCGCCGCGGCGCCGCCACGCCGTTCGACTACGCCAACCAGCAGACCTCAAGCGTCACGGCCGGTTTCACCAAGACATTGATGAACGGCGTCGACCTGATCGTCGACGGAGGCTGGCGGCAGCGCGACACGCAGAGCGGCTTCTTCGGCACGGTGCCGACGCCGAGCTTCTCCTCCACCTACAACGACGCCGCGCTCGAGACCTGGTCGCTGACGCCGCGGCTCAGCGTCAAGACCGTGATGCTCGGAATGCCGTCGACGATCCTGACCGGCATCGACTATTACGATTCGACCTTCCGTGAGGCGCGCGGCGCCTATCAGGGCGTCGATCCCTTCCATATCTACAATATCGAGCAGCGGTCCGTGGCCGGCTATTGGCAACATACGCTGGGCCTGTTGCCGACGACCGACTTCTCCTACGGCGCACGCGTTCAGAACACCGGCGTCTCGGCGCGCGACCGCTACGACCCGAACGCGCCGTTCGCGTTCGACACGCAGGCCTCCCCGCTCGACAGCAACGAGACGCAGTACGCGCTGCATGTCGGCGTCGAGCATCGCCTCACCGACAGCTTTTCGGTGTTCGGCCGCGCCGCGCGTGCATTCCGCACGCCCGATGTCGACGAGCGCGTCGCGTCGGGACCGTCGTTCGACCCGCTGACCTTCGCGCCGATCCCGCAGACCTTCCAGCTCAAGACCCAGACCTCGGAAGACGTCGAAGGCGGCTTCCGGGTCAAGACCAACCTGTTTCAGGTGCAGACCAGCGTCTATCTGATGGATCTCGAGAACGAGATCCATTTCAATCCGGTGCTGTTCTACAACACCAACCTCGACCCGACCCGCCGCTATGGCTCTGAGACCAGCGCCTCGCTCAAGGTCAGCGACACCGTGACCCTACGCGGCGGCATGGCGATCACCCGCGCCGTATTCCGCGAAGGCATGTGGGCCGGCAACGACGTGCCGCTGGTGTCGCGCTACACCGGCAATCTCGGCGTCACCTGGAATATCTGGCAGAACTATCTGGTGTTCGATGCCACGGTGCGCGCCTGGAGCTCGCGCATCATGGACAACGACCAGGCCAACACCCAGAGCCGGATTCCCGGCAGCGCCACCGCCGACATCAAGCTGAGCGGGCAAGTTGACCGCTTCTTCTGGTCGCTCAGCGTCAACAACCTGTTCAACGCGCTCTATTACGACTACGCCATCGCGAGCACGTTCACGGATGGCCGCTTCTCCGCCTACCCGCTGCCAGGCCGCACCTACATGGTCAGGGCCGGCGCGACGTTCTAGAGCATGATCCGGTGTGGCGGGGTGTGACCCCGCCGCACCGTCTCCTCATGACGAGCGCACGGAAACTGGAGTAGAATTCCCTGAGCGGATTTGACCCGCGCAGGGGAAACACATGGCCAAGGCCGGGAAGCAGAGCAAGGGCGGCGCCAAGATCAACGACAAGACCGACGACGAGGCGAAGAAACCTCCGCCGCCCGCAGCGCCGGCTGACGACGACTGTTACGAGGATGGCGACATCGCCACGCCGAAGATCGATCGCTACGGCAATGATGACGAGCCGTTGTAGGGGTTAAGCGAAATCCATCCACGAAGTCGTCCTGGCGAAAGCCAGGACCCATTGCCCCTGAAGCGCGCTATCGGGCGAGGTGCCGCCCCAGCGTGCCACCAAACTTGCAGCGGTGGTTATGGGTCCTGGCTTTCGCCAGGACGACGTGGTGAAACATCGCGCGAGAATTCCTCACCCTCGATCGTCCTGATACTCGCGCGATCGAGCAGATGCGCGCCAAAGCCGCCGCGCGCCAGCGATGATGCGATTTGCGGCGATGCGAGCAGCAGAACCGTCGTCATCGCCAGTGGCACGGCACTGAGCCAATCGAGCCGCACCGGCGTCAACTCTTCGCTGCTGGCCCGATAGAGGCCTTCACCCGTGGCAATGCGGCCGCATTCCCTGATCAGGTCGCGCCGCGTGCCGTCGCGCGACGCACTGCCGAGCAGCGCCTGCATCGCGAGATGCGTCCGCACCCCGGCGCGGCTCTCGGCCGCCGGTGGCGGCGTCTCGCCGAGCGAGACGCGCAGCAGCAGATCGACCAGATCGGTGCTCGACTGGTACGCGTTCATGGGCTCGACCAGCCGCGGATTGCAGTCGATCAACAGCGGCGTCGCGCTGTCGAACGGCATGATGACGTCGACCGAAAGCGCGCCATGCCAGCCGAGATGCGCGCCGATGGTCTCGAGGCAGGCGCGGATCGCCGGGCGGCTCACACTCTCCTTGATCGCCTCGCCGCCGCCGACACCGGCCGCGATCTGCCGGTAGGCGTGGAAGCCAATGAGCGTGCCGCGACAGAACACCGACTGCGCCTTCTCGACCGTGCCGGTGATGAGATCCTGCGCCAGCACCTCGCCGGCAAAATCGCCCGAGGATTCGAGATCGTACAGCGCGCGGTTGAGATCGCCGGCATCGCGCACGAACCAGATGCCGCGGCTCGCGGTGCCGACCGACGTCTTGACCACCGACGGAAACCGCAGGCCGTCGCGCAGCTCCTCGGCCGAGCGCACGATCCGGGTCGGCGGCTGCGGCAGGTCGAGCTGGTCGAGCAGCCGGCTGAAGCCGGCCTTGCTGTGCACCGTGCGATAGGAGGCGAAATCCGGCAGCGCCAGGCCGGTGTGCGACGTCAGCCGTGCCGCGGCGCGCGCGAACAGGAAGCCCTGTTCGTGGGTCGGCAGCAGCACATCGAAATGCTGCGCCGCCAACAGCCACTCGACGAAGCCGAGGAAGCCGGCCGGATCGGTGCGCAAAGGCGGACAATGGTGATACTTGCGGACAAAGCGGGAGTAGCGCGCCAGGCACCAGCGCGAGGGATCGCAGACTTCGACGTGATGGCCGGCCAGCCCCAGGATCGTGATCGCCTCGCGGCCGGAGGTGCTGGAGCCCTCCGACACCAGCACCCGGAGCTGCTTTTTGGCGTCGATCATGGCCGATCATCACCGCGCCGCCACGCTTTGTCGCCGCCTTTAATGCCGCATGTGTCGATCCGGCACGCCCGCGCCGGGGGCAGCCATGCGCCTGCGTTCATGGACAATTAGCGGCCAGTCTCTATTTTCGGCGGGCCCTGCCGGGCGTTGCTTTCATTTGGGGCGTTTTCTTCACGCGAACCGGTGCCCGCTTCGCTCGAAAACGCTTCTGGAATCGGGGTTGTCTCAGGAATGGTCGACGTTCTGGCTGCACCGCAGCAAGCGAAAGCCGACAGCGCACTGCGCACGTTGACGGGGATTTCGGTCGCCCATTGGGTCAGCCATTTCCATATCTTCGTGCTGCCGATGCTGTTCCCGTTCCTGAAGCAGCAACTCGGCGTCGGCTATGTCGAACTCGGCCTGGCGCTGACCGTGTTCGCGGTGGTCTCCGGCCTGACCCAGGCGCCGATCGGCTACCTCGCCGACCATATCGGCGCGCGCAAGATCCTCTTGATCGGGCTGACCGTCGGCGGCTGCGCGCTGATCGGGCTCGGCCTGCATCTGAGCTACACCTCGCTGATCGTCTGCGCCGTGCTGCTCGGCCTCGCCAACAGCGTCTATCATCCGGCCGACTACGCGATCCTCTCGGCCCATATGGACGAGGCGCGGATGGGCCGCGCCTTCTCGATCCACACCTTTGCCGGCTTCCTCGGCGGCGCGGTGGCGCCGGCGATCATGGCCGCATTGGTTGCATCGATCGGCGGCCTCGGCGCGCTGATCGTGGCCGGCGCGATCGGTCCGCTGGTGGCGCTGTTCCTGATCGTGCTCGGCATTCCCGACGCCGGCGCCAACAAGGGCAAGGCCAAGGACGACGCCGCTCCGAAGGCCAGCGTGATCACGCCGGCGCTGATGGTGCTGACCGCCTTCTTCACGCTGCTCAGCCTGTCGACCTCGGGCATCAACAATTTCGGCGTGGTCGCGCTGATGGGCGGCTACGGCGCGTCGTTCTCGACCGCCAACATCGCGCTGACCGCATTCCTCGGCGCCAGCGCGGCGGGCGTGCTCGCCGGCGGCTATCTCGCCGACTGGACCCATCGCCACAGCCAGGTCGCCGCGGGGTGCTTCGCGGCCAATGCCGTGCTCGTGCTCCTGATTGCGATGGCGAACCTGCCGCCGGTGGCGCTGACGCTCGCGATGGGGCTTGCCGGGTTCCTCGGCGGCGTGATCGCGCCGTCCCGCGACATGATGGTGCGCAACGCGGCGCCTCCCGGTGCCGCCGGCCGCGCCTTCGGCATCGTCTCCACCGGCTTCAACTTCGGCGGCATCGTCAGCCCGCTGCTGTTCGGCTGGATCATGGACCAGCACATGCCGCGCTGGGTGTTCGGCACCTCGGTGGTCTTCATGGTGCTGACCGTGCTGCTCGCGCTGGTCACCGAGCGCAAGCCGCAGGCCTCCGAAGCTGCAATCCAGGCGCAGGCCCGTTAGGGCGGCCGCGCCCGGATCGCCCTGACCCGCGAACCGCCGGCAATCGCCGCTTATTGGCGGGGTTTTGCGCCACGACGACTGGCGCATGCCGCTTCGAAGCACTAGCTTGATTTCGACTCTTCCGAATCGGGGGAGGTTATTGTGCTTTCTGAGAAATTTTTCCTGTTTCTTGAAACGCTCATAAGCCACGCCGACGACGACAATCCGGTCGTGGTAAGCAGTGCGCCGCATATTCCGATTGGTCAGGAAACAGCTTTGGACAGCGCCGGAGCCGGTGCGTCGACGGAGCCAGCCTTGCCCGACGACCAAGTCCGGCTTCCCACGCGGTGATGGCGCCGCGGGCCAGCCGCGTATCGAGCCAACCTCCATGGGAGGTGTGGCGGACGACTACCGTTGCCGGACTCACCGGCCCCAGAATGCCGGCGTCGTCTTGAAGCGCCGCCAAGTCTTGCGCAGCGTCTTTGCCACCGCGATCTGATCGCGGGCCAGCCAGCCGGCCATCGCACCGATACCGAGATGAAGCGACGGCTGGTCGTCCTGGCGGATGGAATGAAGCAGCACGCGCGTGCTCCCGATGTCGCACACCCGCCCCAGGCTGGTCTGCAGCCCGGCGAGCCGCTTCACGTAGCGCTTCGCCGGTGCGTGGGCGGCATAAAGCGGCAGGAAGAACTCGGCCGCATAGCGCAACTTCTTCAGATTGATCCTGAGATTGTGCTGCGCATGGATATCGAGCCGCCGGAAGCGCGCACCGCGCTTCAATGTCTTGCGATGCAGCCGTTCCAGAATCTGATCCGCGAGCACCCGCATCGGCTGCGACAGCACAGCCAGCGCCTCACTGTCGATCTCGTTGCGCCAGCCGCGGCGCTCCGCCAGATGCCCGAGCGAGAGCAGGAAGCGGCTGCAACGCGGATCGGCCAGAACGCCATGCAGGGCGCCGTAGCTCGACTTGCGCTGCTGGTCGACCGCCTGGCGCAGGCCATCCAGGTCGATATCCGGAGCCGCCTTGACCAGGCGGGCGATCGTCGTTTCGGCGAACACGTCCCAATCCCGGGTCTGGCCGAGTTGCCGCATCAGCCATTTTGCTTCGCTGTCGAGCGCCAGAAATGCCGGCGACGGAATATCGCGCCGGAACAGCACGCAGATCGTCCGCAAGCGCCGCAAGGCCACCCGCATCTGGTGCACGCCTTCGGGGTCCGAACCCTGTTCGGCCACCGCGTGATTTTTCAGAAGATGATGCCAGCAGGAGCCCACCAGCAGTGCGATGACGTCGTCGACCACAAGCTCGGGGGTGATCCCTGACGACTCGGCTTTCGCGGCCGATGGCGCGACATCAAACGCAAGCGCATAGCCCCGTTCGGCCTTGCTGCGCGTGCCAATCTGCAGCGGCGCGGCGTCGAGCAATTGCGCACCGAGATCGAACAGAACGCCGGCATTGCCGCTCTTCAGTTCAAGCTCGATCTCCGACAGGACCTCCTGGCGCGCAGCGGCCTCGATCGTCCCCTCGTCGAAGACAACTTCAACCGACGCATCGGGCAGATCGAGCTGCCGCGCGTGCCGGCGCACCTTTGTCACGAAAACCGGCACCAGCGCGTCGTTGCTCAGCGCCGCCATGGGATCGCCGACCTCGTCGGCGGGGAATCGCGTCAGATCGGGGGTAAGGCCCTCGATCGGCACCTCCCATTGGCGCCGCATCAGGGGCCGCCCGCCATTGGGTGCCAGTTTCAGTGTCTGGATGAATTGCTTGCCGCTGTGCCGCACGCGGAGCGACATGCCATGCTGAAACAGCAGGCGCTCCGGCGTGTCGTAATACACCGTCTCCAGCCGGTGGAATGCGCCGCGGTTGCGCGCATGCTGCACGATGCAGGGTGCCTCGCGGAGTTTTTCGAGGCTACCTTGCGGCGCCAGCAATTTGAGTTCGATTTCCGCCTGATCGCCATGCCCGATTGCAATGGCAGTGCTTGCCTCGGTCACGACCGGCCGCCGCTCATCCAATGATAACGCCCCCAGAGTGGGGTGTATGAAGGTTTCATGACCATGACAAGGCAAATCCCGCGCATTGGCGGCAAATTGTATCCAAATTTACGATTTGAAGTTGCATGAAATTGCACCGCCATCCAGAGGGGAAGAAACGCGCGCCGCGCGTTCTCGATGCTTTCAACGCTGCCATTCGAGGCCGCCTGCTTGTAATTATATCGTAATGCGATATGACGCGGCATCCATTTCAGCCGAGCCTTACGTCACCAATGAGCGTCATCTCCACCAAATCGAACGCCTCCGCCAACACCAGCACCAAGATCAGCGACAAGGCCAGCCACCTTCTGAGCGATTTCACGACCGATCCGCGCGTCGTTGTGATCTCGGCCATCGCCGTGTTTGTCTCAGCCGCCGGCGTCCTGGCCGGTGCGGGATTGCTCGAGCTGATCAAGCTCGCCACCAACATCGCCTATTTCGGCCAATTCAGCTTCGCGGATCTAAGACTGCAGGATTCGCCGCTCGGCCTCTGGACCGTGCTGGTGCCGGTCGCGGGCTCGCTGATCATCGGCCTGATGGCGCGCTTCGGCAGCGAGAAGATCCGCGGCCACGGCATTCCGGAAGCGATCGAGGCGATTCTGCTCGGCCGCTCCCGGCTCGACCCCAAGGTCGCGATCCTGAAGCCGCTGTCGTCGGCGATCTCGATCGGCACTGGCGGCCCGTTCGGCGCCGAAGGCCCGATCATCATGACGGGCGGCGCGATCGGCTCGCTGATCGCACAGATGCTCCCGGTGACGGACAACGAGCGCAAGACCCTGCTGGTGGCGGGCGCCGCCGCAGGGATGACCACGGTGTTCGGAACGCCGATTGCGGCAATCATGCTCGCGGTCGAACTGCTGCTGTTCGAATGGACGCCGCGCAGCTTCATTCCCGTCACCGTCGCCGCCGTGGTGGCCGCCGTCGGCCGCACCTTCCTGCACATGCCGGCGCCGCTGTTTCCGTTCACCGGCAGCGTCGACATCTCGCTGCTCCAGCTCGGTACCTGGATGCTGATCGGAATCCTGTCCGGATTGCTGTCCGGCGTGCTCACGCAACTCGTCTACGGCTGCGAGGACATCTTCCTCAAATTGCCGATCCACTGGATGTGGTGGCCGCTGATCGGCGGCCTGGTCGTGGGTCTCGGCGGCTTGATCGAGCCGCAGGCGCTCGGCGTCGGCTATGACAATCTGGCGTCGATGCTCCGCGGCGACGTGGTGCTGAAGGCGGCGCTGCTGCTGCTCGTCGTGAAGGCCGTGATCTGGTCGGTCGCGCTCGGCTCCGGCACCTCGGGCGGCGTGCTGGCGCCGCTGCTGATCATGGGCGGTGCGATGGGGACCGCGCTGAGCGGTTATCTGCCGGCGGCAAGCCCCGGCTTCTGGGCGCTGCTGGCGATGGCGGCGACGATGGGCGGCACGATGCGGTCACCCTTGACCGCGACCTTCTTCGCGGTCGAGCTCACCGGCAACACCCACGTGCTGCTGCCGCTGATCGCAGCCTGTTGCAGCGCGCATGGCGTCACGGTGCTCTTGATGCGGCGCTCGATCCTGACCGAGAAGGTGGCGCGGCGCGGCCACCATCTGGTGCGCGAGTACCGCGTCGATCCATTCGCGCTGACGCGGGTGCGCGACGTCATGACCAAGGCGGTCGACAGCGTCTCCGACACCATGACATTGCATGGCGCGGCAGCGTTCCTGACCAACCCGAAGACCAGTCATCCGAGCTTCCCGGTCGTCGACGCCAACCATCACGTGCTCGGCGTGATCGACCCGCCATCGGTGCTGCGCTGGCGCCGCGCCGGCAAGCATCGCACCGCGACGCTCGGCCAATTGCTGGCGGGCAGCAAGATCACCGTCGCCTATCCCGATGAATATCTCGATCGGCTCGCCGATCGCCTGATGCAGGTCAACATCTCGCATCTGCCTGTGATCTCGCGCGAGGACCAGCGCCTGGTCGGCTATATCGGCTGGAAGGATCTGATGCGCGTGCGCGCCAGGCTGCAAGCCGAAGAGACCCAGAAGACGGCCTTCTTCGGCACACGATAGATCAGCGGTGGTCTTGCCCGGTGGAACAAATTTCCGCCGGGCGGCAACGCCAGAGCGCGAAGACCTGCCAGCGCATCCCAGAGCTTCATCGGCGCTGGTTGACAGCATCAAGGGGTCACCCATGATGCCGGACAATCAAAAACAGCCTCGGGATGAAATGCCATGACCTCGACCCCAGACCTCGTGATCCGCGGCGGCACGATCGCTGACGGCAAAGGCGGCGACCTCTATGAAGCCGATGTCGCGATCTCAGGCGGCAAGATCACTGAAGTCGGCAAAGTCTCGGCAAAGGGCAAGGAAGAGATCGACGCGCGCGGCAAGCTCGTCGCGCCGGGCTTCGTCGACGTCCACACGCATTACGACGGCCAGGTGACCTGGAGCCAGGACATCACGCCGTCCTCGCAGAACGGCGTCACCACAGCGATCATGGGCAATTGCGGCGTCGGCTTCGCGCCGTGCCGGCCGAGCGACCACAACAGGCTGATCCAGTTGATGGAAGGCGTCGAGGACATTCCGGAGCCGGTGCTCTCCGCCGGCATTCCCTGGGCGTGGGAGAGCTTCCCCGACTACATGGAATGGCTGTCGAAGCGCAGCTTCGACATGGATATCGGTGCGCAGCTGCCGCACGCGGCGCTGCGCGTCTATGTGATGGGCGAGCGCGGCGCGCGCCGCGATCCGGCAACGCCCGAGGACAACAAACAGATGGCGGCGCTCGCCGGCGACGCGGTGCGTGCGGGCGCGTTGGGTTTCTCGACCTCGCGCACGCTCAATCACCGCACCTCGACCGGCGACTACACGCCGACCCTGAAGGCCGGCGAAGACGAACTGACCGCGATCGCCGGCGCGATGCACGGCGTCGGCCGCAGCGTGCTGCAATTCGTGCTCGACCAGAGCACCGTCCACGAAGACCTGCCGATGATGCTGCGGGTCGCCGAGAACACAAAATGTCCGATCTCGTTCTCGGTCGCCCAGGCCGACAAGGCACCACGGCGCTGGCGGCAGACCATGGACACGATCAATCAGGCCGCCGCCCGCGGCCTGTCGATCACGACCCAGATCGCGGCTCGCCCGGTCGGACTGCTGCTCGGGCTCGAATTGTCGCGCAATCCGTTCCAGACCCATCCGAGCTATCGCGAGATCGCAAAATTGCCGCTGACCGAGCGGCTCGCGCATCTGCGCCGGCCCGAGGTACGCGCCGCGATCCTGAGCGAGAGCGCGACCGCGACCGACGATCCGCTGTTCTTCCGGCCGAACTACGACAAGATGTATCTGCTCGGCAATCCGCCGGACTATGAACAGCCGCCGGAGAATGCGCTCGGCCCGCAGGCGCGACGCCAGGGCCGGCAACCGGAAGATCTCGCCTATGACGCGATGCTGACCGACGAAGGCCGCGGCATGCTCTACGTGCCGTTCCTGAATTATGCCGACGGCAATCTCGACGCCGTGCACGAGATGCTGCGCGAGCCCAGCGCCGTGCCCGGCCTGTCCGACGGCGGCGCGCATTGCGGCATCATCTGCGACGCCAGCTTCCCGACCTATCTCCTGACGCACTGGACGCGCGACCGCAGCCGCGGCGACAAGCTCTCGATCCCGTTCGTGATCGCGGCGCAGTCACGCAAGACCGCGCTGTCGGTCGGCCTGCATGATCGCGGCGTGATCGCGCCGGGCTTCAAGGCCGACGTCAACGTGATCGATTACGACCGGCTGCACCTGCACCCGCCGAAGGTGCATTACGACCTTCCCGTCGGCGGCCGCCGCCTGCTGCAACAGGTCGACGGCTACGACGCGACGATCGTCTCAGGCGTGGTGACTCAGCGCGGCGGCAAGGCCACCGGCGCACGGCCGGGCAAGCTCGTCCGCGGCGCGCGCGGATTGAATTGAGATAGAGGCAGCGATCGGTGCGTACCCCGGATGCAGCGAAGCGCAATCCGGGATAGGCCCCATCCGCGGGCAGAGTGCCCCCGGATTTCGCTCCGCTTCATCCGGGCTACCGGCGCTCGACATTGATACAAACCGTGACGCCACTTCACCCTCCCCTGGAGAGGGAGGGTCGTTGCGCACGGAGCGAAGCGCAATGTGATCCGACCCTCCCCAGGGCAGGGGCAACGCTCCCGTTTACGTCGGCGACATTGCGCCCTTGATCGTGCCCGACGGTTGCGCCTGACCGGTCAGCCGCGCCCGCTCGGTGTTAGGCCACAACAGCAGCAGGCCGAGCAGGCCCGATCCCACCATGATCGCGGCGTTGATGGTGAAGCCGGTCATGTAGCCTGCCATCGGCGTGGCGGCATGCTGGATCACATTGCCCATCACCATCGGCGCCAGGATGCCGGAGATCGTGTACAGCGCGCCGTAGATCGCGATGACCGCGCCGCGCTGCGACACCGGCGTGAACTCGCCGAGCATCGGCGGGCACACCACATAGATCGAGCCGCACAGGCCGGAGCCGATCACCAGCGCTGCGATCATCACCCCGCCCGGCGGCGCATAGGGCAGCGTCGCGAGAATGCAGCCGCCAAGGACCAAGGGCGCCGCGCCGAGCACGCCACGCGCACCGCGGGTGGTGAAGCCGCGCGCCAGCATCAGCTGCGAGATCCAGCCGGTGAGGAGCACGATCGTCGCGCCGAAGATCCAGGGCAGGATCGAGACGAAGCCGGCCTGCTGCTGCGAGAAGCCGAGCCCCTCGATGATGAAGGACGTGAACCAGGTCAGCCCGAGCGACAGCGCCCAATAGGCGCCGAAGGTCGCGATCACGCAGCCGACGAAGGTGCGCGACGTCAACAGCTTCAGGTAAGGAATCCGCGGCTCGTCGGCGGCGACGGCTGTCGTCGAGACCAGCGGCCCTTCCTTGCCGAGCGCGAACCAGGCAACGGTCCAGAGCAGGCCGACGATGCCGAGTGCGCCGAACGCGTGATGCCAGCTGTGATTGACGATGATCCAGTTCAGCGCGGGCACCGCGAGGATCACGCCAAACGCCGAGCCCTGCGACAGGATCGCGGTCGGCAGCGTGCGCTTCTCGTCCGGAAACCACTTGTAGATCGCGTGCGCGGCGACCGAGAAGGCCGGTCCCTCGCCGGCGCCGAGGATGATACGGCAGATCATCAGCGTCGTGAGGCTCACGGTGCCGATCATCGGAAATTGCGCCAGCGACCAGATCACCGCGAGGATCAGCAGCACCCAGCGCGTATCAACGCGGTTGACGATGAAGCCGACCACGATCGCAGAGATCGAAAACAGGTAGAAGAAGGACGAGCCGAGATCGCCGAACTGCTCCGGAGTGAGACCCATCTCCTTCCGGATCGGGACGCCGGCGAGCCCGACCACGATCTTGTCCGCAAAGTTCACCACCATGAACAGGAACAGGAGGAAGGTGATTGTCCAGGCGCCTTTGGGCGTCCCCGTTGACATCCCTTTGGGCGTCGGCTGCGTTGTCATGTCTGGCTCCCCGTCGTTTCGTTTTGGGCTTCGTAAAATCGGCCCCGATCGGCGATGCTAGCCACGCCTCGCCGCGCAACGCAACAACGCATTTTCCCGGGGGTCGCACGACCCGCCGCGCCTGTCACGGCCGATCACGATCGCGTCGTCGTGGCCGCGAAGCGGTGATCTGTCATGGAGGCGCTGCTATGTTCGGGAGCCACGAAAAGCCAAGGTTACTAAAGGTTGGGTTATTTCATGAACAGATTGATCCTTCGCGCGATCGCCTGCACTGCGTTCGCGTCCACCGCCCTCCTCGCTGCGACGGCCGTCCGCGCGGACGACACCGCAAGCCCCGACTACGCCGCGATCGTTGCCGCCCCCGATCGCAGCGACGCGGATCGCCAGGTCGACCAGCGCCGCCAGCCCGCCAAGATGCTCGCCTTTGCCGACGTCAAGCCCGGCATGACCATCCTCGACATGGCGGCGAGCGCCGGCTACAGCACCGAATTGTTGGCCCGCACCGTCGCCCCGTCGGGCAAGGTCTACGCGCAGGATTCGGCGGCCGTGCTCGAGCGCTTCGTGAAGGACAAGTTCGACACCCGCGCCAAGGCGCCCGCGATGAAGAACGTGGTCCATGTGGTGCGCGACTATGACGACCCGATCCCGCCCGAGGTCAAGGACCTCGACATGATCACCTTCTTCTTTTTCTATCACGACATCTCGTATCTGCCGGTCGATCGCGCCGTGATGAACAAGAAGATGTTCGCCGCGCTGAAGCCGGGCGGTTACCTCGTCATCGCGGACCATTCCGCCAAGCCAGGCGAAGGCACCAGTGTCGCCAAGACGCTGCACCGGATCGAGGAGAGCACCCTGAAGCAGGAGATCGAGGCCGCCGGTTTCAAGCTGGTCGCCGAGGGCGATTTCCTGCATCATGCGGAGGACCCGAAGGACATTCCCGTCTTCAAGGCGCCGGTGCCGATCGACGAGTTCGTCCTGAAATACCAGAAGCCGCAATGAGGCACGGCCATCGCTTCATCTGACCAGACCGCCGCGGTGCTTCGCGTCACCGGCCTGACCAAGAGTTACCGCTCTGCCGGTGAAGACGTCGCGGTGCTGCGCGGCGTCGACCTTGCCGTTGCAACCGGCGAGAGCGTGGCGCTGACCGGCGAATCCGGCAGCGGCAAGAGCACGCTGCTGCATCTGATCGCGGGGCTCGATGCCGCCGACAGCGGCGAGATCGCCCTCGCCGACAGCATCGTCTCCGGGCTCAACGATGCCGGCCGCGCCGAGCTGCGCCGCGACCGGCTCGGCCTGGTCTTCCAGCAGTTCAACCTGATCCCGAGCCTGACGGTTGCAGACAATCTCATCTTCCAGTCGCGCATTGCCGGCCGGCACGATGCGGCCTGGCATGATGAGCTGGTCGAGCGCCTCGGCCTCAAGAATTTCCTCAAGCGCTATCCCGAGCAATTGTCCGGCGGCCAGCAGCAGCGCGTCGCGATCGGCCGCGCGCTGGCGCCGAAGCCGCTGCTGCTGCTCGCCGACGAGCCCACCGGCAATCTCGACGAGGATACCGCCGACGAGGTGCTGCATCTCGCGCGCGATCTGGTCGTTCGCACCGGCTGCGGCTTCCTGATGGTCACCCACAGCGCGCGGCTCGCCGCGACGCTCGACCGACAGGTCAACCTGCACGCCGGGGTGATTACGTGACCGGAGCGTTTTCGAGCGAAGTGGATACCGGTTCGCGTGAAGAAAACGCGTCAAAGCAAGAATCTGGAGCCCCGTTCCGATCCAATCGGAACGGAAGAGGCTCCAGGGCGCTCTGGATCCTCGCTGTGCTGCTCAGCCACTGGCGGCGGCATCCGATGCAGCTTGCGACGCTGCTGATCGGGCTGATCTCGGCGACCGCGCTGTGGAGCGGCGTGCAGGCGCTGAACCAGCAGGCGCGGATCGCCTATGACCGTGCCGCCGCGACCTTCGGCGGTTCGCGCACCGCGGTCCTCGTCGGCAAGGACAGCGCGACCTTCCCGCAAAGTCTGTTCGTCGATCTGCGCCGCGCCGGCTGGCCGGTGTCGCCGATGCTGGAGGGCCGCGTCCAGATCGATGGCCGCAGCTTCCGCCTGCTCGGCATCGAGCCGGTGACGCTGCCGTCCGAGGTCGGCAACGCGCCGGCGGTGGGACGCGGCAGCCTGCAAGCCTTCGTCACGCCGCCCGGCGAAATGCTTGTCGCGCCGGAGACGCTGCGCGATCTCGGCCTCAAGGAAGGCGAGCGGCCGCAGGCCAACGGCACGACCTTGCCGCCGCTGCGCGTGCAGGCCGAGCTCGCGCCCGGCGCGCTGGTGGTCGATATCGGCATCGCGCAGGACATTCTGAAAATGCCCGGCCAGGTGTCGCGCCTGCTGGTCGGCAAATCGAAAGCTCCGCACGCAGCGCTCGATAGCGTGGCGGGTGAAAAACTCCGCCTGGTCGAGCCGAGCGCGGAGAGCGACCTCGAACGCCTGACTGACAGTTTCCATCTCAACCTCACCGCCTTCGGCTTGCTGTCGTTCTTCGTCGGCCTGTTCATCGTCAACTCCGCGATCGGCCTCGCCTTCGAGCAGCGGCTGCCGATGCTGCGGACGCTGCGCGCCTGCGGCGTGTCGGCGCGGATGCTCAACACCGTCCTTGTCATCGAGCTGGTGTCGCTGGCGCTGGTCGCCGGCCTGATCGGCCTCGTCTGCGGCTATTTCATCGCGGCGGCGTTGCTGCCCGACGTCGCGGCCTCGCTGCGCGGGCTCTATGGCGCGCAGATTCCCGGCCAGCTTTCGCTGAAGCCGGTCTGGTGGTTCGCCGGCATCGCCATCAGCATTCTCGGCGCGCTCGCCGCGGCCGCCGCGAGCCTTGCCAAGGCGATCCGGATGCCGGTGCTGGCAACCGCACAGCCGCAGGCCTGGCAGCAGGCGCAGCGTCGCTGGCTGATGTTCCAGAGCGCGGCGGCGGTCGCGGTGTTTGCGGTCGCCGCGGCGCTGATCCAGTTCGGCGATTCCCTGATCGCGGGCTTCGCCGTGCTGGCCGCGCTGATGCTCGGCGCGGCGTTGATCCTGCCGATGGTGCTGCAGATCGCGCTCGCAGTCGGCCAGCGAAGCGCGCGGCAGCCGGTCGGCATCTGGTTCTGGGCCGACAGCCGCCAGCAGCTATCCGGTCTGTCGCTGGCGCTGATGGCGCTGCTGCTCGCGCTCGCGGTCAATGTCGGCGTCGGCACCATGGTGGAGAGTTTCAGCCGCACCTTCCTGGTCTGGCTCGACGGCCGCCTCGCCGCCGACGTCTATATCAGCGCCGCCAGCGACAAGCAGGCGACGGAGATCAAGGCCTGGCTGCGCGACCGGCCGGAGGTGCAAGCCATCCTGCCGGGCGGCCGCGCCGACACCCAGCTCGGCGGCGCGCCGATCGAGGTGCTCGGCCTGCCCGACCACACCACCTATCGCGACAACTGGCCGTTGCTCGAGAGCACCGCGAATGCCTGGGTCAGGCTGCGGCCGGGCGACACCTGCCTCGTCAGCGAGCAGCTGTCGCGGCGGTTGAAGCTTGCGATCGGCGATCACATCGAGGTGCCCGCCCCCGGCGGCAACTGGCCGCTCGAGATCGTCGGCATCTATGCCGATTACGGCAATCCCAAGGGCCAGATCGCGGTCAATTTCGCCGCGCTGACGCGGCGCTTCCCGCAGACGCCGCAGACGCGCCTTGGCCTGCGCGTCGCGCCCGATCAGATCGCGCCGCTGATCACGGCGTTGCAGGAGCAGTTCGGCCTCGACGACCGCAACGTCGCCGACCAGGCCACGATGAAGCGGGAATCGAGGCGGGTGTTCAACCGCACCTTCTCGGTGACGGCGGCGCTCAACGCCTTCACGCTCGGCGTCGCCGGCATCGCGCTGCTGACCAGCCTGCTCACGCTCGCCAATTCGCGGCTGCCGCAACTGGCGCCGCTATGGGCGATCGGGCTGACGCGGCGCCGGCTCGCGGCGCTCGAACTGCTGAAGACCATGGCGGTCGCGCTGATCACCGCGCTGTTCGCGTTGCCGCTTGGCCTTCTGGTGGCGTGGTGCCTGCTTGCGATCGTGAACGTGAAGGCGTTCGGCTGGCGGCTGCCCTTCCACGTCTTTCCGTTGCAATTGATCGAGCTGCTTGCGGTCGCGATGGCTGCAGCACTCTGTGCCGCGTCGCTGCCGGTTGCTAGACTGGCCCGCATGCAGCCGGCCACCCTGATCCGGACCTTCGTCAATGAGCGCTAGCGCCGCCATCACGCGTCGCGCCTTTGCCGGCGGCGCGCTGGCGTTGGCACTCGGCGGCAAGGCTCTTGCGCAGGGCTTTGCCGGGCTCGGCGAAAACGCCGAGGGATTCGCCTCCGTCACGCCGGGCAAGCCGTTCGCATTTCCCGCCGATCACGGCCCGCATCCCGAGTTCCGAATCGAGTGGTGGTACGTGACGGCGAATCTCTCCGATGCGAACGGCGCGGCCTATGGCGCGCAATGGACGCTGTTCCGGCAGGCGATGAAGCCGGGCGGACCGGCCGAGGGATGGGCCAACCGGCAGCTCTGGATGGGTCATGCGGCGGTGACCAGCGCCACCACGCATCGCTTCAGCGAGACGTTTGCGCGCGGCGGCGTCGAGCAGGCCGGTGTCGACGTCACGCCGTTCCACGCCTGGATCGATGCCTGGGAGATGCGCGGGCTGAACGACTTCGACGCGCGGCGCGTTGCGCCGCTCGAGCTCAAGGCCTCCGCCGCCGACTTCTCAACCGCGCTCCGCCTCGATGCCGACCGTGCATTGGTGCTGCAAGGCGACCATGGCTACAGCCGCAAATCGGATCGCGGCCAGGCCTCCTATTATTACAGCCAGCCGTTCTACACGGCGGCGGGCCGCATCGTAATCGACGGCAAGCCGGTCGACGTCGCCGGCATGGCCTGGATGGATCGCGAATGGAGCAGCCAGCCGCTCGCGGCCGACCAGACCGGCTGGGACTGGTTCTCGCTGCATCTGCCCGGCGACGAGAAGTTGATGCTGTACCGGCTGCGCCAGAAGGACGGCCGCGAAAACCTGTTCGGGAACTGGATCACCCCGGACGGCCGCTCGGCCGAGATCGCCGCCGCCAGCAACAGCATCATGCCGGTCACAACCGCCGAGGTGGGCGGCCGCAAGCTGCCGACATCGTGGCGCATCACCCTGCCCGCGCGCGGCCTCGCCATCGAGACCACGCCGCTCAATCCGAAGGCCTGGATGGGAACCAGCTTCCCCTATTGGGAGGGCCCGATCCACTTCACAGGCAGCCACGCCGGGTTGGGTTATCTTGAGATGACGGGGTACTAGTGTGCTGAATGCGAAGTTCGTGCGATTTCGCGGCAGCCACTTTCACGAACTTCGCATTCATAAAGCACACTAGAATCATAAGCTTGCTAGTGTCCTTATCGAATCCGAAGTTCGCTCCGAAGGTGCGGCAAATGATGCGAACTTCGGATTCGGGACACTAGGACATCGTCGGCATGTCACAACGGCCGCTTCTGCTCCGTCATGGCATGGGGCCAACGAAAACCAGAGGACACGCCTGACATGTATCCCTACACGGCCATCGTCACCTGCCTTGCAGTTGCATTGTACTTCTTCTTCGCCACCCAGGTCGCGCGCGCCCGCATCCGCTACGGCGTGAAGCTGCCGGCCATATCAGGCAATGCGGATTTCGAGCGCATCTACCGCATCCAGATGAACACGCTGGAATGGTCGGTGATCTTCCTGCCGTCGCTGTGGCTGTTCGCGGTCTATGTCGGCGATCCCTGGGCCGCGATCGTCGGCCTGCTCTGGATCGTCGGCCGCATCGTCTATTTTCTCGGCTATCGCGAGGCGGTGCCCAAGCGCACCCCCGGCTTCGCGATCCAGGCGACGGCCTCGATCATCCTGTGGGCCGGCGCGCTCGGCGGCGCGGTGTGGCGGCTGGTGCATTGAAGACGCGATCGGGCAACAACCACCGCCGTCGTCCTGGCGAAGGCCAGGACCCATAACCACAGGGCGTGGTTATGGGCAATCTGATGGCCACGGCGTGATGCAACAACATCCAGCCGGGGTAATGGGTCCTGGCTTTCGCCAGGACGACACCACCATCACTTCGTCAGCGGACAGCCGCTTTCCTTGGCGGTGAAGAATGCCTTGTCGCCGGGCACCACGGCGATCTGCTTGTAATAGTCCCAGGGCTTCTTCGATTCCGAGGGCTTCTTGACCTCGAACAGATAGAGATCGTGCACCATGCGGCCGTTCGCGAGCACCTTGCCCTTGGCGAAGGCGTCATCGACCGGGAGCTCCTTCAGCTTGGCGGCGACCGCATCGCTGTCCTTGGTGCCGGCGGCCTTGACCGCCTTGAGGTAGCTCAGCGTCGCCGAATAGGTGCCGGCATGGATCATGCTCGGCATCCGGCTGGTGCGCTTGAAGAAGCGCTCGGAGAAGGCGCGCGATGCATCGTCGTGATCCCAGTAGAAGCCCTCGGTGAGCACGAGACCCTGCGCCGCCTCGAGCCCGAGACCGTGCACCTCCGACAGCGTCATCAGCAGGCCGGCAAGCTTCTGGCCGCCGCGCACGATACCGAACTCGGCCGCCTGCTTGATCGAGTTGGTGGTGTCGAGGCCGGCATTGGCGAGCCCGATGATCTTCGCCTTCGAGCTCTGCGCCTGCAGCAGGAAGGACGAGAAGTCCGACGAGTTGAGCGGCACGCGGACCGAACCGACCACCTTGCCGCCCTTCGACGCGACGATGTCGCTGGTGTCCTTTTCCAGCGCGTAGCCAAAGGCGTAGTCGGCGGTCAGGAAGAACCAGGTGTTGCCGCCCGCTTCCGTCAGCGCGCCGCCGGTCCCAACAGCGAGCGCGCGGGTGTCATAGGCCCAATGGAAGCTGTACGGCGTACAGGCGTCGCCCGAGATGCGCGAGGTCGCCGCGCCGACCACGATGTCGATCTTCTTCTTTTCCTTCGACAGCTCCTGCACCGCGAGCGCGACCGATGAGGTGGTGAGCTCGGTGATCATATCGACGTTCTCGACCTCGTACCAGCGCCGCGCGATCGCGGTCGCAAGATCCGGCTTGTTCTGATGGTCGGCGGTCACGATTTCGATCTTCTGGCCCAGCACCTCGCCGCCGAAATCCTCGACCGCCATGCGCGCCGCTTCGAGCGAATACTTTCCGCCGTAATCGGCGTAGACGCCGGACTGGTCGTTCAGGATACCGATCTTGACGCCCTGCGCCATCGCCGGCGCCGCCAGCATCAGGCTGCACGCCGCAACCGCGGCCAAAAATCCCGACTTCATCGTTATGCTCTCCCGGCAGCTTTTATATGAAAAAATCGGCGCGACATTATTTTATAACCCCGCGCCTGCCCATCTCTTTCCGCTCAGCCAAAAGTATGGGCTTGCGGCGACGCGTGCTCGTAATTCCCCGTCACCCTGAGGAGCGCGGAACGCGCGTCTCGAAGGGTCGACGGCCCGGCTAGTGGCCGTGCATCCTTCGAGGCTCGCAAGGGCTCGCACCTCAGGATGACGGGGAAAGACTTGCTGCCGTGGAACGCCAAGTCCCACTACCCCGCCGCAGCCGCCGGTTCCTTCGGCTTGCCCTCGTTCTTTCCTTCGGCGAGGTTGCGCACCACCATGTAGAAGATCGGCGTGAACACCAGGCCGAACAGGGTGACGCCGAGCATGCCGAAGAACACGGCGACGCCGACCGCCTGGCGCATCTCCGAGCCCGACCCGGTCGACACCACCAGCGGCAACACGCCGAGGATGAAGGCGAATGACGTCATCAGGATCGGCCGCAGCCGCAGCCGGCACGCCTCGATCACGGCCTCGAGCCGTGGCCGGCCCTCGAGCTCGATGTCGCGCGCGAACTCGACGATCAGGATCGCGTTCTTGGCGGCCAATCCCACCAGCACCACGAAGCCGATCTGGGTCAGGATGTTGACGTCCTGGCCCATGATGCGCACGCCGATCGTGGCCGCGAACAGGCACATCGGCACGATCAGGATCACCGCGAACGGCAATGTCCAGCTGCCATATTGCGCGGCCAGCACCAGATAGACGAACAGCACGCAGATCGGGAACACGTAGAGGCCGGCATTGCCACCCGTCACCTGCTGATAGGACAGGTCGGTCCATTCGAACGAGAAGCCCGACGGCAACGTCTCGTCGGCGAGCTTCTTGATGGTGTTGAGCGCCGTCGTCGAGCTGACGCCCGGTGCCGGTTCACCCTGCAATTCGGACGCCGAATAGAGATTGTAGCGCGCGACGCGGTCGGGTCCCGAGACGTCCTTGAAGTCCACGATGCTGCCGAGCATCACCATGTCGCCAGCGGCGTTGCGGGTGCGCAGCCGCGACAGATCGGGGGTGTCTTTCCGGAATGGCAGGTCTGCCTGGGCGGTGACGTGATAGGTGCGGCCAAACAGGTTGAAGTCGTTGACGTAGGTCGAGCCGAAATAGGTCTGTATCGTGTCGTTAATGTTGGCGATCGGCACCCCGAGCTTCTGCGCCTTGACGCGATCGATATCGACGAACAGCTGCGGCGTGTTCGCCGAATACGGCGAGAACACCGAGGTGAGCGCAGGCGACTTGCGTGCAGCCAGCACCAGTTCGTCGGTCGCGGCGGCCAGCAGTTCAGGTCCACGCCCCTGCCGGTCCTGGACGCGGATCGTGAAACCACCACCGGTGCCGATACCGGGCACGGCCGGCGGCGGAATCACGATGATGAAGGCGCCCTGGATCACCGCCAGCCGCTTGCGCAATTCGGCGGTGATCGCATTCGCCGTCAGGCCCTTCTTCAGCCGCGCTTCCGGCTCGTCGAACACCGGGAACAGGGCCGCGGCATTGCCCGCCTGTGTGCGCGTCGCGCCGGAGAAGCCGGCGAACGCCGCGACGCGAACGATGCCCGGCGTATCCAGTGCGATCCGCTCGATCTCGCGCACCACGGCCGTGGTCCGCGCCAGCGACGCGGCGCCCGGCAGCTGCGCCGAGATGATGACGTAGCCGCGATCCTGCGCCGGGATGAAGCCCTGCGAGGTGGTCGCGAGCAGCCAGCCGGCGCTGCCGATCAGCGCGAGATAGATCACGACCATCACCACCGTGTGCCGGATCACGAAGTCGGCCACGGCGGCATAGCCGTGGGCCAGCCGGTCGAACACCCGGTTGAAAAGCGCGGTAAAGCTGTCCCAGCCGCGCGCGATGATGTTCCAGCGCGCCGGCGGACGCTTCTCCTCATGCGGAACCAGGATCTGCGAGGCCAGCGCCGGCGACAACGTCAGTGAGCAGAAGCAGGAGATCGCGGTCGCGACCGCGATCGTCACCGCGAATTGCTGGAAGAACTGCCCGGAGATGCCGCCGAGGAAGGCCGTCGGCACGAACACCGCGCACAGCACCAGCGCAATCGAGACCAGCGCGCCGCCGACCTCCTCCATGGTCTTGAGCGCGGCGTCGCGCCTGGACATGCCATGCTCGAGATGCCGCTCGACATTCTCCACCACCACGATGGCGTCGTCGACCACGATGCCGACCGCAAGCACGAGGCCGAACAAGGTCAGATTGTTGATCGAGAAGCCGAGCGCGGCCATCACCGCGAAGGTGCCGACCAGCGACACCGGGATCGCGATGATCGGGATGATCGCGGGCCGCCAGCCCTGCAGGAACACCAGCACCACGATGACGACCAGTGCCATCGCCTCGTAGATGGTCTTGATCAGCTCATGCACCGATTGGGCGATGAATTCGGTCGGGTTGTAGCCGATATTGTAGTCGAGCCCCTTCGGGAAACTCGCCTTCATCCGCTCCATCGTGTCCGAGATGCTCTTGGCGGTGGCGAGCGCGTTCGATCCGGGACGCTGCGTCACCAGCAGCGCGACCGCCGATTTGCGCAGCAGGAAGCTGTTGGTGGCGTAGGACAGCGCGCCGAGCTCGACGCGGGCAACGTCGCGCAGGCGCACGGTACGGCCGTCGGAGCCAGCCTTCACCACGATGTCCTCGAACTGCCTGATGTCCTTGAGGCGGCCGGTGAAGACGAGGTTCGGCTGGAACGCGCGATCGGCGATCGGCGGTTCCGCGATCTGGCCGCCCGCGATCTGCAGGTTCTGCGCCCGGATCGCCGCCAGCACTTCGGTCGAGGTCAGGCCGAGATTGGCGATCCGGTCGGGATCGAGCCACAGCCGCATCGAGTAGTCGCGGGCGCCGAACATCTGGATGTCGCCGACGCCGTCGAGCCGCAGCAGCTGGTCGCGGACCTGCAGCAGCGCGTAGTTCGAGATGTAGAGCTGGTCGAACGTGTCGTCCGGCGACAGCATGAACACGACCATCAGGATGTCGGGCGAGTTCTTGCGCGTGGTCACGCCGTTGCGCTGCACCTCTTCGGGCAGCCGGGGCTGCGCGATCGCGACGCGGTTCTGCACCAGCACCTGGGCCTTGTCGAGGTCGGTGCCGAGTTTGAAGGTCGCGGTGATGGTGAGCTGGCCGTTCGAGGTCGCCTGGCTATAGAGATACAGCATGTCCTCGACGCCGTTGATCTCCTGCTCGATCGGAGCGGCGACGGTGTCGGACACGGTCTGCGCCGAGGCGCCCGGATACTGCGTGGTGACGACGACAGTCGGCGGCACCACTTGCGGATATTCCGAGACCGGTAGCGTCGGATAGGCGATCGCCCCGACAATCAGCAGCACGATCGACAGCACCATCGCGAGAATGGGCTGGTTGATGGAAAGCCTGCCGAGATTCATGGCTTCGCACCTGCCGCCGGCTTGGCAGCTTCCGCGGGCTTGTCGCCTGCCGCTGGCTTGGCATCCGCCGGAGCCTGCGCCATCTTCGGCGTCACCTTGGCGCCGACGCGGGCGCGTTGCAGCCCGTCGACGATCACATGGTCCTCCGGCTTCAGACCTTCGCGGATCACGCGCAGGCCCTCATCGAGCGGCCCGAGCGTGACTGCCCTGGCTTCCACCGTGTTGTCGTCCTTGACCACGAACACGATCTTGCGCGACTGGTCGGTGGCGATGGCGCTGTCCGGGATCAGCACCGCCTCATAGGGCGACGAGCCGATGATGCGGACCCGGCCGAACTGGCCGGGCAGGATCGAAAGATCATGGTTCGGGATCACCGCGCGGCTGCGCAGCGTCGCGGTGGAGACGTCGAGGCGGTTGTCGATGAAGTCCATCTTGCCTTCATGCGAGGGCTTGGTCTCGCCGGTCAGCGCCACCTGCACCGGGTTCGCTGTATCGCGCGAGCTCGGCCGCCGGCCTTCGAACCACAGCTTGCTGTTGCGCTGATAGGTCGCCTCGTCGACATCGAAATAGACGTAGATCGGATCGAGCGACACGATCGAGGTCAGGAGCGTCGCCCCGCCCTCGCTGCCCTGCACCAGGTTGCCCGGAGTCACCAGATGCCGGCTGACGCGGCCGGTGATCGGCGCCAGCACGTGGGTGAATTCGACGTTGAGCTGCGCGGCCTTTAGCGTGCCCTCGGCCTGCGTCTCGGCGGCGCGCGCCGCCTGCAAGGCCTGGCGGCGCTGGTCGACGACCTGCTCCGAGACCGCGCTGGTCTGCACCAGGTTCAACCCGCGCTCGAGGTCACGCTTGGCAAGCTCGCCCTTGGCGCGCGCGTCGGCGAGCTGACCCTCGGCCTGCAGCACCACCGCCTCGAACGGCCGCGGATCAATGATGTAGAGCAGATCGCCGGCATGGACGATCGCACCATCCTTGAACTCGACGCTGTTGACGAAGCCACCGACCCGGGCGCGGACCTGAACCTCCTCGATTGCCTCGAAGCGGCCAGTGAACTCGTCCCAATCAGTGACCGTGCGCTTCACCGGCTGCGCGACCGTCACCGGCGGCGGCGGAGGCGCGGCCTGCGATTGCGCGCTCTTGTCGTCGCAGCCGCCGAGCGTCAGCGCGGCCATCAGGCCGATCGGCGCGAGGCCGAGCCGAGAATCCATCCAACGGCTGAGCAAGGCGCGGCGGCGGAGCGAACGATGCTCGACACCGGTGATCGAAGCCGGACGCTCCGTTCTGTCAATCGAACTCAATTCCCTCTCCCCAAAGACTACGACGCACGCCGACCAAGCAGGGCTACGAAAGTCGCAATTGAAATTGCAGTGATTCATCGCGGATGGACCGCCGCGAAGCCGGCGGTGGACGTCACAGATGTAGCCGCCACCCAGTCTGTTCAAGATGGCGGTCGGATCAAGCAAATAGTTACGTAGTCTGAAAGCCTTACGACACGCTCGCGAAGCCGTGACGACGAAAAGGGACAGTTTGGCTGGCCTTTCGGCGGAGCAAGATCACAGACCGATCATTCGAATCAATCACAGCGCGAGTTCACTTCACAGATTCGTCACACAACGTCCGATGCTACTTTCGACGGAGAAACCACCGGGTTGCAGATCGAAAAAAACGGCCAGGCTCCTGCACTCTACCTCCCGCTGCACGGGCAGAATCAAGGTTAACGCTGCGGATGTCATCCGGACACACATTGACACTCGGAAATATCGCCAATACGGTCATGGTTGCCAAACTGTAAAATTTTTTGGCCGCCGCATTTTTCTCGGACATTCATTGGGTTTTCAGTCGCGGTGTGAGTGTGTGAAGGCGACTACGTAATGGCAAGCGCATTTGATCTTGCTGCTGACAAGGCGCCGCGGACATCGCGGCTTTCTCGAATTGAGGACGACCCGATGCGATCTCCGGTCGCACGTCGTCAACTTCAACGTGTGAACCGCTTCACACCTGATCATACCCAACAGTTCTAATTATTGACCGGCTTCCAAGGCCGATCGCAGGAGTGCCCATGACCACCATACCGGCTTATACAATCGGTGGTTTAACCCGCCCCGAACTTCATCTCGATCCGACCGGTCACATCATCCTCGATCCGGCTGCCCAGTCGTTCGTGGACACGTATGGTCTGCAGTATCTCTACCTCGGCTGCCCTCCCGGCACGCTGTGGCCGCCGGTCCCGGGCTTCCTGTCGCCGCCGACCGATACCAATTCCGGTGCCAACACGGTCGTCGAAGGCGCTGCAGCCAATACCCCGGTCGGCCTCACCGCGCATGCCGACAGCCTGATCGGCCTTCCGGTCACCTATTCGCTGGTGTCTGATTCTTCCAATGGGGGCTTCAAGGTCGATCCGAACACCGGCGTGGTGTCGGTTGCCGATCCCACCAAGCTCGATTTCGAGAGTTCCGGCGGCAGCTACGTCGTCAACGTGAAGGCAACCGACGGCATCTTCGTATCGTCGCAGAGCTTCACGATCGCGGTCAGCAATGCACCGCCCTCGACACCGACCGACAGCAACGCCGCGGCCAACGCCGTCAATGAAGGCGCCGCCGTCAACACCCTGGTCGGCATCACCGCATCGTCGGCCGACGTCAACGGCCCCGGCGTCACCTATTCGCTGACCGCTGATTCCTCCAATGGCGGCTTCAAGATCGATCCCACCACCGGCGTCGTCACCGTCGCCAATTCCGGTAAGGTCGACTTCGAGACCGCCCCGGGGCACGCCTACACCATCTCCGTGCAGGCCAGCGATGGTCATGGCGGCATCAGTTCGCAGACCTTCACCATCAACGTCAATGACGTTCCGGTCTCTACGCCGGTCGACGTCAGTCCCGCCGCCAACAGCGTCGTCGAAGGCGCCGCCGCCAACACCCTGGTCGGCATCACCGCTTCGGCGGTCGATCCGGACGGCCCGCCAACCACCTACTCGCTGACCGGCGACACATCCGGCGGCGGCTTCAAGATCGATCCGAATACCGGCGTCGTCAGCGTCGCCGATCCGGCCAAGCTCGACTACGAGAGCGCGCCGGGCCACGCCTACACCATCTCCGTGCACGCGACCGCCGGCGCGACCTCGTCGACGCAGACCTTCACCATCGCCGTCACCGACGCCCCGCCATCGGCGCCCACCGATACCGACGCCACGCCCAACTCGGTGGTCGAAGGCGCGGCCATCGGCACCGTGGTCGGGATCACCGCGCACTCGACCGACATCAACGGCGGCGCCGTGACCTATTCGCTGGTCGGCGACGCCCATGGCTTCAGCATCGATCCGGCGACCGGCGTCGTCACCGTCGCGGATCCGACCAAGATCGATTTCGAAACCGCCCCCGGCCACACCTACACCATTACCGCGCAGGCCAGCGACGGCACCACGACCAGCACGCAGACCTTCACGATCGGCGTCACCGACGTCGCGCCGTCGACCCCGGTCGACAGCAATGCCGCCGCCAACACCGTCGTCGAAAGCGCGGCCGTGGGCACCACGGTCGGCGTCACCGCGTCAGCGACCGACGTCAACGGCCCGGCCGTGACCTGGTCGCTGACCGGCGACACCTCCGGTGGTGGTTTCGGCATCGACCCCACCACCGGCGTCATCACCGTCGCCGACCCGACCAAGCTCGACTATGAGGCCAGCGGCCCCGGGCATTCCTACACCGTGACCGCCCAGGCCAGCGACGGCACGCTGACGAGCTCGCAAACCTTCACCATCGCCGTGACCGATGCGCCGCCATCGGCACCGGTCGACAGCGATGCCACCGTCAACGCGGTGGCCGAAGGCGCGGCCGCCGGCAGCACGGTCGGCGTCACCGCGTCGGCGGTCGATCCGAATGGTCCGCCGGTGACCTATGCGCTGATCGGCGACACCTCCGGCGGCGGCTTCACCATCAATGCCACGACCGGCGTCATCACCGTCGCCGATCCGACCAAGATCGATTTCGAGAGCAGCGGCGCCGGCCATTCCTATACGGTGACGGCGCAGGCCAGCGACGGCCTGCAAGCCAGCTCGCAGACCTTCACCATCGCGGTCACCGACGTCGCACCGTCGACCCCGGTCGACGTCGACGGCGGCGCCAACACGGTCACTGAAGGCGCGGCCGCGGGCAGCACTGTTGGCATCACCGCAGCGGCGACCGACATCAACGGCCCGCCGGTGACCTATGCGCTGATCGGCGACACCTCCGGCGGCGGCTTCACCATCAATGCCACGACCGGCGTCGTCACCATCGCCGATCCCACCAAGATCGACTACGAGAGCAGCGGTCCGGGCCACAGCTACACCATCACCGCCCAGGCCAGCGACGGCACGCTGTCGAGCACGCAAACCTTCACCATCGACGTCACCGACGTTGCGCCAGCGACCCCGGTCGACACTGATGGCACCGCCAATCACGTGGTCGAAGGCGCGGCCGCCGGCACCACGGTCGGCATCACCGCGCACGCCACCGACGTCAACGGCCCCGCCGTGACCTATTCGCTGATCGGCGACACCTCGGGCGGCGGCTTTACCATCAACGCGACGACGGGCGTCATCACCGTCGCCGACCCCACCAAGCTCGACTACGAGAGCAGCGGCCCGACCCATGCCTACACGGTGACCGCACAGGCCAGCGACGGCACGCTCGCGAGCTCGCAGACCTTCACCATCGCCGTCGACGACGCCGCACCGTCGACCCCGGTCGACAGCGACGGCGCCCCCAACTCGATCGCCGAAGGCGCCGCCAACGGCTCGACCGTCGGCATCACGGCGGCCGCAGCCGACGTCAACGGCCCGGGCGTGACCTATGCGCTGACCGGCGACACCTCCGGCGGCGGCTTCACCATCAACGCGACGACGGGCGTCATCACCGTCGTCGACCCGACCAAGATCGATTACGAAACCGCGCCCGGCCACGCCTATACCGTGACGGCGACCGCCAGCGACGGCCTGCAAGCCAGCTCGCAGACCTTCACCATCGCGGTCACCGACGTCGCACCGTCGACCCCGGTCGACAGCGACGGCGGCGCGAACCGGGTCGCGGTCGGCGCTCCGGCAGGCAGCTATGTCCACCTGACGGCCTCCTCGATCGACGTGAACGGACCGCCGGTGACCTATTCGCTGGTCAACGACACCTCAGGCGGGGCCTTCACCATCAACGCCACGACCGGCGCCGTTACGGTCGCCGATCCCAGCAAGATCAACAGTACCGACCCGTCCTATGACGTCACGGTCGATTCCTCGGATGGCACGCTGCACAGCCAGCAGACCTTCACCATCCAGGTCGTCGTCGACCAGGCGCCGGTGGTCACCGCCGGCCATACGCTGAACTACACCGAGAACCAGGCCGCCACCACGTTCGACCCGGCGATCACCGTGACCGACGCCGACGACGGCAATCTGGCGTCCGCGACGATGCAGATCACCGGCGGCTACGTCAACGGCCAGGACATCCTCGGCTTCATCAACCAGAACGGCATCACCGGCTCGTTCGATGCCGCGACCGGTACGCTGACGCTGACCGGCACCTCCAGCGTCGCGAACTATCAGGCCGCACTGGCCTCGGTGACCTATTTCAACAACAGCGACAATCCGTCCGGGGCGCCGCGTACCGTCACCATCATCGCCAATGACGGCACGCTCGACGGCACCCCGGTCACCGACACCATCAATGTCGCGCCGGTCAACGATCCGCCCTCCGTCGTCGCCGGCCATACGCTGAACTACACCGAGAACCAGGCCGCCACCGCGTTCGACCCGGCGATCACGGTGACCGACGTCGACAACGCCACGCTGGCCAGCGCCACCGTGCAGATCACCGGCAACTACGTCAACGGGCAGGACATCCTCGCCTTCGTCAACACCGCCACGATCACCGGCACGTTCAATGCCGCGACCGGTACACTGACGTTGACCGGCACCGACACCCTCGCCGCCTACCAGGCCGCGCTGGCCTCGGTGACCTATTTCAACACCAGCGACAACCCGTCGGGCCTGGCACGCACGGTCACGATCATTGCCAATGACGGCACGGCGAACTCCACGCCAGTCACCGACACCATCAATGTCACCCCGGTCAACGATCCGCCGGTCACGACCGCCGGCGGCACGCTGGACTATCTGGAGAACCAGGCCGCGACCGTGATCGACGCGTCGGTCAACGTCACCGACGTCGACAGCGCCAACATGAGCAGCGCGACGGTTCAGATCACCGGCGGCTTCGTCGCCGGCCAGGACGTGCTGGGCTTCGTCAACCAGAACGGCATTACCGGCTCGTACAACGCCGCGATCGGCACGCTGACGCTGACCGGCTCGTCCAGCGTCGCCAACTACAAGGCCGCGCTCGATTCCGTCACCTATTTCAACAACAGCGACAACCCGTCGGGAGCGGATCGCACCGTCAGCTTCACGGTCAATGACGGCTCGCTGAACAGCAACACCTCGACCTCGACCATCCACGTCACGCCGGTCAACGACGCGCCGGTGATCAGCTTCGGCGCCATCACCGGATTCTCCGAGCCGCCGAACGGCACGCCGGCGGCGAACTCGACCCCGGTCACGATCACGCCGAACCTGACGATCACGGACGCGGAAGGCAACAACCTGACCGATGCGACCTTCGTGCTGAACAATCTGAAGCCGTCGGACGCGCTCTCGATCGCGGGCCACGCCGGCACCAGCGGCGACATCGGCAACATCCACTTCGATATTACCAGCACCGGCTCGACCGAGACCATCAGCTTCACCGGCCCCACCGACACGCTTGCGCACTACAATGCGGCGCTGGACCTGATCCAGTTCAACAACACCAGCGAAAATCCCGACGCCACCGCGCGCTCCTATAGCCTGACCGTGCACGATGACGGCGGCACCGCGAATGGCGGCAACAACACCGGGACCGCCTCGACGACGGGAAGCGTCACCGCGGTGGACGACGCACCGACCGCGACGGTGCCGGCGGACAATTCGATCGGCACCGCATTCTCGCACACCAATCTTGCGATCTCCGGCCTGTCGGTCGCCGACGTCGACGCCAGCAGCGGCAACGTCACGGCGACGATATCCTCGAGCCATGCGAACCTGAGCTTCATCACCGCCGGGCTTGCGAGCTTCACCAACAACGGCAGCCACACCGTGACGCTCACCGGCACCGTGGCGCAGGTCAACACCGCGCTGGCGACGCTGAACTACAACAGCGACGACGGCTTCACCGGCTCCGACACCGTCACCCTGAGCGTCAACGACAACGGCAACACCGGCACCGGCGGGCCGCTCTCATCGGGTGCCCATACCTTCCATGTCGGCGTCGTGCCGCAGGTATTCTACATCGACAACTCAGCTAGCTCGAGCGCCAACCTCGGCACCCAGGCGGATCCGTACACCTCGATCGCGGCCTTCAACGCGGCGAATCCGGCAGGCACCGGCGACTACGTCGTGCTCGAGCACGGTACCGGCACCTACTCCGAAGCCAACGGCATCAATCTCGCCGCCGGCGTCAACCTGATCGGCGGCAGCCAGACGCTGCAATTCACCAATCCGGTGACCGGCGAGGTGGTCACCGCCAATGTCGGCTCCGGAACGGATCCGGTCATCAAGGTGACAGGTGCCGACAGCGGCATCGATCTCGTCGGCGGCGGCGGGCACCAGATCGAGCACGTCAGCATCGATACCTCGGCCTCGAGCGGTGCAGGCATCAGCGACGACGGCAACAATGTCGGCACCGTCACGATGTCCGACATCGTGATCAAGACGGCCAGCGGCGCCGGCATGAACTTCACCCATGGCGGCACCATCACGCTGACCGGCACCGGCAACTCCATCACGTCCACGACCGGCACCGCGCTCGACGTCGTCAACACGAACATCGGCAGCTCGGGCCTCACCTTCCACGACATCTCCGCCAACGGCGCCGTCAACGGCATCATCCTCAACAACACCGGCACCGTCGGACATCTTGCGGTGACCGGCACCGGCACGACGGCCGGCTCCGGCGGCACGATCCAGAACACCACGGGCGACGGTGTCAATTTGACATCCACGCAGGACGTCACCCTGAGCAACATGAACATCACCAACAATTTCGGTGACGGCATCGGCGGCTCCAACGTCAACGGCATGGTGCTGAATCGTCTCACGATCACCGGTAACGGCGACGATCCCGCCACCGACGAGTCCGGCATCAACATCACGGGGCTGACCGGCACCGCCTCCAATGGTGCGCATGCGACCTCTATCAGCAATTCGACGATCGGCAACAACGAAGAATTCGAGATCCAGATCAGCAACAGCAGCGGTACGCTGACCAACCTCCAGTTGATCAACAATACGATCTCGGCCAACGGCGTTGCGATCCACGGCAATGCCACGTCGCCGCATGGCAATCTCGTCAACTTCCTCGGCACCGGGACCTCGGTGATGGGCTTGACCGTCAACGGCGGCAGCTTCACCGGCAATACCGTGTCGGACGCCACTCACATCATCACCGGGACCGGCGTCTTCGCCAATTCCGGCGGCACCAGCATGACTGCGAATGTCTTCAACGCCATGTTCACCAACAACAATGCCGGCGTTGATGTCTCCACCGATCCGGCGGCAACCTCGCTCACTTTCGACATCGAGGGCAACACCTTCATCGGACAGCGGTCGACCGCGATCAACCATTTCGACAATGGCAACGCGCCGTTCAATCGGACCGTCAACGGAACCATCGAGAACAACATCATCGGCAATGATGCGATCACCAACTCGGGATCCGCGGTCGGCAACGGCATCAGCATCCAGAATGAAGGCGCGGTCAACGGCAAGTATCTGATCGATGGCAATACCATCTCGCAGATCGGCGGTGCCGGTTCGGCCATCGGCGTGAACGTGGGCCTTGGCGGCCAGGTCACCGGCGGCGGCGAAACTGATCTCACCATCACCGACAATACGATCCAGCATGTCAACGGCGGCCGCGGCGTTTTCGTCCAGGACAATCAGGTTACCGACATAGCCAACCCGCCCGGGGCTGGACCGTTTCCGGCGATTTTCTTGAGTATGGCGGGAAACAGCTTCTCGAACATCGCGGGTCAGGCTGGCAACGGCCAGTTTGTGCGGATCAAGGAATCGTTCGGGACCGTCAAGGTTACGCAAGATGCCCCGACCGCCGGCAATACAGCGACGGAACTGGACAACGCCAACGGCTCAACCGATCCGACCAAGTTCAGCATCAGCGGGACCGTTGATTTCAGCCAGGGCGCACCGCCGCTGCCGACAACAAATACGCTGCCGCTGCTTGCCGAATCGGGCGGCGTGCAGGCGTCGACGCCGAACACGGGCGAGATGCATCTGACGCAGGCCGAGCTCAACTCGGTGGTGTCGGCGGCGATCGCCCAGTGGGCGGCCGCGGGCGCCAGTGCGGCCCAGCTCGCTGCCCTGAAAGCGGTGACCTTCGGCGTCGCCGATCTGGCGGGCCAGACCGTCGGCGAGGAGGGCGCCGGCCATATCACGATCGACACTGACGCCGCCGGACACGGCTGGTTCATCGATCCGACGCCCTTTGACAATTTCGAGTTCAGATACGCCCTCAACACTTCCGGCACCGATCTCCTGACCGATTCGTCGACGGCGGCGGCAGGCCATCTCGACCTCCTGACCACCGTGGTCCATGAACTGGGGCATGTGCTCGGACTGCCCGACTCCACCTCGCCGTCCGATGTGCATGACCTGATGTATATCGGCCTCGCCGACGGCGAGCGCAGGCTGCCGACCGCGGCCGATGTCACGCAAGCCAACGGCACGACGGCCACCGCCGGTCACACACAGAACTTCGTGTTCACGCAGACCGATACATTCGCCGGTCAGCAGACGGCCAACACGGCGCCCGCCACCCTGACGCACTCCGACTACGTCGCGTCGTTTGCCCAGAATGCCCAGACGCACTCCGATCTGTTCGGCGGGCAATCCAATGCCGCGCCCTGGTGGACGGGTCACGAGACGCAAGTCGCCGCCATGGGCGGCGCGGTGGTCGACAATCCCCTCCAGGCCCATCACGATCTGATCGTGTGATCGGGCGTCACCGCGTCCAGAACAACGCCTGCCGGAAAAGCCCGGCAGGCGCCCCGCGTTCGCGAAAGTTCGCATCGATCACAGCAATGCAACATTCGCTCGCCGCAACGGCGCAAATGCATCGCGCGCTCGAACGAAAATCGCAAAAATCAAACAATCGTTGAGGTTGCACTCGACGCAAAACACGCTATCGTGCAGCCGTTGTGGGACGCGACATCTTCGTCTCGCATTTTTCACAAATCTTACGACGTATTCGCGGAGGACCGATGGCCGAGCCGTTTCTTTCCGAAATCCGCATGATGTCGTTCAACTTTCCGCCGAAGGGCTGGGCGTTCTGCAACGGCCAGTTGATGCCGATCAATCAGAACCAGGCACTATTTTCTCTGCTCGGCACGACCTATGGCGGCGATGGACGGGTCAATTTCGGTCTTCCCGATTTGCGCGGCCGGGTGCCCATTCATATGGGCGGTGGCCAGACGCTCGGCGGGCGCGGCGGCGAGGAGGCACATACGGTCTCGACGAGCGAGATGCCGACCCACTTCCACACCCTGAGCGGATCGAGTTCGCAGGGAAACACACCCAATCCCAATCTGAACAGTGTCGGTAACGTCCTGGCGCAGGATCCCGGCAATGCCTATGGCCCGCCGAACAACCTGACCAATTTGAAAACGGGTTCAATTGCCAATGTTGGCGGCAGTCAGGCGCACCTCAACATGCAACCTTTCCTGACCATCAACTTCAGTATTGCCCTGCAGGGCATTTTCCCGTCGCAAACCTGAAGGACAAGCCCCCATGGCACAACCCTATGTAGGCGAAATCCGCATGTTCGGCGGCAATTTCGCCCCGGCCGGATGGAATTTCTGTGATGGGAGCACGCTGGCGATCTCCGAATACGAGACCTTGTTTCAATTGATCGGGACCACCTACGGCGGCGACGGCGAAAGCACCTTCAAGGTGCCTGATCTGCGCGGTCGGCTGCCGCTCCACATGGGCACCGCCGGCAGCGGTACGACCTACACGATCGGGGAGACTGGTGGTGCCGAAACCATAACTCTCACCACGCAGCAGATACCGTCGCATTCGCATCCGTTGATGGGTTCGAAGAATAACGGCTCGCAGCCGGGCCCATCGAACAACGTGCTTGCCTCGTCGACCCTGATGCAGCTGTATGCGGTGGAGAACGCGGACGCTCCGATGGCTGCCTCTTCGGTCTCGTTTGTCGGCGGCAGCCAGCCGCACACCAATTTGCAGCCGTTCCTCTGCGTCAGCTTCATCATTTCGCTGTTCGGCATTTTCCCGAGCCAAACCTAGGAGCGCGACGATTCATGGCCGATCCATTCGTTGCCGAGATTCGCATTTTTCCCTTCAACTTTGCACCCAAGGGCTGGGCATTTTGCGATGGCCAGCTATTGCCGTTGTCGCAGAACACCGCGCTATTCTCGCTGCTCGGCACCACCTATGGCGGCGACGGCAAATCGAATTTCGCGCTGCCCGACATGCAGGGCAACGCGCCGATGGCGCCAGGGCAGGGTCCCGGGCTTTCGCTCTATGATCTCGGCGAAAACGGCGGCTCGGACACCGTGACGCTGCTTCAAAGCGAGATGCCATCTCACACCCATCAGATGTTCGCGACCGTCGAGAACGGCACCCAGGGCACGCTGACGACGAACATCACGCTTGCGACGTCGATGAATGGAACATTCTACCAGACCAATACGTCTGCAAATCTGGTTCCCACGAACTTCAATGCGCTCGCGCCCGCCGGCAACGGCCAGCCCCACAACAACATGCAGCCTTATCTGACCCTGAATTTCTGCGTCGCACTACAGGGCGTCTACCCGCCACGGGCTTGAGGCCCGCCTTGGCTCTCGCCGCAACCGCGACAGGCTCCGTTGCGCCCGCCTTTGGCTGGGCGCGTGCTGCGCAGTACAGCTTCCGCTTTCGCCGCCTGGCGGAGGCCGATCTGCCGTTCCTCGGCAGGCTCTATGCCTCGACGCGCGCCGAGGAGCTGGCGCCGGTGCCCTGGAGCAAGGCAGACAAGGCCGCCTTTCTCGAGCAGCAATTCCGAGCCCAGCACGCGCATTACCAGCACTACTATCCGAACGCCGACTGGCTGGTGATCGCACGCGGGGACGAAGACATCGGCCGGTTCTACATCGAGCGCTGGCCGAGCCAGCACCGCATCATCGACATCGCCTTCATGCCGGCGCACCGCGGCAGAGGTTACGGCGAGGCGCTGCTGCGCGATGCGATGGACGAGGCGTCCGCCGCCGGCAAGGACGTCTCGATCCATGTCGAGAAGCTCAATCCGGCGATGCGCCTCTACCGCCGGCTCGGCTTCGTCACCGAGGAAGACAAGGGCGTCTACGACCTGATGCGCTGGCGCGCTTCGGGAGAAGCCGACCGTCAGGTGAAGATCGCCTGATAGCCGTTGCCGCCGCCGAGCGGGCCGATCGGCACCAGAAAGATCTCCATCACGCCGAGCGCCGGATGCCGCAGCGGATAGATCGCCTGCGGCAGCCACGCGCCCTTCGGCCCCGCAAACAGCAGCGAGAACGCACCGCCCGGTCGGCCGCTGTTGCCGGCGGGCTCGATCTTGGCGAGCTTCAGCGCCACGACGCGATCCGCCGCCTGCATCTCGAACTCCGCATCCCGGTGCGGCGTGAAGTCATCAATGTGCAGCTTCGCGAGATCGACGGTGGATGTCATGCGCACGCCCCTGTTGCTTTCGACGTGTAACACACGCCGCGACGCTACGGTCAAGGATTCTGCCGCGCCCTCTCGCTGTCATTCCGGGGCTCGCAAACGGGTCGCGCGAACGCGCGCCCGATGACAGGCTCCGCGAGAGCCCGGAATGACGAGAGAGAGGTTGGCCCCCCTGCCGTTCGATCTGAGCGACAAGTAAACGCAAGACGCCGGCAAATCATGTCGAGAGATTGCGAAGGCATGATCCACGAGCCGTGCAACAGATTCGCCGTCGTCCTGGCGAAAGCCAGGACCCATTACCCCGAATAAGAGCTATTGCGCGATGCTGGGGCCGCGATCCCGTTCATCATCAAGTCCGGTGGCTATGGGTGCTGGCTTTCGCCAGGACGACGGCGGTGGATGCGGTCGCCTCGAACCGCATGGCCCGAGGACTGATGACGGCCCCGATTTCCTCCGCTAACCTCCCGGCAATGGGCCGCCGGCAAGGCGGACCAATTTGAAGGAGAACGAGCGCGTGCATCGAGGCCGTGTCATCTTCGGCGCCATGGACGAAGTCGTGTTCGGACGGGCCGCCCGTGAGGCCATCGTCGAGCAACTGGACCGGCTGGGCGCGCAGCGCGCCTTCCTGATGGTGTCCGGCACGCTGAACCGCGAGACCGACGAGATCGAGAAGGTCCGGCAGGCGCTTGGGCCTCGCTGCGCCGGAACCTTCGACAGGATGCCGGCGCACACGCCGCGCGCCGCGGTCATCGCGGCGACGGAACAGGCGCGCGATGCAAAGGCCGACCTGATCGTCACCATCGGCGGCGGCTCGATCACCGACGGCGCCAAGGCGGTGCAGCTTTGCCTCGCCAACGACGTCACCACATCCGACGGCATCGACACCATCCGCACCCGTGGCGGCGTCTCGCCGGAGATGAAGCCGCCGGCCGTGCGCCAGATCAGCGTGCCGACCACGATCGCCGGCGGCGAGTTCTCCTCGATCGCAGGCGTCACCAACGAGGCCAAGCGGCAGAAGGAGATGCTGCGCCACCCGCTGGTGATGCCGCGCGCCACCATCCTCGATCCGGAACTGTCCGTGCACACGCCGGACTGGCTGTTCCTGTCGACCGGCATCCGCGCCGTCGATCATTGCGTCGAGGGCATCTGCTCGCGCGAGGCGCATCCTTATGGCGACGCGCAGGCGATCAAGGGGCTGGAGATGCTGGCGGCGGGCCTGCCGCGGGTGAAGGCCGATCCGAAGGATATTTCAGCGCGGATGGATTGCCAGATCGGCACCTGGCTCTCGACCGGGCCGCTGGCCTCGGGCGTGCCGATGGGCGCGAGCCACGGCATCGGCTACGTGCTCGGCGCCGAGTTCGACGTGCCGCATGGCTACACCTCGTGCGTGATGCTGCCCGCGGTGATGCGCTGGAACAAGCGCGACAATGCCGACCGGCAGGCGCTGGTCGCGGCCGCGATGGGACATCCGGGCGAAGACGCCGGCGACGTACTCGACCGCTTCATCCGCGACCTCGGGATGCCGCGCAGCCTTCAGGAGGTGCAGGTCGGTCCCGAACATTTCGACCGCATCGCGGCGGGTGCGATGCGCACGCCCTGGGTGCCGCGCAATCCGCGCAAGATCGACAGTCCGTCAGAGGTTCGCGAGATTCTGGCGATGGCGGTCTAGAACAAGAACGAGCCGTGAGTGAGGAGGAAATAAAGCTCAATGTATACCGGCAAGCATGCTTATTTGCGTCCGCTGCAACCCGCCTTCATCATGGCCGGGACCGGCGAGATCGTCACCTATCGCGAGCTCGAGGCGCGCAACAACCGTCTCGCGCATCTGTTCCGCAAGCAGGGCCTGCGGCGGCTCGACCATTATTCGATCTTCATGGAGAACAACAACCGCTACCTCGAGGCCTGCGGCGCCGGCGAGCGCGCGGGGCTCTACTTCACCTGCGTCAATTCCTATCTCACCGCGGGCGAGCTCGCCTACATCCTGACCAACAGCCAGTCGCGGATCCTGATCACTTCGAAGCTGAAGCTCGACATCGCGCGCGAAGCGCTGAAGGAGTGTCCGCAGGTCGAGCTGTGTATCGTGGTCGACGGCGACAGTGAAGGTGATCGCATCGTCGGACTGCGAGAGGCCACCGCCGGCCTGCCGTCGGCTCCGATCGCAGACGAATATGCCGGCACCGCGATGCTCTATTCCTCCGGCACCACCGGCCGGCCGAAGGGCATCGTGCGGCCGCTGCCCGAGCAGCCGCCGTCGGAAAACCTGCCGCTGTTCGATTTCCTGACCCGGCTCTGGCACTACCGCGAGGGCATGGTCTATCTATCGCCGGCGCCGCTCTATCACTCGGCGCCGCAGGCCGCGGTCAATCTCACCATCCGGATGGGCGGCACCGTCGTCATCATGGAGAGTTTCGATCCCGAACGCTATCTCGAGCTGGTGCAAAAATGGGGCATCACCCACAGCCAGCTGGTGCCGACCATGTTCTCGCGGATGCTGAAGCTGCCCGAGGAGGTTCGCAGCCGCTACGACCTGTCGACGCTGGAGATCGCGATCCATGCCGCTGCGCCCTGCCCGGCGCTGGTCAAGGACGACATGATCCAATGGTGGGGCCCGATCATCCACGAATATTACGGCGCGACCGAAGGCCTCGGCTTCACCGCCTGCAACAGCACGGAATGGCTCGCCCATCGCGGCACCGTCGGCAAGGTCCTGCTCGGCGATTTGCATATCCTCGACGAGAACATGCAGCCCTGCCCGAAGGGCACGCCCGGCACCGTGTGGTTCAAGACCGCCACGCCATTCGAGTATTTCAACGACCCCGCCAAGACCAGCGAAGCGCGCTCGGCCGACGGCAGCATGAGCACGGTCGGCGACGTCGGCTATGTCGACGACGACAACTTCCTCTACCTCACCGATCGCGCCACCTTCATGATCATCTCCGGCGGCGTGAACATCTATCCGCAGGAATGCGAGAACCTGCTGATCACCCATCCCAAGGTCGCCGATGCCGCGGTGTTCGGCGTGCCCAACCTCGATCTCGGCGAGGAGGTGAAGGCGGTGGTGCAGCCGGCCGAGGGTATCGCGCCGGGGCAGGAGCTCGCCGATGAACTGATCGCCTTCTGCGCCAGCTCGCTGTCGCGCCAGAAGGTGCCGCGCTCGGTGGATTTCGAGGCCGAGCTGCCGCGGCTGCCGACCGGCAAACTCTACAAGCGCCTGCTGCGCGATCGCTACTGGGGCAACAAGACCTCGCGGATCGTGTGAGGCTGGCCGTGCGACGGGCCACGCGGATGCGGCCGGATCGGCGTCGGGCCGCAACGGACTCGCCCGCCGCGCGGATTTGGCGTTATGCTCTGCAATCGCAAGCCAGCTTCGCCGGAGGCCGCCATGCCGTCGCCCCAGCCGCGCGAGCCGGAGCCGGCACTGTCCGGCAGGCTCGAATTCACCGCCGCCGAGATCGGTGCGCTCGCCCACCTCTACCGCGGCGAGGTCTACCGCAGTACGGTCTGGCGCACCCGCCTCGACAGCTCGACCAACTGGGCTGTGGTCACGACGGGGATCGCGCTGTCGGCGACCTACAGCAACGCGGAGGCCTCGCCTTTGCCGATGGTGCTGGTCGGGCTATTGGTCACGGTCTTCCTGCTGTTCGAGGCGCGGCGCTACCGCTACTTCAACGTCTGGCGCGCCCGCGCCCGGTTGCTCGAAACCGATTTCTACGCGCCGATGATCCGCGGCGAAGACCCATCGCCGAATGCGGCCTGGACCGAGCTGCTGGCCAACGATTATCGCCGCCCCAGCTACCACATCAGCTTTGCCCGCGCGGTCGGCCGGCGGCTGCGCCGGACCTATGGCTGGATCTTCGCGATCCAGGCCATCGCCTACTACGGCAAGCTCGCGATCCATCCGCTGCCGCTCACCGAGATGAGCGCGATCTGGGACCGCGCCTCGATCGGCCCGATTCCGGGAGCCATCGTGATCCTGGCCGGCGTCGCCTTCCATTCGAGCTGGGCGCTGTTCGCCCTCGTCACGCAGCGTATGGAGGTCGCCGACCGGCGCACGCGGCACAATCTGATCGCGATGGGGTGAGGTGCCACCGGTCGCGTTGCCGGTGGCGGAGATTTCCCCTAACCTCGCAGCAACAACAAAGAAAAGGGAGGTCTTGCCGATGGAAGTGATCCCACTGCGTCCGGACTTCGGCGCCGAACTGCGCGGCGTCACGCTGTCAGACGTTGCCGCCAGCGATGCCGCCTATGCGGCGGTGCGCGCGGCGTTCGAGCAACATTCGGTGCTGGTGTTCCGTGGCCAGGAGGTCAGCGACGACATCCAGCTCGCCTTCTCGCGCCGCTTCGGTCCGCCAGAGGTGACAAAAGTCGGTTCGATGGGCACCGGCTCGCATTTCGTGATCCTCTCGACCTTCGGACCCGACGGCAAGGTGGTTCCATCAGACCATCGGCAGCAGCTGCGGGCCAGGGCCAACCAGCTCTGGCACACTGATTCCTCCTTCAAGCGCGTGCCGGCGCTGACCTCGATCCTGTCGGCGCGCATCATCCCCGAACATGGCGGCGAAACCGAGTTCGTCTCGATGCGGCTGGCCTTCGAGCGACTCGACAAGGAGTTGGCGAAGCGGCTGGAGAACTCCTTCGCCTGGCACTCCTACGCGCATTCACGCAGCAAGGTGGCCGCCGGTCTCGCGACGACGGAGGAAACCGACGCGCTGCCGCCGGTGTGCTGGCGCATGGTCTGGCGCAATCCCGTCAACGGCCGTGGCGCGTTGTATCTCGCCTCTCATGCCTATGGCGTCGAGGGCATGGATGCCGATGCCGGCAAGGCGCTGATCGAGCAATTGACCGACGCCGCGACCGCGCCCGGTGTCAGCTATCTGCACCAATGGAAGCAGGGCGACGTCGTGATGTGGGACAACCGCGCCACCATGCATCGCGGCCGCCCGTGGCCGGCGCATGAGGGCCGCCTGATGATCCGCACCACGATCTCTGCGACCGAGGCCGACGGCGTCGCCAACATGCGCCTGCCCTCACCGCAGGCGGCGGAGTGAGATCATATGTTTCCCCTCATCCTGAGGCGCGAGCGCAGCGAGCCTCGAAGGATGAGTCGGCCACCGGCTCGGGCCCTGCAACCTTCGAGACGCGCGTTCCGCGCTCCTCAGGATAACGGAACGAACCTCGGCGCTGCTTAGCGAACATCGGCGACAAACTGTCGCTGATTGCGGAACACTTCACACCGCACGAATCGGGATCAGCAATCGAAATCGAGCGGAGATGGATCGCTGCATGGCAAAACAACCGGAGTTCCCCGCAATCGCAGCCATTATTCCCGGTCCGTGGAAATTTTTAATGCGCTCACGTCATCCGAATTACCAATCCCTTCGCGACCGTCGCTGGTTGCCCGACAGCCTCACCGTGGTATCGTCGATGCCAATCGGCCTTTGAGACCGAATGCGGGAGGGGACCATGCGGAGCGTGCAAGCGCTGGCCGTCGCGGTGTTGTCTGTGCTGGCCATCAGCGACGTTTCACGCGCAGCCGAACCGAAATCGGGCGGCATCTTCAGAATCTATCACCGCGACAGCCCCGGCAGCGCCTCGATCCACGAGGGCGCGACCTATTCGCTGAACGTGCCGTTCATGCCGATCTTCAACAATCTCGTCATCTTCGATCAGCACATCGCCCAGAACAGCGCCAGCACGATCCGGCCCGAGCTTGCGGAAAGCTGGGCCTGGAGCGGCGACAACAAGACGCTGACTTTCAAGCTGCGCAACGACGTGAAATGGCACGACGGCAAGCCGTTCACCGCGGCCGACGTCAAATGCACCTTCGACATGCTGATGGGCAAATCGCCGCAGAAGTTCCGGCAAAACCCGCGCAAATCCTGGTACGACCAGGTCCAGGAAGTCACCACCAACGGCGACTATGAGGCCTCGTTCAAGCTGAAGCGGCCGCAGCCTGCGCTGTTGTCGCTGCTCGCCTCGGGCTACTCGCCGGTCTATCCCTGTCACGTCTCGCCGGCGGAGATGCGCACCAAGCCAATCGGCACCGGTCCGTTCAAATTCGTCGAGTTCAAGGCCAACGAATCGATCAAGCTCACCAAGAATCCTGATTACTTCAAGAAGGGCCTGCCCTATCTCGACGGTATCGAGTTTACCATCATCCCGAACCGCTCGACGGCGATCCTCGGCTTCGTCTCCGGCAAGTTCGATATGACGTTCCCGACCGAGGTCTCGATCCCGCTGCTGAAGGACGTCAAGTCGCAGGACCCGACAGCGGTCTGCGTGGTGGAACCGAACAACGTCTCCACCAACATCATCATCAACTCGACCGCGCCGCCGTTCGACAATCTCGACGTCCGCCGCGCGCTTGCGCTGGCGCTCGACCGCAAGGCGTTCATCCAGATCATGTTCGAGGGCCAAGGCGACATCGGCGGTACCATGGAGCCGGCGCCGGACGGCCTGTGGGCGATGCCGAAGGACATGCTGGAGCAGATCCCCGGCTACGGTCCCGACGTCGAGAAGAACCGCGAGGAAGCGCGCAAGCTGATGCAGAAGGCGGGTTATGGCCCGGACAAGCATCTGCAGATCAAGGTGTCGACGCGCAACATCGCGGTCTACCGCGATCCGGCGATCATCCTGATCGACCAGATCAAGAGCATCTATATCGACGCCGAGCTCGACGTCGTCGACACCGCGCAATGGTTCCCGAAGATCGCGCGCAAGGACTATTCGCTCGGTCTCAACCTGACCGGCAACGCCGTCGACGAACCCGACCAGTCCTTCTACGAGAACTATGCCTGCGGCTCGGAACGGAACTACACCAACTATTGCAACAAGGACATCGAGAAGCTGTTCGACCAGCAGTCGGAGGAGACCGATCTCGACAAGCGCAAGAAGCTGGTCTGGGAGATCGACAAGAAACTGCAGGAAGACGTCGCGCGACCGATCATCTTCCATGCCCGCACCGGCACCTGCTGGAAGCCTTACGTGAAGAATGTCACGATCATGTCCAACAGCTCCTATAACGGCTATCGTTACGAAGACGTCTGGCTGGATAAATAAGACGTAGCGTTTTCGAGCGAAGTGGATACCGGTTCGCGTAAAGAAAACGCGTCAGAAGAACGACACAGGCGAGATCGGGGAGAGAGCCAGGGTGTTTGCCTATATCGTGCGGCGGCTGTTCCTGATGCTCGTGACCCTGTTCGGGATCTCGGTCATCATCTTCGTGCTGCTGCGCGTCGTACCCGGCAACATCGTCGACATCCTGTTCGATGCCGCGGGCTTCGTCGATCCCGCCGACAAGGCCAATCTCGAGCGCGAGCTCGGCCTGAGCCAGCCGATCGTGATCCAGTATCTGCACTGGATCGGCGGCCTGCTGCACGGCGATCTCGGCTATTCGTATGTCTCCGAGAAGCCGGCGCTGGAGGAAATCCTGCCGCGGATTCCGATCACCGCGCGGCTGGCGGGACTGGCACTGTTGTTCTCCGCCTCGATCGGCATTCCGCTCGGCGTGATCAGCGCCGTGCACCAGGGCTCAAGGCTCGATTATGCGCTGCGCGTCGTCAGCCTCAGCGGCCTGTCGCTGCCGTCGTTCTGGCTCGGCCTCTTGATCCTGATGGCCTCGGTCTCGCTGTTCGGCACCATGCCCATCTTCAATCCGAACCCGAAGACCTGGCTCGAGGCGCTGACCATCTATGCGGTGCCGGCGATGGCGGTCGGCTTCCGCAGCGCGGCGCTGACCATGCGCATCACGCGCTCCTCGATGCTGGAGATCCTGCGCCAGGACTACATCCGTACCGCGCGCGCCAAGGGCGCCTCGGAGGCCTCCGTGAACTATCACCACGCGCTGAAGAACGCGGTGCTGCCGGTGATCACCGTGATCGGCATCGAGGCCGCGTTCCTGATCGGCGGGCTAATCGTGACCGAGACCGTGTTCAACATCCCCGGCATCGCCCGCTTCCTGGTCGAGGCGCTGCGCTGGCGCGATTATCCGATCGTGCAGAACCTCGTGATGTTCATCGCCGTCGTCGTCGTGGTCGTGAATTTCATCGTCGACATGCTCTATGCGGCAATCGACCCGCGCATCCGGTTCGGAGACTAACCGATGGCGACGATCAATTTCGACAGCGAATTGCGACGCGCCGGGGCCAACGCCACCGGCGGCTGGGGACGGCTGGCATTCCTCGCGCAACGCCATGTGCTCGGCACGGTCGGCCTGATCATCATGCTGCTGTTCGTGCTGACCGCGATCTTTGCCAACCTCATCAGCCGCTACGACCCACTCACCGTGGATTCCGCGCACCGGCTCGCCGCGCCCTCCGCGCTGCACTGGTTCGGCACCGATTCGTTCGGCCGCGACGTCTGGAGCCGCATCATCCACGGCGCACGGATCTCGCTTGCGGTCGGCATCGGCTCCACGACGCTGGGCGCCACGCTCGGCGTGATCGTGGGCCTTGCGTCCGGCTATCTCTCCGGCTGGGTCGACCTCGTGTTCCAGCGCGTCACCGACATCCTGCAATCGCTGCCGCTGCTGGTGCTTGCGCTGGTGATGACCGCAGCACTCGGCCCTTCGCTGCCGAACGTGATCCTCGCCATCGCAATTCCCCTGATCCCGACCGTTGCCCGCGTGATCCGCGCCAACACGCTGGCGCTGCGCGAGCAGCCGTTCGTCGAGGCCGCGAAATCGATCGGCATGAGCGAGATGCGGATCGCGCTGCGCCATGTGCTGCCGAACACCATTGCGCCCTTGATCGTGCTGGCAACCGCCCAGCTCGGCTCGACCATCCTGACCGAGGCGTCGCTGTCGTTCCTCGGCCTCGGCATTCCCGAACCCTATCCGTCATGGGGCCGCATGCTGTCTGAATCCGCCGCCGAATATGTCCGCACCGCGCCGTGGCTGGTGATCTTCCCCGGTATCGCCATCAGCCTTGCCGTGTTCGGCACCAATCTGTTCGGCGACGCCTTGCGCGACATCCTCGATCCGAGGCAGCGCGGCTGATGAGCGAGGCTAAGACGCTCGATACGGTTCTCGACGTGAAGAACCTGCAAACGGTGTTCTTCACCAACTCCGGCCTGTTCCGCGCGGTCGACGACGTCTCGTTCTCGGTTCGCCGCGGCGAGACCTTGGCGATCGTCGGCGAATCCGGCTGCGGCAAGAGCGTCAGCGCGCTCTCGATCATGCGCCTGGTGCCCGATCCGCCCGGCCGCATCGTCGGCGGCTCGGTGACGCTCGAAGGCACCGATCTGCTGAAGCTCGACGATGCCGCGATGCGCGACATCCGCGGCAACCGCATATCGATGATCTTCCAGGAGCCGATGACTTCGCTCAATCCGGTGATGCGGATCGGCGACCAGATCATCGAGGCAGTGCGGCTGCATCAGAAGGTCAGCAATAAGGAGGCCTGGAAGCAGGCGGTCGACATGCTGCGGCTGGTGCGCATCCCGGAACCGGAGCGGCGCGCCCAGGAATATCCGCACCAGCTCTCCGGCGGCATGCGCCAGCGCGCGATGATCGCGATGGCGCTGGCCTGCCGGCCCGCGCTGCTGATTGCGGACGAGCCGACCACGGCGCTCGACGTCACTATTCAGGCGCAGATCCTCGCGCTGATCGTCGATTTGCAGCAGCGCCTCGGCACCGGACTGATCCTGATCACCCATGACCTCGGTGTCGTCGCTCAGACCGCACAGCGGGTGATCGTGATGTATGCCGGCAAGAAGGTCGAGGAGGCGACGGTCGAATCATTGTTCGAGACGCCGCTGCACCCCTACACGCGCGGGCTGATGGCCTCGATTCCCGCGGTACCCTCGCCCGACGCGAAAACCGACGTGCGGCTGGTCGAAATCCCGGGCATGGTGCCGTCGCTGACCAAATTGCCGCCCGGCTGCGCCTTCGCGCCGCGCTGCAAGCTCGCGATCGACCGCTGCCGCCAGGAGTACCCACCGCTCGAGGAGGTCAGGAGCAATCACTGGGCGGCGTGCTGGCGCGCCGGCGAACTGGCGGAGGCGTCATGACCGAGCAACGCCCGCTTCTCGAAGTCACGGATCTCGTCAAGCACTACGCGGTGCGCGGCGGCGTGCTGCGCCGGCAGGTCGGCACCGTGCATGCGGTCGACGGCGTCAGCTTCGCGCTCGGCGCCGGCGAAACGCTCGGACTTGTCGGCGAATCCGGCTGCGGCAAGTCGACCGTGGCGCGCACCGTGCTGCGGCTGGTCGAGCCGACCAGCGGCGCCATCAAGCTCGACGGCGAGGACATCGCACCACTCAGCAAGACCGCGCTGCGGCCATACCGCCGCTCGATGCAGATCGTGTTCCAGGATCCGTTCGCCTCGCTCAACCCCCGCATGACGGCAGGCGACATCGTCGGCGAACCCTTGACCGTGCATGGGCTTGCGAGCGGTGCGAAGAAGCAGGAGCGCGTCGCGGATTTATTCCAGCAGGTCGGCCTGCGGCCCGACCAGATGAAGAATTTTCCGCACCAGTTCTCCGGCGGCCAGCGGCAGCGCATCTGCATCGCGCGCGCGCTGTCGCTCGGGCCGCGGCTGATCGTCTGCGACGAGCCGGTCTCCGCGCTCGACGTCTCGATCCAGGCGCAGGTGATCAACCTGCTGATCGACCTGCAGCGCAAGCAGAACTTCTCCTACCTGTTCATCGCGCACGATCTCGCTGTTGTCGCCCATATCAGCCACCGCGTCGCCGTTATGTATCTCGGCCGCATCGTCGAGATCGCCGACAAGCACGAGCTGTTCGCCAATCCGCGCCATCCCTACACCCAGGCGCTGCTCGCCTCGGTGCCGATCGCCGACCCCAAGGCGAAGCGCACCGCGCCCTTGATCGACGGCGACGTGCCGAGCCCGATCAATCCGCCCTCCGGCTGCGCCTTCCACACCCGCTGCCGCTACGCGATCGATCGCTGCAGGACCGAGCGGCCGGTGCTGCAGGAGGCGGGAGCGCGCCATCAGGTCGCGTGCTGGCTCAATGACGGCACGGGGCGTGAAGAGTAGAGCCGTCGTCCCGGCGAAAGCCGGGCGACACCCTATGCCGCGGCCTCGATCTCCACCACGATCTTCCCGGTCGTCACCTGCTCGCCCTCGGCGACATCGATCGACGACACCGTGCCCGCGACGCCGGCGGTGTGGACGTGCTCCATCTTCATCGCCTCGAGCGTCATCACCGGCTGCCCGGCCGCGACCTTGTCACCGGCTTTCACCAGCACCGCAACGACCCGGCCGTTCATCGCCGCGCGGACCTTGCCGTCGCCGCCGGCGGCCGACGCGCTCTCCGGCGGCGCCAGCGTGAGATCGCGCGCCGACAGCGTGACGCCACGATGCAGGACATAGAGCCTATCGCCATCGCGCAGGAACCTGGCCTGCTCCATCACACCGTCGTGGTGAAAGCGGATGCTGTCCTGATCGAACTCGTCGATCACGAAGCGGAACCGATCGCCGTTGCAGGTCGCGAGGTAGCTGCCGTCGCGCTCGCGGACGATCTCGATCTCCTGCACGCCGTGGCCGAGATCGATCCGCAAGCCGAGCGGGAATGTCGCCGACAGCGACCGGCCGCGCTGCCATGGCGGCGCATGCGGATGGGTGACATAGAGCAGCAGCGCCGCGAGCGCGACGTCGCTGCCGCGATCCGGCCGCGGCGCCAGCAGCGCATCGCGGTTATTGCCGATGAAGGCTGTGGTCGCCTCGCCCTTGGCGAAAACCGGATTGCGCAGGCAGTCGATCAGAAAACCCTGATTGGTGGTGACGCCGAAGGCCGTCAACTGCTCCAGCGCGCAGATCAACCTGCCGCGCGCCTCGTCGCGGGTCGCGCCATGGCTGATGACCTTGGCGATCATCGAATCATAGAATGGCGGGATCTCCGAGCCGGACTGCAGCGCGTGCTCGACACGGATGCCATCGGGCATCTGCCACCGCGCCATCGTGCCGGATTGCGGCATGAAGTCGTGCCCCGCATCCTCCGAGCAGAGCCGCACCTCGATGGCATGACCGGAGAAGGAGACTTCCTCCTGCCTCACGCCGATTGGCTCGCCGCGGGCGACGCGAAGCTGCAATTCGACGAGATCGAGCCCGGTGATCGCCTCGGTGACGGGATGCTCGACCTGCAGCCGCGTGTTCATCTCCATGAAGTAGAAATTGCCAGCGCGATCGAGCAGGAACTCCAGCGTGCCGGCGCCTTCGTAGCCGATTGCCTTGACCGCTTGCACCGCGACCGCGCCCATGCGCGCGCGCAACTCCGGCGTCACCGCCGGCGACGGGGCCTCTTCGATCAGCTTCTGGTGACGCCGCTGCACCGAGCAATCGCGTTCGCCGAGATGGATGGCGTTGCCATGGCGATCCCCGAACACCTGGATCTCGATGTGGCGCGGATCGACGATCGCGCGCTCGAGGATCACGGTGCGATCGCCGAACGCACCCTGCGCCTCCGAGCGGGCGCTGCGCAGCGCATCCGGAAATGCCGCGGCATCCGCGACCAGCCGCATGCCGCGGCCGCCGCCACCGGCGACTGCCTTGATCATGACGGGGAAGCCGATCGCCTTGGCTTCCGCCAGCATCACGGCATCGCTCTGATCGGCGCCCTGATAGCCGGGCACGCAAGGCACGCCGGCCTTTTGCATGATGTCCTTGGCGCCGGCCTTGTTGCCCATCGCAAGGATCGCTTCCGGCGATGGCCCGATGAACACCAGCCCCGCATCGCAGCAGGCCCGCGCAAAGTCCTCGTTCTCGGCGAGGAAGCCGTAGCCAGGATGCACCGCGCTGGCGCCGCTTGCCTTGGCGGCAGCGACGATGGCGTCGATCTTCAGATAGGACTGCGCCGGCAACGCCTCACCGATCCGCACCGCCTGGTCGGCCTCGCTCACATGCAGCGCGTCGCGGTCGGCGTCCGAATAGACCGCGACGACGCCATAGCCGAGCCGCCGCGCTGATCGCATGATGCGCAGCGCGATCTCGCCGCGATTGGCGATCAGGATCTTGAAGAACGGCGTCCGTCTCACGATTGCCCCCGCTCATGGCCGCGCCACCGAGAACTGCATCCGCTGCGGGGTGCGTGCCTCGGCCTCGCGGCAGATCGCAAGCACCTCTGACAGCACCGCGCGCGTATCGCGCGGATCGATCACGCCGTCGTCGAGCACGCGGGCGCTGGTCGAGAACACGTCCATCTGGCTGTCGAACACGCCGGTGATCTGCGCCTTCATCGCCTCCAGCTTCTCCTTCTCGATCGGCTTGCCCCGCCGCGCGGCAGCGGCCTCGGTCACGATCGCCATGGTTTCGGCGGCCTGCTCGCCACCCATCACGGCCGTCTTGGCGTTCGGCCAGGAGAAGCAGAACCGCGGATGGAAGCCGCGGCCGCACATGCCGTAATTGCCGGCGCCGAACGAGGCGCCGCAATACAGCGTGATCTGCGGCACCGTCGCCGAGGTCACCGCCTGGATCATCTTGGAGCCGTGCTTGATCATGCCGGCCTCTTCATAGGCCTTGCCCACCATGTAGCCGGTGGTGTTGTTCATGTAGAGGATCGGCGTGCGCGACTGGCAGCAGGCCTGGATGAAATGCGTCGCCTTGTTGGCGCCGGGCACATCGAGCGGGCCGTTATTGGTGATGATGCCGATGGCCTGCCCCTCGATGCGGGCATGACCGCAGACCGTCGCCGGGCCGTAATTGGCGCCGAACTCGGTGAAGTCGGAATCGTCGATGAAGCGCGCAATCGCCTGCCGCATGTCGACGGGCCGCTTGTGATCCATCGGCATGATGCCGAGGAGTTCCTCCGCGTCGTAGCGCGGCTTGAACGCGGCTGGTTCTGGGCTCGGCCGGTCCTGAGGACGATCCCACGGCAGCTTGGCCATGATCTCGCGCGCGATGCGCAGCGCATCGCGGTCGTCCTCGGCGAGATAGTCGCCGAGGCCGGAGACCTGGGTGTGCATCTCGGCGCCGCCGAGCTCCTCCTCGGTCGCGATCTCGCCGGTCGCGGCCCTGAGCAAAGGCGGCCCGGCGAGGAACGCGCGGGTCCGGCCGCGCACCATCACGATATAGTCGGAGAGGCCCGTCTGATAGGCGCCGCCCGCAGTCGAGGAACCGTGCGTCACCGTGACGACCGGAAGCCCCGCCGCCGACAGCCGCGCCAGATTGCGAAAAATGTTGCCGCCGCGGACGAAATCCTCGACCCGGTAGCGCAGCAGATTGGCGCCGGCGCTCTCGACGAGCTGCACATAGGGCAGCTTGTTCTCCAGCGCGAGTTCCTGCACCCGCAGCGTCTTGTCGAGGCCGTACGGCTGCAGCGCGCCGGCGTCGATGCCGGCATCATTGGCGCTGACCATACAGCGGATGCCGGAGACGAAGCCGATGCCCGCAACCAGTCCGCCGCCGGGCACGCTCTTGGCCGCATCAGCCACGTCGAACATGTAGCCGGCGAGCGTCGACAGTTCGAGGAACGGCGAGCCGGGATCGAGCACCAACGCGACGCGCTCGCGTGGCAGGAGTTGCCCGCGCTTGTGGAAGCGGTCCTTGGCGGCGGCGGACGCCGCGCGCGTCCGCTCCTCAAGCCCCCGCATCCGGGCGATCAGCGCCAGCATGCCGTCGCGATTGCCCAGGAACGCGGCGCTGCCGGTGGCGATGGTGTTCTCGATGATGGCCATGTCCAGCCTATTCGTGATTCCGGGGCGATGCGAAGCATCGAACCCGGAATCCAGAGGTCGTTGCGCGAGATTCCCCGATGCACACTGCGCATCTGTGGTTCGCGCTGCGCGCGCCCCGGAATGACAGTAACCAAACAGACATTACGCGCGCTCCACAAAATACTCGCTGTATTGCTGCCGCAGCTCGACCTTGCGCAGCTTGCCGGTCGCGGTCATCGGCATCTCCTCGAGGATACGCACCAGTTTCGGCACCTGGAAGCCTCCGAGATGCTTTCGGCAATGCGCCTCGATGCCGGCCTCGTCGGCCACCGCGCCCGGCTTCAGCTTGACGAAGGCGGAGACCGCCTCGCCCCATTGCGGATGCGGCAGGCCGACCACGGCGGCATTCTGCACTGCGGGGTGCGCCAGCAGTGTCTCCTCGATCTTGACGGAGGCGACGTTCTCGCCGCCCGACTTGATCATGTCCTTCTTGCGATCGAGGAACAACACTTCACCATTGGCATCGATCAGGGCGAGATCGCCGGTATGGTGCCAGCCGAACCTGCGGGCCTCCTCGGTCGACTTCGGGTCCTTGTAGTACCCCATCATCACGTTGGGCCCGCGATGCACCAGCTCGCCAATCTCGCCGCGCGGCAGCAGATTGCCGCTATCGTCCATGATCGCGGTCTCGTTGACGATGAGCGATTCACCCCAGTAGTTGCCGAAGCGGTCGAGTTGCACCTCCGGGCGGGACATCGTCGTCGCCGGATACATCTCGGTCTGGCCGCTGGTCAGCACAAAGTTCGGGCAGAGGTCGGCAATGGCGCGCTCGAGCAGCGGCTTGCCCATCGGCGCCATGGTGTAGATGCAGCAGCGCAGGCCCGACAGATCGTATTCGCGCCGGCGTGGGTGATCGAGGATCGCCTGGTACATCAGCGACAGGCCGACGAACACGGTCAGCCGGTCGCGAACGATCGCTTCCATGCAGACTGCCGGATCAAAGCCGCGCATCAGCGCCATGCGACCGCCGACCGAGAGATAGCTGAGCAGCAGGACATGGCCGGCGCAGTGGAACAACGGAAACTGCCCGGTGATGCCGTCGTCGCGCGACAGCTGCATCTCGATGCAATTGCTCATCACGGCCATGACCACCGCGAGATGGCAATGCATCGCGCCCTTCGGCCGCGAGGTCGTGCCCGATGTGTAGATGATCATCGCGAGATCGCGATCGTTGATCTCGATGTCAGGCTCGACGTTGGACTGCCCATTCAGGAGACCGTTGAATTCCGGCAATCCAGTCTTGTCTGCATTGCCGGTCAGGTCGATCGCGATCATTTCCATGCCGCGCGCCTCCAGCGCGGCGCGCCGATTGGGCTGAGCATGGAGGTTGTCGTCGATGATGGCAAATCGGACCTCGGCATGGCTGAGGATGTAGTCCATGTCGGACGGCCCGAGCATGGTGTTGATCGGCACCCAGACCAGGCCGGCGCGGTGGATACCGAACAGTGCTTTGACGAACTCGACGGAGTTGTTGCAGATGGTCGAGATCTTTTCGCCCGGCTTCAATCCTCGTTGCACGAGGTGATTGGCGAAGCGATTGGCATCGCGCTCGAGTTCGGTGAAGGTGACCTGCCGCTTGCCGTCGGTCAGCGCGACGCGATCGGGAAACCGCCGCGCCGCGCGCTTCAGCAGATCGCCGATCGCGACCCGCCCGATGCGGCCCGGCCCGGTGACGCCGCCGGTAGCTGCGAGATTGTCCATGCGATTCCTCCTGCCTCGTCATTGCGAGGAGCGAGGCGACGAAGCAATCCACTCTTTCTTCGAGTGGCAAGATGGATTGCTTCGCTACGCCCGCAATAGCGACGCGGCGACCCTAGTGCCTCGTTCCAAAGATCTGCCGCGCCTCGGCCGGGCTCGCGATCTCGCGGCCGGCGCGCCGGGCGCAGGCGGCAAGACCTTCGACAAGCTGCCCGTTCGACGTCACCTTGGTGCCGTCGCCGAGATAGAACGTGTCTTCCAGCCCGCTACGCAGATGGCCGCCGAGATCGGCGGCGCGCTGGTGCAGCGGCCAAATCTCGGCGCGGCCGATCGCGGTGACCTGCCAATGCGCCTCCGGCGCCTTCAGCTTCAACAGGATCGGCAACAGCTCCGGATCGGCCGGCATGCCCGAAGCCACGCCCATCACGAAATTATATTCGAGCGGGCCGGAATACATGCCGGTCTGCCGGTACATGCCGACACAGCGCACGATGCCGACGTCGAAACACTCGAATTCAGGGATGGTGCCGGCCGCCTTCATCACGTCGAGATAGTCCTGCACCTTCTCGACCGCGTTATCGAACATCATCGGCGGCCAGGCCCAGGTGTTGTCGGCCTTCACCTTCAGATAGTTCAGCGACCCGGCATTGCAGGCCGCGATCTCCGGCTTTGTCTCGCGCACGCAATCGAGCGCGCCCTGGTAGTTCGGGCCCGAGGTGCCGGTGGTGTGGTTGATGATCACGCCGGGGCAGGCCTCGCGGATCGCCTGCTGGATTTCCTTGCTGACGCCGACGTCCCAGGACGGCAGATGGCCCTGGTTCGGCTCCTGCTGGCGCAGATGGATGTGCATGATGCTGGCACCGGCGTTGAACGCGGCCCTGGCCTCGCGCGCCATCTGTTCCGGCGTCACCGGAACGTTGTGCTGCTTCGGGTCGGTCAGCACGCCGTTCAGCGCGCAGGTGATGACGGCCTTGTCGCTCATGGGTCTCTCGTCCGCATTGCAGCGCACCTGCGCTGCTGATTTTCCCATGATGAGAAATTTGCCTTCGCGCCATCTTGCGTTGACTGGCTAAGTGGATGCGATCACGCCGTAATCCGCCGCCAGCCGGTTAACACAAGACGAGAAACCCACGTGACGCGTAGGCTTTGCGCCAAGCAGAAGCGGCGCAACAAGCCGGCATCACGGGGAGAACGTCATGGTCTCGATCAACCGGCGCACATGGCTCACCGGCGCGGCAGGCGCCGGACTTGCCGCTGTCACGGGCTTCCGGCCTTCGCTGGCGGACGACACACCCGGCATCACCGCAACCGAGATCAGGATCGGCAGCACCACGTCCCTGAGTGGCCCGGTGTCGGCGCTAGGCGTGCAGGCGCGCTGCCAGGAAGCCTATTTCAAGATGCTGAACGAGCAGGGCGGCATCGCCGGCCGGCAGATCAAGTACATCTACTATGACGATGCGTTCAATCCGGCGAAGACGGTCGAGCAGGTGCGCCGCCTGATCGAGAGCGACAATGTCGCCTTCCTGTTCAACATGCTCGGCACCGCGCCGAATTCGGCCGTCGTCAAATACATCAACGCAGCGAAGGTCCCACATCTGTTCCTATCGGTGAACGGCGACAAATGGGGCGACTATAAATCCTATCCATGGACCATGGGCTTTGCGCCGAGTGCGCGCACCGAAGCACAGGTGTTCGTCAAATATGCGCTGAGCCAGCACAAGGACGCGAAGATCGCGGTGCTCTACCAGAACGACGATCTCGGCAAGGATTTCGTCGCCGGCACCAAGGACGTGCTGGGTGAGCGGTTCGCGACATCGGCCGTGGTGACCTCGCACGAGGTCACCGATCCCACCATCGATTCCCAGATCGTCGCGCTGCGCGGCGCCAATCCCGACGTGCTGATCTCGGGCACCACGGCAAAGTTCTGCGCGCAGTCGATCCGCAAGATCTACGAGCTCGGCTGGAAGCCGATGCACTTCATCGCCAGCGGCGCCGCCTCGCTGTCCTCGACCATCGTCCCCGTCGGCCTCGACAAGGCGCAGGGCACGATCTCATCGGCCTATATCAAGGACGTTGCCGATCCGGCCTGGGCCAATGACCAAGGCGTGAAGGATTTCCTCGCCTTCATGGAGAAGTATTTCCCCGACGGCAATCCGAAGGAAGGCTACAACCTCTACGCCTATATGGTGGCGAACGTGCTCAAGATCGTGCTCGAGCAATGCAAGGGCAATTTCACCCGCGACAACATCATGGCGCAGGCGAACAATCTGAAGGACGTCCATGTCCCGACATTGCTGCCCGGCATCAAGGTCAACACCAGCCCGACCAATCATCACCCGCTGCGGCAATTGCAGTTGCAGCGGATCGAGGGCCCGGGCTGGCTGCGGTTCGGCGAGGTGATCGAGGGCGCGAATCTCTAAGGTGGAGACAAATCTCAACCGTCTCCCGGCCTAGTGCGCAATTGCGCACGGGAGCCGGGACCCATACCGCGTGATCTATCCGTGATGCGGGATGGCAGAGACCTTTTGAAACAATAACCGGCTGTGGTAATGGGTCCCGGCTTTCGCCGGGACGACGAGCTAGGTCAAAACCCTCTCGCTCGTCGCCTGCCCGGTGCGATAGATCGCAAGATCGCGCGAGCCGGAGAAGATCGCGCGCGGCTTCAGGCCATAGAAGCGGCGGATCGAGTGGCTGAAATGGGTCGAGTCGGGATAGCCGATGTCCTGCGCGAGATGCGCGAGGTTGATGTCCTGGTTGGCGAAATGCAGCAGGTGCCGCGCGCGCTTCCAGGCGCGGAAGGAGCGGAAGGAGATTCCGGTCTCCTCCTTGAACAGATGCAGGAAGCGCGACGGCGACAGCCCGGCCTCGGCGGCGCAGCCCGCCGCCGTCACCGGCTCGCCGGAGAACTGCCCGATGCGGCCGATCGCGCGCACCACGCGTGGATCGAGCGCGCGCTGCGGCAGCGCGTCGCCGAAGCACATGGTGTCGAACTCGGCATTGGCGATCGCATCGCGATGTTGCATCTCGGCGAGCGTCGCATAGGCTGAGCGGATGCGATTGGCGAAATGGTGCGAGTCCGGTCCTTGCAGGCGGCGGGCGACCGCGTCCAGCGTGCCATCGGGCACGCTTTCCGGCTCGATCGCAACGCAGATCGCCGAACGATATTCGCTGGTGATGGTGTGGCGCAGGTTCGGCATCGTCACCGCGAGCTCGCCGTGCGACTCGCGGCCTTCGCTGGTCGACAGATGCAAGCCGTCGCGGATCGCGACATAGACATGGAATGCACCGGGACAGCGTTCGCGCGGGCGGCCGAGCAGCCCGGCATAGAACACCCGTTCCGGCGTAATCAGCATCCGGTGGCCGGATTGCTCGCCCTTTGCGTCCACGATCGCGTCCATGGCGGTTCCTCCTCGCGCGGCTCTTTGGGCCGCTGCGGCCGGGCTACCATAGCGCAAATTCGCAACCTGTCACCGACGCGCTGGATCAATTCCAGGGACACATCGCCTGCCGCGAGATCAAGGCCGCGTCCGCGGCACAACGTTCTGTTCCTGCCCGGCTTTTTGTTCCGATACGACCGCGCGCTTGTAGCCGTCGCGCTGCTGCAGCCGCGCCCAATAGGCCGCGACATTCGGCCCGAAATCCTTGGAAAGGCCGATATTGCTGGCAAGCCGGAGCGCATAACCGTTGGCGATGTCGGCAGCGGTGAAGCGTTCCGCGCAGAGGAATTCAGACTTCGCGGCGGCGGCCTCCACCGCGCGCAGGCGGCCTAGGAACCATTTTGCATAATCGCCGGCCACCTGCGGGTTGCGCCGCTCCTCCGGCTCGAGCTGGCTGTAGCGAAGCACCAGCGTCTGCGGAAAGGTCAGCGTCGCATCCGAAAAATACATCCAGTTCAGGAACGCGCCATAGGCCGGCTCGTCGGCGCCCACGATCAGCGGCGTCGGGCCATATTTGGTGCCGAGGTAGTGGCAGATGCCGGAGGACTCCGTCATCTTCGTCTCGCCGTCGACCATGAACGGGATGGTGCCGAGCGGATTGATGCCGAGATATTCCTTGGCGAACACGCGCGGCGGGAACGGCAGCATCTTCAGCTCATAGGGAAGGCCGAGCTCCTCCAGCATCCACAGCGGGCGGAACGAACGCGCGGCGTCGCAGTGATAGAGCGTGATCATCAGGCGTTTCCCTTCTTCAGGCCAGGCAGCGTGCCCATCATCTTGCACAATACCATGAGCATCACCTCGTCGGCGCCGCCGCCGATCGAGGTCAGGCGGCTGTCGCGATAGGCCCGGCTGACCGGCGTCTCGTTGGTGAAACCCATGCCGCCCCAATATTGCAGGCAGGCATCGGTGAGCTCGCGGCCGAGGCGGCCGGCCTTCAGCTTGGACATGGTCGCGAGCCGGGTCACATCCTCGCCGGCCACCAGCGCCTCGCCGGCGCGGTAGATCAGCGAGCGCAACAGCTCGACCTCGGTCTGCATCTCCGCGAGCTTGAAGTGCACCACCTGGTTGTCGAGGATCGAGCCGCCGAATGCCTTGCGGTTGCGGGTGTAGTCGATGGTCTCGTTGATGATGAATTCATGCGCCTTGAGGCAAGCCGCGGCGCCCCACAGCCGCTCCTCCTGGAACTGGATCATCTGGTAGGTGAAGCCCTGGCCTTCCTCGCCGATCCGGTTGCGCTTCGGCACCCGGACATTGTCGAAGAAGATCTGCGCCGTATCCGACGAGCGCATGCCGAGCTTGTCGAGCTTGCGCGCGACGTGCACGCCCTTGGTCTTCATCGGCACGCAGATCAGCGACTTGTTGCGATGGACCTGGCCGTCACTGGTGTTGGCGAGCAGGCAGATCCAATCGGCCTGGGTACCGTTGGTGATCCACATCTTGCCGCCATTGATGACGTAGTCGTCGCCATCGGAGCGCGCATGGGTCTTGATCGAGGCGACGTCGGAGCCGGCGCCGGGCTCGGAGACACCGATGCAGGCGACCTGATCGCCCGCGATCGCCGGCACCAGGAATTCGCGGCGCACCTCGTCGGAGCCGAACCGCGCCAGCGCCGGGGTCGCCATGTCGGTCTGCACCCCGATCGCCATCGGCACGCCGCCGCAGGTGATGGCGCCGAGCTCTTCGGCCATCATCAGCGCGTAGGAGTAATCCAGCCCCTGGCCGCCGAACTCGACCGACTTGTTGAGCCCGAGGAAGCCGAGACCGCCGAGCTTCTTGAACAGCTCATGCGCCGGGAAGATGTCGGCCTTCTCCCATTCGTCGACATGAGGATTGATCTCGGCCGCGATGAACTTTTGGAGGGCACGGCGCGGTTCGTCGTGGTCGGCGGTGAAAAGCATGTTTCCCTTGTCCTCGTCATTCTTCTCACCTCCCCCTGAAAGGGGGAGGTCGGAACGCTCGGCAACGCCGAGCGGGCCGGGTGGGGATCAAACTGACAGCTGAACTCGCGGCGTGCCCCCCACCCTGCCCTCCCCCTTTCAGGCGGAGGGTTCGCAAGCCTTGATCACAGCCCCATCTGCCGCGACGCGAGATCCTTCATGATCTCCTCGGTGCCGCCGCCGATGGCATTGACCTTGACCTCGCGGTAGATGCGCTCGACCTTGATGCCGCGCATGAAGCCGGCGCCGCCGAAGATCTGCACTGCCTCGGAGGCGCAATGCGCCATGGTCTGCGTCGCCTGGTTCTTCATCATGCAGATCTCGGCGACCGGGCTTTCGCCCTGGCCGAGCCGCCACGCCAGCATCTCCAACATCGCCTGCGAGGCCGCGACCTTCTGGGCCATGTCGACGATCTTGTGCCTGATGACCTGGTGCTGGGCGATCGGCTTGCCGAACGTCTTGCGCTCCTTGGCGTAGGCGACCGCCTCATCGAGGCAGACCCGCGCATAGGCGGTGCAGCTCGCCGCCATGCCCATGCGCTCGCTGTTGAAGTTCTGCATGATGATCTTGAAGCCCTGGCCTTCCTCGCCGATCAAATTCTCGACCGGTACGCGGCATTCGTCGAAATGCAAGGTCGCGGTGTCCGACGCCCACCAGCCCATCTTCTTCAGCTTGGTGCGAGACAGGCCGGGCGTATCGCCCTCGATCAAGAGCAGGCTGACGCCGCCGGGGCCTTCGCCGCCGGTGCGCACCGCGACCGTCAGATAGTCGGCGCGCATCCCTGATGTGATGAAGGTCTTCTCGCCGGAGACGGCGTAATGGTCGCCGTCACGCCGTGCCCTCGTGCGCAGGTTCGCGACGTCGGAGCCGCCGCTCGGCTCGGTGATCGCGAGCGCGGAGATCTTCCGGCCCCCGAGCACCTCCGGCAGCACCCGCGCCTTGACCTCCGGCCGCGCGGCGCGGGCGATCGGCGGCGAGCCGATGGTGTGGCTCATCAGGCTCGAGGAAACGCCGCCGGCGCCGGCCCGTGCCAGCTCCTGCGAGGCCACGATCTTCATGAACTGGTCGGCGGCGATTCCGCCATATTCCTCGGGAAAACCGAGGCCGAGCAGCCCGATCTCGGACGCTTTCGCGTAGAGCTCACGCGGAAACTCGCCCTCTTCATCCCATTGATGGGCATAAGGCTCGATTTCCCTGGCCACAAAGCGCCGCATCACCTCGCGAAAGGCCTCATGCTCGCCGGTGTAGAACGGGTTTGCCATCCGCTTGCTCCCTGATTCCCGGATCCGACGATGTCCGGATTTTTCTTGGGCCACTTGCGTCGAGTGGCTGTTGGCCCGGCCGGCATTCCATTCGACTAACGGCCAGCCTGTAAACGCAAGACAGTATCCCAATACGCCCCCTCCACTGCCAATCCATGGCATCAATTGAGCCAGGAACAGGCGGCGCAAGACTGCCGTTCCAGAGGAGGGAATTTTGCCGGTTCGTTATTACGACTGGATCGCGCATCATCGCCGGCGCACGCCGGACAAGATGGCGCTGATCGATCTCGCAAGCGGACGCCGCTTCACCTATGCGGAGCTCGACACCCGCGTGTCGCGGCTCGCCGCCTATCTGCGCGACGGGCTGAAGGTTGCTAATGGCGACCGCGTCGCGGTGCTGGCGCTCAATACGACGGATACGCTGGAGATACAGTTCGCCTGCTTCCGGATCGGCGCGATCTTCCTGCCGCTCAACACCCGCCTCACCGTCCCTGAGTTGCGCTACATCACCGGCGACGCCGCGCCCAAGGTGATGATCCATGACGACGACCTCGCCGAGACCGCGCTTGCGGTCGCCAAGCTCTGCGCTGTCGCTGCTACGGTGCGGCTCGGCCCGGACGGCGCCTACGAGGCCGGCATCGCGGCGGCCAAGCCGGTCGAACGGTTCGAGGAAGTCACGCTCGATGACATCTCGACCATCATGTACACCTCGGGGACCACGGGCCAGCCCAAGGGCGCAATCATCACGCATGGGATGACGTTCTGGAATTGCGTCAATCTCGGAGGCCCCGCCTATATCTCGCCGGCCTCGGTGCTGCTGACGGTGCTGCCGCTGTTCCACACCGGCGGGCTCAATTGCTACACCAACCCGGTGCTGCATGCCGGCGGCACGGTGCTGATCATGCGCATGTTCGATCCCGGCGAGGCGCTGAGGTTGATCAGCGATCCCGTGCAAGGCATCAACGTATTCTTCGGCGTGCCCGCGATCTACCAGTTCATGGCGCAGCATCCGTCCTTCGCCACAGCGGATTTCAGCCGCCTGATGATCGGCGGCGTCGGCGGCGCGCCGATGCCGGTGCCGCTGCTCAAGACCTGGGAGGCGCGCGGCGTCGCGCTGCAGCAGGGCTATGGCATGACCGAGACCTCGCCCGCGGTGATGGTGCTCGACCGCGAGGATGCCGCGCGCAAGGCCGGCTCGTCGGGCAAGCCGGTGCTGCATACGGAAGTGCGCATCGTGCGGCCCGACGGGAGCGATGCCGCGGTTGGCGAGCTCGGCGAGCTCTGGGTCAAGGGCCCGAACATCACGCCGGGCTACTGGAACCGGCCGGACGCCAATGCCTCCTCCTTCACCGACGGCTGGCTGCACACCGGCGATGCGACGCGGATCGACGAGGAGGGCTTCTACTACATCGTCGATCGCTGGAAGGACATGTACATCTCCGGCGGCGAGAACGTCTATCCGGCCGAGGTCGAGAGCGTGCTGCATCAATTGACGGCCGTGGCCGAAGCCGCCGTGATCGGCATCCCGAACGAGCAATGGGGTGAGGTCGGGATGGCCGTGATCGCCGTGAAGGCGGGCCATACGCTGACGCCGGACGAGATCCACGCACATTGCCAGGCCAATCTGGCGCGGTTCAAATGCCCGCGCCTGATCGAATTCATCGAGGCCCTGCCGCGGAACGCGACAGGCAAAATTCATAAGCCGACGCTCCGGCAGCAGTTCAGCCAGCCGAAGCCGACCGATACCGCGGCGTGATCCGAACACGCGCTCGCGCGTTCCGGATCCCGCCGCGACATTGATTGCCCCGCAACCGTCTGCCGGGACCGGATGCGGGTTCGTTGCGTCAGTCCCCAACCAGAATCAATCGAGGAAATTGCCTTTATGAAAACAACAAACCTGTCGCTGCTGGCAGCCGCCACGGCGCTCTGCCTGCTCTCCACCCAGGCCGCCTTTGCCCAGAAGAAATATGACACCGGCGCCTCCGACACCGAGATCAAGATCGGCAATGTCGAGGCCTATAGCGGTCCCGCCTCCGCCTACGGCGTGATCGGCAAGACCGAAGAAGCCTATTTCAAGATGATCAACGATCAGGGCGGCATCAACGGTCGCAAGATCAACTGGATCTCCTATGACGACGGCTACTCGCCGCCGAAGACCGTCGAGCAAATCCGCAAGCTGATCGAGAGCGACGAAGTCTTCCTGGTGTTCAACGCGCTGGGCACGCCGACCCAGACCGCCGTGCAGAAGTATCACAACGCCAAGAAGGTGCCGCAACTGTTCCTCGCCACCGGCGCCAGCAAGTGGAACGATCCGAAGGACTTCCCGTGGACGATGGGCTTCCAACCGAGCTATCGCGTCGAGGCGCGGATCTTCGGCAAGTACATCCTGAAGGCCAAGCCGGATGCCAAGGTCGCGATCTTCTATGCCAATGACGATTTCGGCAAGGACTACCTGGCCGGCTTGAAGGAGGTCCTCGACAAATCAAGCGTCAAGATCGTCGCTGAGGAAAGCTACGAGACCACCGAACCGTCGGTCGACTCTCATATCGTCAAGCTGAAGGACACCGGCGCCGACGTGTTCGTCAACATCTCGACGCCGAAATTCGCGGCGCAGGCGATCAAGAAGATCGCCGAGCTCGGCTGGAAGCCGATGCAGGTGATGACCGACGTCTCGATCTCGATCGGCGCGGTCATGAAGCCCGCCGGGCTCGAAGCGTCCGAAGGCGTGCTGTCGGCCGGCTACCTCAAGGACGCCTCCGATCCGCAATGGAAGAACGACGAGGGCATGAAGAAGTTCATGGCCTTCGCCGAGAAGTACATGCCGGGCGCCAATCTGTCGGACGCCAATCTGGTCTATGGCTACGCCGCGGCGCAGACCATGGTGCAGGTGCTGAAGCAGGCCGGCGACAACCTGACGCGCGAGAACGTGATGAAGCAGGCCGCCAGCCTGAAGGACTTCACGCCCGACACGCTGATCCCCGGCATCCGGATCAAACACCAGCGCGACCGACTTCGCGCCGGTCGAGCAGCTCAAGATGATGCAGTTCAAGAACGGACAGTGGGAGCTGTTCGGCGACATCATCAGCGCCGAGACTGGCGGCTAGATCGTAATGCGTCTCCACGGAAACGCATCACGATCTCATCTCTTTGTTTGAGCATGATCTTTTCGGAAAACCGGTTTCCACTTTTCCGGATCATGCTCTAGCGCCTCTCGCGTCACTGCCTTAGGCATCGCGAAGCCGCCCATCCGGGCGGCTTCGTTGTTTTCGGCTCTCTCACCGTCACCCCCGCGCAACGGCTTTGCCGTTGTCGCTGGAGGAGCCGCGAAGCGGCGTCTCGAAGGGGTCGACGGCCGCTCTGGTGGCCGTGCATCCTTCGAGGCTCGCCCAGCGGCGCAATTGCGCCGCAAGGCTCGCACCCCGGGATGACGGGACTCCTGCTTGTGATCCTGTCCAAAATTCCTACGTGACAACAGGGGCCGAGCCGAGACCGGACTGTACGCCGATGGATTCCGACGTTCATTATCTGCCGCTGACCCCGGGTTTCTTCTCGATCCTGGTCTTCGTCGCCGTGGCGCTGGTGATCCTGATCCAGCTGCGCGTATTGCGCTACGCCTATATGCGGCTCGGCATCGGCCCCGGCGTCGCGTTGCTGCTGCTGTTCGGTTCGCTGATCGGCAGCTATTTCAACATCCCGATCACCGTGCTGTCCGGCCCGCCGGTGCGATCGGGGCAGATCGTCGACTTCTTCGGCATGCGCTATGTCGTGCCTTACCTCTCGTCGCCGAGCACGATCCTTGCCGTGAATGTCGGCGGCGCGGTGATTCCGGCCGTGATGTCCGCCTATTTGATGCTGCGCTACCAGCTCTGGCTGAGAGCCGCGGTCGCGACGGTCGTCATCGCGGCCATTGTCCACGCCAGCGCCACGCCGGTGCCGGGCATGGGGATCGCCGTTCCCGTGTTCGTGCCTGTCGTGGCCACCGCGATCCTCGCGCTGCTGCTGTCCCGCGAATACGCCGCACCGCTCGCCTATATCGGCGGTTCGATGGGAACGCTGCTCGGCGCCGATCTGTTGAACCTCGACAAGATCGGCAGCCTCGGCGCGCCGATCGCGTCGATCGGCGGTGCCGGCACATTCGACGGCATTTTCCTGACCGGCATTCTCGCAGTGCTGATCGCCGGCGTGGTTGCGCCAGCACGTCCGAGGCCGGCGTAATCTCGTCGGGAGCTATCCCGGCAGGAAGATCGCGAACGGCTCGTCGATCGTGCGGCGCAGGTGCTCGCTGTAGACGGCAAAGTTCGCATCGTCGGCCGACACCCGGCCGAGGCTCGGCTTGGGCACGTTCTTGATCGGCAGGAACGCGATCGGCGCGGCGACCGGCGTCAGCAGCGAGCCGCGCCCGGCGAGCAGCGTCGTGATGATGCCGTACATCTCACCGGAATTGCGCGGGCGCGAGACCGTGATCACCCGATGCTGGCCGTGCCTGTTGGTCACGAGATAGACGAAGCCCGATTCATTGGGCACCGCCACCTCGCCATACTGGGTGTAATCGGCGTCGAGCCGCTCGCCCTCGCGGAAGCCGAGCGATGACGCCGCCTCATCCCAGACGATCTCGGTGCGATAGGCATAGAGCGCGCCCTGCTCGCCGAACGACGGCCGCACCGTGATGTAGGTCCCCTCGATCCGCGCCACCGCGCGGCGGGAATAGGATCCGAGGCTGTCGGGTGCAATCCCGCCATTGGCAGGCGCGGCGACTGTGATCGTCTCCGGCAGCTTGCGCAGGGACACACCGAGCGCCTGCTCGAGCCGCACCGTGGTCGCCAGCGTGAACGGACGGCGGCCGCCGAGCACCTTCTCCAGCGTCGACAGGCTGAGCTTCGCCTGCTCCGCCAGCGTCTGCCGCGAGATGCGGCGTCGGGCGATTTCCTCGCGGATGGTCTCCGCGACCTGCCGGCTCTGCTCGGCGGAAAGCTGCTTGTCCGGCGTCGGCATTCTGATTCCTGCCCGGTTCCCCTTGATTCCGCGCAGTCTAGCAGACCGGACAATCCATCACAAAACCGCACAAACCCGCCTTGGCCGGCGGCGGCCCGCGCCGGACCGCGGCCAATCATTGCCGATCATTCTGCTCGCGCCAAAACCGGCGTTCTCCATGATTGCGAAGCAGCGAAAGTCTCGCTCGGGAGTGACGAAAATGACGATTTACGATGCATGTGAGAGCAGCCCGCAGATCCGCCTGTCGCGCAGGATGCGGATCGTGCTGTTCTTCCTGGTGGAAGGTGTCGCCGCGCTGGTGATCGGCTTTGCGGCGCTGTTCGTGAGTTTCGATCCGGTGTGGTCGGCCGAGCTGCCGCAACAGGCGGTGCTGCGGCCGAGCGAAGCGCGCTCCGGCTCGCTGCTGTTCAAGACCGACGACGGCTATAAGGACGCGTTGAGGCTCGGCATCGATGTCGACCTCACCGTGTCGGGCCCAACCGTCCGCGCCCGCGTCACCCAGATCTTCCGCAACCCGACCAAGGACTGGGTCGAAGCGACCTATGTCTATCCGCTGCCGGCCGGCGGCGCGGTCGACACGCTGAAGATGGTGGTCGGCGATCGCATCGTGGTCGGTGACATCAAGGAGCGGCAGCAGGCTCGCGCGATCTACGAGCAGGCCAAACAAAATGGCCAGAAGGCCGCGCTCACCGAGCAGGAGCGACCGAACATCTTCACCAACTCGGTCGCCAATATCGGCCCCGGCGAAACCGTGCTGGTGCAGATCGAATATCAGGAGCCGGTGCAGCAGAGCGGCAACGAGTTCTCGCTGCGGGTGCCGATGGTGGTCGGCCCGCGCTACAATCCGCGTCCGGTGGTGCAGAGCGTTGACCTCCGCGCCGACGGCAGCGGTTGGGGCGCCACCACGACCGATCCAATACCGGACCGCGATCGCATCGCCTCCGAGGTACTCGATCCCGCCACCAATGCCCCGGTCAATCCGACCAATATCACGGTGCACCTCAACGCCGGCTTCCCGCTCGGCGAGGTGAAGAGCCATTCCCACCAGATCAAGATCGAGAGCCCCGACAGCGCCACGCGTATCGTCAAGCTCGCCGAAGGCCCGGTGCCGGCAGATCGCGATTTCGAGCTGACCTGGAAGCCGGCCGCCGAGAAGGCGCCGTCGGTCGGACTGTTCCGCGAGCATGTCGGCAATTCCGACTATCTGCTGGCCTTCGTCACCCCGCCGTCGGTCGAACAGGCGCAGCAGAAGCAGCTCGCCCGCGAGGTGATCTTCGTGATCGACAATTCCGGCTCGATGGGCGGCACCTCGATCATCCAGGCCAAGGCGAGCCTCATCTACGCGCTCGGCCGCCTGCAGCCGACCGATCGCTTCAACGTGATCCGCTTCGACGACACCATGGACACGCTGTTCCCGGCGCCGGTCGCGGCCAACAGCGCCAATATCGGCAACGCGACGGCGTTCGTCAGCGCACTGCAGGCGCGCGGCGGCACCGAGATGCTGCCGGCGATGCGCGCGGCGCTCTCCGACAGCAACCGCGACGACGCCAATTACGTCCGCCAGGTCGTGTTCCTGACCGACGGTGCCGTCGGCAACGAGCAGCAATTGTTCGAAGCCATCAGCGCGCTGCGCGGCCGCTCGCGGGTCTTCATGGTCGGCATCGGCTCGGCGCCGAACACCTATCTGATGACGCGCGCCGCCGAGCTCGGCCGCGGCACCTTCACCCATATCGGCTCGGTCGAGCAGGTCGACGAGCGCATGCGCGACCTGTTCGCCAAGCTGGAGAATCCCGCGGTGACGAACCTGTCCGCGAAATTCTCCGAGGCAACCGCCGACCTGACGCCGTCGGCTCTGCCCGACGTGTATCGCGACGAGCCGCTGGTGCTGGCCGCGAAGCTCGACAAGCTCGCCGGCTCGGTCGAGATCAAGGGCCGCATCGGCGACCGTCCGTGGAGCGTGACGCTGCCGCTCGCGAATGCCGCCGAAGGCAAGGGCCTGTCGAAGCTGTGGGCGCGCCGCAAGATCGCGGACGCCGAGGTCGCGCGTACCATGCGGCAGTCGAGCCCGGAGGATGCCGACAAGACCATCCTTGCGCTGGCGCTGGAGCATCAGCTCGTCACGCGGCTGACCAGCCTCGTGGCGGTCGACAAGACGCCGAGCCGTCCCGAAGGCGAGCCGCTGAAGGTGAGCGAACTACCGCTCAACCTGCCCGCCGGCTGGGATTTCGCGAAGGTGTTCGGCGAGCAGCCGCGCCTGCCGGCGGCACCGGGCGAGCGTCGTGCCGAGGCAGGCAACGGCAAGGTGCAGCTTGCTGCGCTGAAGCGGTCGCCGGTCGCCGCGCAAGGTCCCGCCACCGTCCAGCTGCCGAAGACCGCGACCGATGCCGAATTGAAGATGATCGCGGGCGTGATCCTGCTCACGGTCAGCCTTCTGCTTCTGGTGTTCAACCGGCGTCAGACGTCGCCCCAATGACGTCGGATGAAAGGAGGAGGTGCCCCCCGACCTCCTCCTTCAAGAGCGCGCGCGGCCTTCCCACCTGTCCCCCAAGGGGCCGCGCGCGCAACTCTTCCTCAACTCGCAATGTCATTCCGGGGCGATGCGCAGCATCGAACCCTCAGGTGCGCAATTGCGCACCGAGAATCTCGAGATTCCCCGATGCGCATTTGCGCATCTGAGGTCTGGTCCTTCGGACCATCCCGGAATGACAGCAAGAGGCCGTAGATGCGCCGCTTTATCTTCCCCCTCGCCTTCGCCCTCATCGGCCTGATCCTGTTCGGCCAGGGCGCCTATATCCACGCCAAGGCGCTGCTCGCGCAGGCGCTGCTGGAGCGCGCCTTTGCTGAGACCATCGCGAGCGGGCAACCGGTGAAGCCGTGGAGCTGGGCCGACACCTGGCCGGTAGCCCGGATCGAGGTGAAGCGCCTGCACGCGTCCGCGATCGCGCTCGCCGGCAGCAGCGGCCAGGCGCTGGCGTTCGGCCCCGGCCATGTCGAACAGACCGTCGATGCCGGCGAGCGCGGCGTCGCGGTTTATTCCGCGCATCGCGACACCCATTTCCGCTTTCTCAAGGACGTCACAATCGGCGACGAGATCGACGTCACGCGGAGCGACGGCAAGATCTTTCGCTACCGGGCCGACCGCAGCTCGGTCGTCCGCTTCGATCAATCCGGCATCGATCCGCTGACTGACCGGTACGAGCTGGTGCTGTCGACCTGCTGGCCGTTCGACGCGCTGACCTCGGGGCCCGAGCGCTATCTGTTGCACGCAACCATGATCAAATCGGATTCGAGCTCGGTCGAATCGGGTTCCTGACACGCAATGAATATTGCGTCTGCCGGGATATTGCGCGCGACGCCCTGACCCGCGCCAGCGTGAGTTGCTACCCCCTTCCATCAGCCATAAAAACAATGAAAATCGCGCGCCTCACGGTGATCCGCCGTGGCCAGAGGAAACAAAAGACAACAAGGGTAAGGGCAGGCTCCATGGAAGCTCTCGCAAGCACCGCGTCTCATCCGTTCCACAAATGGGCGCCGCCCGCTGACGCCAGCGACATCGTCAAAAGCATCCATGCGATGCTGCACCCGCGCAACATCGTGCTGGTCGGCGCCACCGACAAGCCCGGCAACTACGCCGAACGGATCTGGAACAACCTGATCAAGTACAAATATGCCGGCGGCCTGTTTCCGATCAACGCCAAGCGCGAAACCATCTGGGGCGTCACCTGCTACAAGGATTTTGCCAGCCTTCCCGAAAAGCCCGACCATGTGCTGGTGCTGGTGCCGGCGCGATTCGCGGTGCAGGTTATCCGTGATGCGGCCGCGGCCGGCGCGCGCTCGGCGACTATCGTCACCTCCGGCTTCAGCGAGCTGCAGGATGAAGAGAGCCAGCGGCTCGCGGTCGAGCTGAAGCAGGCGATCAAGGAGACCGGGCTTGCGGTCACCGGCCCGAACTGCCTCGGCAATCTGAGTGCCGGCGAGAACCTGTTCACCAATATCGACGATCGCATCGTCACCATGGAGCCGGGCGCGGTGGCGATCGCCGGCCAATCCGGCGCGATCGTGATGGCGATCCGGCAGGCGCTGGAGGATCGCGGCGTCGGCGTCGGATATATGGTCACGACCGGCAACGAGTCCGGGCTCGAGACCCCCGACCTGATGAGATATTTCGCCGCCGATCCGAGCATCCGCGTCATCGTGGTCTATCTCGAGGGCGTCCGGAACACCAAAGTGTTCCGCGATGCCTGCAAGGCCGCGCGCGCCGCCGGCAAGCCGGTGATCGCGCTCAAGCTCGGCGCCTCCGAAGGCGGCCGCGCCGCGGCGATGGCGCATACCGGCGCGCTCGCCGGCTCGATCGAGACCTTCGATGCGATCTCGACCCGCGAAGGCGTGATCCGGGTGCGCGGGCTCGACGAACTGATCGAGACCACCGAATGCTTCGTGCATGCCGATCCGCCGAAGGGCAACCGTCTCGCGGCGGTGTCGCTGTCGGGCGGCAAGCGCGGGCTCTTGATCGACGCATTCTATTCCGCCGGACTGAACTTCGCGCCGCTGAGTCCAAACGCATCGGAGCAGCTGGCGAAGATGCTCGGCCCGGGCAGCATCGTCGGCAATCCGCTCGACGCCGGCTTTGCCGCGGTGGTCGATCCCTCCGTCTACATGAAGTCGATCAAGATCATGATCGACGATCCCGACGCCGACATCGTCATCATCGACGCCGAGCTGCCGAAGGCGCCGCATGAATTGCGCGAGCGCAATCTGCGGATCGTCAACGAGATGGCCGGCCAGGCCAACAAGCCCGTGATCTATATCAGCGCGATGTCGATCGGCTTCACCGAATTCACCAAGGGACTGCGCAAGACCCTGCCAAACGTCGCAGTCATGCAGGGCCTCGACCGCGCGGTCGGCGCGATCAAGTCGCTGATCAAATATGCCGATCTGCGCAAGGAGGTGCCCGACATCGCATCGAGCTCGAAGCCGTCCGCGCGCGCCGTGCTGGAGAAGACGCTGAAGGCTGCCAACGGCGCCGCCGCGCTCGACGAGGTCGCCTCGAAGAAGCTGCTCAAGGCCTATGGCATCCCGATCTCGAAGGAAGCGGTCGCGCAGACCGCGGCGGAGGCGGTGAAGATCGCCAAGTCAATCGGCTTTCCCGTCGTCGCCAAGGTGGTCAGCCCCGACATCCTGCACAAGTCGGATATCGGCGGCGTGGTGCTGAACCTCGCCAACGCAGTCGAGGTGAAGAAGGCGTTCAACGACATCACCGCGCGGGTGAAGAAGCTGAAGGGCAAGCCGAAGCTCGAGGGCATCCTGATCGCGCAGCAGGTCAAGGCCGACCTCGAGCTCGTGGTCGGCGCCTCGCTCGACGCCGAGATGGGCCCCGTGGTGCTGTTCGGCACCGGCGGCATCGACATCGAGCTGATGAAGGACGTGGCGCTGGCCGGCGCCCCGCTCGATGCCGCCGAGGCACAGGAGCTGATCGCGAAGACCAAGGCCGGCGTCAAGATCAAGGGCTATCGGGGCAAGCCCGCGCTGCACGAGCCGTCGGCGGTGAAAGCACTGGTCGGACTCTCCAACCTGATGGCCGACGCCAACGGCCGCATCGCCTCGATCGACGTCAACCCGTTCCTGATCAACAGCAAGCTGGGCGTCGCCGTCGACGGCCTGATCGTGCTGAACAACGCCGCCGCGAACAAGGCTGCGGGACATTAGGTTCGATCGTCATGCGCGGGCTTGACCCGCGCATCCATCAAAAGAAGCACGTCGTTTCCGGATGGATTGCCGGGTCTAGCTCGGCAATGACGGCCATTGTCAGAACGCCGCACCCCACTGCAGCGCGGTCTGCATCACCCAGTCGCGATAGAGCGTCAGCGGCGTCACGCCGGTGATGCCGCCGCAGCCGGCGGTGCCGTTCGGGCCGGTGGACCAGCTCACCACGCCGACGATGACGGGGCCGCTTTGCTTGTCCTCGAACACCGGCGCACCGGAATCGCCGGTGCAGGCGCCGAGCCCGTCGCGCACGCCCTGCCCGACCGGATCGACCAGACGGATCTGCAGCGTGCCGGGCTTGCCGCTCGCGATCAGGCCGGCGACACGCGTGCTGCCGCCGCTCTTGCCATCACCGCGCACGGTGACGCCGACGCCCGCCACGGTGAAGCGCCCGCCGACCTGGATCGGAATGTTAGGCATGCCGAGCACGGCCGGCGCCTTGGCTGCGGCCGGGTTCGCGAGCTGCAGCAGCGCGACATCGGCGGTCGCGACATGGTTGGTCATCGCCTGCATCCGGAAGCCGGGATGGATCGCAACCGTCTTGACGTCCTGCAGCTTCGGCTGCCGGTCCGCGCCATACTCGACGATCTTGTAGTCGGCGCCGGGTTGCACGCAATGCGCCGCGGTCAGCACCACCTTCGGCGCGATCAGCGCGCCGGTGCAGAAATTGCCGCGCGAACCGACGATGGTCACGACCGAGCGGGCGACGCCATCCGTGGACGGCGCGCCGCCGCCGACGATGGCGAATGCCGGCGTCGCCAATAGCATGGGCAGAAAACTTGTCGCTCGAATCCAGTTCGTCATGAGACCCTGTCGATCTGCGTCCGAATTAGGCACATTCGAGGCGCGGCATCGCGTCGCTCACAGCCGTCCTCGGAGAACACGCAATCTTGTACAGAGCATCCGGGCCTGCACGCGTCAATTATCTAAATATCTAGACGTCGCTGACTACGGCGTTGAAGTCACCGCTGGATTTCCTGCCGCGTCTTGGCGCGCACGCACCTCGCATCGTCGACTTGCCGCGCTATTCAACACATCGTATCGTACGTCACGCTGTCGGCACGCCCGAATGTGAACTGCATCTCTTGATCCCGCGTATCGGGGCCGTAATTTCGACCCGATAGCAATGCAACCTCTGGCAGCATACCGCATACTTACCTTCATGACTTTCTGGATGCCGGTGCCGTTGACCTTCCGACGGCTTTCGTCCCGCCATTTTTGTTGAGTTCGAGGATAATATGAGGATCGCGGTCGTCACGCCGATCAGGCTGTTCAGCGAGGGGCTTACCTCGAGTTTCAAGAACCACGCCGAGTTCGCCGTCGAGGCGGCGGTTTCCGATCTCGCCGGCCTGCGCGAGGCCCTCGACGCCGGCAATGTGAATATCATCCTGATCGACGTCACACAGGGCATCGATCTCGATGAGGTGCGCGTGATCGCGAGCGAACACGCGGAGATCGCCCTGGTGGCGCTCGGCCTCAACGAGGACCGGCGCGACGTGGTTCGCTGCGGCCGGGCCGGGTTCAGCGGGTACATTTCGCGGAATGCCAGCTTCGATGAACTCTGCCGCGCGCTGTCGGACGTCGCGTCGGGACGGCTCGCGTGCAGCGCCGAGATTTCCGGCGGCCTGCTGCGTGCGCTGTTTTGCATGGAGCGTCAGACGGATACGATCGATGCGGACCAGGGACTGACGCGCCGCGAGAGCGAGGTTCTCAAGCTGATCGGCCAGGGCCTGTCGAACAAGGAGATCGCGCGCGATCTCAATCTCAGTCTCGCGACCGTCAAGCATCACGTCCATCACGTGCTGCAGAAGCTCGGGCTGCCGCGCCGCGCGCAAGCGATGCGGCGGGTCCGCGAAGCGCCGTGGATCGCGTCATCTGCGCCGATCCAGGAGAGGCGCCAAGAGCTCGACTGACCCAAGCATCCTGAATTCCGTGTGCGGCCGAACGCAGCGCATCGGCGCGCCGATGCCGCGCATCTTTGCATGTAGGCGCGCGTATCGCGCCGAACGATCGGTCCCGACTAAATCCTTTGATCGATCTTTCGAGACGCCGGATCGACCCGATGGATCGATTGATCCGCATCATCGGCTCGATCCTTTCTGATCCACCGCGGGGAATAGCCCGTTCGCGGCACAGCTGGCACAACAGCACCAACGCAACGAGGCGCCGCTCTTTTCGCTCGCTGCATGAATTCAAATTGCCGTGGAAGACGGATCGGCTGCACGAATTCGCAGCAGATCGGTCAGGATTGATTTCATGAATCCAGTTGCAGAGATCGCTGGTCTGGCTGCCTTGTGGCAGAGAGCATCGGGTGGCGACCCCGCGGTGAAGATCGCGATCATCGACGGTCCCGTCGACCTCAGTCATCCCTCGCTCAGGCAGGCCCGCGTCGCGATGGGCGGCCAGTTTGTGGCGCCGTCTTCGAACGCCATCCAGTCCGAGCACGGCACCCATGTCACGAGCGTGCTGATGGGCACACCCGGCAGCCCGGTGCTCGGCGTCGCGCCGAATTGCAGCGCGACAGTGTTCTCGATCTATCGCGAGAATGCCGCAGGGCAGATCGAGCCGTCCTCGCAAAGCACGCTGGCGCTCGCAATCAACCAGGCGCTGGCCGTCGGCGCCGACATCATCAATATAAGCAGCGGCCAGCAATCGGCGACGGGACAGGCCGATCGCATTCTGGTCGACGCGGTCCGCGCCTGCGAGCGCGCCGGCAAGCTGATCGTCGCCGCCGCCGGCAATGACGGTTGCCGCTGCGTCCAGGTACCCGGCAGCCTCGCTTCGGTGCTTGCCGTGGGCGCGTGCGACCTGGACGGCGATCCGCTGCCCTTCAGCAATTTCGGCGATGCCTATCTCGAGAACGGCATCCTTGCGCCCGGCGAGAACATCGCCGGCGCCTCGCCGGTCCGCAACGTCAGCCTGCGGTCCGGAACGAGCTTCGCCGCGCCGATCGTCTCCGGCGTCGTCGCGCTGCTGCTTTCATGCCTGCGCCAGAACGGACGCAAGGCCGATCCGCAAGCCGTCCGTGCCGCGCTGCTGGAAAGCGCGGTGCCCTGCCGCAACGATGGCAGCGCCTCGCGCTGTCTCGCCGGACGGCTCGATATTCCCGCGGCTGTCGCCGCCCTGCTTGGCGAGCAGGCGGACGCCGTCATGCCGTCGGGTGCCACGGCCGCGTCTCCCCGGTTCTGGGGAGTGTTCGCGCGCCCTTTCGTCCAACCGTCATCCGCCGCTCAGCCAACTGCAACCAGAGAGGGTTCCATGGGAGATCTATCAGCAATGTCTGCACCATCGGCTCCGCGCATCTTCGGGCCGGACGGCTCGGTCCTGCGCAGCAGCGCCGGGATCATGCCAAGCGAGGCGCAGCCTGCCGCACCGGCAGTGCCTGCGGCCATGACCGCGCCGGTTGATCACGGTGCCGTCGCTGCGCCGATTGCGGCACCCGCGCCTTATCCGTATCACGCCCCGCATCCGGGCGGCGACATGATCTGGATGCCGGCACCGGCACCCCAGATGGTGATGCCGCAGATGATGATGCCGCAGGCGGTAATGCCGACGGCCGGCATGATGCCGCAAACCTGGCTGCAGCCGCAGCAGATGACGGCGCTGATGCCGAGCAATGCATTGCCGGTCGCAATGCCCCAGGCGCTGCCGATGTTCGAAGCCCCCGCGGTGCGAACCAGCGAGAAGAGCTGCGGCTGCGGCGGCGGCCTCCGTCCGCAAGGCGCTACGCCCGAGGCCTCCGGTCAGCTCGCTTTCCCGATCGGCAGGCTGTTCTACGATTTCGGCAAGGAAGCCCGCCTCGACTACTTCGTACAGGCCATCGCCAACTGGCGCGACAGCCTGATCGGACGCGGCGATCCGGTGTTCGGACCGGAGCGCGACCGCTCCGGCGATACCTCGGCGCCGTACAATCCGGCGATCATGGCTCGCTATCTCTTGAACCAGGCCGAAGGCGAGGCAGCGACGCCCCCGGGCGTCGGCAGCAACTTTCCGGACGCCGACGCCATCACCTGGACGATGACGATCGATTCGATCCCGATCTACGCGATCAAGCCGCTCGATGTGTTCGGTCTCGGGTTCTTCGCCGCGCTGATCCTGGCACTGTGGCATCAGGAAGTCTCGCACGACGATCCCGCGACAACCCGCACCGTCGTGACGGCAACGGCGGCCGCCGCCGACGCCGATGCACGACCGATAAACCCTCCGGCATTCCCGCCGCGCGGCGGCGTTGCGCGGGTCTCGATGGCCGGCTGGGTCGACAGCAACGACACCACCAAGCTGCTCAACGGCACCGTCGTTCCGACGCTGGTCACCGATTGGCGCGGCTTCTATCAGTGGGATCTCTATACGCTGTTCGGACCGGATCCCGACACCTGGCCGGCCGGCGCCGAGGGCTTCCTGGAGCGGATCTACAACGAGTTCCGCAATGTTGGCCTCTCGCCGCAGGATCGCGCGCTGAACTATTCCGCGATGAATGCCTACAACACGCGGAAGATCTTCACCGACGTCGCCAAGAAGGGCCTGCGGCTCGACACCGTCGAAGTCGACCAGAGCGTGATCTGCCGCCCCGAGTCGATCTGCCACGACGTCACCTACCGCTTCTTCAACCCGACGCAGGTCCTGACCCAGGCGCGCGAAGTCTATCAGTACACGATCGACGTGAGCGACGTGGTGCCGGTGGCGGTCGGGCCGCTGCGGCAGTGGCAGGTCTATTGAGGCAATTGCTCCTCTGCGTCCGGAGGAGATCAGAACGTGGCGCGAATGAGCGTCACGTGGTCCAGGGGATCGACGCGATGAGCGATCCTCTGGGCGACGTCCAGCGACGGCGACCCCGGTCGGGTGACCACCTCCCGTAGTTGCCGTCAATTCAAACCGAAAGAAGGAGCTGAACATGTACGCAAGGAACGACTTCGAGACCTTCGGCAGCGTGCGTAGCCCGATCCAGTGTGAGGGCATCGAGCGCGGTCCGAAGCGGATTGCTGAAGTGGCGACCAACGGGTCGGTCAACCCGCAGGGTTGGGGCGACATCCTCGGCGGGATCGCAAAGGTGGCGATCCCCGCCCTCAGCGGCGTCCTCGGCATCTGATCGCCAAACTCGGGGCCCGGCGCTGTCGGGCCCCACCCATCCTCAAGGAGGCCGCCATGATGCAGAAATCCACCGCCCGGAGCCCACAGCAACAGCAGCAGAACGGTCGCCGGATCGAGCCCTCCGGCAAGATCGTCGTGGGATCAGTCGTGAGCCACGCCTCGCTGCTCGCCGCGATCAGCGATCGCAACCCGATCATCGCCAAACGGACCACATCCGACGAAGACAAATCCTGAAATCGTCGTCATCACCGAACCTATGGAGCCGATGCCATGGCAAGACCGCCCCGCAAATCCGGATCCGACAGCGCCGCCTCTCCGCCGCCCGCAGGAGCGCCATCCGCCGCGTCAAGCATCGTCGCGGCCCGGCGCCCGATGGAAGCAGCACTTGTCGCCCGCCCGAAGATTGCCACCACGCCCGCCCCGCCGACGACGTCGGCCTATATGGCACCGCCGCAGGGCCCCGGGGCTCCGCAGCAGATGCGCCACGACGGCTCGCCGCATTCGGAGGAGCGGCTCAACACCGCGATGAAGATCCTGCTCGATCCCGCGGCGCGCGCGCTGCCGAGCAGGGTCTATTCCGGACAGGCGCGAAACTGGACCCGGCGATCGTGACCGGCTTCGCGCACTGAGCGTCGCTTCGATCCGCCGCCCAGGCATGCAACGGCCCGCCCGATTCCGCGGCGCGGCCGTTGCCGTTCGCCGGAGAGAGACATGAACGAGAACGGCAATCATCCTCGCACCAATCTGCGCGGCGCCGCCTTCACATGTGCGGGCCTCGGAACGCTCCTGTTCCTCGCGGCCGGCACGATGCGATGGACCGGCGCCTGGGCGTTCCTGTTGGAGATCACCGTCGGAGGGCTGATCACCGAAGCCTGGCTCGCTAGGCATGATCCGGGATTGCTGGCGGAGCGGCGCACCTCGCACGGTCAGGTCGGGTGGGATCGCAACATCACCTCGATCATGCCGCCGTTGTGGCTGACATGGCTGCCGTTGATGGCGCTCGACGCAGTCCGTTGTCAGACATCGCTCGTCCCCTTCTGGCTGCAATGCGCAGGCGCTGTCATGATCGCGGCGTCGTTCTACATCGTCTACCGGACCTACCGCGAAAACAGCTACGCCGCGCCGGTCGTGAAGATTCAGCGCGAGCGCGGGCATGCTGCGGTAACCACCGGACCATACGCTTATGTGCGGCACCCGATCTATGCGAGCGGCCTGTTGACCTATATCGGCACGCCACTGCTGCTGGGATCCTGGTATGGCCTTGCCATCGTGCCGATCATGGCGGCGCTGCTCGGCTTGCGCTTGATGATGGAAGAACGGATGCTCACCGCCGAGCTCGACGGCTATGCCGAATATCTCGCGCGCGTGCGTTATCGCCTGGTACCGATGGTCTGGTGAGTTCGTTCCGCGTGGCGGATTTTGCCGCAATCTGGCGGCTTGCCTGACCGGCGGCAATTCCAATAAAGAAGGCTGGACGCGCGTTTCCCTGTCTCCAGCCGAAGAGCCGGACGACCCGAGGCGAAGCCGCCGCTTTGCAACGGGCAGGACCTTGATGATCGAAGCAGTGATCTGGGATTTCGGCGGCGTCTTGACCACCTCGCCGTTCGAGGCATTCGCGCGCTATGAGACCGAGCGCGGCCTGCCGATCGACATCATCCGCCGCACCAACGCCGCCAACCATCTCGACAACGCCTGGGCCAAGTTCGAGCGTGCCGAGATCGGCATCGACGCGTTCGACGAACTGTTCGCCACGGAATCGAAGGCGCTCGGCGCCGAGGTGCGCGGCAAGGACGTGCTGCCGCTGCTCTCCGGCGACCTGCGGCCGGAAATGGTCGAGGCGCTGAAGCGCATCAAGGCGAAGTTCAAGACCGGCTGCATCACCAATAATCTCCCGTCGAACGCAATCGGCAGCCATAGCGGACGCACGCTCTATGTCGCCGAGGTGATGGCGCTGTTCGACCACGTCATCGAGTCCGCCAAGATCGGCCTGCGCAAGCCCGATCCGCGCATCTACCGGATGATGGTAGGGACGCTGCAGGTGAACCCGAAGCACTGCGTCTATCTCGACGATCTCGGCGTCAATCTGAAGCCGGCGCGCGAGATGGGCATGACCACGATCAAGGTCGCGAACGCCGCGCAGGCGATCTCGGAGCTCGAGGCCGCGACCGGCCTCACGCTGAGGTGAAGCCGATACCGCGCCTATTCACGCCGCATTCAGGCGGCGGCCTCTAAGTGTCGGCCTCCCCGGATCACAAGCGATCCTCAAGTCGCACCGTGATCCTTTCTGGTCTGAGCATGACCGCCCGGAAACCGATTCACGTTCCGGCTCATGCTTGAGGAGGCACATCCATGAAACCTCTTGTCATAGCCCTCGTCTCGGCTGGTTCGCTGCTGGTCTCGGTCGCAGCATTCGCGCAATCAACGTCGACCCCCGCGCCGGCGGCAGCTCCCGCGCAAGAGAGCAACTCGGCCGCCGCACCCGTGCCCGGTGCGAAGCGCGCGGCATGCCAGAGCGCGGCGAAGGCGCTGAAGGGTCAGGAGCGGCACGACCAGATGCAGCTCTGCATGGCGCAGGCGCATCTCGACTGCCTGAAGCAGGCGATCGACCAGAAGATCACAGGCCCGCAGCGCAAGGATTTCGTGAAGAGCTGCGCCGGCTAAAGGCTGCCGCCTCCGCGGGTATTGCGTTCGGCGGAATACCCCGGAACCATGCGCTAAACCCAGCCTTTAACCGCATGCCTTTGCGGGCCAAACGAGCCTTGTGCTTTGCCCGCAACGGGCGCAGAACAGGTCCGAGTTCAAGGCAAATTCGGAGCTGATCCTCGTGGCTGACACCAGGCCCACCGCCTCGATCGAGGCCGCGGAGAGCGGCCTCGCCGCACAAGGCTATATTGCGAGCCGGCAGATCGCGACCGCGGTCTATCTATCGCAGCAAATCGAGAAGCCGATCCTGGTCGAAGGCCCTGCCGGCGTCGGCAAGACCGAGTTGGCGAAGGCGATTGCCGCCTGGCGCGGCATGAAGATGATCCGCCTGCAATGCTATGAGGGCCTCGACGAGGCCAAGGCGCTGTATGAGTGGAAATACGCCAAGCAGCTGCTCTACACCCAGATCCTGAAGGACAAGCTCGGCGAGGTGCTCGGCGGCGCGCAGTCGCTGGCCGCCGCGCTCGACCAGCTCCACACCTTCGGCGACGTATTTTTCTCCAAGGAGTTCGTCGAGCCGCGTCCGCTGTTGCAGGCGCTGGAGCAGCCCGCCGGCTGCGTGCTGCTGATCGACGAGATCGACAAGTCGGATGCCGAATTCGAATCGCTGCTGCTGGAAATTCTCTCGGACTTCCAGGTCACGATCCCCGAGCTCGGCACCGTCTCCGCGGTGGCGCCGCCGACCGTGATCCTGACCTCGAACAGCGAGCGCGATCTCGGTGACGCCCTGAAGCGGCGCTGCCTGCATCTGCATATCGGCTTCCCCGAGCAGAAGCTGGAAGAGCGTATCGTCGAGAGCCGGGTACCCGGCATCTCGCAGACGCTGCGCAAGCAGATGGTCGGCTTCATCCACGAGATCCGCTCGCTCGACCTGAAGAAGCTGCCCTCGGTCAGCGAGGCGATCGACTGGGCGCGGGTGCTGGTGCTGCTGCAGGCGAACGAACTCGACCACGAGATCGTCAAGGACACGCTCAACGTGCTCCTGAAATACGAGGCCGATATCGAGGCGGCGACGCCGCAGATCTCGTCCTTCATCGCCAAGGCGTCGCGCCAGGGCGTATTCAGCTAGACCAAGATGCGCGAGAACCTGCATCGCTTCTTTCGTGCGGCGCGGGGGGCCGGGGTCCGGGTCTCGCCCGCCGAAAGCATCGATGCGATGCGGGCGGTCGCCCAGGTCGGCTTCAACGATCGCGCCATCCTGCGCGACACATTCCTGCTGACGCTTGCCAAGACCCAGGACGAGAAGCGCGCGCTCGGCGAATGCTTCGACCTGTTCTTCAGCCAGCCTGAGCCGCAGCAGGAGAGCGCCGAGCAGAACAGGACCGACGACGGCAGCGAATCCGGCGCCAACCCGTCGGCCGATGAGCATGGCGACAACGCGGGCGGCGCGGCCAACGAGAATCTCGGCTCGCTGGCACAGATGCTGCTGTCGCAGGACCGCTCCGCGATCTCGACCGCGATCGCCAACGCCTCAGGGGCCGCATCGCTGCCCGACATCCGCTACTTCACCCAGCGCGGCATCTTCCAGACCCGCATCCTCGACGCGATGGGGATCCAGCGCCTGCGCGACGACATCGACGAACAGACGACGCGCAATCCGGCGCTCGCCGAGCGGCTGCAGGAGGCGCTCAACGGCCTGCGCGGCACCGTTCGCGACGCGGTCTCGCAGGCGCTGCTGCTCTACGGCCGCGAGGAAGCGGAGAATTTGCGCAACGAGATCCTGCGCAACGCGCCGCTGGCACGGATTGAGCCGCGCCAGGTCGAGCAGATGCGCGCGCTGATCCGCCAGATCGCGCGGCGGCTGCGCGAGCGCTATTCCAAGCCGCGCAAGCGACAGCGCCGCGGCCATCTCGACGTCCGCCGCACGCTGCGGCGGAACGCGGCCTGGGGCGGCGTGCCGTTCCTCACGGCATGGAAGCGCAAGCACCGCGACCGGCCGAAGATCGTCGCGCTGTGCGACGTCTCCGGCTCGGTCGCCCGCGTCTCGGACTTCTTCCTGCTCCTGATCCACAGCCTGCACGAGGTCGTCGACGACGTCCGCTCGTTCGCCTTCTCGGGCCATTTGATCGAGGTCAGCGACATCCTGGAATCGAACTCGCCGGAAGAGGCGATGAAGGAGATCATGTCCAAGGTCGGCTTCGGCTCGTCCGACTACGGCAATTCCTTCGCGGATTTCGAGGACAATTGGATGAACGCGATCACGCCGCAGACCACGGTGATCGTGCTCGGCGACGCCCGCAGCAACAATCTCGATCCGCGCGCCGACATCCTGCGCCGCATCGGCGAGCGTTCCAAGCGGCTGGTATGGCTCAACCCCGAGGGCCGCATGGTCTGGGGTTTTGGCGATTCCGAGATGCCGCGCTATGCGACTTTCTGCACCGTGGTGCGGCAATGCGCCACCGCACAGCAGCTCGAGCGCGCCGTGTCGGACATCGTGGCGACCTATCAATAGGCCGTTCGGCCGCGGCGCCTAGACGACAAGCGTGTCGGTGTGGAGCAGCCATCCGACGAAGGCGAGCAGCGTCAGCGCGATCGAGGCGGAGATGCTGACGAGCTTGATCGTCGTGATCGCCTTCAGGATCGAGACGGATCGCGCCGCCGCAAGCGGATCGCCACGCAACAGCAGCCATCCCAGCAGACAATCCTCGATCAGGTCGCTGAGCAGATACACCGCCGGCACGACGAGGCCGAGCCACGCCGCGGACGGATAGATCTGGTTGAGCCAATGCGATGACGCCGCGCCCATCGCACCCGCCAGCACCAGCATGACGACGAGATCGAGCGGGAACAGGATCGGAAACACGTATTTCATCCGGAGATCGGACTGCGCCAGCTCGCCAAGCTGGCCGCCGCTATAGCTCAGCGTCTTCTCTGGAAAGCGGGTGCGGAATTTGTTGGCGAAAACCCGGTCGGAATAGCGGCCGACCCACCAGAACAGTCCGAACGCACCCACCACCAGTCCCGCGAGAATGATCGTCACGAGAGCTTGATGGCTCATGCCGATCCGTTCCTGTCGTTGTTGAGGAGGCCGCGGAAAGCGGCAGGCGATATCGCGCGCACCCAAATCCCCGAAAGGGAGCAAATATCAACGCAACACAGCAATGATTGACCAACAGATTTCCACCTTTTCCGAAGTGTTGCAATTGAATTCTGCGGACGCTGTGGAGTGCGCGCAACCGATCGCGATGCCGGCCGCGGATTTCAGCGCGACGGCCCGCGGTCATGCGTACACAGAACCGTCCTCAATTGGAGATTGAATCTTCCCTGTGTTCTGCCGTACATAGAGGCCACGAATTTTCACGGCGACCGCGAGGGCAACGGATGCCGAAGGATATTGTGATCTTATGCGACGGCACCGGCAACGAGATCGGCGCCAATATTTCCAACGTCCTGAAGCTGTTTCGCGTCGCCGACAAGGATGACCGGCAGCGGATCTACTATCATCCGGGTCTCGGCACGATCGGCCTGCAGAACAGCTGGGGCCGCTTCAAGCAGGAGGCGCGGGGCCTGTTCGGGCTGGCCTTCGGCGCCGGCCTCGACAAGGACACGCTCGACGCCTACCGGTTCCTGTGCCGGCTCTGGGAGCCGCGCGACCGGGTCTGGATGTTCGGCTTCAGCCGCGGCGCCTACACCGTGCGCGTGCTCGCGGCCTTCGTCCATGTGATGGGCCTGTTGCCGGTCGACCAGTTCGACCTCGCCGGCTACGCGTTCTCGACCTACAAGAAGGCGAGCTCGGATGCCCAGAAGTCCGACGGCACGTTCGACGATGCGCCGCTGAAGGAAGCCTGGCATTTCAGCCAGATCGCCGGTGGCCGCAACATCGACATCGAATTCGTCGGGGTCTGGGACACGGTGGCCTCGATCATCGTGCCGCGGCAGGACAATTTCCTGTTCGACCTGCAGACGCTGCTGTTCACCCGCACCAATTCCAGCGTCAGGCGGTTCCGGCAGGCAATCTCGATCGACGAGCGCCGGCGCATGTTCCGCCTCAACCGCTGGATCGAGCCTCAGAAATTCCGCTCCGATCCGTTCGATCCGTCGACCGCGGTTGACCAGGACATCCGCCAGGTCTGGTTCGCCGGCGTGCATTCCGACGTCGGCGGCGGCTATCCGGAAGACCAGAGCGGAGCGTCGAAATTTCCGCTGATCTGGATGCTCGAGCAGGCCAAGGCCGCCGGGCTGAAGATGGACCAGGCGCTGATCGATCACCTCGCCTGGGGAATGCCGCTGCCGCCGCACACACATGAATATGTGCCGCCGAGCGTGACGGCGCCGCTGCACAATTCGCTGACCGCCGCCTGGGAAATCCTGGAATGGATTCCGAAGAGCGACAAATGGAAGGAATGGAAGGAGCGGAAATCCTTCCTCGGCTTCTATCTGCCGCGCGGTGAGCCGAGGCCGATACCGGAAGGCGCGACCATCCATGCCTCGGTGATTGAGCGCATGGAGAAGGATCCGGCCTACAAGCCGATCAACATGCCCAAGACCTACGACGTCGAGCCGATGCCGATGCCGCCGGCGCCACCCCCACCGACGGTCTGAGATTTATGCACCGATCGCGTCCTTGATCCGCTTGCGGCTGAGCGGCAGGTTGCGCAGCCGCTTGCCGGTCGCGCGCGCGACGGCGTTGGCGAGCGACGCCGCGGCCGGGCCCTGGCCGGTCTCGCCGCTGCCGAGGAACGGCTGGCCGGGGCGGTTGATGATGTGGACGGTGATGCTGTCGGGCACCGCATTGAAGCGCAGGATCGGGTAGGTCTGCCAGTCGATGCTGGTGATCCTCGTGTCGTCGAAGGTGACGCTCTCATAGAGCGTCCAGCTCGTCGACTGCACGATGGCGCCCTCGATCTGGTTGGTTATGCCGTCGGGATTGACGACCTGGCCGGCATCGACGGCGGCAACCGCGCGCACCAGGCGGGGCCGCCCCGTCTCGCGATCGACCTCCACTTCGGGAGGCAATGGCGCAATAGGCGGCAAGGTTCTTGTAGCGCGCGAACGCAAAGCCGTAGCCGCGATTTTGCGGCGCTCTTTTGCCCGGCGCCCAGCCGAATCCCTCCGCGGCCTTCTCGACCACCGCGCGGCCGCGCTGATCGTCGAGATGCTTTAGGCGAAACTCGACCGGATCGGCGCCGGCAAGATCGGCCAGCTCATCCATGAAGCTCTCGATCGAGAACACGTTGTGATAGGCGCCGAGCGCACGCATTGCAGAGATTCGCAAAGGCATCGCGGGGATGAAGTGATGCATCACATGCGCATTCGGGAAATTGTAGATCGGGATCGCGTTGCGGTCGCCACCACCCTCCGGCAGCGGCAGCGGCTTCGGCGCGGGCACCGCAAACGACCGCGCAATATGCTGGGCCGCGAGCAGCGAACCGGCGCCGCCGGGCCGCATCGAATGGGTGTTGCTCCAAACTGCAAAATTCCAGTCGGCGATCTTGCCATTGCCGTCCAGCGACGCGCTCAACTTCGTCACCATCGCCGGACCATAGGGCTCCCAGCCGTGCTCCTGCTCGCGCATCCACTGCACCCGAATTGGGCGCCCCGGAAGCGCGCGGGCAATCAGCGCAGCGTCGGCCGCGGCATCGTCGGCGCCGTTATGGCCATAGCAGCCGGAGCCCTCGACATGGATCAGACGGACGCCCGACTGCGGCATGCCGAGCATCTCGGCGATCGCCTGCCGGTCGGGATAGACGCCCTGGGTGTGCGTCCACACCGTCATCGCGCCATCGACGAACTGCGCAACCGCGCAGGACGGACCGACCGAGCCATGCGACTGGTAGGGCCGCGTGTAAGTGGCTTCGAGCGATCGCGCGCCGCTCACGGTAGCGTCATTGCGCTGGAAGATCGCAAAATCCTGCGACGGCAGCGCGGTCAGCACATTCTCCAGATCGTGCTGGTTCGGCAGGATCGCGCTCTCCCGCCATTTCGCTGCAGCCGCCAGCGCGTGCATGGCCTTGACCGCGCCGAACTCCTTCTCCGCCACTACGGCGAGGAAGTTGCCGTCGCGCACGATTCCGATCATGCCGGGCATTTTCTCGATCGCGGCCGTGTCGCATTCCACAAGCTGCGCGCCGTAGCTCGGCGGCCGCACCACGCGCGCATGCACCATGCCGGGCAGCCGCATGTCCTGCACATAGGCCGCGCCGCCGGTGACCTTGGCCGGAATGTCGACGCGCGGCACCGGCTGGCCCATCACCTTGAAGCTGGCCGGATCCTTCAGGCCGGAGGTCGGCTGCGCCTGGACATGCAGCATGTCCGCGGCAACGAGCTCGCCATAGCTCAGGCGCCGGCCATCGGGAGCGATCACGGCCGCGTTCCCGGTCTGCAATCTCTCGGGCGGAACGTCAAACCGCTTGGCCGCTTCCGCCACCAGCAATGCGCGCGCTTGCGCCGCGGCATGCAGGATGGCGGTGCCGCTGTCCTGCATCGAATGACTGCCGGAAGTGTAGCCCTCGTTCGCCGTGAGTCTCGTATCCGCGGTGATCACCTTCAGCGCATCGAAGGGAACATCGAGCTGCTCGGCCGCGATCTGCTGGAACGCGGTCCGGAATCCCTGGCCGAGCTCGGCTTTGCCGGTGAAAGCCGTGATCTGGCCGTCGGCATCGATCCGGATCCAGGAATGCAGATTGGGCGATTTCGCCAGGCTGCCCGGCAGCTCCGGACCCTGCGCGGCCTTCTGCTCCTGCGCCACCGCATGACGCAGCGAGAAGCTGACGATCAGCGCGCCGCCACCGGCGAGCACGCTGCGGCGATCGAGAACCACGGGCGCGCTCATCGGACGCTCCTGTCGCGTGCGGCGTCGGCCGTATCCATCAGCCTCGCGGCGCGGTGCACCGCGCGGAGGATGCGCATATGGGTGCCGCAACGGCAGAGATGCGGCTCCAGCTCGGCGCGGATCTGCGCATCCGATGGCTTCGGGTTGCGCATCAACAGCGCCTGCGCGCGCATCATCATCCCGGCGATGCAGTAACCGCATTGCGCCGCCTGCTCCTCCATGAAGGCGCGCTGGATCGGCGCCGGCGCGGCCACGGTGCCGAGCCCCTCCAGCGTCGTCACCTGCTTGCCCTCGACGAGCAGCAGCGGCGTGACGCAGGACAGCACCGCCTTGCCGTCGACGATCACGGTGCAGGAGCCGCATTGCCCGAGCCCGCAGCCGAACTTGGCGGCGTTGAGCGCGAGATCATTGCGCAGCACATAGAGCAGCGGCGCATCCGGATCGGCGTCGATCTGATGATCCCGGCCATTGACCTTCAATGTTGTCATGGCTTGCCTCGCTGTATGGATTCGGTAGACGCGTTGCGCGCCGCAAGCGACGCAGCTTGCACCATGCGTGCGTCGCGCACGGCCTTGTCGAGATCGTTCCACGCCGGCCGCTTGCCGAACCGGGCCCGCAGATAGTTCGTGAGTGCAACCAGCTGCGCATCGTCGATGCTGGCGGCGAACCCCGGCATGATCGGGCTGCGCTCGCCCTCGACGGCGCCAACGCCCGCCAGCACGATGTTGAGGAGGTTACGCGGATCGGGGCTTGCGATCGCCGTGCTGAGCGCGAGATTGACGCCGCCATAGGGCAGCGCGCGGCTGCCCTCATGGCAGGCTGCGCAGGTTGCGGCATAGATCGCAGCACCTTTGGCGTTGGCCTGCGTTGCGTCCGCCGGGGTCGATGGCGCCACCGCATCGGCGGGCGCCTTGCGATCCGGCGCCGGCGAGCCCGCGATATCGGCCATGTACACGGCGATGGCGCGCACGTCGCTGTCGGGCACCGAGGCCAGATTGCCGACCACTTCAGCCATCGGCCCGCGCGCGGTGCCGTGATCGTTTTGCCAGCCGTTGCGCAGATAGGCGTAGAGCGCGTCGGCGGTCCATCGCACCGGAGCATGCGAGGTGTCGTTCAGCGCATAGGCGTGCCAATTGTCGACGTCGCCGCCGGCGAATTGTGCATTCACCCGCTCGGCACCGAGCGCGTTGCGCGGCGTGTGGCAGGCGCCGCAATGCGCGAGCCCCTCCACCAGATAGGCGCCGCGGTTCCATTCCACGCCCCTCGCCGCATCGGAGGGCACGTCGCCGCCGCGCAGATACAGCAGCTTCCACCCCGCAATCAGCGGCCGGTAGTTCAACGGAAACGACAGCTGATTCGCGGGCGGCGATGCGTGCACCGGCTGCCGCGTCATCAGGAACGCATACAGCGCCCGGTCGTCCGCGTCGGAAACATTGGTGAAATGGTCATAGGGAAAGGTCGGGTAGAGGTGCCGCCCGTCGCGGCTGACGCCCGAGCGCATCGCGCGGACGAACGCCTCCTCCGGCCAGCCCCCGATGCCGGTCCCGGCATCCGGCGTGATGTTCGACGAGAAAATGGTGCCGAATGGCGTCGGAACCGGTAGCCCGCCGGCATAATTCGCGCCGCCCTGCGCGGTATGGCAGGTGTTGCAATTACCGATCGCCGCAAGGTCGCGGCCGCGCTTGACGATATCAGGGTCGAACGTATCGGGCCGCGGCCGGGAAATGGCCGCAATCTGCGGCCGCCAGGCGACCGCGAAGCCCGCTGCCGCGCCCGCGACCAGCACGATCGCGACAATGCCTGTGATGATCCGCAGCTGACCGGGCATGCCTGAATTGAGTTTGTTGTTGGGACGTGTATTAACACGCTTCGTTCCGGTATCGTTCGGCAAGAAGACCTCGATCACCGCCTGTTGACCCCGGGAATTCCAAGGGATCGTGCAAGGGATCATGACCGCCCAGCCCGCCCTCGATCGCGCATCCGCCCCGCCTCGCGACGCGCGATCCGTGCTCAGTTCCGTATTCGGCCTGTCGGGCTTCCGCGGCGCGCAGGAGAAGATCATCCGCCACGTCACCGATGGCGGCAATTGCCTGGTGCTGATGCCGACCGGCGGCGGCAAGTCGCTGTGCTACCAGCTGCCGTCGCTGCTGCGCGATGGCTGCGGCATCGTGGTGTCGCCCCTGATCGCGCTGATGCGCGACCAGGTCGCGGGCCTCACCGAGGCCGGCGTCAACGCCGCGGTGCTGAACTCGACGCTGTCCTATGAGGAAGCCTCCGAGGTCGAGCGGCGGCTGATCGCCGGCGATCTCGATTTGCTCTATGTCGCGCCGGAGCGGCTGCTGACGCCGCGCTGCCTCAATCTGCTCGGCCAGGCGCAGATCGCGCTGTTTGCGATCGACGAGGCGCATTGCGTCTCGCAATGGGGCCACGACTTCCGCCCGGAATATATCGGCCTGTCCGCACTCGCCGAGCGCTTCCCCAAGGTACCGCGCATTGCGCTGACCGCGACCGCGGACGCGATGACGCGAAAGGAGATCGCCGAGCGGCTCCAGCTCACCGACGCGCCGCAATTCGTCGCGAGCTTCGACCGCCCCAACATCCGCTACGAGATCGTCGACAAGCAGAACGCGACCACGCAGCTGAAGAACTTCATCAGGGATCGGCATGCCGGCGACGCCGGCGTGGTCTATTGCCTGTCCCGTGCCAAGGTCGAGGACGTCGCGGCAGCGCTCAGCGAGGCCGGCATTCCCGCGCTGCCCTATCATGCCGGGCTCGATGCCGGCGTCCGCGCGCGCCATCAGGACCGCTTCCTCAATGAGGACGGCCTCGTGATCGTCGCCACGATCGCGTTCGGCATGGGCATCGACAAGCCGGACGTGCGCTTCGTCGCGCATCTCGATCTGCCGAAGAGCATCGAGGCCTATTACCAGGAGACTGGGCGCGCCGGCCGCGACGGCAAGCCGTCGGCGGCGTGGATGGCCTATGGCCTCTCCGATATCGTTCAGCAGCGTCGCATGATCGACGAATCGACCGGGTCGGACGCCTTCAAACGCGTCGCGATCGGCAAGCTCGACGCGCTGGTCGCCCTCGCCGAGACGGTGCATTGCCGGCGACAGCGCCTGCTCGGCTATTTCGGTGAGACCCGCAGCGACGAGAGCTGCGGCAATTGCGACAACTGCCTGACGCCGCCCCGCGTCCGCGACGGCAAGGTGCTGGCGCAGAAACTGCTGTCCTGCGTCTACCGCACCGGGCAACGCTTCGGCGCCATGCACCTGATCGACGTGCTGGTCGGACGGCTGACCGAGCGGGTCAAGCAATTCAACCACGACCAATTGTCGGTGTTCGGCATCGGCCGCGAGCTCAATGAGAAGCAATGGCGCGCGGTGCTGCGCCAGCTGGTGGCGATGGGTCATCTGCGTGCCGACAGCGACGCATTTGGCGCGTTGAAGCTGACCGACAGCGCCCGCGGCGTGCTGAAGGGCGAGACCGCGGTGATGCTGCGCGAGCAGCCGGAAGGCGCGCGCAACCGTGCGGTCCGCAGCAAGTCCCGCCGCGGCGAGCTCGCGCCCGCGGCCGACAGCCCGGGTGGCGTTGCGAACCCCGCGCTGCATGCGGCGCTGCGCGCCTGGCGCTCGGAGGTTGCGCGGCAGCGCGGCGTGCCGGCTTACGTGGTGCTGCACGATTCCACCATCGACGGCATCGCCGCCATGCGTCCGGACACGCTCAGCGAGCTGCGCAACATCGCCGGGATCGGCGACAAGAAGCTCGAGCATTACGGCGACGAGTTGATCCGGATCGTGAAGGCAACGGAGGGCTAAGCCGTCTTCGAGTGTCCCGACGATGCTCAGCGCGGCAGGGGGCGTTCTCGGTTGGCCCAATAGGGACATCGCGGACAAACCTCACCTTCTGGGTAGTCAATTCCCTCCTCGTGCGGGCACCCCATCATCGTCGGCGACAGCGCAACGGTGCGTACCTCTTCCGCCCGAAGAAAAGTTGCGATCTCCTCGACGGTCGTCGGATCGTCGCGAACATCACCCGGTCTCGGAGAACCACCTGCGCAATACGAAGGGCGGCGCTCCCTCCGCCGTGATCACCGCAACGGCAACCTTGCTGGCGCGACGGTTGTCGGCTCCATAGAATGCCACCGTCCCGACCGGGTAGCCGCGAAAGCCTGACTTGCTTTTCTTTTCCAGCCACTTCTGCGGCCGCCAACCAAGTTTCATGGATTTTCTCCAAGTAGCGGCCGGGCCGCAACGTACGATGTCCTGTGGGGTGGCACCGCCTCAAGTGGCCTGTTTCGACGTCAACAGCTTGATAAAATTCCGCTTCGCCTTGTGGCGGGTCATGAGTTCGGCCAGGTAGGCGGAATATTGGGTGGCTCCGTCAAGCCGCCGCATCCGCTTGATCATGGCGTATGCGGCCTCGTAGTTGCCCTGCCCACCCATTCGAACCTTGCGTTCGACCAATTCGGCATAGGCTTTCGACGCCTCCGCCGGGAGGTCCGCTTCGCTCGCTTTGGCAAGTTCCTCCATCACAATTTCACGGCATCCGTGCTTGCCGACAGCCGCCCAGGCGTCCGCCAGCAAGCCCTCCGCCATGAGCACGTGGACAAGAACATCGGGAGCTCCGAACAGATCCCATTCGTCTTGCACGTCAAACTTTTCGGCTCGGGCGCTCAGCGTGGCGATGGCATCGTCACGAACACATATCTTGGCCTTGCGATCGCCAGCGGCGGATTTCAATCGCTGGTACAGGTCGACGCTGGGTTCCTTGTCGAACAGCTTCCAGAGCAGCGCGTTGGCGTCTTCATTTCGTCCGCTGCGCTGAAGGAGATCACAGGTAAAGAGAACTAGAGCTTTGTCGGGCTCATCCTCGAATTTCCACAACCCCTCTTCCGCCCATTTCAGCGCCTCCTGCTCCCGTCCGTTATCGAGACAGACCTGGGCGACATCGAGATAGCGATACGCGGACGATAGATCATTGGCCCGAATGGCGATGATCCCATCGACATCATTGTCTCGTTCGGCAAAGCGCTCCATCATGGCTTGAAGCGCGTATTCTCCGCCGGGCCGGACCTCCGTTCGCCTTTTTGGCCTGGATTTCACCTTCTGCCACGCCTCGGCTGCAAGCCTGCGATATTCGCCGAGTCCAGCCGCGCCGAGGACCCCGGCATAGGTCTCACTCGCACCAAAGAAGAAATCCCAGTCGGAACTGACTTCGCGCTTGAACAACGCTCGTGCCAGCTCGATTGGCTCGGGCTTTGACTGCTCGCAGGCAGCAAGGTGAATTTCGCGGGCGCGTGCGTAGCAAGCACCTCCGCCACCGTCGGAGTCATCGACCTTGGTCAGGGCCTCATCCATTCGCGCGAAGAAATGCTCAAGCAGCTCAAGAACGAGTAAGGCTTTGCCGCCTTCGCGCAGTACCGAGATGCGATCGAGAACGCCGTCAATCCGGCGAGCCCAGTCGCGCATGTCGCGATATTCGATGGTGCCGCGGACCCGGGTCGCGTCGGTGAGGGCCTTCTTGAATTGCGCGACGAGCGTCGCATCGTCGGCCGTGTCGAGCGTGGCCGACAGCTCCAACTCCTCAAGCAGTTTGGGGTCGCGCCCGGCGAGATCGAGAACCAACTCGACAAGACGATCGATACCCTTCGTGCGCAGGTGGTCACGAATCTTGGCAAGCCGGCCCGAGGCCTGCGCCAGCACTCCCGGCTCCAGATCGTTGACGGTCAAGGCGACGGCCGTCAGATGCTTGCAGAAGCCCCAATCGACGAAGGCCTGACAGGTACAATCACCGGAAAAGCTTTTGCCTCGCCCGGTCAGCTCGCAGCGATAGATTTCGGTGCCGGCCACCCGCGCGATCACGCGAGTGTCGTCGATCATCATGACCTCCACCCGGCCATCCGCCTGATAGGCACTGCCGCGAGCGAAGGTTTTGTCACCGGCGATCTCCTGCAACGCCGCAATATCGAATCGGCCGGTCGGAACCACAGCCTTAACGTCGGACGCGGATCGCTTTCGGGCTTGCGCCATGTGCACGGCCTGTCGCGCGAGGGATGTCGATGGCCCGACTATATCCGACCGCGCCGGGTCCAACGAGATGGACGGTGTCCAAATCACAGAGATTGACGATGCGCCCCGGTTCCGCCATCCGTGACGCATGTCTGCACGACCTGAGGGCCGCATCCGCCGATCTGTTCCGCCATCCACCGCTCCTGCTGTTTGTGGCGTCGCGCGGCTTCTCCGAATTCTCCTACCAGATCGCGACGGTTGCGATCGGCTGGCAGGTCTACGCGCTGACCGGCAGCGCGGTTTATCTCGGGATGGTCGGGCTGGTGCAATTCATCCCCAGCGCACTGCTCGTGTTCATCGCCGGCCACGCCGCCGACCGCTACGATCGCCGCCGCGTCGTGCAGGCCTGCCAGCTCATCCAGGGACTGGGGGCCGCCTATCTCGGCTGGCGCAGCCTTGCCGGCGACCTGAATGTGCCCGAGATCTTCACGGTGCTGATTACGTTCGGTGTCGCCAGCGCATTCGGCGACCCGGCCGCCTCGGCGCTGCTGCCGGCCGTGGCGCCGGAGGGCCAGTTGCAGCGCGCCACCGCGCTGTCGACCGGTGCCTGGCAGGCCTCGATCGTCGCCGGTCCCGCGATCGGCGGCGTCGCTTACGCGATCTCTCCGGTGGTCCCCTATGCCGTGATGGCGGCGTTCTGGCTGCTCGCTGCCATCCTCGCCGGCGCGATCCGGCTGGAGCGGCCGGCGGCCGAGCCGGATCCGCCGTCGCTCGGTCAATTGTTCGCCGGCGTCAAATTCGTCCGCGACAATCCGGCAATCCTCGGCACCATCTCGCTCGATCTGTTCGCGGTGCTGCTCGGCGGCGCCAGCGCGCTGCTGCCGATCTATGCCAGCGACATCCTGCATGCCGGGCCGTGGGCGCTCGGCGTGATGCGCGCTGCGCCCGCGGTCGGGGCGCTGGTCATGACCGCGGCGCTGGCGCGGCATCCGATCAAAAAGCATGTCGGCCTGCGCATGTTCCAGGGCGTGATCGCATTCGGCGTTGCGATCTGTGTGTTCGCGCTATCGCGGGAGATCTGGCTTTCGACATTGGCGCTCGCGGCGATGGGTGCGGCCGACACGATCAGCGTCGTGATCCGCGTCTCGCTGGTGCAGCTGGCGACGCCGGACGAGATGCGGGGCCGCGTCGGCGCCGTGAACTATCTGTTCGTCAACGCCTCCAACCAGCTCGGCGAGTTCGAAAGCGGCATCACGGCTGCACTGTTCGGCACGGTGCCGGCGGCCCTGATCGGCGGCATCGGCACGGTTGCGGTGGCGCTGTTCTGGATGTGGTTGTTCCCGGCGCTGCGCAAGGTCCAGCGGCTGGAGTGAGGCAGCGCCCGGATACCGCAGCCCTTGGCCCGGCGGCATAGGAGCCATACCCGACGCGGCAACGCCTGCGCTTGCGGGCCGCACCGCCCTCGCCCTAATCTTTTGTCCACCGCGTCCAACGAGGCGCGGGCAAGACACGACATAACAAGACATAGGGAAGAGACGGGCCATGGCTCAGAAGAGCACCGCGCGCACCACTGCGCGCCCTGCCGAAACTGGAACGTTCGATGCCGTGGTGATCGGCGCAGGCTTCGCCGGCATGTATATGCTGCATCGGCTGCGCGGGCTCGGCTTCACTGCACGGGTCTATGAGGCCGGCGGCGGCGTCGGCGGCACCTGGTACTGGAATCGCTATCCCGGCGCGCGCTGCGACGTCGAGAGCCTGCAATATTCCTTCTCGTTCTCCGAGGAACTCGACCAGGAGTGGAGCTGGTCGGAGAAGTATTCTCCGCAGCCCGAAATTCTCGCCTACGCCAATCATGTCGCCGACCGCTTCGATTTGCGCACCCAGATCGTGTTCGATACCCGCGTCACCGCGGCGACCTTCGACGAGCAGGCGGGCACATGGCGGATCGAGACCGATCGTGGCGACAAGGTCACCGCGAAATTCTGCATCATGGCGGTCGGCTGCCTGTCGGCGCCGAACCGGCCGGCATTCCCGGGCATGGCCGATTTCCGCGGCCCGATCTATCACACCGGCGAATGGCCGCATCAGGGTGTCGATTTCACCGGCCTGCGCGTCGGGGTGATCGGCACCGGCTCGTCCGCGATCCAGTCGATCCCGATCATCGCGCAGCAGGCCTCCGAGCTCACCGTGTTCCAGCGCACCGCGACCTGGTCGGTGCCGGCATGGAACGAGCGGCTGTCGGCGGAGTACCTGAAGGAAGCCAAGGCGCATTACCCGGAGCTGCGCGCGAAAGCCCGCGCGCGCCCGACCGGCTTCTATTTCCAGTTCAACGCCCAGCCCGCCTTGCAGGCGAGCGAGGATGAACGCGAGCGGCTGTACGAGGAGGCCTGGCAACGCGGCGGCCTGCCCTTCCTCGGCGCGTTCGGCGATCTCCTGTTCGAGAAGGCGGCCAACGACACCATTGCCGATTTCGCGCGCGAGAAGATCCGCGGCATCGTCAAGGATCCCGCCACGGCCGAGCTGCTGTGCCCGCAAAACGTGTTCGGCTGCAAGCGCCTCTGCGTCGATACCAATTACTTCGAGACCTACAACCAGCCGCATGTGAAGCTGGTCGACGTCTCGAAGACGCCGATCGAGCGCTTCACGGCCGAGGGAATCGTGGTCGACGGCACCGAATACAGATTCGATGCGATCGTCTCCGCCACCGGCTTCGCCGCCATGACCGGCTCGTTCGACAAGATCGCAATCACCGGTCGCGGCGGGCAGACGCTGGCCGAGAAATGGCGCGCCGGCCCGCGCGCCTATCTCGGTCTCGCCTCCGAGGGCTTTCCGAACCTGTTCATGATCACGGGGCCCGGCAGCCCGTCGGTGCTCGCCAGCATGATCCAGGCCATCGAGCAGCATGTCGACTGGCTGGCAGATTGCATCAGTCACATGCGCGACATCGGCGCCGGCACCATCGAGGCGGTCCGCGACGACGAGGACGCCTGGGTCGCCCATGTCAACGACGTCTCCACGGTCTCGCTGCGCTCGACCTGCAGCTCCTGGTATGTCGGGACCAACATCCCGGGCCGTCCCCGCGTCTTCATGCCCTATATCGGCGGCTTCCCGATCTATGTGCAGAAGTGCAATGAGGTGATGAATTCGGGCTATGACGGCTTCGTGCTGCGGGGCGGGCGCAACGGCAACGCGCCGCCGCAGGTGCGCTTCACCGAGCGCTGGCAGGTGCCGCTCGACATCGAGGTAATATCGCCGGCCGCGATCGCCGCGAAGCGGGTTCCTGTGGTCTGAGCCGCAGCGGTATCCTGCGGCGGAGCGCCCATGATAGTGTCGCGCCGGCTCGCGTTTGGTATCGCGGGCCGCACGGGGGACGATGGCCGACACGGCGTTGCAGGGATTGGTCGAACGGATCGGCGCTGACCATGTCGTGCGCCGGCTTGGCATCGAGGCCGCACACGAAAAGCAGCTGATCGGCCAGGGTACGCTGGTGTTCAATGTCGAGAACTGGCGCCTGGCGCCGCGGATCGTCACGACCGCGCTCAAGCTGGCCGGCCTCCATGGCCGGGCGCGGCGCAACGCCGACCGGGTCGAGGTGCGGCGCAATCTGGTGACGTCGACGCGGCTGCCGGCGGCCTTCGACGGCTTCACCATGCTTCAGCTCAGCGATCTCCACGCCGACATCAGCCAGGACGCGATGCGGCATCTGATGGACATCGTGAGCGACATCGCCTGCGATATCTGCGTTCTCACGGGCGACTACCGCGGCAAGACGTATGGGCCGTTTGAAACGAGCCTCACGTTGATGCGGGATCTGTGCGCACAGATCAAGCTGCCGCTCTACGGCGTCCTCGGCAATCATGACAGCATCCGCATGACGCCAGCGCTGGAGGCGATGGGCATCAGGATGCTGTTCAACGAGCAGAAGCCGATCACGCGCGATGGCGTGACGATCCACCTCGCCGGGATCGACGACGCGCACTTTTACCGCACCGACGACATTGCAAAGGCTGCCGCGGCAATCCCGCGCGATGCATTCTCGATCCTGCTGGCGCATACGCCCGAATCCTACCGCGCGGCGGCGGCCGCCGGCTTCGACCTGATGCTGAGCGGCCATACCCATGGCGGCCAGCTCTGCCTGCCCGGCGGCATCGCGATCAAGCTGGAGGCGCGGTTGCCGCGCCGGATGGGCCGGGGCGCCTGGCGTTTCGGCGAACTCGCCGGCTACACATCGACCGGTGCCGGCACCAGCCTTGCGCCGGTGCGGCTCAATTGCCCGGCCGAGATCACGGTGCATACGCTGCGGCGGCCGGGATAGCCGGTGAGAGCTGCCATCCTGGGCGCGCGTTGCCAAAATATCGAAAACAACCCCATGCAAAGGAGCCGGCGGCTGCCGGACTTTCGCAGGGAAAGGCGTATGGCCGTCAACCATATGCGATCGCCCTGCCGCAAGGACGGAGAGAGGGAGTAGCCGAGGTCCCAATTTCCCGGCTTCTTCGCGCAGCCGCGCAATGCCGCCGCAGACGGAGGGCTCCGTCAAGCCGCCAAAATTTCAGACTGAGCCTTTACCCATGTCAGCCCAGACATGTTCCATGCGCCGCGAGGGCCGCGGCTCCCCAACCGGGGACTACGCCGGCGGACTGGGATCGCTGAACCAGTACCAGGATGCGAGGGCATGGACGCCGACGCCGATCAGGAAGATGCCGGCATAGAGTTCGACGGCGTGGTCCATCGCCAGCAGGCGGGCGCGCAGGACGGCGCCGTGGCCCGGATAGGTCCAGAACCAATGCCCCACGGCGACGATGCCGACGCCGAGCGCGGCGATGGCTCGGCCGGCCGCATTCATCATCCTCACGCGAAGGTCTCCCAACTCGCCCGGCCTGGCCAGGATATCGGGAGAAGCTGACGCCGACCTTACTCGGGAAGATGGAACGTAACCCGGATTTCGCTTCGCTTCATGCGGGCCAATCTCTCCGCGGAGGGTGCTGTCTTCCCCTTCCCCCTGAAAGGGGGAAGGTCGGGACGGGGTCAGCCGCAGGCGATGCTGCAAGCGGAGAAAGCAGATCCCCACCCGCTTTGCTCTGGCGAGCAAAGCGACCTCCCCTTTGCAAGGGGAGGTTTGGAGCAGCGCAGACCGGATTTCTCTCGACTCCATCCGGGCTACGAAGCGTGAATCCCCTCAGCCGTTGCGGAACGCGTAGGCATAGCCGTTGAGCGCCGGCGCGCCGCCGAGATGGGCGTAGAGCACCTTCGATCCGGCCGGGAAGAAGCCCTTCTGCACCAGGTCGATCATGCCCTGCATCGACTTGCCCTCATAGACCGGGTCGGTGATCATGCCTTCGAGCCGCGCGCTGAGGCGGATCGCCTCCTTGGTCTCTTCAGAGGGGACGCCATAGGCTGGATAGGCGTAGTCCTCGATCAGCACGACATCCTCCTCGACGATGTCGCGGCCGAGTTCGACCAGTTTCGCGGTGTTCTGCGCGATCGACAGCACCTGCGCCTTGGTCTGATCCGGCGTGAACGAGCCGTCGATGCCGATAACGTTGCGCGCGCGGCCGTCGGCGGCGAAGCCGACCAGCATGCCGGCATGGGTCGAGCCGGTCACCGTGCAGACGACGATGTAGTCGAACTTGACGCCGAGCTGGCGCTCCTGCGCGCGGACCTCTTCGGCGAAGCCGACATAGCCGAGCCCGCCATATTTGTGCACGGAGGCGCCGGCCGGAATGGCGTAGGGCTTGCCGCCCGCCGCCTTCACCTCCTCGATCGCCTGCTCCCAACTCTTGCGGATGCCGATGTCAAAACCTTCGTCGACCAGGCGCACGTCGGCACCCATCACGCGCGAGAGCAGGATATTGCCGACGCGGTCATAGACCGCGTCCTCATGCGGCACCCAGCTTTCCTGCACCAGCCGGCACTTCATGCCGATCTTGGCCGCGACCGCCGCAACCATGCGGGTGTGATTGGACTGCACGCCGCCGATCGAAACCAGCGTGTCGGCGTTGGAGGCGATCGCGTCGGGGATGATGTATTCGAGCTTGCGCAGCTTGTTGCCGCCATAGGCGAGCCCGGAATTGCAATCCTCGCGCTTGGCATAGAGCTCGACCTTGCCGCCGAGATGCTTCGACAGCCGATCGAGCTTCTCGATGGCGGTCGGCCCGAAGGTGAGCGGATAGCGCGCGAATTTTTCCAGCATGCTGGCGTCCTCGTTGGTGTCCTGAACGGCGGCCAGACCTATCACCCCGGGCACGAAAGGTGCTCTCTAACTCGGGCCGCACAATTGAGGAAGATTGCTGGATTTGACCTGGATGATATGTTTCCTCTCACAAAACTAGCCAATGATGAGAGATTCTTCCATGTCTGCCCGACTCGACCGCATCGACCTCAAGATGTTGAGATTGCTGCAAAAGAACGGCCGGCTCAGCAATGCCGAGCTGGCCGATCAGGTCGGCGTCAGCCCCGCCACCTGCCACCGGCGGACCCAGGCGCTGTTCGACGAGGGCTATCTCAGCGGTGTCCGCGCCATGGTGGCGCCGCGCAAGCTCGGCAAGGGCACGCTGGTCATGGTCGGCGTCGTACTCGACCGCTCGACGCCGGAAAGCTTTGCGAGTTTCGAGCAGGCGGTGGCGAAACTCAAATGCGTGCTCGACTGCCACCTCGTCGCCGGCGACTTCGATTACTTCCTCAAGATCCGTGCCGGCGACGTCGACGACTTCAAGCGCATCCATGGCGACCAGCTGATCGCGCTGCCCGGTGTGCGCCAGACCCGCACCTTCTTCGTCATGAAGGAGGTGGTGGACAATGCGGCGCTGGAGTTTTGAGCCCGACATAACGTGCTGAGCCGTTGGCCGGGCCGGCCGAGAGGAGTAATCCTTTCATCCAGCTTGATGGGTAGCGCAAGCCGGCGCAATCTCTCCCGGAATCCCTCCAGGGCTGCCCGGTCGCGCGCGTTCGCGCGAGGTAACTCGTCCGCAGATGACCATCATGAACGCCACGGCGATGAAACTGGTCGTACCGTTGCTGGCACTCGCCGTCGGCGGCGCCGCGGCGCTCGTCTTCGGCATCCGCCAAACCCAGCAAATCCTGGGCGTGGACGCGCGTCTGATGACAACGGCACCATCCGCGCCCGCGGCTCCCGCGCAAGACCAGGACAAAACCGCGCTGGCAAAGGCGCAAACCGAGGCCGCCGCGCTGGCCAACGCGCTCGCGGGGCCGTCGCCGGTTTTGGGCGGCGACGCGCTGCCGGAATTCGACGTCGTCAACATCGAGCCGACCGGCGAGACCGTTGTCGCGGGTCGGGCGCCGCCTGGCGCGACGGTTGAATTGCTGCGCAACGGCGAGGTGCACGATCGCGCCGTGGCGGACAAGTCCGGCCAGTTCGTCATGGTCCCGCGCCCGCTTCCGCCGGGAAACTACGACCTGACCCTGCGCATCACGCGTGACGGCAAGCAGGTGATTTCCAAGCAGAGCGTGGCAGTGGCGCTCGAGGCCGCGGCAAGGGAACGGCCGATGGTGGCGCTGATGGCGCCGGACAAGCCGGTCCGCCTGCTGTCGCAGCCTGCGGCCGCGGCGCCAACGGCCGGGAAAGTGGCCGTCGAGGCCGTCGAGACCGAACCAGGCGGCAAGCTCCATGTCACCGGTCAGGCAGTTCCCGGCGCGACCGTCAGGCTCTATCTCAACGACAGCCTGATCACATCTGCCACGGCCGACGAGGCAGGGCACCTCTCGGTCACCATCAACAAGGGCGTCGCGGCCGGCGATTATCGCGTCCGGCTCGACGACGTCGACCCCGGCTCCGGCAAGGTCCGCGCGCGCGCCGAGGTCCCGTTCAACGTTCCGGACAGGACGACGACCGCATCGATCCCGGCGGCTGCCACTGCGGCCGCATCGGATGCGGGCTCGCCCTCCGCCGTGGTCGTGCCGAAGATCACGACCACCACCGTTGCCCGCGGCGACAGTCTGTGGCGGATCAGCCAGCGCGCATTCGGCGCCGGGCAGCGCTACGCGGTGATCTATCGGGCAAACCAGCAGCAGATCCGCAATCCCAACCTGATCTATCCCGGCCAGGTCTTCGTCGTGCCGGCACGGTGAGGCCGGCACGCCGCCGGCCGTCACTTGCCCGGGGATTTCAGGAACGCCACGATCCTGGCGCGATCCTCCGCCGAGCGCACGCCGGTATACGGCTTCATGCCGTTGCCCGACACCACGGCTTCGGGGTCCTCGATGAAGCGCAGCAGCGTGCTTTCATCCCAGACGATGTCGGATGATCTCATTGCCTCCGAATAGGGAAAGTTCGCCACCGATCCGGCCTTGCGGCCGACGACATTGTGCAGGTTCGGGCCGACGCGGTTGTCGCCGTCCTTGACGGTGTGGCAGGTGCGGCAGGAATTGTTGAACGCCTGCTCGCCCGACACGCCGGCGTCCTGTCCATGGGACGGCAACAGCGGCAGCGACGTCAGTGCGCATAGCAGGACGATCAATTTTCGGCGCATCGATCACTCCATCGCGAGTGCCATGCCGTCAACGCAGAGGCGGCGTGAAAGGTCCTCTCGCAGCAGGCCCACCATCTGGCGCGGCCGTGCGCGCCGCACTAGATATGCTGCCATGCAACACCCCGCCCTGCAGGATTTCATCGATCGGCACCAACGCCTGTTTGTCCTGACCGGGGCCGGCTGCAGCACCAATTCAGGCATTCCCGATTATCGCGACAGCGACGGCAACTGGAAGCGGACGCGGCCGGTCACCATCCAGGCGTTTCTGGGCGAGGCGGCGACGCGGCAGCGCTACTGGGCGCGCAGCATGGTCGGCTGGCGGCGGTTCGGCCGCGCGGCGCCGAATGGTGCGCATCGCGCACTGGCCAAGCTCGAGCAGCAAGGCCGCTGCGAGTTGTTGCTGACGCAGAATGTCGACCGCCTGCACCAGGCCGCGGGCAGCGAGCGCGTAATCGACCTGCACGGCCGGCTCGACGTGGTCCGCTGTCTCGGCTGCGCCGCGACGATGCCGCGCGAACAGTTCCAGGGCGAATTGGCGCGGCTGAACCCGGCCTGGCTCGCGCTCGATGCCGCCGACGCGCCCGACGGCGACGCCGATCTCGAGCAGGATTTCTCGTCATTCATCGTGCCGGCCTGCGATGCCTGCGGCGGCTTGCTGAAGCCCGACGTGGTGTTCTTCGGCGAGAACGTGCCGCGCGACACCGTTGCGTCAGCCCAAGCGTATCTCGAGCAGGCCGACGCGCTGCTCGTGGTCGGCTCCTCGCTGATGGTCTATTCCGGCTTTCGCTTCGTCCGCATGGCGGAGCAGCGCGGCCTGCCGATCGCCGCCGTCAATCTCGGCCGCACCCGCGCCGACGACCTGCTCACGCTCAAGGTCGAGGACCAGTGCGAAACGGCGCTGTCGTTTTTGCTGTAGGCCGCCAACCTCTCCACGTCATTGCGAGCCAACGGGTCGCGCGAACGCGCGCCCGATGACAGGCTCCGCGAAGCAATCCATCGTGCCGCACACGTTGAAGCATGGATTGCTTCGTCGCTGTCGCTCCTCGCAATGACGAGGCACCAGATAATTGCCTACGCCCGATGGCGCTGCGGCTTGGCCATTGGCAGATTGGCGTTCCAATGCGTCCAGCTGACGCTGGCGAGGCTGCCGCGATCCGTCGCCAGCGGGCGGCGGGTGCGGCGCTCGTACTCGGCAATGCAACGGCCGGACTCGCCGATCTTGCGCTGCAACTCGTCGATCGTCATCTGCGTGGCGCGGCCGCAATTGGCCTTGCCGAGCTGATCGACCTCGATTTCCTTCAGCGCCGCGCGCAGCCGCTTCAGCTGCGCGCGCTGCCAGGCAATGTGACTGTCGCTGTCTGCCGTCATGTGGCCGCCGCCATCTTCGATCGTTGCACGCCATTGGGAACCTCGATGTCGACTTCGAGCATCGAGACGAACTTGCCCCGGTCCATCCGGACCACGACCTTGTCGGGATCGATATCGATATGCTTTGACACCACGCTCAGGATTTCCGAGCGGAGCGTCTCCAGGAGATCGGGCGCACCGGTCCGGCCGCGCTCATGCGAAAGCAGGATCTGCAACCGCTCCCGCGCGACGGGCGCCGATGCACCGCGGCCCCCGAACAGCCGCATTACGTTCATCATGCCGCCCTCCGTCGCAGCAGCCGGTCCATCAGCCCCTTGCGTTGGACCGGCACGGTCATCTCGATCGTCTCGCCCATCAGCCGTCGCACCGCGTCGGTATAGGCCCGCGCCGGCGCGCTGCTTGCAGCGTTCACCGTGACCGGGCAACCGACATTGGAGGCGCGCAGCACGTCCTGGCTTTCCGGGACGATGCCGAGCAGCGGCGTCGCAAGGATTTCGAGGATATCCTCGATCGACAGCATCTCGCCGCGCGCGGCGCGGCCGGCATCATAGCGGGTGACCAGGAGATGCTTCTCGACCCGCTCGCCGCGCTCGGCCCGGACGGTCTTGGAGTCCAGCATGCCGATGATGCGGTCGGAGTCGCGCACCGACGATACTTCCGGATTGGTGACGATGATGGCCTCGTCGGCGTAGCGCATCGCGAGCGTCGCGCCGCGTTCGATGCCGGCCGGGCTGTCGCACAGGATCCAGTCGAACTTGGTCTTGAGGTCGTCGATCACGCGCTTGACGCCCTCTTCGGTCAGCGCGTCCTTGTCGCGGGTCTGCGATGCCGGCAGCAGCCAGAGATTCTCCAGCCGCTTGTCGCGGATCAAGGCCTGCGGCAGCTTGGCGACCCCCTGCACCACATTGATGAGGTCGAACACCACCCGCCGCTCGGCCCCCATCACGAGGTCGAGGTTGCGCAGGCCGACGTCGAAGTCGATGACGACGACGTTCTGGCCCATTTGCGCAAGCGCCGCGCCAAGCGCGGCGGTTGAGGTCGTCTTGCCGACCCCGCCCTTCCCAGACGTCACGACCAATACCTTGGCCATTCTCTCTCTCCTTGTAGTCAGTCGGTCAGTTCAATGGTGTGATGCGCAGCATTTCGCCCTCGAGCCACGCCTGGGCGGGCCGATTGCGCAAGCTGTCGGCGATTTCTTCCGCGGTCTGGTAGTAGCCGTCGATGGCGAGCAGTTCGGCCTCGATCTTCTGGCAGAAGATCCGGGCCGCCGAATTGCCGTTGATGCCGGCCATCGCGCGGCCGCGCAGCGTGCCATAGACATGGATCGAACCGCCGGCGACGATCTCGGCGCCGGAGCCGACCGAACCGAGCACGGTGACGTCGCCCTCGGCGAACACGATCGACTGGCCGGAACGGACCGGGCTTTCCAGCAGCAGCGACGGCGACTTCGCCTTGTCTTTGTCCTTTTCCTTCGGCTGAGGCTTTTGCGGCTCGACATGGGTGATCGCGCAGGCCCGGCCGCCGGTCAGCAGCGGCGGCATGTTGGCGCCGAGCCGGGATTCGTCGACCCCCTCGATGCCGAGGATACGGATGTTCCGCTCACCGAGGCTGCCGACCAGATGCGCAATCGCGGCCTGGCTGAGATCGACCGCCGAGAGGTCGAGCACCACGGGCTTGCCGGTGAAGAAGCCCGGCGACTTCCCCAGCGTCGCGTCGATCTCGGCGAGCCAGGACACCACCGGCACGACCGGCGAGAAAACGAACGCAACATAGGAACGGCCGCGCATGCGGACCTGCTGACGTACGGCCTGTTGTGTTGCGTCCATCGCCCCTGACTCGGTTGTCTTGTCGAATGGTTAACAATCGACCCGCATGGTTAACCGAAGGTTAACGGAGGGGGTGTTTTCACGGATTTGCAGTGGTTCGTCGCGGCCGAGGACCCGGCGCGGAGCCCGGCTTGCGGCTGAGTGAACGCGCTGGCCCTACTCCGCCTTGATGTTGGCCGACTTGACGATCGGCCACCATTTCTCGACCTCGGCGGCCTGATGGTCGCGCAGCGCGGCGGGGCTCAGCCTGGCCGGCGGCGGGATCTCCTGCCCGAGTTCGGCGAAGCGTTGCCGCACGGCGGGTTCGGCAAGCGCAGCCATCACCGCCTTCGACAGAACAGACACGATATCGGCGGGCGTGCCCTTCGGTGCCCAAATGCCGTGCCAATAGGCGATATAGAGACCCGGTAAGCCGGCCTCATCGACCGTCGGAATATCGGATGCCGATGCCAGCCGCGACGGCGCCGTCACCGCAAAGGCCTTCACGGTTCCGCTCTTCACCTGCGGCAGCGAGTTGGAGGCCTGGTCGAACATGATGTCGATATGTCCGGCCATCAGGTCGTTCAGCGCCGGACCGGCGCCGCGATATGGCACGAAGGAGAAGTTCGTGCTCGTCAACTGCTGGAAGAACACGCCGGCAACATGCGCGCCCGATCCCGGCCCCGCGGTGCCCGCGGTCGCCTTGTCGCCATTGGCCTTGAGCCAGGTAATCAGCTCCTTCAGGTTTTTCGCCGGCAGATCGGGCCGGCCGATGATGAGCTGCGGCCCGCTCGCGACCAGCGCGATCGGCGCGAATTCGCGCACGTCATATTGCAGCTGATAGATCGCGCCATTGAGGCAATGCGTGCCCCAATGCCCGATCGTGATCGTGGAGCCGTCGGGTGTCGCACGCGAGGCGCGCAGGCCGGCAACGGTGCCGGAGGCGCCGGTGACATTCTCGATGATGACGGGATGGCCGACCGTATTGCGCATGTATTCGGCGAGAATCCGCGCCAGCACATCGGTCGGCCCGCCGGCGGCGAACGGCACGATCATCGTGATCGGCCGCGCCATGGTTTCGGCGCGCGCGCCGCGCGATGCAAGCGGCAGCGTCGCCGCGCCGAGCGCAAGTTGCAGGAATGGCCGGCGAGGCATGTTGGGCATGCGCGTTCCCCCTCCTGCTGTCATAGAGCCGCTTGCCTAGAAGCTCCAGCCCTTCGACGTGGCCCAGTCCAGCATGAATTGCTCGGTCTCGCGGCCGGCATCGGCAAGCCAGGCGGTGAAGTCGGCGATGGCGCCCGCGCTTTCATTGTCGGCGAGATAGAACGAGCGGTATTCGCGCTTGCGCAGGCCGAGATCGCCGAACGGCAGGCAGAGCTGGCCCGCCATCAGTTCGTCGATCACCAGGAACAGCGGAAACAGCCCGATGCCGATCCGCTCGATCGTCGCCTGGAGCGCGAAGAACATCTGCTCGAACCGCAACGTCTCCTGATCCGCGCTCATCTCGCCGCCGGCCTGGGCGAGCCAGCGCGGCCAGTCATAGGGCTCGGTCAGATAGGTGATCAGCGTGTGATGCCGCAGGTCATCCGGGGTGGCGAGCCGCCCACGCTTCAACAGGTCGACGTGGCAGACCGGCGCGATCAGCTCGGTCATGAAGTGCTGCGACATCCAGCCGACCGGCTCGCCGACATTGCCGCGGATCGCGACGTCGAACGAACGGTCGTTGACGTTGAGCGGCCCGATCGAGGTCAACAGCCGCAACTCGACGTCGGCGCGCATGCGCTGGAACGAGGCGATGCGGCGGATCAGCCAGCGCATCGCGAATGTCGGCGGCGCACTGACGCGCAGCACCGACGGCGAACCGTATTGCTTCATGTCCATCGAGGCGAGCGCGAGGCGATCGAGGATCGCGGTGACCTCGCGATAATAGATCTGCCCGGCCGCGGTCAGCGTCAGCTGCGAGGGCGCGCGGCGAAACAGCTTGACGCCGAACCAGTCCTCGAGAAGCGCGACCTGGCGGCTGACCGCGCCATGGGTCACGAGCAGCTCTTCAGCGGCCTTGGTGAAGCTGACATGCCGCGCGGCCGCCTCGAATGTTCGCACCGCGTTGAGCGGTGGCAACTTTCTCATGATCGTGTCGCGTCTCCGGATGCGTCAGGAGGATAGCGTGGGGGCGTCCGGATTGTCGAGGGCGCGGACGAACTGCGCGCGGTCGAGGTCGCCTTCCCAGCGCGCCACCACCACGGTTGCGACCGCCGTGCCGATGAAGTTGGTCAGCGCACGCGCTTCCGACATGAAGCGGTCGATGCCGAGCAGGAGCGCAATGCTTGCCACGGGCACGTGGCCGATCGAGCCCAAGGTCGCGGCGAGCACGATGAAGCCGCTGCCCGGCACGGCAGCCGCGCCTTTCGACGTCAGCAGGCAGACCACCACGAGACCGATCTGCTGCATCAGCGACATCGGCGTGTCGGTGGCCTGGGCGAGGAACACGGCAGCCATGGTCAGATAGATGCAGGTGCCGTCGAGATTGAAGGTGTAGCCGGTCGGGATCACGAGACCGACGGTGGATTCCGCGCAGCCGGCGGCCTTCATCTTATCGATGAAGCGCGGCATCACCGATTCCGAGCCTGACAGGCCCAGCACCAGCAGCAGCTCTTCGCGGAGGTAACGGATCAGCTTGAAGATGCTGAAGCCCGCGAGGCGCGACACGATGCCGAGCCCGACGATCACGAACAGCACGCAGGTGAGATAGAACACCAGCATGAAATGCGACAGGGCGACGATCGAGCCGACGCCGTATTTACCGATGGTGAAGGCCATGGCGCCGAACGCGCCGATCGGCGCGATCCGCATGATCATGCCGATCAGGATGAACAGGATCTTCGACAGCTTCTCGATCGCCACCAGCACCGGCTTGCCGTTCTCGCCATAGCGTTGCAGGGCGATGCCGAACAGCACGGCGAAGAACAGCACTTGCAGCGTGTCGCCGCTGGTGAACGCGCCGCCTACCGTCGACGGAATCACGTTCATCAGGAAGCCGACCACGGTCTGGTCGTGCGACTGGGTGACGTAGGAGGCGACGAGGCGGGAATCCAGAGACGCTGCCGAGACGTTCATGCCGACGCCCGGGCGCGCCAGGTTGATGACGACGAGGCCGATGATCAACGCCGCGGTCGTTGCGATCTCGAAATACACAAGCGTTTTCACGCCGATCCGTCCGGCCTTGCGCATGTCGCCGAGGCTCGCGATGCCGTGCACCACGGTGAGGAAGACGATCGGCGCGATCGCCATCTTGATCATCTTGATCAAGGCGTCGCCGAGCGGCTTCAGCGCCGCGCCGACGTCGGGCCAGAGATAGCCGACCAGCGCGCCCAGCGTGATGCCGATCAGCACCTGGACATAGAGACGCGCATGCCAGGGCGCAGCGACGGCGTCGAGACGGGCGGCGCCGTCATTGGTGATGGTGGACATGGGCGTCGATCCTCGGAAGTATTGATGTTGGCCGCGCAGGAGGCATCGTCGGCGGACGCATCGATGCAGCAGCGGCGGAACGTTGGCGGGCGAATGCGCGAAGCGCAAACGAGTTAAGCTCAGGCAGCGTGACCTCAGCTCACAGGTCGCGTGAGCTCACCTCACGCTCCGTCAGCATTACTCGGTTGCGAGCGCCTCTGCCTTTGATCGACAAATGCAGGGAAGCCGGCCGTTCAACCGGCGCAAGCTGTGAGGAACGACAATGAGCAGACTTTCGGTGGCAGTGATCGGCGCCGGCATGGGCGGACTGGCTTCCGCCGCGGCGCTGACCCGCGCAGGGCTTGATGTGACGGTGTACGAACAGGCGCAGCGCTTCACGCGGCTCGGCGCCGGCATCCAGATCGGCTGCAACGCGATGAAGGCGATGCGGGCCTGGGATCTCGAGCCGGTGCTGCGCCGCGAGGCGTTCTATCCACGGTCCTGGAACAACAAGGAATACGACACCGGCGACGTCCGCTTCGACATGGTGTTCGGCCCCTCCGCCGAGGAACGCTACGGCGCACCGTATCTCCTGGGCCATCGCGGCGACCTGCATGCGGCGCTCGCCAGCGCGGTGCCTGACACCCTCATCCGTCTCGACCACAGACTGATCGCGATCGAACAGCGCCCCGACCGCTCGGTAGCGCTTGCCTTCGCCAACGGGCACAGCACGACGGTCGACGCCGTGGTCGCCGCCGACGGCGTGCATTCCTTCGTCAAGGAGCGGCTGTTCGGCCGCGACGAGCCGAACTTCACCGGCCGCATCGCCTATCGCACCGTGTTCCCGGCTTCACTACTCAACGGCTATCCGATCGACGACTGCACCAAATGGTGGGGACCAGATCGTCACATCGTCATCTATTACGTCAAGCCCGATCGCAGCGAAGTCTACTTCGTGACCAGCCAGCCGGAGCCCGGTTTCACGGTGGAATCCTGGTCGGCGACCGGAGACGTCAGCGAGTTGCGCAAGGCGTTCGAAGGCTTCCATCCCCAGGTCCGCGCCGTGCTCGAAGCCTGCCCGTCGGTGCACAAATGGGCGCTGGTCGATCGCGACCCGCTGCTACGCTGGAGCGAGGGCAACGTTACGCTGCTCGGCGACGCCTGCCACCCGATGACGCCCTACATGGCGCAGGGCGCGGCGATGGCGATCGAGGATGCGGCGGTGCTGTCGCGCTGTCTCAAGGATGTCGATCGCGACGGCGTCGCTGAGGCCTTCCGCCGCTTCGAGGCGACGCGCAAGCCCAGGACCTCGCGCGTGCAGGCGAGCTCGCGCACCAACACCTGGCTGAAGAACCCGACCGATCCGGACTGGGTCTACGGCTACGACGCCTGGAACACGCCACTCGCCGAGCCGGCGCTGGCCTGACCACAATCGAAATGGAGAAGACGATGACCGACGCAAATCCCCGCGGCGAGAAGTTCGAACGCGGCCTGCAGATCCGCCGCACCGTGCTCGGCGACGCCTATGTCGAGCGATCGCTGAAGGCCGCCGACGATTTCAACTGGCCGATCCAGAAGCTCGCCACCGAATATTGCTGGGACGAGATCTGGAATCGCCCCGACCTCGACAAGCGCAGCCGCAGCCTGCTCAATCTCGGGATGATCGCGGCGCTGAACCGGCCACACGAGCTCAAGGTGCATATCCGCGGCGCGCTCAACAACGGACTGAGCAAGTCGGAGCTGCGCGAGGTGTTTTTGCAGATCGCGGTGTATTGCGGCATGCCCGCAGGGCTCGACAGCTTCCGCATCGCCAAGGACGTGTTCGCGGAGATGGGCCTTGTCGACTGAACCGGCCCCGATCGTAACAGCCGCATGGCAGGGCTTTGACCGGCACGATGTGCCGGGCAAGGCCGGCCGGCTCAGCGTCCGTGTCGGCGGTGCGGAGCGCGGCGCACCCGTGCTGCTCTGTCATTCGATCCTGACCAGCAGCGCGATCTGGCATCACGAGGCACGCGCGCTTGCCGCGCGCGGCCATCGCGTGCTCGCCCTCGACAGCAGGGGTCACGGACAATCCGAGGCGCCGCGCGGCCCCTACACGATGGACGATCTGGTCGCGGATGCGATCGCCGTGCTCGATCATTTCGGGATCGCGCGGGCGCATGTGATCGGCGTCTCCCAGGGCGGCATGACGGCGTTCGGTCTCGGCGTGCGCCATCCCGACCGCCTGCTCAGCCTGTGCGTGATCGCAGCAAGAGCCGATGCGCCGCCGCCGTTCGCCGCCGCATGGGACGGCCGCATCGCGCTGGTGCAAGCGCAGGGCATCGCGCCGCTGGCGGCGCCGACCGCCGAACGCTGGTTCGGCCGCGCCTTCCTCGATGCGCATCCGGCGATCGCTGCGACGCTGCTCGACTGCATCAACGAGACCGACGCGGAAGGCTTCATCGGATCCGCCCGCGCAATCCAGGGCCTCGCCTATCTCGACGGCGTGAAGCAGCTGCAAGTGCCGATGACGATGATCGTCGGCGCCAACGACCAACTGCTGGTGCAGCCGATGACCGAGTTCGCGGCCATGCTCGATTGCCCACTGGCAATCATTCCCGATGCCGGGCACCTGCCCCAGATCGATCACCCCGACGAAGTCGACGCCGTGATCGAACGGCATTTGCGCGAACTCGCGCCGGCAACGTGACGTTGGCCATCCGCCGCCAAGCGCAACTTGGCGGCGTCCTTTCTCGGACGGTGGCGCTGGGATGGCGGAGAGAGTGTCAGTCAATCCCCATTGATATACAAGCTGTTTTTCAATCCAGCGCGCGGCAACCCACGGTCCTCGCTACCAACAATTGGCCATCCCGCACGCGAGCTGCACCAAGCCTCTGCACCATCCTCCGTCGATCTGCGCCCGGCGGCCGACCAGGCCACCTCCAGCGGCGACGCTCGCAAGACGGTAAAGAGCTGATCGCGGCGGCATCGAAGGCATGCCAATGGCAAGTTGTCCGCCCGGCACCGGCGCCCCGAACATATAAGTGGGATTGAGCAGTGCGAGGTCCGCTCGCGCATTCAACGGAGGTTCAGATCGACTTTCAGCGTGGCCTGAAATCTGCCGACCTGGTTTCCTGGCGGCCGCTATCTTGCCGAAAGCGCTTATGCTGGACGATAAGAAACCTCCGCCAGCGGCGCGCCTGGGGGCGCCGCAAGGCTGCCGAAGAGGTCGGGAAGCCAATGTCACCTCCAGAGCCTCGCTATAAAAATTCAGCCCGCCGTGTTGCGCTGACATCACGGTCGGCGCCCATATAGGGGGTCCGAACTCTTGGGTTAAGCGTTTGAGACGGACTCTCGCCGAATGCACTCCTATATTCGACAGAAAAGCGCCCTAGCTCGCTAAAGCCAAAGGCTGTTGCAACTTTGGTGACTGTGGTCAGCTCGCGGTCAGCCGCCAGAAGCATTTTCCTGGCGTGTAGCAACCGCAACATGCGGAGGCGCCGGCAGGGCGGGACGCCATGGATTTCGTTGAACGCCTTGCGCAGGGTGCGCTCACTCACCGTAAGAGTACGACAGATATCTGAAATGGACGGCGGTTGATCGGGACGGCTCAAAGCCAATTTCTCCGCTTGTCCTACCAGATCGCAACAGACCTCTCGCTGCTGCGCTGATTTCATTTCCCGACTGGTCGGGAGCTGATGACGCCAGGACATTCAACCTATCCCATGTGCAAGGCACGCTACTGCGATAGCCTCGACGATGCGCCGGTCGGGACTGACGTAAGCGCCCAGATCAGTCTGTGCATACGCCGTTTGGATGATTGCAAGCTCAACGACGATCGTCCGCCGCATGGTCCCGGATCCTCCTGTTTGCCCGAAACGGATGGAGTTCGTTTTGCGCTCGGCGACCCGTGTTCGGCGAAGTGACTGCATGATGCTGCGCTACCAGCCAGCCTGCCCCGCTCAATAGCAAGGCGGATAGGGATAGTATCCGCAGCGGGGCGCGTAGTAGTACGGATAGGCCGCAGCTCCCGCTACTGCAGCTCCCGCCACGGCTGCCGCTCCCGCATAGGCGGCGCCCCGGTAGAAAGCACCGCGGTAGGCCGTCCGGCGGGCGACGCCGGCAAAGGACAGCGGCGTAAGCGGTCGCCCAATGATATCGATAAAGACCGATGCCGGTCCATCAGCTCCCGCAAGGTCGCCTTCGAGCACATCGACGTCGAAGATCAGCTTGTCGCCTTCGAGCTTGGGCGATTTCAGTACGACGACAGCGTCCGCCACCGATGATCCGTCTTTCCTGAATCCAGAAACGGTGGCGTTCGGAGGATCCTTCGCGAAATTGTCGCTGCCGTTGCCCCAATCCTCAACGATCCGCGTTGTCAGATCGTGACCGGCCGCCCGAACCGGCCGATCGGCAAATACGATCGCATTCGGCGAAACCCCGATCAGCACCAGCTTGCCGTCCTTCAAGCTCGCGCCGCGCGAATTGATGACGAAGAGAGAGGGCACGACTTCCGGCTTGGCCTGGCCGATGGATTTCTCAAGCGGCACATGCGGCTTAGGTTCGGGGGCCGATTGAGCAAAAAGGTTCTGGGGCCAGAACAGCGATCCGGCGGCGCAAACTGCGATCAGAGCTGAACGAAGCGGCATGGTTGTTCTATCCTTTTGAAGTCGGACTCTTTTTCTTCGGTCGGCGCAGACGGCTTTCCAAATTGCCCCGCGCAATTGCGTATCAAAACAGATACCTCCTTCAGGAGCGCGGTCATCTCACTAAGCTTTTCGCGCCAATTCAGGTCTGGCGTCTTGCCATTTCGTGCCAATCATCTGGAATACTTCAGCGGTCGATCGCGCACGGACGTTGCCCACGCTTACGGGCAAGTTGCTGCCGCCTGTAAACGACGGGTTGAACTTTCATCAAACGCGCGAAGGTGCGGCTAAAGCTGCTTGCGTTGGCATACCCGAGGAATATAGCGATATCCGACAGGCGCTTGCTTGAGTCCGCGAGCAAACGGCAAGCGACGTTCAGGCGAACCTCAGCAAGCATTTCACTGTGACTTGTGCCCATGCGGCCGAGATGCCGCTGCAACGTCCGCGAGCTGACCTTCAGCGCGCGGGCGGTACTATCGAGGGTTGCGTCACCCTGTCGCAGCGACGCAACAATTGCCGCGCGGACCGTCCGGTATGAAGGCAGTCGGATAGCTCTCATCGGTCGATGTGAGGCGTTAAGTGCAGGCGCCCCGTCAAGAAAGCATAATGCTTCAAAGCTAGAAGCATTTTCGGCCGGAATCTGGCCATCAGCCGCCAAAGCTTGCGTCAAATGGAAGCAAGTCGGGCGTCTTCCCCGCAATGCCTGGCATTACGCAACAAAGACAAGGCAAGGAAATCAGCGGCCTGCTAGTCTGCGAACGCAGATATTTTTGGGCAGGGACTAATGACCATCATTCCATTGACCCGCTGTCAGTTTCTTATGCCGTTCGCCGACCTTCATTCAGAAATAGGCGGCCCCACCGCATCGCTCCTCACCAAGTTTCAGTTGCCAACGTCTTTGGAAGAAAAAGCGGATCACTACGTGCCGCTGCTGCCGGTCATTCGCTTCGCGACGGCCGCCCAGGAAAAGCAAGGCTTGTCCGAAATTGCCTTTCGGGTAGCCCAGCGGCTCGCATTCAACCATTTGAGCGGAGCCATGCGAACTCGAATCCGGCATGCGCCAACCCTCCTGGTTGCTCTTCAGCAGGCTTGCAAATGGGCGCCGGTCGAGGACACAAATCTCCATCTATGGCTGGAGCCGTGCGGCCAGAGCGTGAAAATTTGCAGCAGGCTCACCGGCACGGAAGGCATTTCCCATCTTGAGATGTCCCACTGGCTACAGAACATTTTCATCGTGCACATCGTCCGTCAGTTCGCTGGAGCGAACTGGTCTCCGAGTGTGATCGCATTTGAAGCACACTATGCGCCCGGCATTGAGGTTCAATCGCATTGGCCGAGTACACGCTTCGTGTCGGGTCAGAAGGCGTCGTGGATTGAAGTACCGTTGCAGTTCTTGAGCCTTGCCAATCCCGTCGATGTCGTTCCGTCGAATTTACCAGAGACGGAGCGGCAGCCTTTCGGCAACGACATCCTCAGCATCCTCAAGCTGACTTTGCCGTCGTATCTTGACGAAGGTGGCCCGACCATAATTCAGGCCGCCGAGATGGTTGCATTGAGCGTCAGGAGTCTGCAGCGGAAACTCTCGCTCGCGGGGCTGACATATTCGGACCTGCTGGAGCAGGTCCGCTTCAACACCGCGATGAAGCTCCTCGACAATTCCCAGAACAAGATCATCGACGTGGCATTCGCATCCGGCTATGCGGATCCTGCCCACTTTACTCGCGCTTTCCGTCGGATATCCGGATGCACCCCGCGAGAGTTTCGAGAGAGGCGGAGAAATGGTGCAAGCGGGCCCGCTTGAACTGTCCCGCTCGTGACGGCTCCTAAGTCATCCAGCTACCTGAAATGGGAGATCAGCCGGCATCGCGCGGCGGGCGGACCACGAATTCGCTAGGTCGTTTTCTCCGAAGGCACATCAAGTGAAATGCGGGGCTCAAAAGATGTATCTTAGCTTCACCTTGTTGGCTGCCGCTTCGGGCGTTTTCTGTTCGCTGGCATGGACTTGGAGCGTAATCATCCTCATCGGTCGACGTTAGGGAGACCGCCGTCCGGAGTGCCTAATAGTCCGGACCAAATACGTCGTTATTGAACTGGGCCGAGGCTTCGTCGTCGTCCATGCTGTTGATCAGGTTTTGCTCGGGATTCGTAAAGCCACCTGCTGAGAGCGCATCTGGCGGCAATGCGCCATAACTGGCGCGATATTTGTTCATTGCAGCCACACTGCCGACATACGCACAGGTGCATCCGGAAGGATCAGCGTAGACATAGTAGGAACGTCCACCCTTTTGCCGCAGCTGGAATTGACTGGGTGGAAACGACATCAGCCGATTCAACATTTCCGGCGTGGTTGCGGCTATGGGGTTAAATCCCGATGAGATCAACAACTGGCCTGTTGACTGCTGAGCGTAGCCGCGTGCACCCGAGGACAGCTGGGCGAGAAGAACGACCGAGACGATGCCTGCAGTAGCGCCGCCCGTAGATCGAAGACTCATTTTTCCCTCCCGGGGCACATAGGCGGACTACCGATTGGAGCCGGGCATGAAACCGAGGGCGGTTATAAATATGCTGTGTAGGAGCCGATCCACACCAGGATCGACATGAGCAAGCCGACGACGCCAGCGTTTTCTGCGAACACGGTGGCGGTGCCGGGCATGCCGAGCCTGAGCTGACTGCGATCGATGGTTTTGGGGATGGAAATCGCCGCCGGATAGGCCTTGGCGCCACCGATCGAGCCGACTCGCGCCAGCGTGCCAGAGACTGCGATCTGACCCTGCCCCACGCCTTGCGGGATGGCGGTGACCGTCGCTTCGTGGATACGGCCCGGGTCGTCGTCGAAAACGAGCTTGACCCGCGCGCCGGGCTTGATGGTCCTGAATCCATTCGGCGGGAACATGCCGGTGATGACGACATCGTTTGCGACGATGAACGACATCACCGGGCGCGCCGACATTGCGCGGTCGCCGACGGACAGCGCCATGATCGTAACGACACCGTCGCCGACGGCGCGGATCGTCGTCTGCTCGAGCTCCCACTTCGCATTGTCGAGCTGAGCCAGGATCTGCGCGACGGTTGTGTTGACGCCGCCGATTTCCGACTCCATCGCCAATTGCGCGCTCTGCTGCGCGGCCTTGGCCGCCTGAAGTTGAAACTCGACCGTGTCGTATTGCGCCTGGACGTCTTGCAGACGAAACGCGGTCTGCGCCTCCTCGCTGACGAGTTTGCGGTAATCGGAAAGCCGCTGGGTGTGAAAGGCGAGCTGCTTGGTTAGCCCATCGACATTCGCCGTCGCCTGCTCGTAATTGGCCTTCAGCTGCTTGACCTGCTGGCGTGCCTGGGCGAGCGACGCTTCGAGCTGGTTGACCTTGTACTGGAACGGCGCCGGATCGATGCGAAACAGCACCGCGCCGGCCTTCACCGGCTCGTTCGGCTTGACCGGGATTTCGATCACCTCGCCGGAAACATTGGGCGCGATCTCCATGACGCGGGAAATCACGACAAAGCTTCCCGACGGGGTCAGGTAATTGAACATCGCGAGGAACACCGCGAGGATGAAGGCACCGAACAACCCCGTGACCGTGCCTGACGCCCAGCCCCATCGCACCAGCTTGAGCCTGGAGAAGACGAGCCAGACCAGGACAAGGTAGAGCATCAGGATGATGAGCACGACTGAATTCCTCTATCTGCCGAGCACCGGGATTCGACACCAACAAGCCCGGTAGCACGGCAGTATCGGCTGAATGCTTGCATCCGCGGCACCGTCGCCGCGCATCCAGCCGATATAAATCCGATCTCTACGAGACGCGCTTGAGGCCGGGAGGATTCCACGTCCCCTCACCAGCCGGCAGAATCGATGGCGGCGTAGTTTTCGGCCAGTACAGTCGCATCACCATATAGACCGGGCCATCTGGCGCCGGCAGCCAGTTTGCCTCCTTGTCCGCTCCCGGTGACTTGTTCTGGACGTAGATCGTCAGCGATCCGTCAGAGCCGAGCTTCATGTGTGGCAGCATCGGCGAGTTGATCAGGTAGCGGCTGATCGGGTTCTTCACCAATAGCTGCGTCTTGCCGTCATACATCGTGACGGACCAGAAGGCGTTGACCGGCGGAAGCTGTCCCGCCGGGAAGGTCAGCGTGTAGTTCGACTTCGAGCAGTCGAGTTCCTTGCCATCGGCATCCACTTTGCCGATAGGGTACATGGCCTCCACTGCATCGTTGCCATAGATACCGGCCTTCGCGGCTGCCGCGCGCAAGAGCCAGTCGCCATGAAAGAATGCGGCATCGCCGAACGCCGAGCCGACGCGCCAGCCGTTGATGTTCTTGCCGAGGGTAGCAACGGCCTCGGTGACCTTGCGTTCGCCCTCCTTCATGCCAAGCAGGATCTCGGCCTTGTCTTCCAGCGACAGGCTGCGGAAATCAAAGCTCTTGCCCGGCCCCACCCCGATCTTGGCGAGTTGCTCGCGGATCCAGCGATCCTCCGGCAGCGCCGGTGCGAATTGAAGCGCGAAATCCAGATATTCGAAGAACTCGGTGCGAACGAGGTCCTTCTCGAATTTGGGGAAGGAAAGCGCGGGGGCGGGCGCGGGCACGGGCTGATTCAGGAAGCTGGAAAGCGGCTGCGCCTTGTAGCCGGCCTGAATCTTCTTGACGGCCTCGATATCGGCCGGGTCAAACAACTGCGTTCGGAAAAGTGCCAGGCAGAAATCGCTGCTCGACCGGAACACCTTCTTGGTGCCGGCTGGCGTCGAGCCAGTCCATCGCGGGCCGACGACCATATAGCTTCCCGCATCGCTGCCCGTGGCGCGCGAGCCGACATAGCCAAAATTGTACGTATTGAGGTCGATCAGCTGCAGCGAATAGTAGCGCTTGGGATCGATCGCCGGCACCGAAAAGACAAGGGGCTCGGCCCGCAGGTCCAGCCATGCGAACGAATACGGCGTGTCGCTGTTGGGCGTGACGACCGCGGTATCTTCGTATGTGTAGACGCGCGCCTCGTTGAACAGCGTATTGAACGGCGCCTTGTACTGCCCTGACGACTTGTCGACCGCGTACTCATACATGATGCCATAGGCCATCACCATAGGCAGGCCATAGATGAAGCCGGCCTCAGCAATGTCCTTGGCCTTGAAGAATCCCGGGCGCTCGGACCACTGGGCCCAAGCCTGGCTTGATTTGGCGCCAGCCGCGGCGATGGTCGCCAATGCGGCGGATCGCAAAAGATTGCGTTTCGTCAGCAGGTAAGGGCTCTGGATCGACCGCTTTTGCATCAAAATACTCCATTTCCGTGGTGGACGGGCATCGCACGCCAAGCGTCTCGTCCGCATGTCTTTTTACCGAAAGCGCAGCTACCCGCTATGCAGATTCGGCAATCTGCGCTCTGGGCACGATGCGATGGCCCGTAGCCGCGCCCGGCTTGTTGCCTGGGTGGGGTCTTCGAACTCCGGCGTGCGACCGCCAGACAGCCTCAAGCGAGGCGCATCAGCCCGTAACTAGCCCGGCGCAACGACGCTGGGCCAAATTCTTCGCAACTCCGTTAGTAGCACGGAGGATAAGGATAGTATCCGCAGACCGGCGGTCGATAGTAATACGGATACGGATGGTACACATAGGCTGCCGCAGCGCCGGCCACTGCGGCGGCTCCGGCATAATACGCCCCTCGATAGGCCGTACGTCGCGCAACACCGGCGAATGAAAGCGGCGTAAATGGAAGGCCGATGATGTCGATGAAGACAGAGGCAGCGCCATCAGCGCCCTTGATGTCGCCTTCGAGAACATCGACGTCGAAGGCCAGGATTTCGCCTTCGAGCTTGGGATTCTTCAAGGTGACAACGACATCCCGCACGCCGCTGCCGTCCTTCTGAAATACGGACACCGTGGCGTTAGGCGGATTCTTTGCAAAATTATCGCTGCCCGATCCCCAATCTTCGACGATATGGCTGGTCAGATCATGGCCGGCCGAGCGAACCGGCCGATCTGCAAATATGATCGCATTTGGCGCGACGCCGGTGAGGACCAGCTTGCCGGGCTGAATATTCGCGCCCCTGGAGTTGAGGACAATCAGCGATGGAACGACCTGGGGTTTGCTGGCTCCGATCGTCTTTAGTGGCGCATGGGGCACCGTGTCTTGCGCTAAGGCCATGCTTGTGACCGTCAGAGCGCCGAGAAAAGCAATCGCACGCATCGTATTCGACAGCATGATTCAACTCCAAAAATCTGGGATCATCCGGGCCTAGGCATGATGGAAGAGAATGGAGGCCGGCTGAATCAGCCAGCCTCCCTTCTTCATCAGTAGCCACCGAACTTGTAGTTGAGGCGAACCGCGAGCAAATTCGCGTCCGTCTTGGTGTTGGTGGTGATCGAGGCGATGGGCGCCAATGACGGCGTCGAGAACGTGTTGCTCTCGTTCACCCGCCATAGATAGTCGTACTCGATGCCAGCGGTCCAATTCGGAGAGAAGCCGTACTCGAAGCCGACACCCACGACGCCACCCCAGCGGGTCCGGCTCGCGAAGGCGAGGCCCGTGCCGGTCACGCTGTCAAGGATGGCAAAGTCCTGGCTACCAACGGCGCCGCCGCCCTTGACGTAGAACAAAGCCTCGTTGACCGCGTAGCCAAGTTGGGCCGTGAAGAGACCCAGGCCGGCGAGGGTCGACTTGTAAGTGCGGGCCGGATCCTGCGCACTGATGCGCGTGTTGCGGATGTTGGCCCAGTCGCCCTGCGCTTCAAGACCGTACACCAATTGTCCGGCCTGCCAGCGGTAGCCAATCTGGCCGCCGACGATGCCGCCGCCCTTGCTATTGCAGCCTTCGGCGAAGACGCCGCCAATTCCATTGATGGCGGTGAGATCGACACACTGATTGCTCCAGCCATACCCGGCGTTCGCGCCGAGATAGAAGCCGGACCAGTTGTACAGCGGCACCGCGATCGGGGCGGCCTTATAGACAGGCCGCGACGGAAGGTCAGCGGCCTTTGCGATACCCGTGAGTGAAACGGACATCACCGCTGCCGCGGAAAGTAAGTAAATTTTCTTCATTGCCTGCAAGCCTCATAAAATTGGAGAACACCTGGGCCATTTGCTATCGACCTTGTCTCAGTCGATATGCAGAAACTGTCACCTCGGACCATTTCACCGCAGTGTTGCACCAAAAACACCATCCCCGCTCACAGCGAGTTGCGAGACCTCACTGTGCGAGACCGACGATATATCTCCGATGGCAACTCTCCGAACAGCGATCGGTAGTGCCCGGCAAACCTGCCAAACTCGGTCACGCCATGGGCCGCCAGGATGTCTGCGAGACTGTCCGATGCGCCGCTCCCGCGGCGGACGTCGTAGTAAACGAGATTTAGCTGCCGCAGCCTCAGATAGTGCTTTGGCGAGAAGCCGAGATAGCGCACAAATGCGCGCAGCAGGGTTCGGTACTCCACTTTGGTGGCTTTCACGATATCCGTGATGTTGATGATTTCCGTCGACCGTGTCCGAACGAATTCAAGTGTCTCCAGAACGATTCGCTCGGACGAGATGGTGTACTTGTTGAGCAGGACAGTTTCGCTCAGGCGATTGTCCCAGACGTAAGCCAGCTCATCCATCAAGGTGCGCTCCGTATCCCGGACCATGATGGGCCGGTCAGCAGGAGCGCAATCACCGAGGGAACGCAGAGCCTGCCTCGATGCCTCGATCAGTCTCGATGCGATCGACTCTGGCAGCCGGACGAGATGCTTGGCGGTCTTCGGCGAATCCTGACTTGTGACGGCGGGGAGGATCTTCCTCGCGATGCTCTCTCCCCTCGGCAGCGACCACGCTACCCATTCGACATGACCGGAACGAACAAAGGTGAAGTGACAATCCGGAGGGAAAATGACCAGGTCCGACGCCTGGCATGACGCGCCATCGAGCACGACGCGATCGTCGAAGTTGGACGACTGGATGATCAGCGTCGTAAAAGCCGGCTCAGTGACGCCATGGACGATCCCCGGGCCACCATCGGCGCCGAATTGAAGGATCGTGCCATTCAATGCGAGATACTTCCCCCCAACGGTGCGAGGACGGGGCGGATTTTAGAAATGTCACCGTCGCGCCTTGAATGGCGTCGGTGTATTGCCCGAAATCATTCAAATCCAAAATCCCGCCCCGTCAGGCGGCAGCTCAAGTGAAGCTGATGCGAGGCTGTGCGGATCGGCAAAATGGCACAAGCGAATTGGCCTGCAGCCCACCGATCGATGCCGCTCGCAGACGATCTACTCCATCTGGATGCCCATCAGCTCCCGCTCCGCTTTCAACACGACAGCAATGGCATCGATGATGCGTTTTTCGGGATTGGCCTTGCAGTAGACGATGACTTCGTGCTCGACGATCTTGCCCTTGCGCAGGTCGAGGTAATGCTTCTTGGCAAGGCCGTTGTACCAGCCGCTGTACCAGGTCGTCAGCGCGTCGGCGTCTTCCTGGAAGGTCCCCGCGAGTTGCGCGCAGGTCAGTTTCTGGACGTCGATGAATCCGTTCGCATCGACATAGGCGGACAGCGGCACCTGGGCCCTGGCTGTAGTCATAGCGGCGATCAGCAGAGTAACGGCAAGCAACAGTCTCGAACGCATTAGTGACCCCATTTGGAATGAATTGGATGTGGAGAGATTTCAGACGGTCCGGATTTCGGAATCCGGACGCCTTCGCCGGAGACCGGCATCCGAGGCGAAACCATCGGCTCGGACGCGGGATCGAAGTCGGTTAGCGGGCATTTTTTCGGGATGAGCGGGGCGTCATCGCCACGCGCTTGCGCATCGTCGCCCAAAACGGCCGCGCAGAGAACACCGCCGGACGCGAAGGTCCGCCGAACAACACCGGAGGTGTTCATCGGTTCACCTTGTTCAGAATCGGTAGTTGATGCCGCCACGCACGATATTCAGGCGATCCGCGCTGACTCCGGTGCCGACGACCTTCGTGTAGAGATACTCGGCCTTCAAGGACCAGTTCGGCGTGAAGCCATATTCCACGCCCAGACCGGCGGTGATGCCCGGACGCCAGGACGAACCCGAACAATCCGGCAGGACGCCAACCGTGCCGCAGGGTACTCCGGCGATGGTCGATGCGCTGGCGGTCGATTTGACGAAGGCTCCGCCGCCGGTTGCGTAGAGCAGCACGTTGTTCATGGCGATACCGACTCGCGCCCTCACCGTCGACAGCGCGCTGATGCTCGACGAGGTGTTCAGCGTGACGCCCTGCCCGAGGCCGAGAATGCTGGGTGTTACGACGGACGAGCCCTTGATGTTGGCCCAGTCCAAATCACCTTCGAGGCCGAGCACGACATAGCCTTGCTGAATCTGCGCGCCAAACGTGCCGCCGATCATGCCGCCGCTGATGTCGTAACCGACACGGTCGAACCTGTTGGCGAACAGCACTAGCGGGTCCTGATTGCCCCAGCCATACCCGCCGTTGACGCCGACGTAAAATCCCGTCCAGTTATAGACGGCGGCAACCGGAGCCGGCGCCTTGTAGGCGGGCGCCACCGGCAAGTCTGCCGCAGCTGCATAGCCGCCCATCATCCCCGAAGTTGCGATCGCAGCTGCAAACTTACCAATCTTGTTCATTGCCGCACCTGAATGATTGAAGATATTCGTACTGCACCAGATCGCATCTTACGTGCGGCGCCCGCTATGCAGTTTCGGACGCCTGTTTTCTATTTGCGCGCCCGTTGCCAAGTTGCCGCAGCGGAAGCACAGCGCGCCAACGGCGTTGGCCACAGGCCCACCTTCGCGAATGGCCTCCGGGTGTCAGGTGAGCGGGCTGACGAATATGCAAATTCAGATAGTCCGGTGATTTTTGGGTGGCGACCCGGCCGCTCTTGGTCTGGCTCAACTTTGCCGAACACCGTCATGGTGACCGGCAGCCTAATTGCGCACGAAATAGAGCGGCGTCCTGAGCGTGAGCTGGTAGGCAGGCTTCGGCACCCACATGATTTGCGCGGTCACGCCAAACAGTCGGTTGTCGTTGTCGTCCATCCGGTCAAGGTCGAGCCGGATGATCGGCTGGGTGAAGGAGGAGACCGACACGCGGTTCGAGAGCTGGGCGCCGCCGAAAACCTGCACGCCCGCGCGGCCCGTAAACTTCCAATTGTTCGGCCATTGGTAGTAACCGCCGACATAGCCCATGATATCCGGATGGATCGTCGCGAGCGGACTGCCGACGATAACCCGCGTGTCCTGCACCCCTGCGATCCACCCACGAGTCTCTTCCTGGTCAAACGCATAGTCGAATTCGAAAATATTGGTAAATGTCGTGGCCGCAAACGGCCCATTCGGAATCGCCTGGGTAACGGTCGATTGCCAGCTCAAGGTCGGAATCGAGCCGCCGTTCTGGTTGTAGAGATTGGCCTGAAATCCAAGATTCCAGCTCGTGATCGCCACGGGCGACCAGCCGGTCATTGGAGTGCCGATCGAACTGGCTGATATGCCGGCATAAAGCGAGACGTTGTCCGTCACGTCGATCGACATGGGAAGGTCGACCACGACGCTCTGGGCGCTCGGAAGCGTCGCTCCGCCAACAATCGCCGGCAAACTGCCGGCATTCGATATCGCGGCCGATTGCAAGGCCGAATTACCGAAGCCGATTGCGAGCGCCCCGGTGGGCACTTTGGCGTAGGAAGTTCTCATATCGAGGTAGATGTTCGGCGTGCTCGACACCCCCTTCGACGAATCATCGTCATCATCGCCCGCACGGGCAATTCCGCCGGAGAAGCCAATCAATACGGCGAGCACCACGCACGCGAAACGAACGCAATTGCGCGTCTCCCGCGCCCCAACTTTCGCAGTGACTTGCAAGATGCACGCCTCGGACAAATCAAGACGCTTTCCTCGAACAGAAGGGCACCGCATCGCGGCAAGCTCCTACGGCAGATCCAGCTCCTTGGTATCCTCGAATGAGGTCGACTCGACCAATGGCGGCTCGGACGATTCCGCGAACCAATGGTGAATGACCGCCGAAGGTATTGCCCGTCGCGGAGTGCAGGGATTGATGGTGCCCGCTGTCACGATGTACCCTTGCTCGAACTTCCGGCGAGCAAACCTCTGGGCGTCGAACTCGGTTGGAAAGCTCTCACTCAATCTCGGATGTCGTTGCGCCGATGCTTTGCGCACTTCCTTCGGCACCTCAAACGAAACAAACCAGGTTTTCGGCAGGTCAGTCGGCACCGGGTCTTCCGATTTGTTTTCCCTGCGGGCTCTCGCCTACCTCTGCCAGTCCGCCCTTCATGCAATTTCGGCACCAAGAACGGAGCCGCGTCCCAGCCCGTCACGCCAGAAAGCGATTAGACCACGGAGCTTCAATAGATCAGACGCAGCTGGAGGCCGGAAAGGCCGACGGTGACATTGATGGCAATCGATCCCTCTACTGAAACGGGCTGCAGCGCAAATGACCGCCCCGAGCCACCGACAAGAACATTGACGCCGGCGCCCAAGCCCAGGCCGATATCACCCGACGCCCCGACATATTCGCCGGCGAGAGCTCCGACCGGAGGGCCTGCTGTCGGGGCAAACACCGCCCAGCCGAGTGCGCCTCCTGCCGAAACGCCGATATCGATTCCGACGGTATTGAGGGCGCCTTCATAGAGCTGAACCGGGAACGGCGGGTTTTGTGTAAAGCGACATGACATCGACTGATGACCGAATATGACAAACCCGACACTGGGGTCGACCTTGCACGCCAGCATGCCGATCTGAGTCCACGATGCCTGTTGGGCGCCTGCGCAAGACACAAAGCTGGACCATGCGCAGAGCACAGCCAGGACTCGTGCGCGCATTTGCTTCCACATCATCTCGAGAAAAACCTCGTTGATCGCAGGCAGGTGTTTTGGCCCTGAACCGCCCTCTGTCGTTTCTAGAGGAGCATGCGCGAAGCCGATGAGGCTATGCAAAATCGGCACGCCGAACCCGCCGTAGGCGAAAAAATTCAGCCCTCGAGGGCTGAATGACGGATGAGAGGCCACTAACTGAGCAGCCCTTTTTTGTATCGTGCGGAACCGCCCCGGCAGAGGCTGGACAAGAACTTGCGATCACCCGGCAGCTGCTCTGCCGAAACTGCATAGTCGATCTCGAAAGCGCGCGCTATTCGGCTTTCAATCCGAGCGTTACCCCCCACCGCGCCTGCAAGTCGCCGCGCGACCATCTGATTCGCGGAGGAAGGCATCCAGATGCTGATCGACACACCGACCGCCGCGCACCTGTCGCAGGTCATTTCGCAGGTGACGGCGCCAGCATTTCTCCTTGGCGCCGTTGCAGCTTTCGTTTCGGTTCTGATCGGGCGGATGAACCGCATCGTCGACAGGCTACAGGCACTGCACGCTACAATCGACGACGACATTTCCCGAGCGCACCCCGACGTGCCGCACCTTAGGCGCCGGGCCGTGCTCTTGAACAAGGCGATCGTTCTTTCGACGATCAGCGCGATCGTCACGACGCTACTGGTGATCCTGGCGTTCGTCTGCACCTTCTTCCAGTTTCGGCATGAATACGGCGTTGCCCTGCTCTTTGTTATTGCGCTGAGCTTCTTCGCGCTTTCACTGGTGGATCTGGTCCGCGAGGCCCGCCTGTCGCTGCATGATCTTAGCCATTGCAAACCAAGCCTAGCAAACGACCCGCTTCAAAATTCAAACCCCAGAGCGCTCCGACCATCCATCATGTGATAGCCGAACGCCTCCGCAGCCGGGTGCTCCTCGTCGGAGAAACGATTTCAACTCCTGGTTGATACCGCTCCACTCTCAGAGAGTCCGTTTCACTCGCCCTGATATCCTATTTTACGACGCGCATCGGATCGACCTGTACCAATTGATCTGCGCGCCGTATCTCAGGGCTACAGCGCGGCAAGACGTTCAGACCTCCATACGGTCTTGGAGCCATCCGAGAGTCGGAAATCAAAAAAAATATTATTAGAATCAATTTCAAATGGCGGAGAGAGTGTCAGTCAATCCCCATTGAAAGATAACACATTTTCGAGTTTTCCGGACCAAAACCCACGGCTTGACCTACGCCGGTATATCGGTGTTCCGCCACTGATAAAGCTCTTCCGCGTCGTCCTGTGGCATCAAGCATAGCTTCGTAGGACAGCGCGACGTACGGTTACGTGGTACGGTGGGGCTTGAGCAGCGTCTGCCCTCCGAAGGCAAATGTCACGCGTTCGAATCGTGTCGGGCGCGCCAATTTCCCTCTATTTCGCAACTTGATGCACGCGCCCAGACTGAAACACTCGTTCCGCCTTGTTCGCGCGAGTAAGCAATCCGAATGACGATCGTCGCGTAGTGCCGATATCTTGGCAGGGGACGATTTTGGGCGTTAGCTCGCCGATCTGAGAGGCGATGGTTTGCAGTAAGAAATGAATTGCAGCAATCGCTCGTGGTGATCAAAAATTATACCCAAACCGGAGCTTAGCCTGATAGCGCTCGTAGTTGATAAGGTCCAACAAGCCCGGAGCGCTGGCGGCTCGGCCGGCAACCTGAGCGTTCCACGCCGCTGAAAGCCATGCGCGTTCAGAAAGCCGTGCATAAAATGTAGGACCGACGAAGAGCGCAGTTTCCCCGAAGGCGCCAACACCGAGGCTCGCATAGCTCCGCATGTAGCGCGCTTCTGCACCGATGAGAACGCCCGGATAAACTTGCACCGCCATCGCCGCGGATGTTCCAAGTTGAGATTGCTGTTCCCAAAGACCCGTCAGGCGCGAGCGGAGCGCCTCGGGCTGGTAGAAAAGATTGAGCGCCGCGAAAATGCGATCGGGTGCAAGTTCTTTGTCTGCGATAATCCAAAAATCGGTGCCGTATCTATCGACTGGCTCTCCGGTGAGGTCGTCGACGCGGCCCCAATGCGGATCGGCGCCGAGGGTCAGCCCGAAGGGCGCCCGCTCGCGATTAAGAACGCGATACCGCATTTCCAGCGATAGCGTGCGATGGCTGTCTCGTGCAGGTCGTCGAGGCCGGGGACTACAGATATGTCGTGATACGCTGCGCCTACTCCGGGTTCAATCGAGAAATCCTGAAACGGGATGAACTTGACCGAGAGTTGCTGCGACAGTGCGGTGTAAGAGCCGGCGCCCTTCCCAAGCCGGGCGGTGCTCTCGCTCTCGGCCTCCCTTTCGCCGACGGCGCTCACGTCGCTGCCCAGCGTGAAGCCGAACAGGTGCGTGGTCTCAAGCTCCTCTGCAAAGCTGGCTGCGGGCAGGATCACGAGTGCTGCCGCGATCGCCAAATGCCTCACAGCGCCCTTCCGCCCATCTGTGACGCCCGTGGCTCGCTGCGAAGTTCTGCGGCGGCATGCCGTACGATTTGAAAGCCGCCTGAAAGCGCGAGGATAGCCATGATCGAGGCAACGATCACGTCTGGCCAGCCGGTCCCGCTGCCGAATACACCGATCGCAGCCAGGAGGACCGCGACGTTGCCGATTGCGTCGTTACGCGAACATATCCAGACGGATCGCATGTTCGCGTCGCCGCTGCGGAAGCGATACAGCATGAGTGCGACGGCGCCATTGGTAACTAGAGCGAGCAAGCCTACCGCCCCCATGAGTTTGGCCCTCGGCAGAATCCCATGATAGGCGTGGACGATAGTCGTTGCTGCTACCCACACGCCCAACGCAAACAAGGTGAGCCCTTTGAGGAGCGCAGCACGCGCCCGCCAGCTTAGCATCAAGCCGGTCACGCTGAGGCTGATTGCGTAGTTCGCGGCATCACCGAGAAAGTCGAGAGAGTCTGCTTGAAGCGAGCTGGAGCCGGCTACCAAGCCGGCGCCGATCTCCACGGCGAACATCCCGGCGTTGACCGCGAGCGCAATCCACAGCGCGCGTCGCCAGGCTGGTAACGTCGAAGCGTCCGCGTCGGCGCAACAGTTATCATGACAATGGTCCGCCATACCGAGACCCGATTGTGCTCTCCTCCGGAGACGATAGTATAGAACCTCTAGTGACTAGAGGAGCAAGAGGAAGATGTCGGAGATGTGGTCGATCGGTGATGCGGCCCGGCGAACCATGATCAAGGTTCCGACAATCCGTTACTATGAAGAGATCGGCTTGCTGCCGTCACCTGGCCGCTCAGAAAGCAATCGCCGCCGCTATTCCGAGGACGCGATCAGGCGACTCACGTTTATCCGGCACGCTCGCGAGCTTGGCTTCGAAGTTGACACCATCCGAGAATTATTGAGATTGCAGGACGAGCCCGATCGGCGGTGTGACGAAGTCGATGCTCTCGCTCGCGAACACTTGGCTGAAATCGAAGAAAAGATCGCGCGATTGACGGCGCTACGGCGAGAGCTGATGCGGATGTTGAAATCGTGCCGAGGAGGCCGAGTAGCCGAGTGTCGAGTTATTGAATCGATTGGGAAGTCCTCCACCTAATCAGCGGTCGGGGACTCTCGAAACCGGTTGGCGTCAGGCCTACCCGGTGAACATCCAGAGTTGCTCGCTGGCCATGTAGCCCGCCAGCAGCATTATGCCAAAGGCGACGATAAGTGTCGCGGCGCCCGCTTCGATCGCGCGCATCGCGAGCATGCCGAACCCTGCCCGCGTCCGGGCGACGCGATTTGCGAGCCCGCGTGCGCTGACCGCGACGGTTGCGATTGCCGCTACAGTCGCGGCGGTGCCCAATCCCATGATCAGCGTCGCGCCTACACCGGTCCAGAACAGGTCCTGGGCCAGCGCGAAGATGAGCACGATGATCGCGCCGGAACAGGGCCGCAGTCCAACCGCGATGACGGCGAACAGGCCTCGGCGCCAGCCGCCCGGGCCGGCGAGTTCCGCCGGCCCGGGCCCATGGGCATGTCCCCAAGCCGACTCGTGATGGTCGTCGTGGCAATGAAAGCTGTGCACGGCGCATCCATCGATCATGCATCGCCCGCCGCGCATGGCCATCGCACCGAACGCCCGGCCTGGCAACTGAACGGTTTGCGTACGCAAAGTCCCGGCCCCTGTAGCCGAAGCAAAAGCAAGCTCGGGCGCACGACGCCAGATCAATTCACGGCAGGCGATCAGAAAAGAGCGACCTTTGACATAGAAAAGCCTGAGACCGATCAGGGTAACGAGAGCATAGCTAGTGATCTCGACCAGGTGGACGGTTAGCCCGATCACCTTGGCGGTTGCGCCGAGCAGAGCCGCAGCGATGGCCACGACAATGATAGCAACGACCGATTGGATGGCTGCAGACACAAATGACAGCACAACACCGCGGCGCCAGGTCTCCTCATTGGCGACGAGGTAGGAGGAGATCACTGCTTTGCCATGCCCCGGACCCACAGCATGAAAAACGCCATAGACGAAGGAAACACCGAACAGCTCCCACATCGCGGCCCCGTCCTCCTTGGCGGCTCGGATGAAGCCCGAGAGAGAACGGTAGAAGGCGGCCTGTTCCGCGAAAATCCAGCCCATCAGGCCGGATGTGGACGCGGCAGTTGCCAAGTGGGGCGCGCCAAACGGCGCGCTCCAGGCCGACACGATACCCATTGTGCAGGCAATGAAGATCGCCGTTAGCGCAGTCAAGGCGATGGTCTGCGATCTGATCATGGGCATTTCACCAGAATCTTGTTGGCGAAGATTTCTCCATAGGTGCTGGAGGGATCCAGCGGCACGGCGTCGAGCTCGCTGAGCCGCGCCTGCTCGGTCGGCGTCGGCTGGTGCGGCAGATCGTAGGTCGCGAGGCATTGCGGCGCACCGCTTAAGGAAACCGGCGTATCTTTGGCGAATTCGAAATCCACGAAGATCGAGGGGTCGTAGACTTCGATCTTCATAGCCTTGGCTGAGGCAGGTGTTTTCAATGGCAGGGTGAAATGCAGCGTCAGCGCAGCATCCTTGTATTCGAGCCAATAGTCGACCGGATCCGCAAACTTCAGCTTCTTGCCGTCGGCGCGTGCATAGGTGAAGTAGTCGTATTCCTTCAGCGAATCCACGTTGGTCTGTGCAAGCGCGGCCAGTTCTTGCCGCGTGTACTGGCCCTTTTTGGCATGCGAGATGCCCTGAAGCGCATAGGCGGAAAACATGTCATCGAAGGTCCAAGCGTGGCGGACGCCGGTCATGCTGCCATCGGCAGCATAGACCACTTCGCTGTGGAACGTGACCCAGACATGGGGATGTGCCTCCGCGCGATTGATAGATAACAACAAGAGAAGGATCGTGCAGCAGCAACATGCGCGTTCGATCATGGTCTATCTGCCGAATCGAGGAATGAGGGCACCCGCAACATGCGGGGACGGCGGTCTCAAATACGCATCAGAGTGTGATAGCGCACCGGTTGACGCGTGCGCCTTGCGTCGCGCTCGCAGTACGTATCCCGCGGACGCACGAATGCAGCAAGGCGTCAGACGGTGGGGGGCGCGCGTGACCGGAATGCCGCGTGACGCGGTTTAATGATTCGATCGGAAACTGGATTGAACGCGCAATCAATCTCGGCGAATTGCAACGGATACAGGCTTGACGGCGCATCGGGTAGTGAGGAAGTCGACAGCAGGAAGCCCGAAAAGCAGATTGGGCAGTTGTCATCATCATCGGCGAGCCGCGGCGGAAGCCGCTCCGCGAAATGCAAGCCTGACCGGGCGTGCGTGACGCCGACGATATCGGTGCGGTCTATCCTCGGGACAGCAAGATCATGCTTGTGAAGATGCGCGAATGACAGCACGAGCTGCAGCCCAAGCGCCGCCAGCGCGAGAAGGGCTCCGCATCGCCGGGTGAAGGACCGTGCCGACATCGTTTTCGCCCCTGCCAAGGAGCCGTTCCCCTTCTGACTTCCCTCGCCCCGAAACTACCGCCATCGGCCAAACGCGCACAATTGCCGCGCGGTATTGGCGACCATTCTGCAATGGACGAGGAAAATATGGCGGATCGAAGGGCTATGAGCGCATCACCCAGACGTTTCCTTTCGAGGGAGCAGTCCCTTTCAGCCCGGTTGTGTCACCCTTGCCGGGCGTGTCATGCGGCCGCTCACTGACCGCGTCGGTCGGTGGAAAGATGCTGTCATATATCGCCCGAGCTTCGCGAATTAAGCGAAGCCGTTCGCGTTCGGATTTCGAAATAAATCCCACGATCTCGCCCAATTGCGTTTCCTCAGGCGCAGCAAGCTTCAAAGCCTTGCCTGAGCAAGTCCTTTGGCAGGTCACGACCAATGAATACAAGCCGAGTCCGGCGGGGCTCCTGCTCCTTCCAGGGACGCCGACTGCCGCCTTCAATGAGCATGTGCACGCTCTGAACGACGAACTGCCGATCGTCATCCTCTATCGAGGCGATACCCTTCATGCGCAGAATGTCCATCCCATAACGCTGGGTGACGCCCTGAATCCATGGCATGAACCTGTTGGGCTTCATCGGTCGATCCGCCACCAGGGACAGGCTCCCGATCCCGTCGTCGTGTTCGTGCTCGTGTTCTTCGGTGAGGAATCCCGGCTCGACTTCGAGGATGCGCTCGAGATTGAAGGCGTCTCGTCCCAATACCTGGCCGAGGTCGATATCACAGCGCTCGGTTCGGTGAATCTTCGCATACGGGTTGAGGTTTCGGATGCGACGCTCGACCGTTGCGAGACCGCTCGCGTCGACAAGATCGACCTTGTTGACGAGAACGATATCGGCGAACGCGAGTTGCTCCTGCGCTTCCGGCGCCTGCTCGATCTGTTCGAGGAGATGCTTGGCATCCGCGACGGTGATGATGGCGTCGAGCTTCGTCTTGCGACGGACGTCCTCGTCGACAAAGAACGTCTGCGCCACCGGCGCGGGATCTGCGAGTCCGGTCGTCTCGACGACAATGCCGTCGAAGGTTCGGCTGCGCCGCATCAGCCCCGCGAGAATGCGAATGAGATCGCCGCGGACCGTGCAGCAGATGCAGCCGTTGTTCATCTCGAAAATCTCCTCGTCCGCGTCGACGATGAGATCGTTGTCGATTCCGACCTCTCCGAATTCGTTCACGATCACCGCAAACCGCTTGCCGTGCGTCTCGGAGAGAATGCGGTTCAGCAGCGTGGTTTTCCCGGAGCCGAGATAGCCGGTCAGAACCGTGACGGGAATTTGAAGTGCCGCATCGGCCATGGTGATGTTTCCCCTCGCGCTTTGTCGGCGGCGCTTTCGCCGTATCATGGCGATCGCTGATCAACGCCTGGTGGGCTTCGCGTCCGGATCGAGCAGACGCCTCAACGATTGATGTGAAATGCCACCCCGACTTCGTTGCGGCCCGCACCGTAATGTTATAACATTACATGTATTGGACCGTCAAATCAAGTAATTCGGAGAGGCGCACTTGTTCCAGTTGTGTCGTGACACTTCAATGCATGCCAATCCGCGGCGGCGGTTTCATTTCGACTTGGCCCATCGATCCGACAGCCCCGTGTGGCAGAAGATCTGCCTTCGACGGTTTCTGCTGATCCTGGTTGGCTTTGCGGCCGCGTCGATCCTGCCCGCGTCTGCGCAGCAAGAGGCAACGAAGTTAAAGGTGGTGGCAACGTTTTCGATTCTCGGTGATTTCGCCAGGAACGTTGGGGGTGATCGGGTCGACGTCACGACGCTGGTCCGCCCCAACGGAGACGTCCACGTCTACACGCCGACGACCGCCGATACGGAGGCGATCAGGAATGCCGGACTTGTAATCGTCAATGGCCTTGGCCTGGAGGGCTGGCTGCCGCGCCTTGTCGAATCGTCAGGCGGCCATGCGACCACCGTCGTCGCAACCCACGGCATCGTACCGCGGAAGGTCTCTGCTGGCGAGATACTGAGCGGTGATCGCAACGCAGGATCGCTGGATCCGCACGCTTGGCAATCCGTTGCGAACGCCGAGATCTATGTCGCCAATATCCGCGACGCCATGGTGGCCGCCGATCCCGCCGACGCTGCAACGTTTAAAGCCAACGCATCGACCTATCTGGCCAAGCTGGGGGCGCTCGATCACGACGTTCGCGAGGCGCTCGCGCCGATCCCTGCCGAGCGGCGCAAGGTGATCTCAACTCACGCCGCCTTCGGTTATTTCGCCGCCGCCTATGACATCACGTTCGTGGCGCCGCAGGGCGTTTCGACCGAAACTGAACCGAGCGCGCGGGATATCGCAACCATCATCACGCAGATCAAGAAAGAGAAGATTCCAGCGGTCTTCCTGGAAAACATCAGCGACCCCAGACTGATGCGCCAGATTGCCTCCGAGACCGGAGCGGCAATCGGCGGAACGCTTTATTCGGATAGCCTGACAGCGAAGGATGGCGAGGCTCCGACCTACATCGAGATGATCAGGCACAATATCAGAACGATCGCGGGCGCCCTTATGGAGTAGCCGCTTGTCCCGCCGCGAGATCCGGCGCTAACGGTTGAGTACACTGCGATCCTTGAACTTGCGGGCAAAACGGTTCGAAATAGGAGAATTGATCCGGTGCGGTTAAGGTCGATCCTTCTGATCTGCGGCCTGTCCATTATCACCATCGCTTCATTGGCGTCGCCAAGGTCTTTTGCCGTGGAGCAATCGTCGGATGTTCCGGCTTGGCTGAGAGCCCATGTCGGAGAAGGCGAAGGTCAAATCGCAAAAGTGGTCTTGCAAAGGGCGCGCGCGCTTTACCAGCAAAAGGTGAGCCAAGGCGCGGTTAAAAATCCCTGCTACTTCGCCATGGACGCGACGCGTCCCAACGATCTAAGCGATGGCAGATTGGGGGGCCGGTTCTACGTCATTTGCGAATCCGAGCGATCGTTTCGCGCGATTTCGGCGGGTCACGGCGGCGGTCGCGATTTGAAGGGGGTCGCAGATTTCGCGAACGGAAGACGGTGCGCGAAGAACTTCGGCAACGCGATGGATTCAACTCTGACGACTGGCGGGGCCTATGTCACCGGCGAGACGAAGACGTCTTTCAAAGGTTACTACCGTATCTCGGCGAAACAAGACGCGGTTCTGATACGCTCGTTTGTTCAGTTTGATGGTGAGGGCGAGACCGCAAATGCCCGACAGCGCGAGATCGGCGGGCACCCGGCCGAGTTGTTGAGAAACGTCTGTCTTCGAAAGGATCCACGCAGTCCGCACGCAAACCACGACGGTTACGTTCCTTTTGGAGCGCTAGAGAATTACGCTGGGGGCCGCAGCAACGGTTGTACCAGTTGGTCGCCATCGGACGCCGGCCAAATCATAGCGATGGTGAAAGATAATCCGACGACGCTTTACATCTATCCTGACTCTGCCGACATCGAGGCCGTCGCGCGAGCGGTTGCGGCCGGCCGGTCACTAACCGGCATGGGACTATATTGGAACGCTTCCTGTTTGAACGAAATCCGCGTTCCGAAATTTTGGCCAAGAGAATCCCTTGAGCCGATCCTGGCTCAGTACAAGAAGGAGCATCCGGCACCGGCGCAACTGCCAACGCCGATTTGCAAGGCACAGTGAACTTCCGCGCTTGTGGCCTGTCTCTCGTGCTGGCTATCTCGCTGATCTCCGGAATAGCAGCGACGGCCTCAAGATGACCCGCTGGTTCAGCACCTGCGGGGAGGTCCAAAGTTTCGTCGGGATTAGGACTCTCTCCTGCCGAGGACAGGAGATCTCAGGGGGCAAATAAACCGCACGATCAGAAGCCACTTACTGAGGAGTGCCGAATGACCATGCGAACCTCGTTGTTGGCTCTTTTCTTTCTGCTTTGCAGTGTAGCGACGGCCGGTGCCAAGGGCAGCGCCGTCACCAAGAATGATCCCTGGAATCCTCATCATATCGACGATCTGCCCGCCGAAATCCGACAATACATCGCTGCCATCTGCAAGGGGCCTGCCAGCGCTCAGAATGATTTTGCAACTTACTCGCCGCAGGAGAAGCGCTGGCGGATAAATCTCGAATATCTTCGATGCGACGGTTTGGGCGAATATCGCCGAGGAAATCAATGTCTGGATATTGACTTTATCGCCGTCGGCTCGCATTTCCGGTTCGCCAGAAAAGACTACAGAGACTGCGGCTTCTGAAGCTCGGCCGGGGCATCGCCGCCTGTGGCAAATGCGCCCCGAAAATAGCCGGAGGCAATAGCCAAGCAGTTCGCCTAGGCCACTGACGATGCCGACGATCGTTCCGCTTGCCTGAAGGCTCGCCAGGTAAGGACCGACGATACTTCGAGAACCTTCGTAGGTGAAGTCGGCAAAGAAGCTCAATATGCCGATCAAAACAATAAACCGGAGGGCGACGCGGCTGTGCTGCGAAGCGGTGCTCATTGCTTCACCCGGATAGTTCCGTGTTGTTTTCTGCAGAACGCTCCGCCGCGCCTCTCGTACCCAGCCATTTTGATCTCCCACCAAGGTTTGACCTTGCAGGAGTCATTGGCCCATCGGGCGTTCCAAGCGAACTCCACCGCCGCACGGATATACGCTTTCAGAATAGACCATTTTGGTGACAAAGTTGAGCGGCCTGCTCGGTTTCGTGCCCGATATCTTGATCGTGCCGAGTTGCAGCCTATTTTCTTCGCAGGTGGTGGAGTTCGCCTTTAATAGCCTCCTGGCCGATAACCCCTGCAGAAACTCTTCGAGGACATCGAAGGCGCCGAGAAGGCCAAGCGCAAGCCTCGCAACGGCGATGCCGTCGAAGGGCTGGGGGATGACGTGGTGGTCAGTGCGGCGGCACGGGCGATCGCACGGAGGAAGGATAACAACACGCTTGAACTCCTTTCCGGACTCGCCAAGATGCATCCGCTCAATGGGCTCATCGCCGCATTGGCGACGTTTCGGCAGCCCAGCACAATATCCGTCCTTATCGATGCACTAAGTGAAGATGAAGTTCGTCAGACGGCGGAAGTAGCGCTAGCCTCGTTCGGACCTGAGGCACACCCGGTCCTTCTGAACGCCATAGCTCGCTTTAAGTTTACGAATCCCCCTCAGAATCCCAACTTCGGAAGTGCTGGAGCCTGTTGCTGTTGCTCGGAAGAAGCTAGGCTCAACTCAAAGGATTTCGAACAACTGCGTTCGTTCATGACGAATTCGGACCTCCAACTGTCGCTGTTGGCGTGCCGAGTCGCCTTGCGCAGCGAATCGAAGCGCGTCCGCTCCGGGGCTCAAGCGCGGCTCGGCGATTTGCGTGAGCGGCCGTCCTGGTTCGAGCGACTGCAGATTGATCAGGACCTCGCCTCGGCCAACGACTGATCATCCGCTGGCGTCATAAGTTGGCGCACTCTCAGCACTTGGGAAACAGAACCCGGATACCGCAAACAGGCAGTCGCCGCTGACCATGTCTTCGATCTGGTGTTTCTTGCGGGATCCACGACACCCATATCGGCCGCGCGTGCCCGGGCCTCCACCTCATCGAGAACAAGGCGAGCTTGCATCTGCCCCCGACTGCAGCGCAGCGAGGCCGGGGCGAGCACAGCCTCTGGCGCTCCGCCGATGCCCATGTAGATGTCGATACCCGTATTGTCGCGGTCGGCCGTATGGATGACGCCAGCGACGTCACCGTCCGTGATGAGGCTGACTGCGGCGTCGGACTTGCGAACCGTCATGATGAGCTCGGCGTGGCGAGACCGGTCAAAGGACAAGGACTGTAATGCGGAGGGCCAGCCTGCAATTGAGATGTATGAGGCTCATCTTGGGGTATCGCCATGACGCCCGACTCCATGCTTCAGAAAAGGACTCTCATATATTGCCGCGGGTCCCAGCTCGCGCTCAATTTCGAGCAAGCGATTGTATTTTGCGAGTCGTTCGCTCCGCGAAAGGAATCCAGCCTTGATTTGTCCGCCGCCCATCGCGACCGCGAAATCGGCAATAAAAGTGTCCTCGGTTTCGCCAGACCGATGAGATATTACGTAAGCTCAGCCTGCGTCCCGACACATCTGAACAGCCTTGATTGTTTCCGTCACGGTGCCGATCTGGTTTAACTTGATGAGGACCGCATTGGTCGCACCGCCCTCGATGCCCCCTTTGGATAAAACGAGGATTGGTCACGTAGAGATCGTCGCCCACGATCTGTATCCGATCGCCGCAAGCAGCGGTTTGTCCGCAAAAGCCGTCCCAGTCGTCCTCAGCAAACCCATCCTCGATCGAAACGATCGGATAGACGTCAACAAGGCGGCGTAGAGAGTGAGCAGTTCGTCGCGCGCGAGAGGATCTTGTTGCCCGATTTAGCAAAGACATACCGGCCGTCTTCGGCGAAAGAGGTTACTGCCGGGTCGAGCGCACTCGCGACGTCGCCGCCGGGGCGCACGCCCGCCTTCCGGACCGCGGCGACGATCAATTCACAGGCTTCCTCGATCGACTTCAGGTTTGGCGCGCACCCACCCTCGTCGCCGACCGCGGTCGAATATCCGGCGTTGTGCAGGAGGTCGTGGAGTGCGTGGAACGTCTCCGCGCCGTAGCGAAGCGCGCCTCGGCAAAGTTCGGTGCGCCGTGGGCGCACGATCATGAACTCCTGGAAGTCGATGCTGGGATGATGGGGTAGAACACACACCTGTGCGCGAACAGATCCGGAGTGATCGATCAACCCCAAGTCACGGATAACCGGACGTAGCTCAGATACGCCGAAATCGACGCGACCAAGCTCCAAGCTGCGGATTTATCGTGCAATTCGGCGGTCAGCCGCGATATCATCTTGCCAAATGCCCGGTTCACGAGGCTGGGTCCGTTCCCATACTCGGATTGTGGAACGAAGGGAGGAAAAGTTGAGCAGCATGGTGCTCCTCGATCTCCTGGGAGGCGTTGCGCTGCTGCTGTGGGGCCTGCATATGGTCCATAGCGGTATCGTCCGGGCCTTCGGATCTGATCTGCGGCGCCTCCTCGGGACCGCGCTGCGCAACCGCTTCTTGGCCTTCCTTGCTGGACTTGCCGTCACGGCCTTCCTGCAAAGCAGCACCGCGACCGGGCTCATGACCGCCTCATTCGTCACCGGCGGCGCCGTCGATCTGGTCCCCGCGCTTGCCATCATGCTGGGCGCGAACGTCGGCACGACGCTTATTGTTCAGGTTCTCTCCTTCAATGTGACTGCGATAGCGCCGTTGCTTTTTTTGGTCGGCGTCATTGCCTTCAAGCGTGGCAGCCAGACGCGGACGCGCGATCTTGGTCGCGTGGCGATCGGGATCGGGCTCATGCTGTTGTCGCTCCATATCTTACTCGATACGCTGGCGCCGGCGGAGGATGCGCCGGCGGCTCGAACGCTTCTTGCCGCGGTCACTGGCGACCCCCTGCTCTGTGTCCTGATGGCCGGTGTACTGACCTGGATCGCCCATTCGAGTGTCACGGTCGTGTTGCTGATCATGTCACTGGCGTACTCTGGCTTTATCACGCCGGTGGCGGCACTCGCCTTGACACTTGGCGCCAATCTCGGAAGCGCCATCAACCCCGTCATCGAAGGTAGCGACAGCAGCAACCCAGCCAGCTATCGCTTGCCGCTTGGCAACCTCCTCAATCGCCTGGTCGGGTGCGCGCTCGCATTACCGTTCCTGCATCCGATTGCCGACGCCCTCAGCCGGTTCGAACCCAACGCGTCACGCATGACAGCGGACTTCCACACCGCACTTAACCTGCTCATGGCGATCGTCTTCATCCTTCCACTGGGCTGGCTGGCTTCGCTCTTGAGCCGGTTCCTGCCGGAACGGGCAAAACCCAACAATCCCGCGAGCCCACTCTATCTCGATGAGGCCGCCGTCGGCACGCCGCCGGTCGCGCTCGCCTGCGCAGAACGTGAGGTCCTTCATCTGGGCGACATCGTCGAAAGCATGTTGCTTCAAGCCATGACGGCACTGATGACCGATGATCGCCGGCTTGTCGCTGAAGTCAGCCGGATGGACGACACCGTCGACAAGCTCGATGAGGCGGTGAAGCTATATGTAACCCGGCTCACACGCGAGAGCCTGGATGAGCGGGACGGTCATCGTGCGATGGAGATCATCGCGTTCTCCATCAACCTGGAGCACATCGGAGACATCATCGACAAGAATCTGATGGAACTCGCGCAGAAGAAAATCAAACGGAAGCTTGCCTTCTCCAAACAAGGCGCCGCGGAGCTGGAGACCTTTCACCAGGAGGTCATGAGTAATCTCAAGCTGGCCTTCAGCGTTTTCATGTCCGGCGATGTGAAGATCGCCCGACAGCTGCTCGCGGAGAAGGCGACGTTGCGAACGGCGGAGCTGGCCGCTGCCGAGAGCCACTTGGAACGACTGCGCGAGCGTCGTCCCGAAAGTATCGAATCGAGCTCGTTACATCTCGACGTGCTGCGTGACCTGAAACGCATCCACTCGCATATATGCTCTGTCGCCTATCCGGTGCTGGAGCGCGCAGGTGCTCTTCAGCCGAGCCGTCTCCGCGTGGTCGAGTCGGACGAAAGCTCACCTGATGGCAAGGATGCCGCCTCGGCGGGTTAGCAACTCGAACTTGCGCGTTAGGTGACGACGTTGGCTCCTCGTCTGGAGCGCGGTTGAGATCCAGAGATCCAGACGCCGATAAGTGCTACCGCTAGCGTTTGGAAAAGATTTTGTCTCTGATGTAACGCGACGTGGGCGTAAGCTGCAACCCGCGAGGTTTGCGCCATGCAGCTCTATCGATCTCTTTCTTGTCGCCAATTGTCAGATTGCCAGACGCCTTCTTCGCGATGAAGATTGCGTCGCTCATCTTCCTTCCGGAGAAGCGATTCTTGGCCTTGATCTCTTTCCAGAGCGCAAGTTTTCCGAGTTTGAGCTTAGGAAGCTCCTCGCTGATCTCCCTACGCAGGCAGTCCTTATCGCTCTCGCGTGCGCGCTTTCGTCCGCCCGGGAACATCCACAGTCGGTCGCGTTTGCGCCGTACCAAGAGTACCTTTCCTCGCTTGATCGCTAACAGCTTCGCAGATCTCGCCATAGCTATTGGGCACCACCTATGTTGGACGCCGTCGTCAGCCTGCGCAATTGTCGAAGATATCTTGATTCGGGGCACTGCCAAGGAGGGAAACCTACTAAACGCCAAGGGTGTAAGCGCATGGCAAGCACCACTTCAGAGCGCTCCTGAATGCCTGCGCGACGAACAGAGGTTGGTTGCCTCCTCGTGCCGGAGGCGCTCTATCGAGAGCTTGCTCTCTATCGGAGGTCACGGTGAGGCCGGACCGCTGCACTCGGAACGTTTAGCGATTTCGAAATGTGCCCTTTTCGCCCACTCCAGGCCTCCGATCCGCCTGCCCTGCAAATCCGTTGGCGCGTCAGGGTGCAATCAGATCAGGTAGTCTTTTTCCTGTGCTTCGGCTGCCTCGACAACCCTCTTCGTAATCTTGACCATGACGTTCCTTCACTCCGGGCGCGACCTCCCGCGTAAGCAGCACGTAAGCAGGCAGGGGAAAATCAGTGCGGGTTTTCGGATAGGAACGTCGCTTGTGTTGTTGAAAATATCCAGTTGCATCAGCCGGATATCGTAGAATAGCGTGCCCTAATCGCATTTTTCGGATGGGCACGTTATCTTGCTCCGAAGGCAAAGGTCACACGTTCGAATCGTGTCGGGTGCGCCAAGTTTCCTTTTCTTACAGAGAGATATGCGAGCCGCACTTGAGCTTCCTCAACAGTGGCACGAGCACGTAAGCAATCTGCCCTAATTTGAATCAGCAAAGGCAATGACCACGGAGACCCTGATCGCGCGCTCGGTCAGAACTAGCGGATCGTCGGCTTGGCCGCCAACCGGGAGGCGCACCGGACCGCTGCGAAGCGACACCTTCCCGCGCGCTCGGCATGCGGAGAAGCAACGCGCACCGAAGGCTACCGTTCAAAATTTGAGCCGGATCGTAGAGGCAATTTCTCGTTCTGCGCGCGAGCGACGCGCTATGGCTTCTGATACGGAGGAGAAGCTGCGTGGTGGCGGAAAGAGTGTGAGCCGACCCACTTGAAAACCGCGACGAACCGGTAGACGAGAGCTGCTTTGTCGGCGATCATTCCGGCATCAAGGCCCCTGCACAGTCGTCGACACGTGGAGGCGTCGGTCATCTTCAACGGCGAGACCGTGCACAGCCGCTTCGGCGCGGGCGAAGATCTGGATAATCTCTCATATCTGCGTCCATTCCAGCGTATGTTCGCGGGCCGGACCGGACAGCTGCTTTGAAAGGTTGGGAAAGGAACCTCAGATGCCCATCGAAATGATGATCCGCAAATTGCGGCAGCACTCTGATTTATCCAACGAAGATGTCGAAGCGCTCCGGTCCATCGTCGCCCCGGCCAGGAATTTTCCGGAAGATTCGCCCATCTTTCGCGAGGGGGACCTTAGCACACGATGCTGCGTGATCTTGAGCGGCTTTGCGTATCGATCCAAAGTTTCGGAAGAGGGCAAACGGCAGATCCTATCGTTCCACATTGCGGGTGATATGCCCGACCTTCACGGCCTGCCACTGAAGCGGATGGACCATGATCTGATGACCCTCTCGAAAGTGGAGCTTGGCTTCATCGATCACGATGCGCTCGAACGCATCCTTGATGCGCATCCGGTTTTGGCAAGGGCGCTCTGGCGCGAGTCGCTTATTGACGCCGCGTTGTTCCGGCAATGGATCGTCAATCTGGGAACACGATCGGCTTCGGGGCGTTTGGCCTATCTAGTTGCGGAATTGCGCCAGCGACTTGGAGTAATGGGCTTGGTGGCCAACGATCAATTCAAATTTCCAATTACTCAATCTAAGCTGGCCGACGCTTTAGGATTGAGCGTCGTGCATATTAACCGCATCCTCCAAGCGTTCCGAACTCAAGGCATCCTCGATATAAAGCGACAGGTCGTCACGCTTGGCGACTTCGAAAAGATCGTCCAGCTCGGCGGGTTTGACAGTCTTGAGGATTACACGAGCCCTGAATAGCGCCTGAGCATTGGGCCTAGGAGCAGACATCGCCCCACATACTCCAGGACAACTCCGGAGAAATCTTCACGCGCTTCAAAGCGAGATCGGTGAACAGCGACGGGACGAGCGATACCGGCCCCGGCCGCTTGTGTGCCGCAGGGGATTGACGGCAACGCACGCGTCATTGCCCGAGAGGCGATGATTTGATCGTGGCAAAACTGGAGTCTGGTAATCCGTCGATTTGCAGCGCATAATCGCCGAATGAAGAGCTATTTCACCCCCCGCTTGCTAGAGGTCACTCTCACACCTCTGGAGCCGACGCTTTGGAAATGGCACGTTTCCGAAGCGAGCCTCGAGGTTGCTCACGGTTACGCGACAAGCCGGGAAACGGCGCAAATCGACGGCGATCATGCTCTATTTGCGATGCTATCTGTCGCGCCGCCGCGTTGATCCTCTTGTCCGTTGGTTGATTCAGTCTTTTCAGGCCAAGTTGGAAGTAGCTATTGGCCGACCTGGAGCGCATATTGTGCCGATGGACATATTTCCTCGATTTGAAGCCAAGGTCATGACGAGCGGCCGCTGGTTCGTTTCGGTAACGACCGGGTATGGGCCGGACTCTCATGTCGGGGATTTCGCATCCGACAAAGACGCCAAAGACTGGATTTTGACCAAATCGAGGTACTGGCCCGGCAAACCGGCTACGCCATAGTGACCGGGCGCGATGAATGGACGATAGACCTTCAGTGCCCGAGATGCAGAAGGATCGACGTAGCTCGGCTCTCACAGGCGAATGGCTATGACTTCAGGAGAGGCGACACCGCTACCCGCGCCGATCATGTGCCAAAGGGCTTTATCTGCATTGACCCAGCGACCGGCAATTTCCAGTGTTCGAGATGCCAGGTGTCAATTCCGTGATCCGGGACCGTCAGCATGCTTGCCAAATCGCCGGCGGGCATTGACCGAAACATCCCGCTTGTGGGGACGGCCCGGCCAGCAGGTCGTGGTCTTGCCCAACGCGTGAATGGCTGAATCAGCTCGTCGCGGGACGGAGAGGCATCCTGAACGTAAACCTTGTCTCTTCTTCGGTCGAGCTAACGGTCAATTCACCTCCATGAGCCGTTGCGATCTGGGAGGCGATGTAAAGGCCCAGTCCGAGTCCTTGCCTGCTGGCGTGAGCATTCCCGCGAAAAAAGGGCTCGAACAGCTTGCCCATGGCCTTTTCCGGGATTGGCTCGCCCGAATTCGCAACCCGAGTTCGAACTCGTCTTATCTGGTTTCTCCATGCACAACCACAGGCTTGTTGGAAGCTCCATGAGTCAGAGCGTTCCCGAGGAGATTTGAGAGCAGCTGTCCGATCCGGGAGCGATCGCAGTTCACCGTTCGGCCGATTTTGAATTCGGCCTCGATGACGCGGCCCGGTGAAGCGAGCCTCAGTTCGTCGACGATGCCCATGAGAACCGGCTCCAAGGGCTTTGCCGCATCGCGATCCAGCCCAATGCCCCCGCCCAACCGGCCGCGGGCGAGATCGAGTACGTTGTCAATCAACCCGGCCATTCGCATGACCGTCGTCTGCATCATTGCGATCACCTGATGCTCTTTGTCGGTTTGTACCGAACGGTCGAGAATGCGCGCGCCTGCGCTGATCGAGGCGAGGTTGCGGAGATCGTGACCAAGCACTGCGATGAATTGTTCGCGCAGCTCAGAACTTTCATGCTCGCGCCGGAGTTCTCTTCCGCAACGCTTTCCGCTACCTTTGCGAGCTCTCGGGCTCCGAGTAGCTCCTTTTCGTAACGGCGTCCGTCGGTCGCTCTGATGAGCGCCAGGCGGATGGCGAGCGGCTTGCCTTCGGCATCGCGTCGCTCGGCCGCGTTGGCGATCATCTGCAGCGGCTGTCCGTCCGCCCTGAGAACGTCGATGGCGAACTTTTCGAAAGTGCCCTGGATTCGCAACAGCGGAGCGATATGAGTTTCGTAGTAGATGCGTCCGGCCACGGTCAGGACGTATAGCCCGACAGGCTCGAATACTTGTTTCTGTCGTAGGCGCTGAGGTCCGAGCCGCCCGCTCCGACCTGGTCAAACAGGATCGTGCGGAAGTTGCTCTCAAAAGCAGGTGCCACGAACCGCCACATATTCTGGTCGCGGCCGAAGCCATGGGCAAACATCATCGCTTTTTTCGCCGCTGCCGCGGATGTGCACATTATTTCGTTCTACGACTCCCGGCATCAGCATCCCTTTTTGAGCGACCTTGCGTCAGCATTTCTTCGCTACGTGCATCCAATGCGAGTGGGTACCGACGCGGATCGAGCAGCCCTGGGAGCGGCCCAGGAGTTCGACGGCGCATCGGTTGACCCGGATGTTGAGGCAGTCGATGTCGCAGGCGTGACGGCCAAGTGAGCGCGTCGGGGACCGCCTGGCCCAGCCCAAGGAAGGGTCCGAGCAGAGGTGACTGCACCCGGGTATCGAGCTTGAGCGAGGACATACGCGCCTCGAATTGGGCGTTCACGCTATCAGGAAGAACGCAGTCGTGCTAAGTCGCTGCCCGAACTTACCTCTCCGCGCTCGCGCAAACCTGAACTCCATTGCGATCCCGGGCGCCTCCGCAGCGATGTGGCGGGGGCGATATCGACTATCTGCTTAAGGTCAGGCTGTCGGTTACCCGGCGACCTCGTCCGTCCACACTCTGAAGCTGATCAGGGAGTTCGGCCCGAATGTTTGGGTAATCGGAACATCGGCGGCGTCACGCCCCTGCGCAATCAAGACGCGGCCGATCCGCGGCACGAAATTGCGGGGATCAAAGGTGTGCCACCTGCCCCCGAGATAAGCTTCAAACCAGCCCGCGAAATCGCCTGCGGCCCAGGGTTTTGGAGTGCCCATGTCGCCCAGATAGCCGGTGCAGTAACGCGCCGGGATATTCATGCAGCGGCAGAACGCGATGGCCAAATGCGCGTAGTCGCGGCACACGCCTTTACCCTCTCGATATGCCTCGAATGCCGTCTTGGTGGATCTCGCATGTTCGTATCCAAAGCTGATATGACGATGCACGAATTCACAGATTGCGTGCACTCTCGCCCAACCTGGCGGCGTGTCTTGAAACAAGTTCCAGGCAATGTCGGTGAGCCGGTCTGTCTCGCAATAGCGGCTTCCGAGCAAATAGACCAAGGTATCAGCAGGCAGGTCCTCTACTGCGTGTTGTCCAGCCGATGGAGACACCGGGTCTGGCAGCCCGCTGTCGCGCACGCAACCGTCGGCTGCCAGACGTATTCGCCCGGCAGGCGCAACGATCCGGCTGCACCAATTTCCGAACAGGTCACGGTACGGCGTAATCGGCACCGAAGGCTCGGTTGTCAGGGAATCCGGGACGATGACATCTGACGCGCGAGAAAAGTGAGTGCCCAACACCATGATCATCGGGGTCGGCTGCGGAAAATCGTAGAGCATTTCGAATCCGACATTGATCTTCATTCGAAATGCGCTCCTTTGCGACGACCCTTATGGCAGGTGGGGAAGGAATATCCGAAAACAAGGCTTAGCGAGCCCGCGCCTCATTGTGACTCACGGAACGACGCGCCATTGTTCGGTTCGCCAAGCTGTCCGAACATTGCCGGAGATCGTCAGATCAACGCGAGCTCCAAGCCAGATGGATAGGAACCAAGCTACTTCATGAATGTTATGCATTCCGTTTTTGGTTGGCAAAATCGTTGGAGAGGAGCGATGAAGCAACGGCGGCGGCGATTTAAGCAGATTCATTCACTCGAAGAACGTCTTAGCCAAGAAGCCAAAGCGCTTAGGAAGCAGGCGAGGCAGTTGCCTCCAGGGCGAGTGCGAGAAGCACTGCTGAGGAAAGCTCGGAATGATGAAACGGCCGCTCACCTCACACAGTGGCTGATGTCCCCCAGCCTTCCGCGATCGCAATGATGCAGAAAGCTCCGCTGATCATCATCAACGTGTCGAATCCTGTCGCTTTCGACGGAAAAGGCAGCATCATTATACTTGAGTATACTGATGAGGATGCCGCAAAGAAGGTGGCTTGGAAGATTGCCAGGGAGACGGGGCGGTCTGTGACGATACGCCGCGAGGACATGTGCGTGATCGAGACAATTCCAGCTACGGCCCACTAAAGTCATTCGATCTACTTCAGCCGATGGATTCTTTTACAGCGCTGAAGGCCCGCAGCTGCCTTTCATCTGGATCGGCCATGGCACCTGTTCACGCCGTGAGCGGACAAGGGTGCCAGACGAGGCATCCGATTTCTTCGACGAGGAAACTCAATGCGTCGGCTCTGAAAAGTTACGCCGCCCACTTGAAAAGATGCGGACGGCGCTTCTCCAGCCCCGAGAGGGGACGAACAAAATCCCGGTTATAGGTCTGTCTCCCCGGGGGGAAGATAGGTTCAGGCCCGTTGGGCGAATGTTGCCCTGAGAACGAAGATGGCCGGCAATTCCCGGCGTCTCCGCAGGGCGGAGTCTGCTGCGTCAAGAATCCCGCTTCAATCGTGAGGTCTCTTGCGCGTTCTGTGAATCGATACTGCTGCGGATGTAATCGTAGATGTCGCCGCCCAGCTGCGCTTCGATCTGCTCTTGTGTGAAGCCTTGATCCTTGGCGGCTGTCAACAAGCGTCGGACCAGTTCCTCAATCTCGGGCCGACCGCGCCGCACACTGAATTGCTCGTCAGCATGCACGCTGTTCTTCAGCCAAAACTCTACGAATTCTCTTGCCGTGGACACCGTGATACCCCGTTACAACCGCAAGCTATATCAGTTGCGGCGACGTTTGAAGGAAAACAACCTCATTTGGAGGTCGTCGGCGACGACACTGACCACGTGAGGGCCGGCATCCGAATGCGATTGCTCCCGCCGCGAGCACTCCGACCGAGCCATCACGTGGGAGTGGCTCGTTTCGCGGAAGACAAAGGTGCTCCGGAATGCCGCGAGGAAGCGGATCGGACCGGGCGCGGGGCGGTCAGCTGGACGCCAGACGTCCCCGCCGCCGGTGACTGCAAGAACGCCTGGGAAGGTGGGAACATCGGCAGGCGCCAAGCGTTCCTCATGTGTAAGCGACGGTTTTAGCAAAGCTCTGGCAGCCGCTCCATCGCCTTCCGGCACGTCGGTACCCACTACAGGGTACAGCTTGGCCCTCCATCGAAAGACACCCCGATGTTCCGGCGCAAGGCTGCCTCGTTCCGCAATGCCATTAATCTGAAGGACAAGGTTCAGGTAAAGGTGCTACGCAAGCGCCTCAAGCTTTCGGAGGCGCAGTTGATGACGGCGATCCGGAAATCCGGAAACTCGATCGCAGCGCTCGTCAAGGAAGCCGCGAACTGACCCGCATTCATCTTGCGGGACCACCTTGGCTGCTCACCAAATCACGTGGCGCAGCAACAGACCGGATTGACCATCGGTCGGTCGAGCGGCACTTATTGCTGAAGGCGCTCATCTGGTGCGGGGCTGACAAGATGCCAAAATATGAACGACATTAGCGCCGCTCAGCGGGCAGACGCAGGGCGGGAGTGGGACGAACGGGACCGGCTCTCCGCCCTCGAGCGTTACGGAATCCTCGATACGCCAAGGGAGCCTGATTTCAACGATATCGTACGGCTGGCCGCGGACACGTTTGGCGCACCGATCGCGGTCGTGAACCTGATTGCAAATGGCCGGCAGTGGTTCAAGGCAGAAGTCGGAATCGGGGCTCGTGAACTTCCGCTCGACGTCTCGATCTGCGTCCATGCCATCCTGCAGGGCGAAACCATGGTTGTTCCCGACACTCTTTTGGACGATCGATTCGCCCGCAATCCTTTGGTCACGGCAGCAGGCGGGCTTCGCTTTTATGCTGGCGCCCTGCTGAAAACCGAGGAAGGTCTCCCGCTCGGCACCGTCTGCGTGCTCGATCGCCAGCCGCGCCCCGAAGGCATCACCGACCATCAACGATTGACGCTGGGAGTGCTGGCCAAGCTCGCGATGAATCAACTCGAAATGCGCCGTGTGATCGGGCTCCAGCACGCCCACACCATGCTGCTCGAAGCCGAAATGCGCGAGCGGAAAAGCGCTGAGGCCGCCCGTCGCCTCGCCGACGACAGGTATCGGTCGCTGTTCAACTCGCTGGAGTCGGGATTTTGCATCGTTGAGCTTGCGTTCGACGCAGCTGGCGTTGCCAAGGACTATCGCTTCCTCGAGATCAATCCAGCCTTCGCCCGGCAGACCGGCCTAACCGAGGCCGAGGGCAGGTGGATGCGCGAGCTCGCGCCCGATCATGAACAGCACTGGTTCGACATCTACGGGCAGGTCGCCAAGACGGGAGAATCCGTTCGCTTTGAGAATCCAGCCAGGGCGCTGAGCGGCCGCTGGTATGACGTCCATGCCTTCCGCGTCGGCGATCCGAGTGCACATCTGGTCGCCATCTTGTTCAATGATGTTACGGATCGCCGACGCGCTGAAGTCCAGCGCGACGCCCTGTTGTCCATCGGCGATCGGCTGCGATCGCTCGACAAGGTCCCGGATACGACCGCTGCCGCGTCTGAGATCATCGGGAATGCCCTCAACGCCATTCGAGCCGGATTCGGACGCGTCGACGCAGCCAGGGAGTACGTCACTGTCGAGAAGGACTGGTCCGCCGAAGGCTTCGCGAGTCTGGCCGGCCGCCATCTGCTATCCGATTTCGGCAATCTCGACGCCGTCATCAGCGGCAAGCGCCCGATCATCGTTTCCGACGTACTCTCCCCTTCTCAATCAGTGCGTTCGCGGGACAGGTTGACCGGGCTGGGGGTCCGATCCATGGCGGTGATACCGATCGAGGACCACGACGGCTCCACTGCGCTGTACTTCGTGCACGCAGCCGACCCCCGGGACTGGACCAACGAGGACATTGCCTTCCTCAGCAATGCCGGCGACCGTGTGGCGGCGAGTGTCGCGCGACTTGACGCGGAAGCCCTGCAGCACGTCCTCAATCTCGAACTCAGCCATCGTATGAAGAATACGCTGGCGATGGTGATGGCGATTGCGAGGCAGACGCTGCGCTCGGTTCCGGACCAAGCTCCGATTGAGGCGTTCAGTGCGCGCCTGCAGGCGCTGTCGTCCGCTCACATGGCGTTGCTCCAGCAACGCTGGACGGAAGCTAAAATATACGAAGTTGTAAGGAGCGTCCTCGGAGCTATCGAGACTATCGATAGGTTCGATATTTCCGGTCCGGCGGTCAAGCTCGGCGCGCGCGCGACGCTGTCGATGTCACTCCTGCTTCACGAGCTTTCGACCAATGCACTCAAATATGGGGCATTGTCCCGACCGACAGGCCGGGTTTCGGTTTCCTGGAGTGTCCATGAAGACCAGCTGACGCTGAAATGGCGGGAAGTGGACGGTCCAACCGTGGCGAACCCGTCCGTAAAAGGATTCGGATCAAGACTGATCGAAATGGGTCTCATCGGAACGGGAGGCGTTGTGCTTCGTTACCTGTCTACTGGGTTCGAAGCTGACTTCTCAGCCCCTCTCTCTCAGGTGCAACAACCTTGACGGGAGAGAACCAATGACAGCCTACGACGGAAGATGCAGGCCTCTCGTGTTGGTCGTCGAGGACGAACCGCTGCTGAGAATGGCGGCTGTCGATATGGTCGAGGAAGCTGGCTTTGAACCGGTCGAAGCCGCCGATGCGACCGAAGCCGTGCGCATTCTGGAGGCGCGGTTCGATATCCGCATCGTCTTTTCCGATATCGACATGCCGCGCGGTATCGACGGGATGAAGCTTGCGGCTCTCATCCGCAACCGATGGCCGCCGATCGATATCATCTTGACGTCCGGCCACGTCGACGCGTCCGAAGTCGATCTCCCTGTACGAAGCATGTTCTTTTCAAAGCCGTACAACGAGAAGGTTGTGGTCGCAGCGATGAAGAAATTTGTAGGATGAGACACGAACCTCCGACAACGATTAGCTGCCCAGAAGTTCGCTCGTGTTATGGTCGAGCCATGCGTGCCAGACGCGCTTCGGGATGCCGTGATCCCCGGTCAAATTGTCCTGTCCGGCCACAAACCGCAAGTGGACAAGCCGTAGCAGCACGCCTGGATGGCCAGAACGCAAACAAACCCAGAGACGCAAAAATGATCGAGAGTGAAGCGAATGCCCGGCTTCTGCAGCAAGCCAACAATGCCTTCAAGACGATTGGAGGGGCAACACCAATGACCGATTACACGAAGTCGCAACGACCCTTTCACGAAAATCTCGCCCGCTTGAAAGCAGAGCGCTTGGCGCGTGAAGGCAAATCGAAAGGCGGAACGCAATAGCATAGTGCCAGCAGGCGCTGTCGGTCTCGTCCTAGCGTAGACTAGAGCATTGAGAGCACGACGATCCCGTCTTCGAGCTCGCCTGAAGCGAGGCGCACCCGCGCTATTTGCTCGAACTCGGTCCGATATTTGTGAAGATAGCTGAACGCTTGCTTGTCGGTCTGAAATGTCGTGGTTAGCCTGCAGATCTGGCGTGCTGCGCCGAGCGCAAGGGAAAACGTGATCGTTCCGCTGCCGTCTGACTTGGCTCTACGCACAATCCGCCCCATTGCCATTAAACCACGTTCGCAGACGCACCGGCCGCTGCGGTAATCGGCTATCGAGCCGGCTTGCTTCTGCGTTTCGTCGGCGCGCGCGTGGGCAAGGATGCCGAGAGAACGGCGTCAGCGGCCTCCTTGGTCTCGCGGAGTTCTCGAAGTCGGGCCATGTTCTTCCGAAGGTCGGTGGCCTGCTTCTCGACATCCAACAATGCCCGCACGCCCTCTTCAGCCGCGAGTCTTTTGCGATTGAAGCGCGCGATGCTTTCGGGTGACGGCTTAGCTGTTTTCCCAGCGCTCATTTCCCATCACACCTTCGCACGGACAAAACCCGCTCAATCCGGAGATCGAGCGGGCAGAGCGGCCGTTTCAGTACATCCGTGAAACGGCTCCGCAAGATCAGGCCAGCGAGAGATTCTCAGCGCTGACTTTGCCTCGCATCTTGTCTGTCTTGGCCTCGTAGCTGACCTTCTGGCCTTCGGCCAGACCGGAAAGACCAGCGCGTTCGACCGCGCTGATGTGAACGAACACGTCGTTGCTGCCGTCGCTTGGCTGAATAAACCCAAAGCCCTTTTGGCCGTTGAACCACTTAACAGTGCCTGTCGTCATTTTTCATTCTCCAAAGCGCACGAGCGCGTTCCGCGTGACGCTCACACGGCATCTTTCAACTTCGTCGATGTCTCTGGAAAAGGAGCCCGCGGGCGCGTTCAACAAGGCACAGCGGCTAATCGAATAATTGCAATATACTCAGCTTTCTCACTTTTACAAGGATGGCGAGCAAGTTTGTTTTGCAAGAGCGTCCTTGGTCATCGTTCGAGCAGGTTCGAACGGCCTCGTCATCGTAAGATGAGCGCTTTATCGATTGACATGGCTGTCCGGGAGTGGTCCCGTCACTCACACCGAACTGGATGCCGTGACGAACAGCCCGGCGCGTTCGACGTCGGCGAAGACATGCCGCCGTTTTATCATTCTCAAAATTACAACGAGCTTCCTGCGCAACTGGCTGCATGCAGGGACCTGCCGCGTTCGCAGCCCAGCGGGGAGTTTCATTTGCAGGTACTTGTTCGCGATAACAATGTTGACCAGGCGCTTCGTGTTCTGAAGAAGAAGATGCAGCGCGAGGGCGTTTTCCGGGAAATGAAGCAGCGACGGTCCTACGAGAAGCCTTCGGAGCGGAAGACCCGCGAAAAAGCCGAGGCCATTCGCCGGGCCCGCAAGCTCGCTCGGAAACAGGCCATCAGGGAAGGCTTGCTGCCGGCACCCCCGAAGAAGAAGCTTCCGGAACGCAAACCACCTTTGCCGCAGGTCGCCAGCAAGGAGCGCGCTTAGACGTCTCGCGATCGGAAGAACGCCGGGCATCGACGGAACCTTGCCGTCATCGATCTATTGCAACTCTCGTTACCGATTGTGACGCGACGGAAAGCGTGGATCATGAATCGGCCAACTCCCAGCGAGGCTGGTCGGTGGGTCTCGGATGCAGGGGCCTGGTTGGTACAGCCAGATATGTTGGTCGGGGCGCGTGCCACCTGTCAGGCCGGTTCTTCAATCCCAGGAGGTTTGGATGGCGAAACCAAAGGACGATACGACGGCTCGTCGCATTCATAGCCAGCGCAAGCGTGCTGTTCATCTGGCTGGCGCTGCAATCGACCATAAGGCCGATAATCGTGCCAGTGCCGATGATCAAGCGATACGCAAGCGGCGCTTGGTTGAAGGGCCTGCAGAATTCCGAACCGTCCGCGTCGATCGTTCGACGAAGAAGACCAATAGCTAAGGGACGGGTGCCTCGGCGTCGTCCTGGCACCCTCGACGCTGCTTCACAAGCGTCATGCGTCTAATCGACGAAACAGCATCGTCGAATCTTCGCCTTGGCAGACTTTGCGGACGATTTGTTTGGGCAGCAGGAAACAGCAGGCATCTATGCTCTGAAATCGATGCCTCGCAGCACGATTCCTCTCGGATTTCCTTCGAACTCCGTCGCTCGATATTTGCTCGCCGCGCACGCCTCGATGCGATCGCGCAGGCGAATGAACTGGGCTTCGCGCTGTTCGGAACGGATCTGCTTGCCGCCCTCGAGATAGTCCATCGCGGAAGTCGAGATTGCGCAGGATACTTCCTTAGCGCCGTCTTGCATCGAAAACAGGACGATCATCCTGTCGTACTCGTGGCCGATATAGCGACCGCTCGTCAGCGTCATGGCTTGCTCCTTTACGAAATGATCCCGTGACAGCGCCGCTTTGCTAGCTGCTCCCGCGGTCTAGCTCCGTGAGCCTGACGAAATCGTCGAGCAGCATCGTGACCAGCGCACGGTGCCTGGTATCTTCAGCAGGCAAGCTTGCAGCATAGAGATTAAGCAGATGCCGCGCTTTCACTGCTGCCTCCGGCCACGAGGCAGCAGGCGCCGACATCATGCGGTGTTCCAGCTCGGATTCACGTTCGCGTAGCTCCCTTGCATGGGTCTCGACTTCGGCCAGCGCTCGGCGCAAATCGGTCGCCTTCTGTGCAGCCATCCCGCGATGCTTGTCGAGATCAACTGGGTGGTCAGTCATCGCCTGCACTCGCGTCCGCAGCTTGTGCATCGGCAAGGTCGACTGAGCCGATCGAAAGTACTTCCATTGAGTTGTGAGCGCCCTCCGAGGGTACGACGATCATCGTGGCAATGCGGCGGTAGGCCGAGAAAGTGAGCCCTTCGATCGCCTCCTCGTCAGTGATGACCTCGTAAGCGCCGGCGGGCAGCAGCCGCTTGATACTGCCAATTCGAAACGGATGCCTGAACGTGACGGTCTCTCGCCGTGAGCGGATGGTCATGCACGCCTGCCTTCTTGCAGCTGGGGCCCAACCGACCTGCAGTGACCAGCATGCGCCGATCGCAGGACAATAGCCAGCGCATTCGCCATTCATGCGCGCTGACGCCGCAGCGCCGAACTCGCGCATGCGCGGCGTATTAGCGCTCGCTATTGGCGTGCCGGAGGGGTACGGTTGCGCATTCCGATGAAGTCGGCCGTGGATTCCGAGCGAAGCCGGCCGCCTGTACCGATGGAAGCCGGCCGGGGATTCCGATGATCCCGGCCGCCTGCCGAGGCGGGCTCTCGCGACGACGTCGTCATCAGGTCAGTTGGCGGCCTCGTCGTCAAGCGTCTGACGCTTGGCGGCGGCTTTGCGCAGGCTCTCGCCCTTGAGGGTGAGCCTGTGGGCGTTGTGCACGAGGCGATCGAGGATGGCGTCGGCAATGGTTGGGTTGCCGATGAGTTCATGCCAATGCTCGACCGGGAGCTGGCTTGTCACCACGGTTGAGCCGCGGCCATGGCGATCCTCCATCATCTCCAGCAGGTCGCGTTGTTGCTCGGCCGTCATCGAGGCAAGCCCCCAGTCGTCAAGGATCAGGAGTTCCACGCGCGCCAGGGTCCTGAGGAGGCGAGCATGGCGGCCGTCGCCCCGCGCGAGGGCGAGCGCCTCAAACAGCCGCGGCAGCCGTTGATAGAGCACGGAGCGGTTGTCCCGGCAGGCCTTGTGGCCCAAGGCGCAAGCAATCCAGCTCTTGCCGACGCCGGTCGGGCCGATGATGAGCAGGTTTTGATGCCGGTCGATCCACTCGCCGGCGACGAGCTTTTGGAACAGCGGCTTGTCGAGTCCGCGCGGCGCCTTCATGTCGATATCCTCGACGACGGCGTTTTGCCGGAGGCTTGCGAACCGCAACCGGGCGACCAGGCGCTTGTTCTCGCGCTCGGTCGCCTCGCGGTCGACGAGCAGCGCGAGGCGCTCCTCGAAGGCCAGCGCGGCGATGTCAGGCTGTCGTTGCTGTTCGTCGAGGGCCTTCGCCATGCCATTGAGCCCGAGCGCGACGAGGCGCTCGTGAGTGGGATGTGTCAACATCGTCTCTCCTTTCTTCAGTGGTAGTAATCGGTGCCGCGGATGTTGCCGTGTCGGATTGGTGGCCCGTCCGGCGGCTGTTCATTCGCGTAGGCGCGATCGAGCCCGTGCTGCAGGATCGACTTGATCGAGCCGTAGGTGGTCGCGCCGATGTCGTTGCCGCGCTGGCAGGCGGCCTCGATGCGGGCCGAGCCGTAGCTGCGTGCGAGCCGCAGAATGCCGAGACAAGCCCGGAAGCCCTGCTCGGGGTGTGGCTTGGCTCTCATGATCGCCTCGACGAGAGCGATCGTGGCGGGGCCGATCTTGGCGGCTTCTCGTTTGATCCGCGCCGGCGTCCATTCGGCATAGCGCCGGTGCGCGGCTCGGCATGTGCTCCGGGATCGTGGTGTGGCGATGGGGCACGTCAGAGCGGGCGTGGCTGGCCACCCGGATGCCCTTGTGCAGGATCTCGATCGTCCTGTCGGTTATGCGCGCCTCGAGCTCTTCGCGGATCAGACGTGAGGGCACCGAGTAGTAGTGACCGGCGAGCTCGACGTGATAGTCGGGCGCGACCCGGCACTTCTTCCACTCGGCATACTGATACGGCATCGGCGGTAGGGCTTTGAGCGCCGGCTTGTCGATCTGCGCGAACAGCTCATTGCGGCTCACGCCGAGCTTGCGCATGATCTTGGCGTTGAGGTCGGCGATCGCCTCGCGGATTGCCGCGTTGAGTTCGTCAAGCGAGAAGAAGCGCTGGTTCCGCAGCCTCGCCAGCACAAACCGCTGGACGATTTGCACCGCCACTTCCACCTTCGCCTTGTCGCGCGGCTTGCGCGGACGCGTGGGCAGGATCGCGGTGCCGTAATGCTGGGCCAGCTCCTGGTAGGTGCGGTTGATGCCCGGCTCATAGCGACAGGTGGCGGTGACGCCGGATTTCAGATTGTCGCAGACGATCGCCTTCGGCACGCCGCCGATCGCCCGCAAAGCATTGACGTGCACCGCAATCCAGTCAGCCAACCCCTCCGACCAGCGCGCCTCGGCAAAGGTGTAGTTGGATGCTCCCAGCACGGCGACAAAGACATGGGCCAGCCGCTGCGCGCCGGTAGCGGCGTCGAACACCGGCACCGTGTCGCCCGCGAAGTCGACGAACAGCTTCTCTCCAGGCCCATGCGCCTGCCGCATGGTCGGCGAGATCGTCTCGCTCCATTTCCGGTAGAGATCGCAGAACCGGCTGTAGCCATAGCCGTCCGCGTGCTCCGCGCGATATTCCTCCCACAGCAAGAGCAGCGTCACGCTGCGCCGCTTCAGCTCCCGGTGCACCGCCGTCCAGTCGGGCAACGGCCGCGCCGGCTTCTCCTCGAATGTCGGCGGCGTGAACAGCCGGCGCTCGAGCTCGCCGTCGTCCATCCCTTCCGGCACCGGCCAGGTGATGCCGATCACGGCAGCCCGCCGCAGATACTCGCCAACCGTCGATCGGCTGATGCCGACGGTGACGGCGATCTGCCGCTCGCTCACGCCAAGGGCGTGCCGCAGTCTCAAAACTTCTCGAACCTTCCGCATCGGCGCTCTCTCGGCGGGCATCAGACCTCCCCTTGCTCGGCCGCAAAGGGGGGCTGGTCCGCGATTCGATCGCCGTCTTCGAGAGCGTCAGGCCGGTCTCAACAGGGTGGCCGGCTTCGATCGGAATCGGTGGCCGACTTCCGTCGGAATCGGTGGCCGGGTTGCGTCGGAATCAGTGGCCGGCTTGCTTCGGATTACGCAGTACGGTGTTGCATCACCGCACGTCTCAACGGCATCGACCGGTGACTGAGGGTTACGCACGCTCCCGCCGATAGATTTGCAGGAGCGCCCTATGTCTTCCTTTCGCGCCTCGGAATGGATCGTCCCGCCGGTGATCGTTCCGCTGTTTCTTTTGCTTCTGGTGTGTGCCGCAGCCATCCTTAATGGCTAGGACAATGCGCGTGCGCTACCTCATCACGGGGACCAACGCGCATGGCAGTGCCAGTCTCGGCCGCGGCAGCGCGACGCTCGCGCTGCGTATCGCGCGCAAGCTGCTGCGCGAGGGTTATATGGATGTTCGCGTATGCACACCGCGCGGGCGCGTTCTGCAGTCGGATGAACTTCACGAGCTCGACCCCCAACAGGAGATAGACGTCATGGCGAAGGGACAGCAACGCGGGAATCGCGAAACCAAGAAGCCGAAAAAGGAAAAAGCCAAGGTCATAGCGGCGGCACCGAGCCGGAAAGAGGCCGCTTGGCAACCGGATTTGGGGCCCTCGAAGAAGAAGTAGGCGGGAGCTGACAGGCAGCCGCCGGTAGCCTGACTGCCTGCCATGGGCGCGCTTTCGACGGTCGAAGAGTGTCAGGATCACTGCCGTGTTTCCGGCCGCGAGTTGGGATTCCCTCCGCTGCTGGCCAATGGAAGCCGGACCGCGTTCCACCGCTCGCCGAGCAATAAGCAAATCCGTCGAGATAAAGGAGTGCCTATTGCTTCATTCTTTCGACCTCGAAGTTGAACCGGATCTGCATCACCGGGCCGACTTTGTCTCGTACATCAACCATCATATGCCGCTTTGAAAGACCTGGTGAGCCATGCACCGCCTCCCGAGCCATGTCGGCCAGTGACTTTGCGGCTTCAGCTTGCACGGCTCGAAGGTCCGAGAATTCCAGGCCTTCTTCGTCAATGAACAGGCCGTCTTCATCGAGGAGATCGGAATAGGACCGTGCCATCAGGCACTCCCAGAGTCGGGCGGGAGCGCTATGTGTCTTCTCGGCCACCGATGCCTATGCATGAAGCTTAATCGGTGATGGGGAGGACAACAGGGTTGGTGCCAGATGGTTGCTAGGCGGCAACGGCAGCCGCGATGACATGGAACTGCGCCGGACCGGCTTGCATAGGCAATGGATGAGATCAGCAAGCTGCTCTTGGCGCCGGTTGCCCGCGGCCAGCGCCGATTGCAGTAGTCTCAATTCAAACACCTACGCAGTGCAATTCGAACACAGTTCGCGCGCGTCATGCCTCAACGCAGCGTCTTCTCTAGGACCCCAGCGTCCATGTTGCTGCTCAGTCCACAGCCCCCGGTCGCTCGGTCGTCATGCTCAATGTCATACTGTCTTGCTTGATTATTTTGAGCGTTGGCGTTCTCATCGCCCACGCCATCGATGCGTTTCGATCCTCAAGTCCTGATCGATAATAACTAGTTCATTTGACTTGGGCCGAGAGCATTTTCAATACAGAGGTTGTGTCATGGCCAATGACCGACTTTTGCTGCGTATCCATCGCATTGTTGGGTCTGTGTCCTCTCGTCGTCATGGCAATAGCTACGTTATGCGGTAGGGCCGCCTCGATCGATTGAGGCCGCGGCCTGTTTTGATTAGCAACCTTCAACAATGCGAGATATTATACGCTCATCACTCGCCAAGGCTCGGCCCGCAGGCGCCGGTGGCTGAGAAACGTTCCTGCGCTCCCGCCTGCAAGGAACAGGAGCTGCTTCATGGAACGCTATTTCTTTGACATTCAAAGCGGCCGCGAGTTCTTCGCAGACGAGGAAGGTCTGAGGCTGCCAAATCAAAAAGCCGCCGAAGTCGAGGCGGCGCAAACGCTGGCTGGGATGGCCAAGGATTCCGTCTTTTTAGTCGATCGGCCCGACATCGCGGTCGAAGTACGCACGGCAACTGACCGGCTTTTCTGCGTTTCCATCGTCTACCGAAACGCGAGCACGAAGCATTGATGGCGACCATTTGCGGTCCTTCGGAATCGGCTCGGAGGCGCCCAGCGTGTCCATGAGCTTGCGAGCGGCCTTCTTGCGGTCTGCCCGAGGGCGGTCAGCTTTCAGCGTCATCGCGCGATCCGAGATATTTCCAATCTGAGTAAGCATACATTCCCGACCAATGATGGACGGCCTTTCCGCAGCGTTCGCACTTGAAGGCGCCCGATGTGACAACGGAAATGGCGCGACGTTCTTGAACGACAGCATAGGTCGCGCCGCAGCCGCCGCATGAAAAATAGACGATCATCCAGTATCCTAAAAATTACAGCAACGTTTGAAGCACTGGCGAATCCCCGCGGACCATCTTAGGGGTGACCCGGCTTTGCAGGATGAGTTTCGAGCCTGAAGCCCGAACGAAGCGAAGAGTAGCATGGACAGGAGAACAGCCCGATAAATGAAAGAGGCCTGCGATAGCAACTTGGAACATGCGCGCGTTGCACTCTCCCGCGAATGCTTGGAGACGCAGGCGGGGAACAACCTCTTCGCTTGACGATCACGCGTCGCCCTCTCCATCGACGAAGTGCCGCAGACTAAAGACCACGCGCCGGGGTCCAACGGTATTGCCTCATTTCGACCCGGCAGGCCGGATCACTATCCGGGATTTTGCTGGTACCCTCTCGGCCTGGAAGGCCGCACCGCCCGTAAGATTTTCAGATGGGCAGCGTAGCAGCTCAGTCTAGGCGGCTTAATTGTCTTCCGTGACCCTTCCCTTGCCGTCGCAGGTTTCGCATTTGGCCGGATAGATTTTGTAACCCCGCTTTACCGACTGCATGACGGCCGGGAAGCCCGTCCCATTGCAATTCGGGCAGGTATGCTCTTTGATTTTAGGCTGCACGTTTACACTTTCTGGCGGCCTCAGTGGCGGCCTCTTTCGGCGGCTCATAGTCATCAGGAAACGGCAGCCCTTCTCATCGATCGCACGCAGAGCAGACGACCCCGGCACCCCTGGGCACCACGGAGGCAGGTGCCGAGGCGCTTCCGTGCGTTAGCGTAGACGAGATGCAGAGCAAGCACGATTGGCGCTGCCAGAATTTTCAATCAACGTCGCGGGCACGCTTGGAGTGGCTGCTCATGACGCATAGCCTCTTCCCTTGAGCCAATAGTCAAGGTGTTCGGTCGCCAGCCAGTTTTTGGTCGATTGCTCGTCCAAGAACCCAGTTATGTATTCGATCTTTCCGCCAGGACAATGACACACAAGCCGCCAATTGCCGGCAGAGACCCGTTCAGCTTCGAAGACCACCTGGGCGTCTTGCATGCACTGACTATACTCTCAGTTTGCCGCAATCCCACCACGGAAACTTCGCCGCAATCCAATTTGTGAAGAATGGCGCTCGCCGGCGGTGACCTCGGTTCGGCAAACGGGAGGTCGGTGTTGGAGATCGCGCGCCATGGCCCAGGCATGCTTCTCGTTGCGGCCGAGGCACGGCGTGCCGAGAGCGTGGTTCATCCCGACGTAATGGACCTGTATTTTTGGGGAACTGTCCGTCAACAGAAGGCCTGTTCCAGAGCACTTGGCATCAGCCCGCCGATTCTTCGAGAAGGCCCTGGCGCTGGCCTCAATGTGATCTGACTCCGAAGTGGGTCTCGTCGGCCGGTCGGCGCTCCGTCAGCAGCCAATCCGTCCGGAGCCCCACATACGTCCCTCGCGACCCACGCTAAAGCATCGGCTAAACCTAGCGAGGCTGTCGAGGGCATGTGCGACGGCGAGGAGCCCGCGGCGCTTCGGATGCCGATTGAGACACGGAGAGAAACGGCTGAGGCGGCTGTACTGTGTACGGGACTGACGGGTCGTCGGTGCGACAGATTAACCATCTCGTCTTGCCGAAAAAATTTCCGCGGACCCCTTGAAACTATTCCCCGGATTCCAAATTCTTTCGGCGTCACCATCGTGGTGATCGGGATGCCATAGGGTCCCGCCACTTGAGACGGGCACCGGACGTGTCCGGTGCCGCTCGTAACCATTTTGCTCCCAGGAGGATCTGGCTATGCGCACTGTAGATTTTTCGCCCCTGTTCCGGTCGGCCATCGGATTCGACCGTCTGTTCGACCTCGCCGAAGCCGCCCAGCGCGTGGGCGAGGAGAGCTATCCCCCCTACAATATCGAAAGGCTCGACGAGAACCGCTTCCAGATTTCGGTCGCGTTGGCCGGATTCAAGCCGGATGAAGTCGAACTCACCGTCGAACAGAACGTTCTGACGCTCGAAAGCCGCAGATCGGAGAAGGAAGGCAAGACCTTCCTGCATCGCGGCATCTCGGCGCGCAACTTCAAGCGCCAGTTCACGCTCGCCGACCACGTGGAGGTCAAGGGCGCGCGCTTCGAGAACGGCCTGCTCGTCGTCGACCTGGTGCGCGAGATTCCCGAGGCGATGAAGCCCCGCCGGATCGAGATCAACGGCGCGACTACAAGCAACGTAGCTCAGATCGAAGCCAAGGCCGCCTGATTACCGGACCCGGTGTACAGGTTCGATCTCGGCCGCGCGGGATTTCCCACGCGGCCTTCCCTCAACTCGTCTCGAATGGAGGCAGCCATGCGGCCGACGACCGCGCTCGACCATAATGTCTTCGATTTCGACTATCTGCTTCATCCCGGCATCAGATTCGAGCATCCGAGGGACGTGGTCTCTCATTCGGGTCTTACCCTCGCGGAGAAGCGCGCCATCCTGGCGTCGTGGGCATCCGACGCTTCCGCGATCGCGTCCTGCCCCTCGTTGCGCGCTCCCGAAGGCCTGAAAGGACCCGTGACCATCGACGAAATCCTGGAGGCGCTTCGCGCATTGGATGGCGGCCCGGCGCCACCTCCCGGCGGCAAGCCCATGCGGCTGCGATCGACCGAACGGCGTGCGGCGGCGTGAAGCAAGGAACAGGACTCGGACGGATCATCACAACCAGGATGGAAACAATGTTCGAAGCGAACTTGGCTCGCATTCGTACCCACCGCAACAACATCCACCGCTTTCGCGACTTGCTCCGGACGGAGTTGTCCGACTTCGACCGTGAGTTCATTGAGAAGCGGATGGCCGACGAGCAGACCACGCTCGATGCCCTCATGGCCGAGACCTTTCCGGTGACATTTCCTTCTTTGAAGGAATTCTCTTCCTTGTCGAGCATGAGGGTCGTTTCATGACCGACATTCGAGAATTGCTTATCCAGGGCCGCGAAAAGATTATCGGCCATTATCGCCTACTGCTGGCGCGAGCAAAGACCGAGAAGGAAGCTGAGCTCTACAGAAGCCGGATCGAGCGCGAGCAGCGGCTGCTGGACGAGCTTCGCGACGACTTCCCGGACAGGTTCGCGGCATGAACTGCCAGCCGAGCGAGGACCGCTTCGCGGCGTTCGACATCGTGCTGAAGCGGCGTGGACGCGGCAGGTGGAAGTGGTCTGTTTCTACGACCGACGGGCGTTCTCTGATGCGCGGCTCGGAATGCAGTCGCAGTGCGGCGAGGTACAAGGCGCAGCGCGCGTTGTTTCTCTTGCTTTGCGCCAGCGCCTCACGGGTCGTCCGCTTTCCGCCGGACCGGCTTGGGAGGAGTCATCGCCTGTCCAAGAACGCACGGGCATCAGAGCTTTAGAAGCATCTGAGTTGCCCGCAGCTTAGAACGTTGTGGCTCTGCATCGGTTGTGCTACATCGCGCAAATGCCGCTGGGCCGGTCGGTGCCGTGGTTGGCGGTGCAATCGGTGGCGTTGTTGGAGGCGTGAACGGCGTGCTGGGCATCGACCAACGGCCCCGCTTTCGCAGTTATGTGGCCGAGCGCCACTATCCGTCCTACACTTACGACGGCGAGGTGAGGGTAGGCGCCGACCTTCCGGGCGAAGACGTAACCTACTACGACGAGCCGCCGGAATATGGCACGCATGACTATCGCTACACCGTGGTCAATGGCCGGACGGTGCTGGTCGATCCTCGTACACACCGGATTGTCGAAATCGTAGAGTGACCAGCTTCAGTCATGCTCGTCATCAAGCACATGTACGTGCCTGGGCTGCGCTGGGGCCGACCTTGCGAGTTCTGGGAGCAAAGCGGCAAGACCGACGGTTCGGAAATGGATTTCTGGCTGCAAGCGGAGCGCGAGGTCCGCGCGGAGGCGGCACCTGAGCCGCCTCAGGACAGATTGGAATAGCCAGCGCCCTTCGCCTGCTAGCGTCGATCGTTCAGCCCTTCCTTCCGCGCGGTTGAGCAGGCTCGCGAGCCAGCCGCACTTCGCTGAGCCCAAGCGTCCCTTGCACGCCAAATCGGCAGGTCGCTCGCCGAGGAACCTTTGTCAGAGCTGCCTATTGTTGCGGCACGATGAGCTGATCTCATCGCAAAATTGGGATGAGCATCATGATTGATACCGTTGTCGTCCAACCGGCAACCGACCTCGGCGAACCGTCCGTCTCGGGCGTGTCGTGGGGCGCCGTCACGGCCGGAGCCGTGGTCGCTTGCGCCTTGACGTTGGTCCTATTGGCATTCGGCGTAGGGCTAGGCCTGTCTGTGGTCTCTCCGTGGGCCGATGCCGGCGTCTCCACGACCACCTTCAAGATCGGGACTGGCCTCTATCTGATCGTCATCGCCATGTTGTCATCGTCGATCGGTGGTTACATTGCAGGCCGATTGCGCTCCCGCTGGATCGGTGTCCACGCTGACGAGGTCTACTTCCGGGACACGGCTCACGGCTTTGTCGCCTGGGCGCTCGCATCCGTGATCGGCGCAATCCTCCTGGCCACTCCCGCAACCAGCTTGATCGGAGGCGACATCGGCGCCGCAGGCGCAGCTTCGTCCGCGAGCCGATCCGGCCCCATGGATGGCTACGTCGACACCCTGCTGCGGCCGAATACGCCATCGCCGCAAGCGCCAGCAAGCGACGCGCGCGGCGAGATGCTGCGATTGTTCACGTCGAGTTTTCAGACGGGGGCCGAAATGAAGCCGAACGATCGGGAGTACGTCGCGAAGGTCGTGGCAGCGCGAACCGGGCTCAGCCAGGCCGACGCCGAAAAACGGGTCAACGATGTCGTTACACAAATCAAGGCCGATGCCGATGCGGCGCGAAAGGCGACGGCTCAACTCGCGTTCTGGCTGACGGCGTCGCTGCTCTTGGGAGCTTTCTGCGCCAGCCTCGCGGCAACCGAAGGCGGTGGCTTGCGGGACGGCACATCGCGGGGTGCTTCGGCGGCCTTGCGCTAGATTCGAATAAGCGGATACTGGGGAGACCTGTGGCGTAGAAGTGGCCGAGAGAGTGGGATTCGCACCCCCTTTGCCCTGAACGCGCGAAATTGGCCGAAAAACAAGGATTCCAGAAAAGCCCGGTCGACGTTTGTGACCACCGCTGTGTACCACCCAAGACGCCTGTTCGACCGTCAGTGTCGGGCGATTTCGAGGCGGCTCAAGGCTTTCGGGCTTAATTCGCGAATCCTTGGCGGCGCCGCCCGCTTCATGTTTTAGGGCGACGGCCCGCTCATCGATCCCGCGCGACGGAAAGTCCAGCCAGCAGAGGAGCGTGATTGGCGAGCCTTTTGGATAGGAATTCCGTGAAGAGCCGCACGCGCTTGGTCTTGCGCGTCTCGCCGTGGGTGAGAAGCCAGAGCGTTCCGTACATGTGCAGACCGATGCCCGGCACCCTGGTAAATGATGGATCGGCGTCTCCGACGAAGCACGGCAGTCTCGTCATCCCGATCCCTTGCCGTGCCGCGACGATCTGGGCCCCGGCGTCCGGGGTCTTGAACGGCGATCCCGTAGTGGGGACCTCTCCCTTGCGAACCCAATCCGGGAGCCCGTCGTCGTTCACGACGATCCACCGGATCGCGTCTGTCACGCCCATCCGCCACGCGGCTAGTCGATCGCGGGACATGTAGACGCCGCCGTACATCTCCGGACCCTTGAGGCCGTGAAGATTGAGAGGCAGGTTCTTGCGGTCGCCGACGTTGCGAATCGCAACGTCGGCTTCCCGGTTGGTGAGGTTCGCCACCTCGCCTGTCGAAAGGACTTCCATCTCGATGTCGGGATGCAGACGCGCGAATTCGGCGAAGTCCGGCATCAGCAGGTGCGTCGCGAGGAACGGCGGAAGTGTCACCCGCAACAGACCGCGCACGCCCTGGTCGCGGCCGAAGACGCGGGTCTCGAGCTGTTGCGACGACGCCTTCATCTGGTCGGCGAACTCCAGAACGTCCTCGCCGGCGTCCGTCAGGCGGTAGCCCGACGGCAGCTTTTCGAACATCTGCGCGCCGAGGCGTTCCTCCAATTGCGCGACGCGCCGGATCACGGTCGAGTGGTTCACCCCGAGCTTTTCCGCGGCGGCCCGGACCGATCCGCCGCGCGCGACGGCGCGAAAATAGCGAATGTCATCCCAATCGATCATGGTGCTATCCGGCACCACAAGGGTGCGCGTTTACAGGCTTTATTCCACACAGCATGCGAGGATATAAGCAATAATAAGTGCCCTTCCAGAGCGGGTTGCTCGTACGTTAACGGCACTCTGAGATCGCCTTCAATCATCAAGCCGGATGATTTACGCACCAGCGATGTGCGTTTTTCCGGACTGACCTCCGGACGGCCGCAGGCCTAGGTCGGGTTCATCGGGAATATCCCCGAACGGTTTTGAAGGACAAGATCATGGGTAAGCTGGACGGTAAGGTCGCGGTCATCACGGGTGGGTCGAGCGGCATGGCGCTGGAAAGCGCCAAGCGGTTCGTCGAAGAAGGCGCGTACGTCTTCATCACGGGCCGGAAGCAGGAGACGCTCGACCAGGCCGTCAAGTCGATCGGCAGGAACGTCACGGGCGTGCGCGCCGACTCGGCCAAGCTCGACGAGCTCGACCGTCTGTTCGACACGGTCAAGCGCGAGAAGGGCAAGATCGACGTCCTGTACGCGAGCGCCGGCATGGGCGACGCCGCTCCGCTCGGCCAGATCACCGAGCAGCTTTTCGACACGACCTTCGGCCTGAACGCGCGCGGTACCTTGTTCACGGTCCAGAAGGCGTTGCCGCTGTTCAACGACGGCGGATCGATCTTCATGACAGGCTCGGTCGCCTCGCTCAAAGGCTTTCCCGGCTACAGCGTCTATGCGGCGAGCAAGGCGACGCTCCATGCCTTCGCCCGCGGTTGGCTCAACGAGTTGAAGGGTCGGAACATCCGGGTCAACGTGCTGCACCCGGGTCCGATCGCCACGCCGATGCAGGACCAGGTCCTCACCCCCGAGGCGAAGAAGATGTTCGAATCTCTGATACCGCGGGGAACGATGGGTCGTCCCGAAGAGATCGCCGCAGCCGCGGTGTTCCTGGCCTCCGACGATTCCAGCTTCGTGAACGGGCTGGAGCTGTCCGTCGACGGCGGCTTCTCGGCCATCTGAAACCCCCGCCCGATCGCGACGACGCGCATCGCTCCGCGATCGTGCCCGACCTGCATCGGAGAAACATCATGAGCTACGCAATCATCGGCTTCGGCAAGATCGGCCAAGCGCTCGCCAAGGCGTTCGCGCGCAACGGCATCGAGGTGTCCGTCGCGACCACCCGCGCGCCCGAAAGCTTCGCGTCGGACGCGGCCGCAATCGGAACTGGAATCAAGCCGAAGACGCTGGCGGAAGCGATCAAGGCGGACGTCATCTTCCTGGCCGTCCGCTTCGAACAGCATCCGGACGTCGCGAAGGTGCTTCCCGACTGGAAGGGCAAGACCGTCGTCGACGTGACCAACGGCAACGGCATGTCGCCCGAAAAGCTCGGTGGACAACTGTCCTCCGCCAAGGCCGTCGCCAAGGCCTTCGCCGGCGGCAGGCTCGTCAAGGGCTTCAACCATCTGGGCGCGACCGTCCTCGGCCAGGATCCCGCCGTCCACGGCGGCAGGAGGGTCGTGTTTCTCGCGAGCGACGACGACGACGCGGCGAAGGATATCGGCGCGCTCGCGAAAAGCCTCGGCTTCGCGCCGATCGAACTGGGCGGGCTCTCTGAAGGCGGCATGCTCGTTCAAGGCTACGGAAGCACGTGGGGCCGGCTGATCTTCAAGGACCTCGTCCAGTTCGAAAAGAAGTCCTGATCACGCGTCCCCACCTTCACGCCCATCGTTCAAAGATTTCGAAGGAAAATACCCATGACCGCGCTTTTGTCCGACGATTCACTCGATCTGATCTTCTGCTCCGCCCGCACACCCAACGGCTGGCTCGACCGTCCCGTCGACGAAGCGATGGTGCGCGACGTCTACGACCTGATGAAGTGGGGACCGACGTCCGCGAACAGCAGCCCGGCGCGCTTCGTCTGGGTGCGCAGCGCCGACGGCAAGGCGAAGCTCGCCGGATTGGCCCCCGAGGTGAACAAGCCGAAGATTCTCGCGGCTCCTGTCACGGTGATTATCGGCCACGACCTGGATTTCGCACGCGAACTGCCGAAGCTGATGCCGCACGCCGCGGAGATGATGCAGAAATACTTCGCTCCGCCGGAAATCGCCGAGGCGACGGCGATGCGCAACGGGACGCTGCAGGGCGCCTACTTCATGATCGCCGCGCGGGCCATCGGACTGGACTGCGGCCCAATGTCCGGTTTCGACAACGCTGGCGTGGACAAGGCGTTCTTCGCCGACACGCGGATCAAGTCGAACTTCATCTGCAGCATCGGGCATGGCGATCCGGCCTCCGTCTTCCCGCGCAACGCTCGTCTAAGCTTCGAGGACGCCGGCCGCTGGGCATAGGCGCAGGCAACGGCCGATCCCCTCATCAATGAGAGACAATGGAGACGTCGATGAGCATCGAGAGGAACGTGCGGGCCGTGAAGGATTTCTTCGCGGCCGTGGGCCGCGGCGACAAGGAAGATCTTCTGTCGCTGACCGCCGAAGACATCGAATGGATCATACCGGGCGAGAACTGGCCGCTGGCCGGCACGCACCGGGGTCACGCGGGATTGACGGAGCTGCTCCGGAAGGCTTCATTCTCGGTCGAGACGACCTTCCCTGCGCCGCCCGAGTTTGTGGCGCAGGGCGATCGGGTCGTGGTCGTCGGATTCGCGACGGGTACGATCAAGTCTACGAAGCGGACGTTCGAAGACCACTGGGTCTTCGCCATCACCGTCCGGGACGGCAAGCTGACGAAGATCAGAGAGTACGTCGACACGCAGGCTTTGGCGCGAGCCTCCGAGAAGGATGCGAAGCTTTGACTGCGGCCGGCCATCGCTTCCGCCGTTCCGACGGTTACGATCTCGCGATCGATGCCAGAGTGCGCATGTCGCTGCTGATCACTTGGTGAACGAACTCCGAAGCCGCGCAGTCCGGTTGGAGCGAGAAGCGCGAGATGCGGGCTCAATGCGGTCTAGATTCTCCCCGAGAACCGCGTGAAGGCAGTCAGCGTCTGCTGCCTCGGCTCCACGTCGCGCAGATAGATCTCCGCCTCCAGGAACGCGAGCTCGGCGGCCACGGCGGACTCGCCGACGTCGACGTACCAGGACTTGGGGCGGCCGTCAGAGCCGTCGCTCCAGCGATAGCCTCGCCGTTCAACGAATCCTTCAACTCGAACGGCGACTGCTCCGCCCAGATCCGGACCGTCCCGCCGCGAAACTACAGCCCGCGCGAGCAACAGCGCAGAATCGCGGGGTGCTTCGGTGGCCTTGCGGTAGATTCGAATAAGCGGATACTGGGGAGACCTGTGGCGTAGAAGTGGCGGAGAGAGTGTCAGTCAATCTCTATTGAAAGATAGAGGATTTTCGAACCTTCTAGATCAAAACCCACCACTTGAGCCACAGTGAACACTGGAGTTTCGCATCCAATGTCCTCCACTCACCGTTAGCCGCTTCCCAGAGCAAAGGTGATTGAACTATTTCTCGCTCCTACCCTCCTTGTACGCGATCATTTCGATCTTCATGTTCTCGTTTGGCGAGGGTAGCGCCGGGACGCCCACGCAGCACCGGGCGGGCTTATGTCCTTCCATCGCCTTGAGATAGATTTCGTTCACGGCATCGTAGTCGCCGACATCAACGAGATACACGTTGACCTTGACGACGTCGGCAAACGTCGCCCCGCATTCCCTGAGAATCTCGGCGAGATTCTTCATGCATTGAGCCGTCTGCTCACGAATATCCGGCGGAAATTCGCTGGTGACCGGGTTGTAGCCGGCCGTTCCTTTGGTGAATATCCAGGGGCCTACAATTGATGCGTGCGAGAACGGCCGGTCGTGGGCATGAGAATCCACCAGGCGCACGGTTTCACTTGTCATCAAGAACTCCTCCTTTGTCGAATGTCATTTTCTAAGTCGCATCGTTCGTCGCTCAAGCCACCTGATCGTCAGAGTCAGAGGCCAACAGATGATGAAATACACAACCGCCACCGCGGTGAAGATTTCCAACGGCCTGAATGTCGAGGACGACAACTCGGTCGCCCTTCGGGTGATCTCGGGTACCGACAAGACCGAGGCGAGCGACGAGTACTTGATGAGCATGACGAAATTCGACGCCAGCGGGGGAAGACTGGCCCAAAACGCTTGGGGCAATACGATTCGCCTGAAGGTCTGCAGCCTGCTCAGTCCAAGCACCTTCGCCGCTTCGACATGCCCCTTTGGGACGCCTTGAATTCCCGCGCGATACACTTCTCCGATGAAGGCTGACGAATAGATCGAAAGCCCCAGAATGGCCGCGAACATTGCCGGAAGGTCGATTCCGAACGATATCGGCAGCACATAGTAGTACCAGAGCAGCTGGATCAGAATCGGAGTGTTACGAACCAACTCCCCGAACGTGATGCTGATGGATCTCACCACTCTCCACTTGGAGAGGTCCAGCGACACCAGCACCAGGCCGCCCAACATCGCCATCACCAGCGTGGCGGCAGAGATGATCAATGTCCCCTTTAGGCCCGAAAGCAGGAAGGGCAGATTGCTCCACACAACATCCCATCTGAACGCGTACGTGTTCATGTCTCGACCCGAGCTGCGCCGATCGGTTTACTTGGCGACCATCGGGCCAAGATTATGCTTCTCCGCATACTTCTTGAGCCGGCCGTCGTTGTGGATCGTTCGTACGAACAAGTTGATGTAGTTAAGCCAGACCTGGTCCCCCGGTGCGACCACATACGAATACGGCGTGACTGCAAGCGGCTCGGACGGCGAAATCAGCCTCGCCCAGTCGAACTCCTTCTTGATCCTGACGCTGGCCGGATAGTCGCTGATGTAGACGTCGGCCTTGTTGGCGGCGATCTCGCTCAACATATCGGCGGGCGGAACGACACTGCGCTGGGTGGCCTTCTTCAAATATCCCTTCATGACATCATCCATGAAGCTTCCCAGCCCGGTCACGACCCGAACGCCGGGCTGGTCGACATCTTCCCACTTCTGAATCTTGCTGCCATCTTTAACGACGGCGTAAAGTCCGGACTCGAGATACGGGTTGGAAAATTCCACCGCCTGAGCTCGCTTGAGGGTCGCGGCGACGGCAAACATTCCGATATCGCATTTGTCGGCCTGGAGGTCGGCAATGAAAGTCGAGAACTGCGTCTCGACGATCTCGAGCTGAACGTTGAGTTCCTTCGCGAGCTCCTTGGAGAGATCGACATCGATCCCTTCAAGCTCTCCGGTCTTCGGATTCCGAAATGAAATGGCGTAATAGTTCGGGACCTGGCAGACGCGGAGTTTGCCCTTTTGCGGGATCGACGTGAGTTTCGAAACCTTTTGTTGCGCGAGCGCCGGCGTCGATCCGAAATGGAAGGCAATGCCGATCAGGCTCGCGGCGACGATCAAGAGCTTATTCATTCTGGTCCCCCGTCATTGTTCGTTGTCAGAACATCATCTCAAGGAATTGCTTCGCTCTCTCCGTCCTGGGCGACTTGAAGAACTGCTCGGATTCGCTCTCTTCGACGAGCTTGCCACCGTCCAGGAAAGCGATGCGTGTGCTTACGTTGCGGGCAAAGCCCATCTCATGCGTGACCACCACCATGGTCTGCCCATCGTCTGCGAGCTTTCGAAGGACAGCCAAGACCTCGTGTCGCAGTTCCGGGTCGAGCGCGGACGTCGGCTCATCGAACAAGATCACCTTGGGGTTCATCGCCAGCGCGCGCGATATCGCCACCCTCTGCTGCTGGCCGCCCGAGAGTTGTGCAGGGTACACATCCCGCTTCGCTGCAATCCCGACCTTGGCCAATATCTCGATGGCTGACGCCGTTGCGACGTCGCGCGAGATTCCTCGAACCCGCATCGGCGCTTCAATGACGTTCTGAAGGACGGTCATATGCGGCCACAAATTGAATTGCTGGAACACCATGCCGATGTCCCGTCTGATCAGTTTGGCCGCCTGCGAATTCCGCGCGGCATCAGACCCAGCCACCGTGGTCCCATTGACGCGAATCTCGCCGGCGGAGATTTCCTCTAGAAGCGCAAGGCACCTCAGGAAGGTCGTCTTTCCCGATCCGGAGGGACCAATGAGGCTGACGATTTCGCCCTCCGCGACCGAGAGCGAGACGTCGTCGAGCACCGAAAGAGGACCAAAGCTCTTTCTGATTTGAAGGGCTTCGAGAATGGCCTTCCTTACCGCTGACACCATGTCGTCCCACTGGCTTCTTCTGACGGCCTCTGACCCGTTCGATTAGAGTGGCTGATAGTCCGAGCGGAAAGAGACCACTTGCGAGCGCAGTGTTGCCCAAATTAGACCACCACGCGGCTAGGCGGCCGAAGGGCGTCCCCCACTGGATCTGGCCGTACCGCCGTCTCGATCGCGTTGGACAGAGCATCCAATGCCGCCGGAAGGACGTCGATCGGCAGATACCCGAAGCCGAGGCGCAGGACGGCGGAAGACTCCCCGAACCAGGCACCGTCGCCGATCTGCAGCTCGGCCGCCGGTAGAGTTGACCAGAAGCGGGCAATCCCGCCGTCGTCGAAAACGTTCGGGCTCAGCCGGAGACAGCACATTGCTCCGCCATCCGGCCTCACCCACTGGACTCTTCCGGCCTGGGCGTCGACCCACGCCGCAACCTTCGACAGACCCGCAGCAAGCAGACCGCGACGCGCGCCTAGGATTTTCTCACGCGTCTCCAGGATGACTGAGGCCAAGGTCTCATCGAGCGGAGAGCCCGAGATCACCATGTTCATCTTCGCAACCGTCAGTCGCTCGCGCAATGCGGGGTCCCGGACGGTGAGCCAGCCGACACGAAGTCCCGGTGCGCCATGCGCCTTGGATACGGATCCGCCCGTGATGACAGCATCGTCGACTGCGGCGGCGCTTCGCGGGGGAGTCTCGTCGCCGTACGTCGCGTCGCGATAGGTCTCGTCGACGAAAAGACACGCGGTGGGAGACTTGACCCGCATCAGGTCCAGGATGGCCTTTATCTCATCCAAGGTCGCCCGGACGCCGCTCGGGTTCTGCGGACTGGCGATACTGACGAGCTTCGTGCGTTCGTTGAGAAGGGGCTCGAGCGCACCGACAGTGAGCTTGAAGCCTTGGTCGAACGTCAGGCGGCACTCGCGCAAGGTTACGCCCGCCCCGACGAGGGAGTCGCGAGACGGCGGGAAGGACGGCATCGCGATGACGGCCTCGTCGCCGGGGCGACACAGCTCGAAGGCAAGCATGAACAGACCGAGGGCCGTGCCCTGCGTCGTGACGACCTCCTCCGGCAGGACGCCGGTGAGAGCCGCGATCGCGGTCCGGAGCCGCGGAAGGCCCGCCGATGTGCCATAGCCCATCTTGAGGCCGCCCAGCGCGGCCGCGCCGCCGGCCAGGTCGAGAATTTCGCCGAGCGTCAGATCCTGGGCCGTGCTCTCGGCCAGATTGTATCGCCGATTGACGTCAAGCAAAGAAATGATCTCATTTCGGGGAAAGCGGCCCTGCCAATCTGCCTCGTCGCTCACATCGCACCTCTTGTCGTTTGGTCAGCAAGACTGTGGGTGCCGCAGGGCTCACGTCTTGTCGGAAGTTGCGATCCTCGCGGCAGGCGGCTCCGATCTGGCCATGGCTGCGCCAGCATCGCGTCTACCGTCGCGTCGACCGGCCCTACTCGAACTCCAGGATCGTTTCGATTTCGACGCAGTTTCCGCGGGGCAACGAATGCATGCCCACCGCCGAACGCGCGTGCAGCGCGATCTCCCTGCCGAACACCTCGTCGAGCAGATCGGAGGCTCCGTTGATGACCTCGGGCTGCCGGACAAAGTCGGCGACGCAGTTCACCATCCCCAGGAGCTTGGTGATGCGCTTGACGCGCTTCAAGCTGCCGAGGTTTGCCTTGATGGTTCCCAGAGTGTTGACCATGGCAACGCGCGCGGCCTGATAGCCTTCTTCCACAGAGACTTCGCGACCGAGCTTTCCCATGAATTGGGGAACGCCGGCCGAGTCGGGCAGATGGCCCGCCAGATACAGGACGTTTCCGGCCGCCCTCGCCCGGGCATAGTTGCCGACGGGTGGGATGGATGCCGGAAGCTCGATTCCGAGCTTGGCGAGTACGGCCTCCGGATCCTGCAGATCCCCGGTTGTTGCGGACGAAGCGTTCATTTGCACAACTCCTCGCTGTTCGCCGTCAAGGCCGGCGAGATCTCGTCTGGTCCAAAGCCGTACTTGGCTAGAAGCGCGCGGTGTTCGTCGGAGCCCAGAAACCGTGCAAGCTCTGCGTTGAATTTGGCGATGAACGCACCGTCGGTCCGATTGAACGAGAATGCGCCGAAGCCTGCTTTCGGGCGACCGTTCTCCATCGGCGGCTCGAAGGGCTGCGCGAGCGCCAGATCCGGGTCTTTCAACGAAGCCAGCAGGGCACGATGGCCAAGCGCTGAATTCGGATAGGCATCGACGCGCCTGTCCTTGATCGCAGCCAGGACGCCCTCCTGCGCCCCGAATTCGACGATCCGGTCAGCCGGCACGCCAGCCGCCTTTGCCGTCGCGATCTGTACGGTGCCCCTGACGACACCGAGCTTGGCGCCGGACGACGCGGCCGTGGCGTAACTGGTGATATGCTTTGGATTGCCTGCGCGGACGATCATGCCGTCGACCAGAGCCCAGATTGGATTGGAGTAGGCAACGGTCTTGCAGCGCAAGGGCGTGACGAACAGCGCGGTGTTCATCTTCCATCGGCTTGCGGCCACGCCCGGGATAAGCTCAGCGAACTCCACCTTCTTCAACTCGACGTCCTTGATGCCCATTCTCGCCAGCACCACCCTGGCGACGTCGACGTCCGACCCTGCCGGAAGTCCATTGACGGTCGCCGCGAATGGCGGTTCCTCGATATAGGCAAAAACGAACTTGTCTTGGGCGATCGCCGGCGCGGCGATCAGAGCCGCAATCGCGGCCATCGCGAACTTCCGTGACGTCGTTTTCATTCTGAACTCTCCCCCGAGGACTTCGCGTCCTCGGGCTGAATATGGCAGTGACGGCAACAGCCCTAGTAGTGGGCGGATGCGCTCGCGGCGTTCTTCAAGTCAGAACACCTGCCATCAGGCATAATTGATGACGAGATGCTTGATGTCGGTCATCTCGTCCATCGCGTAGACCGTTCCCTCGCGACCCAGCCCCGATTCCTTCCAGCCACCGAACGGCATGTTGTCGAGCCGGTAGATCGGCACGTCGTTGACCATCAGGCCGCCCACGTCCCAATCCTCGATCGCGGAGAATGCGCGCATGAGGTCGTTGGTGAACATGCCCCCCTGCAGGCCGTAGCGGGTCGCGTTCGCGCGATGGACGGCTTCCTCGAAATCCCTGAAAGGATTCACGGTCAGCACCGGGCCGAAGACTTCCTCGTCCTCGATCATCATTCCGCTCTTCGTGCCCGCCATGACCGTTGGCTGGACGACAGCGCGCTCGCGCCTGCCGCCGACCAATATCTTGGCCCCTGCAGCGGCCGCTTCGTCGATCCAGCCCGCGATACGCTTCGCCGACCCTTCGTCAATGACGGGACCGACGTCGACACCCTCCTGCATGGGATCGCCGACTTTGCAGGCACTGACCTTGCTGGTGAGCTTCTGGACGAACGCGTCATGTACGGTGTGATCGACGAGAATGCGCTGGACGCCGATGCAGTATTGCCCGCCATAGACGACGCCACCTCTGACGCACCTGGCGGCAGCGAGGTCGAGGTCAGCATCTGCACAGACGACAACGGCGGCATTCCCGCCCAGTTCCAGTGCGACTTTCTTCTTGCCCGCGATCGACTTGATGTGCCAGCCGACCTTCGCCGACCCCGTGAACGTGACCATCGCGAAGCGATCGTCCTTGACCATCTGCTCCGCGAGGGGAACGCTGCAATGGACGACCGAAAGCGCCCCCTTTGGGAGGCCGGCTTCAGTCAAGATCTCCGCAAGCAGGAGCGATGTCAGCGGCGTCTGGGGTGCAGGCTTCAGCACGACCGAATTTCCGACCGCAAGCGCCGGCGCGACCTTGTGTAGCACGAGATTGAGCGGGAAGTTGAACGGCGCGATCGCAAGGATCGGCCCGATCGGAAACCGCCTCGCGATGCCGATGCGCCGGCGAATGGAAGACAGTTGCGCGAAATCCGCGTTGGCGAGATCGAGCGGAGCGCCGTCGGCCGATGTCGTCTGGTACTCGTAGACGCCTGCATCCATGTCGAGGGGAATCTCGCGACCGCCGTAACGCCGCGCTTCCGCGGCGGCATTGGAGAGGTTGAAGATCGAACGGGCAACCTCGCCCCGGGCGTCGTAAAGAGGCTTGCCCGCTTCGGCAGCGATGGTGCTGGCGAATTCGGTGCGTCTGGCCTTCAAGATCTCCGCGGCGCGCGCGAGGATATCGGCGCGGACGAAGCGCGGCAGCTTCCGCATGACATGAAAGGCGGCTTCGGCGGCATTGATGGCTTTCTCGACCGCCGCTGCATCCGACACCGGCATTTGACCAACTGGAGATCCGTCATAGGGTGATCGGATGATGTCGAACTGTGTAGCGTTCATGGCAGATTGACCCTGGTTTAGGTTGAAAGAAGCTCAGTCGACGCCGAGATAGGCGGCGCGAATTGCGTGGTCTTGTGAGATTTCCTGACTGGATCCGGCTTTCGAAACCCGGCCGCGATCCATGACGACGACGTGCTTGGCCAAATCGAGCGCCACGGCGACATCCTGTTCAACGACGGCGATGCCGACACCGTCGGCGCTGATCGTCTTCAGCGCCTCGACGAGGAAATCCACTGCGACGGGCGCCAGGCCGAGTGACAACTCGTCGATCATCATGACGCGCGGCCGTGACATCAGCCCGCGCCCGATCGCGCACATCTGCTGCTCGCCTCCGGACATGGAAACGGCGTCTTGGCGACGACGCTCGGCGAGTTTCGGGAAAGCTGCGTAGACCCGGTCGAGGTCACGCTGAAGATCCGTCCGCGCCGCTGCACGCGCGAACGCGCCCATCAGCAGGTTGTCCTCGACCGTCATGCCGGCGAACAGGCGACGGCCTTCCGGTACATGCGCGATGCCCGCATTGACGAAGTCGAGAGGCTTGGCACCGGCCAGTTCGGCATCGCCGATACGAATGCTGCCTTGGCGCGGTTTGAGCAACCCCGACAGGCTGCGCAGCAATGTCGTCTTGCCGGCGCCGTTCGAACCGATCACCGCCGTGATCGCGCCGGTTTCGATCGACATCGAAACGTCCGTCAGCACGTGGACGTCGCCATAGCCTGCGGAGAGATTCGAGATGAAAAGGCTCGTCGTCACGACTTCTCTCCGAGCATGGCGGCCGCACCGCGTGTCCCGAGATAGGCCTCGATGACGGCGGGGTTACGCGCAACCTCGTCGGTCGGGCCGCTCGCGAGCAGTTGGCCTCGGTGCAGCACGATGAGCCTGGGACAAAGCCCCCTTACGACTTTCATCAGATGCTCGATGATGACGATTGCGACGCCTTCAGCGGCAATCTTCCGGATCATGCCGAGCACGCCCTCGATCTCCCCCGAGTTCAAGCCGGCGTTCACTTCGTCCAGAAACAGCAGCTTCGGCCGTGCGACCCAGGCTCTCGCGAGCTCGAGGCGCTTGCGTTCGGCCAGAGTCATGCGAACGGGCAGGTGGTCGCGGCAATGACCGATGCCAAGACTGTCCAACGACTCGTCGGCTCGCTCCCGCGCGCCGGCGAACGATCGCGTATGACCGGCGAACATGGCAGCGGCGGCCACGTTGTCGCGAGCAGTCAGGTCGTTGAACGGCTGCACGATCTGGAACGTTCGCATCAGGCCGCGACGCGCGAGCTCATGGGGCTTGTGGCCGGTGATGTTTTCGCCACGAAACGACATCGTGCCGCGCGACGGCTTGAGATGACCGGTCACCAGATTGACGAGCGTCGTCTTTCCGGCGCCGTTCGAGCCGATGAGGCCGACAATCTCGCCTTCATTCAGCGTAAATGAGACGTCATCGGTGGCCTTCAGTCCGCCGAACTGGCGGCTGACGTTCCTGACATCGAGCAATGCCGCGTTCATGGCCCGCTCTTTCTGGAAACGAGGGATGGCAGCACGCCGGCTGGGAGCACTAAAAGCAGCAGGACGATCAGGACGCCGAGACCTCCGGCACTAAAGCTCAGGACGTTCCGCCAGACGATTTCCTCGAGCGCGACGAAGATTGCAGCACCTACGATCGGACCGAGGACCGTGCCCACGCCCCCGAGCAGGACCGCAACTATCGGTTTTACGGACCACATGACGTCGTAGACGTCCGTCGGATCGATGTAACCGATCCAGCCGGCATAGACGCCGCCAGCCATCGCCGCCGTCACCGACGAGAGCGCGAAAGCCCAGGTTTTCAGTTTCTGAGCGTCGACGCCAATACCGGCGGCGGCAGTTTCATTCATGCGGATGCAATCCAGCCCGAATCCGAGACGGCTCCATTTGATCGCCGCGCCGAGGAGCACGGTCAGAACTGCGAGAGCGAGAGAGAGCCGCAGGGAGAAGGCCGCCAGAACTTCCGGGTCACCGCCGGCGCCGGCAACGGTCAGCCCCATGCCACCGCCCGTCAGGTCGGCCCATCCGGTCGTCAGTTCCTTGAGGATCGCGCCGAGCATCAGGCTCGCAACCGCGAAGTAGTGGCCTCGCAGCCTGAGAACGCCGTAGCCGAATGGCGCGGCGAGAACGCCGCCGGCAATTCCGGCGACGACAAGGGCCAGGCGCCAGTCGAAGCCCTTTGCCTGCATGATGGCGGCGGCATAGGCTCCCAGCCCGAAGAACGCACCCGTCGCGAACGATGGGTAGCCGGTGAAGCCACCGACGATGTTCCAGGAGGCAGCCAGTACGAGCAGAAGGCTGAACATCGTGACGAGGCGCATGAGATACGGCTCGCCGGCAAGGACAAGGGGCAGCCCGGCACAGGCGGCCGCGCCAATGACGACGATGGCGAGCGCGAGAAGCGTACGAGAATTCATTCGTAACCTGCCCGGCCCAGCAGGCCCTGCGGTCGCGTGAGCAGCATCAGGAGAAGAATCACGGCAGCTACGGTGGTGCCGTATTCGGCTCCAACAAAGAGAGACCCGAGGCTCTCCACGACACCAAGCAGCAATCCGCCGGCAATGGCACCCAGGATGCTGCCGAGCCCGCCAAGCACGCAGGCAACGAAGGCGATGTGGAGATAGTAGGCGCTGTTCAGCGGCGAAGTCGGGAAAATTGCGGCCAGCAGGCAACCCGCCACCCCAGCCATCGCAAGTCCAAGCCCGAAGGTCATCGCGTAGATCAGTTCGACCTGCACGCCCATCAACTCGGCCGTCTGCCGGTCCATCCTGACCGCGACGATCGCACGGCCCAGACGGGATCTGTGGAGATAGAAGTGCAGCGCGAGCGCTGCACCAACTCCCACGACCGCAGCCAGGAGACGATCGACGGGAAGCGTCAGCGCACCCAATGTGAGTGGCGCGGTCGGAAAGGCACCTTCGATCTTGCGGTAGTCCGCGCTGAAGAAGCTGATCATCGCGTTATTCAGGATCAGGTCCAGACCGAACGTGAAGACCAGCGTGATCAGCACGGGGGCTGTCACCACGCGCTGGATCAAGAATCGCTGCAGCAGCCAACCAGCCGCAAACAGCACGGGGCCCGCGACCGCGATCGCGAGCAAGGGATTGATGCCCGCGTATCTCCAGGCGAAGTACGCCGTATAGGAACCGAGGACGACGGCAGACCCCTGCATGATGTTGATGATGTTCAGCACGCCCCAGACCAGCGAGAAGCCCGCCGCCATCACCGCATAGAGGCCACCCAGCAAAAGTCCGTTCAGAGCGACCTGCGTGATTTGCACGATGGCACCGCCCTTCGATCAGGCGATGCCAAGGCGAAACTCGCCCTGCGCGATGGACGACGGCGCGAGCACGATCGGCTTGCCGCCCTGGATCTGGAAGACCGGCGGCACCAGCTTTTCGATCTGCCCGGTCGGACCGAACGAGATCGGACCGTAGAACGTCATCGCATCGAGGCCCGCCAGAGCATCGCGCAGAGCCGGGCCTTCGAGGGACCCGGACTTGAGCGCCGCCAATTGCAGGATTGAGCCTGCGGCCGCGGCGGACGCTTCGATGTAGTCCGGCAACGCCGAATACATCGCTTGGAACTTCTGAACGAAGCTTTCCGTGCTTCCGAATATATCCACACCCTTGTAGCGCGCGGCCGGATGCCACCAGGACGCGCTCGAGATGTTTTCTGCCGCGGCATGCAATGCCTGCGTGAACTCCTCGTAGGCAGGCCCGGCGATCATGGTAAGGACCTGCGGCTTCATGCCCAGGTCCCGCATCTGCGTCCGAACCTGGACGAGGTCATTCACATAACCGCCGACGAACACCCACTCCGGACCGGCGCTGCGCATCTGGGTCAGCGCGGAGGCAAAGTCCAGGCTGCCTATCGCGAACTTCTCGTCGAACACAACTTCAAGATTGCGCTTAGCGGCCGACTTCTTCATCTCCACGCTCATCGCGAGCGGCAAAAGGTCGTTACGCGAGAAGATCGCCACGCGCTTGATGGTCGGCGCTGCCGCCATGACGATGTCGGCGAGCGGCTCGGTCAGCGTCTCGTTGGGGGTGAACGTTCCGAAGAGGTATTTGTAGCCCTGATCGTAGACTTCGCGAGAGGACGCAGTGGGCGCGATCATCGGCACCTTGTAGCGCTCGGAAATGGCGCTCGATGCTTTCGCCGCTCCGGAGCCAAACGGGCTGAACAGCGCATGCGCGCGCTGCTGCGTCACGAGCTGATCGCAGGCCTGGACGGCACGCGGAGTCGCCGACTGATAGTCGCTATAGATGACCCGCACGGGAACGCGGCGGTTGCCGACCTGGAATCCGCCGGCTTTTTCGACCTCCTTCACCCAAAGATCATATCCGCGCTTCTGCTTTTGACCCTCGGGAGCCAACGGCCCAGTCAACGGAAGAGGCGCGCCGATCCTCAGTTCGTCGGTACCCTGTGCTCGAACAATCGCGGGCGCCACGATCGCGGCCGCCATCCCCATCAATACTGTTCGGCGCTGCATCAGCCCCTCCCCTGATTTAACCGTTATCTGGGGAGCGATGATCACAAACTGGGTGGTCGCGGCGGTAGAGCCAACACGCGTAGGCGGCGTTCTCGTATTTAGAACACCCCGTCAGAGGGACTAGGATTTGTGGTCGGCGATGCTTTGACGAACGAAGCCCAGCAGGGTCTCTGCGGCCTTCGACAACGGCCGGGTGCGCAGGGTCATCACGTCGATGGTTGTCTTCACCAGCAACGGATCGTCGATCTTGCGGGCAACGAGACAGCCACCCGCCAATTCGCGGAAAAGCGCCTCGGGCGGCAACACCGTCAAGGCGTCGGTCGACGTCACCATCGTTTTGAGAACATCGAGAGAGTTGGCTTCAAGAAACGGCCGAGCGACGACCCCGGCTTTTGCGGCGGCGCGTTCGATCACGGAGCGGATGCCGAAGCTGCGGTCGGGAAGAATGTGCGCCGACGCCAAGACATCCTTCAAGCGGAGGCTGCCAGCCTGCTGCGCCAGCCCATGGCTCGGTTTCATGACAGCCTGAAGCGGCTGCGGCCAGCGCATCCGCAAGAGGAGCTCGTTGCGCAACGGAGGATCAAGCGCGATCCCGATGTCCGCTTCCTCCTTCAGGAGCGTTTCTGACACCTGGTGTGTCCCGAGGATGCGCACCTCGAGGTCCACTCCGGGAAATTTGGCGCGAAAGGCCGAGATGCACTCAGGCAAGATACGTCCCTGCGTCGCCTCCACCGTCGCGAGCACCACGCGGCCGCGGCGCAAGCTGCTGAGATCGTCGATCGCGGATTTCAGCCTGTCGAGATCGCGCTTGGCGGACTGCACATAGTTGGCGACAAGCTTGCCTTGCTCCGTTGCTTCGATGCCTGTCCGGCTTCGCACCAGGAGTGCTGCACCAAACCGATGCTCGAGCACCTGAATCTGGCGGCTGATCGCGCTTGGCGCGATCTGAAGGCGATCTGCCGCCAGTCGTATGGATCCGCAGTCCACGACTTCCATGAAGTATCGGAGCGCCGGATCCAGCATGCCGTCAAAGCACGATTGTGGTGAGTTGCTCGCCCAACCCGTCGATCCCGCAGCGCAGTAGATCGCCCGGCCGAAGATAATCCGGCTCGGACTTGTTGTAGGCCACTCCGCTGGGCGTGCCGGTCAGAATCACATCACCCGGCATGAGGCGCATGAATTCGCTGAGGTGGGCAATGATTCGCGGGACCGTGAAGATCATTTGCGCCAGAACGGTATCCTGACGAACCACATCGTTCTTCCGGAGCCAGATGCGTCGACCTCCCAAGTCCGTCACCTCGTCCGGAGTGACCAACCAAGGACCGAGTGGCGCAAACGTGTCGGCACTTTTGGCCTTGCTCCACTGACCGCCTCTCTCGAACTGCCACTTTCGCTCGGTGACGTCGTTTGCGACCGCCAAGCCAGCGACGGCAGCCATCGCGTCATCCTCGCCAACGTCGACCGTCGATCGACCAATGACACAAGCGAGCTCTACTTCCCAATCGACAGCGTTCGCCGTCCTCGGAATTATGATCGGGTCGGTCGGTCCGCAAATGGCGGTCGGCGACTTGAAGAAGACAAGAGGTTCGCTCGGCAACTCGAACCCGGTCTCGGCCGCATGGTCGGCATAGTTGAGCCCGACACAGACGATCTTGCCAGGTGTAGGCACCGGCGACCCCAACCGAACGCCGGCCGGTACGATCGGAAGAGCCGTGATGTCAATCAAGTGCAATTCGGCGAGGCGCGCGGGATCAAGCGCCTCACCGGTCCAGTCGGAGACCCGACTTGAGACGTCGCGAATACGACCTTGTTGGTCGACCACGCCCGGCTTCTCGTGCCCCAGTTGACCAAACCGAACGAGTTTCATGATCGGCTCGCCAAGCTCAAGATCGTCGCGCAACCACGTCGATCTCGACGCGCGCATTCAGCGCCAGTCTTGCGACCTGCACTGTCGTGCGCGCCGGATATGGCGCAGCGAACATCCCGCCATAGATCGCATTCATTGCCGCGAAGTCATCTATGTCCACGAGATAAACCTGCACCTTGACAACGTGCTCGAATCCTAGCCCGGCTGCAGCAAGAACCCGCTTCATGTTCTCGAATGCCTGGCGTGTTTCAGCTTCGATACCGCCGGTGACGATCGCCCCACTCGTGGCATCCTGACCAACCTGGCCCGACGCATAGAGCAGTTCGCCCGCCCATACGCCCTGCGCGAAGGGTCCGACAGGCGGCGTAAGGTCTGGCGCGGTAACGGTCGTTCTCGTCATTTCGGGTTCCTCAGTACGAATGGGGCCGCCACCATCCACCTTGGAGCCTGCCCGTTGGTTTACACAAAGCATGAACCGATCTATCCTTCTTGTCGGATATTGACCTTGCGCCCATGACCGCCATTCGATTTGAAAGTCCACTCGACAGAGCGACGTTTCGCAGCTCGCCGATGTTTGGCGGCATCGATGTCATGTCGGCGAGATTCGTGCGGCATAGCTTCGCACCGCATTCGCATGATGAACTGATGATCGGCGTCATGCATGCCGGTGTGAAGTCGTTCCGGTGTGGGAGCACACGGGAACATGCGGCGCCCGGCAGCCTGGTGGTGGTCAATCCCGGCGAGATGCATACCGGCGAACGCAAGCATGGCCGCGAGTTGGTCTACGCCGCGCTTTATGTGTCGGAGCGCGCCCTCGCAGCGATGGTGCCCCGCTCACGTGCTGATTGGTTTGTCGTTAGGCAGACGGTCATCGACGATCGCGACATTTGGCAGTGCCTTGACGCGGCGCAAAGACTTGCCATCGCCGGCGGCGACGCAGCGGCAACTGAAGAAGCGATGACCTGCGGCGTTTCGCTACTGTTCGAGCGTTTCGGCACCGGCAAGCTTGTCCATTCCGAAGCAGACTGTCCGAAGGCGGTCGACCGTGCGGTAGAATTCTTGCAGGCGCGCGCCTGTGACCACATCAGCCTGAAGGACGCGTCGAAGGCGTCTGGCGTTGGTTCGTTTCACCTCATACGGCTCTTCCAGAAACACGTCGGCTTGACGCCATATGCCTACCTGACCCAGGTTCGAATTGCGAAGTCGCGGCAGCTCCTGCGGCTCGGAGAGCCGGTGGCGCAAGTCGCGCTGGACGTCGGCTTTGCCGACCAGGCGCATTTCACGAAGCGCTTCAAGCAGCTCACCGGCACGACCCCGGCGCTTTATGCGCGGTCGATGCAATAGCCGGCATTAAGCCTCATCGGCGAGGCTCGTAGATCTTGCGTTCGTTCTGCCACAGCCCTCAGTACGACTACAGGGAAGCCGCGGAATGGCTTGGCCACACTGATCCGACGGCTGTCCGATTTTCCCGCCCCAGTATCCAGATCTACGACGCGCGGCTCGTCGAACTATGCCGATCGGTGTGTGTCCGCTATGATGTGAGGGGTGCAAAGGAACTGGCGGAGAGAGTGTCAGTCAATCCCCATTGATTTATAGGCGGTTTTCCATCGCAGCACGTGGGTACCTACGGTCCTCGCTACCGTTAATTGCCTATCCTTGCTCCCCGCTCGTCTCAAGTCTCCGAGTAGAATGGCGTAGAAATTAGTGAGAACGAGCATCAGGGTCCATCACATCGCCAGAGCCAGTTCGCGGAACCGGATCTGGTTGAGCAGGCCTGCTTCGATGTATTCGCCATATCGAATGCAGTGCTTGATCAGGGTCGGATGGAAGAATGTCGCTTCGCGAACTCCGGCTGGGCAAGCCCGTGCCACGAACTCCCAGCGAAGCGAACGAAGGCTGTTAGGCCGAAGCCCGCAGGGCGAAGGCGGACTGGATTCGGGGAAATGCGCTGCCGAGGCTTCGCCGCTTCCGCTTGATGGGATGTTTTGTGCACTGTCACCTAATGCCGAAACGCGCGTCCGAAGCTGCCAGCGTGTTTGTACGCAAGACAGATCGATTCCCGCTGAGTGACGCGGGCGACGTGAAACATACGCATTATTTGCGGAGCTATTTTCCCAACTGACAAGAGCGGGCGCGCGGGAATCATCGTGTGGACTGGTATCGCAACTGATAGTTCAACAAGCGCATTTTCCGCTATCTTGTCGCCAATCGAAAGCATGATTTTGAAACCGCCCTCGGTTATTTTGATAACATCGGTCACGCACGATTCAAATTTTGTTTTTTGACCTTGGGGCAGGCAAATGTCCGCCCGCGTGGTCGTTGCTACCGTGCGCGGCGATGAACATGGCGACGGCCGACCGGCAATAGGATTCGATTTCGTCCTCTGCTCTCGCCTGATCGAAGCGTGCGATCATCAGGAGATCGGATCCTTTGAAAAGAGCGGCAAACAAGCGGGCGGACCGGAGAGGATCGGGCACGTTCAGAAGCGCCTTCGCGTGCAACTGACGCAACAGGGCCTCGATTTGGGCGATGACATGGGCGGGGCGGGCTTCGTAATGGAGCTTGCTTAACGCCTTTTGATTCGTGTTGTCGGCCATGATCATGGCTTCGACATTTCGGACGTCCGGCCTCAACAGCGTGCGAAGCAGGGATAATCCCACCGCCATGAGCTGATCTTCGGCTGAACCGTCGACTCCTTCAAAAAGGGCCTGTGCAAACTGATGGCAGCCGGCCGCGATGGCCGCGCTGAACAGCGCCTCCTTGTTCTCGAAGTGCCGATAGATGCTGAGCTTGGATATCTTCGCCCGCTGGGCGACCTTGTCCAATGTCGTCGCTTGAAAACCCAATTCCACAAAGAGTTCGCTCGCGGCATCGATTATCGTTTGGCCAAGCGCCTCGTTGGCGGGCCGGCCGCGCCGGCGCTGGCTATTTTCGGTCACGACAATTCCGGTCCTTGACAGTATCCTAATTCTTGCATTACGATACCATGAAGTATCTGAAATGTGCAAGGCAATGGGTAGGTTTCAACCTGTCCTCCAAACGGAGCCCATCACCATGGATGACGTCATCATCATCGGCGGCAGCTTTGCTGGTCTCGCCGGCGCCCTGCAGCTCGGCCGTGCCCGCCGCAAGGTCACCGTTCTCGATACCGGCCTGCCACGCAACCGCTTCGCCGGCCACTCGCATGGGCTGCTCGGTCACGATCACAAGCCACCGCTGGACATCCTGGCCGAGGCGCGGCAGCAGCTGGCGCGTTATCCCACGATCAAGCTGGTCAGTGCCCGGGCCGATAGCATCTCCGGCGCCATCGACAATTTCTCCGTCCTCACTTCCGATGGCGAAAGCTTTGGGGCACGCCGCCTGATCCTGAGCTATGGCGTCGCCGACCAGATGCCTGCTGTTCCGGGCTTTGCCGAAGGCTGGGGCACGTCCATCGTGCCCTGCCCCTATTGCGACGGCTTTGAAGTCGCCGGCCAGCATTGGGGTCTCGTCTGGTTCCGCCCGCAGTCGCACATTCAGGTCAAGCTGTATCAGGATTGGACCGACAGGTTGACGGTCTTTGCCGATGGTCACGACATTGCACCCGATATCCGGGCCGATCTGGCCCGCCGCAACATACCTGTCGTCGATGGCCGGATCACCGGGATCGCCCGTCACGGGGGCCATAGGGCCACCGTCAAGCTCGATACCGGCCCCGATGTCGCAGTCGACATTCTGTTCGCGCATCCACCCACCAAGCCGTCCGCAAGCCTGCATGACTCATTGGGCCTCGCCACGGTCGATACGCCTCTCGGCATCGTCCTCAAGGTCGACGAGCGCCGCGAAACCAGCATGCCCGGCATCTACGCCGCCGGCGATCTCGCCACCCCCGGAATGCCCTCGGTCACCCAGGCATCATCGCAGGGCGCAACGGCCGGCATCTCCGCTCAGCAGTCGATGCTGGCTTGAGAGCAGGCAGCATCAATCAAGCCAGTTTCAATTTCACAATAGACAGGAGCGCCACCATGGCCGCCATAAAACCATTCAAACCTCTAGACGAGAAATTTTCCGTTTGACCGCCAACTCGGTATCGCGGCCGCGCCTCTCGTGCTCATCAACTTTTTCACGGTCGTCGATCCCGCCGACGAAGCGAGCTTCCTGGACGCTTTCAAGGCGGCTGCCGAGATCATAACGAAGCAACCGGGCTTCATTTCCATGCAACTACATCGAGCGATCGGCGATAGCCCAACTTACCTGAACTATGTGGTGTGGGAATCCACCGAGGCGGTCCGCGCCGCCTTCAGTGACCCCGAGTTCCTCGCGAAACTTCCAGCATATCCTTCATCCGTCGTGGCCAGCCCGCACCTGTTCCAGAAGGTCGCCGTCCCCGGCTTCTGCACGGCCTGACCCCGGAAATATGCCAGGCGCGATGACGGGTATCTCGGCCCAGCAGTCGATGCTGGTTTGAAAGCGCAGATTGGAGGATGAGCATGGCCGTCGAACCCGACAGCGCGGGTGTGCGCTTCCCTCCGCCCTTGGTCTATCTGGGAGCGCTGCTGCTGGGGCTGGCGGCGGAGCGGTTCGTCACCCTGCGCTCTTTCGGCATCGACTGGCGGTTTCTGGCCGCGACCGGTGCGCTGCTGTTCGTCGCCGGCGCGGCGATGATGCTTGCGGCGGCCGGGCTGTTCCGCCGGCTTGGCACCAACGCTCCACCGTCGCAGCCAACGACCCTCATCGTAACGACCGGTCCCTATCGGTGGACTCGCAATCCCATGTATCTCGGCATGGCGCTTATCTATGCCGGCCTTGCGATCGGCTTCGACGGGCCGATCGCCTTCGCCTTGCTCCCGTTGGTGCTGATCGCGATCCAGACGCAGGTGATCGCCCGCGAGGAACGCTATCTCGAAGCGAAGTTCGGCGACGACTACCGCCGCTACATGGCCGAGGTTCGCCGATGGCTCTGACTATTGCGCCGCTGCCGTTTACGTGGCCGCCCGTCAGCGAGCTTTCCCAACAGATCGCCGTCGTTATCCGGAGCAGCTTTCAGTATCTCGAAGTATCCATCCGTCTTGCAGACGCCGTCGGCTATCCAACAACAGGGTGCATCAATGGTCTACAGTCTAATTGTCAAAAAAGAGATCCGCAGGAGCTTCGATCATGTCAACAACCAGCGTTGGGATGATGCCGCAAAGGGCCTAACACCAAACGCGTATCACTGGGTTGCCGGAGATCATGCGTTGGGGGGTGAGCGACATGGAAAGCAATCGGTGAAGCAGTGGTTCGAGCGCATGGGCCGTGTTTTCCCGAAGCTTCACATAGATATTGAGCAGGTCGAGGTGACGGGTTGGCCATGGAATACCACAGTGTTCGTCAAGTGGCGGGCCAACGCGAGGCTACTTGACGGCCAAAGCTCGTATGTGAACAGGGGCGTCCACGTCTTCAAGTTGCGATGGGGCAAGGTTTATTCGATTGAGGAATACTTCGACTCGCAGGCTGCAGAACGAAGCCTCGCTATCCAAGCTCGTGCCGGTTTGGATGAAGCTGCGGCTGGACCAATCGTGAGCTAACGCAGATCGTTCGTGTGATGCCGCCATCAGCGCACAGATTCGCTTCTCCGGTTGCCGCGGGCGGGGTTGTCCTTCGAAGTCCAGCGCTAGGCGGCACCGATCTCGACGCATGAGACGATCACACGCAGGTCTGGCGCCTTATCGCTGGTGGAAGCGGGATCGCTGGAGACGATGCGCGCTTTGGCATCGGATCGCTTAGTTAAGATCGCATCAGAACAAGGATATGTCATGGCACAGCACAATGCCGATCAGGTCGCCAACTGGAATGGCCAGAGCGGGGACCGCTGGGTCGCTAACCAGGCCCGGCTCGACGCCATGGCGGCGGTGTTCGGCCAGGCCGCGATCGAAGCCGCCGCGCCCGCGACGGGCGAGCGCGTGCTGGACGTCGGCTGCGGCGCGGGCGCGTCAAGTCTGGCTCTGGCCGCCCGCGTCGGCGCGGGGGGCCATGTGCTGGGCGTGGACATATCCGAACCGCTGATCGGCAAAGCGCGCGCGCTTGCGCCACAGGATACGCCGGTCCAGTTCCGGGTGGCCGACGCCAGCAGCGCCGAGCTGCCCGAGGGGGCGTTCGACATCCTGTTCTCGCGCTTCGGGGTGATGTTCTTCGACGATCCGACAGGGGCGTTCGCCCATATGCGCCGCGCGCTCCAGCCGGGCGGACGGGTCGCTTTCGTCTGCTGGCGTGGCGCGGCCGAGAACGATTGGGTGCGCCTGCCGATGGGCGCGATCAAAGGCATCGTCCCGCCGACGGCGCTGCCCGATCCCGAAGCGCCCGGCCCATTCTCGTTCGGCGACCGGGGGCGGGTGGCTCGCATCCTGACGGCGGCCGGCTTCACCGATATCGCTATCGCGCCCTTCGATGCTTCCATCCCGTTTGGCGAGGGCGCAACGCGGGACGCGGCGATCGACGACGCGGTGAAGATGACGTTCGAGGTCGGCCCGCTGTCGCGCGCGCTCGCTGATCAGCCCGCCGACATCCGCGCCCGCGCCTCGGCCGCGGTTCGTGCCGCCTTCGCGAGCCGTCCCGGCGAGCGGTCGGTGATGATCGACAGCGCGACGTGGATCGTCACCGCGCGCAATCTCGCAAGCTGACACATGCGACCTGCGATGACAGCGCAGCCGGCGCAGCCGAAGCAATCTTCACGATCCTCGCGCTACGGGACCAAGTGGCACCGCCGCCCACTCTCAATGTCGACAATGGCGACGCCGCATCCAAAGGCGTCGACATCGTGGCCCGCGAGGCGCGCCTTGTCGGGATCGGTCACCGTCCCGACCGGGCTGACCGGTCATCGCCGGTACGCGTTCGCTGGCATTTTCTATTTTTCCGACGTGTACATATCGGCGTGACGCAAGACAAAGTCGTGCACGCTGAGCGGCGGCGTGCCGGTGATCTTCTCCACGTCCGATGTCAAGCGGTCATATCGGTTCTGTTGCTTGAGGAGCGCCATTGTTGCGAGATGGGAAAGTGCATGCCGATCTAGCATACCGCTGGCCTCCAACTGGTTTCGCCAGGGCTCCCAAGGCACGTTCACATAAGTGATCGGACGTCCAAGAGCCCTGGAGAAATCTTCGGCAACGCCGTTCATATCCTGGGACCGCGAGCCCGTCAGCTCGTAGATCTTGCCAATGTGCCTGGCCGGCGCTTCGAGAATCGTGGCCATCACCCGCGCGACATCTTCGCTGGCGATCGGCGAGGTCTTGCCATCACCGAAGGGGAGCCGGATTTGCCCATGCTCGCGGATCGAATGCGCCGACAACCTGAGGAAGAAGGTGTCCAGGAATAACGTCGGGCGAACGTGCACGACAGGCAATCCAGACCAATTCAGCGCCTGCTCCGCCAGCCAGTGCATCTTCTGCTGCGGGCTATCCGTGGTCGCATTGATTCCCATCTGCGACACGGTCATCTGAGAAATGTTCACGAACGCGCCCACTTTGTGATGCTTCGCGACGGCGGCGGTGTTGATGGTCGCTTCGAGATACGAAGCCGACACCGTCATGCCGAAGTAAAGCCGATCGCAATTTTCGATCGCGCGATGCATCGAGTGCAAGTCGAGAAGGTCGCCAACAACAACCTCGACACCGCGTTCGGCCAGTTTTTCCGATCGGGCATTCTCCTTGCGGACCAGCGCCCTCACCTTGCATCCTCGCTCGATCAACAGCTCGCATACGGCATAACCAACCGTTCCCGCCGCACCGGTGACTAAAATCGGAGATTCCATTTCTCTTTCTCCTCGCGTTCATAAGCTGAGCTTGGGGCCCTTAGACATTCGGCGTGCGTTGCGCGCTGCGTGTCCCCCGAAGACCCGGATGATGTCTCGACTTGCTTCTTTGTCGTAGAGACGTTCGAGCTGTTCGGAGCGATGTTTCAACCCAGCGCCCGCCTGCTTAGTCAGGCCTGCCGAAGGGCTTTTATGATAAGCCGATCTGATCGCGCAGGCTTGCCTCCGTATCTTCGCCGTGTTGAACGCAGTGTTCGATCAGAATCGGATGGAAGAACGACATGAACGCGAACTTGACTGCTCGCGCGGCTTCCGCAGCATCTTCAACCCTGAACTCGCCCGCTTCTATGCCCTCGCGTATGATCGCCTCGAAGATCGTCACCAGCCGCTCGGTATGCAACTTAATGATCGCCCAGTTCTCTCGCGTGGCGTCGGCAATCAGGTCATGCATGTACTTTGCCTTGACCGCCGTCGTCTTGTTGTGGCGGTGAACGGCGGTCAGGAGCTGGTCGAGTTTCTCCGTGGCCGGCGCGTTTGTGTGCGCGATCGCAACGGCGATGTCGGCAACCTCGTTCATGAGACGCCCGCAGATCGACTCGTTGATCGCATCCCTGGAGGGAAAGAACCGATAGATGTTCGCCGGGCTCATGCCGAGTTCGGCGGCAATGTCGGCCACCGAAGTCCTGTGGTAACCCACGCGGCGAAACTGTTTCTCCGCCGCTTCCAGGATTCTCGCGCGCGCCTCGTCGGAATCTTTTCCCGTTTGGACCGGACGGTTCATCGAATTCAGCGAGCTTTATTCGGCAGCCAATGCTGGTCGTAACTCCGGCTGCTCCGCCGAATTATGGTGGACTTGATCTGCGGTCGGCTTGATACGAAACCACGCAGCGTAAAGCGCAGGAAGGAAGAGCAGGATCAGCACCGTGCCGACTGCCGTGCCGCCGATCAGGGTATAGGCCATCGATCCCCAGAACACGGAGTGGGTGAGAGGAATGAAGGCCAGCACGGCGGCAAGTGCCGTCAGGATCACGGGCCGCGTGCGCTGCACGGTCGCCTCGATGACCGCGTGATAGTCGTCGAGTCCTGCCGCACGGTTCTCGTTGATCTGTTCGGTCAGGATCAGCGTATTGCGCATCAGGATGCCGGCCAGCCCTATCAGGCCCAGAATGGCGTTGAAGCCGAAGGGCTGGTTGAAGGTCAGCAACATGGGCACGACGCCCACCAGGCCAAGCGGTGCCGTCAGCATGACCAGAGCCATCGTTGAGAACGACCGCACCTGGAGCATGATGACGATCAGCGTGGCGGCGATCATGGCCGGGAAGACCAGGAAAAGCGCCGAGTTCGCTTTGCCAGCCTCTTCGATCGATCCACCCATTTCGATGCGATAGCCGGCAGGAAGGGACGCGATCAGCGGCTGAAGGGCCGTCTTGATCTCCTTGGAGACCTCTGGAGGCTGGGTCGCCTCATTGATGTCCGAGCGGATCGTAATGACGGGCGTGCGATCGCGACGCTTCAGAACCGGCTCTTCAAGTCGGACTTCGGAATGGCCGACCTGGTCGAGCGGAATCGAGCGGCCGTCGCGGCTCATCAGCGAAAAATCGGCCAGACGCGTCGGATCCAGCCGCTCTCCGCCGGCGCTGCGTGCCACGATGGGCACGTTGCGGATGTCCTCGCGGACCTGCGTTACCGTGATGCCCGTGAGAAGGAACTGTAGTTGCCGGCCCACCTCGGCGGGCGAAAGGCCGATGAGGTTCAGTCGGTCCTGATCCGGAATGAAGCGGAGCACGGGCGTGCGATTACTCCAGTCTCGATTCGCCTGCCGCACATCGGGAACGCCACGCATGATATCGAGCGCTTTTTCAGAGATCGCGTATAATTGCGCGGGGTCGGGTCCCATCACCCGAAACTCCACCGGGAACGGCGTGTAGGGTCCGAACACGAGCTGGGTCACGCGGACATAGGCCTCAGGTGCCAGCCCTTGTGACACTGCCTCTCGGAGCCGGTGCTTCAAGGCCTCGCGCGCCTCCGCGTCGGGCGTCAGCACGACGATCTTAGCGAAGGCAGGATCAGGCAGTTCCGGCGCCATCGCGAAGAAGAAGCGGGGAGCGCCCTGACCGACATAGCTGGTGACGATCTTCGCCTCAGGCTGATCGTGCAGCCAACCTTCGAGTTTCTCGACAGCGGCGGTCGTCGTCTCAATGCTGGTGCCTTCCGGCAGGCGAACCTCCACCAGCACTTCGGGGCGGTCGGATGTCGGGAAGAACTGCTGTTTGAGGGCGCCCATCCCGGCGCCGGAGAGCGCGAACACGATGGCGACGATGCCGACGGTCAAGAACTTGTGGCGCACGGCGAACGTGATGAGCCGCCGTAAGCGCCGATAGTTCGGCGTGTCGTAGATCGCATGGTGACCGCCCTCAATCGGTTTGATCGCGGGCAGCATCTTGACGCCAAGATAGGGCGTGAAGACCACCGCAACGATCCACGAGACGATGAGAGCGAACCCGAGGACCCAGAAGATGTTGCCGGCATATTCGCCGGCCGTCGAGCGCGCAAAGCCCACGGGCAGAAAGCCGGCGACTGTCACGAGTGTTCCTGACAGCATCGGCGCCGCAGTGTGGCTCCAGGCATAGGCCGCCGCCTTGATGCGGTCCATGCCCTCTTCCATTTTCACGACCATCACCTCGATGGCGATGATCGCGTCGTCGACGAGAAGACCAAGCGCCAGGATGAGAGCGCCCAGCGTGATTCGGTCGAAAAATCGTCCCGTTTCCAGCATGATGAGGAACACGACGGCAAGCGTCAGAGGGACGGCAGCCGCCACGACCATGCCGACGCGCCAACCGAGGCTGAGCAGGCTCACCAGCAGTACCACGCTGAGCGCCATCGCAAACTTCATCATGAATTCATCAACCGCCGAGGTGATGTTGACGGCCTGATCAGTCACCTTGTCGAGCGTCATCCCGAGCGGCAGTGTCCGTGCGATCGCTGCGGACCTCTCTTCCAGATGCTTGCCGAGCGCGAGGCCATTCCAGCCCTCCTGCATGACCGCCGCGAGCATGATTGTGGGCTCACCCTGGTGTCGGATGATGTAGGTGGGCGGATCCTCATAGCCGCGGCGGACCTCGGCGATGTCGGAGAGCTTGAGCGTCCGCCCCGCAGCGACGATTGGCGTGTCGGCGATGGCCTGGACACTGTCATAGGCGCCGTCGAGCCGGATGAAGACTTGCGGGCCCTTGGTGTCGATCGAGCCTGCCGGGGTGACGGTGTTCTGCCGCTGCAAGGCGGCCACGATATCCTGTGCCGACACGCCGAGGGTCGCCAACTTGGCAAAGGAAAACTCGACGAATATCTGCTCGGGACGTTCGCCGAGGATGTTGATCTTCTTGACGCCGGGCACATGCAGGAGTTCCTGGCGGATCACCTCGGCCTTCCTGGCGAGCTCGCGCATCGGCATGCCCTTGGCCTTGAGGGCATAGAGAGCGAAGCTCACGTCCGAATATTCATCGTTGACAAAGGGGCCGAGCACGCCGGATGGCAGGTTGCGCGCTTCATCCCCGAGCTTCTTGCGGGCTTGATAAAACTCCTCTTGGACGACGGATGGCGGTGTGCTGTCCTTCAGCGTGACGGTCAGATACGCATAACTCGGCCGCGTCGTCGTCTCGACCCGGTCGTACCAGGTCAACTCCTGAAGCCGCTTCTCCATGGGTTCAGCGACGAGGTCCTGCATCTCGCGCGCCGTCGCGCCCGGCCACACCGTCGTGACCGTCAGGGTCTTGATGGTGAAATTGGGGTCCTCTGCGCGCCCAAGCATGAAGAACGCATAAGCGCCCGCGGCGGCCAGCAGGAGGATGAAGAACAGGGTGACAGCCCGTTCGCGAACGGCAATCGCCGAAAGATTGAAGCGCATCAGTTGCTCCTGTCCTGTGCGACAGTCCTGACGCGAGCGCCCTCCTGCAGGAGATGAGCGCCGAGCGAAACAACGGAATCATCAGAGCTCAGTCCGGAGATCACGGCGGCTTCGCTCGTCACACGTGCAAGCTTGATGGGCCGAAAGTGCACGGTCGAGGTCGCGCTGTCGAAGACCCAAACGCCGGTCTTTCTGCCGTCATCGAGCACGGCTCCGAGCGGTACCTGGACTTCCGGCTGAGTCTCCTGGCTTGCAAGCCGAATGGTGACGGTCGCGCCAAGCGGTGCCGCCGCAGCCTCACCGTCGAGCACATAGCGGGCCTCATAGGTGCGGGTCTGGGCATCGGCGGAATCCGACAACTGCCGAAGGTGCGCCGTATAGTGCCGTCCATCGCTCCCATACAGACTCGCCTCGGCCACCGAGCCGATCGCCGGACGAATGGTTTCAGGAAGCGCGACTACCGCTTCGCGGGGACCAGCCTGGGCAAGCCTGACAACGGTCTGGCCGGCAGAGACAACTTGTCCTGGCTCACCAAGCGTTTGCATGACCGTTCCGTCCGCATCCGCCACCAGGACGGAATATGTCGCCTGGTTCTCGGCCACCTTGGCCTCGGCTTCCGCCGCAGCGAGTTGGGCGTTGGCTGTATCCGACGCAGCCTTCGCCTGCTCGTAGCGCTGTTTGGGAGTCCATCCGTCGTTGACCAGGTTGGCGTATCGTCGCTCGTCAGCTTCCGTCTGAACGACTGTTGCGCGCGCCGCGGCAACCGCGTTGCGCTTCGCCGTAAGCGCAAGGCGGAGGTCGGTTTCATCGATCCGCATCAGCGGCTGCCCGGCTTTGACCTGCTCACCAACATTCACGAGCCGCTCGACGATCTTACCGGCGACGCGAAAGCCAAGGTTGCTTTCCACCCTCGCGCCGATCGTACCTGTGAAGCCGCGTTCGGATCCGCTCACCCGCGCGGCGCTCACCAAGCTGACCACGGGCGGGTCCTGCCTCGGGTCACGCGCTGCGGAGGCTTCATGAGCAGGAATGGCGAGAGTAGCGAAGACGGCTGCTCCGGACGCCGCGACAAGGACACCTGCCAAGACCACAAGTCTGCTCTTTTTCATCGCCGTCTCCATGCCATTTAGATTTCGTTCGAACTCTATAACTAGCTTAGAGTGTGACCGCAATCTAATTTAGCGCCCTAACGAGAATGTTATCGCGAGAAAATCGGGTGATTTCGGCCCTCCAGCCGCGCTCATCCCGGGCACCCCACTTGATAGATTGCATTCGAACTCTATCTGAGATATAGAGTTCGAACGAAATCCAAATGGAGATCCACGATGCGCGTGAGTCGCATTCAGGCCGCGGAGAACCGCCAGACCGTGATCAACGTGGCCAGCCGCCTCTTCAGAGAGCGCGGGTTTGATGGCATCGGGCTGAAGGATCTGATGGAGGGAGCGGGGCTAACCCAAGGCGCTTTCTACAAGCAGTTCGAGTCCAAGGAGGACTTGGCGGCACAGGCGTCCAAACGCGCATTGGAGAGCGCTTCAGAACGGTGGTCGGCCGCGATCGCGGAGAATCCTGATGATCCGCTTGGGGCGGTGATCGCGTTCTACCTGAGTGCGGGCCATCGCGAAGAAAAACTGGACGGTTGCCCCGTCGTGGCGCTCGGCTCGGACGCCGCCAGGCAGGGGGCCGGCGTGAAAGCTGCGTTCGAAGAGGGCATCAAGGCGTACCTCGAAGTCCTCGCCCCCTTGCTTCCCAAGACCGACGGCGAGGATTCCAACAGGAAGGCCATGGTCGTTCTGTCGACGATGGTCGGCGCCATGACGCTAGCGCGCGCCGTCAACGACCCGGATCTCGCTCAGGCCTTTCAGAATGCGGCCGTCGAACACGTTCGCGAAGCCGCTGCCGCTTGAAGATCGCCCCCTCAAAGCACAGAGAACTCAGCGTGACTGAACTCAAACCAAGTTTGCTGAAAATATCGGACAAGCTAAGCGTACGTTTTCAAAAGACGGGCAGCGGGCCTCCGTTGCTCCTCTTGCACACAATCCGCACGCAGCTCGAATATTTCAGGAGCCTTGCGCCGCTCCTTGCGACATCGCACACGGTGTATGCCCTTGACCTGCCGGGACATGGACACTCGCCAATCGATCCAAGCGCGGACTTCGACGAACCCTACTTTCGGCAGGCCGTCATTCGCTTCATCGAGGAGCTAAACCTTTCGAACGTCACGATTGTCGGCGAGTCGATCGGCGGGGCATTGGCCCTCACGGTGGCAGCCTCGCTTCCGCAGCGTGTGAAGCGGGTCTATGCGATCAACCCCTACGACTACGAAGCCCGCTACGGGGACGGTATTCGGCGCGGCAACTGGCTCGCGAACTTCATCATCGGAAGTTTGCAGATCCCGCTGCTCGGTGCGGTGAATGCGTCGCTCGAAAACAAGATGATCCTCGGCAAGATCATGGGCGGCGGATATCACGACCCGCGCAAACTGCCGGCCGATCTGCTTGCGGAGTTCGATGAAGTCGCCCGCCGCCCGGGATACAAGCGGATCGCGCGCAAGGTGCTGGCGGGATGGCGATCCTGGGGCAGGGCGCGCGATTACTACCGGCAGATCTCGGCGCCCGTGACCCTCATTTACGGCGATAGCGACTGGTCGCGGCCAGATGAGCGCGAACGCACGCGGTCGCTGATCCCTGCCGCCCAGATGATGACGCTGAAAAATACCGGCCATTTCTCAGCCGTCGAGAATCCGTCGGAGCTGGCTCGCGTGATACTGGCAACAGAATGACAGCAATGATCTAGCATAGGAGTGCGCAACGATGTTCAAGCGCGTTTGGCAAAGCTTGAATGAATGGGCCGAGGCCCTCGGCATGGATGATCCGCGCGGCGACTACATGTTCAGGCTGGAAAATCGTGTCGCAAAGCTTGAGCGCGAGGTCAAAGGTCTTCAGATCCAGTCTCGAACGACACCGATTGGATCACCTGATGACCATGTTCATCGATTGCAATCGTAAACGCTGACGCTGCCGAAAGGCGCCAATTTCCCGACCGTCAGCCAAGCCGACCTCGAAGGTCATCTCATCATGCGTCGCATCGTCGTTACGGGTCTGGGGATCGTGTCACCGCTGGGCTGCGGCAGTGAGCTGGTTTGGTCGCGGCTGCTCGCGGCGCGCTCAGGACTTGCGGCGCTCCCGGAATGGGCGGCTGTCCTTCCCGCACGAATCGCCGGAATCGTTCCGATGAAGGCCAACGACGCCGATGGAGGCTTCGATCCGGATATGGTCGTTCCTCCCAAAGATCAGCGGAGGATGGATCGCTTCATCCTGTTCGCTCTCGCCGCCGCATCCGAGGCCATTGCACAGGCAGCGTGGATCCCTTCGGACGCGCATGCCATGGAGCGCACGGCTACCGTGATCGCATCCGGCATCGGAGGCTTTCCAGCGATCGTCGAGGCGGTTCGCACCACCGACCAGCGCGGCGTGAGGCGCCTCTCGCCTTTCACCGTGCCGTCCTTCCTCGCAAATCTCGCGGCCGGCCACATCTCGATCCGCTACGGCTTCAAGGGGCCGATCGGTACACCGGTCACCGCCTGCGCTGCCAGCGTGCAAGCGATCGGCGATGCCGCACGTCTCATCCGAACCGGAGAAGCCGACGTTGCGACTTGCGGTGGCGCGGAAGCCTGCATCGACCTCGTGAGCCTTGGCGGGTTCGCCTCCGCCAGGGCGCTTTCGACCGGCTTCAACGACACGCCGGCGCGCGCGTCCCGCCCCTTCGATCGCGACCGCGACGGCTTCGTCATGGGCGAAGGCGCCGGTATCCTCGTCATTGAAGAGCTGGAGCATGCGATCCGCCGCGGCGCCAAACCGCTCGCCGAAATCGTCGGCTATGGCACGACGGCCGATGCCTACCACATCACGTCAGGACCGGAGGACGGTGACGGAGCGCGCCGTGCCATGGAAGCCGCGTTGCGGCAGGCCAGCCTCACGCCCGGTGACATCCAGCATCTCAACGCCCATTCCACCTCGACGCCGGTTGGCGACGTTTCGGAACTGGAAGCAATCAAGGCCGTGTTCGGCCGCGACGGAAAAATTGCCGTGAGCGCCACCAAATCGGCAACCGGTCATCTGCTCGGCGCAGCCGGCGGAGCCGAAGCGATCTTCACGATCCTCGCACTACGCGACCAGGTGGCGCCGCCAACTCTCAATCTCGACCATGTCGACACGGCGGCCGAAGGCGTCGACATCGTTGGCCGCGAGGCAAGGCGCATGCCCATGGAGCATGCGATTTCGAATGGATTCGGATTCGGAGGCGTCAACGCCAGCGTCATCTTTCGGCGTTGGCAATGAGCAGGTCCTGCCATGGTCGCATGCAGCGCGAACAGTGTGACCGTCGGTCTCCCTCGCAGAATCCATCCTCCGAACCCACAGCCAAAACCTACGGTTTGGGCGGCGACTAGGGGTACCATCGCGGACTAGCCGCAATAGCCTTCATCGCGTTGCTCGTTGTTTTTCTGTCGATTAGAGCAGTGGGACAGAGAGGAGAAGAGTTTAGTGGCGGAAGAACCTTCCTCCGAACTCACTGTGAAAACTACGGCCTTGAGCGATGAATCGCGCAGCATCGCGTAAATCTTCGCCAGATTCTCGGTGGATTCGAACAATTGGATACGGTGGAGAGCCGTAGCGTAGAAATGGCGGAGAGAGTGGGATTCGAACCCACGGTACGGTTTCCCGCACACACGCTTTCCAAGCGTGCGCCTTAAGCCACTCGGCCATCTCTCCGGGAGGCCTCTCTTGAAGGGCTGAGGCGGATTTTGCAAGGGAGCGCGGGGCCGGAGCGCGAAATTTCCCCAATGGATTGAAAATATTGGGTAAATTGGCGGCAAGGTCGGCGACGGCCACGCCGTTGCGCGCGATTCTGGCCGGTGGGTAGTCGGTGACCGGCGCAAATCAAGCAATGCAGCCGATCCATTGCCTTCGTCATGGTGCGATCGGCACCCGACCCTCCCTGGGCCATCTGCTTCGGAAGAGGGCGGAATGAAGGGCAAGACTCGAACAAATCATGCGGCGGGAACGCGGATGCGCGACCCGCGGGCCGCTCCGCATTCTCGCTGTCGTCCCGGCCTAGAGCCGGGACGACAGGAAACGGGATGGGCGACATAACGTGCCGATCCCGCAAGCTTGATGTCTGGTCAGTGATATCGCGCGGCAAAATCCGCCGTGCGGCGCGGCCACAGGGTTGGAGGCTCCGGCAGCGCCGCGTTTGCCGCACTGTGCGTATCCTGCAGCGCCTCGGTGAAGTCGGCAAACCATTGCTGGATGGTGCCGCTGTTGAGCTTCTCCATCATTGCTTCCCAGCGCATCCGACGCTCGGTCAGCGGCATCGCGAGCGCCGTCGCCAGCGCGCGCGCCATGCCGTCGATGTCGTGCGGATTGACCACGAGCGCGGCGTCGAGCTCGTTCGCCGCACCGGCGAATTTCGACAGCACTAGGACGCCAGGGTCGGCCGGATTTTGCGCGGCGACATATTCCTTGGCGACGAGGTTCATGCCGTCCTGCAGCGGCGTCACGACGCCGACCTGCGCGGTGCGGTAGAGGCCTGCGAGCACGCCCTGGCCAAAGCCCTTGTTGAGATAGCGGATCGGGGTCCAGTCCACCTCGCCATGCACGCCGTTGACGTCGGTGACGAGCTTGGCGACCTCGCTCGCGAGATTGCCGTAGGCCTCGATCGCGCCGCGCGAGGGCGTTGCGATCTGCAACAGCGACACCGAACGCTTCAGGTTCGGATACAGCGACCACATCCGGTCGAACGCCTTGATGCGGTTGACGAGGCCCTTGGAATAGTCGAGCCGGTCGACGCCGATCGCGAGCTTCTCGCCGTTGAGGCTGCGCCGCAGCCGCGTCACGTCGGGATGCGTCATCGCCTTGGTCGCCTGCTGCGCGAACTTCCCGGGATCGATGCCGATCGGGAACACCGCGGCGCGGGTGCGGCCGAACGGCGAATTGATTGCGCCGTCGCGCACCTCGAACCCGAGATCGTTCCGCACGTAGCTCAGGAAGTTCTCGCAGTCCTCATCGGTCTGGAAACCGATCAGGTCATAGGACAGCATCGCCTCGATCAGCTCGCGATGATTGGGCACGCCTGCGATCACCGCGCGCGCCGGCCACGGCGTGTGCAGGAAGAAGCCGATCGGCTGCGTCACGCCGAGATCGCGCAGCTCGGCGCCGAGCGCGAGGAAGTGGTAATCCTGGATCCAGAACACGGAATCAGGCTTGCGGAACCGCAGCAGCGCGCGCGCCATGAACGCGTTCACCTCGCGGTAGCTCGCATAGTCCGCATGCGACGCACGAATCAGATCGGCGCGCGAATGCATCGCCGGCCACAGCGCCGAATTGGCAAAGCCTTCGTAGTAGCCGCCATAGTGCGCGGCCGGCAGATCGAGCATCGCCAGCGCGCCCGCACCGAGAGCTTCGACTTCCGCAAAAGGTTCCTTCAGGTTCCCGTCGCGGACGCGTCCGCTGGAACCAACCCATATTGCCCCTGTCTTTTCCACCACCGGCAACAATGCCGCAGCCAGCCCCCCCGTCATGGGTTCATTGGGTTTTCCGCGCGAGACGCGGTTCGATACGACGACGAGGTTCACCAGGTCCCCTCCTGTTGGTCAACTCGCGTATTAACAACCATTCATCAAGATGGTTCCTGATCAAGGAATCTCCCAAATGAAACCAAATTCTGACGAAACGCGAAGGAACTCGCGGGAACTCGCGAAAAGAAAATTGCACGCGAGGTCGCTCGCGCGACGCAAAAGCACCGCATTCGAATCGGTTGCGATGAATGTGGTTCGGTTAGGACAGACTCACGTCCCTATCAACGTCGAGCAGACGCGCGAGGAATTCACGCACATCGCCCGGCCCGCCGAAATGTCCGGCGACGCCGGTCGCGTGGCGGCCGACGGAGAAGGCGAGACCGCCGAAATCGGGCATGATCGCAAACACAGTCTCGTCGGTGACGTCGTCGCCGATGAAGAACGGGCGGCGCCCCTTGAACGGCTCATGCGTCATCAGCTCGAGCACGCCGGTCGCCTTGGTGAAGCCGGATTGCTTGATCTCGCAGACGCTCTTGCCCGGTAGCACCTCGATCGGCGCATTCGGCAGCTCGGCGCGGATCAGCGACACCGCTTCATAGATCGCCTTCTCGGCCTGCGGCGCCAGCCGGTAATGCAGCGCCAGCGAATAGCCCTTGTCCTCAAGCAGAATGCCGGGGCTGAGCTTGGCGATCGCGGCAAGGCGGCGCTTCAATTCCTTGTCGAGCGGCGGCGCATGCGCAGCAACCGCCTCGCTGTCCGGCTGCAGCCGCATTTCCGCGCCATGGCCGCCGATCGCGGGAAACACCTCGGGCGCGAAGATCAGGTCGATGTCGTTGAGCGAGCGGCCAGAGACCAGCGCCAGCGCACCGCCCGTGCGCTCGTGCAGTTGCTTCAGCGTCGTCGACAGTTCCGGCGGCACCCAGACCTCGCGCGGCGTCGGCGCGAAATCGAGCAAGGTGCCGTCGATATCGAGCAGCACCGCGGTCTGCGCCAGCGGCGGAATCAGCGACGCCGGCGCGTCGGAGGTCATGTCATCATCCAGCGGCATTTCGGCCAATCCATGCTTCATCTTTATTCTACTCCACAGATGCCAACGGTCGCGCGACAGATTCGAGCGATTTTCGCTCGGCCGCGACGGCATAGCGCCATGCGACCAACGCGGCGACGATCATGAGTGCCGACCCCAGGAGGTAGCCGGCGAAGACGCTGTTGCGCGATCCGGTGTCGATCAGCACGCCGAACAGCGCCGGTCCGATCACGCCGCCGATGCCGGTGCCGATCGCATAGAAGGCGGCGATCGCGAGCGCGCGGACCTCCAGCGGAAACGTCTCGCTGACCGTGAGATAGGCGGCGCTTGCGGCCGGCGAAGCGAAGAAGAAGATCACCATCCAGGCGATGGTCTGGGTCTGCGCCGTGAACACGCCGATCGAGAACAGATAGCCGGACAACGCCAGCAGCACGCCCGACACGCCATAGGTCAGCGTGATCATGGTGCGGCGGCCAAGCGTGTCGAACAGACGGCCGAGCAGCAGCGGCCCGAGGAAATTGCCGGCGGCGAACGGCAGGATGTACCAGCCGACATTGCTGGCGGCGATGCCGAAGAAATCGGTCAGGATCAGCGCGAAGGTGAAGAAGATCGCATTGTAGAAGAACGCCTGCGCGGCCATCAGCGTCAACCCGACCAGCGAGCGCTGCCGGTAGGTGGAGAACAGCGTCACCGCGACCTCGCGCAGCGGCGTGTGATCGCGCATCCGCAGCTTGATCTTCTCGAAGTCGTCGCTCGGTTGTTCGTGACCGAGCACGGAGGTCTCGATATCGGCGACGATCTTGTGGGCCTGCTCGGGGCGCCCATGGATCATCAGCCAGCGCGGGCTTTCCGGAATCCACATCCGCATGAACAGCACGACAAGGCCGAGCAACGCGCCGGTGAAATAGGCGATCCGCCAGCCATGGTCCGGCGCAAGGAAGGCAGGATCGAGCAGGACGATCGCGCTCAGCGCGCCGATCGCAGCACCGATCCAGAAACTGCCGTTGATGACGAGATCGGTCCACCCGCGATAGCGCGCCGGCACCAGTTCCTGGATGGTCGAATTGATCGCGGTGTATTCGCCGCCAATGCCGGCGCCGGTGAGGAAGCGAAACAGCGCGTAGCTCGCGACGTTCCACGACAACGCGGTCGCGGCGGTCGCGGAGAGATACACGGCGAGCGTGATGAAGAACAGCTTCTTGCGCCCGATCCGGTCGGTGAGCCAGCCGAAGCCGAGCGCGCCGAGCACGGCGCCGGCGAGATAGGCGCTGCTGGCAAGCCCGACATCGGCGTTGGAGAAGCTCATGGCCGGGCTGTCCTTCAGCGCGCCCGACAACGCGCCCGCGAGCGTCACTTCGAGCCCGTCGAGGATCCAGGTGATGCCGAGCGCGAGCACGACACGGGTGTGAAAGCCGCTCCAGCGCAGATTGTCGAGCCGAACCGGAATCGACGTCTCGATGATGCGGTCGTCGCTCGGGGCGGCCTGCGCCGCGGCCTCGTGCGTCGTCGCAGAGCTCACCTGTGTCCGCTGCAGTGTCATCAGATTGGACCAATGAGAAAATCCCCGGAACGGTGCGTTCCAAGGTTCTCGCTCCCAGGATTGCGGCAAACGGAGTGCCCGCCACACCATATTAACTCCGCAGGCCGGCAACGGTTCCCGCAATGCGGCACAGGAACCGGGATCGTGGCGAACCGTTCTCGGCTCGAAAGCCACGGAGGCATCGATGGCCGCAGGCAAGAAAGCGACGCGCAAGACGACAAGAAAGTCAGCGAAAAAATCGTCGGCACGCGCCGCAAGCACGGCGCGTCGCAAGCGTGGTGCAGGGACAACAACGCCGAAGCGCTGGTCGCAGCGGGTGACAAAGGAGAGCGACGCGCTCGACCTCAAGCACGGCGTGTTCAAGCAGACCAGCGCGAGGAAGATCGCATTATCGCTGAAGCAATCCGCCGAGCACAGCAAGCGCCGCAAGAGCGGCGCCTATCGTTCGGCGCTCTCGATGCTGACGTTCTATATCAATCGCGCCGGCAAGACGCTGCCGAAGACCGAACGGTCACGGCTGGAGCGCGCCAAGCTCGAGTTGAAGCATCAGTTCGGTCGGGATTAACCCCCCGGCGTCTCGTCAACTAACGGTGTCGTCCCGGCGCAGGCCGGGACCCATACGCCGCGGCCATCGGAAGGAGCAAGCGGCGAGTTATCCTTACGCCAACAAACAGCGGTGGTTATGGGTCCCGGCCTGCGCCGGGACGACGGAGATTACGCGGCGAACTTACGCTGCGCGGATGTTCGCCATGAAGCGGTCGAGCTCCTCGCGCAGCCGCGAGCTCTCGACCGACAGTGAGCGGGCCGAATTCAGCACCTCTTCGGAGGCGGCTCCGGTCTCAGTCGCACCGCGATTGACCTGGGTGACGCTGGAGGCGGCTTCCTGGGTGCCTTGCGCGACGTTCTGCACGCTGCGCGCGATCTCCTGCGTTGCCGCGCTCTGCTGCTCGACCGAGCTTGCGATGTTGGTCGCTATACCGGAGATCTGGCCGATCGTGCCGCCGATCTCCTTGATCGCGGCGACCGATTCCTGGGTCGCGGCCTGCATGCCCGAGATGTGGGTGGAGATCTCGTCGGTGGCTCTCGCCGTCTGGCTCGCCAGCGACTTCACCTCGGCGGCAACCACCGCGAAGCCGCGGCCGGCATCGCCGGCACGCGCGGCCTCGATGGTGGCGTTCAGCGCCAGGAGATTGGTCTGCTCGGCAATCGCCGTGATCAGCTTGACGACGTCGCCGATCTCCTGCGCGGCGCGCGAGAGCTTGCCGATCCGCGCGTCGGTCTGCTCGGCCTGGCGCACGGCAGAATCGGCGATCTGGCTGGATTCCTTGGCACGGCGGCCGATCTCGTCGACGGACGCGGACAATTCCTCGGTCGCAGAGGCGACCGACTGCATGTTGCTGGAAGCCTCCTCGGAGGCGCCGGCCACCTGGCTCGACAGGTTCTGCGTGGTCTCCGCAGTCCGGGTCAGCGTGCCGGCCGCGGATTCGAGCTGCACGGCGGACGCCGACACGTTGGAGACGATCGAGCCGACGGCGGATTCGAATTCGTCGGCAAAACGGATGAGTTCTGCGCGCCGCGCGGTCGCGCTCGCCTTGTTCTGCGCTTCCTGGGTCGCGGCGTCGCGCTCGGCCTTGGCGACCGCCTGGACCTTGAATTCTTCCACCGCGCCGGCCATTTCGCCAAGTTCGTCGCGACGGCCGAGACCCGGCAGCACGACGTCGAAATTGCCCGCCGCGAGCTCGCGCATCGCCGCGCACATCGCAGCGATCGGCCGCGAGATGCCCTTGCCGAGCAGGAACGCCCACACCAATCCGAGCACGAAGCTGCCGGCGGCGAGCATCAGGATCAGCTGCTCGGTCTCACCGATCATCGTGTGCGTTTCATCTTCAAGCCGCTTCTGGTCGGCGAGCAGATCGGACTTCATGGCCGCCGCGCCCTGGCTGATCGCAGCCGCGGATTCCGTCATCTCAACGGTCAATTCGTCGATCGATTTCGCATTCTCGATCAGCTTGGCAAGCGCTGCGCGGTATTCGGACAGCAGCGCATTGATGTCCTTCACCCCTTGCGTGATCCGATCGTTCTTCGACGTGATCGCCTTAAGCAGATTCTCGGTGAATTTGAGCCGGGCCAGCGCGCTGGCGGCGACCGTCTTGTCGCCATTGACGACGAAGGTGGTGACGGCCCCGGTGATCGACTGGAGCTGGTCCGCCAGCTTCTTGGCGCCGAACTGGATTGCCTCCAGCTCGGTGTCATCGGCGTTGCTCGGCAGATCGTCCAGCTTGTAGCGCATCGAGGTTGCACTGCGGACGAGCTGGTTCTGCGCGGTCTGGGCGCTGTCGTTCTTGAGCCTGACGATCTCGGCAAAGATCTTGGTGAAGGCGCGGAATTCGCGCTCGAGCTTGGTGACCTGATTAAGCCGGGCCGGGTTGGTGGTGCCCTTCATCGACGCCGTGATGGCGTCCTTCAGGCTGGCCTCGGCGGCGAGCGCCGCCTTGGCGTCCTCCTCCTTGCCGGTCGCAACGAAGTAGCGCGCCAGCGAACGGTAGGAGATCAGTTCGCGATCGATGTTGCGGGCGAGATCGGCTTCCGCGACGCTCTGCCGATAGGAGCCGACGCCGGCGGAGACCCGCTCGAAGCCCATATAGGCAAAGCCCATGGTGGCTGCCGACAACGCCAGCGTGACGGCAAAGCCGAGCATGATCTTGGCGCGAAATCGGAGGGTTGGGAACCTGATCGACAGCGATCGCTTCAGTCCCGGCATTCCAACCCCCGTCTTCATTCTGAAAACCACACGGGGTCCGGCAGCCACGCGCCCCAGACCCCGGAGGGCAAAACTAAGGCAGAATCGATAAGGCCCGGTAAATGGGCAGCGACCTCTCGGCTGGCCGCGGTACTACCTTGGTCGAGCCGGGAGGGTGGGCAAGGTGATTGACGCGCGGGTCCGACCCGATACTTTAGAACCGATCAAACCTGTCCCTGCCCGGGCCGGGAGAACACATCGGGAGGTGTCCCATGTCATCGCGTCGAGCGGCGCCGTTGGCGCTCGCGGCGAGCGTCGCTGCCGGCGGAGCCGGCCGGCTTATGACATTCCCCCTCACGACCTAGAATATAAAGACAGGCCGGACCGCGAAGCATCGCGATGTGGCCCGGACGCCCTTACGGCCTGCGCGGGTTCAACCGGCCGCGCCCAGAAAAGCAAAAAATTCTGGTCAGGGAGAACGCCTTTGGCGAAGGAGAACGGCAGCGCCACCGACAGCATTGTCGTGGTGCAGGCAAAGACCGGCGGGCCGCGGGAAGCCGCCGACGAGATCGCGCGCCAATTGGCGGCCGCGAAGCTTGCCATGCTCGTGGTGTTCGTGTCGCCGTTCTATGACCCGCAAGACTTCATTGCCGAGCTGTCCCGCCGGATGCCAGACGCCCCGATCTTCGGCTGTACGACGGCCGGCGAACTCTCGCCCCGCGGCTGGGACGAGGACAGTGTGGTCGCAATGGGCTTCAACGCGGCCGATTTCGTCATCGCGGCCAGGCCGCTGTTCGAGCTCTCGACCTTTCGGGTCGACCATGGCCGCTCGATCTGCACCGAGCTGCAGAATGAATTCGCGCAACGCACCGAGCATTGCGATCACACCGAGGATTCCTTCGGGCTGCTCTTCATCGACGGCATGTGCCAGCGTGAGGAGACCATCATGTCGGCGATCTACGCCTCGCTCGGCGACATCCCGGTGGTCGGCGGCTCCGCCGGCGACGGATTGCGCTTCGAGAAGTCCTGGGTCTTCCATGGCGGCGAGGCCTTTACCGACGCTGCCGTCCTGATCCTGATCCGGACCCGGCTGCCATTCCGCACCTTCAAGTGCGACCACTTCGAGCCGACCTCGACCAAGATGGTGGTGACCGAGGCCGACACCGAGCACCGCATCGTCAAGGAATTGAATGCCGAGCCGGCGGCGCTGGAATATTCTCGCGCCGTGGGCCTCAGCGACAGCAAGCTCGAACTGTTCTCCTTCGCCGCGCATCCGGTGCTGGTCCGGGTCGGTGGCGCCTACTACGCGCGGTCGATACAGCGCACCAATCCGGATGGATCGCTGCAATTCTTCTGCGCCATCGACGAGGGCATGGTGCTGACGGTGGCACGCGAGCGCGATCCGATCGACGTGACCAGCCGCCTGCTCAAGGAGCTGACCGAGGATCTCGGCGAGGTCTCGATGTTCATCGGCTTCGAATGCGTGCTGCGCCGGCTCGATGTCGAACAGCGCCAGCTGTCGCGGGAGATGTCGGAGCTCTACCGCCGCAACAAAGTGATTGGCTTTCAGACCTATGGCGAGCAGTATCGCTCCATGCATGTCAACCAGACGCTGACCGGCATCGCCATCGGCAAGCGGGCGATCGCGCCGTAATGACCGACAGCAAGACCACGCGCACTGCGGCCCTCGAACGCGAAGCCGAGAAGCTGCGCAAGATCAACGCGGCGCTGATGTCGCGCGTCGAACGGTCGACCGACCAGCAGCTCAATGCCTTTTCGCTGTTCGAGACCGCCATTGCGCTGGACCAGCAGGTGCGCGACCGCACCCAGCAGCTCAAGCAGGCGCTGCAATCGCTGGAAAAGACCAATGGACGCCTGCTGCAGGCCAAGCAGCAGGCCGAGGCGGCCAGCTCGCTGAAATCATCGGTGCTGGTGTCGGTGACCCATGACCTGCTGCAGCCGCTGAATGCGGCCCGGCTGACGCTGTCCGCGCTCGCCGAAATGGCCAGTGAGCCCAAGAGCGTCGCGCTGACCGACCAGATCGACCGCTCGCTGGCGACGCTGGAAGACATGCTGCGGACACTGCTCGACATCTCGAAGCTCGATGCCGGCGTGCTCCGGCCCGAATTCGGTCCGGTCGCGATCGCCGCGCTGTTCGAGGCGCTGGAGCAGGAATTTGTCGCGACCGCCGCCAAGCGCAATCTCGGTTTCCGGATCATGCCGTCGTCGGCGGTGGTGCGCTCCGATCCGCTGATGTTGCGCCGGATTCTGCAGAACCTTGTCGCCAACGCGCTGCGTTACACCCAGCGCGGCACCGTGCTGATGGGATGCCGGGCCAAGGGCGACGACATCTGCATCGAGGTGCACGACACCGGGCCGGGCATCCCGGAAGCCCAGCGCGAGGCGATCTTCGTCGAATTCCAGCGCGGCGAGACCAGTGCCGGCGACAAGGCCGGCATCGGGCTCGGCCTTTCGATCGTGCGCCGGTTCGCCGACCTGCTCGGGCACAACATCAGGCTGAGTTCGCGCGCCGGCAAGGGCTCGGTGTTCTCGGTCACCGTGCCCCGCACCCTCGATCCGGTTGCGCTTCCGGTGCGCGAACAGGCCAGCGTCGACTATCGCTATGGCGGCATGGAGGGCGCCAAGATCCTGCTGATCGAGAACGATTTGTCGAGCGCCGAGGGCCTCGCCCATCTGCTGGAGAAATGGGGCTGCGATGTCGCGGTGACGATCTCCAAGACCGAGGCGCTCGAGCGCATCCATGCGCTGGATGGCATTCCCGACGCCATCATCGCCGACCTGCATCTCGACAATGGCGAGACCGGCATCCAGGCCGTCGACGTGATCCGCGGCGAGATCAACGCCAAGGTTCCGGCGATCATCGTCACCGCCGACTACTCGGCCAAGGCCGCGTCCGACGTCTCGGCCTTCGGCCACGAACTCCTGAAGAAGCCGATCAAGCCCGCCGAGATGCGCTCGCTGCTGTCGTTCCTGCTGGCGGCGGAGCAGTCCGGCGCGCGGCTATGATTCAGCGTTGTGCGACGAGGCCGTCACCGGCGCATGGTCCTGCTTGCCGAAATCGAGCTTCGATAGCGCGATGATCGCCTCGGTCCGGCTGCGCACGCCGAGCTTGCGCAGGATCTCCGAGACATGCACCTTCACGGTGGTGACGGAGATATCGAGTTCATAGGCGATGTGCTTGTTCTGCAAACCGCGGCAGATCATGTCGAGCACGCGAAGCTGCTGCGCGGTGAACAGGCCGAGCTGCTGCACCAGCTCCCGTGTCTCGGCCTGGGCCTTCCGCGCGGCGGCGGTATCGCGGAAGCGCGTCGGCAGGCAGACCTCGCCTTCGAGGATGCCGCGCAGCAGGCGCGCCAGCTCGAGCTTCGGCGTCGACTTCGGGATGTAGCCGGAAATGCCGAGCGAGATCGCGCCGCCGACGATCCGGGAATCGTCATGCGCCGACACGATCACCAGAGCGCTGCGCGGCGCGGCGGCGCGCACCCGGTAGGCGCCGAGCAGGCCCGTGGTCCCCGGCATCGACAGATCGAGCAGGATCAGATCGAGGCCGTCGCGCGCGGCGATCACATCCAGCGCGCCGTCGATCGAGGTCGCCTGCAGCACCTCGGCATCGGGAAACTCGACCGCGATCACGCCGATCAAGGCGGCGCGAAACAGCGGGTGATCCTCGACGATCAGCAGTCGAGGCGCACTCGCCTTGCCGGGCGGCGGCTCGTTCGCCAGGGACGCCGTCGTGGGCGCGGTCGTGGTCAATGCTGCGCCGTCCTCCCTCGGATCGCTGATGCCAGCCATGATGCTCACGACGTTATCTCAAAGCCGACCGGCAGCCTATAGGCAGAACCTTCATGCGTGTGCCTCGCGGTGCAGCACGCCTAGGGCGCCTTCTCCGCCTTCGTACCCGCGCTGGTTTCAAGGACCGGCAACGGAATCTTGCCGAGCTCGATAATCGCCTTGTTGCGGCTGAACAGCTTCAGCTTGCGCAGGATCTCGGTGACATGCGCCTTCACCGTGGATTCCGCGAGCTTGAGCTCGGACGCGATCTCGCGGTTCTGCAGGCCGCGGATGATCAGATGCAGCACGCGAATCTGCTGCGGCGTCAGCTTCTGGATCCGCTCGCGCAGCGTCCGCGCCGTCTCGGATTGATCCAGCGCGCCGACCGCGACGAAATCGCGCGGCGCCGAGACCGACCCGCTCAGCACACGCGCGATCGCCTGCGACAGTTCGCCGAGCGAGGTCGACTTCGGCAGATAGCCGACCGCACCCATTTCCAGCGCCTCGCGAATGGTGTGCTTGTCCTCTTCGCTCGAGACGATGGCGATCGGCAGCCGCGGATAGCGGTCCCTGAGCTTCTGGAAGCCGGAGAAGCCGACCACGTCGGGCAGCAGCAGATCGAGCAGCGCGAGATCGATGTTCGGCTCGCTGGCGAGGATGCCGAGCGCGCCCTTGATCGAGGTGGCCTCATAGATCCGGGCATCGGGATGCGAGATGCGGATGGCGTTGCCAAGCGCCTCCCCGAACAGGGGATGATCGTCGATGATCAGGAACCCCATCATGAGGACCCTCGTACTGCCATTTGCCGATATCCGCGGCTAGTTCGACCCGCCGGTGTCCTGCACGCTCTGCAGATAGGCATATACGTTTCTGAGCTCGTCGTCGCTGAAGACATCCTTCCAGGCCGGCATGCCTTTGGCGGGCCGCCCGTCATGGACCGTCTTCCAGAATGTCGATTCCATGTCGTCAGCATAGCGCTTCTTGAGCAGCCTGAGGTCGATCTTTCGCTCGGCCTGCACCGCGTCCGGGCCGTGGCAATGGGCGCAGGTGCCGTTGAAGACCTCCCGACCCGCCTTTGCATCCCCTTTGGCATCCCCGGTCGCAGCAACTGCGGTCTGAACCGGTTTCTCGGCCGCGGCCGCCTGCCCGACCGTGACCGGCTCGCTCGCGCCGACAGACGACGTCATCGCCGGGACCGCCTGGCCGAACTTGACCGGGGCGCCGTTCGGCACACCATATTTGGCAAACAGGGCGGCAATGTCCGGCTGCAGCGACGGCAGCACGCCGTCGACCTCATCGCGCAGCGCGCCGGACGCCTTGGCGAAGCCGATCGCGGTCGCCCAGAGCAGGCCGTCACCCTCGGTCGAGACGATCTGATACTTGTCGCCATAGCTGGTCTTGTTCAGCCAGCCCGCCACCGGCGCCCAGATAAAGGCGATGTCGACCTTGCCCTGGTCAAGGGCCGCCATGCCCTCCTCCGGACTGAGCACGGTGACCTTCTGGATATCGTCGCGCGATGCGAGCAGGTTCTGCGGCGTCGACTGATACTGCACCGCAACCCGCAATCCCCTGTCTGAGGTCGTCGATGCCGGCGAGCTTGCGATCCTTCGCGCGATCCTTGGCGCCGACCAGCGCGTAACCCTCATGGGCGATCGGCTTCGAGAAGATCACCGCCGGCCCCATGAAATCGTCGATCAAGGGCAGGCCGACCATGGCGTCGCACTGCTTGCTGAGCAGCGTCTCGCGCACGGTGCGCTTGCCGAAATAGGACTTGTACCAGCTATAGCTCACCGTGCGGCCGAGCTTTTGCGCCACCGCCTGGCCGATCTCGAGATAGAGGCCGGGCTTGCCCGGCTCGTCGCTCGAGAACGGCAGGTTGGTCGGATCGGCGCAGAGCCGCAGCGGCGGTTTTGCTTCGTCCGCGCCGGCCGAGACGGCCGGCGCGAGCAGCGTGGCGGAGAGCAGCACGGTCCGGATCGCCTTTCCCAACTGCACGCGGTGCGCACAGAAAGGCACTTCATTCGACTTGGTGCGGGACACGGCCAATGCTGCCTCCTCGTGAGGATCGTTACTGCAGGGCGAACACGAACAGCGAGCCGCCTTCGGGCGCCGCGGCGACCATCTTCTTGCCGATGTCACCGAGGAAGGCCGGCAGCGCCGCGGTGCGTCCGACCACGATCGCGACATACTGCTTGCCGTCGACCGAGTAGGTCACCGGACCGGCGCCGATGCCGCTGCCGAGGTTCTTGCTCCACAGCACCTTGCCGTTCCTGGCATCGATGGCGCGGAAGTCGCCGTGCAGATTGCCCGAGAACACCAGGTTGCCGCCGGTCGTCAGCGTACCGCCGTTGAACGGCAGGTCTTCCTTGATGCTCCACACCTTCTTGTTGGCGACCGGATCCCAGGCCACAAGCTCGCCGAGGAAGCCGCCGGGGCCCGGCTTGGTCGGGAATTCGGCGCCGAGATAGAACACGCCGCGCTTGTAGTTCACATCGGAGACCGACCAGTCCATGCAGACATTGTTGCTCGGGATGTAGACCAGCCCGGTCTGCGGGTTGAACGACATCGGCTGCCAGTTCTTGCCGCCGATCAGGTTCGGGCAGATGTCCTTGGCAGGGTGGCCGGGGCCCGGACGCTTGTCCGGATCCTCTTCCGCCCGCATCGTGTTGATGTCCCACTTCTTGGCCCAGTTGGCGAAGACGTATTTCTCCGCCGAGATCACCTTGCCGGTCTCGCGGTTGGCCACGAAGAAGAAGCCGTTGCGGTCCGCTTTCATCAGCACGGGCGTCTCGGCGCCCTTGATCTTGAGGTCGGCGAGCAAGAGCTCGTTGACGCCGTCATAATCCCAGGCATCGGCCGGCGTGCCCTGGATGTGCCACTTGATCTTGCCGGTGTTGGGATCGATCGCCAGCGTCGAGGCGGTGTAGAGGTTGGTCAGCTTGCCGAAATTGCCGTCGCCGGTGGAGCGCACCGCGGTATTCCACGGCCCCGGATTGCTGGTACCCCAGTAGACCGTGTCGGACTTGGCATCATAGGAGCCGACCAGCCAGGCGGCGCCGCCGCCATGCAGCCCGGTGTCGCCCTTCCAGGTGTCGCTGCCGGGTTCGCCGGGCGCCGGCACCGTGTAGGTTTGCCAGAGCAGCTTGCCGTCCTTGAGCGAGAACGCCTGCAACGCGCCGCGGACGCCGTATTCGCCGCCGCCGAAGCCGGTGATCACCTTGTCGCGGACGACGAGCGGCGGCGAGGTGATGACCGAGCCCTGCTTGTAGTCGACCACCGTCGAGGTCCACAGCTCCTTGCCGGTCTCGGCGTCGAGCGCGGTCAGCTTGCCGTCAAGCCGGCCGACGAAGATCTTGCCGTCGGCGTAGGACACGCCGCGATTGTTGACGTCGCAGCAGGCATATTGGAGCACGTCGTCCGGAATATCGGGCTGCCAGGTCCATTTGCGCGCGCCGGTCGCGGCATCGATCGCATAGACGTATTTCGGACCCCATGACGTCGACACATACAGGTTCTTGCCGATCACGACCGGCGACGACTCGTTGGAGCGCAGCGAGGCCAGCGACAGCGAGTAGACCAGTTGCAGCTTGCCGGCATTCTCGGAATTGATCTGCTTCAACGGGCTGAAGCGCGTGTTGCCGTAGTCGTGTCCGGCGATCGCCCATCCGTTCGGATCGGACACCGCCTTCGTGACGGAATCGTTCGCTTTCGACGCACCAATGCCTGCCAGCACCATGGCGACCAGCGACACGCCGGCAAAGAAAATCCCGCTCCTCAGCTTCATTGGCTTCCTCCAATATGGTTTCGTTGCCGCGATGGATGCATCGCGCGCGCGTCTCTCGACCCAATTTCGTGAACCAGCGATCTTCGTCGCTGCGTCGGCGAGGAAAATGACAGCAACGCTTTTGCGTCGTTATAGGCGGAAGGTAGTAGCGTCGGCGGCGGCGATTTTGACGCGCCGCTAGCGCGATGCGACTGCCGGAAATCGCTTGCGCCGCAGCGCATTTTCGTCACGCCGGAGCACGCTGGCAGCCGCTTGCAAATTGCCCCTTGAACGGCTGCCTGCTAGGATCGCAGGCACTGCCCGGCGCCTTCATGACAGGGCCGCGACTACGACTTAGATCGCGGTTACGACCCCCATGAAGCGTGGTCTACTGGGCCCATAACGAAGCTATTGGGAGAAACGCGTGTCTACAGTCAAACTGACGGTAAACGGCAAGGCGGTCTCGGTCGACGTCGAGGACCGAACCCTCCTCGTGCACCTGTTGCGCGAAAACCTGAACCTCACCGGCACCCATGTCGGCTGCGATACCAGCCAGTGCGGCGCCTGCGTCGTCCATGTCGATGGACGGGCGGTCAAATCCTGCACCATGCTGGCCGGCCAGGCGGCGGGCTGCAACGTCACCACGATCGAAGGCCTCGCCAAGGGCGACGAGCTGCACCCGATGCAGGCGGCGTTCCGCGACAATCACGGCTTGCAGTGCGGCTATTGCACCCCCGGCATGATCATGTCCGCGGTCGATATCGTGCACCGCCACGGCGGCAAGCTCGACGAGGAAACGGTTCGCCACGAGCTCGAAGGCAACATCTGCCGCTGCACCGGCTACCACAACATCGTCAAGGCGGTGCTCGACGCTGCCGGCCGCATGAAGGTCGCGCAGGCCGCCGAATAGCAGCCCGCGCACCGCACACGATCAAGCTCATCACCGCCGGTCTCGATGGAAACGGCGGCAAATCGAATCTCCGGTCGGGAGGACTAGACAATGGGTGTTGAAGGAATTGGCGCACGTGTCGTGCGCAAGGAAGATCGCCGGTTCATCACCGGACAAGGACGTTACGTCGACGACGTCAAAATGGTCGGCATGAGCTACGCTCACTTCATCCGCAGCCCGCATGCACATGCCAAGGTCAAGGGCATCGATTCAGCCGAGGCCATGAAGATGCCCGGCGTGATCGCGGTGCTGACCGGACAGCAGATCGTCGACGACAAGGTCGGCAATCTGATCTGCGGCTGGGCGATCACGTCGAAGGATGGCTCGCCGATGAAAATGGGCGCGTGGCCGGCGATGGCGCCGGAGACCGTGCGCTTCGTCGGACAGGCGGTCGCGGTCGTGATCGCCGAGACCAAGAACCAGGCCAAGGACGCGGCGGAAGCTGTCGTCGTCGATTACGAAGAGCTTCCCGCGGCGGCCGACATCAAGGCCGCGATCAAGCCGGGCGCGCCGCAGCTGCATCCTGAAGCCCCCGGCAACATCGTCTATGACTGGCACATCGGCGACGAGGCCGCGGTCAAGGATGCCTTCAGCAAGGCCGCCAACGTGGTGACGCTCGATCTCACCAACAACCGCCTGGTGCCGAATGCGATGGAGCCGCGCGCGGCCATCGCACATTACGACCAGGCCGAGGAGCACTACACGCTCTACACGACGTCGCAGAACCCGCACGTCGCCCGCCTCGTGCTGTCGGCGTTCTACAACATCGCGCCCGAGCACAAGCTGCGCGTGATCGCGCCCGACGTCGGCGGTGGCTTCGGCTCCAAGATCTACATCTACCCTGAAGAGATGGTGGCGCTGTGGGCCTCCAAGAAAGTGGGGCGCCCGGTGAAGTGGACCGGCGATCGCTCGGAAGCCTTCCTCACCGACGCGCATGGCCGCGACCATGTCTCGAAGGCGGAGATGGCGTTCGACAAGGACAACAAGATCCTTGGCCTGCGGGTGAAGACCCACGCCAATTTCGGCGCCTATATGTCGCTGTTCTCCTCGGCGGTGCCGACCTATCTCTACGCGACGCTGTTGTCGGGCCAGTATGTGATCCCGGCGATCTACGCCGAGGTGATCGGCGTCTACACCAACACCACGCCGGTCGACGCCTATCGCGGCGCCGGCCGACCGGAGGCGAGCTACCTGGTCGAGCGGATGATGGAGTCGGCAGCGCGGCAGTTGAAGATCGATCCGGCCGAGTTGCGCAAGAAGAACTTCATCACCCAGTTCCCGTATCAGACGCCGGTCATCATGGCGTATGACATCGGCGACTTCCATGCCTCGATCGACGCCGCCATGAAGGCGATCGACTATGCCGGCTTCCCGGCCCGCAAGGCCAAGGCGAAAGCCGACGGCAAGCTGCGCGGCATCGGCTTCTCCTGCTACATCGAGGCCTGCGGCATCGCGCCGTCGAAGGCGGTCGGCAGTCTCGGTGCCGGCGTCGGCCTGTGGGAGTCGGCTGAGATCCGCGTCAATCCGGTCGGCACCATCGAGGTGCTCACCGGCTCGCACAGCCACGGCCAGGGTCATGAGACGACGTTCTGCCAGATCATCGCCGAGCGGCTCGGCGTGCCGATCAGCCAGGTCTCGATCGTCCATGGCGACACCGACAAGGTGCAGTTCGGCATGGGCACCTACGGCTCGCGCTCGCTCGCGGTCGGCGGTACGGCGATCGTGAAGGCGATGGAGAAGGTCGAGGCCAAGGCCAAGAAGATTGCGGCGCATGCGCTCGAGGCGTCCGAGAGCGACATCGTGATCGAGAACGGCGAGTTCAAGGTTACCGGCACCGACAAGTCGATCGCGTTGCCGATGGTCGCGCTCGCCGCCTACACCGCGCACAACCTGCCTGAAGGCATGGAGCCCGGCTTGAAGGAGACGGCGTTCTACGACCCGACCAACTTCACCTTCCCGGCCGGCGCCTATATCTGCGAGCTCGAGGTCGATCCCGGCACCGGCAAGACCTCCTTCGTCAACTTCGTGGCAGCGGACGATTTCGGCCGGCTGATCAACCCGATGATTGTCGAGGGCCAGGTCCATGGCGGCCTTGCGCAGGGCATCGGCCAGGCGCTGCTTGAAGGCGCGGTCTATGACGGCACCGGTCAGCTCGTGACCGCGTCCTTCATGGACTACAGCATGCCAAGGGCCGACGACCTGCCGTCGTTCCAGCTCTCCCACACCACGACGCTGTGTCCGGGCAACCCGCTCGGCGTCAAGGGCTGCGGCGAAGCCGGCGCGATCGGAGCTTCTGCTGCCGTGATCAACGCGATCACGGACGCCATCGGCAACAACAAGCTGGAAATGCCGGCGACGCCCGATCGCGTCTGGCACGCCATTCACGGTTGAGGGAGGAAGAGCCATGTACGAGACCAACTATCACCGCGCTTCCTCGGTCGCGGACGCCGCCGCAACCTTCGCCAAAGGCGCGGAATCAAAATTCCTCGCCGGCGGACAAACCCTGCTCCCGGTGATGAAGCAGCGTCTCGCCGCGCCGTCCGATGTGATCGACCTCTCCAAGGTGCAGGAGATGATCGGCATCGAGGTTTCGGGCGACACGGTCACCATCAAGGCCGCCACGCCGCATTACGACGTGGCGCAGAGCGAGGCGGTGCAGAAGGCGATCCCGGCGCTCGCCGATCTGGCGTCGATGATCGGCGATCCCGCCGTGCGCTATCGCGGCACGATCGGCGGCTCGCTCGCCAACAACGACCCGGCGGCGGATTACCCGGCGGCGGTGCTGGCGCTCGGCGCGACGGTCAAGACCAACAAGCGATCGATCGCGGCGGAAGACTTCTTCAAGGGCCTGTTCACGACGGCGCTCGAGGACGGCGAGATCATTACCGCGGTCTCGTTCCCGGTCCCGGCCAAGGCGGGTTATGCGAAGTTTCCGAATCCAGCCTCACGCTTTGCGCTGACCGGCGTGTTCGTCGCAAAGACCAAGTCGGGTGACATCCGCGTCACCGCGACCGGTGCGTCGCAGAACGGCGTGATGCGGGTAGCTCCGATCGAGCAGGCGCTGAAGGCGAACTGGGCGGCCTCGGCGCTCGATAGCGTCACGATCCCGGCGAGCGGCTTGCTCGCCGACATCCACGGCTCGGCGGATTACCGCGCCAACCTGGTGAAGGTGATGGGACAGCGGGCGGTGACCGCGGCGGGCTAGCCGCTATCCTTCCGGAACCTATGCAGACGGCGCGCAGCGATGCGCGCCGTTCGCGTTTTGCTGGCATTCCAGCCAAAAAGGCTTGCCACATCCCGCATTAGGCGAGAGAATTTAGCTAATCAGCTAATTAAAAATACCGTCAGACGGACGGCCCTGGGAGAGGACTTATGACGCTCGGCAGCACCAATTGCCACGGCCACCAATCGCCGGACCGCGCCTTCGACGATAGCGCGGCGTAACGCCCGGCGCGCCGGACCACCGCACAAGACGCTTCCCATCATCGATCCCACAGCAACAACGGAACACCAACGTGCTCGACAAGCCCGCCTCCCAAACCGCCGCTCGCACCTCGGGCCCGCTCGCCGGCTTCCGCATTGTCGAATTCGCCGGCATCGGTCCCGGCCCGTTCGCCTGCATGCTGCTCGCCGACATGGGCGCCGAGGTCATCACCCTCGACCGGGTCGGCGCGGGCAAGAATTTGAAGGCGGTCGCCACCCGCGGCCGCAAGGTCATCGAGCTCGACCTCAAGAACAAGGCGGCCATTGCCGAAGTGCTCGACCTGCTCGGCCGGGCCGATGCGCTGATCGAAGGCTTCCGCCCCGGCGTGATGGAGCGCCTCGGCCTCGGCCCCGATGTCGTGCTTGGGCGCAATCCAAAGCTGGTCTACGGCCGCATGACCGGCTGGGGCCAGGAAGGCCCGCTGGCGAATGCCGCCGGCCACGACATCAACTACATCTCGATCACGGGCGCGCTGGCCGCAATCGGCACCAAGGAGAAGCCGGTGCCGCCGCTCAATCTGGTCGGCGATTTCGGCGGCGGCGCGCTGTACCTCGTGGTCGGCGTGCTCGCGGCACTGCTGGAGGCACAGAAGTCCGGCAAGGGCCAGGTGGTGGATACCGCGATGTGCGACGGCGCGGCCTCGCTGATGTCGATGTTCTACGACATGGCTGCGCAGGGCCGCTGGAGTGGCGGCCGCGACCAGAACTTCCTCGACGGCGGCGCGCATTTCTACGGCGTCTACGAATGTTCCTGCGGCAATTTCATCTCGATCGGCTCGATCGAGCCGCAGTTCTACGCGCTGCTACGCCAGCATGCCGACCTGACCGATGCCGACTTCGACGCGCAGATGGACCGCAAGGCCTGGCCGGCGCTGAAGGCGAAGCTGGAAAAGGTGTTCAAGAGCAAGTCGCGCGCGGACTGGTGCACGATCATGGAAGGCACCGACATCTGCTTCGCGCCGATCCTGACCATGGAGGAAGCGCCCAAGCATCCGCACATGGCCGCACGGCAGGTGTTCGTCGAACGCCACGGCGTGACCCAGCCCGCCCCCGCGCCGCGCTTCTCGCGCACACCGTCCGCGATCCGCGAGCCGGAGTTGGCGACGATCGGGGATGTGACGAGTGCGTGGAAGAGGTGACCGTCATTCCGGGGCGCTCGTGAAACGAGCGAACCCGGAATCTCGAGATTCCGGGTTCGATGCTGCGCATCGTCCCGGAATGACAGCAGCTACGCCGCGTGATCGACCTTCAGCACGCCACGGCGGATCTGGTCTTCCTCGATCGATTCGAACAGCGCCTTGAAGTTGCCTTCGCCAAAACCGTCGTCGCCCTTGCGCTGGATGAATTCGAAGAAGATCGGCCCGATCGCGTTCGCCGAGAAGATCTGCAGCAGCACCTTGGTCTGGCCGCCGTCGACCACGCCCTCGCCGTCGATCAGGATACCGTTGGTCTGGAGCCGCGCGACGTCCTCGCCATGCTTCGGCAGGCGGGCGTCGATCCGCTCGAAATAGGTGTCGGGCGGCGACGGCATGAACGGCAGCCCGTCCGCGCGCAACCTCTCGACCGTCGCGTGGATGTCGCGCGCGCCGCAGGCGATGTGCTGGATGCCCTCGCCGCGATAGACGTTGAGATATTCCTCGATCTGCCCGGAATCGCCGGCGTCCTCGTTGATCGGGATCCGGATCTTGCCGTCCGGGCTGGTGAGCGCGCGGGAGAACAGGCCGGACGCGCGGCCCTCGATGTCGAAGAAGCGGATCTGGCGGAAGTTGAACAGTTTTGCGTAGAAGCCGGTCCAGACATCCATGCGGCCGCGATGGACGTTGTGGGTGAGGTGATCGATGTAATAGAGCCCGGAGCCCGCGGGACGCGGGTTCTCTGCGCCGAGCCATTCGAACTCGGCATCATAGGCCGAGCCCTTGGCGCCGTAGCGGTCGACGAAATAGAGCAGGCTGCCGCCGATGCCCTTGATCGCGGGCACGTCGAGCGTCTTCTCGGCCGACGAGACGTCGGCCGGCTCGGCACCGAGCGCGATCGCGCGCTCATAGGCGTGCTTCGCATCGACCACGCGAAATGCCATCGACGGCGCGCAGGGGCCGTGCGCGGCGACGAAGTTGAAGCCGTGGCTGCCGGGCTCCTCGTGGACGAGATAGTTGACGTCGCCCTGGCGGTAGACCGTGATCGCCTTGGTCCGGTGGCGGGCGACCGCGACGAAGCCCATCAGCTTGAACAGCGCGTGCAGCTCAGCCGGATTGGGGTGGGCGTATTCGACGAACTCGAAGCCGTCGGTGCCCATCGGATTCTCGGCGCTGATTTCGGCCGGCGGCGCATCGTGCGGAAACGGACCCATGGCGGTAACTCCCTGATTTGTCTGGAGATCAGTTTCCGTCACTTGCTGCGCAACGTGAGTGCAAAATGAGGCTTGTTTTGCTAATATCGCGCACGATCCGTGCATGAACTGGACAATCTACGCATGCCTGACGTCGACGCCTTCGACCTCAAAATGCTCGCCGCGCTGCAGGATGACGGCCGGCTGACCAACCAGCAGCTGGCCGACCTGGTGGGGCTGTCCGCCTCGCAATGCTCGCGGCGCCGGATGCGGCTGGAGGAGGAAAAGGTGATCGCGGGCTACCACGCCGACCTCGCTGGCGAGGCACTCGGCTTCGGCCTGATCGCCTTCATCCACATCACGCTCGCGACCCACTCGCCCGACAACGCCAAGCGGTTTCGCGAGCTGGTCAACCGCGTCGACGACATCCAGGAGGCCTATGCGCTGACGGGGGATGCCGACTACGTGCTCAAGGTGATGCTGCGCGACCTCAAGAGCCTGTCCGACATCGTCAACAACGTGCTGATGCCGCACCAGAGCGTGGCCCATGTGCGCTCGTCGATCGTGCTCGACCGCCTGAAGGAGAGCACCAGGCTGCCGCTGAAGGCGCTAACGGCCTGATCCGGCGGGAAACGAGGGAAATACGTCATTCGCTTTCCCGCTCCGATTTGCGATCATTCCTCCAGCATCCGGCAAGAGAGACGACCATGGCGCTGCAGCTGCGACCGAACTGCGAATATTGCGACAAGGACCTGCCACCGAGCGCCGTCGACGCGCGAATCTGCTCCTATGAATGCACGTTCTGTGCGGACTGCGCCGAGACCAGGCTCGGCAATGTCTGCCCGAACTGCGGCGGCGGCTTTGCGCCGCGGCCGATCCGCCCGGCCAAGCCGTGGCGGCCCGGCGTCTGCACGGTCAACCAGCCCCCGTCGGACAAGCGGGTGCATCTGAAATACAGCCTCGAGGACTGCGCGGCGAATACGGCACGTTTAAGGGATATCAGGCCGGAGGAGCGCTAGGACTTTTCGCCGTCATTGCGAGCGTAGCGAAGCAATCCATCGCTCCGCGTACGATGACAGATGGATTGCTTCGTCGCTGCGCTCCTCGCAATGACGAAGAAACAAACTCACTCCGCCGCGACGATGGTGCCTTCAACCTCGCCAAAGCCGACGCGATAGCCGTCGCCCTGGCACCAGCCGCGCATGATGAGCGAGTCGCCGTTTTCGAGGAACGAGCGCGTCACGCCACTGGCAAGCTCGACGGGCTCGGTGCCGTTCCAGCTGATTTCAAGCAGGCTGCCGCGCTGATGCTTTTCGGGGCCGGAGATCGTACCGGACCCCAGGAGATCGCCGACATTCATCGCGCAGCCTGAGGAGGCGTGGTGCACGAGCTGCTGCACCGACGACCAGTACATGTATTTGAAATTGGTGCTGCAGATCGTCTTCGCCTCGTTCATCGCGCCTGCCCGAAGCGCGACATCGAGCTGCATGTCGTAATTGTTCGGCTGGGCCTGCTTGAGGTAAGCGAGCGGCTCCGGCTGCTGCGCCGGGCCCCGCATCCGGAACGGCTCCAGCGCCTCGCGCGTCACCACCCACGGGCTGATCGAGGTTGCGAACGCCTTGGCCTGGAACGGGCCGAGCGGCACGTATTCCCACTGCTGGATGTCGCGCGCGCTCCAGTCGTTGAGGATCACGAAGCCGAAGATCATCTCCTCGGCCTGCTGCTCGGTGAGCATCTCGCCCATCGCCGAGGGCTGCCCGACGATGACCCCCATCTCGAGCTCGAAGTCGAGCCGCTTGCAGGCGCCGAAGCTCGGCACCTCCGCGGTCGGCGGCTTCAGCTGGCCGCGCGGCCGCTTGACCTTGGTGCCGCTCACAACGACGGTCGAGGCGCGGCCGTTATAGCCGATCGGCATGTGCAGCCAGTTCGGCTGCAGCGCGTTGTCCTTGCCGCGGAACATGACGCCGACATTGGTGGCGTGCTCCTTCGACGAATAGAAATCGGTGTAGCCCGAAACGGCAAACGGCATGTGCAGCTTGACGTCAGCCATCGGCACCAGCGCCCGCGCCCGCAACTCCCTGTTGTCGCGCAGCTCCGGATGATCGGAGCGCAACAGCTCGCTGATGCGCGCCCGCGTCGCCGACCACACCTTCGGCCCGAGCGCCATGAAGGCATTGAGCGACGGCTGCGAGAACACGCCGAGCGGCCCGACATCGAGCCGAGATTCCTGCTCGAGCTCCCAGAGGTCGAGCACATAATCGCCGATCGCAACGCCGACGCGCGGCGCAAGGCCGTCCTTTGACGAGAACACGCCGTAGGGCAGGTTCTGGATCGGGAAGTCGGAGGTCGGCGCGACGTCGATGAAGGAGCGGAGTTTTGGGTCGTTGGGGTGGGGCATAGGGGTTCCGATGTGCAATCTGGTGCAACAGCTGATCTTCTTCACCCTCCCCTGGAGGGGGAGGGTCGACGCGAATGAAATGAGCGGCGGGGTGGGGTGACGGTCTATCCGCGAACGCTCCGCCCGTGTTGAGAGATCACCCCACCCCGTTTCGCATTCCGCTTCGCTGCATGCGAACCGACCCTCCCCCTCCAGGGGAGGGTAAGATCACGGCTTGTTCGGGTCGAACTTCTTCTCCAAGCCCTTCCAGCAATCCGAGTAATCATCCTGCAGCGTCGACGAGGTCGCGGCATGCTGCGTCACGCGCTGCGGGAAACGCGTCTCGAACATGAAGGCCATGGTGCCGGTCAGTTTCACAGGCTTCAGCTCGCTGTTGCTGGCATGCTCGAAGGCTTCGCGGTCGGGGCCGTGCGGCAGCATGCAATTGTGCAGCGAGATGCCGCCCGGCACAAAACCCTGCGGCTTGGCGTCGTAGACGCCGTAGATCAGGCCCATGAACTCCGACATGATGTTCATGTGGTACCACGGCGGACGGAAGGTGTTGTCGGCCACCATCCAGCGCTCAGGGAAGATCACGAAGTCGATATTCGCGGTGCCCGCGGTCTCCGATGGCGAGGTCAGCACCGTGAAGATCGAGGGATCGGGATGATCGAAAGCGATCGCGCCGACCGGCGAAAAGGTGCGGAGATCGTATTTGTAGGGCGCGTAATTGCCGTGCCAGGCGACCACGTCGATCGGCGAATGGGCGAGCTGCGTCTTGAACAGCGCGCCGCCCCATTTCACGTAGAGCTCGGTCGGCGTATCCTTGTCCTCGTAGCTCGCCACCGGCGTCAGGAAGTCGCGCGAATTGGCCAGGCAATTGGCGCCGATCGGGCCGCGCTCCGGCAGCGTGAAGGCGCCGCCGTAATTCTCGCAGAGATAGCCGCGCGCCGGGCCGCCGGGAATTTCCACACGGAATTTGACGCCGCGCGGGATCACCACGATCTCGCCCGGCTCGGCATCGATGCGGCCGAATTCAGTGACGAAGCGCAGATTGCCCTGCTGCAGCACGAACATCATCTCGCCGTCGGCATTGTAGAAATGCTGATCGACCATCGACTTGGTGATGAGATAGACGTGCGCGGCCATGCCGGCTTGTGTATTCGCATCGCCCGCCGGTGGTCATGGTCTGCACGCCCTGCAGGAAGGTCATGTCCTCCTTCGGGATCGGTGCCGGGTCCCAGCGCAATTGCGCGATCGGCATGTCGTATTCGTGGCACGGCGCGGTGCGCCACAACCCGGCATCGGCCTTGGCGAAGCGGCCGGAATGCCGCACCGACGGGCGGATGCGGTACAGCCAGGAGCGCTCATTGGTGCCGCGCGGCGCCGTGAACGGCGAGCCGGACAATTGCTCGGCGTAGAGCCCGTAGGCGCAGCGCTGCGGCGAGTTGCGCCCCATCGGCAGCGCGCCGGGGAGTGCCTCGGTCTCAAAGCTGTTGCCGAAGCCGGACATGTAGCCCGGGGTCACCTGCCCCGAGTTGCGCACGATCTGATCAGGCGAGGTATTGATGTTCATCGCTATCCTCCTTGCAGGGCGGCCCACATTTCCTGGTCGCGCTTGTCGGTCCAGATCACGGGATCGTCGATCCCCGACGCCTCGTCATAGGCGCGCGAAACGTTGAACGGCAGGCAGTGCTCGTAGATCGCGAAGCTCGAGAATTTCGGATCCATCACCTCGCGCGTCGCCGCCATCGATTCCTTCAGGCTGCGGCCCTTGGCGACGGACGATTCGGCGGCGCCGTAGAGCGTGGTGACGAAATCGCGGGTCATCGCGATCGCATCGCGCCCGGTCTCGAGGCCCTTCAGCGCGTCGCCGCGGCCCGGCGCGATCGCCTTCGGATTGAAGGCGCGGATCTCGTTCAAGGTCATCGGCCATTCGCGCAGATGCGCATCGCCGCAATAGCAGGCCGAGTGGTACTCGATGAGATCGCCCGAGAACATCACCTCGGCGTCCGGCACCCAGGCGACGATGTCGCCCGAGGTATGGCCGGCGCCGAGCTGCATCAGCCGCACCTCGCGCTTGCCGAGATAGATCGACATCTCGCCCTCGAAGGTCAGCGTCGGCCAGGTCAGGCCGGGAATGCTCGCCGCATCCTGGAACAGGCGCGGGAAGCGGCCGTACTCGGAATCCCAATCCTGCTGGCCGCGTTCCTCGATCAGGCGATAGGTCTCCTGCGAGGCGACAATGCCCTGCGCCTTGTAGGCCGAGGCGCCGAGCACGCGCACCGCGTGATAATGCGACAGCACGACATATTTGATCGGCTTGTCGGTGACGGTCTTGACCCGCTCGATCACCTTGTTCGCCATCGCCGGCGTCGCCTGCGCGTCGAACACCAGGCAGCCGTCGTCGCCGACGATCACGGCGGTGTTGGGGTCGCCCTCGGCGGTGAAGGCGTAGAGATCGGTGCCGATCTCGGAGAAGGTGACCTTCTTCTCCGCGAGGTCGGTGGTCGATGCGAAACCTTTGGCCATCAGTTCAATCCTGTCCGTTTGATCAGTGCTATTGTTGTTGCTGTTGTTGCTGCTGGCTCGCGTCCAGCGTCCGCCGCTTCGCCAGCGCGATCGCCTCGCGCAGCACATCGAGATCGCCGATATGGTTGGCGAGCACCAGGACCAGCGCGGCATCGAGATCGGCGCTCTGTGCGTCGGTGAGGCCGCGATGCGCCTCGACGATGGCGCGGAAGGCGTCATCGGGCTTTGCGAAGTTCGAACTGGTCGACAGCGCCATGAGGGGTCCTCAGTTCAGGCCGGCTGCGCGCGCCAGCGCCGCATCGAGGGCCGGCCGTGCGGCGTTGCGGAAACGTGCCGCGACATAGCCGTCCGGCCGCAGCAGATAGGCGGTGCCTGATACGGCGTCGTAGCGCTTGGCGGCAAGACCTTGCGCATCGATCAGGCCGCCCTCGCCGCCAACCCGGATCGTGCCGACGCCATCGGGTACATCGGCGGCCGCGCCATTACCAAACTCCAGCAGCGTGAAGCGCGTTCCCTGCCTGATGAAAACGTCGGTCAGATAGCTGGAACCACCGCCCGGCTCCGTCACCGGCGCGTCCAGCATCGAGGCGCCCGGCCGCGGGCCGCCGCGCCAATCATCGCGATCGCCGCTCGACAGCGGCGTGTCGTAGACCGACGGCACCGACAGGCGGCCGCCATTGACCATGCGCTTGCCGAATTCGGTATCCTTGGCGAGCGACAGCACCGCCTGCCGCAACCGCGCCTCCTGCTTCGTCACCGGCGCCATGAAGTCGGTCGAGCGGGTCGACTCGCGGATGTTCTCGTCCGCCGCCGCGCTGCGCTCGATGTGATAGCTCTCCAGCAAGCCTTCCGGCGACAGCCGGCGCAGCACGCGGTCGAGCTTCCACGCCAGATTCTCGGCATCCTCGAGCCCGGAATTGGCGCCGCGCGCGCCGAACGGCGACACCTGGTGCGCGGAATCGCCGGCGAAGATCACGCGGCCATGGATGAATTTGGCCATCCGGCGGCACTGGAACTTGTACAGCGAGATCCATTCGAACTCGAACTTGTCATGCCCGAGCATGCGTTCGATCCGCGGCCGGACATTCTCCGGCTGCTTCTCGGCGACCGGATCGGCGTCCGGATTGAGCTGCAGATCGATGCGCCAGATGTCGTCCGGCTGCCTGTGCAGCAACGCCGAGCGCCCCGCGTGGAACGGCGGATCGAACCAGAACCAGCGCTCGGTCGGGAAAGCCGCCGTCATCTTGACGTCGGCGATCAGGAACTGATCCTCGAACACCTGTCCCGCAAACTCCGCGCCGACCATCTGCCGCAGCGACGAGCGGGCGCCGTCGCAGGCGACGACAAACGACGCGTGCACCTGGTAGGACCCTTCGGGTGTTGCGATGGTCAGCGCAACGCCGTCATTGCGGCTCTCCAGCGCGACCACCTTGTTGCGCCAGCGCAGGTCAATGCCGGGCAGCTGCTCGACCCGGTCGACCAGATACGCCTCGGCATAGAACTGCTGCAAATTGATGAAGGCGGGCCGCTTGTGGCCTTCCTCAGGAAGCAGATTGAACTGGTAGAGCAGCGAGGCGCCGTGAAAGATCTTGCCGACGCTCCACACCACGCCCTTCTCGACCATGCGGTCGCCGACGCCGAGGCGATCCCAGAACTCCAGCGAGCGCTTCGAGAAGCAGATCGCGCGCGAGCCCTCGCCGATCCGGTCGGCATCGTCGAGCAGCACGACGCGCTGGCCGCGTTGGGCGAGGTCGATCGCGAGCGACAACCCCACCGGTCCGGCGCCGACCACGACGACCGGATGCTCCGCCACGTTGGCGCCCGACCGGTCCTGGTCGGGGTGGCGACGATAGCCGAACTGGGTTTTGGCCGGTGCCGTATTGGCTGATGCCATTGCGTGACCCTAAATGCGTGACCCTGGATGTTCCCTGGTGCCGGCCTTTGGCTGCGGCTTGTGTGACCGGTTTGCGAGGGGCACCTTGCGAGCCGGACGCGACCTTGCTAAATTAGTCTCACCTGCAACTATCTTAAACCCCCGACCGGGGCCGCCGTCAACTCAAATTGGAGGAATTTTTGGCCAGGACCTCTGCAAGCCAGCCTCCAGCCCGGACGCGCAGCGCCCTGGAAGCCGATGCGCGCGACGATGTCGCGCCGACGAAGAAGCGTCTCGATCTCTTTCACTTCATGCCGTTCCGCCTGAATCGGCTGGCGGCCGAGGTCTCCTCGGCACTGTCGAGCGAATATCAGGCGCGCTACGGCCTCGATATTCCGGAGTGGCGCGTGCTTGCGACGCTCGGCTTCCGCAGCGATCCCTGCAGCGCGCAATACATCGCGCATTGCACCCGCACGCATAAATCCACCATCAGCCGCGCGGTGTCGGCACTGATGGAGCGCGAGATCGTCGAGCGCGTCGAGAACGCCGACGACCGCCGCGAATTCCGCCTGCAACTGACCAAGAAGGGCCAGACGCTGTACGAGGAGCTGATCCCGCGTTTGCTGCGCAAGGAGCAGGAGATGCTGTCCTGCCTCTCCGCGCAGGAACGCCGCGACCTCGGACGCCTGCTCGGCAAGGTCGAGAGCAGCCTCGAGCTGGTGCAGACCAGCGAAGAGGCCGACGCGAAGGACGCGTATTAGGCCACACCGCCCTAGGCGCACACTCCGCTGTCGTCCTGGCGAAAGCCAGGACCCATACGCCGCAGCCGGAGTTGTGAAAGCGGATCGTCGTTCCAGCGAAGCGCAACAGTCGACATTTGTGGTTATGGGTCCTGGCTTTCGCCAGGACGACGTTGGGGTTGGCTTCGCGCTTCAACACAACGAGAGCCGCGAAGCTCTTGCGACGCAAGACCTACGCTCCGTCGATATGCTTCGCGATGACAGGGAAATAATTGTCCTTCGATCCCTTGTCGATCGCCTCCTGCAGCACCGTGCCGATCAGCTCCGCGCCGCGGATCTTGATGCCGGCGTCGGCGGCGAGCTCCAGTGCGTAGGACAGATCCTTCAGCGCATATTCGGTCGAGAACGCGCGCTCCGGAAAGATGCCCGGCACGATCGACTTCATGCCGTGGTTGCGCAGCGCAAAACTGTCGGCCGAGCCCTTCGACAGGGTTTCGAGCAGCAGTTTTGGATCGACGCCATTGTGCTTCGCCACCGCGACGGCCTCAGCCAGCGCGTTCACGGTCTCGAACAGCACCATGTTGTTGAGGATCTTGGTCACCTGCCCGGCGCCGACGTCGCCGCAATTGGTGACGTCGGTGGCGAAGCAGCGGATCAAGGGCTCGATCGCGGCATAGAGCGCGGGCACCGCGCCGACCATCACGCTGAGCGTGCCGTCCTGCGCCGCCTGCCGCGTGCGCGCGATCGGCGCATCGGCCCAGGCCGCGCCCCTGGCCTGCAACTGCGCGGCAAAGTCACGGGTCTGGCTCACTGAGGAGGTGCCAAGATCGACCACGACCTGGCCACTCCGCGCATTCTTCAAAATGCCGTCGCCTTCGAACACCGCGCGCACGTGCCTGGCGCTCGGCAGGCAGAGGAACAGCACGTCGCTCTGCTTGATGACGTCGGCGACCGAGGAGGCTACCTCGGCGCCGTCGGCGCGCAGGCGCTGCAGCGGCTCGGCCGCGAGGTCGAACACCACGACGCGCTTGCCGCTCCTCTTGACCAGGTTGCGGCAAATCGGCTCACCCATCACGCCGAGGCCGATGAACCCGAGAGTCTTGTAGTCAGTCATATCGCTTCTTCTTTGACGTTTCTTGAGAGGATGGAGATGCGCCTCGCCTGATCGGCGAGGCTATTTCGCGAACGATCGCGACGGCGCCAGATGCAGCGCGAACGCATCGACCTTGTCGCTGGCACGCGGATAGATCTCGCTGACGATCGGATCATGGCCGGGGATGAAGCGGTCGGGATGACCGGCGAGCCGCTCGACGGTCTCCCAGCCCTGCGCCATGTCGCCGACATTGTAGACGATCGGGAACGGGCTCTTCTTGTGCAGGTTCGCATAATAATGCGCGGCGTCGGACGCCAGCACGACCGGGCCGCGCGCGGTCTCGACCCGCACCACCTGCAGGCCGTCGGAGTGGCCGCCGACGCGATGCACGGTGACGCCGGGCGCGATCTCGCCGTCGCCGGAATGGAAGGTGACGCGCTCGCCATAGACGTGGCGCACCATCTGCGTGACGTGTTCAATCGAGAACGGATGGCGCAGCATGCCGTTGCACATGCAGCGGCCGGTCGCGTAGCTCATCTCGCGTTCCTGCAGATGGAATTTGGCGTTCGGGAAGCGATCCAGATTGCCGGCATGGTCATAATGCAGATGGGTGACGATGACGTCACGGATCGAGTCCGCGCTGACGCCGAAGCCGGCCAGCGCGTCGACCGGGTTGAGCGTCAGCTTGCGGGCGCGCGCCTTGGCCTCCTCGGCGTTGAAGCCGGTGTCGACCAGGATGTCGCGGCCGTGGCCGCGGATCAGCCAGACGAAATAATCGAGATCCTGCGCGGTGGTGTCGTGCGGATCGGGGACCAGGAAGTTGAGGTGGGGCGTGCGCGGCGACATCGTCGCATAGCGAAGGGCGTAGATTTCGTAGGCGTTTCCCATCGGTTTCGCTCTTGTTTGCGGTCTTGTTGGAATGGCTTGCCGTCCCGGACACAAAGCCATCGCCTCGCGCAAAGGTCAAACCGCGCGGAGTGCGACGAGCGCATGACAGGGCGGCCAAGCCCTTTGTGAGTGCAATCACATTATCGGCGCGCGGGAACCAGCACCATGCCGCGATGGCGATAGCCGCCATGACCGCATGCTGTTGCACTGCGGTCTCGCTGAGGTCATCGCGATAAGCGACGCTGCCGCAAGCCGTTGACGGGGATTTGGCCGTGGTTTGATAATGGATTTTCACGAGAGCGTTTTCGAGCGAAGCGGCGACCGGTTCGCGTGAAGAAAACGCGTCAAAAACAAGATTCTAGAGCCCCGTTCCGATTTCCATCGGAACGGAAAAGGCTCTAGAGTAAGGTTCCCGAGGCGCAGGCTGGAAGCGGCGCCATTTCATTGGAATGCCGCGATCTGGATTTGCCGCGATTATGAAAATCCGCCTTGCCTTGCTCGCCACGCTGATTTTTGCAATCGCGTCGCCTCTCCCTTCCTTCGCCGCCGGCGACCGTTTCGCGCTGGTGATCGGCAACGCCAAATATCCCGACGCCGACGCCCCGCTGAAGGAGCCGGTCAACGACGCCCGTGACGTCGCCGACGAGCTCAAGCGTGACGGCTTCACCGTCGAGGTCGGCGAGAACCTGACCGGCGACGGCATGCGCCGCGCCTTCGACCGGCTCTACGGCAAGATCAAGCCGGGCTCGGTCGCGCTGATCTTCTTCTCCGGTTACGGCATCCAGTCGAACCGGCAGAGCTACATGATCCCGATCGACGCGCAGATCTGGGCCGAGGCCGACGTCCGCCGCGACGGCTTCAGCCTCGAGACCGTGCTCGGCGAGATCAACAGCCGCGGCGCCGGGGTGAAGATCGCCCTGATCGACGCCTCCAGGCGCAACCCGTTCGAGCGCCGCTTCCGCAGCTTCTCGGCGGGGCTTGCCCCTGTCATCGCGCCCAACGGCACGCTGGTGATGTACTCAGCCGCACTGTCGTCGGTCGTCTCGGACAATGGCAGCGACCGCAGCCTGTTCGTGCGGGAACTCCTGAAGGAGATCCGCACCCCCGACCTGATGGCGGAGGAAACGCTGAACCGCACCCGCGTCGGCGTGACCCGGGCCTCGCGGCAGGAACAGGTGCCGTGGATCTCGTCGTCACTGGCCGAGGACTTCTCGTTCATTCCAGGCGGCGCCACCACTCAAAGCGGCGCAGCCACTCCGAGCGGCGCAGGCGGACCGTCGAACGCTGCGCCCGCACCCGCCGCATCGCCCGAGGTGGCGGCCGCACCGCCGGTCACGCCTCCCCCGGCTCCGCCGGCAGCAACACCGACACCGCCCGCGGCAACGCCGACGCCTCCCGCGGCAGCCGCGCCGACGCCGACGCCTGCACCGCCAAAGCCGTCCGTGGCAACGGCGCCGGCCTCACCATCGCCCGCGCCCAAGGCGCCCGAGATCGCCCTTCCGCCGCCCGCACCTCCGCCGCCGGTGGTGATCCAGCCCACCCCGGTCCCGAGCAGTTCGCCTGCGCTCGCCGATGATCCGACGATCAAGAGCCTGAGCGACAGGCTGGACAAGAACCCGGATGACGCGGCTGCGCTGTATCGCCGCGGCCAGGTCTATGCCAGCAAGGGCGCCTACGACCTCGCGGTGAAGGACTTCACCAATTCGCTGCGGCTGAACCCGAAGGATGTCGAGGCCTACAACAATCGCTGCTGGGTCCGCACCGTGATCGGCGACCTGCAGGCGGCGCTGAAGGACTGCAACGAGGCGCTGCGGCTGCGGCCGAATTTCGTCGATGCGCTCGACAGCCGCGGGCTGATGAACCTGAAGGGCGGGCAGAACAAGAACGCCATCGCCGATTTCGATGCCGCGCTGAAGATCAACCCGCGGCTGACCTCGTCGCTGTACGGGCGCGGCCTCGCCAAGAAGCGCAACGGCGCGGTCGCGGAAGGCGATCTCGACATCGCCAACGCCAAGGCGATGGACCCGAACATCGTCAAGGAATTCGCCGACTACGGCGTGCAGTGATCATGGACCGGGGCCTGCCCGAGGCTCGAACCGCCGATGGATTGGCGCGACTAATCGGAGGGTGCGTGCCGGGCCGGTGCCGGCAATCAATCCGGATAGTCGTTGGAACCGCGCGAGCCTGCGCAGGAGTGACCGAAATGTTCAAACCGTCGGCGAAAGCCGCGATCCTTTCCATCATGACCGTCGGCGCCGCGCTGGCGCTCGGCATGGCCGCCGCCCGCGCCGGTGACGATGTCACCGAGGATCAGATCATCAAGGCGCTGACGCCCGAGAAGAAGCCGCTGACCCGCGGCCTTTCGGCCGGCTCGCAGACCACCTCGCCCGGCCTGAACGCCGACCAGGCCAAATTCGTGCAGAGCGTCCGCGGCCGCGCCACCCGCTCGCTGTCCTCGACCGAGCGCGAGGAAATCGCGACCATCGTGCAGGACAAGCCCAAGATCGATCTCGAGATCAACTTCGACTACAACTCGGCCAACATCAGCGCGAAGTCACTGCCATCGGTGCAGGCGCTCGGCCGCGCTCTGACCAATCAGGATCTGAAGGGCTCGACCTTCGTGGTCGCCGGCCACACCGACGCCGCCGGCGGCGACGACTACAACCAGGGCCTCTCGGAGCGCCGTGCCGACGCCGTCAAGCGCTATCTGGTCGACAAATATGGCATCAACGGCACCGATCTCGTCACCGTCGGCTATGGCAAGAGCAAGCTGAAGGACCCGAGCCACCCGATGGCCGAGGTGAACCGGCGCGTGCAGGTGGTCAACGTCGAAAACAAGGACACGGCGTCGAAGTGATCTGGTCCAAATGATCCGGATGTGATGGGCGGTGGCGTAGCCGCTTTTTGAGGTTACAATGCGTCCCGCACCCCGGCGGGGCGCATTTGCTTGAGGGCAGAAGCCCAGAGCGGCCCACAGGTGACCCGCCTCACATGACGTCAGGGCTTGATCCGGAACAATGGACACCGGCCTTCCGCATGCTCAAGGAATACGATGGCGGGCGTGATGAGACTTCGACGAGCGCCCAAGACAGCCCCTGTCGATACGCGCCAAGTTCTGGATTGATCAGGCGATGAACTTTTCCCAATACCTCAAGCCTGCGCTCGGCACCGTGGTTTTCCTCGCGCTGGCTGTCGCCTATTACGCCTTCGACCACCGCTCCCATCCGGAGGAGAAGGAGACGCCGGGCCAGGCGCTGGTCGTAGTGACCAAATCGACCAATGCCTGCTTCTCCGACATGGTCCGCGTCACCGGCTTCATCGTGCCGCGCCGCGAGGCGCAGGTGAATGTCGATCAGGACGGCTCCAAGGTCATCGACGTGCTGGTCCGCGAGGGTGACACCGTGACCGAGAACCAGGAACTGGCGCGGCTGACCCCGCCGCCGCAGCAGGCCGCCCAGAGCAATGCCAAGCCGATCGTGCTGCGGGCGCCGGCGGCCGGGCTCGTCACCGAGGTGCGCACCGCGCCCGGCGCGCCGGCCTCGCCGCAGGGGGCCCCCGATGTTCAAGATCGCCGTCAACAACGAGATCGAGCTCGATGCCGAGGTGCCGGGCTTCCAGCTCCTGAAGCTCAATCCCGGCGCCAATGTCCGGATCAGCCGCGACGACGCGCCCGACATCGTCGGCAAGGTGCGCCAGATCTCGCCGCAGGTCGACCGCGCCACCCAGCTCGGGCACGTCCGCATCACCATCAACAACAATCCGTCGCTGAAGGTCGGCATGTTCGCGCGCGCCAATATCGACGCCAAGCGCTCCTGCGGCGTCGCGGTGCCGCGCACCGCGATCGACCGTTTGACCTTGCAGGCCGTGAAAGGCAACACGGTCGAGACCCGCAGGGTGCGCGTCGGGCTGACCTCGGACACCTCGACCGAAATCCTTGAAGGCCTCGACGTCGGCGAAATCGTCGTGGCCGATGCTGGCACCTCGCTGCATGACGGCGACCAGATCAAGACCATGTTCGCCGACGAACTCGATCGCACGCGATCACGGTAATTCGGACACGCTAATGGCTTTGAACATCTCGGCATGGTCGATCCGGAACCCGCTTCCCTCGATCGTCTTCTCGATCATCCTGCTCGTGCTGGGCTGGGTCTCCTTCACCAAGCTCGCTGTGACGCGGCTGCCGAGCGCCGACATTCCGGTGATCTCGGTCGCGGTGTCGCAATTCGGCGCCGCGCCCTCGGAACTTGAATCGCAGGTCACCAAGACGATCGAAGACGGCGTCTCCGGCGTCGAGGGCGTGCGCCATATCTCGTCCTCGATCACCGATGGCGTGTCCGTGACCACGATCCAGTTCGCGCTGGAGACCAACACCGACCGCGCGCTCAACGACGTCAAGGACGCAGTGACGCGCGTGCGCGCCAACCTGCCGCAGAACGTCACCGAGCCGCTGATCCAGCGCGTCGACGTGATCGGGCTGCCGATCGTGACCTATGCCGCGATCTCGCCCGGCAAGACGCCGGAGCAGCTGTCTTATTTTGTCGACGACGTGGTCAAGCGCGCGCTGCAGGGCGTGCGCGGCGTCGCCCAGGTCGAGCGCATCGGCGGTGTCGAGCGCGAGATCCTGGTCTCGCTCGATCCCGACAAGTTGCAGGCGGTGGGGCTCACCGCGGTCAATGTCAGCCAGATCCTGCGCGGCACCAATGTCGACGTCGCCGGCGGCCGCGCCGAGATCGGCAAGAACGACCAGGCGATCCGCACCCTGGCCGGCGCCAAGACGCTGAACGAGCTCGCCGGCACGATGATCCCGCTGTTCGGCGGCGGCGAGATCCGGCTCGACGATCTCGGCACCGTCACCGACACGATCGCCGATCGCCGCACCTTCGCCCGCTTCAACGGCGAGCCGGTGGTGGCGCTCGGCATCAAGCGCTCCAAGGGCGCCAGCGACGTCGTGGTCGCGGCCGCGGTGCAGAAGCGGATCGACGCGCTGAAGGTCGCCTATCCCGACGTCGACCTCAAGCTGATCGACACTTCGGTCGAGTTCACCAAGGGCAATTACGAGGCCGCGATCTCGACCTTGTTCGAGGGCGCGATCCTCGCCGTCATCATCGTGCTGCTGTTCCTGCGCGACATCAGGGCCACGATCATCGCCGCGGTCTCGCTGCCGCTGTCGATCTTCCCGGCATTCTGGGCGATGGACCTGCTCGGCTTCTCGCTCAACCTGGTCTCCTTTCTCGCCATCACGCTGTCGACCGGTATCCTGGTCGACGACGCCATCGTCGAGATCGAGAACATCGTCCGCCATATGCGGATGGGCAAGACGCCCTATCGGGCCGCGCTCGAAGCCGCCGACGAGATCGGCCTTGCGGTGATCGCGATCTCGCTCACCATCATCGCGATCTTTGCACCGGCGAGCTTCATGTCGGGGATCGCCGGGCAGTTCTTCAAGCAGTTCGGCATCACCGTCTCGGTGCAGGTGTTCTTCTCGCTGCTCGCCGCGCGCTTCGTGACGCCGATGCTGGCCGCCTATTTCCTCAAGCACCATGACCACGACGACCCGCCGCCCGGCCGCATCCTGCGCACCTATCACAGCATCGTCACCTGGTCGGTGAAGCACTATTTCATCACCGTGCTGATCGGCTTTGCGATCTTCGCGGCGTCGATCTGGAGCATCACGCTGCTGCCGCAGGGCTTCCTGCCGGCGCAGGACACCGCGCGCTCGCTGCTCGCGATGGAGCTGCCGCCCGGCTCGCAGCTCGCCTTCACCGAGAAGGTGACCGAGGAGATCGTGGCGCGCCTGCGCAAGCGGCCCGAGGTGAGGAGCGTGTTCGTCGACGGCGGCCGCGTGCCGCCGGGCATCCAGGAGGTGCGCCGCGCCGCGCTGATCATCAACTACACGCCGAAGGCGGACCGCAAGATCACCCAGCGCGAGCTCGAACTGTCGATCAGCAAGGAGCTCGAGAACGTTCCCGACATCAGGTTCTGGTTCCTCGACGAGAACGGCCTGCGCGCCATCTCGCTGGTGGTGACCGGCACCGACAGCAACATCGTCAACAACGTCGCCAGCGAGCTCGCGACGCAGATGAAGCGGATCCCGATCATCGCCAACGTGATCTCGGAGACCGCGCTAGACCGGCCCGAACTGCGCATCCGTCCGCGCGCCGAGCTCGCGGCGCGGCTCGGCGTCTCGACCGAGAGCCTGTCGCAGACCATCCGCGTCGCCACCATCGGCGACGTCGGCCCGGCGCTGGCCAAATTCGACGCCGGCGACCGCCAGGTGCCGATCCGCGTCCAGCTCGAGGACAGTGCGCGCAGCGATCTGCAGATGCTGCAGCAGCTGCGCGTGCCGCTCGGCCAGCGCGGCGAACGCGGCGGCGTGCCGCTGTCCGTCGTCGCCGACATCCAGCTCGACCAGGGCCCGACCAGCATCAACCGCTACGACCGCGAGCGGCAGGCCACGGTCGCGGCCGACCTCGTCGGCAATGCGGCGCTCGGCGATGCCACCAAGCTGATCTACGACCTGCCGGTCATGAAGAGCCTGCCGAAGGGCGTGAAGGTCAGCCCATCCGGCGACGCCGAAAGCCTCAACGAACTGTCCGACGGCTTCGCCACCGCGATCACCGCCGGCCTGATGATGGTCTATGCCGTGCTGGTGCTGCTGTTCGGCACCTTCCTGCAGCCGATCACCATCCTGTTCTCGCTGCCGCTCTCGATCGGCGGCGCGATCGGTGCGCTGCTGCTGACCGGCAAGCAGCTCACCACGCCGGTGTGGATCGGCATCCTGATGCTGATGGGCATCGTCACCAAGAACGCCATCATGCTGGTGGAGTTCGCGGTCGAGGCGATCCGCGACGGCAAGGCGCGCGAGGAAGCCATGATCGACGCCGGCATGAAGCGCGCCCGCCCGATCGTGATGACGACGATCGCGATGGCCGCCGGCATGATGCCGTCGGCGCTCGCATTCGGCGCCGGCGGCGAATTCCGCTCGCCGATGGCACTCGCGGTGATCGGCGGCCTGATCTTCTCGACCGTGCTGTCGCTGGTGTTCGTGCCGGCGATGTTCATGGTGATGGACGATATCGGCAACCTGATCTGGCGCTTCGGCAAGCGGCTCGTGGTCTCGCATGCCGACCACGAGCTGACCCCGAGCGAGAACAAGACCGACGAGACCAAGCGGCAGGGCGGCCCGCCGAACATGATCTCGCCCGCCGCGGAATGAACTGGGGCCTCGCCCACGTCGCGGTCACCGCGGCGACCGCGAGCCAGACGGGGCATGGCGGTGCTGGTGGCGTCTTTTCTGGTCGGGCTGGCGCTGCTGGCGAAGGTGCGGGAACGATAACCGCCGTCGTCCCGGCGAAGGCCGGGCCCCATAACCACCGGTCATGCTCGGTGAGGGACAACTAACCCCGGCGCGCCTTCGATAGATCACGCGGTATGGGTCCCGGCTTTCGCCGGGACGACATCTGGAGATGACGTGCTTCAAAATATCGAAAACAACCCCATGCAAAGGCGCTGACGGCGGCCGGCGTACGACAAGGCAACTTGACACGTCGGGCAACTCAGGGGTATTTTTCCAATATTCCGAAATCGTGCAAGCCTCATCGCTCGCAACGGCCCCCCTATGTGTCAGGGGCACTCGTCACCGTCATACTCATTGCGGTGACTGCGGTGGCGGCCGTCCATCCATTCAACGCCTGCAGCGATCTCCAGCTTCTTTCGGACCTTCGGATGCTAGATCATGATGCGTTTCCACGGAATCGCATCACGATCTCATCTCTTTGTTTGAGCATGATCTTTTCGGAAAACCGGTTTCCACTTTTCCGGATCATGCTCTAGCCGGGGAAGTCGCGAAACTCCTTGACGAGATTGAACGGAATTTTCCACCCGGCGCCTCCGCCGCGCATCAGCATCTTGATGTCTTCCGCCCGGTTTTCCTTTCTGGTTTTCGGATCGACCTCCAGTGTGTGGCCCTGGCTGTCCCAAGGTTTGGTCGGGCTTTTCGAGTAGTAGCCAAGAAAATGGCCGGCTTCATGGGCAGACGTGTTCGGCCCGCGTTGCGAGCAGATGAAGGCAAGGTCCAGCGATCTGGCAAACGCGCCATTGGGGTAGCCGCCATTGGAGAACAGCTTGTCGACGCAGAAAATGGTCAGGTGGGCGCCCTTGACCTTGTGCTTGACGAACAAGCCTTTCATTTTTTCGACGTCGATCAGATCGGGAAGGATCGCCAGGCTCACATCCTTCATGCCGGTGGCATTGGCGATCTCCTTTTTGACGTCAGGCTGCGAGTCGTCGATGACCAGCCAGTCGCTCGGCACCCGCTCGAAACGGATGTTGGCCTGCGGCCTCCATATATTGTTCATCGTCAGCAGTTCGTCCTGCTCGTTGCAGGGCTTCTTGGCGTGAAACGCCGGAGTGCCGCCGCTCCCCGGAACCATGACATTGCGGAACGCCACCTTGATCGTGATTTCTCGCAGTACGGCGACACGAAGCCTGGCCTCGATCTCCCCGCGCGCCGACCGGGCCACCACCTCCAGGCCGGGAAAGGGGATCGGCTTGATCCGGCCATTGATTTCGAAGAACCGTGCATCGCCATTGAAGGTGGCGGGAAGTGACGCTGCCCTGAGCTGCGGATCGATATCGGGTTGGGAGAAGGTCTCTCTGGCTTGCATGACGCGTCTAAGGGTATCGGCGCCATCGATCTCCTTGATTCCGAGGGCATGGGGATTGGGATCGACCTTGAGCCTTCTTCCGGGGTCGATCAGCGCCACGATGTTGGAGCTCCCGAACGGCACCACCATGCCCGGCGGGCTGCGGCCCTCATCGATGCCGGAGCGGCGGAAAACCTCTCGAAAGGCGGCCATGTCTGGTTGTCCTCTCCTGGTTCGGTCCGTCAACGGGAAATCTTGCGTGCGGAAACGAGAGCCTCCTTCCGCGCCGGCCGGAATGCAATGTGGCCGGCCGCCGCGGCGCGAGGCAGAAAATTTCGGCGGCGAGCTTCACGGCCGTACCCCCCACAATAATCGGCATGGACGGCAGCAGGCGTAGTCTACTCCGTTGTCCGCAGAACGCGGAAGGCCAATCAATGTCGCTAATGGGCCGTAGCCAACCTCGCTCCGGCCGCAATGTCGGCTATCGGAGAATGGGCCGACTTGGAATGGGCCGACTTGGGCTTGGGCCGGCCGTCATGATCAGCTTTTGTTTTTTACACGACCAAGACCCAAAGCAGACCATTGCGGCCAGGAACGAGGTGGTCCGAAGCGCGCATGTATCTGCGCCATGGTTCATCTGCCCATGGCATGGCTCCTCACTTCCGTCAATTTTGATCGTCATGTCAGATTGGGGCATTTCGCCGACGCGTGGCCGTAGAAGTCACGCGATCAATTTTTTTAATAATTTGCAGGACAGGAAATGAAAAGCGCAACGCTGTTTGCCATTGCTCTGTTTGCGGCGGGAATTTGGTCACACGACAGCGCGAGATGTCAGACGTCGCCTTCCCCTCCGCTTTCGCTTGCGCCGCCGCCGTCGAATGAGGAGGTGGCGTCTCCGCACGCAACCAACGTTCGGCCTCCGACGGCGACCACCAAGAGTTCGGCGCCGCCCCGAGCCGCTCAAGATGTGCCACCACGCTCGGCCGCCCCACGATCTGCGACCGTCGAACACGCGCCGTCGGAGTCCGACCACGTTTCGCCGGCACAAGCGATCAACAGGTCGTCGCCGTCCGCCAGGCCGGTCCCCGATTACGATGGCTTTAGCGTCGGCATCGACGATGACACACCAAGCCGGACGACACGACCCGTCAGGTCGCGCCAGGCAAAGCAGCCCAAGCTCAATCAAGAAGCAGGTCATCTCTCGGGACAGCAGTCAGTCGATCCCGCGGACGATGACAAGCTGAAGGGCAAGCTCACGATTTGCCGCGGCTGCAAGTAACAGCTGCCACTCGGGGCCGATGTTTAGATTGGCTCGTTATTTTTGCAGGGGACTTCTTGCGATGCAGGAGTCCGGAAATGGCCCGTTGCTGACCTCCGGGCCCTCGCCGAGAATGTCCGGGTTCAAGGGTACAGCGGACGCGCGGCCCCGAGACCGGGATGTCGCTTTTTGACCCATAGCAGACCTGCACCCGAGCATTCGCCGAGTGGCCGCCTTAACCTCGCAGTGGCAGCGGGATGGAAAGCGGTTAACGCGCGAGTGCAATCACTTCGTCATTTAAGTTTGCGCGAAGGCGCCCCACCGAAATTGCTCACCCGCGCCGACGAGTTGATCGAATAACTCGCTCTTAGCTGAGACGCATGGGTCCACACCTAGCCCGAGCGGACTCGCGCAGCGCTTCATCGCACTCCGCTTCCGGGCGTATTGAGACCTTGAGAAAGCATTCGCGAGGTCTGGCAGTGACCCGGCAGCTGACTCTGGATGCAAGCCTGAAGTAGACCGTGCGCTCTAGCACCCGTCGTCTCCCTCCACGACGGTCGACAGGAAGCTGGAACGAGCCAAATCACATGCAATCGGTTTCGAGAACGAGGTGCCAAACCATCTACTCGTCAACGAACCATCGTTGGTGACCCAGGGGATTGGCGGCAGTTGCGGCAGATAAGATGCATACGGCATCACTTTCGCAAGCGTCACTCTGACCAGATACTTTGCTAGAAAAACCTCGTTCATTCCGCCGTCCAGTCCGCTATAGATCGGGGCTGCCGGCACATTGTCATTGAGCAATCGCGCGAATTCGAGTTCGTCGGTACGTTGCTTCTCAAGCGCCCGCCGCGCAATTTTGGAATCCACGACAAACGCGGGGCACTTATCGGTGGGACTGAACACGAGAGGATACGGCGAATTTGGTGGAGCTTGCGCATCGAACACATAGCGTCGATTGCACACGTTCACCTTAGGTTCGAGATGCGTCGTCTCGAAGTGATCGTTGCCGACTTTGAGCATTTTCCAGAAGGAGAGGTTCGGGCTATTTCGATGCAGCGCCAGGTTTGCCGGCGTTAGGCGGAATGGATAAGCTTGGACCTGAAAGGACGGTCGGCCGCCGAGGGAGTCCCGCGCTAGCGAATAGATCTCGCTTATCTGTTCGTCGGTCATGGCATAGCAACCTCTCGATGAGCAGTCGCCATGGATCATGAGTAAGCTGCCGTCGCGATTGTTTGCCTTGTCGAAGCTGTTGGGAAAGCCGACGTTAATCGCGAGATGGTAATCGGAGTGGGGATTCATCAGCTCGGGAGTAATCGTATAGAACCCCTCTGGAGCCTGACGGTCACCGTCCTTCAGTTTCGGCCCGAGATCCCCCGACCACCGACAGATCGGGTACACCTTGAGGATTCTGAAGAGGCCGGTGGTGTCCTGTTTCCAGACTTCGAGCTCCGCCTCTTGCTTGAAGACGCGCACAAGGATGGGCGAGTATTTTGGCATCTTCTTTTGTCGAAGCAGCGAGAGCAACTCGGGCGGTAGCTCCTTAGTAGCCTTGGCCGGCAAGCGGTTGCTGTTTTCGCCAAGGCAGGTGGCCGGCGACAACGCCGCGAAGAAAGCTGCAGTCAGCACAAGCGCACGGAGTGCCGTGGCGCCGATCGTGACCTTACCTCGGGGGTGGAATCTGCTCATTTGGGTAGCGTGTAATCAGTGGGTTCGTAAGGCAAGCCCAGATGGACGTAGTCACCGGAGACGCTCGAGCTTATCGTTGGCCTTTGGGGACGCCAAGACGCTTGGTCTCGTCGTCCGCTTCTGGCCCTAAGTGAAGTGGCGGCACGTAGATTTGAGGTCCGCTCATGGACGTGTAGCGGACTAGGTTTGCTCAAGGTGGGTTCTTCGCATTGTGACCCACAGTGGCCAGCTCCTGCCTCTCGGCGGTCTAGGCTGACTTCGCATTTCGGCCTAATGTTGAGACATGTCGCTCACTAGCCCGATCAAGCCCTATGATCCCATGTGGCCGCAGCAATACGCGGCAGAACAGGCGCGACTGCGACCCCTTTTCGGTTCCATGCTGATGCTTAGACGGTTTTGGATCTGCGCTGCGATACTCTGCGCTTTGGCTTCCCGTGCGTGGTCGGCGGCGGGGTCTTCCGGACCGTTTGCCGATGGTGGTTATATTCCGGACTTCTTGAAGATCGTCCGTCAGTACAACGCGAGCGGCGATGAATTTCGCATCCAAGGGATCTGCAAATCGGCTTGCACGCTGTTCCTTGGCATCCGAAATGTCTGTGTTCAGCGCGATGCTCAACTGACATGCTGGCCATGACGTTGCGGAAAACCACACTGGTCCAGACACTCGTGCAAGCCACGCGCTACTTGCCCGGTATAGCGAAGAACTGCGGCGCTATCTGCTGGAAGGTCATCACATGGAGACCGATGTATACCATACGCTGGAAGGTAGTGTGTTGATTGAGCGCTTTGGCTATCGGGAGTGTCCACCAATCGAGGGGACGACCTCAATACGGTAAGCACCGCCACGATTCGTCACCTTCTGGCCCTTAGCCGACATGACCAAGCACGCCTCTTTTGTCCGCTTCTGACGGTGATGCGGACGCCGTTCGGGAGGATGGACTTATAGGTGCGCACTAATAGAGCCGCGTCCGATAGGCCTCTTCCATCGCCTTCTCGGCGACCTCGACCTCAACAGCGGCGGTCTGCTCGGCGATGATCCGACCGAGCGTCGGAAAGCTGTTGCGCTCGACCTGCGCAGCGGGACTCCACAGCTTCGAGCGCATCAGTGCCTTGCCGCAATGGAAGTAGACTTCATCGACATGCACCTTGAGGCCGATGATCGGCGTCACGTTCTGCACCGTCAGCGGGGTCAGCAGATCCGGCTCCTGCGAAATCTCGGCCCGCCCGTTGACGCGCAGCGTCTCGTTGATGCCGGGCACCATGAAGATCAGCCCGACCCCGGGCGAAGCGATGATGTTGCCGAACGTATCGACGCGGTTGTTACCGCGGCGATCCGGGATCAGCAGCGTCTTGTCGTCGATCACGGAGACGAAGCCCGGCGCATCGCCGCGCGGACTGGCGTCGGCATGGCCCTTGCCGTCGCTGGAGGCGATAACAAGGAACGGCGAGAGCGCGATGAAGTCGCGGCAGAACTTGTCGAGATGGTGGAGGACCTTCTTCTCCGCGAGCGGGCTGACTTGCCCGAAATGGCCGCGGAGATCCTCCTGCGACCTGACCGGCGGCTTGCCGCCCGCGCCCTGGTTGTCCATGAGGAACCTCCCTTTTCCATTCCAGCACCGGAGTAGAATGCTGGAACAGCATAGTCCAGAGCGCAGAAGCGCGCATCCATCGGCGTGTTCCTGCGCCGCGCCAGCATCTGCGCCACGCCGATCTCGATGTGGCTTCGAGTACGTGAATCGCGTCGCGCAGCCGCGGAAAGCAAAACCCCTGCGGTCAACGGGAAAGAGACCGCAGGGGTTTGCAGGTGGATGGCGTGAGGCCAGCAAGGCTGGGTGTCACCCCAAGGACCGGCACGCGGATGAAAGCGATACCGGCCTCATCATGCAAGCACGTCTTTTAGGCAAGAGTGCGTCAACATTGGCAAGCAAAGCGCGCGAGAGGATGTCATCTTCGCGCGCGCGTTGCATCCAACCGTCCAACTCCCTGTCTGACGTGCCTTCTTGACGTGAACCGGCGTCCAGTTCGCTCGAAACACGCTAATCGTTGCGTGCGACCGCCGTCAGCTTGGTCATGTTGTGCAGCATGATGCGCCCGCGTTGCAGGTCGACGATGCCGTCCTTGCGCCAGGTCTGCAGTTGCCGGTTGACGCTTTCGCGCGCGGCGCCGACGAAGATGCCGAGCTGTTCCTGCGAGATGTGCACTTCGGAACCGAAATCCTCGGCCAGCGCGCACAGCCGGCGCGCGAGGCGGACCGGTAGCGGCTGCAGCACGGATTCTTCCATCCGCTCGCTCTGCCAGCGGATGCGCTGGCACAGCAATGCGATCAGCCGGACCGCGACCTTGGGCTCGCGTTCGAGGAAGCCGAGGAAATCCTCCCGCCGCAAGACGAACAATTCGGTCTGCTCGCCCGCAGTCGCATCCGCGGTGCGATCCTGACCGTCGAGGACGGCCACTTCGCCGAACAGATCGCCAGGCCCCATGAAGTTCAGTGTGAGCCGGCTGCCGTCGGCGGCGCCGGTTTCGATCCGCATCTGGCCGCGGCGGACCCCAAACAGGGCATCGCCGGGATCGCCTTTCTGGAACAGCACCTCGCCGTTGGTGAGCTGCTGGGTGTGGCAGAGGCCGGAAAGCCGCTGCAACTCATCCGCACCGAGATCGGCGAACATCGGATTCATCTTCAGAATGACCGCAAATTCGGCCTGTTTGCTCATTGTACTGCCTTCCAAATCCATCCGAGCGGTCCCCTGACGCCCGGTTAGCAAAAATCACCCTCATAAGAGTGTGGGAGAAGTCACATAAGTTCATGCTGGTAACGGATTATTTTTCCGGTCATTGGAGCGAGGTCCCGTTTGCGGGATAATCTCATGCAATCAGCCGCGCCTTTCCGCGGCGGAACCCTGCTTGCCCGGCCTGGAACGAGGACATGAGAGCACTGAGATTTGTCGGGGCCGCCGTCGCTGCCGTGATCGCGATCATCGCGCTGCTGGCCGTGGTCGGAATCCCGTCCTCCTTCCTCACGTCCGCCGTCACAGAGCGGGTCGAGCGCGAGACCGGTTACAAGCTCACCATCAATGGCGGCGCCAAGGTCGGCCTCTGGCCGGCGGTCAACCTGACGCTGAGCGACGTCGTGTTGCGGGACCCGCGGGAGCGCGAGGTCAACAACCGCTTCGCCGCCGCTCGCGTCGAAGCCGAGATGACGCTGTCGAGCCTGTGGTCGGGCCGACCCGACATCACGGACCTCGCGATCGAGAAGCCCGTGGTCAATCTGCCGCTGCAGCGTGAGCGCACCCGCGACCACAATCCGCCGGCGAAGACGTCCGGGTCCGACAATGCCGGCATCACGATCCGCCATGTCAGCATCACCGGCGGCACCGTCGTGCTCTCCAATGCGCGCGACCGGGTCGAGAACCGGATCGAGGCGCTCACCGTCGATGCGACGGTCGGCAGCGACCGCAAGATCGTCATCACGGGCAAGGCGCGTGCGAGCGACAAGCCGCTGAAATTCGAGATCCGCGCGACCGCGCCGCAAGCGCCGCTGGAACGTCAGAGCGTGCCGGCCGAATTCAACATCGATGCGCCCGGCCTGCTGCCCGCGGCGATCAAGGCGAATGCGGAAGCGCGGTTGAACGGCACGGTCGTGATGTTCAACGGCGTCTCCGGCACGCTCGGCGACGGCGGCTTCACCGGCTGGGCCTCGGTCGATTTCGCCAGCAACAAGCCGCTGGTGAAGCTCGATCTCGACTTCCAGCGCATCTCGATCGCGATGACGCCGAGCCAGTCCGACGCGACGCAATCATTGGGCACCAACACCTGGAGCAACGCATCGATCGATCTCAACGGGCTCAACTATGTCGACGCGCAGGCGCGCATCTCGACAGCCGAGCTCGTTATCGGCGACGGCCGCTTCGCGCAGGCCGCGATCGATGCGTCGGTCGACAGCGGCGTGCTGAAGGGCAAGCTCTCCAATCTCGGCGCCTATGACGGCACCGCCAATGGCGAGGTCACGATCGACGCGAGGGGCGCTGCTCCGACCTACGCGATGCGGCTCGATCTCGCCAGCGTGCGCGCGCTGCCGGTGCTGAAGAGCCTCGCCGAGTTCGACAAGCTCGACGGCAAGATGCAGGCGAAGATCGCGCTGACCTCGCAAGGCACGAGCGAGCGCACCATCGTCGGCAATCTCGGCGGCACCGCCTTCGTCGTGTTCCAGGACGGCAAGATCCTCGGCCTCAACCTCGCGCAGATGATCCGCAACCTGACCACCAGCACCCTGTCGGGCTGGCAGCAGAGCCAGGAGCTGTCGACCGATCTCAGCCAGCTCTCGGCCTCGTTCAAGGTCGACAAGGGCCAGGCCGTCACCACCGATCTCAACCTGATCGGACCGCTGGTGAAGATGACCGGGGTCGGCACCATCGATCTCAACACAAGGCAGATCGGATTCCGCGTCGAGCCGCAGCTCGTGATGACCACCGAAGGCCAGGGCCGCGCCGGCAATCCGGTCGGTCTCGGCATCCCCGTGATGCTCGAGGGGCCCTGGGTGAGCCCGCGGATCTATCCGGAGATGCAGGGCATCCTCGACAATCCAGAGGCCGCCTATGCCAAGCTCAAGGAGATGGGCAAGGGCCTGTTCGGGCAGAATGGCCAAGGTCTCAGCCAGGGCCTCAACGGGCTAACCAACCTGCTCAACGGCGCGCAGGGCGGCGGCCAGCCCGGCAACGGCGGCCAGAGTGCCGGCGGCGCGGCCGGCCCGAACAACCCGCTCGGCGGGCAGCTCGGCGACACCATCGGGAACCTGCTACAGCAGGGCCTCTCCACCCTGAACCAGGGCAACGCCTCCCGCCCGAGCCGCAGCACCGCCCCGCCCGCGCCGGACGCACCACCGCCGGCCGCCGACCAGGCCCCACCGCCCGCTCCTCCGCCGGCCGACACCGCCGAGCAGCACGACAATCCCGCGATGAACGACGTGCTGCGTCAGCTGTTCAATCGCTGATATTCCCGGATATCCCCCGCCATTATCGAAGGGGGACACGGCTAACCATGCGGCCGCAGCGGCCGCCCCGCCCCGCCGATCCGTGCTAAACAGCCCCCGATACAGTGGCGCACCCGATCGATTGGAGGGGACGGACGAGGCTGGATGAGCGGGGCTACGGACAAGGGCAAGAACTGGTTCCTGCGCGGCGGCCTGTTCGCCAAATACGTCCTCGCGCTGGTCGGCCTTGTCGTGTTCGTGCTCGCGGTCAACGGCGCGCTCGAGACCTGGATCAGCTACCGCGGCATCAAGAGCACGCTGACCGACGCGATGAGCGAGAAGGCGGACGCCACCGCCAAGCGCATCGAGCAGTCGATCTCCGACCTCGAGCGCCAGATCTCCTGGGTGACCCGCGCCTCCTCCAACACCATCGAGCTGCGCCGAGCTGACTATGCCCAGCTGCTCGGCCAGGTGCCGGCGGTGAACCAGCTCACCCTGATCAACGGCCAGGGCCGCGAGGTGCTGCGGCTGTCGCGCCAGACCACCACCGTGAACTCCAACGTCGACTTCTCCCGCGACCTCCGCTTCACCGAGGCGGTCGAGCGCGGCACCGCCTATGCGCCGGCGTATTTCCGCGACAAGCGGCCCTATATGTCGATCGGCGAGCAGCATTCCGGCTTCAATGCCGGCGTCACCGTCGCCGAGATCGACCTGCGCTTTCTCACCGACTATTTCGGCGATTCCCAGGTCGGCCGGCTCGCCTATGCCTATGTCGTCGACGCCAAGGGCCGCGTGCTGGCGAGTTCGTCGAAGGGCCCCGAGGTCGGCAAGGATCTCGCCGCGCTGCCGCAGGTCGCCGCGGTGCTGTCGCCCAATGGCAGGCCGATCACCTCAGGCAAGGATATCGACGGCAACGCGGTGCTGACGACGGCGACGTCAGCGCCGAATCTCGGCTGGCACGTGTTCTATGAGCAGCCGACCGCGCAGGCGCTGTCGCCGATCCGCGACCAGCTGGTGCGCATCGCGCTCCTGATCGCGCTCGGTCTCGTGGTCGCGATCATCGCCGGCACGATCTTGGCGCGCCGCATGCTGGTGCCGATCACGGCCCTGCGCGCCGGCGCGCGGCGGCTTGGCGCGGGCGATTTCGGCCATCGCATCGAGGTGAAGACCGCGGACGAGCTGGAGGAGCTCGCCGGGCAATTCAACAGCATGGCGGGGCAGCTTGCCGAGACCTACTCCGACCTCGAGGCCAAGGTGAAGGAGCGCACCCGCGACCTCGCGCAATCGATCAACGAACTGAAGGTGCTGGAGGAGGTCGGCCGCGCCGTGGCGTCCTCGCTCGATCTCAACGCGGTGCTGCCGACGGTCGCCGCCCGCGCGCTCGAGATCACCCATGCCGACGCCGTGCTGATCTATGGCTATGACGCCGCGCAACGCACATTCAACCTGACGCAATCGATCGGCATCAATAGCGAGGCCGAAGGCGGTCATCGCGCGCGATCGATGCGGAGAACAGCTCGCTCGGCGAGGCCGCGGCGAAGGGCGAGCCGCTGGCGTTCGCAGATCTTACCGACCAACTCGAACATCCCTTGCGCGACGTCGTGGTCGGCGCCGGCTTCCACTCCGTGCTCATCGTGCCGCTGGTCGATCAGCAGGGCGTGCTTGGCGCGCTGGTGGTGCTGCGCAAGGCGGCCGGCGATTTCCCTGCGGGCCTGATCGGCCTGATGAAGACCTTCGCGCACCAGGCGGTGCTGGCGATGCGCAACGCGCGGCTGTTCACCGAAGTGGACCAGAAGAGCCACGCGCTGGAAGAGGCCAATTCCACCGTGCGCGAGCAGGCCGACAAGCTGCTTGAGCAGACCGAGCAGCTCACCGACTGGAACAAGTCGCTGGAGGCGCGGGTCGAGACCCAGCTCGGCGAGATCGAGCGCATCCGCAAGCTCGAGCGTTTCCTGGCGCCGCAGGTGGCGCAGCTGATCGCCTCATCGGACAATCCCGAGGGCCTGCTCGAGAGCCACCGCCGCGAGGTCACCGTGGTGTTCTGCGATTTGCGCGGCTTTACTGCGTTCACCGAGGCGACCGAGCCCGAGGAGGCGATGAACGTGCTGCGCGAATATCACGTGGCACTCGGCAAGCTGATCTTCAAATATGAGGGCACGCTCGACAAATATGCCGGCGACGGCGTGATGATCCTGTTCAACGCGCCGATCCAGCTCGCCGATCACACCGCGCGCGCCGTGAAGATGGCGGTCGAGATGCGCGACACCGTCGGCCCGCTGACCGAGAAGTGGCGCAACCGCGGCCATAGTCTCGGCTTCGGCGTCGGCATCGCGCTCGGCTATGCCACACTCGGTCAGGTCGGCTTCGAGCAGCGGCTGGAATATGCCGCGATCGGCAGCGTCACCAACCTCGCCTCCCGCCTGTGCGGTGAGGCCAAGCCCAACCAGATCGTGGTGAGCCGCCGCGTCTACGGCATGGTCGAACCCTACGTCGAAGGCCGCGCCATCGACGATCTCGTGGTGAAGGGATTCAACCATCCGATCCTGGCGGCGGAGATCCTCAGCTGGAAGGGAGAGCCGAGCGCGGAGGCCGCGGCGGAGTAGCCCAGCTCCCTCCCCGCGTCGTCCAAAGCGGGAACCCGCTACCACCGAACCTTGCATTCGCGCGAAAAGTGTGTATGTTTGCCACATTCGATTAGCCGTTGTGCCTTGTTGAATGGTCAGAACGGCCCTCCTCCAAAGACATCGTGAGTTCAATCGATGGTGCGCAATTCTGCGCAACACATGCGCATAGGCGCGTTTTGGAGAAGAGAATGCCGACAGGTACTGTGAAGTGGTTCAACGGCCAGAAGGGCTTTGGTTTCATCGAGCCGAGCGATGGCAGCAAGGATGTGTTCGTTCACATCAGCGCGGTCGAGCGCGCCGGCTTGGCGGGCCTCGCTGAAGGCCAGAAGGTCTCGTTCGAGCTGAAGACGGACAAGATGCGCGGCAAGACCAGCGCCGAGAATCTTCAGCTGGTCTGAGTTCGCATTCGTTTGCGAGCCAAATGCTGCAGCGTCATTCCACGGATGTACTGGAGTGACGGAGAGGCCCGCTCGATCTGAACAGGTTGGGCGGGCCTTGGTGTATTTGAAGCAAGGATGACCATGGCCGCCCGAACGCCTTCAGTCAAAGCGCCTGCCGCTCCCACCTCCGACCGCCTGGCCCGCGCCGAGCGCCAGCGGCTTGCGGCCGAAGAGGGCGCCCGCGCCATGGCCGACGTCGAGCGCGAGGCAATCGCCGTGCGCCAGAACATGGAACGATTGCGCGCACTCCGCGAAGCCCGCGACGCTGGCGCCGCAACGCAAGCGGAGACACCGACGGCCGCCAAGCCAAAGACCACGCGCCGCGTCAAGCGCATCGTGCGCTGACCGGCTGCCGCGCTCGCGGCGGAGCAGGCGACATTCTCTCCCCACGTCGTCCCGGCGCAGGCCGGGACCCATATGTGGACGGCCCCCGTGGCACAAGAGGTTTCTGGAACTGGTCGGATCGCTGTCATCCATATGTCCGGCCTGTTTGATGCGGTCGGATTGACCGCTGGGCCAAGATGGTTTCCGCGACGCGAGTGCCAAACAACCTGGCGACCTTCTGAAGGCCAATGGGTCCCGCGGCTTGTCTCGCGTGCTGGATCGATCGATCATTCCATCTGCTCTTGCAGCTCCGGTTCGGCCGGCGAGTGCAGCGTCCGGCCGGCCAAACTCTTAGGTGACGATTGCCGGCGCGGCATTGATCCGTGCGGCGTCGTAGTTCTCGCCCGTGACCATCAGCTTCCAGGCGATGCGGGCAACCTTGTTGGCGAGCGCCACCGCCGCCAGCTTCGGCGGCTTACGCTTGAGCAGCGCAACGAGCCAGCGCGAGGGCTGGCCGCGTCCGAGCCTTGCTTGCCGGATCACCGCAGTGGCTCCTGCCACGAGCAGCCGACGCAGGGTCTCGTCGCCGGCGCGGGTGATCTTGCCGAGCCTGGTCTTGCCGGCGGTGGAATGGTCTTTGGGTGTCAGGCCGAGCCAGGCCGCGAACCACCGGCCGGAGCGGAACGCGTGCGGGTCGGGGGTCTTCATCACCAACGCCGTCGCAATGATCGGACCGACCGAGGGGATCTGGGCCAGACGGCGGCTCGTGGCGTTGGCCCGGTGCCAGGCCAAAAGCTTGGCCTCGATCGTCTTCAGTTCGCCCTGCAGCTGCGTGTAGTCGCGGCCCTGCATGGCGAACAGCTCACGCGCCAGCGCCGGAAGGCTCTCGTCCTGCGCAATCCGTGCCAGCAGCGGCTCGATCTTGTCCAGTCCCTTGGCGGCGACCAGGCCAAACTCCGCCGCATAGCCGCGGATCGCATTGCTGAGCTGGGTGCGGCGGGCGATTAGCCCGTCGCGGACGCCCGTCAGCATCAGCGCGGCCTGCTGCTCGGCGCTCTTCACCGGCACAAACCGCATCCGCGGCCGGCTCATCGCTTCGCACAGCCCGTCCGCGTCTCGCCCGTCATTCTTGTTGCGTTCCACATACGGCTTCACCAGCTGCGGCGCCATCAGCTTCACCTCATGGCCGAGCTTGCCAAGCTCCCGAGCCCAGTAATGGGCCGCACCGCACGCCTCCATCCCGACCACGGTCGGCGGCAGTTTGGCAAAGAACTCCAGCACCTGCTTGCGCGACAGCTTCTTGCGCAACACCGCCTGCTCCGCCGCATCAACCCCATGCAGCACAAAAATATGCTTCGACGTATCCATTCCAATGCGGATAATCTCTCTCACGGACGGCTCCCTTGTCTGAGATTTGCAACAACCTCATTCTGGCACACTGATGCCGTAGGGGGCCGTCCACCCCATCAACCACCGCTGTTCGTGATGAGAGGGATCGCCGCCCCAGCCTCGCGCCACAACCACCATTCGGGGTAATGGGTCCCGGCCTGCACCGGGACGACAGCGTGTATGCGGCGGCGTTTCTGATTCACATTTGCAACACGAAACTCCAGCTGCTGCGCCGCTTGCTTTCGTTGCCGCGAGTTCACTCGAGCCCCTAATCAACATCCAGTGAATCTGATTGGCGCTGCAATCACGATCACGACCTCCTGCTCCCCTCCCAGGAATAACCCCACCCCCACCTCGCTCGCGTCATGACGGGCGCGTGCGAACGCGCGCCTGCACGACAACAAGAACACGCAGGATGGGTTTGATGACGGGATTGGACGGGACGCCGGATGCGGCGTCGGTGGTGGCGCTGCACTGCTCGCTGGGGTCGGGACGGCAATGGACGAAGCTTGCGGCCGCGCTTGTCGGCACTCCCTTCATGGCGCCGGATATTTCCGGCTATGGCGTCGCCGCCTGCGGGCGCGACTGGCCGCGGACGCTGGATGGCGAGATCGCGCGGCTAGAGCCCTGGCTCGCCAAGGCCTGCGGGCCGATCCATCTGATCGGGCATTCCTATGGCGGGGCGATCGCGTTTCGGCTGGCCACCACATCGCCTTATGCGCCGCGCATCCGCAGCCTGACGCTGATCGAGCCGGTGCTGCCGACGTTGCTGCGCGACACCCCGGCCGACGCGCGGCTGTACGAGCGCTTCGCGCGGATCGCGCGGGTGGTGTCGCAGGATGTTTTCGACGGCGCGGCGCTGGAGGCGGTGGAGGCGTTCACCGCGTTCTGGGCCGGCTCCGGGCCGCGCGAGCAGTTCTCGCCGAGCGGGCGGCTGCGGATGATCGAGCAGGCCGACAAGCTGCCTTACGATTTCAACGCCGCGCTCGATCTCGATGGCGTGGCGGCCGCCGCCGGCGCGCTGAAGGTGCCGACGCTTTTGATGTCGGGCGGGCTGTCGCCCTATGTGACGCAGCGCATTGTCGCCAAGCTTGCCGCGATCATTGATGGCGCCGAGCTGCGGCATCTGCCGGCCGCCGGCCACATGCTGCCGGTGACGCATGCCGAGCGGGTCAACCCGGAGATTTTGCGGCACATCTGGCGCGCCGAGGAACTCGCAAAGCTGGAGCTGGCGGCGGATGCGGGCGCGGCTGAGACGGCGCAGCCGGCTGGTTCCGCCCGGCGGCATCTGGTATTCAGGAGGCCCTCTTTTTGGGAATAGTCCGCCGATGATTTCGCCCCGCATACGCACCGCCGCCCTCGCCGCCTCGGCGCTGCTTCTCGTCGCGGCCTCTCCCGCGCTCGCCGCGGGCGAGACGGATGCGCTGCCGAAGGGTGCGGCGGTGACGGTGCTGAAGGCCTCGAAATTCTGCTTCGGCAATATCGTCGAGGTCTCCGGCATCGTGATGGCGCGCGACGAGCAGCAGATCCGGCCCGACCGGTTCGGCTTGAAGGTGGCCGAGGTGATGGCCGATCCCGGCGACACCGTCACCGCGGGCCAGGTGCTGGCGAAGCTGACCGACGGCACCAATGTGAGCAACGTCGCCGCGCCGGTCGCGGGCACGATCTCGGCGTCGTCGGCGATCGTCGGCGCCCCGGCCTCCGGCAAGGACGCGCTGTTCTCGATCATCACCAAGAGCGAATACGACCTGGTCGGCATGGTGCCGACCCGCGACATCGCCAAGCTGAAGGCCGAGCAGACCGCGCAGCTGAAGATATCAGGCGCCGGCAATCTCGACGGCAAGGTGCGGCGGATCGCGCCGACGGTCGAGCCGAACAGCCAGCTCGGCCAGGTGTTCGTCGGCATCGGCTCGAACCAGCGGCTGCTGGTGAATTCGAGCGGGCGGGCGCAGATCAAGACCGGGCAGAGCTGCGGCGTCGCGGTGCCGCTGACCGCGATCCTCTATTCCACCGCCGGCACCGTGGTGCAGGTGGTGCGCGGCGGCCGCGTCGAGACGCGGCGGGTCGAGACCGGATTGATGTCGGCCGGCCAGGTCGAGATCCGCGACGGCATCCAGGAAGGCGACATCGTCGTCGCCCGCGCCGGCGCGCTGCTGCGCGAAGGCGATCCGGTGCGGCCGGTGGGCGCGAGCGCGGACGCAAAGTGAAAGCGCACGGTCAGACGCGCGGTTCACACAGCGGCGCTACACGATTCGTTCTGCAGCGGAGCAAGCGGTACCCCTCTCCCTAACCCTCCCCCGCAAGGGGGGAGGGAACTCATCCGCTGGTGGCTTCCTCACACAAGCTCAGATGTAAGCAATGCGCCGCGCGACGTGAGCACGCTGTCAGGCTCCCTCCCCCCTTGCGGGGGCGGGTTGGGGGAGAGGGATTCTCTCCACACAGCATGCTTGCGATTATGGGATGAATGCGCGGCCCAAGCCGCGCTCAACGCGCCCGGGCTCAGCCGCCGAGCTTGATGTCTTCCAGCAGCGAGGACGACACGCTCGGCACCTGCTCGCCTTCGCTGGCGCGCGAGATCGCGACGCGGGTCTTGTTGAAGGCGGTTTCGGCGCCGGCCTGGGCGTTGAGGTTGTTGATCAGCTCGGAGACCAGCACGCTGTTGGCGCCGTTGGAATCGTCGGCGACCTTGCCCGGCGTCGCCGAGGTCAGCACGATGGTGTTCTCCGGCGGGCTGATCGGCGCAAGGCCGTGCGAGAAGGCCCGGAAGCGGCGCTCATAGGGATTGCGGCGCGAGGCATCGAGCACGACGAGTTTTGCTTTCGCGCCGCGCTCCTTCATCGCATCGAGCACGGATTCGACGCTGACGCCGGTGCGCTTGACGTCGGCTTCCTTCCAGATCGTGGCATCGACCGGGATCATGTAGCTCTCGCGGCCGACCTGGACGCCGTAGCCGCCGAAGAACAGCATCACGACGGTGTCGGGCCGGATCTTGGCCTTCATGCGCTCGACCGCGCGGAACATGTCGTCCTTGGTCGCGTCCTCGACCACGTCGACGTCAAACCCCTCGCGGCGCAGCGCGGTCGACAGGGTGCGGGCATCGTTGATCGGCTGGGCCAATGGCGCAGCCGCGTCCGGGTAATGGCCGTTGCCGATGATCAGCGCGAGGCGCGAGGTGCCGGCGGGAATGCCGCCGGTCAGCTCTGACGTGACGGCCTTGTCGGCCCCCTTGGTGACATCCATCGTCCGCTTGTTCAGCGCGGCATGGGCGCCGATCGCCAGCGACACCGTGCCGGCCACGGCCACCGCGAAGGCGATGGTGCGGCGGGAGATATGAGGCTGCCTAAGGTTCATAACGTTCCTAGTCCCAATCTTTGTCCCGATGGCGCTCGAACGAAATCGCGCCAGTTAGTCGCGTCAGAGGCGGTCAGGTTTAATGGGGTTGAGCTGTGTGTGCCGTTGAATTGATCTCAATTTGCGGCGCCGCAACAAACACTCCCTTAACCCGGCCGGGCGGCCGGGGCAACCCGGTTTGCTGCATGCTGCCGCCCGGCACAGGCCATTGACGTTGTTAAGATCCCGTTACGTGATCTCCGTCACATTTGTGTTTTGTGCCGATTCATGTAGCTTTCCAAAGGCTTGCGGGTTTGGGGAGGAGCCGGAGGAAACACCGCGGGGCGGCGGCGTTAACCGGTTCCGCGAGAAAGGGATTCATGAGCCTTCACGAGATCGCTGGCGCAGTGTGCCGGTCGCTGACCGTCAAAAAGGACGGCCCGTCGCTTTACGACGTCTGCGACCCTGTGTTGCAGGCCTATCGCGGCGGCGATGCCCATCTCGGAAAGTTCTACCGGACCGCGCTCGGCAATCCGCCGTTGCGCGCCCTGCTCCGGCGCACCGGCCTGCCCGCGCTGAAGGACCCCGACCGCCTCGCCGGCCTGCGTGCGGCGCTGACGCAAGCGCGCGACGCCGAGACGCCGGACTGGGCCGCGATCGGCGCACCCGTCGCTGACCTGATGGACGGCATCGGCGTGCGCCACCCCGCCCCGCCGGTCGCGACCCCGCCGGCGCGCCCGCCCGCGATGGCCGAGATCGACCGTGCGATCCGCAAGACCGGCGCGCACCTGCTCGGCTCGTTCGGCAAAAACGGCTTCATCCCGACCTATGCCGCCTTCAATCTGATCGGCGATGCCGACATCAGCGGGCGCGAGATGCTGATGGCGCTGACCGGGCTCAACGCGCGCGGCTACAAGAACTCGACCTTGCTGTTCAGCCTGGCGCGGATCTTCATCGCGCATTCGCCGGCGCGCGCGCTGATCAATCCGCCGTGGCGCGGCATCGCCGAGCCGATGTGGGAGCCGGTGCAGATCCGGCATCGCTCGGCCTATTACGACGCGTTCTTCACCGAGGCGCTGCTCGGCTTTGTCGAGACCGGGCTGGCGTCACCGGACGAAGCAGGCGCGGCGCGGCGTGCGATCGCCGACATGGTGGATTTCTGTCTCCAGACCAGTGCCGAGGAGGTGCCGTCGCATGACGGCTCCAACGTGAAGGTCGTCACCGCGCTGGCGCCGGGACGGCATCCACGCTTCTCGCGCTTCTTCGCCCAGATCAAGCAGGACCTGGGCTTCGGCGTCTATGTGCCCGATGTCGACACCACGGTGTGCTCGTTCTCCGCCGCCACCCAGGCCGGCTCCGACGATCCGATCCTCGCGCAGCCGCTGCTGGATCTCTTCCGCGGCTACCAGGTGCGCGCGGGCGCCAACGAGCCTGTTGTCACCGTGCCGCTCAACGATCACATCGACTATGAGGGCGGCGTCGTCACCTGGGTCGACAATCTCAGGGGCGAGCGGCCCTATGGCAACGATCTCGATCCGACGCTGAACCTCGACATCCTCGAGGTCTCGTTCCGCAACCTCGCCCGCTGGCGGATCATCGAGACGCCGCAGCGACTGGAGACGGTGCATCGCATCATCGCCTTCCAGAAGAATCTGGTCGAAAGCGGCGCGTTCAAAAATCCGCGCTCGCATATCTATTATCTGCCGGAGCTCTATTCGGCCTATTTCGGCCGCTGCTATGCCGCCTTCATCGCGCTGCCGCTGACGGCGCAGCGCATCATCGATCCCGGCAACGTGTTCGCGCTGATCCGCGCCCGCGTGCTCGGCTACGTCAAGGGCGAGCTGATCACCCATGAGATGAACCCGTTCGACGCCGCGCTGGCGCTGATGGCGCTGGCGCATCTGAACGCCGAGGTCTCGACCTTCACGCCGGCGCTGCACTGCATCGTGCAAGGCCTCGGCGAGGGCGGCCGCAAGGGACCCTACCGGGCCTATGAGTGGAACAAGATGAAGACGCCGACGCGCATCCTGGTCGGCGGGCCCGAGGTGACATCGGCCTTCGTGCTGATGGGCCTGGCGCTGGCGAAGCGACGAATGGCCGCGGTGTAATCGCGTTACTCTACCCTCCCCTGCAGGGGGAGGGTCGTATCGCATCGCGCGAAGCAAGATGCGATACGGGGTGGGTGATCTCTCAACACGGGCTCTGTTTGAATGGATAGACCTTCACCCCACCTCGGTTCGCATTGCGCTGCGCTTCATGCGACCCGATCCTCCCCCTCCAGGGGAGGATGGCGCACATCGCCGGATGACGCGAAGTTGAAACTGGCGGAAACACAACGGCACTGGCACGGTTGCCCAATTGCCCGCACAATCCTTGGGCACTGACGTTCAGACGCCGAACGCCCTTTGAACGATAAGAATCTGGCCGGGAATGCCGATGTTCAAGACGCTGCTCACTGCTGGCCTGCTGCTGTCGCTGCCGACGCTGGCCGTCGCGGCCGACATCACCGGCGTGCCGAAGATCCGCGACGGCGACCAGCTGATGATCGGCAACGTCAAGATCCGGCTCGGCGGCATCGACGCGCCGTCGACCGACCAGCTTTGTCTCAACACCAAGGGCGAGCGCTGGACCTGCGGCGTCGCCGCGCGCGACGAGCTGATCAAGCATGCCGGCCACAGAAGCTGGACCTGCCATGCGCGCTCGGTCGATCGCCGCGGCCGCACCATCGCGCGCTGCGAGGTCGACGGCGAGGACGTCCAGAAGTGGATGGTCGCGAGCGGCTGGGCGCTGGCCTATCCCCGCGCCTCGCATGACTACGAGCCGGATGAGAAGGCGGCGCGCGAAGCCAAGGCCGGGATGTGGCAGGGCGCGTTCATCGCGCCGTGGGACTGGCGCGTGCGCAACAAGAAGACCACCGTGCTCGGCGCGGTGAAGCCGCCGGAAGGTGCCAACGCCATCCTGCTCGCCTCCGCCTCCGGGCCGGTGGCGCCCTCGCCCGACTGCACCATCAAGGGCAACGTCAACCGCTCCGGCGAATGCATTTTCCACCAGCGCACCAGCCGCTGGTACGCCAAGATCGAGATGAAGATATCGAAGGGCACGCGCTGGTTCTGCTCGGTCGAGGAGGCCGAGGCCGCCGGTTGCCGCGAGACGCGGCGCTAGGGCGAGCGCGACGCACTTGTTATGGAAACGAGGGCCGTGACCGAACTCGAAATCATCCCGTCTGCGGCGCGCCCTCGCAAGCGGCTGCGCTATCTGCAGCTGCTGCTGTTCGTCCTCGCCATCTACCTGATCGCGGCCTATCTGGTGCTGCCGGCGCTGTGGACCCATTACGAGCATCAGAAGGGCCTGGCTCATCTGCCGATGGTGACCCGCACCGCGCAGGGCATTCCCGGCGATCCGATGAATGTCGGGCTGATCGGCGACACCAGGGACGTGGTCTGCGCGATGCACGAGGCCGGCTGGTTTCCGGCCGATCCGGTCACGCTGAAATCCTCGATCGAGATCGTAGGCAGCGTGCTGCTCGATCGTCCCTACAAGGATGCACCGGTGAGCAATTTGTTCTATCTCGGCCGCCGGGAGGATCTCGCCTTCGAGAAGCCGGTTGGATCGAGCGCGGATCGCCGCAACCATGTCCGGTTCTGGCGGGTGCTCGACCAGGGCGAGGAGAAACGCCCGGTGTGGCTTGGCGCTGCGACGCTCGACCGCAGCGTCGGTGTCAGCCACTACACCGGCGCAGTGACGCATCACATCTCGGCTGACCTCGACGCCGAACGCGGGCTGCTCGCCACCGACCTCGAGTCCGCCGGCATGGTCACCGCGAAGTACCAGGTGACCGGCATCGGCCCGACCTTCAACGGCCGCAATGGCGGCGGCGATCTCTATTACACCGACGGCGAAATCTGGGTGCTGCGGCTGGTCGAGGCCTGCAGCAAGAACCACGGCGCCGTCGAGCAGATCGCGAGCCCCGCCGCGACCGAGTTCAAGGACCAGGTCTGGCGTACGGTGGTCGAATCGATCGGCAAATAGCGTGGTGTCCCGCGGTTTTGGAAACGCTGGATTGCTTCCTCCGGCTCGCAATCGACCCCGCGATGGAATATCCTCCGCATCTGACCCCTCACACGCATGATTTGCGCGGTTTACCCAAAAGGAACAGGACGATGACCGTTCGCGCGGGCCGGGAATTTCTGGCCATCCCCGGGCCCACCACGATGCCTGATCAGGTGCTGCAGGCGATGCACCGCCCGGCGCTCGACATCTACTCCGCCGAGATGTTCGAATTGACGGAGAGCCTGCTGCGCGACCTCTCAAATCTGTTCGCCACCCAGGGCAAATCCTACATCTACATCTCGAACGGCCACGGCGCCTGGGAAGCGACGCTCTCCAACGTGCTGTCGCGCGGCGACAAAGTGCTGGTGCTCGAAAGCGGCCGGTTCGCGATCGGCTGGGGTCAGGCCGCGGCTGCGATGGGCGCCGAGGTCGAGGTGCTGAAGGGCGACTGGCGCCGCGCGATCCGCCCGGCCGAGGTCGAGGAGCGGCTCAAGCGCGACAGGGAGCACGAGATCAAGGCGATCCTCGCCGTGCAGGTCGATACCGCATCGGGCGCCTATAACGACATCGAGGCGATCGGCAGGGCGATCAAGGCCGCGGGCCATCCGGCGTTGTTCATGGTCGACACCGTGGCCTCGCTCGGCTGCATGCCGTTCGAGATGGACAAATGGTATGTCGACGTCGCGATGAGCGGCTCGCAGAAGGGCCTGATGACGCCGCCCGGCCTCGGCTTCGTCGCCGCCAACGACCGCGCCTGGGACGCCCACAAGAAGGCCGATCTGCGCACGCCCTACTGGGACTGGACCGAGCGCGAGGGAAGCGAGCACTACCGCAAATATGCCGGCACCGCGCCGGTGCATCTGCTGTTCGCGCTGCGCGAGGCGATCAACATGCTGCATGCCGAAGGGCTGGAGAACGCCTTCGAGCGGCACCGGCTGCTCGGCGAAGCCGTGCGTCGCGCGGTCGCGGTGTGGGGCGAGGGTCAGGTGCTCGGCTTCAACATCGCGGAACCCGCCGAGCGCTCCAACACGGTGACGACCGTCACCGTGAAGGGCGCCGATCCCGCCGCGATCCAGCGCTACGCCAAGGAGAAATGCGGCGTGGTGCTCGGCACCGGCATCGGCGACTTGCAGGGCCAGGCGTTCCGCATCGCGCATATGGGCCACGTCAACGCGCCGATGATCCTCGGCACGCTCGGCGTCGTCGAGGTGGCGCTGACCGCGCTGAACATCCCGCACGGCAAGGCCGGCGCCGACGCCGCGATCCAGTGGCTCGGCGAGAACGTGAAGGCGTAGGACTTCTGCTGTCACGGGTCCTGTCCGCGCGCGCATATGCTCACCCGTCATCCTGAGGAGGCGGCGAAGCCGCCGTCTCGAAGGATCGACGACCGCGCTCACGCCGCGAGAGAATCGGAGCACGCCGAGATAGCCGGGCCGTGCATCCTTCGAGACGCCCTTCGCGCTCCTCAGGATGACGGGAAGGGAGGTGCGCGAGACGCATTGCTCGAGACGCATCAACACTTTTCGTCGTCATCGTTTTCCGCTTTACTGCCGGCAACAGCCGGGCACTGATCCCTGCGACGATATGAGATGGAGGGATCGCTTGGCATCGGTGGAATTGCGCGGCCTGGTCAAGCGGTTTGGTTCCTTTGTCGCGGTTGATGACGTCTCGCTCACGATCGATCACGGCCGGCTGGTCTGCCTGCTCGGGCCGTCCGGCTGCGGCAAGACCACGACGCTGCGGCTGATCGCCGGGTTCCTCGAACCATCCGACGGCGAGATCCGGGTCGGCGACCGCGTGGTGTCGTCGAAGGCGCGGACGCTGCCGCCCGAGCAGCGCAACATGTCGATGATCTTCCAGAGCTACGCGCTGTGGCCGCACATGACGGTGGCCGAGAACATCGTCTATGGTCTGCGCTTGCGCAAAATGGATCGCGACACCATCGCCAAGAAGCTCGCCGCGATCCTCGCCACCACAAAGCTTGAGCCGCTCGCGCAGCGCTATCCGGGCGAGCTTTCCGGCGGCCAGCAGCAGCGCGTCGCGCTGGCGCGCGCGCTGATCGTCGGTCCCGAGACGCTGCTGCTCGACGAGCCCCTGTCCAATCTCGACGCCAATCTGCGCGAGGAGATGCGGTTCGAGATCCGCCGCCTGCACGACGAATACCGCTACACCACGGTCTACGTCACCCACGACCAGTCCGAGGCGATGACCACCGCCGACCTGATCGCGGTGATGAACGCCGGCAGGATCGACCAGCTCGGCAGCCCTGAGGACATCTATGCGCGGCCGGAATCCGAGTTCGTCGCGCGCTTCATCGGCGCGGCCAACGTGATCAAGGGCACCGCACGCGACGCGAACCATGTCGCGTTTGCCGGCGCGACGCTGGAAGTGGTCGGCGCCAGGCTAACGGCCGGCCAGAGCGCGCCGGTCGCGATCCGCCAGCATGAGATCCAACTCTCGACGCAGGCGCCCGCAGCGGCGCAGAACACGCTGAAGGCCATCGTGACGCGGCAGGTCTATCTCGGCATGAACCGCGACTACATGGTGGAAACCCCGGACGGCACGTCGCTGCGGGTTTCCACGCCGACGGAAACCGCGGTCGAGAAGGGTAGCGAGGTCTGGCTGACCCTGCCGCCCGAGCGCTGCCGCGCGCTCAGCCGGTAAACAACAAGAAACGGAGGGGCGCGATGCGGAAGCCGATTTCCAGACGCGATGTCCTGAAAAGCTCTGCGGTGCTTGCGGCCGGCACGGTGTTCGCCTCGCCGGCGCGCGCCGCGGCACCCGAGCCTGTCGCGGTCACGCCCGACCTCGTCGCGGCCGCGACCAAGGAAGGCAAGCTCGTGTTCTATTCGTCGATGGACCTGCCGGTCGGCGAAAAGCTCGGCAAGGCGTTCGAGGCCGCCTATCCCGGAATCTCGGTGCAGATCGAGCGCTCCGGTTCGGAACGGCTGTTCCAGCGCGTGGCGCAGGAGTTCGATTCCGGCATTCATGCCGCCGACGTCGTCAACAGCGCCGATGCCTCGCACTTCATCCCCTGGAAGAAGAACGGCTGGCTGATGCCGTTCGTACCCGAGGACGTCGCCAAATTTTTCCCCGACAACTACCGCGACCCGGACGGCATGGCCGTGACAACGCGGCTGTGGCTGTCGTCGATCGCCTACAACACCAATCTGGTGAAGGCGGAGGATGCACCGAAGAGCTTTGCCGACCTGCTCGATCCCAAATGGGTCGGCAAGATGGTGAAGGGCCATCCGGCCTATAGCGGCACCATCATGACCACCACGTTCCAGATCGTGCGCGAGCTCGGCTGGCCGTATCTGGAGAAGCTTTCGAAGCAGCGCGTGATGCAGGTGCAGTCCTCGACCGATCCGCCGAAGAAGCTCTCACTCGGCGAACGCGCCGTGATGGCCGACGGCAATGAATACGGCATCGTGCTGTTGAAGGAAGCCGGCCAGCCGGTCGAACCGGTCTATCCGACCGAGGGCACGCCGACGATCTCGGGACCCACCGGCATCTTTGCCGGCGCGCCGCATCCGAACGCCGCAAAACTGTTCCAGGCCTGGCTGCACAGCCGCGAGACCCAGCAATTCTTCGTCGACTTCACCGGCCAACATTCGGTGCACGCACAGGTGCAGCCGAAGGCCGGCCGGCGCAAGCTTTCCGACATCAAGCTGATGAAGGAGGATCCGGCGGGCGTGGAGGCGATGACCGAGGAGATCAAGACGCGCTATGCGCGGTTGTTCAAAGTCTAAGACCTCATGGTGAGGAGGCGCGAAGCGCCGTCTCGAACCATGCGGCCCCAACGGTGGCCTCGTCCTTCGAGACGCGCGTTCCGCGCTCCTCAGGATGAGGGGATGGAATGGATTCGCGGATAGTATGACAACCACCACCAGCTCCCCCACCCCGCGCCCCCGCATCGACTGGACCCGCCCCGTGCTGTGGCTGTTCGCCGCGGTGCTCGTCCTGCTGATCCTGCTGCCGCTGTCGTGGCTTGCGGTATTTGCCTTCACCGACAAAGCCCGCCATCCGACGCAGCAAAACTTCGTCACGCTGTTCAGCAATCCCGATTTCCTCGATCCGCTGCTGACGACCGCGATCATTGCGACCACGTCGGCGCTGATCTGCTGCATCGTCGCGGCGCCGATCAGCTGGCTGGTGTCGCGCACCGACATGCCGGGCCGGCAGACCATCCGCGCGCTGGTGACGGCCTCATTCGTGACGCCGCCGTTCCTCGGTGCGGTCGCCTGGGAATTGCTGGCGGCGCCGAATTCGGGGCTGTTGAACCAGCTCTACCGGCTGTTCGCGGGCGAGGACGCGGACGCGCTGTTCAACATCTACTCGATGACCGGGATCATCTTCGTGATCTCCTGCTACACGTTTCCGTTCGTGTTCGTGCTGGTGGCCAATGCGCTCGACACCATGCCGGGGGAGCTGGAAGACGCCTCCGCGATCCTCGGCGGCAATGCCTGGACCACGGCGCGGCGCGTGACGATCCCGCTCGCGCTCCCTGCACTGGTCGCGGGCGCGCTGATCGCCTTCCTGCAGGCGATGACGCTGTTCGGCTCGCCGGCGATCCTGGCGCTGCCGGCCGGCTTCCACACCATGACGACCAAGATCTGGAGCCTGTTCCAGTATCCGCCGAAGCTCGAGCTCGCGGCCGCCGCCGCGGTGCCGCTGCTGGTGCTGACCATCCTGCTGCTGCAGGGCCAGAAGGCGCTGCTCGGCCGGCGCGGCTATTCGGTAATCGGCGGCAAATATGGCGCGCCGCGCCGCGTCGAATTGCGCGGCTGGCGCTGGGCCGCGCTCGGCTTCTGCCTTCTGGTCCTGCTCAATCCGGTCTTCCTGCCTTACCTCGCGCTGCTCAACGCCGCGTTCTCGCCGAACGCGACCACGCTGGTGACGCCGTCGACACTGACCTTGCACAACATCGTCTTCGTGTTCACCGAGCTGTCGTCGACGCAACTTGCATTGAAGAACACCGTGATCCTGGGCACCGCGACCGCGACGATCGGCACCATCCTCGCGCTCGTCATCGCCTATGTCACGACCCGCAAGGTGATCGCGGGCCATCGCGTGCTCGGCTTCCTCGCCACCGCGCCGGTCGCGGTCCCCGGCATCGTGCTCGGTGTCGGCCTGTTCCTGAGCTACACGCGGCCGCCCTTCGTGCTCTACGGCACGCTGTGGATCCTGCTGTTGGCGTTCCTCACCATCAACCTGCCCTCGGCCTATCAGCAATTGCAGGCGGCATTCGCGACCATCCATCCCGAGCTCGAGGAGGCGAGTCGCATTCTCGGCGCGACACGATTGCAGGCACTGCGCCAGATCACGGCACCCTTGCTGCGCACTGGCGTGATCGCGACCTGGTGCTTCATCTTCATCGGCGTGATGCGGGAACTGTCGGCGGCGATCGTGCTGTTCACCTCGCAGACCAAGGTGCTGTCGGTCCTGATCTACGATCTCAACGAGGGCGGCGACCTCGCCGCGATCGCGGTGCTCGGCATCGCAATGCTGGTGATCACCTTCGCCGTGGTGCTGGCGGTGAACCAGATCCCGATGTCCGGCGGCAATGCCGGCGCGAAGCTGCGGAACGGCTGACGACGCTCACTCTCCGTCATTGCGAGGAGCGAAGCGACGACGCAATCCACGCCTCAGCAAGCGGGGAGATGGATTGCTTCGCTCCGCTCGCAATGACGGGGATAGTGAGGAGCGTCCAATCGGCTCCACCCATCTGGCAATCGCCACATTCATCCCGATATAAAGCGGAACCCCGCACCATGAGGATCGTGTGACCCAATCCACCAAGACATCGCCCCCCGTCGCGCCGCGCCGGCCGCATTCCTTCACCACCCACGGCATCACGGTGACCGACGACTATGCGTGGATCAAGGATGCCAAATGGCAGGAGGTGCTGCGCGATCCCTCGATCCTCGATCCTGATATCCGGAGCTATCTCGAGGCCGAGAACGGCTACACCGAGAGCCTGCTCGGCCATACCGATGGCTTGCAGAAGCGTCTCGTCAAGGAGATGCGCGGACGGATCAAGGAGGATGATTCCAGCGTGCCGTCGCCGGACGGCCCGTACGCCTATTTCCGCAAGTTCCGCGAGGGCGGCCAGCACGAGCTGTTCGCCCGGACGCCGCGCGACGGCGGCGAGGCGCATGTCGTGCTCGATGGCGACGCGCTGGCGAAGGACCACAAATATTTCAAGTTCGGCGGCAGCCGGCATTCCAACGATCACAGGCTCCATGCCTGGAGCGCCGACACCAAGGGTTCGGAGTATTTCTCGATCCGGGTGCGCGACTGGACAACCGGCGGCGATCTCGACGACCTCGTCGAGGAGACCGATGGCGGCGTGGTCTGGGCCGCGGATTCCAAGAGCTTCTTCTATGTCAAGCTCGACGACAATCACCGGCCGATGCAGGTGTGGCGGCACAGACTCGGCACCAGGCAGGCCGACGACCTCCTGATCTATGAGGAGCAGGATTCCGGCTGGTTCACCCACCTGCACGAGAGCGCCAGCGGCCGCTTCTGCGTGATCGCGGGCGGCGATCACGAGACCTCGGAGCAGCGGCTGATCGACCTTGCCAATCCCGACGCGCCGCCGCGTCTGGTCGCGGCGCGCGAGGAAGGCGTGCAGTATTCGATCGCCGACCGCGGCGACGAGCTGTTCATCCTGACCAATGCCGACGACGCCATCGACTTCAAGGTCGTCACCGCGCCGCTCGCCGCGCCCGAGCGCGCCAACTGGCGCGACCTGATCCCGTATCGCGAGGGCGTCTATGTGCTCGACGTCGAGCTCTATGCCGGCCACATGGTGCGGCTGGAGCGCGCCAACGCGCTGCCGGCGATCATCATCCGCGACCTCAAGAGCGGCGAGGAGCACGCGATCGCCTTCGACGAGGCGGCCTATTCGCTCGACACCATGGGCGGCTACGAGTTCGACACCACCAATCTGCGCTTTGCCTATTCGTCGATGACGACGCCGTCGGAAGTCTATGACTACGACATGGCGACGCGGACCCGGAGCTTACGCAAGCGCCAGGAGATTCCGTCCGGCCACAACCCGGCCGACTACGTCACAACGCGCATCATGGCGACGTCGCATGACGGCGCGCTTGTGCCGGTCTCGATCCTGCATCGCAAGGATTTCGTCCGCGACGGCAAGGCGCCGCTGCTGCTCTACGGCTACGGCTCCTACGGCATGGCGATGCCGGCGTCGTTTGCGGCGAACCGGCTGTCGCTGGTCGATCGCGGCTTCGTCTATGCGATCGCGCATATCCGCGGCGGCGCCGACAAGGGCTGGGGCTGGTATCTCGACGGCAAGCGCGAGAAGAAGACCAACACGTTCGACGATTTCGCCGCCGCCGGGCGTGCATTGATCGAGGCGAAGTACACCGGCGAAAAGCGCATCGTCGGCCATGGCGGCTCTGCGGGCGGCATGCTGATGGGCGCGGTCGCCAACCGCTCAGGCGAACTGTTCGCCGGCATCGTCGCCGAGGTGCCGTTCGTCGACGTGCTCAACACCATGCTCGACGACACGCTGCCGCTGACGCCGCCGGAATGGCCGGAATGGGGCAACCCGATCGAGAGCGAGAAGGATTTCCGCACCATCCTGTCCTATTCGCCCTACGACAACCTCGCGGCAAAGGACTATCCGGCGATCCTGGCGATGGGCGGGCTCACCGATCCTCGGGTCACCTATTGGGAGCCGGCAAAATGGATCGCACGGCTGCGCGCCACCATGCGCGGCGGCGGCCCGGTGCTGCTACGCACCAACATGGGCGCCGGCCACGGCGGCGCCTCCGGCCGCTTCAACCGTCTCGACGAGGTCGCGATCGTCTACGCGTTCGCGCTGTGGGCGGCCGGGATGGCGGACAAGGCGGAAGTGTAGCCTCTGTAGCGCAGCTCCCTCCGCATCGTCGTCCTGGCGAAAGCCAGGACCCATACCGCGTGATCTATCGAGCAAGGAAGTCCCAGTACCACGACGTGCAACGCAACTGCCAGTCTTCGCCAAACTCCGCCCTGTGGTTATGGTCCTGGCTTTCGCCAGGACGACGGTGGAGAGTGCCGCTACCTTCCCTTCGCCTTCCGCCAGGCCGCAAAATCCTTCAGCGTCTGCTCGTCCGTCGCCGGGTAAAGACCAAAAATGCCGCGGCCGTTCTGCACCTGCTCGGTGACGAAATCCTCGAACTCAGTCATCTCGAAGGTTTCGTTGGCGATCTCGTCGGCGAGATGCGCCGGGATCACGATGACGCCGTCGCTGTCGCCGAGGATCACGTCGCCGGGAAACACCGGCGCGTCGCCGCAGCCGATCGGGACATTGATCTCGATCGCCTGATGCAGCGTGAGGTTGGTCGGCGCACTGGGGCGATGGTGAAACGCCGGGAAGCCGAGCCGCGCGATCTCGGCGGAATCGCGGAAGCCGCCATCGGTGACGACGCCGGCGCAGCCGCGCTTCATCAGCCGCGTCACCAGGATCGCGCCGGCCGACGCCGCGCGCGCATCCTTGCGGCTGTCCATGACAAGCACCGCACCCGCCGGGCAGTCCTCGATCGCCTTGCGCTGCGGATGCGCGCGATCGCGGAACACCTCGATCGTGTTGAGGTCCTCGCGCGCCGGCATGTAGCGCAGCGTGAAGGCCTCGCCGACCATGGTCGGCTGATCCGGGCTCAGGGGATGCACGTCCTGGATCATCTGGATGCGGAAGCCGCGCTTGAACAGCGCGGTCGCGACCGTGGCGGTGGAGACGGTTTTCAGCTTGTCGCGGGTGGTGTCGCTGAGTTTTGACATGATGCTTTGTTCCCGGCTGCCATTCCGGGGCACGCGAAGCGTGAACCCGGAACGACGGTGTGATGAACTAGTAAATCGACGGCTCGCCCACCGGCTTGCCGAAACCGGTCTCGAGGAAATCGAAGTCGCAGCCTTCATTGGCCTGCTTGATGTGCTTCGAGAACATCCAGCCATAGCCGCGCTCGAAGCGCTTTTCGGGCTGCTTCCATTCCGCGCGGCGCTTGGCGAGCTCGGCCTCCGGCACGTCGAGATTGATGGTACGCGCGGCGACGTCGAGCGTGATGCGGTCGCCGTTCTTCACCAACGCCAGCGGGCCGCCGACATAGGATTCCGGCGAGACGTGCAGAATGCAGGCGCCGTAGCTGGTGCCGCTCATCCGCGCGTCCGACAGCCGCACCATGTCGCGCACGCCCTGCTTCACGAGCTTGGTCGGGATCGGCAGCATGCCCCATTCCGGCATGCCCGGGCCACCCTGCGGACCCGCATTGCGCAGGATCAGCACGTGATCGGCCGTGACGTCGAGATCGGGGTCGTCGACCGCCTTCTTCATGGACGGATAGTCGTCGAACACCAGCGCAGGGCCGGTGTGCTTGAGGAAGCGCGGATCGCAGGCGGACGGCTTGATGACGCAGCCATCGGGCGCGAGATTGCCTTTCAGCACCGCGAGCGCGCCCTCCTTGTAGATCGGGTTTTCGACGGTGCGGATGACGTCGTCATTGTGGACCTCGGCACCCGCGATGTTCTCGCCGAGCGTCTTGCCTGACACGGTCATGCAGTCGAGATGCAGATGCGGCTTGATCCGGTTCATCAGGCCGGGGAGGCCACCGGCATAAAAGAAATCCTCCATCAGATAGAAGTCGCCGCTCGGCCGCACATTGGCGATCACGGGTACCTTGCGGCTTGCCTTCTCGAAATCGTCGAGCCCGATATCCTGGCCGGCGCGGCGCGCCTGCGCGATGAGATGGATGATCGCATTGGTGGAGCAACCCATCGCCATCGCGACCGTGATCGCGTTCTCGAAGGCTTTGCGGGTCTGGATCTTCTGCGGCGTGAGATCCTCCCACACCATCTCGACGATGCGGCGGCCCGCCTCCGAGCTCATGCGGATGTGGTTGGCGTCGGCCGCCGGGATCGACGAGGCGCCGGGCAAGGTCATGCCGATCGCTTCGGCGATCGCGGTCATGGTCGAGGCGGTGCCCATCGTCATGCAGGTGCCGTAGCTGCGGGCGATGCCGGCCTCCATGTCGACCCAGTCCTTGTCGGAGATCTTTCCGGCGCGGCGCTCGTCCCAGTATTTCCAGGCATCCGAGCCGGAGCCCAGCGTCTTGCCCTTCCAGTTGCCGCGCAGCATCGGCCCCGCCGGCAGATAGATCGCCGGCAGGTTCATGCTGGTGGCCCCGAGCAGCAGCCCGGGCGTCGTCTTGTCGCAGCCGCCCATCAGCACCACGCCGTCGACCGGATGGCCGCGCAGCAGCTCCTCGGTATCCATCGCCAGCATGTTGCGGTAGAGCATCGTGGTCGGCTTCAGAAGCGATTCCGACAGCGACAGCGCCGGTAGCTCCAGCGGAAAGCCGCCGGCCATCAGCACGCCGCGCTTGACGTCGTCGACCCGGCTCTTGAAATGCATGTGGCAGGGCTGCGCGTCCGACCAGGTGTTGATGATCGCGATCACCGGCCGGTCGCGCCACTCCTCCGGCGCGTAGCCCATCTGCATCGCGCGCGATCTGTGGCCGAAGGCGCGCAAATCGTCAGGCGCAAACCAGCGCGCGCTGCGCAATTGATCCGGGGTCTTGTTCTTTTTCGTCATCGCCAGTGTCTCGATGTCATGTGTCTCGACATTGCTCGCACACGCGCGGTCCCGGCGCGCATGCCCTGCGCTTCGCATATACAGGATTTCCGGACGTGTCGTCCCGCGCGCGGCGCAGACGTGCCGTTCGCCTACGCAGACTCCGCAATAGGAAATCGGAGCGTAAACCGGCCTTGACCAGCCTTGGCTGACTTGTCCTGGCTGACCTGTCCTGGCCTACTTCTGCTGCGCCGTCATCACGATGCGGACCAGATCGGCGGCATTGCGCGCGCCGAGCTTCTTCATGATGTTGGCGCGGTGGTCCTCGATCGTGCGCGGGCTGATGCCGAGGTGACGCCCGGCCTCCTTGTTGGAGGCACCCGCGGTGAATTGCTCCAGCACCTCGCGCTCGCGCCGGGTGAGCGGCTCGCGGCCCGGAAAGTGCAGCGAGGCGATGCGCGACGCCGAGGTCTCGGCCTGGCGCCGCGTGTAGGCGTCGATCGCCTCGTTCAGGCGGCTGACGATCTCGTTGCCGCGGAACGGCTTCTCGATGAAGTCGAGCGCGCCGTTCTTGATGGCGCTGACCGCCATCGCGATGTCGCCCTGGCCGGAGATCATGAAGATCGGCGCAGGGTAATCCTCGCCATGCAGCTCGCGCAGGATATCGAGGCCGGATTTGCCGGGAATATGCACGTCGAGCAGGATGCAGGCCGGCGTCCTGGTGCGCGCCACCGCGAGCAGCGCGGCGCCGTCCGCAAAGCAGATCACCTTGTAGCCGGCGGCCGACAGGACCACGGACAGCGTCTCGCGAACGGCGGGCTCGTCGTCGACTACAAAGATTTCCCCGCGAGGAGCGCCATTCTCAACCATATGTCTCGTCCATCAGTGGTGAAGCGTGCTGCCAGACTGCACAAGAAGTAACTCGACCATCTCAATCAATGGACCCGTATTTGTACGGGACGTCCGCTTAACGCACAAGTAGCACCGCGTTCCCTAAAAGTCGGGGGCAGTGGAGAAACATGCATGGAAAATGCAGCGGCGGACGGCGTTGCGGCGTGTCTGGGCGAGGGCACTGATCCCTACAGTCTGATCATGACGAACCTGGTCGCGCTGATCGGCCATATCCAGGCGAGTCTGCGGCTGATCGAAACGGCGATTGCGCGCGAAGCATTACTGGCCGAGCAGGACGCCGCCGCCAACCTCTTCATCTCCGACGACGTTACCCCACGCTGCGTCGTGGCGTCCACCGCCCTGAATAGCCGCGATGCCGGCCTCGGCATGGCGTTTGATCGGCTGCGCGATCTGAAGGCGCCGGCGCGCGTCCTGAACTGATCCGCCGGACCGGCAACCGCCCGGCTTCTGCACGAGTTCGCAGATCGCCCTCACGACGCCAACCCCGACGGCGACGATCTGTTCCACGTATCGTTCGGATCGGCGGCAGGCGATGCCCGCCCGCAGGGTCAGGTCCTGGCGCGTCAAGCCTTTGCGTCAGGTTCTGGCGTCAGGCTCTGGCCCGCTCTTCCTCGGCAGGCGACCGCCGCTTGCTTGGCTTGCCCTTGAGGAAGCTGACGTCCATTTCGGTGCCGTTGACGCGGACCAGTTCACAGCGGCGATAGGCGAGCCCGGTCGAGGACAGCAGGAGGAAGAACTCCTTCAGGTTGAGCCCCTGAATGGAACCCTCGACCGTCAGCGACGCATCCGTATCAGAGATGGCGTTGAGCTGGCAGTCGCGCCGCCAGGTGCCGTCGATGGCCATGATGCAGACATCGACGCCCCGGCTGAAGGTGACCCGCTCAACGGATTTGCCCTCTTCGGTCATCGCTCAATATCCGACCGCCATGGCGGGCCGCGGCATGGCGAGCGCTGCCCGCACCCCGCTCGGGCGGTACAGGCCACGCCGCTCGGGAATGGGTTTGAACGTATCGGTCAGGCCAACCACGGTTTCAGCGGCGCCCAGTACCAGGAAGCCGTCGGCCTCCATCAGCCGGGCAAGACGGTTGAAGATGTTGATCTTGGTGTCCTGATCGAAATAGATCAGCACGTTGCGGCAGAAGATCACATCGAAGGTGCCGAGCTGGGAGAAATCGTGCAGCAGGTTGAGCTGACGATGCTGCACCATCGAACGCAACTCGGGATTGATCTGCCAGAGCTCGCCCGACTGCTTGAAATACTTGACCAGCATCTGGATCGGCAGCCCGCGCTGCACCTCGAACTGGCTGTAGATGCCGGCCTTCGACTTCTCCAGCACTTCCTGCGACAGATCGGTCGCGATGATCTCGACCCGCCAGCCTGCAAGCGCCGCGCCCATTTCCTTCAGGCACATCGCCAGCGAATAGGGCTCCTGGCCGGTCGAGCCGGCGGCGCACCAGATCCGGACGCTGCGACGCGCGGCGCGCGCCTTCAGCACCTCGGGCATGATGGTGTCGCGGAAATGATCGAACGGCACCTTGTCGCGGAAGAAGAAGGTCTCGTTGGTGGTCATGGCTTCGACCACCTGGACGGTGTGCGTGGTCGAGCCGGCCCTGATCTTGGCGACCAGGTCGGGGATGCCGGACAGGCCGGATTTGCGCGCCAGCGGCAGCAGGCGGCTTTCGATCAGGTACTGCTTGTCCGCGGACAGATCGAGACCGGAATGGTCCTTCAGGAGCTTACGCAGATACTCGTAGTCGGGGGGCGTCACTGGAGCCTCGCAAGGGCAAAGGGTGAAACTGGGTATTAGGCTTCGGCCGACGTATCGAGCGCCAGCAGACCCACTTCCTGGAATTTCGCGATCACGATGTCCTTGTCGAACGGCTTCATGATGTATTCGTTGGCACCGGCATGCAGCGCCCGCGAGATGTGATCGATGCCGTTCTCGGTGGTGCAGAACACGACCTTGGGCTGATCGCCGCCGGGCATGCGGCGGAGTTGCACGAGGAATTCGAAGCCGTCCATGACAGGCATGTTCCAGTCGAGCAGCACCGCGTCCGGCAGCTCGCGCTTGCAGGCCTCGAGCGCGACCGCGCCGTCCTCGGCCTCGATGACGGTGAACTCCATCCCTTCGAGAATGCGGCGCGCGATCTTCCGCACCACACCGGAATCGTCGACGACAAGACACGTCTTCATGTGTTGGCCTCCTTGTAGAATCCGCCGTCTCCGCGGCGGAAGGTTACGCTGCAGCAGCTGTTTTGGGCACCAGTTCGAGCACGCGATCGACATCGAGGACGACCATGAGCTGGCCGTCGAGGCGGTGGACGCCGCCGGCGAGCTTGGCCATGCGGGGATCGAGGTTGACGGGATTGTCCTCGCGGCTGTCGTCGGGCAGCCGCAGCACCTCGCCGATCTGGTCGATCAGCAGGCCGTAGGATTCGCCGCGCTGGTCGACGCCGACCGCCATCGGCGGCTTGCCGTCATCGGCCTTCGGCAGCCCGAGCCGGGCGCGCATGTCGACCACGGTGACGATGCGGCCGCGCAGATTGAGCACGCCGGCGATCTCGCTGGAGGCCAGCGGCACCCGCGTCAGCCGCTCCGGCATGAACACGTCCTGCACCCGCGAGATCGGCAGGCCGAACAGCTGCCCGCCGATCACGGCGGTGACGTATTCGGCCATGGCGCCTTCAGCCGTCTCGGTCTTGCTGGTCATCACTGTTACCCCTTCAAGCCCGATCAAGCCGCCCGGCGCAGTTCGGCGGTCTGTTCTTTCAGCGCCGCGATCAGTCCCGGACGATCAAATTTTGCGACGTAGTCGTGGAAGCCGGCCTGCCGGCCGCGCTCGATCGCCGCCGGCGACACCATTGCCGACAGCGCGATGATCGGCAGCTGGTTGAGATTGTGGTCGGATCGGATGTTCTCGGCGAACTCAAACCCGTTCATCTCGGGCATCTCGATGTCGGTCAGCACGACGTCGAAGCTTTGCCCCGAGCGCAGCGCGGCGAGCCCTTCCTGTGCATTCGGCGCGGTCCTGACCTTGTACCCGGCGGCCTTCAAGACCGGCGCCAGCATGTTGCGGAAGAACGCTGAGTCGTCGACCAAGAGCACCGATTGCGCCGAGGCCGAGGGACGCATCTCCTTGCGCGAGAACCAGTCGGCGAACGCCATCGGCAGGAAGTGGCCGACGTCGATCACCTCGGTGGCCTGGCCCTTGATCACGGCCGAGCCCAAAATGCCGTCCTGCGAGCCCGCGACCTCGATGTTGAGCCGCTCCTCGACGATGTCGATGATCTCGTCGACCACGAGCCCCATCGAGCGGCCGTCGTCGGCGAACACCAGGATCGGCTGCGACCCCTGGCTCTGCACCTCGACGCCGGCCATCTGCACCAGCGGCATCAGCTGCTCGCGGTACTGCACCATGTAGCGGCCGTTCGAGAGCTCGATCTTGTCGGTTGCGATCTCCTCCAGGCGGGTGACGAGGCCGAGCGGCACCGCCTTCGGCTGGCTCGATCCGGCGCGGAACACCAGGAGCGAGGTGAGCTGCTCGCCGCTCAAGGCATGGGCTGAAGCATTGTCGTCGGCCATGTCATGGGCCGAGGAGCCGGCGGCGCCGAGTGCCTTGGCGATGCCGTTGGGGTCGATGATCATGATCACGGCGCCATCGCCCAAAATGGTGTTGCCGGAGAACATGTCGATGTGCCGCAGTTTGGTGGACATCGGCTTGACCACGATCTCCTCGGTGTGGAACACGCCGTCGACCACGATGCCGAACGTCTGGCTGCCGACCTGGGTGACCACGATGAAACCGTTCTCGGCATCGCTGGTGGTCGCGCCGTCGTCGATCTTCAGGAGCTTCTTGAGATGGATCAGCGGCAGCAGCTTGTTGCGCAGGCGCAGCACTGCGGTGTCCTTGATCCGCTCGATGCGGTGCTCGGAGTTGGCGCGGGCCCGCACCAGCTCGACCACGGACAATTGAGGGATCGCAAAACGGTCGCCGCCGGCTTCCACGATCAGCGCGGAGACGATCGCCAGGGTCAGCGGGATCTTGATGGTGACGGAAGCGCCCTCGCCGGCCACGCTCTTGATGTCGATGGTGCCGCCGATCTGGTCGATATTGGTGCGCACCACGTCCATGCCGACGCCGCGGCCGGACACCGAGGTCACTTGCGCCGCGGTCGAGAAGCCCGGCGCGAAGATGAACTTGTGGATCTGGGCCTCGGTCATCTTCTCCAGCTCGGCCTCGGTGACGAGACCGTTCTGGAGTGCCTTGGCCTTGATCCGCTCGGTGTTGAGCCCGCGGCCATTGTCGGCGATGCAGATGATGATGTGGCCGCCCTCGTGATAGGCGGACAGGCGGATGGTGCCCTGCTCTCCCTTGCCGGCCGCAACCCGCTCGGCGGTGGTCTCCAGGCCATGATCGGCGGAGTTGCGCACCATGTGCGTCAACGGATCCTTGATCAGGTCGAGCACCTGGCGGTCGAGCTCGGTGTCGGCGCCGTGCATCTCCAGTTCGATCTGCTTGCCGAGTTCGCCGGAGAGGTCGCGGACGATGCGCGGCAGCTTCTGCCAGGCATTGCCGATCGGCTGCATCCGCGTCTTCATGACGCCTTCCTGCAGCTCGGCGGTGACGTTGGAGAGCCGCTGCAGCGGCACCTTGAACTCGGTGTCCTCGTTGCGTCTGCTGATCTCGAGCAGCTGGTTGCGGGTCAGCACCAGCTCGGAGACCATGGTCATGAGATGTTCGAGGGTGTCGACGTTGACGCGGATCGACTGGTTGGCGATCTTGTCGCCTTCCTGGACGTCGGTCTCGGCTGCGGTCTTGCGGGCCGGCTTCTTCGCGGTCTCGGCCGGCTCGGCTGCAGGTGCTGCGGCGGCGGGCTTCGCGACCGGCGCGGGTGTCGTCACTTCGGTCTCGGTCTCGCGGAAGGCGCGCTCGAGCTCGTCGAGCGAGACCTCGCCCGGACGCAGCGGACGCTCCAGCGTCTGCGCCACCAGCGTGCCTTCGCTCATCGCCGCCTGCACCGACGGCGCTTCGACGACGGGCACGTCGTCTTCAGCAGCAGTCGGCATCGACTGCGTCGAGCCTGACGATATCGACTGCGTCGAATCGGACATCGCCGCCATGCCATGCTCGACCATGGCTTCGAGTTGATCGATCAGGTCGCGGTCGTTGCCTTCCGGCTCGGCCTCGGTCGCCTCCAGCCCGCCCAGGATCTCCTTGATGCGGTCGATCGAGGACAGGATCAGCGTTACGGCTTCCGCCTTCACCGGCATGCCGTCGCGGAATTTGCCCATCAACGTCTCGCCGGCATGCGCCAGCGCTTCCAGCCGCGGCAGCCCGAGGAAGCCGCAGGTCCCCTTGATGGTGTGCACCAGGCGGAAAATGTTATCCAGGATCTTGGCGTTGTTCGGATCCTGCTCGAACTGCACCAGCTGGTTGTCGACCGTATCCAGGCTCTCGCTGCTCTCCGTCAGGAACTCGCGCAACAGATCGTCCATCGGAAAAGGCCCCCTCAAAGTGCTGCGGAACGGTCGCCTCGCATCGATAACTTGGCCGGCTTCACGGCGACGTTAATTTTGCCGTCCGTGCAAATACGGACGATGAAGCTCTTCAAGAAACGACGCGCCACGCCATCACGGCCGATCGCACGAGGACAGGCTCTTACCACCCGGACGGGAAAGAGGCCGTTCCACCGGTCATCGCAATTTGAACTAAATGGAATCGCGGACCGCTAAGTCCCGCGAAACATTTACCCCATGCCGATCGCCTGCATCAGAACGCGATCGCTCATTGGTTGAACCCAGCGGGATGGCTAAGCGCAGCCAAAGAAAAGGCGGCGGAGTTTCCTTCGCCCGCCTCGATAGTCGATGTCTGTCGTGGCTACGCTTAGCGGAGCAGCTGCAGCACGCTCTGCTGCGACTGGTTGGCCAGTGCCAGCGCGGACACCGCGATCGACTGGCGGGTCGACAGCGCCTGGCTGTTGGCCGCTTCCTCGTTGGTGTCGGCCAGCGTCAGGTTGGACGAGCCGGTCTGCAGCACGTTGATCAGGTTCTTCGAGAAGTCCTGGCGGATCTGCACGATCGACAGGTTCGAACCGAGGGTCGAAGCCTGGGTGCGCAGCAGGCCGCTCGCGCTGTTCAGCGTCTTCAGCGTGGCGTTGGCCGAAGCGTTGTCCACGAAGTCCGTGCCGGCGGTCAGCTTGGTCAGGTTGAGGCCGGTGGCGTCGAAGGTCACGCCCTGGATCTTCAGCGTCGAGGAGCCCGTCTCGTTGAAGGTCAGCTTGAGCTGATCGCCGTTGAGCAGGTTGATGCCGTTGTACGACGCGTCCTGGGCGGTCGTGGTGATCTGGTCCAGGATGTTGTTGTACTGGTTGACCAGGTTGGCGCGGTTCGCCAGCGCAGTCGGGTCCTGCACCGGAGCGCTGCCCGCGAGGCCGTTGAACAGCTTGCCGGCGCCGGCCGCCGTGCCGCCGATCGTGCCGATGGTCGCGGACGCAGCATCGTTGGTGGTGCTGATGGTGAGCGCACCGGCCGCACTGAGCGAGGCCTGCAGGTTGTTGGCCGCGAGCGCGGCGTTCAGGTCGTTGAGAGACTTCACCTTGCCGGCACCGGTGCCGAAGGTGATGTTGGTCGCAGTGCCGTTGCCGGTCGCGCCGATGGTCAGCGTGAGGGTGTCCAGCGGGCTCGCGCCGGCCGTGCCGTTTGCGGTCGCCGTCGCACCGGCCGGGAGGCCGAGCTGTGTCGCGTCGCCCGAGCTGAACGTACCGACCGTGAGCGAGTCCGCGGCGCCGGCGGTGTTGGTGCTGGTCAGGACCAGCTTGCCGGTGCCGTCGATCGAGGCGGCGACCTTGGCGCTGGCGCCGACCTGCGTATTGATGGCGTCGCGAACCTGGGTGGCGGAGTAGTTCGTGCCCGAGTTCAAGGTCACAGTCTGGCTGTTGATCTGGAACGTCAGGTTCGCGCCGGCCGCGGTGAGGTCGATGCCGGTATAGGCGGCGGTGCTGGTGAGGGTTGCATTGGTCGGGGTCGCGGTGCCGAGCAGGTTGTCGGCAGTCGCGCCGGGGATCACGGCGGTCGTGACCGACGACTTCGCGGAATAGCCGACTGCGGCCTGCAGGGCCTGGTTGGCGACCGACTTGGCGCTGTCGACGAGCTTCTGCAGCGAGGTGATGCCGGTGTTGGCGGCCTGCAGCACCTGCACGCCGTTGCCGATGCCGTCCAGCAGGTTGTTGATGTCGCTGGCGCGGTTGTCGAGCGACTGCGCCGTGAAGAAGTTGGTCGGATTGTCGAGAGCAGTGTTGACCTTCTTGCCGGTGGACAAGCGGTTCTGCGTGGTGGCGAGCAGGTCGGCCGTCGACTGCAGCGAAAGCAGATTTTGACGGACCGATGCCGAGAGGACGATGCCGGACATACTGATACCCTTCTGGATGAACACGATTGACGCGACGCCGTAAATTTCGCACGGCGACCGCTGCCACACTGGTCCGTCCGCGCTACCCGTTCGTTAAAGGGCTGCTCCGTACAAATACCCAGAACGGCTTTGCCGGTAATGCTACGGCGGACGGCGCAAACGCGCGACGCAGCAGCGCGCATCCGCCGCCGGATCAATGTCGCGGCGGCGAATTTGTCCACGCATTTGCGGAACTTGCGACATGCTGACATTGCCGACCGGGAGCTTCCGAAGTCCGGAACGACGATCGCGACGGCGCACGGTCAGGCACGCGTCAGAGTTAATGGAAATCAACAAATGCGAGACAATGTCGCAACCTTGTTGCCTTCGATGCTTGCCGCTCGAATCGATTCCGATCGCCGCGCAGGCCGATGCGATGCCGACCGTCTGCCCCCTAGAGGGTATAAGGTTCGCACTACAACCCTTGTGCTATTGGACAGGCAAGCTATGTTCGCAGTCCACACGCCAAGAGTAGGTGATGCGAGACCGTAGTGCTCCCGCCCTCGGCAGGAGTTTCAATGTCTGCGGTATCGCGTCCGCCCAATCGTCTGTTGCAAGCACTTCCCTCCCCGGAGTACGCGCAACTTCATCCCCTTCTGGAAACCGTCGAGCTGACCAAGGAAACGGCGCTCGCCGACGCCGGTGCACCGGTGCAGCGGGTCTATTTCCCGCACGGCGGCGTGGTCTCGATGATGGTCAACCTGTCCGACGGGCAATCTGTCGAGATTGCAACCATCGGTCGAGACGGCGTCGTGGGTGGATCCGCCGCCCTGCATGAGCGGCCGCTGCTTGCCGACGCGATCGTCGTGGTGCCGGGCACGGCTTCGATGCTGCGGGCGGAGGATTTCCGCGAGGCCGCGAATCGCAGCGCGGATTTCCGGACCCTGGTTGCGCTCTATGAGCAGGCGCTGATGGCGCAGACACAGCAATCCGTCGCCTGCAACGTGTCGCATCCGGTGGAGGCACGGCTGTCACGGTGGCTGCTGCGCGCGCGCGATTTGTGCGGCAGCGAGGCCTTGCCGCTGACTCAGGAGATGCTGGCGCAGATGATCGGCGTCCGGCGCAATGCGGTTTCGATCGTCGCACACGGGTTTCAGCAGGCCGGCATCCTGCGTTACAGCCGCGGCCATATCGAAATCACCGATATCGACGGCCTGCGCAAGGCGGCATGTGAATGCTATGCGACGGTCAAGGCGCACGCCGAACAATTGATCGGGCCGGAAGATTGATCGGCGCGACCTGCTCCAGCGGCGGATAACAGGATGTTTGCGGCGATACGCCTATTCATATTGGAACCAAGACGTGTTTCCATTGGAACCAGGATGTGCCAGAATAAGTTGCAATGACGTCCAGCTGCACGCGTCAGCCCTGATGCCCAGAGACAAACTTTGCCGGTAGGCAGGAGGTTGCTTTGGATCCGGTTCCGCGATCACCCAACGGGTTCCTGTCCTCGCTGTCGGCGAGCGATTTTGAGCTGATCCGGCCACATCTGCGGACGATCGACCTCGCCGCCGATTCGGTCCTGATCGAGACCGACGAGATGCTCAAGCGGACATACATGCCACACAAGGGCGTGATCTCGCTGGTGGTCAAGCTGGCAAGAGGCCAGTGCGTGCAGGTCGCGATGGTCGGCCGCGACAGCATCTATGGCGCCTTTGCCCCGCTGGTCGAAGGGCCGGTCTCGAACAACGCCACGGTGCTGGTGCCCGGCCTCGCCTCGACGGTCGAACTCGAGCCGTTGCGCGCGGCGGCCGGGCAGAGCCCGACGCTTCGCGCGCGGCTGATCCGGCATGGGCTTGCCGTTTACGCCCAGATCCAGCAGACCGCCGGCTGCAACGCCGCGCACACCGTGGAGTCGCGGCTGGCGCGATGCCTGCTGCACACGCGCGATCTGTCCGGCAGCAAACAAGATCGTCCTGACGCAGGAGGCGATGGCGCAGATGATCGGCGCGCGCCGCAACAGCGTGTCGCTGGTCGCGCATACCCTGCAACAGGCCAATTTCATCCACTACAGCCGCGGACACATCGAGATCACCAACGCGGACGGACTGATCAAGACCGCGTGCGAATGCTACGCCACGGTGAAGGCGCAGTATGCGGGGCTGCTGAGTTGCCAGGAAGTCGGCGGCTGACCGTCTCTGGATTTCTTGTTTGAGCATGATCTCCGCGCAAGCGCTCCGCGTTTGTCGCGAGGGATAACCGGCTTTGCCCTTTTCGGGATCATGCCCCGAGCCGTACTTCTACGGCGTGCGATTTTCACCGTCGGATAACGCTAAATCCTCACATTTGCGTGGACGCATGGGGGAGCCGATGTTCACGTACCAGACGACCGACCGGAAGGAAGCCCGGCGCTTCCGCATGGCCCAGTTCAACGGGCGGAGCGCCACGGTCCGGTCGGCCGGCACGACCGTCACGGGACGGGTGCGCGCGATCGTCGAAAGCAGGTCGGGCGCGACCGCGGCATGGGTGGTCACGATCGTTCCGGACGAGCCGAAGACGGCCGCGCGGCTCGCGCCGCGCTTGTGCTTCGCTGCGGAAGACGATTTCTGAGAGCCGGGTTCTGACGAACCGGGTTCTAGATCGTAATGCGTTTCCACGGAAACGCATCACGATCTCATCTCTTTGTTGGAGCATGATCTTTTCGGAAAACCGGTTTCCACTTTTCCGGATCATGCTCTAGCGCGAACCGTGTTCGCCGCTCAGGCGGAGTGCAGCAAGGCCTTGCGGACGAGATCGGCGGTGTTGCGCGCGCCCAGCTTGCGCATGGCCTCGGCGCGATGGCTCTCGAACGTGCGCGGGCTGATGTTCATCCGGAGCGCGCCCTGCTTGTTGGAATAGCCGTCGCTGATCAGGCTGAGCACCTCACGCTCGCGCTTGGTCAACGGCTTGCGGCCGGCCTCCGGCGCGAACATCACCTCAGGCGATCGGGAGCCCGCCGCCTTCTCCTCGCCCGGCGGCTTGAGATCGGCGGCCGGGACGGCATTCGGATAGAGATCGGAAATCTGCTTGAGCATCGCGGACACCCGCTCGGTCTGCTCGAGCGCGTTCTCGATCACCTGCCGCAGATAGACGCCGTTGCCGGGCGCGTGCGCGAACTGCTGACTGTGCTGTTTGAGCTCGTTCATATAGAGAAGCAGCGCCGTCACCGGCCCATTGAACTGGCGCACGATTGTCGCGCCGGCATCCGCGCTCACCTGCGGGGCGACGGCGTCCTGAAGCTCAGGTGGCTGGGTCTCGAGCGTCGCGGTTCCACCCATCCATGTCGGGAGGCGCGCCTCGGCTCGATTGTCATGTTGCGTCATAAGTATGGTTTACCAAAGGTGAACTTGTGGCCGCGTTAACACGAGACTCCGTAAAACTACGGGTGACGCAACTGTGACCTCGGGCCCCGGCCTGCCAAGCAGGCGCAGATTACCGCTGATTTGGCAACGAATCTCGCTTATTTGAGTCGAATTACAGTATTCTTACGGGACGGCGGGCTGCTTCATCCCCGACGGTCCCTCAGGTGGATATTTACCGGTTCCGGCTTGCCAAGCGCGCGGCGCGTCGCGTCTTGAACGTCCCTTGAACGTCCCTTGAACCATCAAGAGCGCCGGAGGCGAAGGAATTTCTCCAGGAACCGCCCCGAAAGAACGAACCTGAGCCACCAATACGCCATTCGCCGGGTCGTCATCGATCATCCCTCTAGGCATGGGATCGGCTCGGCTTACCGCACGTTGGGCCACGTTTGTATGAGACGGTTCACACTGCCGCGCGGGCGCAGGGGTCAGGCGAATGTCAATTTACAGCCCCGGCACGCGCCGCGATGATCGCCGCCTCCCGACCAACAAAAAGGGTGCGGACAATGAAGCGAGGGCGGAACGGATCCCGGGTGATGATGGCGGCGCTCGCCGCGGTACTGTTGGTCGGCGCCGGCGCGCAGGCCCAGACCACGCCGACCACCAATGCAGCGCCGACACAAGACAACGCGATCATGGTCACGATCTTCTTCAAGCATGACCAGTCGCGCCCGCTCGGCGAACTCAATGCGCAGCTCGAGCGGCAGGGCTTCTACAAGGCGTTTCCGCCCGAAGGTGTCGAAGTCGTCAGCTGGTACGTGATGATGGGGGTCGGCCAGGTGGTGACCCTGCGGCTCCCGGCGTCGCGGCTGCGCGAGGTCAACCGCGTCATCGAGAACAGTGCCTGGGGCGCCTATCACACCGAATTCTACCCGACCTATGACTACAAGGAGGTCGGAATAGGCAATCACGAAAAGGCAAAGCAGTAGCCGATCCTGTCGGGAGCCGGGTTGAAGCGCGGGCCGCACGCCGGGCTTGCCGGTTCTGGCGCGAACCGGCTCGCGATCGGACCCGATCAACCGCCTATGCGTGCGCCCGCGTGCGCTGGCTCAACCGTTTTGCCAGAATCCGCAAATCCTGGCGGCGCCCGCTGCAAAGCAGGCGGCTGAATTCGTCGGGATCGATGGAGGCAGGCGGGAAATCGGCTGAGTTGCGTGCGACGCGGCGCAACCAGGTGAATCGGAAGAGACGCTTGAGCATCTTCATGGTTGTTAGCCCCGATGAGCGTCATTGTTAAATCGCGGTAATGAGTTTGGTTCCGCTCCTTGTGGTCTCTCGGCGCAGAATTTGGTTCAACGCGATTCAGGCGAGCAGCGCCTTGCGCCTTTGCACCCGCGCAATCGAGCGCTGCACCGCGGCCTGATCCAGCGCCCCGTCCTGCACCGCACGCGCGACCGCCGCGGCGATTCCGGCCATCTCCTGCTCCTGGTCGAACAAATTGTTGCCGATGCAGATCATGTCCATGCCGGCGGCGATCCCCTGCAGGCTGGCCGCGCTGGTGCCGAGCGCCTTCTGCAGCCCCTGCATCTGCATGTCGTCGGTGATCAGCAGTGTCTCGGGCAGGCGGCCGCGAAGCCGGCCGATCCCGGCCGGCGACAGCGTCATCGGATGCTGCGCGTCCCACTGCCGGACAATGGCGTGGCTGACCAGCACGGCATCGCCATAGGTCTGCGGCGCCAGCGTGTAGAACAATTCTTCCTGCTCGGGCCGCAGCGCGTCGGAGATATCCATGAATTCCAGATGTGAATCGACGCGCGCACCGCCGATGCCCGGAAAATGCTTCAGGCAGAGGCCAACGCCGGCCAACCGCGCCGCGGCGTCGACCAGACGCGCATTGGCCTCGACCTCGCCGAGATCGGACGAATAGGACCGCTTGATCCTGCCGATATTGGGATTGTCGGAATTGTAGTCGACGTCGATGACCGGCGCGAAATTGTAGCGGATGCCGAGCCGGCGCAGCTCGCCATAGCTCGCGGCCAGGATCGTCTGCTTTTCCGTGACCGTGAGCCGGTTGAAATCCTTGGCGCTCGGCAGCGGCTGAAAACCGAGGCCATCCTTGAGCCGGCGCACGAGACCGCCTTCCTGGTCGATGAAGACCAGCGGCTGCGACGGCAGCGCCGCGATCCCGGCGCAGAGCGACTGCACCTGCGCCGGCGAGGTGATGTTGTTGTCGTATTGCCGGGTCTGGCACGAGTAATCGAACAGGATCACCCCGCCGAGCCCGAATTGCGCGGCAAATTCCTTAAGCCAGGACGGAACGACCTTGCCGTGGAAGCCGAGGATGAAGAGTTCGCCGACGGACATGGCCGCTCGCTATCGGATGCGCATGGAATCAGCCCCGCACACGGAGTAGCACGCTGCCGCGGCGGTAAGAATATGACGCACGCCGCGTTCCCCGTGCTCGCATCCCCATGTTAAGACACGCCGGCACGCCGCGATCGCGCCTGCCACGACACAAGAATTTTTGGAAACCGCTCATGACCGCACCTTACGTCCCGCAAATGGCCCTTTACCGCGACTGGCTGAAGGAGACCCGCGGCCTGGAGTTTGCGGATTTCGAGGCGATGCGGCGCTGGTCGGTCACCGATATCGATGCCTTCTGGCAGAGCGTCTGGGATTACTTCGGTCTGCGCTCGCCGACGCCGCATTCGGCAGTGCTCGCGAAACGCAAGATGCCGGGCGCGGTGTGGTTTCCCGGCGCGTCGGTGAATTATGCGCGCCAGGTGTTCCGTCATGTCGCCCCGGCGCATGCCGCCGGCCTGCCGGCGCTGATTGCGAGCGGCGAGGACGGCAAGCTCTCGGAGACGAGCTGGCCCGAATTGCAGCGCCAGTCGGCGGCGCTGGCGCGGCATCTGAAGACCAAGGGCGTGCGCGCGGGCGACCGGGTCGCCGCCTATCTGCCGAACATCCCGGAGACCATCATCGCGTTTCTCGCCACCGCGAGCCTGGGTGCGGTCTGGAGCGTCTGCGCGCCCGACATGGCGGCGCCCGCGGTGATCGACCGCTTCAAGCAGATCGAGCCGAAGGTGCTGATCGCCTGCGACGCCGTGACCTATGCCGGCAAGCGCCATGACCGGCAGGGCGTGATCGAGGAGCTGCGCCGCGCGCTGCCGACGGTGCAGCACGTCATCCTGCACAGCGACGCCGCACCGTCAGAGACCCGACTGTCGTCGATCCTCGCGGGCCGGAGCGCCGAGATCGACGCCTTCGAGCCGGAATGGCTGCCGTTCGATCATCCGCTCTGGATCGTCTATTCCTCGGGCACCACGGGATTGCCGAAGCCGATCCTGCACAGCCATGGCGGCATCATCGTCGTGGCGCTGCCGCTCTCGACGCTGCACAACGACATCGGTTGCAGCTATCAGCCCAACTCGTTCGGCGAACGCTTCCACTGGTACTCCTCGACCGGCTGGATCATGTGGAATTGTCAGGCCAACGGCCTGCTCAACGGCACCACCTGCTGCATCTTCGACGGCAGCCCCGGCGGCACCAAGGACAAGCCGGACTGGACCACACTGTGGCGCTTCGTCGCCGACGCCAAAGCGACCTTCTTCGGCGCCGGCGCGGCGTTCTTCGCCAGCTGCACCAAGGCGGAGATCGATCTCGCTGCCGTCGGCGACCTCTCGGGCTTGCGCGCGCTCGGCTCGACCGGCTCGCCGCTCTCAGCCGATACGCAGGCCTGGTTCAACGAGCGCTTCGCCGCGCTGTCGAAGACGAACGGCAATGCCGCGCAGGCCGACATGTGGTGGGCCAATATTTCCGGCGGCACCGATTTCGCCGGCGCCTTCATCGGGGGCAATCGCGAATTGCCGCAGACGCCGGGCGTCATGCAATGCCGCCTGCTCGGCTGCGCGGTGGAGGCGTTCGACGAGCAGGGCCGCGCGGTGATCGACGAGGTCGGCGAGCTCGTCTGCGCCGAGCCGCTGCCCTCCATGCCGCTGCGGTTCTGGAACGATCCCGGCAATGCGCGCTATCTGTCGAGCTATTTCGAGACCTATCCCGACAATTTCGACGGCAGCGGCCGCGGCCCCGTCTGGCGGCACGGCGACTGGTTGAAGATCGACCCCGACGGCTCCTGCGTGATCTTCGGCCGCAGCGACGCCACCATCAACCGCCACGGATTGCGGATGGGCACCAGCGAGCTCTATTCGGCGATCGAGGCGCTGCCGGAGGTGCTGGATTCGATGGTGGTCGACCTCGAATATCTCGGCCGAGACAGCTACATGCCGCTGTTCGTGGTGCTGCGCGAGGGCGTCGCCTTCGACACCGCGATGCAGGCGAAGATCAACAAGGCGGTCGAAGCCGGCCTGTCGCGCCGCTTCCTGCCCAACGACATCTTCGTGGTGGCGGAAATTCCGCGCACGCTGTCCGGCAAGAAGCAGGAGCTGCCGGTCAAGAAGCTGCTGCTCGGCCATCCCGTCGAGAAAGTCATCAACCGCGATGCGATGGCCAATCCCGGCTGCCTCGACTGGTATCTCGACTTCGCCAGGAGCTATCTGAGCAAGCAGGCCGGCGCGGCATGAGCACTCGCGCCGGCTGCTAGCGCGGCGGCTTGCCGCGCCATGGCGGCGGCGCAAGCGCGGCGCGCAGGTGCTCCACGAATGCCTGCGTGCGTCTGGCCCGGCCGCGGCGGCCCGGGTTGAGCAGCGCGACGATGTCGGCCGGCGGCAGGCGGAAGTTCGCCAGGACGCGCACCAGCCGGCCGGCGGCGAGATCCTCGGCGACATCCCACTCCGACCTGACGATCAGCCCGTGATCCGCCAGCGCCCAGGCCTTCACGACCTCGCCGTCATTGCTCGACAGCATCGGCTCGATCCTGATGACATCGGGTTCCGACGCGGCACGTTTGCGGGAGAACCGCCAGAGCGTCACATCCTCTTCGTTCTCGCGCAGCGCGATGCACTGATGCGAGCGTAAATCCTGCGGGTTCGCCGGCATTCCCCAGCGCTTCAGATAGGCCGGCGAGGCGCACAGATAACGTTCGTTCGGGGCAAGACGCTGCAGACGCAGCGTGGAATCCTTCAACGTGCCGATGTGGATCATGACGTCCCACGCCTCTGCGGCGGCACGCCCCGGCCGATCGGACAGTTCGAGCTCGACCGACACGTCGGCGTGGCGGGATCGGAAGGCGGCGACGGCTGGCGCGATGTAGCGACGCCCGAAGCCGAGCGGCGCGAGAACCTTCAGATGCCCCGCAATGGTCCCGCGACGCGCCTGCAACGCCTCGGTCAACTCCGTCGCCTCGTCGAGCAGCGCGCCGCCACGCAGCACCAGCAGTTCGCCCTCGTCGGTCAGCGTCAGCCGCCGGGCCGAACGGCTGACCAGCTGGACACCCAGGCGCTGCTCGAGGGTCTGCAGCCGCTGCGAGACCGCCGACGGCGTCACGTCGAGTGCCCGCGCCGCGGCCGCGAGCGACCGGGCCGCAGCAATGGCCAGAAAGAAGCGGATGTCATCGCTCGAGATCATTAAGCCCAGGCTTAATATAGGAATGACATTCGGTAAATTGCACTTAGCGCAGAAACGGCTAGTCTCGCTGCATGTCATCAGCCCCCGTCCTGAACGCACCGCACCCGCTCGCCGGGATCGAGACACCCTGCCTCGTCCTCGACGAAGACCGGATGCTGCACAACATCGACCGATTGAAGACGCGGCTGTCGCAACTTGGCGTGCCGCTGCGTCCGCATCTGAAGACCGCGAAATCAATTCCGGCGGCGCGCGCCGTGATGGACGGTCCGGCCGGTCCGGCCGCGGTCTCGACCTTGCAGGAGGCCGAGGTCTTTGCCGCGGCGGGCGTGAAAGACATCCTCTATGCCGTCGGCATCGCACCGCAAAAGCTCGCGCGCGTGGCCGCGCTGCGGCGGCAAGGCGTGGACCTGTCGGTGGTGCTGGACAGTCTCGAGCAGGCCACCGCCGTCGCCGCGATGGCGCGCGCGACCAACGACCGCATCCCGGTGCTGATCGAGATCGATTGCGATGGACATCGCGCCGGCGTCGGCGCCAGCGACCCGCGGCTGGTCGAGATCGGCCGCGCGCTGCATCAAGGCGGTGCCGAATTGCGCGGCGTCATGGCGCATGCCGGGGAATCCTATTCCTGCCGCAGCGTGGCCGCGCTGGAGCAAGCGGCCGAGCAGGAGCGCGCCGGCGCGGTCGCCTGCGCCGAAGCGTTGCGTTCGGCCGGACTGCCCTGCCCCGTGGTCAGCGTCGGCTCGACGCCGACGGCGCATTTCGCGCGCCGGCTCGATGGCGTCACCGAGGTGCGTGCCGGCGTCTTCGTGATGTTCGATCTGGTGATGGCCGGGATCGGCGTCTGCGCCATCGAGGATATTGCGCTGTCGGTCCTCGCGACGGTGATCGGCCATCGCGCCGATCGCGGCTGGACCTTCATCGACGCGGGCTGGATGGCGCTGTCGCGCGATCGCGGCACCGCGAAGCAGCCGGTCGATCAGGGCTACGGCATCGTCTGCGACATCGATGGACGGCCCTATGGCGACCTGATCGTGTCCGAAACCAATCAGGAGCACGGCATCATTGCGCTGCGTCCCGGCAGCGCAGCACCACAGGCGACGCTGCCGGTCGGCACGAAGGTGCGGATCCTGCCGAACCACGCCTGCGCCACCGGCGCCCAGCACGACCGCTATCATGTGGTCTCAGCCGGCTCCGAGACGGTCAGGCAATGGGAGCGGTTTCGCGGATGGTAGCAAGCGGAGCGCAGCCCATGAGGCGAGCCTATGACGTCGTTCTGTTCGATCTGTTGACCGCGCTGCTCGACAGCTGGACGCTCTGGAACAAGGTCGCGCGCTCCGATGAAGCCGGGCTTCGCTGGCGCGCCGAATATCTCAAGATCACCTATGCCACCGGACGCTACCAGCCCTATGAGGATCTGGTGGCTGAGGCCGCGCGCAATGTCGGGCTGCCGTCCGAACGGGCCGCGGAGCTTGGCGAACGCTATGCGGAGCTCGAGCCTTGGCCCGAGGCTCGCGATGTGCTGCGAGCACTGCACGAATCCGGCGTCGCGCTCGGCGTCGTGACGAATTGCTCGGAACGGCTCGGCCGCATCGCAGCCGACCGCCTTGAAGTTCCTCTCACGGTGTTCGTGACGGCCGAGCGCGCGGGCTACTACAAGCCGCAGCCGCAACCCTATCAGCTCGCGCTCGACGAACTGCCGGTCCCCGCCGATCGATGCCTGTTCGTCGCGGGATCGGCCTATGATTTGTTCGGCACGGCGCGTGTGCACTTGCCGACTTGGTGGCATAATCGGGCCGCAATGAACCTGCCGGAAGGGGCGCCCGCCCCGATCATGGTTCGCGACACCCTTGCGACCTTGCCTGATTTCGTGCTCGGTCGCGACATGCCCGGCCAACGCGCCCCCTGAGGACTGAACTGAGATGCCGTCACCCAGTTACATCGACCCGCTCAACGGAAAGCTCTACCCGCTGGATGTGCCGCGCTGGTGCTCCGACGAGGGCAAGCCGCTGCTCGTCACGCCGCTGGCCGGCATCTCCCGCGACGAGATCGAGCGCGGCACGCGGTCGCTGTGGCGCTACCGCGCGGCGCTGCCGGTCGAGATCAGGCAGCCGATCACGATGGGCGAAGGCTGCACGCCCGCGGTCGAGAAGGCGTGGGACGACCTGCGGCCGCACTTCAAGCTCGAATGGTTCAATCCGACCGCGAGCTTCAAGGATCGCGGCACCACGGTGATGCTGTCGTTCCTGCGCCAGCTCGGCATCGACGCCGTGCTGGAGGACAGTTCCGGCAATGGCGGCGCGTCGGTCTCGGCCTATGGCGCGGCGGGCGGCATGCGGGTCAGGATTTTGGCACCGGCCACGACGTCGCCGATGAAGGTGGCGCAAATGCACGCCTTCGGCGCCGAGGTGCAGCTGGTCGAAGGCCCACGCGAGGAATCCGAGGCCGAAGCGATCCGTCAGTCACCGCAGATCTTCTACTCCAGCCACAACTGGCAGCCGTTCTTCCTGCAAGGCACCAAGTCGCTCGCTTACGAGATCTGGGAAGACTTCGGCTTCACCGCGCCAGACAATGTCATCATGCCGGTCGGCGCCGGCAGCAGCCTGCTCGGCTGCTATATCGGCTTCAAGGAGCTGCTCGCGGCCGGGCAGATCGCGCGGCTGCCGCGCCTGTTCGCGGCGCAGCCGCTCAACTGCTCGCCGGTCGACGCGAGCTTTGCCGCCGGCGTCGACACGCCGGTCGATCGCGCCGTCCGCAAGACCATCGCCGAGGGGACCGCGATCAAGCATCCGCTGCGGCTGAAGCAGATGATCGCGGCGCTGAAGGAGAGCGGCGGCGGCACGGTCGCGATTCCCGAGGACGGCATCGTCGCCGCGTTGAAGCGGCTGGCGCTGACCGGCCTGTTCGTCGAGCCGACCTCGGCTTCCGCCGCCGCCGCACTCGACGTCTTGAAGGCGCGCGGTGCAATCCGGCCGGCGGAGCGCACCGTCGTCATCATCAGCGGCACCGGCATCAAGGCGGCTGGACTGATCACGGAGCTGCTGGGCAAGGGCTGACGGGACCGCATCAGGCGCGCGGGTTCACGACATCCTCGACCGCGAATGCGAGCGGCTGGGCGCCCGCAAGGAACGCGTCCAGCTCCGCTTCATTGGGAGCCGGATCGAGCCCGCGCGCTGCGAGCCACGCCGGATCGTAGTAGGTCTGGCGGTAGCGCTCGCCGGAATCGCAGATCAACGTGACCAGCGATCCGCTTACGCCCGCGTCGCGCATCTCCGACGCCAGGCGGCACAGTGCGAGGAAATTGGTGCCGGTCGAGCCGCCGACCGGCCGCCGCAGCCGGCGCGACAGCACGTTCATCGCCGCGATCGACGCGGCATCCGGGATCTTCATCATGCGGTCGACCACGCCGGGCACGAACGACGGCTCGCAGCGCGGACGGCCGACGCCCTCGATCAGCGACGGCCGCTCGCAGACATGGGAACGGTCCTGGGTGCGGAAGCAGTCGAAGAACGCGGAATGCTCGACATCGGCGACGCACAGCCGAGTCGGAAACTGGCGATAGCGCAGATAGCGCCCGATGGTCGCCGAGGTGCCGCCGGTGCCGGCGCCCATCACGATCCATTCCGGCATCGGGCGCTGCTCGCCCTTGAGCTGGGTGAAGATCGATTCGGCGATGTTGTTGTTGCCGCGCCAATCGGTGGCGCGCTCGGCGAAGGTGAACTGGTCCATGTAATGGCCGCCGAGACGCGCGGCCAGCGCGGCGGCCTCGGCATAGAGCGCGCGGCCGTCGTCGATCAGATGGCAATTGCCGCCATAGTGCTCGATCGCGGCGATCTTCTCGGCCGACGTGGTCCGCGGCATCACCGCATAGAACGGCACACCGATCATCTGCGCGAAATACGCCTCGGAAACCGCGGTCGAGCCCGACGACGCCTCGACCACGGCGGTACCTTCGCGGATGTGTCCGTTGCACAGCGCATAAAGGAACAGCGACCGCGCCAGGCGATGCTTCAGACTGCCGGTCGGATGCGTCGATTCGTCCTTCAGATAGATATCGATGCCGGACAGCGCCGGCACGATCAGCCGCATCAGATGCGTATCCGCGGTCCGGCACTGATCCGCCTCGATCGCGGAGACGGCGTCATCGACCCAGCCGCGCCGATAGCGCGGCCCGGCTGGAGGATTCTGGCGCGACGACATGTGCTCGTTCGACATCGCGACATCTAACCATAGTTCACCTCGAACGGCGAGACGAACACGAGGATCACTCGACCCCCGTCAGGCTAGCCCGCCTTGCGCAGTCGCAGGGATTCGTAGAACGCTGTCTCGAAGTTGATGTACCCGACGAACGATGTCGGGTCGCCGAACGGGAGGATCTGCGTCGCCCAGTATCCGCCAAAACCGTTCTGCCGGTCGATCCAGTAGAACAAATTGGCAAGACCGGCCCAGCCGAGCGCGCCGGCAGGACGGCCGGTCGGCGCCTGCTCGTCATTGATCATGAAGCTCAGCGCCCAGGATTTCGACTGGCCGGGGAAGAATTCGGCGTCGTTGGCCAGAGACGTGATCACGCCGGTGATCGCGGTGACCTTGTTGTTGCCGAGATGGTTCTTCTCGGCCATCCGCACGGTCTCGGCCTTGAGGACGCGTCCGTGCTCGCCGGCGCCGTCATTCAGCCACATGCGGATGAAGCGCATGTAGTCGCCGATCGTCCCGTAGAGCCCGTGGCCGCCCATGTGGATCTCCGGATTGGCCGGCAGCTCGAAATCCATCGGCGTCAGCGAGCCGTCGGCGTTGCGGGCGTGGATCCCCGCGAGCTTGCGGCGCATCGCGTCGGTGAGCTCGAACGTCGTGTCCCGAATGCCGAGCGGTTCGAAGATCCGCGCCTTGAAGACTTCCCCGAGCCGCTTTCCGGTGATCGCCTCGACGATCTGGCCGCACCAGTCCATGTTGGTGCCGTACTCCCACCGCTCGCCCGGATCGAACAGCAGCGGGGTCATCAGCGCCGCCTTGGACGCCGTGATGACGCTCGGCTGCCCCTTCTCCTGCGCGAGCCGGTTGTAGGTGTGGTTGATGAAGTCGTAGCTCAGGCCCGCGCTATGCACCATCAGCATGCGGGTCGTGATGTCGCGCTTCGGTGCGCGCAACACCGGCTCGCCCTTGTCGTCAAAGCCCTCGATCACCTGGAGCTTGCCGATGTCGGGCGCGTAGTTTTTGGCAGGTGCGTCGAGATCGAGTTTGCCCTCCTCGACGAGTTGCAGAACGGCGGTGCCGGTGATCGCCTTGGTGGTCGAGAAGATGGCGAACACGCTGTCGGCCGTCATGTCGGCCGGCTGGTCGAGCCGGCGCTTGCCGGCGGCGCCTTCATAGATGTTGCGATGCCGGTCGGTGACCATCGCAACGACGCCGGGGACGCGCGGGTTTGAGGTCACGACGCCGTCGAGAATCGCATCTGCCGCCGCACTGAAGTTCGTGCTCATTGTCTTCCTCCAATATTCTTGTGATGTTGACCTGCGTAGCCCGGATGGAGCGAAGCGAAATCCGGGGTTGGTGCAGCCGATGTCACTGGTCCCGGATTACGCTTCGCTCCATCCGGGCTACGAAGTCCAATTGCGATCCGGTTACTGCATCGCAAATCCGCGATAGCCGCTCGCGGCGACCTCGTCGCATTTCTGGCGGTAGGTGCCGACACCGCCGCAATAGGACAGCACCCGGCGCGGCTTGCCCTCGACATTCGAGCCGAGGTACCAGGAGTTGGTCTTCGCGATCAGCGTTGCGTTGGCGGTCTCATCGTGATGCGCCACCCACTGATCCTCGACGTCCCTGGACGGCTCGATGACGTTCAGGTTGTTGCCGCGCATGTACCTGATGCAATCGTCGATCCACTCGACCTGCTGCTGCAGGCAGGTGGTCATGTTGCAGAGCGCGGCCGAAGGCGCGAGCGGCACGGCCGTCGTGAACAGGTTCGGGTAGCCGTGAACCTGCAGGCCCATGGTGGTGTGGATATCCCGGCCCCAGTCCTCCTTCAGCGAACGCCCGTCGCGGCCGCGGATGTCGATCCGCGTCAATGCGCCGGTACCCGCGTCGAACCCGGTCGCCAGGATGATGACGTCGAATTCGTGCAGCGTACCGTCGGCGGTCTGGATGCCTTCGGGCGTGATGTGGGCAATCGGATTGTTCTTGACGCCGACGATCTCGACATTGGGCCGATGGAAGGCCTCGAGGAAATTGCTTTCCAGCGGCACCCGATGGGTGCCGAAGCCGTAATCGGACGGAATTAGCTGTTCGCACAGCTTCGGGTCCTTGATCCGCTCGCGCATCTTCTCGCGCACGAATTCGGTGATCTCGGCGTTGACGGCTTCGTCGAAGAACAGCTCGGCGAAGGACGACACCCACAATTTGAGGGATCCGTGGTTCCAGCAATCCTCGATCACCTGGCGGCGCTGTGACGGCGACAGATCGGCCCAGGCGTGCTCGAAGTCGAACTCGAAGCCGGTGAAGGTCCTCGGCAGCCGCTCGGTCAGGAATTTGAACTTCGACTTGTAGGCCTCGGCATCCGAGGCATCCCATTTCGGGTTCTTCATCGGGATGATGTATTGCGGGGTGCGGATGAAGACCTTGAGATGGCCGACCTCGCCGGCGATCGACTGGATCACCTGGATTCCGGTGGCGCCGTTGCCGACCACGCCGACGCGCTTGCCGGCGAGCTCGATCGGCCCTTTCGGCCAGCGTGCGGTATGGAACAGCTTGCCCTTGAACGTCTCCTGCCCCGGGAAGGACACGTGCGGCGCCGACAGCATGCCGCAGCAGGTGACCAGGAACTGGGTGTCGATCACATCGCCCTGGTCGGTCGTCACCAGCCAGCGTTGCGTCGCCTCGTCGAAATGGGCGCTCTTCACCGTGGTGCCGAACTGAATGTCCTTCTTGAGATCGAGGTGGTCGGCCACGTAATTCAGCCAGCGCTCGATTTCCGGCTGCCCCGGAAACCGTTCGCTCCAGCTCCAGCCTTTGTAGAGCTCCTCGGAGAACAAATACTGATAGGTGTGGCCTTCGGAATCGAAGCGCGCGCCGGGGTAGCGGTTCCAGTACCAGGTGCCGCCGACGCTTGACCCTGCGTCAATAGCCCTGACGTTCAAGCCCTGCTCGCGCAGACGGAACAATTGATAGAGGCCGGCGACCCCGGCGCCGATCACCACGGCGTCGAATTTGGATGTCGCGTGCGTGCCGTTGCCGCCATTGGACCTGGTTGCGGTCGCGGTCATGATTTCCTCCTGTGTGTGATCTCTCGCACGCCCTTTCCCACCCGCGGTGTCGCCGGATGACGGTGCGTTGCGCCAAATTGGGCCCAGGCGGCATGGACGGGGCTGCCGGAACACCCAGGAGGCTATGGCTCCTGGGGCGTCCGGGGCTTGGATGAAACCGACAATCTCTGGAACGCGGCACGACCGCCGGTCGGCCATTGGTCTCCTTGGCAAACGGCGAGAGCGGCCTATTCTGCGCTCAGCCGTCCGGCCAAAAGACAAGAAGAAGCGGTCAACCGCCTGTGGATTCCAGGGAGGAGGCTCGCGCGATGGGCCAGTTGATCACGGTCGAGGAACTGCCGCGCTACGCTCCCGGCGAGTTGAAGCTGGACAGTTTGCCGGTCGGCCGCAACGATTTCCGGCTGCGGATCTTCCGCTATGCGCCGTCAGACATCTGGGTCCCGCCATCGGAGAACTTCCTCCTCGTGCTCTATCGCGACGGCGTGACGTCGATGAACCGCCGTGTCGGCAGCGCGTGGAAGCAGGATCACGTCGGTCGCGGCGTCACGTCGCTTCTGACGCGCGCAGAGCCGTCAAGCTGGCGCTGGAAGAACGACATCGAGGTCACCCATTTTTACATCTCTCCTGCCCTGATGACGAAGACCGCGAGCGATGCCTTCGACCGCGACGCCGAGTCGGTCGAGCTTCACGACCTGCTGAGGGTCGAAGACCCGATGCTGACCTGGATCAATGACCAGATGGTTCAGGAGGTCGCTGCAGGCGGCCCGGGCGGACGCCTCTGCTACGACGCGCTGGCATTGCAGGCGAGCGTGCACATCCTGCGCAAATACGCCGCGATCGAATTCAGGATGCCCTGCGCGCAAGGACGCTTTCGCCCGGCGCATGCGCGCCTGATCGAGGACTATGTCGAGCAGAACATCTTCCGCAACATCACGCTGGAGGAGCTGGCGAACATCTGCAACTGCACGCCGGTGCAGTTCGCCCGCAAGTTCCGCGTCCACTACGGCATGCGGCCGCATACCTACGTCCTGCGGCGCAAGGTCGAGCACGCATGCCGGCATCTGCGCAGGGATCGCGTGGCGCTGAAGGAGATCGCGCTGCTAGCAGGCTTCGCCGACCAGAGCCATCTCAACCGCGTCTTCCGGCAGCACATGAACGTCACGCCGGCGGAGTACCGCCGGCAGGTCTGCGAGACGAAGCTCGAGGCGTGAGCTTGGCCGTGCGCAGCTAGCGATCGCCCTACACCGGCGGCGGATTGAGCCGGGCAAAGCCTTGCTGGATCCGGTAGGGATAGTACGGATAGGCCGGCATCATTGCGCTTGCCTTGTCGAGGCGCGCGATCTGGTCAGGCGAGAGCGACCAGCCGACCGCGCCGAGATTGTCGCGCAGCTGTGCCTCGTCGCGCGCACCGATGATGACGGATGACACGCTCGGACGCGTGAGCAGCCACGCAATCGCGATCTGGGGCACCGTGCGACCGGTCTCGGCGGCCACGGCGTCCAGCGCATCGACGATCGCGTAAAGCTTGCCCTCGTCGACCGCCGGCCCGAACTGCGCGGTCTCATGCAGGCGGCTGTTGGCCGGCAGCTTCTGCCCGCGCCTGATCTTGCCGGTGAGGCGGCCCCAGCCGAGCGGGCTCCAGACCAGCGCGCCGACGCCCTGGTCGAGCGCGAGCGGCATCAGCTCGGATTCATAGTCGCGGCCGATCAGCGAGTAATAGACCTGGTGCGCCACGTAGCGCGGCCAGCCATGCCGCTCGGCGATGGCAAGCGATTTCATCAGATGCCAGCCGGAGAAATTCGAGGCGCCGACGTAGCGCAGCTTGCCGGCGCGCACCAGCGCATCGAGGGTCGACAGCACCTCATCGACCGGCGTGAAGGCGTCGAAGGCATGAAGCTGCAAGAGGTCGATGTAGTCGGTGCCGAGCCGGCGCAGCGCGGCATCGACCGACGCGACGAGACGATAGCGCGAGCTGCCTGCATCGAGCGGACCATCGCCCATCGGCGGACCGGTCTTGGTCGAGATCAGCACCTTGTCGCGGCGGCCCTTGATCGCGGCGCCGAGGATCTCCTCCGACGCGCCATTCGAATAGACATCGGCGGTGTCGAACAAATTGACGCCGGCCTCGAGGCAGATGTCCATCAACCGCCGCGCTTCGCTGGCGTCGCTGCGACCCCAGGCGGAGAACAACGGTCCCTGGCCGCCGAAGGTGCCGGTGCCGAAGCTGAGCACCGGGACCTTCAGGCCGGACGTTCCGAGATTGCGGTATTCCATGGTCATACTCCCTGTGATGCCGTTCATTCCGCCGGGCACTGCGCCGCCAGCACGACCGGTCGATCGAGGCGCAGGCTCCACAGCGCGAGCAGCAGCCCGATCGCGGTGATGACGGCCGCGACCACCGGCAGCGCGCCGAGGCCGAGGCCGCGATCGATGGTCACGCCGCCGGCCCAGGCGCCGAGCGCGTTGCCGAGATTGAAGGCCGCGATGTTCAGGCTGGAGGCCAGCGTCCGCCCTTCGACGCCGGCGGCTTCGAGCACGCGAAGCTGCAGCGGCGCGACCGTCGCGAACGCGGCGATGCCGAGCACGAACAGCAGCGCGACCGCCAGTGCCTTGATCGAGACGACCGCGGCCAGCGCGACGAGGACGGCGGCGAGACCGCCGAGCGACACCAGCAGCGCCCGCGCAAGCCCCTTGTCGGCGAGCCGCCCGCCGGCGACGTTGCCGATCGCAAGGCCGGCGCCGAACACCAGCAGGATCGGCGACACCGCCGCGTCGGAGAATCCGGTCAGCCGCGTCAGGATCGGCTGCACATAGGTGAACACCGCAAACAGCCCGCCGAAGCCGAACACGGTCATCGCCAGCCCGAGCAGGACCTGCGGGCGGCCGAGCACGGCGAGTTCGTCGCGCAGCGGCGCGGGCTTGTCGTTGGCTCCGACATGGCCGGGCACCAGCACGGCCAGCACGATGAAGGCAATCACGCCGATGACAGCCACCGCCCAGAACGCCGCGCGCCAGCCGAGCATCAGGCCGAACCAGGCGCCGAAGGGCACGCCGAGCAGGGTCGCGACCGTGAGGCCGATGAACATCGTGGCGATCGCCGACGCCTTCTTGTCCTCCGGAACGAGGCTGGTCGCTACCACCGAGCCGACGCCGAAGAAGGTACCGTGCGCCAGCGAGGTGAGGATGCGCGCCGCCATCAGGAGCTCGTAGTTAGGCGCCAGCGCGCAGGCGGCATTGCCGAGCGTGAAGATCGCCATCAGCGCCAGCAGCACCGCCTTGCGCGGCATCCGCCGCGTCCCGAGCGTCAGGATCGGTGCGCCGACGAACACGCCGAGCGCATAACCGGAGATCAGGAGACCGGCCGCGGATACCGAGACCTGCATGTCGGCGGCAACCTGCAGCAACAGCCCCATGATGAGGAATTCGGTGGTGCCGATGCCAAAGGCACCGGCGGTCAAGGCAAGGACTGCGAGAGGCATATGTCGCTCCGGAGGGTGAGGATTCCGCATGCGACATAGCGGTCCGGAGCAATAAGGATTAGAATGACGCCAATCCAATCATTTATGACTTGAATTCAAGATGGCCCGAACTGACACCAACCGCTCCGGAGAAATGGACGTGTTCGTTCGCGTGGTCGATCTCGGCGGCTTCACGGCCGCCGCGAACAGCCTGCGCCAGACGCCGTCGGGCGTCAGCAAGCTGGTCTCCCGGCTCGAGACGCGGCTCGGCACCCGGCTGGTCAACCGCACCACGCGCAAGCTGCAGCTCACCGAAGAAGGCCAGGCCTTCTACCAACGCGCCCAGCGCATCCTCGCCGACATCGACGAGGCCGAACGCGAGGCCGCCTCCTGCGTGCCGCGCGGCCATCTCACCGTGAACAGCAACATCCCGTTCGGCATGCTGCATGTGATGCCACTGCTGCCGCGCTTCATGCGCGAGCATCCCGACATCACGCTCGACGTGGTACTGACCGACACGCTGGTCGATCTGATGCAGGCGCGCGCCGACGTCGCGATCCGCGCCGGCCCGCTCGGCGCCTCGCGGCTGATCGCGCGCAAGCTCGGCACCAGCCGCATGGCGGTGGTCGCTGCCCCCTCCTATCTCGCGCGCTGCGGCATTCCGAAGACCCCTGCCGACCTCACGTCTCACCGCGGCATCGGCTGGACCTTTCCGCGCAGCATCCGCGGCTGGCCGTTCCGCCGCGCCGAGAAGATCGAGGAGACGCTGCCGCCGCCGGTCGCCCGCGCCAGCGACGGCGAGACCGCACGCCAGCTGGCTCTCGGTGGCGTCGGTGTCGCACGGCTGGCGCTGTTTCACATCGGTCCCGACATCGAGGCCGGGCGCCTCGTGCCGGTGCTCCAGAATCTCAATCCCGGCGATCGCGAGGACATCCACGCGGTCTATGTCGGCCATGCCGGCCCGCTGCCGGCGCGGGTGCGTGCCTTCATCGATTTTCTCGCACAGCACATCCGGATCGGCGATCCGGCGCTGCGCCGTGGTGCGGATGGAAAATGGAAGATCGTCGGCGGCAAGTGAGCATGCGATGAAGGACGCCCCCTCTGCCCTGCAGTCTGTCACGGAAACGATCCGCATCGCCGCGGAGCCGGAGCATGTGTGGGACGCGATCATCGATCCCAATGCGGGTGAGACGTGGCGCAATGCCCACTTCAAGACGGATTGGCGGGTCGGGGCGCCGATCGCGATCGAGGCGGAGATCGGCGCGAAGCGCTATCGCGACAAGGGGCGCGTCCTCCGCGTCGAACCGCCAATGCGGCTCGAATATTCCTATTGGTCGCGGGTCTCCGGCCTGCCGGATGTTCCGCAATCCTATGCGACAATCACGATGACGCTCGCGGCTGACGGCGGCGAGACGATACTGACCGTCACCCAGCAGGTGCCGCCGTCGCCGGTCCGCCGCGGCGACGGATGGGAAATCGGCGCCGAGTCCGGCGCCAGGCATGTCGCGTTCTACTGGCGCATGACGCTACCGCGCCTGAAGCGGGCCGTCGAAGCGGCGGCCTAGACCCGCTTCAGCAGATAGAGACGGGTGACGTAGGGGAACACCACCTCCGCGGCATCGCCGAGACCGGCCTCGCGCAGAATCTCGTCCGTCCTGTCGCGAACGAGCGCCTTTTCGGCATCCGGAAGCGCCGCAACGTAGCTCGTCGACACGACGCGTTCGTAGACCCCTGACCGCGCCATCCGGTGCGGATGGTCCTGCACGATCTCCTTCTCGAGCGCGAAGCGCGGATCATTCAGGATCCAGCGCCACCGCCCCGATTGATGCCGGGGCGTATCGCCGGCGTACTTCTCGATCATGCGCGACAATGCATGGACCCACGGCGTGCCGTCATCCCTGACATTCCAGACCAGCGCAAACGTTCCACCGGGACGCAGCAGCCGGGCAACCTCGGCAACCGACGCTTCATTGTCGAACCAGTGAAAGGCCTGCGCGCAGGTGACGAGATCGACGCTGCCGGTCTCAAGTCCGATCGCATCGGCGCGCGTGTTGATGACCTCGATCCCGGCCTCGGTCGCGAGCTTCGCCGACATTTCGGCGACGGGCTCGATGGCGACCAGACGAGCTGTCTCGGACAGATGCGGTAGCAGCAGGCGGGTGAACTTGCCGGTTCCGGCACCGAGATCGACGACGCAATGCGCGGTCTGAAGCGGCAGCGCGGCAACGATCTCAGCGGGGTAGCTGGGCCGCCCCGCCTCGTAGGCGGCGACCGCGACGCGGTAGTTCAGTGCCGTAGGGTTCAGTGTCATGTTGCTGCTCCTGCGCGTCCTGCCATGTGCCGGATGCTATAGAGCAGCGGCCGCGCAGACCGAAGAGCGCCTGGATTCAAAATTCGCTGAACGCGCGCATTTTGAAGCAATTTTATTTCGGCAGCATTTGCCCCCACAACTTTGCACGCAGATGTTGCATCAACGCCGCGGGTTCCGGGTTGCGAGTTGCGGGTTATTGGACGAAGCTTGGCGAAAGCGGACGCGGTCTGTTGCGCTTGCGCGGGACGAGCCCAGTGCCACTTCCGCACCGGAGTGGCCATGCAGCGATCCAGGGCAATCTTCGTCACCGGTATCGTCTACGGCTTGATCGGCCTGGTCCTCGCGGGCGGCGGCATCTGGCTCGCCGCATTGGGCGGATCGATCTTCTACATCATCCTTGGCGTCGGCATCCTCGCCACCGCTGCATTGTTGCTGACGCAACGCCGTTCCGCGCTATGGCTGTTTGCCATCGTGCTGGTCGGCACGCTGGCATGGGCCGTCTACGAGGTGCGGTTCGACTGGTGGCCGCTCGCGGCGCGCGGCGACATCATCTTCCCGATGGCGCTCTGGCTGCTGACGCCGGTGATCGTTCGCGGGCTCTCGCGAAACGAGCCGGTGTCCTACGCGCGCGCGACGGCGCCGCTCTGGGTCGCCGTGGTGGCGGCGGCAGGCGTGCTCGTGGCGGGGCTGCTGACGAGCTATCACGACATCGATGGCACGATTGCCGCGGCCGGGCCTGCCGTGCAGCAGAGCGAGAACGATCCGCAACCGGATGGCGATTGGCGCGCCTATGGCCGTACGCAATTCGGACAGCGCTATTCGCCCCTGAAGCAGATCACGCCCGACAATGTCGCCAACCTCAAGGTCGCCTGGACCTTCCGCACCGGCGACGTGAAGAAGCCGGATGATTCCGGTGAGACGACCTTCGAGGTCACCCCGATCAAGGTGCGCGACACACTCTATCTCTGCTCGCAGCACCAGGTGCTGTTCGCGCTCGACGCCAAGACCGGCACGGAGCGCTGGCGGTACGACCCCAAGCTCGTGCACAACAAGACGTTCCAGCACATGACCTGCCGCGGGGTCTCCTATCACGAGACCGCGCAGGGCGCCGTCGACTCCAGCGGCAATCCGGCACCTGCCGAATGTCCGCGGCGGATCTTCCTGCCCGTCAATGACGGCCGCATGATCGCGCTCGATGCCGACAGCGGCAAGCTGTGCGAGCGCTTTGCCGATCACGGCATCCTCGACCTGCAAGAAGGGATGGGAATCAAGACCGCCGGCTTCTTCGAGCCGACGTCACCGCCTGTCGTCAGCGACAAGATCCTGGTTGTTGCCGCCGCCGTCATCGACAACTACGCGGTCGAGGTGCCATCGGGCGTGATCCGCGGCTTCGACGTCTACACCGGCAAACTGGTCTGGGCCTGGGACTCCGCCGCGGCCGACGAGAACGCACTGCCCTCGCCGACGCGCCATTACACCAACGGCTCGCCGAATTCCTGGATCACGGCCTCCTTCGATCCGAAATTGAATCTGGTCTACATCCCGACCGGCAACAACGGACCCGACATCTGGGGCGGCAACCGCGATGCGCTGGTCGAGCGCTATTCCAGCTCGATCGTTGCGCTCGATGTCAACACAGGCAAGCGCGCCTGGTCGTACCAGACCGTGCATCATGATCTCTGGGACATGGACATTCCCTCGCAACCGAGCCTGGTCGATCTGACGACGGCCAAGGGCGTCGTCCCCGCGATCATCCAGCCGACCAAGGTCGGCAACGTCTTCGTGCTCGACCGCAGGACCGGCGAGTTGATCGTGCCCGCGCCGGAACGTGCGGTGCCGCAGGGCGCCGCTCCCGGTGACCGCACCGCACCGACGCAGCCGTTTTCCGAGCTGACATTCCGCCCGGAGGCGAAGCTGACCGGCGCCGACATGTGGGGCGGCACGATCTTCGACCAGCTGCTGTGCCGGATCATGTTCCATCGCTTGCGCTACGAGGGCACGTTCACGCCGCCGTCGTTGCAGGGCACGCTGGTCTTCCCGGGCAATCTCGGCATGTTCGAATGGGGCGGCACCGCGGTCGATCCGGTGCGGCAGATCGCGATCGCCAATCCGATGTCGCTGCCCTTCGCCTCAAGACTCATTCCGCGCGGTCCGCAGAATCCTCCGGCGCCGACCGCCGAGAAACCGGTCGGCAGCGAGGTCGGGGTGCAGCCGATGTATGGCACGCCGTTCGGCGTGGATATTTCGAGCTTCCTCTCGCCGATCTCCGTGCCGTGCTACCGGCCGCCCTGGGGCTCGATGGCCGCGATCGATCTCAGGACGATGAAGATCGTCTGGCAGCATCCGAACGGCACCATCCGGGACACCACGCCGCTGCCGCTTCCGTTCAAGATGGGCGTGCCGATGCTGGGCGGGCCGATCACCACCGCCGGCGGCGTCGCGTTCTACACCGGGACCTATGAATACACGATCCGCGCCTACGACGTGCGCGACGGCAAGGTGCTCTGGGAAGATCGCCTGCCCGCCGGCGCGCAATCGACGCCGATGAGCTACGAGGCTGGCGGCAAGCAGTACATCGTCACCGCGGCCGGCGGCCACGGCTCGTTCGGCACCAAGCGCGGCGACTACGTCATCGCCTACGCATTGAAGGACTGAGCCGCTTCATCGGAGCTCTGATCTCTCTTCTCCTTTCCCCGGAAAGGGGGAAGGTCGGGATGGGGGTCAGCCGCAGGCGATACTTTCTGCGGAGAGAGCAGATCCCCACCCGCTTTGCTCTCGCGAGCAAAGCGACCTCCCCTTTGCAAGGGGAGGTGGAACTCGCCCAACCCGGATAGCGTCCGGACGGGTTGGCAAACGCGGCCAAAGCCGCTAAAGGTCCGCCCCCTTTCACAGACAATCCGAGCATGACATGTCGAGCGCTTCGCCCGCCGTCTCGATTGGCGTCGATTTTGGCACCAGCAACACCGTGGTCGCGCTGTCCGATGGCGACGGCCGCGTCGAGGCTGTTCGCTTCGACCATGGCGGCCGCACGCATAGCGTCTATGTGTCCGCGCTGTGCTTCTGGGAGGAACGGCCGGGCGCCGGGCTGCATCCGCGCGCCGAGGGTGGGCCGTGGGCGATCGAGCAGTTCCTGGAGGGACGCACGATCCATCGCTTCATCCAGTCGTTCAAGACCTTTGCGGCGAGCTCGGCCTTCAACACCACCCAGATCTTCCGGCAACGCTACAAGTTCGAGGACCTGCTCGCGGCGTTCCTGCGCACGCTGACGCGCCATGCCGGCGACGGGTTCGATCTCGGCGCGCCGACCATCATGGTCGGCCGGCCGGTGAAGTTTGCCGGCGGCAATCCCAATGACGAGCTCGCGATGCAGCGCTACCGCGCGGCGTTCGAGCGGCTCGGTGCCGGCCATGCGCGCTATGTCTACGAGCCGGTGGGCGCTGCGTTCTCCTTCGCGCGCAGCCTCGACCACGACGCCACCGTGCTGGTCGCCGATTTCGGCGGCGGCACCAGCGACTTCTCCGTGATGCGCTTTTCGCGCAAGGGCGGCGTGCTGCGCGCCGAGCCGCTGGGACACGCCGGCATCGGCATCGCCGGCGACACCTTCGACTACCGCATCGTCGACCACATCGTGTCGCCGCGACTCGGCAAGGGCACCAACTACCGCTCGTTCGACAAGGTGCTGCCGATCCCCAATCACTATTATTCGAGCCTTGCGCGCTGGCATCAGCTCGCGATGATGCGCGGCAATGGCGATTTGCGCGAATTGCAGCAGCTCGCGCGCACCGCGCTCGATCCGGCGCCGCTGCATGACTTCATCACCATCGTCGACCACGATCTCGGCTTTGCGCTCTATCGCGCCGTCTCCGACACCAAGGTCGCGCTGTCGAGCAGTGACCGCGTCGAGTTCCGCTTTGCCCGCGAAGGCATCGATATCGGCGCCACCGTGACGCGCGACGATTTCGAATCCTGGATCGCCGACGACATCGAACGGCTGGGCGCCACCGTCGACGAGGCACTGGCGAAGGCCGGCATCACCGCGCACGACGTGGAGAAAGTGTTCCTGACCGGCGGCACCTCGTTCGTGCCGGCGGTGCAGCGCCTGTTCGCCGAGCGCTTCGGCGAGGCGCGGCTGACCTCGGCGGACCAATTCGAATCGATCGCCTATGGTCTGGCGCTGATCGGCAACACGGCGGATCCCGACCGCTGGACCTTCGCCGAAGCCGCGTGACGCGCAGCTTCGCGCCTTGATCCCGGCTCAATACGCGACTAAGTCTATTCAATCATCAATCCCTGAGGATGCCGACGACCATGGATTTCACCCTGACCGCAACGCCCATCAGCCTTGCCCACGGGGACATCCATGCCAGCATCGATCACGCTCTCCCATCTGACCCTGTCCGCGCCTGACGGCCGGGTTCTCCTCTCCAATATCGATCTCAGTTTCGGACCCGAACGGACCGGCCTTGTCGGCAGGAACGGCGTCGGCAAGACGACGCTGCTCGGCCTGATTGACGGCCGGCATGCGCCGCACTCCGGCACGGTTGCGGTGCAGGGACGCGTCGCGATGCTGCATCAGACGGTTCAGGTGCATCCGGACGAATGCGTCGTCGATCTGTTCGGCGCGCGCCGCGCATTGGCCGCGTTGCGCCGTGCCGAACAGGGACTTGCGAGTGCCGAGGAGCTTGCGGACATCGACTGGACGCTCGACACGCGGATCGCGGCCGCGCTCGAACGCGTCGATTTGCGCGACGTGCTCGATGCGCCGCTCGCGATGCTGTCCGGCGGACAGGCCACCAGGGCGCGGCTTGCCGCGCTGACCTTTGCAGCGCCCGACTTTCTGCTGCTGGACGAACCGACCAACAATCTCGACCGCGCCGGGCGCAAGGCGGTGGTCGATCTGCTCGCCGGCTGGCGACATGGCGCCATCATCGTCAGCCACGACCGCGAGCTGCTGGAGACCATGGATGCGATCGTCGAGCTGACCTCGCTGGAAGCAAGGCGCTATGGCGGCAATTGGAGCCAGTACCGCGCGCGCAAGGCGATCGAGCTCTCGGCGGCCCGACACGATCTGGATGATGCCGAAAAGCGCGTCGCCGAGATCGATCGCAAGGCAAGGGAAGCCACTGAACGGAAGGCGCGCAAGGACGGCGCCGGCGCGAAGCAGCGCGCCAAGGGAGACATGCCGCGCATCGCCGCCGGGCTGCGCAAGGACCGCGCCGAAGACAGCGGCGGCGAGAACGCCCGCCTCGCCGAGCGGCGGCGGACGCAAGCACACGAGCTCGCCACCGCGGCCCGCCAGCGCATCGAGGTGCTGCAACCATTCTCGGTGCAGTTGCCGTCGACGCATCTGTCGGCGGGCAGGATGGTGCTGCGCATCGAAGCCGCTGACGCCGGTTACACCGCGGACGAGCCGATCCTGCGCGATCTCAGCTTCTCCATGGCAGGTCCCGAGCGCGTCGCGGTCGTCGGTCCCAACGGTGCCGGCAAGACGACGCTGCTCAAGCTCGTCAGCGGCGATCTGCCCGCAGCGCGCGGCACCGTCGAGGTGATGACCCGCTTTGCGATGTTCGATCAGGCGGTCAGCCTGCTCGATGCACAGGCCTCCATCCTGGAAAACTTCCGGCGCATCAATCCGGATGCCGGTGAGAACGCCTGCCGCGCCGCGCTGGCGCGATTCATGTTCCGCGCCGATGCGGCGCTGCAGACCGTCGCGAGCCTCAGCGGCGGGCAACTGCTCCGCGCCGGCCTCGCCTGCGTGCTGGGCGGCCCAACGCCGCCACCACTGCTGATCCTCGACGAGCCGACCAACCACCTGGACATCGAATCGATGGAAGCGGTCGAGGCCGGGTTGCGCGCCTATGACGGCGCGCTGCTGGTCGTCAGCCACGACGAGGCGTTCCTCGAGGCGATCGCAATCACCCGCAGGTTCGACCTCGGTGCCGACACCTGGTCGCGATAAACGGGAATGTCCGGCTCACCCCTCGGCACGGATCGGATCGCGGCCGGCGGCGCGGCTCCCACCAAAATGTCGAAAACAACCCCATGCAAAGGAGCCATCGGCCGCCGGGACCGCCCGAGTGGCGGTCAATCGGAGCAATATCCTCCGGGCAAAAATTCGAAGGGCATGTCACGTTTCGACGCGCCGCCTTGTCTTAGCCTCTGTAACGGCAGCAGCAGAGGACACCATGCATACTATCGGAACCGGAGGCGGTCGGACCCTCATCGCGATCGTCTATCATAGCGCCTACGGCCACACCCGGCGCCAGGCGGAGGCCGTCAGCTCCGGCGTCGGGGTGCGGTCTATGTGACCCGCAATCCCGACAAGCTGCACAACGTGCTGATGTGACGGGATGGCGGAACTGATCGCACCCTGCGAGGCCGCATCGACGCGCAGGGAGCTCAATGAAGTCATCCCGCGGCACACAGCGATCGGACTCGCTCGCCGAGGCTCTCAGGTCACAGCGAAGGTCGATCAGATAATGAACAGCCGGGCACGCGTCGCCTGGGGTAGGTTGAAGGCGCGGTGCCCGGCTGTCAGGCCGCGCGGCGGTGCGGCCATCCGCCAGCCGCGCTCATCCCCATGCGCGAGGCCGCCGGAATTCAATCTCGCCGGCTGCTAAATCCGCGCCGTCGAATGCAGCGCGTTTCTCCAAAGGGCAAATGCGACGAAGCCAGCCAGCAACAAAAAGCCGCCACCGGCCGCGATCAAAAGAAGCGCGAACGTCATCTTGGAAAATCCAACATTGAGAAACTTCATGCGGCGCGATCTGCGCCGCAACCTGGCAATCAACAGCACTTCAGGAATTGATTTGCCCCGCCGGCCGCCGCCGGACAGCCCGAAAGGTGGCTGGCACTGCGCTCTGCCCACCCTTCGATTTCAAAGAGGCCGCCGATCCACTCGGCCCTCGCCTCTCATCGCGCGGTTCGTCACACCGCTCAACTGTCACGAGGATAATCGATAAAATTTTATCGACAATCGAAAGGAAGAATTAAGGTTAACGGAGGTGCGTGCGAGCGCGAGGGAGGGTCAGCCGGCGGCTATCTCGGAGCGCGAAGAAAGCACAACGCTGCAGTGGCGGAGAGGGAGGGATTCGAACCCCCGATAGGCTTGCACCTATGCCGCATTTCGAGTGCGGTGCATTCAACCACTCTGCCACCTCTCCGATGGCCCGGGTGATTTGCGCCACCCGCGGTCGGGGCGTGTTCTAGGCGAGGATGGCGGGACAGACAAGGCGCTGCCATAATATTTCCGTCACCGCTGCCTCGTACCACCGAAACACCGGGCCAACGTGAGAAAGTGCGCGGAAACAAGGCGCTAGCGGGACACCTCGCGGTCGGTCGGCGCATGCGCGAGCCAGCAGCAGCAGGAGCGGACCCATGGAGCACCTGACGATTCGGGCCAATGGCGCGGCGTTCCACGTCGCGCGGACCGGGAGCGGCCCGCCGCTCTTGCTGCTGCACGGCTGGCCGGAATTCTGGCTGACCTGGAAGCCTGTGATGGCACGGCTCGCCGACCGCTACACCCTGATCGCGCCCGACCTGCGCGGCTTCGGCGACAGCGACAAGCCGCAAGGAACATCCCAAGGCGCCGCCTACGGCCCCGATCAGCATACCGACGACATGCTGGCATTGCTGGATGCGCTCGGCATCGACAGGGCCGGGATCGTCGGCCACGACGTCGGCGGTGCCGTGATGCAGCCGCTCGCCCGCAAGGCGGCCGAGCGCATCGCCGGGCTGTTCTTCTTCGATTTCGTCTATCCCGGCATCGGGCCGCGGATGGCCGCGCCCGACCGGCTGAACCACATCTGGTACCAGTCGTTCCACCAGATGGAGATGGCGCCCGCGCTGGTCGGCGCCAACAGAGAGAGCTGCCGCATTTATATCGGCCATTTCCTGCACGACTGGACGCACCGCAAGGCGGCGTTCGACGACGTGATCGAGGATTTTGCCGACAACTTCTTCAAGCCCGGCAACCTCGCCGGCGGCTTTGCGCATTACCGCGCGTCGCATGCGGGGCGCGTGAAGATGATGCAGGGTGAGGCGCCCGTGCTGCCGCCGATCGCGGTGCCGACCTGCATCCGCTGGGCCGAGCACGACCCGCTGTTTCCCTACGCGTGGACCGACCGGCTGGGCGAGACCTTCTCCAACCTGGACCTCGCGATGTTTCCCGATGTCGGGCATTTCCCGCATCGCGAGGATCCCGACCGCGCCGCCGCCGAGATCGCCGGCTTCTTCGCGCGGATCAACTGGACGTAGAAAGTGGTGGGACCGCCAGGACGCGACAAAAACTGGCGGTCCCGTGCCGCTTCTCAAAAATGCTGGCCGGGAAGTGCAGCTTCGCCGGTCGGCGGGAGCGACACGGTCCAAGGTAGCGGCCGGCGCCGGATCGGCAATGCGAACCCGATCTTAACCTAACCGATCAACCTTACCGCGCGATCATCGAAACGTGAGATTCAGGCGTCGGCCTTTTTGGCTTTCCTGGCCTTTTTCCCGTTCTTGTCGCCCTCGTCGTCCTTGTCCTTTTTCTCGGCCTTCTCGTCCTTGCCGTTGTCCTTCCTGCGATTGGTGTAGCGGGCATTGCCGAGCCCGGTGCCGATCGTCAGCACGCCCCAGCGCGTGACATCCTGCATGAACGGCACCTCGGACAGTCCCTGCGCCACGCCGTCATTGTGCATCACGATCGCAGTGTCATGGTCGCCGATCTGCGGAATCGCCTCGACCAGGCTCGCCGGCAGGTTGAACTTGCTGCTCTCCCAATTTCCGGGCAGGTTCTGCGCGCCCTTCTCGATCGAACCGTCCTCCTTGATGACGCCGGGACAGGCGATGCCGATGAACGGCGCGAGCTTGAGGTTCTCCTTCTCGGCGGCGGCGATCAGGTCCTTCAGCATCTTCACCAGCCGCTTCACCGCGCCTTCGCGGGTCGGCTCGTCATCGGCGTGACGCCACAACTCCGATTTCCAGACCGCCGCCTTGGAAAGATCGGGCGCCTTCTTCCAGCGCGTCTCGACAATGCCGCAGCGGATATTGGTGCCGCCGATATCGACGGCAAGCACGCCGTCCTTCGCCTCGAAGATCCAGGACGGCGCGAGATGCAGCGTGCCGATCAGCCCGGCATCGTCCGGATGAAAGCGGATCGGCACCAGATCGACCTTGAAATCCTCCGCCTTCAGGATGATGTCGGTGCGCGCGATCGCAAGCTCGCCGAGCCTGGAGTCGCGGAAGCCGCCGCCGACCACGATGCGCTCGGTCTTCGCCCAGGCCTTGGTGTTGAGGAAGCGCCGCGTCACATAGGCGAGCTCCTGGGCGAACTCCTCGATCGCGCTGTGCACGACCGCGGAGGCCTCGGTGTCGTCGCCGACCAAGAGCTCATCGAGCTTCTTCTTGCTGATCTTGTCGGACGGCTCGTCGCCGAACGGATCTTCGTCCGACTTGCGCAGCGGCTTGCGCCAGCGGTCGAGGATCTTGCGGAAGGCGCCCTTGGAGGCGCGATCGCCGAGAAAGCCCTCGTCGTCCTTCAGCTCGATGTTGAAACTGTCGATGTCGACGGATGGCAACCGCGCGGCACCGTGGTGCGCGATGCCCGTGGTCAATCCAGCGTCTTCAGCCATTCGCCCTTGCCTGCCCGCTTGAGGTTCTTCCGGATCAGGCTAACGGCGGGGAACTCAAATGGTTGCGTCCCGCGCTGACGCCCTTGGCCGGCGCGGGACGCGATTTCGCAAGTTTCAGGCCGCCTTCACCCCGTAGCGCGCCGCAGGCGCACTGCGCGACAGGTTCGGCATCAGCTTCTGGCGGGCCGCCTCATAGGCCTGCCAGTCCGCAGCCTCCGGCAGCGACGGCACGGTGAAGACCTCGCCCTGGTCGAGGCCGGCGAGCGCGGCATCGACCATGTCCTCGGCCTTCATCACGATCTCGCCGGGCAGGTGCGCGACCGGCGTGCCGGCGATATCCCAGAACTCGGTCGCCGTGGCGCCGGGCAGCACGGCCTGGACGCGGACGTTCTTGTCCTTCAGCTCGTGCTGCAGCGAGTGGGTCAGCGCCAGCACGAAGGCCTTGCTGCCGCCGTAGACGCCGTTGAGCAGTTCCGGCTGGACGCCGACGACGGAGGCGATGTTGACGATGGTGCCGCCGCCGCGCGCGACGAATCCCGGCACCGCCGCATAGGTCAGGCGCATCAGCGCGTCGACATTGAGCGCGATCATGTCGCTCATCTTGTCGACATCGGATGCGAGCAGCGGCGCGGTGGCGCCGACGCCGGCATTGTTCACCAGCACGCTGATGCCGGCATTGCTGCGCAGAATGGATTCGATCCGCGAGACGTCGGCGCGCTTGCTGAGGTCGGCGGCAACGATCTCGATCGAACGGCCGGTCTCCGCCGCGAGACGCTTGGCGAGCCCATCGAGGCGCCCGCGGTTACGTGCGACGAGGATCAGATCGTAGCCACGCCGTGCGAGCCGGTCCGCATAGATGGCACCGATTCCGGACGACGCACCGGTAACGAGCGCCGTTCCCGTTGTCGTCTCCTTGGCTGACTTGGTCATGTTGGTCTCCTGTTTGACCTTGGACGGCCGGTTTTGGCCGCAGGTCAGGTTTTAAGCTCCCCCTTGAATGTCTCAAATGTCATATAGACACCTTTTTAGGACATTGATTGCACGGGAGAGTTCCATGCAGGAGATCGGCTTCGTCATCTTCCCGGAATTCCAGGTGATGGGCTTCGCCGCCATCACCGCCTTCGAGGTCGCCAATCTGATCGCAGGCAAGCGCTTCTATGAGGTCACGCTGCTGTCGGAGAATGGCGGGCCCGTGCGGTCATCGGCCGGCTTCAATGTCGAAACCGAAGCCTTCGGCGAGCGCAGCTTCGACACGCTGTTCATCGGCGCCGGCAACGAGCTGCATCCGGCGTCGCCGACACTGACCGACTATATCCGCCGCGCCATGACGGCATCGCAGCGCATCGCCGCGCCCTGCATCGGCGCCTTCTCGCTGGCTGAAGCCGGCCTGCTCGACGGCCGTCGCGTATCCACGCACTGGCAGTTCGCCGCCGAGCTGCAGGCCCGCTTTCCGAAGCTGAAGGTCGAGCAGGACCGCATCTTCATCGTCGACGGGCCGATCTGGACCTCGGCCGGCATGACCGCGACGATTGACCTCGCGCTGGCGATGGTCGAGCGCGACCTCGGCGTCGAGGTCGCCCGTTCGGTGGCGCGCAAGCTCGTGGTCTATCACCGCCGCGCCGGCGGGCAGTCGCAGTTTTCCGCGCTGCTCGAGCTCGATCCGAAATCCGACCGGGTCCAGAACGCGCTCAACTACGCCAAGGCGCATCTGCGCAACGAACTGTCGGTGGAGGAATTGGCCGCCGTCGCACGGCTCAGCCCGCGCCAGTTCAGCCGGGCCTTCCGCGCCGAGACCGGCCAGTCGCCGGCCAAGGCGATCGAGCATCTCCGGGTCGAGGCCGCGCGCGAACTGATCGGCGACGGCCGCCATTCGATGGACGAAATTGCCGTCGAAACTGGCTTTGCCGACCGCGAGCGGATGCGGCGGGCGTTCCTGCGGGTGCTGGGTCAGCCGCCGCAGACCATCCGCCGGCACGCGCGGGCGGCCGCACAAACCGCGGCCTGAGGGCCAGTCCGGGGCCAAAATCACGCCAAACCCTTCATTTTTGGCCGGTTTTTGCCCTGCTTTACCTTGACTCCTGGCGGTTTGCGGCTATAAGTCCGCTCCATCCGGCGCGGGGATTTCTCGCGCCGATTGTTTTTGTGCGATCCATTTGGGAATTCATTCCCTTTCGCGCAAAACACGCAACCCATCGCGACTGAACAAAAAGCCGACCCGGGCGATCCGTCCGAGGCCGGGATCGAACACGAAGGAATCAAACGATGTTCGCAGTCATCAAAACCGGCGGCCGGCAATACCGCGTCGTTCCGAATGATGTACTCGAGATTGGCAAGATCGCCGGCGATGTCGGCACGATCGTGCAGCTAGGCGAAGTTCTGGTGCTCGGCGGTGACACGCCGGTGCTGGGAACACCCACCGTGGCAGGCGCGTCCGTTGCAGCCGAAGTGCTGCAGCACAAGCGCGGCGCCAAGGTGATCGCGTTCAAGAAGCGTCGCCGCAAGAATTCACGCCGCAAGCGCGGTTATCGCGACGAGCTCACGGTGCTTCGCATCACCGAGATCCTCGCCGACAACGCCAAGCCGACCGTCGGCCCGCGGCCGAAGAAGGAAAAGGTCGCAGCGCCCGCCGATGGCGAGGACGCAGCGCCCAAGGCGGCCAAGAAGAAGGCGCCCGCAAAGGCGCCGGCCGCGAAGAAGGCTCCGGCCAAGAAGGCCGCAGCCAAGAGCGAGAAGAAGTGATCGTCGCGCTTCAAGATGTGAAGCGTGACAAAACGTGAAATGATTCCGTCAAGGAATTGATCTAGAGATCAAAGCGAAGTCGGAGACGAGCTATGGCTCACAAAAAAGCAGGCGGTTCATCGCGCAACGGACGTGATTCCAAGGGCAAGCGCCTTGGCATCAAGGCGTTCGGCGGCGAGCGCGTGATCCCCGGAAACATCATCGCGCGTCAGCGCGGCACCACCTGGCACCCCGGCCTTAATGTAGGCATGGGCACCGACCATACTCTCTTCGCCAAGGTCGAGGGTCATGTCGAGTTCCGTGCCAAAGCCAACGGCCGCACATTCGTATCGGTTATTCCGATGGCGGAGGCGGCCGAGTAGACGGTGGACACACATGAGTCCGCCGGGTCCTGTTGAACCGGCGGAGTCGCAAAGGGCTCCAAGGGGAGGCGGGATGACCGGCCTCCCCTTTTTGTTGCGCGCGCTCCGGTTCGACCGCGCGTGACGTTCCAAGCGTTGCGTACCGATTTTCGCATCACAGGAGCTCGACATGTTGCAGGATATCCCGACGCCGACCTTGCGTGAGGCAAGAGCTTGCGTCCTCGAGACCGAACGGCTGACATTGCGCAAGCCGACGCTCGCGGACGTAAAAGCAATCGCACGCCTCGCCAATGATCGCCGCATCGCGGAGAACACCCGCCGGCTGCCGCATCCCTATACCCATGACGACGCCATCGACTTCGTGCGCGCGCTCGGCGCCGGCGGACGCGAAACCGTTTTCCTGATCGAGAATAATCACACGCCGATCGGCATGGTCGGCATCGACTGGCGCGAGGAGACATCGGCCGAGCTCGGCTACTGGCTCGGCGTCGACTATTGGGGCCAGGGTTTTGGCACCGAGGCCGCGCGCGCGGTGATCGACTACTTCTTCGAGGAATTCGATCTCGACCAGTTGATCTCGGGCGCCCGCGTCGTCAACCCGTCGTCGCGCAACATCCTCGAGAAGTGCGGCTTCCAGTGGGGCGGCGTCGAGCTGCACCGCTTCGAGGCGCTGGGCTCGTCGAGCCCGGTCGACAGCTTCCGCCTGTCGCGCAGTGTCTGGGCGTCGCTGAAAAGCTGGAACAACTCGATCCGGCGCGAGAGCTGAGTCCGCTGGTCTTCACCCTCCCCTGGAGGGGGAGGGTCGACGCGAATGAAATGAGCGGCGGGGTGGGGTGATCTCTCCATTCGGGCACTGCCCGTGTTGAGAGATCACCCCACCCCGTCTCACATTTCGCTGCGCTCAATGTGATCCGACCCTCTCCCTCCAGGGGAGGGTAAGAATCACGCCGGCGGATTCACCGCGGAGTCGGTGCGGCCGAGCTGCTGTTCGCGCACAAAGATGTAGAGGCCGGCCGCGATGATAATTACAGCGCCGATGATCGTGGCCCAGGACGGCACGTCGCCGAACACCACGAAGCCGAAGATCACCGCCCAGACGATCATCGAATACTGGTAAGGCACCACCACGCTCGCCGGCGCGAGCTTCAGCGAACGATTGACGCAGAGCAGCGCCGCGACCGAGATGATGCCGGCGGTGAAGAACAGCACGAGGCTGCCGGCCGATGGCGTCACCCAGCCGAACGGCGACAGCACGAGGCCGAGGATGAAAGTGCCGCCGAACTGCGTCGTCGCCAGCACGATATCGGGCGTCGCGCGCAGCGAGCGGGTGATCAGCATCAAGACCGCAAACGACAGGCTGCCGCCCAGCGCGATCATCGCCGGCCAGCTGATCGTCTGCGCGGATGGCCTGAGTGCGATCAGTACCCCGCAGAAGCCGACCAGGATCGCGGTCCAGCGCCGCCAGCCGATATGCTCGCCGAGCACGAGGCCCGACATCGCGGTGACGAAGATCGGCCCGGCCAGATAGTAGGTGATGACGTCGGCGAGCGGCAGATAGACCGTCGCAAGAAAGAAGGCCGCGACCTCCAGCGTCGACAGCGTGACGCGCAGCAATTGCAGCCACGGGCGCTCCAGATGCAGGAAATCCGCGCGCCGCTGCCACACGATCGGCAGCAGCACCAGCAGCGCCGCACAGGCGCGCAGCCACAGCAATTGCCCGACCGAATAGGTGGCGACGATGAATTTGCCCATCGCGTCGCCGAACGAGAACATGAAGATCGACAGCAGCATCAAGCCGATGCCGGCGAGCCGCGCCGATCGGTCGTCATAGGAGGAAAGTTTTGCGAACAGGCTCATGAATGGGCGTGCGTTTTTTCGTTATGCCGGGCATGGCCGCAGACGGCGTCGCGTCCGCTCGCCGATGCCCGAGTCGTCCGGTTTTAAAGACGTGGACGCCCGGGACAAGCCCGGGCATGACGAATTGAACGGATTGCCGCACCCCTATCGCTGCGATACCGGTAGGTCATCCCGGCAACAAAAAGAGCAGGAAACGCCGCATGAGCGAATTCGACCCCACCCAGCATCGCATGGTCCCCGCGCAGCGGTGGTTCGAGGATTTCGTGCTCGGCGAGCGCTTCGTGATTCCGAGCCGGACCCAGACCTCGGCCGTGTTCGCGGCGTTCCAGACCGCGAGCGGCGACACCCATCCGATCCACTACGACGTGGAATATTGCCGCACCCGCGGCATGCCCGACCTGCTCGCCCACGGCTTCCAGACCCTGGTGCACACCGCGCCCGGCGCGGGGCTGTTTCCCTATGTCGTGGAGGAATCGCTGGTCGGCTTCCTGGAACAGTCGAGCAAGTTCCTGAAGCCGGTCTATGCCGGCGACACCCTCTATCCGGCGCTCGAGGTGATCGAGCTGTCGCCGGGCAAGACCACCGGCGTCGTCACACTGCGTTCGACCGTGCACAACCAGCGCCGCGAGCTGGTGCTGGAGGGGATGCAGAAATTCCTGGTCCGGCGCAGGCCTGCCTAGAGCATGATCCGGAAAAGTGCGAATCGGTTTTCCGATAAGATCATGCTCAAACAAGGCGCTTGGGCCGCAAAAACGCCCGAAAATTAAGGCTTTTCGCCAAAGTCAGGGCGCTTGCGGGTTGCCGCGAAGGCCGCCCTGCCCTAACTAGAGCGGACCGGTCCTGACCAGATCAGAGCCGGTGCGCTCCCGATTCTCATTTTGACGCGTTTTCTTCCGGCGAACCGGCGTCCGCTTCGCTCGAAAGCGCTATAGTAGCGGATCATGAAATTCCTCGATGAAGCCAAGGTCTATATTCGCTCGGGCGACGGCGGCAATGGCTGCGTCGCGTTCCGGCGCGAGAAGTTCATCGAGTTCGGCGGTCCGTCCGGCGGCAATGGCGGCCGCGGCGGCGACGTCATCATCGAGTCCGTCGACGGACTGAACACGCTGATCGACTACCGCTACCAGCAGCACTTCAAGGCGCAGAAGGGCGGCAATGGCATGGGCAAGGACCGCCATGGCGCCAACGGCAAGTCGATCGTGCTGAAAGTGCCTGTCGGCACCCAGGTGTTCGACGAGGACCGCGAGACCCTGCTGCACGACTTCACCGAGCTCGGCGAGACCTTCGTGCTGGCCAAGGGCGGCAATGGCGGCTTCGGCAACGCGCATTTCAAATCCTCCACCAACCGCGCGCCGCGCAACGCCAATCCCGGCGCGCCGGGCGAGGAGCGCTGGATCTGGCTGCGGCTGAAGCTGATCGCCGATGCCGGCCTGGTCGGCCTGCCCAATGCCGGCAAATCGACCTTCCTCTCAGTGGTCAGCGCGGCGCGGCCGAAGATCGCCGACTATCCCTTCACCACGCTGCATCCGCAGCTCGGCGTGGTGAATTACGGCGGCCGCGAATTCGTGCTCGCCGACATCCCCGGCCTGATCGAAGGCGCGCATGAAGGCGCCGGCCTCGGCGATCGTTTTCTGGGCCATGTCGAACGCTGCCGCGTGCTGCTGCATCTGATCGATGCGACCTGCGAGCATGCCGGCAAGGCCTACAAGACGGTGCGCACCGAGCTCGAAGCCTATGAAGGCCAGCTCGCCGACAAGATCGAGATCGTCGCGCTCAACAAGATCGACGCGGTCGCGCCCGACGAGTTGAAGAAGCAGAAGGACCGTCTCAAGCGGGCGGCGAAGAAGACGCCGCTGTTGCTGTCAGGCGCGACCGGCGAGGGCGTGCCGGATGCGCTGCGCGCGCTGGTCGACGTGATCGGCGAAGCGCCGGTGTCCAACAAGGCCAAGGGCCAGACGGACCCGTGGGCGACGCCGGTGCCGCAGGGTTGACGGCATCTCGACTTCCCAAGCCACTTCACGTCCAAGCCACCTCGTGGCGCCTATCGCTTCCACCTTCCTGCCAGACCGCACCCATGAAACGCCCCGCGCTCAAGAATTTTCGCCGCATCGTCGTCAAGGTCGGCTCGTCGCTCTTGGTCGACTCGCAGGCCGGCGAGGTGCGCGCGTCCTGGCTCGCCGCGCTGGTCGACGACATCGCAAAGCTCCACAAGCGGGGCTGCGAGGTCATGGTGGTGTCGTCGGGCTCGATCGCGCTCGGCCGCAGCCGCCTGAAACTGCCGCGCGGCCCGCTGAAGCTCGAGGAGAGCCAGGCTGCCGCCGCGGTCGGCCAGATCGCGCTGGCACGGATCTGGTCGGAGGTGCTCGGCCATCACGGCATCGGCGCCGGACAGATTCTGGTGACGCTGCAGGACACCGAGGAGCGCCGCCGCTATCTCAACGCCCGCTCGACCATCGCAAAGCTGCTCGAATGGCGCGCGGTGCCGGTCATCAACGAGAACGACACCGTCGCCACGACCGAGATCCGCTACGGCGACAATGATCGCCTCGCCGCGCGCGTCGCCACCATGGCGAGCGCGGATCTTCTGATCCTGCTGTCCGATATCGACGGCCTCTACACCGCGCCGCCCGCGGTCGATCCCGACGCCAAGCTGATTCCCGTGGTCGAAAGCATCACCTCGGAGATCGAGGGCATGGCCGGCTCGGCCGGCTCCGAACTGTCGCGCGGCGGCATGACCACCAAGATCGAGGCCGCCAAGATCGCGACCACCGCCGGAACCCATATGCTGATCGCCTCCGGCAAGATCGAGCACCCGTTGCAGGCGATCGCTGATGGCGGCCGCTGCACCTGGTTCCTGACCCCGGCCAATCCCGTCACCGCGCGCAAGCGCTGGATCGCGGGTTCGCTGGAGCCGAAGGGCACGCTGACCATCGATGCCGGTGCGGTCGCGGCGCTGCGCGCCGGCAAGAGCCTGCTGCCGGCCGGCGTCATCAGGGTCGACGGCCAGTTCGCCCGCGGCGACGCCGTGGTGGTGCGCGGCCCGGACGATCATGAGATCGGGCGCGGCCTGGTCGCCTACGACGCCGAGAATGCCGAGAAGATCAAGGGCCGCTCCTCGCCGGACGTGATGGCCATTCTGGGCATCAGCGGGCGCTCCGAGATGATCCATCGCGATGATCTCGTAATCGGCCCGGCCGGGGCGATCCCGGCCAAATAGGCCCAAACCGCCCACTGGGCCGACCGGCCGCCCACCTGCCATGCCGGTTCCGTGCCTCGCCACCCCCCAATTGCCATGCTAGAACATGGCCTTATTCCAAAGCTGGGACTTCCATGAGCGCGCCCCTGAAGGCGATCGACGGCAACGCCGATCTCACCGCCCTGATGACCGACCTCGCCGCCAAGGCGTGCGCCGCCGCGCGCGTGCTGGCGCTGGCGCCGCCGGAGCAGAAGAACCGGGCGCTCGCGGCGATCGAACGCGCGATCCGCGCCAACGCGCCGGCCATTCTCGCCGCCAATGCCGAGGACGTCGCCGAAGCGCGCGCGGGCGGCATGACCGCTGCCTTCGTCGACCGCCTGACACTGACGCAGGCGCGCGTCGACGGCATGGCCGATGGCGTCGCGACCGTGCGCGAGATCGTCGATCCGGTCGGCGCCGTCACCGAAAGCTGGCAGCGTCCGAACGGCATGACGATCGAACGCGTGCGGGTGCCGCTCGGCGTGATCGGCGTGATCTTCGAGAGCCGTCCCAATGTCGCCGCCGATGCCGGCGTGCTGTGCCTGAAGGCGGGCAACGCCGTGATCCTGCGCGGCGGCTCCGACAGCTTCCGCTCCTGCCGCGCGATTCATGAGTGCCTGGTGCAGGGCCTGCGCGAAGCCGGCCTGCCGGAAGCCGCCATCACGCTGGTGCCGACGCGCGATCGTGCGGCCGTCGGCCTGATGCTGACGGGATTGAACGGCGGCATCGACGTGATCGTGCCGCGCGGCGGCAAGAGCCTGGTCGGGCGCGTCGAGGCGGAGGCGCGCGTTCCGGTGTTCGCGCATCTCGAGGGCGTCAACCACATTTATGTCGATGCCAGCGCAAAGCTCGACATGGCCAAGTCGGTCGTGCTCAACGCCAAGATGCGTCGTCCGGGCGTCTGCGGCGCGGTCGAGACGCTGCTGATCGATCGCGATGCTGCCGCGACGAAGCTGAGGCCGCTGGTCGCGATGTTGATCGAGGCCGGTTGCGAAGTGCGCGGCGACGACATCGTGCAAGGCGCCGATGCCCGGGTGAAGCCCGCGTCCGACGAGGACTGGAACACCGAATATGAGGACGCGATCATCTCGGCGAAGATCGTCGACGGCCTCGATGAAGCGATTGCACATATTCAGAATCACGGCTCGCATCACACCGATGCGATCGTGACGGAGGATACGGCTGCCGCGCAAAGATTTCTCAACGAGGTCGATTCGGCGATCGTGCTGCACAACGCCTCGACCCAGTTCGCCGATGGCGGCGAGTTCGGCTTCGGCGCGGAGATCGGAATCGCCACCGGCAAATTCCACGCCCGCGGCCCGGTCGGTGCCGAGCAGCTGACGAGCTTCAAATACCGCGTCCACGGCACCGGGCAGACGCGGCCGTGATCATTGTCGCACGCGCACGGTAGACCCTTGCAGCAAGCCTCGCCCGTGTCGTTATCCGCAGCCCAGGCGCTGCCGTTCTATACCAACGGCATGCGCATCGGGCTGCTCGGCGGCTCGTTCAACCCGCCGCACGCCGCGCATCGCGCCATCAGCCAGTTCGCGCTGAAGCGCCTGCAGCTCGATCGCGTGTGGTGGCTGCTGACGCCGGGCAATCCGCTGAAGAACCACGATGGCTTGCACGCGCTCGCCGAGCGCGCCGAGGCCGCGCGCCGCGTTGCCGACGATCCGCGCATCGACATCAGCTGTCTCGAAGCTGTCATCGGTACCCGCTACACTGTCGACACGATCATCCACTTGCGCCGCCGTGTCTCCGGCGTGCACTTCGTCTGGATCATGGGCGCTGACAATCTCGCGCAATTTCATCGCTGGAAAGATTGGCGGCGCATCGCGTCCGATGTGCCGATTGCCGTGATCGACCGACCGCCCCAAAGCTTCCGCGCCCTTGCCGCACCGGCGGCGCAGGCGCTCGCGCGCTATCGCATGCCCGAAAATCAGGCTACACGGCTGGCCGACCAGCAGGCGCCGGCCTGGGTGTTCCTGACAGGAATGAAATCCAATTTGTCTTCGACCGGACTGCGGAACCCGGACGGGAGCTGGAGGACGGTGTGAAGCGCAAAAGGGTTACTGGAATATTGAAACCATTAACCCCACATGCGTAGTATGGTGCGTGGGGCCGAGGATTCGGCACCCGCGATACAGTGAAAGGAATGGTCCCTGGCCACATCTGTATTGTCCAAGTCTGTTTTACCCAAGGTTCCAAAGACTGCGCGTAAAACATCGACGAAAACCGCGGCCTTGCAGGCACAACCGGATGCCGACAAACCGGATGCCAACAAGACGCTGAGCCTGATCCTCTCCCGCCTCGAGGATATGAAGGCGGAAGAAACGGTCACCATCGACCTTCGCGGCAAATCCGCATATTCCGACTACATGATCATCACCACCGGCCGGGTGAACCGGCACGTTGGCGCGATCGCGGACAATGTCACGAAGGGCCTCAAGGAAAACGGGGTCACGAGCATCCACGTCGAGGGTCTAACCAACTGCGACTGGGTGTTGATCGATTCCGGCGATGTGATCGTGCACGTGTTCAGGCCTGAGGTGCGCGAGTTCTACAATCTCGAACGGTTGTGGACTCAGAACCCGGCGGTCGCGGCGGTCTAAAGGGTACCGAAGCCGATGCGAATCGGCTGCAGCGCAGCTAGTCTGCGTTGATGCGCGTCGTCGTCATCTGCATCGGCCGTCTGAAACAGGGCCCTGAACGGGAGCTCGCGGAACGCTACCGCGAGCGCTTTGAGGATGCCGGCCGCAAGCTCGGATTTCGCGGCATCGAGATTCATGAGATCGCGGAAAGCCGCGCGCGCGACGCATCCGCACGCATCGCCGAAGAGGCCGCGGCGATCTCGGCGCTCCTGCCTGAAAGGCACGCGCTGGTCGCGCTCGACGAACGCGGCAAGAGCATCGACAGCGCAAGCTTCGCGCAGCAGCTCGGCCGCTGGCGCGACGAGGGAACAGCACATACAGTCTTCGTGATCGGCGGCGCGGACGGACTTTCGCCAGAATTGCAGCGCAAGGCTTCGTTGCGAATTGCATTCGGCTCGGCGACCTGGCCACATCAAATGGTCCGCGTCATGCTTCTGGAACAGATTTATCGGGCCGCAACCATTTTGGCCGGCCATCCCTATCATCGCGCCTGAGGCGCGACGACGGACCGGCGAAAGCGCTGAACGCACGCGAATGCAGCACAAGCGGAACATGTCTTCGAATCCCGGCACTGCGCGCCGCCGCGGGCTGCCGTTGTCGATCGCGCTGTTCGCCGCCTTCCCGCTGGCATCGGCGCATGCGCAGGCGACGCCGCCGGCGCAACAATCCGCGCCGCCGGCACAGCAGGCCGCCGCGGCGGAGACCTCACCCGACGCCATCAAGCAGCGCGAGCAGGAGCTCGAGGCCGCGCGCGAGCAGCAGCGCAAGGCGACCGAGCTGCAGGAGAAGCTGAAGGCCGATATCGCCGCGATCGGCCAGGACCGCAGCAAGCTCAATCAGCAGCTGATCGACATTGCCGGCCAGGTGCGCGGCGTCGAGACGCGGATCGCCGACGCCGAAGCGCGCTTGCAGCCGCTCGACGGGCGCGAGCGCGAAATCCGCAGCTCGCTCGATTCACGGCGTTCCGAAGTGATCGAGGTGCTGGCTGCGCTGCAACGCGCCGGACGGCGTACTCCGCCGGCGCTGCTGGTGCGGCCCGAGGACGCGCTGCAATCGCTGCGCACCGCGATGCTGCTCGGCGCCGTGGTGCCGGAACTGCGCGTCCGCGCCGAGAGGCTTGCGGCCGACCTCGGCGAACTGGTCGCGCTGCGCAAGACCATCTCGACCGAGCGCGACGCGCTGGCGGCCGACCGCGACAAGCTCAGGGAGGACCAGACCCGGCTGGCGGCACTGGTCGATGAGCGCCAGCGGCAGCAGAGCGCGGCGGAAAAGGACATGGAGGCCGAAGGCGCCCGCGCCATCGCCCTGTCGAAGCAGGCCGACAATCTGCAGAGCCTGATCGCCAAGATGGAGCAGGACCTCAAGAGCGCGGCCAAGGCCGCCGCCACGGCCAGCCTCCAGGGGGCGCCGGCGACGGTTAACGGCAAGCCGAATCTGGGGGCTCTGAAGGACCCGGCCCGCATGAGCCCGGCGGTCGCCTTCGCCTCGGCCAAGGGCCTGTTCTCCTATCCCGTGAATGGCACCAAGATTCGCGAGTTTGGCGGTTCCGACGGCGCGGGGGGCCTACAAAAGGGCATTTCTTTGGCAGCCAAGCCCGGCGCGCAGGTCACAACCCCGTGTGACGGCTGGGTTGTTTACGCTGGTCCTTTCCGCAGCTATGGACAACTCTTGATCCTCAATGCCGGGGGCGGGTATCATGTCCTGATCGCCGGGATGGAGCGTATTTCGGTAAACATCGGCCAGTTTGTACTTACGGGGGAGCCGGTTGCGACCATGGGGTCGACGTCCCAAGTTGCATCCATTCTCGCGACAAATGCGAGCCAGCCAGTGCTCTATGTCGAGTTCCGGAAAGACGGCACTCCAATCGATCCAGGTCCATGGTGGGCCGCAAATGAAGGCGAAAAGGTTCGCGGATGATGCGCAAGACTTCGGTAATTCTCCTTAGCGCCGCCACCGGCGCGGCCCTGACGCTTTTCGTCACGCAGCCCCGCGCTGTGCTGATGGGATCGAGCGCGCGCGCCGCGACGTCGGACACCTACCGCCAGCTCAATCTGTTCGGCGACGTGTTCGAGCGCGTGCGCAGCGATTACGTCGAAAAGCCCGACGACTCCAAGCTGGTCGAATCCGCGATCTCGGGCATGCTGTCTGGCCTCGACCCGCATTCGAGCTACATGGATGCCAAGAGCTTCCGCGACATGCAGGTGCAGACCCGCGGCGAGTTCGGCGGCCTCGGCATCGAGGTCACGATGGAAGACGGCCTGATCAAGGTGGTTTCGCCGATCGACGACACTCCGGCCTCGAAGGCCGGCATCATGGCCAACGACATCATCACCACGCTCGACGACGAGGCGGTGCAGGGCCTGACGCTGAACCAGGCCGTCGAGAAGATGCGCGGTCCGGTCAACACCAAGATCAAGCTCAAGATCATCCGCAAGGGCCAGGACAATCCGATCGACGTCACGCTGGTGCGCGACAACATCCGCGTCCGCTCGGTGCGCGCCCGCGTCGAGGCCGACGACATCGCCTATATCCGCATCACCACCTTCAACGAGCAGACCACCGAAGGCCTGAAGAAGGAGATGGCCAATCTGCAGGGCCAGATCGGCGACAAGCTGAAGGGCTATATCATCGACCTCAGGAACAACCCCGGCGGCCTGCTCGAAGAGGCGGTCACCGTGTCCGACTCCTTCCTGGAGCGTGGCGAGATCGTCTCGACCCGCGGCCGCAATGCCGAGGAAACCCAGCGCCGCGCTGCCCATCCGGGCGATCTCGCCAAGGGCAAGCCGGTCATCGTGCTGGTCAACGGCGGCTCGGCCTCGGCCTCCGAGATCGTCGCCGGCGCGCTGCAGGACCACAAGCGGGCGACGCTGGTCGGCACCCGCTCGTTCGGCAAGGGCTCGGTGCAGACCATCATCCCGCTCGGCTCGGGCAACGGCGCGCTGCGCCTGACCACCGCGCGCTACTACACGCCGTCCGGCAAGTCGATCCAGGCCAAGGGCATCGTACCCGATATCGAGGTGCTGCAGGACGTGCCGGACGAGCTGAAGGCGCGCACCGACACCAAGGGCGAGGCTTCACTGCGCGGCCATCTGAAGACGAACGATGGCGACGAGAAGACCGGCTCGCAGTCCTACGTCCCGCCGGACGCCAAGGACGACAAGGCGCTGAAGATGGCCGACGACCTGCTGCACGGCATCAAGTCGACCTCGAGCGCGCCCCCGGCGCAGGCAGCCCCCGGCGACAAGGCGGCGGTCGACAAGCCCGGCAACAAGGCCGCGAACTGAATCCAACCAAATCGATTCGGCGAACAGGGCGGCCCTCGGGCCGCCCTTTCTGCATTCGGTGTCCACCCGTAACCGTGCTTTGACGGGGAGGCCGGCGCGCGGGAAATGCACCGCATCGTGCTATCGTTCGCGCTGTTGATTCGGGGAGGGGCATGGCAGAGGCGGCCGACGAACTGAGCACGCCGCTTGGTCAGAAGACCGTGGGCAGGGCACGCCGTTTCCGCCTGCCGTTTACGGCGATGCAGGCGCTCGCCGTGGTGCTGGGACTGGTGCTGGTCGGCTTCGCCGGCATCGCGCTGTTCAACGACAATCCGCTCGGCGGCGAGCCGATTGCGCGCATCACCCTCCGTAATCTCCCGCCCGCAGCCGCCGACGACAAGCACGCTCCGGCCGGCCAGGCCGCCGAACCGGCGGTCAAATCCGCCGCCAAGGCGCCGGCCGAGACCAAGAGCGACGCCAAGAACGACGCCAAGACCGTCACGATCATCGACGGCTCCAGCGGCAAGCGCCAGGACGTGGTGATCGGCGCCGGCGATCCGGCCGACAAGGCGGATGGCGAGGCGGCGCCGCTGGCGATGTCCGGGATCGACCCGCGCCTGCTGGAGAAGTCGCGCTACGGCATGATCCCGGCAGTCGCCGACGGCCTGAAGCCGTTCACGGTCTATGCGGCCGAGGCCGACCGCGCCAAGGCGGCCCGGATGCCCGTGGTCGCCATCGTGGTCGCCGGCCTCGGCGTCGGCGCCGCCAAGACCGCCGACGCCATCATGAAGCTGCCGCCGGCCGTGACGCTGGCCTTCACGCCCTATGGCGCCGACCCCGGCAAGCTGGCGGAACGCGCAAGGACGCAGCGCCACGAGATCCTGCTGCAGATCCCGATGGAGCCGTTCGACTATCCGGACAACGATCCCGGCCCGCAGACCCTGCTGACCACGCTGAGCGGCGAGCAGAACCTCGACCGGCTCTATTGGCACCTGAGCCGCCTGCAGGGCTATGCCGGGATCGCCAATTTCATGGGCGCCCGGTTCGTCGCGACCGACCTCGTGATGCAGCCCATCGTGCGCGAAGCGGCCAAGCGCGGCCTGAGCTATTTCGACGACGGTTCCACCCCGCGCAGCGTCGCGCAGACCCTGTCCGCGGGCCAGTCGCTGCCGTTCGCCAGGGCCGATTTCGCCATCGACGCGGTGCCGACCTCGGCGGAGATCGACCGCGCGCTGGTCAAGCTGGAAACCATCGCCAAGGAACGCGGCACCGCCGTCGGCGTCGCCTCGGCGCTGCCGGTCTCGATCGAGCGGCTCGGCGCCTGGCTCAAGACACTGGACTCCAAGGGCATTATGCTTGTGCCATTGACAACCGCGATGCTGAAATCAAAATCGGGCTAGAGATCAATCTGTTGGTGCAGCTTCGACCTTGCCGGGGGGCCGGGTCGGACGGCATCGGGAAATGCGAGGTAGCGGCAGCATGGCACGTTATGAAGACCTGCCCTATCGAACCTGCGTCGGCATCATGCTGCTGAATGCGGCGGGGCTGGTCTTCATCGGACGCCGCGCGGGCGGCATCGAGCATGTCGACGACGCCCATGTCTGGCAGATGCCGCAAGGCGGCGTCGATCCCGGCGAGGATACGTTTCAGGCCGCCCGGCGCGAGCTCTATGAAGAGACCAGCATCAAATCGGTGGAGAAGCTCGGCGAGGTCTCGGACTGGCTGATCTATGATATCCCGCGCACCGTCGCCGGCCGCGCCTGGAAGGGACGCTATCGCGGCCAGCGGCAAAAATGGTTCGCGCTGCGCTTCACCGGCGACGAGAAAGAGATCAACGTCGCCAACCCCGGCGGCGGCCACAAGGCCGAGTTCATCACCTGGCGCTGGGAGCCGATGAAGAATCTGCCGGAGCTGATTGTGCCGTTCAAGCGTCCGGTCTATGAGCGCGTCGTGAAAGAGTTCGCCGGTCTGGCGGCCAAGTAGACCCACGACGTATCCATCGAGATGTCATCAGATAAGCCCTACCGCCCCAATGTGGGCATCGCGCTGTTCAACAGCGAAGGACGCGTGCTGATCGGCCACCGGATCAAGGACGACGGTCCGGAGATCGTGCTGCCCGGCCTCGAATGGCAGATGCCGCAAGGCGGCATCGATGCGGGTGAGGATCCGCGCCAGGCCGTGATGCGCGAATTGTGGGAAGAGACCGGGGCGGTCAGCGCCGACTATCTCGGCGAGACCGGCTGGATGACCTACGATTTCCCCGCCTATGACGGACCGGCATCGCACCGGCTGGCCAAATTCCGCGGCCAGCGGCAGAAATGGTTTGCGCTGCGCTTCACCGGGCGCGACGAGGAGATCGATCCGTTGACGCCGCGCAACGGCCAGCCCGCGGAGTTCGATCAATGGCGCTGGGAGCGCCTCGACCGCGTCGCCGACCTCGTGGTGCCGTTCCGTCGCGACGTCTATCGCGCGGTCGCGGCCCACTTCGCGGAATTCGCCGGCTGATCCGAGCATGGTCCGGAAAAGTGTGTAGCGGTTTTTCGCCGCGACAAACGCAAGGCGTTTGCGCGGAGACCATGCTCGAATCAAAGAGCCAGGGCTGGATGACGATTCGAAGCAACGTCATCCCGCTCTGGCGACGGGATGCGCCGCGCATCGCCCGGCGTCATGCCGTAGCTCGCGCGGAACACGCGATAGAAGGTCGCGATGCTGTCGAAGCCGCACGCGAACGCGATCTCGTCGATGCCGCGCTCCTGCATGGAATACAGCAGCTGCCTCGCCAGCCTCAGCCTCGTTGCCGTCAGCGTCCGCGCGAACGACAGACCGGTCGGCTCGAACAGCGCATGCAATTGCCGGAGCGAGATGCCGAGCTCGGTTGCGACCGCGGCCGGCGTGAGCGAGGCACGATGCAGATCGCGCAGCAGAATTTCGCGCGCAGCGTGGAGATAGCCCGCGCGCAGCGCGGCGCGGATCTCATCCTGGCGCGGCCGCAGGCGCCCGCGCGCAAGCAGCGCCAGGCGCACCATATGAGTGACTGCGCCAGCGAACTGCCCGGCTTGCGCCGGATCGCGCGTCATCGAGCGATACATGGCGCCGACAAGCCGGGTCAGCCCCGCATCGCGCGCCAGCGCCACCGGCGGCACGTCCTCGGTCCGCGCGCCGAGCACGAGCTCGCTGGTGACTGGAATCTTGAGGCTGAAGAAGTCAAAGCCGTCGGTCCGTTCCGGCGTCGACGCAAACGGAAGATTGGAATGGCCGAACACCAGGTCGCCGTTGCGCACGAACTGGACGCGGTCGCGGCCGATATTCATGTGGCCCGGGCCGCGCACCTGCCAGGCGAGATGCAGGCTGTTGCTCGGAACGCGCTCAATGTCGGATGACGTCCGGCTGACGCGATAGGAGGACGCCGACATTTGCGCCAGCACCGCGTCGCCCACCGGGGTCGCCGAAAAGCGTCCGCGGAAATCGGGCCGCTTGTTGCGCTCGAGCTCGATGGTCACTCCGAACAGGCTTTTGCCGCGCACGTCGCACCAGTGCTCAAAACGGTCCTGCGGGCGGAGAGCATCGGTGGAGAAAGTCAGCACAATATTCCGTCCGTTACGTCCAAAGTAAAATCGCGATGCGGTTGGGCCAATTCGTCATCGCGCGGCAGATTGTCATTTGTGCACGATCCCGGCTGTAAGCTGCTTCACATCTTCCAGATCCTAGTTCGGGCCGACCGTGAACGGACCGATCGCGATCACATGACAATCGCTGTCGCGCCTGGCGCACTCTCCCAGCGCGGCATTGATCGCGTTCTGCTCGTTCTCCGCCTTCAATCCCAGTCCCGGCCGTCCCTGTGTCCCGACCGCGACCGCATTCCAGCCTGCCGTCGCATCGGCAAGCTTGCGCGCGACGTCGGCCCGCTCAGCCGGCGTGATGACCGAGCTGTCCGCGGCCCTGAGGAAGCCCGTCACGCGCAACGTCGCCGGGATCGGCACCACGAAGACATCGTCGACCGCGACGATCGTGCAGGGCACGCCCGCGACCGCGCCGCAGGCCTGCAGGTTGCGCCGCGCCGATTCCTCGAGCGAATCGATGCCTGCATTGAAGAAGTAGTGGCCGCCCGGACCGAGCGCGATGGTTCGCGTCTTGCGGCCCGGCACGAACAGGCTGTCGAGCCGGGCCCTGGCCGCATCGCGCAGCAGCGGAACGTCCCTGGTGGCGTACGGCTTCTCGACCAGCACGTCGCGCCTGACCCACGGCAAGGGCGGCACCGGCGGCTGGCCATGGGCATACACGATCGCATTGCCGACGGCGTACAGCTCGCACTTGCGCGGCGAGCCGGCGTTGTCGGCGCGCTTCTGACATTGCTCGAGCGCCGCGGTCTTCGCCGCCTCCGCGCTTGGCTGCGCCACGGTCCATCCGACGAAGCCGTTGATGTTGAGCGCGATCGCCTTGGCATCGCTTGCGGGCACATATTCGGTCGCGAGCACGCTGCGGGTACGGTCGCTGACGAAGGGAATGATGTCGGTCGCGAGCTTGTCGCCTGAGGCAGTCGAAGGCGGCGGAGGGGACGCCGGCGCGGCCAATGTCGGCGCGGGGTTCGCTGGGGCAGACGGCACCGTCGATGCCGGCGGCGACGGCGCGATCAATGGTACCGGCGAAGGCGATGCCAGGGGCGTGGATGCCGGCGCGTTGCTCGCCATGGAAGCAGGCTTCGTCGCTGACGTTTCCAGCTTGGTGTAATACAGGAAGCCGCCGACGCCGATCGCGGCGAGCAGCACCAGAGTGACGGCAGCGGGCCACATCCAGGCCGGCGCACCCGCCGGTGCTGCCTTGATCGGCTTCTTGACCTGCGGCATCGCGTAGGTGCCGTCCTCGCGCCGCATCGCCACCATGTAGGCGTGCACGGGGGTCGGGATGTTCTTCACTTCCTGCGCGCCGATGTCGGCGAACTGCACCGACAGCTTGTTGGCGACCTGCTCATGCACCGCGCGCGACACGCAGATGCCGCCGACCTCGGCGAGGCCCTCGAGCCGGGCTGCGATATTGACGCCGTCACCAAGCAGATCGCCATCGCGCTCGACCACATCGCCGATGGTGATGCCGATCCGGAACGCCATCTGCCGGCTCGGCGGATAGGCCATGTTGCGCGTACGCAGGCTTTCCTGGATGTCGATCGCGCAGCGCACGGCTTCGACGGCGCTGGGAAATTCCGCGAGCACCGCATCGCCCGCGGTGTTGAAGATACGGCCGCCGCCCTTTGCAATGAAATCGTCGGTAACCTGCCGGTAGGAGGCGAGCCGCCGCAGCGTCTCTTCCTCATCCTCGGCAACCAATCGACTATAGCCTGCAATATCGGCGGCAAAGATCGCTGCGATCTTGCGCTTCATGAGCACCAGCCCCGGAACTCAAATATGCCGGGGAGAATGCCGCCAGACGCTCGCGGGCGCAACAAGCATTCAGCGCCTGCCGGGGTGCGGCGGACGTTGAATTGATCAAGTCACGATCGACCGGGACTGGAAGGATGTGAGCGATTTCACAGAGCGAGCCGGGTCACCCGGCGCAACGGCGCGATCGCTGGTCAGCAACCGCGCCTTAGTGCATAGCCGTGGTGTTGAGCTCGTGCTGGATGCTCTTGAAGTGGTCGAGCCGCTCGATCGCGTGATCAAGCTCGGAGCCCTCCTTCTCGGCCAGCTTCTCTTCCATCTCCTTGATGGTCTCCGCGAACTTCGCGCGGTCGAGTTCGGCGATCGTGGTCGCGACGTCGGCGAGCACGGTGAGGCCCTTGTCCGACACCTCGGCGAGACCGCCGAGCACGATCACCTTGTCGCGCTTGCCGGCAACCGTGATCGTCAGGATACCCGGACGAACCGTGGCGACGACCGGAGCGTGTCCGGCAAGCACACCGAAATCACCCTCCACGCCGGGGACGTCAACCTGATCGACCTCGCCGGAGAAGGCGAGCTTTTCGGGAGAGACGAGATCGAAGTGGAAGGTGGTCATGGTCTTTCCGTTCTTTGCGCTGTCACCCGCGGGCTCGACCCGCGGGTCCATCAGTCAAAATAATTCTCGCGATGGATCGCCGGATCGAGTCCGGCGACGACGACATCCCGCAGCTCAGGCCGCCTCGGCGGCGAGCTTCTTGCCCTTCTCGACGGCTTCTTCGATGGTGCCGACCATGTAGAACGCCGCTTCCGGCAGATGGTCGTACTTGCCCTGGCAGAGATCGCGGAAGCCCTTGATGGTGTCGGCGAGGTCGACGAACTTGCCCGGCGAGCCGGTGAAGATTTCGGCGACGTGGAACGGCTGCGACAGGAAGCGCTCGACCTTGCGGGCGCGGGCCACCGTCAGCTTGTCCTCTTCCGACAGTTCGTCCATGCCGAGAATGGCGATGATGTCCTGCAGCGACTTGTAGCGCTGCAGGATCTGCTGGACGAGGCGCGCGGTGTTGTAGTGCTCTTCACCGACAACCAGCGCCGACAGCATGCGCGAGGTCGAGTCGAGCGGGTCCACCGCCGGATAGATGCCCTTTTCCGAGATCGCGCGCGACAGCACCGTGGTGGCGTCCAAGTGCGCGAACGAGGTGGCGGGCGCCGGGTCGGTCAAGTCGTCGGCCGGCACGTAGATCGCCTGCACCGAGGTGATCGAGCCCTTCTGCGTGGTGGTGATGCGTTCCTGCAGCGCGCCCATGTCGGTCGCGAGCGTCGGCTGATAACCCACGGCCGAAGGAATACGGCCGAGCAGCGCCGACACTTCCGAACCCGCCTGGGTGAAGCGGAAGATGTTGTCGACGAAGAACAGCACGTCCTGGCCCTGGTCGCGGAAGTGCTCGGCGACCGTCAGACCGGTCAGGCCGACGCGGGCGCGAGCGCCCGGCGGCTCGTTCATCTGGCCGAACACCAGCGCGCACTTCGACTTCACGCTCGGATCCGGATTGTGCGGATCGGCGTTGACCTTCGATTCGATGAACTCGTGATAGAGGTCGTTGCCTTCGCGGGTGCGCTCGCCGACGCCGGCGAACACGGAGTAACCGCCGTGCGCCTTCGCGACGTTGTTGATCAGCTCCTGAATCAGCACGGTCTTGCCGACGCCGGCGCCGCCGAACAGGCCGATCTTGCCGCCCTTGGCGTACGGAGCCAGCAGATCGACGACCTTGATGCCGGTGACGAGAATTTCCGCTTCGGTGGACTGATCGGTGTAGGTCGGCGCTTCCTGATGGATGGCGCGGACGCCTTCGGCCTTGATCGGGCCGGCTTCGTCGATCGGCTCGCCGATGACGTTGATGATGCGGCCGAGCGTGCCTTCGCCGACCGGAACGCGGATCGGCTCGCCGGTGTCGGTCACTTCCTGGCCGCGGACCAGACCTTCGGTGATGTCCATCGCGATGGTACGGACGGTCGATTCACCGAGATGCTGCGCGACTTCGAGCACCAGGCGGTTGCCGCCGTTCTTGGTCTCGAGCGCATTCAGAATCGCGGGAAGGTGGCCTTCGAACTGCACGTCGACCACGGCGCCCGTGACCTGGGTAACGCGACCGATCGGATTGGCTGCTGTAGCCATGGATTGTTCTCCTTCGAAAATCTGCCTTAGACCGCCTCAGCGCCGGAGATGATCTCGATCAGCTCCTTCGTGATCTGGGCCTGGCGGGTCCGGTTGTAAATCAGGGTTTGCTTGCGGATCATTTCGCCTGCGTTGCGCGTCGCGCTGTCCATCGCGCTCATTTGTGCGCCGTAGAACGAGGCGTTGTTTTCCAGCAGCGCGCGGAAGACCTGCACCGCGAGGTTGCGTGGCAGCAGGCTGCCGAGAATCTGGTCTTCCTCAGGCTCGTATTCATACGACGTCGCGGGAGCAGCACCTGCCGCGGGCGCGGCAACCTCGAGCGGGATGATCTGCTGCGCGGTCGGGATCTGCGCGATCACCGACTGGAAGCGCGAATAGAACAGCGTGCAGACATCGAACTCGCCGGCCTCGAACCGCGCCAGCACCTTGTTGGCGATGTCCTCGGCGTTGACGAAGCCGATCTGCCGCACCGAACGCAGGTCGAGATGCTCGACAATCCGCTTCTCGAAGGTCCGCCGCAGCTGCTCGTAGCCCTTGCGGCCGACGCAGAAGAACTTCACGTCCTTGCCCTGCGCCAGCAGCGACTGGGCCCGCTCGCGCGCCAGGCGCACGATGGCCGAGTTGAACGCACCGGACAGGCCGCGCTCGCCGGTGCACACCAGCAGCAGGTGGACCTGGTCGTTGCCGGTGCCGGCGAGCAGCGCTGGCGCGCCGGGCGTGCCATTGGCCGCGGCTGCGATGTTGGAAATCACCGCATCCATCTTGGTGGCATAGGGCCGCGCCGCTTCGGCGGCGTTCTGCGCGCGGCGCAGCTTGGAGGCTGCGACCATCTGCATGGCCTTGGTGATCTTCTGCGTCGCCTTGGTCGAGGCGATGCGGACCCGCATGTCTTTTAGTGACGCCATTCTTCGTTCACCCCGGCGATCCGACCACAATGGTCAGATCGCAAGCCTCCGTTCGTCACGCCCGGCGGCGAGCCGGGCGACGCCCCATTCGTTATGCAAACGTCTTGGCGAAGCTATCGACCGCCGACTTCAGCTTGGCGGCACTGTCATCGGACAGATCGCGGCTGTCGCGGATCGCGTTGAGGATGTCGACATGCTTGCCGCGCAGCAGCGACAACAGGCCATCCTCGAACGCCTTCACCTTGTTGAGCGGCAGCGCGTCGAGATAGCCGTTGGTGCCGGCCCAGATCACGCAGACCTGCTCTTCCATCTTCAGCGGCGAGAACTGCGGCTGCTTCAGGAGCTCGGTAAGGCGCGAACCGCGGTTCAGCAGGCGCTGGGTCGAGGCGTCGAGGTCGGAGCCGAACTGCGCGAACGCCGCCATTTCGCGGTACTGCGCGAGCTCGCCCTTGATCTTGCCGGCGACCTTCTTGGTGGCCTTGGTCTGCGCCGACGAACCGACGCGCGACACCGACAGACCGACGTTCACCGCGGGACGGATGCCCTGGAAGAACAGGTCGGTTTCCAGGAAGATCTGGCCGTCGGTGATCGAAATCACGTTGGTCGGGATGTAGGCCGACACGTCGTTGGCCTGGGTTTCGATGACCGGCAGCGCCGTCAGCGAGCCCAAACCATGGTCCTTGCCCAGCTTGGCGGCGCGCTCGAGCAGGCGGGAGTGCAGGTAGAACACGTCGCCCGGATAGGCTTCGCGGCCCGGCGGGCGGCGCAGCAGCAGCGACATCTGGCGGTAGGCGACGGCCTGCTTGGACAGATCGTCATAGATGATCACGGCGTGCATGCCGTTGTCGCGGAAGTATTCGCCCATCGTGCAGCCGGTGAACGGCGCGATGTACTGCATCGGCGCCGGGTCGGACGCGGTCGCCGCGACGACGATCGAGTATTCGAGCGCGCCCTGCTCTTCGAGCACCTTGACGAACTGCGCAACCGTGGAGCGCTTCTGACCGACCGCGACGTAGACGCAGTACAGCTTCTGGCTCTCGTCCGGCTGGGCGTTGAGCGGCTTCTGGTTCAGGATGGTGTCGAGCGCGATCGCGGTCTTGCCGGTCTGGCGGTCGCCGATGATCAGCTCGCGCTGGCCGCGGCCGATCGGGATCAGCGCATCGATCGCCTTGAGGCCGGTGGCCATCGGCTCATTCACCGACTTGCGCGGAATGATGCCGGGCGCCTTGACGTCGACGCGCTTGCGCTCGGTGGCCTGGATCGGGCCCTTGCCGTCGATCGGGTTGCCGAGCGCGTCGACGACGCGGCCGAGCAGGCCCTTGCCGACCGGCGCGTCCACGATGGCGCGGGTGCGCTTGACGGTCTGGCCTTCCTTGATCTCGCGGTCGGCGCCGAAGATCACGACGCCGACGTTATCGGTTTCGAGGTTGAGCGCCATGCCGCGCGTGCCGTTCTCGAACTCGACCATTTCACCGGCCTGAACGTTGTCGAGACCGTAGACGCGGGCGATACCGTCACCGACCGACAGCACCTGGCCAACTTCGGTCACCTCGGCTTCCTGGCCGAAATTCTTGATCTGGTCCTTGAGGATCGCAGAAATTTCTGCGGCGCGGATGTCCATCAGCCTGCCTCTTTCATCGCGTTCTTGATCGAATTGAGTTTGGTGCGAAGCGAACTATCCACCATGCGGCTGCCGAGCTTGACCACCAGGCCACCAATAATGGAGGGATCGACCTTCACGTTGAGCGCGACGTCCTTGCCCGTCACTGATTTCAGTGCGGCCTTCAGCGCGTCGAGATTCTTGTCATTGAGCTGCTCGGCGACGGTGACTTCCGCAGTCGCCTCGCCCTTGAACTTCGCCACCAGCGCGCGATAGGCGCGGATCACATCGGAAATGGCGAACAGCCGGCGGTTGGCGGTGAGCACCTTGAGAAACTTTGCCGACGTGCCGGAGATACCGGCCTTGTCGAGCACCGCGGTCAGCGCCTTGAGCTGGGCCTCCGCGGCAAACACCGGGCTGCGAACGAGGCGCTTGAGATCGGCGCTCTCGTTGAGCATGGCCTCGAATTTTTCGAGGTCGGCCCTGACTTGATCGACGGATTTTTCGTCGCGCGCCAACTCGAACAGGGCCGTTGCATAACGACCGGAAACTCCCGAAACGGACGGATCTTCAGCAGCCACGTGCTCGCTCTTTTTTGCTGTCAAATTCACAAGGGAAAAACCGTCGCCACCAAAGCAGCGCCTAGCGATCCAAGCCCTTGGAATTCAAGCGGGACTTCGATTTTCGACCGGCACAGGACGTGCCGGGACCGTTAAAATCGCGGCTTTGCTAACATAGCAATCGCGCAGGTGCAACATGACGGCATCGTGAGAGCCGCCTTGTCGCATGCGCCTTTTCGCGACCGCAGCCGGCACCCGAATCGGAAAAATTCGGCGCGTGGAAGTCCGGCTCAGCCAGCCCCGATTCGCGTCCCGCGATTTTGTTCCATCGAAATTTGCATGGGCCCATGGCCGAGCGCGCAGGGAACTTCGGATGCCTCGCGGTTTCATTTGGCGATTACTTACCGAAAACTTACCCCTGAGCAGATAATCAGTATTTGCAAGTATAATATCGGTTAAAAACTGGTTAATGAGCAAGGTTACGGAACCTCGGTCGAATACCCTAAAGCGGTAACAAGATATTTCAGCCGGAGACAATCGGGATTTACTGCCCAATTCGTGCCTCATTGGGAAACCAAACGGCCTTCGTCAACGAAGGGACGGGGGTTCCACTTGCCACGTTAGTGGCAATACTGTCTGAGGGTCTTATCAATGCTGAATATCAAGAAAGCGGCGGGCAACGTCACCCGCTCGCGTACGGCGCTTGCGTTTGTAGCCGCAACTATCCTGGTCGGGGGCAGCGTGACGGAGGCGTCCGCGAAGTCCAGGCATCACCATCATCGCCACCACCATCATCACCACGCCCGCGCCGAAGGTTCCTCCTGGCGCGACGCCAATGCATCGATCCAGCCGTCCGGCGGCGGCCACTCGTTCGCGGGGATGGCCTCCTTCTACGGCAATGAATCGGGCAGCCGCACCGCTTCCGGCCAGCGCTTCAACCAGAACGCCATGACCGCGGCTCACCGCTCGCTGCCGTTCGGCACCAGGCTCCGCGTCACCCATGGCGGCCGCAGCGTCGTCGTCACCATCAACGATCGTGGCCCGTTCATCCGTGGCCGCGTGCTCGACCTCTCCACCGGCGCAGCCCGCGCCATCGGCCTGACCGGTGCCGGCGTCGGCCGCGTCACCGCCGAGGTGATCTCCTAACGCGTTCAGTAAGCGTTGCGTTGCGTATCGGCCGCGAGGCCTGCTTCGCGCCAAAAGGCCTGCCGTCGCAAATGACGGCAGGCTTTTTCTTTGCCTCTTTCTCCCGTCATTCCGGGGCGATGCGCAGCATCGAACCCGGAATCTCGAGATTCCCCGGTGCGCAATTGCGCACCTGAGGTCTGGTCCTTCGGACCATCCCGGAATGACGACGGCGCATTTACAAGAAGCTCTGCGGATCGACGTCGACCTCGAGCTTCAGATTGCCCTTGGTCTTGGGACCCGCCTCGAGCCATTCGCGCAGATATTGCGACAGGTCGACATTGCGCAGCGACTTCACCAGCAGGCGGAACCGGTAGCGGCCTTTAATGACGGCAAGCGGCGCCTCGGCGGGGCCGAGCACCTGGATCCGTTCATCGAGCGGCGCCACCGCGGCGAGCTTGCGGGCAAAGCCTTCCGCCGTCGGACGGTCGCCGGCGGAGACGATCAGGCTCGCCAGCCGACCGAACGGCGGATAGCCGGTGCGCTCGCGGATCTCGATCTCGCTGGCGTAGAACGCCTCGCGGTCGTTCGCGATCAGGGCCTTGATGACAGGATGCTCGGGCTGGTGGGTCTGCAGATAGCCGACGCCACGGCCCTGCTCGCGCCCGGCACGTCCGACCACCTGGTTCAAGAGCTGGAACGTGCGCTCGGCGGCGCGCGGATCGCCGTTGCTCAGGCCGAGATCGGCGTCGATGACACCGACCAGATTGAGCCGCGGGAAGTTGTGTCCCTTCGCCACCAGCTGGGTGCCGATGATGATGTCGACGCGGCCCTCGGCGATCTCGTTGAGCTCGCTGCGCATGGTCTCGATCGAGGTGATGAGATCGCTCGACAGCACCATGGTGCGGGCCTCGGGAAAGATCTGTGCGGCCTCCTCCTGGAGGCGCTCGACGCCGGGGCCGACCGCAACCAGCGATTCCTCGGCCGCGCAATGCGGGCAGATGTTCGGGCGCGGCATCGAGAAGCCGCAGTGATGGCAGACCAGCCGCTGGCGGAACCGATGGTCGACCAGCCACGCGTCGCAGATCGTGCAGGCAAAGCGGTGGCCGCAGGCGCGACACAGCGTCAGCGGCGCATAGCCGCGGCGGTTGAGGAACAATAGCGCCTGCTCGCGGCGTTCGATCGCATGACGGATCTGCTCGGCCAGAACCGGCGAGATGAAGCGCCCGCGCGGCGGCGGTGCGCGGCGCATGTCGATCGCCTCGATATGCGGCATATGCTGGCCGCCGAACCGCGACGGCAGCGCGACGCGCTGGTAGCGCCCCTTGCGCGCATTGACCTCGCTCTCGACCGACGGCGTGGCCGACGCCAGCACGATCGGAATCTTGGCGATATGGGCGCGGACCACCGCCATGTCGCGCGCGTGATAATGCGCGCCGTCGTCCTGCTTGTAGGCCTGGTCGTGCTCCTCATCGACGATGATCAGGCCGAGATCGGCATAGGGCAGGAACAGCGCCGAGCGGGCGCCGACCACGACGGGCGCCTTGCCCTCTGATATCGCGGCCCAGTTCCGCGCCCGCGTACGCGGCGTCAGCTCCGAATGCCATTCCAGCGGCCGCGCGCCGAAGCGCTGCGCGAAACGGTCGAGGAACTGGCCGGTCAGCGCGATCTCCGGCATCAGGATCAGGGTCTGCTTGCCGCGGCGGATATTCTCGGCGATCGCCTCGAAATAGACCTCGGTCTTGCCGGAACCGGTGACGCCGTCGAGCAGCGCGACGTGAAAGCTGCCGCTTGCCGCCAGCGTGCGCATCACATCGACCGCGCTCCGCTGCTCGCGCGAGAAATCCGGCTGCGCATAGGCGGGATCGGGAGACGGCGGCGCGGCCGGCGGCGGCATCGCCTCGACCGTCAGCGTGCCCTCGTCGACCAGGCCGTCGATCACGCCGGAACTGACGCCGGCCTCCCGTGCCGCATCCGACTTGCCGTGCAGCAAGCGGTCCGACAGCACCTCGATCAGACGCCGGCGCGCCGGCGTCAGCCGCCGCGGCGGCTCGCCGACCAGGCGCACCCCGAGACGGGTCCGCTCCGGCCCGAGGTTCTCGCCCATCCGCAGCGTCATCCGCAGCACCATGCCGCGCGCCGACAGCGTGTAGTTGGACACCCAGTCGACGAGTTGGCGCAACTCCGTCTTGAGCGGGGGAACATCGAGCTTCTCGCTGACGTCCTTGAGCCGGTTGTGCAGCCGCGGATCGGGCCTGGCATTCTCGGCCCACACCACTGCGACCACCTCGCGCGGCCCGAGCGGGACAGAGATCACGTCGCCCGGCGCAAGCTGCATGCCGCGCGGCACGCGATAGGAATAGGTCTGGTTCAGCGCGACAGGCACCAGCACGTCGACGACGCCTGTCGTCGATGCGGGGGCTGGGCTGGGGCGCGTGGCGTGGTCCATTGAATCAGAGGAGCTTTGAACCTGACCGGGCTAGCACCGCTTCGCTCTCTTAGCGAACGGTAAACGAAGGCAATGCGATATAATCAGGAGATTAGCAGCGCCAACAGCCCTCAAGACATGGTCGTTCAAGACATGGTCGTTCAAGACTTGGTCGTTCAAGACTTGGCCCGGGCCGATCAGCCCATCCCACCGCTCGAACTCGACTGCGCCGACACGTCAGTGACGCAGGAGATGACGCGCTGGCTGTCGCATCTGCGCGCCGAGCGGCGGCTGTCGCCGAAGACGCTCGAGGCCTACGCGCGCGATGTGCGCCAATGCCTGGCCTTCCTGGCCGAACACTGGGGCGCGCGCGTGACGCTTGCGGCATTTTCCGAGCTCGAGGCGAGCGATGTCAGAGCCTTCATGGCGATGCGCCGCGCCGACGAGATCGGCGGCCGATCGCTGATGCGGGCGCTGGCGGGCCTGCGCTCGTTCGGGCGCTTCCTGGAGCGCGAAGGCAAGGGCAAGGTCGGCGCGCTCTCGGCGATCCGTGCGCCCAAGGTGGCGAAGAGCCTGCCGAAGCCGATCCATATGGAAGCGGCAAAGCGCTTTGCCGACGCCGACGAGCGCGCGGATGAGACCCGCGAGACCTGGATCCTGGTGCGTGATGCCGCCGTCATGGCGCTGCTCTATGGATCGGGCCTGCGCATCTCCGAGGCGCTCGGGCTGAAGCGCCGCGACGTGCCGAAGCCGGGCGAAGGCGACGTGCTTGTCGTGACCGGCAAGGGCAACAAGACCCGCATGGTGCCGGTGCTGCACAACGTGCTGCAATTGATCGCGGACTATGCGGCGATCTGCCCGCATCAGCTCGGCCCGACCGGACCGATGTTCGTGGGTGCGCGCGGCGGCCCCCTGAGCCCGCGCATCATCCAGCTCACCATGGAGCGGCTGCGCGGCGCGCTCGGCCTGCCCGACAGCGCCACGCCGCATGCGTTGCGGCACTCCTTCGCCACGCATCTCTTGAGCCGCGGCGGCGACCTGCGCGCGATCCAGGAGTTGCTCGGCCACGCGTCGTTGTCGACCACGCAGATCTACACCGGCATCGACAGCGAGCGCCTGCTCGAAGTCTATCGCTCCGCGCACCCCCGCGGCTGAACGCCCGGCCTGAGTTCGAAATGAGGCGCGGGCCTTGGTCCGCCGTCATGCTGCGTTCATCTTCATGCGGCTACCCCAGACCGCCCGCCCTTGCCTTGTGCGCTGCATTCGGCAATCGTGGCGCGGTTTCATCCGAAGGGGGAATCATGAGCGCACATGAAAGTATGGAGCACGCGGAGCATGCCGAGCATGCATCGGGTGAGAACAAGAAGATCGCCCTCCTGATCGCCGTGATCGCCCTGTGTCTGGCCCTGTCGGAAACGCTCGGCAAGGGCGCCCAGACCGAAGCGATCAGCAAGAATGTCGAGGCATCCAACCTGTGGGCGTTCTTCCAGGCCAAGAGCATCCGCCGCACCACGGTGCAGACCGCCGCCGAACAGGGCAAGTTGAACCTCGCGACCACCACCGACGAGGCGGCCAGGGCCGCGCTGCAGAAGCAGATCGACGACTGGCAGAAGACTGCGGCACGCTACCGCTCGGAGCCGGACACCGGCGAGGGTTCAGAGCAGCTCTCCGAACGCGCCAAGCACGCCGAGCACGAGCGCGACGAGGCCACGGCGAAGTATCATCACTTCGAGCTCGCTTCCGCCGCCTTCCAGATCGCCATCGTGCTGGCGTCCGCGACCATCATCACGGGCATTGCCACGCTGGCCTGGGTGGCCGGCCTGGTGACGCTCGCCGGCGTCGTGATGACGTTGCTCGGCCTGTTCCAGCCACATTTGCTGCATCTGCATTGAGAAAGCAGAGCTTCGCCCTCTCACCGTCACCCCGAGGAGCGCGCATGGCGCGCGTCTCGAAGGGTCGACGGCCACCTGCCGGGCCGTGCATCCTTCGAGACGCCGCTACGCGGCTCCTCAGGATGACGGAGGTAAAGACGTCGCTTAAAGAACCTTGCTGGTCTCGTGCACGCTTTTGCGGAAGCGCGCGATCAGGCGCAGCGTGCGCGCCGACCAGCCGTCGCCGTCGCCGCGGATGATCTCGAGAATCCGCCGCTTGACCGGCTCCACCAGCTCGGTGGCCTTGGCCCGCAGCGCCATGACGAAATTATAGAGCGCCTCGAACCACGGCATCTCGAGCAGCTTCGACCGCGTCACGTCGAACAGGAAGGCCGTGACGCCGACGCCGACGAACTTGGCGAACAGGATCAGCGAGACCGCGCTGAACCAGTACTGGTTCGCCAGCAGCCAGAGCCCGACCAGCTTGAGCGGGAACAGCGGGATCAGCGGCACGACGAACACGATCAGCGTCATCGCCGGCGATAGCGAGTCGACCCGGTCGGCAAGCCATTGCTTGAGCGCGCGGAGCGGGATCCACGCCACCACCCGCGCCACGATCGGCTCGAGGTGGTCCCATAGCCAGGCCTCGATCAGAAAAATGATCGCAAGCAGGACCCAGAACGGCTGAAGCAGACGGCGCAACATCGCTATGATCCTAACGCGCGATGAGAATGAGTTGAATCATCGCGCCTCAGCTCCTTGTTTGAGCACGATCTCTTCGGAAAACCGCTTCACACTTTTCCGGATCATGCTCCAGCCCGGCTCGCGCCGGACGTTCGATCACATATGGATGGCGCGTTTGCCCACCGCAAGCGCTGCTTCCTTGATGGCCTCGGAACGGGTCGGATGGGCGTGGCAGGTGCGCGCCAGATCCTCGGCCGAACCACCGAATTCCATCAGAACGCAGGCTTCATGGATCATTTCGCCGGCCTCAACGCCGACAATGTGGACGCCGAGCACCCGGTCGGTCTTCGCATCTGCGAGAACTTTCACGAAGCCGTCAGTGGTCTGGTTGACCTTGGAACGGCCGTTCGCAGTGAACGGGAATTTGCCGACGGTATACGCCACACCCGCCTGCTTGAGCTCTTCCTCGGTCTTGCCGACCGACGACACTTCTGGCGTGGTATACACAACACCTGGAATGACGTCGTAGTTCACGTGGCCGGCCTGGCCCGCGATGATCTCCGCGCAGGCGACGCCCTCGTCTTCCGCCTTGTGCGCGAGCATCGGCCCGGCCACGACGTCGCCGATCGCGTAGATGCCCTTCACATTGGTCGAGAAGTGCGCGTCGATCTCGACGCGGCCGCGATTGTCGAGCGCGACGCCGGCCTCCTTCAGCCCGAGCCCCTCGGTGTAGGGCACGCGGCCGATGCAGACGAGCACGACGTCGGCTTCGATGGTTTCCGCAGCGCCGCCGGCGGCCGGCTCGACCTTGGCCTGCAGTGTCTTGCCCGAGGTGTCGACCGAGGTGACCTTGGCGCCGAGCTTGAAGGCGAAACCCTGCTTTTCCAGGATGCGCTGGAATTGCTTCGCCACCTCGCCGTCCATGCCGGGCAGGATGCGGTCGAGGAATTCCACCACGGTGACCTTGGCGCCGAGGCGATGCCAGACCGAGCCGAGTTCGAGCCCGATTACGCCTGCGCCGACGATCAGCAGGCTGCCGGGCACCTTCTCGAGCGACAGCGCGCCGGTCGACGACACGATGCGCTTCTCGTCGATGTCGATGCCCTTCAGCCGCGCGATGTCGGAGCCGGTGGCGATCACGATGTTCCTGGTCTCGACGGTCTCGGTCTTGCCGTCGCCGGAGACCTCGACCTTGCCGGCACCGAGGATCTTTCCGGTGCCCTTCAGCACGTCGATCTTGTTCTTCTTCATCAGGAACTCGACGCCCTTGACGTTGCCGTCGATGCCCTGCTGCTTGAAGTTCATCATCGCCGGCAGGTCGAGCTTCGGCGCCGGGACGCTGACGCCCATCTTGGCGAAGGAGTGCCCCGCCTCCTCGAACATCTCGGAGGCGTGCAGCAGCGCCTTCGACGGCATGCAGCCGACATTGAGGCAGGTGCCGCCCAGCGTCGCGTTCTTCTCGACCACGGCGACCTTCATGCCGAGTTGCGCCGCGCGGATCGCGCAGACATATCCGCCCGGGCCGGTGCCGATGACGACTAGATCGTAAGAAGCCATGATGGAAGGTCCTGTAGCTAAGTTCTGTGACAATGAGGCGGGCCCCGACCTGATCGGCAGATCGGGACCCGCTCCTTGGGTTTATGTTTACCGACCGCCCGAGACGTCGAGGATCGCGCTGGTGACGTAGGATGCCTCGTCCGAGATCAGCCAAACGATGGCATTGGCGATTTCATCCGCGGTGCCGACGCGCTTCATCGGCACCATATGGGCCAGACGATGCGCGCGATCGGGCTCGCCGCCCGCGGCGTGGATGTCGGTGTCGATCAGGCCGGGACGAATGCCGGCGACACGGATGCCTTCATTCGCGACCTCGTAGCCGAGGCCGACCGTGAAGGAATCGATCGCGCCCTTGGAGGCGGCATAGTCGACATAGGTGTTGGGCGCGCCGAGCTTCGCCGCGACCGAGGACAGGTTGACGATGACGCCACCCTGGCCGCCGTGCCTGGTCGACATCCGCTTCACCGCCTCGCGCGCGCACAGGATGCTGCCGGTGACGTTGACCGCCATCATCTGCTGGATGCGCTCGGCCGACATCTCGTCGACCCGCACCCCGCTCTTGCCGACGATGCCGGCATTGTTGACCAGCGCGCCGAGCATGCCGAAGCCGTCCGCCGCCTTGAACAGCGCCAGGATGTCCTGCTCGTTGCCGACGTCGCATTTCACCGCGATCGCCTTGCCGTTCTTGGCCTCGATCGCGGCGACGACTTCATTGGCCGCAGCCTGGTTCGTGGCGTAGCCGACCACGATGCGGTAGCCGCGCGCGGCGGCTGCGAGCGCGGTGGCGCGGCCGATGCCGCGGCTACCGCCGGTGACGATCACAACCTTGTCCATCACATCAATCTCCACGAGTTCATCCGACAAAGGCCCGCTCAATCCTGTCCGCACTACGAGGTCTTACCCTCAAGTGCGGCCAATCGGTCCAGTACAGACTTGTCCGTCAGACTCACCAGATAGAACAGAATGAAGGGCGTGAAGAACGGAATCAGACACCAAAAGGCAAAGCCCGTACCTTTACCCTTCCTGCGACTGATCGGAATCGCAAAGAGGAAGAAAATAAAGGTCGTCAGCAGGAATGGCAGGAGGGAAAGGAGAAGTGACGGCTCTTCCACAATCCCCTCCTTTACAGATCCAGCACCAGGCGGGCCGGATCCTCCAGGCTCTCCTTGACGCGCACCAGGAAGGTGACTGCTTCCTTGCCGTCGATGACGCGGTGATCGTAGGACAGCGCCAGATACATCATCGGGCGGACCTCGATCTTGCCGCCGACCACCATCGGCCGCTCCTGGATCTTGTGCATGCCGAGGATGCCGGACTGCGGCGCGTTGAGGATCGGCGTCGACATCAGCGAACCGTAGATGCCGCCATTGGTGATGGTGAAGGTGCCGCCCTGCATCTCGTCGATCTTGAGCTGGCCGTCGCGGGCGCGGCGGCCGTAGTCGGCGATTGACTTCTCGATCTCGGCGATCGATTTGTGGTCGCAATCGCGCACCACGGGCACTACCAGGCCGCGGTCGGTGCCGACCGCGACGCCGATGTGGTAATAGTTCTTGTAGATCAGGTCGGAGCCGTCGATCTCGGCGTTGACGGCCGGAATGTCCTTCAGCCCCTGCACCACGGCCTTGGTGAAGAAGCCCATGAAGCCGAGCTTCGAGCCGTGCTTCTTCTCGAACGTGTCCTTGTAGAGGGCGCGCAGCTTCATCACCTCGGTCATGTCGACCTCGTTGAAGGTGGTCAGCATCGCGGCGGTGTTCTGCACGTCCTTGAGGCGGCGCGCGATGGTCTGGCGCAGCCGGGTCATCTTCACCCGCTCCTCGCGCGCGGCGTCGTCCGCCGGCGACGGCGCACGCACCTGCACGGCGGCGGCCGGCTGGTTGACCGGGGTCGGCGCCGAAGCGGCCTTCTCGATCGCAGCCAGCATGTCGCCCTTTGTCACCCGGCCATCCTTGCCCGAGCCCGGAACGGTGGAAGCGTCGACGCCGCTTTCGGCGGACAGCTTGCGCACCGAAGGCGCGAGCGGCGCATCCGCCGGCGGAACTTTTGCCGCGGCCGGCGCAGCTGCGGCAGCAGCAGGCGCCGCGGCGGCCGGGGCAGCAGCCTTGGCCGGAGCAGCAGCAGCGGGCTTGGCCGCCGGGGCGGCACCGTCATTGATCTGGCCGAGCAGCGCGCCGACGGCAACGGTCTCGCCGTCCTTGGCGATGATCTCGCCGAGCGTGCCGGCGACCGGCGCCGGCACCTCGATGGTGACCTTGTCGGTCTCCAGCTCCACCAACGGCTCGTCCACCGCGACGGCCTCGCCGGCCTTCTTGAACCAGCGGCCGATCGTGGCCTCGGTCACGGATTCGCCGAGCGTTGGAACGCGAATTTCAGTCATGGTCTTTTCCTCGATAACCTTGCGGTCGCAAAATTTTGCGGTCGTAGAACTTGTCTGCCACCGCCCGCCAAAGCGGACGACCCGGTATTCCGTGACGACAGCACTTGTGCTGGATGACGCGGGATACCGGATGCCCCGCTTTCGCGGGGCATGGTGTTGGTGAAGATCGTTAGTTCAGTGCGTCGTCGAGCAGCGCCTTGAGCTGCGCGAGATGTTTCGACATCAATCCGGTGGCGGTCGCCGCCGATGCCGGACGGCCGGCGTAGCGCGGCCGCCGGTTGGCTGCGTTGGTCTGGTTCAGCACCCACTCCAGATAGGGCTCGATGAAGTGCCAGGAGCCCATGTTGCGGGGCTCTTCCTGGCACCAGACCATCTCGGCACCCTTGAAGCGGCCGAACTCCTGCACCAGCGCCTTCAGCGGCACCGGATAGAGCTGCTCGATGCGCATCAGATAGATGTCGTCGATGCCGCGCTTCTCGCGCTCCTCGTACAGGTCGTAATAGACCTTGCCGGAGCACAGCACGACGCGACGGATCTTGTCGTCCGGCACCAGCTTGATCTTCTCGTCCGGCAGCATCTGCGCGTCATCGTACAGGATGCGGTGGAAGGTCGCGTTCTTGCCGAGCTCGTCGAGCCGCGACACCGCGCGCTTGTGACGCAGCAGCGACTTCGGCGTCATCAGGATCAGCGGCTTGCGGATCTCGCGATGCAGCTGGCGCCGCAGCACGTGGAAGTAGTTCGCCGGCGTGGTCGGATTGACCACCTGCATGTTGTCCTCGGCGCACATCTGCAGAAAACGCTCGAGGCGCGCGGACGAGTGCTCCGGTCCCTGCCCTTCATAGCCGTGCGGCAGCAGGCAGACGAGGCCCGACATGCGCAGCCACTTGCGTTCGCCCGAGGAGATGAACTGGTCGAACACCACCTGGGCGCCGTTGGCGAAGTCGCCGAACTGGGCTTCCCAGAGCGCCAGCGCGTTCGGCTCGGCCAGCGAGTAGCCGTATTCGAAGCCGAGCACCGCCTCTTCCGACAGCAGCGAGTTGATGACCTCGTAATGGCCGGTGTCTTCGCCGCCGAGATGGTTGAACGGCGTGTAGCGGCTCTCGTCTTCCTGGTCGATCAGGACCGAGTGGCGCTGCGAGAAGGTGCCGCGCTCGGAATCCTGGCCGGACAGGCGCACGTGATGGCCTTCCTGCAGCAGCGTGCAGAACGCCAGCGCCTCGCCGGTCGCCCAGTCGATCCCGATGCCGCTGTCGATCGCCTTGGCGCGATTGTCGAGGAAGCGCTGGATGGTGCGGTGGACGCGGAAGCCGTCCGGCACCTTGGTGATCTTGCGGCCGATGTCCTTCAGCACGGCGACGTCGACGCCGGTGACGCCGCGGCGGGCGTCCTCTTCCTGATCGGCGATCTTGAAGCCCGCCCATTTGCCGTCGAGCCAGTCGGCCTTGTTCGGCTTGTAGCCGGCGCCGGCTTCGAGCTCGGCATCGAGCCGCGCGCGCCAGTCGGCCTTGGCCTTCTCGACCTCGCCCTCGGTCAAGACGCCATCGACGACCAGCCGCTTGGCGTAGATATCCAGCGTCGACGGGTGCGAGGCGATCTTCTTGTACATCACCGGCTGGGTGAACGCCGGCTCGTCGCCCTCGTTGTGGCCGTGACGGCGGTAGCAGAACATGTCGATGACGACCGGCTTGTGGAATTTCTGCCGGAATTCGATCGCAACCTTGGCCGCGAACACCACGGCCTCCGGATCGTCGCCATTCACGTGGAAGATCGGCGCATCGATCATCTTCGCCACGTCGGACGGATAGGGCGACGAGCGCGAGTAGCGCGGATAGGTGGTGAAGCCGATCTGGTTGTTGACGATGAAGTGCAGCGAGCCACCGGTGCGATAGCCCTTCAGGTCGGACAGGCTGAAGCATTCCGCCACCACGCCCTGGCCCGCGAACGCCGCGTCGCCGTGCATCAAGAGCGGCAGCACCGAGATGCGCATGTCCGGCGGATCGCCGTGCTGATCCTGCTTGGCGCGCACCTTGCCCATCACTACGGGATCGACGATCTCGAGATGCGACGGATTTGCGGTCAGCGACAGATGAATGTTGTTGCCATCGAACTCGCGGTCCGAGGACGCGCCGAGGTGATATTTGACGTCGCCGGAGCCTTCGACCGAGTCCGGGTTGGCCGAACCACCCTTGAATTCATGGAACAGCGCGCGGTGCGGCTTGCCCATCACCTGGGTCAGCACGTTGAGGCGGCCGCGATGCGGCATGCCGAACACGATCTCCTTCACGCCGAGATTGCCGCCGCGCTTGATGATCTGCTCGAGCGCCGGGATCAGCGATTCGCCGCCGTCGAGGCCGAAGCGCTTGGTGCCGGTGAACTTGGTGTCGCAGAACTTCTCGAAGCCGTCGGCCTCGATTAGCTTGTTGAGGATCGCGCGGCGTCCCTCGGGCGTGAAGCTGATCTCCTTGTCCGGACCTTCAATGCGTTCCTGGATCCACGCCTTCTGCGCGGCGTTGGAGATGTGCATGAACTCGACGCCGAGCGTCTGGCAGTAGGTGCGTTCGCAGATCTGCACGATCTCGCGCAGCGTGCCGTATTCGAGGCCAAGTACGTGATCGAGGAAGATCTTGCGGTCGAAGTCCGCCTCGGTGAAGCCGTAGGAGCGTGGATCGAGCTCCTCGCGGTCGCGCGGCGCCTCGATGCCGAGCGGATCGAGCTTGGCGTGGAAATGGCCGCGCATCCGGTAGGCGCGGATCAGCATCAGCGCGCGAACCGAATCGCGGGTGGCCTGATGCACGTCGGCGTCGGAGAGCTCGGCGCCCTTGGCCTGGGCCTTGGCCGCGAGCTTGGTGCCGACCGCCTTCTCGACCTGGGCCCAGTTGCCGTCGAGCGCCGAGGTCAGCTCGTCACGCGGCGTCACCGGCCAGTTGGCGCGGCCCCACGAGGCGCCCTCGGCGTTCTTCTGCACGTCGGCCGGGGCGTCCTTCAGGCTTTTGAAGAAATCCTGCCATTCGGCGTCGACGGAGGACGGGTCATGCTCGTAGCGGGCATAGAGGTCGTCGATGTAGGCGGCGTTGGTGCCCTGCAGGAATGAGGAGAGAGCAAAAGCGGCGTTCGCGTCTTGGCGAGACATGGGGCAGTCCTGGTGATTATTTTCGGTTCGCGCGTAGAAGACGGCGCAAGTGCCGGTCTGGGAAGAGCGCCGGCTGGATCGATATCCTTTATCCTATCTAGGACGGATATTCCTGTCTAAAAGAACCAAGAAATGAATTTATTTTCATATTTTATTGAAACGCCCGTTGGGCGGTAACCCAACGAAAAGGCGGCGTTTCCGGTGCGGAACTCGCCCGGAAACGCCGCCTTTATCCCGAAGGGAACCTGGCCGGCGGTTACTTCAGCATCTCGGCGAGGGTGTGCCCGAGGCGGGCCGGCGACGGCGACACCTTGATGCCGGCCGCCTCCATCGCCGCGGTCTTGGAACCGGCGTCGCCCTTACCTCCGGAGATGATCGCGCCGGCATGGCCCATGCGGCGGCCGGGAGGTGCGGTGACACCGGCGATGAAGCCGACCATCGGCTTCTTGCGACCGCGCTTGGCCTCGTCCTTGAGGAACTGGGCAGCATCTTCCTCGGCGGAGCCGCCGATCTCGCCGATCATGACGATCGACTTGGTCTTCTCGTCGGCCAGGAACATCTCCAGCATGTCGATGAACTCGGTGCCCTTGACCGGGTCGCCGCCGATGCCGACCGCGGTGGTCTGGCCGAGGCCTTCCTGGGTGGTCTGGAACACCGCTTCATAGGTCAGGGTGCCGGAGCGGGAGACGATGCCGACCGAGCCGGGCTTGAAGATGTTGGCCGGCATGATGCCGATCTTGCACTCGCCGGCGGTCATCACGCCGGGGCAGTTCGGCCCGATCAGCCGCGACTTCGAGCCGGACAGCGAGCGCTTCACGCGCACCATGTCGAGCACCGGGATGCCCTCGGTGATGCAGACGATCAGCGGGATCTCCGCATCGATCGCCTCGCAGATCGCATCCGCCGCGCCCGGCGGCGGCACATAGACCACGCTGGCATCGGCGCCGGTCTTCTCGCGCGCTTCGGCGACGGTGTCGAACACCGGCAGGTCGAGATGGGTCGAGCCGCCTTTGCCCGGCGCCACGCCGCCGACCATCTTGGTGCCGTAAGCGATCGCCGCTTCCGAATGGAACGTGCCGTTCTTGCCGGTGAAGCCCTGGCAGATGACCTTGGTGTTCTTGTCGATCAGAATGGACATGGTTCGAGATGCTTTCGCGAGACGAAGGGTTTAGTGGATACGCCGGTACACGCCGGTGAGCACGTCGGCCCACCCTTCCGCGTCAGGCGAGAACTGGATCTTCATGTTGTAGGTGTTGTCGTCGACGACCTCGTAGACGTGACGGGCATTGCCGCGCAGCGAGCCGCGCACCAGGATCAGCGACTTGCCCGCCCAGCCGCCGGAGGCCGGCGACGGCGGGTAGTAGCCGAGCGAATCGTGCCAGAACAATTTGTAGGCCCGATCGTCGCGGTCGTAGGTGAAGACGCCGTGGGTGGCGAAGCTCTCCTTGCCGTCGCGGGTCTGCACGCTGTCCTGGATCAGATAGAAACCGTTGAGCGCGATGCGCGCAACGACATGCGAGGTGGCCGGGCCGCCCGCGGTCCAGCGCGACGGATAGACCATCTCTTCGCCGTTCCACTCGCCGGCGAAAACCGCGAGCTTGCGGTGTTCTTCCAGGGGTGTCGGGGCGTCGAGATGATCGGCCATCGTTAGCCTCCCTTGACGGCTTTCACGATCTTCTGTGCGGCGTCATCGAGGTTGTCGGCGGGCAGAACGTTGAGGCCGCTGTCGCGGATGATCTTCTTGCCCTGCTCGACATTGGTGCCTTCGAGGCGCACCACCAGCGGCACCTTGAGGCCGACCTGCTTCACCGCGGCGACCACGCCCTCGGCGATCACGTCGCACTTCATGATGCCGCCGAAGATGTTGACCAGGATGCCCTTCACGTTCGGATCGGCGGTGATGATCTTGAACGCGGCCGCGACCTTCTCGACGCTGGCGCCGCCGCCGACGTCGAGGAAGTTCGCCGGCTCCATGCCGTAGAGCTTGATGATGTCCATCGTCGCCATGGCGAGGCCGGCGCCGTTGACCATGCAGCCGATCGTGCCGTCGAGCGCGACGTAGTTGAGGTCGTATTTCGACGCCTCGATTTCCTTGGCGTCTTCCTCGGTCTCGTCGCGCAGCGCAACCACGTCGGGGTGGCGATAGAGCGCATTGCTGTCGAACGACACCTTGGCGTCGAGCACGCGGAGCTGGCCCTGCTTGGTGACGACCAGCGGGTTGATCTCGAGCATCGCCATGTCCTTGGCGGCGAACGCCGCGTAGAGCTGGCTGGTCAGCTTCTCGGCCTGCTTGGCGAGATCGCCGGTCAGCTTCAGCGCCTTGGCGACGGTGCGGCCGTGATGGGCCATGATGCCAGTGGCGGGATCGACCGAGAAGGAGACGATCTTTTCCGGAGTCGAATGCGCGACCTCTTCGATATTCACGCCGCCTTCGGTCGACACCACGAAGGAGATTTCCGAGGTCTCGCGATTGACCAGGATCGAGAGGTAGAACTCCTTGTCGATGTCGGAGCCTTCCTCGATGTAGAGGCGGTTGACCTGCTTGCCGTGCGGGCCGGTCTGCACCGTGACCAGCGTCGCGCCGAGCATCTGCTTGGCGAACTCGCCGACCTCGGCGACCGACTTGGCGATGCGGACCCCACCCTTGTCGCCGGCGGAGGCTTCCTTGAACTTGCCCTTGCCGCGGCCGCCGGCATGGATCTGGCTCTTCACCACCCAGATCGGGCCGGGCAGCTGCTTGGCGGCCGCGTCGGCTTCTTCCGGCTTCAAGACCGGAACGCCGCGCGAGATCGGCACGCCGAATTCATGCAGCAGAGCCTTGGCCTGGTATTCATGGATATTCATGGAAAGACGCTCCCAAACCCTCGTGCGGCGAACTTAACGTCAGCCCTGACGCTGGCATACCATATACCAAGGCTCGCGCAACTACAAAATCCGCCAGAATTTCATCATCTTGCACCCGACAGGCGATCGGAATCGCCTATCGAGTCATTGCCGATTGAGATTACTTGCCGAGCAGATCGGGGGCGATCTTCTTGCAGGCGTCGACCAGGCCCTGCACCGCGCCGACCGACTTGTCGAAGGCTTCACGGTCCTTGCCGGCGAGCTCGATCTCGACGACGCGCTCGACACCCTTGGAGCCGATCACGGTGGGCACGCCGACATACATGTCCTTCACGCCGTACTCGCCGTTGAGATAGGCGGCGCAGGGCAGCACGCGCTTCTTGTCCTTCAGATAGCTCTCGGCCATCGCGATCGCGGAGGCGGCCGGCGCGTAGAATGCGGAGCCGGTCTTGAGCAGGTTGACGATCTCGGCGCCGCCATTGCGGGTGCGATCGACGATCTCGTCGATGCGCGCCTGCGAGGTCCAGCCCATCTTGACGAGGTCGGGCAGCGGAATGCCGGCAACCGTCGAGTAGCGGGTCAGCGGCACCATGGTGTCGCCGTGGCCGCCGAGCACGAAGGCGGTGACGTCTTCGACCGACACGTTGAATTCATCGGCCAAGAAATAGCGGAAGCGCGCGGAGTCGAGCACGCCGGCCATGCCGACCACCTTCTTGTGCGGCAGGCCCGAGGCCTTCTGCAGCGCCCACACCATCGCGTCCAGCGGGTTGGTGATGCAGATGACGAACGCGTCGGGCGCGTACTTCTTGATGCCGGCGCCGACCTGCTCCATGACCTTGAGGTTGATCGACAGCAGATCGTCGCGGCTCATGCCGGGCTTGCGCGGCACGCCGGCGGTGACGATGCAGACCTTGGCGCCGTCGAGCGCTTCATAGGAATTGGCGCCCACCAGATTGGAGTCGAAGCCGTCGACCGGCGACGACTGCGCGATGTCGAGCGCCTTGCCCTGCGGTACGCCCTCGGCGATATCGAACAGCACGACGTCTCCGAGTTCCTTGAGGCCAACGAGGTGCGCCAGCGTTCCGCCGATCTGTCCGGAGCCAATCAGTGCAATCTTGTCGCGTGCCATGGGAAATCAGTCCTTTGAACTGGTGCAGGAGGGAGGGAAGTCGGTTGCAAGGGTGGTTATCCCTTTCGAATGATCCATTCAAGTCGCGGCCTGCAAGTCGCGGCCTGCCCGATTGCGGACCCTGCCTCGAATTCGATCAGGCATGCCAGCAACGTCCGCCCGGAGACACGAAAAGTTGCTCCGAACCGGGCCGCGGGCAAGAGCAGATTTCGAGACCAAATTTCAGGACCAAGTTTTCGAGGCTGAAGATCAGGTCTCGACCAGGCCAGTGGTCGCGCCGCTCGCCGACGAATCCTTGCGGCCGTGCGGCAGCGCCAGGTAGGACTCCGAGCTCATTTCGATCAGGCGCGAGGACGTGCGCTTGAACTCCATCGCCTCGACGCCGTCCTCTGCAAGGTACAGCGACACCGGATCGGCGGCGGCGGAGGCCATCAACTTCACGGCATTGTCATACAGCGTGTCGATCAGCGAGATGAAGCGCTTGGCGGCGTTGCGCTCGGCGTAGTCCATCACCGGAATGTGGTCGATCAGGATCGTGTGGTAGTCGTGCGCGAGCCTGAGATAATCGGACGCGGCAAGCGGCTTCTCGCAGATGTCCATGAAGCTGAAGCGCGCGACGCCGTGCGCCGAACACGGCACGTTCAGGATGCGTCCCTTGATCGGAATGAGGCGCGCCTTGCACGGCGCATTGCCGGTCATCTTGCGCCAGGCCGCGTTGAGCGCGGCATCGGCCGCGTCGTCCGCGGGCACCAGCCACATTTTCACGCCGACGAGCTTCTCGAGCCGGAAGTCGGTGCGTGCATCGAGCCGCAGCACGTCCATGTGCTCGGAGATCTGCGCGATGAACGGTAGGAACAGCGCGCGATTGAGGCCGCCCTTGTAGAGATCCTCCGGCGCAACGTTCGAGGTCGCGACCACGACGGTGCCGAGATCGAACAGCTTTGCGAACAGCCGCCCGAGGATCATCGCATCCGCGATGTCGGTGACGTGGAATTCGTCGAAGCAGAGCAGCCAGGCCTCGTCGAAGATCGCCTGCGCGGTAAGCGCGATCACATCGCCGTCCGCGATCTCGCCGCGCGCGATCTGCTGGCGGTAGCCGTAGATGCGCTCATGCGCCTCGGCCATGAATTCGTGGAAATGCGCGCGGCGCTTGTGCTCGACCGGGCTCTGCTGGAAGAACAGGTCCATCAGCATGGTCTTGCCGCGGCCGACCTCGCCATGGACGTAGAGCCCGCGCGGCTTGTCGTCCTTGTCGCCGCCGAACAGCCGGCCGAGCAGGCCCTGCTTGCGCTGCGGCTTGTAGCTCGCGAGCCGTTCCTCCAGCGCGCCGAACGCGTCGGCGGCGGCGGCCTGCGCGGGATCAGCCTCGATCGCGCCGGAGGCGATCAGGGACCTGTAGTGTTCGAGGAACGAATTGGGCGAGGTGGACAGCATAGGCCCACCTTACGGCCCTAGTGCGCGGCAAATTGCAAGCCGTGAATTGTGCCAATGGGGTATGCAAGCGCAAACCCTTGCATACCCAGCCGGCCGCACGGGCCTCGCCGGAACACCTGGAAACGCGATCTACGAAACCTTACGCGCAGAGCTCGTAGGCATCCTCGACCACGTAGGGACCGCCGCCTGTCGACGCGCGCGACGAGAACAGCACGAAGCGATCCGCCGTGAAGGTGCGGCTCGGGAAGTAGCCGCGCACGGACAGATAATCCGCGACGTCCTGGCTCGATGCGTCATGCAGACGCGCGAGCGTGACATGTGGCGTGAATTTCCTGCCCTCGGGATCGAGCCCCATCCGCTGCATCATCCGCTCGAGCTCGGCCTGCAGTTCGATCAGCGGCCGGCTCGGCTCGACGGCGGCAACCACCGCGCGCGGCTTGCGTCCGCCGAAGCTCGACAGGCCCCGCAATTTGACCTCGAACGGCTTGCGGTTCACCCGAAACAACATCGTCGCGATCTCGTTGGCCCAGAGGCCGTCGATGTCGCCGATGAAGCGCAGAGTGACGTGATAATTTTCGGGATCGATCCAGCGAGCGCCGGGAAGGCCACCACGCAAGCTGGAGAGGGATTGGCCGATATCGGCCGGAATTTCCAGACCAGTGAACAGACGCGGCATCGCTATAATCCTCGATGCTTGGCGCGGGTTTTGGGAGCCCGCACCCTGTAACAGCCCGGCGACGAATCACCGATGCCTATTTGTACCCGAGATATGTGACTCTGCGAAGCATGAGGCGTTAACAGCTCGTAAACCTACGGACAGACACGGCTCATTGCCTGCGCTTCAACTGCGTTGCCCTGATAATGCGCCGAGAAATGCCTCCACTGTGGGCAGGATATTCTTCACAACGATATCCACACCTTGTGCCGTCGGATGCATGCCGTCGGCCTGGTTGATCTTCGGATTGCCAGCAACCCCATCGAGGAAGAACGGATAGAGCGGCACGCCAAGCGATTTTGAGAGGTCCGGATAGATCGCGTTGAACTTCGCTGCATACTCACTGCCATAGTTCGGCGGCGCGAGCATGCCGCACAAGAGCACGGCGATCTTGCGCGCCTGCAACTTTGTGATGATGTCGGAGAGCGCGGCACGCGTCACCGCGGGATCGATGCCGCGCAGGGCATCGTTGGCGCCGAGCTCGACGATCACGACATCGGTTCCGTCAGCCACCGACCAGTCGAGCCGCTCGCGGCCGCCCGAGGCGGTGTCGCCGGACACCCCGGCATTGGTCATCTCGACCTTTATCCCCTTGGCTTCCAAGGCCTTTTGCAGCCGGACCGGAAATGCGGCGTCGGCCGGAAGGCCGTAACCGGCGCTCAGGGAATCGCCCAGAACCACCATTTTGACCGGTTTCGCCGGAGCTTTCCCCTGCTCTTGCGTCTGCGCACTCGCCGCCGTCATGAAGCCCATAAGCAACACGAGTATGTGCACGAAGATTCGCAACCGGGCCTCGACCGCAGCCGCGGAAGTGCCATATGACCGAACCATGGACAGTATCATCGAATCCTCTTCACTGACCGACGTAGAGCCGGACACCATTGCCGTCAGGAACGTCAATCTCTCGCTCGGCACCGGCGCGGCACGGGTTCATATCCTCAAAGATATCAGCCTTCGTGTGGCAGCGGGTGAGGCCATCGGCCTGATCGGCCCGTCGGGCTCGGGCAAGTCGACCTTGCTGATGGTGATGGCGGGGCTTGAACGTCCTGACAGCGGAGAAGTGGTCGTCGACGGCACCTCGTTCAATGCCCTCGATGAAGATGCGCTGGCGCGCTTCCGCGGCCGCCAGGTCGGCATCGTCTTCCAGTCGTTCCACCTGATCCCGACCATGACGGCGCTGGAGAACGTCGCCGTGCCGCTCGAGCTCGCCGGCAATCCGGATGCGGCTGCGCGCGCCGCGCAGGAGCTGCAATCGGTCGGTCTCGGCGAACGCCTGCACCATTATCCGACGCAACTCTCCGGCGGCGAGCAGCAGCGCGTCGCGATCGCGCGTGCGCTCGCGCCCGACCCCGCGATCCTCGTCGCCGACGAGCCGACCGGCAATCTCGACGAGACGACCGGAAAGCAGATCGTCGACCTGCTGTTCACCAAGCACGCCGAGCGCGGCATGACCTTGGTGCTGGTAACGCACGATCTCGCGCTCGCGCAGCGCTGCGACCGCGTCGTGCGGCTGCGCTCCGGCCGCATCGACGGACAATCAACGACATGAGCATTGCCACCACATGAGCATTGCGTCCGAAGTCGCGGTGCAGGTCCGTACCCAGGGCCGCGCGTCGTCGCTCGCCTTCCGTTACGCGCTGCGCGAATTGCGCGGCGGCCTGCGCGGCTTCTACGTGTTCATCGCCTGCATCGCGCTCGGCGTGATGGCGATTGCCGGCGTGGGCTCGGTCGCCGCGAGCCTCGGCGACGGCCTGTCGCGCGAGGGACGCACGCTGCTCGGCGGCGACGTCGCGTTCTCATTGATCAGCCGCGAGGCCAAGCCCGACGAGGTCGCCTATCTGCGCACCCGCGGCGAGGTGTCTGTCGCAGCCACGTTGCGCGCAATGGCGCGCAGCGGTGACGGCAAGCTGGCGCTGGTCGAGCTCAAGGCGGTCGACGGCAAATATCCGATGCTCGGCGAGCTGACGCTCGAACCGAACATGCCGATCGCCGATCTGCTCACTGAGCGCGACGGCGTTTTTGGCGCGGCTGCCGACTCGACCCTGCTGGCGCGGCTCGACCTGAAGCTCGGCGACCGCGTCACCATCGGCAGCGCGACCTACCAGATCCGCAGCGTCGTGGCGGCCGAACCTGACAAGCTCGCCGGCGGCGTCGGCCTCGGACCGCGCTTCCTGATCAGCGAGGCGAGCCTGCGCGCCACCGACCTGTTGCAACCGGGCAGCCTGGTGCGCTGGATCTATCGGGTAAAGCTGCCCGACGGTGCCAACGACGATCGCGCCACCACCGCGCTGATCGACGGCGCGCGCGCCGCCGCGCCGGAGGCCGGCTGGGAGGTGCGCAGCCGCAGCAACGCCTCGCCGCAGCTCGAGCGCACCATCAACCGCTTCACCCAGTTCCTGACCCTCGTTGGTCTTGCTGCGCTCCTGGTCGGCGGCGTCGGCGTCGCCAACGCGGTGAAGAGCCATATCGACCGGCGACGCGACGTGATCGCCTCGTTCAAGGCGCTCGGCGCCACCGGCCGCGACGTCTTCACGATCTACTGCACGCAGGTGGTGGTGCTGGCCGGCATCGGTTCGGTGATCGGGCTCGTGCTCGGCGCCGCGTTGCCTTTTGTTATCGTCGGCCTGTTCGGCAAGCTGCTGCCGCTCCCGGTGGTGCCCGCGCTGCACCCAGACGAGCTCGCGCTCTCCTTCATCTACGGCCAACTCACCGCTCTGGCGTTCGGGCTGTGGCCGCTCGGCCGCGTCCATGACGTGCCGGTCGCGGCGCTGTTCCGCGAAACCGTCGCCAGCGAGTGGCATCGTCCGCGCTGGAGCTATCTCGCGCTGATGGCCGTGGTGATCGCGCTGCTGATCGGCGTTGCGATCGGGCTAGCCTACGACAAGCGCGTCGCCAGCGTGTTCGTCGCCTCGTCGATCGCGGTGTTCCTGCTGCTGCGGGGAATTGCCGAGATCCTGATGGCGGTGGCGCGGCGGCTGCCGCGCAGCCGCATGACCATGCTGCGGCTCGCCATCGCCAACATCCACCGGCCCGGCGCGCTGACGCCGTCGGTCGTGCTGTCGCTCGGGCTCGGGCTCGCGGTGCTCGTCACCATCACCCAGATCGACGGCAATCTGCGCCGCCAGTTCCTGGCTGCGCTGCCGGAGCGGGCGCCATCGTTCTTCTTCATCGACATCCCCTCCACCGAAGCCGACCGCTTCAATGGATTCCTGGCCCAGGTCGCTCCCGGCTCGACCGTCGAGGACGTGCCGATGCTGCGCGGACGCATCGTCGCCGCACGCGGCGTCAAGGCCGACCAGCTCAAGCCGTCGGTCGATTCGGAATGGGTGCTGCAGAGCGACCGCGGCCTGACCTACACCGGCGAGATTCCCAAAGGCTCCAAGATTGTCGAGGGCGAATGGTGGGGGCCGGACTACAGCGGACCTCCGCTGGTCTCGATGGAGAAGAAGATCGCCGACGGCCTGTCCTTGAAGATCGGCGACGAGATCGTGGTCAACGTGCTCGGCCGCGACGTGCCGGCGAAGATCGCCAATCTGCGCAACATCGACTGGCAGGGGCTGGGCATCAACTTCGTGCTGGTGTTCTCGCCGAACGCCTTCAAGGGCGCGCCGCACAGCCATGTCGCCACCCTGACGGAACCGCATGCAAGCTCGACCCAGGCGAGCTCGAACGATGACGCGCGCATCATCAAGCAGGTCGCCGACGCGTTCCCGATGGTGACCAGCGTGCGGGTCCGCGAGGCGCTGGAGACCGTCGGCGGCGTCGTCAGCAACCTCGTGCTGGCGATCCGCGGCGCCAGCGCCGTGACGCTGATCTCGGCGATCCTGGTGCTGGGCGGCGCGCTCGCCGCCGGACACCGCCACCGGGTCTATGATGCCGTGATCCTCAAGACGCTCGGCGCCACGCGGGTGCGGCTGCTCGGCGCCTACGCGCTGGAGTATTTGATGATCGGCTTTGCAACCGCAATATTCGGGGTCATCGCCGGTTCGATCGCGGCCTGGCTGATCGTGACGCGGCTGATGACGCTGAGTTTTATCTGGCAGGCCGGCAGCGCCGCCCTGGTCGTGGTCGCCGCGCTGGTCGTCACGGTTGGACTTGGACTGGCCGGGACGCTGCTCGCTCTGAACCAGAAGCCGGCCTCGGTGTTGCGGAATTTGTGACAATTTGTAGCGGCGAAAGCGCCGTTTTTGCCTATGATGCTCGGCCAGAGCGACATTCGGCCGCGCGTGGAAGCTTGCGTCGGATGTGTTAATTTCCCACATACCAATCGGGTCGGATAGTCGGTTTGAATGACACGGAATTAATGTTCCGCAAACCGAGCCATCTGAGATAGATTTACGACCGGCGCCGCAAATCCCTTGCGCTCCACCGGGACCAACCACGGGAATTCGACCATGTCGGACCTAGACCGCAACTACGCTTCTCCTTTCGGCCGGGCCGCCGGGCGCATTGACGCTGCGGCCGTCGACGCCGGTCTGCGCGCCTACATGCTGCGCATCTACAACTACATGAGCATCGGCCTGGCCATCACCGGCCTTGCCGCGCTCGGCGTCTATATGGGTGCGGTGACCACCGACCAGTCGGCCGCCGTCGCCAAGTTCGGCAACGCCTATCTGACGCAGTTCGGCTATGCGATGTTCGTGAGCCCGCTGAAGTGGCTGTTCATCCTCGCACCTCTGGCGATGGTGTTCGTCATCTCGGCCGGCATCAACCGCCTGCAGCCTGCGACCGCCCAGCTCCTGTTCTGGGTGTTCTCCGCGCTGATGGGCCTGTCGCTGTCGTCGATCTTCCTGGTGTACACGCACACCTCGATCGTGCGCGTGTTCTTCATCACCGCGGCGACGTTCGGTGCGCTGAGCCTCTATGGCTACACCACCAAGCGTGACATGAGCGGCATGGGCTCGTTCCTGTTCATGGGTCTGATCGGCATCATCATCGCGAGCCTGGTCAACCTGTTCCTGGCGAGCTCGGCGCTGCAGTTCATCGTCTCGGTGGTCGGCGTGCTGGTGTTCGCGGGCCTCACCGCCTGGGACACCCAGCGGCTGAAGAACGACTACATCTACGGTTACGCCTCGCAGGGTGGCGTGATGGCAGAGCGTGCGGCAATCACGGGTGCGCTGTCGCTCTATCTGAACTTCATCAACCTGTTCACGCTGCTGCTGCAGCTGCTCGGCCAGCGCGACTAAGCGCCTCGAGCAAGGCAACCGATCCAAGCCCCGGCCATGTGGCCGGGGCTTTTGTTTTGCGGAAAGGGATGAGATCAGACGGCGTAGCCCGGATGGAGCGTAGCGAAATCCGGGGCAAGGCCATCCGCGGAAAGAACCCGGATTTCGCTTACGCTCCATCCGGGCTACCAAGCACTGAGCGATCTGAAGCCCTTGAAGCTGCGCCCGCGCGGGAAGACCGTCCCGGATGTCGCTTCGCTCATCCGGGCTTCAAGGCCCATCCAGCTGGATGAAGTCCGCTACACCAGCGACAGCTTGCGGTCGATTACGAGCAGCACGCGCTCGAGTTCGTGGCCGCGGCGCAGGATCAGGCCGGTCGGCGAAATCACGCTGTACATGCCCTGCTTGCGCGCAAGCCGAGGATCCTTCTCGATCCGGTAGATCGGCATTTCGGACGCGCGCCGGAACACCGAGAACACGGCACGATCCTTCAGGAAGTCGATCGCATAGTCGCGCCACTCGCCGTCTGCGACCATGCGGCCATAGAGATTGAGAATGCGGTTGAGCTCAAGTCGATTGAATGTCACGCGGCTGGGCTGAGGGGTCGCGGCGGCGGGGCGCGCCGCAGCGCGACTACCGCTCGGATCAGTGTCCTCCGAGATCAAACTCATCGAGCGCCTCCTGTTGTCTCGGTGACGACCGGGTTCCGAAGGCCGGTGCCCCACTTCGGGATCGTCACGAGAGTGACATGATTGCGCTAAGCGAACGACGCTGCAAGGGGCCATTCGCAACGCAACCAGGCCTTAACCACACTCAGGCGAGGCAGATCGTCCGGAAAACCACAGAGTCACGGGAACGTTAGCGGAATCATATTGCTGCCCCACTTCCGCCAATCGCCCGCCCCGCTGCCCTGCGAAAAGGAAACCCTGCGTTGGCCCGGTCCTTTCGGTTCCGGATTCCTCAGCCCCCAGCCCCCCGGGGCCGTCGGGATCGGGCCTGTTCGCAGGGGAGTTAATCCCAACACTGGGCCAACGAAAGTTGGTCCTTTTTGTTTTTTGGGATCCTGCTCGATCGCGCGTACTCGAGCCGCGTGCGCAGAGCGTCGGCGCTTTCCTTTCAGCACATGTCTGGATGCAAGTTTGCAATCGCATCGCGGCTGCACGGCAACCTGCCTGCAGCCCGGCGACGCGACCGACGAAGCTGGCGCAGCAACTCGCTAGTGAAGCGAGGTGAAGGCGGCGCCGAGCATCGGGCCCGGCTTGTCGCGATTGCCGTCCTGGACGTAGACCGCCGCGGCATCGACGCCATCGCGCGTGATGTTCTCCAGCGGCACGGTCCAGTTGCCGGACGAACCGTTCCAGTCACCGACCTTCAGGAGATTGCGCACAACGTTGTGGTAGGTGATCTCGCGACCGCGGTTCTCGCCACGCGCGATCGAGATCGGCACCGATTTCGAGATCGAGCAGATCCAGACTTCGCCGCGCGACACCGCGGGCGACTTCGATGCGGCGACCGACACGTTGATCTGCTTGCCGGTCAGCGTCATCGTCACCGGCACCGACATCACGCTGCCGCTTTTCTCGGTGCTCTTGATGGCGTCCTCGATGCTGGTGCGGTCGCTGCCGATCACATGCGCGGAACCGTTGATGACGGCCTGCGGTGTGTAGACGTCGCGATCGCCGCGCACATGCGAATAGGCTTTCTGGCGCGCGCTGAAACGGGAATCGGCCAGCGTGTCCTTCCAGCCGAGATAGTCCCAATAGTCGATCGGCATGCTCAGCGCGATGACATTGGGGTCCTTCGCAAGCTCACCGATGATCTTGTCCGCGGGCGGACAGGATGAGCATCCCTGCGAGGTGAAGAGTTCGACGACAGCACGCGGATCGGCGTGAGCTGGGCGGATGACCGCGACGATCGCACAGATACCAAGAGCGCTCGACCATCGCGAGATACGATTATAGGCCACCATCGCTGTCATACTGCGAACCAGTCGTGATGATTTCCATCCGTAATTGTACGGAGCATGAAGTTTGTCCCTGAACTTGCGTGCCCCAAAACGCGAGAAAGCGGCCTTTTCATAGGCCGCCTTCTTTTTAGCCGCTACTCACTAAGCGGTGAGGCACCGATCACAAATCCGCGTTGGAGCATGGTCCGGAAAAGTGTGAAGCGGTTTTCCCCGCGACAAACGCGAGGCGTTTGCGCGGAGACCATGCTCAAACCAAGGGCGTTTAGGCCGCGAGTTTGCGCAGCACATAATGCAGGATGCCGCCGTTGCGATAGTAATCGAGCTCGTCCAGCGTATCGATGCGGCAGAGCAGCGGGACGTCCCGCTTGCCGCCGTCGGTCGAGACGATTTCCGCCGTCAGCGTCTGGCGCGGCTTCAGATCGCCCTGCAGCCCGCGGATCGTCACCTTCTCGTCGCCCTTGAGGCCGAGCGAGGACCACGACGTGCCGTCCTGGAAGGTGAGCGGAAGCACACCCATGCCGACCAGGTTGGAGCGATGGATGCGCTCGAAGCTCTGGCAGATCACCGCGCGCACGCCGAGCAGGCGGGTGCCCTTCGCGGCCCAGTCGCGCGACGAGCCGTTGCCGTATTCGGCGCCGGCAAACACCACCAGCGGCACGCCTTCGTGCTGGTACTTCATCGCGGCGTCGTAGATCGACATCTGCTCGCCGTCGGGCCAGTGCTTGGTCAAGCCGCCTTCCGGAATATTGCCGTCGGCGCCCTTGAGCATGAAGTTCTTGATCCGGATGTTGGCGAAGGTGCCGCGCATCATCACTTCATGGTTGCCGCGCCGCGTGCCGTACTGGTTGAAGTCGGCAGGACGCACCTGGTGCTCGCTGAGGAACTTGCCGGCGGGCGAGGTCAGCTTGATCGAACCGGCCGGCGAGATGTGGTCGGTGGTGATCTTGTCGCCGAACATCGCGAGGATCCGCGCATCGACCACGTCGGTGACCGGCTCCGGCTGCTTCTTCATGCCTTCGAAATAGGGCGGGTTCTGCACATAGGTCGAGCCCATGTTCCAGCGATAGGTCTCGCTTTCCGTGGTCTTGATCTTGCGCCAGTTGGTATCGCCCTTGAACACGTCCGCGTACTTCTTCTTGAAGATCGTCGCGGTGACGTACTTCTTCATGAAGGCGTTGATCTCCTTGGCGGTCGGCCAGATGTCCTTCAGGAACACCGGCTTGCCGTCCTTGCCGATGCCGAGCGGCTCGACCGCGAGATCCTTGGTCACAGTGCCGGCGATCGCATGCGCGACCACCAGCGGCGGCGAGGCAAGGTAGTTCGCCTGCACGTCGGGCGAGACGCGGCCTTCGAAGTTGCGGTTGCCCGACAGCACGGCGGCGGCGACGATGCCGTTCTCGTTGATCGACTTCGAGATGTCTTCCGGCAGCGGGCCGGAATTGCCGATGCAGGTCGTGCAGCCGAAGCCGACGAGGTTGAAGCCGACCTTGTCGAGATCGCCCTGCAGGCCGGAATTGGCAAGATACTCCGCCACCACCTGGCTGCCCGGCGCGAGCGAGGTCTTCACCCACGGCTTGGCCTTCAGGCCCTTGGCGGCCGCCTTGCGCGCCAAGAGGCCGGCGCCGATCAGCACGCTCGGATTGGAGGTGTTAGTGCAGGAGGTGATCGCCGCGATCACGACGTCGCCATGGCCGAGATCGAAGTCGCGGCCTTCGACCGCGTAGCGCTTCTGCTCACCCTCGGGCTTCTTGTACTCGCCGACCAGCGCGGTCGCGAAGCCGGTCGCAACCGCCGGCAGCGCGATGCGGCCTTCGGGGCGCTTCGGGCCAGCCATCGACGGCACGACATCGCCGAGGTCGAGCGTCAGCGTGGTGGTGAACACCGGATCGGCCGACTTGGCGGTGCGGAACAGGCCCTGCGCCTTGGCATAGGCCTGCACCAGCTTGACGCGATCGGCCTTGCGGCCGGAGGTCTTCAGGTAATCGATGGTCGCGGCATCGACCGGGAAGAAGCCGCAGGTCGCGCCGTATTCGGGCGCCATGTTGCCGATCGTCGCCTTGTCCGCGACCGAGAGGTAGTCGAGGCCCGGACCGAAGAACTCGACGAACTTGCCGACCACGCCGAGCTTGCGCAGCATCTGGGTGACGGTCAGCACGAGGTCGGTCGCAGTGACGCCCTCCTTGAGCTGGCCCTTGAGCTTGAAGCCGACCACTTCGGGCAGCAGCATCGACAGCGGCTGGCCGAGCATGCAGGCCTCGGCCTCGATGCCGCCGACGCCCCAGCCCAGCACGGCGAGGCCGTTGACCATCGTGGTGTGCGAGTCGGTGCCGACCAGCGAGTCGGGATAGGCGACCTCGAAGGTGCCGGTCTTCCGACCGATCGTCATCTTCTCCTTCTTGGTCCACACCGTCTGCGCGAGATATTCGAGATTGACCTGGTGGCAGATGCCGGTGCCGGGCGGCACCACCGAGAAGTTCGAGAACGCCTTCTGGCCCCACTTCAGGAACTCGTAGCGCTCCTGGTTCTGCTTGTATTCCTCGGTGACGTTCTTCGCGAACGCCTTGTTGTCACCGAAGAAGTTGACGATGACCGAATGGTCGATGACGAGATCGACCGGCACCAGCGGGTTGATCTTCTCGGCATCGCCGCCGAGATTCTGCATCGCGTTGCGCATCGCGGCGAGATCGACCACGGCCGGAACGCCGGTGAAATCCTGCATCAGGACGCGCGCCGGGCGGAACGCGATTTCGTGCTCGAGCTGGCGCTTCCTCAGCCACTTCGACACCGCAACGATGTCTTCCTTCTTGACGGTGCGGCCGTCCTCGTTCGCGCAGCAGGTTCTCGAGCAGAACCTTCATCGAGTACGGCAGCTTCGAAATTCCCTTCAGTCCGTTCTTCTCCGCCTGGGGCAGGCTGTAATAGACGTAGGACTTGGCGCCGACCTTCATGGTCTTGCGGCATTTGAAGCTGTCGAGTGAGGTCATGCGAGGAATCCCAATTCTCAGTTATACCCGGCAAGGGTAACTAAACACCGGCGACGACACTGGCCGAGGGATGGCCGGAGGGTGGCTTGCGGCCGCCGATTGTGTGTGCTGCATCAAGTTCCGGGCTTATAGAACCTTTCTAGAAGCGCCGCCACACCGACTAGCGTGCGACAACGTTGCGCGACCCAAAAATTCTCACGCGGTAGCGAAAGATTTCAGAGGGCTGTGACAAGACGAACCATGCGGCTCTCGGGACGAAATCTGAAATGCGTGCGCGGCGGGCGCGAGGTGTTTTCCGGCCTCGATCTGTCGGCTGCGGCCGGCGAGGCGCTCGCCGTCACCGGCCCCCAATGGCGCCGGCAAGACCTCGCTGCTGCGCGTCCTCGCCGGACTATTGGTTCCGGCTGAGGGCTCGATCGCGCTCGAAGGCGGCGATGCCGAACTCAGCCTGCCCGAGCAGGCCCATTATCTCGGCCACCGCGACGCCCTGAAGCCGGCGCTGAGCGTTATGGAAAATCTTTCCTTCTGGCGGGAATTCCTGGGCGGCAAGACCGAGGACGCTGGCCGGTGCCTGACCGCCGTGGCGCTCGACCACGCCGCGCATCTGCCGGCGGCCTATCTCTCCGCGGGCCAGCGCCGCCGGCTCTCGATCGCCCGCCTGCTCTCGGTCCGGCGGCCGGTGTGGCTCTTGGACGAGCCGACATCGGCGCTCGATGCAGCCGGACAGGCGCTGTTCGTCGCCCTGATGCGCGACCATCTCGCAAGCGGCGGCCTGATCGTGGCGGCGACCCATCTGCCGCTCGGCATCGACGCACGCGATTTGCGGATGGGAGGCGTGGCATGAGACGGCGAACTTTCCCGCTGCCTTGCCGCGCTCTCTCAGTCCCCTCCCCCCTTGCGGGGGAGGGTCAGGGAGAGGGGTGCCACACGGCGCGCACTGTCCATTTGTCTCTTTCCGATCAGTGGCCGAGATTGCGAGAGCGACATTCACGTCGACGATCTCGCCCGGGGCCACCCCTCTCCCCAGCCCTCCCCCGCAAGGGGGGAGGGAGCAGACCGAGTCTGCTGCACGCCTTTCGCCATCGTCAAAGCTGGAGCATCGCATGACCGCGCTGGCCGCATTGATCCGCCGCGACATCCGCATCGCGCTGCGCGTCGGCGGCGGCGCACTGATCGGCGTGCTGTTCTTCCTCACCGTCACGGTGCTGATGCCGTTCGCGGTCGGGCCGGATCTGGCGCTGCTGTCGCGGCTCGGCCCCGCCATTCTCTGGCTCGGCGCGCTGCTGGCGAGCCTGCTCACTCTCGACCGGCTGTTCACGGCCGACCATGAGGACGGCTCGCTCGACCTCATCGTGATGAGCCGGACGCCGCTGGAACTCGCCTGCGCGGCCAAGGCGCTGGCGCATTGGATCGCCGCCGGGCTGCCGCTGATCATCGCAACCCCGGTGCTCGGCCTGCTGCTCAATCTCGACGGCACGGCAACGCTCGCAGTCGCGGCCACGCTGCTGGCGGGAACACCGGCATTGACCTTCACCGGCATGATCGGCGCGGCCTTGGCGGTGACGCTGCATCGCGGTGGCCTCTTGCTCGCGGTGCTGGTGCTGCCGCTGTCGATCCCGGTGCTGATCTTCGGCGTTGCGGCCTCGCAGGCGGCGATTTCGGGGCCTTTGCCCTTTGGAACACCGTTCTCGATCCTCTGCGCGCTGTCGCTTGCCAGCCTCGTGATCGGCCCGTTTGCGGCCGCCGCCAGCCTGCGGCACGGGCTGGATTGATCAAATCTCGCCGAGGGGAATTCGGCCGATTGCCTCGCTCACATCGGACGATTATCAGGGTGCCATGAAGCTGACCGAGACGTTGACCGACCTCGCCAACCCGACCAGGTTTCTGGCGCTGACTGCGCGCATCCTGCCGTGGCTCGCGGCCGCGACCACGATCCTGCTCGCGATCGGGCTCTACCAGTCGGCAACGGCGCCCGACGACTACCAGCAGGGCGCTACGGTGAAGATCATGTTCATCCACGTGCCGAATGCGTGGCTGTCGATGTTCGTCTGGGGCGTCATGAGCGTGGCCGCGCTCGGCACCTTGGTGTGGCGGCATCCGCTCGCCGACGTCGCCGCGAAGGCCGCCGCTCCGATCGGCGCCGCCTTCACCTTCCTTGCGCTGGTCACCGGCTCGCTGTGGGGCCGGCCGATGTGGGGCACCTATTGGGAGTGGGACGCGCGGCTGACCTCGGTGCTGATCCTGTTCCTGATGTATCTCGGCCTGATGGCGCTGTGGCGCGCCGTGGAGGATCCTTCGCGCGCGGCGCGCGCGGCGGCGGTGCTGACCCTGGTCGGCGCGATCAACATCCCGATCATCAAGTTCTCGGTCGACTGGTGGAACACGCTGCATCAGCCGGCCTCGGTGTTTCGCGCCGGCGGGTCGACGCTCGACAAGGCGTTCCTGTGGCCGCTCTTGGTGATGGCGATCGCGTTTTCGCTGCTCTTCATCACCTTGCACCTGGCGGCGATGCGCAACGAGATCCTCCGCCGTCGCGTGCGCAGCCTGCAGATGATGCAGGCCAGTCGCGTCTCGTTCACGGCGGATTCGCGCGATCAAAGCGCGTCCAGCGAGATTGGAGCGGCGTGACACGATGTCGCTTGGTCCCTACGCCTCCTTCATCGTGACGTCCTATGCGCTGGTCGCAGCCGTCGTGCTGCTGTTGATCGTCTGGATCGTCGTCGACTATCGCCGCCAGCAGGCGCGGCTGAAAGAGATCGAGGCCAGCGGCATCACGCGCCGTTCCGGCCGCAGCGCGGCGGATATCCGATGAGCGAACAGGCGACCAACAGCCCGCCGCAACCCCGCCGCATGTTGGTGGTGCTGCCGCTCGTGATCTTCCTCGGGCTCGCCGGCCTGTTCTGGCTGCGGCTCTATGGCGGCGATCCCTCGCGAATCCCGTCGGCCCTGATCGGACGGCCGGCGCCGCAGACCGCGCTGCCCGCGCTCGACGGCCTGGTAAGGGACGGCACGGCGGTTCCGGGCCTCGATCCCGCGGTGTTCAAGGGCAAGGTCTCGGTCGTCAACGTCTGGGCGTCGTGGTGCGTGCCCTGCCATGACGAGGCACCGCTGCTGACCGAACTCGGCCGCGACAAGCGCTTTCAGATCATCGGCATCAATTACAAGGACTCGCCCGAGAACGCCCGACGCTTCCTCGGCCGCTACGGCAACCCGTTCGGCATCGTCGGCGTCGACGGCAACGGCCGCGCCTCGATCGAATGGGGCGTCTACGGCGTGCCCGAGACCTTCGTGGTCGGGCGCGAGGGCAAGATCGTCTACAAGCTGGTCGGCCCGGTGACGCCCGAGAACGTCAACACCGTGCTGAAGGCCGAGATCGAGAAGGCGCTGGCGGCGGGAAGCTAGCGGCGGTCATTCCGGCGGCTCGCAGAGCCGAACCCGGAATCTCGAGATTCTCAGGTGCGCAATTGCGCACCATAGTTCGATGCTATCGCATCGCCCCGGAATGACGGCGAACCAGTCACCCCTTGCGCACGTCGCCCGCCTCGGCTTCGCTGGTTTCCAGCGAGACCGGCTCCAGGTGATAGCGCTTGGTCAGCGGCATCTGGGCGATGGCGAAGATCATGGTCAGCGGCGTCACGCCGAACACCTTGAAGTTCACCCAGAAATCGGTGGTCTGCGTCCGCCAGACGATCTCGTTGAGAACCGCCATGCCGGCGAAGAACAGCGCCCAGCGCATGGTCAGGATGCGCCAACCCTGCGGCGTCAGGTTGAACATCTGGTTGAACATCACCGCGATGAAGGAACGGCCGAACAACAGCCCGCCGCCGAGCACGGCCGCGAACAGGCCGTAGATGATGGTCGGCTTGACCTTGATGAAGGTCTCGTCGTGCAGCACCAATGTCAGGGTGCCGAACACCAAGACGATCGCGCCGGTCACCAGCGCCATGATCGGCACGTGCCTGGTCACGACGTAGGATGCGATCATCGCCGCCACGATCGCCACCATGAACGCAGCCGTCGCGACGAACAGATGGTACTTGGCGTTGGCGACAAAGAACACGAGCAGCGGCCCGAGCTCGGTCGCGAGCTTGAACAGCGGATGCGGCTGGGTCTTGTCCATTAACCCTCGGTGTTGGTTTGAGGCATGATTTTCGGGGTCATGCCTCGATCCCGGCAATCGCCTTGGCAAAATCCTTCGCGGTGAAGGGCGCGAGGTCCTCGACGCCTTCGCCGACGCCGATGAAATGCACCGGCAGCTTGTGCTTCTCCGACAACGCGACCAGGATGCCGCCGCGCGCGGTGCCGTCAAGCTTGGTCATCACGAGGCCGGTGACGCCTGCCGTACGATGAAACGCCTCGACCTGCGACAGTGCATTTTGTCCCACCGTGGCGTCGAGCACGAGCAGCACCGCGTGCGGCGCCGTCGCATCGACCTTCTTGATGACGCGCACGACCTTTTCGAGCTCGTTCATTAGCTCCGACTTGTTCTGCAACCGCCCTGCGGTGTCGATCAGCAGCACGTCGCGCTGCTGCTCCTTCGCGGCAGTCAGCGCGCTGAAGGCGAGGCTTGCTGAATCCGAGCCCTGGGCGCCGGCGATGACCGGCGACTTGGTGCGCTCGCCCCAGACCTTGAGCTGCTCGATCGCCGCGGCGCGGAACGTATCGCCGGCGGCCAGCATGACCTTGCGGCCCTCGGCGGAGAATTTCGCGGCCAGCTTGCCGATCGTCGTGGTCTTGCCGGAGCCGTTGACGCCGACGACCAGGATGACGAACGGCTGCTTGGCGGTATCGATCTCGAGCGGCTTCGCCACCGGCGCCAGCACCTTCTCGACCTCGGTCGCAACCACGTCCTTGACCTCGTCGGCCGAGATCGCCTTGTCGTAGCGGCCCTTGCCGACCGCCTCCGCGATGCGAACCGCGACATCGGTGCCGAGATCGGCGCGGAGCAGCACATCCTCGATGTCATCGAGCATGGCGGAATCGAGCTTGCGCTTGGTGACGAGGTCCGCGACCGCGGTCCCGATCGAACTCGAGGTCCGCTTCAGGCCGCCCGTCAGCCGCTGCCACCAGCTCTGTTTGGGAGTTCCAGGAGTATCGTTCATGGCGCGGCTGTGTTAGCCGTTTCGCACTCCAAACGAAAGTCTCGACGAATTGAACGATGTTCCCCAATTGACCGCGGAAGAAATCTTGGGCCGCGTGCTCCACCGCGACGGACTGATGCTGGTCATCGACAAGCCGGCGGGCCTGCCGGTGCATCGCGGCCCCAAGGGCGGGCCCAATCTGGAGGCCTCGTTCGACGCGCTGCGGTTCGGCCTGCCGCGGCCGCCGGTGCTGGCGCATCGGCTGGACAAGGACACCTCCGGCTGCCTCGTCCTGGGACGCCACCGCAAGGCGACCGCCTCGCTCGGGCTGTTGTTCAAGCACAGCAAGATCTCGAAGACCTACTGGACCGTGGTCGAGGGCGGCCCGGCCGAAGACGAAGGCACCATCGACATGGCGCTCGGCCGGCTCAACGCCGAGCGCGGCTGGTGGCAGAAGCCGGACCCGGACGGGCAGAAGGCGATCACCAACTGGAAGGTGCTGGGGCGCGGCCCGGGCATCGCATGGCTCGCGATGGAGCCGGTCACCGGCCGCACCCATCAGCTGCGGGTGCATTCGTCGGCGATGGGCTGGCCGATCGTCGGCGACAATATCTACGGCAACGGTCCGCGCTTCGGCGAGCCGATCCTGCATCTGCATTCCCGCGAAATCGGCATCCCGATTTCCCGCAACAAGGACCCGGTGCATGTCGTCGCGCCCGCGCCGGAGCACATGCAGGCACGGCTCAAGGCCTGCGGCTGGAACGGCGAGTGACGTCCGGGATTTCACGGACCTTTATCCTTTACGGAACTTTCAGTCCCGTCGGGTAATCCTGCATCCGGCTTAGAAAAGCGCTCACGACGGGCTCAGGACGAGCAATGCTGAATGCCGGGCAGGCAATTATCGACGAGGTCGAGGCAGCGATACGCGCCGGCTCCGCCGAAAAATGCATTGCCACGGCAAAGCGCGTCACCAGCCTTTTCCTCGCGTCAGCCGGCAGCTTCAACAGTGAGCAGGTCGAGCTGTTCGACAATGTGCTCGAGCGTCTGGTGAAGACCATCGAGTTGCGGGCGCTGGCCGACATCAGCGCCCGGATGGCGCTCACCGACATCAGCGAGCAGCTCGCGCCGGTAACCCAGGCGCCGCCCGCAATCATTCGCCGTCTCGCCAGCAATGACGAGATCAGGATCGCCAGGCCAGTCCTGCAGGAATCGTCACGGCTCAGCGCGGACGACCTGGTCGAGATCGCGCAAACCAAGAGCGAGCAGCATCTGCTCGCCGTCTCCGGACGCTGGTGGTTGAAGGAGGTCGTCACCGACGCGCTCCTGGCGCGCCGCTTCGAGAGCGTGAGCCACCGCCTGGTCACCAATCCCGGCGCCAAGGTGTCGCCGGACGGATTTGCCGTCATCCTGGCGCAGGCCGAACACGATCCGGTGCTTGTGGTCGAGACCGGCATCCGCGCCGACCTGCCATCGGAGCTCCGCCTCCAGCTGCTGCGCCGCGCGACGGAAGAGGTTCGCGGCCGCTTGCTGGAACGCGCGCCGCCCTATCTGTTCGAGGAGATCCGGCACGCGATCGCCGCAGTCGCGGCCGGCGTCGAGCGCGACATGTCGCAGGTCCGCGATTTCACCGCAGCCAGGCGCCACGTCGCCAGACTGAAGGACAGCGGCGAGCTCAACGAGGCCGCCCTGCTCGGCTTCGCCAGGCAGCGGAAATATGAGGAGACCGTCGTTGCGCTGGCGGACCTTGCGCAGTCGAGCATCGAGGTGGTCCGCTCCCTGATGCAAAGCCTGCGCAGCGAGGGCCTGCTGGTGCCGTGCCGGTCGGCAGGCCTGAGCTGGGAGACCACCGCCGCGGTGATGGAATGCCGCTATATGAGCGGCTCCATGGGCCCCGTCGAGCTTGCCAAAGCAAAGAGCCAGTTCACGAAACTGACCCGCGAAAACGCCGATCGGCTGCTGCGATTCTGGCAGGTCCGCGCGGCGCACCCTGCAAGGCCGGGCGGACGCGCTCATTGAGTGCGTCGCGTGCGATGACGGGATCGGTTCGGATTTAACACCGCGTGCGGCTGATCAGTGTGGGGCCACGGCTCTTTCCGTGCGTCGTCCTGGCGAAAGCCAGGACCCGTAACCACCGCATTGGATTGTAAAAGGGATCGTGGCCCCAGCGTCGCACAACGATGACCGGCTGAGGTAGTGGGTCCTGGCTTTCACCAGGACGACGGAGATCAAGTCTCAGCGGTTTTATGCGACGAGGCGTGTGCCATCGTGACCGGCCACGGTCAGCCGCCGCACCATGCCCGGTTCATCACCATCGATCGCAACCGGCAGGAAATGCTCGGTGCGGCCCTGCCGCTCGCTCTCGATCAGCACCTCGCGCGTCGCGCCGACTTCCGCCGCTAGCCGCCGCACCAGCGCGGCTTCGCCGGCCGCGCGCAGGCGCTTCGCGCGCTCCCTTATCACGCCGCCCTCGACCTGCGGCATCCGTGCGGCCGGCGTGCCCGGACGCTTCGAATAGGGAAACACATGCAGGAAGGTGAGATCGCATTCCTCGACCAGATCGAGCGAGCGCGTAAACATCTCCTCGGTTTCGGTCGGGAAGCCCGCGATGATGTCGGCGCCCAACGCGATGTCGGGCCGCAGCCGGCGCACCTGGGCGCAGAAGTCGATCGCATCCTTGCGCGAATGCCGGCGCTTCATCCGCTTGAGGATCATGTCGTCGCCGGACTGCAGGGACAGATGCAGATGCGGCATCAGCCGTGGATCGTCGGCGATGACGTCGAGCAAATCACGATCCGCCTCGATCGAATCGATCGAGGAGATGCGCAGCCGCTTCAGCTCGGGCACATGGCGCAGGATCTGCCTGGTCAATTGACCGAGCTTCGGCGCGCCCGGCAGGTCGGCGCCATAGCTCGTGAGATCGACGCCGGTCAGCACGATCTCGGCATGGCCGCGCGCGACCAGCGTGCGGACCTGATCGACCACCGCGCCCATCGGCACCGAGCGCGAATTGCCGCGGCCATAGGGGATGATGCAGAAGGTGCAGCGATGATCGCAGCCATTCTGCACCTGCACGAACACCCGCGGCAGGCCGCGCTCGAAGCCGTCGAGCAGATGCGGCGCCATCTCCGTCACCGCCATGATGTCGGCGACCGCGACCTTCTCGCCTGCGCCGATATCGAACGCAGCGCGCGTCGCCTGCCAGGCGTCACCGCGCATCTTTTCGTCATTGCCGACGACGCGATCGACCTCGGCCATCCCGGCGAACATCTGGCTTTGCGTCTGCGCCGCGCAGCCGGTGACCACGATGCGCGCCGAGGGGCGTTCGCGCTTCAATTTGCGGATCGACTGCCGGGCCTGCGCCACCGCCTCGTTGGTGACGGCGCAGCTGTTGATGACGATGGTGTCGGACAGCCCGGCTTGCTCCGCCTCGCGGCGAATCACTTCGGATTCGAACGCGTTGAGGCGGCAGCCAAAGGTGACGACATCGACGCTCATATCCGATCCCACGCCTTGTTGTTTGAGCATGATCTCTTCGGAAAACCGGCTTCCACTTTTCCGGATCATGCTCTAGGCGACGCTGGCGAACAGCGCCGGATCGAAGCGGCCCTCATATTCGAAATCGGCGGTGCCGGTCATCAGCACGTGATCGTCGCGCTCGCGCCACTCGATGCCGAGCTTGCCGCCGGGCAACGTGATCTCGACGACGCGGTTGGCGCGCTTCAGCCGCGCCGCCGCAACCGCCGTCGCGCAGGCCGCCGAGCCGCACGCCCTGGTGAGGCCGGCGCCGCGCTCCCAGGTGCGGATGGTGATGTGGTCGCGATCGACGATATGGGCGAGCGTGATATTGGCGCGCTCCGGGAAGATCGGATGGTTTTCCAGCAGCGGCCCGAAACGTTCGAGGTCGTAGGCATTGACGTCATCGACCCAGAAGATCGCGTGCGGATTGCCCATCGAGACCACCGACGGCGAATGCAGCACCGGATTGTCGATCGGCCCGACCTGCAACTCGATGTAGCGGGTGTCGCGAAATTCCTCGGCCAGCGGAATGTCCTGCCAGCCGAACTTCGGCGCGCCCATGTCGACGGTGTAGAGATCGGGCGCCGGCCCCTGCCAGCAATTGAGCAGGCCGGCGCGGGTCTGGAACGTCGCCGATGTCTGGCCGGTCTTCTCGAAGATCCGCCGCACCACGCAGCGCATGCCATTGCCGCAGGCCCCGGCCTCCGAGCCGTCATTGTTGTAGATCGAGATGAACGCTTCGGTGCCGTCGAGCCGCGGCGACTGCAGCACCATCAACTGGTCATAGGGCACGCCGCCGGCCGGTGAAGCCACGGCGCGCGCCTCCGCCGCTGACACTTGTGCCTTGGAATCGCGCAAGTCGACGACGACGATCTCGTTGCCGATGCCGTTCATCTTGGCGAATGCGTGATTGGCGAGCGCGCTCATCGATTTTCCCAAATTCTGCCCGGTTATATGGCGAGTGGTGGCTAATTGGCCAGCCTGAATGGCCCTATGACGCATCTGTCATGGGACGAATGCAGAACTAGCGTGTTAGGAATATCGCACCTCGCGGACCGCGCGCCGGGACAGATCGAGCGGCCGTTTGAGGAAGGGGATGGAGAGCAACAAATGAACCGTATCAACACCCTCCGCGCGGCCCTGGTCGCGCTGCTCCCTTTGAGCGCGATCGCACTGGCAAGCCCGGCGCCTGCCCAGTCGCCATCAGCCTCGCCAGCTCCCGCAGCCAGCCCGAGCCCAACCCCTGCGCCGACGCCATCGGCAACCCCGGTGCCGCCGCCGGCCGAGACCAAGTCGCCAGCCGACAGCCCCGCCGCGTCGCAGACCCCGGCGCCGCCGCCGGCCTCTCCGGTGCAGACTGCCGATCCGTTCGGCGAGCCGTTCACGCTCGAGCCGAAAAAGGTCGTGATGCTGAAGGGTAACGCCAACTGGGATTCAGCTTTCGACGCGCTGATCGAGGTGTTCAAGCAGCTCACCGCGCTGCTCGACAAGGACGGCGTCAAGGCATCGGGCAATCCGATGATCGTCTACACCTCGACCGACGACACCGGCTTCACCTTCATCGCCGAAATCCCGGTCGATCAGGACCTGAAGAATCTCGGCAAGAACATGAGCATGGGTAATTCGCCCGACGGCAAGGCGCTGAAGTTCGTCCATCGCGGCTCGTACGACAACATGGACAACACCTATGAGGCGATCACCAATCACCTCGACGACAAGAAGCTCGAGGCCAAGGACACCTTCATCGAGGAATACATCACCGATCCGCTGAAGACCGCCGAAGACAAGCTCGTGATCAACGTCTACGTCCCCCTGAAGTGAGCCAGATGACCCATCGCCTTTCCCTCGGCGTCCCCTTCGCCGCCCCCCTCATCGCAACCACCTTGCTCGCCATGCCCGCACTGGCCAATGACGACTTTCCGCCGGCGATTTCGGTCACCGGCGAGGCGACCGTATCGGCGCCGCCCGACCAGGCACAGCTCGATGCTGGTGTCACGACCGACGCCAAGACCGCACGCGAAGCCGCCGAAGCCAACAATGTGACGATGGGCAAGGTGCTGGCCGCGCTGAAGGGCGCAGGGATCGCGGAGAAGGATTATCAGACCTCGCGGCTGTCGCTGCAGCCGCAATTCGCCAACCGCACGCCGTCGTCGCCGAACGCGCCGCCGAGCATCGTCGGCTACCACGCGAGCAACCGTGTCACGATCAGACTGCACGATGTGAGCAAGGTCGCCGGCGTCATCGACGTGCTGGTGGGCGCCGGCGCCAATGATATCGGCGGGCTCAATTTCTCGGTGTCGCAGGCCTCCAAGCTGCTCGACGACGCCCGCGAGAAGGCTGTCGCCGATGCCCGCCGCAAGGCCGAGATCTACGCCAGGGCCGCCGGCGTCACGCTCGGCGCGCCCTTGAACATCGCCGAAGTCGGCTCGGCACCCGTGCCGGTATTCCGCGCCAAGATGGCCACGGCCGGATTCGCCGCGCCGACGCCGGTGGCCCAGGGCGAAGAAACACTCACGGTCAATGTCAGCGTCTCCTGGGCGATCAAGCCGGCGCAGTAAGTGTTCGTCGTCGTCTCGGCGAAGGCCGGGACCCATTACCACCGAGTTTTGTTGTGAACGGAAGCGCGGCCCCGGCGTCGCGCAACAATCAATATTTTTGGGGTAATGGGTCCCGGCCTTCGCCGGGACGACGATCAAATTTCGAACACCTGCACGAGCTTCAGCAAGCGCAGCCCGGATAGAGCGCAGCGCAATCCGGCTACTCTTCTCTCTAAATCTCGAATACCTGTCCCGGCTTCAACGCGACAAATTTCTCCCGCGGCACACTTGCCGCGTCGAGCGCCTGGCCGAGCGCGATCGCGGGCGCATCGATCGCCTCGTCGGTCAATTGAAACGTGCCGTGGTGATGCGCCAGCGCTTGCGCCGCGCCGCAATCGGCCAGCGCCTTCACGGCGTCTTCCGGGTTCATGTGCTGGTCGCGCATGAACCAGCGCGGCTCATAGGCGCCGATCGGCAGGATCGCGAGCCGCAGCGGGCCATGCGCGTCGGCAACCCGGCGGAAATGCCGGCCGTCGCCGTAGCCGGAATCGCAGACGATGTAGAGCTTGCCGGCCGGCGTCTCCAGCACGAAGCTCGCCCACAGCGCCTTGTTGCGATCGAGCAGGCCGCGCGCCGACCAGTGCCGCGTCGGCACCAGCGTCGCGGCAAGGCCGCCGCCGAGCTCGACGCGCTGGTGCCAGTCGAACGCCTCGGCCTTGATCGCAGCATCGGATGCCCGCATCGTGACGTCGTTGCCGAGCGGCGTGATGACGCGCGGCGCAAACGCGGCATGCAGCTTCGACAGCGTCGCGACGTCGAGATGATCGTAATGGCCGTGCGACACCAGCACGACGTCGATCTTTGGCAGTCTGTCGAAGGCAATGCCGGGATCGTTGTGCCGCTTCGGACCTGCGAAGCCGAACGGCGAGGCGCGCATCGACCAGACCGGATCGACCAGGATGTTGAGCCCGCCAGTCTGGATCAGCCAGCTGGCATGGCCGACAAAGCAAAACCGCACCTTGTCGCCCTCGACCCGCGGCGGCGGCGTATCGGCATGGGGGCTCGGCGCCCATTCCGGCCAGACCTCGCGCTTGCGGCCGCCGCCGAACTGCCAGCGCAGCACCTCGCCGAGCGATTTCGGCGGCGAGCCGTCCGGATCGAAGAAGTGCAGGCCGTCGAAGTGATCCGAGACGGGGCCGTCGTAAGTTTTCATGTAAGTCATCCAGATCGAGGGCACGCCGATCGCGGCGGCGGCTCCGGTCAAGCTTGCGAGAACGCGGCGGCGGGTGATGGGCAAGCGGGTTCCCGTATAGGAGGCAGGCTCCGCTTATATGGGTGGCGGCGGCGAATTCGGAACCGGCATGGCAAATCGACGTAACTTCAGTACCTTACCGTCAGTCTCGGGCGGATTGCGGCGAAACTTTCCTTGACTTTCCGCCCCCGACAGCGTTTAACCCCGCCACTTTCTCGGAAAGCTCTGTCTTTTCGACCCGCCGACTGGTCCTGGAGGCCAGAGGCCAACGCCCGACAGCGCGATGCGCCCTCGGGCGCGAAAGTGTTTGGACCATCGTCTTGGCGCGGTGCCGAGGCGGACTATGTGGTCATCACGCGCGAACGCGCGGGGATGGCCCGAAGCGAGTGACGCGCTCACGGGCGCAACGAAGGACAACGGCATTGTTCGACAATCTGTCGGAACGGCTTGGTGGCATTCTCGATCGTCTGACGGGGCGCGGCGCGCTGACAGAAAAGGACGTCGATGCCGCGATGCGCGAGGTGCGCCGCGCGCTGCTCGAAGCCGACGTCGCGCTCGAGGTGGTCCGCAGTTTCATCGACCGGGTCCGCGAGCAGGCGATCGGCGCCACCGTCGTCAAATCGGTGACGCCGGGCCAGATGGTGGTGAAGATCGTCCATGACGAACTGGTCGCCACGCTCGGTTCCGACGGCCAGACCATCGATATCAATTCCGTGCCGCCGGTGCCGATCATGATGGTCGGCCTGCAAGGCTCCGGTAAGACCACCACCACCGCAAAGCTCGCGCGCCGCATGGTCCAGCGCGACAAGCGCAAGGTGCTGATGGCCTCGCTCGACGTCTACCGCCCGGCGGCGATGGAGCAGCTCGCGGTGCTCGGCCGTGACCTCGACATTCCGACGCTGCCGATCGTCGCCGGCCAGATGCCGCCGCAGATCGCGAAGCGCGCGCTGGAAGCCGGCAAGCTCGGCGGCTACGACGTCGTGTTGCTCGACACCGCCGGCCGCACCACGCTCGACGAAGACATGATGAAGGAGGCGGCCGAGATCAAGGCCGCCGCCAACCCGCACGAAGTGCTGCTGGTCGCGGATAGCCTCACCGGTCAGGACGCGGTCAATCTGGCACGCTCGTTCGACGAGCGCGTCGGCCTCACCGGCATCGTGCTGACCCGCGTCGACGGCGACGGCCGCGGCGGCGCCGCGCTGTCGATGCGCGCGGTCACCGGCAAGCCGATCAAGCTGATCGGTACCGGCGAAAAGACCGACGCGCTGGAAGACTTCCATCCGAGCCGCATCGCCGGCCGCATCCTCGGCATGGGCGACGTCGTCTCGCTGGTCGAGAAGGCCGCCGCCAATATCGACGCCGAGAAGGCCGCGCGCACCGCCGAGCGCATGCGCAAGGGTCAGTTCGACCTCAACGACATGCGCGAGCAGCTGCAGCAGATGGCCAATATGGGCGGCATCGGCGGCCTGATGGGCATGATGCCCGGCATCGCCAAGATGAAGAACCAGATCGCGGCGGCCGGCATCGACGACAAGATCATCAAGCGCCAGGTCGCGGTCATCGATTCGATGACGCGGCAGGAGCGCAAGAATCCGGACATCCTGAAGGCGAGCCGCAAGAAGCGCATCGCGGCGGGTGCCGGCCAGAGCGTCGAGCAGGTCAACAAGCTCCTGAAGATGCACCGGAACATGGCCGACATGATGAAGGCCATGGGAAGCGGCAAGCGCGGCCCGCTCGCCGGCATCGCGCAGGCGATGGGCTTTGGCGGCGGCATGAAGCCGCCGTCGGCCGAGGAGATGAAGGCGCTCGCCGAGAAGATGCAGGGCGGCGCCGGCGTCGGCCTGCCCAATCTGCCGAAGGATTTGCCGGCCGGGCTGCGCGGCGGCCTGCCGAACGTGCCGGGCCTGACCGGCCTTTCCGGCAAGCCGATGCTGCCGGGCCTCGGCGGCTTCCCGGGCAAGAAGAAATGACCCGCTTTCGTCATTGCGAGCCAACGGGTCCGGCCTCTGGCCGGCCCGATGACAGGCTCCGCGAAGCAATCCATCTCACCGATTGCGGAGACATGGATTGCTTCGTCGCTCCGCTCCTCGCAATGACGGCGTAACTGACCAATACAGACTTCAAACCAACACTTAAGGAGAACTCAATGTCCGTTGTTATCCGCCTCGCTCGCGCAGGCACCAAGAAGCGTCCGGTCTATCACGTCGTCGTCGCCGACTCGCGCTTCCCGCGCGATGGCCGCTTCATCGAGCGTCTCGGCCACTTCAACCCGCTGCTGCCGAAGGACAACGAGTCGCGCCTGAAGCTCGACATGGACAAGGTAAAGGCCTGGCTTGCCAAGGGCGCGCAGCCGTCGGATCGCGTGACGCGCTTCCTCGACGCCGCCGGCGTCAAGAAGCGCGCGCCGCGCAACAACCCCGAGAAGGCCGTGCCGCGCAAGGAGCGCAAGGCGCAGGCCGAAGCCGCCGCCAAGGCTTAAAGCTGAACGGCGACCACGGTGGCTGCACCGGTCTGTGTCGCCCGCATCGGCGCTGCGCATGGTGTGCGCGGCGCCGTCCGGCTTTGGACCTTCACCGAAGACCCGCTGGCCGTGAAGGACTACGGCCCGCTGATGACCAAGGACGGCTCGCGCCAGTTCGAGGTCACGCATGCGCGTGAGGCCAAGGACCATCTGGTGGTGACGCTGAAAGGCGTCGCCAGCCGCGATGATGCCGAACGGCTCAACGGTCTCGAGCTCTACGTTCCGCGCGAACGGCTGCCGGACACCGATGACGGCGAATATTACCACACCGATCTGATCGGGCTTGCCGCGGTGACGACGGCAGAGCAGCCGCTCGGCAAGGTGATCGCGATCCATAATTTCGGTGCCGGCGACATCATCGAGATCGCTCCGCCGCAGGGCACGACGATGCTGCTGCCCTTCACCAACGCCGTGGTGCCGACGGTCGATCTTGAAGGCGGCCGCGTGATGATCGACCTGCCGCAGGAAATCGACGGCGACGATCCGTCGGCTTCCTGATCCGAACAATCTTCAACCCGTCATCCGGCCCTGCTGCTCGAGCCAGTCGCAGAACACCGCGCTGTGCGGATCGTTGCTGCGGCCCGCTGGGAAATACGCGAAGTAGCTCCGCGCCGGCAGGCTGATGGCGGGAAACGGCGTCACCAGACGCCCGGCCGCGAGATCGTCAGCAATGAGCGCCGTCGGCCCCATCGCGACGCCGAGACCATCGAGCGCGGCCTGGATCGTCAGATAGAAATGATCGAAGGTCAGCGACGCCGCCGGCTCCAGCGCGGATTGCCCGGCCTCGGTGAGCCAGTCGCGCCACAGCCGCGGCATCGACGTGACATGCAGCAGTGTGTGCCGCGAGAGATCCGCGATCTCGTTCAGCGGCGATTGCGCTGCCAGCTGTGGACTGCATACCGGCAATCTCCGCTCCGACACCAGGAAGCGTGACGAGAAGCCGTGAAACGTGTCGGGGCCGCCGCGGATCACGACGTCGAAGGTGTCGGGCAGCGCGTCCACCGGATCGTTCGATGTGCTGAGGCGCACCTCGATGTCAGGATGCTCGGCGCGAAACCGGCTCATCCGCGGCAGCAGCCAGCGCAGGCTGAATGTCGCGAGCGCGTTGACGCGCAACACCGCGACAGCTGCATCGCCGCGCCGCTCGCGATGCTGCTGCACGGCGGCGGAGATCCGGTCGAGCGCCGGAGCGAATTCCGCCAACAGCGCAGCACCCGCCGGCGTCAGCACCACGCGCCGCACCGATCGCCGAAACAGCGCCGGCGCACCCAGCCATTCCTCGAGCAGGCGGATCTGCTGGCTGACGGCGCCATGGGTCACGCTGAGCTCGGCGGCGGCTTCCTTGAAGCTGCCGAGCCGCGCGGCGGCCTCGAAGGCGCGGACCGCATTGAGCGGCGGCAGGCTGCGGCGTGGGACGAACATGATTCTTCAATACCAGATTTTCTAACCCATGATCCAATTATTACTGATTTGTGACATGAGCTTTGGCGATGCATAGTGCAACGCAAGCTATTCGTGTAGCTTTCTTTTCCAGGGCCCCCTCCCGATGTTCCTCCGTCCAGACTTTAGATTTTCTTGCAGCAGGGGGCCGCAATGAGCGTGTCCGTGGAAGCCGGCACCTCCCGTTCCGGCCAGCCCCGGGCGACCCGCACGCTGACGGTGACGGGACTCAACCACGCCCTCCACGACGGCTATACCGACCTGATCTACGTGCTGCTGCCGATCTGGCAGGCCGAGTTCGCGCTGAGCTACGGGCTGCTGGCGCTGTTGCGCGGGCTCTATGCCGGCGCCATGGCCGGTTTGCAGATTCCGGTCGGTCGTATCGCAGAACGGATCGACGGCAAGATCATCCTGATCGCGGGCACCGCGCTGTCGGCGCTCGGCTATGTGTTCGCCGGCTTCTCCGGCGGCATCATCGGGCTTGGCCTCGCGCTCGCACTCTCCGGCGCGGGCTCGAGCACGCAGCATCCGATCGCTTCGGCTGCGGTGTCGCGCGCCTATGGCACGGGCGCGCGCGGGCCGCTCGGCATCTACAACTTCACGGGCGATCTCGGCAAAGCGGCGATTCCGGCGGCGACCTCGATCCTGCTCGTGATCATGTCGTGGCGTCACGCGCTGCTCGTGCTGGCGTTTGCAGGCCTGCTGGTCGCAGTCTGCATCGCGCTCTGGATGCCCTCGGTCGGCAAGGGCGCCGAACACAAGTCGGCCGCGGCATCACGCAGCGAAGGCACAGGCGGCGGCTTTCCCTGGCTGCTCGCGATCGGCATTCTCGACACCGCGGTCAGGATGGGTTTTCTCACCTTCCTGCCGTTCCTGCTGCGCGACAAGGGCGCGTCGCTGCCGACCAACGGCCTTGCGCTGGCACTGGTCTTCATCGGCGGCGCCGCCGGGAAATTCACCTGCGGCTGGCTCGGCGCGCGGGTCGGCACGCTGCGCACCGTGCTGATCACCGAAGGCGGCACGGCGGCACTGATCGTTGCGGTGCTGTTGCTGCCGCTGGCACCGGCGATCGTGCTGCTGCCGCTGCTCGGCGTGATGCTCAACGGCACCTCCTCGGTGCTCTATGGCACGGTGCCCGAGCTGACACCGGCGCACCAGACCGAGCGCGCCTTCGCGGTGTTCTACACCGGGACGATCGGATCGGGCGCGATCGCGCCGGTGGTCTACGGCCTGCTTGGTGACGCGCTCGGCCCGACGCTTGCCACCGCGGCGACCGCGCTCACGGCGCTGGCGATCTGTCCGCTCGCCGTCGCGCTGGCGCGGCATCTCGCGGACGATCCGAAGGCGTGACGATAACTATCCGAAGCTTGTAGCCCGGATGGAGCGCAGCGAAATCCGGGGCAGTGCTTGTTGGGGGTGCGACTCCCGGATTGCGCTTCGCTCCATCCGGGCTACTTAAGCGATAGTGTCACGGAGCATCGCAATGACAAGCACCCACAAAGCCTGGCGGCTGCACGCCCACAATGATCTGCGCTTCGAGGATGTCGCAACGCCCAAGCCCGCGCCCGATGGCGTCGTGGTCCGGATCGAAGCCGGCATGGTGCTGTCCTACACCAACAAGCTCTTGTCCGGCGCGCTGCCCTACAGCCTGCCGCCGATGCCGTTCGTGCCGGGCACCAATGCGATCGCGCGCGTGGTCACGACCGGCGAGAACGTCACGCATGTGCGGAGCGGTGACCGCGTGTTCCTCAGTCCGCATCTGCGCGGCGACGTGCCGGATCGCGATCCGCCGCAGATCCTGATCGGCCTCACCGCGACGGTGACGACGCCGGAGGCGCTGGCATTACAGGCGCGCTGGCGCGACGGCGTGTTCGCCGAGATCGCGCACTGGCCGGCCGCCTGCGTCACGCCGCTCGCCAATCTCGACGACAAGCCGGCGACCGAGCTGATCGGGCTGGCAAAACTGATCGTGCCGTTCGGCGGCTTGCAGCGCTCCGGCCTGCGCGGCGGACAGACCATCGTCATCAACGGCGCGACCGGCTATTTCGGCTCGGGCGGCGTGATGCTCGCGGTCGCGATGGGCGCGGGCCGCGTCGTCGCCGTCGGACGCAAGGAAGCCGCGCTCGAGCAGTTGCGCGATGCATTCGGCCCGCGCGTCATTCCTGCCGTCGTCACCGGCGATGCTGCAGCCGACCTTCAGACCATCCGCCGCGCCGCCGGCGGCAGCGCCGATGTCGCGCTCGATCTGCTCGGCACGGCGAAGAGCACCTCGACAACGCTGTCCTCGCTGCGCGCGCTCAGGCGCGGCGGCCGGCTTGTGGTGATGGGCAGCGCCGAGGTGCCGCTCGAGCTCTCGTTCCGCGAGATGCTGGCCAATGACTGGGAGGTGGTCGGGCAGTTCATGTACGACCGCACGGCGCCGGGCCAACTCGCCAGCCTCGCCGCCGAAGGCCTGCTCGATCTGCGCAAGATCAACGTCGCGACCTTCGCCCTCGCCGACTTCCGCCGCGCGGTGGACGCGGCTGCCATGATGCAGAGCCTCGACCTCACGGCCGTGGTGCCGTAACCAGAGGCCATGACATCGCAAGAGATACCCTGGCGCGCGACCGTGCTGACCCTGTTCCCGGACATGTTTCCGGGACCGCTTGGCGTGAGCCTCGCCGGCAGGGCGCTGACCTCGGGCCTCTGGGCGCTGGAGGCGCGCGATATCAGGGGATCCGCCACCGACAAGCACCGCAGCGTCGACGACACACCGGCCGGCGGTGGCCCGGGCATGGTGCTGCGGGCCGACGTGCTGGCGGCGGCGATCGACGCCGCCCGGATCGCCCCTGACCGCCCGCGCCTGCTGATGAGCCCGCGGGGTCGGCCATTGACCCAGGCCCAGGTCGTGGAGCTCGCGGCCGGCCCCGGCCCCCTGATCGTCTGCGGCCGCTTCGAGGGCATCGACCAGCGGGTGATCGAGACGCGGAGCCTCGAGGAGGTCTCGATCGGCGATTATGTGCTGTCCGGCGGCGAAATCGCCGCAATGGCGCTGATCGACGCCTGTGTCCGCCTATTGCCGGGGGTGATGGGAAAGCAGTCCTCGGGAACCGAGGAGAGCTTTTCCGATGGACTACTGGAATACCCCCAATACACCCGTCCGCAGGAGTTCGAGGGCCGCCAAATCCCGGAAATCCTGATTTCCGGCGACCATGCCAAGGTTGCGGCCTGGCGGCTGGCCCAATCCGAGGCCCTGACGGCCATGCGGCGGCCCGACCTCTGGACCCGGAAGCCCAGCCAAAAAGCCGCTCCGCGACGGACAAAAAACACGACAGACGGGTGACAAACCCTGCGCTTTGCCTTATACGGGCGGCCAAATCCGCACCCGCGCAGGATAGATGGACGTTTGCGCAGCCCGCCAAAGGCTGGGCGCGCCGCCGATGGAGATTTCAATGAACCTTATTCAGCAGCTCGAAAAAGAGCAGTTCGACAAGCTCGCCGCCACCAAGGACATCCCGGAATTCGGCCCCGGCGATACCGTCATCGTCAACGTGAAGGTGGTCGAAGGCGAACGCACCCGGGTGCAGGCCTATGAAGGCGTTTGCATCGGCCGTTCCGGCCAGGGCCTCAACGAGAGCTTCACCGTGCGCAAGATCTCCTACGGCGAAGGCGTCGAGCGCGTCTTCCCGGTGATGTCGCCGATGATCGACTCGATCAAGGTCGTGCGTCGCGGCAAGGTTCGTCGCGCCAAGCTCTATTATCTGCGCAACCTGCGCGGCAAGTCGGCCCGCATCGTCGAGAAGCAGGACCGCCAGACCGCTGTCGGCGAGTAATTCATCCCACAAGGGACGAGTTCAAAAGCGCGGGGCGGGCCCCGCGCTTTTTTGTTGCGGCATATCTATCTACTGATTGGCCCTGCTCGCCATGCGCGACCCGCGCAATGACGGCAAGGGCACCCCGCGCAATCGATCGATTGTCGCGGGACTTGGCCCTGTGTTAGAAATTTAGAATGGTTCCGGATCAAGCAAGCCAGCCCTGCCAGCGCGTCGTGATCGACGATCGCTCGCGGCTGCCCGGCCGCTTCTTCGGGCGCTTTGCGACGTCGGCGACGTCCGAGCTTAGACGCGCAGCGTAACGCTGCCTGGACGCCTTCGCCTGCTCGCGCGCTTGAGACGCGCTCATGCCATTCACCACTGAATTTCTTCTGGAGCTGAAGCTCATGTCCAAACCGACCACGCTGTACGACAAGATCTGGAACGACCATCTGGTCCACGAGGCCGAGGACGGCACCAGCCTCATCTATATCGATCGCCATCTGGTGCACGAGGTGACCTCGCCGCAGGCATTCGAAGGCCTGCGCGTGACCGGCCGCAAGGTGCATGCGCCGGAGAAGACGCTCGCCGTCGTCGACCACAACGTGCCGACCACGGATCGCACCAAGCCGAACCCCGACCCCGAGAGCATCGAGCAGATCAAGGCGCTCGCCGAGAACGCCAAGGAATTCGGCATCGAGTATTACAACGAGTTCGACAAGCGCCAGGGCATCGTCCACGTCATCGGCCCGGAGCAGGGCTTCACGCTGCCCGGTACCACCATCGTCTGCGGTGACAGCCACACCTCGACGCATGGCGCGTTCGGCGCGCTCGCGCACGGCATCGGCACCTCCGAGGTCGAGCACGTGCTGGCGACGCAGACGCTGATCCAGAAGAAAGCCAAGAACATGCGCGCGATCGTCGACGGCAAATTGCCGGAAGGCGTGACCGGCAAGGACATCATCCTGGCGATCATCGGCGAGATCGGTACCGCCGGCGGCACCGGCTATGTGCTGGAATATGCCGGCGAGGCGATCCGTGCGCTGTCGATGGAAGGCCGCATGACGGTCTGCAACATGTCGATCGAGGGCGGCGCGCGCGCCGGCCTGGTCGCGCCTGACCAGAAGGCGTTCGACTTCCTGCGCGACCGCCCGAAGGCGCCGAAGGGCGCCGCCTGGGATGCCGCGATGCGCTACTGGGAGACGCTGCGCTCCGACGAGGGCGCACATTTCGACCACGAGATCCGGCTCGATGCGGCCAAGCTGCCGCCGATCGTCACCTGGGGCACGAGCCCTGAGGACGTCATCTCGGTGACCGGCTTCGTGCCCGATCCCGACAAGATCGCGGATGAGGCCAAGCGCATCTCCAAGCACCGCGCGCTGAAATATATGGGCCTGACCGCCGGCACCAAGATTACCGACATCAAGCTCGACCGCGTCTTCATCGGCTCCTGCACCAACGGCCGCATCGAGGATTTACGCGCCGCCGCGAAGATCGCCGAGGGCAAGACCGTCAACGCGCATGTCAACGCGATGATCGTACCGGGCTCGGGCATCGTGAAGGAGCAGGCGGAAGCCGAAGGCCTCGACAAGATCTTCATTGCGGCCGGCTTCGAATGGCGCGAGCCGGGCTGCTCGATGTGCCTTGCGATGAACCCGGACAAGCTGAAGCCGGAAGAGCGCTGCGCCTCGACCTCGAACCGCAACTTCGAGGGCCGCCAGGGCTTCAAGGGCCGCACCCATCTGGTGTCGCCCGCGATGGCCGCAGCCGCCGCGATCGCCGGACATTTCGTCGACGTCCGCGACTGGCGGTAAGCAAAGCATGATCCGGAAAAGTGCGAAGCGGTTTTCCCTCGCGACAAACGCGAAGCGTTTGCGCGGAGATCATGCTCAAACGAGGCGCTGAAGCGCGATGACGATTCAACCCGATCTCATCGCGCTTTAGAAGTTTCGCCTCAAGCTCGAGCCGTTGTGGAAACGGCTCGTTAACGGGGCGCACGCACACTGTCTCCTTGCGAAGACCAGCTTTGCAAGGAGCGCGTGCCGTGGCCGATAAACCCGAATTCGTCGACATGATCAGCGACGCGACGCGCCAGAAGCGCCGTCGTGCAGTCACGCGCATCATCGATCCGCTTCCCGAGGTGAAGGAGACCTCGCGGCTCGGCCACTGGCCGCCGGAGCGCTGGACGCAATGGCGGATGGAGAACCTGACGCCGTGGAAGATCAAACCCTGGAAGCTGAAGAACTGGGACTAGCGTGAAGAGTGAACGGGCGCCGCGAGGCGCCCGCCGTCATTTCAGCCCTCACCAATAGCCACACGGCCGCCAGTAGTGACAGTGGTGCCACCACGGCCGGCAGATCCGGCGCGGCCCGTAATAGGTCCAGATCACCCGGCAGCGCCGATGATGATAATAGGTCGGGGACGATCCATAGAAGTAGCGCCAGTGATGGAAGTGCCGGCGGTAATAGCGCCCATATCGCGCAAGGCGTCGTGCTGCTGGCGAAGGGTTTTGCGTCGTAACGCCGCGCAAGGCGCGGCGAGACGCATTACCAGAACGGGCCGAACCCGAAGCCGAAGGTGAACGGCGCCGGCACGGCATACGGATACGGCCGATAGTAATAGGGCCGTCCGTAATAATTGGATCCGTACGGCCGGTAATAGGAATAGGGCCGGTAGTGCGGTCGATAATATGGCCGGTAGCCGTGGTGATAGTCGTGACGATGGTAATGGTGATGATGGCGCTGTGCGCTGAAGTCAGTCGCCTTGCCCGCTTGCCGCTGTGGTGTCGCAGCCTGCGGCTCGGCTGGTGCCGCGGCGGTTGACGATGCCGGCGCCGTCAATGCGAACGCGCACACGACAGCGGCAACACCGATCCATCTCATCATGATCAACTCCTGCAGATTTCGATTGATATCATTCCGCGTGTGAATCTGCCGGTTTGATGGCTGAGAACGACGACAGGCCCGCTGCTCACGGGCCTGTGTCTCAACTGCGCTGATACGCCGCGCGATCAGCGGCGCCAGTGGCGACGGTGCCCCCAGCCACGGTGATGTCCGCGATGCCAGCCACGATGATATCCACGGCCCCAGCGTACCTGGGTAGCCGTCTGGTTCGCGTTGTCCTGAACCGTTGCGGCACTGCCCGGCGTGGCGAGCGACATCGCGCTCGCACGCTCGGCCGGCGCCGCCAAAACCAGTACGGCACCGACGGCCGCAAGTCCCAGAACCTTCGTCACCTTCATGAATTTGTCTCCTTGATCCCTTGACGTCACGTCTTGCAACGACGATTCGGTTTTGAATCGACCCCGTTGACCGCGACGCAGATCGCAAGCGGAATGCGGGCGACGTGAGTGGGAAGTGAATATCTGCGCCACGCTCATGAATGCTGCAGGCGCGATCAGGTTCCGGAATGGCCGCAGGATTTTTTGTGTCTGTGCGGAAAACCGGCGCAGACTATAGTCGTATGTTGTGGGTGCCTCTCGCGGAGATCGCCAATGACACAACAAGGCCGGCGCAAATGGTTGGCGCTCGGCGCGGCAGTGCTCGGTGATTCCATCATTGCGATTGATGGCGCGCTCGCCGCGCAAGGACCGGGCGGCGGCATGGGGACCGCCGGTCATCTTATGCAAATGCTGATGGCGATTGCGGTCTATGGAACGACGGGATTGATCGCGGCGGCCGCGATCATCGGCGCAGCGCGCCGACGCAACTAGCCCGGCCGCCAGAAGCAGTTCATGCGCGGCGTGATCACGGTACCGCTCGGCCGGTGCTCCTGCACATAGGTCGCGGTGCATTCGCGAACGGCGTTCGGACCGGGATTGTAGCGCGGGATCACATCCGGTTCCCAATGATCGGGCGGGTTCGACCGGTAGATCGGCACGCGCTTGAGCCGGCGACGCTCGACGACCCGCTCGCGCGCGACCGGTGCCGTCGCCCCGATGCGCGCTTCGGCCGCCGCGCTCTGTGCCCGCGCCTCTCCCGCCGGAAGCAAGAGCCCGGCTGATGCCGTCAACAGCGCTGCCGCCACGATCCGTTTCATCACGCCTACCCAAGCCCCGCTCTTGAGTCCCATTCCAAGCCGGCACGGTCTCCCATTGCGCCGCCAAGGTCAACTGCGCTGGCGCCGCGCGAGGCACTCGCGCTAAAGGAGTGTCATGTGGACAACAGCCAAAGCCCCCTCGCTCGCCGAGATGGAGGCCATGGCGCACGAGGTTTTCGAGCGCCTGCCCAAGACGTTCCGGGCCCTCTGCGAGGGCCTGATCATCCGCGTCGACGACTTTCCGACCGACGAGGTGCTCGATGAGATGCAGGCCGAGAGCGAGTTCGACCTGCTCGGCCTGTTCCACGGCATCGGCCTGCCGCAGCAGAGCCATGGCGACGTGGCCCGGCTCCCCAATCTGGTCTGGCTCTATCGCCGGCCAATCCTGGACTACTGGGCAGAGCACGACGAGACCCTCGGCCACATCGTCCGCCACGTGCTGATCCACGAGATTGGGCACCATTTCGGCCTTTCGGACGCCGATATGGAGGCGATTGAGGCCGATGCAGGTAACTAGAGCGTTTTCGAGCGAAAGCCTGCCCCGGACCTGATCCGGGATGGAAACGGTTCGCGTGAAGAAAACGCGTCCAAACAAGAGGCTGGAGCTCCCGTACCGATCCAATCGGAACGGGGGCTCCAGCTTTGCAGAAATGGCCCTTTTACCGCTGTCACATTCGCGATAAAGATTCGGCCCGTATCCCCTGTTTTTTTGCCCGGGAAGAGCACCGATGGACAAGTTCACCACGCTGGAAGGCGTCGCGGCACCGCTGAAGATCATCAACGTCGACACCGACATGATCATTCCGAAGCAGTACCTCAAGACCATCAAGCGCACCGGCCTTGGCAAGGGGCTTTTCTCCGAGCAGCGCTACAAGGATGACGGCAGCGAGAACCCCGATTTCGTCCTCAACCAGTCCGCCTATCGCAACGCGAAGGTGCTGGTCGCCGGCGACAATTTCGGCTGCGGCTCGAGCCGCGAGCACGCGCCCTGGGCGCTGCTCGACTTCGGCATCCGCTGCGTGATCTCGACCTCGTTCGGCGACATCTTCTACAACAACTGCTTCAAGAACGGCATCTTGCCGATCCGCGTGTCGCAGGAGGATCTGGACAAGCTGTTCGACGATGCGGAGCGCGGCGCCAATGCGACGCTGACCATCGACCTCCCCAACCAGGAGATCCGCGGTCCGGACGGCGGCAAGGTCAAGTTCGAGATCGACCCGTTCCGCAAGCACTGCCTGATCAACGGCCTCGACGACATCGGCCTGACGATGGAGAAGAAGAAGTCGATCGACAGCTACGAGGCCAAGCTCAAGGAGCGGGCCTGGGCCTGAGACACAGCGTATCATCGCGCCCCGGTGCCTTAAGGCGCCGGGGTTTTTCTTTGCCTCGTCGCAAAACTGCTGATAGCTGACGCGCATGCTGCCCGACATCGTCACCTTCTGGCACGGCTCGATGGATGCACTGCGCCGGACGTGCCTGCGCTCGCAGGTGGCGGCCGGGCACAAGGTGACCGTCTACAGCTTCGATCCGATTCCCGGCCTGCCCGATGGCGTCGGCAATGCCGAGGCCGAAGCGGTGCTGCCGCATTCGTTCGCCGAGAAGCTGCGTCCGCCGGAGCCCGACGGCTCATGGCGCGACTGGACCATGCTGCAATTCAGCGATTTCTTCCGCATGCGGCTGATGGCGCAGCGCGCCGGCGCAGATGACGCGCGCCTGTGGCTCGACGCCGACGTGCTGCTCTTGAAGCCGGTCGAGATCGATCCCGCAAAACCCTATTTTGCCTGGGAGCGGCCGCGGCAACTCGGCAACTCCGTGCTGTATCTGCCGCAGAATGATCCAATCGTGCGCGCCTTCGAGGCGCTGATGAAGCAGGACGAGCTGGTGCCGGACTGGCTGGCGCTGCGCCATCGCCTGACCTTTGCGATGCGCAAACTGCGCGGCAAGTCAGACCGCCTCGCCGACATCCGCGTCGCGATCTTCGGTCCCGCCGCGCTGACCGCGCTCGCGCGCCGCGAGGACGAATTGCAGCACGCGCTGCCGAAGCGTTCGTTCTACGCGGTGCATGCGGAGCCAGGACTGTTCTTCGAACCGTCGGATTTTTCGCATTACCTGAACGATCCGCAGATCATCGGCCTGCACATCTCGCCGAAAGGCCGTGGCAAGGAGGCGCCGATTCCCGGCAGCCTGTATGCGTGGGCGTCGCAGAAGTTTGGAGCGTGACGCTCTCACCCTCCCCTGGAGGGTAAGATCAATGCCCCATCGCGGCGATCGCGTCGGCGATTGCGATGGTACGCCTGGCCATCTCGGCGTGCAGGCGCTCGACCATGCGGCCGTCGAGCTGGATCGCGCCGCGCGCGGCGTTCTCCGGCTTCTCGAAGGCGGCGATGATCTTGCGCGCCTCGGTGACCTCGGCCTCCGGCGGCGTAAAGATCGCGTTGCAGGCATCGATGTGGCTCGGATGGATCAGCGTCTTGCCATCGAAGCCGAGATCGCGGCCCTGCGCGCATTCCTCGGCGAAGCCGTCGACATTGCTGATGTCGCTGTAGGGCCCGTCGAGGATCTCGAGCCCGTGCGCGCGGGTCGCCAGGATGCAATGCGTGATCATCGGGATCATCGCCGCACGGCCCGGCTTCATCCGGATCCGGGTTTCGCGCGCAATGTCGTTCGGCCCGAACACGAAACCGGCGAGCCGGATTTCGGAAGCCTTCGACGCGGCAGCGAGCTTGTCGGCGTCGAGCACCGCGCGCGCGGTCTCGATCATGGCCCAGACCCGGATCGAGGCCGGGGCGTTGATGTCGCTGAGGCGATCGGCGACCGCGTTGAGATCGTCGACGGTCGAGATCTTGGGAACCAGGATCCCGTCCGGCTGGGCCTTGCCGGCCATGCCGATATCGTCGACCCACCATGGCGTATCGAGCGCGTTGATGCGGATCAGGACCTCGCGCTTGCCAAAACCCTTGGCGTCCACCGCCTTGGCGATCTGCTCGCGCGCGGTGGCCTTGGCGTCGGGGGCAACGGAATCCTCCAGATCGAGGATAATGCCGTCCGCCGGCAGCGTCCGGGCCTTTTCCAGCGCCCGTGCATTCGATCCCGGCATGAACAACAGGCTGCGGCGCGGACGGGTCATCGGCATTCTCCTGCGGGCTTGGGCTCCGCCGCTGTCCAATGTTTGGGCATCAGGCCGGAGCCATCCTTCAACGCTGCCGTATCATCTCAGGCGGCACGCCGAAAGTCTTGTTCCGGTCATTCGCATGTGGTTAGCCAGAAGCCATGAAATTCTTCCCGAAGCAGTTGATCGACGGCTACCGGACCTTCGCGACCCAGCGGTTGCCGACCGAACAGTCGCGCTACCGCGATCTGTCGGAACGCGGCCAGTTTCCCGAGACCATGGTGATCGGCTGCTGCGATTCCCGCGTCTCCCCCGAAGTGATCTTCGACGCAGGTCCGGGCGAGCTGTTCGTGGTGCGGAACATCGCCAACCTGGTTCCGGTCTATCAGCCCGACGCCAACGCCCACGGCGTGTCAGCCGCGCTCGAATACGCCGTGACCGTACTGAAGGTGAAGAACATCGTGGTGCTGGGCCACGCCCAGTGCGGCGGCATCCGTGCCTTCGTCGACAAGATCAAGCCGCTGACGCCCGGCGACTTCATCGGCAAATGGATGCAGATGTTCATCAAGCCTGGCGAGGTCGTCGAGCAGCGCGAGCATGAGAGCATGCAGGACTTCGTCACCCGCATCGAGAAGGCCGCGGTGTTCCGCTCGCTGGAGAACCTGATGACCTTCCCGTTCGTCCGCGACCGCGTGGAGAGCGGCGAGACGCAACTGCACGGCGCTTATTTCGGCGTCGCCGAGGGCTCGCTGTTCGTGCTCGACCGGGTCGCGAAGGAATTCATCAGCGTCGCCGATGCCCTGAAGGCCGGCGAGTAGCTGCGCCGTATCGCCTACTCGTGAGCGTTGCCCCAGCGATCGGACAGCGCGAGCAGCAGCGCCGAGATCACGAATACCAGGTGCACCGCGACGAGCCAGGTCATCCGCGTCGCGTCGAACGCGGCATCGATGTTCAGGAACGCTTCCAGCACGTGGATCGCCGAGATCGCGACGATCGATGCCAGCAGCTTCTGCTTCAGCCCGGCAAAATCGATCTTGGTGATCCAGATCGGCCAGTTCGGGTTGCCCGACGTGTCGATCCGCGAGACGAAATTCTCGTAGCCTGAAAACACCACGATGAGGATGAGGTTGGCGACCAACGTGACGTCGATCAGCGCCAAAGCGTCGAGGATAACTTCCGTCGACTTGTAACCGGACGCATGCAGCACGAACTCCCACAGCATGCGCGCGAATTTCAGCAGCAGCACGGCGAGCGCCACGACCAGGCCGACATAGAACGGCGCCATCAGCCAGCGGCTGTTGAACAGCACATATTCGAAGCCGCGCATGATGCGCGGCGTCGCCGGACTTGCTGGGGTGGAAGCCGACTGTTCCGACATGGTTCCGACCCCGTCTGGTCTGCCTCAGGCCGCTTTTTTCTTGGCGGTGATCAGCTTGCGGTTGATCAGGACTTCGGCGATCTGCACGGCGTTGAGCGCCGCACCCTTGCGCAGATTGTCCGACACGCACCAGAACGACAGGCCGTTCTCCACCGTCGCATCCTCGCGGATGCGGCTGATATAGGTCGCGTCCTCGCCGGCCGCCTCGTAGGGCGTGACGTAGCCGCCCGGCTCGTGCTTGTCGATCACGAGGCAGCCCGGCGCATTGCGCAGGATGTTGCGCGCTTCGTCCGCGCTGATCGGATTGGCGAACTCGACATTGACCGCTTCGGAGTGACCGACGAAGACCGGCACGCGCACGCAGGTCGCGGCGAGCTTGATCTTGGGATCAAGGATCTTCTTGGTTTCCGCCATCATCTTCCACTCTTCCTTGGTGTAGCCGTCTTCCATGAAGACGTCGATCTGCGGAATGACGTTGAAAGCGATGCGCTTCGGAAACTTCTTATTGACCAGCTCGTCATTGGTGTAGACGGCCTTGGTCTGCGAGAACAATTCGTCCATCGCATCCTTGCCGGCGCCCGACACCGATTGATAGGTCGAGACCACGACGCGGGTGATCGTGGCCTTCTCGTGCAGCGGCTTCAGCGCCACGACGAGCTGCGCGGTCGAGCAGTTCGGGTTGGCGATGATGTTCTTCTTGGTAAAGCCGGCGGTCGCATCCGCGTTCACCTCCGGCACGATCAGCGGCACGTCGGGGTCCATGCGCCAGGCCGACGAATTGTCGATCACCACCGCGCCGGCGGCGCCGATCTTGGGCGACCATTCCTTGGAGACCGAGCCGCCGGCCGACATCAGGCAGATGTCGACGTCGGAGAAATCATAATGCTCGAGCGCCTTCACCTTCAGCGTGCGGTCGCCATAGGAGACCTCGATGCCGACGCTGCGGCGCGAGGCCAGCACGACGACCTCGTCGGTGGGGAATTTGCGCTCGTCGAGAATGTTGAGCATTTCGCGCCCGACATTGCCGGTCGCACCGACCACCGCGACTTTGTAACCCATCGTTCACTCTCCGACGAAAAATGCCCGTTCCCATTGAACTCATGGAAAGGGAAGAGGCAGCGCTTCTATGCGAGAAACCCCGTCAAGACAACGTTGCGTAGCATTTGAGCGTTTTGATGCGTTTGTTTCGGGCCGATCCGGCCACACTCCATCTTACGAGAACTCCGTCGGCGCTGACGAGCTTCGTCGACGAGGTCTACGCGACGCTCTCCCCGCTGTTCGCCTATGTCGCCGTGCTGGCGCTGTTCGCAGGTCTCGGCAACTATCTATGGAAGCAGTTGCCGGACGCAACGGCTGCGGCGGCCCCGGCCGCCGTGGGCTGGAGCACAGCCAGCCGCCAGGCGCCGGCTTTCGCCCTCAGCAAGCTCGATCCGCGAGATAGAACAGAGACTTACGAAATCCTCAAGCATCCCGAGGGCGGCCGCAAGGACGTCTTCCGCTGGACCGACGCCAATGGCGCGCCGGCGGCCGAGCTGGAAATCTACCGCCCCGGCGGCGAGGCCGTGGGGCCTGCGGTCACCGAGATTGCCGGGCGGCTCGACCCGGGCGGGGTGCGCGAGCTCGGGGCTGCCGGCATCATCGACAGCAAGTTCGGCAGCGTCACCCTGCTGCGTCCGGCGCGGCAGGACGGCGGCCGTGCCTGCCTCGGCTTTCTCAAGCAGGCCGACGCGCCCGACGTGCGGATTTCCGGCTGGACCTGCCAGGGCACCAGCCTGCCGGCCCAGCGCGCCGCGATCGTCTGCATGCTCAACCGCCTGACCCTGCTGGCGGCAGGCAACGACCCGCGGCTCGCTGCGCTGTTCGCGCATGCCGAGCTGCGCCGCACCGACAGCGTTACCTCCGGCCAGCCCGCCCTGTCGGCCGACTGGGTCATGGGCAGCGCGAACCCGCTTCTGCGCGGCGCCCTTTGATGGCGAGACCGTGGCAAGGCACTGGTTTTCATGAAACTTTTGCGCTCGGACACGCATTATCTCGCCCGGTGTGGCGCAATTGACCTAGTGACGGCCTCCCCACCATGGCTACAATGTGTTCCGAGTGATTTTGGCGGACGCGCCAGCCCCTGACGGGGCCGCAATGACGAGGATGCGATGACCCTAGAATTCCCTGCCGCGAACAAGCTCGTGGTGTTGCTTGCCGCGGCTGCCGTCACCGCAACCGCATTCGGCATGACCGCGGCCAGCGCGCAGCAGAGCCCGCGCAAGCAGCAAGAGCAGTATGACCGCGACGGCCGCCGCTATTACGGCGCGCAGGGCCCGAACCGGGTCTATCAGCAGGGCCCGCGCACCCGCGTTTACGTCACCACGCGCTCGTGGCTGGATGCCGGTACCGAAGTGCTGCCGGGCGACCGCAAGTTCAACGACTACGCCTATCCGCCGGAGATCGGTTATCCCACGTTCGCGCGCGAGAACAACAACCGCCCGATCGACCGCCAGCCGCTCAGCCCGCCGGCCGACCTCGGCGGCTATCCGCGGAATTTCCCGCTGTACTGAGACGTCTCACCCGGCGTCGTCCCGGCGAAAGCCGGGACCGATACGCCGCGGCCTCTCGATCTGAAATGATTGTTCGCCGATCTTCGTAACCATCGGCATCGGTGATTATGGGTCCCGGCCTTCGCCGGGACGACATCGTGTTTGTGTCAGCCGCGCGCCGTCACCCGTGCAGCTTCTGCAATTCCTTCAGGATCGCTTCGCCCATCTGGCTCGTGCTGGCCGGCGTCGTGCCTTCCGACTTGATGTCGGCCGTGCGCAAGCCGCTGGCGAGCACCGCTGCGATCGCGGCATCGACCTTGTCGGCGAGCTCGCCCATGTCGAAGGAATAACGCAACGCCATGCCGAACGACGAGACCATCGCGATCGGGTTGGCGAGGCCCTTGCCCGCGATGTCGGGCGCCGAGCCGTGCACCGGCTCGAACAGCGAGCGCCGCTTCTTGGTCTTGGCATCGACTTCGCCGAGCGAGGCCGACGGCAGCATGCCGAGCGAGCCGGTCAGCATCGCCGCAATGTCGGACAGCATGTCGCCGAACAGATTGTCGGTCACGATGACGTCGAACTGCTTCGGCGCCTTGACGAGGTTCATGCCGCCGGAATCGGCGAGCTGGTGCTCCAGCGTGACGTCCTTGTATTCGCGCGCGTGGACCTGGGTCATGACCTCGTTCCAGAGCACGCCCGACTTCATGACGTTGCGCTTCTCCATCGACGTCACCTTGTTGCGGCGCTTGCGCGCCAGGTCGAAGGCGACGCGGCCGATGCGCTCGATCTCGTAGGTGTCGTAGACCTGGGTGTCGACCGCGCGCTTCTGGCCGTTGCCGAGATCGGTGATGGTCTTCGGCTCGCCGAAATAGACGCCGCCGGTGAGCTCGCGCACGATCATGATGTCGAGGCCCTCGACGACGTCGCGCTTCAGGCTCGAGGCCTCCGCCAGCGCCGGGTAGCACACTGCCGGACGGAGGTTGGCGAACAGGCCGAGATCCTTGCGCAGCCGCAGCAGGCCGGCCTCGGGGCGGACCTCATAAGGCACGCTGTCCCACTTCGGACCGCCGACCGCGCCGAAGATCACAGCATCGGCCGCGGTCGCCTTGGCCATGTCGGCTTCCGAGATCGACACCTTATGGGCGTCGTAGGCGGAGCCGCCGACCAGGCCCTGCTCGGTCTCGAATTTGGCGATCCCCTGCGCATTCAGCCAGTCGATCACGCGCTGCACCTCGGCCATCACTTCGGGGCCGATGCCGTCGCCGGGGAGAAGCAGCAGTTTATGGGTCGCCATGGTCGTTACCTCACTCAATAGGGCATGCCCGTCATCGTCAGGCGCGAGTGCTAAATCGCCCCGGGCGGATTGGCAAGGCACCCCTTGAGGGGCCAAAATGGCCCCGGAACGAGCCAACCGCGCCGCAAGAAGCCAACAAGACGGACCTCATGACCGCAGCCATCGTCTACGCCTTCGCCTCGGCCATTTTCCTCGGCGCCGGGGTGGTGCTGGCGCAGCTGGGCTTGCGCACCGTCGAGCCGCTGTCGGGCGCCGCGATCAGCGTGCCCTCCTTCACCCTGCTGTTCCTGCTTCTGTCGCCGCTGATCCTGCATGGCGAGCCGGTGGTCTGGCGGGCGTTGCCGATCTTCATGGCGATCGGGCTGTTCTTCCCGGCCTCGCTGACGCTCTTGACCTTTGCCTCGAACCGGGCGCTCGGCCCGGTCATCACCTCGACGCTGGGCAATCTGGCGCCGTTGTTTGCGGTCACCGCCGCTGTGGTGCTGCTGCACGAGCCGCTGCAAGGGCAGCAGCTCATCGGCCTCGTCGTCGCGGTCGCAGGGGCTGCGATCATCACTGTGACCCGGCCGCGCGACCTCGGTCATTGGCGCAGCTGGGCCCTGCTGCTGCCGCTCGCCAGCGCGCTGGTACGCGGGATCGTGCCGCCGATCGCCAAACTCGGGCTTGCGATCTGGCCGAGCCCGCTATGGGCCTGCCTGGTCGGCTATGTCATGTCCTCGCTGGTGGTGCTGACCGTGCAGCGTATCCGCAAGGGCAGCTTCACGGTGCAGGCGCCGCGCGAGGGCCGGTTTTGGTTCGCGCTGACCGGGATCAGCAACGGGCTCAGCGCGCTCAGCCTGTTCGCGGCAGTCCGCAACGGCCCGATCACGCTGGTGGCGCCGCTGGCCGCGATCTATCCGCTGGTCACCGTGGCGATGAGCGCTGCCATGCTCAAGCATGTCGAGATCACCCCGCGGATCGTCGCCGGAACCCTGCTGACGGTCGCCGGCGTCGCGCTGGTCCTGATTGCCTGATACGCAAGACAGTGTTGCCGGCTTCGGCGCTGGGCAGGCCCGCTGCGGCCTGCCACAATGCCGGCATTGCCGGAGTGAATTGTGAGAGCCCCCGCCCCGTCCTACCCGCATCCCGCGCGGTTGATCCTGATTCTATCGCTTGCACCGACGGTCGGTCTCGGCATCGGCCGCTTCGCCTATTCGCTGGTGCTGCCCGACATGCGCGACACCCTGGCATGGTCGTATTCGGCCGCCGGCTTCATGAACACGATCAATGCGGCCGGCTATCTGGTCGGCGCGCTGTTCGCCTCGCGCCTGATCCAGCGTTTCGGACTCGCGACGTCAGTGCGCTGGCCGACGCTGGCCTGCGTGCTGTCGCTGGCGCTCTGCGCCATCTCGGGCAATTTCGTGGTGCTGAGCTTCGCCCGCCTCCTGGTCGGCTTCGCAGCCGCGATCGGCTTTGTCGGCGGCGGCGCGCTGGCGGCGACGATCGCGCAGTCGCGGCCGGAACGCGCCAACTTCCTGCTCAGCCTGTTCTATGCCGGGCCTGGCATCGGTATCCTGGCATCCGGCCTGATCGCGCCCTTCGTACTGCAGGGATTTGGCGCCGGCTCCTGGTGGATCGTGTGGTGGGCGATGACCTTGCTCTCGGCGATCATGACCGTGCCGCTGCTGCTTGCGCCATTCCACGCCGGCGCCGCCGCAGCCGGCATCGTGCGGACCAAGTTCGCGGTGATGCCGGTCCTGATCTACCTCGCCGCCTACTTCCTGTTCGGCGCGGGCTACATCGCCTACATGACCTTCATGATCGCCTATGTCCGCGACGGCGGCGGCGGCGCGGTGGCGCAAAGCGCGTTCTGGAGCCTGATCGGCGTCAGCGCATTCGTCACGCCATGGGTGTGGCGGCGGGTGCTGGCGCTCGACCGCGGCGGGCTCGCCACCACCATCATCCTCGGCGTCAACGCGCTCGGCGCGGCGCTGCCGATCTTCGGTCATTCGCCGCTCCTGCTTGCGATCTCGGCGCTGGTGTTCGGTGTCGCGTTCTTCGCCGTGGTCGGCTCGACCACCGCCTTCGTGCGCTACAATTACCCGCCGGAAGCCTGGCCGACGGCGATCGCGGCGATGACCATCGCCTTCGGTGTCGGCCAGACGCTCGGACCGATCGTGGTCGGCGCCATCACCGACGCCGTCGGCAGCCTGTCATCTGCGCTGAACGTCTCCGCCGCGATGCTCGCGCTGGGCGCGCTGCTGTCGGCGTTCCAGCGGAAGGTGACTCCCTGAGTCATTCCGGGGCGATGCGTTAGCATCGAACCCGGAATCTCGAGATTCCGGGTCTGGTCCTTCGGACCATCCCGGAATGACGCTGCGCGTCAACTTCCGCTGAACGAATTATAGCCCTGGTCTTCCCAGTAGCCGCCCTTGTAGTCGTTGGTGACTTCCATCGACAGCACGTATTTCGGGTTCTTGAAGCCGAGCTTGGTCGGCACCCGGATCTTCATCGGAAAACCGTAGGCGCGCGGCAGGATCTCGTCGGCGAACTTGAACGTCATCTGGGTCTGCGGATGCAGCGCCGTGCGCATGTCCAAAGGTGAATTGTAGCCGTCCTTGTCGGCGCACTGGAACCAGACATATTTGGCGCGGGTATCCGCGCCGACCAGCTTGAGGAAATCGCGCAACGGCGTTCCGGTCCAGCTGCCGATGGCGCTCCAGCCCTCGACGCAGATGTGGCGTGTCACCTGCTTGACCTGCGGCAGCTTGTAGAGCTCATCCAGCGTCCAGGATTTCTTGTTCTCGACCAGCCCACGCACCTCGAGCTTCCAGTCCGCGCCTGCGATCTCCGGCGCGTCGTCGAGATCGTAATAGGCGTTGAACGGGAACGGCTTGGTGATCGCGCTCTCGGGGAAGGTCGGCGCCAGCGCATCCGGATTGAACATCCAGGCCTGCACCGCGTCGTTGAACTTCGAGACCTTCTTCAGCAATTCCTCCGCCGACGAGGAATCGACCACGTCGCAGCCGGTCAACAGCGTCAGCGCGCCGAGGCTGGTGCCGGCCGTGATGAAGCGGCGGCGCGTCAGTTCCGGCATCGTCTTCACCGCATCGCGGACGAGCAGCTTCTTGTCGACACCGGGGATCAGCAGTTTGCGAAGACGACCCATATCGACCTCCCTCAGCGCCCGATGATCATGGCGCGCAGGCTTTTCGGCACCAGGAGCGCGAGCGCGACATGGATCACCAGGAAGGCGACGATCAGCGCCATGCAGGTGAAGTGAACATAACGCGCGAAATCGTAGCCGCCGAACAGCGAGACCAGCCAATGCAGCTGCACCGGCTTCCACATCGACAGGCCGGACAACACGATCACGACGCCGACGGTGATGATGCCGGCATACAGCAGCTTCTGCACCGAATTGTACTTGCTGAGATCGTCATGCGACAGCTTGAAGGTCAGCGCCGCCTTGGTGTCGGCTATCACGCCACCGGGGGTGATCGGCAGCAGCTTCTTGCGGAAGCGGCCGGTGGCGAAACCCAGCGCCAGATAGACCAGGCCGTTAACCATCAACAGCCACATCGCGGCGAAGTGCCAGAGCAGCGCGCCGCCGAGCCAGCCCCCGAGCGTGATGCTCCGCGAGAAGGTGAAGCCAAACAGCGGCGAGGCGTTGTAGATCTGCCAGCCGGACATGATCATCAGGATCATCGCGAAGGCGTTGACCCAGTGCACGATGCGCACCCAGACCGGCTGAATCACCTTCGCCGGTGTTGCGGTCTCTGCCTGGTGGTCGCTGACGGCAAGGCTCGTCATGGAAGTTCTCTGCTCGTGGTCGTTACCGGCTTATACGCCCGGAACCGGCGTTCCGTTACAGGGTCGCGCATCATCAGTTTGATATAGGCCACTTCATGTGGTCACAAAAATGCGAGCCGGGGCGAGGCTCCGGCTCGCGATGCCGCAGGTCCGTTCAGGGACTAAATCGGGCCGCCAGGTGTTACGTGGCCGCCGTTACGACGCCGGCATCAGCACGGTGTCGACCACATGGATGACGCCGTTCGACTGGTTGACGTTGGAAATCGTCACCATCGAGCTGCCGCCCTTGGCATCGACGATCCAGACCTTGCCGTCCTGCTTCTTCACGGTCAGTTCCTCGCCCTCGGCCGTCTTCAGCATCTTGCCGTCGGTGAGGTCGGACGCCTCGAGCTTGCCCGGCACCACGTGGTAGGTGAGGATCTTGGTCAGCGTCGCCTTGTTCTCGGGCTTGACGAGATTGTCGACGGTGCCGGCCGGCAGCTTGCCGAACGCGGCGTTGGTCGGCGCGAACACCGTGAACGGACCCCTGCCTTCGAGCGTGCCGACCAGGCCCGCGGCCTTCACCGCGGCGACGAGAGTGGTGTGGTCCTTCGAATTGACGGCGTTCTGGATGATGTTCTTGGACGGGAACATCGCGGCGCCGCCGACCATCACGGTCTTCTCCTCGGCGCGGACCGGCGCGACGACAGTGGCGGTGATCGCAAGCGCGCCGAACGCGGCGGCGGCGAGATAGGCAATACGCTTCGACATGGGTTCGTCTCCGATGGCTAATCCAGCCGGCATCTCTCCGCCGGCGATGAAGGGGCAACGACGCGTTTTGGTTGGGATCAGTGCGGCGTCGTTGGCCGAGCTACGGGAGGTTTTCCCGGCGGTTTCCGGAAATAAATCTTTGTGATTCCTGAAACCGGCTGCGGCGCGCTGCGTACGCGCGGCGCTTCGCGCGACCCGCCGATCATTCCATTCAACGGAATGGACGCGTGCGCCGCCGCGAGCAATTTGCTTGCCGCCATTACCCGATTGGTTCAGCCTGAGATTGCGGCACGCCTCGCAGTAGGCGGTCGGTGGGGAGCACAATCATGAGCAGCATCACGGCGGATGGCCACGCCGCGCCTGCGGTGAACGATGCCGGCAGCGACATCGGCCCGCTCGAGCAGAAGCACCTGCAATACGCCAATTACCGCGCGGTCGCCGACACGACGGAGATCACCAAGACGCATTGGCACATCGCCACCGCCAATGCGCTTGGCTGGGGCTTTGACGGCATGGACGGCGTGATCTTCGCGCTGATCTCGCCGATGGTGATCAAGGACTTTGCGCTGAGCCTGCCGGAATATCGCTCGGGCATGCAGATCGCGCTGTTCGTCGGCATCGCCGGCCTCTATTTCTGGCCGTGGCTCGCCGACCGCTACGGCCGCCGCACGCTGCTTGCCGTCAACATCGCACTGTTCTCGCTGTTGATGCCGGTCGCGGCTCTGTCGCCGACCTTCGCGATGTTCGTCATCGCACGCTCGCTGCTGTTCTTCGCGCTGAACGGCGAATGGTCGCTCGGCTCGATGCTGGTGGCGGAGACCTGGCCGGCGCGACTGCGCGGCCGCGTCATCAGCATCACGCGTTCGGCGTGGTGCCTCGGCGCCACGCTTGCGGGTGCGATCACTGGCCTCGTCGCCGCCAATTTCGGCTGGCGCATCGCCGTCATGGTGCCCGGCGCGATCGCGCTGCTCGCGATCTATGTCCGGTCCACCTGCCCGGAATCGCCCTATTGGGTGCGCTCGCAGGACCGCAAGCGGCGCATCTCGGAGACGCTGATGCGCGGCGGCACGGTCAGCGACGACGACCGCAACTGGTTCACCAAGGCGAAGTCGGTCGGCATCCGCCAGGTGTTCATGCCCGACGTGCTGCCGTCGACCCTGGTCGCGTTGTTCGTGGCCTGCGCCTCGACCTGCATCTACGGCACCGTCGGCGCCTGGATGCCGCTCTATCTGTCGACCGAGAAGCACTGGTCGACCGCGGAATACAGCCTGTTCTACGTGTTCTACGGCCTGTGCGGCTTCCTCGGCCTGTGCCTGGTCGGCTGGCTGATCGACAAGATCGGCCGCCGCCGCACCTTCATCATCACCCTGATCGAGGGCGCGATCTTCATGACGCTGTGGGTCTATTCCGAGGACCGTGTGCTGCTATGGACGTTCGGGCTTCTCTGGTGTCTTGGCTTCCTCGGCTTCTGGGGCCCGAGCACGACGCTGACCGCGGAAATCTTCCCGACCCGCATCCGCGGCGCCGCCAACGGCGTGGTCTGGGCGATCGCCTATTTCGTCGGCTTCGTGCTGTTCCCCTTCGTCTCGATCGCGCTCCAGCAGCACACCGGCTCGTTCGCCCTGGCGTTCCTCTGCATCCCCGTGCTGATGATCGCGATGGCGATCGGCGTGTTCCTGTTCGTGCCGGAGCATACCGGCAAGGAGCTGAACGAGATCAGCGAGTGAGGTAGAGCGCTCGCTAATCCGGACTGCAGATTAATGGCACACTGTCGTCCCGGCCAAGCTTGTAGCCCGGATTACGCTTCGCTGCATCCGGGCTACGCAGCTTCAATCAATCCCTGTTCGCCGGGGTCTGGATGAAGCCGCGGTTGTGCGTCGGGCTGATCAGGATCTCGTTCATGCAGACCCGTGCCGGCATGCTGGCGACGAAGGCGATGGTGCGGCCGCAATCCTCGGGCTGCAGCATCTTGGCCTGCTCGGCTTCGCTCGGCACCACCGGCCGCTGCTTCAGGATCGGGGTTGCGACCTCGCCCGGCGACAGGCAGCAGGCGCGCAGGCCGTTGATGCATTCGTCCATGTTGAAGGAATGGGTCAGCGCCAGCACCGCGTGCTTGGTCGTGGTGTAGGCCGGGCCCGGCATCTTCGAGACGTGGCGGCCGGCCCAGGAGGCGACGTTGATGATGCAGCCGTCCTTCTGCTTGCGCATGGTCGGCAGCACCGCACGCATGCAGTAGAGCACGCCGTTGAGGTTGACCTCGACCAGCTTGTCCCAGCCTTCCAGTTCCATGTCGGCCCAGCTGCGCTTCGGCACATTGATGCCGGCGCTGTTGACCAGGAGGTCGATGCGGCCATGCTTGGCGACGATCGCCTCGGCCGCCTTGTTGACGTCGGCCTTGCTGCTGACGTCGAGCGGGATCGCCTCGGCCTTGCCGCCCTTTTTCGTGATGTTGGCGACCACGCGGTCCAACTCTTCCTTGCGGCGGCCGGAAACCACTACCGTCCAGCCGTCCGCAGCCAGGAATTCCGCCCCGGATTCACCGATTCCCGTTCCACCGCCGGTGACCCAGGCCACGCGTTTCCCATTGTTTGTCATGCAAACTGTCTCCGTTGCTTTCCGAAGGGCGTTTTTGCTAATCCAGCCGGACTCTTACCGGCGCTTTCGCCCCTCAGGGGATGTTGCATGAACACGACCACCAACGCCAACCTGTTTTCCCGCCTGTTCGACGGCCTCGACGACCCCAACCGGCTGGCGATCGAGCAGCTCGACGGCAGCCGCATCTCCTACGGAGATTTGATCGCGCGCGCCGGCCAGATGGCGAACGTGCTGGTTGCACGCGGCGTCAAGCCGGGCGACCGCGTCGCGGCACAGACCGAGAAATCGGTCTCGGCGCTGGTGCTCTATCTCGCCACCGTGCGCGCCGGCGGCGTCTATCTGCCGCTCAACACCGCCTATACGCTGAACGAGCTCGAATACTTCATCACCGACGCCGAGCCGGCGCTGGTGGTCTGCGATCCCTCGAAGCTCGACGGCATCAAGGTGATCGCGGCCAAGGTCGGCGCGAAGGTCGAGACGCTCGATTCCAGCGGCGAGGGCTCGCTGACCGAAGCCGCCGACAAGGCGAGCAAGGACTTCACCACCGTGCTCCGCGGCAATGACGATCTCGCCGCGATCCTCTACACGTCGGGCACCACCGGCCGCTCCAAGGGCGCCATGCTGTCGCACGACAATCTGGCATCCAATTCGTACTCGCTGGTCGACTATTGGCGCTTCACCGACCAGGACGTGCTGATCCACGCGCTGCCGATCTATCACACCCACGGCTTGTTCGTGGCGAGCAACGTGACGCTGTTCGCGCGCGCCTCGATGATCTTCCTGCCGAAGTTCGATCCGGACGTGATCATCAAGCTGATGGCCCGCGCCACCGTGATGATGGGCGTGCCGACCTTCTACACCCGCCTGTTGCAGAATCCCGGCCTGAACAAGGACGCCACCAGGCACATGCGGCTGTTCATCTCGGGCTCGGCGCCGCTGCTCGCCGACACCCATCGCGAATGGTCCGCGCGCACCGGCCACGCCGTGCTCGAACGCTACGGCATGACCGAGACCAACATGAACACTTCGAACCCCTATGACGGCGATCGGGTGCCCGGCGCGGTCGGCTTCGCGCTGCCCGGCGTCTCGGTACGGGTCACCGATCCCGAGACCGGCAAGGAGCTCGCGCGGGAGACGATCGGCATGATCGAGGTCAAGGGTCCGAACGTGTTTAGGGGTTACTGGCGCATGCCGGAGAAGACCAAGTCCGAATTCCGCGGCGACGGCTTCTTCATCACCGGCGACCTCGGCAAGATCGACGACAAGGGCTATGTCCACATCCTCGGCCGCGGCAAGGATCTCGTGATCTCCGGCGGCTTCAACGTCTATCCGAAGGAGATCGAGAGCGAGATCGACGCCATGCCCGGCGTGATCGAGTCGGCCGTGATCGGCGTGCCGCATGCCGATTTCGGCGAAGGCGTCACCGCCGTGCTGGTCTGCAGCAAGGGCGCCGAGGTCAGCGAGGCCTCGGTGCTGAAGGCGCTCGACGGACGGCTCGCCAAATTCAAGATGCCCAAGCGCGTCTTCGTCGTCGACGAATTGCCGCGCAACGCGATGGGCAAGGTGCAGAAGAATATTCTGCGGGATAAGTATAAGGATATCTACGCGAAGTAGTTTCGTAGCCCGGATGGAGCGAAGCGAAATCCGGGGACCGGTCTGGAGTGCACCCCAAAAGTGAGACACGGGAAATTAGGGACAGTTCTCTAACGGAGAACGGATGCCCAACAAATCACCCCGTGTTTTCAGCCGCGAGTTCAAGCTCGAGGCAGTCCGCCGCATTCTGGCGGGGGAGCGCATCAGGGCGCTTTCGCAAGAGCTGAAGGTGCTGCGCAAGGATCTGTACGCGTGGCGCGATCTGTTTCGTGCGGGCGGGGCGGAAGCCCTGCGACCGATCGGTCGGCCGCGCAAGAGCGATGCCGTTGCGCCGAGAGTGAGGGTGCGGGCGCGCGAAGTCGCGGCTGCTGACCCTGGTGCGCCGGAGCGGATTGCGGAACTTGAGCGCAAGATCGGCCAGCAGCAGATTGAACTGGATTTTTTCGGCAAGCCTTGCGGCGGGTCAAGGAAGCACGCCGGCCGAGCAGCGAGCCTGGCGTGACGGGGTCTACGCGGTCATCCAAGCGATGACGGTCCCCTCGCAGCAAGGCGAACTGACGATCGAACGGATGTGCCGGTTGGCTGGTGTCAGCCGGGCCGGCTATTACCGGCACTGGGCGGCTTCCGCGCCACGTGCCGAAGAGGTTGGCGTGCGGGACGCGATCCAGCGGCTGGCGCTTTCTTACAGGCATTACGGCTATCGGCGGATCGCCGCGCAGTTGCGCCGCGAGGGCTTTGCGGTGAACCACAAACGCGTGCTGCGCCTGATGCGCGAGGATAATCTGCTGTGTTTGCGGCAGCGGCCGTTCGTGCCGGTTACGACGGACTCGCGCCATCCGTGGCGGGTGGTCCCGAACCTGGCCCGCGGCATGGTGCCTGATGGCCTCGACCAGCTCTGGGTGGCGGACATCACTTACATTCGTCTGCGGGAGGAGTTCGCCTATCTCGCCATCGTGCTCGATGCCTTCAGCCGGCGCGTGGTCGGCTGGGCCCTGGAGACGCATCTGGAAGCTCGTCTGGCGGTTGCCGCGCTCTCGATGGCGCTGGCGGCGCGCCAACCGACGCCCGGCAGCCTGATCCACCACTCCGACCGCGGGATCCAATACGCCTGCGGCAACTACACCGAACTGCTCCAGCAGCGCGACATTGCTCCCAGCATGAGCCGGGTCGGCAATCCCTATGACAACGCCAGGGCGGAGAGCTTCATGAAGACCCTCAAACAGGAGGAGGTCAACGGTCAGACCTACCGCGATGCGCAGCATGCCAGAAATGCGATCGGCGCCTTCATCGAAGACGTGTACAATCGTCAACGGCTGCACTCGGCCCTGGCCTACCGGCCGCCGGCCGAGTTCGAAGCAAACCTACCGCGACGCGGGGCTGCTGCGCAGCAGCCCCGCGTCGCGGCCCTAACCCATCAACCCGCCCAGCCGCACCAGGCGGTTGGCACCTGTCCCTGATTATCGTGTCTCACATCAGGGGTGCAGTTCAGTCCATCACCTGCAAGAGTCCCGGATTACGCTTCGCTCCATCCGGGCTACGGGTTAATGCCCACCCAGCAGGCTGATCACGAACCGTCCGCCGACGATGAAGAGATACGCGCCAAACGCCACCTCAAGCGCTCGCTTCGACAGCGCATGCGCGACCTTGACGCCGAGCGGCGCGGTGACGAGCGTGGTCGGCATCACCAGCAGCGCGCCGATCAGCGAGACGTAGCCGAGCGCGAACGGCAGCTGCAGCGCGGCGACGTCCGGGAAGCGCGCGGCGGCCGGCCAGCCGGCATAGACATAACCTAGAGCGCCCGGGATCGAGATCAGCACCGCAAGTGCGGACGAGGTCGCGACCGCCTGATGGATCGGCCGGCCGTAGAAGGTCATCAGCAAATTGGCGAACAGGCCGCCGCCAATGCCCATCAGCGTCGACAGCAGGCCGACGAAGAAGCCGTAGACGCGCATCAAAAATCCCTTCGGCACGTCGTCGCCGAGCTTCCAGGTCTCGCGCGCCAATAGCAGCCGCGCCGCCGCCGACCAGGCCACCATCACGAACACGATCTTGAACAGCCGCTCCGGTGCGAAGCGCGCGGTGACGCTGCCGGCGGCGACGCCGATCAGAATCGGCAGCCACCAGCGCTTCAGGATCGTCATATCGACCGCGCCGCGACGATAATGCGCGCGGAACGAGCTCAGCGAAGTCGGGATGATGATCGCGAGCGAGGTCCCGATGCAGAGCGGCATCCGCACTTCGAGCGGGACGCCGGCGAGACGGAAGCATTCGTAGAACACCGGCACCAGGATCGCGCCGCCGCCGATGCCGAACAGGCCGGCGAGGAAGCCGGACAGCGCACCGACCGCGATCAGCAGCAGCGCGAGTTCGACAAGCTCGACGAGATCAAGTCCAGCCATCATCATTTCCCGCCCCTCAGGACCCGTCTCTGTGGGCGCGATCGGCCAGCCACAATGCCACCAGGGCTGCCAGCGGCGCAGCGCCCGCGATCATGCCAAGACGGAGTGGGATCGCATGCGCCGCGCCCGATATCAGCAGCGCCAGAGCGTCGATTAGCAACCCGACGCAACAGAACACAAGCAGGTCGGCCGGATCGTCGGCGTCGGCACGGCGGTGTGCCCCGCGGCGTTCGATGGAATCAGGTCGACTGGAAATCGAGGCCATGTCGGGCTCCTCACGTCTCAGGCCGACAAGCTAGACCCTTCTGCAGGGCGGGAGTATCTATGCCGTTGAGCAGGCTCTCTTGCGAAATGCGGAAGGATCGAGCTTGGACCAGCTTGCGGCGATGGCGGCCTTTGTCCGCGCGGTTGAGACCGGCAGCCTGTCGGCGGCGGCGCGCTCGCTGCCGAGTTCGCTGACCGCAGTGAGTCGGCAGATCAGCGCATTGGAAGCGCATTTCGGCACCCGCCTGCTGCTGCGCACCACCCGCCAGCTCGCGCTGACCGATGACGGCCGAATTCTCTACGACCGTGCGAAATCGATTCTCGGCGAGCTGAAGGAGATCGAGGGGGCGCTGGCGCGCGACCCGCATCAGCCATCGGGGCGAATCCGCGTCAGCTCGCCAAGCCTGATCGGGCGGCTCGTGATCGCACCGCTGCTGGTCGAGTTTCTGCGCCGCTATCCGGCGCTCTCCGTCGACCTGCTGTTGGTCGATCGCGCCGTCGACATGGTCGAGGAGGATATCCATCTGGCGATCCGCATCGGCCGGCTTCGCGACTCGCAACTCGTCGCGCGCAAGCTCGCCGACCTCCAGATGATCGTTTGCGCATCGTCGGATTATCTGGACCGACGCGGCGAGCCGCGAACACCGGCCGAGCTGTCGGCGCATGATTGCCTGGTGTTTTCCGATTCGCCTGGTAGCGCCGACTGGCGCTTTGCCGACGGCACGAAGACGGGTCGCAAATTCCGCATATCCGGTCGGCTCTGGATGAATAGCCTCGATGCGCTGGTTAGTGCGGCGCGGGAGGGCGCGGGCATCGTTCGCGTGCCGTCCTGGCAGGTGCAGCCCGATCTCGTGAGCGGCCGCCTCAAGCGCCTGCTCATCGACCATGAACCCGCCCCGACGCCGCTGCATCTGATGCTTCAACCGTCGCGCCTCGCATCGCCTAAGATCAGGGCATTTGTCGATTATCTGGTGGAACAGTGGGGCAAAACCGACGCCTTCCGGAGCCCGTCGGGAAGCCGATAGTCGAACCGAACCGAAACAGATATTTACATTCATTTCTTGGTTCGTTCAACCTTGCATCTGGTATACCACGCTGCGGATCAATCAGAATTCGGCAAAGCTAGTAATGAACTTCGGTTCGACCGAAGGCTATTTGGCCGTTGCGCGGCGTGATCCGACTCCGTAAATAGAATTCATCTACCGCGTTCCCCGATGGGCCGGCCGCGGTCCCTCACATCATAAAGCCCGCCGATGACCGCCAGGATCGAACGACCGCTTTCACCCCATTTGCAGACCTACCGGTGGACGCTGACGATGGCGCTGTCCATCGTCCACCGTGGCACAGGTCTGGCCCTCTATTTCGGCACCCTGCTGCTCGCCTGGTGGCTGATCGCAGCCGCCTCCGGCCCCTCCGCCTATGCCAATGTCCAGGCCTTCACCGGCAGCGCGATCGGCAAGCTGATCGTTGTTCGGCTACACATGGGCGCTGATGCACCATCTGTGCAGCGGCATCCGGCATTTCGTCTGGGACCTCGGCTACGGCTTCAAGGCCAATGAGCGCGAAGCCCTGACCTGGGGCGCGCTGGTCGCCGGCATCGCGCTGACGGTGCTGATCTGGATCATTGCCTACGCCGTTGGAGGTGGACGATGAGCGGCCCTTCCTCGATGCGCACGCCGCTGGAGCGCGTCCGCGGCCTCGGCTCCGCCCATACCGGCACCGGCGACTTCTGGCGCCAGCGCCTCACCGCGGTTGCGATGACGCTCCTGATCGTCCCCGTGATCGTCGTGGTGATCATGCTGATCGGCCGCAACCATGCCGGCGCGGCGCAGATCCTCGGCTCGATCCCGATCGCCATCATCCTGCTGCTCTTCATCGTCGCCAGCACCTGGCACATGAAGATCGGCATGCAGGTCGTGATCGAGGACTACATCCATAACGAGAAGCTGAAGATCGCCAGCGTGATGGCGAACAACTTCTTCTGCGTCGCGGTCGCATTGGCCTCGATCTACGCAATCCTCAAATTGTCGTCGGGAGTTTGACCCATGGCCGGTGAAGGAAACGGCAAGGCCGCCAATGGTGGCCCGGCCACGAACGGCAAGGCCTACCCGATCCAGGACCACACCTACGACGTCGTCGTGGTCGGCGCCGGCGGCGCCGGCCTGCGCGCCGTGGTCGGCTGCTCGGAAGCAGGCCTGCGCACCGCCTGCATCACCAAGGTGTTCCCGACCCGCTCGCACACCGTTGCGGCGCAGGGCGGCATCTCGGCCTCGCTCGGCAACATGCATCAGGACGACTGGCGCTGGCACATGTACGACACCGTGAAGGGATCGGACTGGCTCGGCGACCAGGACGCGATCGAATACATGGTGCGCAACGCACCCGACGCGGTCTATGAGCTCGAGCATTGGGGCGTCCCGTTCTCGCGCACCGAGGACGGCAAGATCTACCAGCGCCCGTTCGGCGGCATGACCCTGGACTACGGCAAGGGCCAGGCGCAGCGCACCTGTGCCGCCGCCGACCGCACCGGCCACGCCATGCTGCACACGATGTACGGCCAGTCGTTGCGCCATGCGGCCGAGTTCTTCATCGAATTCTTCGCCATCGACCTGATTATGGACGACCAGGGCGTCTGCCGCGGCGTGATCGCGCTCAAGCTCGACGACGGAACGCTGCATCGCTTCCGCGCCCAGACCACGATTCTCGCGACCGGCGGCTATGGCCGCGCCTACGCCTCCTGCACCTCGGCACACACCTGCACCGGCGATGGCGGCGGCATGGTGCTGCGCGCCGGCCTGCCGCTGCAGGACATGGAGTTCGTCCAGTTCCATCCGACCGGCATCTACGGCTCAGGCTGCCTCGTCACCGAGGGCGCCCGCGGCGAAGGCGGCTATCTCGTCAATTCCGAGGGCGAGCGCTTCATGGAGCGCTACGCACCGTCGGCCAAGGACCTCGCCTCACGCGACGTGGTCTCGCGCGCGATGACGATCGAGATCCGCGAAGGCCGCGGCGTCGGCAAGAAGAAGGATCACATCTTCCTGCACCTCGATCACCTCGATCCGAAGGTGCTGCATGAGCGGCTGCCAGGCATCTCGGAATCGGCGAAGATCTTCGCCAATGTCGACGTCACCCGCGAGCCGATCCCGATCGTGCCGACCGTGCACTACAACATGGGCGGCATCGCCACGAACTATCACGCCGAGGTGCTGACCAAGCGCAACGGCGACGACAATTCGGTGGTGCCGGGCCTGATGGCGATCGGCGAGGCCGCCTGCGTCTCGGTGCATGGCGCCAACCGCCTCGGCTCCAACTCGCTGATCGACCTCGTGGTGTTCGGCCGCGCCGCAGCACTCCGCCTTGCCGACAAGCTGACGGCGAACGCCAAGCAGCCCGAGCTGCCGAAGGATTCGGCCGACCGCGCGCTCGGCCGGCTCGATCACTTCCGTCACGCCTCCGGCGGCACCCCGACCGCCAAGCTGCGCGACAGCATGCAGCACGTGATGCAGAACAATTGCGCGGTGTTCCGCACCGGCGAAGTGCTGCAGGAAGGCCAGAACCTGATCCACAAGGTCTATGGCGGCGTCAGCGACATCTCGGTCTCGGACCGCTCGCTGGTGTGGAATTCCGACCTGATCGAGACGCTGGAATTCGACAATCTGATCGTGCAGGCGGTCGTGACGATGGACTCGGCGGCCAACCGCACCGAAAGCCGCGGCGCGCATGCGCGTGAGGACTTCTCTGCCCGCGACGACAAGAACTGGATGAAGCACACGCTGACCTGGATCGATCCGGCCGGCAAGACCGCGATCGAATACCGTCCCGTCCACGACTACACGATGACCAACGACGTGCAGTACATCCCGCCGAAGGCGCGGGTCTACTGAGAACGAAGGCGAGCAAGCATGGTTGAATTCGCACTTCCGAAGAATTCGAAGATTTCCGGCGGCAAGACCTGGCCGAAGCCGGCCGGCGCCACCGAGACGCGCGAATTCCGGGTGTATCGCTGGAACCCGGACGACGGCAAGAATCCGAGCGTCGACACCTATTATGTCGACACCCACGACTGCGGCCCGATGGTGCTGGACGGTCTGATCTGGATCAAAAACCACATCGACCCGACGCTGACCTTCCGCCGCTCGTGCCGCGAAGGCGTCTGCGGCTCCTGCGCGATGAACATCGACGGCCAGAACACGCTGGCCTGCACCAAGTCGATGCACGACGTCGGCGCCGGCGGCGCGGTGAAGGTCAATCCGCTGCCGCACCAGCCGGTGGTGAAGGACCTCGTCCCCGACCTCACCAACTTCTACGCCCAGTATGCCTCGATCGAGCCGTGGCTGAAGACCACGACGCCGACGCCGCAGAAGGAGTGGAGGCAGAGTCACGAGGACCGCGAGAAACTCGACGGTCTCTACGAGTGCATCCTGTGCGCCTGCTGCTCGACCTCCTGTCCGAGCTACTGGTGGAACAGCGAGCGCTTCCTCGGTCCCGCCGCACTGTTGCAGGCGACGCGCTGGGTCACCGACTCCCGCGATGAAGCGACCGGCGAACGCCTCGACAATCTCGAGGATCCGTTCCGGCTCTATCGCTGCCACACCATCATGAACTGCGCCAAGGCGTGCCCGAAGGGACTCAATCCCTCGGAAGCGATCGCCGAGCTCAAGTTCAAGATGGTCGAACGCCAGATCTGATCCGACAGAGCCGCGGCCGGCGCCGCTATCGGCGCGCCGCCGCATGCCGCGTCCAGGCCTCTGTCATGGCGGCGGCACCTACCGCCATTGTCGCCTCGCACGCGGCAAGCCCGGTGTGCGAGCTCCTCATTGGCGCGACAACCTTCATGATGCGCCCGCGGATGGCCTGATCGAGCTGTCGCTGTGCCGACCGCCGTGCCCGCTCGGCGCGCGAATGCCAACAATCCACATTGTCCTGCAGGCGGTCGTTTCCTGCCGAAATTCATCCGCGGCTGATCCCTTCGCATTGCCGGCGAGCCGAAACTGGAACCGCCGATCGGCGTTGACGGAGATCAAAACAGGGCCAATGTCTCGTGATCAAAGGAGGGTCACAGACCGGAGTGAGGTCCGTCATGCACGCCATGATCCTGCCCGCGCACGGCGCGCGGCTGCAATATGTGGAACGGCCGGATCCGGTTCCGGGCCGTGGCGAGGTGCGCGTCAGGATCGGCGCCTGCGGCGTTTGCCGCACCGACCTGCATGTGGTCGACGGAGAATTGCCGAACATCGCCTATCCGATCGTTCCCGGCCACGAGGTGGTCGGCCGCATCGACGCAATCGGTGACGGCGCAAGCGATGCCCTTCTCGGTACCCGCGTCGGCGTTCCCTGGCTCGGCTCGACTTGCGGACGCTGTCCTTACTGCCGAGAGGGCAAGGAAAACCTCTGCGATGACCCGCTGTTCACCGGCTATACGCGCGACGGCGGCTTTGCGACCCATCTGGTAGCGGACGCGCGCTACTGCTTCCCGCTCGGCGAGCACGGCGAGGATGCCGAGCTTGCACCGCTGCTGTGCGCTGGCCTGATCGGCTGGCGCTCGTTGGTGATGGCCGGCGACGGCCGCAAACTCGGCATTTATGGATTCGGCGCGGCGGGACACATTGTCGCGCAAGTGGCCCGCTGGCAAGGACGGGGCGTCTACGCCTTCACCCGCAGGGACGACACCGACGCACAGCATCTGGCATTGTCACTCGGCGCATGCTGGGCCGGAGCTTCAGAAGATCGGCCGCCGGCAGAGCTTGATGCCGCGATCATCTACGCGCCCGCCGGCCCTCTTGTCCCGCTTGCACTGCGTGCACTGCGCAAAGGTGGCCGCGTGGTCTGCGCCGGCATTCATATGTCGGACATCCCGGGCTTTCCGTACAGCATCCTTTGGGGAGAGCGGCAGATCTTATCGGTCGCCAACCTGACCCGACAGGATGGCATCGACTTTCTGAAGGCCGCGGCGCGCGCCGGACTCCGAGTGCATGTCACCGTTTTCCCGCTCGATCACGCGAACGAAGCGCTCGCGCGCCTGCGGGACGGCGGGCTTGTCGGCGCAGCCGTTCTGAAACCATGACGACGCCGGCGCCATCAACCGATGGGGCGACAGGCGAAGCCGGGCAGGCCGCCGTGTTGTCGTTTCTGGCCGGATCGGGGCGGCCAAACGTAGCCGTGCAACGAATCGATACTCACTGTTCGATCGTCTTCCTCGAACCCTCGCGTGTCCTGAAGGTCAAGCGAGCGGTCAAGCTCCCTTATCTGGACTTCTCGACGCTGGAGAAGCGACGGCGTGCTTGCGAGGACGAAATCGCTGTCAACAAGCGCCACGCGCCCTCGATCTATCGTGGAGTGATCCCAATCACGCGCGAACGCGACGGCCTGGCAATCGGAGGGGCTGGCCCCGTTGTCGAGTGGGCGGTTGAAATGGCCCGTTTTGACGAAAGCAGGACTCTCGACCGCCTTGCACCGGACGCCCACGCGGCGGAACTCGGCGACGATCTGGCCGCCGTCCTGCTCGATTCTCATCGAGCGGCCGCCATCAGCGATCGATCGAACTGGCTTGCCTCGCTTCCCGTGATCATCGACCGCAACACGGAGCAGTTCAGAAGCGCGCCAGACCTCGCGCGCGACAGCATCGACAAACTGCATGAATTGAGTCATCGCGAACTGGCGCGGAGTCGCGGGCTTCTGCGCGCCCGCGCGGCATCGGGCCAGGTACGTCGCTGCCACGGCGACGCACATCTCGGCAATATCGTCTTGATTGACGGCAAGCCGGTCCTGTTCGACGCGATCGAATTTGACCCGGATATCGCGACAACGGATGTTCTGTACGATTTCGCATTTCCCCTGATGGATCTCCTGGCGTCGGGGAGCATTGTTACCGCCAACAGGCTATTCAACAGCTACATGCAGGCCTCCTGGTCCGAACAATCGAGTGCGCTCTCCCTGCTGCCGCTGTTTCTCTCAATTCGCGCTGCGATCCGGGCCAACGTACTCCTCACCAAGCGGCAGCAACATCCGCACGATCAAGCGATTGCGGCAATTGCGAGCAGATACTTCGACCTCGCGCTTCGGCTCGTCGCACCGGAGCGCCCCATCCTGCTCGCGATCGGCGGAAAGTCAGGCACGGGCAAGAGCGTGCTGGCCCGTGACATCGCGCACCTGGTCGCGCCGCCGCCCGGCGCCCTGGTGTTGCGCTCCGACGTCATTCGCAAACAACTTCATGACGTAAGCGAGCACACCACCCTTCCGGCGGCGACATATACTCCTGAAGCTTCCGATCGCGTTTATCGGGCCATGCTCGAACACGCCGAGCGCACCCTTGCCCAGGGGATCTCGGTGATCCTCGACGCGGCATTCCTGAAGCCGGCCGAGCGTGATGCCGCAGAAGTCGTCGCTCGCAACGGCAAGGTTGAGTTCCGTGGCGTCTTCCTGACCGCCGATCGCGCCATACGCCTGCGTCGCGTCGCCTCGCGACGACACGACGTATCGGACGCGACATCCGATGTGGTCCTGCTTCAGGAGAATATTGAGACCGGGAGCATAGGCTGGAACGTTGTAGACGCGTCCGGTACGCCAGCGACCACGCTTCAACGCAGCACGGCCTGTCTGTGAACCGCTTCAATCGACCAAGCGGCCAGCCGCAGCGGGCCGGATCAGGATATCAGCGCCGATCGCATCGACGCCCGGCTTGCGAAGGTCGAGCATGACGTCGACGATGCTGTGATCGTCCGAATCCATCGTCGCGGTAAAGCCGAGCTCGCGGCACATCCCGATCATCGTGGTGTTCTCGGTCAGCACCTGGCCGGACAGGCGCTGCAATCCCTCCGACCGCGCATAGTGGATCAGGAGCTGCATCAGCGCCCAGCCGAGCCCTCTGCCCTTCAGATCGGACTGCAGCAGGATCGCATATTCGGCGTTCTCGTAGAGCGAGTCCGAATGCAGCCGGACCGCACCCATCATCTCGCCGGTCGTCGGATCGAGCGCCACAAAGGCCATCGCGCGGGCATAGTCGAGCTGGGTCAGGCGCGCGATGAACGCGTGCGAGAATTCCTTCATCGCGTGGAAGAAGCGCAGCCTGAGGTCTTCGGCGGTGACGCGCCGGAAGAAGCCTTCGACCATCGGCTCGTCCTCCGGCCGCATCGGACGCACCGTGACGCGCGAGCCGTCGCGTAGCGCAAGCTCGCCCTCCCATTGCGACGGATAGGGCCTGACTGCGAGCCTGGTGTGGCCGGCAAACAGCCGCGCCGGCTTGCGGATCGCGACCCGCGCATCGAGCGCCAGCACGCCGCTGTCGTCCGCCAGCATCGGATTGATATCGAGCTCGGCGACCTCGGGAATGTCGGCGGCCATCTGCGCCAGCTTGACCAGGGTGAGCGGCACCACATCGGCCGGGACGGCGGGTACATCGCCATAGCCGCCGAGCAGCCGCGAGACCCGGGTGCGCCCGACAAGCTCACGCGCGAGATTCATGTCGAGCGGCGGCAGCGCCAGCGCCTTGTCGTTGATCACCTCGACCGCGGGACCGCCGCGGCCGAACACGATCACCGGACCGAAGGTCGGATCGTCGGCGATGCCGAGAATCAATTCGCGCGCCGCGCGCCGCACGATCATCGGCTGGATCGTCACGCCCTGCAGGGTGGCATCCGGCCGCGCGCTCCGTGCCCGCGCCATGACGGTCCTGGCGGCCTCGATGACGCTGTCCTTGGTGCGCAGGTCGAGGATCACCCCGCCGACAGCGGAGGCGTGCCGGATGTCGCGCGAGAGCACCCTGACCACGATCGCGTGGCCCTCGGCGAGGAACGGCGCGGCCTTCTCGGCGGCGTCCTCGGCACTCTCGGCGACGAGTGTCGTCACGATCGGAATGCCGTACGCCTCGAACAGCGCGACGATCTCGGCCGGATCGAGCCAGGCGCGCCCCTCCGACAATGCCTTCACGACGACGTGCCGCGCCGTCGCGGTCTCCGGCGTGAAGACCGATGCGACGCCGGGCGGGATCGCGGCGAGCGCCGTGGAGGCCTCGCGATAGCGCACCAGATACATGAAGGCGCGCACCGCATCGTCCTCGGTCGGGAAATGCGGAATCCGCGCCGCCTCGAAGATCGCGCCAGTGCGCTCGTCGGCGCCGACCCAGGCCGCAAGCACCAGTGCTGCGACCGCACTCCGCTTGGTCCTGCGATCGCGCACGCATTGCGCCACCGCCTCCGCAATTCCCATGGCCGGCGCCACCGCGGTCTCGACGTTCGCCACCAGCACTGCGTCACTGTTCGCGTCATCGAGCAGCGCGTTGAGCGCCACGACGTAGCGGGCCGCATCGGCGTCGCCGGCGATGTCGACCGGGTTGGCGCACGACCAGCCCGACGGCAGCACCTTGTCGAGCCGCTCGATCGTCTCGGTCGCGAGCGTCGCGGGAACGCCGCCGAGCTCGGCCAACCGGTCGGTCGCGAGGATGCCGAGCCCGCCGCCATTGGTCAGGATCGCCAGCCGGTTGCCGCGCGGGACGAAGCCGCGGCCGAGCAGCTCGGCGCAATCGAACAATTGTCGAAGATCGTAGACGCGCAGCATGCCGGCGCGGCGGAACGCGGCATCATAGACCGCATCGGAACCGGCCAGCGCACCGGTGTGGGTCGCGGCGGCCTTTGCGCCCTGCGCCATCCGTCCCGACTTGACGATGATGACCGGCTTCATGCGCGCCGCGGCGCGTGCCGCCGACATGAACTTGCGCGCGTCCTTGACCGCCTCGAGGTAGATCAGGATCGCGCCGGTATGATCGTCGAGCGCGAAATAATCCAGCAGGTCGGCGACGTCGACATCGAGCTGATCGCCGATCGATGCGATGCCGGAGAACCCGAGCCGCCGCTCGGCCGCCCATTCGATCATCGCCGACGCGACCGCGCCGGACTGCGAGATCAATGCGACATGTCCGTCCGAGGGCTGATGCGAGGCAAAGCTCGCATTGAGCTTGGCGCGCGGCACCATGACGCCGAGGCAATTCGGCCCGATCAGGCGCATGCCATGTCGCCGCGCGGTCTGTCCCGCGGCCTCCGCAAGCGAGCCCGCGCCGTGGCCGAGACCGGCCGACAGGATCGCCGCGCCGGCAACCCCGGCGTGACCCGCCTCCGCGACGATCTCCGGAACCGCAGCCGCCGGTGCGCTGATCACGACGAGGTCGGGAACGAATGGCAGCGACTTCAGATCGGGAACGGTCGGCTCGCCGTCGACTTCGGAATAGTGCCGGTTGACGACGCCGACCTTGCCGGCAAAGCCGCTCGCCTTGATGTTTCTGAGCACCGCAGCGCCGAGCGACGACGGGCGCGGGCTGCCGCCGACCACCGCGATGCTTCGAGGCGAAAATACCCGCTCCAGGCCGAACGTCGACATTGCGTGGTCTCGCAGGGAACCCGTGGACGCGCGAGGCGCCCGCGAGTCGACTCTACTTGGTCGCGCGGCCTATTGCACCCGTCGCGGCCGCGACGGAACGCGGCACCTGAACTAGTTGAGGCCCAGCGCCCGCGCTAGGTTGAAGGTGAGGAAGCTCGCAGCATAGGCCAGCGCCAGCATGTACAGGAACGTCACCACCATCCACTTCGCGCCGCCGGTCTCGCGGCGGATCACCGCGAGCGTCGAGGCGCATTGCGGGGCGAAGATGTACCAGACCAGCATCGACAGCGCGGTCGCCAGCGTCCATTTCTGCGCCAGCACCTGGCCGATCGCATCCGCCGCTTCCTTGCCGCCCTCGATCGAATAGACGGTGCCGAGCGCCGCGACCGCGACTTCGCGCGCCGCCATGCCCGGGATCAGCGCCACCGCGATCTGCCAGTTGAAGCCGATCGGCCGCAGCAGCGGCTCCAGCGCATGGCCGATCATCGCCGCAAAGCTGTAATTGATCGCCGGTCCCTCCGCGCCCGCGGGCGCGGTCGGGAACGACGCCAGGAACCAGATCAGCACCATCATCGAGAGAATCGTGGTGCCGGCGCGATAGAGGAACATCTTGGCGCGATTGAACACGCCGATCGCGATGCTGCGCAGCCGCGGGATCTTGTAATCGGGCAACTCCAGCATGAACGGCGCCGGCGCATGCTCGCGCCACAGGAAGAATTTTGCGATTGCCGAGACCGTCAGGGCGCTGGTGATGCCGGCGGCATAGAGGCCGAACATCACGAGCCCCTGCAGATTGACGAAGCCCCACAGTGTAGTCGACGGGACGAAGGCCGAGATGATCAGCGTGTAGACCGGAATGCGCGCCGAGCAGGTCATCAATGGCGCGATCAGGATCGTGGTGAGGCGGTCGCGCGGGTTGTCGATCACCCGCGTCGCCATGATGCCGGGGATGGCGCAGGCAAAGCTCGACAGCAGCGGGATGAAGGCGCGGCCATGCAGCCCGGCGCCGCCCATGATGCGGTCCATCAGGAACGCGGCGCGCGCCATGTAGCCGAAATCTTCCAGCAGCAGGATGAACAGGAAGATGATGATGATCTGCGGCAGGAACACGATCACGCTGCCGACGCCGGAGATCACGCCGTTCTGCAGGAAGCTCTGCAACAGGCTCCAGCTTTCGGGCAGGATGTCATGGATCAACTGCCCGAGCGCGGCGAAGCTGTCCGACAAGAGCTCCATCGCCGGCTGCGCCCAGGTGAACACCGCCTGGAACATCACGAACAGGATCACGGCCAGGATCATGAGACCCCAGACCGGATGCAGCACGACCGAATCGATCCGGTTGGTCAGCGTGTCGGGCTTGGCCGGCAGCGTCACCGCCGCGGCGATGATGCGGTCCGCCTCGCGCTGCGCCGCCTTGAGATCGGCGATCGTCGGCGCCGTCCATTCGCTGGCCGCCGCCTCGTGCGACTTCGCCAGGAATTCGTCGGTCCGCTTCACGAGTTCGTCGACACCGCCCTTGCGGACCGCGACCGCGGTCACGATCGGCAGGCCGAGCTCGTGCGACATCCGATCGAGGTCGATCGTAACGCCGCGGCGCTTGGCGATATCGATCATGTTGAGCACGAGCATCATCGGCCGGCCGACCCGCTTCAGCTCGAGCACCAGCCGCAAGGTCAGCCGCAGATTGGTGGCGTCGGCGACGCAAAGCACGAGATCGGGCACCGCCTCGCCGTCGAAGCGGCCGAGCACGATGTCGCGGGTGATCTCCTCGTCCGGGCTGCGGCCGCGCAGCGAATAGGTGCCGGGCAGGTCGAGCACGGTCACGCTGCGGCCCTCCGGCGTGACGAAGCCGCCGGATTTGCGCTCGACCGTGACGCCCGGATAGTTGGCGACCTTCTGGGTGCTGCCGGTCAGCCTGTTGAACAGCGACGTCTTGCCGGTGTTCGGCGCACCGACCAGCGCCAGACGCAGGGATGCAGTGGTCATTCGACGATCACAGCCATTCTACGATTACAGCCATGGCTTCGCTCCGGCGCAGCGCGATCGTGATGTTGTCGACGCGCACCGCGATCGGGTCTCTCCGGATCGTGCCCTCATGCAGGATTTCCACGCGCGCGCCTTCCACAAATCCCATCTCGACCAGGCGCTGCTCCAGCTCCTGCGGAGCGAGCGATGAGCCCGTCACGAGCGCATCGAGCCTGATGATCTTGCCGACAAAACCGCGATCCGCATGCCCGAGCCGGATGTCGTCTGAGTTGTTTGGATCGCCTGTCATGCGGCCTGTTTTTCAGCAGGTAGTCACAGGGTCAAGCATTTGCCCGTGAGAGGTTTTAGAACTCCTAAAAACAGCGTCCGGAGGCGGCATCCGGATCGATTTTCCGCTTGACTGCCGGCGAAGTGCTAACGAGGCCGTGATGGCACCGCGCGCCGTCCGCGCCGCGCCCCGGACGTGAGCTGGCTCCCAATTGACCGATCCAGGTCGGCCTCCGGTAACCTTGAGCGGCCGCGGAATGACAAAGCAGCCCCCGGGCAGCCCGCCAAGGCGGGGATTCGCTTTCTCCGCCGCAACGGTTTGCGTTAAGGTCCGCAAGGAGCCGGAGCGCCCGTGCAGACCGCACACCGCAATTCCTTGAGACTGCTGCAATGGATGATGGCCGCCTCGCTGGCCCTTCCGCTGGCGCTGTTCGCGTTTGCATCCGCAATGTCGTGGATCTCGACCAGCGATGCCGCCGACCAGGAGATCCAGCGGACCCTCGATGTCACCCATGAGCACGCGCTCAAGGTGTTCGAGACCATCGATCGCAGCCTCGCCGAAGTCACCGAGGTCATCCGCGGCATGCGCGACGACGACATCGTGGCCAACGACAAGGGCCTGCACCAGCGGCTGCGTCAGGTCGCCCTGGCGCTGCCGCAGGTGAAATCGGTCTGGGTGTTCGATGCCAACGGCCGCGCCCTCGTCAACAGCCTGGTGCAGCCGGCTCCCGACGTCGACTTCTCGGATCGGGACTACTTCCGCATCCATACCCAGGGCGACATCGGCACCTATATCGGCGAGGTGCTGAAGCCGCGGCCGCCCTATCAGGGGTCGCGGTTCTTCGGCGTCGGCCGGCGCCGCAGCAACCAGGACGGCAGCTTTGCCGGCGTGATCCAGGCCTCGGTGCTTCCGGAATATTTCGAGAATTTCTACGCCCGGATCGGCAGCGAGCCCGGCAGCTTCCTGGCGCTGATCCGGGCCGATGGCACGGTGCTGGCGCACTTTCCCGTGCTCGACCACGACATCCGGTTCGAGCCGGGCGGCCCGCTCGGACAACAGCTGGTCGCCCATCCCGAGGCCGGTACCATGACGATCCAGTCCCCGGCCGACGGCATCGAACGGCGCATGCGCTATGAGCGGCTGGCCGGATATCCGATCTATGTCAGCGCCGGCCTCGAAACCGAGGCGATCCGTTCGCGCTGGATATCGACCATGGCCCAGCACCTGATCTTCGGCATCCCGGCCACCGCACTGCTGTTCGGCCTGCTCGCGCTCGCCTTCCGGCGAACCCAGCGCCTGCAGGAGGAGGCCAACCGGCGCATCGAGGCCGAGGAGGCGTTGCGGCACGGCCAGCGGCTGGAGGCGCTCGGGCAGCTCACCGGCGGCGTCGCGCACGATTTCAACAACCTGCTCACCGTGATCCGCGCCTCGGTCGACATGTTGCGGCGGCCGGATCTGCCGGAGCCGCGGCGGCAGCGCTACATCGATGCGATCTCCAACACCGTGAACCGTGCCGCCAAGCTGACCAACCAGCTGCTAGCATTCGCGCGCCGGCAGACCCTCAAGCCCGAGGTGTTCGACGCCTGCCAGAACGTCCGCACGCTGAGCGAGATGATCGCAACCCTGATCGGCTCGCGCATCGAGATCACGGCGCAGGTGCCGGACGAGACCTGTCTCGTCAATACCGATGCCGGCCAGTTCGAGACCGCAATCATCAACATGGCGGTGAATGCGCGCGACGCGATGGACGGCGTCGGCCGGCTCACGATCGCGGTCCGCGCCGTGGACGATCTGCCGCCCGCGATGAGCGGGCCGCCGAGCCCGTACGGCCATGTCGCGGTGTCGGTAGCCGACACCGGCGTCGGAATTCCGCAGGAGCTGTTCGGCCGCATCTTCGAGCCGTTCTACACTACCAAGGAGGTCGGCCACGGCACCGGCCTAGGCCTGTCCCAGGTGTTCGGCTTCGCCAAGCAGTCGGGCGGCGAGGTCACGGTCTCCAGCGAGGTCGGCAAAGGGACGACATTCACGCTGTATCTGCCGCGCGTCACCGGTGAGCACAGCACGCAACCGCCGCTCACGGAGGATGCGCCCTCGGTCGATCGGACCAGCGCGTCGGTCCTGATCGTCGAAGACAATGCCGAGGTCGGCAAGTTCGCCGCCGACACGCTGACCCAGCTCGGCTGCACCTGCGTGCTGGTCGACAACGCCACCCACGCGCTGGAGGAGCTCGCCGTCGACCCGAGCCGGTTCGACCTGGTGTTCACCGACGTCGTGATGCCCGGCATGAGCGGCATCGAGCTCGCGGAGGAGATCCGCCGGCAGGGGCTCGATCTGCCGATCGTGCTCGCCTCCGGCTACAGCCAGGTGCTGTCGCAACAGGGCAGCGGTGGTTTCGAATTGCTGCAGAAGCCCTATTCGGCCGAGCAGCTCGCGCGCGTGCTGCACAAGGCCGCGCGCTCGCGCCGGCTGAAGCGGGATCAGGCGCCGGCGGAGTGAATGAATCGCATGCGCGTGCCGCACATCCGCCGTCGTCCCGGCGAAGGCCGGGACCCATACGCCGCGGCTCGTGTTGTGAAGGTGGACTCGTCGTCGCAGCGTCCCACAACAAGCAGCATTTGGGGTTGATGGGGTGGACGGCCCCCTACGGCATCAGTGTGCCAGAATGAGGTTGTTGCAAATCTCAGACAAGGGAGCCGTCCGTGAGAGAGATTATCCGCATTGGAATGGATACGTCGAAGCATATTTTTGTGCTGCATGGGGTTGATGCGGCGGAGCAGGCGGTGTTGCGCAAGAAGCTGTCGCGCAAGCAGGTGCTGGAGTTCTTTGCCAAACTGCCGCCGACCGTGGTCGGGATGGAGGCGTGCGGTGCGGCCCATTACTGGGCTCGGGAGCTTGGCAAGCTCGGCCATGAGGTGAAGCTGATGGCGCCGCAGCTGGTGAAGCCGTATGTGGAACGCAACAAGAATGACGGGCGAGACGCGGACGGGCTGTGCGAAGCGATGAGCCGGCCGCGGATGCGGTTTGTGCCGGTGAAGAGCGCCGAGCAGCAGGCCGCGCTGATGCTGACGGGCGTCCGCGACGGGCTAATCGCCCGCCGCACCCAGCTCAGCAATGCGATCCGCGGCTATGCGGCGGAGTTTGGCCTGGTCGCCGCCAAGGGACTGGACAAGATCGAGCCGCTGCTGGCACGGATTGCGCAGGACGAGAGCCTTCCGGCGCTGGCGCGTGAGCTGTTCGCCATGCAGGGCCGCGACTACACGCAGCTGCAGGGCGAAGTGAAGACGATCGAGGCCAAGCTTTTGGCCTGGCACCGGGCCAACGCCACGAGCCGCCGTCTGGCCCAGATCCCCTCGGTCGGTCCGATCATTGCGACGGCGTTGGTGATGAAGACCCCCGACCCGCACGCGTTCCGCTCCGGCCGGTGGTTCGCGGCCTGGCTCGGCCTGACACCCAAAGACCATTCCACCGCCGGCAAGACCAGGCTCGGCAAGATCACCCGCGCCGGCGACGAGACCCTGCGTCGGCTGCTCGTGGCAGGAGCCACTGCGGTGATCCGGCAAGCAAGGCTCGGACGCGGCCAGCCCTCGCGCTGGCTCGTTGCGCTGCTCAAGCGTAAGCCGCCGAAGCTGGCGGCGGTGGCGCTCGCCAACAAGGTTGCCCGCATCGCCTGGAAGCTGATGGTCACGGGCGAGAACTACGACGCCGCACGGATCAATGCCGCGCCGGCAATCGTCACCTAAGAGTTTGGCCGGCCGGACGCTGCACTCGCCGGCCGAACCGGAGCTGCAAGAGCAGATGGAATGATCGATCGATCCAGCACGCGAGACAAGCCGCGGGACCCATTGGCCTTCAGAAGGTCGCCAGGTTGTTTGGCACTCGCGTCGCGGAAACCATCTTGGCCCAGCGGTCAATCCGACCGCATCAAACAGGCCGGACATATGGATGACAGCGATCCGACCAGTTCCAGAAACCTCTTGTGCCACGGGGGCCGTCCACATATGGGTCCCGGCCTTCGCCGGGACGACGATGAGGATGAGTGCTCGATTCAGGGTGTCAAACACGCGGTGTCATCGCCAGTGATTGACAGGAAATTGCTGAGCCGCCCGTCGGGCCATTCTGTCGCACGGCCTCGGAACCGAACGGAACCGTCTGATTTGCCTCGCGTTGTCGTGACATGGGCAAGGCCGCGGCAAAATCCGGATCTTCGCGCAAGCCATCTTCGGCGAACGCCGCCGCGCCGACAGAAGCGGACGACAAATCCGAATTCGTCGAAGTCATCGCCGAAGGCGGCGATCACGTCGAACCGCCGCCGCCGGAAGTCCTCGAACCCGATCCCGAATTGTCGCCCGAAGAGGCCGAAGAGGCGCGCAAGGACTATCTGCTGACACGGTTCTGGATCACCGCGCGCGGCTACTGGGGCCAGAGCGGCGACCGCCTGGCGGGGCTGTTCACGATCGGCCTGTTGCTCCTCATCGTCGCCAATGTTGCCGTCCAGTACGGCATCAACGTCTGGAATCGCGCGATCTTCGATGCGATCGAGCAGCGCGACGCGGCCACTGTCTTTCACCTCACCGCCATCTTCTTTCCGCTCGCGATCGGCAGCGTGCTCCTGGGGGTTGCCCAGGTATTCGGCCGCATGGCCATACAGCGGCGCTGGCGCGCCTGGCTGACCAACGCCGTCGTCTCGCGCTGGCTGTTGAATGGCCGGTACTACCAGCTCAACCTGGTCGACGGCGATCACAAAAATCCGGAATACCGGATCGCGGAGGATCTGCGGATTGCGACCGACTCGCCGGTCGATTTCATCGCCGGCGTGACCTCCGCGCTGCTGTCCGCCGTCACGTTCATTGTGGTGCTGTGGACGATCGGCGGCGCCCTGACGCTGACGCTCGGCGGCGCGTCCGTCACCATCCCGGGCTTTCTGGTCGTTGCCGCGATCATCTATGCCGCGATCGCGTCCGGCTCGATCATGGCGATCGGGCGCCGCTTCGCGCAGATTTCCGAGGACAAGAACCAGGCCGAAGCCGAATTCCGCTACGTCCTGACCCGGGTCCGCGAGAACGGCGAAAGCATCGCACTGCTCGGCGGCGAGACCGAGGAGCGCGACGGCATCGACAGGACGTTCTCGAACGTGCTGCGGCAATGGGCGCGGCTCGCCGGACAGCACATGCGCACGACGCTGGTGTCGCAGGGATCGGGCTTGATTGCGCCGGTGATCCCCCTTTTGCTGTGCGCGCCAAAATTCCTCGACGGCAGTATGTCGCTCGGCCAGGTGATGCAGGCGGCGTCCGCCTTCACCATCGTGCAGGCTGCGTTCGGCTGGCTGGTCGACAATTATCCGCGGCTTGCCGACTGGAATGCCTGCGCCCGCCGCATCGCGTCGCTGATGATGTCGCTCGACGGCCTCGAGCGCGCCGAGACCGGCGGCGGCTTCGGCCGCATCACGCGCGGCGAGACCGCGGACAACGCCATGCTGAGCCTCAACGACCTCTCGGTCACGCTCGACGATGGCACCGCCGTGGTCGGCGAGACCGAGGTCGTGATCGAGCCGGGGGAACGGCTGCTGGTCGCCGGCGAATCCGGCACCGGCAAGAGCACGCTGGTCCGCGCCATTGCCGGGTTGTGGCCGTGGGGCGGCGGCAGCGTCAGCCTGCACGCGGACCGCCGCCTGTTCATGCTGCCGCAAAAACCCTATGTGCCGACGGGCACGCTGCGTCGCGCGGTGGCCTATCCCGCCGCGGCGGAGGACTGGAGCGTCGAGGAGATCGGCGATGCATTGCGCAAGGTCGGCCTCGACCATCTCAAGGAGAAGATCGAGGAGGACGCGCCGTGGGACCAGACGCTGTCCGGCGGCGAGAAGCAGCGGCTCGCCTTTGCGCGCCTGCTGCTGCACGCGCCCGACATCGTCGTGCTCGACGAGGCGACCTCCGCACTCGACGAGAAGAGCCAGGACAAGATGATGGAGATGGTGACGGCGGAATTGCCGAAGGCGACCATCGTCAGCGTCGCTCATCGCGTCGAGCTCGAGGCATTTCACAGCCGCAAGATCGTGCTGGAGCGCCGCAAGGGCGGGGCCAGGCTGGTCAGCGACGTCGACCTGATCCCGCGCAAGGGCAGACGACGATTGCTCGGGGGCTTCCTGCGGCAGCGGCGGACGTCGGGCAAGGCGGCATAACGGTCATTGGCGCTCCCGTCAAAACCGGCTATGCATGCCGCGCTTTTGATGAGGCTATGCGTGATCCCCAGCAACGACATTTCGCCGGCGCCGTTCGGCGCCTTCGCGCCCAATGCGGCGCAGGCCGCGATCATCCGGCTGGCGCACGGTTCAGGGCTGAAGCGCGGCGCGTTCCGGCCGTGGCTGTCGCGGCTGGTCAATCTGTTCGGCACGGGGCCGCTCGACGTGACCTATCAGGGCGCATCGTTCCGCTTCTATCATCAACAGAGCGCGACCGAGCGCGGCGCGCTGTTCAATCCCGACTACAATCTTGAGGAGCTCGCTTTCCTGCGCCGGCATGTCGCCGCCGGCGGCACCTTCGTCGATCTCGGCGCCAATGTCGGCACCTATGCGCTGGCGCTGGCGCATGACGTCGGCCCCAATGGCAAGGTGATCGCGATCGAGCCGCATCCGGTGACGCATGCGCGGCTCAAGTTCAACACGCAGGCGTCCGGCTATTCGCAGGTCCGCCTGGTTGCAGCGGCCGCTGGACCTGCCGATGGCGAGCTGATGATCGAGACCGACGGCGACAATCTCGGCGCCAGCCACATCGTCACCGGCATGCCGACCGGCAAGGCGTTCAAGGTGCCGTCGCTGCGACTGCAACGCATCCTCGACGAGGCCGGCGCTGCCAAGGTCGATGCGCTGAAGATCGACGTCGAAGGTTTCGAGGACCGCGTCCTCATCGGCTTCCTCCGCGACGCGCCGGAACAGCTGTGGCCGCGCGCGGTCGTGATCGAGCATCTGTCAAAGGACGAATGGACCGACGACTGCATTGCGGACATGCACACGCGCGGTTACGTCGAGCAGGGCCGGACGCGAAGCAACACGCTGCTGATGCGGGCCTGAGCGGACCCCTCCTCCGCGCGCGGGAGAGGTGAAACGAGATCGCGGACCCAGATCCGCAACAACAAGGGAGGCTCGCGATGATCGACCATATCGGCTTTTCGGTCTCTGACTACGAACGCGCCAAGGCGTTCTACCGGGCGGCGCTGGCACCGCTCGATTACAGCCTGATCATGGAAGTGCCCGCGGAGGTGACCGGGCACGCGCCGGCGGCAGGCTTCGGCGCCAACGGCAAGGCGGATTTCTGGATCGGCGGCGAAGGCGCGATGAACAAGCCGGTGCATATCGCCATCACGGCAAGGGACCGCGCCACCGTCGACGCCTTCTACAAGGCGGCGATGGCGGCCGGCGGCCGCGACAATGGCGCGCCCGGCATTCGCGCGCATTATCACCCGAACTATTACGGCGCGTTCGTGCTCGATCCCGACGGGCACAACATCGAGGCGGTCTGCCACACGCCCGGATAACGCGTTCAACCCGAGGTTCCGACGACGACGCGGGCAATCCTCAGCCGGAGGTTCCCGAAGCTGTGTCCGAGCCCGGCGAGCCGCCGCGACGTATATCACCAGTACATGGGCGTCCGGACCGCCGCCCGATGGCTGCGACAGATGGACCCGCGCCGCAGTGAGTCATTTGCGCGCCTTGGTTCCACATGGACTGCAACTGTGTCCGGGCATTTCTTCTGAATGCGCCGTGAACAAATGCGCACGCAACCCGTTATAATGTCGAAATAAACTTCGCCGATGATTCGTCGCTCGCCACAATCCGGCCTAACGGCTGGCAATTCATCGTCCTGCCGAATTGTTCGGTTCTCACTTTCTTTCCTGCCCAGACTTTCCGCCGGGGACTCCAAGACATGACAAAGCTTCGTCTCGTGCTGCTCGCCACGACTGCGATGACGGTAATGCCGTTCGCGACTTCAGCGTCGCACGCCCAAACTTCGCCGCTGGTCGTCGCACAGGCGCAGCAGAAGGAAGAACTCGGACCTGACGGAAAGCCGAAGGCGCGACCGGAGAAGCCTGCGCCGGGCGCTCCGGCACGTCCGACACCGCCGGCCGCCGCGCCGCATCCGCAGGCGCCGCCGCCCGCTGCCGCACCGCCGGCGCATCCGGCTCCGCCGCCTGCCGCAGCGCCCGCGAAGCCGACCCCGCCCGCAGCGCCTGCGCGGCCCGAACCGCCCGCAGCTGCGCCCGCAAAGCCGGCGCCGCCACCGGCCGCCGCACCGCATCCGGCACCGCCGCCCGCTCCGGCACGGCCTGAACCGCCCGCCGCGAAGCCCGCGACGCCGCCGGCAGCCGCACCCGCGCGGCCCGAGCCGCCAACCGCGAAGCCGGCGCCATCGCCCGCACCTGCAAAGCCGGAGCCGCCCGCAGCCGCGAAACCTGCGACGCCGCCCGCAGCAGCGCCTGCACATCCCACGCCGACTCCGCCGCCCGCGGCAGCGCGGCCGGGCACGACGCCTACTCCCGCGCCGGGAGCCGCGCACCCGCCGACACCCACGCCGGGCGCCACTCCGGCAGCGCCGGGTGCCGCACATACGCCACCGACACCCACGCCAGGCGGCACGCCGGCGCGCCCCGGCACGCCGCCCGCGGCCGGAACACCGACGCCGGCAGCGCCAGGAGCTGCGACACCAGCTCCGGGAGCTGCGGCACCGGCCGAGCGCCGGCCTGGTGATCGTCCGGGTGGTGAACGTCCCGGTAGCGAACGTCCCGGCGGCGCCAAGCAGCCGCCCGGCGCGGCCTCTCCGGCAACGCCCGCGCCGTCAGCGACGACGCCTCCCGCAGCAGGCGCGCCGGCGCGACCCGGCACCGCGACGCCGGCACCCGGCGCGACACCGACGCCCGGTCAACAGGGACGTCCAGGCACACCTCCCGGAACGCCTGCAACCCCCGGCGCAGCAACGGGTGCTCCCGCTGCCACTCCGGCGCCAGCGGCACCCGGTCAGCAGGGACGTCCGGCGACACCGCCCGGCACGCCCGCGGCCCCGGGAACAGCGGGCGCGCCTGCTGCTGCGCCGGCTCCGGGTCAGGCCGCACGCCCCGGCGTTGCGCCCGGCGTATCGCCAGCCCAGGGAGCCGCCATGGGCGCGCCGGCACCGTCGGTCGTCCCCGGCTCGGCCGCCGCAACGCCGCCGCCCGGCCGCGCGCAATACGCCCCGCCGACGGTTGCGCCTGCGTTCCGCGCTGCGCCAACGGTCGCAGCACCGCTGCCGCCGCCGCCACGGCATGACAACATCAAGCCGCTCGCCATCGGCGCCGCGGTCGGTGCCGGCGTGGTGGCCGGTGCCATCATCGGCGGGAGCATCGCCGACCTGCACGGCCAGCGGCAGGAGGTGGTCGAAGGCGGCCGCACCATCTACACCGAGCCGGACCGCGTCATCATCCGCGATCCGGGCGGGCAGGCCTATGTGCGCGGCGACGACGTCTATCGCTTCCGCTATGGCGCGCGTGACATCCGCACCGAGACGGTCGGCGGCGAAACCCGCACCGTCGTGGTTCGTCCCGACGGCAGCGAGATCATCACCGTGGTCGGCTCCGACGGCCAGATGCTGCGCCGTATCCGCAGGGATACCGGCGGACGCGAGGTCGTCATCATCGACAACAGCTATCGCGATCCGCGGGCGGTCGGCGGCTTCTATGTCGACGCGCCGCCGCCGGTGGTCAACATTCCCTATGATCGCTACATCGTCGACGCTCAGGACGCGTCGCCCGACGTGATCTACGAGACCATGGAGGCACCGCCGGTGCAGCGGATCGATCGGCGCTATTCGCTCGACGAGATCCGCTACAGCCCCAATGTCCGCATGCAGATGCCGAGCATCGACGTCAACACGATCAACTTCGACTCGGGATCGTGGACCATCCCGCCGGACCAGGCGGCGAGGCTGCAGGTGATCGCCGACGGCCTCAACCGGGCCATCCAGCGCAATCCGCGCGAGGTGTTCCTGATCGAAGGCCATACGGACGCGACCGGCAACGACACCGACAATCTGTCGCTGTCCGACCGCCGTGCGCAATCCGCCGCCGAGTTGCTGACGCAGCAGTTCGGCGTGCCGGCGGAAAACCTGACCTCGCAGGGTTACGGCTCGCAATATCCGAAGGAGCAGACCGACGGACCGAGCCGCATCAACCGGCGCGTCACCGTCCGCCGCATCACTCCGCTGCTCAACGGCGGCACCGCCTCCGCCGCCCCGCCGCGCTGAGCCGGGAGACATCACACTACGAAATGGCCGGGAACGATCCCGGCCATTTTTGTTTTGTGACGGCGTGAAACACGTGTCAGCAGGCCAGGTCCACCATCCCGTCATTGCGAGGAGCGGTAGCGACGAAGCAATCCATTTCTCCGCTTGCGGCGCGATGGATTGCTTCGCTTCGCTCGCAATGACGGCGAGATTATTTCCCCGCACCGAGCCCCAGCGCCTCGACCATCACGCGAAACACTTCGGTGTTGTCCATCGAGCCGTGGACGCGCTCGCTGCCCGGCCCGGTCGCGGTGAGGATGACATCCTCGCCGGAATGCACGCTGGCGCCGATCATCGCCGGCAGATTGCCGAAGCGCAGCACGACGCCAGGAACGTCCTTGTACTTGTCGTTGGCCTTGAACGTATCGGGCGCATCGCCCTTCGCGGTCGGCTCGTTCGGATCGTCGAGTTTCGGGCGGAACGTCTCATAATGATCCGGCAGGCTGGCCGAGAAGATCGCAAGCCGCCTGGAGACATCGACGCGTGACGGATAACCCTCCGCATCGGGCGCCGGATAGTTCGGGAAGCCGGCCTTCTCGTAGACGCCGACGCGCTCGCGCAGCGGCACGTTGGGCACAGCCGCCATGTCGTCATTGATGGTGCCGACCAGGCTGTTCGGGTGGTTGTGGTCGGCCACGACCAGGATCAGCGTGTCGTCACCCCGCGCCTTCGCCCAGTCCTTTGCCAGCCGCACCGCATTGTCGAGCATGATGGTGTCGTAGACCGCGCGCTCCATGTCGAGCAGATGGGCGTATTTGTCGATCAGGCCGGACTCGACCATCAGGAAGAAGCCGGATTCGTGCTTCGACAGCACCGCGAGCGCGACCTGGACCTGCTCGGTCAGGTCGGGCTGCTCGGGGAATTTCTTGACGCCGCCGCCCTTGAGGAATTTGCGGTCGAGCGCGCCGTCCATATTGCCGGGCGCGAACAGGCCGAGCAATTGCCGGGTCTCCGGCTTCGCGGCCAGCCCGTTCAGCTCGCTCGCGGTGGTCGCGACCGGATAACCCGCATCGCGGAAGCGCGCGAGATAGTCGACATCGTCCTTGCGCTTAGATCCCGCCGCGGACTGCGGCAGGAAGTTCGCGGCGCCGCCGCCCATCAGCACGTCGGGCCTGGCGTCGAAATATTGCGCGACGATCGCATCATAGGCGGCGCGGCGGCGGGTATGCGCGACCATCGCCGCCGGCGTCGCGTCCTCGACCTCAGTGTTAGTGACGATGCCGACGGCGAGGCCCGCCTTGCGCTTGACGAGGCTCGCGATGGTTTCGACCCTGGGATCATCGAGCGGATCGGGCGTGCGATCGGCGTAGACGCCGAGCGCGTTGACCGCGGCCTTGTGGCCGGTGGCGTAGGCGCTTGCGGCATTCGCCGAATCGGTGATGATCGAATCCGAGCCTGCAGTTGCGACCAGCGCCATCTGCGGCATGTCGTCGATCGCGAGCTTGCCGCGGCTCTTGCCTTCAGCGATTCCCTTGGAGAGGATCCGCGCGGCGACACGGTGCGACGGCGACATCCCGTCGCCGATGAACAGGATCACGTTCTTGGCCTTACGCGCCCCGGTGTCGTAGACCGTCCAGGTCACGGTGCGGCTCTGCGTGCCGTCGCTGACTTCAACGGTGACCGGGCCGGGCGTCGTGAGCGAGACATCGCGCAGCAGCAGAGCCGACTGCTCCTTGCCTGCCTCGCGCGCGGTGAACGTGCCGGGCTGACCAAACGTTGTCGCATAGTCCGCGCCGTTCAGCGTCACATTCAGCTTTGCCTGATCGACCACGCCGGGAAATTCGACCTTGAAGTCGAATTTGGCGCCAGTGAGGATACCGGCACGATCGATCGGATAGATGGTCTGCGCGAGCACCGGCGCTGCCGACAACAACAGGCTGACGGCCACGCCGGCCATAGACTTGATCATGATCGATGCTCCGCCCCTTGCGCATGATGCGCGGTAAGGGCGGAGGCTAGTGGCGGTGAATGACGCCGCAATGAGGCGGCGCCGGGACCTATTGCCGCAAGGGCCGCCAGGAACGTCGGCGCCGTCAGCGCGCCATCTGTTGCGGATCGTAGAAGAAGCGCTCCTCGACCAGTTCCTCGCCGCGCCAGGTCTGCCAGGCGACCTCCTCCATGCTGCGGACCTTGCCGTCCTTGGCCGTGAATTCGAACCGCCAGCAGATCGCGGAGTGATCGCCGTCGATCAAGAGCGGCCCGAGCCGCGTGGTCTTGACGCCGGCGACCGCGGCGAGCACCGCGGCCTCGCGCGCCGCCAGCGCCTCGCGGCCGACGCGCCATTCGCCGTCGTTCTCCTGGGTGCGGGCATCGGCCGAGTAGAAGTTCCTGATGGCACCGACATGGTCGTTGGACTCGACCGTGTCAGCGAAGGCTTGCAGCGTCTTGAGCGAGGGCATGGGCACTCTCCATTTACCGACTTATGGTCGGTATTTATCGACTGACAGTCGGCAAGTCAACTGGCGTCGCTGCGGAACCTGGGTTAGAGATGCGTGATGGCAACCCAGGCCGAACGGCGCGAGAAAACCAGGGCTTCAATCGTCAAGGCGGCGCGGCGCATCTTTGGCGAGCGCGGCTTTGCGGCCGCGACGATGGACGACATCGCCGCAGGCGCGCGTGTCGCCAAGGGCGCGGTCTATCATCACTTCGCGACCAAGGAGGCGGTGTTCGAGGCGGTGTTCGAGCAGGTGTCGATCGACCTCGTCGCCGATCTCGACCGCATCTCGCGCGCCGAGAACGATCCGCTCGCGGCGATGGCGGCGGGAACGCAGGGCTATTTCGCGGCCTGCTCGAAAGGCCCGACCGGCCAGATCATCCTGCGCGACGGCCCCGCCGTGCTCGGCTGGGAGCGCTGGCGCGAGATCGACGCCAAGCATTTCGGCGGCAAGTTTCCCCGCGCGCTGGCGGCTGCGATGGACGCCGGCGCGATCGCCAAGCAGCCGATCGAGCCCTTAGCGCGGCTGCTGCTCGGCGCGGTGACGGAGGCCGCAGTCGCGGTGTCCGCGGGTCCCGACATCGGCAAGACCGGCACGGACTACGCGCGCGCGTTCCGCTCGCTGCTGGATGCGCTCAGGGTGAAGTAGGCCAACATCTCTCCACGCGTCGTCCGGCCTCCGCCGGGACGACGTCGAGTGTGTGGCAGCGCCCGCCTCAATCCTTGTCGTTCTCGAGCTGGAAGATCTGGGTGCCTTCGCCGCTCGAGATCAGGCCGGTCTTGTTGTAGAGGCCGAGCTTGGCGCGGGTGTCGGCGATGTCGAGGTTGCGCATCGTCAGCTGGCCGATGCGGTCGGCCGGCGTGAAGGCGGCGTCCTCGACCTTCTCCATGCTGAGCCGCTCCGGCGCATAGGTCAGGTTCGGGCTCTCGGTGTTTGATATCGAGTAGTCGTTGCCGCGGCGCAGCTCGAGCGTCACCTCGCCGGTGACGGCGCGCGCCACCCAGCGCTGCGCGGTCTCGCGCAGCATCAAGGCCTGCGAATCGAACCAGCGGCCCTGGTACAGCAGCCGGCCGAGCCGCATACCGCTGATGCGATACTGTTCGATCGTATCCTCATTGTGGATGCCGGTGACCAGACGCTCATAGGCGATGTGCAGCAGCGCCATGCCGGGCGCCTCGTAGATGCCGCGGCTCTTGGCCTCGATGATGCGGTTTTCGATCTGGTCGCTCATGCCGAGGCCGTGGCGGCCGCCGATCACGTTGGCTTCGAGGAACAGCGCGACCGGATCGGCGAACGTCTTGCCGTTCAGCGCGACCGGCTGGCCCTCCTCGAACCGCACCACGACCTTCTCGGCCTTGACGTCGCAATCGGCGCGCCAGAACGGCACGCCCATGATCGGGTTGACGATGGTGATGCCGCTCGCAAGGCTCTCGAGATCCTTCGCCTCATGCGTCGCGCCGAGCAGATTGCTGTCGGTCGAATAGGCCTTTTCCGCGCTCATCTTGTAGGCGAAGCCCTGCGCGGTCATGAAGGCCGACATTTCGGCGCGGCCACCGAGCTCGTCGATGAACTGCTGGTCGAGCCAGGGCTTGTAGATCCGCAGGCTCGGATTGGTCAGCAGGCCGTAGCGGTAGAAGCGCTCGATGTCGTTGCCCTTGAAGGTCGAGCCGTCGCCCCAGATGTTGACACCGTCCTCCTGCATCGCCGCGACCAGCATCGTGCCGGTCACCGCGCGGCCGAGCGGCGTGGTGTTGAAATAGGTGATGCCGCCGGTCGAGATATGGAACGCGCCGGACTGGATCGCGGCGATGCCCTCATGGACCAACTGAGTGCGGCAATCGACCAGGCGGGCCTTCTCGGCGCCGAAGTCCATCGCCTTGCGCGGGATCGCGTCGTAGTCGGCTTCGTCGGGCTGGCCGAGATTGGCGGTGTAGGCGAACACCTTGGCGCCCTTCAGCTTCATCCAGAGCAGCGCCGCTGAGGTGTCGAGCCCACCCGAGAACGCAATGCCGACTTTCTCGCCGGTGGGCAGGCTTTTCAGAATCGTACTCATGGGACGGTCCAATCGGTCGAAATGGATGAGGTTTGACGAGGCCGAATATCAAATTTCCGAAGGCGGGGCACGCCTTTAATCAGGCTTCGGGCCGGCTCGGCTCTGCCCGGCCGCCCCGGCGCCAGCGCTGCATCCACCGGTAGCCGGGCATCGCAAGCCGCGTCAGCGCGGCGTCGACCTGGGCGTCCGTCAGCCGGGTCGCGGCCCAGCGGTAGATCAGCGCATAGAACAGCCAGACGGTGAAGAAGGAGACCAGGCCCGCGATCGCGACGTCGGTAAAGAAGTGCCCGCCAAAGGCCATTCTCAGCCCGCTGGTGACGATGCCGAACACGGTCGCCCCGGCAAAGGCCAGCGGCCGCCAGGCGGGCGGCGTCAGCGCCGCCGGCGCGTAGGTCCAGAACGCGGTGGCGCCCTCGCCGGAGAAGAACGAGCAGTTGCGCGGGCAGCCGCCGCGCGGGTCCCACCACGGCATGAATTGCAGGTCGCCGCCGAACTGCGTCACGAACACCGGCCGCGGCCGGCCCCAATAATTCTTGAAGGTGAAGTTGGTGAGTACGCCGGCCGAGAGCAGCATCGTGGTGAGCAGGAACACCGCGGCGCGGCCGGACATCAGCATCGGCCGATTCGGCCGGACGAATTTCCAGACGATGGTCACGATCGCCGGCAGCACCAGCGCCCAGGCGATCCACATCGCCGCATCGCGCGCGAACTGCGCCACCGCGTCGAGCTTCACCGGGAAGGCTTTTTCCGCGGCGTCGTAGAACAAGGCTGCCAGCTTCAGGTCGAGCTCGGGATAGATCCCGAACAGGATGCCGACGATGAGCGCCAGCGCCAGCGCGATGAAAAGTCCGGTCCGGTTCATGGCGCGCGGTTTAGCCGAGGCAGCGGGGCATGGGAAGCACGCGGACGTCGCTTACCCTCCCCTGGAGGGGGAGGGTCGGATCACATTGAGCGTAGCGAAATGTGAGACGGGGTGGGGTGAAGGTCTCTCCGCTTTCGCAACTGCCCGAGTGGAGGGATCACCCCACCTCGGTTCGCATTGCGCTGCGCTCCATGCGACCCGATCCTCCCCCTCCAGAAGAGGATGTGAAATCCGGCATCACGGCCGCGGGGATTGCGACGGCAGTGGCGGGGGCGGCGGCAACGGGCGCCGCGGCTCGCGCCAGGCGCCGGCGCTGCGGCCGGCGATCAGCCAGTAGACCAGCCCGGCGACGATGCCGGCACCGGTCATGATCTCCAGATGCCGGCGCACGATACCGTGGAACTGCATCATGTCGGGATCGAACGGAATCAGGCCGAGATAGCAGGCCGCGCCGACGATCGCGCCGCCGACGGCATAGGCCAGCACGCTCCGGATGAAGAACGCTTCAGTGATCAGCACCACGATCAGCGCGGGCAATAGCGCAAAGCCCGAGATGAAGATGAAGCCGAAACCGAGCACGACGTTGACCGCGCTCTGGTCGATCTGCCCGCCGAAATCAGAGATCTCGGGATACAGCACCGCGACGACCACGATGATCCCCGCAACGAAGCAGGCCATCAGGAAGCCGAAGGCGACGACGAACAGGCGGCCGATCAGGGCCATTTTACAGGCTCCCCGTCATTGCGAGCGGAGCGAAGCAATCCATGTCTCAGCTTGCCGAGACATGGATTGCTTCGTCGCTGAGCCTGTCATCCGGCCGGCCAGAGGCCGGACCGGGTGCCTCCTCGCAATGACGAGCGGCATCGAGGACGGCACCCTCAATCCGTCATCGCCATCGCGCGCAGCGCCTGGCGCTCGCGGGCCGAGAGCTTTTCGGTCTCCGACTTGAGCTGGCCGCAGGCAGCGAGGATGTCGCGGCCGCGCGGCGTGCGCACCGGCGAGGAATAGCCGGCGTTGAAGATGTATTCGGAGAATTTCTCGATCTGCTCCCAGTCCGAGCACTCGTAGGCGGTGCCCGGCCACGGATTGAACGGGATCAGGTTGATCTTGGCCGGAATGCCCTTGAGTAGCTTCACCAGCAGCTTGGCGTCATCGAGCGAATCGTTGACGCCCTTGAGCATCACATATTCGAAGGTGATGCGCCGCGCATTCGATGCGCCAGGATAGTCGCGGCAGGCCTGCAGCAGCTCCTTGATCGGATATTTGCGGTTCAGCGGCACCAGCTCGTTGCGCAGCTCGTCGCGCACCGCATGCAGCGAGATCGCGAGCATCACGCCGATCTCGTCACCGGTGCGCTGGATGTTCGGCACCACGCCCGAGGTCGACAGCGTGATGCGGCGGCGGGAAATGCCGATGCCCTCATTGTCGGCGACGATCAACAGCGCATCGCGCACCGCGTCGAAATTGTAGAGCGGCTCGCCCATCCCCATCATCACGATGTTGGTGACGCGGCGCGTGCCGTCCTCGCGGTCGGCCCAGTCGTTCAGCCGGTCGCGCGCCACCATCACCTGGCCGACGATCTCGCCGGCGGTCAGGTTGCGCACCAGCCGCTGCGTGCCGGTGTGGCAGAACGCGCAGTTCAGGGTGCAGCCGACCTGCGAGGAAACGCACAGCGTGCCGCGATCGGTCTCGGGGATGTAGACGCACTCGACCTCGTGCGGCCGCTCGACCTTGTCGCCGCTCGGCAGCCGCAACAGCCATTTGCGCGTGCCGTCATTGGATATCTGCTCGGCGACCACCTCGGGACGGTCGACGGTAAAATGCTGCTCGAGCTCGGCGCGCATGTCCTTCGAGACGTTGGTCATCTCGGCAAAGCTCTTGGCGCCGCGGAAATACATCCAGTTCCAGAGCTGCTGGGTGCGCATCTTGCGCTGGCCGGCCTGCACCCCGATCTCGCCCAGCCGATCGGCGATCTCGGCGCGCGACAGCCCGATCAGCGACGGCTTGGCCGGCGGCACATAGGTCTCGAGCGGAACCTTTTCGACCAGCGTGTTGGCGCCGGCCACAGCGTTGGCGGTGTGGGTGTCGGTCATGAAACCTCAAATAGGCCTTCCAGCCGGTGCTGGAAAGCCACCAAATACCTCTATTTTACGTCAGTCAGCCGGCTTTACGCTCTAGATCGTAATGCGTTTCCACGGAAACGCATCACGATCTCATCTCTTTGTTTGAGCATGATCTTTTCGGAAAACCGGTTTCCACTTTTCCGGATCATGCTCTAGCGCCGGCAGTCCTGCCCCAGCCGGTCGAGCGCCTGCGCCAGGCCCTTCAGCGAGAAGCTGTCGACGGTCTCGGTACCCTTGGCCGAGACGGCCTTGACCGTCAGTTCGGCCGATTTGCGCATGGCTTCCACCATCCGCTCCTCCTCGGCCGCATTCTTGATCCAGAGGCCATCGCCCTGCGTATACATCGCATAGGTCCCGCCGCCCACCTGAAGCGTCGATTCCGAGCCCGGCTTCACGGTGTAGCCGATCATGACGGAGACTTCGTTGACGACCTTCTCCGCCGGACGGGTGGAGATGAAGGCATAGGCCGGATCGCGCGGCCGGTTCGGCGGGATGGTCTTCGACGATGAGGGCTTTGCGAGCGCAAAGCACACCTTCTTGCCGTTGGGCGACGCGGTATACGCGCCCCAGGTCCCGAATTGCCCGATCAGCGTCGGCTCCGCGCCGCCGGCCGCAGCCGCAGCGGCCGAAGGCGCCGGCTTGGCCGCGTCCTTCGTATCTTTCTTGGGCGCAGCCTGCACCGGTGCAAGGGAGATGAACCCGCACAGGACACAAGCACCCAGTGATGTCAGAATTTGCCGCACGGCCAACTGGTTCCCCCATCATTGTGACTGGAAGATGGCCCGGCGATTCCCCTCCGCCGGCTCGGATGGATAACCGGGAAACGCTTTTTTGGGAAGGCAGTCAGCCTTGGACGCGCGTGCTGCCCACACGCGCGTTGTCGCATCGTACGTTTCAGCTCCAGATCAGCTCTTGGCGCGCGCCGCGCGCTGGCTCTCCCACTGCGCATCGGTCCATTGCAGCAGGTCCTCGGCCCCGGAACTGCGCAGATGCGAGCCGCCGTCCTGCACCACCATTTCGCCGTTGATGTATCCGGCCTGATCCGAGATCAGGAAGGTCGCGAGATTGGCAAGCTCCGAATGCTCGCCGGCGCGGCCGAGCGGATTGCGATGCGACCAGGTCTCGCCGCGCGCTTCGGGTCGCAACTGTCCGGTCGCACCCGGCGTCGGAAACGCGCCGGGCGCGATCGCCACGGTGCGGATACCCTTCGGGCCCCATTCGACGGCAAGGCTCTTGGTCATCGCGAGCACCGCGGTCTTGGCCATCGAGGACGGCACGGTGAAGGCGCGGCCGGTGATGGTCGAGGTCGACAGTATCGAGAGCACCACGCCCTTGTGCTTGCCGTCGATCCAGCGGCGGCCGGCGGCGAGCGTGCAGTACATCGTGCCATGCAGCGTCGGCGCGAGAATCGCGTCCGCCGCACGGAATGACAAATGTTCGCTCTGCGCAATAAAGGTTGCGGCAGCATTGTTGACGAGAACGTCGAGCGGCGCGTTCTGCCAGACTTCGTCCATCATCGCCTCGACCGCGGCGCCATCGCGGATATCGCAGCGTGCGGTCGTGACCTTGGCACCGAGCTCGCTGCGGAATTTCGCGGCGATTTCCTCCAGCAGCCCCTCGCGCCGCCCGCAGATGATCAGTTCGGCACCGAGCTCGGCGAAGCGGCGGCCCATCGCAGCGCCGAGGCCGGAGCCGCCGCCGGTGATCAGGATGCGCTTTTTCGCTAGCAGGCCTTTTTCAAACATAGTTTGATCCCTCCGCTTTGTATTGTCGCTCCGCCGCAAATCCGGCATGAAGCTTGTAGTGCAAGATCTTGCAGCTCTTTCTGCGTCCGAAACTCAGGTGTGTCCATGAAAGCCATCCTCTGCTCGCAATACTGTCAGCCCGACGATCTCGTGCTGGCTGACGTGCCCGATCCGGTGGCGGGTCCCGGCGAAGCCGTGATCGCGATCAAGGCGGCGGCGCTGAACTTCTTCGACATCCTGATGATCCAGGGCAAGTACCAGATCAAGCCGCCGTTCCCGTTCTCGCCGGCCGCCGAAGTCGCCGGCGTGATCGAAAGCGTCGGCACCGGCGTCACCGATCTCAAGGTCGGCGATCGCGTCGTCGCGTCGTGCGGCCACAACGGTGCGCGCGACAAGATCGCGCTGCCGGCGAATTCGATCGTGAAGATTCCCGACAATCTCGATTACGACCGCGCCGCCGGCATCATCATCATCTACGGCACCGCGCTGCATGCGCTGGAAGATCGTGCGAGCCCGAAGCCGGGCGAGACGCTGGCGGTGCTGGGCGCCGCCGGCGGCACCGGCCTTGCGGCGTGCGAGCTCGGCAGGCTGATGGGCCTCAAGGTGATCGCCTGCGCATCGTCAGACGAGAAGCTCGCCTTCGCCAAGCAGCACGGCGCCGAGCTGACGCTGAACTACGCCAAGGAAGATCTCAAGGAAGGGCTGCGCAAGCTGACCGACGGCAAGGGCGCCGACATCGTGTTCGATCCGGTCGGCGGCGCCTATGCCGAGGCCGCGTTGCGCTCGACCGCATGGGAAGGCCGCTTCCTCGTGATCGGCTTTGCCGCCGGCGACATTCCGAAGATCCCGCTCAACCTCGCGCTGCTCAAGGGCTGCGATATCCGCGGCGTGTTCTGGGGCGCGTGGGCACGGCAGAATCCGGAGAAGAACCGCAAGAACCTCGAGAAGCTCGTGCAGTGGACCGCGGAAGGCAAGATCTCATCGCATGTCGACCGCACCTTCCCGCTGTCGCAGACATCAGAGGCCCTGAAGGTGCTCGCCGGCCGCAAGGCGATGGGCAAGGTGATCCTGCATCCGGGAAGCTGAAGACAGGTGGTAGCTACGTAGCCCGGATGGAGCGAAGCGAAATCCGGGACAGACCGTCCACGGCAAAAGTAGTCCCGGATTGCGCTTCGCTCCATCCGGGCTACGCCTCAGCCGCTCACTCCTCTTCCGCCACCCCGCGCTTCAGCGCGGCGCGCGCGGCTTCGCGATGGCCCGGCGTGATGTGGCTTGCCACCATGCGGATCGCGGTTGCGAGCACCGCGGCATCGTCGGTGAAGCCGAGCACCGGCAGCATGTCAGGGATGAAGTCGAACGGAAGGATGAAATAGGCGATCGCGCCAAGCAGCGCGGCCTGCACATGGCGCGGCGTCTGCCGGTCGAACGCGCAGTAAAATGCGGCCAGCAGGTCCTCGGCGAACGGCAGCCGCCCGACCACCTTCTTGAACTTGATCCAGAAACGGCGGCGTACGCTTTCCGGGTCCTGTGCCAGCCGCTCGGCAGGCCCAAATCCCATACCGTATTCGCTCGTTGCCATCGCAAGGTTCCTCGACGCCGCGACAGTTCGGCGGCGGACGAAGCGAATCTGGGGATGTCGGCCAACCCGCGCAAGGTTGCTGGCGGCCGGCTCAATTCACCCCGAGCTGCCTTGCGATCGCGTTCATGGCCTTGGCGAGATCGATATCGCGTTTGGTCACCCCGCCGACATCGTGGGTCGCCAGCACGACCTCGACCGTCTTGTAGACGTTCTTCCACTCGGGGTGATGGTCGCTCTTCTCGGCGACCAAAGCGGCGCGCGCCATGAAGCCGAAAGCCTCGTTGAAGTCCTTGAACACGAAGGTCTTTGCAATCGCCTCGCGTCCGGCGAGCTCCGACCAGCCGGCCAGTTCCCAAAGCGCGGCCTTCCTTGCTTCCGCTGACAGCTTTTCGACCATGGTAACCCTCCCGTCTAATACCGACTTTAGCCTAACAACCGGCCTCCGGGTCGGATCCTTGCCGAAATTAAGGCCGAAATAGCGTCTTATCGCCGCTGGTAACCATGACGGAGATGTAACATCTGTCCGTTCAGTAATTTGCTAGAAATGGAGGATGTAAGCGCGTTGGTAGTTTGCGAAATTGAGCCCAGACGGTTGTTTGCGAGATCGATGATCCAAGGCCGATGACAGACGGCTCCGCCAGCATATCGCCCAAGCCGCTGCGTTCGGCACAGCGGCGGCTGATATTCGTTTTGATCGCGGGCGCACTCGCCATCATCGGCGCGATGGCCGCCGGCTACTATTTCGCGGTGCGCCCTGTGACGCTGCGGATCGCGGTCGGTCCCGCGAACAGCGATGACCTCAAGGTCGTGCAGGCACTGGCGCAGGCCTTCAACAACCAGCAGCAAACCCAGGTCAAGCTCCGCCCGGTGCAGACCGACGGGGCCACCGCCAGTGCGCAGACGCTGGCCGACGGCAAGGCCGATCTCGCCATCATCCGCGGCGACCTCGATGTGCCGAAGAATGCGCAGGCTGTCGCGACCCTGCGCAAGAATGTCGTGGTGATGTGGGTTCCGCCTGCAAAGGGCAAGGTTCGGAAATCTGCCCGGATCACCAAGATCGCGCAGCTTGCCGGCCACAAAATCGGCGTCGTCGGCCGCACGCCGGCCAACGTCAATCTGCTGAAGCTGATCCTGACGCAATACGGCGTCGACCCGATGAAGGTCGACATCGTTCAGTTCCCGGCCAATGAGGCGGCGGACGCGATCAAGAACCTGAAGGCCGACGCCTACCTCGCCGTCGGTCCGGCCAACAGCAAGATCACGATCGATGCCATCACGGCGTCGGTCAAGGACGGCGGCGAGCCCACCTTCCTGCCGATCGACGCCTCGGAAGCAATCGCGCAGAACCATCCGGCCTATGAGGCCGCGGAAATCCCCGCCGGCTCGCTCGGCTCGGCCGATCGGCCCGACGACGAGGTGAAGACGATCAGCTTCTCGCACCACGTCGTCGCGCGAAAGGGCCTGTCGGACTCGACGGTCGCGGCCTTCACGCGGCAATTGTTTGCGATCCGGCAGTCGCTCAAGAACGATTTCCCGCTCGCCGCCAAGATCGAGACGCCCGACACCGACAAGGACGCCACCATCCCCGTGCATCCCGGCGCGGCCGCCTTCGTCGACGGCGAGGAAAAGACCTTCCTCGACCGCTACAGCGATTACATCTGGTGGAGCCTGATGGCGTTCTCGGCGATGGGCTCCGCCGGTGCGTGGTTTGCCGGCTATCTCAAGCAGGATGAGCGCAACACCAACTCCTCGCAGCGCGATCGCCTGCTGAACATGCTGAGGGCTGCGCGGCAAAGCGATTCGGCCGATGAGCTCGACCAGATGCAGGCGGAGGCCGACGACATCCTGCGCCACACGCTCGACTGCTTCGAGCACGGCGCCATCGAGGAAGGCACGCTGACCGCGTTCAACATCGCGCTCGAGCAGTTCCACAACGCCGTCGCCGACCGCAAGGCGCTTCTGATCAGCATGCCGCAGAATCTGCAGCGGACTGCAAGCCAGTTCAGGGCTGCGGGCACGGCGTAGCGGCGGCTTCTAACAGTTCTCCGCAATCTCCTTCGCCTCCCGCTTGCGGAGCGACCTCCTCTGTTTCTCCGCTTGTCCGCCGAAGACTCGTGAGGAAGTCACCGGCGGTATGGTTCCCTCCCCCCTTGCGGGGGAGGGTTAGGGAGAGGGGTGCCACTTGCTCCGTCGATAGTTGGTTACGAGACCAACGGTGCGATTGAGCGAGCGCCATTTCATCACTGACGTCAGCGCCCGGGGCTCACCCCTCTCCCCGCCCTCCCCCACAAGGGGGAGGGAGCCTTACATGCGTGCTCACCTTACGAACCGTCGCTTCTGACGCTTCCTCCCGCCTGTAATCTCTCCGTCATGGAATTTTTCTAGGTCTTGACGGGCGTGCGGCGCATTGTCGCTGTGACCTGAGGAGGCTCCCCATGACGATCCGGTTCTCGCGAAACCTCACCCGCCGGCGCTTTCTTTCGACCGCGGCTGCAACCGGCGCCGGCGTGATCGCGATGCCCTATCTGTCGCGCGCGGCCGATCGCCCCGTGATCACCCATGGCGTGCAGTCCGGCGATGTCGGCGTTGACGGCGGCGTCGTGTGGGCGCGTGCGGACCGGCCGTCGCAGATGATGGTCGAGGTCGCGACCACGGAATCGTTCAAGGACGCCCGCACGCTGCCGCCGATCACGGCGCTGCCGGAGAGCGACTTCACCGCAAAAATGCTGCTGGAGAACCTGCCGTCGGGCCAGGACATCTTCTATCGCGTCCGCTTCCGCGACCTCGCCCATGTCGACATCGTCGGCGAGCCCGTGGTCGGCCGCTTCCGCACCGCGCCGAGCGACCGCCGCGACGTCTCCTTCGTGTGGGGCGGCGACGTGGCCGGCCAGGGCTGGGGCATCAACCCGGACGACGGCGGCATGATCACCTTCTCGGCGATGAAGAAGCACGCCCCGGACTTCTTCCTGCATTCCGGCGACACCATCTATGCCGACGGCGTCATCACCGCCGAGCAGAAGCAGCCCGACGGCAAGATCTGGAAGAACATCACGATCCCGGAGAAGGCCAAGGTGGCCGAGACGCTCGACGAATACCGCGCCGCGCACAAATACAATTTTCTCGACGGCAATCTGCGCGACTTCAATGCCGAGGTGCCGATCTTCGTGCAGTGGGACGACCACGAGGTGACCAACAACTGGTCGCTGTCGAAGCAGCTGCCGGCTTCCTACAAGGAGCGCGACATCAACGTGCTCGCCGCGCGCGCGGCAAAAGCCTTCCACGAGATGTATCCGATGCGCGAGAGCATCGTCGAACCGGGCCGGGTCTACCGCACGCTGAGCTACGGCCCGCATCTCGACGTCTTCATGCTCGACGAGCGCAGCTATCGCGGCCCGAACGGCCCGAACCTACAAGAAAAATATGGCCCCGACGCCTATTTCATCGGACCGGACCAGATGGCCTGGCTGAAGCGCGCGCTGCTCAACTCGCGCGCCACCTGGAAGGTGATCGCCTCCGACATGCCGCTGTCGTTGATCGTCTACGACGATGCCGCCAACAAGAAGGGCTCGGAAGCGTTCGCGCAGGGCGGCGGCCCGGCGCGCGGCCGCGAGCTCGAGATCGCCGACATCCTGCGCTTCATCAAGACCTCGGATATCGTCAACACCGTGTGGCTGACCGCCGACGTGCACTATGCGGCGGCGCACTACTACGACCCGAACAAGGCCCAGTTCCAGGAATTCGATCCGTTCTGGGAATTCGTCTCCGGCCCGCTGCATGCCGGTACGTTCGGCCCGAACGAGCTCGACAACACGTTTGGTCCCGAGGTGAAGTTCGTCAAGGCGCCGGGCGAAGCCAACCAGAACCTGCCGCCGTCGGCCGGCATGCAGTTCTTCGGCCACGTCAAGATAGACGGCAAGAGCGGCCAGATGACCGTCAGCCTGCGCGATCGCGTCGACGCCGAGCTGTGGGCGATCACGCTCGACCCGAAGCCGGTCTAGTCGGACCGCGGCTACGGCGGAACCGCACTCCCCTTGACCGACGCTCTTGCCTCAAGGCAAGGGGGTCGCGTTTGACGGGGGATAGACGCGACCTGCCTCTTCCGGTATCGAGATAAGAGCCGTTATGCTGGGGGCCCGGAGGGGCGGAGCATGAGGCGCTGCGAATTCATTCGCGTGCTCGGTGGTATCGTCGCGAGGTTTCGGCCTCGTCGCCTGGTTGTCGTCGCGATCGCAGTGTTCGCGCTGCTGCCGATCGAGGTCAGCGATGCCGGCTGGCTGCCGGATTTCTTCAAGAGCTCGTCCAAGCAAGTCAAATCGCCAAAGCGCGCGAAGTCGACAAGGCAGTCGACAAGGCACGCCAGATTGGCAAGGCATCGCGCACAGCCAAAACCCCACCCCACACGGCTTGCCGCGCTTGGGCCGGCCGTCCTGCCATCGTCCGCTCTCAAGCCGAGCGGATCCAAATGCGATCCCTCGACATTCCGGATCGTGCTGGACGTCGGACACACCGCTGAATCGGAAGGCGCGATGAGCGCCCGCAACGTCGCCGAGTTCGTCTTCAACCTGCGCCTCGCCAGGCAGATCGAGGAGAAGTTGAAGTCCGATGGCTTCGCCGAAACCAGGCTGCTTCTGACCGAAGGCAAGGCGCGACCCAGCCTGTTCAAGCGGGTCGCCGCGGCCAACAATCTGCACGCGGATCTCTTGCTGTCGATCCACCATGACTCCGTGCCCAACAAGATGCTCGAGGATTGGGAATTCGAGGGCAAGAAAAGCCACTTCAGCGACCGCTTCAGCGGCTACTCCGTGTTCGTCTCCCGGGAGAATCCGGAATTCAAGACGAGCCTCCGCTTCGCCGAGCTGCTCGCCGGCGAAATGAAGACCCAGGGGCTGCGCTATGCCGAGCAATACAGCCTGCCCGTCATGGGTCGCTACCAGCACCCGCTGCTCAACAAGGAGACCGGCGTCTACAGCTATGACGAGCTGATCGTGCTGAGAAAGACCGCGATGCCCGCCGTCCTGCTGGAGGCGGGCTCGATCATCAACCGGGACGAAGAGCTCAAGATGGACTCGCCCGAGCGGCAGAACGTCATCGCCGGCGGCGTCGCGGCCGCCGTGAAGGAATTCTGCGAGCCGCGATGGGCCGTGGTCGGTCCGCCCTGATCGTGCTCGGCGAAGCCGATTCCCCTGCCGATTTCAGCCCGGCTTGCCCGCCTTGATCTCCTTGAATTTGGCAAGCGCCTGCTCGAACTTGGCATTGAACAGCCACATCGCGTCGAGGATCTCGCGGAAGGTCGCGGATGTTCTCGCCCGGTCGGCGCGGCCGAACGCAAAGACGCTGTTGTTGCGCAGGTCTCGCATGATCCTGGGGTCGGAGATTCTGTAGCCCGTGAGATTCCCCGACTTCAGTGCCGCCCTGGTCGGCGTCGGGATGATCTGGATCAGTTCGAAGACCTTCATCTGATCGATCGGATCCGGCAGCGCTCTCTGGATCGCCGGGACCGCCGGGAAGAGTTCGGCATGTGCGTTCATGAGACCGTCCCGCACCGCGGTCCAGTGATTGAACCTGTGATCGAGGCTGCCGGCTCGCGCCTCTTCCTTGTCGTCGCGACGGTTCAGTGCAGGATCGACGGCCGCGCTCGATCCCTTGATGGCGGCCCACTTGCTTCGACCGTTGCGATCCTCTGACGGGCCGGTCTGCAGGCTCCCTTTGTAGGTGTTCGACCGCGCATTGCCCGCATTCTGCTTGCCGTTCGTCTCGGCGAAGAAAAGGCCGAGGCTGATACGACCCGCGACTGCGGCATCCGCGGCATCGAGACCCTTGGCGCGAGCAATCGCCGTCGCCAGATCGACGACGTCCTTGAACGGGGTATCGGATCGCTGCGCGGTGGCGGGCGGCGCCTCCATGATGTCGAAGAGCGCCCGGTACTCATCGAGCAGCGGCTCATTGGCGGCGTCGAAATAGGCCGGAGGGATTCCGGAGCGGCCGGGCCGTCCAATCCTGGACGGAAGCGCGTCGGTGAGATCCTTGTAAGCGCTCATCATCTCGACGCGGGCCAGATAGAGCGCCTGCCCCGGCAGATTGGGCAGCGGCTGATTGGAATCGATCTGCGCGCGGCGCTGGCGCAGGATCGCCTCGAAATTCTTCAGGGCATTGTCGTAGCTCTCGAGCGCGGCCGATTGAGCGCTCGTGAGCGCGGCTGGCTCGGCGATCGCCGGCGACACGAAACCGGCGATCGGATGCATTGCACCCGGCGCAAGGAGCAGCCCGAGGGAGAGCACCGCTGCGGGCGCAGCGGCAGATGTCCTGTTCGCCATGACGGGCTCCCGATTCGTCACCGAATCCTACACGCTGGATCGTAGACGACGAACGCGCCGGCGGCGAGGCCGAAGCCCTGCAATCCGTCACTGTCGCCTTCGCAGCGCGGCTTCGAGCGCCTCGCTCGAACACGGCTTGCTCAGCCGCGGCTTGCCGGCAAGCGAATCCGGCAGCCTGATATCCGCACCGTAACCGGTGACGAACGCGAACGGCACTTTCAGCGTGTCCAGCCGCTCGGCGATCGCGAACGTCTTCTCGCCCCTGACGAGACCGACGTCGAGCAACGCGAAATCCGGCGCGCGTTCCGCGATCAGTTCGAGTGCGCGCGCGACGTTCGCAGCGGTGCGCACCGTGCGGGCGCCGAAGCCGAGGATGGTGTCCTCGAAATAGAGCGAGATGATCGGATCGTCCTCGACGACGAGGACGTCACCGGGCGTGGCGGCATTGGCATTGGGGGCGCATTCCATGGCGTGCCAGATTCCGTTTCCTAGAGCATGGATGAGAGACCGGATCAGTCCGGCCGGATGGCCCGCGACCGGCGCCTGAGAGCACGCCGGCTGTTCCCGAAGTGAAACCGATCACATCGCGAGCGGCTGCGTCTGTTCACTAGTGAACATAATTCCGGGAACTCTTTGATTATCGTCCGCGTTGAGTTTGCAGGATTCTCCAATGATTGCCAAACGGACCGAGTTGGCCGGGGCGAATGACCGGCCTTTCAACAATCTCGTGCGCCGGCTCAATGCCGCCGACTACGAACTAATCGCGCCGTATCTTGCGCTGGTCGAGGCTGACGCCGGCGACCTGCTCTACAATCCCGGCGACGACGTGCAGATCGTGCATTTCCCCTGCGGACCGAGCCTTGCGTCCTACATGGTGCCCAACGAGGACGGCCGCGACGTCGAGACCATCCTGGTCGGCCGCGAGGGTGCGGTCGGCGGCATCGTCAGCCAGGGATTTTTACCGGCCTACACCCGCATCACCGTCAAGTTCGGCGGCCCGTTCGTGCGGCTGCCGATCAGCAAGCTCGACGCCGCCAAGCTGAAGTCGATCTCGGTGCGCAACATCTTCGCGCGCTACGCCGACTGCATGCTGGCGCAGATCTTCCAGTCGACCGCCTGCAACGCGATCCACTCGATCGAACAGCGCGCCGCGAAATGGATCATCTCGGCGATGGAGCGTACCAACGGCAACGGCGTGGTGCCGCTCACGCATGAGCAGCTTTCGACCTTGCTCGGCGTCGGCCGCAGCTACACCAGCCGGGTGATCCAGAACTTCAAGGCGGAGGGCGTGCTAGAGACGCGGCGCGGCGCGATCGTGATCCGCGACCCGGACAAGCTGCGGCTGCGCTCCTGCCTGTGCAACGACGCGGTCAAGGATCATTTCGAGGAAGTGCTGCGTGGGGTGTATCCCAGCGAGGACAACCCGGCGAATTAGACGGCGGCATGGAGCGGACGCCTCGCACCACGGATTTGGAGCGGTCTTTGTAGCTCGTCTTGCCCGGGCTTGTCCCGGCCATGACGGCGCAAGCGGAAAGAGCATCGCGACTATCGCGGACAGCGAAAATCACGCTACACTCGCCCTATGAGTGGGGCTGAACTTCACGCCGTTTTCGACGTTGCAGCATGGTGCGCGGCCGCCATCGCGATGTGGTGGCTGTCGCGGATACCCGGGCTGCAATTCCCCCGGCAATCCTTCGAGCTGTCCTATGTCGCCGCACTGGTATTCGGCGCCGGCATCGGCGCGTACATCTTCGGCACGCTGAACCTGTGGTTCTCGGGCATGCCCGGCATCGCCCGCTCGGTCGAGGGCGCGCTGGCCGGCGGCATCGTGGCGATCGAGCTCTACAAATGGCTGCACGGCATTTCGCTGCGGACGGGTGCGCGGTTCGCGCTGCCGCTCGCGATCGGCGTCGCGGTCGGCCGGCTCGGCTGCTATTTCGCAGGCCTCGAGGATTTCACCTATGGCACGCCGACCACGCTGCCCTGGAGCCATGATTTCGGCGACGGCATCCTGCGCCATCCGGTGCAGCTCTATGAGAGCCTTGCGATGGCGGCGTTCGCCGTCTTCTACGTCTGGGCGGTGTTGAACCGCAATGCCGCCGTGATCACCAATGGATTCTACCTCGTCCTGTTCTATTACGGGCTGCAGCGCTTCGTCTGGGAATTTGTAAAACCCTATGGCGCGCTGATCGGCCCGTTCTCGCTGTTCCACCTGCTGTCGCTGTTTGTCATGATTTACGCCGCCGTCATGCTGGCGACGGCGCCAAATGTGAGTGTGAAGCATGAACGCGCCGCTGCGTAAGGCCCGTCCCTACATCTTCTGGGGCCAGACCCAATCGCTCTGCGAAACCTGCCTGACATTGGTGCCGACCAAGATCCAGATATCAGGCAACGAGGTCTGGTACGAGAAGCGCTGCAAGCAGCACGGCGTGCAGTCGACGCTGGTCTCGACCGATTCGGCCTATTGGCGGCTGTGCAAGGATTTCATCAAGCCCGGCGACCGGCCGCTCGCCTTCCAGCGCCACACCGAGTTCGGCTGCCCCTATGATTGCGGGCTGTGCCCGGACCACGAGCAGCACTCATGCCTGGCGCTGATCGAGATCACCGAGCACTGCAACCTGACGTGCCCGGTGTGCTTTGCGGATTCCTCGCCGACGCGCACCAGTTTCACGCCGCTGGCGAAGATCGAGAAGATGCTGGATGCGCTGGTGGCGAGCGAGGGCGAGCCGGACCTGGTGCAGATCTCCGGCGGCGAGCCGACGCTGCATCCGGACTTCTTCGCGATCCTGGATGCGGTGCGCGCCCGCCCGATCCGCCATGTCATGATCAACACCAACGGCCTCAGGATCGCGCGCGAGCCCGACTTCGTCGCAAAACTCGCCGAGAACCGGCGCGGGCTGGAGGTCTACCTGCAATTCGATTCGCTGCAGCGCGAGGCGCTGGTCAATCTGCGCGGCGCGGATTTGCGAAAAATCCGGCAGCAGGCGCTGGAGAATCTCGAGCGCCACGGCATATCGACGACACTCGTCGCCACCATCAAGCGCGGCGTCAACGATGCCGAGATCGGCGACATCGTCCGCCACGCGCTGGCCTGGACATGCGTCCGCGGCGTCACGCTGCAGCCGGTGCAGGACGCCGGCCGCAATGAGGATTTCAACAAGGACACCGACCGCATCATGCTGTCGGAGATCCGCCAGCGCGTGATCGAGACCGGGGTGTTCGGCGACAAGGACATGATCCCGCTGCCCTGCAATCCCGAGAGCATCTCGATCGGCTACGGGCTGCGCAACGGCGACAAGGTGCTGCCGCTGACCTCGCTGATCCCGCAGGAGCAGCTCGTCGCCGTGATGCCCAACACGATCAGCCCGGAGAAATATCCGGTGCTGCGGGAAAAGTTCGTCGATCTGTTCTCGCTGTCGTCGGGGCCGCTGAACACGAGCGAGCGCGTCTGCGAACTGCTGTGCTGCCTGCCGAGCTTCGAGGTGCCTGAGGGTCTGACCTACGCGAACGTGTTCCGCGTCACCATCGTGCAGTTTCTCGATCGGTTCAATTTCTGCGTCGGCAACGTCAAGCGAAGCTGCATCCACTTCGTCACCGAGAGCGGCGCGATCATCCCGTTCGACACCTACAATCTGTTCTACCGCGACGGCAGGATCGACGGCATCCGCGCCGCGCTGGCCGGGCAGACCTACCGCGAGGCACGGCAGCGCGAGGAGGTGCCGCGATGAGCGAGACCAGCCCACCGACCCTGCAGCCATCGCCACCGCCCGCAGCCACCCCGCCGCTTCCTCCACCGCCACGGCGGCACGGCTGCGCCACGGCGTTCATGGTGATCTTCGGGATCATCCTGCTGCTGCCGGGCCTCTGCGCGCTGATCTTCGGCGTCACCATGCTCAGCGAGACCCGTTTCGACGGCGCGTTCGCCGCGCTGGTCCTGCTCGGCCTGTTCGTCGGCGTCGGCGGCGTGATCCTGATCCGTGCCGCGATCAAGGGGCCTGGACGCTAGCAAATTCATGAGCGAGTCAGGCAAGACCCCCGCAGAACCGGGTCCGCAGATTTGGCCTCCCGCCCCGCAGCCTCAGCCACCCGAGCAGGGACGTGGTTGCCTGGCCGTGTTCCTGGTGAGTTTCGGCGTCGTTCTGCTGCTGCCCGGACTTTGTGCCATGCTCACTGCAAGCTACCGAGGCTTCGACAGCAGATTATTGCCAGCCTTTGTGGTGAGCGCGATTGGGGTTGTGATGATTCTTACCGCCGGCCGCAAACCTCGACGTTAGGCGCTCCGATGAGCAATTTCGACCAGACCCCGCCGAACCCGCCGCCGGACCCATCATGGCAGGTCCCGTCACAGCGCAGCGGCTGCCTGACCGCCCTCATGCTGGTCGTGGGGGTGATCCTGCTGATCCCGGGCGTTCTGTGCGCCTTCATCAACGCCAAGATGGGCGCCGGTGCCGGCGGCGACCCCATCACCATGGTCGTCATGCTGGTGGCGCTTGGCGGCCTCGGGCTGATCGTGTTCGCCATCACGCGGAAATAGGACGGACGAGCCCGGGAAACCCCGTCAAAATCCCGGTTTTCGAGCAAAAACAGGGCCTCAAATGGCCAATAAACCATTGTTTTTTGGCGATTTCTGACTATATTGCGCCGCAACGCGCTAAGGTGCCCGGTCCTGACGACCGGGCTTCCTTTTTGGGGCGAAGCGTCCCCGTCAAATTTCTTGGGTAAGAGAGCGTGATCCGGGCCCTCGCGGGCCGCGAGAGCGAGCGACCGGCCGGATGATCCGGCGAGATCGCGCTCAGACCCTTTGCACGACCAGAAGAAGAGCCATGAACCTTCGTAACGTCGCCATCATCGCCCACGTCGACCACGGCAAGACCACCCTCGTCGACCGCCTGCTGCAACAATCCGGCACCTTCCGCGAGAACCAGAAGGTGACCGAGCGCGCCATGGACTCCAATGACCTGGAGCGCGAGCGCGGCATCACCATCCTGGCCAAGGCCGCCTCGGTGCAGTGGAAGGATATCCGCGTCAACATCGTCGACACCCCCGGCCACGCCGATTTCGGCGGCGAGGTCGAGCGCATCCTCAACATGGTGGATGGCGCGTTGGTGCTGGTCGACGCCGCCGAAGGCCCGCTGCCGCAGACCAAGTTCGTGGTGTCGAAGGCGCTCAAGATCGGCCTGAAGCCGATCGTCGTGATCAACAAGGTCGACCGCCCCGACGCGCGCCCGACCGAAGTCATCAACGAGGTGTTCGACCTGTTCGCGGCGCTCGATGCCAGCGAGGAACAGCTCGACTTCCCGATTTTGTATGGATCAGCCAAGCAGGGCTGGATGGCCGACAGCCCGGAAGGTCCGAAGGACCTCGGCATGCAGCCGCTGTTCGACCTGATCGTGCGCCATGTCGAGCCGCCGAAGGTCGAGGAAGGGCCGTTCCGCATGATCGGCACCATCCTGGAAGCCAACCCCTATCTCGGCCGCATCATCACCGGCCGCATCTCCTCCGGCTCGATCAAGCCGAACCAGCAGGTCAAGGTGCTCGGCGCCGACGGCAAGCTGATCGAGAGCGGCCGCCTGACCAAGATCCTCGCTTTCCGCGGCATCGAGCGCACGCCGCTCGACGAGGCCGAGGCCGGCGACATCGTCGCGATCGCGGGCCTCACCAAGGGCACCGTCGCCGACACCTTCTGCGATCCCTCCGTCGAGACGCCGCTGCCGGCGCAGCCGATCGATCCGCCGACGGTGTCGATGTCGTTCATCGTCAACAACTCGCCGCTCGCCGGCACCGAAGGCGACAAGGTGACCTCGCGCATGATCCGCGATCGCCTGATGCGCGAGGCCGAGGGCAATGTCGCGCTGCGCGTCGTCGAGGCCGCCGACAAGGATTCGATGGAAGTCTCGGGCCGCGGCGAATTGCAGCTCGCGATCCTGATCGAGACCATGCGCCGCGAGGGCTTCGAGCTCTCGGTGTCGCGTCCGCGCGTCGTGCTGCAGAAGGACGAGGCGACCGGCGGCTGGCAGGAGCCGATCGAGGAGGTCGTGATCGACGTCGACGAGGAGCATTCCGGCGTCGTCGTGCAGAAGATGAGCGAGCGCAAGGCCGAGATGATCGAGATGCGGCCCTCCGGCGGCAACCGCCTGCGGCTGGTGTTCTACGCGCCGACCCGCGGCCTGATCGGCTACCAGGGCGAACTGCTCACCGACACCCGCGGCACCGCGATCATGAACCGCATCTTCCACGGCTATGCCGCCTACAAGGGCGAGATCCAGGGCCGCCGCAACGGCGTCCTGATCTCAAACGACCAGGGCGAAGCGGTGGCGTACGCGATGTTCAAGCTGGAGGACCGCGGCCCGATGATGATCGAGCCGGGCTGGAAGGTCTACAAGGGCATGATCGTCGGCGAGCACACCCGCGACAACGACCTCGAGATCAACGTGCTGAAGGGCAAGCAGCTCACCAACATCCGCACCACCTCGAAGGACGAAGCGGTGCGCCTGACGCCGCCGATCCGGATGACCCTGGAAAAGGCGCTCGCCTATATCGAGGACGACGAGCTCGTCGAGGTGACGCCGAAGTCGATCCGGCTGCGCAAGAAGCACCTCGATCCGAACGAGCGCAAGCGCGCGGAAAAAGCCAAAGAGGCCGTAGCGTAAGCGGTAGCGTAAGCCTCATCTGTCATACCCCGGCGACGGGTGGCGCGACGCGCCGCCCGATGACAAGACCTTCCGGGGTATCCAGTACGCCGCGGCCTATCGGCTCAATCACAGCCCTCTCTGGAATACTGGATCACCCGCATTCGCATTCGCGGGTGATGACAGTTATGCGCGCGGTGCCTTTAGACGTCTCTCCAGACGTGCTAGAGCCGGGACATGAGTTCCTTTCCTTCCACGGTCGATGTTGCCATCATCGGTGCCGGCGCCGCCGGCCTCGGCGCCGCGCATGCGCTGAAGGGCTCCGGCCTTTCCACCATCGTGCTGGAAGCCCGCGACCGCCTCGGCGGCCGCGCGCATACGATCCAGGCCGCGCCCGACGTGGTGTTCGACGTCGGCTGCGGCTGGCTGCATTCGGCCGACCAGAACAGCTTTGTCGGCATCGCCCGGCAGCTTGGTTTCGAACTCAACAAGGACCTGCCGCCGTGGCGCGAGCGTGCCTACGGCGAGGCGTTCCCGCAGACCGACCGCGACGAGTTCACGGTTGCGCTCGACGAATTCTACGATCGCATCGAAAAGGCCGCGGAGCATGACAAGGACTACCCGGCCAACCTGTACCTCGAGCCCGGCAACCGCTGGAACCCGATGATCGATGCGATCTCGACCTATGTGAACGGCTGCGAGCTCGATCAGGTCTCGATCCTCGATGCCGATGCCTATGAGGACACCGAGGTCAATTGGCGGGTGCGGCGCGGCTATGGTGCGCTGATCGCGGCCTATGGCGCGCAGGTGCCGGTCGCGCTGAACTGCGAGGTCCGGCTGATCGATCATTCCGGCAAGCGCGTACGTCTCGAGACCTCGCGCGGCCTGCTCGAGGCGGACAAGGTGATCGTCACCGTGCCGACCAATCTGATCGCCGATGAGGCGATCCGCTTTTCGCCTGCGCTGCCGGACAAGCTCGATGCCGCGCGCGGCCTGCCGCTCGGCCTCGCCGACAAGGTGACGCTGGCGCTCGCCGAACCCGACGCGCTGCCGAAGGAAGGCAATCTGCGCGGCGCCACCATGCGCACCGAGATGGGTACCTACCACATCCGCCCGTTCGGCCAGCCCTGCATCGAGGGCTTTTTCGGCGGACGTTTTGCGCAAGCGCTCGAAGATGCCGGCGACGGCGCCATCGCAGCCCACAGCATCGACGAGATCGTCTCCTTCCTCGGCAATGATTTCCGCCGCAAGCTGAAGCCGCTCAGCGAATCCCGCTGGGCCCACGACCCGTTCGCCCGCGGCTCCTACTCGCACGCGCTGCCCGGCCACGCCGACAAGCGCGCCGTGCTGGCCGCGCCGGTCGACGGCCGGCTGTTCTTCGCGGGCGAAGCGACGTCACCGCATTTCTTCTCGACCGCGCATGGGGCGCGGGATTCGGGGGAGCGGGCGGCGAAGGAAGTGGTGACGGCATTGGCGCGCAAGTAGTCAGATCGTCATTGCGAGCGAAGCGAAGCAATCCATGCCGCCACAAGCGGAAAGATGGATTGCTTCGTCGCTCGCTCCTCGCAATGACGGCAGAAACTACTCCAGCACCCTCGCCCGCATGTCGGCGTCGGGCACGAAACACGTCTCGTACTTGCCGAAGATCTTGTAGCGGTTGCGGGCGATGAGGCTGTAGACGGCGTCGCGCAGCGGCTTCGGCACCCTGAACAGCCAGCGGGTCCATTCCCAGCCGGGGAGATGGGTCAGCACTGTGATTGCCGCGTCCGACTTCATGTGGATCGTGCCGGCATGGGTGACGGCGTTGGTGTCGGGATCATTGGGGTCGATGCCGAAAGTCCTTGCCAGCCGCGTGCCGTAGTCGGACTGGATCGGCGTGAAGCGGAAGCAGCGCGCCGTGTCGCGGGCGATGACGAAGCGAACCCAGCGCGAGCAGAAGACGCAGACGCCATCGTAGAGGATCACGTGATCGTCGGGCCAGACTGTCATCTTGATTTCCTTCGAGGCGTTTTCTTCACGCGAGCCGGTTCGCGCTTCGCTTGGAAACGCTACCGGTTATCCAGCGTCAGCAGCGCGACCAGCATCAGCACGATCGCGGGTCCGGTCTTCACCAGCGCGCCGAGCGGCTCGATCCAGAGATCGGGCGTCAGGATCGCCGATCCCGCCATGTAGCCGAGCGAGGCGATGATGCCTGCGACAAGCCCGAACGCCGCGGTGCGGCGGATCGCGATCAGCACGCCGATGCTCATGTCCATCAGGCTGGTCAGCGCCGTCACCGGCCCGACCAGCGCGGGCGGGAAATGGTGCGTGCTCAGGATACCGGCTGCGGCATCATAGGAGATGACCAGCGCGATGAAGCCGGAGGCGGCCCAGAACAGCACGAGGCTTGCGAAGATCAGCGCCTTGATCAGGAACAGCCGCGCGAACCATTTGTCCTGGATCGTCGCGGGACGCCCGCCGACCGCTTGCGCGATCGTTTTCGGCACGATGCCGGTCGCTTGCATCCAGGCCGAGGGATCGCCGGTGACGCCGCGGCGCAGCTCGGCGATCGCATTGGAGCGCAGCGGCGGCATCCAGCCGAGACGGCTAGCGAGATCGCCGAGGCGGGCGCCGAGATCGACCAGGAACGACGGCGATGCGATGCGAAAATGTTTCGCCGTGCCGAATGACCAGCGGAACTGGGCGATGACGCCGCCGAGCGAGACCGGCTGCGGCTGCATCAGGTCCCATGTCACCGAGCGCACCGCATCATCGGCAACATCGCGCGCCGCGAGCCAGGCGATGGTCGCGGCGATATCCTCGACCGCGACCGGTTGGAACGGCGTTGCCGCCTCGTCGGCCGGCAAATCCACCGGCAGCGCCGCCAGCGCACGCAGCATGGCGCTGCCGCCATAAGCCGATGGCGCGATCACAAAACCGGGTCGCAGGATCGCGTAGGCGATGCCTGACTCGGCGATCAGCCGTTCAGCCTCGCGCTTGGTGGTGCTGAAGGCCGTGCGATCTTCACTGGCTGCGCCGGGAATCGAAATATGCACGAGACGGATGGCGCGATGGCTGTCGCCGATCGCTTCCAGCAGTCGCGCCACGAAGTCGCGATGCACCGCGCGCGTGTCGCTGCCCGGTCCGTCCTGCAGCACGCCGAGGCAGTTCACGACGATGTCGATCTCATGGGTGCGGAGCAACTGCGTCAGGTCAGCGGCATCCATCGACATCACGGGCAGCTCGAGATCGGCCGCGCTCATCTTCTGCGCAGGTGTGAAATGCCGCGCGATCCCGATCACGTGAAAGCCGCGCGCCCTCAGATCATCGGTAACGTACCGCCCGATCAGGCCCGACGCGCCGAGCACGAGGATATTGTGTGATGCATCGTCACTCATGGAAGTCTTTGTTTGAGCATGATCCTGTTCGGAAAACCGCTGCACACTTTTCCGGGATCATGCTTCAAAATGGTTTCGCGATCATCAGCCAGAGGATGATCATGACCGAGCCGAAGCCGGGAATCCCGAACAGGAACCAGCGGCGAAACAGCGCGGAGTAACGCGGCGGCAGCGGCAGACCTTTTTCGGCGGCCGCCTGCGCGAGGTCGCGCATCTCCATCTGCATGAAGACGACGGGAACCCAGAACGCGCCGGCCAACGCGTAGAGCGCCAGCGACACCAGCAGCCAGCGCTCGGTGATGGCCGTCGACGACAGCATCATCAGCAGGCCGCCGCTCACCGGCTGCAGCAGCACGGCGCTCAGCGTGAAGATCATGTCCGCGACCACGACGATCGCCGCCGTGCGCGCGATGAAAGACGCGCTTTGCGTGCGATGCGCCGCCAGCATGAAGAAGGCGATGCCGGTCCCGGTGCCGAGGATCACGATCGCGCCGAGCACATGCAGATATTTGATCAGGAAGTAGAGCGTCATCGCAGTCCGCTCGGAATCAGGCCGGGTTCGGCGCGCACGGATACCGCCGCTGCCATAGGCCGGGTACGCGCGAAAATCCACTGCGGCGCACTCGGAGTACCCCCACATCGCGTCTGGATCACTCACAGAATCCTGGCGGCGAATCAGCCCAGAATGAGCTTTTCCAAACGACGGCGGTGTCATACTGCGCGCGCGATTCACGCTTTGCACAGGCCGGAATCGGCAATTGGTCGCTTGAGCCCGCCGAGTGTCCTCTTTCGGTACAAGTTTTCATGACACTGATGCAAAAAGCCCACAGGTTAACCGATAATTAACGATGGACCTTGAAGGCGGCCCTCCGACTTGCTTTGATTGCCTGCATGAGCACAACGCTAATCGAGGTCCGGCCGGCCAAAGCTGCAGATGCGGCTGCGGTGGCGTCTACCCATGACGAAGCCTGGCGCTCGGCGTATCAGGGAATCATCCCCGGCGCCGAACTCGAAAAGCTGATCAATCGCCGCGGCCCGCAGTGGTGGGACAGCGCGATCCGCAAGGGCAGCCGCGTCAGCGTGCTGGTGTTCGGCGACCGGATCGCAGGCTACGCCAATTACGGTCGCAACCGCGCCCGCAGCCTGCATTTCGAAGGCGAGATCTACGAGCTCTATCTGCGGCCGGAATTCCAGGGGCTTGGCTTCGGCCGGCGCCTGTTCGCCTCGGCTCGCCGCGACCTGATGCAGAGCGGCCTCAAGAGCATGGTGATCTGGGCACTCTCCGACAACGAGCCGGCGACCGAGTTTTACCGTGCGCTGGGCGGTCGGATGGTGGCGCGTTCCTCGGAGCGGTTCGGCCCCAAGTCGCTCGACAAGGTCGCTTTCGCCTGGGCCAACTGAAAATCCTGCTTCTCTCGCAGCTGCAGCAAGGCTAAACCAGCCTCCAGCGCTGCACGCGTCGGCCAGCCCGGCCTCAAGGCCGGGAGCCGTTTCGCGGCCCGGCGGCGCCAACCAAAAAATCACATCGTTCTCAACTTCCAGAGGCCACGCGGAGCAATCCATGCGTATCGACGCCATATCGATCGGAAAAAATCCGCCCCACGACGTCAACGTCATCATCGAGGTTGCCGTCGGCGGCGAGCCAATCAAGTACGAGATGGACAAGGAGGCCGGCACGCTCGTGGTGGACCGCTTCCTCTACACGCCGATGCGCTATCCCGGCAATTACGGCTTCATCCCGCACACGCTGTCGGGCGACGGCGATCCCTGCGACGTGCTGATCGTCAACACCCGCGCGATCGTGCCGGGCGCCGTGATGAGCGTCCGCGTTGTCGGCGTGCTGTTGATGGAGGACGAGGCCGGTGGTGACGAGAAGATCATCGCGGTGCCGTCATCGAAGCTGACCCAGCGCTACGACAAGGTGCAGAACTACAGTGACCTGCCCGACATCACGCTGCAGCAGATCCAGCACTTCTTCGAGCACTACAAGGATCTCGAGAAGGGCAAGTGGGTGAAGGTGCTGCGCTGGGGCGACGCCGACGAAGCCCGCAAGCTGATCCTGGAAGGCATCGAGCGCGCGAAGAAGAAGTAGGACTAAGGTCCTGCCGCCTCCTCCGTCATTGCGAGGAGCGCAGCGACGAAGCAATCCATGGTTCCGCGAACGCTGCGCGATGGATTGCTTCGCTTCGCTCGCAATGACGGCGTACGGATTTTCGCGCTGTCTTACACCGCAGGCGCCGGCAGGCCACCGATCGCGCAGGCGGCGCGCAGCGTGTTGACCAAGAGGCAGGCCACCGTCATCTGCCCGACGCCGCCGGGCACCGGCGTGATCGCGCCGGCGACATTGAGCGCCTCCCGGAATGCGACGTCGCCGACCAGCTTCGGCTTGCCGCCGGGCACCGGAATGCGGTTGATGCCGACATCGATCACGGTCGCGCCCGGCTTGATCCAGTCGCCCCGCACCATCTCGGGGCGGCCGACCGCGGCATAGACCAGGTCGGCCTGGGCGCAGAGCTTCGGCAGATCGCGCGAGCGCGAATGCGCGATCGTCACCGTCGCGTTCTCGTTCAGCAGCAATTGCACCAGCGGACGACCGACCAGATTGGAGCGGCCGATCACGATCGCGTTCATGCCCTCGAGCGAGGCATGTACGCTCTTGGTCAGGATGATGCAGCCGAGCGGCGTGCAGGGCGACAGTGCCGCCAGGCCGCCGGCGAGCCGGCCGGCATTGTTCGGATGCAGGCCGTCGACGTCCTTGGCCGGGTCGATCGCGTTGATGATGGTCTCGGTGTGCAACGCCTTCGGCAGCGGCAGCTGCACCAGGATGCCGTGCACCAGCGGATCGCGGTTGAGCCGCGCGATCAGCGCCAGCAGATCGGCCTGCGACACGTCCTCGGGCAGCTTGTGCTCGAACGAGGCCATGCCGGCGGCCTGGGTCTGGGTGTGCTTGCTGCGGACATAGACCTCGCTTGCGGGATCATGGCCGACCAGCACCACGGCGAGGCCCGGCGTAAGTCCGTGGTCGCGCTTGACACGGGCGACCTCGTCGGCGACGCGGGCGCGAAGCTCGGCGGCGATGGCTTTTCCGTCGATGATGCGGGCAGTCATGTCAGTCCTTCGTCTCTCGGTTCGGCTTGGCCGCCGTCAACTTTCTAAGTGCTTCGCCAAGCCCCTTGGGATCGCCGTCGACCGCCACCTGCTTCAGCCGCGAGGTGGCGCCGGACAACAGCTTCACCCTGGCCTTGGGCACGCCGAGCGCCTTGGCGAGCAACTCGGTCACCGCACGGTTGGCCTCGCCGCCCTCGGCAATGGCGCGGACCCGCACCTTCACCACGGAACGGCCGTTGGCCAGCGTTTCGATCCCGTCGATGTCGTCGCGGCCGCCGCGGGGCGTCACGCGCAAGGCGATGCTGATGCCCTCGGTGGAATAGCGCCAAGGTTCCATCAACAAGGATCCATCAAGGCTCCATCGCGCTGGATCAGATCACGTTGGGATAGATGTAGTAGGCGATCACCCGCTGGATGAACATGATGATCAGGATCACGATGATCGGCGAGATATCGAGCCCGCCCAGATTCGGCATCACGTTGCGAATCGGCCGCAGCACCGGCTCGGTGATCCGGTAGAGGAACTCGGCCACCGCGGAGACGAACTGGTTGCGCGTGTTGACCACATTGAAGGCGACCAGCCAGGACAGGATGGCGGAGGCGATCAAGAGCCAGACATAGAGGTCGAGGACGATGATGACGATGTCGAGAACAGCGCGCATATGATGGGGGCTCGCAGGTGGGACGACCAGGTGAGGCGCAACGAGACCGGCCTGAACCGCCATCGCGCGTCGTGTTTGAGCAGGATCTTTTCGGAAAACCGCCACGCGCCTTGCGCTAACGCGGCCCGCCGGGTCCGGATCATGCTCTAAATATCGGTTCATCCCCCCGCAAACAAGGGAAGTTCCCGGCGGGATGGGGCGAAAACCGCTGTTTCAGCGTTCTTGACTTGGCCTTGGGCGGGACTGTAAATGGCGCCCGACTGACGGCCGGGATACTCAGCAACACCCGGCCGCGATGGGGCCATAGCTCAGCTGGGAGAGCGCGTCGTTCGCAATGACGAGGTCGGCGGTTCGATCCCGCCTGGCTCCACCACGCTTCGCCCTTCGGGCTACGCGTGGCGCAGCCACGCAGGAGCCTGAAGGGCGAAGCGTGGTGTCCGGCGAAGCCCGCAGGGCGAAGACGGACCGGTCCAAAATTCCCGCCGTTGACGCCTCCGACCCAATCCCCCCTCACGTCCCCGTAAACCGCGGCGGGCGCTTCTCCACGAAGCTCGCGACGCCTTCCCTGAAATCATTGCCCTTCAGCGCGATCTGCATCTCGCGGTTGGCGTCGATGGTGGCTTCGGCGAGCGTCTGGAACGGCACGTCGTAGACCTGGCGCTTGATCACCGCGATCGCGCTCGGCGAGACGAAATCGGCGAGATCGCGGGCATAGGCGTAGGTTTCCTCGCGCAGCTTGTCGGGCGCGCAGAGCCGGTTGACGAGGCCGATGCGCAGCGCCTCCTCGGCCGACACCCGCCGCGCCGACATCAACAGATCGAGTGCGTTGGCGTGGCCGACGATGCGCGGCAGCATCCAGCTGATGCCGTGTTCGGCGATCAGCCCGCGCCGCGCGAAGGCGGTGGTGAACACCGCGCTGTCGGCCGCGAAGCGCAGGTCGCAATACAGCGCGTGGACCAGGCCGATGCCGGCGGTGGCGCCGTTGAGCATCGCGATCACGGGCTTCTTGATCGCAGGGTAATAGGCGTAGCGCGTCTGCCAGTCGGCGCGGCGGTTCATGTCGAACGCAACGCCCTCGCCGCGCCTGACCTCGTTGGGATCGATTCCCTTCAGCGCTTCCATGTCGGCGCCGGCGCAGAAGCCGCGGCCCGCGCCGGTCAAGATGATGACGCGCACGTTGTCGTCGTTGGATGCAGCATCCATCGCGTTGCGCACGTCGCGCTCCATGATCGCGGTCCACGCATTCATGCGGTCGGGGCGATTGAGCGTGATGGTCGCGATCCTGTCGCTGACCTCATACAGGATGTGTTCGTAGCTCACGGCGTTCTCCCTTGCCTTGTCGTTAAAGCATGATCCGAAAAAGTGCGAAGCGGTTTTCCGAAAAGATCATGCTCAAACAAAGGACTAAAGCGCGGCGATACCGCCCGCGCGCGGCAGGCGACAGTAGCACATCCATCAGAATGAAAAGACGGCGCGAAATTCCGCGCCGCGGCTATTCCGCGGCCTGCAGCATCACCGGCTGCTGCGGCGCACGCGTGATCCAGCCGTCGATGAAATGCTTCAGCCACGCGCGCTCGGCGGCATCGTGCACGGCGCGCCCGGCGAAGTGCAGGTGGCCCGGCTGCGCGCCCGGCTGGTCCATCCGCGGGCAACCGTGCGTGGTCCAGCGATGCATCATCGCGTAGGTCACGTCGGGATGGAATTGCAGGCCGAACGCATTGCCGAACTGGAACGCCTGCACCGGGAAATCATCACCCGTTGCGAGCAGGTCGGCGCCTGCGGGCAATTGAAATCCCTCGCCATGCCAGTGATAGACGCGCGCCGGCCAGTCCGGGCACAACGCGCGGCCCGCCTCCGTCGGCCTGACCGGGTAATAACCGACCTCGACACGGCCTTGCGGATGCGGCGCGACACGCGCGCCGAGTTGCCGCGCCAGCATTTGCGCGCCGAGGCAGATGCCGAGCAACGGACGCTGCTCGCGCAAGGGAGTTGCGATCCAGTCGATCTCGCGCCGCACATAGTCGTCGGGATCGTTGGCGCTCATCGGGCCGCCGAAGATGACCGCACCGGCATGCGCGTCCAGCGTTCCAGGCAGCGCGTCGCCGAAGCGCGGACGGCGGATGTCGAGGGGATAGCCCAGCGCACGCAGGGCGTTGCCGATCCGACCGGGGGTCGACGTCTCCTGATGCAGCACGATCAGCACCGGCCGCAGCGGAGTCTGATCCGAGATCTGAACCCTGGGCGTGACCGCGGCCGGCCTTCGGCTCGCGAAGGGCACCACGACACGGGTTTGGTCAGACCGGAACGACATTGCCTCTGCTTGAATATTCGGCACGTAAGGCACGATCATAGCTAAGTGGTCGTTAACATCGTGTGAGTTTGCGCACACACACGTGCGAAGCAAATCGCGGGCCAGAGACAGCCTTAACGGCGCTGATAAGCATGTCTTGGGCGAAGCCGGCGTCTTCGCGGCCAAGAAGCGCGGGCAAAAACGAGAAATTCTAACGCTTGCGGAGCTGAAAACCGCCGACCGCCGTCAGGATGAAAAAGCGCGGGAATAGCCGCAGCAGGAACGGCACCATCTTGATGAAGGCGCCGGGCAGCACGGCACGCTTGTTGGCCATCAGGCCGCGATAGGCCTGGCGGGCGACCTCATTAGGCGCGACATTGAGGATGGCGGAATCGAACCCGGGGGCAAATCCCGCGCGATCCTGGAATTCGGACGGCACGGGACCCGGGCAAACCACGGTGACGCGCACGCCCTTCGGCGCCAGCTCACAGCGCAATGCCTCGGTGAACGAGAGCACATAGGCCTTGCTGGCGTAGTACACGGCCATGCCGGGACCCGGCAGGAATCCGGCGATCGAGCCGACATTGAGGATACCGCCGCGATTGCGGATCACCTGATCGGCAAAGCGCAGCGTCAGATCGGTCAGCGCGCGGATGTTGACGTTGATGATATTGAGCTGTTCGGCGCGGTCGCGCTCGACAGCGAGGCCGAACAGCCCGAAACCGGCATTGTTGACGAGATATTCGACCTCGACTCCGGCCTCGGTCAGGGCCGCAGCAATCTTGTCGCCCACATCGGTCTGCTGGAGATCACACGGGATCACAATCGGGGCCGCGCCGCCCTTGGCGGCAAGCTCATCGGCGAGCGCCGTCAGGCGATCGGCGCGCCGCGCCACCAGCGCCACGCGGTGACCATTCGATGCAAACACGCGCGCCAGTTCGGTGCCTATGCCCGCCGATGCCCCGGTTATCAGCGTCACACGCTCTGTCACGTCTCAAACTCTTACTGCAAATTCTAGTGAGGTCCCAACGGGGGCGACGAGAGCATAGGCATGCGGTGGGACGCAAGCCGCGTGTAAGCTTCTGGACAGTGGCAAGACCCAGGTTTCGCGATGAAACGCCAGATTTTCAGTCGGATCGCCCACAATCGCGCCGGACATTAAAGTTTCGTCATCCGTGACGCCGGCGACGATGCTTTCCAGTCGCGCTGGCAACCGTGTCAGATTGCCGCGTCTGCCGTTCCCCAGGGCCCCTTCGGCAGCGCCGCCTGCTTCTCGGCGACCCGGTGCTTGAGATCGATGCGGTCGCGCGAGGAGATTCCGAGCAGATCGGCGGCGCGCCAGACCACATTGTCCTCGAACTCGCTGACCTGGCCGTCGGCATAGACCAGCTCCCACATCATCTCGACGATGCGCAGCCGTCCCTCCTCATTCACCGAGCGCATGATCACACTGGTAAAGTGATAGAGATCCACCGCCTCGCCCTCGACGCGCATGGCGGAGGCGATCAGCTTGTCGGCGGTACCGGGATCGAGCTGGAAACGGCTCTCGATCAGGCTGTGCAGCTTGCGCGTCTCGGCAGGCGTCGGCTCGCCGTCGAGCGAGACGACATGCACCAGCAGCGCGGTCGCCGCCAGGCGATAGTCGCCGTCGTTGAAGGCGCGATCGGCTTGGGCATCGGGGGAGACGATATCGGCAATGAATTGGCGGAGTCCGTCGAGCATCGCTTTCTCTGTGGAATGAAGACCGGGAGCCTTTGATCTGGCATGACCTATTCGGGCTACGCATTTTCCCGGGTCATGCTCGGTTGAAATCTATATGGCGTGGAAACAGAACCGGCGCAATCCGCGCGGGTTCCCGCTGCGGCATTACGTTTCGGCAAGCATTACGTTTCAGCAATATGACTACGGTATCTCGTACACCACGAGCTTGTCGGCAATGCCGCGCAGCGCCGCTTCCTTCTGGATCGGCCTGATCGCGGCGCGATCGAGGATACCGGCGACTTCAGCCGATTCCATCACCGGCTGGGTCAGGTGGATCTCCTGCGACGTCGACAGGCTCTGCACCCGAGCCGCGATATTCACGGTCTGGCCGAAATAGTCCTGCCGCTCGTTCAGCGTCACCGCGAGGCACGGCCCCTCATGGATGCCGATCTTCACGATCAGATCTTCCTTGCCGCGCGCGGCGTTGAGGTCCTTCATCGCAGCCCGCATGCGCAAGCCCGCCGACAACGCATGTTCGGGCCGGATGAAGGTCGCCATCACGGCGTCGCCGATCGTCTTCACCACGGCGCCGTGCTCGGAGGCGATGATGTCGAGCAGCGCGTGGAAATGCGCGCGCACCAGATCGAACGCGGCGAGATCGCCGACCCGCTCATAGAGCGCGGTCGAGCCCTTCAGATCGGTGAACAGGAAGGTCAGCGCGGTGATCTTCAGCCGCTGGTCGACGGTGAGGTTGTCGGCCTTGAACACGTCGCGGAAGGTCTGGTTCGACAGCATCCGCTTCGCGGTGAGGATCGGCTTGCGCTTGCCGAGCAATTTGTGCAGCGGATCGCCCGCGATCCACACCGACGGCAGCACGCGAACGTCGGCGTGATTCTCCAGCGAGAGCCGCAGCGGCCCCGGCCGCATCGTCGAGGTGCCGGTCGGCGCATGAGTCTTGTTGAATGCGATCGAGAACTGCTGACGCTCGGTAGTCGGCTCGCCCTCGACGGCGAAGAAGTGCGCCGAATGCGTCACCGGCTCGAACACGATGACGAACTGATTGGGCAAATTGAGCGACAGGATCGCCTTTTCGCCGGGCGGCAGCTCGAGCCCCTCCAGCGTCACCTCGTTGATCAGGGTCGCCAGCGAGCTCTCGTCGAACTCGATTCCCGAACTCCAGAACATCTGCCGGAAATATTCCCAGATCGGCAGCGCGTTGGGGTCGTGCGCGGCAATGTGCCGGACCCGCGGGCTGACGGTGAAGGCAACCTCGACCAGCTCGTCGACGGAAGCCTCGTAGCCCGCGGCGCACAGCGCGCAATTATAGTCGTCATGGCGCAGCGACTTAAGCGTGGTGTGGGCATCGAGCACGCCGCCGCAGCCCGGGCACAGCACGTTCCAGCTCATGTCGAACAGGCCGAGCCGCGAGGCATGCAGAAAGCCGGAGATCACCTTCTCCTGGTCGAGACCGGTACGGTTCGAGAAGTCCAGCAGATTGATGCGATTGAGCTCGCGATCATGGCCATCGACGATCAGCTGCTGCATGGCATCGACGACGGCCGGATCGGTCGTCTGCCTGAGGACTGCGAAATGGGCCTGCGTATCGCTCATGGTGAGCTCCTAGAGCATGATCCGGAAAAGTGTGTAGCGGTTTTCCGCAAAGATCATGCTCAAAACGAAGAGATAGAGCGGGATGACGATTCGACGAAGAGTCATCCCGCTCCAGATGAGCATTGGGACACTGCCGCGCAAGGTCAGCGCGGCTTGATCGTGAACGCCGGAGAACGGTTCGGCTGCGTCGTCACCACGCCGATCGGAAGCACCGGATCCTTGTCCGCCAGCGCGACGCGGAATGTGCCGATGATTTTAGCAAGCGCGAGCGTCGCCTCGACCAGCGCAAAATGCGCGCCGATGCAGACCCGCGCGCCGACCCCGAACGGCAGATAGGCGAAGCGATCGGGCGGCGTTCCCGTCATGAAACGCGCCGGCACGAACGCGTTCGGATCGCGCCACAGCTTTTCATGCCGGTGCAGCAGCCACGGCGCGATCAGGATTACGTCATGCTTCCTGACCGGACGGCCCGCGATGGTATCAGGACCGCCCGCAGCACGTGCGATCAGGAACGCCGGCGGATAAAGCCGCATGGTTTCGTCGATCACGGCGCGGGTGAATTTCAGCCGCTCGATATCGAGTTCGCCTGATGTCGCCACGCTCCTGACTTCTGCCGCCAGTTGCTCCTGGGTCAACGGATCCAGCGCCAGCAGATAGAGCGCCCAGAACAGCGCGGTCGCGGTCGTCTCATGGCCGGCCAGAATCATGGTGGCAACCTGGTCGCCGAGCTGGGCATCGGTGAAGGCCTGGCCGGTTTCAGGATCGCGCGCGGCGCCCATCAGGTCGAACAGGTCACGCGCCGGCGCATTGTCATCCTTGCCGGTGGCGCGGCGCTCGGTCATCAGTTGGCCGACAAACGCCGTCCAGCGCTTGCGGAACCGGGCGCGCCGGAAATCCTGCGGCGTCGGCCAGTTCAAGGGCAGCACCAGGTCCAGCATGTGCGGCCGCGCCAGCGTGTCGCCATACTCCATCACGAAATCGCGCAGCGCGGCGCCGTGGCGATCCATGCCGAACGAGAACATGGTGCGGCCGGCGATCTCCAGCGTCATGCGCTGCATCGCCTCGCGCAGATCGACCGGGCCGCCGCTCGCAGACTTCAGCTTGGCGATGGTCTCGTCGACCGCCGCGACCATGTAGGGCACCAGCGTCATCACCGCGCGCGGCGTGAACGCCGGGGCCAGCGTGCGGCGCTGATGTTTCCAGGCGCGGCCCTCGGCGATCAGCAATCCCTCGCCCAGCATCGGACGCAGCACGCGCAGGCCGGCCGGCGTGCGGGTGTAGTTCTCGTAATTGTCGACCAGCACGTGGCGGATCGCATCCGGCGTGTTGAGGATGAAGCTCGAATGGTTGAGAAAGCGGCCCTGGACGATGTCGTCCTCATAGGCGCGCTGGCCCCAGGTTTCGATCGGCGAGTTGCGCATCACCCGCATGCGCTGGAACGCGCCCATGTTATCGGGCGCGCGCGGCGGGGCCGGCGGGACCAGGGGGCGTCGCGTGACCGTGATGTCGTAGACCTCGGCTATGCTCATGGTCCTCGCTTCCTGCCTCACGCAACGGCCGATCCGGCCATGCGATCCCGGCGCCATGAAGGCGCGGTCCGCGCCGCCAACCGACACGGGTTCCGACAATCCCCGACCACCGGCCCGCGACCCGGTCCCTGACTGTTTCCCCAGCCTTTCAATACTTTAGCTGTTCAGCATGGCCGAGAACAGCGCGGTAATCGCTGGACAGGACACGCGTTTGCCGGGCATCAGTTGATCCAGCCGGAATCATTCAACAAGCCATAGCAGGCCAAGCGGAACCGGATATGACCGAACTGCGGACGCGTCCCGACAGTATCACTGCACCGTTACGGCATTCAATCTTCAGGCGAATCTGGCTCGCCAGCCTGCTCTCCAATCTCGGCATCCTGATCCAGGGCGTCGGTGCCGCCTGGGCGATGACCCAGATGACCGCGGAGGCCGACAAGGTCGCGCTGGTGCAGACCGCGCTGATGCTGCCTGTCATGCTGATCTCGATGCCGGCCGGCGCCATCGCCGACATGCACGACCGCCGCGTCGTGGCGCTGGTGTCGCTTATGATCGCGCTCTCCGGCGCCACCACGCTGACGGTGCTGGCCTGGCTCAATCTGGTGACGCCGAACATCCTGCTCGCGCTGTGCTTCGTCGTCGGCAGCGGCATGGCGCTGTTCGGCCCGGCCTGGCAATCCTCGGTCAGCGAGCAGGTGCCGTCGGAGACGCTGCCCGCCGCGGTCGCACTGAACGGCATCAGCTACAATATCGCCCGCAGCTTTGGTCCTGCGATCGGCGGCATCGTGGTCGCCTCGGCGGGCGCCGTGGCGGCCTTCGCCGCCAATGCCGTGCTGTATCTGCCGCTGCTCGTCGTGCTGTTCCTGTGGAATCGCGTCAGCGAGCCGTCGCGGCTGCCGCGCGAGCGGCTGAACCGCGCCATCGTCTCCGGCGTGCGCTACATCACCAATTCGCCGTCGATCAAGATCGTGCTGACCCGCACCATGGTGACCGGCATCATCGGCGGCTCGGTCTCGGCGCTGATGCCGCTGGTGGCGCGCGACCTGCTGCATGGCGGCGCGCAGACCTACGGCATCATGCTCGGCGCCTTCGGCATGGGCGCTGTGATCGGCGCGCTCAACATCAGCGAGATCCGCAGCCGGCTGAGCGGCGAAGCCGCGGTGCGAACCTGCGCGATCCTGATGGGCGTTGCGATCGCAATCGTCGCCGTGAGCAAGGAGCCTGTCATCACCGCCGCCGCGCTGGTGGTTGCCGGCGCGGTGTGGATGCTGGCGATCGCGCTGTTCAATATCGGCGTGCAGCTCTCGGCGCCGCGCTGGGTCGCGGGCCGTTCGCTTGCGGCGTTCCAGGCCGCGATCGCCGGTGGCATCGCAATCGGGAGCTGGTGCTGGGGTCGCATCACCGACGCCGGCGGCGTCGAGATGGCGCTGTTGATCTCCGCCGGCCTGATGCTGCTGTCGCCAGTGCTCGGCATCTGGCTCAGGATGCCGCCGATCGGCGCGCGCAACGAGGACGCGACCGAGACGCTGGCCGATCCCGAGGTGCGGCTGCAACTGACCGGGCGCAGCGGGCCGCTGGTGGTCGAGATCGAATACCGGGTGGCGCAGGACAATGCGCGCGCCTTCCACAATGTGATGCAGGACGTGCAGCTCAGCCGCCAGCGCAACGGCGCCTATGGCTGGTCGATCGCGCGCGACATCGCCGATCCGGAATTGTGGACCGAGCGTTATCATTGCCCGACCTGGCTCGATTTCCTGCGCCAGCGCAACCGCGCCACCCAGATCGAGCGCGAACTGCATCAGAAGGCGGCCGCCTTCCACATCGGCGCCGAGCCGATCCGCGTGCGCCGGATGCTGGAGCGGCCGTTCGGCTCGGTGCGCTGGAAGGACGAGACCCCGGACCGCGCCGCCAAGGAGGTGATCCCGGTGGTCGCGACCGCGGCGGGCAGCAGCACTTGATGTCAGCCGTCATTCCAGGGCGCGCGAAGCGCGAACCCGGAATCCAGAGGTTATATTGGCTCGCGATTCCGCGGTGCGCAATTGCGCACCTGAGGTTCGATGCTTTCGCATCGCCCCGGAATGACGATGACGGAAACTACTGCCCGTGATCGATCAGCGTCTGCTGGCAGGCCTTGCTGAGGCGGCCGCGATGCACCTTCAGGCAGGCCAGCACGACCTGATCGCCCTCGCTGAGATGGGCGCGGCAGAACCGCGAGGCATCGCGCGAGCAGGCATCACGCCCCTGCTGCTGCGCCGAGGCGGCCGACGTCAACAGAACCAGCGGAACGACGGCGAACAGAAATCGGGTCATCTCTCAAAGCCTCTAAGGAATGTGACGCTGGTTCTATAGCGTTTCAGGGAAACGAAGAAGCTTGAAACCTGCGAAGCGAGCCGGCCGGTTTCGCGCAGAGGCGATCGTGCGGGGATAGGCCTTAGTCTCTGGTGGTACGCGCCTGCGGACTGTGACAGTCATCACGCATGCGTAAGCCGCACTTTTTCTTGCCGTTCCGGCGCCGTGTTGGGATCGCGTTAAGACCTTGTTGGCATTAATCGCTCGTTACGGCTGTGGCGTATCCTTAAGTTCCGAGAGAGTGTATAGCGATGCGTAGTGCGTTGGGCCTGATGCTGGCCAGTGTTGTAGCGGCGATCGTGATCGCCGGCGTGTGGTTCTGGACTTCCTCCCCGCGTGCCGACGCGGCGCCTCCGCAAACCACGGCCGCAGCCCAGGCCGATCCGCTCGCCGCGGCGGCCAAACAGGCCGCCAGGGACGATGTCGAGACGACCGCCGCGCTGTCGAAGCGCGCCGATGCCACCCCGGCGGCGGCCCCGGCCGCAGCCCCCGCACCGGCACCGGTGCCGGCCCCCGTCGCGGCCGCGCCCAAATGCGCCAATCCCGACGCGCTCGGCATCAGCCGCACCGTCGTGGTCGACACGACAGGCGGCCCGGGCTTCGGCTTCCTGCAGTACAAGCAGTATGACTTCCTGACCGACAAGGAGGTCGTGCTGACCTTCGACGACGGTCCGTGGCCGACCACGCCCGCCGTGCTCAAGGCGCTGGCGGACGAGTGCACCAAGGCGGTGTTCTTCCCGATCGGCCTGCACACCACCTATCACCCGGACATCCTGCGCCAGGTCCAGGCCGCCGGCCACACCATCGGCGCCCACACCTGGTCGCACGCGCATCTGGCGAGCAAGAAGCTCACCGAGCAGCAGGCCAAGGACGAGATCGAGAAGGGTTTTAGCGCGGTGAAGCTGGCGCTGGGGGCCAATCCCGCTCCGTTCTTCCGCTTCCCGGCACTGGCGCACACGCCGGCGACAACGGCCTATCTCGGCACCCGCAACATCGCGATGTTCTCGGTCGACGTCGACTCCAACGACTTCAAGTCCAAGAGCTCCGACGAGGTCATCAACAACGTGATGACCAAGCTCGACAAGGAGCACAAGGGCATCATCCTGATGCACGATCTGCAGAAGCACACCGCGCAGGCGCTGCCGACCTTGCTGCGCAAGCTGAAGGCGGGCGGCTACAAGGTGGTCTGGATGAAGGCCAAGACCCAGCTCGAGACGCTGCCCGAATACGACGCGATGATGGCGAAGACCGAGAAGCCGGTCGCATCGGGCCGGCCCATCGGCAACGTCGTGCAGACGGTCGCCGAGTAACCCAGCCGACGCATTCGACACACTCGACGCAAAGCGCCCCCGGATCCGATCCGGGGGCGCTTTCGTTTCTGATCGCCGCTATCTTCTCCTGGTCCGGCACGGCCGGACGGCCCTGGCCGAGAGGCGCCATCGCACCCGGCGGCGGCTCCCGCCAAAATATCGAAAACAACCCCATGCAAAGGAGCCCGCGGCCGTCATGGACGGGGCTGTCTGCGCCGTCTCCTCCCCGCAGCGGCCTTGATCTGGATCAACGGCGGCTTTCCATTGGATCGTTCAATAGGATCTCGGGTTCCGCTCGTTGCCTGCGTCGGATCTGCCTGCCTGATATTTGCCAGCACAGCGCGGCTATCATGAAGACCTTCGATATCACGTATCGCTATAGCAGCGACGATGCCGCGCTCAGGCCGGACCCGCAGGACAGTCATGCGGCCTTGCTCCGTCTGGAACGCGGCAACAAAAACTTCGCCGCACTCCTTGACCAGGATGAGGATGAGACCGTGGTCCAGCAGATCATCCCGGTCGATCTGCGTGACCTCGGCCTGCCGGCCGACAGCGCCGTGCCGAAGCAGAGACCGTTTGCAGCCGTGCTCGGCTGCTCCGACGCCCGGGTGCCCGTTGAACTGATTTTCAATGAAGGGCCCAATGATCTCTTCGTGGTCCGCGTCGCGGGCAACGGCCTCGGAACGGAGGTGCTTGGAAGCCTCAAATACGCCGTCGAGAACCTTGGCGGGAGCCTCAAACTCATCGTCGTGCTCGGTCACAGCGGATGCGGCGCGCTCACGACAGCCGTCGATGTCTTCCTCAATCCGCGCGAATACCTGCCGCTCGCGACCAAGCGCTCGCTTCGCAGCATTCTCGACGGTGCGCTGGTCGTGGTCCAGACATCAGAGAGAAAGCTGATCGCCGCATTCGGGCCAAAGGTCGTGCACCGTCCTGGATATCGAAAAGCCCTGATCGAGACGTCGATTGCCACCAACGCCGCGCTGGCGGCCTACTCGATACAAGAAGAATTGAGGACCAACGCCTACGCCGGGATCGAAGCGGTTTACGGCGTCTATCTTCTGGAGAGCCGCGCGATATGGGCTCCTTGTTCCGGCGATGCCGACGGGATTGGGCTGGCGCCAGCACCTCGAGACCTCATGGCGTTCGTGGAGCTCGGCAACGCCGTCGTGCAATCGCAGCGCATTGCATCGCTTGTCGACGCACGCATCCCGCCGGCGGGACAGTAGCTGCCGACAGGTTGGCGTGGTCCAACCGGATTGTCGGAACTTGGTCCTATCGGCTGGCCCGTATCGCTGTATCGTCATGCGCCTTGAGAAATGATCCCGGCGCAACGCTGCCCGTGCGCGTCAGCGTCCACCCCACCAGCTTGTGAGCTGCGCCTTCGATGATGACCCGGGAATAGATTCGCCGGTTTGGCCCTCTCCTCCGCACATGCCTGAACTCTGGAGAACTCAGTGAGTGCATTTGAACAAGGTCGCGTACGGCCCGGCGACGATGGCTTGGCGAATGCGGCCGCCGAAAGGCTCCGTTCGATGATCCCGGCGGCCGGCGCGATCGCCTATCCGTTCCTGCTCGACGGATTTCATCTCGCGGTCTCGCCCGCGAGCGGCCAGATCTCGCCGGGCCGGCTGGTCCTGGCCGCGCTCTGCCTGCTTGCGGCGACCGCCGCGCCCTTGCTGGGCCTTGCCTGCGCCTATTGGATGACCAGGGCCGTGCCGTCATCCTTCGAGCTGCGCGCCCGGCGGCTCGCCTATATCAGCATCGCGGCGCCGCCCTTGTTCGTGCTGACCGGCGTCGGTCTCGGACTGCTGCACATCCCTGTCAGCGACGAGCTCGTCTGGGTCGCGGGCTGGCTCGCCGCATGCCTCTACGTGCTGCTCGGCCGCGAGCAGGAGCGGCCGGCGAACCCGGCTGCGATCGCGCCGTCCATTGCCCGATGGCGCGTCACGCATGGCATCGCCGCAGCAGTCATCCTGCTCTATGTCGCGTTTCATCTCACCAATCATCTGCTGGGCCTGCTCGGACCCGAGATGCACGGCGCCGTGATGAAGCTGGGCCGCACGGTCTATCGATCGTCCGTGATCGAGCCGATCCTCGTCAGCCTGATGCTGTTCCAGGTCGCCATCGGCGTGCGGCTCGCCTGGCGCTGGAGCGCGCTACCGGCGGATGCGTATCGCGGGTTTCAGATCGGCTCCGGCGTCTACCTTGCGGCATTCATCGTCACCCATCTGAATTCCGCATTGGTCTCGGCGCGGGCCGTGCACCACATCGACACCAATTGGGACTGGGCGTCGAGCGCACCGACCGGCCTGATCCACGACGCCTGGAGCATTCGGCTGGTGCCGCACTACGCGCTCGGCGTGTTCTTCGTGCTCGCCCATCTCGCCTCGGGATTGCGCGGCGTCCTGATCGCGCACGGTGTGACCACGACGGTCGCCAACCGGATCTGGGCAATCGGCCTCGCCGCCGGCGGGCTCGTCGCGGTCGCGATCATGAGCGGATTGTGCGGGGTGCGGGTTTAGCGGTCAGGCTGAGGTTGGCTTGCTGCGGTCACGCCAAAGCGCAAAGATCGCTGTTGCGAGCTTGTTCGGCCGATCGGGCCTCGCATAGCTGACCACCGGCTTGCTGGGATGATTTCTCATCTGTTCCCCCAGTATCTCGTAGTCCAATTCGTGGCCGAACTTTTCGTGCGGTATTGATTCGGACTTGGCTCTCTCCGCAATATAAAGGATATCGACCCGCGCGATGTCTTTCGCGATTGCCGCGGCTTCCTGCAAGGTGCGGCAGCCGTACGATCGGTATTCCCAGGAAGGATCGCTGTAGTGAAGGATCTTGCGGGTGCTTTCATCAAGCTTGCCGCGTTCTGCTTCAGAGAGCCCGATGATGATCACGTGGGCGATTTTCGGAAGCATCTGCCCAGCCCCTTAAAATTGCGCCTGTAACACTTGGTCTACTGAGCGCGTGCGAGGGTTCGATGCTCCGAGCAAATCGCATCCAGGCGCGTTCGATGACGCCGCGGCGCTTGGCCCAACGGTTGTATTCGGTAAGTTGCGCCTGCTAGGATTGAGAGCAGTTGCGGGAGGCACAATGACGATGAAGCGCACCATTCTTCTGGCTGTCTGGCTCGCGGTAGTTGTTTCAACTACTGCTGCTCGGGCACAAAGCGGGGACGTTCTGAAACCGGGAGATGGTTTGCAGGTAGACGAACACATCGCCCGAGAGCTGCAAGAACATCGAGGTGTGGTGATCGTTGACGCGATCCTCATGATGCCCAGTATCAGTGGGGATCTCACGCGTTGTGTCTTTCCTGAAGTGACCCTCGGCCAAACTCTCAACAAGGACGCGCCGAGGAAAACAATCAGCGCCAGCGTGATCGGCGGAGGAAAGCTGGCGGGGTTTGGCGGGATTACCTCACTTCCTCCAGGCGAGTATCTATTGCTGAGCATAAGGTGCGACAATGTAAATGCCGGGTATGGTGGCCCTCATGCCAAATTCCAGGTTCGCGCTGGGGAGATCGTCGACATCGGCACGCTTCGGCTTGAACACCATGGTGGCGGGCTCTTTTCGAACGCCGGAAAGATGCATCGGTCTGTGGAGGACGTAAGTCCCGAGATCGTGGCTTTTCTGAAGGCTCGTGCGCCCCGAGCCATGACCCAGATGGTTAGACGTCCCATGACTATGTTGGGTCCGCCTGATTCCGTGACCCGAACCCGCGTTCGGCACTGTAGTATCTTCGGATGCTCTTGATGAGATTGCTATCCGTAGGTCGGGTTTCGGCCTTGGGTACGAGGTGTTCCAGCTCGCCTGATACAGCGACTCAGTTTGACGAGGTCAATTCGATTGGCTTGGAACCTGCAACCGCTCGACAACCCGTTCGGCACGAGGTCGTCACCCATGTCTTAGGTACGACCTGTTACCCATCTCTCCGGGCCGGACATTTGAGCGATGGTGCCGCAAGAGGGACTCGAACCCCCGACCCCGTCATTACGAATGACGTGCTCTACCAACTGAGCTATTGCGGCGAACCGGTCGGCAACGGCCTGATCACGCGGCCACCTGATATCGGGCATGACCCCGATTGGCAAGATTTGACGCGGCTATTTAACTGCACACCGGTTATCTAACCGCGAATTAGCTTCCCAAACGTGACAGAAATCCGCGCCACCCGCCCGCCTGGGCCTTGGGCGGGCCGATTTGTTCCGCAAATTCGTCCACGGGCCCGTCCTCGTCGACCCCAGGGTCGTCGGGGGCCCGGACGATCGGGATGACAGCCGGAATTGGCGCGGGCGCCGACTTTGTCAGGTCCTTGGGCAGGTCGGTCCGGGAACGGAACAGGGGGGCCGGTGCCGGGGGCGCCGATTCGGCGGCCGGGGGCGGAGCCGGCTCCGGCGCGGGGGCTTCGACCTGGTGGGCCTGGACTTGGGCCGGGGCGGGCTCGGCCTCGATCGCTGCCGGCGACGGGGCGTTATCCTGCACGGTGGGCGGCGGTGCCGCCGGCTCGACGGGCTTCACCTCGACCGGCTCAACCGGCTTGATTGCCTCCGGCGGCTTGGCTGCCTCCGGCAGTTTGGCCGCCTCCGGCTCGCCGGCCACTTCCTTGAGCGGTTCCTTGGGGGGGTCCTTGAGCGATTCCTTGGGCGGCTCGACCCGGCGCGGCGCCAGCATCGCCTCCTCGAATGGCGAGGGCTCGATCGCATGGCCCTTGTCGGACGGCAGCGCCGCGACCGGCGTCTGCCACTGGAAGGCATCGAGCCGGCCGGTGACCGGCGAGACCGGACGCCAGCGGTCGGAGACATAGCCGTCCGCGGTCCACACCGGATCGTGCAGCGCGCGCACCGCGCGCAGGGTCCAGGCCCGCGCCCGGCCGCTGTCGCCATGCTCGGTGCGCTCGATCTCGGCCATCAGCAGCGCGACGCGCTGCGTCGGCGCCGCCGTGAACGGTTCCAGCGCGGCACGCGCCTTGCCGAATTCGGCCGCATCGATCGCGGCACGCGCGATCGCCAGCGCGCCCTCGATGTTGCCGGGCGTTTTCGCCGCCAGCGTCTCGACCCGCACCAGGCGCTGGCGCGCGGCGTCGCCGAGCCTGACATGCGAATAGGCGTCGGCGAGGTCGGGATGCGGCTGCGCCAGCCACGCGGTCTCGACGATGCGCATCGCGCGGCGCACCTGATGCGCCTCGCTCTCGAACTTCGCCGCGAGCGCGGCGGCCGGGATCAGCGTCGGCGCCAGCTTCAGTGCCTCCATGACGCTCGAGCGCGACAGGTCGCGATCGACGGTCTCGAGCTCCATCGCGCGCGCCGTCAGCAGCACGCCGCGCTGCCGCCGGTAGGTCGCCTTGTCGATCAATCCGGCGCTCTGGTTGTTGTCGATGATCGACAGCGCGCCGGCCCAGTCGCCCTTGGCGCAGCAGAAGCCGAGCACCGCGTGCGAGGCCCATGACGACGACGGCGACGTCTTCAGCGCTTCTTCGGCGATCATCACGGCCGCAACGGGATCGTCGGCGCGCTGCGCCTCGATGAACAGGCCGCGCAGCCCGAGCAGCCGCGTGTCCGCGCGCTCGGCCATGGCGCGGAAGGCGCGCTGCGCGCCGTCGCGATCACCGTCGAGCTGCGCCGATTGCGCGTGCAGCAGCAGCGCCAGCGGATCGCCTGCGGCGTGGCGCCGCGCCACCTCGGCATGGGCGCGCGCCGCCGATGAATCGCCGTGCCCGATCGCGAGCAGGCCCTGCGTGATGGCGTGACGGCCGCGGGCGTGACGCCGCTCGCGCCGGCTGCGGCGGATGTGCGCGGGGATCTTCCACAGCCCGCGCAGGATCATGCCGGCGATCATCGCGACGATGATGACGATGCCGAGCAGGTAGATCGGCTGCCTGGAGGTCAGGCGCAGGCCGCCCCATGACAGCACGAGATCGCCGGGCTGATCGGCCATCCAGGCGGCACCCGCTGCAGCGAGCGCGATCAGCAGCAGGAACAGAATGATCCGGATCATCAAGAACCTATTGCAAGAATCTATTGATTGACCGTGGCGAGCGCCGCCATGGCGTTGTCGGCAAATTTCCGCGACGCGTCGAGCGCGGCGCGGCGTGCGTCCACCTTGGCGAGCCAGGCCTGCGCCGCGGTGCGATCAGCCGGCGGCAGCGACTTCAATTCACGCTCGGTCAATGCAAGGTCATTATGTACGGCGGCCGATGTCACCCGCGCGACGATGCTGCCGCGATCGGTCCCGGTGCCGTCGGTCCGCTCGATGCGGATCAGCGTGGAGGCGCCGGCCTTCAGGCGATCGACCAGCCCGGCGTTGGCCGCGGCAGCGTCAGGCGCCGGCGGCGCGAGTTGCGGCACGATCTCGATCAGCTCGCGGCACAGCGCGTTGGGACTCGGCACGCCCGTCGTCGCGAACGTCTCGAGCGGCTTCAGCGTCGCAGGATCGTCAGACAGCGCCTTCGCGGCTTCGAGCGCGCCGGCAAAGGGATCGCCGTGGCGAACCGCGACGTCGAGCAGCGATGCCGCGACCACGCGGCGCAGCGGCACATCGTCCGCCTTCGCCTCGGCCTTGGTGTCGGCGATCTTGCTGTCCTGCCTGGCGATCGCGGCGCCCTGCGCCTTCACCGCGCCCTCGACCTTGTCGATGCGCGCCGTGATGCCGGAGATATCGGCCGCAGCGGCACCATCGCGCGGCGCGGCTTTCGCGTCGCTGGCAGCGGCGACCAGCTTGTCGGATTGCGCCCGCGTCGCGGCGAGCTCGGTGCGCAGCGCGGCGATCGATTTGTCGAGCGCCTCCAGCCGCGCCGTTGCCGCCGGATCGGCCGGCCTACTGGCTTTCGATTCAAGCGCGGTCAGGCGCGTGCCGAGTTCGTCGACCGCTGCGGCATTGGGCTGCGGCGCGGAGGCCGGCTGCACCGCGGGCCAGCCGAGCAGCCAGCCGACGCCGATCACCAGCGCCGCGGCAACCGCGCCGGACACCGGCGCCACCACCCAGGGCGACACCGGCCGCGAAGGTTCGGGCCGCGACGGCTCGGCCTCGCCCGCCACGGAGGCGGTCTCGGGCCGTGGCTCCGTTTGAGGCGCGGCGTCGGATTGGGGCTCCGCCCCGGGCGCAGCCGCCTCCGCAGACGGCCCGGCGGCATCCTTGACGGCGTCGTTGGCAGGGTCCTTGGCAGCGTCCTTGACGGCCTCCTCGGTCCCCTCGGTCTTCGGCGGGTCGCTCGAGACCTCGGTCGCCTGAAGATCGATGGTCGGCGGCGCGCGCTTGGGCCGGGAATCCGGCGAAGGTCCTGGGTCGTCGGGCCGTTCTTCAGCCATCGCGAGGGTCCTCAAAACTACTGGCCGCATACTCTAGAGCATGATCCGGTCCGATTGAATCGGATCATGCTCTCATCCTTTTGTTTGGTCGCGTTTCCTTAACACGGACCGGAAACGCTCCGTCAGAACCGGCTCAAGTTCTTAGAGCACGATCCGAAAAACGGAGCATTGCCTAACATCATGGCCCGACGAAAGAAATATTCCGGTTACGGCCGGAGGGTGCGGCCGAGCGCCTCCAGCAGGGCGTTTTCGTCCGGCCGCGTCGCCACCACGACCTTGGTCGCACCGGCGTCATGGAGCACCGCGGCGACGGCCGCCGAGATGCAGCAATGCGGCAAGGCGAGCGCCGAAATCTCCAGGCCGTCGGCCCGTATTGCATCCAGGAACGCCTGCGCACTGCGGCGGGAATAATGCAGCACCGCCGTGATCCGGTTCGCCATGAAGGCGTCGCTGACCTCCCTCGGGAAGGCGGCGACCGGTGCCATCCGGTAAGTGCTGTGGGTGACGACGCTCAGTCCCTTTTCGCTGAGTTCGCCCGCGAGGTCGCGCGAGAGGTCGGCGCCGGCCAGATAGAGCAGCGTCGCCGATGCCTCCAGCTCGCCGGCCTTGATCCGCGCCAGCACGAGATCGCGCAGGCTCACCGCGTCACCCTTGGCCACGATCACCCTGGTAAAGCCCGCGGCGCGCGCGGAATCGGCGGTGTGCGCCCCGACCGCGAACAGCGGCAGCGGTAGCAGCCGGTTGCCGCCGGGATCGAGCGCGCGCAGCGCATTGGCGCTGGTCAGGATGACCGCGTCATAATCCGCATCGTCGTCATGGAACGGCAACGGCTCGAAGCGCAGCACCGGCGCCGCGAGGGCGTCAAAGCCGCGCTGGCGCAAGGTCGCGATCGTCGCCTCATTGTCCGGATGCGGTCGTGTGACCAGGATCGTCACGGGTTCAGGCCTCCAGCCATGAGAATTGGACCCTGCCGACCGATTGCACTTTAAGACCTCGCAATGCTACCCCGGAGGGGACATTTTGATGGACATGATCTTGCCGGAAACCGGTTCCGGCCTGTCCGGATCATGCTGGTAGCACAAGGACCGAAATTGGGACACGAACCGCCGATGCTGGTGCTGGGGATCGAGACCACCTGCGATGAAACCGCAGCCGCCGTGGTCGAGCGCCAGGCTGACGGGCAGGCGAAAATCCTCTCCAACGTCGTGCGCTCGCAGACCGACGAGCACGCCCGCTTCGGCGGCGTGGTGCCGGAGATCGCCGCGCGCGCCCATGTCGACCTGCTCGACGGGATCGTCGCCTCCGCGATGAAGGAGGCCGGCGTCGGCTACGGACAATTGTCGGCGGTCGCGGCCGCCGCGGGCCCCGGCCTGATCGGCGGCGTCATCGTCGGTCTCACCACCGCGAAGGCGATCGCGATGGTGCACGACACGCCGCTGATCGCGGTGAACCATCTCGAGGCGCACGCGCTGACGCCGCGGCTGACCTGCGCGCTGGCGTTTCCCTATTGCCTGTTCCTGGCCTCGGGTGGCCACACCCAGATCGTCGCCGTGGTCGGCGTCGGCGAATATGTCCGGCTCGGCACCACGGTCGACGACGCGATGGGCGAGGCGTTCGACAAGGTCGCGAAGATGCTGTCGCTGCCCTATCCCGGCGGACCGCAGGTCGAGCGCGCGGCCGCCGGCGGCGACCCGACGCGGTTTGCCTTTCCGCGCCCGATGCTCGGCCGTCCGGACGCGAACTTCTCGCTGTCGGGATTGAAGACGGCGGTGCGCAACGAAGCCAGCCGGCTGGAGCCATTGGAGCCGCAGGATATCAGCGATCTCTGCGCGAGCTTCCAGGCCGCGGTGCTGGAAGCGACCGCGGACCGGCTGAGCGTCGGCTTGCGGTTGTTCGAGGAACGGTTCGGCACGCCGCGCGCGCTGGTCGCCGCCGGCGGCGTCGCTGCCAACCATGCCATCCGCAGCGCGTTGCAGGAGGTCGCGGCGAAAGCGCAGACCACGCTGATCATTCCGCCGCCGGCGCTCTGCACCGACAATGGCGCGATGATCGCCTGGGCCGGCGCCGAGCGAATGGCACTCGGGCTGATTGACACGATGGAAGCACCGCCGCGCGCCCGCTGGCTGCTCGATGCCAACGCCAAGGCGCCGGCCGGCCACGCCAACAGCCGCGCCGGATATTGAACCGAGGGTTCCGATGCCCGCGCATATGTCAGTCAGCGTGATCGGGGCCGGCGCCTGGGGCACGGCATTGGCCGATGTCGCGGCGCGCGCCGGACGCACGGTGACGCTGTATGCGCGCAACGCCGAGCATGCCGCGCAGATCGAGGCGACGCGGGTCAATCCGCGGCTGGCCGGTGTCAGGCTTCACCCCGGCATCGCGGTGACGTCGGACATCGCCGCGGCGGCACGCGCCGACATCATCCTCGCGGTCACCCCGGCGCAGCATTTGCGCGCTGCGGTCGGACACCTTGCGCCGCACCTCAAACCCGATACGCCGGTGATCGCCTGCGCCAAGGGCATCGAGCACGGCACGCATAAGTTCATGACCGAGGTCATCGCGGAGGCCGCGCCTCGCGCCGTGCCCGCGATCCTGTCGGGACCGAGCTTTGCCGATGATGTCGCGCGCGGATTGCCGACTGCGGTGACACTGGCCACGAAGGATGAGGCGTTGGCGGGGGCGCTCGTGCAGGCGCTCGGCTCGGCGACCTTCCGCCCCTACCGCACCACCGACGTGCGCGGCGTCGAGATCGGCGGCGCGGCCAAGAACGTGCTGGCGATCGCCGCCGGCATCGTGGTCGGCAAGAATCTCGGCGCCTCCGCACTCGCCGCGCTGACCACGCGCGGCTTCAGCGAGCTCGCACGATTGGGCCGCGCCTGCGGCGCGCGCACCGAAACCCTCGCCGGCCTGTCGGGACTGGGCGATCTGCTGCTCAGCTGCTCGACCGCACAATCGCGCAATTTCGCGCTCGGCCTCGCGCTCGGTCGGGGTGAAGCGGCACCGGTCGGCAAGCTCGCCGAGGGCGCGTTCACCGCGCCCGTGCTGTGCGAGCTCGCCGCTGCGCGGAAGATCGACATGCCGGTGTCGAACGCGGTCGCTGCGATCCTGAGCGACCGGCTGACCGTCGACGCCGCGATCGAAGGCCTGCTGACGCGGCCATTCAAGGCCGAGTAACGCACGTCACGGCTGCGCGAGGCGGAGCTTTTCGATCCGCACGCGCCGTAATAGCGTGACCGCGAACCGTCGGATCCCGGCCCAACAACAAGCAACGGATCCCAAGGAGTCCGCATGCGCCAACCGCATCACGCTATCATTTCGCTGAGCCTTCTGCTTGCCATCGTCACCCATTCCGTCACGGCCCGCGCTCAAGCCGCGCCGTCCTATGACGAACTCGCCAAGAGCGAGGCCGCGGCCAATGCCGACAATGGCAAGCGGGTCGCCCCGCTCAAATCGATCGGCAATCCCACCACCGACGTCTCTCCGGAAATGCAGGCAATGATCGGCGCGCCCTATCCGCCGCATTTCAACGCCGACCCGAAGACCCCGGCCGAATGGAAGGAGCTGATCGATCGCCGCGCCAGGCAAGCCATCGCCGGCATTCCCGCCATGAAGGCGAAGCTCGGCGTCAAGGTCGAGGAAACCAAATTTGCCGGCGTGCACTGCTACATCGTCACGCCGAACAAGATCGCGCTCGAGAACCGGCGGCGCCTGCTGATCCACGTGCATGGCGGCGGATACGTGTTCGGGCCCGGCGAAGCCGCGCTGCCCGAAGCCATCATGATGGCCGGCTTCGGTGGCTTCAAGGTGATCTCGGTCGACTACCGGATGCCGCCGGACTTCCCCTATCCCGCCGCGCTGGATGATGCGATGGCGGTGTGGAAGGAAGTCCTGAAGTCGCATGAGCGCCACCGGCTGGCGATCTTCGGCACCTCGACCGGCGGCGCGATGACGCTTGCGATGGTGCTGCGCGCGAAGGATGAGAAGCTGCCGCTGCCGGCCGCCATCGCCCCGGGCACGCCATGGTCCGACATCGACAAGATCGGAGACAGCTACGCGAGCAATGAGTGGGTCGACAACGTGCTGGTGACCTGGGACGGCTGGCTCGGCCGCGCGGCCAGGCTCTATGCAAACGGCACCAGCCTGAAGAATCCCTACATCTCGCCGATCTACGGTGACTTCAAGGGTTTCCCGCCGACCATCCTGACGTCGGGCACGCGCGATTTGTTCCTCAGCAACACGGTCCGCACCCATCGCAAGTTGCGCCGCGCCGGCGTGATCGCCGATCTCAATGTCTATGAGGGGCAGTCGCACGCGCAGTACCAGATGAACATCGACGCGCCCGAGACCAGGGAGGCGTTCACCGACATCGCCAAATTCTTCGATCGATATCTGAAGCAGTGAATGCTTCTTTATTTGACGCGTTTTCTGCACGCGAACCGGTGCCCGCTTCGCTCGAAAACGCTTTGGGACCGGATGCCCGCGCTTGTCGCGGGCGTCCGGCTGCCTGTAGATTGCCGCGCAATCGGCGTTCAGGAACGGGGTAAAGTCGCGATGAATTACTGGCTGGTGAAATCCGAACCTTCGACCTGGTCGTGGGACCAGCAGGTCGCCAAGGGCGCCAAGGGCGAGGCCTGGACCGGCGTGCGCAACTTCACGGCGCGGCAGAACCTCGTCAACATGAAGAAGGGCGACAAGGCGTTCTTCTATCACTCCAACGAGGGCAAGGAGATCGTCGGCATCGCCGAGATCATCAAGGAAGCCTATCCCGATCCGACCGACAAGACCGGCAAGTTCGTCTGCGTCGACATCAAGGCCGACAAGCCGCTGAAGACGCCGGTGACGATGGCTGCGATCAAGGCCGACAAGAAGCTCGCCGACATGGCGCTGGTGAAATATTCGCGGCTCTCGGTGCAGCCGGTAACTGCGGAAGAGTGGAAGATGGTCTGCAAGATGGGCGGGCTGTAAGCTCCCTGCAAACTCCATCGTCGTCCCGGCGAAGGCCGGGACCCATTACCACAGGGCAGCGTTGTTGAAGCGCGCTGTGGCCACAGCTTGTCTCGACAATCAAAATTTGGGGTAATGGGTCCCGGCCTTCGCCGGGACGACAAATCGCTACGCCCCCGCCGCCAGCACCACCTGCGCCAGCAATTGCTCGCGCTTGCTCTGGGTGCGGTAGCCGCCCATCGTCGAGGCGAAGCGTTCGAGGATGCCGTCCTCGAAGGCGGTGACGATGGTGTCGTGGACATAGCTCTTGCGGCAGATCGCCGGCGTGTTGGAAAGCTGGTCGGCGGCGGCGCGGATCGCGTCCAGCACCTGGCGCTTGCGGCCGCGCTGGCTTGCGGCCGGCGTGATCCGCGACAGCGATTCCACGACGACGGCCGATGCCATCAGGGTGCGGAAATCCTTCAGCGAGATCTTGATGCCGGCGAGCTCGCGCAGGAATGCGTTCACCGCCGTGGTCGAGGCGGCCCGCACGACACCGGAGCGGTCGTAATACTGGAACATGCGCTTGCCGGGGACGCCGCGCAGGATGCCGATCGCGCGCACCAGCTTGGCCGCGTCGCATTCCTTGCGCACGGCCTTGCCGCCCTTGGCCTTGAAGGTCAGCACCAGGCTGTCGTCTTCCAGCGTGACGTTGGACTTCAGCAGCGTAGTGGCGCCGCGGGTGCCGTTGAGGCGGGCATAGGATTCGTTGCCGGGCCGGATCGCGGTGCGCGCGATCAGTTCGATCACCGCCGACAGCGCGAATTCGCGCGTCGGCTCGTCGCCGGACAGGAACGCCGAGACCTTGCGCCGGATCTTCGGCAGCGCGGCCACCAGCTTGCCCAGGCGATGCGCCTTGCGCTGCTCGCGGACCTTCTCCCAATCGGCGTGATAGCGATATTGCAGCCGGCCGGCGGCATCGAGGCCGACCGCCTGCAGATGCGTGTTCGGATCGGTGGAGTAGCGCACCCGGCGATAGGCCGGCGGCATCGCCATCGCGTGCAGCCGACGGATGGTCCGGGCGTCGCGGACGCGCGAGCCGTTGGCGCGAACGAACGAATAATTCTTGCCGCGCTTGATGCGGCGGATGGTCAGCTCATTCTGGTCGCCGAGCCGCAGGCCCAGGTCGCGGGCGAGATCTTCAACCGAGGTCTTGATGGCAGCGGCGGCCGCAGCGTCGAGCTTGACCTTGGACGTCGGCAGTTTTGCCTGCGGCCGCTTGGGCCATTGGCCCAGCGCCTTCGCCAGGGCGACAGCGGGATCGGCGGACATGGGCCGCACAGCCGCGATGTTCTGCTGATCCATCATACTACTCGTCAGACGCCTTGTTCCGCTGTTCTCCCGGTAATGCCGTTGCTTCGGGCTTCGTTCCGGTGGGGCCATCGGGCCTCGGATTGGCGATTTAGGGCGTCAAGGCTGACATTGCGAGTCGCGAATCGGTTATTGGCGGTTCCTAATTACCTTTCATGGGTGCCATTCGCCCGCTAACCTTGATTTTGGCCTGTCCGGGGCCGGTCAAAATGGCGCGAGTACCGCCCGGGGAACCGCCTCGGGACGGCCGATCCGGTGGGGCTGGGATGCCCGGATCAGGTCAGAGGCCATGTCCTTTCGAGCGCAGAACTGCGGGGGCGGCGAACCGCGCCACGACGGGCGTCTGCTCGATAAGCTTTCTGTCCGGCCGAGCCGTCAGGCAACGCAGGTCGATGGCGGAGCAAGGCGCGGCGCAGATCGTCGTGACGGCCGTCAGCAATTCATTCGAGCGCATCTGAAACCGTCCATCGGAATCGGCGTCAACCTATCGTCATCGCGCGACATTGCTGCCGTCGCAAGCGAGCGGCGCGGAGAACGATACCACTACGACCAAGAGACCAGTGACCCGGCGCAGGCGATGCAGCATGGTTTCTCTCGTCGATGCGTTGCGGTAAGCCGTCTCATCACAAGCGGAAGCCGGCGGACTATCCGGCGGCTTCGACGCGACGAAAGTGCAGTTTCTTTTTCCCTGCCTTTTTCCTTGCCGGGCCGGAATGCGGCAACGCATAATCGCGGCAATGATCAGGACGGCTTGCTGGCGCGTTGTTTGCGATCGGCAATGAGTGGAGGAAAATGATGTCCGAGAAGATCTATGACGTGTCGGCCGATTGGGCCAAGCGCGCCTATGTCAACGACGCCAAATATCGCGAGATGTACGCGCACTCGGTCAAGGATCCCAACGGCTTCTGGGCCGAGCACGGCAAGCGGATCGACTGGATCAAGCCCTTCACCAAGGTCGAGAACGTCTCCTTCGCGCCCGGCAACATCTCGATCAAATGGTTCGAAGATGGCGTACTGAACGTCGCCTGGAACTGCATCGACCGCCATCTGGAGAAGCGCGGCGACCAGACCGCGATCATCTGGGAGGGCGACGACCCCTCCGAATCCAAACATATCACCTACCGCCAGTTGCACGACGAAGTCTGCAAGATGGCCAACATCCTGCGCACGCGGAACGTCAAGAAGGGCGACCGCGTCACGATCTATCTGCCGATGATTCCGGAAGCCGCCTACGCCATGCTGGCCTGCGCGCGGATCGGCGCCATCCACTCGGTGGTGTTCGGCGGCTTCTCGCCGGACAGCCTCGCCCAGCGCATCAAGGACTGCGATTCCAAGGTGGTGATCACCGCCGATGAAGGCCTGCGCGGCGGCAAGAAGGTGCCGCTGAAGGCCAATGTCGATGCCGCCATCGCCAAGACCGGCGGCGTCGATTGGGTCGTGGTGGTGAAGCGCACCGGCGGTGCGATCGACATGAACCCGACCCGCGACCTCTGGTATCACGAGGCCGCCAAGGTGGTGACATCAGAATGCCCGGCCGAGCACATGCATGCCGAGGACCCGCTGTTCATCCTCTACACCTCGGGCTCGACCGGCACGCCGAAGGGCGTGCTGCACACCTCGGCCGGCTACCTCGTGTTCGCGTCGATGACGCATCAATACGTGTTCGACTATCACGACGGCGACATCTACTGGTGCACCGCCGACGTCGGCTGGGTCACCGGCCACAGCTACATCCTGTATGGGCCGCTCTGTAACGGCGCGACCACGCTGATGTTCGAGGGCGTGCCGAACTACCCGGACAATTCGCGTTTCTGGAACGTGGTCGACAAGCACAAGGTCAACATCTTCTACACCGCGCCGACCGCGATCCGCGCGCTGATGCAGGGCGGCGACGAGCCGGTGAAGAAGACCTCGCGCAAGTCGCTGCGCCTGCTCGGCTCGGTCGGCGAGCCGATCAATCCGGAAGCCTGGGAGTGGTACTACCGCGTGGTCGGCGACGATCGCTGCCCGATCGTCGACACCTGGTGGCAGACCGAGACCGGTGGCATCCTGATCACGCCGCTGCCCGGCGCGACCAAGCTGAAGCCGGGCTCGGCGACGCGGCCGTTCTTCGGCGTGGTGCCCGAGATCGTCGATGCCGACGGCAAGACGCTGGACGGCGAGACCTCGGGCAATCTCTGCCTGACCAAATCCTGGCCGGGCCAGATGCGCACGGTCTACGGCGATCACGCGCGGTTCGAGCAAACCTACTTCTCGACCTACAAAAACAAGTACTTCACCGGCGACGGCTGCCGGCGCGATGCCGACGGCTATTACTGGATCACCGGCCGCGTCGACGACGTCATCAACGTAAGCGGCCACCGCATGGGCACCGCCGAGGTCGAGAGCTCGCTGGTCGCCCATGAGGCGGTGTCGGAAGCCGCCGTGGTCGGCTACCCGCACGACATCAAGGGCCAGGGCATCTACGCCTATGTCACCTTGATGAAGGGCACCGAGCCGACCGAGGCGCTGCGCAAGGAGCTGGTCGCCTGGGTCCGCAAGGACATCGGCCCGATCGCCTCGCCGGACCTGATCCAGTTCGCGCCCGGCCTGCCGAAGACGCGCTCCGGCAAGATCATGCGCCGCATCCTGCGCAAGATCGCCGAGGACGAGCCGTCGAGCCTCGGCGACACCTCGACCTTGGCCGATCCCGCCGTGGTCGACGACCTCGTCGAGAACCGGCAGAACAAGAAGGCCTGACCCGCTAACCGCAACACCAAGAAATCAGGAAGGGCCGCGCGCGATCATCGCCGCGGCCCTTCGCTTGGTCTCTTCACGCGATTGTCAGCGGCAAGGCGCGACTGCGGCGGGGTTTGCGGCCGGATGTTGTTTTCAAGTCATTTACTTTAATCTCAACATTTCCTTCTCTTGCGCCATCAGAACGTGTCTCGCGGCCGGCGTGAAACCACTCGGTTAAGACACACCGTTAGCATTGCATGCGCGAGACCTGCGGGCCCGGTTTTTCTGGGGCTCTACATCTTCGTTTTTGGCTCCCCGTCGCGGGAGCTGTTGGGAAGTGGAGAGGTTGATGTCGATGAAGATTTCGGTGGCGTTGGCTGCCACCCTTGGCGCTGTTGTCTTGATGTCGCAGACGGCCGAAGCTCGGCCGGAAATGGTGGGACTCCGCGCCGACAATTATTCGCCGGGCACCATCGTGGTGAAGACCAACGAACGGCGGCTCTATCTCATTCTCGATTCCGGTCATGCCATGCGCTACCCGGTCGGTGTCGGCAGGGCCGGCAAGCAGTGGGCCGGCACCACCCAGATCGACGGCAAGTATCGCAACCCGGCCTGGTCGCCGCCCGCCGAGATCAGGCGCGACAAGCCGAGTATCGCGAACGTGATCCCGGGCGGCTCGCCGTCAAACCCGATGGGCGTGGCTGCAATGACGCTCGCCGGCGGCGAATATGCGATCCACGGCACCAATACGCCGGGCTCGGTCGGCGGCTTCGTCTCCTACGGTTGCATCCGCATGCTGAACTCCGACATCACCGATCTCTATTCGCGCGTCGAGGTCGGCACGACTGTCGTCGTCACCCGCTGATCGCAGCTTCGCTCCGGAAGCAGCTTCACCCAGGAAAAAGCCGCGCGTCTGCGCGGCTTTTTGTTCAGCGCGCAAAGTAACCGCACCAGCCGAAGCGGTGGCCGCCATCGTAGGCGCGCGCATGGCCGGCCGCGAGCAGCGCCGCCGAGACGTTGTCGGTCCTCCTTGTCGCGACGTCGGCAACGACGCGTCCCTGATATTTGTCGGGACCGACATTGTAGATCGCGACATCGCCCTGGCCGAGCAGATCGCGCAGTGCCACGGTTGCTGCTTGCGCCATTTGCAGTTCGCGCGCACAGGACGCCTTCAGCTCCGGCGCATCGACGCCGCGCAGCCGCACGCGGGTGTAAAGATCGGGGCCCGGCGCGAGATGCACCCGCGCCTCGAACGTGTCGCCGTCGATCGTCCTGATCACATCGACAGCATGGCGCGCGTCGGGCGTGCCGGCCCGCCGCCAGATCACCTCGGTGTCGCGCGACCTGCCGAGCGGCCAGGACGGCGGCAGATGCACCCACTGCCGGATCGGCAACGTGCTGCCGACAGCGATGCCGAGAGCGAACACCCACGGCAGCGCCGCCGAGACGCGGCGGCCCCAAATCGACCTACGTGGAGGCGTCCGGCGAAACGGCGGACGCCCCGTCCCACGATAAGGATTTATTCTCTCGTATGGGACATATTCCCAGACTGGCTCGAGTCGCTCCGTCAGGCAAGACTCTCCGCGGGGCGCTCAGAAGTCCGAGGCGATGCCCTTGGTCTCCCAGTCGCCGTAGCGCGTCGGTTCCGGTCCTTTCGGGCCCTGGTATTCCTTCGGCCGCGCGGCCGCGTCCTGCGCGGCCAGCTCCTCGGCCGCCTTGCGCCGCGCCGCGGCCTCGGCGAGCGCGCGCTGCGCGGCCGGCGTCAGCGGCTTGCGCGCCGCGGTTTCCGGCGGCGATGGCGATTTCTCGGACATGTTCTCAGGCATGGCAAAACTTTCTGTCCGCGAATTTCGTATCTCTGTCCTGGCTCAGTGACGGCATCACGATCGCGAAATCCCGCAAGGCGATTCTTACATTTGGCATATTCGCATGCCAGAGATGTTTTCGAGTTGATGGGCATGAGCCGAATGTAACTCAGCACCTTCGAGATATCTCCGCTCCATGCCTCCTTCAAGATTTGCAGTTCCTGCCGAAGTCCCTGGTCTCGCGGCGCGCCGTATTGCGGCCGACATCCTCGACGGCGTGCTGCACAAGCACCGCACGCTCGACGATCAACTCGACGGCGCCGGCGCACATCCCGGCCTGAAATCGCTGGCCGATCGCGACCGCGCGCTGATGCGCCGGCTGGTCTCGACCATCCTGCGCAAGCTCGGCACGCTCGGGCATCTGCTGTCGCGGCTGCTCGACCGCGGCGTCCCGACCGATGCGCCGCGCGCGCAGAGCGCGCTCCTGATCGGTGCCGCGCAGATCCTCTGGATGGATGTGCCCGACCACGCCGCGGTCGATCTCTCGGTGCGGCTCGTGCAGTCCGACCGGCGCGCTGCCAAATATGCCGGGCTCGTCAACGCCGTGCTGCGCCGCTGCGCGCGCGAGGGCCAGGGGCTGATCGACGAGATCAGCACGCAGACGCTCGACCTGCCGCAATGGATGCTGGCGCGCTGGAACGCGCATTACGGCGAGGCCACCGCACGCGAGATGGCGCTGGCGCTCGGCCACGAGCCGTCGCTCGATCTCACGGTGAAGTCGGACGCGCCGCAATGGGCGAGCCGCCTGCACGGCGAGATATTGCCGACTGGAACCGTGCGCACGCTGCTGCAGGGTTCCGTCACGATGCTGCCGGGCTTCGCCGAAGGCCAATGGTGGGTACAGGACGCCGCGGCGGCACTTCCGGTGCGCCTGTTCGGCGACATCAAGGACAAGACGGTCGCGGATCTCTGCGCGGCGCCCGGCGGCAAGACTGCGCAACTCGCGCTGGCCGGCGCTCACGTCACCGCGGTCGACCGCTCGCCGGCGCGGGTTGCGCGGCTGCGCGACAACCTCACGCGGCTGGCCTTGCAAGCCGAGAGCGTCGTCGCCGACGCCGCCGAATGGCCCGCGGAGCCCGCAAGCTTCGACGGTATCCTGGTCGATGCGCCCTGCACCTCGACGGGAACCATCCGCCGCCATCCCGACGTCGCCTGGCTGCGCCAGGAAGGCGACATCGCCGCATTGTCGGCGCTGCAGAAGCGGCTGTTGCAGAAGGCCGCCCATCTGCTGAAGCCGGGCGGCACGCTGGTCTACTGCACCTGCTCGCTGGAGCCGGAGGAAGGCGAGCACGCGATTGCCGCGCTGCTGGCCGGCGAATCAGGCCTGCGCCGTGCGCCGGTCGAGACGAGCGAGGTCGCCGGCCTCGACGACATCATTACCGCCGACGGCGACCTGCGCACCCTGCCGAGCCATTTGCCCAACGCCGACCCGCGGCTGGGCGGGCTGGACGGGTTTTACGCGGCCCGGCTGGTTAAATCCTGATTTTAAACTTCAGTCTTCTAAGCTCGAAGTGATTCGTGCGGTATCAAGAGGGTGTCTTGTTTATCAAGATGGTGCCTTGGCCGCGTTTCCGGATTAAATAAGGATTCGTTGAAAATTCCCTCCCCACAAGGTTAGGCGTGTCGGTCGCTCAAAGCAGACGCATCTCGACGCTGATTGCTGGCCGCTTTGCCCGCAGCATCGTCGCGCGCGCCAGCGGCAGCACGGTTGCGCTGTCGCGGCTCTGGCCCGGCCGCACCGACCGGCTGATCATCGCCCCGCACGACCTCCGGACCGCCGACGCCACCCGCGCCGCCGAGATCTATGCTGGCCGATTTGTCTTCGCCGGCAAGATCGTCACCTGCCACGGCCGCTCGATCTTCGATCTCGAGCCGCCGTCGGAGGATTGGGAAGCCGCCCTGCTCGGCTTCGGCTGGCTGCGCCATCTGCGCGCCGCCGACACCGCGCTGACCCGCGCCAACGCCCGCTCGCTGGTCGACGATTGGATTTCGAATCAGGTACGCAAGCGGCCGCTGCAGCGGCGCGCCGATGTGCGCGCGCGGCGCGTGATCTCGCTGTTGTCGCAGGCCCCATTGGTACTCGGCGACACCGACGGAAAATTCTACCGCAAATATCTGCGCGGACTGGCACGCGAGATCCGCTATCTGCGCCACGCTACGCTCGACAATGACGGCGTGCCGCGCCTGCAGGTGCTGATCGCGCTGTGCTACGCCTCGCTCTGCCTCGCCAACCAGGCGCGCAACATCAAATCGGCGACGCGCAAGCTGTCGGACGAATTGCAGCGCCAGATCCTGCCCGATGGCGGCCACATCTCGCGCAATCCGGGCGCGCTGGTCGAGCTGCTCAGCGATCTCCTGCCATTGCGCCAGACCTTCGCCGCACGGAATATCGCGCCGCCGCCGGCACTGCTCAACGCGATCGATCGCATGATGCCGATGCTGCGCTTCTTCCGTCACGGCGACGGCAGCTTCGCGCTGTTCAACGGCATGTCGACCGCGCCGTCCGATCTCGTCGCGACGCTGCTCGCCTATGACGACACCCGCGGCGTGCCGATGGCGAGCATGCCGCATACCGGCTTCCAGCGCCTCGATGCCGGCAACACGACGCTGATCATCGACACCGGTCCGCCGCCGCCAGCGAGCGTCAGCCAGGATGCGCATGCCGGCTGCCTGTCGTTCGAGCTGTCCTCCGGCGTGAGCCGCATCGTCGTCAATTGCGGCATGCCGAACACCGGGCGCGACAATTGGCGGCCGTTCGCGCGCTCCACCGCGGCGCATTCGACGCTGACCTATCGCGACACCTCGTCGTGCCAGTTCGTCGAGCTGTCGGCCATGAAGCGGCTGCTGCGCGGCGCGCCGGTCACCAGCGGCCCGAGCAATGTCGAGAGCTACCGCGAGGCCGTTCCCGACGGCGACGTGCTGACCGCCTCGCATGACGGCTATCTCTCGCGCTTCGGCGTGATCCACCGCCGCGTGCTGATGGTCTCGCAGGACGGTACCCGGCTGGAGGGCGAGGACTCGCTGTCGCCGGCGCCGGGCGGCCGCATCAAGGGCAGCGAGGCCGATTTCGCGCTGCGCTTCCATTTGCACCCCTCGGTGAAGGCGAGCCGGCTGTCGGATGCCCGCGGCGTGATGCTGGTGCTGCCCAATCGCGACGTCTGGACCTTCGAGGCGATGGACGACAAGGTCGATCTCGAGGACAGCGTGTTCCTGGCCGGCAATGACGGCCCGCGCCGCACCTCCCAGATCGTGATCCGGCAGGACGCAAGGCAGGCTGCCACCATCCGCTGGAGTTTCGTGCGCTCCTCGACCTCGGCCACCGCCACCAACGCCCGCCGCAACGCCCGCCGCGAGCCGGAACTGCCGCTGTAGGGGCGGCTGGAGGCGCTGTCTGCGGCGCGCGGCCTCTCCACCCCGTCGTCCTGGCGAAAGCCAGGACCCATAACCACCGAATTTGATTGTGTGCGGGATCGTGGCCCCAGCGTCGCGCAACAAGTAGCGGCCGGGGTAATGGGTCCTGGCTTTCGCCAGGACGACGCTGAACGTTGGTGACCCGTACATTCACATTCCCTCAGGGTGACGGAGATGGATTCATCGCCATTTTCCCCGGAATCCGGCGCACGTACCCGTTTCGTACCGCACAAAACCATGCTACCCGGCTGCCTTAACAGCCAGGGATTTCCTAGATGACCGAACAGCTTCGCCGCGTGACCCGCGCTCTGTTGTCCGTTTCCGACAAGACCGGACTGATCGACTTTGCCAAGGCGCTTGCCGACCATGGCGTCGAGCTGGTCTCGACCGGCGGCACCGCCAAGGCGATCGCGGCGGCCGGGCTGAAGGTCAAGGACGTCTCCGAGCTCACCGGTTTTCCGGAGATGATGGACGGCCGGGTCAAGACGCTGCATCCGAAGGTGCATGGCGGCCTGCTCGCGATCCGCGACAACAAGGAACATGCCGCGGCGATGGCCTCGCACGGCATCGCGCCGATCGACCTTCTGGTGGTCAACCTCTATCCGTTCGAGGCCACCGTCGACAAAGGCGCCGGCTTCGAGGAGTGCATCGAGAATATCGACATCGGCGGCCCCGCGATGATCCGCGCCGCGGCCAAGAACCATGACGACGTCGCCGTGGTGGTCGAGGCGAACGACTATCAGGCGGTGCTCGACGAGCTCGCCGCGCACAAGGGCGCGACCTCGCTCGGCCTGCGCCGCCGGCTCGCCGCCAAGGCCTATGCGCGCACCGCGGCCTATGACGCCGCGATCTCGAACTGGTTTGCCGTGCAGCTCGACACCAAGGCGCCGGACTTCCGCGCCTTCGGCGGCAGGCTGATCCAGTCGCTGCGCTATGGCGAGAACCCGCACCAGACCGCGGCGTTCTACGCCACGCCGGAGAAGCGGCCGGGCGTTGCGACCGCGCGCCAGCTGCAGGGCAAGGAACTGTCCTACAACAACATCAACGACACCGACGCGGCCTATGAATGCGTCGGCGAGTTCGATCCGCAGCGCACCGCGGCCTGCGTCATCGTCAAGCACGCCAACCCCTGCGGCGTCGCCGAGGGTCCCGATCTCGCCACCGCCTACGCCCGCGCGCTGGCCTGCGATTCCACCTCCGCCTATGGCGGCATCATCGCGGTCAACCGCACGCTCGACGCGGATGCGGCGCGCGCCATCATCGGCATCTTCACCGAGGTGATCATCGCGCCCGATGCCACTGAGGAAGCGATCTCGATCATCGCCGGCCGGCGCAATCTGCGCCTCTTGCTCGCCGGCGCCCTGCCGAATGCGCGCGCGACAGGCCTCACCGCCAAGACGGTCGCCGGCGGCCTGCTGGTGCAGAGCCGCGACAATGCCGTGGTCGAAGACATGAACCTGAAGGTCGCGACCAAGCGCGCGCCGACCGATGCCGAGCTGCGCGATCTCAAATTCGCCTTCCGCGTCGCCAAGCACGTCAAGTCGAACACCATCATCTACGCCAAGGATCTCGCCACGGTCGGCATCGGCGCCGGCCAGATGAGCCGGGTCGATTCCGCGCGCATCGCCGCGCGCAAGGCGCTGGATGCCGCGGCCGAGCTCAAGCTCGCCGAGCCGCTGACCAAGGGCTCGGTGGTGGCCTCGGACGCGTTCTTCCCGTTCGCCGATGGCATGCTCGCCTGCATCGAGGCCGGCGCCACCGCCGTGATCCAGCCCGGCGGCTCGATGCGCGACGACGAGGTGATCAAGGCCGCCGACGAGCACGGCATCGCCATGGTGTTCACCGGCGTGCGCCATTTCCGGCACTAGCCTATCCAGATGTCGTCCCGGCGAAGGCCGGGACGACGGCTGCATTTTACTCCCGCACCTTCGCCAGCAGCGCCAGCCCCACCACGAAAAACGCCACCAACACGGCCATGCCGGCCTTCTGGCTCGCGGTCGCTGCGGTGATCGCCCCGATCATGAGCGGGCCGATGAACGACGTCACCTTCCCGGTCAGCGCGAACAAGCCGAAATACTGCGCGATGCGATCCTTCGGCGCGAGGCGGATCAGCAGCGAGCGCGAGGCCGCCTGCAACGGTGCGCCGGTGGCGCCGATCAGGCAGCCCAGCACGATATAGGCGCGCTCGGCAGCGCCTGCGAACAGCGGACCGCCGGGCGCCGGCGGCGCGACCGGGATGAACAGGATGGAATCCTTGTTCACGGTGAGGATCACGACGATCGCAAACAGCAGGATGAACAAGCTGCCGGTGATCACGCGCTTCGGCCCGAACGCATCGTCGAGCTTGCCGCCGATCCAGCCGCCGAACGTGCCGGCCACTGCGAGGATAATGCCGAAAGTGCCGATCCGGATCGTATCCCAGCCGAACGTGCCGGCCGCATAGATGCCGCCGAACGCGAACAGCGATACCAGCCCGTCGGTGTAGATCATGTTCGCCAGCAGGAACCGCGCCAGCGATGTCTGCTTCGGCAGGCTCAGTAGTGATTCCCGGAGCTCGCGCAGGCCTTCGCCGAGCGCCTCGCGCATCGGCCGCTTCGTCGGATAGTCCGGCGTGAACAGGAACATCGGCGTCACGAAGATGATGAACCACAGCCCGGTCAGCGGCCCGGTGATGCGGTCGCCCGCGTGCGTGACCGGATCGAGGCCGAACAGCGGCGTGAAGCCGAACAGCGTCTTGCCGGTCTCGGCATTGGCGGCAAGGAAACCGAGCACCAGCACGAGGCTCAGGATGCCACCGACATAGCCGGTGGCCCAGCCGGTGCCTGAGAGACGCCCGATCCGGTCCGGCGGCACCAGGGTCGGCATCATCGCATTGTTGAACACGGTCGCGAACTCGACGCCGACGCTGGCGATCGCATAGGCAAGCAACAGCATGGGAATGATGTCGGGATTGCCGGGCTTGCCGATCCACATCGCGCTCGCACCGATCACGAGCAGCGCGCCGAAGCCCGCGATCCACGGCTTGCGCCGGCCGCTGGCGTCGGCGATTGCACCTAACACCGGCGACAGCAGCGCGATCGCAAGTCCCGCGGCTGCGGTGGCAAAACCCCACAGCGCCTGGCCGCTTGCGGCATCTGATGCGACGAAGCTCGCGAAATAGGGCGCGAACACGAAGGTCGTGATCAGCGTGAAATAGGGCTGCGCGGCCCAGTCGAAGAAGATCCAGCTGACGACGGCTGCGCGGCCAGGATAGACTTTGGTGTAGGCCTTTGCTTCACCGGCGCCCGTCTGCATTGTTGCCGTCATCACGAAAGATATTCCCCAACTCGAACCACAGGCAGGCTTTTGCCGCTTCAATCCGCTCCCATATAGCATGAGCCGGATTTGCTGATACGGCGATGAACGGGGCAGGACATTTCGATGGCGCTGACGACAACGATGTCGCGACGGCTGTTTGCCGCGCTCCTGGTGATTGGCATCGCGACGCCGGCCCTTGGCCAGGTTCAGCGCCGCGCCTATGAGCCGTCAGCCACTGCGATGACCAGCAGCATTCGCGCCGAAAGCGGCATGGTGGTGGCGCAGGAGAAGCTCGCCGCGCGGGTCGGCGCCGACATCCTGCGGCAGGGCGGCAATGCGGTCGACGCCGCGGTCGCCACCGGCTTTGCGATGGCGGTCACCTATCCGCGCGCCGGCAATATCGGCGGCGGCGGTTTCATGGTGATCCATCTTGCCGCACGCAATGAGGATGTCGCGATCGACTATCGCGAGACTGCCCCGCAGGCCGCAACCCGCGACATGTTCCTCAATGCCGAAGGCAAGCCCGATCCCGACAAGTCGCGCAACTCCGCGCTCGCGATCGGCGCGCCCGGCACGGTCGCGGGCCTCGCGCTGGCGCTGGAGAAATACGGCTCCGGCAAGTTCACGCTGGCGCAGATCCTCAAGCCCGCGATCGATCTGGCGCGCGACGGCTTCGTCGTCACCGACGATACGTCGGACACTCTGGGCGACATGTATCGCCGCATGTCGCGCTGGCCCAATTCAGCCAAGACCTTCTCGCATGCCGACGGCACGCCGCTGCACGAGGGCGACCGCCTGATCCAGGGCGATCTCGCCGGCGTGCTGACGGCAATCGCCGAGCAGGGGCCGCGCGGCTTCTACGAGGGCGCGGTCGCGGAGAAGCTCGTCAGCGGGATCAAGAATGCCGGCGGCATCTTCACGCTCGAAGATCTGAAATCCTACCAGCCGGTGATCCGCACACCGATCCGCGGCAGCTATCGCGGCTACGACATCGTCTCGATGCCGCAGCCTTCCTCCGGCGGCGTCGTGCTGCTCGAGATCCTCAACATCCTCGAGGGCTTTCAGATGTCGGACATGAAGCAGGGCTCGGCTGCCTCGCTGCATGTGATGATCGAGGCGATGAAGCGGGCCTACGCCGATCGCGCCCGCTATCTCGGCGATCCCGCCTTCGTCGACGCGCCGACGCAATTGCTGGTCGACAAGGACTATGCTGCGAAACAGCGCGCGACCATCGACCTTGCCCGCGCCACGCCGTGGGCCGATGTGCGCAACGCGAAGCAGCCGCATGAGGGCGACAACACCACGCATTATTCTGTCGTCGATGCCAGCGGCAACGCCGTCAGCAACACTTATACGCTCAACTTCCCCTATGGCGTCGGCCTCCTCGCTGACGGCACCGGCGTGCTGCTCAACAACGAGCTCGACGATTTCACCGCGGCGCCCGGCGCCTCCAACGCGTTCGGCCTGGTCGGCTTCGAGGCCAATCTGCCGGGCCCCGGCAAGCGCCCGCTGTCGTCGATGTCGCCGACCATCGTGCTGAGGGACGGCAAGCCGGTGCTGGTGACGGGCTCGCCCGGCGGCAGCCGCATTATCTCCGCGGTGACGCAGATCATCGTCGATGTCATCGACTACAAGATGGACATCGCGGCCGCGGTCGCAGCACCCCGCATGCACCATCAATGGCTGCCCGACGAGGTCCGGATCGAACGCGGCTTTCCGGACCAAGTGCTCGCCGATCTGCGCGCTAGAGGGCATAAGCTCGTCGAGCCGCTTGGCTACTCCTCCGCGAACTCGATCGTGGTCACGACCAATGGTCTGCTCGGCGCGCCCGATCCGCGCACGCGGGGCTCGGAGGCCGCGGGGTACTAAAGAAGGGGCAAACGCGGCTTTGCCCATCTGTGACATCGCGATAGATTGGCGGTCCGCGCAATTCCGGCCGCGGATCGCAAAGAGCCGGTGAACGATTTCTCCGGGGAACGCGCATGAGCACGGCCGAATCAAAACCGATCGAAGTTGCAGAGATCGAGGACACCAGCCTCCTCGCCTTCTATCGCGATATGAACCTGCAGGAGCGGCGCACGTTCTGGGCCTGCGCGTCGGGCTGGACGCTCGACGGCATGGATTTCATGATCTATCCGCTGGTCATCGGAACCATCATCACGCTGTGGAAGGTCGATGCCGGTACCGCCGGGCTCGCGGGCACCGTGACGCTGCTGGCCTCCGCGGTCGGCGGCTGGCTCGGCGGCTACCTCTCCGACCGCATCGGCCGGGTGAAGACGCTGCAACTCACCATCATCTGGTTCTCGTTCTTCTCGCTGGTCTGCGCCGTGGTGCAGAATTTCGATCAGCTGCTGATCGCCCGCGCGCTGCTCGGCCTCGGCTTCGGCGGCGAATGGGCGGCCGGCGCGGTGCTGATCGGCGAGGCGATCCGGCCGCAATATCGCGGACGCGCGGTCGGTTCGGTGCAGTCGGGCTGGGCGATCGGCTGGGGCCTCGCGGTGCTGGCGCAGGCGGTGCTGTTCTCGATCCTGCCTGCGGAGAACGCCTGGCGCTGGATGTTCGTGATCGGCGCGCTGCCGGCGCTGCTGGTGTTCTATCTGCGCCGCTATGTCACCGAGCCCGAGATCTCGGCCGCGACCATGGCGCAGGCGCAGGCCTCCGGCAACGGACCCGCCGCATTGTGGGAGATCTTCCACGGACCGATCCTGAAGACCACGCTGCTGGCCTCGCTGGTCGGCACCGGCATGCAGGGCGGCTATTACGCCATCACCTTCTGGGTGCCGCGCTTCCTCACCACCGAGCGCAAGCTCTCCGTGGTCGGCTCGACCGGCTATCTCGCGACGCTGATCATCGGCTCCTTTATCGGCTATCTGGTCGGCGCCTGGCTCGCCGACCGGATCGGCCGGCGCAATCTGTTCCTGATCTTCTCGATCGGCGCCATCGCGGTGGTGCTGCTCTACACCCAGCTGCCGCTGTCGAACGAGGTGCTGTGGGTGCTGGGCTTCCCACTCGGCTTCTTTGCCTCGGGCTATTTCTCCGGCATGGGCGCGTTCCTGACCGAGCTGTATCCCACCCGGCTGCGCGGCTCGGGCCAGGGTTTCTGCTACAATTTCGGCCGCGGCGTCGGCGCGCTGTTTCCGTTCCTGGTCGGCGCGCTCTCGACCACGACCACGCTCGCCAACGCGATCGCGATCTTCGCGGTGGCGGCCTATAGCGTGTTCTTCATCGCCGCCTACGCGCTGCCGGAAACGCGCGGGCGCGTGCTGCATGCGGATGGGTAGGATTGTTGCAGTGGCGCGACGGCTGCGACGCTTGCTCTGTAGTCCCCTCCCCCCTTGCGGGGGAGGGCTAGGGAGAGGGGTGGCCGCGAAGGCGGTGTGTGCGGCTTACCCCTCTCCCCAACTCTCCCCCGCAAGGGGGGAGGGAGCCCTGATAGTGTGCGTCCCTAACTGGAGGCCATTCTCATGACGTCGCTCAAAGGCAAGACGCTGTTCATCTCGGGCGCGAGCCGCGGCATCGGGCTCGCGATCGCGCTGCGCGCCGCGCGTGACGGCGCCAATGTCGCGATCGCGGCCAAGACCGCCGAGCCGCATCCGAAGCTGAAGGGCACGATCTACACCGCCGCCGACGAGGTTCGCGCCGCCGGCGGCAAGGCGCTGCCTGTGATCTGTGACATCAGGGACGAGGCGCAGGTGATGGCGGCCATCGAGCAGACCGTCGCCGAGTTCGGCGGCATCGACGTCTGCGTCAACAATGCCAGCGCGATCAGCCTGACCAATTCGCAGGCGACCGACATGAAGCGCTACGATCTGATGATGGGGATCAACACCCGCGGCACCTTCATGGTGTCGAAATACTGCATCCCGCATCTGAAGAAGGCGGAGAATCCGCACATCCTGATGCTGTCGCCGCCGCTCGACATGAAGACGAAATGGTTCGAGCACTCGACCGCCTACACGATGGCGAAGTTCGGCATGAGCATGTGCGTGCTGGGGCTCGCCGGCGAACTGAAACCGGCCGGCATCGCCGTCAACGCGCTGTGGCCGCGCACCACGATCGCGACCGCCGCGGTCGGCAACCTGCTCGGCGGCGACGCCATGATGCGCGCGAGCCGCACGCCCGAGATCATGGGCGATGCGGCCTATGCGATCGTCACGCGGCCGTCGCGCGAATTCACCGGGCATTTCTGCATCGACGACAAGGTGCTCTATGCCAACGGCGTGCGCGACTTCGAGCGCTACCGCGTCGATCCCTCGGTGCCGCTGATGCCGGATTTCTTCGTGCCCGACGACGATGTGCCGCCGCCCGGCGTCACCGTGCAGCCGCTGCCCGCGCGCTAGGCTAGACTGCAGAGGCGTTCAGCTGCGCGCGCCAGTGCGCCGCCCGCTCCTTGAGCAACGTGTCGCGCACGTAAGCGAGCTCCTCGTCCTCGATCCGCTCCAGCGTTTCGAGCGAGAGATTGTCCGCACCATGCGCCGCCCAGGCGCGCTGCAGCCCGGCATTGCGATGGCTGCCCATCCGCAGCGTGAACCAGATGCGGTTCTGGATCTTGTCGAGATCGAGCGCCTGCCCGACCCAGACCTCACCGGTCGTGCGGCAGCGGATCGCGAACACGCCGGCGATGCTTGCGCGCTTCTTGTAATCGGCGATGGCCAGCTTGCGGTGCTCGGTCTTCATGGCGGCTCCTGTCGGCTGGGCACGCCATTTAATACCCGGGTATTATTGACAAGGCAATATTACCCGGGGTAAAAGAAGGCACAGTCGACAACCGAGCCCACCGCGATGATTACGAACTTACCGGCCGACCTCGTACGGCCCGCCCTTCTCCAGCGCCCGCGCATAGGCCGGGCGGGCGTGAATGCGCTCAAGGAAAGCGACGCAGCGGGGATGGCCGTCCTCGAGCCCGCCGCGTGCGGCGGCCGCCTCGAGCGGAAAGCTCATCTGGATGTCGGCGCCAGAGAATTCGCTGCCGGCAAACCACTCGCTCTTGCCGAGCTCACCTTCCCAATAGGCCATGTGCTGCTTGAGCTGCGGATTGACCAGCGCAGACAGCGCCTGGTTCGACACCTTGCGCACCAGCGGCCGCAGCAGCGCCGGCGCGCGCTTCGGCATCAGCGTGAACAGGAGCTTCAGGAGCAGCGGCGTCATCGCCGATCCCTCGGCATAGTGCAGCCAATAGGTGTAGCGCAGCCGCTCCGGCGTATCGGCCTGCGGGATCAGGCGGCCGTTGCCATAGGTGCCGATGATGTATTCGAGGATCGCGCCGGATTCCGCGATGGTGTTGCCATTGTCGGTGACGACGGGCGACTTGCCGAGCGGATGGATCGCGCGCAGCTCCTTCGGCGCCCGCATGTCGGGCTGCCGCTGGTAGCGCACGATCTCGTAAGGAACGCCCAATTCCTCGAGCAGCCACAGCACGCGCTGCGAGCGGGAATTGTTGAGGTGATGAACCGTCAGCATGGGCGTCCTCTGAAATATCTGCGTAATCGGGCGGCGTATGGTGCCAGCCGGGAACAAGGAAAGTCGAGATCCACGCACCACCGCAATGGCCCGGATGTCCCGGGCATTATGTCGCGCAATCCAAGAGGTCTACCATGAATCCTGCCTATGTCGCCTTCGAAGGCGAGCATCGCATCGGGGCCGGCGACCTCCCGGAGGTTGCGCGCGCCGCCAAGCAACTGCTCGACCGGCGCAAGGACGCCGCGATCCTGGTGTTCAACGGCCGCACGTCCGCGCTGGTCGACATCGATTTCCGCGGCTCGGTCGACGACGTGCTGGCGCGGCTGCCAAAGTTCGCGCCGCCGCCCGGCGACGAGCCGGCGGCGCCGGCCGCGCCGCGCGGGCCGGGACGTCCGAAGCTCGGCGTTGTCGCGCGCGAGATCACGCTGCTGCCGCGGCACTGGGACTGGCTTGCGCAGCAGAAGGGCGGCGCCTCGGTTGCGATCCGCAAGCTGATCGACGAGGCGCGGCGCACCAGCGGCGACAAGGACCGCACGCGCAGCGCGCAGGATGCCGCCTATCGCTTCATGACCACGATGGCCGGCAACCGGCCAAACTACGAGGAGGCGATCCGAGCGCTGTTCGCGCACGACCGGCGGCGCTTCGCGACGCTGATCGCGGACTGGCCGGCCGATATCCGCGATCACGCGATCGCGCTCGCCTATAGCGATCAATCGGACTAGCGCGCGATGCCGTATTTCAACGAGCAGCCGCGAACGACAGCGGTGTGTGCTGCCTGACCTACTCACCAGGCCGCATAAGCTCGGTACCATTTTTGGAAATTGAACGTGTCCAAGCCTACCTCTCTACCCAAATCCTTCCTGTCGTTCCTCGCGCCGATGCTGCTGAGCAACGTGCTGCAATCGCTGTTCGGCACCGTCAATGGCATCTATGTCGGCCAGATGATCGGGGTCGACGCGCTCGCCGCGGCGTCGGTGTTCTTCCCGGTGATGTTCTTCTTCATCTCCTTCGTGATCGGGCTGAGCGCGGGCGCGTCCGTCATGATCGGCCAGGCCTGGGGCGCCGGCGAGCCCGACCGTGTCAAAGCGGTCGCCGGCACAACCATGGCCGTGACGCTGCTGCTCGCGCTGACGATCGCAATCCTCGGCGGCCTGTTCACCCGGCCGCTCTTGATCGCACTCGCCACACCTCCGGATGTCCTCGACGCCGCCGTGTCCTATGCGCGGATCATGATGATCAGCATGCCGATCACCTTTGCATTCCTGCTGCTGACGGCGATGATGCGCGCCGTCGGCGACACCCTAACGCCGTTGGTTGCACTGTCGGTCTCGACCGTCACCGGCCTCGTGGTGACGCCGGCGCTGATCCGCGGCTGGCTCGGCCTGCCGATGCTCGGCGTCGCGAGCGCCGCCGTCGCCTCCACCGTTTCCGGCGTGGTGACGCTGCTGTGGCTGCATGTCCATATGCTGCGGACGAGGCATGCGCTCGCCTTCGACGCCGCCTTCTTGCGGGCGATGCGGCCGAACGGCGCGCTGCTGCGCATCGTGCTGCGGCTCGGCATTCCGACCGCGATCGGCATGGTGGTGGTCTCGCTCGCCGAACTGGTGCTGCTCGGCCTCGTCAACGGTTTCGGCTCGGACGCCACCGCGGCCTATGGCGCCGTCAACCAGGTGATCGGCTATGTGCAGTTTCCGGCGATCTCGATCGCGATATCGGTGTCGATCTTCGGCGCGCAGGCGATCGGCCGCGGCGATTCCGGCCGGGTCGGCGCCATCGTCAGGACCGGCATCGAGATGAATCTGGCGCTGACCGGCGGGCTGGTCGTGCTCGGCTATCTCTTCGCGCGGCCGCTAATGGGCTTCTTCATCGTCGACCCGGCCGTGCTCGCGCTCGCGCAGCAGCTTCTGTACATCGTGCTGTGGAGCATGGTGCTGTTCGGCCTGGCAACCGTGTTCTCGGGCGCGATGCGTGCCGGCGGCACGGTGTGGATGCCGCTGTTCATCTCGATCCTGGCGATCACGCTGGTCGAGGTGCCGGTCGCGGTCCTGCTCAGTCGCGCCATCGGCATCAGCGGCATCTGGATCGCCTATCCCGTCACCTTCGCAACCATGTTCCTGCTGCAGATGGCCTATTACGCTCTGGTATGGCGCAAGCAGACCATCACGCGTCTGATTTGACATCACGCGCCGCGGCTCACATGATGGTTATCATATTCTACGAATGGCGCCTGCGACGGCAGGCCCATGCTACAATGAGCCTAAACTAGACGAGCCCAAACTAGAACAGCCGAGGGAGTGACCGCCGTGAGCCCAAATCCGCAATTCCTGTTCGATTTCGGCAGCCCCAACGCTTTCCTCAGCCATGAGGCGATCCCGGCGATCGAAAAGCGCACCGGGGTCAAATTCGAATACGTCCCCGTCCTGCTCGGCGGCATCTTCAAGGCCACCAACAACAAGTCGCCGGCCGAGACGCTGGCCGGCGTCAAGAACAAGCCCGAATTCATGAAGATCGAGACCGAGCGCTTCCTCAAGCGCTTCAACGTCAAGCCCTATACCTGGAACCCGTTCTTCCCCGTCAACACGCTGCACCTGATGCGCGCCGCGGTCGCGGCCCAGTTCGAGGACGTGTTCGAGAAATATATCGAGGCCGCCTTCCACCACATGTGGGTCGAGCCGAAGAAGATGGACGATCCTGAGGTCGCCGGCAAAGCCATCGCCTCCTCCGGCCTCGATGCCGCAAAACTGTTCGCCCGCGCGCAGGACGCCGACGTCAAGGGCAAGCTGATCGAGTACACCCAGTCGGCGGTGGAGCGCGGCGCGTTCGGCTCGCCGACCTTCTTCGTCGGCAAGGAGATCTTCTTCGGCAAGGAGCAGCTGCGCGAAGTCGAGGAAATGGTGTCGGGAAAGTGAGATGAGCTGACGGCAAATAGCGAGTAGCGAATAGGCGGTTCAGGCCCCTATCTATTTCGCCACTCCCCGTTCGCTATTCGCCCCTTGCCTGGGCAACTACAAAGAAGGAAAAATTCCCATGCGCGTTCTCGTGGTCGGCGCCGGTGCGATCGGCGGTTATTTCGGCGGCCGGATGCTTCAGGCCGGCCGCGACGTCACTTTCCTGGTGCGGCCCCGCCGCGCCGCCGAGCTCGCCTCGGCCGGGCTCGTGATCAAGAGCCCGAATGGCGACGTCACACTGAAAAATCCGCCGACCGTGCAGGCCGACAAGCTGTCGGACAAGTTCGACGTCGTGCTCTTGAGCTGCAAGGCATTCGATCTCGAGGATGCGATCAAGTCGTTTGCGCCCGCGGTCGGCGACAAGACTGCGATCATTCCGCTGCTCAACGGCATGCTGCATCTCGATGCGCTGGACAAGAAGTTCGGCGCCCAGCACGTACTCGGCGGTCTGTGCGCGATCGCGGCGACGCTGAACGAGAAGCGCGAGGTGGTGCAGCTGCAGCCGATGCAGTCGCTCGGTTTCGGCGAACGCGCCGGCGGCCTTTCCGACCGGGTGCGCGCGATCGCGGAGACCTTCTCCGCCGTCAACGGCGCTGCCGCCAGCGAGCATGTGATGCAGGACATGTGGGAGAAGTGGGTGTTCCTGGCGTCGCTCGCCGCCTCCACCAGCCTGATGCGGACCTCGGTCGGCAACATCCTGGCCGCACCCGGCGGCAAGGATTTCCTGCTCGGCATCCTCGACGAATGCAGCGCGATCGCCGCCGACGCCGGCCATATGCCTGATGGCCCGTTCTTCCAGCGCACCCGCGGGCTGCTCACCTCCGAGGGCTCGCCGATGACTGCATCGATGTTCCGCGACATCAAGGCGGGGCTGCCGGTCGAAGCCGACCACGTGGTCGGCGACCTGATCGTGCGCGCGGATGCGGCCAAGATTCCGGTGCCGAAGCTGCGCACGGCGTATACGCATCTCAAGGCGTATGAGAAGCAGCGGGGGTAGCTGAGCAACCGGCGACTTAGGTAACACTTCAACCCGACGACATGGGTAACACAATTCTCGTTTCGTTCAGGTCTGTTGTTGTTGAGGCTGTGGACCCTGAGGGCAACGCGGAGCGTTGTCCTCAAGTCCACAGCCTTTTGTCGTTCGTTTGGGCTTGCGAAGCTGGTCCCCACGATGAGCGATCGTGCCGAGCTCGATCGGGCCATAGCTGACGATCCAACCGTCCTGATCCTCGGCCAGGCCGACGGGTTCGCCGATCAGCGCTTCGCTGATGTAGATCGTGTTGCCGAGCCACTTGATCTCTCCGTTGTGCCGGACCGAGCGGACGTCCTGGTCATCGTATTCCGGCTTGCGCAAGACACCGTCGAAGCGGCGTGAGGAGGCCTGGTAACGGTCGGCTGGCGTAGCGTTATCGAGCGACTGGTGCGGACGCTCCTCATTGTAGAGATGCTGGAAGTTGCGGAGGCGCTTGAGCTGCTCGCGCATGGTGGGAGCCGGCGGATTGGCGGTGTCCTGCAACAGCGTCAGATGCATCCGCTCATGGCGGCCATTCTGCTGAGGTTTGCCCGGCGCAATGCGCTCCGGCGTCACGCCGGCCTTGATCAGGTTGACCGACAGCCGCGACAACCCACCGGCACCACGCGAGGCAAACGGCGAGCCGTTATCCGAACGCATGTAGTGCGGCAACCCAAACTCGCGGAACGCCGCATCGAGCACCGGCCAGACATGATCCGTGTCGGTGCGCGCCAGAGCCTGGCAGCGCAGCAGATAGCGGCTGTACGCGTCGGTGATCGTCAGCGGCTCGCATCGCTTGCCGTCGCCGGTCAGGAACCAGCCCTTGAAGTCGATGCACCACACATCATTGGCCGCCGCGCACGTCGCAAACGGCATGTTCGAGGGCGGCCCGCGCCGGCGCAGCTTGCGCTTCACCGTCAGTCCTTCGCGGTCGAACAGTTCCCCGATCGTGCTCGCCGCAGGCCATGCCGTCCGCGGTGACTTCCGTTCAAGAAAGGCGCGCACCTTGATCGGCCCCCAGGTCGGATGCGCCCGACGCACCTCAAGGCAACGCTCGGCGATCCCCTCGGCTATGCTCTGCGGATGATGCAGCCGAGCCCGCGACCGGTTGAACAGCCCACCGGCGCCTTCCTGCTCAAAACGCGTAAGCCATTTGTACCCCACACGGCGGCTCACCCCGAACCGCCGGCACACCGCCGCAAATGATTCCTCGTGCTTCTCCACCGCCACCACAAATCGCATCCGTTCTTCCACTGCACAGGTCTCCGTCCATCCCATCGGCAAGGCCCTCCTCGCCGATCAGTTGACCTGTTACCCATGTCGCCGGTCTATTCTGTTACCCATGTAGCCGGTTAGGACCTAGCCTCCACCCTCCCCTGGAGGGGGAGGGTCGGCTCACGTGCAGCGAAGCGAAATGTGAGACGGGGTGGGGTGATCTCTCAACACGGGCACTGTTCGAGTGGAGAGACTGTCACCCCACCTCGTCGCTCATTGCATTCGCGCCGATTCTCCCCCTCCAGGGGAGGATAAGAAGCGCCGCGCTCCCTCACAAATGCGCCAGATAATGCGCGAGCGCGGTGATCTCCTCGTCGCTCAGCGGATACGCCACATCGGCCATCGCCGCCTGCGCGCCGCCGGAGCGCTGGCCGGATTTGTAGTCGTGCAGCGCCTTGACGAGATATTCCTCGCGTTGGCCGGCGATGCGGGCCACCGCCTTGGTGCCGGCGAAGCCGTCGCCATGGCATGAGGCGCAGCGGCGGCCGGCGGCGGCCTGCTTGCCCTTCTCCGACAGATCCGGATTGTCGTCCTTGCCGCCCTTGAACGGCGTCAGCGACGCGAAATAGGCGCCGAGATTGCGGATGTCCTCGTTGTTGAGTTGCTCGACAATCGGCTGCATCTGCTCGTTCTTGCGGGCGCCGGCGCGGAAGAACACCAGCTGCCACTGGATGTACTGGTCGAGCTGGCCGGCGAGCGAGGGAATGTTCTCCATCTGCGAGATGCCGTTGTCGCCGTGGCAGCCGGCGCAGAGTTCGGCCTTCGCCTTGCCGGCGGCATTGTCAGCGGCATGAGCAAACGGGGTCAGCGTGATCGCCGACGCAAACAGCATTCCGAGGGACACAACGCGCATGGCCAGTTTCTCCGCATGTCATTGCCGGGCTCGCGCCGGCAATCCATCTGGCTTGAAGAGGGTTTCTTGGTTTGGATGGATGCCCGGATCAAGTCCGGGCACGACGAGTCCGTTCCGTTGCAGGAATGCCGAACCACGTAAACGGGGCTGCAGCGGCCAGTTCGGCGCCGCAGCCCCGCAAAGGTTCGTTACTTCTTGCTGTAGCTGATGCGATAGATCGCTCCGGCCCAGTCGTCGGCGACCAGGATGGAGCCATCCTTGTCGAGCAGGATGTCGGCGGGGCGGCCGAGATAGCCCTGGTCACCCTCGATCCAGCCGGAGGCGAAGACCTCCTGCTTGGCATTCTTGCCGTCGGGGCTCGCGGTGATCTTCACGATGCGGCCGCCCTGGTACTTGTGCCGGTTCCAGGAGCCATGCTCGGCGATCAGGATGCTGTTCTTGTACTCGGCCGGGAATTGGCTGCCGGTATAGAACTTCATGCCGAGCGGAGCCACGTGCGCGCCGAGCTTGTACACCGGCGGGGTGAACTCCGAGCACTTGTGACCCATCGCGAACTTGGTGTCCGGCAGGTCGCCCTGGTGACAATAGGGATAGCCGAAATGCTCGCCGATCTTCGAGATCATGTTGAGCTTGTCGCTCGGCAGATCGTCGCTGATCCAGTCGCGGGCGTTTTCGGTGAACCAGTACTTGCCGGTACGCGGATCGACGTCGCCGCCGACCGAGTTGCGCACGCCGAGCGCATAGATCTCGGCATTGCCGGTCTTGGGATCGACGCGGCGGATCTGCGACACCGAGGTCGGCGGGATGCCGATGTTGAAGGGCGGTCCGAACGGGATGTAGAACCAGCCATCCTTGTCGACGGCGATGTACTTCCAGCCATGCGCCGCATAGGACGGCATGTCGTCATACACCACCTTGCCACTGCCGAGATTGTCGAGATTGGCTTCGGCATTGTCGTATTTGATCAGCTTGTCGACCGCGATCACGTACAACGCACCGTCCTTGAAGGCGAGGCCAGTCGGCATGTTGAGGCCCTTGAGGATGGTCTTGACCTCTTTCTTGCCGTTGTTGTCCTTGATCGCGTAGACGTTGCCGAGGCCGAACGAGCCGACGAACAGCGTGCCCTTGTCGCCCCAAGCCATCTGCCGCGCCGCGAGCACGTTCGAGGCATAGACCTCGATCTTGAAGCCCGGCGGCAGCTTGATCTTCTTCATCATCGCCGCGAGTTCGGCGTCGGACGCACCGGTCGGCGGACCGGACGGCGGGGCAAGGCCCTTCTGCGCCTCGGTCTCGTCGCCCAGGAACCAGTCATCCGGCGGATGGGTCCAGAATTCCTTGTTGCCGGATTCGTACTTCTTCAGCGCCCGGTTCTTGTCCGTTTGTTGCTGCGCATTGGCGAAGGTGGTCCCCGCCAGCACCGCAATCGCCGCGAACGCAAGTATTGATCGATTGAAAGCTGATTTCATCGAGTCACTCCCCTATGCAAGCCGTTGCAGCTTGCCTGTTATTGATTTTGAACGCCCTGAGAGATGATGGTGGCGGTCTGTGAGGTAGGCCAGACGGCAAAATGGTAGCACATCCATCGACGCTGAAAAGCGCATGCAGCGGTGTGCGCTGCGTCAAAACAAGTTGAGACGATATTTGAGACGAAATTTTCCTGCGTGGACTGCCCGAGAACAAGGCATTCTGCACCGCGGCGTAATATTCGAACGAAGCTAACGCTCGTTATCGCTGCCGGAGCACGATCCGGAAAAGTGTGCAGCGGTTTTCCTTCGCGACAAACGCGAAGCGTCGACGCGGAGAATCATGCTCAAGGAAGCAGCTGAAGCGCGACGCGAGTTAGCGCGACGAGAGGCGCGCAAGGCCGAGCGCTTGCGCCTTGGCCTTCGACAGCGGCCTGAACAGCACGCTGCGCCGCTGCCCGCTCGAGATCGCCGCGATCTTGAAGCCGTCGTCGGCGGCGACGATGTCGCCGGTCCGAAGCGTCATGTCGTCCTCGATCGCGATCGGCGACAGGCCGGTGGAGGCGCCGGCGCTGCACGAGCATTGCGGCACCATCTCGCGCTGGAATCGGAATGCATTGGCGAGCGCCTTGTAGGTCTCGCCCTCTTCGGTTCTGGCGCTGTCGATATCGGAGCCGGAATACAGCCTCACCTCGGCCGCGGGACAGGCGGCCTCGCATGCCTTGATATCCGCCGCCTCGCTCACGCGCGGCATCGGGAAGAAGCGGCCGTCACAGGTCCTGACGCAGAAATTTTGCCGCCCGCCAGAGTGCGACCGCGTCGTGACGTAGACCCGAGCCCGCGGCCGTTGCGTGGGCTCGAAGCCAGGCGCCGGCTCGAAGCCGGGCATCGGAAAAACGCTGGGCGCGGGGGTGTATGCCGAGTCGCTCGGCAATTGCTGCGCTGAAACCGGCGGACATGCCCAGGCGCAGACGAGCACGACCAGCGCTGCAGGCCATGCGCGAGCCGTGCGGCGATTCAACCCGGGATCTGGCGTCCAGTTGATCGACATCATTCACGTGCTTGCCGCGTCGAAAGGCTGGCGGCAGCCATTTCAACGCCGACACAACCACAGATTTTTTTCAGTTTTGAGAATGCGCCGTTTGACGGTTAACAGAGCCGGAAACGGCCACCGCAGAGCGCGGCATCCTGACCTCGGGGCACCGTCCGAAACGCAAAACCGGCTGGCCAGCAAAAAAGCCCGCTCCAACGGGCGGGCCTTCATCGGACTGTCAGCTCGGTCGGCGAGAGATTTTGGAGCGGGCGAAGGGGCTCGAACCCTCGACCCCGACCTTGGCAAGGTCGTGCTCTACCACTGAGCTACACCCGCATCCGAACTGGCGGCGATCGCTCGCCGACAACGGCAGACCTATGCCAAAAGCCGTCTGTGAATGCAACACAAGAGCGTGGTCCGCACCTCACGAAATCGAGCGGTTTCCTTAAAAATCGACCTCGAATCGGCCGAAATCGGCCGTCCCGTCGATTTCTTTTTAGCTTTCCGCCGAAACCGGCCTCAAAGCCATCTCATCCCGGAGCGATTCGAGCCAGGTCTCGAACCAGCCGGCCAGCGTCTGCGCCAGTTCGACGCGGCGGTCGGCATCGCAATCGAACACCGCCCACCATTCGATAAAGGCCCGGTCACCGTCGACCACCGGGGTGACCCGCAGGGTGGCACTGAAATCCGTCACCGGCAGGGTCGGGGTGTCGGCGAATTCGTAGGTCTGGGAACGGTCCACGTCGGACTGCGCGAGCAGCCGCTGCCGGATCCGGCGCTCCCGGTACACGACATTGCGCACGGCACCGACGGTGTCTCCGGACTTGCCGTCCTCGATCTCGCTCCTCCCCGCGCCCTGGACCCAGACCGGGTAATTGTTGAAATCGCGGATGATTTTCCAGACCTCGCCGGCCGGCTGCTCGAACACGGTGCTGTAATAGGCCTTTGCCATCGGCGATCCCCACTGCATCAAGGATTGCCATCATCGGCCGCCTCGCCGCACAAACCACCCGATCTCCGATGGAACTGATGCGGCCGCAAGCGATTGAATTTTGCTTGGGTGACCGCCATTTAGGCTGACAGAACGGCTGAACCTGCCGTACGGAGCGTGCTAGAACGCCCCCGGATTTCCGACCTCAGAAGCAGGCGAGGACAACGTGACGATAATGGAGCAGGGCGGCCCCACGCCCGAGGCAGCGCCCGATCTGATCAAGGAGACGACGACCCAGACCTTCGTCAAGGACGTCATCGAGGAATCGCGCCGCCAGCCGGTCATGATCGACTTCTGGGCGCCCTGGTGCGGCCCGTGCCGCCAGCTCACGCCGATGCTGGAAAAGGCGGTCCGCAACGCCAAGGGCCGGGTCAAGCTGGTCAAGATGAACATCGACGAGCATCCGCAGATTCCCGGCCAGATGGGCATCCAGTCGATCCCGGCCGTGATCGCCTTCGTCAACGGCCAGCCCGCCGATGGCTTCATGGGCGCGGTGCCGGAGAGCCAGCTCAACGCCTTCATCGAGAAGATCACCAAGGGCGTGCCCGCCGCCGGCGAGCCCAATCTCGCCGAGATCCTGGCCGAGGCCGACGCCGTGCTTGCCGAGGGCGACGCCGCCCAGGCCGCGCAGATCTATGCCGAGGTGCTGGCGCATGACGCCACCAACATCGCGGCGCTGGCCGGCCTCGCCAAGTGCTACGTCACGTCGGGTGCGATCGAGCAGGCCAAGCAGACGCTGGCGATGGTTCCGGAATCGAAGCGCAACGACGCCGCGGTCAAGGCGGTGCAGGCGGCGATCGATCTCGCCGAGCAGGCGCAATCGGTCGGTCCGATCGCCGAGCTGGAACAGAAAGTCGCCGCAAACCCGCTCGATCATCAGGCCCGGTTCGATCTCGCCACCGCGCTCAATGCGATGGGCAAGCGCACCGATGCGACCGAGCAGCTGCTCGCGATCGTCAAGCGTGACCGCAAGTGGAACGACGACGGCGCGCGCAAGCAGCTGGTGCAGTTCTTCGAGGCGTGGGGCGGCACCGATGAGGCAACCGTCGAGGGGCGCAGGCGGCTGTCGACGATCCTGTTCTCGTAAAGCACGCCCGTCACAGCAGCGGGACCGCAGATGCCGATCAATGCCGAATATCGCGGGCCGGGCGAGCTCCCCGAGGTCATCCCGGTGTTCCCGCTGCCGGGTGCACTGCTGCTGCCGCGGGGCCAGATGCCGCTCAACATCTTCGAGCCGCGCTATCTCGCGATGATCGACGACGCGCTGCGCGACGGTCATCGCCTGATCGGCATGATCCAGCCCGACGTCGCGCATTCGCAGAAGGAGGCGAAGCCGGTGCTGTTCCGGATCGGCTGCGTCGGCCGCATCACCCAGCTCGCCGAATCCGGCGACGGCCGCTACATCCTCGAACTGACCGGCGTCGCGCGCTTCAAGGTGGTCGAGGAGTTGAACGTGCAGACGCCGTACCGGCAGTGCAAGGTCGACTTCTTCTCCTTCACCGGCGACTTCACCGCGCGCAAGGGCGAGGACGCCGTCGACCGCAAGGCGCTGCTCGAAGTGCTCGCCGATTTCCTGGAAGCCAACAATCTGAAGGTCGACTGGGAAGGCATCGAATCAGCGCCAAACGAGGCGCTGGTCAATGCGCTGGCGATGATGTCGCCCTATGGTCCGGCCGAGAAGCAGGCGATGCTCGAGGCGCCAGACCTGAAGACCCGCGCCGAGATCCTGATCGCGGTCACCGAGATGGACCTCGCCAAGAAGCGCACCTCGGGCGATCCGCCGGTGCAGTAAACTTCGGCGCTCCAATGGTCAGCGATTGCGCAGCTGCTTGCGCCCGGTGAACATCGCGCGCACCAAATTCTGACGCTGCAGCAATCCCACCACGATGACGCCGAGCACGTGCAGCCCCACCAGGATGATGACCGCATCCGAGGCGTAGACGTGGGTGTCCTCCACCCACCAGACGCCGAAGAAGGTCACAGTGACCTCCATTGCGCCGGTGATCGCAGAGACCGCGAGCAGGAGCAGCAAGGCCACCAGCATCACGGTGCCCGCGGGATTGAGCCCGATATAGCGCCCGGTGATGCCGCGGCGCAGATTCCAGATATAGCTGGGCGCGGCGCGCAGCCGGACGCCTAGCCTGCCGAAACGCGCGTAGCGCGTACCGGCAAAGCCCCAGATCAGCCGGAACGCCAGCAGGGCGATCACGGCATAGCCCGCCAGCCGATGCAGCCCGTTATAAACGTTGGGCGTCAGCCAGGCGACCAAAACGAGGATGGCGAGCGCCCAGTGCCAGAGCCGCAGCGGCAGGTCCCAGACCTGCACGGTGGTCGCGCCGCGGGCGCCGGGCGCCGCCTTCGTCATCGCGCCTGCTTCACTTGGCGATTCAGTTCGCGATTCACTTGGCGATCGTGTGCTTCAGGCTGAGATCTTCCGGGCTGTAGAACAGCTCGTAGAGCTTGCCTTCCTTGACGCCGTACACTTCGTAGCAGGAGCCCTCGACCTTCGACCGGCGCACCTCGTAGCCGGCGGCCTTGGCCTTGGCTTCGGCATCGCTTGCCGGCTTCCACGACGCCTTGTCGAGCTTGGTGCAAGTCTTGTAGCCGTCGGCGAACGCCGCCGATCCAAAAAGCCCCAAAACGCACGCTGCAAGTACAGCGCTCAAAATCACTCTCACGCGCATCTCCCCTCCGTTGACGATCATGCCCACAACGCGATCGCGCCGGGCACATGCGTGAACAATGCCGGGGGGATTGCCAAGTCAAGGAAGCGCGGTAACGGCAGGCTTTAGAGGAATTCTAACGGTCGTGAAAACCCGTTTGCGCTCCGTGCGCAATTTGGTTTTCGCCGCCTGCTGCGGCCTTACGCCTCATGCGTTCGATCTGCTGAGCGCGGACCGCCGGTCAGGACGCGGCACCCGCCATCGCGAGACGAACCGCAGGGCGTTCGGCCACGGCCGCGGTCCGGTCACCGATCATCCGCGCGGCCCTCTCGCCGTTGACCGGCGGGCTGAAATGGAAGCCCTGCACCTCCACGCAGGCGTCGGCGCGGAGGATGTCGAGCTGCTCCCTGGTCTCGACACCTTCGGCCGTCGTCGTCTTGCCGAGACTGACCGCGAAGCGAACGATCGCGCGCGCGATCCGGCGCGACTCGTCGCTTGCGCCCGACAGTTCGGACACGAAGCTGCGGTCGATCTTGACCTTGTCGAACGGAAACCTCTGCAAAAAGCTCAACGACGAATAGCCGGTGCCGAAATCGTCGAGCGCGATCCGTACCCCGAGATCATGCAGCTGGCTGAGCGCCGCGAACACCGCTTCGCTGTCCTGGATGATAGCCGTCTCGGTGACTTCGAGCTCGAGCCTGTCAGGAGAAATTCCCGAGCCCGCCAGCGCGTGCACGATCACCGGGACCAGCTCGGAGCTCCTGAACTGCACCGGCGACAGGTTGATCGCGATCTTGAGATCGTCGGGCCATTTGGCGGCTTCCGCACAGGCGGTGCGCAGCACCCACTCCCCGAGCGGCACGATCAGGCCGGTCTCTTCCGCCAGCGGGATGAACTGCGCCGGCGACACCATGCCGTGCTGCGGATGATGCCACCGCAACAGCGCCTCGAAGCCGCAGGTCTCGCCGCTCGCGACATGGATGAACGGCTGATAATGCAGCTCGAACTCGCCATTGGCGAGCGCGCTGCGCATGTCGCGCTCGAGGCCGCGCCGGGCCTGCAGCAGCCGGTCGAGCTCGGGCTCGAAGAAACGGAACGAGCCGCGCCCGCCGCTCTTGGCCGAGTAGAGCGCAAGGTCGGCGCTGCGCAGCACTTCGTCCGAATCGGTGCCGTCGCGCGGCGCGATCGCGATGCCGATGCTGGTCGTGGTGGTTACCCGATGATGGCCGAGATCGATCGGCTCGCTGAGCGCCTTCCTGATCCTTTCCGCGAGCACGCCCGCTTCCATGACCGGATCGGTGACGTAATCGATGACAGCGAACTCGTCGCCGCCGAGCCGCGCCACCAGCGTGGTGTCGCTGACGCACCGGCGCAGCCGCGCGGCCACCGACTGCAAGAGCGCATCGCCTGCCGGATGCCCGAGCGTATCGTTGACGTCCTTGAAGCGATCGAGATCGAGCATCAGCACCGCAAGGCTCGGTCCGCCGCGCCTCGCGCCGGAGAGCGCCTGCTCCATCCACTCCTTGAGCAGCACCCGATTCGGCAGATCGGTCAGCGCGTCGTGTTGCGCCATATAGGTGATCTTGGCCTCGGAGCGCCGCTGCTCGGTGACGTCGCGATGCGTCGCCACCCAGCCACCGCCGGGCATCGGCTGCCGCGTCACGCAGATCAAGCGGCCATCGGCAAGCTCGTCGACCCGGCTGCTGGTCTCGTCGGCCGGCAGCGCATTCAATGTCGCCAGCACCTGCGTCGCAGCGCTGTCGCTGGTCTCGCCCTTGAGAATGCCGTTGGCGATCCGATGCGTGATGATCTCGCGATGGGCAGTGCCGGGCAGCAGCAATTCGGGCGGCAGCCGGTACATCTTGGCGTAGCGCTCGTTGCAGACGACGAGGCGCTTCTCCGCATCGAACATGCAGAGGCCTTCACCCATGTGATTGATCGCCGTGTCCAGCCGGAACCTCTGCTCCTCGAGCGCCTTCTGCGACGCCTCGACCTGCTGCCGCGCCAGCGAAAGCTGGCTGATGATTTCCTCGAAGCGGCGGGTGCGCAGCGCCAGCCTGCGATCCGCAAGTACGCCGACGAAGCTCATTCCGAGCACCGAGAGCGCCACACCCGCGATCACGATGGCGAGGAAGGCGGGAGAGAGCGAAAGCGCCTCCGGGGTCTGCAACGGGTCCGGCACGATCGCGGCGGCGCCCATCGCGGTGAAATGGTGCGACACGATCGCAAGTGTCAGCAACAGCGCCGCGACCAGCGACATCCAACGGTCCTGATGGCGGACCGCGATCGAGAGCGCGGCGTAGCCGAACAACATGCCGAGGAGGATGGAAGCCGCCACGAGATCGAGCGACCACACCACGTGGCCCGGCACTTCCAGCGCCCACATCCCGAGATAGTGCATGCTCGCGATGCCGGCTCCGATCACCGCGCCCCCGACCGGCGCGCGCCATGGGCTGGGGTCGCTGGCAGCAAGGCCGAGGCCGCAGGATGTCAGCATCATCGCCACGGCGAGCGACAGCGCGGTGAGGACGATGCCATAGCCGGTCGGCACGCCGGGCTCATAGGCGAGCATCGCGATGAAATGCGTTGCCCAGATCCCGTAGCCGATCGCGGCTCCCGCGATCGCGATCCAGATCAGCCGCGTCCGCGCTTGCGACGCGATCGCGCGATGGAAAATATTGACGGCAACGATACTGGCAACGAAGCAGACCAGTCCGGCGAGCAGAACGAGTCGCCAGTCATGCTCACCTGAAAGGCACGTCAAAACACGAAACATGCGTCGGCCCATGGTTGTCCGTGCGGACAGGCTAGGCCGATTGAATTGTCTTCTCGATAATTTTCCGCAACTTTTGGTAGCATGGTTATCCGCGCGTAAGCCGATTCCGCACGGAAATTGATGACCCTATAAATTCCACACGATGTGGCAATCCGGGCAGCTCAGGTTGCGAGCGGAACGAGCACGGTTTCACCGGTCGCAACCAGCGACGTCTCACCCTGCTCGCTCTCCGCAAACAATTCGGCGCGCGCGAATACCTGTCTGCGCCCGGCACGCAACGTGGTGCCTTTGGCGATGAAGCGGCGGCCCACCGCGGGCTTCAGGCAATTCATCGAGAAATGCGATGCGGTGACTCCGCCGACGATCGACGCCGCGGCAAAGCCGCAGGCGGTGTCGAGCAGGGCTGCAATCATGCCGGCATGCAGGTGTCCCGCATACTGGGTGAGATCGTCGCGCCATTGCATGCGCAGCTCCACCTCGCCGGCACCCGCGGAGACGACCTCGAAGCCGGCAAGCCGGTTGAAAGCCGCCGACGCATTGGTCGCGACAAGTTGTTCGAGATCGAATCCCGGGCCGGTGGTCATGCAGAACTCCATTGCGGCGGCCGTCGCTCGAGCGTAGCCCTGACGGCCTCGATGTGATTGGGCGTGCCGAGCAGCAGCGCCTGCTCGGCCGTCTCGGCCGCGAGCCCGGTCGCCGCATCGCGGTCGGCGGCAAGATTGAGCAGCCGCTTGGCGGCGCGGATCGCATCCGGGTTGCGGTCCGCGATCGCGCGCGCCGTCTCCAGCGCCGCGGCGCGCGGGTCTTCGACGATCCGGGTGGCGAAGCCGTAGCTGAGCGCCTCGTCGGCAGAGAACACGCACGCGGTATAGGTCAGTTCGCGAACCACGTCCTCGCGTGCGAGATGGCGCATCAGCAGCGTGCCGGCCATGTCGGGCACCAGCCCCCATTTGGCTTCGATGATCGCAAGGCGCGTGGCGGGCGCGAGATATCTGACGTCGGCACCGAGCATCAACTGAAAGCCGCCGCCGAAGGCGATGCCGTGGACAGCGGCAATAACCGGCACCGGCAGTTCGCGCCACAGCCACACCAGGTGCTGCGCAAAGTTGGCGATGCCGTGCGTCCGCTGGCCGAGATCGGCAAAGGGCAGGATGGATTCGCCTTCCGTCGTTGCGACCAGACGCTCCATGTCGAGGCCGGCGCAGAACGCCTGGCCTTCGCCCGACAGCACCACGGCGCGGATCTTTGGGTTGTCCGCGAGCTGCGCGCCCACGTCGGCGATCGCGGTAAACATCGCCGGATCGAGCGCGTTGAGCTTGTGCGGGCGGTTCAGCCTGACGTCGGCGACGCCGTTGGCGATGCTCAGCGTGACGCGATCATTGGTCATGGCCACTCCGCTAGTAGCCGGCGGCCGCGAGCGCCACGACGGCGCTCATCGCCATCCAGCCGAAATGACGGAAGCGGGTCGCCAGCGCATTAGCGAGCGCAGCGAAGCCGAACACGACGGCGAGCGTCAGCACGATCCAGTGGCGCGCGGCATCCGAATCCATCGCAGGCGCGGCGACCAGCAGCACGCCGCCGCCGATCCAGGCGACGGTGCCGGCCTGATAAACCAAGCGAAGCAGGAAGCGCAGCCGCGGCGGCTCGACGGTGGCGCGGGCGAATATTTTTGTCTCGCCGAGCACGCCATGGATCAGGCTGACCAGGATGGCGATGAGTCCGGCGCCTTGCAGCAGAAGATCGCGCATCGCGATGTCTCCATACAGTAGTGTATGGATATGATACCGGCGGCTGGCGCCTGTCAATACACTTGTGTATGGTGGGCGGCGCGGATGGGGAACATGACGGAACAGCTTTCGGCCAAGGACTGGCTCGACCAGGGCCTGAAGACGCTGGCGCGGCGCGGCTTCACGTCGCTGAAGGCCGAGCCGCTGGCCAAGGCGATGGGCGTCTCGCGCGGCAGCTTCTACTGGCATTTCGCCGATATCGGCGCCTACCGCGCCGCGATCCTCAGCCATTGGCGCGAGGTCGCGGCCGAGCAGGTGATCGCAGAGCTCGAGACCATTCCGGAAGGCGGCGAGGCGCTGGCGCTGCTGCTGCGCCGCGCCTTCTCGGCGCGGCTGGCGCTGGAGCGCGCGGTCCGCAGCTGGGCCACCGCTGACGCCGCGGCGCGCGCCGCCGTGCTCGAGGTCGACCGGCGCCGGATCGGCTACATCGAGACCTTGCTCCGGCAGGCCGGATTCCCCGACGACGTGGCGCGCGGCCGCGCGCAGATCTTCTATTGGGCGTTCATCGGCTACGCGCTGTCCGAGCAGGCGCTGCCGAAGGCGCATCAGCAGGCCGCGATCGACCAACTGCTGCGGATCGCCAGGCGCTGACAGCGCGCCTCGGAATATGCTAGATGATGGCCAGCCGGAGACCGCAATGAATTCGACGACCGATCATCTCGAAAGCACCGCCGACCCAAAACTGCTCGAAATCCTGGTGTGCCCGATCACCAAGGGACCGCTGGAATTCGACGCCGCGCGGCAGGAGCTGATCTCGCGCTCCGCAAAACTCGCCTATCCGATCCGCGACGGCATCCCGATCATGCTGCCGGAAGAGGCGCGCAAGATCGATTGATCTGAAGCGCGTAGCCCGGATGAAGCGTAGCGTAATCCCGGACAGATCATCCGCGGCGGCACTTCCCCGGATTTCGCTTCGCTCCATCCGGGCTACGAAGCTTGAATCCTTATAGCGCCTCGCCCTTCAATAGCCGCGGCACCTCGCCTGACAGCCCCGCCGCCTGGCGGATGAACATCTCCTTCAGCGGCGGCGCGCGATCGACGAGGCCGAGGCCGATGTCGCGCACGGTGCGCAGCAGCGTCGATTCGTTGGAGAACAGGAAGTTCAGCGAGTTGGTGGCAACGCCCATCGCCATCGTGTCGAAGCGCCGCCAGCGCTGATAGCGCTCGAGCACGTCGGCCTGTCCGAGATCCATGCCGAGCCGAGCCGCATCGACCACGACCTCGGCAAGGGCGGCAACATCCTTCAGGCCCATGTTGAGCCCCTGCCCGGCGATCGGATGGATCACATGCGCGGCGTCGCCGATCAATGCGAGGCGTTCGGCGATGAACGAGCGCGCGACGAAATAGCCGAGCGGGAATGCGCGGGGCTTGTCGAGCGGCTTGATCTCGCCGAGATGCAGGCCGAAGCGCTGCTCGAGCTCGGCGTGGAATTCCTCTTCGTTCAGCGCGACGATGCGCGCGGCGTCCTTGCGCGTCTCGGTCCACACCAGCGACGAGCGGTTGCCGGTCAGCGGCAGGATCGCGAACGGACCTGCGGGCAGGAAATGCTCCTCGGCGCGGCCGTGATGCTCGCGCTCGTGCCCGACCGTGACCACGATGCCGGATTGATCATAGTCCCAGCCATGGGTCGCAATGCCGGCGCGCTCGCGCAGCTTCGAGCGCGCGCCGTCGGCGGCGACCAGGAGGCTCGCATCGATATCGGTGCCGTCGGCCAGCTTGACACTGACGCCGTCGGGCCGCGAGGCGAAGCTCGACACCGCGGTGGCGCGCAGCTCTACGCCCTCGGCCTCGGCACGCGCCGCCAGCGCATCGATCAGATAGCGGTTCTCGACCATATGGGCGAACGGCTCGCCGGGCTCGACATTGCCGGCGAAGGTCAGAAACACCGGACGCGTGGCATCCTCCAGCTTGGAGTCGGTCACGACCATATCCGTGATCGGCTGCGCGGTCGGCGCCACCTGCCCCCAGACGCCGAGGGTCTCGAACAGCCGCCGGCAGGCCGCCACGATCGCGGTCGCGCGCGGATCGCGGCTCGGGCGCTGGCTCAGCGCCGGATCGGCCACGATCACCGGAATGTCGGGCCCAAGCCCCTGACGCAACGCCACGGCCAACGCCAGCCCTGCAAACGCGCCCCCGCAGATGACAATGCTTCGCTGTGCCGGCATGCCTTTCCCTTACGCCTTACGCTCTCAGACTGTGCTTGCTACCTGATAATAGCTGGGCGAAACAGGGGATAGAAACAAATCCGATCGTCATTCCGGGGCTCGCGCAGCGAGAACCCGGACTCTCGAGATTCCGGGTTCGATGCTGTCGCATCGCCCCGGAATGACGGTTTAACCAACCGAAAGCTCCCGATGTCCAAGAGCCTGATCGATCTGCTGTCCATCCTCGATCTCGAGCAGCTCGAGGTGAATTTGTTCCGCGGCAACAGCCCGAAGACGAGCTGGCAGCGGGTGTTCGGCGGCCAGGTGATCGGCCAGGCGATGGTCGCGGCCTGCCGCACCGTCGAGGGCCGCCTGCCGCATTCGATCCATTGCTATTTCATCCTGCCCGGTGATCCGCAGATCCCGATCATCTACCAGGTCGAGCGGTTGCGCGACGGCAAGAGCTACACCACCCGCCGCGTCACCGCGATCCAGCACGGCAACGCGATCTTCTCGATCATGGTTTCGTTCCATTCCGATGAAGAGACCAACTTCAATCATCAGGAGAAGATGCCCGACGTGCCGCCGCCGGAGAAGCTGACCGCGGAGGAAGTCTCGAAGCAGCCGATGTTCAAGGAGATGCCCGAGTTCATCCGCCGCTACTACGAGAGCGACCGGCCGATCGAGCTGCGCCCGGTCGAGCTCGGCCGCTATTTCGGGCAGAAGATCGACGACGGCCGCATCCATGTCTGGATCCGCACCGCGGCCAAGCTGCCGGACGATCCGGCGCTGCATCTGTGCGCGCTCGCCTATGCGTCGGATTTCTCGCTGCTCGACGCGGTGATGGCGCGCTACGGCCGCACGCTGTTCGACCGGCGCATGATGCCGGCAAGCCTCGATCACGCGATGTGGTTTCACCGCCCGTTCCGCGCCGACGAATGGCTGCTCTATGCGCAGGATTCGCCGAGCGCGCAGTCCGGCCGCGGCCTGACCCGCGGCCTGATCTTCAAGCCCGACGGCACGCTGGTCGCGTCCGTCGCGCAAGAGGGATCGGTGCGCGAGCGCAAATAGCGTCTCAGCTACCGGCGTAGGCACCCCGCTCGGTCAGCGCGAACTGCGAGACGAACCAGTTGCCGTACCAGCGCAGCACCCACGGAATCGGGATCAGGAAGGCGCAGCCGATCGAGAACACGATGGTTCGCCACAGCACCTCGAGCCCGGAGGCGTTGAAGGTGACCTCGCGGCGCGTGCCGTCGACGTTGCGGCAGATCCAGCGCATCCATGCCGTCAGCACCCAGGCCCATCCGATGATGGTGATCGCCGAGATCACCATTGCCACATACCAGCCGATATAGGCGAGCGGGCTGCCCTTGAAGGAGATCGGCAGGTCCTGGCCGCTCGAGCTGAGACTGCCGAGGATCCAGCGAACGATCATCCAGCTCAGGAAGCCCTGCAACAGCAGCGAGAGCAGCGTCACGATGTTGCTGTTGGCGACGCCGGCATAGGTCAGAAGACCGAGCACGATGAAGACGTACCAGATGTCGAGCGGCTGCCCGGTGAAGGCCAGATGCGGCCGGCCCGGCACGCGGATGTAGGGAATCGCAAAGCGGTACAGGGCGGTCGCGGTCCACGGCGCCGGGACGACGAAGATCTGGCCGATGAACATCAGGAGGCTGCGCCCGAACAGGCCCCAGATCGGGAAATCAGCCGACAGCACTCCGCCGCTATAGCTTGCCGATGCCGCCACGGGCGGCGGTCCGCCGGCCTGCTGAAATGCCGGCGGTGCGCCCGCCGCGCTGGGGATGAGGCCCGGAATCTCCGCGGCCTTCTGCCAGCCGGCCATGCCTTCGGTCCATACCAGGGTATCGGCGCCCACCGTGCCCCGGGTGATCAGGTCGCGGAGCTGGGCTTCAGGCAGGGGACCCCTTTGCTGGCCTTCGGATGCATAAAACCAGTTTCGGTTCGACATTTCTGTTTCCTCAGGGCGCGGGCACGCAATAGCGAAACGGGCCAGCGGGACCGCCGGCCAGGGCGGGATGGCAACATTGTGGCCGAGCGTTTCCATTCCGTACAGTGACAGAGCTCACGCGCTGCGCATGTTTTCCGCTTCAACCTGCAACTTTTTTATGCCATTTGCCCAGAAAGCTGCCAGATTTGGCGGACGCGAAATGCCGACCGGGATGGCCATTGGCCGCTCCGGGGACGGCAAGGAGCCGCGCCGGGGATGGCAAATTGCCGCTGCCGGAGGCGGCACGTGCCGGGCTCGGGGACGGGCGCACACGGAAATCCTCAAGGGAATGAAGGCCTGAACCATGAAACTCGTCGTCGCGATCATCAAACCGTTCAAGCTCGATGAGGTGCGCCAGGCGCTGACTGCGATCGGCGTCCACGGCATGACGGTCACCGAGGTGAAGGGCTATGGCCGCCAGAAGGGCCACACCGAAATCTATCGCGGCGCCGAATATGTCGTGAACTTCCTGCCCAAGCTCAGGATCGAGATCGCGGTCGATTCCGACCTCGCCGACCAGGCGGTCAGCGTCATCACCCAGCATGCCCGCACCGGCCAGATCGGCGACGGCAAGATCTTCGTGACGCCGATCGACCACGCCCTGCGCATCCGCACCGGCGAGACCGACAACGACGCGCTCTGAAGCTTGGAGCATGACCCGGAAAAGGGGAAACCGGTTTTCCCTCGCGACGCGGAATGCGTTTGCGCGGTGGTCATGCTCAAACAACAAAGACGACATCACCGCCGGCAACGACGCCGGTGCACGCAAAAATCCAGTACGCCAGAAACGACGACACGCCGGGGAATGATGATGGGGGCACGCGCTCTTCGTGCAGCGATATCAGCTGCGCCGATCACTGCTGCAATGCTGTTGACGTGGGGCACGCCGGTCTTCGCACAGGACCAGGCAGCCAACTCCGCCATCAACGCCGCCGATACCGCCTGGATGATCGTCGCCACCGCGCTGGTGCTGATGATGACGATCCCGGGGCTCGCGCTGTTCTACTCCGGCATGGTGCGCAAGAAGAACGTGCTGGCGACGATGGCGCAGAGCCTCACCGCCGTCGCGCTGATCTCGATCCTCTGGGTCACCTTCGGCTATTCGCTGACTTTCGTCGGCAATGGTCCATGGCTCGGCTCGCTCGACAGCTGGTTCCTGGCCGGCATCACCATGGACAGCGTCAATCCGGCGGCGAAGACCATCCCGGAAGCGCTGTTCATGCTGTACCAGATGACGTTTGCGATCATCACCGTGGCGCTGGTCGCAGGCTCGGTCGCCGACCGCATGCGGTTCTCCGCCTATGTGCTGTTCTCGATCGGCTGGTTCATCTTCGCCTATGTGCCGCTGGCGCATTGGGTGTGGGGTGGCGGCTTCCTCGCATCGATGGGCGTGCTGGATTTCGCCGGCGGCCTCGTCGTGCACCTCTCCGCGGGAATCAGCGGCTTGGTCGCGGCCAAGGTGATGGGCAACCGGCACGGCTACGGCCATGACAATCTGTCGCCGTTCGACCTGTCGCTCGCCGTGGTCGGCACCGGCCTGCTCTGGGTCGGCTGGTTCGGCTTCAACGGCGGCTCGGCGCTCGCGGCCAATTCGCGCGCGGTCATGGCGATCACCGCCACGCATCTTGCGGCCTGTGCCGGCGCGCTGACCTGGGGCGCGATCGAATGGGCGACGCGCCGCAAGCCGTCGGTGCTCGGCATGATCTCGGGCGCGGTCGCAGGGCTCGGCACCATCACCCCGGCCTCCGGCTTCGTCGCGCCGTGGCATGGCGTCATCATCGGCATCATCGCCGGCCTGATCTGCTACTGGGCCTGCACCTGGCTGAAGCATCGCTTCAAGTATGACGACTCGCTCGACGTGTTCGGCGTGCACGGCATCGGCGGCCTGACCGGCACCTTGCTCGCGGGCATCTTTGCGACGGCGGCGATCGGCGGCACCTCGGGCCTGCTCGAGGGCAATCCGAAGCAGCTCCTGATCCAGCTCTACGGCGTCGCCGTCACAGCGCTCTGGTGCGGCGGCGTCACCTTCGTGCTGCTCAAGCTGGTCTCTGCCTTCGTCCCGCTGCGGGTCTCGATGCAGCAGGAGCTGGAAGGCCTCGACATTTCGCAGCACGGCGAGGCGTTGCAGTAGCGGCCGGGGCTGCGGTGGCAGCCGAGCTCACAGCGCCCCAGGGGAGCCTCGCGGCAAATCCGCAAAACAACCCCATGCAAAAGGGCCCGAGGAGCGCCGCCCGTCACGCGGCACGGCGCTGAGGCCAGTTCAGGCTTGCGCAACACATAAGTATATGCTTATGTGTCGGTATGGTCGACACCGACATCTTCAAGGCGCTGGCCGATCCGACCCGCCGCAAGGTCTTTGAAAAGCTCGCCGGCGGCAGCCTGAACGCCAGCGCCTTGCGCGACGGACTGGAGATCAGCCAGCCGGCAATGTCGCAGCATCTCGCGGTGCTGCGCGCGGCAGGGCTGGTGCGCGAGCAGCGCCAGGGCCGCTTCGTGAACTACGAGGTCGACCCGGACGGCATCGCCAGCATCGGGACCTGGCTGGCGCGCTATCGCGCCTACTGGCCGAAACGCATCGAGGCACTCGCCGATCTGCTGAAGGACATGGATCAATGAGCGACGCAGTGAAGCCTGACCACGCCGACGCAGCCCTGGTGATGGAGTACGAGCTCGACGCTCCGCCCGAGAAAGTCTGGCGCGCCGTGACCATTCCGGCGCTGCGCGAACGCTGGCTTCCGGATTCCGATCTAGCCGGCGCCGAGCCGGAATCAACGATAACAGGCGAAGAGGTGCGTTATCGGCTGCGCGAGTCCGAGCCGCCGTTTCGCGAAAGCCATGTCACCTTCCGGATCGAGCCGAACGAGGCCGGCGGCACCAGGTTTCGCATCATCCAGCAAGCCTGCGACATCAGGGAAAGACAGCCGCAACCGGCCAACAGCAACCGCCGCACGGTGATGCGCGCGGCCTGATCGCAAACTTCATCTGAGACGTCATCACCTGCAGACATGGAGGTCGCCGATGCGCGACATGATGCAACTCGTCCCTATGGTCATCGAACAGTCCACCCGCGGCGAGCGTTCCTTCGACATCTATTCCAGGCTGCTGCGCGAGCGCATCATCTTCCTGAACGGCGAGGTCAATGACGCGATGTCCGGGCTGGTCTGCGCGCAGCTCCTGTTCCTCGAGGCCGATAACCCCAACAAGCCGATCAACCTCTACATCAACTCCTATGGCGGCGTGATCACCAGCGGGCTTGCGATGTACGACACCATGCAGTTCATCAAGGCCCCGGTGCACACGCTGTGCATGGGCACCGCGCGCTCGATGGGGTCGTTCCTGCTGATGGCCGGCGAGCCCGGTCACCGCGCCGCGCTCCCGAATGCCAGCCTGCACGTGCATCAGCCGCTCGGCGGCTTCCAGGGCCAGGCGTCCGACATCCTGATCCATGCCACCGAGATGCAGGAGACCAAGCGACGGATCATCCGGCTGTACGCGCAGCACTGCGGGCGCACCGAAGCCGACGTCGAGCGGACGCTGGACCGCGATCACTTCATGTCGGCCCAGCAGGCGCTCGATTGGGGACTGATCGACAAGGTGTTCGCGGCACGCGACGCCGCCTGACGCAAGATTTCGCGGAGCGGTCCCGCAATCCTGGCGACAGGTCCCTCTTCCCCTTCCCCCTGAAAGGGGGAAGGTCGGGATGGGGGTCAGCCGCAGGCGACGTTACAAGCCGAGAGAGCAGATCTCCACCCGCTTTGCTTTGCGAGCAAAGCGACCTCCCCTTTTCAAGGGGAGGTTGGAACCAGCCCACGGACGCTTTAGCCGGATACCGCGAGCTGCCGCGCGGCTGGGCAGAATTGTGTCCGGAGTTGGCCGTGCCTGCGTTCTAGACAGGCCTGATGATATTTTAGGCGCGACGGAATAGCGCAGGCGCGCCGCGCTCCCGCAAAGCGGGAAAATATCCGGATTCATAATCCGTTAGCGAAGTCCGGCCGACTGGCACGGCATTTGATTCTAAGGGTCCCGGCTGTGCCCGCGTAGTGGAAGTCCTCCGCGTGGTGAACCTCAGTCGAAACTCCCGGCGTTCATTCGCGCCGGGCCCAAGCGGGGATAGGACTCATGAAAATTGTTATGGCGATCATTAAGCCATTCAAGCTGGAAGAGGTCCGTGACGCCCTGACCGCCATTGGCGTTCACGGTCTCACGGTGACGGAAGTCAAAGGGTACGGCCGTCAGAAGGGCCACACGGAAATCTATCGCGGCGCCGAATATGCGGTGAGCTTCCTGCCCAAGATCAAGATCGAAGTCGCAGTCAACTCCGATCAGGTCGACAAGACCATCGACGCCATCACCTCCGCCGCCAAGACCGGACAGATCGGCGACGGCAAGATCTTCGTCATCAGCCTCGAGCACGCCGTGCGCATCCGCACCGGCGAGGCCGATGCCGCGGCCCTTTGATTTCGCGCACAAACCTTAAGACCTCAGGAGTGAAATAACATGACGTTCAAGCGTCCCTATGGCGCGGGACTGGCGGCCCTCACAGTCGGCCTCTTCGCCGCGACCGCCGCTTACGCCGAGCCAACCGTCAACAAGGGCGACAACGCCTGGATGCTGACTTCGACGGTGCTGGTGCTTTTGATGACCATCCCGGGCCTCGCGCTGTTCTATGGCGGCCTCGTCCGTTCCAAGAACATGCTCTCGGTGCTGGCGCAGGTGTTCTACACGGTCTGCCTCGTCACCGTGCTCTGGGCTCTCTACGGCTACAGCCTCGCCTTCACCGGCGGCTCCGACTTCATCGGCGGCTTCTCCAAGGCGTTCCTGATGGGCGTCACGCCGGACTCGAAGGCGGCGACCTTCTCGGTCGACGCCAACATCTCGGAGCTCGTCTATATGTGCTTCCAGATGACCTTCGCGGCGATCACGCCGGCGCTCATCGTCGGCGCCTTCGCCGAGCGCATGAAGTTCGCGGCGATCGCGCTGTTCATCCCGCTCTGGGTGACCCTGATCTACTTCCCGATCGCGCACATGGTCTGGTACTGGCCGGGCCCGGACGCGATCCAGGATGCCGCCAAGGCGCTCGCCGCTGCGGCTGACGGCGCGGCCAAGACCGCGGCGCAGGCCAAGCTCGACGAGATCAACGCCGACGCCGGCTGGATCTTCAAGAAGGGTGCGATCGACTTCGCCGGCGGCACCGTCGTGCACATCAACGCCGGCATCGCCGGCCTGGTCGGCGCGCTCCTGATCGGCAAGCGCACCGGCTATGGCAAGGAGTTGATGGCTCCGCACTCGCTGACAATGACCATGATCGGCGCCTCGCTGCTCTGGGTCGGCTGGTTTGGCTTCAATGCTGGTTCGAACCTCGAAGCCAATGGCGGCGCTGCGCTGGCCATGACCAACTCCTTCGTGGCGACGGCCGCGGCGGCGTTGTCCTGGATGTTCGCCGAATGGATCATCAAAGGCCATCCCTCGCTGCTCGGCGCGCTCTCCGGCGCGGTCGCGGGCCTCGTCGCGGTGACGCCGGCGGCCGGCTATGCCGGTCCGATGGGTGCCATCGTACTCGGCCTCGTGGTCGGCGTGGTCTGCCTGTTCTTCTGCACCGTCGTGAAGAACGCGCTCGGCTATGACGACTCGCTCGACGTGTTCGGCGTCCACTGCGTCGGCGGCATCGTCGGCGCGCTCGGCACCGGCATCCTGGTCAACCCGGCGCTCGGCGGTGCGGGTATCATCGACTACACCGCGATCCCGCCGAAGGTCGCCGACTACGACTTCGTGGCGCAGATGACCTCCCAGTGCTGGGGCGTCGCCACCACGCTGGTGTGGTCGGGCATCGGTTCGGCGATCCTCTACAAGATCGTCGACGTGATCGTCGGCCTGCGCGCCAACGTCGAGACCGAGCGCGAAGGCCTCGACATCACCGAGCACACGGAGCGCGCCTACAACATGTAAAAATTAACGGCCCTTGAGGGCCGTTAATTTGGGTTCTCCCGGGGCGCGACCTCCCCAAGCGGTCGTTCCCAGAACTACGGTCCGGACACATACCCGGCAATGTCCGGGCCGTTGAGGGGCTCCAGCGCAAGTTGGAGCCCCTTTCTTTTTTTGGCGGTCTGAGAAAATAATGTTGGAATTGTCTGTCATCGTAGAATGACGGGCTACAACCAATAAGAACGGAGGACGTCATGAAGGTGCAAGGCAGGTGCTATTGCGGCAACGTGCGCTATGAGGCCGAGGGCGAACCGATGATGGCGGCGCAATGCCTCTGCCGCGAATGCCAGTACATCACCGGCGGCGGACCGAACATGTTCATGGCGATGCCGGCCTCGGGCTTCAAATACACCGCCAGCGAACCCAAGCAGTTCACGCGCAAGGACCTCGAGCGCGCGGTGACCCGCGAGTTCTGCCCGGAATGCGGCACCCATCTCGTGACCAAGGTGCCGGGCCTGCCCGCCGCGATCCTGAAGGTCGGCACCTTCGACGACCCCAGCGTCTTCACCCCGCAGATGACGATCTACACCTGCGACAAGCAGACCTTCCACCATCTGCCCGACGGCAAGCCGTCGTTCGAGAAGCTGCCGGCGCGGTAGAGGTCGCACATCGAAGACGTCTCCTTCCCCCTGAAAGGGGGAAGGCCGGGATGGGGGTCAGCCGCAGGCGACGCTGCAAGCGGAGAGAGTTGATCCCCACCCGCTTTGCCCGGCGGGCAAAGCGACCTCCCTTTTCAAGGGGAGGTTAAGACGTAGCCCATGCAGCGTCAGTCGATCAGGACCTCTTCGTCCGGCAATTCGCTCGGTGCGCCGTCGCACAAATAGCGTTCGAGAATGTCGGCGAGCGACAGCGGCGTGAGGCGCTCCTCCGCGCCGGATAGGTCGGCGATCGGCCACCAGCGGAAGCAATCGAGCACCTTCGCCTCGATCTCATCGGCCATCACGGGCGCGAAGCGATCCGCGTGAACGATCCGATATTCCTCCTTCTGGGAGATTCGTCGGCCGCCCCAGTTGAAAGTGTGGTGACGCCGCCAGACCGTCGGGCCGGGCGCGAAATCGATCAGCCCCAATTCCTCGGCCAGTTCCCGCTGCAGCGTCGCTTCCGGCGTCTCGTCGCCCTCGATGCCGCCGCCGGGCGCGATCCAGAAACGGTCGCCGCCGTGCGGCGGGCGAATCCGCAGCAGCAGGACTTCGCGTTCGCCGGTAATGATGAGCGCCCTGATGGCGCGGCGGTGGATCATGTCCAGGAGCAAATTTCGGCGCAATTTCGATAAGGCTCGGTTGGGTCAGCGCTGATATCACGCGCCGGCCGATCGCGCCGCGGCGCCGATGGTTAATCGCGTCTTAACCTCGCCCTATCTATGGTGACTTGATCGGTTTACGGTCGGCGCCCCTACCCCCGACCGCAGTGAAAGTACTGGCATTTCAACCATGGCAATGACCGCCTCATCCGGCTTGGCGCAGGGCGCCGGCGATGTCGCATCCGCCGGCCAGGCCGAGCGTTCCCCGTTTTTGCGTACGACCGAGCTTTTGGCACCCTATCAGCCTGCCAAGCCCTTGATTACGCTGTCATTAGGTGAGCCGCAGCACCCGGTGCCCGACTTCGTCGGGCCGGTGTTGGCAAAGCATACCGCCGAGTTCGGCCGCTATCCGATCGCCAAGGGCATCGAGCCGTTCCGCCGCGCAGTCGCGACCTGGCTTTCGAGCCGGTTCCAATTGCCGCGGCCGGTCGATCCCGAGAGCGAGGTGATGGTGCTGAACGGCAGCCGCGAGGGGCTGTTCTTTGCCGCAATCACGGCGGCGCGCTATGTCTCGGCGCGCAAGGGCCGGCCGGCGATCCTGATGCCGAATCCGTTCTATCCGGCCTATGGCGCCGGCGCCCGCGCCGCCGGCTGCGAACAGATCTATCTGCCGACCACGCTCGCCAACGGTTTTCTGCCCGACCTTGATTCGATCGACGAGGCGACGCTGGCGCGCACCGTCGCGTTCTTCATCGCCTCGCCGGCCAACCCGCAGGGCTCGGTCGCCTCGCGCGCCTACTTCACGCGGCTGAAGCAGCTCGCCGATCGCTACGGCTTCATCATCCTGAGCGACGAATGCTACTCGGAGATCTACACCCGCGAGGCGCCGGGCAGCATCCTGGAATGCGCCGGTCCCGATTTCAGCAATGTCGTTGCGTTCCAGTCGCTGTCGAAGCGCTCGAACCTGCCGGGCATGCGCGTCGGTTTCGCCGCGGGCGACAGGAAATTTCTCGCCGCGTTCCATGAGCTGCGCAATGTCGCAGCACCTCAGGTGCCGGTGCCGCTGCAGCATGTCGGCGTCGCCGCATATGGCGACGAGGCGCATGTCGAGGAGAACCGCAGGCTCTATCGCATCAAGTTCGATTTCGCCGACCAGATCCTCGGCAATCGCTACGGCTACAAGCGGCCGGCCGGCGGCTTCTGCGTCTGGCTCGACGTCTCCGAGCGCGGCGGCGACGAGGCGGCTGCCGTCAGGCTCTATCGCGACGCCGGCGTGCGCGTGATTCCCGGCAGCTATCTGGCGCGCCAGCAGAACGACGGTTCCAATCCGGGCGCGGGCTATATCCGCCTTGCGCTGGTCTCCGACAGTGAATCGACGGCCGAGGCGATGCATCGCCTGGTCGAAACCCTGGGTTAATCGCGAAGCGCGAAGATTGAGTATGCCAGCGATCGAACGTGTCATCCCCCTGGTCGGCCATCTGCCGCTCTCGTTGCGCGAGGCGCTGGCGCGACGGCTGCGCGAACTCACCGGGCTCGGCCTGATCGCGCTGTCGGGCGCGATCACCGCCGCGCTGATGACCTGGTCGGTGCAGGATCCGTCGCTGAGCCACGCCACCTCGCGCGCGATCCGCAACGTGCTCGGCTATCCCGGCGCAATCGGCGCCGACCTGTTGATGCAGATCCTCGGCCTCGGCGCGATCATGCTGGTGCTGCCGGTCGCGGTCTGGGGCTGGCGGATGCTGACGCACCGTCCGTTCGACCGCGAGGCGCTGCGGCTCGGCTGCTGGATCCTGTGCACGGTGATCGCGGCGGGCTTCGCCGGCTGCTGGCCGCACAATACGTCATGGCCGCTGCCGACCGGGCTCGGCGGCGTGGTCGGCGATGCGCTGCTGCGCGCGCCTGCGGTGGTCTTTGGCCCGCCCGGCTTCCTCTATCGCGTCGTGCTCGGCCTGATCCTGTTCGTCGCGATGGTCCCGGTCTTCCTGTTTGCCTGCGGCTGGGGCGCCAGGGAGCAGGATGACGAGCTGACGCCGATCTCCGATGACGACGAGCCGTTCGTCGAGGAAGAGGACAACGACCGCAGCTCGGTCTCGCTGGGCTGGCTGTTCCATGCGCTGATGAGCGCGAAGGCGCGGCTCGGCTGGCTGTTCGCAACCGCCTACAGATCGCTGGTGTCGAGCGGATCGCAGGGCCGCGCTTCCGCGTTCGAGCGCCAGGAGCCCAATATCGGCGGCGGCCGCGCGGCGCCCTCGATCGCGCCCGCGCATGACGGTCACGACCAGGACGAGGACGACGCCGAGGATCTCGGCGAGGACGATGAGGAAGAAGAGGACGAGGAGGAAGCTCCCGCCGCCCGCGCCCCGCGCAAGAAGGCCGAGCCCCGCGTCAAGAAGAAGAACTCCGACAAGTTCGAGTTGCCGTCGGTCTCCGTGCTCAGTGCGCCGAAGGCCAGCGATCGCCAGCCCCTGAGCAAGGCCGAGCTCGAAACCAATTCGCGCTCGCTCGAAGGCGTGCTGCAGGACTTCGGCGTGCGCGGCGAGATCGTCAAGGCCAATCCCGGCCCGGTGGTCACGCTGTACGAGCTCGAGCCGGCGCCCGGCATCAAGTCGTCGCGCGTGATCGGCCTGTCCGACGACATCGCGCGCTCGATGAGCGCGCTGTCGGCCCGCGTCGCCGTGGTCGCCGGCCGCAATGCGATCGGCATCGAGCTGCCGAACGCGCATCGCGAGAAGGTCTATCTGCGCGAGCTCCTGGTCGCCAAGGAAAGCGTCGATTCGGTTGCCAAGCTGCCGCTGTGCCTCGGCAAGACGATCGGCGGCGATCCCGTCATCATCGATCTCGCGCGCACGCCGCACATGCTGATCGCCGGCACCACCGGCTCCGGCAAATCGGTCGCGATCAACACCATGATCCTGAGCCTGGTCTACCGGCTGCGCCCGGATCAGTGCCGCCTGATCATGGTCGATCCGAAGATGCTGGAACTCTCCGTCTATGACGGCATCCCGCATCTTTTGACGCCCGTCGTCACCGATCCGAAGAAGGCCGTGGTCGCCCTGAAATGGGCCGTGCGCGAGATGGAAGAGCGCTACAAGCGGATGGCCAAGCTCGGCGTGCGCAACATCGACGGCTACAATGCGCGCCTCGTCGAAGCCAAGGCCAAGGGCGAAGAGCTGACGCGCACCGTGCACACCGGCTTCGACAAGGAGACCGGCAAGGCGATCTACGAGGAAGAGAAGCTCGACCTCGAGCCGCTGCCCTATATCGTCATCATCGTCGACGAAATGGCTGACCTGATGATGGTCGCCGGCAAGGACATCGAAGGCGCGGTGCAGCGCCTCGCGCAGATGGCGCGCGCCGCCGGGCTGCATGTGATCCTCGCCACACAGCGTCCGTCGGTCGACGTCATCACCGGCACGATCAAGGCCAACTTCCCGACCCGCATCGCCTTCCAGGTGACGTCGAAGATCGACAGCCGCACCATCCTGGGCGAGATGGGCGCCGAGCAGCTGCTCGGCCAGGGCGACATGCTCTACATGGCGGGCGGCGGCCGCATCAGCCGCGTGCACGGCCCGTTTGCGTCGGATGAAGAAGTCGAGAAGGTGGTGCGTCACCTCAAGACGCAAGGCGCCCCGGAATATCTCGAGGCCGTCACCGCGGAAGAGCCGACCGACGAGGACGGCGCCGTGTTCGATGCCACCGGCATGGGTGGCGACGGCGGCGGCGACCTGTTCACGCAGGCGGTTGCGATCGTCAAGCGCGACCGCAAGGCGTCGACCTCCTACATCCAGCGCCGGCTGCAGATCGGCTATAACCGCGCCGCCTCGTTGATGGAGCGGATGGAACTTGAGGGCATCGTCGGCCCGGCGAATCACGCCGGAAAGCGCGAAATCCTGGTCGGAGAGGAAGAAGGCCAGTTCTGATCGGGGGCGATCATCACGGAAAAACCATATCTCCCTCGGAAGAGGCGGGATAAAATCCGGCCAAGCGGGACGAGCGTCGAACAGAGATCTGACATATCTGATGGCAAAATACCTCATTGACCGCGGCACGCGCACTGCGCTGGCTCTTCTCGTCACCGCCGCGATCGCCGGTGGCGCGACTGCGCAGAACGCGCCGACGACGCCGAAACCCGCACCCAACGCCGGATCCAAGACCGCGCCGAAGGCCAAGGACGCCGGCGCGCAGACCAATGCGGACAAGGGCCCGACCACGACAGGCGCCACCCAGGCACCGCCGAACCCGGTGATCCCCGATCCGCGCCGCAACGTCCCCGCGAATATTTTCCAGACCTTCGACGCCAACCAGAAGGCGCAGGCCGCCAAGGTCTCGGCCTATCTGTCGTCGCTGCAGACCCTGGTCGGGAATTTCGTCCAGGTCGGCCCCGACGGCACCAAGACCAAGGGCGATTTCTACATCCAGAAGCCCGGCAAGCTGCGCTTCGAATATGACGATCCGAGCACCATCGAGGTGATCGCCGACGGTTCGTCGGTCGCGGTGCGCGACCGCAGGCTCGCCACCCAGGACGTCTATCCGCTGTCGCAGACCCCGTTGCGCTATCTGCTGTCGGACCGCATCGACCTGATGAAGGACACCAACGTCATCAGCGTCACCGCCGACGACGTGTTCGTCAGCATCACGATCGAAGAGAAGCAGGCGCTGGTCGGCACCAGCCGGTTCCTGCTGATGATCGGCGCCAAGGACGGCAAGCTCAAGCAGTGGACCGTCACCGATCCGCAGGGCTACGACACGACGGTTGCCGTCTACAATCTCGACGCGACGCAGAAGCCCGATCCGGGGCTGTTCAAGATCGACTTCACCACCTATCCCGGCACCTCGCCGGGCTGACGCACTCTTCTCCCTCGCCTGTGGACAATTGAAACCTGCACTGAGAACCATGCTAAGACGCGGTTCTCATGCGGTTCTCCGTCACCACCTGGAACATCAATTCGGTGCGCCTGCGCATCGACATCGTCGCCAAATTCCTGAAGAGCGCGCGGCCGGATGTGCTGTGCCTGCAGGAGACCAAATGCATCGACGATGCGTTTCCGCTGAAGCGCTTCAAGCGGCTCGGCTATGAGCACGTCGCGCTGAACGGGCAGAAGGGCTATCACGGCGTCGCCATCGTCTCGCGGCTGCCGTTCGAGAGCACCGATATCAGGACGTTCTGCGACAAGATCGATTCGCGGCACATCTCGGTTTCGTTCGGCGAGAAGGCGCAGCTCGCAAAGCTGCTGGTGCTGCATAATTTCTACGTCCCGGCCGGCGGCGACATTCCGGATCCCGCGCTCAATCCGAAGTTCGAGCACAAGCTGCAATTCCTCGACGAGATGAAGAGTTGCGAGCCGCTGCATCCGCGCGGCGACGACCGCCACATCCTGGTCGGCGACCTCAACGTCGCGCCGCATGAGAACGACGTGTGGTCGCACAAGCAGCTGTTGAAGGTGGTCTCGCACACGCCGGTCGAGACCGAGAAGCTGCTCGCCGCGCAAGCGCATGGCGAATGGTTCGACATCGCGCGCGAGCGGATCCCGATGTCGGAAAAGGTCTACACTTGGTGGAGCTACCGCGCCGCGGACTGGACCGTCGGCGATCGCGGCCGCCGGCTCGACCACATCTGGGTCTCGCGCGCGCTGAAGGACCAGGTCAGCGATTTCAGGATCACCCGCGACGCCCGCAGCTGGGAGCGCCCCTCGGACCATGTGCCGGTGACGGCGGTGCTGGAGGTGTGAGGGCCCTTATTTCCGTCATCCTGAGGAGCGCGGAACGCGCGTCTCGAAGGATGCACGGCCCGGCTGGTGGCCGTCGACCCTTCGAGACGCGCGCAAGAGCGCGCTCCTCAGGGTGACGGATCATCGAGCTGTCGCTAACAACGGCTACGTGCTCAGCTTCCCGCCCGCCATCAAAATATCGCTGGCGAGCTGGCTGGTGCGCAGCGCGAGTTCGTCGCGCAGGCGGCGGGCTGCGGCCGGGTCGCTCTCCAGCACGCGCTGGAACAGGCTGCGTGCGACGCGGATCACCGAGCCGCGCTCCAGCGCGGTCGCGGTCGACGGCCGCTTCATCGCGACGATCAATGCGAGCTCGCCGATCAGCGCGCCGGGGCCTGCGATGATTTCGGCGCCGCCCTCCTCGACGCGGAAGGTGCCGCGCTGCACGACATAGCCGGCGTCGGCGGTGTCGCCGGTCTTGAACAGCACCTCGCCCGCGTTGAAGTCACGTTGCTCGGAGCCGATCGCCAGCATGCGCAGGGAGCTCTCGCCCAACAGACGCATTGTCGGGACCCGCTCGAGCAGGGCTACGTCATCATCGATCGACATTCAGGTCCGGTAACCGCGGTGCGCCTCGATTTCACGAATCGTTGAGCGCAAAGCGTATCACGGCACCAGCTTGTAGCCACCGGCTTCCGTGACCAGGATTTCCGGGTTGGCGGCGTCCTTCTCGATCTTCTGGCGGAGGCGGTAGATGTGGGTTTCCAGCGTGTGGGTGGTGACGCCGGAATTGTAGCCCCAGACTTCCTGGAGCAGGGTCTCGCGCGACACCGGCAACTGGCCGGCGCGGTAGAGGAAACGCAGGATCGCGGTTTCCTTCTCGGTCAGCCGCACCTTGCGGGCATTGGCGCCGGTGAGCATCTTGGAGCCGGGCCGGAACGAGTAGGGGCCGACCGAGAACACCGCGTCCTCGCTGGCTTCGTGCTGGCGCAGCTGGGCGCGGATGCGGGCCAGCAGCACCGCGAAGCGGAACGGTTTTGCCACATAGTCGTTGGCGCCGGATTCCAGGCCCAGGATGGTATCGGAATCGGTGTCGTGGCCGGTCAGCATGATGATCGGCGCCTTGAAGCCGCCCTTGCGTAAGCTGCGGACCACTTCGCGGCCATCGGTGTCGGGCAGGCCGACGTCCATCAGGACCAGATCGGGGGAATTGGCTTTGGCGGCAGTGGCGCCCTTGGCGCCGGTGTCGACTGCGGAGGCTTCGAATTCCTCGTGCAGGGACAGCTGCTCGACCAGCGTATCGCGCAGATCGGTATCGTCATCCACGATCAAGATCTTGCGGGCATTGGCCATAGGTACAATCCTTCGGGGCGGGGCGGTCAGAAGCGGACAGGCTTATGGCCGTAACATCGGCTAGATATGTGTTCAGGTAGGCGATTGTTACCGATTCACAAGGCAACTGAGCTTACCTCAAATCCGGCGGGGCAGGACGTGAATGTCCTGTAATGCCGGGAGATAGAATGACCTGGCCATCCAAGGCAAGTTCAGTTTGGAACGATTCCAAGAGGAAGATCAGCTATTTCAATCACTTATATGACAGTTAAACGTGATCGACCGCTCACCGCCATCGAGGTCCGCAGCGCCGCCGGCGACCCGCGCCGGGGCTGGCTGACGGCCGAAGGCTGGACCGTTCCCGTCGCGCTTGGGCGCGGCGGAATCCTCGCCAACAAGCGCGAGGGCGACGGCGGCACGCCGCGCGGCGTCTTCCATCCGAGGCAATTGTGGTGGCGCGCCGACCGGCACCAGCGGCCCACGACCTTCCTGCCGACCCGGCCGATCCGCCGCGAGGACGCCTGGTGCGAGGATCCCACCGACCGCCATTACAACCAGCCGATCCGGCTCGATCGGGAGCAGGCCGGCGACCGCCTGACCCGCGACGACCATCTCTACGACTTCATTGTCGAGATCGATCACAACGCCGCCCCGCGCGTCGCCGGCCGCGGCAGCGCAGTGTTCCTGCACCTGGCGCGGCCGAATTTCGCGCCGACCGCGGGCTGCGTCTCGATGACGAAGGCGTCGATGCTGCGGCTGTTGCGGCGGATGTCGCCGCAGACCCGGATCGTGATCGGCTAGTCTTCATCCTCATGGTGAGGAGCGCCCTGCGCGTCTCGAACCATGAGGCCCGACTGTGGCCTGCATCCTTCGAGACGCCGCTTCGCGGCTCCTCAGGATGAGGGTTAGGGTGTTTACGGAACAACATCGCACTTGCGGACACAACCATGCTCGACAACAACCAGATCGTCGCCGCCTCAAAAGTCCTGCACGAGCACTGGCTCGCGGGAACAAAACTCGGCACGCTCGACAGTTCAATGCGCCCACGCAATCGCGCCGAGGGCTACGCGGTGCAGGCCGCGCTGGAGAAGACGTCGCGCGAACAACTGTTCGGCTGGAAGATCGCGGCCACCAGCGAAGCCGGCCAGAAGCACATCAATGTCGCGGGACCGCTGGCGGGGCGCATCCTCGCGGAGACCTTGATACCGGATGGCGGTACCGCGTCGATGAAGGGCAACGAGATGCGCGTCGGCGAGCCCGAATACGCCTTCCGCATGGCGCGTGATCTCGCGCCGCGCACGACGCCCTACAGCGTGCAGGAGGTGCTGGAAGCCGTCGGCACGCTGCATCCGGCGATCGAGATTCCGGATTCGCGTTTTGCCGATTTCGTCGCCGCCGGCGAGGCGCAGCTGATCGCCGACAATGCCTGCGCGCATCTGTTCGTGCTCGGAGACGCGACGACCGCAGACTGGCGCGCGATCGATCTGGTCGAGGAACGCCCGACCATCACGCTGCGCGGCGAGCGCTACACCGGCCACGGCAAGAACGTGCTCGGCGATCCCCGGATCGCGCTGGCCTGGTGCGCCAACGAATTGCGCGCGCTTGGGGTGACGTTGCGGGCCGGCGAAGTCGTCACCACAGGCACCTGCCACCCGCCGCTGCCGATCGCGGCGGGCGATGTGTTCGCGGCCGATTTCGGCGCGATCGGGAAGGTGTCGGTGAAGTTCGCGTAGGCGCAGCGCCACCGCAAACACCAGCGTCGTCCTGGCGAAAGCCAGGACGACAAGAGTTATTCGGCCCGCTCCTCGTCAGTTATGCGGCACCGTCCGCGTCCCGAAGATCGCCGACCCCACCCGCACGTGGGTCGCGCCCATCTGGATCGCCACGGCGAAATCCGCGCTCATTCCCATCGAAAGATTCTTCAAGCCATTGCGCGCGGCGATCTTGGCGCACAATGCAAAATGCGGCGCTGGCGCCTGGTCGACCGGCGGAATGCACATCAGCCCTGAAATCGGCAGGCCGTACTTGTCGCGGCACGCCGCGATGAAGGTATCCGCGTCCTGCGGCGCGACGCCGGCCTTCTGCGGCTCCTCGCCGGTATTGATCTGGACGAACAATTCCGGCTGCTTCTGCTGAGATTTGATTTCTTTGGCTAACGCTTCGCAAATGCTGGTGCGATCGACCGAATGGATTGCATCGAACAGCGCGACCGCCTCCTTGGCCTTGTTCGATTGCAGCGGCCCGATCAGATGCAGCTTCAAGCCGGGATGAGCCTGAGTTAACTCCGGCCACTTGCCCTTGGCCTCCTGCACGCGATTCTCGCCAAATACGCGCTGTCCGGCGCCGATAATCGGCAAAATTGCGCCGGCTGCGAATGTCTTCGACACCGCGATCAGCGTCACCGATGCACGGTCGCGCCGCGCTTCCTTGCAGGCATGCAGGATCTCCTGCTCCACCGCGGCGAGGCCGGAGGCAGGGTCATGTGGTGAATCAGCCGATAACGGCCTGGTCGGGCTTTGCGTCATGCTTGTGCCGTTCTCTGACAGGTGCGGGGGTTGGCTCGAATTTTACCAAATTCGGGAAAGGCTTTTTGAAGCCCTTCATTTTACCCTGCACGCGGGCAAGGGAATAGAATGTCGGGCGTCACTTTCAACCGCAACCGGGTCAGACTCAAGAAGGTTCTGGGAATTCGTGCCCGGTTGGCCTTGCTTGCGCTGATGCTGGTCGCGCCTTTGATGCTCGACCGCGTCCGCACGCTGGAAGATTCCCGCAGCAAGCAGATCGCGCAGGCCTCTGTCGGCTATGCGAACCTGACCGCGCAGGCCGCCGAAACCCAGCGCGAAGTGGTCTCCTCGGTCGAGACCATGCTGAAATCGGCCGCCTATATCCGCGCCGCCGGCGGGATCGGGCAGAGCTGCGAGGTGCTGCGCGCCAGCCTGCCGACAGTGCTGCCCTGGATCCGGAGCATCATGTTCGTCTCCAGGGACGGCGTCGTGCAGTGCTCCACGCTCAACAGCCAGGTCGGGATGAATCTCGGCGACCGCGAATATTTCAAGAAAGCGCAGGACAATCGCGGCTTCGTGTTCAGCGACTATCTGCGCGGCAGGACCAATGGTCGCCCGATGATGATGGCGGCCTATCCGGTGGCCGCGATCAATCCGGAACAGGATGCCGTCGTGGTCGCCGGCATCAATATCGACTGGCTGTCGCAGATCATGGCCAATCTAGGCGGCCAGCCCGGCATGTCGGCCGTGCTGGTCGACAGCACCGGCGTCGTGGTCGCAGCGCCCGCGGACCATGCGAGCCTGATCGGCCGTTCGCTCGACACCATCCCGCTGATGGCCGCGATCGCGGAGAAGGCGCTGAGCTATGACGAGCCGTCCGGCTCGATATCGTTCACCGCGTCCGACGGCACGCGGCGCACGCTGAGCTTCGCGCGCATCACCGGAACGCAATCCCGGCTGATCGTGAGCATGGATGAAGCCAAGGTGACGGCGGCGATCAACCGCGATATCCGCACCGCCTATCTGCAGCTCGGCTTCGTCTGCCTGTTCGTCTTGCTGGGTGCCCTGGTCGGCGCCGAGCGGCTCGTCATCCACCCGATCGAGCTGATGACCGGCATGGCGCGGCGGTTCGGCGAAGGCGACTGGTCGGCGCGCGTCGCCAAGCACAAGCTGCCCGCGGAGTTCGTCCCCCTGGCGCGCGCCTTCAACGCGATGGCGGCGCAGCTCAGCCAGCGCGAGCGCGAGCTCGTCGCGTCCAACGATCGCCTCACCGTGATGGCCTCGATCGATGCGCTGTCCGGCCTCGCCAACCGCCGCGGCTTCCAGAGCCGGCTCGATTTCGAATGGATGCGTGCGCATCAATATGAATGCGAGCTGTCGCTGATGATGATCGATGTCGATCACTTCAAGCTCTTCAACGACACCTACGGCCATCCCGAAGGCGACGCCTGCCTGACGCGGATCGGCGAGACGCTGGCCGGGATCGCCGCCGACACGATGGGCTTCGCCGGCCGCTATGGCGGCGAGGAATTCTGCCTGTTGCTGCCGAACACCGATGCCGCGCATGCGCTCGCGATCGGCGAGACCGTCCGCACTGCGGTGCTCGGCCTCGCCGTGCCGCATTCGTCCTCGAGCCATTGCGTCGTGACCGTCAGTGTCGGCGTCGCCACCACCAAGCCGAACGAAACCCAGCGCCCCGGCGATCTGATCGAAGCCGCCGACGCCGCCCTCTACGCTGCCAAGCGCCGCGGCCGCAACGCCGTGATCGAGCACGGATTCCTGAAGACGCTGGATGAAGCCGGGATGGCGCTCGCGAGTTGAGGGGCGCAGGGCGGATGAGCCGACCGCGGCCGTAGTTCGTTATCGCAACTTGCCGAGCCACAGCGCTGCGAGCGCCGAGCGATTGCGCACACCGAACTTGGCGTAGATCGACTTGACGTGGAAATGCGTCGTGTTCGGACTTTGGTCGAGCCTCTGCGCGATCTGCTTTTCCATGTACCCGTCGAGCAGTGCGAGCAACACCCTGCGTTCGGTCGCGGTTAGTGGCGCGTTGGCGATGAGCAGACCATGGCTGAGCAGTTGTTGCCGGTAAAACCATCTCAACCCGCGCATCACGAAGTCCAGACGCCCGCTGTCCAGCGCCGAGAAGCGGGGCGCTTGCGCATCGCGAAACATGAATAGGTGAATCCTCACGTCGTCATTGAGCGCACAGCGCACGGAAATGCTGTCGGCGAGGCCTACTTCCAGATAATGCCGCCGATAGTGGCTGCCCGCGAACCATTCCGGCGGCAGCGCTTCGAAGAGCAAACGGGTACGGAACGGCTCATTCCCCGATACGGCAAGGATCTGTGACAGGTCGACGTCGGAGGACCAGAGCGTATCGAACTGCTCCTGCACAGAAGCGGCCACCGCCGGTATCGGGTCCAAAAGCCGGACGAGGCGAGGACGCCAGCCGAGCAAGGCGTCGCCGCGCGTAGGCGAAGGCAATCGCACCACCACGGCCCACAGTGCGTTACGCGCCGATAACATCGCACATAGTGTGGCCAACAGGTGCGTCAGGGCGGCGTCGCCGTCGCCGACCGAGAACTCGGCCAGCCGGTCCCAGAGCGCATAGACATTTTGATTCTGCGGATTGGTGGAATCCGTCGATAGATCCATGTCCCCCCCCTCGAAACAACTGCGCAGGTCACCGCCCTCCGGCGAGCATAGGGGACACCGGGCCACCTTTCTAGGTAGTACCCAGGCGCATCGCGTGACGCGATATTCAATGCGGTGTTGGGAGGACTGGTCTTCTCCGCCACGATATTTGGAGATCAACGATGCGCACAGCAAAGGGCACGCGCCCACTTGGGACGCCCGACGACGACCGGACGGAGGCGCGATGGCGCCTCGGCTTTCTCATCGTCCTATCATGCGCGATTTTCGCTGCGGTCGCAGCTTTCATGCAGCCGCCGACCAAAGTGTCGATCCGCCAGACTGGTCCGATGCCGGGCGTCAGCGTTCCCTGATCAAGGCCGCTTTGCATACGTTTTCGTTCGTTTTGGAAGTCTTGTTTACATTGGACATTTCATGATTCAGATCGCCAGCGATCAAGCATTCCTGCTCGTCGTCATATCAGTCTGCCTTGGGGCATGTTTTGTCTGGGCCTTTTGGGAAGTCGAGGACACCCGTCGACGTCGTCAGAGGCACCGCGATATCGTGCGCGACGTGCGGCGCGCGATATCGCCCGGCCATTAGTCAATTCTCGGGCTATCATGCGGGCTCTCGTATCCAGTTTTGTCGCGAACGCTTTTGCCCAGGCATTTCCCGTATCGTCGCTGCGGGCAAACGTGCTCAAGCAGATCGCGTTGCTCTGCGGATCCGTCCTGTTCGTATGGTTGCTGTCGCTGACTTACGGGTTGGATCTTAGCGTCGCGTTCTTTTAGCCGATCGGATTCGAGAATGGGGAAACCATTTCGAATCGAATCCGACGCGGTCGCATAAAAAGGGGGCCGGATCACGCTTCGCTGATCCGACCTGCCCGTCATTCCGGGACGACGCGCAGCGTCGAGCCCGGAATGACGGGTGGATATGCCTCAAGTAGCACAACAAACCTGCTGTCGTCCCTGTGAAAGCCGGGACCCATCACCACGAATGGTTATTGCTGAACGATGGTGGAACGACGAGTCCCGATCACAACGTCAGCTGCGGCGTATGGGTCCCTGCTTTCGCAGGAACGACAGCTGTTATGCGGCAGCACCCTGCCCGCAAATCCGGTAGCGATGACTGATCTCACCCGCGCTCAATTCATCGGCCCGGCCGATCGCGGCGGCCCGCGGCGCTTGTGCTTTGCGGCGGGGGTGGCGGGCTCCGGCGTCGCCTCCTTGATCCCGCCGATCCTGCGCAGCGCAGCGTCGGCGGCGCGCTCGCCGCTTTCCCAGGCGCCGTCGACGGTGCCCCACAGCGTCTCGTGCGTGGCCTCGCCGGCGAGATACATCGCGCCGATCGGCTCGCTCAGGACCCGGCGCGAGAATTGCGCGCCGGGTGCAGCGGCCGACATCGCACCCTGAATGAAGGGCTGCGCATTCCAGCGCGTCGCGCTGGTCTTCTTCACGGCACCACCGACCTCGCTGCCATAGAGCCTGGTCAGCCATTCCACCGCGAACGCCGACATCGCCTTTTCGCCCTGCGCGGAGAGGTCGCGGCCGAACGAGCCGGCGACGTCGATCGTGCACAGCGAGGAGCCGGCGATATTGCCGTAGAACAGCGCCGTCTTGGTCGAGTTGCTCTGCTCGATGATGACATCATCGCGCGACAGTCCGAGCGGGTTGCCGGGGATCTGCAGCGCGATGCGATCGTAGCTGCCGAGGCTCAGTTTTGCCGCGGCATCCAGTGCGCGCTTCGGAAGCTCGGGCGAAAACTTGATGTTGCCGCTCGCGAGCACGTTGCTCGACACGGTGACGATGGCGGCGCGCGCGACGATCTTGCCGGACGGCGTCTCGACCATCACGTCGCGATTGCTCCACAGGATGCGCTGCGCCGGCGTCGACAGCGCCAGCGGCAACTGCTCGCCGAGCTTGGCAATCAATGCACCGAGGCCCTGCCGGCATGCGATCGCGGTGTTGCGATCCTGCGCGCGCACCTTGTCGGCGGCGGAGAGGTCCTTCAGATCCTTGCCGCTGAAATTGGCGCCGAGCAGGAATTCCGCGGTGCCGGCCCAATCGCCGAGATCCTTCGGCATCGCAGCCGCGCAGGCGATATCGGCCTTGCGCGAGGCGTCGTCGATGGCGCGATTGGCGCGCACCAGCGCCGCCAGGAATTCCTCGGTCTCGCCGGGGCGGGCATAGCGCCGGCCGATGCGGATCTTCTGGCCGGCGGGCGCGGTGACGATGTCGAGGCCCGCGGCGCGCGCCAGGCGGATCATCGGATTGGTCTCGGCATTGTGCATCCAGCGCGCGCCACGATCGAACGGCACGTCGAATGTCGATGCATCGGTCTGGCAGCGGCCGCCGACCTGGCCCGCCGCCTCCACCACGATCACCTTGCGGTTCGCGGACGCAATGCGTCGTGCCGCGGCAATGCCCGCGGCACCGGCGCCGATCACGACGATGTCGGCCTCGCGCGGTGGCGGTGCCGCAGCGAGCGCGCGGCCGCCCAGCACGAGCGCAGCCGACGCCGACAGGAAATCTCGGCGGGTCACAGGCATGACATAGCTTCTGGCATGGTTTCCGCCGACTTGCAGAGAATAGGAACGCTTCGCGAACTGTGCCGCATCTCACCGACCGCAGCAACACTCATGGTAAATCAATCATGATTGATCCGCTGATGGCATGAACTAAATTGCAACGGCTTGCGACCATGATTAAGTCAAACGAAGCGGTCGTAGAACCGCTGGGGGGAATCCATGGGCGTAATGCTCGATACCGTCGGTAAATGGCTCGCGGGGTACCTGTCGAAGGAAATCCCCGGCTACGAGCCGTTCACGCCGAGCGACCCGGACCATCTGCGGGGCATCATGCAGCCCGGCGATGTGCTGCTGGTCGAAGGCAACAACCGGATTTCCGGCATCATCAAATACCTCACGCAATCGACCTGGTCGCATGCCGCGCTGTTCGTCGGACCGATCGACGGCGCGTTCGAGCCCGACGGCGAACAGCATGTGCTGATCGAGGCCAATATCGGCGAAGGCGTGACGTCGGCGCCGCTGTCGAAATATCTGTCCTATCACACCCGGCTCTGCCGTCCGGTCGGACTGTCGTTCGAGGACCGCACCACGGTGTGCCGCTACGCCATCAACCGCATCGGCTTCGGCTACGACACCAAGAACATCGTCGATCTCGCGCGCTATCTGTTTCCGCTGCCGATCCCCCAGCGCTGGCGCCGCCGGATGATCGCGTTCGGTTCCGGCGATCCGACCAAGATCATCTGCTCGGCGCTGATCGCGCAGGCGTTCGATGCCGTGCGCTATCCGATCCTGCCCAAGATCACCCGCGCTGCCAGCCGCAAGGCGCGCCGCGAGATCCTGCATATCCGCGATTCCTCGCTCTACATGCCGCGCGATTTCGACATCTCGCCCTATTTCGAAATCGTCAAACCCACCATCGTGCACGGTTTCGACTACACGACCCTGCACTGGGCCGACAAGCAGAAGCCGCTCCAGGAGGTGGCGGGCGAATTCGGTGTGTTTCCAGAATGCAAGTCGCCGCCGCTTGTTCCTGAAGCGACTGACGAAGAGACGGCGCTTCCGGCTGCGGAAGTGACCGCGGCGGATACTGCGCAGGCGTGATGGCGGCGGCCTGGCGGTCCAACCGCCTCAGGCACACAGCCGCCAAGTGGATCATCGGCATGATCGAGCATGCACGGCAAACACGCTACGCCGCCTTCGCCTTGGTGCCGCGCGGCAGGCCGGCGCGGGCGAGGCCGCCATAGAGCTGCTCGTTCGGCATCTCGGATTTCAGGATCGCACGCACCTCGACCAGGCGATCGAGATCGATGCCGGTCGGAAATCCCTTGCTCTCGCACAGGAACACGAGATCCTCGAACACGACATTGCCGGTCGCGCCCGGCGCGAACGGGCAACCGCCGAGGCCGCCGAGCGAGCCGTCGAGCACGCGGGCACCCTCGTCGAGCGCGGCGGACGCATTGGCGATGCCCATGCCTCGGGTGTCATGCAGATGCACGCAGACCGGCTTGGAGCCTGCGATCTTCACCGCGCCGCGCGTCAGCTCGCCGACCTGCTTCGGCCCGGCATAGCCGACCGTGTCGGCGATCGCGACCATGTCAACGCCGACCTCGTAGAGCTTCTCGGTGAGGCGCAACACCTCGTTCGGATCGACGGCGCCCACGATCGAGCAGCCCAGCCCCATCGAGATCGCGGCATTGACCAGCGGCTTGTGCGCGCTGGCGTCGCGCAGCTCGCACAGACGCCTGATGTTCTCGATCGCGGACTCGCGCGAGCGGTTGGCATTGGCCTGGCTGTGCTCCTCGGTCGCCGACACCACCGAGGCGATCTCGGCGACGCCGGAGGCCAGCGCCTCGTTGACGCCGCGCTCGTTCAGCGCCAGGGCTACGCCATGCGCGCCGGGCAGCGCGGCGATGGTCGCGACGACGTCGCGGACATCGACGAATTGCGGAAAGGTCTTGGCCGGCAGGAACGAGCCGACCTCGAAATGCCGGACGCCGGCGGCATATTCGTCGCGCACCCAGCGCTGTTTCGCGGCGGTCGACGGGAATGTCTTCACCAGTTGCAGGCCGTCGCGCAGACCGACTTCGCGCAGGCTTACTCTGTCGTTCGGATAGATATCGTGGACGCGGGTCATGTCAGCCTCACGCAGCGTTTCCGGTTGATGAGATCTTCTGTTGGGCGAGCTCGGTACGAACCGCCTCGGTATCGGCGCCGAGCACCGGCACCTTCAGGCCTTCGCCGATATTGCGGCCGTTCCACTCGACCGGCAGCGCCGGAACGCGAAACGGCTTGCCGTCGGCGTTCAGATTGTTGACCAGTCCCCCGGGACGCAGCACATGCGGGTCCTGCAACAGATCCTCCGGCCGGTTGATCGGCGAGAAGCAGATGTTGAGCGCGTCGAGTCGCGCCGAGAGGTCGGCCACGTTCCAGCCCTTGATCACCTCGGCGACGCGCGGAATGATCCGGTCGCGCGCCATGATGCGGTCCGTGGTCGAGCGCAGCGTCGGATCGTCGGCGAATTCCTGCAGGCCGAACTCGCGGCAGAAACTCTGCCAATGGCCCTCGGTGACGACGCCGATGAAGATGCGGTCACCGCCGGCGGCATCGAAGATGTCGTAGATCGGCCAGGCATGCTCGCGCTCCGGCATCGAGCGCGGCTTGCGCCCGGTCATCTCGTACTCGACCATGTGCTGGGCGACCAAAAACAGGCAGTTCTCGAACAGGCCGATGCGGATGTCGGCACCATCAGTCTTGCCGCCGCGCTTCTGATAGAGCGCGGCGAGAATCGAGATCACGCCGAACATGCCGCCCATGATGTCGTTGGCGGAGGAGCCGACGCGCTGCGGCTTCTCGCTGGTGCCGGTCATCGCAGCGAGCCCCGACATCATCTGCACGACCTCGTCGAGCGCCGGGCGGTGATCATAGGGGCCGGAGAGAAAGCCCTTGTGGCCGGCGATGATCAGATGCGGATATTTTTCGCGCAGCTCCTCTGCGCCGAGGCCCTGCTTGTCGAGCTGGCCGTCGCGGAAATTCTCCAGGAACACGTCGGCGCCGGCGAGCAGGCGATGCATCGTGTCGCGATCCTCAGCCTTGGCGAAGTCGAGCACGACGCTGCGCTTGCCGCGGTTGAACAGCGGGAAGAACGAGACCCCCATGCCGCCGAGCGAGCGGGTCTTGTCGCCTGCCGGAGGTTCGACCTTGATCACCTCGGCGCCGAGTTGCGCCAGGATCATCCCGCAGGTCGGCCCCATCACCATGTGGGTCATCTCGACGACCCTCACGCCCTCCAGCGGCAGTCCGCTCCCGGTCATCGGTTTCTCCGTGCTCGTTGCGCTCGTTTTGAGTATTTGGCGCAGGTTAGGCTTCCGTACGCTATCTGAAAAATATAATCTGTCGAATAGTGCATTCGTCGTTCTAGAACGCTGAACCGTCATGGATTCGCGCCAGCTTCGCTATTTCATCGCGGTCTACGAGCAGCGTAACCTGTCGCGGGCGGCAGATCAGGCCAATGTCGCGCAGTCCGCGCTGAGCCACCACATCGCCAATCTCGAGGCGGAATTCGCCACGCCGCTGTTCGAGCGCAAGCCGCGCGGCATGGAACCGACCGCGGCCGGCGAGCGGCTCTACGAGCATGCCCGCATCATCCTGCGCGCGATGGCGGCGGCCGAGCGCGAGATCAAGGAAGGCGGCAGCGAGATCGCCGGCGACATCTCGATCGGCATGGCCAATTCCGGAATGAAGGCGATCGGCGTGCCGCTGATGCGGACCGTGCTGACGAAATATCCGAACCTGAAGCTGTCGCTGACCGAGAGCCTCTCCGGCGCGACGCTGCTGCATCTGCTGAGTTCCGATGTCGACCTCGCACTGGTCTACAACCCGCCGTCGGAAAAGGATCTGATCGCCGAGCCGGTACTTGAGGAGCAGATGTTCTGCGTCGGCACCGAGAAGCTGATCGGCAAGAGAGCGCCGATCGCCTTCGAGGAGGTGGCACGGCTGCCGCTGATCCTGTTGCGGTACGGGCTGTCGGCGCGCGCATTGCTGGATGATCCCGTGTTGCTCAAGCGGCTCGAGGCCAATGCCATCATGCATCTCAACTCGACCAGCGGCATGATCGGCGCGCTGACCGCGGGCCTCGGCTGTACGATCGCGACGACGCATTTCGTCAGCGAACCGTTGAAGGCACGCCTGCTGGTCGCGCGCGAAGTCGTCGAACCGAAGCTGACCCGCACGCTCTATCTCTGCCGCCTGCGCAACCGCCCGATGACGTACGTCATGGAGGAAATGTGCCGGCTGATCCGTGCCCTGATCGCGGACCAGGTCGGCCGCGGCGCCTGGGAGGCGACGCTCCTGATCTGATATCGAAAATCTCGAACGATCCCTTCGATATGTTCGTCTGGATTTCTGGCTTCCGGCTGCCAAACATGGCGACGGGCACGCCTTCGCAAGAAAGGCGGCCGCTGGACCACACGGGGAGGACCACCATGAGCGCCGTCGAACTCGGCTCGGTTGCCGATCTTGCCAACACGACAAGCGGACCGGACCAGATCTCGCGGCAGCTCGAGGCGCTGCCGACCTCCGCCTATGTCTGGCGGCTGGTGATCCTGCTCTCGCTCGGCGGCTGCTTCGAGATCTACGACCTGTTCTTCACCGGCTATATCGCGCCCGGCCTCGCCCGCAGCGGGCTGATGACGACGACCACGCAGGCCTTCTTCGGCTTCTCCGGCATCGGCGCGTTCGTCGCGGCGACCTTCGCCGGCCTGTTCATCGGTACCTTCTGCCTCGGCTTCCTCGCCGATCGTTACGGGCGCAAGGCCGTCTTCACCTGGTCGCTGCTGTTCTACAGCGCGGCGTCTGTCATCATGGCGTGCCAGACCACGCCCGGCGGCCTCTTGCTGTGGCGCTTCATTGCCGGAATCGGCATCGGCATCGAGGTCATCACCATCGACGCCTACATCACCGAGCTGGTGCCGAGCTGGATGCGCGGCCGGGCGTTCGCGATCAACCAGGCGGTGATGCTGTCGGCGGTGCCGATCGTCGCCGCGCTGTCGTGGTGGCTGGTGCCGCTCTCGCCGCACGGCATCGACGGCTGGCGCTGGGTCGTGCTGATCGGCGCGGCTGCGAGCATGATCATCTGGGTGCTGCGGCTCTACGTGCCGGAAAGCCCGCTCTGGCTGGCCCGCCATGGCCGCACTGCTGAGGCCGAGACAATCATGCGGGCGCTCGAGGCCGCATCGGGTACGGCCGCTCCGCGCCCCATCGTTCCGGCTGCGATGTCGGCACCACGAGCGCCGGTCGAGACCGGCTACGCCGACCTGTTCCGGCCGCCCTACGCCTCGCTCGTCGTGCTCTTGATGGTCTTCAACCTCTGCCAGGCGTTCGGCGTCTACGGCTTCTCCAACTGGGTTCCCGCGCTCCTCGTCGAGAAGGGCATCAACGTCACCAGGAGCCTGCAATATTCCTTCATCATCGCGGTCGCCTATCCGCTTGCGCCGCTTTTGGCCTCAACCTTCGCCGACCGCTTCGAACGCAAATGGATCATCTGCGGCGCGGCCGCCGCGATCGCGGTGTTCGGCCTCGCCTTCGCGCAGCTCACCGAGCCGGTGCTGCTGATTGCCAGCGGCGTGCTGGTGACAGGGGCCAACATGACGCTGTCCTACGCCTATCACGCCTACCAGACCGAGGTGTTCCCGACCGCGATCCGGGCTCGCGCCGCCGGGCTGGTCTATTCGATGAGCCGGCTCAGCGCGACCTTCTCCGGCTTCATCGTGGCGTTCATGCTGAAGGAGGCCGGCGTCGGCGGGGTGTTCGGCCTGATCACCGCGGCGATGATCATCGTGATCATTGCCATCGGTGTCTGGGGACCCCTGGTCCGCGGCAAGCCGCTCGACGCCTAATCAGAGCATTTCGGCGCGGTTTCCGACCGCGACACAAGCGGCACTTGCCGAAGCCATATTGGGTGGCTACCTCTCGCGGGTAATTTGCAGAGGTAATCCGGTCATGTTCGACGCCGCCGTCAAGGCGCTTTCGCAAATCCTGTCGCCGCCGATGCGCACGATCCTGTGGCGCTCGATCGGGCTTGCGCTGGTCTTGATCACCGTGCTGGCGATCGGGTTGCAGCGGCTGCTGAGCTGGGTCGCCGACTACGGCGAGGTCTGGGCCGAAGGCATGCTCGGCCCCAACTTCCATTCCACGCTGCACGTGCTGTCCTGGATCATCTCGATCTCGGCCGGGCTCGGCGTCGTGCTCGGCGGCATCTTCCTGATGCCCGCGATCACCTCGCTGGTGGCGAGCCTGTTCGTCGACGACGTCGCCGATCATGTCGAGCGCGAGCACTATCCGGCCGACCATCCCGGCGTGGCGCTGCCGGTCACGCTCGCGACCATCGAGGGCGTCAAGACGGCGCTGCTGACGATCCTGGTCTATCTGGTCGCGTTGCCGTTCGTGTTGTTCGCAGGCGCGGGCTTCATCATCTTCTTCATCGCAACCGCCTGGCTGCTCGGGCGCGAATATTTCGAGCTCGCGGCGATGCGGTTCCGCTCGCCTGATGACGCCAAGGCGATGCGCAAGGAGAATGCGGCAACCGTGTTCATAGCCGGCCTGTTCATCGCAGCCTTCGTCTCGATCCCGATCGTCAACCTGGCGACGCCGCTGTTCGGCATGGCCTTCATGGTGCACATGTACAAGCGGCTGTCCGGCCCGCGCCGCGAACTGATCGAGCCCGCGCGCCGAAGCAACGTCTCGATCTAGGCCGCATCCCGCTGGGCCGGCAGCGATGCAGGCGTCCGGTCGCGCGCAAAGGGCACCAGCAGCAGCCCGACGATCGCCACGCAGGCCAGCATCGCCCATGCCTCGTTGACGGTGAGCGCCAGCGAGGCCCGTTCAACCAGCGGCCGGATGAACGCCACCGTCGCCTCGTCGGGCGGACCTGGCGGACGGTTGATCAGCAACATCGGATCGAGCCCGATCGCCTGCGCCGCGTTGACATCGCCTGCCAGCAGCCGCGCACGGAAATCTCCGCCATAGATCGGGCTTCGGCCGTAGAGGATCGTATCGATCAGGGCGATCCCGATCGCGCCACCCAAATTGCGCATCAAGTTGAACAGCCCGCTGGCGTCGGCAATCTCCACCTCCGGCAGCGCGCCAAGCGCGATGCGCGTCGGCGGCAGCAGGCAGAACATGATCGCGACGCCGCGCACGACCTGCGGCCACAACATCTCGCCGAAATCAGCGGTGCGGGGCTGAAAGGTGCTCAAGCCGAGACCTAATGCGAACAGGACGAAGCCCGCGCCGGTCAACGACCGGGCGCCGATGCGGCTTTCAAGGACGGCCGCAAGCGGCGCGGCGACGAGCTGCGCAACTCCGGTGACCAGCATGATGGTGCCGATCTCGAAGGCATCATGGCGGCGGACGAAGCCGAGGAACACCGGCATCAGGTAGGTCGATCCGTACAGGCCGACGCCGAGGCAAAAGCTCAGGGCACAACCGATCGCGAACGAGCGCCGCCGGAACAGGGTCAGTCGCGCAATCGGATACGCCGCACGGAGCGTACGCCGGATCAGCAGCGCCATCCCGGCAATGCTTCCGATCAGCAAGCTCAGGCACAGCATCGAGACCCAGCCACGTTGCGGCGCCTCCTTCAGGCCGATCATGAAGCTTGCGAGCACCGCTGCGAGCAGGACGAGCGACACCTTGTCCAGCCTGATGACCGCGCGGAGATGCATGTCTTGCTTCGGAAGCAGCAACGGCGTGATCGTGGCGGCAATCGCCCCGGGGATCGCATTGATTAGGAACAGCCAAGGCCACGACCAGGTCTGCGTGATCCAGCCGCCGACGACGGGTCCAACGGTCGGTGCAAGCACCGCGACGACGCCGCCGATCGTGGTGGCCACCGCATGAAGACGGACCGGGAACAGCATGAACACGGCGGAGAATACCGCGGGGATCAGGACGCCGCCGGAAAATCCCTGCAACACGCGAAAGACCAACAGCACAGCAAGGCCGCCGCTGACGGCGCAGCCGATCGACGCGACGGTGAACAGGCTGACGGCGATCGCGAACAACCATCGCAGCGACAACACGTGCGTGAGCAGTCCGGTCAGCGGGATCGCGACCACCTCGGCGATCAGATAGGCGGTCTGGATCCAGCTCATCGCGGAAGGCGAGATCGCGAGCGCACGCTGGATCGTCGGCAGCGAGGTCGCGACCACCTGGATGTCGAGGATCGCCATGAACATGCCGAGGCACATCAGCAGGAACCCCGCCCAGGTCGCAGCCGATGGGCTGTCGGTTGGGTGATCCGCCCGGGCGCTCATGGCGTGCTGCTACGCGGCCAGTCGGAAACCGAGAGAGCACGGCTCTCGGCGCGGATTCGGACCGCAAGCACCGCGAGATTGAGCACCGTGAAGACCAGCGCCAGCACCGGCAGGTGCAGTGCAAGCGGAAGTAGCGCGATTTCGCCGATGACGACGGCATAGTTCGGATGCGGGAAGAATCGATAAGGCCCGGATGCCACCAGCGGCACGCCCGGCAATACGATGATCCGCGTGGTCCATCGCGGCCCGAGCGTGGCGAGGATCCACAGCCGCAAGCCTTGCAGCATCAGAAAGGCCGTGAGCGCGGCCGGGTTGACATCCTGATTGCGGCCCCAAATCCACAGCGCGATCAGCCAGCCGGCGTGAACCAGCACAATGAGCGGGTAGTGACTGGCGCCGATTTCGATCGCGCCGCGCGCCAGGAGCCGCTTGGTGTTGCGACGTGACAGCACGAGCTCGCCGAGACGCTGCAGCGTGACCAGCGCAAGGACGACCGAGGCGAAGCTCACGCCGCGTGCCTGAGCGCAACACAGCTGAGCGTGAAGCCCGGCCCGAGCGCCGTGAGCAGCGAACGTGAAGGCAATCCCTTGGCGCGGGCGCGTTCGAGCACAAAGAGAACCGTCGGCGCCGACATGTTGCCGCAGGCCGCGATGACGTCGCGCTCGTGATCGAGCGTGCCCTGATCGAGCGCGAGCGCGCGCTCCAGCGCGGCGATGACCTTGGAGCCGCCGGGATGGCAGAGGAAGCGATCGACATCATCGGCCGTCAGCTGCATCCGCGTCAGGATCTCGGCGACGGCCGGCCCGAGATTGCCGCGGACGAAATCCGGAATGGTTCGCTGGAACACGACGCCGAATCCCTCCGGGTCGACCGTCCAGCCCATGATGTCGAGCGTATCCGGCCAGAGCTTTTCGCCCGCCGCCTCGATCCGCGTCGCACCGCCATCACCGGCGCGCAGCACAATCGCAGCGGCGCCATCGCCGAACAGGCTGGCGGCGACGATGTTCGCCTTGGTGAGCTCGTCATGGCGAACCGCGAGCGTGCAGAGCTCGAGCGCAACCAGCAGCACGTTCGCACCGGGCCGCGCTTGCGCCAGCCGCGACGCGATCGAGAGGCCCGACACGCCGCCCGCGCAGCCGAGGCCGAACACCGGTACGCGCGACACGTCCGTCCGCAGCCCAAGCTTGCCGGCCACGCGCGCCTCCAGCGTCGGCGTGGCGATCCCCGTCGAGCAAACCGTGACCACGATATCGATGTCGCTGCCGGTCAGGTCGGCACGCGCGATCGCCTTTTGGGCAGCGTCGACGAACAGCGCCTCGGCGCCTTCCAGGAACGCCTGCGTCCGCTCCGGCCAACCGCGCCGCTCGAGATACCATTCGATCGGCTTCACCCCATAGCGATGCTGGATGCCGGTGTTGGCGAACAGGCTGGAGAGCGTCTCGAATTCGGGGTAGCGCTCGGCGAGCAGGTTGCGCGCGGCCTGCAGGACTTGTCCCTGGTGGAACAGATGCGGTGGAACCGCCGTCGCCAAGGAAACAAGTGCGGCCGTCTGCTTGGTCTCAATCATCGTGGCTCCAGTTCCCCCGCTTGTGGAACCACGCGACGTGCAAAATATTTCAGACGCCCGAGAGATAGAGGCGGCGCCCCCTTCACTATAAATTGACCCCCGGCGCGCTATCCGCGCGGCGCCGTCGGCAAATCAGGAAGCGGTGGCGCCCGGCTTGCGCAGCACGTTCTTCACGAAGCCAAGCGGTACCGGCGACAACGGGCCCTGCGGCGCGCGCGTGATCAGGGCGACTAGGACCAGCGCCAGCATCGCGAACCAGAAGCACAGCCAGAAGCCGTCAATATAGGCCAGCGTGTTGGCTTCGCGCTGCACCAGCGCCGCAAGCGTGCCGACGGCCCGCCCCGTCGCTGCCCCGATGCCGTGGCCGGAAAACTCACCCGCCAGCCGCTTCAGCAGGTTCACGACGTCGACATTGCCATTCTGGACGTGCTGTCCGAGGTAATTGGAATGGATCTGCTCGCGAACCCGCAGCCAGGTCCCCATCAGCGCGATGCCGATCTCGGCGCCGCCGAGCCGCATGATCTGGATATAGGCCGCGAACGCGGTCGCCCGCGACGGATCGGAGTTCGACAGCGCCATGATGATGATCGGCAGCAGCGTCAGCGCCTGCCCGACCGACAGCAACAGGACAATGCCGACAAAATCCTCGCGCGCCCAGACATGGCTCAGCTGCGTGCCCCACAGATTGGCCGCGGCGAATGCCGAGAAGCCGAGCACCACGACGATGCGCGGATCGAGGTGGCGGAGCAGCAGGATCGAGATCGGCACCAGCACGAACATGGGCAGCGCGCCGTAGGTGAACAGCAGCACGCCCGACTGCTCCGGCCGCAGCGCGCCGACAGAGCCGAGGAAATTCGGCACCAGCGACGAGTTCGACAGGCTGGTCAGCGTGTACAGCAAGATGACGATCAGCGAGAGCCCGATATTGCGCGAGAACAGCACGTTGAAATGCGCCCAGGGCCGGCGCGCGACCATCTCGTTGATCATGAAGGCGATGATCAGGAATCCGCCCGCGATCAGGAGGGCCATCACGATCCCTGACGACAGCCAATCGAGCCGGTTGCCCTGATCGAGCCCGGCATAGACCATCGCCACCCCGGCGCCGAGCAGCAACATGCCGCCCCAATCGGCATGATGCAGCAGGTCGCGATTGACCGGCTCGTTCGGCGTGCCGAGATACACCATCAAGCCCATCAGCGGCGCGATCACCACGCCCTGCCAATACAGCCACTGCCAGCCGAGGTGCTCGACATAGAAGCCGACCAGCGAGCTCGACGAGTCCAGCGCGAAGCCGACACGGATCGAGTACATCGCGATCGCCGGAATCCACCATCGGATCGGCAGATTGCGCAGGATGATCATCAGCGTTGCCGGCACGAAGGTGCCGAGCAGCATGCCGTGCGCGATGCTGAGCGCGATCAGCGTCGTGTAGTCGCGCACGAACGGAATGGTCAGCGAGACCACGGCATAGACCAGGCTCGGAATGCCGAGCACGCGCCGCAGGCCGAACGCGGTGGCGAGCCAGGCCACCGCGGGTGCGATGAAGATCTGCGAGCCGATCGCGGCGGTGGAGAGCCAGGCGCCTTCGTCGAAAGAGAGCGAGAACGCGCCGCGCAAATCGGGCAGCCCGACCGTGGTCAGACGGCTGTCGAAATTCGCCAGGAACGCGCCGAGCAGCACGGCGACAACAGCGAAAAGCGGATAGCGCGCGACGTCGCCGCGCGAGACCGGACCGTGTGCGCGGTCGTCATTCTCCGCCATTGGCGACCGCCTCGCCGGTGTTGATGCGGGTGACGACCGACATGCCCGGCAGCAGGCGCTCGAGCAACGGCTGGTTTTTGTCGAACTGGATACGCACCGGGATGCGCTGTACCACCTTGGTGAAATTGCCGGTGGCGTTGTCGGGCGGCAGCAGCGCGAACTGCGAACCGCTGGCCGGCGCGATGCGCTCGACTGTGCCGCGCAGCCTCTGACCGGAGAATGTATCCACGGTGACCTCGACCGGCTGGCCCGGCCTGACGTTGGTCAGCTGGGTCTCCTTGTAGTTGGCGATCACATAAACATTCGGCAGCGGCACGACATTGATCAGATTGGTTCCGATGTTGACATAGTCGCCCGGCTGCACCTGGCGCTCTCCGGTGACGCCGTCGAACGGCGCTACGATCCTGGTGTAGCCGAGCTTGAGCCTGGCCGACGCCAGCAGCGCCTTGGCGGCGTCGAGATCGGCGGCACGCTGCTTCTTGGTACCTTGCAGAACCTCGAGTTGATGACGTTGTGCTGCGATCACCGCGCGGCTGGCCTGCACGTCGGCTTGCGACTTGGCGTAAGCCGCAGTGGCCTGTTCGAGCCGCTGCAACGTGCCGGCATCGGTTTGCGACAACGAGTGCTGACGCTCCTCCTCCTGGCGCGCCAGGGTCTGCTGCGACTCGGCAGATAACCGCGAAGCCTCGGCCTGCGCGATGGTCGCATATTGCAGCTCGACCTGATTGTTGAGGTTGTCGAGCACGGCCTGCGCGCCGACCACGCCGGCCTCGGCCTGTGCGACCTGCGCCTGATAGTCGGCAGGATCGATCTGCACCAGCAGATCGCCGGCCTTGACGCGCTGGAAATCGGAGACGGCAACCGTCAGCACTTCGCCGGAGACGCGGCTGGAGAGCTGGGTCAGCTCGGCCCGCACATAGGCGTCATCGGTGGTCTGGATCGTGGCGGCGCCGACCCACGCGTTCCAACGGCTGGTTGCCACCACGACGAAGGCGAGCGCGACGAGCACCGCGAACAGCGGGATCGCGAAGCGGCCCCAGAAGCCCTTCGTCGCGGATTTCGGCGTGACTGGCACTGCCGCCGGGCCAGGCGCGGTCTGAGTGGCGGGTGACGGACCGTCTTGAACCTGCTCTGCCACACTACACTCCCTCAGGCACGCTACCGAAAACGCTCTACTAGCACACGATGACGATCATGCCTCATCAGACAGTCTTCTCCGGCCACCGGCAGAGATCATTGATCAGACATACTTCGCAACGTGGCCCGCGCGCGAGGCAGGTGTAGCGGCCATGCAGGATCAGCCAGTGATGGGCGTGCAGCATGAACTCCGTCGGGATCACCTTCTCCAGTCCCAATTCGACCTCAAGCGGCGTCTTGCCGGGTGCAAGCCCGGTGCGGTTGCCGACGCGAAACACATGGGTGTCGACCGCCATCGTGTGTTCGCCGAACGCCATGTTGAGCACGACATTTGCGGTCTTGCGGCCGGCGCCGGGCAATGACTCGATTTCGGCGCGAGTGCGCGGCACCTCGCCGCCGAATTCAGCGATCAGCTTCTCCGAGAGCGCGATGACGTTCCTGGCCTTGTTGCGATAGAGCCCGATGGTCTTGATGTACTCGCGCACTTTGTCTTCGCCGAGCGCAAGCATCTTCTCCGGCGTATCGGCGACCTCAAACAGCGCTCGTGTCGCCTTGTTGACGCCGGCGTCGGTCGCCTGCGCCGACAGCACCACCGCAACCAGCAGCGTGTAGGGATTGAGATGCTCGAGCTCGCCCTTCGGCTCGGGGTTGGCCTTGCGGAACCGGTCGAAGGCCTCGTAGACCTCCTCCGCCGACCATGGCCTGGGCTTTGCGACCTTCTTGACGGCCTTTGCGGGCAGCTTTTTTGCCGCGCGTTTGGACAGCTTCTTTGCCGCTTTCGCGGCTTTCTTCTTCGGCGCGGACCGAATGCTTGGCGTGCTGGCGCGTTGAGAGCGGATGATTTTGGCCATGAACGGGATATACTGACACGTCATGACCGCAGGCAACGACTTTGATCCCGCGAGCGAAGCCGAGGCGACCGGCCCTGACGAGGCCGAGCCGAAACTGTTCTCGGCGCTGCTGACGCCGCACCGCTCGCTGAACCGCACGGGCTTTATCGTGCTGATGTCGTTCGTCACCGTGGTCAGCTTCATCGCCGGCGCGGTGTTCTGGTGGCTGGGTGCCTGGCCGATCTTCGGTTTCTTCGGCCTCGACGTGCTGGTGATCTACTGGGCATTCAAGGTCAATTTCCGCACCGCCAAGGCGAGTGAGGAGATCACCGTGACGCCGTCGGAACTGCGGGTGCGCAGGATCAGCCACCGCGGCCATGTGGTCGAATGGGTGCTCAATCCGCTCTGGGTCCGGTTCGAACAGATCTCGCATGAGGAGTTCGGCATCGAGCGGCTTTACCTGGTGTCCCGGGGCCGCCGGGTCAGCGTCGGCAGCTTCCTCGGCCCGGATGAAAAGGCCAGTTTTTCCAAAGCCTTAACAGCTGCGCTGAATGCCGCCAAACGCGGCCCCACTTACAATCCCATCGCCTAGTCGAACTTCGTTTGAGCATGATCTTGCCGGAAAACCGGTCCCCATTTTTCCGGATCATGCTTGTCAGAAATCGGGTGGTTTGGACGCGCCATGGCTCCTAAATCAGACACCATGATGACACTCGCCATACATGATCAGCGCCTGGCCAAGCCGGGCCTCCAGAGCGCCGCCCTGCGCGACTATGATTCAGTGCGGCGCGCCATCGCGTTCATCTCGGAACATTGGCGTACGCAGCCGACCATCGAAGCGATGGCCGATGCCGCCGCCGTGACGCCGGATGAGCTGCACCACCTGTTCCGCCGCTGGGCCGGGCTGACGCCGAAGGCCTTCATGCAGGCGCTGACGCTGGACCACGCCAAGAACCTGCTGCGCGATTCCGCCAGCGTGCTCGACGCGGCACTCGACTCCGGCCTCTCGGGCCCGGGACGGCTGCACGATCTGTTTGTCACGCACGAGGCGATGTCTCCAGGCGAATGGAAGACCGGCGGCGGCGGCATGACGCTGCGCTACGGCTTCCACCCCTCGCCGTTCGGCACCGCGATCGTGATCGCAACCGACCGCGGGCTGGCGGGGCTTGCCTTCGCCGACCCCGGCGACGAGCAGACCGCATTCGCGGACATGAAGCGACGCTGGCCGAACGCAACCTATGTCGAGGACACCGACGGCACCACCGCGCTGGCGCAGCGCGTGTTCGATACGCGGTTGTGGCGGGCGGACCAGCCGCTCCGCGTCGTCCTGATCGGCACCGACTTCGAGGTGCGGGTCTGGGAAACGCTGCTCAAGATCCCGATGGGCCGTGCGGTCAGCTATTCCGACATCGCCTGCAACATCAACAACCCGAAGGCCTCACGCGCGGTCGGCGCCGCGGTCGGCCGCAACCCGGTGTCGTTCGTGGTGCCGTGCCATCGCGCACTCGGCAAGAGCGGCGCGCTGACCGGCTATCACTGGGGCGTCACCCGCAAGCAGGCGATGCTGGGCTGGGAAGCCGGCCAGGTCGGGTTGCATTAGGCGTCTTGGTGCGGGGGCCTTCGGTCCCTCACCGTCACCCTGAGGTGGCCGCTTCTTCAGCGGCCCTCGAAGGGTCGACGGCCACCAGCGGGGCCGTGCATCCTTCGAGACGCGCGCAAGAGCGCGCTCCTCAGGATGACGGGTTGAGCGTTGGTTAAGCGGCGAGATCGACCTTTGAGGCCACGGTGGAATCGGCGTTGAGCCGGTAGACCACCGGCGCGCCGGTGGCGAGCTCGCGCTTGAGGATCTGCTCCGGCGAGAGCTTCTCCAGCACCATGATCAGCGCGCGCAGCGAATTGCCGTGGGCGGCGATCAGCGTGCGCTGGCCGCGCAGCACGCCGGGCAGGATCTCCTGCACGTAATAGGGCAGCGTGCGCGCCAGCGTGTCCTTCAGGCTTTCGCCGCCGGGCGGCGGCACGTCGTAGGAACGGCGCCAGATCAGCACCTGGTCCTCGCCCCATTTCTTGCGGGCGTCGTCCTTGTTGAGGCCGGAGAGATCGCCATAGTCGCGCTCATTGAGTGCGAGATTCTTCGTGGTCGGCAGGCCGGTCTGGCCGATCTCTTCCAGCATCAGCTTCAGCGTGTGCTGCGCGCGCGTGAGATCGGAGGTAAAGGCGACATCGAACGACAGGTCCTGCGCCTTCAGCTTGCGGCCGGCATCCTTGGCTTCAGTGATGCCCTGCTCGGTGAGATCAGGGTCCTTCCACCCTGTGAAGAGGTTCTTCAGATTCCATTCGCTCTGACCGTGACGAACGAGCACAAGAAGACGATCACTCATTTCAGATTCCGTTTCGCTTATTTGGATTTGATCTCGAGCGACCTCAGTCGCTCAACCCGAGAACGTCGGCCATCGAATACATGCCGGGCTTCTTGCCATGCGCCCACAGCGCCGCCTTCAGCGCGCCCTGCGCGAACAGCGCGCGGTCCTCGGCATGATGCGAGAGCGTGATGCGCTCGGAGGGACCGGCAAAGATCACGCTGTGATCGCCCGCGGCGGTGCCGCCGCGCAACGAGGCAAAGCCGATATCGCCGGCACGCCGCGCGCCTGTCAGTCCATCGCGGCCGCGCGCCGAGTGCTGATCGAGCGCGATTCCGCGTCCCGCGGCGGCGGCTTCGCCGAGCATCAGGGCGGTGCCCGACGGCGCATCGATCTTCAGCTTGTGATGCAGCTCGAGAATTTCGATGTCAAAACTCTGGTCGAGCGATTGCGCGACGCGCTTGACGAGCGCAGCGAGCAGATTGACGCCGAGGCTCATATTGCCCGACTTCACCACGATGGCGCGGTTGGTGACGCTCCGGATCACCGCGTCGTCGGACTGCGACATGCCGGTGGTGCCGATGACGTGCACGAGGCCGCGCTCGGCCGCGATCGCGACATTGGCGATGGTCGCGGCCGGCACGGTGAAGTCCAGAATGCCGTCGGCACCCGCCGACATCGACCACAGATCCGCCGACAGCTTGACGTCATTGGCCGGAAGGCCGGCGAGCACGCCGGCGTCCTTGCCGAGCAGTTCCGAGCCCGGCGCCTCCAGCGCGCCGACCAGCACCGCCCCCGGGGTTTCGGAAATCACCCGCGTCAGCGTGCGGCCCATCCGGCCGCCGGCTCCCGCAACAATCAGACGCATGTCAGCCATGGCTCACCTCTCCACGCGATATAGCGAGCCAAGACTGTTCCGGCAACCGAACCCGTCGCCCCGGCTAGGGGCTCTCGTGGCCCTCGATGATGATGAGGTCGGCGATCGAGTGGGGCTGCCGCACCTTGATGTTGGCCTGATATTCCGGCGAATTGTAGCAGGCGAGCGCGGTCTGATAGTCCGGGAATTCGATCACGACGTTGCGCGAACGGCTCTGGCCTTCCACGCCGGTGAACTTGCCGCCGCGGACAATGAACTTGCCGCCGAATTTCTGGAAGATGGCCGTATTGGCCGCCATGTACGGCTTGTAGCCTTCCTCATTGTGAACGTCGACGCGTCCAATCCAGTATCCCTTCGCCATCTCTGGTCTCCCTTGTTGTTGGTTCAGGCGAGTGCCTGGGCGATCTCGGCGTGAATGGCTTCGGCGGCGGCCTTCGGATCGGCGGCTTCCATCACCGGGCGCCCGACCACCAGATAGTCAGCGCCGGCCGTGATCGCACGTGCCGGCGTCATGATGCGCTTCTGGTCGCCGGTGGCGGAGCCCGCAGGGCGGATGCCCGGCGTCACGAGGTTCATCTGATCGCCGACGATCTTGCGCAGGGCGGCGGCTTCCTCGGGCGAGCTGACGAGACCGTCGACACCGAGCGCCTGCGCCTGCCTGGCGCGCGCCTCGACGAGATCGGAGACGTTGAGGCGATAGCCCGCCGCATGCAGGTCGCTGTCGTCGTAGGAGGTCAGCACCGTCACCGCGAGGACCTTCAGGCCGGAGCCTGCGCGCGCCTCGACCGCCGCCTTCATGGTCTGCGGGTAGGCATGCACGGTGAGAAAGGTCGCGCCGAGACCGGCGACGCTTTCGACGCCGCGCGCAACCGTGTTGCCGATGTCGTGCAGCTTGAGATCGAGGAAGACTTTCTTGCCGCGGCCCGCGAGTTGCTGCGCCAGCGCGAGGCCGCCGGCGTAACCGAGCTGATAGCCGATCTTGTAGAAGGTGACGCTGTCGCCGAGCCTGTCGATCATCGCCTCGGCGCTGGCGACCGACGGCAGATCGAGCGCCACAATCAACCGGTCTCTTGGAGCGATCCTTGGAGCGATCTGGGCTGGCTGCATCTCACCTCACATCATGCGTTGGGAATGGTCGATCAGCTGCCGCACCAGCGCCCGCATCGCTTCGATGTCGCCCTGGTGCTTCAGACGATCCATGTCGTCATAGGCCTGCTCGGCGAATGACAGCGCGAGCTGGTTCGGGATCACGGTGGCGTGGCATGCCGACAGGATCAGGCGCAGCGCCGCCAACGCGCGCATGCCGCCGAGCCGGTTGCCGGATGCCGCCGCGATCGCGAAGGCGCGGCCATGGAACACCTGGCCGCGGGACTCATGCGGATCCTGCACGCGGCTCACCCAGTCGATCGTGTTCTTCACCAGCGCCGGCACCGAGGAATTGTATTCCGGCGTCACGATCAGCACGCCATGATGGGCGCCGATCATCCGCTTCAGATTGACGGCATGCTGCGGCACGCCCGATTTGGCCTGCAGGTCGCCGTCATAGATCGGCAGCGGAAAATCATCGAGCGAGATGCGGGAAACGTCGGCGCCTAGCTGCGCGATCTCGTGTGCCAGCACGGCCGCCAGCTTCGCATTGAGCGAGCCTGATCGAAGCGATCCCGGGATCACGAGGATTTTCAGCGCGGACATTTTGAAATCGCAGGTTGGGCTCACGCCCAGCGCGACAGCACCGAGCGATCAGCCCTTGCGATACACCCAGACCCGCGCCGGCGGAAGGTTCATCCAGATCCGCTCGGAGGCTTCTGTGGACACGCCGGGCAGAGACTTCGGAATCGGGGGCACCACCGAATAGGTGAACTGCACGAAGGGCGCGCCCGGAGCGAGCGCCATGAAGGCGTCACGGACCAGCCTCAGGCGCGTCAGCATCGGCTTGGTGACCAACGGCAGGCCGGAGACCATGGCGGAGGCGGGAGTCTTCAGCACCTCCCACAGCGTATCGCGCAGCCTGTAGGCGTCGCCTTGGACCACCTTGGCCTGCGGATAGCGTTCGCGCAGCAAAGCGCAGAAACCGGGATTGTATTCGACCAGGACAAGCCGCTTCTGATCGACGCCATGCTCGATCAATGCACTGGTGATCGCCCCGGTGCCCGGCCCAAGTTCGACGACCGGCCCTTCCGCGTCCACATCGACATATTGCGCCATGGTGCGCGCAAGCAGCCGTCCGGACGGCATCACTGCGCCCATATGCAGCGGCTTCTCCATCCATGAACGGAGAAAACGAACCTCGTCGTCGAGACGGAGGGGCTTCTTCGACGCACGCACGGACGATTGCAAAGGCATGTCGCTACCAGGCGGGGACCGCACAATCGAGCGGTTGTCAGAAAACGGTCATAAACACGTATAGATCGAAGTCGTTACGGTCAAGCATAACGACTGCGGCTAGACGGAGCGGCTTCCGAAGAAGTCCTTGACCTTAGAGAAGAAACCCGCTGCCTCCGGCTGGGTTGCGCCGGACGATAGCTTTTCGAACTCCATCAGCAGTTCTTGCTGTTTCTTGGTCAGATTCTGCGGGGTTTCAACCACGACCTGGACATACATGTCGCCGGTCTGGCGCGAACGGAGCACCGGCATGCCCTTTGATGCGATGCGGAATCGCCGGCTGGACTGAGTGCCGGCCGGCACCTTCACCTTGGTCTTGCCCTTGTCGATGGTCGGCACCTCGAACTCGCCGCCGAGCGCTGCGGTGACCATCGAGATCGGCACGCGGCAGTGCAGGTCGGCGCCGTCGCGCTGGAAGAACTGGTGCGTGGTCAGCGAGAGGAAGATGTAGAGGTCGCCGGGCGGGCCGCCGCGGACGCCGGCCTCGCCTTCACCGGCGAGACGAATACGGGTGCCGTCCTCGACGCCCGGAGGAATGTTGACCGACAGCGTGCGCTCGCGCGTCACCCGGCCGGAACCGGCGCAGGAGGTGCAGGCGTCCTCGATCATCTGGCCGCGGCCCTGGCAGCCGGGGCAGGTCCGCTCCAGCGTGAAGAAGCCCTGGGCCTGCCGGATACGCCCGGCGCCGCCGCAATGCGAGCAGGTCTTCGGCTTGGTGCCGGCCTTGGCGCCGGTGCCCGAGCACGATTCGCAGGTGACCGAGACCGGGATCTCGATCTGCGCGGTCTTGCCCTGGAAAGCCTCCTCGAGCGTGATCTCCATGTTGTAGCGCAGGTCGGCGCCGCGTTCGCGGCCGCCGCTGCGGCGCTGCCCGGCCATGCCGAACAGATCCTCGAAGATGTCGGAGAAGGACGAGGCGAAGCCGGCGCCGAAGCCGGGGCCGCCGCCGCCCATGCCCTGCTCGAAGGCGGCATGGCCGAAGCGGTCGTAGGCGGCGCGCTTGTCACCGTCCTTCAACACCTCATAGGCTTCGTTGATTTCCTTGAACCGGACTTCGCTGGTGGCGTCGCCCGGATTCTTGTCCGGATGCCATTTCATCGCGAGCTTGCGGAAAGCCGATTTCAGCTTGGTCTCGTCCGCGTTCCGCTCGACCTCGAGGGTCTCGTAATAGCAGCGCTTGGTGGACATCCTTCAATTCCGTCCGAAGTTCATCGCCATCGCTAACGATTGCGTCAAGGATTGCGCCTGTCTGGAAGATGCAGCGATCGCCTTAAAGAAAAATGACCCCCACTCCTCCGAGACGCGGCGCGTACTCATTGGTGTGAGGGTCATGATCGCTAGCCCGCGCTTAAGCAGACTTCTTGTTGTTCTTGTCGTCGTCGACCTCGGTGAACTCCGCGTCGACAACGTCATCCTTCGCAGCGTCCTTGGCCGCGTCCGCCTCGGCCTGCTGCTTGTACATGGCCTCGCCGAGCTTCATCGAAGCCTGCGCCAGCGTGTTGGTCTTGGCCTTGATCGCCTCGGCGTCGTCGCCCTTCAGCGCTTCCTTGAGGTCGCTGACGGCGTCTTCGATCGCACGGCGTTCGGTGTCGGCGATCTTCGAACCGTGTTCGGCCAGAGCCTTCTCGGTCGAATGAACCAGGCCATCGGCGTGGTTCTTGGCGTCGACGGCCTCGCGGCGCTTCTTGTCCTCGGCCGCGTTGACCTCGGCGTCCTTGACCATCTTGTCGATGTCGGCCTCGGACAGACCGCCGGATGCCTGGATCCGGATCTGCTGTTCCTTGCCGGTCGCCTTGTCCTTGGCCGAGACGTTGACGATGCCGTTGGCGTCGATGTCGAAGGTCACCTCGATCTGCGGCATGCCGCGCGGAGCCGGCGGAATGCCCATCAGGTCGAACTGGCCGAGCATCTTGTTGTCGGCCGCCATTTCACGCTCGCCCTGGAAGACGCGGATGGTGACGGCGCCCTGATTGTCTTCGGCGGTCGAGAACACCTGGCTCTTCTTGGTCGGGATCGTGGTGTTGCGGTCGATGATGCGGGTGAACACGCCGCCCAGCGTCTCGATGCCCAGCGACAGCGGGGTCACGTCGAGCAGCAGCACGTCCTTGACGTCGCCCTGCAGCACGCCGGCCTGGATCGCAGCGCCGATCGCCACGACTTCGTCGGGGTTGACGCCCTTGTGCGGCTCCTTGCCGAAGAACTGCTTCACCACTTCCTGGATCTTGGGCATGCGGGTCATGCCGCCGACCAGCACCACTTCGCCGATCTCGCCGGCGGTCAGGCCGGCATCCTTCAGCGCCTTGCGGCACGGTTCGATGGTCTTCTCGACGAGATCGGCCACCAGCGCCTCGAACTTGGCGCGGGTCAGCTTCATCGTCAGATGCTTCGGACCGGTCTGGTCAGCCGTGATGAACGGCAGGTTGATCTCGGTCTGCGTGGTCGACGACAACTCGATCTTGGCCTTTTCAGCGGCTTCCTTCAGGCGCTGCAAGGCGAGCTTGTCGTTGCGCAGGTTGATGCCCTGCTCCTTCTGGAACTCGTCGGCGAGATAGCCGACCAGGCGCATGTCGAAGTCCTCACCGCCGAGGAAGGTGTCGCCGTTGGTCGACTTCACCTCGAACACGCCGTCACCGATCTCGAGGATCGAGACGTCGAAGGTGCCGCCGCCGAGGTCGTACACGGCGATGGTGCCGGACTTCGACTTGTCGAGACCGTAGGCGAGCGCGGCAGCCGTCGGCTCGTTGATGATGCGCAGCACTTCGAGACCGGCGATCTTGCCGGCATCCTTGGTGGCCTGACGCTGCGCGTCGTTGAAATAAGCGGGAACCGTGATGACGGCCTGCTCGACCTTCTGGCCGAGATGCGCCTCAGCGGTCTCCTTCATCTTCTGCAGGATGAAGGCCGAGACCTGCGAGGGCGAATAGGTCTTGCCGTCGGCTTCGACCCAGGCGTCGCCGTTCGATGCCTTGACGATCTTGTAGGGAACGAGCTTCTTGTCCTTCTCGACCATCGGGTCGTCATAGCGGCGGCCGATGAGGCGCTTCACCGCAAAGAACGTACGCTCGGGATTGGTCACCGCCTGGCGCTTCGCCGGCTGGCCGACGAGGCGCTCGCCATCGTCGGTGAAGGCAACGATCGACGGCGTCGTCCGCATGCCCTCGGCATTCTCGATCACCTTGGCGTTCTTGCCATCCATCACGGCAACGCACGAATTCGTGGTGCCGAGGTCGATCCCAATGACCTTACCCATGGTTTTGATATCCTCTTTGCTACGGCAGGTTGGTTGGGCCCTGACGGCGCTCCGTACCGAACCCCCAGACGTTCACATACTCGCGATATTGCGACGGTGAGCCTGATATAGGAGAGAGGGTCCTGCCCGCAAGGACTGGACGCAACGTTGAGGCCTGAAAAGACTGACGTTTGAAAGATTGTGTCAGCCCGACTGCGCGCCGGTTCAACCCCAAGGCAACCCCCGGCCAAGTTAACAAATCGGCAATGATGCCACCCGCCGTTCGCCCGCAAACGCCCGCCGCGCGACGTCAGCGCTGTTGAGTAAACGCTCACAAACGTCGTATGCGAATGCGGCCCCCGGGTACAGGCCGCGCTGTTTGGCCGCTGGTGGCCAGTCGCGGAAACGTCGGGAAACTGGAAAGTGCCTGCCAATCAGGGCGAAAAGCCCATGGAATCGGGCCTCGAAGCCCAAAGCGGAGACTTGGCGGCCTGTTGCAGGGTCATCAAAACCGCTAAAAGCGGTCCGACTGAAAGAGGCCATCCAGCCCTGCACCGGCCCCGTTGCGCGGCCACGAAGCAAAACCGGTAGATCCCCCATGACGCCTTTTCGAGTTCTCGCTGCGGTTGCCTTGCTGATTGCCGCCACCTGTCGTGGCTTTGCCGCCGACGTGGTGTTTCCGCCGGGCGCGCATGTCGGGATGAAACCGCTGGTGGGCCTGGTCCGCGCCAAATCGTTCATCGGCTTCGAGACCGAGGATCAAGGCGTGAAGGTCCTGGTCGCCGATCTGCCTGCGGGCGCCTACAACGAGGTCGTGAACGCCTTCAAGGCCAATCCCGCCGGCGCCGGAAACATCAAGCCCGAGAGCCTCGAGACGCCGGCCGGCCTTGCCTACTACACCGTGGAGAGCGCGCGCGACGGCACCAGCAATGTGCGGCGCTATTCCATGATCCTGCCCGGACCGACCTTCTCCGGCTATGTCGCGGTGCAGGTGCCGGAGAACGCGAGCAAGATCTACACCGACGACGCCGTCCGGCAGATGTTCGCCTCTGCCGAGATCCGCAAGGAGGTGCCGGTCGACGAGCAGCTCGGCATGATGCCGTTCAAGGTCACCGAACTCAGCAGCTTCAAGAATGTCCGCATGCTGGCGCCGGGCGCGGCGCTGCTGATGGCCGATGGCGACGACAAGGCTCTTGAGACCAAGCCCTTCATGCTGCTCGGCGTCATCGCTTCGGCTCCGGCCACACCGGATGATCGCGGCCGCTTCGCCCAGCAGATCGCCACCACGATCCCCGGCGTGCGCGACGGGCGGATCACCATGTCCGAACCGATCCGGATCGACGGCCAGCCCGGCTTCGAGACGCGGATCGACGCCGTCAGCGGCAAGGACAACACCCCGGTGACCATCGTGCAGTGGCTGCGGTTCGGCGCGCAAACGTCGATGCGCGTGATCGGCAGCTCGCCGCGCACCGATTGGGAAACGGCCTTTCCGCGCTTCCGCGCGGTGCGCGACGGCATCCAGCCGCGCGGCTGATCGGCCCTTCGTAATCGGCCGCAAAAAATCGCACTTTCGCCGGCCCACGAACGGAACTAGCCTCCTCGCCGAGGTATCACGCAAAGCGAGGAGGGGCGCGATGTTGGATCGACGACAGGTTGTTGCAGGCCTCGGTACGCTGGCGCTCGCGACGCTGGTTCCAAGGAGCCTCCGGGCGGCTGCGATCAAGCCCGACGACGGCTGCGCGCTGCTCGTGATCGACGTCCAGAACTGCTTCCTGCCCGGCGGCAGTCTTGCGGTGAAGGACGGCGAGCAGGTGGTGCCAGTCATCAACAGGATCGCCAAGAGCTTTGCCAATGTGGTGATGACGCAGGACTGGCACACGCCCGGACACGTCTCGTTCGCCTCGACCCATTCCGGCAAGAAGCCGTTCGAGACCATCGATCTCGCCTATGGCAAGCAGGTACTTTGGCCCGACCACTGCGTGCAGGGCACCGACGGCGCCTCGCTGTCGAAGGACCTCGCGATCCCGCAGGCCGAGCTGATCATCCGCAAGGGTTTTCACAAGGACGTCGACAGCTACTCCGCCTTCACCGAGGCCGACGGCAAGACCACCACCGGGCTTGCCGCCTATCTGAAGGCGCGCAACGTCGAGCGTGTCTTCGTGGCCGGGCTCGCCACCGATTTCTGCGTGGCCTGGACCGCGCTCGATGCGCGCAAGGCCGGCTTCGAGACCTATGTGGTGGAAGATGCCTGCCGCGGCATCGACACCCAGGGATCGCTCGCCAAGGCCTGGGACGACATGGCCAAGGCCGGCGTCAAGCGCATCCAGTCGTCGGATATCGCCTGACACACTGCCTCGCGCGAGATCCGCATGGCCGAGTTCGCGTCACCCATTGCGTTCGATCTCGCGCAGCGCCCGCCTTCGCCGCGGATGGCGGGCCTGATCGTGCGTATCACCGGTTATCGCGAGACCGCGGCCGGCCGGTTCGCGCAGCGGCAGAGCGCGCCGCTCATCGTGCCGCTGATCATCAGCTTCGGCTCGCCATTCCTGATCGCGCTGTCGCGCGAGCCGCGCGCGACCGATCGTCAATCGAGCTTTGCGGCCGGCCTGCATGCGGGGCCGGTCTATATCGAGTCCGACGGCCAGGCTGCCTGCGTGCAGGTGGATTTCACGCCGCTCGGCGCTTACCGCTTCTTCGGCGGCGCCGTGACCGACCTGGTCGGACAGATGGTCGAACTCGACGATGTGCTCGGCCATGATGGCCATCGTCTGCGCCAGCAGCTCGGCGCGGTGACGTGCTGGCAGCGCCGCTTCGACCTGATCGAGGCCTTCGTGCTCCGCCGCGCCCGCCACACGCCGTCGCCAGAAGTGGCGTTCGCCTATCGACGGCTGGCGCGCTCGGCTGGTGCCGTCAGCATCACCGCACTGGCCGACGAGATCGGCTGGAGCCGCAAGCATCTGGTCAGCCGGTTTCGATCAGAGCTCGGCCTCGCGCCGAAATCGCTGGCGCGCATGATGCGGTTTCACCGGGCGAGCCGGCTGGCACTGAGCGGGTGTGCGCCCGGCTGGGCAGGGATCGCGGCGGACAGCGGCTATGCCGACCAGGCCCACCTTGCCCGCGAGTTCGTCGAATTCGCCGGCGAACCGCCAACCGCCTGGGCGCGTCGCCAGGCGCTCACCGACCGCCGGCTGGTTCACGCCGACGACGGGCTGCCGGACTGGTAACAAACCTTCAAGCCGGGACCGCGTTGGCTCGTGCAGTGTGACGTCATCAACCAACGAGGTCACCGTGACGCACAACATCGAACCGCCCCGCATCTACCCGACCCTGCGCTGCAACGACGCCGAGGCGATGACCGCCTGGCTCAAGACGGTGATCGGATTCACCGAGCACGTGATCTATCGCGATGGCGGCGTGATCCACCATGCCGAGCTCGCCTACGGTTCCTCGATTCTGATGCTGGGGCAGGCACGCGACGATGCCTATGGCAAGCTCGTCGGGGACTTCAGCGGCCGCCGCACCGATTCGATCTACGTCGCCGTCGACGATCCCGACGCCCTGCATGCGAAGGTGAGGGCTGCGGGTGCAAAGATCGAGATGGAACTGCGCAACACCGACTATGGCAGCCGTGATTTCGCCTGCCGTGATCCGGAAGGAAATCTCTGGAATTTCGGCACCTACTGGCCGAAGGCACATGAGAAGCCGCTGCCGTGAAGCCAGGACAGCGCGCTCACACCTTCAGAGCCGGAGTTGGACCGATCAGACCGTGATGTCGGCAGAGGGAGCGGCCTTGGCGCCGCCCTTGGAGACGCCGACCAGCGCCGGACGCAGGATGCGCTCGCCGATCATGTAGCCGGCCTGCACCACCTGCACCACGGTGCCGGACGGCACCGACGCATCGGGCACCTCGAACATCGCCTGCTGGAAGTTCGGATCGAACTTCTCGCCGATCGGATCGAACTTCTTGACGCCGTTCTTCTCCAGCGCGTTGAGCAGCGAACGCTCGGTCAGCTCGACGCCTTCGAGCAGCGCCTTCAGGCCGGGATCGGCGGCTTCCTTGGTCTCGGCCGGCACGGCGTCGAGCGCGCGCTGCAGATTGTCGGCGATATCGAGCACGTCGCGGGCAAAGCCGGTGATGCCATAGGTCTTGGCGTCGGCCACCTCGCGGCGGGTGCGCTGCCGGAGGTTCTCCATCTCGGCCAGCGTGCGCAGCGTCCGGTCCTTCGCCTCGGCGAGTTCCTTGGCCAGCGCCTCCGCCGATCCGGCCTCGGGATCGTCAGGCATGATGTAGGGCTTCGAGACCACGGGCTCACCCGTCGGCGCCGAATTCTCGCTGTTGTCATTGGCCCGGTTCGGATCGGTCATGGCTTGCCTTCTCGAAAACTCGCGTCGGTTCAAATCTTGGGGATTGGCTGCCCGGGATATCGTGCTTTAGGCGGCGAAAATCAAGCGCAACATACCGGTTTCGGGCAGAGGGATCTCCGGCTTGGGTGAACGAAACCCGTCAAATGAAAGCGAAATCCGCTCCGGTCAGCCGCCCAGCATCTTGCTGACGATGCGCGCGGCATAGTCAACGGTCGGGATCACCCGCGCATAGTTCAGCCGGGTCGGCCCGATCACGCCGAGCACGCCGACGATCCGGCCCTGGGCGTCGCCATAGGGCGCGATGATGGTGGAGGAACCAGACAGCGAGAACAGCTTGTTCTCCGAACCGATGAAAATCCGCACGCCTTCGCCACGCTCGGCGCGGCCGAGCAGATCGATCACGCCGCGCTTGGTTTCGAGATCGTCGAACAGCGACTTGATGCGCTCGAGATCGTCGAGCGCATGGAGATCCTCGAGCAGGTTGGCGTGACCGCGCACGATCAGCTGGCGGTCCTCGTTCTCGCCGCCGGACCAGCTCGCGATGCCGGCCGCGACGACCTTTTGCGTGAGCTGATCGAGCTCGGCGCGGTTTTGCGTCAATGCCGTCTCGAGCTCGAGCCGTGCTTCGGCCAGCGTCCGGCCGCGAATCCGCGCATTGAGGAAATTGGTCGCTTCCGTCAGGGCCGAGGACGGAACACCCGGCGGCAGCGCCAGCACGCGGTTCTCGACCTGACCGTCTTCGCCGACCAGCACGACCAGCGCCTTTTCCGGCTCCAGCCGCACGAATTCGATGTGCTTCAGCCGTGCATTCGACTTTTGGGTCAGCACGACAGCCGCGGCGCGGGTCAAGCCCGATAGCCGCGTCAACGCCTCGCCGAGCGCCGCCTCGACGGATTGCGCACGGCCGACGGCCGCAAGCTGGGTCTGGATCGATTGACGATCGGCCTCGGTGAGGTCGCCGACCTGCATCAGGGCGTCGACGAAGAAACGCAGGCCGAGCTCGGTCGGCAATCGGCCGGCCGAGGTGTGCGGCGCATAGATCAAGCCGAGCTGCTCGAGATCCGACATCACATTGCGGACCGAGGCCGGCGACAGCGGTAATGCGATCAGGCGCGAGATGTTGCGCGAGCCGACCGGTTCGCCGGTGGCGAGGTAGCTTTCGACGATTTGACGAAAAATGTCGCGCGAACGCTCGTTGAGCTGGGCGAGCCCGGCATGCGGGGCGATCAGGCCGATCGGATCGTGATGAGTCACACTCCAGTCCCTCACAATTACCGCCTAATTTGTCGATCCGGAGGGCCGGTGACAAGCGGCATTCACCCCTTGATACCGGGGCCGAAAACCCTCGCCAAAACCCTTGCCAAAACCCTTGCCGCTGCCCCCTGCCCCTCCTACAAGCACGCCCAGCCATATCTGTCGGATTTTTGGAGGATTTCATGCGGCCAAGCCGCCGTGCACCCGATGAACTGCGTCCCGTGTCGCTGGAACGCGGCGTCGTCAAATATGCCGAGGGTTCCTGCATGGTGAAGTTCGGCGACACCCATGTGCTGGTCACCGCGACGCTGGAAGAGCGGCTGCCGCCATGGCTGAAGGGCCAGGGCCGCGGCTGGGTCACCGCCGAATACGGCATGCTGCCGCGCGCCACCCTGGAACGCACCCGCCGCGAGGCCTCGGCCGGCAAGCAGGGCGGCCGTACGGTCGAGATCCAGCGGCTGATCGGCCGCTCGCTGCGCGCGGCCGTCGATCTCGAGGCGCTCGGCGAGCGCCAGATCACGGTCGATTGCGACGTCATCCAGGCCGACGGCGGCACCCGCACCGCCTCGATCACCGGTGCATGGGTGGCACTGGCCGACTGCATCAACTGGATGAAGACCCGCAACATGCTGAAGACCAACGTGTTGCGCGACAATGTGGCGGCGATCTCCTGCGGCATCTACCAGGGCACGCCGGTGCTCGATCTCGACTATGCCGAGGACTCCGAGGCCGAGACCGATGCCAATTTCGTCATGACCGGCGACGGCCGGATCATCGAGGTACAGGGCACCGCCGAGAAGACGCCGTTCACGCAAGACGAATTCCTGGCGCTGATGGCGCTGGCGCGCAAAGGTGTCGCGCGTCTGGTCGACTTGCAAAAGATCGCGGTCGCGTAGTCTGATTGGTCATGCATCGCCGAATCACCGGAAGACTCGTCATCGCCACCCATAATCCCGGCAAGCTTGCCGAGATGCGGGAACTGCTGGCGCCGCATGGCGTGGAGGCGGTGTCGGCCGGCGAGCTCGATCTGGCTGAGCCAGAAGAGACCGGCGACAGCTTTCGCACCAATGCGGCGATCAAGGCGATCGCAGCGGCGAAGGCGACGGGATTGCCGGCCTTCGCCGACGATTCGGGTCTCGTGGTCGATGCGCTCGACGGCGCGCCCGGAATCTATTCCGCGCGCTGGGCCGGCGAGGGCAAGGACTTCATGGCGGCGATGACGCGGATCGAGCGGCTGCTGCAGGAGCGCGGCGCCACCGTGCCGGAGCAGCGCAAGGCGCATTTCGTCTCCGCGCTATGCGTGGCCTGGCCGGACGATCATCTCGAGGAGGTCGAGGCCCGCGCCGATGGAACCCTGGTCTGGCCGCCGCGCGGCACCGCCGGCTTCGGCTATGATCCGGCCTTCCTGCCGGACGGTTACACGCGGACCTTCGGCGAGATGACCAGCATCGAGAAGCACGGCCTGCCGCCGCTCGGGCTCGGCCTGTCGCATCGCGCCCGCGCCTTCGTGAAGCTCGCGGAGATCTGCCTTGAGCCACGCTGAACGAGAAGCCGCTCAACGAGAGGCGTTTGGCGTCTACGTGCACTGGCCGTTCTGCCTGTCGAAATGCCCGTATTGCGATTTCAATAGCCACGTCCGGCATGCGCCCGTCGACGAGGACCGCTTCGTGCGCGCCTTCGCCCGCGAGATCGAGACCACCGCGGCGCGGGTGCCGGGCCGCGAGGTGTCCTCGATCTTCCTCGGCGGCGGCACGCCGTCGCTGATGCAGCCACAGACCGTCGGCGCCGTGCTCGATGCGATCGGCAAGCACTGGCAGGTCGCGCGCGACGTCGAGGTGACGCTCGAGGCCAATCCGACCAGCGTCGAGGCGACGCGCTTTCGCGGCTATCGCACCGCCGGCGTCAACCGCGTGTCGCTCGGCGTGCAGGCGCTGGACGACGCGTCGCTGAAAGCATTGGGCCGTCTGCACACCGCGCGCGAGGCGCTCGATGCGGTGGCGATCGCGCGCTCGGCATTCGATCGCTACTCGTTCGACCTGATTTATGCGCGCCCCGACCAGACGCCGCGAATGTGGGCCGATGAATTGAAGCAGGCGATCTCGGAAGCAGCCGAGCATTTGTCGCTCTATCAGCTCACGATCGAGGAAGGCACGCCGTTCTTCGGGCTGCATGCCGCCGGCAAATTGCAGACGCCGGATGAAGCGACGTCGCGCGCGCTCTACGACGTGACCCAGGAGGTCTGCGCCCGCGAGGGATTGCCGGCCTACGAGATCTCCAACCACGCCCGCGCCGGCGCGGAGTGCAAGCACAATCTGGTGTACTGGCGCGGCGAAGAATATGCCGGCATCGGCCCCGGCGCGCATGGCCGGCTCGACATCGATGGCATCAGGCACGCGACGGCGACCGAGCGGCGGCCCGAGGCCTGGCTGCTGAACGTCGAGGAGCGCGGTCACGGCGTCGTCACCGATGACAGCCTCAACAGCGAAGAGCGCGCCGACGAATTCCTGCTGATGGGGCTGCGGCTCGCCGAGGGCATCGACCCGAAGCGCTATGCGCAGCTCTCCGGCCGAAAGCTCGATCCGCACCGGATCGCGATGCTGCGCGAAGAAGGCGCGATCGCCGTCGATGCCGACGGACGGCTGCGCGTGACGAAATCGGGCTTCCCGGTGCTCGACGCCGTCGTCGCGGATCTGGCGGCCTAGAGCGTTTTCAGGCCCAGAGGCTTCCGGTTCGGTAGTGCGTCGGTTTGAGTGTGGCGGCCGGGACAGCTAGGAATCGATGGCGATCAGGGCCATATTTGGCGAATGGACCAAGCGGAACTTCGGCTCTCGACCGGCGGATGGCGTCAAACATCCATTCAGGAAGCCCTACGGCTCGGCCGCGCGCTCACTTATCGATGTATCGAATGCTTGGGTCAGGTTAAGGCTCATGCGACCGGAACGGATGGGTCGGCCGCTCATTTCGAGCACAAAGAACGAAATCCGGGTTGTTCGCTGATTCCCCAGCACTTTGATGGGACAGCGCGTCCCCACAAGAACCCGCTGAAATGATCCTCAAGCGCTGGGCGCGATCCGAATCAGCGCGCCAAGCACATCATCGATCTCGGCACCGGCGACGTCCCGGGCCTGCACCGCGTGATCCTGATCCAGGAGATCGTGGTCGGCGAGCTGGATTGAAGGGAGGAAAGTCGAGGCCTGAAAAATGCGCCGCCATCCGTGATTGCCAAGAAAGGAGCAGAGGCGCGCTGAAAAAGAGTTAGTGCGCCGCTGCTCGGATTCTGCTAGCATCTTCTAGCGTTTAGGGTCGGTAGGGACGACGGGACTTGAACCCGTATGCCGCGAAGCCTCGGTTTTAAAGACCGCTGTGTCTACCAATTCCACCACGTCCCCGTAAGGGGTGCTCACCACGGCCCGTTCCTGTCCGACCCTTCAAAGCTGGTCAGGGGCGGGCCTTCGTGTTACTGGTGAGTTCGTCGGTAAGCAGGGACGAACCCCCTAACGCTCTTCTCATCGGCCACCCTTAGTAGTTCCCGAACAGCCTACACGCCCAAAATAGGACTCGCAAGCGCTTTCGTCAGTGCTAACGTGAAGTCGTGGATAAATCAGATTGACGAGAAAGGCTCCCCGAATTACGTTATCTCGCGTTAGGATTGGAGATAAAGCTATGGATAAACGTATTCGCTCCCCGAATTACCCGGCGATCAGCTTGCCGGATGCCATCGGGAAGGTAACAGCCCTGTACCGTTCCGTGCATACTCATGCCGCACCGCGTGAAGTGGTAGCAAAGGGCATGGGCTACAATTCCCTGAATGGCGCGTCGGCTACAGCCATCTCTGCGCTTCACAAATATGGGCTTTTGGAGCGTGTCGGGGACGAGGTGAAGGTTAGCGAGCGTGCATTGAGCATCCTCCATCCTCACACTCCACAAGAAAAGGCAGAGGCAATCAGGGCAGCAGCCGGAGAGCCAACTCTTTTTGCTGAGCTTGCGGATCGCTTTCCCGGCGCGATGCCAAACGAGGACTTGCTTCGTAATTACTTATTACGCAAGGGATTCGCTCCCGGCGCGGTCGGCCAAGTTATCTCCGCTTATCGTGAGACATCAGAAATGGTGGGGGGTGAGGAACGGGGTTATGATTCGGCACAACCTTTCGAGACAAAGGAAACCCAAGTGCTGAGTCCGCCCCTTCATAAGGATGCTGAAGTCTTCCTAAAACATACGATTTCTCAGGAGGATGGCCGACAGATCGCTCGATATGATTTCGAGGAAGGAGGCTTCGTGAGGATCGTTGCGAGCCCCGAAATCGACACTGAAGAAGCCCTAAGTATGGTCGAGACGATGATTGAACTAAAGCGAGCTGAAATCGCACGCCGAAAGCGACGAATCGTCAGCCAGCCGGGACCATCTACGGACGGTGGCGAATCGAATGACGAATAATGGAAGTCGAAACTGACGCCTCACGAACGGCTTCTCTGAGAAGATCGCACACCATGCTTGCGCGGTCGCACTTCACGCGATGTTTTATAACTTGGTGCGCGTTCATTAGAGCTTGAAGATGACATCAGCAGCAATGGTTGGCTAGCGTCAACAACCACCTCTGAGAAATGACTGACCTCGTGGAGGCGATCGAAGCACTCGAGGCGCGCGAAAGGACACAATCAAACTCATCGACTACCGCCGGTTCGCGTGAAGAAAACGCGTCCGATGATCAGGCCCCGAAGCTTTTCGGCGAGCCCGCAACCGGCGTGCCACCACCTGACGCCACCTTCATGACCGCAAGGCCGCGCTCGTTGGTGCCGTCGGAGCGGAAGCGGAACAAGCCGTCGATACCGGCAAAGCCGGACGGATTGGTCAGCGTCTCCGGCGCGAAGCGCTGCGCGCCCTGGGTGCGGGCAAGTGCCGCCATCAGCGCCACCGCATCATAGGCAAGCGTCGCGGTGCGCACCGGCTCGCTGCCGTATTTGGTGCGGTAGCGGCCGGCGAAGCTCCGGAAGCCGGACGGATCGGGCGCGGCATAGAGGCCGCCCTGCAGAAGCGGGCTCGCGAACACCCGCGGATTGTCCCACAGCCCGGTGCCGAGCAGCTGGATGTTGTGCAGATTGGCGCCGGCAGCGGTCAGCGCGTCGGCGGTCGCGACCACCGAATCGCCGTCGTCGGCAATCAACAGCGCATCGGCCTGGCCGAGCGCCTGCGCCACGGTCCGCGCCGGGGTCGCGCGGTCGGCGCCATATTTCTCGAATGCGACGACGCGGCCGTTCTTGCGGCCCGCCGCCTGCTTGAATGCGGCCTCGACCACGTTGCCATAGGCGTTGTCCGGCACCATCGCGGCAAACGAGCGTTTTCCGATCCCGGCGGAATAGTCGACAATGCGATTGATGTCGGACTCCGGCAGGAAGCTCAGCAGATAGACGCCGCGCCCGGCCACGCTCGAATCGGTGGAGAACGCGATCACCGAGGTTCCGCGCGGCCGCGTCAGTTGCGCGACGGCCGGCACCGAACCCGCGAACAGCGGCCCCAGAATGATCTCGGCGCCTTCGGACAATGCCTGCTGGGCACCTTGCGATGCGCCCTGCGGGCTGCCGCCATCGTCCTTGATCAGGAGCTGGATGTTCGGGTTCTGGAATTCCGCCAGCGCCATTTCGGCGGCGTTCCGCATCGACTGCGCGGCGAGCCCGGCATTGCCGGACGCCGATAACGGCAGGATCAGCCCGATCTTGACCTGCCCGGTGCCAACCGCCTGCGGCTGCTGCTGCGGGCCGGCGGGCCCCCCCTCCGGGTTGCCGCTGGTAAACTGGCTCAGGCTCTGCTGGACGCCGGAACAGGCCGACAGCAGCGGCGCGCCCACGATAAGGCCAAGCGCAGTCCGCCGGGTCGTACCCGACGACGGGGACTTTTGGTGATGCGGGCCTTCCATTGTCTCTCTTCTCTTGGCCGACCGTGATCGGCCAGGACTCCATCCGGCTCGGATGAGGCCGGTGGATTCAGGCATATTGTCGGCGAATAGTGAACTAAAACAAAAGGATTATGGCCCCGCGGCGCCGTTGCCGCGGCCGCCATTCCCCCGGCAACGGTCTTGCGCCACCGCCGTTTGCGGATGTGGCGCAAGCGCTGCCATCCCTCTAGAGCCTATTCCGTTCCGATTGAATCGGAACGGGGCTCTAGATTCTTGTTTTGACGCGTTTTCTTCACGCGAACCGGTATCCACTTCGCTCGAAAACGCTCTAGATTGGCATTATGCGCGCAAAAGCCAGTTCCCTCCACCATTCGGATGCCACAACGGGCGCTGCGGCCAGAACCTTTTCGATCGGCGGCCAGCAACTGGCCGCGCCAAGGGCTGCGCCCGGGCTCCATCTGGTCGCAACCCCGATCGGCAACCTCGCCGACATCACCCTGCGCGCGCTGGAGACGCTGGCCGGCGTCGACGTCATCGCCTGCGAGGACACCAGAATTACGCGCCGCCTGACCGAGCGTTACGCGATCACCGCGGAGCTCGCTCTCTACCACGAGCACAACGCGGCCCAGGCCCGGCCCAAGATCCTGGAGCGGCTGGCGCAAGGCGCCGCGATCGCGCTGGTCTCCGACGCCGGCACGCCGCTGATCTCCGATCCCGGATTCAAGCTGGTGCGCGAGGTCTGCGCCGCCGGCCATGCCGTCATCGCGGTGCCCGGGCCGTCGTCGGTGCTGACGGCGCTGTCGGTTGCAGCGCTGCCGACCGACCGGTTCTTCTTCGAGGGTTTCTTGCCGGCGAAGGAGCACGCGCGCCGCGCCCGCCTCACCGAGCTCGCCCGGATCGATGCGACGCTCGTGATGTTCGACTCCGGCAATCGCGTGCAGGACACGCTGCGCGACCTCGCCGCGATCATGGAAGGGCGCGATGCCGCGATCTGCCGCGAGCTGACCAAGCTGCACGAGGAAGTCACGCGCGCGCCGGTCGCCGAGCTTGCGGCAGGCGCGGACGCGCTGGAAACCCGCGGCGAGTTCGTGCTCGTGATCGGGCCGCCGGCCGACGATGCCGGGACGATGGACCAGGACGCGCTCGACGAGCTGCTGCGCGCGCAGCTCGCCCGTGGCAGCGTCAAGGATGCGGTCGCCCACGCCGTCGAACTGTCCGGCCGGCCGCGCCGCGAGGTCTATGCCCGCGCGCTCGAGCTTGCGAAAACCACCGGGGACGGCGATGGCGAAGTCTGACAGCGCCTCGCCGGAGCGCGTCGCCGCGTTCCGCACCGGCATCTCGGCCGAAAGCCGCGCCGCGGCGCTGCTGATCGCCAAGGGCTATCGCATCCTCGCCAGACGCTTCCGCACCCCCTATGGCGAGATCGACCTGGTGGCGCGCCGGCGCAACCTCGTCGCCTTCGTCGAGGTCAAGGCGCGGGCCAGCCTCGACGACGCCGCCTACGCGGTGACGCCGCGCCAGCAGCAGCGCATCGTCAATGCCGCCCAGGCCTGGCTGATGGCGCATCCCGAACATGCCGAATTTGATCTCAGATTCGACGCCGTGCTGATTGCGCCGAGGAGCCTGCCGCGCCATCTGTTAGCGGCATTCGACGCCAGCCCCAATTAACCTCAAGACCTCGCGGGACACGCCTATGAAATTGAAGATCGCCGTCCAGATGGATCCCATCGCGCGCATCAACATCCGCGGCGATTCCACCTTTGCGCTGCTGCTCGAGGCGCAGAAGCGCGGCCACGGCATTTCCTACTATACGCCCGACAAGCTGTCGCTGCGCGGCGAGGAGTTGGTTGCGCCGGTGCAGTCTCTCACCGTGCGCGACGAGGCCGACAATCATTTCACGCTGGGCGAGCCGAAGCGCGAGGCGCTGAACGGCTTCGACGTCGTGCTGCTGCGGCAGGATCCGCCGTTCGACCTCGCCTACATCACCTCGACGCATTTCCTCGAGCGCATCCATCCGAAGACGCTTGTTGTCAACGACCCGGCCAGCGTGCGCAACGCGCCGGAAAAGCTGTTCGTGATGAATTTCCCGCAGCTGATGCCGCCGACCCTGATCTCGCGCGACCTCGACGAGATCAACGCATTCCGCGACCAGCACGGCGCCGTCGTCATGAAACCGTTGCACGGCCATGGCGGCGCCGCGGTGTTCCGCGTGATGCCGCAAGACATGAATTTCGGCTCGCTGTTCGACATGTTCTCGGTCACCTTCAAGGAACCCTGGGTGATCCAGCGCTTCCTTCCCGAGGTGAAGCATGGCGACAAGCGCATCATCCTGGTCGACGGTGAATTCGCCGGCGCCGTCAACCGCGTGCCGGCCGCGGACGATCTGCGCTCCAACATGGTGCGCGGCGGCGCGGCCAAGGCAACCGAGCTCTCGGAACGCGAGCGTGACATTTGCGCTACCGTTGGGCCCGAGCTGCGCGAGCGCGGCCTGCTGTTTGTCGGCATCGACGTGATCGACGGCAACCTGACCGAGATCAACGTCACATCGCCGACCGGCATCCGCGCCATTGCGCGGCTCAACGGTCCCGACGTCGCGGCGATGATCTGGGATACCATCGAGAAGAAGCGCGCCGCGAAATAATCCTCCTTTGTGCGCCGCACAGGCTGGCTGAATTTTAGCCAGCGCTTTGTCGTGCCTGCGTTCGCCTTATTCTACTTGCCAGCTTGCGCAGGCGCGGGCAGCATCCTCTTGCCTGCGTCAGGTCAAGCGGCGGGTCAACGCGCGGGCAACAACGCGACAATCTCATAAAAAATGTGGAGGAAGACGTTATGACGCTCAATGTCTCACGACGATCCTTGCTCGCGCTCGGTGCCGGTCTCGGCGCCAGCACCATGCTCGGCGGCACCGTACAGGCACGCGCGCCGAAGCTCGGCACGCAGACTCCCTATTGGCATCGTTTCGTTCTCGGCGACGCCGAAGTGACCGTCGTATCCGACGGCCCGCTGCCGCTCGGCGATCCCTCCGGCACCTTCACCGGCGTGCCGAAGGAAGAGGTGAAGAAGATGCTCTCCGACAACTTCCTCTCGCCCGACAATGTCGTGCTCGAGCAGAATTCGCCGATCGTCAACACCGGCGACAAATTGATCCTGTTCGATACCGGCATGGGCACCTCGCAACTGTTCGGCAAGACCACCGGCCGGCAGCAGAAGAGCATGCAGGAGGCCGGCATCAAGCCGGAGGACATCGACGCCGTCGTGCTGTCGCATGCCCATATCGATCATATCGGCGGCATTGTCGGCGGCGACGACAAGCCGTTGTTCCCGAATGCGCAGTACTACATCGCGCAGAGCGATCTCGAGTTCTGGACCGACGAAGGCAAGATGGGCAGTCCGCTGAAGGACTTCATCGTGCACGCCCGCAAGAACCTGCTGCCGGTGCGCGACCGCATCGTGTTCTTCAAGGATGGCCAGGAATTCCTGCCCGGCGTGACCGCGATCGCAGCGCCCGGCCACACCGTCGGTCACTCCATCTTCATGGTGAGCTCGGGCGGCAAATCCTTCGCCTTCCTCGGCGACCTCTCGCATCACGCGGTGCTGCTGCTGGAGCGGCCGCGGATGGAATTCTCCTACGACACCGACCCGAAGCAGGCGGCGGCGTCGCGGGTCAAGCTCCTGGAGATGCTGGCGGCGAACAAGACGCCGGTGATGTCCTATCACTTCGCCTGGCCCGGCTACGGCCACGTCGCCAAGGCCGGCGAGGGCTTCCACTATTATCCAGAGCCTATGCAGATGACGCTGTGACGGACTGACGACGCTGCATTCGGGAGCGGCTGCCGCCGCTCCCGAATGTTCGACCTATTCCGCCGGTGCGAGGCGCCGGCCGGCGCCTGTGATCGCCGCATCTCGCGCCCCAATCCGCGCGCGACGCTTGCGCCACCAGATCACCACGCCGGTCACCGACAGCGCCGCAACCACCAATCCCATCAGCGAGATCAGGATGCGCCCGGGCAAGCCCACGATACGGCCGGAATGCAAGGGAAACTGCATCTGCACGAAGATGTCGGCCGCGGTGCCGACCCACGGCAGCCGCTCGCCCAGCGGGCGGCCATCCTCGCTGTCGTAATAGAGCTGCGCCGGGCCCACACCGGCGGCGCCATGCTCATCGCCCGGCTCGAAGAATGCGACCGCATAGACGCCATGGGCCGGACCGTAATTGATCGAACCGATCGGTGTGGTCCAGCCGCGCGCCTTGCCGTCCGCCGCGGCACGCGTGGCGATGTCCGCATAGGTCATCTTCGGTTCGATCGGATCGTCGAGATGACGATACGGCCGCTGCTCATAGGGTGTCGGCGTGTAGTTGGACACCGTCTTCATCACCGGCGAAAACACCTCGAAATAGAGGTTGAGCGAGAATGCCGTGAACGCGATCACGAACAGCAATGCCCAGGTCCACAGGCTGAAGGCGCGGTGAATGTCGAAATTGATTCGATACGCGCTGCCCGACGTCTTGATCTTCCACGCCGGTGCCCAGCGGGCCCAGAAGCCCTTGCCCCGGACGGCCGGCATCGCCGGCGCAGCTTTAGCCCGCCGCCGCGACGGCAGGGTCAGGTAGAAGCCGACGAAGCATTCGATCGTCCAGATCACCGCGATGACGCCGAGGAAACGCATGCCCCAGCGATCGCTGCCCCAGAATTCGGGGATGTGCATCGTGTAATGCAGCTTGTAGAGGAACGAGACGAAGTTTTCCCGGCTTACCGGCCAGACCGCGCCCCAATAGCGGCGCCCGAGTTCGGCGCCGGTATTTGGATCGAGAAAGATCTGGTTGTAGTCGAGCGCGTAACGCTTGCCGGTCTGCGGATCGATTCGCGGCAACACGAAGAACCACAGCGATTCGCCTTTCTCCGCCGTCGTGAACATGTGGACGACGCGGGCACGGTGATCGCGTTGCTCGATCAGCTTGACGAGATCGACCGACGGAATCGCAGGTCCCGCGCTGGTCACCTCGAACAGCTTGCTGTTGAGCACATCGTCGATCTCGTGGTCCCACGAGATGATCGCGCCGGTGACGCCCGAGAAGAACAGGAACGCCGCGGTGAGAAGTCCCGCCCAGCGATGCAGTCGTCCGAGGATCGGTCTCATGGAGAATTCACCAGCGATAGGTCAGCTTCGCGACCGCCTTGCGCCCCTCGGCGTAGAAGCAGCTGGTATTGCCGTAGCAGGCCGCCACGTAGCGCGTGTCGGCGAGGTTGGTGACGTTGAGCGAGAGGCGATAATTGTCCTTGGTGTAGGCGAGCAGCGTGTCGATGACGGTGGATGCCGGCACCTTGAAGGTGTTGGCATCATCGCCGAACGTCGATCCGACATAGCGGACGCCGCCCCCAAACTGGATACCGGCGAGCGGACCGCCCTGAACTGTGTAATCGCCCCACAGCGAGAAGCGGTTGAGCGGGACGGTGACCGGCGCCTTGCCGACATTGACGGGATCCTTGGTGACGACAGCGTCGATATAGGCGTAGCCGCCGCGGATGTTGACGCCCTCGGCAAGCGTCGCAGTGCCTTCGAGCTCGATGCCGCGCGATCTGACCTCGCCGGTCTGCTCCGCGAAATACGACGGCGGCGCGTAGGTGACGACGTTGGATCGGGTCAGGTCGAAGGCGGCCAGCGTGATCAGCGCGTTGATGCCGACCGGCTGGTACTTGACGCCGACTTCGTATTGCACGCCGCTTTCCGGCTTTAGCAGCTCGCCGGCGGCGTTGATGCTCAGCACCGGCAGGAAGGATTCCGAATAGCTGAAATATGGCGCGATGCCATTGTCGAAATTTGTACATGACGGCGGCCCGGCCGGTGAACGCCGAGGCATCGGTCGAGGTCGACGTTCTCGCGAGATTGTTGTCGAGATCCGTGGTGACGAAATCCTGCCGCCCGCCGATCAGGAACGACAACCCGCCTAGCCTGATCTGGTCCTGCAGATAGAGGCCGGCCTGCGACTGCTTGATGCCGGTGTCGTCAAACGGTCCGTTGTTGGTCCAGCTGTTGGTATAGACCGGCGCGAACACGTTGATCTTGCCGGTGCTGAAGCTGGAGGCCAAGTCGCGGAACGACGTGTTGCGGTAATCGACGCCGAACAGTGTCGTATGGCTCAGCATGCCGGTGACGAATTTGCCTTGCAGCTGGTTGTCGACCGCGAAGGAATCGATCGTCGAGCTGCCACCGGAGCCGCCGCGCGACAGGAGCCCTCCGGCTTCGTCGGCCGCCGACGCATAGCCGGTGCCGTAGAAGCTCTTCTGCTCGTTGTGCATCCACGAATAGCGCAGGTTCTGGCGGAAGGTCAGCGCGTCATTGAAGTCGTGCGACAGCATGTAGCCGACCGAGGATTGCTCGGTGTCGAACTGGTTGAAGCCCGGCTCGCCGACGAAGCGCGTGTTCGGAATGAAGCGGCCGCTGTTGGCCCAGACGGTGCCGGACGGCGGCAGGAACTGCAGGCCCCAGCCGGTCCGCTCCTTCTGATAATTCGCCAGGAAGGTGATCGTGGTGTCGTCGTTCGGCTTCACGGTGACGGCGGGAGCGATGAAGACGCGATTGTCCTTGGTGAAGTCGACCTGGGTCTCGCCGTCGCGCGCGACGCCGGTCAGGCGCCACAGCACCGTGCCTTCCTTGTTGGCGCGGCCGCCGATATCGAATTCGCCCTGATAGCGGTTGAAGCTGCCGCCGGACAGCGACACTTCGCCGAACTCGCGCGCGGTCGGCAGCTTGCTGACATAGTTGAGGATGCCGCCGGTGCCGCTGCCGCCGTACATCGCGGAGGATGGTCCCTTCAGGACTTCGAGGCGCTCGGCGCCGTAGGGATCGAGCCCGAGGAAGTGCACGTAGTTGCTGCTCGGCAGCCGCAGGCCGTCGAGATAGAGGCCGGGCATCGTCATGTCGAAGCCGCGGATCTGCAAGCCGCCGAAGCGGGTATCCGAACCGCCGTTGACGTCGCCGCTGACACCTGCGGTGTAGCGCAATGCCGCGCCGACCGATTCCGCGCCCTGGTTCCTGATCTGGTCCGTCGTGACGACCGAGATCGATTGCGGGGTTTCGATGAGCGGCGTGTCGGTCTTGGTCGCCGTCGCCGAGCGCGTCGCAACGAATCCGGCAACCGGGCCACCGGCGCGCTCACCGGCACCTGTGCCGCTGCGCGCCGCCGGTTGAGTCGTCGCCTGCTGGGAACGAGCCGCACGATTGGCGCGGGTCGCGCGCGCGGTCATCGGACGACGAACCGGCTTTGCATTCGCGGCGGCCGCGCGCTGCTGAGGCGCATCCACGCTGACCGCCGGCAGTTCCGTTTGCGCTTGCGCACGTTCGACCGTGGCTCCGGCGGCAAGTACGGCGGCGGTACATAGACCGATCGTTCGCAGCGTTGGATGTTGACGGGTGGAATGCGAAGCAAGTCGATCGATCACGCGAAGGCGCCCCTGATGTCAGCCTGGATGGATGTGTGATCCGGCTCTACAGCGCAGCGCTCGCGAGTACAGGCCTCGGCGGTTGGAATAGATCGAGACTGTGCGTGCGATCAGTGCGCGATCACTGAAACGGCAAGGAAATCGGCAACGCGCTGCGACAATGTGCGCGAGGCTCGCGCGTGCTGGAATGATTCTTGAAAATGATTCCTGCAGTTGTCGACGACGCGAGCTGCGTTCGATCGCGCGAGGCATGCGTCATCGCGAGCGACGCCCGACGCTTCCGCACCGGCCAGGAGCGGATGCGCCGCGCGGTGAATTGGCACCGGGCGACCAGCCCTCGGCGCCGCGAACGTTCTTGTAATGTTCTTGCACTTGCCGCCCGATTCCGCTACCCTCGATTGCGGAAGATAGGGGCAGCATGGTTCAGCGCGTTTCCACCGTCGCATTCGAGGGGATCGAGGCCCGCGCGGTCGACGTGCAGGTGCAGGTCGCGCCGGGATTGCCCGCGTTCGCGATCGTCGGCTTGCCCGACAAGGCGGTGTCGGAAGCCCGCGAACGCGTGCGTTCGGCGCTGATCGCCTCCGGCCTCGCGCTTCCCGCCCGCCGCATCACCGTCAACCTCGCGCCCGCCGACCTGCCCAAGGAGGGCAGCCATTACGACCTGCCGATCGCGCTCGGCCTGATGGCGGCGATCGGCGCGATCCCGCCGGATGCGCTGAACGGCTTCACCGTGCTCGGCGAGCTCGGGCTCGACGGCTCGATCGCAGCCGTTGCCGGCGTGCTGCCCGCGGCAATCGGCGCCAATTCGCGGGACGAGGGATTGATCTGTCCGGCCGCCTGCGGCTCGGAAGCCGCTTGGGCCAGCCCGGACATCCAGATCATTGCGGCACACTCGCTGATCCAGATCGCCAACCACTTCAAGGGCACGCAGGTGCTGTCGCGGCCGCAGCCGAAGGTGCAAGACCAGAACGAGGCGCGCGAGGAAACGCTGCTCGACCTGCGCGACATCAAGGGCCAGGAGAGCGCCAAACGCGCGCTGGAGATCGCGGCCGCCGGCGGGCATCACCTGCTGATGATGGGTTCGCCCGGCGCCGGCAAGTCGATGCTGGCGGCGCGGCTGCCCTCGATCCTGCCGCCACTGTCGCCGTCGGAGCTGCTCGAAGTCTCGATGATCGCCTCCGTCGCCGGCGAGATCCGCGACGGCGCGCTGACCGCGCGGCGCCCGTTCCGCAGTCCGCATCATTCCGCCAGCATGGCCGCGCTGACCGGCGGCGGCATGCGCGCCAGGCCGGGCGAGATCTCGCTCGCGCATCAGGGCGTGCTGTTCCTCGACGAATTGCCGGAGTTCGATCCGCGCGTGCTGGATTCGCTGCGCCAGCCGCTGGAGAACGGCGAGGTTTCGGTGAGCCGGGTCAACCACCGCGTCACCTATCCAGCGCGCTTCATGCTGGTCGCAGCGATGAATCCGTGCCGCTGCGGCCACGCCTACGAGCCCGGCTATTCCTGCAAGCGCGGTCGGCTCGACCGCTGCACTGCCGATTACCAGATGCGGATCTCCGGCCCGCTGATGGATCGCATCGATCTCAGGATCGAGGTGCCCGCCGTGACGGCGGCGGACCTGATCCTGCCGCCGCCGGCGGAGGGATCGGCCGAGGTCGCCGCGCGCGTCGCCGCTGCACGCGACATCCAGCTCGCGCGTTATGCGGCGGCCGGCATGCCGCATGTCCGCACCAACGCGGAGGCGCCGAGCTCGCTGCTCGAGACCATCGCGCAGCCCGATACGCATGGGCAGAAGCTGCTCCGCGAGGCGGCCGAGACCATGCACCTTACCGCGCGCGGCTATCACCGCGTGCTGCGGGTGGCGCGCACGCTCGCCGATCTCGACGGCACTGATACGATCGGCCGGCTGCACCTCGCCGAAGCGCTGTCCTATCGTGCATTGGCCGACGATTTGCGCCGCGCCGCCTGATCCTAACCGGAAGCGCCGTCTCGATTCGTGCCGGTTTCGCGCGCGTCAACGTGACGGTAACCACTCCCATTTACGCTCCGCAAACCATAAGCACCGCGGTCCGCGGCAAGCTTGGGTCGAGCGAGTTGTGTCATGTTGCGTTTGAAGGTTTTGGCCTCGGTGGTCCCCCTTGCCGTGGCCGCGGTATTTGCCCGCGCCGAATTCCTGCCGGGTCCCCGCCCCTGCATCGAGGTGGGCGGGACCACGATGCAGATCGCATCGGCACCCTGGCTGGCACAGCTTCACGTCAGCTTCACCGACGACCCCAGCCTTGCCACCGTCCGGGTCCAGATCGCCGACAGTGCCGACGCCGCCGACTTCACGGTGATCGACGACATCGACGATGCCGAGGCCGGGGCATGCGCGAGCAACGCCGTGCCGCAGCTGGTCGGGATTTCCGGCGATCCGACCGCGACCGGCCCCATCATCTATCTTTCGCATGGCGATGGGCCGGCCGACTACCGCGTCTACGTGCAGTCGAAGACGTTCTCGGTGCGCGATGCCGCGGCCCTGATCGTCAGCGCTCGCGGCGGCCATCGCCGCCTCGAGGCGGAAGCGGCATCGCCGGAGCTTGCGCCGCACGTCCCGAGCCGGGTCGTGGCGGAGTTAACCTCCCGCTAACCTTGTTCCGAGGGCAGCGCGAAACGGCCACCAACCTCAAGCACTTTGCAAGGTGGCCGACGCATCTTTATCGCCGGATCAAGCTATCTCAGGGCCACCATTGATGGGGCGTTTCTTCCGGATCAAGTTGCGCCTTCGCCGCTTCCTGCGTCGCCATTCCTGGGTCGCGACGATCGTCCGTTCCTTCACGATCTTCTCGGTCGCATTCGGCGGCGCTTTCGGATTCATTTCGGGCGCGCTCTCGCAGCACAGCGGCTACGACCCCAATGCATTCGCGATCGGGGTCAGCTTCCTGTTCGCGCTCGCCTGCCTCTGGATCGTGACGCTCGGCATCCGCCTGCGGCTGATGCGCAAGAGGCTGCGCACCATCGCCACGCACAATGAGGCGATGGCCGACCGCAACTGGGAACTGCAGGAGGCCGAGCAGCGCGCCGGCAAACTGTTCGAGGCGCAGGGCGACCTGATCGTGCTGCGCGACCTCGAGGGACGGATCACCTATGCCAACGACGCCTATTGCGAGCTCGCCCAGATCTCGCGCGACAATTTGATCGACAGCACCGCCACGCTGACCGTGCTGGAGCAGGGCGACACCGCGCTCGAACCCAGCGGGACCCGCGTCTACGACCAGAAGGTCGAAGGACCGCTCGGGCCGCGCTGGATCGCCTGGCGCGAGGGTCTCGTGCGCAACGATGCCGGCGCGCCCGCCGAGATGCAGAGCGTCGGCCGCGACGTCACCGACCGCACCGAGAGCGAACGCGCGCTGGCCGAAGCGCGCGACCAGGCCGATGCCGCCAACCGCGCCAAGTCGCGCTTCCTTGCGATGGCGAGCCACGAGATCCGCACGCCGCTGAACGGCATCATCGGCATGAGCGGATTGCTGATGGACACCCAGCTGACGCCGGAGCAGATGACCTACGTCAAGGCGGTCAAGACGTCCGGCGACGCGTTGCTCACGCTGATCGAGGAGCTGCTCGATTATTCCAAGATCGAGGCCGGCAAGATCGATCTCGAACATCGCGCCTTCGCGCTGTCCGGCCTGATCGAGGACATCACCGAGCTGCTGGCGCCGCGCGCGCAAACCAAAGGCATCGAGATCGCCGCTTACGTCGACGAGCGGCTGCCGATGCAGGTGACCGGCGACGCCGCGCGGCTGCGTCAGGTGCTGCTCAATCTCGCCGGCAACGCCATCAAGTTCACGACGACCGGCGGCGTGGCGCTGATCGTCGAGCCCGGCATCTGGCCGAACGAGATCAGCTTCCTGGTTCGCGACACCGGCATCGGCATCGCACCGGAAGCGCAGCAGCGCATCTTCCGGGAGTTCGAGCAGGCCGATGACCGCATCGCGCACAGCTATGGCGGCACCGGCCTCGGGCTTTCGATCAGTGACCGCATCGTCAAGCGCATGGGCGGCCGAATCACGCTTGCAAGCACGCCGGGCGCGGGCTCGACCTTCGAGGTGTCGATCCCGCTCGCCGCCGCCGATACCGGCGCGGCCAACAGCTTCACCGCACCCGACCTCGCCGGCCAGTCGATCATGCTGGTCGCGCCACACAGCATAGAGGCCTCGCTGATCTCGCGGCGGTTGCAGCGCTGGGGCGCTCAGACCTGCATCGTGTCGGACGCCAATGTCGCCGAGGCGCTGCTGCCGGAGCGGAGCTGGCACGCGATCCTGATCGACCACACGCTCGGCACGCCGGCGATGGAAGCGTTCGCCAGCGCCGCCCGCATCCATGCGACCCATCGCATCGTGATGTTCACGCCGGCGACGCGTCAGGACCTTTCGACGTCCGAGACACCCATGTTCACGGGCTACCTGGTCAAGCCGTTGCGCGCGTCGTCGCTCGCCGCACGCCTGACCGCGTCACCCGAAATCGCGGCACCAAGCCTTGCGAGCGAGGCCGTCGCGGAGGTCGCGTCCACCGCGCCAGGGTCCAGTCCGCCGGACAAGGGGTTCTCGATCCTGGTCGCCGAGGACAATGAGATCAACGCGCTGCTGATGCGCTCGCTGCTCACCCGGCTCGGCCACACCGTCGTCATAACGACCAATGGCGAGCAGGCAATGGAGTCCTGGCTCTCGGCGACGTCAGCCGGCATGCCCTACGATCTCGTGCTGATGGACATCCAGATGCCGCGCCTCAACGGCATCGAGACCACCAAGCAGATCCGCGCCCATGAAGCGGGCCAGTCCATCCGCCGGACCCCGATCCTGGCGCTGACCGCCAATACGCTGGTGGAAGACCGCTATGCCTGCTTCGAAGCCGGCATGGATGGTTTTCTGATCAAGCCGCTCGATCGCGAGAAGCTGGAAGAAGCGCTGGCGGGCCTCGCCGCCGCACGGCATATCGCGGCGTAGGTAGCCGTAAATTCGCTGTCGTCCCGGCGAAGGCCGGGATCCATAGCCACCAACGTCAATTGGCGAACGACCGTCTCGCCGCGTGCCTTTTGCGGGGGCCGCGGAGCATGGGTCCCGGCCTTCGCCTGGACGACAGCTGTGACGTGGCCGGCTTGGTGGGATAACAACTACAGCCGGCGCAGCGCGACCGACTGCACCACGTGATCGGCACCCTTCTTCAGGATCAGCGTCGCGCGCGGGCGGGTCGGCAGGATGTTGTCCTCGAGATTGGCGAGGTTGGTGCGCTCCCAGATCGCGATCGCGGTCGCGGTGGCTTCCTCGTCCGACAGCGGCGCATAGCGGTGGAAGTAGGACCTCGGATCGGTGAACGCGGTGTCGCGCAGCGCCAGGAAGCGCTTGATGTACCACTCCCGCAGCACCGCTTCGTCGGCGTCGATGTAAACCGAGAAGTCGAAGAAGTCGGAGACGAACGGCACCGCCTTGCCGTCGCGCGGCAGCCGCCCGGTCTGCAGCACGTTGACGCCCTCGACGATCAGGATGTCGGGCTGGTCGATCTCGACCCACTTGTTGGGCACGATGTCGTAGGTCAGATGCGAATACACCGGCGCGCGCACGCGACGCCGCCCCGCCTTGATGTCGCTGAGGAACGACAGCAGCGTCGGCAGGTCGTAGCTTTCCGGAAAGCCCTTCTTCTGCATGATGCCCTGCCGCTCGAGCACGGCATTCGGAAACAGGAAACCGTCGGTCGTGATCAGGTCGACCTTCGGCCGCGGCGACCATCGCGCCAAGAGCGCCTGCAACACGCGGGCGGTGGTCGACTTGCCGACGGCAACCGAGCCGGCGACGCCGACGATGTAGGGCATCTTGCGATCGCGGATCGCAAGGAACTGGCGCTGCGAATAATACAGGCGCTGGGTCGCGTCGACATAGATCGAGAGCAGCCGCGACAGCGGCAGGTAGATGTCCTCGACCTCCTGCAGATCGAGGCGGTCGTGCATCGAGCGCAGACGATCGAATTCGCCCGGCTCGAGCGTCATCGGCGTATCGTCGCGCAGATGCGACCATTGCTGGCGCGTGAAGACGCGGTAGGGGTTGTATTGCTGATCTGGTGCCCGGATGTCCATGACGCCCCTCTCCATGCGCTCGATCATTGGCGCTAGTCGCGCTTGCGCGACGCCTTCTCTTCCAGTCCCGACATCGAAGTGCGCTTCGCCAGCGCGGCCTCGACATCCTCCAGCTTCACGCCGCGTGATTTCAACAGAACCAGCAGGTGAAACACGAGATCGGCACTTTCCGCGATGAGGTGATCGCGGTCATTCTCGACCGCGGCGATCACGGTCTCGACCGCTTCCTCGCCCAATTTCTTCGCGCAGTGCTCCGCGCCCTTGTCGAGCAGCTTGCGGGTGTAGGACGCCTCTCCGCCCGTTGCAGCACGGGCATCGATGGTGGCGGCCAGATCGTGGACCGTGAAACGCGACATCAACTCAACTCAAACATGCGCACCGGCACCGGTCGGCGCCATCCCTAACTGAGGACTTAGCATTTTTGTGACAAGGAGTCCCAGATCACGACGTTTCCAGGCCCCGCGCTAGGGATCGAGGCGCATCGGCAGACCGGCGCGTACCATGTGATCCTTGGCCTGGCGGATGGTGAATTCCCCGAAGTGGAAGATCGACGCCGCCAGCACACCGGTGGCGTGACCCTCGCGGACGCCATCGACCAGATGATCGAGATTGCCGACGCCGCCTGATGCGATAACCGGTACGGGGACACTGTCCGCAATCGCCCTTGTCAGCGGCAGGTCAAAGCCCTGCCGCGTGCCGTCGCGGTCCATCGAGGTCAGCAGGATTTCGCCGGCGCCGAGCGCGACGACCTCCTGGGCATATTCGACGGCATCGATCCCGGTGGCATTACGCCCACCATGAGTGAAGATCTCCCAGCGGTCCGAGCCGCCGGCGCGCTTGACCCGCTTGGCATCGATCGCGACCACGATGCATTGCTCGCCGTACTTCTCGGCCGCCTCCTTGACGAATTCGCGCCGGCTGACGGCCGCCGAATTGATCGAGACCTTGTCGGCGCCGGACCGCAGCAGGGTCTTGATGTCGTCGACGGTGCGCACGCCACCGCCCACGGTCAGCGGCATGAAGCAGGCCTCCGCCGTCCGCCGCACCACGTCGAGGATGATGCCGCGGTTTTCATGGGTGGCGGTGATGTCGAGGAAGGTGAGCTCGTCGGCGCCGGCAGCGTCATAGGCGATCGCGGCCTCGACCGGATCGCCGGCGTCGCGCAAATCGACGAAGTTGACGCCCTTGACCACGCGCCCGTCCTTGACGTCGAGGCAGGGGATCACGCGAACCTTGAACATGTGTCTCTCCCGATAGCGTTTTCCAGCGAAGTGGATCCCGGTTCGCGTGAAGAAAACGCGTCAAACATAGCTACGCGCTGCGGATCAGCTTGAGCGCGGCGGCGGGATCGAGCCGACCGTCGTAGAGCGCGCGGCCGACGATCGCGCCGGCGAGCTTCTTCGCCGGCGGCTCCAGCAACGCCTTGACGTCGTCGATCGAGGCGAAGCCGCCGGAGGCGATCACCGGAATCGAGATGCGGTCGGCGAGCGCGATGGTCGCATCGAGGTTGAGGCCCTTGAGCAGGCCGTCGCGCGCGATGTCGGTGAAGATGATCGCGGCGACGCCGGCATCCTCGAAACGCTGTGCGATTTCGAGCGCGGTCACATGCGAGGTCTCGGCCCAGCCCTCGACCGCGACCTTGCCGTCGCGCGCATCGAGGCCCACCGCGACTCGACCGGGGAATTTCTTCGCCGCGCCCTTCACGAGCTCCGGATCGCGCACCGCCGCGGTGCCGATGATGACCCGCGTGATGCCCTTGTCGAGCCAGGCCTCGATGGTTGCGAGGTCGCGGATACCGCCGCCGAGTTGCACCGGCATTTTGACGGCCTTCAGCATCGCCTCGACCGCATGCGCATTCATCGGCTTGCCGGCGAAGGCGCCGTCGAGATCGACGACGTGGAGATACTCGAAACCCTGCACGGCGAAGCTCTGCGCCTGCGCCGCCGGATCGAGATTGAACACGGTGGCGCGCGCCATGTCGCCCTGCTCCAGGCGCACGCACTGGCCGTTCTTCAGATCAACCGCTGGAAAGAGAATCACGGCTTCCACTTCAAGAAATTGGAGATCAAAGCGAGGCCGAAGCGCTGGCTCTTCTCGGGGTGAAACTGGGTGCCGATGGCGGTGTCCTTGGCCACGATCGCGGTCACCGGCCCGCCATAGTCGGCACGCGCCAGCACGTCCGCCTCGTCGGCGGCGTTGAGGTGATAGGAGTGCACGAAATAGGCGTGACGTCCCTTCGGCCCGAGCGGCAGCCGCTCCAGCACCGGGTGCTCGCGCACCATGTCGAGCGTATTCCAGCCCATGTGCGGGACCTTCAGGCGCTCGTCGCGCGGCTCGATCTTCTCGACATCGCCGCCGATCCAGTTGAAGCCTTCGGTGATCACGTGCTCCTTGCCGCGCGTCGCCATCAGCTGCATGCCGACGCAGATGCCGAAGAACGGCCGCGCCTTGATCCGCACCGCCTCGGTCAGCGCTTCGAGCATGCCGTCGACCGCGTCGACGCCGCGGCGGCAATCGGCGAACGCGCCGACGCCGGGCAGCACGATCCGATCGGCGCGATACACCGCGTCGGGATCGCGCGTCACCTTGATGGCTTGCGGATCCTCCATGCTGCGCGCGGCGCGCTCGAAGGCTTTTGCCGCCGAATGCAGATTGCCGGAGCCGTAATCGATGATTGCAACGGTCATCGCGATCCTCCTGGCTCTGGAAACAATCCGATGATGCCGCCCTGCGGCATCGGCGGGGGTTTTGAGAACGATTGACCCGGAACGTCGCGGGTCGGCGGCGGCCCGCCGCGATCGACAGACCGCTGGTCGTTGAAGCCGCCGCGATGCCGCGCGGTCCAGCGCTCGAAGAAGCGGCGCTCGGCGGTATCCGTATCGTCGGCCACGATGATGTCGAGCTGGCGCCATCTGCGTCGCGACAGCGTCCAGCGTTGCAGGGTTGCGGCCTCAAGGCCGAGCAATAGCATCAGCACGAGGTCGACGAAGAAGATCGCGCTGCGGCCGATGCCGAGCCTGGCCAGCCCGTAGTCGATCACGAAGGTGAGGACGAGCCAGCCGATCAGCGCCAGCCACAGCCTGTTCCAGGCCAGCCAGAGCGCGCCCGCAACCGCGGCCCAGAAATGGAAGCCGTCGCGCACGAAGACGAACTTGTCGGTCGCCGCGAGATCGGCGCCGTTGGCCATGGGGGCATGCACTGTATAGACCGGCATCGAACGCTCCGCCGAGGATGAACCTTTATTCTGGAGCATGATCTTTCGGAAAACCGGTGCCACCGTTTCCGGATCATGCCCCCGGGATCAGCCGCCGAGCTGACCCTTGGTCGAGGGCACTTCGCCCTGGGCACGCGGATCGATCGCGACCGCTGTCCGGAGCGCCCTCGCCAAACCCTTGAAGCAGGATTCGGAGATATGATGGCTGTTCTCGCCATATAGGGTCTCGACGTGGAGAGTCACGCCGGCGTTCATCGCGAAGGCGTTGAACCACTCACGCACCAGCTCGGTGTCGAACTCTCCGATCTTGTCGCGCGGGAACTCGACCTTGAACACCAGCACCGGGCGGCCGGAAATATCGATCACGACGCGCGACAGCGTCTCATCCATCGGCATGTGGATCGAGGCGTAGCGGGTGATGCCGGCCATGTTGCCGAGCGCCTGCTTCACGGCCTGCCCGAGCGCGATCCCGACGTCTTCGACGGTGTGGTGGTAATCGACATGGAGGTCGCCATCCGCCTTCACCGTGATGTCGATGCGCGAATGCCGGGCCAGGAGGTCGAGCATATGGTCGAAGAAGCCGATCCCGGTCGAAACCGTGGATACGCCCGCTCCGTCGAGGTTGACCGTCACCTCGATGTCGGTCTCCTTGGTCTTGCGCTTGATGGTTGCCGTGCGCATGAAGATTAAGCTTTCCCGTGCCGAAAACGCCGGTCTTTTAACAGGCTGATGTCACCTTCGCTACTGCGGGATGACCTCGAAACGCCCCAACTTCGGGCCATGGTGACCGGAAATCGTTGCTAAACCACCCCGATTGTAACCCCCTGCCCGACCGCCTAAATCTGCCCGGAAGAGAGGTAACGTATGCAAGCATCCCCAAATGAGCTGCCGGTCTGGCATGGCACCACGATCTGCACCGTCCGCAAGGGTGGCAAGGTGGTTATCGGCGGCGACGGGCAGGTCTCGATCGGCCAGACCGTGATCAAGGCCAATGCCAAGAAAGTCCGCCGGATCGGCAAGGGCGACGTGATCGGCGGCTTTGCCGGCGCCACGGCCGACGCCTTCACCCTGTTCGAGCGGCTCGAAAGCAAGCTGGAGCAGTATCCGGGGCAGCTGACCCGGGCGGCCGTCGAACTCGCCAAGGACTGGCGAACCGACCGCTATCTGCGCCGGCTGGAGGCCATGATGATCGTGGCCGACAAGGACGTTTCCCTGGTGCTGACCGGCACCGGCGACGTGCTGGAGCCCGAATCCGGCGTCATGGCGATCGGTTCCGGCGGCAATTACGCCCTTGCCGCGGCCCGCGCGCTGGTCGACACCGACAAGGACGCCGAGACCATCGTCCGCCGCGCGCTGGATATCGCGGCCGACATCTGCGTCTACACCAACCGGAACGTGACGATCGAGACGATCGGCGGCTGAGCATGGCCGACGCCTACCATTTCCGCCCGATGACGGCGGCCGACCTGCCGCAGATCAAGCGCTGGCTGGCACTGCCGCATGTCTGCCAATGGTGGGGCGATCCGGCCGAGCAATATGTGCTGGTCAGCGGCGACCTCGACGAGCCGGCGATGGACCAGTTCATCGTCGCAACCGAACAGTCCGATCTGGGCTACATCCAGTGCTATGATCTGACGGCATGGAATTCCGGCTTCGGCAGGCAGCCGGAAGGCACCCGCGGCATCGATCTCTTCATCGGCGAGCCCGACATGATCGCACGCGGCCACGGCTCGGCGCTGATCCGCGCCTTTGTCGAGGAACGGCTGGCGCAGGGCGCGCCACGCATCGTCACCGATCCCGATCCGGCCAATGCGCGCGCGGTTCGCGCCTACGCAAAGGCAGGCTTTCAGGACGCAGGAATGGTCGATACGCCGGACGGTCCGGCGCTGCTGATGGTCCGCGACGCATGACGCTTGCGCCCAAGCCCGCGACCGGCGCCTCCGCGTGGCAATGGCTCGCGATCGCCGCCGCGCTGCTCGCACTGCAAGCGACGCTGCTTTATGCGATGGGTCGCTTGCCGATCTGCGCCTGCGGCTATGTCAAGCTCTGGCATGGCACGGTTCAGAGCTCGGAGAATTCGCAGCACATCGCCGACTGGTACACGCTGTCGCACATCCTGCATGGCCTGTTGTTCTACGGCCTGACCTTCCTGCTGCTGCCACGCCTCGCCTGGCCGGGGCGGCTGATTGTCGCGATGCTGATCGAGGGCAGCTGGGAGCTGGTCGAGAACTCCAACTGGATCATCGAGCGCTACCGCGCCGGCACGATCTCGCTCGACTATTACGGCGACACCATCGTCAACTCGGTGTCGGACACGCTCGCGATGGTTCTCGGCTTCCTGCTCGCCCACCGGCTGCCGATCGCCGCAACCGTCGCGCTCGGGGTTGTGTTCGAAACCGTGTTGCTGCTTCACATTCGCGACAATCTGACCCTGAACGTCATCATGCTGATTCACCCGTTCGAGGCAATCAGGCAGTGGCAGGCCGGGCCACCACTTCTCTAGACTGCCGCTTGCCGAGACCATGATTTCAACCTAGCTAGAGCCAATGACTCACTTCTCCCCCCGCGAAATCGTTTCTGAACTTGACCGCTTCATCGTCGGCCAGACCGATGCCAAGCGCGCGGTGTCGATCGCGCTGCGCAACCGCTGGCGACGGCTACAGCTTGCCGGTTCCCTGCGCGAGGAGGTTCTGCCCAAGAACATCCTGATGATCGGGCCGACCGGCGTCGGCAAGACCGAGATCGCGCGGCGGCTGGCCAAGCTCGCGGGCGCGCCGTTCCTCAAGGTTGAGGCCACCAAATTCACCGAGGTCGGCTATGTCGGCCGCGACGTCGAGCAGATCGTCCGCGACCTCGTCGAGGTCGCGATCTCGCAAACCCGTGAGCGCAAGCGCAAGGACGTCCAGGCCCGCGCCCAGCTTGCCGCCGAGGAGCGCGTACTGGATGCGCTGGTCGGCCCGGGGTCGAGCCCGGCGACCCGCGAGTCGTTCCGCAAGAAGCTGCGCGCCGGCGAGCTCAACGACAAGGAAATCGAGATCGAGACGCAGTCGGGCGGCAGCGGCATGCCGATGTTCGAAATCCCGGGCATGCCCGGCGCCCAGATGGGGGCGATCTCGCTCGGCGACATCTTCGGCAAGATGGGTGGCCGCAGCAAGACCCGCCGCCTGACCGTGGAAGGCTCGCACGAGATCCTCGTCAACGAGGAATCCGACAAGCTGCTCGACACCGATCAGCTGGTGCAGGAAGCGATCAGCGTCGTCGAGAACAACGGCATCGTGTTCCTCGACGAGATCGACAAGATCTGCGTGCGCGAGAACCGCGCCGGCGGCGACGTCTCCCGCGAGGGCGTGCAGCGCGATCTGCTGCCGCTGATCGAGGGCACCACGGTCTCGACCAAGCACGGCGCGGTCAAGACCGACCACATCCTGTTCATCGCCTCCGGCGCCTTCCATATCGCCAAGCCGTCCGACTTGCTGCCGGAGCTGCAGGGCCGCCTGCCGATCCGCGTCGAGCTGCAGGCGCTGACCCGCGACGACATGCGCCGGATCCTGACCGAGCCGGAAGCGTCGCTGATCAAGCAATACGTCGCGCTGATGAAGACCGAGGGCGTGACGCTCGATATCACCGACGGCGCGATCGACGCGCTCGCCGACGTCGCGGTTGCGGTGAACTCCACGGTCGAGAATATCGGCGCGCGACGGCTGCAGACCGTGATGGAGCGGGTGCTGGACGAGATCTCCTTCACCGCCCCTGATCGTCACGGCGAGACCATCCAGGTCGACGCCGACTACGTGACCAAGCATGTCGGCGACCTCGCCAAGAACGCTGACCTGAGCCGGTTTATTTTGTAACCGCGTCGCTCTCCGCCGTCGTCCCGGCGAAGGCCGGGACCCATAACCACCGCTGCCCGTATTGAGCCAAGACTCGGGCCGGCATCCCGTTTACAAACCGACCGTCGTGGTTATGGGTCCCGGCTTTCGCCGGGACGACGTAGGTGGGCGAATGAATCTGCGAATGTGGCAAGACCCCTGGCGCCTGATGCTGGCCGTCAACGCGGCCGTGCTGGCCGGGGTGTTCCTGCACAAGATCGCGCTGCCGCCGTTCGTTCCCTACATCCATTTGCTGGTCGACTATCACTACGGCTTCACCAAGCGCGCGCTGGTCGGCGCGATCGTGTCGCTGTTCACCGACAAGGTGCCGGTGTGGCTGGTGTTCGCATTGGCCGGCGCGATCTGGCTGGTGACGCTCGGGCTGTTCATCAAGCTGTTCCGCCGCACCTTCGGCTTCGACGACGCGCATTGGCCACTGTTCGTCTTCATCGCGGGATCGCCGTTCTTCCTGAAGAACTTCATGCACACGCTCGGCCATTTCGACATCTATGGCTGTGCGTTGGCGATCGTGTTGCTGCTGATCCCGGCGCGCTCGGTCGTGTACGTGTTGATTGCAGCAGCGTTCTCGGTCGTGCTGATCCTGGTCCACCACATCTTCGTCCTGATGTATGTGCCGACCATCGCGGCGATCGTGGTGCTGCGCTTCTACCTCGTGCAGACCACAACATCGCGCAACATCGCCACCGGGCTGGCGGCGCTCGCCGCGGTCGGCATCCTGTTCCTGGTCGCGCAATTCGCCGGCACGGTCGACGTGCCCTATGACGAATTCCTCCGCCACCTGCAGAGCCGGATGGCCGATCCGTCACGCACCGATCTGCTTCAGTTCGGCTACATCTGGTACCAGCCGCTGTCGAAGGAGTTCACCGACACCTGGGCACGCATGCCTTCGAACATCCCGGGCGTTCCGGTCTTTGCGCTCCTGATCTGGCTGCACACGCCACTGTGGCGCTATTTCGCGCGGCTGATCGGCGCGCTAGCGAGCGAGCTGCACCGGCGGATCGTGCTAGCCGCGCTCGTCATGATCAGCGCCGGCTATTTTGTGATGTTCGTGACCGTGTTCGACTATTCGCGCTGGATCTCGAACTGGGCGGTCTGCATGTTCCTGATGCTGCACGCCACCAGGATGTTGCCGACGTCAAAGGACGTGCCGCTGATTCCGTCCGATGATCGCAAGACGACGATATCAGGCTGGTTCGTCACGCTGATCCCGCGCGTCGGGATCGTCCGGCCGTTCTGAATTTTTTTGGAGCATGATCTCAGCGCAAACGCTTTGCGTTTGTCGCGCGAAAAACCGCTTCACACTTTTCCGGATCATGCTCATCGCGCGCGCCGGACGCGCACATAGAGCGCGCCTTCGCCGCCATGGCCGATATGCGCTTCCTCGAAGCCGACCACCAGCGCGCGGAATTCCGGCAGGCTGAGCCATTCCGGCACCTGGCGGCGCAGCACGCCGCGTTCCGAATCCAGCCCGCCGACCTTGCCCTTGCCGGTGATGACGAGCACGAAGGTGAGCCCGTCAGAGTGCGCGCGCTGCAGGAAGGCGAACAGCACCCGATGCGCGCGCATCTGGGTCATGCCGTGCAGATCGAGCCGCGCATCGATCTCCTGCCTGCCGCGCGACAATTTTGCGCGCTCGCGGCGGCCGATCGGCGCCAGCGGCGGCACCTGCGGGCGCGGCGCCGGCGCAAGCTTGACCGATGAGACCGGCTTGACCGGGATGGGCTTTGCGGCGGCGTGATGGCTAGCGGGGTCAGAGGGCGCGGCGTGCGCTTTCGGTACGGCCGATTTCTTGCGCAGCGGCTTGACCTGCTTCGCCACACTTTCCCAGAGCGCACGCTCCTCCTCGCTCAGCGCGCGCTTGCGCCGCGACGGAGCGGACAGATCGGGGATCGGCGCGGGTCGTTTCATTGATCGCGGTGATGGCGATAGCGCCGGAAGCGCCGCTTCTCCTGACGTTGCGGAATGTCGGGCCGGGCTGCCGGCAACGGCACCGGTTCTGCCACAGGCGCGGCCTGCGCGACAGGGGTCGTTGCCGGGGGCGCGGCGGGGGCGGCATTCTTCACGGGCGGGCTCTTGGCCGCGCCGGTGGTCGCCGCGCCCTTGGCAATGCCGGCCGTCGGTACATCCGCGGACTTCGCCGCCGGCTTGTCCTTCTGCGGATCGGTCTGCGGAAACAGCTTTGCGATCCTGGCCGACGGCCGCTCGTCCGGAACAGGCAGCTTGTGGCCGCGCGCGACTGGATCGAGCCCCTTCGGCACCAGCATCACGAACTGCATGTTGTGCCGCAGCCGGCCCGAGACCTTTCCGGCGTCCGCGCCGGCGCCGAAATAGAGATCGGCGCGCGCCGGGCCGACGATCGCAGAGCCGGTGTCCTGCGCGATCATCAGCCGGTGGAACGGCGTCCTGGACTGCTCGGATTCGATCGGCAACTGGCCCGCGATGAAGAACGGCGTGCCGTAGACATGCAGCGCGTTGTCGACCGCGATCGAGCGGCCCGGCGTCAGCGGCACGCCCTGCGCGCCGACGGCTTCGTCCTTGTCCGACAGCGGCACCTCGCGGAAGAACACGTAGGCGCGGTTCTGCCGTCGCACCTCGTTGGCGCCCTCAGGGTTCTGCTCCATCCATTCCCTGATCTTCTGCATCGACATCTGATCCTTCGGGATGATGCCGCGGTCGATCAGGACGCGTCCGACCGCCGTATAGGGATAGCCATTATGCGCGTCGTAATTGATGCGCAGCGTGGTGCCGTCCTCGAGCTTGATCCGGGCGGAGCCCTGGATCTGTGCGAACAAGAGATCGGTCTGGCTCTTCAGATAGCAGATCTCGAGCCCGCGGCCGGCGATCGCGCCGTCCTCGATCTGGGCGCGATCGTAATAGGGCACGAGCTTGCGCCGGCCGATCTTGCGATACACGGGACCGCTGTTGGGCAGACCGACAGACGCCTGCGTCTTGCCGCGCACGAACAGGTTGGACGGGCGGCGATAGACCGGAACATTGTAAACGTCGGTCTGGGTCCGCGACCCCTCGAGGATCGGTTCGTAGTAGCCGGTGACGAAGCCGGCATCCTCGCCGAGCCGCGAGATGCGCAGCGGCACGAAATTCTGCTCGAAGAATTCTTTCGCCTTGCTGCCGTCGGCGAGATCGAGCCCCTTGGCGATCCGGCAGGGATCGCGCAGCGAGCCGCCGAGCGCCTTCGAATCGGCTGCCGCCCCCTGCTGGGCCGCGATCGGCTTGCAGCTGGTGCGAAACGCCTTGTAGGCGGCGAGATGATCGTCATCGCCCCAGCCGGAGACATTGGCCCAGGTCAGCGGCTCATACTGGCTGCCGCCGATCTGCAGCGGCAATTCCAGATTGGGATAGGGGATCGGGTGGCTATGCTCGTGCCGTGTCGGGGCCTGCCTGCTCGACCTGTAACGGGCGGCGATCGCCGCCGTGGAACACAGCACCGCGAGCGCACAGCACGCGACTGCGAGGCGCCCGTAGCTGAGATGTTTAGTGAGCGCTTCCAGTGCCAACCAGCTTCCAATTCGGATCGCGGGAAGTCGAGTCGCGGGCGAACGTCCAGACGTCGGTGATATCGGCGACCTTGTCCGGGCTGCCGTCGACGATGGTGCCGGCCTTGTCGCGCGTGACCGAGATCATCTGCGACACGAAGCGGACGGTAAGCTGGGTCGAGCGATCGCGCGTCTCCGCGCTGACGATCTCGGCCTTGTCGATCGAGACGAACCGCGTCTCGATCTTCTGCTCGTGCTTCTCGCGATCCTTGATCGCGGCCTCGAAGCTCTCATAGACCTCGGCCGACAGCAGGTCGCGCAGCGCGCGGCGATCGCCATTGGCGAAGGCCAGCACGATCATTTCATAGGCCGACCGGGCGCCCGAGAGGAAATGCCGCGGATCGAACGAGGAATCCTGAGCGGCGACCGCATCGAGACCCTGCGCCAGCGGGGTGCCGGGCTCGGCGATGCCCTTCCAGCGTTCCGTAGGCTCGGCCGGCTCGGCGGGCGCGGCCGAGGCCGGCTGGTCGATCACCGAACCCGGGATCGGGACGACGTTGTTATCCTGGCCGCGCTGCACGACGTTGGGCGCGGCACGATCATATGGCGGCCGCTCGCTTCCGGTGCGCTGTCCGAGAACGCTGCGCAACCGCAGGAAGATGAACACGGCCAGCGCCAGGAAGATGATGGTGTAGATATCCACGTCGAATTCGCTTTCTGGGCTCTGCCGGCAACGGGCCGGTCGTCAAAGCGTTCCCGGTCGGGAACGGCGGAGATTAAGATCACCGATTGAGTCCGCAGCATGTAGGCACGAAACTATGCCCGGCCAATGGCGCTTTTTGGCACGGGCAAAGTGTAGCGCGTTTTGACCTCGGGGGGAAACCCGTTCCTTTCAGGAAATCGCGCATCTTCAATAATTTAGGAAGACGTTAAGAGTTTGGGCGGCGTTGCGCTCGCAAGCCTCCTCGCGGGTGATTTGGCCGCAGGGCCGCCGGAGCGCGCCCGCCCGTCGCCCTTCGTCGTCCTTGTGGACCGAGCCGGGCCTATGATAGCCACTCGCCGGCATCGGCATTCCCGACACCTCAACGCGTGCCGTCGGACGTTCTGTCCATCGAGCGCCGCTCCAGGAGACATTTTCATGACCAATGGCAACGGCGCCCCTGTCGAACAGGCCGCTCCCCAACTCAACGTGCTGGCGCAGTACACCAAGGACCTGTCGTTCGAGAACCCAAATGCACCGGCCTCGCTCGGCCCGCAGCAGCAGCAGCCGGCGATCAACATCCAGATCAACGTCTCTGCCAACAACATGGCGGACAATGAGTACGAGGTCATCCTATCGATCGAGGGCAAGGCCGAGACGGCAGGCAAGGTGATGTTCAGCTTCGACCTCGCCTATGCCGGCGTCTTCCGGATCGTGAATGTGCCCCAGGAGAACCTGCACCCGCTGGTCATGATCGAGTGCCCGCGCCTCCTGTTCCCGTTCGCGCGCGAGATCGTCGCGACCTCGGTCCGCGACGGCGGCTTCCCGCCCCTGCTGCTCGACCCGGTCGATTTCGTCGGCCTCTATCGTCAGAACATGGAGCGGCAGGCAGCCGCCCAGGCCGCTTCCGGCGTCAAGCCGAGCTGATCCGGGTGCCGTCATTGCGAGCGAAGCGAAGCGATCCATCGCGCCACGAGCGCAGAGACGGGTTGCTTCGTCGCTTCCGCTCCTCGCATTGACGACGGGACGAAAACGCTACAGCCCAAAGATATAACCGAAGATATCAAGCCGCCGGTGCTTCAGCAGGCGCTGGCGGCGGCAGATAATCGTTCCAGATCGGCTTGTCGCCGAGCGTGGCGACGAACGCCCTGTGGGCTTCGCGATCCGCGTCACTGACCCGCGCAATGAGCGGCGTCTCGCGCTGCCGCCGCGGCATGTCGCTATGGCTCCCCTCACGCGCATCCGACGTTTCCGACGCCAGGATAAGCTGCGACTGCCGCGCCCCGATCAGGTCGATATAGACCTCGGCCAGCAGCTCGGCGTCGAGCAAGGCGCCGTGCTTGGTGCGGCGGGAATTGTCGATCTGATAGCGCGAGCAGAGATCGTCGAGCCGGTTCGACACGCCGGGATGCTTGCGTCGCGCCAGCAGCAGCGTATCGACCAGGCGGTCCTTCGCGATCACCTTCCGCTTGATGCGGTCGAGCTCGGCGTTGATGAAGCTGATGTCGAACGAGGCGTTGTGGATCACCAGCGGCGTATCGCCGATGAAGGCCAGGAACTCGTCGACCACCTCATTGAACAGCGGCTTGGACGCCAGGAACTCGGTCGACAGCCCGTGCACGGCGAACGCTTCCGCCGGCATGTCGCGTTCGGGATTGATGTAGACGTGGTAGGTCTGCCCCGTCGGCATGCGGTTGAAGATCTCGACGCAGCCGATCTCGACCAGCCGGTCGCCGCGCAGCGGATCGAGGCCAGTGGTTTCGGTATCGAGAACGATTTCGCGCATGACGTGAGGGAATCCGGAAGGCGGCGAATCAGGCGCGCCGCTTCGGCATCTTAGCAACCTCGGCCAGAATGTCGCGGATGCGCGCCCGCACCGGATCAAGTCCGTGCGAGGTATCCACTATGAAATCCGCGCGCTTGCGCTTCTCGGCGTCCGGCATCTGCTTGGCGATGATGGCGTCGAGCTTCGCGGCATCCATGGTGCCGCGCGCCAGCACCCGCTCGCGCTGCAGTTCCGGCGAGGTGGTGACGACGACGACCGCATCGACGCGCGTCTCGCCGCCGGTCTCGAACAGCAGCGGTATGTCGAGGACAACGATCGGTACGCCGGCGGCTTCCGCATCGGCGAAGAATTTCTGGCGCGACGCACCGAGCATCGGATGCACGATCTGCTCGAGCTGCTTTATCGCCACCGGGTCTTGCACCACGCGCGCCGACAGCCTTGCGCGATCGACCTTGCCGTTGGCAGTGGTGCCGGGAAACGCAGTCTCGATCGCGGGCGCAGCTTCGCCTTCGTAGAGCTGATGCACGGCCGCGTCGGCGTCGTACACCGGCACGCCGGCCTCCATGAACAGTTTCGCCGTGGTGGATTTCCCCATCCCGATCGAGCCGGTCAGTCCAAGAATCAGCATCGGTTCAGCATCTCTCCGTCGCCACGTCTCGGCGCCTTACACCGCGAGCAGTTTCTCACGGCGCAGGAACGCCAGCAGTGACAATAGCGGCAGGCCGAGGATGGTGAAATGGTCGCCTTCGATCCGCTCGAACAGATGCACGCCGAGGCCCTCGAGCTGGTAGGCGCCGACGCTGGTCGTCACCGCCTCCCCGGCCTGGTCAAGATAGGCCTCGATCTGGCTTTGAGACAGCGGCCGCATCGTCATCCGGGCGACGCTGACATCGTCGAACAGGACTTTTCCATCGCGCGCGACCGAGACGGCGGAATGCAGCGCGTGGGTCTGCCCCGCGAGCCGGCCGAGTTGCTCGGCGGCTTGCGCGCGGCCGGCGGGCTTGCTGAACATGAGCTGCCCCAGCGCCAGCGTCTGGTCGGCGCCGACGACATATTGGCCAGGCTTCTGCCTGGAGACGAACAGCGCCTTCTCGCGCGCCAGCAGCGACGCGATCTCGCCCGGCGCCGCAAGGCCGGAGTCTTTCTGCACCGCGCGTTCGTCGATGTCGGCCGGCAGCACCTCGAAATCGAGGCCGGCGTTTTCAAGCAGCATCCGTCGCGCGCGGCTTTGCGACGCGAGGATCAGCTGCTGTGGACCGCGCCAGATGCTCATGACCCGACGATCACTCCGGCGGCCGCGCGCGCTGGCGGTCGTTGTAGAGCTTCATCACCGCAGCCGCCGTTTCCTCGATCGAGCGCCGCGTCACGTCGAGCAGCGCCCAGTTGAACTTCGCGCTCAGGCGCCGGGCAAAAGCGACCTCGTCGGCCACCGACTGCTTGTCGATGTAGGTGTCGTTGTCGCGGTCACCCATGGTGAGCAGGCGGTTCTGCCGGACCTGGATCAGGCGCTCTGGCGTCGCGTGCAGGCTGACCACCAGCGGCTTCTTCAAGGTCTCGAGCTGGTGCGGCAGCGGAATGCCCGGCACCAGCGGCACGTTGGCCGTTCTGATGCCGCGGTTGGCGAGGTAGATCGACGTCGGTGTCTTCGAGGTGCGGGACACCCCAACCAGGACGACGTCGGCCTCCTCGAGGCCTTCGACATGCTGACCGTCGTCATGCATCATCGTGAAGTTCAGCGCATCGATGCGGCGGAAATATTCCGCGTTCAGCACGTGCTGTGCGCCGACGCGCCCGGTCGTCGCAGCACCCAGATACGCCTCGAACAATTGCATCACCGGCCCGATGATCGACAGGCTCGGAACGTTGATTTCCCTGCACTTGCCTTCGAGCCGGCCGACCAGATCCTTCTCCAGCAGCGTGAACAGCACGATGCCGGGCGATTCCTCGATCTCGTCGAGCACGCGATCGAGCTGCTTCTGGCTGCGTACCAGCGGATAGACATGCTCGACCGCGGTCACATTGGCGTATTGCGCGGCAACCGCGCGTGCCACGGTGATCAGCGTCTCGCCGGTCGAGTCCGACACCAGATGCAGGTGGAAATAATTGGAAGTCGTCGGCACCAGAGCCCCTGTCTATCCTGTGAATCCTTGTGGAGGTCGAGGAGAAGAATCCGGGTCCGGCGCCCGGCCCCTGAATATCTCGCCCCTTTCTTCACAGCACCTCGCAAAAGGATAAGTCGACGTGATGGCGAGGATGATAGTGAACCGGTGTGGATTTGTCTCTTGATAAGCTGGCCACGGGCCTGCGCAACCGATTGAGCCCTGCGATAGATTCCGGATGTTCGCCCGAGCCCACCAAAATGTTGAGGGATGTGAACAAGCCCGCAAGAACCGCTGGACCGGCTTGCATGAGTCAAATTCACCGCCATTAAGACTCAAACCTTAGATTCTAAAATTAATTAGGTTTAGGAGAGCCGTGTGTGCGGATATGTATCCGTCCCTCGCTTGCGAAGCCCCTGCTCGCAACGCTGAGCCCGCCCGAGCTGTTTCCTGAAAGGCATCGCAGCGATGTTGTACGAATGGATCAAGGCCCTGCACATCGTTGCCGTCATCTCCTGGATGGCCGGCATGCTCTATCTGCCACGGCTGTTCGTCTACCATTGCGAGGCCGAGATTGGCTCGAAGCAGTCCGAGACCTTCAAGGTCATGGAACGCCGGCTTTTGAAGGCGATCATCAACCCCGCGATGATCGTGACCTGGCTCGCCGGGCTTTACCTGGTCTGGGACAGACAATGGTACCTATTTGGCTGGTTTCACGTCAAATTCATGCTCGTGCTGATCATGTCGGGTATCCACGGCTTTTTGTCCCGCTGCGTGAAGGATTTCGCCGCCGATCGGAATCAGCGAAGTCAGAAATTCTATCGTATTATCAATGAGGTGCCGACGCTGCTGATGATCCTGATCGTGATCATGGTGGTCGTGAAGCCGTTCTAGACAGCGCAATGTTCAAGACGCATGCTTCAGTCCTTCTTGCGAAGGGCGAATCGATTTTCTATATAGGATTTATCCCACCCCACGCAGGCGGATGTGGTCGCGTTCCGGTTCTTTTCGGACCGGCGCCGCATCAGGTTTGAAAAGCCCAAACGGCACTTTCCTGGCTGAGACCTGCGGACCTTCCTTTGGCGTCCGCTTTTTCCAGAGCCACCTCGCACCCCTTCCCTACTTACTTCCTCACAGGACTACCCCAATGCGGGAAATCAAACTCCAGGACCTCAAATCGAAAACGCCGGCCGAGCTCGTCTCGTTCGCGGAAGAGAATGGGGTCGAGAATGCCAGCACCATGCGCAAGCAGGAGCTGATGTTCGCAATTCTCAAGCAGCTCGCGATCGCCGAGACCGACATTATCGGTGAGGGCGTCGTCGAGGTGCTGTCCGACGGCTTCGGCTTCCTTCGTTCGCCCGATGCGAACTATTTGCCCGGCCCCGACGATATCTACGTTTCGCCGTCGCAGATCCGCCGTTTCGGCCTGCGCACCGGCGACACGATCGAAGGCCACATCCGCAGCCCGAAGGAAGGCGAACGCTATTTCGCGCTGCTGAAGGTCAACACGCTCAATTTCGAAGACCCCGAAAAGTCGAAGCACAAGGTCAATTTCGACAATCTCACGCCGCTGTTTCCCAATCAGCGTTTCCGCATGGAGCTTGAGGATTCCACCAAGAAGGACCTGTCCGCCCGCGTCATCGACATCGTTGCGCCGATCGGCAAGGGCCAGCGCGCGCTGATCGTCGCGCCGCCGCGCACCGGCAAGACGGTGCTGATGCAGAACATCGCGCACTCAATCACCGCCAATCATCCCGACTGCTACCTGATCGTGCTTCTGATCGACGAGCGTCCGGAAGAAGTCACCGACATGCAGCGTTCGGTGAAGGGCGAGGTGGTGTCGTCGACCTTCGACGAACCCGCCGTGCGCCACGTCCAGGTCGCCGAGATGGTGATTGAGAAGGCCAAGCGCCTCGTCGAGCACGGCCGCGACGTCGTGATCCTGCTCGATTCGATCACCCGCCTCGGCCGCGCCTACAACACCGTCGTGCCGTCGTCCGGCAAGGTGCTGACCGGCGGTGTCGACGCCAACGCGCTGCAGCGCCCGAAGCGGTTCTTCGGCGCCGCGCGCAACATCGAGGAGGGCGGTTCGCTGACCATCATCGCGACCGCGCTGGTCGATACCGGCAGCCGCATGGACGAAGTCATCTTCGAAGAGTTCAAGGGCACCGGTAACTCCGAACTGATCCTGGACCGCAAGGTCTCGGACAAGCGGACCTTCCCTGCGATCGACATCGCACGCTCCGGCACCCGCAAGGAGGAGTTGATCACCGATCCGCAGGTGCTGAAGAAGATGTACGTCCTGCGCCGCATCCTCAATCCGATGGGCACCATGGACGCAATCGACTTCCTGCTCGACAAGCTCCGGAACACCAAGAGCAACTCGGAATTCTTCGATTCCATGAACACGTAAGGCCGCGGCCGAAAAGGAGAGGGCGCCCTGTACAAACGGGGCGCCTTTTTTCATGCTGCGGGTTTGCTGCGGTAGAGTGCAGCAAAAATCGAGCTAGTTTGGCCGATCCGATGTTCGTTTAACTATCTGATATAATTTATATTTATGATTTTTGTTGTGATCGGAGCTTGCGTAGCCGCAGCAAAATTGCTGCACGGAGGCTGCAACGAGACTCGGTTATGCTGCACCGCAACATTCTGCGGCATGCGTGCAATATCGAAGCGGCATTGCCTTTCGCGATTTGCTGGAAGAAATAGGCGATGCATCCGCGCGACCAGACCATCTTCGCGCTGTCCTCCGGGCGGCCACCGAGTGCGATCGCCATCGTCAGGCTGTCTGGCCCAATGGCCGAGTCGGTCATTGCGGGACTGGCCGGCAGGACGCCGGCGCCGCGGATCGCGACCCGCGCGCTGCTCCACGATTCGAACGGCCAGCCGATCGACGACGCTGTGGTGCTGTGGTTCCCGGGCCCGGCGAGTGCGACCGGCGAGGACGTCGCCGAATTTCATGTCCATGGCGGACGTGCGGTGCTGTCGGCGATGTTCGATGCCATCGCCGCGTTCGACGATGTCCGGCCGGCCGAGCCGGGCGAGTTCACCCGGCGGGCGTTCGAGAACGGCAAGCTCGATCTGACGGAGGCCGAGGGCCTCGACGATCTGATCCACGCCGACACCGATCGCCAGCGGCGCCAGGCGTTGCGGCAGCTGAAAGGATTGCTCGGCGATCGTGCGCGCGACTGGCGCGAGCGGATCATCGCAGCGTCGGCGCTGATCGAGGCCGGCATCGATTTCTCGGATGAAGGCGATGTGCCGGCGGAGCTGATCGCGCCGGCGCTCGCGAAGATCCGGGCGCTGCATGATGAAATCAAGGAGGTGCTGGCGGGGCAGGGGCAGGGTGAACGCTTGCGGGACGGCCTGGTGGTCGCGATCGCAGGTCCGCCGAATGTCGGCAAATCGACCCTGATCAATCAGCTTGCCAAACGAGAGGTCGCGATCGTCTCACCGCATGCCGGGACGACCCGCGACGTGATCGAGGTGCAGCTCGATCTGGACGGCTATCCCGTCACGGTCATCGACACCGCCGGAATTCGCGAGACCGATGACCCGGTGGAGCAGGAGGGGGTTCGCCGCGCCCGGGCCCGTGCCGCCGAGGCCGATCTCGTACTGTGGCTGGCGGACAGTCGCCACGCAAAGGTGGGGCATGGCGGCACGACGCCAACCTGGCTCGTGCGCAACAAGATCGACCTTGTCAGGTCTCCGCCGGGTGAGGGCGGCAATTATCCCGAGTTCAGGATCTCGGCGGCTCGTGGCGACGGCCTCACCGAGCTGATCGCCGCACTGGTCGGCTTCGCCCATGACTATTTTGGAGCCAGCGAAGGCAGTCTGATCAGCCGGACTCGGCAACGCGGCTTCCTCCAGGAGACCGTCGAGTCCCTCCGGCGCAGCATCGAGGTGGTCGGGCAGGGCGAGGAGCTCGCGGCGGAGGAGCTTCGTAGGGCGACCTATTCGCTCGGCCGGCTGTTGGGGCGGGTCGATGTCGAAGACATCCTGGACATCATCTTCCGCGAGTTTTGCGTCGGGAAGTAGCTGGTTCCGACCTGGCCTGTTTCACGTGAAACATGGTTTCCGATTGGTTAAGGAACCTCCCTGTTTCACGTGAAACAATCAGACGTCAATGATTGCGCTGTTTCATGTGAAACAGCTTTGCTCGTCATTGCGAGCGAACCGGCGCGATCCATATCTCGCTCAGATCGCCTGGTCTCAGGCGGGCGATCTCAACTTCCTTCTTCCGGCTTTCATCACTCCGAGATAGAAGTCCCGCCATGACTTCCAGGGCAGACTCATTTGACGTCATCGTCATCGGCGGCGGCCATGCCGGCTGCGAGGCCGCGAGCGCGGCTGCCCGGATGGGCGCAAAGACCGCCCTGGTGACCCATCGTTTCGCGACCATCGGCGCGATGTCCTGCAACCCCGCCATCGGTGGGCTCGGCAAGGGCCATCTGGTTCGCGAAGTCGACGCTCTGGACGGTCTGATGGGCCGGGTCGCCGATGCCGGCGGCATCCAGTTTCGCATGCTCAATCGCCGGAAAGGTCCGGCGGTCCGGGGTCCCCGGGCCCAAGCCGACCGCAAGCTCTATGCGGCCGCGATGCAGGCTGCGATCACCGAGACCGCGAACCCGAGCATCATCGAAGGCGAAGCCGATGAGCTAATCGTCGTCGATGGGCGCGTGACCGGCATTCGTCTGGGCGAAGGACGCCAGCTTTCAGCGGGCGCGGTCGTCATCACGACCGGCACCTTCCTGCGCGGTCTGATTCATCTTGGAGAGAAGAATTGGCCGGCGGGCCGGGTCGGCGAGGCACCGGCCATGGGTCTGTCTGCTTCGTTCGAGCGGGCAGGTTTTGTGCTCGGCCGGCTCAAGACCGGGACACCGCCACGCCTTGACGGCAGCACGATCGACTGGTCGGCGGTCGAAATGCAGCCCGGAGACGATCCGCCGGAGCCGTTTTCGGTCATGACCGACCGGATCACGACGGCGCAGATCCAGTGCGGCATCACCCGGACCACGCCGGCGACGCATGAGGTGATCCGGGCCAATGTGCACCGCTCGCCGATGTATTCGGGTCAGATCAAGAGCTCCGGACCGCGCTATTGCCCCTCGATCGAGGACAAGATCGTCCGCTTCGGTGACCGCGACGGCCATCAGATCTTCCTGGAGCCGGAGGGCCTCGACGATAGCACGGTCTATCCGAACGGCATCTCGACGTCGCTGCCGGAGGAAGTCCAGCTCGCCATCCTCGCCAGCATCCCGGGTCTCGAGCGGGTGAAGATGGTGCGGCCGGGCTATGCGATCGAGTATGACCACGTCGATCCGCGCGAGCTCGATCCGACCCTGGAGACGAAGCGTCTGCGCGGGCTTTTCCTGGCAGGTCAGATCAACGGCACCACGGGATACGAGGAGGCGGCGGGGCAGGGCATTGTTGCCGGTCTCAATGCTGCTCTCGCCGCCGGTGGCGCTGACCCGATCGTGTTCGACCGCGCCGACGGCTATCTCGGGGTGATGATCGACGACCTCGTGACCCGCGGGATCACCGAACCCTATCGGATGTTCACCTCGCGCGCCGAATACCGGCTGACGCTGCGGGCTGATAATGCCGACCAGCGACTGACCGACAAGGGCATTGCGCTCGGATGCGTCGGGACGGCTCGTGCGGAACGTCATCGGACCAAGATGGCGGCGCTCGATGCAGCCAAGACCTTGGCGAAGTCGCTTGCGATCACGCCGAATGAAGCCGCTAAGCACGGGCTTGCGCTCAATCGCGACGGCAATCGCCGATCCGCCTTTGAATTGCTGGCCTATCCGGAGATCGAATGGCCCGCGGTCCAGGCGATCTGGCCGGAGCTGTCGGCCATTGACCCGGCGATTGCGGTCCATCTCGAAATCGATGCCAAATACGACGTCTATCTGAAGCGCCAGACCGCCGACGTCGACGCCTTCCGGCGCGACGAGGGCCTGGTTCTTACCGATGTCGACTACGCCGACGTGCCCGGTCTCTCGAATGAAGCGCGCGCCAAGCTGCAGAGGGCGCAGCCGCGGACGGTCGGGCAGGCGGGCCGGATCGATGGCATGACGCCGGCGGCGCTGGGCATTCTGGCCGCCTATCTGCGGCGTGAGGCGCGGCGGAAAGCAACCAAGGCGACGGCCTGACGTTTCACGTGAAACGTAGGGCAACCCTTCGCGAGGAGCGGAAGCGACCAAGCAATCCATTGCTTCCGCGAGTGGCATTCTGGATTGCTTCGCTTCGCTCCCAATGACGAGCTCGACCGGCATTCCAGAGAATGGCTCCAGCCCCCCAATCCGCTGAACTCAAGGTGTCCGCCAAGGATAAGGCGGCGGCCATCGCTCTAACTCCTGTTTCACGTGAAACAGAGGCGCGGCTCGATCGCTATGTCACCCTCCTCCTCGAATGGCAGGCCAAGACCAATCTCGTCGCGCCGTCTACGCTTCCGCATCTCTGGACGCGGCACATCTCCGATTCGCTCCAGCTCCTGAGTCTCGCACCGACGGCAAAGTCCTGGGTCGATCTCGGCAGCGGCGGTGGCTTTCCCGGCGTCGTCCTCGCCTGCGCCTTGGCCGAATCGCCCGGTGCGCAGATCCATCTGGTTGAGCGAATCGCCAAGAAGGCTGCATTCTTGCGCGAGGCGATTCGCGTGACGGCGTCGCCGGGGACGGTGCATCTCGCTGATATCGGGGATACTGTGGATAGAATCGCTGGGCCCATCGATTGCGTCACCGCGCGGGCGCTGGCTCCGTTACATCAACTCATCGGCTTTGCGGAGCCGTGGGTCAAAAAGGGCGCGACAGCGCTGTTTTTGAAGGGTCAAGATGTAGAGGCCGAATTGACCGAGGCCACTAAATATTGGAATATTGAGCCTCAGCTGCACTCCAGCCGCACGGGCGGACAGGGCTGGATCGTCGAACTCGGGTCAATCGAGCGGCGCTAGGGGACTCCGCGACAGCAAATGGTATTTTGGTATGACTGTGATGGATGAGGTTTATCAAGAGGATAAGGCGTCCCAGCAGCCTGGCCATCCGCGCATCCTGTCGCTCGCCAACCAGAAGGGCGGCGTCGGCAAGACAACCACGGCGATCAATCTTGGCACCGCACTCGCTGCGATCGGCGAGCGCGTCCTGATCGTCGATCTCGATCCGCAGGGCAACGCCTCGACCGGCCTCGGCATCGATCGCCGCAGCCGCAACTGCTCGACCTACGACGTGCTGATCGGCGAAGCGCCGCTGCGCGATGCGGTGGTCGCGACCGCGGTGCCGCGGCTGCATATCGCAGCCTCCACCATGGACCTCTCCGGCCTCGAGCTCGAACTCGGCACCACGCCGGGCCGCGCCTTCCGGCTGCGCGACGCGATCGCAGGATTGAACAACAATGTCTCGCCGGAAGCCGACTACACCTATGTGCTGATCGACTGCCCGCCCTCGCTCAATTTGCTCACGGTCAATGCGATGGCCGCGTCGGACGCGATCCTGGTGCCGCTGCAATGCGAGTTCTTCGCGCTCGAAGGTCTGTCGCAACTGTTGCAGACCGTGGAGCAGGTGCGCTCGACGCTCAATCCGACGCTGTCGATCCACGGCATCGTGCTGACCATGTTCGACTCGCGCAACAACCTCTCCAACCAGGTGGTGGCCGACGTGCGCCAGTTCATGGGCAACAAGGTCTACGACACCATGATCCCGCGCAACGTGCGCATCTCGGAAGCGCCGTCCTACGGCAAGCCGGTGCTGGTCTACGATCTCAAATGCGCCGGCAGCGACGCGTATCTCAAGCTCGCCACCGAAGTGATCCAGCGCGAGCGCGAGCTGCGCGCGCATTGACGGAAATGCGTGGGATGGGTGGAGCGAAGCGATACCCATCGCGGCACTTGATGAGAATGATGGGTTTCGCTGCGCTCTGCCCATCCTACAATCCAGATATCGAAGTTCGGAGTACTGCGCGTGAATCCAAGGGAGCTCGCAACTATGGCCGATGAAGCGCGTTCGCGACTGGGGCGCGGGCTGGCAAGCCTGATCGGAGATGTCGGCGGCGAGGCGGCCGCGCATGTCGAGCGGCCGCGCAACCAGCGCAAGGTGCCGATCGAATTCCTCAAGGCCAACCCGCGCAATCCGCGGCGCAGCTTCGCCGATGCCGAACTCGGTGAGCTCGCCGATTCGATCAAGGCGCGCGGCGTGATCCAGCCGATCGTGGTGCGCGCGATCAAGGGCGCCCAGGACCGCTACGAGATCATCGCCGGCGAGCGCCGCTGGCGCGCCTCGCAACTCGCCGGCCTGCACGAAGTGCCGATCGTGCCGGTCGAGGTCTCCGATTCCGACGCGCTCGAGATCATGATCATCGAGAACGTCCAGCGCGAAGACCTCAACGCGATGGAAGAGGCGCTGGGCTATCACGCGCTCGCCGACGAATTCAAACGCAGCCAGGAAGACATCGCCAAGATCGTCGGCAAGAGCCGCAGCCATGTCGCCAACATGATGCGGCTGACCAAACTGCCGAATGAGGTGCAGGCGCTGATCTCGAAGGGCGATCTCTCCGCCGGCCATGCCCGCGCGCTGATCGGCGTGCCCGACCCGCTTGCCGCCGCGAAGCGCATTGTCGCCGAGGGCCTCAACGTCCGCCAGGCCGAGGCGCTGGCGCATGAGGAGGGCGTGCCGGAGCGCAAGCCGCAGAAGGCGCGCTCTGGCAGTGCGGCCAAGGTCGACAAGGATGCCGACACGCTGGCGCTGGAGAAGCGCGTCAGCGATGCGCTCGGCCTGACCGTCACCGTCAGCCATCGCGATCCCGGCGGCACCGTCCAGATCAGCTACCGCAACCTCGAGCAGCTCGACGAGGTGGTGCGGCGGCTGGAGGGCGGCTAGTTCGGCAGTCTGCTTCCACCGTCATTGCGAGGAGCTCGCGACAAAATTGCCAAGCAATTTTGTGCTGAAGCGACGAAGCAATCCATCTCTCCACGCATGCGGAGCAATGGATTGCTTCGCTTTGCTCGCAATGACGGTTGCTTCAACGTCCGGGCTACCCCCGCCGCTTCGCGTTCGCCGCGATCGAGAGCAGCGCGCGCTGCGCGATCACGGCGGCGAGCGAGGCCTGCTTGCGCATGTCGAGCGCCGCGGTCGCGAGCTGATCGATCACGTTCACCAGCCGCGGCGGCGTGAAATTGCGCAGCGCGATCTCGACCGCCGGTTTGCGCGAGAAGTGCAGCCGCGGGAATCCGCCTTCGAGCACGGCCGATGCCGGCGTGCCGTCGGCGATGGCGAGCGCCGATTTGTGCAGCCACGCCGCCTGGCGCTGCGCCGCCGAGATGATCACGCCGGGATAGGTGCCGGCGACCATTGCTTTCGTGAACTCGCTCTCGACCAGCGCGGCGTTGCCGGCGAAGGCGCCGTCGACGATCGGATCGAGCTTCAGCTCGGACGCGTCGGACACCACGGTCATCACGTCGTCGAGCGTGATCTCGCCCTTGCCATGCGCAAACAGCGCGAGCTTGCGCAGCTCGTTGCGCGAGGCCATGCGGTCGCCGCCGAGCAGCGACATCAGCACCGCGCGTGCATCGCCCGCGAGCCGCAGATTGGACACGCGCAGCTCGTCCTCGATCAGCTTGGTCAGGTTGCGTTCGGTGTCGGGATAGCAGCCGATCGCGACGGCGTTCCTGGCGCGCTCGCAGATCTTGCGCAGCGGCGATTCCGGCCTGAGCTCGCCGGCCTCGATCACGATGCGGCAATCCTTCAGTGCTGTGGTATCGGTCAGCGTCTCGACGCCGCTTGCGAAATTGCGCGAGCCGGCGCGGAGGCGGATGGCGCGGCGGCCGCCGAACAGCGGCACCGTCATCGCTTCGTCGACCAGCCGCGACGGCTCGGCGGCGAGCTCGTCGCCATCGAGCCGCACCAGCGAGAACGGATCGTTGGGATCGTCGACGGCGGAGGCCATCAGCGCGTCGGCGCGCTCGCGCACCAGGCCCAGGTCCGGGCCGTAAAGCAGGATGATCGGACGGCCGGCATCAGGCCGGGCGAGGAAGCTGTCGATCTCTTTTCCGCGAAGCGCGACCATTTAGCCCTGAACTGTCATTCGGGGGGCCTCGTCAGAGGCGAACCCGGAATCTCGATCCATCATCTCCGGATTCCTCGATGCGCAATTGCGCATCTGAGGTTCGCGCCGCTGGCGCGCCCCGGAATGACGCCAATGCGTCAGGTTCCGGCGGAGAAGAACGAGGCAAGCCGGGTCTGGATGTTGTCGGCGATCTCCTGCGCGGCGCGGTCCTCGGCGTCGCGCAGGGCGCGCTGGCGGGAGAAGCGCTGGTAGGAGCCGGGCATGTCATAGGACACTCGCGAGAACGTCGTGCCGGTCATGACCGACTTGTTCGAGGCGATCTCGATCAGGTTGAACTGGGCGTCGATGCCGTAGTTCTCGCTGGTCGGCAGCGCCGTGGTCGGGTCGATCATCAGCGACGAGCGGCTGGTGTTGAAGCGGAGCACCAGCCGATGCGTCGGCGGCATGCCGGTGGCAGTGCCGTAGAGCTTGAAGGCCAGCGTGTTGCGGACCTCGACGCCGACCCGGGCCTCGCGCGACGCGTTCGGCTTGTCGACCGGCGGAACCTCGACGCCCATCAGCTTTTCGCGCAGGGCGGACGACTGACCGTCTAGGGTGCGCTCGGCATACATCGGCTGGAAGCAGCCGGCCGTCAGCCCGGCCAAGGCGGCCACGGCCACGAGCCGGGCGGCGATCCTGATCCTAGCCGACAACATTGACGATCCTCATGGGCACCACGATCACCTTGCGGACGGGTTTGCCGCCCAAGGCGGCTTTTACCGCATCGAGCGCCAAAACGGCAGCCTCTATATCCGTATTTTGGGCGGTGCGTGGCACGGTAACATCACCTCGTTTTTTACCGTTGACCTGGACGACCAGGGTCACGCTGTCTTCAACCAGCAAATCGCGCTCGATTTGCGGCCAATCGGCCTCGGAAACCAGCCCGTTCTGGCCCAAAACCACCCAGCACTCCTCGGCCAGATGCGGCATCATCGGCGAAAACAGCTGAACCAGGATGGTCGCGGCCTCCTTCACGGCCCAAGAAACATCTGGAGCGACGTCAGGCGCCGGCTGGTCGCCCTTCGCCAGCACCTCGGCCAGCGCATTGGTGAACTCGCGGATGTGGGCGAGACACACGTTGAAATGCAGCCGCTCGATCCCGGATGACACCTTGTCGAGCGCGCCATGGGCGGCCTTGCGCAAGCCGAGCGCCTCGGGCCCGAAATTGGCCGGCCGGGCCGCCGGCGCCGCCTTGGCGATCTCGGCCGATTCGTTGACCAGCCGCCACAGCCGCTGCACGAAGCGCGAGGCGCCCTGCACGCGTTCGTCGCTCCAGATCACGTCGCGATCCGGCGGCGAGTCCGACAGCATGAACCAACGTGCGACGTCGGCGCCGTAGCTCGCGATGATGTCGTCGGGGTCGACCGTGTTCTTCTTCGATTTCGACATCTTCTCGATCGGGCCGATCGCGACGTCCTCGCCGGTTGCCAGCAGCACCGCGCGGCGGTCGTTGCCGGCAACCTCGACCTTCACCTCGGCCGGCGTGACCCAGCTGCCGTCGGCCTTCTGGTAGGTCTCGTGCACCACCATGCCCTGGGTGAACATGCCGGCGAACGGCTCCTTCATGTCGACGTGGCCGGTCGCCTGCATCGCACGGGTGAAGAAGCGGCTGTAGAGCAGATGCAGGATCGCGTGCTCAACGCCGCCGATATACTGGTCGACCGGCATCATCCGGTTGGCGACCGCGGGCGTGGTCGGCGCGGTCGCGTTCCACGGATCAGTGAAGCGCGCGAAGTACCAGGACGAGTCGACGAAGGTGTCCATCGTGTCGGTCTCGCGCACGGCCTTGCCGCCGCACTTCGGACAGGTGACGTGCTTCCAGGTCGGGTGATGGTCGAGCGCGTTGCCAGGCTTGTCGAAGCTCACGTCCTCCGGCAGCGTCACGGGCAACTGGTCGTCCGGCACCGGCACCACGTCGCACTTCGGACAATGGATCACCGGGATCGGGCAGCCCCAGTAGCGCTGGCGCGATATGCCCCAGTCGCGCAGGCGGAAATTGACCTGCCGCTCGCCGACCGGCGCATTGCCGCGCAGCTCGGCTTCCAGACGCTTCGCGACCTCTTCCTTCGCCGCTTCGATCGTCATGCCGTCGAGGAAGCGCGAATTGATCATGCGGCCGTCGCCGTCATAGGCGACATCCGTGATGACGAAGGTCTTCGGGTCCTGGCCCTCGGGGCAGACCACCGGCACGTTGCCGAGATTGTACTTGTTGACGAAGTCGAGGTCGCGCTGGTCGTGCGCCGGGCAGCCGAAGATCGCGCCGGTGCCGTACTCCATCAGCACGAAGTTCGCGACATAGACCGGCAGCTTCCAGCTCGGATCGAACGGATGCACCGCCTTGATGCCGGTGTCGAACCCCTGCTTCTCGGCGGTGTCGATGATCGACTGCGCGGTGCCGATCTTCTTGATGTCGGCGATGAACTCGGCAAGCTTCGGGTTCTTGGCGGCAGCCGCCTGCGCCAGCGGATGATCCGCCGAGATCGCCATGAACTTGGCGCCGAACAGCGTGTCCGGCCGCGTCGTGAAGATCTTCAGCTCGGTCTCGCCGGCCGGCGTGGTCGCCGCATCAAGCGCGAAGCGGATCAACAGGCCTTCGGAACGGCCGATCCAGTTGCGCTGCATCAGCCGCACCTTGTCGGGCCAGCGGTCGAGGCCGTCGAGCGCGTCCAGCAGCTCCTGCGAGTACTTCGTGATCTTGAAGACCCACTGGCTCATCTCGCGCTGTTCGACGACAGCGCCCGAACGCCAGCCGCGGCCGTCGATCACCTGCTCGTTGGCGAGCACGGTCATGTCGACCGGATCCCAGTTCAGCTTGCGCTTCTCGCGCTCGGCGAGACCGGCGGCCAGCATGTCCAGGAACATCTTCTGCTGATGCTTGTAGTAGCCGGGGTCGCAGGTCGCGAACTCGCGCGACCAGTCGAGCGACAGCCCGATCGACCGCAGCTGCTTCTTCATCGCGGCGATGTTGTCGTAGGTCCAGGCCTTCGGCGCCACCTTGCGCTCGATCGCGGCGTTCTCCGCCGGCAGGCCGAACGCATCCCAGCCCATCGGGTGCAGCACGTTGTAGCCCCGGGCGCGCATGAAGCGGGCCAGCACGTCGCCGAGCGTGTAGTTGCGGACATGGCCGATATGGATGCGCCCCGACGGATAGGGGAACATCTCGAGCACGTAGTATTTCGGCCGCGGATCGTCGTTCTTGGAGGCGAAGATCGCCTTTTCGTCCCAGATGGCTTGCCAGCGGGGTTCGGATTCACGGGCGTTATAGCGTTCGGCGGTCATGAAATCGCAAGATTCTAGGTGGCTTTGGGTGATTTTCGGGTCCCATCCGGGGACGGCGGACTAGGCCACAAAAGCGCCTGCGGGGTCAACGGGTTGGGGTCTGCCAAATGGTCATGCCCGGGCGGCCGCTGGAGGGCAGGAGAAGGACAGGCCCGGAAAGCGGGTGACCCAATACGCCGCGGACGGGCTTGCGCCGTCGGGCAAATCAATGATTGGCGCGTGAGGGACGTGCTGGCGGAAGGGTTCCCTCTCCCCTTGAGGGAGAGGGGTGCCACACGGCGTGAACTCCCCGTATCTGCTTTGCACAGACGTGCCTGCGAGACCATGCACCGAACGAAAGACCGAGCCCGCGGCTCACCCCTCTCCCCAGCCCTCCCCCGCAAAGGGGGAGGGAGCCTGAGCAGTGTGCTCACCTCACCATCGCATGCGGCTTTCTCGTCGTGATACGACGCGAGACAATACGCCGCCTCACACCGGCAGCTTCAGCTCCATCAGGTCCTTGGCCACCACGATCCGGCCCCTGAAATTCGTCTTCACGTCCCTGGTCCAGTCGTCGTCGGTGACATCAGGGTCGTCGCCGGGGACGAAGTGGCTCAGCACCAGCGTCTTGACGCCGGCGGCGGCTGCGATGCGGCCGACGTCTTCGGTCGAGGTGTGGCTGTCGAGCAGGTGCTTCTTCAGCGTCGCGCCGTTCTTGGTCTTTGCGACCAGGCGATCGACCGCGGGAATGTAGAGGCACTCGTGCACCAGCACGTCGGCGTCCTTGGCGAACTCGGCGAGCTTCGGATTGTAGGCGGTGTCGCTGGAGAACACGATCGTGCCGTCCGGCGTCTCGAACTTGTAGGCGAAATTGTCGACGATGGGCGGATGCGGCGTGCGGAACGCGGTGACGGTAACATCAGGGGTCTTCAGCACCACGCCGTCGTCGGTGATGTCTTTCGCGATCAGGAGTTTGCGCGGGTCGGGGCGGCCTTCGTCCTCGATCCGGGTCTCGACGTCGAACTTGTTCAGCTCCCAATATTCCCTGGTCATCGCCTCGATGCCCTTGGGGCCGAACGAATGGATCGGCGTCGAGAGGCCCGCCGCCCAGGCGTTGTAGAACAGATTGCCGTACTCGAGATTGTGATCGGAATGGTGGTGGCTGATGAAGATGTACTTCACGGAAGGGATCGGCACGCCGGTGCGCACCAGCTGGCGGCTGACGCCCATGCCGCAATCAATGACAAAGGGCGTATCGTTGACGACGACGAGATTGGCGGGATTGGAAGCGCCGATGCCGACGCGCGGGCCGCCCTTGGTGCCGAGGAACACGATGCGGGTGCGCGGCTTTGCGTCCTGCGCGTGCACCGCCGGCGCCGCGAGCATGGCGGCGCTGCCGAGCGCCAGTTTCAACGCATTGCGGCGATCGATCATCGTGTCCTCCCGGTCTTTTTGACTGCCGTGACCCTAGCCGCCGCGTAAAATGCCATCAAGCGCCGGCAGGCCGACGATGACGGCAGTGGCGATCAGTGCGTAGCAGATCGCGCGAAACACCTGCTCGCTGGCCTTGCCGAATAGCGAGGCGCCGAACCAGACGCCGATGCCGTAGATCGGGCCGACGATCAGCGAGAATTTTGCCGACTCGATCGTGATCAATCCGGTGAACCAGTAGCTGACCAGCGCGAAGAAATCCGACGCACCAAAGAACAGCACGATGTTGGCGCGCGAGATCACCGACGAGATCGGGCGTCCGAGCCAGTAGGCGACGATCGGCGGCCCGCCGGTCTGTGCGAGGCCGCTGCAGAAGCCGGAGAGGCCGCCGACGCCGACCGACAGGGCAACGTGATCCTTGCCGTGGTAGCGCCAGCCCGACAGCAAGAGCGCGAGCAGCGCGGCGACGAAGCAGGAGATGATCCAGCGCGTGGTCACGGGCTCGAGCACGGTCAGGAAATAGGTGCCGATGGGAACGCCGACCAGTGCGCCGGCGACCATGACAGCGGTGGCCTTGCGGTCGGCATGGGTCCAGGCGTTCGGCAGCAACGGCGTGGCGGCGATGAAGTCGATGATCAGCAGCAATGCCGCCACCAGCCGCGGCGCCGCGACGCTGCTCGCGAGCGGCATGAAGATCAGCGCCGAACCGAAGCCCGAGAAGCCGCGCGCCGTGCCCGACACGAAAGCGATCGCGCAGATCGCAAGCGCGATGCTGGTCGAGATGTCGGACGGGATCAGGCTGAAGGAGGTCATGGGAAGGGAGTAAGGTTCAAGCGGCTATCCGGCAAATGTACTCATGCCGACAGGCCATCCTATTAGACCCGTCATCGTGAGGTGCGAGCGCAGCGAGCCTCGAAGGATGAATTGGCCACAGATCGGCCGTCGACCCTTCGAGACGCGCGCAAGAGCGCGCTCCTCAGGGTGACGGTGCAATATACCGCCTGTGGCTGGCATCACGCGCGCAGCGTGCCGCCGGTCTTCTTGGTCACCTCGGCGACGACCTTGGCCGCGACCGCGTCGATCTCCTGGTCGGTCATCGTCTTCTCGCGCGGCTGGATCGTCACCGCGATCGCGATCGACTTCTTGTCGGGATCGACGCCCTTGGCTTCGTAGTTGCCGGATGCCTGATAGACGTCGAACACGGTCACGTCGGTGATCAGCTTCTTGTCGGCATTCTGCGCTGCGCGAACGATGTCGCCGGCCTTGACGCTGCGGTCGACGCTGAAGGCGAAGTCGCGCGACACCGGCTGGAATGCCGAGAGCTCCAGCACCGGTTTGGCGCGCGTCGCCCGCTGCTTGCCTTGCGGGATGCGCTCGAGGATCACCTCGAACACGATCATCGGGCCATCGGCGCCAAGCGCCTCGGTCGCACGCGGATGCAGCTCGCCGAACCAGCCGAGCACGTTCTGCGGGCCGATCTGGATGGTGCCGGCGCGTCCGGGATGTAGCCACGCCGGACCGCCCGGTACGATCTGCAGCGCCTGCATCGGCGCGCCGGCGGCCGCCAGCACGGCGAAGGCGTCGGCCTTGGTCTCGAGCACGCGTTTCTCGGTTGTACGCAACACGGTCGGATCGGTTGGATCAGACCAATTTCGCCCCAGACCAAGCGAAGACGACAAGCCATGACGCACGCCGGAGGCGGCGACCAACTGATCCTCAGGCCTGTCGCCGCGGAACACCTGGCCGACCTCGAACAGCGCGACATCGGGAGTGCCGCGGTTGATGTTGGCCTGAACCGCCGCGACGAGGCCGGGCAGCAGGCTCGGCCGCATGTCGGAAAGGTCGGCCGCGATCGGATTGGCGAGCACGAGCTCGCTCTGGCCGCCGCCGAACAGCTTTGCCGCGTCATTGGTGATGAACGACCAGGTCACGGCTTCCACCATGCCGCGGACGCCGAGCGCGCGCTTGGCGCGGCGGGTGCGCAGCTGCATCGGCGTCAGCACCGGCTTGCGCGGCTCCTCGCCGCGGTCGAACGGCGTCATCGGCACCTTGTCGACGCCGACGATGCGCACGATCTCCTCGACGATGTCGGCCTTGCCCTGCACGTCGGTGCGCCAGGACGGGATCGCGACCTTCACGACGGGGCCGTTGCCGGCCAGCATGAAGCCAAGCCGGGTCAGGATCAGCTTCACCTCAACCAGCGGCACCTCGATGCCGGCAAGACGCTTCACCTCGCTGAGCGGGAAATCGATCACACGATCCTCGCCGAACTGCTTGCCGACCACGACGTTCTCGGACGGCGTGCCGCCGCACAGTTCCAGCACGAGTCTGGTCGCGAGCTCGAGCCCGGGCACCATGAAGGCCGGATCGACGCCGCGCTCGAAGCGATAGCGCGCATCCGAATTGATACCGAGCTTGCGGCCGGTCTGCGCGATGTTGATCTCGTTCCACAGCGCCGATTCGATCAGCACGTCGGTGGTGTTGTCGTCGCAGCCCGAGGCCTCGCCGCCCATGATGCCGGCGAGCGACTCCACGCCATGCTCGTCGGCGATCACGCAGATGTTGCTGTCGAGCGTGTAGGTGCGGCCGTCGAGCGCGAGCAGCGTCTCGCCGTCCTTGGCGCGGCGGACGGTGAGATTGCCGCGCACCTTTTTGGCGTCGAACACGTGCAGCGGGCGGGCGCGGTCGTAGGTCATGAAGTTGGTGATGTCGACCAGCGCGTTGATCGGGCGCAGGCCGATCGAGGTCAGCCGCTTCTGCAGCCATTCCGGCGACGGGCCGTTCTTTACGCCGCGCACCAGCCGCAGCGCGAAGCCCGGGCACAGCGTGGCGTCTTCCACCTTCACCTCGACCGGGCAGGGGAATTCGCCCTTGATCGGCTTGATGCCGGGGTCTTTGAACTTGCCCATGTCGGCGGCGGATAGATCGCGCGCGATGCCGTGCACGCCGGTGCAGTCCTGCCGGTTCGGCGTCAGGTTGATCTCGATGACGGGATCGCCGAGCGCGGCCCAATCGGCGTAGCCCTTGCCGACCGGCGCGTCCGCCGGCAGTTCCATGATGCCGTCGTGGTCTTCCGAGATCTGCAATTCGGCCGCCGAGCACAGCATGCCGCGGCTCTCGACGCCGCGGATTGTGCCGACGCCGAGCGTGATGTCCTTGCCGGGGATGTAGGTGCCGGGCGGCGAGAACACGCTGATCAGCCCGGCGCGCGCATTCGGCGCGCCGCACACGACTTGCACCGGCGCGCCGCCGTTGCCGGTGTCGACCATGCAGACGCGCAGGCGGTCGGCATTCGGGTGCTGCTCGGCCGAGATCACGCGCGCGATGGTGAACGGCGCCAGCGCCTTCGCCTTGTCCTCGATGTTCTCGACCTCAAGCCCGATCATGGTGAGCTTGTCGGCCAGCTTGTCGAGCGGCTCGTCGGTCTCGAGATGTTCCTTCAGCCAGGAGAGGGTGAACTTCACGGCTGCATGCCTCGGTTCTTGTTGGTGTTGATCAGGATACTTGCACCGGCGGTAGGGCTCCGTCCCCCCTTGCGGGGGAGGGTTGGGGAGAGGGGCAGGCCGCTTGCGCGAAAGGACGTTGCGTCGCGGGTGGGTTCAGCAACATCGAAGCAAAAAGGACTCGCGGAGATGTACTGGCTAGCGACTGCGTTCAGCGTTCGCGGCCACCCCTCTCCCTGACCCTCCCCCGCAAGGGGGGAGGGAACGGAGGGAGCGCGACGTGGGTCAACGAGAGCCAGCCTCACGAACTCAGCCCGCCCGCGATCGTCGGGATGTCGAGCGGCTTGAAGCCGTAGTGGTTGAGCCAGCGGACGTCGTTTTCGAACAGCTGGCGCAGATCGGCGATGCCGTATTTCAGCATCGCGATGCGGTCGATGCCCATGCCCCAGGCAAAACCCTGGTAGACGTCGGGATCGATGCCGCAGGCGCGCAGCACGTTCGGGTGCACCATGCCGCAGCCGAGAATCTCCATCCAGTCCTCGCCTTCGCCGAAGCGGATCTCGCCCTTGTCGCGGCGGCACTGGATGTCGACCTCGAGCGACGGCTCGGTGAACGGGAAGAACGATGGCCGGAATCGCATGTTGATGTGGTCGACCTCGAAGAACGCCTTGCAGAACTCGTGCAGGATCCATTTGAGGTGGCCGAGATGCGAGCCCTTGTCGATCACGAGGCCTTCGACCTGGTGGAATTGCGGCGTATGCGTCGCATCGGAGTCGATGCGATAGGTGCGGCCCGGGCAGATCACGCGGATCGGCGGCTTCTGGCTCAGCATCGTGCGCACCTGCACCGGTGAGGTGTGGGTGCGCAGCAGCATGCGCGAACCGCCTGCCCCGGTCCCCGAGCCGGGGTCGTCCTTCGGGTTGAAGAAGAAGGTGTCGTGCATCTCGCGGGCGGGATGGCCGACCGGGAAATTCAGCTTGGTGAAATTGTAATCGTCGGTCTCGATGTCCGGACCTTCCGCGACCGCAAAGCCCATGTCGGCGAAGATCGTGGTGAGCTCGTCCCAGACCTGGCTCAGCGGATGGACGCGGCCGGTCTCCGCCGGCGCCTCGCGCAGCGGCAGCGTGACGTCGATGGTCTCGGCGGCGAGCCGGGCGTCGAGCGCGGCCGCCTTCAGCACGTCGCGCTTGGCCGCGAGCGCCTGTGTCACCGCATCCTTGGCGAGGTTGATCTTGGCGCCCTCGGTCTTGCGCTCCTCCGGCGGCATTTTTCCAAGGGTCGCGAGGAGCGCCGAGATCGAGCCCTTCTTGCCGAGGGCCGAGACGCGCACCGCCTCGAGGGCGGCTTCGTCACCGGCTGAAGCGATCTGGTCGAGGATGGATGTTTCGAGCGTTGCGAGGTCGGACACGGTCAATTCCTGCGCTTGAGCGGAGCATGGTCTGGTGGGGAGAACCGGTCCCCGCCATCAGGGCCACGCGCCAAAATGCGGCTGGGTTGTCGCCGCCCGAAGGCCGTAACGTCAAGCAAAAAGCCGGTCATTTCGGGCTCGTGGCCGGCGGCATTGAACCCCGCGCAGAGGCCGGGCTACCCAAGTGGGAATAGGAGACTGTGCGATGCTGTTGCGATCCGGCCTGGCGGCCTTGGCCGCCCTTGTGTCAATGACCGCCACCCCGGCGCTGTCAGCCGTTTGCATGGCGAAGTCCATGAGCCAGGACGAGATCATCGAAGCCATCAACGCCCAACACGGCTGCGGGGCGGCCATGAAGGTGTTCCAGGATTGCGAGTTCGGGGCGAGCGGCGACGTGCTGCTCGGCGACGCCGTCGAGAAGAAATGCGAGGCGGACTTCCTGTCCGGCCTCGGGGCGTCGCAGCAGAAGGCCTATGCCAGCCAGCTCAAGCGCTGTGACAGCAAATACCGCAATGAGAGCGGCACCATGTACCGCTCGTTCACCGCGTTCTGCCGGGCAGAGGTTTCGCAGCGCTATTCGCAGAAGGCGCTGAAAGCGGGCCCCAAGACCCGTTGACAAGGCCCGCTAGGATCAGGCTGCGAGGGCAGCCTTGGCCTTCTCGGCGATCGCCTGGAACGCAACCGGCTCGTGGATCGCGAGATCCGACAGCACCTTGCGGTCGACGACGACGCCCGACTTGGAGAGGCCGTTGATAAACACGCTGTAGGTCATGCCGAACGGACGGACCGCGGCGTTGATGCGCTGGATCCAGAGCGCGCGGAAGGTGCGCTTCTTGCGCTTGCGGTCGCGGAAGGCGTACTGGCCGGCCTTTTCGACGGCCTGCTTGGCGACGCGGATGGTGTTCTTGCGGCGGCCGTAATAGCCCTTGGCGGCCTTGTAGACTTTCTTGTGCTTGGCGTGGGCGGTCACACCGCGTTTGACGCGAGACATGACGGAAATCCTTGATCTGGAAGAGGTGACGGGGCGCCGCGCGGTCGCGGCGGGGGTTCAAGCGGATCGGCGCGATCAGGCGTTCGGCAAGAAGTACTTCTTGACGTTGTCGCCGTCGGTCTTGAACAGCACGCGGGTGCCGCGGAGCTGACGGATCTGCTTCTTCGTCCGCTTGATCATGCCGTGGCGCTTGCCGCGCTGGGCGTGCATGACCTTGCCAGTGGCGGTCACCTTGAAGCGCTTTTTAGCGCCCGACTTGGTCTTCAACTTGGGCATTTAGCTCTCCTGTGGCACAGCACGAAAATCGCCCCGAGAGGCGTCCGGCCGGCTAAAATGCTCGTTAGAGCGTTGAAAGTGCTGTGGTTTTTTCCGAATTGAAAGAACCTGCACTAGACGTCGCCACGGCAGCCCTTGATCAGCCGGGCGGCGAAGGCCCGGCTTATGACAGAGGATCGGCGGTTTTGCAACGTTGGAGTAGTTTCTCTACGGAACCGTAGCCCGGATGGAGCGCAGCGAAATCCGGGGCTAGTCTGCCCGCGGATGTTCCGGACCCGGCTTACGCTTCGCTTCATCCGGGCTACGGGAAACGAAAGCGGCCCGCCAGAGGTCTGACGGACCGCCCGATATCGTCCAATCCCAACCCGATCAGCGCGGCGCCAGCACCATCACGACCTGGCGGCCCTCGAACTTCGCGTCCTGCTCGACCTTGGCGAACTCGGCGACGTCGGCCTTCACCTTGTCCAAAAGCTTGGTGCCGATCTCCTGGTGCGCCATCTCACGACCGCGGTAGCGCAAGGTGATCTTGACCTTGTCGCCTTCCTCGAAGAAGCGCTGCATCGCGCGCATCTTCACGTCATAGTCGTGATCGTCGATCATCGGGCGGAGCTTGATCTCCTTGATCTCGACGACCTTCTGCTTCTTGCGGGCCTCGGCGGCCTTTTTCTGCGCGGAATATTTGTACTTGCCGTAGTCCATGATCTTGCAGACCGGAGGACTGACGTTCGGCGAAATCTCGACGAGGTCCATGCCGGCTTCCATGGCCATCTTGATGGCCACCATGGTTTCGACGGTGCCCTTGTTGACACCATCGGCATCGATCAGCTGGATCTGCGCGTTGCGAATCTCGTCATTGGTGCGCGGCCCGTCTTTTGCGACTGTGGGCGGGGCTCTATTGGGACGGCGAATGGGTAACTCTCCAAAGTTGTGAAAGGGAAGGCGGATATTTTGAAGCAAGACGCTGCAACGGGCAAGCGAACTCGCTTTCTATGCGGCAAAACCGTCAATTGCGAGGCATTTTGGCCACGCCCGGCACATATAGCGGGCGCCTCTGCGCCGCAAGGCGTGCCTGCTGCCGTTGACCGCTGCCGCGCGACGATTGAAAACCAGATCTCTGACACGCGAGTGACCGAACCATGAGCCAAACCGCCGCATCCGGACAGGAACCCGCTTTCATCGAGGTCGGCGAGGGCAGCGAGGCGCGCCGGATCGCGGTGCGCGCCCGCCCCGGCACCAATCCGGGCCTTTTCTGGCTGGGCGGCTTCAAGTCCGACATGGCCGGCACCAAGGCGCTCGCGCTCGATGCGTGGGCCGCCGAGCACGGCCGCGGTTGCGTCCGGTTCGACTATTCCGGCCACGGTGAGTCCAGCGGCGATTTCGCCGACGGCACGATCGGCCGCTGGCTCGAGGAGAGTTTTGCGGTGTTCTCGCAGTTCTGCAGTGGGCCGCAGGTCGTGATCGGCTCCTCGATGGGCGGCTGGATGGCGCTGCTGCTGGCGCGCGAGATCGCAAGGCGCGGCAACGCAAAGGCACAGCTCGCCGGCCTGGTGCTGATCGCGCCAGCGCCCGACTTCACCGAGGAACTGATGTGGAAGTCGTTCTCGCCGGAGATCCGCGCCGAGATCGAGACCAAGGGCATGTGGCTGCGTCCGTCCGAATATGGTGACGGCTCGCCCTATCCGATCACCCGCAATTTGATCGAGGAGGGCCGCAACCATTTGCTGCTCGGCAGCAAGATCGACGTCGGCTGTCCGGTGCGCATCCTGCAGGGTGCGCAGGATCCCGACGTGCCGTGGAAGCACGCCTTTGCGCTGGTGCACCGGCTGCCCGCCGAGGACGTGGTGCTGACCATGATCCAGGACGGCGACCACCGCCTGTCGCGGCCGCAGGACATCGCGCGGATCATCGCCGCGGTGGCGGAGATCGGCTAGACTCTCCGGAGAGGGAGAAGCGCCAATGGACACGACGACAATGCTGCGCGCGTTCTGCGACGCGGTCGAGCAGCGCAACGGCAAGGCCTTCGCAAGCCTCTTCACCGAGGACGGCGTCTATCACGACGTGTTCTACGGCGCCTTCGAGGGTCATGCCAAAATCGCCGCGATGATCGACGACTGGTTTTACCGGACCGCGACCGATTTCCGCTGGGTGATGCACGATCCCGTCACCGACGGCAATACGCTCTACGCGCGCTACACGTTCAGCTATCGCTCGACCCTGCCGGAAGCCAAGGGCGCGCGTGCGATGTTCGAGGGCGTCGCGATCATGCGGCTGCGCGACGGCAAGATCACGGAGTACCACGAGGTCGCCAACACCGCGCCGGCGTTCGTCGATCTGAATTTTGCGCCGGAGCGGATCGCGAAGATCGTCGGCAAGCAGGGCGCAGCGCTGCGGGCGCGGCCGGAGATGCAGCGGCATTTGGCCGACTAATTTTCCGTCATTGCGAGGAGCATAGCGACGAAGCAATCCATAGGGCCACATTCGCGGAAGCATGGATTGCTTCGCTCGCAATGACGGCGGCGAAAGCTTACGGCGGCGGCGGGTTGGTCATCGGCTTGCGCTGCGCGAGCGCCGCCACGGTCGAGGTGCCGATCGGGCCCTGCTCGTCATAGAGCCAGCATTCGCCGATCGCGATGCCGTCGGTCGCATGATGATTGACCACCTCGAACCCGATCCAGTTGGTCACCGGCAGCCGGTGCAGATAGATCGTGACGTCGCTGTTGATATAGCCGAGGCCCTGATCGCCGGCATTGGCGAAGGGGCTCGCGAAATCCGCGCCGGTCGCGACATGGACGAACGGCGTCATTGTCACGCCTTCGACGAGCTCGCGGACCTCGCTCATCCAGAGCCGGCGTTCGCCGAGCGAGCCCATGTGACCGACAATCGGCCGCGTCTCCCATTTGCCGTTCATGCCGAGCCGGGGATCGGTCGGCTTCGGAATGTCTGCCGGCGCCGGCACCTGCCAGTTCGGCGGCGACCAGACATTGCCGGGCGCATTTTCCGTCCTGCGCAACAGCTGGCAGGAGGCGCGCGCCATGCTGGTGCCGCCGGAATAGAACTCGGCCTCGATCATCTTGATGCGCATGCCGTCGCGCACCAGCCGCGTCGTGACCTCGATCGGCGTCGTGATGTTGGGCAGCCGGAACATGTCGACGGTCAGCCGCGCCGGGACGAAATCGTCGGAGCCGTGGCGCTCCTCGATGACGAAGGCAAGCAGGCCGATCACGACGCGGCCGTGCAGGGATTCCGGACTCCACGGTCCGTTGGCAACGGCCGTCGGCATGAAGCCGTCGCCGTGCCGGCTGAAGAAGGGCTGGTTTGTCATGGCCTCTCGACCATGACGGGAACGGCGCGATGAAATCAAGACTCATCCCCTCATCGAACGCGGCGCGCGCGTCTCGAAGGATGAGGCTACAGACCGGGCCTTATGGTTCGAGACGCGCTTCGCGCTCCTCACCATGAGGGGAGAAGGCCAACTGCCACTCCTGCTGCACCGTGATGTCAGGCTCTCCGCCGGCGCGTGAGGCCAGCGCCGCGAACTCATCGCGCGCGATCAGTTGCGACAGCGCCCACACCGCGGCGCCGCGCACCAGCGGGCTTGCGTCGTTGAGCAAGCGCCGCGCTTCGCCGGCGAGGCTTGCATCGCCGGAATTGCCGATCGCGATCAGCACATTGCGGATGAAGCGGTCGCGGCCGATGCGCTTGACCGGCGACTTGGTGAACAGCGCGCGGAACGCTGCATCGTCGAGCTGCACCAGATCGCGAAGCGAGGGCGCGCGCAACGCATCGCGCGCGGCAAGCTTCTGCTCGCGTCCCGCCTCGGCGAACTTGTTCCACGGGCACACCGCGAGGCAATCGTCACAGCCATAGATGCGATTGCCGATGGCCTTGCGAAATTCGTGCGGGATCGGGCCCTTGTTCTCGATCGTCAGATACGAGATACAGCGCCGCGCATCGAGCCTGTAGGGCGCGGGAAACGCCGCCGTCGGGCAGATGTCCTGGCAGGCGCGGCAACTGCCGCAGTGATCGGTGTCGCTCTCGTCGCGCGGCAGCTCGGTGGCGGAATAGATCGCGCCGAGAAACAGCCACGAGCCGAACTCGCGCGACACCAGGTTGGTGTGCTTGCCCTGCCAGCCGATGCCGGCCGCCTGTGCCAGCGGCTTCTCCATCACGGCGGCGGTGTCGACGAACACCTTCACCTCGTCGCCGGTCATCGCGGTGAGCCAGCGCGCCAGCGTCTTCAGCCGCTTCTTGATCACGTCGTGATAGTCGTCGCCCTGCGCATAGACCGAGATCGCGCCATGTGATCGCTGTGCGAGGATATCGAGCGGATTGTCGTCGGGCCCGTAATTGACGCCGAACATGATGATCGAGCGCGCGCCACCCCACAGCACGCGCGGGTCGGCCCGCCGCTCCGGATTGGCGGCGAGCCAGTCCATGTCGCCATGGCCACCGGCGCCGAGGAACTCGAGGAAATATTTGCCGGCCGCGCTGGTCGCATCAGGAGCGGTGAAGCCGACGGCATCGAAGCCGAGCGCGTGTGCCTCGCGTTGAAGCGCTGCCTTGAGATCGGAGGGAGAGAGCCCGACCGCCTGGTTCAGAAGTCGAGGTCCACATAGGTGCGCGACGCCGGCACCCCCGCCAGCCATTCGCTGAGCAGCGGGCGGAACGACGGGCGGGATTTCACCCGCGCGTACCACGACTTTGCCGCGTCGTCTTCGCTCCATGGCACGTCGCCCAGATAGTCGATCGCCGAGAGGTGCGCCGCGGCGGCGAGATCCGCGTAGGTGAGGCGGTCGCCGGCGAGATAGTTCCGCGTCTTCGCCAGCCAGCCGATATAGCTCAGATGATAGCGCACATTGACCTTGGCGGCGCGCATGATGTCGGGGGCCGGCGGGCCGCCGCCATGGTCCTCGCTCATGAAGCGCTTGTAGATCCGCTCGGTCACCAGCGGGTTGGAGGCTTCCTCGAAGAACTTTTCGTTGAACCACGCCATCAGCCGGCGCACCTCGACGCGTTCGGCCGAAGACGTCGGCAACAGCCGCCGCTCGCCGGCGTCGAGGCCGTGGGTCTCGTCGACATATTCGGCGATGACGGGCGCGCCCGGAATCGGCGGAAAGCCCTCGGCGATCAGCACCGGTGTGGTGGCCGCCGGATTGAGCGCCAGGTACGCCTCGCGCCGTTCCCAGACCCGTTCCTCCACAAGGCGCAGATCGAGGCCATACTCGCCGAGCACGAGGCGAATGAAGCGCGAATGCGGACAGAACGGATGGTGATACAGCGTGTACATGTAGCCCTTGGTAGTTTCGTGGCGCTTAAGAAACCATCAACCTGTGCGACCGGACCGTGTGATTTGGCCAGGCCAGTTCCGCTCGTCTCTATGTCGCGTCAGCACGCAAACCGGTAGCCACCCCCGCAGATGGTGCGGGTCACAAAAACGCTATAGCTCAGCAAATCGGCCGGGTAACCCATTGTTTGACGATTTTTTGCGATTGCGGCCAATGTGCGAATAAGCGAGAAGAATCCCGTTTTCCACACAGGGCAGGCCACACCATGATGACGGATATGCTGCGGGCGGTGATTCTCGGCATCGTGGAGGGCGTCACCGAGTTCCTGCCGGTCTCTTCGACGGGCCACCTGCTGCTCGCGGAGCGCTTCTTCAATCTCGGCGAAGGCAATTTCTGGAAGAGCTTTGCGATCCTGATTCAGCTCGGCGCGATCCTCGCGATCCTCGTGCTCTACTTCACCAAATTGTGGCGCGTCGCGCTCGGCATGTTCTCCAACCCCGACGACCGCCGCTTCGTGATCGGCGTGCTGGTAGCGTTCCTGCCGGCCGTCGTGATCGGCCTGATCGCCGGCAAATACATCAAGGAATTCCTGTTCAATCCGTGGGTGGTCTGTTTCACGCTGATCGTCGGCGGTGCCGTGCTGCTCTGGGTCGATCAGCTCGATCTCAAAGTGTACGAGGACGATGCGACGCGCTTTCCGCTGTTGATGTATTTCTGGATCGGCGTCGCGCAGTGCCTGGCGATGATCCCCGGCGTGTCGCGCTCCGGCGCCAGCATCGTCGCCGCGATGCTGCTCGGCGCCGACAAGCGCTCCGCGGCGGAATTCTCGTTCTTCCTCGCGATCCCGACCATGGTCGGCGCGTTCGTCTATGATTTCTACAAGAACCGCGCCGACTTCAGTTCGGACAATCTCAGCGTGATCGCGGTCGGCTTCGTGGTGTCGTTCATCACGGCGATGATCGTGGTGCGCGCCTTCCTCAACTTCGTGACCCGCCGCGGCTTCACCTTCTTTGCCTGGTGGCGCGTGATCGTCGGCACGCTAGGCCTGATCGCGCTGGCGATGGGCCGGTAAGTAGCTCTAACCGTCATCTCGGCGAAAGCCGGGACCCATTGCCCCGAATGGAAGTTTCGCGCGACGTTGGGGCCACAGCCCTGCAACAATCAGCCGCGGTGGTTATGGATCCCGGCCTGCGCCGGGACGACGAGGAAGCTACACTCTCCCCAAGCAACAACGACCGGGACGACAGGCGGAGAGAGCTGCTTACGCGCTCTTCTTCTGGAACTGCCCCGCCGCGCGGAAGCGCCAGAGATATTGCGGGGCGACCGCTTCCATCGAATCGGGCGTGATGCCGAGGCCCGCGAAGGTCAGCCCGGCGGCCTTGGCGGCGTCGGACACCACATTGTCCACGCGCAGCATCGCGACCTGGTCCGGCGTCAGGGTGAACGGCCCGGGCGCGAATTGCAGGAAGTACGACTGGAGCTTGGCAAGGCCGAACGGCAGCGGCGCCAGCATGCGATCGCGCTGGGTGATCTTGAGGATGATCTCCATCACCTCGCGCATGGTCAGCACTTCCGGCCCGCCGAGCTCGTAGGTTGCGCCCGGCTTCGCCTTGCCGTCGACGGCATCGGCCACCGCGTCCGCGACATCCGCGACATAGGCCGGCTGCACCGTGTTGACGCCGCCCCCGACCAGCGGCAGCACCGGCGAGATTCGCGCCAGCGCCGCGAAGCGGTTGGTGAACTCGTCCTCGGGCCCGAACAGCAGCGACGGCCGCATGATGGTGGCTGACGGCAGCGCCGCCTGCACCGCCGTCTCGCCTTCCGCCTTGGCGCGGAAATAGCCCGACAGCGAATCTGCGTCGGCCCCGATCGCCGACACATGGACCATCCGGGCGCCGCTCGCGGCCGCCGCCTTGGCGATGGTCTCGGCGCCCTTCACCTGCACGGCGTCGAAGGTCTGCCCGCCGCCCTCGGCCAGAATGCCGACCAGGTTAATGGCGACCTGCGAATCACGCATCGCCGCCTCGACCGAGGCCGGGTACCGCACATTGGCCTGGACCGCGTGAATCTGCCCGACCCGGCCGAGCGGCTGCAGATGGCCGGCCAGTTCGGGCCGCCGCACCGCGACGCGGACCCGGTACTCGCGCTTGGACAGCGCCCGGACCACGTTCCGCCCCAGAAAACCCGATCCGCCAAAGACCGTGACTGTGGTGTCCAGGTTCGATGCCATGGGGTGGTTCCTGTCGGATTTCGGGAGTTATTGACGTGGGTTAGCCGTCTGGCGATACGCCATCGACCCCACCATGTACAGGGTATTCGATTTTTCGCTCGCGAATTTGACAAGCGCGTAACCGAACCTTACTAACGCGCCCACGCCCAGGTGGTGGAATTGGTAGACGCGCTGGCTTCAGGTGCCAGTGGCTTAACGGCCGTGAAGGTTCGAGTCCTTTCCTGGGCACCACCCCTTCCTTTTTAAGCGATTGAAATCGCTGATCATCCGCGATGATGGCTCACCCGAACAGGGCGGATCGACGGCCGCGGCTCATCCGCCGGCCGCGCAGCTATCCGGGTGATCGTCCTCGGTCCTGCCCCAGTCTCTGCGCAGGATGCCCGCATGACCACCACCGCAAATGAACTGCCATGGAAGGACGCGCCGGACGCTGTCGCGTGCAATTTTGCACTCGGCCACCTCGTCAGAAACGTCCGACCGCGCATGGCGGTCTCCGGTCGTACCCACGCGGAGACCTACATTTCAGCGGTCGGCGCCATTGCGGGCTATGCCGCGCAACGAACGCTGTTTGCGGAGAGTCCGCCGGTGATGGGTGTCAATATCAACCGCGTCGACGTGACGTCCGGCGAGCGTTATTGGTTTGGTGACACCCTGAACTACATGCTGGTGCCCGACGCCGAGTCTGGCAGCAACCGTTGTGTCTGGACATTGGCTGCCGGCGCCGCGGTGGCGGCGGGTTTGCCGCTTCAACAATTGCCGAAGCTGGATGCGATGTTCAGGCACGTCGGATCGACCATCGGTGGCGCAGATGAGGGCAAGTCTTCGGTCGCCGCCGAGCACCAGGCCCATCTGCCGGCCCGCGACCTGCTCAAGGTGGTTTGGCCGACGGCGGCGATGTGCTTTTCCGGCAAATTTCCGAATGCCGGCCGCGACTTTGGTATGGCGCCCGTCGCATGGTGGTCGGCCATTGCCGCCCAGGCTGCAACTCGTCCCATTCACGACGTGAAGGGCGTGTTGTCACCCGACATTGCGCTGACGCTGCTGATGGAGACGGCGATCTATTGCAGCAAGCTCGACCAGTCGAAGGTTGAGGAAGCACAGAGCCGCGGGCGGGAGTAATCCCGGCGGCCGTCACTCTCGCAATAGAGGACGGATTTCGGATCAGTATAGTCCGCGATCTCGCGACGGAGCTTCTTCTCCAGCAGACCCGCTTCGTCCGGGCCAGCAACTTCATTCTTTCATACTCCCGGTGGTCGACTCGGGATCACTCCGTTAGCGCCTCCCCTCACACGATCCGCCGCCCGGCGCGTCGCGCGATCGGCTTCTGCACGAAGTACATCGCGACCAGCGAGATCAGGGTCGTCGCGACCACGACATAGCCGATCCGGTCGAAATGCTGCAGCGAGCCGTCCGGATGCTCGGCGACGATCGCGGCTGCAACCACCGAGCCCAGGCCGCCTGAGAGCTGCTGCACGGAGGCTGAGACCGCGCTGAACGATCCGCGCTGGCTGGCGTCGGGGATCGCCGACATCAGCGCCTGCGACGGGATCATGCGCGAGAAGATCCCGACGAACATCACGACATTGACCAGGATCGCGGTCAGCAGCGAGACGTGGCCGAGGTTGGTGTAGATCAGCACCATGATGACGGACACCACGCAGCCGAACGCGAAGATCGGATACTTGCCGAACGCGTCGCTGGCGCGGCCGACCAGCGGCCCCATCACGATGCTGAACAGGCCGGAGACAAGATAGATCGTCGGCAGATGCACGATATCGATGCCGAGATTGTGCACGGTGAAGGCGCTGCCGAACGGCATCAGCATGAAGCCACCGGTCGCCAGCAGCGTCGTCACCAGGAAGGCCAGCGTGTAGCGCGGCTGGCCCACGGTCGCGATCAGGTGGCGGAACGGACTGCTGTCGTGCTGCAGCTTGAGGTGGCCGTCGACCGGCTCCATGAACAGCGCGATGGTCGCGATCGCCGCAATCGACAGGCCGACGATGGCGACGAAGCAGATGTGCCAGTTCCAGTGATTGGCCAGGAAAAGTCCGGCCGGGACGCCGAGCACCTGGCTCGCGGCGAACGCCGTCTGCAGCACGCCCATCGCGCGGCCGCGCAGTTGCAGCGGAAACAGGTCCGTGATGATGGCGAGCACGACCGAACCAATCACGCCGCCGAACAATCCGGTGACGATGCGGCCGAGCAGCAGCACGTGGAAATCCTGCGCCACCGCGCAAAGCACGGTGCCGAGCATGAAGCCGACATAGAAGAACAGCAGCAGCCGCTTGCGGTCGAAGCGATCGGCAAAGCCGGCGGCGAGGATACCGGAAATGCCCGCGGCGAAGGCGTAGGCCGAAACCGCGACGCCGAACTGCGCGGCGGTGATGTTGAGCGACGGCATCAGGATGGCGCCGAGCGGCGACATGATGATGAAGTCGAGGATCAAAGTGAATTGCGTGAAGGCAAGCAGTGCGATCAGGAACGATTGATAGCGCGAGAAACCGCGCTCCTGCTGGTCGTCGTCGATCGGCGCGGCAATGGTCTGTTCCGACATGAGACTCATTTCAAGGGTAAGTACGGGCCGGCAACAGATAGGGAGGGCGCGCCGGAATTTCATGAGGCGCCGGGGCAACAGTTCCATCAAAATCAAATGCATACCGCGTTGGCGCGCCGCACCGAGGCCGGCGGGACAACGGGGGATGGCGGAGCGTCCGACGCTTGAGACGATTGTTTCCGGTTGTGTCGGGCAAGGCCCGCAACGCGTGAGTGGTGTACTTCACAACCTTGGAAGCGTATGCACGTCAAGGGTGTGAATCCAGACGATGCATCTAATGGTTCCGCATGTGGCGGTCACGCAACAGGACAGTGCAAGTCGTCTCAAACTTGAACGGAGCGGATCAGCCGACGCTGAGAGCGGGGCGGGGGGTGGCAAGTGGCGCGAGGCCGGGGCTCGGGTTCGCGCCGACCAATGATGACGTGGGGGAGAAGGGCATGGTTTCATCGCGGCTCGCGAGGATCCTGTCATGCACCGCCTTGGGTGGCGGCTGCTTACTGACCGCTTCGCAGGCGTCTGCGGCGTGCGACAATTTCGCGCCGGTGAGCGGTCAGACGGTGACCTGCTCGACGTCGGCGCCGAATCCCTCGCCCACGGGTGTGCAGGCCGCGGCCGGCAGCTCCAACGTCACGGTGAACGTGCAGCAGGGTTCAGGCATCACGCCGGGCGCCGGAGCGACCGCGATCGGTCTCGTCTCCAACAGCACCGCCACCAACAACGGCACGCTGACGATCAGCGGTGGCGGCACCGGCGTCTTCGGCAGTGCCGACGGCAATGTCTTCACCAACGGCACGTCGGGCGTGATCACGACCACCGGCGCCGGCAGCAATGCGATCGCCGCCAGCAGCAACGGCAACACACTTGTTAACAACGGCACGATCACGACGCAGAACGGCACTTCGCGCGGCCTTGCCATCACGGGTCTTACGCAGCACAGCAACAATACGCTGATCAATACCGGGACGATCACCACCCAGGGCCCGCAGTCGCACGGCATGTATGTGCAGACCGGCGACAACAACACCTTCAACAATAGCGGCACCATCACCACAGCGGGGGCGGGCGCGCGTGCCATCTTCTCCGCCGGACAATTCGTCAGCATCACCAATACCGGCACGCTGCTGACGACCGGCGGCGATGCCGGCGGCACCCCCAACAACACCGTCTTCATGCAAGGCAATGCCGGCGTGCTGCGCAACAGCGGTACGATCGAGGCGCGCGGCGTCAATGCCGACGGCGTGTTCTCCAACACCGCCGGATCGTCGTTCACCGCCCGCATCGAAAACCTCGCCGGCGGCAAGATCATCAGTCAGGCGGGGCCCGCGATCCGCACGCTCAACGGCGCCACCACCATCGTCAATGCCGGCCTGATCGCCGGCAACAGCGGCACCGCGGTCGCGGGCGGCGGCGGTGCCGTGACGATGATCCTGCAAACCGGCTCGCAGATCGTCGGCCTTGCCGACGGCGGCGGCAGCAACAACCAGGTGCGGCTGCAAGGCAGCGGCACAGTGAACAATGCCTTCACACGATTCCAGACGCTGACGATGGAAGGCAATGACTGGACCTGGGCCGGCACCGGCACCTTCGCCAACACCTTCATCAACAGCGGCTCGCTGACGCTGCAGACGTCGCTGACCGGCAATGTGTCGATCGCGGCCGGCACCAGCCTGCTCGCCGGCAACGGTGCCAATCCGTCGATTACGCCGTTTCCGGGCGGGCCGCCGATCACCGTCACCAATGCCGGCGTCATCAACCTGACCAATGGCGGCGCCACGGCGGCGAACAGCCTGACGATATCAGGCAACTATGTCGGCAGTGGCGGCGGCCTCTATCTGCGCACCGTGCTCGGCGGCGACGGTTCGCCGTCGGATCGTCTCGTGATCTCCGGCGGCAATGCGTCGGGCTCGACCGCCGTGACCGTCACCAATGCCGGTGGCGCGGGCGCGCTCACCGCCGCCGACGGAATCATGGTGGTGCAGGCCGTCAACGGCGGCACCACGGCGCCGGGCGCATTCGGCCTCTCCAACGCCGTCGTCGCCGGCGCGCACGAATATCTGCTGTTTCGCGGTGGCGTCTCCGCCGGCAGCGCCGACAATTGGTACCTGCGCTCGACGCTGTTGCCCGGCACGGCGTCGCCTGCGCCACCGGCTGCGCCCGCACCGGCGCCGCCATCATCGCCGGGCGTGGTGCCGCCACCCGCAGGCCTGCCCGCGGAGGACCTGTCGTCGCTGACGCCGCCGCCCGCGGGCGCTGCGCCGGTCGAGCTCTACCGCGAGGAAGTCGCGGTCTATTCGGCGCTGCCGCAGGTGGCGCAGAAGCTTGGGCTTGCGACGCTCGGCACCTTCCATCAGCGCCAGGGCGATCAGGGCTTGCTGACCAGCGGCGGCGAACGGCCGGCGGCGTGGGCGCGCGCCTATGGCTCGCACGCTTCGCAGGGCTGGGCCGGCACGGTCAGCCCCTCCTTCGACGGCACCATGGCCGGCGTGCAGGTCGGCGTCGACGTCTTCCGCTTTCAGTCCGCGCCCGAGCATCATGATCGCGCCGGCTTCTTCTATGCGTATGGCTGGGCCAGCGGCACTATCAACGGCTTCGCGCTCGGCAGGAACGACGTCCGCACCGGCACGCTGTCAATCGACAGCCAGAATGTCGGTGGCTACTGGACCCATATCGGCCCCTCGGGCTGGTATGTCGACGCCGTGCTGATGGGCAGCTTCTACGGCGCAAGTCCGCAGTCGGATCGCCAGGTCGGCGCGCGGGTGTCGGGCACCGGCGTCGCGGCGTCGCTCGAAGCCGGCGTGCCGATCCCGCTGAACCGTTTCCTTGCGATCGAGCCGCAGGCGCAGTTGATCTGGCAGCGCCAGTCGTTCGACAGCTTCAACGACATCTTCTCCAGCGTCGCGCCCGGCAGCGCCGATACGCTGACCGGCCGGCTCGGCGTGCGCATTCCCGCGACCTTGACCGCCGGCACATCCGAACTGCGTCCCTATCTCGAAGCCAATCTCTGGCACACCGCCGGCAACGACCGCAGCATCGCCTTCGCGACAACCGATCTGATCGGCGTGCAAAGCCGCGGCACCGCGGTTGAAGTCGGTGCCGGCTTCGCCGCGCAGCTCAATCGTGCCGTCAGCGCCTATGCGAGCATGGGCTACACGACCTCGGTGGACAGCATCCACCGCGAGGACATCACCGGCCGGCTCGGCCTTCGCGTCAGCTGGCAATGATGCCGCGCGCGTGGAGCCGGCGGGCAACCCAAGCCATTGTCTCCGCAGCACAATAGCGCTAAACCATGAGCCATCCGTGCCAGCGGAACATGCGGCGGCGTTCGGTCCGTTTCGGGCCTGATGCCGGGACGCAACCCAAGGCTTGATGCACGCTCGCCTGTCGGGACATTGGACGATAGCCTGTCCCGAGAGCGATTCGACGAGGTTTTTGACAGCATGACCATCCGCCTGCATCGCGGCGACCTGCCCGATCTCACTCGCTACACCGACTCCGTTGCGATCGACACCGAGACCATGGGACTGCATCCGCATCGCGACCGGCTCTGCGTGGTGCAGATGTCGAACGGCGACGGCACCGCCGACGTGATCCAGATTCCGAAGGGCCACACCGATTCGCCGAACCTGAAGTCGCTGCTCGCCAATCCCAAGGTCACCAAGATCTTCCATTTTGCGCGGTTCGACGTCGCGGTGCTCTACAACACCTTCGGCGTGATGCCGAAGCCGGTCTATTGCACCAAGATCGCCTCGCGCCTGTCGCGCACATACACCGACCGCCACGGCTTGAAGGATCTGGTGCGCGAGGTGCTGAACGTGGAACTGTCGAAGCAGCAGCAGTCGAGCGACTGGGGTGCGGAGAGCCTCAGCGAGGCCCAGCTCGCCTACGCCGCGTCCGATGTGCTGCATTTGCATGCGCTGCGCGAAAAATTGAATGTGATGCTGGCGCGCGAGGGACGCACGGATCTCGCCCAGGCGTGCTTCGATTTCCTCCCCGCCCGCGCCAGGCTCGATCTCGACGGCTGGGAGGCCGAGGACATCTTCGCCCATTCATGATTTCGCCCATTAATGATGGGCGCCGGATTCATCGCGCCGGGAGCAATTCCGCCCCGTTTCGGCCAAACTGTTCACGCGTGGTCTCCCGCGGGGCGCGACGCGAGGTCCGGGCTGCATATTTGGGCGGCTCCGGCTAGGATAGGGGCAATTTCGTGCCTCTGGAGCTCAGGTGAATTCGGTACAGAATCCAGCCTATGTGACGGGCCTCGAGGCGCGCTTTGCCGCCGCCGCGCGGCACAGCCGCATGGTGCGGATCCTGCGCGTCGCGGTGCCTGCGGTGGTGGGGCTGGCGATGACCTTGCTGCTCTACATCGCAGTCTTCAATCCCTTCCGCGAAATGATCCCGAAGCTGCCGGTCGAGATGGATAATCTCGTGGTGTCGGGCACCAAGATCACGATGGAATCGCCGCACATCGCCGGCTTCTCGACCGACGGGCGGCCCTATGAGATGTGGGCCAAGGCGGCGATCCAGGACGTCACCGATCCTGATCACGTCGAGCTGAAGACGATCCGCGCCAAGGTCGCGCAGCAGGATCAGTCGACCGTGACGATGGATGCGCGCACCGGCTTCTTCGACAACAAGAAGCAACTGCTCGACCTGCGCCAGGACATCTTCCTGCAGTCGTCCACCGGCTATGAAGCGAAACTGACGCAGGCCTTCGTCGACATCAACAAAGGCAACGTGACGTCGGACGAGCATGTCGACGTCAAGCTGCTGCAGGGCACGCTGACATCGGACCGGCTCAGGATCTACAATAGCGGCGAGCTCGTGCGGTTCGAAGGCAATGTCGTGATGTATCTCGACAAGCTCGGCGACAACGATGCGAGCCCGCCGACCGAGCCCGCTCCACCTCCGCCGCCTCCGAAGGCGCGCAAATCCGCCAACACGAAATGATTTTGATGATGAGACGTTTTCCGCACGGCACGGCAATTGCCGCCCTTCTGCTCGCACTGTTCGCAGCGGGCGCTGCGTCCGCGCAGGGCTCGATGTCAGGCGTTCCCAACGCCATGCAGGGCTTCTCGCAGAACCGCGACCAGCCGATCCAGATCGAGGCTGCCGCGCTCGAAATGCGCGACAAGAAAAAGGAGGCGACCTTCTCCGGCAATGTGAAGGTCGTGCAGGGCGACACCACCATGACCTCGAAAGTGCTGGTGGTGTTCTACGAGGATAAATCGAGCCAGACGCCGGCGCCTGCTCCGACCGCCACCAAGGGTGCCGCCGCCAAGGGCAGCGCGCCGATGCAGTCGGCGACGCCCGGCCCCGGCGGCGCGTCCTCGATCAAGCGGCTGGAGGCGAAGGGCAATGTCGTGGTGACCCAGAAGGACCAGATCGTCACCGGTGAGACCGCGATCTTCGACACCAAGACCAATCTGATCACCATGCTCGGTGGCGGCGGCGGCCAGGTGGTGCTGACCCAGTGCCAGAACGTGCTGCGCGGCGACCGCCTGCTGGTCGACATGACCACCGGCGTCTCGCGGGTGGAATCCGACAATGGCAAGGTGCAGGGCCTGTTCATCCAGTCGCAGGGCGGACAGAACGGCAAAGGCGGCTGCGGAACGCCGGCCGCCCCCGGCACAGCTCCGGCCGCCCCGTCGCCGCTTCAGCTGATCCCCGGCAACAAGCCCAAATAGGCGGCCAAGTAAGCTTCACGTAAGGTCCAGCAGAATCAATCGGTTAGATAATATTTTGCGGCCGCGAGGTTGAAGCGCGCGGGGTGAGACTGTATCTACTGCTGCGGCCCGGCCGAACGTGCGCCTCGAGGGGGACTTGCGTTGGCCGGGACAGGGGCATCCATTCATTCAAGGCGCGGGTGATCGCGCTTTGCCGTGTTGTTCGAGCATGATCTCCGCGCAAACGCGTCCGCTTTTGCCGCGAGGAAAGGCCGGTATCCGGTTTTCCGGTTTATGCTTGCGGGTTCGCGTGCGAATCGTTTGGTGCGCGGGCAAAGTCGCGGGATCACCGTGAAAGGCTGAAGCGAAGCGGGGATGGTGGATTTTCTCGGCATGTTCCGGCGGCGCCCTGCGAAACGCAGTACCGGATTTGCGCGCTCGCATGACGACATCACGGCGCTCGGCGACCAGTTCGGCGAGATGATGACGTCGCCGGTGCGCGACGCGCCGCCGATGGCGCGCGCCGCCTCGGCTCCCGCGGTCGAGCTGCCGCGATCCCAACCCGCAGCAGCGCCGGCTCCGGCGCGCGCGAGACCCGCCAGGAACAGCGCGCCTGCTGCGCCGCAGCTGATCAAGCGGCCGGGCTATCTGGCTGTGCATAGCGTGGAAAAGAGCTTCGGCAGCCGCCAGGTCGTGCGCGGCGTCAGCATCTATGTGCGCCGCGGCGAGGCGGTCGGCCTGCTCGGGCCGAACGGCGCCGGCAAGACCACCGTGTTCTACATGATCACCGGCTTGATCAAGGCCGATCGCGGCGCGATCGAGCTCGACGGCCACGACGTCACCAAGCTGCCGATGTATCAGCGCGCGCGCCTCGGCATCGGCTATCTGCCGCAGGAAGCCTCGATCTTCCGCGGCCTCTCGGTCGAGCAGAACATCCGCGCCGTGCTCGAGGTGGTCGAGCCCTCGAAGAAGAAGCGCGAGCACGAGCTGGATTCGCTGCTCGACGAATTCAACATCACGCGGCTGCGCAAGAGCCCGTCGATCGCGCTGTCCGGCGGCGAGCGCCGCCGCGTCGAGATCGCGCGCGCACTGGCGACGCGCCCCAACTACATGCTGCTCGACGAGCCGTTCGCCGGCATCGATCCGATCGCGGTCGGCGACATCCAGGACCTCGTTCGCCATCTCACCAACCGCGGCATCGGCGTGTTGATCACCGACCACAATGTCCGCGAGACGCTCGGACTGACCGACCGCGCCTACATCGTCTATGCCGGTGAGATCTTGACTGAGGGAAGCCCGGAGGAGATCGTTAATGATCCCGATGTACGTCGGCTTTACCTTGGCGAGGAATTCCGCCTGTAGCGCTATTTTCCTGTCCGTCAAGCCGTGTACAACGGCTTCGGACTAAGATAAGCAAGAATCGAGCCAACTTTTGGAATCGATCTTGCCTCCATGGCGCTGACGCAAAGACTAGAGTTCCGCCAGTCGCAGTCGCTGGTGATGACGCCGCAGCTGATGCAGGCGATCAAGCTGCTGCAACTGTCGAACCTGGACCTGTCGGCCTTCGTCGAGGAAGAGCTGGAGCGCAATCCGCTGCTCGAGCGGGCGGCCGATGGGCCGGAGCCGCCGGTCGCGGGCGAGCCGGCCCTGGAGCGGCCGGATTACGACGATTCCGACGGTTCCAGTAGCTACGGGGACGATGGCGACCACGCCGACATGGCCGCAGGCTCCGGCGGCGAGGCCGCCTTTGAGCCCGGCCAGGAGGAATGGCTGAACCGCGACCTCGGCACCCGCGCCGAGATCGAGCAGACGCTCGACACCGGGCTCGACAACGTGTTCTCCGAGGAGCCGGCGGAAGCTGCAGCGCGCGCCGCGCAGGACGCTCCGCCGTCGGTCTACACCGAATGGGGCGGCGGCGCCTCGAGCGACGACGAGTACAATCTCGAAGCCTTCGTGGCGGCCGAGCTGACGCTCGCCGATCATCTCGCCGAACAGCTCGCGGTGGCGTTCTCGGCGCCGGCGCAGCGCATGATCGGGCAGTACCTGATCGACCTGGTCGACGACGCCGGCTACCTGCCGGCCGATCTCGGCCAGGCCGCCGAGCGGCTCGGTGCATCGCAGCAAGCGGTCGACGAGGTCGTCGCCGTGCTGCAAAAATTCGATCCGCCGGGCGTCTGCGCGCGAAACCTGAGCGAGTGCCTGGCGATCCAGCTGCGCGAACTCGATCGCTACGATCCGGCGATGCAGGCGCTGGTCGAGCATCTCGACCTGCTCGCCAAGCGCGACATCGCAGGCCTGCGAAAGCTGTGCGGCGTCGACGACGAAGACATCACCGACATGATCGCGGAGATCCGCCGGCTCGATCCGAAGCCGGGTCTGAAGTTCGGCACCTCGCGGACGCAAACCATGGTGCCCGACGTCTATGTGCGTCCGGGTCCCGATGGCGGCTGGCACGTCGAGCTCAACAGCGACACTCTGCCGCGCGTCCTGGTGAACCAGACCTATTACGCTGAGTTGTCGAAGACGATCCGCAAGGACGGTGACAAGTCGTACTTCACCGACTGCCTGCAGAACGCGACCTGGCTGGTGCGCGCGCTCGATCAGCGCGCCCGCACCATCCTGAAGGTCGCGACCGAAATCGTTCGCCAGCAGGATGGTTTCTTCACCTACGGCGTCGCGCATTTGAGGCCGCTCAATCTGAAAGCGGTCGCGGATGCGATCCAGATGCATGAATCGACGGTGTCGCGCGTCACCGCCAACAAATATATGGCGACCAATCGCGGCAGTTTTGAATTGAAGTATTTTTTCACCGCGTCGATCGCGTCCGCCGACGGCGGCGAGGCGCATTCGGCGGAGGCGGTGCGTCACCACATCAAGCAATTGATCGACGGCGAGGCGCCGTCGGCGATCCTCTCGGACGACACGATCGTGGAACGTTTGCGCGCCTCGGGCATTGATATCGCCCGTCGCACCGTCGCGAAGTACCGCGAGGCGATGCGGATACCATCCTCGGTGCAGCGCCGCCGTGACAAACAGAGCATGCTTGGTAATGCCCTTTCGGCTCCTGCCTCCTCGTCCGACCGGTCGCGCGACACAGCCCCCGTTTAGGCTACTTCTTGAGCATTGCCCCGTCCAAGTCCGGACTAGTCCATGCGCTCGTTGCGTTCGCGCCAAATCGCGATAGTCTCAATCTTTCCAAGTGAGCTTTCCTTTCCAAGTGAACTTACCAGGTGAAGCGTCGTCCAGAGAAGGAGGAGACCGGAAGCCAGCAAGCACCATGCTCCTGCAAGAGTGATCGAGGCATCCAGCAATTGAGGCATCAAATGACCCTTCGAATCTCGGGAAAGAGCATCAGCATCGGCGAGGCGCTCCGCGACCGCGTCAGCGAGCGCACCAACGAGGTCCTGCGAAAGTATTTTGATGGCAACTATTCCGGTCACATCACGCTGAGCAAGGATGGCTTCGGCTTCCGAACCGACTGCGCGCTGCATCTTGATTCCGGCATCACGCTGGAAGCCGAATCCAACGCTGCCGACGCCTATGCCAGCGCGGACGCCGCGCTCTTGATGATCGAGAAGCGCCTGCGTCGCTACAAGAGCCGGCTCAAGGACCGCTCGGCCCGCAAGGCCTATGCTGCGAGCGCAGCGCTCGCCGAATTGAACGGCGTCGGACTCGACGCGCCGAGCTACGTCATCGAGGCGCCGGAGAACGAGGACGAGGTCACCGAATACAGCCCGGTGATCATTGCCGAGGCAACCACCGCGCTGAAACGGCTTTCGGTCAGCGAAGCCGTGATGGAGCTCGATCTGTCCGGCGCCTCCTGCCTGGTGTTCCAGCATGGCGGCAGTGGCCGGTTGAACATCATATACCGCCGTACGGACGGCAATGTCGGCTGGGTCGACCCGCCCGCGGTGAGCCCCTGAGGATAGTTGGCAGATGGCATTGACGTCCGAAGCCGGCCCTGCTTATGGTCCGCCGCCTCCAGCAATACGGGGGCGGAACAGGGTTTGCAGGTGTTGGCACCGCCGATACGTTGGAGTAGAAGCCCTGCCAAACGGACCCGGGCTAAGCCCGCATCCCACCTCATCTTCTTGACGCCGCCGCTGTAAAGCCTATTTCGCAACCTGACGGTCATTCACCTCGGAACGTCCCAATGCCGATTACCGATTTGGTCGCACCCGAGGCGATTCTCCCGGCTCTAAAAGTCATCAGCAAGAAGCAGGCGCTGCAGGAACTCGCCGCGCGAGCGGCGGCTTTGACCGGGCAGAACGAACGCGCCATCTTCGAGGTGCTGCTGCAGCGCGAGAAGCTCGGCACCACGGCGGTGGGCTACGGCGTCGCCATTCCGCACGGCAAGCTGCCGAAGCTCGAAAAGCTGTTCGGCTTCTTCGCCCGCCTCGAGCGCCCGATCGATTTCGAGGCGATGGACGGCCAGCCGGTCGACCTGATCTTCCTGCTGCTGGCGCCCGAAGGGGCCGGCGCCGACCACCTCAAGGCGCTGGCGCGGATCGCCCGCCTGCTGCGCGACCAGGACGTCGCCAAGAAGCTGCGGGCCTCGCGCGACGCGCAGGCGATCTACTCGGTGCTGGCGCTGCCGCCGGCAAGCGCGGCATAATCACTCGGCGCTCGCGCACGTCATTCGCGCAACTGTCATCAGGGCATAGTCGGTTCGTCACGCGTCGGCGCACGCCAATGCGTTGTCGAACTCAGCAGATCGTCGGCAGCAGACGGCGGACCTCGTCGAGCAGGTCCGGAACAGACTTCTCGTCGTCAGCGAGATGCCGGAGCAGCGCGCTCTGGAACAGGCCGTCGAACAGCGCGTAGAGCGCAGCCGGCGACGATGCCGGGCGCGTGTTGCCGAGCTCGGCGTAGCGCGTGGCGATGCGCCAGATCATCGCCTCCAGGCTCTTGTCGATCTCGAGCACGTCCTTGCGAAACGCGGGTTCGAACATCGCCTGCGAGCGCAGATCGTACCAGAGCCGGTGCATGCGCGCCTCGTTCTCGAGCGTTGCCGCGAGCTTGGCGAGGAAGCCTTCGGTCAATTCGTCGCGGCTTCGTGCCGTCGCCACCACCTCGTCATAGCGCGTCACGCATTTCGCCTTGTAGTGACGGACGCAGCAGCAGATCAGATCGAGCTTGTCACTGAAATAGTAGTGAAACACGCCGTGCGTGAATGCGGAATTCTGCGCGATCTCGCGAAGGCTGGTGCGGGCGAAGCCTAGCTCGCCAAGCGTTTCCAGCGCGGCCTCGGCAAGCTCGATGCGCCGTGCGTTGAACTTCTCGTCGCGCAGCGTCTCGGCCGCTACAGCCACGCGCTGGGCCGCTCCTGTCGCTTGCCGCGCCATCTCGTGCCTTTCCTCTGTCTTCCCTTCGACGACTATACCGCGGCGACCGCGGCGCGCTCCATCCCTTCACATCATTCTCTTTGACACTTGTCAAATTCTGACTTGACAAGTGTCAAGTTCCTGGACGAGGGTTGGGCAAATAATTTGGACAACCGTCAAGACGGCTGACCAATCGACAAAACAGGAGGAAATGCACCGCCGGGCGCGCCAACGCTGCGCTCGCCGACGCCGGCCGCGACCACTAATGCGCTTTAAATGCGCGCTCTGCTGGCCCGCGTTGCACCCGTCAATCACCAAGCGAAGGGAGGATACGTCATGAGTGGGAAGAGCCTTGAAGGCAGGAAAGCCCTGGTCACCGGCGGCGCCCGGGGGATTGGCGCGGCGATCGCGCAGGCGCTGGCGCGGTCCGGCGCCGCGGTCATGATCGGCGATATCCTCGATGACGCCGGCAAGGCCAGCGCAGCCGAGATCGCCAAGGCCGGCGTGAAATCCGGCTTCGTCAAGCTCGACGTCACCGACGACGCGCAATGGGAGAGGGCCGCCGCCGCAACGGTCGAAAGCCTCGGCGGCTTCGATATCCTGATCAACAATGCCGGCATCGAGATCACCTCGCTGGTCGCCGACATCAAGGCCGAGGACGCGCGCCGCATGTGCGACGTCAACATCGTCGGCACCGTGCTCGGCATGAAGCACGCCTTCCGCGCGATGCGGCCGGGGGGCGCCGCGGGCAAGGGCGGCGCGGTGGTCAATATCGCGTCCGTCGCCGCGACGATCGCCTTCCCGAGCATCGCCGTGTACTCCGGCACCAAATCCGCAGTCGACCGCATGACCCGCGTCGGCGCAATGGAAGCCGGCAAGCTCGGCTACGGCGTGCGCGTCAACTGCATCTATCCCGGCCTGATCCCGACCGACATGGGCCTGCAGCTCGCCAACGACATCGTGAAGATCGGTCTCGCGCCCGACGTCAACGCCGCGGTCGGCTCGGTGGTGGAGCAGACGCCGCTCGGCAAGCTCGCGGAGGTCTCCGACATCGCCGACGCCGCCGTGTTCCTGTGCTCGAACGACGCCCGCTTCATCACCGGCATCGGCCTGCCGGTCGATGGCGGCATGGGCATGTAGCAACAACGCCGACAACAAGCATTTCGGAGGAACGCAATGAGCGACAAGAAGCCCGTCATTGTCTATGGCGCGTCCGGCTACACCGGCCGGCTGGTCTGCGAATATCTGCGCGAGTACAACATCCCCTTCATCGCCGCCGGCCGCAGCGCCGAGAAGCTCGACGCGGCGATGAAGTCGAACGTGGCCGGCATCGAGACCGCCGACTACGAGGTGGTGACGGTGCCGCACACCGTGGCCGCGCTGACCGAATTGTTCAAGGGCGCCGCGGTGGTGCTCAACACCGTGGGCCCGTTCGCCAAGTTCGGCGTCGAGGTGGTGCAGGCCTGCCTCGCTGCCAAGTGCCACTACACCGACACCACCGGCGAGCAGGATTGGCTGATTACGCTCGAGCAGGAGTTCAGCGCGAAGTTCGCCAATGCCGGCCTGCTGCTGGCGCCGGGCATCGCGCAGATGTACACCACCGGCGAGATCGCCGCGCAGCTGTGCCTGGAGACGCCCGGCCTCGATACGCTCGATATCGCCGTGTTCTGGGGCGGCAGCCCGACCATCGCCTCGACGCAGACCATCCTGGTCAACGCCGCGATGGCCAAGGCGTACTACCTGGAGCAGAACAAGTACGTCGAGCATCAGCCCGATGCCGGCCTCTACAACCTCGTCATCCCCGGCCAGCACGAGCTGGCGCTGGCGCTGCCCTGGGGCGGCACCTCGCACCCGGTGTGGTTCAAGCGCGATCCGCGCGTGGCCAATGTGAAGGTGCTGGGCGGCGTGTTCAATCGCGCGCTGATGCTGGGCGTGCCGCAGATCGTCGCCGCCGCGCTGGAGGCGACCAAGGACATGAAGCCTGACGAGCGCTACGCCGCGCTGGCGCAGACCGCGGCCGGCGTGATGAACACCATGCCGCCGCGCGAGAACCCGCGCGTCAACAAGTCGATGGACTCGGTGTATGCCTCCGGCCCGCTGGGGCGCGCGCACTGCGTCATCTACGGCAACTGCAACTACAAGCAGACCGGCATGCTGCAGGCCTTTGCGGCGGCCTATCTGCTGCAGCAGCCGCCCAAGCGCGTCGGCTTCGCCTCCGGCTGCCAGGCGTTCGGCCATCACGAGCTGCTCGGGCAATTGCGCAGCTTCGGCCTGGTCGGCAAGCCGGTCCTGACCGTGCACGATTGAGCTCGAGCCCCGATCGGATCGGGGCTCGACACTCCGTTCCCTGAAGCGTTTTCGTCAAGCGGAACCGGTACCTGCCTTGCTCGAAAGCGCACTATCCGCGGGTGACGCAGTCGCGCGTCACCCGCGCCCTCTCGCGAGGCCGCCATGCGCTTCATCGATTACCTCGACAAGGGTGCCTCGCTCGGCGCCGACGCGCCGTGCCTCACCCTGGATGGACGCGACCTCAGCTACGGCGAGGTGCAGCGGCTGAGCTACCGGATCGCGCGCGGGCTCGAGCGGTCGGGCATCGCTCCCGGCGAGAAGGTCGCCATCCTGTCCGGCAACGATCCGCTCGCTTTCGCCTGCGTGTTCGGCATCTCGCGCGCCGCGGCGGTATGGTGCCCGATCAATCCGCGCAACGAAGCAACCGAGAACAAGTTCATCCTCGACCAGTTTGATTGCAGCCTGCTGCTGTTTCATTCGAGCTTTGCGCCGATGGTCGAAGCCGTCAGGCAGGAGCTGCCCAAGCTGCGTACCCTGGTCTGCCTCGATACCGAGCTGTCGTTCGCACCGTCGTTCGACCGCTGGCTCGGCGGGCTCGCCGATGATGTCTTTCAGCGCGAGACGATCGACGATCTCGCGATGATCCCGGGCACCGGCGGCACCACCGGCAAGCCCAAGGGCGTGATGCTGTCGGGGCGCAACATCGAGGCAATGACCGCACTCACCCTGATGGGCTACCCGTTCAAGGGCCGTCCGATCTATCTCGCGCTGGCGCCGTTGACGCATGCTGCCGGGGTGCTGTGTTTTCCGATCATGACGCTCGGCGGCCGCGTCGTGATCATGCACCACCCTGACATCGGCGAGTTCCTGGCGCTGATCGAGCGCTATCGCGTCACCCACACCTTCCTGCCGCCGACCGTGATCTACATGCTGCTCGATCATCCCGGGCTCGATGCGGCCGATCTCACCTCGCTGCAATGCTTCTGGTATGGCGCGGCGCCGATCTCGGCCACGCGGCTTGCGGAAGCCCTGACGCGGATCGGACCGATGGCGCAGCTGTTCGGCCAGACCGAGGCGCCGATGATGATCTCGATGATGCCGCCCGCCGATCACTACAATGCGGACGGCACGATCGCAATGCAGCGACTGTCGTCGGCGGGGCGGATCGGCCCGCTGGTGCAGGCCGGGATCATGGGTGGCGACGGCAAGCTGTTGCCCGCGGGAGTGCGCGGCGAGATCGTGGTGCGCGGCTCGCTGGTCATGGACGGCTATTACAAGAACCCGGAGGCGACGCGCGAAGCATCAGTGCATGGCTGGCACCACACCGGCGACATCGGCTACATCGACGGCGACGGCTATCTCTACATCGTCGACCGCGCCAAGGACATGATCATCACCGGCGGCTTCAACGTCTATTCGATCGAGGTCGAGAACGCGTTGCGGGCGCACGAGGCGGTGCAGGACTGCGCCGTGATCGGGCTGCCCGACGACAAATGGGGTGAGCGCATCGTTGCCGTGGTGCAGCCGCGCGCCGGCCACACGATCGATGCGACGGCGCTCGCCGCCTTCGTCAAGCAGCAGATCGGCAGCATCAAGACGCCGAAGCAGATCGAGGTCTGGGACGATCTTCCGCGTTCCAAGGTCGGCAAGGTGCTGAAACCGGACATCCGCGCGCGGCTGACGGAGCACTAGGTCGCTTTCACCTCTTGCCGTACTCGGTGAACACATAGTCGCGGTTCTGCACCACGGTGTGGCAGGCATAGCCGCACTTGGCGTCGTTTTCCTGCGGCGGATTGTCCGTCGTGTTGGCGGGCCTGAACACATCTGTCGCCGCGTCGTACTCGAATGCGCCGTATCCCCAGCCGCCACTATCGGCGAACCTCTTGCTGTCCTTCATCATGAAATCAACGTCGTGCTGGGCACCCGGCACGGTCGGCTGACCGGGATACGCCTCTTGCTTCTTCGGGATCCAGTGAATCTTCGCCATCTTGGCGCCATCGGGGAACGGCTTGCCATTGCCGGGCACGCCGTCCCGGTAGGCGCCGATCATCGCCGGATTGCCCAGGATCACGGCGATCACACCTTCGTTCTCGCTGATCGCGATCACGGACCAGTCCTCGTATCCCCTGAACTCGGAGAATGCGAGCCCATTCGGCACTTGCAGACTGTATTTGTCCTGCGCGGAAAGCGCGACACCGGTCGCCAGGACGGAAATCGACACCGAAGCAACGAGATTGATCAGCGAACTCTTCCGCATGGTCGCATCTCCTTCAATCGATTTGGCGGCGGATAATTCTTGCTGGAAATTCCTTTGTCGCATTGCCATTCACGGGACCGGATTACAGCACGGAATTGCACAGAGCGAAATGGAGCCGCGGCCATGCTCGACTTGGAGTGATCGAAGCCGCGAGCGCCTATTGACAACCGGGTGATGACGCCAGAAGACGGGGTGTGCGCAACATTGTGTGTGCGAACCAGGGATGACTGATGTCCCGCGATTTTCGCCTTGATCGTGTTCCCGTCGACGTCCTCGCCTACGAGCTCGCCGAAGAACGCGCGAGCGCACTCGGTCGGATGGGCCGTGCGCTGGAACAGGCTCTCGCCAAGCTGCGCGAGTTCGATGCCGCGTACCCGAGCGCAGAAGCGCCGGCTTCAACACAACAAGCACGCCGCCTCCTGGTGCGGGAAGCCGGCCATGCGCTCTGGATGTTCGTGGTGCAGCGGGAGGCCTGCGGGTTGCGCAACAATCGCCTGCTGATGCGCGACTACAACGTTCCAGGCGAGGTGCAGCTCAGCATGGGCCCGATGCTCGCCACATCGACCACATCGCCATAAAAAATGCGCGGGCCGCCTCGGTGTCGAGGCATGCCTGCGCATTGAATTCGCGGATGCTGAACTCAGCACCCTATTGGGAAATCTGCGTCAGTGGACGCTGACGGCTTGCAGCTCGTTGCTCCAGGCGTTCGCGATCGCGGCTTCGCGGCTGTCGGTCAGCATGATCGGCGTGCCGTCGGCGGCATGCAGTGCGAACAGCTTGAGGCCCGGCGCGATCTTGGGCGCCTGCGGAAAGAGATCTGGCACGTCCTCGGAACGGACCTGCTTCACATAGGCGATATGACCCTCGCCCAGATGGGCCAGCGCTTCCGGCGTCACGGCGTCGGATCCGATGGTCGTGGTACTCAGTTCACTCATGGTCTCGACTCCTCAGTCAGATAAGCGGTCGAGTCCGCTCGTTGTTTCTATTATTCGTGCTCATTGATAGCGATTGTCTTAATGACCCGTTCAGGTTCCGGCCTGGCGAGGTCAATCGACAACAACCCGTTCTTCAGATCCGCGCCCAGCACCTGCATCCCCTCCGCCAGCACGAAGGTGCGCTGGAAGTGGCGCGCGGCGATACCGCGATGGATGTATTGCCGAGCCTTGTCGTCCTGCTGACGGCCGCGGATGACGAGCTGATTTTCCTCAATAGTTACATCGAGTTGGTCGCGGGTGAAACCCGCCACCGCCAGCGTGATGCGGAGCCGCTCAGGCTGCCCGTTGGTACGGTCGCACCGCTCGATGTTGTACGGAGGATAGCCGTCGGCGCCCTTCACGACGCGGTCGAGCGCACGCTCGATCTCGTCGAATCCCAGAAGGAACGGACTGGACAACGATGGAACACGAGACATTACAAAGTCCTCTCGAAGCGACTTTGAGGGGCCCTTGCGGCGCCCCATGCAACCGGCGGGCCGTCTGGCCTCCGGTCAGTGAGGGATATGGGGGCGATCTGGATAGCGTTCAAGCAGCCCCGAAACCAGCCTAAACGCCCGCAACATGAGGGTAAATTCTTCCCGATCGGTTACCCGGCGACCCGCTTCCGGCCATCGGCGGTAAAAAGGTGCAGTTTGTCTCGCGGCGCGACGGCCCGGATCCGCTCGCCGATCGCAGGGCCGGTGACGCCGGGAACCCGGACGATCACCTCGCCGGGCGGCAGCTCGCCCGGATTGGCGGCAACCCCCTGCTCCTCGCGCTGGCGGCTGCCATAAACAAAAGTCTCGGCGCCGACATGCTCGATCGCCTCGACCGTCAGGCCGAGCGCCACGCCGCCGGTCGCGGCCTCGCCGGAGATCACGAAATCCTCCGGCCGGATCCCGACGATGCCGGCACCGTCGGCGCCCGCGATCTGGGATTTCAGCTCGTCCGAGCGCAGCGGCATCAGGTTCATCGGCGGCGCGCCGATGAAGGAGGCGACGAAGGTGGTGGCCGGCTTCTGGTAGATCTCCAAGGGATTGCCGATCTGCTCGACCTGGCCGCCATTCATGACCACGAGGATGTCGGCCAGCGTCATCGCCTCGAGCTGGTCGTGGGTGACGTAGATCGAGGTGGTGTTGAGCCGGCGCTGCAGCTTGCGGATCTCGACCCGCATCGCGATGCGCAGCTTGGCGTCGAGGTTCGACAGTGGCTCGTCGAACAGGAACACCTTCGGCTGGCGCACGATGGCGCGGCCCATCGCGACGCGCTGGCGCTGGCCGCCGGAGAGCTGGCGCGGCTTGCGCTCCAGCATCGGCGACAGCTCGAGAACGCGCGCGGCTTCCTCGACCCGGGTCTTGATCTCGGCCTCGGCCATGCCGCGGTTGCGCAGGCCGTAGGCCATGTTGTTGTAGACGCTCATATGCGGATAGAGCGCGTAGTTCTGGAACACCATCGCGATGTCGCGGTCGGCGGGCTCGACCTGGTTGACGACGCGGCCGCCGATGTCGATCTCGCCGCCGGTGATGGTCTCGAGCCCGGCGACCATACGCAGCAGCGTGGACTTGCCGCAGCCGCTCGGGCCGACCAGCACGCAGAACTGGCCGTCGCCGACGTCGACATCGACGCCCTTGATGGCCTCGAAGCCGCCGGGATAGGTCTTGCGGATGCTGCGCAGCGTGACGTTAGCCATGGGTTACTTTTCCGTCTCCACCAATCCGCGCACGAACAGCTTCTGCATCACGACGACCACGAACACCGGCGGCAGCATCGCGAGCAGCGCGGTCGCCATCACGACAGGCCATTCGGTCAGCGCATCGGTCGTGGTGATCATCTTGCGGATGCCGACCTGGATGGTCTGCATGTCGTCGCGCGTGGTGATCAACAGCGGCCAGAGGTACTGATTCCAGCCGAGGATGAACAGGATCACGAACAGCGCGGCCATGTTGGTGCGCGACAGCGGCAGCAGCGTATCCCAGAAGAAGCGGAACGGGCCGGCGCCGTCGATGCGCGAGGCTTCCAGCAATTCATCCGGCACGGTCATGAAGAACTGCCGGAACAACAGCGTCGCGGTGGCCGATGCAATCAGCGGCAGCGACAGGCCGGCATAGCTGTCGAGCAGATGCAGATCGGCGACGATCTTGTAGGTCGGATAGATGCGCACCTCGACCGGCAGCATCAAGGTGATGAAGATGATCCAGAAGATCGCCATCCGGAACGGAAACCGGAAATACACGATCGCGTAGGCCGAGATGATCGAGATCGCGATCTTGCCGACCGCGATCAGGAGCGCCATGACCAGCGAGTTCAGCATCATGTTGAGCACCGGCTCGCGGGTCGAGCCGCTCGTGCCGACAAACAGCGTCTGGTAGTAGGTCTCGAGGAAATGGCCGCCGGGCAGGAGCGACATCTGGCCGTTGGCGATGACGGCGTTGTCCTGGGTCGAGGCGATGATCGCCAGATAAACCGGGAAGGCGACGATCGCGATCCCGATCCACAGGATGATGTGAGCCAGATAGCGCTGGAAGCCCTCTTCCTCGACCATCAGTAGGTCACCTTGCGCTCGACGAAGCGGAATTGGATGCCGGTCAGCACGATGACGATGACCATCAGGATGACCGATTGTGCCGCCGAGGAGCCGAGATTGCCGCCGAGCAGGCCGTCCGTATAAACCTTGTAGACCAGCGTCTCGGTCGCCTTGCCGGGGCCGCCGCGGGTCATGGTGTCGATGATGCCGAAGGTGTCGAAGAAGGCGTAGACGATGTTGATGACCAAGAGGAAGAAGATGGTCGGCGACAGCAGCGGGAAGATCACGGTCCAGAACCGCCGCATCGGACGCGCGCCGTCGATCGCGGCGGCCTCGATCACGCTCTTCGGGATGCTTTGCAGTCCCGCAAGGAAGAACAGGAAGTTGTAGGAGATCTGCTTCCAGGCTGCGGCGAGGATGATCAGGGCTGCGGCCTGGTTGCCGTCGAGCAGCGGATTCCAGTCGATGCCCATGGCGCGCAGATAGCGCGACAGCACGCCGAGCGAGGGATGCAACATGAATACCCAGAGCACGCCGACGACCGGCGGGGCCACCGCATAGGGCCAGATCAAGAGCGTGCGGTAGAGCATCGAGCCGCGCAGAGGCTTGTCGGCCATGACGGCGAGCAGCAGCGCAAACGACAGCGAGGACACCGCGATCGCGAACGAGAACGCGAAGGTCCTGACGATCGCGGCGAAATAGGCCGGGTCCTTGAACAGGTCGAGATAGTTCTCGAACCAGACGAAGCTGGTGGACAGGCCGAAGGCGTCCTGCAGCAGGAAGGACTGGATCACCGCCTGCGCGGCCGGCCAGTAGAAAAAGATCAGGACGATCGCGAGTTGCGGGGCAACCAGCGCGTAGGGCAACAGCTTGGATTGGAAGATCGCTTGCTTTTGCATGATCTCGAAAGAAAGGGGCAGGCCGCGGGCGTGCGGCCTGCCGGGTGCCTAAAGCATGATCCGGACCCGGAGGGCCGCGTTAGCGCAAAGTGCGAAGCGCTTTTTCGGAAGGATCATGCTCAAACAAGAAGCCAAAGCGCGGTGACGATTCAACTCGATCTCATCGCGCTCTAGCGCATCATGTCAGTGAACGGCGGTCTTTTCAAACTGCCGCAGCATCTGGTTGCCGCGCTCGACGGCCGAGTCCAGCGCTTGCTTGGCGGTCTTCTTGCCGGCCAGCGCCTGCTCGATCTCCTCCGACCACATGTCGCGCAGCTGCACCATGTTGCCGAGGCGCAGACCGCGGGAGTTCTCGGTCGGCTCCTTGTTGGTGAGCTCGAGCAGCGGGGTCTCCAGATAGGGCTGGTCCTTGTAGAAGCCCTCTTCCTTGGCCTTGGCGTAGGCCGCCTTGGTGATCGGCAGATAGCCCGAGGCCTTGTGGATCCAGACCTGGCGGTCGGTGTCCGAGAGGAAGGTCAGGAACTTGGCGACGCCCATTGTATTCCTCCGCCGACTTGCCGCCCATGATCCAGAGCGAGGCGCCGCCGATGATCGAGTTCTGCGGCGCGCCCTTGACGTCGGGATAATACGGCATCGGCGCCGCGGTGAAGTTGAACTTGGCCTGGGCCTTGACGTTGCCGAAGAACGCCGACGAGGTCAGGTAGATCGGGCACTCGCCCGAGGTGAAGCGGCCTTCACCGGTGTTGGTGCGGCCGGCATAGTCGTAGGTCTTGTCCTTCTGCAGCTCGACCAGGTTCTCGAGATGCTTGACCTGCAGCGGGCCGTTGAATTCGAGCACGGTGTCGAAGCCGTCGAGGCCGTTGGCCTTGCTGGCGAGGGGCACGTTGTGCCAAGCCGAAAGCTGCTCGAGATTGACCCAGGTGACCCACGAGCCGGAGAAGCCGCAGGTATTGTAGCCGGCCGCCTTCAGCTTCTTGGCGTCCTCGAACACCTGCGGCCAGGTCTTCGGAATCTCCGCGATGTTGGCCTTCTTCAGCGCGTCGAGATTGACCCACATCACGGTCGACGACGAGTTGAAGGGGAATGACAGCATCTCGCCCTTCGAGGTTGAGTAGTAGCCGGTGATCGCGGGCAGATAGACGCTCGGATCGAACTTCTCGCCGGCGTCGGCCATCAGCTTGTAGACCGGCTTCACGGCGCCGGTGGCGGCCATCATCGTCGCGGTGCCGACTTCGAACACCTGCATGATGGCCGGCGCGTTGCCGGCGCGGAACGCGGCGATGCCGGCGTTCATGGTATCGGCGTAGCCGCCCTTGTAGGTCGGGATCACCTTGTAGTCGGACTGCGAGGCGTTGAAGTCGTTGGCCAGCTTGACGATGACGTCATTGTTGGCGCCGGTCATCGCGTGCCACCACTGAATCTCCGTCACCGCAAATGCAGGCGACGCGAATGCAAGCGCGGCGGCCGCTACAGCAGCAGCGCCCAGTCGTCGGAAAATCATCAAAAGCCCCTCCCGGTTGGAACGTCATCTTTCGTTGCGCGCGTTATCAGCGCCGGATGACGTTCAAATGACCGTATAAACGAAAGCCATGGTAGGGGGGAAGCCGCAGCAAAGGGAAGCGGTAAAAAAGGCGGAGATCGCGGCCGCGCCCGTGCGGTGCAACGCCGGACGCGACGTTGCACCGCACGGGTGGAGCAGGTGCTAGCGCTTGCGCTGGGGACCGCAGACCGTGCCCTTTTCAACCAGGCCGTTGATCTGGTCCTTCGAGTAGCCGAACTCGCCCAGCACTTCCGCGGCGTGCTGGCTGAATTTCGGCGGCGTGCGGCGCAGGTTCGGCTTGGTGCGTTCGAGGCGGATCGGCGAGGCGACGCCCTTGTACCAATCCTTCTCGATGACGTCGCCGCGATGGATGGTGTGCGGGTTGGTCAGGGCCTGGTCGATCTTCTGCACCGGGCCGGCCGGCAGGCCTGCGGCGAGCAGCCGGTTGCACAGCGGCTCCGCCTCGTGCTGGCTGAACACCGCGGCAAGCTCGGCCCGCAGCGCATCGCGGTTGGCGATGCGGTCCTTGTTGCGGGCAAAGCGCGGATCGGTGCCGAGCTCGGGCTTGCCGATCTCCTTGGCGAGCTTGCGGAAGGTGCCGTCATTGCCGACGCCGATGAAGATGTTGTCGGTCTTGGTCGGGAAGATCGCGTAGGGAACGAGATTGGGATGCTCGTTGCCGGTGAGCGACGGCGGCTTGCCATGCATGAAATAGTTCGCGGTGTGCGGATGCATGATCGCAAGCCCGGTCTCGTACAGCGTGGTCTCGAGGAATTGGCCGAGCCCTGACTTCTGCCGCTCCGACAGCGCCATCAGGATGCCGATCGCCGCGTAGAGACCGGTGGTGATGTCGACCAGCGGCACGCCGATGCGCATCGGGCCGCTCTCCGGCGATCCGGTGGCGGCGATCATGCCGGTCATCGCCTGGATGATCGCGTCATAGCCGGGGTTGCCGCCGCGCGGGCCGTCGGCGCCGAAGCCGGAGATCCGGCAATGCACGAGGCGCGGAAATCTCGCGCGCAGCACGTCGTTGCCGATGCCCCATTTGTCGAGCGTGCCCGGCTTGAAATTCTCGATCAGCACGTCGGCGGTCTCGAGCATCTTCATCAGCACGACGCGTCCGCCCTCGGAGGCGAGGTCGAGGCCGATCGAGCGCTTGTTGCGGTTGATGCCGACGAAATAGGCCGCGTCTTCCTCGTGGAAGGGAGGGCCCCAGTCGCGCACCTCGTCGCCGGCGGGCGGCTCGACCTTGATCACGTCAGCGCCGTGGTCGGCGAGAATCTGGGTGCAATACGGGCCGCCGAGCACGCGCGTCAGATCGATCACGCGCAGTCCGGTCATCGCGCCCGTAGCCGCTGGGGTATTCATGGAAACAACCTTCGCTCAGTTGGGATCGAAAACGAGGTCCCAGAGCTAACGGTCTTCCGGCGAGGCAGCAATGCTCTGATCGGCGCAGGCCCATGCAGCAGGCGGCGCGTGCGTTCGCCAAGCGAACTGGAAAGAGCGAACTGGCATCTCGAATGCAAACAAAATGGTCCGCCACGCGGCAAGGCGTGGCGGACCATTGGCGGGAGTCGAATTAGACGACGCTCAGCTTGACGTCGACATTGCCGCGCGTCGCGTTGGAATACGGGCACACATGGTGGGCCTTCTCGACCAGTGCTTCGGCGTCGGCGCGGGACAGGCCGGGCAGCGAGACGGCGAGGTCGACGGCAAGGCCGAAGCCGCCTTCCGAACGCGGACCGATGCCGACCGTCGAGGTCACCGAGGCGTCGGCGGGAACCTTGGGGCCGCCCTGCGAGGCCACGAACTTCATGGCGCCGATGAAGCAGGCGGCATAGCCCGCCGCGAACAGCTGCTCCGGATTGTTGCCGGCGCCGCCGCCGCCGCCGAGTTCCTTCGGGGTCGTGAGCTTGACGTCGAGCGCGCCGTCGAGCGTCGCCGCATGGCCATCACGGCCGCCGGTTGCCTTGGCGCTGGTCTTGTAGAGCACGTTCACAGACATGGTGGTCTCCCTTGGGTTTGGAGTCGGGCTTGAATTCGACAGCCAATGTATTGCAGACAATTAGATTGTGCACAATATAAAATGCGTGGCCTCACATTTAATTGTTCGCAATTGAATCCGCGGTCCCGTGAGCCCAGAATGACCCGGAAACGAGATGGATTCGATGGGAATCATGGTCAGGAAACAAATGGCCGCGGATCAGGCGCTGCGGCTCGATAACCAGATCTGCTTTGCGGTCTATTCGACCACGCACGCCTTCAATCGCGTCTACAAGCCGCTGCTCGACCGGCTCGGGCTGACCTATCCGCAGTATCTGGTGATGCTGGCGCTGTGGGAGCGCGACGACGTGCCGGTGAAGGATCTCGGCGAACGGCTGTTCCTGGATTCCGGCACGCTGACGCCGCTCTTGAAGCGGCTGGAGGCCGCCGAGCTGATCAAGCGGACCCGCAGCACCGAGGACGAGCGGGTCGTGCTGATCGCGCTGACGCCACAGGGCCACGCGCTGCGCGAAAAGGCCAAGGCCGTCCCGCAGTCGATTCTCGCGGCGTCGGACTGCACGGTGGGCGAGTTACTGGCGATGAAGGACGAGATCGTGGCGCTGCGCGACCGGCTGAATGCGGTGCTGGGGGAGTAGGGGGCGGTGGCTAGAGGCGCTTCTTGGCGAAGGCGCGGCCGGAGTGGGACTTCAGGTATTTCTCGAACGCCAGGGCCTTGTACTTGTCCGGAAACGCGCAGTACCAGACGAGCGGCCAAGGCTTGAATTTCGAGGTGTGCGCGGACTTGCCGGCGTTGTGTTCGGGAATCCGTCGCTTCAGATCCTCGGTGGCGCCAACGTATTCCTGATCAGGGAAATCGATGCTGCGGATGATGTAGACGTACCACATTCGCATCCACGCCTAGCAGGGGATGGCCTAGGCCATCGATACGGGGCAGATTCATAACGCGGGATTGAACCAGTCCGTCTTCGCCCTTCAGGCAACTCGTTGCTGCGCCACGCGTAGCCCGAAGGGCGAAGCGTGGTGGAGCCAGGCGGGATCGAACCGCCGACCTCTTGCATGCCATGCAAGCGCTCTCCCAGCTGAGCTATGGCCCCTTGTCCAGTTGGGACGATCCTGGGGGATCAGTCCCGGCCTCCGAGTCCTAGGCGACTCGTGAGGATGCACCCTTCACCACAGATCGGCGCCGATCTCAAGTCTCTTCGTCGCCGCCGACGTCACCAATGATGTCGGTCACGTCCTCATCGCCCTCTTCCTCGTCGGCGATGAAGGTCGAATCGTCATCGTCATCGTCATCGATGGTCTCATCGACCTCGATATCGTCCTCGGATTCGGGAACCTGGGCCTTGACCTTGCCGGTGTTCTCCTCGGCATCGGCCTCCTCGAGCGAGACCATCTCTTCGGCCTCGGCGGGCTCCGGCATGTCGGCGGCGGTCGCAGGCGAACTGACGCTGGCGCCACGGCCCCGCGGCGGGGCCACCGGCGCGATCGGCACGACCTCGCCGGTATAGGGCGAAATCACCGGGTTCTTGTTGAGGTCGTAGAACTTCTTGCCCGTGGTCGGGCAAATGCGCTTGGTTCCGAGCTCGGACTTGGCCAACGTGGTCATCCCAGAATTTTGCTGAAAAACGGAGCTTCACTTGGCTAGTTGAGCAGCCGCTGTCAATAGCGGTTTGCGGGCAAGTGACGGGCGCGTGACGCGGTGTTGCCTATGTGATACCTGCCGCGGCGCGAGAGGACACGATCTTGGCCCATTCTGACACCCCGACCCCGCTGGAATCACGTGCCTGTGGCCCCCTGGCCGGCAAGGTCCGCGTTCCCGGCGACAAATCGATTTCCCACCGTGCCCTGATCCTTGGGGCGCTTTCGGTCGGTGAAACCCGCATTTCCGGCCTTTTGGAGGGCGAGGACGTCCTCAATACGGCCAAATCCATGCGCGCGCTGGGCGCCAAGGTGGAGCGGACGGCGCCGTTTACCTGGTCGGTCGCAGGCGTCGGGGTCGGCGGCTTCGCGCAGCCCGCAGCCCCGCTCGATTTCGGCAATTCCGGCACCGGCTGCCGGCTGGTGATGGGCGCGGTGGCCGGCTGTCCGATCGCGGCCATTTTCGACGGCGACGCCTCGCTGCGTTCGCGCCCGATGCGCCGCATCCTCGACCCCCTGGAACTGATGGGTGCCCGCACCAGCGATATAACGGAGGGCGGCAGGCTGCCGCTCACGCTGCACGGCGCCCGCTATCCGTTGCCGATCGTCTACAAGACGCCGGTCGCCTCGGCCCAGATCAAGTCCGCGGTGCTGCTGGCGGGCCTGTCCGCGCCCGGCATCACCACGGTCATCGAGCAGGAAGCGAGCCGCGACCACACCGAGCTGATGCTGAAGCATTTCGGCGCCGAGATCTCCTCGGAGAAGGAAGGCAGCCACGGCCGCAGGATCACGCTGAACGGCGAGCCCGAGTTGCACGGCGCCAATGTCGTGGTGCCCGCCGATCCGTCCTCGGCCTCGTTCCCGATCGTGGCGGCGCTGATCGTCGAAGGGTCCGACGTCGTGTTCTCCGACGTGATGACCAATCCGTTGCGCACCGGCCTGTTCACCACGCTGCGCGAAATGGGCGCTTCGATCGAGGAGAGCGACGTGCGTGGTGATGCCGGCGAGCCGATGGCGCAATTGCGCGTGCGCGCCTCGAAGCTCAAGGGCGTCGAGGTGCCGCCGGAGCGCGCGCCGTCGATGATCGACGAATATCTGGTGCTGGCGGTTGCGGCCGCGTTTGCCGAAGGCACCACGATCATGCGCGGCCTGCAGGAACTGCGCGTCAAGGAATCCGACCGTCTCGAAGCCACCGCCGACATGCTGCGGGTCAACGGCGTCAAGGTCGAGGTCTCCGGCGATGATCTGATCGTCGAGGGCCGCGGCCATGTTCCGGGCGGCGGTCTCGTCGCCACCCATATGGATCATCGCATCGCGATGTCGGCGCTGGTGATGGGCTGTGCCGCGGACCGGCCGGTGAAGATCGACGACACCGCCTTCATCGCCACCAGTTTTCCGGATTTCATTCCGATGATGCGCGCGCTCGGAGCTGACTTCGCATGATCATCGCCATCGACGGACCCGCCGCCTCCGGCAAGGGCACGCTCGGCAAGCGGCTCGCCCACCACTACGGCTATCGCCATCTCGACACCGGCGTGATCTACCGCGCGGTGGCCTATGCGATGATGGCGCTGGGCGCCGATCTCAACGACGAGGCACTGGCGGTGGCCGTGGCGCTCGAGCTCGATCCCGAGAAATTCGGCAATCCGGTCCTGAAGACCCAGAAGGTCGGCGAGGGTGCATCGGTCGTCTCGGCCTTTCCCAAGGTGCGGGAAGCGCTGGTCAACTTCCAGCGCCAGTTCGCCGCCGATCCGCCCGGTGCGGTGCTCGATGGGCGCGACATCGGCACCGTGATCTGCCCCGATGCCGACGTGAAGATTTTCGTGGTCGCCGATCCGCTGGTGCGGGCGCGGCGGCGCACGCTGGAGGCGCGGGCCCGCGGCGAGGACGCCGACGAGCAGGCGGTGCTGGCCGACATCATCAAGCGCGACGAGCGCGACAAGAACCGGGCGATCGCGCCGTTGCGGCCGGCTCCAGACGCCCACACGCTTGATAATTCCAACCTCGATATCGAGGCCGGCGTCCGCGCCGCCATCGCCATCGTCGAGGCGGTGCGCGCCAAGCGCTGAAATCGCCGGCCGCGGAGGCCCTTGCGGCCCGAAAACCCAGCAAAATGGGGCATTTCCTGCTTGCCGAAAGCGGTTCGCAGGGCTATATCAGCGCCGTTCGGAGCACCATCGACGTTGTCGAGGCCGTGTTCGAGCGGGCCGGCGCTGGGTTTGAGCCATTTTTCAAACGAAACCAATGCCGCATCTGGAGGAACGTCCGCTCCCAGGTCTTGCAGTCGATATTTTCGTTTCAGGCTCCGGATCATCAGAACGTACCGAACGTGCAGTTTTGCTGCCGGCCCGCTGTTGCACCTCCTGCAATGAGTGGCCGTCAGGGTTTGCGGAACCCTGACACTTCACGCGCGGTGCGCCCATCAACCCGAACGGCCGGCGAGATCCCGCACCTGGAGAACAAATGGTTTCGAATTCTGCGTCTTCTTATACCCCGACCCGCGACGACTTCGCGGCGATGCTTGATGAGTCCTTTGCCGGCGGCAATCTGCAGGAAAGCTCGGTCATCAAGGGCAAGGTGGTTGCAATTGAGAAGGACATGGCCGTCATCGACGTCGGCCTGAAGACCGAAGGCCGCGTCGCGCTGCGCGAATTCGCCGGCCCCGGCCGCGAAAGCGACCTGAAGGTCGGCGACGAAGTCGAGGTGTTCCTCGACCGTATCGAGAATGCGCTCGGTGAAGCCGTGCTGTCGCGCGACAAGGCGCGCCGCGAGGAGAGCTGGGGCAAGCTCGAGAAGGCGTTCCAGAACAACGAAAAGGTCAACGGCGTCATCTTCAACCAGGTCAAGGGCGGCTTCACGGTCGACCTCGACGGTGCGGTGGCCTTCCTGCCGCGCTCGCAGGTCGACATTCGTCCGATCCGCGACGTCGCGCCGCTGATGAACAACTCGCAGCCGTTCCAGATCCTCAAGATGGACCGCCGCCGCGGCAACATCGTGGTGTCGCGCCGCACGGTTCTCGAAGAGACCCGCGCCGAGCAGCGCCAGGAGCTGGTGCAGAACCTCGAAGAGGGTCAGGTGATCGACGGCGTGGTCAAGAACATCACCGATTACGGTGCGTTCGTTGATCTCGGCGGCATCGACGGCCTGCTGCATGTGACCGATATCGCCTGGCGTCGCGTCAATCACCCGACCGAGGTGCTGACCATCGGCCAGACGGTGAAGGTCAAGATCATCAAGATCAACCACGAGACGCACCGCATCTCGCTCGGCATGAAGCAGCTCTTGGATGATCCGTGGCAGGGCATCGAAGCCAAGTACCCGCTGGGTGCCCGCTTCACCGGCCGCGTCACCAACATCACCGACTACGGTGCGTTCGTCGAGCTCGAGCCGGGTATCGAAGGCCTGATCCACGTCTCCGAGATGTCGTGGACCAAGAAGAACATGCATCCCGGCAAGATCGTTTCGACCTCGCAGGAAGTCGAAGTGCAGGTGCTGGAGGTGGATTCGGTCAAGCGCCGCATCTCGCTCGGTCTCAAGCAGACCATGCGCAATCCCTGGGAAGTCTTCGTCGAGAAGTTCCCGGTCGGTTCGACCGTCGAAGGCGAGGTCAAGAACAAGACCGAGTTCGGTCTGTTCCTGGGCCTCGACGGCGATGTCGACGGCATGGTCCACCTCTCCGACCTCGACTGGAAGCTTCCGGGCGAGCAGGTCATCGACAACTTCAAGAAGGGCGACATGGTCAAGGCCGTGGTGCTCGATGTCGATGTCGAGAAGGAGCGCATCTCGCTCGGCGTCAAGCAGCTCGAAGGCGACCCCTTCGCGGAGCCGGGCGACGTCAAGAAGGGCGCGGTCGTGACCTGCGAAGTGCTCGAAGTGAAGGAGAGCGGCATCGAGGTCCGGATCTCGGGCACCGAGTTCACCACCTTCATCAAGCGGTCCGAGCTGGCTCGCGATCGCAACGACCAGCGCGCCGAGCGCTTCGCCGTCGGCGAGAAGGTCGATGCCCGCGTCATCCAGTTCGACAAGAAGGCCCGCAAGGTGCAGGTCTCGATCAAGGCGCTGGAAGTTGCCGAAGAGAAGGAAGCCATCGCGCAGTACGGCTCCTCCGATTCGGGTGCGACACTTGGCGACATCCTCGGCACCGCGCTGAAGAACCGCGGTACCGACAAGTAAGCGTTCGCCCGAATTCAGGCGGACAATCGGGGCTCCGACGAAAGTCGGGGCCCTTTTTGTTTGAACCAATGCTCATCGCCCGTAGCCCGGACGAAGCGAAGCGAAATCCGGGGCTTTCCTTCCGCTCGGCTGAAGCCTTCCCCGGATTGCGCTTCGCTCCATCCGGGTTACCGATGCGTCAATGGGCGGGCCTTGTTTTCTTCATATTGCGTCGCAATTGATGTATTTGGCTAAGCTGATAGTGACGCTGCGACTGAAAAACGCGCGGGTTGCGCGCTGACCATTTCTGGAGAGATCGGATGTCGCTGGATTCGGACGTGATCGTCGACCGCCGTCGTATCAGGCGCAAGCTGACGTTCTGGCGCGTCGCCGCCGCGGTGATCGCAATCGCTGCGATCGTCGGCCTGGGCGTGGTCGCCGCCGGCGGACGCGGCACCTTCTCGACGTCGAACGCAATCGCGCGGATCAACATCGATGGACTGATCCGCAGCGACCAGCAGCGCGTCGAGGCGCTGGAGCGGCTCGGCAAGTCGAGCTATGCGGCGGTTGTCGTGCACATCAATTCGCCCGGCGGCACCACTGCGGGCTCCGAGCAGCTTTATGACTCGCTGATGCAGTTGAAGGCGAAGAAGCCGCTCGTCGTCGTGGTCGAGGGATTGGCCGCCTCGGGCGGCTACATCACGGCGATCGCCTCCGATCATATCGTCGCCCAGCAGACCTCGCTGGTCGGCTCGATCGGCGTGCTCTTCCAGTTTCCGAACGTTTCCGAATTGCTCAAGACCGTCGGCGTGAAGATGGAAGAGATCAAATCTTCTCCGCTGAAGGCCGCGCCGAACGGCTTCGAGCCGACCAGCCCCGAGGCCCGCGCCGCGATCGACGGCCTGGTCAAGGACTCCTATGCATGGTTCCGTGGATTGGTGAAGGAGCGGCGCGCCATGGACGACGCGCTGCTGGAGAAGGTCGCGGATGGCCGCGTCTTCACCGGCCGGCAGGCGGTCGATCTCAAGCTGATCGACCAGCTCGGCGACGAAAAGACCGCGATTGCCTGGCTGGTCGCGGAGAAGAAGGTCAAAAGCGACCTGCCGGTGCGGGATTACAAGCTTAATCCGCGATTCAGCGATCTCACCTTCCTGCGCACCGCGGCGTCAATGACGCTCGATGCGGTCGGTCTCGGCGCCATCGCGCGGCGGATCGAGCAGGGTGGCGTGGCCCAGGCGGTCGACCGCTTTGGGCTCGACGGCATGCTGGCATTGTGGACCCCTGGAGGAACCAACTAGCTGGCTGCCCAAGGCGTGTTCTTCTGGCTATTCCCGCTCTGCGGGAATCGCCGCATGCCCCAATTGGGCTATTTGTCACGCGATTTCACGGCGTTCTAAATCGATTTAGCGTCTTGACAGTGCACGGCATTTTCACGGAAATGGGTTTCCGCAAGAGCCCGGATCCCGCTTTCGATGATCAAATCCGAACTTGTTCAGCGTATCGCCGAGCACAACCCGCACCTCTATCAGCGGGATGTCGAGAACATTGTTAATGCGATTCTCGATGAGATCGTCGCGGCGCTGGCGCGTGGCGACCGTGTCGAGTTGCGCGGTTTTGGCGCCTTCTCGGTGAAGCATCGCCCGGCGCGCGCCGGCCGCAATCCACGAACCGGCGAGCATGTGCCGGTCGATCAGAAGAGCGTGCCGTTCTTCAAGACCGGCAAGGAAATGCGCGAGCGCCTCAATCGCGACGTGCCCGAGGCCGGATCCTCCAAGATCGACGCGCCCAAGGCTGACGCTTAACAAGGCGGCCGCTCAAGGCGCGACGACAGGCGTAGCCGTGCGGCGGGCGAACTGCCCGCACTTTCTCGATCGCTGCGAGAGATGGTCATGCGAAAGTTCTTCACGGCAGTGGTCGTCATTCCGCTCGGACTGATCTTCATCATCTTTGCAGTCGCCAACCGTCACTGGGTGACGGTGTCGTTCGATCCCTTCAACTCTGTGACGCCGACGGTTGCGGTCACACTGCCGCTGTTCGTCGTCATCATCGCCTCCGCGATCCTAGGTGTGATCGCGGGCGGCATGGCGACCTGGTTCAAGCAGGGGCGCTGGCGCCGCGCGGCCCGGCAGCACGAGGCCGATGCCCGCCACATCCGCGCCGAGCTCGCCGACCTCAAGGCTACCGTCTCCCGGGACGATACGCCGCGCCGTCCGGCGCCGGGCCAGCTCGGTTTTTACGGGTCCAACGGGCGAGACAAGCAGGGCGCGACGTTGTAGAACCCGCCCCGTCGGACCAGGGTTCACCCCGGTTCCGGCCGCCCGAAAACCCGTTTTGAGACCCGTTTCGAGACCATGCCCCTGCTCGTCAAAATCTGCGGCCTGTCTACGCGCGAGACGCTCGACGTCGCGCTCGAAGGCGGCGCTGACATGGTGGGGTTCGTGTTCTTTCCACCGTCGCCGCGCCATATCAGCCTCGAGACCGCGCGCGAGCTGGGCAGCCGCGCCAAGGGCCGCGCCGTCAAGGTCGCGCTGACCGTCGATGCCGACGACGCGACCCTGGAAAACATCGTCGAGACGCTGCGGCCGGATATCCTGCAACTGCACGGCAAGGAAACCACCGCACGGCTGCGTGACATCAAGCAGAAGTTCGGCCTGCCGCTGATGAAGGCGTTGCCAGTCGAGACCGCAGCCGACCTCGCAGCCCTGCCGGGTTACGTCAGTGTTGCTGACCGCATCCTGTTCGATGCCCGCGCGCCGAAGGATGCCACGCGGCCGGGAGGTCTCGGCGCGCCGTTCGATTGGCACGTGCTGGAAAATCTCGATCTCGTGCTGCCTTACATGGTCTCCGGCGGCCTCAACGCCGACAACGTCGCTGAGGCCGTCCGCGTCACCCGCGCCGGCGGGGTCGACGTGTCGTCGGGCGTCGAGCGCACGCCCGGCGTCAAGGATCCCGAGCTGATCCGCGCCTTCATCCGCGCCGCACGCGCAACCCAAGAACTGATGGTTCGATGAATCAAAACCTGCCCAATTCCTTCCGCAGCGGCCCCGACGAGCGCGGGCATTTCGGCATTTTCGGCGGACGCTTCGTCGCGGAAACGCTGATGCCGCTGATCCTGGATCTGGAGAAGGCCTATGCCGACGCCAAGGCCGATCCGGCGTTCCAGGCCGAGATGAATGTCTACCTGAAGGACTATGTCGGCCGGCCCTCGCCGCTCTATTTCGCCGAACGGCTCACCGAGCATCTCGGCGGCGCCAAGATCTACCTGAAGCGCGAGGAGCTCAATCACACCGGTTCGCACAAGGTCAACAACGTGCTCGGCCAGATCATGGTCGCGCGCCGCATGGGCAAGAAGCGCATCATCGCCGAGACCGGCGCCGGCCAGCATGGCGTGGCGACGGCGACGCTGTGCGCGCGGTTCGGGCTCGAATGCGTGGTCTATATGGGCGCAGTCGACGTCGAGCGGCAGCAGCCGAACGTGATCCGCATGGAGATGCTCGGCGCCAAGGTGATCCCGGTGCAGTCCGGCGCGCGCACGCTGAAAGATGCGATGAACGACGCACTGCGCGATTGGGTCACCAACGTGCACAACACCTTCTATTGCATCGGCACGGTGGCGGGCCCGCACCCCTATCCGATGATGGTGCGCGACTTCCAGTCGATCATCGGCCACGAGACCCGCAAGCAGATGCAGGAGGCCGAGGGCCGCCTGCCGGATTCGCTGATCGCCTGCATCGGCGGCGGCTCCAATGCGATGGGCCTGTTCCACCCGTTCCTCGACGATCCCTCGGTCGAGATCTTCGGCGTCGAGGCGGCCGGCCACGGGCTGACGCAGCTGCATGCGGCCTCGCTCGCTGGCGGGCGGCCCGGCGTGCTGCACGGCAACCGCACCTATCTCCTGATGGACGCCGACGGCCAGATCGAGGAAGCGCATTCGATCTCGGCCGGCCTCGACTATCCCGGCATCGGCCCCGAGCACGCCTGGCTGCACGAGACCGGCCGCGTCAAATATCTCTCGGCGACCGACGAGGAGGCGCTGGCCGCGTTCCAGCTGCTGTCGCGGCTGGAGGGCATCATCCCCGCGCTGGAGTCCGCGCACGCCATCGCGAAATTGTCCGAACTCGCGCCGCAGCGGCCCAGGGATCACCTGATGGTGGTCAATCTCTCGGGCCGCGGCGACAAGGACGTGCCGCAGGTCGGCGATATCTTGAAGGCGAGGCAGAAGTGACGGGCGGGGCGCTCCTTCCTTACCTCTCCCCGTCGGGGAGAGGTCGGCTGCGTAGCAGCCGGGTGAGGGGTCTCTCCACTCATTCGAACCGCAGCGATGTTTCGATCATCTCGAGCACCCCCTCGAGATTGTCGTACACGTCGATGTTGGTAACCCGCACGACGAGAAAGCCGCAAGCTTCGAGGACTTTGGTCCTGGCCTCGTCGCGTTTCAGTTCTGGTGATGTCGAATGTGTCGCACCGTCGACTTCGACGATCAGTTTGCCGTCGAGTGTGACGAAATCGACGATGTATCGGTCAATCGGGTGCTGGCGACGGAATTTCCATCGCGCTAGCCTGCGATTGCGCAGCGCCTGCCAAAGCTTTGCCTCAGCGTTTGTCTGTGACGCGCGGAGGCTTCGCGCTCTTGCCTTGAATCGCTCCATCCCCCTCACCCGGCTGCTGCGCAGCCGACCTCTCCCCGGAGGGGAGAGGTATAGCACAGCGACTGTCCAATCATGACCACCCGTATCGACGTACGTTTCGCCGAGCTGAAGCAGCAGGGCCGCTCCGCCTTCGTCACCTTCGTGATGGCCGGCGACCCCGACGCAAAGACCTCGCTCGACATCCTCAAGGCGCTGCCGAAGGCCGGCGCCGACGTCATCGAGATCGGCATGCCCTTCACCGATCCGATGGCCGACGGCCCGTCGATCCAGGCCGCGGGGCTACGCGCGCTCAAGGGCGGCATGACGCTCCGCAAGACGCTCGCGATGGTCCGCGACTTCCGCAAGGAAGACAACGCCACGCCGATCGTGCTGATGGGCTACTACAATCCGATCTACATCTACGGCGTCGATAGCTTCCTGCACGATGCCAAGGCCGCCGGCATCGATGGCCTGATCATCGTCGACCTGCCGCCGGAAGAAGACACCGAGCTCTGCATCCCCGCGATCAAGGCCGGGCTGAACTTCATCCGCCTGGCGACGCCGACCACCGACGACAAGCGCCTCCCGGCGGTGCTCGCCAACACCTCGGGCTTTGTCTACTACGTCGCGGTCACCGGAATTACCGGCAGTGCCGCGGCCGATTCGAAAGTCGTTGGAGCGGCCGTGGCGCGCATCAAACGGCACACCGCGCTGCCGGTCTGTGTTGGCTTCGGCATCCGAACTCCGGAAGCGGCGCGTGCGATCGCCGAGAACGCCGATGGCTCCGTGGTCGGCACCGCGCTGGTCGACGCCCTGAAGGGCAGCCTCGATGCCGAGGGCCGCGCGACGCCCAAGACCGTGAGCGCGGTGGCGGACCTGGTGTCCGCGCTGGCGCAGGGGGTCCGGGGCGCCAGGCAGGCCGCTGAATAAGCCACATTTTGCGGCAAAAACGCCGCGTATGGCGGCTTGCCGGGTTCGCCCGGCCCGCCATATATCCAGCTGGTGCGGAACCGATCCGCATTTCGGAGCGAACCATGAATTGGCTCACCAACGTCGTCCGGCCGAAGATTCGCAACATCCTGCGGCGCGAGACGCCGGAAAACCTCTGGATCAAGTGCCCGGATTCCGGGCAGCTCGTGTTCTACAAGGACGTCGAGGCCAACCAGTTCGTGATCCCCGGCTCGAACTATCACATGCGCATGGGCGCGGTGGCGCGGCTCAAGTCGGTCTTCGACAATGAGACCTGGTTCGACGTCGCGCTGCCCGAGGTGACGGCGGATCCGCTCAAGTTCCGCGACGAGCGCAAATATGTCGACCGCATCAAGGACGCCCGCGCCAAGACCGGGCTGAACGATGCGATCAAGGTCGGCTACGGCAAGCTCGAAGGCGCCGGCGTCGTGGTCGCGGTGCAGGATTTCGATTTCATGGGCGGCTCGCTCGGCATGGCCGCCGGTGAAGCGATGGTGCGCGGGCTCGAGCTCGCGGTCGAAAAGAAGTCGCCCTTCATCGTGTTCGCCGCATCGGGCGGCGCGCGGATGCAGGAAGGCATTTTGTCGCTGATGCAGATGCCGCGCACCACGGTCGGCGTGCAGATGCTGCGCGAGGCGCGCCAGCCCTACATCGTCGTGCTGACCAATCCGACCACCGGCGGCGTCACTGCGTCTTATGCGATGCTCGGCGACATCCAGATCGCCGAGCCCGGCGCGCTGATCGGCTTCGCCGGCGCGCGCGTGATCGAGCAGACCATCCGCGAGAAACTGCCGGACGGCTTCCAGCGCGCCGAATATCTGCGCGAGCACGGCATGGTCGACATGGTCGTGCACCGCCACGACATGAAGGCCACGCTGGCGCGGCTGTGCCGCCTGCTGACCAAGGCGCCGGCGCCGGAATCGTCATCGAAGCCCACGGCCCCGGTCACCGAGCCGGCCCAGATCGTCACGGCCCCGGAGATGGTGCCGGCTGCGCCGCACGCGTGACCGCAAGCGCCGCCCCATCGCAGCCGTCGTTCGAGGCGTTGATCGCGCGGGTATCGGCGCTGCATCCGAAGCGCATCGACCTCAGCCTCGATCGCATGCGCGGCCTGATGGAGCGGCTCGATCATCCCGAGTGCAAGCTGCCGCCGGTGATCCATGTCGCCGGCACCAATGGCAAGGGCTCGACCGTCGCCTATCTGCGCGCGATCCTGGAGGCCGCAGGCCTGCGCGTGCACGTCTTCACCTCGCCCTATCTGGTGCGGCTCAACGAATGCTACCGGCTGGGCGCCACAGGCGGCGGCAAGCTCGTCGGCGACGACGAACTGCGCGAGACGTTCGAGCACTGCGAGCGCATCAATGCCGGCAATCCCGTCACCATCTTCGAGATGGAAACCGCGGTCGCGTTCTGCCTGTTCGCGAAGCATCCAGCCGACGTCGCGCTGCTCGAGGTCGGCCTCGGCGGCCGGCTCGATTCCACCAACGTGGTCGAGACGCCGCTGGCCTCGGTGATCACGCCGGTCAGCATGGACCACATGGAATTCCTCGGCGACACGCTGACCGCGATCGCGGGCGAGAAGGCCGCGATCATCAAGCGCAAGGTGCCGGTGATCTCAGCCGAGCAGGCGGCGGATGCGATGGCCGTGATCGAGACGGAGGCGAACCGCATGCGCGCGCCCCTGCATGCGGCCGGCCAGCAATGGCATGTCGGCGTCGAGCGCGGCCGGCTGGTCTATCAGGACGAGCGCGGCCTGCTGGATCTCGCCGCGCCAAAGCTGTTCGGCCGGCACCAGTTCGACAATGCCGGCCTTGCGATCGCAACATTGCGCGCGATCGACACCTTCAAGCTCAACATCGCCGCCTATGAAGCCGGTATGGTCAGCGCCGAATGGCCGGCGCGGATGCAGCGGCTGGTTGCCGGCACGCTGGTCTGCCAGGGGCCGCAGGGTTCCGAGGTCTGGCTCGACGGCGGCCACAATGCCGAGGGCGGCCGCGTTGCCGCCGCGGCGCTCGGCGATCTCGAGGAGCGCGTGTCGCGGCCGCTGGTCGTGATCGCAGGCATGATGGCCAACAAGGATGCCGATGCCTTCCTCGCCAATTTCGCCGGACTGACGCGCCACATCATCGCGGTCCCGGTGCCCGGCCGCGACAACGGCATGGCTCCGGACAAACTCGCCGATGCCGCGCGTGCGCTCGGCATGCGCGTCGAGATCGCATCCGGTGTCGATGCCGCGTTGCAACGGCTCGCCATGCTGGCCTATGAGGTGCCGCCGCGCATCCTGATCACCGGCTCGCTGTACCTCGCCGGCCCGGTACTTGCCGCCAACGGCACGCCTCCTGCATAAGCTGTGTTGCTCGGACCCGTAGCCCGGATGGAGCGCAGCGCAATCCGGGACGACTTGAATCGCGGCTGCTGAACCCCGGATTTCGCTTCGCTCCATCCGGGCTACGAGGGGATCAGAGACGTCATGCGTTTTGCTGCGATCGCCGACATCCATGGCAATCATCTCGCGCTTGAAGCCGTACTGTCGGACATCCGCGCCCAGGGCATTTCCGACATCGTCGATCTCGGCGACATGGTCAGCGGCCCGCTCGACGCGCGGCCGACGATCGACCTTCTGATGGCGCTCGATGCGGTCCATCTGCTCGGCAATCACGACCGCTATCTGATCGATCGTCCGCATGAGAAAATGGGCTCCTGGGAGCGCAGAACCTACACCCAGCTCGAGCCGCGGCATCTCGACTGGCTGCGCACGCTGCCCGCGAATTCGGTCTATCGCGACGAGGTCTTCCTCTGTCACGCAACGCCGCAGGATGACCAGACCTACTGGCTCGAGACGGTACTGCCGGGCGGTGAGCTCGTGATGTCGTCGCTCGAATCGATCGAGGCGAGGGCGGCCGGCGTGACGCAATCGCTGATCCTCTGCGCGCACACCCATACGGCGCGCGCCGTACGGCTTCGCGACGGCCGGCTGATCGTCAATCCCGGCAGCGTCGGCTCGCCCGGCTATCGCGCCGGCAAGCCGAATCCGCATGTCGTCGAGGCCGGTTCGCCCGATGCGCGCTACGCCATCCTCGAACAGGTCGATGGTGGCTGGGACGTCACCTTTCGCCACATCCCGTACGATCACGCGGCGATGGCTGCGCTGGCGCGGCACAACGGCGAGGCCGAGCTCGCCTCGGCGCTGGCGACGGGATGGATCAGGTAAAACAAAACGGCCGGCTCATCGCCGGCCGTTTCGCAAATCGGCTAATTCGAATCGGATCAGACCGCAGCGGTGATCCACTGCTGCAGCTTGGCCTTCGGAGCGGCGCCGACCTGACGCGACGCCATCTCGCCGCCCTTGAAGATCATCAGGGTCGGGATCGACATCACGCCATATTTCGAAGCGGTCTTCGGGCTCTCGTCGACGTTGAGCTTCACGATCTTGACCTTGTCGCCCATCGCGCCGGAAATCTCATCGAGAGCGGGCGCAATCATGCGGCACGGACCACACCATTCGGCCCAGAAGTCGACGACCACCGGCCCGGTCGCCTTGAGCACTTCGGCTTCGAAATCGGCGTCAGAAACCTTGCCAACGGCCATGTGAATACCTCGTTCGGGTTGAGACAAAAGGGCGCGGAGGAGAATCGCGCCCGGGAGCATGGGGCAAACGTATGAACGCCCCCTTGCCGGGTCAAGCTTGCTCACGCCGACATGAACTTATGCCAGCCCGGCGTCCAGCGCGGAGGCGGAAATCTCCATCATTTCAGGGGTTTCAGTCCAGAGCAGGGCGGCGTGGATGATCCTTTGGGGATAAAGTTTTGCCAGCACCGCACGGTACAGCGCGAGCTGCCGGATATAACCCTTGGGGGCCTCGGCGGCGGTCTTTGGCGGGGCGTGGTTGGTCTTGAAATCGACGATCAGGACCTCGTTCGGCGTCACCACCAGCCGGTCGATCTGGCCCGAGACCAGCGCCTTCGGCTGGCCCGGCTGCTCCAGCCGGCCCACGATCGAAACCTCGGCACGGCTGCCGGGGGCAAACACCGGCGCGAAGCGCAGATCGACGGTCAGGGCGACCACTTGCCGAGCCAGCGCCGCGCACTCTTCCTCGCTCCAGCCATCGGCGTTACGCGCAAGATAGCGGAGCGCCGCGCCGAGCCGTCGTTCCACCGCGATTTCGGGCAGCGATTGCAGCAGGCGATGCACCAGCGTGCCGCGTTGCAGGGCGCGGGCGCGCAGCAGCACCGATTCGCCGGTGCGTATTGGGTGGCGGTCGTCATCGGCCGGATCGGACGGGCGCAGCACGCCCGCGGCGGCGGCTTCGGGTGCGGCCGCAGTCCGCAGCCAGGACGGCAGCGCGACCGGCGCCGCGGCCGTCGACGCCGCCGCGCCGGTGAGATCGGCTGTGTCGTCGGGCCGCGAATAACGCATCACCTTGCCGGCCGGTGTCTCGACCTCCTCGAGCCTGAGCCCGGAATTGGCCAGCCCCTTGGTGATCAGGTCGTACCAGGAGGACTTCCGCACCGTGTTCATGTTGCCCGGCATGCAGCCGCCAACGATCAGCCGGTCGGCGGCGCGGGTCATCGCGACATAGAGCAGGCGGCGATATTCGTCCTCGGTATCGCCGAGCATCGCCTTGCGCGCGTCGGCGACGGCAGGCGGATCATCGGCCTTCTTGCCGGCCCAGACCACGACCCCGGGCGCGTTCGGCGCGGCGTTGCCCTGCGGCAGATGGATCAGCCGCAGCCGCTGGGTGTCCGACGGCGAGGTCGTGGTGTCGACCAGGAACACCACCGAAGCCTCGAGGCCCTTGGCGCCGTGCACGGTCATCACGCGCACCTCGTCGCGCGAGATCTCCATGTCGCGTTTCACCTCGGTGTCGGCGGCGCGCAGCCAGGCGACGAAGCCCTGCAGCGAGGCCGGCGCCTTGCGCTCATAGCTCAGCGCGAGCTCGAGGAATTCGTCGAGCGCGTCGTCGGCCTCGTGGCCGAGCCGGCGCAGGATGCGCGCGCGTCCGCCATCTCCGCCGAGCAGCCAGGCGTAGAACGCGAACGGCGTCTCCTGGGTGAAGCGGCGCTCGCACTCTTCCAGGCGCCGCAGCGCGGCCGAGAACCGTTCATCGGCCGGGGCCTGCGCGGCCAGTGCCTCACGCAGCGCGCCGCGGCGCTCGTACGCCAGCTTGAACAGATCGTCGTCGTCGAGGCCGAACAGCGGGCTCTTCAGCGCCACCGCGAGCGCGAGATCGTCCTGCGGCAGCAGCAGCGCGTCGGCGAGGTTCATCAGGTCGATGATCGCGATGTGCTCGGTCAGTTTCAGCCGATCGGCGCCGGCGACCGGAATGCCCGCGTGCTTCAGCGCCTGGATCACGGCGTCGAAGGCGTTGCCGCGCCGCCGCACCAGGATCAGCATGTCGCCGTAGCGCAGCGGCCGCCGTCCGCCGGCGCTGCCGGTCATGGTGCCGCTGGTGACGAGGCGCCTGATCTCGGCCTGGATGCGCCGGGCCAGCTTCACCTCGGGGCTGGTGATCGAGACGCCGTCGAACGGCGCGCGCCAGCCTTCGATGTCCTGGCGGTCGTCGGCGACCGCGAGATCCCAGAGCTCGATCAGGCTCGGGCCGGCATCGGCCATCGCATTGTGGATCGGGTAACCGTTCTCGACCGCATGGATGCTGCGGAAGATCTCCTGCTCGCGGAACACGTGGTCGACCGAATGCAGGATCACCGGCCCCGAGCGGAACGAATAGGTGAACGACACCGGATCGAACTTCAGCCCGGCCTCCTCGAAGCGCCGCTTCAGCTCGCGCCGCCGCAAATCGAACTCGCGCGGCGCTGCGCCCTGGAACGAGAAGATCGACTGCTTCTCGTCGCCGACCGCGAACACGGTGCGCACCAGACCGTCGCGGGCGCCGGCGCCGGAGGTGAACTCCGAGATGATGTGGGCGACGATGTCCCATTGCCGCGGGCTGGTGTCCTGCGCCTCGTCGATCAGCACGTGATCGACGCCGCGGTCGAGCTTGTAATGCACCCATCCCGACGAGACGCGGTCGAGCATCGCCAGCGTCTTGTCGATCAGATCGTCATAGTCGAGCAGGCCGCGCTCCAGCTTTTCGCGCCGGTAGTGCCCGGCCGCCGCGGTCGCGATGTGGATCAGCGCCTCGGTGCGGTCGCGCGCGACCACGGCGCGACGGCGCTCGATGAGGGGACCGAGACGGTCGATCTCGGCCTCGAACCGGCGGCCCGCGACCGCATTCTTCTTGATGAAGTTGTTGGTGATGACGGACGCGCGCGGCGCGCGGTCGTCGGTCAGGAAGACGCCGAGATATTCGTCGACCTGGGCTGCACCGGTGAAGGTCAGCGCGGCTCGCAGACGGTCCGCCTGCTTCTGGTCTGCCTTGCTGCTGGTGTCGAGCAGCGTGGCCATCTCTTTCCAACTCGACCGCGGCAGGTTCGGCCCGTCGACGATCTCGCGCTCGACATCCTCGATGCGATCATCCGCGGAAACGCCGAGCGTGGCCGACATCTGCGCGGCGGCGGCCGCGGCGCTGCCGGCGGCATCGGTCCAGGCCATGAAATGGTCGCGGCTGAGGCAGGCCTCACGCACAACCTCCTTGAAGGTGACGTCGGCGGCGTTTGCCATCGCCGTCCGCAGCGCGCGGCCGATCGGACTGTCGGGAATCCGCGACGCTTCGAGGAACACGGCGAGATTGGCGCGTTCCATCATCTCGTTCTGGTCGCGGTCGTCGAGCACGGCGAAGCGCGCCGGCACGTTGGCCTCGAACGGAAACTGCTGCAGCAGGCGGGTGCACAGCGCGTGAATGGTCTGCACCTTCAACCCGCCGGGCGTCTCCAGCGCGCAGGCAAACAGCTTGCGAGCTTCTTTGCGGAGCTTCGAATCCGGATGCGCGATACCGGCCTCGCGGATCGCGGCATCGAGCCCGGAATCGTCGAGCGTCACCCAATGGCCGAGCGTCGTGAACACGCGCTCGGCCATGTTCGCCGCGGCCGCCTTGGTGAAGGTGATGCAGAGGATCTTCTCCGGCGCCACGCCCGAGAGCAGCAGGCGGATCACGCGCTGGACCAGCACATGCGTCTTGCCCGAGCCGGCATTGGCCGACACGAAGGTCGAAGCCTTCGGATCGGACGCGCGGGCCTGCGCGTCGCGCACTGCGTGGGGGATGGGGCGGGGCGCTTTCACCATTCCTCGATCCCCAGGCCGCCGGCGGCCGACCATTCCTTGATGCGCGCGAGGTCGTCATAGGCGCCGTAGCGGTTCGCCCACATCGAGAGGTTCAGCGAGGTATAGGCCTGGCTCTCGTCGTCGAAGGCGCGGATCAGGGCTTCCAGCTTGCGACGCGCGGCGTCGGCGGCCTCATCGGGCGGTTGCGGCGTGTCGCTGGTCTTGATCTTGAGTTCGAGCGAGCGCTGCTCGCCGGGCGGGTTGTTGCCGCTCAGCCGGACATAGACGAGGTCGCCGACCGAGGAGCCGGCCGGGATGTCGGCAAAACCGCCCTCGCGCAGGATCGCGGCTTCCAGCGTGAGCTGCGGCGACAGGCCCATGCGCACCTGCTTGCCGGTCGGCGGTTGGCCGGTCTTGTAGTCGAGGATCGCAAAGCTGCCGTCGTCGCGCCGCTCGATGCGATCGGCCCGTGCGGAGAGGACGAATGTCCTGGCAGCGTCGAGCGGAATGCCGATCTCGCCGCGGATCTCCGCCTTGATCGCAGCAATAGTGCCGCGCCGCGCCTGCTCCCATTCGGCAAACCACGCCGCGATGCGCTGGAAGCGCGGCCACCATAGCGCCCGTGCCTCCGGCCGCTCCATCAGCGGTGCAAAATGCTTCGCCCCGATGTCGCGCAGCGCGCTCTTGATGTCGTCAGGCAACGCGTCGGCATAGACCTGCGTGAATTCGCCGAGCGATTCATGGATCGCCGAGCCGCGATCGGCCGCCGACAACGGCATGTCGACGGGATCGAGCGGATCGAGCCTCAGGATGTAGCGCGCATAGATCGTGTAGGGATCGCGCAGCCAATCCTCGATCGCGGTGACCGACATTTTCAGCGGCCGCGCCTCGCGCGGCGGCCGCGGCTCCGGCTGCGGGATCGGCTCGACCTTGTCGGGCCGGTCGAGCTCGGCGGCGTATTGCACGTAGATCTCGCCGGCCGACGTCGCCGCCTTCCAGCGCGCTGTGCCAGCGACCGCTTCGATCCGATGCAGGAAGCGCGAGGCGACCGCCGGCGCGCCGCCGACCTTGGCGGCGTGGGTGAGGATCACCTCGTCGCTGCCGAGCAGCTGCGCGAAGTCGTGGGCGGACAGGCCGATGCGCCGCTCGGGGAGATCGAGCCCGAGCTCGTGCCGCATCGGCCGGCTCAACCAGGGATCGATCCGCGGCGCCGGCGGCCAGACGCCCTCGACTAGGCCGCCGAGGATGACGCGATCGGATTCGGTGAGACGTGCTTCGAGCTGACCGAAGATGTTGAGCTGCGCGCGCGCCGATTCCGGCCGCCGCACCATGCGGTCGCCGAACGCGGTCTGGAACACCTCGGGATAATCTGACAGCGGCGTCATCAGCCCGCTCGGCTGCTGCTTGGCGAGCAGCTCGTCGAAGGCCGCCGCCAGCGAGGCACCGGCGCGCTCCTCGAACACGATGGCGACGCCGTTCTGGTCACAGGACAGCGCGATCAGCGCCTCGCGGTGCCGCGCGGCGAGCTCGGCGAAATCATAGGGTCTTGACGACGCCATGCCTTCCAGCGGCGCCAGCGCCGCCTGCAATTTGGCGATCAGGCCCTCGGCCTGGTTGAGCTCCTTGTCGCGCAGCCTCGCGCGCGGCTCCATGGCGTGCAGCGACGAGGTCCCGCCCCCGTATAGTTTGACGAGCTCGGCACGGAAGCGCGCGAAGTCGCGGGCGAGGCCGCCGGTCCCGGCTTGCGGCCGCGTGCCGCGCAACAGCGCGATCTCCAGCGCCTCGATCGCACGCTTCAGCGCGCCATGCGCACCGCCGAGCCGGAACAGCGGATGCTTGAGCAGCGCGAGCAATGTCGGCGGCTCCAGCCCCTTGGCCGCGGCCTCCGCGGTGAGGCGGGCGAATACGCCGGCCGGCGTTTCGATCAGCGCGTCGCCGCCGGAATCGTCGAACGCGAGATTCCAGCGCGTCAGCGAGGCCATCACGCGGCGCGCCAATGCGCGGTCCGGCGTCACCAGCGCGGCCGATTTGCCGAGATGCCGCGCCTCGCGCATCGCAACCGCAATCGCCAGCGCCTCCATCTCGGGATTGGGCGCCTCGACCACGGTGAGGTTGGTCATCCCGGCGGAAATCCGCGCCACGATCTCGGGCCGCTCCAGCCGGTCATGCCACTGCGCGGTCGCGGTCGAGGGACGCATCGTCTCCGACACCAGCACCTCGCGGCCGAGCGGCGCCGGCTCGGCCAGGCTCTCGACATCGCGGCGCTTGATGCCGAAGCGGTCGAGCAAAGCGTGCATCGCGAATTGCGGATGGTTCGACGATGGCGGCGTGGTGAACCTGCCGTCGTCGCCGCGCTCGCCGCCGATCGTGTCCCAGCTGTCCTCGTCGAGATCAGTGTCGAGCCCGGGCAGCACAACGGCGCCGTTCCGAAGCTTCGCCACCGCGTGCAGGAATTTCGCCGTCGCCGGCATCGAACCGGTCGAGCCGGCCGCGATCACCGGACCGGCGTGATGCGCGGTCAGCCGAGCGGCTTCCGCGTCGATCAGGAGATCGCGGCGTGCCGCCGGTTCGATCCGGCCGATTTCCTTGAGGTAGTTCGGCCAGGCGTCGCGCGCGATGCGCAGGAAGTCGAGCGAGTGCTGCCAGTATTTGTCGAGCTGGTCCGGCACCAGGCGGTCGAGCGCGCGCCAGTCGACGCCGCGCGTCACCATGTCGTCCATCAGCCGCGCCAGATCGCCGGCGAGCTGCAAAGTCGAGGCCGGGCCGCCGACCACCAGCGGCGCCGATACCGGCGTCTTGGCCCAGGCCGCGACCAGATGCGCCAGGGTCAGCCGGCGCTCGAGCTCGCCGAGCCGGGGCGGAATCTCCAGCGGCGCGGCGCCGCCGACGTCGTCGCCCTGGTCGGCGAAGGCGAGTTCGTCCTCATCGATGTCGCCGAGGGCTATGATGCGCGGCAGCACCGCGGCGTCGGAATCGAGCACATCGAGGAAGATCTCGCGCGCCAGCCGTCCGGCGCGGCGGGTCGGCAGATAGAGCGTGGCGTTGGCGAGCCTTGCGGGATCGTTGCGCGCCTCGAATCCCTCGACCAGCCGGCCGTCGACCAGCGCCGAGATCACGGTGCGCAGGAACGGCGCGGAGACGGGAACGCTGAAGACGCGCATGGGCTGCCTTGTTCGAATCAGGCGCCAATATAGGAAGCCGTGGCCGTCGTTAGCCACCCCTGCCGGTCAGCCACAATAGTTCAATGCCGCAGCCGGCTGGCGCTGCGATCGACCGCATCCAGGAACCAGCGCAGCGCCGGATCCTGGGCGGCGCGGCCTGTATGGATGAGGTCGATCGCGAAGGCAGGGATCTCGATCGGCGGCGCGACGACGGCTATTTCGGCGAGCTGCGTGAAGCGCCGGGCGACGCGCTCGGCCATGGTGGCGATGAGGTCGGTGCCGGCCACGGCGAAGGGAACGGCCACCACATGCGCGAGCGTCACGGCCATGCGTCGCTTCAATCCATGGCGCGCCAGCAGCGCGTCGATCACGCTCGGCAGGCCATCGCCGCCGGCCGCCGAGAACAGCGCGTGCGGCAGGGTTGCATAGTCTTTCAGGCTGAGGTGTTCAGATCTGCTGGCGCGCGCGGCGTCGCGGATGCAGACGAAGCGCTCTTCGAACAGCCGGTGCCGGACGCAGCGCGGCGTCTCCGGCAGATGGCCGCCGACCAGCGCGTCGAGTTCGCCGCGCTCGAGCTTCGAAAGTGCCGCCGTCGCGTCGGTCAACGGGCGCACCGCGAGGTCGATGCCAGGGGCTTCAATGCGCAGCAGGCGCGTCAGTTCCGGCACCAGAACGAGATCGCCATAGTCGGTCGCGGCGATGGTGATGCGCCGTCGCGTCGCGGACGGATCGAAGGCCTGATCGGGCGACAGCGCGTCCCTGATCTGCCGCAACGCCTCGCCGATCGGTCCGGCCAGCGCCAGCGCCCTTTCGGTCGGTTGCATGGCCGCGCCGGCGCGCAGGAACAGTTCGTCCGCAAACAGCGCCCGCAGTCGCCGCAGCGCGCTGCTCATCGACGGCTGGGCCAGCCCGATCCGCTCGGCTGCGCGGGTGACGTGGCGCTCCTCCATCAGCGCCTCGAAGGCGACCAGCAGGTTGAGATCGACGGCGGCTAAATTCATGGTAGCAATAATGCATATATCAATAATCGATTTCAACAATGATTTGGCCGGACCTATGCTCGCCGGCAGGACATGACGACGGGACCCAAAGATTTGGCGCGATTTGCGAGGCTGGTGCCGCGCGGGTCGACGCTGCTGATCATCGGCGTGCTGGCCGGGCTGGCTTTCCCTGCGCTGGCGGATAGCGTGCGCCCGCTGATGGCGGCGGCGATCTTCGTGCTGGTGCTCGGCACCTTCCTCCAGATCGACGGCGCGGCGTTCCGGCGCGCGCTGCGGCGGCCGCTGGTCTGGCTGCTGTTGCCCGCGCTCGCGATGCTGGTCTGTCCGCTTGCGGTGGGCCTCGCCGCGCGAGGCGCCGGGGTTCGCACCGAGCTGATCGTCGCGCTGGTGCTGTCGGTCTGCGCGCCGCCATCAAGCGGCACGGCGGCGGTGGCGCGCATGCTCGGTTTCGACGCGACCATTCCGCTCGCCGTGACGCTGCTGTCGATGGCGCTGGCGCCGGTCACGGTGCCGCTGATCGCGGCGGGCCTTGCCGGTCTTGCGCTCGATCCGCTGGCGCTTGCTGCGCGGCTGGCACTGCTGGTTGGTGGCGCCGGCGCGCTGGCGTTGCTGCTTCGCCGCCAGGCCGCTGCACAATTGGCGAGGCATTCGCGCGCCATCGACGCTCTCGTGCTCGCCTCGCTGTTGCTGTTCGCAATCGCCACCATGGCCGGGGTGCACGCGCAGATCGAGATGCAGCCGGTTGCCGCGGCGACTTGTGTCGGGCTGGCTTTCGCCTGCAATCTCGCCTTGCAAGCGCTCGGCGCGCTGCTCACGCCAGGTGATCTGGCTGCGCGGCTGACCAGCGGTCTCGTTCTCGGCAATCGCAATGTCGGACTGGTCTGGTCGGCGATGGGCGCGTCGGTATCGCCGATGACGGCGCTGTTCTTCGCGGCCACGCAGTTTCCGATCTATATGACGCCGCGCCTGATCGAGATGCTGGTCCGGCGCGAGCGAAAGGAGAAGGCTGAACGATGAGCGAGACGATCCTGACCGAAGACCTCGCCGTGCGCTTCGCCCGCATCGCGCTCGGCCATGTCACGCGCGAATATCCGAACAAGCCGGATCATGTGCTGGCCGGGCCGAAGGATGCGCGCACGCCGCGCGAGCTGCATCCGGTGTTCTTCGGCAGCTACGACTGGCACTCCTGTGTCCACAGCACCTGGATGCTCGCCCGGCTGCTGCGCCGTTATCCGGCATCCGAAGCGGCGGGTGATATCCGCGCGCTGTTCGACGCGCAGTTCGACGCCGGGAAGGTTGCGGCCGAATGCGCCTATCTCGCGGCTCCGACCGCGCGCGGCTTCAAGCGGCCTTACGGCTGGGGCTGGCTGTTGAAGCTCGCGGCAGAGCTCGCACTCCTCGACAACACCAGTTGGTGCGAGCGGATCGCGCCACTCGCCGGAATCTTCGCGCAGCGCTTTCTCGATTTCCTGCCGCTCGCCACCTATCCGGTCCGGGTCGGCACGCATTTCAACACCGCGTTCGGGCTTCGCATGGCCGCCGACTACGCGGCGGCGACGCAGGACGAAGCATTCGGTGCGCTGCTGCGCGAGACCGCGCTGCGCTGGTACGGAGCCGATCGGGACTGCCCCGCCTGGGGCGAGCCGAGCGGCGACGATTTCCAGTCGTCCGCGCTGATCGAAGCGGAATGCATGCGGCGGCTGCTGTCACCCGGCGACTTCCGGCCCTGGTTCGATCGCTTTCTGCCGCGGCTCGCGCAACGCGAACCGGCGACTTTATTCCGGCCCGCCACCGTCACCGACCGTAGCGACGGCAAGCTTGCGCATCTCGATGGGCTCAATCTCAGCCGCGCCTGGTGCTGGCGGGCGCTGGCCGGCGCATTGCCGGGGGCCGATGCGCGTCGTCCGATCCTGTTGGAGGCTGCGCGACGCCATCTCGACGCCGGCCTGCCGCATATCGCCGGCGACTATATGGGCGAACATTGGCTGGCGAGTTTTGCGGTGCTCGCCATCGACGGGGAAGGCTGAGGGTGATGCGGCTTAGGCGACGCTCTCCAGGTAAGCGTCTTCCGCGGCCTGGATCGCGTCGGGGGTTCCGACATGCATCCAGACGCCGTCGAGGCGCAGGCCGAACAGCCGCTCCTGCTCGTTGGCGCGATCGAACATCCTGGTCAGCGAGAACTCGCCGGCCGGAGCGTCGGCGAACAGCGCGGGCGACATGATCGCGGCGCCGGCATAGACGAACGGCACCACCTGGTTCTCCCGCCGCTTGCGCAGCGCGCCGTCGGGCAGCATCGAATAGTCGCCGCGGCCGCTATAGCCGATGCTCGAGGCGGTCGGCGCCATCAAGAGCAGGATATCCATCCGCGCGGGATCGAAGGCTTCCGCCAGCCGCGCCAGGTTGGAGCGCACGCCGTCGATCCACATCGTGTCGGCGTTGAGATGGAAGAACGGCGCATCGCCGAGCAGCGGCAGCGCCTTCACGACCGCACCGCCGGTGCCGAGCACCTGGTCGCGTTCATCGGAGATGATCACGCGAGGGCGGCTGCGGGGCTTGACGTGCTCGATGATCTGGTCGGGCAGATAATGCACGTTGACGACGGCCTCGGTGACGCCGGCGCCGGCGAGCTTGTCGAGCACATGGTCGAGCAACGGCTGGCCGGCGACGCTGACCAGCGGCTTCGGCATCGTGTTGGTCAGGGGGCGCATGCGCACGCCGAGACCCGCAGCAAGCACCATGGCCTTATGGGGAGTGACGGGCATTTTCCGGATATTCTCGGTCATCATCTCTCATGCGCCGATCATATCACGGCGATTCGGCAAGCACATCAACCAGACGCCATAGTCACGAGACATGACGGCCGTAAGACGGCAACAGCCTAGACGTCGGCAGCTTGCGCACCGCGTCGGGCAGTTTTCTTCTTCTTGTCGCCTTGTTTGAGAAAGTTGACGCCGATCTGGTCGCCATTGACCCACGCCAGCTCGCAGCGGCGATAGGCCAATCCTGTGGACGACAGCAGCAGGAAAAACTCCTTCAGGGCAAGGCCCTCGACCGAGCCCTCGACGGTGAGCTTGGCGCCCGTCTCCGACACGTCTTCCATGGTGCAGTCACGCCGCCAGGTGCCGTCAATGCCCATCATGTGCGCGGCTATGCCGCGCTCAAACGTGACACGATCGCCCCTACGTCGTTCCGTCCCCATCGTTTGGTCCTGCTCCAGATGCGGCCGCGACGTGGATGAGGCGCGGCCAAATGCAACCTTAGGGGACCCAAGGCTAATAACCCGTAAACTACGGTACCGGGGGAGGGACGTTGGCTTTGTACCAGATGCGGAAAGTGGTCAGTGCCGGATGGGCCAGCGACCGCTCGAGATAGGTCCAGATCCGCGGCTGGTGCTTGAGATAGTGCGGCTTGCCGTCGCGGCGGTTGAGCCGCGCGAAGGTGCCGAGCAGGCGGGTATTCCGCTGTGCCGACATGATCGCATAGAGCTCGGCGAAGCCGGCCGGATCGAAGCTCTCGTCGGTCGCACGCCGCGCCTTGATGTAGCGGGTCAAGAGCGACAGTTCGAGCTGCTCGGGCACGTCGACCCGTGCATCCTGCAGCAGCGACACCACGTCATAGGCCGCGGGGCCGAGCAGCGCGTCCTGGAAGTCGATGATGCCGACACGCAGGATGCCGGTGCGCTCGGCAAGCCAGATGATGTTCGGCGAATGGAAGTCGCGGATCGCCCAGGTCTGCGGCGCCGCGGCCGGCTTTTCCAGAAGCCCCCGCCACATTCCGAGGAACTCGGTGCGCAGTTCTTCGCCCGGCTGCACGCCATGCTCGGGCAAGTACCACTCCAGCATCAGCCCGATCTCGATCAGCCAGGCGTCGATGTCGAACACCGGGATGTCGTAACTCTCGTCAGCGGTCAGCGGCAGCGTGTCGGGCAGCACCTCGCGATGCAGCGCCGCCAGCATGTCGACGGCGGCCTCATAGCGCTCGGCGATCGGCTGCGGCGGATCGCCCTCGACCACGCCTTCGGCGCCGAGATCCTCGGTGATGAGGAATCCGCAGTCGAGGTCGGTGTGCCGGATCGCCGGCGCGGAGAAGCCATGCTTGCGCAGGCCGTTTCCGATCGCGACGAAGGGCCTGACGTCTTCGGCGAGATGCACTGCCGCGCTGTAGGACTGGCCGCTGTAGATCGCCGGGCCGTCCGGACGGCGCGGCGAATTCATCAGGATGACGGTGCCGTCATCGTTGCGCAGCCGCGCATAGGAGCGCGTCGAGGCATCGCCCGGCATGCGTTCGCGCCGGGCATGGAGAAAGCCTGCGCGATCGAGGAACTGGCGCAGCTCATGAAGACGCGTGACCTTGGCTGCGCTTTTGCCATAGCCGGTGATCTCGGCCGCGCGGGCGGCGGATCCGAGCGCCGGGCGGTGGCTGAACGCGATGTCGATGCGGTCAGTGGGCATCGCGTCCGGCGCGCGTTCGGGCCACTCGATCAGCGCCACGATGTCGTCGGGCAGCGGCGACAGCCCGATCTCCTCGAGTTCGCTGGCGGCGTTGATGCGGTAGAGGTCGGCATGGACGATCGGAAACGCCGGCAGTTCGTAGCTCTGCGCCAGCGTGAAGGTCGGGCTCGGGACTTCCAGCGTGTCGTCGACGGCGAGGTAGCGGATCAGCGCGCGGGCGGCCGCGGTCTTGCCGGCGCCGAGATCGCCGGACAGCGTGATGACGTCGCCGGCGCCGATCAGCAGCGCGAGGTCGGCCATCAGCTCCGCCGTCGCGGTTTCGTTCGCGAGCGCCACCGAGAATGTCGAGTTTGCTGTCATTCAGCAGCGTTGCGATGTGCGGTCTGGTCGATCGGGAAGTCGCAGGTCACGGTCGTGCCCCGGCCTACGGTCGAATCGACGCGGACCCGTCCGCCATGCAGCTCGACGAAGGAGCGCACCAGCGACAGGCCGAGCCCGGCGCCGCGATGCCGCGAGCCGTGGGAATGGCTCTCGAACCAGTTGAACACCTTGTCGCGCATCTCGGCCGGAATGCCGGGACCGGCGTCGGTCACCGAAAACACTACGCTGTGCTCGGTGCGGTGCGCGCTGATCGTGACGGTGGCGTCATGCGGCGAGAAGCCGACCGCGTTGGCGAGCAGATTGTAGAGCACCTGCACCACGCGCCGCTCGTCGCCGACGAAGGCGCCGATGTCGGGCTCGATGTCGACCTTGAGCGTGATGCGGTCGGTCGCCAGCCGGTCCTGGATGCCTTCGGCGGCAGCCTCGATCGCCTGGCCGATATTGACCGGGCCGAGCTCGAGCTTCATCGCGCCGGCGTCGATGGTGGCGAGATCGAGGATGTTGTTGGTCAGCGCCAGCAGCGCGTTGGTCGATTTGGTGACGTAGTCGAGATACTCGGCCTGCTTCGGCGTCAGCGGCCCGGTCGAGGGATCGCTGAGGAAATGCGCGAAGCCGATGATGGTGGTAAGCGGCGCGCGCAGCTCGTAGGAGACGTGGTGGACGAAATCCACCTTCATCTGGTCCGCGGTTTCCAGCGCCTCGTTGCGCTCGCGCAGCGCCCGCTCGACATTCTCGGTATCGGTGATGTCCTGGAAGGCGAGCAGGGTCTTGCCGTCGGGCAGCGGGATGGTCATGCAATTCAGCACGCTGCCGTCCTTGCGCTCCAGCTTCAGCGCGACCTGGGCGCGGTTCTCGATCGCGGTGATCTGCTCGCGCAGCGTCCGCCAGGTCAGCGCGTCGTCGAACAGCGGCCTGCACAGCGCCTCCACCTGCTCGATGTGCGGTTCGCCCTGCAGCGCATCGGCCGGCAGCTTCCACATCTTGGCGAAGGGCGGGTTGAACAGTTCCGCGCGGCCATTGCTGCCGAACACCGCGACTGCTTCGCCGAGATTGTCCAGCGTCTCGCGCTGCACCCGCGTCAGGCGGTCGTAGCGGCGCGCGAGGTCGAGGCTTTCGGTGACGTTGTCGAACAGATAGGTGACGCCGCCCTCGAGGTTCGGCGTGGTGACGACGCTGATGGCGCGGCCGTCGGGCAGGAACCAGGTGTAGGTCTCGGATTCGACCGCGCGATAGGCCTCGTGCAGCTTGGCCTTCCAGGCGCGGAAATCCGGCTGCTCGGGCAGCTTGCGGTTGGCGCGCAGGCGGTCCAGCACGCTGGAATCGTCGGGGTTGCTGTCAAGGAAGGCCTGGTCGAGCCCCCACAGCCGCCGGTAGGATTCGTTGTAGAAGGTGAGCCGCCGGTCGGTATCGAACACCGCGACGCCCGACGACAATTGGTCGAGGGTGCGGCGGTGCGCTTCGACCATCCGCGCGATCGCCGCGCGCAGCGCCGCGGCCTCGCTGGCGTCGATCGCGATGCCGGCGCTGCCGCCGCTTAGCTTGAGCGCCTGGACGTCGTAGATCCGCCGCTCGCCGCTGACGACGATCGGCAGCCGCGCGGCATAATTGGCATTGTCGTTCAGCGCGCGGGTCAATTCGGTGCGCTGGTCGCTTTCGAGCAGTTCGAGATTGCGCTGCAGCGCGTCGGACACGCTCTTGCCCTCGGTGGCGCGGACATAGGCCGCGTTGGCATAGCGCAGATTGCCCTCGAGGCTCTTGGCCCAGATCGGCCAGGGAGCGGCGGCGGCGAAATCGCGCAGCAGCTCGGTCTCCTCCTGCAGCGTCTTGTAGCGCAGGTTGGATTCGGCAAGTTCGCGGCGCAGGCCGCCGAGCTCGCGGATCCGCACGATGGCCTGGCCGCCGATCGCGCGGCCCATCGCCTCGATGGCGCGGCCGGCCGAGGTCGAGAGGTTGAGCAGGAACGCCTCGCCCTTCTCGCGCAGCGCGTCGACCGCGTGGTCCATCTGCAGCGCCGGCTCGGGCGGCAGCCAGGTTCCGAAGGCGAGAATGCGTTGCGGCGAGCTTTCCTGCGACATCACCAGCGAGATGTCGCCCGAGATCTGCGGCCGGTTGTCGCCCGCGGCCCAGGAGATCAGGACCTGCGGCTCGACGAACAGCAGCGCGCGCAGCCGGTCCGATTGCGCCTGCAGGTCCGCGATCTCGGACTGCAGCTGCTCCTCGTTCCTCGTCGCACGCAGGCGGGTGCGCATCAAAAGGATCGCAGCCACGGCGGAGAAGCCGACCAGCGCGAACGACGTCGCGAGAACCGCGACCTCCTGATGGTTGAAGCCGAAATGATCCGACATCGCCTGGACCGCCAGGCTCTCGGCGGCGAATGCGGTGCGGGCCGGCAGCAATGCGGTGATGGCGAGCCCAAGCATGCCGTCGCGCGCCAGTGAGGTGCATGACAGCAGGGTTCGACGCATTGCCGCGACTACGCCCGACATATGTTGCCCCAGAACGCACAAACCTTAAGGCATGATCCGGAAAAGAGGAGACCGGTGTTCCCTCACGGCAAACGTACGACGTTTGTCCGGGGATCATGCCCAAGCAGGACCAGACAGCCCGACGAAGACCCCCCGTCGCGCTCGAATCAAAACAGAATAATCCCAACGGGACTCGGCGAGTAAGAGTCCAGACCGTGAACGCAGAATCCGCTGTGAAAAAATGCCGCCGGATGATGTGGATTTTACGCGAATTGACACGTTAGTCATGCGGAGAGCGCTCGAAGCGTGATCCCCGGGAGCCGTCCGCACACTTCTCCGATGCCTAGCGTCCGGTCGAGCCGAAGCCGCCGCTGCCGCGCCCGGTCGCCGGCAGCACGTCGACCGGAACCAGCTCGGCCCGTGTGACCGGCGCGATCACCATCTGCGCGATGCGCTCGCCGCGCCGGATCGAAAACACCTCCTGGCCGTGATTGATCAGCAGCACGTTGATCTCGCCGCGATAGTCGGCATCGATCGTGCCGGGCGAGTTTAGCACGGTAATCCCGTATTTGGCGGCGAGGCCGGAACGCGGCCGCACCTGCGCCTCGTAGCCCGGCGGCAGCGCGATCGTCAGCCCGGTCGGAACCATCTCGTAGCGGCCCGGCAGCAGCAGCAGCGGCGCCGACCGCGGCACCGCGGCCAAGAGGTCGAGCCCGGCCGCCTCAGTGGTCTGGTAGATCGGCAGCAGGAGATCTGCGCCATGCGGCAACTGGTGGACTTCGACCTTGATGGTGGCGCTCACGATGCGGTTCCTACGGCTCTTGCGATCCGCGACACCAGCGCGGTCGCGACTTCTTCCTTGGTCATGACCGGCCAGGAGTCGACGGTGACGTCCTTGCCCTCGCGCGAGAGCAGGTGGACGGTGTTGCGGTCGCCGCCCATCACGCCGGTCGCCGGCGAGACGTCGTTGGCGACGATCCAGTCGCAGCCCTTGCGCGCGAACTTCGCCTTGGCGTTCTCGATCAGGTGCTCGGTCTCGGCGGCGAAGCCGATCACCAGCGGCGGCCGCTTCTCCTTCAGCTTGGAGATTGTCGCCAGGATGTCGGGGTTTTCGACGAGCTGCAGCGGCGGCATGCCGGCCGCGGTCTTCTTCAGCTTCTGGCTGCCCTCACTGGCGACCCGCCAGTCGGCGACCGCCGCGGCAAAGATCGCGATATCGACCGGCAGCGCGGCCTCGACCCGGTGCAACATGTCGCGCGCGGATTCCACGCGCATCACGGAGATGCCTTGGGGGTCGTCGAGCTCGACCGGGCCGGTCACCAGCACCACCTCGGCGCCTGCGGCGCGCGCGGCGGCGGCAATGGCAAAGCCCTGCTTGCCGGACGAACGGTTGGCGATGTAGCGGACCGGATCGATCGCCTCATGGGTCGGCCCCGCCGTGATCAGCACGCGCTTGCCGGCGAGCGGGCGCGGCTGCGGCGGCCGCAACATGCGCTCAGCGGCGGCGGCGATCTCGGTCGGTTCGGCCATCCGACCGACACCGGCCTCGCCGGCTTCCGCCATCTCGCCCGCATTGGGGCCGATGGTATGGACGCCGTCACGGCGGAGCTGCAGCACGTTGCGGCGGGTGGCCGGATTGTTCCACATCAGCGGGTTCATCGCCGGCGCCAGCAGGATCGGCCGGTTGGCCGCCAGCAAGGTGGCGGTGGCGAGATCGTCGGCATGGCCCTGCGCCATCTTGGCCATCAGGTCGGCGGTGGCCGGCGCCACCACGATCAGGTCGCAGTCCCGCGCCAGCCTGATATGACCGGCGTCGAATTCGCTCTCGGCGTCGAACAGGTCGGTGTAGACGCGCTCATGCGACAGCGCGCTGGCGGCCAGCGGGGTGACGAATTGCTGGGCCGCCCTGGTCAGCACGCAGCGGACCTCGATGTGGCGTTCCTTGAGCCGCCGGATCAGATCCAGCGCCTTGTAGGCTGCGATCCCGCCGCCGATGATCAGGGTGACGCGAGGCTCGCCAGCCACGCTGGCGGCCCGGGGAGCGGGCGTCGCGGCTGTCACGGAACCCGCCGCAGGCGCCTCCGCGGGCTCCGGACCGCCCTCTGCAAGGTCCCGGAGGATCACCCGGATCTCCTCCTCGACCGAGCGCCCGTTCCTGGCGGAGCGCAGCCGCAGATACGCTTTCAGCGTGTCGTCGAGTTTGCGGATGGTCAGGCTGGCCATGGCATGCCCTCACAGCATGATCCGGAAAAGTGCGAAGCGGTTTTCCGAATGAGATCATGCTCAAACAAGGATGATAGCGATGCTATCACACGGTGCATGCATTGCAATCAGTGGGCGCGGATCGCAAAAAAGATTGCAATGGAGGCGATGGCAATGACCCAAAGGCCGACGGTCTGCACCCGCGCCTTGCGGGCCTCGGCGCGGGCCATTTCGTCGATCGAGTCCGACGACAGCATGTGGCCCTCCAGCGTCATGGTCTCCAGCTGCTCGAGCACGGTCACGGCGCGGTTCGCAATCGACGGCAGGTTGGCGAGGATGCGGCCGAGCTCGCCCGCGCCCGAGATCGCGCCCTGGATGCGTCCGGCGGGGCCGAGATTCTGCGTGATCCATTCGCGCACCACGGGGTCGGCGATCTTCCAGATGTCGAGCTTGGGGTCGAAGCCGCGCGCCACGCCCTCGACCACCACCATGGTCTTCTGCAGCAGGATCAATTCGGGCCGCGTCTGCATGTCGAACAGGCCGGTGACCTCGAGCAGAAGCGTCAACAGCTTCGCCATCGAGATTTCCTCGGCGGTGCGATTGTGGATCGGCTCGCCGATGGCGCGGATCGCCTGCGCGAAATTCTCCACCGAATGGTGGCCGGGCACATAGCCGGCCTCGAAATGCACCTCGGCGACGCGGCGGTAGTCGCGGGTGATGAAGCCGAGCAGGATCTCGGCCAGGAAGCGCCGCTCCTTCAGCCCGAGCCGCCCCATGATGCCGAAATCCACCGCAACGAGGCGGCCGGCCTCGTCGAGGAACAGATTGCCCGGATGCATGTCGGCATGGAAGAAGCCGTCGCGCAGCGCGTGGCGCAGGAAGCTCTGGATCACCTTGCGGCCGAGATCGGGCAGGTCGACCTGGGCCTGCGCGAGGCGGGCATGATCGTTCAGCGCGATGCCGTCGATCCACTCCATCGTCAGCACGCTGTGCGCGGTTCGATCCCAGTCCACCGTGGGCACGCGGAAGTCCGGATCGTCGCGCGTGTTCTCGGCCATCTCGGACAGCGCGGCCGCCTCGAGCCGCAGGTCCATCTCCATCGCGACCGAGCGCGACATCGTGTTGATGACTTCGATCAGCCGCAGCCGCCGCGCCTCGGCGGAATGCGCCTCGGCCTTGTGCGCGACAAAGAAGAAGTCGCTGAGGTCGCGCCGAAAGCGCGCCGCGACGTTGGGCCGGAGCACCTTGACCGCAACCTGCTGTCGCACGCCGTTGCGCTCGACCTCGCCGCGATGCACCTGGGCGATCGAGGCCGCGGCAACCGCCGGACCGAGATGCACGAAGGCCTGCGCCAGCGGCCGTTCCAGCGATTGCGTGATGACGGTCTCGGCCTCTTGCTGCGCGAATGGCGGCAGCCGGTCCTGCAGGCTTTCGAGATCGCGTGCCATCGCCACGCCGACCACGTCGGGACGCGTCGCGAGGAATTGCCCGAGCTTGAGATAGGCGGGCCCTAGCCTCGTCAGCGCGCGCGACAGCCGCGGGCCTGACTTGGCGGAGCGGCGCTCGACCAGCCGCGCCATCTTCAGCGCGAGCTGCCCCGGCGGCGGCACCAGCGCGGGATCGACGACGCCGAACACGCCCTCGCGCGCAAACACGAAACCTGCGCGGGCAAGGCGCGCGATGTGGGTCAGTGCAGAGATCACAAACGCCAGCCCGAATGCAGCGCCACGATGCCGCCGGAGAGGCTCTGCCACTTCACGCGGGCAAAGCCGGCGGCGGTGATCATCTCGGCGAACGCGTTCGGCCGCGGGAATTTGCGGATCGACTCGACGAGATATTGATAGGACTCGGCGTCACCGGTGACGGCGCGGCCGAGCGGCGGGATCACCTTGAACGAAAACAAGTCGTAGATCCTGTCGAGGCCGGGCACGTCGACGGTGGAGAATTCCAGGCACAGGAAGCGGCTGCCGGGCTTGAGCACCCGGTGGGCCTCGCGCAGCGCCAGCTCGATCTGCGGCACGTTGCGGATGCCGAACGCGATGGTGTAGGCGTCGAACGCGCGGTCGGCGAAACCAAGCGTCTCGGCATTGCCCTCGACGAACGACACGCGGTCATCGAGGTGCTGCCTGGCGGCGCGCTCGCGGCCGACGGCGAGCATGTCGGTATTGATGTCGCAGACCGTGGCATGGAAGCCGGTGCCCGCGGCCTTGGCGGCCCGGAACGCGATGTCGCCGGTGCCGCCGGCGACGTCGAGCAGTGCAAACGGCCGGTCGCCCTTCGGGCGGGTCGAGGGTCGTGATCATGACGTCCTTCCAGGCCCGGTGCAGGCCTGCCGACATCAGATCGTTCATCAGGTCGTAGCGCGATGCCACGCTGTGAAACACGTCGTTCACCAGCGTCTGCTTTTCACCCAGGGGCACGTCCCTGAAGCCGAAATGGGTGGTTTGATCCGGCCGATCCATCAACTCATACTCCTGGCTCGACCATAGCGCGGCGGCCGCAATGGCGCTATCACGTCACTTCCAAAAGGTGAATGCCTGCTATGCCGGAATTACCCGAAGTCGAGACCGTCCGCCGCGGCCTGCAACCGGCCATGGAAGGGTGCAAAATCATCAAGGCCGAGGCCCGCCGCAAGGATTTGCGGTTTCCATTTCAAAAGGACTTTATCGCCCGGCTCGAGGGCCAGACCATCACCGGGCTCGGCCGCCGTGCCAAATATTTGATGGCGGACCTGAACTCCGGCGACGTGCTGTTGATGCATCTGGGCATGTCGGGCTCGTTCCGCGTGCACAAGCAGGAGGGCACGGCGGCGCCGGGGCAATTCCACCATCCGCGCAGCGACGACCGCGCGCATGATCACGTCGTGTTCCACATGTCGTCGGGAGCGGCGGTCGTCTTCAACGATCCCCGGCGCTTCGGCTACATGAAGATCATCGCCCGCAACGCGATCGAGGATGAACCGTTGCTGAAAGGGCTCGGTCCCGAGCCGCTCGGCAACGAGTTCGACGCGGCGATGCTGGCGCGCTCCTGCCACAACAAGAAGACCAGCCTGAAGGCCGCGCTGCTCGACCAGCGCGTGGTGGCGGGACTTGGCAACATCTATGTCTGCGAGGCGCTGTTCCGTTCGCATCTGTCGCCGCGGCGATTGGCCGCGACGCTTGCCACCAGGAAGGCCGAGCCCACCGATCACGCCAAGCGGCTGGTCGACGCGATCCATTCGGTGCTCAACCAGGCGATCAAGGCCGGCGGCTCCTCGATCAGCGACCATCGCCTGACCAACGGCGATCTCGGCTATTTCCAGCATTCGTTCCAGGTCTACGATCGCGAAGGCGAGACATGCCGCACCTCGGGCTGCGAGGGCATCGTCAAGCGCTTCACCCAGAACGGCCGTTCGACGTTCTGGTGTCCGAAGTGCCAAAAATAACAACAAAGGGAGTGCGGATCATGAGCAGCACCTGGCGCGACCGCGCCGCGACAAGCTTTCACTGCGAGAAGAAGCCGGCCACCAGCAGCCGAGGCATGGTGGTGAGCAATCACCCGCTGGCATCCGCCGCGGGCGCCGAGATGTTAGCTGCCGGCGGCAACGCGATCGATGCGGCGATCGCCACTCTGTTTACGCTGACCGTGGTCGAGCCGATGATGGTCGGCATCATCGGCGGCGGCATGGCGCATATTCGTCTCGCCGACGGCAGCCATCGCTTCATCGACGGCCAGAGCACGGTGCCGAAAGCCGTGCGGCCGGATACCTACACCTCGAAGCCCGGTTCGGCACACGACGTGTTCGACACCGTCGGCAACGAGAATTTGAACGGCCCGAAGGCGGTCGCGGTGCCGGGCTCCTTGAAGGCCTGGTGCGAAACGCTGCGCCGCTTCGGCACCATGAGGCTGGCCGACGTGATGCAGCCCGCCATCAAGCATGCCGCGCGCGGCTATGCGGCGACGCCTTATCTGCACGAATGCATCACCGACGGCGCCGAGGAGATGCTGAAGGACAAGCCGATCGCGGCGATCTATCTGCCTGACGGCGCGCCGCTGAAGCCCGGCGAGCGCGTGGTGCAGGCGGAATATGCCGAGACGCTGAAATACATCGCCGACCACGGCGACAACGCGCTCTACCAGGGACCGCTCGGCGACGTCCTGGTCGACTACATGAAGAAGAACGGCGGCTTCATCGCGCAGGAGGATCTTGCGACCTACAAGACCGTCGAGCGCGCCCCGATCCGCTGCGACTACCGCGGCTGGGAAATCCTGGGGCCGCCGCCGCCCGCGGCGTCCGGCGTGCACATCACAGAGATGCTCAATATCCTCGAAGGCTATGACATCGCGCGGCTCGGCTTCGGCACGGCGGAGACGATCCACTATCTCGCCGAGGTGCTGAAGATCGCCTTTGCCGATCGCGCGGCCGCGAGCGGCGATCCCGCCTATATCAACATCCCGGTCGAGCAACTGACCTCGAAGGCCTATGCCGAGGAGCGTCGCCGCGCGATCGATCCTGCTGCCGCCCAGGCCTGGGGCGCCGGCGTCAGCCAGCTCGAAAGCGCGCACACCACGCACATGACAGCGGCGGATGCGATGGGCAATGTGGTTGCGACCACCCAGACCATCAACAATCTGTTCGGCGCCAAGATCCTGATCCCGGGCCTCGGCACCGTGCCGAACAATTACATGAACCTGTTCGATCCACGTCCGGGACACGCGCTGTCGCTGGCCGCCGGCAAGCGCGTCACGACCTCGATGTCGCCGATGATGGCGCTGCGTGACAATAAGCTGGTTTATGCGCTCGGCCTGCCCGGCGGAAAGCGCATCTTCCCGAGCGCGATGCAGGCGCTGATCAATCTGATCGATCACGGCATGAGCCTGCAGGAGGCGGTCGAGGCGCCGCGGGTCTGGACCGAGGGCAATGCGCTCGAAGTCGAGCAGGCGGTGCCGGAGGCCATCCGCACCGCGCTGTCGGCGAAGGGCCACAAGGTGCAGGTGGTGCCGACGGTGGCTGGCGGCATGAACGCCATCCAGTTTCACGCGGACGGCACGATGTCGGGCGCAGCCTGCTGGCGCGCCGACGGCACACCGGTCGGCATTGCCGGCGGCCTCGCGCGGGCGGGGGTCAGATTTGCGCTGAGATGATGCCGACTACGTTGTTTGACAGGTGAACCGAGAACCATCCTCAACGTCGTCCTGGCGAAAGCCAGGACCCATTACCCCAAATCTCATTGTTGTGCGACGCCGGGGCCGCGGTCCGGTTTCATCGCTGAGTGCGGTGGTTATGGGTCCTGGCTTTCGCCAAGACGACGTGTGGGAAGAGCCGTGGCTGAATCACAGGAGTCTTTGGAATATGCGGGGGCGATGACAGCATCCTATTTCCTGACGCAGATCACGCGGACCACGGCGGTCTTGGCGTCCGCCGATTCGCCCGACGCATTGACGCCATGCGCCTTCAGGAAACTGCGCACGGTATCGGCCGGCACCAGCGTGGCCTGCGCCGGCGGCGCGGCGTTGGCGGGGCCCGCGACGATGACGGGCTTCAGCAGCGCGATGCCGGCAAACTTGCCGCCGTCCTGCGCCGCCGCGCCGGAGAGCCCGATGCCAGGCGCCGGTGACAGCGCCTGATCGCCGCCGCCGAGTTGTGCGACCGAGGCCTTGACGCTGCTCGCGGCCGCGCCGCCGCCCTGGTTCTGCGGATCGGCGATGCCGGTGATATCGAGCGCGGTCTGCGTCGCCTGGCCTGCGATATTGAGCGGCTTCAGCCCGCGCGCGCCGTAGATGCGCAGCAAAGCGAGATCATGATCCTTGTCGTCCGCGATCCGATCGGCATTGCCGTAGCCCGGGATCGTCAGCGCGATGCAGTCGTCGGTCGCCACGCGATCGGTGATAACAGCGCCATCGTCGCTGACCACGACGCCGGTGGCATATTCGACGGTCTTGCGCGGCGGCGGGCCGGCCTGCACGGTGGACGGAAATGCGCTGAAGGCGCTCGACATCGCGATCACCACCGGCTCGACGGTGGTCTGCATCGCCTGATCGTAGAGGATGGTGAGGATGCGGACCTCGTCGCCCTTCAGGGTGCCGCGCAGATAGAACTTCTTCAGCCCCTGCATGCCCGACAGCACGAAGAAATCCGGCTTCACCACGGTGTAGTCGATGGTGCGGCCGGCCGGCTCCTTCTTTTCCTGTTCGGCAAGCTTTGCGGTGGTCGGGCTCGCTTCCTTGCGCCGGGTCAGCAGCACCTGGACGGTGCCGGTCGGCGAGGTCCATCTGGCGCCGGAGGCATCGCTGGTGAGCTGCGGCACCAGTTTCGAGGGAATGCCGAGCCGCGCTCCGGTGGCGGGCTCGGTGACGATCTTCCAGCCGACGCTTTCCTGCTTGCGCCGCGCGGTGTCGGCGAGCACGCCGCGCTCCTGCGGGTTCAATACGCCGGTCGGCTTCCCGCCGCGGCTCTTCTGGAATTCCTTGATCGCATTGACCATGCGCTCGCTGACGTCGCCTGATATCGCGCCGTTATATTCGCCGACCCAGGCGAGGTCGGATTGCAGCGCCAGCCGGTCGGCCCGCGTCATCGCGCCCGCGGTATCCTCCGGCTTCTGCAGCGCCGGGCGAACCGGCACCGTCGTCACCGTCTTCGGCTTGGCGCCGGCGCTCGACGGCGGCGTCATCTGGGCCTGCGCCATGCCGATCCCTGCGACCATCAATGTTGCCGAAAGCACCAATCTCATGACAAATCCGGGGGAAAGGACTGATACCATTGACGTCGACGCAATTAAGCACATCTGCTTGGTCGGCAACAACCGCGCTCCGGTTCAGGTTTCAACCCTCATCCTGAGGAGCGGCGTAAGCCGCGTCTCGAAGGATGAGGCCACAGGCCCGGCCTCATGGTTCGAGACGCGCTCCGCGCTCCTCACCATGACGGGACAGTAATGCAGGAATTGATCGAACGATGCTGAGTGCCGACGAACTTGAACGCTATGCCCGCCATATCGTGCTGCGCGAGGTGGGCGGCCCCGGCCAGAACGCGCTGAAAAAGGCGTCGGTGCTGGTACTCGGCGCCGGCGGCCTCGGCGCGCCGGTGCTGATGTATCTGGCTGCCGCCGGCGTCGGTCGGCTCGGCGTGATCGATGACGACATCGTCTCGCTCTCCAACCTGCAGCGCCAGATCATCCATGCGACGTCCGACATCGGCAAGCGCAAGGTCGACAGCGCGGCCGCGCAGATCCACGCGCTCAATCCGCATGTCGCGTTCGAGGCGCATCCGATGCGGCTCACGGCCGACAATGCGATGGCGCTGATTTCGAATTACGATCTCGTGCTCGACGGCTCCGACAATTTCGAGACCCGCTATCTCGTCGCCGATGCCTGCTTCCTCGCCAAGCGGCCGCTGATCACCGCGGCGCTCGGCCAGTTCGACGGCTCGCTGACCACGATCCGCGCCCACGAGAAGAATGCGGAGGGCGTGTTCAACCCGACCTATCGTTGCCTGTTTCCGGAGCCGCCGCCGCCGGGCACAGTGCCGGCCTGCGCCGAGGCCGGCGTGATGGGCGCGCTCGCCGGCGTGATGGGATCGATGATGGCGCTGGAGGCGATCCGCGAGATCGTCGGCTTCGGCGAGGGCCTGGTCGGCCGTCTCCTGATGGTGGATGCGCGCGCGATGCGGTTCGAAACCTTGCGCTACGCGCGCGATCCGCAGAACCCGCTCAACGGTGATGCCCCAGCCATCACCGATCTGAGCGGGCATCGCACCTGATGACTGCCGTTACCTGGTCGCCGGCTTCTCGCTGTCGAGATGCGCCATCTGCTCGGCCGCATAGCGCGTGCCGGCAGCGATATCCGGCGGGAAGGCCTTCGCCAGTGCTGCGAGATGTGTTTGCGTCAGCGTCAGCCCGGTCGCGCCGAGCGCTTCGGTGAGACGGTTGCGGGTGCGGGCGCCGACCAGCGGCACGATCTCCTTGCCCTGTGCCGCGACCCAGGCGATCGCGACCTGCGCCGGTGTTGCCCCGATCTCGGCGGCAATGGCCCGCAACTGCTCCATCAGCGCGAGATTGGCGTCGAGGTTCGCGCCCTGGAAGCGCGGCGTCATCAGCCGATAGTCCCTGCCGATCTTGCCGGAATCCTTCGACCAGTGGCCGCTGATCAACCCGCGCGCCAGTACGCCGTAGGCTGTGATGCCGATGCCAAGCTCGCGGCAGGTTGTCAGGATATCGCGCTCGACGCCGCGCTCGATCAGCGAGTATTCGATCTGGAGATCGACGATCGGATGCACGGCATGGGCACGGCGGATGGTGTCGGAGCCGACCTCGGACAGGCCGATATGTCTGATGTAGCCGGACTTCACCAGATCGGCGAGGCCGCCGATCGTCTCCTCGATCGGAACGCTGGGATCAAGACGTGCCGGGCGGTAGATGTCGATGTAGTCGGTGCCGAGACGTTGCAGCGAATAGGCGAGGAAGTTCTTCGTCGCGGCCGGCCGCGTGTCCATTCCGGCGAATTCACCCGCGGGGCCGCGCAGTGCGCCGAACTTGACGCTGATCTGGAGCCGGTCGCGCGCGACATCCTTCAGGGCTTCGCGCACCAGCATCTCATTGTGGCCCATGGCGTAGAAGTCGCCGGTATCCAGCAGCGTGATGCCGGCATCGAGCGCCGCATGCACCGTGGCGATGCTCTCGCCGCGATCGGCCGGGCCATAGACCTCAGACATCCCCATGCAGCCGAGGCCGATCTGTGAAACCGTGGGGCCGGTGGAACCGAGTTTGCGTGTGTCCATGATGGAGTTCCCAAGGCATCGCGGCGGATGATCCGCCGCCAAATGCCGCGGCTGATATGGTCCGGTCCGGCCTCTGGGATAAGCTGGACAATGGCGAATGGGTTGTTCACTATATCGAACAATGCAGGATTTCGACCTTCGCGACCTCGACGCCTTCGTGGCGGTGGCGCGCACGCGCAACTTCCGGCGCGCCGCGCTGGAGAGCCGCGTCTCGGTTTCGAGCCTCAGCCAGCGCCTGCGCGACATGGAGGAGCGGCTCGGCGTCCGCCTGATGAACCGCACCACCCGCAGCGTCGCGCTGACCGAGGCCGGCGAGCTGCTGCTTGCGCGCGTCGCACCCGCAATGGTTAACGTCGCGGATGCGATCACGGAGGTGCGCGGCCTGCGGGCCGAGCCATCGGGCCGGCTGCGCATCAACGCGCCGCCGCCTGCGGTCGATCTGGTGCTGGCGCCGATGATCGCGCCGTTTCTTGCCAGATATCCCCAGGTCGAGCTCGACCTCGTCTCCGAGAGTGCATTCGTCGACATCGTCGCGCAGGGTTTTGACGCCGGCGTGCGCTACGGCGAGCACCTGGCGCAGGACATGGTCGCAATTCCGCTCGGCGCGCCGCAGCGTTATGCGGTCGTGGCGTCGAGCGATTATGTCGCGAAACACGGCCGGCCGATGCATCCGAAGGATTTGCTGGCGCATGCCTGCATTCGCAGCCGCTTCAGCAACGGCGTGATGTTCGACTGGGAGTTCGAGAAGAACGGCCGCGTCGTGAAGATCTCGCCGCCGGCCAAGCTGACCGCGACCCATCTCGGCCTTGCGCTGCGCGCGGTCCATGACGGCGTCGGCTATTGGGCGACGTTCGAAGGCTATGTCCGCTACGGCGTGAAGTCCGGCACGCTGGTCAGCGTGCTCGATGACTGGTGCCCGCCGTTCGACGGCCCGTTCCTCTATTATCCGAGCCGCCGCCAGCCGCCACCCGCCCTCGCCGCCTTCGTGGCGTTCGTCGCCGACTGGCGCAAGCAGGCGCGGCGGAAGAAGTAGGCCGAGCTAGACCCACATCGTCGTCCCGGCGCAGGCCGGGACCCATATGTGGACGGCCCCCGTGGCACAAGAGGTTTCTGGAACTGGTCGGATCGCTGTCATCCATATGTCCGGCCTGTTTGATGCGGTCGGATTGACCGCTGGGCCAAGATGGTTTCCGCGACGCGAGTGCCAAACAACCTGGCGACCTTCTGAAGGCCAATGGGTCCCGCGGCTTGTCTCGCGTGCTGGATCGATCGATCATTCCATCTGCTCTTGCAGCTCCGGTTCGGCCGGCGAGTGCAGCGTCCGGCCGGCCAAACTCTTAGGTGACGATTGCCGGCGCGGCATTGATCCGTGCGGCGTCGTAGTTCTCGCCCGTGACCATCAGCTTCCAGGCGATGCGGGCAACCTTGTTGGCGAGCGCCACCGCCGCCAGCTTCGGCGGCTTACGCTTGAGCAGCGCAACGAGCCAGCGCGAGGGCTGGCCGCGTCCGAGCCTTGCTTGCCGGATCACCGCAGTGGCTCCTGCCACGAGCAGCCGACGCAGGGTCTCGTCGCCGGCGCGGGTGATCTTGCCGAGCCTGGTCTTGCCGGCGGTGGAATGGTCTTTGGGTGTCAGGCCGAGCCAGGCCGCGAACCACCGGCCGGAGCGGAACGCGTGCGGGTCGGGGGTCTTCATCACCAACGCCGTCGCAATGATCGGACCGACCGAGGGGATCTGGGCCAGACGGCGGCTCGTGGCGTTGGCCCGGTGCCAGGCCAAAAGCTTGGCCTCGATCGTCTTCAGTTCGCCCTGCAGCTGCGTGTAGTCGCGGCCCTGCATGGCGAACAGCTCACGCGCCAGCGCCGGAAGGCTCTCGTCCTGCGCAATCCGTGCCAGCAGCGGCTCGATCTTGTCCAGTCCCTTGGCGGCGACCAGGCCAAACTCCGCCGCATAGCCGCGGATCGCATTGCTGAGCTGGGTGCGGCGGGCGATTAGCCCGTCGCGGACGCCCGTCAGCATCAGCGCGGCCTGCTGCTCGGCGCTCTTCACCGGCACAAACCGCATCCGCGGCCGGCTCATCGCTTCGCACAGCCCGTCCGCGTCTCGCCCGTCATTCTTGTTGCGTTCCACATACGGCTTCACCAGCTGCGGCGCCATCAGCTTCACCTCATGGCCGAGCTTGCCAAGCTCCCGAGCCCAGTAATGGGCCGCACCGCACGCCTCCATCCCGACCACGGTCGGCGGCAGTTTGGCAAAGAACTCCAGCACCTGCTTGCGCGACAGCTTCTTGCGCAACACCGCCTGCTCCGCCGCATCAACCCCATGCAGCACAAAAATATGCTTCGACGTATCCATTCCAATGCGGATAATCTCTCTCACGGACGGCTCCCTTGTCTGAGATTTGCAACAACCTCATTCTGGCACACTGATGCCGTAGGGGGCCGTCCACCCCATCAACCACAGGCGACTATTGTGAGAGCGCGCTGTGGCCACAGCTCGTCGCAGTATCAACATTTGGGGTAATGGGTCCCGGCCTTCGCCGGGACGACACGCGAATGCGTGATTGCAGCGTGCTCGACAGTAATCGCCGCGGCTTCATCCAGCTACCTTTGCCGGACGCGTCACGTTGCCTGGTTGGCCCCACCAGCCCCTTTGCATGGGGTTGTTTTCGATATTTTGGCGGCTACGCAGTCACAGCATGCTCGGCAGCACGCGATCCGGCGGCTTGTGGGCGTCGAGGAAGGTTCGGATGTTGATGATGACCTTCTCGCCCATCTCGACGCGGCCTTCGATGGTGGCCGAGCCCATGTGGGGCAGCAGCGTCACCTTGCCAGCCTTGGCGAGCCGCACCAGCTTCGGGTTCACCGCGGGCTCGTGCTCGTAGACGTCGAGCGCCGCGCCGCCGATCTCTCCAGCCTCGATCAGCTTGATCAGGGTGTCCTCGTCGATCACCTCGCCGCGCGCGGTGTTGACGACATAGGCCTCTTTCCGGATCAGCTTGAGCCGCCGCGCCGAGAGCAGATGATAGGTCGCCGGCGTGTGCGGGCAGTTCACCGAGATGATGTCCATCCGCGCCAGCATCTGGTCGAGGCTTTCCCAATAGGTCGCGCCGAGCTCTTCGGCGATCATAGGCGCCACCGGGCGGCGGTTGTGATAGTGGATCTGCAAGCCGAAGGCGCGGGCGCGGCGCGCCACGGCTTGGCCGATCCGGCCCATGCCGACGATGCCGAGCCGCTTTCCGCCGATGCGGTGGCCGAGCATCCAGGTCGGCGACCAGCCGGCCCAGTGCTGCTTGCCTTCGGTCAGGATCGAGGCGCCCTCGATCATGCGGCGCGGCACCGCAAGGATCAGCGCCATGGTCATGTCGGCGGTGTCCTCGGTCAGCACCTTCGGCGTGTTGGTCACGGTGATGCCGCGGGCATGCGCGGCGGCGACGTCGATATTGTCGACGCCATTGCCGAAATTGGCGATCATCTTCAGCTTGCAGTCGGGCTGATTGATCACGTCCTCGCGGATCATGTCGGTCACGGTGGGCACCAGCACGTCGGCGGTTCTTGCCGCCTCGGCGATCTGCTCCGGCGTCATCGGCGTGTCGTCGAGATTCAGTCTGGCGTCGAACAGCTCGCGCATCCGGGTCTCGATCGAGTCCGGCAGCTTGCGGGTGACGACGACGAGAGGCTTTTTCTTCACCGACATGTCCTGCTTTCATGAGACGCGCGGCTCGCCAAAAACCGAGCCGTTGAGGCCTCATTAACCCGGTTGTTCGACACTGCTGATAGCCGCGCTGTCCCCGGCGTTTCCTTCGCGTTTCCTAGGGTTCCCCGATACTTGCCCCGGCTTTTCGCCAAGGCGAAACGACGGGAAATTCGGGTGTTCTGGCTCTTGGGCGTTCCGTCCTCTCTAGCAGAAGGCCGGGCCAAGACAAGAACCCCTCGGAGCTACGACATAGGAACGAATGGCGCAGGCGCAGGGGGCCCTCGGGCTTGGGATTTTATTTGGGTCTGGGTTGCAGCTCGCCGGATGCGGGTTGGACTTCTCGGCAGGAGACGAGTTGATGGTCTGGCGTTTCGGTTCATTGGTGGCGCTGGTCGGGAGCATGCTGAGTGCGTCGGTCATGCCGGGACATACCGCCAAGGATTTGAGCCCCACCACCAGCGGCCTGCCGATTCCGCGCTATGTCAGCCTGAAATCCGATCATGTGAATGTCAGGGCCGGCCCGACCAAGGATAACGACGTCGCCTGGGTCTACACGCGGTCGGGGCTGCCGGTCGAAATCACCGCCGAGTTCGAGAACTGGCGCCGGGTGCGCGATTCCGAAGGCGCCGAAGGCTGGGTCTATCACTCCCTGCTGTCCGGCCGCCGCACTGCGGTCGTCACGATGAAGAACAAGGACGATCTGGCCTCGCTCTACGATCGTCCCGACGCCACCAGCGGGATCGCGGCGCGGCTGCAGGCCGGCGTCGTCGCGCAGGTCAGGAAATGCGCCAACGGCTGGTGCCGGGTCACCGGCAGCGGGTTCGACGGCTGGATCGAGCAGCAGCGCCTCTGGGGCGTCTACGCCGACGAGAAGGTGGACTGAGTTTCCTCGTCCCCAACGACAATGGCCGGGACGAGCCCGGCCATCACTGATTAAATCCGAAGATAGAACGCCTCAGCGCTTCTTGCGCAGCCGCACCACCATGTCGACGCGCGAGATTTCGTAGCCTTCCGGCACGTCGGGCATCTTCGAGAGCACGAGGTTCGGGTCCGGAATGTCGACCAGCTCGTGGTTGTGCTCGAGATAGAAGTGGTGATGCGTCGACACGTTGGTGTCGAAATAGGTCTTGGTGCCGTCGACGCTGACCTGACGCAGCAGGCCGGCATCGGTGAGCTGGTTGAGCGTGTTGTAGACGGTCGCCAGCGACACCGGAACCTTGGCCAGCGTGGCTTCCTCGTACAGCATTTCAGCGGTCAGGTGGCGTGCGCCCTTGCCGAACAGCAGCCAGCCCAGCGCCATGCGCTGGCGGGTCGGCCGGAGGCCGGCAGACTGCAGCATCTCGTTAACGTCATGCCACGGGCAGCCGGTCAGGGCAGGGTGGTGCCCAGCGCCCCGGGCAGCCGGGTGCACGGCATCATCATTCACAGCCGGTACTTCCTCGTTCATATCCACTCTATGCACCCAACTCAGGCAATATTCCTCATAAATATAAAAAGGATGCCTATCAGATGCAAGTTTTTCGCAACTAGAACGAATCCAAGCTGCGGTAGAAACCTAAGGAGAGACGGCAATTTATCAATGGAATGCCGCTTTGCCGCCCAGTTAACCCTATGTTAGAGAGCGCGCGGACCACATATGCGCTTTCGGCAGAGATAACAGGTCGGCAGCGTACCCAGGTAGCGCCAAGATGCGGGACGGGATATTCCCCTTCCCGTGGGTAGATCAAGGTCCGACCAAGCAAAAGCGCTTCATCGGGACATTAGAGGTGAAAGAGGATGCTGGATCGGCGCGGCGGTTATGAATACGAGGATTTGCTGGCTTGCGGGCGGGGCGAGCTTTTCGGTCCCGGCAACGCCCAGTTGCCGCTGCCGCCGATGCTCATGTTCGATCGCATCAGCGAGATCTCGGAAACCGGCGGGGAGTTCGGCAAGGGCCTGGTGCGCGCCGAACTCGAGGTGAAGCCGGACCTCTGGTTCTTCGGTTGCCATTTCAAGAACGATCCGGTGATGCCGGGCTGCCTCGGCCTCGATGCCATGTGGCAAATGGTCGGCTTTTACCTCGGCTGGATCGGTGGCGAAGGTCGTGGCCGCGCGCTCGGCCTCGGCGAGCTGAAGTTCTCCGGACAGGTGCTGCCGCACGTGCGCAAGGTTGTGTACAACATCGATATCAAGCGCGTGATGCGGTCAAAGCTCGTGCTTGGAATTGCCGACGGGTGGCTTTCCATGGACGACGAGATTATCTATCGCGCCAAGGACTTGAAGGTCGGATTGTTCAAGCAGGGCACCGCGCCGTCTTGAGCAAGATCATCATGCGGCAACATAAAGGCAGGGCGAGGCGAACATGAGGCGGGTTGTCATCACGGGGATGGGCATTGTCTCGTCCATCGGAAACAACACCCAGGAAGTGCTTGCGAGCCTCTACGAGGCGAAGTCGGGCATTTCACGTGCGGAGAAGGCCGCCGAACTTGGCTTTCGTTCACAAGTGCACGGGGCGCCGACACTCAATCCCGCCGAGGTGATCGACCGCCGCGCGATGCGGTTCCTTGCCGAAGGTGCTGCGTGGAATCACGTCGCCATGGAACAGGCGATCCGCGATTCCGGTCTCGAGGAGAACGAGGTCTCCAACATCCGCACCGGCATCATCATGGGATCCGGCGGACCGTCGACGCGCACGCTGGTCGAGGCCGCCGACATCGCGCGCGCCAAAGGCCCGAAGCGCGTCGGTCCGTTTGCGGTGCCGAAGGGCATGTCCTCGACCGCGTCGGCAACGCTCGCGACCTGGTTCAAGATCAAGGGCGTGAACTATTCGATCTCGTCCGCCTGCGCGACGTCGAACCATTGCATCGGCAATGCGTATGAGACGATCCAGATCGGCAAGCAGGACGTCATCTTCGCCGGCGGCTGCGAGGAACTCGACTGGACGCTGTCGGTGCTGTTCGACGCGATGGGCGCGATGTCCTCGAAATACAACGACACGCCGGCCACCGCCTCGCGTCCCTACGATCTCAATCGCGACGGCTTCGTGATTGCCGGCGGCGCGGGTGTCGTGGTGCTCGAAGAGCTCGAGCGTGCCAAGGCACGCGGCGCGCGGATCTACGGCGAGGTCGTCGGCTACGGCGCGACCTCGGACGGATACGACATGGTGGCGCCGTCGGGCGAGGGCGCCGAGCGCTGCATGCGCATGGCGATGTCGACGGTGGACACGCCGGTCGACTACATCAACCCGCACGCCACCTCGACGCCGGCCGGCGATCCGCCGGAGATCGAGGCGATCCGCAAGGTGTTCGGCAGCGGCGACAAGTGCCCGCCGATCTCGGCGACCAAGGCGCTGACCGGCCACTCGCTCGGCGCCACCGGCGTGCAGGAAGCGATCTACTCGCTGTTGATGCTGAACAACGGCTTCGTCTGCGAAAGCGCGCATATCACCGAGCTCGATCCGATCTTCGCCGACATGCCGATCGTGCGCAAACGTATCGACAACGCCAAGCTCACGACCGTGCTGTCGAACTCGTTCGGCTTCGGCGGCACCAACGCCACGCTGGTGTTCAGGCGGCTTGACGCGTGATTTCGCCTCTCCTCGCGTGCCGAGGAAGGTCAGAAGGCCGCGCATGGGGACATTGCAACAATCCGGAATGGGGTGGGAATGATTATTGAACCGCGCGTGCGAGGCTTCATCTGCACCACGGCACATCCCGTCGGCTGCGCCACGAATGTCCGCGAACAGATCGCCTATGTTCTGAAGCAGGGCCCGATTGCGGACTGCCCGAAGCGCGTCGCCGTGCTGGGCTGCTCGACCGGCTACGGCCTTGCGAGCCGCATCGTCGCGACCTTCGGCCGGCGGTGCCGATACGATCGGCGTGTCGCTGGAGCGCGAGCCTTCGGAAAAGCGAAGCGCCAGCGCCGGCTGGTACAACAACCGCGCTTTCGAGATCGAGGCCGAGAAGATCGGCCGATCGCCGCTCACGCTGGAGGGCGATGCCTTCTCGGACGAGATGAAGAAAGACTTCATCGACCGGGTGCGCGAAAAATTCGGGCAGCTCGATTTGCTGGTCTACAGCATGGCCGCGCCGATCCGCACCGATCCCGACACCGGCAAGACCTATCGCTCGGTCATCAAGCCGCTCGGCGCGCCGGTCGAGATCAAGACGCTCGATACCGAGACCGGCGAGGTGTTCCAGACTACGCTCGAGCCGGCGAACGAGGATCAAACCGCGGCGACCGTCGCTGTCATGGGCGGCGACGACTGGAAGCGCTGGACCGACCAGCTCGCGGACGCCGGCGTGCTGGCGCCGGGCTTCCGGACCCTCAACTACACCTACATCGGCAGCGAACTGACCTGGCCGATCTACTGGAACGGCACGCTCGGCCGCGCCAAGGTCGATCTCGACAGCAAGGCGGAAGCGATCCGCGGGCGGTTGGGCGCGGATGCCGCGCGCGTCGTCGCGCTGAAGGCCGTGGTCACCCAGGCGAGCTCGGCGATTCCGGTGGTGCCGCTCTACGGCACCGTGCTGTTCAAGGTCATGAAGCAGCTCGGGCTGCATGAAGGCTGCATCGAGCAGATCGATCGGCTGTTCCGCACCCGCCTCGGCAAGGATGTCGCGCTCGACGACGCGCAACGCATCCGGGTCGACGACTGGGAGCTTTCGCCCGAAGTGCAGGCGGAAGTGTCGCGGCGCTGGCCGCTGCTCACCACCGAGACGCTCGGCGAACTGGCGGATCTCGGGGAATACAAGAGCCAGTTCCTGCGCCTGTTCGGCTTCGGCATCGACGGCGTCGACTACACGCAGGACATCGACCCCCGCGTCGTGCCGGGCTAGGCAGGTCCACTGCTGCGTAGCCCGGATGAAGCGAAGCTAAATCCGGGGCCTTTTTAACAGAGGGACTGTCCCGGATTACGCTTCGCTTCATCCGGGCTACGCAAGACTGCGTCACCCCGCCGCGATCTTCTCGGCGCGCTGGAATGCCGGGCGTGCCACGCAACGGTCGATATAGGCGTCGAACGACGGGCGCGGCGGCACCATCTTGAAGATGCGTACGGCAAAGTTCAGCCCCGCGCCGATCGCGATGTCGGCGGCGGAGAACTGATCGCCGAGGATCCACGGCGCCTTCTGCAATTCGGCGTCGAGCACGTCGAACACCTGCGCCGCGCTGCCCCAGGCCGCGGTGCTGGTCGGCACCTCGAGCTTGGTGAAGAGCTGGATCAGCGCCGGCTCGATGCAGCTCGGCGAGAAGAACAGCCATTGCAGATAGCGCGCGCGCTTCGGATCGCTTGCCGCCGGCGCGAGCTTTGTCTCGGGATAGCGGTCGGCGATGTAGGCGCAGATCGCCGCCGCCTCGGCGAGCTTTGCATCGCCGTCGGTCAACGCCGGCACCTTGCCCATCGGGTTGATCTTGAGGAAGTCGGGCGATTTCTGTGCACCCGTGCTGATGTCGGTCAGCACCCGTTCGTAAGGCAGCCCGGATTCCTCCAGCAGCCAGATCGCGGAGAACGAACGCGAGCGCGGCGACCAGTACAGCTTGATCATGGGTTAGTCTCCGATGTTCGATTTGCTCTCTTCCACCGGTAGTGCTTCATCATGAAGCCGGTGACCGGATTGGGCGCTTCCTTCTGGAACACAAAACCTTCGCGCTCGTACCAGCGCCAGGCTTTTTCGTTCTCGCGGACGCATTTCAGCCGGATCTCGTCGGGCATTTGCCGGCGCGTGAGGGCGAGCAGATGACGGCCCAGGTTGCGGCCCTGATGGCTTGGCGCGACCATCAGCTGGTCGAGCAGCAGGGTCGGCCGATGCAGCGCCAGCATCGCTGCGATGGTGCCGCGGTCGTCGGCGACGAACAAGCGTCCAGCCGTTGTCGATTTCGCGCGGCAGGCGGACACGCAGGTCGGTCAAAAGTCCGTCGCTCCGTGGTGTGAGCCCGGTCGAGGTCCAGCTCTCCATCCAGACACGCGCGATCTCGTCGTATTCGTCGGGGCGGCCAGGACGGATGGTCGGCAGCGTCATCGTCGATCCCCATCGCGTTCGACACCGGCGGTGCGACGCTGCGGACGAAAAAGGTGAAAGCCCCGCGCAACGATCGCAGGGCTTTCGAACGTAACGCAGTTTGCTGCGGCCGGCGAGCCCGGCTCACACGCCGAGCGTACCGGCCTTCGCTGCCGCATATCGTTCCGCGACGGCCTTCCAGTTCACGGTGTTCCACCACGCCTTGAGGTAATCGGGCCGGCGGTTCTGGTAGGTCAGGTAATAAGCATGCTCCCAGACGTCGTTGCCGAGCAGGGCGCGCTTGCCGTCCATGATCGGGTTGTCCTGGTTCGGCCGGGTCTCGATCGCGAGCTTGCCGTCCTTGGTCACGGTGACGAACACCCAGCCGGAGCCGAACACGCGGCCGCCGGCGGCGTTGAAGTCGGTCTGGAATTTCTCCATGCCGCCGAGGTCGCGATCAACAGCGGCGAGCACCTCGCCGTCGGGCTTGCCGCCGTTCGGTCCCATGATCTGCCAGAACATCGTGTGGTTGGCGTGGCCGCCCATGTTGTTGCGCACGCCGGTACGGATCGCCTCCGGCACGTTGGCGAGATTGGCGAGCACCTCGGTGACCGGCTTCCCCGCGATCTGCGGATTGTCCTTGGCGAAAGTGTTGAGGTTGGTGACATAGGCCTGGTGATGCCGGTCGTGATGGATCTCCATCGTCTTGGCATCGATATGCGGCTCCAGCGCATTGGTTGGATAGGCCAGCGGATCGATCTTGAACGGTCCGCTCGGTGCCTGCGCCGTGGCCTGCGCGAATGCTGCGCGCGACGAGGCGGCGGCCGCAGCGATGCCGCTTGCTGCAATGATCAAATGGCGTCGGGACATCGAGGACATCGTGGTTCTCCGTAGTGGGAAAGCGTCCTGATGTTAGGCGCAAGTTGTGAATGTGTTCCAACGATGCCGGTCACAATGCCGGGTCAAAATCGTGCATGCCGATCAGCGGAGATTGATTTGCGTCGACGCCCGCAAACTAAAAAGGGCGGCCACAGGGCCGCCCTTTCCGTAGCCATCAATTGACTTGGCTCACTCGCCGGCAGCTTCGCGCGGCGCCGCAGCCGGTGCGTCGGTCTTCTGCTTGGCCTCGAGGTCCTCGCCGGTCTCCTGATCGACCGCCTTCATCGACAGGCGGGTCTTTCCGCGATCGTCGAAGCCGAGCAGCTTGACCTTGACCTTGTCGCCTTCCTTGACGACGTCGGAGGTCTTCTGCACGCGGTTGGACGCGAGCTGGCTGATGTGGACGAGACCGTCCTTGGCGCCGAAGAAGTTCACGAACGCGCCGAACTCCATCACCTTGACGACGGTGCCCTCGTAGATCTGGCCGACCTCCGGATCGGAGGCGATCGACTTGATCCACTTGATCGCAGCCTTCATCGCCTCGCCGTCGTTGGAGGCGACCTTCACGGTGCCGTCGTCCTCGATGTTGACCTTGGCGCCGGTCTTCTCGACGATCTCGCGGATCACCTTGCCGCCGGTGCCGATCACTTCGCGGATCTTGTCGGTGGCGATCTTGAAGGTCTCGATGCGCGGTGCGTATTCGCCGAGCTCGGCGCGCGCCGCGGTCAGGGCCTTGGCCATCTCGCCGAGGATGTGGATGCGCCCTTCCTTGGCCTGGCCAAGCGCAACCTTCATGATCTCCTCGGTGATGCCCTCGATCTTGATGTCCATCTGGAGCGAGGTGATGCCCTGGTCGGTGCCGGCGACCTTGAAGTCCATGTCGCCGAGATGATCCTCGTCACCGAGGATGTCCGACAGCACCGCGAAGCGCTGACCTTCGAGGATCAGGCCCATGGCGATACCGGCGGTCGGCCGCTTCAGCGGCACGCCGGCGTCCATCAGCGACAGCGAGGCGCCGCAGACCGAGGCCATCGAGGACGAGCCGTTCGACTCGGTGATCTCGGAGACCACGCGGATCGTGTACGGGAACTCGTGGTGCGGCGGCAGCACCGGATGGATCGCGCGCCAGGCGAGCTTGCCGTGGCCGATCTCGCGGCGCTTGGTGCCGCCGAGGCGACCGGTTTCACCGACCGAGTAGGGCGGGAAGTTGTAATGCAGCAGGAACGTTTCCTTGTACGTCCCCGACAGCGCGTCGATGTACTGCTCGTCCTCGCCGGTGCCGAGCGTGGTCACGACCATCGCCTGGGTCTCACCGCGGGTGAACAGCGCCGAGCCGTGGGCGCGCGGCAGCACGCCAGCTTCGGCGATGATGTTGCGCACGGTCTTGACGTCGCGGCCGTCGATGCGCTTGCCGGTGTCGAGGATGTTCCAGCGAACGATCTTGGCTTCCAGTTCCTTGAACACGGCGGCAACGCGGAGCTTGTCGTATTTCGGCTCCTGGCCTTCCGGCAAGAAGTGCGCCAGCACCTTCTCCTTGACGGCGCCGACCGCGGCATAGCGTTCCTGCTTGACCGGGATCGCATAGGCCTTGCGCAGCTCCTGCTCGGCGATGCCGAGCATTTCCTTCTCGATCTCCGAATTGTCGATCGTGGTGACTTCGCGCGGTTCCTTGGCGGCCTTCTCGGCGAGCTCGATGATCGCGTTGATGACGGGCTGGAAGTGGCGGTGGCCGAACATGACCGCGCCGAGCATCACGTCTTCGTTGAGCTCCTTGGCTTCCGATTCCACCATCAGCACGGCGTCGGCGGTGCCGGCGACGACGAGATCGAGCTGGGTCTCGGTCATCTCGTCGAGCGTCGGGTTGAGGATGAATTCGTCATTGGCGAAGCCGACGCGGGCTGCGCCGATCGGGCCTTTGAACGGGGCGCCCGACAGCGTCAGCGCGGCGGAGGCGGCGACCAGCGACACGATGTCCGGATCGTTCTCCATGTCGTGCGAGAGCACGGTGACGATCACCTGGGTCTCGTTGCGCCAGCCATCGACGAACAGCGGACGGATCGGACGGTCGATCAGGCGGGAGACCAGCGTCTCCTTCTCGGTCGGACGGCCCTCGCGCTTGAAATAGCCGCCGGGAATGCGGCCCGCGGCGTAGGTCTTTTCCTGGTAGTCGACCGTCAGCGGCAGAAAGTCGACGCCTTCGCGCGGCGCCTTCGCCGCGACGACGGTGGCAAGCACCACGGTCTCGCCGTAGGTGGCCATCACGGCGCCGTCGGCCTGGCGGGCGATCTTGCCGGTTTCAAGTTTGAGGGGACGTCCACCCCAGTCGATCTCGACGGAATGCGAATTGAACATTTCGGTTTCTTTCATGGTTTCACCAAAGACATGGCGCCCTGAAACACAAAGACCATGCCAAGACGGCGAGACACTGATGCACTGCTGCGATCAGCATCCGGCGATCCTGCCATGGTCCCTGGATTTCGGATGGCGTCCATCCTTTCGGTCATCTGGGCATCTTGCCCGGTCCAGCGGCCGGATTGCTGCTGGACGCTAGTTGGCATGGCGCGACTGCCATGCTGCGCATGATCTTCTTTCGACAATTCGAAAGTCCGAGTTCGCGGACGACCATGCGAAAAACGCGCGCGAACCCTCGCGCGCGTGCTTCTCAAATCAACGACGGATGTTGTGCTTTTCGAGCAGCGCCTTGTAGCGCGCCTCGTCCTTGCGCTTGATGTAGTCAAGCAGGGAGCGGCGCGTCGACACGAGCTTCAGGAGGCCGCGGCGTGAATGGTTGTCCTTCACATGGCTCTTGAAGTGCTCGGTGAGGTTATTGATGCGTTCCGACAGGATCGCGACCTGAACCTCGGGCGAGCCGGTGTCGCCGGCTTTGGTGGCATTCGTCTTGATGACTTCCGCTTTGCGTTGCGCGGTAATCGACATCGTCAGTTACTTTCATTGTTGCGAGCCGGACCGGCAGTCAGTCCGTTCAGGTTGAACACGCGCTTGGGGATGAGTTCGCCATTGCCAATTTCAGCAAGCGCGAGAAGCCGGCCTGCCACCGTGACATAGACTGTGCCGCTAGTATTGGGCGCATCCCGTCCGCGCAACAAAACGGCCTGGCCCCTGTGGAGCCTTGCCGCATCAGCCCGTGTGACGGCCAGTGCCGGGATGTCGTCCAGCGCGGTCTCAACGGGCAAAAGCGCGTCGGCGAGGCTGCCCTCGCCAGACGCGGCTCTATTGCATAAAGCCTCCAACTGTTCCAGCGGAATCATGTCCGCCTCCGTAAACGGACCGACAAGGGTCCGTCGCAGGGCGCAGATATGGCCGAAACAGCCCAGAATCCGGCCCATATCGCGGGCCAAGGCCCGGACATAGGTTCCCTTGCCGCACTCGGCCTCGAACACGGACTGGCCGTTATCTCCATGTTCCACAAGGGTTAATTCGTGAATCTCGACCGGGCGGGGCTTCAGTTCCACGGTCTCGCCGTCGCGCGCCAGGTCATAGGCGCGCTCACCCTGCACCTTGATGGCTGAATATTGCGGCGGAATCTGCTCGATCACCCCGGTGAAGCGCGGCAGCAGTTCCCGGATCGAATCGGCGGTCGGCCGGCTTTCGCTGGTTCGGACCGGCCGCCCCTCGGTGTCGTCGGTGTCGCGCTCCTCGCCCCAGCACACCGTGAAGCGGTAACGCTTGCGGCCGTCCATCACGAACGGCACCGTCTTGGTGGCCTCGCCGAGCGCGATCGGCAGGCCGCCGGAGGCGAGCGGATCGAGCGTGCCGGCATGGCCGGCGCGCTTGGCCTGGAACAGGCGCTTGAGCACCGCGACCGCCTGCGTCGAGGTCATCCCGATCGGCTTGTCGAGCACGACCCAGCCATGGACGTCGCGCTTGTCGCGGCGCGGCTGCTGGTTCTGCTTGCCCTGCTTCTGGCGCGGGTCGTTGTTGGTGCGGCGCGCATCGTCGGTGCGCTGGCCGGCAAAGGCATCCCGCTCAGCGTCGCGCGCGTCGGTATCCTTCGCGTCGATCACGCTGTTGGTCGTCATCACAGTCATCACTCGTCGTCCGAATCGGGTGCAAGGTCTCGCTGCACCGCAGGTGTCCGCAGTAGTTTCTCGATGCGCTCCGCCTCGTCGAACCGCTCGTCGACGCGGAAGCGAATGTCGGGTGCAAATTTCAGATTGACGCGGTGCGCGATCTCGCCGCGAAGGAACTTCTTGTTGCGCTCGAGCGCGGATATCACCGTATCGGTGTCGCGGCCGCCGAGCGGCATCACGTAGATCGTCGCGAGCTTCAGGTCCGGCGACATACGCACCTCGGGAACGGTGATGATGTGGCCTTCGAGATCGGGATCGTGGACGTCACCCTGCGACAGAATCTCGGCGACCGCATGGCGAACCGTTTCGCCGACGCGCAGCTGACGTTGCGAGCCGCCGGGGTTGGAACTCTTCTTTTGACGGGGCATGACCTTCTTCCAAAACCGTCACGCCCGCAGGCCGTGGCCGCGGGCATCAATGTCCTGACTTTGCTTTCAATCAGACAATGCACCGGTGGCCGGACTAAAGTCCGGCCACGCCGTCGCATTTTCAGTCAAATGGACCCAACGCTTAGTAAGATCTGCGCTTAGTAAGATTTGGACTTACAGAGAGCGCTGGATCGTCTCGATGCGGTAACATTCGATCACGTCGCCGACACGCATGTCGCCGTAGTTCTCGAATGCCATGCCACACTCCTGGCCGGAGACCACTTCCTTCACTTCATCCTTGAAGCGCTTCAGCGTCGACAGCTTGCCTTCGTGCACCACGACGTTGTCGCGGATCAGGCGAACGTTGGCGCCGCGTTCCACGGTGCCGTCGGTGACGCGGCAACCCGCGACCTTGCCGACCTTGGAAATGTTGAAGACTTCCAGGATCTGCGCGTTGCCCAGCATGGTCTCGCGCAGCGTGGGCGCGAGCAGGCCGGACATCGCCTTTTTGATGTCATCCACGAGGTCGTAGATGATGTTGTAGTAGCGGATCTCGATGCCGTTGCGCTTGGCTGCGGCTGCCGCTTCCTTGTTGGCGCGGACCGAGAAGCCGATGATCGCAGCGTTGAAGCCTTCCGCCAGCGTGACGTCGGACTCCGAGATGCCGCCGACGCCGGCATGCAGGATGCGGGCGGCGACTTCGTCGGTGCCGAGCTTCTCCAGCGAGCCCAGGATCGCTTCCAGCGAGCCCTGCACGTCGGCCTTGACGATCAGCGGGAACTCCTTGCGGCCCGCGGTCTTCAGCTGCGACATCATCTGCTCGAGCGAGCCGCGCATGCCGGAGATCGAGGCCGCGGCGTTCTCGCGCTTCTGGTGCGCGCGGTAGCTCGTGACCTGACGGGCGCGGGCTTCGTTCTCGACGACGGCGAGACGGTCGCCGGCTTCCGGCGGGCCGTTGAAGCCGAGCACCTCGACCGGCACGGACGGACCGGCCTCTTCGAGATTCTCGCCCTGGTCGGAGATCAGCGCGCGGACGCGGCCCATCTCGGCGCCGGCCACGATGATGTCGCCGACCCGCAGCGTGCCGCGCTGTACCAGCACGGTCGCGACCGGACCGCGGCCGCGATCGAGCTTGGCTTCGATCACGGTGCCTTCCGCAGGACGCTCCGAGTTGGTCTTCAGGTCGAGGATTTCGGCCTGCAGCGCGATCATCTCGAGCAGCTTGTCGAGATTGGTCTTGTTCTTCGCCGAGACCTCGACGTCGACGACGTCGCCGCCGAGCGATTCGACCTGAACCTCGTACTGCAGCAATTCGGTGCGCACGCGCTCGGGCCGAGCATCGGGCTTGTCGATCTTGTTGATCGCCACGATCATCGGCACCTTGGCCGCCTTGGCGTGGTTGATCGCTTCGATCGTCTGCGGCATCACGCCGTCATCGGCCGCGACCACCAGCACGACGATGTCGGTGACCTTGGCGCCGCGGGCGCGCATCGCGGTGAACGCGGCGTGGCCGGGTGTGTCGATGAAGGTGATCTTGGTGCCGCTCTCGGGCGACAGCACCTGGTAGGCGCCGATATGCTGGGTAATGCCGCCGGCTTCGCCGGACACCACGTTGGCGTGGCGCAGCGCGTCGAGCAGCGAGGTCTTGCCGTGGTCGACGTGACCCATGACGGTGACGACAGGCGAACGCGGCTCGGTGTCGGTGGAATTGTCGGCGACGTCGAACAGGCCCTCTTCCACGTCGGATGCCGCGACGCGCTTGACGCTGTGGCCAAGCTCTTCGGCGATCAGCTGGGCGGTGTCGGCATCGATCACGTCGGTGATCTTGTGCATCGCGCCCTGCTTCATCAGCATGCGGATGACGTCGACCGCGCGTTCCGACATGCGGTTCGCAAGTTCCTGGATCGTGATCGCTTCCGGGATGGTGACTTCGCGGATCAGCTTTTCCTTGGGTTCGTTCGACGCATGCCCCTTCAGGCGCTGGGTGCGGCGGCGGAACGAGGCGATCGAGCGCTCGCGCACGTCGTCGGCGTTGAGCGCAGTGGTCAGAGTGAGACGGCCGCGCTCTTTCTGCGGACCGGGCTTGTGGGTCGTCTTCGGAGCCGCGGCGGGGCGCACGGCGCCGCCGGGGCGGCGCACCAGGCGCGGACCTTCGTCTTCGTCGGGCCCGGCCGCAACCGCCGCCGGCCTCGGCGCAGAGGCCGGTGTGCGCGCGGTTGTCGTGGTCGTCGGGCGTCCTGCGGGCGCACGGGCGGCCGGAGCAGATGCAGGTGCGGGTGTCGCGGGCCTGGCCGGTGCAGCGGCGGGCGCCGCGGCGGGCTTGGCCTCGCCTTCGCCGAAGCGGCGCTTGGCCTCGACCTCGGCCTTGCGCTTGGCCTCTTCCTCGTGGCGGTGACGCTCTTCTTCCGCCTTGCGGCGGGCCTCGGCGGCCTCGCGTTCGGCCTTCTCGGCAGCATCGCGGACGGCACGGCGCTTGGCTTCCTCTTCGGCCTGGCGGCGCTCCTCGATGTCGCGCTGACGGGCGTCGGCAAGCGCGCTGGCGCGCGCGGAACGCTCGTCCTCGGTCAAGGTCGGCAGCACCACGCCGGAGCGGGTGTTGCGCTGTTGCTGGCCGGGAGGCGGGCCCGAGGGGCGGCCCTGCGGCGGCCGGGGAACGGGCGCCACCGGCTTTGCAACCACGGGCTCCGGCGCATGCGCCTCGCCGGGGCCATCGCCACCGACGCGGCGTTTGCCGCGCTTCTCGACCACGACCTGCTTGGTCCGGCCGTGGCTGAAGCTCTGGCGCACGGTGCCCGTCTCGACGCGCGGCTTCAGCGACAACGTCTTGCTCGGAACACTCAAAGTCTTGTCGCCAGGGGTCTTGGTATCAACCATTCAGCAGTCCTAATCTCGTTTCGCTGCGCGTTTGCCGCACAAATCGTTCAACCTGTCGTCGTTTGCTGAGCATGATCCAGTCGGAAAGACGGCGTCCGCCTTCCTCCTGGATCAGGCTCTGGAATTTCTGGCCGCTTCGGCGGTCTTGTCGTCGTCGGCCATCCGGTATCGGACCAGCATCTGGCAGCGCGACAGGAACGTCTTGCTCGCCGGGCCCGCGAGCAGCGCAGCATGTATCACATTTGACCGCCCAAGTGCCAAATCCAATTCGTCCGACGTCAAAACATTGACGACGGCGATTACCGGCGATTCACCACGTTTTCCGCCCCTTTGCCTGAGGATCGCGTCCAATTTGCGGATTCCGTCCGCGGCGCCGTCCAAAGCGTGGATCAGGGCTGCAGTTTCGTTCCGGTTGAGCGCGTCCTCGACCTTGCCGAAGCCCGAGACGACCTGGCCGGCCTTGGCGGCCATCGCCAGGGCCTCGGTGACGCTGCGCACCAAAAGTGCGTCGGTGTCGGTGGGAAGGGTCGGCGCAACGCGGACATCGCGCTTGAATCCCTTGCTAAATTGGTGACGGCGGACCGCTTCCGCAACGCTCTGCCGCGATGCGGAAATCCATAATCCGCGGCCGGGCAGCTTGCGCTTGAGATCCGGGACCACCTCGCCTGTCGGCGAGACGACGAACCGGATCAGCTCGTCGATCGGACGCACCTCGCGGCTGACCGCGCACATCCGCGTGGTCGCGGACTTCTGCGTCCGCGGCCCATCGTCGAGATCGGGGTCAGCCTGAGCGAGCATCCGTAGGCCATCTCCTTACGACGCCGTTGTTTCGGCTTCGGCGGCCTCGGCCTCCTCGGCCGGCTTGGCGAGATCCGCCTCGGTGATCCAGCCGGCCTTGAGGCGGGCCTGCATGATCATGGCCTCGGCCTCGTCGCGCGAGATCTCGATGCCGTCGAGGAACCCGGCGTGCTTGGTCGGCTCGCCGCCTTCCTTGCGCTCGGTCCAGCCGACCAGATCGTCGGTGGCGCAGCCGGCGAGGTCTTCGACCGTCTTCACGTCGTTTTCGCCGAGTTTCACCAGCATCTTGCCGGTGATGCCGGGCACGTCCTTCATGGCGTCCTCGACGCCGAGTTCCTTGCGCTTGGCTTCCAGCTCGGCGTCAAGCTGCTCCAGGTACTCGCGGGCGCGGGTCTGCAGCTCGGTGGCGGTTTCCTCGTCGAAACCCTCGATGCCGGCGAGTTCCTTGACGTCGACCAGCGCGAGTTCCTCGACCGAGGTGAAGCCTTCGGAGGCGAGCAGCTGGCCGACCACCTCGTCGACATTGAGCGCTTCCATGAACACGCGGGTCGAGTTCTCGAAATCGGCCTGGCGGCGCTCCGACTCTTCCTGCTCGGTCAGGATGTCGATGTCCCAGCCGGTCAGCTGCGAGGCGAGGCGGACGTTCTGGCCGCGGCGGCCGATCGCCAGCGACAGCTGGTTGTTGGTGTCGGGCACCACGACCTCGATGCGCTCGCGGTCCTCGTCGATCACGACCTTGGCGACTTCGGCCGGCGCCAGCGCGTTGACGACGAAGGTCGCGATGTCGGGCGACCACGGAATGATGTCGATCTTCTCGCCCTGCAGCTCGTTCACCACGGCCTGCACGCGCGAGCCGCGCATGCCGACGCAGGCGCCGACCGGGTCGACCGAGGAATCGCGCGAGATCACGCCGATCTTGGCGCGCGAGCCCGGATCGCGGGCGACCGCCTTGATCTCGACGATGCCGTCATAGATTTCCGGCACTTCCTGCGCGAACAGCTTCGCCATGAACTGCGGATGGGTGCGCGACAGGAAGATCTGCGGGCCGCGGGTCTCGCGGCGGACGTCGAAGATATAGGCGCGGACGCGGTCGCCGTTGCGGAACACTTCGCGCGGCAGCATCTCGTCGCGGCGCACGATCGCCTCGCCACGGCCGAGGTCGACGATCACGCTGCCATATTCGACGCGCTTGACGATGCCGTTGACGATGTCGCCGATGCGGTCCTTGAATTCCTGGTATTGCCGGTCGCGCTCGGCCTCGCGCACCTTCTGCACGATCACCTGCTTGGCGGACTGCGCGGCGATGCGGCCATATTCCAGCGGCGGCAGCGTGTCGGCGATGGTGTCGCCGACCTGGGCGCCCGGATTGGCGCGCTGCGCATCGGCCAGTGAAATCTGGTTGGAGGAGTTCTCGACGACGTCGACCACCAGCATGTGGCGCGTCAGCCGCAGCTCGCCCTTCTTCGCATCGATCTCGGCATGGACGTCGGTCTCGCTGCCGTAGCGGGCGCGGGCGGCCTTGGCGATGGCGTCTTCCATCGCCGCGATCACGATGGAGCGGTCGATCGACTTTTCGCGCGCAACTGCGTCTGCGATCTGCAGCAGTTCGAGTTTGTTGGCGCTGACTGCCATGGCTTAGTCTCCTTCGAATGGATCGATCTCGCCACGGCGCGCGCGCTCGGCGGCCAGGCGGTGCTTTTTGGTGTTGGTCGGGGCCGGCTTCTTGCCGGGCTTGTCACCAGGCTTGGGCTTCGGCCTTTGGCTCTTCGCGGGATCGCTGTTCCTGGCGTGTGCCGGCTGCGGCGGCGCGAGGCCGAGCTCGCGGCGCAACTCGCGCTCGGCCGCCTTGCCGCGGCGCATCGATTCCTCGATCAGCTCGTCGGTCAGCACCAGCCGCGCGTCCGAAATGTCCTCCATCACCAGGAGAACCTCGGCGTCCTCGGTTGGACGCGGATCGTCGCGCGTGATGCGCACCGCATTGCCCTCGACGCCGGCGAGCAGGCCGCGGAACCGCTTGCGGCCCTGATGCGCCACCGCCATCTCGATCTTCACGAGATGCCCGGTGTAGCGCTCGAAGTCGGAGCGGCGCACCAGCGGGCGGTCGATGCCGGGCGACGAGATCTCCAGCCGGTAGGCGCGCTCGATCGGGTCGGCGACGTCGAGCACCGGCGACAGTGCGCGCGAGATCGCCTCGCAATCCTCGAGCTGCATCGAGCCGTCGGGGCGTTCCGCCATGATCTGCACGGTGCAGCCGGCGTCGCCCGAGACCTTGATGCGCACCAGGCGATAGCCCATGCCCTGCAATACCGGGACGGCGACCGCGGCGACGCGCGCCGCGACCCCGGGCTCGACGACGAGCCTGGGCTCGGCGAGCAGTTCGGTGTCCACGGACGCGGCGGTCGGTTCGGTCATATCCAGTGTCAAAGGCTGTCTTAGGTTTTCTTGGGTCTTTAGGTTTTCTTGGGTCTAAAGGATGCTGAGGTCGGTTGTGTTGTTCAGGTGGCCTTAAGGGGCCGCTAACGCTACCCAAACTGGACCCGGCCTCGCTGGGTCCCGTCAGGTAATAAAAAAGAGCGGGTCCCGGGGGGCCCACTCTCCTACGCGATCGTATGAGATACCATAAGTTGCGCTGGATATAGCGCTTTTGCCGGGGTCCGGCAAGGCCTGTGGCCTCCTGCGGAACGCGATTTTGGGGCTCGGACGGTGCAGGTTTGATCTAACCCTCCGTTTACGAACGGGACCATAGATTGCCGAAAATCGGCAAAACTGGCCGGTTTGGACAAGGCTCATGACGACAGCCCCTGCGCTGATCCCGGAACTCGACGACATCGTCCGCCGCGGCGACCCCAAGCGCCGCGCAGAGGCCGCGCGGCGGCTCGGCGAGTTGTTCCTGCAGGGCGCCGCGAGCTTTCGTCCCGACCATATCGACCTGTTCGACGGGGTGCTGACCAGCCTGGTGCCGCATGCCGAGCTTGCGGCGCGGATCGATCTTGCGGAACGGCTCGCGCCGCTCGTCAATGCGCCGCGGCGCCTGGTCGGGCAACTCGCCCGCGAGGATGAGGTCGCGATCGCGGGGCCGGTGCTGCGCCGATCGCCGGTGATTGACGAAAAGGCGCTGGTCGAGATCGCCAATGCCAAGGGGCAAGGCCATTTGCTCGCAATGGCCGAGCGATCGAAGCTCTCGGCCGCGCTGACCGATGTCATCGTCCGTCGCGGCGATCGCGATGTGATCCGATGCGCGGCCGGCAATGCCGGCGCCGCGTTCTCGGACGCGTCCTTCACGACGCTGGTGCGGCGCGCCGGCCAGGACGGCGTGCTGACGCTGCGGATCGGCCGCCGCGACGATCTGCCGCCCGCGCATCTGAAGAGCCTGCTGGCCGGCTCGATCGACGTGATCCGCCGCCGGTTGCATCATGTCGCCAAGCCGGAACGGCAGGCCGAGATCAAGCTCGCGATGAACGAGATCGAGGGCGCCGTCGTGCAGGTCGAGGGCCGCGATTTCGCAGCTGCGCAGCGCGCGATCCTGGCGCTGCATCGCGCCGGAGAACTGAACGAAGCCGCGGTGGCAGGTTTCGCAAAGGCCTTCAAATACGAGGAATGCGTGGCGGCGCTCGCCGCGATGGCCGGCGTGAAGATCGTCACGCTCGATCGCCTGATCTCCGGCGATCGTTACGACCCGATCCTGATCGCGAGCAAAACGGTCGGTTTCGAATGGCCGACCGTGCGCGCCCTGATCCTGATGCGGCTCGGGCCCAACCGCGTGCCGTCGCCGGCTGACATCGAAGGTGCGCGGGTGAATTTCGTGCGCCTGATGCCGTCAACGGCACAACGGGTCGTGGATTTCTGGAAGTCGCGGTAGTTCAAGCGCAACGTTCAACCCGTCATCCTGAGGAGCGCGCAGCGCGTCTCGAAGGATGCACGGCCGCGCTGTTGCAGTCGGGCCGTCGTGCTTCGAGACGGCCGCTTTGCGGCCTCCTCAGCATGACGGATCACATTGCGTACTTCCCAAACCCAAAAGCGCTCCGCTATGCTTTCCGCAAGGCGCGACACAGCGCCAACGGGGAGATCGCCATGCTGACGGACGCCGACATCCAATCGCACGCCGAGCGGATCCGCGACGACGGATACACCGTGATCGAGCGCGCCGCCTCGCCGGACCTGGTCGAGGGATTGAAGGCAGCGGTCGAGCGGATCGAGCGCGAGCACAATCTCGGCCTCGCCCGGACGTCGTTCGAAGGCTTCAAGACGCTGCGCATCAACAACCTCCTGACCTATGACGATCTGTTCTGGGAGGTGCCGCTGCACGAGAACGTGCTGCCGGTGGTCGAGCGCGTGCTGGACAGGGAATGCCTGCTCTCGTCGTTCTGCTCGCTGGTGCTCGGGCCCGGCGAGGTGGCGCAGCCGATTCACGAAGACACCCAATTGATCCCGCTGCCGCGGCCGCACATTCCGATCACGATCAATGCGATCTGGGCGCTGTCCGATTTCCGCGACGACAACGGCGCGACGCGGATCGTTCCGGCGAGCCACAAATTCGATTCGTCGCCGGAATACGGCAAGGATTACGACGCGGTCACCGCGACCATGCCGGCCGGCAGCGTGATGCTGTTCGACTCTGCGCTGTGGCATGGCGGCGGCGCCAACTCGAGCGACGCCAGGCGCTTTGCCTTCTCCTGCGCCTATTGCTGGGGCTGGATGCGGCAGCAGGAAAACCTGCAGCTCGGCATTCCCCGCGACACCGCGGCGCGCTTCCCGCGCCGCTTGCAGGAATTGTGCGGTTACAGCGTCTACAAGGGCCAGTTCGGCCACATCGACAATCACGATCCGATCGAACTGCTTGGCCGCGAGCGCGGCAAGCGGATGGTGTGGGAGGCGACCGACGTCAGGAAGGCGCGGTTGGCGGAGGCGAAGGGATAGCAACTCTCCGTCATTCCGGGGCGATGCGTTTGCATCGAACCCGGAATCTCGAGGTTCCCCAGGGCGCAATTGCGCCCCTGAGGTTCGCTCGTTTCACTCGCGCCCCGGAACGACAGTCTAATCGACGCGTCGAAATCTCAGATACGCCGCCTTGCGTCCTTCTCGCTCGGCCTTGGCGCCGTAGCGCGTCATCGTGTAGTTCGGCCACGGCTCGAGCCAGTCGATCGCGCGCTCCGCGAGCCAGGCGAAGTCGGGCGAGCGCATCAGATGCGCCAGCGTCCAGGCGCAATAATCGTCGATGTCGCTGACGAAGCGGAATTCGCCGCCCGGCGGCAGCAGTCGCGTCATCGCAGCGACCGTTGCATCCTGCACGAAGCGCCGCTTCCAGTGCCGCCGCTTCGGCCAGGGATCGGGATGAATCAGGTCGATGCGCGCGAGCGAGCGGGCCGGCGCCCAGGCCAAGAGCTCAGCGGCGTCGCCGGCGAACAGGCGGATGTTGCCGATGTTCTGCGCCTCGATCCGGGTCAGGATCTTCGCCATCCCGTTGACATAGGGCTCGCAGCCGATGAAGCCGGTCGTCGGAAACGCCTGCGCTTCCGCGATCAGATGCTCGCCGCCGCCGAAGCCGATCTCGAGCCTGACAGTCTCGATGCCGTCATCGAACAATTCGGTCAGCGTCCCGGGCGCGGGCGCCGAGATGTCGAGCGAGAGATGCGGCAGCAGATTGTCGATCAGATCGGCCTGGTGCGCGCGCAGTTTGTGGCCCTTGCGCCGCCCGAAGAACGAGCCGCGCGAATGGGCCATCGCGCCGTCCTCCTGGGAATCGCGATCGCTGGTGTCGTTCGGAGCCGGTGTCATCGCAGCGTCTGATAGAGACGGTAGAGCAGGCGCGCGCGCGGCTCGATCGAGGAGATGTAGAGCTGCTCGTAGTGAGTATGCGCGCCCTTGCCGTCGACGCCGAGGCCGTCGAGGGTTGCGGTATGCGGCGCGGTGAAATTGCCGTCGGAACCGCCACCGGTGAAGACATCGATCAGCTCGAAGCCGAGTTCGGCGGCAAGCCCCTTGGCGTGTTCGTACAGCGCGGCACCGGCGTTGCTCTTCTCGTAGGGCGGACGGTTCAATTCGCCGGTCACCTTCACGGTGACGCCCTCGGTACGCGACGTGATGGCGAGGATCTTCGGCACCAGCTCGTCGGCGTCGGCCATGGTCGGCACGCGCATGTCGACTTCGGCATAGGCCTCTTCGGCGATCACGTTCGGCTTGGTGCCGCCGCGGACCACGCCGACATTGACGGTGACGCCGCGCTTGAGATCGTTCATCGCCTCCAGCGTCTGGATCACATTGCCGAGTTCCCGGATCGCGCTGCGGCCGTCCTCGGGGCGCGTCCCCGCATGCGCCGGCGCGCCCTTGATGTGGACGTCGAAGCGGGCAACGCCCTTGCGGCCGGTGACGATCTTGCCGCCGTCGCGTGCGGGTTCGGTCACCAGCACGTATTTGGCCTTGCGGCCCTCGGCCTCGATCAGCGCTCGCGAGGTCGGGCTGCCGATCTCCTCGTCCGAGACGTAGAGCTGGGTGATGCCGAGCGGCGGGCGGGCGTCATCGGCGCAGATCTGCCGGAACGCATGATAGGCGAGATAGGCGCCGCCCTTCATGTCGTAGATGCCCGGTCCGAACGCGCTGTCGCCTTCTATCTTGAATGGTAACCGCTCGATGAATCCCATCGGGTGAACTGTGTCGAGATGGCTCAACACCAGGATGCCCGGGGCGTCCTGCCCCCAGGACGAGCGCGTGACCAGGTGGTCGCCGCAGCCGTCGCGTCCCGCGACGCGCTCGACCGTGGCCGGCAGCTCGCGATAATCGGCCGCGACGAGATCAGCCAGTTTGTTGACCTGATCCGGCCGTTCGGTCGGCGACTCGATTTCGACCCAGCGGCGGATGCCGTCGAGGATCGCAGCGGTTTCGAACGGGTTGCTGGACATGTTGTTGTCGTCGCCTGTGAATTCGTTTTGTCATTCAGCGCACGCGCCAAAGCGTGATCCGGAAAGTGAGAAGCGGTTTTCCCTCGCGACAAACGCGAAGCGTTTGCGCGGAGTTCATGCTCAAACAACGAGCTAGAGCGCGATGACGCTCAACCTGAGGCCATCGCGCCTTGACGTGCGCCGGAATGACATATTCCAGATTTGACGATCTCTCAAACGGATATGGCCGAATCAGACCTGTTCGGCCGCCTCGCGTGCCGCGATCTGCTCGACCAGTTCGACGATGCTGCGGCGGAGCTTGGCATCCGCGATGCGCGTGAAGGCGCGGGTCAGGGCCAGGCCTTCGGCGGTTGCCAGAAAATCGGAGACGTAGGTCGGCGAGGAGCCCTCGCTGAAGCCGTCGGCGGTCTTGACGCCGCTCGGGCCGCCGTCGAACAGGAAGGAGACCGGCACTTGCAGGATTTCCGAGATTTGCTGCAGCCGGCTGGCGCCGACGCGGTTGGTGCCCTTCTCGTATTTCTGCACCTGCTGGAACGTCAGGCCTAACGCCTCGCCCAGTTTTTCCTGGCTCATGCCGAGCATGATGCGTCGCATGCGGACACGGCTGCCGACATATTTGTCAACAGGATTGGGCGCTTTGGTGGACATCTCCAACTCTCCTAAGGGATTGCGCGCCCGGTGGGTGAGGCAAGTTGGACGTGGAGTATGCCTCAGGCGCCGGTGCCGTCAAATCCTGCAAGGAGGATCGGGACGAAATGCGGACAATTTGCGCAAAGGGGCTGACGTGGCTTGTGATTTCGCGTGGACCCGTACAATGCGAAGTGCACGGTCGATCTGTCAACTGGTGGAATCGCGCTGAGGTAAATTTCGACGTTTTTTCGGGTTCGCGACAACCGGCGATATGCAGCCGTCAGGCTTTTCGCCTCGCAAAACGGCGCCGCAACACGAACGCCAGGGCCGTGATCACAATCACAGCGGCCGGGATGTTCCCGACACGCGCGTAGATCGTCGGCGCGATCGCCATCGGCAGGCCGGCGTCGAGAACGCCTTCGATGCCGAGCCCGAGTTGCGCGACAATCCGCCCGAGCGGGTCGACGACGGCCGAGATGCCCGTATTGGCGGCGCGCACCATCGGCAGGCCTTCCTCGATCGAGCGCAGCCGGGCCTGTTGCAGATGCTGATAGGGGCCGGTCGAGATTCCGAACCAGCCGTCATTGGTCACATTGATGATCCAGCCGGGGCGGTCGTCGCGGCTCACGACATTGCCGGGAAAGATCGCCTCGTAGCAGATCAGGGGCAGTGCACGCGGCGCCTTCGGAATGTCGAGCGTCCGGCGGACCGTGCCGGGAATGAAGCCGCCCTGCACCTTGGTGAGCTGCACGAAGCCGAGCTTCTCCATCCAGTCCTGGAACGGCAGATATTCTCCGAATGGGACAAGGTGCAGCTTGTCGTAGACCGCGAGCACGCTGCCGTCGTGGTCGATCACGTAGATCGAATTGTAGGCGCGCGTGATGCGGGCGCCGGGCGGCAGATCGGGCGCACGCACCGAACCGGTGATCAGCACGGTTCCCTTCGGCAGGAGGTCGGCGATCTGCGCCATCGCGTCGGCTTCCTTGGTCAGGAAGAACGGGAAAGCGGATTCCGGCCAGATCAGGATGGTGGCGTCGCTCACGCCGGTCGAATGCGGCCCGGAGGCCCGATCCGACAATGTGAGATATTTCTGCATCACCGCCGCCTTGGCGGAGTAGTTGAACTTGGCGTCCTGCTGCAGATCGGGCTGCATGATGCGCAGCTTGACGCCGTCGACCATTTTGGTTGGTTGCTGCGAGAGGCGGACTGCGCCGAACGCCAACATCGCGGCGAGAACCAGCACCGCGGCGACCGGCGCCCGCCACGGCTTGCGCCCGCGCGAGGCGCCGTCGATCAGCACGGCCGGGCTTGCGAAGATCGCGACCGCCAGGAACGTCATGCCCCACAGCCCGATCAGCGACGCGGTCTGGGCGAGCGCCAGCGGTTCGGTCAGCGCATAGCCGAACGCATTCCACGGAAAGCCGCTCAGCATATGGCCGCGCAGCCACTCCGAAATCGTCAGGCTGACCGCGAGCGCCAGTACGCGCGAGGCGTCGCGCGGCCAGATCAGCCGCGCGAGCGCGAAGCCGAAGGCGGTGAACAAGGCGAGATAGGCGGGCAGGCCGAGCACCGCGAACGGCGTCAGCCAGGCGAAGGTGTCCGCATCGACGAAGAAGGCGTAGCCGATCCAGTACAGACCTGGCACGAAATAGCCGAGGCCGAACCAGAAGCCGGACATCGCCGCGGCGGGCAGGCCGCGCCAGCGCCCGGCGGCGCTGCCGTCGATCAGCCAGACCGCGATGGAAAAGGTCAGAAACAGCACCGGCCAGGCGTTGAACGGCGCCATCGCCAGCGAGGACAGCGCGCCGGCCGCGAGCGCGAGCACTGCGCGCTTCCATCCCCAGGTCAAAATGATCGCAAGTCCGACCGAGCGGAGTTTGTCTGACAGCCTCACTGCGGACCGGCTCCCTCGCCGGGCGGCGGCAGATTGTCATTCGCCTGCGGGTTTCCGGAGTCCGGTGCCTGCTCGCGGCGCCGCTCGCGCTCCTTGCGCGGTGTCGGCCGTTCCTTGCGCGCGGTGACCCGCACGCGCTTGACCCGTCGCGGATCGGCGTCGAGCACCTCGACCTCGTAGTTGCCGGGTCCCGAAATCACCTCGCCGCGCACCGGCAGCCGGCCGACGAACGACACCAGATAGCCGCCGAGCGTCTCGACCTCCTCGCCGGCGTCGCCGATCACGAAATCCTCGCCGATCACCGAGCGGACATCGTCGAGGCTGGCGCGCGCATCCGCGATGAAGGAGTTGTCCGCCTGGCGAACGATCGAGGGCGGCTCGTCGGAATCGTGCTCGTCGTCGATCTCGCCGACGATCTGCTCGACGATATCCTCGATCGAGACCAATCCATCGGTGCCACCATATTCGTCGACCACCAGCGCGAGATGGATGCGCGAGGCCTGCATCTGCGCCAGCAGGTCGATCGCGCGCATCGACGGCGGGATATAGAGCAGCTTGCGGATGATATTGGCGTCCGCCAGCGGCAGCGCCAGGTCGACGCTGCGCAGGTCGAGCCCGGCCGGGAACGGCTTCTTGCGCCGCGTCTTGGTCGTGTCGGTGACGCGCGCCTTCGCGGTCATGAAGGCGAGCAGGTCGCGGATGTGCACCATGCCTTCGGGATCGTCGAGGGTTTCGTTGTAGACGACGAGCCGCGAATGCGCCGCGCTCTCGAACAGGCTCATCAACTCGCCGAGCGGGATGTCGCGCTTGACCGCGACGATGTCGGCGCGGTGCACCATGACGTCGGCGATCCGCCGCTCGTTCAGCGACAGGATGTTGCGCAGCATGGTGCGCTCGATCGCCGAGAAGCCGACGTCGTCGGGCGTCGAGGCGTCGAGCACCACCTGGAGGTCGTCGCGCACCGAGCCGGCCTTCCAGCCGAACAGCGTGCGGATCGCGCGCACCAGCCAGCCCTCGGCGGCCGGGCGCTGCACCTCGCCTTCATGCACCACGGCGGGCAGGTTGCTCACGTTGCGCGGATTGTCGTGGGTAGGTTCGGAATCCGGCATGTCAGGCGATCCGATCCGCATAGGGGTCGGGAATGCCGAGCGAAGCGAGGATCTCGCGCTCGAGACCTTCCATGTCCTCGGCATCGTCGTCGTTCTCGTGGTCGTAACCGATCAGATGCAGGAAGCCATGCACCGCGAGATGGCTCAAATGATGATCGAACGGTTTCTGTTCTTCATCGGCTTCCCGCCGCGTCGTCTCATAGGCGATCGCGATATCGCCGAGCATGCGCGGGGCATCGTCAAGTCCGCCGGCGCCTTCCGGCTGCAGCGCCGGGAACGACAGCACATTCGTCGGCTTGTCGATGCTGCGCCAGTTGGCGTTGAGGGTGCGGATGCCGGCATCGTCGGTCAGCATCACCGCAAGCTCGGCGCCGGCGACATCGGCGTCGGCGATCTCGGCGGCAGCCTCGATAGCGCGATGAATCACCGCGTCGGCATGGGGCTCGGCCTGCCAGCATTCGGCGGTGACGAGAACCTCGGTTGCAGGAAAAGCGGACACCTTCGTTTCAAAATCTGCGTTATGGCCGGAACCCGCATCATGCGGACCCGCAGCCGAAGCTATTGGTCTCAAGATCTGGCGTTTGCCGGCTTTTGCGGCAATCCCTCATAGGCGGCCACGATGCGCGCCACCAATTCATGGCGGATGACGTCCTCGGCCTTGAAGTGCACCTGCGCGATGCCTTCGACGCCGTCGAGCAGTTTCACGGCTTCCGTGAGCCCCGAAGCCTGGCCGTGCGGCAGGTCGACCTGCGAGGGATCGCCGGTGACGATCATCCGGCTGTTCTCGCCGAGGCGTGTCAGGAACATCTTCATCTGCATCGTCGTGGTGTTCTGCGCCTCGTCGAGGATGATGGCGGCATTGGTGAGGGTGCGGCCGCGCATGAAGGCAAGCGGCGCGATCTCGATCTCGTTGCCCTGCAGCGCGCGCTCGACGACGCGGGCATCCATCAGATCATACAGCGCATCATAGATCGGGCGCAGATACGGATCGACCTTCTCCTTGAGATCGCCGGGCAGGAAGCCGAGCCGCTCGCCGGCCTCGACCGCGGGCCGCGTCAGGATGATGCGATCGACTTCCTTGCGCTCGAACAGTTGCGCGGCATGGGCGACCGCGAGCCAGGTCTTGCCGGTGCCGGCCGGACCGATACCGAACACCAGCTCATGCCGCTTCAGCGCGCGGATGTAGGAATCCTGCGCCGCGGTGCGGGCGCGCACCGGACGCTTGCGCAGGTTGATGGTCTCGAACGTCGGCTTGGCGGTCTTGTTGTCGAATTCGAACAGCGAGCCCTGTGCGAGCACGGCGCGGATCGCGCCCTCGACCTCGCCCTGATCGAGATCGTGTCCGGCGACGGCCTGCGCATAGAGCGTCTCCAGCACACGCCGCGCCGCGTCGCAGCCGTCACGGGAGCCCGCGATGCTGACATGGTTGCCGCGGGAATCGACCACGACGCCGAGCCGCCGCTCGATCAGCGCCAGATTCTGGCCGTAAGGGCCGACCAGCGCGGATGCGGCGCGGTTGTCGTCGAAATCGATGACGACCTGAGTTTCAGGTGGCCGGGTCTCGGGTGGCATTTGCATGTCGCGGTCAGGTTTGCGGCTGGGAGCAAGCGAAGACGAATCCGATGCGCTTTTGGGCAAGGATTTCAGGCTCCAATGGTCTGCGAAATGAGGCGCGCTGCCGGCGTCGCAAGCTCGCCGATCAGGCTGTAGCGCTCGAGGCTGTCGATCCTCACCGGGAGGACCTGACCGATGATCTCAGGCGATGCCATCACATGGGCGGGCTGCAGATAGGCGGTGCGGCCGACGATCTGGCCCGGATTGCGCGCGGCGCGCTCGAACAGCACATCGACCGTTGTGCCAATCACAGCACGGTTGAAGGCCGATTGCTGGCTGTCGATCAATCCCTGAAGCCGCCCCAAGCGCTCGTCCATCTCGGCTGCTGACACCGTCTCCCGCATCTCCGCCGCCGGCGTGCCCGGTCGTGGCGAATACTTGAATGAATATGCCGCAGCGTACCCGATTTGCATGACAAGCGCGAGGGTGGCGGAAAATTCTTCCTCGGTCTCTCCGGGGAAGCCCACGATAAAATCTGATGAAAAAGCAATGTCTTGCCGTGCGGCACGGAACCGGTCGATGACGCGCCGGTAGTCATCGGCGGTATGTTTGCGGTTCATGGCGGCGAGGATCCGGTCGGCCCCCGATTGCACCGGCAGGTGCACGAACGGCATCAGCGCGGGCAAATCGCGATGCGCCGCGATCAGTGAGTCGTCGACGTCGCGCGGATGGCTGGTGGAATAGCGCAGCCGGGTGACGCCGGGAATTTCGGCGAGTCGCTGCAACAATCTGCCGAGCGGCCAGACGCGGCCGTCGGGGCCCTCGCCGTGATAGGCGTTGACGTTCTGTCCGATCAGCGTGAATTCGCGCACGCCGTTGTCGGCGAGCTGCATGACGTCGTCGATGATCTTGCTGACCGGACGCGACACTTCCGCGCCGCGCGTATAGGGCACCACGCAGAAGGTGCAGAACTTGTCGCAACCTTCCTGCACCGTGACGAAGGCGGAAATGCCGCGCGCGCGGATCGCGTCGGGCTTCGGCTGCGGCAGGAAGCCGAACTTGTCCTCGACCGGAAATTCGGTTTCGAGCGCGCGGCCGTTTTCCCTGGCGCGCTTCAAGAGCTCGGGCAGATGATGATAGCTCTGCGGCCCGACCACGATGTCGACGGTCGGCGCCCGCTGGATGATCTCGGCGCCTTCGGCCTGCGCGACGCAGCCGGCGACCGCGATCTTCATCTCGCGGCCCGCCCGCGCGGCCTCGTCCTTGGCGACGCGGAGCCGCCCGAGCTCGGAATAGACCTTCTCCGACGCCTTCTCGCGGATGTGGCAGGTGTTGAGGATCACGAGGTCGGCGTCTTCGGCGCTCGCGGTCTCGACAAAGCCCTCGCCGGCCAGCGCGTCCACCATGCGTTGCGCATCGTAGACATTCATCTGGCAGCCATAGGACTTGATGTGCAGCTTGCGCGGCGTCGTCATGGAACCCTGAGAGCGGAAAATGGAAACGGCGCCATCCGGGCGCCGGGGCTGAAATATAGCTTAAACCGGGGAAAATCCAGCGGTCCCGACCGGTCATTCCGGGGCGCTCCCGGAGGGGACGAGCCTCAGGGGCGCAATTGCGCCCCGGGGAATCTCGGGATTCCGGGTTCGATACTGACGCATCGCCCCGGAATGTCGGGATAATTCAGCCAGCAAACGCTTTGGCGCCAATCCGGGCGATCAAATCGGACAATTGCCGCATATCGGCGAATGTGACGGCCGCGCCGGCCCTGCGCAGCGTATCCTCGTGTTCCGCCGTGCAATGGCTGCCGCCGTAAAATCCGAGCACGGTCATGTCAGCGGCGCGGGCGCCGGTGACGCCGGCCACGCTGTCCTCGATCACGACGCAGCGTTCCGGCCGGGCGCCCATCTGTTCGGCCGCGAACAGGAACAGATCGGGCGCCGGCTTGCCGCGCTTGACCTGCGTGGCGGAGAAAATATGCGGCGTGAGCTGGTCGTAGAGCCCGGCGCAGGTCAGGCCATGATGAATCTTTTCCGGCGTGCCGCTGGAGGCCACGCATTTCGGCAAAGTGAGCGCGGCAATCGCGTTGCCGACATGGGCGATCGCGCTGAGATCGTCGGCATAGAAACTCAGCGTCGCGTGCTTGACCTCGGCCTCGAACGTCTCGGGCAGCGCGCGGCCGAGTTCGCTCTCGACGATCCGCCGCGCCTCGCGGTCGGACACGCCGAGGAAACGCTTCAGCACGCCGTCGGGTGTGATCGGAAAGCCGTGCCGCGTCAGCGTTTCTGCATGCGCGCGACACGAGATCACCTCGCTGTCGACAAGCACGCCGTCGCAATCGAAGATGACGAGATCAAGGCCCATGGTCTGGTGATGCGTTTCCTTGCGCGCGCCCGCGTCGCGTGAAATCGCGCACGCCTACGACTTGCTGTCTTCGTCGAGCGGGACGCAATAGAGCTCGAGACGGTGATCGACCAGCTTGTAGCCGAGCTTGCGCGCGATCTCGGCCTGCAGCTTCTCGATCTCCTCGGAGGTGAACTCGATTACCTTGCCGTCGCGCAGATTGATCAGATGGTCGTGATGGCTCTCCGGCATCTGCTCGTAGCGCGCGCGGCCCTCGCGGAAGTCGTGTCGCTCGATGATGCCGGCATCCTCGAACAGCTTGACGGTGCGATAGACCGTCGAGATCGAGATCTTGTCGTCGACCGCCACGCAGCGGCGGTAGAGTTCCTCGACGTCGGGATGATCCATGGCCTCCGCCAGCACGCGTGCGATCACGCGGCGCTGTTCGGTCATGCGCATGCCGGTCGCGGCGCAGCGCGCCTCGATGCCGGTATTCTTCTGCGCAGGCGTGATTTTCACCGTCGTCATGGGTCCTTGGCAGGTCCTTAGTGGTCCTCGATCGTCTTTGGGCCTTGGTTGGCAGGGCAGGGCGCTGTTCTGCCACCGCGCCGATGTTACGACAAGTCGCGCCGCATCAGAAGCGCGTTCAAATGTTCCCCACCGGGTTGCTTGTAGTAGCGTTCGCGGCGGCCGATCACGCCGAATCCGGCCCTTTCATAGAGCCGTCGCGCCGGCTGATTATTCTCTTCCACCTCGAGGAAGATGGTGCGGATGCCGCGGCCGGCAAGATGGCCGAGATGGGTCAACAGCAGGTCGTGCGACAGGCCGCGTCCGCGCTGATTGGAATCGATCGCAATCGACAGGATTTCCGCTTCGTCTGCCGCCATCCGCGACACCGCAAAGCCGATCACCTTGCGGCCCTGGCGCAGCCGGTGCACCAGCGTGTTGCGCTCGGTCAGCATCGCCTCGAACTCGCCTTCGCCCCAGCCGCGATGAAACGATGCGCCGTGCAATTGCGCGAGCCGCGCCGCGTCACGCAGGGATGCGGGCTCGACCGCGGGCGGACCGCCGCCCCACCATCGTGACAGCCAGCCGATCATGTCGACGGCGGCACGCTGATTTCGAGCCGATCCTTCGGCGGCTTCGCGTCGGGTGCGCGCAGATAGAACGGACGCGGCGGCGCGGTTTCGGGATCGACGGCCGCGCCGACCCAGGCGACCCAGGCAATGTCGGGCGCGGGCTGCCTGTCGACTTTCACCGGCGGCGTTGCGCCGGCGGGCCAGCGCTCGGCAAGGATATTTGCGGCGTTGCCGACCAGATGCAGCGCGCCGAACTGCGCGGCCTCGAGCGCTTCGGTGATCGGCGCCACCTTCGGCTTGAGGATCGGGCTGCCGTCGCCGCTCACCAGCTGGAAATAGACGTGATCGTGCCGCGCATCGATCGCCGACAGAATCGGATTGTTGCCATTCTCGGCGACCACGGGCGCGGCGTAAGCCGCGAGCGTCGACAGCCCGACCACCGGCTTCGCAGCGGCGAGTGCGATGCCGCGCGCCGCCGAGAGGCCGACGCGCAGGCCGGTGAAACTGCCGGGGCCGGTGGTGACGGCGATGCGGTCAAGCCCGGCAAATCCGATGCCGCTCTCTTTCATCACCCGAGCGATCAGCGGCATCAGCGCCTCGGCATGGCCGCGCTGCATCGCCTGCGATTCGATCGCGATGGTGTTGCCGGAGGCGGTGTCGAGCACCGCCGCGGAGCAGGCGTCGAGCGCCGTATCGATCGCGAGAATCATCATGGGGCAAACGTCAGGGCGAACGGAAGGTCAGAACCATTTCCGATTCGCCGGCTCACCGTTCGTCCCCCCTCTCGGGCGGGCAAGGCGCGCAGTGCCGTGCCCACCATCAACTGTGTCGTATCGAAGGTGGGCTGCGCCTGGCGGCCCACCCGGCGCAAATCACATCGGCCGGACTTCCTGCACGTCGGGCACGAAGTGCCGGAGCAGGTTCTGGATGCCGTGTTGCAAGGTCGCGGTCGATGACGGGCAGCCCGCGCAGGAGCCCTTCATGTTGAGATAGACGATGCCGTCCTTGAAGCCGCGGAAGGTGATGTCGCCGCCGTCATTGGCGACCGCCGGGCGCACGCGGGTCTCGATCAGGTCCTTGATCTGCTCGACGGTCTCGGCGTCGGCCTCGTCGAAGAACTCGTCTTCCTCGTCGCGCGCATCGTCGCTGCCGGCCGTGCCGTCGGCGAGCAGGGGCGCGCCGGACATGTAGTGCTCCATGATCGCGCCGAGGATCGCGGGCTTGAGGTGCTGCCAGTCGCCGTCAGCTTTGGTTACGGTGACGAAGTCGGCGCCGTAGAACACGCCGGTGACGCCCTGAATGGCGAACAGCCGTTCGGCAAGCGGCGAGCGCGCGGCGGATTCGGGTGAGGAGAATTCCATGGTGCCGCTGTCGAGCACCAGGCGGCCCGGGATGAATTTCAGGGTGGCGGGATTGGGCGTAGCTTCGGTCTGAATGAACATTTGCTGTCTCCGGCGTCGCCGGTTCAAGGCCGGCGCGTTGAGCTCCCCTATGAAATGGCAATTAAAAAGCCCGCGATCAAGCCGCAAAACCGCGGTTCCAGGCCCTTACCCATGCCCTGGCGCGGTGCCGGAGCCGGCAAAGCGCTAGGACAGGGCGTCGATCTCGGCGTCGGTCAGGCCGCCCGGCACGATGGTCACGGGAATCGGGAACGCGCCCATGGTCTTGGCCATGGTGGTGATGATCGGCCCGGGCCCCTCGGCGCCCGGATTGGCGGCCAGCACCAGCATCGCGATATCGACGTCCTTGTCGATCACGTCGAGGATCTGCTCGGTCGGGTCGCCCTCGCGAATCGCCCGCTCCGGGGTGATCGCGGCGATCCCGTTGGCGCGGCCGGCGGCGCGGTCGAGCGCCTCATTGGCGGCCTCCTCGGCCTCCGCGCGCATGATGTCGGCCACCCCGAGCCATTGCTGGTTCTGGTCCTCGGTCTCGATCACCCGCAGCATCACGACGCCGCCGCCGACCCGGATCGCCCACCGGCTGGCGTAATAGACCGCACGGTCCCATTCCGCGGTGTCGTCAACGATGACGAGGCATTTCGGCTTGTGACCTGTCTCGTAGCTTCGTCGCTGGGCGGTCATGCATGTCCCGGTGCTGAGCCAAACCAACCCATGCTGCCATACTCCCTCGCCGTTTGGGAGAGGGAGCGCGGAGTTCCTGCTTGCGTGTCAGCGCGGACGGATGAAGCCGACGATGTCCTTGGTGATGCGCATGGTCTCGTCGGCGATGCCGCGGGCGCGGTTGGCGCCGTCGGCCAGGATCGAATCGACATGGCCGGGATCGGCGACCAGCTTCTTCATCTCGGAGGCGATCGGCGCCAGTTTTGCGACGCAAACCTCGACCAGCGCGTTCTTGAACGTCGAGAACTGGCCGCCGCCGAATTGCGTCAGCACCTCCTGCTTGGAGATACCGGCGAGCGCCGCGTAGATGCCGACCAGATTGTCGGCTTCGGGGCGAGTCTCGAGGCCGATTTCCTCCGACGGCAGCGGCTCGGGGTCGGTCTTCGCCCGGCGGATCTTCTGTGCGATGGTGTCGGCGTCGTCGGTGAGGTTGATGCGCGAATTGTCCGACGCATCCGACTTCGACATTTTCTTGGTGCCGTCGCGCAGGCTCATCACCCGCGTCGCGGGCCCCGTGATCAGCGGCTCGGGCTGCGGGAAGAACAGGCCGTCGGCGAAGCCGTGGCCGCGGATCGAATCGCCGAAATCATTGTTGAACTTCTGCGCGATGTCGCGGGACAGCTCCAGATGCTGCTTCTGGTCCTCGCCGACCGGCACGTGGGTGGCGCGATACAGCAGGATGTCGGCAGCCATCAGCACCGGATAGTCGTAAAGGCCGATGGAGGCGTTCTCGCGGTCCTTGCCGGCCTTCTCCTTGAACTGGGTCATGCGGTTCAGCCAGCCGATCCGCGCCACGCAGTTGAAGATCCAGGTCAGCTCGGCATGGCCGGCGATCTGGCTCTGGTTGAACACGATGTGCTTCTTGGCGTCGATGCCCGCGGCGATGAAGGCGGCGGTCACCTCGCGGGTGTTGCGCGCGAGCTCGGCCGGGCCGCCCCAGACCTCGACGCCCTGCGTGATCGCGTGCATGTCGACGACGCAATAGATGCAGTTATGGGTCTGCTGCATCTTCACGAAATTGACGATGGCGCCGAGGTAATTGCCGAGGTGCAGATTGCCCGTCGGCTGGACGCCTGAGAAAACCCGTTCAACGAACGCCATTGTGTTATTTCCCGGAAATAGCCGCTGCTTTTGCGGCGTCGTTTGCCACTTAAGCCCCGCGCGCGCAAGTCAGGCGGGGCGCCTTTGCCTGACGGCGTTAACCGCCTCGCGCCAGCCGGTGACGCCGAAAAGCTGCAAGAACAGCCCGTAACCGGCGATGCCGGCCGCGATCAGCAGGAGGAGGGAGGCCGCCTGCACGAAACCGTGGTGGCCGGTCGCCGGCAAGGTGCCTTCCGCGAGCCATAGCAGGCCGCCCATCGCGAGCGCCGCGGCCAGGATGCGCGGCAGTCGACGGCGCGCGTCGCCATCGATCGAAAAGCCGAACGTCGCGGCCCCCCTGCGGATCAGCGCCAGCGCATTGCTCCAGGCGCCGAGCGCAATGCCTGCGGCAATTCCGCTCGCGCCGAAGATATGGCCGAGCACGAAGGCCGCCGCGATCGCAACCACGATGGCCTTCAGCGTCGCAGCCAGCGGCGTCAGCGTGTCCTCGCGGGCGAAGAACGCCGGCGACAGCGCCTTCACCAGCACATGCGCCGGCAGCGCGAGCGTCAGCCAGATCAGGGCCTGCGCGGTTGCCGCAGTATCCGCTGCGGTGAATGCGCCGTGCTCGAACAGCATCCGCACGATCGGCGCGCTCAGCACCATCAGCCCGAGCGTCGCCGGTAGTGCCAGCCCGACCGCGAGTTCGAGGGCGCGCGATTCCGCATGCGCGATCGCGGTGTGCTCGCCGCTGCGCACCGCGCGCGTCATCTCCGGGATCAGCACCGTGCCCATGGCGACGCCGACAATGCCGAGCGGCAACTCGAGCAGGCGGTTGGCGAAATAAAGCCAGGACACCGCCGAGGGCGAGGTCGACGCGATCACCGCGCCTGCGACGACGAGCCATTGCGGCGCGCTGCTTGCGACCATGCCGGGGACCGCGCGGCCGAGAAAGCCGCGCATCTCGGGATCAAGGGAGATGCGGAGCGGTGCGGCGAGCTTTGCGCCGCGCAGCGCCAGCATTGACAGCTGCAGGAGGCCGGCGATGCCGATCGTGGCCGCCATGACCAGCGCGGCCTGCATCGGTTCCTGCTGCCGCACCAGCAGCACAATCATCACTGATATCAGCGCGATGTTGAACAACAGGGGCGAGAATGCGGTCAGCGCGAAGCGTGCCTGCGCGTTGAGCAGCGCCATCATCACGGTGACCGGGCCGGCGAAGGCGAGATAGGGCAGCATCAGTCTTGCGTCGTCGACGGCGAATTGCAGCGTGTCGCGGCCGACGAAGCCCGGCGCGATCGCCGCGATCACCAGCGGCATCAGCATGCCGATGACGAGCGCGGCCGCGATGACAGCGGCGCTGACGGTGCCGAGCACGCGGCCGGCAAAGGCGGTTGCCGCCGCCAGGCCATCGGCATCGCGCGCCTTCAGCCATGCCGGCACCAGGGCGGCATTCAATCCACCTTCGGCCAGCAGCCGTCGTACAACATTCACAAGCTGAAATGCCGCCAGGAAGGCATCCGCGACGGGTCCCGCGCCAAGCAGCGCCGCAATCACGGAATCGCGCACGAAACCGAGCAGTCGCGAGGCCAGCGTTCCCGAGGAGACCGTGAGGAAGGAGCGGAACATAGTGTCTCTATAGCAGCAGCCCGCGTTGCTGCCAGCGGCACTCTACTCGACCCGTCACCCTGAGGAGCGCGCCCTTGCGCGCGTCTCGAAGGGTCGATGGCCACGAGCGGGGCCGATTCATCCTTCGAGACGCGCTACGCGCCCTCAGGATGACGGAACTGGCAGCCTCCGCTTCCCTTGCTGCCCCAAGGCGTAACGTGATAGGTCGCGGCTCTTGTTGGGTGGCGTTAACACAAGGCAGGTCTATGGCTGACGCAAAATATGACATTCTCGGGATCGGCAATGCGATCTTCGACGTGCTGGTGCAGACCGACGAGGCGTTCCTTGCCCGTCACGGCATGACCAAGGGCTCCATGCAGCTGATCGACGAGGCGCGTGCCACCGCGATCTACGGCGACATGGGCACTGCGACCGAGATGTCGGGCGGCTCGGCTGCGAACACCATCGTCGGCGTCGGCAGTCTCGGTGCCCGCGCCGCCTATGTCGGCAAGGTCAAGGACGACCAGATCGGCAAGCTTTACGTTCACGACATCCGCGCCGCCGGCGTGGCCTTCGACACCGCGCCGGCCAAGACCGGCCCGGCCACCGGCTGCTCCTACATCCTGGTGACGCCGGACGGCGAGCGCACCATGAACACCTATCTCGGCGCCGCGCAGGACCTGACGCCCGACGACATCATTCCGGCCCAGATTGAAGCCGCCGGCATCATCTATCTCGAGGGCTATCTCTGGGATCCGAAGAACGCCAAGGACGCGTTCGTGAAGGCGGCGACGATTGCGCATGGCGCCGGCCGCCAGGTCGCGCTGACACTGTCGGATTCGTTCTGCGTCGACCGCTACCGCGACGAATTCCTCGATCTGATGCGCAAGGGCATCGTGGACCTGGTGTTCGCCAACGAGTCCGAGCTGCACTCGCTGTACCAGACCTCCGATTTCGACACCGCGCTGAAGCAGTTCGGCAAGGACACCAAGCTCGGCGTCGTCACCCGCAGCGAGAAGGGTTGCGTCGTGATTTCAGGCGACGGCGTCGTAGCGGCGCCGGCCTCGCCGATAGACAGACTGGTCGACACAACCGGCGCCGGCGATCTGTTCGCGGCCGGCTTCCTGGTCGGCCTGGTGCGCAATATCGGTCATGAGAATGCCGGCCGTCTCGGCGCACTCGCCGCCGCCGAAGTGATCCAGCACATCGGCGCCCGGCCGCTGGTGTCGCTGAAGGATCTGGCGAAGCAGCAGGGGCTGCTGGTTTAAGGGCGGCGCTCTCTCTGTCATGGCCGGGCTTGACCCGGCCATCCACGCCTTTCTTGCAAGCGGATCGGAGGGCGTGGATGCCCGGGTCGAGCCCTGGCATGACGACGTTGATGGAGCGGGGCAGGCTCTTACGCCGTCTTCGCCGCCTTCAATCCGAGCCGCTTCTCCACCGCGTCGCGCATCACGAATTTCTGGATCTTGCCGGTTACCGTCATCGGGAATTCCTCGACGAACTCGACATAGCGCGGGATCTTGTTGTGGGCGATCTGGCCCTGGCAGAAGGCGCGGACCTCGTCTGATGTCAGCGTCTCGCCGGCCCTGATCCTGACCCAGGCGCACAGCTCTTCGCCATAGCGTTCGTCGGCGACGCCGAAGATCTGCACGTCCTGGATCTTCGGATGGCGATAGAGGAATTCCTCGATCTCGCGCGGATAGAGGTTCTCGCCGCCGCGGATCACCATGTCCTTGATGCGGCCGACGATGTTGCAGTAGCCCTCGTCGTCGATCACCGCGAGATCGCCGGTGTGCATCCAGCCATTGGCGTCGAGGACGTCGGACGTCTTTTCCTTCTCGTCCCAATAGCCGAGCATGATGCTGTAGCCGCGGGTGCAGAGCTCGCCGCGTTCGCCGCGCGGCACCACCTTGCCGTCGAAATCGACCACCTTGACCTCGACATGCGGATGGATGCGGCCCACGGTCGAGACGCGCCGCTCCAGCGGATCGTCGGTCGCGCTCTGAAAACTCACCGGGCTGGTCTCGGTCATGCCGTAGGCGATCGTCACCTCGCGCATGTTCATCTCGGTGTTGACGCGCTTCATCACTTCGATCGGGCAGGGCGCGCCGGCCATGATGCCGGTGCGCAGCGAGGACAGATCGAAGCGCGAAAATTCCGGATGGTCGAGCTCGGCGATGAACATGGTCGGCACGCCGTACAGCGTCGTGCATTTCTCCTGCGCGATCGTCGTCAGCGTCGCCAGCGGATCGAAGCCTTCGCCGGGATACACCATGGTGGTGCCGAGCGTGACGGAAGCGAGGTTGCCCATCACCATGCCGAAGCAGTGATAGAGCGGCACCGGAATGCAGATGCGGTCCTGCTCGGTCAGCCGCATGGCGCGGCCGGTGAAGTAGCCGTTGTTGAGGATGTTGTGATGCGTCAGCGTCACGCCCTTGGGCGAGCCGGTGGTGCCGCTGGTGAATTGAATATTGACGGGATCGTCGAACTGCAAAGTTTCGCCGAGCGCCGCAAGCTGCTCGCGATGGCGCGCGCCGCCCATCTGCGCGACCTGCTCGAACGGAATCGTGCCCGGCGCCGCCGGTCCGCCGATCTGGACCACGGCGCGCAATTGCGGCAGCCGCGCCGAACGCAGGTGACCGGGCTCGGCGCTCGCAAGCTCGGGCAGCAGCGTGTTCAGCATCTCCATATAGGCCGAGGTCTTGAACGCGGTCGCGGTCACGATCGCGGCGCAGCCGACCTTGCCGAGCGCGAATTCGAGCTCGCTCAGCCGATAGGCCGGATTGATGGTGACGAGGATCAGCCCGGCTTTCGCGGCGGCGAATTGCGTCAGCGTCCATTCCGGCCGGTTCAGCGACCAGATGCCGATGCGCTCGCCGCGTTGCAGGCCGAGCGCGAGGAAGCCCGACGCCAGTGCCTCGACACGGTCGGTGAATTCGTTCCAGGTCCAGCGCACATTGTGGCTGGGCGAGACCAGCGCCTCGCGGTCGCCCCAGCGCGCGCGTGCGCGGTCGAGGGCGCGGCCGATGGTTTCACCGAGCAGCGGCGTATCGGAAATGCCGCAGACATAGCTGTCTGCCTTGGGTGCCGTGGGTGCCAAGATCGTCCTCCTCCCGGTCGTGTCGCCGCGCTTTTTTGCGCGATCTTAGTCGTTTGGCGGCGACGGGACAGGCCCGACCTATGGCGGGTATGAAAAATCCCTCCCGTTGAGGGAGGGATTTCACGGTGCTTGGCTGGAACCTCAGGCCGCCCGTTGCCCGCTGCCGGCGTCGAGGCCGGCATAGATGCCCTTCTCGAAGCCTGCGAAGGCCTCCAGGCTGTGCTTGTCGGCGAACGGCAGCAGCTGGGTCAGGATCACGCCGCAGACATCGCGCGACGGATCGATCCAGTAATAGGTGTTGGCGAGGCCCGCCCAGGCGAGGCTGCCGGCGCTGCGGCCTTCCGGCGTCTTGGCGGTGTTGATCAGGAAGCTCAGTCCCCACTTCTTGACGATATCGGGCCAGAGATCGACATCGTTGGTGTACATCGGCAAGGCCGTCGTCATCTTGTTGACGGTGAGCTCGCCGATGTGGTTCTGCCCCATCGTCGCGACGGTCTCAGGCTTGAGCACCTGATTGCCGTTGCCTTTGCCCTTGTTGAGGATCATCTGGCAGAACTTGATGTAGTCCGCCGCGGTCGAATACAGGCCGCCGCCACCCATATGGAATTCGGGGTTCTGCTCGAGCTCGAACGGGATCGCCGCGAGCGTGCCGTCCTCGCCGCGCGCATGCATGCCGACCAGCCGCTTGCGCATGTCGTCGGAGATCTTGAAGCCGGTCTCGCCCATGCCGAGCGGTGCGAACATGTTGTCGCGCAGATAGGCATCGAGCTTCTTGCCGGATGCGGCTTCCACGGCCTTGCCGACGAAGTCGATATTGGTGCCGTACTCCCAGCGCGTGCCGGGGTCTGACATGATCGGCGTCTTCAGCGCGGCATTCAGGCAGGTGATGATGCCGGGCGTGCCGGTCTTTTCCAGATATTTGCCGAGGTCGGCGTCCCACATGTCGTAGGCGAAGCCGGCGGTGTGGGTCATCAGCTGACGCAACGTGATCGGCTTGTTCGCGGGCCGCAGCTTCGGCTCGCCCTTGGCGTCGAAGCCGTCGAGCACCTGCACCGCGGCGAGATCGGGCAACAGCTTGCCGATCGGCTCATCGAGCGAGAGCTTGCCCTGCTCGACGAGCTGCATCGCGCCCGCCGAAGTCACTGCCTTGGTCATCGAGGCGATCCAGAACACGCTGTCCGCCGTCATCGGATCGCTCTTGGAGAGGTCGCGCTTGCCGAACGCGCCTTCATAGATCACGTCCTTGCCGGTGGCCGCGATCGCGACCACGCCGGGAATCTCCTTGGCCTCGCTCTTCTGACGCAAAACCTGATCGATCTGAGCCTTGCTCTGCATTGGGCTTCCTCCGGTGGGGTTTATTGTTTTGAAGTGGGCGGATCATCCTCCCGCTTTTCGGGTCCCGCAAGGCGGGCGCGATGCGATGATGTCGCGATGTCGTGAAGGCGGAGCCTGCCAGGAACGGCCTTGCTCAACAGGCGTTCACCACGCGCGCAGATTTTATGGTGGACTCCGCGCAAGCCCCGGTGACCCCCGCACGCGGCCACGGTAACGTGATCGGCAGATTGATTTTCGTACCTGTTTTTTTGCATTAACGCATTCAGATCGCTGCATAAACGGTGCGGCGAATTGGGCTGGATTTGACAAAAAGGCTCGTCATTTCGCCCTGCGGGGACGCAGCAATGATTTCGACATGGAGTGAATGGAAGCGCTATCCGCGGCCGGGCCGCAGCGAGAATATCGAGGCGCCGATCAGCCCAGGTCTTTACGAGGTCCGCTACGCAGGTACCGGCGCGCTGCACTCGTTCGAGGCCGTCGAGAATGTCGCGCAGGCGCTGGCGCTGCTGCTGACCGGCACCAAGTCCTGGTTTGGCCGCCGAGACGTGCGGGCGCAGGCCGACCTCGAATACCGGACCTGCGCGACCACGACCAAGGCGGATGCCAAGGCCGCGGCGGAGCGCATGATCGGCCGCCGCGAGACCTATATGAGTGGTGGCGCGGTGTCGTGACGCTGTCATTCCGGGTTCGGCTCTTTGAGCCGCCCCGGAATGACTGGAGAGAGCCGCATTCGCGCCCAAGCAGGGTCGCGCCCGGCGCCGGTGCATCGCAGCGGCTTTCCGACTATATAGACGGCGAATACCCTCCAAGAAATTCCAGGAGTAACGCCATGACCCCGCCCGTTGCCGCACGCGCCACGCAATCTGCAGCATCCACCCTGCAAAGCCGGCTGAAGGACCCGTCGCTGCTGCGCGACCGCTGCTACATCGACGGCGCCTGGGTCGGCACGCCCGAGTTCGCCGTCAACAATCCGGCCACCGGCGCGGAACTGACCAAGATCCCGCAGCTCAGCGCTGACGATGCGACCAAGGCCGTCGAGGCCGCCCAGCGCGCGTTTCCGGCCTGGGCCAAGCTGACGGCGAAGCAACGTTCCAACACCTTACGCAAATGGTTCGACTTGATCATCGCCAATCGCGAGGATCTCGCGCTGATCCTGACCTCCGAACAGGGCAAGCCGCTGGCGGAAGCGCTCGGCGAGGTCGATATCGGCGCCGCCTATGTCGAGTTCTTCGCGGAAGAGGCGCGCCGGGTCTATGGCGAGACCATTCCGACCCAGCGTCCAGATGCGCGTCTGCTCGCGATCCGGCAGCCGATCGGCGTCTGCGGCGCCATCACGCCGTGGAATTTCCCGAACTCAATGATCACGCGAAAAGTGTCGCCGGCGCTGGCGGCCGGCTGCACGGTGGTGCTGAAGCCGGCCAACGAGACGCCGCTGTCGGCGCTCGCGCTCGCCGCGCTGGCCGAGAAGGCCGGCGTGCCGAAGGGCGTGTTCAACATCATCACCGGTGACGCGCCGCCGATCGGCAAGGTGCTGTGCGAGCATCCGGCGGTGCGCTTCGTCGGCTTCACCGGCTCGACCGAGGTCGGCAAGATCCTTTACCCGGCAGGCGTCGGTCGGCGTGAAGAAGCTCGGCCTCGAGCTCGGCGGTAACGCGCCGTTCGTGGTGTTCGACGATGCCGATATCGATGCGGCTGTCGAAGGCGCCATCGTCTCGAAGTATCGCAACATGGGCCAGACCTGCGTCTGCGCCAACCGTCTCTATGCCCAGGACAAGATCTACGACCAGTTCGTGCAGAAGCTCTCCAAGAAGGTCGCCGAGATGAAGATCGGCGACGGCACGGAAGCCGGCGTGACGCAGGGGCCGCTGATCAACATGGAGGCGATCGAGAAGGTCGAGCGGCACATTGCGGATGCCGTGAAGGGCGGCGCCAAGATCGTGACCGGCGGCAAGCGCTCCTCGCTCGGCCGCAGCTTCTTCGAGCCGACGGTGCTGTCGGACGTGCGGCCGGACGCGCTGGTGTCGCACGAAGAGACCTTCGGGCCGCTCGCGCCGGTGATCCGCTTCAAGGACGAGGCCGACGTGATCGCGATGTGCAACGCCTCGCCGTTCGGCCTAGCCTCCTACTTCTATTCGCGCGACATCGGCCGCGTCTGGCGCGTCGCGGAAGCGCTGGAGTCGGGCATGGTCGGCGTCAACTCCGGCCTGATCACGACCGAGGTCGCCCCGTTCGGCGGCGTCAAGGAATCGGGCCTCGGCCGCGAAGGCTCGCGCCACGGCATGGATGAATATGTCGAGATCAAATACGTGATGATGGCCGGTGTCTGATCGCCGTCATTATCCATTCGCTCGAGCCCGGCCCTGATTGAATCAGGGCCGGGCTTTTGCTGCCAGTCACGCGAGTCCCTGACCAATCTGTTCGACAAGCACTACTGGATCGGCAATCCAACCGGCTACGTGATCAGCGGCATGCCGCGGACGCTGTGGCTTTCGATGACGGTCGACTTCTAGGGCGCGATCCGGAAAAATGCACAGCGGCCTTCCCTCGCGGCAAACGCCAGGCGTTTTGCGCGGAGATCACGCCCAAACAACAAGGTGAAGCGCGATGAGAATTCACCCTGATCTCATCGGGACTTGGCTGACCGCCGATAGGTCATCGCCCGCCGGCGATCTCAATTTCCGATGGAGGACTGCCTCGGTGCGACCCACCGAAACATCCTTTGGCCGAATGCGGTACCGAGCCCGACGAAGAGCATCGCCGTGCCGAGATTCCACATCAGGATCATCGCCGTGGCGTCGATTGCATGAAAAAGAGACAGAGCGCTGGCGGCAATCGCGGCGACCGCGAGGCTGCCCATCAAGGTTGCTGCGGTCGGACGCAGAGGCGCCGCGTAGCGAAGCATCACCAGCATGGTGAGCGAAAGCGGCAGGCTGGTCAGCACGAGGGTAGCAAAGCAGCGCGCCGCCTCTCCTGGCACGATGCCTTCAGGGCCGACTCCGATCCATTGGGTCAGGCACTGGTAACCGATATTCGATAACCAGACGACCAGGGCTGGCAATGGCAGAAGCAGCCAGCGCCGTGGTCGGTCCGGAAGGCTCGCTTGGAACGCGGCGATTGCGGCCAGCGCACCGGTCAGCAGCGAGGACACCATGCTCAGTGCGAAGATCGGATCGTGCAGTCGCAACACGAGATCCTGACGAATGCCTTGGCTGACGGCGAGCAGTATCAGCACGAGACTCGCGAGCACGAGCCAGCAGGTGGCACGGACGATTGGCGGGCGCAGTCGCTTGACCGGTTGCAGGTCCCTGGCGAGCGCAGCGATGAGATCGGGCGTTTTCATCGATTATTCCCCGTCGCTTCGGTCGGTCAGCATCTTGCGCAGGTTCTGCAAGGCGCGGTGGGTCGCGACCTTGAGGGAGGCGATCGACAATCCGCTCATCGAGGACACTTCCTTCAACGACAGTTCCTTGAGCTTGAGCAACTCGATCGCCTTCTTCTGTGTGGGTGGAAGATTGTCGATGGCCCCTTCCAAGCCATGCTGATCGAGCTTCTCTTCAAGATTCGTTGCGGGCTCGGCAAAGGTTTCGTGTTCGGCAGTCAGTGGCCTCTCGCGGGCCTGGAGCCGGCCTTGCCGGCGCAGGCGGTCGATGAAGCGGCGATTGGCAATCGCAACGAGCCATGGGCCGAATGGCCGGGTGGGGTCGTAGGTATGTCGGATCGTATGGACGGTCAGGAGAACGTCCTGAACCGCGTCCTCGACATCGTCCGGATTGCGATGCCGTCGTGCTGCCAGGGTGCGCAGATATGGTGCCACTTCCTGCAACAGGCGGAGATAGGCCGCGCTGTCGCCGTCCTGGGCCCGCGCCATCAGAATGGTCCAATCCACATCGGGTATCGCAGGGCTTCCCTGATTGTCGTCCAGCCGCGGCGTGCCGAGGGCAGGTTCCGCCGGGCGATCGCGTCTGGCGACGATCCTCAGAGGCATGGGCTGAATGTGCGGTTCTCGGGTCATCGCCGGGACGCTTTCCATGCGCGCGGTACCCGTATGCGCGTGGGTCCGGATCTTCTCCACCTTGCAGGATGGGTCGTGATCATCATGAGGCCGCCCCTCCCGTTTTGCCAGCATGGCCCAGCCTGTCGAGCAGATGATCGAGCGAGAGGGGACCGGGGCCGAGCGCGACCACGGCGAGCGCCATGGCCGCCCAGGGCAAATGAAAGTTGGCCCAGCCGTCCGGAGCGACGAGCTGGATCACACCCGTCATGATGAGCAGGCCGAGCGCGGCCAAGCGCGTCCCGAGGCCAAGAACAAGCAGGATCGGGAGTACGATCTCGGCCATACCGGTGACGTGCGCGACGATGAGCGGGGCCGGGAAGTCGTAGACGCCGCCGAAGACGTGGAGTTTGAACTCCTCCTCGAAGAGGTAGGCTGCGCTTGGCGACAGTGACAGGAAGCCATCCCAGCGGGTGAGACCTGAGCGGAAAAAGGGAACGGCAAGTGCGACGCGAAGGACAGGCGGCGCGACGAGCAGGGCCAGCCGCCGGAGCTCGTTCAGGCTACGCCGCGCCATCTGGTCGATATTCGTGAGACTGGCGAACGCTCTAATCATGATAGTCACGCGCAAGCCGTTGCCACCGCTTCTCCGGTACGGCGATAGCCGACAACCGCGCCGGCCAGCAGAAGGCCCGAGAGATTGGCAGGAAGGTCGAAACTACTGTCGGATATGAAGGCGGCCTTCGTCGCTTCCAGAACGGATAGCCCGTCAAGGAGCGCGCTCAGGAAATCCGCACCGCCGTCCGGCAAAGCGCGCAGTTCGACGTCGGCCTCCGGCCGCGCGACAAGTGTATCTTCGCCGCCGGCATCGAGGTCTACCGGATGCGGAACGCCATCGCCGACATTCATGCGCCAGATGGTCAGAGCCGGGAAGCGGGAGCGGACGACGCGGACGGAGGGGTGAAGCCGGAGCTGAAGCGCCGGCAACGCATCCGGCGCAACGCCCAAGAGGATGGTTGGATCAATCGGAGCCGCATCGAAGGCGTGATAGGCTTCCGTCCAGGCTCGTTCGATACGGGCGATATCGGCCAGATATGGCAGGATGGTCGCCGGCTCGAACGCCTCGATGAAATCAGGAAAGCTTGCGCCGTAGCCGAGCATGATCGGTGAATCCGGGGGACTGCTCGCAGCGTAGATGCGGGCCATCGCACGGAAGAATTCCACGCCGACGATCCGGCAAACTGCGGGAAACGCAGCTTGCAGCGTGTCGATCAATCCAGCCACGACGTTGTTGCGATAGACAGCGAAGCGCCGTTCGCTCGGCTTACCATCAGGACCGATCAGGCCAGGCGGAATTGGCAGCTCGGGATCGAGCAACGCTTCGGCGAAGCGCCGTTGCCGTTCAGCGAGCCGCGGCATGACGCTGCTCCGAAGGCGTGCCGGTCAACATGGTCGCTTCCGCACGATCGGCCTCGGCCTTCAGCACCGGCCAGGTTGGTACATCGGCATCCCACTCGATCAAGGTCGGCGTCGGGCCGGCCCGCCGAACGGTATGGGCGAAGAGGTCCCAGACGATGTCGTCCACCGCGCGATTGTGCGTGTCGATGAGCAACGGGCGTCCCGCTTCGTCGGCTTCGTGAGTGTAGCCCGCGAGATGGATTTCCTGGACATGTCCGAGCGGATAGGCATCGATATAGGCCTTCGCATCCCATTGCTGATTGGTCGATGCGATATGGACGTTGTTGACGTCAAGCAGCAGGCCGCATCCGGTGCGCCGTACGGCTTCGGCAATGAAGTCGATCTCGAAATAGGTGCTCTCGGCGAAAGCGAGATAGGTCGAGGGATTTTCAAGCAGCATCTGGCGGCCGATCGTCGTCTGGATCTCGTCAATGTGCTCGCAGACGCGTACGAGCGTATCTGCAGTGTAAGGAAGCGGCAGCAGGTCGTTGAGGAAGGTGTCGTGCGATGACCAGGCTAGATGCTCGGAAAACAACCCCGGTTCATAGCGCTCGATCAGACCCTTCAAGCGCTCCAGGTGGTTCCGGTCGAGCGGCCGATCCGCTCCGATCGACAAGCCGACGCCGTGGATCGACAGCGGATAGCGCTCGCGGACCGCGGTCAGGTAACGATGCGGCGGGCCGCCTCCGCCCATGTAGTTTTCGGCATGGACCTCGAAGAAGCCGACATCGGGGCTGGTCTCGACGATCGTGCGGTAGTGTTCGGCCTTGAGCCCAACTCCGGCACGCGGCGCAACCGGCGTCGGCGGAATATGCGAAGACGACATCGCGGCCTCCGGTCAGAAAGCAGCGCGGGCGGACCCTGGCCCGCCCGCCAACGACGATGCTTCAGGCTTTCGGAGTCAGACTTCCGTTGCCCTTGGGTGTCGACATCGCGGTGCAGGTGCCATGAGGCACGAGCTTGAAGGCGTTACCTTGATAATCGGCCGTACTCGTGCCGGCGCACGTCGTTCCAGCGCCAGCATAGCAATCGTTATGCCCCTTCAGCGCAACTCCGAAGCATTTTTCCAGCTTCTCGGCGACCATTCTCTTCTGGTTCGCCTCCCGCATTTTCATCATATCCGCTTGGCTCATCGGCTTCATGGCATCCTCGGCGTTGGCGGAGACCGCCGCGAAGGAGCCGATGGCCGCGGCGAAGGCACCCGCGACTAGCGCGGGCAACATGCGATTCGACATTTTCATTCCTCCAATCAGAGATGGGCGATGCAGATACAAGCAGCCGCGCTGTCAGCGAACCGGTCACGGTGCGCCTGAAGGGAGGTTCGCTGGGAGAGACGAAAGGTTACGCCCTCATCGCGATTGATCGACTATCCGGCCATTTTGCAGCACCGGCGCTGCATTCTCCCGCGGGCGGAGCCGCGCCGGGCGGGTTGGGACGGCCTGACGTGGTTCGGATCGGCCCCACGTTGTTGCTATTGGCGGCGCCGCTTCGTCACACGCCCTTGTCGTTCGGATTGGCGACGGCGTCCTTCAGCGGCGTCGTCATCGGGAAATTCAGGTTCACGCTCTTCGGTGGAATCGGCCGCGTGAACCATTTGGCGTAGAGCGCCTCGAATTCGCCGCTCTTCATCATCGCGACCAGCGTCTTGTCGACCAGCGTCTTGAACTCCGGATCGCCCTTGCGGATGATCAGCCCGTAGGGCTCGGTGCGCAGGCTGTCGTCGATGATGCGCCAGTCCGCCGGGTTGCGGCTGCCTGCGATCAGGCTTGCCAGCAGAATGTCGTCCATTACGAAGGCGTCGCTGCGCCCGGTGGTCAGCGCGAGGAACGATGCGGCATGGTCCGCCGTCAGAATGTCCTTGGTCTGAAAATTCTTCTCCTGGGCGCGCGCGCTCAACAGTCCTATCGAGGTCGAGCCCGAGGTCAGCGCGACCGGCCGGCCGCCGAGATCTTCGAAGGTCTTGATCGGCGCGTCCTTTGCCACCACTGCACGGATACTCGACACGAAGATCGTGTTGCTGAAGGCGACGACCTTCTGCCGCTCCAGCGTGTTGGTCGCGGGACCGCAGACGATGTCGATGGTGCCGTTCTCGATCAGCGGTATCTGGGTGGAGAGCTGGATCGGCTGCAGCCTGGTCTGCACCGCCGGCAGCTTGAGCTCGCTCTTCACTGCGTCGACGATGCGCGCGCAGAGGTCCATCGCAAAGCCGACCGGCTTCTGGTTGTCGTCGAGATAGGAGAACGGGACCGACACGTCGCGGTGCCCGAGCCGGATCTCGCCGGCATCGCGGATCTTGGCCAGGGTGCCGCCGGGCGATTGGGCCAGCGCCGGGCCGGAGGATGCCGCTGTCGCAAGAAAGGCGAGTAAAATCAATCGCTTGATAGTTGACCTCATCAGGCTCTCGCGGCTAGCAGCAAAACTGGATACGATCGAGCATGATTTTATACACATGATTGCATAATCGGCAATACGATTTTATACAATCGTGACATCGTCGGATATTCTGGATCGACCAGCAAGAGAGACGCCGGATGGAACCTGCAATCGCCACCAGCCAACGAGGGGCCGGACCTCACGGTTCCGCGCCGGATGCCGTGCGCGAGGCGCTGCGGGCTGCGATCAGCTCGGGCGAGCTCGCGCCCGGCTTGCAGCTGCGCCAGGACGAGCTCGCCGCGCGGTTTGGGACCAGCCGGATTCCGGTGCGTGAGGCGCTGCGCCAGCTCGAGGCCGAGGGCTTCGTCACCTTCCTGCCCAACCGCGGCGCTGTCGTCTCCGACATGTCGATCGACCAGGTGATCGAACTGCTCGAGATCCGCATCGCGCTCGAATGCCACGCGCTGCGATTGGCGATCCCCGCGATGGGTGAGATCGATCTCGATGCGGCGACGAAAATCCTCCGCGACTACGACGCCGAGCCTGATCCAGCGCGATGGGGCGCCTTCAACTGGAAATTCCACGCCACGCTCTACGCGCCGTGCAATCGCCCGCGGCTGCTCAGCATGATCGAGGCAAATTACGGCCATGTCGGCCGATTCACCCGGGCGCTGGTGTCGCAAGCGACCGGCAAGGAACGTCTGCAGCGCGAGCATTACCGGCTGCTCGAATTCTGCCGCGACGGCGAGGTCAAGAAGGCGGTCCGGCTGCTGCGTGATCATATCGAGGAGACGCAGAAGACGCTGCGTTCGGCGCAGCGCCAGGCGTTGCGCGATGTGGGTGAAGGACGCCCGGCCTGATCGCCATCAGACACTTCAGACAATCACCGGCTCCGTTCGAGCCGTAGGAGAATATGCGTGAAGACCAATGACGTCGAAATTCTGGTGATCGGTGCGGGCATCGTCGGCATCGCCACGGCCTATTACCTCGCCGTTCAGCACAAGCGTTCGCGTCTCCTGATCGTCGATGAAGGGCAGCCGATGGCATTGACCTCGGCGCAGTCGGGCGAGAACTACCGCAACTGGTGGCCGCATCCGACGATGGCCGACTTCACCAATCATTCGACCGACCTGATGGAGGAGATCGCGCGCCGCAGCGACAACCGCATCCACATGACGCGGCGCGGATACCTCCTGGTGACACGCGAGGAGAAGCCCGGGGAGCTGTTGCAGCAACTCTATGCCGGCTACGGCGAACAGGCCACAAAGCTGATCCGCCTGCATGAGGGGGAGAGCCGCGGCTACCTGCCGCCGCATTCGGCGGACTGGCAGCGCGCGCCCGACGGCGTCGACGTTCTGCTCGGCCGCGATCTGATCCAGACCCATTACCCGGCATTCGACAAGAAGGTCTCGACAGCGCTGCACATCCGCCGCGCGGGCGACATCAGCGGCCAACAGCTCGGCCAGTACATGCTGGAAATCATGCGGCCGCTTGGCGCGCAGTTTCAGCAGGCCAGGGTCGTCGGCATCGCGAAAGCCGATCGCTTTACGGTCGATGTGCTGGCCGACGGCGCGCGGCAGACCATCAAGGCCGACATCATCGTCAATGCCGCGGGGCCGTTCGCGGCGCAAGTCGGGGCGATGCATCGCGAGGCGTTGCCGATCGTCAATGTGCTGCAGCAGAAGATCGCGTTCGCCGATCACAACCGCGTGGTCGATCGCAAGATGCCGTTCGCTATCGATCTCGACGGCCAGACGCTGGCCTGGTCCGATGACGAACGCGAAGAACTGGCGGCTGCGCCGGAATTTGCGCAGCTGCTGGCACCGATGCCGGGCAGCATCCATTGCCGGCCCGACGGCCGCGATCACGGCGAATGGATCAAGCTCGGCTGGGCCTTCAACGCCGAGCCGACCACGGCGCCGCTGCGCGAGCCGGAGCTGAACCCCTATTTCCCCGAAGTCGTGCTGCGCGCCGCGAGCCGGCTGCAGCCGCGTCTCGCGCAGTATCTCGGTGCACTGCCGCGCGACCGCGTGCATTACGGCGGCTACTATCCGATGACGAAGGAAAACTGGCCGCTGATCGGGCCTGCGAAAACGCCGGGCGTGTTCCTTGCCGCCGCGCTGTCAGGCTACGGCACGATGGGCGCCTGCGCCGCCGGCGATCTCTGTGCCCGCGCCGTCGCCGGTGCGCCAGCGCCAGCCTTCGCCCGCAGCCTCTCGCTGGCGCGCTATCAAGACAAGGCGTTGATGGACGAGCTTGCGGCGAGCGCAAGCCGCGGGTTGCTTTAGTTCAGTCTCACCTTCCTAGCCCGGATGAGCGAAGCGAAATCCGGGACGGTCTCTTCGCATAACCTCCCCTTTTCAAGGGGAGGTCGCTTTGCTCTTCAGAGCAAAGCGGGTGGGGATCAACTCTCTCCACATACAGCGTCGCCTGCGGCTGAACCCCCATCCCGGCCTTCCCCCTTTTCAGGGGGAAGGAGAAGGCAGGCGATCGTGTGTGTTAGCTGTGGCCGACCTCGCTGCCGAAGGCGCCGTGACGGCCGACGCCGGAGGCAAAGCGCGTTGCACCCGCCAGCGTTTCGCCCGAGGTGATCACCTCGAGGCCGCCGCGCATCTCGTTTTTGATCGCCTCCTCCTCATCGAGGTCCCATTGCCGCAGCGCCGACAAGCGGTCGGCGCGCATGCAGTTCTGCGGGAATTTCGCGATGTCCTTGGCGAGTGCGATGGCATGCGCGCGGGTCTCGCCCTTCGGCACCAGCCGGTTGGCGAGCCCCATGCGATGCGCCTCCGCGCCTGTGACCGGGCGTCCGGTGAGGATCAGATCGATCGCCTGCGAATGGCCGATCAACCGCGGCAGGCGGATGGTACCGAGATCGATCAGCGGCACGCCGAAGCGGCGGCAGAACACGCCGAAGGTAGCGTCCTCGGCGACCACGCGCATGTCGGCCCACAGCGCGAGCTCCATGCCGCCGGCGACCGCAAAGCCTTCGATCGCGGCGATGACCGGCTTCGAGAGCCGCAGCCGGCTCGGACCCATCGGCGCGATCGTGTTGTGGCCGCCGACCTCGCGCTTCTTCTCGGGATCGCCCGCCGCCACCGCCTTCAGATCGGCACCGGCGCAAAAGTAACCACCGGTGCCGGTGAACACCGCGACCGATGCGCCCGCATCGGCGTCGAACGCGAGAAACGCGTCATACAGTTTCCGCGCGGTGGCGCCATCGACGGCGTTGCGGTTGTGCGGGCGGTTGATGGAGATGATGGTGACAGGACCGTCGTGCTCGACGAGCACGGTATCGGCATCGGACATGGGTCGCTCCCTGGGGCTGTTCCTTGTTGTGCCCGGAGAGTGACATCAGTGGCGACGCGCACGCAATCCCGCGGTGGAAGGCGCAATTCCGTAGGGCGGGCAAAAAAGGAGACGCGTGTCCTTCTCTCCCCGTCATCCTGAGGAGCGCGTAGCGCGTCTCGAAGGATGCACGGCCTCACTGGTGGCCGCCGACCCTTCGAGGCTCGCTTTCGCGAGCACCTCAGGGTGACGGTGATAGATCGATTATGAGGACGGCAGTCTGCAAATGCGACTGGCTAGATCTTCAGCTCGCTTCCGGTCACGCGCCGATACGCTTCGAGATACCGCTTGCTCGTCGCATCCACCACGCTCTCCGGCAGCGGCGGGGCCGGGGCGTCGCCGTTCCAGCGGCCGGCGCGGCGCTCGACGTCGAGATAATCGCGCAGCGGCTGCTTGTCGAAGCTCGGCTGCGGCTGGCCGGGCTTGTAGGCGTCGACCGCCCAGAAGCGCGACGAATCCGGCGTCATCACCTCGTCGATCAGGATGACGCGGCCGTCCTTGTCGCGGCCGAACTCGAATTTCGTATCCGCGATGATGATGCCGCGGGCGCGGCTGGTCTGCTCGCCGTAAGCGTAGACATCGCGCGCCATCTTCTCGAGCGTTGCGGCGACGTCGGCGCCGACAATCTCGCGCACGCGGCTAACCGTGATGTTCTCGTCATGGCCGGCCTCGGCCTTAGTCGCCGGGCTGAAGATCGCGGGCGCGAGCTTTTGGCTCTCGACCAGGCCCGGTGGCAGCTTCTCGCCGGCAAGCGTGCCCTCGGCGGCGTATTCCTTCCAGGCGGAGCCCGAGATGTAGCCACGGATCACGCATTCGATCGGAAACACCGTGGTGCGCTTGCACAGCATCGCGCGGCCGAGAATGTCGGCACGATGGTTCTTCAGTTCCGGCACCGCGCGGATGATCTCGTCGGCATCGGCGCTGATCATGTGATGCGGCACGGTGCCTTCGAGTTGCCGGAACCACCACGCACTGATCTGGGTCAGCACCGCGCCCTTCATCGGAATGGTCTCCGCCATCACCACGTCGAACGCCGAGATGCGGTCGGTGGTGAGCAGCAGCACGCGATCGTCGCCGACGGCGTAGATATCGCGCACCTTGCCGCGGCCGATCCGGGGCAGGGGCAAATCGCTGGATAGCATCGCGGTCATGGGCGTGGGCTTTCTCGGTAGTTTTGCAAAGACGAGCGCCCGCACGAGGCGTGCGGGCGCCATAGATTATCACAGGAAATAGCTCACTCCGGCAGCGGAATGAACTCGTGTTCCTGCGGAACCTGCGCGAAACGTCCGGTTTTCCAGTCCTGTTTGGCCTGCTCGATCCGCTCCTTCGAGGAGGAGACGAAATTCCACCAGATGTGGCGCGGCCCTTCCAGCGCGTCGCCGCCGAGGAACATCATGCGGGTCGGCCGCAGCGTCTTCACGGTGATGTGGTCGCCGGGCCGGAAGATCAGGAGCCGCGGCCCCTCGTGGCGGTCGCCCGCGATCTCGACCTCGCCGTCGACGAGATAGATCGCGCGCTCCTCGTGATCGGGATCGAGCGGCACCGAGGTGCCGGCCTGCGCGGTCACTTCAGTATAGAACCAGGGCGAGACCATGCTGACCGGCGAGGTGATGCCGAAGGCCGAGCCGGCAATCACGCGCGCGGTGAAGTCGCGCTCGGAGATCATCGGCAGGTCGCCCGCGCCGTAGTGCTGGAACGAGGGCGCGATCTCCTCCTTGCCCGCCGGCAGCGCGATCCAGCTTTGCAAACCGAGCATCTTCTGGCCGTCGCGGCGCTGCACGTCGGGGGTGCGCTCGGAATGCGCGATGCCGCGGCCCGCGGTCATCAAATTCATCGCGCCGGGCTGGATCTCCTGGATGTTGCCCTCGCTGTCGCGGTGCATGATGCTGCCGTCGAACAGATAGGTGACGGTGGCGAGCCCGATATGCGGATGCGGCCGCACATCCATGCCCTTGCCGGCGAGGTACTGCACCGGGCCGAAATGGTCGAAGAAGATGAACGGCCCGACCATCTGCCGCTTGCCATGCGGCAGCGCGCGGCGCACTGCAAAGCCGTCGCCGAGATCGCGGGTGCGCGGCACGATGATCAGATCCAGCGCGTCGCAGGTCTTGGGATTGCCGAGTTCGGGATCGGTCGAGGGCTGCCAGCTCATGTCGGACTCCTTAGCAGTGGTGTGGCGATCATACTCCAATCGTCGTCCCGGCCAAGCCAACGGGTCACGCGAACGCGCGTCCGCGCACTAGGCAGGGACGACAGAGATACTTCTGGCGCGTGCGGGCGCGTGATAACAGAGCAATCTTGGAAACCGGAGATCCTCATGGTTTCGCCGATCAAGCCCGGCGCAAAATTGTTGCAGGTCGATGGTCCCGTGATCGAGACCGCGCGCCTCATCCTGCGGCCATGGCGCGCGTCCGATATCGCCGAGAATACGCGGATGCTGTCCGATCCCGAGACGGCGCGCTTCATCACGCCGGATCACCAGCCCGTCACGTCGGAGCTGAAGGGCTGGCGCAACGCCGCGGTCATCTCCGGCCATTGGGTGCTGTACGGCTTCGGCATGTTCGCGGTCGAGGAGAAATCCTCCGCCCGCTATATCGGCCGTGTCGGCCCGTATTGTCCGCCGGAATGGCCGGGCTTCGAGGTCGGCTGGGGCATTGCCAAGGAATGCCGCGGCAAGGGCTACGCCGTGGAGGCCGCGCGCGCCGCGATCGACTGGGTATTTGCCAACTTTACCCTCGACCGCATCATCCATTGCATCGATCCGGCCAACGTAGCGTCACAGGCCGTGGCGCGGCGGCTCGGTGCGGTCAACGAGGGCCCAGGCAGGCTCGAGGGCGATGTCGTCGATATCTGGGTCACGACGCGCGAGCGCTGGCGCCGCGATCCGGCTTGAAAAACCCCGCCTGAGCGACGATTGTTCGGCTGACCCGGAGATCCTTTCGACCGATGACATTGGCCGCAACCGAACTCTGCCTGCGCGCCGCCGCCGTGACGCTGCTGCTGGTGCTTGCGGCTTCGATGTTCGCGGATTTCCGCAACGTGCTGGCCGGGCGGCTCGTGATCGCCTTCGCGCTCGGCGCGGCCGCACATGCGGTGACCGCGTCGATTGGCGCCGGGCCGCCGATCTCGGTCTGGCACGCGCCGCTGATCGCGCTCGCGACCGGCGGCATCGTGGTGTTCTGGCTGTTCACCCGCGCGCTGTTCGATGACGCCTTCGCCCTGCGCTGGTGGCACGGCCTGATCTGGGCCGCGGTGGTGGCGTTCAGCTTCGTCAATTGCATGTGGATCGCGCCCGGCGGCCACGCGCAGGTGGCGATTACCACGGTCAATCTGCTAGTGCTCGTCTTCATCGTGCTTGCCGTGGCGCAGACCATCGGATCATGGTCGGCGGATCTGGTCGAGCGCCGCCGTCGTGTCCGTGTCTTCATCGTCGCGGCCTCTGCGCTGTACGGCGGAATGAACGCGTTGCTGCAGATCGCCTATGCCGGCAGCCGCGTAACCGTGGAGTGGGCCAATTTGCTCAATATGGCCGTGCTCGCCGCCATCGTCGCGGCCATCACTTGGTCGATGATGCGCGTCGATGGCGCCGATCTGTTCGCCGCGCCGGTCGAGCCCCTCATTGCCAATGCGCAGTCGGCCGCGATGGGGGAGGCCACCGACCAGAAGCTGGTCAATGCCCTGATGCGCCTGATGGCGGACGAGCGCATCTACCGCCAGGACAACGTCACCATCGGCACGCTGGCGACTCGGCTGAAGATTCCGGAGTACCGCTTGCGGCGCCTGATCAATCAGCGGCTCGGCTATCGCAATTTCAACGTCTTCCTCAACAACCACCGCATCGAGGAAGCCAAGGCCGCGCTCGCCGATCCCGCCCAGGCCGAAGTCCCCGTGATCACCATCGCCATGGACGCCGGCTTCCAGTCCCTCGGCCCCTTCAACCGCGCCTTCAAGGCGACCACCGGCGTGACGCCGACGGAGTACCGGAAGCTGAAGGCGAGCGCGGCTTAAGGGACCGCCTGTAAGGGACGCACCGGCGACAGGGTTCCCTCCCCCCTTGCGGGGGGGGTTAGGGAGAGGGGTAACCCGCGGGTGGTCTCTCAAACTCCCTTGCGATGATGCGCAGGGATCCTGCGCCGACGCCGCTCCCATCGAGCGTCTCGCCCGGGGCCACCCCTCTCCCCAGCCCTCCCCCCCAAGGGGGGAGGGAGCCCAACCGGTCCTAACCGGCTACATGGGTAACAGAATAGACCGGCGACATGGGTAACAGGTCAACTGATCGGCGAGGAGGGCCTTGCCGATGGGATGGACGGAGACCTGTGCAGTGGAAGAACGGATGCGATTTGTGGTGGCGGTGGAGAAGCACGAGGAATCATTTGCGGCGGTGTGCCGGCGGTTCGGGGTGAGCCGCCGTGTGGGGTACAAATGGCTTACGCGTTTTGAGCAGGAAGGCGCCGGTGGGCTGTTCAACCGGTCGCGGGCTCGGCTGCATCATCCGCAGAGCATAGCCGAGGGGATCGCCGAGCGTTGCCTTGAGGTGCGTCGGGCGCATCCGACCTGGGGGCCGATCAAGGTGCGCGCCTTTCTTGAACGGAAGTCACCGCGGACGGCATGGCCTGCGGCGAGCACGATCGGGGAACTGTTCGACCGCGAAGGACTGACGGTGAAGCGCAAGCTGCGCCGGCGCGGGCCGCCCTCGAACATGCCGTTTGCGACGTGCGCGGCGGCCAATGATGTGTGGTGCATCGACTTCAAGGGCTGGTTCCTGACCGGCGACGGCAAGCGATGCGAGCCGCTGACGATCACCGACGCGTACAGCCGCTATCTGCTGCGCTGCCAGGCTCTGGCGCGCACCGACACGGATCATGTCTGGCCGGTGCTCGATGCGGCGTTCCGCGAGTTTGGGTTGCCGCACTACATGCGTTCGGATAACGGCTCGCCGTTTGCCTCGCGTGGTGCCGGTGGGTTGTCGCGGCTGTCGGTCAACCTGATCAAGGCCGGCGTGACGCCGGAGCGCATTGCGCCGGGCAAACCTCAGCAGAATGGCCGCCATGAGCGGATGCATCTGACGCTGTTGCAGGACACCGCCAATCCGCCGGCTCCCACCATGCGCGAGCAGCTCAAGCGCCTCCGCAACTTCCAGCATCTCTACAATGAGGAGCGTCCGCACCAGTCGCTCGATAACGCTACGCCAGCCGACCGTTACCAGGCCTCCTCACGCCGCTTCGACGGTGTCTTGCGCAAGCCGGAATACGATGACCAGGACGTCCGCTCGGTCCGGCACAACGGAGAGATCAAGTGGCTCGGCAACACGATCTACATCAGCGAAGCGCTGATCGGCGAACCCGTCGGCCTGGCCGAGGATCAGGACGGTTGGATCGTCAGCTATGGCCCGATCGAGCTCGGCACGATCGCTCATCGTGGGGACCAGCTTCGCAAGCCCAAACGAACGACAAAAGGCTGTGGACTTGAGGACAACGCTCCGCGTTGCCCTCAGGGTCCACAGCCTCAACAACAACAGACCTGAACGAAACGAGAATTGTGTTACCCATGTCGTCGGGTTGAAGTGTTACCTAAGTCGCCGGTTGCTCAAACCTTCCTGCTCGCCTCACGAAGGGGCCTAGCGATTTTCAAAATGCTGCTGTAATCACGCGACAATTCCGAAATCGGCCAGCGTCTTCCAACCTTCAGCTAGCCCGATTTCCAAATCCGGCGAGCGTTCCCGCGTTCGGCCCAGCTTCCTCCCGCCACGCAATCTCGCATGCCGGAGGACCCTCGTGACCCGTCGAAAGCTCATTCTCATCCTCGCCGCCACATCAGCCCTCGGCGCGCTGGGCTGGTCCGCCGCCCGCGCCCGCGACGTGCCCAAGGTGGCAACCGGATTTGTCGCCAACATCCTCTGCTCCGAAACCTTCGTCAGCGGCCTCGATCCAAGGCGCGATTTCACCGAGACCACGGAGGCGATGCCGGGGGTGGGCCTGATCACCTGGGCGATGGATTACCAGGTCGATCGCACGCGCAGGGACGTCACCGTGACGCTGTTCGGCCTCGGCCGCAGCCACGCGGTCTATCGCGAGGGGCTCGGCTGCACGCTCGATCATGGCGCGGCGCCGGCCGACATCCCGCTGCCGCCGATGCAGCCGCAGGCCGCGTTGCTGCCCGAGATCGCCAGTCCCGCCATCGTCGCGCCGCAGAGCCCGCCGCTCGCCGCCGCGCTCGACCGCGCCTTCGCCGAGCCGGCGGAGCCGCCGTTCCGCCACACCCGCGCGGTCGTCGTGATGAAGGACAGCCGCATCATCGCCGAGCGTTATGCCGACGGCATCGGCACCGACACGCCGCTGCTCGGCTTCTCCGCGACCAAATCGGTGATCTCGGCGCTGATCGGAGTCCTGGTGCGTGACGGCAAGCTGGCGGTCGATCGGCCGGCGCCGATCGCGGCCTGGCAGGATCCGAACGATCCCAGGCGCGCAATCACGGTCGATCAGCTGTTGCGCCACACCGCGGGCCTCGCGCTCGGCAGTTCGCTGCAGGCTTCGCTCGCCTCAGCGCTCGAACCGGTCAACCGGATGAAGTACACGGAATCGGATATGACCAGCTATGCCGAGAGCATTCCGCTGGAAACGGCACCGGGCCAGGTCTGGAACTATCACGACGGCAATTTCATCATCCTCTCGCATCTGATCCGCGACGCGGCGGGCGGTCAGGCCGCCGACGTGCTGCGCTTCGCGCGCCGCGAGCTGTTCGATCCGCTCGGCATGCGCAACGTCGTCATGCAGTTCGATGCGGTGGGCACGCCGGAAGGATCAGGCGCGATGATGGCGAGCGCACGCGATTGGGCGCGGTTTGGCCAACTCTATCTCGATGACGGCATCGTTGGCGGCAAACGCGTCCTGCCGGAGGGCTGGGTGAAGTACTCGGCGTCGCCGACGCCGAACGCATGGGTCGGCATCGGCGCGGGCTTCTGGACCAATCTCGGCGACAGTTTTGGCGCCAAGTATCGCGTCGGGCACGGCTGGCCGCGCGACGCGTTCTTCGCCAAGGGCACGATCGGGCAGTATGTGATTATCGTGCCGTCACAGCGCCTGGTCATCGTGCGGCTCGGCCGTTCGCCGAACTCGCCGCCTAGGGCGGACGGTGTGTTTGATCTCGTTAGCGATGTCGTCGCGGCGACCGCGACAGGCGCGCGGCTCGCGGGCGGCAATTGACCGGCACGTCACACACCACCCGCGCGGTCGTGAATTGAATCTCCGCGTGAGGAATTTTCTGATGCCGCGGCGCATCTCGCAGGAGGTGCGCCACAGTTTCTTGAAACGCGCGTCAGCGGAGACCATCATGCCCAAAGCCTACTGGATCGTGCACGTCACGGTGCACGATGAAGCCCGTTATCCCGAATACCTCGCCGCCGCGATGCCGGTATTCGAGAAATACGGTGCCAACTTCATCGTGCGCAATGGCCCCTACGAGGTGATGGAAGGCGCAACGCGCCAGCGCAACTTCGTCATCGAGTTCAAGGATCGCGCCACCGCGATGGAATGCTACACCTGTGCGGACTATCAGGCTGCCAAGGCGATCCGGCAGAAATATTCGGACGGGGATTTTGTGATCATTGATGGGCCGGAGCAGGTGGATCCTTGATCCTACCCTCCAGCGGAGGATGAAATCGACACCGCGTTGTTCGACATCATGAATCGAGAACCATCCCCATCGTCGTCCTGACGAAGGCCAGGACGACAGCGGTGGATATCGCGCGCCCTCGCCGGCGGCGCTGCCTACTGCCGTCCCAGCTGCGTCGCCTTCTCCACGCGATCAAACCGCTCCAGCGTCAGGATCGCGTCGGCGAGTTGGTCGGCGCGCTTGTCGAGTACCGGGCGGGCCAAGGTCAAGAACTTCTGCTGCATCGCCTGCGCGTCGGGGAACGAGGTCGGCTCGCCGGAGGGATCGGCGTAGAGGCGCTCATGCACGCCGTCGTCGGTCGTGATCGAGACGCGGGCGCCGAACGGATGGGTACGGCCGACCTCGAGCCGGTCGTCCTGCACCACGTCGAACTTGTCGGCGAGCGCGTCGATCGCCTTGTCGCCGAGCCGGTCGTAATCGTCCCAGCCGAAATGGCCCTGGTCGAGAGCGATCGCGCCGGTGAAGAACATCGAGAACTGGCCGCCGACCACCGAAGTCGGGTGGCGCTTGGTGGCGGCATCGCCGGTCAGCGTGATGCCGTTGCGGTGCAGGCCGACCTCGACCTTCCTGATCTGGTCCGGCGTCAGATTGTGCTCGCGGCGCATCGCGATCAGCGCATCGATCGCGGCATGGGTGTAGCGGCAGCTCGGATAGGGCTTTACGCCGATCTTCAGTGTCTCGTAAGTGCTGCCGAGCCCGGCCACCGCCTTGTCCGGATGTGCATCGTCGCTGTAGCCGACCAGGAGGCCGTGCTTGCCTTCGACCGCTTCGCTCGAACCGACGAAGTCGTTGCGCGCCAAGGTCGCTGCGATCACGCCGTTCATCGCGGCCGCGCCGACCTGGTAGCGCTTGTTCCAGGCGCCGTTGACCAGGAATTGCAGCGAGCCCGCGGCCTGGCTGCCGGAGACGCCGAACGCGGAAATGATCTGCTGCTTCGACAGCCCGAACAGCTTGGCCGCGGCCGCCGCGGCGCCATAGGTGCCGGCGGTCGCGGTCGGGTGAAAGCCGCGGGCGTAATGCGAGGTCGGGTCGAGCGCGTTGCCGAGCCGGCAGCAGACCTCGTAGCCGGCGACGATCGCGGTCAGCACGTCGCGGCCGGAGGCGCCGACCATCTCGCCGACCGCAAACGCCGCGGGCACCACGGGCGCGCTGGGATGCAGCGAGGAATCGGCGTGGGTGTCGTCGAAGTCGAGCGAATGGCCGAGCGCGCCGTTGAGCAGCGCCGCCACCGCGGGCGTCCAGGTCTTGGTGTCGCCGAACACGGTGGCCTCGCCCTTGCCGTCGAGCGCCAGCGCCTCCAGCATCTTCATCAGCGACGGGGTGGATTCCGCATCGCGGCGGGCGCGGATGGTGCTGCCCAGGAAATCCAGCGTCAAAACCTTGGCGCGCTCCAGCACCTCCGGCGGGATGTCGGAATATTTCAGGTCGGCGACATAGGCGGCGAGCGTTGCGGTTTCGTGGGCCATCGTGTTTCCTCAATTTTGCGGCGCAGGGTAGGCGGGCAGGTTTGGCCTTTCAAGCCACCTTGCCGCCGCGGGCAGCAGCCATGCTCGACGTGCTTTAACATAGGCGTTTCCATTGATTGCGGATCAGGGTGCATGAGGACCTTCGCAAAACGCATGTTCGACAAGCTTTGGACCCGCAAGACCCAGCTGGCGCTGGCGGTCCGGATCGCGTCCGCGGGCGTCGCGGCCTATACCATCGCGGTGGCGATGCATCTGATGCTGCCGCTCTGGGCGGTGCTGACCTCGCTGATCGTGACCCAGATGAGCGTCGGCCGCTCGCTGAAGGCGACCCGCGACTACATGCTCGGCACCATCGGCGGCGCGATCTATGGCGGCGCGATCGCGGTGCTGATCCCGCATTCCGGTGAGGGCAGCCTGCTGGCGCTCCTGGTGCTGGCGATCGTGCCGCTGGCCTTCATCGCCGCGCTCAATCCCAGCCTGAACTCGGCAACGGTGACGGCGGTGATCGTGCTGCTGCTGCCGACGATGCATCACTCCAACCCGCTGGACTCCGCGATCGACCGCGTGCTCGAGGTCACGGTCGGCGCGCTCACCGGACTTGTGATCTCGTTCCTGGTGCTGCCGTCGCGCGCCGTCAGCCAGATCAGGGTCAATGGATCGAAGCTATTGGAGCTGCTCTCGGCGGCGTTCGCCGAATTGCTCGCCGGCCTGACCCGCGGGCTCGACAATGACGCGCTGCACCGGATCCAGGATGGCATCGGCACCGCGGTGACCAATCTGCATGCCACGGGCCTGGAGGCCGAGCGCGAGCGCTCCATGCACCTGTCGTCGGGGCCGGACACTGGTCCGCTGCTGCGGACCATTCAGCGGCTGCGGCATGACGTCGTGATGATCGGGCGGGCCTGCGTCGTGCCGCTGCCTGCCGATATCCAGGTCAGGCTGGCGCGGCCGTTGGCTGACGTCAGCAATGCGATCGTGACCTACATGGTGTCGGTCGCGACCGCCCTGCGCGCCGGCAGCGGCCCGGCCGACATGGCGCCGGTCGATGCGGCGCTGCAGGCCTACAGCGAGGAGGTCGCCGCGGTCCGAAGGGACGGCCTGATCCGCGGCCTGCCGGTCGACGCTGCCGAGCGCTTCTACGCGCTCGGCTTCTCGCTCGATCAGATGCGGCAGAACCTCAACGACCTCAAGCGCTGTCACGGCAATTGGTGCACCAATGCCGAGGCTGCGGAGAAGATCGTCGCGGATGCACCCGAGAAGAGCGCGGCATGATCCTTGGCTAGGCGCCGCGGCGCGCCAGGCCCTTGCTCTCCATGCGCCAGATCAGGAGGTCGATACGGTCCTGACCGAAGAACGGTTCGCCGGCGAATACGAAGGTCGGCACGCCCCAATGGCCGGACGCCGCATGGACGTCCTGATTGTCCTTGATGACAGCTTCGTAGCGATCGGGATCGGCGGCGACAGCGGTGTCCATCGCGGCGAGATCGAAGCCGGCGGCATCGGCCGCGCGCGCCAGATGATCGCCCTCGTTCCAGCCCTTCACCGAGCCGTCCCACAGCACGCGGCTGATGGCGGAGGTGAAGGCGAGTGAGCGCCCGTCGAGTTGGGCGGCGGCGCCGAGCCTCGTCAGGCGATGGATGTAGGGCTGGTGCTCGGCGACGTCGAGCGTCGTCATGTCCTGCACGATCGGGTCCGGACGCGGAAAGCGGAACGGGATGTTCTCGTGCTGGGCGACGCGGCTGGAATCGAGCACGACATAGCGGGCGAATTGCGGATTGGTCTTCTTGAAGAAGCCGGGCACGCGCACCGCGAGCGGATAGACCGGCCGCAAATTCACCGCGACGTCGTAGTCGGAGACCATCTGCAGCGTCTTCGGCAATGCGAGGTAGCTGTAGGGACTGCGGAACGAGAAGAACAGGTCGACCGACAACGTCATGCGCTACTCTCCCACCTTGCGCAACATCGCCGGCACGATCAGCCGGTGGAACGGCATGATCACCGCGAGATAGGTGCGGCCGAGCCAGTTGTGGGTCAGCACCAGCGTGGTGGCGGTGATGTTGCGCGCGGCGCCGGTGCTGGTGACGTCGACCACCAGGCGGAAGTCGAGATGCTTGTCGTTGAAGCCGGCGACCAGCCGCTCGGGCGTCTCGCTGACCACGGGGAATAGCCCGATCATGTCGCGCCCCACGCCGTCGGCCGCGCCCGAGGTCTTCAGGCCGAGCGGCGTGACCAGAACGTTTCGCAAGGCAATCAGCCATTTGGCCCAGCGCGGCTGCTGGCCCAACATCGTCTCGGTGGCGTGCCGCGCATCGAGATCCGGTTGCGTGGTCGCGATCCGGAACGCATCGATGAATTGCGCGCCGGCGAGCAGCACGGCGGAATCCACGTTCGGCGTGACCTCGTCGACCCTCATTCCGCCAGTTTGCGTGCCAGCAGGCGGAAACGCAAGACGAGGAGCGTCGCATAGACCGCAGTCCCGAGCGACAATCCGATCCAGACGCCGGGGGCGTCGAGCCTCGCCCAGAAGGCGAGGGCGGAGGCCGAGGCGAAGCCGATCAGCCAATAGCTGATGACGGCGAACAGCAGCGGCACCTGGGTATCGTTCATGCCGCGCAACGCGCCGGCGCTGGTGGTCTGGACGCCGTCGGCGATGAAGAAGGTCGCGCCGATCAGCAGCAGACCCGCGGTGAGCTGCGCCGTGGCGTCGGAGGCCTCGCCGAGGAACAGCGCCGCGATCTCGAAGCGCGCCAGGATCACCGCGAGCGTCATGACGCTCATGAAGACGCCGGAGAGCGCGACCGCGACAAAGCCGGCGCGCTGCACCGCGTCGGTGTCGCGGCGGCCGACGGCCTGACCGACCCGCACGGTGGCCGCCATGCTGACGCCGAACGGCACCATGAACAGGATCGCCGCGATCTGCAGCGCGATCTGGTGCGCGGCGAGCGCCGTCGTGCTGATCAGCCCCATCAAGAGACCGGCCGCGCCGAACAGTCCGTATTCCAGCAGGAAGGCGATCGAGATCGGCGCGCCGACGGCGACGAGCTTGCCCATCAGTGGCCAGTCGATGCGCCAGACGCGGCTGAACACGTGATACTTGCGGAACGGACGGCGGCGCGCGGCGAACCACACGCCGGCGAGGAAGGTGCCGAGATTGACGATCGTGGTCGCGAGTCCGGCGCCGAACATGCCGAGTTCGGACATGCCCCATTTGCCGTAGAGCAAGAGGTAAACCATCAGCGCATTGGCCGGGATCGCCGCAAGCGTGATCCACAGCACCGGCTCCGGCCGGTTCACCGCGCTCATGAAGCCGCGGATCGCAATGAACCACAGCGCCGGCAAAATGCCCCAGGCGAGCCCGAACAGATATTGCTGCGCCAGATGCGCGGTGGCCTGGGTCTGGCCGAGCGCGAGCAGGATGCGCTCGCCCTGGAACGGCAGCGCCATCAGCGGCAGCACCATGATGAAGCCGGCCCACAGCCCGACGCGGAGCGCGCGCCGCATCATGCGCGGATCACGCGCGCCGAACGCCTGCGCTGCCAGCGGCGAGACCGCCGACATCATGCCCATGCCGATGGTGAAGCTGACGAAATACACGGTATGCGCCAGCGCCGCGGCGGCGACGTTCTCGCTGCCGAGCCGGCCGATGAAGGCGAGATCGGTCGTCATCATCGCGATCTGCCCGAGCTGCGTCAGCGCAAGCGGCACCGCGAGCTTCAGCGTTTCCGTAAGCTCGGCCGTGAGCAGCTTGCGAGAGGGGACGACGGCCGCGCGCGACGCGGCCGGGTCGATCTTGTCGATGCAGGTCATGACGGCACGCTTAGCACGGCAAACCGGCCGGAAGGATGGCCGAACTGCCTAACGCGACGATCTCACGCAGAGATCGTCGCGTCTCAAGCTATTGTTTGAGCATGATCCCAGCGCAAAACGCTTCGCGTTTGTCGCGGGAAAACCGCTGCACACTTTTCCGGATCATGCTCGGACTATGATCGCGCTGGTATCCGCTTGATCTTGGCGCCGAGCGCGTTGAGACGCTCATCGATCCGCTCATAGCCGCGCTCGATCTGGTCGGCGTTGTTGATAGTGGAGGTGCCGTTGGCGCAAACCGCGGCCAGCAACATCGCCATACCGGCACGGATGTCGGGCGAATTCATCGGCGCGCCGCGCAGCCGGCTGGGGCCGGCGACGATCGCACGATGCGGATCGCACAGCACGATGCGGCCGCCCATCGCGATCAGGTTGTCGACGAAGAACATCCGGGACTCGAACATCTTCTCGTGCATCAGGATGACGCCGTCGCACTGCGTCGCGGTGACGATCGCGATCGACATCAGGTCCGCCGGGAAGGCCGGCCAGGGCTGGTCCTCGAGCTTCGGCACGTGGCCGCCGAAATCGTCGTGGATCTTCATGGTCTGGTTCGACGGCACGACGAGGTCGTCGCCCTCGACGCCGCAGACGATGCCGAGCCGCTCGAAGCCCATCCGGATCGAGCGCAGATGCTCGACGCCGGCGCGTGCAATGCGCAGCGGGGAGCGCGTCACCGCGGCGAGCCCGATCAGCGAGCCGACCTCGATATGGTCGGGCTGGATCGCGAAACTCGTGCTGCCGAGCGTCGCCGGCCCTTGCACGATGATGGTGTTGGTGCCGACGCCTTCGATCTTGGCGCCGAGCGCGATCAGGAAATTGGCGAGGTCCTGGACGTGTGGCTCTGAGGCCGCGTTGCGCAGATAGGTGGTGCCGCGGGCGGCGACGGCAGCCACCAGCGCGTTCTCGGTCGCGGTGACGCTGGGCTCGTCGAGGAACACGTCGGCGCCCTTCAGGCGCGAGGCGCGGAATTCGAGCCGATGCGTCGCGGTGACAGTGGCGCCGAGCTGCTCGAAGGCCAGAAAGTGCGTGTCGAGCCGGCGGCGGCCGATCACGTCGCCGCCGGGCGGCGGCAGCGCGACCTCGCCGCAACGGGCGAGCAGCGGACCTGCGAGCAGGATCGAGGCGCGGATGCGCGCGCACAGGGCCGGGTCGAGATCGGCGGCGCGAATCTCCTTGGCATGGATCTGCAGCGTGTTGCGCTCGGTCCATTCGGCGCTGGCGCCGACCGAACGGCACAGCTCGACCAGCGTTTCGGTGTCGCGGATGCGCGGCACGTTGGTCAGCGTGACCGGGTGCTCGGTGAGCAGGGCGGCTGCGATGATCGGCAACGCCGAGTTCTTGTTGCCCGACGGCTCGATGGTGCCCGAAAGGCGGCGGCCGCCTTCGACGATGTATTGGATCGGCGGCACGCGGAATGTCCCCTAGCGCATCATTCAGACTGGACCATTCGAAATTCCGCAACGGAATCAATGGCTGTCCGGCACCGTAACACAACTCCCGGCGCAGCTTCCACAGCAAAGGTCGTCGCGTGACAGCGCCGGGCGCTGTCACGGATACGTCATCGCGCCGGGGCGGCGCCTGACCGTGAACGGGGGCTCAGGTGTCGATGGTGGCGCTGAGCGAGTTTTCCTGGATGAAGTCGCGGCGCGGTTCGACCACGTCGCCCATCAGCTTGGTGAAGATATCGTCGGCCTCGTCGACCTCCTTGACCTTCACTTGCAGCAGCGAGCGGGCTTCGGCGTCCAGGGTGGTCTCCCAGAGCTGCTCCGGGTTCATCTCGCCGAGACCTTTGTAGCGCTGCAGCGAGATGCCCTTGCGGCCGGCGTCGGTCACGGCCTCGAACAGGTCGACCGGACCATGGATGATCTGCTCGGCCTCCTTGCGGCGGAGCTTGCCCGCACGCACGTAGATCTCCTGCAGCTCGGTCGCGTATTCATCGAGCTTGCGCGCGTCGGCCGAGCCGAGGAAGGCGTCGTCGATCACAGCCACCTCCTTGACGCCGCGCACAGTGCGCTCGAAGTGGAAACCCTGGCCTTCGGTGAAGGTGCCGATCCAGCCGCGCTCGACCTCCTCGGCCACCGCGTCCAGCCGTTTGGCGATGTATTCGGCTGCCGAGTTGGCGGTCGCGATATCGCTGGTGATCCTGGGATTCAGCACGCCCGCGATCGCGGCCTGCTCGACCACCGCGCGATTGTAGCGGCTGTGCAGGTTCCGCAGCACCGAGCGGATGACCCGGGCGTCCTCGACCAGCGACAGCAGGTCACGGCCCGAGCGGTCGTCGCCGGAGGCCGGCTTGAAGACGCATTCGTCGAGCCCGGTCGAGATCAGATAGTCCTCCAGCGCGCGCTCGTCCTTCAGATACTGCTCGGACTTGCCGCGCGAGACCTTATAGAGCGGCGGCTGGGCGATATAGAGATAGCCGCCGTCGATGATCGAGCGCATCTGGCGGTAGAAGAAGGTCAAGAGCAGCGTGCGGATATGGGCGCCGTCGACGTCGGCGTCGGTCATCACGATGATCTTGTGGTAGCGCAGCTTGTCGACCGAGAAATCGTCGCTGATGCCGGTGCCGAGCGCGGTGATTAGGGTGCCGATCTGCTCGGACGACAGCATCTTGTCGGGGCGCACGCGCTCGACATTGAGGATCTTGCCGCGCAGCGGCAACACCGCCTGGAATTCGCGGTTGCGGCCCTGCTTGGCGCTGCCGCCTGCCGAGTCGCCCTCGACGATGAACAGTTCGGATTTCGCCGGATCCTTCTCCTGGCAATCGGCGAGCTTGCCGGGCAGCGAGGAGACGCTGAGCGGACTCTTGCGCGTCAGCTCGCGCGCTTTTCGCGCCGCTTCACGCGCTGCCGCCGCCTGGATCACCTTGCCGACGATTTCCTTGGCTTCCTTCGGATTCTCCTCGAACCATGCCGCGAGCGCCTCGTTGAGGACGTTCTCGACCACCGGCCGGACTTCCGAGGACACCAGCTTGTCCTTGGTCTGCGACGAGAACTTCGGATCAGGCACTTTCACCGAGAGAACGGCGGTGAGGCCTTCGCGGCAGTCATCGCCGGTCAGTGCGATCTTTTCCTTCTTCGCGTTGGCGTCGGCATAGCCGTTGACCTGGCGCGTCAGCGCGCCGCGGAAGCCGGCCAGATGGGTGCCGCCGTCGCGTTGCGGGATGTTGTTGGTGAAGCACAGCACGTTCTCGTGGTAGCTGTCGTTCCACCACAGCGCGGCTTCGACGCCGATGCCGTTGGCTTCCGAGCGCACCATGATCGGGGCCGGCACGATCGCCTTCTTGTTGCGGTCGAGATATTTGACGAATTCCTCGACGCCGCCGGAATAGTGCATCTCCTCGCGCTTCTCGACCGCGTGGCGCATGTCGGAGAGCACGATGTTGACGCCGGAATTGAGGAAGGCAAGCTCGCGCAGCCGGTGCTCCAGCGTCGCGAAATCATATTCGATGTTCTTGAAGGTCTCGGTCGAGGCGAGGAAGGTGACCTCGGTGCCGCGCTTGCCCGGGGCATCGCCGACTATCTTGAGCGGCGCGACGGCATCGCCATGCGCGAATTCGATGTAGTGCTCCTTGTCGTCGCGCCAGATCCGCAAGCTCAGCTTGCTGGAGAGCGCATTGACGACGGAGACGCCGACGCCGTGCAGGCCGCCGGAGACCTTGTAGGAGTTCTGGTCGAACTTTCCGCCGGCGTGCAGCTGGGTCATGATGACCTCGGCCGCCGACACGCCTTCTTCCTTGTGGATGTCGACCGGAATGCCGCGCCCGTCGTCGTACACGGTGACGGAATTGTCGGCATTGAGGGTGACCAGGACGCGGTTGGCATGGCCCGCGAGGGCTTCGTCGATCGCATTGTCGACGACCTCGTAGACCATGTGGTGCAGGCCGGACCCGTCGTCGGTATCGCCGATATACATGCCCGGCCGCTTGCGCACGGCATCGAGGCCCTTCAGCACCCGGATCGATCCCGCGTCGTATTCGCCCGATGCGGGATGCTCAGATTCGGCAGGGGTCTGCCGGGCAGGTTCTGTCATGTGAGGCCTTCGAGGATGTCCCGAATCAGCGGCGCAATATGGGGCGCTGATTCCGCTATTTGTGCCATGAAAGAGGTGTTGCGCCTAGCGCAAAGTCTGTGTCCACAAACTGTTGAATACATGGGATTTTTTAGGCCTTTTTCAAGGTCCCCGAAGGTCGATTCCGGAGGCCCTGAAAAGCTCGATTCGGAGGCGATTTCGAGCCCTCAGCCGCGCCGTGTGGCGCGGCCGGATTCGACGTCGAAAATCTCCCCTCGCGGGCCGATATCGACGAAGGCGGCAGGATCGGCGCCGGTCATCCAGACCTGCGCGCCGAGCTTGGCGAGCTCGTCGAACAACGCCTTGCGGCGGTTCGGATCGAGATGGGCGACGACCTCGTCGAGCAGCAGCAGCGGCACGATGCCGGTCATTTCCGCGACCATCGTGGCGTGCGCCAGCACCAGCCCGATCAACAGTGCCTTCTGCTCGCCGGTGGAGGCGTCGCGCGCCGGCATGTTCTTCGGCGCGTAGATCACCTGCAGATCGGTCAGGTGCGGGCCGTCCAGCGTGCGTCCGGCGGCGGCGTCGCGCGGACGGCCCGCGCGCAGGACCTCGCGGTAGCGGTCCTCCACGGCGGTTGCAGGCTCCTGCAACAGCGCGTTCTCCATCCAGCCGTCGAGCATGATTTCGGCCGATGGGAACGCCGATGCCGCGCCGCGCTCGCGCAGCATCAATGCGAGCTTGGCGGCGGTTTGGCCGCGCGAAGCGGCGACCGCGACCGCAAGCTCCGCGGTCTCGCGCTCGATCGCATCACACCAATGGTCGTCATAGTTGCGCACCTCGAGCAGCCGGTTGCGCGAGCGCAGCGAGCGTTCCAGCGCGGAGACGCGGCTGGAATGCTCGGAATCGATTGCCAGCACCAGGCGGTCGAAGAAGCGCCGCCGTTCGGAGGCGGCACCCATGAACAGGCCGTCCATCGCGGGCGTCAGCCACACGATGCGCAGATGGTCGCCGAAAGCGGTTGCGGAACCCACCGGTTCGCGGTCGATGCGGCAGCGCCTGGTGTTGCTGGCCTCGCCGGTCGGCGGATCGATGCCGGTGCCGAGCGTCGCGAGGCCCAGCGCCCCCTCGACCTCCGCCGACACCGCCCAGGAGCCGTCGCCCTGGTTGTCGGCGATGTCCTCCAGCGTCGCGCGCCGCAGGCCGCGGCCCGGCGACAGGAACGAGACCGCCTCCATGCAATTGGTCTTGCCGGCGCCGTTCGGCCCGACCAGCACCACCATGTCACCCGCAACCTGCAGCGTCGCCGTCCGGTAATTCCGGAAATGCGTCAGCGACAGGCGATGAATGCGGGACGGGGTCATCTCAGCTCGTCATTGCCGGGCAGTCGTGCCCAGCCACGACGCAATCTAGTGCTGATGCGCGCGAAGAGAAGTGCTCACACCCGCATCGGCATCAGCACGTAGAGCGCGCCCTTGCTGTCACGGTCCTGCACCAGGGTCGGCGAGCCGGGATCGGCGAGCTTCAGCACCGCGACCTCGCCCTCGATCTGGGCGGCGATGTCGAGCAGATAGCGCGAGTTGAAGCCGATATCGAGCGCGTCGGAGGCGTACTCGACCTCGATCTCCTCGGTGGCGCTGCCGGAATCCGGGTTGGTGACCGAGAGCACCAGCTTGCCCGCGGACAGGGCCAGCTTCACGGCACGGCCGCGTTCGCTGGAAATGGTCGAGACGCGGTCGACGGCGGCCTCGAAGTCCTTCTTGTCGACGACCAGTTCCTTGTCGTTGTTCTGCGGAATGACGCGGCCATAGTCCGGGAAGGTGCCGTCGATCAGCTTCGAGGTCAGCACCACATTGCCGAGCGTGAAGCGGATCTTGCCGTCCGACAGCTCGATCGAGATCTCGGCGTCGTCGCCCTCGATCAGCCGCTGTACCTCGCCGACCGTCTTGCGCGGCACGATCACGCCGGGCATGCCGGTCGCGCCCTTGGGCAGCGCGAGGTCGATCTGCGCCAGGCGGTGGCCGTCGGTCGCAACCCCGCGCAGGGTCGCCGCCTTGGCGTTGCCGGCGGCGTGCAGATAGATGCCGTTGAGGTAGTAACGGGTCTCTTCGGTCGAGATCGCGAACTGGGTGCGGTCGATCAGGCGCTTGATGTCGGAGGCCGGCAGCGAGAACGAATGCGTCATGTCGCCGGCGGCAAGGCCCGGGAAATCGCTCTCGGGCAGGGTCTGCAGCGTAAAGCGCGAGCGGCCCGCACGCACCGCGAGCACCGAGCGGTCGCCGTCGGCCTCGAGCACGATCTGTGAGCCGTCGGGCAGCTTGCGGACGATGTCGTAGAACATGTGCGCGGGTACCGTGGTCGAGCCGGCGGTTCCGGTCTCGGCTGCGAGCGTCTCCGTCACCTCGAGGTCGAGGTCGGTCGCCTTCAGCGACAGTTTGGCGCCCTCGGCGCGGATCAGCACGTTGCCGAGGATCGGGATGGTGTTGCGGCGCTCGACCACGCGGTGAACGTGACCCAGCGATTTCAGGAGTTGCGCGCGCTCGACGGTGACCTTCATTGCAATACCCGCCAGATCCCTCAGATGGAAAAGCCGGGCGGCCGTTCAGGGCAGCACCGCGGCATTGGAAACCCGAAAAGTCGGATCAATACCGGATTTGATCAAACCCACGGGGGGACCGCAAGGTGGCGCGGATGGGCGGCCGGTGCAAGGGACACCGGCGGAAAACGGGTCCCGTTCCCCACGTTTTGGGCCGGAAAAAAGTTTAGCCCTCCCCTTTGGTTAAGGGGAGGGCCGTGGAACGAGCCGGCCTGACCTGGCGGCCTTACTCCTGTAGCTGACGCTTCAGCGATTCGACTTCTTCCGACAGCGTCGTGTCCTTGGCGACCAGTGCCTCAATCTTGCGCACGGCGTGCAGCACCGTGGTGTGGTCGCGGCCGCCGAACCTGCGGCCGATCTCCGGCAGCGAGCGCAGGGTCAGGGTCTTCGCCAGATACATCGCCACCTGGCGCGGGCGCACCACGTTGGCGGTGCGGCGCGACGACAGGAGGTCGGAGCGGCTGACATTGTACTGCCGGGCCACCACGCGCTGGATGTCCTCGATCTTGATCCGCTTCGGCTCCTGCGGACGGATCAGGTCGCGCACCTCGCGCTCGGCCATCTCCAGCGTCACCGGCTGGTTGTTGAGCTTGGAGTGCGCCAAGAGGCGATTGATCGCGCCTTCGAGGTCGCGGCCATTATGGGTGATGGTGCGCGCCAGATAGTCGAGCACTTCCTCCGGCACGTCGAAGCTTGCGTGGTGGGCGCGAGCCGCGGCAACGCGCGACTTCAGGATCCCGAGCCGCAGTTCCTCGCCGAGCGAACCCATCTCGACCACGAGCCCGCCCGCGAGCCGCGAGCGCACGCGGTCGTCGAGGCTTTCCAGATCCGACGGCGGACGGTCGGCCGCGATCACGACCTGGCGGCCGGCATCGATCAGCGCGTTCAGCGTGTGGCAGAACTCGGCCTGGGTCGACTTGCCCTGCAGGAACTGGAGGTCGTCGATCACCAGCACGTCGATGCCGCGCAGCGCTTCCTTGAACGCCAGCGCCGTCTGCGTCTTCAACGCCGCGACGAAGCCGTACATGAACTTCTCGGCGGTGAGATACAGCACCTTGCGCTCGCCGCCGGAATTGCCGGCCCAGGTCACCGCCTGCAGCAGATGCGTCTTGCCGAGGCCGACACCGGCATGGATGTAGAGCGGGTTGAACATCACGGGATCGCCGCGGCGTCCTTCCGCGACCTGACGCGCAGCCGCATGGGCCAGCGTGTTGGAACGGCCGACCACGAAGCTTGCGAAGGTCAGGCGCGGATCGAGCGGCGAGCCGCCGAGCGCGTCATGGCTTGCGGACACCGGCGCGGTCGCAACCGAGCGCAGCTCCGGTGCCGGGCGGCCATCGTTGCGCTCGACGCGGCGCACTTCGACCGGCACGACCGCTTCCTTCGCCGGCGCCATCGCGCGGATCGCGGAGCGCACGGTGAGGTCGATGCGATGCACTTCGGGCATCTCGGCCTGCCAGCAGGTGAGCACGCGGTCGGCGTAGTGCGCCTGGATCCAGCTCTTGAGGAACCGGGTCGGAACCGACAGGTGCACGCTCTCGTCGTGCACGCTCTCCAGATCCATCCGAGCGAACCAGCTCGTGTAAACGTCCTCGCCAACACTCGTCCGCAAACGTCCCTTCACCCGCGACCAGCGATCCTGTTCCGTGTTCGTCATTGCCTTCGTACTTTTCCAAATCTGAGTGATGTTTGTTGCGAAAGCGCCGTGCAGGTTTCCTACTGCGGCGCGACCTCTAGCGGGCGCGGTCTGCTCCGGACAAAGTTCTCCCGTGTGGCGGCCATGCGCCACGCGACAGATCAGCTGTTTGGAGAAGATGCGTCCCGCGAGGTCAGCGCGTACTCGACGGTCTCTGCGGGTAAGGGCCAACGTCCGAGGAGTTGATTACGGCACCACTGGAGATCTGCATTTCGGCTGTCGTTGGTTCGACTGCAGTGATGAAACCGTAAGGCATAAGTCCTCCCCCTCCCGCCGCGACGTATCGCGGCAAGTTGTCAGCTTGCTGGTGTCTTAAATTCGAACTGCCGCTACCGAACACCGAAATGCCCGGCGCTTCGCCGCCGCCGTGTCGTCGTCAATCCGTTCACTTGCTCCGCGTTCCCGCTGCCGGATTCCGACTGACGTCCTGGTCTCTCTTGTTCGATCCCCCAAATTGCCGGGGACATCGCCGGAGAAGTTTTGACACAGGTCATCCGTCCTCATATCGCTATGAGCCGTCAATCCAGCTTCGCTTGGAAAGCGTCGCTAACGCACACACCGCCGCCGATTTGTGCGTCCGCCCCTGGGTTCTCAAACCGCGCTGATCTGGAGAGCCGTGGGCGTCGCGAACAAGAAATAAATACACCAAGCGCATTTTCTGACAATCCGTGGATTCGACGGGGGTCGAGACTCTTCGCGACTGTTGCGCCGTTGCCGATGCTGAGTTGCGAAAGCAAGTTTTTGAATCAGCGCGTAGATTCGCGCGCGTCACAAACGACGGTGCAATAACAAAAATTTTTCATAGAAAATTTACATTTGGTCTCGCGCCGGTCGCTTTTCCAATCGCTGTTCAGCGCTATGTGCATAAGTAATTCGCGAGACGTCATTTTTCTCGATTACTTTTGCAGGGTAACCCGCATCGCATTTTTTCGACGCGCGATGCGCGCTATTCCACCTGCCACGCTTAGCGCAGTTCAATCTCTGCGCGAGTGCGGTGCATTAAGCATATTTGCCGGTAGAACTACGGACGCGACGAAACATGACACGCAGTTCGCTACGCGGCAACGCCCAATGCCTCTCGCAATATGAAACTTCCACGACAAAAGTTGCGACAAAAACAAAAAGCCCGGCGTGAGCCGGGCTTCGTGACAAATGTGTTTTTTCAGCCAGCTTGCCTGGCGAACTCTTACTTCGCGAGCTTGGCGATCCGAGCCGAGAGGCGCGACACCTTACGGCTCGCGTTGTTCTTGTGAATGATGTTGCGCTGCGCTGCCTTCATCAGCTCGGGCTCGGCCTGGCTCATCGCCTTGAGTGCCGCCTCGCGGTCGCCGCTCTTGATCGCTTCCTCGACGGTGCGCACCGCGCCACGCATCTGCGTGCGGCGCGACTTGTTGATGATGGTGCGGCGGGCAATCTTGCGGGTCGCCTTCTTGGCGGAGGTGGTGTTGGCCATGGTTCTCTAACTGTCCTTCGGCGGTGATCGCTCGGTGGTCGGGCTCGCGCGCACCGGCCGGTTCAAATCTCAACTCTGATGTATTTGTCCAAGGTATCTACTTGGGTGTCCTTGAGGCGGCCATGCGAAGAGCGCAAAATGCTGCCCCCGCATGCGGCACTGTCCAAAGAACAGCGGCGGCAGGATTGCGCCCGCCGCCATCGGCCGGTCTTATAGATGGCGCAGGCAGCACCGTCAACGCTTTCGGGGCCGAAAAAGGGCCTCAAATCGGGCCTCCGGGGGCCGGATAAGCCGCTGAAGAGGTTGAATTTCCGGGGGGCGCCCGGTAAGGCCTGACGACGCGTGGGGCGCGACAGGAGTTTGGGTGACGCATGATCCGCGGCTTTTTCCGTCTGATCGGCCTTCTGCTGCTGGCCGGCAGCTTCATCTTCATGGTCTATGACGGGGCCCGCTACGTCGCCGACCAGAGCCTGCGGTTCACCCAATTCGGCCAGTTCTGGAACGACATCCACCAATCGAGCCAGCAGGCCTTCCATGCCTGGGTGGATCGCTTCGCGCCCTGGCTCTGGAACGGCGTGATCCGCGTGCTGCTGGAGCAGCCGGTATTCGCGGTGCTCGGCGTTGCCGGCATCCTGCTGATGATCCTGTTCCGGCCGCGCAAGCGCCTGATCGGCTACGCACGCGACTGACCCGACCGCAGGCCTCCCTGGCCGCCGCGCCTCGTAACAGGGCTGCCATCAATTGCGTAAGGACATATATAGGTGACAGCCGGCCCGCAGGCCGTAGCCCGCGTCGGCCGATGTCCCGCCTGGAGGTATCCATGTTGTTCATGCGCAAGACCACCGCGTTGCCAAGCGCCGCCGAGGCGCTGCCGGGCCGCGCTACGCCGATCCCGACTGCGACCACCCATTTCGTCAACGGCAGCAAGTTACTGCCGCCCTATCCGCAAGGCCTCGAGCAGGCGGTGTTCGGCCTCGGCTGCTTCTGGGGCGCGGAGCGCAAGTTCTGGGAACTCGGCGACGGGATCTACACCACCGCGGTCGGCTATGCCGGCGGTCACACGCCGAACCCGACCTATGAGGAAGTGTGCTCGGGACGCACCGGCCACACCGAAGTGGTGCTGGTCGTGTTCGACCCGAAGAAGATCTCCTACGAGAAGCTGCTGAAGACGTTCTGGGAGAACCACAACCCGACCCAGGGCATGCGCCAGGGCAACGACATCGGCACGCAGTATCGTTCTGCCATCTACACGTTCAGCGACGCGCAGCGCAAAGCCGCGGACCAATCGCAGGCGATGTATCAGAAGGCGCTTGCCGCCAAGGGCCTCGGTGCGATCACCACCGAGATCGCACCGGCCGGCGAGTTCTACTTCGCCGAGGACTACCACCAGCAGTATCTCGCCAAGAATCCGGCGGGCTATTGCGGGCTCGGCGGCACCGGCGTGTCCTGCCCGATCGGCGTCGGCGTCACCGCCGCCTGACCTCCGCGCAAACGCTTCGCGATTGTCGCGAGGGAAGACCGGCTCCTGTTTTTCCGGATCATGCTTCAAATCGAGGGGGAGGCGGGCTTTCCGGCTCCCCACTCGTTCTCTACAAACCCTTTGTTAACCATAAGTGGTGCAAGACTGGGCCTGTCTCGCCGTTGAGGGATAGGTCCGGTGCCGGTTGCACGCGCGTTACGATTGCCGATCACTGCCGTTGTGGCTGCGCTCGCGCTGTCGGGCTGCATGAGCACGTCCGGTCCCGTTGCGGTCGGCCCGCAGGGTGTCGATGCCGTCACCTATGGCCCGCCCTACGCACCCGCGCCGGTTGCTGACGGAGGCGGCGGCGGTGCGATCAGCGCGCTGCGCTCCGCCTTCGCCAGTGCTTCCCCTGGTTATGGCTATGCGGCGCCGGTCCCCGCCCCGGTCGTCTATGCCGCCGCGCCGGGTGGACCCGCCGGATACGACAACGCCTATCATCTCGGCCCTGGCGACAAGCTCCGCGTCGTGGTCTACGGCCAGGAAGGCCTGACCAACTCCTATGCGATCGACGCTGCCGGCGCGATCACCATGCCGCTGATCGGCTCGGTGCCGGCCCGCGGCCGCACGCCGGCTGGCCTTGCCGGCGAAATCTCGGCACGGCTGCGCAACGGCTTCATCCGCGAGCCGTCGGTGGCAGTCGAGATCGAGTCCTACCGGCCGTTCTTCATCCTCGGCGAAGTCCAGGCGCCCGGCCAGTATCCCTACGTGCCGAACATGACCGTCGAGAGCGCGGTCGCGATTGCCGGCGGCTTCTCGCCGCGCGCCCGCCGCGACAGCGTGACGTTGACCCATACGGACGCGTCCGGCTCCGGCCGCATCGTGGTGCCGCTGGGCACACCGATGAGCCCGGGCGATACTGTGTTCGTCAGCGAGCGCTGGTTCTGACCACCGCTCGTCATGGGTGGGCTCGACCCGCGAATCCATCCGGCAAGACTCTTCCGAAGGCGATAGATTGCCGGGTCAAGCCCGGCAATGACGGCGCTACTTCTTCAAATGCTTCCCGAAAAATTCCATGCTGCGCGGCCAGGCGATGTCGGCGCTGGTCTTGTCGTAGCTGGCGCGCTCGTCGCAATGGAAGCCGTGCTGCGCGCCGGGGTAGATGAAGACCTCGACCTCGGGCCGCTTCGACTTGATGGTCTCGACATCGCTCAAGGGAATGCCGGCGTCCTTCTCGCCGAAATGCAGTTGCGTCGGCACGGCCGGCTTGTCGTCGGCGAAGCGGATGATGGCGCCGCCGTAATAGCCGATCGCGGCAGAAAGCCCGGAGAGCTTGGTGGCCGCCGCATAGGCGATGCTGCCGCCAAGGCAGAAGCCGATGATGCCGACCGGTCCGGCCGATTTCACTGCGTCGATCGCCGCCTGGCTGTCGCGCAGCATCGCGGCGAAGTCCGGATTGGCGACGAACTTGCGCGCCTCGGCGACCTCGTCGGGCGAGTAGCCGCTCTGGAAGTTCGGCGTGATGCGGTCGAAGATCGAGGGCGCGACCGCGACATAGCCTTCCGTCGCCAGCCGGTCGCAAACCGAGCGGATGTGGTGATTGACGCCGAAGATCTCCTGGATCACGACGATCGCGCCCTTCGGCGCACCGGTGGGACCGGCGCGATAGGCACCGAGTTCAAATCCGTCCGAAGCCTTGAGCTTGATGTCTTGTCCCATGGTCCATCCTTGTCATGTTGGGGGTTGCATGAAGGTCTTGGTGGTTGGTTCGAACGGCTAGCGCCACATCCAGTTCTCGCCCCAGTCGGCCTTCCAGCCGGTCAGCCGGTGCTTGCGGAATTGCAGGAAGAGGCGGTCGTGGTGCGGGAACAGCCCGCTGCCGCCGATATCGCGGAAGGTGAGAAATATCTCGTTGCCGGGCCGCCCGCGGACATAGGTGAAGGGCGTGCCGAGCGCGCGCTGCGCGTCCTCGACGCCCATGCCGAACACCAGCGGCGTGTTGTTCGACAGCGTCGCTGGAAATGCGGATGCGGGTCCGCCGAACGGCGGCAGCTTCCGGGCGCTCGCCTCTGTCGCGGCCACAACTAGCAACAGGGCGACGGCGATCGTCCTCATGGTTTGATCCTTTACTCGATCCTCATTTGGCCTTGCCCGGCGCGCCGGCTTCAAGGCCATCGAGGAACGGCAGCACTGCATCGATGAAGGCCTGCGGCTGGTCGATGTTGACGGCGTGGCCGGCGTTCGGGATCACTGCCTTCTGCGCGCCCGGGATTTTCGCCGCCATGTAGTCGGATGCCGCCAGGAACGGCGTGTCGTCGGCGCCGACCACAACCAGCGACGGGACGTTGATCGCGGGCAGCGATTCGATCACCCGCGCGTCGTGCTGCGCCAGCATGCCGCGCGCGGCGAGCGCGAGGCCCTGGGCGTTGCGGTGAGTGACCGACGCGCGCTCTGCGCTCAGGGATTTCAGCACCTCGAGCCCTTCGCGATCGAAGCGATCGCCGGTCTCGCGGGCGCGCTTGTTCCAGACCTCGCGGGCATCGTCCTTCTTGAATCCCGGGCCGGTATCGATGATCAGTAGCGCGCGGACCCGCTCCGGATGGGCGCGGTGAAAGGCCAGCGACATGTAGCCGCCGAGCGACAGGCCGCCGACGATCGCCTTGTCGGCGCCGGCGGCGTCGAGTAGGGCGGCGATGTCGCCGACCGTCAGGGCTTCGCTATAGGCATCGGGATTGTCGGGGTAGTCGGACTGGCCGTGCCCGCGCATGTCCCAGAGGATGAGCTTGTGCCGCTTCGACAACGCCTCGACCTGGCCCTGCCACATGGCCGATGTCGACGAATAGCCGTGGGTGAGGATCAGGGGTGGGCCGCTGCCGTGAATCTCATAGTAGATATCGACGCCGCTACGGTTGAGCTTGGCCATTGACGGGCTCCTTCTGTTGTCGGTGTCAGGTCCGGCAGCGCTACCGACCTTGGTAGGAGTGATCGATACGGCATCAATGTTGGCATTTCAAAAGCTTCATGCCGTTGCCGCATCGCACAACCGGCAATCTCCGAAATTTATTCTTTTCGAGCAATTCCAAATTGGATTGCCTCGGGCAGGGAACCGGATCATTGTTTCGGCAACTGTCGCTTACCCGGTGGGCGCCAGCCATGACCCAAAAGTGAGTTGCCGCCGTAAGCGGCTTCCGACACCGGAAGGGGAGAGAGATGCCAAATCTCAATATCAACGGACGGAATATGTCCGTCGAGGCGGCCAATGACACGCCGCTGCTTTGGGTCATCCGCGAGCAATTGCAGATGACGGGCACCAAATTCGGTTGCGGCGCCGGTCTCTGTGGCGCCTGCACGGTTCACCTCAACGGCGAAGCGGTGCGGTCCTGCCAGACCTCGGTCGCCGACGCCGTCGGCAAGAAGATCACCACCATCGAAGGCCTTTCCGCCAAGGGCGATCATCCCTTGCAGAAGGCCTGGGTCGCCGAGCAGGTGCCGCAATGCGGCTACTGCCAGTCCGGCCAGATCATGCAGGCAGCCGCGCTGCTGTCGAAGAACACCAACCCGACGAAGGAAGAAGTGGTCGCGCATATGGACGGCAATCTCTGCCGTTGCATGACCTATTCACGAATCCAGAAGGCGATCATGCGCGCGGCGTCCGACATGCGCACCGCATCGGCCACCGGATCCGAGCGGAGGGCCACATGAACAAGCACGTGAAGAACCTCGCTCCCGAGGCGACCGATCTCAGCCGCCGCTCCTTCCTGGTCGGCACCGCTGCAACCGGTCTCGTGCTCGGCTACGCCGCGTCCGGCATCGATCAGGCGCTCGCGGCGCCCGCACCCGCCAATTTCGAGCCGAGCGTCTGGTATTCGATCGCGCCCGATGGTCTCGTCACCGTGACCTGCGGCAAGGCCGACATGGGCCAGCACGTCGCCTCGACCATGGCGCAGATCGTGGCCGAAGAGCTCGGCGCGAGCTGGAAGGACATGCGGGTCCAGCTCGCCTCCAACGATCCGAAGTTCAACGATCCCGTATTGGGCGCGCAGATCACCGGCGGCAGCTGGTCGACGATGATGAACTTCGAGGCCATGAGCCGCGCCGGCGCTGCTGGCCGCATCGCATTGACCGAGGCGGCGGCAGCCTCCATGGGCGTGCCGGCAGCCGAGCTGGTGGTGCGCGACTCCAGGATCAGCCATCCGAAGTCGAAGAAGTCGATGTCGTTTGCCGAGGTGGTGAAGAGCGGCAAGGCGACCAAGACGTTCACGGCTGACGATCTGAAGGCGATCAAGCTGAAGACGGCTGACCAGTACACCATGATCGGCGTCTCGGTGCCGCAGCTCGACATTCCGTTGAAAGTCAACGGCACGGCCAAGTACGGCATCGACGTGATGCTGCCGGGCATGGTCTACGGCGCGCTGGTCACTCCGCCGGTGCGCTACGGCGCCACCGTGAAGTCGGTCGACGACTCGGCGGCCAAGAAGGTGCCGGGCTTCATCAAGGCCGTCACCCTCGACGACAAGACCACAACCACGACCGGCTGGGTGGTCGCGGTCGCCAACACCTATGCCAACGCCAAGAAGGCGGCGGCGGCGCTGAAGATCGATTACGACGGCGGCCCGAACGCCAAACTGTCGAGCGAGTCTCTGCTCGCTGAGGCCAAGCGGCTTCAGGGGCTCGACGATTCCGGCCAGTTCTTCGTCAAGGACGGTGATCCGAAGGCGGCATTTGGTACGGCAGCCAAGGTGCTGGAGGCGGAATACACCACCAACATCAACATCCACGCGCCGATGGAGCCGATGAACGCCACCGCGGAGTTCAAGGGCGACATCCTGCACATCTATTCCGGCAACCAGTTCGCGACGCGCTCCGGTGCGATCGCGGCCGGAGCCGCCGGGATCGATCCGAAGTTCGTGGTGATGCACCAGATGTGGCTGGGCGGCGGCTTCGGCCGGCGTCTCGACGCCGACATGATGGTGCCCGCGGTGCAGGCGGCCAAGGCCACAGGCAAGCCGGTCAAGGTCATCTACACGCGCGAAAACGACATGACGATGGATTTCTCGCGTCCGCTGACCTACCAGAAAGTAAAGGCCGGCATGGACGGCGACGGCAAGATCGTCGCGATGAGCCACGACGTGGTCTCGGCCTGGCCGACCGCGCGCTGGGGCATCCCTGATTTCCTCACGCCGTCGGTCGACAAGAAAGGTCCGCTCGATTCCTTCACCGTGAACGGAGCGGACTTCTTCTACACCGTGCCCAACCACTATGTGCGGGCGATCAAGAACGAGATGGCGCACAACGCCACCCCGTCGGGTCAGCTCCGGTCGGTGGCGCCGGGCTGGACGTTCTGGGCGGTCGAAAGCATGATCGACGAGATCGCGCATGCGACCGGCAAGGACCCAGCTCTGCTTCGAGTCGAGCTGCTCGACGGCAAGGGCAAGAACGACGGCGGCGCGCAGCGTCTCCGCAACACCTTGCTCGCGGCGATGGGTCTCGCCGGCTACGGCACCAAGAAGCTGCCCAAGGGCGAAGGCATGGGCGTGGCCTGCGTGTCGTCGCAGGAGCGCGCCACGGCGAGCTGGACCGCTTGCGTCGCCCATGTCGCTGTCGCCCCGTCGGGCGAGGTGACGGTGAAGAAGCTGACGGTCGCGACCGACGTCGGTACGCAGGTCAATCCCGACGGCATCCGGGCCCAGGTCGAGGGCGCGGCGCTGTGGGGCATGTCACTGGCGCTGTTCGAGAAGGCGACGTTGAAGGACGGCGGCATCGAGCAGACCAACTTCGACAGCTACACGCCGCTTCGGATGAGCCAGCTGCCGGAAGTCGCGGTCAACGTCATCGCCAATGGCGAGAAGGCGACCGGCGTCGGCGAGCCCGCGGTGACGGTGGTGGCGCCGGCGATCGGCAACGCCGTCTTCAACGCGGTCGGTGCCCGCGTCCGCGGCCTGCCGATCACCGCGGAGGCCGTGAAGGCCGCGATGAAGGCGTAAGATAAGGGCCCTGAACGACCCGAACGATGAAGACGCCGGAGAGCGTACACTCTCCGGCGTTTTTCTTGCCCGAGGCATCGGACGGCCGGTGAAGGCATCAACAACTTTGGCGCCGCAAAATTCATGATTGGCCGGCGATGCGTCCTGCCGCGTGGATTTTCGGCCGGCCTGATTTTGCTGGCGGATTTGGCGGTCCCTCAAATTGTATCCATTGCGCTCAGCCGCCGTTCAGCATCCCCATTAAGTTGGAGGGAACGCATCGTCAGGTAGCGTCCAGTGTCGGTCGTTACCGCGACGGGGATTTCATGACAGCGTTAGCCAACAACCAGACTTCGAAGCGCCGCCTCCTGCTGGCGTCAGATCGAAGCGATCAAAGCCACGAACTGGCCAGCATCCTGCGCTCGGTGGGCGAGGTCGACACCGTTCTGACATCGGATATTCCCGAACAGCCGGCCCACGATCTCTCCGGTATCGTCGTCGACATCAACCTGCGCTCGCCCGAAGCCGTGCAGATGGTCCGCGCCAAGCTGCAGGCCGATGCCTATCGCGAGATGCCGCGGCTGTTCGTGCTGGCGGATGCGCTGCATCACGCCTCGATGCAGGCCTGGGCGCTGGGCGCCACCGACACGATCTCGCGACCGTTCGATGCGCGCGGCCTGCTGCAACGCATCCGCGCCGCGTTTCCCGATAACAGCGGCTTTGACGAGACCGATCGCGGCAAGGCGCTCAACCGCGGCGTCGAGGCCGCGCATGGCGTGATGGTCAAGATGTTCGAGCGGATGCGCGCCGGCGAGCCGCTCAAGTTCGAGGACATCGTTGCCGCCGAAAACAAGATCCTCAAGGCGATCAAGCACAATTCGCTGCGTGAATGGTTGACCACCGTCGGCTGCCATCACCAGGAGACCTACCGCCACTGCCTGTTCGTGACCGGCTTTGCAGTCGCGTTCGCGCAGCATCTCGGCATGCGCGAGGACGACCAGCGCCGGCTCGCCCGCGCCGCACTGCTGCACGATGTCGGCAAGGCGTTCGTTCCGGTCGCGCTGCTCGACAAGCCCGGTGCGCTGACGGTCGAGGAGATGGCCGAGATGCGCGAGCATCCGCGCCGCGGCTACGAGGCGCTGTCGGCGCAGGGCGGCTTCCCGCCGGAAATGCTCGACGTGATCCTGCACCATCACGAATTCCTCGACGGCACGGGCTATCCGAACGGCCTCAGCGGCAACCAGATCAGCGACATCGTCCGCGTCACCACGATCGTCGATGTCTATGCCGCGCTGGTCGAGAAACGTGCCTACCGGCTGCAGTTCACCCACGCCAAGGCGTTCTCCATGATGGAGGAGATGGGCGGGAAGCTCGACCAGCAATTGCTGCAGGCCTTCCGCCCGGTGGCGTTCGGGCATTATTGAGACCGCGCGGCTTTTGCCGTCATTGCGCCGGCCCGCCGCGCAATGACGTTTGAGGCAGGGCTTTTAGCCAATCAACGCAAGTCCGCGTCCTTGACCCCGCCTAGATTCCGGCGATCATCGGCATGACCGATTTACGCGGATGAGAACGATCATGGACACGGCAACCACCGGGGATCTCGACATCCCCGCAGACATTGCGGCAACCCTCGTCGATCCGGCCGCCTATGCCGACAACCGCATCCACGACAGCTATCGCTGGCTGCGCGCCAACAATCCGCTCGGGATCGCGCGGCCCGAGAAGTTCGATCCGTTCTGGGTGGTGACCAAGCACGCCCATATCCAGGCGATCAGCCGCCAGAACGACCTGTTCCACAACGCCGACCGGCCGACCACGCTGACGAACCGGGCGCTCGAGGAACGCGTTCGCAAGATCACCGGCGGGCCCAATCTGGTGCGCTCGCTGGTGCAGATGGACGCGCCCGACCATCCGAAATACCGCGCGCTGACGCAGGGCTGGTTCATGCCGAATAATCTCGGCAAGTTCGAGGGCCGCGTCCGCGAGATCGCGCGCGCCACGGTGCAGCGCATGCTCGAGCGGGGCGGAGCCTGCGATTTCGTCGAGGATGTCGCGCTTGGCTATCCCCTGCACGTCATCATGGAGATCCTCGGCGTGCCCGAAGCGGACGAGCCGCGCATGCTCAAGCTGACGCAGGAATTGTTCGGCCCGCAGGATCCCGACACCGCGCGCGTCCGCGACGCGCTCAGCGCCGAACAGGTCTCGGCGATGCTGCAGGCGATCATCGCCGATTTCTCGGCTTACTTCCGCAAGATCACCGAGGAGCGCCGGCAGAATCCGCGCGACGATCTCGCCACCGTCATCGCCAATGCCAAGATCGGCGGCGACTACATGCCGGAGCACGATCAGACCAGCTACTACATGATCGTCGCGACCGCAGGGCACGACACTACTTCATCCTCGACCGCGGGCGCGATCTGGGCGCTGGCCCGGGACCCCGCCGAATTCGCCAAGGTGAAGGCCAACCCGGAATTGATCCCGGGCCTGGTCGACGAGTCGATCCGCTGGATGACGCCGGTCAAGCATTTCATGCGCTCGGCCACCTCGGATACCGAGCTCGGCGGCCGCAAGATCGCCAAGGGCGACTGGCTGATGCTGTGCTACGCGTCAGGCAATCGCGACGAAGAGGTGTTCGAAGATCCCGATCGCTTCCGCAGCGACCGCAAGCCCAATCGCCATGTCGCGTTCGGGTACGGCGCGCATCTCTGCCTCGGCCAGTATCTGGCCAAGCTCGAGATGCGCATCCTGTTCGAGGAGCTGTTGCCGCGGCTGAAGTCGCTGTCGCTCGACGGCGAGGTGAAGATGACGCAGGCCTATTTCGTCAACGGCCCGAAGAAGCTGCCGATCCGGTTCGAGTTGGAATGACACGGCGGGGGCCGCATCACTCCAGCATCTTCCGCAGCTCCGCCTTGGCGACCTTCTCCAGCGTCGAGCGTGGCATCTCGTCGACGAAGCGGATTTCCCGCGGCACCTTGAAGTCGGCGAGCGCTGAGCGGCACGCGGTCATCACCTTGTCGTGCAGGTCGGCAGGCAGCGCCGCGACGCCGGTTTGCGGGATGATGAAGACGACCGGCACCTCGTCCAGCATCGGATGCTTCTTCGCCACCACGGCGGCCTCGCGGACGCCCGGCACCACCGCGATCACCTGCTCGATCTCGGACGCGGCGACATTCTCGCCGCCGACCTTCAGCATGTCCTTGGAGCGATCGCCGAACTTGATATAGCCATGCTCCAGCATCGTGACGCGGTCGCCGGTGATGAAGTAGCCGTGCTGGTCAAAGCTTTCGCGCGTCGCCTTCTCGTTGTGCAGATATTCGGCGAACAGCGACAGGCCGGGAATGCCCTTGATCAGGAGGTTGCCGGTCTCGCCGACGCCGGTCGGCGTGCCGTCGTCGTTGGTGATGCGGATCTCGTATTCCGGCGCGGCGCGGCCGATCGACATCGGCGTGTTCGGCTGATCGACCTCGCCGATGATGCCGTGGGTGATGGTCTCGGTCATGCCCCACCAGCCGATGATCTTGATGCCGAACACAGCGAATGGCGGCGGCTCGTTCACGGCGGTGCCCCAGAGCCGGAACTTGTGGTGCTTCGGGACCTCGTGCTCCAGCAGCGCCTTCATGCAGAACGGGATCGTCGAGGTCCAGGTCGAGCCGTGCTCGAGTGCCACCGGCCAGAAGCGGCTCGCCGAGAAGCGCGGCTGGATCACGCAGGTCGCCCCGACCCACAGGCTCGCCAGCATCGAATAGGCCAGCGCGTTGGTGTGGAACAGCGGCAGATAGGTCTGATGCACGTCAAAGGCGTGCAGGTCCTGATGCGCGGCGTTGATCTTGGCGCCCCACAGCGCGTTGGCATGCGTCCACAGCACCGCCTTCGGCCGCGACGTGGTGCCGGAGGTGTATTGCACGCTGCATGGTGCGAGCGGATCGGTCGGGCGGCGCGGCCGCTCCGCGCTGTCGGCAAACAACGCCTCAAAGCTGTCGCCGCGCGCGGGGGCCTGGGCCGGCGCTTGCCCCGCGTCGTGCGAGGTCACCGCGATCCAGCGCAGGCTCTTGCAGTTCGCTGATATCAGTTCGGCATAGGCCGGCTGGGTGATCGCGGCGACCGCGCCGCAATGGCCGGCAAAATATTGGATCTCGGCTGCGGCCGAGCGGGTGTTGGTGGTGACGGCGATGGCGCCGAGCTCGACACAGGCGAACCACGACATGATCGCCTCGATGCAATTGTCGAGATGGATCAGGACATAATCGCCCTGTTTGATGCGCCGCTTGGCGAGGCCCGCGGCCAGCGCGCCGACGCGCTCATGGAATTCGCCGTAGCTCCAGCGCCGCGCCGGCGCGTCGAATGGCGCCCAGATCAGGAATGGATGATCGCGGCGCATCTCGGCGCGCATCTTGAGCAGCCATGGCACGTCGAGCCCGGCAAACGGTCCGACGATGCCCGGCACCGGCTTTGAAACGCTCATATGTCCTCCCGCGCAGCCTTGCCGGCCGCCATTGGTCTTGGTTGGGAGCAGTTCTGCCATCGGTGTGCGCCGAGAGCAATTCAGGATTTGACGCGATCCGGCCAATCCGTTCCGCCGCGTGGAACGCATCGATTGCGTCGCTCATCGGGCGCGCGCATGCGCGCTCACCATCACGAACGAAAGCTACGTTGCGTCCCTCTCATACGACGAGATCTCGATCAGGCTGCCGTCGGGGTCGCGGCAATAGACCGAGCGCAGCGTGCCGCGCGCGCCCTGCTTGGCCACCGGGCCTTCCTCGATCCTGACGCCATTGGCCTTCAGATGCGCGACCACTTCGTCAGGCGTGCTCGAGGTGAGAAAGCAGAGATCGTCGCTGCCTGCCGCTTCATGATCGGCGGTAAACCAATCCACCTTGTCGGCATCGCGCGGCCGCACATTGATCTTCTGGTTGCCGAACACCAGCGAGGTGCGCGGTGTCTTGCCCTTGCCGGGGTCGAACACCTTCACCTCCATGCCGAGGATCCTGCTGTACCAGGCAACCGAGCGCACGACATCGGTGACGTTGATCACGAGATGGTCGAGCCCATTCACCTTGACGGACATGATCGATCCTTTTCGGTCCAACGCGTTGCAGCTTAGTCTTTCGTCGCGGTCAGTGTCGCACGTGTCGCACTGGTCGCATCTGACATTGTTTGTTAAAACCGCGCCGCACGCAACGCAACAGAAACGGGCAGGGCACCAAACCCTGCCGGATTGGGAGAGACTTCATGATTTCACGCCGCACTGCGCTGAGCCTGATCGGGTCGGGAATTTCGACGTTCGCGATCGGCCGCGCGTCCGCAGCCGACTATCCGGCGCGGCCGGTGCGCTGGATCGTGGGCTATCCGCCGGGCGGCGCCACCGACATCATCGCGCGCCTGATCGGGCAGCGGCTGTCGGAGAAGCTCGGCCAGCAGTTCGTGATCGAGAACAAGCCGGGCGCCGGCAACAATATCGGAACCGAGGCCGCGATCAACGCCGAGCCGGACGGCTACACCGTGCTGCTGGTCAATCCGGCGAACTACATCAACTCCTCGCTTTACGCCAATCTGAAGTTCAATTTCGTGCGCGACGTCGCGCCGGTGGCGTCCTTCAACCGCGTGCCGAACGTGATGACCGTCAACAAGGACGTGCCGGCGAAGACCGTCGCCGAATTCATCGAATATGTGAAGGCCAATCCCGGCAAGGTGAACATGGCCTCTTCCGGCAACGGCACCTCGGTGCATCTCTCCGGCGAGATGTTCATGGCGATGACCGGCTGCAAGATGCAGCACGTGCCGTATCGCGGTGCTGCGCCAGCAATCACCGACATGCTCGGCGGCCAGGTGCAGGTGATCTTCGACAATATGCCGTCGATCATCCAGCACATCCGCTCCGGTGCATTGCGCGCACTCGCTGTGACGTCAACGGAACGCTCCTCGCAACTGCCCGACGTGCCGCCGGTCGCCGACACCGTCAAGGGCTATGAGGCGAGCGCGCTGTTCGGCATGGGTGCGCCGAAGAACACGCCGAAGGAATTGATCGCCAAGCTCAACGCCGAGATCAACGCCGTGCTCGCCGAACCCGACATGAAGAAGCGTCTTGTCGAGCTCGGCGGCGATCCGCTGATCCAGACGCCGGAAGCCTTCGGCAACGACATCAAGGCCGAAACCGACAAGTGGAAGAAGGTGGTCGAGTTCGCCGGCCTCAAGGTCGAGTAGGCCTCGCAAGAGGCGCGATGCTGGATCGCGCGGGACAAATGTGGCCCGCGTGGTACAGCCGGTCCGCGGCCGAAGCCGTCGGCCTTGACGCGGAATAGAATGACGTTCAGGAACCTTATCAAAGGTGCCGCGCCTGGCTAACTGCGGCGTCCGAGGAGCCGGATCATGCGCGCATCGGGATTGGCAATGCTTGTTCTGGGAACGATGACGCTCGCAGGCGCGGCGAGTATCACGCCAGCTTCCGCCGATCCTTATGACTACCCATGGTGCGCGCAGGGCCCGAGCCTGGGTTATCCCGGCGAATGCGCTTACCGGACCTACCAGCAATGCCTCGCGAGCGTGTCCGGCCGTTATCTCTATTGCGGCGAGAATCCGCGCTTCCTGTTCAGCGAACCGCCGCCGCCACCGCGCCGCTATCAGCGTCGGCACCGGACCGTATATCCCGACTAGCGTTGCGGCATCACCGCAAGGCGGTCCGTCGCCACCGTTCCTGACGTTCGTCCCCCGGCTGGGTCCATCCTGACGCGATCGTGAAGTCGCGCGCTTGACGTTGCGCCGTTTGCGCCTATACTAAACCACATGGTTAAGTATCAGGACGAGACGCTGGACCGCACCTTTGCGGCGCTTTCCGATCCCACCCGCCGCGCGTTGCTGGCGCGGCTCGGCGAGCAGGATGGCCTGTCGGTGAGCGAGCTGGCGCAGCCATTCGCGATGTCGTTGCCGGCGATCATGAAGCATCTCGACGTGCTTACGGATGCGGGTCTCGTCGCGCGCGAAAAGACTGGCCGCACGGTGGCGTGCCGGCTCACCGCGAGGCCGATGGAGCAGGCGATGAACTGGCTCAATCGCTATGCGCAATTCTGGTCCGACAATCTCGACCGCCTTGCCGCTTTTGTGGAGGAAGACCCATGGCAAACAAGTCCGCAGTCGCAGCCGCCGCCGGCCCTGCCGCGCGTCCAAGCCTCACCCTCACGCGGCGCCTTCGTGCGCGGCCGGAAAAAGTCTACGCCGCGTGGACCGAGCCGGAAAACCTAGCGCAGTGGTTCGGGCCGGGCCAAGTCAAGCCCGGCACGACGCAGGCCGAGCTCGACGTCCGCGTCGGCGGACGCTACCGGATCAAGTTCACCGGCTCGAATGGCGAATATCACGAGGTCGGCGGCATCTATCGCGAGGTGGTGCCGAACCAGAAGCTGGTGTTCAGCTGGGCCTGGCATTCGACGCCGGAGCGCGAGTCCGAGGTGACGGTGTCGATCAAGCCCGATGACGGCGGCACGCTGCTGACCTTCCATCACGCGCAGTTCGTCGACGAGACCGCGCGCGACAACCACCAGCGCGGCTGGACCGAGTTCCTCGGCAACCTGGAACACTACGTCGACGCCTGACCCGCAAAAGGAACATCCCATGCAACAGCACAAGATCGTTTCACGCGAACAATGGATCGAGGCCCGCAAGGCGCTGATGTCCGGCGAGAAGGAGCTCACCCAGGCCCGCGAAGCGCTGAGCCGGCAGCGCCGCGAGTTGCCCTGGGTGAAGGTCGACAAGGACTATGAGTTCGACGGGCCTGGCGGCAAGATGACGCTCGGCGATCTCTTCAAGGGCAGGCCGCAGCTCGTTGTGCAGCATGTGATGTTCGCGCCGGAGTGGGACGCCGCCTGCAAGGCCTGCTCGTTCTGGGTCGACGGTTTCGAGCGCATGGTTCCGCATCTCGCCGCGCGCGACACCACGATGGTCGCGATTTCGCGGGCGCCACTGGAAAAGCTCGAATCCTTCAAGCAGCGGATGGGCTGGACCTTCGACTGGGTGTCGTCGGGAACGAACGATTTCAACTATGATTACGGTGTGTCGTTCACACAGGGGCAGATCGATGCGGGGACCGCGAAATACAATTATGGGACGACCCCGCTCTATGGGCCCGAGCTGCCCGGCATCAGCGTGTTCTACCGCGACGAAGCCGGAACCGTCTTCCATACCTACTCGACCTTCGCACGCGGCCTCGACATGATGAATGCGGCTCTACCACTATCTCGACCTGACGCCGCTTGGCCGCCACGAGGAGGGATTGCCCTATCCGATGGATTGGGTGCGGCTACGTGACCAATACCAACCGGCGCCGGTTCAGGCATCGTGCTGCCACAGCTGATCGTCATTGTGAGGAGCGCCAGCGACGAAGCAATCCATTCCTCAGCGTTTGGAAAGATGGATTGCTTCGCTGCCGCTCGCAATGGCGCGGAAGCCAAACAGCGGGAACCTCTCCATGCCTTACGTCGATGGTTTCGTCGTCGCGGTGCCGAAGAAGAAACTCAAAGCCTATGCGAAGCTGTCGAAGATGGCTGGCAAGGTCTGGCGCGAACACGGTGCGCTGGATTATCGCGAATGGGTCGCCGACGACGTCAAGCCGGGCAAGCTGACGTCGTTTCCGCAGAGCGTGAAGCTGAAGGCCGGCGAAACCGTGGTGTTCGCCTGGATCACCTACAAGTCGCGCGCCCAGCGCGACAGGATCAACGCCAAGGTGATGGCGGATCCCCGTCTGGAATCGATGGGCAAGGGTGACGTGCCGTTTGATCTCAAGCGGATGATCTATGGCGGCTTTGCCAGCCTCGTGAAGGTCTGACGGGTCGTCACTTTCGCTTCTGCGCCGTCGGGGCTTGCAGCATCGGCGGCTTGATCTCGGTGTTCAGGGCCTTGAGCACGTCGTCGAGCTGGCGGCGATTGTCCGTGGCGCGAGCAATGACCTCGCGAAGATCGTCGCCGATCGTCTTGGCCATGCTCTGCGTGTAGTGGCGGCTCGCGAGGAAATCGTCGACCTTCGCCGCGTCGAAATTGAAGGTCACATCCATCGCATCGAGCGTGCCAAGCGAGAGCACCCAACTCATCGCCGTGTAGGCGTGGTCGCCGAGGGGCCTGAGGTCGAACGAGTGAAACTCGGCATTCTCCAGGCCGGACATTCGGGTGTCGGAGACCCGCTTGGCGCCGAGCACGCCGCGCGCGCTGCGCGTTTGATAGAGGCCGCCGATGATCGACGTGACTTCGATCAGGAACGGCGAGCGCGGCTGGTCTTTCGCTGCCTCGACCGGAACCGGCCCGTTGCCGGTGTGCCGTGCGAGGTCCTCCGAGCTCATGGTATCGTCGTTCAGGATCTCGATGATGACGATCTTGCGGGTGCGTCCGGTCCGCTTCAGATAGCGCGCGAGGTCGTAGACGGTCTCCATGCCGCCGTTCTCGAAATAACCGCCGTCGATGATGCGTCCTTTCGTGGTCGCGCCGTCGTCCAGGCGTCCCGGCGGACTGACGATCGTGAAGCGCGCGGAATTGAGCACCGCGGTCGATGCGCGGATCGGCGCCGGCGCCAGCTTATAGAAATCGTAAGTGTCCTCGAACGCGTCGGTTTCGACGCGGATCGGCGCGGTGATGATCCGCTTGCCGTTCTCGACATAGGTGCCGTTGGCGAGCACGATCGGCACCCATCGGCCGTCGGCGCGCCGCAGCCGGGACTTGCTCCAGATATCCGTGAACTCGCCTGCAAATCGACCCTTCGCCGGGCATGGCGGCTGGTCGCAGGCCGCCGCGGACCGATCCCATCCGATCTCGAATGCCTCTTCCAGGGAAATGGCGCGGTCGGGAAAGACCGGCGCCGGCAGGAAGCGCTGCAACAGGTCGGTGAACAGCAGCCCGCCGATGGCGGGCGACAGATAGTCCTTGCCGAAGAAGGCCTGCACGAAATCCAGCCGGGCCTCCCTGGCGGACGCTTCGGAAGCCAGCGGTCGATCGGCGAGCCATGCCGCATAGCCGATCGCGCCGAGCGAGCCGCCTGAGACGCTGCTGATGGCGAACACATGATCGGAGAATTTGCCGTCGCTGCGTTCATCGAGTGCGCGCATCACGGTGCCGGTCCAATATGCGGCGCGCGAGGCTCCGCCGGCCGCCGCGACCAGGATCATCGGTTCGTCGGGAGCGCGACCGGCCTCCCATCGCGCCAGCGCCTGCTCGAGCGTGGGACGGGCCGACATGTCGGCCGTGACCTGAAGGCTGCGGACCAGATGATTGTCGTTGAACAGACTGAACACCACGAAGGCGATGCCGCCCAATAGGACGATCGGTATCCTCTGCTGCCGCACCAGAAAGATCACCAGGCTGGTGATCGGAATGATGCACCCGATCGCGCCATAGGCGAGGGCTGCGGGCCCCAGCGCCCATGCGAACTCGGTACGGACGCCCGAAATCCAGAGCAGCATAAAGATCGCCACCGAGACGGTAACCGTCGCGGCGATGAAGGCCCAGTCGCCACGCTCAAGCGGGATCGCGGCGAACGGCCGCACGCCCGGCTGCGCACCGAACCGCTTCGTGCGGTAGACGAAGAAGGCCAGCAGGAGCCCGGCAGCTATCGCGAAGATGGTCATGCCGACCCAGGCATCCTGGAAACCGTGCCGCGCGCTCAACGGCATCGCGACGATCGCGCCGAGCAGGGGTGCAATCCCGAAGCCCCGGCGGAGATAGCGAAACCAGAGCGGTTGCTGCTGTGCCTGCCGGGTCTTGTAGAGAAGGTTCGACCAATACCATGCGTTGACGCCGGACCACACGCAGGCCGCCAGGAACGCAGCCCATCGGCCAATGGCCGGCCACGCATCCTTCGGGATGGTCCAGCTGCTCATCGTGGCGTTGGCGCTGTCGACCAGCGCCCGGACGACGTCGCGGCCCTGATCCAGATACAGCAGCGCGACGCCGCCGATGGCGAGGCAGATGACGATGACGCGGAGATCTTCGACCGTGCGATACAGCCGTCGCAGACGTCGAAAGAAACTGCCGATGCGATTGAGGAACTTGGTGAAGTTCATGAAAACTCCCGGCAGAAATGCGTGCGGGCCGGCCACGGCGTGATCCGGTCACAGAAATGGGTCGCTGCGCTGAAATTGTGCCGTATGGTATCGCAACCGAAGCGTGAATGGCAATCTGTTGTTTACCGTGTTTGAACCGCGTCGCGGCCGCGGTTCCGGCCGACGGCAATCGCGCTTGCGTTTACTTGGCGATCCCGTATACTTTGCATTACAAAGTACGGGCGAATCATGCGCGATCTCGACAAGGCGTTGGCCGATATTCTCGCGATCCGCAGCCAGATTGCGGCGGGGACCGCGTTCCGTGGCTACGGTCCGGCGACCGTCGCCGCCACCAGCGGCATCGCGCTGGTCACGGCGCTTGCCCAGTATATCTGGCTCGACAATCCCACCGCGCATCCGATCGTGTTCCTTGCCGGCTGGGCCGCGGCCGCGCTGCTGTCCGCCATGCTGATCTGGATCGAGATGCAGGCGCGCTCGCGCCGGCATCATTCGGGCCTCGCGGACGCGATGGTGCAGCAGGCGATCGAGCAGTTCGTTCCCGCGGCGATTGCCGGCGTGCTGCTCGCGATCCTGCAATGGAAATTCGCGCCCGAGACGCTGTGGATGCTGCCCGGGCTGTGGCAGGTGCTGGTCAGCCTCGGCGTGTTCGCCTCGGTCCGCCTGCTGCCGCGCACGATCGCGCTCGGCGGCGCCTGGTATTTCCTGTGCGGCTTCACGGTGCTGCTGATCGCAAGCCAGAGTCACGCATTGTCACCCTGGACCATGGGACTGCCCTTCGCGATCGGTCAGTTGCTGCTCGCGGCACTGTTGTATTTCGCTTCCGGAGGCAATGATGTCGAAGACTGACGTGACCACCGCGCCATTCGCCTATGATGGCCTCGACCGCGTCATCCACGAGAAGGCGCGGCTCGGACTGCTGACCTCGCTGATGGCGCATCCGAAGGGGCTCGCCTTTGCCGATCTCAAGCAGCTCTGCGGCCTGACCGACGGCAATCTCAGCCGGCATCTGCAGGTGCTGCAGGAGGCCGGCCTCGTCGACGTCATCAAGGGCTATGAAGGCAATCGCCCGCACACCACCTGCCGTCTGACCAAGAGCGGCCGGCGTCGCTTCCTCGATTATCTCGCCGTGCTCGAGCAGCTTGTGCGCGACGCGGCCAAGGCCGCCGGGACGGCTCAGAAGGCCGCCGGCGCGGCCCAGAAGGCTGCCGGCAAGGACGAAGGCCCATCTGGGCGTCTCGGTGTCCAGCCGGTTTGAACATGCCATTTTTTGTCCGGAGACTTTGTGATGCAAAGTAACGTCGCGCTCAAGCCGGAAGCCGTCACGCGGCTTCACGTCGGCATCATCATGGACGGCAACGGCCGCTGGGCGACGCGGCGCGGGCTGTCGCGCCTGCGCGGGCATGAGGCGGGCGTCGAGGCGATCCGCCGCATCGTCGAGGCGGCGCCGGACCAGGGCGTCGGCACGCTAACGCTCTACGCGTTCTCGAGCGACAATTGGCGCCGTCCGAAGGCTGAAGTAACCGCGCTGATGGCGCTCTTGCGGTTCTATCTCGCCAACGAGATCGCAGCGCTCGTGCGCAACGGCGTCCGCCTCACCGTGATCGGCCGCCGCGACCGGCTGCCCGACGGCATCGCCGCCGCCATCGCGCGCGCCGAGGCCGAGACCGCCGGCGGCACCACGTTGCATCTGCGCATCGCGATCGACTATTCGGCGCGCGACGCCATCCTGAACGCGGCGGCGCGCGCGGCCGGCGCCGGCGAGCTCAGCCGCGAGACCTTCGCCGATCTCATCACTGGCGAAGCGGGCCTCCGCGACGTCGATCTGATCATCCGCACCTCGGGCGAAAAGCGACTGTCGGACTTCCTGCTCTGGGAAGGCGCCTATGCCGAGTTGCACTTCACCGAGCGGATGTGGCCCGAATTCGACGCCGACGATCTCGCCGACGCGCTCGCCTCCTTCCATCGCCGCGAGCGCCGCTTCGGCGGGCTGACTGCAATTGCGCCGGCGCAGGTGCGGAACCTCTAGAACATGATCTGGAAAAGTGTGAAGCAGTTTTCCGAAAGGATCATGCTCGAATAGGAAGGGTTGCGCTAGCGATTCCAAAAGCCCGGCCGGGGGGTTGGGCTCTCCATCACAACATGCGGGGACGACCGATCACGCCAACCAAAAGCGGGAGCGATCATCCATGCGTATTCTTCTCATCAACGTGCCGCATCCGGCAATCGGCAGCCGGATTCCCGACGACCATCTGCCGCCGCTCGGCCTGCTGTCGATCGGCGGTCCGCTGATCGACGACGGCCACCAGGTTCGTCTGCTCGATGCCGAGTTCGGACCGATGCCGCTCACGGCAATCGTGGCCGAAGCTTCGCGATTTTCGCCGGATGCCGTGTTGTTCGGCCATTCCGGCTCGACCTCGGGCCATCCCGTCATCACCGAGGTGGCGCAGGCGATCGTCAAGGCCGCGCCGAATGTGCGGATCGTCTATGGCGGCGTATTCCCGACCTATCACTGGCGCGACATCCTGCGCGAGGAGCGCTACGTGACCGCGATCGTGCGCGGGGAGGGCGAGGAGACCGCGCGACGCCTGATGCGGGCGCTGGAGACCGGCGACGATCTTCGCATCATCAACGGCATCGCGTTCCGCGACGATTATGGCCCCCGCGTCACGCCGCCGACGCCTGTGATCCGCGATCTCGACGCCTATCGCGTCGGCTGGGAGTTGATCGATCATGCGCGCTACAGCTACTGGGGCGGCCTGCGCGCCGTCGTCGTGCAGTTCTCGCGCGGCTGTCCGCATCTCTGCAATTACTGCGGCCAGCGCGGCTTCTGGACGAGATGGCGTCATCGCGATCCCGTGCGTTTCGCCAGGGAGCTGGCGCGGCTGCACCGCGAGCACGGCGTCAAGGTGATCAATTTCGCCGACGAGAATCCGACCGTCTCGAAGAAGGCCTGGCGGACCTTTCTCGAAGCCCTGATCGCGGAGAATGTCGATCTGATCCTGGTCGGCTCGACCCGCGCCGACGATATCGTCCGCGATGCCGACATCCTGCATCTCTACAAGAAGGCGGGCTGGCAACGCTTCCTGCTCGGCATGGAGAACACCGACGAGAAGACGCTGGAGCTGATCCGCAAGGGCGCAACTACCACGACCGACCGCGAGGCAATCCGCCTGATGCGCCGGCACGGCATCCTGTCGATGGCGACCTGGGTGGTCGGCTTCGAGGAGGAGACCGATCGCGATCATTGGCGTGGCTTGCGGCAGTTGTTGTCGTACGATCCCGATCAGATCCAGATGCTCTACGTCACGCCGCATCGTTGGACACCCTATTTCCGTCTAGCGGCAGAGCGGCGCGTCATCCAGACCGATCGCAGGCGCTGGGACTACAAGCACCAGGTGCTCGCGACCCGCCATATGGCGCCGTGGCGCGTGCTGCTCTGGTTCAAGTTCACCGAGATGGTGCTGCAATGCCGCCCGAAGGCGTTGCTTCGCGTGCTGCTTCATCGCGACGCCGGGCTTCGTCATGCGATGCGCTGGTACACACAGATGGGGCGTCGCGTCTGGCCGCACGAAATTCTCGGATTCCTGCGCGACAGGAGATTGAAGCACGGACCGACAGTGCAGGAATTTTGGGGCGCGCCGCAGGATAGTGAAGAGGAAGCGATGTCGTCGCACCGGCCCGAGCGTCGCGTCGGTACATCACGCGCGGCGTAGGTTCATACAGTCACGCCGTCTTCTGGATAACTGGCGCTGATGACTGGACGTTGGAGTCATCAGCGCGATAATTTCCAGATCGGCTGCGCAGAACAAAAAGAACCGTGGCGGTCGAGGCGTCGAGTTGAGCATACAGGTTGCGATTCTAAAAATATTGGCCAGTCACGTCAGCGGCAGAGCCACACTCGATTCGCTCAAGCGCGACCTCGCCATTCTCTCGTCGAGCGGCGACGATTGGCATGTGCGGGTCAAGCGTCTGGCGTCGCGGATTCCCGATCTGGACATCTTCAGCAATGGTTACGTGCTGCGTGACGTTGAAGGCTGGGAGATCACACCGGCCGGCCGAGAATTCCTGCGCGCGCTGGAAGCCGTCACACAGGACAATCTGCCGCCCGCGCCATCGGAAGAGATCGCGATCCGCGCAGAGGGCGCACTGATCGTGATCGGTCGCCGTTTCAGGAACAGGGCGCGCGCGCGGCGTCACGCCGAGCGTGGCGCGCCGGCGCGCCGCCGCCCGGTCCGCGAGCCGCGTTGAACCTCGCAGCGTCGCGCGCGACCTACCTTCGGGACGTGGCTCTGGAGGTCGCAAATGACTGCTTTGGCTCAATCGATTGCACGCGCGTTTTCGGCCGGTTCGCTTCGGAGCCTGATCGCCCGGCACGTTCTATTGTTCGCCCTTGCGGTGTTGTTCGTCGCGGTGCTCAGAGCGAGCTACGGCCTCGATCTGAGTCCGGGCCTCTTCTGATTTTTCCGGCTTCAAGTCATATTGGGTTAACCGGACCGGGATAGTTAAGCGCACGCTTTCCTCGCATCTCGAACCCCGGGCCGATCTTCCATGGATAAGCCGATGCGCTGCCAGTGCGGCAGGACGCGAACCATTGTGCTCGACAAGCATTTCCGCACCGCGCTGCTATGCCCCAAATGCGATGAGACCCAGCTGGCCGCGCCGGCCAGGCCGGAGCAACGGGTGCTGACCGCACAATAGCGCGGTCGTTTTCGGCGCCGAAACCCGCTAGGTTCCGTCTGACGAAACGGTCCAAAGCGAAACCCGATGCCGAACCCTTCCGAGACTACCGCTGTCACCCTTGCCGACGTGCGCCGTGCCGCCGAAATCATCCGGGGCTCGGTCATGGTCACGGCGTGCAACGAGAGCCGCACGCTGGGGGAGATCTGCGGCTGCCGCCTGTTCCTCAAATTCGAGAACCTGCAATTCACCGCGACCTTCAAGGAGCGCGGCGCGCTGAATCGCCTGCAGGCGCTGTCCCCCGAAGAGCGCAAGCGCGGGGTGATCGCGATGTCGGCCGGCAATCATGCCCAGGGCGTGGCCTATCATGCGAAGCGGCTCGGCATTCCCGCCGCCATCGTGATGCCGATCGGGACCCCGATGGTGAAGATCGAGAACACCAGGCGGCATAGCGCCGAGGTCATCATCACCGGGCAGACCCTGGAAGAATGTTTTGCGTTCGTCGGCACGCATGCCGCAGAGCGCGGCCTGATCCTGATCCACCCCTATGACGATCCGCTGATCATTGCCGGCCAGGGCACGATCGGGCTCGAAATGCTCGAGGCGGTGCCGGAGCTCGACATTTTGGTGGTGCCGATCGGCGGCGGCGGGCTGATCTCGGGCATCGCCACGGCCGCGAAGGCGCTGAAGCCGTCGGTGCAGGTCGTCGGCGTGCAGGCCCAGCTCTATCCGTCGATGTACAATGCCGTCAAAGGCGAGCAGCTGCCGATGCGTGGCGACACGCTTGCCGAGGGCATCGCGGTCAAGGCGCCCGGGCGGATCACCACGAAAATCGTGCGCGAGCTCGTCGACGACATCGTGCTGGTCAGCGAGGACCAGATCGAGCGCGCGGTGGCGACCCTGATCTCGATCGAGAAGACGGTGGTCGAGGGCGCCGGCGCCGCCGGCCTCGCGGCGGTGCTCGCGGCACCCGCGCGCTTTGCCGGCCGCAATGTCGGCCTGGTGCTGACCGGCGGCAATATCGATACCAGGCTGATCGCCTCGGTCCTGACCCGCGAGCTCGCGCGCGAGGGACGGCTGACGCAGCTCGCGCTCGACATCGTTGATCGGCCCGGGCAGCTTGCGGCGGTGTCGATCCTGCTTGCGGATGCCGGCGCCAACATCATCGAGGTCTCGCATCAGCGCACCTTCTCCGATCTGCCGGCGAAGGCGACGCTGCTCGAGCTCGTGATCGAAACCCGCGACCGCGCCCATCTGGAGGACGTGCTGACGAAGCTCGGCGCGGCGGGATTCGCCGTGCGGGAGACCTAGCAACGCAATCCGCGCGAGCCAGAACGCTTGAACCGTCATCCTTCGAGGTTCGCCCAGCGGCGCAATTGCGCCGCAAGGCTCGCACCTTAGGATGACGGTACTTAGCCTGGCGATCTAAGGTTCACCGTCGCCCGCCGCGAGCTCGGCAAGCTTGGCGATCGTGTTGATGTTGCGTGCGGTGCCCCTGGCGGCGGCGGGGATCTTCAGCTTGGAACGGCCCATGCCGCTGCCATAGGCGACATAGATCTCACGCTTGCCGAGCCGCACCTCTTCGTCCTGCTGGCCCTTGATGGCCTTCAGGGCGTCCTTGGGCGGTGGCTCGTCGAGGAAGATCGCGACTGTAAAGTTCGGCGGCTGCTTCGGAAACGGATTGGCCGTCAGCACCGCGGCGATCTCGTCCGCGCTCCTGATGGCAACGCCGACCGGCTTGCCGGCATAGGCCTGCAGCCGCTTCTCCAGCGCGGCCTTGACCCTCGCTGCGCCGAGCTTCGAGGAGAATACGACATTGCCGCTGGCGATATAGGTCTGCACGTCGGCGAATCCCTCCGCGACGCACATCGCCTTCAGCTCGGTCATCGGCAGCTTGCCGGTGCCGCCGACATTGACCGCGCGCAGCAGGGCAACGTAACGCGGCATCACGGCCTCACGTCAGCAGCAGCGCCATGCCCGGATCGCCCTTCTGCATCGCGCGCTGATAGGCCGGGCGCGCGGCGATGCGGCCGAGATAGTCCCTGATGCTGGGGCAGCGGCCGAGGTCGTAGGGCAGGAAATAGCGCATCGTCGTGAGCGAGAAGCCGATCATGATATCGGCTGTCGTGAACGCATCGCCCGCGAGATAATGCGCGTCGCGCACGCGCGCTTCGATCAGGTCGAACGAGCGGTCGACGCGCACCCTGGTCGCCGTCAGCATCGGATTGTCGGCCGCGAGGTTGAGGCGGTTCAGGATCTTGCTGCGGCCCATTTGGGCCTGCAGTGTGCCGTTGGCGAAGTGAAACCAGTACAGGAACCGGGCGAAGTCGGGATGATCGGGTTGCAGCGTCAGCCGTCCATTGCCGTATCGGGCGACGATGTACTCGACGACAGCGCCGGATTCGGCCAGCACCAGCTCGCCGTCGGTGATGACGGGCGCGGCGCCGATCGGGTGCAGCGCCTTGTAGTCGGCCGGCGCGAGGATCGTGACCGGATCGCGCGCGTAGCACTTCAGCTCATAGGGGATCTCCAGCTCCTCGCACAGCCAGACGATCCGCTCCGATTGCGACTTGCCGAGATGGTGGACGGTGAGCATGAAACCCCTCTCAGGCGTCCTCTTTCTTCTTTGCGGGCTTCTTGGCCGGCGGCGGCTCTTCCATCGCTCGTTTCATGGCGCGGGCATAGGCGTCGGCGGCGTTCTCCGCCGAATTCTGCAATCGCTTGGCAGTCGCGGTCGCGTTCAGCATCGTGCTCTTGGCCAGGAAACGGAAGCGCGCTTTGGTCTCCTTGTCCTTGGCCTTGGCCGCGCGCGCGACCCAGACGGCCTGGCGCTTCTTGGCAGCCGCCATCACGGCCTTGGTCTGGGCTTTTGCGGTTTGCCGGATGACGGCGTCGAGGTCGGCTTCGGCCATTCAGATACACTCATTGACTGGACATGCGCCGGGCGGCGCAGGGAGGGGAGCTATCACTAGCGCAACCGGCGCGGTTTGAACACCGGCCAGGCACTCTATCGGGCGTGCAGTCCGGCATGATAAAGCGGTGCGGTCCGGCCAACGTCTCGCCGTTCAATCGAGGTTTCTTCGATGCCAGCAATCAGCCGACGGAGCGTGCTTGGCGGCTTTGCCCTGCTGGCGGCATCACGTTCACTCGCGGCGGCCATGGCCGAGACACTGAGTGTCGACGCCGCCGAGGGCCACGTCACCCTCAACCGTTTTGCCTCTGGGCGCGCCGGCAAGCGGCCGGCCGTGCTCATGCTGCACGGCTCGCGTGGCTTCGATCTCAGGCCTCGGGCCTATGAGCGTCATGCCAATGCGCTGACGGCAGCCGGCATCGATGCCTATTTCGTTCGCTACTACACGCCGGCCGATGAGAAGGCGTTCGAGATGATGCACACGCGCGAGCGCCGCGAGGCCTATGAGACCGGGCGTTTCGATGCCTGGGCCGCGCGCATCTCGTCGGTGCTGACTGCGGTGCTGGCAGGCCTGGACAGTTCCGGCCGGATCGGATTGCTCGGCTTTTCACTCGGCGGCTATGTTGCCGCGGCGACGGCGGCCCGTGACGAGCGGGTGTCCGCGCTGGCCGTGCTGTATGGCGGCATGCCCGACAAGATTGTGCCTGACGTCAAGCATCTGCCGCCGATGATCGAGTTGCACGGCGAGGCCGACCGCAACGTTCCGCTTGCCAGCGGTGAGGAGCTTGTCAGGCTCGGCAAGTCGGTCGGCGCCGCGGCCGAGATCATCAAATATCCCGGCAAGCCGCACGGTTTCGACTTCGCGGACAATGATCCGATGACCACTGACGCGGTCAGCCGTGTGGCCGGCTTCTTCCAGGCTCGCCTGAACGCGGCTTGAAGTTCATCGGCTAGTCGGTGGACGAACCCGGCGGCACCCTCGCGCCGGCGAGCAGTCCGGCTAGCTCGACCTGTCGGCCGAGCCCGGTCTTCGCCAGCACGGCCTTGAGCTGGTTGCGCACCGTTTCGCGCGAGATGCCGAATGCGACGGCGATGGCCTCGACGGTGCGCCCCTCGCCGATGCCGCGCGCGACGCGCGCCTCCGCCGGCGTCAGGTCGAACAGGCCCTGCAGCACTTCCGCGGTCGGCACCTCGGCCGGCACCACCGGCGTCACGATCACGATTGCCAACGCGCGGTCGAACAAGTCACGTGCGCTACCGTGGATCGGGACCAGATGCACGATCAGCGGCGGGCGATCCTCGTGCGCGGCGATCGGCACCGAGCGGACCTCCACGCTGATGAGCCCCTGCTCGAGCGCCGCCAGCGCCTGCGCGAACAGCGCATCGCCGGAGGCCACCGCAAGCGTCAGGCGCTCGGCGCGATCCTGCATCACGTCGGGCACCAGGCGATCGAATAGCGGGTTGGCCGCCATCAGACGGCCGCCGCGCCGCAGCACCGCCGCGGGCAGGCCGAGCATCGCCAGCGATTCGGTTGCCGCCCTGGCACGTTCCATCCCGAGCCGCGCCGACAGCAGCGCCGCACGCGCCAGATGCGGGCGCAGCGCATCAAGCTGCTCGATCGCTTCCCGCTCGATGGGTCCATGCTGGTATTCGCGCTCGACGCTGTAGATCAGCACGTCGCCGCTCGGCACCGGGATCGCAGTACCGGCACCCCATCCGAGCCCGCGCGGGCGGAAGAATTCGCGGATCTGGTAATCCTGCTGCACTTCCTCGGGCGTATCGAACACGTCGATGTCGCGCAGGAAGCCGGCATGATTGGCCGCGAGCAGGCGCGGCAGCCGCCCGTTGCGCTCGTGCCAGCGCCCTTCGACATAGGCAACCGTGTCGTCATGCATGTCGGGGGATGCGACCCAGCGGACGTCGTGCGGGGCCGCTGTCAGCAGCACGATACCGCGCGCACGCGCAATCCCGCCGACCTGATGCAGCACATTCGGCCAAAGCTCGGGGAGGACTGCGGCCTCATAGGCCAGTTCGATCAGATGCTCATGCAGGTCGTTCGCCATCGGTCATTCCGGAAAATGCTATTGCCCAACAGATAAACCCATCGACCTCGGAAATATTGCGTAGAGCAATTCGGCCCAGCCCACGAGTCCGGGCTATTCCGGGGCACTCAAGATGATTTAGGCGAGTTCGTCGGTTTTCCCGAATACCTGCCGTGTCGCGCCATGACGCCAATCGGCTCGTGCAGAGTAATTTGGTGGAGGGGGGCGCTTGCGCCATGGCCTGCCTTGCAGGGCGATGACGACTTGCCGTGGGATGCCCCGGAGCCTCAGCGTCTGAGTATCGCCGTGACGCGAGCAGGAGTCATGAGCAGGCGAGGCAGCGCGGATGTTGGGAGCGGATGAATTGATCAAACAGCGAGGCGAATGCGGAAGGCTCGCGCTCGAAGCTGTTGGGAGGGTACCTCGATGCCCTCCCGACAATCGCACTTAGTTGCAGCCGCGCCGTGCGAACAACCGTCGCCCAGGATGCCGGACAGGATGTTGGTGTTCGTGAGGCTGACCGGCAGGATGGCCGAGACGTTGGTCTTGTTGCCGTTCAGGACGTTCACGCCGCCACCGAGCACGGCGACGATATACTTCTTCGTGACTTCCTCCGTTGTCATCGAGCCCAAGCCGCTTGCTTGGATGGCCGCCACTATCCACGTCTCGAGTTCGCCTACAACTTGAAGTAGTTTGGTACTCCATTACTTAGCGTTAACTATATGATCAAAATCACTGATGCCGCACGTTCATGCCCGGCTTTGCTTACAAGTACACAATGGGCGAGATCGGGACGTCGGTCGTTCTGTCGCGGGTTGCCTATCTCGCGACCGATATCTTCGGCCTCGATCGCAGCCACAACATCGTGCAGCCGAACGCGTTCTTCTCCGTGAGGAGCAACGGCGTCGAGGTGGAAGGATCCGTGTCGCCATACTTCGCCCGATTTCGGCGACGGCTGTATCGGCACCGCCGGAGCCTCCGTCCGCCAGGTCCGGTGGCCCGACGAGGTCCAGCCATGGGCGTTGAACGTGCAGATCGGTTTCCAGAAGAAGCTCGATTTCGGCGACGCGCCGAAAGCCGCCGATGCCAAAGTCGCCGGGATCAAGCCCAAGACTTGATATCAAGGCTTGATTGTGACGACCCGACGATCAACGTCCGGCAGACTTGAAGTCGTGACGATCGGAAACATTCCGAAGCGTCGCGAAACGTCCCTTGCGCGAATTGCCGGCGCGCCTGGGCCGCTAGCGTCACAGGTTTGCAACGGCGCGCGCGATCTTTCGACCATGAACATCCTTTAATTTGTGTCCGCGCGATCTATGGCGCCAGCTAGAACATGATCCGGACCGGAGGGCCGCGTAGCGCAACGTGCGAAGCGGCTTTCCGAGAGGATCATGCTTGAGCGACGGGCTGACGCGCGATGGCCATTCAACCTGACCTCATCGCGCATGAGGCCGTCACCTCTGTCAATCATTCGGGCCATCGCCGGCTCGAGGCGGGCCGATGATCAGTCGCAGGGCGGTTTCCGGATTGTTGATGACGCTGGTCGGGCCCGCGTCCGTTGCCGGCAACACGCTGGCGCTCGGTCATTGCAGGGGATCGTGCGCGAACACCGATCTGCCGGCTCTTGGCTACGACACGTTCTGCCGGTCGTTCTTCGATCTCGCGGCCAGCGGAAAGCTGCGCGCGGTCGCAACCGGTCCGGACATTCGCAGGGAGATGCGGTCCCTGTTCCGGGAGCGGCGGCTCTATCGGCCGTCTCGCGACGAAATCCGGATTCTCTGGCGCGACGCGGCGGACGGATTTTCCGTCGTGAAGGTCGAGTTCGACCTGGAATGCGGCGTGCCGGTGCGGGGATGTCTTGGCATTCCCGACGGCGCGTTCAAGGGATTGATCCTGCTCGGCCACGGCATGGCGAGCACGCCGGAGCGTTGCTTCGATGATGCCGACAAGGATTACATGAACGCGCTCGGCAAGCGGCTATGCCAGGACGGCTATGTCGTCTGGTGTCCTTACATCGTGCAGATCGGAAATCAGGAAAGCCAGAACAACATCGCCGCGATGCTGGCGTCGCATGGCGTCTCGGCGCACAATGTATCGTGTGCATCGATCGATGCCGGCGAAATCGTCTGCCGCAAGCTGACCGGAGCGTCCGGTCTGAATGTCGGCGTCTACGGGGTGTCATGGGGCGCGTTTCTCGCGCTCCATCTCGAAGCCGCCAGCGGTCGGATGCGGCCGACCGTCGTCTCCGGATACATGCGTGACGAGAAAAAATACCTGATGTCGTCCGTCATCAGCAAGAACCTCGGCATCGAACTCGCGGCTTACATTCATTTCGCCAGCAGCCGGGCCAAATATACCGGCGCACAGCTGGCATACCTGCTTTGCCCGTGTCCGCTGTTCGTCGAGATCGGCAGTCACGACGGTGCAAACGCGGTGGAACTCGGGCGCGACGAGAAGTTCGCGGAAATGCAGTCCGTCTACGCATCATCAGCCCATCCGCGTTTGATCGACATCGACGTCTTCGACGGCGTGCACGAGGTCAGCGGCCGGCGCGCGCGGCCATGGCTGTACGAGCACCTGGCGTCGCCCGCCTATCAAGAGACGTCTCGCTTGAAGAACGCCATCGCGTTGTGAGCGGCACGAGCTACGGCCCCTGCCGTTCAATTCGACGTCAAGCACGCGCCGCCTTGCAGGCACCATGCCTGGCCTCGACCATACCGAGGTAGCGCTCGCTGGCATCACATTGATGGCAACTGTCGGTGCCCGCGCCATCACTCGAATGGGACGGCGCGGTCGCGACCGCCCTGCAATTGCAGCGCCGCGGCGTTCCGAGAAGCTGCACTTCGTCGTGATCACTGGAACGAGGCGATCCGGTTACAGGATTGTCGGATTGGGCGCGTTGTGATCTCCTGCGACGCACCTGCCCGTCCTGACCTCTCGGTCTGAGGGAACTCGACGTCATATCCGTCTCGTCAAGCTTGTTGATAGCCGAAGGGTTGGACCGCATGAGTGGTACGGAACGAATGCTCGGTGGATTGGCAGGACTTCTGATATCGGCGGGACTGACGGCGATCGGGATGTCGACTGCCCATGCTCAGGTGGGGCCGCCCGGGCCGCCTGCCGTCGGCGTGTTCGAAGCGGTGAAGCGGCCGGTTACCGAGACCAGTGAATTTCTGGGACGCATCGAGGCCCCCAACCGCGTCAACGTGGTGGCGCGTGTCACGGCATTCCTGGAGAAGCGGAACTTCGTCGAGGGCGCTGAGGTGAAGGCCGGCGACCTCCTGTATGAACTCGAGCGCGGCCCGTTCGAGGCCGACCTCGCATCGAAGAAGGCGCAGGTGGCCCAGTTGCAGGCGACGCTGGTCAACGCCAAGCTGACCACCGATCGCGCCAAGACCCTGATGGGCGGGCCGGCCGGCCAGCAATCGAACGTCGATGCGGCGGTCGCCAACCAGCAGAGCCTCGAGGCGCAGGTGCAGGCCGCGCAGGCGCAGGTCGACCTGTCCCAGATCAATCTCGACTACACCATGATCCACTCGCCGATCGACGGCAGGATCGGACGCACCTCGGTTACCGAAGGCAACGTCGTGACGCCGAGCTCGGGAACCCTGACGACCATCGTCAGCCAGGACCCGATGTATGTCACCTTCCCCGTGCCGGTGCGCGAGGCGCTCGATCTGCGCGAACGCTACGCGACGCGAGGCGGGTTCAAGGCCGTCGTGATCCGCCTGCGCCTGCCGGACGGCCGGCTCTTCGCGAAGACGGGCGAGCTGAACTTCGTCAACAACACGATCGCGCAGAACACCGACACCATCTCGCTGCGTGGCACCATTCCCAACCCAACGGTGTACAAATCCTCCGAAACCGGCGGCGTGGTCCGCGAGCTCACCGACAATGAGTTCGTGACCGTTCTCCTGGAAGGCGTGCAGCCGGTCGAGGTGCTGGCGATCCCGCGCTCGGCAGTGCTGTCGGACCAGCAGGGCGAATATGTCTACGTCGTCGGTGCGGACAACAAGGCCGAGCAAAAGCGGATCCAGCTCGGGCAATCGACGTCGACGATTGCCGCGGTGACGAGCGGCATCGCGCTGGGCGACAGGGTGATCGTCGAGGGCTTGCAGAAGGTGAGGCCGGGCGAGGTGGTCGCGCCGGGGCCCGCCAGCGCGCTGATCCAGTCGAGCATGAAGGTTTCGGCGGAGGGCGGCGCCAGCAGCACGCCGAAAGCGACAGGCAATAACCCATGATTTCCGCTGTCTTCGTCGATCGTCCGCGGCTTGCGATCGTCATCGCGTTCGTGATCACGATCGCGGGCGCGCTGGCGCTGATGCAGATTCCGGTCGCCCAGTTCCCGGATATCGTGCCGCCGCAGGTGACGGTCTCGGCGACTTTCCCCGGCGCTTCGGCCGAGGTAGTGGAATCGAGCGTCGCCCAGCCGCTGGAAGCGCAGGTCGTGGGCGTCGACAAGATGCTCTACATGAAGTCGACCAGCGGCAATGACGGCAGCTACACGCTGACGGTCTCGTTCGCGCTCGGCACCGACCCCGACATCAACACCGTCAACGTCAACAACCGGGTGCAGAGCGCGCTCGCGCAATTGCCGACCGAGGTGCAGGCGCAGGGCCTGACCGTGCAGAAGAAATCCTCGGCCGTGCTGCAGTTCATCGTGCTGTACAGCAAGAGCGGCGAGCAGGACCCGCTGTTCATCACCAACTACGCCATCATCAACGTGCTGGACGCGATCTCGCGCACGCCCGGCGTCGGACAGGCGTCGCTGTTCGCGAAGCTGAACTATTCGATGCGGATCTGGTTCGACACCCAGCGCCTGACCAGCCTCAATCTGGCGCCGTCGGACGTGATCAATGCGATCAAGGCGCAGAGCGTGCAGGCGCCGGTCGGCCGCATCGGCGCGCGTCCGATCAGCAACGACCAGCAGTTCCAGTTCAACGTGCAGACCCAGGGACGCCTGACCACGTCGGCACAGTTCGGCAACATCGTGCTGCGGGCCAATCCGGATGGATCGGTGTTGCGGATCAGGGATGTCGCCCGCGTCGAGATCGGCGCGCAGAACATGGACTCGGAGTCGCGGATCGACGGCAATCCCGGCGTGCCGATCGGCATCTATCTCGCGCCGGGCGCCAATGCCGTGACGACGGCGAAGGCCGTCCAGAACACGCTGTCGAGGCTCTCGGAACGGTTTCCGCCGGGCCTGACCTACCTCGTGCAATATGATTCCACGACCTTCGTCTCCGACACCATCAAGGAGGTGATGAAGACCCTCGGCGAGGCCTTCGTGCTCGTCGTGATCGTGGTGTTCCTGTTCCTCGGCAATCTGCGTGCCACCGTGATTCCGGCCGTGGCGGTGCCGGTCAGCCTGATCGGCGCCTTCGCGGTGCTGCTGGCGCTCGGCTACTCCGCCAACACGGTGTCGCTGCTGGCGATGGTGCTGGCGATCGGCATCGTGGTCGACGACGCCATCGTGGTGGTCGAGAATGTCGAGCGCGTCATGGAGGAGGAGCCGGAGCTGTCGCCGGCCGACGCCACCAAGAAGGCGATGGCGCAGATCACGGCGCCGATCATCGCGATCTCTCTGGTGCTGCTCTCGGTGTTCGTGCCGATCGCGTTCATCCCCGGCATCTCCGGCACGCTGTTCCGTCAGTTCGCGGTGACGATCAGCGCCGCGATGGTGATCTCGGCGCTGAATGCGCTGACATTGTCGCCGGCGTTGTGCGCGGTGTTCCTGCGCCACGGCGGACCGCGGCGCGGCATCATGGGACGGGTGCTCGGCGGCATCGACTGGGTGCGCGACCGCTATGCCGGCGTGGTGCAGCGGCTGGTCCGCGTGGCCATGTTGTCGCTGGTCGCGGTGCTGGTGTTCGGCGGCGCGGTGTTCGGCGTGTCGAAGATCACGCCGACCGGCTTCCTGCCCGAGGAGGACCAGGGCGCATTCTTCATTTCCGTGCAACTACCCGACGGCGCATCGGTGGCGCGCACCAGCGAGGTCACCAAGCAGGTCGAAGCGTTGTTGAAGAAAAATCCGGCGGTCGATCACGTGCTATCGATCATCGGCTTTTCGCTGCTCGACGGCGCCAGCGAACCAAATTCGGCGTTCATGGTGGCGCGAATGAAGGAGTTCGCCGACCGCAAGGCCGCCACCGATTCGGTGCAGGCCGCGATCCGGCAAACCTTCATCGCGGGATCGCAGATCCGTCAGGCCGCCGTTCTGCCGTTCAACCTGCCACCGATCATCGGGCTTTCGACGTCCGGCGGCTTCGAGTACCAGCTCGAGGCGCTCGAGGGGCAGGACCCGGCCTCGCTCGCCAGCGTGATGGGCGGGTTGATCGGCGCCGCGAACCGCGATCCGCGGCTGACCCGCGTGTTCTCGACCTTCACCGCGACCAATCCGTCGGTCTATCTCGACATCGATCGCGCCAAGGCGCAGGCGCTCGGCCTCAACATGGCCGACGTCTTCACCGCGTTGCAGGCCACGCTCGGCGGCATCTACGTCAACAATTTCAACCTGTTCGGGCGCACCTGGCAGGTCAACGTGCAGGGCGATGCGGCCAACCGCCGCGACATCCCCGACATCTGGCAGATCTATGTGCGCAACAACGGTGGCGAGATGGTGCCGATCCGCTCGATCGCAAGCTTGCGGATCGTGACCGGCCCGCAGGTGATCACGCGCTACAACAATTATCGTTCGGTGACCGTGAACGGCAGCCCGGCGGCGGGCGTGTCGTCGGGCACCGCGATCGCAGCAATGGCCGAGCTCTCCAAGTCGACGCTGCCGGCAGGATATTCCTATGAATGGACCGGCACCGCCTATCAGGAGCAGGCGGCCTCCGGCCAGACCGGCATCATCCTCGGGCTCGCGGTGCTGTTTGCCTATCTGTTCCTGGTGGCGCTGTATGAGAGCTGGACGATCCCGATTCCCGTGCTGCTGTCGGTCACGGTCGGCGTGTTCGGTTCCTTTCTCGCGATCAAGCTCGCGGGCCTGAACCTCGATCTCTATGGCCAGATCGGCCTCGTGGTGCTGATCGCGCTCGCCGCCAAGAACGGCATTCTGATCGTCGAATTCGCCAAGGAGCAGCGCGAGGCCGGCAAGCCGGTCGTCGAGGCCGCCATGATGGGCGCGCAAATGCGCTTCCGTGCCGTCATGATGACATCAATTGCCTTCATTCTGGGTCTGGTTCCGCTGGTAGTCGCGACCGGCGCCGCGGAGATCAGCCGTCGTGCGGTCGGTACGGCGGTGTTCGGCGGCATGCTGGCCGCGAGTTCGATCGGCATCTTCCTGGTGCCGATGCTATTCGTCACCTTCCAGGGCTGGCGCGAAGGCGCCAAGAACCGGTTCGGCAGACGGAGCAAGGCGGAGCCCGCGTCGCATTAGAGCACGATCCGGAAAGCGCGAAGCGGCTTTCCCTCGCGACAAACGTAAAGCGTTTGCGCGGAGATCATGTTCAACCAAAAAACCAAAGCGCGGGGCGGTTGTTCCGCGCCTGCAATGGAGTTCTGGATTGAGCGTAGCCTTCACCAAGGAAGAAAGTGCCGAGACTGCGTCGGAGACGCTGTTGCCGGACCGTCCCATTTCGCCGCATCCCAATCTGGTGACCGAGGCCGGACGTCAGGCGTTGGAGCGTCAGCTTCTGGAGGCGCGCGAGGCCCATGAGACCGCGCAGCAGCTGGAAGACGTCAACGAGCGGCGACGGCAGTCGGCGGTTCCGTTGCGCGACATACGCTACCTCACGGAAAGGCTCCGCACGGCGCAGGTCGTCCCCGATCCGGCTTCGACCGAAACCGTGGCCTTCGGAAGCACCGTGACGTTCAGCCGCGCCGATGGCCGCGTGCAGACCTATCGCATTGTCGGCGAGGACGAAGCCGATCCGAAGGCCGGCTCGATTTCCTTTGTCTCGCCGGTGGCGAAGTCGCTGATGGGCAAAGCCCTGGGCGACGTCGTCGGAGCGGGCGATCGGGAGTTGGAGATCGTGGCGATCGCCTAAGGCGTGCGACAAACGCGAAGCGTCTTATGCTTGAGTAAATCCAAAGCGCGATGGCGGTTCAACCTGATCTCATCGTGCTTTCGGGGTGCGATCGTCGCTGATAGCGATCGTTAATCAGCCGAAATGAAGCGGAGTGTGCCTGCGCGGCGCGTCGGCCTGCCGGTGTCGTTGGTGTGATTGACGCCGTCCATGACAGGCACGTCAGCGAAATCGAACGGGCTTACCCCGTCCAGGCAAGCCACGTTGACGGCATACAGACTCTGGTCAGATCGCCGTTGATGATGTGTGTAGATTCCGCAGCGCGAACAGAAGAAATGCTGTGCTGATCCACTATGGAAGCGGTAGCTCGTCAACGCGTCTTCGCCTTGCAGGAACTTGATCCCGCCCATTTCCGCCATGGCAACGACGGCGCCTCGCATTCGGCAGTACGAGCAGGTGCAGCGGCGGATCGAATTGAAGCCGTCGCTGAGCGTCACCTCGAAACGCACCGTGCCGCAATGGCACCGGCCCGCCCGAACCTTCATGTCGTTCACCATGTTGCCCGTGTCTCCCGCTTGGAACGAACCTATCTCTCGGCGCAGAGCCGGACAATCTTCAAGAACTCGCGCATGGTGCGAGAAAAACTAACCTGGAGGCTCGGAGTGGCGCCGGCGGATCGCAGATCGATCAGGATGCGGGCAGGGCAAGCCGCTCGATCGTTTGAATGTGCCGTGCGAGCAGGCTGCAGGCTTGTTCGATGTTGCGTGCCCGCAGCGCCTGCAGGATCACGCGATGATCCTGGCTCGGCCGCGGCCGCCAGCCGGCATTGCGCGCCATCGCGAACACCAGCCGTGAATTCGCCAGCTGCAGGCCGTCGAGGCTGGCGAGCAGGCGCGGCATCGCGCAAGGCGCCACCAGCGCGCGATGGAAGGCGCGATTGGCCATCTCGAAGTCCTGCACCGTCTCGGCATTGTCGCCTTCGATCAGCGCGAGTTCGATCCGTGCCAGATGCGCCGGCGTGAACCTGGGCGCCGCATTGCGCAGCGCGACCACCTCGAGCGCGGCGCGCATCTCGGCGATTTCCTTAACTGCGTTGGTGTCGAGCGGCGCGACCCGCACGCCGCGGCGGGGCACCGCGACGACGAGATGCTGCGCCTCCAATTGCCGGAAGGCCTCGCGCACCGGGACGTGGCTGGAATGGAATTCCCGCGCGATGTGATCCTGCCGGAGCGGCGCATCCGGCGGCAATGCGCCGCTGATGATGTGCTCGCCGATCGTCTCGGCGATGCGCCCGGCCGTCGTCGTGTTCTCGCTGTCGTCAGTCATAGATTATCTATCATAAAAAGGGATGCGCTCTTGCGCGACCTCGGCTAGCATCGTTCTAAGCTCAAATACCATAGATAATAGATCATATTATCTATGATCCATCGCAAACAAGAAGGCAAGCCCGATGGTTGATGTCGTTGAGATCGAACGGACTGACAGCCGCGGCAGCGCGGCGCCCCGCAAGATTTGGGAGCGCGCCGAGGCTGAGGCGCTCTATAATCTGCCGTTCGCAGACCTGATGTTCCAGGCGCAGGGCATTCACCGCGCCAACTTCAATCCGAACCACGTCGAAACCGCGAGCCTGCTCAGCATCAAGACCGGCGGCTGCCCGGAAGACTGCGGCTACTGCTCCCAGAGCGCGCATTACGACACCGGCCTGAAAGCCACCCGCCTGATGCCTCGGGACGAAGTGGTCGCGGTCGCGCAGCGCGCCAAGGATGCCGGCGCAACCCGTTTCTGCATGGCCGCGGCCTGGCGCAGTCCGAAGGACCGCGACCTCGATCAGGTCTGCGACATGGTCAGTGCGGTGAAGGGGCTGGGCATGGAAACCTGCGTCACGCTCGGCATGCTGACGCCGGGCCAGGCCGAACGCCTCTCCGACGCCGGGCTCGACTTCTACAACCACAATGTCGATACCTCCCCGGAATTCTACGACAAGATCATCACCACCCGCACCTTGCAGGACCGCATCGATACGCTCGCGCATGTCCGCGACGCCGGCATCAAGGTCTGCTGCGGCGGCATTATCGGCATGGGGCGAGCAGGTCGATGATCGGCTCGGCATGCTGGTGCTGCTCGCCAATCTCCCGAGCCATCCGGAGAGCGTGCCGATCAACCTGTGGAACGAGGTCAAGGGCGTTCCGGTCAACGATACCGCGGAGCGTCCCGATCCGATCGCGCTGGCGCGGCTGGTTGCCACCGCGCGGATCCTGATGCCGAACAGCGTGGTGCGGTTGTCGGCTGGCCGGCAGTACATGACCGATGAGTTGCAGGCGCTGTGCTTCCTGGCCGGTGCGAACTCGATCTTCATCGGCGACGTGCTACTCACCACGAAGAACCCGCAGCGCGATCGCGACGCCAATCTGCTGGATCGGCTCGGCATCAACTCCGCCCTCGCCTGACCTTCGCATCCGGCACGCGCGCGGCGTCATTTGCCGCGCGATCAACTGCAAATTTGTGAGAGAAGCATGAGCGCAATCCATGCGGCCAACGCCGCTGATTACGCCGCGGCCTTGCACGCCCTGAGCAAGGACGATCGGCTGCGCGGCCTCAAGCCGCGCGCGGGCATCGATTTCGTCTCGAACGACTACCTGGCGCTCGCGACCGCGCCGCGCATCAAGCAGGCGGTCGCCGCCGCGCTCGCGGCCGGGACGCCGATCGGCGCCGGCGGGTCGCGGCTGTTGCGCGGCAATTGCGAGGAGCACGAAAGGCTGGAGACCGAGGCCGCCGCGTTCTTTCGCACCGAGACCGCGCTGTTCTTCGGCGGCGGCTACGTCGCCAATTTCGCCGTGCTGACCACGCTGCCGCAACGCGGCGACCTGCTGGTGCTCGATTCGCTGGTGCACGCCAGCATCCATGAGGGCGCGCGGGCCGGCCGCGCCGAGTTCCGCTTCAGCGCCCACAATGATCCGCAGTCGGTCGAGGACACTATCCGCGGCTGGCGCGCAGAGGGTGGCGCGGGCCGGGTCTGGATCGTGGTCGAAAGCGTCTACAGCATGGACGGCGACGTCGCGCCGCTCGACGACCTCGTCGCCATCGCGGACCGGCACGACGCGTTCCTGATGGTGGACGAGGCGCACGGCACCGGCGTCTACGGCGAGCAGGGACGCGGGCTGACGGCGCCCTATGAGGGGCGCGAGAACCTCGTGATCGTGCATACTTGCGGCAAGGCACTGGGCGCCGCGGGTGCGCTGGTCACGGCCCCGACCGTGCTGCGCGACTTCATGGTCAACCGCTGCCGCCCCTTCATCTTCGCCACCGCGCCGTCGCCGCTGGTGGCCGTTGCCGTGCGCGAAGCGCTGCTGATCCTGCAAGAGGAACCCGAGCGTCAGCAGCGACTCGCAGAACTGGTTGCATTCACGCATCGCGAGTTCGATCGGCGCGGCTGGCGCAGTCCGTCGCGCTCGCAGATCGTGCCCTATATCGTCGGCGACAATGCGCGCGCGATGCAGCTTGCGTCTGCGCTGCAGGCGCGCGGCTTCGACATCAGGGGCATCAGGCCGCCGACCGTGCCGACGGGGACCGCGCGGCTGCGCATCGCGCTGACGCTGAATGTCGACGAGGACGACGTGCGCGCGCTGCTCGACGCGCTCGTCGCGGAGACGAACGGCTGGTCGCAATGACGGGCCGGATCGTGGTGACCGGCACCGATACCGGGATCGGCAAGACGGTGTTCTCCGCGGGCCTCGCCGGTTTTCTCGGCGCGAGCTACTGGAAGCCGGTTCAGGCCGGCCTCGACGAGGAGACCGATGCGCATCTGGTGGCGCGGCTTGGCGGTCTTTCGGCCGATCGCATCGTGCCCGAGCGCCACCGGCTTCGAACGCCGGCCTCGCCGCATCAGTCCGCCGCGATCGACGGCGTGCGCGTCGACCCCGCCGCGCTCGAGGTGCCCGCGATCTCGGACCGCCCGCTGGTGATCGAAGGCGCCGGCGGGCTGATGGTGCCGCTCAACGACAACACGCTCTATATCGACATCTTCGCGCGATGGCGGCTGCCGGTCGTGCTCTGCGCCCGCACCGCGCTCGGCACCATCAATCATTCGCTGCTGTCGGTCGAGGCGCTGCACAAGCGAGGGATCGAGATCCTTGGGGTCGCCTTCATCGGCGAGGGCAATCCCGAGAGCGAGCGCGCGATCTGCGACTTCGGGCAGGTGCGCCGGCTGGGTCGGCTGCCTTGGCTTTCACCGGTTGCCGCAGACACGCTGCAAGCGGCGTTCGAGGCGTCGTTCCAGCGGGAAGATTTCAATCCATGACACCAGCCCGGAAGTCACCGATCTGGCACCCGTTCACCCAGCACGCGCTGCACGGCAGGATGACAAGGATCGTTCGCGGCGAGGGCGCCTATCTCTACACCGCGGATGACCGCCGCATCATCGATGCGATCGCATCCTGGTGGGTCGTGACCCATGGCCATTGCCATCCGCATATCGTGCGCGCGATCCAGGACCAGGCGGAACAGCTCAACCAGATCATCTTCGCCGGCCATACCCACGACCCGGCCGAAGCGGTCGCCGCGCAGCTCCTGAAGCTCGCGCCCGCTGGCCTCGACTACGTGTTCTTCTCCGACTCCGGCTCGACCAGCGTGGAAGTGGCGCTGAAGATGGCGCTCGGCTATCGGCACAATATCGGCGTGCCGCGCACGCGCATCATCGTGATGGAGCACTCGTACCATGGCGACACGGTGGGGACGATGTCGGTCGGTGCGCGCGGCGTCTTCAACAAGGCCTACGAGCCGCTGCTGTTCGATGTCGCGTCGATCCCGTTTCCTGCCGCCGGCCATGAGCAGGCGACGCTCGATGCGCTTGAAGCGGCGTGCAAGGCGGAAACTGCAGCAGCGTTCATTGTCGAACCGCTGATTCTGGGCGCGGGCGGAATGCTGATGTATCCCGCCTGGGTGTTGAGGGAGATGAAGCGCATCTGCGAGGCTTCGGATGTGCTGTTCATCGCCGACGAGGTGATGACCGGCTGGGGCCGCACCGGCACTTTGTTCGCGTGCGAGCAGGCCGATGTCAGGCCGGATATCGCCTGCTATTCGAAGGGCCTCACCGGCGGGGCGCTGCCGCTCGCGGTCACGCTGTGCCGTGCCGAGGTCTACGACGCGCATTATTCCCGCGACCGGTCGCGCACCTTCTTCCACTCCAGTTCCTACACGGCAAACCCGGTCGCCTGCGCCGCCGCCAGGGCAAACCTCGAACTCTGGCGACACGGCGCGGGCGAACGCGTCGCTTCGGTCGCTGCGATGCAGGAGCGCATGCTTGCGCCGTTCCGCGCGGATGCCCGTTTTGAGAATGTTCGCCGCACCGGGACCATCACGGCGCTCGACTTGAAGGCAAGTGATGCCGGCTATCTCGCGGGCATCGGCCCAAAACTTCAGGCCTTCTTCGAGCGCCGGAACCTGCTGCTGCGGCCGCTCGGAAATACGATCTACGTCATGCCGCCCTACTGCGTGACGGAGACCGACCTCGCGGAGATCTACGCCGCGATCAAGGATGCGGCTGAGGAACTCGCTTGACGGCTTGCATCCCGCGCCGCCTCTTTGCATGCGATTGCCTTTCACAGGCGTGCCCTTGCAGGCACGCCGATGAGCTGGGTCATGCGTGCTTGTGCGGCGCTGGCCTCGCTGCCGCCGGATGCGGCCGTGGCGCAGGATGGGGCCGCGGTGCCGGCCGTGACACATGCGGCGCAGGCCGGGGCGCCGGGGGACGGTGGACAGCCTGCTGCGCGACGCGCGGTGCCGGCGGATGCGCAGCCGGGCGTGCCGGAGCCGGTGCATGCTGTGTGAGCTGCTGTTTGGGTGCCCGCACGGCCGGTGCGGCGACGTGCGGCGCCGGCGCGGGATGGTTGCCTGCGCCGGGAGCGTGCGCTGTCGGTGGCGCGCGTCCTGTCGTCTGAGCGTGGTCTGTCGGTGGAGCATGCACCGCCGGCAACGCGGTTCCGGTCGGGAGAGCGTGTCCTGCCGGCGGAGTGTTCCCTGTCGGTTGAGTGCGTCCTGTCGGCAAGGCGTGACCTGTCGTTTGCGCGTGGTCTGACGGCGGAGCGTGCACTGCCGGCAAGGCGCTTCCGCTCGGCAGAGCGTGTCCTGGCGGCACGGCATTCCCCGTCGTCGGCAACGCGTGACCCGGCGTAGTCTGCGCATGTCGGGGCGGCGGCGCCGCGATCGGCTTGCCCGGGTGCGCGGCGATCACGCCCGCGCCGCTGAACCGTGCGGCGTGCGCGGTCGCGGCAACTGCCGGATGGCCGTGATTGTTGGCGAGCGTCAACGCCGGATTCTTCATCGCCGCTTCCGCGTGCCGCGTCTGCTCGGCAGTCGCAGCCATGTGGTGCCCGTTCTGGACAGCGAGTTGCTGCGGCGTCGGCCTCACCGTGGTGCCGCCGGTGCCGCCGTTGTAGCTGACGTTGGTCGCGTTGTGGATGACAGTCTTGTTGTAGACGTTGGTGACCGAGACATTCGAGATGTTGTTGACGGTGCGGTTGTAGAAGAAGCTGCCGCCGCGCCAGTAGCCGCCGTCATAGCCGACGCCGGTGTAGCCGAAGCCATAAGAGATGCCGCCGTAGAAGCCGACGGTCGGGCCCCAATATCCGGCGTGGAAGGCGTAGGTGCCATCGTTCCAGCCCCAGTAGCCGGGTGTCCATAGCAATGCGGGCGCAGGCGGAAGCACCCACGTGCCGGGCACCCAGTAGTAACCGGTATCGTCGCTCCACGCCCAATAGCCGGGAGTCCAGATGTAGCCGTCGCCGGGGATCGGCGGCTGCTCGTAGACGGGCAGTGGCGGCGGCGCCGCATCGACGGTGATGCCGATGGCGAGTTGCGCACGCGCAGGCGTGGGCGGCGAGAGACAGCAGAGGCTGAGAGCTAGAGCGAAAGGCAGTCCGGCGATGCGTCGCATGGCACTTACTCCAATCTTCTTCCCCAGCTTCGGAATCGAATAGGCGCGCCGACATGAACCCGTTGTGAATTTCTGTGCGCGATGCGCGATCACACGCGCGCGCGACGAAGGAATTATTCGCAGCGGTTAATGCAGGTCAGCTTGGTGTCAGGATGGAACGCGATTGTGCGATCTCGTCAGCACCATCACGGCGCCAAATAGTCGAATTTTCGTTTTGAATTGGACGACGACCCCCTGCGCGTCATCAATCAATGATCGGAGCATCCGGCTCCCGAGAGGCCGGGCAGGGAGGTTGGAATGGCGCGATCCGCCGACATCGACATCAACGCGGGCGCACGCCTCGACAGGCTGCCGATCTGCGGATTCCACTGGCGCATCCTGGCCCTGATCGGTGCCGGCATGTTCCTCGATGCATTCGACATCTATCTCGCCGGCGGCGTGCTGGGCGCCGTGCTGAAGCAGGGATGGTCGACGCTCGAGCTCAACGCCGCATTCGTCTCCGCGACCTTTGTCGGCATGACGATCGGCGCCTGGTTCTCCGGCATCCTCGGGGACCGCTTTGGCCGCCGCTTCTCCTACCAGGTGAACCTCGCGATCTTCGGCCTTGCGTCGATCGCCGCGGCGTTCGCGCCCAGCATGACCGTGCTGATCGGCCTGCGTTTCATCATCGGCATCGGGCTCGGCGCAGAGATCGTGGTGGGCTATGCGACCCTGACTGAGTTCGTGCCGGCCTCTTCGCGCGGCCGCTGGATCGGGCTCTTGGCCGTGATCACCAACTTCTCGCTGTTCGCGTCGTCCATGGTCGGCCTCTGGGTGATCCCGACGCTTGGCTGGCGCTACATGTTCGGCCTTGTCGGTCTGCTCGCGATGGTCGTCTGGATCCTGCGCAAGTCGATGCCGGAATCGCCGCGCTGGCTTGCCGCCAATGGACGCGCCGATGAAGCCGAGCAGATTCTGTCGGCGATCGAAGTGGAGGCGGCGCGCAAGGGGCCGCTCGCTCCCGTCGCCGCCAGTGCGCCGGCACACGAGCCTCCCGGCGCGGTCTGGCGTCTGTTCCAGCCGCCATATCTCGCGCGCACGCTGCTCGGCAGCCTGTTGCACATCGTCGTCGGGTTCAGTCTTTACGGGTTCATCGCCTGGTTGCCGACCTTCATGGTCAAGGGCGGCCACAGCGTGGTGTCCTCACTGGGCTACACCACGGTGATGGCGCTGGGCGGGCCGGTCGGATCGTTGATTGGGCTCGTGCTGGCCGATCGGCTCGGACGCAGGCTCTCGATCGTCGGCTCGTCGATTGCGGCAGCAGTGCTCGGTATCGCCTATCCCTACATGCCGGATGGTGTTGCGCTCGCCGGCGTGGGCTTTCTGCTCGTCACCGCGATCTATGTCATGCTGGCGACCGGCTTCGCGATGCATGTCCCGGAATTGTTCCCGACGCGCTATCGGCTTCGTGGCACGGCGATCTGCGCCACGTCCGGACGCATCGCGACCGCGCTGGTCCAGTACGTCGTGGTCGCGATCTTCGCTTGGCAAGGGTTGACCGGCGTGCTGACGACGCTGGCCGGCGTCCTCGTCTTCCAGGCCGTGGTTTTTCTTGCGTTTGGATTCGAGACCAAGGGAAGATCGCTGGAGGACGCGTCGGCTATTGCGGACGCGGAGGCCGGTGGTCAGTCGTCGATAGCGCGGAGGCCGGCGGATATCGACGCCTAGTTCAGGCCGGAGCAGGTTGCCCTGATCCGGTCGCGAAGCCAACCGTTCGCATTGCTCTGATCGTATCTGCGATGCCAGTACAACATCCAGTCGAAAGACGCCGACTCGAACGGCAGTTCCTCCATCCGCAGATCGTCGTCCATCAGCACGGCGGCGAGGTGCCTCGGCATGACAGCGAGCAGATCGGTCTTCTTCAGAACGTGAGGTACGACGAGCCAATGCGGCACATTCAGCGTGATGCGTCTTCGATGGCCGAGCTCGGCGAGCATCTCGTCGACGAAACGAAGATCGGTCGGGCTCATCGAGACCTTCATGTGCTCTTGCGTGATGAAGCGCTCGAAGGTCAATCTTCCGCGCTTGATCTGGTGACCGCTCCGCATCAGGCAGACCATGCGGTCGCGAAGCAGCGTCTCCGACCGGATCGATGCGGAATGCTCGAGCCCCATGCTGACAGCGACGTCGATCTCGTCCCGCTCCAGCGCATCGATCGTCAGCGCGGGCGGCAGATGGATGATGTTGTAGGAAATCCGCGCCTCCGGCGGCCGCGCTGCGGCGAGCCTCGGCAGCAGCAGACATGCGAGAATGTCAGACATCCTGATCGTGAAGCTGCGTTCCGTCCGGCCTGGGTCGAAGCCGGCATCGCTTGCCATCACGCGCTCGACCTGGCGCAGCACCTGACGCAGCGGCTCCGCCAGCTCAGTGGCGCGCGGCGTCGGTTTCATGCCGGCTGTCGTCCGCACCAGCAATTCGTCCTCGAACATCGCGCGCAACCGGTTGAGCGCGTTGCTCATGGCCGGTTGGCTGAGACCGACGCGGTCGGCCGCCTTGGTGACGTGGCGCTCGGTCAGCAGTGCGTCCAATGCGACGAGCAGGTTGAGGTCGATGGAGCGAAGGTTCATCCGTCATTGATACCGTGAATATCGAGAGATAACAAATCCATTTCATCGATGATGGCGCAGGGCGTATCAATCGATCCGACCAAGGAGGCAATGATGAGCTTTGAGACGATCAAGCACGACGTGAAGATCTGCATGTTCGACCAGTACGGGACCGTCGTCGACATGCAGGGCGGCCTGACCAGGATCGCGACGCCGTTTCTCGAGAGGAAGGGCTGGAAGGGCGATCCGAATTCCTTCGTCACCTGGTGGCGTCGCACCCATTTCGAGAACTCGATGATCGATGCGCTGCTGCATCGCGAGCACACGCCCTATCGCGAGATCGGGCATCGCGCGGTTGCCCATGTGATGGATCGCGCGAAGATCGACTACACGGTGGATGACGTGCGGTATCTCGTCGGCGAGATCGAGAAGCTGGTGCCGTTTCCCGAGGTGCCGGAAGCGCTGGCGCGGCTGCAACGCAAATACAAGCTTGTCGTGCTCTCGAACGGCGATCCGGACATGCTCGAGACCGCGAAGCAGTATCACAAGATCCCGTTCGATCGCGTGATCTCGGTGGCCGAGGCCAACTCGTTCAAGCCGCATGTCGCGACCTACACCAAAGCGGCCGAGATCATCGGCGTGAAGCCCGCCGAGGTGTTGTTCGTGGCCAATCATGCCTTCGACTGCATTGGCGCCAAGTCCGCCGGGATGCGGACGGCCTTCATCGACCGGCGCAGCCGCCCGTTCCGCATCACGCCGCACCAGCCCGACATCCTGGTGCCGTCGATGAAGGACCTCGCCGATGCGATCGTCTGATCGCGAGCCGCTGTCGGGCATCAGGGTTCTCGACCTCTGCCGGGTGGTCTCCGGCCCGTTTGCCACGATGCAGCTCGGCGATCTCGGCGCCGACATCGTCAAGGTCGAGGATCCCAGGCAAGGCGACGAAAGCCGCCGCTACGGGCCGCCCTTCGTCGGCGGCGAGAGCGCGTACTTCCTCTCGGTGAACCGCAACAAGCGCAGTTGCACCATCGACCTGAAGTCACCGGCGGGGCGCGATACGGTGCTCGAGCTTGCATCGGTCGCCGACGTCGTCATCGAGAACTTTCGCCCGGGCACCCTGGACAAATGGGAGCTCGGCTTCGACGCGCTGCGGGCCCGCAGGCCGGACATCATCCTGTGCAGCATCTCGGGCTTCGGCCGCACCGGCGCGGATGCGGCACGTCCCGGCTACGATCTGATCCTTCAGGGCGAATCCGGCGTGATGGACATCACCGGCGATCCGGATGGGCCACCGACCAAGGTCGGCACGTCGATCGCCGATCTTGTCACCGGTCTGTACGCGTCGCATTCCGTGCTGGCCGCCTTGATGCGGAAGCAGCGGACCGGCGAGGGCGGACAGGTCGACGTCTCCATGCTCGACGCCATGGCGTCGCTCCTGACGTTCAACGCCGGGATGTACTTCGCCACCGGACAAAGCCCCGGGCGCCGCGGCAATGTGCATCCGACCATCAGCCCGTATGAGCCGTTCGAGACCAGCGACGGCTGGATCAATGTCGGGGTCGCGAACGACAAGTTCTGGACGGCCTTCTGCGACGTCATTGGACGGCGTGACCTGCGCGACGACGTCCGCTTCGTAACCGCCCCGAAACGCGCGGCGAGCCGGAACGGACTCGTCGCGATCCTCGCGCCGATCTTCGCCCGGAGGAGCCGCGCCGATTGGCTGCAGGCGCTGGGCGCGGCCGGCATTCCCTGCGGCGCGATCAAAGCGGTCGGCGAGGTCTGCGAAACGCCGCAACTCACGCGGCGGGGGATGGTCCAAACCGTCGGCCATCCGGCCGCGGGGGACGTGAGGTTCATTGCCCGGCCGACGCGGTTCGGCGACGAGCCGCCGCCGCCGTCCACGCCGCCGCCGATGCTGGGCGAGCACACGCGCGAGGTGCTTGCGGAATGGCTCGGCTGGACCGAGGATCGACTCGAGAGAGCCGCGGTCGAAGGCGCGTTCGGAGATTTTGGGCGGAGCTTCGTGCGATCGCTCATCTGAATATCGTCACGTGAGTACCGTCATGAGAGATATCGCCGAGCAGATGCTGCGTCGCGCCGTCGCCGACGAGCGGCAGGAATTCGGGTCGTTCTTCCTGTCGCGCTTCTTGGGCCTCGAGATCGCCTACCAGGGTGAGACCTGCATCGTGTCCTTCGACGTCGAGAGGCCGCTGTTCAATCCGCAAGGCTCGCTGCACGGCGGCGTTCTCGCGACCGCGCTCGACATCTCGATGGGCCATCTCGTCAACCACGTCGCGGGTGCCGGCACCACGCTCGAGATGAAGGTGCAGTATCTCGCCGCGATCCGCGAAGGGCGTGTCACCTGTCGCGCGACATTCCTGAAGCGAGGCCGCAAGACCTTCTTCCTGCAGTCGCAGGCCTCCAACGCAGCCGGCGAACCGATCGCCCATGCCACATCGACCTGGCAGCTGCTGAGCCGAGGTTGAGAGGCGCGGCTGGTTCGGATCGGCCCGTTTCGCGCTGTCGAGGCTCCGTTCCTTCGCACGAAACTGTCACGAGCATTGCCAGGATCGCGATCCGGTTTCATACTCTGACGCCGGAAGCACATCTGCACGGCGCGGCCGCCGCGAAGATGCGGGAAGCGATGCCCTAAAAGCGGAAAGACGGCGATGCGGTTTCGTCTCGCATTTGCTTTTGTATCGATGGCGGCGCTGCTCGTTGATCCGATTGCCGCCATGTCGCAGGACATGTTGCGCAGCGTCGACCTCGATAGTCCCGAAATGACGACGTCGGAGATGACGCGCGCCGAGGTCGACGCGTTGCTCAGGGCCGCGGCTCAAGGAGGCCGACACACTGCAGATTTGGAGGGAAAGCGGCTGTCGCGCCTCGATCTCTCGGGCCTCGATTTCTTCGGCGGCAACCTTCATCTCGTCAAGCTCAACCGGGCCAATCTGAAAGCCGCGCGCTTCGATCGGGCCATCCTGAACCAGGCCTGGCTCATCGATGCAGATCTGACTGAGGCGTCCTTCGTCAAGGCATCGCTGCTCGGCACGCAGATGCAGCGCGCCAAGCTTGGCGGCGCCGATTTGAGCGGCGCTCGCATCACCGCCGATCTATCCGGTGCCAGCATGGCCGGGGCCAAGCTCGCCGGCGCGGATTTGAGCGCCGATATGCGCAACCAATCGATGGGCCTGATGCGGGGTGTGCTCAAATCCGCCGATCTCCGGAATGCGGATTTGAGCGGCGCCAATCTCGCGCGCGCCGATCTCGAATTCGCGCAGTTGCAGAACGCCAATTTGGCGAACTGCAATCTCAACAAGGCTGACCTCGCGGGAGCCGACCTCTCCGGCACCAATCTCGCCGGCGCCGATTTCACCGAGGCCGACCTCGCGTCGGCCGTCTTGCCGAGCGCAGCCGCGCTGGCAGAGGCCCGCAATCTGGACAAGGCCCGGAACTTGAGCCAGGCGCGGCGCCCAAATTGAGGAGCGAACGGTGGCGTCCGCAGCAGGCTGATGTTCGCCGCTGTGCCTTGACCAAGGCGCAGCACGCATGCGGTCACGTCCGATCTGTTGTATAGTTGCAAGCGAGGGGGCTGCTGCCTTGCAAGGGAGGTCCTCCATGAAGGTCAAGGACGTGATGCACAAGGGCGTCGATTGGGTCAGCCCCGATACCCCGGTCACTGAAATCGCAAAATTGATGCACGGGCACGACGTCGGATGCATTCCGATCGGGCAAGACGATCGTCTGATCGGGATGGTGACGGATCGCGATCTCGTCTGCAAAGGTCTTGCGAGCAAGGACTTCAACTCCGCGCGCACCACGGCGCGCGATGTGATGACCAAAGGCATCCACTGCTGCCGCGAAGACGACGATCTGGCGAAAGCGGTGCATCACATGGAAACGCTGAAGATCCGCAGGCTGCCTGTGATCAACAAGAGCAAGCGAATGGTCGGCATGATCAGCCTGGGGGATGTCGGCCACTTTGCCGGTGCCGATCTCATGTCCCAATGCATGAAGAGCGTATCGGCTCATCATTGAGGCGAGGCCGGTCTGCCGGAAACCGGCAGATCGGCCGGCACCGTGGCCGGACAAGGAAGCGGGCCGAAAAACGGAGTGGCGCGGCGCAGCCGATGAAGATGGGCACTATCGCTTTGCTGTGGCGCTATGATGCCGCGGCCCCCGAGACGATCCGGCCAGATAGCCAGCGACGGACTACGATCTTGCGTTACGCCTCATGGGCAGCAGTCTTCCCGATTTCGCTGGTGGTCCGGTTACCCCTCGACAGAGCGGCCTGTCGACCAGTCGCGGGATCGGCGCAGTACTATTGAGACGCGCGAAGGTCTGCCCGTCCGCTGGACATTACCACGCGCGACGGAGGCCCTTCTGCCTGGTGCCTTCCTACGCCCAATCCGCGTTACAGGTGGAGCCGCCTCAGCTCCCGCATCTGGCGGCGCTGGAAAAGGCCACCAATCTGGACAGGGCCTTGAACTTGAATCTGAGGATCGCAGTGATCCGAATCTTGGCATTTCAGCCGGTAACCGACTGCTCCGATTCCTTCTGTGGAGATGCGCGCCACCAAGCATGACTGCGAAGACGTTTGACTCAGCGCAACCGATCTCGCCGGAAAATGCGCATGAATTGGTACGCAACTTTTTGTCATCCATCTGCCTTATCAACACATTGTGGATTCAAATGAACCTGAACTCCGATGAATGTAGGGTCGATCTGGATGCCGAAGACCTTGCGACCGATCGTGTCGTTGCTCCTGGGGCTCGCGTTCCTGCTTGCGGGTAGCGGCCTGCAATTCACCTTGCTGCCGCTGCGCGGCAGCGCGGAAGGTTTTGACAATCTTGCGCTCGGCGTCATCAGTTCCGCCTATTATGTCGGCTTCGTCAGCGGCTGTCTGCTCGCGCCTCACCTGATCCTGCGCGCAGGACACATTCGCGCCTTTACGGCAATGGTGGCGGTAGCGGCTGCCGTGGCGCTTGCCTACGCGCTCGCACCGGTGATCGCTGCCTGGATCGTGTTCCGCGCCCTGACCGGCCTCTGCCTCGCTGGACTCTACCTGGTGGTCGAGAGCTGGCTCAACGATCGCGCCTCGAACGAGACTCGCGGACTCGTGCTGTCGGCTTATGTGGTGGTCAATTATGTAGCCATCACACTTGGCCAGAGTTTGGTAACGCTTTATCCGATCGCCGAGGCTGGGAACTTCATGGTGGCGGCCATGCTGTCCTCGTTGGCCATCGTTCCGGTGGCACTGACCCGTGCGGCGCAGCCGGCACCAATCACCATCGTCGGCTTTCGCGTCGGGCAGCTATATCGCGCGGCGCCGGTGGCGCTGGTCGCAAGTTTCATGGTTGGAGCCGCTAACGGTGCATTCTGGGGTCTTGCGCCGCTGTCGGCCGTCGGCAGTGGCCTCAGCATCAATCATGCGGCGCTGTTCATGAGTACGTCGGTGCTGGCCGGAGCGATTGTCCAGTTGCCGATCGGCCGTCTATCCGACCGCGTCGATCGCCGCTGGGTTTTGCTTGTTCTCTTGATCGGGGCTGCCGTCGCGGGCGTCGCCTCGTGGCTGATCTCCGCATCGGGAACGACGCTGCTGCTATTCGGCATTCTCTTCGGGGCACTCGCGCTGCCCGGCTATTCGCTTGCCGCTGCCCACGCCTATGACAAGACCCCGGCGAGTGATGTCGTGCCGATCGCCGCGACAATCCTGCTCACCAACGGCTTCGGTTCCGTGGTCGGGCCTCTTATTGCCGCCATCTTCATGTCGGCGGCAGGACCGCGCGCGCTATTTCTGTTTACCGCGATCGCCCAGGCGCTGCTTGCGGCCTACGTATTCTACCGCACACGTGTCCAGACCTCGCTTGCCTCCACGCGAAAGACAGAGTTCGATCTTGCCACGACCGCACTCGTGGGGACGGTGGTCACGCACGACGCGCTGGACCCAGCCGATCCCTCGATCGTTATCCCGGAAGGCTATGTGCGCGCCCCCATGCATGCCAATGCCAGATCGGCTCCACTGTCGGAGCGCTGACCCGGTTCGCAGCAGTCGCGCAAAATCGAGAAATGGCGCACCCGACACGATTCGAACGTGTGACCTTTGCCTTCGGAGGGCAACGCTCTATCCAGCTGAGCTACGGGTGCGTGCAGGGGTTCATTTAGCTGATTGCCTCCGGGTCGGCAACGGCGTTGTCCGGCCGGTTAAGGGCTGTAAACTGCCTCGGCCAATATGACAGGTCCAAGGAAAAGGGCCGTCTTTCGAGGGAGTTTGCCCATGCGTCCGCTGGAATTCGGCTGGTATCTGCCCACGCATGGCGACACCACGGCCTATGGGCTGATGGAGGCGCAGGTCGCCGGTTCGCCGGAACTCTGCGAGCGCGTGGTCGCGGCCGCCGAGGATGCCGGGTTTGAGTATCTCCTGATCCCGGTCGGCTCGGTGTGCTGGGAAGCCTGGATCACGGGCGCCTTCATGGCGGCGCGCTCGGCGCGGATCAAGCCGCTGATCGCAGCACGGCCGGGCTATATCAACCCGGTCTTGATGGCGAAGATGATCTCGACCTTCGACCAGATGTCGGGCGGGCGGATCTGCATCAACCTGATCGCCGGCCAGAACGAGAGCGAGGTCGAGGCCGAAGGCGTGCGCTACGCGAAGGAAGAGCGCTACGCGCTGATGGAGGAGGAGGTCGCGATCCTCAAGGCGCTGTGGACGACGCGCGGGCCGGTGACCTTCCAGGGCAAGTTTCACACCATCTCCGGCGCGCATATCAGGCCGCGTCCGCTGCAGCAGCCGTTCCCGAAATTCTATCTCGGCGGCGGCTCGCGACAGGCCTGGGAGGTGTCGGCGAAGCATTCCGACGTTCATCTGTTCTGGGGCGATCTGCCCGAGCGCATCGCGGACAACATTGCCGAGATCAGGCGGATGGCGCGGGCGCACGACCGCGAGGACGCGATCGGCTTCGGCATGCGGCTGCAGGTGATCTGCCGCGAGAACGAGGCCGATGCTTGGGAAGCCGCCGACCAGCTGGTGCGTCACGCCACCGAGCGGCAGAAGCAGGAGATGAAGACGCTCTATAACCGCTCCGAGGCCAACCAGCGCGTGCAGCAGCTCGCGCGCGACTACGGCGACCTGCTGATGCCGCATCTGTGGACAGGGATCACCAAGGTGCGGCCCGGCGCCGGCATTGCGGTTGTCGGCAACCCCGAGCAATGCGCCGCGACGTTGCAGCAGTTCATCGACGCCGGCTGCCACTCGTTCTGTTTGTCCGGCTATCTGCACGACGAGGAGGCCGAGCGTTTCGGCCGCCTGATCCGCCCGATCCTCGCCGCGAACAATCGCGGGCGGCTTGCGGCCTGAGGCGCGATCCAGGCGTTATGAATGACCTTTCCGAAAATTCACGCGTCAACCGATACGCGGTGCGCCATGATCCGGTCTGCTTGCTCGACGGCATCCATGGAGGCTGAATCATGTATCACCGCCCCTGGCTTGCGGCACTGGCGCTGCTTGCCATGACAGCCGTTCACGCGCCGATCGCATCGGCGACGCCGGTGCAGACCGAGCGCGACATGAAGCCGGTCAAGGAGGTCGCGGGCGGACGGGTCGCGGTCGGCGGCGCGACGTTTCCGGTTTACCTCTCGGCCGACTGGTCAAATCCGCTGCCGGACGTCACCCGCGCCGTGCTGGTGCTGCACGGGGTGCTGCGCAATGCCGACGACTATTTCCGCGCGGCGCTAAGCGCGCAGGCCGCGGCCGGCGATGTCGGCAAGGCTACGCTGATGATCGCGCCGCAATTCCTGATCGAGCCTGACGTCGAGGCGTTCAAGCTGCCGGCGGAGACGCTGCGCTGGAGCCTTTATGGCTGGCAGGGTGGCGAGCCTGCGCTCGCGCCCAATCCGGCGAGCTCGTTCGAGGCGCTCGATGCCATCCTGGCAAAGCTCGGCGACCGCAAGCTGTTTCCGAACCTGAAGCAGGTGGTGGTGTTCGGCCATTCCGGCGGCGGCCAGGTGGTGCAGCGCTATGCGATCGCGGTGAAAGGCGATCAGGTGCTGCTGCGCGAGGGCATCGGCGTGCGCTATGTGGTCGCCAATCCGTCCTCCTACGCCTATTTCACCAGGGAGCGGCCGGAGCCCGCAATCGCGGCGAATTGTCATGGCTACAACAAATGGAAGTTCGGCATGGACGACCGCCCGCCCTATCTTGCCGAGCCTTCGCCGGCCGCGCTGGAGCAGGCCTATGTCGCGCGCCGCGTGATCTATCTGCTCGGCATGCTCGACACCAACCCCGACCATCCCGCGCTCGACAAATCCTGCATGGCGGAAGCCGAAGGACCGTATCGCTACGCGCGCGGGCATTCCTACGTCGCCGCGATGCAGGCGCGCGACAACGGCACGCCGAACCACAGCGTGTGGGACGTGCCTGGCGTCGGCCATGAGGGCGGCAAGATGCTCAACTCGCCCTGCGGCCTGACCGCCGTGTTCGACATTCCCGGCTGCGAGGCGGCGCGCTGAGCGCACACCGGAATGTGTGCGCCGATCCGGTGGCGGGCAGCATCGAGATCGCCTACGCTGCCATCGCGAATGCAGTATCACGACCGGCGGCTTGATGGAGACCATCATGAAAGCATGTTTGCTCGCGGTTCTGACGGCAGGTGCGTTTCTCGGCTGGAGCCCGGCCAACGCCGCTGAGGGATGCGGCATCGGTTGCCACAGGAGCCTGTACGGCGCCTGCGTGATCGACGGATGGGGCAACCCACGGATCAGGAACGAGTGCCCGGCGACCTCGCGCCCGCGTCCGCCGTGTGGCGGCGGTGGGTTTGTCTGGCGGCGCGACCTCCAGGCCTGCTCGCAGACCACGAAGGATTGGCTCTAGCCGTCGGGCCACCTGGCGGCCGGTGTCACGCCGGCACGATCACCTTGCCGATCGGCCACAGCGCGATGCCGGCGAGCTTGAGATGCGCCCAGGCGAAGGGAATGCCGACGATGGTCACCGCCAGAAGGATGGCGGTGATCACGTGGCCGATCGCGAGCCACCAGCCGGCCAGGATGAACCAGATCAGGTTGCCGATCACCCCGAGCGGCCCGGTTCCGATATCGGAATAGCCGGTGACTTCATCGCGGCGGACCGCGCGCGAGCCGAACGGCAGCAGCGTGTAGACGGCGATGTTGAAGGCGGCGCGCGCCCACGGCAGCCCGATGATGGTGATCGCCATGATCACCGCGGCGATCAGCCAGCCGAACGCCATCCATGCGCCGCCGATCAGGATCCAGAGGATATTCAGCAGGATAGAAACAGGCTGCATGGCTGACACCTTCGCTCCGCGTAACACCGGCCTCAATATAGGCCGGTCGCCGGCACCGCGGTAGGGTGCGGCAAGGCGCGCGGGCGATGACGCTGATCGCGATGCAGGCCGGCCCCGCCGATAACGGCGTGACGCCGCTGCCGGTGCTGGAGAAGTAGGGCGGGCCGGATGCGTTGGAGCGCGTGACCCGTTGCGAACGCGACTTCTCTCCCTCTCCCCGTTCTTACGGGGTGAGGGGCTGCCTTCCGCAAATGCGGTCAGGGTTGTGCACGCGGAGACTCCCCACACCCGCAGGCGGAGCGAGGTGAAGCGCTGGCAGCCGGTGCTTGATAGTCTCGGATCGCCTTACCGCCGAAAGCCGCTGGCGCGCGAGTAGCTCTGGCGGCCGTCCTGCGCCGGGCGCGCCGCCAGGCTGGCGCGCGTCTCGCTGGCGACCGGCGTTGCGGGCTTCAGATCCTCGAGGAAGATCGGCTTGGCGAAGTAATAGCCCTGGGCATAGCGGATCTTGGTCGCCGCCTGCAGATAGGTGAGCTCCTCGTAGGACTCGATGCCCTCGGCGACCACGGTCATGCCGAGCGCCTCGCTCAGCGACTCGATCGCGCGCAAGATGCCCTGGCTGCGCGGCCGCTTGTGGATGTCGGTGATGAACGAGCGGTCGATCTTGATCTCGTCGGCGGTGATGTCGGCGAGCGCCGACAGCGACGAATAGCCGATGCCGAAATCGTCGATCGAGATGCCGACGCCGATGCCGCGCAGGATCGGCAGGATCTGGTCCTGGAAATGCGACCGGGTCACGAACGCGTCCTCGGTCACCTCGATCATGAAGCGCTTCGGGAAGCCGGTGTCCTCGATTGCGCGCGCGAAGCGGCGCATGAACTCGATGTTACCCGCCTGCTTGGCTGCGACATTGATGCTGATCGTCGCGGTCGAGCCGAACGTGTCGTTGATCAGGTCGATCGACTTGACGATTTCCGCCAGCACCAGGAACGTCAGCTCGTCGATCAGGCCGAGCTCGACGGCGAGGTTGATGAAGGTGCCGGGCGCCTGGATCACCCCCTCATCGTCGCGCAACCGCACCAGCGCCTCGATGCCCTTGACCTCCTGGGTCCGGATATCGACCTTGGCCTGGAACGCGCAGCAGAAGCGCTTTTCCAGGATCGCCAGCCGCAGCGACTGCTCGATCTTCATTCGCGCCAGCGCCTCGCGCTCCATACTGTTGTCGAAGAACGCGGTCGAGCCCTTGCCGTTGTTCTTGACGCGGTACATCGCGATGTCGGCATTCTGGCGCAGCGCCTCGTAACTCCCGCCATGCACCGGGTGGAGGCTGACGCCGATCGAGGTCGAGGCGAAGATCTCGGAGTCCTCGATGAAGAACGGCGCCTTCAGCCGCTCCTGCATGACATGGATGAACTCGGCAACCTCGTCATTGCCGCTGATCGGGTTCAGCAGCAGCAGGAATTCGTCGCCGGAGATGCGCGACAGGATGTCGGTGTCGCGGAGCGCGTGGCCGAGCCGCTTCGACAGTTCGACCAGCAGCGCATCGCCGATCGCGTGGCCGTAATAGTCGTTGATGTGCTTGAAATTGTCGACGTCGAGGAAGGCGAGCGCGAAACGGCTCTGCGAGGAGTCGCGGATCAGGCCGCTGACGCGATGCTCGATCACCCGGCGAGTCGGCAGCCCGGTCAGCTCGTCGTAATAGGCCGAGCGGAACAGCTGGTCTTCGAATGCCTTCTGCTCGCTGATGTCGGTCGAGGTCGAGATCAGGAGATTGCGGCCGCCGATCCGGACCGGCCGGTGCGAGGTGAGGAACACATGTTTGGATGCGCCGCAGGACAGGACTTCCTCGAGCACCACAGGGCGGCCGTTGCGCAGCAGGTCCAGATTGGCGGCGAGGCGTTCGTCGGCCGGCGGCGGCTGGCTCGCGCTGGCGGCGAGCTGCAACTGGCTCGCTGCCGCTTCGTTCACCAGGATGAATTCGCCTTGTTCGTCCTGCACGGTGACGCCCGCCGGCAGCAGCTGGAGAAGGTCGCGCAAGATGCGCAGTTCGTGGCCGGAAATGTCGTCCTGGCCGGCTGCCGCCGCGCCCGTCTGAAAATCGTGTTTGGTGAAACTATGCATGCGCCGACCTTGGCAAAGTCCGTTGTAGTTTTGGTTAAGCGGACCTTCGAAATGCCGTGACAGAATGAGACCCGGGCAGCTTTCGCAAGCCGTCGCGGCAATCGTCATTAACAGAGTATCAATGTCGGGCTTAGTCGCCGGTGAAAGCGATTGCGGAGCGCGCGGTTGCATCGACAGCTGCGGCTGTGCCGGAAAGCCGACTTATCAACAGCTCGGAAGCCTGCACTGCATGGTGCAGTGAACACCGGTCTTCAGGTAACTGATCTCGGTCTTGCCGTCGAACGGCCGCAGTGCCGACTTCAACAGCTTGGTGCCGAAGCCGGGTTCGCCGAGCACCTCGACCACCGGTCCTTCGGTCTCGTCCCAGATCACGTTGAGACGTCCATCGTCCACCGTCCACGACACCTGCAGAAACCCGCGCGGCGAGGAGAAGGCGCCGTACTTTCCGGCGTTGGTTGCGAGTTCATGGAAGATCAGTGCCAGCGAGACGGCGAGCTTGGCCGGCAGGAACAGCTGCTCGCCGTTGAGATTGAACCGCACATGGCCGTAAGGTCCGAGCTCCGAGCGCAGCAAATCCTTGATATCGCAGCCATAGCCGTCGACGCGGGCGATCAGATCGTCGGTCGCGGAGAGCGCGCGGATGCGATGATCGATACGCTGCCAGACGTCGGGCCGGTCCTGCAGCGCTTGATGCAGCACGGCATGAATGGTCGAGGACTTGTTCTTCAGCCGGTGCTGCAACTCGTCGACCACGATCTTGCGGTACTGCTCCTCCTCGATCAGCCGTTTGGAGACTTCACGTTGCTGCGCGACCAGGGAGCGGTAGTGCTCCACGCCCCAGATCGCGATGCCGCACACCACCCAGAAGATCATCAAGAGCGCAAAGCGCGCCGGATCGGCGTGCGTGCTGCTGAAATTCAGGACGACCCCGAGCAGGCCGCTTGCCAGCGTGGTTGCGATCCCGATCCGGAGGCCACCAAGCGCGGTCGCGAAGAATACCGCCGGGAAATACGGCGTGAAGAACACGTCCGGCCTGATCTGGGCGAGTCCGAATCGCGCCGCCGTGGCCAAAACGAGACAAAGCACCGCGAAGGCGACCGCAAGCAGCGTCGGAGGCTGGGAATCGCCCCGCCAGCTCGCCCTGAAATCGTCGATCCACTTCGCCATCGGTCGTTCCAGTTCACGTGAACAGGCGACCCAAAATAAGGCCGCTGCGACCGAAAAACCGCAGTTGTGGCCTTCTGGCAACAGGCGGACCTTTCGCACCGCTCATCGCGCCTGCGCTTGCGTTGCCGGGAGCGGCTGGGGAATATCCGCAACATCAGACGTAAGTTGGAGGACCGGCATGGGACGGCTGGACGGCAAGGTCGCGGTGATCACGGGCGCGACCAGCGGCATCGGGTTGCGCACGGCGGAGGTCTTTGTCGCGGAAGGCGCGCGGATCGTGATTGCCGGGCGCCGCGCTCCGGAAGGCGAGGCGCTGGCGCGCCAGCTCGGCGGCAATTGCGTGTTCCGTCAGACCGACGTCACGGTCGAGGAGCAGATGCAGGCGCTGATCGCGCTTGCGGTGGAGAAGTTCGGCCGGATCGATTGCCTGTTCAACAATGCCGGCGGTCCCGCACAGACCGGGGGCATCGAGGGCCTCGAAGTCGTGCGGTTCGACGCCGCGATGGCAACACTGGTGCGCAGCGTCATGCTCGGCATGAAGCACGCAGCGCCCTACATGCGCCAACAGGGCTCGGGCAGCATCATCAACAATGGCAGCATCGCCGGACGGCTCGCGGGCTTCTCCTCGTCGATGGTCTATGGCGCGGCGAAGGCGGCCGTCATTCACTTCACCAAATGCGTGGCGATGGAGCTCGGCGAGTCCGGCATCCGCGTCAATTCGATCTCGCCGGGTGCGATCGCCACCGGCATCTTCGGCAAGGCGCTCGGGTTGTCGACGGAAGCGGCCGAGAAAACCCCGGCCGTGATGCGCGAGGTCTACAAGGCGGCGCAGCCGATCCCGCGCGCCGGCCTGCCCGACGACATCGCGCATGCCGCGGTGTTCCTGGCGAGCGACGAGTCGAGCTTCATCAACGGCCATGACCTCGTCGTCGACGGCGCCATCACCGGCGGCCGCAACTGGAGCCAGCAGCAGGCCGGCTACGTCGCGCTGCGCAAGGCGTTCGATCAGGGGGCGTAGCAGAACGGCGTCGCCGGGGCAGGAAGCATGAACGCGAGGGTCGAGCGGAAGCTGCAACGATTCGCTGCCGTGGTCGCGGTTGGAATCCTGTCCGGCGTCGCTGTCGGTCTGAGCCGGGGGAGCGGCGGGGCGACGCCGCTGATTGCCGGCCGCTGCGCTGCTTCGTGGCGATGCGCCGCGCGCTACAAAAGGTGACGCCGAAGTTCGAGCGCGAATTCGGCGCGGTGCCGCAGATCCGCGGCAGCCTGCATTTCGGGCCCGTGATCGTCGGCGAGATCGGCGACGTCAAGCGCGCGATCGTGTTCAACGGCGATGTCATGAACACCGCGGCGCGGCCGGAGGAACTGAGCCGCCGGGTCGACGGCGGCTTTCTTGCCTCACGCGCGGCGATGGTCCGCTTCGCGGCCCCGCCGCCATTTCCGGTCAGCGACCTCGGCACGCTCCCGATCCGCGGCCGCGTCGACGGCATCGACGTCGTCGGGATTGGTGCGGTGGCTAGCCTTTATTCATGGGCGTCCGCTTCAACCGCGAACGGTGGCCTGGAGCATGATCCGGGAAAGTGTGAAGCGGCTTTCCGAAAGGATCATGCTCAAGCAAGAAGCCAAAGCGCGATGTTGATTCAGACAAATCGCATCGCGCGTTAGCCGTGAAGTTGCGCGTTGAGGCCGTCCCAGTTTGTCGTGCGTCTGGTTGCCTCAAGAGCGCCGCTCTGGGAATTGCGACGAAAGAGAAGGCCCTTCTGGCCCGAGAGTTCTCTCGCTTTCAGGACTCGGCCATCTTCCAGAAGGATGCGCGCGCCTGCGGTGATATAGCAGCCCGCTTCGACGATACAGTCGTCGCCCAATGAAATGCCGATGCCGGCGTTGGCTCCGATCAGGCAGCGCTCACCAACCGTGATCCTCTCTTTCCCTCCTCCGGACAGAGTGCCCATGATCGACGCTCCGCCACCAACGTCGCTGCCGCTTCCGACAACCACGCCGGCGCTGATCCGGCCTTCGACCATGCATGGACCGAGCGTGCCCGCATTAAAATTGCAAAAGCCTTCATGCATGACGGTTGTGCCCGGGGCCAGGTAGGCTCCGAGCCTTACGCGATCCGCATCTGCAATTCTCACGTCCGGAGGCGTCACGTAATCGGTCATGCGCGGAAACTTGTCCACGCCTGTCACCTCAAACGGAAGGCCATGCTTTCGTGCCAGGATTCGCGCTTCCGCTACACGAGAGCATTCACAGGGACCGGGTGTCGTCCAGGCAACGTTCGGTAACAGACCGAAAATTCCTTCAAGGTTCAGGCAATGTGGCTGAACGAGCCGGTGGCTCAGAAGATGGAGCCGCAGATATGCGTCGTGCACATCAATCGGCGCAGACGTGAGGGAGTCAATTTCTGTACGAATGGCAACGATGTCGACATTGCGGATGTCGTCGTGTCGCGCATATCCGTCTGCCGACGGCCCCAACGATCCGTTGATCTCGTCACTCGTCAGCCGTACCGTTGCCGTCTTGCCCGCCTCCACCAGGCCTAGCCGAAGAAACCAGGAATCCAACACGCGACCATCAGCGGCAATCGTCGCAAATCCCTCGCCTCTCGCGCCCCTCACCTCCATCGCCATTTTGAATTTCTCACATTACGATCCTGCACGCGGAGCATATGCGAGTTCTCGTCGAAGTGGCAACGTCTGCGCTCTCAAACACATCCGAATTCGGTCGAATGCGGCCCATCGGACATCGTCTCCGTGTTGCGCCTTGTCCGGCGGCGTTAGGGAGATCGAGCGGTTCCGAGCGTCTCAAACAGCTTTTGCTGCCACCAATCGCTTTCAATCTGATCGAGCACGGCAAGATCCAGCGTCGACCGCGTGGCGCTGTTTTTCGGCAGCACGATCGCATAACTCTCGCTGCCAAAGCTCGTATCGACAATGCGAACCAGGCTCGAATAATCATTGCGGACCATCCAGGTCAGCAGCGGTTTGTCGTGCACGAAGGCATCGATCCGGCCGTGCGCCAGCGCCGAGAGGCCGCTCTGAATGTCGGGAAATGCCCGGAATGATAGCCTTTGACGACTGAAGTAGTCGGTCGTCGCAGAGTTCTCGACCGCGCCGACACGCACGGAGCGCAGGTCGTTGAAGCCGTGAACCGCGCCCTCGAGCCCTCTGCGCGTGAGGGTGGACGTGATGCCGGCCGTGAAGACAGCAATGGCGATGACCGAGGCGATCATCCACCCCATTGCGACGATCCGGCCCGGGAGCGTGGCCGGTGCATTTTGGGCCGCTCCGGCCTGGGTCATGGCGATCGTCGACCACCAGAAGCTGGTGGCAAGTCCTTTGGTGCCACCGGCGAAATGCTCCGTCTTGTGCCGCTCAAGCATCCAGATGAGAAGGCCGACGGCCATTGCGATGCACAGCAGCACGCCGACGGCTTGAAAGAAGTTAAAGGATAGAAGCGCCCGTCCGATCGAGACCCACGGATTTTCATTGATCGGGACGGCAATTCCGAGTCCGGTATTGTAGAAGGGTTGGGTGAAGTCGACGTTGCGTGCGCGCGCTGCGGTCACTGTGACCGCGGCGACGCCGGCATCGAACGTGCCGTTGGCTACGCCATCCAGCAATTCCGGAACGCTCGGGGTCTCGACCAGGCGATAACGCAGATGCTCCTTCTCGGCGATTCTCTTCCAAAGAGCGATGCTGATCCCGTCCCAGCCGCCGTCCGATTGCTTGATCGCGAACGGGGGCGCCACCTTGGTCGCCACCACCCATTCTCGATCAGGCGCTGCTTTCTCTTGAGCATGAAGAAGGGAGCCCGACCCGGCTGGGGTCAGCAATACGAAGCACAGCAAGGCGGGCCACAGCGAAGATATCAACCGCTTGAATGGCGACGTTCGATCTCGCGTGCATGCCTCGTCGCTGTTCGCTGGACGCGAAACGTCTTCCTTTGGACGAGGGCCATGCGAGACGAACGCGAGCTCATCTAACGGCTTCATGCTTTCCTCGATCTAGGCCCCATACGAGCCAAAGCACCTCAATGGGGCAATTCCGCGGAAACCCTGATCGAAACGGTCGCGGTGGGCTTCACGACGAGCCTCCCGTCCGGCGTCTGACGTCCATCCAAGGGCTCAGTTTGCCGCAGGACCCGGCTGACCGTTGTGCCGGACTGCACGGTAACCGTGAGCCTTCAGTCGCGCGGAAAAACGATGTCACGAGAATGCGGCGCTTGACTCAGCGGCCGTACAACACACTCGGTGTCGTCCCTGCTTTCGAATGCTTTCGAAGGGACGACAGCGGTGGACGTGGCGCGATCTTGCGACTCCTTTACACTCCCAAGAGAGAGGAGCAAATCACACCTTCTGCTTCGCCGCCGCCTTCGCGAGGTCAGGCGCATTGACCGCCGGGATCGCGACGCGGCCGGGGCCGGTTTGCTGGAGCGCAGCGGCGGCCTTGTCGTTCTGCATGATCTTGGCCATCACGGCCTGGCCGGCGCGCTCGAACACGGCGCGGTTGTCGACCAGGAACTGGCGCGACTTGCGCAGGCCGTCGATATAGCCGTTGATCTCGGGCACGACGTAGCGCGCGACCAGGTCCCAGCTGCGGCGGGTGTTTTCCGGATTGGCCCAGTCATGGGCGAAGCCGATAATCGACCCGACGCCGCCGGAGACGTCGACCAGGTTCTTGATCATCTTGATCAGGTCATCGGGCGTGCCGATGGTCGACGCAGCGCCCTCGACGAACGCGGTCTTGTCGACCGCCTCATCCGGCGAGGCGAATGCGGTCAGGCCCGGCCGCATCAAGGTGCCGACATTATATTCGTTGTGCCAGCGCATCAGCCCGGCGCCGGCCTCGCGCCGCGCCTGCTCGCGGGTTTCGGCGATGTGCCAGGACAGCAGCACGCGCCAGTTGGAACGGCTCACCGTGGTGCCGGCCTTCTTGGCGGCATCCTCGGCGAATTGCCATTGCTGTGGCAGCGCCATCAGGCCCTGGGTCGACATCGAGCCCAGCGAGATGATGCCGATGCCGTATTTGCCGGCGAGCGTCATGCCCGACGGCGAGATCTGCGAGGCCACCACGAACGGCATATCCTCCTGCAGCGGCAGGATCTGCAGCGCGGCGTCATGCATCTCGAACCAGTCGGTCTTGGCGGTGACGCGCTCGCCGTTGAACAGGCGGCGGATCACCGCGATCGCCTCGTCCTGGCGGTCGCGCTGGGTCATCGGGTCGATGCCGAGCGTATGCGCGTCGGAGGCGAGCGCACCGGGGCCGGAGCCGAAGATGGCGCGGCCGCCGGTCATGTGGTCGAGCTGCACCATGCGCTGAGCGACGTTGAAGGGGTGGTGATAGGGCAGCGAGATCACGCCGGTGCCGAGCTTGATGCGCTTGGTGCGCTCGCCGGCGGCGGCCAGGAACATTTCCGGCGAGGCGATGGTCTCCCAGCCCGAGGAGTGGTGCTCGCCGCACCAGAATTCGTCGTAACCGAGCGCGTCGAGCTGTTCGACGAAGTCGAGATCGCGACGGAATTGCAGCATCGGATGCTCGCCGATCGGGTGATGCGGGGCGAGGAAGGCTCCGAACTTGAGGCGCGCCATAGGTCGTTCTCTCCAACTTATTGTTATCGGGGGCTTTCCGCCAACCTACGGGGTGAGCGTAAGCAAGGCAATGCTCCGGGGTTGCGGCGCCCGCATGGTTGTTGCGCAAATCAGCGGCGATTGCCGCCCTCCGGAATGTTTCCCAGCGCGTCAACGCAAGTTGCGCAGCGGAGCGCGGGCAGGTGGGGATCGCCATGGATGACGCGCCCGTGAACCGACGCTTACGTCCGAGGTAATCGAAGGGATGACCGGAATCTGCTGATGTCGGGCCTCACGTCATTTCGGGCAGGACAGGGCATGCACCAGATTGTTTCGACGCGCGCGGACACCTCCCGCCGCTGGTGGGTGCTGGCGATCGTCGTCGCCGCCCAGTTCATGTTCGGCGTCGATGCCTTCATCGTCAACGTCGCGATCCCGACGATCGCATCGGAGCTGCACGCAACGCCGGCGCAGATCGAGGCCGTGATCGCGATCTATCTGATCGCCTATGCCACGCTCGTGGTCACCGGCGGGCGGCTCGGCGACATCCACGGTACCCGGAATGTGTTCATCGCCGGCGTTGCGGGCTTCTCGGTGACGTCGCTGTGGTGCGGTCTCGCGCAGTCCGGACCCGAGCTGATCATCGCGCGCCTCGCGCAGGGCGCAACCGCGGCGCTGATGGTGCCGCAGGTGCTGGCGACGCTGCATCTGTTGTTCTCCGATGCGGCCCGCGCGCGGGCTTTCGGCATCTACGGCATCGTGCTGGGGCTCGCCGGCGCCGCCGGGTTCATGCTCGGCGGCGTGCTGGTGACGCTCGATCTCGCCGGCCTCGGCTGGCGCGCGGTGTTCTTCGTCAACGTGCCGTGCGGCGTCGTCATCATCGCGGCCGCATTGCAGATCATGCCGACGGTGCCGCGCCGCGCCGGCACGCGGCTCGATATATCAGGCGCGATCGTGCTGTTCGTGGGCCTGCTGTGCCTGATCGGTCCGCTGCTGTTCGGGCACGATCTCGGCTGGACGGCTTGGGTGTGGCTGATGATGGCGGCGGGTGTCGCTGTCATCGCGGCTTTCCTGCGGCTCGAGCGCAGCGTTGCGCGCCGTGGCGGCATGCCGTTGATCGACCTGTCGCTGCTGTCCGATCCCGCCTTCATGCGCGGGCTGGTCGCGGTGTTTTTCTTCTTCTTCGCCAATCTGTCATTCTATCTGATCATGACGATGTTCATGCAGAAAGGCTTGCAGATTCCTCCGCTAGAGGCCGGGCTGGTGTTCGTGCCGCTGGCGCTGACCTTCGTGATCGCCTCGCGTCACAGCGGTGTGCGCGCGAAGCATCGCGGCACGCTGGTGCTGATCGAGGGCTGCGCGGTGCAGATCGTTGGGCTCGCCGTGCTCGTTGCGACGGTTCAGGCCATCGCGGCACCATCGGCCCTGTTGCTCGCACTGGTGCTGATGATCTTCGGCTACGGCCAGGGCCTGGTGATGGCGCCGCTGTCGAGCGCGGTGCTGTCGAGCGTGCGGCCCGCAAGCGCCGGCGCCGGCTCCGGCATGTACGGCACCACGACCCAGATCGGCAACGCCGCCGGGGTTGCCGCGATCGGCGCAGTCTTCTTCGCCGTCGAGAGCGCGACATCGGCGCATCTGGCGTTGTTTGCGGCATGCGCATTGTTTGTGCTGTCGATATCAATTTCAGCCGTATTTCTGTCATGGATGCGCAACGCCACGGCATGATCCGGAAACCTGTGGGCGGAGTTCCGGAAGATTCGTGCGTAAATGACGTGCTTTGCCGTCGGAACGCGCGTTAACGTCGATTCTCACAATCCCGCAGGGAATGACAGCACACGGCCTTTTTATTTCGCAGTGCAGCAATTATCTGATCGGGTGACACACAAGAATAAATCACCTCAGGAGTTGCTGTTGTCCCTGGTCAACAACGTCGAATTTCTGCGTCATCTGCCCAAGATGAATGCGTTCACCGGCCTCGGCGCACTTGCGCCGGCCGTGCCGACGCCGCTTGTCGAGACGACCGAATTCGGCGCCAATCCCGGCGCGCTGAAGATGTTCTCCTACGTGCCCGAGCAGCTGGCGCGATCGCCCGCGCTCGTCGTCGTGCTGCATGGCTGTGGCCAGGCCGCTGCGTCGTATGATCTCGGCGCCGGCTGGTCGACATTGGCGCGGCATTACGGCTTCGCGCTGTTGATGCCCGAGCAGCAGTCAGTCAACAACGCCAACACCTGCTTCAACTGGTTCGATCCGGAAGACACAGCGCGCGGCCAGGGCGAAGCCGCGTCGATCAGGAAGATGGTCGGACACATCGCCACGGCGCACAAGATCGATCCGCGCCGGATCTTCGTGACCGGTCTCTCCGCCGGCGGCGCGATGGCGACCGTCATGCTCGCGACCTATCCGGATGTGTTTGCGGCCGGCGCCGTCATCGCCGGACTGCCGTTCGGCGTTGCCGGCACTCTGCGCGAGGCGCTGGGCGCCATGATGCAGGGCAGCACATTGTCGGCGCCGGAGCTCGGCGACCTCGTGCGCAACGCGTCCAAGCACACCGGCGACTGGCCGCGGATCTCGGTGTGGCACGGCAGCGCCGACCGCACCGTGCATCCGGGCAATGGCGATGCGATCGTCCGGCAGTGGCTCGACCTTCACGGCTTGCCGCTTGCGGCGATGTCGAAGGCGGACGTCGACGGCCATCCGCGCGAGGTGTGGTGGAATGCCGATGGCGAGACGCTGGTCGAGTCCTACTCGATCACCGACATGGCGCACGGCACTCCGCTCGGTCTTGCCGGCAATGACGAGCGTTACGGCGTCGAAGGCGCGTTCCTGATCGAGGCCGGCATCTCCTCGTCCTATCACATCGCGGAATTCTTCGGCCTGACCGATCAGGCCCGTCAGCCGCAGATCGCGCCGACGGGCGTGCCGCGCGAGAACGCCGACACGATCTCCATGACGATCCCGGTGCCTGCGGCCGAGCCCGAGCCGAAGCCCGCATCCGGCCGCAAGAGCGACCGGCCGCGCAAACGACGGAACAAGGGTGTCGACGTGGGCGCCGTCATCACGCGGGCGCTAACCGCCGCGGGGCTGATGAAGTAAGCTACATCTCGCCGGTCAGGAACGGGTTCGTCATCCGCTCCTGGCCGATGCTCGATCCGGCGCCATGGCCGCAGATGAAGCCGACATCGTCGCCGAGCGGCAGCAGCTTCTCCTTGATCGACTGGATCAGCGTCGGATGGCTGCCGCCGGGCAGATCGGTGCGCCCGACCGAGCCGGCGAACAGCACGTCGCCGACATGGGCGAAGCGCAGCTCCTTGTTGAAGAACACCACGCTTCCCGGTGAATGGCCGGGGCAGTGCAGGATGTCGAAGGTGAGGTCGCCGATCGAGACCTGATCGCCCTCGTCGAGCCAGCGGTCGGGGCCGAAATTGCGCACCCCGGTCATGCCGAAGCGCTCGCCGCTCGAGACGACGTTGTCGAGCAGGTACTTGTCGGCGATATGCGGGCCCTCGATCTTGACCTGCAACGCATCGCGCAGATCGGCGGCGCCGCCGACATGGTCGATGTGGCCGTGGGTCAGCCAGATCTTCTCGACCGTCACGCCGGTCTGCTTGATCGCGGCCTGGATCTTCGGCACGTCCCCGCCGGGGTCGATCACCACCGCCTTCTTGGTCGGCTCGTGCCAGATGATGGTGCAGTTCTGCTCGAACAGCGTCACCGGCACGATGATCGCGCCGGCCTTCGGTTTGGTCTCGGTTGTCTCGTTCATGAGATCACCATAGGCTTCCGGGAAATGCCGTCAACACGCGCGGGAAATGCATCTGCCCCGGCGTGTGATCCGAAATCGGACCGTGATAAGGTCGCCTCCAGCAATACAAGTTCATGAGCGGACCGGTCCACGGTTGCTCTCGATCATGAGTCAAGTCCTCGCAGTCCGGAACTTCATGACCCAGGATCCCAAATCACCGCTCGGCGGACCCCGGACCACCGCCCGCGCCTTCTTCGTCGCGGACCGCATCAACACGTCCGGCCTCGAGCGCAGCGACGTGCTGGCCACGACGCCGCTGGCGTTTCGCGTCAATGACAATGGCGTGGCGATCGTGTTTCGCTATGGCGTCGTCGTGCTGATCGGCCTCAACGCGCTGGAGGAGGATGAATTCCTGCGCAGTCTGCAGTCGCGCATGACCGGCCTGTTCGCGCGGCGCGAGGAGGAGACGGCGATCATCGAGGTTGCCGCGGAGCGCGAGGACCAGATTCCGCCGGGCGGTCCGATCTACCTGCAGAGCCTGTCGCCGGAGCGGCTGATCCTGGTCGGCGAGGCGCTGGCGAAGAGCGTGGTGCTGGCGCGGCACGAGCGCGAGGTTCGGGCCGTGTTCGACACCACCGAGCCGTTCGCGCGCGCGCTCGCCAAGGACGGCCGGGTGCTCGGCGGCCGCGCCGCGATCCTCAAGCACATCGGCAACGCGCTGTCGGTGCGGCATCGCGTAGCCGGGCCGGTCGAAGTGTCGGAGAAGCCCGACATCCTCTGGGACAAGCCGCAGCTCGAGCGTCTCTACGCCCGGCTCGAGGACGAGTATGAATTGAAGGAGCGTGCGGAATCGCTGAACCGCAAGCTCGCCGTCGTTGCCGAGACCGCGCAGGTGCTGACCGACATCACCGATACCAGCCGCTCGCTGCGGCTGGAGTTGATCATCGTCTTCCTGATCCTGTTCGAGGTGCTGATCACCATCTATCAACTGGCGACGGCCCGCCACTAAAGCACCTTGCGAACAGCGTAGCCCGGATGCAGCCAACGGGTCGCGCGAACGCGCGCCCGAGGACAGGCTCCGCGAAATCCGGGAGCTTCGTCAGTGGCCCCGGATTGCGCTTTGCTTCATCCGGGCTACGGCGCCATTTTTCCGTCCCGAATTGTGCGTCATTCCCTGAACCTGCGGACAACCCCGGGGACACGGGGCGGACCAGAAGCGAGGGGGAATGCGATGGATCAAGACAACGGGGACTGGTGGCGGCGTGCCATCTTCTATCAGGTCTATCCACGCTCGTTCGGGGATAGCGACGGCGACGGTGTCGGCGATCTCAGGGGCATCATCGCGCGGCTGCCTTATCTGACGCGGCTTGGCGTCGACGCGGTCTGGCTGTCGCCGATCTTCCCGTCGCCGATGGCCGATTTCGGCTACGACATCTCCGATTACATCGGCATCGATCCGCTGTTCGGGACGATGCAGGATTTCGATGCGCTGGTCGCGGCCGCGCATGATTCCGGCCTCAAGCTGATCCTCGATCTGGTCCCGAACCACACATCCGATCAGCATCCCTGGTTCATCGAAGCGAAGAGTTCGCGCGATAATCCGAAGCGCGACTGGTACATCTGGCGCGATGGAACGCCGGACGGCGGCCCGCCCAACAACTGGCTGTCGGAGTTCGGCGGCAGCGCCTGGACCTATGACGAGGCGTCTGGGCAATATTACTATCACGCCTTTCTCGCCCAGCAGCCCGACCTTAACTGGCGCAATCGCGAGGTCAGGGACGCGATCTACGAGGTGATGCGCGTCTGGCTGCGCAAGGGCGTCGACGGTTTTCGTGTCGACGTGATCTGGCACCTGATCAAGGATGCCGAATTCCGCGATAACCCGCCGAACCCGCATTACCGCGAGGGCCGGCCGCCGCACGAGAAGCTGCTGACGCAATATTCGACCGATCAGCTGGAGGTACACGCCGTCATCACCGAGATGCGCCGCGTCACCGAGGAGTTCGACAACCGCGTGCTGATCGGCGAGATCTATCTGCCGCTGCACCGGCTGGTCGCCTATTACGGCAACGACCTCCGCGGCGCGCAGATGCCGTTCAATTTCGCGCTGCTGTCGACCTTGTGGAGCGCGCGCTCGGTCGAGCAGATCATCGCTGATTACGAAAAGGCGTTGCCGCCGGGAGCGTGGCCGAACTGGGTGCTCGGCAACCACGACCGGCCGCGGGTGGCGAGCCGGGTGGGGCCCGCGCAGGCGCCGATCGCGGCGATGCTGCTGCTGACCTTGCGCGGCACGCCGACGCTCTATTACGGCGACGAGATCGGCATGCGCCAGGTTGCGATCGCGCCGGATCAGGTCCGCGATCCCTTCGAGAAGAACGTGCCTGATATCGGCGTCGGCCGCGACGGCTGCCGCACGCCGATGCAATGGAGCCCCGAGCGCCATGCCGGGTTCTCGACCGCGACGCCATGGCTGCCGCTTGCGCAGGATTTCGCAAGCGACAATGTCGCAAGCCTGGAGGCGCAGCGGGCATCGATCCTCAACCTCTACAAGGCGCTGATCGCGCTGCGGCGCAAGCTGCCGCAACTCGTCCATGGCAGCTACGAGCCGGTGGCGGCGCATGGCGATGTCCTGCTCTACCGGCGCCGCAGCACCGAAGGCGTGGCCGTGATCGCGCTGAACTTCGGCGCGGTGCCTGCGTCGGTTTCCTCCAGTGCGATCGGCTTCAGCAACGAGGTTTTGCTGTCGACCTTCATGGACCGGCAGGGCGAGAAGGTCGAAGGCGTCCTCGACCTGCGCGCCAATGAAGGCGTGATCATGGGACCGCCGATGGATGTGAACGAGTGAGGTGAGTACATCGCCCGGGTCGAACGGCATCTCGATGGTGACGATCTGGCGGCCATCCTGCGGGATCAGAATGAATTCGCCATTGCCGTTTTGCGCGATAGCGCGCCACACACCGCTTGGTGTCCTGCGCGTTGCCGGCAAGCACGGCGTTGGCGATGGTGTCGCGTTGCTTGGCCACTGTGAGCGTAACCTCGGAACCAAGGTTCCGTCGGCTTCGCGGTGGCTTGAGGCCGGAATCAAGGCGCCTTCCTCGCGAACCTGCGGCCGATTCCAGCGCTGCCGCGGGTCAAGGAATCGGCTACTCTCCTTGGATGGAATCGCCCGCCCGCCAGATCGCACTTGTGCCCGCACCCGACCGACGCCAGTCGGAGGCCGCGCTTGCGATCGCGCGCGGCACGGCGAGACTTCTGAGATCGTTGGGATTTTCCTGCATCAGCGAATTGCCGCTGCCGTCTGGCCGCAGGGCCGATCTGGTTGCGCTGAACGAGCGCGGCGAGATCTGGATCGTCGAGATCAAGTCATCGATCGAGGATCTGCGTGCCGACCAGAAATGGCAGGATTACCGAATGCATTGCGACCGGCTGTTCTTCGCCTTCACGCAGGACTTGCCGTGCGAGATTTTCCCGGTCGACACCGGTCTCATCATCGCCGACGCCTATGGCGCGCATCTGCACTGCGAGGCGCCCGAGCATCGCCTGCCGGCGGCGACCCGCAAGGCGATGACGGTGCGCTTTGCGATGGCGGCTGCGCAGCGGATCAATCGCCTTGTCGATCCGCAGGGGCACAGCGAGTTTTAGACGCAGTGATCCGTCATCCTGAGGAGCGCGGAACGCGCGTCTCGAAGGATGCACGGCCACCAGCCGGGCCGTTCATCCTTCGAGGCTCGCTCCGCTCGCACCTCAGGATGACGGGGATAGGCTTGGATGGCAGTGTGTAGCAACCATCATGACTTAATGGCTGCTACGAACTACAAAAGCAAATGGCCGGGCAATAACCCGGCCATCGCAAAACAATATGAGACGCAGCTTACCTCGGCGCGCGCTTGGCGAGGATGCGCTGCAGTGTGCGGCGGTGCATGTTGAGACGGCGCGCGGTCTCCGAGACGTTGCGGTTGCACATCTCGTAGATGCGCTGGATGTGCTCCCAGCGCACGCGGTCCGCCGACATCGGATTGGCCGGCAGCTCGGATTTCTCGGTGCCGGTCGCAAGCAGCGCTGCGACCACGTCATCGGCGTCGGCGGGCTTCGACAGATAGTCGACGGCGCCCATCTTCACCGCAGTGACGGCGGTGGCAATGTTGCCGTAGCCCGTGAGCACGATTGCGCGCGCCTCGGGGCGCTTGCGCTTCAGCGCCGAGACGACGTCGAGGCCGTTACCGTCGCCGAGCCTGAGATCGACGACTGCGAAAGCGGGCGCGGAGCGGCCGATCTCGGCGAGACCATCGGACACCGTGTCGCATGACTTCACCGCGAAACCCCGCGTCTCCATCGCGCGCGACAGGCGTTCCAGGAACGGCTTGTCGTCCTCGACAATGAGGAGCGAGCGGTCGGCATGGTCATTCAGTTCGGTGATGGCGTTCACGGTCCATTTTTCCCTGTGGCAGACACCATATTATATGGGGACCCAGTGCGGCGCTGCCAAGGCAGCCGAAAGTCGCGTGCAATCCTAGAAAGAGCAATGCATCCGTAATGCCAAGAGTTGCGATTAAGAACCGTTCTTAGGATTCGGTGTCGTCGCCAGGTGCGGATTCCTCGAAGCGCTCACGCGGCCAGACGATCTGCACCACGGCGCCGTGATCGGGGAACGGACGATTGGTAAACGACACCTTGGCGCCGGTGCGTTCAAGCAGCGTTCTTGCAATGAAAACGCCCAAGCCCAAGCCACCACGCGCATTTTGCGCCTCGTCCGCACCCCGGCGGCGCGACAAATACGGCTCGCCGATCCGCTTCAGCATGTCGGGTGCGATGCCCGGGCCGTCGTCGGAGACGACGATCTCGATGGTTTCGGCGTTCCACCACGCGTTCACCTCGACAGTCCGGTGCGCGAAATCGACCGCATTTTCGAGAATGTTTCCGACACCATAGAGGATCGCCGGATTGCGCGCGGCGACCGGTTCGCGCGTTGCTGCGACAGCAAGCCGCACCTTGATGTTGATGCCGAAATCGCGATGCGGCGCCACCGCCTCCTCGATCAGGGTCGACAGCTTCATGGTGTCGAACGGCGCGCCGCTCGATGACAATTGCGCAATCTTGCTCAGGATGTCGCGGCAGCGCTGCGCCTGTTCGCGCACGGTCTTGAGATCGCCGGCGATGGCCGGGTCATGCACCGTCTTCTCGAGTTCGCGCGAGATCAGGAAGATCGTCGACAGCGGCGTGCCGAGCTCGTGCGCGGCGGCGGCCGCGAGGCCGTCGAGCTGGGTGAGATGCTGCTCGCGCGTCAGCACCAGCTCGGTCGCGGCCAGCGCATCGGAGAGCTGCCGCGCCTCCTCCGTCACCTGGAATGCATAGAGGCTGGTGACGCCGATCGCGAGCAGGATCGAAAGCCACACGCCGATCAGATAGATCGGCGGCAGCACCAGCGGATCGTCGGCATCCCAGGGCAGCGGCAGATGGTAGAAGAACAGCGCCGAGGCGCAGGCGACCGCAAGGCAGCCCAGCGCGATCGTCAGCCGGATCGGCAGCACCGTGGCCGAGATCAGGACCGGTGCCAGGAACAGGAACGAGAACGGGTTCTGCAGCCCGCCGGTGAAGTACAAGAGCCCGCCGAGCTCGACGATGTTGAAGGCGAGCAGGGCCGCGGCGTAGGCCGGCTCGAGCCGCTGCATCGGGTTGAACGCGATCTGCAGTGCCAGGTTGAGCAGCGCCGAGAATGTCACGATGGTGACGCAAGGGACGATCGGAACGTCGAATTCCAACCCCTGCGCGACGATGAAGATCGCAACGAGCTGGCCAAGCGCGGCGAGCCAGCGCAGCCGCAGGATCGTATCCAGGCGGACATAACGGCGAGGTTGGCGGAAATCGGAAGCGACGTCGGTCATATCAGGGACTTTAGCTGTGCCGCGGGCGGCGCACAAATTCGCGACTTAGCGCAAGGACGCGGGGCAAGCCTTGCGCTTATTGTCGCAATGGCTCAATGACGGCCATATGCAACAGAGCGGGACGGTTCAGGGACACACGTCCGCGGCCGATCAGGGCGGATCGGCCGCGATCGACGTTGCGCACCTGGTCAAGCTCTACAAGACCACCCGCGCCGTCGACGATATCTCCTTCCGCATCGCGCGCGGCAGCATCACCGGCTTGCTCGGCGGCAACGGCGCCGGCAAGACCACGACGATCGCGATGATCATGGGGCTGGTGCTGCCGACTTCGGGCAGCGTCAGCGTGCTGGGCGCCAAGATCCCCGAGCAGCGCTATGACGTGCTCGGCCGGATGAATTTCGAGAGCCCCTATGTCGACATGCCGATGCGGCTCTCGGTGCGGCAGAACCTGACCATCTTCGGCCGCCTCTATGCCGTGCAGCATCTGCGCGAGCGGATCGACCAGCTCGCCGCCGATCTCGATCTCAAGGAATTCTTGGACCGGTCCAACGGCAAGCTCTCCGCCGGGCAGAAGACCCGGGTCGCATTGGCGAAGGCGCTGATCAACGAGCCGGACCTGCTGCTGCTCGACGAACCGACCGCATCGCTCGACCCGGATACCGCCGACTGGGTGCGGCAGCATCTCGAGACCTATCGCAAGACTCACAACGCGACCATCCTGCTGGCGTCGCACAACATGCTGGAGGTCGAGCGGCTCTGCGACCGTGTCATCATCATGAAGCGCGGCAAGATCCAGGACGACGACAGCCCCGAGCGGATCATGGCGCGGTATAACCGCGACACGCTGGAAGAGGTGTTTCTCGACGTGGCGCGTGGCCGGATGCGGGAGGGCGCACCATGAGCGAGGTCGTCAGCTATCAGCCGCGCGGCATTTCACTGCAACGCATCAATGCGATGGTGCTGCGTTATTGGTATCTGCTGATGTCGTCATGGCCGCGGCTCCTGGAGCTGATCTACTGGCCGGCCTTGCAGATCATCACCTGGGGCTTCCTGCAGAATTACATCTCGCAGGCGTCCGGCTTCTTCGCCAAAGCGGGCGGTACGCTGATCGGCGCCGTGATCCTGTGGGACATCCTGTTCCGCGGCCAGCTCGGCTTCTCGATCTCGTTCCTGGAAGAGATGTGGGCGCGCAATCTCGGCAACCTGATGATGAGCCCGCTGAAGCCGATCGAATTCCTGCTATCGCTGATGATCATGAGCCTGATCCGCCTCGCCATCGGCGTGATCCCGATGACGCTGATGGCGCTGTTCTTTTTCGGCTTCAACTTCTACGCCATCGGGCTGCCGCTGATCGCGTTCTTCTGCAATCTGATCTTCACGAGCTGGTCGGTCGGCGTGTTCGCCTCCGGCCTCGTGCTGCGCAACGGTCTCGGCTCGGAGAGCATCGTCTGGACGCTGATGTTCGCGGTGATGCCGCTCGCCTGCATCTACTATCCGGTCGAGGTGCTGCCGGTCTGGCTGCAATACGTCGCCTGGACGTTGCCGCCGACCTATGTGTTCGAGGGCATGCGGTCGCTGCTGATCGACCACGTCTTCCGCGCCGACCTGATGGCGTGGGCGCTCGTCATCAACGCGATTCTGTTCGCTGCCTCTTTTGCGACCTTCCTTGCCCTTTTGCAGAGCGCCAAGCGTCACGGCTCGCTGCTCAGCAGTGGTGAATAAATGTCACTTTCACGTGGATTATCGGCCTTTTAGCCCGATATCGACCCCACATTCGGCTCGCGGCGCATTGACGCATTGTTACGCATTGGTCAGTATGCTGCGGCGCAAAACAGGGGTCTGAAAATACAATGCCCATCGGTGAATTTGGCGGTGCCCCGCCACTAGCGGCGGAAGGCAGCCCGGCACTCACGACGCCGCTGTACTGGATGTACGAAATGGCGCACGCGTCGCTCAATCCGGTGCGCGCGGTGACCGACGCCACCAAGATCCTGTTTCAGAATCCGCTCAATCCGTGGACGCACACCGAGTTCGGCAAGTCGATCGCCGCCGGCTGCGAGCTGTTCGAGCGCACCACCCGCCGCTACGGCAAGCCGGATTGGAACCTGCCGACCACCGAGGTCAACGGCATCCGCACGGCGGTCGAGGTTCGCACGGTCTGGGAAAAGCCGTTCTGCCGGCTGCTGCATTTCGATCGCAAGCTGACGCGTCCGTTGCGCTCGCCGCAGCCGCGCGTGCTGATCGTGGCGCCGATGTCCGGCCACTACGCGACGCTGCTGCGTGGCACGGTCGAGGCGTTCCTGCCGACGCATGAGGTCTACATCACCGATTGGGCCGATGCGCGCATGGTGCCGCTCGCCGCCGGCCGGTTCGATCTCGAGGACTATGTCGATTACCTGATCGAGATGCTGCACGCGCTCGGCGGCAACATGCACATCATCGCGGTGTGCCAACCTTCGGTGCCTGTCGTGGCAGCGGTTTCCGTGATGGAAGCCAATAGCGACCCGTTCGTGCCGCTGTCGATGACGCTGATGGGCGGCCCGATCGACACGCGGCGCAATCCGACCGCGGTCAACAACCTCGCCGAAGAGCGCGGCATCGAGTGGTTCCGCAACAATGTCATCACCAAGGTGCCGTTCCCGCATCCGGGCGTGATGCGCGACGTCTATCCCGGGTTCCTGCAGCTCAACGGCTTCATCAGCATGAACCTGGATCGGCACATGGACGCGCACAAGGCGCTGTTCGCCAATCTGGTGAAGGGTGACGGCGATCTCGTCGACAAGCACCGTGAATTCTATGACGAATATCTCGCGGTGATGGATCTCACTGCCGAGTATTACCTGCAGACCGTCGATCTCGTCTTCGTCAAGCACGCGCTGCCGAAGGGCGAGATGACCCATCGCGGCAAGCCGGTCGATCCGTCGAAGATCCGCCGCGTCGCGCTGATGACGGTCGAGGGCGAGAAGGACGACATCTCCGGTCTCGGTCAGACCGAGGCGACGCATGCACTTTGCACCGCGATCCCGAACCATCGCCGCGTGCATTACGTGCAGAAGGGCGTCGGCCACTACGGCGTGTTCAACGGCTCGCGGTTCCGCTCCGAAATCGTACCGCGGATCTCCGATTTCATGGTTTCCGCTGCCAATACAAGGCTTTCGCTGGTCGCCGCGGCCGAATAGGTATCGTTTCGGTCGCGATTTTGACTGTGGCATAAGTCACTGATTTAGCTAAAAAAATCTCAAATCAAGGGATGAATAAATTTTCATCTCTTGAGCCTTGTTTTCGACTCTGATTCATCGGAAAAATTCCGGTTCCGACCCCTGCCGGTAGAGGTCAATTAACGGCCGCCCCCTGTATATTGGGCAAATGATTTGTTTTTGCGCCGAGCGCTTTCCCTGGCGGCGGATATGGCAAAGTTCGGGCGAACTCCTGCTCCCCGGACTCTCAGAAATGGCTACTCGCGCGCTCCTCTATCGGCGGCCTGCCGAACCCGCGACCGTATTGGTCAGACACGGCTCCCAGTTTTTCACCGTCCGGGTACGCCGGCACAGGCGCGCGCGCCGTTACACGCTCAGGATTCATCCGACCGATCGTGAAGCGATCCTGACGATGCCGCCGCGCGGCACGATCATCGAAGCCAAGGAGTTCGCCAACATCCATGGCGGCTGGATCGCCGCCCGTCTTGGCCGCCTTCCGAAGGCTGCGCCGTTCCAGCCCGGCACCGTAGTGCCGCTGCGCGGCGTGCCGCATCGGCTGGTGCATCGCTCGGGCGAGCGCGGCACGGTCTGGACCGAGACGCGCGACAGCGGCGAGAAGATCCTTTGCGTCGCCGGCGGCGTCGAGCACATGGATCGCCGGGTGCATGACTTCCTCAAGCGCGAGGCGCGCAAGGATCTGCAGAAGGCGGCAGCACTGCACGCCGCGGAACTCGGCGTGCGGGTGCGGCGGATCTCGATCCGCGACCAGTCGAGCCGCTGGGGCTCGTGCACCTCGGCGGGATCGCTGTCGTTCTCGTGGCGGCTGATCCTGGCGCCGTCCTTCGTGCTCGACTACCTCGCCGCGCATGAGGTCGCGCATCTCGTCGAGATGAACCACTCAGCGCGATTCTGGCGGGTGGTCGACAAGGTCTGTGCGTCGGTCACACGCGCCAAGACCTGGCTCGACACCCACGGCAACGACCTGCACCGCTACGGAATCCAGGAGTAGGCCAACTCTTCGCGCCTGCGTCTCAGGTCGTCATGTGCGGGCTCGACCCGCGCATCCATCGAACAAGAGGACTTTTTGATGGATTGCCGGGGCAAGCCCCGGCAATGACAGTGACTCTCGCCCCGCGCCTGCCGTCATCGCCCGCGAAAGCAGGCGATCCAGTATTCCAGCCCATAGGATGGGTAGCGCGAAGCGAAACCCATCAATTGATGTTCGCGGCATCCTACCCATCTTCGTAGCCCGGATGGAGCGATAGCGTAATCCGGGGCGGCTCTCGCTGTGGCGCGACGGGTCCCGGATTTCGCTTCGCTGCATCCGGGCTACGAACCGACGGGGTTGTCCGCCTGGCGCCTACCGAAACAACCGATCCGCCAGCCAGCCGTCCAGCCCTGCCGCTGCCTCCGGCCGCGCGTGCGGGTTGGGTGGCGGCGCCGGGGCGCGAGCCGGCGTTGGCGGTGGCTGGCGATAATAGCCTCCGCCCGATGGCATCGCAGCCGGCGGCTGCGGCGCCTGCATCGGCGGTTGAATCTGCATCGGTGCCGCCGGCGCCGACGGCGCTGAGATCTGCGACGAGATCTGCATCAGGTTCGCCGGAGCCCAGCTGCCTTGCGAGTTCGGGATCGCCGCGACCGGCACGCCCTGATGCGCTGATTTCATGAAGCGGGTCCACACTTCGACCGGCAGGCCGCCGCCGGTGGCCTTCTTGGTCGGCGAATTGTCGTCATTGCCGAGCCAGACGCCGGTGACGAGCTTGGCGGTGTAGCCGATGAACCAGGCGTCGCGGTAATCCTGGCTGGTGCCGGTCTTGCCTGCGGCGGTCCAGCCGGGAATCTCCGCCTTGCGCGCGGTGCCCGAGATCAGCGTCTCGCGCATCATGCTGTTCATCATCGCGTCATAGCGCGGCTCGATCACTTGGTTGGGCGGGTCGACCGGTCGGTCATAGAGCAGCTTGCCGGAATTGGTGCGGATCTTGGTCACCACATGCGGCGACACCGCGTAGCCGCCATTGGCGAACGGGGCATAGGCGCCGACCAGCTCGATGACCGACACTTCCGAGGTGCCGAGCGCGATCGAGACGTTGGGCTCGAGCTTGGAGGAGATGCCGAGCCGGTGCGCGGTGCGCACCACATTCTTGGCGCCGACCTCGACGCCGAGCCGCACCGCCACCGTGTTCAGCGACATCGCCAGCGCCTGGGTCAGCGTCACCGAGCCGAAATATTCGTGGGTGTAGTTCTCCGGCTTCCAGCCCTTGATGTCGAGCGGCGCGTCGGTGCGGATCGTGTCCGGCGTCAGCCCGAATTCGACCGCGGTGAGATAGACGAACGGCTTGAATGCCGAGCCCGGCTGCCGCTTCGCGGTGACGGCGCGATTATACTGGCTCTCGGAATAGTTCCGGCCGCCGACCATGGCGCGCACCGCACCGTCGGGCGTCATCGCCACCAGCGCGCCCTGGCTGACATTGAACTTCACGCTCTTGGCGGCGAGTTCGTCGATCACGGCGGCTTCCGCCACGCTCTGCAGCTTCGGATCGATCGTGGTCTGCACGATGATGTCCTGGTCGATCTGGCCGACCAGATCGTCGAGCACTTCGCCGATCCAGTCGGCAACATAGTTCACGGTGCCGGCGCCGGCCGGCTTCACCGCGATCGAGGGCTGGCCGATCGAGGCTTTTGCTTGCGCTTCGGTGATGAATTTGGCGTCGGCCATCGCCGCGAGCACGACCTGCGCGCGCTGTTCCGCGCCTTCCGGATTGCGGTTCGGCGCCAGCCGCGACGGCGACTTGACGAGGCCCGCCAGCATCGCGGCTTCCGGCAGCGTGACGTTCTTCGCCGACTTGCCGAAATAGCGCTGCGCTGCGGCCTCGACGCCGTAGGCGCCGGAACCGAAATAGACGCGGTTGAGGTAGAGCTCGAGGATCTCGTTCTTGGTATGCTTGCGCTCCAGCCACAGCGCGAGCTCGGCCTCCTGCAGCTTGCGCTGCATGGTGCGTTCCTGGGTCAGGAACAGATTCTTGGCGAGCTGCTGCGTCAACGTCGAGCCGCCCTGCGACACACCTCGATGCAGCAGGTTGGTGACGGCGGCGCGCAAAATGCCGACCGGGTCGACGCCGTAATGCGAATAGAAACGGCGGTCCTCGATCGCAATGAAGGCCTTCGGCAGATAGGGCGGCAGATCCTTCAACGCGATGTTGGCGCCGGCCATTTCGCCGCGCTGCGCCAGCACGCTGCCCTCCATGCCGACGATCTGGATCGTCGGCGGACGCTTGGGGATTTCCAGCGACTGGATCGGCGGCAGATGCGCGCCGACCCATACCACGACACCGATCACCGCAATGCCGGCCCACAGGCCGAGCACCGCGGTCCAATAGAACAGGCGGCCGATACCGAAGCCGCGCGATTTGCTGCGCCGCTTGCTGCCGCTGCGCGAGGGACGCGGTTTCTCGCTACCCGAATCGCCGCTCTTGTCGCTACTCTTATCGCTACTCTTATCGCTACTCTTGGGTTTTGATTTCGTAGGCTTGTCGCCGCCGCCGCCGGGAATGCGGTCGGAGGGCGACAATCTGAGATCGGCAAGCGCGGCCGGAAGCCCGAACAGCGGCTCCTTGCGCGCACCGCCTTTTGTACGTCCCCACGCCATCCGCAACGCTCACACCCTTAACGCGTACAAGCTAACGTTCCCGGTTTAAGGGGCGGTTACGCAAAGCTTAACGGAGGATTAGGAGGTGAGGCAGCGCGTGCTAAATACAGATGGAACCAAAAAACAAAAGGAGCACCGCATGGGCCATATCGATCCGACCAAAGATGTCTTCGCACAGTTCCGGGACAACAACCGGCCGGGCCCGATCCACATGCTCAATCTCGTGCGATTGCGCGAATGGGCCGCCTATCCCGACGGCCGCAAGTCCACCGGCGCTGAGGCCTACGCGGCGTATGGCCGCGAGAGCGGGCCGGTGTTCGAGCGGCTCGGCGGCCGCATCGTCTGGCAGGGCCGCTTCGAGCTGATGCTGATCGGCCCCGAGGCCGAGCGCTGGGATCACTGCTTCATCGCCGAATATCCGAGCGTCGCCGCTTTCGTCGAGATGATCCGCGATCCCGTCTATCGCGAAGCCGTGAAGCACCGCCAGGCCGCGGTGGAGGATTCGCGGCTGATCCGCCACGCCGTGCTGCCGGTCGGCAAGAATTTCGGCGAGATCCCGGAGTAGGGCACGCAGATCCCCGTCATCCTGAGGAGCGCGAAGCGCGTCTCGAAGGATGCACGGCCCCGCTGGTGGCCGTCGACCCTTCGAGACGGCCGCGTTGCGGCCTCCTCAGGGTGACGGATATGGCAGTGCGCTGACTTTTTCCACGTCATTGCGAGCGCAGCGAAGCAATCCATTCCGCCGCTTGCGGAGCGATGGATTGCTTCGTCGCTGTCGCTCCTCGCAATGACGGTGAGGGTACGGCCAAAAACAAATCGGCGGCCCGGAGGCCGCCGATTGCATCTTCAGCTCTGCACGAACCACTAGCCCGCCGGGCCGGCGTCCTCGAGGATCGGGCCGAACAGCTCCCAGCGCTCGCCGTTGAAGCGCATCATCTGGAGCTGCTTGTTGACGCGATAGTCGTTCGGCGCGGTGTTGCCCTTGATGCCGGGCAGCGCCATGTCGAGTTCGACATTCTTCAAATTGGTGGCCTGCTTCAGCACGTTCTCGCGGGTCAGGTCATCGCCGCACTGCTTCAGCACATGCACCATCAGCTGGGCGGTGGAGTAGCCGTAGGTGTTGAAGTTCGAGTTCTTGTCGCCGTCCGGATAGTACTTGGCCATGAAGTCGAAATAGCGCTTCATGCCCGGATCGTCCTTCCACTGCGGATCGGCGGGATCCTTGCCGTAGTTGGTCGAGATCAGGCCCTTGGAGGCCTCCAGGCCCGCCGGCTGCAGCACGGCGCCGACCGAGGTGGCGTTGATGTCGACGATATGGACCGGATGCCAGCCGAGCTCGGCGATCTTCTTGATCGCCTGCGCCGCCTGCTTCGGCGTCGAGGCCGAGAAGAACAGGTCGGCGCCGGCATCCTTGATCTTGATCACCTGGGAATCGATGGTCGGATCGGACACCTCATAGGAGGCTTCGGCCACGATCATCTTGGCGGCCTTGTCGCCGAGGCCGGCCTTGATGCCGTTCAGGTAGTCCTTGCCGAGGTCGTCGTTCTGATAGAGCACGCCGATCTTGGCGTTCGGATGCTCCTTCAGAATGTACTGGCCGTAGATGCGGCCTTCGACGAAGTAGTTCGGGTTGAAGCCGAGCGTCCAGGGGAAGTTCTTCGGATCGGTGAACTTCGAGGCGCCGGTGGCGGCGAACAGCTGCGGCACCTTCTTGGCGTTGAGATATTTCTGGACGGCGGCGTTCGACGGCGTGCCGACGATCTGGAACGTCAGCAACACTTCGTCGCTCTCGACCAGCTTGCGGATCTGCTCGACCGCCTTGGGCGGCGAATAGGCGTCGTCATACTGGATCAGATTGATCTTGCGGCCATTGATGCCGCCCTGATCGGTGATCATCTTGAAATAGGCCGCCTGGGTCTTGCCGATCGAGGCGTAGGCCGAGGCCGGTCCGGAGAAGGGAACGGTCTGGCCGATCTTGATTTCGGTGTCGGTCGCGCCGGGATCGTACTTCTTCTGCGCGTAGGCCGACGTTGCAGACAGCGCGATCGCCAGCGCCGTTCCCGTGACCAGGTGGAAAATCCCGTTCCTCATAATGCTGTTTTCCTCACGTGACTGATGATTGGCCGATGATCTTGTCCGCGGGTTCAAGGTCCCGCGGTCGCCATCGCTGGGCCGGGATACTGGCGGAACCGTTGCTGCGACGCAAGACGAGCAATGCCGAAAAGGTGAGCGATTTCAGTCAACCAAAGTAGGGGGCGGTGCGAAAGAATAAGGCCCCTCGGCCATATCGCTCAATCGGCAGGGCGGTGATCGCGTTCGGATGAACGAAGTAGAAGTTTGCCGAGAGTTTCGTTCCCGGCTCCGCTATGCAGTCCTGCCGGCAGCAACAAACTCAGCGTCGTCCCGGCGAAGGGCGGGACCCATTACCACGACTGTCGATTGCCTTGCGACGCTTGAACGACGAATCCCATCCGCAACATAAGCCGCGGCCTATGGGTCCCGGCTTTCGCCGGGACGACAGTGTACTTGAGATGGGCGACCTCGATCACCTCACATCAGCGCGGCGCGGACTAGCCCGCCGGTCCGGTGTCCTCGATGATCGGGCCGAACAGCTCCCAGCGCTCGCCGTTGAACTTCATCATCTGCATCTGCTTGTTGATGCGGTAATCGTTCGGTCCGGTCGTGATCGACATGCCCGGCAGCGCGAGCGACGGCACGAACTTCTTGAGGCTGGTCACCTGCTTCATCAGGTTCTCGCGGGTGAGGTGGTCGCCGCACTGCTTGAGCACCTGGACCAGAAGCTCGGCCGTCGAATAGCCGTAGGTGTTGACGGTATTGAGCTTGTCGCCATCAGGATAATATTTGTCCATGAAGGCGAAATAGGCCTTCACGCCGGGATCGTCCTTCCATTGCGGGTCGGCGGGGTCCTTGCCGTAATTGGTCGAGATGATGCCCTTGGAGATGTCGAGGCCGGCGGGCTTCAGCGTCGCCGACACCGGGCTCGCGTTGATGTCGAGGATGTGGACCGGGTGCCAGTCGAGGTCCGCGACCTTGCGGATCGCCTGCGCCGCGAATTTCGGCGTCGACGCGTCGTAGAGCAGGTCGACGCCGGCGGCCTTCAGCTTGACGATCTGCGAATCGACGGTCGGGTCGGTGAGCTCGTAGGAGACCTCGGCGACGATCATGCTTGCCGCCTTGTCGCCGAGCCCGCTCTTCAGGCCGGTGATGTAGTCGCGGCCGAGATCGTCGTTCTGGTAGAAGATGCCGATCTTGGCATTGGGGTGATTGGCCAGGATGTATTTGGCGTAGATGCGTCCCTCGGACTGGTAGTTCGGGTTGAACGCGATCGTCCACGGCGCGTTCTGCGGATCGGAGAAGCGCGAGGCGCCGGTGGAGGCGAGCAGCTGCGGCACCTTCTTGGCATTCAGGTATTTCTGCACGGCGGCATTCGACGGCGTGCCGATGATCTGGAAGGTGAACAGCACCTCGTCGCCTTCGACCAGCTTGCGCACCTGCTCGACCGCCTTCGGCGGCGAATAGGCGTCGTCATACTGGATCAGGTTCAGCTTGCGGCCGTTGATGCCGCCCTGATCGTTGATCATCTTGAGGTAGGCCGCCTGGGTCTTGCCGATGCCGGCATAGGCGGATGCCGGGCCCGAGAACGGCACGGTCTGGCCGATCTTGATCTCGGTGTCGGTCGCGCCGATGTCGTATTTCTTCTGCGCGGCGGCCGATGTAGCCGACAACGCGATGGCAAGCGCTGTCGCAGCGAGCAATTGCACGCTCCTCATGTCCGTGACCTCCCATGTTGCCGATGATCTTGTCCGCAAGCGATGGGCCGGCGGATGTCACCGTTGCACGGGATGATGGCGGAAGGGCAGGGGCATTGCAAGGCGATGCACCCTGCGCGCGATGTCGCGGAATTCGGGTGGACGTCGGCGGCAGGGAGATGAAACTATCGCCGAGCGAGACCGATTTATGCGAGATGACCATGGCCGACCGCAAGACTGCGCAGACCTTCAACCTCGACCGCCTCAAGACCCCGATCGGCACTGCGCTGCTGGTGACCGATGATGGCGGCGTGCTGCGCGCGCTCGACTGGGACGACTATGAAGGGCGCATGCTCGACCTGCTGCGGCTGCACTATGGCGCGGTGACGCTGCGGGACGGCCGCGCGCCGGCTGCGATGCACAAGGCGCTCGGCGATTACTTCAAGGGCGATCTCGATCGGCTCGCGGATGTCGAATGGCGCGTCGCCGGCACGCCGTTCCAGCAGAAGGTCTGGCACGCGCTGCCGAAGATCGCGCCCGGCACCACCATGAGCTACGGCGCGCTGGCGGCGAAGCTGAAAGTGCCGAACGCGATGCGCGCGGTCGGCCATGCCAATGGCTCCAACCCGATCAGCGTCGTCGTGCCCTGTCACCGCCTGATCGGCGCCAACGGTTCGCTGGTCAAATATGGCGGCGGGCTGGAGCGCAAGCGCTGGCTGCTGCGCCACGAGGGCGTGGAGGTTTAGCGCTCCACTTCATCCGCCCGTGAGACGCTCAATCGAGATCTTCGCTCGGCATGTTGCGCAGATTGCGCACGATGTAGAGAAAGACAATGAGCGAGGGCACCCATGCGAGGATCGCTCCTACCAGCATCGCATCAACCGTCGTCATGGAGACTCCCTTGCGCGTTGTTGGTCATCGCCGTCAGATCAATTTCTTCGATGGGCTGCCGGTTCTGGGGAAGGGGTAGAGCCACTTCCAATAGGCCTTGTCGCGCTCCAATTGCTGCTTGTGGATCTCGCGGCACTTCTCCGAGCAAAACTGCTTGAAATGCCAGCTATACCGGATCAGCCCGAACGGACGCCTGCATCCCGGATTGCCGCAGCGGCCCGTCATGACGCCGCCTCCGCATTCGCACGCGTGAACCAGCGGATGAAGTTCTCCTGACCTCTGTAAAGGCAGAGGCGTCCGCAGTAGCGTTCACCCGCCGGATTTCGCAAACAGATGACCTTGGGCTCTTCGCTATCACACTGGGCGCAGCGCGGTTCCGCACGCATGGCGACCTCCCTCCGAGGAATTGCCATTTGCAAATCAAAATGTCTGATGCTGTCCGTGCCGTCGATCGTCCCGAAGGACGGCGACGCGAAATCTCGCGCTGCCACCGTCGATGCGCAACTTGTCCAGATGTTTGGCGGCATCATCCTTGCGTATAGCCGGCGCGATCGTGGCCGATCTGTACTCATTCGTTCGTCGCCGTGCCGTGCTGGTCGAGGGCGATATCGAGGCATCTGATCAGGGCGTCGCCATCGAAGGGCTTGCTCAGAAAGCAGATCGCTCCCGCCCTCAGAGCCCGGGCGCGATCGCTTTCGACGGCGAAGGCCGTGACGAAGATGAACGGAAAGCGCCGTCCATTGGCAATCAAATGGCTCTGCAGGTCGAGCCCGCTCATGGCCGGCATCCTGACATCCGCGATTACGCAGGAGATGTCGTCCAAGTGGGGCGAGAGCAGGAATTCCTCAGCCGAGGCGTAGGTCTCGACCGTGTAGCCCAGCGACCTGACGAGATTGTCGGTCGCGGTGCGAACCGACATGTCATCGTCGATGATTGATATCACTGGCGGATTGGACAAGGAGGATTTTCCTGGACCGGCCGGATCGAACGTTTGGTATGGGCGATCGCGCCAGGGCACAGTGCGTCGCCAATCGGGGCCGGAGAATCATACTTAGGTTTGCGCCCCGCCGGACGACGGTCCGATCCTGAGGATCTGCGCCATCCTGACCAGGTCAGGGAGCGACTTGGCCGCCATTTTCCGCATGATGTGCCCGCGGTGGATCTTCACTGTGATCTCCGCCACACCGATTTCTGCGGCGACCTGCTTGTTCATCAGCCCCGCCGTGACGAGGGTCATCACCTGGCGCTCGCGCGGGGTCAGGGTCGCGAAGGCCGCGCGCAGGTTTGCGAGAACCTTGGCCTCGTCGCGACGATTCCTGTCGCGCTCGATCGCTGCCGTGACGGCATCCAGCATGTCCTGATCGCGGAATGGCTTGGTCAGGAAGTCGACGGCGCCGGCTTTCATGGCCCTGACCGTCATCGGGATATCGCCATGGCCGGTCATGAAGATGATCGGAAGATGAATGCCGGCCTTCGCCAGCTCCGCCTGAAAGTCCAGGCCGCTCAGCCGGGGCAGCCTGATGTCGAGGATCAGGCAGCTCGGGACATCGGGCGGCTTGCGCTGGAGAAATTCATGGGCCGACCCGAACGCTTCGGTGCGCAGCCCGACGGAGCGGAAAAGGTTGCTCAATGCATCCCGCACCGACGCGTCATCGTCGACGACGAAGACGATCGGATCCTCGGCGTTCGCAGGCGTGGAAGGCGAGGCCGCGCGTCCGGTCACCATGCGTGATCCTCTTGGCGCAACGGCAGGGTGAACTGGAATGTCGCACCGGGGCCGACATTTGCGGTCACGGACAGCCGGCCCCGGTGAGCTTCGACGATCGAACGGCAGATCGACAACCCCATTCCCATGCCGCTCGCCTTGGTGGTGTAGAAGGCGTCGAACAGCCGGTCGGCATTCTCGGTCGCGACGCCGATGCCGCAGTCGGTGACCGTGACCAGGATTTGCCCGGCATCGTCATGGCGGGTCCGGATCACGAGCTCCCGCGGCCTGTCGGTGACCGGCTGCATCGCCTCGATGCCGTTGAGGACGAGGTTGAGGATGACTTGCTGCAGCTGGATGCGATCGGCGACGACAGGCGGGAGCGCGGGAGCGAGGTCCAGTCGCAGAGATATCAGGTGGCTCTGCAACTCATGTTGCACCAGGCTGATCACCTCGTTGATGACTTCGTTGATATCGAGCGGCGCCTTCTGATCGGTCGTCTTGTTCGCCAATGCGCGGACCCGCTGGATGACCTCGCCGGCCCGGTTGCCGTCGCTGATGATCGACCTGACCGCTCCGCGCGCTTCATTCAGGTCGGGGGCGGCCCGGTTGAGCCAGCGCAGGCATGCCGCGGCGTTGGTGACCACGGCGGCAAGCGGCTGGTTCACTTCATGGGCGATCGACGCGGCGAGTTCGCCGAGCGCCGTCACGCGCGTGACGTGCGCGAGGTTGGTCTGCGCTTCATGCAATTCGGCCTCGGCCCGCTTGCGCGCCGTCACGTCGGTGACCGCTCCGACAAACTCGGTGTCGCCCGAGAGGTTGGTCACCGCATGCGCCCTGGCGTGGACAAATTTGATCGCCCCATCGGGCATCAGCAAGCGATAGCCGTGCTCGAAGTCCTTGCCGTCGAGCGAGGCGCGGTCGATAGTCCGTTGCACGCGGGCGCGATCGTCCGGATGGACGCGTTGCAGGACCGTGCCATGCTTGATCGAGGGAACCCTGTCGAATTCGAAGATCCTGTAGGTTTCTTCCGACCAGATGATCTCGCTGCTGGCGACGTGCCAGCCAAAGCTGCCGGTGTGGCTCAACCGCTGCGCTTCGGTCAGGTACATCTCGCTCTGCTGCAGTGCATTTTCGGCCTGCTTGCGCTCGGTAATGTCCTCGCAGGCGATCAGGACGATCAGCTGACCGTCCAGCTTGCGTACGGCCTTGGCATTTTCACGAACCCAGAGCCGTGAACCATCCTTGCGGACCTTGCGGATCTCCCAACTGTGGGTCTGGCCGATGTTGTCGAGGCACGCCGCGACGTTGCGCTGGACCATCGGGTGGTCTTCGTCGGCAAACACCCGGAGCACGGATTGTCCGAGCAATTCGCCGACGGTGTAGCCGAGTTGCGCGGCGCCGAACGTGTTGACCGACAGCACGAGTCCCGCCGCATCGACCATGAAGTACATGACCGGGTTGTGTTCGAACACTTCTTTCCATTGCGCTTCGCTGTTGCGCAGCGCCTCGATCGCGCGCTCCTCGCCGCCGGCCCGGCCGCGGATTGCGGCTTCCATCTGGTTCTGCGTGCGGCCCACCACACGCATCATCAGCAATGCGGCGGCAAGCGAGGCGATGAGCAGCACCAGGGCGACCAGATGGGCGGGAGCTCCGGGCTGCGGACCGAGTAGCAGCCCGATGCAGGTTGCCGCCAAAGCCAGCACCATGCCGCCGAGCAGCCATTGCTCGGCCGACCAGGACTTCATGGTCGGATTGCGCATCATCGGCAGCACCAGCACGTGGCCATCACAGCACGTGGCCATCACAGCGCTTGGCCATCAAAGTGCTTGGCTAGAGCACCTGGCCACCATGGGCCGCGCTGCGTCGCTAGGTGACCGCTATCATCAGCGGCGACAACGTCGCCCTCTCAACGGGCTGCATATTAGCAGCTTTCCCGACGTCCGGACGAGACCGATCATGCGGCCCTTTGGCAACCAGCCCGCATGCGCGAAGTCGCGCGGAACGCGAAATCATCCGGCGCGCTCGGGCCCAGGTTGCGACTAAACCTAAGTATGATCTTCCCCACCCCAATGTAACGGCCGGATCAACCTCCGTTCAATGGCCGGTTTCTTCCCGGTCGCTACGCTTATTGGGTAACTCGATCACAGTAGAAGCATCCCGGTTCATTCGTCGCCGATCAGAGGTCTGGAGGTTGGAATGCCGAACGCTCCCCTGCATTTGATCCTTTGCTCCGATGACGTCGAACACGAGGCAAAACAGGAGGCAAGGCGTGGTGAACGCGACCGCAGCTTCCAGCCTGTCGTGATCGACGGTGGCAAGCAAACGGACGGCGCGCCGACCGACGACCCCTGGATCGGTCTGCTCGACGTCTTCGATTTCGGTGTCGCGGTTTGCCAGGCGAGCTACCTTGCAGTCATGATGGCCGGTCTCGCAGCGCTGCAGCTGCGAGCAAACGGGCCAGATCCAGGATCGTAGCCCGCGCTGGCTGGTCGCCGCGGCAGGCGTTGCCGGCCGAAGCGCGGGCTGGTCCCCTGGACCCGCGCAAACCGGCTCCGACAACAGCCTCCGTGAGAGCCCGGAATCCAGTCCCCGTCTAGCCCCGGCCCTGACGGATTCCGGGCTCAGTCCTCCCGACCTCGCCGCTTGAGACCGCCCGACGGGTCTCGATCACGTCCTGCGAGGTCGGCGATCCCACCGGCTGGCGGGCTCGAGCAAATTGCAGCAATTTTTTCGAAAGATGCCCAATTCGCCTTAGCCGGTTTTGAAGCACCTGATTATTGGATCAGTCCGGCAACGGTATCGCTCCGCTGAGCTGTGCGTTGGTTCGCGCACTGACAGATCAGGGGCCGGTCATCATGAATCAGGCACAGCAGCAAAAGCCACTCCCCAACGACGATATTTCCGTCACCAGGGATGAGACCGATGGCGCGCGCGGATTGCAGCGCGATTTGCAGGACCGGCTGCTGCCGGCGCACGACGAGCCGGTCAGCGAGAGCGCGCCCCATCCCGAGGCGCCCGCAGGGTCGGGCCGGATGGTCCGCCGCCTGCTCAAGATCGGCATTGGCCTTGCCATCGTCGCCGTGTTCGGCTGGCTGCCGCTGAAGGCCGTATTGCAGACCTCGAGCGTCGAGGCCGTGGTCAATGCCCGGATCGTGACCTTGCGCTCGCCGATCGACGGCACCGTGAGCGCGAAGCCACAGCAAAGCTCTACGCGCCTCAGCGAGGTCCACGAAGGCGATGCGATCCTTCATGTCGTGAACGTGCGCGGCGATCGCGTGCGGCTCGATGATCTCCGGCGGCAGATGTCCCGCCTCGAGAACGAGCGCCCGAGTCTCGCCGCCAAGCTCGCCGCTGCCGAAACGGCGCAGCAGGACCTCGCGCGTCAGGCGGGGCAGTTCCGTGACGGCCGCATCCTCCAGCTCCAGGCCCGCATCGCCGAAATCCAGACCGCGATCGAGGCTGCGGCCGCGCGGCGGGAGGAGGCGACGGCGGCGGTCGAACGCGCCTCGTCGCTGATCAGATCGGGCAGCGTCTCGACGGTCGAAATGGCCCGCCTGACGCGCGAGCAGTCGATCGCCCAGCAGACCGAGATCGGCGCACAGCGGCGCCTCGACGCCGCCAAGGTCGAGCTCACGGCGGCGAAGAACGGCACCTATCTCGGCGACAGCTACAATGACCGGCCGAGTTCCGTGCAACGCGAAGAGGAAATGCGCCAGCGCGTCAGCGATCTGCGCGCTGATCTGGCGCATGCCGATGCCGAGATTGACTGGCTCACCCACGAGATTGCGTCCGAGCAGTTGCATTACATCAACCGGGCGGAAGCCGACATCAAGGCCCCGGTCGGAGGACGGATCTGGGAGATGATGACCTCGCGAGGAGAGGACGTCAGGGCCGGGCAGCCTTTGCTCAAGCTGCTCGATTGCACCGGAGAGGTCGTCACCGCGAACGTCACCGAGAGCGTTTACAACCGTCTCAGGCTCGGCGAGCAGGCGAGCTTCGAGCCGAACGACGGCAGCCCCGCGATCCAGGGTGAGATCGTCAACCTCACCGGGGCCTCCGGCGCTCCCGCAAACCTTGCGATCAATCCGGATGCGCTGAACAAGGAACCGTACCGTGTGACGGTCTCGATGCCGGCGACCGATAGTGCGGGTAAGGATTGCGCGGTCGGCCGCACCGGGCGGGTGGTGTTCAGCACGGACCCGGCAAAGCCATGATGGCGGCCTTCGCGCCCGGGCTGGTCGCCTTCGGCGCCTGCCTTGCGATCCTGCCCTTGCTCAGGCGCGAGCAGACATTGGCCCGCGTCATGATGACCGGCATGTCGTTCGTGCTGTTGCTGCACTACTTCGTCTGGCGCGTAATGCATACCCTTCCGCCGCCGGGCCTCACCGCCGACGCGCTGGTCGGCTACCCCTTCGTGGTGGCCGAGGCGGCCTCGCTGATCGCGGTGTGCCTGTCGCTGTTGTTCCTCAGCCGGACCATCGACCGCTCACCCGAGGTCAATGCGATCCTTCGCCGGTCCAAAGCGAACGCAGATGCGCCGCTCGTCGACGTCTTCATCTGTACCTACAACGAGGAGAAGGCGATTCTGGAGCGCACCATCATCGGCGCGACGGGGCTGAGCTATCCCAGTTATCGCGTCTGGGTGCTCGACGACGGCCGCAGGCTCTGGCTGCGCCGGCTCGCCCACGAACTCGGCTGCAATTATCTGACCCGTCCGGACAATCGCCACGCCAAGGCCGGCAACATCAATCATGGGCTCCAGCATCTGGCAGGACTGCCGGAGAAGCCGGAGTTCATCTCGATCCTGGATGCGGACTTCGTTCCGATGCCGGACTTCCTCACGCGGGCGATGAGCCTGATGCAGGATGGCACGGTGGGCGTGGTGCAGACGCCGCAGCATTTCATCAACCCGGATCCGATCCAGACCAATCTCGCCGCGACCGACGTCTGGCCCGACGAGCAACGCTTCTTCTTCGACATCCTGATGCCGGCCAAGGATGCCTGGGGCACGGCGTTCTGCTGCGGCACCTCATCGCTGATCCGCTTTTCCGGCTTGACGCAGATCGGCGGCTTCCCGACCGATTCGGTGACGGAGGACTATCTCGTCACGCTGCGGCTGAAGGAGAAGGGACTGAATACGGTGTATCTGAACGAGCGCCTGACCATCGGTCTGGCGCCGGAGGGATTGAAGGAGTACATCACGCAGCGCGGGCGCTGGTGCCTCGGCTTCATGCAGATCTTCAGGGGGCGCAGCGGGCCGTTCTCGCGGCAATCCAAGCTCGCATTCATGGACCGGCTGTCGCTGGTCGACGCCTTCATGAGCTGGGCGGCGGTCTACGGCACCAAGGTTTTCGGCCTGGTCGTGCCCTGGCTGTTCTTGCTGTTCGGGATCAAGGCGGTCCACGCCGACCTGTTCGACCTCCTGAGATACTTCATGCCGTTCTATGTCTGGCACGCCTTCACGATGGCCTGGATCTCGCGCGGCCGCTCGCTCGCGATCATGACCGACGTGTCGCAATACATCGCCGCGCCCGCGGTCCTGAAGGCTGTCGTGACCGGCCTCGCCAAGCCGCAGGGCCACAAATTCAAGGTGACGGCGAAGGGCGGCGACCGCAACCGCCGGTTTATCGAGTGGCCGCTGCTGCGGCTCTATGGCACGGCCTTGCTGATCACGCTGTTTGCGATCGCCTACGCGTTCATCCTGCGTCTGCGCGGCGAAAGCATCGCCTATGGCGGGCTGGCGCTGGCCTGGAGCCTCTACAATTGCGTCGTGCTCGCGATCGTCTGCTTCATCTGCATCGAGCAGCCGCGGCGGCGCAAGGCCGAGCGCTTCGAGCGCGATGAGCCGGTCCTGATTCACGAAGGCGCCGAGCCGCGGCTGGTGCGGATGGCCGATATCTCGATCTCGGGCGCCCGCTTCATCGATCCCGCGCCGCCCGCGATCGGCACCTCGATCACGTGCAACGTCTACGGCCAGAACGTGACCGCGCTGGTGGTCCGCCGCACCCGAGACGGCTTCGGCGTCCGCTTCGAGGATGCGGCTGCGACGCGGATCAATGTCGTGCGCGCATTCTATGCTGGCGAATATGTCCGCGCCTTCCACGGCGTCCGCGCCGCGCCAGTCGGTAAGGCGCTGTTGATGCGGCTGTTCGGTTGAACCGCCGCGATCGGGCATCGCGGTGTTGCTCCTTCCGCGGAGCGCTTTCCATTCCGTCATCCTGAGGAGCGCGGAACGCGCGTCTCGAAGGGTGAACGGCCCGGACGCTTCCGCGTACTCCGACTCGTTCGGCAGTAGCCGGGCCGTCGATCCTTCGAGACGCCGCTTCGCGGCTCCTCAGAGGGTGTGAATCTTTGTTCGGGATGAGGGTTGAGTTTTCCTACGCGGAGTGATTCCTGCAGCTGTACTATCCGAGAGGTGCAGCGATGCCTGGCGACGAACTGTTTGCCGATCTTCCGGTACAGAAAGCTGAGCGGGAGAGCGATCCGGGGCAGCCGCGGATGCGGGAACCGGTACGCGATCAGATCGAGCTTCGGGCAGTCGATCTGGAGGCGCTGGTAGCCGCCGATCATCCAGTCCGGGTGATCTGGGCTTACGTCGAGAAGCTTGATCTGGGCGAGCTTGAAGAGGCGATTAGAGCTCGAACCCACACGGCGGGACAGGCCCCGGCGAGCCCGCGGCTTTTACTGGCACTGTGGCTTTATGCGACGAGCGAGGGGGTTGGCAGCGCGCGAGCGCTGGCCAGGCTGTGTGAGAGCCACGACGTCTATCGGTGGCTCTGCGGCGGGGTGAGTGTGAACTATCACGGCCTTGCCGACTTCCGCACGGCGCATCCGGAGCTTCTGGATCGGCTGTTGAGCGAAAACATCGCCAGCCTGTCGGTGGCCGAGATCATCGACCTCGATGAGGTGGCGCAGGACGGAGTGCGGGTACGTGCCTCGGCTGGGAGCAAGTCGTTCCGCCGCCGCAGGAAGCTTCACAAGGAGTTGCGCAAGGCGCAACGATTGATCCGACAGCTGAAGGACGAAGCAACCGACGATCCGCAAGCCAGCAGCCGGCGGATCGCTGCGGCCAACGAACGGGCCCTGCGTGAACGCGAGCAGCGCGTGGCGGCAGCGCTGAAAAAGCTGGCCGAGATCGAGGCGGAACGCGAACGGCGCAGCAAGACCAACAAGAAGGAGGTCGAGAAGCAGAAGGAGCCGCGCGCCTCCACCACCGACCCCGATGCCCGCGTCATGAAAATGGCCGATGGCGGCTTCCGCCCCGCCTACAATTGCCAGCTCTCGACCGTCGCCGGTGGCCAGATCGTGATCATCCCGGACGTCAAAACCGTCGGCTCCGACCGCGGCTTGGCCCGGCCGATGCTGGAGGAGATCAACCGCCGCCATGGCCGATGGCCGAAGCGGTTGCTGATCGACGGCGGCTTCAACAAGAATGAGGATACCGAGTGGGCGGCTGACCGCGGCATCAAGGTCTACGGGCCGCCTTCACGCAGCAAGCACCAGCGCGACCCATATGAGCCACGCGACAACGATGGGCCCGGCGTCGCCGCCTGGCGAGCCCGCATGAAGAGCCCACGTGGCAAGTCGATCTACAAGCGTCGAGCCCAGGCGGAGTGTATCAACGCTCGCTTCCGCAACTGGGGCCTGCAGCAGTTCACCGTACGCGGCCTCAAAAAGGTCCAGACGGTCCTGCGCTGGTTCGCACTCACCAACAACATCCTGGCCGGCCACCGCCTGCTCCAGGCTGCAGCTTGAAGCCTGGCCATCAAATCGTCACAGCCCAATCCCGCTTTTGCCGCAGCTGCTAACTTCAAATAGGGTCACAGCCTCTCAGGATGACGGGACAGGCCTATGCGCCTCTACGATTTCTACGCCGCCGGCTTCGCGGCCTGGTCCTCGCTCGACAACAGATGCAGCAGCGCGCTCTTGATTGCGGCCTGCCGGGTCGGCGCGGTGATCTGGGCGCCGAGCAGGTCGGTGACGTAGAACACGTCGCGGGCGCGTTCGCCGAAGGTCGCGACATGGGCGGAGGCGATGTTGAGGTTGAGTTTCGAGATCGCGGTGGTGAGCTGGTAGAGCAGGCCGGGCCGGTCGAGGCCGGAGACCTCGATCACGGTGTAGCGGTCCGACCACTGGTTGTTGATGGTCACCTCCGGCTCGACGACGAACGGCCGCGCCTTGCTGCGCACCGCGCGCTTGGCCACCGCCTCGGGCAGCCTGAGCTTGCCTTCCAGCACATGCTCGATCATCTCGCCGATCCGCGTCGCGCGGCGGCCCTCGTCCTCGTCGCGGTCGTATTCTCGCGAGATCGAGATGGTGTCGAGCGCGCGGCCGTCGGTCGTGGTGTAGATCTGCGCGTCGACGATGTTGGCGCCCGCCGAAGCGCAGGCGCCCGCGATGATCGACAATAGCCAGGGATGGTCGGTCGCGAGGATCGTCAGTTCGGTGACGGCGCGGATCTCGTCGAAGCCGACATTGATCGCGAGCTTGTGGCCGGCCTGCTCGCTGGCGCGGATGAAACGGGCCTGGCGGATCTTGCGCGGCAGCTCGACCTTGAGCCAGTAGGCCGGATAGTGCCGGCCGATATAGGCGTTGAGCTCGGCCTCCGGCCATTCGGTGAAGGCGCGGCGGAATTCGGCCTGCGCCACCGCGATGCGCTGCGCGCGGTTGACCTCGGAGAAACCGCCGGTCAGCACCGGCTCGGTTTCGTAGTACAGCGTGCGCAACAGCTGCGCCTTCCAGCCGTTCCAGACGCCGGGGCCGACGCCGCGGATATCTGCGGTGGTCAGGATCGTCAGCAGCTTCATCTGCTCGACCGACTGCACCACGGCGGCGAAATTCTCGATGGTCTTGCGGTCCGACAGGTCGCGCGATTGCGCTACCGTGGACATCGTCAGGTGCTCCTCGATCAGCCACGCCACCAGCTCGGTGTCGCCCGGGGAGAAGCCGAGCCGCGGGCACAGCCGCCGCGCCACCTTGGCGCCGGCGATCGAGTGATCTTCCGGCCGGCCCTTGGCGATGTCGTGCAGCAGCGTCGCGATATAGATCACCGGGCGGTGCTCGGGGCGGATCTTGCGGAACAGGTCGCTGGCGACCGTGAACTCCTCGTTGCCGCCGCGCTCGATGTCCTGCAGGAAGCCGATGCAGCGGAGCAGATGCTCGTCCACCGTATAGTGGTGGTACATGTTGAACTGCATCATCGACACGATCTTGCCGAAGGCGCGGATGAAGTGGCCGAGCACGCCGGTCTCGTTCATCCGCCGCAGCACGACCTCCGCATTGTCGGAGGTCAGGATCTCCATGAACAGGCGGTTGGCGTCGTCGTTCTCGCGCAGCTGGGTGTTGATCAGCTTCAGCGAGCGCGTCACCGTGCGCATCGCATCGGGATGGAAGGCGAGGTTGTTCTGCTGCGCGAGGCGGAAGATCCGGATCAGATTGACCGGATCGTGCTTGAACACGTCGGGCGCGGCGAGGTTGATGCGGTTGTTGTCGACGATGAAGTCGTCGCTGCCGTTAACCCGCCGCCGCTTGGTGCCGGGCCGCAGCCGCGCCACCATCCGGCTCAGCACCGGCGCCGGCTTGTTGTGCTCCTCCTCGAGCTTGGCGCACAGGATCGCGGTGAGGTCGCCGACGTCCTTGGCGATCAGGAAGTAGTGCTTCATGAAGCGCTCGACGTCCTGCATGCCGGGATGCGAGGTGTAGCCGAGGCGGACCGCGATCTCGCGCTGCATGTCGAACGACAGCCGCTCCTCGGCGCGTCCGGCGAAGAAGTGCAGGTTGCAGCGGACCGACCACAGGAAGTCGGCGCAACGGCGGAAGGTGCGGTACTCCTGCGCGTCGAACACGCCCCGCTCGAGCAGTTCATCGGTCTCGCGCACGCGGTAGACGTATTTGGCGATCCAGAACAGCGTGTGCAGGTCGCGCAGGCCGCCCTTGCCGTCCTTGACGTTGGGCTCGACCAGATAGCGCGACTGGCCGGCGCGGCGATGCCGCTCCTCGCGCTCGGCGAGCTTTGCGGTGACGAATTCCGACGCGGTGCCCTGCACCACTTCCTTGTCGAAGCGCTCGACCAGCTCGTCATACAGCGGCTGGTCGCCGGTCAGGAACCGGGTTTCCAGGATCGCGGTGCGGATCGTCATGTCGCCGCGCGCCTGGCGGATCGATTCATCGACCGAGCGGGTGGCGTGGCCGACCTTCAGCCCCATGTCCCAGAGGCAATAGAGAATGGCTTCGGCGACCTGCTCGCCCCAGGCGGTCTGCTTGTAGGGCAGGATGAACAAGAGATCGATGTCGGATTCCGGCGCCATCAGCCCGCGGCCATAGCCGCCGGTCGCGACCACGGCCATGCGTTCGGCGCCCGAGGGGATTGGTGAGTGATAGAGATGCCGGGTTGCCGCCGCGTAGAGGATACGGATGATCTCGTCCTGCACGAAGCAGAGCCGTTCGGCGCAGCGCCGGCCGTGACGGTCCTTCAGCAGCAGTGCCTGCGCCGTGGCGCGCGCCGCGATCAGCTCGGCCTTGAGCAGTTGCGCCATCGCGGCACGGAACTGGTCCTCGCGGCCGGCATGCTGTTCGGCGAGTGCATTGACCGCCGCGGTGATCCGCTCGGTCTCGAAACGATTATCCGCTTCAGGGCGGGCCTCGGCTACGACGCTGTCCATACGTTCATCCGATATCGGACGGAGCCGTTGCTGTCACTGACCAAAGTATGATGACGGCAGCTCCATGCTCTCCTGGTGGCGCTTCGAGCAAGATCGTTCTCGCGCCGCTCGACAAAAGGTAGAGATTTTCTCGTTGACCGCAAGCCTAACTCATTGAATGAAAAGAGTGTTTCTTAATCTGATCGAGGAGATCGACGAATGCATAAATTTTCCCGGCGCGCCCTCGCTGCGCTCTTCGCGGTCTCGACATTGTTGCCCGGCGCGGCGTTCGCCGGCGATGCGCTGAAGGAGATCCGGATCGACTGGGCGACCTACAATCCGGTGTCGATGGTCCTCAAGCAGAAGGGCCTCTTGGAGAAGGAGTTCGCCAAGGACGGCATCAGCATCGTCTGGGTGCAGTCGGCCGGCTCCAACAAGGCGCTCGAATTCCTCAACGCCGGCTCGATCGATCTCGGCTCGACTGCGGGCTCGGCCGCCTTGGTCGCCCGCATCAACGGCAACCCGATCAAGTCGATCTACGTCTATTCGCGTCCCGAATGGACCGCGCTGGTCACGACCAAGGACTCCAAGATCGCGTCCGTCGCCGACCTGAAGGGCAAGCGCGTTGCGGTGACGCGCGGCACCGACCCGCACATCTTCCTGGTCCGTGCGCTGCTCGGCGCCGGTTTGACCGAAAAGGACATCACGCCGGTACTGTTGCAGCACGCCGACGGCAAGACCGCGCTGATCCGCGGCGACGTCGACGCCTGGGCCGGCCTCGACCCGATGATGGCGCAGGCGGAGGTCGAGGAGGGCGCCAAACTGTTCTACCGCAAGGCGGACGCCAACACCTGGGGCATCCTCAATGTCCGCGAGGAGTTTTTGAAGGCGCACCCGGACATCGTCCGCCGCGTGCTCGCGACGTATGAAGAGGCGCGGAAATATTCGCTCGCCAACTATGACGAGCTGAAGAAGACCTTCATCGCGGTCACCAAGCTGCCGGACGCGGTGGTCGACAAGCAGCTCAAGGAGCGCACCGAGCTGACCCACAGTCGGATCGGCGCCCCGCAGCGCGAGTCGATCCTCGCCGCCGGCCTCGCCCTGCAGCAGGCCGGCGTGATCGACGCCAAGACCGACGTAAAGGCCGCGTTGGACGCGTTGATCGACGACCAGGTCCCGCTGCCGACGAACTAGCTCCGCCTTTACCCTCCCCTGGAGGGGGAGGGTCGGCTCACAGCGAGCGAAGCGAGACGTGAGCCGGGGTGGGGTGATCTCTCCACTCGGGCAGCGCTCGTTACGAGAGGCCTTCACCCCACCTCGGTTCGCATTTCATGCGAACCGATCCTCCCCCTCCAGAGGAGGATCAGACGTCGGCGCCCCACCTTGCAATCCCACGCGAAGAATAGTTCTTGCTATGGCCATGACCGTTGACCTGCCCGCGCTGGAACAGACGGCCGCGCCGCGTGCGGCGGCGGCGCGATGGTCGCGCTATGCGCGGCCGGCGCTCGGGCTCGTGGTCCCGGTCGTGCTGGCGCTGGGCTGGGAGCTCGTCGTCGACCTCGGCTATTCCAACGGTCGCCTAGTGCCGCCGCCGTCCAAGGTATTCCAGACCATCGTCGAGCTCGCCAAAAGCGGGGAGCTGGCGCGGCATATTCTCGCGACGCTATGGCGGGTCGGCGCGGGCTTTGCGCTCGGCGTCATTGCCGGCACCATCATGGGGGCGATCTCCGGTTACTGGGATTTCGCCAAGCGGCTGCTTGATCCGACGGTACAGGCCCTGCGCGCGATCCCCTCGCTCGCCTGGGTGCCGCTGTTCGTGCTCTGGCTCGGCATCTTCGAGACCTCGAAGGTCGCGCTGATCGCGGTCGGCGTGTTCTTTCCGATCTATCTCGGCGTGATGGGCGCGATCCTGTCAGTCGATCGCAAGATCGTCGAGGTCGGGCGCGTGTTCCGGCTGTCCGGACCCGCCATGATCCGCCGCATCCTGTTGCCTGCCGTGCTGCCGGCCTATGTGGTGGCGCTGCGGGTCGGGCTTGGCTTGGGGTGGATGTTCGTGGTCGCGGCCGAATTGATCGGCGCCTCCGAGGGCCTTGGCTATCTCCTGCTCGACGGTCAGCAACTCGGCAAGCCGGCGCAGATCCTAGCCGCGATCGTGATCTTCGCGATCCTCGGCAAGCTGACCGACTGGCTGATCGAGGTCGCCGCCGCGCCGCTGCTGTGCTGGCAGGACGCGTTCGGTGCGCGGGGAGGGGCCTGATGCTCGCTTTGAAAGAAGTCGGCAAGACCTATCCGAACGGCGTTCACGCGCTGGAACGCTTCTCGGCGGAGATTTCGCCCGGCGAGATCATCGCGATCATCGGCGGCTCCGGTTGCGGCAAGTCGACGCTGCTGCGCGCCATTGCCGGCCTCGATCGCGCCAGCACCGGCAGCGTGACCCTCGACAATGCGGTGATTGCCTCGCCGCATGCCAAGATCGGCATCATCTTCCAGGAACCGCGGCTGCTGCCCTGGCTCAGCGTCGCCGACAATATCGGCTTCGGCCTTGCCGACCTTCCGGCCGATGCCAGGCGCGAGCGGGTCGCATCGGCGCTGGCCCGCGTCGGCCTCACTGATAAGGCCGGCGCCTGGCCGCGCGAATTGTCCGGCGGACAGGCGCAGCGGGTCGCGATCGCCCGCGCCTTGGTGCCGCAGCCCGAAGTGCTGCTGCTCGACGAGCCGTTCTCGGCGCTCGATGCCTTCACGCGGCGCGATCTGCAGGATCACCTGCTCGATCTCTGGGCCGACACGCGGCCGACCCTGATCCTGGTCACCCATGACGTCGACGAGGCCGTCGTGCTGGCCGACCGCGTGCTGGTGATGCGGCCGCGGCCGGGGCGGCTGTTCGAGGAGATCACCATCAACCTGGCGCGGCCGCGCGATCGCAAATCGGAGCTGTTCGATAGCTTCAAGCGCCGCGTGCTGACCGCGCTCGACCGCTCGCTGGACCGTTCGGTGCGTGACGTCACCGACAAATCCAGCGCCGGCGAGGCGATGTGGTGGTGACATCGGCGCGCGAAGGCCTTACATCGGAAGGAGAGCATGATCCGGACCGGTACGGCCGCGTAAGTGTGAAGCGGTTTTCCGAAGAGATCATGCGAAAACAAGAATCCAAAGCGCGATGACGCTTCAGGCTCATCTCATCGCGCTTTGAGAACAGCCGGGAGCAGAACCATGGACTCCGCCGAACTCCGCGCAATGCAGGCCCCGATCAAGGAACGCTACAAGGCCGATCCCTCGGCCGCCGTGATCACGCTGAAAGCCAAGGGCACGATCGACAACGAAAGCCTCTCCTGCAAGGTCGAAACCGGCCGCGCGCTTGCGGTCGCCGGCCTGCATCCCGCCACCGGCGGCTCCGGGCTCGAGCTCTGCTCCGGCGACATGCTGCTGGAGGCGCTGGTCGCCTGCGCCGGTGTCACGCTGAAGTCGGTCGCGACCGCCGTCGAGGTGCCGCTGAAGGTCGGCAACGTGTTCGCCGAGGGCGATCTCGATTTCCGCGGTACGCTCGGCGTCGACAAGGAGGCCCCGGTCGGCTTCCGCGAGATCCGCCTCCGCTTCGACGTCGGCACCGACGCGCCGCAGGACAAGCTCGATCTCCTGCTGAAGCTCACCGAGCGCTATTGCGTGGTGTATCAGACCATCAAGAATGGCCCGAAGGTGACAGTCACGATGGCGAGGGTCTGATCGCTCTTACCCTCCCCTGGAGGGGGAGGGCCGCCTCGCATCGCCAGATGCGAGGCGGGGTGGGGTGACGGTCCCTCCACCCGATCAGTCTTTCCTGCTGAGAGATCACCCCACCTCGATTCGCATTTCGCTGCGCTGCATGCGAACCGATCCTCCCCTCCAGGGGAGGATAAGAAAAAAGAAATGTCCCCCGAGCTCCACTTCATCCTGCTCCTCGTGCTGCGCATGGCGGTTGCGGCCGCGTTCGTGGTCAGTGCGTCCATCATCACGGAGCGGTCGGGGCCGGTGATCGGCGCGCTGATCGCAACCCTGCCGATCTCGGCGGGGCCGTCCTACACCTTCCTTGCGCTCGACCATGACGCCGCCTTCATCGCGGAGGGGGCTCTGTCGAGCCTGCCGGTCAATGCCGCGACGATCTTCATGGGCCTCACCTATGCCGTGCTGGCGCAGCGCTTCAGCATGTGGATCAGCGCGGGTTCCGCGATCGCGTTGTGGCTCGTGCTCGGCACCATCATCCGCCAGTTCGCCTGGACGCTGGCCGGCGGGCTGATCCTCAATGCCATTGCGTTCGCGATCTGCATCCCGCTACTCAAGCCCTACCGGCACGTGGCGAAGATGCCGCTGATCGCGCGGCGCTGGTACGACATCCCGCTGCGCGCCGCGCTGGTCGCGAGCCTGGTCGGCACCGTGGTCACCGCGTCGACCTGGGTCGGCCCGCGCGTCACCGGCGTCATCGCGCTGTTTCCGATCGTGTTCTCCTCGATGATGCTGATCCTGCATCCGCGGATCGGCGGCCCGGCCACCGCCGCCGTGCTCGCCAACAGCGCCTGGGGCCTGCTCGGCTTCGGTCTCGGCATCGCCGTGCTGCACGTCGCTGTGGCGCAGTTTGGTTCGGCGATCGGGCTGAGCTGCGCGCTCGCCACCTGCATCGCGTGGAATCTGGTGCTGTGGCAGATCGGGCGGAGGAAGAGCGCGAAAGCCTGACGTCCGTCATTGCGAGGAGCGCAGCGACGAAGCAATCCATCGTGCCGCGTATGTGGAGCGATGGATTGCTTCGCTTCGCTCGCAATGACGGTGGGAGCGACCGCACGATGAGTGCGTAGCCCGGATGGAGCGCAGCGCAATCCGGGGGGCGCGCAACTGGTGAGGGCGTTCCCGGATTTCGCTTCGCTGCATCCGGGCTACGGATCACCCCTTCGGCAGCTTCGCCCGCAGTGCATACAGCGCATCCAGCGCCTCGCGCGGCGACATTTCGTCGGGATGCAGCGCCTTCACGGCTTCGACCAGGAGATCCGCTTCGCTCGGCGGCTTGTCCTCGGCGGCGGCGCGGGAGGGAACGGCGAACAGCGGCAGATCGTCGGCCAGCGCACGCGCGGTCTGGCCGCGGTCCTGGGCTTCGAGTTTCGCCAGCACCGATTTGGCGCGCGTGATCACGGCAGGCGGCAGCCCGGCGAGCTTGGCGACCTGGATGCCGTAGGAGCGGTCGGCCGAACCCGGCAGCACCTCGTGCAGGAACACGACGTCGCCCTGCCATTCCTTCACCCGCACCGTGGCGTTGAACATCCGCGGCAGCTTGGCCGAGAGCGCGGTCAGTTCGTGATAGTGGGTTGCAAAGAGCGTGCGGCAGCGATTGCTCTCATGCAGATGCTCGATCGCGGCCCAGGCGATCGACAGGCCGTCGAAGGTCGCTGTGCCGCGGCCGATCTCGTCGAGGATGACGAGCGACCGCTCGCCGGCCTGATTGAGGATCACGGCGGTCTCGACCATCTCGACCATGAAGGTCGAGCGGCCGCGCGCCAGGTCGTCGGCGGCGCCGACGCGCGAGAACAGCCGGTCGACGATGCCGAGCCGCGCCCGCGAGGCCGGCACATAGCTGCCAATCTGGGCAAGGAGTGCGATCAGCGCATTCTGGCGCAGGAAGGTCGATTTACCGGCCATGTTCGGACCGGTGATCAGCCAGAGCTGGCCGGACTTCTGTGCCGGCGCTGGCGAGAGATCGCAGGCATTGGCGATGAACGGCTGGCCGTCGCGCTTCAAAGCCTGCTCGACCACCGGATGCCGTCCGCCTTCGATCGCAAAGCCGAGCGAGCCGTCGACATCGGGCCGCACGTAATTGTCGTCGATCGCAAGTTTCGCCAGTGATGTCGCGACGTCGAGCATCGCAAAGGCATGCGCGGCGTTGCGCAGATCGTCGCTGGCCGCGAGCGCCATCGCGCTCAGCCGCTCGAAGATCTCGAGCTCGAGATTGAGCGCGCGCTCGCCGGCATTGGCGATCTTGGCCTCGGTCTCGCCGAGCTCGGCCGTGGTAAAGCGCACCTGTCCCGCCAGCGTCTGGCGATGGATGAAGGTCGCATTCAGCGGCGGCGTGAACAGCTTGTCGCCGTGCTGCGCGGTAACCTCGACGAAATAGCCGAGCACGTTGTTGTGCCGGATCTTCAGCGTCTTGATGCCGGTGTCCTCAGCATAGCGCGCCTGCATCGCGGCGACGACGAGGCGCGAGGCGTCGCGCAAATTGCGGCTCTCGTCGAGCGCGGCCTCATAGCCCTCGCGGACAAAGCCGCCGTCGCGCTTGATCAGCGGCAGTTGCTCTGACAGTGCGCGGGAGAATTCCTGCGCCAGGTCGCGCGAGGGGCGCCGCAAGGCCGCCATCACGGTCGAAACCTCGGCCGGCGGATCGCTGAGCTGCGCCAGCAGCTCGAGCGCCTGATCGGCGGCAAGGATGCCGTCGCGCAGGTTCGCCAGATCGCGCGGACCGCCGCGGCCGACCGAGAGCCGCGCCAGTGCACGCGACATGTCGGGCGCCGCGCGCAGCACGGTCCTGACGTCCTCGCGCGCCGCGGAATCCGCAACGAACGCGGAGACCGCATCGAGCCGCCGCGCGATCACGGCAACATCGGTGAGCGGCGCGGCAAGGCGCTGCGCCAGCAGCCGCGAGCCGGCCGCGGTGACGGTGCAGTCGATCGCATCGAGCAGCGAGCCGCGGCGCTCGCCGGCCAGCGTGCGCGTCAGTTCGAGATTGGCGCGGGTCGCCGGGTCGATCGCCATCGTGGTGCCGGCGGCCTCGCGCGCCGGTGGCGACAGCGGCGGACGTTTGCCAACCTGGGTGCGGTCGATATAGGTGACGGCCGCGGCGGCAGCGGTCGCTTCCAGCCGCGACATTGCGGAGAGACCGTCCATTGTCGCGACCGCGAAATAGTCGCACAGCCGCCGCTCGGCGGTTGCGCTGTCGAACACGTCGCGGGTCAGCGGCGTCACCGACGGCAGCTCGCGCAAGGTCGGCGCCAGCTCGTGGTCGCTGTAGAGCGCGTCGGTGACGATGGCTTCGTTCGGATTGATCCGCGCCAAGGTCGCGGCGAGCTCTGATGTCGCGCACTCCGTCACCATGAATTCGGAGGTGGAGATATCGATCCAGGCGAGCCCGAGGCGGTCGGCCCCGGCCGAGCCGCGGGTGCGCGCGATCGCGATCAGGTAATTGTTGGTGCGGGCGTCGAGCAGCGTGTCTTCGGTCAGCGTGCCCGGCGTCACCAGCCGCACCACACCGCGGCGCACCACGCTCTTGTTGCCGCGGGCTCTTGCCTCTGCGGGATTTTCGGTCTGCTCGCACACCGCCACACGATGTCCGGCGCCGATCAGCCGATGCAGATAATCCTCGGAGCGCTCGACCGGCACGCCGCACATCGGGATGTCCATGCCCTGATGCTTGCCGCGCTTGGTCAAGACGATGCCGAGCGTTCTGGAGGCGATCTCGGCATCCTCGAAGAACAGCTCGTAGAAATCGCCCATCCGGTAGAACAGCAGCAGGCCGGGATGGGCGGCCTTGATTTCCAGATACTGTTCCATCATCGGCGTGACGCGCGACGGCGCCTCGGCGGCAGTGGCTTCGGGCGGAACGGGGATTGATTGTTGGATCGTCATCAGGGGCCGGAAACTACAGAATTTCGCCGCGCGGTCCTATCCGAGGAAGCGAGGTTTTCCACCCTGTCCACGGTGCGATTATGTCAGCCCTCACGGTAATGCGTGCAGGGCGCGCGGCGGCGTCAATTGACCTGCCGCGGGCACGCTCCTAAAACCCATCTCGAGTTCCAGCCGATCCAGCGCCTAAGTCGCGGCATTCAGGGAGAGATTCAATGCGTGATGTGTTCATTTGCGATGCCGTCCGGACCCCGATCGGCCGTTTCGGCGGTTCGCTCGCCAAGGTGCGCGCCGACGATCTCGCCGCGGCCCCGATCAAGGCGCTGATGGCCAAGCACCCGACGCTCAATTGGAACGAGGTTGATGAGGTCTATTTCGGCTGCGCCAACCAGGCCGGCGAGGACAACCGCAACGTCGCGCGCATGGCGCTGCTGCTCGCCGGCATGCCGGAGTCGGTTCCCGGGCAGACCCTGAACCGGCTCTGCGCCTCGGGCCTCGATGCGGTCGGTGCCGCGGGCCGCGCGATCCGCGCCGGCGAAATCGATTTCGCGATCGCGGGCGGCGTCGAATCGATGACGCGTGCGCCGTTCGTGATGGGCAAGGCCGCGGAAGCCTTTTCGCGCTCGTCCGACATCTACGACACCACGATCGGATGGCGCTTCATCAATCCCTTGATGAAGGCGCAGTACGGCGTCGATGCGATGCCCGAGACCGGCGAGAACGTCGCCGAGGAATTCCAGGTGTCGCGCGCTGACCAGGACGCGATGGCGATCCGCTCGCAGCAGCGCGCGGGCGCCGCGATCGCGTCGGGCTATTTCGCCGAGGAGATCGTGCCGATCCAGGTGCCCGGCGGCAAGGCCAGCCCGATCACCGTCGACAAGGACGAGCATCCGCGGCCGGAGACCACGCTCGAAGGTCTCGCCAAGCTGAAGCCGATCGTGCGCAATCCGGGCACGGTCACTGCGGGCAATGCGTCTGGTGTCAATGACGGCGCTGCCGCGATGATCCTCGCCTCCGAAGCCGCGGTGAAGAAGCACGGCCTGACGCCGCGTGCGAAAATCCTCGGCCTAGCTTCGGCCGCGGTGCCGCCGCGCATCATGGGCATCGGCCCGGTGCCGGCGACAAAGAAGCTGGTCGAGCGTCTCGGCATCAAGGTGTCGGACTTCGACCTGATCGAGCTCAACGAAGCCTTCGCCTCGCAGGGCATCGCCTGCCTGCGCCAGCTCGGCGTCAAGGAAGATGCCGATTTCGTCAATCCGCATGGCGGCGCGATTGCGCTCGGCCATCCGCTCGGCATGAGCGGCGCGCGCCTGGTGCTGACCGCCGTGCACGGCATGGAGAAGCGGGGCGGGAAGCTTGCCTTGGCAACTATGTGCGTCGGGGTCGGCCAGGGCGTCGCGGTTGCGATCGAAAAGCTGAACTGATCCAAAGGCTTGGAAGGGCTGAAAACAGCCCTTCCCCAATTTGGTTATGCACTATAATGATCTGATGTGAGCCCGCCGGGCGCGTGGGCCGCGGAGGAATTCACCATGACCCTGTTGTATCCGCTGCAATCGCTTGCGGCCCATCCGGCACGGCTGTCGCCGGACTATCGCTCCACCGTGAAGCGCGCGCCGCAGAAGCCTTTGATCCCGCTGCGGCACACGCTCTCGGAGTTGACCGGGCCGGTCTATGGTCATGAGACGGTGCGCGCGCACGACAACGACCTCACCATCCAGGCCAAGGGCGAGCCGCTCGGCGAGCGCATCATCGTGCATGGTCACGTGCGCGACGAGGACGGCCGCGGCGTGCCGAATACGCTGGTCGAGCTGTGGCAGGCCAATGCCTGCGGCCGCTACATCCATGTCGTCGATCAGCATCCGGCGCCGCTCGATCCCAACTTCACCGGCGCCGGCCGCACGCAATCCGATGCGAGCGGTTACTACAAGTTCATCACGATCAAGCCCGGCGCCTATCCCTGGGGCAATCACCACAATGCCTGGCGGCCGGCCCACATCCACTTCTCGGTGTTCGGCCATTCCTTCGTCTCGCGTCTGGTGACGCAGATGTATTTCCCCGGCGATCCCTTGTTTCCGTTCGATCCGATCTTCAACTCGGTGACGGATGAGAAGGCGCGGGCGCGGATGATCTCGTCGTTCGACCTCGACAACACCAAGCCGGACTGGGCGCTGTGCTACCGCTTCGATATCGTGCTGCGCGGCCGCAACGCCACGCCGATGGAGACCAAGTAAGTGTCGAACCAGCGTCCTGATGGAATCACGCCCTCGCAGACCGTCGGCCCGTACTTCAAGTATGGCCTGACGCCGAATGGCGAATACGAGTGGAACGACGCCTTCACCAATAGTTTGCTGACCCCTGACGTCTCGGGCGAACGCATCCGCGTCGAGGGCAAGGTCTATGACGGCGACGGCGCCGTGATCGCGGACTGCATGCTGGAGATCTGGCAGGCAGACAGCCAGGGCCGCTTCTCCGATCCGCAGGATGCGCGGGCACTGCCGAACTCCTCGTTCAAGGGCTTCGGCCGCTGCGGCACCGACAAGAGCGGCGGTTACGCCTTCGACACCATCAAGCCGGGCGCGGTGCCGGATGCCGACGGCAAGCCGCAGGCGCCGCACATCGGGCTCGCGGTGTTCGCGCGCGGCATGCTGCTGCACCTCTACACCCGGATCTATTTCGACGACGAAGCCGGCAACGCCGCCGACTCAACACTGGCGCTGGTGCCGGCCGACCGCCGCGCGACACTGATCGCGAAGAAGACAGCCGGCAACGTCTACACCCTCGATATCCATCTCCAGGGCGACAACGAGACCGTGTTCTTCGACGTCTAGCGAAGACCGCTGCCTCAGCGAACGGCGACCATGCGATGCGCGGTCGTCGGGCCGATCTCAGGGCATGACGTTTGGCTTGAACACGGACAGCGGCGCGGGATCGCGGCTCGGCGGCGGCGGGATTTTTCCGTCGACATCGGTGAAGCCGTATTCGACCGCCAATTCCGAGGCGAGCAGGATCCGCCCGCTCTTGGCCATCACGTCGGGATCGCCGGCGAGCGCGGCGACCGCGCGTCCGGCGAACACCGGCGTCTCGCCGCGCTCGGCGATCAGTTTGGCGAGCGCCGGCGGCACGCGGCCGGGCTGCGCCGCAAGCTTCTCGCTCTTGATGTAGCCGGGCCAGATCGAGACGGCGGCAATGCCGAACGGCTGCAGCTCATGCGCCATGTCGCGCGCCATCCGGTCGACGCCTGATTTCTGCACGCCGAACGGCACGTTGAATGTGTACCGGATGCCGCCGCCCGACGATGTGTTGACGATCAGGCCGCGCCGTTGCGGCAGCATCAGCGGCACCGCGAACTGGCTGGCGACGAAATGCGAGCGCAGGCCGACCCGGTGCATGGTGTCCCATAGCGAGGCCGGCACCTGCCAGAACGGCACGTTGACCGGCATCACGTTGGGTGCCGCGAACACGTTGTTGACGAGCACGTCGAGCCGGCCGTGGTCGCGCCGGATGCGGTCGAAAACCTCCTTCACCGAATGATCGTCGGAATGATCGCACAGCAGGCCGATGCCGCGGCCGCCGGCCTCGTCGATCGCGGCGATGGTCTCGTCGAGCGAGCCGGGCCATTCCGATCCGCCGCTGTTGCGCGTGCGCGCCGTGATAATCACCGTTGCGCCGGCCTCCGCGAGGCCGATCGCCACGCCCTTGCCGACCCCGCGGCTTCCTCCCGTCACCAGCGCGATCCGGTCCTCGAGGCGTTCCTTGCTCATGCAATCTCCCAATAATGGCTTCTTTGGAAGATAACTTGACAATAATCTTCCTAGGAAGATATTAGGCCGGGAGCGTCGAAGACGTCAACCAGGGAGGTTTCGCGATGGTCACCAGGGAAGAGAACGAATTGCTGTGCCGCGTCACGGGCGACGCGCCGATGGGACGCATGCTGCGGCAGCATTATTGGCTGCCGGCGGTTCTCTCGGTGCGCGTGCGCAAGGGTGAGGCGCCGGTCCGCGTCAAGCTGTTCGGCCGCAACTTCGTCGCGTTCAGGGGCAAGGACGGCACCGTCGGGTTCCTCGACGAGGCCTGTCCGCACCGCGGCGCCTCGCTCGCGCTGGCGCGGGTCGACGACTGCTCGCTGACCTGCCTGTTCCACGGCTGGAAGATCAAGGCCGATGGCGAGGTGCTGGACGTTCCCAACGAGCCGAACAACCCCAGGGAATTCGCCAAGACGGTGAGGGCGAAGTCCTATCCGGTGCAGGAGGGCGCCGGCCTGATCTGGGTCTGGCTCGGCGAGGGCATCGCGCCGCCCGCGCCCGATTTCGAATGGATGGATCTGCCGCCGGACCAGGTCTACACGGCCGGCATCGAGCTCAATGCCAACTGGCTGCAGGGCGTCGAGGCCACCATCGATTCCTCGCATGTCGCGCTGCTGCACCAGAGCTGGACTGCGACATCCTCGACCGATTTCGGCGCGACCCGCGTCAACACCGAAGTCGGCTACGAATTCGAGAAGAAAGCTTACGGCTTCCGTGCCGCGGCGCTGCGCACCGGGCCCGATGGATCGTGCCTCGCCCGGGTCACCGAGTTCGTGATGCCCTATTACGGATTGATCGCGCCGATCTATTCCGGGCCGCAGCAGGATCGCACCGCGATCATCGCGGTTCCGATCGACGATGAGAACCTGATCCAGTGGTACATCTTCTATAATCCCGAGAAGCCGGTGGATTCCTGGCGCAAGGTGCAGCGCGCCAACCAGTGGCCGATGGCCGGCGGCCTGCCGGGCGATCAATCCAGCAATTGGGGACAGAACCGCCAGATCATGGATGCCGGCAACAGCACCGGCTTCCACGAAATCGTCATCGAGGATTTCGTGGTCATGGTCAGCATGGGCCCGATCGTCGACCGCTCGCAGGAATATCTTTGCTCGGCGGACCAGGCGATCGTCAGGGTGCGCCGCCAGCTGCTCGACGAGGTGCGCGGCTTTATGGATGGCAAGGCGCCGAAGAGCGGTCAGAGCGAGACCATGTCCTACAAGGACATCCGCGCGGTCGGCGGCCGGCTCGCCTCCGCCGCCGAGGATTGGCGGCAGATTCCCCGCTGATCGGATCGAACGCGCCAGGTGCGGGCATCGCGCCCGCGCCTGGTCCAGCCTTATCGCCGGAGATTTATCCCATGACCTGGCATCGTCTATGCGCCGCTTCAAAACTGTCCGAAGGGGAGCCGTTGGGCTTCAGGGTTGGCGACCGCCGTGTTGCGCTTTACAGGGTCGACGACGACATCTTCGCGACCGACGACGTCTGCTCGCACGCGTTTGCACTGCTGTCGACGGGATTTCTCGAGGGGCACGTGATCGAATGTCCGCTGCATGGCGCGATGTTCGATGTCCGTGACGGCAAATGCCGGTCGAGCGCGTACAGGGATATCGCGGCATTCAAGGTCGAGATCCGCGACGGCGAGGTCTATGTGCAGCTCGACGGCGCCTCCGCGCTGGAAGCAGCCCGCGATGGCGGCGCGGACGCGAAACCGTGAGCGGCCTTGTCGTCATCGGCGCTTCCTATGCCGGCATTCAGGCGGCCCTCACCGCACGCGAAGCCGGCTATGCCGAGCCGGTGACCGTGGTCGCCGACGAGAATGCGCTGCCGTATCAGCGGCCGCCGCTGTCAAAGGATTTTCTGCTCGGCGAGATCGGCGCGCCGGGTCTCCTGATGCATGACGAGGCCGTCTTCGCCGGCAACAGAATCGATCTGCGTCCGGGTCATCGCGTTGTCGAGATCGACCGCAATGCCAGGCGGGCCGTGTTGACCGATGGCGCGACGCTCGGCTTCGACAGCCTCGTCATCGCCACCGGATCGCGCGCACGACGGATAGCGATCCCGGGCGCTGAACTCGACGGGGTCTGCTATCTCAGGTCGGTTGCCGATGCTGTCGATCTCAAGGCGCGGCTTCACCAGGCCGGCGAAATCGTGATCATCGGCGGCGGCTTCATCGGGCTCGAGGTCGCGTCCTCGGCAGCGAGGCTCGGCAGCCGAGTGACGGTGATCGAGGCTGCGTCGCGATTGCTCGAGCGCGCCGTGTCTCCGGCGGTGTCGCGCTTCCTGCTCGATGTTCATGCCCAGGCGGGCGTCGCCGTGAAATTCGGCTCCGCCGTTTCGGCATTGATCGGAGACGGCGGACGGGTCGCGGCGGTCGAGCTGGCCGGTAGCATCCGTCTCGGCGCGGACCTCGTCGTCGTCGGCATTGGCGGCATCGCCAATGATGAGCTCGCGGTTGCCGCAGGGCTCGAAACCGCCAACGGCATCGCGGTGGATGCGCACGGCCGGACCGCATGCCCGGGCATCTACGCCGCCGGCGATTGCGCCAATCACTACAGTCGGTTCGCCGAGGGCCGGATCAGGCTGGAATCGGTTCAGCACGCGCAGGATCAGGGGAGGACAGTCGGGCTCGCGATCGCGGACAGCCATGAGCCGTATGACAGCGTGCCGCGGTTCTGGTCGGATCAACACGATCTCAAGCTCCAGACCGTCGGGCTCGCCGCGCGGTGCGACCGGACCGTGATCCGCGGCGCGATCGAAGCCGGCCGGTTCTCCGTGTTCAACTACCGGCAGGGCAAGCTGGTCGCAGTCGACAGCATCAACAATCCCGCCGACCAGATGGTGGCGCGGCGCCTGATCGCCGCCGGGATGTCGCCGACGCCGGAACAGGCGGCGGACGGCTCGTGCGATCTCAGGTCGCTCCTGAAGGCAGGCAGCAAGGCGGTCGCGTAGCGTTGAACAGCGCCGCTAATCTGCCGCCGCAAGCCGGCCGGACCTCTTCGGCGCCTTCACGGACCGGACGGCGAGCAGCTTGCGCAGGCAGCGATCGAGCGTTGCGAGCTCCGCCCTGGTGAGCCCGCTTGCCTCGGTCACGCCCTCGACGACCCGCGCCACCTCGGCGATGCCGCGGTCGGCCGCCGCAAGACCCTTGGCGGTGAGGCGGACCAGCTCCGAGCGGCCATCATCGCTCGCCGAGACGCGCAGCACGAAGCCGCCTTCCTGCAGCCGCGCCACCCGCTTGGTCATGGCGCCCGACGTGACGAGAAGGGCGCGGAACAGGTCGGTCGGGCGCAACTCATACGGTTTTCCCGAGCGCCTGAGTGCGAGCAGGACATAGAACTCGCCGGTCTGCAGGCCGACGGCTTTCGCGATCTCCTGCAGCCGCAGTTCGTGCAGCTGATTGACGCGCTCCAGCCGCAGCAGGGTGCAGGCGGCGGCGAGGTCGAGGTCCGGGCGCTGCGCGAGCCACGCGGCCTCGATGTCATCGTAAAGGGTGCTGTCGGGCGCGGGCGGCTGCTTGGTCGCAGGTTCGATGCGGCGTGACACGCTGCTCTTCTTCATTCCTTCCAGTCCCTTTCCCGCGCCAAGGGCGCCGGCACCATGCATCGCAGCAATCTAACACCGCCGTATTGGCGTGTCGCCCCGCCAATTCCAGCGATCGCCCTCGCCTGTGCATCGCGCCGCGAAGCGGCCCCTTTGCCGCCTTTCGTCGCGGTTGACAATTATCTTCCTAGGAAGAATATTCCGGGTAAGAAAACAGGGAGGAGCCCATGCGCGGACTTCGCGCGATCGTCGTGTCTGCGGCCCTGGCCGCTGCTTGCGGTTCGGCCAGGGCGGCCGAGACCGAACTGATCCTTGGCCAGACCATGCCCTATAGCGGACCGGCGTCGGCGCTGAGCGCGGTCGGCAAGGTGCAGACCCGCTATTTCCAGATGATCAACGATCGCGGCGGCATCAACGGCCACAAGATCAAGCTGATCTCGCTCGACGATGGCTATAGCCCGCCGAAGGCCGTAGAGCAGACCCGCCGGCTGATCGAGAACGACGAGGCAGTCGCGATCTTCGGCAGCATGGGGACCGCGCAGAACGCCGCGGTGCAGAAATATCTCAACGCCAAGAAGATCCCGCAGCTGTTCGTGTTCGCGGCGAGCGAGCGCTTCGCCGATCCGAAGACCAGCCCCTACACCATCTCGGGGATGACGCTGTTCAGCACCGAGGCGGCGATCTATGCGCGGCTGGTGGCCGAGCACACGCCGGCCTCGCGCGTCGCCGTGCTGTACCAGAACGACGATTACGGCCGCGAATATCTCCGCAGCTTCAAGGCCGAACTGGCCCGGCTCGATCCCAAGGCCGCGATCGTCGCGGCCTCGCCCTACGAGGTGACGTCGCCGACGGTGGATTCGCAGGTGGTCGCGCTGGCCAGCACCAACGCCAACATCTTCTTGAATGCGTCGACCGGCAAATTCACCTCGCAGGCGATCCGCAAGGCGGGCGAACTCGGCTGGCATGCGCAACAGTTCCTGCCGATCGGCAGCAACTTCGTGCCGACGATCCTCAAGCCGGCCGGGCTCGACAACGCCAAGGGCGCGATCTCGGCGACACCGACCAAGTCGGTCGGTGATCCCGAGTGGGCCAACGATCCCGCCTACCTCGAGTGGCTGGCGTTCATGAAGAACTACTATCCGGAGGGCGATATCGAGGATCAGCTCAATTTCACCGGCTGGAACGTGGCTGTCCTGATGACCAAGGTCATCGAGGCCTGCGGCGACGATCTGTCCCGGCAGAACATCATGAAGCAGGCCACCGCGCTGAAGAACCTCGCGCTGCCGGGGCTGATCCCGGGCATCACCGTCAACTCCAGCCCGGACGACTATCGCCTGATCACGTCGTTGCGCCCGCAGCGCTTCGACGGCGAGCGCTGGGTCCCGATGTCCGGGGTCATGGCCGCGCAATGAGGTTGAGGGAGGCGGCCGGCCGCTAGCCGCCGCGCCGCAGATCCTCGGTGGCGCGCCGGAGCACCTCGTGAAGCCATTCGTGCGACGGCTCGTCCTCGACGCGTTCATGCCACAGCAGCCGGACTTCCACGGGCGTCGTGGTGTAGGGCAGTTCGTAGGTCGTGATCGCATGCGCCTCTCCGAGCGCGCGCGCCAGCGGCCGCGGAACGATCGCCGCCAGCTCGGAGTCGATCAGCAGTGCGGGTAGCGCGAGGAAGTGCGGCAACGAGACCGCGATCCGTGGCGGCCGGTCGCTCTCGGACAGTGCACGTTCGAGCGCGGGACGGTCGTACATCTCCGACCGCCGGGCAAGCCCGCGCTCGGAGATGAAGCCGCCGATGGCACCTTCCTGCTCGCCACCAAAGGACACGACGACCAGCGGCAAAGTCGCGAGCTTCGCGTTGTCGAGCCGGCCGAGCTTGCGCTTTTTGCCGGCGATCAGCACATCGTCATATTCGAACAGCAGCGCCGTGCGGAAGCGGCTCGGCGGCGACGAGAACACGCCGATCGCGACGTCGATGCGGCCGAGGTCGATCTGCTCGGCAAGATCGATCCGCGTCACCGGCTTGATGGTCAGGTCGATCGCCGGCGCCTCACGGCTCAGGATCTTCAGCAACGGCGGCGCCAGCACCATCGTTGTGAAGTCGTTGGCCGCCAGTGTGAACGGCTTGGTGGATTTCGCCGGCGCGAAGGTCGGCAACTCGACCGCGGCCTCCAGCGATCGCAGCGCCTGGCGGACCTGCGGCGCCATCGTCAGCGCGCGCGCCGTCGGCTGCATGCCGGTGGCGGTGCGGACGAACAGCTCGTCATCCAGCATCTCACGCAGCCGCGCCAGCGAGTGGCTCACGGCAGACTGGCTCAGCGCGACCTTCTGGCTGGCGCGCAGCACGCTGCGCTCCTCCATGACGGCGTCGAACACCTTGAGCAGGTTCAAATCCAATGTCTTGAAGGAAACGGACACGATGAGAGTCCCGTCGGTTGCGGATCGCACGCCTCTGCAAATTCTGCGATCGCACGCAGTTAAGGCCAGGCGCGCGGCTGATGCAACCGATCGGATTTTTCGAGCCGCATCACCACCGCCGGCGTTCTGAAGCCGGTTCAGGATCACCCTGCAAGACTTTCACTTCCGCAATCCCGCGTTCTGGCCAAGATTGCGGCCGCCGGGTTGGGAGGAAACAACAGATGAATGCCTCGGTGAAATCGAACCATGGTGGTGTGCGCGGGTCGCTCGGATTGGCGCTGGCGTTCATGACGCTCGCGACGTCGGCGGTTGCGCAGAACGGGCCGGTCAGGCTCGGTGTTCTGACCGATATGTCGTCGCTCTATGCCGACAATGGCGGCCAGGGCTCGGTCGTCGCGGCGCAGATGGCGGTGGACGATTTCAAGGGCAGGGTGCTGGGCCACCCGATCGAGATCATCGCGGGGGATCACCAGAACAAGGCCGACATCGGCGCAACGATCGCCCGGCGGTGGCTGGAGAACGACAACGTCGAGGCGATCCTCGATGTCCCGAATTCCGCCGTCGCGCTGGCCGTGCAGGGCATCACCCGCGACAAGAAGAAGCTGTTTCTCGCCACCGGCGCGGCCACGTCCCGGCTGACCGGCGACGAATGCTCGCCGACCGGCATCCACTGGACCTACGACACCTACGCGCTGTCGCAGGGCACGACGCGAGCGATCTCGCGTCTCGGCGCCAAATCCTGGTTTTTCCTTTCGGCCGACTATTCGCTCGGCGCGCAGCTCGAGGCCGACAGCCGCAAGGTGATCGATGCCACCGGCGGCAAGGTGGTCGGCGCGGTGAAGCATCCGATCAACACGCCGGACTTCTCGTCCTTCCTGCTGCGGGCGCAAGCCTCCAAGGCGGACGTGATCGCGCTCGCCGATGCCGGCGGCGACTTCATCAACGCGGTCAAGCAGGCCGGCGAATTCGGCGTGACGCGCACCCAGAAGCTTGCCGGCCTGATCGTCTTCATCGCCGACATTCACAGCCTCGGGCTATCTAGCGCGCAAGGCCTGATGCTGAGCTCGGCCTTCTACTGGGACCTCAACGACGAGACGCGCGCCTGGTCGAAGCGCTTCATCGAGAAGACCAAGAAGGTGCCGACCATGATCCATGCCGGCACCTATGGCGCGGTCATGCACTACCTCAAGGCGGTCGAAGCCGCTGGCACGCTCGACGGACCTGTTGTCGCCGCCAGGATGCGCGAACTGCCGGTGAACGACTTCATGACCCGCAACGGCAAGATCCGCCAGGACGGCCGGCTGGTCCGCGACATGTATCTGTTCCGGGTCAAGTCGCCGGAGGAGTCGAAATACCAGTTCGACTATTACCAGTTGCTGGCGACGATCCCAGGCGAAGAAGCCTTCAAGCCGATGGAGGACGGCGGATGCTCGCTCGTGAAGAAATCGTGATCGATCAAGCTGCGGGGTGCGAAATTGCACGCAATCCGATCGACGAGGTGATCGCCGGCCGGCTCTCGTGCCGCGAGTTCTCCGGCGTCCCGGTGCCGCGCTCGACCATCGAGCAGATCCTGCGCGTGGCGCGGTTCGCGCCGAGCGGCGCAAACATCCAGCCCTGGCATGTCTACGTGCTCGCGGGCGCCGTCAAGACCGAGGTGTCGGCCGCGCTGCTGCACGCGTATGAGACGGAGCCGGGCGAGCACGTCTCCGAGTATCAATACTATGCCAGCGAGTTTCCCGAGCCGTATCTCGGCCGCCGCCAGCAGTTCGGCCGATTGTTCTATGACTCGCTCGGTATCGCGCAGAGCGACGCTGCCGCGCGGAGCCGGCAGACCGCGAAGAACTTCGCGTTCTTCGGTGCCCCGGTCGGATTGATCGTCACCATCGATCGGCGGCTCGCGATGGGAAGCTGGCTCGATCTCGGCATGTTCATCCAGAACGTGATGCTGGCGGCGGTCGGACGCGGGCTGCAATCCTGTCCGCAGGAAACCTTCGCCAGGTTCCACCGGATCTTGCGGCCTCGCCTGTCGATCCCGGCGGAGCAGATGGTGGCTTGCGGGATCTCGATGGGTCATCCCAGGGAGCGCGGGAAAGCGCGGCTGATGCCGCGTGCGGATCTGGAGGCGTTCGCCTCCTTCAAGGGCTTTGACAACTAGAACAGGAGACAATCATGGGAAGCCGTGAACAGCTGATCGAACGCAGCATTCCGTTTCTGCGCGAAGTCAAGGACATGACGCCGAGCGCGGCGATGGAGCGATGGCTCAACGAGACCTATGGCGAGACCAGCGCGCTCTACCAGGATCTCGCCCGTCTCATCAAAATGGGCGTCGAGGAGGGTTGGGCGGCGAACCAGGAGGTGGAAGGCCCGAACTATCGGCGCAGCCGCATCCTCGAGCCGGTCCCCGAGACGTTCCAGTTCAGCATCACCGCGGTCTACATGAACAGCACCGATCCGCGCCGCTTCAAGGATGAGGACGATCATGACGTGCTGCGCGGGCAGTATCATGGCCATCCCTATGGCGAGCTCAACCTCGTCGTTCCCCTCGACAAGGGTGCCCAGTTGAAGGGATTGCAGGGCTGGCAAGGCCCTGGCTGGACGGCGCCGGATCCCGGCAGCCGGCATTATCCGGAAGTCAGGGGCGGCGCGGTCATCGCGTTGTTCTATCTGCCGGCCGGCCGCATCTCCTACGACTTCAAGGCGCCGGCCTGACCCCGGGCGCGTGCGCCCATTTTGTCCGGAGCAAGCACATGACATTGATCTACCCGGTCGCTTCGAACAGCGTCCACCCCGCGCGGTTGTCTCCGGCGTACCGGAGCGCGATCAAGCGGTCGCCGCAGAAGCCTTTGATCCCGCTGCGGCACACGCTCTCGGAGTTGACCGGTCCGGTCTATGGTCATGAGACGGTGCGCGCACACGACAACGACCTCTCCATCCAGGCCAAGGGCGAGCCGCTCGGCGAGCGCATCATCGTGCATGGTCACGTGCGCGACGAGGACGGCCGCGGCGTGCCGAACACGCTGGTCGAGCTGTGGCAGGCCAATGCCTGCGGCCCGCTACATCCATGTCGTCGATCAGCATCCGGCGCCGCTCGATCCCAACTTCACCGGCGCCGGCCGCACGCAATCCGATGCGAGCGGTTACTACAAATTCATCACCATCAAGCCCGGCGCCTATCCCTGGGGCAATCACCACAATGCCTGGCGGCCGGCCCACATCCACTTCTCGGTGTTCGGCCATTCTTTCGTGTCGCGTCTGGTGACGCAGATGTATTTCCCCGGCGATCCCTTGTTTCCGTTCGATCCGATCTTCAACTCGGTGACGGATGAGAAGGCGCGGGCGCGGATGATCTCGTCGTTCGACCTCGACAACACCAAGCCGGACTGGGCGCTGTGCTACCGCTTCGATATCGTGCTGCGCGGCCGCAACGCCACGCCGATGGAGACCAAGTAAGTGTCGAACCAGCGTCCTGATGGAATCACGCCCTCGCAGACCGTCGGCCCGTACTTCAAGTATGGCCTGACGCCGAACGGCGAATACGAGTGGAACGACGCTTTCACCAATAGTTTGCTGACCCCTGACGTCTCGGGCGAACGCATCCGCGTCGAGGGCAAGGTCTATGACGGCGACGGCGCCGTGATCGCGGACTGCATGCTGGAGATCTGGCAGGCAGACAGCCAGGGCCGCTTCTCCGATCCGCAGGATGCGCGGGCACTGCCGAACTCCTCGTTCAAGGGCTTCGGCCGCTGCGGCACCGACAAGAGCGGCGGTTACGCCTTCGACACCATCAAGCCGGGCGCGGTGCCGGATGCCGACGGCAAGCCGCAGGCGCCGCACATCGGGCTCGCGGTGTTCGCGCGCGGCATGCTGCTGCACCTCTACACCCGGATCTATTTCGACGACGAAGCCGGCAACGCCGCCGACTCAACACTGGCGCTGGTGCCGGCCGACCGCCGCCCGACCCTGATTGCCAGGCGCAAGGCCGGCGCGGGCAACGTCTACACGTTCGACGTCCATCTCCAGGGCGACAACGAGACGGTGTTCTTCGACGTCTAGCCCCGCGACCGCGCCAGGTGGCATTGAAAGAACTGCCAAAATCCGCTGCGTGCCTTCGCCGCAGCGGATTTTGCTTGACCATGCATGTCTGTTTATATAACAAATAATTTATATAAACGATGCGAGATCAAGCATGGCCAAGCTCGATGCCGCCTTCTCGGCGCTCGCCGACCCGACCCGCCGGGCGATCCTGGCGCGCCTCGCCTTGGGTGAGGCGACTGTCATGGAGCTGGTCGAGCCATTCGAGCTGACCCAGCCCGCGATCTCCCGCCATCTGAAGGTGCTCGAGGGCGCGGGCCTGATCGTCCGGCGCGTTGAAGGCACCAAGCGGCCGTGCCGGCTCGCGCCCACGGCGGTCGCCGAGATCGATCAATGGCTCGGCATGCTGCGCCGCGCGCTGGAAACCAATTACGACCGGCTGGACGGAGTGCTGGCCACCATGAAGCCTGAGAAGTGAAGGGTATCTCCATGAGCAAGTTGACGCTGAAGACCGAAGGCGACCGCTACGTTGTTGTCACCAGGCGCTTCGTCGCGCCGCCCGAGGCGGTGTATCGCGCGCATACCGAGCCGGAGCTGTTGCAGAAGTGGCTGCTCGGTCCCGATGGCTGGACCATGCCGGTCTGCGTCAGCGAGCTCAGGCCCGGCGGCAAGATCCGCTACGAATGGAGCGACGGCAGGGGTGGCGGCTTTCATCTGACCGGCGAGTACGTCGAACTCGAACCGTTCAGCCGTATCGTGCATGTCGAGCGCATGCATCTGCCGGACCCGACGCCGAACAATCATGTCGAAACCCGCTTCGCACCCGACGGCGACGGCACCGTGATGACCATGCGGATGACGCTGCCGGATGCCGAGACCCGCGCGGCGATGCTCGCGACCGGCATGGAGCACGGCATGGAAGACAGCTATGCTCGGCTCGATCGCATGAGCTGACGCCGATGTGAGGGACAATGCGCGACCGATTCCTGACCGGTCTGATTGGCTATCCGATCGCGCATTCGGCGGCGCCTGCGATGCACGAGCAGGCCGCCGCCGATCTCGGCGTCCGCTGTCACTACCAGCTCATCGAGGTCAAGGGCGCCGGACGCGACGATCTGCGCGCGATGCTGGAGGGCGTCCGGCGGCTCGGCTTTGCCGGCGTCAACGTCACCTTTCCCTACAAGGAAGCGGTGGTCGATCTACTCGATGACCTCGCGCCGGATGCGCGCGCGATCGGCGCGGTCAACAGCATCGTCGCCGACGGGGCTCTTCTGGTCGGGCACAACACCGACGCAACGGGCTTTGCGCGCGCGATCGAACCGCTGCTTGCCGCGGCGCCGCGCGGCCCGATCGCGCTGATCGGTGCCGGCGGCGTCGGCAAGGCGATCGCCTTCGCGCTCGCCGGTCTCGGTGTTGCCGGGCTCCGGATCTTCGACGCAGATGCGGCAAAGGCCGCGCAGCTTGCGGCTCAATTGCAAGATCATCACGCTAGTCACGCCGCCAGCGTCGAGGTCGCGGCGGAAGGCGCCGCCGGCCTCGTCAACGCAACGCCGGTCGGCATGCTGCCGAGCCGCGACACGCCGGTGCCGGACGCGCTGCTGCATCCCGCGATGTGGGTCGCCGACGCCGTCTACACCCCGCTATGGACGCCGCTGCTGTCCGCGGCCAGAGCCAAAGGCGCCAGCGTCCTGACCGGCCGCGATCTCGCGATCAACGCATCGGCCGATGCCTTCGAGCTGTTCACGGGGATGACGCCATCGCATGCCGTCATGGCAAATGCGTTCGACGCCGTGATGGCCGCACGCTACTCTGCGCCCGCCTGAAGGGCGGAGACACATAATGACAAAAATCAGGATCGGGCTGGCCGGCTGCGGCTTCGTGTCGGAGCTGCACATGGTCGCCTACCGGCGCGTCTATGGCGTCGATGTCGAGGTGAGGGCGGTCGCGGCGCGCGGCGATCATGTCAATGAGTTCGCCCGCAAGCACCAGATCCCGAACGCCTATCGCAGCTTCGCCGAGCTGGTTGCTGACCGCGAGCTCGATGTCATCGACATCTGCACGCCACCGAACCTTCATGCCGCGATGATCGTAGGCGCGATGCAAGCCGGCAAGCACGTGATCTGCGAAAAGCCGTTCAGCGGCTATTTCGGCCGCGAGGGTGACAGAGAGCCGATCGGCAGGCACGTGCCGAAGGCGCTGATGTATCAGCGCGTGATGGAGGAGATGGAAGCGACCCGCGCCGCGATCGAGCGAACCGGAAAACTCTTCATGTATGCCGAGGACTGGATCTACGCACCGGCGGTGACCAAGACCGCGGAGATCATCCGCGCGACGCGCGACAAGATCCTGTTCATGAAGGGTGAGGAGAGCCATTCCGGCTCGCATGCCGCGCACGCCGCGCAATGGGCGATGACCGGCGGCGGCTCGCTGATCCGGATGGGCTGCCATCCCTTGTCAGCGGTGCTCTATCTCAAGCAGGTCGAGGCCAGGGCCCGCGGCGAGACCATTTCGGTCGCGAGCGTCACCTGCGACGTCGGCAATGTCACGGCCTCCCTCAAGCCGGAGGAGCGCACCACCATCAAGGCCAATCCGGTCGATGTCGAGGATTGGGGCACGCTGACTGCGACTTTCTCGGACGGCACCAAGGCCACGGTGTTCTCCGGCGACATGATCATGGGCGGCGTGCGCAATCTGATCGAGACCTACACGTCAGGCGGCTCGCTGTTCGCCAACATCACCCCGAACACACATCTGACCAGCTACCAGACCTCCGAGGAGAAGCTCGCGTCGGTCTACATCACCGAGAAGGTCGATCGCAAAACCGGCTGGCAATATGTCTGCCTCGAAGAGGAATGGACCCGCGGCTATCTGCAGGAGATCCAGGACTTCATGGAGTGTGTGGCAACCGGCCGGGCGCCGCTCGCCGGTCTCGCATTGGCGTATGAGACGACGAAGGTGAATTACGCCGGCTATTGGGCCGCGGACGAGGGCAGGCGGGTGGTGCTGTAGGTTGCCGGCAACAGCGAGATTACTTTCTCGCGTGTGGCCACGCCGGACCCGTCATCCTGAGGAGCGCGTAGCGCGTCTCGAAGGATGCCCGGCCCGGCCGGTGGCCGTCGATCCTTCGAGACGCCCGCAAGTGCGGGCTCCTCAGGATGACGGGGATGATTGCCAACCAGCCGGGACAAGGATCAACCCTACGCCCCGTACACCGAGCCCTTCGGCAACGGGAATACCGGGTCCTGGGTGCGAATATTGGTCGGCCACACCACGGTGATGCGCTCGCCGGCGTTCTGCATCACCACTGGCGTCGAGCGCTCGTTCTGGCCGGACATCGGGGTATCCGGCGGATAGAACTTCACGCCATAGCCCTGGATGGTGCCGCCCGGCGGGATGTCGACGTCGAGCGCGGCCTTGCGGATCGCCTCGGGATCGAAGCCGCCATACTTCTCCTTGGCGACCGGCAGCACGTTGTTGAGCAGGATCCAGGTCTGGTTGAAGCCCATCGAGCAGTGCGGCGGCACTTCGGTCGCGCTGGTCTTCTCGCGGTAGCGCGCGACCATGGTCTTGGTGAGGTCGCCGACCCCCGGCGCCAGCTTGGCGGGATCGAGCAGCTGCGCGGGCACCGGATCGATGTTGCAGAAATTGTCGATGTCGGTGCCGAACGTCGTACGCAGCTTGTCGAGCTGGCTGTAGCCGGCTCCGGCGCCGAACAGCATCTTGAATTTCAGCCCGCTCTCGCGGGCCTGGCGCAGGAACAGCGTGATGTCGGGGTTGTAGCCGGCATGCGAGATGATGTCGGCCTTGGCGCGCTTCAGCTTGGTCACCAGCACCGAGAGGTCGGGCGCGGAGGCCGAATAGCCTTCCTTGAGCACGACCTGCAGCCCGGCTTCCTTGGCGAAGGTTTCGTCGGCGGCCGCGACGCCGACGCCGTAGGGGCCGTCCTCATGGATCAGCGCGACCTTGACGTCCTTCGGCTCCATGCCGAGCCTGGCCTTGGCGTGCTCGCCGAGGAAGCCGCCGAACGCCTGGCCGTATTGATCGGAATGGATCTGCGCGCGGAACACGTAGCGCAGGTTCTTGTCCTTGAACACGGCGGTCGAGACCGCGGTCGTGATCCAGAGGATGCGCTTCTGTTGCTCGACCTTGGCGGCGAGCGGCACGGCGTGCGAGCTCGCGAACACGCCGTTGAGGATGTCGACCTTCTCCTGGTCGATCAGCCGGTTGGCCTCGTTGATCGCCACGTCGGGCTTGCTCTGGGAATCAACGTTGACGGGCGCGATCTTGTACTTGCCGCCGACGCCGCCCTTCTCGTTGACGAGATCGATCGCGATCTGCGTGCCGATCGAGGAGGCGACCGAGCCGCCGGCGGCGAACGGGCCGGTCAAATCGTAGATCACACCGACCCGGACCGTCTCGGCCTGCGCCTGCGCGCGTGTCCAATCGAAGCTGAAAGCAGCGGCGGCAGCCGCTGAAGTCTTCAGCAGCGTCCTGCGTGAAGTCGGCATCGCGTCCTCCCCTGAAACCGTCAGTTGTGTGACGGGTGTTTGTTTTTCGGGGAGTATTGGGAGGCGACCCCGGAAAGTCAACGCGATTGCGGGGGCGGTTTCTCACTCGTTGGTAGGGGCCGCATAGTTCAAACCCGTCATCCTGAGGTGCGAGCTCTTGCGAGCCTCGAAGGATGCACGGCCCCGCTGGTGGCCGTCGATCCTTCGAGACGGCCGCGTTGCGGCCTCCTCAGGATGACGGGTCGGGGACGGGCCGCAACCTACTCCATCACCGCGGCATGGTCCGACGGCGCCGACTGTTTGCGCAGCGCGGCCTTGGTCGAGCCGATCATCAGCGCGAGCGGGATCGAGACCAGGATGAACAGCATCACCAGCTGATAGTCGTGCGAGAACGCGATGATCTGCGACTGCGCCGTCACCATCCTGTCGGCCATGGCGCGGCCGGCGTCGGTGTTGAGGTTGATCATGCCCGAGACATCGGGCATCTGCAGCGCGTGGTTGAACGGATTGATCTGCTCCGACAGCTTGGCGTAGATCCGCCGCCCGCCTTCCGTGAGCTGCGCGATCACGATCGAGATGCCGACCGAGCTCGCGACGTTGCGCAGCAGCGTCAGCATCGAGGTGCCGTCAGTGCGCAGATGGCCCGGCAGCGTCAGGAACGCCACCGTCGACAGCGGCACGAACACGAGACCGAAGCCAAAGCCCTGGATCACGCTGACGACGATGATCTCGTTCGCCTGCGTCATGTCGGTCCAGCCGGTCATCTGGAACAGCGACCCCGCGGTCAGCCCGAGGCCGGAGATGATCAGCGTGCGCGCCTCGATGTAGCGCATCAGGCGGCCGACCAGCATCATCGCGACGAAGGTGCCGACGCCACGGCTCGCCAACAAGAGGCCCGCGGTGATGATCGGATAGCCGATCACGTTCTGCAGATAGGGCGAGGACAGCGCCATGGTCGAATACAGCACGAGGCCCATCACGGTCATGAAGACGCAGCCGCCGAGGAAATTCTTGTCCTTGAACAGCGCGAACTGGATGAACGGCCGGCTGGTCGTCAGCGAATGGGCGAAGAAGAAGTAGGCGCCGACCGCAGCGACGATGAACTCGATCATGATCTCGTTGGATTCCAGCCAGCCGAGCTGCTCGCCGCGGTCGAGCGCGAGCTGCAACGCGCCGATCGAGACCGCGAGCGCCGTGAAACCGAACCAGTCGAAGCGCAAATTGAGGTCCTGCTTGGTCTCGTCCATGAACACCGCAAGGCCGAGCACCGTGAAGGCGCCGAACGGCAGGTTGACGAAGAACACCCAGTGCCAGGAATAGGTCTCGGTCAGCCAGGCGCCGAGCGAGGGGCCCATGATCGGGCCCATCATCACGCCCATGCCCCAGATCGACATCGCCTTGGCGCGTTCATGCAGCGCGTAGGAGTCGAGCATCACCGCCTGCGACAGCGGCACCAGGGCCGCGCCGAACACGCCCTGCAACAGGCGGAACAGCACCATCTGGGTGATGTCCTGCGCCAGGCCGCACAGCACCGAGGCGATGGTGAAGCCGGCCGAGCAGATGATGAAGATCCGCTTGCGGCCGTAGCGGTTGGCGATCCAGCCCACCGGCGCGGTCATGATCGCGGCCGCGACGATGTAGGAGGTCAGCACCCAGTTGATCTGGTCCTGCGAGGCCGACAGCGAGCCCTGCATATAGGGCAGCGCGACGTTGGCGATCGTGGTGTCGAGCGCCTGCATGATCGTCGCGGTCATCGCGCAGATCGTCACCATGTTCCGGCGCATGCCGGGCACGGCTGATGGTGACGGTGCATTCATTGCGTCTTAGTCCTGATGATCCGGGTGCGCAGTGGCCGAGCGCAGCCCGAGCAGGCCGGCCAGCGTGCGGCGGTGGTTGGTGTCGATCGTCGCGTAGACGCTCATGCCGGCCTTCAGCTTCTTCACGAACGGATCGTTCTCGTCGAAATAGATCCGCACCGGCACGCGCTGCACCACCTTGACGAAGTTGCCGGTGGCGTTCTGCGGCGGCAGGATCGCGAACTGCGCGCCGGTGCCGGGCGACAGCGAGCCGATCTTGCCCTTGAATTGATGGTTCGGGAACGCGTCGACGTCGAGCTCAACCGGCTGGCCGACCGCGACATAGGTGAAGTCGCTCTCCTTCGGATTGGCGTCGACCCAGGGATGGTCGACGTCGATCACCGAGAACACCGGCGCACCAGCGGTGACGAAGCGGCCGAGCTGGATCTGGTCGACCTGGGTCGCCACGCCGTCCATCGGCGCCCGCAGCACGGTGTGGTCGAGATTGCGCTGCGCGTCGTCGAGCTTGGCCTTGGCCTGGGCGTAGGGCGGGAATTTCTCGATTGCCAGCTCGACATCGCCGAGCAGCTGCGTCTTGTCCTTGGAGATCTGCTGCTTGATGTATTGCGCCAGGCTCTCGGCGGTCACTTGCGCGTTGGCCGCATTGTCGAGGTCGAGCTGCGAGCCGAAGTTCTGCTTGGCGAGCGTCGACTTGCGATCGACGTCGCGCTTCTTCAGTTCGATGCTCTGCTGGGCGAATTCCAGCATCCTGGTGTTGATCTTGATGTTGTCGACCAGGTTGTCATAGGTGGTCCTGGTCTGGTCGAGCGCGGCCTTGGCCTGGTCGACTGCGAGGCGGAACGGCACCGGGTCGATCTCGAACAGCTCGTCGCCCTTCTTGACGTGCTGGCCTTCCTTCACGACGATCTTGTCGATCTTGCCGGAGATTTCCGGCGTGATCAGCACCTTCTGTGCGCCGACATAGGCATCGTCGGTGCCGACATAGCGGCCGCCATTGAGATAGAACACGACGCCGCCGATCGCAGCCACGGTCGGCAGCACGACGAGCAGCAGGGTGCGGCGATAGCGTCGCAGGCCCGCCATCAGGCGCCGGCGCGGCGCGCGGCTGGCTTTGCCCGCCGGCGCGTCCGGATTGCTCTTCTGCTCGGGGGCAAGCTTCAGGACGGGTTCAGCCATAGCGCTGTTCCTTTCGGGAGGGCTCGCCGGCTGGGCTTTGGATGGCATTGCGAACGTTTTCCTTGATCGATTCCAATTGAGTGAGCAGGCGATGCGCATCGGTGGGGCTGATGCCCTCGAGCGCGGTCGCGGTGAGTTCGGAGCGCAGGCCGGCGAGCTTGCCGAGCAGCGGGCGCGCGGCCTTCTTCAGATAGAGGCGGTTGACGCGGCGGTCGTTCTCGTCGCTACGGCGCTCGATCCAGCCATTGTCGCAGAGCTTGTCGATCAGCCGGGTCAGCGTGATCGGCTGCACCTCGAGCAGCTCGGCAAGCTCGGTCTGCTTCAGCCCTTCCTGGCGTTCCACCTTGGACAGGACAGCCCATTGCGCACGGGTGATGCCGTAGCGCGCGGCCTCCTTGTCGGCGTAGACGCGGATCAGCCGGAACAACTCGCCCAGCGTAAACATGAAGTTCGCGTCCACTGAACCGCGCATCGATCCTACCTCCCTAAGCTTGGAATATAATAAGCTTGCTTATGATTTCCGCACGCCGGGTTAACGGAGGGCTGCTCCGCATTGCACACATGGCTGCATGGCGGCGAGGTCCTTGGTCTGGGCTCGGGCTATGGGAACCGGCGCGAAAATGCTACATATCGAGGCAATGAGCTTGGCCAAGCCGACATTCCCCGCCCCCGACCACGATCACGGCCGCTGCGCCGCGGACGCGATGGCGCATGCCGAACAGGTCTGCGCGCGCCGCGGGCAGAAATTCACCCCGATCCGGCGTCAGGTGCTCGAGGCGCTGCTGTCGAGCCATCGCCCGCTCGGCGCCTATGAGGTGATCGACGAGCTGGCCAAGACGATGCCCCGGCCGGCGCCGATTACCGTCTACCGGGCGCTCGACTTCCTGATGGAGAACGGCCTCGTCCACCGCATCGAGAGCCGCAACGCCTTCCTCGCCTGCGCGCACGACCATGACGAGACCTCGATGGTGGCGTTTTTGATCTGCGACCATTGCGGCTCGGTCGGCGAAATCCCCGCCGCGCCGGTTGCGCAGAGCCTGACCGCGGCGGCGCGGGCCTCGGGCTTCATCCCGAAACTCTCCGTGGTCGAGATCGCCGGCACCTGCGCGCACTGCCAGAAATGATTTTCACCCTTTCCCCGTCATTGCGAGGAGCGAAGCGACGAAGCAATCCATGCCTCGGCGAGTGGCGAAATGGATTGCTTCGCTCCGCTCGCAATGACGAGCCAGGCGACGCGCAAATACTAACAACAACAGGCCGATAGGCCGGCCCGCGAGGAAACATGTCGACCCAAGCGATCTCCGCCAGCGTCACCAGGCCCGTCAGCGTCGGCCACGGGCTGCCGCCCGGCGCCATCGCATTGATGCTGATGCTGTGCGTGAGCTGGGGCTTCAACCAGCTCGCGGTCAAGCTCGCGCTTCCCGACGTGCCGCCGATGTTGCAGGCGATGATCCGCTCCTCGGGTGCGCTGCCGGTGATGCTGATCGTGGGCTGGCTGCGCGGCGTCAAATTCTTCGAGCGCGACGGCACGCTGGTGCCCGGCATCATCGCCGGCCTGATGTTCGGCTGCGAATTCGTGCTGATCTTCACCGGGCTCGTCTTCACCTCGGCCTCGCGCGCCTCGGTGTTCCTCTACACCGCGCCGTTCTTCGTCGCGCTCGGCTCGCACCAGTTCCTCGGCGAGCGTCTCTCGACCGTGCAATGGAGCGGGCTTGCGCTGAGCTTTGCCGGCGTCGCGCTCGCGATCGGCGTGCCGCAGCCCAATGTCGACGCCAAGGTGCTGTTCGGCGATCTCATGGTGGTCGGCGGGGGCGCGCTGTGGGCGGCGACCACGCTGGTCGCCAAGGGCACCGGCCTGCGCAAGGCTGCGCCGGAAAAGGCGCTCGGCTACCAGGTCGCGATCTCGATCCCGATCCTCGGCCTCGCCGCCTGGATCGGCGGCGAGCGCATCGAACACGTGCCGAGCGCGCTGTCGATCTCGCTGCTTGCCTATCAAGCGGTCTGGGTGGTCGGCTGCACCTTCGTGATCTGGTTTGCGATGGTGAAGACCTATTCGGCGAGCAAGCTGTCGGCCTTCACCTTCGTCACGCCGCTGTTCGGCGTCGTCGCGGCCTATTTCATCATGCACGACACGCTGACCCCGGTGTTCGGCGTCGCCGCGCTGTTCGTGATCGCAGGCCTCTATCTCGTCAACAAGCCCGACCCGAAGGTGACGCCGGACCCGAACGTGCCGGCGTGATTGGAGCGAGCGCAGAGCGCAGCGCGGATCGGCGCAGCGTCATCCAATGGCTTGTGTCGACAGAGCAACCCGTGGTCCGGTGTTGATCTAGGTCAAAAGCACCTCCTATATTCCGTGAAGTCTCTCATGCGAGGGAAGCCGAGGAGGCACGCCGATGCCGATCGATGCCACCGATGCAATCGAAGCCGGAATCCGGTCCGCGTTCACTGCATATTCCAAGGAGGACGATCCGGACTGGCGCAGCGCGTGCTGGATCAAGCCCGATGAGTGCTCCCATCTGGCAAAGAGCATTTTGAAGGAATTGGCGGCGAGAGGCTTCGAGATCGTCAGGAAGCCGGCTTGAATGCGCGCTCCTGCGGCAAACATTCAGCGTCGTCCTGGCGAATGCCAGGGCCCATTACCCCAGATGTCGGTTGTCGTGTGGGGCCGCGTTCCCGTTCGCAAGCAAATGCGGTGGTTATGGGTCCTGGCTTTCGCCAGGACGACGCGTGGAGAGAGCCCCGTTACCCCGTCTCGATCGGCAACTCCGCATCCTTCGCCCATTCGCCCATCGAGCCGTCATAGAGCGTGAGATTGTCGTAGCCGAGCCGATGCAACTGGAACAGGTCGATGGTCGCGGAGATGCCGCCGCCGCAATAGGCGACGACGCGCTTGTCTTTGGTGATGCCTTGCGCGGCGAAGGTTGCCTCGGCCTCCGCGAGCGGCACGAACATCTTGCCCTTGGGGTCGATCAGGGTTGCCGCCGGCACGCTGACGCTGCCGGGGATGCGGCCGGGCCTGCCGTAGCGGCTCGGCTCGAGCCCCTTGTAGAATTGCGGGCCGAGCGCATTGACGATCACGGTGTCGCTCTCGGTGGTCGCGGCGAGCACGTCATGCTTGCCGACGAACATGCCGTCCTTCGGCCGCGCCGCAAACGCGGCCTGTGGATAGCCTCCGGCAAGCCCGGTCTCGATGTCGCGTCCCTCGGCGGTCCATTTGTCGATGCCGCCGTCGAGCACCGCGGCGCCCTCGAAGCCCAGCGAACGCAGCATCCACCAGAACCGCGTCGCCCACATCGCGGTGCCGATCGAATAGAGCACCACGCGGCTGCTGGCCGAGATGCCGTGGCGGCCGAAGGCCGCCTCGAGCTGCGCTGTCGGCGGCATCATGAAGCGCAGATTGGTATGGGGATCGGAGAATTCGGCCTGCAAATCGAGGAAGTTCGCGCCCGGGATGTGGCCGGCCTCGAAGGTCTGGCGGCCCGAGACGACGATATAGGGAACGCCGCTGCCCGCGGGGGCCGGCTCCAGATAGGTGGTGCAGTCGAACAACCGCAGCTCGGGCCGGGTCAGGATCTCGGCGAGTTCCGCCGTGGTGATGAGCTCGCTGTGGTCGGCCATTTCACGTCCTCCCGGCAGTTTCTTAATGCAATGCTAAGATGCTCCGGATCACATGAAAAGCTGTCACTTTGCCCTTTGATTCACCCCAATTCGGTCCAATATAGCTGGTCATGCAGGACGCCGCTGCATGGCTTGCTTTCGGCCTCAATCGGCGCCATAAGCTGTTGAATTCACACCGAAACATGACCATTCGGCCCGCCCTGCGCTAGGCTCATCGCCCCCTTGGTGAATGTCACCAAAACCTGATATTCGAGACGCCATGAACAAGCCCGAGATTTTGCCGCAAGACGACGTCGCAGGTCCTCAGCCGCGGCACCAAACCACCCAGGTCATGGTCGGCAACGTCGCCGTCGGTGGCGGCGCGCCGATCGTCGTGCAGTCGATGACCAACACCGACACTGCCGATGTCGACGGCACCATCGCCCAGGTTGCCGCGCTCTCCCGCGCCGGCTCCGAGATGGTGCGCATCACGGTCGATCGCGAAGAGGCCGCCGCCGCCGTGCCGCACATCCGTGACGGCCTGCGCAAGCGCGGTATCACGACGCCGCTGATCGGCGACTTCCATTATATCGGCCACAAGCTGCTCGCCGAGTACCCGGCCTGCGCCGAGGCGCTCGACAAGTATCGCATCAATCCCGGCAATGTCGGCTTCAAGAACAAGCGCGACACCCAGTTCGCCGACATCATCGAGATCGCGAACAAGAACAACAAGCCGGTGCGCATCGGCGCCAATTGGGGCTCGCTCGACCAGGAGCTGCTCACCAAGCTGATGGACGAGAACACGGCCTCGCCGAATCCGCGCGACGCCCGCGCGGTGACGCGCGAGGCGATGGTGCAGTCGGCGCTGCTGTCGGCGGCCCGCGCGCAAGAGCTCGGCATGCCCAAGAACAAGATCATCCTGTCGGCGAAGGTCTCCGCCGTGCAGGATTTGATCGCGGTCTATCAGGAAGTCGTCCGCCGCTCGGATTACGCGATCCATCTCGGGCTCACCGAGGCCGGCATGGGCTCGAAAGGCATCGTGGCGTCCTCGGCGGCGCTCGGCATCCTGCTGCAGCAGGGCATCGGCGACACCATCCGCATCTCGCTGACGCCGGAGCCCGGCGGCGACCGCACGCTGGAAGTGCAGGTCGCGCAGGAACTGCTGCAGACCATGGGCTTCCGCACCTTCGTGCCGCTGGTTGCGGCGTGCCCCGGCTGCGGCCGCACCACCTCGACCACGTTCCAGGAGCTGGCGCGCTCGATCCAGGATTTCATCCGCGACGAGATGCCGGCCTGGAAGACCAAGTATCCGGGTGTCGAGCAGCTCAACGTCGCTGTGATGGGCTGCATCGTCAACGGCCCCGGCGAATCCAAGCACGCCAATATCGGCATCTCGCTGCCCGGCACCGGCGAAGCGCCGGCCGCGCCCGTGTTCGTCGACGGCAAGAAGTTCCGCACCCTGCGCGGTCCGGGCATCGCCGCCGACTTCAAGGCGCTGGTGATCGACTATATCGACCAGCGCTACGGCAACGGCGCCAAGCTGCCCGAGCAGGCGGGCGCCGCGGAGTAGTTCGCTCCGCTCGTGCCCCACACTCCGCCGTCGTCCCGGCCTAGTGCGCAATTGCGCACGGGAGCCGGGACCCTCAACCACAGCCGGTGGTTATGGTGCGAGATGTGGGTTGCTTACCTTCGCAAAACACAACCCTGTGGTACTATGGCGCAAACGCCACAAGTCGCCGGAACTTGAACGCTCCCCAAAAGTTAATAGTCAGGGTCGGTTTTCGACCCGCGGGGAGGTGACACCGGATGCGGGTGGATCATCATGATCGCATAGACGGCGTTGAAATCGCCTTAGTCAGCGCTGTGGTGGTGTCCTTCGCTATGCTTATGGCGAGCGTGGTTTGGCTTATGACCGGCTGACCTCAATACAAGGACGGCCTGATCCTAAATCTCTTCCAACGCCACCTGTTCAAGCTCTAGCGCCGCTACGCACGCAAGGAAGAAGATTGCTGTAAACGTTTTGCGGCGCGGATTGCGCTTCGCTGCATCCGGGCTACGATGGTCAAAACAAGAACCATCGGGAGAACACCCATGAGCTCGCTGTCCGGCAAGCAGGGTCCGCGCTACCGCCACCTCGCCGACGAGGGCGAGCCCTATGAGACCATCGGCGTCGAGAAGCTGACGCCGATCATCGGCGCGGAGATCTCCGGGGTCGATATCGGCAAGCTGGTCGGCGACGATGCGCGCTCCAACCGCCAGATGGACGAGATCCATCGCGCGCTCGCCGAAAACCTCGTCATCTTCTTCCGCGACCAGCACATCAGCCCTGAGCAGCATCTCGCCTTCGGCCGCAAGTTCGGCGACCTGCACGTGCATCCGGCGGCACCTAATGAGGGCGATCCGGCGCTGATGAAGATCTATGCCGACAAGGACAGCCCACGCGCCAATGGCGAGGGCTGGCACACCGACGTGTCCTGCGACATCGAGCCGCCGATGGGCTCGATCCTCTACATCAAGCAGTGCCCGCCGCGCGGCGGCGACACGCTGTTCGCCAACATGTACGCCGCCTATGAGGCGCTGTCGGACCGCATGAAGGCCTATCTCGACGGGCTGACCGCGCTGCATGACGGCGAGCAGACCTACCGCGGCCTCTACGCAAACTATGGCGTCGCCGACAAACGGGAATATCCCCGGGCCGAGCATCCGGTGGTCCGCACCCATCCGGTGACCGGCAAGAAGTCACTCTACGTCAACCGCGGCTTCACTCGCTTCATCGTCGGGGTCCCGCGCGACGAGAGCGACGCCATGCTGGCCTATCTCTGCCAGCATGCCGAGAACCCGCTGTTCCAGTGCCGCTTCCGTTGGACCGAGAACGCGATCGCGTTCTGGGACAACCGCTGCGCCCAGCACCGCGCGATGTGGGACTACTGGCCGCACACCCGCGCCGGCACCCGCGTGACCGTGAAGGGCGAGCGGCCGGTGTGAGGGCGGCGTCTGCCTGGCGCCGTCGTGCCGAGCGCGACACGTCAGCCCTGCCTAAAGCCCCGCAATGTCAGGGGTAATCCTTGCGGGTCATAGCATCCGTGAGCCCGCGCGCCCTATGATGCCGCATCAAGATGGGCGATATCACCATGAGGCAGGTGATACTGGACGCGCGGATACATGAGAGCACCGTCATTCGAAACGATGTCGGGAACGCGCCTTGTGAGAGTGCCGATCCGCGCGTCAAGTCGGATCAAGTGCTAGTTCCTCCGAGGAGGATGCGTGCCGCGGCTCCCCGATGGTTCGCAGCAATCCCGGTGGTGAAGTGTCGTTTGGATGTGCCGCGTTCCGGCCACGCATCCCGCGTGGCCCAACGGCATCGCGGGCAATTCCCTGCCACTTGGATCAGCAAAGACGAGCTGCGCGGATGGCGCCAGTCCCGCCGGACCGAAGGGCAGGGCGAGTGCGGAGGCTGGTGGAATCGAGCAGGCAAAGCGCGATTCGAGGCGCTGCGCTGAACAGTCTTCGCAGCCAGGACGAACGCGCCGACGGAATGTCGTGCAAAGGAGTTGGTCGATGAGAAGGTCTACCGCATTGCGCCCAATGTTCCTGCTTGCGGCCCTGGTGTCGTTGCTCGCAGCGCTGCAGATTCTCCCGGCAGATGCGCAGCCGCAACATGCCAAGCCTCCCAAGGCTCGCCTGATCCGGGCCGAACCGCCCCAGCCCAAGCCTGAAGTTCTGACCATGAATGCCTGGACCGTGGGCCTCGCCGGCGGCCTGCTCGAGGGCGCGCCGATCCGCCTGGCCGCGGAGATGGCCCGCGTGGTCGATGATGGCGACAATCTGCACGTTCTCCCGGTGGTGACGCGAGGGGCCGTGGAGAATCTGAACTCGCTGTTGTATTTGCGCGGTATCGACGCGGCGATCATCAATTCCGACGCACTCGAGGAATACAAGAGCCAGGTCCCGGACATCCAGCGACGGATCGCCTATGTCCTGAATCTGTTTCCGTCCGAGTTGCATATCTTCGTCCGGCCAGAGATTCAGAGTCTGAAAGACCTCGCCGGCAAGAAGGTGAACTTCAACAACCAGGGCACGGCCGCAGCCTATTCGGGTCCGCTGATCTTCAGTCGCCTCGGCATCGAGGTCGAGAAGACCTTCATTCCGCACCAGGTCGCGCTCGAGCAGATGCGGAAAGGTGAAATGGCCGCCGTCGTCTTCATTACCTCGAAGCCGGTCGATTCATTTGTGAAAGGCCGGTTTGAAGCGGGTTTCAAGTTCCTGCCGGTCCCGTATGACAGCAAGTTCGAGGACTATTATCTGCCGGCAGTTCTCGATGCAGCCGACTACCCAAACCTGATCAAACAGGGTGATCGCGTGGCCACGATTGCCGTACCGACCGCTCTGGTTGCCTTCAATTGGCCGGCCAACAGCAACCGTTTTGAGCGCGTTGCACGTTTCGTCGATCATCTGTTCTCGCGTATCGACAAGCTGCAGGGGCCGGGCTTCGACCCGAAGTGGAAGTCGATCAACCTCGGAGCGACGGTGCCCGGCCTCACGCGCTTTCCTGCCGCGCAGGCGTGGCTCGATCGTCCGTCGTCCACGGCACGGGCATCGCAATGACCAGGCTCGCCGTCCCGCTGCTTGCTGCGGTCGCCGTCATGAACGGCGCTGCCCTGGCGCAGGGGACGGAAGATCCCATGGCACAGCTTCGCGCCTGTTCCCAGCTTGAACGTGAAGCGCGACTGGAGTGCCTCGACAAGCTGTCGCGCGCCACAGCCCCGGCGCGCCGCGAAGCGTCGAGAGCCGACAACTGGACGATCAGCGAGACGACGTCTCCCGTCGATTATTCGCCGATCGCCACCGCAACGACATCCGATTCGGCCGATTCGTCCATGAAGCTGTCGATCCGGTGCCGCGCTGGGCGGACCGAATTGTCCTTTGCGGGGCCCGCTATCTCGGGCCGGGGCGACGGCTATGCGATTTCCTATCGCATCAATGACGGTCAGCCGGTGCAGGTCGCCGCAACGGTGCCGGCGCTCGGTTCCGGCGTCGCCGTCGCGGGCGATGTTGTTCGGTTGCTGCAGGCGCTTCCTGATAGAGCGGTCCTCGCTGTCCACCTCTCACGCGGTGCTGGGGCTGCTCATGATGCAACATTCTCGCTCGCGGGGTTGGACGCGATGCGCGCCAAGATGGCCGCGACGTGCAAATGGCCGCTCGCTGTCGCGAGGCCCGGCAATTGAAACGTGTGTTCGCTGATTTTTCGAGATGGAGATGCTTGATGTGCAATTTTGGATCTGTTGCGAAATTTGTTGCGATGGCTGTCATCGCTGTGCTGGCTTCCACACCACTCGCGATGGCCGAGCAAGGTGGAAAATACTGGGTGCCGGGCGAGCAGTCCGCTACCTCCCGGACCAGCGACGTTCGGAAATCTGAAAGGCAGCGAGCCAGGGCCGAAATGCGCAACCGCGCCGCATATGCGCGCATGCATGATGCGGCGGCGCCGAAAGGGAAGGAGCATCGTCTGGTCCTGCAGGTGAATTCCAATGATCCTGCCGCCATGAATCTCACGCTCAATAACGCAACGAACGTGACCGAATATTACAAGGGCCTCGGTGAAAAGGTGAAGATCGAGGTGGTCACGTTCGGCCCGGGCCTGCACATGCTGCGCGAGGATACCTCGCCGGTGAAGGCGCGGATCGAGGAAATGGCCCTCAGCGTGCCCGAAGTGTCGTTCAAGGCCTGCGGCAACACCCAGGAGAAGATGCAGAAGGCCGAGAACAAGTCGATCCCGATCATCAAGCAGGCCGAAGTCGTGAAGTCCGGCGTCGTGCGCGTGATGGAACTGCAGGAGAAGGGCTGGGCCTATGTGAAGCCGTGAACCGGCGGGCCAGCTTGCGCCGGCAATCGCATTGACGCGCCGCATCCGCTCCGCCAATCTCCGGGAAAATCAAGAACAACTCCCGGAGAAACGCCATGCTTCGCGCCGAAGACAACAAGTTCCTTACCGAAGCGGGGTCGGGAACGGGGATGGGTGAATTGCTGCGCCGGTTCTGGATTCCGGTGCTGCTGTCCGAAGAGCTCCCGGAGCCGGACAGCGACCCGAAGAAGATCGTTGTCATGGGCGAAGAGCTGCTCGCGTTCCGCGATACGCGCGGCGTGGTCGGCGTCATCGATCAATACTGCCCGCATCGCGGCGCCAATCTCTGGCTCGGCCGCAATGAGGAATGCGGCATCCGCTGCGTCTATCACGGCTGGAAGTTCGACACCGACGGCCGCTGCGTCGACATGCCGACGTCGTATCCGGACCTCAACGCGAAGGACCTGATCCGCATCAAGTCCTATCCGGTGCGCGAATGGGGCGACATGATCTGGGCCTATATGGGCCCCGCCGATCAGATGCCCGAATTGCCGGCGCTGGAGATGGCGCTGCTGCCGGCCTCGCACCGCTTCGTCACCAAGAAATGGCAGGACTGCAACTGGGTGCAGGCGGTGGAAGGCTCGATCGACACCGCGCATTTCACCTTCGCGCATCTCTCCTTCGAGAAGGAGGAGAACGAGATCCTCGACATCAAGAAGCATTTCGTCAATCCGCTGACCCGGGTCGCGACCGATCACATGCGCTGGATCGCCGAAGATCCGCGGCCGGTGATCAAGATCAATCCGCATGACGCCGGTCTCACGGTCGCGGGCGGACGGCTCACCGGCTCCGACAACATCTACTGGCGCATCGCCCAGTTCCTGATGCCGTTCCACAGCTACGCGCCGAGCTCGATGCCGGGCGAGAACATGTTTGGCCAGACCTTCGTGCCGGTCACCGACACCAATTGCTGGATCTACACCTATGCCTGGAATCCCGACCGGCCGCTGACCGCGGCGGAGCGGGAAGGTTACGCCAACGGCAACGGCGTGATGGCTGTCGTCGACGAGAACTACGTGCCGCTGCGCAACAGGGCAAACGACTATCTGATCGACCGCAAGCTGCAGCGGACCAAGAGCTACACCGGCATCAAGGGCGTCTCCGAGCAGGACGCCGCGGTGCAGGACAGCCAGGGCCCGATCGCCGACCGCACCCGCGAGCATCTCGGCCCGACCGATCTCGGCATCATGCATTTCCGCAAGCTGATGATGGAGGCGGCCCGCGCGCTGCAAAAGGGCGAGGCGCCGCCGCATGTTCAGCACCAGGATCGCTATGCCGTGCGTTCCGGCGCCTGCGTCACCAGCAAGACCAAGGATCTGACCGCCGTGATGATCGAGCGGTTCGGCGATCCCGCGGGCTTCGTCGGCGGTCCCGGGCAGAACGCGGCGGCGGAGTAACCCTCGCCGTCGTCCCTGCTTTCGCATGCTTTCGCAGGGACGACATCGGGTTAGCTCTACTGCGTCAGAACGCCCTGTCCCCTCATCCTGAGGAGCCCGCAGGGCGGGCGTCTCGAAGGATGTAGGCCACGGAACGGGCCTCATGGTTCGAGACGCGCTTCGCGCTCCTCACCATGAGGGGCTTGTGACGCAGTAGTATTAGAGCGGTATTCGCCGATACTCGCGATTGGACAGGCTCGCTTCCTCGAGATCCAGATCGCGCTCGATGCGGCGCCTGGTCTCGTCGGTGATCTTGCCGTCGCGCAGCAACATATGGATGAACTTTCGCTCGGAGGAGATCAGCTCCCGCGTCAGCTCGGTGCCGGTGGCGGAGACGTCGTGCTTGTCGGGGTCGAGCACGTCGGGCAGCTGGTTGATGCGGATCTCGTGTCGCGAGCGCAGCAGCTTCACCACCTCGTCGGACAGCTCGCGGTCGTCGGTGATGGCGTCGAGCGACTTCAGCGCGGCGTTCAGCGCGTCGCGCCGTGCCGTGATTTCCTGCTCGTGCTCGGCGATATGCTCGCTGCGTCCGTCCTTGGCGAGGCCGAGCCAGCGCACCACCGGCGGCAGTCCGAGGCCGAGCCCGACCAGCGTCACGAAGATCACGCCGAAGGCGACGAACAGGATCAGGTCGCGATACGGGAAGGCGTCGCCGCTTGGCAATGTCAGCGGCAGCGCCAGCGCCGCGGCGAGCGACACTGCGCCGCGCACGCCGGTGAAGGCGACCACGAACACCGCCCGCCACGACGGCAGCGGATCGCGGTCGCGCACCCGCCGGCTGATCCAGCGCGGCAGATAGGTGCCGGGAAACACCCAGAGAAAGCGCGCCACGATCACGATGACCGCGACCAGCACGGTGGCGGTGAGGATGTCGTGCAGCGGAAACGACTTCGACTTCTCGTACAGCAAGCGCATCTGGAAGCCGGTCAACAAGAACAGCAGGCCCTCGATCAGATAGATGATCAAGTCCCAGAAGAAGATGCCCTGCAGGCGCGTCGCGGCCGAGATCAGCAGCGGCCCGTTCCAGCTCATATAGAGCCCGCAGGCGACGGTCGCGATCACGCCGCTGCCGCCGAAATGCTCGGGAATCCAGTAGGCGAGATAGGGCGTGATCAGCGACAGCGTGATCTCGACCTGCGGATCGCGGGCTCTGCGGCGGGCGCGCAGGCTGAGCCAGCCGACTGCGGTGCCGAACGCGATCTCGCCGGCGACGATGACGAAGAAGGTGCCGGTCGCCTTCGGCAACGAGAACAACCCGGTGGTGATGGCGGCCAGCGCGAAGCGGTAGAGGATCAGCGCGGTGGCGTCGTTGGCGAGCCCTTCGCCCTCGAGCACCACCAGGATGCGGCGGGGCATGCCGAGCTTGCGGGCGATCGCGAGCGGCGCGACCACGTCGGGCGGCGCGACGATGGCCCCTAACAGGAAGCCGATGCTCCAGGGCAGGCCGATCAGATAGTGGGTCGCGGCCGCGACCATGAAGGCGGTGAAGATCACGCAGCCGACCGAGAGCAGGATGATCGGCCGCAGGTTGGCCTTGAACTCGCGCCAGCTCATGGCGACGCTCGCCGAATAGATCAGCGGCGGCAGCACCACCAGCAGCACGAGCTCGGGCGGCAGTTCCAGCGACGGCATGCCTGGCACGAAGGCGAGCACGACGCCGACCAGCAGCAGCAGGATCGCCGGCGCGATATCGGTCCGCCGCGCAACCAGGGCGGTTCCCGCCAGCACGCCGAGCAAAGTGAGAAAAATCTGAAACTTGGCTTCCATGACGGGCTCAATTCGCCCGGAAACCAGCGCCAGTCAATGCGGTCCGGCCCAGGGCGATCGCATATGGCGTGAGCAGACCTTATCGACGCCGTCATGGCCGGGCATAGCCGTTCGAAGAACGGCGTCGCTTCCGCTCGCCTATGCCCGGCCATCCACGTCTTCCTTTACTGGGAAACAAGACGTGGATGCCCGGGACAAGCCGGGCATGACGATGTGGAAACGTCAGTTTCAAAGCCTCTATGCGGCGCGGCCGTCCGTCAGTCCCTGAGGTCGTAGCGATAGGACTTCGAGACGATCTGCCAGCCGTCGGCGAGCTTCATCGCCACCAGATAGTCGGTGAAATAGCGCGGCGGCAGCTGGCAGCGCACCTTGATGAAGGCGGTGTTGTCGTCGGAGCGGTCGATGGTGACGATGAAATCCTCGCGCGGCTTGCCTTCGGCCTTCGCCGAGGTGCGCTTGCGCACCAGAGCGAGCCAGTCCGGCACGGTCAGCACCTTGAGCTCGCCCTTCTCGACCCAGCGCAAATCGGCGCTCGGGTGAAAGGCCTCGGCGAGCTTGTCGGCATTGCTCTCGTAGAGACCGTCGAAATAGGTCTGCACGACGCCTTCGACGGTGGATCGATCTTGGCTCATTGGTGGTCCTCCCGGCAGGGTTTTGGTCTACTGGAGCGTTTTCGAGCGAAGTGGGTACCGGTTCGCGTGAAGAAAACGCGTCAAACAAGAATCCAGAGCCCCCGTTCCGATTCAATCGGAACGGAAAGGGCTCTAGAATTTATGCATGAACCACCGCATCGCGCCATGGCAGGTGGCAAAATTTCGCGTGAGGAGCAAGTTGTGACCGCATCTGCAAATTCGAACGCAAATTCGAACCTTCGTATCCTGACCGGCGAATGCTTCTGCCGCGACGTGCGCTACGAGGTGGCCGACGCGTTTGCCTATGCGCTGAATTGTCACTGCTCGAACTGCCGGCGCACCACGGGATCGGCATTCAAGCCGTTCGCGGGAATCGTGCGCGACAAATTCGCGGTCGTCAGCGGCGCCGACCGTCTCCTGATCTACGGCGATGAAGTCACCCATGACGCGCATTGCGGCCGCTGCGGGTCGCTGCTCTATTCGCAGGTCCGCGACGGCGCCTATGTCCATGTCACGATGGGAACGCTGCGCGATGCACCGGCGATCCGGCCGACCGCTCATATCTTCGTCGGCTCCAAGGCGCCGTGGTACGCGATATCGGACGACCTGCCGCAATATCAGGAGCATGTGACGCAGAGCGGGGAATAAATCCGCTAGATCGTAATGCGTTTCCACGGAAACGCATCACGATCTCATCTCTTTGTTTGAGCATGATCTTTTCGGAAAACCGGTTTCCACTTTTCCGGATCATGCTCTAGGCGGTGTGGACTCTAAGGATTCCCTTTTGAGGGCAAATCAGATTCAAGGCTTGTTTTGGGAGGCGGCCTTGGGTGTGATGGATCGTTTGGTGTTGAGCGACGCGGCTTGGGAGCGCATGGCGCCGCTCATCATCGGCCGGCCTGACCAGAAGGGTTCGACCGGACGCGACAACCGGATGTTCGTGGAAGGGGTGCTCTGGATCGTTCGCACCGGCTCTCCCTGGCGTGATCTTCCGGAGGCGTTTGGGGATTGGAACAGCGTGTTCCGGCGCTTCAGTCGATGGAGCACCAAGGGTGTCTGGTTGCGGATCTTCGAGGCGATGTCCGATGATCCGGACTTCGAATATCTGATCGTCGATTCCACCATCGTCCGGGCGCATCAGCACGCCGCCGGGGCGAAAAAAGGGGGTCTGAAGATCAGGCGATCGGCCGCTCGCGCGGCGGCTTGAGCACCAAGATACATATGGCCGTCCGAGGTTTGGGATGCCCCGTGCGGTTCACGCTCACCGCGGGCCAGAAGGGCGATGCACCGCAAGCCGCCACCTTGATTGAGGGATTGCCCGCCGAGGTGGTCATGGCCGATACGGCCTATGACGCCGATCACTTGCGCCAAGCCATCGCGGCCAAGGGCGCGCTCGCCGTCATCCCCAACAACCCGTCACGTGCACTCAAGCATCCGCTCGACAAGCATCTCTATGCCCAGCGGCATCTCGTCGAATGCTGCTTCAGCAAACTCAAGCAGTTCCGCCGCGTCGCAACGCGCTTCGAAAAGACAGCCCGAAATTACCGAGCCGTCGTCACTCTCGCTGCAATCGTCCTATGGACACGATAAGTGTCCACACCACCTAGGGCAAGTGCTTGCCCTGAGTCTGGTCGGCTTGGACCGAACTGGTCTCGGACGGCCCCAGCGAGAAGGCGAGCACGACGTTGTCGGCGCGCTGCTTGAACTCCTTGCCGACCGCGGTGCGCGCGGCGTCGGCGAGTTCCTGCATCGGCCTATCCTGGAGCAGGTTCGGGAAGGTGACGGTTACCGATGTGAGCCGGCCATTGTGCCAATTGAACGCGACCGCCGGTTTGACCCCGACCATCGCAAAGAGGTCGTTCTCGACGGCCTTGGCGTGCTTGAAGCCGTCGAACACGGCGTCGACCAGGCCGCAGCCCGCGACGCAGCCGGCCAGCAGCGCGAGGGCGAGGAGACTTCGGGCCATGCCGCCGATCGTGCCGGATCGGGCGGCTGGAACCGGTGCGCTTGTGCCCCGCATGACGTCCTCCGTGTCTTGTTCTCGTTGGCGCGATCGTGCCCGAAATGTCGTGACCAGCCAAATCCGAACCGCCGGTCCCACGCGGTCATGGCCGGGCTTGTCCCGGCCATCCATGTCTTTCCAACCAGCGGAACGTAACACGCGGATGCCCGGGACGAGCCCGGGCATGACGAGCCCATGGGACGGCGATTGAAATCGCGCTGCTAGAGCATGATCCGGAAAAGTGGAAACCGGTTTTCCGAAAAGACCATGCTCAACAAACAAGAGATGAGATCGTGATGCGTTTCCGTGGAAACGCATTGCGATCTAGATCGCGCTCGCCGCGATGTTCACCATCAGGGCCAGCAGCGCGGTGTTGAACACGAACGAGATGATGCCGTGCACCGTCGCTGTGCGGCGGATGATCTTGTCGGTGATGCCGACGTCGGAGACCTGCGCGGTCATCCCGATCACGAACGAGAAATAGACGAAGTCCCAGTAATCGGCGTCGGCATGTGCATCGCCGCTCGGGAACTGCAATCCGCCGGACGTCTTGCCGCGGTAGAATTCGTGGGCGTAGTGCAGCGCGAACGCGGTGTGGACCATCGTCCATGACAGCGTGATGGTGACGATTGCCACCGCCAGTCCGGCCGGGCTGCCCTTGGAGGCGCCGAGTTCGAACACGATGGCCAGCAGGCTCGCCAGCGCGCCGAACGCCGTCAGCAGCAGGATCAGGAAACGGCCATCGTCCTGCAATTTGGCGCTGCGCTTGATGTGGGCGACGCCACAGCGCAGCATCATCACATAGGCGAGCACGAGATAGAGCGCGGCGAAGGCGTCCCAGCCGGCGAGCAGGCGCGTGACGAGGCGTGTCGAGCCGGGGATCAGCAGGGCGACGACGATGCCTAATGCGATCGAGACGAAGGTGCGCGGCCGGCCCACGACGACGCGGACCGGCATCGGCAGCTTGCGGAAACGAACAAGGCGGTCGTCGAACTCCTTGTTCATGTCGCGCTGCTAGTTTTTGCGCTCTGCGACGAAGCGGGCCGCCGCGCGCAGCACGTCGCCGCGGCTGCCGAACACCGACAGCGCAGCGTCGGCGCGGGCCAGGAGGTCGCGCACGCGCTGCTTGGCGCCATCGATGCCGAGCTGGGTGACGAAGGTGGTCTTGCCGAGCGCGGCGTCGGCGCCGGCAGGCTTGCCGAGTGCGGCGGCGTCGCCCTCGACGTCGAGCAGATCGTCGGCGATTTGGAAGGCTTCGCCGAGCGCTTTGCCGTAATCGTCGAGCGCCTGGTATTCCTGCGGCGAGGACTGGCCGAGGATCGCGCCGGCGATGCAGCCGAAGCGGAGCAGCGCGCCGGTCTTCATCTGCTGCAGGCGGGCGACGTCGACCGGCTCGCGGTCGCCGAAGCGGCCTTCGCCGGCAAGATCGAGGATCTGGCCGCCGGCCATGCCACCGACGCCGGAGGCGCGTGCCAGCGCACGGGTCAGCAGCAGGCGCACCTGGGCGTCCTTGTGGATCGCATCGCGGGTGATGATGTCGAAGGCGATCGTGAGCAGCGCGTCGCCGGCGAGGATCGCGGTCGCGTCGTCATAGGCCTTGTGCAGGGTCGGGCGACCGCGGCGCAGGTCGGAATTGTCCATCGCCGGCAGGTCGTCGTGGATCAGCGAGTAGCAGTGGATGCATTCGAGCGCAGCGCCGGCCAGCAGCGCGGATTCGCGGGGAACGCCGAACACCGCCGCGCTCTCGACCACGAGGAACGGCCGCAACCGCTTGCCGCCGCCGAGGCTCGAATAGCGCATGGCCTCGATCAGCCGCTTCGGGCGCACGATCTCGTCGCTCTCGGTCGCGTCGGACAGCAGTTTCGCGAGCAGGGCTTCGGTATCCTCCGCGGTCTGGTCCAGCCGCTTGGAAAACTCTGCAGTACCGGTCGTCATTAAGAATTGCTCCAGATCGATTTTCGGCCGGACAATCGTTGATGGGATCGGCTTCGTCAATTCCACCCTGCGACGGATTGCGCCTTAAAAGTGCTGGAAAAACCGTGAATTATCCCGCAGACGTCTGACGGCGCCGGCCGTGTTCTGGCGGGCGGGTTCCAAATCCTTCCTGGAAAGGTCCTCCCCGGAAACCCTCGTCTTGCGCATTGTCCGAATTTTATTGCTGGTTTTGCTGGCCCTGCTGTTGCTGCCCTATCTGGTGGCGCCGTTCTACCGCACCGGCCAGCCGGTTTCGGCCCTGATGGCGTGGCGGACCCTGCGAGGGGCCCCGGTCACGCGGCATTGGATCGATTTCGGCACGATGTCGCCCTACCTGCCGCGGTCCGTGGTCGGCGCGGAGGACGCGCATTTCTGCAAGCACCGGGGCATCGACTGGGGTGCGCTGCGCGAGGTGCTGGACGACGCCGAAGACGGCGAGGTGGCGCGCGGCGGCTCGACCATCACCCAGCAGGTCGCCAAGAACCTGTTCCTGTGGTCCGGCCGCAGCGTGATCCGGAAGGGGCTGGAGCTGCCGCTGGCGCTCTGGATCGATCTGGTGCTGCCCAAGCAGCGGATCCTGGAAATCTACCTCAACATCGCGGAAATGGGCCCATCCGGCCAGTTTGGCGCCGAAGCCGGAGCGCAATATGCCTTCGGCCGGTCGGCCGCGGCACTATCGCCCCGCGAAGCGGCGCTTTTGGCGGCGATCCTGCCGAATCCGGTCAAGAGGAACGCCCGCAACCCGGGGCCGGGGGTGCGCAGGCTGTCCGGCACCTATATGGCCCGGGCCAACTCCGTGACCCGCTGCTGGCGCGAAAATCGCGGCTCCTGAGCCGATTTCGGGCGCATTTTGCTGTCTCCGGCCCTAGCTTTACGCGGGCCCTTCCTCTATAAGCGCGGCCTTACCGGCATCGCAGCTGGCGCTTTGAAGCGCTGTGCGCTCGTCCCCATTTCGGACGATGCCTCCGCAACACCCCTAGAGGACACCGTCATGGCCGTTCCCAGAAGAAAAACCTCGCCGTCGCGCCGTGGCATGCGCCGCTCGGCCGATGCGATCAAGACCCCGACCTATGTCGAGGACAAGGACTCCGGCGAGCTGCGCCGGCCGCACCACCTCGACCTGAAGACCGGCATGTACAAGGGCCGCCAAGTCCTGAAGGCCAAGAAAGAGTCCTGATCGGACATTCGGTTGTCGCGCCGCTGGCTAGAGCATGATCCGGAAAAGTGCTTAGCGGTTTTCCGGTAAGATCATGCTCCAATCAAAACGGCGCTGCGCCTGAATTCGGCCAACGAGTGCGGTCAAGACGGGCGCATCCGCGGCGAGGCCACCGAGCATCGCCGCATTGCTGTTCTCCCTGAATAAGGCGCAAGCCCCGATGGTCGGTTTTCCGCTGCTGCTCGTTCCGCTCGCGGTCTACAACATCATCGCCTTCCTGATGCCCGGCGTGTCCTTCACGGATCCGCTGATCAGGCTGACATTGCTGTCGGGCGAGGAATGGCAGATCACGCTCAGCGACATGCTGCTCGCCGCCGGCGTGCTGCTGTTGCTGCTCGAGGTCATCAAGGGCGCGCGCCCCGGCGCGAAATTTCTCACCGATCATCTGTTGTCGCTGATCGTGTTCGGCGCTGCTGCTGCCGAATTCGTGCTCTGGCCGAAATTCGGCAACTCGACCTATTTCCTGCTCGCGCTGCTGGCGCTGGTCGATTTTCATTTCCGGCATTGCGCTGCGCACCCGCCGCCGCGCGGTCGCCGTACCCGCCGCACCGGCACCGAGCGTCAGCAGATCGCAGCCTGCGGCCCCCGAGGCGCCGCCGGTCGCGCAGCCAACGCCGCGGCCTGAACCGGCGCCCGTCGCCGCACCGACGCCTGCCGCGCCACCGCCGGCCGCGCCGGTTCCGACCGCGACATCGGTCGCGGAATCCGTGCTGCTCGATCAGTCCGCGCCAAAGCCGACGGTCACCTCGCCGGATTTGCAGCCCGGCGGCCACCCGCCGTCGGACGCGCCGCAGCGCTGATCCTTCCTAATCTATCTAGATGATTTGCCTTGTGCGCCGCGCCACGCTGCGGCGCTCGTCGGTATGCGGGCCGTAGGCGCTCTGCGCGTCGGCCAGTGACCCACGCCGCAGCCCGCGCGTCTGCGGTTCGTGCGCCGCGGTCGCGATCAGGTGCGCCACAAACGACGGGTCGGCATGCGGCAGCGGGATCTTGGGCGCCCAATGGGTGGTCGCGGCCAGCGGCACCAGGGCGGTGCTGGTTGCTCCGGCATCGCCTGTGAACTCACCGTCCAGGTTTTCTGACTGATCGATATCGAGCATCGCCTGCGACCCGTTGGAGCGTCATAGTTTGGGACGTTGCGTCCCTCCGCAACCTCCTTGTGGCAAGGGTCATGCCCGCCATCCCCAGTTCGTTCCCGGGCAGTCGAAAACGTGGTTTCCAGATTATTTATCAACTTCTCCTAGCGTTGGATTCGCCGGAACCACTATCTTGAGTGCGTGGAGAATCACCGGGCGCCGTCCCGAATCGAGACATGTTCGATGCCCCCTGTCCCGCCGGCTGCCAGCATCCTCGCCTCGCTCGGCCAAGCGACATTCGCCTGGGACCTGGCGACCGACGCGATCGCGTGGAGCGACAACGTGGCGACGGTCTTCCCGGACATCCCCCCTGCGGCGCTTGCAAGCGGCGTCGAGCTCGCCAAGCTGATCGAGCCATTGCGCTCGGTTCGGTCGGATGGGCTCGGCAAGTCGGCGCCGGCACTGAGCGGGGAGGGCGTTCCCTACCGGATCGAATATGGCGTGCGCGCCATCACTTCGGCGCCGGTGATCTGGATCGAGGAGACCGGCTGCTGGTTTGCAGGCGCCGACGGCCGGCCGGCGCTGGTGCAGGGCGTCGTCCGCATCAACAATGAGCGGCACGCCCGCGACGAGCAGCTCTTGAAACTGTCGCGGCACGATCCGCTGACCAACGAGCTCAACCGCACCAATCTGATCGCCTCGCTCGCGGAGGCGATCGAGGAGTGCGCGCGCTTCCGCACCTCCTGCGCCTTCATGCTGATCGGCATCGATCATTTGGCGCGCGTCAACGATGCCTTCGGCTTCGACGTTGCCGATGCCGTCATCGCCGAGGTCGCGAAGCGGATCCGCGCCCGGCTGCGCAGCGGCGATATGCTCGGCCGCTTCTCCGGCAACAAGTTCGGCCTGATCCTGCGCAACTGCACCGTCGACGATACCAACGTCGCGGCCGAGCGCTTCCTGGCCGCGGTCCGCGACGAGGTGGTGCCGACCAAGTCCGGCCCGGTGTCGGTCACGGTCTCGATCGGCGCCGTCACCATCCCGCGCCATGCGAGGTCGGCGGAGGAGGCGGTCAACCGCGCCCAGGAGACGCTGGACGCCGCCAAGAGCCGCCGCGCCGGCTCGTTCGCGCTGTGGAAGCCGAATGTCGAGCGCGATGCGCAGCGCCGCGTCAACATCCGCGTCACCGACGAGATCGTCACCGCGCTGAACGAACGCCGCATCGTGATCGGCTTCGAACCCGTGGTCGATGCACGCCTGCGCCAGCCCGCGTTCTACGAGTGCCTGGTTCGCATGGAGCAGGACGACGGCCGCGCGCTGCTCGCGCCCGACATCGTGCCGGTCGCCGAGCGGCTCGGCCTGATCCGGCTGGTCGATCACCGCGTGCTGGAGCTCGCCATCGCCGAGCTCGCCGCAGCGCCCGGCGTGCAGCTCAGCCTCAACATCTCGCCCGACACCACGATGGATCCGGACTGGTGGGCCACCATCGAATCGCTGATGCGTGCGCATCCCGGCGTCGGCGAGCGACTGATCGTCGAGATCACCGAGACGGTCGCGATCCAGGACATCGACGACGTTCGCGGCTTCGTCACGCGGCTGAAGAATTTCGGCAGCCGGATCGCGATCGACGATTTCGGCGCCGGCTACACCTCGTTCCGCAACCTGCGCAAGCTCGGTGTCGATATTGTCAAGATCGACGGCGCCTTCGTGCAGAACATCGTGCGCTCGGCAGACGACCGCGCTTTCGTGCAGACGCTGATCGATCTCGCGCGCCGGCTTGAAATCAAGACCGTCGCCGAGTGGGTGCAGGACGAGGAAGCCGCCGCGATGCTGCGCGAATGGGGCTGCGACTTCATCCAGGGCCGCCTGATAGGCCTCGCCTCGCCGGACCGGCCGTGGAACGTGCCGGCGGAGAAGACGGTTCCGGCCGCCGGGTGAGCTATTCGCCAAATTGACAGTGTCGTCCCGGCCTAGTGCGCAATTGCGCACGGGGGCCGGGACCCATACGCCGCGGCTTCTCGATAAAGCGATCTGGCAGACGCTTGCTTTGAGCAACCGACATTTGTGGTTATGGGCCCCGGCTTTCGCCGGGGCGACGTTGGATTAGGTGCGCGCAGCAAAGCCCTACTCGCCTTTCTTCGGCTGACCGCCACGCTCGTTCCTGGCCTTTCGTCAGCTGTCGCCGCCGGCGAAGATGTCCTTGCGGATCACCGCGTGGACGCCCCAATTGCCGTCGACCACCTGGGTGACGCCGAAATCGACGCCGAGCGAGATCAGCGAGATGGCCTCGTCCTCGGTCAGCTTCTTCGTCGTCATCAGGAACCTGCGCATCTTGCGGAAGGCGTCGCGCAGAGCGAGGTCGACCGACGACTTCTTGTAGATCTCGGTCTGCGCGCCGGAGCCGAGCTCGCTCAGATAGTTGGCGTAGCTGAAGCCGTGCACCAGCCACTCGTCCTGGGTCTCCAGCATCGGATAGTCGAGCGCTTCCAGCGCGGTGCCGGCGAGGTCCGCCTTCTTGTGCAGGATGATCTGGAAGGTGCCGTTGAGCGAGCATTCGATCGCGGTGCCGCACAGTTCGGAATCGCCCTGCGAGGCGTGGGAATCGCCGACCGAGAGCAGCCCGCCCTCGACCGCCACCGGGTAATACATCGTGGCGCCCTTGCCGATGCGCCAATTGTCGATGTTGCCGCCGGTGTAGCTCGGCGGGATCGAATCGACGAACTCGGCCTCCTTGGGCGCAAGCCCGATCACGCCGAAATGCGGACGCACCGGGATGCGGACGTTCTTCAGGATGCCGTGGTTCTCCTTGACCGTCGAATGATCGACCGGCACGCCGGGATAGTCGATGGTCTTGTGCACCACGCCGGACGGATCGGTCTGCGGCGTCCAGGTGAAGTTGTAGACGGCGCGCGCCCAGTTGCGCTCACCGGTGGCGTCGACCTCGTAGATCGTGACGACCTCGCGCGGCTTCGGCTCGGTGAGCAGATCCTTGTAGTGGAAGCCCCACGATGCCGCAGCGTTGCTGCCGAACGCCTTGCCGGAATATTTCGGGTTGGCGCAGGGCCGCGGCGCCACGTCGATGATACGCAGCTCGAGCACGTCGCCTTCCTCGGCACCGCGCACGAACACCGGCCCGGTGCAGATATGCACGCCGAGGCCTTCGCCCGCGCCGCGTCCGAACAGCGAGGCATCCATCGGGCCGGCGCCGCGCCGGTTCACGCCCTTCTTCTCCTTGGTCCAGAGATACACGCTCTCGACGCCGGGGTCGCCCTTGACCATGCGCTCAGCGTCGTCATTGGCGTGATGCGTCAGCGCCTCGATCGTGATGAAGTCCCCGGAATTGATCTCGACGCGCGGCTTCAGCGTCTTGCTGAAATAGCCCCAATGCACGGTGTCGGCATTCGCCGGCAGATGGTGATAGGCGCGCTGCGCCGGCTGATGCTTCTCGGCGGCGGCCGCCATCTTCGGCGTCACCAGCGAGATGCCGCCGGCGGTCATCGCCGCCGCGCCGCCCGCCGCCGCGAAGCTCGAGCGCAGGAACGAGCGGCGTTCCCGGTCGAGGGTCTCCTTGAACTGGCGATGATGCAATTCGAAGTCCGGGCAGTTCTTGTCGTCACCTGCGCACATCTTTGGCTCTCCTTGGGTCGAAGTGGGCGTGAGAGTGCATCGCGCCGCGCCATCCCGACATGACCGGGCGCGCCCAATAATTTGCAGGCGCTCTTCTGTTCCTCGCGGCGTGAAAGCACGCGCAAAGGCCTGCAAGTCGCCTGCCGTCGCCTCCTTCGCATCGCGGCATGGCCGCAATGGTCAAGAATTTGGACGCATTCGATCAAGTTGCGCTGCGATCAGCGCAGACGGCCCTTGCTCGGCAGACGCGGCATTGCACGCAGGCTGGGCAGCATGTGCTGACGCAACACGCTTGCCGCCTGCCTGCAATCGGTGCACGCTGCCTTCACGGCGCCGTGACTTGAAGGTCGCGACGCTCCGGCCAGGAGGGGTGATGGTCGCGACGACCTACCGGGTTTCGGTCGATGCGATCCCGCGGCAAAACCGGCGGGAGGTCTGGCGCGAGGTGCTGGCCGGACTGCAGCTCGATTGCGAATTGCCGGAGGCCGGCCAGTTCCAGTTCGGCGAGTTGACCGCGAAGCGCTCGACCAGCGGCGCGCAGCTTGCGCTGCTGCGCTCCACCGAGCAGCAGATCGTCTGCAACGGTCATGCGGCGTCGCCGGGAGTGCCGGCGCGGGTTGCCATCATCTTCCATGCCTACGGTCGCGGCAGCATCGCGTCCGGCCCGCGCAGTTGCGAGTTCGCCGACAACGACGTCGCGGTGTGCGACCTGCAATCGCCCTGGCGCATGATGTTGCGGGAGGATTTCGAGATCCTGCTGCTGGAGTTGCCGCGCGAGCGGCTGCTCGGCAGGCTCGGCCACAATCGCTTGCGCCTGCCGGCCGTGCTCGGCGCGACGATCGCGGCTGCTGCGGTCCGTCCGGTGATGCGGACATTGGGCGGCAATTTCGCGATCGTGGACAAGGCCGATCTCGCCACGGCCGAGGTTGCGATCACCGAGCTCGTCGCCGGTGCATTGCTCGGCGAGACGCGGCTCGACGCCGAAGCGATGACGCAGGTCCAGGCCGGCCATCTGCGGCGGGTCGATGCCGCGATCGAGGCCCAACTGGGCAATGCCAGCCTGACCATCGCCGACATCGCGCGCCAGGAAGGGCTGTCGCAGCGCTATCTGCAGCGGCTGTTCGAGCGGCAGAGCACGACGTTCTCGGCCTATGTGCGCGAGCGGCGGCTGGAACGGTGCTGCAACGACCTGATCGATCCGAACTATGCCGACCAGCGCATCGCCGAAATCAGCTATCGCTGGGGCTTCACCGATCAGGCGCATTTCAGCCGCATGTTCAGCGCGACCTACGGTACCTCGCCGCGCGACTTCCGCAAGGCGGTGCCGCGCGATGCCGAGACCGAGCGCACCCGCGGCCGGCCGCGGCTGGCGCGCGGCAGCGCAACGGTGTTGCGGCTCGCGCCAAGTGCGGTGGCGCGCGACACGGCGGTGCCGCAAGAGCCGGTGCTGCCGGACGAGCCGCCTCTGGCGGCGCCGGAAGGACGCGGCGCCTCGCAGCACCATCTCAAGATTTGCAGGGAGACCGCCCATTGGGGCTATCTCAGCCGCGCCATCCCGCCGGTCATGCGCGTGCAGTCGGGCGCGCTGGTGACGATCGAGACGCTGACCCAGCACGCCTTCGACGATTACGAACGCATGATCAAGGGCGATCCCGGCGCCGAGAGCGTGTTTCACTGGACCGCCCAGGGCAAGTCGGTCGAACGGCGCGGCGCGGGACCGATGGACGGTTCGATCTTCGGCCGCGGCGCCGGCGAAGGCTTTGGCGTGCACATCTGCACCGGCCCGATCCATGTCTGCGGCGCGGAGCCCGGCGACGTCCTCGAGGTGCAGATCCTCGACATCTGGCCGCGGCCGTCGGCCAACCCGGCCTTCGCCGGCAAGTCGTTCGGCAGCAATGCCGCGGCCTGGTGGGGCTTTCAGTACAATGACCTGATCGACCCGCCGGCCAGGCGCGAGACCATCACGATCTTCGAGACCGACGCGCAGGCCGAATGGGCGCGCGCGCTCTACTCCTATCGCTGGACGCCGCAGACCGATCCGTTCGGCGTGCGCCACGAGACGATGGATTATCCGGGCGTGCCGGTCGATCACGCCACCATCGAGAAGCGGCCCGGCGTGCTCGCCGGCGTGCGGATTCCGGCGCGGCTGCATTTCGGCTTCATGGCGGTGGCGCCGCGCGAGTCCGACATCATCGATTCCATTCCGCCCGGCTATTTCGGCGGCAATGTCGACAATTGGCGCGCCACCAGGGGCACCACGCTGTATCTGCCGGTCGCGGTGCCCGGCGCGCTGTTCTCGATCGGCGATCCGCATTTCGCGCAAGGCGACGGCGAGGTCAACGGCACCGCGCTTGAGCTCTCGCTCACCGGCCAGTTTCGCTTCATCGTGCACAAGAGCGGCAAGGCGACCAGGCCGCATGTCGAGGGGCTTGCGCATCCGCTGCTGGAAACGCCGGAGGAGTGGATCCTGCACGGCTTCAGCTACGGCAATTATCTGCGCGAACTCGGGCGCAACGCGCAGTCGGAAATCTACCAGCGCTCGTCGGTCGATCTGGCGCTGCGCAACGCATTCCGGGCGACGCGCAAATTCCTGATGGAGTGCTATGGCCTCAGCGAGGACGAGGCGCTGGCGCTGATCTCACTCGGCGTCGATTTCGGCGTCACGCAGGTGGCCGACGGCAATTGGGGCGTGCACGCGATCGTCCGCAAGAGCATGCTCGGCGAAGCGAGGGGCGCCTGACGCCGGCAAAGAGCCGGCGCCGTCGGGATTTCCGCGAAGGCGATACGGCCGGTGGTCCGGCCGACCGGCGAAGGGACTATTCGTCCTTCTTCGCCGGCTGTGACATGCGCTCGAGGCGTTCCTGCATGTCCTTCATCTGGCGGCGAAGGTCGTCGATGTTGCCGTCGTCAGGTGTGGGCTCCGGCACCTTCTCGGGCTCGGCGCCGCCGCGCGGCGGCACGAACGGCTTGAACATCGAGAAGGTCTGCTGGAACAGCTCCATGTTGCGGCGGACTTGTTCTTCCAAGGGAGCAAACGGCGTCCCGCTCAGGGCGCCCGCGATCTGCTTGCGGAACTTCTCCTGTTCCTTGGTCAGCGTCTCGATCGACTGTTCGAGATATTTCGGCACCACCATCTGCATGCTGTCGCCGTAGAAGCGGATCAGCTGCCGCAGGAAGGTCGTCGGCAGCAGGTTCTGCCCGGCCTTGTTTTCCTGTTCGAAGATGATTTGCGCAAGCACGGAGCGGGTAATGTCGTCGCCGGTCTTGGCATCATAGACGAGGAAATCCTCGCCTTCCTTCACCATCGCCGCGAGGTCCTCGAGCGTCACATAGGTGCTCGTACCGGTATTATAGAGCCGCCGGTTCGCGTATTTCTTGATCGTGGTCGGTTGTTCAGATTTTGCCATGGGCTCTCACTTCAACACCGAAGAACCTGGAACCCCGACGGCATCGCCGCAGGGCTAAATGCAACGCATCGCAGCAAAGGTAAGCATTTTCAAAGCGGTTCGGCTACAGTTTTGTGCTGTGCGGTTAATTCCAAAGCATAGGATTTGCTCAGGAATGTACCAAGGGCGTCATTTTGAGTGCGCCGCGGCGCGATTTGCGCGACAGTCCGATTGACAGGCCTCAATCAGATTTACAGGATAGTCATCAAGAGACAGGCCCGCCAAACCGGCCGCCCGCCGTCGAGAAACCCAGCTACAACCATAGGAGATGTCCATGTCAGACGATGTCGTCATCGTCAGCGCCGCCCGCACCCCCGTCGGTAGCTTCAACGGCGCGTTCGCCACCACGCCGGCCCACGATCTCGGCGCGATCGCCATCAAGGCGGCGCTGGAGCGCGCCGGCGTCGAGGCCGGCCAGGTCTCCGAGGTCATCATGGGCCAGATCCTCACTGCCGCTCAAGGCCAGAACCCGGCCCGCCAGGCCTCGATCGCGGCCGGCATTCCGGTGGAAAGCCCGGCCTGGGGCGTCAACCAGCTCTGCGGCTCGGGCCTGCGCACGGTCGCGCTCGGCTACCAGGCGCTGCTCAACGGCGACTCCTCGATCGTCGTCGCGGGCGGCCAGGAATCGATGAGCATGGCCCCGCACGCGCAATATCTGCGTGGCGGCGTCAAGATGGGCGGCCTCGAGCTGATCGACACCATGATCAAGGACGGCCTCTGGGATGCCTTTAACGGTTACCACATGGGCAACACCGCCGAGAACGTCGCCAAGCAGTACCAGATCACCCGTTCGCAGCAGGACGAGTTCGCGGTCGGCTCGCAGAACAAGGCCGAGGCGGCGCAGAAGGCCGGCAAGTTCAAGGACGAGATCGTCCCGGTCACCATCAAGTCCCGCAAGGGCGATATCGTGGTCGACGCCGACGAGTATCCGCGCCATGGCGCCACTCTCGATGCGATGGCCAAGCTCCGCGCGGCCTTCGAGAAGGACGGCACCGTGACCGCCGGCAACGCCTCCGGCATCAATGACGGCGCCGCCGCCGTCGTGCTGATGACCGCCAAGGAAGCCGCCAAGCAGGGCAAGAAGGTGCTCGCCCGCATCGTCTCGTGGGGCCAGGCCGGCGTCGACCCCAAGATCATGGGCACCGGCCCGATCCCCGCCTCGCGCACCGCGCTGAAGAAGGCCGGCTGGAACATCGCCGACCTCGACCTGATCGAGGCCAACGAGGCGTTCGCGGCGCAGGCCTGCGCCGTCAACAAGGACCTCGGCTGGGATCCGGCCAAGGTCAACGTCAATGGCGGCGCGATCGCGATCGGCCATCCGGTCGGCGCGTCCGGTGCGCGCGTGCTGGTGACGCTGCTGCACGAGATGCAGAAGCGCGATGCCAAGAAGGGTCTCGCGACGCTGTGCATCGGCGGCGGCATGGGCATCGCTATGTGCGTTGCACGCGACTGAACAAAAGGCAGCGAGGCGGGTTAGGTGATGAAAAGATCATCTGTCAACCGTGGCGCGAGCTGATAAAACAGATGCCCGGCTTTGCGCCGGGCATTTTTGTTTTCGAGAGCATGATCCGGACAAGTGTGAGGCGGTTTTCCGAAACGATCATGCTCAAAAGGGAGCTGAAGCGCGACGATCTCATCGCGCTTGGTTGTGAGTGCGTAGACCGGAGTTATCCGGTTATAAAAGACGGCCAAGGAGGAGACGGACATGGCACGTGTTGCATTGGTGACGGGCGGAACGCGGGGCATTGGAGCTGCGATCAGCAAGGCGCTGAAAGCGGCGGGCTACAAGGTGGCGGCAAGCTACGCCGGCAATGACGCCGCGGCGGAGAAGTTCAAGGCGGAGAGCGGGATCCCCGTCTACAGGTGGGACGTTGCGTCCTTCGACGCCTGCGCGGCCGGCGTGAAGCAGGTCGAGGCCGATCTCGGCCCGGTCGACGTGCTCGTCAACAATGCCGGTATCACCAAGGATACCGCATTCCACAAGATGACGGTCGAGCAGTGGAATGCCGTGATCAACACCAACCTCGGCTCGCTGTTCAACATGACGCGCCAGGTGATCGAGGGCATGCGTGCCCGCAAGTTCGGCCGCGTCATCTCGATCTCCTCGATCAACGGCCAGAAGGGCCAGTTCGGCCAGGTCAACTACTCGGCGGCAAAGGCCGGCGACATCGGCTTCACCAAGGCGCTGGCGCTGGAGAACGCCAAGGGCGGCATCACCGTCAACGTGATCTGCCCCGGCTACATCAACACCGAAATGGTGCAGGCGGTGCCGAAGGACGTGCTCGAGAAGAACGTGATCCCGCAGATTCCGGTCAATCGGCTCGGCGAACCCGAGGAGATCGCGCGCGCGGTGGTCTTCCTCGCGGCCGACGACGCGGGCTTCATCACCGGCTCGACGCTGACCGTGAACGGCGGCCAGTATCACGCCTGACGCCGGAAGCGTCGTCGCGTCGCAGGCGCCCTCAATCAAGTCGAGATGCCCGGCCTTGTGCCGGGCATTTTCGTCTTTACAACCACTCGGCGCGAAGCAATGAGGTGGCCGGCCGTGACCCGGCCACGACGGATTGAATTCAAATGACGACCCGAACTGCCACCCTTGTCGGACTGACCGCCATCCTGATGTGGTCGCTGCTGTCGGTCATGACGGTTGCGACCGGCAAGATCCCGGCGTTCCAGCTCGCCGCCATGACGTTTGCGATCGGCGCTGCGGTCGCGTTCGCAAGCTTCCTGCTGCGGCCGGCGGCCTTCGGCGCGCTGAAGCAGCCGGTGATCGCCTGGGTCGTCGGCGTCGGCGGGCTGTTCGGTTATCACGCGCTGTATTTTCTGGCGCTGCGCTTCGCGCCGCCGGCCGAGGCCGGCCTGCTCAATTATCTCTGGCCGTTGTTGATCGTGCTGTTCTCCTCGCTGCTGCCGGGCGAGCGGCTTGCGATCCATCACATCGTCGGCGCACTGCTCGGCCTCGCCGGCACCGTGCTGCTGTTCGCCGGCAATACCGGCGCCTTCACCAAGGAGCAGATCCCAGGCTTCGCGGCGGCGTTCGTTGCGGCGTTCGTGTGGGCCGCCTATTCGGTGATGTCGCGTCGGCTCAAGGCGGTGCCGACTGATGCGGTCGCAGGCTTCTGTCTTGCGACCGCGGTGCTCGCGGCGCTCATGCACACGATGGTGGAGACCACGGTGTGGCCTGCAACGCCGCTGCAATGGCTTGCGGTTGCGGCACTCGGCATCGGTCCGGTGGGTGCGGCGTTCTTTGCCTGGGACATCGGCATGAAGCGCGGCGACATCCGCGTGCTCGGCGCCGCGTCCTACGCCACGCCGCTGCTCTCGACCGCGTTCCTGATCGCCGCGGGCTTTGCCAAGCCCAGCGCCAACATCGCCATCGCCGCGATCCTGATCGCCGGCGGCGGGCTGATCGCGGCAAAGGACATGGTGTTGCGAAGTGGGGCAGGCAAAGCGAAGCCTGTTTCACCGTCACCCTGAGAGCTTGTGAAGCTATTCACCGCGTCATTGCGAGGAGCGATAGCGACGAAGCAATCCAATGCTTCCGGGTATGCCGCGCGATGGATTGCTTCGCTTTGCTCGCAATGACGCGGATAGAGCGGCGCGCCCCGTCACCCTGAGGAGGCCGCAACGCGGCCGTCTCGAAGGGGCGACGGCCCGTCTTTGGCCGATTCATCCTTCGAGGCTCGCCCAGCGGCGCAATTGCGCCGCAAGGCTCGCACCTCCAGCGAGAAAGGCGAAGCCTTTGCGCGGGGATGACGGGAAAAAATCTTACGGCGCCGGCCCCCAGCCGTTCGGCGCCAGCTCGAACTTTGCGAATTCGAATCCGGGCGCGACGGTGCAGCCGACCAGCGTCCAGTCGCCGGCACTTTCCGCGGCCTGCCAGGCGCCCGCCGGCACGACTGCCTGTGGCTGTTCGCCGCGCGCGACATCCGGCCCCAGCGTGATCGACTGCGGTGGGCCGCCGTCCTGCGCGATCCGCAGCGTCAGCGGTGCGCCGGCGTAATAGTGCCACATCTCGACCGCGTCGATGCGGTGCCAGTGCGAACGCTCGCCGCGAGCGAGCAGGAAATAGATCGCGGTGGAATGCGCGCGTCCGTCGGCATCGCTGCGCTCGTCGCGAAACGTCTCGCGATAATGTCCGCCCTCGGGATGCGGCTTGAGCGCCAGCCGCGCGATGATGTCGGCAGCCGAGAGGTCGGCCATCACGACTTGTTCTTGCGTTCGCGGAGCTCGCCGAACACCAGCGCCGGGTCGGCGCCCTTCATGTGCAGCTTGGCCGCGACAACAGGTTCGTCGGCGCGCAGGAACACGTTGGCCTTCTTCTCGTCGCCGAGCAGTACGGGGATCGTCGGCTTGTTCTCGGCGCGCAGCTTTGTCACTTCCGCGGCGCGCGCCTGCAGGGCCGCATTATCGGGCTCGATGGTGAGCGCGAACTTCACATTCGCGGCGGTGTATTCATGGCCGCAATACAGACGAAAATCATCCGGCAGCGAGCGCAGCTTCAAAAGCGAATCCCACATCATCGGATAGGTGCCTTCGAACACGCGGCCGCATCCGATCGAGAACAGCGTGTCGGCGGCGAACACCGCCTTCTCGCCGTCGAACACGTAGGAGATATGGTCGAGCGTATGGCCGGGCGTCTCGACCACGCGCGCGAGCAGGCTGCCGACCTTGATGACGTCGGCATTGGCGGCGCGCAGGTCGACATTGGCGATCTTGGCCGACTGGTCGTGCGGGGCAACGACACGGCAGCCGTATTTCTGCTTCAGCTCGGCGATGCCGCCGACATGGTCGCCATGGTGATGGGTGATCAGGATGTCGGTCAGCGTCCAGCCTTCGCGCTCCAACGCCTTGATGATCGGGCCGGCCTCCGGCGCGTCGATCGACGCCGTCGCCCCGGTCGCGGGATCGTGGATCAGGTACCCGAAATTGTCGGTGAGGCAGCTGAAGGTGCGAATTTCGGCGGTCATGATATCTCCACGAACAAACGGGACGGACACTTCAGAGCATGATCTTCTCGAAAAACCGGTGCCCACTTTTTCGGATCATGCTCTTAACGCGCCCAATATAGGTGTGAAATATGGCGTTAACGCTCCGGCGGCAATGCAATTTTCCGCGCACCCCGCCAGCAGGGGGCGTGTTAGGCTACAGACCATGGACGTCATCGACCTCCGCGACTTCTATTCGCAGCGCCTCGGCATCGTGGCGCGGCAGCTGATCAACCGGGGTATCCGCGCGCGGTGGCCGAACGCGGAAGGCCTGCGCGTGCTCGGGCTCGGTTATCCGACGCCCTATCTCGGCCTGTTCCGCGAGTCCTGCGAGCGCTGCATTGCCTTCATGCCGGCGGCCCAGGGCGTGCTGAAATGGCCGACCGGACGGCCGGCGCTGGCGACCCTGATCGACGAATTCTCGATGCCGCTGCCGGATGCCGCGGTCGACCGCGTGCTGCTGGTGCATGCGCTGGAGATGTCCGACGATCCCGAGCGGCTGCTGCGCGAGGTGTGGCGGGTGCTGTCGCCGTCGGGGCGGCTGATCGCGATCATCCCGAACCGGCGCGGTGTCTGGACGCGCACCGATGCCACGCCGTTCGGCCATGGCCGGCCCTATTCGCGGGCGCAGATCACCCAGCTGTTGCGGCAGACCTGGTTCACGCCGGCGTCATGGGGCGAGGCGCTGTTCATGCCGCCGGTCCAGGGCAGCTGGTTTCTGCGCTCTGCGATGGCGTGGGAGCGCGTCGGCGCCGCGCTGTCGATGCCGTTTGCCGGCGTGCATATCGTGGAAGCGAGCAAGCAGGTCTATCGCGCGATTCCCGCGCGCCGCGAGCGTACGCAGCTGATCCCGTCATTGCGGCCGGTGCTGGTGCCGTCTTCGACGGCGACGCGCAAATCCAGCCACGCGGAATCGTAAGACGACTCAGCCGTGACACCGATCATTCACCCTCCCCCTCCAGGGGAGGGTGGCTGCATGTGCGCGTTACTCGTTGCCCGAATTGAAGTCGTCGCTCGGCGCGGGCTGCGCTGCCATGTCGGGGCGCGGGCCGTGCGGACGGCGGCGACGGCGCGGAAAGCGTTCGCTCCGCTCGCTGCGTTCTGCGCCGCCATTGTTGCCTTCATAGGCGCCGCCGTTGACCTGCGGCTGCGCGCCGCCGGTGATGAACGAGGGCAGGCGATCGACGCCGCCGGCATCGGCCATCGCGGGCTGCGGCTGGTTCTGCGGCTGCGGCTGATATTGCGGCTGCGGACGATGCTCGCGTTCGCGATGTTCACGCGGCTGCTGGTCACGCTCGCGATGCTCGCGCGGCTGCTGCTGCTCGCGCTGATACGGCTGCTGGCCGTTATCGCGCATGAAAGGTTGCTGCTGCTGCGGCACGAAGCCCGGCTCCTGGCCGAAGCTCGAGTAGCCGTCGCTGTCGTCGTCGCCGTCTTCGGTGGCGACCGGCTCGGCGTCGGGACGCGGCTGCTGCTGATTCTGCCGGAATTGCTCCTGCGCGGCTGCGATGATCCGGTAATAGTGCTCGGCGTGCTGGTAGTAGTTCTCGGCTGCCACCGGATCGCCGGAGGAGCGCGCATCGCGCGCAAGCTGGACGTATTTCTCGGCCACGTGGGAGGCCGTGCCGCGAATCTTGATGTCGGGTCCGTTCGATTCGTACACCCGTGTCAGGGGATTCTGGCCGCGCCGGTTATTGTTGTTGTTATTGTTGTTATTGTTCCGGTTGCGCATCCGCTTGTTGTTCTGACCGTTTCTCATCTGTCGCCTTTTATTCCAGCCCTGAAGTGATTGCAGTCCACAGTCCGCTTCTCAGAAGTCCGATTCCCAGAAGTCCGAATTCTCAGAAGTCCGATTCGGGCGCGCGTCGTGGCGCACGGAATCGCGATACCGTTCGAAGTGGCTTCGATGTCGCTGACCATCGCGTTCAGCAAATACGCGTTCCCCAACCGCCGGCAAAACCCGCCAGCGACCAAATCATTCTGCCCGTCGAGACAGGCCCAGCTCTCGTGCGTAAGTCTTCAAGCGCAATAACAGGCTTTCGTTCGCTTGGCGGTCGAGAGCAGCACAGCTTCGGCTATTGCGCTCTGTGAGACCTGCGTTCCTGGAACCTTTCGATCGGCGGGCTCTGCTGAACCCTGGTCATCACCCGTAACGGTTTACGGGGCCAGCACCGATGTTGTGCCCGGAACGTAGTCGTTCCCCGGGGATATTCCAAGAGGTTTTTTTGCGTTCCAATAGGACTTTATCGGGGCGGCAGGCGGCCTGAAACGGCCCTCGGAATGCCCCCCAGATCGGCCTTGGGCGACCCCGTTGGGGATAACCCGGAAGCCGTCATCAGCGCTTCAACCTCGCCGCTCTGGCCCTGTCCAATTTCCACAACCAGAAATCCGTGCGGGGACAAAAGACGCGCAGATTGCGAAATCAGCGCGCGGTAGGCGTCGAGCCCGTCGGCGCCGCCGTCGAGCGCCGCGCGCGGGTCATGCGCGCGCACCTCGATGTCGAGACCTGCGATGTCGGCGGAAGGGATGTAGGGCGGATTGGACACGATCAGCTCGAACGTTCCGGTCAGCCCGCTGGCATAGTCGCACTTGATCCATGTCGTGCGATTGGCGAGCCCGAGCGCGGCGGCGTTCCGGCTTGCCGTCTCAAGCGCCTCCGCCGAGATGTCGGTGGCGAAGCCATGCGCGTGGGGCAGTTCCGAGAGCAGTGCGAGCAGGATCGCACCGGAACCGGTGCCGAGATCGGCGATCCGCAACGCGCGCTCGGCCGCGCCGTCGGCCCGCAGCAGTTCGAGCGCGCGCTCGACCACGGTCTCGGTGTCGGGGCGCGGCACTAGCGTCGCGGCGGAGAGCTGCAGCGGCAGTCCCCAGAACTCCTTGATACCGAGAATGCGCGCGACCGGCTCACCGGCGAGGCGGCGCCGCGCCAGGACCTCAACGCGATCCGCTTCGTCCTTTGTCAGCGTGCGTCTGGCGCCGGTGACCATGCCGGTCAGATCGAGCCCCAGCACGGCGCCGACCAGCAGCCGCGCATCGAGTTCGGCGGCCTCGCTGCCTGTCGCCTTGAGGCGTGCGGCCAATGTGCGCCGGGCACTCTCGACGGTCTGGCTGCCATGTTCGGCGGATGCGCTCATTGTGCGTTGTTAGCCGATGGTCGATGCGGCGTCGATATCGCTTGCGCGACTTGCTGACGGCGCGCACGGTCGAAGCCTCACATGATCGATCCGGAACGCGCGACCATGACGGACTATGACGACCAGAACATCTTCGCAAAAATCCTCCGCGGCGAAATCCCGAGCTTCAAGGTCCATGAGACCGACCGGACCTTTGCCTTTCTCGACATCATGCCGCGCTCGCCCGGGCATACGCTCGTGATCCCGAAGGCGCCCGCGCGGGGCATCCTCGACATCACGGAGGACGACCTTGCAGCGGTGGCGCGCTCGGCCAAGCGCATCGCCATCGCCGCGATGAAGGCGTTTGCCGCCGACGGCATCATCATCCAGCAGTTCAGCGAGCCCGCCAGCGGGCAGGTCGTCTTCCACCTGCACATGCATGTGATGCCGGTGAAGGAAGGCGTTGCACTGCTGCCGGCGCAGACCCGCAAGGAGGAGATGGCCGTGCTCGCCGATCATGCCAGGCGCATGATCGCGGCGCTCGCGGACTAGACCCCGAGATAGCGTTGCAGCACGTCGGGCTGCGCCTTGATCTCCTGCGCCGGGCCTTCATGGACGATGTGTCCATTGTTGATGATGTAGATGCGCTGCGCCAGCGCGAGCGTCGCGGCGAGGTTCTGTTCGACCAGCACGATGGTCTGTCCGGCCTCGGCGAGGTCGCGGCACGCCTTCATCAGGTCGCGCACGATCACCGGCGCCAATCCCTCGAACGGCTCGTCGAGCAGGATGATCTTGGGATCGCGCACCAGCGCGCGCGCGATCGCCAGCATCTGCTGTTCGCCGCCCGACAGATCGGTGCCACGGTTGCTGCGCCGCTCCCGCAGCCGCGGGAACATCTCGTAGATGCGGTCAAGCGGCCAGCGCTGCGAGGCGGTCAGGCCGGCGATCACCAGGTTCTCCTCGACGCTCAGGCTACCGAAGATGCGGCGCTCCTCATGGACCAGCTGCATGCCGGCCTGTGCGATCCTGTGGCTCTTCTTCCCGGCGATATCGATGCCGTCGAACATCACCGAGCCGCGGCGCGGGGTGACCACGCCCATCAGGCTCTTCAGCGTCGTGCTCTTGCCGGCGCCGTTGCGGCCGAGCAGCGCCACCACCTCGTTACGCTCGACGCGCATCGAGATGTCAAACAGGATGTGGGAATCCCCGTAATAGCTGTTCAGTCCGTTGACCTCGAGCAGGCTCATGCAGCGAGCACTCCATGCACGCCGCCAAGATAGGCTTCCTGGACGGTCGAATTGTTCTTGATCTCCTCCGGCGTTCCCTCGACCAGCACGCGGCCTTCCTGCAGCACGGTGACGCGCTCGGCGAGCTCGAACAGCGCATCCATGTCGTGATCGATGATGATCATGGTGCGGCCCTGGCTGATCGACTTCAACAGCTTCACGGTCTCGACGCGTTCGCGCGGGCTCATGCCGGCCAGCGGCTCGTCGAGCAGCAACAGGCTCGGCGATGTCGCGAGCGCGAGCCCGATCTCCAGCCGCCGCTTCTCGCCATAGGCGAGCTCGGACACCGGCGTATCCGGCCGCGAGGTGAGATTGACCAGCTCGAGCGTCTGCTGCACGCGCTCGGACAGGCCGGGAATGCGCTCGATGCTGCGGAACAGATCGAGCTTGAACTTGCCGCGCAGTCCCGACAGCGCCGCGATCACCAGGTTCTCGCGCACGGTCAGGCCGGCGAACAGCTGGTTGACCTGGTAGCTCTTGGTCAGGCCGAGCTGGCAGACGTCGGTGACGTTCATGCCGGTGATGTCGCGGCCCTCGAACACGATGCTGCCCGAGGTCGGATGCACCTCGCAGGTCAGCATCTTGAAGAAGGTCGACTTGCCGGCGCCATTCGGGCCGATGATGCCGCGCAGCTCGCCGTGATTGACCGTGAAATCGATGTCGCTGTTGGCGAGCAGGCCGCCGTAGCGCTTGGTCAGGCCCTTGGCTTGCAGGATCGGTCCGGACGGATTGCCCTCAGAGCGAGGCGGCGCGCGCATCGGCGCGGCGACAGCCGCGGCGGGCCGCGTGCTTGCCACGGCTGTGACCTCCGGTTCGCTTTCGTCCGGCTCCCGGGCGGCGCGCCGGCCGGTCAGCAGACCATAGAGATCGGCGAGGCCGCCGATGATGCCGCGGCGCAGGAAGCACACCAGCAGCACGAACACGATGCCGAGCACGAGCTTCCAGGCCGCGCCGAGCCCGAGTGCCGCCTGCAGGAAATCCTGCAACGACAGCCACACCGCGGCGCCGACCAGCGGCCCGAACAGCGTGCCGCGGCCGCCGATCGCGGTCTGCATCACGAGCTGGCCCGAGGTGTCGAAGGTGAAGGCGTCGGGTGGCATGAAGGCCTGCAGCACGCCGAGCAGCCCGCCGGCAAAGCCGGCATAGGCGGCGGCGATCACGAAGGCGGTCAGCTTGTAGCCGTGGATGTTGTGGCCGACCGCGGTCGCCCGCAGCGGATTGTCCCTGATCGCACTGAACACGGCGCCGACCGGCGAACGCACGATGCGCAGCGCGATCACCACGCCGATGAAATAGCACAGCGCCAGGAACTGATAGAGCGACCAGCCGGTGGTGAAGTGCAGCGTGGTGAAGCCGAGATTGAAGCTCGGGGTCGGCACGCCCGGCAGTCCGTTCTCGCCGCCGGTGAAGTCCGACAGTGGATTGAACTCGACGAAGAAGAACACCTCGGCGATCGCGACTGTGATCATCGCGAAATAGATGCCGGTGCGGCGCAGCGCGATCAGCCCGATCAGGTATCCGGTGGCGGCGGCCGCGATCATGCCGATGACGAGTGCGAGCACGACATACGGGAAGCCGGCGCGGGTCAGCAAATAAGCGGCGACGAAGCCGCCGGTGCCGTAAAAGGCCGATTGGCCGAACGACAGCAGGCCGGTGAAGCCGAACAGGATGTCGAAGCCGAGGCCGAACAGGCCCCAGACCAGGATCCGGTTCACCGTGTTGGGCGCGAAGCCGAGCCACGGCAGCACGAAGGGCGCGAGGACCAGGCCCGCGGCGGTCAGGAATTCGATCAGGTATGGGCGCTGCTTCAGCATTTGGGATCCGTCGTCATTCGCGGCCCTGCGTGCCGAGCAGGCCATGCGGTCGGAGCACGAGCACGAGCGTCATCGCCGCGAACAGCATGACGTAGGCGTAACCGGGGTTGAACATCGAGGTGATGCTGATGATCTCGCCGGCGATCAGCCCGCCGAGGATGGCGCCGGGAAACGAGCCGACGCCGCCGATCACCACCACCACGAAGGTCTCGACCAGGATGTCGTCGCCGACCCCCGGCGTCAGCGACACCACCGGCGCGTTGATGATGCCGGCGAAGCCCGCGGCCATCGCGCCGATGCCGAACACGATCATGAAGACGCGGTAGACGTTGATGCCGAGCGAATCGACCATCACCGAATCTTCGATGCCGGCGCGCACGATCATGCCGAGCCGGGTGCGGTACAGGATCAGGAACAGCCCGCCGAGCGCGACCGCGACGATGCCGACCACGGCGAGCCGGTAGGTCGGGTAGAACAGGAAGCCGAGCGAGGTGATGCCCTGCAGCAGCGCCGGCGGCGGCACCACCTGGGACTGGCTGGTGAAGATCAGCCGCACGATCTCGACGAAGCAGATGCCGAGGCCGAACGTGACCAGCAGCTGGTCCTCATGCGGGCGATGGTAGAAGTGGCGGATGATGATCCGCTCCATCGCGATGCCGAGCACCATCACGAACAGCGAGCCCGCGATCACCGCGAGGATGAACGAGCCGGTGTAGGAATAGGTCACAAATCCGGCGTAGCCGCCGATCATGAACATGGCGCCGTGGGCGAGATTGAGCACCCCGAGCGTGCCGTAGATGATCGTCAGCCCGGAGCTGATCAGCGCGAGCAGCGCGCCGAGCGCCAGCCCGTTGAAAAGTTGCGAAACGAAATTTGGCCAGTTGATCATGGCGTGCGTTCACTTGGCCGCTTACTTGGCCGTTGGTATGGCCCGGCCGAATAGAGGACACAAAGCGGCGCCGCGGGTCGGGTCGCCCCGCCCACGGCGCCGAGTCTTCCCACGTTAATCAGGTGTAGTCGCCGAGATGGCAGCCGAACGCATCCGGCTTCTGCATCAGCCCGTCGCCGGGGACGATCTCGACCACCTCGTAATAGTCCTCCTTGTTCTTCATCTCCTTTTCCATCTTGCCGCGGACGATGATGACGGGACGGACGCATTGGTGATCTTCGGGGCGATAATGCACGTCGCCGACCAGCGAGGGGACGGTCTCGCCCTTCTCGTAGGCCTTGATGACGTCTGGCGGATAGAAGCTGCCGGCTTCCTCGACCATGCGGGCCCAGTGCGCGAAGCTGACATAGGCGTTCTCGGCGCCCCATTCCGGCTTGTAGCCGAACTTCTTCTCGAAGGTGTCGTTGAACATTTTGGCCAGCGGATACTTGTCCTCGATGGTCCACCAGTAATCGGTCGCGGCGTAGACGCCCTGCATCAGGCCGCCGGTCTCGCGGGCGATGAACGGCACCTGGTAGGGCACGACGAGCTTCATCTTGTCGAGCACGCCGAACTGCTTGGCCTGCTGCGTCGACAGTACGGCGTCGTGGCCCCAGTTGACGTTGATCAGCACGTCGGCGCCGGAGTTCGCGACATTGAGCAGGTAGGACGAATAGTCGGGCGCGCCGAGCGGCGACACCTGGTTGGTGACCGTGGTCCAGCCCGCCTGCGCGAGGAAGTCCTGCATCGATTTGGTGACGGTGTGACCATAGGTGTAGTCGGGCGTCAGGTAGGCGGCCTTCTTGTTCTTGCCGAACTGCTTGATCAGCACCGGCGCGATCGCCGCCGCGGCGGTCTGGCCGAAGAAGTTCTGGCGGAAGCCGTAGCGCACGCAATCCTTGCCGGTGGTGTCGTTCGAACCGGAGATGCCGCAGACGAAGATCACCTTCTCGCGCTGCGCCAGCTTGTTCAGCGCGACCGCGACCGCGCTCGAGGTGCCGCCGGTGATCATCACCGCCTTGTTCTCGGAGATGAAGCGCTGCTGCGCCTGCACCGCCTCGTTCGGCTTCGCCGCGGAATCCGCGACGCCGAACTTCAGCTCCTTGCCGAGTACGCCCTTTGAGGTCTTCGGCGAGATCTTCTTGATCAGCTCGTGGCCGCTGTTGATGTGCTCGATCGCAAGCTGGTAGCCCTTCAGTTCATCCTCGCCCTGCACCGCATAGGTGCCGGTGCGCGGCACCGAGATGCCGATGAAGGCCGACGAGCCCGAGGTGCCGGCAGGAAAGGTCCCGATCGCCGGCTTGTCCTCGGCGAATGCACGCGTTGCGATCGAGGCCGGCAGCACGGTGCCGCCGATCAGGCCTGCGCCGGCCTGCAGCAGCGTGCGCCGCGAGACGTTCAGTGTTCTGCCCGGCCGAAAATCCTTGGTGCTCATCGCTTGCTATCCTCCAATTATATTGATTGTTGGCGCGCATATTCATCGGTCGCCGGATCGGATCGATCGGCGGCAGGATGCGCCGGCTGCGATGTGGCAGCCCGTCATGGCTACAATTCCCCACCGGCATATTTAGTCAATGTCACCTTTCGTCGAATCATATCGGTCTCCGATAGAATTAATGTCGGTCTACGATGTATCGAGGGTTTACCGCCCGGGTGCGCGTCCTGTAAGTGAGGGGGCGATGATCCAGGAGCCTTCAAGTCGCACCGCAAATACCGCCGAGCGCGTCGTGGCCGGGGACGATGGCGCCGAGCCATCGAGCGGCCTCAGCATCCGTGCGCTCAACGTCCTGAAGGAACTTTCGGTCGAGCTGCTCGACGAGGTGCCGCCGAAGTTGGGCTGGACGCCGCCGGACGATCTTTTGCGTCTGCTCAGCGCGCGCCATCTTGCGACCGCGCGCAACTGCGGCCGGCAGACCATGCGCGAGATCATCGATTGGGCCGCCTCGCGCGGGATCTCGATTCCGGCGCCGCACCATACCGGCAAGTCGCTGTCGGAGGTCTGGGGCGGCCTGGTCGAGCGTGCCTCGGCCGGGCGTCTCACCAAGAGCGAGATCACCGAAGCGCTGGAGAAGTCGATCCGCCGCAAGAGCCCGCGGATCCCGGTCGCCTTCCAGATCGTCCTCCTGAAGATATTGAGCTCGAGCTACGATCACTGGCCGCAACCGTGAGGTCGCCGGACCGCGCGGTGCGACAGTCAAACCGTTGAAAACATGCCTGCAAGGGCTGCCGGTAGGATGGTCCGCCAGGCTCGGGCTTGCTAGCGTCACTCGGCTCCCGCCGTTCGGCGCAGCGAGCCTGGAGCAGGACGAGCGAATGCCACAACCGAAGCAGCGGCGAGCACCGGCCGCGACCGCAAAGCGCAGCGGGGCTGCCGCGACAGTCGATTACGCGGCGCTGGCGCGGTTTCGCTACCAGCTCCGCAGCTTTCTCGCGTTCAGCGAGGAGGCGGCGCAGGGCGCGGGATTGACCCCGCAGCAGCACCAGGCGCTGCTCGCCATCAAGGGATTTTCCGGAACCGAGCCGACCACGGTCGGCGATCTTGCCCGCTATCTGCTGATCCGCCATCACACCGCGGTCGAACTGATCAACCGGATGACGAAGCTCGGGTTGCTGACGCGGGCCGTCGATGCCGCCGACGGCCGGCGCGTTCTGGTGACGCTGACGGCGCAGGGCGAGCGCAAGCTGCAGGCGCTGTCAAAGATTCATCTCGAGGAGCTGGCCACGGCTGGCCCGGCCCTCGGCAAGATCCTGCGCCACTTCCGGCAGTCGCAGAAGAAGTAGCGCTCGCGGCGCAGCTTAGGCCGCGGCGCCCTGTGCCGCGAGCTGCGCGGCCTGGTGCTCGGTGGTCAGCGCATCGATCAGCTCGCCGAGCGCCTCGCCCGCGATCACCTGCGGCAGCTTGTAGAGCGTCAGGTTGATGCGGTGGTCGGTGACTCTCCCTTGCGGGAAATTATAGGTGCGGATGCGCTCCGAGCGGTCGCCGGAGCCGACCTTCTCCTTGCGGTCGGCGGAGCGCGCCGCCTCGACACGCTGGCGCTCCGCGTCATAGATGCGCGAGCGCAGGATGTTCATCGCCGACGCCCGGTTCTTATGCTGCGAGCGGCTGTCCTGCATCATGACAACGATGCCGGTCGGCAGATGGGTGATGCGGATCGCCGATTCGGTCTTGTTGACGTGCTGACCGCCGGCGCCGCCGGCGCGCATGGTCTCGATCCGCAGGTCGGTGTCCTTGATGTCGACGTCGACGTCCTCGACCTCCGGCAACACCGCAACCGTGGCGGCCGAGGTGTGGATGCGGCCCTGCGTCTCGGTATCGGGCACGCGCTGCACGCGGTGCACGCCGGATTCGAACTTCAGCTTGGCGAATGCGCCGCGGCCCTGCACCTCGGCGATGATTTCCTTGTAGCCGCCGACAGTGCCTTCGCTCGCCGAGATCACCTCGACCTTCCAGCCCTGCAAGGCCGCGAAGCGCTCATACATCCGGAACAGATCGCCGGCGAACAGCGAGGCCTCGTCGCCGCCGGTGCCGGCGCGGATTTCCAGCATCACGTTGCGGTCGTCCATCGCGTCCTTCGGCAACAGCGCGATCCGGATCTGCTGCTCGAGCTCGCCGATCCGGGCCTGCAAAGTCTCCAGCTCGGCTTCCGCCATGCTGCGCATCTCGGCGTCGGTCCCGGCATCCGCCAGCATCGCCTCGGTATCGGCGAGCTCCGATCGGGCCGAGCGATAGAGCTTCACCGCGTCGATCAGTGGATTGAGCTCGGCGAGCTCGCGCGTGATCGCAACATAGCGATCGGATTTGACGTCGCCGAGCAACTCGGCCTCGAGCGAGGCGTGGTGGGCGAGCAGGACGTCGAGTTTGGCTTCGGGTAGCATGGCGGTATCTCGAATTTGCTGAAAGCGCGAAGGGCGCAAAGGGCGATAGCGGCGACGGCAGCGTCGCTACAAGGCCAGCCCCTCGGTTTCCGCAAACTTCGTCAGCGCCTCGCGGATCGATACGCTGCCGACCGGCGCGTCCAGCAGCGGATTGATCATCGCCTCGGCCTTCTTGGCGTCGAGGTCGAGGATCATCGCCTTGACCGGGCCGTGCGCGGTCGCCGACAGCGACAGCGAGCGATAGCCGAGCGCGATCAGCGCCAGCGCGCCGATCGGCTTCGACGCCATCTCGCCGCACAGCGAGGCGGCCTTCTTCGCCGTCTTGGCCTTGCGCACGATATCGCGCAGCGCGCGCAGGATCGGCGCCGACAGGATGTCGAACCGCTCGGAAACCTTGGCATTGCCGCGGTCGACCGCAAACAGGAACTGGAACAGGTCGTTGGAGCCGACCGAGACGAAGTCGACCTTCTTCAGCAGTTCGTCGAGCTGGTAGAGCAGGGCCGGCACCTCGACCATGGTGCCGATATCGATCCGCTCGGGCAGCGAATGGCCGTGCTGGCGCAGATAGGTCAGCTCGCGCTCGACGATCGCCTTGGCCTGGTCGAACTCGGCGATGTCGGAGACCATCGGGAACATGATCTTCAGCGCGCGGCCGCCGCCGGCGCGCAGCAGCGCGCGGATCTGGCCGCGCAGCAGGCCGGGGCGGTCGAGGCCGAGCCGGATCGCGCGCCAGCCGAGCGCGGGATTCTCCTCGACCACGGTCTCCATATAGGGCAGCGCCTTGTCGCCGCCGATGTCGAGCGTGCGGAAGGTGACGGGTTTTGCGCCCGCGGCATCGAGCACGGTGCGATAGAGCGCGAGCTGGTCGCTGGAGCGCGGCAGGTTCGGGCTCACCATGAACTGCAATTCGGTTCGGAACAGGCCGATTCCGGCGCTGCCGGTGTCGTCGATATGCGGCAGGTCGATGGTCAGGCCGGCATTGATCAGGAGCTCGATCGGCTGGCCGTCCTTGGTCACGCAGGCCTTGTCGCGCAGCGCCGAATATTGCGCCTGCCGCCGTGCCCGGAACCGGACGCGCTCGGCATAGGCGGATTCGATCTCGGTCGAGGGGCGGACATAGATCTCGCCGGAAATGCCGTCGACGATGATGGCATCGCCCGGATCGGCGATGCCGGGCGCGTTCGGCACCTCGCCGACCGCGGGAATGCCGAGCGCGCGCGCCACGATCGAGACGTGGGAATTCGCAGTGCCTTCCTCCAGCACCAGGCCGCGCAGCCGCTTGCGGTCATAGTCGAGCAGCGCCGCGGGGCCCATCGCGCGCGCGATCAGGATGGCGTTGTCGGGCAGTTGTTCGCGCGACGGCGCATGGTCCTGGCCGACCAGTTGCCGCATCAGGCGATGGCCGAGATCCTCGAGGTCGTGCAGGCGGTCGCGCAGATAGGGATCGGTCGAGCGCAGCATGCGCGCGCGGGTGTCGGACTGCACGCGCTCGACCGCGGCTTCCGCGGTGAGGCCGGTGGCGACCGCCTCATGCAGCTTGTGCGACCAGCCCTGGTCGTTGGCGAACATGCGGTAGGCTTCCAGCACCTCGCGGTGCTCGCCGCCGTCGGCGACGTCGCCGCGCTCCAGCATGCGGTCGAGATCGGCGCGCAGGTTCGCGAGCGCTGCGTCGAGCCGCTTGATCTCCTTCGGCAGGTCCTCGGCGATGTAGTTGGTGATGACGACGCGCGGCTCGTGCAGCACGACATGGCCGAGCGCGATGCCGTCGGAGAGCACCGCGCCGGTCCTGTGCATCGAGTGCCGCGCGGCGGGCTCGGCGCCGGGCTGGGCCAGCGCGGCAAGCTCGCCGGAGGCGATCATCTCCGCCAACACCATGGCGGTGGTCTGCAGCGCCTCGACCTCTTCCTCGACATAGGTGCGCTTGGCGCGGTTCTGCACCACGAGCACGCCGAGCGTGTTGCCGGCGCGCAGGATCGGCACGCCGAGGAACGAGTGGTAGGCCTCTTCGCCGGTCTCCGGGCGGTAGGCGAAGGCCGGATGGCTTTGCGCGTCGGACAGGTTGAGCGGCGTCGCCTCGCTGGCGACGAGGCCGACCAGGCCTTCATGCGCGCTCATCACGGTGCGGTGCACGGCGTCGCGGTTCAGACCTTCGGTGGCGTAGAGCTCGAGCGTGTTGTCGATGCGCAGCACGTAGCAGGAGCAGACCTCGGCCACCATGTTGGCCGCGATCAGCACCACGATCTTGTCGAGGCGCTCCTGGGCGGAGACTTGCTCCGCCATGGTTTCGCGGAGCCGTCTCAACAGGATGCGTGGGCCTCCCGACGCGCTCCGCATGTGCTCTAATCCCTCCCCGCGAGGCCGGCCCATATGGGTGGTCGGCCGCTGGCGCAAAACTCGTCAAAAACTACAATTTTAGTCATTCGGCTTCGCCGCTCGCACCAGTTCCCGCCGATTCGGGTCACTTCAACTGTGCCACAGTTTGCGACAGCCCACCTGACTGGCCGTATAGCCAATCGAGGCTCGATTTGCCAAGCAAAACGCCTGCCAGTAGCAAATAACGTCTGCGTCAGCCCAATGCTGCGCCCGCTAAGAGAAATTCTAACTCCGGGGCGGGGGCTAGGGAGCACCGCCAGTGCTCGGTCTCGTCGTTCCGGGGCGTCGCGAAGCGGCGAACCCGGAACCTCGAGATTCCGGGTTCGATGCTGTCGCATCGCCCCGGAATGACAGCAGAGCGAGCGCCGCCCCCGCCGGTCGCGTCTACGCCTGATCCAGCCCGTACAGCGTGTGCAGCGTGCGCACCGCGAGTTCGGTGTAGGCGGCGTCGATCAGCACCGAGAACTTGATCTCGGAAGTGGTGATGGCGCGGATGTTGATGTTGCGATCGGCCAGCGCCTTGAACGCCTTCGCCGCGACACCGGCGTGGCTCCGCATGCCGCTGCCGATCACCGAGACCTTGGCGACGTCGGTCGCGGTGTCGAGCCGCGCGTAGCCGATCTTGGCCTTGGCGGAGGTAATCGTATCCTTGGCGCGGTTGTAGTCGGTGGCCGGCACGGTGAAGGTGAGGTCGGTGGTCTTGCCGTCCTCGGACACGTTCTGCACGATCATGTCGACGTTGATGTTGGCGTCCGCGAGCGGCCCGAAGATCGCCGCGGCCACGCCCGGCTTGTCCTCGATCTGGCGCACGGAGATCTGGGCTTCGTCCTTGGAGAAGGCGATGCCGGTGACGACGTGCATTTCCATGATTTCCTCCTCGCTGCAGATCAGCGTGCCCGGCGGCTGGTTGGCGTGCGGGTCGATATCCTCAGGCTTGTCGAAGCTGGAGCGCACGAAGATCGGCATGTTGTGCACCATGCCGAGTTCCACCGAGCGAACCTGCAGTACCTTGGCGCCCTGCGACGCCAGCTCCAGCATGTCCTCGAACGCGATCTTGTCGAGGCGGCGCGCCTTCGGCACCACGCGGGGATCGGTGGTGTAGACGCCGTCGACGTCGGTGTAGATGTCGCAGCGGTCGGCCTTCAGCGCCGCCGCGATCGCGACCGCGGACGTGTCGGAGCCGCCGCGGCCGAGCGTGGTGATGCGGCCAGTGTCGGGATTGATGCCCTGGAAGCCGGCGATCACGGCGACTTCCTTGCGCTCCTTGAAGCGGGTGATGATCTCGGTGCCGTCGATCTCGAGGATGCGCGCCGAGGCATGCGCGTCCGAGGTCTTGATCGGGATCTGCCAGCCCTGCCACGAGCGCGCCTGGATGCCGAGGCCCTGCAGCACGATCGACAGCAGGCCCGAGGTGACCTGTTCGCCGGAGGCGACGATGGCGTCATACTCACGCGCGTCGTGCATCGGCGAGGCCTCGGTGCACCAGGCCACCAGCTCGTTGGTCTTGCCGGACATCGCGGAGACGACGACGGCGACCTCGTGGCCCGCGTCGACCTCGCGCTTCACATGCTGCGCGACGTTGCGGATACGATCGATATTGGCGACGGACGTACCGCCGAATTTCATCACGAGGCGGCCCATGACGACGCGTCTATTCCTTTAAGAGGATAAGTAGGTTAACCCACGCCGAAAACCGCAAGCGCGGGGACCGAAAGGCGCGTATACATAGCGCCGCGCCCGGGGGCAAGCCGGTTGGTAGGGGTCTATCGGGGTCCTTCGGGGGTGTTTTGACCGGTTGCGGGCGGGCTGTGGCGCAACGGTGACTCGGGGGTCATGCGAAGGCGGATTGGATGGGACGCTATATCGACGAAATCCTGCAGCCTGGCGAGAAGGTGCTGTATTCCACCAATGCGCACTGGATGTTCTATCTGCCGGCAATCGGGGCCTGGATCGTGGTGCTGGCGCTCTTGATCCTGTCGCGGATGACGACGGTCGATGGCCTCGCGCTGGCCTGCCTGGCGGCCGCCGCCGTGGTCGCGGTCGCGGCGCTGTACTGGACCGCCGCGGCCTGGTTCCACCGCTGGACCACCGAAACCGACGTCACTAATTTCCGCGTGGTGCACAAAAGCGGCTTCATCAAGCGGCGCACCTTCGAGATGAGCCTCGACAAGGTCGAGAGCGTCGACGTCAACCAGAGCATCATGGGGCGCCTGCTCAATTATGGCGACGTCACCATCCGCGGCGTCGGCGAGGGCATCGAGACCATCAAGACCATTGCCGCGCCGCTGTCGTTCCGCAATTCGATCACCGCGCGATAGGGGCGCGCGCAATCATGGCCACGCAATCAACTCTTTCCGGTTCTTCCGCCAGTTCCTCCGCCAATGCCTCCGCCAGCTCGGTCGATCCGGCCGAGGTCGCGAAGTTTTCAAAGCTGTCGGATGAATGGTGGGATCCGCGCGGCAAGATGGCGCCGCTGCACAAGATCAACCCGCTGCGCCTGACCTATATCCGCGACGCCGCCTGCCGCAAGTTCGAACGCAACGCCAAGAGCCTGAGCTGCCTGTCCGGCCTGCGCCTGCTCGACATCGGCTGCGGCGCCGGGCTGCTGTGCGAGCCGTTCACGCGGCTCGGCGCCCAGGTGATCGGGATCGATCCGTCCGCGACCAACATTGCGGCGGCGAAGCTGCACGCCGACAAGGGCCATCTGTCGATCGACTACCGCTGCACCACGGTGGAGGAGATGGACGTCCGCGAGCGCTTCGACATCGTGCTGGCGATGGAGGTGGTCGAGCACGTCAACGACGTCGGCGCCTTCATCAAGCGCTGTGCTGCGATGCTCAAGCCCGGCGGGCTGATGGTGGTCTCGACCTTGAACCGCAACTGGAAGAGCTTTGCGCTGGCGATCGTCGGCGCCGAATACGTGCTGCGCTGGCTGCCGCGCGGCACTCATGAGTGGAGCAAGTTCGTTACCCCCGCCGAGCTCGAACGCTATCTCGGCGACGTCAACCTCACCGTCACCGAACAGGCCGGGGTGGTCTACAACCCGCTCGCCGACAAATGGACCGTCTCGACCGACATGGACGTGAACTACATGGTGGTGGCGGAAGAGGTGTAGGCTGCTTGCCGATTGGTGGCGGCCCTGCATCTCCACGGCGTCATTGCGAGGAGCGAAGCGACGAAGCAATCCATTTCTCCGCTTGCGGCAAGATGGATTGCGTCGCTTCGCTCGCAATGACGGCGGGACGGGCGACAGCTGGTTTGCACAGACCACGCAGCCCTGTCATGCACCGCCTCGGTTGACCGCGTCGGCTGTAATCGGCACGCTGCGCGCATCCTCCCGCCCGTACACTTTCCTTATCCCGCATGCTCTCGCTCGCCTCGCTCTGGATCCCCTTCACCATCGTCGCTGCGTTCGGACAGGTGGCGCGCAATGCGATGCAGCGGCAGCTGACCGGGCCGCTCGGGACCTGGGGCGCGACCAATATCCGTTTTCTGTTCGGCCTGCCGTTCTCGGTAGTGTTCTTCGCGCTCGCGATCATCGTGACCGGCGATCGGGTGCCGTGGCCGTCATCGTCGTTCTGGCCGTGGCTGTTGTCCGGCGCGCTGACCCAGATCGTCGGCACCGGCTTCATGCTGCTGGCGATGAACGATCGCTCCTTCGTGGTGACCACGGCTTACATGAAGACCGAGGCGATCCAGACCGCGATCTTCGGCTTCATCTTCCTCGGCGACCACCTCACGGCGCTCAAGGTGATCGCAATCGTGATCGCCACCATCGGCGTCGTCATCACCGCGCTGCGGCCCGGCGGCTCGAGGAGTTTTGCGGATCTGCGCCCGACCATGCTCGGCCTCGGCGCCGCCGCCGTGTTCGCGATCTCGGCGGTGAGCTTTCGCGGCGCGATCATCGCGGTGCCATCAGTCTCGTTCGTCACGGCGGCCTCCTACACGCTGATGTGGAGCCTGTTCGTGCAGACGCTGATCCTGTCGGTCTATCTGTTGCTGCGCGCACCCGATGTGCTGAAGTCGATCTTGAAACTGTGGCGGCCCTCGATGTTCGCGGGCTTCATGGGCGCGTTCTCGTCGCAATTCTGGTTCCTGGCGTTCGCGCTCACCGCCGCCGCCAATGTGCGCACGCTGGCGCTGATCGAGGTGCTGTTCGCGCAGGGCGTGGCGTATTTCTCGCTCAAGCAGCCGTTCTCGCTGCGCGAGGTGTTCGGCATCGTCCTGATCGTGATCGGCGTCGCGCTCTTGATCGCCGCGTAGACTCTTGTTTGACGCGTTTTCTTCGCGCGAACCGGCCCCCACTTCGCTTGAAAACGCTTTAGCCTTTGACCGCGATCAGCACGGCGCCCGCGGAGATCAGCGCGATCCCGACCCAGCCATAGGCCGTGGGACGTTCGCCGAGGAAGACGGCGCCGAATAGCGCCACCAGCACCACGCTGAGCTTGTCGATCGGCGCGACCAGCGTGGCCGGTCCGAGCTTCAGCGCGCGGAAATAGCAGATCCACGACGCGCCGGTGCCGAGCCCGGACAGCAGCAGGAACAGCCAGCTCTTGCCCGAGATCGGGCCTGGCTGGCTGAATTGTCCGGTCGCGAACAGGATCGCCGACAGCGTGATCAAGACGATCACGGTGCGGATCAGGGTGGCGAGATCGGAGTTGATGCCCTCGACGCCGACCTTGGCGAAGATCGCGGTCAATGCCGCGAACACGGCGGACAGAAACGCCCAGACCTGCCAGGAGGAAAAAGAGTCGGGGGTCATCTGGGATGCTCGACCGGTTTGGCCCCACCCGTCATTGCGAGCGAAGCGAAGCAATCCATGGCGCAACAAGCACGAAGCTGGATTGCTTCGTCGCTTCGCTCCTCGCAATGACGAGAGTGGAAGCGGCTCGCGTCAGTTCCGGTCTTCCGGCAGCGTCGGCAGCGGCGAGACCTCGACGCCCTCGTCGATCAGCGCGCGCGCCTCTTCGGGCGAGGCCTCGCCATAGATCGGCCGGTGCTCGATATCGCCGTAATGCATCTTGCGCGCCTCGTTGGGGAAGCGCTCGCCGACATTGTCGGCGTTCTTGACGATATGGTCGCGCAGCTCCTTCAGCTTGCTGCGCAGCTCGCGCTCCTGCGCCATCATCAGCGACGTCGGTTCGGCAGGCGCCGCCTCGACGGGCGCCGCCGGTGCCGGCTGTGCCGGTTCGCGGCCCTTCTTGCTCACCACCTGCGGTGCCATGATCGCACGCTCGATCTCGGTCGAGCCGCAGGCCGGGCAATCGATCAGGTGACGCCGCTCCTGCGATTCGTAGGCCGATGAGCTCTGGAACCAGCTCTCGAACTGATGGCCCCGCTCGCAGCGCAGCGTGTAGCGGATCATGCCGAACCCCGGACGAGGTGCAGATGCTCCGGGCCGGCCTTGGGGTCGGCAATGCCGAAACGCCTGCCATGCTGCAGCGAGGGAATGGTCTTGCGCGCGGTCTCGACCTTGGCGGGATCGATCTCGGCCAGGAACACGCCGGGCTCGACGCCGCCCTCGGCGAGAATCTCGCCCCAGGGGTCGATGATCAGCGAATGGCCGAAGGTCTCGCGCTTGTTCTCATGCAGGCCGGCTTGCGCCGCGGCGAACACGAAGCAGCCGGTCTCGATGGCGCGGGCGCGCAGCAACGTGTGCCAATGCGCCTCGCCGGTCTTGCGGGTGAAGGCGGAGGGCACGGTGAGGAACGACGCGCCGGCCTCGGCCAGCGCGCGGTACAGCGCCGGGAAGCGCACGTCGTAGCAGATCGTCAATCCGATCCGGCCCCAGGGCAGGTCGGAGATCACAGCGGTCTCGCCGGGCTGGTAGTTCGCCGATTCGCGGTAGCTCTCGCCGCCGGGCAGATCGATGTCGAACATGTGGATCTTGTCGTAGCACGCGAGCAGATTGCCCTCGGGCCCGATCAGGAACGAACGGTTGACCGCCTTCTCCGGCGAATAGCGCAGCGCCAGCGAGCCGATGTGCAGATGGATCTTCAGTTCGGCGGCGAGCGCGCGATACGCCTTCAGCGACTTGTCGTCCTCTTCGCTCGCGAGATGTTCGAACAGCGCCTTGCGGTTCAGCTGCATCATGTTGCTGACCTCGGGGGTCAGCACATATTTGGCACCCTGCGCCGCCGCTTCGCGGATCAGCCGCGTGCCTTGCTCGAGGCTCGGCTCCGGCAGCAGGCCGGTGCGCATCTGCACCATGGCGGCGGTGAAAATGTTCTCCGTCATCAGGCGCCGCCTCCGTTGCTGAGCAGGCCGTCGAGCTTGCCCTCGCGGTCGAGCGCGTAGAGCTCGTCGCAGCCGCCGACATGGGTCTTGCCGATGAATATCTGCGGGAAAGTCGAGCCGGCGCCAGCGCGGTCGTACATCTGATCGCGGTAGGCCGGGTTGCTGGCGACGCTCAATTCGGTGAACGCGGCGTTCTTGCGCGTCAAGAGCGATTTGGCCGCGGTGCAATAACCGCAGCCCGGGCGGGTGTAGATTTCAATGGCAGCGGTCATGGTGCGCTCGGTTGAACCAGAATGTGAGATTATATGGGAGCGCGGTGGGTATCGACAACCCGGGCAAACACCAGCACGTCGACCTGCGCGGCTTTGGCGCGCAGCAGCGCCCGCGCGCAGGCATCCACCGTGGCGCCCGAGGTCAGGACATCGTCGATCAGGATCACGCGGCGCCCCTGGATGTCAGCCTTGCGTTCGTCGGCGACCCCGAATGCGCCTTGCACATTGCTGGCGCGGTCCTTGCGCGACAGCCCGATCTGCTGCTCGGTGGCGCGGGTGCGCCGCAGCGCCTCGGAGACCATTTTGACGCCGCTCTGCCACGCGATCACCTTGGCGAGCGCGCCGGACTGGTTGTAGCGCCGGCTCCAGCCGCGCCGCCAGTGCAGAGGAACCGGAACCAGAATGTCGGCGTCCTGTAGCAATTCCTTCCCCGCCCGCGCCATCCAGCGACCCATTGTCGGCGCCAGATCGGTGCGATCCTGGTATTTTAATGCGTGCACCAGCGTGCGCGCGACGTCGTCGTAACGAACTGCGGCGCGGGCGCGCTGGTAGGCCGGCGGATTGGCGATCGCCTCCATCGACAAAAGCTCGGGCCCGGGATCGTAGACGAAGGGAATGCCGAGCCGCGGGCAGAACGGCTGTGCGATGAACGACAATTTGGCCCAGCACGCCGCGCAGACGCCCTCGCCATCGACCGGCTCGCGGCAGGACACGCACAGCGTCGGCAGCGCGATGTCGAGCACGAGCCGCGCGGAGCGCAGCCAAGCGCCCCCGACCGCGCCGAGCGCGCGCTGAAGGTGACCTGAAATGGAGCGTGTCGGTGATGCCTCGGCGTCCATGGCTGATGAGGCTAGCGTTTGGGCAACCCGGGCTCAAGGCGCATTGCCTGCGGCGGCGGTCCGGCGTAACCAGCGCGGATGGCAACGACCCCGGCCTCAGCTCCCATTCTGTTCGATCGCGCATTGCTCGGCGCAAGGCTGGCGCGCGCCCGGCGCGAAGGGGCGGCGACGTTCCTGCTCGAACGCGCCACGGAGGACATGGCGGACCGGTTGCTGGCGGTATCGCGCAGCTTTTCGGCGGCAGCCGATGTCTGGACGCCGGGCGACGGGCTTGCGGAGGTCCTGCGTGGACGTGTCGCCGCAGTCGATGCGATCGGCTTCTCCGAGGCGGAATCGCTCGGCCTGCCGCCGGAGTCGCTCGATCTCGCGGTCTCGGCGCTCGCCTTCCAGTTCGTCAACGATCTGCCGGGAGTGCTGGCGCAAATCCGCCGCGCGCTGAAGCCGGACGGGCTGCTGCTCGCGTCGATGCTCGGCGGCGATACGCTGACGGAGCTCAGGCAGAGTTTTGCCGCGGCGGAGGCGGAGTGCGAAGGCGGCGCGTCGCCGCGTGTCGTGCCGTTCGCCGATCTGCGCGACATCGGCGCGCTGTTGCAACGCGCGGGCTTCGCGCTGCCGGTGACCGATGTCGATCGCGTCGTGGTGCGCTATTCCAACGCGTTCGCGCTGATGGCCGATTTGCGGCGCATGGGCGCGACCAACGTGCTGCGCGAGCGCCGTCACACCCCGACCCGCCGCGCCACCATGCTGCGCATGGCGCAGATCTACGGCGAACGCTTCGCCGATCCCGACGGCCGCATCCGCGCCACCTTCGACATCGTCTGGCTCTCCGGCTGGGCGCCGCATGAAAGCCAGCCGAAGCCGCTGCGGCCGGGGTCAGCGAAGGCGAGCTTGGAGGCAGCGGTGAAGCAGGTGAAGCGTTGAGCTGTTAGGGACGCACGCTGCTCGGGCTCCCTCCCCCCTTGCGGGGGAGGGTTGGGGAGAGGGGTAGCCCCGGGCGAGATACTCGTGTGATCATCGCTTTCGCAATTCTGCACCCGTCTTCAAGATGCATGCTGAGAGACCGCGCCGTGTGGCACCCCTCTCCCCAGCCCTCTCCCGCAAGGGGGAGGGAGCCCGTCCACCGTGTGTCCCTTACGGTCGATCGCAGTTGTCGATGCGATCCAACCTCTCTCACAAGGAGGGCGACGGTTGTTGCACGATTTCGGAATAATGGAATTATGCCGGTGAGTTGCCCGACGTGTCAAGGAGCATCGTCGAGCGCCGGCCACCTCCGGCTCCTTTGCATGGGGTTGTTTTCGATATTTTGGCAACGTGCCTGCCCCCAGGTGGGTGAGGCGAAGAAGGTCACAGCAGCAAATCCATCAGATGCGGCAGCAGCGGGATGTCGGCGGGCGGCATCGGGTAGTCGCGCAGCTTGTTCGGGCGGACCCAGGCGAGGTTCTGGCCCTCGCGCGGCACCACCATGCCTTCCCAGCGGCGGCAGATGTAGAGCGGCATCAGCAAATGGAAGGTCTCGTAGGCGTGGCTGGCGAAGGTCAGCGGCGCCAGGCACGGCTCGCTGACGGTGATGCCGATCTCCTCGTGCAGCTCGCGGATCAGCGTCTCTTCCGGTCGCTCGCCGGGCTCGATCTTGCCGCCGGGGAATTCCCACAGGCCGGCCAGCGCCTTGCCTTCGGGACGCTGTGCCAGCAGCACGCGCTTGTCGGCATCCACAAGCGCGCAGGCGACGACGAGGGTCAGCTTGATGTCAGCCATGCGGCACGGATGTCCCTTCTCAAGCATGATCCGGAAAAGTGCGAAGCGGTTTTCCGAAAAGATCATGCTCAAACAACGAGTCAGCAAGCTTTCATTAACCAGCTCCGCGCCGTCAGCCAAACGATTTGTATTCGCGGGGCTTTTTCTGCACGCGGGATAAGTCGGCCTTAATTCGCTACCGGCAGGGTGAGGGCTCTCATTTATCTGCCCATCATACTCTTTGCCGATATAACCCATGAGCACCTTGATCCGGACCATCAGCCGTTTCCGCCGCGATCGCTCCGGCAACATCGCGATGACCTTTGGCCTGGTCCTGCTGCCGATCGTCGTCGCCGTCGGATGCGCGGTCGACTATTCCCGCGCCAACCAGATCCGCAGCAAGCTGCTATCCGCCGCCGATGCTGCGAGCGTCGGAGCGGTCGCCAAGGCATCGCCCGGCTTCATCGCGGCCGGTGCCATGACCTCGGACGGCGAGATCACGGCGGGCGAGGCCGACGCGACCAAGATCTTCAACGGCAACATCTTCAACCAGAACGGCTTCACGCTGACCAGTGTGACGCCCACCATGACCAAGAGCGGTGGCACCATCACCTCGACGGTGAAGTTCACCGCCGATGTCCCGACCATGTTCATGGGCGTGATCGGGCAGAGCAAGATGAGCGTGTCGGGGACGTCGACCTCGACCGCCAACATGCCGCTCTATATCGATTTCTATCTCCTGCTCGACAATTCGCCGTCGATGGGGGTTGCGGCGACGCCGACCGACGTGACCACCATGGTCAACAACACGGCCGACAGCTGCGCGTTCGCCTGCCACGACTACAACGATGCCAACAACTACTACAATCTCGCCAAGAAGCTCGGCGTGACGACGCGGATCGACGTGCTGCGCAGCGCGACCCAGCAATTGATGGATACGGCTGCGAACACCGCGACCTATGCGAGCCAGTACCGGATGGCGATCTACGATTTCGGCGCCTCGTCGAAGACGATCGGCCTGCGCGCGCTGTTCACGCTGTCGACCAGCCTGTCGAGCGCCAAGACCGCGGCCGGCAACATCGACCTGATGGGCGTCTACGGCAACAACGACGCCTACACCGCCGACAAGGACAGCCAGTTCAGCACGGTGCTTCCCGCCATCAGCAACGCGATCAGCGCGCCCGGCCCCGGCACCTCGGCGGCGCCGATGAAGTATCTGTTCTTCGTGTCCGACGGCGTGGCCGACGAGCCCAATACAGGCTGCCTGAAACCGCTCAGCGGCAGCAATCGCTGCCAGTCGCCGATCAACCCGGCGCTATGCACGGCCATCAAAAACCGCGGCATCAAGATCGCGGTGCTCTACACCACCTATCTGCAGCTGCCGACCAACAACTGGTACATGACCTGGATCGATCCGTTCAATCAGGGTCCGTTCGGCCCGTCGCCGAACAGCCAGATCGCGCAGAACATGCAGGCCTGCGCGTCGCCGGGCTTCTATTTCGAGGTCAGCCCGACGCAGGGCATCGCGGACGCGATGAATGCGCTGTTCAAGAAGGCGGTCGCGGACGCGCGGATCTCGAGCTGACGCCGCGCCTCCCATCTCTCCCGTCACCCTGAGGAGGCCGCGAAGCGGCCGTCTCGAAGGGCGACAGCCCGGCTGTCTCGACGCGGACGCATTGGGGCCGTGCATCCTTCGAGACGCGCTACGCGCTCCTCAGGATGACGGGATTAACCTTGTCGTTTCGCCTCGTCGCAACTGCGGTGAACTCTACGACCGGTAATCGCCGTTGATCGTGACGTATTCCTTGGTGAGATCGCAGGTCAGCACGCGGTCGCGCGCCTTGCCGAGGCCGAGCGCGACCTTGATCTGGATCTTCGGCGCCTTCATCGCTTCCGACACTTCTTTCTCATTGTAGGACGGGTCGCGCGCGCCGCTCTTGGCGACGCGGATGCCGTTGAAGGAGATCGAGAGCTTGTCGCGGTTGGCGGGCTCGCCGGCCTTGCCGACCGCCATCACCACGCGGCCCCAATTGGCGTCCTCGCCGGCGATCGCGGTCTTCACCAGGGGCGAATTGGCGATCGACATCGCGATTCTGCGCGCCGACGGTTTTGTCGTCGCGCCCTCGACCACGACCTCAACCAGCTTGCGCGCGCCTTCGCCGTCGCGTGCCACCTGCTCGGACAGATTGGCGAGGATCTGCTGGAACGCCTTGGTGAAGGCCTTCAGGCGGGGGTCGCTGGCGCGCGAGATCTTCGGCGCGCCGTTGGCGGCCGCAGCGCCGGTCGCAAACGCCAGCAGGGTGTCCGAGGTCGAAGTGTCGCCGTCGATGGTCAGCGCATTGAAGGTGTCCTCGACGCCCGCCTTGAGTAGGGATTGCAGCACCGAGGCCGACAGCGGCGCGTCGGTGAAGATGAAGGACAGCATGGTCGCCATGTCGGGCATGATCATGCCGGCGCCCTTGGCCATGCCGTTGATCGTCACCTTGGCCTTGCCGAGTTTCACGGTCGCGGTCGCGACCTTCGGGAAGGTGTCGGTGGTCATGATCGCCCTGGCGGCGTCCATCCAGAGGTCGGGCGTCGCCGTCTCCGCGAGCTGCGCCAGCACGCCGTCGAACTTGGTGGCGTCGAGCGGCTCGCCGATCACGCCGGTGGAGGCCAGGAACACATCCGAGGTCGAACAGCCGACCGCCTTCGCCGCGATCTGCGCGGTCAGCGCCGTGGAGGCCTTGCCGGTCTTGCCGGTGAAGGCGTTGGCGTTGCCGGAATTGACCACCAGCGCGCGCGCAGCTCCGGCCTTCAGCTTGGCGCGGCACCATTCGACCGGCGCCGACGGGCACTTCGACTTGGTGAAGACGCCGGCCACCGTTGTGTCCTTGTCCAGCAGCGCGAGCAGCACGTCGGTGCGCCCCTTGTAGCGGATGCCGGCGGCGGCGGTCGCAAGCCGCACACCCGCGATCACGGGCATCTCGGGAACGTCAGGCGGGGCGAGGGGGGAGACGGCGGTGGACATCGGCAAGCTTCCGGCTGCGGGGAGGGAAGCGCTGCATATCATCTCACCGGCTGAAGCGGGAGAGGGCTAACGCCGGTGTCATCAATCGTTCAAGAAAGCAGTAGCCCGGACGCAGCCGCGTAGCCCGGATGGAGCGAAGCGCAATCCGGGCTACGAAGCTGTCGCCAAAAAAGCAAATGGCCGGGACGAGCCCGGCCATCGCGCATTGCAGCTGGTGGTGCCGCGAAGCTTACTTCTTCGCCGGCGCCATCTTGTTGTCGGCCGGCTTCGGCGCGTCCTTCGCGGTGTCGGCCGGAGGAGTGGTGGCCTTGGTTGCATCCTTGGCCGCGTCGGCGGCCGGCTTGTCCATGCGCTCGACCTTGGCGGCCTCGCGCAGCTTGGCGACGTAGTCGGCCTGGGCCTTGCGGGTCACATAGGTCTCGATCTGGGCCTTCACCTGCTCGAAGTCGGGCGCCTTGCGGTTGCGCTTTTCCTCGACCTTGATGATGTGCCAGCCGAACTGCGACTTGACCGGATCGGAGATCTTGCCCGGCTCGAGCGAGAAGGCGACCGCGGAGAATTCCGGCACCATCTGCTCCTTGGTGAAGAAGCCGAGGTCGCCGCCGTCGGAGGCGCCGGGATCCTTCGACTTCTTCTTGGCGAGCTCGGCGAAGTCCGCGCCCTTCTCGAGCTCTGCCTTGATCGCCTTGGCCTCGTCCTCGGTCTCGACCAGGATGTGGCGGGCGCGCACCTCCTGCTCGCCGGTGATCTGCTTGGCGGCCTCGTCGTAGACCTTCTTCATGGCATCGTCGGTGGTGGCCGCCTTGCCCTCGCTGGCAAGCAGGCTGTCCATCAACAGGCGGTTGCGGGTGAAGGCGAGCCGCTTCTTGAAGTCGTCATTGTTCTCGATCTTCTTGTCCTCGGCGGCCTTGGACACGATCTTCATGTCGATCAGGAAGGACAGCACGTTGTCCTTGCGGGTCGAGGGGTCCATCTGCTGCAGGCTCGGGCCGAGTTCCTCCTCGGCGAGCGCCACGTCGCTGGCATGGATTTCGGAACCGTTGACCTTCGCCAGCACCGGGTCGGATTCCGCGGCGCGGACCGGGAGGCCGGCAGCCAGCACTGCGACAAGACAGCCCGTGGCAGCCAGGGTGGCGAGGCCGAGGCGCAGGCCGGTCTTGGTTTCCGGAGGCGAGGTGGTCATGCAAAATCCTTGGTCTAAAGGGGGGAAGCTCGAGCGGGGCGGACACTCGCCCAATCGTGTTACATTGGCAACGCGAAAGTCGTGTCAAAATGATGAATTCCTTGACATCTTGCCAGCGTTGACAACCCCCCGACCGGGCCATATCTCTGGCCCACCGTTTCGGCGGTGAGAGCGCTTATTTTGCTGCGTTTTTCGCCGTTGAACCCAGGATGGCCTGTTTCCCACTCAATTGGCGGAGGAGCTCCGGGCCGGAGCTCGACTGGCAGCGCGTCACGGTGAGTTGATAGGCGATCCGGTGAACTATCTCAGGCTGTGACCCAAGAACTGACTGAACCAAGACCGAACTCGAGACCGAAGAACAGGAATTTCGCATGATCGGCGCGCTCGCCCGCAAGTTTTTCGGCTCCGCAAACGACCGTCGGGTCAAGGGATATCAGTCCCGGGTCAACGCCATCAACGCGCTGGAGCCCGAGCTCGTCAAACTGACGGACGACGAGCTCAAGGCCCGTACCGCCGAATTCAAGCAGCAGCTCGCCAGTGGCAAGACGCTGGACGACATCCTGGTCCCGGCCTTCGCCACGGTGCGCGAGGCGGCCAAGCGGACGCTCGGCCAGCGCCATTTCGACGTTCAGCTGATCGGCGGCATGGTGTTGCACGAGGGCGACATCGCCGAGATGAAGACCGGTGAAGGCAAGACGCTGGTCGCGACGCTTGCGGTCTACCTCAACGCGCTCGCCGGCAAGGGCGTCCACGTCGTCACCGTCAACGACTACCTCGCCCGCCGCGACTCCGGCTGGATGGGCCAGATCTATGCGTTCCTCGGGCTGACCACCGGCGTGATCGTGCACGGGCTCGACGACGCCGAGCGCAAGGCCGCCTATGGCTGCGACATCACCTACGGCACCAACAACGAATACGGCTTCGACTATCTGCGCGACAACATGAAGTACCGCCTGGAGGACATGGTCCAGCGCGAGCACTATTACGCGATCGTCGACGAAGTCGACTCGATCCTGATCGACGAAGCGCGCACGCCGCTGATCATCTCCGGCCCGCTCGACGACCGCTCGGATTTCTACAACACCATCGACACCTTCATGCCGAAGCTCGCCAAGAAGGACGACTACGAGGTCGACGAGAAGCAGCGCACGGTGACGCTGACCGAAGGCGGCATGGAGAAGCTGGAGAACCTGCTGCGCGACGCCGGCCAGCTCAAGGGCGATTCGCTGTACGACGTCGAGAACGTCTCCGTCGTGCATCACGTCAACCAGGCGCTGCGCGCGCACACGCTGTTCACTCGCGACAAGGACTACATCGTCCGCGACGACGAGGTCGTGATCATCGACGAGTTCACCGGCCGCATGATGCAAGGCCGGCGCTATTCGGAGGGCCTGCACCAGGCGCTGGAAGCCAAGGAGCACGTCACGGTCCAGCCCGAGAACCAGACGCTGGCCTCGATCACCTTCCAGAACTACTTCCGGATGTATGCCAAGCTGTCCGGCATGACCGGCACGGCGCTGACCGAAGCCGACGAACTGTTCGACATCTACAAGCTCGAGGTCGTGGAGATCCCGACCAACCTGCCGGTGGCGCGTCTCGACGAGGACGACGAGGTCTATCGCACCCAGAACGAGAAATACGCCGCGATCCTTGCCGAGATCGAGCGCGCCAACAAGCGGCTGCAGCCGGTGCTGGTCGGCACGGCATCGATCGAGAAGTCGGAAGTGCTGGCCGACTACCTCAAGAAGCACGGTTACAAGCAGATCGACTTCACGTCGGAATCCGGCATGGAGAAGCTCTATGCCGCGGCCCGCGCCGGCAAGCCGGCAAAGCTGTTCGCGGTGCTGAACGCGCGCTTCCACGAGCAGGAAGCCTATATCGTCGCGGAAGCCGGCGTGCCGGGCGCGATCACGATCGCGACCAACATGGCCGGCCGCGGTACCGACATCAAGCTCGGCGGCTCGCTCGAGATGCGGATCCAGCAGGAGACCGCAGGAATCACCGACGAGGCCGAGAAGGCCAAGAAGATCGAGCAGATCAAGGCCGACATCGAGCGCTTCCGCGAGATCGTGCTGAAGGCGGAAGAGGATTTCGAGGTCGAGCCCGCCAAGGGCAACAAGCCTGCCAAGACCGTGAAGAAGCCGGGCGGCCTCTACATCATCGGCTCCGAGCGCCACGAATCCCGCCGCATCGACAACCAGCTGCGCGGCCGTTCCGGCCGTCAGGGCGATCCCGGCCGCTCGAAATTCTTCCTGTCGCTGGAAGACGATCTGATGCGCATCTTCGGCTCCGACCGGCTCGACAGCATGCTGCAGCGGCTCGGCCTCCAGGAAGGCGAAGCCATCATCCATCCCTGGATCAACAAGGCGCTCGAGAAGGCGCAGCAGAAGGTCGAGGCGCGCAACTTCGACATCCGCAAGAACCTGCTCAAGTTCGACAACGTGCAGAACGACCAGCGCAAGGTGATCTTCGACCAGCGCGTCGACCTGATGAAGGACGACAGCGTCGTCGAGACCGTGACCGACATGCGCCACGCCTTCGTCGAGGACGTGGTCGCCAAGCACATCCCCGAGCACGCCTATGCCGAGCAGTGGGACACCGCCGGCCTCAAGGACGAGCTGAAGCGCGTGCTCGATGTCGACCTGCCGGTCGACGAATGGGCCAAGGAAGAGGGCATCGCCGACGAGGAACTGCTGACGCGTATCGAGGATCACGTCGACGAGCGCATGGCGGCCAAGGTCGCGCAATGGGGCCCCGACGTGATGCGTTACGTCGAGAAGACCATCCTGTTGCAGACGCTCGACCATCTCTGGCGCGAGCACCTGATCATGCTCGACCATCTGCGCCAGGTGATCGGCCTGCGCGGCTACGGCCAGCGCGATCCGTTGCAGGAGTACAAGACCGAGGCGTTCAACCTCTTCCAGGAGATGAGCGCACATCTGCGCGAGGCCGTCACCGCGCAGCTGATGCGGGTCGAGATCGTGCCGCCGGAGGAGCCGCCGCAGCCGCTGCCGCTGATGGAAGCGCACAAGCTCGATCCCAACACCGGCGAGGACGAGTTCGCCCGCGCCAGCCTGACCGAAGCCACCTACGCCCAGGCCTCGCTGGCGCCGGGGATGCCCGTCGCTGAGCGCAATCCGAACGACCCGGCAAGCTGGGGCAAGGTCGGCCGCAACGAGGACTGCCCCTGTGGGTCAGGCAAGAAGTACAAGCACTGCCACGGAAGGTATGCGTAGTCGCTGCGATCAATGACGTGGCGGGCGATGAGCCCGCCGGTCACAGCCGCACCGCCGTCATCCCGCATACGCCTTGTCGAGATCGGCGATGACGATCTTCTGCATCTTCAGCATCGCCTGCATGACGCGGTCGGCCTTGGCGCGGTCGGGATCGCCGAGGTAGCGGCTCAGCGCCGTCGGGATCACCTGCCAGGACAGGCCGAAGCGGTCCTTGAGCCAGCCGCAGCGCGATTCCTGGCCGCCGTCGGTGAGCTTGCGCCAGAAATAATCCACCTGCTCCTGGGTCTCGACGCTCAGGAAGAACGACACCGCCTCGTTGAACTTATGCTGCGGTCCGCCGTTGAGCGCGTAGAACCGCTGGCCCTCGAGCTCGAAGCTCGCCATGAAGTCGCTGACGGTTTCGATCTCGGCGTTCGGAAACACCGATTTGTAGAAGGCGACGGCATCGCGGACGTTGTTGTCGAGCCAGAGGAACGGCGTGATCGAAGGCATGACGGGGTGTCCTCGCTAGTTTGTCGATCCGGGGTAACCTTGCGTGACGGCACGCGAAGGCTGCGCCGCAGGCGCGCCCGGAGGACGGAGCAGGCAGCCCTAACCCGACATTTCCTCGCCGGTCTTTTTTCGATGATTTTCGACGGCCGCAGCGCCCGGCCGCCTCGGCCTCAGTTGGCGCTGCCGATCAGACTTTCCAGCAGGCGCTTGAGCTCGGTGGTCGACTTGTCGCCATAGCTCTCGACGATGTGCTCCTCCTGGCTCACCGCGAGCGAGTTCAGCCGTCGGCACAGCGCCTTGCCGCGGTCGGAGACGAACATCAGCACCTTGCGGCGATCCTTCGGATCCTGCACTCGGTAGACGAGGGCGTCCGACACCATGCGGTCGATCATCTTGGTCAGCGTCGGATGGTTGAGCAGCACGGCATCCGCAAGCTCGCCCATCGAGTGGCCGTTGCCGTCGGACAGCACTTTGAGGATGCGCCACTGCTCGACCGGCACGCCTTCCTTGGCGAGCCGCGTCTCCAACTGCCGGTTGATCTCCCGGTTCGCTTGCGCGAGCAGGTAGGCGAGATGTTCGGTGATCGGGGAATTTTCTTTCGGCGGTTTAGCCACGGCGTGAGACCTGGTTCCTGACCCGGTGAATGAATGTCCGGCAACGCATGCCGTTTCTATATGCACTTCAATTGTTGAATATTCAATATTTTCACCTAGGATATTCCCCCAACCAAAGGGCGGATGCCGCGACCGCCCGCTGGCTGCGTTGCGTTTTGCTTCCCAGACAGGAGTTGGCGTGCTCTCGACGGTCTCTTTCCAGGCGTATGGCGGCATGCCCGTCGCGCCGCCGCTGCTGTTTCGAAGTCCGTCGTCCTGCGCGGCCGATCTCGCTTTGACCGTCAAGCCGGGCTCCTCGCGCCGTGGCGGCACCGACAGCAAGCTTAGGATCGGCAATTTCATCACCTTCTCCGGCGCGCCCGGGATCTGGGGGCCGATCTCGGCCAACAGCGTCATGCTCGCGGTCGCCGAGATCAACCGGCGCGGCGGCATCCGCGGCCGCGAGGTCGAATTGTCGATGTACGACGCCGGCGGTCCGATCGAGGAGGTGGTGCGCCGCGCCGAGCAGGCGATCGCGTTCGACGAGATCGACGTGATCATGGGTTCGCATATCTCGGCCGTCCGCCTCGCGCTGCGCAAGGTTACACGCGGACGCGTCCCTTATGTCTACACGCCGGTCTATGAGGGCGGCGAGCGGACGCCCGGCGTGATGGCGATCGGCGAGACGCCGCGCGCCGAAAGCCGGCCTGCGATCCACTGGCTCACCGAGGTCAAGAAGGCACGGCGCTGGTATCTGATCGGCAGCGACTATGTCTGGCCGTGGCAGTCGCATCGCGCGGTGAAGCGCTATATCAAGGAGTCCGGCGGCCGGGTGGTCGGCGAGGAATTCGTCCCGCTCGGCGAGGACGATCACGAGCCGCATCTGGCGCGGATCCGCGCCGCCAAGCCCGACGTCGTGCTGGTCACCCTGATCGGGACCGACAGCATCACCTTCAACCGCGCCTTCGCCGACGCAGGGCTCGCCGCCACCACGCTGCGCTATGCGGGTGCGATGGACGAGACGGTGCTGCTCGGCATCGGGCCCGAGGCGACCGAGAACCTGTTCTGCGCCTCCGGCTATTTCGGCTGCGTCGACTCCCGTGCCAATGACGAGTTCCAGGCCAGTTACCGTGCGATGTTCGGGGCGCATGCGCCGCCGATCGGCTCGGTCGGGCAGTCCAATTATGAGGGGATGCGCTTTCTCGAAGCGGCGGCCAACCGGGCCCGCTCGCTGTCGATGGGGCCGTTGTCATCAGCGGCGCGCAACCTGGTCTACAGCGGCGCGCGCGGCACCGTCACCATTCGCGACGGCCGCGCCGAAATGCCGATCTATCTCGCCGAGGCCGACGGTCTCGACTTCAGGGTGATCAAGACGATCTAATGGCACTGTCGCCCGCGCGGGCGCTGCGCGCTCGCCGTGCGACGGGCCGGTGCCGGACAGGAGCAGGTGTGCACGCAACGCTCAACGCCACGGCCAGGATGCTGAACGGGACCGGCGGCTTCCCATGCCCGCCATCCCTGCTGTTCAGGAACCTGGCGCCGCCGAGCGACCAGGCGATGTCGCCGGCCGATCACGGCCTGTTCAGGCGGCGCAGGGCGGCCAACAGGCTCAAGATCGGCGGCTTCGTCTGCTGCACCGGTTCGCCCGGGATGTGGGGACCGGCCGCGACATCGAGCGCGCAGCTCGCAGTCGCCGAGATCAACCGGCGCGGCGGCATTCTCGGCCGCGAGATCGAGTTCCAGGTCTACGACGCCGGCGGACCGATCGACGACGTGCTCGACCGTGCCGAGCAGGCGATCGCGTCCGACGAGGTCGATCTCATCATGGGCATGCACACCAGCGCGGTGCGCGTCGCGCTGCGTGGCCTGATCACCCGCAGCAGGCTCCCCTACATCTACACGCCGGTCTATGAGGGCGGCGAGCGGACGCCGGGCGTCATTGCGATCGGCGAGACGCCGCGCTGGCAGAACCGGCCGTCGATCCACTGGCTGGCCGAGGCGAAGCGCGCCTCGCGCTGGTACCTGATTGGCAGCGATTATGTCTGGCCCTGGCAGTCGCACCGCGCCGTGAAGCGTTATATCAAGGAGACCGGCGGCGTCGTGGTCGGCGAGGAGTTCGTGCCGGTCGGCGAGGACGACCACGAGGCGCAGCTCGAGCGGATCCGCGCGGCGAAGCCCGACGTCGTGCTGATCTCGCTGATCGGCACCGACAGCGTGACCTTCAACCGCGCCTTCGCCGATGCCGGGCTCGCCGCGACCACGCTGCGTTTTGCCGGCTGTGTCGACGAAACGGTGCTGCTCGGCATCGGCGCCGACAAGACCGAGAACCTGTTCTGCGCCTCCGGCTACTTCCCCTCCGTCGGCTCGCGCGCGCCGGCGACGATTTCAGAGACCGCTATCGCGCGATGTTCGGGGCGTTCGCGCCGCCGATCGGATCGTGCGCCGAGTCTGCGTATGAAGGCTTCTGCCTGCTCGAGGCTGCCGCCAACCGCGCCGGCACGCTGGACCTTCGGCCGTTGCTCGCGGCGGCGGACAACCTCGTCTATCGCGGCCCGCGTGGTCCGGTCACCGTGCGTAGCGGTCACGCCAGGATGCCGATGCATCTTGCCGAAGCCGACGGCCTCGACTTCAGGGTGATCAAGCCGATCTGAGCAGTGCGACAGCGTCGCCGGAAGGTTTTGCGAAATAATACTTGAAAAGGAAAATATTTCCGTTTTCAATACAGCGACGGGGTGAGCGGTTCGCGCGGGCAACGCGCCGCTGCGCCCTGCGTCGAGGGATCAAATCCAAAGATCAAAAGCTATCAGGAGAGCGCCGTGACCGTCGTCCTTCCCACGCCAACGCAACTTCGTGCCGTCGCCGAGCAGTGCGGCCTGTCTCTCACCGATGAGGACGTGGCCTCGTTCCGCGGCCTGATGCAGGGCTCGATCGACGCCTACAACGTCATCGCCGCGATGCCGGACGAGCTGCCCGAGGTGAAATATCCGCGCACGCCCGGCTATCGCCCGGCACCGGAAGAGAACAAGCACAACGCCTGGTACCGCAAGTCGACGGTGAAGGGCGCGGCCTCCGGCAAGCTCAAGGGTAAGACGGTGGCGCTGAAGGACAACATCATGCTGGCCGGCGTGCCGATGACCAACGGCTCGTCGACACTGGAAGGCTTTGTGCCCGACTTCGACGCCACCATCGTCACCCGCATGCTGGATGCCGGCGCCGAGATCAAGGGCAAGGTGCACTGCGAGCATTTCTGCCTGTCCGGCGGCAGCCACACCGGCTCCTACGGTCCGGTGCACAATCCGCACAAGATGGGTTACTCGGCCGGCGGCTCGTCGTCGGGTTCCGGCGTCGTGGTCGCGCTCGGCGAGGTCGACATGGCGATCGGCGGCGACCAGGGCGGCTCGATCCGCATGCCATCCTCGTTCTGCGGCACCTACGGCATGAAGCCGACCTGGGGCCTCGTGCCCTACACCGGCATCATGCCGATCGAGATCTATGTCGACCACACCGGCCCGATGACCGCGACGGTGGAAGACAACGCGCTGTTGCTGGAGGTGCTGGCCGGCGACGACGGCTACGATCCGCGCATCAAGGCGCCGAAGGTCGAGGACTACACCAAGGCGCTGGGCAAAGGCGTCAAGGGCATGAAGATCGGCGTCCTCAAGGAAGGCTTCGAGCAGCCGACCGCGGAGGCCGCGGTCAATGAGAGCGTGCGCGAGGCTGCCAAGCGCTTCAAGGATCTCGGAGCGTCGGTCGAAAACGTCTCGATCCCGATGCACATGGCCGGCGGCGCGATCTGGACCCCGATCGGCACCGAAGGCCTCACCCAGACCATGATGTTCGGCGACGGCTACGGCCTCAGCCGCGGCGACCTCTATTCGACCTCGCTGATGGACTTCCATCGCGGCTGGCGCCGGCAGGCGGATTCGCTGTCCGAGACCACCAAGCTGTTCATGATGCTCGGCACCTACATCAACAACAATTTCGGGCCGCGCTTCTACGGCAAGGCGCTCAACATCTCGCGCCGGCTGGCCGCGGCCTACGACAAGGCCTTCAAGGACTACGACCTGCTGCTGATGCCGACCACGCCGATGAAGGCGACGAAACTGCCTGAGCCTAATGCCAGCCGCGAGGAATACGTCGCCCGCGCGCTGGAGATGATCTCCAACACCGCGCCGTTCGACATCACCCATCATCCGGCGATGTCGCTGCCCTGCGGCATGGTCGACGGGCTGCCGGTCGGCCTGATGCTGGTCGGCCGGATGTTCGAGGAATCCACCATCTACCGCGCCGCGCACGCCTTCGAGCAGGCCGGCGACTGGAAGAAGATGTGAGGCGCCGCTTGTTGCAGACGCGAGGTCGAGGGATCGAACACCATGGCTAGCACCTTCGCCGCGGTGTTCGAGATCGTGAGCTTCGGCGCGATCATCGTGCTGGTCGTGCTCGGGCTCGGCATCATCGCCAGCATGATGGGCATCTTCAACTTCGCGCAGGGCGAGTTCGTCCTGCTCGGCGCCTATGTGACTTATCTGGCGTATGCCCACGGCGCGCCGGTCTGGGCCGGCATGGTCGCGGCGCCCTTCGTGGTCGGCGCGATCGGCTTCGTGCTGGAAGCGTTGATCATCCGGCGCTTCTACGCCGCGCCGATCGTGGCGATGCTCGGCACCTATGCGCTCGGCCTGATCATCCGCGAGAGCGTGCGCGGGCTGATCGGCGGCTTCTATCTCACGGTGCCGGAGCCGATCGGCGGTTCGATCGATCTCGGCTCGGTCCACATCTCGGCCTGGCGCTTCACCATCATCGTGATCACGCTCTTGGTGATGGGCGCGTGCTATCTGCTGCTGGCGCGCACGAGCTTCGGGCTGCGCGTCCGTGCCACGCTGGAGAACCCGGCGCTCGCGCGCGCGTCGGGGATCTCGACGCCCCTGATCTACGGCGCGACCTTCGCGTTCGGCGCGGCGCTGGCCGGGCTTGCCGGCGCGCTGATCGTGCCGGTGTTCAGCCTGTTCGCCGATCTCGGCATTCGTTTCCTGATCCAGGGTTTCGTCGCCGTGATGGTCGGCGGGGTCGGCTCCTTCATCGGTCCGGTCGCCGGCGCCGGCGTGATCGGCACGCTCAGCGCGGCGCTGCCATGGATCATGTCGCCCGTCGTCGCCGACGTGCTCGTCTTCGTGCTCGCCATTGCCTTCATCAAATTCCGGCCGCAAGGCCTCATTGCTGGGAAAGGGGTCTAATCATATGTCGTTTGAACGCATGAACCTGACGCGCCGCCGCTTCATGAGCAATTTCGCTTTCGCGACCGGCGCGCTCGCGACCGGGGTCGGAAGCTGGGTGGTCCGGCCGGATTGGGCCAACGCAGCGGAGGGCCCGATCAAGGTCGGCATCGCGACCGACCTGACCGGCCCGATCGCCTATGCCGGCAATGCCGACGCCAACGTCGCCAAGATGGTGATCAAGGAGATCAATGCCGGCGGCGGCCTGCTCGGTCGGCCGCTCGAGCTCTATATCGAGGACACCGCCTCGAACGAATCGATCGCGGTCGGCAATGTCCGCAAGCTGATCCAGCGCGACAAGGTCGACATGGTGCTGGGCGGCATCACCTCGTCGATGCGCAACGCGATCAAGGATCCGATCGTGGCGCGCGGCAAGACGCTCTACATCTATCCGCAGCTCTACGAGGGCAAGGAGTGCACGCCCTACCTGTTCTGCACCGGGCCGACGCCGGCGCAGCAATGCGACACCTTCATTCCCTGGCTGATCAAGAACGGCGGCAAGAAGTTCGCGCTGCCGAGCGCCAATTATGTCTGGCCGCACACGCTCAACGTCTACGCCCGCAAGGTGATCGAGGACAATGGCGGCGAGGTCGTGTTCGAGGAGTATTACCCACTCGATCAGGTCGACTTCTCGGCCACCGTCAACCGCATCGTCTCCAACAAGGTCGACGTGGTCTTCAACACCGTGATCCCGCCGGGCGTCGGTCCGTTCTTCAAGCAGCTCTATGAAGCCGGCTTCCTGAAGAACGGCGGGCGGCTCGCCTGCGTCTACTATGACGAGAACACGCTCAACATCAATCAGGCCAACGAGATCGAGGGGTTGGCGAGCTGCCTCGATTACTTCAAGGTGCTAACCAAGGAGAGCCCGTTCGACGCCAAGCTCCAGGCGGCCTATGAAAAGGATTTCCCGGGCAACTTCCTGTTCGCGGCCGGCAGCGCCGCCACCGGAACTTATCGCGGTCTCAAGCTGTGGGAAGCCGCGGTCAAGGAAGCCGGCAAGATCGACCGTGAGTCGGTTGCGGCCGCGCTCGACCACGCCAAGATCGCCGAAGGGCCCGGCGGACCAGCCGAAATGGTGCCGGGCAAGCGTCACTGCAAGATGAAGATGTACACCGCTGTTGCCAAAGGCGGGAACTATGAGATCGTGGCGCGCAGCGACGGTCTCGTTGATCCCAAGGAATGCTGAGCGATCAATGGGTGGAGCAAGAGAAGCCGTCGCACGCGTCGGTGAGGAACCAGATGTCGTGACGAGTGGGCGTGCACCGGCCGCACATGCGCCGGCGAAACAGGCATCGGCAGGATGGAAGGTCCTGCCGATCGTGGAAGGGCTGGTGCTGCTGATCGCACTGGTCCTGCCATGGGTGCTGCAGGATTATCTCACGGTGTTCGCCACCCGCGTGGTGATCCTCGCGCTGTTCGCGCTGTCGTTCGACCTGGTGTGGGGCTATGCCGGCATCATGAGCTTCGGCCAGGCGCTGTTCTTCGGTGCCGCCGGCTACGGCGTGGCGCTGATGGCGCGCGACCTCAACGTCACCTCGATCCTGCTGATCCTGCCGGCGGGCACGCTGATCGGGCTCACCGCGGCGCTCTTGCTCGGCGGCTTCCTTTTGCTCGGGCGTTATCCCTCGAGCGTGATCTTCGTCTCGCTCGGCACCTTGACCGGCTCCTATGCTGCGGACCGGCTGGCGCGCGGCTGGTACTATCTCGGCGGCCAGAACGGCATCCCCTCGATCCCGCCGCTTACCCTCGGCAGCTACGAGTTCGAGGAAGGGCCGGTCTACTACTACATGGTGCTTGCGATCCTCGTGGTGGTCTATCTGCTCTGCCGTTTCCTGGTCCGCTCGCAATTCGGGCTGGCGCTGGCGGGGCTGCGCGAGAACGAGCAGCGCATCGCCTTCTTCGGCTACAAGGCGCAGCACCTGAAGGCAATCATCTTCGCGATCGGCGGCACCATCGCCGGCCTCGCCGGCAGCCTCTATGCCTTCCACGAAGGCTTCGTCTGGCCCAACATGCTCGGCGTCGTGTTCTCGACCCAGGTCGTGCTCTACGTCTTGTTTGGTGGCTCCGGCACGCTGATCGGCGCCGTGATCGGCACCGTGATCATCGAGGGCGTCTCGTTCTGGCTGTCGGACAATTACCGCGACATCTGGCCGATCATTCTCGGCGTGCTGCTGCTGCTCGTCATCATGTTCCGCCCGCTCGGGCTGATCTCCTTCGTGCTCGGTGAGCGCGAGCGGGTCGGCAGCTTCGGCAAGGGGCCAAGCAAAGCGCCAAAGGAGACCGGCAATGCCGCTCCTTGAGGCGCAAGGGATCAGCAAGGTGTTCGGCAAGCTGACCGCGCTCGACGGTGCTGATCTGACCGTCGGCGAGAACGAGTTTCACGGCCTGATCGGCCCGAACGGCTCGGGCAAGAGCACGCTGATGAAATGCGTCGCCGGCGCCGAGGTGCCGACCACGGGCAAGGTCTCCTTCGTCAACACCGACATCACCGCGTTCACGCCGACGGAGCGTGCCCGCGCCGGCATGAGCCTGAAATTCCAGATCACCTCGGTGCTGCCGACGCTGACGCTGTACGACAACATCCTGTTGGCACTGCAGGCGCAGTCCTCGCTGTTCGACCTCGTGCTCTCGCGCACCCGCAGACGCCTGCACGATCAGGTGATGGCGATGCTGACCCAGTTCCGGCTCGCCGATCGCGCGCATGATGCCGCAGCCGCCCTGTCGCACGGCCAGCAGCAATGGCTCGAGATCGCGATGGCGCTCGCAGGCCGACCGCGGCTGTTGCTGCTGGATGAGCCGACCGGCGGCATGAGCCTCGAGGAGCGCCGCGTCACCGGCGAGCTGTTGCAGCCGATCAAGCAGCATTGCTCGCTCGTCATCGTCGAACACGACCTCGATTTCATCCGCGACATCTGCGACCGCCTCACCGTGCTCGACCAGGGCAAGGTGCTGGCGTCGGGTACGGTCGCGGAGATCCAGGCCAACAAGAGCGTCCAGGAGATCTACCTTCGCCGTGCCTGACCAGTCCTTCCTCGATATAAGGCATCTCGATGCCGGTTATGGCCGCAGCCAGGTGCTGTTCGATGTCAACATCGGCATTCCCTGGCGCGGCGGCGTCGCCGTGCTCGGCCGCAATGGCGCCGGCAAGACCACGCTGATGAAGACCATCGTCGGCGAGCTCGTGAGTTCGCAGGGTGAATTGTTCTTCGACGGCCGCGATATCACGCGGCGCCGCACCGAGGAGCGCGTGCGCTCCGGCATCGGCTATGTGCCGCAGGAGCATTCGGTGTTCGCGCGGCTTTCGGTGCGCGACAACCTCGCGGTCGGCTCGCTGTTCAATTCCGACGCCAGCGCGGTCGACCGCGTGCTGGCGATCTTCCCGAAACTCGGCCAGCGTCTCGACCAGCCGGCCGGTACGCTGTCCGGCGGCGAGCGCAAGATGCTGGCGATCGGCCGCGCCATGCTCGGCAATCCGAAACTGCTGCTGCTGGACGAGCCGACCGAAGGCGTCTGGATCGGTGTGATCGAGGAGATCACCGAGCGCCTGATCGAGCTTGCCAAGGGCATCGCGGTCGTGATCGTGGAGCAGCATCTCGACCTCGCGCTGCGCGTCGCCGACTACGCCTATGTGCTGGACCGCGGCCGCGTCGCGCTGCAGGGCGGCGCGAGCGAGGTGCGCAACGATCCGGAACTGCTGCGCTATCTCGCGCCATAGTTGCACGGCGGGCCGGTCCGCCGCCGAAGCGCTTGCTGAAGCCGGTGAATCCCGGGTTCCCGAGGAACGAAGCCCGCCCGCTGCCGTTGGCCAGCGGGAGGACTTCACAATGCGCTATTTTGCGATTGCAGCTCTTCTTGCCACCGCCGCGATGGGCAGCAGTGCCGCGCTGGCACAGCACTCCGGTACGCCAGGGGAGCAAAGTGCATGCTCGCGCGATGCGCAGCGCTTCTGCCGCAAGGACCTCGGCAATGACGGCGCCGTGCAGAACTGTCTTCAGATGAAGCGCGCGAGTCTGAGCCGAAGCTGCAAGAAGGTGTTCGAAAGCCACGGCATGTGATCGCCGCCCGGTCGTGCCGCGCCTGATGCCGGGCTAGTGCGGCGGGCGTTCGGTCGACGCGCTTGTGCCCGCGTCGGCGAAGGATCGAAGCGGTCCTCACCGTGCCGGCTTGACCGGGCGGCCCGGTACGCCGCGGCCCATCGGCTCAAGCGCTGCTGTCTCTGGAATACTGGATCACCCGTATGCGCGGGTGATGACACCGCGTGTTTGACATCTTGAATCACCGCGTCGCCCTGGCGAAAGCCAGGACGACGAGCGGTGAGGCGCGCGCAACTCCGCGACGGAGTGTGGGTCGCAGGGGACGACACCGTACGTCGTTTGAAGTATGTCGTTTGAAATGTCTGTCGGAAACGGCCAACGTCACGGCGCGTGCGCGCCGCGCTTACTTCACCGCGGAGAAGCGGGTGTCGAACGAGTTGGGCTGCACCACGGGCGCGGAGCCGGCGAGCTGGGTCGACGATGTCGCGGCAGGGGCTGCTGCGGCGGTGTCGGTCGTCTGCGGCTTCGGTGCGGGTTTGGCGGCCTGCTTCGGCTCCGTCTTCGGTGCGACGCGAACCACCGATTGCGGCTTGGCCTCGGCGACCTTCGGCTTGGGCGGAGCGGCGGTGGCCGGAGCGGTCGCCTTGCTGGCGTCGGCGGTGGCTCCGCCAATGCCGACCTTGCGGGCAAAGCTCGAGAAGAAGCCTTCGGACTTGCCGGACGCGTTCGCCGAGGCAACCCGGGTGTTGGCCGGCGGCGCGGTCGACGACGCCGTCGCGACCGGGGTCGACGACGTGGTCGCGACGACCGGCTCTTCCTGCTGGACCGCGAGGCTGGGCTTGGGCGGATTGACCGTGCCGGGGATCGTGCCGGGGGCGCGCGCCAGCGACATCGATGCCAGCGCCTGGCTGTCGCCGCCTTCGGACAGACCGGTGTTTCCTTCCGGAATCTTCGAGGCGAAGATCGCGTTCATGCCGCCGTCGATGCCGGTGTTGAGGCGCGCCACCGGCGTGCCCTTGGCGGCCAATTTGGCCATCTCGGCGTCGTCGCGCTGCTCCTTCTCGCGCACCGCGCTCGCGATCTCCTCGGGGATCACATAGGCCGGGCATTTCGCGGCGGCGTCGAACACCGGATCGCGCACGGCGTTCGGGGCCTTCACCGCGTCGAAGACGTACTTCTTCTCGCAGAAGTCGACCTTCGGCTCCTGCTTCGTCACCTCGAAATGATCATAGCCTTCCTTGATCATCTTCCAGAAGGCCATGTTCGGATTGTTGCGGTGCTTGGCCATGTTCACCGCCGTCATCCGGAACGGGTAGGCCTGCAGCTGGAACGCCTTCTGGCCGCCGAAGAAGGATTCGCGGCCGAGCGAATAGATCTCGGCGATCTGTTCGTCCGTCATCGCGTAGCAGCCGCGCGACGAACAGTCGCCATGCACCATCAGCTGCGAGCCGGTGCGGCCGAGTGCCTTGTCGAAGGCATTCGGATAGCCGGTGTTGAACGAGAGATAGTAGGCCGACTGCGGATTCATCTGGCTGGGGTTGATCGAATAGAACCCCTCGGGCGCCTGGCGGTCGCCTTCGCGGACCTTCGGGCCGAGATCGCCCGACCAGCGGCAGATCGGATAGGTCTTGAGCAGCGCGAACTGGCCGGAGCGGGTCTGCTTCCAGACCTCGAGCTCGGCCTCCTGCTTGAACAGGCGCACCAGGATCGGCGACTGCAGATCCATGTCCTTTTCGGCCATGGCCGCCACGAGCCTTGGCGGGACCGGCTGGTTGGCCTTAGCGTTCTGGGCGAGCGAAATCTGGTCGCTGTCACAACCGGCGAGCATGGCGCCTGCGGCGAGCACCGCCGAAGTCAGAAGCGCGCGTACGAGCGTGCGATGAGTCAAGTCCGAGCTCCACACCCACCGGGCGATTTTCGCGACCCCAACACGGCGAATATGCCCTGAAGCCATTGTGTAAAATATTAGCCTTCCACGCCCCGTGCTCGCAACCTGAACAGGGGCTGACAGCCCTCACGGTAGCAGGCATGGTTCAAGGAACGTTAAAGACCCGGCTCGGGGCCCAATTACGGCGAAATTGCCTGATTCGGGCGAAAAATCCGGCCGTTTGGGCGCCTCAGCCGAGCTTGCGGCCGATATCGAGGAACTTCTGGCGCCGCTGTTTGCGAATCGCGTCCGGATCAAGATTTCGTAGGTCGTTGAACGCCTGGGCGATCGCGTCGCCCGTGGTCGTGATCATCGCGGCGGAGTCGCGATGAGCGCCGCCGGAGGGCTCCTTCAGGATCTGGTCGATCACGCCGAAGCGCAGCATGTCCTGGGCGGTGATCTTCATGCTGTTGGCGGCTTCCTGCGCCTTGGTGCCGTCGCGCCACAGGATCGAGGATGCCGCCTCCGGCGAGATCACGCTGTAGATCGCGTGCTCCATCATCAGGACGCGGTTGGCGGTGGTGATCGCGATGGCGCCGCCCGACATGCCTTCGCCGGTGACGATCGCGACATTGGGCACACCGAGCGACAGGCAGGCATCGGTCGAGCGCGCGATCGCCTCGGCCTGGCCGCGCTCCTCGGCGCCGATGCCGGGATAGGCGCCGGCGGAATCGACGATCGACAGCACCGGGATGCCGAAGCGGTCGGCCATCTCCATCAGGCGCACCGCCTTGCGGTAGCCTTCGGGGCGCGCCATGCCGAAATTGTGCTTGATGCGGGTGTCGGTGGTGGCGCCCTTCTCCTGGCCGACCACGCAGATGCTCTCGCCGCGGAATCGGCCGAAGCCGCCGATCAGGGCCTCGTCGTCGGCGAACTTGCGGTCACCGGCCATCGGCGTGAATTCGGTGATCAGGCCGTTGACGAAGTCGGTGAAGTGCGGCCGCTGCGGATGCCGCGCCACCAGTGTCTTCTGCCACGGCGTCAGATTGGCGTAGAGGTCGGTCAGCGCCTGCGCGGCCTTGTCCTCGATCCGCGCGACCTCGTCGCCGATGTCGCTGCCGCTTGCGGCAAGCGCCCGCAATTCGTCGATCTTGGATTCAAGCTCGGCGACGGGTTTTTCGAAGTCGAGATAGCTGCGCATCGGGTCGGGCATCAACTCAATATAGGGAGGAACGGTGCGAGGGGCGAAGCGGTTTTGGCGGTGTAAAGAGAAGTTTTGTAACTTCAACTGGTTAACGCGCATTCGGGCGGAACGCACGCTTCGGGATCGCAATCAGGTGACGCTCTTTCCGCGGAGACGCAGCGGAAGTCAAGGCAGATGAGGCGACGGTATCGATGTCCCGACGCGGTCAGGGCGCGGCGGACTTACTTCTCGGCCAGCGGATGCAGGTCGCGGACCAGGCTCTTCAGCCGCTCCTCGACCACATGGGTATAGATCTGGGTGGTCGAGATGTCGGTGTGGCCGAGCAGGGTCTGCACGATGCGGAGATCAGCGCCATTGTGCAGCAGATGGCTGGCAAACGCGTGACGCAGCACGTGCGGGGAGACCAGCCGCGGCGCAAGGCCGGAGGCAGCCGCAAGCTCCTTCAGGTCGCGGGCAAAATGCTGCCGGGTCAGATGGCCGCTCTCGCCGGAGGAGGGAAACAGCCATTTCGATGCTGCTGCCTTCTTCGCCTTCGGTGTCATCACCTCCAGCGCCGCAAGATAGTCCGCCATTGCCTGGCGCGAGGCGTCGTTGAGCGGCACCAGCCGCTCCTTGTTGCCCTTGCCGCGCACCACGATCATCCGTGCATCGCGCCGCGCCGCGGAGATCGGCAGCGACACCAGCTCGGAGACGCGCAGCCCGGTGGCGTAGAGCACCTCGAGCAGGCAATAGAGCCGCAGCGCGCGCAGCCGCTGCGCCGGCGAGACGTCGGTCTGGGTCAGCTCCCTGGCGCGGGCCAGCATGCGGTCGACGTCCTGGATCGACAGCACCTTGGGCAGGCCGCGGCCGCGCTTCGGGCCGGACAGGATCGCGGCCGGATCGTCGCCGCGGACCCGCTCGTTGAGCAGGAAGCGGTAGAGATGCCGCATCGCCGACAGCCGCCGCGCCACGCTGGTCGACTTGAACCCGCGAGTGTCGAGGTCGGCAAGGTAGCCGCGCAGCGTCTCGGTGTCGGCGCTGGTGAAATCGGCGCCGGCATGGGCGAGGTAGTCGGAGAAATCGGTGAGGTCGCGCCGGTAGGCATCGAGCGTGTTGGCGCCGGCGCCCTGTTCCGCGGCGAGCATGTCGAGGAACAATGCGGTCAGCCTGGCGTCGGAGGATTTGGCCGGAGCCTTGGTGGTGGCCCTGGCGGGGGTCTTGGTGATCTTGGCGGGAGCGGTCATGCCAAGACTCATAGCGCCTATTTCTTGAGGAACTTATCCGGCGGGATGGTCACCGTCATTTCCCGCGGTTTCGGGTGCACGAAATTCGCCAGCGCGAAGACGATGCCGTACCCGATCCCGAAAATCACGGCGACGACCGTCAGGAAGCGGAACAGGCTGGGCATAGAGGCGACTCGGGCGGCGAATTAACCAATGAAATCATCCAACATGTTCCCCGCGCCGTTGCAAGAGTCGCTGGTAACGGTATCGCCGGGGGTAGTATAGGTGGCTCGAATTCCGAACAATTCGTCCCAATATCCGAGCTTTTTGATGTCCGACGCAGCCGTCCCGGCGCCCACCCACCCGACCCTGGAGGCCGACATCGCGGCCGCGCTGGGGACGCGGTCGATCGTGCTGGTCGGCATGATGGGGGCGGGCAAATCGACCATCGGCCGGCGGGTGGCGGCGCGGCTCAAGCTGCCGTTCACGGATGCCGACACCGAGATCGAGACGGCGGCCGGCATGACGATCCCCGAGATCTTCGAGACCCATGGCGAGGCCTATTTCCGCGACGGCGAGGCGCGGGTGATCGCCCGCATCCTCGACAGCGGTCCGATCGTGCTGGCAACCGGCGGCGGCGCCTTCATGCGCGAGGAGACCCGCAACCGGATCCGCGACCGCGCGATCTCGATCTGGCTCAAGGCCGACAGTGATATCATCATGCGCCGCGTCCGCCGCCGCGCCGATCGTCCGCTGCTGCACACCCCGGATCCGGAGGCGACCGTCAACCGGCTGCTCAGCGAGCGCGAGCCGGTCTACCGTAACGCCGATCTGACGATCGCCTCGCGCGACGTACCGCACGACCGCATCGTCGACGAATGCCTCGAGGCCCTGCATGCGCATCTGTGCGGCGTGCGGCCGGCCGGCGAGCCACCACAAGATGGAATGAATACGACCTCATGACTGCGCCCTTGAAACACTCCGCCTCCGTTACCGTCGACGTCGCGCTCGGCGACCGTGCCTATGACATCGTCATCGGCCGCGACGTGTTGCAGTCGCTCGGAGAACGCGTCGCGGCGCTCCGGCCCGGCGTGCGCACCGCCATCGTCACCGACCGCACGGTTGCGAAGCATTGGCTGGAGCCGACCGAAGCGTCGCTTGCTGCCGCAGGCGTGCCGACCTCGCGGATCGTGGTCGAGGAGGGCGAGGGTTCGAAGAGCTACGGCACGCTGACGGAGGTCAGCGAAGCGCTGATCGCGGCCAAGATCGAGCGCAACGATCTGGTCATCGCGCTCGGCGGCGGCGTGGTCGGCGATCTCGCCGGCTTCGCGGCGGCGATCCTGCGCCGCGGCGTCGATTTCGTGCAGGTGCCGACCTCGCTGCTCGCGCAGGTCGATTCCTCGGTCGGCGGCAAGACCGGCATCAATTCGCCGCAGGGCAAGAACCTGATCGGCGCCTTCCACCAGCCGGTGCTTGTCATCGCCGATACCTCGGTGCTCGACACGCTGTCGCCGCGCCAGTTCCGCGCCGGCTACGCCGAGGTCGCGAAATACGGCATCCTGGGTGACGAGGCGTTCTTCGCCTGGCTCGAGACCAACCACGCCGACATCTTCGCGGGTGGCGCCGGGCGCGAGCACGCGATCGCAACCTCCTGCCGCGCCAAGGCCGGCGTCGTCTCCCGCGACGAGCGCGAGACCGGCGAGCGCGCGCTGCTCAATCTCGGTCATACCTTCGGCCATGCACTTGAAGCCGCGACCGGCTTCTCGGATCGCCTGTTTCATGGCGAGGGTGTCTCGGTCGGCATGGTGCTCGCCGCGGAATTCTCCGCGCAGCTCGGCATGATCTCGACCGACGATGCGGCCCGCATCGCGCGTCATCTTTCCGCGGTAGGGTTGCCGACGCGCCTGCAGGATATCGCAGGCTTCACGCAGGAAGGGCTTGCCGATGCCGACGCGCTGCTGGCGCTGATGGCGCAGGACAAGAAGGTCAAGCGCGGCAAGCTTACCTTCATCCTGCTGGAGGCGGTCGGCCGCGCGGTGATTGCCAACAATGTCGAGCCACAGCCGGTGCGCGACTTCCTGCAAGCCAAGCTCAAGGCCTAGACCGGGATGCCTCTCCTTCGGATCGTCATCCCGCTCTGTCTTTTTGATTTGAGCATGATCTTTTCGGAAAACCGCTACACACTTTTCCGGATCATGCTCTAGCCACGGATCAGTTCAGTGGGATGGTTCACCTTCTCGATCGTGCTGCTCTGTCTCTTCATCTCCGCGTTCTTCGCGGCGAGTGAGACGGCGCTGACCGGCGCCTCGCGCGCCAGCATGCTGCGGCTGTCGAAACAGGGCAACAGCGAGGCCGGGGTGGTCTCGAAACTGATCAACATGCGCGAGCGCATGATCGGGGCGCTGCTGCTCGGCAACAACATCGCCAATATCGGCGCCTCGGCGCTGGCGACCGGCGTGTTCACCGCCTGGTTCGGCGATGTCGGCGTGCTCTACGCCACCGCGGTCATGACCGTGATGGTCGTGGTGTTCGCCGAGGTGCTGCCCAAAACCATCGCGATCAACGCGCCCGACCGCATCTCGCTCCTGGTGGCTCGGCCGATGCGGCTGACCATCTTCGTGCTGGGGCCGCTGCTCACCGTCATCGAGACCATCGTGCTGGCGCTGATGAAGCTGCTCGGCATCAAGGTCGGCGCCCATCAGGCGGTGTTGTCGCCGACCGAGCGTCTGCGCGGTGCGGTCGATCTGCTGCATCACGAAGGCAAGGTCGAGAAGCACGACCGCGACATGCTGGGCGGCCTGCTGGACCTCCGCGAGTTGCAGGTCTCCGACGTGATGGTCCATCGCACCGAGATGACCATGGTCAACGCCGACCTGCCGCCGGAAGAGCTGGTGCGCGAGGTGCTGGCGAGCGAATACACCCGCATTCCGCTGTGGCGGGAGAAGCCGGAGAACATCGTCGGCGTGCTCCACGCTAAGGATCTGTTGCGCGCGATGCGCGCCAATGAAGGCGACATGTCCGCGATCGATGCCTCCGCGATCGCGCTGCCGCCCTGGTTCGTGCCGGAGATGCGTCCGGTCTCCGAGCAGTTGAAGGCGTTCCGCCGCCGCAAGACCCACTTCGCCCTCGTGGTCGACGAGTATGGCGAGGTCGAAGGCATGGTGACGCTGGAGGACATCCTGGAGGAGATCGTCGGCGACATCTCCGACGAGCACGACGTCGTCGTTGCCGGTGTGCGCGCCCAGCCGGATGGCTCGGTGGTGGTCGACGGCTCGGTCCCGATCCGCGATCTCAACCGCGCGATGGACTGGCACCTGCCGGACGAGGAGGCGACCACCGTCGCGGGCCTCGTGATCCACGAGGCCCGCTCGATCCCGGAGCGCGGCCAGAGCTTCACCTTCCACGGCTTCCGTTTCCGCGTGCTCCGCCGCGAGCGCAACCGCATCACCGCGCTGCGTATCGTGGCTGTTCAGCGCGAGGCTGCCGAGCTCGACGAGAAGAAGCCGAAGCGGGCGGGGACGGCGTTCTAGCGTTGCTGCGGCAAGCGCAAATCCATCACCGTCACCCTGAGGAGCCGCGAAGCGGCGTCTCGAAGGGTCGACGGGCACGAGCGGTGGCCGTGCATCCTTCGAGGCTCGCAAGAGCTCGCACCTCCAGCGACAACGGCAAAGCCGTTGCGCGGGGATGACGGGGCGCGCAGCTTTATCCGCGTCATTGCGAGCGAAGCGAAGCAATCCATCGCGCGGCATACGCGGAAGCATGGATTGGCTTCGTCGCTATCGCTCCTCGCAATGACGGGGTGAATAGCTTCACAAGTTCTCAGGATGACGGTTTGCTAGTCGCGCCTGATCACTCGATATCGATCGAGATGCCCGACAGCTTCCACGCGCCTTCGGAGGCGACGAAGCCGAGCTGATACTTCACCTGCTTGGGCGTGGTGTCGAAATGGCCCTTCAGCCGCAACACGCCCTTGTCGTCGATCTTGGCGTCCTCATCGAGAACGATCGGCTTGGCAACCACGGCGTCGAACACCGCGTGCTTGTCGACCAGGTCCTTGAAGATCGTCTGCAGCTTGTCGGGCGGAAACTGGTCGCGGAACGGCTTTGAGATCTTGGCGTGGAACACGGTGAAATTGTTCGCGGCCACCGCATCGTTGAGCGAGACCAGGATGCTCTTGATCAGCACCTCCTGGACGAACGGGCTCGGCATATCCAGCGCCGAGGCCGGGCGCATCGTACAGATCAGGAGCAGGCCGGCGGCGGTGACAATCGACCGGAAACGTGGCCAGCAAGGGATCATCAATGGCCCCATATTAACGTGGCGAAGCGATGGTCAGTCACCTGCTCACGCATGGAGCGGGTCCATCGCCGGAGGTCCTACTCCCATAACGGAAAACCGCCGCGGCGTCTTGAGGCAAGCGCGAACTAGCGGGGCTTTTCCCCGGGGCCGTGTGCATGGATCGCCAGCGCATGCACCGAGCCGGCGAGTTCCTGCGCCAGCGTCGCATTTATCATGCGATGGCGTTCGATCCGGCTCTTCCCTTCGAAGGCCGGAGACACAATATATACCCTGAAATGCGTCTCCCCGCCTGGCCTGTGGCCGGCGTGGCCCTCATGCAGATGTGACTCGTCGACGACGTCGAGGCTTTCGGGCAAGAAAGCTTCACGCAATTTGTTTATGATAGCGTCTTTGGTGCTCATGGCGGCGGAGTTAGTTTCGCGGCGGCTTTTCGTCAATGGTGCAAGCGGGAAACGAGGTCTGCGCAATGTCAAGACTTGAAGATTTGTGCATTGCGTAGTCAAAGAGAACATGCCGATCGATTCATCAAAATTCTTCGACTCCATTCGCATCAAGCCGACCAAGGTGAGTGCGAAGCGCCAGGCGCAGGCCGGCGAGCAGGCCGTGACCTGCGAGTGGGCGGGTTGCCAGAACAAGGGCGCGCATCGCGCTCCGAAGGGCCGCGAGAATTCGCGCGAGTATTGGCACTTCTGCCTCGATCACGTCCGCGAGTACAACCAGTCCTACAATTTCTTCCAGGGCATGAATCCTGACGACGTCGCGCGCTACCAGAAGGACGCGCTGACCGGCCATCGTCCGACCTGGAAGATGGGCGCCAACAACGGCAAGAAGGAGAGCGGTCTCGATGCCGCCTCCGATCCGTTCCACGTGTTCTCCGAGCTCAACGGCCGTGGCCGCTGGCGCCCCGGGCCGGGCGGCGCGGAGCCCAAGCCCGAGACCCGCAAGGTGATGAACGCCGAGCGCAAGGCGCTGCAGGTGATGGGGCTAGGGGCCGAGGCGACGCTGGAAGACGTCAAGTCGAAGTACAAGGCGCTGGTCAAGCAGCACCATCCCGACGCCAATGGCGGCGACCGCTCCACCGAGGATCGCCTGATCGAGATCATCAAGGCGTATAATTATCTGAAGACCGTGGTGCGCGAGGCCTGATCTCCCGCCCTCGTCGCCCCTGCTTTCGAAAGCAGGGACGACGGCGGAGTTTGTGGCTCCGCCGTCGTCCAGCGGTGCAGTTCGTAGCCCGGATGAAGCGAAGCGCAATCCGGGGTGCCCCTTATCCGCGGCCGTACCGTTCCCGGATTTCGCTTCGCTCCATCCGGGCTACGGGTTCACGAGCTAGCTATTCAATCCTTCGGCACCGCCCCGACATAGGACGAGCTCGGCCGGATCAGCCGTCCGGTGCGGCGCTGCTCGAGGGCGTGCGCGGTCCAGCCGGAGGCGCGGGCCACCGCGAAGATCGGCGTGAACGCCTGCCGCGGGATCTCCAGGGCGTCGAGCAGGATCGCGGTGAAGAACTCGACATTGGTCTCGAGCGGCCGGTCCGGATTCTTCTTCCGCAGCGCCTGGCGGATATAGGCCTCGACTTCGCCCGCAAACGGCAGGTCGGCACCACTGGCCTCCAGGCGCTCGATCGCGACCTTCAGCACGTCGGCGCGCGGGTCGCGCACGCGATAGACGCGATGGCCGAACCCCATCAGCCGTTCGCCGCGCGCCAGCGCGTCGTCGACCCAGGGCTTGATGCGCTCGCGCGTGCCGATCGCATCCAGCATCTCCAGCACCGGCTCCGGCGCGCCGCCATGCAGCGGGCCGGTCAGCGCGCAATAGCCGCCGGTGATGGCCGCGAACAGGTCGGCCTGGGTGGACGCGATCACCCGGGTGGTGAAGGTCGATGCATTCATGCCGTGATCGCAAACCGTGACGAGATAGGCATCGAGGGCTGCGACCTCGCGCGGCGCGGCCTTGCGGCCCAGCAGCATATGCAGCGTGTCGGCGGCGTGGCTGACAGTCGGGTCCGGAGCGATCGGGTCGTGCCCCCTGGCTTGCTGCACCAGCGCGCCGGCGATCACCGGGAAGGCGCCGACGATGGTCGCCTCGTGCTCCAGCCCGTTCTCGCCGCGCAGCCCCGCAATCGCGGCCCGGAAGCCGTCGACGATGGACATGCCGCGCGTCGCCGGCAGCAGGTCCGGCAGCCGCGCGAAGGCGCGCTCGCGGGCGGCGCCGAGGCTGGCGCGGACATTGGCCTCGCTCATCGACTTGCCGGTGGCGCCGTTCCACAGCCGCGCGGTGACGCCCTCGAAGCTCGACTTGCCGGCGAGGTTGGCGACGTGCTCGCCGGCGATGATCAACTCGCCGCGCTCGCCGTCGACATGGCTCAACACGGTCTCGGCGGCGGGAACGCCGTCCAGACCGATCTGGCTCTTGGTGAGAATCATGTTCATGGCCCGATCTCCTTGCTTCACCCCTTCAAGGTCAGGCCTCTCGACGAGTTGATCAATCTTGATTATATAAATCAATATGAAAAAATCCGCCGAGCTTTACCTCTCTGCCCGCGAGGCCGCCGCCGAGCTCGCGATCTCGCCGGCGACCCTCTACGCCTATGTCAGCCGCGGGCTGATCCGCTCCGAGCCGTCGCCGGATTCGCGCAGCCACCGCTACCGCGCCGAGGACATCAGGGGGTTGAAGGAGCGCCGCGTGCCGTCGCCGGAGCCGCGCGGGCTCCGCAATTTCGATGCGGACTTGCCGGTGATGGATTCGGCGATCGCAACCATCACCGAACAGGGCCCGATCTATCGCGGCGTGAACTGCGTCGATCTCGCCGAGCGCGACACGCTGGAGCACACCGCGACGCTGCTGTGGGACGTCACCGGCGTCGACCCGTTCGCGCCGGACAATTGTCCGCATGTCTCGGATGAAATGCGCGCGATCGCGGAGGCCGCGCGCCGCGCCCAGCCGATCGACCGCACGGTTGCGGTGCTGGCGCTGGCGGCAAGCGCCGATCCCGGCGCCTTCACCCGTGCGCCCGATGGCCGCGCGATGGTCGGCGGTCGCATCTTGCGGCTGCTGCTCGCGACCATGCTGAATGCGGTGCCATCGGCCGAGCCGCTGCACGAGCAGGTGGCGCGGGCCTGGACGCCTGATAACAAGCACGCGCCCGACCTGATCCGTCGCGCGCTGGTGCTGCTCGCCGATCATGAGTTGAACGCGTCCACCTTCACCGCACGCTGCGCGGCATCGACCGGCCTCAATCTGTACGACGCCGTCATCGCCGGGCTCGTCGCGCTGAAAGGGCCGATGCATGGCGGCGCCGGCGTGCTCGCCTCGCGCCTCGTCAAGACGATGATCGACAATGACGTTGCACCCGTGGTGCGCGAGCGGGTTGCGCTCGGCGAGCGGTTCGCCGGCTTCGGGCACGGCGTCTACAAGAAGGGCGATCCACGCGCGATCTCGCTGCTCGAGGCGCTGACGCGGGCCGGCGCGCCGCGCAAGTTCACCCGGGAGGTGCCGGAGCGGATCGCGGAGGCGACCGGCGAATTCGTCAACATCGATTACGCGCTGGCGGTGCTGGTGCATGCGCTGCGGATGCCCGCGGGCAGCGAACTCGCGCTGTTTGCAATGGCCCGCAGCGTCGGGTGGATCGCGCATGCCAGCGAGCAGCTTCAGCACGGCAAGCTGATCAGGCCTCGCGCACGCTATGTCGGCCCGGCGCCGGGGCGGGCCGGTACGACCAGCAGCATCTAGCCGCTACTTCGTGGGCTTGGCCGGTTCGATCAGACCGCCGCCATGGCGGCGGCGGATGGTCCAGAGGGCGAGCGCCAGAATTACGGCAGCGCCCGCGACCGCAAACATCCAGAGATGCTTGCCGACATGCTCATGATGCGGCAGGCCGGCATAGTCGTGCAGCGCGGTGACGGCGAGCACGCCGGGCAGCACATGCGCCGGCGCCCAGAGCAGGATCGCGGGGATGTTGACCGCGTAGAAGAGCGCCGGCGGCATGTCGAGCGCGCCGGCGGTGATCGGCACGAAGGCGCGGATCGGCGGCACGAAGCGGGCGAAGAACACCGCGAGCACGCCCCAGCGGTTGAAGAAGGCCTCGCTCTGCGCGACCACGCGCGGATAGTTGGAGAGCGGCCAGGCGGAGAGGATCTCGCGCTGGCTGCGGTAGCCGATCATGAAGGCGGTGCCGTCGCCAAGCATCGCGCCGGCGGCCGCGGCGGCCAGCACCGGCACGAGCTTCAACTCGCCGCCGGGGACCAACGCGCTCAGCGCCAGGATGATGGTCGAGCCCGGCACCAGCGAGCCGACCACCGGCACCGCTTCCAGCAGGGCAGCCAGAAACAGCGTCAGATAGGCGAGCCAGGCATGGGCCGAAACGAACGCGATCAATGGGTCGAGGAGTGAAGTCACAAAATTCCCATCTGGCGGTGATATCGCCTTGAGAGCTAACAACTCCCCGTCGGGCTGAAAAGTGCCCGGCCGGGCAGGCCGCCGTGGCGCTGCGGCGAAAGTACGGCGGGATTTGCAGGGCAGCCTTCCAAAAACCGGGTTTCGCCCCTATCTTTATGATACACCAACGGAACTTTGATTTGCCCGCGGGCTTCTGCCAGCCGTTGCACTCTGCTAGGCTTGTGCGAAGCACCCCATCCGCAGCCAAATGACCTAAATCTGGTTTCGGGAACGCCCGGGACCTCGGAGGATGAATGACGACCGCCGTCCAGACCAAAGAGCAAGAACCCGTCGGCTTGCCCGACATGAAGGTGTCGGTCCGGCAGGTCTTCGGGATCGATAGCGATCTGGAAGTTCCCGCCTATTCGGAAGTCGATCCGCATGTGCCGGAAACCGATCCGGACTATCGCTTCGACCGCGCGACCACGCTCGCGATCCTCGCAGGCTTCGCCAAGAACCGCCGCGTGATGGTCACCGGCTATCACGGCACCGGCAAGTCGACGCATATCGAGCAGGTTGCGGCCCGCCTCAACTGGCCTTGCGTGCGCGTCAACCTCGACAGCCACATCAGCCGTATCGACCTGGTCGGCAAGGACGCCATCGTGGTCAAGGACGGCAAGCAGGTCACCGAATTCCGTGACGGCATCCTGCCCTGGGCATTGCAGCACAACATCGCGCTGGTGTTCGACGAATACGACGCCGGCCGCCCGGACGTGATGTTCGTGATCCAGCGCGTGCTGGAAGTCTCGGGCCGCCTGACGCTGCTCGACCAGAACAAGGTGATCAAGCCGCATCCGGCGTTCCGCCTGTTCTCGACCGCCAACACGGTCGGCCTCGGTGACACCTCGGGCCTCTATCACGGCACCCAGCAGATCAACCAGGGCCAGATGGACCGCTGGTCGATCGTCACCACGCTGAACTACCTCGCCCACGACGAGGAAGTTGAGATCGTGCTGGCCAAGGCGCGCCACTACCGCACGCAGGAAGGCCGCGACATCGTCAACAAGATGGTGCGGCTTGCGGATCTCACCCGCAATGCCTTCGCCAACGGCGACCTGTCGACGGTGATGAGCCCGCGCACGGTGATCACCTGGGCCGAGAACTCGGACATCTTCAACGACATCGGCTTCGCATTCCGCGTCACCTTCCTCAACAAGTGTGACGAGCTGGAACGGCCGCTGGTCGCCGAGTTCTACCAGCGCTGCTTCAATGTCGAGCTGCCGGAATCCTCGGTCAACGTGGCGCTCAGCTAATCCATGCCGAAAATCTCCGTCGAGCGCACAGTCACACAGACGAAGAGGGCGGTGCTCGGCGGATTGCTCCGCTACAACAACGAGAAGATGGGGAAGCAGAAGTACAAGCGCTTCGCCATCTCGCTGCGGCAAGGCGACGAGGTTGTCGGCGGCATCGTCGGCGAGGTCTGGACCGCGGTGTTGTTCATTCAGTTGTTCTGGATGGAGCAGAAGTTTCGCAACAGGGGCTTTGGCGCGAAGCTGATCAAGGCGATCGAAGACGAGGCGCGGCGCTTCGGAGCGACGCGATCCTATCTGGATACGATGAGCTTCCAGGCGCCGGGCTTCTACCGCGCCAACGGATACAAAGAGTTCGGTTCGATTGAGGGGTATCCCGGCGGCGTCACGCGCCACTGGTTTACGAAATCGCTATGACAACCTCCAACATCAAATTCCGTCCCGGATCAAAGGAAGCGCCGACCGAGCCGTTCAAGCGCTCGGTGTCGGCGTGCCTGAAGGCGATCGCCAAGAAGCCGGAGCTCGAGGTCTCTTTCGCCGCCGAGCGTCCCGGGCTCGCGCCCGGCAAGGCGCGGCTGCCGGAGCCGGCGCGCAAGATGACCAAGCGCGATGCGGCGATCGTGCGGGGCCACGCCGATTCGATCGCGCTCAAGATCGCCTGTCACGATCCCAAGGTGCATCGCAAGCTGATGCCGGGCAATCCGCAGGCGCGCGGCGTGTTCGAGGCGGTCGAGCAGGCGCGCGTCGAGGCGATCGGCTCGCGGCGGATGTCCGGCGTCGCCAAGAATCTCACCGCGATGCTCGACGATCATTTCCACCGCGGCAAGTATGACGAGATCACCGATCGCGCCGATGCGCCGCTATCGGATGCGCTGGCGATGCTGGTGCGCGAACGTCTCACCGGCATGGCGCCGCCCGCGGCCGCCAAGAAGATGGTCGATCTCTGGCGTCCGACGCTGGAGGACAAGATCGGCTCGCGGCTCGACCAGCTCAGCCGCTTCACCGAGGACCAGGCGAGGTTCGGCGACCTCGTCCATGATCTGCTGTCGGCGCTCGATCTCGGCGACGACCGCAACATGGATTCCGACGACGACGAGGACCAGGACGAGAACCAGGACGGCGAGAGCGATCAGTCCGGCGCCGAGGGCTCGCCCGATTCCGACGCTGCGCAGGAGATGAGCGCCGACCAGGCCCAGACCACTGCGGAAGAGATGAGCGAAAGCGCGATGGAGAGCGCGCAGGCCTCGACGTCGGACACGTTCGACGACGGCGAGCTCGGCGACGACGAGACGCCGGGCGAAGCGACGCGGCCGAATTCACGCGGCCAGAACGAGCCGCGCGGTCCGGAGTACCACGCGTTCGCGCCGAAGTTCGACGAGGTGATCGCCGCCGAAGACCTCTGCGATCACGACGAGCTGGAGCGGCTGCGCTCCTACCTCGACAAGCAGCTCGCACATCTGCAGGGCATTGTGGCGCGGCTTGCCAATCGCCTGCAGCGCCGGCTGATGGCGCAGCAGAACCGCGCCTGGGAGTTCGATCTCGAAGAGGGCATCCTCGATCCGGCGCGGCTGTCGCGCGTCGTCACCGATCCCTATCACCCGCTGTCCTTCATGCATGAGAAGGAGGCGACGTTCCGCGACACCGTGGTGACGCTGCTGCTGGACAATTCCGGCTCGATGCGCGGCCGCCCGATCACGGTCGCCGCCACCTGCGCCGACATCCTGGCACGCACGCTGGAGCGTTGCGGCGTCAAGGTCGAGATCCTGGGCTTCACCACCCGCGCCTGGAAGGGCGGGCAGTCGCGCGAGTCGTGGCTTGCCGCCGGCAAGCCGGCCAATCCCGGCCGCCTCAACGATCTCAGGCACATCATCTACAAGTCGGCCGATGCGCCATGGCGTCGCGCGCGGAAGAATCTCGGCCTGATGATGCGCGAGGGCCTGCTCAAGGAGAACATCGACGGCGAGGCGCTCGACTGGGCGCACAAGCGCCTGCTGGCGCGTCCCGAGCAGCGCCGCATCCTGATGATGATCTCCGACGGCGCGCCGGTCGACGATTCCACGCTGTCGGTCAATCCCGGCAATTATCTCGAACGGCATCTGCGCCACATCATCGACGAGATCGAGACCCGCTCGCCGGTCGAGCTGATCGCGATCGGCATCGGCCATGACGTGACGCGCTACTATCGCCGCGCCGTCACCATCGTCGACGCCGAAGAGCTCGGCGGTGCCATCACCGAAAAGCTCGCCGAGCTGTTCAGCGAGACCCACGGCTCGGCGCCTGCCCAGGGCACCCGTCGCCGCCTCCACTCGTGAGACATGCGCTCACCAATTAGCCGCCGCCATTTCCTGAAAGATATGGCGGCGGGGCTGTCGGCCGCCGCGCTGCCGTCTTTCGCGCGGGCGCAGAGCGCGACGCAGCCGCCGGCCGCGCCGAGACCGGCCGGCAAGCTGAGCCCTTACCGCGTCAACGAACCCGTCTCGATCGAGGTCAATGCACGGCCGCTGCCGTCGTTCGACATCCGCGATCGTGCGCGCACGCGGTTCGGCTCGCTGGAATATCGCAGCGGCCTGATCCTGACCTCGTCGTTCCCCGGCTTCGGCGGCCTGTCGGCGTTGCGCCTCGATCCCAAGGGCGAGCGCTTCATCGCGGTCAGCGACCAGGGCAGCTGGTTCACCGGCCGCATCGTCTATCGCGGCCGCGACATGGCCGGGCTCGACGATGTCGAGGCGGCGCCGCTGCTGGGCGCCGACAGCAAGCCGATCACCACGACCCGCGGCTGGTACGATTCGGAATCGCTCGCGCTCGACGGCTCGTTCGCCTATGTCGGGCTCGAGCGGGTCAACCAGGTGCTGCGCTACGATTTCGCCAAGGGTTTTAGCCGCTCGCGCGGCGAGGTGGTGCCGCTGCCGCCGTCGGCGCGCAAGCTGCCCCTCAACAAGGGGCTGGAGGCGCTGGTCTTCGTGCCCAAGGCCATGGACAAGGGCCTGCCGTTGGCCGGCACGCTGATCGCGATGTCGGAACGCGGGCTCGATGCTGGCGGCAATCTGATCACCTTCCTGGTCGGCGGCAAGACGCCGGGTCAGTTCAGCGTCCGCCGTACCGAGAATTTCGACATCAGCGACGCGGTCCTGCTGCCGTCGGGCGATCTCTTGATCCTGGAGCGGAAGTTTTCCTGGATCGGCGGTGTCGGCATCCGCATCCGCCGGCTCGCGCTGTCCGACATTGCGCCCGGCGCCATTGTCGATGGCCCGGCGATCTTCAACGCCGACCTCGGCAACGAGATCGACAACATGGAAGGCATCGACGCCCACGTCACTGCCGATGGCGAGACCGTGCTGACCATGATCTCCGACGACAATTTCTCCCTGATCCAGCGCAATCTGCTGCTGCAATTCACGCTGGTGGAGTGAAGCGCCGCGACCAAGGGACGGCGCTATCGCATTGCTGATCTGCGGCCCGGCCGGCGACGGTTGGTGATCGCGGCCGCGGCCGCTATCTTAACCACGCCCTTTCCCCGATCCCGGATACCCCGCATGAGCACCCTGTTTTCCCCGATCGAACTGCGCAGCCTGAAACTCTCCAATCGCATCATGGTCTCGCCGATGTGCCAGTATTCGGCCGTCGACGGCTCCGCCACGGACTGGCACTTCACCCACATCAACATGCTGGCGCTGTCGGGTGCCGCGATGTTCTGCATCGAGGCCACTCATGTCGAGGATATCGGGCGGATCACGCCGGGCTGCCTCGGCCTCTACAGCGATGCCAATGAGGCGGCGCTGAAGCCGATCCTGGCCTCGGTACGCAAGCATTCCAAGGCGGCGGTCGCGATGCAGCTCGCCCATGCCGGCCGCAAGGCGTCGAGCCAGCGACCCTGGGAGGGCGGGCAGCTGATCCCGGCTGCGGAGGGCGGCTGGCAGACCGTTGGGCCTTCGGCTGTTCCGCACAAGGAAGGTGAGACGCCGCCGCTGGCGCTCGATGATGCCGGCCTGACACGCATCCGTGACGCCTTCGTCGCGTCGGCGAAGCGCGCCGACCGGCTCGGCATCGATGCGCTCGAGCTGCATGGCGCGCACGGCTATCTGCTGCACCAGTTCCTGTCGCCGATCGCCAACAAGCGCACCGATCGCTACGGCGGTTCGCTCGAAAACCGCATGCGCTTCCCGCTGGAAGTATTCGACGCGGTGCGCGCCGTATTCCCGGATCACAAGCCGATCGGCGTGCGGGTGTCGGCGACCGACTGGGTCGAGGGGGCCTGGGACCTCGCGCAGACCATCGAGTTTGCCAAGGAGCTGAAGAAGCGCGGCGTCGACTGGATGGACGTCTCCTCCGGCGGCGTGTCGCCGTTGCAGAAGATTCCGCTCGGCCCGGGCTACCAGGTGCCGGCGGCACAGGCGGTGAAGGAGGCGACCGGCGTCACCACGATGGCGGTCGGCCTGATCACCGAAGCGAAGCAGGCCGAAGAGATCGTCACGTCCGGCAAGGCCGACATGGTAGCGCTCGCCCGCGGCATGCTCTACGACCCGCGCTGGGGCTGGCACGCCGCCGCCGAGCTCGGCGGCGAGGTGAGTGCGCCGCCGCAATACTGGCGCTCGCAGCCCTCGACGCAGAAGGCGCTGTTCGGCAAGACCACGTTCGGGGCACGCTGACGGCGCTTCTCGCCTGCGAAGTCAATGCATGCCGGGCCCGAACCAGCGCGTGAGCGCGGTCTCGAGGCCCGTTGTGTCGGCGTCGTCGGCCGCCCAGGCGATGCAGGCATCGGGGCGGATCAGCAGCGAGGGGCCGCCCCGTCGCGGCACGCATCTGACAGACATGTCCCAGCGCGCTGCGATCGCCGCCGCTGCGCCGCCCGTCGCATCGGCGAGCACGGCCCTGCCGTCCTCCATCTGATCGAACAGGGTCGTCTCCGCCTTGCCGTCGCCGAGCGCGACATTGCCGGCGAGCCGGCCGACCAAGGGATGATCGCTGCCGAGATCGTAACGGATCCTGAGGCCGCTGATCATCTCGCCGAAGTAGCGGGTGCCCTCGTCGAGGCTCATCAGGTCCGCGACGATGTCGCGCAACGCGTCCGTCATGACGTCAGACCGCATCAGCGCGACCTGGGCGCGGGTATTGGCGAGCACCCTCGCCGCGATCGGATGCCGCTCCTTCGTGTAGCTGTCGAGCAGGCTTTCGGGCATGCGATCGCAGACGACAGCCGCAAGCTTCCAGCCGAGGTTGACCGCGTCGAGCAGGCCGAGGTTGAGGCCTTGTCCGCCGAACGGCGAGTGCACATGCGCGGCGTCGCCGGCCAGCAGCACGCGGCCTTTGCGATAGCTGTCGGCCTGTCGCGCATTGTCGGTGAAGCGCGTCGCGGTCTTGACGGCGGTGACGCTGATGTCGACGCCGCTGATCCGGCGCAGCGTGGTCTCGATCTCCTCGCGCGTCACGGGTGCGCTGCGATCGGCCGGCGGTCCGTCGAACTCGGCCAGGAACACCCGGCCGGGAATCGGTCCATAGGCCATCATGCCGACCGGCGTGCGCCGCCAGCCGACCGGCAGAAGGCGATCCGGATAGTCCAGGTCGACGATGGCCTGATGTCCGGTCAGGGTCGGCTCCGTGCCGGGGAAGTCGAAGCCCGCGCGCTTGCGCACCGCGCTGCGTCCGCCGTCGCAGCCGACAAGATACGCAGCGTGCAGCTCGACCTCGCCGGACGCGGTCTTCGCTCTCGTCAGCACGCCGTCTCCGGAATCTTCGAAATCGATCAGCTCGCAGCCGCGCCTGATCTCGATCCCGAGCGCGTGGGCCCGCGCGCCGAGCATCTTCTCGAGCGCTTGCTGGTTGACGCCGCGCAACCGCCGGTCCGGCTCGCGTTGTCGGGTCTGGTCGATCAGGAAGATACCGGAGAAATGTCCGCCGAATTTCTGGAACGGCATCTCGCTCGCACCGTCAGCGCTCTTCATGAGTTTGGACATGCTGTCCGCCATGCTGCGCTCGACCGTGTCCATTGCGTCCGCGAGGCCGCGGCGCTCCAGCGCCTCGCCTGCAAGCGCGCCGATCGCTCCGGCCTTGATGGTCTGGTCGGGCTCCGTCAGCCGCTCGATCACGACCACGTCGGCGCCGCCCAGGGTCAGTTCGATCGCGAGCAGCAGCCCGGTCGGCCCGGCGCCGACCACAACCACGTCAGTACGTTCACGCGTCACGCCGTCACCATAAATTATGTACTTGGTATAATATTTAGTATGGTACAAATTCTCGCATGTCAAATCAGGGCGGATTGCGCGAGCGGAAGAAGGAGGCGACGCGCCAGGCGATCTCGGACGTCGCGACCGAGCTGTTCCTGGCGCGCGGCTTCGACAATGTTTCGGTGGCCGAAGTCGCGGAGGCTGCCGAGGTCTCCCGCATGACGGTGTTCAATTACTTTCCGCGCAAGGAAGACCTGTTCTTCGACCGTGAAGAGGAAAGCCGCCAGATGCTGCGGGCGGCCTTTGCCGAACGGCCGGCCGGCGAGGCGCCGCTGGCGACGCTGCGCAGGCTGGTGCAGGGCCTTGCGGATCGCGCGCATCCCTTCGCGAAGTTCACCGATGCGACGGCGAAATTCTGGCGCACCGTCGCCGAAAGCCCGGCACTCTCGGCGCGCGCGCGTGAGATGCGTGACGAGATTATCGATGATCTCGCGGCGGTGCTGGCGGGCGCCATCAAGCGTCCGCCCGCCGATGCCGATGCCCGGCTCACGGCTGCGATGGTGATCACGGCGCTGACCGTCGCCTATGCGGAAGGGCTTCGGGAGCACAAGGCCCGCAGGCCGGCCGCGGCGTCGCGCGAGGCGTTCCTTGAGATCATGGAGCGCAGCTTTTCGGGCATCGCCGCCATGCTGAAGGGGACGCCCTACGCTTAACTCCCGGCCCGGCCATTGGCGACAAAGCCATTGTTCTGCCGCAGGCTGGGCAGCTACTCTCTAGAGCGCGTGCGCAAGACACGCATCGAAACAAAGAGAGGAAACCCATGGAACTCGGATACTTCGCGATGCCGTCGCACCCGCCGGAGTGCGGATTGAAGGAGGGCCACGACTGGGACCTGCAGGTGCTGCGCTGGCTCGACGAGCTCGGCTACCAGGAAGCCTGGATCGGCGAGCACCACACCGCGCCCTGGGAGCCGCATCCGTCGCCCGATCTCCTGGTCGCGCAGGCGCTGCTGCAGACAAAGAATATCCGGATCGGGCCCGGCGGCTTCCTCCTGCCGTATCACCACCCCGCCGAGCTCGCCAACCGCGTCGCGATGCTCGATCACATCTCGAACGGCCGGTTGAATTTCGGCGTCGCCGCCTCGGGCCTGCCGAGCGACTGGGCGATGTTCAATGTCGACGGCATGTCGGGCCAGAACCGCGACATGACCCGCGAGGCGCTCGAGATCATCCTGAAGATGTGGACCGAGCCGGCCCCGTGGACCCACAAGGGCAAGTACTGGACGGTGACCAAGCCGGACGCGATGTTCGATTTCCTCAAACCGCACCTCAAGCCGCTGCAGGCACCGCACCCGCCGATCGGCGTCGCCGGCCTGTCAAAGAATTCGGACACGCTGAAGCTTGCCGGCGAGCGCGGCTTCATCCCGATGAGCCTGAATCTCAACCCCGCCTATGTCGGCAGCCATTGGGACTCGGTGGAAGCCGGTGCTGTGAAGACCGGCCGCAAGCCGAGCCGCAAGGACTGGCGGATGGTGCGCGAGGTGTTCGTCGCCGATACCGACGAGGAGGCGTGGAAGCTGTCGACCGGCGACATGATGGGCAGGATGATGGGCGAGTACTTCCTGCCGCTGCTCGGCCACTTCGGCTTCAAGGATTATCTGAAGGCGTCGCCCGACGTGCCGGACAGCGACGTCACGGTCGAGTATTGCGCCCGCAACAACTGGATCGTCGGCTCGCCCGCGACCGTCACCGAAAAGATCGAGAAGATCTATCAGGAGGTCGGCGGCTTCGGCGTGCTGCTGGTGTTCGGCTTCGACTACAAGCATAAGCCCGAGGCCTGGCACAATTCGCTGCGGCTCCTGAAGCAGGAGGTGCTGCCGAAGCTGAAGCATCTCGACGCCTCGGTCGGCCGCGCGGCGTAGGCCTGAGGGATTCATGCGGGGCAGCGGCAACGGTGCCCCGTGTTTGCTGCGACGGATGTCAGCGATCAGGCCCCGAGCCAGAATCGCGTCTCGGTTTGCGCCCAGCCCTTGCCGATGCGGCTGCTCAGCCAGCTATCGCTGCGCTTCAGGCCCTTGTCCTTCTGGCCCTCCGGCGTGTTGCGCCAGGCCTGCCAGCGGTACTGGCCATAGATGCTGACGATGCGCGCGGCATAGGTCAGCGCCAGCTGTGAATCGCCCCTGATGATGACGAGGTTATCGTCGTTCTTGGTCCTGGCGCGGTCAGAGAAATTGTGCGAGCCGGTCATCACGACCGGGTTCTTGCCGGCGGGATCCAGCACGATCACCTTGCTGTGCACGGCGATCATGAACTTTCCGGTGTTCTTGATCTCGTGCTGCCACCAGTCGGCGGTCTTGTCGATGCCGGCGGGCCGGATCACGTCGGCGATCTGCTTGCCCTTGAAGACCTGGCGCTGGCCGTCGCCGGCCAAGAGCTGCAGCTGGTCCTTCGGACTGTCCTTGCCCTGCGCCGGGAAATTGTTGAGCACGCCGCGCACATAGAGGCTCTTGTCCTGCGCCTTCTCCAGGAACGGGCCGAGCAGGCCCTTGTTGCCGGGATTGAGCATCAGGCAGACCGCGCCATGCTCGGCATCCTCGATCATCTTCGTCGCTTCCTTGAGGTCGCCGCTCTTCGTGGTCGGCGTGAACCAGACGCTGACGTTCGACTGGCCGATCGTGAACGGCCATTCCCTGTCGCCGGCCACCGCCAGTGCCTTCGGCGACTTGCTGCCATCGGCGTAGATCAATTTCCAATGGCCGTGATAGGCCGCCGCGATCTTGTCGTCGGTGATCTCCAGCCCATTGTTGTTCTGGGTGCACAGCCCGGTCCGGGTCCAGTTGATGCTGCCGGTCCAGACCACCTTCGGCTTTTGCGCGCCGTCGCAGAACACAACGAACTTGTTGTGGGCGTAGCGGCTCGGCGCGATCTTGCGGCGGACGATGTCGACGCCGGCCTGCTTCAGCACGCCGGCGCTCTTCTCGGTGTCCTTTGCCGTGGCGTCGGATTTGCCGGTGCTGTTGCCGAGCACGACATGGGCCTTGCCCTTCATGGCGGTCAGCGCCGCGATCAATTCAGGATCGTTCAGCTCGTACAGTGCGAGATAGACGTCGCGCTTGCTCTTTCTGGCATCGGCGAGCAGCGCGAGCAGGCGGGCGCCGAGCTCGCCCATCAGGAAGTTGCGGATCTTGTTGCCCTTGGTGGAGATCGCCTTCTCCAGCGTCTGGGAGGCCTTGGGCGTGGTGCCGATCGCGCGCGCCAGCCATTGTGCCGAGATCGTGCCGCGGTTGAACCACGGCTTCAGCGGGCCCGACGGCATGGCGGAGACGTAGTCGCTCCATGTCGATGGCGCGCTGGCCGCGGGCTTCACCGTGGTGGCGCCGTCCATCAGAACGGGCACCACGCCGTAGCGGACGGGCGCATCGGTCGGCGCCAGGAAATCGGTCCAGTTCGTCTTCTGCACCGGCCATTCGGTGCTCGGCCGATGCTCGCCCGCCTTGTGGCCTTGCACCTGATCCTCGAACCCGACCCAGGTGTCGACGACGGTCGCGCTCTTGCCCTGCTGCTGACGGTAGAGCGCAAAGCCGAGGCAGTGCGGGATCATGGCCGATACTTCCCAAACCACGAAGATGCCGTCGGTGGTTGGAAACGCTTGAATCCTGGAAATCAAGGTGATGCCTCCGAATCGCTCATGAGAAATATCCAGTCGATATGAACCTGGCGCGTCAGCGCGGGGTCGGTGGGGCCGCGATCCCGTCAGCCGGTCGAGGCTGCCGGGCCTACATCAGCCGCACCGTGATCTTCGCCTTGCCCTTGTGATCGTCGTAGAACCATCTGTAGACCCAGGGCAGGCCGATCACGGCCTCGTTGACGTAGAGGAAAATCTCGCCGCTGCGATCGGCGGTGAACCTCGCCTTGTAGACTTGCGGGTCGGTATTCGGCGTCGGCAGGGGATCCAGGAAATACTCGTCGACCCCGGTCTCGCCGACCCGCGCGACCAGCCTGAACCATGGCCGGAACAGGATCCGCCGCAGGAAGATCGTGGCGTATCCGCGCCAGCGCGTCGCGGCCTCGATGGTCGAGGTCCGGTATCCGATCGGTGTCACCGCGCGTCCGGCGTCCTCCCATGGCTCCGACATCGTGATCGCGATCTCGTACTTGAATCCGGTGCGGACCTTGAGGCCCGTCGGCGCGCAGATCGCGCTGGTATCGAAGTCGGCCGCATCCTGCGGGATGCCCTTGTCGACGGCGACAAGCTTGTCGGGTGGGGTCCCCTTGCAGAAGGCGCCCATCGAATCCTCGGCGTTGAACAGGAAATGGCTGAGCAGCGTCGCACCGTACCAGACCATCACGGCCGTCAGCAGGAACGGAACGACATGCAGTTTTCCGACATTGAGGACGCGCTGATAGATCGTGCTGGTGCGGAAGCGATAGATCGCACTGTGCACGAAGCCGGATAGCGGCTTCGGATTGGCGCGGTCACGCCAGATGATCCGCATCCGGTCGCTGATCGTCGCGCTGAGTGAACTGCCCACGGCCATCAAGACGGCAACGGCGATGATGCCGCCGGCAAACCATTCCGGGTTGCCGGCATACCAATCCGCCCACCAATGGAAGGAAGCGGGCAGGAACGATTCGATGAAGCGCACCAGCTCCGAAATCATCCTGAACCAGGAGCTGAATTCGTGCTCCTTGTGCTGGTTGTGGAACAGCCAGAACGCCGCCAGATGCAGCGAGGCCGCCAGCGTGGCGAAATAGGCGATCCGCCGCATCCAGACGAAATTCCACAACTTCTCCTGCGCGGCATAGCGCGCCGGTGCTCCAGCCGGCGTCTCGAACGTGTTGGGGCCGAGCGGAGTGACCTGGCCGCTGCGGGAGACGACCACGTAGTTCGGCGGCAGGCCGATCGGGGCGTAGGCGTTGCAGCCGCTATCGATCCGCTCGAACACGCTTTCGTGGATCTTCGGCATCGGCACGCTGACACGGGCATAGGGATCATTGCAGAGGTCGACGACCTTGCGCGGACCGTATCGATAGTAGGAGCCGAGGCCCGCCCGCGAATCATAGAGGCGGCCGTCCTTGTCCTGCGAGGACTTGATCGCTTTGATCGCATCGGGATCGGCGGCCGGCGCGCTCTTGAACACGAGCCCGCGCTTGACGGCCTCGTCGACCAGCCACCCCAGCGGCACGAACGCGACCGCATCGTCCGGATAGCCGCCCCCGACATTGGCGTGCATGCCGACGAACCAGACCTGGACGAGACGCTCGCCATCGATGGTCGTCGGCACGGCGGGCGCGGGCTGTCCCGGCTCCTGCTCCGTCCAGAGCACCGGATGGAAGGTCGTGCGCTCGTCGTCGAGCGCCAGCGCGTGCCGTGCGCACCTGACCTTCGGGCTCAGAATCCGGTTCGGCAGCTCAAGCGGCCATACCCAGTTTGAGATGCCGCGCGTCATCTCGTCGATCGGCAAGCCATAGGCCGCGACGGTGTCCCAGATGCCGATGAATTCGATCGCCGGCACCGGCTTCCGGACAATCTCCGTATAGGGCTTGTTGCCTTGCAGGCGGTCGAGCACCGGCACGAGGACGTAGTCGCGCAGCGTGCGGAACAGTACCTCGACGCGCCAGATCGAGTGGTAGCCCGCGGCGCGGTATGCGCGATAGGCCTTCACCGCACCGTCGTGCAGCTCGGCCTCGGTGTCCGCGACGATCAGTCCCTGATCGAGAATGAGCGCGGCGAGCGTGCGCACGGTGAATGCGCCGCGGCTGAATCCGAACAGGTAGATCTTCGAATGGTTTTCATGGTCGTAGTTTCGGCAGATGAACTTGTAGGCATCCAGGATGTTGCGCTTCAGGCCGTAGCCGAAGGCGCCGCCGAGTAGTGCAAGCGGGACGAAAGACGACGTGCCGACGCCGTCATCGTACTTGGCGGCCTGGCTGTTGCCCTGCAGATCGAGCGACTGGAAGATCCGCCAGACATTGGTGCGCCAGACGCTGGAGGCGGCGTTGCCGGTGCCGTCGGACAGTATGATGATCTTGGGACTCGGCATTGAAAGGCTCGCTGAATGAGGCGGATCGCGCAACGCGATAACCGTCGGGTCGATTGCTACCTTGGATCGATCTTTAATCATTCCGTGTCGCGATAGGTGTGAACTGGCGCACAAAAGCCGCCACGTGGTCGCGGCCATGTGAGAGGGGACGGCTTTCGCGATGCTGCGAAAAGGCCTAGCTTGACGGGCGGAGCAATTCATTGATGAGGCAGGGCCATGCGCAGCCGCGTCAGAAAATTTGCCCATGTGCTGGAGCGGTTCGGCCTTGCCCTTGCGGGCGCCGCGAGCGGCCTGTTCGTCGCCATCCATGTCGGCTCCAGCGTGTCGGCGCTGACGTCGCAGGCGTTTCTGCTGATCATGATGCTGGGCGGTGCGATCGGCTTCTATGTCGGCATCGACACGCCGCCGAAGCTCTTCCACCCGAAGGACGCGGCATCGACGCGCAAGATCGACGCGGCGGAATTGCTCAGCGCGATCGGCACCTTCCTCGCGACGATGGTTGCGTTTTTCTCGGTCGGCGTCGTCGTGCTGCGCAGCGAACCCGATATCGCCTGGACCGCGGCAATCATGGCGGGCTGGGTGCTCGGTGTCACCATGCAGATCGTCGCCGGCACGATCGCCCGCGCGCGCGTGTGACTATGCGCTGCGTGTAACGCCCAATCCCGCAAGATGCGTGTCGACGAACTGCGCGAGGCGCTCGCGCAACTGCTCCGGCGGCACCGCGACCATGCGCTCTTCGAGCCCCAGCGAGATGATGCCGTGCACCGCGGAGAACATCATCCGCGACAGCAGGGCGACGTCGGCGGGATCGCGATCCGGCAGCAGCCGCACCAGCGGCGCATGCATCAGCGCGAACGCATCCATCACCATCGTCAGGATATCTTCCGGAAACGGCCGGTCGTCCTCCATCCGGTGCTCGAACAGCGAGCGCAGCAGATTGGCGTGCTCGGTCGCGAAGCCGAGATAGGCGTCGGCTAGCCTGTGCAGCTGGCGCAGGGGATCGTCGGCCGGGACCGCCTTGAGCCGGGTGGTCAGCGCTTGAACGGTCTCCCGGTTCACGGTCAGGATCAGGCCGTCGAAGTCGCCGAACTCATTATAGACGCTGCCGATGGAGCAGCCGGCGGCCTCGGCGACATCCCGAACTTTCAATGATCTCAGACCCTTAGTGGCAATAGACCGGCGCGCGATCTCGATCAGCAAGGTGCGCCGCTGAAGTTTTTTGCGATCTCGTCGCGATTCTTCTTGAACAATGTTCATTTTCATATTACTAATTTGAGCGTTGCTCAAGTTGGCATAGGAGGGCCACTCACATGCAGACCCTAGCACTTCAGTTGACCACGACCTTTGTCGATGACGCGATCGAGCTCGTGAAGGGCTTTGGCCGCGTCATCTTCGACCTGGCGACCGCGCCGATCGAGCGGATCGCCGATGCCTGCGACGTCGCAGGCGTCCTGGAGCAGCGGCGCGCGGACCGGCACGCGCCGCGCCCGGCGTCAGCAGGTGGTGGCCGCCGCAAGTCGCGCAGCTGCCGATGGTCGCCGTTCCGCGGGCTGAGTGAACTGACCTGAAGCCGCCACCTCGCAATTGTCCCCGAAACCTCAACCAAGCACTCACCATGTCCCGCGCGAGCCGGTCTCGAGATCGATCAACCCCAGGTCTGGATAAGGTCTCGTACATCTCTGGCGGGCAATGTCCCGCGGCCCGGCTGCGCGCCGGTTCGAACCGATACGTTGCGGAAAAGACTAAAGGCTGCGGGATCTCAGTCATTTTAACCACGCCCACTATTCTCTGCCACACGAATTCGCAGACCTGCCAGCGCCGTGCGCGCTAACCCAAGGAACTGGTCATGATCAAGGAATTGATGACGTCCCGCCGCTTCGCGCCGCTGTTCTGGTCGCAGTTCTGCTCGGCGCTGAACGACAACGTGCTGAAGAACGCGCTGGTCATCATGCTGCTGTATGGCGTCGCCAACGAGCAGGGGCCGGCGCTGGTCCAGCTCGCCGGTGCGGTGTTCATCGCCCCGTTCTTCGTGCTGTCTGCGCTCGGTGGCGAGCTCGCCGACCGGTATACCAAGTCCATCGTCGCACGCCGGCTCAAGTTCTTCGAGATCTTCGCCGCGGCCTTTGCCGCCGCCGGGTTCTTCACCCATTCGATCCCGCTGCTGTTCATCGCGCTGGCGCTGTTCGGCATCGTCGCCGCGCTGTTCGGCCCGGTGAAATATGCCGTGCTGCCGGACCAGCTGTCGGTGTCCGAACTCGCGACCGGCAACGCGCTGGTCGAGGGCGCGACCTTCATGGCGATCCTGATCGGCACCATCGCGGGCGGCCTGTTCGTCGCGGGTGCGAGCCACATGGGCTGGATCTGCGCCGCCGTGGTCGGTCTGTCGGTGCTGTCCTGGGGCTTTGCCTCGCGCATCCCGGTGACGCAGCCCTCGGCGCCCGATCTGCCGATCACCAAGAATCCCTGGACCTCGACCGTGCGCCTCCTGAAGTCGCTCTATGCCGAGCCGCGGCTGTGGGACGGCATGGTGATCGTGTCCTGGTTCTGGATGGTCGGCGCGATCGTGCTGTCGCTGTTGCCCGCGCTGATCAAGGAAGGCGTCGGCGGCACCGAGGGCGTGGTCACGCTGTGCCTCGCCGTCTTCGCGATCGGCATTGCCGCCGGCTCGCTGTTTGCCGCCCAGCTGAGCCACGTCCGCCCGAACCTCGCGCTGGTGCCGATCGGCGCCATCCTGATGGGCGTGATCGGCCTCGACCTCGCAGTTGCGATCGCCACCACCTCGCTTGGCACGGACGTCACTGCGGCTGCATTCGCGACCTCGTTCGGCGGCTTCCGCATGCTGGTCGACTTCTTCCTGTTCGCCTTCGGCGGCGGCCTGTTCGTGGTGCCGTCGTTCGCCGCGGTGCAGGCCTGGACCGCGCCGTCCGAGCGCGCCCGCATCATCGCGGCCGGCAACATTTTGCAGGCGGGCTTCATGGTCGCCGGCGCAGTCTTCGTCGGCGCGCTGCAGGCTGTCGGCCTGCCGATCGCCTGGATTTTCTTCGGCCTTGCCATCGCGAGCTTCGGCACCGTCTGGTTCGTGCTGAGCAAGTGGGGCAAGGAAGGCGTGCGTGACTTCGGCGCGCTGCTGTTCCGGGCGCTGTTCCGCGTCGAGGTGCGCGGCATGGAGAACCTGCCGCCCGCAGGCACGCGCATGCTGATCGCACCCAACCATGTCAGCCTGGTCGACGGCCCGCTGCTGCACGCCACGCTGCCGATCGATGCCAGCTTCGCGGTCGACACCGGCATCTCCAAGGCGTGGTGGGCGAAGCCGTTCCTGAAGATGATCAAGCACTACACGATGGACCCGTCCAAGCCGCTGGCCGCGCGCGACCTGATCAAGCTGGTTGCCGCCGGCGAGCCGGTGGTGATCTTCCCGGAAGGCCGCATCACGCTTTCGGGCTCGCTGATGAAGGTCTATGACGGCACCGCGATGATCGCCGACAAGGCCGATGCCATCGTCGTCCCGGTCCGCATCGAGGGCGCGCAGCGCTCGCATCTCAGCTACCTCAAGAACGGCGAGATCAAGCGCTCCTGGTTCCCCAAGGTGACGATCTCGATCCTGCCGCCGGTGAAGCTGCCGGTCGACCAGGCGCTGCGGGGCAAGGCACGTCGCAACGCTGCCGGTGCCGCGCTGCAGGATGTCATGATCGACGCCATGGTCAAGAACGCGATGCTCGACCAGACCCTGTTCGAGGGGCTCGGCCATGCCTATCGCGACCGCGACACCGGCAAGCCGATCATCGAGGATGCGCTCGGCACCAAGCTGACCTATCGCAAGCTGATCCTCGGTGCGCAGGTGCTGAGCCGCAAGCTGGAGCAGGGCACCGCCCTCGGTGAGAATGTCGGCGTGCTGTTGCCGAATTCGGCCGGCGTCGCCGTGGTGTTCATGGCGTTGCAGACCATCGGCCGCGTGCCGGCGATGCTCAACTTCTCTGCCGGCCCGGTCAACGTGCTGGCTGCGATGAAGGCGGCGCAGGTGAAGACCGTGCTGACCTCGCAGACCTTCATCGAGAAGGGCAAGCTCGACAAGCTGATCCCGGCGATCGCAAATCAGGCGCGCGTCGTCTATCTCGAGGACGTCAGGGCCGGCATCGGTCTTGGTGACAAGATCGCGGGCTTCCGCGCGGGCATCGCGCCGCGCGTCGCCCGCAAGGCCAACGACCCCGCGGTCATCCTGTTCACCTCGGGCTCGGAAGGCACGCCGAAGGGCGTCGTGCTGTCCCACCGCAACATCCTCGCCAATGCGGCGCAGGCGCTGGCGCGGGTCGATGCCAATGCCAACGACAAGGTGTTCAACGTCCTGCCGGTGTTCCATTCGTTTGGTTTGACCGGTGGCATGATGATGCCGATCCTCGGCGGCATCCCGATCTTCATGTATCCGTCGCCGCTGCATTACCGGATCGTGCCCGAGCTGATCTACCAGACCGGCGCGACCATCCTGTTCGGCACCGACACCTTCCTGACCGGTTACGCCCGCTCGGCGCATGCCTATGACTTCCGGACGCTGCGGCTCGTGATCGCGGGTGCGGAAGCGGTGAAGGAGCGCACCCGGCAGATCTACATGGAGCGCTACGGCATCCGCATCCTCGAGGGCTACGGCGTCACCGAGACCGCGCCGGTGCTCGCGATGAACACGCCTATGGCGAACCGCCAGGGCACCGTCGGCCGGATCTCGCCGCTGATGGAATACCGCCTCGATCCGGTCCCCGGTATCGAGGAGGGCGGACGGCTGTCGGTGAAGGGCCCGAACGTGATGATCGGCTACCTCCGCGCGGAAAATCCCGGCGTGCTCGAGCCGCTGCCGGAAGGCTGGCACGACACCGGCGACATCGTCACGGTCGACGCGCAGGGCTTCATCGCGATCAAGGGCCGCGCCAAGCGGTTTGCGAAGATCGCGGGCGAGATGGTCTCGCTCTCTGCGGTGGAGACGATGGCGACCACGCTGTGGCCGCAGGCGATGTCGGTTGCGGTCACGCTCCCCGATCAGCGCAAGGGCGAGCGCATCGTGCTGCTCACCACGCAGAAGGATGCCGACCGCGCCGCGATGCAGCGCCAGGCCAAGAGCAGTGGCGCCTCCGAGCTCGCGGTGCCCGCCGACATCCGCGTCGTCGACAAGGTGCCGCTGCTCGGTACCGGCAAGACCGACTATGTCGGCGCCACCGCGCTCGCCAAGGAAATAGCAGCGGAACTCGCTGCCGCGCCTGCGGCGCAGGCCGAGCCCACGGGCGAGGGCGAGCCGGAACAGCTCGCGCAACACGTCGCATGAGTCTCGGCATGACGGTTGTGCTTTTCGGGGGCATGTTGTCAGATAGACGGCAACTGCTCCCGAGAAAGCACGATCATGCTGGACAAACTGAACCCGGCTACAGAGGACGCGCCTGAATTCATCGCCGAGCGCTGGATCGCCGCGCTCGATGCGGCGCTCGCCTGCCGCGCCACCGGCGCGCTTTCCGCGCTGTTCGCGCCCGACAGCCACTGGCGCAATATCTTCGGCATCTCCTGGCATTTTGCGACGTTCAGCGGGCGGCAGAGCGTCGTTTCCGAGCTGCTCGCCCGCGCCGCAGCAGTCGGCGCGAACGGATTTCGCCTTGATGACCATGCGTTGAACCCGCGGCGGGCCATTGTGGCCGGACGCGAGGTGATCGAGGCTGTCTTCACCTTCGACACGCCGAATGGCGCCGGCACCGGAGCGCTGCGCCTGCTGCATGAGACAGGCGGAAATTCCGCGGCGTGGACGTTCTCCACGATGCTCGACTTCAACCGCATCTGCGACGCGCGGGCAGATCAAGCCGCAGAGCAATCCCACGCGCGCGATTTCGCCGCACCCGACTGGCTGGAGCAGCGCCAGGCCTCGCGCGCCTATGTCGACTGCGAGCCCGATGTGCTTGTTGTCGGCGGCGGCCATGCCGGCATTGCGGCCGCGGTCGAGTGCAAGCGGATCGGGCTCGATGCCCTGATCGTCGATCGCGAGCGCCGTATCGGCGACAATTGGCGGCTGCGCTATCGCGGCCTCAAGCTGCACAACAAGACGCCGGTCAACCTGTTTCGCTATCTGCCGTTCCCGCCGACCTTTCCGGACTACATCCCGAAGGACAAGATCGCGAACTGGCTGGAAAGCTATGTCGACATCATGGAGCTCGACTTCTGGACCGAGACCGCGTTCGAAGGCGCGCGCTACGACGATGCGACACAGCGCTGGACGGTGACGCTGCAGCAGCCGAATGGTCCGCGTACGCTGCATCCGAAGCACATCGTGCTCGCGACCAGCGTCAGCGGCACGCCGAACATCCCGACCATCCCCGGCATCGACCGCTTCAAGGGCAAGGTGCTTCACTCCAGCGCCTTCGCGGCGGGGCGGGAATGGGCCGGGCGATCGGTCGCCGTGTTCGGCTCCGGCACCAGCGCACATGACATCTGCCAGGAGCTGCACGCCGCCGGCGTCGACGTCACCATGATCCAGCGCAGCCCGACCATGGTGGTCAATGTCGAGCCCGCGCAGCTCTACGACAAGACCTATCTCGGCGACGGCCCGCCGATCGAGGTGCGCGACATCCTCAATTCCGGCGTGCCGCTGCCGGTCATGAAGATCGCGCACAAGATCATCACCGATGAGGTGAAGCGGCTCGATGCACCCTTGCTGTCGCGGCTCGCGCGCGCCGGCTTCCGGCTCGAATTCGGCGAGGACGGCACCGGCTGGCCGTTGAAATTCCGCTCCCGCGGCGGCGGCTATTATTTCAACGTCGGCTGCTCCGAACTGATCGCCGACGGCAGGATCCGCCTGATCCAGGCCGCCGACATCACTGACTTCACCGCAAATGGCCTCGCGTTGAACGACGGCACTTTGCTCGCCGCCGAGCTGTTCGTGCTCGCGACCGGCTACAAGGGCCCCGACCATCTGGTTGGCAAGCTGTTCGGCGACGACGTTGCCGCGCGCGTCGGCCGCGTCTGGGGCTTCGACGACGCGACGCAGGAGCTGCGCAATATGTGGACGCGCACGCCGCAGCCCGGCCTCTGGTTCACCGGCGGCGCGTTCTCGCAGGCCCGCATCTACAGCCGCTTCATCGCGCTGCAGATATCAGCGATCGAGGCCGGCACGCTGTCCAAGTCACTCAACTGCAAGCACTTGAACTGAAGGATTCCCATGCCGCTCCCGCTCGACGCCATCATCGCGAACATCATCCCGCTGCTGCCGCTGCGCGATCCCGCCACCATGACGCCGCAGAGCGCGCGCGATTCGCTCCGCGCGCTGGCCGAGGCGCGCAAGGCGGTGCCGCCGCCGCCGGTCGATGTTAGCAGCGACATTGAGGTGCAGGGTGCTGCCGGCAAGCTCGCGGCGCGGCTCTACCGCAACGGCAGCGGCACGGCGCCGACCGTGATCTTCTTCCACGGCGGCGGCTGGGTCGCCGGCGATCTCGAGACCCATGACCGCCAGGCGCGCAACCTCGTGATCGAGACCGGCGCGGTGGTGATCTCGGTCGACTACCGCCGCCCGCCGGAGACGCGCTTTCCCGGCGCGTTCGAGGATGCGTTCGCCGCGGTCCGCGACGTCGTCGCACGCATCGGCGAATTCGGCGGCGACCTTTCGCACGTCGGCGTTGCCGGCGATTCCGCGGGCGGCAATCTCGCCGCGACCACCGCGCTCGCCTGCCGCAACGCCGGCATCAGGCTCGCCGGGCAGCTGCTGGTCTATCCCGTCACCGATGTGGTCGGCAACTTTGCCGACGCGGCCGAGAACGCGAAGTTTCCGTCGCGCGCCGAGAATGCCGAGGGTTACTTCCTGACGCGTGCGACCATGCAGTGGTTCTGCGGGCACTATCTCGCCGACCCGGCGCAGGGGTCCGACTGGCGCGTCTCGCCGCTGCGCGCGACGAGCCTCAGGGGTGTCGCGCCGGCGGTCGTCACCACCGCCTGGTTCGACCCGCTGCGCGACGAGGGCCACGCTTACGCCAAGGCGTTGCAGGCGGCCGGCGTGCCGGTCGCGTATCACACAGGCGAGGGGCTGATTCACGGCTATTTCGGGCTCGGCGATGCGTCGGACGTCGCGCGCGCCGAGGCGCAGCGCGCGCGGGCGGATTTCAAGGTGTTGCTGGAGAAGGGGGTGTAACCTCCCGTTGTCCCGGCCGTTGTTGTTGGGGAGAGTGTAACCACACCGTCGTCCCGGCGAAGGCCGGGACCCATAACCACCGCAGCCTGTTGTTGCGGCAGGCTGCGGCTCCAGCGTCGCGCCACATCGCCCTGTCGGGGTAATGGGTCCCGGCCTGCGCCGGGACGACGATGTGGATGGTTTTGGGGTCGATTACACCCCCTCAATCATTCCCGATCGTGTCGCCGAACAGCTGCCAGGTCTCGCCGTTGAACTTCTGCAGCCGCATCGCTTCGACCGGGAAGTAATCGGTCGGCGAGGTCTTCACCTTGATGCCGGGCAGGAACATCGGCAGCGCGATGTCGAGATTGGCGGCCTGCTTCATGATGTTCTCATGGGTGAGGTCGTCGCCGCATTGCTTCAGCACCTGCACGGTCGCCTCGGCCACCACATAGCCGTAGACGATCAGCTGGTCCTGCAGATTGCCGTCCGGAAAATACTTCTTCATGAAGTCCTGCCAGGCGATCACGTCCGGGTCCGCCTTCCACTGCGGATCGTTCGGATCCTTCAGCGAATAGGACGAGATGATGTCCTTGGAATATTCGAAGCCGGCCGGCTTCAGCACCGAGGACACCGAGGTCGAGGTCGCCGCGAGGAAGAACAGGTCCGGCTTCCAGCCGATCTCGCCGATCTTCTTGATCGCCTGCGCCGCCTGCTTGGGGATCGCGTGCATGAACAGCACGTTGGCGCCGGAGGCTTTCAGCTTCACGATCTGGCTGTCGACCGTCGGGTCGGTCGATTCGTAGGTCGTCTCCGCCACCACCATCTTGGCGGTGTTCTCCGGCCCCAGGCCCTTCTTGAAGCCGTTGCCGTAATCCTTGCCGGCGTCGTCGTTCTGGTAGAACAGCGCGATCTTGGCGTCGGGCTTCTGGGTCAGCACATATTTGGCGTAGACCGCGGTCTCGGCCTGGTACGACGGCTGGAAGCCGATCGACCACGGATAATGCGCGTGGTCGCCCCACAGCGTGGCGCCGGCGCCGACGAACAGCTGCGGCACCTTCTTGTCGTTGAGATATTTGCGCACGGCAAGCCCGGTCGGCGTGCCCAGCGGATTGAGGATCGCGGCGACCTCCTCCTGCTCGACCAGCTTGCGGGTCTGCTCCACCGTCTTCGGCGGCGAGTAGCCGTCGTCGAGCGTGATCAAATTGATCTTGCGCCCGTTCACACCACCCCGATCGTTGATCATCTTGAAGTAGGCGGCTTGCGTCTTCGCGATCACGCTGTAGGCCGATGCCGCGCCGGAGAATGGCGAGGTCTGTCCGAGCTTGATCTCGGTGTCGCTGGCGCCCGCGCCGTATTTCTTCTCGGCGGCGTGCGCTTGTGAAGTGAGCGCAAGCGCGGCCGCGAGCGTGATGGCTTTCCAACTGGCCTTCGATGTCATCGTGAGCCTCCCTGTGCGTTTTTTGTTGTTCGCGAGGGCGAGCTTACGCAGGTCGGGGGAGGCAGGCTTGTGGCGAGACGCCGGGGCAGGGATGCGAAAATGCGGCGAGGTGTAATTGTTACCGTCGTCCCGGCGAAGGCCGGGACCCATAACCACTAAAATGTGCCGTTAGATGGAATGTTGCCTCAGCGTTCTAACCAATGAACAGCCGGGGTAATGGGTCCCGGCTTTCGCCGGGACGACTATGTTGGAGATATCAGCGATACCGCACGCTGCCGGTGGTGACCGGATCGGTCGGCAGCACGGTGGCGCCGGCGCGGTTGGCGGCGGCCTCGGTGATCATGCCGGGCTCGCCCTTCAGCACATTGCGGGGCGGGTTGAATTCGAGGATGACGAGGGCGGCGGTCGCCAGCACCGCCACGGCGGCGGTTGCGATCGCAGGCACCAGTCTTCCGCGCGTATCGGCTGCGCGAACTTGCATTGATTAATTCCTTATCGGGTCGTTCTTTTGACGTGACATATGAACGGCCAGGCTTCTTCCCAAGAGTGCGGCGCACATGCCTCACAATCAGTTGTACCGGCCGTGATGTCCCTCACGGTTTTCGAGACGATGCAGCGGCCGCCGCGTCGAATCGCAATCGTGTCGGACGGCTTGTTTGCACACCATGAGTCGGAAGAGATCGTGGCGTTTTGCATGCGCCTCATGCGCTCGTGATGATGCGAATGAGTTTGTGATTAACGGACGCGCGACAAGCCGCTTTTGCCTTTATTTATAGGGTTTCTTTGCTGGTCGAGGCGCGTGCGTTAAAGGTTTTTTCACGCACGCACGATGCATCTCGATTGGATTCGCACGACGAGGTGAGAGATGACATCGCTGTCATTGGCAGCAGATGGCGGCGGACATGTTGCTCCGAGTTGTCACGCCGTAGCTTCAGCGATCTCAGCGAAGGCGGGCGGCACAAATCATCTCTGCTCGCACATCACGATGGATGATTTTACTTCGCCCGCAATCGCGTAAGGAAGAATTCACTTCGCCACCACGCCACGCGCGTCGTGATGTCAAACAGCGCGGCTCATTCTCGCGGCGTGATCGGCCCGAGGTTTGCGGCAGCTTGCTGAGTCAAGTTCGGAGGTTCTCGGGACTGCTTACCGGTTGCTCTTGCTCGACACTGTCATGTCCAACATTCTCGGTTGCTGTTTCCTTCATTCGCACTCGTACAGGCGGGCTGCATGTCGCGCCGTTGCTCTGCCTGCAAAAACAAAAAAACGGCCGGGTCATCGACCCGGCCGTTCAAAACTCTTCCCGCGAATTCCGCTCTCGCGTTTCGCTCAGCTCGCCTGCTTCACCGGCGCCGGCTTGCCGACCTTCTTCTCGATCGCGCGCTTCAGGTCGCGGGCGCGGGGCGAGAGCACGTCGGCCTTGGCCTTGAGCAGGTAGGCGTCGAGGCCGCCATTGTGGTCGACGCTCTTCAGCGCGTTGGTCGAGACGCGCAGGCGCACGTTGCGGCCGAGCGCGTCGGAGATGAAGGTCACGTTGGCCAGGTTCGGCAGGAAGCGCCGCTTGGTCTTGATGTTCGAGTGGCTCACCTTGTGGCCCGTCTGGGGGCCCTTGGCCGTCAGTTCACAGCGCCGGGACATCTTACAAAATCCTTATTGCATCCCCGCCTCTCTGCTAGGCGTGCAGTCGCACGGCCCGCGCGGGGGTTTTGAATTCGCGTCCATTTTCCAGGAACCGCGGGTGTATAGGGGCAGATCGCCCGAGCGTCAAGATTATATCGGCGCATGGCGGTACCGGAGAATGCCGGTTTATAAGGTCTTTCCAGCCACTTAACCACGGATACGGCAACCATATAAAGGGCGTATTCGGCTGCAAACCTTGGTTCCATAGAGATGCGCGCCTCGTCCGGCCGAATTGAATGCGATGAGCATGATCCGGAAAAGTGCCTAGCGGTTTTCCGAAAAGATCATGTTCAAACAACGAGTTGGACGACGAACAGAGCGCCGATAGCAGGACCGTCAGGTACGTAAGTGACCACCGCAGTTGCCCTTTTGCCCCCGCTCGGCCGGCTCATCGGTCTGTGCGCGGGCGCTTTGTTGCTGTTGTGCGCCGAGCGTGCGAGCGCGCAAGGCAGGCTCGACGCCCAGTATGAGGCGACGCTCGCCGGTATCCCGGTCGGCAAGGGCACCTGGACCATCGAGATCGGCGACGACACCTTCTCGGCCTCGGCCCAGGGCGGCACCGCGGGCCTGTTGAAGGCGTTTTCCGGCGGCAGCGGCTCGGGCGCCTCGCAGGGCCGCGTCGTCAACGGATCGCCGGTCGCCAGTTCCTACACCGCGACCACCGCCACCGCGAAGAAGTCGGAGACGATCCGGATGGTGCTCGCCAATGGCGGCATCAAGGAATCCTCGATCGAGCCGGAGCCGCCGGTCGATGCCGACCGCCTGCCGGTGTCGGAGGCGCAGAAGAAGAACGTGTTCGATCCGATGACCGGCTCGTTCCTGCGCGTGCCCGGCAATGCCGAATTGATGAGCCCGGATGTCTGCCGCACCGGCGCCGGCGTGTTCGACGGCCGCATGCGCTACGACCTCAAGCTCGACTTCAAGCGGGTCGAGATCGTCAAGGCCGAGCGCGGCTACCACGGCCCGGCGCTGGTCTGCGCGCTCTATTTCGTGCCGATCTCGGGCTACATCCCGGATCGCCCGGTGATCAAATATCTCGCTGCCCAGCGCAACATCGAGATCGCCTTCGTGCCGATCGCGGGTACCCGCCTGCTGGTGCCGTTCCGCATGACGATCCCGACCCCGCTCGGCCAGGCCATGCTGGAAGCCACCTCGTTCGTGACGACGGCGGCACCTCCGCGCGTGGCGAAGACGCAGTAGGGATTTCGTTCGCGGCGGGCTGCCAGACCGTCACCCTGAGGAGGCCGCGCAGCGGCCGTCGCGAAGGGCGACGCCACCAGCGGGGCCGTGCATCCTTCGAGGCTCGCTCCGCTCGCACCTCAAGGTGACGGGTTAGGCAGGGGGCGCGGCGATCCGCGAATGCAACAAACGTCACCGGAATCCAGTTGACTCTTGCCCGCTTCTGATTCGACTCGCCTGCCCCTGGAACTTAAGGAATTCAGTCCGCATATCCTGTGCTTGTAGAGCCCTCTCAAACTTGATCTAGTGCCGCCGCCTTGGACTCCGCCGAGATGTTGCGGTGAACGTTTCAGGCCTGGAACGGAGTCAGCGATTCGGCCGCGATTCGTTCTCAACTCGTTCCAGAGCTTAAACCGGGCGCGGAAAGCGTCGCATTGTGAGACAGATTTTGCGAAAAGATGCGTGAAGGAGTGAAGCTCACGGCTCCCAACTCTCACCGTCACCCTGAGGAGGCCGCGGAGCGGCCGTCTCGAAGGGCGGTGGCCCACCTGTCCCGGCTAGCGGATCGCCACGTGTGGAAATATCTCGGCCGTGCATCCTTCGAGACGCGCTGACGCGCTCCTCCAGTACAACGGCTAAGCGGCCGTTGTACTAGGGATAACGGATTGAGCATTCCGCCAACAATTCAAGAAACACCTGCAAAATATGGCTTTCTCAACTTCGTTCGGAAATGACCGCGTGCCCGGTGCAGGCGTCACTGCGGTGCTGGGGCCGACCAACACCGGCAAGACGCATCTCGCGATCGAGCGGATGCTGGCGCATTCGTCCGGCCTGATCGGGCTGCCGCTGCGGCTGCTCGCACGCGAGGTCTACAACAAGATCGTCGACCGCGCGGGTGTCGACAACGTCGCGCTGGTCACCGGCGAAGAGAAGATCAAGCCGAAGGCGCCGCGCTTCTGGGTCTCGACCGTGGAGGCGATGCCGCGCGACCTCGATGTGTCCTTTCTCGCGGTCGACGAGGTCCAGATCGCGGCCGATCTCGAGCGCGGCCATGTCTTCACCGATCGCATCCTCAATCGCCGCGGCCGCGACGAGACGCTGCTGCTGGGCGCCGCGACGATGCGCCCCATTATCGAGCGGCTGCTGCCGGGAGCGTCCATCATCACGCGGCCCAGGCTGTCGCAGCTCGAATTCGCCGGCGACCGCAAGATCACGCGGCAGCCGCGGCGCACCGCGATCGTCGCGTTCTCGGCCGACGAAGTCTACGCGATCGCCGAATTGATCCGCCGCCAGCATGGTGGCGCCGCGGTCGTGCTGGGCTCGCTCTCGCCACGCACGCGCAATGCGCAGGTTGCGATGTTCCAGAACGGCGACGTCGATTATCTCGTCGCCACCGATGCGGTCGGCATGGGGCTCAATCTCGACGTCGATCACGTCGCCTTCGCGTCCGACCGCAAGTATGACGGCTATCAGTTCCGCCGCCTGACGCCGGCCGAATTCGCCCAGATCGCGGGCCGCGCCGGCCGCGCCACGCGCAACGGCACCTTCGGCACCACAGGCCGCTGCGCGCCGTTCGAGCCGGAGCTCGTCAACGCGCTGCAGAACCACACCTTCGACAGCGTGAAAATGCTGCAATGGCGGAACGCAAAGCTGGATTTCTCCTCGCTCGGCGCGTTGCAGGTGTCGCTGGCGCTGTCGCCCAATCATGAGGCACTGACGCGGGCCCCGGTGGCCGAGGATCTGCGCGTGCTCGACCATGTCGCGCGCGACGCCGAGGTGCGCGAAATGGCGCATGGGGCCAAGGCCGTGGAGCGGCTGTGGGAGGCCTGCCAGGTTCCGGACTACCGGAAACTGTCGCCGGCCGCCCATGCCGAACTCGTGACCACGCTGTATGGCTTCCTGATGCAAAAGGGGCGTATCCCTGACGCATGGTTTGCCGCCCAGGTCGACCAGGCCAACCGGACCGACGGCGATATCGACACGCTATCGGGCCGGATCGCGCAGATCCGGACCTGGACCTTCGTTGCCAACCGGCCGGACTGGCTCTACGACCCGGACCACTGGCAGGGGATCACGCGCGACCTCGAAAATAAATTATCCGATGCGCTGCATGAACGGCTCACGGAGCGTTTCGTTGACAGGCGGACCAGTGTATTGATGCGCCGCCTGCGGGAGAACTCAGTTTTGAATACGGAAATTGGCAAGACCGGTGAAGTGATCGTGGAAGGCCATGTGATCGGCCGGCTCGATGGTTTCACCTTCGCACCTGATGCGGCCGAGGCCGGCAGTGACGCCAAGGCGCTGCAAGCCGCCGCCCAGCAGGTGCTGGCGCGCGAGATCGATGCGCGCGCCGAGAAACTGGGAGCCGCCCCCGACGAGCAGTTCGTGCTGACCTCCGACGGCACCATCCGCTGGACTGGAGACGCGGTCGCCAAGCTGGTAGCCGCCGACGACGCGCTGCATCCGCGGCTGCGCATCATTTCCGACGAGCGGCTGACCGGCGCCTCGCGCGAGGCCGTGCAGACAAGGCTCGATCTTTGGCTCAAGACGCATATCGAAAAGCTGCTCGGGCCGCTGTTCGAGCTGTCCAAGGCCGAGGATCTGCAGGGCATCGCCCGCGGCATCGCGTTCCAGCTGGTCGAGGCGCTCGGCGTGCTCGAGCGCACCAAGATCGCGGCCGAGATGAAGGATCTCGACCAGCCGTCGCGCGCGGCGCTGCGCAAATACGGCGTGCGGTTCGGCGCCTACCACATCTATTTCCCGCAGCTCCTGAAGCCTGCGGCGCGCTCGCTGGCCTCGCTGCTGTGGGCCGAGAAGCAGAGCAATGTCGACATGGCCGCGCTGTCGAACGTGCAGCATCTCGCCTCCAGCGGCCGCACCTCGTTCCCGGTCGACAAGCAGCTCGCGCGCGATGCCTATCGCGTGCTCGGCTATCGCCAGTGCGGCGAGCGCGCGGTGCGCGTCGACATCCTGGAGCGGCTTGCCGATCTGATCCGTCCGGCCCTGGCCTGGCGCGAGACGTCGCCCGGCGAGAAGCCCGCCGGCGCGTTCGATGGCCGGGGCTTTGTCGTGACCCAGGCGATGACCTCGCTGACCGGCTCCGCGGGCGAGGACTTTGCCTCGATCCTGCGCGCGCTCGGCTATCGCATGGACCGCCGTCCGCCGCTGCCGCCGAAGCCCGTCGAGGCCGCGCCGGCTGAGACCACCGAGACGGTGGCCGCCGAGACGCCGTCGGTCGAGGCGACCTCCGAGGCCGCCGCAGATGCGCCGGTCGATGCCGCCGCCGAGGTCACGGCCGATGCGCCCAAGGCTGCAACAGATCGAGAGGCCGCCACGGATCAGGTCGTTTCCGGAGATCCGGTGCCGTCGGCGGCGCTGCTGCCCGATGTCGGCTTTACCGAGGTCGTTGCGAGCGAAGCGACGCCCGTCGTCATCGAGACCCATCAGGATGCTGCGGCGGAGCGTGCCGCACCGGTCGAGGCGCCCGCTGCTGAAGTTGTTGCAGAGCCTGTCGCTGCGGCCCAAGCGCCCGTGGCTGAAGCCAACGCAGCGCCTGTGCCTGCCGTGGAAGCCGTTGCGGAGACGGCGGCCAACGTCGCCGCTCCGGAGACGCCGTCTGAGGCTGCCGCTGAGGCGCCCGCGGAGACTGCGAGTGCTGAGGCCGCAACCGCCGAGGCGGCCCCCCGCCGCCGCGGAGGCGCCGGCCGAGCCGCAGCTGGTCGAAGTCTGGCGGCCCGGTGGCCGTTCCGACGAGCGCCGTCCGCATCATCGCGGCCACGATCGCAATCGCGGCCGCCATCAGGGCAAGCCCGCCGAGGGCGCGCAGGCCAGCGAGGGCGGCGGCGAGGGCGAGAAGCGCGAACATCATCGCCGTCCGCGCCGTCATCAGGATTTCCGTGCGCCACCGCGTCCAGGCGCCCCGGCCGATCCGTCTGCGGCGCCCGCCGATGGCGCGCAGGCGCGTGACAATCGCGAAGACCGCGGCCAGCGCCGCGAGCGCTTCGAGGGCCAGCGCTTCGAGGGTAAGGGCCGCGATCGCGACAACAACGAGCGTCGCCGCGACAACAAGTTCGGCGGCGGCGATCGCAAGGGCGAGCGCGGTGATCGCGACCGCGGTGGCCGCGACTTCGGCAAGGGCGGCCGCGACAAGCGCGAGAGCGGCCCGTCGCATCGGCCCTACGCCTCGAGCGCGCCGCGCGAACGCGACCGTCCGATCGATCCGAACTCGCCATTCGCCAAGCTCGCTGCACTGAAAGAGCAGCTCGCCGGCCGGAAGGAATAGTGCAACCCTTGGTCTGAAGCTTGGACAGACAGCGCCTCGACAAATGGCTGTGGCACGCGCGGGTAGTGAAGGCCCGCACCAGCGCGGCTGAACTCGTCGAGTCCGGTCATGTCCGCCTCAACGGCACGCGCGAGAAATCGCCGGGGCATGGGGTGAAGGTCGGCGACGTCGTCACGATTGCGCTCGACAACAGCGTGCGCGTGCTGAAGGTGATCGGCTTTGCCGAGCGGCGCGGCGATGCCGCCTCGGCCCGCGTGCTGTACGAGGATTTGCAGGCCGGCAATTTGCAAGCCGGCAAGGAGTAGCTATCTAGCCCTTGCTACCCCAATTCGGGTTGGCAGACGCGTGAGAATACTGACGTTTTTCCGGGGGCGCTTCCCTTGCGGCTGCGGTATTCCTGCGCTAGGCAACCCCAGAAAAGTTGAACGTTTCGGAGTTTTGGATGACCTACGTCGTCACTGAAGCCTGCATCAAGTGCAAATATACCGACTGCGTCGAGGTCTGCCCCGTCGATTGTTTCTACGAGGGCGAGAACATGCTGGTCATCCATCCTGACGAATGCATCGATTGCGGCGTGTGCGAGCCGGAATGCCCGGCGGACGCCATCAAGCCGGACACCGAGCCGGGCCTGGAGAAGTGGCTCGAGGTCAACCGCGACTTCGCCAAGAGCTGGCCGAACATCACCCAGAAGAAGGACTCGCCCGAAGACGCCAAGGAGTGGGAAGGCAAGGAAGGCAAGTTCGAGAAATATTTTTCTCCGAATCCGGGCAGCGGCGACTGATTCGTCAAATCCCGTCGGGATTACCCCGATAAGGGCGGGCTCCGGCCTGCCGCGGCCCACCGTCGGGCCGCCGATTTAACCCTAATGACGGACATATGACCTGAGCGGCCCCTGTTATGCCCGGAATCGGGCGTAAACCATTGATTTTTGCGGAAAATGTGCTATATCTGACACATTACAGGCCAAGAACCCCCTGCCATGCGTACCTTGTGGCTTCGAGGTTCCCGCAACATCGAACAGGGGCGTGGCAGTTTCCGCGCGCAGGCTGTGTCACAGAAAACGCGTAAAAAGAGTGCTTCAAAGACGACGAAAAAAGCCGCTGTCATTGCTCGCAGCGCAACCAAGGGCCGTGCCAAGGCGTCCGTGAAGGGTGCGAAGAAGGCGGCGGCTGCAAAGTCCTCAAAGAACAAAAGAAGCGTGATGCCAGAAAAGACTGCCAAGACTGCCGCGAAAGCGGCAGCGGCGAAGCCCGCTGTTGCGAAAGTCGCCCCCAAGACTGCTGCTGCGCCGAAGCCGGCTGCCCCGAAGGCCGCCACCCCGGCCGGTGCTCCGAAGGCTGCCGCCAAGCCGGCCGCTCCGTCGCGTCCCGAAGAGAAGAAGGTCGTGACCCAGCGCCAGGGCTTCAAGGCCAATGAATTCGTCGTTTATCCCGCTCACGGCGTCGGCCAGATCCTGGCGATCGAGGAGCAGGAGATCGCGGGCGCCAAGCTCGAGCTGTTCGTGATCAATTTCATGAAGGACAAGATGACGCTGCGCGTCCCGACGGCGAAGGTCGCCAATGTCGGCATGCGCAAGCTGTCGGAGCCGGCGCTGGTCAAGAAGGCGCTGGAGACGCTGAAGGGCCGCGCCCGTGTCAAGCGCACCATGTGGTCGCGCCGCGCCCAGGAATACGAAGCGAAGATCAACTCGGGCGACATCGTCGCGATCGCCGAGGTGGTCCGCGATCTCTATCGCTCGGAATCGCAGCCCGAGCAGTCCTACAGCGAACGCCAGCTCTATGAAGCGGCGCTCGACCGCCTGTCGCGCGAGATCGCGGTCGTGCAGCATTCGACCGAGACCGAGGCAATCAAGGAGATCGAGGGCCAGCTCGCCAAGAGCCCGCGCCGCGGCGCCAAGGCGGAGGCCGAGGGTGAAGGCGAGGGTGATGCCGACGGGGACGATCTCGATTCCGATGGCGACGATACCTCCGTCGCCGACGAAGCCGCCTGAAAGGGTTCGACGGATTGAAAACAGAAGCCCGGTCGCAAGACCGGGCTTTTTGTTTTGCGGCGGGCATCGCTATGCCATCGCGCCGCAGCCTCAGTATGAGCGCTGCTTGATGCCCCAGCGGCCGTTCTCCGAGGTCACGACCCACAGATTGCGGTGCAGGGTCATGATCGATCCGTCGGCGCGGTCACGGCTGTATTCGACCAGCGGATGCCGCGTGAGCGGCAACGGCGTGCGCACGCGGCTCTCTAATCGTAGCCCGGATGAAGTGAGATCTCTTGATCGAGATGAAGCGAACCAGCCGGCGCCGAACGGCTCGAACGCCACGTAAACAATCCTGACGGAATCGTCCTGGTTGTCTCACGGGATGACGACGGCAATCGGAGCGCGGCATGCTATGCTGACCGTCCTGCCGCTATTTGATCCACATAAGGTGACCCATCAATTTGCAGCGAGGAGAAATCCGATGACATCCAATGTTGAGGCAACCAGGAAGGGTTACGAGGCATTTCAACGTGGTGACATCCCGGCGCTCATGAGGGATCTGATCGATGACGACTGCACGTGGATAACGCCAGGTCCTCAGGATAAATTGCCTTGGGCCGGGACCTTCAAGGGAAAGCAGCAGATTGAAAATTTCTTCGTCCAGGTCGGCGAGAACCTCGAATTCAGCGAGTTTGCGCCGCGTGAGATGATTGAGCAGGGCGACACTGTCGTGGTCTTGGGTACGCTCACGGCGCGGGCAAAGAGAACGGGCAAGACCGTCAAGAACGAATGGGCTCACGTTTTCAAGTATCGCGAAGGAAAGGCGGTCTATTTTCAGGAATACATCGACACTGCGGCGGATGTTGCCGCGATGTCGTGACGGAGTGCGAGACGGCCCCCTGAAACAGGCGCGCATTCGCGTGCCTCGTTGGCGTCATCCGCCTCGATTGCCTACTTCACCCGCTGCTTCTCCAGCTTGCGCGCCAAGGTGCGGCGGTGCATGCCGAGGCGGCGGGCGGCTTCGGAGATGTTGAAGTCGGTCTCCATCAGGGTCTGGTGGATGCGCTCCCATTCCAGCGTCTTGATCGACGTCGGCCGCACGCCGACCTCGATCGCGGCATTGCCTTGCGCTTTAAGGAAGGCGGCCTCGATGTCGTCGGTGTTGGACGGCTTGGCCAGATAGTGGCAAGCGCCGAGCTTGATCGCCTCGACCGCGGTCGCGATGCTGGCAAATCCGGTCAGCACCACGATCAGCATCTCGGGATCGTGCGCATGCAGCGCTTCGACGCAGGCAAGGCCGGAGGCGCCGCCGGCGAGCTTGAGGTCGACGACCGCATAGCCGGGCGATTGCTGCTCGAGCAGCTCGCGGACTTCGTCGAGCGAGGCCGACACCGCGACGCCGTAGCCGCGGCGCTCGAACGAGCGCTTCAGCGTGCGGGCGAAACCTGAATCGTCCTCGACGATCAGAAGCTGGCGTTCATCCGTCAATATGGTCTCCGATTGCAAGCGTCGAGAGCGGCAGCTCGATCTTGACAGCGGCGCCGATGTCCGGCCGGTTGCGCGCCGTCACCACGCCGCCGAGCTTGCGCACCACGTTGACGACCAGGAACAGGCCGAGGCCGCTGCCGGAGCTGCCCTTGGTCGATTGATACGGCTTGCCGACATGCGTCAGCATCTCGCGCGAGAAACCCGGGCCGCGATCGGTCACCGACAGCACCAGGCGGTCGGCATTGCGCTCGGCCATCAGCTCGATCCAGTCGCGCGAGACCTCGGCGGCGTTGTCGAGCACATTGAAGATCGCCTGCTTGAGCGCGATGTCGGATACGATCGCGAGGTCAGCGCCGAAGGCGTTGCGGAAATACAGTGTGGCGGAGGGGCGCGTCGTCCGCCATTCCTCGACCAGCGCGGTCAGGAACGCCGCCACCGTGGTCGGCGAGGAACCCTCGCCGCGGGCTTCGCCGGCCGACAGCAGGATGCCCGTGACGATCGACTTGCAGCGCTGCACCGAGATCTCCATCTCGCCGAGGTCCTGCGACATTTCAGGATCGGAGGCGAGCGCGGGCATCCGGCGCCAGTCGCCCAGGATGACCGAGAGCGAGGCGAGCGGCGTGCCGAGCTCGTGCGCGGCACCGGAGGCCAAGAGGCCCATCCGGACGATATGGTCCTGCTCGGCGGCGTGCTGGCGCAGCGCCGCGAGGCGGAGGTCGCGGTCGCGCAGATTGCGGTTGATCCGCGTCATGAACACCACGAGCAGCACGGCGTCGAGCACGAGGCCGATGAAGGTGCCGGCGATATGGAGATTGAAGGCGTCGGCAAAGCCCTGTTGCGGCAGCTCCAGCGGCCGGTAGTAGCTGGTCAGCCAGGCGAAGTTCATGCACACCAGCGCCACCAGCGACCAGGTCGACGGTGCATCGAGCAGCACCGCGCCGAGCGTCACCTGCAGCAGATAGAGCGAGGTGAAGGGATTGGTGGCGCCGCCGCTGAGATAGAGCAGGACGGTCAGCGCCGCCACGTCGAGCGCCAGCGCGATCAGGAGCTCACGGTTGTTGATGTCGGCGCGGTAGCGCAGCCACAGCAGACTGACGAGATTGAGCGCCACCAGCGCCGAGATCACGGCCGCCATCGCCAATAGCGGCAGCGTGACGCCCATCCAGAACTGCACGAAGCCGATGGTGGCGATCTGGCCGATCACGGCGATCCAGCGCAGCTGGACCAGCAGCGCCATGTTCTTGCGGTTGGTCGCGACGTCGGCGGGCGCTGCGAGATCGAACGGCATGCCGGCAGCCGCGCTCACGGCGGACGGCATCACGGCCGTGCCGGCGGCGGTCTTCTCCTCATGCAGATCCGATGTGCGCTCGAGCATCTGGGCCTGTGTCGCGAGACAGATTGCGGGCTGCGCCGATCAGGCGGCGCACGGCGGCGCGTCGTGAGTCCCACCCTGGATCGGCGCCGGCGCGGCTCCTGCCGCTGAAGATGCGCAGGAACGCGGCCCCCAGCATAAAGGCCAGCGCGAGCCATGTCAGCGCGTAAATCAGGTGGTTGTTTGGAAACCGCACGATCGTGAGCCCGCCGACGGGGTAGCCGCCCGGATTTGGCGTCGCATCGGCGTCGATGAAGAAGGGAGCCACATGCGACAATCCGTGCACGGCGGAGATCGTGGCGACATCGCGGGAATACCAGCGGCCGGCCGCGGGATCGTTGCTGCGCAGGAAGCCACCCTTCGGCTCCGAGATCCGCAACAGACCGGTGACGCCGACCGGCCCCTGCGGCTCGCCGTCGCGCCGCGTCGCGGGATCGCGCCGGTCCGACGGAACGAAACCGCGATTGACCAGCACCGTGGTTCCGTCAACCATCCGCAGCGGGGTCAGCACCCAGAAGCCGGGACCGTCCGTCGTGACAGCCTGCACCAGCGTCTCGTCGGCATTGAGGAAGCTGCCGCGCACGGTGACGCGGCGGTATTCATCGCTCGCGGCCGTGACATCAGGCCATGACGACGGCGGCGGTGGCGCGACCGGTGCCGCATGCATGCGCTGATCGACCCGGTCGATCAGCGCCAGCTTCCAGGCCCTGCGTTCGACCTGCCAGATCCCGAGCGCGCTCAGCAGCACCACGCCCAGCATGCCGAGCGTGAGCAGCACAAGCGATGGTCTGGCAGACCGCATCGTCACGGCATCTGGCTCATGTCGTGCATCGGCATCATGTTGATGTTGAGGTGATGCATGACCCACAGCGAGCCGGTCAGCGCGATCACCACCATGACCACGGTGAAGATCAGCGCCATCATGGTCCAGCCGTTCTCGGACCGCGTGTTCATGTGCAGGAAGTACACCATGTGCACGACGATCTGCACGGCGGCGAGCACCAGCACGATCAGCGCCGTGATCTGCTTGTCGGCGATGGTCCCGGTCATCACCAGCCAGAACGGGATGGCGGTCAGGATGACCGAGAGGCCGAAGCCGGTCAGATAGCTCTTCAGCGAACCGTGGGCCGCGCCACCATGGTCATGATGGCCGTGATCGCCGGCGTCGGAGCGCAGGGCATGAGAGTCCGTTGTCATCGCAGCATTCCCAGGAGGTAGACGAAGGTGAAGACGCCGATCCAGACCACGTCGAGGAAGTGCCAGAACATCGAGAGGCACATCAGGCGGCGCCGGTTGGCTACGGTGAGGCCGAAGCGCGCGGTCTGCACCATCAGCGTCACCAGCCAGACCAGGCCGAAGGTGACGTGCAGGCCGTGGGTGCCGACCAGCGTGAAGAAGGACGACAGGAAGGCGCTGCGCTGCGGCGTCGCGCCCTCATGGATCATGTGGGCGAACTCGGTGAGCTCGATGCCGAGGAAGGCGAGGCCGAACAGCCCGGTGATCGCGAGCCAGGCCTGCGTCGCGCCGATCCTCGACTTCTCCATCGTCAGCATCGCGAAGCCGTACGTGATCGAGGAGAGCAGCAGCATCGTGGTGTTGAGCGCGACCAGCTTGAGGTCGAACAGGTCCTTCGGCGCCGGACCGGCGGCATAGCTTCCGCCGAGCACGCCATAGGTCGCGAACAGCATCGCGAAGATGAGGCAGTCGCTCATCAGGTAGATCCAGAAGCCCAGCATGGTGCTGGCGCCTTCCGGATGATCGTGCTCGTCGATGACGTGAAAGATCGGCTCGGAGCCTTGGACGGAGATTTGGGTGGTCGCTACGCTCATGTCCGGGCTCCCGCGGCGAGAACGCGCGTCCGCGCCTCTTCGGTCCGCACCACCTCATCCGCCGGGATGTGGAAGTCGCGGTGATAATTGAAGGTGTGGCCGATCGCGACCGCAAGCAGCGCAACGAAGCTGACGGCGGCCAGCCACCAGATGTACCAGATCAGGCCGAATCCCATCGCCGTCGCGAAGCCGGCGAGGATGATGCCGGTGCCAGTGTTGGACGGCATATGGATCGGCTTGAAGCCGGTCAGCGGGCGCCTGTAGCCGCGGCGCTTCATGTCCCACCAGGCATCGTTGTCGTAGACAACCGGCGTGAAGGCGAAGTTGTAGTCCGGCGGCGGCGACGAGGTCGCCCATTCCAGCGTGCGCGCGTTCCAGGGATCGCCGGTGGTGTCCTTCAGCTGTTCGCGGCGCAGGATGCTGACCGCGAACTGCACCAGCATCGCGCCGATGCCGAGCAGGATCAGGAAGGCGCCGAAGCCCGCGATGATGAACCAGATCTGCAAGGACGGATCGTCGAACACGCGGAGCCGTCGGGTCACGCCCATCAGGCCGAGCACGTAGAGCGGCATGAAGGCGAAGTAGAAGCCGGAGACCCAGAACCAGAACGACAGCTTGCCCCAGAACGGATCGAGCTTGAAGCCGAACGCCTTCGGGAACCAGTAGTTGATGCCCGCGAACGCGCCGAACACGACGCCGCCGATGATCACGTTGTGGAAATGCGCAATCAGGAACAGGCTGTTGTGCAGCACGAAGTCGGCGGGCGGCACCGCGAGCAGCACGCCGGTCATGCCGCCGATCACGAAGGTCAGCATGAAGGCGATCGTCCACATCATCGGCAGCTCGTAGCGGATACGGCCGCGATACATCGTGAACAGCCAGTTAAACATCTTCGCGCCCGTCGGGATCGAGATGATCATCGTGGTGATGCCGAAGAACGAGTTCACGCTGGCGCCGGAGCCCATCGTGAAGAAGTGGTGCAGCCAGACCAGGTAGGACAGGATGGTGATTACGACCGTGGCGTAGACCATCGAGGTGTAGCCGAACAGCCGCTTGCCGGAGAACGTCGCGGTCACCTCGGAGAAGACGCCGAACGCCGGCAGCACCAGGATGTAGACCTCGGGGTGGCCCCAGATCCAGATCAGGTTCACGTACATCATCGGGTTGCCGCCGAAGTCGTTCGTGAAGAAGTTGGTGCCGACGTAGCGGTCGAGCGACAGCAGCGCCAGCACCGCCGTCAGCACCGGGAAGGAGGCGACGATCAGGACGTTGGTGCAGAGCGAGGTCCAGGTGAACACCGGCATCTTCATCATCGTCATGCCCGGCGCGCGCAGCTTGACGATGGTGCAGATCAAATTGATGCCCGATAGCGTCGTGCCGACACCTGCGACCTGTAGTCCCCATATGTAATAGTCGACGCCGACGTCAGGACTGTAGCCGATATTCGACAGCGGCGGATAGGCGAGCCAGCCGGTGCGGGCGAATTCGCCGACGAACAGCGACAGCATCACCAGCACGGCGCCGCCGACCGTCATCCAGAAAGAGAAATTGTTGAGGAACGGGAACGAGACGTCGCGGGCGCCGATCTGCAGCGGCACCACGTAGTTCATCAGGCCGGTGACCAGCGGCATCGCCACGAAGAAGATCATGATCACGCCGTGCGCGGTGAATACCTGGTCGTAGTGATGGGCCGGCAGGTAGCCGTCGGAGCCGCCAAAGGCGATCGCTTGCTGCAGGCGCATCATCAGCGCGTCCGCGAAGCCGCGCAGCAGCATCACGATTCCGAGGATCATGTACATGATGCCGATGCGCTTGTGGTCCACGGTGGTGAACCACTCGCGCCACAGATAGCCCCAGAGCCGGAAGTAGGTGACGATCGCAAACAGAGCGAGGCCACCGGTCGCGACCACCGCGAAGGTGCCGACCAGGATCGGCTCGTGGATCGGCAGCGCATCAAGATTGAGGCGGCCGAAGATCATCTTGACGAGATCGGGATTCATGCGGTCCTCCTCAGGACTCTGATTTCGGACGCTGGCCGAGCAGCAAGGATGTCGATGACGGATGGGCGGGCGAGAACGGCGGGCGCTTCAGGCCGAAGCCGCGCAGCGGCGTCAGGTCGAGCGGCGCGGTGACCTCGCGCGACGGCGCGTCCTTGATCTCGTCCATCGAGCAGATGCCGGCGACGAAGGTCGGTTCAGAGCCGAGCGGCGCGCCGCGGCGGGCGTATTTGTCGTAGGTCAGCGGCAGCGTGTTGTTGAGGCCTTCGTGGCCGAGGCCGCCCTTGGCGTCGATCGCCATCATCTCGCTCATGCACATCTTGCCGGGCTCGACGCACATGTTGAGGATCGCCTTGTAGAGATCGCGATCGACCGAGCGATAGAGACGGACCGGATCGTTCTCGCTCGGGCGCTCGAGCTGCAGATAGTCGGTGCGGCCGAGCATGTTGGTGCTGGCCTTGGCGCCGGCGATCCACTTGTCGAAATCGGCGGCCGACAGGCTCTTGAACTCGAAGTGCATGCCGGAGAAGCCGGCGCCGCTGTAATTGGCGGAGAAGCCGCGGAAGGTGCCTGCCTTGTTGGTGACCGCGTGCAGCTTGGTCTCCATGCCGGGCATGGCGTAGATCTGGCCGGCAAGCGCGGGGATGTAGAACGAGTTCATCACGGAGGAGGCCGTGATGCGGAAGCGGATCGGGCGGTCGACGGGAGCTGCGAGCTCGTTGACGGCGGCGACGCCGTAATCCGGGTAGATGAACAGCCATTTCCAGTCGAGCGCGACCACCTCGACATTGAGCGGAGCGTCCTTGCTCTCGATCGGCTTGTCGGCGGCGATGCGGCCGAGCGAGCGGTAGGGATCGAGCAGGTGCGTGCCCATCCAGGTCAGCGCACCGAGGCAGATGATGATCAGAAGCGGCGCCGACCAGATCACGAGCTCGAGCTGGGTCGAGTGATCCCACTCCGGCTCGTAGGGTGCCGCGGTGTTGGACTGGCGGTACCGCCAGGCGAAGAAGACGGTCAGCGCCATCACCGGGAGCACGATGATGAGCATCAGGACGGTGGATATGACGACGAGGTCGCGCTGCTGGGCGGCGACGTCGCCGGCAGGCGCCAGGACGACGAAATCGCACCCGCCAAGGAGTGCCGCGAACGGCAATAAGGCCAATAATTTCAAGGCGCGCACGGCTCACCCCCAAGGGATCTTCGGCTGAATTTTATGAGTTCCGCCAAGGGGTAGCTGCGATGCAACAAAGTTGACATTGGACAATTTGTCCAATGTTGCACTGCGGGATCGAAGGTCAGAAAGTGAGGTGGACCGCGTGGCAAAGCGCCCGCGGGCTCATCTCTTGCTTGAGCATAATGTTCGGAAAACCGGTTTCCGCTTTTCCGGATCATGCTCCAAAGGACGGTTCTCCGGCGATGGCACAGGCTCCAGCAATGGCTCACGGCACCCCGACCGCTTCAGGTCACGGGCAAGCGAAACCCGGCGAGATCGCCATCGGCGTCATCATTGGGCGCACGTCGGAGTTCTTCGACTTCTTCGTCTACGCGATCGCCTCGGTGATCGTGTTCCCGAAGCTGGTGTTCCCGTTCGTCGACGAACTGACCGGCACCCTTTATTCATTCGGCATCTTCGCGCTGGCGTTCGCCGCGCGGCCGCTCGGCACCGTCATCTTCATGGCGGTCGACCGCCGCCACGGCAAGGGTGCCAAGCTCGTCATCGCGCTGTTCCTGCTTGGCACCGCAACGGTCGCGCTCGCGTTCCTGCCCGGCTACGACACGATCGGCGTCGCCGCGATATGGCTCTTGGCCGCCGCGCGCGTCCTGCAGGGCATCGCCTGGGGCGGTGCGTGGGACGGGCTCGCCTCGCTGCTCGCGATGAACTCACCGCCGAATCGCCGCGGCTGGTACGCGATGGTGCCGCAGCTCGGCGCGCCGCTCGGGCTGATCGTGGCGAGCGCGCTGTTCGCCTTCTTCGCCGGCAACCTGTCGGCGGATGATTTCTTCGATTGGGGCTGGCGCTATCCGTTCTTCGTCGCCTTCGCCATCAACGTGGTGGCGCTGTTCGCGCGGCTGCGCATGGTGGCGACGGACGAATATTCCGAGCTGTTCGAAAGCCGCGATCTGGAGCCGGCGCCTGTCGGAGAGACCATCGCACAGGAGGGCCGGAACATCGTGCTCGGTGCCTTCGCGCCGCTGGCGAGCTTTGCCCTGTTCCACATGGTCACGGTGTTTCCGCTGTCCTGGGTGTTCCTGTTCACCAAGGAAAGCCCGGTGCGGTTCCTGATCATCGAGATGATCGGCGCCATGGTCGGCGTCGTCGCGATCGTCGCTTCTGGCATGATCGCCGACCGCGTCGGGCGCAAGCCGCTGCTCTTGGGCTCGGCGGTCGCGATCGCGGTCTATAGCGGCTTTGCCCCGCAGCTGCTCGATGCCGGTGCGCTCGGCGAAACCGTGTACATGGTGCTCGGCTTCGTGCTGCTCGGCTTGTCGTTCGGCCAGTCGTCGGGCGCGATCGCCTCGAACTTCGCGCGCAACTATCGCTACACGGCATCGGCGCTGACTTCGGACTTCGCCTGGCTGTTCGGCGCCGGCTTTGCGCCGCTCGCCGCGCTGCTGCTCGCGACGCATTTCGGCCTGATCTCGGCCGGTGCGTATCTCCTGTCGGGTGCGGTGTGGACGCTGCTGGCGCTGTGGCTGAGCGGCCTGCGCGAAGCCGAGGGCTGATCTCTTCTCCTTCCCCTGAAAGGGGGAAGGTCGGGATGAGGGTCAGCCGCAGGCGACGCTGCGAGCCGAGAGAGCAGATGTCCACCCGCTTTGCTCTGGCGAGCAAAGCGACCTCTCCTTTTCAAGGGGAGGTGGACATCCTCACCGGAACAAGCCGTCGACGCGGAAGGAATAGCCGAGGCCGACGATATAGGTCGGCGAGTTGCGGTTGAGCCCGAACGCGACATGAAGGTCGATCTGCTGGCTCGGCGTTATCTGGACCATGCCGCCGGAATTGATCAGCCGGGTCGGCCGCGCGCCGTCGGGATAGTCGCCGACATATTCGGTGAACACGCTGATCCGCTCGGTCAGCTTCTTCTCGATCACGAAGGTTGCTTCCGACATGTGGCGGCCGGTCAGCTCGGCCGGATGGAAGAATTCCGTGAACATGCCGCTGACGCCCCAGCCGTCATGCAGCTCCCATGACCACGGCAGCTGGATATAGGGCTGCGCGCCGCGCCCGGCGATCGCGGCCGCGCCGGTCGGCAGCGCGACACCGGCGGTGATCGAGAGGTCGATCTTTCCCGGCAGCGGGCTGATCTGCCACTTGATGCCGGGTGCGACGTCGGAAAAGCCGGATGCACCGGGCGATCTCACATTGCCGACATAGCTCGGCAGGTCGATCAGCACTTCGAGACAGGGCGCAATCCCGAGCCGCCAGCGGCTGTTGCTGCCGTCGATGCTGCGGCCGCCGTCGCGGCCGGTCAGGTTGACGCCGTTCTCGCTTTGCAGGCTCCCGACCGGCACGACGATACTCGAATTGGTGACGTCGGGCCGGTCGGTCGCGATTTCGTCGCTCGGCCTGGGGCAGCCGTCCGCGCGCGCGGCGGTGGCTGCTGCGGCTGTGAGCGCAGCAAGCATGCATGCGCGTCCGGCAAGTCGAGCGACGGCGCCGAACCTATCCTGAAACACTGGGGATGCTCCAATAGCGCGGCGCAGCTGCGGAGGTGGCAGCTTGAATAGAGATCGGCGGCGCGCGCGGATATTCCCGGTTGGCTGAAAAACTTCCGTATCGGCCGCGCGAGCGAGCGGCATTGCGGGGAATAGAATGGCAGCAGGGCTGCTCCTGTTGTGGTGGCAAACAGGAGATCCCCGGGAATGACCATTCGTTCGATCGCAGGCGCTCTGGCGCCGCGACACGCCAAAATCGCCGCGATGGCGGCCATCGCGATCCTGATCGCCCTGAACAGCGCCCGTGCGGCCGGTGATCCGGCACGCGGCGCCACGCTGTACCAGGGCTGCGGCGATTGCCATTCGATCGAGAAGAACGACGTCGGCCCGATGCACAAGGGCGTCGTCGGCCGCCTCGCCGGTTCGGTCGCAGGCTACAATTACTCGCCCGCGCTGAAGAACTCCAAGATCGTGTGGACCGAGGCCAATCTCGACAAATGGCTCACCGGCCCGGACGCGATGGTCCCGGGCACCAAGATGTTCTACGAGGTTCAGGATCCGAAGGACCGCGCCGACATCATCGCCTTCCTCAAGGAGAAGGCGAAGTAGGGCACCAAGCTTCTCCACCCGTCGTCCCGGCGCAAGCCGGGTACCCATAAACCACAGGGTAGTGTTGTTCGAGCGCGCTGTGGCCCCAGCCGCTTCCATCAATCACCTACGGTGGTAATGGGTCCCGGCCTTCGCCGGGACGACGGCGGTCGTGAGGCGCGAGCGCGACGCTTCGCGGCCTCAATCCACCACGATCTTGACGCGGTCGCGCGGCTTGACCTGGGCGTGGGCGTCGAGGCCGTTGAGCACGCGGAAGCGCTCGGCCGGGTGATCGACGCCGGCCATGCGGTGCGACAGCGATTCCACGGTGTCGCCGGGCTGCACGTTGATGACCTTGATGCGCAGCGGCCGCGCAGCCTGGATCTCGTCAAGGGTCAGGCGACGGAATGAATTGACGGTCTCGCGCGCGTTGCGCTCGCTCTCGGTGGATTTCTGCTTGGTGGCGAAGATGAAGCGGTAGACGTCGCTGCCGAAGCGCAGCGCGTAGACCTTGAACTGCCATTGGTCGCCATGCGCGGTGGCGGATGCCGCCGGGAAGCCGTTGATGTTGAGGTCCTCGGTCGAGGACTTCTCGACCCCTTCCATCCAGCCGGAATTCAGGTAGTCGCCGAGCGACTGTTCGGCCGGCACCCGCACCACGTCGAAGCGCATCGCCTGGCTGCCGCCCTCGCGCACGCCGATCACCGCCTGCGCGGTGTTGTCGAGCGTGAAATTGTCGGGCGCGGTGAAGGTGAAGCCGAGCTTCGGATGCAAGAAGCGGCGGCCGCGGACGAAGCCTTCGCTGGGGTCCTCGCCATAGACGATGTTGTCGATCGCGGCGAGATAGGTCTCGCGGTCGCGCTCGTTGCTCTCGGGCGACGAGTATTGCCGCGCGGTGGTCTGCGCGTTGGAGATGCGCTCCGGCGTTGCCGGATGCGAGGAGGTGAAATCCTGTGCGCGCGGATCGAGCGCGGTCTTGCCGATCTTCAGCGCGGCATTACGCTCCATCGCGGTCAGGAAGCGCGCCGCGCCGTAGGGATCGAAATGCGCGCGCGCAGCGATCCCGACGCCGATGCCGTCGGCCTCGAACTCCTGCTGCCGCGAGAAGCTCGCCATCGTCAGCTTGGTCTTGGCGAGCGCCAGCGCGGTGAGATCGGGGTCGGTGCTCATGTCGGTGACGACGCGCGTCACCACCGCCGCCTGGCGCGCCTGGTCCTCGCGCATCGCGGCGTGCTTGGCCAGCACATGCGCCATCTCGTGGCTCAGTACCGAGGAGATCTCGGAGGTATCGCTGGCGAGCGCAATCAGGCCGCGCGTGACGTAGAGCTGGCCGGTCGGCAGCGCGAAGGCGTTGACCGCGCCGGAATTGAGGATCGTCACCTTGTAGGGCTGGTCGGGCCGTTCGGAGGCGGCGACCAGCCGTTCGACGGTCTTGCTGATCAGGGCTTCGAGCTTCGGATCGCCATAGGCGCCGCCATAGGACGACAGGATCCGCTCATGCTCGCGCTCGCTGTTGGGGGTCTGCTGGACCACCCGATTCGGCTTCACCGGGGCCGCCGTCGCGGTCGGGGTGACCTGCTCGAACCGGCCGACATTGCCGCAGGCCGACAGGGCAAGCGCCGCGCAGACGAGCACAGGCGCTGCCGAAAGGCGGCGGCCAGTCCCATCTTCACGCCGTCCTGCGTGCTCAATCACGTCAAAAACTCACAAATTTGTCCCAGAAACGGGCCGGGGCGCGGTCTGGCGGCCCCTAGTTCCCGTCGAGCAGTTCAATCTGCCCCACCCGGAGCAATTCGATTCGCGGCCCACGTCGTGCTTCCACCCAGCCTCGCACACGAATCCTACGATTTTCCAGAGACTTGGGCGCAAGCCCGGCCGCCTCGAACGCCGGGACTATGCGCCTTGAAATGGTCAGAGCAAAGTCCCGAGTCCAGTTTCGGCCGAAATTCAGGTAGGTCGTCGCACCCGCTTGACGCACGGACAAAACCCTGCCCTCGACCACCGCAAAGCGCCCGATCCCGGCCAAAATATCGTCCGGACTTTCAGCGTTTTTTATGACCGTGGCGTCGGCCCAGGTTCCCGATCGGGCGGCCCGCGCCTCCGCTTCGGCCGCCATCAGTGCCTTGGCGCAGTCCTGGTCGGCGATTGCGGGCGACACCAGCGCGAGGCCCTGGCGCAGCAACGTGCTTTGCACGGGCATTTCGCTACCTTCGAGGAAGGCGTAGGCCGGCTGCCGGCCGTAGCGGTCCGGCGTGTCGTCCAGTCCGCGCAAGGTCACGTCACGGCCGACCAGGAGCGCCGACAGCGCGGCCATGGCCTTCGCCTTGTCCGCGACCTCAATGCCGGCGAGCTTGACCTCGCGGCCGTCGTCGAGCCGAAGGCTGCGCGCATCGACAACAACGGCGACGCGGCCTTCGCCCTGAACCTCGAAATTGCATCCGGCCGCATGACTCGCGCCGCAGGCAAGCAGCGTCGTGCATCCGAGGAGCAGGCTGCGAGCGAACGTCGGTAGAATCTGCTTCGATAATATCTGCATGGATCGATCTTCGCACATCTTGACCCATTCCGTTCAGCGGAAAACACGTGTTGGCTCCGCGGCTTGCCGCTGTGCATGGCATGCGGCATGATCCCGCGCGCGTGAAACGGACCGGCCGCCCTGGAATGAGGTCCGCGCTTCAAGGGAGGGGTTGAATGAGACGAGTTTTGGCCGGCGTGTTGGCCTGTGTGTTTGCGATCTCGGCGAATGCGTCGCTGGCGCAGGACAAGCCTCCGCTGAAGCTCGGCGGCATCCTCGATATGTCGAGCCTCTACGCCGACATCACCGGCTCGGGCAGCGAGACCGCGGCCAAGATGGCGGCGGAGGATTTCGGCGGCGAGGTGCTCGGCCGCAAGATCGAGATCGTGGTCGGCGACCACCTCAACAAGGCCGATCTTGCCGCCAACATCGCCCGCGACATGATCGACAATCAGGGCGTCGAGATGATCTTCGACGTCGCGGCGTCCGCGACCGCGCTCGCCGCCGGCGAGATCGCCAAGGCGCGCAACAAGATCATCATGTTCAACGGCCCGGGCTCGATCCGCCTCTCCAACGAGGCCTGCGGTCCCTACACCGTGCACTATGTGTTCGACACGTTCGCGCAGGCCAATGTGACCGGCCTTGCCGCGGTGAAATCCGGCCTCGACACCTGGTTCTTCCTGACCGCCGACTATGCCTTCGGCCAGGATCTCGAAAAGGACACCAGCAATGTCGTGGTGAAGTCGGGCGGCAAGGTGCTCGGCAGCGTGCGGCATCCGATCAATACCTCCGATTTCTCGTCCTTCCTGCTGCAGGCGCAGGCCTCGAAGGCCAAGGTGATCGGGCTCGCCAATGCCGGCGGCGACACCATCAACGCGATCAAACAGGCCGCCGAGTTCGGCCTGACCAAAAGCGGCCAGAGGCTGTCGCCGCTGCTGGCCTTCGTCACCGATATCGACAGCGTCGGGCTCGAGACCGCGCAGGGGCTGCTGCTCGCGGAAGCGTTTTACTGGGACCTCAATGACGACACCCGCGCGTTCTCAAAACGCTTCATGGAGCGCACCAAGCGGGTGCCGACCTCGGCGCAGGCCGGCGTCTACTCTTCGGTGACGCATTACCTGAAGGCGGTGAAGGCCGCCGGCACCACGGACCCGGCCGCGGTCATGAAGGTGATGAAGGAGACCCCGATCAACGACATGTTCGCCAAGAACGGCAAAATCCGCGAGGACGGCCGCATGGTGCACGACATGTATCTGTTCGAGGTCAAGAAGCCCTCGGAATCGAAGGGCCGCTGGGACGATTACAAACTGCTCGCGACCGTGCCCGGCGACCAGGCGTTCCAGCCGCTGTCGGAGTCGCGCTGCCCGCTGGTGAAGAAATAGGACGGCTTGCAACGCCGTCATTGCGAGCGAAGCGAAGCAATCCATCTGGCCGCATAACGGAAGAATGGATTGCTTCGTCGCTTCGCTCCTCGCAATGACGAAAGAGACGGTTTCTAGTCAATAACAACGAAAGGCAAAACGCCATGAGCGACAATCAGATGGTTCTCCAATCCCTCGACAAGGGCCTGCTCACCATCACCATGAACCGCCCGGATCGGCGCAATGCGCTCAATCCCGACATGACGCGCGGCCTCGTCGAGGCGGCGCGGCGGGCTCAGGACGACACCGAGGTGCGCGCGGTGCTGATCAGGGGCGCCGGCGGCACCTTCTGCGTCGGCGGCGACGTCAAGTCGATGGCAGAAGGCCGCGCGCCGCTGCCGTTCGAAGCCAAGATGGCGAATTTGCGCCGCGGCATGGAGGTGTCGCGCATCCTGCACACGATGCCGAAGCCGGTGGTGGCGCAGCTCGATGGGGCTGCGGCCGGCGCCGGGCTCTCGATCGCGCTGTCCTGCGACCTCCGCGTCGCCAGCGCCTCCTGCAAGATCACCACAGCCTTCGCCAAGGTCGGCTTCTCCGGCGACTACGGCGGCACTTACTTTCTCACCAAGATGCTCGGCAGCGCCAAGGCGCGCGAGCTCTACATGATGTCGCCGGTGCTGTCGGCGCAGGAGGCCTATAACCTCGGCATGGTCTCCAAGGTGGTGCCCGATGCCGACATCGAGGCCGAGACGCTGGAGCTCGCGCGCTCGCTGGCGCAGGGGCCGTCGGTCGCGCTCGGCTATATCAAGCGCAACATCAACAATGCCGAGACCATGACGCTTGAAGCCTGCTTCGACGGCGAGGCGATCCATCACACGCGCGCCGGCGAAACCACCGACCACAAGGAAGCGGCGAAGGCCTTCGTCGAGAAGCGCAAGCCCACCTTCCAGGGCCAGTAGACCGTGACCAACCACATGGCCGAATACATTCGGCTGCGGCAGATCTGCCTGGTGGCACCGCAGCTTGCGCCCGTGATCGCGGACATCTCCGCGATCATGGGCCTCGACGTCTGCTATCGCGACGGCAATGTCGCCAAATACGGTCTCGAGAACGCGCTGCTGCCGGTCGATACGATTCTCCTGGAAGTGGTCGCGCCATTCCAGCCGGGGCCGGGCACCGCGGCCGGCCGCTTCATCGAGAAGACCGGCGGCCGCGGCGGCTATATGGCGATCTTTTGCTGCGAGGATCCCGACGCGCGCGGTGCCAAGGCCAATGCGATGGGCGTGCGCACCGCGAACGTGATCACGCACGCGCCGTATCATGGCGTGCAACTGCACCCGCGCGACTGCCGCGCCGCCTTCATCGAGTTCAACCACACCGATGGCAGCGACAACGTGCTGGGGCCGTACCCGCCGGCCGGCCCCGATTGGCAGAAGTCGATTCGCAAGGACACGACGCTGGCGCTGACCGAGGTCGAGATGCAGAGCCCCGAGCCGCAAGCATTGGCGGAACATTGGGGCAGGATCATCGGCGTTCCCGCTGATCGCACCGCGGTGAAGCTGCCGAACAGCACCTTCCGCTTCGTCAAGGGCGACAGCGAGATCATGAGCGGCTTGACGTTCAAGGTCGCCGACAAGACGAAGGTGCTCGATGCCGCAAAGGCCAGGGGCTGTGCGGCGAAGGGCGATGAGTTCCAGCTTTGCGGCGTGACGTTCAAGCTGACGGCGTAGCGTTCTACTCCTCTCAATCCGTCAGCCTGAGGAGCGCGTAGCGCGTCTCGAAGGACGCACGGCCCGGCTGGAGGCCCGTCGATCCTTCGAGACGCGCGCAAGAGCGCGCTCCTCAGGATGACGGGGAGGGAGATTGAGCTCGTGGCGACGATTCAATATCGTGGTTCACAATAACAACAATGGAACGCCCCATGCCGCATCCGCTCGATACCTTCTTTGCCCCCAAAAGCATCGCGCTGATCGGTGCCTCGCGCGATCAAGAGAAGATCCCCGGGCGGCTGCTCGCGATGCTGCGCAAGAACGGTTATCCGGGCGCGCTTTATCCGATCAATCCGAACTATGACGAGATCGACGGCTTGAAGGGCTTCAAGTCGATCGCCGAGATCGGCGCACCGATCGATCTCGCCGTCATCGTGATTCCGGCCCGCGCGGTGCTGCCGGCGCTGGAGCAGTGCGCGGCCGCCGGCGTCAAGAACGCGGTCATCATCTCCTCCGGCTTTGCCGAGGAGGGCGGCGACAGCGCGGCGATGCAGGACGCGATCGTGGCGCTGGCGAAGCGGACGGGAATGCGGATCTCAGGCCCGAACGCGGAAGGATTCTACAGCCAGGCGCAGAAGGTCGCCGCGACCTTCAGCCCGACCGTCGACGTCAAGCCGGATGCGCCTGATCTGATCGCGAGCAAGCGGCGGATCGGCATCGTCGCGCAGAGCGGCGGCATCGGCTTTGCGATCTATCATCGCGCCAAGGCGCTCGGCATCGCGCTGAGCTATGTCGTCAGCGCCGGCAATGAGAGCGATCTCGGCACCGGTGAATTCCTCGACTACATGGTGCAGGATGCCTCGACCGACGTGATCCTGCTGTTCATCGAGGGTATCAGGGACGTCGACAAGTTCCTGACGGCGGCGAAGCGCGCGGTGGAGCTCAGGAAGCCCGTCATCGTCACCAAAGTGGGCCGCTCCGGCGCCGGAGAACGCGCGGCGGCCTCGCACACCGCGAGCATGGCAGGCTGGTCGGCGGCCTATGATGCGGTGTTCGCGAAGTACGGCTTCATCGTCTCCAACGATCTCGACGAGGCGGTGACGATTGCTGCCGTGCTCACCACCAATCCGTTGCCGAAGGGCAACCGCGTCGCGGTGCTGACGGTGTCCGGCGGCGCCGGCATCTGGGGCGCCGACACCGTGTCGATGCAGGGCCTGCGGGTGCCGGAGCTTTCCGCCGCGATCCAGAGCCAGATCAAGCAATGGATGCCATCCTATGGCGCGGCGGGCAATCCGGTCGACGTCACCGCGCAGGGCGTCTCCTCCGGCGGCCTGCAGAAGAGCATCGAGCTGTTCGACGCGTCTGATGAAGTGGACGCGACGCTGGTCGTGCTGTCGCTGTCGAGCGAGACGCGGATGCCGTTCAAGGAGGCCGAGCTGACGCCGGTGATCGCGGCGCAGCACAAGCCGGTGGTGTTCTACTCCTACACGCTGCCGTCGCACTTCGCGCGGCAGGGGCTGGCGAAGTCGGGCGTGGTGGTGCTGTCGGGGCTGACTCATGTCGGCGTCGCGATGCGGCGGCTGGCGGAGTATGCGAGTTTCAAGCCCGCGCCTGACATGGCGGCATCTGCCTCGCCGAAGCACGATCTCTCCGTGCATCTCGCAGCGAAGACGCTCTCTGAATATGACAGCAAGTCGCTGCTGCGCGCGGCCGGCATCGCGCTGCCCGACGAAGTGCTGGTGACTGACCGCGACGGACTCGACGCCGCGATCGAGAAGGCCGGCTTCCCATTGGTGATGAAAATCCAGTCGCCGGCGATCGCGCACAAGAGCGAGGTCGGCGGCGTCCGCGTCAACATATCAGCCAAGGGAGCGGCGTTCACCGCCTATCGCGACATGCTGGAGACCGTGCAGCAGCAGCGGCCGGAGGCCAAAATCCAGGGCGTGCTGGTCGGGCCGATGGCCAGGAAGGGCGTCGAGATCATCGTCGGCACCATGCTGGACGCGACCTTCGGGCCTCTGGTGATGGTGGGGCTCGGCGGCATCACGACCGAGCTGTTCAGGGATGTGGTCTATCGCCCGGCGCCGGTGAGCCCGGATGAGGCGACCACAATGCTGGAGATGCTGAAAGCCGCGCCGCTGCTGCACGGCTTTCGCGGTGCGCCGAAGGCCGATGTCGCGTCGCTCGCGCGGCTGATCTCAGAGATTTCGGCGCTGGCGGCACAGCATACGAACGAGATCGCCGAGATCGAGGTCAATCCGGTGCTGGTGCATCCGGAAGGGCAGGGCGTGACCATCGTCGACGCGCTGGTGGTGCCGAGGGGTTACGAGCTATCTCCCCATCGTCGTCCCGGCGAAGGCCGGGACCCATAACCACCGAACGTGGTTGGAGGAGCAAAGTGACTCCGCTTGTGCCCCTTTCCATGGGCCGCGGCGTATGGGTCCCGGCTTTCGCCGGGACGACCCGTGGAGAGAGCGGCGCTTGCCGCTCACCGCCCCTTGAAGTTCGCGACGCGGCGCTCGGCCGTTGCCTTGACGCCTTCCTTGAAGTCTTCGGTCGCGCGCAGCTTGGTCTGTTCGACGAGCTCGTGGTTGGTCGCAGCCAGCACGCGGTCGGCGAGGTCGCCGCGCATGGTGGCGCGGGTCGAGACCAGGCCGAGCGGCGAGCACTCGGCGATCTCCTGCGCGAGCTTCATCGCCTCGGCCCGCACCTGGTCCTGCGGCACCAGCACGTTGGCGAGACCCCAGCGATAGGCCTCCTCGCCGGTGACGCGGCGGCTGGTGTAGAACATCAGCTCGGCATTGTTCTTGCCGATCAGCTCCGGCAGCGTCGTGGTCAGGCCGAAGCCCGGATGGAAGCCGAGCTTGGTGAAGTTGGCCGAGAAGCGCGCCTCGGGGCAGGCGACGCGGAAGTCGGCAGAGACGGCAAGGCCGAGGCCGCCGCCGATCGCGGCGCCATGGATCGCCGCGACGATCGGCTTCTTGTTGCGGAAGATGCGCACCGCCTGAACGTAGAGATGGTTGATCGGCAGGTTCGAGGCCGGATCGCTCTTGGCGCGCTCTTCCTGCTCCTGGCGGGCCGGATCGCCGAAATTGGCACCGGCGCAGAACGCCTTGCCTTGCGCTGCGAGCACCGAGGCGCGGATCTCGATATTGTTGTCGAACTCTTCCAGAGCGTCGGCGATCTGGTTGATCAGCGCGACGTCGAAGAAATTCAGCGGCGGCTTGCGGATTTCGATCAGGCCGACATGGCCGTGGGTCTCGACGCCGATATCAGTGTACTTGGTCATCTCTTGTCTCCGGTAAGGCTGCAGTCTCGCGGCGCGAACGGTGTCACCTCTCCCAAGGGGAGAGGTCGATTTGCGCCAGCAAATCGGGTGAGGGGTTCTGCTCTCTCGAGGGACCGTGACCCCTCACCCGGCGCTGCGCGCCGACCTCTCCCGATGGGAGAGGTGCAGGAGCTTGCGGTGAGAGCATCGGTCCCATTGGTCATCAGCGCAGACCAAGCCCGCGGGCGATGATACCGCGCAGCACCTCGGTGGTGCCGCCCTGGATCGTCAGCTTGGGCGCGGTCTTGATGGCGAAATCGAGCTGCTTCTCCAGCGTCTCGCGGTTGGTCGCGGTCTCCTCGACGAAGGCGGCGAGATCGCGGACCCGATGCGGCAGCTGCTGCTCCCACACCGTGCCGATGTCCTTGACGATGGAAGCTTCCACCACCGGCTCCTTGCCGGCCTGCAGCATGCCGGCAACCGACACCGACATGCGGCGCATGGTGTGGACCTGCGCCACCAGCCGGCCGATGCCTTCGGCGCTGCGGGTGTCCGGGTTCTTGCCGACGGCGCGCACCAGTTCAGTGAGCACGTAATAGGTCTCGAGGAATCGCTCGGGGCCGCTCCGCTCATAGGCGAGCTCGGACGTCGCCTGCTTCCAGGCGCCGTCGACTTCGCCCAGCACGTGATCGTCGGGCACGAAGTAGTCGGTGAACACCACCTCGTTGAATTCGAACTGGCCGGTGATCTGGCCGATCGGGTTCACCTGGATGCCCGGCTGCTTCATCTTGACCAGGAACTGGGTCAGGCCGTGGCGGCGATTTTCCTTGGTCGGCGGCGAGGTGCGGAAGATCGCGATCATGTAGTCGGCGATGTGCGCCGACGAGGTCCAGATCTTGGTGCCGTTGATCAGATAACCGCCGTCGGTCTTGGTCGCGCGGGTCTTCGCCGCGAACAGGTCGGAGCCGGAATTCGGCTCGCTCATGCCGATCGCGAAGCACACCTCGCCGCGGCAGATCCGCGGCAGGATATCCATCTTGATGTGCTCGGGTGCGTATTTCAAAAGCACCGGCCCGCTCTGGCGGTCGGCGACGAAGAAGCGCCGGGTCGGCGCGTTCGCCACCCGCATTTCCTCGGTCACGACATAGCGTTCGAGGAACGAGCGCTCCTGGCCGCCATACTTCTTCGGCCAGGTCATGCCGAGCCAGCCCTTGGCGCCGACGCGGCGGGAGAATTCCGGCGCGTCATTGTCCTCGCGGTTCGGCGCGTGGGGATCGAAGGTGCCGGCGGCGATTTCCTCGGCGAGAAAGGCGCGTACTTCCTTGCGGAGCTGCTCGCATTTCTCGGGCAGGCGGATCGGATCGAAACGAAGGGCTGCAGTCATGATGTCCAGTCCTGATCTTTCTGCCTGATCTCAGCGCGAAGCCACCAGCGGCCACAATTCATCGGCGCCACGCTTGGCAACGAGTTTGCCGAGCTCGACCGCCCAGTAGCTCTCCGAGCCGAAATCGTCGCGCCACGCCAGCGCGCGCAGCGAATAGCGGTGCAGGATGTGCTCGATAGTGAAGCCGATCGCGCCATGCACTTGATGGGCGATGCTGCTGCCCTTCTCGGCTGCTTCCGAGCAACGGATTTTTGCGGAAGCCGCTTCGAGGAACACCGCGTCGGTGTCCAGCGACTTGGCGTTGACGATCGTGTCCGCCGCGGAGGTCGCGGCGGCCAGCGCCGCGGCGTTTTCGCCGGCGAGGCGGGCGAGGTTGTGCTGCACGGCCTGGAATTTCGAAATCTTCTTCTCGAAGGCGACGCGCTCGTTGGAATAGCGCACGGAGATGTCGAGCATCGCTTCCAGCGCGCCTGCGATCTGCAGGCTGCGCACCACGCCGCCCATCAGCATCAGCGTGGTTTGGTCAAAGCTCTTTGGCGCCGGCTTGGTCTTGACCGGCTGCACCTTGTCGAGCGTGACGGTGTCGTTGTGATCGCCACCCAGCCCGATGCCGGATTCGATCCGGCACTTCGCGGCATCGACCAGCGCGATCGATGCGCCGCCATTGCCATCAGCCAGCACCGCGAAATGCTTTGCGTCCTTGGCAAACGGCACGCCGCGGGCGCGACCGGAGAGCGAGCCGTCGGCGTTGAGCGTGACGCGATCCTTCGGGCTTGCCGGCACAACGGTCATCTCGCCTTCGGGGGAGGCGATCTTGCCTTGCGTCAGCAGCCAGCCGGCCAGCATTGTTTCGGCCAGCGGAACAGCGATCGCATGGCGGCCGGCGACGTTGAGGACGCTGAAACCTTCGGCGAGACTGGCGCCGGAACCGCCGAGATCGTCGGGCACCCAGGAGAGTGGCAGGCCGGCTTCGGTCAGCGCCTGCCACAGCGGCGCCTTCCATGCGCCCTGCTTGTCGTGATTGATGGTTTGGGCATCCGCGAGATCGGCGAAAATCTTTTCCGCGGTCTCGGCGACGATGTTTTCACTCTCCGCCACAGCGTTCCTCGTGTTGATTGGCTCGGGCCGGCCGTTCGGCCATGCCCTGCTTGCGATGTTGTCTTGCGCTCAATGATGCGGAAAAGCCATAGCCGTGACAAGCGTTGCCCGCAGGGCCACTTGCGCTGTTGGCATGAAGCAGGACGGTCTGCATGAATTCCGCAGAGTGAACTTTGCGACGCCTCGGTTTGTATGCCACGCGCGGCGGCAAATCGGCCTGTGACATCAGTTCAGTCCGCCAGGTGAAACTCGATCGCCTTCCGCATCAGGTCGGCGAACTCGGTCTCCTGGGTGACCAGCGCGTCGTTCAATCCGGCCACGCACAGCACCAGCGGCTCATTGGACTCCGCGATCGGCGGCAGGTTCATGGCAACGGCGCCCGCGCCCGGCGTGACCAGGCCGAGCGAGAACGCGTGCCCCTTGGCGCGGACCTTCTTCAGCTCCAGCAGCAACGCCTTGATGTCGATCTGCCGATCGGGCCGCGCCTCGTTGGCGTTGATCAGGCGCACCAGGCGGCGTACCTCCTTGTCCGGATAGGCCGACAGCAGCGCGTAACCCGATGCGGATCGCGCCAGCGGCCGCAGCGTTCCGGCCTTGACATAGAGCCGCATCGGCAGCCTGGCCTGGATGATGTGGACATATTGCGCGCTGAGCCCGTTGCGCACCGCAAGCATGATGGTCTCTCCGGTTCGCGCGGAGAGCTCCTCCATCAGATTAACCAGGCGCCCCCTGGTGAACAGCGCCGGGCTCAGCCAGTGCCCGAGCATCGAGATCCGCGGCGTCGGGATGTAGGTGCGGCGGCTGGTGTCGTAGTGCAGGTAGCCGAACGCCGTCATCGTCCGCATCAGTGCCGAAGTGCTGGACTGCGGGAAGTTGAGGGCGGCGGCGACCTCGATGGCGGAGGCGGCGCGCTGGTGCTCCTCGAAGAATTCGAGCACATCGAACACGCGTCGCGCCGACTTGACCGCATTGTCCATCTTCGGCAGGTCGCGCGAGGTATCGCCGGGGAAGTCGAAAGACCGCGCGCCGGCGGCCGTGTCGGCCTTCGCCACATCTTTCTTCGCCACCGGCATCGCTATCGTCCCTGCTGCGCCACCCGCCGCTTCAGCCACCAGCCATATTGCTCCGGCCAACTGGTCCACTCGGGATCGCATCCGAGCGCAAGTGCCGTCTGCGCGGGCCAGTTCGGATTCCACAGCAGTTCGCGGCCGAGTGCAATAAGCGTCGCCTTGCCGTCGCGCAAGATGGCTTCGGCGTAGTCCGGTTCGCGGATCAATCCGACCGCCACCGTCGGCATGCCGGCTTCCTGCTGGATGCGCTCGGCGAACGGCACCTGGAAGCCCGGGGTTCGCGACACCAGCGAATTGCCGCGCGGCAGCTTCATGCCGCCCGACGAGCAGTCCACCATGTCGATCCCGATCGCCTTCAGCTCGGCCGCAAACGCAACGGAGTCCTCGATCGACCAGCCGATATCGACGCCGTCGACCGACGAGATCCGGACGAAGGCCGGCAGGTGACCCGGCCATTCCTCGCGCATGATCGCAGCGATCCGCAGCGGCAGCCGCATCCGGTTCTCGCGCGAGCCGCCATATTCGTCGTTGCGGTTGTTGGCCAGTGGCGACAGGAACGAGTGCATCAGATAGCCGTGCGCGCAGTGCAACTCGATGACGTCGTAGCCTGCTGCCCTGGCGCGGCGAAACGCCTGGCGATAGTCGTCCACCACGGCATCGATCTGCTCTGACGTCATCATCTGCGGAGCGGGCCAGCCGTCGTCGAAGGGAATCCCGCTCGAGGCCGCGATCTGCCACGGGCCTTCGCCGCGCGCCTTGATGTCGGCCTCGCCGAGTGGATTGCCGCCTTCCCACGGCCGCTGCGCCGAGCCCTTCCGGCCGCCATGTGCGATCTGGACCGCGGCCTTGGCGTTGAAGCCATGGATCAGCGCGGCGAGGGCGGCGTGGTCCGCAATGTGCGCGTCATCCCAGATGCCGAGGCATCCGTGGGTGATGCGTCCCTGGACGTTCACCGAGCTCTGCTCGACGAACACGAGGCCGGCGCCGCCGGCGGCGAGCTTGCCGATATGTGCGGTGTGCCAGTCGGCGGCGCGCCCGTCGCGTGCCGAATAGGTCGCCATCGGCGAGACCATGATCCGGTTCTTCAGTTCGAGGTCGCGCAGTTGCAGCGGGGTAAACAGCAGCGGCAGTTCGGTCATGCGATGTCCAGCCTTGCTCGTGGTGTGCGGGTTCGTGAGTGCGGTCATTTCTTCAGCAGCGGGCAGGCGCTCTCCTCTGGAGTCGCGAACGCTTCCCTGCCCGGGATGACCTGAACCAGCTTCTCGTAGTCCCAGGCGCCCTTGGATTCCGCCGGCGATTTCACCTGCACGAGATACATGTCGTGGATCAGCTGGCCATCCTCGCGCAGAAAGGCATTGCGGGCAAAGAAGTCGTCGATCGGCATGTCCTTCATCTGCGCGATCACCTTGGGACCGTCGTCGGTGCCTGATTTCTCGATCGCCTTGAGATAATTCATCACCGCGGAGTAAAGGCCGGCCTGCACCATCGTCGGCCGCTTCTTGGTCCTGGCCATGAAGCGCGCGGCAAAGTCGCGGGTCTTGTCGTCGAGATCCCAATAGAAGGCGGTCGCGAGTTGTAACCCCTGGGCTGCCTGCAAGCCGATCGCATGGATGTCGCTGGTCTGCATCAGGAAGGCGGCCAGCTTTTGCGTGTGCGCCATCCCGAATTCCTGCGCCTGCCGGATCGAGTTGGCGAGGTCGCCGCCGGTGTTGGCAAAGGCGATCACATCGGCCTTCGAGCTCTGGGCCTGCAGCAGATAGGACGAGAAATCCATGCTGTTGAGCGGATGCCGCACCTCGCCGGCGATGCTGCCGCCGACCTTCTCCACGGTCTTGGCGGCGTCGTTGCGTAGCGCGTGGCCGAAGGCGTAATCGACCGTGACGAAATACCAGCTCTTGGCGCCCGATTTGGCCAGTGCCCGAACCGTGCTGTTGGCGAGCGCATAGGTGTTATAGGTCCACTGCACCGAATTCGCCGAGCAGCCCTTTCCGGTCAGATCGGAGGAGCCGGCCGACGACACCAGCATCGCCTTGTTCTTCTGCTTGGTGAGCTCGAGCACGGCGAAGGCGACAGCGGAATTGGCGAAATCGACGATGACGTCGACATTCTCCTGCTCATACCAGCGCCGCGCGATGCCGGCGCCGACATCCGCCTTGTTCTGATGGTCGGCATCGACCATCGCGATCGGCTTGCCCAAAACCTTGCCGCCGAAATCCGCGATCGCCATCCGCACCGCTTCGACCGCGCCGGGTCCGGCAGCGTCGGCATAGAGGCCGGCCTGATCGGTCAGCACGCCGATCTTCACCATGTCGTCGGAAATCTGCGCGTGGGATGGCGCGGCGAAGGCGACTGAGAGGATCGCAGCGCTCGCGGCGATCCACCCGTATCTCGATGTCATGGTCCCTGGTTTCCTCTAGTTCGATTGCCTTATGGCGGTGGTTTTCTCTTGCCGCAGGTCGATCATGCCGGGATGCGACTGCGGGTCCTGGTCGGCGCCGAGCAGCGTGTGCTTCTGGATCTTGTTGGTCGAGGTCAGCGGCAGGTCGGCGACGAAGGCGATCCATGCCGGCAGCTTGAACGGCGCCAGGCGTTCGCGGCAAAAGTGGAAGATGTCCTGCGCAAGTTCGCGTGAAGCCTCGGCGCCGTCGTTCATCACGATGAAGGCTGCGACTTCCTCGTCGCGGATCGGATCGCGCGCGGCAACGACCGCCGCCTGCTTGACCAGCCCTGATGTCGTCAGGACGGCCTCGACCTCCGCCGCCGAGATGTTCTCGCCGGCGCGACGGACCAGGTGCTTCAGCCGGTCGACGAACACGAAGGCGCCGTCCGCGTGCTGCCAGGCGCTGTCGCCGGTGTGAAACCAGCCGCCGCGCCAGGCCTGCTCGGTGGCCTCGGGGTCCTTCAGGTAACCGGAGAAGAAGCCGCGCCGCGGCGTCGCTGCCGAATGGCGCACGCAGAGCTCGCCGACCGAGCCCGCTGGCAGCGCATTGTCTTCGGCATCGAGGATCGTCATTTCGAGGCCGGGTACGCTGCGGCCGATCGTGTTGGTCTCAAGATGGCGCGGCTCGACCGTGTTGAAGGGACTGCGTCCGGTCTCGGTCATACCCCAGCCTTCGACGAACGGGATGCCGAAGCGGTCGCGGGCTCGCGCGCGCTGCTCGGGATTGGCGCCGACGCCCATCGAGAAGCGCAGCGCATGGCCTTTCTCATCCGGCGTCTCCGGCTGCGCCAGCAAGGCTGCCACGATCACGCCGAGATAGTGCAGCACGCTGGCCCGGCACGCGACGATGTCGCGCCAGGCAGATTTCGCGTTGAAGCGCTCCGGCAGGATCAGGCAGCCGCCGGTCAGCATCATCGCGATCGGGGTCAGCGTCAGGCCGGCCATGTGGAATAGCGGCAGCGGGCTGTAGAGGCGCTCCGTTCCGGTATGATACGTCGCCTCGCCGCCATGGCTGATGTACCAGCGGCCGGTCGAGACCACGTATTCGTTGGTCAGGATGCATCCCTTCGGACGCGCCGTCGTGCCTGATGTGTAGAGCAGCGCAGCTTCGGTCTCGCTGCCCGGCTCACCGGTGCGCGGTGGCGCGCACCGGGCCCCGCGGGATTTGCGTCACGCTCGCGCCGAGGTCGTCACCGGAGACGGCGAGCAGCGGAACATCGCCGGTCAGCGCCTTCTGCAATTCCTTCTGATCGTGCAGCGTGACGATCAAATCGGGCTCGGCATGTGCAATCAGATATTCGATTTCCGCCGCGCGGTAAGCCGGGTTGATCGGAACGATGGAGACCCCGAGGCCGTTGAGCGCCAGCCAGTGCACGAGGAAGTCGGGCCGGTTCTCCAGCAACAGACAGGCGCGATGGCCGTGGCCGAAGCCTGATGCGCGGTACAGGTCGCGCAATGCGCAGACCTGCCGCGCAATGTCGCCATAGGACAGTTCGGCGCCATCGGGAAAGTATGCGCGGTCAGGACGCGCGGGAATGCAGAGAAAGGGTTTGAACGCTGCCGCATCTGATGTCGCAGCGAACGCGCTGAACACGGTGTACATCGTGGCGAAACTTCCCTTTGACGGCCGCTGATCGATGTCAACGATGCGGATCCGAAAGAGTCCGGGTGCTTCATTGAGCGCATTGTCATGTGATCGCGACGTTGCGCGGAAGCTATAGGGGTGAATAATATGCTGTCAAATCTATTATGAGTTTCCATAAAACTCATATGTAGTTTGAGGTCAAAATGGGAGGTAACGAGATGAAGATGCATATGCTGTCGGGCGGCCGTCTGCAGATGTCCAAGCGGACCTATCTGCCCGATGCGCCGCGCGGCGAGATGATCGAGCTTCCGGTGTCCTGCGTGCTGTTGCGGCATACGCAGGGCAATGTGCTGTTCGACACCGGATGCCATCCCGATGTCGCGACCGATCCCGAAGGGCGGCTCGGCACGCTCGCCAAATACATGCGTCCGCTGATGCCGGCGGATGATCATGTGCTGACGAGCCTGAAGGCTGTCGGCCTCGGCCCCGAGGACATTGACGTCGTGATCTGCTCGCATCTGCATACCGATCATTGCGGCTGCAACGCCTTCTTCAAGAAGGCGACGGTCTTCGTTCACGCGCTCGAGATCGAGGCCGCGAACGCCGACAACGCGTTCGATCGCGGATACATCAGGGCGGATTGGGATCATTCGCTGAAGACGGAAATCTTCGATAAGCAGATGGACGTGTTCGGCGATGGCAGACTGACGCTGATCCCGCTGCCGGGACATTCGAAGGGAACGACCGGCGCGTTGGTCAAGCTGGACCAGAGCGGCGAATTCCTGCTCGCCTCCGACGCACTCAGCGTGCGCGCCAATCTCGATCAGCGGACCTCACCGAAGAACAGCCTCGATGTCGAGCAGTTCCTGAACTCGCTCGACGAGATCGCCAAGCTCGAGGCATCAGGCGTCAAGATCATCTGCGGCCATGACGAAGCGCAGTGGGCCAGCCTGCAGAAGGGGCCGAACGCCTACACCTAAGGACCTGGCGCGGTTTGCAGATGCTGCTCCGCGCGATATGGTATGCCACCGCCGGAGATCATCTGGCTCACAACAACAAGGAAAATGCAGATGTCCAAGGATGGTTTGTGCGCGATCGTGACCGGATCGGCATCGGGCCTCGGCGCCGCCACCGCGCAAATCCTCGCCACGCAGGGCGCGCGCCTCATCATCAACTATTCCAACAGCAAGGCGGAAGCCGAAGCGACAGCGGAAGCCTGCCGCAAGCAGGGCGCCGAGGTGCTGGTGGTGCAGGGCGACGTCTCGCGCGATGAGGACTGCAAGAAGATTGCGGCCGCCGCGCAGGGGTGGGGGCGGGTCGACGTGCTGGTCAACAATGCCGGCACCACCAAGCATGTGCCGCATCACGATCTCGACGGCCTGACCGCGGAAGACTTCCAGCGCATCTATGCGGTCAACACCATCGGCCCGTTCCAGATGGTTCGTGCCGCGCGTGCGCTGCTCGAAGCCGGCGCGAAGGCCTCGGGCCGTCCCTCGGCGGTGGTCAACGTCTCCTCGGTCGCCGGCATTTCCGGCGGCGGCTCGTCGGTCGCCTATGCCGCGAGCAAGGGCGCGCTCAACACCATGACGCAGTCGCTGGCGCGTGCGCTGGCACCTTTGATCCGCGTCAACACCGTGTGCCCGGGCTATATCGACACGCCCTGGTTCACCAAGGGCCGCGGCGAGGCTGGCGCCAAGCAGGTGCGCGATGCCGTGGTCGCGCGCGTGCCGCTGAAGGTCGCGTCGACGGCTGAAGACATCGCCAACCTCGTCTGCTTCCTGGCGAGCCCGGCGTCGAGCAACATGACCGGTGAGTTCGTCCGCATGGACGCAGGCATGCATCTCATTCAGTGACGCGGCTTCCGAGTTGCTGCAGAAGCGAAAATGCCCGGGCGGATAGCCCGGGCATTTTGATTTTAATGCAGTGTTGCGGCCGGCTCTATTTGTTCCCGATATCCGGGATCACGCGCGCTGCGACCAGCCGGTTCCAGATGAACAGCACCACCAGCGCGCCGATCGTGGCGGTGATGAAGCCGGCGCCCTGTTCGGGACCGTAATGGCCGATCGCCTGGCCGATGAAGGTCGCGAGAAACGCGCCGGCGATGCCGAGCACGGTGGTGAGAATGAAGCCGCTCGGATTGTTCGGACCCGGCGACAGGAACCGCGCGATGATCCCCGCGACAAAGCCGACGATGATGACCCAGATGATGCCGCCCATGACTGTCGTCCTCCTCTGATGGAATCAACGTCGCCGTCAAAGCCTGCGGTGAAGCTCGTCGCCGCTCGGCAGCCGCCCGTCGGGTGTCAGGTGATTGATCGCGTCGGGCAGGTACCGGCTCAAGCCCTGCAGCAGGTCGTCGCGCGACATGCCGCTCTGCGACGCCAGCGAGTCGATCTGGTCGGCGCCGAGCGCGCTGGCGAGATCGCCGGGCGCGATCTGCTTGTTGGGACCATTGCCGACCCAGGAATTGGCCGCGTCGCCATGGCCCTTCTGCTGCAACTGGTTGAGCAGATCGCCAAGGCCGCCGCTGAGCACGGTGCCGGCTGCGCCGCCGGCGAGCAGTCCGCCAAGGGCCGCCCTTGAGCAGATCGCCGAGCCCGCCACCGGCAGCGCCGCCGGGCAGGTTCGCGGTGACGTTGCCGGGGAGTGACGGCGCCTGCGCCGGCTTCGGCTCAGGTTCAGGGGTGGCCGAGCCCGGCTGGCCGCCGGAGAAATGCTTGACCGCCTTCCAGGCCAGCAGCGCCAGGATGGCCATCGTCATCGGCGACATGCCGCCGCTGCTCGAGCTGTCGGATGGTGTGGTTGGCGCGCTCGGACCGCGCGGGCCGTTCTGCATGCCGTTGAGTACGTCGAGTAAACCCATGATCGTCTCCTGCCGCAAGCGTGCCCCGTGCGCGAAACATAGCTTCCGCCCATGACGGTTACAAGGCGGGCCACCCGGCCGGGGCGCGTCGAAATAGGCAGGCAACCCCAGGTCTGCTATCGAGGTCTGCTATCGAGGGCTGCTATCGAGCGTTGATGAACGGATGTTAGCCAGATGAGCGAGGACCGGCCGATCGGGATTGCGGGCGCCGGCAGCATCGGCTGCTTCGTCGGCGGCATGCTGGCGGCCGCAGGCCGCCGCGTGGTGCTGCTGGCGCGGCCGCGGTTGATCCGGGACATCACCGCCGGCGGCTTGCGGGTCAGCAGCTTCGACGGCTCGGAGCGGACGGTATCCGCGGACCGGCTCATCCTGTCCGACGATCCGTCGATCCTGCACGACGTGCAGACGGTGCTGGTGACGGTGAAGAGCGCCGATACCAGTGCGATCGCCGAATTGATCGCGCGCCACGCCGCCGCCGATGCCGTGGTGGTCAGCTTGCAGAATGGCGTCGGCAATGTGCCGCTGCTGCGCGACCGCTTGCCGGGCCGCAAGGTGCTCGGCGGCATGGTGCCGTTCAATGTGGTCGCGCTCGGCGATGGCCGCTTCCATCGCTCGACCTCGGGCGACATCGTGATCGCGCAGGATGACGCGGGCACCGCGGCGCGGCTCTCGGTGCCGGGCCTTGCGGTCAAGGCGACCGCCAATATCGACGGCGTGCAGTGGGGCAAGCTGGTCGTCAATCTCAACAACGCGCTCAACGCGCTGTCCGACATTCCGCTGCGGCAACAACTCGCGCAGCGCGGCTGGCGACAACTGCTCGCCGACCAGATGGCCGAGGGCCTGGCCGCGGTGCGCGCGGAGGGCATTGCGCCGGTGTCGCCGACGCCGCTGCCGTCGAGCTGGATGCCGCCTCTGCTGCGGCTGCCGGACGTGCTGTTCGGCATGCTGCTCGGCCGCGCCATGAAGATCGATCCCGAAGCGCGCTCCTCGATGTGGGAGGATCTGCAGCGCGGCCGCCGCACCGAGATCGACTATCTGCAGGGCGTGATCACCGCGATCGCGGATCGCCGCGGCCTCCGGGTTCCGTTGTCACGCCGGGTCATCGAGCTGATCCGGAAGGCGGAGGCCGACGGCAAGGGCTCGCCGGGGCTGACGCCGGAGCAGATTCGCGCGGCTCTGCCATGAGTGCCGATGATCGTCCACCCATCGATCGGAATAGCCGAGGAGGTGACTTCGTGAAACGGTCCTGCATCATGCTGCTCACGCTTGTCGCGCTCACTGCCGGCCCGGTTCGCGCCGCGCCGCCGACCGTGGTGCCGTCGCCGGGCTACGATGCGCGTTTGCAGGAGCAGCGCGCGGCAGCCGCGAGCCGATCAGCGATGCCAGCGCACCAGCCGCTTAACCCCCGACACCGCAAGCGCAGTCACGCGCGCTGATCCATGAGGGAGAATATCTGAGATGAAGCCGCTCGTTCTCGCACTCACCCTTCTGCTTGGTTCGGTTGCGACGGCAGGCGCCGCCGACTATGCCGGTTCGATCAGTGCCTACCGGCACGCCAACCGCATGCCCGCGGTGAAGCTCGACGCGAAGCTGAATGAGATGGCGATGAAGCAGGCGCAGGCGATGTCGGCGACCGGATCGGTCAGCCATTCCGCGGGCGGCAGTTTCTTCACGCGCATCGCGCCGCTCAAGAAACGCCGCGCCGCCGAGAATATCGGCGCGGGCTACATCGCCTTCGCCGAGATGATGAAGCAGTGGGAGAATTCGGCGGGGCATCGCGAGAACCTGCTGATGCCGGGCGCCAAACGCGTCGGGGTCGCCTACGTCGACAATCCGAAGTCGCCGTACCGCAGGTTCTGGGCGATGCTGATTACCGATTGACCTTGCAGCGTCAGTTGCGCTTCGCGAGCTTGGTCGGCGGCTGCGGTGCCGGTGTGAACAGTTTCTTCAGGCCGTCCAATCCCTCGGAAAGCCGCGGCCATTCGCAGGAGAACGTGCCCTTCACGCAGCTTCGTGTCCGCGGACGCGCCTCGGGAAGCGGCACGGCAGCGCGTGGCTTGACCGGTCTCGCGACCGGGATGGGGACTTTTGCCGGCTCGCTGCGCACTGGATCGTTGTGCAGTGACGCCTGCTGGATCTGCGACGGCCGCACCGGCTGCGTTTCCTGCTGCTCGAGTTGCTTGGCATTGAACGCTGCGGCGATGCTCGAGCGGCGCTGCTTCTCGAGATAGACGGTATATTCCTGGTCGATCTTCTTCTGCTCGTCCGGCGTCGGATTGGGACCCGCGATGTCGAAGCTGCGGTCCTGCATGAAGTCGTAATAGGTGTAGCCGCCCCCGGGCTTGCGGCGTCCGGCGAACTTGGCGTTGCAATCGGCGAGTTGCGCGGTCTTGTCTTGCTTGGTCTTCGCCTTCTCGGCGAGGTCGGCGCAATCCTCGAAGTCTCTCGGCGCACTGCGCCACCATTGCGCATGCGCAGTGACCGGCGCCAGCGTGCAAGCGGCGGCAAAAACGGCAACAGCCAACGTCGATGATCGTGACGGCATCACGGACATTGCGAGCAAACCCGAACGACACAGAGTGAACGGATTGTCGCCATTTTGGTGACGCTTGTCACCCTGGAACCGGACGATTTCCCTGCCCTTTTAAGTCGCAGGTCAGTCCCCTTTGCCTGACCAAATAATCAAAGTATATCATTGTAATATCTCAAGAATTATTATCGCAGCGGCACGCAGAGGACTGGAACAATTCGCCTCGAATCGTTCACTTCGCCCGGTGCAGCAATGCGACCAGTTCCGCCTGCCGATGCGTGCCGGTCTTCTGGAAGATGGTCTTGAGCTGGTTGCGCGCGGTGGCAAGCGCAACGCCGGCCTCCTGCGCGGCCGCTTCGACCGAATCGCCGCGTGCAAGCCGCGTGGCAAGCCGCGCCTGCGCCGGCGTCAGCTCGAACGTCGTCGCCAGCAGCGCCTGGTCGAATGCGGCGCTGCCTTCGAGATCGCGGATCAACAGGATCGCGCGCGCACCCAGGAACGGCGAGCGTGCCGCGGGCGGCACCGGTTGCATCTGAATCACGATCGGCCGCTTGTCGATCCTGCGCACCACGATCGGCGACGACGGTAGCGGATGCAGGTCCGAGCTGTGGGCGAGTTGATCGATCAGCCTGGTCAGATCGGCATTGGCCTGCCGGTCGAGCAAAGTGAGGCGATTGTTGCGGATCGCAAGGTCGTGGCCGAGGCAGGCCTCGGCTTGGCTGTTCATGCCGATCACGGCGCCGAAGCGGCCGACGGCAATCGCGGCGACCTGGATCAGGTCAAGCGCGCTGGTGATGCCTGCGATGGCGGAGCGGCCGACGGCGGCGGACAGCGTCGCGGCTTCGGTGAGCCGGGCCGACACGCGCGACAGCGCCTTGACCTCGTCGGCGTCGAACATCCCTTCCCTGGGCGTGCGCTGGATGGTCAGGGCCCACAATGCCGGGCCGGAGCGGAAGCCGATGGCGGCGAACCATTTCAGGCCGAATTCGCCGAGCGTGGCGTAGAGCGGATCGCGCAGCATCTCTGCCTCGGAGCCGAACAGATCGCCATCGGTAATGACATCGACACCGGCGTGCATCAGCGGCACACCGCGGGCCGCGCGGATGTCGGTGACATGAAGATTGTGCGGGAAGTAGGTCTTGGTGAAATACTCGGTGATCGAGTCCGTGCGCGGAATGTCTTCGGTGCGGATATCGCTCTGAAGCATCGCAGCCCCGGTCGCGCCGACGGCGGCGCAGACCTCGTCCATGAAGGACGGCCAGGTCGAGGGATCGAGAACCACGTCGCCGAGCCGCGCGGTCACATCGTCCAGCCTGTGCAGGTCGACCAAAATTCAGCTCCGCCGATGCAAACAGCGTTGTTTTGTCAGGCGAAACAGGCTGCGCCGCGTTGCGCCCGGTACCGGTCATAAGAAAACCGAGGAGCCGGATATGCAAGTTAAATCAGCGGCAGGCTAGAGGCCGGGCCGGCAAACTCTGGCGAAACATGATCGAAAATCGGCGGTTAGGGCCGGCCGATCCGGCCGTTACGATGAGTGACCACTCTGGCGATCCGCCTCGGTCAGCGCCACGCGACAGAAGCTGGCGGCGATCGCGACGACGTCCTCGACCGCTTGCGGATACTGCTTCGACACCCAGCGCAGCGCGATCGAGATCACGGCGCCGACCATGCCGTTCGAGAGCAGCGTGGCCGTCCCGCCTTTGTCGCGGTGCTTCGAATCGAGTGCCGGCGGCACCAGGATGTCGCTGAAGACGCGCAAGGCGTCGAGCTTGACGGCATCGACCGCCGGACTGATGCCGGAGATTTCCAGCAGGAAGACCCGCGCGGGCTTCGGGTGCTGCTTCAGCCGCGTGAAATACAGCGTCAGCGCGGCGTGCAGCCTCGCTTCGGCGTTGTCGCCGCCGGTTGCGGCGGCCGTCGCCATCTCCTCGTGGAGGTGGCCGACCACATGGTTGTAGGCCGCGATCAGCAGGGCCTCGCTGTTGGCAAAGGATTCGTAGAAATAGCGCTCGGTGAGCTCGGCAGCCTCGCAGATCGCCTTTACCGTCGCGCCGCGATAGCCGACCTCGCCATAGACCTCGATCGCCGCATCGATCAGCTTGAGCCGCCGCTCGGCGCGGCGTTCCTCGGCGTCCATACCGCCATAGAGGCGGGCTTTCCGGCTGCTTGCCATGAAAGTCTATTGACATGAGCCATTGTCAGATGTCAAGTTATCTGACAATACACATTGTCAGTACTAACATTGTCAATGCAGTCACGGGAGGGTCAGGGCATGTCCGCTCATTTCGACGTGTTGATCGTGGGCGCCGGGTTGTCGGGTATCGGCGCCGGCTATCATTTGCAGGCCAACTGCCCGGACCGCAGCTACGCCATCCTTGAAGGCCGCGATTGCATCGGCGGCACCTGGGACCTGTTCCGCTACCCCGGCATCCGTTCCGACTCCGACATGTACACGCTCGGCTATTCGTTCCGGCCGTGGACCGAGCCGAAGGCGATCGCCGATGGTCCCTCGATCCTGAACTATGTGCGCGAGACCGCGCGCGTCTACGGCATCGACAAGAAGATCCGCTTCAACCATCGCGTCGTCCGCGCCGACTGGTCATCTGCCGACTCGCAATGGACGGTCGAGGTCGAGCGCGGACCGGAGAAGACCATCGAACGCTTCACCTGCAGCTTCCTGTTCATGTGCAGCGGCTACTACAAATACGAGCACGGCTATACGCCCGACTTCCCTGGCATCGCCGATTTCGCCGGCCGCGTCGTCCATCCGCAGAAGTGGACCGACGACATCGACTACGCCGGCAAGAAGGTTGTGGTGATCGGCAGCGGCGCGACCGCGGTGACGCTGGTGCCGGAAATGGCCAAGACGGCGGCCCATGTCACGATGTTGCAGCGTTCGCCGACCTATGTCGTGGCGCGGCCGGATGAGGACAAGGTCGCCAACTGGCTGCGGGCGCGGCTGCCGGCAAAGCTCGCCTACGGTCTCACCCGCTGGAAGAACGTGCTGTTCGGCATGTATTTCTACCGGCTCTGCAAGCGCGATCCGGAGCGCGTGAAGAAGCTGATCCTCGGCGGCGTACGCCACGCGCTCGGCCCCGATTACGATGTCGCCACCCATTTCACGCCGCGCTACAATCCGTGGGACCAGCGGCTCTGCCTGGTGCCGAACGGCGATCTCTTTCGATCGCTGCGCAGCGGCGGATCGTCCGTCGTCACCGACCAGATCGAAACCTTCACGCCCGGCGGCATCAAGCTCAAGAGCGGCAATGTGCTCGATGCGGACGTCGTGGTGACGGCTACCGGCCTCGATCTGCAGGTGCTCGGCGGGCTGGAGATCAAGGTCGACGGCGCTGACGTCGATCTGTCGAAGACCATGAACTACAAGGGGCTGATGTATTCGGGCGTGCCGAACCTTGCTGCCGCCTTCGGCTACACCAACGCGTCATGGACGCTGAAATGCGACCTGACCTGCGAATATGTCTGCCGCATGCTCAACCACATGAAGGCGAACGGCTACGCGCAGGTGACGCCGCGGCGGAACGATCCCGATGTCACCGAACTGCCCTGGGTGGATTTCTCCTCGGGCTATATCCAGCGCGCCGCCGCCCGGTTCCCCAAGCAGGGCTCGCGCCGGCCGTGGCGCCTGTACCAGAACTATGCACTCGACATCGTGACGCTGCGCTTCGGCTCGCTGAAGGATGAGGCGATCGAGTTTCTGCCGGCACGCCGCGCCGGTGCGGCGGATGCCGCCTCGAATCCGGCCCGGCAGGTGGCGTAACGCGCGACACGGCAAACTCATTGTAACTTTGCGCGCGCCCGGCGTGGCGCGGGCTGGCGATCACGCGCCTCCTCTGCTATGGGATGGCGGCGCCCGCATGCTTCGTCGCGGGCGGTGCGGTCCCGTAGCTCAGCCGGATAGAGCGACGGTTTCCTAAACCGTAGGTCGGAAGTTCGAGTCTTCCCGGGATCGCCAGTCTGCCGAGCGGAACGTACCGCGAATTGCCATCAGATATGGAACGTCAGCGGTCCGGGCGCCGGCTCGCCGAGATGGCTTGGCTGACAAGTCCAATGCTTGAGCTCCGCGGAGCGTTTGCTGTCGTTCGGCCTACAGCATGAGGCCGTCGAAGAACGCCGCGAGCTCGGCATGAGCGTCGAGCGGCAGCACATGGGCGACATATTGATCGGGCCGCACGACGACGATGGATCCGGCCTCGCGGTTGATGCCGCGCATGGTGAAGATGTCGTGGCCGCTCTTCAGATCGGGGCAGAACATCTTTTCATAGTCGCGCAGCCCGTAACGTCCCTTGCTCGGCAGCAGCATGGCGGGCATGGCTTCAAGCACGAGCTCGCGATGGGCCTGCTGGAACACGGCGCGGACATCGATCACCGCATCGATGTCGGCTCCACGAGGCGTGTAGCGCCGGACCGGCGACTGCTGTCCCTCGGCGAGGAAGTCGCACAAGGGGCGGATGGCGGAGTCGGCGGCGGTCGGATCGCCATTGCCGGCGAAAGCGTAGATGCGCCAGCGACCGTCGGCTTCGGCAACATGGCCGAGGTGAACCGGTTTGGCATCGGCAAGACGAATCACAGGCGCCGAGTGGAAGCGCTTGCCGATCACGAAGCCCTTGGCCAGATGCTGGTAGCGCGCCTCGCCTGTGAGAATTGACTGACGGTACTGCGCCGCCGTGCCCGCAGTGTAGCGTCCGTGCTGGACGAAATAGCTCTGGGTCCTGGCGGGATCCGCTCCTTCCGCAGAGGCCAATATCGCAGCCCATTCGCGGTCGAAGTCGATCAGCTCCTTGGCAACCGCCTGGCGTTCCGCAGAATAAGTATGCAGCAGCTGCGGTGCGCATCGCTTGCGCAGAACTGCAGCCAGCTTCCAGCCGAGATTGAAGGCGTCCTGCATGGAGACGTTCATGCCCTGGCCCGCCTTCGGGCTGTGGGTGTGGCAGGCATCGCCGGCGATGAAGACGCGCGGCAGGCGGCTTGCGACCTGATCCTCCGGCACGTCGTCGAACTTGTCGGTCAGGCGCTGGCCGATCTCGTAGACCGACCACCAAGCAACCTCTTTCACCTCCAACGTATAGGGCGCAAGAATCCGCTGCGCCTTCGCAATCACCTCGTCGGGGGTGACATGGCGGTTGGCGACACGCTCGCCGACCTCGAGTTTGGCAAGCTCGACATAGATCCGCACCATGTAACCGCCCTCACGGGGGATGATGAGGATGCTGCCTTCGCTGGCCGATTGGATCAGCGACTTGAAGCGGATGTCGGGAAAGTCGGTGACCGCAAGCACGTCCATCACGCCCCAGGCGTGGTTGGCGGAATCGCCGTGCAATTCGCGGCCGATTGCCTTGCGCACGGTCGAGCGCGCACCGTCGCAGCCAACCACATGACGGGCCCTGACGGTTTCGATCTGCCCCTGATGCTCGGGATCGATCCGCTCGAGCCTTGCGGTCACCGCATGATCCTCGAAGCGCGCGGCCGGATCGATCTGAAGATCGAGCAGGCGGCGCGAATAATGCGGCTCGAGCTTGGCAGGCGAGTGACGCATGACATCAAGGAAGCAGTCATGCACGCGGGCCTGGTTCAGGATCACATGCGGAAACTCGGACAGTCCGTCCTCGACATCCTGCACCCAGCCGCTGCGGACGATGTGGCGGCTGTCGCTGTCGTCGGGCTTCCAGAAGCTCGTCTCGTTGACCCAGTATGCCTCCTTCAGCACGCGCTCGCTGAAGCCATAGGCATCGAACATTTCCATGGTGCGACAGGCGACGCCGTCGGCCTGGCCGACCAGGAGACGGCCGGGTTTCTGCTCGACGATGCAGGTTTTGATGTCGCCGAATGCGGCGAGTTGTGCCGCGAGTGTCAGGCCTGCCGGACCGCATCCGACGATCAGGACATCGACCTCCTGCGGCACGGGTTCGGAAGCACGGGGAGCCGGATGTCGCTCCGCGGGATCGAAGATGGTGGGATCGCCCGGCGCAAAGCCATTCTGATGGAATTGCATGCGATGGTCCCTCCTTCATCAAGATCGTTATTGATCAGTATACTGATCATCAGTATACTATGTCAACGCTTGCTCCCACCGGAGGGAAATGGTTGAGCAACCCCAATGAGATGCCCGGACATCTGGCCCGCCGCTTCCAGCAGATCGCGGTAGCTGTGTTCCTCACCGAGGTCGAGAGCGCCGGCTTCGACCTCACGCCGGTGCAATACGCTGCGCTCGCGACCATCAGCGCCAACCCGGCGATCGACCAGATCACGCTGGCGGGCCTGATCGCCTATGATCGCACCACCATCACCGGCGTCATCGATCGCCTCGTGCAGAAACGCCTTGTCGTTCGCGAGACTTCCAGCCGCGATCGGCGCGCACGCGAGTTGAAGCTTACCGATGAGGGCCGCCGGACGTTGCGCAGGATCACCCCGGCGGTGGAAGCGGCGCAGCGGCGCATGCTGCGCGGCCTGACCGAGACGGAAGCGGCCGACCTGATGCATTTGTTGCGCAAGGCGATAGCCGCCGGCAATGAACTCAGCCGCGCGCCGTTGCGGGAGGGGTCCGCGGCATAACGATGCGAAGCGCGCACGGCGGATGCGGGGAATGAATCGCGATCCGCTGATCGAAATCGCGCGCACGTGCAAGAGCCCCTCCGCAGGCCACGAGGCCGTTGGCGATGCAGGCGCTTCTCGCAGCCGGTTACGTGGACGCGGGGTGTCGCAGTCACTGTGCGGGCGCGAGCGCCGGAGCGCTCTTGTCCTTGATCAGGACCACCAGGAATTTCGCCGGCTGGGTGTTGCTTGCGTTCCGGTCGACGACATGAACATCGCCCGGGCCTTCATAGAAGCTCTGCCCTGCTGTCAGTGTCACCGGTTGTCCGCCTTTCAGCTGCATCACGACGGACCCCTCCAGCACGTAAACGAGTGCATGTGCATTGTGCCGGTGGATGGCACTCGACCCGCCGGGCGCATGCTCGACCGCGATCATCAGGGCTTCCTTGCCGGGAGCCTCCGGAAGATCCTTGGACATCAGCGGCGTGACCTTGGGCTCCTGGGCCGCCGCTGTGCCGGTCATGAGGCACAGCAGAGCCAACGCAGCGGGTCTGATCTTCATAGTCGCCTCCTTTGTTCGGTGCCCGGGCCCGTTCGTGTCGGGCCCGGCGTAGCCTGGATGCTGGATCAGGCTGATGCCCGTGAGCGGCGGAACCATTCGTCGAAACCGATGTGGCCGAGACGTGCTGCGCCCAACGGCACAAGGGAGTTCTCCTCGACCCGGCCGCCCCAGTATCCGGCCTCGGGATCGCTCACGACCTTGCGTGGGTCGCCGACCGCTTTCAGATAGCGGGCGATGATCTCGTTGAATGGGGCTCGCTCCGGACCGGCGATCTCCACAATGTCGTTTCGCGGTGCCGCGAGTGCCACGTCGGCAACCATGGCGGCAACGTCGTCCGAAGCGATCGGCTGGAACAGGATCGGCGGGAGCCTGACAGTGCTTCCATCCGCACTCGAATCGGCGATGCCGCCGAGGAATTCCATGAACTGGGTCGCGCGGACGATCGTGTATGGGATGCCGGAGGCCTTGACCAATTTCTCCTGGGCGACCTTGGCGCGGAAATAGCCGTTGTCTGTCCGGTCGGTCGCGACGATCGACAATGCGACATGGTGACCGACGTTCGCTGCGGTCTCTGCCGCGAGCAGGTTGCGGCCGGAGGTCTCGAAGAATTCCAGCACCGCCTTGTCTTCAAACGACGGCGAATTGGCAAGGTCGATCACGACCTGGGTGCCCGCCATCGCCTCCTTGAGCCCTTCGCCGGTGATGGTGTTGACGCCGCTTCGAGGCGAGGCCGCCACAACCTCATGGCCGCCTTGGCGCAAAATGGTGACGGTCTTCGAGCCGATCAGGCCGGTGCCGCCGATCACGACGATCTTCATGATTGAATCTCCGTTGCTGTTAGACGCCCTTGACCTCTGCGTCGCTCGTGGCAAGCCGCCATCGGAGCGATACGTTCCCTTGTCAGCGAGTGAATTTCGGCCATGTCTCGACCGGAGAATTGTACGGTCGCGACGTCCGAGACGATCTCGACCGTCTTGCGAGCGAGCCCCGGCATTGCTGTCCCATGTGGGATGATGCCTTTCCAGATCATCTGCATTCTCCATCCGGGTTGGTGTGGGCACCGCGATAATCTAGCGGGTCGGGCCCGCGGTTGCACCAGAGCGATTGCCGTTCCCGTCGTGCGATTGCTGCCAATGCCTGCGTCTGCACGACACGCTCGGACGTTCGAAAGCGTGCAGCTGTATTCGATCGGCAGTCACCGGCAGAAGCGCATGCGTTGGCAGCAATCGCTCGACGGGAATGGCAATCGCTCTGGCGCAGCGACAGAGCTGACAGGTTAGACAATGACCCTGACCGAACCACGGATGGAGACGAGTGATGATCGGGAAGAACTTCCTAGCCGCCCGTTGGGCTGGGCCGCCCCAAGGCGCGTGCTCATCACGTAGTGAGTTCACGCCCTGGTGTTTGCACCGACGATTGCACCCTCGAACCAATTTGCCTCTCGCACTGACAGTGCTGATACGGCCAACACTTGCCGACGCTCGGAGAACGACGATGAAGACGCTCTTGTTTTTGACGACGATTGCCGGCTGTCTTGCCTTGACCGCTGTTGCGCAGGCCAGCTCGGCCTATGACGGATCCTGGGACCTCGTTTTCGTGACGCAACGAGGCGAATGCGATCCGGCCTACAATTTCGCCGTCAACATCACCAACGGAATAGTCACGCATCCAAATCTGGTGCGGTTCAATGGTCGCGTGGCGCGCTCGGGTGCGGTCCGCGCTTCCGTGACCGTTCACGAAATGTACGCCTCCGGCTCGGGCAGGCTCACCGGAAATTCCGGCCGTGGTACATGGAGCGGCCATTCGGGCGCCGCGCGCTGCTCGGGCTACTGGACCGCGCAGCGAAATTGACAGGGGCCCGGTGAAGTAGCGCGTTCGCGGCGCGGCCTGCCGGCCGCGGTAAAGCGCCAGCGTCGAGGCTGCGAACAACAGGCCAGCAGCGCGAGGATTCCGCTGACGTAAGCGATTCGCTTCGACCGGGTCGATTGAATTGCTTCGAGGGTAGTTGCGAACATCACGCCGGGCCTGTTGCGGCGCTTCAGGCGAGGTCGAATAGGTTAAGCAGTCGAAAAATCGGACGGGAGAGGGTGGTTCGGCGTCGGTCGCCTGACCGCCGCAGGCGTTGCTGGAACCGGGCGGTATCTTGGTGCCCGGATGCGACTTTCGCTGGACGCTCTGTCGGCGGCAGTGATAACGGCTCGGAAGATCATTTCAGGACGGGCTGCATGCCGAAACCTCCGCCTCCTTCCGCCAATCGCGGGCCCGCCCCATCCCCGGTTCTGCAACGCGCCGTGGTCGCATTGCAGATGGGACAGATCGTCGAAGCCGAGCGGCTGGCGGCCGACGTCTTGAAGGCAAACCGGAACGATGTCGGCGCGGCCTCGATCCTGGCACGGGCGCTGATAATCCAGAACCGCAACGAGGAGGCGATCGCGCCGCTCGAGCGCGCCACGCGTCGCGTCGAGGATCCCGGCCTCGAGACCCTGCTCGGCGCGGCGCTCGGCGGCGCCGGTCGCGGCAGCGAGGCGATCGATCTGCTGCGGCGGACCACCGCGCGGCGGCCACCATACCTGCCCGCATTTCAGGCGCTGGCAGGTCAATTGCATTCAGCCGGCCGCATCGACGAGGCGGTTGCCGTCATCGAGAGCGCGCTTGCGCTCGTGCCAGGCATCCTCGAGTTTCAGCTTCTGCTCGCGCAGCTCCTGCCCCAGCGCAATGAGCGCGGCCGGGCGCGCGAGATTCTGGAGAAGCTGCGCGCGGCGGCGCCGGGGCATCCCGATATTCTGGCCGCGCTCGCGCGCGTGCTGCTGCTCGACGGCGAATATGCGGCTGCGGCGGATCTCTACCGCCAGGTGGTGGCGCAGCGCCCCGACGACCCGCTGATGCGCCTGAGCTTCTCCGCCAGTCTTCTCGAAATGGGCGACCGCGCTGCCGGTGAAGCCAATCTGCGCCTGGCGTTGCGCGGCCGGCCGCAAATGATCGGCCGCACGACGGCCGCGCTGATCATGTCATCGCACGGTCGCTTCTTCTTCCGTCGCAGCGCGTTTGTGGAGTTTCTGAGCTAGGCGATCCGGCCGCATTTACCGGCCGTGCCACAAACTCGCCGTCGTCCCGGCGAAGGCCGGGACCCACAATCACCAATGCTGCTTGTTGTGCGATGCTGGAACGGCGAGTCCCATCAACAACTTCTGCTGCGGCGTATGGGTCCCGGCCTTCGCCGGGACGACAGGTGGAGAGAGTATTGTCCCCACCCACACCGTCATCGCCCGCAACGCTCTCGCGCGCGCCTACGACCGAAACTGGCGGCGATAGAGGCCGGGCTCGCGGGCCATCCTGTTGGACAATTCCTGCGCGCGCGACGTTTCGTCCGCCGTCATCGCCGCGGTCTGCGCGACCCAGTTTTCGCGCTTCACCGGGAAGCATTGCGCAACCGGCGTGCCCTTGGGCAACACGCCGTTGAAATTGGTGTCGTGCCAGCGTGCCGGGAAATGCACCCAGCTGTCGTGAAACAGATCACAATCGACCATGCCGGTCAGCGTAGTGAAGGGCAGGTCGAACCGGTTGACCGGATGCGTGAAGAACAGCGAGTAGCCGGGCGGCGCCTCGATGGTCCACAGATTGACGAACTTGATGACGAAGCGGTCGGGCTCGAACAGCGGCGAGCCGGCCACCTGGCTTTCGTCATGGAATCCGACCGGCGAGCGCGGGAATTCGAGCGCGCCCCCCGCCGGAAGGTCGTTGTCCCACGTGATTGCGCCGTTCTCGACCTTGAGATCGCAGACCAGGGGCAACAGAAAACCCGATGTCATCGCGTCGACGAATGGCGGGCAGCGCTTGACGGTATCCTCCTCGCGATTGCTCATCACGTTGAAGGCCTGCGTCGGCATCGCCTTGAGCCATCCGGGAAGACCCAATGACGCAGGCATCGGCGCTGGAATCTTGCCCTCGAGCTCCGCCGGGCAGCGGAATGTGATGGTTATCGTTTCGTTGTTGTTGGACACGGCTTTGGCCCTTGGTTCGTTCGATGTCGGCAGCGCGCTTGCGCCAGTCGATGCTGATCTAGCACGCGATGACGGGGCGGAGATAGCAGCCGCGCCTGTCACGGGACGAGCCGCGATATTGAGCGATAAGTTGTTGTTATCATGACGGATAAGGCCAAGTCCTCGGCGCCCGGTCCGGCGTACCTCAAATGCCTTCCTTGCGCGTCTTTCCGTTCTCCGGTGTGCAAGACTTTGCCGATAGGATTGGCTTTCGATGCCTGCCGGGAGCATCATGGCCGGTGTCGCTGACGACAAGATTTGCAGCAGGCAATGGAGGGACCGATGGCCGAATCGAAGGTTGAGACCGCCAACACCGCAGGCGCCGCGCCGGCCTCCAGCGACAGCGGCGTGAGCGAGCTCGCGATCGCGACCGTCCGCACCGTGCCGATCGAGAAGGCGCAGTCCCGCACCGAGCACGATCTGCTCGGCGAGGATGACGTTCCGGCCAACGCGCTGTGGGGCATCCACACCAAGCGCGCCGTGGTGAATTTCCCGATCACCGGCGTGCCGGTCGGCCATTTTCCGGAATTCGTCCGCGCGCTGGCGCTGGTGAAGCAGGCGGCGGCCCGCGCCAACAAGCGCCTGGGCTATCTCGCGCCGGAAAAGGCCGATGCGATCGACAAAGCCTGCACCCAGGTTGCGAGCGAGAAGATCTATGCCGAATCCTTCGTCGTCGACGCGATCCAGGGCGGCGCCGGCACCTCGACCAACATGAACGCCAACGAGGTGATCGCCAACGTCGCGCTGCGGCTGATGGGCAGAAAGCCCGGCGATTATCACACGCTGCATCCCAACGACGACGTCAACATGGCGCAGTCGACCAACGACGCCTATCCGACCGCGCTGCGGCTCGCGGTGATTTTCGCCACCCAGCCGCTGGTGCGCGCGCTCGACGATCTCGCCTACGCCTTCAAGGGCAAGGCGGTGGAGTTCGCTGACGTCCTGAAGATGGGGCGTACCCAGCTTCAGGATGCGGTGCCGATGACGCTCGGCCAGGAGTTCGACGCCTTCCACGCCACCGTGAAGGAGGACGTCGCGCGGTTGAACGAGATCTCCGCGCTGTTCCGCGAGGTCAATCTCGGCGCCACCGCGATCGGCACCGGCATCAATGCCGACCCGCGCTATGCGGCGCTCGCGGTCGAGGAATTGTCGCGGCTGTCGGGCCAGCCGATGGTGCTGGCCTCGAACCTGATCGAGGCGACCTCCGACCTCGGCGCCTTCGTGCTGTTCTCCGGCGTGCTGAAACGCGTCGCGGTGAAGGTGTCGAAGATCTGCAACGATCTCCGCCTGCTGTCGTCGGGGCCGCGCACCGGCATCGGTGAAATCCGTCTGCCGGCCGTGCAGGCCGGCTCGTCGATCATGCCCGGCAAGGTCAATCCCGTGATTCCCGAGGTGGTCAACCAGGTCGCCTTCCTGGTGATCGGGCACGACCTCACGGTGACGCTGTGCGCCGAGGGCGGCCAGCTGCAGCTCAACGCGTTCGAGCCGACCATCGGCTATTGCGTGCTGAGCTCGCTCCGCATGCTGACGGCGGCGATCGACACCCTGACCAGGCGCTGCGTCGACGGCATCGAGGCCGATCGTGAGCGCTGCCGCAGCCTGGTGCAGGGCTCGATCGGCCTGATCACGGCGCTGGCGCCGGCGCTCGGCTATGAAGCGAGCTCGCGCGTGGCGCGCCGCGCCCTGAAGGAGAACCGCTCGGTGGCCGACATCGTGCTGGAGGAGAAGCTCTTGACCGACGAGCAGCTCAACCAGCTCCTCGAGCTTGAAGCGATGACCCGCCCGGCGCGCCGGCAGCCCGTGCCGAAGAGCTGAGGCGTCAGCGAGAACGGCGGCGATAGAGTCTCCACGCGTCATGCCCGGGCTCGTCCGGGGCATCCACGTCTTGGACTGTTGCGTGAGCCGTCGCGCTACAGCGTCTTGATGAACTCGATCAGGGCGCGGCGCTCGTCTTCCTTCAGCTCCGGCCCGATCACGCCCTTGCCCTTCTCGTTGGAGAATTCGTGGCCGGAATTGCTGTTGCCGCGCTTGGTGGTGTCGAGCACGAAGGCGTTCTTGATGTTGTCCTTCCAGACATAGCCGAGATCCTTGGGATCGTACTCCCGGCTGCCGAGATAGAAGGTCGAGGGACGGTCCTTCACCGGCGACAGCAGCGCGTAGATGGTCGGGACCGATCCATTGTGCAGATAGGGCGGGGTCGCCCAGATGCCGTTGAGCGGCCGGACCTTGTAGGCGAGCGGCGCCTGGATCTCGTTCGGCCGGTAGCCGTTGATGCGCTTGCGATCCTCCGGCGGCGTCTTGTTCTGGTCGTACCAATAGTCGACGGTCTTCTCGACGAGCTCGCCGAGCGCCGGCCCGAAGCTGCCGTCCTTGATCTTCAGATTGGCCGGCGTCTCGACCGTGCGGTTCGCAAGGCCTTCGGCCTGTGCGCTGTCGGTGCCGATATGGCTGATCGGAATCATCTCGACGTCGAGCAGCGGCTGGCCGGCGTCGTTCTTGATCCAGCGCTTCTTGTCCTTGAACAGCGCGAAGGCCTCGCTCTGCGGCAGCGCCTTGCTGTTGATCGCGGGACCGTGACAGCCCTGACAGTGTGTCTTGTAGAGCTCGCCGCCCTTCTTCGCGAGATCCATGTTGATCTGCGGCAGGATGTTCTCCGGCCATTTCGGCGACGCCAGGCCGCCAAAGCCCTTGTCCTCGCTGGGCGGCTCGCCGGCGATCATCCGCTCCATCTCGTGCAGCACGTCGACCCGCGCGCTCGATTTGTAAAGTCCCCTGGATTCGTCGAGCAGATTGAGCTCGGCGCTGACGCCGAGCGCCTCGCCGGCATTGCGCACCATCGGCTGCATGATCGAGCCGTCATATTGCACCCAGCTGAACCACGGCGCGTTCCAGATCCGCGGGAAATGCACCGGCGCCGAATGCGAGGCATAGTTGTTCGGATTGTTGAGGCCGATCGAGAACACCTGGTTGCCGATCCGGTTCAGCGCATCGAGCCGGGCATAGCCTTCCTCGACGCTGTTGGCGGCGACTTTGGTCTCCAGTGCGTTGATGTTGGCATATTGCTTCAGCACGAGATCGAGCTGGCCGCGCAGCGCCATGCGCTCGTCGAGGCTGGCCTCCTTGCCAAGGATCTCGTCGGCAAAGCGCGAGAAGCGGCCCGGCCAGAACCGCGTCAGCAGCAGCGACAGGCCGACGCTCTTCTGGAATTCGAACAGGTTGGTATTGGCCGGCCCGCCGTCGATCACGATCTCGGTGCCGCGATAGCTGAAGCTGCCGGTGTGGCAGGCCGAGCACGTCAACCCGACCCCGAGCATGTCCTCCTTCGTGTGCGGGTTGCGCCACGGCGCGCCGTTGGCATCGGCCATCGGAGTGCTCGGCGCGAAGCCGATCGGCAGCGCATCGGGACTGCCGGGGATCACGGTGTCGGGAATAAAGCCGAAGCGGCCGAGATAATTGGTCTCGCTGAGCCGCGGCGCCGCGGTGAACGGCGGCCACACTGTCGGCTGCTCAAGCGCCATGAACCATTTCAGGGGAATGCCGAAGGTCCGCGTGCCCTGGTCGGCGTGATAGAACCAGCGCAGCCGCTCGGCGTTGACATTCTGGTCCAGCCAAACGGTCTTTGCCGGCGGCTGGTACTCCACGGCCTTGACGCGGAAGCCGCTCACCACAGTCTCGAGATCGTCCTTGAAGTAGAGCACGCCGGCGACAATCAATAGTCCGATGAAAAAGATCGTCTTGCGAGGCATGCCCCGTCCCCCAATTCGCGGTACCCGCGCGTGATATGGATGAGATGTTAAAAATCGCCGAAACAGGTTCGCGTTAAACGTGTGGTGTGCTGTATGCCATCCTACAGTAGCGCAGCTCGGTCTACCAACGGAAATGTTGATCCGCTGTGGGCCAGTTCACTTGCGGCGTCCCCGCCGTGGCGGCATTTGCGCGCATCAAGGCCTGCCGCTAGAAATAACGGCGCAACAATTCTTCGAGATGACATCTTGAACGCGTCGACGGCACAACCGCTCACGATCACCGTCCCGGGCGACAACAGCACGGTGTCGGCGCTGCTGTTGCGCCCGGCGCAGGCCCGCAGCGCCTATGTGTTTGCCCATGGCGCCGGTGCCGGCATGACGCATCCGTCGATGGCCGGGATCGCCGAAGGATTGGCGGAGCGCGGCATCGCGACGCTGCGCTATCAGTTTCCCTACATGGAGAAGGGCAGCAAGCGGCCCGATCCGCCTGCCGTCGCGCAAGCGACGGTGCGTGCTGCGGTGGCGGAGGCCGCGTGTCGTTGCGGCGAACTGCCGCTGTTCGCCGGTGGAAAATCGTTCGGCGGGCGCATGACCTCGCAGGCGCAGGCCAAGGCGCGGCTCGAAGGCGTACGCGGGCTGGTGTTCCTCGGCTTTCCGCTGCATCCGGCCGGCAAGCCGTCCAGCGAGCGGGCCAGGCATCTCACCGAGGTCAAGGTGCCGATGCTGTTCCTGCAAGGCACGCGCGACGCGTTGGCCGAGCTCGATTTGCTCGAGCCGATGGTGAAGGGGTTGGGTAGCCGTGCGACGCTGCATCCGGTGCAGGAGGCCGACCACTCCTTCCATGTTCTCAAGCGCTCCGGCCGCAATGATCGCGAGGTGATGGCCGAGGTGCTCGATGCCTTCGCGGCCTGGGTCGCGAAGCATTCGTGAGGGCGTAACCTCGTAGCCCGGATGAAGCGCAGCGAAATCCGGGGCAGGCCTTTCCAAATGTGACACTGTCCCGGATTGCGCTGCGCTCCATCCGGGCTACGAATCTTGAGCCTTCAGTGCCAAGGCAATGACGAAAAAATCAGCCTGACGTCGCACCGCCGTAGATCCGGTCGCGCAGGCGGCGCATGCCGGACAGCCAGCGGTCGCGATTGGTGGCCTTGCGCTGCATGTAGTCCTGCACCTGCGGATGCGAGAGAATCAGGAAGCGTTCCTCGGCCATCGCCTCGATCACCATCCGCGCGACCTCGCCGGGCTGCAGCACGCCGTCGACGCGCGCAGCACTCGGACCCGGCGTGGTCATCCCGGTCTGCACCGACTGCGGACAGAGCACGGAGACGCGAATGCCGCGATCGCCATACTGGATGGCGAGATGTTCGGCGAGCGCGACCGCGGCATTCTTGGTCACGCCGTAAGGCATCGAGTTCAGCGAGGCCAGGAGCCCTGCCGCGGACGCCGTATTGAGCAGATAGCCGGAGCCGCGCGCGAGCATGCCGGGCACCAGCGCGCGCGCCGCGAACACGTGGCTCATCACATGCACGCGCCAGCTCACGTCCCAGTCGGCGTCGGAGGCGGTTTCCTGTCCCTTGCGCGACAGCCCGGCATTGGAGAAGAACACGTCGACCGGGCCGTATTTGTCCTCGGCCGCGGCGATCAGCGCCTTGATGTCCTCCTCGAGTCCGACATCGGCTGTCACCGCGAGCCCATCGAGATCGCCGGCGACGCTGGCGAGCCGGTCGCGCGAGGTCTTGAGATCGGCGACCACGACGCCGCGCGCGCCGGCCTCCGCATAGGCCCGCGCCACCGCTTCGCCGATTCCGCTGGCGCCGCCGGTGACGACGCAGACCTTGTCCTTGACTTGCATGGTTCGATATCCCTGCTTGTTATCGTGGAGGGCCGGATTGTCAGCCCTGATAGAGGTCCTTGTCACGCGCCTTCTGGATCGCGAGCGCGGCCATCAGGTCGAGCATCGGGGTCGGAATGCCGGCTGCGCGGGCGAACGCTGCCGGTGCGCGCACCAGCACGTCGATCTCCATGGCGCGGCCGAGCTCGTAGTCCTGCAGGATCGACGGCTTGTGGTCCGGCGCGGGCCCCGAGCGGGTTACGCGCTTGACCGCGGGAATGTAGCGCGTCGCCACCGCGTTGGCCTCGTCGAGCAGCCGCGGGATCACGTCCTGCATGTCGGGATCGTCGCGGACGCCGCGTGCGGTCAGTCCGGTCAACAGGCAGAGCACCGACATCGACATGTTGGTGAGCAGTTTCGACCAGATCGTTTCGCGGATCTCCGCGACCTCGGGCGATTCGATCGCGGCGTCGTTGAGCGCCGCGCGCAAGCTCGCGATGCGCTCGCTCCGGCGATCGTCGCATTCGCCGATCAGGAGGCGGTTGCGCTCCGGCGACAGGTTCGCCACCACGCCGGGTGCGATCACCTCGTTCGAGGAGAAGATCACGCCGCCGATGATCCGCTCCTTCGGCGTAACGCTGCGCAAGCGTCCGCCGGGATCGAGGAAACCGAGATCGGGGATCGCGGGATGCTGCGACGGCAGGCCGAGACCGTACCACCAGGGAATGCCGTTCTGCGCGAACACGATTGACGTGTCGTGCTGAAGCAGCGACGGGAGGCCGGCTGCGAGCGCACTGATGCCGGTCGCCTTCAGCGTGCTGATGAGGACGTCTTGCGGCCCGAGATCGGCGGGATCGGCCGACGCTCTCACCTTCGCGGTGACGCTGGCGTCGCCGACCTTCAGCGTCAGCCCGGAGGTTCTGACTGCGTCGAGATGCGGCCCGCGCATCACGCAGGAGACGTCGTGGCCGGCGCGTGCCAAGCGGACCGCGAAATGGCTGCCGACGGCGCCCGCGCCGAAAATGCAAATACGCATGAGTGGAACTGGTCCTTGCAACGTGCCGCGTCAGTTTCCACAAGCGCAGGGCATCGCGCAACCCGTCATGCGCGAAGCGCGGCCGCGCGCGCCCGAAAGTGATGGATCAAGCCAGTTCCTCTCGCCATAGTGCAGGCAACAGCAATGCCGAACGAGGGAGATACGTCATGTCGGCCAGCCCAGTCCTGTGGAGCCTCGATGCGCGCGGGGTCGCGACCGTCACGCTGAACAGACCCGAGGTCAACAATGCCTATGACGGCGCGCTGATTGCGGGCGTGCTGGCCGCGATCGACGATCTCTCGACCAAGCCGGTGCGCGTCGTCGTGCTGAACGGCAATGGCAAGCATTTCCAGGCCGGTGCCGATTTGAAATGGATCAACGGCGTGCGGCCGAAATCCTTCGAAGAGAATGAAGCGGCGTCGCGCGCCACCTTCGAGGCGGTGCAGTGCCTCAACACGCTGCCGGTCCCGACCGTGGCGCTGGTGCAGGGCGGCTGCTTCGGCGGCGGCACCGGGGTGATCTCGGCCTGCGATATCGTGATCGCGGCCGACAACGCGCTGTTCTCGATCACCGAGGTGCGCTGGGGCCTGACGGCGGCGATCATCATCCCGCAGCTCTGCGACGCCATCGGCGTCCGTCAGGTGCGGCGCTATGCGCTGACCGGCGAACGTTTCGGCGCCGAGGATGCGCGCCGCATCGGTCTGGTCCATGAGGTGGTGCCATCAGCCGCTCTCGAAAGCGCCGGCGCCAAGGTCGTCGAGCAGCTGCTCGGCAATGCGCCGGACGCGATGGCCGAGACCAAGAAGCTCGCGATGGAAAGCTCGTTCGGCGGCATGGCCGTGGACGATGAGGCCTACAAGCGCCTGGTCCATCTGCATTCCGCCAAGCGGCAGACCGCCGAGGCGGCCGAAGGGCTGGCGTCCTTTGCCGAGAAGCGTGTGGGCCGGTGGGGCGGCGGCGCGTAGGCCCGCGCTCCGCTCAGCAGCCGCGACAGATGCCGCGCATGCTGCGATAGACCTCTTCGTCGTCACGCCGCATCGGCTGCAGCGAATCGAACGTCTTCGATTCGCTCGACCGGGTGACCGGCGGTTCGGGCTTGCGCCGGGCCGCCAACTCCTCCTCCTGCCGATGGTAGCAGGCCTCGCGTTCCGCCTTGGCCTCGATGAAGCGGCAGGTCTCGATCGCGGCGGCGGGCCCGGCGGTGATGATGAGGCCAAGCGACATTGAGATCAGGAGTTTCAAGCGGCGATCCTTTCGCGTCCTTGTCTCAGGTCGGCGGGCGCGGGGCAAGGCTGCCGTCGCATCACAGCGATTGCGCCAGCGACTTTTTCAATGTCTTCAGCAGTGCCTGCACCGCGGCGGCATCGACACGGCGTTCGGGAACGGCGGCCTTCACCCACAGTTCAGGAATCGGGAAGTCCGCGAGCACCGGCTGCAGCGCGCGGTCGCGCAGCGCGTCCGCGACCAGATAATGCGACAACAGCGCAATGCCGTTGCCCGCGATCGCGCTTTGCGTCAGCACGCGGCCCTCGTTCGACGAGAGGATCGGGCGCACCTGGATATTGATCCGGCCGCGTGATCCCTCGAACGGCCATTCCGGTCCGGTCGGCAGGAAGCTGAGGCAGCGATGATCGACCAGGTCGCGCGGATGCTTCGGTGCGCCGTGCTTCTTCAGATAGGCCGGCGAGGCGCACACGAGGCGCGGCAGCCGGCATAGCGGCTCGTCGACGACGCCGCCAAAGGAATGCGGGAAGGCACCGATCGCGATGTCGAAACCTTCGGTCACCGGATCGACCGGGCGGTCGATCATGACGATCTCGAGCTTCACGCTTCGGTTCTGCCGCTGGAAGATGGTGAAGGCATCGGCGAGCCGCGCCACCGTCAGCGAGGTCGGCGCCTTCACGCGCAGATGATCGGAGAGGTCGCGCTGCTTCTCGCCCATCCGCGACAGGAGATCGCCGACATCGGCAACCACACCGCGGGCGCGGTGCACATATTGCTGCCCGGCCTCGGTCAGCCGCAACTGGCGGGTGGAGCGGTGGAACAGCGCGGTGCCGATCCGCTCCTCGAGCTGGGTGACGCGCTTGGCGACGACCGATGTCGCGACGTTGAGCTTGCGCGCCGCGGCGGAGAAGCCGCCGGCGTCGGCGGTGGCGAGGAAGGCTTCGAGGTTGACCAGCGTATCCATCTGTCTCTACCGCAGCTTTCTCGATTCGCGAAAGCTGATTACATAATTTGGTGGATTGTACTGCAATCCGCATCAATTCATAGTTGGCCCAATCAACTTTGTTCAGGGCGGAAATGATGCGAGCGAGCACGATCGAAGAACCTGCGCGGCAGGTGCCGGTCTATGGCGAATATGACGTGGTGGTGCTCGGCGGCGGACCGGCCGGCATCGCGGCGGCCGTCGGCGCGGCACGTGCCGGACGGCGGACGCTCCTGATCGAGCGCTACGGATTTCTCGGCGGCATGGGCACCGCGGCGGGCGTGACCAATTTCTGCGGGCTGCACGCCAACATCTTCGGCGAGATGCACCGGGTCGTGCAGGGCATCGCCTCCGACCTCTTGGCGCGGATCGACCGGCTCGGCGGCTTGAACGCGCCGCATCTGATCCTCGGGAAGATCTTTGCGCAGGCCTACGACACCGCGGCCTACAAGATCGCCGCCGACGATCTCTTGGCGCATCACAAGGTCGATATCCTGTTCCACGCGCTCGGGGCCGGAGTCGTCATGGATGGCAGGCATATCCGCGCGCTGATGGTCGAAACCAAGGCCGGCCGGCAGGCGGTGCGCGGTGGCATCTTCATCGACTGCTCCGGTGACGGCGACCTCGCGGTGTGGGCCGGCGCGCCCCATGAGGTCGGCGACAATGCCGGCGGCATGCTCTATCCCTCGATGATGTTCCGCCTGAACGGCATCGATCCGGCGAAGGCCGGCGATGCCTGGCGCACGATCCCCGAGCGGATGGCGCAGGCCGAGGCGGCCGGCACCCACAAATTCCCGCGCAAGTCGGCGATTGTGCGGCCGCAGAAATCGCAGATCGAATGGCGGGTGAATTTCACCCAGGTGACGCGCAGTGACGGCAGCGCCATTTCCGGTATTGATCCCGATGACATGACGCGCGGCGAGATCGAGGGTCGCCGCCAGGCGGTCGAGGCGTTCAAGTTCCTGCGCACGGTGCCGGGCTTCGAAAATTCCTACATCGTCGATCTGCCGCCGCAGCTCGGCATCCGCGAGACGCGGCGGGTGATCGGCGGTTACATGCTGTCCGGCGAGGACGTGCTGGGCTGCGCCTCGTTCGAGGACTCGATCGGCGTCAATGGCTGGCCGAAGGAATCGCACGTGCCGGGCGATGTGATCTTCGAGTTTCCGCCGATCCCGGAGAGCCGCGGTTACAACGAATTGCCGTACCGCATGCTGGTACCCGAAGGCGTCGACAATCTGCTGGTCGCCGGCCGCTGCGCCTCGATGACCCATGAGGGGCAATCGGCGGCGCGTGTCTCCGGTGCCTGTTTTGTGATGGGCGAGGCGGCGGGAACCGCGGCCGCGCTGGCGCTGTCGGGCAACACGATTCCGCGCGACATTTCCGTCGAAAAGTTGCAACAACAGCTTGGCAAGCAGGGCGCGTTCATTGGCCGCGATCAGGCCGTGCCCGAAGGTATCTAGAGCGTTTTCAAGCGAAGTGGATCCCGGTTCACGTGAAGAAAGCGCGTCAAAGCAGGAATCGAGAGCCCAGTTCCGATTTGACCGGAACGCGCTCCAGGTGGAGATGGCAATGAAGGGTTGGGCGCGGCTCGCACTCGCGGGTCTCTTGGTGTGGGCCGCGAGCGGCATCGCGCAGGCCGATGATCTCCTGAAGGCGAAGATCGGCGTGTTGCGCCTCTCGTCGTCGGCGCCGGTGTTCATCGCCCAGGACAGGGGCTATTTCCGCGACGCCGGTCTCGATGTCGAGCTGAAGTTCTTCGACGCGGCGCAGCCGATCGCGGTCGCGACCACGTCGGGCGATGTCGATTTCGGCATCACCGCCTTCACCGCGGGGCTCTATAATCTCGCCGGCAAGGGCACGCTGAAGGTGATCGGCGGCATGAGCCGCGAGAAGGCCGGCTATCCCCTGATCGGCTATTTCGCCAGCAACAATGCCTATGCCGCCGGCCTCAAGACGCCGAAGGACCTCGCCGGCAAGCGCGTCGCGGTGACCCAGGTCGGCTCCAGCTTCCATTATTCGCTCGGCCTGCTCGCCGACAAATACGGCTTCAAGCTGTCCGACGTGAAAATCGTGCCGCTGCAGTCGCTGTCGAACGCGGCCGCGGCGCTGAAGGGCGAAACCGTTGACGCCGCGCTGTTGCCGGTCTCCACCGCGCGGACGCTGATGGATTCCAACGGCGCTAAATTTTTGGGCTGGGTCGGCGACGAGACGCCATGGCAGCTGGGCGCCATCTTCGCCTCGCCGAAGACGCTGACCAACGCCCGACGGGTGACCAGGCTGCTCACCGCGCTGACCCGGGCCGACCGCGAATATCACGACGTGGTCCTCAGTGCGATCAAGGACGGCGTGGTGCCGATCACCGACAAGACAAAACCGCTGCTCGAGATCATCGCCAAATACACCAACCTGCCGGTCGAGCACGTGGTTGGCAATTGCGCCTATGTCGATCCCGACGGCAAGCTCGACGTCAAGAACGTCGACAACCAGATCAAATGGCTGCAGGAGCAGGGCTTCGTCGACAAGGGTTTTGACGCCAGTGCGATCATCGCCAAAGACTATGTGAAGGCGGATTGATGTCGATGTGTGACGGGACGTCATTGCGAGCGAAGCGAAGCAATCCATCGTGCCGTGTGCGCGGATGTATGGATTGCTTCGTCGCTTCGCTCCTCGCAATGACGCATTCTACGGTGAGTTGAGCAAAACATGGACCTGATCGCCGACCATATCAGCCATCGGTTCGGCGCGCTCGACGTGCTCGACGATGTCTCCTTCACGGTCCGCGCCGGCGAGATCGTCGCGATCGTCGGTCCGTCCGGTTGCGGCAAGAGCACGCTGCTGTCGATTCTCGGCGGGCTGCTGCGGCCGGGCCGAGGCGCGGCCGAGTTGCGCGGCGCGGCGCCGTCGGGCAGCCTCAATCCGCTGACCTTCGTATTCCAGGATTTTGCATTGCTGCCGTGGAACACGGTCGAGGAGAACGTCGCGTTTCCGCTGCTGCACACGGGCTTGAGCGCTGGCGAGCGCCGCGCCGTGATCGACGACGCGCTGCGCCGCACCGGCTTAGCGGATTTCCGCTCCGCCTACCCGAAGCAGCTGTCCGGCGGCATGCGCCAGCGGGTCGGCATTGCGCGCGCGCTTGCGGTGCGTCCGGCGATCCTGCTGATGGACGAGCCGCTGTCGGCGCTGGATTCGCAGACCCGCGAGCTCCTGATGGAGGATTTCGTGCGCCTGCTCGCCGACGGCGCGATGAGCGCGGTCTATGTCACGCATAATCTCGAGGAAGCGGTGCGGCTCGCCGACCGCGTCGTCGTGCTGTCGCGCCGTCCCGGCCGCATCAGGGAGATCGTGACCATCCCGATGACGCGCGCCGAGCGTGGCACGACGGAGGCACGCGGACAGATGGCTGCGCTGCAAAGTGAGTTGTGGTCACTGATCCGGAAAGAGGCGATCGATGCCGAGCGCGAGGTCCAGCATGCTTGATCGCGCGGCGCCGGAGACGAACGACCGATCGGCGGAGGCGACGCGGCCGGTCGCGTTTCGTGGCGCCGGCTTCACGCCAGGCGGCAGCCGTTATTCAGGCTGGATCGCGCTCGCGCTCGTGATCGCGGTCTGGCAAATCGCCGGCAGCGCAGGGTGGGTCAATCCGCTGTTCCTGCCGGCGCCATCGGCGATCGCGGTTGCGATCAGCAAGCTCGCGATGTCGGGCGCGCTGTGGCAGCATCTCTCGTGGTCGATCATGCGGATCGGCACCGGCTGGTTCATCGGCACCGTCGCCGGCGTCATCGTCGGCTTCGCGATCGGGCTGTCGACCATGGCGCGCGGCGTCGGCATCACCTTCATCTCGGCGCTGTTCCCGATCCCGAAGATCGCGCTGCTGCCGTTGCTCATCCTCTGGCTCGGGATCGGCGAGGAGCCGAAGATCGCGACCATTGCGCTCGGGGTGTTCTTCTCGACCGCGATCTCGGTCTATAGCGGCGTCGATGCGGTGCCGCGCAATCTGATCCGGATGGCGCAGAGCTTCAACGTGCCGTTCCACGCCATCGTGCGCCGTGTGATCTGGCCGGGCGCGCTGCCCTCGATCCTCGCCGGCTTCCGCATCACCGCGTCGGTCGCGCTGCTGCTCGTCGTCAGCGCCGAGATGATCGGCGCGCAATACGGCATCGGCGCGTTCGTGCTGCAGGCCGGCAACCTGATGCAGACCGACCAGCTGCTCGCCGGCGTCGTGATCCTGTCGCTGTTCGGGCTTGCGGTCGGGAAGCTGATCAACCTGCTCGAGACGCGGTTGCTGCATTGGCGGTGAGGGCACGCTGCCGGCCACACCCCCACGTCGTCCCGGCGCAGGCCGGGACCCATAACCACCACTGGCGCTTGCAAGATGAATGACTCGCCGCTTGCCCTTCCTGAAGCCGCGGCGTATGGGTCCCGGCTTTCGCCGGGACGACAGCGACCACGCATTCCTGATTACGCGTTCCCCCGATCCTCGCGGAACAGGTCCAGCTTCTGCTGCACCGGGCGGTCGGAGAACGAGAACAGCACGGCGTCGGCGTCGGCCTCGTGGGTGACCCAGTGCCAGCTCGGCACCACGAACAGATCGCGCGGGCCCCATTCGAAGGTCTGGTCGCCGATCCGGGTGCGGCCCTTGCCCTCGATCGCGGCGAACACGGTGGCGTCGGTTGAACGATAGCGCGCGGTCTTGAAGCCTTTCGGCAGCAGCTGGATGAAGGTGCCGATGGTCGGCATCGCGAAATCGCCGGTCTCCGGGTTGGAGAATTTCAGCTTCAGCCCGTGGCAGGCGTCCCACTCGTCGCTGGTCCTCGCCTTCTCCAGCGCCTCGCGGGTGTATTCATAGGGATAGTTGAAGATCGGCGAGGTCTTCGAGGTCCGCTTCCGGTCGATCGGCAGCAGGTTGTGGCCGTAACGCGCGAAGCTCGCGCCGGCCGGCTTGGAGATCGACTGCTGGTCTTCCTTGGCGCCCTCGGCAAACGAGCAGTCGAAGAACTGCACCATCGGGATGTCGAGCCCGTCGAGCCAGAACATCGGCTCGCTGGTCTCGTTGGAATGGTCGTGCCAGGTCATCGACGGCGTGATGACGAAATCGCCCGGCGCCATCGCGGTGCGCTCGCCGTCGACTGCGGTGAAGGCGCCCTTGCCCTCGAGCACGAAGCGCAGCGCCGATTGGGCGTGGCGATGGGCGGGGGCGATGTCGCCCGGCACCACCATCTGCACGCCGGCGAACAGCGAGGTCGTGATCCTGGACTGGCCGCGCAGGCCGGGGTTTTCCAGCACCAGCACGCGGCGCTCGGCTTCCTTGGCCGTGATCAGTCTGCCGGCCTCGTTCATGTAGTCGCGGATCTGGTCGAACTTCCACAGATGCGGGCGGCAGGCGCTCTTCGGCTCCGGCGTGATCAGATCGTTCATCACATTCCACAGCGCCGAGAAATTCTGGCCGTCGATCTTCCTGTAGAACGCCTCGCGCTCGGGGGTCTTCTGCACGGCTTCCATGGCAAGCCTCCCATCATTCTTGTTGGTTCAATTTAATTGACAGTATACTGACGATATGGCTAGCGTCAATCAAGCCAGAGCGTTTTCGAGCGAAGTGGATACCGGTTCGCGTGAAGAAAACGCGTCAAAACAGTGCAAGGGAGGTTCCGATGAAGCTGCATGGCTATTTCCGGAGCAGCGCGTCCTACCGGGTCCGGATCGCCCTCAACCTGAAGGGGCTCACACCGGAGCATCTGCCGCATCATTTGCGCAAGGGCGAGCAATGCGCGCCGGCCTATCTCGCGATCAATCCGCAGGGGCTGGTGCCGACGCTGGAGAGCGACGCCGGCGCTATCCTCACCCAGTCGCTCGCAATCATCGAATGGCTCGACGAGACCAATCCCAATCCGCCGCTGCTGCCGACCGATCCGCTGCGACGTGCCAAGGTGCGGGCGTTCGCGCAGGCGATCGCCTGTGACACCCATCCGGTGCAGAACTTGAAGGTGCTGGCGCGGCTGCGCAAGCTCGGCCTGCCCGAGGAGCAGGTGACGGAGTGGGCGGCCTGGGCCAACCGCGAGGGCTTGTCGGCCTGCGAGACCCTGATCGGGGAAGAGCAGGGGCCGTTCTGCTTCGGCGACCGGCCGACGCTTGCCGACCTCTGCCTGGTGCCGCAGCTCGCCAATGCGCGGCGTTTCGGCGTCGACGTCTCGGCCTATCCGCGCCTGCTCAAGGCGGAGGCCGCGGCCAAGCAGGTCAAGGCGTTCGCCGACGCCGCACCGGACAAGCAGCCCGATGCCGAATAGCAAGCCAACGCCCGTCACCATGGATGCGGTCTACACCGCGCCCGGCTATCTGTTCCGGCGGATGCAGCAGATCGCGGTCGCGCTGTTCATCGAGGAGTGCAAGGCGTTCGACCTGACGCCGGTGCAATACGCCGCGCTGGTCACGATCTCGACCCATCCCGGCATCGACGCTACCAGGCTCTCCGCGGTGATCGCGTTCGACCGCTCCACGCTCGGAAACGTGATCGAGCGGCTGGAGGCCAAGGAGTTCATCGTGCGCAAGCCGGCGGCGGAGGACAAGCGCGTCAAGCTGCTCTACCTCACCAAAGCCGGAGCAGCCGTGCTCAACGACATCATGCCCTCGGTCGACAAGGCACAGGCGCGCATGTTGCAGCCGCTGAAGCCGGCCGACCGCAAGACGCTTCTCTCGCTCTTGACCCAACTCGTCGATCTCAACAACGAGGCGTCGCGGGTGCCGCTGCGCGCCGAGGATGCGCTCGAACATCTGGGCAGATCGGGTTGAAGGCAGGGCTCCGTCGCGAGAAGGCATATTGAGAGAGCATCTGTGTGGTACCCCTCCCTAACCCTCCCCCACAAGGGGGGAGGGAACCCTTCCGTCGGCGCCTTCCTTACGGCTTTCCTCCGGTGAGGTGAGCACGTGGGTCGGGCTCCCTCCTCCCTTGTGAGGGAGGGTGGGGAGAGGGGTAAGCCCCGGGCGAGATGGCTGGGATTGAGGCCGGACCAACAGTTCGGAGCGCTGCGGCGCACCATCGCCTCACATCCGCATCACCGCCTGGCGGTCGATCTTGCCGGTGCCGGTTTTCGGCAGCTCGTCGCTGAACTTCACCTCGCGCGGATATTTGTACGGCAAGAGCTTGGCCTTGACATAATCCTGCAGCCGTCGCGTTGCTTCATCGGCGTCGAAGCCGGCCTTGTTCATCACCACCACGGCGCGCAGCGTCATGCGGCGGTCCGGCAATTCGGCGGCGTAGACGGCGCATTCGCGGACATCGGGATGATCGGCGAGGCAGAGCTCGACCTCGAGCGGATAGACCCACTGGCCGGAGATCTTGATCAGATCGTCGGCGCGACCGCGGAAGAAGTGGAAGCCGTCGCTGTCGCGCATGAAGCGGTCGCCGGTGTAGATCCAGCCGTCCTCGCGCACGGTCTCGGCGGTCTTGTCCGGCCGGTTCCAGTACAGCGGTGTCGCGGAATCGCCGCGCACCCACAAAATGCCTTCCTCATTGTCGCCGACCTCGCGGCCGTCGCTGTCGCGCAGCATGATCTCGTAGCCGGGTACGCGAAGGCCTGCGGCGCCGAGCTTCTTCTGCTCCGCGCGGTTGCAGAGATAGATGTGCAGCACCTCGGTCGAGCCGAGGCCTTCGATGATCTCGAGCCCGGTGAGCGCTTTCCAGCCGTTGAACACGTCGGCCGACAGCACCTCGGCGGCCGAGACCGCCATCCGCAGCGACGAGAAATCGGCGGTATCGGCGCCGTCAGCCTTGGTCAGCGAGATGTAGAGCGTCGGCAGGCCGAAGAACACGGTCGGCCGAAATTGCTTGATCGCCGCGAAGATCGCGGCCGGCTTCGGCTGGCCCGGCAACAGCAAGGTGGCGGCGCCGACCGAAAAGGGAAAGGTGATCGAGTTGCCGAAGCCGTAGGCGAAGAAGATCTTCGGCACCGAGAAGCAGATGTCGCCAGGCTTGAGCTGCAGCACGCTGCGGGCAAAGGCCTGCTCGCTATAGGCCATGTCGTGCTGCAGATGCACGATGCCCTTCGGGCGGCCGGTCGAGCCCGACGAATACATCCAGAACGCCATCTCGTTGCGGTGGGTGTCGGCCGCGTCGAGCTCGGTCGGAAACCCTTGCAGCCATTCGCTCGCCACGCGTGCCTCGGCAACCGCGTGCTCACCAGGAGTGCCGTTGACCACGACCAGCATGCGCAGCGGCGTGTCCTTGCAGGCTTCGGCGTTGAAGCGCGAACAGAACTCGGCGTCGGTGACCGCGACCTGCGCGCCGGCGTCGGACAGATAGAATTGCAGCAACTCCGGTGTCGTCAGCGTGTTGATGAGCAGCGGCACGAAACCGGCGCGCACCGCGCCGAAGAACGCCGCCGGATAGGCCGGCGTGTCGTCGAGGAACAGCAGCACGCGGTCGCCGCGTTTCAGCCCGAGCGAGGCGAAAGCGTGTCCCCAGCGCGCCGCGTCAACACACAGCTCGCGATAGGTCCGCGTGCCGGCCGGGCCGGTCAGCGCCAGGCGCTCGGCATTGCCGTTGCCGAGATTGTCGAACAGGATGCGGCTCGCATTGTAGCGTTCAGCGATCGTAAAGCTGATCTCGCGCGTGCCGGGATTATCAGGCGGAACCTGGTCGGCGATCCCGGTCATGCTTGTCCCCTTGCGGCTTCGTAACGGGCCATGAAAGCGGGCGACATCGCGCGCAGCCGCGCGTCGTCGATCCGGCCGGAGCGGGTGATGTAGCCGTAGGCGAAATCCATCAGGTCGCGCTTCATGTGTTCGGGGAAGTGCTCGTACCAGTCGGCGCTGGTGCGCGCCGCGGTGACCAGCTTCTTCACGATCGGCTTGCGCTCGGCCTCGTAGCGGGCAAGCGCGGCGGCAATACCGCTCTCGGTCTCCAGCGCCTTGGTCAGCGCGATCGCGTCCTCGATCGCAAGCCGGGTGCCGGAGCCGATCGAAAAATGCGCCGAATGCAAGGCGTCGCCGATCAGCACCATGTTGCCGTGCGACCAGCGTTCGTTCCAGATCCACGGGAAATTGCGCCACAGCGATTTGTTCGAGATCAGTCTGTGGCCGTCCAGCGTCGCGGCGAACACGTCTTCGCAGATCGCCTGCGATTGCTCGATCGTCTTGTCGGCGAAGCCGTAGGCCTGCCAGGTCGCCGCGTCGCACTCGACCAGGAAGGTGCTCATGTCCTTCGCGTATCGATAGTGATGGGCGTTGAAGCTGCCGCGGTCGGTCGCCACGAAGGTCTGCGACAGCGTCGCGAAGGGCTTCGTGGTGCCGTACCAGGCGAACTTGTTGGTGGAATGCGACACCGACGCGCCGAACGCGGTTTCGAAACCGCGGCGGACCATCGAGTTCAGCCCGTCGGCGGCGACGATCAGGTCGTAGCCCCTGAGCTCGTCGACCGACTGCACCACGGTATCGAATCGCGGCGTGACGCCAACGCTCCGCACGCGCTGTTGCAGGATCGTCAGCAGCGCCAGCCGGCCGATCGACGAGAACCCGACGCCGTCGATCTCGACGCTCTCGCCGCGCAGATTGAGGGTGATGTTCTTCCAGCTCTCCATCCGCGGCGTAATGGCGTCGACCGTCTCGGGGTCGTCGGCGCGCAGGAAGTCCAGCGCCTGCTCGGAGAACACCACGCCGAAGCCCCAGGTGGCGCCGGCCGCGTTCTGCTCGAACAGATCGATCTCGGCGTCAGGATGACGCTTCTTCCAGAGATAGGCGAAATAGAGCCCGCCGGGCCCTCCGCCGATCACGGCGATCCGCAACGTCTGCCTCCCAAGATTGACAGTGTACTTACAATTTGGGTCCAGACTAATCGCCCTCCGGCGGGAACGCCAGAGGGAAAATGCGCGCGGCTACCCGCGTGACGGGGAAAGACTCAGTAGCGGCGGACCTTGACCCCACCGACCGACACTCGGCGGCCGACAACGGTTCCGTGCCCGGCGATCCGCCGGGCACATGCCGTCTCACCACTCGCGCGGCTATTTCTTTTCCGCTTCCGCCTGCACCTTCTTGCAGGCGGGCGTCAGCTTGTCGTTCACCTTGGCGAGGCAGGCGATGATGCGCCCGCCGCCAGGCGTCATGCTCTTGCAGAACTTCTCGTAGTCGCCCATGCAGGCGTCGCGTTGCGCCGCGGTCAGCTCCTGGGCGTAGACGGCGGTCGTGCCGCACAGCAGCGCGGCAGCGGGACTATCGCGCCGCGAACGGCGCCAGCACGTCGCGGCATCCTGGCGACAGCGAGCCCGCATTGTCGGCCAGGCATTTCACGATCCGCCCGCCGCCGGGATCGACGCCGCCGCAGATCGAGCGGACGTCGCCGCCGCAGGCCGAGCGCAGCACGAACAGCTCTTCGCGCGGCCGTAGCGGCCGCAACACGATCACCGTCGGCGCAGCCGCCGGTGCGGCCGTCGTCGCCGCAGCGCCGGCGGCCGGTGCGGCGCCACCACCGCCGGCGGCGGCCACCGCCTTTTCGCAGGTCGGCGAAAGCTTCGCCTTGTTCTTTTCGAGGCATTGCAGCGCCGGCGCGCCGCCGGTCGGCACACCCGCACAGACCTTGGGATAATCGGAGCGACATGCACTGCGGATCGTCGCAACCTGCGCGCTCGACGGCGCCCCGGCCGCTTTGGGTGCCGCGGCCTCGGTGGCGGGCTTGGCCGCCGCGGCGGGGGAAGCATCAGTCTTGGCGGCATCAGTCTTGGCGGCATCGGTCTTGGCTGCCGCAGGTGCTGCGGCCGGCGCTTCAACGGCCTTCACCGCGCTGGCGCAGCCAGAGCCGAGACTTGCCATGTTCTTCTGCAGGCATTGCAATGCCTCCGCGCCGCCGGGCGGAATGCTTGAGCAATGTGCGATGTAGTCGTTGCGGCATTGCGACTTGATGGCGTCGCGCTGCGCCTGGGACGGCGCCTGCGACAAGGCCGGTGCGGTGCTCATGAATGCCGCAAGCACAAGCCATGCGGAAAGCTTGGTTGCACGTGTCAACGCATTGATCATCTGAATAAATCCTCTCGTTGCGCCGGAAGCTGTCGGCTCAACTGAACTGCGTTCTGAAAATGCTTGATGTAACAACCTTCGCGAGCGGCATCATTTTCGCTTTCGAGTTCCGCTGCAAGCGGATTGTTGCTATGGATGAAGCAGGCTCATTTTTTTGCCCGCTCTTACGTTTTTGAATTGAGTCATTTCAAATCGAGGCTCGGAAATGAGGCATGCGCACGCGTCGGCACATATCGGTCGGACCAATTTTGTGCGGTTGCGAAGCGCGGGACTGCCGCGCGCGGCGTTTGTCATATCGGCCTTTGTCAGTTTAAGTGCCTGCGAGCAAAACAGTTTTGTTGCACCGCCGCCGCCCAAGGTCGAGGTTGCGCCGCCGGTGCAGCGCGCCATCACGCGCTATCTAGACGCCACTGGCAACACCGCGCCGATCAAGAGTGTCGACCTGGTCGCGCGCGTACAGGGCTTCCTGCAAGCGATCAATTACCAGGATGGCACTTTCGTGAAGGAGGGGACCACCCTGTTCACGATCGAGCCGGAGACCTACAAGCTGAAGGTCGAGCAGGCGCAGGCCGCCGAAGTCGGCGCGCAGGCGACGCTGAAGCAGGCCGAAACCGACTACAAGCGTCAGGCCGACCTAGTGCAGCGACAGGCCGTATCGCAAGCGACCCTCGATACGTCGACCGCCACCCGCGACAATGCGCAGGCCAGCCTGCAGCAGGCGCAGGTCAACACCAGCATCGCGCAGGTCAATTACGGCTACACCAGCGTCAACGCGCCGTTCGACGGCATCGTCAGCAACCATCTCGTCTCGATCGGCGAGCTCGTCGGCGTGTCTTCTCCGACGCAGCTTGCGACGATCGTGGCGCTCGATCCGATCTACGTGAACTTCAACGTCAACGAACAGGATGTGCTGCGTATTCGTGCGGAGGCGCGCCGCCGCGGCATGACGGTGAACGAACTGAGGCAGTTGCCGGTCGAGGTCGGACTGCAGACCGAGACCGGCTATCCGCACATGGGCAAGCTCGACTACATCTCGCCGACGCTGAACCAGTCGACCGGCACGCTCGCGGTGCGCGGCATCTTCTCCAATCCGGATCGGACCCTGTTGCCGGGCTTCTATGTCCGGGTTCGCGTGCCCTATGACCAGGAGCAGAATGCGTTGCTGGTGCCCGATGTCGCGCTCGGCAGCGACCAGGCCGGGCGCTATGTACTGGTCGTGAACAGCGAGAACGTCGTCGAGCAGCGCAAGGTGACCACCGGCCAGCTCGAGGGCGACCTGCGCGTCATCGAAAGCGGGCTGAAGGCCGACGACCGCGTCGTGACCGCCGGACTGCTGCGCGCGATCCCGGGACAGAAGGTCGATCCGCAGATGCAGAAGGGCGACGCGCCGCCGGCACCGGCCAAGTGAGGGGCGCACCATGATCTCGAAATTCTTCATCGAGCGCCCGGTCCTGTCCAACGTCATCGCGATCCTGATGATCCTGATCGGCGGGGTCGCGCTGTTCAACCTCGCGGTCGCGCAGTATCCCGACGTGGTGCCGCCGACGGTCCAGGTGACGACGCGCTATCCCGGCGCGTCGGCAAAAACCGTGATCGACACGGTGGCGCTGCCGATCGAGCAGCAGGTCAACGGCGTCGAGGACATGCTCTACATGCAGTCCTACAGCGGCGCCGACGGCACCTACACGCTGACGGTGACCTTCAAGATCGGCACCGACCTCAACTTCGCGCAGGTGCTGGTGCAGAACCGCGTCTCCTCGGCGCTGTCGCAGCTGCCGACCGCGGTGCAGAACCAGGGCGTCACGGTGCAGAAGCGGTCGACCTCGATCCTGCTGTTCGTGACGCTGACCTCGCCGAACAAGACCTACGACAGCCTGTTCCTGGCGAACTATGCCACCATCAACATCCGCGACGAGCTGTCGCGCCTGCCGGGCGTCGGCAACGTCACGGTGTTCGGCGCCGGGCAATATTCGATGCGGGTCTGGCTCGATCCGAACAAGCTGCAGGCGCGCGGACTGATGCCGCAGGACGTCATCCAGGCGATCCAGCAGCAGAGCCAGCAGGTCACCGCGGGCCAGGTCGGCGCGCCGCCCGCGCCGCAGGGACAGGCGTTCCAGTACACGCTGAACGTCAACGGCCGGCTCGATGACGCGAGCCAGTTCGAGGACATCATCGTCAAGACGGGCAATGTCGGCGACGTCACCCGCGTCCGCGATCTCGGCTGGGTCGAGCTCGGCGCGCAGACCTACAGCCAGGTGTTCTCGCTCAACCAGAAGCCGGCCACCGGCATCGGCGTGTTCCTGTCACCGGGCGCCAATGCGCTGCAGGTCGAAAAGGAAGTGCAGAAGAAGGTGGCGCAGCTCGCCAAGCAGTTCCCGCAGGACATCCAGTACGACACGCCGTTCGATACCACCAAATTCGTGCAGGCCTCGATCAACGAGGTCTACCGCACGCTGATCGAGGCCGGGCTCTTGGTGCTGGTCGTGATCCTGGTGTTCCTGCAGGACTGGCGCGCGATGCTGGTGCCGGCGACCACCGTGCCGGTCACCATCATCGGCGCGTTCGCGGCGATGGCCGCGCTGGGCTTCACCATCAATTTGTCGACGCTGTTTGCGATCGTGCTCGCGATCGGCATCGTGGTCGACGACGCCATCGTGGTGGTCGAAGGCGCCGCGCACAATATCGAGCGCGGCATGTCCGGCCATGACGCCGCGATCAAGGCGATGGACGAGCTGTTCGCGCCGATCGTCGGCATCACCCTGGTTCTGATCTCGGTGTTCCTGCCGGCGGCCTTCCTGCCGGGGCTGACGGGGCGGATGTACGCGCAATTCGCCCTGGTGATCGCGGCGACCGCGCTGCTCAGCGCCGTCAACGCCGCGACCTTGAAGCCGACGCAGTGTGCGCTGTGGCTGCGCCGGCCGGTGCCGCCGGAGCAGCGCAATTTCTTCTACCGCGGCTTCAACGCGGTCTATGACCGCGTCGAGCGGGGCTACACGCGGATCATCGGCGGCATTGCCGGCCACGCCAAGACCTCGGTCCTCGTCGCGCTGATCCTGATCGGGATTGCCGGCTACGGGCTGTCACGGGTGCCGACCGGCTTCATTCCGATCGAGGACCAGGGCTACCTGCTCGCCGCCGTGCAGTTGCCCGACGGCGCCGCGCTCGATCGCACCCAGCAGGTGCTCGATCAGGTCACCCAAATCGCCCGCAAGACGCCGGGCGTCGAGCAGGTGGTCTCCATCGCCGGCATCTCCGCACTCGACAACTCGTCGAGCCTTGCCAATGCCGGCGTCGCCTATGTGATCCTGAAGGACTGGGACTCGCGCGGCCCCGGCGAGGATCTGCGCTCGCTGGTCTACGGCCTCAACGACAAGCTGGCGGCGATCCCGGAGGCGCGCATCCTGGTGATCCCGCCGCCGCCGATCCAGGGCATCGGCAACGCCGCCGGCTTTGCCATGCAGGTGCAGCTGCGCGACGGCAACGCCGACTACGGCAAGCTGCAGGCGGTCACCGGTGCCGTCGTCAGCAATGCGCAGACGCAAAGTGCGCTGCAGCGGGTCCAGTCGTCGTTCCGCTCGATGGTGCCGCAGTTCGACGTCGACGTCGATCGCATCAAGACCCAGACCCTGCACGTCACCACCGACCAGATCTTCTCGACGCTGTCGTCCTATCTCGGCGCGAGCTACGTCAACCAGTTCACCAAGTTCGGCCGCACCTTCCAGGTCTATACCCAGGCCGATGCGCAATCCCGCCTGACGCTGCGCGACATCGAGAACATGATGGTGCGCAACAGCAATGGCGACATGATTCCGCTCGGCACCGTCGCCAAGATCACGCCGTCGGTCGGACCGTCGCTGATCAGCCTCTATAATCTCTATCCGTCGGCCTCGATCATCGGCCTGCCGTCGCAGGGCTACAGCTCCGGCCAGTCGATGGCGCTGATGGAGGAGATCGCCGCGAAGACGCTGCCGCCGGGGACCGGCTATGAGTGGACGGCGATGTCGTACCAGGAGAAGGAAGTCGGCAGCCAGATCTACTTCGTGTTCGCGCTGGCGCTGCTGCTCGTCTACCTCGTGCTCGCCGGACAATATGAGAGCTGGTACGCGCCGATCTCGGTGATCCTGGCGGTGCCGCTGTCGCTGCTCGGGCCCATGCTGGTGCTGACGTCGCTTCGGATCGAGAACAATCTCTACACCCAGATCGGCACCATCCTGCTGATCGCGCTGTCGGCCAAGAACGCGATCCTGATCGTCGAGGTCGCGCTGGAGCATCACATCCGCGACGGCAAGCCGGTGCTGGAGTCGGCGATCGACGCGGCGCGCGCCCGGTTCCGGCCGATCCTGATGACGTCGTTCGCCTTCATCCTCGGCGTGCTGCCGCTGGTGCTCGCGACCGGCGCCGGCGCCAACGCCCGCAAGTCGATCGGCATCACCGTATTTTCCGGCATGATCGCCTCGACCTGCCTCGCCGTGCTGTTCGTGCCGGCGTTCTTCGTCGTGGTGCAGAGTTTCGAGAACCGTCGCAAGGCGAAGAAGGGGAAGGCCACGCCGCAAGCGGCAGCGGAAACGTCAGGCACGGCGCATTAGCCCCGCGCACCTATCTATCCCCGTCACCCTGAGGAGGCCGCGAAGCGGCCGTCTCGAAGGGTCGACGGCCCGCCTTTTTCCACGCTGCCGCATCCGGGCCGTGCATCCTTCGAGGCGCGCAAGAGCGCGCACCTCAGGATGACGGAATTTGCAGCAACGCTTGGCTTTCCCGTTACACCTTCACCATGCGCTTGCCGCGGTTCTCGCCGGCCAGGAGCCCGATCAGCGCCTGCGGGGTGTTCTCGATCCCGGCGATGACGTCCTCCTGCACTTTCAGCTTGCCCGAGGCGACCCAGGACTGCAGATCGGCGAGCGCGGCATCGCGCTGGTCCATGTAGTCCATCACGATGAAGCCCTGCATGACCAGCCGCTTCACCACGATCAGGCCGGGCACGCCGCGCGGGCCGTGCGCGGAGGGGACGCCGTCATATTGTGAGATCGCGCCGCAGCAGGCGATGCGGCCGCGGTTGTTCATCTGCGCCAGGCAGGCCTCCAGGATATCGCCGCCGACATTGTCGAAATAGACGTCGATGCCCTTCGGTGCGGCTGCGCGCAGCGCCTTGTAGGTCGCGCCGTCCTTGTAGTCGACCGCGGCGTCGAAGCCGAGCTCGCTCGTCAGCCAATGGCACTTGTCCGCCCCGCCGGCGATGCCGACCACGCGGCAGCCCTTGATCCTGGCGATCTGGCCGACGATCGAGCCGACCGAGCCGGCAGCCGCCGACACCACCACGGTCTCGCCCTCTTTGGGCTTGCCGACATGGAGCAGGCCGAAATAGGCGGTCAGGCCGGCCACGCCGTAGACGCTGAGCAGATGCGTCATCGGCTCGAGCTTCGGCATCTTCGCCAGATGCTTGGCGGGCACGGCGGCATAGTCCTGCCAGCCGGTGTCGCCGAACACGATATCGCCCGGCTTCAGGCCGAGGTCATTGGACGATACCACTTCGGCGATGCTGCCGCCGGCCATCACGGTGTTGGCTTCCACCGCAGCGCGGTAGGTGGCGCCGTGCATCCAGGCGCGGTTGGCGGCGTCGAGCGAGATGTAGCGCGTCCGCACCAGCGCCTCGCCGTCCTTCGGCGCGGGGATCACGCCGTTGGTCAGACGAAAATGCTCGGGCCCAAGCTTGCCGGTCGGCTTTTCGACAAGCAGGATCTGGCGATTGACGGTGTCGTTCATTGGCGATGTCTCCCCCTGGCGTTGGCCGTTTCGCACGCAATTGACTGCGGCGTACGCAGCTCATTGCACAGATTGTGCGCTGCATGAACGCTAGTCCGCGCGCTGGCATTCCACAACGGGAACGTTTCGGCAAAGTCCCGCTCGACGCGAAGCGTGTTGCGTAGCTGCGTAAATCTGCCACACTTGCCGTTCGCCGGGAACTTACGGGGGTAAGAGAATGTCGAACAGGTTTACGCAGTACATCCTGATTGCGATGGTCCTTGGCATCGCGATGGGGACGATCGTCTTCAACTATCTGCCTGACAGCCGAGCCGAGATCGCAGCCGACGTCAACCTGATCGCGATGCTGTTCCTGCGCCTGATCAAGATGATCATCGCGCCCCTGGTGTTCGCGACCCTGGTCGGCGGCATCGCCCACATGGGCAGCGGCGCCAAGCTCGGGCGGATCTTCGCCAAGACCATGGGCTGGTTCGTTTCCGCCTCCTTCGTCTCGCTGCTGCTCGGCCTCGTGATGGTCAATCTGTTGCAGCCCGGCGCCAATTTCCCCGGCACGCTGCCCGAGAAGAGCCAGTCCACCGGCCTGCCGGTCTCGGCCTTCTCGATCGAGAAATTCCTGACCCATTTGATCCCGACCTCGATTGCGGATGCGATGGCGCAGAACGAGATCCTGCAGATCGTGGTGTTCGCGGTATTCTTCGCGGTTGCGCTCGGCGCCATGCCTGAGCGGTCGAAGCCGATCATGAGCCTGATCGACGACCTCGCGCACATCATGCTCAAGGTCACCGGCTACGTGATGCTGTTCGCGCCGATCGCGGTGTGGGCAGCGATCATGGCGACCGTCTCGAAGAACGGCCTCGGCGTGCTCTGGAAGCTGATCGTCTTCATGGGCGGCTTCTATCTGTCGCTGCTGATCCTGTGGGGCATCCTGGTCGCGGTCGGCTTCGTTGTGATCGGGCCGCGTTACAGTCATCTGCTGCGGCTGATCCGCGAGCCCCTGATGATCGCGTTCTCGACCGCCTCCTCGGAGGCGGCCTATCCGAAGACGCTGGAGGGGCTGAACAGGTTCGGCGCCTCGTCGCGGATCTCGGCCTTCGTGCTGCCGCTCGGCTATTCCTTCAACCTCGACGGCACGATGATGTACTGCACCTTCGCCAGCATCTTCATCGCGCAGACCTACCACATCGAGATGTCGCTCGGCACGCAGCTCGCGATGCTGGCGACCTTGATGATCACCTCGAAGGGCGTGGCCGGCGTGCCGCGCGCCTCGCTGGTGGTGATCGCCTCGACGCTGTCGCAGTTCGGCATCCCCGAGGCGGGCCTGTTGATGATCATGGGCATCGACACCTTCCTCGACATGGGCCGCAGCGCCACCAACGTGATCGGCAACTCGCTGGCGACCGCCGTGGTCGCGAAGTGGGAGGGCGAGCTGAAGGCCGAGCACGAGCTCGGGCCCGACGACGCGGTGCCGCAGGATGCGGTGCCCGGCGCCGTGATGGCCGGCCATTGACGGGAGGGATGCATGCATCGCGCCCGCTGGAGGCCGATACGGGTTGAGGCGCCTCACCTGTCGACATGTCTGCTGTCAGCATGTCTGCTGGCGGCAAGCCTGCTCGCCGGGCCGGCCTCCGCACAGCCGGCGGGCGAGGGGCTTAGTCCCACGCTCGCCAACATCAAGGCCACGCACGCGGTGCGGATCGGCTATCGCGAGAGCTCGCCGCCGTTCTCGTTCCTCGACCACTCCAACCGGCCGATCGGCTACAGCCTCGAGCTGTGCGATGCGATCGTCGACGAGATCGGGGTCGAGGTCGACGACGCCAATCTCAAGGTCGACTACGTCAAGGTCACCTCCGACGATCGCATTTCGGCGGTCGTCGACAAGAAGATCGATCTCGAATGCGGATCGACCACGGCGAATTCCGAGCGCGGCAAGCTGGTCGCATTCTCGCCGCTGATGTTCGTGGCCGGCACCAAGCTGATGGTGCCGAAGGCTTCCAGCGTCAACCAGGTCGCCGACCTCAAGGGCAAGACCGTGGTGGTGACCAAGGGTACCACCAACGAGCAGGCGATGCACAATGTCGACGCCAAGCAACAGCTCGGCCTCAACATCGTCACTGCCGGCGACCATGAGCAATCCTACCAGATGCTGGTGGACGGCAAGGCCGATGCGTTCGCGACCGACGACATCCTGCTCTACGGCCTGATCGCGCGGCACAAGTCGCAGGACAAATTCCGCGTCACCGGCGACTATCTGTCCTACGATCCCTACGGCATCATGTACCGCAAGGGCGAGCCGCAGATGAAGGACGTGGTCGAGCGCGCGTTCCGCAAGCTCGCCTCGAACCGCGACATCGTCCCGCTCTACAACAAGTGGTTCGTCGCTCGCCTGCCGACCGGCGAGAAGCTCAACGTCGCGCTGTCGCCGCAGCTCGAAGACGCCTTCAAGGCGCTCGACGATTCGCCGGGCGGTGCCAATTAGCTGCGAGTGTCGACCTCTCCCCTCGTGGGAGAGGTCGAATTGCATCGAGGGGCGCTAGCCGCCGAGTACCGCCATGCAGGCGAGGGCAACGATGCCGACCGCCGTCAAAACAACCATGACCTGGAAAATCGCTCTTCCAAGGATCGCTCCCATCAAGGCTCCATCGATCTGCGGGATCTACCTACGAGTTTTCACGCGCCGCGATCTCTGGAGCATCGGCAGACGAGACTGTGCTGCTGAAGTCTACGAACGCGTCGCTTGACCGGCTAATGCCGTTCGGCGACAAGTCGATCGACCTGCTGCTTCAGCTCTGCTTCCATTTTCGAAATGATGTCGAGCGGCAGGCCGAGCGGATCGGCGGCCGTCTCTTGCTCCATCGTCTGACGTCGCAGGATGTGAGCATCTTGTTCGAGGATGTGATCTTCGACCGGTCGTCGAGAGGACGGATAGCCCGGAACGGCAGCCGCGGTGTCCGCTCCGGAGGGTTCGTGAAAATCTCGATCCGATCGTACAGCGTTCTTCATCAGGTCCGCCTCCTGGCACGGCTTCCTTTCTCAGGCCCGAGCCATTCTGGCTCGCCGCCCATCAATGACGCCGAAACCTCGAAAGTTGTTCCGGACGGAACTTGCAAACATCGTTCGAGCGGTCAGTCATCGAGTTTGGAACCAGAACCACAAATGGTCCTCAATCGTTAACCGTGGTTGATCGTTTGGAGGTCGCCATGGGTTACGCGAGACCAGTTCGCCGAACCGCAATTGTGGTTGAAGACGATGCGATCCAGCGCGACATGATCGCGCTGCTGCTGGAACAAGGTCACTTCGACGTTATCCAATGCGAAGACGCAGAGACGGCAGCGCTGGCCGTCAAGATGCGTCATCCGTCGCTGGTGGTCACTGACGTCAAGCTCACCGGCAAAATGAACGGCATCGAGCTTGCACGTTTGGCTCTCGATTGCGATCCAGGCGTGCGCGTTATGGTGATCTCAGGTCTGCCCCTGGTCGGCGCTCTGCCTGACGGCGTCAAGTTCTTTCCGAAGCCGGTTTATCCGCCCACGCTGCTGCGAGAGCTGGCGTCGTAGCACGCGCCACGTGGCCTACGCGAACACGGCGTCCAATGCCGCGGAATACGCCGCCTCGACCAGCGCCGGATGCCGGCGGCCGAGCGCTTCCATCTTCACCCCCGAGTTCACCTCGAGGACTTTCCATTCGCCGTCGCTGCGCGCGACATCGATCGAGGCGAAGCGGGTGCCCACGGCCTGTGCGGCCCGGATCGCGAGCGCGATGCAGGCGTCGCGTGTCGCGCCATCGGTGAGCAGCACGGGCTCGGCGCCGGCATCGAGATTGTGCCGCCAGTTCAACAGCAGCCGTTCGCCGGCGGGCGGAATGGCGTCGAGCGCGGCGGCATCGAAATCCTCGGCGATGGTCTTGAGCTGTTCGGCGGTTGCCGTCGTCTGCGCCAGCGCGCCTAGCGAATGGAGGCCGTCGCCAACCACCATTGGACGCGTCTTGCTGTAGACGATCAGCGCGCGCGCATCGAGCACCACGACGCGAACCTCGTCATCGATCTCGACATAGGGCGAGATCGCCAGGCTTGGATGAACGGCAAGGATGCGCGCGACCGCGGCCTCCAGCTGCGCCCGCGTCGTCACGCGAAGGACGAGTTCGCCGGACGTCCCCTCATTGGGTTTGACGACGAGCCCGCGCGGGTGCTGGTCGAGCAGACGCTGCATCGCGTCCAGCGAGTCCGATCCCGGGATGTGCTTGCTGAGCTTGGTGCCGAGAAACAGCGTGTGCGGAATGGCGGGGACGCCGGCCAGCGCCAGCACTTCCGCGCAGGCCGATTTGTCGTTGGCGACCTGATGCGCGACCGCGCCGTTCAGCCCGATGTCGTAGCCGATCGCGAGCCGCCGCGCGGTGCCCCTGGTCATGATGACCAGCCAGCCGCCGGACCGCACCTCGACGGCAATGGAGCGCGCCAAACAATATTTTTTGATGGTTTCCAGGAAGAGTCGCTGGCTGATCAGGATCACGAGATCATTTTCCCTTCGCCGCGGTTTTGGTAGCAATTAATTGCCAGATCGGCGCCGATCTCAGCAAGTAAATTACGTGCAGCACCACGTGTTAACGATGTCGTGGCTGAACCTCTGCGCGAATTCGAACGACTGCCATTCTGAGATCGCAATTGCACGCCAGTTGATCTTGACTATCTCATGCATTGGCGCAATGGACACGCGAGATCTTCAGTGATTTCGGCCACTTCTGCGCCGTCGCGAGCAGTCTAGAAATCAAACCATTCTAAATCTGGTCAGTCGAGAAAACGAAAACACATGAGCGCGTTCTATCGAGAGAAAGTTCTTTCCGTTCAGCACTGGACCGATACGCTTTTCAGCTTCCGAGCCACCCGCGATTCCGGTTTCCGCTTCCAGAATGGGCAGTTTGCCATGATCGGCCTCGAGGTCGACGGCCGGCCGCTGCTGCGCGCCTATTCGATGGCGAGCGCCAATCACGAGGAAGAGCTCGAGTTCTTCTCGATCAAGGTGCAGGACGGTCCGCTCACCTCCAAGCTGCAGAAGATCCGCGAGGGCGACATCATCCTGGTCGGCCGCAAGGCGACCGGCACGCTGATCACCGACAATCTGATTCCCGGCAAGCGGCTGATGCTGCTGTCGACCGGCACCGGCCTTGCGCCGTTCGCCAGCCTGATCAAGGACCCCGAGGTCTATGATCGCTACGACCAGATCCTGCTGGTCCATGGCTGCCGCCAGGTCTCCGAGCTCGCTTATGGCGAGGAACTGGTCGCCAAGCTGCGCGACGACGAGCTGTTCGGCCCGCTGCTGTCGGAGAAGCTGTCGTACTATCCGACCGTGACCCGCGAGCCGTTCCGCAACCGCGGCCGCATCACCGACCTGATCACGTCGAATCAGCTGTTCGCCGATCTGCATCAGGGCCCGCTCGACATCGAGACCGACCGCATCATGATGTGCGGCAGCCCGGCGATGCTGGAAGAGCTGAAGCAGCTGTTCGAGACCCGCGGCTTCAAGGAAGGCTCAGGCAACACCCCCGGTCACTTCGTGATCGAGAAGGCATTCGTCGAGCGCTAGTTTTACGTCGTCCCGGCGCAGGCCGGGACCCATTACCACCACTCTCAGTTTTGCGAAGGCTGGGGCCCCATCGGGCTCCAGCCTTTTGCATTTGTGGTTGGGTCCCGGCCTGCGCCGGGACGACGATGGTGTTTGTGGCGTCGTCCATTCCCCCGCTGCTATAACGCCAGCAACGCCGTGCAGCCCTTCCTCGAACGCGGCGACCAGGGAGCCGCACCTTGTCCATCACCGATCCGGATGCACCGAAGACCGCCTTTGTGTTCGCCGGAGGCGGCAGCTTTGGCGCGGTTCAGGTCGGCATGCTGCAGGCGCTGGCCGCGCATGGCGTGATCGCCGACATGGTGGTCGGCTCCAGCGTCGGCGCGCTGAACGGTGCGTTCTATGCGGGTGACCCGACGGTTTCGGGCGTGGCGCGGCTAGCCGAGATCTGGCGCGGCCTGAACCGGCAGGACGTGTTTCCGGTGACCTGGCGGACGCTCGCGAGCTTCCTGTGGCGGCGCGACTTCCTGATCCCGCATGACGGCGTCCGCAGGCTGATCGACGACTACATCCCGTTCCGCAATCTCGAGGACGCGCGGATCCCGATCCACATCGTCACCACTGATATCATCAGCGGCGACAGCGTGGTGCTGTCGGAAGGCTCGGCCGCGGAGGCGATCGTGGCATCGACCGCGATTCCCGGCGCGTTCACGCCAGTGCATTACCGCGACCATTTCCTGGCCGACGGCGCGATCTCCAGCAACACGCCAGTCCGCGTTGCCGTGAAGCATGGGGCAAAACGCCTGATCGTGCTGCCGACCGGGCATGCCTGCGCCAACCAGGCGCCGCCGGTCGGCGCGCTCGCCAACGCGCTGCATGCGCTGACGCTGCTGATTGCGCGGCAACTCGTCAACGAGCTCGAGAACATCAGTCCCGACGTCGAGTATTTCGTGGTGCCGCCGCTCTGCCCGCTGGTCGGCTCGCCCTACGATTTCTCCCGGACCGCCGATCACATCGCACGCGCGCTGGACACCACCAATGCGTGGCTGGACAGCGACGGGCTCAAGCCGGGCCACATCCCGCACGAATTGCAGCCGCACGACCATTGAGGGGGCCGGCCTGGATCCGCTTCTTGGTGCAGTGCAAAAGCAAATCGATCTGGCCGATCGCGGCAACCGCACCCGCCCAATCGGGCGGTTGTCACATCTGTGACTGCTCGGCCGTATAACCGTAGTGCACTTGTTGCGCGAGTTGGATTAGGCTTGCCCCCGACAGGGTATTCCAGGCAGACCGGAGGATTCCATGGACACGATTTTGCTTCCGTTCTCGCCGCGCTTCATCGTGCTGACGATCTGCGCCGTCGTTACCGTACTGCTGCTGCTGGTTGGAATTTTCGACCACAAGGTCTTCAAGATCATCCTGATCCCGCTGGTCATCTTCGGCGCGCTGACACTGCTCGGCATCCGCGACTTTACCCAGAAGAACCATGCGGTGCTGCGCAACTACCCGATCTCGGCGCATGTCCGCTTCCTGCTCGAGGAAATCCGCCCAGAGATGCGGCAGTATTTCTTCGAGAGCGAGAAGGACGGCATGCCGTTCTCCCGCGACACCCGCGCCGTGGTCTATCAGCGCGCCAAGATGGTGCTCGACAAGCGGCCGTTCGGCACCCAGGAGGACGTCTACCGCGAGGGCTACGAGTGGATGCACCACTCGGTGGCGCCGAAGCCGCGTGCCGACCAGAAGTTCCGCATCACCATCGGCGGTCCCGACTGCACCAAGCCGTATTCGGCCTCGGTCTTCAACATCTCGGCGATGAGCTTTGGCGCGCTGAGCCCGAACGCGGTCCGCGCGCTGAACGCCGGCGCCAAGAAGGGCGGCTTCGCCCACGACACCGGCGAGGGCGGCGTCAGCCCGTATCATCGCGAGATGGGCGGTGACATCATCTGGGAGATCGGCTCCGGCTATTTCGGCTGCCGCAACCGCGACGGCACCTTCAATCCCGACGAGTTCGCGCGCGTCGCGAGCGACGACCAGATCAAGATGGTCGAGCTCAAGATCAGCCAGGGCGCCAAGCCCGGCCATGGCGGCGTGCTGCCGGCGGCTAAGGTCTCCGAGGAGATTTCCAAGATCCGGGGCGTGCCGATGGGCGAGGACTGCATCTCGCCGGCCTATCACAAGGCGTTCTCGACGCCGATCCAGATGATGGAATTCGTCGCGCAGATGCGCAAACTGTCCGGCGGCAAGCCGGCCGGCTTCAAGATGTGCATCGGCCATCCCTGGGAGTTCCTCGCGATCTGCAAGGCGATGAAGGAGAGCGGGCTCTATCCCGACTTCATCGTGGTCGACGGTAACGAGGGCGGCACCGGCGCCGCGCCGCTCGAATTCATGGATCATCTGGGCATGCCGATGCGCGAGGGCGTCAATTTCGTCCACAACGCGCTGGTCGGCATCGGTGCGCGCGACCGCATCAAGATCGGCGCCTCCGGCAAGATCGCGACCGCCTTCGACATGGCGCGCGCGATGGCGATCGGGGCCGACTGGTGCAATTCGGCGCGCGGCTTCATGTTCGCGCTCGGCTGCATCCAGTCGCTGAGCTGCCACACCGATCGCTGCCCGACCGGCGTCACCTCGCAGGACCCGATCCGCAACCGCGCGCTCTACGTGCCGGACAAGATCGAGCGCGTGTACAACTACCACCACTCGACCCTGCACGCGCTGACCGAGCTGCTCGCCGCCGCCGGCCTCGAGCACACCAAGGATCTGCGCCCGATCCACTTCTCGCAGCGCAGCTCGACCACCGAGGTGAGCACCTTCGCCGAGCTCTATCCGGCGCTGCGCCCCGGCGAGCTGCTCGAAGGCACCCAGGACCGCCGCTTCCGCGACGCCTGGGCGATGGCGCGCGCCGACTCGTTCCAGCCGGCGGGGTAGGGCGCCGCTAAGCGGGCGCGCCGAACCACCTGGCCAGCGCCTCCGTGAGCCCGGTGCGGGATCGCTCTCCCACCCACGCGACGTAGCCGTCGGGTCGGACCAGCACGGCTGTGGGTGCCGATACGGTTCCGAGCGCAGGAAGCTCCCACGCGCCGGCGTAACTGGCGTCGACCAGTTGGACCCGGCCGGTCCATCCCGCGATGTCGACGCTGCCGGGCTCGCCAAGATTGAGCAGCACCGGCCGCGCCTGGTGCAGCAGGGCGAAGAGCTGCATCGGGCCGTCGGCGGTGACGAGATCGAGATCGGGCATGCGGCGCCCGAGCAGCTCATGGCCGTCGCCGAGATCGTAGTTGACGTCGAGGCCCGACATCATCGCGGCGAAGCGCCTGCGCGGCTCGTCCATGCGCAGCAGCTCGGAGACCACCTCGTTCAGCGCCCTGCTGCGCGCATCGGTTCGGCTGAGCGCGACGTATGCCATGGTGTTGCGCAGCACGCGGGCCGCGACCGGATGCCGTTCGGCGTGATAGCTGTCGAGCAGGCTGTCCGGCGAGATCTGCTTGACCACCTGGGCGAGCTTCCAGCCCAAATTCATCGCGTCCTGCACGCCGATATTGAGGCCCTGTCCGCCCATCGGCGGATGCACATGGGCGGCATCGCCGGCCAGCAGCACGCGCTGCTTGCGATAGGTCACCGCCTGCCTTGTCATGTCGGTGAAGCGCGAGATCCAGACCGGATTGTGGATGCCGAAATCGGTGCCGTACGCGGCAGCCAGCGCCTCGCTGACGTCGCGCAGGGTGGGCTCCCTGTCCGTGCCGAGCTGCCGCTCGGTCAGCACCAGCCGAACCCGTCCACCATCTTCCGCCTTGCCGATGGCGCAGGTGCCAGTGTCGTCCTGACGAAAGCCCCATTGCGGCTCGCTGGACATTTCGGCCTCGGCGATCAGCCAGCTCCTGGTCGGATCCCATCCGGCGAATTCGATGCCGGCCGTCTTGCGGACGATGCTCCGGCCGCCGTCGCAGCCGACGAGATATTCTGCCCGGAGCGACTGGCCGTCCGACAGCGTGACGTCGACGCCGGCGTCGTCCTGCGTAAAGCCGGTCACCTCGCGCGCGCGATCAATCGGCACTGTGAGTTCGCCGACCCACTCGCCGAGAATGCGCTCGGTATGGCCCTGGAACAGCCCAAGCGTGAAGTTGCGCCGGGTCGGAAAGTCGGTGATGTCGAGCGGCACCAGATGCGAGTGGAACAGCACCGCCGGATGGCGCGTCCCCTGCGCAACGAAGCGCTCGCCGATGCCGCGCTGGTCGAGCATTTCGATGGTGCGCGCATGCAGGCCGCCCGCACGTGCGCCGATCAGGTCCGGGCTCGCCCGCCGCTCGACGACAGCAACATCGACGCCGGCCAGCGCCAGTTCGCCCGCCAGCATCAGCCCGGTCGGACCTCCGCCGGCAATCACCACTGCATGTTCCCGCATCCTGCACGCCTCCGTTCGATTGGGCGCGCGTTCTACGGGATGACCCCGGGCTTGCGGCAAGCCCGGGGGGTCTACATATATCTGAGTGGGGAGAGGGCATTTTGTCGCTCGAACCAGTTCAGCAATCATTGCGAGGAGCGAAGCGACGAAGCAATCCATGCTTCGGCATACGCGGCGCTATGGATTGCTTTGCTTCGCTAGCAATGACGGAAGAAGATCTGAACCCTGAACGGGTTCGTAGCCCGGATGAAGCGAAGCGAAATCCGGGCGTGGTCGGACGTGCTCGCCACTTGCCCCGGATTACGCTGCGCTTCATCCGGGCTACGCTTTTAGGTTTAAAACTCGCCGTGGATGCGGCCGGAGAAGATGTGCACCGGGCCGCGGTCGGCGTTGTAGGCGGGGTTGGTGATGAACTGATAGTCCGCGGTCAGCGTCAGGTTCTTGTTGACCTGATAGGCGTAGTAGGTCTCGAAGATCCGCTCCGGGCTGTAGTTCAGCGCGCCGTCGCCGATCAAGAGGCCGAGGCCGCCGGCGGCGAGGAAGTCGCGATGCGCTGACGACAGCCCGTTGATCGCGCCGCCGATGCCGATCGTGTCGTTGGCCCGGCCCCAGGAGCTGCCCTTGATCGACAGGCCGCCGGAGACGCTGCGATCGACGTCGGTGAACGAGAGGATCTCGTTGCGGCCGTCGTTCCAGCTCAGGCGGCCGAACAGACCGACGTCGGTTACGATCTGTTGCTCGCCGTTCAGGTAGAAGCCGTATTTGGTGTTGTCCTTGCGGATACTGGCCATCACGTCGTTGATGTCGAGATCCGGGTTGGCGTCCTCGATCGCGAGCGCCTGGCGGTAATTGCCGGTGTTGCCGCGGTTGCCGAACACGCCGACGCGCAGCTTGCCGGGTTGATCGAAGATCGAATAGCGGGCCTCGAACTCCACCACCGCGCCGCCGGTGTTGAACACCAGCACGTCGCTGTTCGGCGCATTCGGCACCTGGAACACGCCGGCGCGCACCGCCCAATCCTTGCGGTTGAGCTCGACCACGGCGCCGCGGGTATAGCCGGGCAGATCCGCCGGGAAGTCGTAGGCGGCGGAGGCCCACATCGCCCAGTTCATGAAGTCGGCGCGCGGGTCCTTGGCGTAAGAGTTGCCGTCGAAGAAATCGCCCACCGCGAAGCGGCCGACCACGATCGTGAGACGATCGATGTCGCGCTTGCCCGCGATCTGATTGGGGCCGTCGGGGACGTCTTCCTGCTCGCCGCCGAAGCCGAAGGTCTGCTTGAAGAAGTAGCGCTGCGGCCGGATCTTCGGGTATGGCGCGCCGGCCTTCTGGGCTTCACCGTTCGAGAAGCCGGCAAGGCCGAGCGTGCCGTTGAGGCCAAAACCCTGCGCCGTTTCCGGATTGAAGTAGAGCTCGCCGCCCTCCCAGAGCCGCACGCCGAGAAACGCCGTGGTGGTCCAGGTCTGCTGCGACTGTCCCGCGCCGGGAAGGCTGTTGGTGCCGGCATAGGGCGAGCGGAACGATGCATAGGTCTGCGGCACCAGCGTCGTTTGTCCGTGCACGCTCCAGTCGACGAAGTCCGGCAGCGCGGCGCGCGTCGGCGTCGCCGACCACGGCGAATCGCCGAGCTGATAGTTCAGCCCGAATTTCAGCAGGTGAATGCGCGGATCGATGCTGACGCCAGGCAAGCCGAAGTCGTTGAGGCCGAGCGTACGGCGCGACAGGTCGATGTACTCGTATTCGAGCTTCGCCGTCCAGTTGCCGCTCAGCGCAAATTCGGCGCCTGCGCCTGCGGTCCAGCCGGTCTGGTACTGGCCAGGCTGCGAAATTACGCTGTCTGCGGCATCGTTGACCCTGACCTCGCTGTGCCCCCAGGCGAAGCCCGCGGTCACGTAAGGCATCCAGGTGCCGAAGCTGTAGCCGGCGCGGCCGCGCACCGTGCCGACATAATCGATCGATGCGTTGAAGGGGCCCGGCGGGCGGCGCACCGTATCGGTCGGGCCGGTGAACGTCGCATCCGCCTCGACGCCGAGCACGAAGCGGTTGGCGAATTCCTTGTTGTATCCGGCCTGGAAGCCACCGATCCCGCCAGTGATGGTGGGCGGAAAGAACACGCCCTGTTCCAGGATCGGATTGGTACCGGGACCAAGGCTGCCGTCGCCATAGCCGACATGGGCGCCGACATAGAAGCCGGTCCAGCTGTAGACCGCCCTGGCGGCGGGGGACTTGAGCGGCAGATCGGCGGCGGCCGCCGGCGCGCCGAAGGCTGCCGCACCGAGCGCTGCGCCGGCGGCGATCTGAACGCGGAAGAGGCGGACGCAGGTCATGACGCGGCTTTCCGCGAACAGCTGGCGGTTTCGTCCGTCATCACTGCAGATTTGGCCGCCGCGTGCCACCCGAGATTTGAAGTCATCGCCCGCCGTCCCCGGTCCGATCCGTGCCGTCCCACCCAAAGCCAGATCAGCACCTAGCATCCCCAGTTGCTTATTGCAAATAATTCGCAATAGCAACTGAGGCGCTCCGGATACCTCTCCGATTTGCACGCCTCTGTGACAGTCACGTAACAGCGCGCGGCGGCACGCCCCGTGCGCTGCGATCGACCAGCCATCTGTGGCAAATCGGTCGAGACCCGACCGTTCAATCGACGTCACCATTGTCTTCGCCCCTTGTCTTGATCAATGCCGGACGCGATGCCCTGCCGAGCACGGCCCTCGCGCCGGCCCGTTCGACACATCGCGCCAAGGACAGCGCCGTCCGCAGCCCGGCGCCTGAAATCATGCGTTGCCGATGGAGCGCGGTGGCGCCGCGCAGGATGGCGCCTGCCAGCCTGAACAACACGATCGCGCCCCATCGCCGGCCGCGGCCGGGCGCAGTCACGCTCCCACCGTGGCGAGCTGCACGATCCGCAGCAGCACGAGGCCGGCGGCGACGGCGAGGTAGCCGCGCAGCACGATCATCCAGATCCGGCTCAGCGGGCTGAGCCGCGCCGGCGGCAGCCGGTCGAGCGGCGGCATCCGCCAGGTATCGCGATCGAACAGCGGTGGCTGGTGCCGCTTGAAGCGGAACGATGCGTTGCGGCGCGATGACATCTCGTACAGCTTGACGGCGGCGACGACCGCGAGGGCAATCAGGCTGCCGCCGATGAGGATGGCGATGATCCAGGCTTCGCCGAGATCGGGGAACAGCACCGCTGCGGTCAAGATCACCGACAGCATCACCAGCGCCGCGACCACCGCGCCGGTGAATAGGTTCAGCTTCGTCGAATTGACCCAAGGCCCGAGGATGCGGCGGTCGTTGCACAGCAAGAGCAGGAACACGGTCGCGCTCGGCAGCAATACGCCGGCCAATGTCTGCACCGCATTGGTGAGCAGCCCGAGCGGCGTGCCCGGCGTCAGCACCAGCACCGCAGCAAGCACGATCAGCCCGCAATAGACGCTGTAGAAGCCCTTCGCGTCCCACGGCTTGCGGTGCAGCGAGTGCTTGACCGCGAACACATCGCCGATCGCATAAGCGGTTGCCAGCGACACTGCGGCCGCGCCGATGATGCAGGCATCGAGCAGCGCCAGCGCAAACAGCACCGCCGGCAGCCGGCCGGCGTATTTCTCGAGGCCTACCGCGGTCCCCAGCGCGTCGGTGTAATTGCCGAATTCGGGCTTTCCCGCGAACGCCTCCGCGCAGAACGAGATCATCGCGACCGCGCCGACCACGACCAGCGCGATGCCGATGCACAGATCCATCCGCTCATAGCGGATGAAGCGCGGCGTGATCCGCTTGTCGACGATGTAGCTCTGCTGGAAGAACAATTGCCACGGCGCCACCGTGGTGCCGACGATGGCGACGATAAGGAGCATCACCTCGCTGAGCTTGGCCCCTTCGGGCATCTTCGGCACGAAGAAGTCGGTCGCGATCTGCCCGATCGGCGGATGCACCATCAGGATCACCGGCACCAGCAGCAGGCTGCCGGCGACCAACACGATGCCGAAGCGTTCGAAGCGGCGGAAGTCGCCGGTCGAGACCGCGAGCATCACGATCGCGGCCGACGCCAGCACGCCCCAGAACTGCGAGACGCCGAGAAAATGAAGCGCGAACGTGATGCCGATGAATTCGGTGACGATGGTCAGCGCGTTCAGCACCAGGAGGTCGATGACGCTGAAGGCGCCCCAGAACCTGCCGAAGCGCTCGAAGATCAGCCGCGCATGGCCGACGCCGGTGACGGCGCCGAGCCGCACCACCATCTCCTGGTTGACGTAGAGCACGGGGATCAGCAGCAGCAGCGTCCACAGCAGCGTGGTGCCGTAGTTCTGCCCGGCCTGGGTGTAGGTGCCGAACGCGCCGGCATCATTGTCGCCGACCATCACGATCAGGCCGGGGCCGACGATTGCCAGCAGGGTCTTCAGGCGGGCCAGCAATGTCGCGCGCGGTGCGGTGTCGTCACGGGCGATGCTGCCGAGCGCGCCGTGGATGTCGCCGGCATGCGCGGTATCGAGAATGGCGATGGGGGTGGTCTTGCTTTCGGTCATTTCGCGTCTCCTCGCCGCCCTTCGGGCACGGCGGGAGGGACGCGGAACCGTCAGGCGCGCACGTCTCCGCTACCGTGAGCAGCGGCACTTCCAGATGTGATGCAGTTCAAGGATCCCGTTGCTGCGCCTGACAGCCGCGCAACGGGGCAACTAGGTCCTTCGTCCATGTCGGCCTCCTAAGCGCAGAGCCGCGGCTTCGCCGCACTGCCACGCATGGCTCGTGCGCGCGGGCCAAAGTGCCGGCCCGCGCGCCGCTGACGATCGAGATCGCCGCCGGTGTCGTCGACGATCCAGCGGCACTCCAGCCGGCCATCGATCAGGACCCAATGACAGGCCAGGGTTGGACGCCGGCGATCCGCCAGGCGGCGAAAGCCCGGCAAATTGTCATTGGAATGAACAGCCGGCGGCACCATGCGCCGCGGCTCGGACGATCGGAATTTTGCGAGCTTTTCGAACATCGCTCACCTCCACTTCCGCTGTCGCGCGGCAGGCCGGTGAGGAGCAGGCGGTTACGCGAGGCGCGACCACCCATCCACGCAGGCAGTCTGCGCGATAGTCTTGCTATGTTGCGGCGTCACCAGTCCCGGCACTGCCGGTCTACTGTCGCCTGAGTTGCTACTGCCCATGTGCCTTCTGTGCTGGCTCGTGGAACGATTGGTGTCCGGGGATCAAACCCCGCAACGGAACGAATGTTCCGATCATCGCGCACTACGCCCGGCACAAACGCATGTCAAGCCGAAACCGCTATCCTCCTGGGAGGATCCTGACTATCCTCCCAGGAGGATAGGAGAACCGCATGTCCGACGACCACCCGCACGCTGCGATCGTCCGGCGCCTGAAGCGCGCCAACGGCCATCTCGAGACCATCGTCGAGATGATCGAGCAGGGCCGGCCCTGCGCGCAGATCGCCCAGCAATTGCAGGCGGTGGAGAGCGCGATCGAGAGCGCCAAGAAGGCACTGATCCACGATCACATCGGCCACAGCCTGGAGGAGACGCTGAAGGCCTCGGGCGCGAAGGGCCGCGCCGTGCTGCGCGACTTCCGGCTGATCGCGAAGTATCTGTGAGCCGCGTCAGCATGCCGCAAGCTCGCAAGCGGTGACCCGTCCGGGGGGATCACCGGACGGGTCGGTTGCGACACGGGGTGGATGAGGACCCGTGCCGAACGCAGGATCCGCAGCCTTTGGAGAAACCCGTCGATCAGTAGCAGGAGCGCACGCGGCCGATATAGTTGCCGTAGGCGTCGAACTGGCGCACCCAGACGCAGCGCCGATAGCCGTTGTAGTAGTAGCCGTCATTGGCCGCGATCGCGCTGCCGACGATGGCGGCGCCGACGAGCCCCGCACCGACGCCCCAGCCCCAGCCATACGGCCTGGCTTCGGCCTGCGAGGTGGTGGACGCGATGGTGCCGGTCACGGCGAGCGCGGTGAGGGCGAGGGCGGCGAATTTGGTCTTGATCGACACGGAGGACTCCATCCTGTGTGAGCGCGGCGCCGGTGTGGTCCGCATGCCCCGTTGGACAGAGGCTTTCCGGTTCCGGTTCGAAGACCGTGCCCGAAATATGGTTTCGTGAATTGTTTCGTCGGTCTCTCGCGCGACGAAGGAATCGCCGGTCAGTTGCCGCGAAATACGCTCGGGTCGAATTTTTCGACGTCGGCCAGCAGCTCGCAGAACGCGCGGGCGCCATGCTCGATCAGCTTCTCGCCCTTCTCGGCCGAGGCCTTGGTCGCATCGCCGATCGCACCGCTCGGATTGAGGTCCTGCGCCTGCCAGGCGAACGGCGCCGGCCGCTGCGTCGACAGAACGCGATGATCCTTCTCGATCTGCACGCTCGCGGGCTTGAAGTCCGCGATCGCATCCTTGCGCACGGTTTGCGGATACTTCGCCAGCATGATCGAGGTCTCGACTGCGCCGCCATGGATGCCGTGGCGCAATTCGTCGGCATCGAACAGCCCGTCGGACGTGCCGAAGCGCGACCAGCCCGTGGTCACCACCAGCATGTTTCGTTGCGCACGCAGGTCCTGCGCGACGAGCTGCATCGCGGCCGAATTGCCGCCATGGCTGGTCACGATCACGAGCTTTTGGACCCCGGCGCGCGCCACGCTCTCGCCGAGCGCCATCCAGCTTTTCAGCGCCACGTTGGTCGGCAGGGTCAGCGTGCCCGGAAAATCGATGTGCTCGGTTGAGATGCCGACCGGCTGCAAGGGCAGGAAGGTCACCGGGGAGGAAGCGGGCAGCAGCTCGCGCACCCGCGCCAGATAGGCCTCGCCGATCATGACGTCGGTTCCAACAGGCAGATGCGGCCCATGCTGCTCGGTCGCGGCCAGCGGCAGCACCGCGATCCAGCGCGCGGTCGTGCCCTTGGCGATATCGGGCCAGTGGATGGCGGTCCAGTCACGGGGCGGAAGCTGAGAGGTCATCAAGCCGGTCGTTTCAATACAAGCGTTTCATTGGATGGATTTGCAGGCTAGTTTGTTTAACATCAGTGAGGTGTTCGCGTCTCCGGGCGCGGTCCTCATTCCCGGGGCGTGATCCGCGCCCTGGCCTTCCATCATGGGCCATAATATCAGACGGAGTCCAACCATGATCCGGGCCTTTTTGCCGCGAGCGTTAACCACAGCCCTGCTGGCCGCCACCCTCAGCGTTTCCGCAGGCCTCAACCCGGCGCGGGCACAGACGCTGGACAAGGTCTCGTTCGGCACCAACTGGGTCGCCGAGGGCGAGCATGGCGGGTTCTTCCAGGCGCTGGCCGACGGCACCTACAAGAAATACGGCCTCGACGTCACCATCGTGCCCGGCGGTCCCAACGAGAACAACCGCATGCTGCTGATCGCGGGCAAGCTCGATTTCTTCATGAGCGCGAACTCGCTGCAGACCTTCGACGCCGTCACCAACAACGTGCCGCTGGTCGCCGTCGCCGCCATGTTCCAGAAGGACCCGCAGGTCTTCCTGACCCATCCCGAGGCCAAGGTCAGCAAGATCGAGGATCTGAAGCCGCTGACGCTGCTGATCTCGAAGGAGGGCATCACCAGCTACTTCCAGTGGCTGAAGTCCGAATACGGCTTCGACGAGAACAAGGTGAAGCCCTACACCTTCAACCCGCAGCCCTTCATCGTGAACAAGCAGACCGCGATGCAGGGCTACGTCACGTCAGAGCCCTTTGCAGTCGAGAAGGCCGCCGGCTTCAAGCCGAATGTGCTGCTGCTCGCCGATTACGGCTTCAACTCCTACTCGACCTTGATCGAGACCCGCCGCGACCTGGTCGACAAGAAGCCCGACCTGGTGCAGCGCTTCGTCGATGCCTCGATCGTGGGCTGGTACCATTACGTCTACGGCGACAATTCGGCTGGCAACGCGATGATCAAGAAGCTCAACCCCGACATGAATGACGAACTGCTGGCCTATTGCGTCGCCAAGATGCGCGAGCACGGCATCGTCGATTCCGGCGATTCCATCAAGAACGGCATCGGCGCCATGACCGACGAGCGGATGGCGAGTTTCTTCGACAAGATGGTGCGCGCCGGCGTGGTCAAGAGCACCATCGATTATCGCCAGGGCTACACGCTGCGCTTCGTCAACAAGGCGGTCGGCGTCGAGCTCCGGCCGAAGAACTGACGGCCGGAACGCGCGATGGCGGAATCTCCGTTGTCTGGATCTGATGCCGGGCCGGCCGTGCGCCTGCGCGGCGTCAGCAAGATCTATGACAGTGGCGTGACGGCACTGGGCCCGTTCGACCTCGATGTGCGGCGCGGCGAGTTCGTCTCGCTGCTCGGGCCCTCCGGTTGCGGCAAATCCACTGCGCTGCGAATTATTGCGGGCCTTGCCACACCGAGCGGCGGCACCGTCGAGCTCTCGCATCATGGCGCGGAGCAGCGCGGCAGCCATCCGATCGGCTTCGTGTTTCAGGAGCCGACCCTGATGCCATGGGCCACGGTGCGCGACAATGTCCGCCTGCCGCTGAAGCTCGCCCGCGCGCCGGCGGCTGGTGCCGACGCGCGCATCGATGCAGCGCTCGATCAGGTCGGGCTTGCGGAGTTCGCCTCCGCCTATCCGCGCGAATTGTCCGGCGGCATGAAGATGCGGGTGTCGCTGGCGCGCGCGCTGGTCACCGATCCGGATATCCTCTTGATGGACGAACCGTTCGCGGCGCTCGACGAGATCACGCGCTTTCGCCTCAACAACGATCTGCTGGCGCTGTGGCGCAACCTGCACAAGACCGTCATCTTCGTGACGCACTCGGTGTTCGAATCGGTCTATCTCTCCGAGCGCGTGATCGTGATGACGGCACGCCCCGGCCGGATCGGCACGGAGTTTCGCATCAGCTCGCCGGAACCGCGCGGCGAGGCGTTCCGCACCTCGGCCGAATATGCCGCGTTCTGCCGCGAGGTCTCCGGTGCGCTGGCGCCGTCTTATGCAGGGCAGGCGGGCGCATGAAGTCTCCGCAAGACCTCGTTCGCTTCCTGCTTCCTGTCGCGGTGTTTGCCGCGGGCCTGTTGCTCTGGGAAGCGATCGTTCGCGCCTACGGCATCCAGCCCTATGTGCTGCCGAGCCCGCTATTGGTGCTGAAGACGCTGGTCGCCGACTGGCCAATTCTGTCGCAATCGCTCGGCGTCACGCTGCTGACCACGCTCGAAGGCTTCGTTGCCGCGGCGGTCGGCGGCGTCGTGCTGGCGCTGCTGTTCAACCAGTCGAAATGGCTGGAGTATTCGCTGTTTCCCTACGCCGTGGTGCTGCAGGTCACGCCCGTCATCGCGATCGCGCCGCTGCTCTTGATCTATCTGCAGCAGCAGACCGCTGTCGTCGTCTGCGCCTGGATCGTGGCGTTCTTCCCGGTGCTGTCGAACACCACGCTCGGCCTCAACTCGGTCGATCGCAACCTCGCCGGATTGTTTCAACTTTATGGCGCGTCCAGGCTGCAGACGCTGCTTTTCCTGAAGCTGCCGGCGGCGCTGCCCTATATCCTCGGCGGCCTGCGCATCGCCGGCGGGCTGTCGCTGATCGGCGCCGTGGTCGCCGAGATCGCGGCTGGCAGCGCCGGCGCCGGCTCGGGACTCGCGTTCCGGATCGCTGAATCTGGCTACCGGCTGAATATTCCCCGCATGTTTGCAGCACTTCTGCTGCTATCGCTGGCCGGGATTGTCATCTATGGGTTGCTGGCGCTAGTTTCGCACCTCTTGTTGCGGCGCTGGCATGAAAGCGCGTTAGGAAAGGAAAGTTGATGGCCCCGATTTCTTCCGAAAAGATCGATCTCCTGATCTATGGACCGATCCGGCCAATCCTCGAAAACGGCTTTCCCGACCAATACGTGCTGCACAAGGCCGAGAGCCGCGGCGACCTCGAGCGGCTGACGCCGGACACGATGGCCAAGATCCGCGGCATCGCCGTCACCTATCACACGATGGCGACCGACAAGACCGCGATGGCGCAGTTTCCCAAGCTGGAAATCGTCGGCAGCTTCGGCGTCGGCTACGACCACGTCGATTCCGCCTATGCGCGAGATCACAATATCGTGGTCACCAACACGCCCGACGTGCTGACCGAGGAGGTCGCCGACGTCGCGATGGGGCTGTTGATCTCGACGTTGCGCGAATTCGTCAAGGCCGACCGCTATGTGCGCTCCGGCCTGTGGCAGACCCAGAACTATCCGCTCAGCGTTGGCTCCTTGCGTGACCGCAAGATCGGCATCGTTGGCATGGGCCGGATCGGCCAGGCGATCGGCCGTCGCCTGGAGGCGTCGCGGGTGCCGGTGTCGTATCACTCGCGCAATCCGTCGAAGGACGTTTCATACAAGCATTATCCCGATCTGCTCGAGATGGCGAAGGCGGTCGACACCCTGATCGTCATCGTGCCGGGCGGTGCCTCGACCGCGAAGATGATCAATGCCGACGTGCTGAAGGCGCTCGGCCCGCGCGGCGTGCTGATCAATGTCGCGCGCGGCTCGGTGGTCGACGAGCCGGCGCTGGTCGCGGCGCTGAAATCCGGCACCATCCTGGCGGCCGGCCTCGACGTGTTCGCCGCCGAGCCGAACGTGCCGGACGAGCTGAAGGCGATGCAGAACGTCGTGCTGCTGCCGCATATCGGCTCGGCCTCGGTGGTGACGCGCAATGCGATGGACCAGCTCGTGGTCGACAACATCAAGAACTGGTTCGCCGGCAAGCCGCCGCTGACGCCGGTTCCGGAGACGCCGGTGAAGGATCGCTGATGGCATTGTCCCGCTTCGGCGTCGTGCTGCCTGTGCTGCTGGCCGCGTGCGGTCCGGCGGCCGCGCAGGATGTCACGACGTTGAAGAGGGACATGATCGGGCAGTGGGAGCTCGCCACCACCGAGCGCAGCAAGACCTGCGTCGTGACGCTGAAGAGCGATGCGGCGCCACAGGGCTTCAGGCTCGAGCTCGAGCCGGCCTGCGCCGCCGCGCTGCCCTTCACCAAGGACATCACGGGCTGGAGCATCAAGGGCCTCGGCGACATCGTGCGGCTGCACAACGCGGCCGGCGAGGCGGTGATCGATTTTACCGAGGTCGAGACCGGCATCTTCGAAGGGATGCGCACCAACGAGGGCGTCTACATCCTGCAAAATCTCGCCGCCGCGCGCTCGCTCGCCAAGTCGATGGACCAGATGATCGGCGACTGGTCGATGGTCCGCGGCAACGGCCAGGCGATCTGCGCCCTGGTGCTGACCAACACCGACGCCGGCAATGACAATTTCCAGGTGTTTCTGAAGGGCAAATGCGATCCCACAGTCGCGGCCTTCAACCCGACGCTGTGGCGGCTCGACCATGGCCAGATGATCCTGATGTCGCCCAAGGGCGAGACCTGGCAGTTCGAGGCCGACGACAACGCCCAGTGGCGCCGCGTCCCCGACAGCGCCGACCCGCTGATCATGCTGCGGGAGCAGTAGGGCTGCCTCCAGAAGCCCGCATGAGCGAAAGCGACATGCGGGGTCAGTCGGTCCCGGGTATCGCTTCGCTCACCCGGGCTACAGCCCCGGCGGGAGCCGTAGGGGTTGGCGAATAGCACCGCCCCCGCATGCGAACTCGCGTGATTTCCGAATATTAGAAATATGCCCCTGAGTTGCCCGACGTGTCAAGTTGCGGTGTCGGGCGGCCCGCAGCCGCCGGCTCCTTTGCATGGGGTTGTTTTCGATATTTTGGCCCCGCGCATCTGCGGCGGTCGCAAGCGGGCGAAGGGAGGCGCCGCCGATGCGTCCGCAGTTTGCCCTGTTCTGTCGTCTACCCCGAAAATAATTCCCGCCCCCATGTCGATCTGGCCCGCCCTGGATCGTCGTCTCCCATAGCGAGCCGATTTTCACTGCGATCATCCCGCAACTCGCCGGAAACAGGAGCATTTCATGCGTTTCATGTCGATCGTCCTCTCGTCCCAGGCGCCCCGGCAGCCGACCCCGGAACTGCTGGAGGCCATGCACAAGCTCGCCGACCGCGAGATCAAGGCCGGCCGCATGATCGACAATGCCGGGCCTGATGCCGCTCAGCACCGGCGCCCAGATCCGCCTGATTGGCGGCGAGCTCAGCGTCGTCGATGGGCCGTTCGTCGAGGCCAAGGAGGTGATCGGCGGTTACGCGATTTCGGAACTGCACAGCAAGGAGGAGGCGATCGCCCTCGCGGTCGAGTTCATGCAGCTGCACAAGGATCATATGCCGGGCTGGGAAGGCACCTGCGAGGTCCGCGCCTTTGCCGGCTTTGCCGGCCAGTGTCCCGAGTGAGCGAGGGGAGAACAAGCGATGCGTTTCATGTATGTCCTGGTGGCCGAAAAGCCGATGCTGCCGAATCCGCCCTTGCGGGAGGCGATCAGCAAGCTCGCCGAACGCGAAATCGCGGCCGGCCGCATGCTCGACACCGGCGCGCTGCTGCCGCGCACGGCGGGCGCCGAGGTGAAAATCAAGGACGGCAAGCTCACCGTCACCGACGGTCCGTTCATGGAGGCCAAGGAGGTGGTCGGCGGCTATGCCGTGTTCGAGCTGAAGGACAAGGAGGAAGCCGTGGCGCGCGCCGTCGAGTTCATGCAGCTTCATCTCGACCACATGCCGGATTGGGAATTGTCATGCGAGGTTCGTCCCTTCATGGCGTGCTGACGATCGCCTCGCGCGCATGCCGGTGGCCGGCGTGACGGAGGACGACGTCAAGCGCACCATCCTCGGCGTCTGGCGCATCGAGCAGCCGCGGCTGATCACCAGCCTGTCGCGGATGCTGCGCGACGTGCCGCTCGCCGAGGATCTGACCCAGGAAGCGCTGCTCGCAGCGCTCGAGCATTGGCCGACTGACGGTGTGCCGGAAAAGCCGGGCGCCTGGCTGATGGCGACGGCCAAGCGCCGGGCGCTCGATCATATCAGGCGCAATCGCATGCTCAATCAGCGGCACGGCATGCTTGCGCATGATCTGGCGCGGGAGCAGGAGACCATGCCCGATTTCGATGCCGCGCTCGACGACGATATCGGCGACGAATTGCTGCGGCTGATCTTCATCGCCTGTCATCCGCGCCTGTCGCGCGAAGCTCGCGCCGCGCTGGCGCTGCGGATGATCTGCGGCCTCACCACCGAGGAGATCGCGCGCGCCTTCCTGCAGGCGGAGGCGACCATCGCCCAGCGCATCGTGCGCGCCAAGCGCACGCTGTCGGACTCAGGCCTCGCCTACGAGACGCCGCGCGGCGCAGAGCTGTCCGAGCGGCTCGCCTCCGTGCTCGAGGTCGTCTACCTCATTTTCAACGAGGGCTATACCGCGGCGAGCGGCGGCGAATGGCTGCGCCCGCAGCTCTGCAACGAGGCGCTGCGGATGGGCCGCGTGCTGAGCTCGATCGCTCCATCGGAGCCGGAGGCGCACGGGCTGCTGGCACTGATGGAATTCAACGCCTCGCGAATGATGGCGCGAACCGATGCGGCCGGCGAGCCGATCCTGCTGATGGAGCAGAACCGCGCGCTGTGGGACCGCCTGCAGATCCGTCGTGGGCAGCTGGCGCTGGCGCGTGCCCGCGAGCTCGGCGGCGCCGGCGGCTTCTATGCTTTGCAGGCAGCGATCGCCGCCTGCCATGCCGAGGCGGATACGCCCGAGGCGACCGACTGGCGCCGCATCGCCGCGCTCTACGGTGATCTCGCCGCGCTCCTGGATTCGCCCGTGATCGCACTCAACCGCGCGGTTGCGATCGGCATGGCCGAGGGACCGCAGGCGGCGCTTGCGATCGTCGACGGTCTCGCGGACGAGCCGGCACTGAAATCCTATCATCTGCTGCCGAGCGTGCGCGGCGATCTGCTGCACCGGCTGAGCCGCTTCGCCGAGGCGCGCGCCGCGTTCGAAGCCGCCGCCGCATTGGCCGGCAACGCCCGCGAGCGCGAGCTCCTCAAGCGGCGCGCCGCCGCTGCACGCGCCGCAGAGGAACAGGGCCGTCACTGACAGCTCCGCGATTTCGACTCAAACCTCTGGCAGGCTCGCGCAAGATGTACCGAACTGGGAGCTGCCATGACGAAACCATCCGTGCTGGCGATCGGCCTCGACCCAACCTTCGTCGATTTCTCCGTCGTCCCGCAGTTCACACCCGAGCTCGTGCGCAGCTATATCGACGCGCAGATCGAGGGCCTGCGCACCCTCGGCTATGACGTTGAGAGCTGCCTGATCGATACCGGCGATACCGCGGAAGCGGTGGCGGCGGCTGCCCTGAATGCGCGCCGCCATGATTGCGTCGTGATCGGAGCCGGGCTGCGCGAGCCACCAGAGCGGCTCTTGCTGTTCGAGACGGTTCTCAATCTGGTGCACCGGCTCGCCCCCGGCGCCGCCATCTGTTTCAACACCAACCCGGCCGACACCGCCGCTGCCGTGCAGCGCTGGGTCAGGCCCTAGGCTCCAAACCCCAGAGGCTTCCGGCGCAGGCCGCGGAAGCGCGGACTGGCCAGGGGCGGCCCAAAGGCACGAGCCGGACCCGCCGGCCCGGCGGTTGTTGCCGGCGGCAACCTATGACACCATCCCGATTCCGATTTGCTTTCTGAATTTGGATGCCTATGCCGCGCCGGAAATTTGACTGGGAAGAGCTGTCGGATGACGAGTTGCTCGAGCAACGTCTCAGCAGTCTGAAGGTCACGCTGGAGGGCACCTGGCTCGCCGATTGCGTCGGCACGCTCAACGAGGAGCTCGAGGAGCGCGGCATCAGGCTGCGGCCGCATGCCTGGATCTCGAGCGAATGGTTCAGCCCGGCCGACGTGCCCGGCATCGCGATCCCGTTCTATCTCGCCCATCCCCGTCTGATGAAGCTCGAGAAGAAGATGATGCTCGATGTCGAGGGCGGCACCTGGTCGGAGTGCATGGCCATTCTGCGCCACGAGGCGGGCCACGCCGTGCAGCACGGCTACCAGCTGCAACGCCGCCGCCGCTGGCAGCAGTTGTTCGGTCCGTCGTCGAAGCACTATCCGCGCTACTACCGGCCGAACCCGGCCAGCCGCAACTACGTCCAGCACCTCCGGCTCTGGTATGCGCAAAGCCATCCGGACGAGGATTTCGCCGAGACCTTCGCGGTGTGGCTGCGGCCGCGCTCGAACTGGCGGACGCGCTATGCCGGCTGGCCGGCGCTGCGGAAGCTCGAATATGTCGACGAGCTGATGGGCGAGATCGCCGGCAAGCGACCGCCGCTCACGACGCGCGAGCGCGTCGATCCGCTCTACAAGCTCAAGCAAACGCTCGGCGAGCACTACAAGAAGAAGCAGGCGTTCTACGCCTTCACGCCGCCGAAGACCTACGACCGCGATCTGTCCAAGCTGTTCTCCGCGGATCCGCGGCATCACCGGCATCCGCCGGCTGCCTCCTTCATCAGGCGGCACCGCGCCCAGATCAGGGAACTGGTCGCGCGCTGGACCGGCGAGAATCAATTGACGCTCGATGCCGTGCTTGACAACATGATCTCGCGTTGCCGCGAGCTCAATCTGCGTGCCGTCGGCCCCGAGCAGAAGCTGGTGACCAACTTCACCATCCTGCTCACCGCCAAGACCATGCACGCGCTGTTCGGCCCGTCGCGCCGGAAATGGATCGCGCTATGAAACACCTTCGCATTCTGGTGCTGATGCACCCGGACTGTGTGCCGCCCGAGACGACCGACGGATACAGCGCGCGAGAAATCAACGAGTGGAAGACGGAATATGACGTCGTGAGTACGCTGCGCGCGGCCGGTCACGAGGTTCGCCCGCTCGGCGTGCAGGAGGAAATCAAGCCGGTGCGCGATGAGATCGAGGGCTTCAAGCCGCACGTCGTGTTCACGCTGCTGGAGGAGTTTCACTACGAGGTCGTCTACGACCAGCACATCGCGAGTTATCTCGAGCTGATGAAGATCCCCTATACCGGCTGCAACCCGCGCGGCCTGATCCTGGCGCGCGGCAAGGACCTGTCGAAGACGCTGGTGCACCATCGCCGCATTCCGGTGCCGGCCTTCGCCGTATTCCCGATGCGCCGCAAGGTCAAACGGCCGCCGCGTCTCGCGCTGCCGCTGATCGTCAAGAGCCTGAGCTCCGATGGATCGCTCGGCATCTCGCAGGCATCGATCGTCGACACCGACGAGAAGCTCGTGGAGCGCGTCGCCTTCATCCATGACCGGATCGGAACGGCCGCGATCGCCGAGCAGTTCATCGAGGGACGCGAGCTCTACGTCGGCGTGCTCGGCAACAACAGGCTGCGGGTCCTGCCGGTCTGGGAATTGAAATTCGGCAGCATGGGCGGACCCACTGCGCGACAGATCGCGACCGAGAAGGTCAAGCACGATACCAGCTATCAGGAGCGCGTCGGAATTGCTGACGGCCCGGCCGAGGATCTTACGCCGGAGCTATCCGCCCATATTCAACGACTGGCGAAGCGCATCTACCGGACGCTCGGGCTCGATGGCTACGCGCGCATCGACTTCCGCCTGTCGACCAATGGCGTTCCGTATTTCATTGAAGCCAATCCGAATCCTGAAATCGCCAAGAGCCAGGAGTTCGCGACCGCCGCGCGGGCACGACGGATTGGATTACCCGGATCTGCTGCATCGGATCGTGACGCTCGGCATCAGCCGCGCCAAGGCCGGCGTGTCGCTCGGCTGATCGGAAGCCGCTAGAGGCTGCGCTGCATCGCGCGGCGCCGCCCGTCGGGAAGGAACATCGCAAACGTTTCCCTAACGCGCGCCGCCGGCGTCGCGTCGGCGGTGGGCGCGGACGCGGGAGCCGTCGCCGGATGAAACGCATCCGGTTCCGGCCACCGCCGCGCAAAGATCTCGTTTACCGAAACCGTCACGAGCAGGCCGTCGCTGCGGCAGGCATCGTAGACGTACAGAACAGCAAGAAAAATCGATACGGCAACAAGGATCGTCCTGAAAACCGGCATTGTGTTTGCGCCTTCTTGATTGAGGCGAACAATGCCCGGCGACGGTGAACCGCGCGTTTAGAGTTCCGCTCGATCGGCCGATACGGTTCCCGACTCGTGAATGGGCTTCCGTAAACGGCTCGCTTACCAAGGCCTTCAAGGTTGCGGCAACCAGCTTTCCTCACCGGCAGGCAAGGAGTCTCTGCCAATGATGGGCCAACACAAAAAGCTCAGGAGGCACCATGTTCGTCGCCATTCGCGTTATGATCCTGATCGCCAGTGCGTATGCCGGCTCGGCTGTCGCAGAGATGCAGTTTGCGCCGCTGCCGAGCCTTGCGGTTTCGTCCGCGCCGTAGCGCCGGCAAGCGACGCATTTCCCGCAGTTGACGTCCGGTTGGACCCTTCAGCGCGAGGCTGCGGCAACCTCGATTGCGCGGGCGGCGTTTTCCGTCATCCGGGTCGCCGTCAGTCGCAGGAAATACAGCGACAGTCCGGGATTGCGCTCGCACAGCTTCCTCAGTGTGCTGTCGCTGATCCACAGCAGGTCCACATCGGTCGCCGCGAGCGCCGTTTGCGTGCGGCGGCGCTCGAGTGAAAACAGCCCGATCTCTCCGAACAGCTCGCCCGCCGATACTCCGCGATCGATCTCGGGAAACCTGACCTCGCCCGATACGACCATGTACAGCAGGTCGGCCGCGTCGCCTTTCCTGAAGATGGTTTCTCCCGCCTTGACATGTTTCGGCCGCATGAACGGTTGCAGCCAATTCGGTGAAAGATCGGTCGATGCAGCGAGCCTGGCCTTGCGCAGCAGCCGGACCATCTGGAACAGCAGCAACACGTTCAACGGGAGCAGGATGACGTGCAGGGTGAGTACCGGATAGATCCGCGCACCCAGCCCGTAGCCGATGAACGCCAGATTGCTGCATATGGCGACTGAGCGCAGGCTCAACATCGTGCTCATGCAGAAGGTCAGCAACACAAGGGCCGACGCCAGGTAACCCAAGCTATCAATGAATGTCATGACAGCGCCCACTGGAAAATGAATTGCAAGCAAACGATCCGAAAACGATCGGCAGCATACACCAGCGGTCGCATTTTGCTGAACGGAAATGTCGCCGGCCCGCGCTTAAGGCGGAGCACGCATCCTGACGCGGCCTCAGCTCGACGAACGCGCGCGCGAGGCCACGTGAACGGCGCGGCCCTTTGCCGATTTCGCCTTGGCCGCGACCTTGGCCGCGACGGTGGTTGCGCGCCCCTTGCCGAGCCGGGCCGCACCCGGCGAGCTCTTCCTCAGCAGCAGTGCGAGCCGCTTGCGCGTGCGGCCGGCGACCACCCTTGCCGCCTCTTGCGCGGCCTCGGCCTTGCGGATGATCGTGGTCACGGCGGACGCCGACAACGCCGAGACGAAGGCAACATCCTTCGACTTCGAGAGCCCGCCTACGCCTTCGCACGGCGCCTCGCTCGGCAGGTCGATCCGAATGGCGAGCGTGTCGACGTTCGCGATCCAGTCTTCCGCCTTGGTGCCGGTGATGATCCGGACATAATCGCGCGTCTCGCTCGGCAACTCGCTCTGCCTGGAGAGCCATTTCTGGATGCGGCCGCTGCCGGCGTTGTAGGCGGCAGCCGCAAGGCCGAGATTACCGAAATCGTCGCGCAGCTTGCGCAGCAGTTTCGCGGAGGCGGGCAACGCCTTGAGCGGATCGAAGGGATCGTCGAGGCCGACTTCGGCGGCGGTCTCGGGCATGAACTGCGCAACGCCCTTGGCGCCGGCTTGGCTGACTTCGTCGGCGCGAAAGCGGCTTTCCTGCCAGATCAGGCGCGCAAAGAACGCGACGGGGATTTCGCTCGCCTGGGCTGCGTCCTTCAAGGCTCGACAGAATTTATCGATCGCGGATAGCTGTGGCTCGGCCGCAGCATCGTTCGGCTCCGCGGGCGCGGGCGTTTCATCTTTCGCCGTCGCATTGGACGCTTCGCTGGCGTCGGCGCTTTCGATGAAGCGGGCGGCGAACGACACGGCGTCGGATGTCGAGTCGTGGGAAATCGTGGGTGCTTGGATTGTCGAGGCGTTGATCGAGCCTGGCGAACGATCGAAGTCGAGCATCAAGACAAGAAACGCGGCAAGCGCCGCGATGACAAATCGCATTTGCTTCCAGTGACCTGAATTGTGATGTGAGCGAGCTGCGCAAATGCGCTTCGGATAACGACTTTTTAGCGGGTCGATTGCGGCGAAGCTGCGATCTCTGCTGTTCCGCAGCAGAACTCGGCCGCTATTTGCGTTGGAACCTCGCGGTTTTCCGTAACTTTACGGAATGAGATCACGTTGGGATGCACGATGTTCCGACATTTTTCCTTTGCGAGTTTTGCCGTTGTTTTCTTGCTTCTGCCGGCCGCGCCTGCGATGGCAGCCGGTCTCGACGCCGCTTCGATCAACAACGCGGCCGCGCCGCCGGCGAAACGGCCGGGCCGTGATCAGGTCAATGCCTCGATTGCCAGGCTCGAGATTCTGCTCGATCGCGCGCATTTCTCCCCCGGCGAGATCGACGGCAAGCTTGGCGAGAACGCGCAAAAGGCGCTGGCGGCGTTTGCCGCGGCGAACGGATTGTCCTTCGACAAGACCGTGACGGCAGATCTCTGGAGCAGGCTTGCCGGCGCGAGCGAAGGGGCCGTGATCGTCGACTACACGATCGTCGATGCCGACGTGAAGGGCCCGTTCGCGAAGAAGATCCCCGCGAAAATGGAGAGCATGAAGCGCCTGCCCGCCTTGAACTACACCAGTCCGCGCGAGGCGCTCGCCGAGAAATTCCACATGAGCGAGGCGTTGCTACAGGCGCTCAATCCCGGACGGAAGTTCGACAGAGCCGGCGAGACCATTGCGGTTGCGCACGTGCTCGATGCCGGCAGCCCGGCGCCGGTTGCGCGCGTCGAGGTCGACAAGACGCGGCAGACGCTCAGCGCGTTCGACGCCGCGGGCAAGCTCATTGGGTTCTATCCGGCAACGGTCGGCAGCACGGACAAGCCGACGCCGAGCGGCACGCTGAAGGTGACGGCGATCAACAAGAACCCGACCTATCGTTACAATCCGAAATACAGGTTCAAGGGCATCCGATCGAGGAGGCCGTTCACGATCAGGCCGGGCCCGAACAATCCGGTCGGCTCGATCTGGATCAATCTCTCGGCCGAAGGCTATGGCATTCACGGCACGCCTGATCCCGGCAAGATCTCCAAGGCGGCGTCGCACGGCTGCGTCCGGCTGACGAACTGGGACGCCGGACATGTTGCCGCCGGCGTCATGAAGGGGACGCCGGTGACCTTCGTGGAAAGCTCGCGATAATGCGATACCCGTAAGCACGCACGAGTCTGGCGCAGGAACGTCTGGTATGCCAACATCATTGCGTAATTCAAAGGAGGTCAGCCATGCGAACGAGTATAGCGGGAGCACTTTGCGCCATCGCAATGGTCACGAGCGCAAACGCCGCGATCCGGGAAGAGCCGGTCACCTATTCGGACGGCGAGGCCACGATGAAGGGCTTCGTCGTGTACGACGATGCGACCGCAGCCAAGCACCCCGGGATCGTGATGGTGCATGAATGGTGGGGCATCACCAAGCACATCCACAACGAGGCGCGGAATTTCGCGCAGCAGGGCTACACGGTCCTCATCGCCGACATGTATGGCGACGCCAGGACCGCCGACAATCCGAAGGACGCAGGCTCGCTGTCGTCCTCGGTGATGAAGGACCCGAAGGTGATGGAGCAGCGCTTCAACGCCGCGCGGGAGCAACTCGCCAAACAGGCCTCGGTCGATCCGCAGCGGATCGGTGCGGTCGGCTACTGCTTCGGCGGCGCGGTCGTGCTGAACATGGCGCGCGCCGGCGCCGATCTCGCTGCGGTTGCCGGCTTCCATGCTTCCCTTGGTCTCAACACACCCGCACCGGCGCCGGGCACCGTCAAGGCGAAGGTGCTGATCATGAACGGCGCCGACGATCCGTTCGTGAAGCGCGAGCAATACGACGCGCTGAAGAAGGATTTCGACGCAGCGAAGGTCAATTATCGCATCATCGAATATCCCGGCGCCGTGCACGCGTTCACGAACCCCGAAGCCACCGAGCTCGGCAAGAAGTTCAACATCCCGATCAGATACGACGCCAAGGCCGACCAGGAATCCAAGGCCGAGGCTGCCAAGTTTTTTGCCGCCGACCTGAAGAAATGAGCAAAAGGGCCACCCACAAGGTGGCCCTTTGGGGTTTACCAGGCCTTTCGCCCGGAAACTTGAAGCAATCGGTTACCGGATCGGCAAGCACTTCCGGCTAGGGTCGAGCATTCTGTTTGTCCCCGAGACAGGTGCCGAAGCCGGTGGCTCTGATATTCACGATCGTTCTTCTAAGCCAGCTTCCGCTTTATGGCTTTATGATTGGCTTCGGCTGGGCCGCGATGGTTGCCAAACGCGACGGCCGGCGCGCGCAAGCGCTCGTGCTTGCCGCCATCGCCGCGCTTCCGCTCGCGAGCTACCTTTACGCCTATGTCAATGGGAGAGTCCTGGCGCCGCCGGCGCGTGCGGCCGAGGTCGCTTCCTGGCCGCGTGTGATGATTACGCGCGAAAACAAGCCGCGGGTCTTCCTCACCACATCGGGAGGAGATGGGTCCGTCCCAATAGACGATGGTCGCGCTCGGCCTGTTCGAGAAGGCGTATGGCGTGATCGGCGACGACTGGTACAGCATCGAGCGTGCGGATAGTGCGCCGTGCGTCGAGGCCGGCAAGGATGAGCGCGCCGTCCGCAGGCGAGATCCGAGAGAACCGAATCCGTACCTGAAACTCACGAAGATCGAGCGGCGCGACGATCTTCGGTTGACCATACCGCAGATCGCCGAACCTCATTTGCGACTGCTGTCGGACCGCTACGCGCCGTCGCATCGCGAAATCGACAAGACGATCTTCGCAAACAGCACGCTCGAACTCAGACTGGTTTCGGAGCAAGGCAGCCAGCTGGTGTCGTTCTGGGAGGCGCCGTACTTCCGGGTTCCGGGAGTCCCACCGATGCTGGGATAGGACGGCTGGTTGAAGAGCTGGTTCGCGGGAAAGAGCACTCCTCGGCCTGATACCATTCAATTCGTTCTGGATGCGCTCAACGCCACCTAGGACCAGGGTGTGCGCGACCCACGTTGCGCTCCGAGTTGCGTCATCAAGCCATGCGGAGGACGCAGCCGGCCGCGCGGACGCTGGCCGTCTCGCATGGTTGCCATCGGCCGCTCCCCGGCCGATGATACACAAAACGGATCGAAAGCCGATCAAGAGGGAGCGAATGCGCGGGCGTCGTGTGTTGATGGAATCGTTCGTGTCGCACGGCGTGCGTCATATCTTCGGCAATCCGGGCACGACCGAAACGCCGCTGCTCGATAGCCTGCCGGCCTTTCCGCAACTCGAATACATCATGGCGCTGCATGAAGGTGTCGCGGTCAGCGCCGCCAGCTTCTACGCGCAGGCGTCGGGACGCGTCACCGTCGCCAATTTGCACGTCGCGCCCGGCCTCGGCAACGGCATCGGTTCGCTCTACGGCGCGCTGAAGGCAAGTTCGCCCGTGGTCGTGACGGCCGGCCAGCAGGATACGCGGATGCGGCTCAACAATCCGCTGCTCGGCCATGACCTCGTTGCAATGGCGGCACCCGTGACGAAGTGGAGCGTGCAGATCGAGCGCGCCGACGAGATCGCACCGATCATGCGGCGCGCGTTCAAGGTGGCGACCGATGCGCCGCAGGGGCCGGTGTTCGTGTCGCTGCCGATCGACGTCCTGGAGCAGGAGACCGCGGTCGATGCCTCGACCCCGGACAATCTGTGGCGCTCGACACGCCCCGATCCCGCAGGCATCGACGCGCTGGCCGCGCTGCTTCTGAAGTCGAAAAATCCGGCGATCATCGCCGGCGACGACGTGGCGCGATCGGGCGGCGAGCAGGCGCTGGTGGCGCTGACGGAAGCGATCGGTGCCACCGTGTGGTTCGAAGGGCTGCGGCATCACGCGCCGTTCCCGACCAGCCACCCGAGCTATCGGCAGTCGCTGCCGGGCGACGCAAGGCAGGTGCGGAAGGCTCTCGGCGATACCGATCTCGTGCTGCTGATCGGCGGTCCGTTCTTCGAGGACATCTGGTTTGCGCCCGGCGGCCACATTCCTGACGGCGCATCCTTGCTCCAGATCGAAGCGTCGGCCGAGCGTCTTGCGTTCAACAACCGGCTCGATGCCGGCATCGTCGGCGACATCGCCGTCAGCCTCAGTGCGTTGACGGACGCGCTGCGCGCAAAGGCAAGTGCGGAGTTCAGGCAGGCTGCGCAAGGCCGCAATGCCCGGCTTTCCGAATTGCAGACGAAGGAGAACGAAGCCTATCGGGCGCGCGTCGAGAAAAGCTGGAACCGAGAGCCGAGCTCGATGCCGCGCGTCACCGCGGAGCTTCGTCGCGGCCTGCCCGATGATGCCGTGATCGTCGATGAAAGCATCACGGCGAGCCTCGATCTCGCGCGCGCCTTCGACTATCGCGGCTTCGGCGATTATTTCGGCGGTCGCGGCGGCGGTATCGGCCAGGGTCTCGCCGGCGCGATCGGCGTCAAGGTCGCGATGCCGGATCGTCCGGTTGTCGCGATCTCGGGCGACGGCTCGGCGATGTATGCGATCCAGGCGCTGTGGACCGCCGCGCATCACAAGCTGGCGATCGTGTTCGTGGTGCTCGCGAACCGCGAGTACCGCATCCTCAAGCACAATGTGGACGTCTGGCGCCAGAATTTCGAAGCCGGCACCCAGCATCCCTATCAGAACATGGATATCACCGGCCCCGCGCTCGATTTCGTGCATCTCGCTGCCGGCATGGGCGTCGAGGCGGTCCGGGTCGAGAAGGCCGACGATATCGCCGGGACAGTCGCAAAGGCTGTTGCGGCCGGTCGCCCATACCTCGTCGAGATCGCAATCGAAGGAAAGCGCTAGGGCCCGTTCCGATCGGAGGAGTTTTCCATGGCAGGCATTCTGGACGGCAAGGCTGCGTTGGTGACGGGCGGCGGCTCCGGCATCGGCCGGGCAACGGCGATTGCCATGGCGCGCGAAGGCGCACGCGTGGCGGTGTCCGATCTCTCAAAGGATGGAATCGAAGAGACGGTTGCCCTGATCAACGCTGCCGGCGGCCAGTCGATCGCGATCCAGGGCGACGTCACTGACGAGGCGGATGTCGCGAACATGGTGGCGCGCACGGTTTCGGCGTTTGGTCGCATCGACTGCGCGTTCAACAATGCCGGCGTGGCCGCGCGCTCCGTCGGCCCGCCCGGCCAGCGCATTCATGAGCTTACGCAGCCCAGCGTGGCCAAGATGTTTTCGGTGAATCCGATGGGCGTGTTCCTGTGCCTGAAATACGAGGTGGCGCAGATGCTCAAGCAGGGCGGTGGCGGCGCGATCGTCAACACGGCCTCGATCGCCGGGCTGGTCGGTCTCGCGACGTCCGGCCACTATGTCGCGACCAAGCACGGTGTCGTCGGGCTGACCAAGTCTGCGGCGATCGAATATGCGCAGGACGGCATCCGCGTGAATTGCGTCAATCCCGGATACATCAAGACGCCGATGACCAAGGAGACGATGGACGAACGCTACGACGAGATCATCGCCAAGGTGCCCGTCCGCCGCCTGGGCGTACCCGAGGAAATCGCCGAAGCCGTGGTCTGGATGTGCTCGGACAAGGCGTCCTTCATGACGGGCGCATCGCATGTGGTCGACGGCGGCTACAGCGCCGCCTGATCTTCTGACGAGCTTCTACGAGCAGGCGACGGGAGCCGCGCATCGGGGCGCGGAAGCGGACCTACTGGTCGACCTTCGGCGTCTTGCCCGCAAGGTCGAGGCCGAACCGGAGAGCGCGCTCCTGGCGCTCTTCCGCCAAGAACTTCAGCTCCCGTTCCAGCGACCGCGCCACCTCGTCCTGCGTTTCCTGGGAGCGGCGGCGGGAGCCGCCATGCGGTTTGGCCGGTTGGGCAGTCACGGGAAAACCCTTGTCATCACACTGTCACAGGCGCAGGCATGCCACGACCACAGTGCGGCGGACAATCAAAAAGAATTCAGCGGACACGTTTTGGAATGTTTGCCGTGCATCTGACTCAAATTTGAGCAGGAAATTCTCTCCGGTCATTTGCCTCGTATCGTGCTGAGGCCGCTGAGACCCGCGCGGTCTCATCAATTCGGATGAGAGAGCCCGGTTCCGACGAAATCATTTCCGGAATCGCGCGAAGACGTCCTGAAACCGACAAGGTCTAACCTTAGTAGCGTTGTGAAGGACAGGTGTCTGGTGAGACGGTAACGACCACGGTCGAGAGACTCGTCAGTGCTCCTGAGATGCTTGGGGATGATCTCGGAAATGAAGAAGCCGAATGCTGTGCCATATGTCTGGGCGGCCGCGCTGATCGCGGTCGCGATCTGGGGTGTGAGTGGCACTCCGCAGATGGCACATACCTCCGCCCCCACCCATCTGGCGCGGGTGCGCTAAAGTCGCGGGAGCCCCGGCTAGAGCTTCGGCCGCAGCGAGCGCTGCATGTCCATCGTGTAGGTGTAGCGCCCCTCGGGGTGCGTGGTGATGGTGACCTCGAACAGTTCCTCGCGCAGGCCGTAGTAGCGGCGTACCACGGTGAGCGCCGGCGACCCCGTCTTGACGCCGAGCGCCTTGGCGATCGGCGCCGGCATGCCCCGCACGAAGATTTCCATCTGCGCGCGTTCGGTGACCTGGCCATACATCTTGGCGATCTGCTCGTGCACCGGGGTGCGGCCGTGGTCGCTGCGGGTCACCACATCGGCGAACCGGCGCAGCACGTAGATCTCGGTCCAGCCGAGCGGGGCGGCGAACTGGTCGGAGCGGCGCACCGCCTCGATCAGGAACCAGCTCCTGCCGGGCTCGCATTTCAGGAGGCCGGCCAGCTTGCGGTCGGCGACGATGTCGCTGCTGTTCACGACGTCGCGATAGGTCTCGTTGGAATAGCGTAGCCATTCGCCAAGCGATTTGACGCTGTGGGTGAACAGCACAGGCGGCTCGGAGGCGATCACCACCGAACCGAGGCCGGCACGGCGGACGATCAGGCCCTGGTCGATCAGGATGCGCAACGCCTCGCGCACGGTCTGGCGGCTCGCCTGGTAGCTCGCCATCAGCTCGGTTTCGGTCGGCAGCAGATTGCCGACCGCGTAGGTGCCGAGACGGATGTCCTTCTGCAGCCCGGTGGCGATGTCGCGGTAGCGGGACGATCGCGCTCTGTCCGGTTGTTCAGACATGGCAGATCACTGGTATGCCGTATGGCAGGCGACCGGATGTCCAGACTGCATCGATTGCAGCGCGGCCTCGAACGCGGCGAGCGTAGCGAGCACCTCTGCTTCGTGCACCGGGAATGGCTGCTTGCCTTCGACCGCGTCGGCAAAGGCAGCAAGTTCCGCGGTGAGCGTGTCGACCGCCGGGAAGCGTCGCGTCGCAGGCGCCTCGCCGGATGTCCGTAGCACCAATGTCAGTTCGTCGAGCACCTCGGCAGATCCCTTCGTTCCGAACACATGCACGCGCCAATAGAACGGTGTTGCGCGGATTGTCGCAAGGGTTGCACTCACGCCATTCACAAATTCAATCGCTAAAGTTGCAGTGTCGAGCGGCGGTGGCCCAGCCTCGCGTTCACTCAACCGGGCATAGACCTGGCGGGGCGGGCCGAGCAGGCTGACGAAACCGTCGAGCACATGCAGGCCCGCGCCGGTCAGTCCACCGCCCGGCGACTCCTTGGGCGACAGCCGCCAGCCCTGGGTGATGGCCTGCGAGTTCTCGTTGCTGTTGTGGCCCTCGACATGAAGGATCGTGCCGAGCTCACCACTGGCGACAATCGCCCGCAGCGCCTGCATCGAGGGCCAGAACCGGCGGTTATGCCCGACCGCGAGCGTCACGCCGGTCGTGCGGCACGCTGCGAACATCTCCGCCGCATCGTCGCGCCGAAGCGCCAGCGGCTTCTCGCAAAACACCTGCTTGCCGGCTCTGGCGACCGCGATCACCTGGCCCTTGTGCAGCGAATGCGGCGTCGCCAGCAGCACGGCATCGATGGCCGGGTCGGCAAGTACATCGTCCAGGTTCGCCGCGACGGAGAGACCATGCGCGGTGCAAAAGCTCGCGGCGCCGGCGAGGTCGGGTTCCACCGCGCTTGTCAGCCTGAGCCGAGGCTCGTTGCGCGCGGCCTCGACCAGCGCGCGGCCCCACCGGCCGAGGCCTGCGATCGCACAATTGATCATGAGTGTTCCCTGTCCTGATCGCGTCCGGCACGGATCGCCTCGATCACAGCGGCGCTGTCGCCGTCAGGGCCGAGAAGCGCGATCGCCGCGCGCAGCAGCTCGGCCTGTGCAGAGGTCAGCGGCAGGCGCAGGCCGTGCCGGCCGGCCTCCTGCAGGATCAATTCGGCGTCCTTCAGGGTCTGCGCGATATGCGATTGCGGCGAGAAATCCCGCGCCAGCATCTTCGGTCCCTTGCTGTCCATCACCCTGGAATATGCCGCCGATTGCCGCGCGCTCGCAAGGAAGGCCGCGCCGTCGAGGCCGAGAGACTCGGCAAAGGCGATGCCCTCGGCCAACGCGGCGCGATTGTTCTGCAGGATCAGGTTGATGGCGAGCTTGGTGCGGCTCGCATTGCCGATCGTCCCGACGTTGATCCGCTGTGGGCAGAGGATGTCGAGCGTCGCCGCGGCGGCTGCGATGATGTCGCCTTCGCCCGCGACCAGCGCGGTGGCCGTTCCGGCGCGGACCTCGGTGCTGGTGCCCGAGATCGGCGCCTCGATGAAGGCCAGATGCGAGCGCGCCGCGAATTCGGCGATCACGGTGATCTCGTCGGGCGCGCAGGTGGTGGTGCAGATCACGAGCGGCGGCTGCGCTGCGTTGGCGAGGTCCGGCAGCAATCGCTTGACCTGGGTTGCGTCATAGACCGCGATGACGATGGTCCGGCACCGCGCCGCGACGTCGGCGGCGAAAGCCGCGAACTCGGCGCCGCTGGCCCTCAACCCGTCCGTCTTCGCTGCATCGATGTCGAAGCCGATCACCCCGATGCCGGCATCGATCAGCCGCGCCGAAAGCGCTGAACCCATCAGCCCCAGGCCGATCATGCCGACAGGTGTCTCGCGAGCCATGACGCGGCGCCGCTTCGCGCTATTGCGGCTGGATGCCGGCGGCCTTCACCTCCGCCGACCAGCGCACGACCTCGCTCTTGACGAAGGCACCGAACTCGGCGGGCGCGAGCGGCGCCACGATCACGCCGACATCGGCGAGCTTCTTCCTGGTCTCCGGCATCGCGAGGTACTTGGCGCATTCGGCGTAGATCTTGTTGACCACCGGTTCCGGCGTGCCGGCCGGCGCGAACAGCCCGTACCAGATCGTGGCCTCGAAGCCGGGCATTGCTTCGGAGAGCGCGGGCAAGCCGGGCGTCAGCTCGTTGCGCGCCGCCGACGTCACGGCGATGCCGCGCAAGGTGCCGCCCTGCATCTGCGGGATCGCGACCGAGAAATCGCCGAAGGTCAGGTCGATCACCCCCGCCATCACGTCGGTCATCGCCTGCGGCACGCCACGGTAGGAGGCCGCGATCAGCGACAGGCCGCCGCGCGACTGCAATTGCGCGATCGAGATCTGCGATGCGCCGGAGCCGTAGCCCGCGGTCAGATTGGGGTTCGCCTTGGCGTAGCTGAGGAACTGCGGCAGGTCCCTGGCCGCAAGCTTCGGATTGACCAACAGCACCATCGCCGTCGTGGTGGTGCGGATGACGGGCGCGAAATCCTTCACGGGGTCGTAGGCCAGGCTCTTCAACGTTGCGACGTTGCTGGCATGGGTGGTGTTGGTGCCCATCAACAGCGTGTAGCCGTCGGGCGCGCTGCGAGCGACTTCCTGCGCTCCGATGCTGCCGAGCGCGCCGGCGCGATTCTCGATCAGCACGGTCCGGCCGAACGCATCCTGCAGATGCTGGCCGACCATGCGCGCGACATTGTCGGGGCCGGCGCCGGCCGGGAACGGCACGATGATCCTGAGCGGCCGTTGCGGGAAATCGTCCGCCGCGCGCACCGGGAAGGCCGAAAGCGCAAAAAGGAACAGGACGACGAGCAGCCCCAGCCGTAACTTCATCCCGGTCCCCTCCATGTCTGCTTTTGCAAATTTATACGGACAAATACGTCAGAAATGCAAGCGAGAGGCCCTTCAGAATATTGAGGCCCGCCATAATTATCCGTATAAATAGCCCATACAGGGGGAGCCAGACGACGATGGTGGACATCAGCGATCTCCATGCGCGCGGGCTGCGCCGGCGCCAGAAGATGTTCGGCGAGGTCGATGTCGCCAAGCGGATGGCGGCCGCGGGCGATTTTGGTACGCCGCTGCAAAACATCATCAATGCCTACGTCTATGGCGACGTCTGGGAGCGCAACGGGCTGTCCGACCAGATCCGCAGCCTGGTGATGCTCGGCATCACCGCGGCGAGCAGCAAGCCCGCCGAGTTCCGCGTTCATGCCAAGGGCGCGCTGGCCAATGGCTGCACCGCCGCGCAGGTGCAGGACGTGCTGCTGCTGGTGGCGATGTATTGCGGCATTCCGGCTGCGATCGAGACCAGCAAGATCGCGGCCGAGGTGTTCGGCGAGGTGCCGCCGGAGGGGTAGGGCAGCGGCCTGTGGCGTGATAGGGACGTTGCCGACTGCGACCGGCAACAGGATCCATCCATGTCCGCCTTTCCGACCTCGACGACCGTGCTCGATTCCGTGCTGTTTCGCGATGCCTTCGGCACGCGCGAGATGCGCGAGGTGTTTTCCGACCTGCGGGCGATTGCGCGCTATGCCGAGGTCGAAGTCGCGCTGGCGAAGGCCGAGGCGCGCTGCGGCGTGATCCCGGTGGAAGCTGCCAAGGAGATCGCAAAGCGCACCGATGTTGCCGCGTTCGATTTCGACCTGCTGCGGCAGGAGACCGATGTGGTCGGCTACCCGATCCTGCCGCTGGTGCATCAGATGGCGAAGCAATGCGGCGAGGCCGGCCGCTATGTGCACTGGGGAGCGACCACGCAGGACATCATGGACACCGCCGTGGTGCTGCAACTGCGCGACGGTCTCAAGATCGTTGAAGACGACATCGCGGCGCTGCGCAGCATCCTGGCCGATCTCTCGAAGAAATACCGCGACACGCCGATGGCCGGCCGCACCCATCTGCAGCAGGCGCTGCCGGTGACCTTCGGCTACAAGACGGCGATCTGGCTTGCCGCCTTCGATCGCCACGCCGCACGGTTGGCGGAGCTGAAGCCGCGCGTGCTGGTCGGCCAATTCGCCGGCGCCGCCGGCACGCTGGCCTCATTGGCTGACAAGGGGTTCGAGGTCCAGCAAGCGCTGTGCGAGGAGCTTGGCCTCGGCGTGCCCGTCTCGACCTGGCACGTCGCGCGCGATGGGTTCGCTGAAGCGGTGAATTTCCTCGCGCTGGTCACGGGAACGCTCGGCAAGATCGCGCTCGACATCATGATCATGGCGTCGACCGAGTTCGCCGAGGTCTACGAGCCGTTCGTGAAGGGGCGCGGCGCCTCCTCGACCATGCCGCAGAAGCGCAACCCGATCTCGTCGGAGCTGATGCTCGCCGCCGCCAAGGCGGTGCGCCAGCATGCCGGCCTGATGCTGGATGCGATGGTGCAGGATTTCGAACGCGCCACCGGTCCGTGGCACGCCGAATGGATGGCGATCCCGGAAAGCTTCGTGCTGACCGCGGGCGCGTTGCACCAGGCCAGGTTCGCGCTGGGCGGCCTGATCGTCGATGAGAAGCGGATGGCCGACAATCTCGACATCAGCCGCGGGCTCATTGTGGCCGAGGCCGTGATGATGGGGCTCGCGCCTGCGATCGGCCGGCAGGAGGCACATGACGTGGTCTACGACGCCTGCCGCGTCGCCAACGACAGGGGCCTGACCCTGGCCGAGGCGCTGGCGGCGGATCAGCGCGTCGCGAGCCGGATCGACCGGGCGACGATCGACCGACTTACCTCGCCAAAAAATTACCTCGGCCTCGCGCCCGAGATGGTCGACCGGGTGCTCGCCTCGGAGAAGCGGTAAAATTCGCGGCAATTGCTCGCCGTCGCGTGATCGGGCGCGACGGGCAGGAACCTTGCGAATGCGGCTCGAATTGGACTACGAATCCTCAAAGCCCTCAAACGACACGGCCGGACGCTTCATGACCGCACATCAACGCAACCTTTCCGCTTCGATCGATCCCGTGAAGCTTGACCGGCTCGCCGAAGTCGCGATCAAGGTCGGGCTGCAGCTGCAGCCAGGACAAGATCTCTTGCTGACGGCGCCTGCCGCCGCGATGCCGCTGGTGCGGCGGGTCGTCGAGCACGCCTACAAGGCGGGCGCGGGTCTCGTGACCCCGTTCTTCTCGGACGAGGAGCTCACGCTGGCGCGCTACCGTTACGGCAACGACGCGAGCTTCGACCGCGCTGCGGGCTGGCTCTACGAGGGAATGGCGAAGGCGTTCGGCGCCAACACCGCGCGGCTCGCGATCGTCGGCGACAATCCGATGCTGCTGTCGGGCGAAGACCCGGCCAAGGTGGCGCGCGCCAGCAAGGCCAATTCGATCGCCTACCAGCCGGCGCTGGAGAAGATCGTCAACTTCGACACCAACTGGAACATCATCGCCTATCCGAGCACGTCGTGGGCGAAGCAGGTATTCCCCGACGATGCCGAAGACGTCGCGGTGGCCAAGCTTGCGGATGCGATCTTCTCCGCGTCCCGGGTCGATCAGGACGGCGCCGTCGCCAACTGGGAAAAGCACAATGCGAGGCTGCGCGAGCGCACCGAATGGTTGAACGGCCAGCGCTTCCACGCGCTGAAATATTCCGGTCCCGGCATGGACCTCACGATTGGCCTTGCCGACGGTCATGAATGGGAGGGCGGCGCGTCGACCGCCAAGAACGGCATCGTCTGCAATGCCAACATCCCGACCGAGGAAGTGTTCACCACGCCGCACTGCCGCCGGGTCAGCGGCCACGTCGTCAGCTCCAAGCCGCTGTCCTACCAGGGCACGCTGATCGACAATATCTCGGTCAAGTTCGAGGAAGGCCGTATCGTCGAGGCCAAGGCCTCGCGCGGCGAGGAAGTGCTGAAGAAGGTGCTCGACACCGACGAGGGCGCGCGCCGCCTCGGCGAGGTCGCGCTGGTGCCGCACTCCTCGCCGATCTCGAAGAGCGGCTTGCTGTTCTTCAACACGCTGTTCGACGAGAACGCCGCCTCGCACATCGCGCTCGGCCAGTGCTACTCGAAATGCTTCGTCAACGGCGACAAGCTGACGCCGCAGCAGATCGCCGAGCAGGGCGGCAACAAGAGCCTCATTCACATCGACTGGATGATCGGCTCCGCCCACACCGACATCGACGGCATCCACGCGGACGGCCGCAGCGTGCCGGTGTTCCGCAAGGGCGAGTGGGCGTAACGACTCGCTAACCAAAGCGCCGTGCGCGTGAGGCGATCAGTTCGCCTCGCGTGGCGCTGAAGCGGCAGGTCTCGTGCTGCGGCTTGAAGCCGAGGCGGCGATAGATCTTCAGTGCGGGGGCGTTCCGGCTCGAGACGTTGAGCCAGCAGGGATGCTCGACCGACACGTCGTGCGCGCTCAGCACGCGATAGACCAGGAGCTGGCCGAGCCCGCGTCCCTGCCGCGCCGGGTCGACCGCGACCGACTCGATCCACATCGAGTTCCGCTCCGGCTCGGTGAGGCAGAAGCCCGACATCTGCCCATCTTCCGACGCGATCCAGACTTCGGTCTCGGTCAGGACCTGCGCCATCTCCTCCGGTGAATACAGGCGGAACGCGTCGTCCGAGGCATAGGCGGCGTTGTGGATGCGCGCGACCTCGCCCGCGCAGGCGGTGACGTCGCTGACCTGCTCGATGGTGGCGCGCGCGGCCGCGAGCGTTCGCGCCGGCTGCAACGGCTCGACGCACTTCATCCCGATCTCGGACTCATTGTGAACAAAGCCGAAGGCGGCGACGAAGGCCATTCCCGCCGGCCAGTCGCTGCTCACCAGCGTCTGCACGGTGAGACCGGGATCGGCGTCGATCGCAAGCACGTCGTCGAACAGCGCGAGAGCGATCCGGCGGCGCCGCAGCTCGGGCGCCACCACGATCTTGAGAAACCGGGAATAATGCGCGCCCTGGTCGCGCAGCGAGGATTCGGCGAGGCCGACGAGCACGCCATTCCGCTCGGCAATGCGAAAGTCGCGCCCGCCGCGGTTCTGCGGCAGCTTCAGGAACTGGTCCCATTGCGGCAGCGTGACAGGGCCTAGCCGCGGTTCCACCGCAGCTGCCTTTGCGTAAAGTTCGACCACCGCTTCCGCATCAGCCTCTCGAAGCGGCCGGATGGTGATGCCGTCATCCATGAGTCGGAAGTTTACCCGATATCGAGCCGATAGACATCCTTTGCCGTCTTCAAGAACAACGCCGTCTTTTCGGCTTCGCTATATTGTGATGCAAGCCGTTTAAAGGTGTTGAAGATGACCTGATAACTGCATTGCCCCTTATCAGGTGGGAAGTTGCTCTCGAACATGCAACGGCTCGGGCCGAACGCCTCGATGCAGGTCTCCACATAGGGTCGCCAGGCGGCGGCGAGTTCCTCCGACGACGGTGGCCTGGGGCGGAGGTGGAAGTCGTAACCGAGCAGGCACATCGCGAGCCCGCCGAGCTTGACCACGACGTTCGGGCATTTGGCGATCTCCTGGATCGAGGCCTTCCAGACCGGAAAGGTCTCTTCGCGCTTGCCGGCGAAGCGGCCGGTGCCGACCGGGCCGCCGCAATGGTCGAGCACGATCCTGGTGTCGGGAAACGCGCGGGCGAGGTCGGTGAGCTCACCGATCTGCGGGTGGAACAACCAGGCGTCGAAGCTGAGGCCGAGCGGCGCCAGGCACGCGAACCCCCTACGAAAGTTGGAATCGAGCAGGATGCCCTTCGGTCGGTTCGCATACATGTGGGCGACGTTGGGGTCCTCGTCCCAGGCTGAGGAGTGGCGGATGCCGCGGAACCGGCCGTTGCCGGCCGCAATCTCCGCCTCCAGCACCGCCTTGGCCTGATCGCCGATCAGAAGGTTAACGTGGCTGACGATGCCGGCGCAGATCGCCGTCTTGCCGTAGCCGCCGCTCGCCGCCATCGCGGCGACGCCGTTGGCGAACTCGACCTCGCCGACCGGGCGGAACGCCTCCGGCCCGTCGGCGCGATACATCGACCGGCAGTCGACATAGACGGTCGCCACAATGTTGTGGCCGGAGGCGATGTCGTCGCGCATCTCCTCGATCAGGTAGCGCAAGCCGCCACGATCCCAGAGATGATGATGCGGATCGACGATCGGGCGGGCCGGATCGATGATCTCTTCGGTGTATTGGGCAAGCCAGTCTTCGCGCGGATTGGCATAGAGCCCGCTGGCAGAGGCGGGCAGGGTGCTGGCCATGGATTTTCACTCCCGTTTGGTTTTGCTTCTTGTTGAACAGAGACGTCATACCCCGTCGAGGATGATCACCATCGGCGTCGACGGCAGGGTGTCGCGCGAAATCCTTAAAGTTCGCTCGCCGCCGCGCCGGTCGATCTCGAATTGCTGGCCGATCAGGCGCATGAACTCGTCGAGCGGGGTCGCGAAGCGATGCATCGGCAGCACGACCGAAGCGCGCAGGCGTTTGGTGATCTCGGAGATGCCGTCGAGCGACATCGTATAAGTGCCGTCGATCGGCACCATCACGATGTCGAGTCGGCCGATCGCGGCGAACTGACTGTCGTCGAGCTTGACGTGGAGGTGGCCGAGATGGCCGATGCAGAGGCCGGCGACCTCGAAGATGAAGATCGAGTTGCCGTCCTTGATCATCTCGCCGCCGGAGCCTTCGCCCCAATAGCGCCGGATGTCCGACGTGACGTTTCGGATATAGACGTCGCCGATGCGCTCCGCGTAATGCGCGGCCTGGCCGTTCTCGCCCCAGCCGTGCAGCACATGGGGAATTTTCGGGTCGGGGAACAGCGTGTAGTGCGTCTCATGCGCCCGGTTCATGGTGACGACATCGGGCAGCCGCCCGGTTCGATAGACGCCGTTGTAGTCGGTCGCGATTCGGACGCCGCCGGGCGTGTCGATGTAATAGGTCGAATGGCCGGCATAGGTGATCGCGACCTCGTCCGCTTTGGCCGCAACGCGCCGGTAGCTCGCCGGCGTGGTACGCGGCGGCGCATCGGCCATCGCCAGGCATTCGCTGCGCTGGGCATCCTGCGCGAAGGCGTGACTGGTCAGCGTTCCCAGCAAGACGAGCGCGGCGAGCAATCTCGGCATCAACTGTTCGGTCTCCGGCGATATCCGCGGTCGCAAGACTATCGCGCATTCGGCGGGTCGTCATGATGAGGCCGCGCATCGCTCCATGGCGCTGACTGCAACGCGATCCAGGCGATTATTGCGCCGGGACGCGCTACCATGCCGTGCAGGTAGCAGAAATCAGGGAGCTATGCGTGACCGACACTGTCGCTTCGCCACGCGCGTCATCGACCAAGCGGCTCGAGCCCTTGCGCCATGTCGACGCAGGCGTGCTCAACATCGCCTATTACGAAGCCGGCCCGGCCGACGGTCCGGCGGTGCTGCTGATGCACGGCTTCCCCTACGACATCCACTCCTATGTCGACGTCGCGCCTGCCTTGGCGGCGCAGGGCTGCCGGGTCATCGTGCCCTATCTGCGCGGCTACGGACCGACCACGTTCCGCGACAAGGCGACGCCGCGTTCGGGCGAGCAGGCGGCGGTCGGCGCCGACATGATGGCGCTGATGGATGCGCTCGGCATCAGGCGCGCGGTATTCGCCGGCTATGACTGGGGCGGCCGCGCCGCCTCGATCGGTGCGGCGCTTTGGCCGGAACGATGCATCGGACTGGTCTGCACCAACGGCTACATGATCCAGGACATCGCGCATGCCATGGTGCCGGCGCGGCCGGAGCGCGAGGTGCCGCTGTGGTACCAGTACTACTTCCAGCTTGAACGCGGCCGGGCGGGGCTCGCCGCCAACCGGAGCGGCATCGCGCGGATCCTGTGGTCGCAATGGTCGCCAAGCTGGGCATTCGACGATGCCTGCTTCGAGCGGACCGCCGTCGCATTCGACAATCCCGATTATGTCGACGTGGTGATTCACAGCTACCGGCATCGCTACGGCGTTGTCGAAGGGGACCTGCAATATGCGGATTTGCAGCGGCGGCTGGACACGCTGCCTGTGATTACGGTCCCTACCATCACGCTCGACGGCGCCGATGACGGGGTGACAGCTGCCGCCGACGGCAGTGCCAGCGCAGCCAAGTACACGGCCCGCCGCGCCTATCGCGTGATCCCGCGCGCCGGCCACAATCTGCCGCAGGAAGCGCCGGAGACGTTTGCCGCGGCGGTGCTGGAGGTGATGACGACCTAGTGCCGCGGGCTGATCTTCCAGGCGATGGCGAGCGTCAGCAGCGTCAGTATGCCGCTGACCACCGCGGCAACCGGGATCGTCAGGGCCAGCGCCGCGGTTGCGGCCCAGCCGATCGAGCAGAACGCTTCCGCGAAGGTGGCGATCCGGGAGGAGGTCTGGCGCCGGCGGAACTGACTGCGCTTGGCCTGCGCGCGGAACCAGAGCTGGACGGCGGCGGCCGATGCGGTCGCGATCATGATCGCGATCGCCGTCACCGCGGCCTGCTGCGGCGAGGCAAACGCAAGTGCCGCCACCAGCGGCGCGAAGATGGCGGCGATGGCGATCAGGACGACCTCGATCTTGGCGCGCGTCACGCGTGACGGCGGCAGTGGTGCGGTCGCCACCAGATCGGGCGCGTCCTCGCCCGAGATGGTCAGCCAGGCAAGGCCGCCGGCGAGCTGGCCTGCGGCCATCACCACGACCGGCGTGATCAGCACGATCGCGGTCGACGTGCCGGAGAAGCTGCGCCACAACATCAGCGCCGGCGGCAGCAGATAGAGCATCTGCATCAGGCTCTGCGACAGTAGCCACGGATCGCGGCGCAGCAACAAAAACTCCTTGCGGCGCAGCGCCTGCTGCCGCGAGCCGGGGCGGAACGCGCGGGCGCGCCCCTGCGTGACCGCGGCCGGATTGGCGGCGACGCTTGCGACCGTGTCGGCAAATCGCGGTGCGAACACCGTCATCACGACGCCGAGCAACACGAGCGTTGCGGCCAGCAGCAGCAGCATGATATCGACGTCGCCGAGCGATGCGCGCGCCGGCCACCACAGCAGGCTGTCGGGGGCCGGCGCAATGCGTGCCGCGGTATCCGAGGTCAGAAAGTCAAAGCGCGACAGCGTGCCGTAGGACAGCACGGCGACGACCTGCAGTGCGATGACGAAGCCCGCGCCGATCACGGCGGAGACGATCTGCGCCACCAGCCGGGTCCGGCCCGGCCCGATCAGGCGAAACAGGAACGCGGTGACGGCGATCGCCGTGGCCGCCGCCGACACCCCGATCGCAAGCACGACGCCGAGGCCGGCGAGCCAGCGCGCCCCGCCGAGATACACCAGCACGTCGATGAACGGCGTCGACAGCAGCAGCGCCATGCTGCTCACCGTGAGCGCGATCGCGGCGATCCGGATCGAGAAGATGTTGGTGAGCTTCGCCGGCGACGACATGATGAGATCGAGATCGGCGCGGGCATAGAACACGCGGGTCACCGACTCGATCGCCTGCGACAGCATCAGCGCCCAGGCCAGGAAGATCGTCGCCGTCAGCACGATCAGCGAGGACGGATCGAGCGGAAACCGCAGGTCGGCATAGCGATGGACCACGGCGTAGGCCGGCAGATGCAGGATCGCCGCGAAGATCACGAGCCCGATCACGGCGCGATTGCGCCGACGCCGGCCGCCGGTCATCATCGCCAGCCATTCGCGCCAGGCTAGGCGGAATTCGTGGCGGGCAAACCAGCCGAGATGGACGACCGAGCTCACGCGGCCGCCGCTTCGGTATCGACCAGCGCGATGAACATGTCCTCGAGCGTGGTGTCGTTGCGGCCGTTCTGCGCGCGCAGCTCGGCCAGCGTGCCCTCGGCGATCAGCCTGCCGGCCGCGATCACGCCGATGCGGTCGGCCATGCGCTCGGCGACTTCCAGAATATGCGTCGTCATGATCACTGTGCAGCCAGTGCGGACGCGCTCCTGCAGCAACCCCTTGACGTGACGCGCCGACAGCGCGTCGAGGCCGGTCAGCGGTTCATCGAGAATGATCAGGCGCGGCTCGTGCACCAGCGCGCCGGCCAGCGCCACCTTCTGGCGCATGCCCTTGGAGAAACCCTCGCAGCGCTCGTTGAGATGCGGCTCGAGCCCGAGCGAGATCAGGAGATTGCGCGCCGACTTCTCCGAGGTGCGGGGATCGATGCCCCACAGGCCGGCGACGAACTCGAGATATTCCAGCGGCGTCAGCTTGTCATAGATCATCGGCTCGTCGGACACCCAGGCCATGATCTGCTTGGCTGAGACCGGATCGGCCAGCGCATCGATACCGAGGACCGATACCGAGCCGGCATCGGGCCGCAGCAGCCCTGCCACCATGCGCAGCGTCGTCGTCTTGCCCGCGCCGTTCGGTCCGAGCAGCGCATAGAACTCGCCGACACGGATGGTGAGATCGAGCGCGTCGACCGCCGGGCGGTCAAAACGCTTGGTTAACCCTCGCACGGCGAGTGCGGACAGTTGCGATGTCATGGTGTGTGGGCGATCCGGAATTTCGCTCGTCGGTTGCGTAGCTTGGATAAAAACCGTTTCGGTGCAGTGAATCGCACGGGACAAATCGGAAGCGATATCCGTATTAGTCCGTGCTGCGGCAAATCTCCGCAAATGTGATGATATAGCCGGATCAGGGGTTTGTTGACAGGGATCGGGCCTTTTGGCTCAATCGGGGCTGGACATAGGCGGCCTTCAGCGCTTCGGACACAAGGGCGTGAAGGCGGGATGCGACGAGCGATCGGATAAGAATCGCCGGGCATCGGGGAGGGAACGATGCTGGACTTTGTTCAGCAGCTCGTCAGCGGCATTGCGCTCGGCTGCGTTTACGGCCTGATCGCGCTTGGCTTCGTGCTGGTCTACAAGGCAACCGAGGTCGTCAATTTCGCGCAAGGCGATCTGATGATGCTGGGCGGCTTTTTCGCCTTCACCTTCATCGGCATGCTCGGACTGAATTACTGGATCGGCTTCGCCGGCGCGGTGATCTGCATGGCACTGTTCGGCATGCTGGCCGAGCGGCTCGTGGTGCGGCCGATCCTCGGCTATCCGCAGTTCTCCATCATCATGGCGACGATCGGGCTCGGCTATTTCCTGCGCTCGATCGCCGGCATGATCTGGGGCACCGACGACTTCAAGATCGAGACGCCGTTCAGCCAGGGCGTGCTGCGGATCGGCAGCCTGGTGCTAGCCTATGACAAATTGTCGGTGATCGCGGCGACCATCATCCTGTGCGCGCTGCTCTACCTGTTCTTCAACCGCACCACGCTCGGCACCGCGATGCGCGCCAGCTCCGAGAACATGCTGGCTGCCTATTACATGGGCATCCCGGTCAAGCGCGTGGTCTCGATCGTCTGGGCGATCTCGGCGGCGGTGGCGACCTGTGCCGGCGTGCTGCTGGCGCCGATCACCTTCATCCATTCCAATGTCGGCCTGGTGCTCGGGCTGAAGGCGTTTCCGGCCGCCGTGCTCGGCGGCTTCGGCTCGATCCCGGGCGCGGTGGTCGGCGGCGTCCTGATCGGCGTGATCGAGAGCATGGCCGGCTTCTACCTGCCGCAGGGATGGAAGGACGTCGCGCCCTATCTCGTGCTGCTCGCGGTCCTGCTGCTCAAGCCCGAGGGCCTGTTCGGCCTTCACGTCCGGAAAAAGGTCTGAGGAGCGACGCATGCGGTTTCTCTTCAAGACCAGCTACGAAGACGACATCAGGCTGTTCTCGCATTCCGGCTACGTCTATTCCTACGGCCTGTTGCTGGCGGTGCTGCTGATCGCGCCCTATGTGCTCTCCAGCTATCTGATGAGCCAGCTCGTCTTCGTCTGCATCTATGCGACCGTCGGCGTCGGGTTGATGATCCTGACCGGCTTCACCGGACAGGCCTCGCTCGGCCATGCCGCGTTTCTCGCGATCGGCGCCTACACCGCGGCCTATCTGCAGCAATTCAACGTGCCGTTTCCGGTCTATTTCCTCGCCGCGGGGTTGCTCACCGGCGTGGTCGGCGCGCTGGTCGGATTTCCCGCGCTGCGGCTGCAAGGCATTTATCTCGTCATCGCGACGATCTCGTTTGCCTTCATCGTCGAGGAAATCCTGGCGCGCTGGGAAACCGTGACCAACGGCAATGAGGGCATGCGGATCAAGACCATGCAGCTGCTCGGCACCACGGTGTCGCGCGACGGCCCGACCTTCTACTATCTCTGCCTGGCGGTGCTGGTGCTGACCATCGTCGGCACGCTCAATCTGCTGCGTTCGCCGACCGGGCGTGCCTTTGTCGCGATCCGCGACAGCGAGACCGCGGCGCGCAGCATGGGGATCAATGTCGCGCTCTACAAGGTGAAGTCGTTCGCGATCTCGGCGGCGATCACCGGTTTTGCCGGCGTGCTGTTCGCCCACAAGCTCTCCTTCATTTCGCCCGAGATGTTCACTTTGCAGCTATCGATCGAGTTCATCATCGTGATCCTGATCGGCGGCACGTTCAGCCTGCATGGTGCAGTGCTGGGTGCGATCTTCCTGGTCATGATCGATCCGTTCCTGACCTATCTGAAGGACGACATGCCCGGCGTGATCGGCGGCGTCGCGGCGACCCTGGGCGCCGGCACCGACCGCGCGGGGCACATCCAGGACGCGGTCGCGGCCGTTGCTTCCGCCAACGGGCTGAAGGGTGCGATCTACGGCATCATCATCGTGGGGTTCGTGCTCTTTGAGCCCTTGGGACTTTATGGCCGCTGGCTCAAGATCAAGCTCTTCTTCCAGCTGTTCCCGCTGTACAAGCGCGCGACCTTCAAGCGGCAGAAGATCTATGTGAAATCGGAGCGGAACCGATGAGCTATTTCCGCGCCGAGAACCTGTCGCTGCATTTCGGCGGCCTCAAGGCGGTCGATGCCGTCAGCTTCGCGGTCGAGAAGGGCGAGATCCTGTCGATCATCGGGCCCAACGGAGCCGGCAAGAGCTCGATCTTCAACCTGATCTCGCGGATCTACCAGCCGACCTCGGGCAGGATCTTCTTCGAGGACCAGGACATCACCCAGGAGCCGGCCTACGATATCGCCAAGCTTGGCATCGCGCGCACCTTCCAGAACATCGAGCTGTTCGAGAATGCGACCGTGTTGAGCAATCTCCTGGTCGGCCGCCATCGCCATTCCACCAGCCGGCTCTGGCAGGAGCTGTTGTTCCTGCCGAGCGTCCGCGCCGGCGAGAAGGCGCATCGCCGCCGGGTCGAGCAGGTGATCGAATTCCTCGATCTCGAGCCCTACCGCGACAAGCTGATCTCCGGCCTGCCTTACGGCGTGCGGAAGGTGATCGAGCTGGCGCGGGCGCTGTGCTCGGAGCCGAAGCTGATCCTGCTCGATGAGCCGTCGTCCGGCCTCAATGTCGAGGAGACCGACGACATGTCGTTCTGGATCCGCGACATGAAGAGCGAGCTCGGCATCACCGTACTGATGGTCGAGCACGACATGACGCTGGTCAACCGGGTGTCCGACCGCGTCATCGCGCTGAACTACGGCCGCGTGCTGGCGATGGGCTCGCCGTCCGAGGTGCAGCACCATCCCGACGTCGTCGCGGCCTATCTGGGCGCATGAGGATGATGGCATGAGCGCGGCGGACATCATCCTGAAGCTCTCCAACATCGAAAGCTATTATGGGCCGATCATGGCGATCCGCGGCATCAGCCTCGAGGTGCCGCGCGGCCAGATCGTGACGCTGCTCGGCGCCAACGGCGCCGGCAAGACCACGGTGCTGAAGACGATCTCCGGCATCCTCGACCCGCAGAAGGGCTCGATCGAATTCCTCGGCAAGCCGGTCCAGCGCATGGAGGCCGACCGGATCGTGCGGCTCGGCCTCAGCCATGTGCCGGAAGGCCGCGAGGTGTTTCCGTTCCTGTCGGTGCGCGAGAACCTGATGATGGGCGCTTATCTGCGCAAGGACCGCGACGGTGTGGCGCAGGACCTTGAGCGCGTCTACGGCTATTTTCCCCGGTTGAAGGAGCGGCTCGGTCAGCCGGCCGGGCAGCTTTCGGGCGGCGAGCAGCAGATGCTCGCGATCGGCCGCGCGTTGATGAACCGGCCGACGCTGCTGCTGCTGGATGAGCCGTCCCTTGGGCTGTCGCCGATCCTGGTGAAGGAGATCTTCACCATCATCCGCCGCGTCAATGAGGAACAGGGCATGTCGATCCTGCTGGTAGAGCAGAATGCCAAGATCGCGCTGGAGACGGCGCACTACGGCTATGTGCTGGAGATCGGCCGCGTCGTCATGAACGACACCTGCGAGCGGCTGATGAATTCACCCGATATCCAGGAGTTCTATCTCGGCGCCAAGGAAGCCGGCGCGCGGGGCGAGCGGCGCTGGAAAAAGAAGAAGACGTGGCGGTGACGCCGAGGAAGGTTTGGCACTGAGAGACGGTTGGAGCTAGATTTCAGGCCTGTTTCGCGAACAAGACCGGCACTCGATCCGGCGCGTGAGACGGGCGGCAGAGGAGGGAGCGCGCGTGGCAGGACCAGCGGTGCTGACGGTTGCCGACACGATCGCGAGGAGCTTTCTGCTCGCGGTCCAGACGCGTGGCGACAGGCCCGCGATCCGCGAGAAGAAGTTCGGCATCTGGCAGCCGACCAGCTGGCGCGAATGGCTGCAGATCTCCAAGGACATCGCCTACGGCCTGCACGCGACCGGATTCCGCTCCGGCGACGTCGCCTCGATCGTCGCCAACGCGGTGCCGGAATGGGTCTATGCCGACATGGGCATCCTGTGCGCCGGCGGCGTCTCCTCCGGCATCTACCCGACCGATTCGGCGGCGCAGGTCGAATACCTCGTCAATGATTCCCGCACCCGAGTGATCTTCGTCGAGGACGAGGAGCAGCTCGACAAGGTGCTGACCTGCCGGTCGCGCTGCCCGACGCTGGAAAAGATCGTCGTGTTCGACATGGAAGGCCTGAGCGGATTTTCCGATCCGATGGTGCTGTCGCTCGGCGAATTCACGACGCTCGGCCGCAATCATGCGTGGGGCAATGCGGCGCTGTGGGACGAGATGACCGGCAGCCGCACCGCTGCCGACCTCGCGATCCTGGTCTACACGTCGGGCACCACGGGCCCGCCCAAGGGCGCGATGCATTCCAACCGCAGCGTGACGCACCAGATGCGCCACGCCAACGATCTCTACCCCTCGACCGACAGCGAGGAGCGGCTGGTGTTCCTGCCGCTCTGCCACGTCGCCGAGCGGGTCGGCGGCTACTACATCTCGCTCGCGCTCGGCTCGGTGATGAATTTTGCCGAGAGCCCGGAGACGGTGCCGGACAATCTGCGCGAGGTGCAGCCGACCGCATTCCTCGCGGTGCCCAGGATCTGGGAGAAGTTCTATTCCGGCATCACCATCGCGCTGAAGGACGCGACCCCGTTCCAGAACTGGATGTATGCCCGCGCGCTCGCGGTCGGCAATCGCATGACAGACTGCCGGCTGGAGGGCGAGACGCCGCCGCTGTCGCTGCGGCTCGCCAACCGCGCGGCCTACTGGCTGGTGTTCCGCAACATCCGCCGCATGCTCGGGCTCGACCGCTGCCGGATCGCGCTGACCGGCGCCGCGCCGATCTCGCCGGATCTGATCCGCTGGTACCTCGCGCTCGGCATCGACATGCGCGAGGTCTACGGCCAGACCGAGAATTGCGGCGTCGCGACCATGATGCCGGCGGATCGCATCAAGCTCGGCTCGGTCGGCAAGGCCGCGCCCTGGGGCGAGGTGATGATCTGCCCGAAGGGCGAGATCCTGATCAAGGGCGACTTCCTCTTCATGGGCTATCTCAACCAGCCGGAGAAGACCGCCGAGACGATCGACGCGAAGGGCTGGCTGCACACCGGCGACGTCGGCGCGATCGACAATGAAGGCTATGTCAAGATCACCGACCGGATGAAGGACATCATCATCACCTCCGGCGGCAAGAACGTCACGCCGTCCGAGATCGAGAACCAGCTCAAATTCTCCCCCTACGTCTCGGATGCGGTCGTGATCGGCGACAAGCGGCCGTACCTCACCTGCCTGATCATGATCGATCAGGAGAATGTCGAGAAATACGCCCAGGATCACGACATCCCCTTCACCAATTACGCGAGCCTGTGCCGTGCCCGCGAGGTGCAGGATCTGATCCGGCGCGAGGTCGAGGCGGTCAACGCGAAATTCGCGCGGGTCGAGACCATCAAGAAATTCTTCCTGATCGAGCGCCAGCTCACGCCGGAGGACGAGGAGTTGACGCCGACCATGAAGCTGAAGCGCAGCTTCGTGAACAAGCGCTACGCGGCCGAGATCGACGCCATGTACGGCGAACGGGCGGTCACATAGAGCATGATCCGGAAAAGTGTGAAGCGGTTTTCCGGATAGATCATGCTCAAGAAGAAACGCGGCGATCTGGAATTGGCGAAGGAGCGATAAGGCCCGACCCTTCGCGCAACATGGGCCTTTGTAAGGAGGAGACTGCAATGTCGAAATCGCTGAAGGCGCTGGGCCTTGCGGTGAGCGCGCTGGCGCTGACCTGTCTGCCGGCCGCAGCCCAGACCAAGGTCACCAATGAAGGTATCTCGCCGACCGAGATCGTGATCGGAACGCATCAGGATTTGTCCGGCCCGATCAAGGTCTGGGGCGTTCCGGTGTCCAACGGCATGAAGATGGCGGTTGAGGAGATCAACGCCGGCGGCGGCATCAACGGCCGCAAGATCAAGATGATCCTGGAGGACAACGGCTACGACCCGAAGAAGGCGGTGCTGGCCTCGCAGAAGATGGTCGAGCGCGACAAGGTATTCGCGATGATCGGCCCGATGGGATCGCCGACGGTGCTCGCCGCGCAGGACATCCTGTTCGATGCCGGCGTGCTGCAACTGTTCCCGCTGACGGCCGCCGAGTTCACCTTCAAGTTCGATCCGGCCAAGCCGCAGGAGCGGCTAAAGTTCAACAACCTCCTGCCCTATGTCGAGAGCACGCGTGCCGCGCTCAAATACATGATGGAGTGGAAGAACTTCAAGAAGCCCTGCATCATGCATCAGGACGACGAGTACGGCAAAAACGTGCTCGACGGCTTCAACCAGCAGCTCGCGGCAATGAAGGTGCAGCCGACCTCGGTTACGAGCTACAAGCGCGGCGCCTCCGACTTCTCGGCGCAGGTCGCCAAGATGAAATCCGACGGCTGCGATCTCGTCGTGCTCGGGACCGTGATCCGCGAGACGATCGGCGCGATGAGCGAGGCCAGGAAGCTCGGCTGGGACGTCACCTTCCTCGGCGCCACGCCGACCAACGTGCTCGAAGTGCCGACGCTCGGCAAGGAAGCCGTGGAAGGTCTCTATGCGGCTTCGGGCTTCGAGATTCCCTACGAGGATACGGCCAAGGGCAAGGTGAAGGACTGGCTGGTCAACTACAAGAAGATGTTCAACGCCGACGCCAATACGCAGGCAATCATCGGCTACAACGCGGTGATGACCTTCGCCTTCTACGCGCAGAAGGCGGGCAAGGATCTCACCGGCCAGAAGATGCTGGATTCGCTGGAGTCAGGCGACAAGTTCCTCGACATCTTCAACTCGCCGCCGACCAAGTTCTCCAAGACCGATCATCTCGCCAACACCATCACCCAGGTGCAGCAGGTCAAGGCCGGCCGCTGGATTCTGGTGAAGGATAATTTGATGTTCTGAGGTATTGGCTCAGCACCGGCGCCCGTCATTGCGAGCCATCCGGTCGGCGCGAAGCGCCGCCGGATGACAGGCTCCGCGAAGCAATCCATCTCTCCGCGGCGGAAACATGGATTGCTTCGTCGCTTCGCTCCTCGCAATGACGGTCGATGCTGATTGCGGCCCGCGCCGGCCAACCGCCTCTCAATGGACCCGCACCGCCGGCCGCCACGCGGCCTCGGCGACGAGCGGCGCATCGACATAGCGGCTGACGCCAGCCTGGTCGATCACGAAGGTCGGCCGGAAACTCCTGATGTCGGTGTCCTCGATCATCGCCATGCGGCGGTTGTCGAGCGTGAGCCAGTGGCCGTCGAGCCGCGCGGCGGCCACCGCATGGTCCTCGCCGCCGAGCAGGTCATGCATGACGACGATGCGCAAATCCTCCGGCGCGACGCCGGCCTGGCGCAGCGCCACGAATTTCGCGATCGCATAGTCCTCGCAATCGCCTCTGCCGCGCGCGAAGGTGGCGAGCGGCGTGGCCCAGACGTCGGGTTCGCCGTAAGCCGCGAGATCGCTGCCCGGGCGGATCGCGAGATTGATCGCGCGGTTGATCTCGCCGAGACGGGCGCGCCCGTTGCGTGCCCGCCCGGCATCGACGATCGCCAGGAACCGCAGCGCCTCCGGCGAGGCGCAACCCGCGCGGTCGCTCTCGCAGGCTGCGAGCTGCACCAATTCATCGGCAAGCTGGCGTTGCACGCCGAGCCATTTGTCGTGCAGGCCGCCGCCGGCGAGCAGGCTGGTCGCCCGGCCGAACGGCTCGGTCGATTTCCTGATCAGCGTCGACGGGCCGGGAGAAAGCAGCGAGGCGGCGTTGAGCTCGGCAACCGGCGCGGCCAGGCCGAAGCCGAGCATGACCGCACGCAGCGCAAGCGAGCGAAGCGAGAATCCCATGTGACACCCCCTGTCCGCTCATCGGCGGGTGGACACTACACCGCACACGCGACCGGATCGTTTCATCCCGGCAGCATGACCATCGATCCCTTCGAATCGACTTAAAATGTGGGGAATCCGCCCAGCAGGCTGAAGGCCGCGTGGTTCGGGTCCCGAAAACTTTACCGGTTTGTGAAACGGACTGGCGAACCTTTTTCCACTGCGAAACGCCTCATCCTTGCCTTCTGGTTAACCCGGCCGTCGCGCACGGGAACTCTGCGATTTGTAAGCCAAGTCACAGCTTTAGCCGGAAAAATGGGGTCAAATGCCCTCTCGGGGCTGTGGGGAAATAAAGGCAAGTACAGAAATGCCAGTCAATACCACGAATACGTGGCTCGGTACGCATCTTGGCCTAAATCCTATCTCATGGTACCGTCAGATAAGTCCGAACTACACGACTCATCTGAGAGTGAGCCAAATCACACCCGCTCAAACCGCGCAATCTGAGCACCTTGCGAAAGCACAGGATGGTTTCGCGAAGCTTTATCCGATGATATGCAGGCGTAATCATTCGGATATTTCAGAAATATTAACCCTCGTGCGGTGATCCGCAGTGAACTTTGTCGAGAAATTCGACGGCCATTTGCCGAGCGCGGACGCTTATGCCCGCGGATCGGTATACGTCGAAAGCGTTACCTCGAATGCTCCGCCCGGCGCGATCACGGTCGACGACGGGCACTTGCTGTTCACCGGCGACTTCAAGCGGACCGGGCTCGACCTCGTCATCGCGAAGGACGATCGAGAACTCGTCCTGCACGACTATTTCAAGGGCGAGAAGCGCGCGCCGCTGGCGTCGCCTGACGGCGCCCATCTCACCGGCGACCTCGTCAACGCACTCACCGGCTACACCCAATATGCGCAGGCCGGCGGCGCCGCGGAACCAGCCAAGGTCATCGGCCATGTCACCAAGCTGGCGGGCAGCGCCACCGCCATCCGCAACGGCGTTGCGATCGTCCTGAACCAGGGCGACAACGTCAACAAGGGTGACGTGGTGCAGTCCGGCAGCGACTCGACGCTCGGCATCACCTTCATCGACGGCACCGTGTTCGGTCTCGGACCGAACGCCAAGATGGTGCTGAACGAGATGATCTACGACCCGAACGGGTCGAGCAATTCGTCGTTGATGAGCCTCGTCTCGGGCACCATCTCGTTCGTTGCCGGCGCGACCGCCAAGCATGGCGACATGAAGGTCGATACACCGGTCGCGACCATGGGCATCCGCGGCACCGCGGTGCTGGTCGAGATCGATTTCGACGTGCAGGGCACGGGTGGCGTGCCGCCGGCCAAATTCCAGGTGCTGGTCGAGCCGGACGGTAGCACCGGCTCCTACATCCTGTTCGACAAGACGACGCTCAATCCGATCGCAACCGTCGATCAGGCCGGCACCCAGACCATCGTCAACGGCCAGGGCAGCGTCAGCTTCGTCTCGTCGGCGCAACTGTCGGCCGATGCGCAGAAGCTGATCTCCGACGTCTTCGCGCTGAAGTTCACCGACAACTCGAATCCCAACACCAAGCTCACGACGAACTTCACCGACAGCGTCGTGCCGGTCACGATCGGCCTCAAGCTCGCGACCGGCGACGTCATTGTGCCGACAAGCTTTCTGCTGGGCTTGATCGGCAATACCGGATCACAGGCAGCACCCATCAAGTCCGACCACATCGCGGGGCCGCCGCATGTCGTGACCCAGAATGGGGCGTTCACCGAACAAGCCGGGCAGATCCATAGCGCGCTGCCCGACACGGTGAGCGGCCAGATCACTTGGGTGGACGTCAATCTCGGTGACAAGCCGACTGCAATCGTCAACTTCAGCACGTTCAGCTACCACGACGCCAGCGGCAATGATGTCACCTCGTCGCTGACGGCGGCCGAACAGGCGGCGATCGCGGCTGTCGAGATCCCGGTGCAGCTCGAGCCCAATCCGCTGAACAGCAACATCGGCTCGGCGACCTGGACCTACAGCCTTGCCGACGGCGCCTTCGACTTCCTCGCCGCCGGCGAAACGCTGACGCTCACCTACATCGTGCGCGTCGACAACAACTATCCGCTGAGCAACGAGACCGCGTTCAAGACCATCACCATCACGATCACCGGCACCAACGACACGCCGGTGGTGACATCAGCGCCGCAGGCGGGTTCGATCACCGAACTGCCGTGGACGACGAATTCCGCCGCGCCGGACACGGCGCAGGGTACGGTCACGTTCACCGATGCGGACCTGACCGACACGCACACGGTCACCATCACCGGCGTCACCGAGGCCGGCGTCACCACCGGACTTGCCAACCAGGCCACCGTGCTGAGCTGGTTGTCGCTGGGCGCGCTGACCGACTCGACCGATGGCGTGACGGGTTCGCGCGCCTGGACGTTCTCGGCAGCCGACAAGAGTTTCGACTATCTCGCCGCCGGCGAGACGCTGACTCTAACGTACACGATCCAGATCGACGATCATCATGGCGGCATCGTCACCCTTCCGGTTACGATCACGATCGTCGGCACCGACGACAAGCCGGTGATCACGTCGCCGACCCAGGCCGCCGCCATCACGGAAGCCCCGGAGACGACCGGCTCGGTGAACCAAGATACCGCGTCAGGCACCCTGACCTTCACCGATGTGGATCTCAGCGACACCCACAGCGTCACCGTGGCAGGCGTCTCCGAAACGGGCGTGACCGCGGGGCTTCCCGATCAGGCGACGATCCTGAGCTGGATGACGCTCGGCGTGCTGAAGGATTCGACCGGCGGCGTGACCGGATCGCGCGGCTGGAGCTTCTCGGCCGCCGACAAGGATTTCGACTATCTCGCGGCCGGCGAGAAGCTGACATTGACTTACCTGATCCAGGTCGACGACCATCATGGCGGCGTCGTCACCCAACCGGTCACCATTACCATCACCGGCACCAACGACGTCCCGACCTTCACGTCGGAGCCGCCGACAGCCACCATTGCCGAGCAGCCCGACACGACGGGGTCCTCCAAGCCGGACATCGCCGCCGGCGTGGTGGCGTTTGCCGACGTCGATCTCAGCGACACCCACACCGTCTCGATCACGGGCGTGACCGAGTCCGGGACGACCACGGGCCTGCCCGAGGACGAGTCCACGGTCCTGAACTGGCTGTCGCTGGGGATGCTGACGGATTCGACCGGCGGGGTCGCCGGATCGCAGGCCTGGACCTTCTCGGCCGCGGACCAGAGTTTCGACTATCTCGCCGCCGGCGAGACGCTGACGCTGACCTACGCGGTCCAGGTGGACGACCATCATGGCGGCGTCATCACCGAGCCGGTGAAGATCACGATTACCGGCAGCAATGACGGGCCGACCGTGACCTCGGAGGCGCAGGCGGCCACCATCGCCGAGCAGCCCGACACGACGGGGTCATCCAAGCCGGACGCCGCAACGGGCACGGTGACGTTCACCGATGTGGACCTCAGCGACACCCACATTATGACCATCACCGGAGTGGTCGAATCCGGGGCGATCACGGGCCTGCCCGAGGACGAGTCCACCATCCTCAACTGGCTGTCGCTGGGCGCGTTGACGGATGCCACCAATGGCGGGATCGGATCGTCTACCTGGACGTTCTCGGCCGCGGATCAGAATTTCGACTATCTCGCGGCCGGCGAAACGCTGACGCTGACCTACACGATCCAGATCGACGATCATCATGGCGGCGTCATCATCGAGCCCGTGACGATCACGATCAACGGCGCCAACGATGCGCCGACGCTCGCGGCCGTCAATGCCGGTACGCTCACCGATACCGCTGACAGCGACACGTTCAGCCCGCTCACCGGCACGCTGCATGGCCACGACGTCGACGATGGCGAGACGGCGACGCTGACCTATGCCGCAGTCAATTCGGACCACGCCGCGGTGACGCAGATCTCAGGCCTCTACGGCCTGCTCACGGTCAACCCGGACGGCACCTACAGCTATGTCCCCGACGCCGCCGCGATCAACGCGCTGGGCAAGGGGACCTTTGCCGATACCTTCACCGTCGAGACGATCGATGCGCATGGTGCGACCGGGACGGCGACGCTGACGGTCGATGTCATCGGCGCCAACGACACGCCTGTGATCCATACGGACAACATCAGCATCATTGAAAATCCAAACGGCACCGAGACGATCTCCGGCCTGACCGTGACCGACGTCGATGCAACGGCCACCGAGAATTTCTTGCTGGCGGCCACGACGACCGGCTCGGGCAGCAGCGTGACACCCCCTGAGCAGGCCGGCCATTTGGCCGATCTCAACGCAGCGCTCGCATCGGCGGCGCTCACCTATCACCCGGGCACCGCGCCGACCGACACGGTCACGCTCTCCGCGACCGACGGCAACGGCGCGAGCGATACGGTCAACCTGATCTTCAACGTCCAGCAAAATCCGACCGCGCCGGTGACGCTGACGAGCACCGAGGGCAAGGACGTGCTGTTCGGGACGGCGGGTTACCAGGACCAGTTCGTGTTCGCGCCGAACTCCAACCATGACACGATCCTGAACTTCAAGCCCGGCCTCGACCAGATCGACCTCACTTCGGTCGTGTCGACGGGCAGTGTCGATACCTGGATCAGCCAGCACGTCGCGGTGTCGCCGACCAACGCGGCGGATACGTTGATCACCATCGACGGCGCGGACACCATCACGCTTCGTAACGTCACCCCCGCGCAGCTCGGCCACAACGACTTCCTGCTTCACGTCACGTGATGGAGGTGCGGCCGTGCCGCCATCGGCGGTGCATTTGGCCGGGCTCATTGTGCACTGCGCTTGCTTGCTCGATTGGAACAATGCTCCGCGCGTGATATCCAGACGGCATGAAACGGCTGAAGGCGATACGAAGGTGGTTCGCACGGCGCTTCGGCTACGCGCGGCTGGCCTGCGTGGCGCTGCTGATCGGCTTTGCCGCGCTGCGGGTCGTGGACCCGGCTCCGGTGCAGGAGCTTCGGGTCAGGACGTTCGACACATTCCAGGTGCTCGAACCTCGCCAGAAGACCGCGCGGCCCGTCACCATCGTCGACATCGACGAAAAGAGCCTCGCCGATCCTCGGCTCGGGCAATGGCCGTGGCCGCGGACACGGCTCGCCGACGTCGTCATCAATCTCACCCGGCTCGGCGCCGTGGTGATCGCGTTCGACGCGGTGTTCTCCGAGCCGGATCGCCTCAACCCCGATATCGCGGCCGATACGTTCAGCAGCCTCGATGAGGAGATGCGCGCCAGGCTGCGGCAGCTGCCGAGCAACGACAGCATCTTCGCCGACGCCATCAAGAACTCGCGCGTGGTGCTCGGCGAATCCGGCGGACCCAACGTGCGCGCCGACCTCAATGAAAAGCTTCCGGTCACCGGGCTTGCGATGCTCGGCGAGGAGCCGCAGCCCTTCATGTTCATGTTTCCGGGGTTGCTGCGCAACGTGCCGGTGCTGGAGGAAGCGGCCGCCGGGCGCGGCCTGTTCACGATCCGGCCGGAGCGCGACGGCATCGTCAGGCGGGTGCCGATGATCATGGTGGCGCAGGGCATCACCATGCCGTCGCTGAGCTTCGAGATGCTGCGGGTCGCGAGCGGTTCGGGCACCATCCTGATCAAGGCCGACAAGGCCGGTATCCAGAGCCTGGGCGTCAAGGGCTTTGCGATCCCGACCGATCTCCACGGCCAGCTCTGGATCCACTACGCCCGCCGCGACCCCTCGATCTATGTCTCGGCCGTCGATGTGCTGGATGGGCGCGTCCCGCCGGACAGGATCGCCGGCAAGCTGATCCTGATCGGCACCTCCTCGGTCGGGCTGAACGACATCAAGACGACGCCGGTGACGCCGGCCATGCCCGGTGTCGAGGGTTCATGCCCAGGTGCTGGAGAGCGCGCTGACCGGCGATGTCGTCGCGCAGCCGAATTACGGCATCGGCATCGAATTTTTCGCTGCGCTGATCATGGGGCTGCTGGTGATCGCCTTCGCACCGAAATTCGGCCCGATCACGCTGGTGGTCGTCGGCGGCATGTTCGCCTCGGTGCTGGTCGGCACGTCCTGGTACTTCTACGCCCAGCACCGGCTGCTGGTCGACTTCACTTACCCGCTGATGTCGACCACGGCGATCTACCTGACGCTGATCTTCGCTAGTTTCGTGCGCGAGCAGCAGCAACGCCGGCAGATCAGGTCGCAGTTCGTGCAGTACATGTCGCCCGCTCTGGTCGAGCAGCTGGCGCAGGCGCCAGAGCGGCTCGTGCTCGGCGGCGAGGAACGCGAGATGACCATCATGTTCTCGGACATGCGCGGCTTCACCACGATCTCGGAAACCTACAAGCGCGATCCGCAGGGCCTTACGGCGCTGATGAACCGCTTCCTGACGCCGCTCTCCAACGCGATCCTCGCTCGCAAGGGCACCATCGACAAATACATGGGCGACGCCATCATGGCGTTCTGGAACGCGCCGCTCGACGACAAGCAGCACCAGGTCAACGCCTGCGACGCCGCGCTCGACATGCTGGAGCGCGTCGACGACCTCAATCGTGTGCGCGAGCAGGAGGCCAAGGACGGCGGCCACGTCTATGTGCCGCTCAACATCGGTGTCGGCCTCAACACCGGCACCTGCGTGGTCGGCAACATGGGCTCCGACGTGCGCTTCGACTATTCGGTGTTCGGCGACAGCGTCAATCTGGCCTCGCGGCTGGAGGGGCAGTCCAAGGAATACGGCTTTCCGATCATCGTGGGATCGACGACGGCACTCGCGGTGAAGGAGAAGTTCGCGATCCTCGAGCTCGACTTCATCATGGTCAAGGGCAAGAAGGAACCCGAGGTGATCTATGCGATCGCCGGCCGCGAGGACGTGGCGAACTCCGGCCGCTTCCAGCGGCTGCGCAACCTGACCATCGAGATGCTCGCCTGCTACCGCGGCCGCGATTGGGACGGCGCGCTCGCCGCGATCGAGCGCGGCCGCAAGACCGACGAGGCGCAAGCGCTGCAATATCTCTACCGCCTCTACGAGGCGCGCATCCGCGCCTTCCAGAAGGAGCCGCCGCCGGACGATTGGGACGGCGCCTTTGCGCTGTTGACGAAATAGGCGCCGCAACCCCGCTGTCGTCCCGGCCTAGTGCGCAATTGCGCACGGGAGCCGGGACCCATACGCCGCGGCCGGCGCAATGGGCAAGCGGCCAAACGGCTTTCCAACAACGCCCACTTGTGGTTATGGGTCCCGGCTTTCGCCGGGACGACAGCGGAGAAAATCACTCCAATCCGATCTGCGTCAGATCCTGGAACCAGTGCTGCGCCTGCACGAAGGTCTTCACCTTCGGCGACAGCGCGTGCGGATTGGTGTCGTGCACCACCCACACCAGCGCGGCATCGTCGACGATCAGCGCATGCGCCTGCGCCAGCAGCGCGTCCTGTTTCGCGGTATCGAAGGTCTGTTTGGCCTCGTCGATCAGCGCATCGACCTTCGGATTGTTGTAGCCGCCCCAGTTGACGCCGGTCGGCGCCACCTGGCCGGAATGGAAGAACCGCACGATGGCGTAGAGCGGGTCCGACGTGACATAGGCGATGTTGTTGGCGGTGATGCCCGCGTTCATCTCGTCGGCCGCGCCCTTGCGCCAGTGCGCATACAATGTCTCGAGCTCGACCACCTTGAAGTCGACATCGATGCCGATCTCCTTGAAGCTTTGTTGAAGGAATTCGTTCATCGGCAGCGACAGCATCTGCCCGGTGCCGCCCTGGGCGATGATGAAGGTGGTCTTCAGCGGCTTGTCCCTGGAATAGCCGGCTTCCTCGACCAGCTTTTTCGCGGCCACGAGGTCGTATTTCAGTTCGAAGGACGGCTTGCCGAACCATGGACTCGACGGGTCGACCTGGCCCTTGGCGGGCTTGGCGAGGCCATTCATCAGGCCGACCACCGCGTCGCGGTCGATCGCGAGGTTGAGCGCCCTACGCAGCCGGATGTCGGTCCAGGGCGAACCCGGCAGCACGCTCAGGTGATAATTCCAGACATGCGGCGTCACGTTGTCGACGATCCGCATGCCGGCGGCCTTGAGCTGCGGCACGGCGTCGGGGGCCGGCGTCTCGATCAGGTCGACCTGGCCGGCCAATAGCGCATTGGTGCGGGTCAGCGCTTCCGGCATCGGGATCAGGATCATCTTGTCGACCTTGGCGAGCCGCTTCTTGTCCCAATAATCCGGGTTCTTCGTCAGCTCCGCAAGTTCGCGCGGCACCAGCTTGGTCAGCTTGAACGGTCCGGTGCCGGAGGGCTGGCTGGCGAACTTGTCCCAGTCCCTGCCGAGCTTTTCGTATTGCGTGGGGCTCGAGACCAGGAACCAGAGCATCTGGTAGGGGAAGAAGGAATCGACCGTCTTGGTCGTGATCTCGATCGTGGAATCGTCGATCTTGGCGTAGCTCGCGACCGAGGGCAGGCGGGTCTTGACCTGCGCGCTCTGGCGCTTGTCGAATTGCGGTGCCTTGTCGTTCAGCACCTTGTCGAGATTCCAGATCACCGCATCGGCGTTGAAGTCGCTGCCGTCGTGAAATTTCACGCCTTTGCGCAGGGTGAAGCGCCACTTGGTCTTGTCGTTGTCGTCGACCTTCCATTCGGTCGCAAGGCCGGGCACCAGTTTGCCCGGCCGGTCGGCGACGTCCATCTCCCAGGCGACCAGCGGATCGTAGATCGTGTAGGCCGTGAATTGATAGGCGCCGGCGCCGCGATCGGGCTGCCCCGTCGTCAGCGGAATGTCGGCCATCGAAATGCCGTAGCGCACAATGGTTTCCGCCCGCGCCGACATGGCCGGCCAGCCCGCGGTCAGGGCAAGCGCCATGGCCGCCATCAGGATCGAATTCCGCGTACGCATATGAAGGCTCCGTTGATGAGAAGTCGGAGCCAAATCAAGCAAGCATGATGCCAGAATAGGCAGCTTCGCGCCGATCGGGCGCGAGGTGGGAAGAAATGACGCGCCCAGTGGTAATTTGCTGAAGAACTATTCCCCTTGGCACAGGCATTGCATACGCTTGCCCAAGAAATAATCACCAAAACGTCACCAGACTCGAAGGGATTGTTCAGATGCGTAACAGGAAGACCAATGCGGCAGCGATCATGCTGGCGCTTGCCATGGCCAATTGTGTGCCGGCGATCGCCAGTGCCGAGACCGTGCTGCGTATTGGCATGACGGCTGCCGATATTCCGCGCACGCTCGGCCAGCCCGACCAGGGTTTTGAGGGCAATCGCTTCACCGGCTTGACGATGTATGACGCGCTGACGATGTGGGACCTGTCCTCGGCGGACAAGGCGAGCGCGATGATCCCGGGCCTGGCCACCGAGTGGAAGGTCGACGATGCCGACAAGACCAAGTGGGTGTTCAAGCTGCGTCCCGGCGTCAGCTTTCACGACGGCTCGCCGTTCAATGCCGACGCCGTGGTCTGGAATGTCGACAAGGTCTTGAAGCAGGACGCGCCGCAATACGACGCGAGCCAGGTCGGCGTCACCGCCTCGCGCATGCCGACATTGGTCTCGGCGCGCAAGATCGACGACATGACGGTGGAGCTGACCACCAAGGAGCCGGACAGCTTCCTGCCGATCAATCTCACCAATCTGTTCATGGCGAGCCCGGCCAAGTGGCAGAAATTCTACGACAAGGCCGAAGGCGCTGATGCCAAGGCGAAGTCGCAGGTCGCATGGGCCGCGTTCGCCAAGGACGCGTCGGGCACCGGCCCCTGGAAGATGGCGAGCTTCACCCCGCGCGAGCGGCTCGAGCTGGCGAAGAACGAGAACTACTGGGACAAGGCACGCGTGCCGAAGACCGACAAGATGGTGCTGCTGCCGATGCCGGAGGCCAATGCGCGCACCGCAGCGCTGCTGTCCGGGCAGGTCAACTGGATCGAGGCCCCGGCGCCGGACGCGCTGCCCGAGATCAAGCAGCGTGGCTTCAATCTGTACTCGAACGAGGAGCCGCATGTCTGGCCGTGGCAGTTCTCCCGCGTCGAGGGCTCGCCGTGGAACGACATCCGCGTCCGCAAGGCCGCCAACCTCTGCATCGATCGCGAAGGGCTGCGCGACGGCCTGCTCGCGGGCCTGATGGTGCCGGCGACCGGCACGTTCGAGCCCGGCCATCCCTGGCGCGGCAACCCGACCTTCCAGATCAAGTACGACAAGCCGGCCGCGCAGAAGCTGATGCAGGAGGCGGGCTTCGGTCCGAACAAGAAGCTCGTGGTCAAGATCCAGACCTCGGCGTCGGGTTCGGGCCAGATGCTGCCGCTGCCGATGAACGAGTATCTGCAACAGGCGTTGGCTGAGTGCTACTTCGATGTGCAGCTCGACGTCATCGAGTGGAACACGCTGTTCACCAACTGGCGGCGCGGCACCAAGGATCCGTCGGCCAACGGCTCGAACGCGATCAACGTCACCTATGCGGCGATGGATCCCTTCTTCGCGCTGGTGCGCTTCCTGCAGTCGGGCATGGCGCCACCGGTCTCGAACAATTGGGGCTTCAACAACAATCCGAAGTTCGACGAGCTGGTGAAGAAGGCGCGCCAGACCTTCGAGCCGGCGGCCCGCGACGCGGCGCTCGCCGAGCTGCATGCGGCCTCGGTCGACGATGCGGCCTTCCTGTTCGTCGCCCACGACGTCGCGCCTCGCGCAATGAGCCCGAAGATCAAGGGCTTCGTGCAACCGAAGAGCTGGTTCGTCGACTTCTCGCCGGTCACGGTCGCGCCGTGAGGCGCTAGTCGCGCAATAAGTGCACCCTCTCCCCTTGTGGGAGAGGGTGGCTTCGCGAGAGCGAAGCCGGGTGAGGGGTTGTCTCCGCGGACAGCCTTCCTGAGATGAAATGATTGTATCGCGGATCGAAACCCCTCATCCGGCGCGCTCGGCGCGCCACCTTCTCCCACAACGGGAGAAGGAAGAAAGAACGCAACGTGTTCGCCTATACGTCCAGACGGATCGTCTACGTCATTCCGATCGTGCTCAGCGTGGCGCTGGTGTGCTTCCTCTTGGTGCACATCACGCCCGGCGACCCGCTGGTCGCGGTGCTGCCGGCCGATGCCTCGCAGGAGCTCGCCGCGCAATTGCGCTCGGCTTACGGCTTCGATCGCCCGCTACCGGTTCAGTTCGGCCTGTGGCTGTGGCGCGCGATCCATGGCGATCTCGGCAATTCGATCGCAACCGGGCGGCCCGTGCTGTCGGAAGTGATGCGCGCGGTCGGCAACACCGTGATGCTGGCGATTGCGGCTGCGATGATCGGCTTCACGCTCGGCCTGCTGTTCGGCCTGATCGCCGGCTATTTCCGCGACACCTGGGTCGACAAGGTCGCGACCTCGATTGCCATCGCCGGCGTCTCGCTGCCGCATTACTGGCTCGGCATGGTGCTCGTCATCATCTTCTCGGTGCAGCTCAACTGGCTGCCCGCGGTCGGCGCCGGACCCGGCGGCTCCGGCGCCTGGGCGTGGGACTGGGAGCATCTGCGCTATCTGGTGCTGCCCGCGATCACCACCTCGGTGATCCCGATGGGCATCGTCACCCGCACGGTGCGCGCGCTGACCGGCGACATCCTGAGCCAGGATTTTGTCGAGGCGCTGCGCGCCAAGGGGCTGCGCGAGACCGAGGTGTTCCGTCACGTCGTCAAGAACGCGGCGCCGACCGCGCTCGCGGTGATGGGCTTGCAGCTCGGCTACATGCTCGGCGGCTCGATCCTGATCGAAACCGTGTTCTCCTGGCCGGGTTCGGGCCTGCTGCTGAATTCGGCGATCTTCCAGCGCGATCTGCCGCTGCTGCAGGGCACGATCCTGGTGCTGGCGCTGTTCTTCGTGCTGCTCAATCTCCTGGTCGACATCGCGCAGGCCGCGATCGATCCGCGCATCAAGCGGAGTTAGAGCATGATCCGGAAAAGTGGAGACCGGTTTTCCCTCGCGACAAACGCGAAACGCGTTTGCGCGGAGATCATGCTCCAACAAAGAGCCTTCCCATGAGCGCGATGTCGGACACCGCATTGCAGGCCGCCCCCGCGAGCAAGGCACGCGGCTATTGGGCGACGGTTGGACGCCGCATCCGGCGCGACAAGGTCAGCATGGCCTGTGCCATCATCCTGCTGCTGATCTTCGCCTCGGCGCTGCTGGCGCCGTGGCTGCATCTCGCCGATCCCTATCAGGGCTCGATGATCCGCCGGCTCCGCCATATCGGCACGCCCGGCTATCCGCTCGGCACTGACGAGCTCGGCCGCGACATGCTGGCGCGCCTGATCTATGGCGGACGGCTATCGCTCGTCATCGGCATCCTGCCCGTGATCTTCGCCTTTGTGGTCGGTACCTCGCTCGGCCTCGTCGCCGGCTACGTTGGCGGCAAGCTCAACACCGCGATCATGCGCACCGTCGACGTGTTCTACGCGTTCCCCTCGGTGCTGCTGGCAATCGCGATCTCGGGCGCGCTCGGCGCCGGCATCACCAATTCGATCGTTTCCCTGACCATCGTGTTCGTGCCGCAGATCACCCGCGTCGCCGAAAGCGTCACCACCGGCGTGCGCAACATGGATTTCGTCGAGGCGGCGCGCGCGTCCGGCGCCGGTCCCTTCACCATCATGCGCGTGCACATGCTCGGCAATGTGCTCGGCCCGATCTTCGTCTACGCCACCGGCCTGATCTCGGTGTCGATGATCCTCGCCGCCGGTCTCTCCTTCCTCGGGCTGGGTACAAAACCGCCGGAGCCGGAATGGGGCCTGATGCTGAACACGCTACGCACCGCGATCTACGTCAATCCGTGGGTCGCGGCGCTGCCGGGCGCGATGATCTTCGCGGTCTCGATCTGCTTCAATCTGTTGAGCGACGGCATGCGCAGCGCCATGGACATCAGGAACTAGTGCGATGACCGAAGCCAATCTCCCGGCCGACATGCTGGAACCGGTCGCCGATATCGGCGGCGCGGCGCAGCCGCTGCTGCAGGTCAAGGGACTGACCAAACACTTCCCGGTGCGCGGCGGCCTGTTCAGCCCGCGCAAGACCGTGCGCGCGGTTGACGACGTCACCTTCGCGGTCATGAAGGGCGAGACTGTCGGCATCGTCGGCGAATCCGGCTGCGGCAAATCGACCACGGCGCGGCTGTTGATGCATCTGATGACGCGCGATGCCGGCGACATCATCTATGACGGAAGGCAGGTCGGCCCATCGCTCACGCTGCGCGACTTACGGCGCGGCGTGCAGATGGTGTTCCAGGACAGCTATGCCTCGCTCAACCCGCGCCTCACCATCGAAGAGTCGATCGCCTTCGGACCGAAAGTCCACGGTATGGCCGACGATACGGCGCGGTCCCTGGCGCGCGAGCTGCTCGGCAAGGTCGGCTTGCGGCCGGAGATCTTCGCCAACCGCTATCCGCACGAAGTGTCGGGCGGCCAGCGCCAGCGCGTCAATATCGCCCGCGCGCTCGCGCTGTCGCCGCGGCTCGTGATCCTCGACGAGGCGGTCTCCGCGCTCGACAAATCGGTTGAGGCGCAGGTGCTCAATCTGCTCGCCGACCTCAAGCGCGAATTCGGCCTGACCTATCTGTTCATCAGCCACGATCTCAACGTGGTTCGCTACATCTCCGACCGTGTGCTGGTGATGTATCTCGGCGAAGTCGTCGAGCTCGGCCCGGTCGATGCTGTCTGGGACGCGCCGGCGCATCCCTATACCCGCGCGCTGCTGGCGGCGATGCCATCATCCGATCCCGACAAGCGCACCGAGGTGCCGCCGATCTCGGGCGATCCGCCCAATCCGATCGATCCGCCATCGGGCTGCCGGTTTCACACCCGTTGCCCGTTTGCGGAGCCGCTCTGCGCAAACGACACGCCAAAACTCAGCGATCTCGATACAATGGGCCATCAAGCGGCGTGCTACATGGCCATTCCTGGCTCGGGGCACAGCCGCGCGCCGGCAAAAGCAAAAGGAGAAAACGCGGCATGACCAGACCCACTGCCAAGGATGTCAAGGTGATCGCGCACGTCGCCGACGTGCCCGCTGACGACGAGGTCGCCACCCGCATCGCCGGTTCGATCGGGCCGGCATTCGACGGCTTCGCACCGATCTCCGGCACGCTGCCGTTCGATCTCGAACCCGCGAGCTTCCTGCTGGCGCAGATCGCGCAGAAGACTGTGAAGGTGTCGAAATGAGTTCCGATCCGGCCCTGATGACGCTGACCGCGGTCGCCAAGGCGATTGCCGACAAGAAAGTCTCGTCGCACGAGGTGACGCGCGCCGTGCTGCATCGCATTGCGGAATGGCAGCCGCGGCTCAACGCCTATATGGCGATCGAATCGGAACAGGCGCTCGCCGCCGCGAGCGAGGCCGACGCCGCGCTTGCCAAAGGTAATAGCCATGGCGTGCTGCATGGCGTGCCGCTGGCGCACAAGGACATGTATTACGACGCCGGCAAGGTCGTGACCTGCGGCTCCCTGATCCGCCGCGACTTCGTGCCGAAGACGACGGCGACGGCGTTGCAACGGCTCAAGGATGCCGGGCAGGTCCGGCTCGGCTCGTTGCAGATGGTCGAGTTCGCCTTCGGGCCGACCGGCCACAACGTGCATTACGGCCCGGTGCGCAATCCCTGGAACACCGAGCACATCACCGGTGGCTCGTCGTCGGGCTCAGGCTCGGCGGTCGCCGCGCGGCTCACCTTTGCCGCGCTCGGCTCCGACACCGGCGGTTCGGTGCGGATGCCGGCGCATTTCTGCGGCGTCACCGGGCTGAAGACGACGGTCGGCCGCGTCAGCCGCGCCGGCGCGATGCCGCTGTCGCAATCGCTCGATACCGTCGGTCCGCTGGCGCAGACCGCGGAGGATTGCGCGCTGCTGCTCGGCCTGATGGCCGGTGCCGACCCCGAGGATCTGACCGCCTCGGTGCAGCCGGTGCCGGACTACATGGCCGCGACCAAACAGTCGTTGAAAGGAACGAAGATCGGCGTGCCGACGGCGTTCTATGTCGACGACCTCGATCCCGAGGTGGCGCGCATCCTCGACGAGACAATTGCGACCCTCAAGAAGGAGGGCGCCGAGATCGTCAAGGTCGAGCTCCCCGATCAGCGTCAGCTCTCGTCGGCATCGCAACTGGTGCTCGCGGTCGAGGCCGCCGCCTTCCACAAGCGCTGGATGATCGAGCGGCCGCAGGATTACGGCGCACAGGTCCTGATGCGGTTGCAGAACGGCCTGACCATTCCGGCGGTCACCTATCTCGAGGCGATGCGCTGGCGCGGGCCGGCGCTCGCCGCGCACAACGCGGCGGTCAACGGGATCGATGCGGTCATCGCGCCGTCGTCGCCGGTGCCGGCGCCGACGATTGCCGAGAGCGATGTCGGCAACGGTCCGGGGGCGGACGCGGTGCTGCAGCGGCTGACGCGGTTCACCCGTCCGGTCAACTATCTCGGCCTCCCGTCGCTCTCGATTCCGTCGGGCTTTACGAAGGCGCGCCTGCCGGTCGGCATGCAGTTGATCGGGCGCTCCTTCGAGGAAGCTGCACTGCTCCGGATCGGCGCTGCCTTCCAGCGCGCCACCGATTTCCACGCCAGGGTGCCCAAGCTCGCATGACCAATCTCGTCGAGATCAACAACCTCAACATCCGCTTCACCGGCGATCGCACGGTCCATGCCGTGAACGATCTCAGCCTGTCGCTCGGCGAGGGCGAGGTGTTGGGGTTGCTCGGCGAGTCCGGCTCGGGCAAGAGCGTGACCTTGCGCGCGCTGATGCGGCTGCTGCCGCGGAAGCGCACGCAGATCTCCGGCAGTGTCAAGGTGCTGGGCCAGGAGGTACTGGCGATGGACGACGAGGCGCTGTCCGCATTCCGCGGCCAGACCGTCTCGATGATCTTCCAGGAGCCGGCGCTCGCGCTCGATCCGGTCTACACCATCGGCCGCCAGATCGCGGAAACGGTGATGCGCCACGAGGGCAAGAGCGAGCGCGATGCCACCGCGCGCGCGCTCGAGATGCTCGAAGTGGTACGGATCCCCTCCGCCAAGCGGCGGCTGGAGTCCTATCCGCACGAGATGTCGGGCGGCATGCGCCAGCGCGCGATGATCGCGCTGGCGCTGGCCTGCAAGCCGAAGATATTGCTCGCGGACGAGCCGACCACCGCGCTCGACGCCACCGTGCAGATCCAGATCCTGCTGCTGCTGCGCGAGCTGCAGCGCGAGTTCGGCATGTCCGTCATTTTCGTGACCCACGACATCGGCGTCGCCATCGAGATCTGCGACCGGGTCGCGGTGATGTATGCCGGCCAGATCGTCGAGCAGGGCGCCCTGCGCGATATCGTGCGCACGCCGGTGCATCCCTACGCGAAGGGCCTGCTGGCCTCGACCATTCACGGCGCGATGCGCGGCCAGCGGCTCGAAACCATCCCGGGCACGCCGCCCTCGCTCGACCACGTGCCGGCCAACTGCTCCTTTGCGCCGCGCTGCAAATTCGCCGAACAACGCTGCAATGAAAGCCTGCCGCCGAACGTGCAGGTCGCGCCTGGCCATTTGGCACGCTGCGTCCTCGCGGAGCCCGCCGCGGCGACGGTTTAGCTCGCCCGCGCAACCGCGTCGGTGATCCAGCGCCGCACCGCGGCGATGCGCCGGTCCCGTGCCTGCTCGGTGCGGGAGATCAAATAGATCGTCTCGCTGTGGGCGGCCTCGAACGCAAACGGCGCCACCAGCTTTTTGCCGAAGCCCGGCCGCGCCTTGATCAGGGGCGCGATTGCGATTGCGACGCCGAGCCCGTGTTCGGCGGCCTCCAGCATCGCCGGCACGCTGTCGAGCCACAAATGCCCGCGCGGAGCAAGATTTGGCAGCCCGGCCTCGTTCAGCCATGCCGGCCACGCCCGCGGCTGCGTCGTGACATGGATCAGCACCTCGCGCGACAGGTCCGCGGGAGTGCGAAGACCTGCCTTGACCAGCGCCGGCGTGCAGACCGGCTGCCCCCTGACCTGGACCAGCGGCTCGACCTTCAGCCCGGCGGCTTGTTCCCGCCCGTAGCGGATCGCGACATCGACGCGGGAGCCGTTGAAGTCGGCATATTGATGCGTGGCCTCGATCCGGAGCGTCAGTCGCGGATGGCGCCGCTTGAACTCCGGCAGCGCCGGCAGCAGCACGGCGCTGGTGAAGAACGGCAGTGAGCTGATCCAGAGCTCGCCGCTGGTTTCGCCGCGTTGCCGCAACATGTCGCGGCTCGCCTCCTGCAGCGTCGCCAGCGCCGCCGACACCCTTGCAAGGTAGCGCTCGCCGTCCGCGGTCAGCCGTACCGAACGCGCGCCGCGGACGAACAGCCTGGTGCCGAACTGCTCTTCCAGCCCGCGGATCTGATGACTGATCGCGGACGGGCTCAGCGACAGGTCGTGCGCGGCGCGGCGGAAGCTGAGTTGCGTGGCCGCGCGCTCGAAGGCGAGCAGCGCCGCAAGCTGCGGGATCACCCGCGGATCGGGGGCGTCCAATGGGTGAATTCTGTTCACCTGGAGTGACGAATGGCCTTTTGTCATGGGAGCCATTCTTGGATCAGATTGCCCGAACGCTCAATCCTGCTCACCTCAGGGATCACCGTCTTTGGCCATCTTCGAACCTGCAGCTACGCCCCATCACTGGAAGCCCGCGGCGCTGGCGGCGGGGCCGTTCGCGGGCCTCCAGGGTGGGGCGGTCGCCAGCCTCCTCACCGCCGAGGTCGAGGCGATGGCCGGTGCGCGCAACTGGGGGACCGCGATCTCGGCGGCAGCCTGGTTCCTGCGGCCGACGCCGATGGCGGAGTTGCGCACGCACGTGACCGTCGTGACCGAAGGCGGCCGGATCAGTGTCGTCGACAACACGCTCTGGCCGGCAGGCGAGGCGCAGCCCTGTGCGACGGTGCGCGTGACGCTGGCGCGCGAGCGCGCGATCGAGGTCCCGGGGTTTTACGGACGCGCAGCCGATCCGGCGGATCCCACGGCATTTCCGTTGCGCAACCTGCACGCCGTCCACGGTCATGGCCGAAGCTGGTTCATGGACGCGATGGAAGCCCGCGTCGGCGGCGATGTCGCCTGGTTTCGCATGCATCACAGCGTGATCGCGGATGCCGGCCCGCTGGCGCGGGTGCTCGGTCCGGCGGATTGGACCCACGGCATCGCGCGCCCGGTGCAGAACGTGGTGGCCGACCCCAATCCGAACCTCGCGGTTCAGCTGTTCAGGCCGCCGCGGGGCGAATGGATCGGCGTTCGCGCCGAGGCGCGCTGGCGTCCGGAAGCCGGGCTCGGCGTCGGCAGCGGGGCATTGCTTGATGTCGATGGCGAGATCGGCCGGGTCTCGATGTCGGTCATTCTCGTGCCCTTCCCGACAAGCGCACCGGCTTTGGGTCAGGGTTCCGCCGCCGGTTAACCCTAATTATTCCGTCAACTGTCGGTGCGGTCACAAAATTAGGCCGCGAACCGTGCTCTGATTAACGCGACTTAAAATGGACGGTGGTCGCAAACGTCTATACAACGTGGTGATCACGTAACTCTTTCATTTTGCAGAGATCGGTTTTTATGGCAGCCGCGCCCGCTGTCCGGCGTTCCGAACTGGCTGAGGCGCTGCGCGCATGCCGCAGCGCCTTCATCGGCGTCGGTCTCATCAGTTGCATGATCAACCTGCTGTACCTGACGGGTTCGATGTTCATGCTGCAGGTTTACGACCGGGTCCTGCCGAGCCGCAGCGTTCCCACCCTGGTCGGCCTCGTGGTGATCGCCGCGGTCCTCTACATGGCACAGGGTGTGCTCGATCTGCTGCGCGGACGCATCCTCGGCCGCGTCGGCACCTCGCTCGACGAAGCGCTCAATGCGCGGGTGTTCGACACCATCGTGCGGCTGCCGCTGCTGGCCGGCAATCGCAGCGAGGGCCTGCAGCCGCTGCGCGATCTCGACAATGTGCGCTCCTTCCTCGGCAGCATGGGCCCCGGCGCATTCTTCGACCTGCCCTGGTTGCCGTTCTACATGCTGATCTGCTTCGCATTCCATTGGCTGCTTGGCGTGACCGCCCTGGTCGGTGCCATCATCCTGGTGACGCTGACGCTGATCACCGAATACATGTCGCGCACGCCGGCCAAGGAAGCGATGTCGCTCGCGGCGCGGCGCAACGATCTCGCCGCCTCCAGCCGCCGCAACGCCGAGGTGCTGGTGGCGATGGGCATGTCCGGCCGGATGAACAGGCGCTGGAACGAGGCCAACGAGGAATATCTGTCCGGCAACCAGCGTGCGAGCGACGTCACCGGCGGGCTCGGTGCGGTCGCCAAGGTGCTGCGCATGATGCTGCAGTCCGCCGTGCTCGCGGTCGGCGCCTATCTCGTGATCCATCAGGAGGCCACCGGCGGCATCATCATCGCCGGCTCGATCCTGAGCGCGCGGGCGCTGGCGCCGGTCGATCTTGCGATCGCGCATTGGAAGGGTTTTGTCGCCGCGCGGCAGAGCTGGCAGCGGCTCAACCGGCTGCTGCAGCAGATGCCGGCGCGGCCTGCGCAGACGCTGCTGCAGGCGCCCGAGAAAAAGCTGTCGGTCGAGGCGGTGACCATCGTTGCGCCGGGCGACCAGCGCGCCATCGTGCAGGACGTCACCTTCACCGCCGAAGCCGGCAGCGGCGTCGGCGTGATCGGCCCGAGCGGCTCCGGCAAATCGTCGCTGATCCGGGCGCTGGTCGGCGTCTGGGTGCCGGCGCGCGGCAAGGTGCGGCTCGACGGCGCCGCGCTCGATCAGTGGTCGTCGGACGAACTCGGCCGCCATGTCGGCTATCTGCCGCAGGACGTCGAGCTGTTCGCCGGCACGGTCGCGCAGAACATCTGCCGGTTCGATCCCGACGCCAAATCCGACGGCATCATCGCCGCGGCCAAGGAGGCCGGCGTGCACGAGATGATCATCAAGATGCGCGACGGCTACGACACCCAAGTCGGCGAGCAGGGCACGGCGCTCTCCGCCGGCCAGGCGCAGCGCGTCGCGCTGGCGCGGGCGCTCTACGGCAGTCCGTTCCTGATCGTGCTGGATGAGCCGAACTCCAACCTCGACAGCGAAGGCGACGAGGCGCTCACCCGCGCGGTGCGTAGCGCCCGCGAGCGCGGCGCGGTCGTCGTCGTGGTTGCGCACCGGCCGATCGGCATCGAGGGCGTCGACCAGCTGCTGGTGCTGAAGGACGGCCGCATGCAGACCTTCGGACCGAAGGAGACCGTGCTGGCGCAGGTGCTGCAACGCGTCGCGCCGCCGGTGCCGACGCCGATCAAGATCGTCGCCGATGCGGGGGCGGCCAAGTCATGACCGCTCAGCCGCGCAACGCACATGTCTCGATCAGAAAGCACCTCGTGGTCGGCCTTGCCGTGGTGCTGGTGCTGGGCGGCGGCGTCGGCGGCTGGGCCGCGACGGTGCCGATCTCGGGCGCGCTGATCGCGCCGGGCTCGGTGGTGGTCGATACCAACGTCAAGAAGGTGCAGCATCCGACCGGCGGCGTCGTCGGTGAAATCCTGGCGCGCGACGGTGACACGGTCAAAGCAGGCGACGTCGTCGTGCGGCTCGACGAGACGGTCGTGAAGGCGAGCCTCGCGATCGTGGTCAAGACGCTGAACGGCCTCTTTGCGCGTGCGGCCCGGCTCCAGGCCGAGCAGCAGGGTCGCGACAAGATCGCGTTTCCGCCGCAGCTCACCGAGCAGGCCAGGGATCCCGACGTTCGCGACATCATGGCGAGCGAGACCAAGTTGTTCGAGGTCCGCGTCAACGGCCGCACCGGCCAGAAGGCGCAGCTGCGCGAACGCGTCACCCAGCTCAACGAGGAAATCTCGGGCCTGCAAGCACAGGAGGCCGCCAAGGACAAGGAGATCGCCCTGGTGCAGCAGGAACTGGTCGGCGTCCGCCAGCTCTACGAGCAGCATCTGGTGCAGCTCACCCGCCTGACCACACTGGAGCGCGACGCGGCGCGTCTCGCCGGTGAGCGCGCGCAATACATCGCCTCGCGTGCCCAGGCCAAGGGCAAGATCACCGAAACCGAGCTGCAGATCATCCAGGTCGACAAGGACATGCTGGCGGAAGTCTCGAAGGATTTGCGCGAGACCAACGACAAGATCGGCGAGTTCGTCGAGCGCAAGGTCACCGCCGAGGACCAGTTGCGCCGCATCGATATCCGCGCACCGCAGGACGGCGTGGTGTTGCAATCGACCGTGCACACGGTCGGCGGCGTCATCACCGCGGGCGACGCCATCATGATGATCGTGCCCAAGGCGGACGATCTGTCGGTCGAGGCCAAGGTCAATCCGCAGGACATCGACAAGCTGCAGGTCGGCCAGAAGACGCTGTTACGCCTCTCCGCCTTCAACCAGCGCACCACGCCCGAGCTGAACGGCGTCGTCACCCGCGTCTCCGCCGACACCACCACCGACCAGCGCACCGGGCAGAGCTACTACACCATCCGCGTCTCGATGCCGCCGCAAGAGGTCGCTCGCCTCGGCAGCGAGGTGAAGATCATCCCCGGCATGCCGGTGGAAGCCTTCGTCCAGACCGGCGACCGCACCATGCTGTCGTATCTGATGAAGCCGATGACCGACCAGTTCATGCGCTCGTTCCGCGAGAAGTGAGAACGCGCGCGAGGCTCTTGTAGCCCGGATGAAGCGAAGCGCAATCCGGGAACAGCAATGCGGATGAAGAGGCCCCGGATTGCGCTGCGCTTCATCCGGGCTACGCACCTTCGCCGTATCAATGATTTTCACCCCGCGTCGTCCCGGCGAAAGCCGGGACCCATAGCCACAGGCGTTTGCCGTGAGCGACGGCCGTGGCCCCAGCGTCATTCAAAACCAAGATTCGTGGTAATGGGTCCCGGCTTTCGCCGGGACGACGCTGTTGGAATTACCGCTCTAGATTCCGCAACAGCAACTCCAGCGCCGCCTTCGCAAATGCCTGCATGTTGGCCTGCCGGTCGTCGCTCGCGGTTTCCAGCGTGATCACCTGCTGCCTGGGACCGACGACCGCCATGCAGCTATGACCCGCGGCATCGCCGTAGCGGTTGCCGGTCGGGCCGGCGGCGCCGGTCTCCGACAAGCCCCAGTCGGTCGAGAGGCGTTCGCGGATCTGCCGCGCCAGGAGTTGCGCATAGGGTTCCGATGATGAGCGGAGGCCGCGCATTGCGTCGTCCGGAATATCCATCAGCGCGCGCCGCGCATCGCGGGTGTAGATCACGCCGCCGCCGAGGAAATAGGCCGACGCACCGGGCACCGCCAGCAGCGACGCGGAGATCAGTCCGCCAGTGGACGATTCCGCGACCGCAATCGTCTGCTTGTTCGCGATCAGTTTTGCGGCGACCTGTTCGGCGATGGATGTAAGTGCGTTCATCGGCGGTCTTTCTCGTTGCTTGCCATGAAAATCCCGTGGGGCGTTCTGCCTTCCTAGCACACCACATCGGCCCCTGCCGAGTTGCGGACCGTGGCACGGCCTGCTTGAATATCGACAACAACCAAGCGGCGCCTCGCAAATCGCTGTGAGAGCGCGGGCAGAGAAACTCGCTGAGGAAACATGACGTCGCCGATCGCGGGCGGCGTGGATTGCGATCTGCATCCCGCCGTACCTCACCTCACCAGCCTGCTGCCGTACATGAACGATTACTGGCGCGACCAGGTGACGACGCGCGGCATGACGGATTTGATCTCGCAATCCTATCCCACCAATTCGCCGATCTCGTCGCGGCCGGACTGGCGTCCCGCGCAGGGCAAGCCGGGCTCGAGCCTTGCCGACATGCAGCGCCAGGCGCTCGACAGGTGCGGCACGGCGTACGGCATCTGCAATCCGCTCTACGGCGTGCAGATGGTGTTCTCCGAGGACATGGCCGACGCCTTCTGCCGCGCGTTGAACGACTGGCTGGTCAAGGAATGGCTCGACAAGGACGATCGCCTGCGCGGCTCGATCGTGATCCCCGTGCAGAGTATCGAGAAGGCGGTGGCCGAGATCGAGCGCTGCGCGCAGGACAAGCGCTTCGTGCAGGTGCTGATGCTCGTGATGGGCGACATGCCGCTCGGCAAGCGTCACTACTGGCCGATTTACGCCGCAGCCGAACGGCTCGGCCTGCCGATCGGCATCCATGCCGGCAGCGCCTATCACAATCCGCCGACTTCGGTCGGCTGGGGTTCCTATCACATCGAGGACTATGTCGCGCAGGCGCAGGCGTTCCAGACCCAGCTCACCAGCCTGATCGTCGAGGGCGTATTCGCGCGTCATCCGGCCTTGAAAATGGTGATGCTGGAGTCGGGCTTCACCTGGCTGCCGCCGTTCCTGTGGCGGCTGCACAAGTTCTGGCGCGGCGTGCGCATGGAGACGCCGTGGGTCGACCGCGCGCCGCTGGAGATTGTGCGCAGCAACATCCGCTTCTCGCTGCAGCCGGTCGACGCGCCACCGGAACCCGATACGCTGAACCGGCTGTTCGACCATATGCAGTCGGACGAATTGATCCTATTCTCGACCGATTATCCGCATTGGCAGTTCGACGGTGACGAGGTGCTGCCGAGGGGGTTGTCGCCGGATCTGGTCCGCAAGATCATGATCGACAATCCGCATGCGACCTATCCGCGCCTCAAGGTGATGGCATGATCCCGAAAAGTGGCGTCCGGTTTTCGGACCAGATCATGCCCAGGACGAAAGAGGAGACGACGCGATGAACGTCCAGATTCGGGAACGCCCGGAAGCGGCATCGTCAGCCAGCATCAAGACCGCGATCGCCGATTGCGACATCCATCCGGCGCGCGCGACCAAGGACGAGCTGCATCCTTACCTCGCCAGGCGCTGGCACGCGCATCTCGAAACCTTCGGCGTACATGCCTATCAGGGCATGATGGAAGGTCCGCCGTATCCGAAGGCGCAGCCGAATGCGTCGCGCCGCGACGCCTATCCGCCGGAGGGCGGCCCGCAGGGTTCGTCGCTGTCCTTCATGCAGAAGCAGCATCTCGATCCCAACAATGTCGCGCTCGGCGTGCTCAATCCGCTCAACACCGGGCAGGGCATCCGCAACCAGGATCTCGCCGGCGCGATCTGCTCGGCGATCAACGACTGGCAGATCGAGAAATGGACCAGCAAGGATTCGCGCCTGAAGGGTTCTGTCGTCGTCGCCAATGAGGACGGCCTGTCGGCCGCGGCCGAAATCCGCAGGCGCGCAGGCGACAGGAATTTCGTCCAGGTGCTGCTGCTCAGCCGCAATGTCGAGCCGCTCGGCCAGCGCCGCTACTGGCCGATCTACGAGGCGGCGCAGGAGACGGGGCTGCCGATCGGCGTGCATGCCTTCGGCTTCGGCGGCAACCCGATCACCGCCTCGGGCTGGCCGAGCTATTACATCGAGGAGATGGTCGGCCACTCGCAGTGCCAGCAGACCGCGCTGGCGAGCCTCGTGCTCGAGGGCGTATTCGAGCGCTTCCCGAAATTGAAGATGGTGATGGTCGAAGCCGGCTTCGGTTGGGCGCCGTCGCTGGCCTGGCGGCTCGACAAGGTATTTTCGCGGCTCCACGCCGAGGTGCCGCATTTGAAGCGCAAGCCGTCGGAGTACATCCGCGACCACATCTGGTGGACGACGCAGCCGATGGAAGACCCGGAGAGCCGCGACCATCTGTTCCAGACCATCGAGTGGATCGGCTGGGACAGGCTGCTGTTCGCGACGGACTACCCGCATTGGGACTATGACGAGCCGTCGCGCGTGCTGCCGGCCGGCGTCAGCGACGCCAAACGCCAGGCGTTCTACCTCGACAATGCGAAGCAGCTTTACGGTATCGCATGATCCGAAAAAGTGGGAACCGGTTTTTCGAATCAGATCATGCGTGAGAACAACTGATGGCAAGGCATGTGATCGCTCCCGTGGACGAATTGCCGCCGGGTTCGCGAAAATTCCTCGAGATCGACGGGCGGCCGATCGCCGTCTTCAACGTCAAGGGCGAGTTCTTCGGCCTGTTGAACCGCTGCCCGCACCAGGGCGCGGCGCTGTGCGAAGGACCACTGATCGGGCTGGCATCGTCGTCCGATCCCGGCGAGATCGAATACACCAAGCTCGGCGAAATCCTGCGCTGTCCCTGGCACGGCTGGGAGTTCGATATCCGCACCGGCCAGTCCTATTGCGATCCGCGCCGCTTCCGCGTGCGCGCCTATCCGGTCAGCGTCGAGCCGGGCACCAATGTGGTGAAGGGACCGTATGTCGCCGAGACCATCAAGGTCGCGGTGGAGAGCGACTACGTGGTGGTGGATCTCTGATCTCCTGTCATTTCGGGGCGCGCGCCGTGCAGCGCGAACCCGGAATCCATTTGACCGCTTGTTCTGAGGCCCGATGGATTGCGGGCCTGCGCCTTCCAAGTCGGCTGTTGCCGACTTGGACACTTAACATCTGCCGAACTCGGGTAAACCCTAGTTCGGGCGGCGCATCCCGGACGGGGTTGTCATTCCGCCATCATCTGCCGTTCCCGCGCGTAGCGCACGAGCGCGACGAAGCGGTAGATTCCGTGCACGAATTTTCCGTACGGCATGGTGATGAACAGCGCGAACACCACGCCGAGATGCAGCGCCAGCAGCGGGCCCATCGCGGCGGTCTCGCGCCACGCCAACAGGGCAAGGCCGGTGATGCTGGTCAGGAACAGCATCAGGATGAACGCGGTGTCCATGCCCATGCGCTGCTCGTCGACCAGCACGCGGTCGCGCTTCCACTTCTCGCTGAGCAGGCCGATCGGGCCGACCACGAGCCCGATGCCGCCGAGCGTGCCGAGCACCACGGGCAGGTCCCACCACGCATAGGGCGCCTCGCGCGCCAGGAGGTAGTGATAGAGCGTGCCGACGCAGGTCGCAGCGAAGCACAGCGCGAAGCCGTAGAATGTGAAGTGGTGATACAGCTTGCGGCGGTCCGTCGGGTGGTCGTCCTCGTTGAAGCAACCGACGCCGCCACCGTCGAGATAACGCAGCTCGCCGGCGTCGCCGACCGCCTGCAACAGCGACTTCGCGTCGGTCTTCCTGCCGACCGGGTCGCCGATATCACGCCAGAACGCGCGCACGCCCATCACCAGCGCGAGGATCGCGTAGAGCAGGGCGGCGCCGAACAACAGCGCCATCGCATTATGCGGCATCAGTTTGTAGAACGCGCCGGGGCCGGTATGGATGCCGGTGAGCACGCCGGGGTCGTTCAACGCGGCGAAGCCGAAGATGAAGGCGGCGACGCTGAGCGCCGCGATCAGGCTGATGACGAGGCCGTTGCGCGCGAACGCGCCGGAGAAAGCGCGCGGCCAGGCGTAGGCGGCATAGGATTCGGCGCGCGCCACCGCGAGCGTCTTCGGGACGTTGACGTTGAACTCGTGCGGTGGCGAGAACTGGCAGTCGGTGTAGCAGGCGCCGCAGGAATGGCAGAGATTGGCGAGATAGTTGAGGTCGCCGTCGGAGAAGGCGCGGCGCATCTCCATCGCGGGAAACACCGCGCACAGGCCCTCGCAATAGCGGCAGGAATTGCACACCGTCATCAGACGGTCGGCTTCCTGCAATGTCCTCGTCCCGTGCATCGCGCCAGCCTTGCTCTCAGTTCCGCGCATTCTTCGCCGCTTCCCGCCCGGCAACGCGGCCGAACACGCTGCCGATGGTCATGCCGATGCCGGCGGCGTAGCCACGGCCGAGCACGTTGCCGGCCATGATCTCGCCGGCGGCGAACATGTTGGCCGACGGCTTGCCGTCCTTCATCAGCATTCGTGACTGCTGGTTCACGCGGGTGCCGAGATAGGTGAAGGTGATGCCGGGCCGCACCGGATAGGCGAGATAGGGCGGCGTCTCGATCCTGCGCGCCCAATGTGTCTTCGCCGGCGTGATGCCTTGGGTAGCGCAGTCGTCGAGGATGGTGTGATCGAAGGTGCCCGGCCGCACCGCGGCGTTGAACTCGGTGATGGTCTTCTCCAGCGCCGCCGCGTCGAGCTCGAGCTTGCCGGCGAGCTCGGCGATCGTTGCGCCCGCGATCGGCGGAAACAGCGTCGGCATGAAGCTCGTCACGACGGTCGAGTCGAAGATGATGTAGGCGATCTGGTCCGGTTGGGCTGCGACCAGGCGGCCCCAGATCGCGTAGCGCTTCGGCCAGATGTCCTCGCCCTCGTCGTAGAAGCGCTCGGCATGCTTGTTGACGACGATGCCGAACACGACAGAGTCATGGCGCGTGATGATGCCGCCGTCGAATTTCGGCGCGCGGGCGTCGATCGCCACCGCATGGCATTGCGTGGGATCGCCGATCTCCTGCACGCCCTTGGCGAGCAGCATCTTCAGGACCGCGCCGCGATTATAGGGTGTGCCGCGGATCAGGAAATTGTCGGCGGCCTCGCCCCAATATTCTTTCAGCCATTCGATGTTGGCCTCGAAGCCGCCAGCGGCTGCGACCAGCGTCGAGGCGCGCACCTCGGTCTTGCCGCCGACCGGCTGCTTCAGCTGGGCCGAGAGGAACATGCCGTCCTCGATCACGAGATCGATGACTTCGGCATCGTAGAGGATGTCGACGCCGAGTTCCTCGGCGGTGCGATAGAGCGCGTTCAGCATCGCGCGGCCGCCGCCAAGGAAGAACGAGTTGGTGCGGCCGAGGCTCAAGGTGCCGCCGAGCGAGGGCTGCCAGCGCACGCCCTGTTCGACGATCCAGTTCAGGATGTCCTTCGACTCGTGGATCATGAAGCGGGCCAGTTCCTCGTCGGTCTGGCCGCCGGTCACCAGCAGCAAATCCTTCCAGAACTCCTCCTCGGTATAGGGCCCGGTGAGGATCTCGGTCGCCGCGTCATGGGCGCAGCGCATGTTGCGGGTGTGGCGGGTGTTGCCGCCGCGGTAGAATTTCGGGGCGCCTTCCAGCACCAGCACGGAGGCGCCGGCGCGCCGTGCGCTGATCGCAGCGCAAAGGGCGGCGTTGCCGCCGCCGATCACCAGCACGTCGAACCTTCGCGTCAGATCAACCATGCGCTCTTGTTATCGTTGTTGGCATGGAAAGCAACATGCCGGGGCAGGCGATCGGCCTGCCCCAATTGCATGCGGACGATCAGGCAGCGACTGTCTTGCGCTGCTCGATGGTCTGGCCGCCGCGATAGACGATCAGCGCAGCGACGATGCCGAGCGCCGCGCCGAACATCAGCCAGTAGGCCGGTGAGGCCTTGTCCTGTCCGGTCATGCTGATCAGCTTGGTCGCGACGAAGGGGGTGGACGTGCCGAAGATGCCCGCCGCCAATGCGAACGCGATCGAGAAGCAGGTGGTGCGGACATGCGCCGGCACGATCTCGACCAGGCATCCCAGCATCGTGCCGCTGTAGACGCCGAAGTAGAACGAGAACATCATTTGTACCGCCAGCAGCTTCCCGAGCGAGGGCTCATGCGAGAGCCACGACAGCGCCGGGTAGGCGGTCACGAACGACAGCCCCGCGATCGTGAGCAGCACCGGCTTGCGGCCAATTCGGTCCGATACCGCGCCGCCGACCGGATTCCAGATGAAATTCGTCACCGCGACGAGCAGGGTCACCAGCAGCGTTCCGGACGCCGAAAGGTGCAGTTCCTTGCCGAAGCCGGGCGCATACACCGTGATGAAATAGAACGTCGTGGTGGTCAGCACCGCGATCATCATGCCGAGGATGACGATGCGCCAGTTCTCGATCGCGGATGCGAACACTTCGCTCGGTGTCGGATGCTTCTTCATGGCGAGGAAGGCCGGCGTTTCCTCCAGCGAGCGCCGCAACATGAAGATCACGGGAATGATGAGGCAGCCGATAAAGAACGGGATGCGCCACTTGGCGATGCCGCCGATCACATCCAGGAAGGTGTCGCCCGGCATGACCTCGCGCAGCAGATATCCGATGATCGCGGCAACGAAGATCGCGACCTGCTGGCTCGACGATTGGAACGAGGTGTAGAAGCCGCGGTTGCCGGGGGTCGCGATCTCGGAGAGATAGACCGACACGCCGCCCAGTTCGACGCCGGCGGAGAAGCCCTGGATCAGGCGGCCGATCAGAACGATGATCGGCGCGGCAATGCCGATCGCTGCATAGCCCGGACAGAACGCGATCACGACAGTGCCGAGCGCCATCAGTGCGAGCGTCACGATCAGGCCCTGCCGGCGGCCGATGCGGTCGATGTAGGAGCCAAGGACGACCGCGCCGACGGGACGCATCAGCGCGCCAAGCCAGAATACGCCATAGGCGTTGAGCAGCGCCGCGGTCTCGTTCTGGGCGGGAAAGAACGCTTTCGCGATGTCCTGCGCATAGAAGCCGAACAGGAAGAAGTCGAACTGCTCGAGGAAATTGCCGCTGGTCGCACGCAGGATGGCGCCGAGCCGTGACTTGATTTGCGGTACTTGCGATGGACTCGACTGCGACATAACGCCCTTTCCTCCCCGTGACAAAACGGCCGGCGCAAATTGTCTCGCCGGCCAAGGCAGTTAGCTGCCATGTGCGGCAATTTGGCACGGCTGTCCGGCGCGACCAACCCGAAATCGTGCAGGGGCCATCGGAAAAAAGCCGTAGACCAGAGCGTTTTCGAGCGAAGTGGAGGCCGGGTCGCGTGAAGAAAACGCGTCAAGAGGAAAATGAAGAGGGCCGTGCGCCGCCTCAAGGCGCGCTATGCGCTGTGGCGCCGAGCCAGGACCGGAATGCCGAGAGTTTCGGTGAATCGGCGCGTCCCTGCGGCGAGACCAGGTAGAATCCGGCGTCGGCCGGCAGCGCGATCTTGAAGGGAACCACGAGACGGCCCTTGGCGATATCGTCCTGCACATAGGAGGTGCGGCCCATCGCGATGCCGATGCCGTCGATCGCGGCCTGGACGGTCACGAACAGCAGGTCGAAGGTCACGCCCGGCTGCTTGGAAATGTCGGTCGGCAGTCCCGCCGCGGTCAGCCATAGCCGCCAGTCGTCGCTATTGGCGTTGCTGGTGTGCAGCAGCACGTGATCTCTGAGATCGTCAGGAGTTTTGAGCGGCCTGGTTCCCTGTAGCAGCGACGGGCTGCACACCGGAAACAGCTCGTCCGCCATCAGCCAGTCCGCGCGCAGGCCGGCCCATTGGCCGCGGCCATAGCGGATCGCCGCGTCGACCTTGTCGCGCTGGAAGTCGACCAGGCTGGTCGAGGTCGTAATGCGGACGTCGATGCCGGAATGCGCCTCCTGGAATGCCGACAGCCGCGGCAGCAGCCATTTGGCCGCAAGCGACGCCAGCGTCGACACCGTCAGCACGTGGTCGTCGTCCCGGCGCAGCAAGCGGTCGGTCGCGAGCCTGAGGTCGTTGAAGGCGGCGCGGACGCCTGGAAGGTATTCCGTAGCCTCCGGCGTCAGGCTCAGCGAGCGGTTCTGGCGGATGAACAGGCGGACGCCGAGTTCTTCCTCGAGCCGCCGGATCTGATGGCTGATCGCGGTCTGCGTCACGTTCAGTTCGGACGCCGCCAGTGTGAAGCTCATGTGCCGCGCGGCGGCCTCGAATGCCCGCAGGCCGTTCAGCGAAGGCAGGCGGTTGGTCATCCCCAGATTGTCTCCCAATTCATGACTTTAATTCATGCGAAACGGTACAAAGTGTCGTTTGTGAATGGGCCGAATAGCTCCGATATTACTGCCAACAGGTTACCGATAGGAGCCGTAAATGTCCATTTTCACACATGAATCGATGACAAATCATCATACTCCGGGGCTGCTGAACCAGGTCAGCGACACCTTGCATGTCTGGTGGGATCGCTACGAGCGCCGCCGTGAGCTGTCGCAGTGGACCGAGCGCGATCTGCACGACATCGGCATGTCCCGCAGCGACATCGCTTTCGAAACCGAGAAGCCGTTCTGGCGGGCCTGACAAGGACGCCAGAGCGCGACCAGCAAAAGTGGACGCCGGTTTTGCGTCCGGTCGCGCTCCAAACTTAAGCAAGGCGCATGACCCGGCCGCCAAACCGCTTCACACTTTGGCGGGTCATGTGCCGCCCGGCGCCGCCTCGATGAGGGGCGCCGGCCAATTTCTTTACCCGAGGAGCGTGTCATGACTGCGCTGCATCTCGACGATCTCAAGCAATACTCCGACGTGCTGCGCGCCAAGGACGGCAGCGAGATCAAGGTGCGCTTCGTCGAGCCGCGCGACCGCGAAGAGTTGCAGAGTTACATCCGCTCGCTCTCCGCGGGGTCCCGTTACAACCGCTTCCTGGGCGCACTGAGCGAGCTGCCGAAGACGGAGCTCGAGCGTTTTATCCATGTCGGCGAGGCTGATCGGTTCACGGTGGTCGCGACGATGCTGGTCGATGGTTTCGAGACCATCGTCGGCGAAGCCCGCTATGCCTTCCATGCCGATACGTCGAGCGTCGAGTTCGGCCTGTCGATCGATGACCGGTGGCAGGGCCACGGCATTGGCAAGGCGCTGTTGAACAATCTTGAATGCCGCGCGGCGTCCTTCGGAGCCGAGCATATTTTCGGCGACACGCTGCGATCCAACGCGACGATGATCGGCCTCGCCCGCAAGTCGGGCTACGCCTTCGTCCAGAGCCCCGGCGACTGGAAGCTGGTGCGCTTCGTGAAAGAGATCCACGTCGAACCGCAAGACATTCCCTGTGCCAGCTGGCGGCTCGCCGCCACTTCCCGCTCGGCCGCGATGTCCTCGCTTGCGGTTTGACTGACTAGGCCCGGTTCTGGCCTCCCCAGAACCGGGCCCTTTTCTTTATTGAGCTTTGTCTTCGCTTGCTCCGGTGCTGCCTCTCCCAAAAGGGAAGAGGTGACTGCAAAGGCGCTACGGGCCTCAACTCCCCCTGAACACCGGCTTGCGCTTCTCGATGAAGGCCTGCACCGCCTCCTTGTGATCTGATGTCGTGGTGAGGCGGATCAGCCGCTCGGCCTCGTGGTCGCGCGCGGTGGCGAAGTCGAACTGCAGCGCCTCGTCGAGATTGTCCTTCATGTAGCGCAACGCCAGCGTCGGGCCTTCGGCGATCGACTTCGCCAGCGCAAAGGCTTCGTCCTGCAGCGTCTCGTCCGGCACCACGCGGTTGACCAGGCCGATCTGCTCGCACCTCGCGGCATCGACTTTTTCCGAGGTGAACATCAGTTCGCGGGCGCGCGAGGTGCCGACCAGGCGCGTCAAAAGCCACGCCATGCCGTAGTCGCCGCTCAGCGCCACGCGCAGGTAACCGGTCGAGATGAAGGCGGATTGCGCGGCGATCCGGATGTCGCAGGCCATCGCGATCGCAAGGCCGGCACCGACCGCGGGACCGGGAAGGGCGGCAATGGTCGGCTTGCGCACCGAGGCCAGCGCGCCGGTGAGCAGGCGCTGACGCTCCTGCAGATCCGCGACCTTGTCCTCATAGGACATTTCGAGCTTCTTCGGGTCGCGATTGGCGCCCATGCCCTTGACGTTGCCGCCGGCGCAGAACGCCTTGCCGGCGCCGGTCACCAGCAGCACACCGACCTCCGGGTTCTCGCCGCAGGTCCGGATCATGGTGCGCAGTGCCGGCGTCAGCGTGTCCGACAGCGAGTTGCGGGCGTCGGGGCGATTCAGCGTGATGACGGCGACGCGGTCGCGGATCACGCAGAGCAGTTCGTCGGTGCCGGTCTCGATCCTGATTTCGCTGGTCATGTTTCTTCCCCTGTTTCCCCGTCATTGCGAGCGGAGCGAAGCAATCCATGGCGCCGCATTTGGAGAAATGGATTGCTTCGTCGCTTCGCTCCTCGCAATGACGAATGTGGCTGCGGTTTGCGTTCAGCCTACGCCTGTTGCATGATTTCCGTCATCTCAAAACTTCTCAACCCAGGGCCGCAATTCCAGTTCCCAGGTCCAGGCGCTGCGCGGCTGTTGCAGCACGTTCCAGTAACTCAAGGCAATCGCGTCGGGATCGAGCATGGAGTCCGGCTTGTCGGCGGGCTCGGTGCGGGCGGCGCTGCGGATGCCGCCGTCGATCACGAAATGCGCGACATGGATGCCCTGCGGCGACAGTTCACGCGCCATGCTCTGCGCCAGCCCGCGCAACGCGAACTTGCCCATCGCGAACGGCGCCGATTGCGCATAACCCTTAACGCTGGCGGAAGCGCCGGTGAACAGGATCGCGCCCTTCTTGTTGGGCAGCATGCGCTTCGCCGCCTCCTGCGCCACCAGGAAGCCGCCGAACGCCGACACCGCGATCGCCTGCTCGACCTCTGAAGGCACGAGTTCAACGAACGGCCCGCGGCTGCGGCCACTGGCATTATAGACCACGAGATCAGGTGTTCCGATCTCGCGCTCGACCAGACCAAAAAGCCGTTCGACATCCTCGGCCTTGGTGGCATCGCAGGCATAGGCCTTCGCGCCGGTTTCGGTGCAGAGCGCGCCGAGTTTTTCGATGCTGCGGGCGCCCAGCGCCACGCGAATTCCCTCCCGCGAAAATAGCCGCGCCAGCGAGGCGCTGAGGCCCTCGCCGGCGCCGACGATGAGGGCGATCTTGTACTTGGGAATATCCATTGGGCTTTCCTTTGCTCGGCCGGAGGAGGATAGTCGTGCCTAAAGAAATGAGCACCGAAGCTGGGAATTCAATGCAGCAGCACAAGCATGATTTGACGCCGTCATCCGCCAGCCAACCGGGCCTGCTGGCGCCGGATACGACGGGAATGAATTTCTATCGGGCCGATCCGGCGCTGACCGATCTGTTGAAGCTGCATCTGCCCGAGGCGCTGTTCCGCCACATCGAGCCGCATCTCGACCGGCTCGGCGGATTGGCCGGCGGCGCTCTCGATGAATGTGCGCGGCTTGCCGACCGCCACACGCCGGTGCTGCATCAGCGCGACAAGTTTGGCCGCGACGTGCAAACGATCGAATATCATCCGGCCTATCGCGAGATCGAGAAGGCCGCGTTCGGCGAGTTCGGCATTCACGCGCTGTCGCTCCGCAAGGGCATCATGGGTTGGCCCGACAAATATCCCGTCGTCGCCAAGCACGCCTTCACCTTCCTGTTCAACCAGACCGAGTTCGGCATGGGCTGCCCGATCAACGTCACCGACGGTTGCGCAAAGCTTTTGGCGAATTTCGGTAGCGAGGCGTTGAAGGCGAAATATCTCGACGGCCTCACCCAGACCGACATGGTCAAGCTGACCCAGGGCGGCCAGTTCATGACCGAGAAGGAAGGCGGCTCCGACGTCGGCACGCTGACCACGCGCGCCGTGCAGGAAGGCGACCACTGGCGGCTCTACGGTGAGAAATGGTTCTGCTCGAACGCCGACGCCAAGGTGGTGATGCTGCTGGCGCGGCCGGAAGGCGCGGGGCCGGGCACAAAAGGCGTCGGCCTGTTCCTGATGCCGCGCTTCCTCGATGACGGCTCTCAGAACCACTACCGGATCGTGCGGCTGAAGGACAAGCTCGGCACCCGCTCGATGGCCTCGGGCGAGATCAAGTTCGACGGTGCGATCGCCTACGCCGTCGGCAAACTCGATCGCGGCTTCGTGCAGATGGCCGAGATGGTGAATTCGTCGCGGCTTTCCAACGGCGTGAAGTCGACTGCGCTGATGCGCCGCGCCTGGCACGATGCGATTACGGTCGCGCGCGGGCGCGTGGTGTTCGGCCGGCGCATCATCGACCTGCCGCTGGCGCGCCGCCAGCTGATGAAGATCATGCTGCCGAGCGAGCAGGCGCTGTCGATGAGTTTTCTCACCGCCGACGCGCTCGACCGTGCCGAGGCCGGCAGCCAGGATGCCGCGTCGCTGCTCCGCATCCTGACCCCGACCTTGAAATTCCGCGCCACCCGCGATGCCAGAAAAGTCTGCGGCGACGCGATGGAGATGCGCGGCGGCATCGGCTACATCGAGGAATTCGTCACGCCGCGGCTGCTGCGCGATGCGCATCTCGGCTCGATCTGGGAAGGCACCGGCAACATCGTCGCGATCGATGCGCTGAAGCGGGCGGTCGGACGCCATGGCGCCGACAGCGCGCTCGCGGCCGATCTGCATGCACGGCTGGACGATAGTCCCGATGTGCCGCAGGCCTGGTGCAACCGGCTGCGCGATCTCAGCGACCGCGCGATCGCCTTTGCGCGCGAAGTCGCCGGCCGCATCGACAATGAGGGTGATGCGCGGCGCGCCACCAGCCTGCTCTACCATGTCGCAAGCGCGGTGGCGTTGGCGTGGGAAGGCGGCCGCATCCACGAGATGCGCGGCGATGCGCGCCGGCTGTTGCTGTCGCGGATGGTGGTCGATCATCGTGTGATGCCGGGCGATCCGTTCCGGCTAACGGAAAATACCGTTCAGCGCAGGATGACCGAGCATCTGCTCGGTGATCGCGCAATCGGCATGGCCGAGGTTGGCGAATTGTTGTCGGCAGCGTAGGCTCGCCGTGGCCGCTCGCGCAGTCTCACCTCTCCCATCGGGAGAGGTCGGATCGCGCCAGCGATCCGGGTGAGGGGTTGCGCTCTATCGATAGACCTGAACCCCTCACCCGGACCGCATCTCCGATGCGCTCCGACCGCTCCCGTTGGGAGAGGTGGAGAGCGTGCGTAATAGAAAAACATGAGAGGAAATTCCGATGAAGGCCGCCGTCCTGCATGAAGTCAATCAGCCGCTGGTGATCGAGGATGTCAGCGTGCCCAATCCGGGGCCGCGCGAGGTCCTGATCCGCACCGCGGTCGCGGGCCTCTGTCATTCCGACCTGCACTTCATGGAAGGACTCTACCCGCATCCGCTGCCCGCCGTGCTCGGCCATGAATCGGCCGGCGTGGTCGAGAAGGTCGGCTCCGACGTCAATTACGTGAAGCCCGGCGATCACGTCGTCACCTGCCTGTCGGTGTTCTGCGGCACCTGCGACAATTGCACCACCGGCCGCACCGTGCTGTGCACCGACACCACGGTGAAGATGCTGCCCGGCGCCTCCAACCGGCTGTCGTGGGGCAGGAAGGAGAAGCTCAACCAGTTCCTCAACCTGTCGTCGTTCGCCGAGCAGATGCTGGTGCACGAGAACGCCATCGTGAAAATCAAGAAGGAGATGCCGCTCGATCTCGCCGCGCTGATCGGCTGCGGCGTCATCACCGGTTACGGCGCCGTGGTGAACACCGCGAAGGTGACGGCGGGCGAGACCGTGGCCGTGATCGGCTGCGGCGGCGTCGGCATGGCGGCGATCAACGGCGCGCAGATCGCCGGCGCCGGCCGCATCATCGCGATCGACACCAATCCGGCCAAGCTGCAGCTCGCCACAAAACTCGGCGCCACCGACATCGTCGATCCGGCCCGCGGCGACGTCGTGCAGCAGGTGCGCGAGCTCACCGGCGGTGGCGTGCAGCACTCCTTCGAGGTGCTCGGCCGCAAGGACACCGCCGAGCAGGCCTTCGCCATGCTGGCGGCGGGCGGCACCGCGACCATCGTCGGCATGATCCCGTTCGGCCAGAAGATCGAGCTGCACGGCTTTGACTTCTTGCGCGAGCGCCGCATCCAGGGTTCGTCGATGGGCTCCAACCACTTCCGCGTCGACATGCCGCGCCTGGTCGACTTCTACATGCGCGGCAAGCTGCATCTGGAAGACTGGATCTCGGCCAAGCTGAAGCTTTCCGAGATCAACGAGGGCTTCGCCAACATGAAGGCCGGCAAGACGCTGCGCAGCGTGATCATGTTCGACAGCTGATTGTGTGTCGTCCCGGCGTATGCCGGGACCCATACGCCGCGGCCTTGCTTTGGGCACGCAGGTGGACGACTTACTTTCTTCACCACACAGACAGCTGTGGTAATGGGTCCCGGCCTTCGCCGGGACGACGGTTGAGGGTATGTCCAGGCTCACCGCGCGACGTGCGCGGACACCGCAAGCCATTTGCCGTTCTGCCGCGCCCAGCAGTCGGTGTAGCGGCCGTAGGCCTGCTCACCGTCGGCGGTGGTGTAGCTCGTCCGGGCATGGATGATGGCGAAATCGCCGAGGATCCGGATCTTGACGTCCTCGGCCTTCAGGCCCTTGATCTTCACCGGGATCGCCGTCTGCTTCAGGAAGGCCGCGCGATCGACCAGGCTCTTGTCGGGATTGGTGCAGTAGAAGTCCTGCGCCAGGATTTCGTCGAAACGCTTGACGTCGCAGTTCTGCACCGAGTCGACGTAATCCTTGTTGAGCTTTGTCAGCTCCTCGAGGTCCGTGCTCATTTTCGGTTCCTCATCGGTTCGGTTGTTTGTCATTGCTGTGTGAGCGGAGTAGCAGCGTTCTCGATACCGTCATCCTGAGGAGCCGCGAAGCGGCGTCTCGAAGGATGTACGGCCACCAGCTGGGCCGTCGTGCTTCGAGACGGCCGCTACGCGGCCTCCTTAGCATGACGGTGATGCCCCGCAATGACGGTTCGATCAATCGTCGAACATCTTCGGCGGCACGAAGCCGCCGAACTCGCGCTCGATCAACTCGGCGAGTTTCAGCGGCGTGCGATCCTCCAGCCACGGGCCGATGATCTGCACGCCGACCGGCAATCCGTCAGGCGCAAAGCCGGTCGGGATTGCGGTCGCGGGCAGGCCGGGCAGGGTCGCGATGCCGGGCCATGCGAGCTGGTCGGTGTAGACGTGCGGCACGCCGTCGATCGAGATCCGCCGTTGCTCCTGGTCGGGCGCGTGATCGTGCGGATAGGCCGGGGTCGGCATGATCGGGCAGATCACCGCGTCGAACGATTTGAACAGCTCGCGCCATTGCGCGCACAGCCGCGAGCGAGCATAGGTCGCTTGCACCCAGTCGCGATGGCTGAGCGCGATGCCGCGCAGCCGCTCGGCCTGCAGGCTGGTGTCGCCGGCCGGCAGTGCGGCCGCCGCGGCGCAGGCGCCGGCATAGACCTCCGGCGGGAAGGTCGCGGCGAGGAACGACAACAGCATCCGCATGTAGAGCCGCGATGACGCCGCGAAGTCCGGCAGCAGCGGGCTCGATCGCGAAATCTTCACACCGGCCTTGTCGAGATTGCTGGCGAGCTTGTCGATGCTGCCGCGAACCGCTCTGTCGGTCGGCAGCACCGGATCGGTGTCGATGACGAGGATTCGGAAATCCTTCAAGTTCGTGTGGCGCGCCGCCGGCAGGTCGAGCTTGTAGGCCTTGCCGATATCGAGCGGATCAGGGCCGGCCATCACGTCGAGCAGCAGTGCGAGGTCGGCGGCGCCACGCGCCATCGGCCCGATCACCGCGAGATCGCGCTCGTAGATGATCGGCGGAGCCGGTGGCGCGGTGTGGCCGCGCGACGCCAGCAAATTGAAGGTCGGCTTGTGCGCATAGATGCCGCAGTGGAAGCCCGGCACGCGCAGCGAGCCGCCGATGTCGGAGCCGAGCGACAGCGCGCCATAGCCCGCGGCGAGCGCCGCCGACGATCCGCCGGAGGAGCCGCCGGGCGTGCGGCCGAGGTCGTAGGGATTGTTGGTGGTGCCGTAGATCTCGTTGTAGCTCTGCCAGTCGGCGAGCCCGACCGGTACGTTGGTCTTGCCGAGGATCACGCCGCCGGCGTCCTTCACGCGCGTGATCGGAAGCGCGTCCTCGGTCGGTGTGAAGTCCTTGTGCGGCAGGAAGCCCCAGGTGGTCGGCAATCCCGCGACGTTGAAGGATTCCTTCACCGTCATGGGAATGCCGGCCAATGGCTTGTGCTCGCCGCGCGCGATCGCGGCGTCGGCGGCGCGGGCAGCGGCGAGGCCGCGCTCGAAATCGCGCACGCACACCGCGTTGACCTTGCCGTCATGGCGCTCGATGCGGCCGATCGTATCTTCGGCGAGCTCGACGGCGGAAACCTGCTTGTCGCGCAGCGCCTTCGACAATTCGACGGCGGTCTTGAAACTGTATTGCGATTTGGCCACGGCGTGCTCCCGGTTTGTTGTTGGCGCGATGATGGGCAGTTTGGCTGCCGCCCGCAAGCGCTGTAGCTGCGGCATCGCGGCCGTGTTTGATCGGAATTGCTACGCCGCGCCGATCAATATGCCGACCGCGAGCACGATCGCGCCGCCGAGCACGATCTGGAACACCGCCTGCAGGAACGGTGTGTCCATGTAGCGCGAGCGGATGAAGGCGATCGCCCACAATTCGAAGAACACCACGATCCCTGCGATCGCGGTCGCGATCCAGAACGCGTTCGGCCAGGCGTCGGGCACGAGATAGGGAATGGTGTGGCCGAGGCCGCCGAGCGTCGTCATCAATCCGCAGGTCAGGCCGCGTAGCCAGGGCGAGCCGCGGCCGGTCAGCGAGCCGTCGTCGGACAGCGCCTCGGCAAAGCCCATGCTGATGCCGGCACCGATCGAGGCGGCGAGACCGACCAGAAAGGTCTGCCAGTTGTGATGCGTGGCGAAGGCGGCTGCGAACAGCGGCGCCAGCGTCGAGACCGAGCCGTCCATCAATCCGGCGAGGCCCGGCTGCACATATTGCAGCACGAACATCCGCCGCCGCGTGCGGTCTTCCTCGGCGCGCACATCGGGCTTGAGGATCTCGCCGGTCAGCTTGACGGCGAGTTTCTCGTGGCCCTTCTCCTCTTCGGCGAGATCGCCGAGCAGGCGGCGTACGCCGGTATCCTCGGCCTTCTCCGCCGCCTTGGCATAGAAGCGCTCGGCTTCCAGCTCCATGGTCTCGACTTCCCTGCGGATGGTGTCGAGCGGCAGGTTCTTGGTCAGCCAGATCGGGCGACGGCGCAGGAAGCCTTTGACGTCCTCGCGCCGGATCGGCGGCAGATGCGCGCCGAAGCGCTGCTCGTAGGTTTCAAGCAGGCGGTGGCGATGGCCGCGCTCCTCCTCCGCCATCTCCTCGAAGATCTTTGCGGTATCAGGATAGCGGCCGGCAAGGTCCTCGGCGAAGGACATGTAGATGCGGCTGTCTTCCTCCTCGGAGGCAATCGCAACGGCCAGCACCTCGCGCTCGGTCAAATCGGCAAAATTCTTCACGGATGACGCCTCAACCCAAGTTTAGAACTATTCTAAACTATATAGGCGGCGTCATCTACGGTTCAATTCATCGGCCTTGCCGAGAAATTGCAGCAACAGCCGGCTAACCTCGTCCGGCTGCTCCTGCCTGCACCCAATGCCCGGCGCCGTCGACCAGATGGCAGCCGATCATGTTGGTGCAGGCCCTGGTCTGCATCGCCTCGAACACCCCGGGCCGCTGATAGGTGCCCCAATCCTGCTTGCCCGAGATGAAGGCGGATGGCTGGTCGATAGTGCGGCCGCTCCAGGTCTGCAATTCCGGAGTGAACGCGCCTGACGTGCCGCAACGATACCATTGCAGCCCACCCTGGAATCCCGTGCGCTGATACTCCGCGCTGTAAAATGCGAGCTCGCGGTCCGGCAGCCACGTGTTGGCGGCGATCGCCTCGCGCGACGGCATCTCCTCGGCCACGGTTGCGGCGATGTCCCTGGCGTGATCCATCACGTAATAGGTCGGCAGTTTTGCCAGTTCGCCCGCCGACCACGACTCCAGCCGGTAGGGCTTGTTGTCCTTCCAGTCCGCGCTCTTGTGGTGATAATAGGCGCGCAGGAAGTCGTGCACGCCCTGCGGCGCGCGATGCATGTCGGCATTGGCCTGATACGTCGAATAGTACCATTGGTAATGCTTGCGCGGCCGCGGCAGCGCGGCGAGCTCGCGATGCACGGGGTCTTCAGTCGTGGACTTCGCCGGCACGTTCGCGGTGTTGAACGGCAGCGACGGCGGCCCTCCGAACGGCGCGCTCATCATCACCACCGTGCGGAACACGTCGGGACGGATCAGCGCGCACCACGCCGCGACCGACGAGCCGAAATCGTGACCGATCACGGCATCGACATGCGTGTAGCCGAACGCGGCGACCAGCCCGAGCGCGTCGCGCACCAGATTGGGCAGGCGAAATGATGCGAGGTCGCCGTCATAATCCCCGCTCCAGCCCGTGGTGCGGCCATAGCCGCGCTGGTCGGGCGCGATCACGTGATAGCCGGCAGCGGCAAGCTTCGGCATCACCTTGCGCCAGGAAAATGCCAGCTCCGGAAAGCCGTGCAGCAGCAACAGGCAGGGACGGCCGGAGGTCTCGAAGCCTGCTTCGAGCACATGCATGGAGAGGCCGTTGATCCCGTCGACATAGCGCGAGCGGATGGTGGCGGGCAGCGGGACGTCGGGGAGGGCTTCCATCTGAGATCACCTGTTTGGCATCGCCGCACAACCAGCGCATTTGGCTGTATGCTGGCGCGCATTATTTCACGATAGCAACTTTGCCCAGGGGATGCATACCGCATGCGCCACGCGAGGATTGCAGGGCTGCCCGGCCGGATGTCGCGTTTCGGTTTGACGATCGCGGCCGCCGGCCTGGTGCTGATGTCGGCGGTGCGTGCCGCCGACATCAAGGAGCTGACCGAAAAACTGCCGCGCGCCTATATCGGTGAATTCGTGTGGGACGGCGACACCACGGTGCAGAACGTCGTCATCACCTTCGACAGGATTCGTCCCTTGAACGAGCTGAATGCGGAAGCGCGCGGCTGCGGTTCATACGAGACCGGCCGCCACGTGACCAAGATCGGCGTGCAGATGTTCATCCGGCTGTCCGATCTCGAGGTCGAGATCTTCGAACGGCCGCCCGATAGCGACGCGGCGTTCGAGGCCGAGGGCAGCCATCGCGGCAAGCTGTCGCAAGATTTGCAGCAGATCGATGCGCAGTGGACCACCACGGCAACCGGTAAGCACGGCCAACTGCATCTCCGCGCCACGGCCTCCGCCGCGTGCGAGCCGGCGGAGGGGTTGTAGTGCTGCATAGCGGCAGAATTGGAGACGGGGAAGCGTCATCCGTCCTTCACTCTCCCCTGGAGGGGGAGGGTCGGCTCACGGCGAGCGCAGCGAGATGTGAGGCGGGGTGGGGTGATCTCTCAACACGGGCAGAGCCCGAGCCGACAGGCTGTCACCCCACCTCGGTTCGCATTTCATGCGAACCGATCCTCCCCCTCCAGGGGAGGATAAGAGGCACCTCCGGTGAAAGGCCGAAGATTCACGCCTTTGCTGCTGCCTTCGGCCAGTAGCGGTCGCGCAGATGCCGCTTTACCAGCTTGCCGGTCGGCGTACGCGGCAGCTCCTGCTCGAAGTCGATGCTCTTCGGGCATTTGATCGGCGACAGGTGCTGGCGGCAGAACGCGATCAGCTCGGCCTCGAGCTCCTTGCCGGCCTTGGTGATGTCGTGCGGCTGCACCACGGCCTTGACCTCTTCGCCCATCTCCTCGTTCGGCACGCCGAACACCGCGACGTCGGAGACGGCGGGGTGTGTGATCAGCACGTCCTCGGTCTCCTGCGGGTAGATGTTCACGCCGCCGGAGATGATCATGTAGCTCTTGCGGTCGGTCAAGTAGAGGAAGCCTTCTTCGTCGAGATAGCCGACATCGCCGAGCGTCGACCAGCCCTTGGCGTTATAGGCCTTCTTCGTCTTCTCGGGATCGTTGTGATAGCTGAACGCGGGCGCGTCGGCGAAATAGACCTGGCCGATCTGCCCCGTCGGCGCCTCCTCGTCGTTCTCGTCGAGGATCTTGACCTTGCCGACCACGGCGCGGCCGACCGTGCCGCGATGGGTCAGCCATTGCTGCGAGGTCGAGACGGTGACGCCGTTGCCTTCCGAGCCGGCGTAATACTCGATCAGGATCGGTCCCCACCACTCGATCATCTTGGCTTTTACGTCGACCGGGCAGGGTGCCGCGGCGTGGATCGCGCCCTTCAGCGAGGAGACCTTGTAGCGGGCGCGCACTTCGTCGGGCAGCTTGAGCATGCGCACGAACATGGTCGGCACCAGCTGCGACTGCGTCACCTTGTGCTTCTCGACCTGCTTCAAAAATTCCTCGGCGTCGAAATGCTCCATGATGACGGAGGTGCCGCCGAGCACGGTTGCCATCATGTTGAAGCGCAGGGGGGCCGCGTGATAGAGCGGCGCCGGCGACAGATACACGCTGTCGGCGTTCATGCCGCACATGTCGGCGGTGAGAATCCGCAGGAACGGGTTCGGCACGTCGATCCGGTTGCCCTCGAACTCCTTCTTGATGCCCTTGGGCCGGCCGGTGGTGCCGGAGGAATACAGCATGTCGTAGCCGGCGACCTCGTCGGCCACCGGCGTGGTCGGCTGCGCGGCGGCCTCCTTGTCATAGGAGCGGAAGCCCGCTGCGGGCTCGTCCATCATGTAGAACAGCGGTTCGCCGACCTCGCCCTTGATCAGGCCCTTCACCTTGTCGGCACATTGCGGCGTGGTGATGAACACCTTCGCTCCGCAGTCTTTGATGATGTAGGCGATCTCCTCTTCGGTCAGGTAGCGGCTGATCGCCGTGTAATAAAGCCCCGAGCGCTGCGCGGCCCAGCAGATCTCCATGAAGGCGAGGCGGTTCTCCATCAGCAGCGCGATGTGGTCGCCGGCCTTCAGGCCGAGAGAGCGGAACAGGTGCGCGCCCTGGTTCGAGAGCTCGTCGAGCTCGCGATAGGTGATCGCCTTGCCGCTGCCCGCCATCTGGTAGGCGATCTTGTTCGGGGTGTTGCGCGCGTGGATCGACGGATGGGTCATTAGTGCTCGCCAAAAACAAAGTGGTCGTCCCGGCGAAAGCCGGGACCCATAACCACCGATCTAAATTGTTGAAACGAGCTGGGGCTCCAGCCCGCTATAACCACGCACATTTGTGGTTATGGGTCCCGGCTTTCGCCGGGACGACACCATTAATGTGGAAGCGCTCTGCTTCTTACAGCCGTTCGACGATGGTGACGTTGGCCATGCCGCCGCCTTCGCACATGGTCTGCAGGCCGTAGCGCTTGTTGCGCTGCTTCAAGGCATGCAGCAGCGTGGTCATCAGCTTGGTGCCGGAGCCGCCGAGCGGATGGCCGAGCGCGATCGCACCGCCATTGACGTTGAGGCGGGCCGGATCGGCGCCGGTGGTCTTCAGCCACGCGGTCGGCACCGAGGCGAAGGCCTCGTTGACCTCGAACAGGTCGATGTCGTCGATCTTCATGCCGGTCTTTTGCAGCGCGCGCTGGGTCGCCGGCAGCGGCGCCTCCAGCATGATGACGGGATCGCCGCCGATCATGGTGAGGTGATGGATGCGCGCCATCGGCTTGACGCCCAGCGCCTTGAGGCCCTTCTCGTTGACGACCATGACGCCGGAGGCGCCGTCGCAGATCTGGCTGGCGCTGGCGGCGGTCAGCTTGCCGTTCTCGGCGATCAGCTTGACGCCCTTGATGCCGTCGAGGCTGGCATCGAAGCGGATGCCTTCGTCGATGTGGTGGGTGTCGATCGAGCCGTCGGCGCGGGTGATTGTCACCGGCACGATCTCGTCCTTGAAGTGACCGGCTTGCGTCGCCGCGATCGCACGCTGATGGCTGTCATAGGAATATTCGTCGAGCTCATCCTTCGACAGGCCGTACTTCTCGGCCATCATCTCCGCGCCGGTGAACTGGCTGAAGACGATGTTGGGATACTTCGCCTCGATACCCGGGCTCTTGTAGTGGCCGAAGCCGTTCTTGGCGGGCAGCGAGGAGGCTAGCCCCATCGGCACGCGGGTCATCGATTCCACGCCGGCGGCGATCACGCAGTCCATGGTGCCAGACATCACGGCCTGCGCCGCGAAGTGCAGCGCCTGCTGCGAGGAGCCGCACTGCCGGTCGATCGAGGTCGCAGGCACGCTCTCCGGCAGCTTCGAGGCCATCACCGCGTTGCGCGCGATGTTGGTGGATTGCTCGCCGGTCTGCATCACGCAGCCCATGATCACGTCCTCGACCTGGGCGGGGTCGGCACCTGATCGCTCGACCAGCGCGTCGAGCACGGTGGCGGCCAGATCCGCCGGATGCCAGCCGGCGAGACGCCCTCCCTTGCGGCCGCCCGCGGTGCGAGCGGCGGCGACGATATATGCCTCGGCCATGTCTGATCTCCCTGATGTTTCTGGATTGGGCGGTTCTTGGAAGTTGGGCCGGATTTAAGGGACAGCTCAGCATTTAGTCAATCAATCAATTAACTCTTGAGTGCAGCCCCGCCATGGGCTTATGTGCGGCCTCGATTGACCGTCCAGGACCAGCGGGACCAGAGCGCAGTTGAATACCAGCGTACCGACGAAACTTCCGGCCGGCAAAAACGCCACCGCCGACAAGCTATTGGTCGCAGCCAGCGAGCTGATGATCGAGCGCGCCTCGATCGAAGTCTCGCTGTCCGACATCGCGCAGAAGTCGGGCGTCAACGCCGCGCTGGTGAAATATCATTTCGGCAACAAGGACGGGTTGTTGCTGGCGCTGCTGGCGCGCGACGCCGCCACCGAGATATCGCAGCTCGAATATCTGATCAGCCAGCCGATCACGCCGTCCGCGAAGCTGCGCCTGCATATCGGCGGGATCATCCGCGCCTATCACCAGTTCCCCTATATGAACCGGCTGATCCATTATCTGCTGCACGAGAGCTCGCCGGGCGCAGCCGACGAGGTGTCGAAATTCTTCGTCGCGCCGCTGCTGGATTTTCACCGTCGCTTGCTCGCCGAAGGCATCAAGGCCGGCGAATTCCGCAAGATCGATCCGGTGCTGTTCTACACCAGCCTGATCGGCGCCTGCGATCACCTGTTCTTCGGCCGCCACGCGATGTCGCGTGCGGTCGGCGTCGGTCCGGTCACCGACGAGGTCTGCCGCGAATACATCAAGCACATGGAAGCCTTGATCTTCGGCGGCGTGCTCAATCCCGATAAGGAAACGGCGGCGGCCGCCGCCGGATAACAAGTTCAAGTCTAGAGAAGAAACGCCCAAGGAAAGGTTGTACGCATGCAGTTGAAAGACGTTGCCGTTCTCATCACCGGCGGCGGCTCCGGCCTCGGTGCCGCGACCGCGCGCGCCATGGCCGCCAAGGGCGCCAAGATCGGTGTGATCGACCAGAACAAGGAGAACGCCGAGAAGGTTGCGGCCGAAGTGAAGGGCGTTGCCCTGCACGCCGACGTCACCGACGAGGAAGCGATCAAGGCTGTTATCGCCAAGGCCGAGGCCGCGCACGGCATCGCGCGCGTGCTGATGAACTGCGCCGGCATCGGCGGCTCGCAGCGCATCGTCGGCAAGGACGGCGTCTATCCGCTGGCCAAGTTCGTCCGTATCATCAACGTCAATCTGATCGGCACGTTCAACGTGCTGCGCCTGTTCGCCGAGCGGCTCGCCACCGCCGAGACCATCGGCGAGGAGCGCGGCGTCGTCATCAACACCGCTTCCGTCGCGGCCTATGAAGGCCAGATCGGCCAGATCGCCTATTCGGCCTCAAAGGGCGGCGTCGTCGGCCTCACGCTGCCGGCCGCCCGCGACCTCGCCAGCCTGAAGATCCGCGTCAACACCATCGCGCCGGGCCTGTTCCTGACGCCGCTGCTGATGGGTCTGAACGAAGAAGCGCGCAAGAGTCTCGGCGCCCAGGTGCCGCATCCGGCCCGCCTCGGCGACGCCAGCGAGTACGGCAACCTCGCCGTCCACATCGTCGAGAACCCGATGCTCAACGGCGAAACCATCCGTCTCGACGGCGCCATCCGCATGGCGCCGCGCTAGCGGCGAATTCCGCCTCTTGCCCTCCCCCCTTGCGGGGGAGGGGCGGCAGCGAAGGCTGCCGGGAGAGGGTTGCCTCCGCGAACACCCCTCTCCGCAGTGAGCACGCGGCACGTCCGTACATGCCCTCTCCCGCAAGGGGAGAGGGCGCAATAACCGGCACCGCTTTCGCAGATGCAGGAGTGACGCGTGTCTCAACCGCTGCTGATCGAACACCACGACGGAACAGATTGGGTCACGCTCAATCGCCCGGAAAGCCTGAACGCACTCGATCCGTCGCTGATCGACGCGCTCAACGTCTATTTCCAGGGCCTGCAGCGCAATCGCGACACCCGCGTCGTGGTGCTGAAGGGCGCCGGTGCGAATTTCTGCGCCGGGCTCGACCTCAAGCACGCGACGGCGCGGCGCGGCGGGCAGGCCGAGCCGCCCGGCGTCACTGAATCCCTGGACTCGCAGCGCCGCATTGCCGACATCGTGATGCTGATGCGGCGCTGTCCGCAACCGATCATCGCGCTGGTGCAGGGCGCGGCCGCCGGCGGCGGCTTTGCGCTGGCGCTCGCCGCCGACATCCGCATCGCGGCGAAGAACGCGCGGATGAACTGCGCCTTCATCAAGCTCGGCTTGGGGGGCTGCGATATCGGCACCAGCTATTTCCTGCCGCGGCTCGTCGGCGTCTCAGTTGCGTCAGAGCTGATCCTCACCGGACGCTTCATCAACGCGGATCGCGCGCTTGCCGTCGGTCTCGTATCTGAAGTCGTCGAGGCCGGCGATCTCGACGCCGCAGCCAATCCCTATGTCGACGCGATGATGACGGCCTCACCGGTCGGTCTCCGCCTCTCGAAGGAATGCATCAATATGAGCGTCGATGCCGGCTCGATCGAGGCGGTGATTGCGATGGAGGATCGCAATCAGGTGCTGTGCAGCCGCTCGGAGGATTTCCAGGAGGGCATCAGGGCCTTCCTCGAGAAACGAAAGCCTGTCTATATCAGGCGCTGAGAACAGATCCTTTAAAGGACGAGAATTCCGGGAGGCGCAAAATGGATGGAGACGCTGCGATGCTGACGAAACCTGCCTTTCGCAAGGTGGATTGGCTCGCACGCGACATCGCAGTCGAGCGGCGCGCCGACGGCACCGTCGTCCTGAAGTCGCGGATTCCGCTCCAGCCCTACGAGACGCACATCCCGGCCTATCTCGCCAAATGGGCGACGCAGGCACCGGAGCGCATCTGGCTGGCGCAACGCGGCGGCCCCGAGCGGCGGTGGCGCAAGGTCTCCTATGGTGAAGCCAAGCGCACCGTCGATGCGCTGACGCAAGGCCTGCTCAATCTCGGCATTGCCGACGGCAGGCCCGTCGCGATCCTCTCGGGCAATTCGATCGAGCACGCGCTGATGACGCAGGCCGCGATGCAGGCGCGGTTGCCGGCGGCGCCGGTGTCGCCGGCCTACTCGCTGATGAGCCAGGATCATCTCAAGCTCAAATATTTGTTCAACCTGATCAAGCCGGCCGTCGTGATGGTGCAGGATGGACCTGCCTTCGAGAAGGCGCTCAGGGCGATCGACCTCACCGGCATCACGGTCGTCCACGTCCTGCGTCCTTGCGAAGGTATAAAGAGCATTGCCTTTGCCGATCTGGCGGCAACGCCGGTGACGGCTGATGTCGACAAGTCGATCGCGAAGATCGCGCCCGACACCACTGGCAAGCTGCTGTTCACCTCGGGCTCGACCGGCATGCCCAAGGCCGTCATCAACACCCAGCAGATGATGTGCGCCAACGCGGCGATGATGATGCAGGTGCGGCCGCGCGAGACAGCGGGGCCGATCCCGACCGTGCTCGACTGGATGCCGTGGAATCACACCATGGGCGGCAACGCCGCGTTCAATCCGGTGCTGGTCGACGGCGGCACGCTCTATATCGACGATGGCCGGCCGATGCCGGGCCAGCTCGAGGAGACCATCCGCAATCTGCGCGAGGTGTCGCCGACCTATTACGCCAACGTGCCGGCCGGCTACGCCGCGCTCGCGGCCGCAATGGAGAAGGACGCGGCGCTGTGCGAGAGCTTCTTCAAGAACCTCTCGATCATGGCCTATGGCGGCGCCCGGCTGCCCGACGATCTCTATGACCGCATGCAGGCGCTGGCGGTGAAGACCACGGGCGAACGCATCGTGTTCTACACCGGCTGGGGCTCGACCGAGACCGCGCCGACCTCGACCGGCACCTATTGGAACACCGAGCGCGTCGGCCTGATCGGCCTGCCGTTCCCCGGCGTCGAGCTGAAGATGGTGCCGTGCGGCTCGAAATACGAATTGCGGCTGCGCGGCGTCAACGTCACGCCGGGCTATTTCGGCCAGGCGGAGCTGACCGCAAAGATGTTCGACGAGGAAGGCTTCTACTGCATCGGCGATGCCGGCGTGTTCGTCGACCCCGAGGATCCGCTGCAGGGCATCATCTTTGCCGGCCGCGTGGTCGAGGACTTCAAGCTCACCACCGGCACCTTCGTCCATGTCGGCTCGCTGCGCACCGATGCCATCGCCGCCGCGACGCCGGTCGTGCACGACGCGCTGGTTGCGGGGCAGGATCGCGAGTTCATCGGCCTGCTGTGCTGGCCGAACCTGCACGCTTGCCGCCAGCTCGTCGGCAAAGCCGATGCGAGCTATGAGGAGGTGATCCGGCACCCGGACGTGATCGCCTGTCTGGAAAAGGGCCTGCAGGCCCACAACGCGTCCTCCACCGGCAGCAGCATGCGGATCGCGCGTGCGATGCTGATGGTCGAGCCGCCATCGATCGACGGCAACGAGCTCACCGACAAGGGCTACATCAACCAGCGCGCCGGCCTCGAACGCCGCGCCGCGCTGGTGGAGAAGCTGTATGCCGGCACGCCCGGCGACGAGGTGATCATTTTGAACTGATCGTGGGATGGGTAGAGCGCAGCGAAACCCATCATCTCGAACCAGACAACCGATGGGTATCGCTTCGCTCCACCCATCCCACGAACAACAACAGCAACGCGGGTAAACGCCATGAATTTCGATTTCTCCGACGAACAAAAGCAGATGCGCGACGAGGCGCGGAAGTTCCTCAGCGAGCAGTGCCCGCCGAAGGCCGTGCGCGAGGTGCTCGACGGCAAGGCGCCTTACGACAAGTCGCTGTGGAAGGGCCTCGCCGAGATGGGTTTCCTCGGCGTCGCGATCCCGGAGCAGTTCGGCGGCGCAGGCGCCGGCCATCTCGAGCTCTGCGTGATCGCGGAGGAAATGGGCCGCGCGCTGGCGCCGGTGCCGTTCTCCTCCACCGTCTATCTCGCCGCCGAAGCGATCCTGATCGCGGGCACCGACGCGCAGAAGCAGAAATGGCTGCCGAAGATCGCATCCGGCGATGTCATCGGCACGCTGGCGCTGTTCGAAGGCAAGGGCAATCCGTCGCCGAAGGCGGTCCAGGTCACGGCCAATGGCGGCGTGCTCAATGGCGTCAAAAAGCCTGTCGCCGATGGCGCGATCGCCGATTTCGCCGTGGTCGCCGCGCGCACCGGTTCGAGCGGACGCGAGTCCGACATCTCCTTGTTCATCGTCGACCTCAAGGCCGGCGGCGTCGACGTCAAGTCGCTGACCAACATCGATCTGACCCGTGGTCAGGCCGAGATCACCTTCAAGGATGCCAAGGCCGAGCCGCTCGGTGCGGCCGGCGAGGGCTGGAGCGTGATCACCCAGGTGCTGGATCGCGCCGCCGTGTTGATGGCGTTCGAGCAGGTCGGCGGCGCCGACCGCGCGCTGGAGATGGGCCGCGACTACGCGCTCGACCGTATCGCCTTCGGCCGCCCGATCGGCTCGTTCCAGGCGGTCAAGCACATGCTGGCCGACATGTATGTCTCGGCGACGCTGGCGCGCTCGAACTGCTACTACGGCGCCTGGGCACTCTCGACCAATGCCGGCGAGCTGCCGGAAGCGGCCGCCGCCGCGCGCATCAGCGCGACGCAGGCGTTCCAGCATTGCGCCAAGAACAACATCCAGGTCCATGGCGGCATGGGCTTCACCTGGGAGTTCGATTGCCACATGTACTATCGCCGCGCCAATGCGGTGGCGCTCGGTCTCGGCAGCCTGTCCTATTGGGAAGACGCGCTGATCGACCGCATGCGCAAGAAGAACGCGGCGTAAGCGAGGGACCGTCATGAACTTCGACGACACCCCGCAGGAGGCCGCATTCCGCGCCGAGGCGAAAGCCTGGATCGCGGCCAATGCGCCGAAGCAATATGAGGACGAGCTGCGCAAGGCCTCGCTCGGCCGCGTTGCGCTCAAGGGCGCCAACATCCTCGAGGTCGCAAAGGCCTGGCAGAAGAAGAAGGCCGACGCCGGCTGGGCCTGCCTGCACTGGCCGAAGGAGTATGGCGGCCGCGGCTCGTCGCCGATCGAGCGCGTGATCTGGCAGCAGGAGGAGGGCGCGTTCGGCCGCCTCAGTTCGATGTTCATCATCGGCCACGGCATGTGCGGCCCGACCATGATGGCGTTCGCCGGCGAGGAGCAGAAGCGCACATATCTGCCGCCGCTCGCTTCCGGCGAGAAGATCTGGTGCCAGCTGTTCTCCGAGCCCGCCGGCGGCTCCGACGTCGCCGGCCTGCGTACCCGCGCCGAGAAGCGTGGCGACGAATGGGTGATCAACGGCCAGAAGATCTGGACTTCGGGCGCCCATTATTCCGATTACGGCATCCTGTTGACCCGCACCGATCCGACCGTGCCGAAGCACAAGGGCCTCACCATGTTCTTCCTGGACATGAAGAGCCCGGGCGTCGAGGTGCGGCCGATCAAGCAGGCCAGCGGCGCATCGGACTTCAACGAGGTCTATTTCACCGATGTGCGCATTCCGGACTCGCAGCGGCTCGGCAATGTCAATGACGGCTGGAACGTGTCGCTGACCACGCTGATGAACGAGCGCATGTCGATCGGCGCCGGCGTCGCCACCGGCTTCCCCGAGCTGTTCGACTTCTGCAACAGCCTGATGCTGGAGGACGGCCCCGCGATCGAGAACCGTGCGGTGCGCTCGAAGCTCGCGAACTGGGCGGTGAAGGCAAGCGGGCTGAAATACACCAGCATGCGCGCGATCTCCGCGCTGTCGCGCGGCGAACGCCCGGGACCGGAGAATTCGATCGGCAAGCTGGTCGCCGGTTCGATGATCCAGGATGTCGCGACCTACGCGCTCGATCTGCAGGGCGCCGCCGGTGCGCTGAACGGGCCGCAGGATGCCGAGGCCGCCGGCAAATTCCAGGCGATGCTGCTGCGTGCGCCGGGCACCCGCGTCGAGGGCGGCACCGACGAGATCATGCGCAACATCATCGCCGAGCGCGTGCTCGGCCTGCCCGGCGACATCAGGGTCGACAAGGACGTTCCCTTCAACAAGATCCCGACCAAGGGAAGAAACTAGCCGTCATTCCGGGGCGCCGCGAAGCGGCGAACCCGGAATCTGGAGATTATGGATCGAGATTCCGGGTTCACGCTTCGCGTGCCCCGGAATGACAGCAATGAGGAAACTGCCATGAATTTCGATGACACGCCGCAGGAAGCCGAGTTCCGCGCCATCGCCCGCAAGTGGATCGCCGCCAACGCGCCGAAGGAGTTCGAGGCCGAACTCTCGAAGTCGTCGCTCGGCCGCATCAGGCTCGCCAGGCACGACATGGTCGAGGTCGGCAAGGCCTGGCAGAAGAAGAAGGCCGAAGGCGGCTGGGCCTGCCTGCACTGGCCGAAGGAATATGGCGGCCGCGGCGCGACCCCGATCGAGCGCGTGATCTGGCAGCAGGAAGAGGGCGTCTACGGCAAATTGACTCAGCCGTTCCAGATTGGCGAAGGCATGTGCGGCCCGACCGTGATGGCCTGGGGCAGCGAGGAGGCCAAGCGCCGCTATCTGCCGAAGCTCGCGTCAGGCGAGGAGATCTGGTGCCAGCTGTTCTCCGAGCCGTCGGCCGGCTCCGACGTCGCGGGGCTTCGTACCCGCGCCGAGAAGAAGGGCGACAACTGGGTCGTCAACGGCCAGAAGATCTGGACCTCAGGCGCGCATTATTCCGACTACGGCCTGTTGATCGCGCGCACCGATCCGAATGTGCCCAAGCACAAGGGACTCACGATGTTCTTCCTCGACATGAAGAGCCCCGGCGTCGAGGTCAGGCCGATCAAGCAGGCCAACGGCATGCAGGAATTCAACGAGGTCTATTTCACCGACGTCGTGATCCCGGACAGCCAGCGTTTGGGGGCGGTCGGCGAGGGCTGGAGCGTGTCGCTGACCACGCTGATGAACGAGCGCATGTCGATCGGCGCGCGGCTTGCGACCGGCGTGCCCGAGATGTTCGAGTTCTGCTCCAATCTGATGCTGGAAGATGGCCTTGCGATCGACGATCCGGCGGTGCGCTCCAAGCTTGCGAGCTGGGCGGTGAAGGCCAGCGGGCTGAAATACACAAGCTACCGCGCGATCTCGGCGCTGTCGAAGGGCGAGCGGCCGGGCCCGGAAAATTCCATCGGCAAGCTGGTCTCCGGCCTGATGCTGCAGGACATCGCGACCTATGCGATGGACTTGGAGGGTGCGGCAGGCAGCCTCACCGGCGCCGACGAGGAGCAGGCCAACGGCCAGTTCCAGCAGATGCTGCTGTCGTCGCCCTCGATGCGCATCGCCGGCGGCACCGACGAGATCCTGCGCAACATCATCGCCGAGCGCGTGCTCGGTCTGCCGGGCGACATCCGGGTCGACAAGGACGTGCCGTACAACAAGATCCCCACCAAGGGGCGGGGCTAGTCGTCATTCCGGGGCGCGCGCAGCGCGAACCTCAGATGCGCAATTGCGCATCGGGGAATCCAGAGTTTTTGGATTGAGATTCCGGGTTCGCGCTGCGCGCACCCCGGAATGACAGAAAGAGATGTTTCATGGACGCCAAAGCTCCGAACACTCGCTATTCGACTGAAGACCGCATCGGCGCGCTCGAGGAACTGCTCAACGAGCGCTACTCGGTGCGCGCGTTCCTGCCGCGTGAGGTGCCGCGCGACATCATCGAGCACATCCTCGGCGTCGCGCAGCGCACCGCGTCCTGGTGCAACAGCCAGCCCTGGCAGGTGCTGATAGCCTCAGGCGAGGCCAAGGAGCGCTTCCGCAAGGTGATCTATGCCGAGGCCGCGTCCGGCGCCAAGGACGACCACGACTTCACGCCGCCGCGCGAATATGTCGGGGTCTATCTGGAACGCCGCCGCGAGAGCGGCTTCCAGCTCTACAACACGCTCGGCATCGCGCGCGGCGACAAGGCCGCCTATTCGAAGCAGGCGCTGGAGAACTACAATTTCTTCGGCGCCCCGCATGTCGCTATCATCCACACCAACGAGCCGCTCGGCATCTATGGCGCGATCGATTGCGGTGGCTATGTCTCGAACTTCATGCTGGCGGCGCAGGCGCTCGGGCTCGGCACCATCCCGCAAGCCGCGCTCGCCCGCCATTCCGGCCTGATCCGCCGCCATTTCAACCTGGCCGGCGACCGCCGGGTGGTCTGCGGGATCTCGTTCGGCTATGCGGATCACGCGCACAAGGTGAACGGCTACCGCACGTCGCGCGCAACTGTGGCGGATACTGTCACATTTGTTGATGTATAGTTTCCGCAAGGCGGGACTTATCCTCCCGCCGAGGACAAGAAAAATCGACAAGAAAAACCCCAAGAAGAACAATGGCGAACAACGCCGCCCTGACGCCGGCTGAGATCAGCTGGCAACTGCACCGTCTGCCTGCGCTCGAGCGCGACGCGTTCATCGCCGCGCATTATCTGGGACAGTCCGTCGCCTGGAAGACCCGCTTCTTCGACGCGATCGACTGGGGCGCGGGATCGGTGTTGCAATTCAGTTTCCTGCAACGCGGCTGGCACCGCCATGCGCGGCTCGACAATCCGATCTACGCCTATATCGACATCGAGCAACATCCGGAAACACGCGGCCTGCGCCGCGGTCGGCGGATCGACCTTCAGGGCACGATCAAGGGCGTCGACTTCGTCACCGGGATTACGCTGACCTTGGACAAGTTCGAGATCCTGCCGGTCAACTTCGTCGACCGCTTCGTCATCAGCTCCGACAGGCGTTACTGACCAGCGGCTGAACCCCTGTGTCCCGCCGCGGCGCGGCGCGGCGGGACTTCGGCATAGCGCGCGGCCATCGCGGCGGTCAGCTCGGCCATCTTCTCGCGCAGCTCGTCGGGCGCGATCACCTCGACCTCGGCGCCGAGCCGCAGCAGCTCGGTCGCCGCATGCCACACCGTCTTGCCGACCGGCAGGGTGGCGACGTGCCAGCCGCCGGCGTCGGTGTTATCGGCCAGCCGCATCCGCGCCCTCACGTAAGGGTGCGCCAGCGCATCGAACAGCTTCAGCCCGAGCGGCGACAGCCGCACCGTGGCTTGGTTCGGATGCAGTTCGGCCTCGAGCCGCTCGATCGAGGCGCGCCAGTAGCCGGCGAGGTCGAAATCCGCCGGCCGCGCGAACGGCGTCTCCAGCGCCGTGCAATCCAGCACGCGCGCGACCCGGTAGGTGCGCACATTGCCGTCGACAAGGCCGGCGAGATACCAGCTGCCGCCCTTCAGCACGAGACCGAGCGGCGCCACGCGCCGCCGCTTCTCGGCTTTCCAGCTCTGGTAGCGGATCTCGATGAGGTTCTCGCGCAGCACGGCGCCGGCGATCGTGCGCAGGTGCTCCGGTTCCTCGGTCTCACCGAACCAGCCGGGTGCATCGAGATGGAAGCGCTGCTGCATCCCTCTGGCGTTCGGGCGCAGGTTCTCCGGCAGCGCCGCCATCAGCTTGGTCTGCGCCGCGACCATCGCGGCATCGAGGCCGAGCGCGGCGGCGGGACCGGGGAGGCCGGCCATGAACAGTGCCTCGGCCTCGCCCTGCGACAGCCCGTTCAGCCGCACCCGATAGCCGTCGAGCAGGCGATAGCCGCCCTCGGCGCCGCGGTCGGCATAGACGGGCACGCCGGCAGCGGCGAGCGCGTCGATGTCGCGATAGATCGTGCGCACCGAGACCTCGCAGCTCTCGGCCAGCTCAGGCGCGGTGACCTGCCCGCGCGCCTGCAGGGTGGTGAGAATGGAAAACAGCCGGCTCGCACGCATGGCCAAATCATACCTGACACAAGATGTCAGGTATAGGCGGACATAAGGGGGCCATGCCCCCGACGGCGCAAGGAGACCCGCCCATGACCACCCCTACCGACCGCGTCACGCTGTATTACTCGCCGCAAAGCCGCGCCACCGGCACCCGCGTGCTGCTGGAGGAACTCGGCGCGCCGTATGACCTGCACATCCTCAACATGAAGGCCGCCGAGCAGCGCAAGGACGCCTATCTCGCCATCAATCCGCTCGGCAAGGTGCCGGCGATCCGCCACGGCGATGCGCTGGTCACCGAGCAGGTCGCGATCTTCATCTATCTCGCCGATCTGTTTCCGCAGGCCGGCCTCACGCCCGCGCTGAACGATCCGCGCCGCGGCCCCTATCTGCGCTGGATCGCCTATTACGGCGCTTCGTTCGAGCCCGCCGTGATCGACCATTTCATGAAGCGCGAGCCGGCGCCGATCACGCAGTCGCCCTATGCCGATTACGACACCATGCTCGGCGCGCTGGAGGCGCAGCTCGCGAAAGGGCCCTATCTGCTCGGCGACCAGATCACCGCGGCCGACATCCTCTGGGGCATCGCGTTGAGCTGGACCATGATGTTCGGCATCGTGCCGAAGAGGGACGTGTTCGTCCGCTATGCCGAGCGCATCGCCGCGCGCCCGGCCTTCCAGTCGATATCGAAGGCCGACGACGAGATGGCGGCGCAGCATGCCGCGGCCACCGGAGTGTGATACGGATCGTGCCGATGGCGAAAGTCCTGCACAGCACCAACTGCTTCAACACCCTGATCCGCGTCGCGGAGGATTGCCCGGCGCAGCGCGGCGAGGAGCCGCAGCTGCGCGGCGGCCAGCCGACGGTTGCCGTGCTGCAATACCGGATGCTCGCGGGCGCGCCCTACCAATATACGTCCGACGACGTGGTGTTCGCGACCTCGTCCGCCGGCCGCTCGCTTGACGCGAAAGCGGCGAAGAAGGAACGCAACCTCGCCCGCGAGACCTTCTTCTCCCGCGGCCAGGCCTGCATGCGCGCCTCGCCGCTCGGCAAGCGCTTCGGCTGGGGCGTTCACGCCGACGCCGAAGGCCGCATCGCAATCTACGCCGTCGACAGCAAGCGCTACCAGGCGCTGGCGGGTGATCCCGACATCACGCAGACCCGCGCGATGCGGAGCAAGCGGGCGTGAGAGGCGCAGCGAGGGCCACAACGGCTGGCACACTGTCAAATCCGTCATCCTGAGGAGCGCCGCAGGCGCGTCTCGAAGGATGAATCGGCCACCAGCGGGGCCGTCGACCCTTCGAGACGCGCGCGATGCGCACTCCTCAGGGGTGACGGTATAGAGAGCGCGGCGGCCGCCCTAAAACCTTGGCGCCCGTTTCTCGGCGAAGGCCTTGATGCCTTCCTTGATCTCGTCGCCGCGCATGCTGTCGCGGTGGCGGGCGTCGGCGGCGGCCTCATCCAGCTCGCCGCGGGCGAATTCGTTGATCGCGCGCTTCATGCCGGCCATCGCCTTCGGCGCGTTGCCGGCCAGGATCGCCGCCAGCCTGTCGACCTCCTCGTCGAGGATATCGACCGGCACCATCGCGGTGAGGTAGCCGATCCGCAGCATCTCCGGCGCCGAGATCTTCTGCGCGGTCAGGAACAGCATCTTGGCGTTGTCGACGCCGAGCCTCGTCACATAGCGCTGGATGCCGCTCTTGTAGTAGTGGAGCCCGAGCCGCGCCGCCGGCATGAACATCTCCGCGGTATCGACGCCGATGCGGAAGTCGCAGGCGAGCGCGAGGTCGGTCGAGCCGCCATAGACGCCGCCATTGAGCCGGCAAATCGTCGGCACGCTCAAATCTTCGAGCCGGTTGACCACGACCTCGAACGCCGAGCCTGCGCTCTGCTGCTCGCTCGCGCTCACCGCGCGCTCGGCGACCGAGTTGAGGTCATAGCCGGCCGAGAACGCGCGGCCGGTTCCGGTCAGCACCAGCACGCGGATCGCGGGATCGGCCTCGATCCGGTCGAACAGTCGGACGAGCTCGCCGAGGTCCTCGGCTTGCAGGCGGTTGAGATGCTTCGGCCGGTTGAGGCGGATCGTGGCGCGCGCGCCCGCGATCTCGAGCACGGGTCCGCTGGCGGTGTCGGCCGCGTCAGCCATCTTGTTCTCCTTCATTGATTCTCACGTTCGCGCCGCCGCGCCTCGGCGTCGATGGTCTCGGCGAGATCGGGGTGCCTTGCCATCAACAGGCGGAAATCGACGAGGTCAAGCACCAACAGCCGGGTAACCTTGCTGGTCGAGACGCTGGCCGCGCGCTTGGCGTTGCCGAGCAGCGCCATCTCGCCGAAGAACGCGCCTTCGCCGAGCTTCACCTTGCGTCCGGGCAGGTCGACCTCGACCTCGCCGGCGGCGACGAAGTACATGCAGTCACCATTGGTGTCCTTGCGGATGATCATGGTGCGCGGCGGCAGGTCCATGGTCCGCAGCACCTGGGTGACGTCGGCGATCGCGGCCGGGCCGAGATGCGCGAAGAACGGCACCTTGCTGACGGTCTCCCAGGTTTTTAGAAAATTGTCGCGGCGGGTTTCGTTGGCAAAGCCGGTCGCCAGAATACCGGTCCACAGCCCGAACACGCCGAGGCCCGATATCATCACCATCGCCGCAACGATCCGGCCGAGCGGGGTGATCGGCACAACGTCGCCATAGCCTGTCGTGGTCAGCGTCACCACCGCCCACCACAGCGCCGCCGGCACGCTGCCGAAGGTCTGCGGCTGGACGTCGCGCTCCAGGAAATATTCGGCGACCGAGGCCAAGAACACCACCATCAGGAAGATCACGAGCACGCTGAGCAGCGGGCCGGATTCCACGACGAGCACGCGGCGCAGCTGGCGCAGGCCGGGAATGCCCGGCACCACCTTGAGCATCCAGAGCACGCCGAGCAGCCATGCAGTCTTCGGCTCGATGCCGGCGAGCAGCGCCAGCGGCACCGCCAGCGCGCCGATCGCATCGACAATGCCGGCGCTCGACAGCGCGTAGAACCAGAACTTGCCCTGCCGCCGCATGTGGCGCAGCCGCACCAGCCATTCGAACACGAAATAGGCAAGGCAGGCCCACAGCAGCGCATCGACCCAGTGCGGGACCGCGTCATAGGCCGGCGCGACCGTCAGCAGCGTCATCATGGCGACGCCGAGCGTGACCGCGACATAGGCCGCGGTGGTCATGTTGCGGCCGGCGGTGGCGGAAACGAAGCGCGTCAAGGCCGGAATGACGAGCGGCTTGGACATCGGAACGGAGCTTGCCTGTCGCTGAACTGCTGGAATCAAGGCCCTGCGAGCGGCTGAGCCTGTGTCACAACGTGCCTCTCCCGGTTGAGGCCGTCAACGCGCAGGCCGCGGCGGGATCATCGCGTATGTTGGACACATGGTCTGACCATGTTGGGCCGTTTTTGCGCTCGCGAATGTGAGAAATCAGACAAATCGCCGCTTTTTCACCGTATATCAGGGATGCAGGTCACCGATGCGACCGTGGCCGGAATGAAGCGACTAATAGGGCGATCTTGTTCACTTCTTGAGAAATTGGTTGGTTTCCGATGGATACCTCACATCTCGCGGAGCACGCCGGCGCCGCCGGCAGTTTCTTCGCATCGATCTTTGTGGTCGCCACGCTGTCGATGCGGACCATGATCCCGTTGCGCGTCTTCGCCATCCTGACCAACATCATCCTGATCGCGACCGCCGTCCCGACTCACAATTACGCGACGCTGATCCTGCATGCCGTGCTGCTGCCGGTGAACACCTATCGTCTGCACCAGATGCTGCAGCTGGTCCGCAACGTGAAGAAATCGGTCAACAGCGATCTGTCGATGGATTGGCTCAGGCCGTTCACGACGGAACGCCAATGCACGGCGGGCGAAGTCCTGTTCTACAAGGACGAGAAGGCGGACAGCATGTTCTACATCGTCAGCGGCCGCTTCCGCCTGGTCGAATCCGGCATCGAGCTGCCGGTCGGCGCCCTCGTCGGCGAGTTCGGCATGCTGTCGCCGTCGAACACGCGCACCCAGACGCTGGAATGTGTCGAAACCGGCATGGTACTGTCGGTGACCTATGATCAGGTCGAACAGCTCTACGTCCAGAACCCGGCGTTCGGCTTCTACTTGTTGCGTCTCTTCAGCGCGCGCCTGTTCGAGAATATCGCGACGCTCGAACAGCGGCTCGCGCAGCACGCCACCCCACCGGTCGCGGAGCCTAAACCTGCATGAGCCCCGCGACGAGTTCTGGAGGCGCCGCAGTGCCGGATGACGACAGTCTGCTGGCTTCGCTCCGTTACCTGTTTGCCGATATCATCGGCGACGATGACGAGGGGCCGCCGGTGCTGCCCGAGGCCTGCCCGGACCATCTCGGTCCGGCCGTCACCGAGGCCATTCAACTCTTGATCGCCTATCAGAGCACGAGCTACGCGCAGCTCTATATCGACCGGCTCAAGCGCTTCGTCGGCCGCCGCGGCGTCGACGATGCGCTGCTGGCCGAGATCGCGCGGCTGATGGCGGAGCGCATGGCCTATGAGGATGCGATCCGCATCGCGCAGCTCAAGCTCGGCGAGGTCAATGCGGCGGGCCGCCCTGCGGCGCGCTCGGCCGACGACGTCAAGAAGCTCCGGCTCGACGAGTTGATCGACGCTCTACCGGCCATGGTTGCCGATCCGATCCTTGCCGTGCTCGATCAGTTCGGCTGGCGTCGCCGCCGGGTCTCGATCCGCTTCAGTGCCAACAACCGCTTCAGCATTCGCCGGCTCAGGATCGAGGCGGGCCTGAAGCGCTGGCGGCTGTTCTCCGGGCGCTATGCCAGGGAGCGGGTCTGGGTCGAGCGCTGGCTGCACATGATCGACCGCAGCCTGACCAAGCAGCCGGCCGCCACTCCGGCGGTCGTGCAGACCGCGACCATGATCCAGGGCTACGGCGATCCCTACCGCCAGGGCATCGCGGACTGGCACGTGATCATCGACGGGCTGGTCAAGCCGACCTTCGACGGCGTGCTCGCGCTTCCCGATCTTGCCGGCGCCATCGCGGAAGCCCGCACCGCCATCATGCCCGATCCGCGGCAGGCATCGCTGAAGCGCAAGGTCGCCGAGATTCGCGCGCGGGTGACGGCGCCAGCTGCATAGGTTGCTCCGCCGTCATTGCGAGGAGCGAAGCGACGAAGCAATCCATACCTCGACTTGCGGCGCTATGGATTGCTTCGCGAAGCCCGTCATCGGGCGCGCGTTCGCGCGACCCGTTGGCTCGCAATGACGCGGGGATGACGGGTCAATAGCCGTCGGTGCCGTCACCTACCGCTTCACGTGCGGCGGCTCGTCGTAGCCGCGGCGGCTGGAATAGAACAGCAGGCCCATCAGGCCGATGCAGACTGCGGCGAGAACCGCAACGCCGATCGTGAACACGATGATGCCGTAGGTCGGCACCGGAGCATCTATGCCCAGCCCCTCATAGGCGTAGGCGCCGACGGCGACCAGGAAGGCCAGCAGGCCGATGCTGATTGCAATGCGCATTGCTTAGCTGCCTTTGCCAAAGGCCAGGAGCAGCGCGGCAAGTTGACGTTGGCGATTATGCCGTGGCGGTGGCCTTGGCCAGCGCCTGCTGCCCGGCTTCGGTCAGCTCGGGGAGCGTTGTCCTGCCGCTCTTGGCGCACTTGATGATGTATCTGGCAACGTATTTGCGGGTGGCATGTTCCTCGCCATGACGCGACTCGGCGCATACGTGGTCGAGCGCAAAGTTCATGGCGGCGAGCGTACGTGAATCAAATCGTTCCTCGATCATCGCAGCTCTCCCATCGCAGCTCTGTTGGCCCACGGCTATTTGCGGAGCATCAGCAAATAGCTGACTTCCATCACGGTCTCGGTCTGCCTGGCTTTCTTCATCAGCGTTTCGCGTTCCCGACCCGGCGGTAGCTTGCGTGCTGCAATACGCGCATCTTCGGCGAATTTTTGCAGGCGGTCCTCGAACGATCCGCGAGGCCGCGACCTGTTGCGTCTCTTCTTGATCATGCCGCCTCCGACCTGGAACCAGCGATACTAGGCATGTTCCCCGGATGCCGTCGTTAACCCATGACATCAGGCTGCGCGAAATCGTCGCCGGGCGCGCAGGAACGATCTCCGGAGCCGCGCGTAACACCCGTGCGTTCGCTGCTTTGCTCCCCGAAAGGCGGTGGACCGTTCCGGTGACGGGCCTCGGCGGATTTGACCGCCGGGGCCCGCCTATCTCGGAGGGGACAGGCAAGGTGCGGCAGCAGCCGGCCGACGCGACTGCGCTCAGCCGCTCGCAGGACCGATCCGCGAAAATCCAACGCGCGAAGCGACGCGTGATCCGAAATCGAACGACGGCAGACGAGCCCGGGGCATACGGCATGACGCCTTGCCGTCGCGGCGATCTCGCGACCGGCCGAACGGTGTTTCGCTGTGCAGCAAAAAAAACACGGCAGTCCGGCTGGAACCGGGGCAGGAACGATGATCCCGCTCCACCGTTGGCCCCGCGAGATCAATGGAGAATTGCCATGACGATGGACGAGAGGGAGCTCGGAAACCTGATCGGCAGCGACAAGGTCGAGGGCACCGCGGTCTATGGAGCCGACGAGCGCAAGATCGGCTGGATCGAGCGCGTGATGATCGACAAGAAGAGCGGCCGGGTATCCTATGCCGTGCTCGGCTTCGGTGGTATCCTTGGCCTCGGCAACGACCATTATCCGCTGCCCTGGCAATCGCTCAAATACGACACGCGGCTCGGCGGCTACGTCACCGGCGTGACCGAGAAAGAGCTGCGCGGCGCGCCGAAATACGGCAGCGAGCGGGACTGGAATTGGGCCGATATCGGCACCACGCGGGCGGTGAATGACTATTACGGCGTGCCGTTCGTCTGAGCGATGACGGCTCTTCTAACGGTCTTTGGGACGGCCGGTCCCTGAGACGGCGTTCGGGGCGCCAACGGCGATGCCCCAACAGTAGCTGAGCTGGGCGGCACCAGAGGACGACACTGTCGAGTCCTCTGGTGTTTGTACACTAGTGCACATACCTCAATAGCTGTGCGATGTAACATACGTTATTGAAATCGGCCCGGCAGTTACCCGATTAAACATCCGGGGAGACCAATGTCGTTGGCGTCGCTAGTCCGGAAATTGGAGCAGTTCGTACGGCTTTCGCCGGTCGATCACGTCATTCTCAATCGCGCGTCGACCGAGCGCGTCCGGCACTTTGATCCGCGCGTCGATATCGTCCGTGAAGGCGAGAAGCCGAAGGACGTCCACCTGATCCTGTCCGGCTGGGCTTGCCGCTACAAGCAGCTCGAGGACGGCCGCCGCCAGGTGGTGTCGTTCTTCCTGCCCGGCGACATCTGCGACGTGAACGTCTTCATCCTGCGCGAGATGGATCATTCGATCGGCACCATCACCGCGGTGTCGATCGCCGATCTCTCCCGCGAATTCTTCGACAAGGTCGCCGCCGGGCATCCGCGTATCGTCACCGCGTTCTGGTGGGAGACCCTGGTCAATGCGGCGATCCAGCGCGAATGGACCATGAACCTCGGCCAGCGCACGGCGCTGGAGCGGATGGCCCATCTGCTCTGCGAGATCTGGCTTCGGCTGCGTCTCGCCGGTCTGACCCAGGGCGACAGCTGCGACTTCCCGCTGACCCAGGGCGACCTCGCCGACGCCACCGGGCTCTCCAAGGTCCACGTCAACCGAACGCTGCAGGAGCTGCGTGCCGAGGGCCTGATCGTGCTCAAGGGCAAGACCCTGGCCGTGCCCAATCTCGATCGGTTGATGCGCGCCGGCCTGTTCAACCCGAATTACCTGCACATGGATCATGAGGGGCGGCAACTCGATGCCGGCGGGGCACCGCCGGACGCCGCGGCGGGATGACCGCCGCGCCATTCGGGAGCGCCGTAACGTGTGTTGCTCCACCGGCGCAGGCGGGATCGGGGGGGGGGACAGCCGCCGACTTGAGCGAGCGGCCGATGTCGCCGAAACCTCAAATTGCCCGCCTAGGAACGATTTCCCTGGTTGATTTGTTGCAGACAGTGCCGCCGACAACGACGGAGGCGAGTGGATGCTGCGCTACTTCTTCGACATCAGAGACGGCAGCGGGCTCTATCCGGATGAAGAGGGGCTGGAGTTTCCGGATCAAAGAGCCGCGGAAATGGAAGCCGCCCGCACGCTGGGCGAGCTGGCCAGGGACCTTGCGACGCTCCACGACCGGCAAGACGTTGCAATCGAGGTGCGGACGGAAGACGGCCCCGTCTTCAAGGCCGCCTTCATTTTCGAGACGAACAATCCAAGGCAGTAGAGCTGTCGCAGTCGGCAGCAAGCCACTCGCCGGTGGGCCGTTCGTATTTTTGGATTTCCAGCCCCCGAACCGGCCAACCAGCGACCCCTAGCACCGGAGGTTTGGCGGCGCCAAGGGTCGCTACTCCCGATGGGCTTGGGGGCTAAGGTCGGGAGCTCAGAGTCGACTCCCCGTGTTCTGCTTCGTTCCAAGCTGCCGTCCTGATTCCCGCCCGCTGGTGCCCCAACCGGACGGCTGCCGAAATAGGCAGCGGAAAGTATTTTTCGTCGCCTAACCTGCGTTATCGAACGATGCTTGATATCGTACTCAGATATATCGTCACCGCCCGGCCCCTCGCACCTATCGGTGATGAGAGCCGCATCGCTCCCGCCCAACGCAGACAGGGAGCAGCGCCATGCAAACGCGGCGTCGTTTCAAGCAGACCGAAACTCTACAAGAGCGGCTCGCGCAATTCGCGGCCGATAGCCTGAAGCGGGCCAGCAACATGCCTGCCGGAGTCGAACGCGACAATCTGATCAAGCGAGCCCGCCAGGCAAGCGCGGCCGCTCAGATCGACGAGTGGATCAGCTCGCCCGGCTTGCAGTCGCCGAAGTGATAATGTTCTGCTGTGCCCTGCGACCAGGTAAACGATCGGGAGTGGCTGACGGTCCTCGGCCTGCTCGGCATGCCGCTCTCGCTTGATTCCGATATGTTCCGATTTTAGGAACAGTCATGACATGCCGGACGTTTTCGTCTCGGCGATTGGACGATCGCCGAACTGCGCGCGGCATGCCTGCGATCTCTGGAGCAGGGTCCGCGCGCTCTTCATCGGAGGCCGGAATGGAAATCGGATTCTTTGCCGGGTCATTTGTCCTCCTTGTGGCGCTGATCTATGCCACGCTGAACTGGCACTATCGGGACAGGCGCAAAGACAAGATCATCGACCAGATGGTCCGCGATCGCTTCAGCAATGACGAGACCTGATTGATCTCAGCTGTTCGCATGCGTGGTCGGCCACGCGCCGCGCGTACTATCGTTGTGGGAATGCAGATCAGGCACTGGAGGGCCTGGCGCCTCGAAGGCGATCGAGGGGCCGGGCTGAATTTCCAGCGTCGCCGTATTGTCAGGGCGCGATTGATTGGTGGATCGCAGGGCGTTCGTCCTGTGCTGCGATCACACCTGCGTTTCAGGCCGCTTCGGCGTTCACCACGGAGACGGCAATCGAGCTCAGCGTATCGTCGGTTTTCTTTTCTTCGTTCAAGGTCTGATCGAGCAGTTTGACGGCATCCGGCATCTTGAGCTTGTCGGCCCAGGCCTTGAGGGTGCCATAGCGCGAAATTTCATAGTGCTCGACTGCCTGGGCGGCAGCGAGAAGACCGGCATCGAGCGCGGGCGCGTCCGCGTACTCCTCCATGATTTCCTTGCCTTCATCGAGGATGCCCTCGATGGCATCGCACTTCTTGCCCCGGGCGGGCTTGCCGAGGATCTCGAAAATCTTCTCGAGGCGCTCGATGTGGCCTTCGGTCTCGTCATGATGCTTCTCGAAGGCGGCGCGGAGCTTGTCGTTCGCCGCTGCCTTCGCCATTTTTGGCAGCGATTTGTAGATTTGCTTCTCGGCGTAATAGATGTCCTTGAGGGTATCGAGGAAGAGAGCGTTGAGGTCTTTTTCAGCCATGGTCGGCTCCGCTGGAAATGATGCTGAAGATGAACCCCTCCAACGGTCGGCCGTGACCGCTGTTCCTATTCAGCCTGATGGTGTAGCGCGTCAGCCATTGAGTGCACTTTGCAACACAGCGGAGCGGTGCGGGCCTGACAGATCAGCCACGATTGCGCAGTTGGAGCCGGGTTAGGGACGTGACCCATCTGTCGCAGGCGTGCGCAGGAACGAAGGCCTCTCGCCTCGGTTGACCGGTCTCTCAATGACGGAGGTCACGATGGATTGGAATCGGGTTGAAGGAAACTGGAAGCAGATGAAGGGTAAGGTGAAGGAGCAATGGGGCAAGCTGACGGATGATGACCTCGACGTCATCGCCGGCAAGCAGGACCAGCTCGAGGGCCGTCTGCAGCAGCGGTATGGTTACGCCAAGGACCAGGCCCGGAAGGAGATCGACGACTGGTATGGCCGCCAGACCTGGTGAATGCAGAAGCCCCGCACTTGCGGGGCTTCTTTCGATTTACGCTGGTCCGATTACTTGCCTTCTGGGACCCAGGTCGTGCTGGCCTTGTCGTACTTGAAGCCCCGGCGCCGACTTCAATCCGTCCTTGGTCTCGTTCAGGGTCAGCCACCATTTGTTGTCCTTCTTCGCCGTTTTTACGGCGGCGAACGGAACGATGACATCCTTCTCTCCGGCGCCGAGAAAGCCGCCGACGCCGATCACCAGGCCGTTGACCTTGCCGGACTTGTCGACCAGTACGTCATCGACGTCGCCGATCTTGTTCTGCTGCGGATCGTACACCGACTGCTTGTAGTAGTTGGTCACGGTCCAGCTTTCGGCCGGCGCGGCCGACATGGTCTCGGCGGCATACGCCGCCGTCATCATTCCAGTCGCAACGATACATCCTGCAATGAGCTTAATCATTGTCTCTCCTCCATATGAGTTAGGTTGTAACCTCACCTAGTTGGAGAAGTTCCTCTTCTGCGGATGCTGGAGAAATGGACTCGATGTGAGCACTTCGCGCTTGGCCCGGCGCTCGCGACGCCTCGCGATGGCTGCGGCTTGCAGATCGGGCGTACGGCTGCTGCCAGCAAGCGGCGCCGATAGGAACGAGCGTGGGGGGTCATGGCGTTTGACTGTCGTCGTTCGTGGCAGAACGGCATCAGCGAGCTCCGGCTTCAACCTCCCCCGGAGGAGCCGGAGCTCAAACTCCGACTTCGAGCGAACTGGCGACCTCCGTGCCCCGATATTTCTTTCACGCCCATCATCTGACCGAGCAGCGCGATGAGAACGGGGAGGAGCTTCCGGACAGCCATGCTGCCTGGAAGGAGGCGACCGTCATGGCAGGGAAAGTGCTGCAGGACGTCGACGGCACGTCACGGACGAGATTTCCCTGCCGCTTTTCCGCCTGGTCATCTCAGCTCGGCGGCCGCGTTGAGCATTAAGTCGAGATCAGCCGCTCGGCGAGCTCTAACGTGGCTTTTGCGAAGGATCTCACCTTCGGCATTCGACTAAAGGCGGACCAGGAAATCATTGGCCTGCGATGGCTCCCGGCCTGAAACGCGAATTTCAAGCCGGGGCCTTTTCATGCTGAGGCCGGCTCCTCGGGCCTCAGTGAAGATAGCCGATCAGGTAGATGCCGCCACCCACGACGATGATGGCCGGTACGGCCCGAAGCATGATGACGGGCATCGCTTCGCCGCCTCCTATTGGGAGCTGCACACCTTGACGGTCTTCATGCCGGTCTCGGCCTCGGAGCGCGTCTTGTAGATCGTGCCTGAGGGACTGACGATCGTGGTCGTCGTGTCGACCGGCTTCTTGTCGACGATCATGCACTTCTGCGTCTTCACGTCCTGCACGACGTAGAATTCGTCCGCTGCAAATGCGGGTGCGACGAAAGCGGCAAGCATCGATGCCGCAACAATTGCTTTGACGTTCATGTTGTCTCCTCCAATAGCCGTGTGAGACGGCGAAGGTGAAACGGAGAAAATATGGCAATGGTTCCTAAAGTTGAACCTGCGGAGCGGCAGCAGAAGGAGCCGCTTCCCTGACGTGGCGCCCGAGCGTATCGGCCGCCGCACGAAGCGCTGCGATAGGAACGGTCGGTTCGTCTGCGACGTTGAGCGAGCGACGTTTGTGGGAGGATGCGATGATGACTGCTGCGCAGTGCGAAGAGTTCGCGGAGCAGTACAAAGAGCTTTCGCGAGCGGGCGGCATTTCCAGGGACCGAGAATTCGTCCTGAAGAACATCGCCAGGAGCTTTAAGGGCCTGGCCAGCCAGCTGGACAGGCTGGCCACCCTTGCGAGGGACGAGGAGAGCCGGGGCGCCTCAATTGCTGGCCATCGATGATGCGGCGGAATGAGTGAGGCTGCGAAGAAGCTGCGCAGAAAGACAAGGCCGGGAAAGGCGGCATCAGGTAGCCAGCTGGAGGGTGGATGTCTTGAGCGGCGCGAAGTCCGCGCTGCTCATGTCCAGCAGGAGGACGAGTTGGATCGCATCGACCTCGTGCTCATCGTCACGTCGCTGCTGCTGCTGTTCACCGTGGCGCTCGTCGCCCTCATGTCTGAAGCGCCGTTCTAGCAGCATGGAGCGCGTGCCGACTGATGTCGCCGACCGAGCCCGCCATTGTCTACGTCGCGGATCTTGCCGGTGTCATCAACCAGTCGGACAGATTTGCGGCAGCTTCGTTTTGCCTTGCCTTTCGAAGCAAGGCTTCGCGCTCCGACCCCGGTGGCAGCTTTCTTGCGCGTTGCCTGAGCTCCTGCGCCTCCAGATTCAATCTCTCTTCAAGTGACAATATGTGCTTAACGCGCCGTCGTTGCTGCGTCATCGATCCTCTTTCCCACAGCGTAAAATGACTACCAAAAACGGAATTCATAACGCTGCCGGATGGGACAGGTTCCTGGGATTTATGGATCGGGCTCGGCGGCCGCTATTGTCCGCTCAACCTCGTCGGCCAGCGCGCTGTGGTGTGCCGCGAGCTTGGCGAACAGCTCTTTCTTGGTGGCGTGGGTCGCGAGCTTGCTGATCAGCTCGCACTCCGCAGCCTCGTTGCGAAGCTTCTCCAGATGCGCACGCATATCCTTCATAGGGTTCGTTTCCGTTCCCTGGGACTAGCTCCGTGTGGCTTCGACCGGGGTCCCGCCGAGGCCGGGATCAAGCGGAACTTTATGGGAACCGGACCCGTTAGCATAGTCGGGTCCCTGCCGCGCCCGGCCTGGGACGGCTCCGGTGTTCCTGCCCCCAAAGCCCACCGGAGCTGTCTCGGTATTGCTACCGGCGACCCGGGCAATCCCGGCGGGCCGGCACCGAGTGAATGGCCGTCATCGCCGGGATTGATGCCACGCGAGCCGCATCGCTTCGTTGGCGGTACGTAGTCGAGGAGTCAGCGATGGCTTCCGGAAAAATTGGCACGGCTCATCGCGTGCCGGGATGCGCGGTTTGTTCCAGTCGCCCTAATATGAAGACGCGGGATCATGCCGTAGCCTGTATCGATGTTTCAGACGTTCTTCAGTCGTCCGTACGGCATAATGGATGCGATCGAGGTCAGCACCTTCCCTTGCGCTTACGACGAGGGTCCAGGTGTCGCCGGCATGTTCGAGATGAACCGAGACCACATATTCAGCGCCTGGAAATGACCGAATCTCCTGCAGGGCAGTCAACTCCAGGTCCTTTGCCAAAATCAGCGTCTTGACCACCGTGGTGCTCCCGGCCAAGTCGAGAAATCAACGGGTGGCGAAGAATTGCGTTCCTTCGCCCTGGGCGTCGTCGAAGCGACGCAATGACGCTGGCGCTCTGGCGCGGTCCGGTCTGGACACTCGACCGTACGAATTTGGACGCGTCGGGTTCGTCCCTGCGAAAGCAGGGGCCCATAACCACCGATGGCTATGGGCGAGCGATGTTGGAACGGCGAGTCTCTTCAACTACACCGGCCGCGGAGCATGAGTCACTGGTTTCGCAGGGACGACGGTTGCTATGGGGAGCGACCGGCGCGTGAACCACAGCAACCGCAAGCCGTCGGGATTCTCACCCGTTCGCACTTTTCACAACCACGAGATTTTCATCCGGTGTCGCCGGGTGACGCTTGAGATGATCGCGGCGCAGCGCGATCTCGTCGCGGACCAGCTCATAGCCGAGCTTGAACGTGTCGAGGCCGTCGCTGGAAACGGTGCCGTCGCGCAGGCCGATCACCGCGCCGCGCAGGATCGCCTCGAGCTCGTCCTGCAATTCGTCGAGATGCTCGACGCAGGTGGCGTGCGCGACGCGCTCTCCGATGTCGAGGATCCGGCCCGCCAGCTCGCTGGCCTTCTCCGGGGCGACGCGGGTGATCTTGGTGTAGATCGCGGCGAAGATCGAGCCGATGATGCTCAGCGCCGCGGCGGCGAGATACATCACGTCGCTGTAGCGGTCCATGAATGACTTGGTATCGTCGTTGATGTACTCGGCGGCACCCTGATGGGCGACGATGAAGGCGTCCTTGTCGGTCGCCGCCGGCTCGATCTTGGAGGCGAAGCCGTCGTCGAGCGCGAGCTCGGACTTGTTCTCATAGACGATACGCGCGAGCTCGGCGGCCGTCGTCGTGGACATCGCGGATTGCGCCACCAGCAGCCATTCCAGCCCGATAGTGTCGACGTCGTCATCGGGGATCGCCGGCGAGGACGACAGCATCCCGGTCGACACGGTCTCCTCGGAAATCGCCGGATATTTGCGCGCCAGCGCCTTGGCCTCGTCGATCGCGTTCAGCGTGAAGCCGGCGCGCTTGGCATATTGCTCGTAGGTCTTGTCCTTGACGATCTTCGAGGCATGCTCGATTACGACCACGGCGGCGAAACCCGAGGCGAACAATTTGTCGAACGGTGTGTTCGGCGGCGCCTGCTGCACCCGCTGCGCCGCATCCGGGCTGTCGGAGATCTCGAGCGCGCTGCGAACGAAGTTGACGCTGTTCTCGCCGTCGCCGACGACGGCGATCTTCTTCCGCTTCAGCTCGGTCAGCGACTTGATCTTCTTGCCGCCGGGGCTGAGCACCAGCACCACGTCGTGCTCCAGGATCGCGATGGCGCGGGCGCGCGGCGGCACCTTTGTGTCGGTGCGCAGGACGGCAAGCGCAGCGTCGCGGCGATCGAACTGCGCCAGCGCCCGAGCGTTGTCCGGGTTCGGCGCGATCTTCAGCCGCAGCTGCGACGAATTGTTCTTGAGCACGGTTGCAAGGCGGGCGGCGAACTTGGCCTCCGGGCCGTTGGCATTGCCGACCGCGAACACCAGCGTCTCGGAATTGCGCAGCCAGAGGCGGCCGCCGACCACGGTGATGGCGCTCAGAAGCAGCGTCAGCAGGGTGAAGATGATGATCTGCGCGCGGTTGCTCTTGGCGACCGGCGGGCGGGGCCGCGGCGGCATCGGCGCAGGCGAGGGGGCTTCCGCACTCATGCTGGTCACCTGGCTCGTCACCCGTCCGGGACGGCCCATTGCCGCGGCTGGATCGGCGCGGCGCTGCCCGGTGAATCCGTAAATGGCTATAAAAGAAAGAAAATTTCCTGTGTTGCCGACGATATACCTCCCCGGGGGGAATGCAAACCGGCCGGCGGCCGTAACCCTGACCTCGGCCGAACTGCGCCGCGATGCCACATGACCATCGCCACTATCGACCCCCGAACCCAGATGTGATTTTCGGAGAGCCGCAGGTGCATTCCGCCGCCGGAGATGTCATAAATGAGACACGCTCGGTTTGCGGAATTGTGCTGACGGCCTGACCCGGATTTCTTGCAATCACATTCATCCCAGTAAGGGGCGTCAGCTTGTTGATTCCTGCCATGTCATCGTCGGTGTCGGTTGGTGCCCTGGTCGGATGGATGCTGCTTCTCACGGCGAAGCACATCATCGCCGACTTCATGCTGCAGAACGCCTGGATGGCGATCGGCAAGGACCAGAAGACCGGCTGGGCCATGCCGCTGCTCGCACACTGCCTGGTCCATCTCGCAGTCGCGCTGGCGCTGATCCTGGTGGTGGCGCCACGGTTCTGGTACGTCGCCTTCGTCGACTTCGTGATCCACATCATCGTCGACCGCTGCAAGGGCATCTGCGCCTCGCATTTCGGCGTGACGCTGGAGTCAGGCCATCCCTGGTTCTGGACCCTGATCGGCGTCGACCAGGCGCTGCACCACCTCACCGGATTTGCGCTGTCGATCTACATGGCTGCGAACTGAGCGGCCGACGCACGCCGCTTCCTTCCTCGCGAGTAGCCGACCGCCCGCTCCGCGGGAGGATGTGATTCGCGTGCCACGGGCAAGGGGCTCCGGAGACGACCGGAGGCCGTGGTTAACCTTTCGTTAGAGGATTGCGCGGCATCTTCCCGATCGAGGGGGATTTGCAAATGTTTTCAAGCCGCGACGCCTTCGAGAACGATGCCTGCCCGGTTGCCGACGACCTGCTCGGCCAGATGTACCGCGCCAATCCGAACGGGCTTTCGTTGCTGGTCGCCAATGTCGCGCCCGATGTCAGGGCGAGGCTGGCGCTGTTCTGCTATCGCCGCAGCCATCTGCACGCACTCGCGGTGGCGATTGCGTCGAGCTGCAGCGAGTGGGAGTTGGTCAATTCCGGCGGCCGTGTCGGGTCGACGCTGTACGCGCTGTCGCGTGAGCCGGCCCGCGCCGCGACCGTGTCGCATGGCGGCCGCAAGCCGATCACGCTGTCGACCAAGCCGCTGTCGACCTTCGCGCCGATCGTCGATGACGAGCTCGACGACGAGGACGTCAGCGAGACGGTGAACGCTTAAGGCGCGCGTTCAGATCGGCTGCGCGCTCGGAATGAGCGGCAGCCCGTGCCGGCGCCGCGCCATCGCGCATTCGGCGTCGCCCGGCAGACAAATGCGGCACACCTCAGGCCGCACTGCATAGACCTCGCAGCGCGTCGCCTTTCCCACCTGGCCCGATAGCGCCGAGCAGCGGTCGCCCTCGCAGCGCATCCCCGACTGCCGCGCATTGACGAATTGCGGCGGGATCAGATCGAGCTCTGCGTCGTCCTCTGTCGTGAAGCGCGGCCAGTTCTCCGAATAGCTGCAGCAGGCGCCGCAGGATTGGCACGGGCTCGCGTCGGCTGCGTCGATCGTGTTGTCGGCCATCAGGTGTCCCTCGGCGCTTCCCACACCAGGCTGCGCCGCCAGCGCGCCCTGAGCAGGTCGCGCCGCTCCGGATATTTCTCGTCGTGATAGACCGCAGTGACCACGCGGTCGGTGCGGAAACTGCGGAAATCCTTGCGCAGCTCGCACCAGGCGGCGAGCAGCCGCACCGCCTCGTGATAGCCGACCGCGATCGGCCAGATGGTGCGCTCGCTATCGCGGCCATGCTCGTCGCGATAGTTGAGCGTGATCTTCTTGCCCTCGTGGATCTGGCTGCGGGTCCTCACCATGTCGATGCGGTCGGGCTCCCGGTTCCAGGCGGAGCGGGCGCGGCTTGCGGGCTCCAGCACGAACGGCCGCAGCCGGTCGGGCACGGTCTCGGCGATCTTGGCCATCAGGTCCTCGGCCGCGCGCGCCAATGCCGGGTCGGCGTGGCCGACCACCCATTGCGCGCCGAGCACGCAGGCCTCGATCTCGTCGGGTGTCAGCATCAAAGGCGGCAGGTCAAAACCCTTCTCGAGGATGTAGCCCATGCCGGCCTCGCCGCGGATCGGCACCCGCTGCTCGATCAGGCTCGCGATGTCGCGATAGATGGTCCGCTTCGAGGTCTCGAGCTCGGCTGCGATTGCATCAGCGGTCAAAGGCTTACGGGTGCGGCGGAGCACCTGGATGATCTGAAACAGCCGGTCGGCGCGTCTCATGGCAATTCTCTTCAATGGCCCATTTGCAGCTGTCTTGACGAGTGTCTTGACGGATCTCGCGGCGTCTCGACGCGCTGCCTTTTCGCGCCCCCTGTCACTGCTGCTGACAGCATGTTGGCAGCAGGTGGGGGCTATATCAGGACAACACCTCAAGTGAAGGGAATTTGTCCATGACGAATCTTGATGAACTCGGTTTCAGGCAAGCGCAGAGCTTCGCGCTGGAACAAATGATCACGGTCTACTCCACCTCCGGCGACCTGCGCTGGGCCCTGGTCGCGCTGGTCGCACAGTCGATCGGTGCGGCCTGGTCCTACGGGCGGGCGCGGCTGGTGAAACGGGTTCGCGAGGCGGTTCGCCGCCTCGCACCCGCAGGCCCGCTTGGCAGTGAATGCCACTACTGCTGACACCATGCTGGCAGCAGGGGGCGGCTAGCTTCGATTCACGACCACAGGCGATCGGGAGCTTCATATGATTACGCTTTTTGGCTTTGGCACGGGCTTCGGCTTGCCGGAAATCAGCCCCTTCGTGACCAAAACCGAGGTCCAGCTCAAGATGGCCGGGCTCGACTATCGCAAGGAGAAGGCGATGCCGCCGGCCTCTCCCAAGGGCCAGCTGCCGTTCATCGCCGATGACGGCGAGACGATCGCCGATTCGACCTTCATCCGCGCCCATATCGAAGGCAAGTACGGCTTCGATTTCGATGCGCCGCTGAGTCTGCAGGCGCGCGCACAGGCCTGGGCCTTCGAGCGCATGATCGAGCATCACGTCTACTGGGCGCTGGTCGGCGCGCGCTGGGTCGACGACACCAATTTCGCCAAGGGGCCCGCACATTTCTTCGATGGCGCGCCCGATCACATGCGCGACAAGATGCGCGAGGATGCCCAGTTCCGCGTGGCAGAGAACTATCTGTTGAGCGGGCTCGGCCGTCACGGTCCCGACGAGGATGTCGATCTCGCGCTCCGCTCGCTGTTTGCGCTGTCGGTGCAGCTCGGCGACAAGCCCTATCTGATGGGCAACGCCCCGTGCGGCACCGACGCCACCGCGTTTGGCGCGCTGGCGGGAATCCTGACGCCGTTCTTCGATTCACCGCTGCGCGAGCGCACCGAGAAGTTCGACAATCTGACCGCCTATGTCGGACGGATGATGCAGCAATATTACCCGGAATTCGCCTGGGCGCCGTTGCAGCAGCAGGCGGCCTAGGTGGTTGCGGCGGGAGCGGGCCGGCCCTTCAATGCGGCGAGCTCCGCCTCGAGCTCGGCGATGCGCTGGTCGCGCGAGGCCAGCGTTGCCGCCACATCGGCCGCGTCGAACTTCTGCGGAATGTGCTGCGGGCAGTTGGTGTCCCACGCCGCGACCTTGAACAGGATCACCTGCTCGGGCCGCGCGCGATAGCCCTGCGGCATCAGCGCGCGCGTCAAAGCCGGGTCGTCTTCCACGACCCGCGCCTCGCCCCACAGCTTGACGCGGCGGCGGTGCGCATAGTCCATCACGAAGATATACGCCTTCGCATTCTCCGACAGATTGCCCTGCGTGATGAACTGCCGGTTGCCGCTGTAATCGGCGAACGCGATGGTGTGCTTGTCGAGCATCTTGATAAAGCCCTTCGGCCCGCCGCGGTGCTGGATGTAGGGCTGTCCGTCGACTGATGAGGTCGCGAAATAGAAGCTGTTCACCTCGCCGAGGAAGCCGGCGAGATTCTCGTCGATCTCGGTGCGCCAGCCGCCATGCGTCTCGACCTCGGCGTAGGCCTCGCGCGAGCCCTTGCGGGTCTGGATCGCCTTGACCGCCGGGGTGAAGGCGACATCGCTGGGATAGGTATGAGCGTCTGACATCCGGGCCTCCCGTGACGGCCATCCTCAGCGGTTAAAATGGACGTTCCCGGATCGTAAGCAATCTGGTGGATTGACACTTCACTATTGCTCATTATGCAATAGTGCATGGACCGGATCGACGCCATGCAGGCCTTCGTCGCGGTGGCGGACCTCGAGGGGTTTGCCCCCGCCGCGCGCAAGCTCGGCCTGTCGCCATCCGCCATCACGCGGCTGATCGCGGCGCTGGAGGAGCGGCTCGGGGCGCGGCTGCTGCAGCGGACCACGCGGCAGGTGACGCTGACCGACGCCGGCTCGCGCTATCTGGAGCGGGCGCGGCGGATCCTCGCCGACGTCGAAGAGGCCGAGGACGCGGTGGAGAGCGAGCGCACCCGCCCCGAAGGCCGGCTGGTGATCTCGGCGCCGTTCGGCTTCGGGCGGCTGCATGTCAGCCCGGTCGTCTCCGCCTACCTGAAGCGCTATCCCGATGTCGGCGTCGATCTGCGGCTGTCGGACCGCCGGATCAACCTGGTCGAGGACGGCGTCGACCTCGCGGTCAGGCTCGGGCACCTGCCGGATTCGACCCTGGTGGCGCGGCATGTCGGCCAGATGCGCCGGATCGTGGTGGCCTCCGACGGTTATCTGAAGCTCCGCGGCGAGCCGAAGCGGCCGGCAGACCTCCTTGCCCACGACACGATCCAGTTCGGCGCGATGACCGCGACGCCGGATTGGCGCTTCATGGAAGACGGGCAGGAAATCCGCATCGCGCCGACGCCGCGCTTCACCAGCAACAGCTCGGATGCCGCCATCCAGTACGCCGAACAGGACGGTGGACTGACGCGGGTGATGGCCTACCAGGCCGCCGAATCGCTCAAGGCCCGCCGCGTCAGAATCGTGCTCGCCGAGTTCGAGCAGCCCGCGGTGCCGATCCATGTCGTCTACCCGACATCCCGGCTGCTGTCGGCGAAGGTGCGCACCTTCATCGATCTCGTCACCGAGATCACCGACTGGCATTTCGGCTAGGGTCCAGCTTCAGAAGCGATGCTATCTCCTCATCCTGAGGAGCTTGCGAAGCAAGCGTCTCGGAGGATGAGGCCACCATCCGGGCCTCATGGTTCGAGATGGCGCGGCGCGCCTCCTCACCATGAAGATTGACAACTCGGTTGCCTTAGCTCACCGGCGGCTTCCTCGGCACCACGCGGAAGGTGCCGCTGGCGCGCGCGATGGTCACGCCGTCGGCCTTGATCAGGCTCTGCGCGAAGCAGATCGTGCTGCCGGTCTTGATCACGTCGCTCTCGATCGAAAGCCACTGACCGACATTGGCCGACCCGACGAAATCGACCGTGAGCGAGATCGTCACATACGAGGTGGTCCAGCCGGTGGCCTGGCCGCAGCTATAGCCCATCGCGTTGTCGGAAAGGGCTGCGATCAATCCGCCGTGGATCAGGCCGCGGCCGTTGGTGTGCGGCCGGGCGAGCCGCAGCCCGATGATGACGGACCGCTCGGTCTTCTTCTGGTAAAGCGGCTCCCAGGGCTCGGTGAGCGGGCTCTTGCGGAAAAGCGGCTCGAAGCCTTGTGGGACGTCTTGGGGAGTGTCGGGGACGACTTGCGTATTGGTGGTCATCTGAAGCTCGCATATGACGTTTTCGTTGACGCCATTGAACGCGATGTCGATGACGGTTTCACCGCCTACAAAGTTTTAAACGGGATTTGCACGACTGTTTGAAGCTCGCTCGCGCCGGGTGCAGGATACAATATCAGCATGGCGGCCGCTTCCCAACCGTGACGCAGTTCACGCGCATCCGGCCGCAGTTTGTGACATGCTCCGCGCCGCGTCCATGGCATGAGGAGAGACCATGTCGGCCGAGACCCGCCTGACCTATCTTCGCATCGCGCTCGTCGTGGTCGGTCTGATCGCGATTTTCGCTGTCTATCCGCTGTTCCAGCTCTGGCCGTCCGGTTGGTCCTGGGGGCACGGCCATTCGCATTACCCGATGATGATCGTCGGCATCTACGCCACGCTCGGGGTATTCCTGCTGCTCGCCGCGCGCGATCCGCTGCAGCACCGCAGCCTGATCTGGTTCACGGTGTGGTCGAGCGTCGTGCATGGCGGCATCATGGCCGTGCAGGCGGTCAGCGACGAGGCCGAGCGCGGTCACCTGCTGGGCGACGTCCCTGCGCTGTTGCTGATCGCGCTGGTGCTGGCCTGGCTGATGCCGAAGCCGGCCGTTGCCGCTGCCTAGCGCAGGCATCACGTCCCGTCATTCTGCGGAGGCGCGTAGCGCCGTCTCGAAGGATCGACGGCCACCGGCCGGGCCGTGCATCCTTCGAGGCTCGCTGCGTCGCCGGGATGACGAAGCCGGCAGTCGTTGATCAGAACGGCAGTCCCACATAGTTCTCCGACAGCGAGGTCGACGCCGCCTTCGAGCTGACGAGATACTCGAGCTCGGCGATCTGGATGCGCGCGGCGAATTCGCCCTCGTCGGGGAATTTGTGCAGCATCGAGGTCATCCACCAGGAGAAGCGCACCGCCTTCCAGACTCGCGCCAGCGCCCTGGCCGAGTAATCGTCGAGCCCGGCCGAGGATTTCTCGTCGTAATATTCGCGCAGCGCCTGTGACAGATAATGCACGTCGCTGGCCGCGAGGTTCAGGCCCTTGGCACCGGTCGGCGGCACGATGTGCGAGGCGTCGCCGGCCAGGAACATCCGGCCGAACCGCATCGGCTCGGCGACGAAGCTGCGCAGCGGCGCGATGCTCTTCTCGATCGAGGGGCCGGTGACGATCTCGTCGGCGGCCTTCTGGTCGAGGCGGCGCTTCAATTCGTCCCAGAACCGCTCGTCCGACCACTGGTCGACATGATCGTCGAGCGGGCACTGCACGTAATAGCGGCTGCGGTGGGTCGAGCGCATCGTGCAGAGCGCAAAGCCGCGCTCGTGGTTGTTGTAGATCAATTCCGGCGAGACCGGCGGGGTCTCCGAGAGGATGCCGAGCCAGCCGAACGGGTACACCCGCTCGTAGCTCGTGATCGCCGAGGCCGACACGCTGGCGCGGCTGATGCCGTGGAAGCCGTCGCATCCGGCGATGAAATCGCAGGCGATCTCGTGGGTGACGCCGTCCTTGACGTAGCTGACGCGCGGATGATCGGTGTCGAAACCGTGCGGCTTGACGTCGGCGGCGGAGTAGACCGAGGTCAGGCCGGCGGCCTTGCGGGCGTTCATCAGGTCGAGCGTGACCTCGGTCTGGCCGTAGATCGTCACGGTCTTGCCGGTCGCCGCATGCATGTCGATGCGGTGCCGCGCGCCGCCGAAGGCGAGCTCGACGCCGTGATGGACCAGGCCTTCCTGGTGCAGGCGGGCAGCCGCGCCGACGCTGTCGAGCAGCGATACCGTACCTTCCTCGAGCAGGCCGGCACGAATCCGCCCCAGCACATATTCCGGGGTCTGCCGCTCGAGAATGACGTTGTCTACGCCGAAAGTATGAAGTAGTTGCCCAAGCAACAGTCCGGCCGGACCTGCGCCAATGATTGCTACTTTTGTCCGCAATACCTGCTCCTCCCGATCGGCTAGGCTTGAGCCGGGCGTCCGCTCCCGGGGCGGCCGCCGTCAACTTGCCATGGCAACTATATCATATAACAGGTTTGGCAAGGCCGATTTGCCGCGGGGTAGGTGTTCGCGGCAGCGCAAGATGCCGGAGGGACCGGGGTGCGACGCGGCGTCCGCCCCGCATATTCCGTCTTGAATATGTGGGTGAATTAGATAACATGTTAAGTAATGAGACCGGGCGCAAAGCCTGCCGTCATGGAGAGGAGGAGACGTGATGAGGAAAAGTGTGTTGGCGCTGCTGATGGCGGCCGCCATCGTACCGGCCGCGGGACCTGCCATCGGACCCGCCTTGGCGCAGGACAAGACCGTCAATCTCAAAGTGTCGCTGTGGGTGCCGCCGGCGCATCCACTGGTACCTGCGACGCAGGCCTGGGCCGCCGACATCGAGAAGGCATCGGGCGGCACCATCAAGGTCACGGTGTTTCCGTCCGAGCAGCTCGGCAAGGCGTTCGACCATTACGACATGGCGCGCGACGGCATCGCCGATGTCACCTATGTCAATCCCGGCTATCAGCCCGGCCGCTTCCCGATCGCAGCCGCGGGCCAGCTCCCGTTCGTGTTCTCGGACGGCAAGAAGGGCACGCTGGCGCTGAACGAGTGGTATCACAAATACGCGCCGACCGAGATGAAGGACACCAAGCTCTGCTTCGCCTTCATCCACGATCCGGGCGCGCTGCACGGCAAGAAGAAGATCGTGCTGCCGGGCGACCTCTCTGGCGTGAAGGTGCGGCCCGCGCAGAGCACGATCGGCGAGATGGTCAAGATGTTCGGCGGCACCAACGTGCAGGCGTCGGCGCCGGAATCGCGCGATGCGATCGAGCGCGGCGTCGCCGACGAGATCACCTTCCCCTGGGGCTCGATCTTCCTGTTCGGCATCGACAAGGTGGTGAAGTACCACATGGACGTGCCGCTCTATTCGACGGTGTTTACCTACAACATGAACCTCGCCAAATATAACTCGATGTCGGATGCCCAGAAGAAGGTGATCGACGATCACTGCACGCCGGAATGGGCGTCCAAGGTCACCGACCCCTGGACCGATTTCGAGGCCAACGGCCGCACCAAGATGAAGGCGCTGCAAGGCCACGAGGTCTATCAGCTGACCGCGGATCAGCTCGCCGAGTGGAAGAAGGCGGTCAAGCCGCTGCACGACAGCTGGGCCGAGGCGGTGAAGAAGGCCGGCGGCGACGCGGAGAAGATCGATGCCGACCTGCAGGCCACGCTGAAGAAGTACGAGGCGGGCATTTAGGCGAACTGCCGAGGCAAATGCGGTCGTCATGCCCGGGCTTGACCCGGGCATCTACGCCCTTGCCCATCCGATCGAAGTGAAGTCGTGGATGGCCGGGTCAAGCCCGGCCATGACGCGGGATGGATTTCAACAATGGCCGCCAATTCCGAAGTTTCCCAAGACGGCGTCATCACCGGCCCGCCCGAGCCGGTGCGCAAGAATTTCATGGACCGCTTCATCGATTCGATCGAATGGGTGGCGGCCTTCTTCGTCGGCGTCGTCGCGCTCAACACCTTCACGGCGGTGTTCATGCGCAAGTTCTTCGCGGTGACGATCCCCGACTATTACAATTTCGGCCAGTTCCTGCTCGGCATCCTGATCTTCTGGGGCATTGCCGCGACGAGCTATCGCGGTACCCACATCACGGTGGACCTGGTTTGGGCCAATTCCTCGCCGCGCTACCAGCGCTGGATCGATATCTTCGCGACGCTGGTGCTGCTGTTCGTGGTGAGCGTGCAGACCTACACGCTGGTCGACAAGGTGATCGACACCAGGAACAGCCACATCGTCACCATGGATCTCGGCGTGCCGGTCTGGCCGTTCTTCCTGGTGTCGTGGATCGGCGACGTCTCTGCCGTGTTGCTGATTGCGATCCGCACCTACCGCCTGATCTTCCATCCGGAAGATATCCACGACGCCAAGATCAAGACCGCGGAGTAGACGGCCATGAGTCTGAAGCCATGAGTCTCGACCTGAGCCCCGAGGCCGTCGCCGTCACCGGTTTTGTCTGCCTGTTCGTGCTGATGCTGCTGCGCGTGCCCGTCGGCATGGCGATGGGTCTCGTCGGCATCACTGGCTTCGGCTACCTCACTGGCTTCGCGCCGGCGCTGAAACTGGTCGGCCAGACCACGATGCGCACGGTGACGGACTATTCCTTCGGTGTGATCCCGATGTTCCTGTTGATGGGCGCGTTCGTGTCCGTCTCAGGCATCAGCCGGGAGCTGTTCCGCGCCGCCAACACCTTTGTCGGCCACTGGAAGGGCGGGCTCGGTATTGCGACCATCGCGGCCTGCGGCGGCTTTGCCGCGATCTCGGGCTCCTCGGTCGCAACCGCCGCGACCTTCTCGGCGGTGGCCTATCCCGAGATGCGCCGCTTCGGCTATCCGCAGTCGTTCTCCACCGGCGTGATCGCGGTCGGCGGCACGTTGGGGGCGATGTTGCCGCCGTCCACCGTGCTCGCGGTCTACGGCATCATCACCCAGCAGGACATCGGCAAGCTGTTCATCGCCGGCGTGGTGCCGGGCCTGCTTGCGATCCTGATGCACATGATCACGATCGGCATCATCGGCGTGACCCGACCGGGCTTCCTGCCGGCGGGAAAGAAGGCGTCGTGGCATGAGCGCCTCGTCGCGATGCGCGACGTCTGGTCGCCGCTGCTGCTGTTCCTGTTCGTGATCGGCGGCCTCTATGGCGGCTTCTTCGTTCCGACCGAAGCCGGTGCGGTCGGCGCGGTCGGGGCCTTCATCATCGGGATCCTCAGGGGCAAGCTGACCAGGGACGGCATCCTGCAATCGCTGCTGCAGGCGACGCGTACCGCTGCCGCCGTGTTCACCGTGCTGATCGGCGCGCTCTGCTTCGGCTATTTCCTCACCATCACCCAGACGCCGCAGAACGTCACCGAATTCCTCACCGGGCTCGGCATCGGCCCCTATGGCGTGCTGGCGCTGATCCTGCTGATGTATCTCGTGCTCGGCTGCCTGATGGACGCGATGGCGATGGTGATCCTCACCGTGCCGATCGTGTTTCCCGTCGTCACCTCGCTCGGCTTCGATCCGATCTGGTTCGGCATCATCATCGTGATGACGGTCGAGCTCGGCCTGATCCATCCGCCGGTCGGCATGAACGTGTTCGTGATCAAGAGCGTGATCAAGGACGTCAACATGTCGACGATCTTTGTCGGTGTGCTGCCCTTCGTGATCACCGATCTGATCCGGCTGGTGATCCTGATTCTGTTCCCGCTGCTCGCGACCTGGCTGCCGCAGCGCATGATAGGCTAGACATATGAGCCCAGAACTCCGCACCAAGTACGTCTTCACCATTACCGCAAGGATCGCCGAGGTGATGTCCGCCGGCGATATCGGCACCGGCGTCCGCCGCATCATTCCGATCATCGGCGGCGAGGTGAAAGGCGAGACGGTCAATGGCAAGGTGCTGGCCTTCGGCGCCGACTTCCAGATCATCCGGCCCAACGAGCTGATCGAGCTCGAGGCAAAATACGCGTTCGAGACCGACGACGGCGCGGTCGTCTACGTCGAAAACAAGGGCATCCGCTTCGGGCCGGTCGAACTGTTGCAGAAGCTCAAGCGCGGCGAGCCGGTCGATCCCAAGCTGGTCTATTTCCGCACCGTGCCGAAGTTCGAAACCGGTGCCGAAAAGTACCGCTGGCTGATGGAGCACATCTTCATCGGCTCCGCCGCCCGCCACGCCGACCGCGTCGTGATCGACGTGCATCAGGTGTTGTGAGGGCACAGGCTGCGTCATACGCGCCGCGCGCTCAATCTCATTCCCGTCACCCTGAGAGGCTGTGACCCTATTTGAAGTTAGCAGCTGCGGCAAAAGCGGGATTGGGCTGTGACGATTTGATGGCCAGGCTTCAAGCTGCAGCCTGGAGCAGGCGGTGGCCGGCCAGGATGTTGTTGGTGAGTGCGAACCAGCGCAGGACCGTCTGGACCTTTTTGAGGCCGCGTACGGTGAACTGCTGCAGGCCCCAGTTGCGGAAGCGAGCGTTGATACACTCCGCCTGGGCTCGACGCTTGTAGATCGACTTGCCACGTGGGCTCTTCATGCGGGCTCGCCAGGCGGCGACGCCGGGCCCATCGTTGTCGCGTGGCTCATATGGGTCGCGCTGGTGCTTGCTGCGTGAAGGCGGCCCGTAGACCTTGATGCCGCGGTCAGCCGCCCACTCGGTATCCTCATTCTTGTTGAAGCCGCCGTCGATCAGCAACCGCTTCGGCCATCGGCCATGGCGGCGGTTGATCTCCTCCAGCATCGGCCGGGCCAAGCCGCGGTCGGAGCCGACGGTTTTGACGTCCGGGATGATCACGATCTGGCCACCGGCGACGGTCGAGAGCTGGCAATTGTAGGCGGGGCGGAAGCCGCCATCGGCCATTTTCATGACGCGGGCATCGGGGTCGGTGGTGGAGGCGCGCGGCTCCTTCTGCTTCTCGACCTCCTTCTTGTTGGTCTTGCTGCGCCGTTCGCGTTCCGCCTCGATCTCGGCCAGCTTTTTCAGCGCTGCCGCCACGCGCTGCTCGCGTTCACGCAGGGCCCGTTCGTTGGCCGCAGCGATCCGCCGGCTGCTGGCTTGCGGATCGTCGGTTGCTTCGTCCTTCAGCTGTCGGATCAATCGTTGCGCCTTGCGCAACTCCTTGTGAAGCTTCCTGCGGCGGCGGAACGACTTGCTCCCAGCCGAGGCACGTACCCGCACTCCGTCCTGCGCCACCTCATCGAGGTCGATGATCTCGGCCACCGACAGGCTGGCGATGTTTTCGCTCAACAGCCGATCCAGAAGCTCCGGATGCGCCGTGCGGAAGTCGGCAAGGCCGTGATAGTTCACACTCACCCCGCCGCAGAGCCACCGATAGACGTCGTGGCTCTCACACAGCCTGGCCAGCGCTCGCGCGCTGCCAACCCCCTCGCTCGTCGCATAAAGCCACAGTGCCAGTAAAAGCCGCGGGCTCGCCGGGGCCTGTCCCGCCGTGTGGGTTCGAGCTCTAATCGCCTCTTCAAGCTCGCCCAGATCAAGCTTCTCGACGTAAGCCCAGATCACCCGGACTGGATGATCGGCGGCTACCAGCGCCTCCAGATCGACTGCCCGAAGCTCGATCTGATCGCGTACCGGTTCCCGCATCCGCGGCTGCCCCGGATCGCTCTCCCGCTCAGCTTTCTGTACCGGAAGATCGGCAAACAGTTCGTCGCCAGGCATCGCTGCACCTCTCGGATAGTACAGCTGCAGGAATCACTCCGCGTAGGAAAACTCAACCCTCATCCCGAACAAAGATTCACACCCTCTGAGGAGCGCGCCCTCACGCGCGTCTCGAAGGGTCGACGGCCACCAGCCGGGCCGTGCATCCTTCGAGGCTCGCTCCGCGAGCACCTCAGTATGACGGGCCGCAAGAGGTCCCGCGCGATACTCTTGTTGACTCCTGTGAGTATAGTTATAAAACATAACTATTCTGAACAGGAAACAATAATGCCATGGGAAACGCTGCCGACGCGGGTGACGCCTCGCTGCTCAGGATCGAGACGCGGGGGGCGGTGCTGACGGTCGGGCTCAACCGTCCGGCCAAGCGCAATGCGCTGAACGACGGCATCATCCTGGCGCTGCGGGACTGCTTCTCCACGATTCCCGACGACGTCGGTGCCGTCGTCATCCATGGCGTCGGCGATCATTTCTCGTCCGGCCTCGATCTCTCCGAACTGACCGAACGCGACGCCACCGAGGGCCTGGTGCATTCCCAGATGTGGCACCGCGTGTTCGACCGCATCCAGTATTGCCGCGTGCCTGTGATCGCCGCGCTGAAGGGAGCGGTGATCGGCGGCGGGCTGGAGCTGGCCTGCGCCGCGCATATCCGGGTCGCCGAGCCGTCGGCCTATTTCGCGCTGCCCGAGGGCCAGCGCGGCATCTTCGTCGGCGGCGGCGGATCGGTGCGGCTGCCGCGCCTGATCGGCGTTCCGCGGATGGCGGACATGATGCTGACCGGCCGCGTCTATTCGGCGACCGAAGGCGCAGCCTACGGCTTCTCGCAATATCTCACTGAGGCCGATGGCGCATTGCCGAAGGCGCTGGAACTGGCCGAGCGCGTCGCCGCCAACGCACCGCTGACCAACTTCGCCGTGTTGCAGGCGCTGCCAATGATCGCCGAAGCCAATCCGCAGACCGGCCTCTTGATGGAATCGCTGATGGCGACGGTGGCGCAGAGCGACAAGGAAGCCAAGAAGCGGATCCGCGCCTTCCTGGATCGCAAGACCGCCAAGGTGAAGCCGACATGAGCGCCAAGGCTGATATATCCACGTCTGCCTCCACTGCGAGCGCGCATCCGCTGCGCCCGATCTCGTTCGGCAACCCCGAGGTCACCGTCGAGCGCCGCGACGACGGCACGGTCTATCTCCGTCCGAAACTCAAGCTCGCCGACTTCCCCGTTCGCCTCACCGATCGCCTGTATCATTGGGCAGAGGCCGAGCCGAACCGTGTGTTCATGGCCGAGCGCGCGGCCGGCGGCGGCTGGCGCAAGATCACCTACGCGCAATTGCTCGGGGCTATCAGGCGGATCGCCTCGGCGCTGATCGCGCGCGGACTGTCGGCCGATCGGCCGATCGCGATCCTGTCGGGTAATTCGATCGATCACGCGCTGATCGCGCTCGGCGCGCTCTATGCCGGGATTCCGTTCTGCCCGGTCTCGCCGGCCTATTCGCTGGTGTCGCGCGACTACGGCAAGCTCGGCTTCGTCGTCAAGCTGCTGACGCCCGGCCTCGTCTTCGTCGACGATGCCGACAAGTTTGCCGATGCGCTGCGCGCCAATGTCGGGCCCGATGTCGAGATCGCTGCAAGCCGCGGCACGGTGTCCGGTCGCGAGGTGACACGGCTCGCTGGTCTCATGGCGACGCCGGAAGACCCGCGCCTCGATGCGGCCAATGCCGCAATCGGTCCGGACACAATCGCAAAATTCCTGCTGACGTCGGGCTCGACGGGCAATCCCAAGGCCGTCATCAACACCCAGCGCATGATCTGCGCCAACCAGGTGATGCTGCGCGAGACGCTCGCTTTCCTGAAGGACGAGCCGCCTGTGATCGTCGACTGGCTGCCGTGGAATCACACCTTCGGCGGCAACCACAATGTCGGGCTGACGCTCTACAACGGCGGCTCGATGTATCTCGACGAGGGCAAGCCGATGCCCGGCGGCATCGAGGAGACCGTGCGCAACCTGCGCGAGATCTCGCCCACGGTCTATTTCAACGTGCCCAAGGGCTATGAATCGCTGCTGCCCTATCTGCGCGACGACGCGGCCTTGAGGGCAAAATTTTTCGACCGGCTGCACGCGATGTTCTTCTCGGGCGCCGCGCTGTCGCCGTTCATCTGGAACAGCCTCGATGCGCTCGCCGTGCAGGAGAAGGGCTACCGCGTGCCCATGCTGACCGGCCTCGGCGCCACCGAGACCTCGCCTTTCTTCATGTCGGTGCGGCCCGATACCAGCCGCTCCGGCCATGTCGGTCTTCCGGTGTCGGGCAACGACGCGAAGCTCGTTCCGAACAACGGCAAGCTCGAGGTGCGCGCCAAGGGTCCGAACGTGACGCCCGGCTACTGGCGGCAGCCCGAGCTGACCGCCAAGGCGTTCGACGAGGAGGGTTTCTACAAGTTCGGCGACGCGCTGAAGCCCGCCAACCCCGGTGATCTCGATGCCGGCTTCGATTTCGACGGCCGTATCGCCGAGGATTTCAAGCTGGCGAGCGGCACCTGGGTCAGCGTCGGCCCCTTAAGGGCGCGCTTCGTCGGCACCTGCGCGCCGCTGGTGCGCGACGTCGTGATCGCGGGGATCAACCGCGACGAGCTCGCAGCCATCGTGATCCTCGATCTCGACGGCTGCCGCCTGATCAATCCGGCGCTCGCCGCCGGCGACATCGCCGCCGCGGCCAATGATCCGATGGTGCGTGCCGCCTTTCGCGAACGCTTCGCGCGCGTGCTGGCAAGTGCCACGGGCTCGTCGAACCGGATCGCGCGGGCGATCTTGCTCGACACGCCGCTGTCGATCGATCGCGGCGAGGTCACCGACAAGGGCTCGATCAACCAGCGTGCGGTGCTGGAGCATCGCGCCGACATCATCGAAACGCTCTATGCGCCGGAGCCGCCGGCATCGGTGATCACGTCAGTCTGATTTTCGAGGAGGAGAATGCCATGCAGTTGAAGGACCAGGCCGCCATCGTCACCGGCGGCGCATCGGGATTGGGCGCTGCGACCGCGCGCCGTCTGGCCGCGCAGGGCGCCAAGGTCGCGGTCTGCGACCTCAACGCCAAGCTTGCCGAGAGCGTCGCAGCCGAGATCGGCGGTCTTGCTGTCGTCTGCGACGTCGCCGATGCGGCGGCCGCCGAAGCCGCGGTCGCTGCCGCCGCCAAGGCGCATGGCCCGGCGCGCGTGCTGGTGAACTGTGCCGGCATCGGGGTGGCGAAACGCGTGATCGGCCGCGAAGGGCCGATGGCCCTGGCCGATTTCGACAAGGTGATCAAGGTCAACCTGATCGGCTCCTTCAACATGCTGCGGCTTGCGACCGCTGAGATGTCGAAGCTCGAGCCGGTCGCGACCGGCGAGCGCGGTGTCGTGATCTCGACCGCCTCGGTCGCGGCCTATGACGGCCAGATCGGGCAGGCGGCCTATTCGGCCTCCAAGGGCGGCATCGTCGCGATGACGCTGCCGATCGCGCGCGAGCTCGCGCAATTCGGCATCCGCGTGCTGACGATCGCGCCCGGCCTGTTCATGACGCCATTGCTCGCCGGCCTGCCGCAGGAGGCGCAGGATTCGCTCGCCGCCGCGATCCCGTTCCCGCGCCGGCTCGGCCAGGCCGACGAATTCGCCTCGCTGGCGCTGCACATGATCGACAATCCCTATCTGAACGGCGAAGTGGTGCGGCTCGATGCCGCGCTCCGGATGGCGCCGCGCTGACGCATGATCCGGAAGAGCGTGACGCGCTCTTCCGGATGATCTCACGCTCAATCGAGGACAATCCATGTTCGTCAACCGGCGCGACGTGCAGATCCAGTGGGGCGATTGCGACCCCGCCAACATCGTCTACTACCCGCGCTACTTCGCGATGTTCGACGACTCGACCTCGATCATGTTCGAAGCAGCCGGCTGCTCGAAGCAGGACCTCGTCCACAAGTACGGTCTGGTCGGCATTCCCATGGTCGATACGCGGGCGAAATTCCACATCCCGTCGACCCATGGCGACTGGATTACCATCGAGAGCCGGATCGAGAGCATCAAGCGCTCGAGCTTCGAGGTGGTGCACCGCGTGTTCAAGGGCGAGCGGCTTGCGATCGAGGCGTTCGAGACCAGGGTGCTGGTCGGCCGTCATCCCGACGATCCCGACAGACTGAAATCGGCGCCATTTCCTCAGGAGATCATCGACCGTTTCATGAACGGCTGACTTGGTCGTGAAGGGCTAGCAGCCCTCATGACTCGACTTTTGGAGCATGATCCCCCGCGCAAACGCGTTCCCGCGTTTGTCGCGAGGGAAAACCGGTTTCCACTTTTCCGGATCATGCTCTAAAGAAGGGGCTGAATTGGCCCGCAAAATCGGTTTAAACCCAAAAAACATATCCGCAGGGAGGAATGAATGAGGAAGGCCACTCTCGCCGTAGCAGCGCTCGCAGCAGTTTTTGCACTGCCGGGCATGTCCGCGCAGGCGCAGACCAGTGAAATCACCATCGGCATCTCGATCTCGACCACGGGGCCCGCCGCGGCGCTCGGCATCCCCGAGCGCAACGCGCTCGATTTCGTGCCGAAGGAGATCGGCGGCGTGCCGCTGAAGCTGATCGTGCTCGACGACGGCGGCGATCCGACGGCCGCGACCACCAATGCGAGGCGCTTCGTCACCGAGTCCAAGGCCGACATCATCATGGGCTCCTGCATCACGCCGACGACGATCGCGGTGTCGACGGTCGCCAACGAGGCCGGCATCCCGCATCTCGGCCTCGCGCCGTTCCCGATCAATGATGCGCGCGCCAAGTGGTCGGTCGACCTGCCGCAATCGATTCCGATCATGGGCAAGGTGCTCTACGAGCACATGAAGTCGCACAACATCAAGACCGTCGGCTATATCGGGTACTCGGATTCCTACGGCGACCTCTGGGTCAACGATTTCAAGGCGCAGGCCGTGCCGATGGGCCTGACCATGACGGACGAGGAGCGCTTCGCGCGTCCGGATACGTCGGTCGCGGGCCAGGTGCTGAAGCTCGTCGCTGCCAATCCCGACGCCATCCTGATTGGCGCCTCCGGCACCGCCGCGGCGCTGCCGCAGACGTCGCTGCGCGAGCGCGGCTACAAGGGCCTGATCTACCAGACCCACGGCGCCGCCAGCATGGATTTCATCCGCATCGCGGGCGCGTCCGCGGAAGGTGTCATCATGTCGGCCGGCCCGATCATGTCGCCGGAAACCCAGGCCGACAGCGCGCTGACCAAGAAGCCCGGCCTTGCGCTCAACACCGCCTATGAAGCCAAATACGGCGCCAACAGCCGCAGCCAGTTCGCCGGCCACTCCTACGACGCCTTCGAGGTGCTGAAGCGCATCATCCCGGTGGCGCTGAAGACCGCCAAGCCCGGCACCCCGGAATTCCGCGAGGCGATCCGGAAGGCATTCATCTCTGAGAAGGAGATCGTCGCGACCCAGGGCGTCTACAACTGGACCGAAAAGGACCGCTACGGCCTCGACGACCGCTCGCGCATCCTGCTGACGGTCAAGGACGGGAAGTACGTCCCGGCGATGTGAGCGCGTCGCTACCTGTGAAACAAAGCAGCCGGTCCCGATGAGGGGCCGGCTTTTTCTTACCCTCCCCTGGAGGGGGAGGGTCGCTTCGCATCGCGATTAGCGATGTGAAGCGGGGTGGGGTGACAGTCTATCGTCGCCGGAGGTGCGTCAGTCGCACGGCCTCGGCTCCGCGCGCACCGTAGAGCTCGACATAGATCCGTTCCAGAACCGCGTTGAGGTCAACTGTGATCTCCGAGTTCCAAAAGCGGATGACGCGATATCCTTCCCGCTCGAGCCATTGCTGACGCTTGCGGTCGCGCTTTGCCATTTCATCGTCGTTGTGATGTCCGCCATCCAACTCGATGATCAGGCGTTTGGCGGGGCAGAAAAAGTCGACAATGTAAGGACCAATCGGAGCCTGGCGTCGGAAGTGAGAGCCATCAGTCGGCATTTCCCTCAGCGCTCGCCACAGGATTCGTTCATGTGGAGTCGTGTTTGCACGAAGCTTCTTCGCGGCCGCTCTGCGGATTGATGTCGAGACCATTTGCGCGGCTTCACCCCACCCCGATTGCACCTGCGATGCTACGCATCGCACGCGCAATCGACCCTCCCCCTCCAGGGGAGGGTGAAGTGGAGCGCAATCCTAGCGCGAATGCAAGCGTGGTAAGCAGTGGTTTCTCGACGGACGTGCCTCCCTGGAGGGGGAGGATCGCCGCGCATATAATGCGCGGCGAGGTGGGGTGAAGGTCTATCCGCGTTGGTGGTGCTTGAACGGCCAACAGCCCCTCGCACGCCGCCGTGCTAAATCGCGCTCTCGCCTTCGTGCTGGAAGCCGAGATAGCTCGCGGCGACGCCCTTGTTGGCGGCGATCTCCTTCGCGGTGCCCGACAGCACGAACTCGCCGAGCTCCATCACATAGGCGCGGTCGGCGATCTGCAGCGCAGCCTGGGCGTTCTGCTCGACCAGCAGCACCGAGACGCCGGCGGCGCGAAGTTCGCCGACGATGCGGAAGATGTCGGCGACGATGATCGGGGCGAGGCCGAGGCTCGGCTCGTCCAGCATCAGGAGCTTCGGCGCGCCCATCAGCGCGCGGCCCATCGCCAGCATCTGCTGCTCGCCGCCGGAGAGTGTGCCGGCGAGCTGCTTGCGCCGCTCCTTGAGCCGCGGAAACAGCGCGTAGACCCGCTCCAGCGAGGTTGCCGCCGTTACCTTCGCGATCCGGAAGGCGCCGAGCTCGAGATTGTCCTCCACATTCATGGTGCCGAACAACTCGCGATGCTCGGGCACCAGGCTGAGGCCGGTGGCGACGCGATCCTCGATATCCAGCGGCGCCATGTCGACGCCTGCGAAGGTGGTGCGGCCCTTCAGCGGCAGAACGCCCATGATGGCGTTGAGCAGGGTGGTCTTGCCGGCGCCGTTGGCGCCGATGATGGTGACGATTTCGTTGTCGGCCACGTCGAGCGAGACGCCGCGCACGGCCTCGACCTTGCCGTAGGCAATGTGGACGTCGGTCACCGATAGCAGCGCACTCATGCGGCGGCTCCGAGATAGGCCTTGATCACGTCGGGGTTGCGCTTGATCGCCGCCGGCGTGCCTTCGGCGATCTTGGTGCCGAAATCGAGCACCACGATGCGGTCGGCAAGATCCATCACGAACCCCATGTCGTGCTCGACCAGCAGCACCGACATGCCGCCGTCGCGCAATTGCCGGAGCAGCGCGGCGAGCCGCTGCTTCTCCATGTGGCGCAGGCCGGCGGCCGGCTCGTCGAGCAGCAGCAGCATCGGATCGACGCACAGCGCGCGCGCGATCTCGACGATACGCTGCTGACCAAGCGACAGCGAGCCTGCGAGCTGGTCGATCTGGTCGGACAGCCCGACGCGCTCGATCTGCCGGGCGGCTTCGGCCAGCAGTCTTGCCTCGTCGGCGCGGTCGAGCCGCAGCATGCTGGAGATCGCACCGGAATTGCCGCGCAGATGCGCGCCGATCGCAACGTTTTCCAGCACCGTCATGTCGGGCACCAGCTTGACGTGCTGGAACGTCCTGCTGACGCCGAGCTTGACCACCTCCTGCGGTGGGGCGTTCTCGACCTCCTTGCCCTGCACGAAGATCTTGCCGCCGGTTGCGGCGAGGACGCCGGTGATCAGGTTGAAGGTCGTGCTCTTGCCGGCGCCGTTCGGGCCGATCAGCGCGACGATCTCGCGGGCGTTGACGTCGAACGAGACGTCGTTCACCGCGAGCACGCCGCCGAACTGTTTGCGCGCCTTCTCGATGTGCAGCAGCACCGGTGACGTTCCCGCTGCCCGCTCACGGTGTTCCAGCTTCACCGACGTGTCCGGTGTCTTGCGGGCCGGCTTGAACGGCAGCTTCGACATCAGCCAGGGCCAGACGCCCTGTGGTGCGAGCTGCAACAGCAGCACCAGCATGATGCCGAACACGATGGTCTCGAGCTGGCTCTGGCCGCCGAAAATGTAGGGCAGGTAGCTCTGCAGCACCTCTTTCAGGATCACGACGATGCCGGCGCCGAGCACGCCGCCCCAGACGTAACCGGCGCCGCCGACCACGGCGATGAACAGATACTCGATGCCGGCCTGCGCGCCGAACGGCGTCGGGTTGGCGGCGCGCTGGAAATGCGCATAGAGCCAGCCGGACAGGCCGGCCAGCACCGCGGCATAGATGAACACCAACAGCTTGGCGCGCGGCGTCTGCACGCCGAAAGCTTCGGCCGCGACATGGCCGCGCCGCAACGCGCGGATGGCGCGGCCGGTGCGGGAATCCAGCAGGTTCATGGTCAGCAGCGCGGAGAGCAGCACCGCGACCCAGATCGCGTAATAGATCGCATCCGGGCTCAGCATCCTGAACGAGCCGATCGAAAGCGGCGGAATGCCTGAGATGCCGTCGTTGCGGCCGAGGAATTCGAGCTTGCTGAACAGATAGAACAGGCCGATGCCCCAGGCGATGGTGCCGAGCGGCAGATAATGGCCTGACAGCCGCACGGTGACGATGCCGAGCAGCACGGCCGCGATGCCGCTGACCAGCAGCGACGCCGGCAGCGTCAACCACGGCGAGACGCCGTAGGCGGTGGTCAGGACCGCCGTGGTGTAGGCGCCGAAGCCGCAGAACGCGGCCTGTCCGAACGAGGTGAGGCCGCCGACGCCGGTCAGCAGCACCAGCCCCATCGCGACCAGCGCGGCGAGGCCGATATTGTCGAGCAGCACGATCCAGAACGGCGGGATGCCCGGGACGAGCGGGATCACCGCCATCACGAGCGCGAAGATGATGAGAGGAAGCCGCTGCGCCATCGCGCTCAATCCTTCTCTTCTTCGACCTGGGGCGCCGCAAGCGAGCGCAGCACCAGAACGGGAAGGATCAGCGTGAACACGATGACTTCCTTGAAATTACTGGCGTAGAACGACGAGAAGGCCTCGACGATGCCGACCACGATGGCCGCGACCGCGGTCAGGGGATAGCTGACCAGGCCGCCGATGATGGCGGCGATGAAGCCCTTCAGGCCGATCAGGAAGCCGGTGTCGTAATAGAGCGTCGTGATCGGCACGATCAGGATGCCGGAAATCGCGCCGATGACGGAAGCGAGCAGGAATGCGATCTGGCCCGACAGCGTGGTGCGGATGCCGACCAGGCGGGCGCCGAGGCGATTGACCGCGGTGGCGCGCAGCGCCTTGCCGGTCTTCGTGTAGCCGAAGAAAAGCCACAGCGCGACGATGAAGCCGACGGTCAGACCGTAGACGGCGAGGCTCTGGCCGGTGAAGCGCAGCGGACCCGCGGTCACCGCGGCATTCGACAGCGCCGGGCCGCGCAGGCCTTCGGCGCCGAAGAACACGAGGCCAAGGCCTTGCAGCGCGAGATGGCAGCCGACCGAGGCGATCAGCAGGACCAGCACCGAGGTGTGGGCGATCGGCTGGAACGCGATGCGGTAGAGGAACAGCCCGATCGCCGCCACGATCAGTAGCGCCAGCGCGATGTTGACGGCAATCGGCGTGGTGGGACCGACCAGCGCATATACGAGGCCGAGCAGCGCAAAGGGAAAGGCGATGTTGAGTGCGACCGAGCGCAGCACCAGCCGAGCATGCAGCGCCTTGCGGGCGAAGAACAGGTCAAGCGCGAAAGCGACGAGGCCCATCGCGACGGCGAGCCGCGCCGTGCCGGGCACCTGGCCGGTCGCCAGCATGGCGTAGCTCAGCGCGCCGTAGGTCACGAACTCGCCCTGCGGGATCAGGATCACCCGCGTCACCGCGAACACCAGCACCAGGGCCAGCCCCAGCAGTGCGTAGATCGCGCCATTGGTGATGCCGTCCTGCAGCAGGAACAGCATGATCGTTGTGTTCAAGGCTGAGCGCTCCCCCTCAGGCGTCGGACCGCCGCGGCCGGCTGTACCGGTCGGGTCGGCCGATATCGGCTGTTGATAGCCGCCGATATTTGATATAGCGGATAACAATTATTAAATATAATCTCAAGGTCCCCGAGCGTCCCGCGGGGTTTTTGTACCGGGATTGCGAGCCTGGAGCGATGACTGTTTCCAAGACCGCCTCCGATGCCGTCAGGTCCTCCCGCGCCTTGCGCAGGGAACCGGTCGATCCTGCCGGGGACGACAGCATGCTGCAACTGGGCGAACTGTCCGGACTGCTCGGCTATTCGCTGAAGCGCGCGCAGCTCAAGGTGTTCGAGGACTTCCTGCGCTGCGTCGCGCCGCTGCAGCTGACGCCGGCACAGTTCTCGGTGCTGCTGCTGCTCGACAAGAATCCGGGCCGTAACCAGACCGAGATCGCCAACACGCTCGGCATCCTCAGGCCGAATTTCGTCGCGATGCTCGACGCGCTGGAGAGCCGCGACCTTTGCGCGCGGATGCGTTCCACCAACGACCGCCGCTCCCACATCCTGGTCCTGACCGATAGGGGCCGCGCCGTGCTGGCGCGCGCCAAGAAGCTGGTCGCCAACAAGCACGAGGCGCGGCTGATCGAGGTGCTCGGCCCGGCCAACCACGCCGCGCTGCTGGAGATGCTGGCGAAGCTCGCGCAGGAGTTTTGAGGGGCGCCGCGCGGGTCCCTCCACGTCATTGCGAGGAGCCCGCGACAAAATTGCAGAGCAATTTTGCGCTGGAGCGACGAAGCAATCCATGTCGCCGCAAGTGGCGCGATGGATTGCTTCGCTGCGCTCGCAATGACGGGGAGAGAGCGGAGCATGCTCAATCCACCAAAATCACCCTGACATCGTTGACGTTGGTCAGCGTCGGGCCGGTCAGCAACAGATCGCCGGTCTGCGCGAAAAAGCCCGTGGCATCGTTGTTGTCGAGATAGGCTCTCGGATCGAGGCCGATCGATTGCATCTTCGCAAACGTCGCCTGATCGATCACGGCGCCTGCGGGATCGGTCGCGCTGCCGGCGCCGCCGTCGGCGCCGTCGGTGTCGGCGGCGAGCGCGGCGATGCCGGGCGTATCCTTGAGCAGGTCGGCCAGCGCCAGCGCGTATTCCTGGTTGGGGCCGCCGCGCCCATTGCCGCGTACGGTCACCGTGAGCTCGCCGCCGGAGATGATCGCAATGCGCCTGCCCTCGCTGCGCGCCTTGAGCGCAAGCCGTGCATGCGCGGCCGCGACCTCGCGGGCCTCGCCTTCGAGATCGGCGCCGAGCGCGATGGTCTCGTAGCCGGCGTCCTGCGCGACCTTCACCGCGGCGTCGATCGAGGCCTTCGGCTTCGCCAGCAGTTCGAACGTCGCTCGCGCAAAGGCCGGATCGCCGGGCTTGCAGCTCTCGTTCCCGGGATCGTCGAGCGCGCGGCGGACTGCGTCATCGATGGAGAGATTGTATTTGGCGACCAGCGCGCGGGCATCCGCCAGCGTGGTCGGATCCGGAACCGTTGGCCCCGAGGCGATCGCGGAGGGATCGTCATGCGGCACGTCGGAGATCGCCAGCGTGACGATCCCGGCGGCGTGTTGGCCGGCGCGCGCCAGCCGTCCGCCCTTGATCCGCGACAGATGCTTGCGGACGGTGTTCATCTCGCCGATCGGCGCGCCCGAGCGCAGCAGCGCGCGGTTGACCTGCTGCTTCTGGGCAAAGCTCACGCCCTCGACGGGGGCGATCCAGTTCGCCGAGCCGCCGCCGGTCAAGAGCACCAGCAGGAGATCGTCGGGCGTGGCTTCCGCCGCGAGCCGCAGCGTATCGTCGGCGGCGCACAGGCCGGCTTCATCGGGCACCGGATGGCCGGCCTCGACCACCTTGATGCGGCGGGTCGGCACGCCATGGCCATGGCGGGTGGTGGCGATGCCGACCAGCCGTGACGGCTCGAGCCCGAGCGTGTCGAGATAGTGCCGCTCCGCCGCGGCCGCCATGGCGCCGGCGCCCTTGCCGGCGGCAAGGCAGATCACGCGTCCCTTCGGCGCCGGCCGCAACCGCGATGCCAGCACCACATCGGGATGCGCAGCCGCGACTGCGGCATCGAAGATCGAACGCAGGAAGGGACGACGGTCGGTCATGGTTGTGCCTTTGTGGGACGGATCAGTTGCCGCCGACTTCGCCGCTGATGACGTCGCCGAACAACTGCCAGCGCTCGCCCTTGAACTGCATCAGCTGCAACTGCTCGATCGGCTGGAAGTCGGCAGGCCCGGTCGACAGCGTCACGCCGGGCAGCAGGCCGCCCTGCGCAAACTGCTTCAGGCTCGCCGCCTGCTTCATCACGTTGGCGCGGGTGAGGTCGTCGCCGCAGCGGCGCAGCACCTCGACCATGGTGGTCGCCATGTTGTAGCCGGTCATCGCCGAGGCATCGACGCGATTGGTGTCGGGCATGTACCTGGCGAGCAGTTCGTCGAACGCCTTCATGCCGGCGTCGTCCTTCCACTGCGGATCGCTGGCGTCTTTGGCGTAAGCCGCCGAGATCACGCCCTGCGCGTTGTCGAGCCCGGCCGGACGCATCACCGTCGCGGTGGAGGCCGAGACGTTGGAGACGATCGTCACCGGCTTCCAGTTCATCTCGCCGAGTTTCTTGATCGCCTGGGCGCCGAATTTCGGCGTCGTGAAGAAGATGATGACGTCGGGATTGGAGGATTTCAGCCGCACCACATGGGAATCGATGGTCGGTTCGGCGACTTCGTAGCTCTCCTTGGCGGCGATCCGCGCGGGATCGCTGGCGAAACCGTCCTCAAGCCCCTTGAGGTAGTCCTTGCCCATGTCGTCATTCTGGTAGAGCACGGCGACCTTGGCGGCGGGCTTCTCCTTGAGCAGATATTTCGCGTAGATCCGCGACTCGCTCTGGTAGCTCGGCAGCCAGCCCATGGTCCACGGGAACGCCTTCGGGTCGTTCCACTTGGTCGCGCCGGTGGCGACGAACAGCTGCGGCACCTTCTTGGCGTTGAGATATTTCTGGATCGCGGTGTTGGAGGCGGTGCCGAGCGTGCCGAACAGGAACAGCACCTCGTCGCTCTCGACCAGCTTGCGGGCCTGCTCGACTGCCTTCGGCGGCGAATAGGCGTCGTCATAGGAGATGAAATTGATCTTGCGGCCGTTGATGCCGCCGTCGTCATTGACCTTCTTGAACACCGCGGCCATCGCCTTGCCGACCACGCCATAGGCCGACGCGGGGCCGCTATAGGGCACGATGTTGCCGATCTTGATCTCGGTGTCGCTCGCACCGGTGTCGTATTTCTTCTGCGCCCATGCGGCGTTGCCGGTCGCTGCGGCGACGGCGAGGCCTAGCAGGGCGGTTGCGACACGTTGACGGATCGGCATCGGCATTTCCCGAAAACTCCTTGTTGTTGCCGCCGCGCAAGGGCGCCGGTTTCTTGTCGGGTTTCCTAGCGCATTGCCGGGCAAAGTGTAAGCAGGCATCGCCCGGACGGGCCAGCCCATGGTGAATGAAAAGCCCCCTGCGACGGTATCGCAGGGGGCCATTGTCAGCCGATTGTCGGTACGAAATCAGCCGCCGACATCGGCGCTGATGACGTCGCCGAACAGTTCCCATTTCTCGCCTTTGAACTTCATCAGCTGCAACTGGCTGATCGGCGCGAAATCGTTTGCGGCGGTGTTGATCTTGATGCCGGGCAGCAGCACCTCGGTGCGGAAGTCCTTCAGGCTCGCGGCCTGCTTCATGATGTTCTCGCGGGTGAGGTTGTCGCCGCACTGCTTCAACACCTGGACCAGCGTCTGCGCCACGCCGAAGCCGACCACGGTGCCGCCGTCGAGCTTGTCGCCCTCGGGGAAGTCCTTGGCCATGAAGGCGTAGAATTCCTTCATGCCGGGATCATTGTCCCATTGCTTGTCGGAGGCATCCTTCAGGTAGGCGGCGGAGATGATGTCCTGCGCGTTCTCGAAGCCGGCCGGCTTGATCACGCTGCCGACCGACGCCGACACGTTGTTGAGGAAGTGGGTCGGCTTCCAGCCGATCTCGGCGACCTTCTTGATCGCCTGGGCCGCGAATTTCGGCGTCGCGATGTCGATGAAGATGTCGGCGTTGCTGGCCTTCAGCTTGACGATGTTGCTGTCGATGGTCGGCTGGGACGTCTCGAAACTCTCTTCGGCGACGATCATGCTGGCGGCCTTCTGGCCGAGGCCGTCCTTCAGGCCCTTCAGATAGTCCTTGCCGTAATCGTCGTTCTGGTAAAGCACCGCGATCTTGGCGTTCGGCATGTTCTTCAGGATGTACTTTGCGTAGATCTGGGTCTCGCTCTGGTAGTTGGGCTGCCAGCCCATGGTCCAGGGAAAGTCCTTCGGGTCGTTCCACTTGGTGGCGCCGGTGGCGACGAACAGCTGCGGCACCTTCTTGGAGTTCATGTACTTCTGGATCGCCGAGTTCGACGGCGTGCCGAGCGAGTTGAAGATCAGCAGCACCTCGTCGCTTTCGACCAGCTTGCGCGCCTGCTCAACCGCCTTCGGCGGCGAGTAGGCATCGTCATAGGAGATGAAGTTGATCTTGCGGCCGTTGATGCCACCGGCGTCGTTGATCTTCTTGAAATAGGCGGCCTCGGTGCGGCCGATGATGCCATAGGCGGACGCAGGGCCGCTGTAAGGCATGATGTTGCCGATCTTGATCTCGGTATCGGTGGCGCCGGTATCGTATTTCTTCTGGGCAAACGCCGCGCTGCCGGACGTGGTGACGAGCGCGAGCGCGGCCCCAAGGACCGCAAGTCTGGTGGTGGCGGACATCTATGTCTCTCTCCCTGTTGTCGGACGAATGTGTCGTGGCCCGCTTGAGGGGCTCTGTTATTTGGCTGCAGTCATTATCATTTCGGACGGTCCGCCTCAATGAGAAGCCCCTGCGACAACGCCGCAGGGGCCGCCTCTTTAGTCGACAATTTCGGGCTAGCCGCCGACGTCGCCGCTCAAAATGTCGCCAAAGCGCTCCCAGGTCTCGCCCTTGAACCGCACAAGTTGCAGCTGCGAAAGCGGCGCGAAATCGGTTGCCGAGGTATTGACCTTGATGCCCGGCAACAGCCCGCCGAGTTCGAGGTCGCGGATGCTGGCTGCCTGCTTCATGATGTTCTCGCGCGTCAGATTGTCGCCGCACGCCCGCAGCACGTGCTCGAGGCCCTGCGCGACGGTGTAGGCGTACATCACGGACGCGTCGGCGCGGTTTGCGTCGGGGTAGTACTTATCGAGGAATTCGTTCCAGGCGATCATGCCCTTGTCGGTCTTCCACTGCGGATCGGTCGGATCCTTCAGATACTGCGACGAGACGATGCCCTGGGCGGCCTCGAAGCCCGCCGGCTTGATCACGCTGCCGATCGAGGCCGAGACGTTGTTGAGGAAGTGCAGCGGATGCCAGTTGAGTTCGTTGTTCCTCTTGATCGCCTGCGCCGCGAATTTCGGCGTCGTGATGTTGAAGAACACGTCGGCGCCGGAAGCCTTGAGCCTGACGATGTGCGAGTCGATGGTCGGCTCCGTCACCTCGTAGGCGTCCTCCGCGACGATCATCGACGCCGCCTTGGCGCCGAGCCCGTCCTTGAATCCCTTCAGATAGTCCTTGCCGTAGTCGTCGTTCTGGTAGAGCACCGCGATCTTGGCGTCCGGCTTGTTCTTCAGGATGTACTTGGCATAGATGATGGACTCGCTCTGGTAGTTGGGCTGCCAGCCCATCGTCCACGGGAATTCCTTCGGGTCGTTCCATTTGGTGGCGCCGGTGGCGACGAACAGCTGCGGCACCTTCTTCTGGTTCATGTATTTCTGGATCGCCGAATTCGGTGGCGTGCCGAGCGAATTGAAGATCATCAGCACTTCGTCGCTCTCGACCAGCTTGCGCGCCTGCTCGACGGTCTTCGGCGGCGTGTAGGCGTCGTCGTAGCTGATGAAGGTGATCTTGCGGCCGTTGATGCCGCCCTCGGCGTTGATCTTGCGGAAGTAGGCGTCCTCGGTCTTGCCGATCACGCCATAGGCGGAGGCCGCTCCGCTATAGGGCATGATGTTGCCGATCTTGATTTCGGTGTCGCTGGCCCCGGTGTCGTATTTTTTCTGGGCAAGCGCTGCGCTGCTGAATGCGGAGACAAGCGAAAGCGCAGCGGCAATTGCCGCCAGTTGTCGTATTCCAGACATGCCGTTCCTCTCCCTGATAGCAGATGATGTGTCGTGGCCCTCTGTTTCGAGGGCTCGTTGTTATCAGCGGAAATTATCATTTTACCTGAGGCGTCTCAACGAAAAGCCCCTGCGGCATTGCCGCAGAGGCTGCGTCTTTAGTCGCGCTCGCTGATTTGCCCGGGCTAACCGCAGAGATTGCGGATAACTGAAGCGACGCTGTTGAGTTGAGCGCGCGGATGCCGACGGCTCTCGGCGGAGTTCAGTTGCTCAGATTGCTCGAAATGATGTCGCCGAACAGCTCCCACTTCTCGCCCTTGAACCGCATCAAGCGCAGTTGCTTGATCGGTGCGAAGTCGGTGGCCGAGGTGTTGATGCTGATGCCCGGCAGCAGCGTGCCGGGGACGAAGTCGCTCAGGCTGGCGGCCTGCTTCATGATGTTGGCGCGGGTGAGATCGTCACCGCACATCTCGATGACCTGCGCCATGGTCTGTGCGGCGGCGTAACCGTAGGAGGTGGCGCCGTCGAGCTTGTTGGCGTCGGGATAATTCTTCCTGAGGAAGGCCAGGAATTTCTCCATGCCGGGATCCTTGTCCCATTGCGGATCGGCGCCGTCCTTGAGATAGGACGCCGACAGGATGCCCTGCGCATTTTCGAAGCCGGCCGGCTGCATCACGCCGCCGACCGAGGCCGAGACATTGGCGACGATCTGCAAGGGCGTCCAGGCGATTTCGGCGGCCTTCTTGATCGCCTGCGCCGCGAATTTCGGTGACGTGATGCTGATGAAGGTGTCGGCGCCGGCGGCCTTCAGCTTGACGACGTGGTTGTCGATCGCGGGTTCGGAGGTCTCATAAGCCTCCTCGGCGACGATCATCGATGCCTTGTCGCCGAAGGCATCCTTCAGGCCCTTGAGGTAGTCCTTGCCGAAATCGTCATTCTGGTAGAGCACGGCGACCCTGGCGTCGGGCTTGTGCTTCATGATGTATTTTGCGTAGACCCGCGCCTCGTCCTGATAGGACGGCTGCCAGCCCATGGTCCACGGAAAGTTCCTGGGGTCGTTCCATTTGGAGCCGCCCGAGGCGATGAACAGCTGCGGCACCTGCTTCTCGTTCATGTACTTTCGGATCGAAGCATTGGTTGAGGTACCGACCGAGCCGAACACCAGCAGGACCTCGTCGTCCTCGACCAGCTTGCGGGTTTGCTCCACGGTCTTGGCCGGCGAGTAGCCGTCGTCATAGCTGATGAACGTGATCTTGCGGCCGTGGATGCCGCCGGACTCGTTGATCATCTTGAAGTAGGCCGCCTCGGTCCTGCCGATCACGCCATAGGCTGAAGCGGGGCCGCTGTAGGGCGCGGTGTTGCCGATCTTGATCTCGGTGTCGCTGGCCCCGGTGTCGTACATCTTCTGCGCCAGCGCGACATTGCCGCTCGTCAGGATCAGAGCGAATGCGGACACCAGCGCCGTCAGGGACGGGCGTACGGCAGTCATGTTTCCCCACCTCGGGTTCTTAGTTCGCAGTATTCAATACCATCGGCACAGGGCGTCAACAAAAAGCCCCCGCGACTGAGATCGCGGAGGCGCGTTGTTTATTTCCGCAGTGCAACGTTATTCGGAGGGGACGTCGCCGGAAATGATCTCACCGAACAGTTCCCATTTCTGACCCTTGAAGCGCTGCATCTGCAGCTGGGCGATCGGGGCGAAGTCGGTGGCCGAGGTGTTGATCTTGACGCCAGGGAGCAGGGTGTCGGGCGTGAAGTCCTTCAGGCTCGCCGCCTGCTTCATGACGTTGGCGCGGGTGAGATCGTCACCGCACATTTCGAGCACCTTGGCGAGCGTCTGGGCGGCGCCATAGCCGTAGACGTAGCCGCCGTCGGTCTTGTCGGCGCCCGGCATGTACTTGTCGAGAAACTCGGCCCACTTCTTCATGTTCGGATCGTTGGCCCACTGCGGATCGGCACCGTCCTTGGCATAGGCCGCCGACAGCACGCCCTGGGCATTGTCGAAGCCGGCCGGCTGCATCACGCTGCCGACCGAGGCCGACACGTTGGTGATGATCTGCAGCGGCTTCCAGCCGAGTTCGGCGGTCTTCTTGATGGTCTGCGCGCCGAATTTCGGCGTCGTGTAGATCAGCAGCACGTCCGGATTGGCGGCCTTGATCTTGACGATGTGGCCGTCGATCGACGGCTCGGAGATCTCGTAGCTCTCCTCCATGATGATGCTGGAGGCTGCCTTGGCGCCGAAACCGTCCTTGGTGCCCTTGAGGTAGTCTTTGCCGAAGTCGTCGTTCTGGTAGAGGATCGCGACCTTGGCGTCGGGCTTCTCCTTCATCAGCCACTTGGCGTAGATCTGCGCCTCGCTCTGGTAGCTCGGCTGCCAGCCCATGGTCCACGGGAAGTTCTTCGGGTCGTTCCACTTGGTCGCGCCGGTGGCGACGAACAGCTGCGGGATCTTCTTGGAGTTCAGGTACTTCTGGATCGCGGTGTTGGACGGCGTGCCGAGCGGGTTGAACACCAGCAGCACCTCGTCGCTCTCGACCAGCTTGCGGACCTGCTCCACGGCCTTCGGCGGCGAATAGGCGTCGTCATAGCTGACGAAGTTGACCTTGCGGCCGTTGATGCCGCCGCGGTCGTTGATCATCCTGAAATAGGCTTCTTCGGTCTTGCCGATCACGCCGTAGGCGGACGCCGGTCCCGAATAGGGGATGATGTTGCCGACCTTGATCTCGGTATCGCTTGCGCCGGTGTCGTATTTCTTTTGGGCGAATGCGGCAGTGGACGTCGCGGCAACAGCTATGATCGCCGCGGAAATCGCGGCGATCCGAACGGTAGAAAACATAATATCTCCTGGTTTGGTTCTATAGGCTCTTAACTGGTTTGAGCATGATCTCCGCGCAAACGCTTCGCGTTTGTCGCGAGGGAAAACCGCTTCGCACTTTTCCGGATCATGCCGTTAGTTTTTCTTGAGCTTCGCGGCCAGTTGCTGGGCAACGATCGCGACCTGCCTGGCGCCGTGCGGCACGAGGAAGATGACGAGGAACAGCAGCACGCCGAACACCGCACCCGAAAGGCCCTTGGAAATGCCTTCCGCGATGTTGGGCACGAAGATGATGAAGGCGGACCCGACGATCGAGCCGGGCAGCCAGCCGACGCCGCCGACCACCATGCCGAGGAACAGCGAGATCGCGAGCTGGATCGTGTAGCCGTCGGGCGCCACGAACTGCACCGCGATGGCACCGAGACCGCCGGCGACGCCGGTGATGCCGGCCGAGACGCCGAACGCCAGCGTCTTGTACAGCGCGACGTCGACGCCCATCGCGGAGGCCGCGATCTCGTTGTCGCGGATCGCCATGAAGGCACGGCCGGAGCGCGAACGCAGCAGGTTCACCGAGGCGACGTAGATCGCGATGGTCACCACCAGCGTGAAGTAGTACAGCCACATGTCCTGCGACAGCGGCAGGCCGAACGGGGCATCCGGCTTGGTGACCACGAGACCCTGCACGCCGCCGGTCCAGTGCTCGAAATAGCCGAGCTTGAGCAGCTGCGGCATCGCGGTGGCGAGCGCGAAGGTCGCCAGCGCCAGGTAGACGCCGGACAGCCGCAGCGCCGGCTGGCCGAACAGGAAGCCGAAGCCGAAGCAGATGATGCCGGCGATCGGCAGCGTGAGGGCATAGTTCATGCCCGCATGCTCCATCAGGATCGCCGAGGTGTAGGCGCCGACGGCGTAGAACGCGCTCTGGCCGAGCGAGAACTGGCCGCTTCCGCCGGTCAGGATGTTGAGCGCCAGCACCGCAAGCCCGTAGATCAGAAGCATCGTCATCTGGAAGATGATGAAGTTCTTCACGAACAGCGGGATCAGGACCAGCGCGGCGAGCACGATGAGCGACGTGCCATAGCCGAGCGTCATGGCGCGCTTGGGAACGGCCTCGACTGCGGGGGCTTCTGTGACGATTTCTTCAGCGGCGCTCATGATCAAACTCGCTTCACGATGGCGCGGCCGAACAGGCCTGCCGGTTTGACGACCAGGACGACGATGATCAGCGCAAGCGCGATCGGAAGTTTCAGCTCATTGCCGACGCCGGGGATGTAGGTGCCGACGAGATTCTCGAAGATGCCGACCAGGAAGCCGCCCATGACGGCGCCGAACGGGCTCGACAGGCCGCCGAGCACGGCCGCGGCAAATCCGTAGATCAGCACGCCGAGCATCATGTTGGGCTCGAGGAACACCACGGGCGCGATCATCATGCCGGCGATCGAGCCGATCGCCGACGCCATGCCCCAGCCGAGCGCGATCATCCACGAGGTGTTGATGCCGACCAGCCGGGCCGATTCGGGCAGCGACGCCGCCGCACGCATCGCCAGACCCACCCGGGTGAAGCGGAAGAAGAAGAACAGCAGCACCAGCATCAGCAGCGTGATGCCGATCATGCCGGCCTGGTGGGTCGAGATCAGCTGGCTGCCGAGGAACGGCGAGGAGCCGAACGGCGTCGGATACTGCTTGATGGTGAAGTCCCAGATCAGGCCGGCGACCGAGTTGATGATCGCGTAGAGCGCGATGAAGCCGGCGACGTTGGTCAGGATCGGCGCCTTGGCCAGCGGCTTGAACAGCAGCCGCTCGATGACGATTCCGGCGGCGAACGAGAAGGCGACAGTGAGCACGAAGGCGCCCCAATACGGCACGCCCCATTGCATCAGCTGCCAGGACACGAAGGTCGAGAACATCGCCATTTCGCCCTGGGCGAAATTCAGATGGTCGATGGCCTGGTAGATCATGACCACCGCGAGCGCCATGCAGGCGTAGATCGCGCCGGTGGCGATGCCGGCCAGGACCTGGTTGGCAAAAAGCTCCATTGTGCCAGCTCCTCAGTAGCCGAGATAGGATTTGCGGACGTCTTCGTTGTTCGCGATGTCCTTGGCATTGCCCGACATCACGATCCGTCCGGTTTCGATCACATAGGCCTGGTCGGCGAGCTCGAGCGCGAGCTGCGCGTTCTGCTCGACCACCAGGATGGTCACCTTTTCCTCGCGATTGATCTTGCCGAGGATGCGGAACAGGTCGCGCACGATCAGCGGCGCGAGGCCGAATGACGGCTCGTCGAGCAGCATCAGGCGCGGCCGCAGCATCAGCGCGCGGGCCACCGCGAGCATCTGCTGCTCGCCGCCGGACAGCGTGCCGGCCTGCTGGGTGTAGCGCTGCTTCAGCACCGGGAAGTGCTCGTACATCCGTTCGATGTCGGAGCCGATCGCTTTCGTGTCGGAGCGGCTGATGGCGCCGAGCTGCAGGTTTTCCTCCACCGTCATGTTGGTGAAGGTGCCGCGGCCCTGCGGCACATGGGCGATGCCGAGCCGGACCACGTTTTCGGTCGAGCGCGTGCCGATCGGCTTGCCCTCGAACTCGATCGCGCCGGTCGAGCGCACCATGTTGCAGATCGCCCGCAGCGTGGTGGTCTTGCCGGCGCCGTTGGCGCCGAGCAGCGTGGTCAGCGAGCCCTCGTTGAGGGAAAAGCTGAGGCCGTGCAGGGCCTGGACCTGGCCGTAATAGGCGCGCAGGTCCTTGACGTTGAGCATCGCGGTCATTGGTCCTTGCTCCCCAGATAGGCCTTGATGACGTCAGGGTCGGCCTGGACCTGGGCCGGCGTGCCTTCGGCCAGCTTGCGGCCGAAATTGAGCGCGACGACGTGGTCGGCGATCGACATCACGAGACCCATGTGATGCTCGACCAGCAGCACCGTAATTTTACGATCGTCGCGGATTTTGCGGATCAGGTCGCCGAGCACGTAGACCTCCTCGTGATTGAGGCCGCCGGCAGGCTCGTCGAGCAGCAGGATCTTCGGGTCTGCGGCCAAAGCGCGCGCCAGCTCGACGCGCTTCTGGGTGCCGAACGGAAGTCCCGAAACCACGGTGTGGGCGACGTCCTCGAGATCGAGATAGCCGAGGATGTCGTGCACCTTCTTGTTCATGTCGTTCTCGCCGCGGCGGACCCAGGCGAGGCGCAGCGAGTCGCTGACGATGTCGCTCGAGGTGCGCGCATGCGCGCCGACGCGCACATTGTCGATCACGGACAGATTGGGGAACAGCGCGACGTTCTGGAAGGTGCGGCCGATGCCGATCTCGGCGATCCGGTGCGGCGGCCGCGACAGGATGCTCTTGCCTTCCATCAGGATGTCGCCGGACGACGGCTGATAGAGCCGCGACAGGCAATTGAACAGCGTCGTCTTGCCGGCGCCGTTCGGTCCGATCAATCCGAGGATCTGTCCATGGCGCATGTCGAACGACACGCCATTCAGAGCGATGATGCCGCCGAACACGACGCTGACGTCGCGAACCGCGAGCAAGGGATCATTCCCCTGCGCGAGCTGTGCCTGCGTCATCTCGTCTCGCCCGCCGTCTTCGAGCGGTGCGAGCGGTCCTGCGACGTGCTTCGCCGGACGTGATGGAGGCTATCTGATCCCCTCGGCCAAACGTGCAACTTTCCCTCCTACTCTGGTCTTTTTGCTTTGTTCTTTTTTGGATTGCGGCGCCATTCCACCGAGCGCCTGCTCGATGTTCCTTACCATCGCGACAAGACGAGGTCCAATGTCGTTGAGCAATCTATCTTCCGTGAAACGGAATGCCGGTGCGCCGCAGTTGAAAGCATAGGGACCGGTTCCGTCGTTCAATCTCAATGCAACGCCGACCGCGGCGACGTCGTTCTGCCAGTCGCCCGCAGACATGGTGAAGCCGTGCTTCGCCACCGTCTCGCCGGAGCGCTCGATGCCATCGCGCATCTTGGCCCAGCGGCTGCCATAGTGATCCCGCAGCTCGCGCAGTAAAGCCGCGCGATCGTCGGGCGGCAATGCCCAAATGTAGGCACGTCCCATCGCGGTGGTTGCGATCGGCACCCGCGAGCCGACGTCGAGTTGCACGCCGAGCGCTAAGCCGTTCCGGCTCTGGCCGAAATAGATCATGCTGTGCCGGTCGCGGCCGCCGACAGCGACGGCGCCGCCGGTCGCGCGCATCACTTCTTCTCGATAGGGCTCGGACAAATGCCGAACGCCGAGATTGGCGAGCGCGGCATAGCCGAGCGCCATCGCCGACGGCGCGAGCTGATACTTCTCGAATTTCGGTACAGGTGTAAGGTATCCCAGCTTGGTCAGCGTGTAGGTCAGCCGGGAAATGGTTGGCTTCGGTAACTTGGTGCGGGCCGCAATCTCCTGATTGCCGAGCAGCCCGTCATTGGGCTGAAATGCACGCAGGACATCCAGTCCGCGGGAAAGCGCGACGACGAAATTGCGATCGGTCGCTACCTTCTTGCCGGCGCGCTTCATTCCCTGTCCTTGTCATGCTCGTTGACAAGGCTCGTGCTTCAAAATAACCCTCCGTGTCAAGATGTGGAATTAAATTTCGCAGTGCGAAATTGGTCTAATCGTAGCGGCTCAACGCAAGTCGTGCAGCTACTCAACACAAGTCCAAGAACAAGCATCCAGGGAGAGTCCCGGTGAGTGAAGTCGTCAAGCTCGAACGTCATGACAATATTGCCGTCGTCACGGTTAACAGCCCGCCTGTGAACGCGCTGAGCGCCGCCGTGCGCGGCGGCATCTTCGAGTGCATCAAGAGCGCGATCGATGACGCCCAGGTTCAGGGCATCGTGCTGACCTGCGCCGGCCGCACCTTCATCGCCGGCGCCGACATCACCGAATTCGGCAAGCCGCCGAAGCCGCCCGGGCTCGCCGAAGTGCTGAGCCTGATGGAGAGCTCGCCGAAGCCGATCGTCGCTGCGATCCACGGCACCGCGCTCGGCGGCGGTCTCGAGGTCGCGCTGGCCTGCCACTATCGCGTCGCCACCAAGGACGCCAAGCTCGGCCTGCCCGAGGTGAAGCTCGGCCTGCTGCCGGGCGCCGGCGGCACCCAGCGGCTGCCGCGCGCGGTCGGTCCCGAGCTCGCGGTCAAGATGATCGTCGGCGGCGATCCGATCGGTGCGGACGCGGCGCTGAAGGCCGGCTTGATCGAGGAGATCGTGGAAGGTCCGGCGTCGGGCGGCGAGGCATTCGCGCGCAAGGTGGTCGCCGAGAAGCGTCCGCTGCGCAAGCTGCGCGATGACGACAGCAAGCTCGCCGCGGCCAAGGCCGACCGTTCGATCTTCACCAATGCGGTCGCTGCGCTGACCAAGAAGTCGCGCGGCCTCGAGGCGCCGTTCGCCGCCGCCGACGCCGTCGGCGCCGCGATCGACCTGCCGTTCGAGGAAGGCCTGAAGAAGGAGCGCGAGGGCTTCCTCAAGCTGATGAACGGCGACCAGTCCAAGGCGCAGCGCTACGCGTTCTTCGCCGAGCGTGAAGCCGCCAAGATCTCCGGTGTCCCCGAGGGCACCAAGGGCCGCAACGTGGCGCGCGTCGCCATCCTCGGCGCCGGCACCATGGGCGGCGGCATCGCGATGTCGTTCGCCAATGCCGGCATCCCGGTCACCCTGATCGAGACCGGCGAGGAGCAGCTCAAGCGCGGCATGGGCATCATGCAGAAGAACTACGAGGCGACCGCCGCCCGCGGTGGCATCCCGGCGGACGCGCCCGCCAAGCGGATGGCGCTGATCAACGGCGTCGTCGGCATCGAGAACATCGGCGACGCCGATCTCGTGATCGAGGCCGTGTTCGAGACCATGGCGGTCAAGAAGGAAGTGTTCGGCAAGCTCGACCAGTACGCCAAGCCGGGCGCGGTGCTGGCCTCCAACACCTCCTATCTCAACATCGACGAGATCGCGCAGTCGACCAAGCGTCCGCAGGACGTGCTCGGCATGCACTTCTTCTCGCCGGCCAACGTCATGAAGCTGTGCGAGATCGTGCGCGCCGACAAGACCGCGCCCGACGCGCTGGTGACGGCCGTGTCGATCGCCCGCAAGATCGCCAAGGTGCCGGCAGTGGTCGGCGTCTGCGACGGCTTCGTCGGCAACCGCATGCTGGCGCAGCGCGGCAAGCAGTCCGAGAAGCTGTTGTTCGAAGGCGCGCTGCCGCAGCAGGTCGACGCCGTCGTTACCAAGTTCGGCATGCCGATGGGCCCGTTCGCGATGGGCGATCTCGCCGGCCTCGATATCGGCTGGCGCTCGCGCAAGGACCGCGGCATCAAGTCGGAGATCGCGGATGCGCTGTGTGAAGCCGGCCGCTTCGGCCAGAAGACCGGCAAGGGCTACTACAAGTACGAGCAGGGCTCGCGCGCGGCGCTGCCCGATCCTGAGGTCGAGAAGCTGATCGACGAGACGCTGGCGCGCCTCGGCCGCAAGAAGCGCGTCGTGAGCGACGACGAGATCCTCGAGCGCATGATGTACCCGATGATCAACGAGGGCGCGAAGATCCTCGCCGAGGGCATCGCGGCCCGTCCGTCTGATATCGACGTGGTCTGGCTCTATGGCTATGGCTGGCCGATCTATCGCGGCGGCCCGATGTTCTGGGCCGACACCGTCGGCCTCAAGCACATCGCCGATCGCCTGGCCTTCTATGCCAAGGAGACCAACGATCCCTCGCTCGAGCCGGCGCCGCTGCTGAAGAAGCTCGCCGACGAGGGCAAGACCTTCGCCTCGCTCGCCGCGCCGTCGAAGGCGGCGTGATTGGCTGAAGGCATTCAACTTGTCATTCCGGGATGCGCCGTAAGGCGCAGACCCGGAATCTCGAGATTCCCCGATGCGCAATTGCGCATCTTAGGTTCACGCTTCGCGTGTCCCGGAATGACATTTTCCAAAGTCTGGCATCCATGACCTATCCCGGCGAACAATATTATCCCAAGGGCGTGCAGTGGAGCGACGAGATCACGCGCGGCACGCTGCCGGATCTGCTCTCGACCGCGGCCGCCGAGTTCGGCGCGCGTCCGGTGCTCGAATTCCGCGACCGCCAGATCAGCTACGGCGAGCTGGAGGCCCTGGTCGAGACCGCCGCCGCCGCCTTCATGCGCGCCGGCTACGGCAGGGGCACCTCGGTCGCGCTGTTCCTCGGCAATTCGCCTGACCATCCGATCAATTTCTTCGGCGCGCTGAAGGCAGGCTCCCGCGTCGTGCATCTGTCGCCGCTCGACGGCGAGATCGCGCTGTCGCACAAGCTGTCCGATTCAGGCGCGCGGGTGCTGGTCACCAGCAATCTCTCGGCGCTACTGCCGACCGCGCTGAAATTCCTCGCCAAGGGTCTGCTCGACCGCCTGATCGTTTGCGAGGACGACAATTGGGGCAAGGTCGGCACGCCGCAGACTGCGTTGCCGGATAATCCCGCCATCATCACCCACCGGCAGTTCATCGATGGCGCCGCCAGGCCAGCGCAATGGCCCGCGGTCGACGTCGAGGACACAGCGCTGTTGCAATATACCGGCGGCACGACGGGCCTGCCCAAGGGCGCCATGCTCAGCCACGGCAACCTCACCGCGGCGGTGTCGATCTACGACGTCTGGGGCAAGCCCGGGCGGCTCGAGCGCAATGCGGTCGAGCGCGTGATCTGCGTGCTGCCGCTGTTTCACATTTACGCTTTGACCGTCGTGCTGCTGTCGGTGATCCGGCGTGGCCATCTGATCTCGCTGCACCAGCGCTTCGACGTCGAGGCGGTGATGCGCGACATCGAGGTCAAGCGCGCGACGGTATTCCCCGGCGTGCCGACGATGTGGATCGCGATCGCCTCGCTGCCCGATCTCGACAAGCGCGATCTCTCGTCGCTCGTGGTCGCCGGCTCCGGCGGCGCGCCGCTGCCGGTGGAAGTCGCAAAGATCTTCGAGCGCCGCGTCGGCATGAAGCTGAAGAGCGGCTGGGGCATGACCGAGACCTGCTCGCCCGGCACCGGCCATCCCAAGGAAGGGCCGGAGAAGCCGGGCTCGATCGGGCTGATGCTGCCCGGCATCGAGATGGACGTGGTGTCGCTGGAGGATTCTACCAGGGTGATGCCGGTCGGCGAGGTCGGCGAAATCCGCATCCGCGGCCCGAACGTCACCAAGGGCTACTGGAACAGGCCCGCGGAAACCGCGGAGGCCTTCGTCGGCGATCGCTTCCTCACCGGCGACATCGGCTACATGGACACCGATGGCTATTTCTATCTGGTCGACCGCAAGAAGGACATGATCATCTCCGGGGGCTTCAACGTCTATCCGCAGATGATCGAGCAGGCGATCTACACCCATCCCGCCGTGCAGGAGGTGATCGTGATCGGGATTCCCGACGATTACCGCGGCGAGGCGGCAAAGGCCTTCATCAAGCTGCGCGACGGCGAGAAGACGTTCTCGATCGATGAGCTGCGCGCATTCCTCACCGGCAAGGTCGGCAAGCATGAACTGCCGGCGGCGGTCGAGTTCGTCGACGAGCTGCCGCGCACCCCGGTCGGCAAGCTGTCGCGCCACGAGCTGCGCCAGCAGCAGCCGAAGACATCGCCATCCCATCAGCAACAGGCCGCGTCAGGGGCCCGTACATGAACGATGCGCCGCGTCAAAATGGATTGCCGTCGTCCCGGCGAAGGCCGGGACCCATACGCCGCGGCCCTGGCAAGGGGCACAAGCGGCAGCCGGCTTGGTCAAACAATAAGGGCCGGTGGTTATGGGTCCCGGCTTTCGCCGGGACGACCCAGTAGAAACAGATCGCAATTCGACGACCATTCGCTCAAAAGGAGGATCCGATGGATCTCGCTTTCACCAAGGAAGAGATAGCGTTTCGCGAGGAGGTGCGGGAGTTCTTCAAGAACAACGTGCCGGCGGAGACAAGGCGCAAGCTGCAGGAAGGCCGCCATCTGTCGAAGGACGAGATGGTCACCTGGTGGCGCATCCTCAACAAGAAGGGCTGGGGCGTCACCCACTGGCCGAAGGAGTTCGGCGGCACCGGCTGGACCACCGTGCAGCACTACATCTTCAACGAGGAGCTGCAGTCCTATCCGGCGCCGCAGCCGCTCGCCTTCGGCGTCAGCATGGTCGGTCCGGTCATCTACACCTTCGGCAATGAGAAGCAGAAGAAGGAATATCTGCCGCGCATCGCCAATGTCGACGACTGGTGGTGCCAGGGCTTCTCGGAGCCGGGCTCGGGTTCGGACCTCGCTTCGCTGAAGACCACGGCCGAGCGCCGTGGCGACAAATGGATCATCAACGGCCAGAAGACCTGGACAACGCTCGCCCAGCACGCCGACATGATCTTCTGCCTCTGCCGCACCGACAAGAACGCGAAGAAGCAGATGGGCATCTCCTTCATCGTGTTCTCGATGAAGTCGAAGGGCGTCACGGTGCGCCCGATCCAGACCATCGACGGCGGCCACGAGGTCAACGAAGTGTTCTTCGACGACGTCGAGGTGCCCTACGAGAATCTGATCGGCGAGGAGAACAAGGGCTGGGATTACGCCAAATTCCTGCTCGGCAATGAGCGCACCGGCATCGCCCGGGTCGGCGTCTCGAAGGAGCGGCTGCGGCGCATCCGCGCGCTGGCCTCCAAGGTGGAGTCCGGCGGCCGTCCCGTCATCGAGGATCCGGCGTTCCGCGAGAAGCTCACGGCCTGCGAGATCGAGCTGAAGGCGCTTGAGCTCACCCAGCTCCGCGTCGTCGCCGACGAAGGCAAGCACGGCAAGGGCAAGCCCAATCCGGCGTCCTCCGTGCTCAAGATCAAGGGCTCGGAAATCCAGCAGACCACGACCGAGCTGCTGATGGAGATCATCGGTCCGTTCGCCGCGCCCTATGACGAGCACGGCGATGCCGGCTCGAACGAAAGCATGGATTGGACCGCGCAGATCGCGCCGAGCTACTTCAACAACCGCAAGGTTTCGATCTACGGCGGCTCCAACGAGATCCAGCGCAACATCATCAGCAAGGCCGTGCTGGGGCTTTGATCTTGTCTCCCTCCCCCCGCCCTTCGCGGGGAGAGGTGAGGGGGCCCGGTTTCGGTAACGACTTTCAGTTTAAGGGAACGAACATGGATTTTGATCTGTCCGAGGAGCAGCGGCTGCTCAAGGAAAGCGTCGACGGGTTGCTGGCGGATGCCTACGACTTCGATGCCCGCAAGAAGTACATGAAGGAGAAGGGCGGCTGGAGCAAAGCGCTCTGGGGCAAGCTCGCCGAGCAGGGCCTGCTCGGTCTGCCTTTCGCGGAGACTGACGGCGGCTTCGGCGCCGGTGCGGTCGAGACCATGATCGTGATGGAAGCGCTCGGCAAGGCGCTGGTGGTCGAGCCCTATCTCGCCACCGTCGTGGTCGCCGGCGGTTTCCTGCGCCATGGCGGCTCGGCTGAGCAGAAGGCCAAGTACATCCCCGGCATCATCGACGGCAGCAAGACCTTCGGCTTTGCCCAGCTCGAGAAGAACTCGCGCTACGACCTGTTCGACGTCGTGACCACAGCGAAGAAGAAGGGCAGTGGCTGGGTGATCGACGGCGAGAAGTTCGTCGTGCTCAACGGCGAGAACGCCGACACGCTTGTCGTGACCGCGCGCACCAAGGGCGGCCAGCGCGACAAGACCGGCATCGGCGTGTTCCTGGTCCCGGCGGATGCCAAGGGCGTCACCAGGAAGGGCTATCCCACCCAGGACGGCCTGCACGCAGCCGACATCACCTTCACCAATGTCGAGGTCGGCGCCGATGCTGCGATCGGCGATCCCGAGAACGGCCTGCCCCTGATCGAGCGCGTCGCCGACGAAGCCCGCACCGCGCTGTGCGCGGAAGCCGTCGGCGCGATGGACGAGTCGCTCAAGGAGACCGTCGAGTACATCAAGACCCGCAAGCAGTTCGGCGTTGCGATCGGCTCGTTCCAGAGCCTGCAGCACCGCGCGGCCGACATGTTCGTGGCGCTGGAGCAGGCCCGCAGCATGTCGATGTTCGCGACCATGGCGTCTGACTTCCACGATGCCAAGGAGCGCGCGTCTGCGGTTGCGGCGGCCAAGGTGCAGGTCGGCAAGTCCCTGAAGTTCGTCGGCCAGCAGTCGATCCAGCTTCACGGCGGCATCGGCATGACAATGGAAGCCAAGATCGGCCACTACTTCAAGCGGCTGACCATGATCGAGAACACGCTCGGCGACACCGACTACCACCTCCGTCGCGTCAGCGAGGGGGGCGGGCTGCTGGCGTAACCCTACACACGTCATTCCGGGGCTCGCGAAGCGAGAACCCGGAATCTCGCGCCACACAACCTCTAGATTCCGGGTCTGCGCCTTGCGGCGCATCCCGGAATGACGCGTCAATAACAGGGAGGCAACAACAATGAAAAACACCCCGTTTGATCTCACCGGCCGGGTTGCGGTCATCACCGGCTCGAGCCGCGGCATCGGCCGCTCCTCCGCGGAGCTCCTCGCAAAACTCGGCGCCAAGGTCGTGATCTCCTCGCGCAAGGCGGATGCCTGCCAGGAGGTCGCCGACGGCATCAAGAAGGCCGGCGGCGATGCGCTCGTCATTCCCTGCAACATTTCACGCCGCGAGGAAGTCGAGGCGCTGATCTCAGGCACGATCAAGCATTACGGCAAGATCGATACCCTGGTCTGCAATGCCGCGGTGAATCCCTATTACGGACCGCTGCTCGACATCAAAGACGAGGCCTTCGACAAGATCATGGGCTCGAACGTCAAGAGCAACATCTGGCTCTGCGCGCTGGCAGTGCCGCAGATGGCCGAACGCGGCAAAGGCTCGGTCGTGATCATCTCCTCGATCGGCGGCTTGCGCGGCTCGACCGTGATCGGCGCCTACGGCATCTCCAAGGCGGCCGACTTCGCGCTGTGCCGCAGCCTTGCCGGCGAATGGGGGCCGAAGGGCGTGCGGGTCAATTGCGTGGCGCCGGGCCTGGTGAAAACCGACTTCGCCCGCGCGCTGTGGGAGGATCCGGAGAATCTGAAGCGCCGCACCGCGTCGTCGCCGCTCCGCCGCATCGGCGAGCCCGACGAGATCGCGGGCGCCGTGGCCTATCTCGCCTCCGACGCCTCGACCTTCATGACCGGCCAGACCATCGTGGTCGACGGCGGTGTGACGACGGCGGCGACGTAACGGCTTGCTCGCTTTGCCTCTCCCGCTCGCGGGCAGGGCAATCGCATATGAAAAGTTCGGTGTCGTCCCGGCGAAGGCCGGGACCCATAACCGCAGGATTTGGTTTGACGAAGGCTCGTGGTCGCTCGCCCGCGCCGCAACCGCTCCCTGGGGTTATGGGTCCCGGCCTACGCCGGGACGACATACGCTTCCGGGCTTCTACGCCCCTCAGACCCGCTCCAGCGCCTGCACAAAATCCTCGATCAAATCGTCGGGGTGCTCGAGCCCGGCCGAGAAGCGAATAAAGCCTTCGCTGATGCCGAGCTCGGCGCGGGCCTCCGGCGCCAGGCGCTGATGCGTCGTGGTGGCGGGGTGCGTGACCAGGCTCTTGGCATCGCCGAGATTGTTGGAGATGCGCGAGATCTTCAGCGCGTTGAGGCAGCGGAAGGCGCCGGCCTTGCCGTCCTTCACCTCGAAGCCGACCAGCGTCGAGCCGGCGCCCATCTGCTTCTTCACCGTCTCGGCCTGCGGATGATCGGGACGGCCGGGATAGACCAGCCGCGTGATCTTCGGATGGTTCGCCAGCGCCTCGGCGATCTTCGCCGCGTTCTCGGTCTGGGCGCGGACACGGACGCCGAGCGTCTCCAGTCCTTTCAGCAGCACCCAGGCGTTGAACGGCGACAGTGACGGGCCGGTCTGGCGCATGAAATTATGGATGTGCTCGGCGATGAAGGCTTCCGACGACAGGATGACGCCGCCGAGGCAGCGGCCCTGGCCGTCGATATGCTTGGTCGCGGAATAGACCACGACGTCTGCGCCGAGCGACAGCGGGCTCTGCCAGATCGGCGTCGCGAACACGTTGTCGACGATCAGCCGGGCGCCGCCGCTATGCGCGATCTTGGCGATCGCGCCGATGTCGAGCACGTCGAGTGTCGGATTGGTCGGGCTCTCCAGGAAGAAGGTTTTGGTGTTCGGCCGCAGGGCGCGCTGCCACTGGTCGAGATCGAGGCCGTCGACCAGCGTCGTCTCGATGCCGTAGCGCGGCAGCAGGTCCTGCACGACATAGAGGCAGGAGCCGAACAGCGCCTTCGACGCCACCACGTGATCGCCGGCCTTCAGCGGCGCGAGGATCGCGGTGGTCACCGCGGCCATGCCGGTCGCGGTCGAGCGCGCGGCTTCCGCGCCCTCGAGCTCGATCATGCGGCGCTCGAACATCGCGATGGTCGGATTGGAATAGCGCGAATAGATGAAGCCGGGATCCTGGCCCTTGAAGCGCGCCTCGCATTGCTCGGCGGTGTCGTAGACGTAGCCCTGGGTGAGAAAAAGCCCTTCCGACGTTTCCCCGAATTGCGAGCGCAGCGTGCCGCCATGGACGAGGCGGGTTTCGGGACGATAGCGGGCGGTACCTTCAGATTCAGACATGTGACCTCCGAAGTGGCCATTTCCCTCGGAAATGGCCACAAAAAAACCGGCCTGGAGCAACCTCCACAAGCCGGGATCACACTGTCCCCGGCCTGTTTAGCGACTTATTTAACGTGGCTGCAAGCCGGCCGGCTCAAATCACCACGGGATAAGTGCAGCTGATATTCCCTCGCGCCCTTTCCGTCAAGACGGTCATCGGATAACCCGTAAAAGCCCATATTTTGGGGCTTGATGGCCGCCAGAGGTTGATTTTGGGCCATCTCGAGGGATCGCCAAGGGACCGCATCGTGTCGTTCACGCTGGAAGATGAATCCAACGGAATCCTGCCCGACCGCATGATCGCGGAGATGGCGGAGGCCGGCCTCATTCTGCCGGCCTATGACTTCGTCGAAAGCCAGATCCAGCCGGCAAGCCTCGATCTCCGCCTCGGCGACATCGCCTACCGCGTCCGCGCCAGCTTCCTGCCGGGGCCCGATGCCACCGTCGCCGAGCGGATCGACCAGCTCAAGCTGCACGAGATCGATCTCTCCGACGGCGCGGTGCTGGAGACCAACTGCGTCTACATCGTGCCGCTGCTCGAAAGCCTGGCGCTGCCGCCGGAGATCGTGGCCGCGGCCAATCCGAAGAGTTCGACCGGGCGGCTCGACGTGTTCACCCGCGTGATTGCCGACGGCACCCGCCGCTTCGACATGATCGGGGCCGGCTATCACGGCCCGCTCTACGCCGAGATCTCACCGAAGACGTTTCCGGTGCTGCTGCGCGAGGGCTCGCGGCTGAGCCAGGTCCGCTTCCGGATCGGCGAGGCGACCTTGACCGCCGACGAGCTCGATGCGCTGCATGCCGCCGAGCGGCTGGTCGATATCGACGATGCCGATCTCACCCACGGCGTCGCGCTGTCGGTCGACCTCTCCGGCGAGAGCTCGGGCGGCTTCGTCGGTTATCGCGCCAAGCGCCACACCGGCGTGGTCGATGTCGATCGACGCGGCGGCTATGCGGTCGACGATTTCTGGGAGCCGATCAAGGCGCGGCCCGACGGCAGCCTCATCCTCGATCCCGGCGAGTTCTACATCCTGGCTTCGAAAGAGGCCGTGCAGGTGCCGCCGGACTACGCCGCGGAGATGGTGCCGTTCGATCCGCTGGTTGGCGAATTCCGCGTCCACTACGCCGGCTTCTTCGATCCCGGCTTCGGCTATGCCGGAGCCGGCGGCAAGGGCGCGCGCGCCGTGCTCGAAGTGCGCTCGCGCGAGGTGCCGTTCATTCTCGAGCATGGCCAGATCGTCGGCCGCCTCGTCTATGAGCGCATGCTCGAGCGTCCCGATGCGCTCTACGGCCAGCGCATCGGCTCGAACTACCAGGCGCAGGGCCTGAAGCTCTCCAAGCATTTTCGCGTGTAATTCCGCTTCGCGCACGTGTAATTCCGTAGCCCGGATGAAGCGCAAGCGAAATCCGGGGCGCTGCATACACGGATTGAGTTGCCCCGGATTGCGCTTCGCTGCATCCGGGCTACGATCCTGCGCGCGAGGCTTGATCTCGCCAACAACAACAGCGGGAGCAAACATGACCGGAGAGCAGGACGCACGCGAGGCGCAGTGGCGGAAGTGGCGCAGCGTCGCCGATCTCTATCACGCCTTCTTCACCGGGCTGATCCTCACCGTGGTGACGCGGCGCGGCACGGCCGATGCCGCCGAATTCGTCTTCCGCGTGTTTCGCCGCCAGCAGCAGGAGCGTTTCCTGCCCGGCCTGAAGAAGCTCGGTCTCGACGGCCTGCCGCCGGCGGTCGCGGCCGCGCAGTATCATTACCTCTCCAACTGGATCGGCGGCGTGCATGTCGAATACATGTACGAGACCGACCGCAAGGCCTGGATCCGCTATCCGCCGCCGCGCTGGATCTGGAAGGGCACCGCGATCTGCGGCGTGCCCGGCGAGGTCTCGCGCGCGATGCTGCGCGGCTGGCACGCCAACAACGGGGTCGCGCTTGGTGACTTGCGGCTCGGCTTCGTCTGCACCAAGCAGAGCGTCGATGGCCAGGACGGCCTCGAGGGCTATTACTGCGAATACGATCATCCGCTCGAGCTCGACCAGCGCCTGGTGTTAGCGCGCCATCTCGAGGCACCGCCATTCGATTCCAGAACCGCGCCGGCGCTGCCGGTCGACAGCTGGCCGCGCCAGCGGCTCGAGAAGGCCTATCGCAACTACGCGATGGAATATGTGAAGACGGCCGCGCCCGTCATCGTCCAGGTGTTCGGCCCTGAGGATGCGAGCTATCTGCTGCACCTCACCGGTAAGCTGATCGGCATGCAGTATTTCGACGAGGTCGCGCAGGCGCTCGGCGGCAGCCGTGGCCGTGCCACGGAATTTGCCGCATTCCTGCGCGTCCTCTTCGAGTCGCAGGATGATGTCGCCGAGATCAGCGAGTCCGAGGGCCAGTTCGAAATCCGCCAGCAGGGCTGGAAGCTGATGGCCGATGTCCCCGACTATCACCCGGCCTGCGCCAGCGTGCTGACAGGGCTGTTCGAGGGTCTCGCGGCCGGCTGCGGGCGGCATATTCCGGTGCATCTGAAGCCGAACCGCGCCGCCGGCGCGCCGTTCGTCTGGTCGATCGGCTAGCTCAGACATCCTCCCCTGGAGGGGGAGGATCGGTTCGCATGAAATGCGAACCGAGGTGGGGTGAAAGTCCCTCGTCTCGGTGACTGCCCATGTTGAGAGATCACCCCACCCCGCCTCACATCTCGCTTCGCTCGCTGTGAGCCGACCTTCCCCCTCCAGGGGAGGGTGGTATCTGGTCCTAACCGGCTACATGGGTAACAGAATAGACCGGCGACATGGGTAACAGGTCAACTGATCGGCGAGGAGGGCCTTGCCGATGGGATGGACGGAGACCTGTGCAGTGGAAGAACGGATGCGATTTGTGGTGGCGGTGGAGAAGCACGAGGAATCATTTGCGGCGGTGTGCCGGCGGTTCGGGGTGAGCCGCCGTGTGGGGTACAAATGGCTTACGCGTTTTGAGCAGGAAGGCGCCGGTGGGCTGTTCAACCGGTCGCGGGCTCGGCTGCATCATCCGCAGAGCATAGCCGAGGGGATCGCCGAGCGTTGCCTTGAGGTGCGTCGGGCGCATCCGACCTGGGGGCCGATCAAGGTGCGCGCCTTTCTTGAACGGAAGTCACCGCGGACGGCATGGCCTGCGGCGAGCACGATCGGGGAACTGTTCGACCGCGAAGGACTGACGGTGAAGCGCAAGCTGCGCCGGCGCGGGCCGCCCTCGAACATGCCGTTTGCGACGTGCGCGGCGGCCAATGATGTGTGGTGCATCGACTTCAAGGGCTGGTTCCTGACCGGCGACGGCAAGCGATGCGAGCCGCTGACGATCACCGACGCGTACAGCCGCTATCTGCTGCGCTGCCAGGCTCTGGCGCGCACCGACACGGATCATGTCTGGCCGGTGCTCGATGCGGCGTTCCGCGAGTTTGGGTTGCCGCACTACATGCGTTCGGATAACGGCTCGCCGTTTGCCTCGCGTGGTGCCGGTGGGTTGTCGCGGCTGTCGGTCAACCTGATCAAGGCCGGCGTGACGCCGGAGCGCATTGCGCCGGGCAAACCTCAGCAGAATGGCCGCCATGAGCGGATGCATCTGACGCTGTTGCAGGACACCGCCAATCCGCCGGCTCCCACCATGCGCGAGCAGCTCAAGCGCCTCCGCAACTTCCAGCATCTCTACAATGAGGAGCGTCCGCACCAGTCGCTCGATAACGCTACGCCAGCCGACCGTTACCAGGCCTCCTCACGCCGCTTCGACGGTGTCTTGCGCAAGCCGGAATACGATGACCAGGACGTCCGCTCGGTCCGGCACAACGGAGAGATCAAGTGGCTCGGCAACACGATCTACATCAGCGAAGCGCTGATCGGCGAACCCGTCGGCCTGGCCGAGGATCAGGACGGTTGGATCGTCAGCTATGGCCCGATCGAGCTCGGCACGATCGCTCATCGTGGGGACCAGCTTCGCAAGCCCAAACGAACGACAAAAGGCTGTGGACTTGAGGACAACGCTCCGCGTTGCCCTCAGGGTCCACAGCCTCAACAACAACAGACCTGAACGAAACGAGAATTGTGTTACCCATGTCGTCGGGTTGAAGTGTTACCTAAGTCGCCGGTTGCTCAATCTGATCTCACCGTTCGTCTGGTCGATCGGCAAGATCAGAGGTTCATTTGGGTTCACCTGCAATCGCGCAGGCCCCCCTTGCGTCCCGCGCACGTGGATTTCGCTGCTGCCATGGTAGGGAAACACCATGGCGCGGCTCCCAGACTGCGCGCGTGGGAGTAGAAATGTCCGATCTCGGCCTCGCCGAAATACCTGTCGACGAACAAGAGCGGCCGCTGCCGCCGCCGGTGACCAAGCCGGCGCGCAACGCGCTGCTCGACGGGCCGATTTTGCGCACGCTGCTGTGGCTGGCCTGGCCGAACGTGATCGCGCTCTCCGCCGGCACCTGCGTCGTCATCGCCGAGACCTCCTATATCGGCCGGCTCGGTGTCGAGTCGCTCGCGGCGATGGCGCTGGTGTTTCCCTGCGTGATCCTCACCATGACGATGTCGGGCGGCGCGATGGGCGGCGGCGTCGCGTCCGCGATCGCGCGTGCGCTCGGCGCCGGCGAGACCGAGCGCGCCTCGACGCTCGCGATGCATGCGCTGCTGATCGGCCTCACGTTCGGTGTCACGTTCATGCTGGGCATGCTGATCTTCGGTCCGCGCCTGCTCGAATTGCTCGGCGGCCGCGGCAATGTGCTGGCGCAGGCGATCGCCTATACGCAGGTCTTCTTCGGCGGCGCGATCCTGCCCTGGCTGATGAACACGATGGCCGGCATCCTGCGCGGCACCGGCAACATGAAGCTGCCGTCGACCATGATCCTGTCGTCGGCGGTGTGGCAGATCATTCTCGGCGGCACGCTCGGGCTCGGCCTCGGGCCGGTGCCGCAGTTCGGCATGCGCGGCGTCGCCGCGGGGTCGCTGATCGCCTATTCGATCAGCATCAGCGTGATGGGCTGGTACCTGTTCTCGGGCCGCGCCCGCGTGAAGCCGAAGCTCAAGGGGCTGCGCGTGCAATGGGCGATGTTCATCGACATCCTCAAGGTCGGCGCGGTCTCCTGCTTCTCGCCGCTGCAATCGGTCCTGACGATCTCGATCTTCACCCACATGCTGGCGCAGTTCGGTACCGCGGTGCTCGCCGGCTACGGCATCGGCGCGCGGCTCGAATTCATGCTGACCTCGGTTGCGTTCGCGGTCGGCATCGCCTCGGTGCCGATGATCGGCATGGCTGTCGGCGCCGAGCGCGTCGCGCGCGCCCGCCGCATCGCCTGGACCGCGGGCACGGTGTCGTTCCTCTCGGTCGGCGTGGTCGGCAGCTTCATCGCTGTGTTCCCCGACCTCTGGGTCAATTTGTTCACCAACGATCCGCATGTGCGGGCGACCAGCCATCAATATCTCTCGACCGCCGCGCCGATGTACGCCTTCATCGGCCTCGCGATGTCGATGTATTTCTCCTCGCAGGGAGCGGCGAAGGTGCTGGGGCCGGTGCTGGCGCAGACCGCGCGGCTGATCTTCATCGGTAGCGGCGGCTGGTGGTTGTCGACCCATGAGGCGAGTGCGCAAAACTTCTTCGCACTCGCCGCCGCCTCGATGGGTGTGCTCGGCGTGCTGTCCTGCCTCAGCGTGATCCTGACCCGCTGGGGCAAGGCCGCCCCGGTCGCGGAAGTGCAGCCGGCGCTGTCGTGAAGACCTTCATTCCGTCATTCTGAGGAGCGCGCAGCGCGTCTCGAAGGATCGACGGCCCGCTGCTTCGACATGCGTTTGTGGAAACAGCCGGGCTGTCCCCCTTCGAGACGGCCGCTTCGCGGCCTCCTCAGGGTGACGGTCATCGTTTGAATGCACGGCGGATCGCGCGAACAGGAATGTCACGCCGCGCTCTTCTCCCTGGCCGATCGGGCCAGCGTGGTCTGCATCGCCGCCGCGCCGAGGTCCATCTGCGCGGACATGTAGGGCGCGACCTCGTGCGGCAGCACGTCCGCGATCCACACCACCCGGCAGCGCGTGTCGCCCTCGGCGAACACCTGCACCGAGGCGGAATGCTGCTTCAGCCGCTCGCTTGATATCGCATAGACCAGCCGTTGTCGCTTGTCGTCGCAATCGACCAGCGTCTCGCGCGCCACGGTGCCGTTGCCGAAGGTGACGATGCGGACGTCGCCGTCGAGCTGCGTGTCGGTGACGAAGCCCGGCACCAGCCGCGTATGCAGCGCGCCGAAATCGCGCAGTGCGTCCCAGACGTGATTCGCTGGGGCGTCGATCGGGATGTCTTTGTAGATGGAAGCCATGGGATTGGGTCCTTTGATAGATTGTGAAAGCCGCCATTGCGAAGAGCGAAGCGACGACTTGTCCGCCGAAGCCTTGGCGAAGGCGGAAGCAATCCATGCTTCCTCACGTGTGGCGCGATGGATTGCTTCGCTCCGCTCGCAATGACGGCGGAGTCTGTCGCGTACGCTTAAGTGCTCACCGCCTCGACATTGTTGCCGTCGGGGTCGAGCAGGAATGCCGCGTAGTAGGTCGGGCTGTAATCCTTGCGATGGCCCGCCGCGCCGTTGTCCTTGCCGCCGGCCTTCAGGCCCGCGGTGTGGAATGTCTTGATCGTGTCGTGGCTCGGTGCGCGGAACGCGATGTGCGCACCGCCTTGGGCCTTGCCCTTGTGCAGGTGCAGCCAGAGCGCGGGCTCGCCCTTCGGGCCGAATCCGGCGCCGCTGTCGTCGCGCGAGCACAGCACGAAGCCGAGCGGCGCCAGCACCGCGGTGTAGAAGCGCACGCTGGCGTCGAGGTCGGCCACGCGCAACCCGATATGGTCGTACATGATGAGGTCTCCAGTCGGTGGGCGCGCCGATGGACGCGCGGACCGGAGCAACCTAGCTATTGCAGCGCAAGGCGTTCTTGGAAAATCTTGCGGTCGCCGCGGGAGGCCTGGCGGAACTTGAGCGGCGAGGCGCCGGCGGCGCGGTGGAAGCTGCGCACGAAATTGGAGAGATCGCCGAAGCCGACGTCATAGGCGATGTCGGTGACCGGGCTGTCGTCGTCGACCAGCCGTCGCGCCGCATGGCGCAGCCGCGAGCGCACGAGATATTGATGCGGCGTGACGCCGAGCACCGCGGAGAACAGCCGCAGGAAATGGAACGTGCTGAGCCCGGCCTGCTCCGCCGTATCGTCGAGATCGATCGGATGATGCGAATTGGCGTCGATCCACAGCGCAGCCTCGACGGCGCGGCGGCGATCGCGCACGCCGGCGGTGAGGGGTTTTGCCTTGCGATCGGATACCAGCTCGACCAGGCGGCTGGTGAGGAGGTAACCGATCTCGTCGAGGCCGACGTCGCTGTTGCCACCTGCCGCCGTTTGAGCGAGCTCCCCGATCACCATCAGTTCCGGCAGCGGTGGCACGGCGCCGACCTGCCAGACCGAGGTGCGATCGCCGATGCTCTCGACCAGCTCCGGATCCAGAAAGAACGACAGGCATTCGTCGCCGACCACATGGTCGTGCGTGCAGGTGTATTCGTCGCCGGGATGGCCGACCAGGATCGAGCCTGCCACCAGTTCATGGAAGTGGCCGCGGCAATGGCAGCCGAAGCTGCCGCTGCGCACATAGGACACGGAATGGCCGGCGAACTGCTCGGCGAACGGCTTGTCGCTGGGCTCCGCCGTGCAGCGAAACTCGTTCACCGTAATGCGATCGCGCTGCAACAGCGTGGTCCGGGTCATACCCCAGATTTATGCTTGCGGCCGGGGCCGCGCAACGGGGAGCAGTACGTCGAACAGGGTCTTGCTGGTGGTCGGCCGCCGCCCGCATCTGGAATCTTGACGTTCGGTTAAGCATGTCGTGGTGCAGGCCGGCGTGCCCCCGGTCACGCATCCTAAAGGCTTTGCCCGCTATCTGGTCGACGGCATGCTGCTCCACAGGACGATCGGCGGAACGATGACGAGCACGAGCGCCGAAGCCGCGCCCGGCGGCGCAGGCGCGGCCGGGCAGGCGATGGGGCGCTTTCACCCGCTCTTCGCGCTGCTGTTGCTGGCGCTGGTCATCCGCCTTGCGGCCGCGGTCTGGCCCAATGTGATGTATCCCGACGAGATCTTTCAGTATCTCGAGCCGGCGTGGCGGATGCTCGGCCATGACGGCATCCTGACATGGGAATGGCGCGAAGGCATTCGCGGCTGGTTCCTGCCGACATTGCTGGCCGGGCCGGTAGCCCTGGGTGATGCGATTGCGCCCGGCGGTGAAGGTGCATTCCTGGTGCCGCGTCTGGTCACGGCAGCTGCGTCGCTGTCGATCGTGGTCAGCGCCTGGTTCTTCGGTGCGCGGGTCTCGCGCACCCATGCCGTCGTTGCGGCCTTCGCCGCCGCGGTCTGGTTCGAATTCGCTCTGCTCGCGCCACACCCGTTGGGCGAGCCGTTGGCGACGGCGCTGATCGTGCCGGCGGCGTTGCTGCTGACCGATCATCCGTCGCAGCGGCGCCTTGCGATCGGCGGCGCCCTGCTCGCCATCGCCTTTGTCTGCCGCTTCCAGTACGCACCGGCCATCGCCGTTCTTGCGCTCGGCGCCTGCTGGTCGCGCTGGCGCAACTTCGTTCCGCTGGTCGCCGGAGGGCTCGTCGCGCTGTCGTTTGCCGCGGCAATCGATCTCGCGCACGGCGTCGTGCCGTTCGCCTGGCTGATCGGGAATATCAAGGAAAACCTCGTGCAGGATCGCGCGACCGAATTCGGTGTGACACCGCCTTCGGCGTATCTCGTCAACTTCCTGATCGTGTGGTCGGCCGCGATCGTGCTGCCGCTCGCCGCGATCTGGCGCGGCTGGCGGTATGCGCCGCTGCTGCTCGCCGTCGCGCTCGTCAACCTCGTCTTCCACAGCCTGATCGCGCACAAGGAGTACCGCTTCGTCTTCTTGTCGGTGGTGCTGTTCATCATCGTCGCGGCGCTGGGATCGGCCGACTGGGTGCAATCGCTGCGCAGCAAAGGCGGATGGCGCCGCTGGGCGCTGCCGATCGTGATGGGCGGCTGGGCGCTGCTCTCGGTAGCGCTCGCCACGGCCAGCGAAGGGATGCGCGACTATTGGACGCGCGGCGTCGGCGCGGCGGAGCTCGCCGCCAAGCTGCGCAACGATCCGCAGATGTGCGGCCTCGCGCTCTATAATGTGCGTTTCCAGCTGTTGCCGGGGCGGGAACGATTGGTTGGCCCGGTGCCGCTTTACGTGCTCAACCCCGCCGATCCGCTCGCCGAGCTGGTCCTGCCGCTGCTGTTGCAGACGAGCAAGCCGGCCTTCAATCGCATCCTTGCGCGGCCCGAAGCGGCGGGGGACTTGCCGTCGGATTATTCTCCGCAAGGCTGTGCTCATGTCGGCATCGCCGATGCCTGCATCTATGCGCGCAGCGGCACCTGCGAACCGTCAGCCGCCGCGCCCTTTGTGATCAAGGACGCGCTCGTAAGGATGGGCCAGTAACGGCGTCGTCAGGCGATCGGCATCAATGCACGCTTGATCCGCCGGCGCTGCCCGGGCTATGGTCCGGCAGGCCGCACCCGACAGGGTCGACCTCAAGCGATTGAGATCGCGGGCGTAGTTCAATGGTAGAACGGAAGCTTCCCAAGCTTCATACGAGGGTTCGATTCCCTTCGCCCAGCTCCAACATCCGGCTGAAATTCGCGAAGCAGCCATGTCGGCCCGATCACTCGCGCAGCTTGCGATCGAGGAAGCCGACATAGGAATTGTCCGGGTCCAGCTTGACGGCGAGGCGAAGCGCGGCGCGGGCCGCTGACTCGTCGCCGTCGGCGGTCGCCTTGTGCTCATCCAGAATCGCATTGGCCACCGTGCGCGCGGTGTCGAGCCGGGCCTCGTCGATGGACTTGTCGAGGAGATAGTTCTCCGCGGGCTCGCGCAGGCGCTTCAATTCGCCCACGCCGATCGAGCTCAGCGGATACCAGTTATAATATTCGAGGCGCGGCCGATCATCGGTGAGGGTCGGCACATCCCCGACGAAGGCCGCGAGCTTTTCGTCTGCGGCGATGAATGTCGCGAGAAAATCCTCCGGCGAGCGCAGGCCGTTTGCCTTGAGGTCGTCGGCCACCGCGGGCGCGGACATCCGCGTCGCGAGCGCGCGCGGATCGATCTGCAATGGCTCGTCGGAGGCGATTGCGACGCCCTCCATTCTGGACGGCAGCCACAGTGAGACGTGCTTGAACTGGCCCATCATCGCCTTGAGGATCATCTTCGGCAGCATGCCGCGGTTGAAATCCAGCGGCACCCACTGCGCGAGAACGCCGCCGGGGCGCATCCTCTGCTTTGCCAGCGCGTAGAATTCCTCGGTGTAGAGGTTGATGACGCCGGCGTCATGGGGCGGCGGAGGCTCCAGTGTGATGACGTCGAACGTCTCCCTGGTCCCGAGCAGGAAGTGCCGACCGTCCGCGACGATCTGATGGACCTTGGGATTCTGATAGAACTGCTTGTTGATCGGCACGAAGTGCGGCGCGACTTCGAAGACCGTGGACGCCAGATCGACCGCGTCGATGGATTGCAATTCCTGGTGGGTGCTGACCGCGCCCACCGTGGTGCCGGTCCCGATGCAGATCACGACAGCCGTATCAACCGGGCCCGGGTGCAGCAGGATGGGATAGTGCCCCATCGCCGCCATGTATCGTCTGCCCTCGGGACGGTTGTTGGCGTAGCTCTTCGAATTCACCACCAGCTGCTGATAGGTTCCCGCCGCCTTCTCGTGATACTCGACCACCGCGAATGTCGCTTGCCGGGTTTCCTGCAGCTCGAGCACATTGCCGCCTTCGATCGCGGTCAGCACCCGTTCCAGATAATGCGGGGTGAACAGCACGAGCGCGACGGCGATGACGCCTGCGGCGATTGCACCCTGCCGCCACAGGCTGCTTTCTCGCAGAAGGCCCGGCTGCGATATCGTCGTCGCGACAAAGAGCAGGACGTTCAGAAGGATCAGTGCGGTGAGCGCACCCTGGCTGCCCAGATAGGGGATCAGGAGAAACCCTGCCGCCAGCGAGCCCAGCACGCCGCCAATCGTGTTCAAGGCGTAGAGCGAGCCGATCCTGCGGCCGAGCGCGCTCATCTGCATCACGGTCAGTTCGCTGGCCAGCGGAAAGCTGATGCCGATCAGCGTGGTCGGCAGCAACAACGCAACCGCGCAGACCAGGAAGAATGAAACATCATCTCCCAATAGCGCCTGCGCCGGGACCGGAATGAGCCCCGATACGATCGGCGACAGCGCTGCTCCCACGGCACGCGCCTTGCCGAGCACGCCGACGGTCAGCGTGGCGGCAACCGCGATCAGCAGCTGCGTGACGGCGAAGTACCGCAGCAATTGATCCTTGCGGGGTGCGAGCAGCTTGGCGCAGATCAGGGCACCGATCACCAGCCCCAGCAGGTACACGCCGAGCATGCCAGAGAATGCGAAAACGCTCGAGCTGCTGACATTGGTCAGGAAGCGGAACCAGACCACTTCATAGGCGATCGACACGAAGCCGGAGCATGCGAAAACCCAGATCAGGATGGACGTCCTGCCAGGTGCCGGCCCGGCGGTCTGCGCCGGCGCTGTCGCGGTGACCGGCACCCGCGGGCCTGCGCTGCGCGCAACGAGCAGGGCCACGCCGCCGACGCAGACATAGAGCGCCGCCGCAACCAGGCTCGATCCCGCGATCCCGCAAAGGCCCATCAGCACAAAGCCGACGGCCAGGGTGCCGATGGCGGCGCCCAAGGTGTTGAAGCCGTAGAGCAGGCCGATGCGATTGGCGAGGTCGGTTTGCGTACGGGTCAGGAACTTGACGAGGAAGGGCAGGGTCGCGCCCATCAACATCGTCGGCAGCGACAGGATGGCGAGCGACAGGGCGACCATCAGGGGCAGCCGGAACAGGGACTCCAGGTCCAGCATCGGCGCCAGCCAGCCGACCCAGGTCGGCCATTGCGACAGGAACGCGGTCACCGCCAGGGAAACCAGCGCGAGGGCGAGTTCGAGAAATCCGTAGATCTTCAGGGGGCGGCTGACCGTGTCGGCGATCCGGCCGCCGAGTGCACTGCCCAGCGAGAGGCCGAAGAAGAAGCTGGCCACCGTGACGCTCACGGAGACGGTCGCGCTTCCCAGCACGAATTGCAGCTGCTTGAACCAGAGGACCTGAAGGATCAGCGATGCCGCGCCCGATGCCAGAAAGATCGCGGTGACCAGAACCCGGTTCTTCAGACTTATGGCGTCCTGAACGCCATCATGATTGGGCACTGGACGAGCCTCCCGTTGACCGGGAGAACAGGTAAGGCAGGTGCTGTTAATATTGCCTTATGGAGAACCGAGACCACGCCCGCGGAGCGCGTCGCGATATCAACCGCCGTCTCCTGATCGACCGCCCTCGCGCGGACGATCAAGGCGTCGAAAACCAGGCGGTTGAAGTTTCGCAAAACTCTTGTAACTTATTGACGAAATTGAAGTACAAGCGAGCCAGTTTTGCAGCTATCGGACAGAAACCGCTGGGAAACATATGGCTTCCCAGGCTGCGCACGAGGGTTCGATTTCTTCCACCCGCTCCCGCCTTTGGGCGCCGTGCTTTGCGGGCAATTGCAGGAGGCCTGACGTGAGGTTGCTTGGAGCGCTGCTGCTCGCGCTGGGCGCGCTTTGGATGACGAGGCCCGCATCCGCACAAATGTACGATCCTCGCTATCCGGTCTGCATGCATGTCTATGGTGTGTTGATCGGCGAGCGGATGGACTGCGTCTTCACGTCATTGAATCAGTGCCAGGCCGGTGCGATCGGACTTCCGGCAAGCTGTCTGATCAACCCCTATTACGCGCCGGGATCGGCGCGCCGCTACCGGCTTGAACGATGACTTTTTCCGCTCGTGTTCGCGGGCGTCCACTTGAGATCGATGCATGGAGTGGTGGACCTACGCGCTGTTCGCGATCCCTGTGATCGGATGCGCATTCGTCGTTCGCGCCCGTCGCGGCAGGGTTTCGGAAGAGGATCAGGAACTCAACCGGCGGATCGACGAGCGCGTCGATCGCCTCGATCTCACGCGCCGCAATCGCGATAGGGACTCCTGACCCAGGCAGCAGGCGTCCCGTTATTATTCCGGAATATTACGGCGTTCTGTTCACGCAACGTGCGCGATTAACAAGCCGTACTCAACCTGTTCTTCTCACAACGCGCAGTTATGTTTCCGTAGTTCTCCGTTTTGAGAACAGAGTTCCGCCGGAACGATCTCGCGGGTTCCTGCATTGGCCAATTAGAACCGGCCAACCTCCGGCGAGCACGGTCGGTTCAAGCCCGCGGCTGGTCGTCCGCTCTCAACCACACCCCTAGAGGACGGCTGCCGCGGGTCCAGAATGTGGATCCTGTTCCGCGTCATCCGCAGACGGCCAATCGCTGCTCGATCATGTCGCCGACGGCGGCAGTGCCGCCGTTCAGCGCCATCCCAGCGCCGGCGCGACGTGCGTCAAAATGCTCTCGATCACATGCGCGTTGTAGGCGACGCCGAGCTGATTGGGGACGGTCAGCAGCAAAGTGTCGGCCTCTGCGATCGCCTCGTCCGTCTTGAGCTGTTCGATCAGCTTGTCCGGCTCGGCGGCGTAGCCGCGGCCGAAGATCGCGCGCGTCCGCTCGTCGATGAAGCCGATCTGGTCTTCTTGCTGCCCGTTGCCGAAATAGGCGCGGTCGCGATCGTCGACCAGTGCGAAGATGCTGCGGCTCACCGAGACCCGCGCCTCGCGGCTGTGACCCGCCTCCTTCCAGGCGGCACGGTAGGCCCGGATCTGCGCGGCTTGCTGGATGTGGAAGGCCTCTCCGGTCTCGTCGCTCTTCAGCGTCGAGCTCTGCAGGTTCATCCCGAGCTTCGCCGCCCAGACCGCTGTCGCGTTCGAGCCGGCGCCCCACCAGATGCGCTCGCGCAGGCCTTCCGCGAGCGGTTCGAGCCGCAGCAGGCCGGGAGGATTGGGAAACATCGGCCGCGGATTCGGCTGCGCAAAGCCCTGTCCGCGCAGCATGTCGAGGAAGATCGCCGCATGGCGCCGGCCCATGTCGGCGTCGGTCTCGCCCTCGGCCGGCTGATAGCCGAAATAGCGCCAGCCATCGATCACCTGCTCGGGCGAGCCGCGGCTGATGCCGAGCTGCAAGCGTCCACCCGCGATCAGATCGGCCGCGCCGGCGTCCTCGATCATGTAGAGCGGATTTTCGTAGCGCATGTCGATCACGGCGGTACCGATCTCGATCCGGCTGGTCCTGGCGCCGACCGCCGCCAACAGCGGGAAGGGCGAGGCCAGCTGGCGGGCGAAGTGATGGACGCGAAAATACGCGCCGTCCGCGCCGAGCTCTTCGGCGGCGACCGCGAGGTCGATGGATTGCAGCAGCACATCCGCGGCCGAGCGGGCCTGGGATTGCGGGGAGGGCGTCCAGTGCCCGAACGAGAGGAATCCGATTTTTTTCATGTCGGCAATGTAGGCATGTCCGGGACGAATTGCGATCCGTGGCGCGCCCCCGCATGATTGAAAGCCAGCCGGGGATGACTGAAAGTCACCCCGGGGATGACTGAAAGTGTTTACCAGCCGGGAAATTTTTCCACGGCGAATGTTGCGGGTTTTGCCGATCGCGCTGTTGCGCAAGCGGCGCATGCGCGCAGGTCTTGCCGCCTGCGCCGCGGCGTGACTTGCGATCTCCGGACGCGCCGCCTAGCTTTCCGCCACCATTTCGCCCGCCAACATGTTTCCGCAGGTCCCGATGTCGCAGCCGCTTCTGTTTCAGCCGATCACGCTTCGCGGCGTGACCTCCCGAAACCGCATCCTGATTTCGCCGATGTGCCAGTATTCGGCGACCGACGGCATCGCCAATGATTGGCATCTCGTCCATCTCGGCAAATTCGCGCAGGGCGGCGCCGGGCTCGTGATGGTCGAGGCCGCGGCGGTGACGGCCGAGGGCCGCATCACCCATGGCGACGTCGGCATCTGGAACGACGAGCAGATCGCGCCGCTCGAGCGCATCGCGGCCTTCCTGAAGGACAACGGCGCGGTGCCTTCGATCCAGCTCGCGCATGCCGGCCGCAAGGCCAGCATGCAGCGTCCGTGGTATGGCAATGCCGCACTCGACGACGCCGACCGCGCCCGCGGCGATCTGCCGTGGCGGACGGTGGCGCCGAGCGCGATCCCGATGGAGGAGGGCTGGCTGACGCCGCACGCGCTCGACGTGGCCGAGCTTGCCGCGTTGCGCGAGCAGTGGCGCCGCGCCACCTTGCGGGCGGTGGAGGCCGGCTTCGAGTTCGTCGAGGTGCATTGCGCGCATGGTTACCTCCTGCACGAATTCCTCTCGCCATTGTCGAACCGTCGCAACGACGGCTATGGCGGCGACCGCGCCGGTCGGATGCGCTATCCGCTCGAGATCATCGAGACCGTGCGCGCCGCCTGGCCCGCCGAGCGGCCGCTGTCGGTCCGTATCTCCTCGGTCGATGGTATTGACGGCGGCCTGACGCTCGAGGACCAGATCGCGTTCGCCAAGGCCGCCAAGGCGCGCGGCGCCGATCTGATCGATTGCTCGTCGGGTGGCCTGCTCGGCTCGGCGACCGCGGCGCGGATTCCGCGCGGCTACGGCTTCCAGGTGCCTTATGCGGACGAGATCCGCCGCTCCGCCGAGATCACCACCATCGCGGTCGGCCTCATCCTGCATCCGCAGCAGGCGGAAGCTGTTCTGGCCAGCGGCCAGGCCGATCTGGTCGCGATCGGGCGCGAGGCGCTGTTCGATCCGAACTGGCCGCTGCATGCCGAGCTTGCGCTCGGCGGTGGAAACGGCGAAGTGTTCGCGTCCTGGCCGAAGCAGTATGGTTGGTGGCTGGAGCGCCGCGAGCCGGGCCTGCGCAGGCTCGAAGGGCCGCCGCTGCCGTTCCGTAACAACTAACAAAGAATCTGGGAGGTCGTCATGATGACATCAGTTGCAAAGCGTCCCTATCGCGGCGTCTTCCCGGTGGCGCCGACCATCTTCGATGCCAATGGCAATCTCGACCTCGACGGACAGCGGCGCTGCATCGATTTCATGATCGATGCCGGCTCGCACGGCATCTGCATCCTCGCCAACTTCTCCGAGCAGTTCGTGCTGACCGATGCCGAGCGCGAGACCGTGATGCACGCCGTGCTCGATCATGTCGCGGGCCGCATCCCCGTGATCGTCACCACGACGCATTTCTCCTCGGCGGTGTGCGCCGAGCGCAGCCGGCAGGCGGAGGCCGCGGGTGCCGCGATGGTGATGATCATGCCGCCCTATCACGGCGCGACCTTCCGCGTGGGGGAGCCCGCCATCTATGAATTCTATCGCGCCGTCTCCGATGCGATCGGCATTCCGATCATGATCCAGGACGCGCCGGTGGCGGGCACGCCGCTCTCGGTCGATTTCCTGGCGCGGATGGCGAAGGAGCTCGCCAATGTCAGGTATTTCAAGATCGAGGTGCCGATGGCCGCGAACAAGCTGCGCGGTCTGATCGAGAAGGGCGGCAGCGTGATCGAGGGGCCGTGGGACGGCGAGGAGGCGATCACGCTGATGGCCGATCTCGACGCCGGCGCCACCGGTGCGATGACCGGCGGCGGCTATCCCGACGGCATCCGCCAGATCATGGATCCGTTCTTCGCCGGCAAGCGGGATGAGGCCGTGAAGGCCTATGCGCGCTGGCTGCCGCTGATCAATTACGAGAACCGGCAATGCGGGCTGCAGGCCTGCAAGGTCTTGATGCGCGAGGGCGGCGTCATCAAGTCGGACACGGTGCGCCACCCGTTGCAGCCGCTGCATCCGGCGACGCGCGCAGGCCTCATCGAGATCGCGCGCACGCTCGATCCGGTCGTGCTGCGCTGGGGAAGGTAACAGCGTTTAGGCGTCCCACGTCACCGGCAAATCCAAGAGGCCGCGGAACGCCCAGCCGCCCATCCGCGGCGGCTTGTCCTCGATCAGGCGCAGGTTCTTCAGCCGGTTGAAAATCGTGGGCAGCGCGACGTCGGCGACCATGGCGCGCGAGGCCCAGGCGCCGGCGCAGAAATGCGGACCGGCGCCGAACGCGATGCTCTTGCTGGCGTCGCGGCGGACGTCGAAGGCGTCGGGCCTGTCGAAATGCTTCTCGTCGCGGTTCGCCGAGCCGAACATCAGGAACACGCGTTCATTGGTCTCGAACGCGATATCGCGAATCGTCCAGGGCTTTGCGATCCGCCGCGGCGACATGCCGATCGGCGAGATCCAGCGCGCATATTCCTCGAAGGCCAGTAGCCACGGGACCGCGCCGCTGGTCGCCAGCGCAAGCTGGTCGGGATGGGTCAGCAGCGCCCACACCGTGCCGGCGATCGCATCGCGCGGCTCGTTCTGGCCGCCCGAGATCGCGAGCTTGATGTTGGCGCGCACGCTCTCCATCGGCATGTCTGTCTGCAACAGCACGCCGAGCAGGCTGAGGTCGGGCGTCTTGCGCAGCCTAGGGACCATGTCGTCGATCGCGGCGTCGATGCCCGAGGTCGCGGCATGGCAGCGCGCCTCGATCGCGGGATCCCCGACGTAATTGGCGATGCCGTCGATCATGCCCTGCGACCAGGCGTTCATGTCCTGGAAGCGCATGTTGGTGAGGCCGGCGATCGATTTCAGGCATTCGGCCGAGAACGGCAGCGCGAAGGCCTGCACGAAATCGACCGCCCCGTTCGGCTCCAATTCGTCGAGGATACGCGTTGCATGTCCCGCGAACTGCGCGGTCCAGTGCGACCTGACGGTCTTCGGCGAGATCGCCGGAAAGATCGCCTTGCGCTCGTTCATGTGCGCATCGCCGTCCTTGCGCATCATGTTGTGGCCCATCAATTTGTTCATCAGCCCCTCGGGCTGGTGCGATGAGAACACGTCGATCTGCTTCTCCGAGACGAAGATGTCGTCGCGGTTGCACAGCAGCGTGCTGCCGAGTTGCGGCACGAAGGCGATCGGCGCCTCCTTGCGCATGCGCGCCAGCGTCGGATAGGGATCCTGCCAGAAGGCGGGGACGTCGATGTCGAAATGGGGCGCGGTGCTCACGGGGGTATGGCCTCAGGTTTGGACCAAGCATAGGCCGGCAGGCGCCATCGGTCTGTCCCCACCGTTGGGGACAGAGCGAGGCCGTTCAAGGCGCCCTCAATTCAGCCGGCGTCCCGACGCCATCAGCCGCAGCGCGATCGCGAACAGCTCGTTCTGCGAGGAAATGCCGAGCTTGTCATAGGCGCGCTTGCGATAGGTGAGGCTGGAGTGCAGCCCGATGCCGAGATCGGCCGCGATCGCCTCCGAACTGAGGCCCGAAAGGATGCGCAGGCAGACCTCCTTCTCGCGTCCGGTCAGCCGCGCGAGCGGCTCAGTGGTTGCAAACAGGGCCTTCAGCCGTTCGATCGGATCGGCGTCCGGCGCCGGCTCGCGCTGGAAGTGCCGCGCCACGGCGGCGGTCAGCGCGGGCGCGACCGCGGCGAGGCGCGCGATCTGCGCGCGGCTGAAGCGGCCCTGCGCGGTGATCTGGTAGAAATTGACGTAGAAGCAGGTGTCACCAGTCCAGATCGCGGAGGCGAACTTGTCGACGATATCGGAGTCGTCGAAGAAGATCTTGCGGTAGCCGTCGCTGTACATGCGGCGGGCAAAGGTCGGCAGCACGATCGGCGCCGCCTGCGCCTGCCCCTCGAACACCGCATCGCGGTTCGGGTCGGCCTGATGGAAATGTTCGGAATAGGCGATCCCGAGGTCGCGCCCGGTCGGGATGTTGCCGACGTCGAGCAGGCACGCGGCGGACCGCGGGCCGGTGAACGAGAACACCATGCAATGACCGACACCGGCGACGCGGCGCAGCGCGCCGATCAGGGCCTGCGGAAAGCCGTCGCGGCCGATCGCCAGCAGCGCCGGCGTGATGTCGCTGATAGCAGGCGTCTTGAAGGCGAGATCTGCCTTCATGGTGTGTCCTCCCCGTGTTTCGGGAAGACTAGCAGCGACATCACGGGGGTGGAAGCGGCGTCAGACGCCCGGCACCTGGTCGAGGAAGCCGGTGATGCTCCTGATCCGGCCATCCTTCAGCATGGCGAAGTCGGTGCCCTTGATCGGGCTGTCAATGCCGTCAGGGCCGAGGCCCCAGGAGAAGCGGACGTGATCGCCGAAGCCGTTCGGCTCGCCGATCAGCTTGAAGCGAAAGTCCGGAAACTTCTGCTGCACGCCCGCGATCAGCGCGTCGACGCCCTCATGGCCGTCGCCGCTCATCAAGGGATCGACATAGCGCGCGTCGGCGGTCCAGTTCTCGCTCAGCATCTCACGGCGCCGGCTCGGCGTCCGCTCGTTCCAGAGCGCGATGTAGTTGCGGGCGATGGTTGCGTGGTCGGTCATGGTGCTCTCCTTCTGATGCGCCGGACTTAAGCGGCTGTCCGGACTATCGAAGGTTCGCCTGCGCCGATCGATTACCTTGGAGGTCATCGCGCGAGCTACGGCGCGATGGTCAGCACCGCCTTCATGTTGGGGTGGTAGCGGCAGTAATAGTCGACCGTGCCGGCCTTGGTCAGGACCGACTTGATCGTCTGCTTCGGCGCGATCGTCAGGTCGAAATCGCCGTTCTTCGCGGTGGCGGTGTGGGCCAACACGTCCTTGTTGACCCATTCGACGGTGTCGCCGACCTTGGCGGATACCTCGGCCGGCGAGATCACCAGATTCTCCATCACGATCTGGATGGTGGCCGCATGCGCCGGGACGGCCATCGCGCCGAGCGCGAACACAGCGAGCGTGGCGAGATAGCGTCCTGGCAGCATCATGTGTCTCCTTACTTCAGGCTGGCCGCGACATGTTCGGCATGCTGCTGATGGCCCTGGAATATCTTCAGGCCGGTTTGCAGCAGGCCCTTCAGCTCGGGATTGCTTGCCGAGGGGATCAGCTGCGTCTCCAGCGCGGTGTTGACGGTCTTGTGGTAGGCAACCTCGTTGTCGATATAGGCCTTGTCGTAGGCGGCACCCTTCAGCTTGCCGAGCTCGGCGAGCTTGTCGGCCGCCTGTTTCGACAGTGCCTTGCTGGTGTCGTTGTCCTCCGGCGTCACCTTCAGCCTTTTGGCGAGGTCGAGCGCCTGCTTGTTGACCGCCTCATGGTCGCGCGCCATGTCCTTGGCGAACGCCTTGACCTCCTTGTTGGAGGCTTTCTCTTCCGCCTGCTTGGCGGCATTGATGTCGATCACGCCTGCCGTGTAGGCGATGTGCGCGATCTGCGGATCGGTCGGCTTTGCGCCTTGGGCCTGCGCAGCGCCGGTGAGAAGGCCGAGCGCGGCGGCCGCGATGCTCAATCGAACGAACATGGTTTGACACTCCTGTTGAGCCGGCTTAGCGCGCGGCACGTCGTTGCTTGCACAGGAGTTGGATGGTGCGGGCCGCCAGAGGTTCCCGAAAATCTATGCTGTGATGCCGAGCCGTTTCAGCACTGCCTCGGTCAATCGCTCGCAGCGTCGGCCCGCGAAGGGAAACGCCTCCATCACGATGGGGCCGATCTTCCGCTCGACATTGTCGCGCAGCATGGTCCGGGCGCGGTGCAGGCGGGTCTTCACGGTTTCCGGCTTCAGGCCGAGGATGTCAGCGGTCTCCTCGACATTCATGCCCTCGATCACGCGGGTGATGAAGACGAGGCGGAACGGCTCGGGCAACTCATCGATCGCGTGCTCGACGACATGCTGGATTTCGCGCTGGGCCATGGATTTTTCCGGATCGTCTGCTGACGACAGGGGAAACTGAATGATCTGGGCTTCTACGGCACCTTTCGGCAGCTCGGACCACTCAACGGTTGTTTGCTTGCTGCGCAGGCGGCCGAGCGCCTCGTTGATCGCGATCCGCGACAGCCAGGTCGAAAGGCTGGAGCCGCCGCGGAATTGGTCCAGATGGGTGAAGGCGCGCACGTAGGCGTCCTGCACCACATCCTCGGCCTCGTGGTCGTTGCGCAGGATGCCGCGCGCCAGCCGGAACAGCCGGCGATTGTTGGCTTGCATGATGGCGCGGATCGCGGCCTCGTCGCGGGCGAGCGCGCGTTGCACGAGCTCGGCATCGCCTGAGCTGATCGGCGGCAAGGACGTGACATGGGCCTGGCGCATGGCGGGATCGCCCTCACTGTTGGCGGAATAATACCATTGGATGCCGACCGGACGCGCAGGTTCCCGAGAAAATGGCGGCCGGTCGAGAAATGCGCCGATCAGCCGCTACGGCCTGATATAGGCCTCCGGATCGCCGCGCGCGTGCGCTTCCATCGCGTCGAGGAAGCAGCGCACCTTGGCCGGGACAAATTGCCGCGCCGGCAGCAGCGCGTGCACGTTGAGCGGCTCGCAGGCATGATCGGGCAACAGCCGCCGCAACTGCCCGGCCGCCACCGCGGCGCGGGTGTAGCTCGCCGTCACCCGCAACATGCCATGGCCGGCGAGCGCGGCCTGCAGGCGGACATGGGCATTTGAGCTCGTGAGGCGCGCGCGATCGACGGCGAGATGCTCGACGGCACCGCCGGGCGCGGTGATCGCCCATGGCGGATCGCTGGGGCCGGTCAACAGCGGCAGCTTTCTGAGTTCGTCCAGCGTGCGCGGCTCGCCGAATTTCTCCAGCAGCGCCGGTGCCGCGAACAGGCCGCGCTCGAGGGTGAAGACGCGGCGGATCACGATGCCGGCCGACGGCAGCGGCGCCTCCAGCATCGCGAACACGATGTCGTAGTTCTCGGCGATCGGATTGACGATGTCGTGCTCGACGTCGATCCGGATTGCAAGCTCGGGGTAGCGGCCCATCACCGCGCAGGCGACCGGTCCCGCGTGATGCGCGCCGAATTCGTACGGTGCCTTGATGCGGAGCGTGCCCGCGACCGCGCTCGACATCGCCAGCGCCTCGCTGTGGGTATCGTGCAGCGCGGCGAACAGCGGGCGCACCTTGCGATAGATGGTCTCGCCGGAATCGGTCAGCCGCAGGTGCCGCGTGGTCCGCTCGATCAGCCGCAGCCCGAGATTGGCCTCGAGCCGCTGCACCGCAGCACTGAGGCTCGATTTGGGATGCCCGAGCACGCGCGCGGCCGCGGTGAAGCCGCCATGCTCGACAACCTCGCAAAACAGCTCCCAGTCGCGCCATTCCATGGCCGATTGTCCATCCACCGGTACAGTGTGTCCAGCCAAATCGGATTATCGCGATGGCCGGGATCACCTAACCTGATTGCAAGCAACATTGCATCGGGAGGGTGACATGGCGGTTGACTTGGCTGACGACGGAATTTTCCTGCGCAACGCCTGGTACGTGGCGGCGATGAACCACGAACTGATCGACGGCAAGAAGCTGGCGCGCACCATCCTGGAGCGGCCGATCGTGATCTATCGCGGCACCAGCGGAAGGGTCGTCGCGCTCGACGACCGTTGCTGCCATCGCGCCGCGCCGCTCTCGATGGGGCGCGTCGAGGGCGACGACATCAGGTGCATGTATCACGGCATGAAGTTCGCGGCCGACGGCAAGTGCATCCAGATTCCCGGCCAGGACGCGATCCCCGCCAAGCTCGGCGTGCGCAGCTATCCGGTGGTCGAACGCTACAACATGATCTTCATCTGGACCGGCGATCCTGAGAAGGCCGATCCGAAGCTGATCCTCGACTATCCGCCGCTCGAGGATCCCAAATGGCGCGGCCTGCCGGGCTACATGCACTACAAGGCCAACTGGCTCTTGATCGTCGACAACCTCAGCGACTTCGCGCACCTCGCCTTCGTGCACACCAACACGCTCGGCGGTTCCGAGGAATACGCCTACAAGACCAAGCCGGTCGCGATCGAGAAGCTCGATGACGGTTTCCGCGTCGAGCGCTGGCACATGGGCGCCGATGCGCCGCCCTACCACAAGAAGGTGATTTCCAACCGCGACGACAAGGTCGACCGCCGCAACATCGGCCGCATGATCGTGCCGGGCATCTTCACGCTCGACACGACGTTTGCACCGGCCGGGCAGGGCGTTGAGAAGGGCGTCCAGGTTCCGGGTACGCGGCAGTACCGCAACGCGCAGTTCATGACGCCGGAGACGCGCTCGTCGACGCACTTCTTCTGGAACTATTTGCACGATTTCGACATCGACAATCCGAACATCGCGTTGTCGCTGCGGCATTCCCTCGAGGAGGCCTTCAACGAGGACAAGGATTTCATCGAGGCGCAGCAGAAGGTGCTCGATGCCGATCCGGATTATCAGCTGCTCGCGATCGGCGCCGATGCGCCGCTGACCTATTTCCGCTGGCTGTTCGCGCGCAGGCTCGATGCGGAGCGCACCGCCGCCCGAGCGGCCTAGTTGGCGCGGCCGGTGGCCGTCTTCCGGGCCGGAACGTCATGTCGGGGTCGCGAGATCGTGAACCCCGGCATGGCCGCCACTCCCTTTGATTTGGCGTAAAACTTTCGATCTGAATTCGTCGGTTCTTGATCGGGGTCAAGGTTTCGACCCGTGCCGTCCGCACCATGTCGGCGGCGATCAATCGGTGAATGACTTTGACCGAAAACGCGAAGCCACCGGAACGGGAGACGGGCGTCGTCGAGGCGCAGCACGCTTGGCTGTGGCCATTTGAAGCCACAAGACTGGTGCTTGACGCCTATTGGCAGTGGTACGCCGACCTCGCACCCGGTCATGCAGACCCGCCTGACGCACAGCTCGCCTGGACGACGCCGAACAGGATCGTGCTCGAACTGCCGTCGATGCGTCTGTTGGATTTTTCGCGCAGCGCCGGCGGCCAGCCGCTGCTGGTCTGTGCGCCCTACGCACTGCACCGCGCGCTGATTGCGGATTTCGCGCCCGGCCACAGCCTGATCGAGGCGCTCGAACAGTCGGGCATCGCGCGTCTGTATCTCACCGATTGGCGCTCGGCCACGCCTGAGATGCGCTATTTCTCGATCGACAGCTATCTCTCCGACCTCAACGTCGCCGTCGACACGATCGGACCGCCGGTCGATCTTGTCGGTCTCTGCCAGGGCGGATGGCTGTCGCTGCTCTATGCCGCGCGCTTCCCCGGCAAGGTGCGGCGGCTCGTGCTGGCGAGCACCCCGATCGATGTCTCGGTGCCATCGCAGCTCTCCGGGATGGTGGCCGCGCTGCCCGAACAGAGCTTCGCGGCGCTGGTGCGTCAGGGCGACGGCGTCGTCAGCGGCAGGCAGATGCTGCAATGCTGGAGTATTCCCTTTGGCCTGCAGGATGTGGAAGCCGTGCTGCAACGGGGCCTCCGCGACGCATCGGACGATGCCGCTTCGCTGCTCGATCGCTTCCAGCGCTGGAATCGCGAGACGCTTGATCTGCCGGGTGTCTACTATCTCGAGGTGATCAACTGGATTTTCCGTCAGAACCGGATCGCCCGCGGAGACTTCGTCGCGCTCGGCCGCAGGATCGATCTCGCCGAGGTGAAGACGCCGGCCTTCCTGCTCGCTGCTGACGATGACATCGTTGTTCCGCTCGATCAGGCGTTTGCGACAGCTCGGCTGTTGGGCACGCCGCCGATGTCGCTGGAGCGTGCCGCCGAACCGTGCGGGCACCTCGGCCTGTTCATGGGCCGCAAGGCCTTGACCGGCTCATGGCGCCGGATCGTGCGCTGGCTTCAATCCGACATCGGTGATGCCTCGGCTCAACGACCACGGATCAGCGCCTAAGGTTGCCGACAAAACAAGCCCCGGATTGCGGTCTGCAATCCGGGGCTTCGAGAGGTCTCGCTCGATCGGCGTGCGCGCGTTTACTTGGCCGCGACGACCATGATCTCGACATTGTACTGCGGCGCCGCGAGCTTGGCCTCGACGGTGGCGCGGGCCGGGGTGTTGCCCTGGGAGACCCACTGGTCCCACACCGCGTTCATCTCCGGGAACGTCTTCATGTCGGTGATGTAGATCGTCGCGCTGAGCAGCTTCGACTTGTCGGTGTCGGCCTTGGCGAGGTGACCGTCGATGATCGACAGGATTTCCTTGGTCTGGTCGGTGACGCTGCCGCCCGCGGCCTTGCCGGCGACGACGCCGGCGAGATAGACGGTGTTGCCGTGCACGACGGCCTGGCTCATGCGCGGGCCGGTTTCGAAACGCTGAATGCTCATTTGGGTCTCCACTTGACTGGCGGGCATGTCTATAGCGTTTTCAAGCGAAGTGGCTACCGGTTCGCGTGAAGAAACGCGTCAAAACAAGAGATCGAGAGGTCTGGTTCTGATTTGATCAGAACCAAACCTCTATACTGCCACGGCGCCCGCCGCCACTGCGCATTTTGCAGCGCGCACCTCATGGAAATCGCGCAAAGAACGCCCAAATTGTGTCGGCGCCGTCGATGTCACCGTTCTGCGGTCCGAGCAGCGCGGCCGCCAGCTTGGTAAAATGCGCATCCGGAAAGTGGCCGGGCATGCGATGACCGCCGCCATTGACCCGATAGAGCACCACGTCACGTCCTTGCGGACAGTCCGAGTCGATCCGCGTCACAGTCGATTGGTCGGAGGGATTGCGGTCGGGCAGATCGGCGGTCGCGGCGTCGTTGCTTTCGCAGCCGTTGATGCGTCGCCAGAATTGCAGGGAGCGTTCGGTCGACCAGAATTCGTCGGCTGCGAAAGTGCTGGTGCCGCGTCCGCCCTGGTAGGGGATCAGCGGATCGACCGTGCCGTTCATCAGGAGCATCGGCACCGGACGCTGCGGCCAGCAGGCCGGCGCGGATTCATCTGTCAGGTTCATGACGACGCTGGCCGCGGCGGCGAACAGGCCGGCGCGTTCGCAGGCCAGCGTCATCGCCATCGCGCCGCCGTTGGAGATGCCGGTGACATAGATCCGCTTCGGATCGGCGATGCCGTCGCCCACGAGCTTTGCGATCAACTGCGTGATGAAGGCGACGTCGTCGGTGCCTTCAGGCGGCGCATGGCCGGCGCGCCGCGCGTCCGGCCGCGAGTCGGCCCAGGCGTGGTTCAATCCATCGGGATAGGCCACCGCGAAGCCATCGCGCCTGGCGATCAGCGGCCATGATGTCCGCGTGATCATGTCGGCGCCGCTCTGGGTATTGCCGTGCAGCACGATGACGAGCGGCGCAGGCCTGGTCGCCGGTGGCTGCAGCGTGAATGTGCGTGTCGTGCCGTTGATGGCGAGCGAATCCGCCTTCGCCGGCGCGTTGCTCAAGGCGAGTACGCCGGCCACAGCCAGCACGCCGATTGGGCACTGTCGCATCGCCTTGGAAACCCGCCCTGTCGCGACGATTGCAGCACGCCGGCGAGGTGGGTTCAACCGGTCTGGCCGGGCCGCGGCTTCACGATCGAGTTGGCGCCTTCAATGCGCCGGCCCAGCGTGCGAACAACGCCACCTGCTCAGCCGGCCAGGCACCGTCGCACGGCATCGTGCCGGCCTCAAGACGCGCCAGAATCTGCCGACCATGCCTCGCAACATCCTCCTCTTTCCAGAGGTCGAAGGCGAACAGCATCGAGTTGCGATCCATCGGCCGGAACAGCGGCCGGATATGCTTTTCGAATAGCACGGTCTCGTCGTTGCCGGGCAGGGCCACGCCGACGTCGTTCGCAGTCTGCGCGTCGGCTGCGATCGCGGACGGCCGCGCCGCCGGCGTCGCATTGCAGACCCACCACCAGCGCGGCACCGGCATGTTCGGCGGCGGTTTCGCATCGGCTCCGGAATTCTCCACCGCGATCCGCGAGCCCCACTCGATATAGGCGACGAAGGCGGCGCGGAATTCCGGATCGGACGGCAGCCCGGCATCGTCGGCGCTCTGCACCATGTAGGTGGCCCACAGCGCGCGCTGCTCCGGCCGGATCTCCTTGCCGATATGCTGCGACACCATCCGCCGATAGCCGCCATAGCGCTCGGTGTAGAAGCGCGGGCCGCCGAACACCTCGCTGAGCCACGCCGCCACCCGTTCGGGATGATCCGGCGACATCTCGGCGAACAGTGGGCCGAGCAGCGGATCTTCCGGCACGTAGCGGCTATAGAAGATGCGCGTCATGTCGAGCAGCGCCGGATAGCCGCCGGCCCATTCGAACAGCGTCGGTTCGCGCACCGGATCGGGAACGGGATCGTGAAATCCGACGGTCCAGTGCATGCCGCTGCAGAACGGCTTGTTCAGTGACGCGCCGCAACGGCACAGGCTGACATGCTCCTGCGACGCGCCCGCATTCCCCGTGATCGACATGCCGTCCTCATCGACCAGTTCGACAGAACCGGTGACGCGATAGGGACCGTCCTTCGACACTTCGATCTGCGGCGGCCGGCTGACGTCGGACAGATTGGCATCCCGCTCGGGGCCGATGCCGATGCCGAGCGCGCCCGAGGGGCATCGGCGCACCGCATTGATGAGGTCGTCGAGCCGCGCGCCGCTCGGCGCGATGAAGGGCTCGTTGCCGAGATGGAACACCGAATTGAGCCGCCCGGTGCAGAAGCCGGAATGCGCACAGGTGCCGCGATTGTCGAACACGAACGCCTGCTGCCCGGCATAGACCTCGATCTTGTCGGGCACGCGCCGCGGATCGCGGGCGTCGGTGAAGCCGCGCGCGACGTGGCTGTCGTCGCAGAACGGCTTGGTCTGCGATTGTCCGCAACGGCAGAGCCGCACCGATTCGTCGGCTGCGATCGGCACGCCGAGATGATCGACGATCGGAATGCCGGGCTCGACTTCGTAGGGCCCGTTGCGTCTGACGATGATGCGCTTGCGATTGTGCCTGTCGCTCGGACCCTGGGCGGAATTGTCGTCTGTCATGCCTTGCTTTTGATCCCTGAACTCGCCCAACCCGTGCAAGGCGTGCTTAGATGGATCGATGGCGGCGCTCAACGAACCAGATGGAAAGTGCCGCGGGAGAGTGGGCTATCGCATATGAAGGAAATCTGGCGGGCACTATTCTCGCGGCCATCCTTCGAGACGCCCGCCTTCGGCGGGCTCCTCAGGATGAGGCCTCGTTTTGCGGTACAATCCCAGACCCTCATGGTGAGGAGCGCCGCTTGCGGCGCGTCTCGAACCACGAGGCCCTATTGCTCCACAGCGGCAGCAGCGGCATATGCGATTGCCCTACGCGGGAGACTGCGATGATCCGCAAGACCAAGCGCAAATATGGTTGCCCGGTCGAGTTCTCGATCGATCAGCTCAGCGGCAAATGGAAGACCGTGATCCTGAGCCGGCTGAAGGTCCGGCCGATGCGCTATGGCGAATTGCGCCACGACATCCCGCAGCTCAGCGACAAGGTTTTGACCGAGCGCCTGCGCGATCTCTGCAATTCGGGTTTCGTCAAGCAGGAGCGCGGCGGCGGCTCCTCGCGCTATTGCCTGACCAAGCGCGGCGAGATGCTGAAACCGATGCTGCAGGCGCTCTATGATTGGGGCGAGGCCAATGCCGACACGTTCGGCGTCCGCTTCGCGAGCGCGGAGGCGGAGTAGGGCAAAGATGGGATTGAGCTGTCGCCGCGTACCAAGGCGCGTCCCCTCTCCCGCCTGCGACGTGGAAGCGTCAGTTGCAGAAGCCCGCAAACGCCAAATGCGCCGCCTTGGGCGAGGGACATTTGCAGAATTTCGGAATATTAGAAGTATGCCCCTGAGTTGCCCGACGCGTCAAGTCGTTTTTCCGAATGCCGGTCACCGCCGACTCCTTTGCATGGGGTTGTTTTCGATATTTTGGCGGCGCCCCCTGCGGCGGTTCCATCACTTCATATTGCTTTAATGGACGTCCGGCCGGAACCATACGCAAGGAAAGCTCGTTGTCGCGGGATGTGTTGGGGGCAATCAACACAAGGAATGCTCATGCGCATCCGCATCTCTACGGCATCCATCATCGCTGCGGCGCTCTCGCTTGGAACACCTGCCTTGGCGCAAACGCAGGGAACGCAACCGAAGACGCCGCCGCAGGCACCGCAGGCTCAGTCCGAGGAGTCCAACGTCATCCGGAGCATACAGGTCGTGGACGTCAAGGACCTGAAGCCCGAAGTCCGGACAAGGGTCGAGGCTGTTGTCGCGAAGGCAAGCGAAGAAGACCTGCGGAACCTGCGGGGTTCCATCGACGCGTCCACCGAAGCGACATCCGCGCTCAAGGCGAAGGGCCTGAGCTCGGCACAGGTTGTCGCGGTCAATCTCAGCAACGGCATTCTTACGCTCTTCACCAAGGTGGCGTGAGCGCCAGGACAGTTGAAGCAATTCTGGCTCAATGACGAGAGCCCGCCGGTTCAAACCCGGCGGGCTCTTCCATTTCCGTTTCGCCATTTCTTCCGTGACGAGGGGACTTGCCTCAACTCACGGCCTTCGCCGCCGCGCGCCCGGCACTGCGGCCCGAGAACAGGCAGCCGCCGAGGAACGTTCCCTCCAGCGAGCGATAGCCATGCACGCCGCCGCCGCCGAAACCGGCGGCTTCGCCGGCCGCATAGAGCCCGCCGATGATCTGGTGATCCCTGCCGAACACGCGTGAATCCAGGTCGGTCTCGAAGCCGCCGAGCGTCTTGCGGGTGAGGATGTTGAGCTTCACCGCGATCAGCGGACCGTGCTCGGGGTCGAGGATGCGGTGCGGTTTCGCGGTCCGGATCAGCCTGTCGCCGATATAGCGCCGCGCATTGTGCAGGTTCATCACCTGCGCATCCTTGACGTAGGGATTGGTGATCTCGCGATCGCGCGCCTCGATCTGCGTCCTGATGGCGTCGAGTTTCAGCAGATCGTTGCCGGCGAGCTTGTTCATGGCGCCGACGAGGTCGGCGAGATTGTCGCGCACGATGAAGTCGGCGCCGTGCTGCTTGAAGGCCTCCACCGGTGCCGGCGCGCCCTTGTTGGTGGCGCGCTTGACCGTCATCCGCCAGCTCTTGCCGGTGAGATCGGGGTTCTGTTCCGAGCCCGACAGCGCGAACTCCTTCTTGATGATGCTCTGGGTCAGGATGAACCACGAATAATCGTAGCCCGTGCCCATGATGTAGTGCAGTTGCCCGAGCGTGTCGGAGCCCGGGAACAGCGGCGCCGGCAGCCGCTTGCCGGTGGCGTTGAACCACAGCGACGACGGGCCTGGCAGGATCCGGATGCCGTGACGCGGCCAGATCGGGTTCCAGTTCTGGATGCCCTCGACATAGTGCCACATGCGATCGCGGTTGATCAGCCGGCCGCCCGCGGCCTCGGTGATGCCGATCATGCGGCCGTCGACATGTTCGGGCACGCCTGAGATCATGAACTTCGGCGGCTCGCCGAGCCGCTTCGGCCAGTTCTGCCGCACCAGGTCATGATTGCCGCCGATCCCGCCGGAGGCGACGATTACCGCCTGCGCGCGCAGGGAAAAGTCGCCGACGACGTTGCGCGAGGAACTCTTGCCGCGCTCGACGGAAGTCTGCTCCAGGATCGCGCCGCTGACGCCGTCGACCGTGCCGTTGCTGACGCTGAGCGCATCGACACGATGGCGGAACTTGAACGCCAGCAATCCGCTCTTCGCAGCCTCGCGCGCGCGGCGCTCGAACGGCTCGACGATGCCGGGGCCGGTGCCCCAGGTGACGTGGAAGCGCGGCACCGAATTGCCATGGCCCATCGCGTCGTAACCGCCGCGCTCCGCCCAGCCCACGACCGGGAAAATACGGTGGCCCATCGCGCGCAGCCAGTCGCGCTTCTCGCCGGCTGCGAACGCGACATAGGCTTCGGCCCATTTGCGCGGCCAGTGATCCTCGTCACGATCGAAACCCGCGGTCCCCATCCAGTCCTGTAGTGCGAGGTCTGCGGAGTCCTTGATGCCGAGCCGGCGCTGTTCCGGCGAATCGACCAGGAACAGTCCGCCGAACGACCAGAAAGCCTGGCCGCCGATGCTCTGTTCCCCTTCCTGGTCGAGCACAATGACGTGTTTGCCTGCGTCGGCGATCTCGGTTGCGGCGACGAGACCGGCAAGTCCGGCGCCTATCACGATCACATCTGCATCGTCGGCCATGTTTGATTCCCCCCGTCCCGCCGCGATTCAAGACCGCCTCATTGCGCGCGGTCAACGTCAAATGGACCTTGCCTGTGGCGGCGAGGGCACCAAACAGTTGCGGCAAGTTGTTCCAGTTTGGGACCTTTCCCCTGGCCCACTGCAGCGCGCGCGCAACACCCAATTTGAATTTGTTTTGACTGGTGTCGCTCGTCTGGACAAAAATCCACCGCCGCAACACGCTCACGATTGTCTTGCATCACAGACCAAACAGATTCGGTCTCGACTGGGGCTGGCCAAAATGAAGTTGATGACGGGGTTGCTCGCTGCGGTTCTCCTGCTGGCGGGAATGGGGGCGTCTCAAGCTGTGGTCAGGATCGCCGACGATCGCGGCGGAAAAATTGGGGTCTATGTCGACAGGTATCAGGACCTGCGCACGTCCGGTGAGACCGTGATCATCGACGGGCTGTGCGCCTCGGCCTGCACCATCGTGCTCGGCAAGGTTCCTCATGACCGGATCTGTGTGACCTCGCACGCCAGTCTCGGCTTCCATGCCGCCTGGGACTACGGCGACAATGGCCGCCCGGTCCCGAATCCCGAAGCCACCCATATGCTGTACCTGATGTACCCGCCGGCGGTGCGCAGATGGATCACGGAGCGCGGCGGCCTGACCCGGCGCATGATCTTCCTGCGCGGCAAGCAACTGCAGGCGCTGTACAAGCCGTGCTACCTCAACGCCCAGGCTTCGGCGCCCAAGTCCACTCATTGAGCGGCCACTCATTGAGCGTCCACTCATTGAGCGCTTGACCCCGGGTTCGGTGTCCTCGGTGGCAAGCCGGGCATGGCGGGGTTCGCGTTGAGGATCGCCTCGCTATCATTTGACGGCCCGCGACCGCCAGCGCGCTTGCTGCGTGCCGGAACCCGGCTTATCTCAAGCTCATGGTTCAGCCGATCCTCACCCGATCCGAGCTTGTGGCTCCGCAGGGCCGGGTGGCATCTGCGATCCTGTGGGGCGCTGCCGGCATCGGCGGATTGGCCCTGCTTGCCGCTGCCGCGCTCTGGTTCCACTACGGGACCGCGGTGTTTTTCGAAATGATCACGGCCGGCATCTCCGCCTGCTTCTGACAAGGACGCCCTCGCATCATGCCCCGGACCACGCGCCCATTGGTGATCTTCGCTGCCTTCGCGGGCAGTCTGGCGGTCGGCCTGTTCCTCATGCTGTGGGCGGTCGGCGGCTTGCGCACCGTCGCCGCGCCGGCCGCGATCGGCGGGCCGTTCCAGCTCACCGACCAGTCCGGCCAGACCATCACCGACAAGAACCTTCAGGGCAAGCCGACGCTGATCTTCTTCGGCTTCACCCATTGCCCGGACATCTGCCCGACCTCGCTGTTCGAGATCTCGGAGGTCCTGAAGGCGATGGGCAAGGACGCCGATCGCGTGAATGCCTATTTCGTCTCGGTCGATCCGGAACGCGACACCGCCACAGCGATGAAGGATTACCTGTCGAGCTTCGATCCGCACCTCAAGGGCCTGACCGGCGATCCCGCCGCGATCGCCAAGGTGCTGTCGAGCTACCGTGTCTACGCCAAGAAGGTGCCGCTGAAGGATGGCGACTACACGATGGACCACACCGCGCTGATCTATCTGATGGACCGCGACGGTCATTTCGTCGCGCCGTTCAATCTGAAACGGACGCCGGAAGAGGCGGCAGCCGATCTCAAACGGTACCTCTGACCGCCGTTTCCGGTTCAGAATTAACCCAATCGGCGCTCGCATCGGGCGCCGAATGGTCTATAAGCCGTCCAATTTCCTGAAATTGCCGGTTATGCCAAATCTGCCCGCCCAGCCCTTTGCCGTCCGCTCGCGCCAGCTCAGCCTGGGTGCGGCAATGATGGCGGCCGTTGTGCTGGCTGCGGCGGGCCCCGCGGTCGCGCAGACGCCTCCGGCAGCACCGCAGGCCCCGGCGGCCAAGACAGCCCCTGCAACGGCTCAGCCCGCCAGGCCCGCCCCGGCGCAGGCGATGCCCCCGGCCGCTGCCGGTTCGTCGGCCCCGACCATGCCGCCCAAGGCGAGCGAGGCCGCGCCGCAGGCGGTGCCGGGCTTCTGGGACCCGCGGCGCCGCCCGGACCGTCCGGACCTGTCGCGCCTGACCGTGATCCGCTTCCTGACCGAGACCGACTATCCGCCGTTCAACTTCACCGGTCCGGACGGCAATCCGGCCGGCTTCAACGTCGACCTGGCACGTTCGCTCTGCGACGAGATCAAGGTCACCTGCACCATCCAGATGCGCCGCTTCGAGACCCTGATCGATGCGCTCGCCACCAACCGGGGCGACGCCATCATCGCCTCGATGGCGGTGACGCCGCAGCTGCGCGCCAAGGTCGACTTCACCGATCCCTATTACCGCGCGCCGGCGCGCTTCGCGTCGCGCCGCGACAACGTGATGCCGGAAATCCGCCCCGAATATCTCGAGGGCAAGAAGGTCGGCGTCATCGCCGGTACCTCGCACGAGGCCTACCTCAAGGCGATGTTTACCGACGCCGAGATCCATTCCTATCCGGATAACGACGCGCTGCGCGCGGCGTTGCGCCGCGGCGAGGTCGACTTCATCTTCGGCGATGCGATCTCGCTCGCGTTCTGGATCAACGGCACCGATTCCGCCGAATGCTGCGCGTTCTCCGGCGGCCCCTTCGTCGAGAGCCGTTATTTCGGCGAGGGTGTCGGCATCGCCGTGCGCAAGGGCAACGACCTGCTGCGGCAGTCGCTGAACTGGGCGCTGTTCCGGATCTGGGAAAAAGGCCGCTTCACCGATCTGTGGCTGCGCTATTTCTCGATCAGCCCGTTCTGACGTACGCCGCACCATCCGCGTCATTGCGAGCGCAGCGAAGCAATCCACCAACTGCCGCCGCCGAATCGGCATGGATTGCTTCGTCGCTTCGCTCCCTCGCAATGACGGATGGGCAGAAATCGCCCAAACTTTGCATTTTTCTGCGAAAGCGTTAGCTTTCGCGGCCTTTTTGGAGAAAGCCTGAGGAATGTCAGTGATTGATCTTGCCGCCAGCCCGAGCGACCTGCGGGCGCTCGCCGAACAATCCAACGCCTGGCCGTTCGAGCAGGCGAAAGCGATTGTGGCGCGGCTGAAGAAAAATCCCAAGGATAATCCGAAGGACGAGGTGCTGTTCGAGACCGGCTACGGCCCCTCGGGCCTGCCGCATATCGGCACCTTCGGCGAGGTCGCGCGCACCACGATGGTGCGCCACGCCTTTCGGGTGCTCACCGAGGACAAGATCAAGACGCGCCTGCTCGCTTTCTCCGACGACATGGACGGCCTGCGCAAGGTGCCGGACAACGTGCCGAACAAGGAATTGCTCGAGCAGCATCTCGGCAAGCCGCTGACCAAGGTGCCGGATCCGTTCGGCACCCATCCGAGCTTTGGTGAGCACAACAACGCCCGGCTGCGCGCCTTCCTCGATCAGTTCGGCTTCGACTACGAGTTCGCGAGCTCGACCGAGTATTACACCTCCGGCCGGTTCGATGCCGCGCTGCTGCGCATGCTGGAGCGGATCGAGAAGGTGATGGCGATCATGCTGCCGTCGCTGCGCGAGGAGCGCGCGGCGAGCTATTCGCCGTTCCTGCCGATCTGCCCGCGTACCGGCCTCGTGCTCTATGTGCCGGTGACCGCGCATGACGCCAAGGCCGGCACGATCTCCTACGAAGACCCCGATACCAAGGAGACCGTCACCGTTCCCGTCACCGGCGGCCGCTGCAAGCTGCAATGGAAGCCGGACTGGGCGATGCGCTGGTATGCGCTCGGCGTCGACTATGAAATGGCCGGCAAGGACCTGATCGACTCGGTGAAGCTGTCGGGCAAGATCTGCTCGGCGCTCGGCGGCACGCCGCCGGAGGGTTTCAACTATGAGCTGTTCCTCGACGAGAAGGGGCAGAAGATCTCGAAGTCGAAGGGCAATGGCCTGACGATCGACGAATGGCTGCGCTATGCCTCGCCTGAATCGCTGTCGCTGTTCATGTATCGCGAGCCGAAGGCCGCGAAGCGGCTCTATTTCGACGTCATCCCGCGCAATGTCGACGACTACCAGCAATTCCTCGACGGCTTCACCCGGCAGGAGGCGCGGCAGCAGCTGCAGAATCCGGTCTGGCACATCCATTCCGGCAAGCCGCCGCAGGCCGACATGCCTGTCACCTTCCAGCTGCTGCTGACGCTGGTGTCGTCGTCGAACGCGGAGAATGCCGAGACGCTGTGGGGCTTCATCGGCCGCTACCGGCCGGGCGTGACGCCCGAGACGCATCCGAAGCTCGACGCGATGGTCGGCTACGCCATCAACTATTATCGCGACTTCGTGGCGCCGACCAAGCAGTTCCGCGAGCCGACCGATGGTGAGCGCGCGGCGCTGCAGGATCTGCGCGATGCGCTCGCCAACATGCCGGCGGACGCGACCGCGGAGGACATCCAGAACGTGGTCTACGAGATCGGCCGGCGCGAGCCGTTCCTCGACATGGTCAAGAAGGGCAAGGACGGCCGTCCCGGCGTCTCGCTCGACTGGTTCAACATGCTCTACCAGGTGCTGCTCGGCCAGGAGAAGGGCCCGCGCTTCGGCTCCTTCGTCGCAGTCTACGGCGTCCAGAACGCGGTCAACATGATCGACGGCGCGCTGGCGCGGTCGTCGTAGAGATCGCGCCGCTCATCGCTCGGCCTGTGCCGCGTCGCGCAGGCCGTCACTGGTCGCACGCAGGCCGCTTCGTGCGGCGCGACGTCGCAGCGCATCATCACATATTGACGGCGAGCCCGCAAAATTCGGATGGCAGGCATCGGCAATTTCACCGAAGGCTGGCGCCGGATTGCGCTACACTCACTCGCATAAAATCAGCGCGGCCTCCATTGAGCGGCCGGCACAGATGGGAGCATGCGCATGCAGTTCAGGGTTTCGCCGACATCGCTGCAGGACAGTTTGAGCGCCGAGGAATGGCAGGCGCGGGTCGATCTCGCGGCGGCGCATCGGCTCGCCTACATCCACGGCTTTTCGGAAGGCATCTTCAACCATCTCACCTTCGTGGTTCCCGGGCGCACCGACCGCTACTACCAGATCCCGTTCGGCATGCACTGGTCGGAGGTGACCGCGTCGTCCTTTATGGAAGTCGGTATCGACGATGCCGAGGTGAAGCGCGGCGAGGGCGAGGTCGAACGCTCCTGCTATTGCATCCACGCGCCGATCCACAAGGCGCTGCCGCAGGCCAGGGCGGTGTTCCACACCCACATGCCGTATGCGAGCGCGCTGACGCGGCTCGAGGATCCGCGCATCAAGGAGATCGGCCAGACCGAGGTCGGGCTGTCGGAGGCGATCGCCTATGACGATCTCTATACCGGTCCCGCGCTCGATCCGGAGGAAGGCGCGCGGCTCGCCAAGGTGATCGGCAACAAGACCATCCTGTTCATGGCCAACCATGGCATCTCGACCGTCGGCGAAACCGTCGCCGATGCCTATGACCGGCTCTACTACATCGAGCGCGCCGCGCAGGTGCAGATCTACGCGATGTGGACCCAGCAGCCGCTCAAGCAGTTGCCGCAGCATGTGGTGGAGAAGACCAAGCGCGATTTCCGCGACGACCATCTCTACAACGGCCCGTCCCCGTCGCAGCGGCATTTCGATGCGCTGAAGCGGATGCTGGACCGCAAGGAGCCGGACTACGCGACGTAGTTCGCGTCAAACTCCACCGTCGTCCCGGCGAAAGCCGGGACCCATAACCACAGGGTTGCGTTGTTAGAGCAGGCTGTGGCCCCAGCGTGGTGGCGCAACAATCATCGGTGGTTATGGGTCCCGGGTCGCGCTTCGCTTGCCCGGGACGACACCGATTTTGTGGTCGCCGGTTCGGCCCGCTACTGGCTCGCCCACACCACGCGCGCGATCCACGCGACTTCCTCGGCGTCGAGCATGCGGTCGGGATGCTCCGGATTGAGCGACGCCAGTTCCAGCACCTTGCCGGTGCGTCGCTTCAGCTCCTTCACCATCACCTCGCCGCCGGTCGTGCGCACCACGACGCGGTCGCCGCGGCGGATCGCGGTCGCCGGTGACACCACGATGATGTCACCTTCGCGATAGGCCGGTTTCATCGAGTCGCCCTCGATCTCCAGCGCATAGGCGTGCTCGTCTGATGTCGCCGGCAGCGCCACTTCGTCCCAGCCCTTGCCGGCGGGAAAGCCTGAGTCGTCGAAATAGCCGCCGGCGCCGGCCTGCGCGAAACCGAGCAACGGCACCGACTGGCCGCCGCGCGGGCCGTCGCCGAGCAACTGCACGAAGGTCTCCATGCTGGCATTGCTCGCGGCCAGCGCCTTGGAGAGCGATTCGGTCGACGGCCAACGCTCGCGCCCGTCGCCGGTCACGCGCTTGGACTTGTTGAAGGTGGTGGGATCGAGACCGGATTGTTTGGCGAGGCCGGACGGCGACAGGCCGGCACGTTCGGCGAGCCGGTCGAGCGCGGCCCAGACCTGCGCGTGCGTCAGCGGTCGGGTGGCTTTGGGCTGCTTGGCCATCGAAGACATCCCCCCGGTTGGTATCTTAGGAATTATTGCCTGAAATTCGCGGTTTTCGCAATTCTGCCGCGCGGTGTGTCCCGCCACGGCTTGAGTTGCGCCGCCGCCGCCGATACGGTCCCTCGCTCGCCAGATGGCGTCTGGGGCATTACCCCTCAAATCCGGATAAAACCCCAAGAGACTCAAGGACAAAAGGGAAGGCCGGGCCGTGCCTATGATCTACAAAATCACCCCCGCTTCGGCTTGGCGCGAAGCCGAGCGGCAGGGCGTGTACCGGGGCAGTGCGGACGACAATCGCGACGGCTTCATCCATTTTTCCACCGCCTCCCAGGTGGCCGAGACCGCGCGCAAGCATTACCACGGGCAAACCGGGCTGTTCCTGGTCGCGGTCGATGCCGACGCGCTCGGCGACGCGCTGCGCTGGGAGCGATCGCGCAATGACGAGCTGTTCCCGCATCTCTATGGCGAACTCGACCTCGGCGCGGTCGTCGAGATCCTCGACCTGCGTGCGCGCTCCGACGGCGGCCACGACGTTCCGGAGCTCAAGCCGTGATCCGTGCCTTCGACGCCTTCTCGCTGCCGCTGCTGCGCTGGTTCGATCCCGAAGATGCCCATCGCATGGCGATCCAGGGCCTGAAGCTGCTGCCGCCGATCCGCCAACGTGTGGATGATCCCAAGCTCGCGGTGCGCGCCTTCGGATTGAACTTCCCGAACCCGATCGGCATGGCGGCGGGGTTCGACAAGAGCGCGGAGGTACCCGACGCGCTGCTGCGGCTCGGCTTCGGTTTTGTCGAGATCGGCTCGGTGACGCCGAAGCCGCAAGCCGGCAACCCGCGGCCGCGGCTGTTTCGCCTGGAGCGCGACGAGGCCGTCATCAACCGCATGGGCTTCAACAATGACGGCGCCGAAGCCGTGCTGCGCCGGCTCGCCGCGCGCGCCGGCGGCGGCGGCATCATCGGGGTCAATGTCGGGGCCAACAAGGATTCGCCGGACCGCACTGCCGACTATGTGAAGCTGATCGAGACCTTTGCGCCGGTCGCGAGCTATTTCACCGTCAATGTCTCCTCGCCGAATACGCCGGGTCTGCGCAATCTGCAGCAATCGGCGGCGCTCGACGATTTGCTGGCGCGGGTGATCGATACCCGCGAGCGCGTGCGCAAGAACGCCGGCGATTCGCCGGTGCTGTTGAAGGTCGCGCCGGACCTCAGCCTCGCCGAGCTCGACGACGTCGTGCACATCGCCCGATCGCGGCGCGTCGACGGCATGATCGTCGCCAACACCACGCTGGCGCGTCCCTCGACCTTGCGCGAGGAGAACCGTGCGAATGAGCAGGGCGGCCTGTCGGGCCGTCCGCTGTTCCGGCTGTCGACGCGGATGGTGGCCGAGACCTATGTCCGGGTCGAAGGCGCGTTTCCGCTGATCGGCGTCGGCGGCATCGACAGCGGCGGCGCCGCGCTGACCAAGATCCGCGCCGGGGCCAGCCTGATCCAGCTGTATTCCTCGCTGGTCTACAAGGGCATCGGCCTGGTCGACGACATCAAGCGCGACCTGTCCTCGACCCTGCTGCGCACGGGGCGCGACTCGCTATCGGAGATCGTCGGTGCCGACGCTGCGACGATCACGGCCGAGGACTGGCCGGTGAGATAGCTTGTAGCCCGGATGAAGCGAAGCGTAATCCGGGACAGTTCGCTGCGGGCGTGAACCCCGGATTTCGCTTCGCTTCATCCGGGCTACAGACCTACGCAGCCTTGAACGTCTTCCTGAACATCGCCGGATAGCGCAGGCCCTGCAGGCCGCCGCGCGTGACGTAGAAGCCGATCAGCGCGATCCACAATCCGGTGTTGCCGAACGAGCTGAGCGCCCACCAGTTGGCGAGGAAGATCGCGAGCGAGGCCAGCATCAGATTGCGCATCTCGCGCGCCCAGGTCGCGCCGACATAGATGCCGTCGAAACCGAAGGCGAACACGCCGGGCAGCGGCGCCAGGATCACGAACAGCAGGAAGTCGCGCGCATAGCGGCGCACGTCGTCGCTGGTCGTCATCAGATTGATCAGCGCCGGGCCGAACAGCGCGAACAGCACCGAGACCACGAGCGCAAAGCCGATGCCCCACAGCAGCACCAGCCGGGTCGAATCGGCGAAGCCGCGTGCATCGCGCGCGCCGAAGGCGCGGCCGCACAGCTGCTGGGCGGCATTGGCGAGGCCGTCGAGGAAGAAGGCGCTCACCAGCAGGAAATTGTTCAGCACCGAATTGGCCGCCAGCGTGACGTCGCCTTCGCGCGCGCCCTTGGCGGTGAAGAACAGGAACACGACGATCAGCGCCGCGGTGCGCACCAGGATGTCGCGGTTGACGGCCAGCATGCGCATCAGCTTGGCGCGGTCGAACAGGGTGGCCGCGGGAACGGCGAAGCCGCCTTGAGAGATCCGCCACGCCACGACGATGCCGACCGCGAACCCGGCGGTCTCGGCGAGCACGGCGGCGATCGCAGCGCCAGCGATGCCGGCGCCATAGGCCTGCACCAGCAGCACGGTTGCGATCATGTTGATGATGTTGATCACGATCTGCAGCGCCAGCGCCAGATTGGCGCACGCCTGCCCGACCAGCCAGCCCAGGATGACATAATTGGCGAGCGCCAGCGGCGCCGACCAGATCCGGATAATGAAATAGGTCCTGGCCGCGCGCGTGACGCCTTCGCTGCCGCCCATCAGCTGGAACGTGATCGCGGCGAGCGGCACCTGAAGCGCGATCAGCGCCACGCCGATCAGCCCGGCGACGATGAAGCCGCGCACCAGGATCGCGGCATATTCCTGTGGCTCGCCCGCGCCTTGAGCCTGCGCGGTGAAGGCCAGCGTGCTCATGCGCAGGAAGGCGAACAGCCAGAACAGGCAATCGAAGATCACCGAGGCCATCGCCACCCCGCCGAGCAGCGCGGCGTCGTCGAGGCGGCCGATCGCAGTGGTCGAAACGATGCCGATCAGCGGCGTGGTCAGGTTGGCGACCATCGCCGGACCGGCGATGGCGAACACCTGGCGGGTCGTGATCTTCTGATGAATGGGCGCGTGCATGGCTACGATTGCAAGGAATGCACGTTTTTACCGCGTCATCCATCGCGCGGCCATGCCGGAATTGTTGTCAGAGCAATGCGATGGCGAGGGGGCGGGGTAGCCCGCAACGCAACGTATGATCAGAACACCACGACCATGCCGTCGCTTGCCGCCGTATAGGGCAGGTCGTCGACGCGGCCGAGCATGTCGTCGCTCATGTGGGTCAGCACCACGCGCCTGGCGTTGATAGCGGGCAAATGCGCTTCCAGCGTTTTCAGGCTAAGATGGTTCTTGACCAATTTCTCGTAGGTGTAGGCTTCGGCGATGAAGAGGTCGGCGCCCTCGGCGGCCGGGATCAGCGCGTCGGTCCACTCGGTGTCGGCACTATAGCTGATGACGCGGCCTTCCGCCTCGATCCGATAGGCGAGGAACGGACCGCCGGATTCGCCGTGCACCACAGGGTAGGGCGCCACGGTCACTTCGCCGAAGCTGCGCCGCTCCTGCGCCGCGAGGGTGACGACGGACAGGTCGAAGCGCTGCCTGGTTTTGGAAGAGTGCTCGAACATCACCTCCATCACCTCGGGCAGTTTGGTTTCGATGCCTTCGGGACCTGCGATCACCAGCGGCCGGGTGCGGCGGGAGAATTGCGCGTCGAGCAGGAAGAACGGCAGGCCGGCAAAATGATCGCCGTGGAAATGCGTGATCAGGATCAGGTCGATCGCGTCGCGGTCGACCCCAAGCTGCTTCATCGCCGGCAGCGACGAGGCGCCGCAATCGATCAGGAAATTGGCCCGCGCGCCGCTGACGTGGAAACAGGTGTTGAAGCGGCCGCCGGAGCCGAATGCATCGCCGCAGCCGACAAATCGTAGTTGCATCGGCTGCGAGCTTTCCCTGGGATCAGCGGCCGCGCGGCGCGCCGAACAGCCGCGACAACAGCCAGATCGGGATCACGATCACGGCGCCGAGCAGGAAGTAGCGCCAGGCCCAGTTGATCGCATCGAAGCCGAAATCCCAGATGCTCTGGAACAGGCGGCGGATGCTGATGAGGATGTTCCACGGGTCGAGGCCGATCGCGGCGAGCACGACGCCGACCAGGATCGAGAGCAGGATCAGCCGGAACGCCACCGAGAGCGGCGAACCGCCGAGAAAGCGGTACAGGCCGTCGCTGTGGCCGGCCGGCAAGTCCCGGATGTTGTCTGGCATCGCTTTCTCCAATAGCGTTTTCAAGCGAAGTGGGCACCGGTTCGCGTGAAGAAAACGCGTCAAATCAAGATCGACGGAATCGCCCGCATTATAGGTCACGGCGGACCACATGGGAAACCCGCGGGGCGCGATCAATGGCTGCCATGCGGCTTGCGGATTTAACTTCCTGTCATGGAGATTAACATCCGTTCAAGTGTCTCCAGCCGGTCGGCCTCGCGCGGCGGCTTGTCCCAGCGCAGCCGGCTGATCCGGGGAAAGCGCATCGCGACGCCGGATTTATGGCGCGGCGAGCGCTGCAAGCCCTCGAACGCGACTTCCAGCACCAGCCCCTGATCCGGTTCATGGACGACATGCCGGACGGGACCGAACTTCTCGATGGTGTTGCGGCGGACGAAGCGGTCGATCTGCAGCAGTTCCTCGTCGGTGAAGCCGAAATAGGCCTTGCCGACCGGCACCAGCTCGTCGCCGGCCTCGCCGCGGGTCCAGACCCCGAACGTATAGTCGGAGTAATAGGACGAGCGCTTGCCGTGGCCGCGCTGGGCATACATCAGGACCGCGTCGATGATGTGCGGATCGCGCTTCCATTTCCACCACGGGCCCTTCGGCCGTCCCGGCAGATAGGGCGCGTCGCGCCGCTTCAGCATCACGCCCTCGACCGCATCGGCATCGTCGCCGGCGCCCGCGCTCTTCGGATCGGCGCGCGCCGCGGCCAATTCCTCCCAGCTCGCAAACGGAACGGTCGGCGACAGATCGATGCGCGGATCGTTCAGCCTGGCGACGAACGCTTCGAGATGCGCGCGCCTTTCGCTGAAGGGCAGCTCGCGCAGATCATTCTCGTCGTCGCCGAGCAGGTCGTAGGCGCGCAGATGGATCGGAAACTCCTTGATCAGCTTCGGCGAGACCACCTTGCGGTTCAGCCGCTGCTGCAGCACGTTGAAGGTCTGCACGCGGCCGTCGCGCAGCACCAGCAATTCGCCGTCGATCGCGCCGGGCAGATGCAGCGACGGCACGAGGTCGGGGAAGCTGCCGGTGATGTCCTCGCCGGTGCGCGAATAGAGCCGCGCCTGAACGTGGCCGCGCGCGTCGCGGCCGGACACCGCCTGCACGCGGATGCCGTCCCATTTCCATTCCGCGCTGAAATCGGCGGCGTCGAGATTGGCAAAGTCAGCATCCTCGATCGCATGCGCCAGCATCACCGGACGAAACGGCGTCGGATCACGGTTGACTGGCTTGTCGCCGCGGCCCTCGAGCCAGGCGAACAGGTCGAGATAGGGCGGTGACAGGCCGGGCCACATCAGCTCGATCTCGTGCGGGTCCTTGTCGCCAAGCGCGGCCGCCGCGGTCTTCGCGAGCCGCGCCGAGATCCCGATCCGCATCGCGCCGGTGACGAGCTTCAACAGCGCCCAGCGTCCGGTCTCGTCGAGTTCGTCCAGCCAGCGCGCCAGCTGCGCCGGCAGCTCGGCCTTGCCGAGGGTGCGCAGAGTGGTGACGACGTCGGTCAGCGTCGGGGGTGGCGGGTTGTTGTGCGTGCGTGGAGTCTCGGCGACAGCTCGCCCGCGGTACCCCTCTCCCCAACCCTCCCCCGCAAGGGGGGAGGGAGCCTGTCCAGTGATGCGTCCCTCACTGACGTCGATTCCTTCAACATCGCTGTGAGGTGAGTACGGCGGTTGGGCTCCCTCCCCCCTTGCGGGGTCTGAGGCGAGCGAAGCTCGCTCTCGAGGGCGGGGAGAGGGGTGGTCCAGCAAAGACTCGTTGTGATGCGCACTGGAAGACTTCGGCCACATCAGCGCGACAGTCTCGGAGAGATCGCCGACGTAATCATAGGAGTAGCCGAACAGCACGGGGTCGGTGCGTTCGGTGATCAGGTCGCGGATCAGGCCCGGCTTGGCGTGCTTGAACGATAGCGCGCCGGTCAGCGCCGTCAGCGCGTAGCCGCGGTCGGGGTCCTCGGTCTCGCGGAAATAGGCAACCAGCAGCTTGATCTTGTTGTTGCGGCCCGGCTCGTAGGCGAGGCGGTCGAGCAGCTCGGCAAAGCGGTTCATGGCTTCGTGGTCTCGCCGACGGGCTGGGCCTCGCCGGTGATCGCCGCCGTCTCGCCTTCGTCCTCGTCGCCATAGCCGACCAGATCGAGCGGCCGCGCGGCGAGGCCCTTGGTCTTGCACCAATGCACCAGCGCGTCTTCCTGGCCGTGGGTGACCCAGATCTCGCCGGCACCGGTCGCCGCGATCGTCGCCGTCAGCCCGTCCCAGTCGGCATGATCCGAGATCACCAGCGGCAGCTCGATGCCGCCCTGCCGAGCCCGGGCGCGCACGCGCATCCAGCCCGAGGCGAAGGCGGTGACCGGATCGGGAAAGCGGCGCGTCCAGACATCGGAGGTCGCGCTCGGCGGTGCCAGCGTGATGGTGCCGGCGAGCTCGGCCTTCTTCATGCCGCGCGCGGGCCGGAGCTCGCCGAGCGGAATGCCGCGCTCCTGATAGTAGTAAGTGATCTTCTCCATCGCGCCGTGCAGATAGATCGGCGCGTCGTAGCCGGCCTCACGCAGCAGCGCGATCACGCGCTGCGCCTTGCCGAGCGAGTAGGCGCCGACCAGATGCGCGCGCTCCGGAAACAGCTTGACGGACGCGAGCAGCTTGTTGACTTCGCCGGCGGCGTCGCCGTGGCGGAACACCGGCAGGCCGAAGGTCGCCTCTGATATGAAGACGTCGCAGGGCACGAGCTCGAACGGCGCGCAGGTCGGATCGCGCGTGTCCTTGTAGTCGCCGGAGGCGACGATGCGCCTGTCCTTGCAGGTGACCGATATCTGGGCGGAGCCCAGCACGTGACCGGCGGGATGAAACGTCACCGTGACGTCGCCGAGCCTGATCTCCTCGCCATAGGCGACGGCCTGCACGGAGCCGGCGAAATTCTCGCCGTAGCGCAGCCGCATCATGTCGAGCGTTTCCTGGGTCGCGAGAACCGCGCCGTGACCCGCCCGTGCATGGTCGGAATGGCCATGCGTGATCAATGCCCGCTCGACCGGCCTGACAGGATCGATGTGGAAGCCGCCGGGCTTGCAGCAAAGCCCGGCCGGGACGGGCATCAGGATGTCTTGCGGGCGCATGGGTCCAATATAGGCGCTCGATCCGCGATGTTTAGCCGTCACGTGCGGGCTTGACCGGCGCATCCATCTCCGGAAAAAGTCCGGGCTTTGATGGATGGCCGGATCCGGTCATCACAAGATCGGTTCATTAAGGCAAAATGGCTCCCCGCCTGTTCCTGTCCTCCGGCGACCTCGTCGCCGACCGCCGCTACGAGTTCGCGCGCGACCTGCAATTGAAGGGCGATCTGCCGGCCGCCGCCGAGCTGCTTGAACAGGCGATCGAGCTGGTGCCGAAGTTCACCTCGGCCTGGTTCACGCTGGGCAAGATCCGCCTCGAGCTTGGCCGGCGCGAGGCCGCGATCGCAGCCTTTCGTGCCGCGCGCGAGGCCGATCCCGGGGACCGTCACGGCGCCGGCCTGCACCTGATGCAGCTCGGCGTCGAGGCCGTCGGTTCGATGCCACCTGGTTATGTGCAGACGCTGTTCGATCAATACGCGCCGCGCTTCGAGGCCGCGTTGGTCGGCGATCTCGGCTATCGCGGCCCGGCGCTGCTGTTCAAGGCGGTGCTGTCGGTGCGCGCCTCTGCGAAGAAGCCGGCATTCTTCAAGCGCGCGATCGATCTCGGCTGCGGCACCGGGCTTGCGGCCGGCGCATTCGCCGGGCATGTCGATCGCTTCATCGGCATCGACCTGTCGCCGCGCATGATCGACAAGGCGCGCGGCACCTCCCTCTACGCCGAGCTCGAAGTCGACGACATGCTCAATGGCATTGCAGGCAAGCCGGACGCCAGCGCCGAACTGATCCTGGCCGCGGATGCGATGGTCTATGTCGCCGATCTCGCGCCGGTGCTCGCAGAGGCGAGCCGCGTGCTGGCGGCGGGCGGCGTGCTCGCGTTCACGACGGAGACCCATGACGGGGAGGGCGTCATTCTCGGCGAGGGCCTGCGCTACGCCCACAGTGCAGATAATGTGCGCGCCTCCGTCGCGGCCGCGGGGCTGACGCTTTCGCTGCTCGACGATCTCTCGGCGCGTAATGAAGACAACATCCCGGCGCCGGGGCTCGTCGCCGTGGCCGTCAAGCCGTGACGCGCCCTCTCGCACAAGGGGAGAGGGGAAGAGCTCACGCTCCAAACTTGAGTCTACACGCTACGCATTTGCCGTGACGCGGCATTGCGCCACACGGCCGAGACTTCGCGCTTGCCCGGCGCAGGGCGGAATGCGAGAGCTTTCGGCCTCAGGGAGAGAAACAATGAAAAAACATACTCGGCGCGAATTCGGCGCCACCGCATTGTCTGTGATCGCAGCGTCCGTGCTGCCCGCGCCGTTCGTGCGGGCCGCGGACAAGAAGTACGACCCCGGCGCGAGCGACACCGAGATCAAGCTCGGCCAGACCGTTCCGCATTCCGGCCCCGGCTCGCTCTACGGTGTGCTCGGCCGCGTCGGCGAAGCCTATTTCCAGATGCTGAACGACAAGGGCGGCATCAACGGCCGCAAGGTGAAATTCCTCACCATGGATGACGCCTACAGCGCGCCGAAATGCGTCGAGGCGACGCGCCGCCTGGTCGAACAGGAGGAGGTGCTGGCGCTCTATGGGTCGCTCGGCACCGCGCCGCAGACCGCCGTGCACAAATATCTCAATTCCAAGGGCGTGCCGCAGCTGCTGCTGAACACCGGCGCCTCGAAGTGGAACGACCCGAAGACCTACAAATGGACCATGGCGGGCCTGCCGCTCTATCCGACCGAGGCGCGCATCCTTGCCAAGCACGTCGTCAGTGTGAAGCCGAACGCCAAGATCGGCATCCTCTATCAGAATGATGATTTCGGCCGCGACTTCCTGGGTCCGTTCAAGAAGGTGCTGGCCGATGCCGGCGGCAAGGCGCAGGTGATCATGGAGCAGACCTACGATCTCACCGATCCGACGGTCGATTCCCAGCTGATCAATCTCTCGAAGTCCGGCGCCGACGTCTTCTACAACATCACCACAGGCAAGGCGACGTCGCAGTCGATCCGCAAGGTGGCCGAGCTCGGCTGGAAGCCGCTGCAGCTGCTGTCGGCCGGCTCGACCGGCCGTTCGATCCTGAGCGCGGCGGGGTTAGAGAACGCCAAGGATATCGTCGCGATCCGCTACAACAAGGAAGTCGGCGTGGCGCGCTACGAGAAGGATCCGGATGTGGTCGCGTTCGAGGAGCTGCGCAAGAAATACCTGCCGAACATCGATCCTGACAACACCATCGCCTTCGCCGGCCACGGCCAGGCGGCGACGATGGGCGAGATCCTGCGCCGTTGCGGCGACGATCTGACCCGTGCCAACGTGCTCAAGCACGCCACCACGCTGGCCGGTTTCCACTCGCCCTATTTCCTCGACGGCATCAACTACAGCTATACGCCCGACGACTACACGCCGATGAAGACGCTCTACGTCTCGATCTTCAACGGCAGGGATTGGGACCTCTCCGGCGAGCCGATGACGGAGTAGGGGCGCGGGGGTGCGCTCCATCCCGTCATTGCGAGCCACCCGGTCGGCGCGAAGCGCCGCCGGATGACAGGCTTCGCGAAGCAATGCATCGATCCCCTCGGGGAAAGATGGATTGCTTCGTCGCTTGGCTCCTCGCAATGACGGCGGCGTGCGACACCGGCGGAGGTCGACTTCCTCTTGCCGCCTGCTGCCATTTCCAGCCTGCCCTCGACGAAGCCGCCTGAACCGCCTACCTCTTGGGCGTGTCGACGCTCGATCTCTTTTCCGTTCCGCCGTCGGAAACGGCCGATCTCCTGCCGCGCCGGTTTCGCGACTGGTTCGCGTCACGCGGCTGGTCGCCGCGCGAGCACCAGCTCGCGCTGCTGGCGAAGGCCCGTGAAGAGCGGTCCGCGCTGCTGATCGCGCCGACCGGTGCCGGCAAGACGCTGGCGGGATTCTTACCGACGCTGGTTGAGCTGAGCGGGGAGGCGAGTGCAGCGACTCTACAGACAGAAACTCGATCGCCACCTCCCCCCTTGCGGGGGAGGTCGACGTCCTCTGACGCGCAATTGCGCGACGGAGGACGGCGGGAGAGGGGTATGCCGCTTGCTCGGAACGATGCGGCTTACCCCTCTCCCCAGCCCTCCCCCGCAAGGGGGGAGGGAGCCCTACCAGCGAGCGCTGCCGAGCCAAGAAAGACATTCATTTCCACCGGCCGCGGCGTTCGCCGCAGCTCCGGACTGCACACGCTCTACATCTCGCCGCTCAAGGCGCTCGCGGTCGACATCGCGCGCAATCTGGAGACGCCGGTCGCCGAGATGGGGCTGCCGATCCGGATCGAGACCCGCACCGGCGACACGCCGGTGTCGCGGCGGCAGCGCCAGCGGCGCTATCCGCCTGACATTCTGCTGACGACGCCGGAGCAGCTGGCACTGCTGCTGGCCTCCGACGACGCGCCGTTCCTGTTCTCCTCGCTGAAGCGCATCGTGCTCGACGAGCTGCACGCGCTGGTCACCTCCAAGCGCGGCGATCTGCTGTCGCTCGGGCTGGCGCGGCTCTGGACCATCGCGCCGCAGACGCGCGCCATCGGTCTCTCGGCAACGGTGGCCGAGCCGGAACAACTCGCGCGCTTCCTGGTGCCGCAGCAGGGTGGCGAGAACGCATCCGCCGACGTCGTCACCGCCGGCGGCGCGGCGCCGCCGGTGGTCGAGATGCTCGACACGCGCGAGCGGCTGCCATGGTCGGGCCACAGCGCGCGCCATGCGCTGCCCGAGGTCTACGAACTGATCAAGCACAACAAGACCACGCTGGTGTTCGTCAACACCCGCAGCCAGGCCGAGATGCTGTTCCAGGATCTGTGGCGGATGAACGACGACGGGCTCGCGATCGCGCTGCATCACGGCTCGCTCGACGTCGCGCAGCGCCGCAAGGTCGAGGACGCGATGGCCGCGGGCCGGCTGCGCGGCGTGGTCTGCACCTCCTCGCTCGATCTCGGGGTCGACTGGGGCGATGTCGACCTCGTCATCAATATCGGCGCGCCCAAGGGCTCGTCGCGGCTGATGCAGCGGATCGGCCGCGCCAACCACCGCTTCGACGAGGCTTCGCGCGCCGTGCTGGTGCCGGCCAACCGGTTCGAGGTGCTGGAATGCGCGGTCGCGATCGATGCCATCGCGGAGAATGCGCAGGATACGCCGCCACTGCGCATAGGTGCGCTCGACGTGCTGGCCCAGCACGTGCTCGGTTGCGCCTGCGGCAAGCCGTTCCTGTCCGATGAGCTCTATGATGAGGTCAGGACCGCGGCGCCCTATGCGTCGCTGTCACGCACCGATTTCGACGACGTCGTCGACTTCGTCGCGACCGGCGGCTACGCGCTGAAGACCTATGAACGCTTCGCGCGCATCAAGCAGGACAAGCAGGGCCGCTGGCGCGTCACCAATCCCAAGGTGCGGCAGAGCTACCGCCTCAATGTCGGCACCATCGTCGAGGAGACGATGCTGAAGGTGCGGCTGGTGCGCTCGCGCGCCGGCGGTCACGGATCGACTGGCGCGATTGCCCGTGGCGGCCGGATGCTCGGCGAGATCGAGGAGGTCTTCATCGAAGGCCTCGTGCCCGGCGACACTTTTGTCTTTGGCGGCGAGGTGGTGCGCTACGAGGCGCTGGTCGAGGACCAGGTCTATGTCTCCCGCGCCAACGACAAGGACGCCAAGGTGCCGTCCTACATGGGCGGCAAGTTCCCGCTCTCGACCTATCTCGCCGAACGGGTTCGCAAACTGCTCGACAACAGCCGGGCCTGGAAGGCGCTGCCGGACCAGGTCCACGACTGGCTGTCGCTGCAGCGAAAATTCTCCCGGGTGCCGGCGGTGCGCGAGTTGCTGGTCGAAACGTTTCCGCGCGGCGGCAGCCATTATCTGGTCTGCTATCCCTTCGAGGGCCGGCTCGCGCACCAGACGCTCGGCATGCTGCTGACGCGGCGGCTGGAGCGTGCCCGCGCCCGTCCGCTCGGCTTCGTCGCCAACGAATATGCGCTCGCGGTCTGGGGCGTCGGCGATCTCTCCTTCATGATCAGGACCGGCAAGCTCGATCTCAACGCGCTGTTCGATCCCGATATGCTCGGCGACGACCTCGAGGCGTGGCTTGCGGAATCCGCGCTGATGAAGCGCACCTTCCGCAACTGCGCCATCATCTCCGGCCTGATCGCGCGCCGCTTCACCGACGAGGAGAAGTCGCGCCGCCAGGTGCTGTTCTCGACCGATCTGATCTACGACGTGCTGCGCAAGCACCAGGCCGACCATGTGCTGCTGCGTGCCGCGCGCAGCGATGCCGCCACGGGATTGCTCGATCTCCGCCGCCTCAGCGACATGCTTTCGCGCATCCACGGCCGAATCACCCACAAGGATCTCGACCACGTTTCCCCGCTTGCCGTCCCCGCGCTGCTGGAAATCGGCCGCGAGTCAGTTTATGGCGAAGCATCCGACGAGCTTCTGGCCGAGGCGGCCGAGGAACTCGTGCGGGAGGCTACGACGTAACGCTGGGGAACAGGACGTGACGGCAAGCGCGCTAGCTTTGCGAGACGGTGACGACATGCGCGTTTCGAGAGTCGCGGTGGCGGATGTCGGCTTCGTGGCGGATTTCTCCGGCGCACTGTTCTGGGAAGAGCAGAGCCTGCTCGTGGTCTCCGACCTGCATCTGGAAAAAGGATCGAGCTTTGCCAGTCGCGGCGTGCTGCTGCCGCCCTACGACACGGTGGCGACATTGAGCCGGCTCGCCGCCGTGATCGCGCGGCACGATCCGCGGCAGGTGATCGCGCTCGGCGACAGCTTTCATGATCGCGACGCGCATGCGCGCCTGTCGGATCCGGATCGCGAAGCGCTCGCAGCCCTGCAGATACGGCGCAACTGGATCTGGATTGCGGGCAACCACGATCCAGCGCTGCCGTCCAGCCTCGGCGGCGTGGTCGCGACCGAGGTCGCGATCGGCCCCGATCGTGTTCCGCCACGAGCCGACCGGTGCGAGCGGCGAGATCGCCGGCCATCTGCACCCCAAGGCGCGGGTGCCGACCCGCGGCCGCTCGATCGAGCGGCGTTGCTTCGCCAGTGACGGCGAGCGCGCGGTGATGCCGGCGTTCGGTGCCTACACCGGCGGCCTGAGCATCCGCGACGCCGCGTTCGCCCGGATTTTCGGATCGCCCGGGTTCATGGCCCATGTGCTCGGCGACAACCGCGTGCATGCGTTCGCCGCGTCGCGGTGTTATTGACGGTCGCTGAGCAACCGGCGACTTAGGTAACACTTCAACCCGACGACATGGGTAACACAATTCTCGTTTCGTTCAGGTCTGTTGTTGTTGAGGCTGTGGACCCTGAGGGCAACGCGGAGCGTTGTCCTCAAGTCCACAGCCTTTTGTCGTTCGTTTGGGCTTGCGAAGCTGGTCCCCACGATGAGCGATCGTGCCGAGCTCGATCGGGCCATAGCTGACGATCCAACCGTCCTGATCCTCGGCCAGGCCGACGGGTTCGCCGATCAGCGCTTCGCTGATGTAGATCGTGTTGCCGAGCCACTTGATCTCTCCGTTGTGCCGGACCGAGCGGACGTCCTGGTCATCGTATTCCGGCTTGCGCAAGACACCGTCGAAGCGGCGTGAGGAGGCCTGGTAACGGTCGGCTGGCGTAGCGTTATCGAGCGACTGGTGCGGACGCTCCTCATTGTAGAGATGCTGGAAGTTGCGGAGGCGCTTGAGCTGCTCGCGCATGGTGGGAGCCGGCGGATTGGCGGTGTCCTGCAACAGCGTCAGATGCATCCGCTCATGGCGGCCATTCTGCTGAGGTTTGCCCGGCGCAATGCGCTCCGGCGTCACGCCGGCCTTGATCAGGTTGACCGACAGCCGCGACAACCCACCGGCACCACGCGAGGCAAACGGCGAGCCGTTATCCGAACGCATGTAGTGCGGCAACCCAAACTCGCGGAACGCCGCATCGAGCACCGGCCAGACATGATCCGTGTCGGTGCGCGCCAGAGCCTGGCAGCGCAGCAGATAGCGGCTGTACGCGTCGGTGATCGTCAGCGGCTCGCATCGCTTGCCGTCGCCGGTCAGGAACCAGCCCTTGAAGTCGATGCACCACACATCATTGGCCGCCGCGCACGTCGCAAACGGCATGTTCGAGGGCGGCCCGCGCCGGCGCAGCTTGCGCTTCACCGTCAGTCCTTCGCGGTCGAACAGTTCCCCGATCGTGCTCGCCGCAGGCCATGCCGTCCGCGGTGACTTCCGTTCAAGAAAGGCGCGCACCTTGATCGGCCCCCAGGTCGGATGCGCCCGACGCACCTCAAGGCAACGCTCGGCGATCCCCTCGGCTATGCTCTGCGGATGATGCAGCCGAGCCCGCGACCGGTTGAACAGCCCACCGGCGCCTTCCTGCTCAAAACGCGTAAGCCATTTGTACCCCACACGGCGGCTCACCCCGAACCGCCGGCACACCGCCGCAAATGATTCCTCGTGCTTCTCCACCGCCACCACAAATCGCATCCGTTCTTCCACTGCACAGGTCTCCGTCCATCCCATCGGCAAGGCCCTCCTCGCCGATCAGTTGACCTGTTACCCATGTCGCCGGTCTATTCTGTTACCCATGTAGCCGGTTAGGACCAGATACCACCCTCCCCTGGAGGGGGAGGGTCGACTCACATTGAGCGCAGCGAAATGTGAGTCGGGGTGGGGTGATCTCTCATCGCGGGCACTGTTCGATTGGATGCACCTTCACCCCACCTCGGTTCGCATTTCATGCGAACCGATCCTCCCCCTCCAGGGGAGGATGTAGGCGCGAACGTCACGCCGCCTTCGCCTGCACGCTCTCGCAATACTCCGCGAGCCGATCCGCCAGCCGCAAGGTCGCAGGGCTGGCCTCGGGCGCGGCGACGAGGGCGACCTCGGTCCGCTCGATCGGCGCGAAGCCGTCTTTCGCCGTCAGCACGCGATGCTCGGCCTGGATCGACATTTCCGACAGAATGCTGAGCCCGAGGCCGGCGGCGACCGCGGCCTGGATGCCGGCGAGGCTGGAGGAGGTGTAGGCCATGTGCCAGTTGCGGCCGGCGCTCTCCAGCGCATGGATGGCGCGGGCGCGGTAGAGACAGCCCGAGGCGAAACCGATCAGCGGCACCGAGCCGATCTTCGTGTCGCGCGGATGGCTCTTGCTGGTGACCCAGTGCACGCGTTCCGGCCACACCGCGATGCCGCCCTTCTCGTCGGCGGAACGCTTGATCAGCGCGAGGTCGAGATCGCCGCGCTCCAGATCGCGGTACAGGAACAGGCTCTGGCCGGAGCGGACGTCGAGCCGCAGATTCGGGTGGCTACGCGCGAAGGTCGCGAGCAATTTCGTCAGCCGGTAGGCGGCGAAATCCTCGGTGATGCCGATCCGGATCGCGCCTTCGCTGCCAGGCCGCGAGAGCACGTCGCGGGCCTCTTCGGCGAGCGACAACAGACGTCGCGCATAGGTCAGAAGCCGCTCGCCGGCTTCCGTCGGGGTGACGTCCTTGCCGCTGCGGATCAACAGCGGCTGGCCGACATCCTCCTCCAGGCGCTTGATCTGCTGGCTCACCGTCGATTGCGTGCGGTGGACGCGCTCGCCGGCGCGGGTGAAGCCGCCGGCATCGACCACCGAGACGAAACTGCGCAACAGCTCCAGATCGAGCATCGCAGCCTCCATTCATAAATCAACTGGATGTCAGTCTATCATTTAATTTCCAAATATCAAGGTGCGGGCCTAGATCATGGGCGAAGGAGAAATTGCATGTCCGCCGCATCTTCAATCGCCGCCCCTCGCGCCCGCTTCAACACCCTGCCGCTGCTGATCGCGCTGTTCTGCCTGCTCTGGAGCTACGCTTTCGTCGCCGGCAAGATCGGCGTCACCGACTGTCCGCCGCTGATCCTGCTCGCCGCGCGATTCTCGCTCGCCGGAATCCTGATTCTCGGGATCTCCTGGCTGCGCAGCGACAAATGGGACCTCAGCTGGCGCGATGTGGCGGTGTTCGCGGTGCTCGGCGTCGCCAACAACGCGCTCTATCTCGGCCTCGGCTATACCGGCCTGAAGACGGTCTCCGCCGGGCTCGGCGCGCTGATCGTCTCGGCCAATCCGGTCTTCACCGCCATGCTGGCGGCAATGTTCCTCGGCGAGAGCATGACCCTGCGCAAGGTGACCGGTCTCATGCTCGGCATCGTCGGCGTCGCCTTCATCGTTTGGCATCGCATGTCGGTCGGATCAGACAGCCCGCACGGCATCCTGTTCACGCTGGCCTCGCTCGCCTCGATCGTCGCCGGCACCGTCCTGTTCAAGCTGCTGGCGCCGAAGGGCAGCCTGTGGATCGGCAACGGCGTCCAGAACATCGCCGGCGGCCTTGCGGTGATGCCGTTCGCCTTCACGCTGTCCAGCGTCAGCGACATCGTGCCGAGCATGCGGCTCGCCGGCGCCTTCGCCTTCCTCGTGCTCGGCGGCTCGATCCTCGCCTACCTGCTCTGGTTTCATCTCCTGAAGGTGTGTGGCGCGACCGCCGCAAGCGCCTATCACTTCCTGATGCCGCCGCTCGGCATGCTGTTCGCCTATCTGGTGCTCGGCGAGCATGTCGAATTTCGTGATCTGCTCGGGATCATTCCGGTCGCACTCGGCATTTACCTGGTGACCCGCCCCGCGGTTGCCGCGCCCAAGAGGAGTGTGACGTGAGCATCACCATCACCCTGATCGGCGGCCCAACCGCCCTGATCGAGATCGACGGGTTCCGCCTGCTCACCGATCCGACCTTCGATGCCCCCGGCGACTATCAATTGCCGCACGTGAAACTGGAGAAACTGACGGGCCCCGCGCTCGGCGCGCGCGAGGTCGGTGAGGTCGACGCCGTGCTGCTGAGCCACGACCAGCATTCCGACAACCTCGACCATACGGGGCGGAATTTTCTGAAGCGAGCGAAGCGCGTGCTGACGACGGAGGCCGGCGCCAAGCGACTCGGCGGCCATGCCGAGGGTTTTGCGCCGTGGGCTTCGACCGTGCTGAAGAAAGCCGACCGCTCGCTGACCATCACCGCGACGCCGGCGCGGCACGGACCGGCCGGGATCGAGCCGTTGTCCGGCGACGTGATCGGCTTCGTGGTCGAGCCGCCGAAACCAGGCCGACCGGTCTATATCAGCGGCGACACCACCTGGTTCGATGGTGTCGCCGAGGTCGCGCGGCGCTTCGACTGCGGCGTGGTGCTGCCGTTCGCCGGCGCGGCGCAGACTCGCGGCCCGTTCCATCTCACCATGGACACCAACGACACGATCGAGACCGCACGCGCCTTTGCCGGCGCCGTGATCGTGCCGGTCCACACCGACGGCTGGGCGCATTTCCGGCAAAGCGCGAGCGACCTGCGGGCGAGCTTCGATACGCTCGGCTTCGGCCGCCGCCTGCGCATCCTCGAGCCCGGCATCGCCACCGTCATCGAGGCCTAGGTTTCATCGCAGGAACCTTGGCGGTATCCGGCCCGTTGTCAGACGGCTGGAACCGGACATGACGCGGCAAGGGAAAATCTCGCATCACGATAGGTATGACGATGCGCCGGCGGCGAAGCCCCGGCGCCAGTCGTTCAGCGTCAGCCGCGTCCTGAAGACGCTTGGTCCCGGCCTGATCACCGGAGCCTCCGACGACGATCCATCGGGCATCGGCACCTACAGCCAGGCCGGCGCGCAACTCGGCTACGGCATCGGCTGGACCATGCTGCTGACCTTCCCGCTGATGACCGCGATCCAGGAGATTTCCGCGCGGGTCGGCCGCGTCACCGGGCATGGCATCGCGGGCAATGTATGCAGGCACTATCCAGGCTGGCTGCTCGCCGCTGTGGTGACGCTGCTGTCTATCGCCAATACCGTCAACATCGCCGCCGACCTGTCGGCGATGGCGGATGCGACAAGGCTCCTGATCGGCGGTCCGGCGATCCTCTATGTCGTGCTGTTCGGCGTGACCTCGGTGGCAGCACAGATCTTCATGAACTACCGGCGCTATGTCGCCGTGCTGAAATGGCTGACGCTCAGCCTGTTCGCCTATGTCGCCGCGCTCGCCTTCGCCAAGGTGTCGTGGACCCAGGCGCTGGCCGGCGTGCTGCTGCCGCGCATCAACTGGAGCGCGGACTATTTCACGACCATCGTCGCGATCCTCGGCACCACGATCTCGCCCTATCTGTTTTTCTGGCAGGCCTCGCAAGAGGCCGAGGAGCAGCGGGCCGATGTCACCAAGCATCCGCTGATCGAGCGGCATTACGGCGCCCGGCGCGAATTCTCGCGCATCCGCGCCGACACCATCACAGGCATGGCGTTCTCCAATTTGATCGCGCTGTCGATCATCATCACCGCTGCCGCGTCGCTGCATGCTGCCGGCAAGACCGACATCCAGACCTCGGCGCAGGCCGCCGAGGCGCTGCGCCCGATCGCCGGCCCCTTTGCAGAGGTGATCTTCGCGCTCGGCATCGTCGGTACCGGCCTGCTGGCGATCCCGGTGCTCGCGGGCGCGACCGCCTACGCCGTCAGCGAAGGCCGGCGATGGCCGGTCGGACTGACGCGCAGGCCGAAGGAGGCGATCGCGTTCTACTCGGTGCTGGCGCTGTCGGGCGGCATCGGCATCGCGCTCAACTTCACCCCGATCGATCCGATCGCGGCGCTGTACTGGAGCGCAGTCGTCAACGGCGTGCTCGCCGTGCCCGTGATGGTGCTGCTGATGGTCATGGCCCGTCGCAGGGATGTGATGGACCGCTTCGTGATCGGCGGCTGGTTGTACTGGCTCGGCTGGCTCTCCACGGCTGCGATGACGCTCAGCGTGATCGCGATGGGGATCGGTTTTCTGCTCTAATCCTCGCTGAACAGCGAGCTGTCGATCTTGGTGGTCGATTTGACTTTCCGCAGGATGATGGTCGTGCGGTAGCTCGCGATGTCGCTGTCCGGATGCGTCAGGCGATCAAGGATGAACGATTGATAGCGTGCGAGATCGGAGGACACGACGCGCAGGGAATAGTCCCAGTCGCCGGCGATCATGCAGCATTCGACGACCTCGGGAAGCGCGGTCACCTTCTTCTCGAAGCGCGCGAAGGATTCCCGGTTCTGTTGCTTGAGGCGGACCTCGACGATCACGTCGAACCCGAGGCCGACCCGCGCTGGGTCCACCAGTGCCACATAGGAATTGATGACGCCGTCCTCTTCGAGCGTTCGGACGCGTCGCATACAGGGGGCGGACGAGAGGCCGATCCGTTCGGCCAACTCGAGATTGGTGATGCGCCCCTCGACCTGGAGCACGTCGAGGATCTTCCGGTCGATCTCGTCGATCACGGTTGTGGTTCCCATTTCTTTCGCAATTTCGGTCTTATGCGCAATTGATCGCAGAAGAGGGGCTGAAATGCATCTCAAATCGCAATGTCATTGCGGCGGTGCGCGCATAAGATGCGCTGAAAGGATCTATCGCGGCGACTGGGTAGCAAGGAGCGGGCATGGCTGGAAACGACGAGAAGGCCTTTTGGGATCGCGCGCGCCGTCATCTCATCCGGTATGGGGGGACGTTCGCTCCCGTCATCATCGAGCGCGCCTCCGGATCCTTCGTCTATGACGCCGACGGCCGCGCCATCCTGGATTTCACCTCCGGGCAGATGAGCGCCGTGCTTGGTCACGGCCACCCCGAGATCGTCCGGACCATCAGCGAGCACGCCGAGCGGCTCGACCATCTGTTCAGCGGCATGCTGACGCGCCCGGTGGTCGCGCTGGCCGAGAAGCTCGCGGAACTGCTGCCGCCGGGGCTCGATCGGGTCATGCTGCTGAGCACGGGCGGCGAGTCGAACGAGGCTGCGATCAAGATGGCCAAGCTCGCTACCGGCGGCTTCGAGACCGTCGCGTTCGCGCAGTCCTGGCACGGCATGACATCAGGCGCGGCAGCGACGACCTATTCGGCCGGACGCAGGGGTTATGGTCCTGCGCCGGTCGGCTCGCTCGCGATCCCGACGCCGAACCTCTATCGCCCCCGCTTCGGCCATGCGGCCGACTGGCGGGCAGAGCTGGCCTATGCCTTCGATCTCGTCGATCGCCAATCGACCGGTTCGCTCGCCTGCATGATCGCCGAGCCGATCCTGAGCTCGGGCGGACTGATCGATCTGCCGGAGGGCTACCTCGCTGCGCTGAAGGAGCTGTGCCGCGCGCGCGGCATGCTCTTGATCGTCGATGAGGCACAGACCGGCCTCGGCAGAACCGGCGCCATGTTTGCGTTCGAGCGCGATGGCGCCGTGCCTGACATCCTGACGCTGTCGAAGACGCTCGGCGCCGGCCTGCCTTTGGCCGCGGTCATCACGTCAGCCGAGATCGAGGAGCGGTGTCACGAACGCGGCTTCCTGTTCTACACGACACATGTGTCGGACCCGATGCCGGCCGCGGTCGGGCTGAACGTGATCGAGATCATCCTGCGCGACAGATTGGTCGAGCGTGCCAGGACCGCGGGCGCGCGGCTGCGGGACGGGCTGCTTGCACTTCAGAACCGGTTCGAATGCATCGGTGACGTGCGCGGCCGGGGGCTGATGCAGGGCATCGAGATCGTGCGCGACCGTTTCAGCAAGGAGCCCGACGAAGCGCTCGGAACGCGCGTGTCGCAGCGCTGCCTGGAGCTCGGACTGAGCACCAACATCGTGCAGCTGCCCGGGATGGGCAGTGTGTTCCGCATCGCGCCGCCGCTGACGATCAGCGACGACGAGATCGATCTCGGCCTCTCGATCCTGAGCGACGCGCTTGAAAGCACGTTGCACGGAAAGGGTGGCTAGTCCTTCCGGAACACGATCGAGGCCATCCAGCCGGTCATCAGCGCCATGAATGCGGTGACGAGGCCGTAGACCAGGCCGTTCTGCCGCGCGGTAGTGGCGACGAACTGCTCGAAGCCGACCTTGACGATCTCGAAGGCGGTCTCGGTCTTGGTCACCAGCGCGCCTTCGGAAAACAGCTTGATCTCGACGTTGTAGGTGCCGATCGGCACCTCGGCCGGCAGCGGAATGCCGGTGCGGAACAGGGTCGGGGTCAGGAACGTCACCGCCGAGGTCGCCTCGCGATAGAGCCCGTGTTCGGAGCGCAGCCGCACGAAGGCGCTGCGGAACGGATCGTTCGGCACCACGTCGGCAAAGTCGGGTCCGACCCGCTGCATCAGCAGCACGTTGTTGAGCCCAAGCTGCTGCCGCCGCTGCACCTCGGGCGAGGCGATCTGATCGAACGGGCGATTGGCGAACAGCGCGAGATAGCCCGGCACCTGCAGGAACTGGCGCGAGTCGGTGTTGATCCAGATCCCGAACTTGCGCTCCTTGCGCCGCGTCACCATGTCGGCGCGCGGGCCGGACACCGTGACGACGAGATCGTAATTGCCGCGGCTCGACGGCGTCTTGTCGTCCTTCTCCACCGAGCCGAACAGCACGAGCTCGCCGCCGGAATAGTTCGGCGTCACTGTGACGCGGTGGTTGGAGACCGACACGATCAGCCGTTCGGCGCGGGCGGGCACGGCCGCAAGGCTTGCGGCGACGAGGCCCAGGATCGCAAGCGGCGCGCGCAGCCTCATGGCGGAGCTCCGCCGGTTTCGCGGATGCTGTAGAGGTCCTGCGGCCGGATCACCAGCTCGACGGCGAAGCGGATGCCGACTGCGAGCACCAGCAGACCGAGCAAGAGGCGCAGATGCTCGCCGCGGATCTTCTGGCCGGCGCGGGCGCCGAACTGCGCGCCGGTGACGCCGCCGATCATCAGGATCAGCGCTAGCACCGCGTCGACCAAGTGATTGGTCGCTGCGTGCAGCAAGGTGGCGAACACCATGGTGACGAGGGTGAGCACCATCGAGGTGCCGATCACGGTCGAGGTCGGCACCCGCAGCACATAGATCATCAGCGGCACCAGGATGAAGCCGCCGCCGATCCCCATCACCGCGCCGATGAAGCCGATCACGAGCCCGACCACGACCACCGGGATGACGGAGAGGTAGATCTTGGAGCGCTTGAAGCGCAGCTTCAGCGGCAGGCCGTGGATCCAGCCATGGCTGCCGGGCTTGCGCAGGGTGACCGGGCCGCCGCGGCGGGACCGCAGCATCGCGCGCAGGCCTTCCCAGAACATCAGCCCGCCGACCGTCGTCAGCAGGATGACGTAGGACAGCGCGATCATCAGGTCGAGCTGGCCGAGCGAGCGCAGGAAGGTGAAGGTCCACACCCCGAGCGTGGTGCCGAGCGTGCCGCCGACCAGCAGCACCGCCGCCAGCAGCGGGTCGATCGCGCGTCTGCGCCAATAGGAGATCGCGCCGGAAAACGAGGAGGCCGCAATATGGCTCGCGACCGAAGCCACCGCGACCGCAGGCGCGATGCCGACGAAGATCAAGAGCGGCGTCATCAGGAAGCCGCCGCCGATGCCGAACATGCCGGAGACGAATCCAACCGCCGCGCCCATCGCCAGGATGAGGAAGACATTGACCGGAATGTCGGCGATCGGGAGGTAGAGCTGCACGCGCGTCGCTTCTTGTCGGTTCGCCGCATGCTGGGGCGCAAGGCCGCATCACGGGGTGATGTCGTTCTGGTCGGGCATTCTCCGGCTGAACGAATCCGGTCGGCGCGCAAGAAGCAGGCGAACGCGGGTCGATTGCCGCGTTCTTGCATAACCGAATTCGGCGGAAGGAGGGACTAAAGAATCCGCCCCGGGTGGCATTTTTCGCCGCAGGCTGCCGCTCTGTTGCGCACGTGGTTGATAATTCAGATGAATGGCGCCGGTGCGTCGCCTCAGGGGACCGGCTTGGTGATCAGGTTCAGCGCGAGCGCTTCCTTCTGGCTCAACCATCGGATGTCCGAGGTCTGCGACATCGCCTCGACGATGGCAGACGAGACGCCCATCTTGGTCATGTAGCCGAGCACCATGCCCTGGATGCGCTGGGCCTCGGCGAGGGGATCGCTGACCGGTGCGCTGGTCGTGAAGCGATGCACGCCGAGCCGGGAGCCCGCGATGCCATAGCGGGTCTGGCCGCCGGCATAGACCAGGACGCAGGCGCTGGCGCAGGCCGCGGGGCGGAGCTTGCCCGATGCGTCAGCGGTGGCCACCGCCGTGACGAGCCCGTGGGTGCGGATGACCTCGCCCATGATGGCAGCCTGGTTCAGCGCGCCGCCCGCTGACGACAGCAGCACGGCATCGCCAGGTGCGAGACGCGCCTCGCTGAGCCGGTCGCGGAACCAGCTCGCGCTGGCCGAGCCGATCTTGCCGCTGATCGCAAGCGCACGCCTTCCGTGGCCCGACCCGTCGATGTCGACGTCGGGTATCACCGCCGACGTCATGCTCGCCGCGATATAGGTCTCGCGCCAGAAATCCCAGGCGCCCGGTCGCGACAGGTCGCGGTAGGCCTGAATGGCGACGCTCGACAACAGCAGCACGAAGATGATGACGGACCAGAGCGAGAACCGGAAGGTGCGGGGCGGCGATGCGACGTTCGCTCGCCCTTGCGGGGGATGAGTCGGAGCGGAACGCGGAGCCTCGGGGCGCGCGGCAAACGGAGATGGTGCCTGGCGCGGCGGCACGACGCGGGGACCGGTCGGCGACGAACGGTGGCCCGTTCCATCCTCCTGACGATCATCGACAGACAAGCCTGACCCTCCGGAACGCGCGCCGTTGGCGCGGGACTGCGCGCCTGTCTACACGGCGGAAGGCGGGAGGTACAGAAGCGCGGCGCCGTCAAGGCGCCGCAGCCGGTTTCAGAAGAGTGACCTTAGTGTGCGGCCAGCGCTGCGGTCCGCTTCGACGGTTGCTTGACCCCCTTCGCCGCCGCGGGTTGCGCGGGAGCGCTGTCCCAACCGCCGGCCGGGGCCGGCACATTGACCGCATCGCTCGGCTGCGGTTCGGGGGTGAAGGTCTGGATCGCAAGCTTCGCCGCGGCCAGCGACTGCGGGTCGAGCCGCTTGGCAATGTCGTCGCGCTTGTGGCCGGCGTCGACGTCGCCCTGCGCGGCCGCGAGGCTGAACCATTTGAAGGACTCGGCGAGGTTCTGTTCGACCCCGATGCCGCGGGCATAGAGGATGCCGAGATTGACCTGGCTGTCGGCAACGCCGCGATCGGCGGCCTTGCGGAACCACTGCGCGGCGCTCTTGTAGTCGGCGCCCTTGCCGCCGCCATCGGCGTCGAGCACGGCGAGGTTATGCATCGCCTTGGCGTTGCCGCGCTCCGCAGCCTGCATGTAATAGCGCCGCGCCATATCGGAGTCGCGCTTCACGCTGAGGCCCTTCTCGTAGAAGGTGCCGAGCCGGAACATCGCGGGCACCACGCCGGCCTGCGCTGCGCGGCCATACCATTTGGCGGCCTCGTCGACATTGGCGGGCACGCCCTTGCCCTCGGCAAAGCGGACGCCGACCTCGTAGGCCGCAGCCGCATCGCCCTTGATCGCGGCGGTGCGCAGCGCCGGACCGCCGATCGCGTCGGGCAGCTTCTCGCCCGTCGGGATCTGGATCGTGGCAAGCTTGCCGCCGAGCGGGGGCGCAGTCGGAATCGTGCCGGTGACGTCGTTGGCCGCGGCCGGTGGCATGGCTGGCGCGGGCTCAGGCGCCGCGGCAGGTGCTGGCGCGATCGCTTGAGGGATCGTCACCTGCGCGCTGTCGAGCGTGTTCGGCGCCGCCGTGTTGTTGGACTGGCGGCCGAGCGGGGTCGGCGAGGTCATCGACGGGCCGGGCACTGACGACCCGGGCACGCCGGAAGGCGCGGCCGGTGCAGGGGCGGGCGTGACAGAATTCTCGGCAGGCGGCTGCACCGCCGGCTCGCTGTGCTCGATCGCCGGCGCCTGCGGTGCGGAGCTGGTGTCGAGCAGGTTCATCGCCATCTTGGCGGTCGAGAGCAGGATCACGACCACGCTCGCGCCGACCAGCAGCGAGCGGATCTTGGAGGTGATGGTCGAAGGCTGTGCCTCCGGCGCGGCGGCCGCGCCGGCCTTGGCGGCGGCGGCTTTCGCGGCCTTGTCGGCCTTCTCCTTGGCCTTGGCAGCGGCCTTGCTCGCTGCACGCGCCGCCTTGTCGTTGACGGGCTGTGCTGCGGCGGCCTGCGCGGCGCGGCGCGCCGCGGCGATGAAGCTCGACGTCGAGACCGGCTCTTTCTTGCCTGCGGGAAGATCGCTGATCGCACGTTCGGAATCCGCGATCCGCTCCGACGGCGACGAGACGCGGCCCGATGGGCGCGTACCCGGCTCGAGCGGATGATCCGGCGGCAGTTCCGGCGCGATCGCGGCGCGCGCGGACGCCGCATGCGGCTCGAGGATCTCGCTGATCGCGCGCGGCGGCAGCGGCGGCGGTGCGGTCTCGACCGGCTGCGCGGCGTGGAATTCGCGCGGCGCGGACATGAAGTGCTCCTGCGCCAGCGCAGGATTGGGCAATTCGAGCCGGTACGATTCCGGTTTGGGCTGCGCGATCGGCTGCGGCATCGCCGCGCGCGGCATTTCCATCCGGGGTGCGTCCGTCCGCGGTTCGGCCGCCGCGGGAGCCGGCGGCGGCGCGGTGCGCACGGAGCGCAGATCGTTCTCGATCATCGCCAGCCGATCGACGACATGGCCGAGCGTGTTGTGAACGGTCTCCAGCGAATCCTGGGTGCGGCGATCGGTCTCCGACTGGCTGAAGCGGATGTCGGACAGCTCGCGCTTCACCATGTCGACGATGCCGCTGTCCATCATCGGCTGCGGCGCGGCGCTGCTGACGGTGTTGCGGGCGGCGTCAGCGAGCGAGGCGAGATGAGCGTGCTGCGCCTCGAGGTGCCGCATGATGTCATGCAGCCCTTCCTCGACCCGGCCGAGATTGCCGGAGCGCTGGTCGGCGGCCTCCAGGCGCTCGAGCAGATAGGAGACGCGCTGCTCGAGATGGGTGAATGCGGACGAGCTGTCGTTGCCGACCTGAAGACGGTCGATCCGCTCCGAGAGGGTTCGCACCGCGTTTTCGATGGCGTCGGTATTGTCGTGGCCGGCCGGCCGCTCGCGGCTCTCCAGCGTCGAGGCCAGCGCGGCGATGCGCTGCTCGATCCCGGCGAAAGCGTCGCCGTAGGATTCACCGCGCGACATCTGCGACAACTGGTCGACTTTCGCGGCCAGCGCGTGCACGTCCCCGGAGAGCTGCAGCAGCGCGTCGTTGGAGGCGACGTTGGAGACGATGGCGCGCAGCGCCGCGATCGCGCTCTCGAGCTGATGCACCGTCGACGGGTCGTCGTTGGCGCGCAGGATCATGTCAAGCTTGGCGCCGAGATTGCGGATCGCCTCGTCGTAGCCGGTGAGCTGCTCGGCGGGCGTGAGCGTGCGCAACGCCTCGCGGATTTCCGACAGCGCGCGCTCGATGCCGGCAATTGCCTGGCCCTGGCCGTTGCTGCCCTCATGGCGGATCTCGTCGATCCGGTGATGCAGCGAGCGGATTTCGTTCTCGATCGATTCGATCGCCCGCCGCGGCATTGCCTCGGTGATAGCCTGGCGGATTTCCGCAAGCTCGCCGCGGAAGGATGCGATCGACTGCTCGATATGGTCGGGCCGCTGCAGCGCCTCGATCTGGCTCGTGATCTTGAGCAAATGCCGCTCGAGCGAGGAGAAGTCTGGCCCGGCCGCTGCCGCGGGCGGCGGCGCATAGGCCATCGGCGGCGCCGATGGCTGCATCGGAGGCGCGCTGCGCGGCGGCATCTGCCGGGGCGCGGGGCCATCGAGCTCGTTCTGGCGTGCAGCGATTTCCGCGATCGCGGAATCGAACGACGCCGGGCTCAGCGGCGGCGAGGGACGGTAGACCTGGGCTGCGGCGCGCTCGACCGCCTCCGCCTGGCGCAGCCTCTCCTCGAGTTGCCGGTCTTGCATCTGCGGCTCGCGCTGCATCTGCGCTTCACGCATCATCGGCTGGGGCTGCGGCTCGCGCGCCGCCTGCGGCCGCGAGATCTGCGACAGCCGCGCGTCGAGGCGCGAGATCGCGTCGTTCAATTGCCGTGCGACGGCGGGCTGGCCGCGCGGCACCTCGGCGCGCACGGCTTCGGCGCGCGTCAACGGCTTTGCAATCTGTTCGATCTGGCGGGTGATCGCGTCGAGCCGCTGATGGATGTCGGCGACCTCTCGGCTTTCCCGGCTCGGCATCGGCTGCCGCTGCTCCATGCGCCAATCCGGCGGGCTCGGTTCGCCGACGGTGGAGTTGAGCCAGTCGTTCAGCGACATGCCGGCGCGGCGTGCAGCCGCCTCGGCCCTTTCGCGGACGGAGGGATCGATGCCGTCAACACTCCACGATACGCGCGAATTCATGATTCCGTCCGGTCCCGACTCCGGCGCTACACCCTGCGCCCACAGCCTCCCCGCGCATTCCCGTTAAGAGACAATCGAATTCTGCGCTGGGCGTCTGCTTCAGCTGCTGACTTTTTCCCGTCACGGTAAATAACGGGTTAAGGAATGCGGCCCGCGGGCCTTAAAGTTAGGGAATCCGGGAACTCGTTGCGCCGGATCGGTACAACAATGCGAACTCCCCTTCCCCCTGAAAGGGGGATGGTCGGGATGGGGTCTGCCACGGACGCGCTGCTCGTGGAGAGACATGATCCCCACCCGCTTTGCTCTGCGAGCAAGGCGACCTCCCCTTTTCAAGGGGAGGTTTCCGAATTTGTTTCTAGCCGTTGCTCTCGCGCTTGCCGTCGTCGAGCGGCAGCACATTGCCGCGGCCGGACATCGCCGACAGCGCGTCGAGCGCTTCCTCGCACCACTCGATCACCACGCGCTCATGGCGCATCCCGAGCCGCAGGCTGAGCATCTTGCCGACATCGGCCGCCGGGGCTTCGCCGTCGGGAAAGCGCTTGTTGAGCAGGCGCTCGTAGCGCTCATAGCGATCGCGGTGATGCTCGAGCCGCGCCATCAGGTCGGTGCGCAGCGGCTCGATGTCGACGCAGTCGAGCGCATAGAGCCGGACCAGCAGATCGTCCTTGATCGACGGCGGCACGCTCGGCCGCGCCGCCCAATGCTTCAGCGCCGCGCGGCCCTCGGCGGTCAGGGTGTAGACCAGCTTGTTGGGCTTGCCTGACTGCACCACCTCGCGGCCCTGGACATGGCCCTTGTCGCGCAGCCGCGAGAGCTCGCGGTAGATCTGCTGATGGTCGGCCTTCCAGAAGAAGCCGATCGAGGCGTCGAACGTCTTGGCGAGCTCATAGCCCGTCATCGGACGTTCCGTGAGGCAGGCGAGGATTGCGTCACCGAGTGCCAACGCCCACCTCCATTCCAGTTCCCAAAAAGGCCATTCTGAAGTCCGCTTGACTTTATGCGTTATTGTGCATATGCGTCAATATGCATATGGTGATCGGCGCGCCGCCTTGTCGCGCGCGGCCGATGTTCAGGCTTCTTAACCCCGCCGCAGGAGACGTCCGAATGAGCAAGCCGGGCCTCGACAAGTGGTACGCCTACATGAAGTCCCACGACACCGCCGCACTGTGGGATCTGCTGCATCCCGACGCGGTGTTCGAAAGCCCGGTCGTGCACACGCCGCAGCGCGGCCGCGACATCACCTTCAAATATCTCACCAGCGCCGCCAAGGTGCTCGGCGGCCCGACCTTCAAATATCTCGGCGAGTGGCAGAGCGACACCGGCGCGGTGCTCGAATTCGAGAACGAGATCGACGGCATCAAGCTCAACGGCGTCGACATCATCACCTTCGACGGTGACGGCCGGATCACGCATTTCAAGGTGATGGTGCGTCCGCTCAAGGCGATCAACCTGCTGCATCGGATGATGGGCGAGGAGTTGATGAAGCAGAGCGGCGCAACGTCGCAATCACAGTCTCGCTAGGACCTGCCGCGGACCCTCCGAACCGGATAAGGTCCGCTTCGACAAACCCAAGGATACGCTGCGCAGCATAGGTCGCACATGCGACCACGAGCCAGCCGGGAGATCAGCATGCCAACCTACAAAGCCCCCGTCGAAGACGTCAGCTTCCTGTTGAATGACGTTTTCCAGATCGATCGTTACGGCAATCTTCCCGGCTTCACCGATGCATCGGCCGATGTGCGCGAGGCGATCCTCGGCGAGGCCGCCAAGCTCAGCGAGGAAGTGCTGCAGCCGCTCAATCGCACCGGCGATCTCGAAGGCTGCAAGCGCAATGACGACGGCAGCGTCACCACGCCGAAGGGTTTCAAGGACGCGTTCAAGCAGGTCGCCGAGGGCGGCTGGCTCGGTCTGTCGGCGCCGACGGAGTTTGGCGGCCAGGGCCTGCCGGTGACGCTGTCGCAGGCGGTCAACGAATTCCAGATCTCCGCCAACATGGCGTTCTCGATGTATGGCGGCCTCACGATGGGCGCGACCGCGGCGCTGCTGGTGCACGGCACCCCCGAGCAGAAGAAGACCTACGTGCCGAAGATGGTCGCCGGCGAGTGGACCGGCACCATGAACCTGACCGAGCCGCATTGCGGCACCGATCTCGGCCTGCTCCGCACCAAGGCGGTGCGCCAGGCCGACGGCAGCTTCAAGATCACGGGCACCAAGATATTCATCTCGGCCGGCGAGCACGACCTCACTGAGAACATCATCCATCTGGTGCTGGCGCGCATCGAAGGCGCACCGGCCGGCATCAAGGGCGTCTCGCTGTTCGTGGTGCCGAAGGTGCTGGTCAATGCCGACGGCTCGCTCGGCCAGCGCAACGGCGTCACCTGCGGTTCGATCGAGCACAAGATGGGCATCCACGGCAATTCCACCTGTGTGATGAACTACGACAACGCCACCGGCTGGCTGATCGGCGAAGAGAACAAGGGTATGCAGGGCATGTTCGTGATGATGAACGAGGCTCGCCTCGGCGTCGCCGTGCAGGGCCTCGCGCAGTCCGAGGTCGCCTATCAGAACGCGGTCGCCTATGCCCGCGAGCGCCTGCAGGGCCGTTCGCTGACCGGCGTCAAGGAGCCGGAGAAGGCGGCCGATCCGATCATCGTGCATCCCGACGTGCGCCGCACGCTGCTCACCATCCGCGCCTTCAACGAGGCGGCTCGCGCCATGGTGGTGTGGACCGCGCTGAAGAGCGACGTCGCGCACCGCTCCGACGATCCGAAGGACCGCCAGGCCGCGGACGATCACATGGGCCTGATGACGCCGGTGCTGAAGGGCGTGCTCACCGACACCGGCTTCGCCAACACGGTCTCGGCGCAGCAGATGTTCGGCGGCCACGGCTACATCGCCGAGCACGGCATGGAGCAGTTCGTGCGCGATGCGCGTATCGCGATGATCTATGAGGGTGCCAACGGCATCCAGGCGCTCGACCTGGTCGGCCGCAAGCTGCCGCGCGACGGCGGCCGCGCCGCGATGGCGTTCTTCGGCGAGGTCGCGGCCTTCGCCAAGGAGCACGGCACTGAGGAGGCGATGAGGCCGTTCGTCACCCCGCTCTCCACCGCGCTCGGCCATCTGCAGCAGGCGACCGGCTGGCTGATGCAGAATGCGCTGACCAAGCCCGACAATGCCGGCGCCGCCGCGACCGACTACATGAAATTGTTCGGCCTGGTTGCGCTCGGCTACATGTGGGCGAAGATGGCCAAGGTGGCGCAGGACAAGGCCGCCGCGGGCGCCACGCCCTACCTCAACACCAAGCTCGTCACCGGCCGCTTCTTCATGGAGAAGCTGCTGCCGGAGACTGCCGTGCATCTGGCCCGGATCCAGAGCGGCAGCGCGACGACGATGGAACTGGCCGCGGAAGCGTTCTGAGGCATTTTCGAGCGAAGTGGATACCGGTTCGCGTGAAGAAAATGCGTCAAACGAGAAAGCCCTGAAAAATTGCCGCCGCACCGCTGCGGCGGCGCTTCCTTCCGTATATATTATGATCCTCATATCAAGGAGGGCGTCATGCCTGAGGCATACATCTACGATCACGTTCGTACCCCGCGCGGCCGCGGCAAGGCCGACGGCGCGCTGCACGAGGTCACCGCGCTGGCGCTCGCCACGGTGCCGCTGAAGGCGCTCAAGGAGCGCAACAATCTGCCCGAGGATTTGGTCGACGACGTCGTGCTCGGCGTGGTCGATCCGGTCGGCGAGGCCGGTTCCGACATCGCCCGCTTCGCCGCGCTGAATGCCGGCCTCGGCGAGAAGGTGCCGGGCGTGCAGATCAGCCGCTTCTGCGCCTCCGGCCTCGACGCCGTGAACTTCGCCGCGGCCCAGATCATGAGCGGCCAGCATGAGCTCGTGATCGGCGGCGGCGCGGAATCGATGAGCCGCGTCGGCATCGGCGCCTCCGGCGGCGCCTGGCCGATGGATCCCTCGATGGCGGTGCCGGCCTATTTCATGCCGCAGGGCATCTCGGCCGACCTGATCGCGACCAAATACGGCTTTTCGCGCGATGATGTCGACGCCTACGCCGTGCAGAGCCAGCAGCGCGCGGCTAAGGCCTGGGACGAGGGCCGCTTCAACAAGTCGGTGGTGCCGGTCAAGGACGTCAACGGCCTGACCATCCTCGCCAAGGACGAGCACATGCGTCCGACCACGACGATGCAGTCGCTGGCGCAGTTGCAGCCGTCATTCGCGGCGATGGCTGCGATGGCCGGCTTCGATGCGGTGGCCGTGCAGTCGCATCCCGAGGTCGAGAAGGTCAATTACGTGCATCATGCCGGCAACTCCTCCGGCATCGTCGATGGCGCGGGCGCCGTGCTGCTTGGCAGCAAGGAAGCGGGTGCGAAGCACGGGCTGAAGCCGCGTGCAAAAATCCGCGCCTTCGCCAATATCGGCTCGGAGCCCGCGATGATGCTGACCGGCCCGGTCGACGTCACCGAAAAGCTGTTCGAGCGCTCCGGCATGAAGAAATCGGACATCGACCTGTTCGAGCTCAACGAGGCGTTCGCCTCGGTGGTGCTGCGCTACATCCAGGCGTTCGACATCGACAATGCCAAGATCAACGTCAACGGCGGCGCGATCGCGCTCGGCCATCCGCTCGGCGCCACCGGCGCGATGATCCTCGGCACCGTGCTCGACGAGCTCGAGCGCACCAACAAGGAGACGGCGCTGGTGACGCTGTGCATCGGCGGCGGCATGGGCACCGCCACCATCATCGAGCGCGTCTGAGGCGAGGGAGCGAGCAACATGGCTTACAAGAATTTCAAGTTCGACGTCGACGCCGACGGCATTGCGCTCGTTACCTGGGATATCCCGGGCCGCTCGATGAACGTGTTCGACGAGGTCTCCACCCAGGAGATCGGCGAGATCATCAAGCAGACGACCGGCGATCCCGCGATCAAGGGCGTCGTGATCACCTCGGCCAAGGAAGCGTTCTGCGCCGGCGCCGACCTCTCGATGCTCGAGGGCATGAACCGCGCTTACGCGCAGCTCTTCAAGGAGAAGGGCGAGGAAGCCGCGAACCAGATGCTGTTCGAGCAGAGCCGCCAGATGTCGCTGTCGTTCCGCGCGATCGAGACCTCCGGCAAGCCGTGGGTCGCCGCGATCAACGGCCTTGCGCTCGGCGGCGGCTTCGAAATCACTCTGGCCTGCCACTACCGCGTCGCGGCCGAGAACCCGAAGACCCGGCTCGGCCTGCCCGAGATCAAGGTCGGCCTGTTCCCCGGCGCCGGGGGCACCCAGCGCGTGCCGCGCCTGGTGTCGCCGCAGGACGCGATGCAATTGCTGCTCAAGGGCGAGGCGGTCAATCTGACCCGCGCCAAGGCGCTCAATCTGATTCACGCCGTGGTGCCCGCGTCCGATCTGATCAAGTCAGCGAAGGACTGGATCAAGGGCGGCGGCAAGGCGGTCGCGCCGTGGGACGAGAAGAGCTTCAGGCTGCCCGGCGGCCCCGTCTTCTCCAAGATGGGCATGCAGATGTTCCCGGCCGGCAACGCGATCTATCGCCGCGAGACCTACGACAATTACCCGGCCGCGCGCGCCATCATGAGCTGCGTCTATGAAGGCCTGCAGTTGCCGATCGACGCCGCGCTGCGCGTCGAGTCGCGTTACTTCACCAAGGTGCTGCGCTCGAAGGAAGCGGCGGCGATGATCCGCTCGCTGTTCCTGTCGATGCAGGAGCTGAACAAGGGCGCGCGCCGCCCGGCCAATGTGCCGCCGACCAAGGTCAAGAAGCTCGCCGTGATCGGCGCTGGCTTCATGGGCGCCAGCGTCGGCTACGTCTCGGCGCAGGCCGGCATCGACGTCGTGCTGGTCGATCGCGACCAGGAAAGCGCCGACAAGGGCAAGGGCCACGCCAAGACCGTGGTCGACGGCCTGATCGCCAAGGGACGCATGAAGCAGGAGGCCGCCGACGCCATCCTGGCGCGGATCTCGGCAACATCAGACTACAGCGTGATCGCGGATTGCGACCTCGTCATCGAGGCCGTGTTCGAGGACCGCAAGGTCAAGGCGGATACCTATGCGAAGGCGCAGCCGATCTTGAAGCCGGGTGCAATCTTCGCCTCCAACACCTCGACTTTGCCGATCAATTCGCTGGCCGAGGAGTTCAAGGACCAGGGCAAGTTCATCGGCATCCACTTCTTCTCGCCGGTTGAGAAGATGATGCTGGTCGAGATCATCCTCGGCAAGAACACCGGCGATGTCGCGCTCGCGACCGCGCTCGACTATGTCCGCGCGATCGGCAAGACGCCGATCGTGGTGAACGATTCCCGCGGCTTCTTCGCCAACCGCTGCGTGATGCGCTACATCTCCGAGGGCAACGAGATGCTGCTCGAAGGCGTGCCGCCGGCGATGATCGAGAACACCGCCAAGATGGCGGGCATGCCGGTCGGGCCGTTGTCGCTGCAGGATGAGGTCGCGCTCGATCTCGGGCTGAAGATCACCAAGGCGACCGAGGCCGATCTTGGTCCCAACGCGATCGACCAGGCGCAGAAGAAGCTGATGGTCGAGATGGTCGAGAAGCAGGGCCGCTACGGCCGCAAGAACGGCAAGGGCTTCTACGACTATCCCGAGAAGGGCAAGGGTCAGAAGAGCTTGTGGCCGGGGCTCGCCAGCCTGCAGCCGAAGCAGCTCGATCCCGACACGCTCAGCGTCGAGGAACTGAAGCAGCGCTTCCTGGTGGTGCAGGCGGTGGAAGCCGCGCGCACCGTCGAGGACCACGTCATCACCGACGTGCGCGAGGCTGATGTCGGCTCGATCCTCGGCTTCGGTTTCGCGCCGTTCACCGGCGGTGCGCTGTCCTATATCGACTTCATGGGCACGAAGAAGTTCGTCGAGCTCTGCCACGCCTTCGAAAAGAAGTATGGCTCGCGCTTCACGCCGCCGAAATTGCTCGAGGAGATGGCGGCCAAGGGCGAAACCTTCTACGGCCGCTTCCCGCCGAAGAAGCAGGCGGCGTAGCCGGCGGAGTAGTCTCCGGCCGCGTCATTGCGAGGAGTGAAGCGACGAAGCAATCCTGCCTCAGCAGGCTGAGGACTGGATTGCTTCGCTCCGCTCGCAATGACGAAACCAAATGGCTCGGTCATCGATCCGACTTGTTCCCGTTGCGTGACGGTCACGCCGGTCAAAGTCCCGCCACGCTTGCTCCCAACTGACACCATGCTGCTGGCATCACTCTTGCTGGTCGATCGCCAGGACGATCGGCAAGGCGATGATCAGGCTGGAGTGTGGTGCAATGCGTTCTGTGCTCAAGGACGGGGGCGGTGAGACCGCTGGCAAGCCGCCGCGACGCATGGATCCGCTGCGCTTGCGCGGCAAGGGTCCGTTATGGGCCGGCCTGGTAATCCTTCTGGCCGTGGATCTCGTGCTCGCGGCCGCGGCCTGGAATGCCGTCGGTTTCTTCCGCCATTGAGCCGTCATTCTCCAGCGTCAGCATGCCGCCGGTGAGGTAGGCGATCTGGTTGACGGCGAGGCAGGCGACGACGATTGGAGCACCGGTGGCAAAAGTAAAGCCGCCGGATTGGAGCACGATCGCTGCCAGCACCGCGATCAGCGGTGACACCAGCATCAATGTCCAAACCCGAAAGTACAAACCGGTTGCCAGCCCGGCGAGCGTGCTGGTCAATAAAAGCGTCAAGGCGATTGTCACATTTTCAGACCAGTTGGAGCGGAGGGCGCGCCGCAGGTCATAGTCGGTCAGTCGGATCGCACGAACAAGGACGTCAACGCCCTCAGCCGGAAGTACACGGACTTAGTCTTAATTGGTAAAATGCGGATTAAATTTGATTTGTTCCAGCACGCATCGAAACTTTGCACCGCTCATTTCTCCCTGAAGGCGCGGTGCACCTGGTCGGCCAGCGGCTTAATTAGATATGACAGCACCGTCCGTTCGCTGGTCGGGATGAAGACCTCGACCGGCATGCCCGGCAGCAGATGCGTGGTCGCGAGCTTGTTCAGCTCCGACGGCGGAATCGCAATGCGTACAAGGAAGTAGGTCGGGGCCGTCTTGTCGTCGCGGGAGACGTCCGCGCCGATCCGGCTGACCTCGCCCTCGATCTCGGGCGTGGTGCGCTGGTTGAAGTTGGTGAAGCGCAGGACCGCCGAAGCGGCCAGCTTGACCTGATCGATATCCTGCGGCGCAACATGAGTTTCCACGATCAGGTTGTCCCGGTCGGGCACGATGGTCATGATGGTTTCGCCGGCCGCGATGACGCCGCCCTGGGTGTGGATGGTGAGGTCGTGTACGACGCCGGCCTGCGGCGCGCGGATCTCGAGCTTCTCGGTCTGGTCCTTCGCGGTGACCTGCTTCTCGATCGTATCGGCATATTTGGCCCGGATGTCCGCCAGCTCCTTGGCGACGCCAGAGCGGAAATCCTGATCGACCTGCAGGATTTTCAGCTCGGTCTCCGAGATCTTGCCCCTGGCCTGCGCGATCGACGCGGTGAGCTGGCCGCGCTCGCCGAGCAGCCGTGCCGAATCGCGCTGCAGCGCACTGAGCCGCGACAGCGAGACCAGGCGCTGCTCCCAGAGCTGCTGCACGCCGGTCAATTCGTTGGCGATCAGGTCGGCTTCCTGCTTCTTGGCGTTCAACTGGTCCTGCATGCCGCTGATCTGCTCCTTGAGCTGCGCGATCTGCTCCTTCAATTGCTGCTTCTGCCCTTCGTTGGCGTCCTTGCGCAGCTGGAAGAACCGGCGCTCGCCCGAGACGACAGCCTGCGCTGAGGGATCGCTGAGCGAGGCAACGCTGTCGGGGAATGCGGTCTCGGCGTCTCCGTCGCGCTCGGCCTGCAGCCGCGCCCGGCGCGCCTCGAGCTCCCACAGGCTCTTGGTCACTGCGGTGAGATTGGCCTGCGCCACCGTCTCGTCCATCAGGATCAACAGATCATTCTTCGCGACGCGGCTGCCGTCCTCGACCAGCAGCTTCTTGGCGACGCCGCCGGACGGATGCTGCACCTTCTTGACGCTGGATTCGACCACCAGCGACCCTTGCGAGATGATCGCGCCCGACATTTTGGTGGCGGCACCCATGATGCCGATGCTGGCAACGAGGAATGCCGCGGCCATGGCGACCGCCAGGATGTGCTGACGGACCGACTGCCGGGCGCTAGGCATCTTGCCGGGGCTCCGCTTCCTTCTTGCGCTTGCGCCGCACCGCGACTGGTTCAGGCCCTGCGGCTGCGGCCGGCGCGGGCTGTGCCGCCTTCGGCGCCAGCAGCGGCAGCACCGAGGCGGTCGTGCCGAACACCTGCATGCGTCCTTCGTTCAGCACCAGCATGTGATCGACCGCTTGCAGCACGGCCGGCCGGTGCGCGATCACGACCACGATGCCGCCGCGGGCGCGCACCCGCGCGATGGCGAGGATCAGCGCGCGTTCGCCCTCGGCATCGAGGTTCGAGTTCGGCTCGTCGAGCACGACCAGGAACGGATCGCCATAGAGCGCGCGGGCCAGCGCGATACGCTGCCGCTGGCCGCCCGACAGCATCAGGCCGCCGTCGCCGACTTCGGTCTCGTAGCCATCCGGCAGCCGGAGGATCAGCTCATGCACACCGGCCTCGCGCGCGGCGGCGAGCAATTTGCCGGCGTCGGGCACAGCGGCGAAGCGGCAGATGTTCTGCGCCACCGTGCCGCGGAACAGGGCGACGTCCTGCGGCAGGTAGCCGAGCGACGGGCCGAGCGCGAGCGGATCCCATTGCGAGAGCGTAGCGCCGTCGATCCGGATCACGCCGCGCACCGGCGCGCCGACGCCGACCAGCGCGCGCGCCAGGGTCGATTTGCCGGAGCCGCTCGGGCCGACCACTGCGACCGCGTTGCCGGCGTGCAGCGCGAAGCTCACTTCGTGCAGCACCACCGCGTCGCTCGCCGGTGCGGTCAGGCTGATCGAGGTGACGCGAACCTCGCTGTTCGGCGCCGGCAACGGGGTGAAGGCCAGCCGCGATGGCACTGCGGTCAACGCTTCGGCAAGCCGGCCGAAGCTGGCGCGGACCGCGATGAAGCCGCGCCAGTTGGCGATCGCAAGCTCGATCGGTGCCAGCGCGCGAATGGAGAGAATGGTGGCGGCCAGCATCACGCCGGCGGTCGCCTGCTGGTTGATCACGAGCCAGGCGCCGAGCGCCAGCACGCCGGATTGCAGGATCATGCGCAGGAAGCGCGAGGCGCTGCCGAACGTGCCGGTCAGGTCGGAGGTCACGCGCTGGGCGTTGAGATAGGCCTGCGTGCGCTCCGACCACAATTCGGACATCCGCTGCTGCATGCCGAGCGCGTGCACGACCGGCGCGTGGTGGAATGCGGTCTCCGCCATCTGCCGCCGCGACGAGGCAAGCGCCACCAGCGAACGGGTCGGTGCACGCGTGAACAGCTCGGCGGCGACCGTGATCAGCGCCAGCGCGACCGCGCCGCCGGCCACCGCCAGCCCCATCAGCGGATGAAACAACGTACAGACGATGATGTAGAGCGGGGTCCATGGCAGGTCGAAGATCGCGACCAGGCCGCTGCCGGCGATGAAGCCCCTGATCGTGTCGAGGTCGCGCATGATCTGCAGGCCGTCGCCGTTCGGCCGGCTGAGCGCATCATGCTGCACGCTGTCGAACACGGCGCCGCGGATGGTCTCGTCGAAAATCTCGGCGATGCGCGCCAAGAGCCGGCTGCGCAGCACGTCGACGCCGGCCTGCACGACGAGCAGCACCAGTGCGATCACGAGCAGGCCGACCAGGGTCGCGATGCTGCGGCTCGGCAGCACGCGGTCGTAGGTCTGCAGCATGAAGACCGGGCCGACCAGCATCAAGAGATTGACGAGGCCGCTCGCCATCGCCACCGCGACCAGCGCGCCGCGCACGGCCGTGATCGCATCCCGGATTTCAACCGGCAGTGAGGAGAAGCGTTTGCCCTGACCGATCATCGCGCCCCGCGGATGTTCAAGCCTGTGATGCCCATTGGACATGGAGAGGGAGTTGCGGAGGCGCGGCGCGCCCGCGCTTCCGCCGGTTTGCGGCAACCTCAGAGGATATGTGTGCCGTGCGCATCAAGGATGCCGTGACCATGTGTGAGCGGCGAGAGCAGATCATGCGCGATCGCGCCGAGATCGACCGGCGCGGACACCGGCGCGCTCGCGGCGTGTCCGGAGGTGCTGCTGTCGCCGAGCAGATTGAGGTTGAGGCTGCCGAGCAGATTGCCGGCCAGTCCGTCGGCGCCGACGCCGCCGAGGTTCGGAATGTTGAGCCCGTGCGTGCCGGTCAGGGCGCCGAGGTCGAGCAGATGCGGCCCGCTCTGGCCGGTGTCGACGGCGTTGATGTCGGCGGCATGGTGATCGCCTGACGTCGGCGCCGCGAGGATGTCGAGCGTCGCTCCGCTCGATTGCAGCGGGCCAATAGTGACGCCGGCCCCATGGCTGCCGCTGGAGCCGCCGGTGAGGCCGCCCAGCAACCCGCCGCCGTTTGCGGCGTCGCCGCCGGGATTGAGCAGGCCGTTACCGAGAAGCCCGTTACCGAGAACGCCATGGCTGAGCTGGTTGACCAGCCCGGATACCGGGCTCAGCAGACCATCGATCTCGGAGACGACGGTATTCGCCAGCCCCGAGACGGCATGGACGACGTCGGAAATGTCGGCGCCGAGATGCGCGATGGTCTCGCCGAGATTGCCGGCGAGGAGCTGTCCCGGCACGTCCACGATGTCGGCGCCCAGATTGGCATGGCCGCCGCCGGTGCCGCTTGCGCTGATGCTGCCGAGGTTGAGCGCCTGCCCGAGATTGGTGACGCCATGCAGCGCATCGGGCAGGGCGGTCGCCTGGGAGAGGAGGTCGGCTGCGGAATGCATCCCGCCCACGGCGGTACCGGCGGTATCGGGCACCGGTTGCAGCGTTCCGCCCGAGGGCGAGAGCGCCGGTGCCGGGCCCGGTTCGGCGGGCAACACCGCGTTCAACAAATCGCCGGCCACCGGCAGATCGGCGGTGTACAGCAAGCCCCCGGCCAGCGGCAAATCGGAACCGGCCGCGCCGGCAGCGCCATCGCCGAGCAGGGACGTCGCACTCTCCAGGAGATTCGCCGCCGGCAACAGGACCGCCAGAGGGGCGATCAGGCCGTTGGCCGGCTGACTGGCCGCCGTATCGGCCGGACCGTCGTCAGGCAGAACAGATGCCAGCGACGGCGGAAGATCGGCGAGGCCGCCGGTGGGGTTTGCGAGCAGCGCGGTCGAGCCCGCCAGAACCTCGACCATCCGGTCGGCAGCGTTGCTGGATAGAGAGCTACTCATAGGCGCATCTCCCGCTGGGTGAGGCAGCATTCCGGCTACGCCCGATCGGGGGAATAGTTGCCGGACCCCCGGCGCGGTGTTCGCGGCATGGCGAAAGCACCCTTACGCGGAAGGCGACAAACTGCTGAAAATTAGAGGAGAGGCGCGAGTCCGCCGGAGACGGTCTGTCCTCGTGCCGCCGCGCTGCCGGCCGCGCAGACAAAAGGGCCGGATCTCGATCCGGCCCTTTCAGGTCTCATGAAACCGGCGCGAGAGCTCAGGCCGCCTTCAGCAGGCCTTCCTTCTTCAGCGCTTCCTGCACCTTCGGGCGCGCCGCGACGCGGGCCTTGTAGGCGGTCACGTTCGGCAGGCCGGAGAAGTCGAAGCCGAGCCGGTCCTGCGCCCACATCATCATGGTGAAGAGGTAGCCGTCGGCGACCGTGAACTGGTTGCCCATCAGGTATTCGCGTCCGGCGAGCTGGCTCTCGACATACTTGAACTTGCCCATGGCGCGGTCCTTGAAGAAGGCCTTGGCGTCGTCGGCGAGCACCGGCGAGAACATCGGGCCGAGATTCTTGTGCAGCTCGGTCGTGATGTAGTTCAGCCATTCGAGCAGCTTGTAGCGTTCGTTGGAATCGCGGGCCGGCGCCAGATTCTTGTCGGCGACCCGGTCGGCGATCATCTGGATGATGATCGGGCCTTCGGTGACCATCTCGCCGGTATCCAGCGCCAGCGTGGGCACCTGGCCCTTCGGGTTGACTTGCAGGAAATCGTCGCCGTTTTCGAGCTTCTTGGCGCGCAGGTCGACCTTGACCAGGTCGTAGGGCAGGCCGGCTTCGAGCAGGGCGATGTGGGGGGAGAGGGAGCAGGCACCGGGGGAGTAATAGAGCTTCATGGGGGTATTCCTTCCCTTGTTCTTGGCGTCCGGAGAGGGATTGCCTACATGCGCCTGCATGAAATAGTCAAGATTGATGCAGATGCATTCAGTGCGGTACACTCGGTTCCGGGACCTATGGACTAGACCATGAAACGCAAGCTATCGAGCGAGGCGACGGCCGCCTGGATCCGCCTGATGCGGGTGCCGAGCCGGGTGCTGGACTGTGTCGAGCACGACCTGAAGAAGGCCGGCTTTCCGCCGCTCGCCTGGTATGACGCTTTGCTCGAGCTGTCGCGCGCGCCGTCGGGCGAGCTGCGCCCGGTCGAGCTCGAGCGTCAGATGCTGATCCCGCAATATTCGACGTCGCGGCTGATCGACAAGCTGGTCGACGAGGGGCTTGCCGCCCGGCGCGAATGCAAGATCGACAAGCGCGGCCAGTTCGTCGAGATCACCGAGGCCGGCCGCGAGCTCCAGAAGAAGATGTGGAGCGCCTATTCCGCTGCGATCGACAAGCATGTCGGCTCGAAATTGTCCGATGCCGACGCGGCCAGGCTGTGCGGCCTGCTCGACCGTCTCGGCTGCTCCTGCGGTGACGGCAAGACCGATACCAAGGTCGATGCGAAGAACGATACCAAGGCCGCGCCGGTGCGAGACGGCGTGCCTGCCCGATGATATTCCTGATCCCATCATCCGCGGCCGTTGCGGCCCACGGATGTCCCTGCCACCGCGCGCCTTCGATCGAAGCGCCCTTGAGTTGGATTTTCTATGGCGCGTGACCAGATCGACATGACGCCGCTGCAATCGCGCGACGAACTCGTGGCGTGGATTGAAGCCGGTGTGAAGCCCGAGTCCGAATTCCGGATCGGCACCGAGCACGAGAAGACGCCGTTCACGCTCGAAGGCCATCAGCCCGTGCCCTATGAGGGCGCCAAGGGCATCGGCGCGCTGCTCGAAGGCATGAAGCTCTTGCTCGGCTGGGAGCCGATCATGGAGCGCGGCAACATCATCGGGCTCTATGACGTCACCGGCGGCGGCGCGATCTCGCTCGAGCCGGGCGGGCAGTTCGAACTGTCGGGCGCGCCGGTCGAAACCGTGCATCAGACCCAATCGGAATTGATGGCGCATCTGGCGCAGGTGCGGGAGATCGCAACCCCGCTCGGCATCGGCTTCCTCGGTCTCGGCATGACGCCGTCCTGGTCGCGGGCGCAGATCCCACCGATGCCCAAGGGCCGCTACAAGATCATGTCCAACTACATGCCGAAGGTCGGCAAATACGGCCTCGACATGATGTACCGGACCTGCACGGTGCAGACCAATCTCGACTTCTCCTCCGAAGCCGACATGGTGAAGAAGCTGCGGGTGTCGGTGGCGTTGCAGCCGATCGCGACCGCGCTGTTCGCCAATTCGCCGTTCACCGAAGGCAAGCCCAACGGCTTCCTGTCGTTCCGCTCCGAGATCTGGCGCGACACCGACAACGCGCGAAGCGGCATGATTCCGTTCGCGTTCGAGGACGGCATGGGCTTCGAGCGCTATGTCGATTACGCGCTCGACGTTCCGATGTATTTCGTCAAGCGCGGCGATGACTATGTCGACGTCTCCGGCTCGTCGTTCCGCGATTTCTTCGCCGGCAAGAATGCCGTCTTGCCCGGCGAGCGGCCGACCTTGTCGGACTGGGCCAATCATCTCTCGACCATCTTCCCCGAGGTCCGGCTGAAGCGTTACCTCGAAATGCGCGGCGCCGACGGCGTGCCGTGGGGCCGGCTGCCGGCGCTGCCGGCGTTCTGGGTCGGCCTGCTCTACGACCATGACAGCCTCGATGCCGCCTGGGACATCGTCCGGCACTGGACCGCGCCGGAGCGGCAGGCGTTGCGTGACGACGTGCCGCGTTTCGGCTTCAAGGCGCGGATCAAGGATCGCTATCTGTTCGAGATCGCCAAGGAGTGCCTGATCCTGTCGCATGCCGGATTGCGTCGGCGCGGCCGGATCGATCATCTCGGACGCGACGAGAGCCGTTTCCTCGAACCGCTCGAGCGCATCATCGAGACCGGCCGCTCGCCGGCGGAAGAGATGCTCGAGAAGTTCAACGGCGCCTGGAAGGGCTCGGTGGACCCGGCCTATCAGGAGTACGCCTTCTAATTTGCGCTCAGCCCGGATCCTTGCGGGGAACGCGCACGGACGGCGGTGGCATCGCACCTGCCGCACCAAGCGCCGTTCATCAGCCGTACAGGTTCATGGCGTTCAAATGACGCCCCGCAAAACGCGCGGGGCTGCGCGAATTTGAAAGCAATCTCATGGGGATAGGTCGCCTCTTTAGGGCGTGTGCGGTGATGTTTGCGGTCCTTGCGGCCGCGGTCGCCGCGCGTCCGGCATTGGCGCAGACCAATTTCGACCGTCCCGGCGGCGACTATCTGAACGCGCCGGTGACATCAGGCGATCCCGCCGATTGCGCGCTCACCTGCGAGCGCGACCGCCGCTGCCGCGCGTGGACGTTCAGCTATCCGACCGACGTCAGCAACGGCGCGGTGTGCTGGCTGAAGAGCACCGTGCCGCCGCGGGTGCCGGACACTTGCTGCGTCTCGGGAGTGCGCGGCGCGGGCGTGGTCGAGCCGCGCAACGGCGCCATCGAAACCTCGATCGACCGCCTCGGCGGCGATTACAAGAATTTCGAACTCAAGAGCAGCGACGGCGACGAGGCCTGCCAGGCCGCCTGCACCGCCGACAACAAGTGCCGCGCCTGGACCTACGCCCGGCCTGGCTATGCCGGCCGCGACGCGCACTGCTTCCTGAAGAAAGAGATCAAGCCGCCGCGGCGGAAAGCAGGATTCACGTCGGGCGTGGTGCGGTGACGCGCAAGGCGCGTCATTCCGGGGCGATGCGCAGCATCGAACCCGGAATCTCGAGATTCCCCGATGCGCGATTGCGCATCTGAGGTCTGGTGCTAGCACCATCCCGGAATGACATTGATGAAAGCTCACTCTGCCGGCAGGACCGTGATCTCCGGCCACAGCGCCTTCCAGCGCGCGGCCTTCGTCGCATAATTCACCGCCGAAAAATTCGCGGTCCGGTTCGGCCGCACGATCATGCCGCTGACATCGTCAAAGCCGCTTGGCGCATAGACGTCGTAGCCTGTGGCGTTACGACGGATGCCGACCTGCACGTTCGCGCTGAGGAAGCGATCGATGCCGTCGGTCGACCGCGACAGCGCCGGGTAGGGCAGGCCGTGCTTGCCGGGATACCAGAGATGGACGCGGGCCTGGTTGCGCGCCTCGATCGCGACCCCGAGATGGCCGAGCCGCGCCTTGAGGTCGCGGATCACGATGTCCTCGGCCCCCCATGACGTGTCCGGGTCGAAATAGAAGATGTCGTAGTCGCTGATGCCGTGATCGAGTGGCCGGTCGGACAGCACGTTCCACACGGTCTGCACCAGGCAGCCGGCCACCAGCCAGGCATCGGGCAAACCGAGGCGGTGCAGCTCGTCGGTGATCGCTCGATTGACCGGGGCGCGCAGCGCCGCAGCGAGGAATTCGTCCTGGGTCATACTTCCATATCTCTCCCCGTCATTGCGAGGAGCGAAGCAACGAAGCAATCTATCGACCCGTTATGCCGTGACATGGATTGCTTCGCTACGCTCGCAATGACGGATGAGGGTCATGCCATCGTCGCGTCATATTCCCGGACCGCCTTCTTCGAGGCCAGCGTTCGCCAGTGCCGGCGCAGCAGCGGCTCGATGGTCGCGCGTTTGGCTTTCGACAGGCGGATCAGTACGGTCGGGTAATCGCGGTAGTGGTCGGTGAAATAGAACACCTTCGGCTGGCTCTCGACCAGCATGTCGCGCTCGTCGGGCGGCACGCCCGGCACCACCAGGCTGTCACCGTCCTCCTTGAGCCGTACCAGCATCTTCTTGCGTACCTTCAGCGCCGGGGTGCCGTAGGATGTGCCGTCCTCGACCTCCGGCCACGCCAGCACCAGGGTCCTGACGTCGTCGAAGGTCACGTTGGCAAGCTCACTGCACCGAGGTGAAGAAACGCGCGAGGCGGAAACCGGAGAGCCAGGTCCAGACCGGCTGGCTGCGGATACCCATGTCCCAGGAGCCGACCACCGCGTCGGCGCGGCCGATCAGATTGTCGATCGGCAGCAGGCCAACGCCGCCGTCGCGCACCGGCACGCGGCTGTCGGCGGAGTTATCCCTGTTGTCGCCGAGCACGAACAGCTTGCCGGGCGGCACCGTCACCTCGTCGGTGTTGTCGAGCCGGCCGTTGTTGCGGATCTTGAAGATCGCGTGGCTGACCCCGTTCGGCAGCGTCTCGACATAGCGGTAGGCATCCTCGCCGCCGCCGCGATCGTCTTCGGCAAAGCCGGTGCCGTCGGGCTTCAGCGCCGCCGGATGATCGTTGATGAAGAGCTGGCCCTGCCGCATCTGGATGCGATCGCCGGGCAGCCCGACCACGCGCTTGACCCAAGCCTGCGAGCGGTCGCCCGGCCAGCGGAATACGACCACGTCGCCGCGCTTCGGCGTCTCGCCGAACACGCGGCCGGTTTCCGGCAACGTAATCTGGATCGGCAGCGAAGCCGCGCCGTAGCCATAGGGATATTTCGAGGCGACCAGTGCATCGCCGATCAGGAGCGTCGGCTCCATCGAGCCCGACGGCACGTAGAACGGCTCGGCGATCGCGCCCTTGGCCAGGAACACGACGGCCACGATCGCCGCCAGTTGCACGGCCTGTCCGCGCCAACTGGTCGTCTTGGCCGCCACGACTTCGTTTCCGCTGCTCACTAGCCTGTTCCTCCGACCGTAATCCGTTCCATTCTGAGCGTCGGCTGGCCGACGCCAACCGGCACACCCTGACCGTTCTTGCCGCAGGTGCCGATTCCCGTATCCAGCGCAAGATCGTTGCCGATCATGGTGATCCTGTGGAGATCGGTCGGCCCGTTGCCGATCAGCATGGCGCCCTTCAGCGGCGCACCGAGCTTGCCGTTCTCGATCTTGTAGGCCTCGGTGCACTGGAACACGTATTTGCCGGAGGTGATGTCGACCTGGCCGCCGCCGAAATTGGCGGCGTACATGCCGTTCTTCACCGAAGCGATGATCTCGGCCGGGTCGCGGTCGCCGGACAGCATGTAGGTGTTGGTCATGCGCGGCATCGGCACATGGGCATAGCTCTGGCGGCGTCCATTGCCGGTCGGCTTCATGCCCATCAGCCGGGCGTTCTGGCGGTCCTGCATGTAGCCGACCAAAATGCCGTCCTCGATCAGCACGGTGCGGTTGGTCGGCGTGCCCTCGTCGTCGATGGAAAGAGAACCACGGCGCGCCGCCATGGTGCCGTCGTCGACCACGGTGACGCCCTTGGCGGCGACCTGCCGGCCCATCAATCCTGCGAAAGCGGACGTCTGCTTGCGGTTGAAGTCGCCTTCCAGCCCATGGCCGACGGCCTCATGCAGCATCACGCCGGGCCAGCCGGCTCCTAACACCACGTCCATCTCGCCGGCGGGTGCCGGCACCGATTCGAGATTGACCAGCGCCTCGCGCAGCGCGCCGTCGGCGGCGTCGCGCCAGGCCTTGGTTTCGATGAAGCGCGCATAGCCCTCGCGGCCGCCATAGCCCTTGCTGCCGCTCTCCTGCCGGTCGCCCTGGCCGGCGACCACGGTGATGTTGACGCGCACCAGAGGGCGGATGTCGCGATAGCTCTCGCCGTCGGGCCGCAGGATTTCGACCACCTGCCAGGTCGCGGTGAGGCTGGCCGAGACCTGCCGCACCCGCGGGTCCTTGTCTCTGACATAGGCGTCGATCTCGCCGAGCAGCTTTACTTTTGCCTCGAACGCCGGTCCGTCCAGCGGGTTCTCGTCGCCATAGAGTTTGACATTGGTGTGGGCCGGCGCCGCGGAGAAGGTGCCGGCATAGCCGCCGCGCACCGCCGCGACCGCGTCCGCGGCGCGGATCAGCGCCGAGATCGAGACGTCGGAGGAATGCGCATAGCCGACCGCGTCGTCCTTGACCGCGCGCAGGCCAAAGCCCTGCGAGGTGTCATAGGTCGCCTGCTTCAGCCGGCCGTTGTCGAACACCAGCGCCTCGGTCTGCCCGAACTCCAGGAACAACTCGCCGTCGTCGGCACCTTCAAGCCCGCGCGCCACCTCGCGGCGGACGGCATCGCGGTCCAGATTGGCGCGGTCGAGCAGGGAGGTCGTGGCAGGATTGGTCATGGTCACTCCAACGCAATGCGATGTCTTGGCGATTCCTTGGGCGATTCCTTGCCATCCTTGCCCGAAGCGCAACTGATTGCCAGTGCGGAACCCGCAGCAGGGACTTCTCGGGGATTGAAGCAGAGACGAGCGGAAAACTCATCTTACAACCCGGAAACCTGTGCCGGTCCCGGTTCGGGCCTGGACGGCGATCGTCAAACATAGTGCTTGGGGTGGCAAACCGGGAGTGCCTGCGACAGGGACGTCGATCACGGCAGCCGCTCGCAATCCTCACCTTGTCGTCATCAGCCGGTGCGCCGACCCGCCTTCTGCGGCTGGCTTTCCGGCGCGCCGCCATCGCTCGACGGCTCAGGCTTCGGATGCGCGGCGTGGTCAGCCGCCCCCTGCGCCGAGGTCGGAAAACCATGCTCCTGCGCCCAGCGGTACAGCTCGTCGAACACCGGCTTGAGCGCCTTGGCTGACGGCGTCATCTCATACTCAACCCGCGGCGGCACTTCGGGATAGACCGTGCGCTTGACGAGGCCGTTGGCCTCCAGGTCGCGCAGCTGCGTGGTCAGCATGTGCTGGGTGACGCCGGGGATCGCCTGCCGCAATTCGCCGAATCGCCGCTTGCGGTCGACCAGCTGCCAGAGGATGTCGCCCTTCCATTTCCCGGCCAGCACCGAAAGCGCCCGATGAAATTGCGCCGACAGGTCGCCGTTGCACGGCTCGGATGCCGCCGGAGGCTCTGGAGGCTCAATAGTCAGTTTTTTCATACTACCTCACAAAAAGCATCCTACTTGTTCTTTTCATCTTACTCCCGAATTTAGCCCATCGAAAGCCGCGGGTCCTGCCGCCGAAGGGGCGGGGCCGCACGGTCCGGTCGGTTCGAACAATTGGGGAGTCATCCATGTCAGTTGCTGTTGCCGCGGCGCCGTCGCGCTGGAAATCCGTCAGCCTCTGGATCGTCAGGGGACTGCTTGCGCTGGCCTTTGCCGTCGCGGGTGCCGCCAAGTTTTACGGCGTGCCGATGCTGGTCGAGGAATTCGAGCATATCGGGCTCGGCCAATGGTTTCGCTATTTCACGGGATCGCTGGAGCTGCTCGGCGCGCTCCTGATCCTGCTGCCCCCGGTCGCTGCCTTCGGCGGCGTGCTGCTGAGCTGCATCATGGTCGGCGCGACCATCAGCCATCTGTTCGTAATCGGCGGCTCGCCGGTGCCGGCCCTCGTGCTGCTGACGTTGAGCGCGATCGTCGCCTACGCCAAGCGCGGCCAGTTCGCCTTGCTTGCGAGTGCGCCGTGAGGCGGTCGCGATGCGCCTGTCTCGCCGCATCCTGACGCTGGCCGCGGGGCTCGCGCTCGCCTTCGCGGTGCCGTTCGCCGTGACCTTGCTGCTCACCGGCTCGGTCTCGGCGGTCTCCAAACCTGAACCAAAGAAGCCCGAGCCGCGCGTGCACCACGTGGTGCTGCCGATCAACTCAGACGATCCGACCACGATGCGGGCGCTGATCTCGACCGCGCTCAATCTCCCGAAACATTACCGGGAGCGCAACGAGCCGTTCGAGATCGAGGTCGTCGCCTATAATGCCGGCGTCCACATGCTGCGCGCCGATACCTCGCCGGTGAAGGACCTGTTGCGGGCGGTGCGGGGGCTCACGCCCGACATTCGCTTCGTGGTCTGCGAAGCCACCAAGCTCGGCATGGAGCGCGCCGAGGGCCATCAGCTCGTCCTGCTCGACAATGTCGACCTGGTGCCGAACGGGCCCGGGCGCATCATCGAATTGCAGGAAGCCGGCTGGTCCTACATCCGGTCGTGAGCGATGCAGCGATCAAGCCAGGCGGAGAATCCATGACGTCAGCCCGAGCACCAACCCGCCGCACCGTCGTCGCCGGCCTGATCGGCGCCGGCGCTTCGCTCGCGATGCCGGCATGTGCCGGGTCGGGGCCGCCGCAATTCGGCACCATCCGGCATCAGTTCACGCTGGTTCAAGGCGCCCGCCCGGTGCCGGCGGTCGCGATCCCCGCGCTCGCCGGCGGCGCGATCGATCTCACCGCGTTCAAGGGCAGACTGGTGCTGGTGAACTTCTGGGCCACCTGGTGTGCGGCGTGCCGCACCGAGTTGCCGATGCTGGACCGGCTCGCCAACGGTGGCCGCAGCGACCTTGCTGTGGTCGCCGTCAGCACCGATCGCAACCGCGTGCTGGTGGCGCCCTACGTCAAGCAGCTCAAGCTCCGCCGTCTCGCGATCGGCTTCGATCCGGGCGGCCTCGTCTCGCGCGTCGATGCCGCCGAGGTCGATACGCCGTTTGCGCTCTATGGCATGCCGATCTCGTTCCTGATCGGCGTCACCGGGCAGGTCGAGGGCTACCTGACCGGCGAAGCGGATTGGCTGTCCGCCGACGCGAGCGGGTTGTTCGATTATTATGCGGGTGGGGGGCGCTGAGCCGGATTTGCCTGGTGTCGTGCGGCCCAATACGCTGGCGGGGCCATGAGCACGGTCGACATCGTTCCGATTCGCGAAGAGCATGCCGAGGGTTTTCACCGCACCCTCGACGTGGTCGCACGGGAGCGACGCTATTTGTCGTTTCTTGAGGCGCCGCCGATCGAAATGACGCGGGCCTTCGTCCGCGACAACATCGACAATGGCTTTCCGCAACTCGTCGCGCTCGCGAATGGCGAGGTGGTCGGCTGGTGCGACGTGAGGCGCAAGGCGAGGCCGATCCATGCCCATGTCGGCGTTCTCGGCATGGGCCTGTTGCCGGCCTTCAGAGGCCAGGGGCTCGGATTGAGGCTGATCCAGCAGGCACTCGCCGCGTCAAAGCGGTTCGGATTCCGTCGCGTGGAACTGACGGTGCGGGCGGAGAACGCAAATGCGGTCGCGCTGTACCGGAAGGCCGGCTTTGAGCTCGAAGGTCACCTCCGCGACGACGTTTGCGTCGACGGCGTCTACAGCGACCTGCTGGTGATGGGTGTGCTGCTCGAGTTGCCCTAGGGCAATTTGTCATACCCCTCCGCCAGCCCATTCAGGCTGAGCGGAAAGCCGATGCCTTCTTCCGGGGTCTCGAAGATGATGAAGGTCGCGGTCTTGGCGTTCTTGAGCTGGCCGAGCAGCTTGTCGTCCATCACGACCTCGGCGACGCAGCCATTGGGCAGGCAGCGCACGAAGCCGGCGCGGCCGACGTCCTGGTTGTCGAGCTTGAGGCCGAGACCGGAGGGCAGCAGCACGCCGAGCGGGGCGACCACGCGCATCAGCCGGCTCTTCTGGTCGGCGGTCTTCAGCACGATCACCGTCAGGCCGGCATTGGAGCGGTCTTCCGCTACCACGCTCTGGATCAGTGCGCATTGCTCGGCCTGGGCGCCGGGCGGGGTATCGCAGCGGATCTGCCAATCGCCATGGACCGAGCGCACCGCGCCTTGCGCATGCGCCGGCTGGGTCAGACCAAGGCAGAGGGCCAGAATCACGAGGCCGCCAAGCCAGCCGGCCGCCAAGCCTCTTGCCTGCAAACCGCTTGCCTGAATGTTCGAAGCGCCCATCCGGGTCGATCCTTTGATGTTCGGTCGGTCCAGCCGTCCGCCCGGCCGCCGCTAGCACATGCGATCATGACGCGCTCTCAAAAATCGCATCGTGATCTCATCTCTTTGTTTGAGCATGATCTTTTCGGAAACCGGTTGTCACTGTTCCGGATCGTGCCCGTTTGCCGACTGATACCGCAATGACGGCGCCTTGAAGGCGATCTTGAAGCCAATCCCGCGCCGGATTGAGGCAGCCCGCAGCGAATCAGGTTCCTGTGGGCTGCCCTGTCTGTGCCTACATCCGGCAATCCCCCTGTCAACTGCATGCGGCGATGTTTCGGCGACTTTCGCTTGATTTTGCGGGAAAAATCGCAAGCGTCAGGTTCATCGCAGGCGCATGGCTTCCGGCCCTACTACTGCATTGCGAGCGCCTGAGAATTATGGTTTGAGAGGCTGGATTTCGACGCGTTCTAGCGATCTGGCTCCCGTACCCACCTTGACTCAGAGACGGGTATGTCCGGAAGGCCGTTTGTCAGGGCGGATCGTGCTGCATTTTCGGCCGCATGCCGAGGGTGCTTTGGGGAATAATGCAAGGGAGCGCGAGCGGCATGAAGATGTCGATTGGCCGGTTGGGCAGGCAATTGCTGGGGTTGGCGGTGGCGGGTGTGGCGTCTGTCGCCGCGGGATCGGCCTTTGCCGAAATAGGGCAGCCGGCGCCGTGGGAGCACACGCTGCAGGAGGGCGTAACCCCGGTGATGGAAAACATCATCTGGTTTCATAACTTCCTGCTGGTGCTGATCACCCTGATCACGCTGTTCGTGCTGGCGCTGCTGGTCATCGTGGTGGTGAAGTTCAACGCCCGGGCCAATCCGGTCGCCTCGCGGACCACCCATAACACCCTGATCGAAGTGGCCTGGACGCTGATCCCGGTGCTGATCCTGGTCGGCATCGCGGTGCCGTCGTTCCGCCTGCTGTTCCTCGAACTGGACGTGCCGAAGCCCGACCTGACCGTGAAGGTCACCGGCAAGCAGTGGTATTGGTCCTACGCCTACCCGGACAGCGGCAAGTTCGAATTCGACTCGCTGCTAGCCTGCGACGAGACGCGGACCAAGTGCAACGCGCCGCGGCTGCTCTCGGTCGACAACGAGATGGTGGTTCCGGTCAACAAGGTGGTGCGGATCCAGACCACCGGCGCCGACGTGATCCACTCGTTCGCGGTGCCGGCCTTCGGCGTCAAGATCGACTCGATCCCCGGCCGCCTCAACGAGAGCTGGTTCAAGGCCACCAGGACCGGCGTGTTCTACGGCCAGTGCTCGGAACTGTGCGGCAAGGATCACGCCTACATGCCGATCGCGGTGCGGGTCGTCAGCGACCAGGAGTTCGCGACCTGGGTGGAAGGGGCGAAGAAGAAGTTTGCGACCAACCCGGCGAATTCCTACGCCTCGGCTGGTCAGGCGGCGCAATAAGCCTGAAGGCTTACGGCGCGGGATGGAATAAGGGCGACGGGACCGCAAGGTCCGAGAGGGACTGCAAGGCAGGATTTTGAACATGGCGACAGGCGCAGCGACACACGACGATCACGCCCATGATGATCACGCCCACCATCCGACCGGATGGCGGCGCTATCTCTACTCCACGAACCACAAGGACATCGGTACGATGTACCTGGTCTTTGCGGTGATCGCGGGCATCATCGGCGCTGCGATGTCGATCGCGATCCGTGCCGAGTTGATGTACCCGGGCGTCCAGATATTCCACGAGACGCACACATATAACGTGTTCGTGACCTCGCACGGTCTGATCATGATCTTCTTCATGGTCATGCCGGCGATGATCGGCGGGTTCGGCAACTGGATGGTGCCGCTGATGATCGGCGCGCCGGACATGGCGTTCCCGCGCATGAACAACATCTCGTTCTGGCTGCTGCCCGCCTCGTTCGCGCTGCTGGTGCTGTCGACCTTCGTCGAGGGTGAGCCGGGCGCCAACGGCGTCGGCGCCGGCTGGACCATGTACGCGCCGCTGTCGACCTCGGGCCATCCCGGACCGGCGGTGGATTTCGCGATCCTGTCGCTGCATCTCGCCGGTGCGTCGTCGATCCTCGGCGCCATCAACTTCATCACCACGATCTTCAACATGCGCGCGCCGGGCATGACCCTGCACAAGATGCCGCTGTTCGTCTGGTCGATCCTGGTGACGGTGTTCCTGCTGCTGCTGTCGCTGCCGGTGCTCGCCGGCGCGATCACCATGCTGCTGACCGACCGCAATTTCGGCACCACCTTCTTCGCGGCCGACGGCGGCGGCGACCCGGTGCTGTTCCAGCATCTTTTCTGGTTCTTCGGCCACCCCGAAGTGTACATCCTTATCCTGCCCGCCTTCGGCATGGTCAGCCAGATCGTCTCGACCTTCTCGCGCAAGCCCGTGTTCGGCTATCTCGGCATGGCCTACGCCATGGTCGCGATCGGCGGCATCGGCTTCGTGGTGTGGGCGCACCATATGTACACCGTCGGCATGTCGTCGGCGACGCAGGCCTATTTCGTCGCCGCCACCATGGTGATCGCGGTGCCGACCGGCGTGAAGATCTTCTCCTGGATCGCCACGATGTGGGGCGGCTCGATCGAGTTCAAGGCGCCGATGATCTGGGCTGTCGGCTTCATCTTCCTGTTCACCGTCGGCGGCGTCACCGGCGTGGTGCTGGCCAATGCCGGCGTCGACCGCGTGCTGCAGGATACCTACTACGTGGTGGCGCACTTCCACTACGTGCTGTCGCTCGGCGCCGTGTTCGGCATCTTCGCCGGCTGGTACTACTGGTTCCCGAAGATGTTCGGCTACATGTACTCGGAGAAGATCGCCAAGGCTCACTTCTGGTTCACCTTCGTCGGCGTCAACCTGGTGTTCTTCCCGCAGCACTTCCTCGGCCTGTCGGGCATGCCGCGCCGGTACGTCGACTATCCGGATGCATTCGCCGGCTGGAACCTGATCTCGTCGTACGGTTCCTACATCTCGGGCTTCGGCGTGCTGATCTTCATCTACGGCGTGATCGATGCCTTCGTCCGCAAGGAGCAGGCCGCGAACAACCCGTGGGGTGCGGGTGCGACCACGCTGGAGTGGACGCTGACCTCGCCGCCGCCGTTCCACCAGTTCGAAGTGCTGCCCCGCGTGCAGTAAGTCCAAGACAACGCGGCGCACCCTGGGTGCGCCGCGCCTTTTAAGAGAAGCGAGACCTGATCTTGTCGGTTGTCGATCACAACGCCATCGAGCTGCCCCGGATCTCCGAGGCCGAAGTGGGCGATTACATCGCGCTGCTGAAGCCGCGCGTGATGTCGCTGGTGATCTTCACCGCGCTGGTCGGGCTGATGATCGCGCCGGTTCATGTGCATCCGGTGCTGGCATTCACCTCGATCCTGTGCATCGCGGTCGGCGCCGGCGCCTCCGGTGCGCTCAACATGGCCTATGAGGGCGATGTCGATGCGCTGATGACGCGCACCGCCAACCGGCCGATCCCGCGCGGCCGGATCACACAGACCGAGGCGGCCGCCTTCGGCATCACGCTCGCCTTCTTCTCGGTGATGACGCTCGGCATCCTGGTCAACTGGGTGGCGGGCGCACTGCTTGCCTTCACCATCTTCTTCTATGCCGTGATCTACACGATGTGGCTGAAGCGCTGGACCGCGCAGAACATCGTGATCGGCGGCGCCGCCGGCGCGCTGCCGCCGGTGGTGGCATGGGCCGCCGCGACCGGCTCGCTCTCGGTCGAGCCGATCCTCTTGTTCCTGATCATCTTCTTCTGGACCCCGCCGCACTTCTGGGCGCTGGCGCTGTTCCGCAGCGACGATTACGCGCGCGCCGGCATCCCGATGCTGCCGGTCGTCGCCGGACCCGACGCGACCCGTCTGCAGATCCTGCTCTACACCGTCGTGCTGGTCGCGATCGCGCTGGCGCCGTGGCCGCTCGGCTATTTCGACGCGATCTACGGCGTCACCTCGCTGGTGCTCGGCGCCGGCATGCTGTGGCTCGCCATCGAGGTCTATCGCCGCCGCGAGGGAGTGGCCGCGAACCGGGCGACGCGCCGGCTGTTCGCCTTCTCGATCCTTTACCTGTTCGCGCTGTTCGCCGTCCTCCTCGCCGAGGTCGTGATCCGCGCGATTGCGCCTGTCTTGATCGGATAGGGACGCCGGGGGGCGAGATGGGGGCGCATGGGATACCAATGGACGACAAAAACGAACCCGAAGGCATCGTCCTTACTGAGGCGCAGCTCAAGAGCCGCCGCCAGCGTTCGATCGCCATTGCGCTCGCGCTCGGCGTCATGGTCGTGCTGTTCTTCGCCGTCACCCTCGTCAAGGGGCCAGCCGTGCTGGTGCGGCCGCTGTGAGTGAGATGCAGCACCAGGGACCGCAGCAGGGTGAGGGCGCCAAGGTCACGCGCCGCATGCTGACGCGCGACGCCATGGTCGCCTCGATCTGCGGCTTCGTCGTGGTGCTGATGGTCGGCGCGTCCTACGCCGCCGTGCCGTTCTACAACTGGTTCTGCCGCACCACCGGCTTCAACGGCACCACCCAGGTCGCGACCTCGGTGCCGACGGATGCGCCGCTCGAGCGCACCATCACCGTCAGCTTCGATTCCAACGTCGCGCCGGGCCTGCCCTGGAAGTTCGAGCCGGAGCAGAACAATATCGACGTCAAGATCGGCCAGGTCGTCACGGTCTATTACACCGTGACCAACCAGTCGGCGCGCACCACCACGGGGCAGGCGTCCTACAACGTCGCGCCGCTGACCGTCGGCGCCTATTTCCAGAAGATCAACTGCTTCTGCTTCACCGAACAGACCATGGCGCCCGGCGAAAAGCGCGAGATGGCGGTCGTGTTCTATGTCGATCCGGCGCTGGCCAAGGACAGCGAGAACGACACGCTGAAGACGATCACTTTGTCCTATACCTTCTTCCCCGTGCGCGACGCCGCGCCGAAGCCCGTGGCGGCCGGCGAGGCGGAGCAGCGCAAGGGCGGCTAGAGCATGATCCGGAAAAGTGGGGACCGGTTTTCCGAGAAAATCATGCTGATGAGATTGGAATTCAAGATTAAGACGTGCCTTGCGGCACGCGAATGGAGAGACGGCAATGGCTGAGGCGCAAGTCAAGCATCACGACTATCATCTCGTCGACCCGAGCCCGTGGCCCGTGGTCGGCTCGATCTCGGCCTTCATCATGGCATTCGGCGCGATCGGCTGGATGCACCACATGTACTCCGCCGCGCCGATCGTGTTCGGCATCGGCACGATCGGCGTGCTCTACACCATGGCGAGCTGGTGGGGCGACGTGATCAAGGAAGCCCAGTACAAGGGCGACCACACCCGCGTGGTGCAGATCAGCCACCGCTACGGCATGATCCTGTTCATCGCCTCCGAAGTGATGTTCTTCGTCGCCTGGTTCTGGGCCTTCTTCAACTCGGCGCTGTTCCCGGCCGACGCGGTGCACGCCACCCGCGACGCGGTGTTCGGCTGCGGCCCCGGCACGGCGATGGGCGCCTGCTCGGTCCCCGGCACCTGGCCGCCGAAGGGCATCGAGACCTTCGATCCCTGGCATTTGCCGCTGCTCAACACGCTGCTGCTCTTGACCTCGGGCACCACGGTCACCTGGGCGCACCACGCGCTGCTGGAGAACGACCGCCAGGGCCTCAAGCAGGGCCTGATCCTCACCGTGATCCTCGGCGCCTTGTTCACCTGCGTGCAGGCCTATGAGTACGCGCATGCGACGTTCTCGTTCGGCGGCAACGTCTACGGCGCGACCTTCTTCATGGCGACCGGGTTCCACGGCTTCCACGTGCTGGTCGGCACCATCTTCCTGCTGGTCTGCCTGGTCCGCGCCTATGCCGGCCACTTCACGCCGAAGCAGCACCTCGGCTTCGAGTTCGCCGCCTGGTACTGGCACTTCGTCGACGTGGTCTGGCTGTTCCTGTTCATCTGCATCTACGTCTGGGGCCGCGGCGCCGAGGCGATGGCCCACGGCGCGCACTAAAGCGCCATCGCGCTTTAGCCTTCTGTTTGAGCATGATCTTTTCGGAAATCCGCTGCACACTTTTCCGGATCATGCTCTAGCGCAGGCCGACGTGCTAAGAAGGGGCGGCCGAATGGCCGCCCCTTTGCTTTGAAGAGAACCGATGACCGATACCCCGCCCACCGTGACCGAAAGCGCGATCCGCGGCATCGCCTGCCGCTGCCCGCGCTGCGGCAAGGGCAAGCTCTATTCCGGCTTCCTGACGCTGGCGCCGCGTTGCCAGGCCTGCGGCCTCGACTACGCCTTCATCGATGCGGGTGACGGACCGGCGGTCTTCATCATCATGCTGGCCGGCGCCATCGTGGTCGCGGCGGCACTGATCGTCGAGGTGAAGTACCAGCCGCCGTTCTGGGTGCATGCCGCGCTGTGGCTGCCGTTGATCCTGGTGACCACGATCCTGCCGCTGCGGTCGATGAAGGCGCTGCTGATCGCGCTGCAATTCCACCACAAGGCCGCCGAAGGCCAATTGATCGAGCGCGACCCGAAATGAATGACGTATCCACGCGCCCGCCGAGCGCGGCCGGCTTCGGCATTTTCACACTGATCCTGATCGCGGTGTTCATCGCCCTCGGCGTCTGGCAATTGCAGCGCCGCCTCGAGAAGCATGCGCTGATCGCCGCACTCGATGCGCGGCTGGCGGCGCCGACCGAGGTGCTGCCGCCGCCATCGGCATGGCCTGCACTGACCTCGGCCAAGGACGAATTCCGGCGCGTCACCTTGACCGCGACCTATGCGAAGCAGCCGGACGCGATGGTGTTCAGCTCCGGCTCGGCGGTGCGTGACGATATCTCGGGGCCCGGCACCTGGGCGTTCCTGCCGGCGAAACTCGCCAGCGGCGAGACCGTCGTGGTCAACACCGGATTCGTCCAGAACACGATGCAGGACCGCGCCTTCGAGGACCGCGTCGCGGGCCGCCTCGTCACCGGCGCGCCGGTCGAGCTGACCGGCTACATCCGTTTTCCCGAGCCGCCGGGCCGGCTGACGCCGAAGGAGGATTCGTCGAAGCGGCTATGGTTCGTGCGCGATCACCGCGCGATGGCACAGGCGCTCGGCTGGGGTGAGGTCGCACCGTTCTACATCGACCTCGAGGCGCCGGTGCCCGACAGCGGCACGCCGAAGCCGGGACCGCTCAAGGTCCACCTCAAGGACGACCACATGCAGTATGCCATCACCTGGTTCTCGCTGGCCGCCGCGGTCACGATCGCGTTCGGCCTGTGGTGGCGCGGCCAGCGGCGCAAGGCGTAGAGCATGATCCGGAAAAGTGGAAGCCGGTTTTCCGGAAAGATCATGCTCAAAAAAGAGATTTAGCGTTTAGGGTGTGAGCGCGTCGCTCGGCGAGGCGACGCGGACCTTCATCGCATCGCTCATGGGGAGCTGCAGGTTCTGTCCCCTCGGCGGGATCGGCTGCTCGAACCATTTCGCATAGAGCTTGCCGAATTCGCCGGACGCCATCTTCTCCCGGATTGCGCCATCGACCAGCGCCTTGAACTCCGGGTCCTGCTTGCGGATCATCAGCCCGTAATAGGTCGGCGCGTAGGTTGTCGCGAGCATCCGGAAGGCCTTCGGATCCTGCGCGTTGGCGACCATCCCCGCGACCAGGATATCGTCCTCGAACCAGGCGGCGGCGCGGCCGGTCCGCAACATCAGCAGCGATTCCGCGTGGTCCTTGGCTTGCGCGATCGTCACCTTGAGCTTCTGGTCGGTGATGGTCTTCTGGGCGCCGGCGAGGTTGAGCGAACCCTGCGTGACCACGATCGTCTGCCCGTCGAGCTGCTTGAGGTCGGTGATCGGAGACTGGTCGACCACCAGCCAGCGCGGCGAGGCGACATAGGTCGCAACCGAGAACGCCACCTGCTTCTGCCGCTCGGCGGTGTTGGTGGTGCTGCCACATTCGACGTCGATGGTGCCGTTCTGCAGCAGCGGGATGCGGTTGGAGGCGTCGACCGCGACATACTCCGTCGCGAGCTCCGGCCGGCGCAATTCGGCGCGAACCTTGTCGGCGATCGCCGCACACAGATCGAGCGAGAGCCCGGTCGGCTTCTGATCCGTGCCGAGAAAGGCAAACGGGATCGACGCCTCGCGGTAGCCGAAGGTGATCTTGCCGATATCCCTGATCTTCTCGAGCGTCTGGCTTGCCGCGTGGACCGCGCCGGCGTCGAATATCGCGATCGATAGCGCGGCGAGTCTCAGCGTGTGAACGTGGTTGCGGATCATGTCGGCCTCCCCCTGTTGCTAGCCGCCCTTGCTGCGTGACAATTCGTCGAGGCTCTCGCGCAACGACCGGTCGAGGATGTCGGTGGCCCGGTCGATCTCATCGGTGGATACGGTGAGCGGCGGCGCGATTCGCCACACCGATCCGCGCTCGGGACGGCGGCGGATGTTCATGCTGAGGCCGTGCTCGAAACACTTCTTCGTAGTCAGCCCGCCGAGCTGATGGGCGGCGTCCTTGCTGTTGCGATCGGTGACCAGCTCGACGCCGAGCAGCAGGCCCGCGCCCCTGATGTCGCCGATCTGCTCGTATTTCTGCTGCAAGCCCTCGAACCGGTTGCGGAGGTAGGCGCCCATGACATTGGCGCGTTCGACCAGCTTCTCCGCCGCGATCACGCGCAACACGGCGAGCCCCACTTCCGCCAGCAGCGGATCGGACACGTGGCTGGTGTAGTAAGTGAAATGACCGTCGTGCAGCTTGTGCTCGATCGCCTCGGTGGTCGACACCGCAGCGAGCGGCAGGCCGCCGCCGAGCGTCTTCGACATCGTCATGATGTCCGGAACCACGCCGAAATATTCGGATCCCGTCTTCTTGCCGATGCGGCCGAACGCAGTCTGCGCCTCGTCGAAGATCAGCAGCATGCCGCGGTCGTGGGCCGCCTTGCGCAGCGCCTCCATGAACGCCTTGGGCGGCACCAGCACGCCGCCGGCGCTGATGATGGGCTCGGCAATGATCGCAGCTCCGCGGCCGCTCGACTGCATGTCGAACATCTTGAGCGCGAGATCGAGATTGGCGAGCGCGGACTCCTCGTCGCTGCCCTTGGCGATATATGGCCGGTAGGCGTTGGGCTCCGGGATAACGAAGACGCCGGGCGGCGGCACACCGTAGCCCTTGCGGTCGCTCGCCATCGAGACCGAGGCGGCACCGCCGGTGATGCCGTGCCAGGAGCCGCCGAGCACCAGCACCTCGTAGCCGCCGGTGTACATCTTGGCCATGCGGAGCGCGACTTCGGTCGCCTCCGAGCCGGTATTGATGAAGATCGAGCGCTTGAGGTCACCGGGCAGCCAGTCGGTGGCGAGCACCTGGGCGAGCTCGGCGACGACCTCGGGGATCATCCCGCTGAACATGTGGAACGCCTTCCGGCCGGCGCGTTCCACCGCCTCGACGATCGCCGGATGGTTGTGCCCGATCGTGGCGCACATCTGGCCGGAGGTGAAATCGAGATATTCGCGGCCGTCGCTGTCGGTGACGATCGTTCCCCTGGCCGAGGTGAAGAGGTTGGGGAAGACGTCACCGCCATAGCGGACCAGGAATTCGTCGGCGGCGGCTTTCAGCGCGGAAGTCATGGGCACTCCTCGGGCAAGCGGCGTCGTGAGCCGCACGGCCGAGCCGTGCGGCAACGCGGAATCCGCTCGCCGTTCTTTAGGGGCAGTTCTTGGGGTTCAGTTCTCGGGTAACGAAGCTGTTGCGTCAGGGCATTCGCGGTACGAAAATTGCCTGAGCCAACGAGGATATCGGTACCGGGCACGCGGGATGGGCGCCAGTTCAAAAAACTCAGCAGCCGATGAAGTGGAGTCAACGCAACGGCCGCGCATGCCGCCGCTCAAGGCGCTGCTGGCGTTCGAGGCGGCCTCGCGGCATGGCAGCTTCAGCCGCGCCGCCGAGGAACTCGGCGTCACGCCGTCCGCCATCAGCCATCACATCCAGAAGCTCGAAGACTTCCTCGGCGTTCAGGTGTTCTCACGGCACGCCGGGCGCGCGGTGCTGACCAATGCCGGCCGGGTCTATGCAAGCGAGATCGAGCGCGCCTTCGGAACCATCGTGGGCGCGACGCGGCTGGTGGCGCCGCAGTCGCAGCGCGACCATCTGTTCATCGCGAGCGGCCCGAGCTTCGCCGCCAAATGGCTGCAGCCGCGGATCGGCAATTTCATCGAGCTGCATCCGGAGATCGGGATCCGGCTGTCGACGATGTCGGACCTGCGCGATCTCGAAACCATCCGGTTCGACCTCGCCATCGCCTATGGCTGCCCGCCCGCCGGCAATGGCCGGCAGGCCGAACCGCTGCTGGCGGAGCGGTTGCGTCCGCTGTGCAGTCCGCGGCTGATCGAGCAGGTTCAGCTGCGCGAGCCCGGTGATCTCGGCCGCGCAACGCTCATTCATTCTTCCAATGCGCTGACCTGGACCGACTATCTGCGCCAGGTGGTCGGGACCAACATCAGGGCGCGTCACGAACTCTGGTTCGACCGTTCGACGATGGCGATCGACGCGGCCGTCGAAGGTCTCGGCGTGGTGCTCGAGAGCGAATTGCTTGCCGCCGATGAATTGAGGAAGGGCACGCTGGTCGCGCCGTTCGATCATCCCGAATTCGAGGTCGAGACGGTGTCCTATTATCTGGTGCGTTCCGCCGAAGCCAAAGGCCGCAGCCATGTCGCGGCGTTCGAGGCGTGGCTGCGCACGAAGATCGCGATGGCGAATCTTCGTGCGCCCGTGACGTGATACTCGATCCATGCCGGCCTAGTGACCGACAGGGGCGGGGCCGCCGAGCTTGACCTTGCGCAAGGTCAGCGCCAGCGGGATCGCCGACAGCGCGATCAGCATCAACACCCAGAACGCATCCATGTATGACAGGAACGAGGCCTGGATCTGCACCTGCTGCCCGATCCACTGGATCGCCTGCTGTTGCGCCTGCGCCAGCGAATTGCCCTGGGCAACGAAGAAGTCGGTCACCTGGTGCAGCGTGTCCTGATATTGCGGGCTTGACGGCGTCACCTGCTCGACCAGCCGGCTCTGGTGGAACTGCTGGCGGTGCGTCAGCACGTTGGACACGATCGAGACGCCGATCGAGCCGCCGGTGTTGCGCGCCGCGTTGATCAGCGCGGAGGCCTGGTCGGTCTTGTTGGGCGGAATTCCGTCATAGGACGCCGCCATGATCGGCACGAAGATCAGCGGCAGGCCGACGCCGATCAGCATGCGCGATCGCGCCATGAACCAGAAGCCGAGGTCGCCGTACACGTTGGTCATGCTGTACATCGAGGCGGCGATCACCAGCGCGCCGGCGATGATCAGGTATTTCGGCTGCACCTTGGCGGCGAGCCGGCCGACCACGAACATCATCAGCATGGTGACGACGCCGCCGGGCGACAGCACGAGGCCGGCCCAGGTCGCGGTGTAGCCGAAATCCTGCTGCACCAGCTGCGGCAGGAACTGGGTGGTCGCGAGCAGGATCGCGCCGGTCGCCAGCATCACCAGGAAGCTGGCGCCGAACTGCCGGCTTGCGACCATGCGCAGGTCGATCATCGGATTGCGGCGGGTCATCTCCCACGGGATCATCAGCACAAACGCGGTGGCGCAGATCACCGCTGATGCGATGATGAAAGACGAAGCGAACCAGTCGTCCTCCAGGCCGCGGTCGAGCATCACCTCGAGCGCGCCGAGGAAGGTCGCGACCAGCGCGAAGCCGATGAAGTCGAAACTGCTGTCCTGCTTCTGATCCTTGGCTTTCGCGGGCTCCTGCAGCACCGCCGCGATCAGCGCGATCGCGAACACGCCGACCGGCGCGTTGATCAGGAAGCACCAGTGCCAGGACAGATTGTCGGACAGCCAGCCGCCGAGCGTCGGGCCGACCACCGGCGCCACCACGACGGCGATGCCGAACACCGCAAACGCCTGGCCGCGCTTGGCCGGCGGGAAGGCATCGGCAAGGATCGACTGCGCCACCGGCACCATGCCGCCGCCGCCGAGCCCTTGCAGGATGCGGAACAGCAGCAGCGCGTTGAGGTTGGGCGCGAACCCGCACAGGATCGAGCTGACCGTGAAGATGCCGAGGCAGATCAGGAAGAAGGTTTTGCGGCCCAGCATTTTGGCGAGGAAGCTGGAAGCGGTCAGGATGATGGCGTTGGAGACCAGGTAGCTCGTCACCACCCAGGAGGCTTCGTCCTCGCTGACGCCCATGCCGCCCGCGATGTAGGGCAGCGCGACGTTGGCGATGGTGGTGTCGAGCACCTCCATGAAGCTCGCGAGCGCGACCACGATGGCAATCAGCCAGGGATTGACGGTGACGCTCGGAGCCGGGATGCCTTTTGCGTCGATCGCAACGGCACTCATCACGGCCTCCCGATGAGCTTTCCAAGGCGCTCGAACAGCGACGGTGAGGAATCGACGCGCACGGTCGGTACAACGGACATGCCCGGGCCGAGCGCGACGTCGGTCGGCGGGTTGTCCATCACGATCTTCACCGGCACGCGCTGCACGATCTTGACGTAGTTGCCGGTGGCGTTCTGCGCCGGCAGTAGCGAGAACGCGGTGCCGGAGCCCGGCTGCACGCTCTCGAGATGGCCCTCGATGGTCCGGCCGGGATAGGCGTCGATCTTCAGCGTCGCCTTCTCGCCGGGCCGCATCCGGTCGAGCTGGATCTCCTTGAAGTTCGCGGTGACCCAGATCTGGTCCGGCACGAACATCGTGAGGTTGGTGCCGGCCTGGGCGAACTGGCCGACCGCGGCCGACAGGTTGACGACGCGGCCCGGCTGCGCGGCGGTCACCGTCGTGTAGGACAGATTGAGCTTGGCCTGGTCGCGTTGCGCCCCGGCCTGGGCGAGGTTGGCGACCGCGCTCTTGCGCTGCGCCTTCAGCGATTCGACCTGGCGCTGCGCGAGATTCAGCGTCGTTAAAGGCCATGACAACCAGCACCTTGAAGAAGCCGCGGGTGCCCAAGGCGAAGCCGATCGAGGTGCGCGCCGGCCGGCCGCCGAAGGAATTGGCCGGCGAGGTCGATGCCCGCATCCTCGACGCGGCACGCAAGGTGTTTCTGGCGCGCGGGTTCGAGGGCGCGAGCATCGACGAGATTGCCGAAGCCGCGCGCTCCGGCAAGCGCACGATCTATGCACGCTTCCGCGACAAGCGGGCGCTGTTCACCGAAGTGGTGACGCGGGACATCCTGGCACGGATCGCGGAGTTCAAGGCGGGCGCGCCGGTCGGCGTGACGGTTGAGGAGCGGCTTACCAGCGCCGCCTTGACGCTGCTGCATTGGGGTTTCGACACCGACCGGATCGGCCTGATGCGGCTCGCCATCGCCGAGACGCATCGCTTCCCGGAGATCGCTGCCAACGTCAACCAGAGGGCGCGCGCGCTCGCCACCGAGCTCGGGGTTCACCTGCTGCGCGACCTGACGCAATCCGACGAACTCGGCAAGCTGCCGGCCTTCGCCTCGGAACATCTTCCGACCACGGCGCGGATATTCCTCGACATCATCGTCGTGCCGATGCTGTTCCGGGCCATGTTCCAGGTCGACCTGAAGGCATTCGATCCCGAGATCGACGCGCATGTCGCGAACGGCGTCGCGTTCTTCGTTGCCGCGTGCCGGAGCGGCTGGGTCGAGAAGGCCTAATCGCTCGCGGCGCTCCGCGAAATCGACGGGTCGGTCCGGTGCGCCCGACCATCGTCGAATTTGTAGAGCGCGAAACCTCCACCGATCAGAACGGCAAGGACAATGATCAACGCGATGGCGTTCTTCATTGCGACCTCCATCACAGCCAGAGGCGCAACGCGCACTCGCATTTCGACGTTCCGTGAAATTTCGATGACGCGCTGAATGTCGGGGACAGCGCGCCTCTTGTCACGAGACTGCAATGCCGCGTTGGTCAGATCGTCATCTGCTTAGCCCGCGGGTCGGACCACCAGCGCGGGCAAGGCGGGGTCACCCGTGTTACGCGGCCGGGTGGCCCCGTTGGCGACCCGAGCTGCGTTCCGGCTGGATCGTGAGCCGATAGGCGATCAGCATCGATCCGTCGAAGACCTCGAGTGCGGTCTCACAGACCGGGCAGCGGTACTCACCGTTCGAGCCGGGTTCGGACCACAGCTCCAGCCGGCGAAATCCTGCGCCGCAACATGGACAGGTCACATCTGTTTTCTTCATCTGCGCACCCCGGAGCTGACGTCCACTGATGACAGTTTAGCAAAACCAGCGCGGCGGGACTATGTTCCGCGGCTGGACACCGGTCGGCCGTTACGATCGCCTCAAACCCGGCTGCAAGCCGAAGCTCCGCAGGGGGTATTGATGCCGGACATCCTGGTCCGTTGCCCGGAGACGGGCAAGCCCGTACAGACCGGCCTGGACGCCGAGACGGTCGTGCTTGAAACGCTCCCCGGTGTCGCGCTCCCCGTCCAATGCCCGCATTGCGGCCAGACGCATTTCTGGAAACCGGCGGAGGCGTGGGTCTGGCACGGCAAAAGCACGCGCCCCCATTGAGACGAGAACAGGCGCGCGCTCAGCCCGGCGCGCGCTCCACCGCGTGACGCAGCCAGACCATGCCGCCTTCCAGTGTCTCGCAATGTGTGAGCCGCAGCGATTGCCCGGCGCCGGGGCGATCGCCGTCCGGGCCGTGATAGTCGACGATGCTTTGCGTTCCGGCGACGCCGTCGACCGCCGGAAAAATCAGCGTGCTGAACTCGTCGATCAGGCCGTGCTTCAGGAACGCGCCGTTGATGCCGCCGCCGCCTTCGAGCAGCAGCGTCTTGGCGCCGAACAGCGCCGCTAGCTGCGCCATCGCGCCCGCCAGATCGTCGCCCTTGGCGCCGGCAAAGATGTAGGACGCGCCGTCCTCGCGCAGCTCGGCGAGATGGCCATCCGAGACCTGTTCGCTGAGCACCGCAACCGCATGATCGCCGCCGACATTGTCCTTGCCGAAATGCACGCGGCCCGACGGATCGATGCCGACAGCGAGCTTGCGGCCGTCGCGGTTGGAAAGATGCGCCTCGCGCGGCAGTTTCGGTGGGTTGGCGATGTGGCGCTCCGATCCCTTCGCCATCTCGTTCATGGTAACGCGGCCGATGATCCAGCCATCGGCATTGAAGCCGTCATGGATCCGCTCATAGTGCGAACGCAGCACGTCGGCCGGAATGCCGGCGGCGGCCTTGGTGAAGCGGCTGGGATGAAGCCGGCCGTCGATCGACGTGCCCATGTGGCAGATGATGTGGGGTCGCATGAGATGACTCTCGGTGGGGGATGACGGCGCCGCGGGACGGTTGGGGCAGCTCCAGATTTAGAGAGATCCAGGCAGGTTCTCAACGCCGATAACGCCGCGGCGTTTCAACTTCGCTTGTCTAATCGAACCAGCCGCGCCGCTTGAACCAGAGCATCGGCAATATGCCGCTGGCGATGATCGCAGCCCAGGCCAAGGGATAGCCGAAGCTCCAGCCGAGCTCCGGCATCTCCTTGAAGTTCATACCCCAGACGCCGACCAGGATGGTCGGGGGCACGCCGACCACGGAAACGATGGTCAGGATCTTGAACAGGTCGTTCTGCTGGATGTTGATGAAGCCGAGCACGGCGTCGAGCAAGAGCTGGATCTTGTCCGACAGCCGCGTCTCGTAATCGCCGAGCGAAGCCACATCCTTGGACACCGCCTCGAGCCGCCGCTTCGACGCCGATGTGATCCATTCATTGCCGACGTCGTCGGCGAAGGTCGCGACCCGGCCGACACCGAGCAGCACGTCGCGCGCCTTCGCCAGCCGATCGGCCAGCTCGCCGATATTTTCCAGCGCCTCGCGCAGCCGGCGGCTCGAGCGCACCGGACGCTTGCTCCGCACTAGGCCGCCCTTGAAGACACCGCGCGACAGCTTGTCGGTCTTGGCGCCGAGATGCTCGAGCACGTCGGCGCCGCGATCGACCATGGCCTCGAGCAGCGCGGTGAACACGCACATGCCGTTTTGCAGGCTCTTGTCGGTGTCGATCCGTTTCATGACGTCGTCGAACGTGGTGAGCTGCGCGAACCGCACCGTGACCAGCACCTTCGGCCCGATCACGAAGCCGATATTGGTGATCTCGGCCTCGTTGTTGGCGTCGATCCGCACCGCCGGCGAGCTCAGATAGAGCCGGTCGTGATCGCTCACCAGCCGGCTGGACGCCTCGATCTGGCCCAATGCGCTTTCAGAGGGGACGCGAATGTCGAGCACGCGCTCGACGAACTGCTTTTCGTCGTCGGTGTCAACTGCTGAGCCGAATCGGCGGATCACCAAGATTTCAGCAGTTGTGACAGGAACAATCGCAGCGCTGAGTTCGCCCCGCAACCTCGTGGCCGACGAGATGAGCCGACAGCGCTGTTGACCAATATAGGGTACCCCCCTATATTACTTGCATGTCGCACACCATCAAGCACAAGTCCAAGCTCGTCGGCCGGGTCCGCCGCATCAAGGGGCAGTTGGAGGCGGTCGAGCGGGCGCTGGAGTCCGAGATCGGCTGTGCCGACGTGTTAATGCTGGTGGCCTCGGTCCGCGGCGCCATCAACGGCCTCACCGCGGAACTGCTCGAGGATCACATTCGCCATCACGTGGTGGACCCTGCGCGGGAAAAGGATCCCGAGAAGGCACAGGGCGCCGCTGATCTGATCGACGTCGTTCGTACCTATTTGAAGTGAAAGCTATGGCCGATCTTTCCCAGCTGCTCCAGCAGAGCAGCGCGCATGCATGGCTGTTCATCCCCAGTGCGATCCTGCTCGGCGCGCTGCATGGCCTCGAACCCGGCCACTCCAAGACGATGATGGCGGCGTTCATCGTCGCGATCCGCGGCACGGTGGTGCAGGCGGTACTGCTCGGCCTGTCGGCCACGATCTCGCACACCGCGATCGTCTGGATCATCGCGCTGGCTGGGTTGCATTTCGGCCAGCAATGGTCCGGCGAGCGCAGCGAAGCCTGGCTGCAACTGGCCTCGGCGGCGATCATCATCGCGATCGCGGCCTGGATGGCCTGGCGCACCTGGCGTGAGCAGAACGCCGAACACGACCATCACCATGATCACGATCATGACCATCATCATGACGAAACCCGCCAATTGGCCCTGGCCGGGCAAGCGCTGTCGCTCGAAATCTTCGAGGACGGCGTGCCGCCGCGTTGGCGGTTGCGCAGCGAGTCCGGGACGCTGCCGGCGGCGGACGCGGTGAGCATGGTGACGATCCGCCCCGATGGCAGCGAGCAGCATTTCCGCTTCACCGACCGGAGCAGCTATCTGGAAAGCCTCGACGAGATTCCGGAGCCGCATGCCTTCAAGGCACGGATTGCGGTGCGGGCGGACATCGCGGAGGTCCTGTTCGAGGAGCACGGCCACGCGCATATGGACCTCGGCGACGCGGATGATGCGCATGCGCGCGCACACGCGGCCGACATCCGCAAGCGCTTTGCCGGGCGGACCGTCACGACGTGGCAGATCATCCTGTTCGGCCTGACCGGCGGGCTGATTCCGTGTCCGGCGGCGATCACCGTGCTGCTGCTCTGCCTTCAGCTCAAGCAGTTCAGCCTCGGCTTCGTGCTGGTGCTCTGCTTCGGCATCGGGCTTGCGATCACCATGGTCTCTGCCGGCGTCGCAGCCGCGCTCAGCCTGCGTCATGTCGAGCGTCATTGGGGCGGCTTCAGCCGCTTCGCCCAGCGCGCCCCCTACGTGTCGGTTGCGCTGATCGTGCTGGTCGGCCTCTATACGGGCTGGCTGGGGCTGCACGGGATCGTGGCTTGAGGCCCGACCGGTCTGGCGGACGCCGAAGTCGTGCAGACCTGTCGCGAGAATGCGAACGTATCACTCGATCCTGCAACACACTCGATGTCGTCCCGGCGAAAGCCGGGACCCATAACCACAAATGCCAATCGCTCTGCGACACTGGAACGACGAGTCCCTTCCCCAACACAAGCTGCGGCGTATGGGTCCTGCTTTCGCAGGGTCGACGAATGGACGGAGCTCGGGCTACTTCACTGGATCAACCGCGTGTGCGGGTGATGACAGCGATGTTCGACATCTTGAATCGAGCTATCCCCATCGTCGTCCTGGCGAAGGCCAGAACCCATTACCCCGAATATTCGTTGTTGCGCGACGCTGGGGCCACGATCCCGTTCATCACCGAATGCGGTGGTTATGGGCTCCTGGCTTTCGTTAGGACGACGGTGGAGGATATTCGTTACGGTGCCTTCGCCCGCATCGCCTCAGGCGTATCGGGCTGTGCGGACGGATGCGCCTTGGCGAATGCCGGCAGCGCCATGGCGGCTTCGTGGATGCGCTTCACTGCCGGCCAGGGCGCCAGGCTGATCTGCTGGTTGATCGCCGCCGTGACGTGGCCGACCAGGCAGATGTCGGCGAGGGTCGGCGCATCGCCGTGGCAGAAGGTGCCAGTCGCCCTGTGGCCGGCGAGGTGGCCCTCGAGCGCGGCCAGCGTCTCGATCGTCCAGTGCCGCCGCCATGCCTGCTGCTGGCTGTCGCGCAGATCGAGCTCGCGGTCGAGATAGCGGCGCACCCGCGGCGTTAGCAGCGGATGGCCTTCGCAGGCGACCATCAGCGCAAGTCCGCGCACCCGGGCGCGCCCGAGCGCATCTGATGGCAGCAGCGGCGGGTCGGGATGGGTCTCGTCGAGATAATCGATGATCGCGAGCGACTGGACCAGCACCGTGCCGTCGTCGGTCACCAGCGCCGGCAGCGCCATCTGCGGATTGAGCTTGCGATAGGCGTCGGCGCGATGCGCGTCGGCCTCGAGATCGACGAACACGGCCTCGGCCGGCGCCCCCTTGAGGTTGAGCGCGATCCGCACCCGGAAGCTCGCCAGCGACCGCCAGAAGGAGAAGAACTGCATCGAGTGCACTCCTCGCGTCATGTCCGGGCAAGAGCGCGAAGCGCGTCTTCGCGAGGATGCCCGGGCATCCATCAATCTTCGTGAGAATTTTGTTGGTAGATGGATCGCCGGGTCAAGCCCGGCGATGACAAGTCTTGGCGGGGCTTACCCCGCGCCCACGGCCTTCTTGCGCCACGCCAAGTGCACGGCGCAGGTGCAGCCCTTCGGATGCGAGGCCAGTTCCGCATCGTTGGCTGGCGTCGCGGCGGGCGCGATCGCCTGACCCTTCGCGCCGTCCTGCGACGGGATGTAGTTCAACACCGGCGCGAGCCAGCGCTCGACCTCGGCGACCGTCATGGCCTTGCGCGCGGCATAGTCCTCGACCTGGTCGCGCTCGATCTTGCCGACACCGAAATAGAAGCTCTCGGGATGCGAGAAATACAGGCCCGAGACCGACGAGCCCGGCCACATCGCAAAGCTCTCGGTCAGCTTCACACCGGCGGTGTTCTCGGCATCGAGCAGCGCGAACAGCGTCCGCTTCTCGGTGTGGTCGGGCTGCGCCGGATAGCCGGGCGCCGGGCGGATGCCGTCGTACTTCTCGAGGATCAGTTCGTCCGCCGACCACGCCTCGTCGGGCGCATAGGCCCAGAACTCCTTGCGCACGCGCTGATGCATGCGCTCGGCAAAGGCTTCGGCCAGGCGATCGGCCAGCGCCTTGCACAGAATCGAGGAGTAGTCGTCATTGGCGTTCTTGAATCGGTCGGCGACCGCATCCTCGCCGATCCCCGCCGTGACGACGAAGCCGCCGATATAGTCGGGGACGCCGGTTTCCTTGGGCGCGATGAAGTCGGACAGCGCCGCGTTGAAGCGGCCCTCGCGCTTCTCGAGCTGCTGGCGCAGCGTGTGGAAGGTCGCGATCTTTTGCTTCCGCGTCTCGTCGGCATAGACCTCGATGTCGTCGCCTGTGGCATTGGCCGGCCAGAAGCCGATGGTGGCGCGGGCGGTGAACCACTTCTCCTTGATGATCGTGTCCAGCATCTTGCGCGCGTCGGCATAGAGCGAGCGCGCGACTTCGCCGACCTTGGGATCGTCGAGGATCGCCGGGAAGCGGCCGGTCAGCTCCCAGGTCTGGAAGAACGGCGTCCAGTCGATGTAATCAGCGAGCTCTGCGAGATCGTAGGCGTCGAAGCTCTTCAGCCCGAAGAAGGCCGGCTGCTTCGGCGGCGCCGCTGCGAAGTCGATCGCGACCTTGTTGGTGCGGGCCTCAGCGAGCTTCAGCCGCTTCTTGTCGGCCTGGGCACGGAAATGCGCGGTCGAGATTTTCGCATATTCGGCGCGCACCTCGGCGGCATAAGCCTGCTTCTTGTCGGCCGACAGCAGCGAGGAGGCGACGCCGACGGCGCGGCTCGCGTCGTTGACATGCACGACCGGGCCGCCCGGGTAGTTCGGGTCGATCTTCACCGCGGTATGCACGCGGCTCGTGGTGGCGCCGCCGATCAAGAGCGGCACGTTCATGCCCTGCCGTTCCAACTCGCCGGCGAGGAAGCTCATCTCGTCGAGCGAGGGCGTGATCAGGCCGGATAGGCCGATGATATCGGCGCCCTCGGCCTTCGCGGTCTCGATGATCTTGTTGGCGGGCACCATGACGCCGAGGTCGATGACCTCGAAATTGTTGCACTGGAGCACGATGCCGACGATGTTCTTGCCGATGTCGTGGACGTCGCCCTTCACCGTCGCGAGCACGATCTTGCCCGCGGCATTGCGGCCGCCGGTGATGCCGTTGGCGAGGTTGCGCGCCTTCTCCTCCTCCATGAACGGCATCAGATAGGCGACCGCCTGCTTCATCACGCGGGCCGATTTCACGACCTGCGGCAGGAACATCTTGCCGTCGCCGAAGAGGTCGCCGACCACGTTCATGCCGGCCATCAGCGGGCCCTCGATGACGTCGAGCGGGCGGGACGCGTTGACGCGCGCGGCCTCGGTATCGGCCTCGATGAACTCGGTGATGCCGTGCACCAGCGCGTGCGACAGCCGCTTCTCGACCGGCCATTCGCGCCAGGCGAGATCGGCTTCCTTGGTCTGCTTCTCCTTGCCGCGGAATTTCTCGGCCAGCGCCAGCAGCCGCTCCGACGCGCCGGGATCGCGGTTGAGGATCACGTCCTCGCAGGTCTGGCGCAGCTCGGGGTCGATGTCGTCATAGACGATCATCTGCCCGGCATTGACGATGCCCATGTCCATGCCGGCATGGATGGCGTGATACAGGAACACCGAGTGCATCGCCTCGCGCACCGGCTCATTGCCGCGGAACGAGAATGACAAATTGGAGACGCCGCCGGAGATGTGGGCGCCCGGCAGGTTCTGGCGGATCCAGCGCGTCGCCTCGATGAAGTCGACGCCGTAATTGTTGTGCTCCTCGAGGCCGGTCGCGATCGCGAAGATGTTCGGATCGAAGATGATGTCCTCGGGCGGGAAGTCGAGTCGGTTGACCAGGATGTCATAGGCGCGCTTGCAGATCTCGGTCTTGCGCGCGAACGTATCGGCCTGGCCGGTCTCGTCGAACGCCATCACGACGACCGCGGCACCGTGCCGCTTGGCGACGGTCGCCTCGTGCAGGAATTTCTCCTCGCCTTCCTTCATCGAGATCGAGTTCACGATCGGCTTGCCCTGGATGCACTTCAGGCCGGCCTCGATGACGTGGAACTTGGAGGAGTCGACCATCACGGGCACGCGCGCGATGTCGGGCTCGGCGGCGACGAGGTTGAGGAACGTCACCATCGCATTCTCGGAATCGAGCAGGCCTTCGTCCATGTTGACGTCGATGACCTGGGCGCCGTTTTCGACCTGGTCGCGCGCGACCTGAAGGGCGGCGGTGTAGTCGCCCGCGGTGATCAGCTTGCGGAAGCGGGCGGAGCCGGTGACGTTGGTGCGCTCGCCGACGTTCACGAACGGAATCGCGTCGGTCAGCGTGAATGGCTCGAGGCCGGAGAGCCTGAGACGAGATTCGATCTCGGGCACCACGCGCGGTCTGTGCGGGGCGACGGCCCTGGCGATCGCAGCGATATGGTCCGGCGTGGTGCCGCAACAACCGCCGACGATGTTGACGAGGCCGGCGGCGGCGAACTCGCCGATCAGCCGCGCCATGTAGTCCGGCGTCTCGTCATACTGGCCGAACTCGTTGGGCAGGCCGGCGTTCGGGTAGGCGCACACCAGCGTGTCGGCGACGCGGCCGATATCGGCGATGTGCGCGCGCAGATCCTCGGCGCCGAGCGCACAGTTGAACCCGATCGTGATCGGCCTGGCATGCCGCACCGAATGCCAGAACGCCTCCGGCAACTGCCCGGAGAGCAGGCGGCCGGACTTGTCGGTGATGGTGCCGGAGATCATCACGGGCACGTCGATGCCGCGCTGCTCGATGATCTCGGAGATCGCGTACAGCGCCGCCTTGGCGTTCAGCGTGTCGAAGATGGTCTCGACCAGCAGCAGGTCGGCGCCGCCGTCGAGCAGGCCCTTGGCCTGTTCGCCATAGGCCTTGCGCAGATCGTCGAAGGTCACCGCGCGATAGCCGGGATTGGAAACGTCGGGCGAGATCGAGGCGGTGCGGTTGGTCGGGCCGAGCGCGCCGGCGACGAAGCGCTCCTTGCCGTCCTCGGCCGACACGCGCTCGGCGGCGGCGCGGGCAAGCCGGGCACCTTGCAGGTTCATCTCATAGGCGAGGTCGGACATGTCGTAGTCGGCCTGCGCGATCGAGGTCGAGGAGAACGTGTTGGTCGCGACGATGTCGGCACCGGCACGCAGATAAGCGGCGTGGATGTCCGTGATCGCCTCGGGCTGGGTCAGGATCAGGAGATCGTTGTTGCCCTTGATGTCGCGGTGGAAGTCCGCAAAGCGTTCGCCGCGGAAGGCGGCTTCGTCGAACTGCAGGCCCTGGATCATCGTGCCCATGGCGCCGTCGAGCACCAGGATGCGCTCGCGGGCAGCCGCGAGCAAAGCGTTACGCTTGGGGGAAACCGGTACGGACATGATTTAAGCAGCTTTCTGGGTGCCATTCGGCCGGATGCCGAGCAGATGGCTGATCGCGAACACGAGGTCCGCGCGGTTCATGGTGTAGAAGTGGAAGGTGTCGACGCCGTGCTTGAACAGCTTCTGCACCTGGCCGGCAGCGACCGTCGCCGCCACCAGCTTGCGGGTCTCGGCGTCGTTGTCGAGGCCGTCGAACTTCTCGGCGAGCCAGTCCGGCACGCTGGTGCCGGCACGGGTGACGAAATTGCGCGCCTGCTTGAAATTGTGCATCGGCATGATGCCCGGCACGATCGGAATCTCGATGCCGCACGCGCGCACCCTGTCGACATAGCGGTGGTAGAGGTCGTTGTCGAAGAACACCTGGGTGATCGCGCGTGTTGCGCCGGCGTCGACCTTAGCCTTCAGCGTATCGATGTCGGCGTCGAAATCCTTCGCTTCCGGATGCTTCTCCGGATAGGCGGACACCGAGATCTCGATGTCGGGGTGGCGCTTCTTGATCCCGGCGACGAGCTCGGCCGAGCTCTGGTAGCCGTCGGGATGGGTGAAGTAGGGCGTGCCGATGCCGCCGGGCGGGTCGCCGCGCAGCGCCACGATGTGGCGGACGCCGACCTCATGGTAGCGATCGACGACGTCGTCGATCTCGCCGCGCGAGGCGCTGACGCAGGTCAGATGCGCGGCCGGCAGCAGATCGGTCTCGCGAAGGATGCGGGTGATGGTCGAATGGGTGCGCTCGCGGGTCGAACCGCCGGCCCCATAGGTGACGGAGACGAAGTTCGGCGTCAGCGGCGCCAGCCGGTTGATCGTGTCCCACAGCGTGCGCTCCATCTCCTCGGTCTTCGGCGGGAAGAACTCGAAGGAGATTTTCGGCATCTTCGGCGCGCGCTGGCCGTTCGATACGGAGGAAATGGTCTCGGTCATGATACGCAAGGGCTCCGCAACTGGAGGGCAGACGTCCGGGCTCGGTATGATCGCTCCAAGATAAGCGAAACGGGCCCGACCAAACAGCCCATTGTATGTGGGAAATTGCCCATTAATTCCGAAACAATGGTCGATATCGACTGTCAAGGATGCTTGGTGGGCGATCAAGTCGCCTGGCGAGGGGATGACATTAACGCGATGGTATATATTGATAAAACTATGGAATAGCAGTTCGCTGGAGCTCAGAGTCGATGGTGGGCAGAATAGCCTGTGCATGAATCTCTATTTTTCGTCCCAAAGTCTACGGCGTCGGGTACCGACAATCCGGTGCGGGACTGGTCTGCGCGGCCGGGGCCTTTGTCGCCTTGCGACGCCACACTAGGCTGACGGCCATGATTCCGCTCTCCGTCCTCGACCTGTCCGTCGTCACCACCGGCACCAGGCCCGCCGCTGCGCTCCGCAACAGCATCGACCTGGCGCGCCATGTCGACGGGCTCGGCTACGTCAGATACTGGCTCGCCGAGCACCACAACCTTGCGTCCGTCGCGAGCCCGGCGCCCGATCTGATGATCGGGCAGATCGCCGCGGTGACGGAGCATATCCGCGTCGGCTCCGGCGGGGTGATGCTGCCCAACCATGCGCCGCTCGTGGTCGCCGAGCGCTTCAAGATGCTGGAGGCTTTGTTTCCCGGCCGCATCGATCTCGGCCTCGGCCGCGCGCCCGGCACCGACGGCGCCACGGCTTACGCGCTGCGCAGCCGGCTCGACCGCCGCGAGGGCGACGATTTCCTCGAGCGGCTGCATGAGCTGACCTTGTGGGAGACGCGCGATTTCCCGGCCGGCCACCCCTACAACAATGTGGTGGCGATGCCGGATGATTCGCCGCTGCCGCCGATCTGGCTGCTCGGCTCGAGCGACTATTCCGCCGAGCTTGCCGCCCAGGTCGGGATGGGCTTTGCCTTCGCGCATCACTTTGCCACGCACGACGCAATCGCCGCGATGACCAATTATCGCGCGCATTTCAAGCCGTCGGGCTGGCGCGCGACGCCGCAGTCGATCCTGGCGGTTGCCGTCGTCGCGGCGGAGACCGATGCGGAGGCCGAGCAGCTTGCGATGTCGATGGATCTCAACCGGCTGCGTCGCGACCGCGGCCAGTATCTGCCGTTGCCTGATATCGAGGAGGCGATGGCCTATCCCTACACCGACGCCGAGCGCGCCTCGATCGCACGCAACCGCGCGCGACTGTTCGTCGGCAGCCCGGCGACCGTGATGGCGAAGCTGGAGCCGCTGATCGCGGCCACCCAGGCGGACGAGCTGATGGTGATCACCGCGGTCTACGACCACGCAGCACGGAAGAAATCCTACAGCCTGCTTGCCGAGGCGTTCGGGCTGCGGAAGAAGGCCGCCACATAACGATTGCCGTCCCGGCGAAAGCCGGGACCCATAGCCACCGATGGTAATTGTTGCGCGATGCTTGAACGACGAGTCCCACCCACAACGTCCGCTGCGGCGTATGTGTCCCGGCCTGCGCCGGGACGACGGATGGAAAGACTTCGCGCCAGGCTTAGTCCCGCGTCTCGCTGAACGTGGCGCGGAACGGGTGGCCGGGATAGACGCCGACGATGCGGAATTCGCGCGAGAAGAATTTCAGTTCCTCGAGCGCAAAGGCGAGCCCGCGATCATCGGGGTGGCCGTCGACATCGGCGTAGAATTGCGTGGCGAAGAAATTGCCGTCGACCATGTAGCTTTCGAGCTTGGTCATGTTGACGCCGTTGGTGGCGAAGCCGCCCAGCGCCTTGTAGAGCGCCGCCGGCAGATTGCGCACCCGGAACACAAAGCTGGTGACCAGCGGACCCGAGCCCTGCACGGCCCATTTTTCCTCGCGCGCCAGCACCACGAAGCGGGTGGTGTTGTGGGCCTCGTCCTCGATGTCCTCGGCGAGGATGTCGAGGCCGTAGATGTCGGCGGCCAGGCGCGAGGCGATCGCCGCCACGCTCGTGTCGCCGCGTTCTGAGACGTCGCGGGCGCTGCCGGCGGTATCGCCGGCGACGATCGGCTTGATGCCGAGCTTGCGGATCGTACGCCGGCACTGGCCGAGCGCCTGGACGTGGCTCTCCACGCTCTTGATGTCGGCGAGCTTGACGCCCTTGAGCGCCATCAATTGGTGGCGGATCGGCAGGAACCATTCGCCGACGATGAACAGGCCCGAGGCGGGCAACAGGTGATGGATGTCGGCGACGCGGCCGGCGACCGAATTCTCGATCGGGATCATGCCGAGATCGGCCTCGCCCGAGGAGATCGCGGCCAGCGCGTCCTCGAAGGTCGGGCAGGGCATCGGCTCGGCGTCGGGGTAGGCCTCGACGATCGCGATATGGGAATTGGCGCCAGGCTCGCCCTGGAACGCGATTTTCAGCTTCTTGGTCATGGGTTCTTTCCTGCGGCGCCTTTTAGAGCATGATCCGGAAAAGTGGAAACCGGTTTTCCGAAAAGATCATGCTCAACAACGAGATGCCACTCAGGCTTTGGAAAGTATTCTGCGGGCGGTTTCGAGGTCGGCCGGGGTGTCGACGCCGCGGGGGACGGTGTCGACGATGGTGATGTCGATCCGCATTCCGGCTTCCAGCGCGCGCAGCTGCTCGAGCTTCTCCTGCGCTTCCAGCGGCGAGGGCGGCAGCGCGACGAACCGCTCAAGCGCGGCGCGGCGGTAGGCGTAGAGGCCGATATGGTGGTAGCGCGGTCCGTCGCCATGGGGCGCGGTGGCGCGGGTGAAATAGAGCGCGCGCAACCGGTCGGCGCCGACCGGCGAGCCCACCGCCTTGACGACGCTGGGGGCCCGGTCCTCCTCCTCGCTGTGGATGCGGGAGGCCAGGGTCGAGATGTCGACCGCGGGATCGTCGAGCGCGGGCATCACGCTGCGGATGGTTTCCGGCGTGATGGTCGGGAAATCGCCCTGCAGATTGACCACGATCTCGGCATCGCCGGTAGGATCGAGGGTCATCATCGCTTCATGGATCCGGTCCGAACCGGACGGATGATCGGGGCGGGTCATCACGACCTCGCCGCCCGCCGCTCGCACCGCAGCCGCGATCTCGGCCGTGTCGGTGGCAACCGCGACCCGGCCGATCCCGGCTTCCTCGGCCCGGCGCAGCACGTGGACGATCATGGGCGATCCGGCGATGTCGAGCAGCGGCTTGCCGGGAAGTCGGGTGGCGGCCATGCGGGCCGGAATCAGCACCAAGGTACGGAATTGCGTCATTCGTATCGGGGCCCGTCCGGCCTGCGGAAATTGCCGGGGAGGAGGTGGAATTCGGCGCGTTTATACGGGTTGCCAGAGCGCGGGCAAACCGATATCTCAACCCTGCTTGGGGCGGTGCGATAAGGCCGATTCCCAGGTCTCTCCCCGCGGCCGTATTCCCGGCCTGAAGTCGACATTCAAGGCCCGGAGCCTGACCCAAAATGGACTCCTTCGAACTCAACAAAATCCTCGGTGCGGTTCTCGGCACCTGCATCGTCGTCCTGGTGATGAGCTTTACCGCCGGGGCGGTGTTTTCCGCGAAGATGCCGGAGAAGCCGGGTTTTGAGATCGCAGTGAAGGAAGAGTCCCATGGCGGTGGCGGCGAGGCCGCAGCCGCCCCGTCCGAGCCGATCGAGAAGCTGCTGCAGACCGCCTCGGTCGAGAAGGGCGCGGCGGCCGCCAAGAAGTGCGGAGCCTGCCATACCTTCGAGAAGGGCGGCCCGAACCGCGTCGGTCCGAACCTCTTCGGGATCGTCAACGAGGCGCGGGGTGAAGGCCGCGGCTTCAATTTCTCGGCGGCGATGAAGGCCAAGGGCGGCACCTGGACCTTCGACGACCTCAACAAGTTCATCGCCAATCCGAAGGGCTTCATCCCCGGCACCGCGATGGGCTTCGCCGGCGTGCAGAAGGACAGCGAGCGCGCCGACATCATCGCCTATCTGAATTCGAACTCGGAGCACCCGGCTCCGCTCCCGACCGCTTCGAAGTAACGATTTGCTTCGCCAGCACGCGGATGAAACGGCCAGGCAATGCCTGGCCGTTTTCGCATGGGGAATCCGCTATCGCGGGGTTGTTATCGGGACGTTTCGCCGCAGCGATATTGTTCCAGGGCGAACATCATGAGGAAAAAGCAACGTAATTTGTCGAACCGTTGCCTTATATTGGGTCCCATGTAACCGGGGCCCGCAAGCAGGAAGAGCGAATTTGGCGATCACCCGACGACACCTCCTTCAAGGCAGCGCACTGGCGGCAATCGCTCCGGCGCTCGGACTCAACTCCGGCCTGTCGGCGATCACGCCGGCCCTCGCCGACGACGCCCCCAACGGGCTGAAATGGCGGCACGGCCTCTCCACCTACGGCGAAATCAAATATCCCGCCGACTTCAAGCGCTACGACTACGTCAACCCGGACGCGCCGAAGGGCGGCGTGGTGCGGCTGTTCCAGCCCGGCACCTATGACAGTTTCAACCTGGTCGTCGCGGGCTTGAAGGGGACGGTCGCCGCGTCCGTCGCCCGCATCTACGACTCGCTGATGGAAGCCTCGCTCGACGAGCCCGATACGTATTACGGCGAGCTCGCCGAAGCGGCAGCCTTCCCCGACGACTTTTCCTACGTGATCTACCGCCTGCGGCCGGGCTCACGCTGGCACGACGGCAAGCCGGTCACGCCGGAGGACGTGATCTTCTCCTTCGAAGCGCTGAAGGCGAACAGCCCGATGTTCAGCGCTTACTACCGGCACATCGAAAAGGCCGAAAAGATCGGCGATCGCGACATCAAGTTCACCTTCGACAGCCCGGGCAACCGCGAGCTGCCGATGATCACCGGCCAGCTCATCATCCTGCCCAAGCATTGGTGGGAAGGCACCGACGCGCAGGGCAAGAAGCGCGACATCACCGCGAGCACGCTGGAGCCGCCGCTCGGCTCGGGACCCTACCGGATCAAGGAATTCGTCGCCGGACGATCGGTGGTGCTCGAGCGTGTCAAGGATTACTGGGGCAAGGATATTCCGATCGCGATCGGACAGAACAATTTCGACGAGCTGCGCTACGAGTATTTCCGCGACGACACCGTTGCCCGTGAGGCGCTGAAGGCCGACCAGTTCGACTGGTACAACGAGCGCAGCGCCAAGGAGTGGGCGTCGGCCTACGACGTTTCGCCGGTGCGCGAGAAGCGGCTGCTCAAGGAGCTCTTCACCGTCCGCAATCAGGGCCGGATGCAGGGCTGGGTGTTCAACCTGAGGCGCCCGAAATTCGCCGACCCCAGGCTGCGCCGCGCCTTCAACTACGCGTTCGATTTCGAAGAGATGAACCGCGTGCTCTCGACCGGCGATTATCATCGCGATTCGAGCTATTTCGACGGCATCCCCGACCTGATGGCGACCGGTCTGCCGGAAGGCAAGGAGCTCGAGATCCTCGAGACGCTGCGCGACAAGGTGCCGCCCGAAGTCTTCACGACGCCCTACAAGGATCCGGTCGGCGGTACGCCGGAAAACGTACGCGCCAATCTGCGCGAGGCGACGCGGCTCTTGAAGGAAGCCGGCTTTGAAATACGCGATCGCAAGCTGGTGGATTCCTCCGGTCAGCCGTTTACGGTCGAGATCCTCGGCAACAGCGGCGATTCCGGCATGGAGCGGATCTCGCTGTTCTACAAGCCGAGCCTGGAGCGCCTCGGCATCACCGTCAATCTGCGTGCGGTCGACACCGTGCAGTACCAGAACCGGGTGCGTGATTTCGATTTCGAGATGGTCACCCAGGTATGGGGACAGTCGATCTCGCCCGGCAACGAGCAGCGCGACAATTTCGGCTCGCAGGCCGCCGATCGACAGGGATCGAACAATCTTCCCGGCATCAAGAATCCGGCCGTCGATGCCATCATCGAAAAGATCATCTTCGCCAACAGCCGCGCCGATCAGGTCGCCGCCGCCAAGGCGCTGGACCGGGTTTTGCTCTGGAACTTCTATTGCGTTCCACACTTCAATTACGACAAGCAGCGCTACGTCTACTGGGATCGCTTCAGCCATCCCGACCCGCTGCCGAAATATGGTGTTTCGGGATTCCCAAATCTTTGGTGGTCTGACGCCGACAAGGCGGCCAAGCTCAAGCGTTCATAAAGCTCAAGGATCCGCGCATGGCGCTATTCTCCCGTCGGCACGCACTCGGTCTCGGCATCGGTGCGTTGAGTGCTGCAGGCTTGCGTGCCGCACCGGCGGCTGCCGACAACGGAACCGAGATGCACGGCATGTCGGTGTTCGGCGACCTGAAATATCCGGCGGATTTCCAGATCTTCGACTACGTCAATCCGAAGGCGCCGAAGGGCGGCGCGTTCTCGGTGATTCCGTGGGTGCGCGGCTACAACCAGTCCTACTACACCTTCAACTCGCTGAACGCCTATGTCCTGAAGGGCGAAGGCGCGCAGGGCATGGACATGACGTTCGCGACGCTGATGTCGCGCGCCAACGACGAGCCCGACGCGATGTACGGCTATGCCGCGAAGTCGGTGCAGATTTCGCCGGACAAGCTGATCTACCGCTTCACAATGCGGCCCGAGGCGCGCTTCCATGACGGCTCCAAGCTGACCGCGCAGGACGTCGCCTTCTCGCTCAATACGCTGAAGGAAAAAGGGCACCCGCTGATCCAGGTGCAGCTGCGCGACTTCGTCAAGGCCGAGGCGGCGGATGACGCGACCGTGGTGGTGACCTTCGCGGCGGGCCGCGCGCGCGACGTGCCGCTCTATGTCGCCGGCCTGCCGATCTTCTCCAAGGCCTATTATGCGACGCGATCGTTCGAGGAATCGACGCTCGACGCACCGCTCGGCTCGGGGCCGTACAAGGTCGGTCGCTTCGAGGTCAACCGCTACGTCGAATTCGACCGCGTCAAGGACTGGTGGGGCGCCGAGCTTCCGGTCAATCGCGGCAGCTACAATTTCGATACCGTGCGCTACGAATTCTATCGCGACCGCGACGTGGCCTTCGAGGGCTTCACCTCGAAGAGCTATCTGTTCCGCGAGGAGTTCACCGCGCGGGTCTGGGCCACCCGCTACGATTTTCCTGCGGTGAAGGACGGCCGGGTCAAGCGCGAGACGCTGCCTGACGATACTCCGTCCGGCGCGCAGGGCTGGTTCATCAACATGCGCCGCGACAAGTTCAAGGATCCGCGCGTGCGCGAGGCGCTGATCTGCGCCTTCGACTTCGAGTGGACCAACAAGACCATCATGTACGATGCGTATGCGCGCACCGTCTCGCCGTTCCAGAACTCGGACATGGTGGCGGAAGGGCCTCCGTCGCCGGAGGAGCTGGCGTTGCTCGAGCCGTTCCGCGGCCAGATACCCGATGAGGTGTTCGGCCTGCCGTTCGTGCCGCCGATGTCCGATGGCTCGGGCCAGGACCGCGCGCTGCTGCGCAAGGCGGTGCAGCTGCTCAACGAGGCCGGTTGCGTCGTCAAGGACGGCAAGCGGGTGCTGCCGAACGGCGAGCCCATCACCATCGAATTCCTCAATGACGAGCCCTCGCTGCAACCGCATCACGGGCCTTACATCAAGAATCTCGGCACGCTCGGCATCGATGCGACATTCCGACTGGTCGACGCGGTGCAATACCGCGCCCCGGGTGGAAGACTTCGATTTCGACATGACCATGCAGCGCTTCAGCTTCTCGGCGACGCCCGGCGACAGCATGCGACCGTTCTTCTCCTCGCAGGCCGCGAAGACCAAGGGCTCCTACAATCTCGCAGGGGTCGCCAATCCCGCGATCGACGCGCTGATCGAGAAGATCATCGGCGCGAACAGCCGCCATGAGCTGACGGTCGCCTGCCGCGCCTTCGACCGCGTGTTCCGCGCCGGCCGCTATTGGGTGCCGCAATGGTACCGCAACACGCATCCGATCGCCTATTGGGATCAGTTCGGTCATACCGAGAAGCTCGCCAAGTATACGCAGGGCGTCGGTGCGCCGGAGAACTGGTGGTATGATGCAGCCAAGGCCGCGAAGCTCGAGCAGGCGAAGTAGCTGATGAGCGCCTATATCGCCCGACGTATTCTGCTGATGCTGCCGACGCTGCTCGGCATCCTGTTCGTTTCCTTCGTGGTCGTGCAGTTTGCCCCCGGCGGTCCGGTCGAGCGTGTCATCGCGCAGATCAACGGCGCCGACACCGGCGGCACCTCGCGCGTGTCGGGCGGCGGCGGCGATTTCGGCGCGCAGCGCGGCCAGGGTGCGGGAGCGGGCGCGGCCATCAACTCGAAATACCGCGGCGCCCAGGGGCTCGACCCTGATTTCATCAAGAAGCTCGAGGTGCAGTTCGGCTTCGACAAGCCGGCGCCGGAGCGCTTCGCGCTGATGGTCTGGAACTTCGCCCGCTTCGACTTCGGCAACAGCTATTTCCGCAGCGTCAGCGTGCTCCAGCTGATCAAGGAAAAGCTGCCGGTCTCGATGTCGCTCGGGATCTGGATGACGCTCCTGACCTATCTGATCTCGATCCCGCTCGGCATCCGCAAGGCGGTGCAGGATGGCTCGCGGTTCGACACCTGGACCTCGGCCGTGATCATCGTCGGCTTTGCGATCCCGGGCTTCCTGTTTGCGATCCTCTTGATCGTGCTGTTCGCCGGCGGTTCGTTCCTCAACATCTTCCCGCTGCGCGGCCTGACCTCGGACGGCTGGTCGCAATTCCCCTGGTACTGGAAGATCATCGACTATTTCTGGCACCTGACGCTGCCTTTGGTGTCGATGGCGCTCGGCGCCTTCGCCACCATGACGCTGCTGACCAAGAACTCGTTCCTCGACGAGATCCGCAAGCAATATGTGATGACCGCGCGCGCCAAGGGCTGCAGCGAACGCCAGGTGCTGTACGGCCACGTCTTCCGCAACGCCATGCTGATTGTGATCGCGGGCTTCCCGGGCGCGTTCATCCACGCCTTCTTCTCGGGCTCGCTGCTGATCGAAACCATCTTCTCGCTCGACGGGCTCGGCCTGCTCGGCTTCGAGAGCGTATTGAACCGCGACTATCCTGTCGTGTTCGGCACGCTGTTCATCTTCTCGCTGGTCGGACTGGTGGTCAATCTGCTCTCCGACCTTGCCTATATGTGGATCGATCCCAGGATCGACTTCGAAGCGCGCGGGAGGTCTGATGACGATGCTCGCGCCCCAGCCGGTCGAGACCTCGACGCAATCGCCGCTCGGCGAGGCGGTGCCCGCCACGCAGCACGGCTTCTCGCCGTCGCCGCTGAACAAGCGGCGCTGGCAGAACTTCAAGGCGAACCGCCGCGGCTACTGGTCGTTCTGGATCTTCCTCGGCCTGTTCGTGGCGTCGCTGTTTGCCAATTTCATTGCCAACGACAAGCCGCTGCTCGTCAAATATGACGGCCGCTACTACTGGCCGGTGATTTTCACCTACGCCGAGACCACCTTCGGCGGCGATTTCGAAACCGCGGCCGACTACCGCGATCCTTATCTGCAGAAGCAGATCGCGGCCAAGGGCGGCAGCATGATCTGGCCGCCGATCCGCTACTCCTACGACAGCCGCAACCTCGATCCGCCGACGGCAGTGCCGTCGAAGCCGACCTGGCTGCTGACCGAAAAGGAATGCGCGGACGTGGTGAAGCGAAAGGGACTGACCGGCTGCCGCGACCTCGAATACAACTGGCTCGGCACCGACGACCAGGGCCGCGACGTCGTCGCACGGCTGATCTACGGCTTCCGCATCTCGGTGCTGTTCGGCCTGACGCTGACCATCCTGTCCTCGATCATCGGCATCGCCGCCGGCGGCGTGCAGGGCTATTTCGGCGGCTGGACCGATCTGGTCTTCCAGCGGCTGATCGAGATCTGGACCGCGATCCCCTCGCTCTATCTGCTGCTGATCATTTCGGCGGTGCTGCCGCCGGGCTTCTTTATCCTGCTCGGCATCCTGCTATTGTTCTCATGGGTCTCGCTGGTCGGCCTGGTGCGCGCCGAATTCCTGCGCGGCCGCAACTTCGAATACATCCAGGCGGCGCGCGCGCTCGGCGTCTCCAACGGCGTGATCATGTTCCGCCATTTGCTGCCGAACGCGATGGTCGCGACCATGACGTTCCTGCCGTTCATCGTCTCGTCCTCGGTGATGACGCTGACGGCGCTGGATTTCCTCGGCTTCGGCCTGCCGCCCGGCTCGCCCTCGCTCGGTGAACTGTTGTCGCAGGGCAAGGCCAACGTGCAGGCGCCGTGGCTCGGCCTCACCGGCTTCTTCTCGGTCGCGATCATGCTGTCGCTCCTGATCTTCATCGGCGAGGCCGCGCGCGACGCATTCGACCCGCGCAAGACGTTCTCGAAGAGCTGACGCATGGACGCGACCAACCAGCCCCTGCTCGACGTCAGCGACCTCTCGGTCGCGTTCGGCCGCTCGGTCGCGGTCGACGGCATCTCGTTCTCGATCAAGCGCGGCGAGTGCGTCGCGCTGGTCGGCGAATCCGGCTCCGGAAAATCCGTCAGCGCGCTGTCGGTGCTGAAGCTGTTGCCCTATCCGACGGCATCGCATCCCACCGGCGCAATCCATTTCCGCGGCCGTGATCTCCTGACCGCGTCCGACCAGGAGATGCGCGAGGTCCGCGGCAACGACATCTCGATCATCTTCCAGGAGCCGATGACCTCGCTCAATCCGCTCCAGACCGTCGAGACCCAGATCGGCGAGATCCTGTCGCTGCATAAGGGCGTAAGTGGCTCGGCGGCGCGGGCGCGGACGCTGCAATTGCTCGGCCAGGTCGGCATCCCCGAGCCCGAGACGCGGCTCAAGAGCTATCCGCACCAATTGTCCGGTGGCCAGCGCCAGCGCGTGATGATCGCGATGGCGCTTGCCAACGAGCCCGATCTGTTGATCGCGGATGAGCCGACCACCGCGCTCGACGTCACCGTGCAAGCGCAGATCCTGGCGCTGCTGGCCGAGATCCGCGCGCGGCTCGGCATGAGCCTGCTGTTCATCACCCACGATCTCGGCATCGTTCGCCGCATCGCCGACACGGTGTGCGTGATGAACAACGGCAAGATCGTCGAGCAGGGTCCGGTCGAGCAGGTGTTCACCGCGCCGAAGCACGCCTATACCAAGGCGCTGCTCGCCGCCGAGCCGAAGCCCGATCCGGCGCCGCCGCAGCCGGGCGCGGAAGTCGTGATGTCGGCGGACAATCTCAAGGTCTGGTTTCCGATCAAGCGCGGGCTGCTGCGCTCGACCGTCGGCCATATCAAGGCGGTCGACGGCGTCAGCCTCGCGGTGCGCAAGGGCGAGACGCTCGGCGTCGTCGGCGAATCCGGCTCCGGCAAGACTACGCTCGGTCTCGCGTTGCTCAGGCTGATTTCCTCCGACGGTCCGATCGTGTTCCTCGGCAAGGACATCCAGGGCCTGCGCTTCAAGCAGATGCGGCCGTTCCGCCGCGACATGCAGATCGTGTTCCAGGACCCGTTCGGTTCGCTCAGCCCGCGCATGTCGGTCGCCGACATCATCGCCGAGGGGCTCGAGGTGCACCAGAAGCAGCTGTCGCGCGAGGAGCGCGAGGCGCGGGTGATCAAGGCGCTGAAGGACGTCGGCCTCGATCCCGAATGGCGCTTCCGCTATCCGCACGAATTCTCCGGCGGCCAGCGCCAGCGCATCTCGATCGCGCGCGCGGTCGTGCTGGAGCCGAACTTCGTCGTGCTGGACGAGCCGACCAGCGCGCTCGACATGCTGCTCCAGGCCCAGATGGTCGACCTGTTGCGCGACCTGCAGCGCAAGCGCGATCTCACCTACATGTTCATCTCGCACGATCTGCGCGTGGTGGCCTCGCTCGCGAGCCATCTGATCGTGATGAAATCCGGCAAGGTCGAGGAGGAGGGGCCGGCCTCCGAGCTGTTCAAGAATCCGAAGAGCGACTACACCCGCGCGCTGTTCGCCGCCGCGTTCCGCATCGAAGCGGCCGGCGAGGGGACAGTGGCGACCTGACTGTCGTTCCGGGGCAACGCGCAGCGTTGAACCCGGAACCTCGAGATTCCGGGTTCGATGCTTCGCATCGCCCCGGAATGACGGAAGCGGCTACAGCCGCTTGATCGCCAAGACCTCGTTGCCCGCGGCCTTGATCCGCGCGATCGCGGCCTGCGTGTTCTCCACCACCGTCGCCATATGATGCGCATTGGCGTGCACGATCGTCGCCGCATCGCGGGCAATCGCGACATGGCCTTTCCAGAAGATCAGGTCGCCGCGCTGCAGGTGCTTCGATTCCGCTGCCGCCAGTTCGCGGCCGAGGCCGTCCTGCTGCATGTCGCTGTCGCGCGGGCAGCCGGTGCCGGCGGCGGTCAGCGCGATCTGCACCAGGCCGGAGCAGTCGATGCCGAGGCTCGACTTGCCGCCCCAGAGATAGGGCGTGCCGACGAATTGCTCGGCGATCCCGACGAAATCCTGCGCCATCACCTCGAGCGGCGCGAGATGCCGGCGCGGCAGGTGCCAGCCTTCGCGGGTCACCGCGAAGGGGCCGTCCTCGCGGACGATCGCTAGCTTCGTCCCCATCGCCAACGCTTCGGCCGGCGGCAGCTTGATGGACGGGCCCGGAAACGCCAGCGTGCGCGGCGCCGTCACCTTGTGCGTGGGGGCCGCGTCGGGCGTCGTCAGCGCGGCGTCGGGAATCCAGCCGACATAGCCGTCATCGGCGAGCTGGCCCCATGCCCAGCCCTCGCCGTTGCGATCGTACACCGTGACGCGCTCGCCCCTCAGCGCCTGCGTCATCTGTTCGGCATCGGCCGCCGGTGATTGCCGCAGCGGCGCGATGGCGTCGAAGACCTCGAACGTCTCGCCTTCGACGAAACGTGCGGCCTTGACCTTGCCCTCGAGGTATTTCGCCGCAAGGTCGGCACGCGCAGGTGTCAGCCTGGGATCATGCATAGCGCTGGCTCAGCAACTTGTAGATCGCGCGCGCGGCCTGGCATTCGCCGCCTTCGGGTCGGCCGGGTTTTGCGGACGGCGTCCAGCCATAGATATCGACATGCAGCCAGCTCCGCGCGTGCTCGACGAAGCGTTGCAGGAATAGCGCGCAGGTGATCGAGCCCGCGAAACCGCCCGACGGCGCGTTGGTGATGTCGGCGGTCTTGGAGTCGAGCCAGGCATCGTAGGCCGGCCACAGCGGCAGCCGCCACAACGGGTCATTCTCGCTCTTCGCGTGAGCTGCGACGTCGCCGGCGAGCGCCTCGTCATTGGTGTAGAACGGCGGCAGATCCGGGCCCAGCGCCACGCGCGCGGCGCCGGTCAACGTGCCCAGATCGACCAGGAGATCCGGCGTCTCCTCGTCGGCCAGCGCCAGCGCGTCGGCGAGCACCAGCCGTCCTTCGGCGTCGGTGTTGCCGATCTCGACCGTGATGCCCTTGCGCGACTTGAAGATGTCGAGCGGGCGGAACGCATTGCCGGCAACCGCGTTCTCGACCGCCGGGATCAGCACGCGCAGCCGTAGCTTCAGCTTCGCGTCCATCACCATCTGCGCCAGCGCCAGCACGTTGGCGGCGCCGCCCATGTCCTTCTTCATCAACAGCATGCCGCTCGACGGCTTGAGGTCGAGCCCGCCGGTGTCGAAGCAGACGCCCTTGCCGACCAGCGTCACCTTGGGATGCGCCGGATCGCCCCAGCTCAGATCGATCAGCCGCGGCGCGCGCGTGGACGCCATGCCGACGGCGTGGATCAGCGGGAAGTTCTGCGCGAGCTCGTCGCCGCTGATGCAGTTGAACGCGGCGCCGAACCGGGTTGCGAGCTCGCACGCTAGCTCGGTGAGCTCGGCGGGGCCCATGTCGTTGGACGGCGTGTTGATGAGGTCGCGCGCCAGCGCCGCCGCATCCGCCATCCGCGTGATCTCGGCGGCGTCGGCGCCGTCGGGCGGCACCAGGCGGACCTCGGGGACGCTGGCCTTGCGATAGCGGCCGAAGCGATAGCAGCCGAGCGCGAAGGCGAGCGCGGCAAGTCGTGTATCATGCGGCGCGTTGGCGAAGCGGTAGACGCCGGGCGGCAGCAGGCCGGGCAGGGCGCCGGGCCGGAACGGATCACGCGCCTTGTGGTCGGCGTCCTCGAGGCCGAACAGCACCTGCGCGATGCCGCCGTCGGCCGCCGGCAAGGCGAGGGCTTTGCCCGGCTTGGCCTCGAAGCCGTTGGCCTCCGCGAACCGGCGCGCCGGTGCCGGCAGCGCGCTTCGGATCGCATCCCATGTCGCCTTGGTGACGAAGGTGATCGGTGTAGCGGCGGTCGTCGGTGCGGTCTCGAACACGGATGGCATGCGGCTCTCGGCTTGTTCTGGCGTCGTTGCTGGCTACTACACGCCTTTCATGGCGGATGGTAGCGCGCCCGCGGCTTGCGCGGCCTGCGCGGCTGGAACCGGCGCACGGGGTTGTCGGTGCCGCCAGTTAACCAGACGTTAGGGTTAACAATCTATTGCTGACGCGTTCAGTTGGATCCATTTGCCCGATTTCGTGAGTGACAGTGCCATGCGTCGACAGTCCAATTTGACCCGGCATCTCGCTTCCGCCGCCCTCGTCGCGGTCCTGGCCGCAGGGCTGGGCGGTTGCCAGACCATGTCCGACGTGACCGGATCGATCGCGTCCCGGTCGTCGGATCCCACGCCCGATGATCCGCGCCGCGCCGTCGAGGTCTATGGCGAGCGCTATCGCAAGAATCCCAAGGATGTCGACGCCGCGATCGCCTACGGCCAGGGGCTGCGGATGTCCGGACAGCGCGCGCAGGCCTGCGCCGTGCTGGAGCAGGCCACGATTTCCAATCCCGGCAACAAGGCGCTGCTTGCCGCCTACGGCCGCGCGCTGGCCGACAACGGCAATTCGCAGGCGGCGTTCGACGTGCTGAGCCGCGCCCACAGCCCGGACAATCCGGACTGGCGGATCCTGTCGGTGCAGGGCACCACGCTCGACAAGATGAACCGGCATGACGAAGCGCGGCGCTATTACGCGAGTGCGCTGCGACTGGCTCCCGACGAGCCGTCGGTGCTGTCCAATCTCGGCCTGTCCTACATGCTGACCAAGGAATTGCCGAAGGCGGAAGAGACGCTGCGCAAGGCCTATGCCAGCGCCCGTGCCGACACAAGGATCCGGCAGAACCTGGCGCTCGTCGTCGGCCTGCAGGGCCGTTTCGCGGAGGCCGAAACCATCGTCAAGGCCGACCTGCCGGCGGACGAGGCGGCGGCCAACGTCGCCTATCTCCGCGACATGCTGAACCGCAAGGACGGGCCGCGGACCGCGTCGCGAATTGCGCCGGTCGTCGCCAAGGACGACTAAGGCAGTCTCGGGCGAGAAGCGCTTAGCTTCGCGATGCATCGACCTCACGCGCGAAAAAGAAACGCCCGGCAATGCCGGGCGTTCTCGTCTGCGCGGCAAGCGCAACTCAATGCATGGTGGCGATCTTGATGTAGGACGGCCCGAGGATCACGATGAACAGACAGGGCAGGAAGAACAGGATCATCGGCACGGTCAGCTTGGGCGGCAGCGAGGCGGCCTTCTTCTCAGCCTCATTCATGCGCATGTCGCGGTTTTCCTGCGCCATCACGCGCAGGCTCTGGCCGAGCGGCGTGCCGTAGCGTTCGGACTGCTGCAAGGCCATGCACACCGACTTCACGCCCTCGAGTCCGGTGCGGCGCGCCAGGTTCTCGTAGGCGGACTTGCGGTCCTGCAGATAGGACAATTCCGCGGTCGTCAGCGCGAACTCCTCCGACAGCGCGATCGACTGTCCGGCGATCTCGTTGGCGACCTTGCGGAACGCGACCTCGACCGACATGCCGGACTCGATGCAGATCAGCAGCAGGTCGAGGGAATCGGGGAAGGCGCGCTTGATCTGGAGCTGGCGCTTGGAGATCGCGTTCTTCAGGAACAGCATCGGCGCCTGCAGGCCGGCATAGGCCGCGCCGACGCAGATGCCGATCTTGAGCGTGAGCGACCAGTTCGCGCCCGCGATGAAGAACGTGTAGATGATCGCGCCGATCAGCAGCACGATCGGCGTCACCGCGCGGGCGAACAGGAAGGTGACGTAGGGGGCGTGGCCACGATAGCCCGCCATCACGAGCTTCTCGAGCGCCGCTTCCTGAGCGAGCCATTTTGACAGGTTGAGATCGTCCACCACCCGCGAGACGACCTGCTTCGGCGTCTGCCGCAGCGCCACCTTCTCGGTCTTGGACAGCCGCTCGCGTTCGCGCTGCCGCAGGCGTTCGCGCTCGCTGGCGACCGCCTTCATGCGCTTGTTGAGATCGCCGCCGGCGAGCAGGGGCATCACCAGCGTGTAGACCGTCGCGCTTGCCGCGAAGAAGGCAAGCAGCATCGTCATGAACCTGACGTCGTGGAGCTTGGCGATCAGAATATCAATCATGCTGCACCGTCAGAAATCGAAATTGATCATCTTCTTCATCACCAGCACGCCGCAGGTCATCCAGAGGGCGCAACCGACCAGCATGAGCTGGCCCATCGAGTTGGTCCACAGCAGCGCGATGTAGTCCGGCGTCGTCAGGAACACGAGGATCATCACGATCGGCGGCAGCGAGCCGATGATGGCGGCGGAAGCCTTCGCTTCCATCGACATCGCCTGGATCTTCTCGGCCATCTTCTTGCGGTCGCGCAGCACACGCGACAGGTTGCCGAGCGCTTCCGACAGATTGCCGCCAGACTTCTGCTGGATCGCGATCACGATGCCGAAAAAGTTCGCTTCCGGCAGCGGCATGCGCTCGTAGAGCCGGGCGCAGGCCTCGCCGAGCGGCATGCCGATCGCCTGGGTCTCGATGATCGCCAGGAACTCGCTGCGCAGCGGCTCAGGCGCGTCGTTGACCACAGCCTTGAGCGATTCGAACAGCGGCAGACCGGCCTTGATGCCGCGCACGATGACGTCGACGGCGTCGGGCAGCGCCTTCAGGAAGGCCTTTTCCCGCCGCTTCTTCAGGAAGCCTAGCAGCCAGCGCGGTGCGCCGAGGCCCATGGCAAAGCCGATGCCGGCCGCTCCGAGCAGGCCGCCGCCGGCCAGGAATGCCGCGCCGAACCCGAACAGGCCCAGCGCGCCGGAGATCATCCAGAATTTCTGCTCGGACCATTCCAGTCCGGCCTGCGAGATGCGCAGGCCGAGCGGGACCTTCTTGTCCTTCTGCCTGCGCGCCTCGAGCTCCTTCAGCGATCCTTCGACCTGCTCGCGGCGCGAGCGCTGCGTGCGGTCGGCATTTCGGGTCGTCGTGGGTTCGTTGCGCGCCACCGACGCGCGGCGCGACTCGGCCTTCTTCTCGCCCGAGAGGTAGGGGTACAGGAAGACCCAGGCGATGCCGCCCACCGTGGTGGCGGCGAGGAAGGCCAGGGCAAGGGTTTGCGTCTGCATCCTGCGTTTCCCTAGACCGGCGCCGGCGAGTCGGAGGCGTCCAGCGCCGCCGCCAGCCGCTTCTCTTCATTGTAGTAGCGGGCACGCTCCCAGAAGCGCGGCCGGCCGATGCCGGTCGAGCGGTGCTTGCCGATGATCTTGCCGTTGGCGTCTTCCCCGACCACGTCGTAGAGGAAGACGTCCTGGGTGATGATGGTGTCGCCTTCCATGCCCATCACCTCAGTGATGTGCGTGATGCGGCGCGAACCGTCGCGCAGGCGCGCGGCCTGCACGATGATGTCGACCGAGGCGCAGATCATCTCGCGGATGGTGCGCGACGGAAGCGAGAAGCCGCCCATGGTGATCATGGATTCGCAGCGCGACAGCGCTTCGCGCGGATTGTTGGCGTGCAGCGTGCCCATCGAGCCGTCGTGGCCGGTATTCATCGCCTGCAACAGGTCGAACGCCTCGGGTCCGCGGACTTCGCCGACGATGATCCGCTCCGGGCGCATACGCAGGCAGTTGCGCACCAGTTCGCGCATCGTGACCTGGCCCTCGCCCTCGATGTTCGGCGGCCGGGTTTCCAGCCGCACCACATGCGGCTGCTGCAGCTGGAGTTCGGCGGCGTCTTCGCAGGTGATGATGCGTTCGTCGTGCTCGATATAGTTGGTCAGGCAGTTCAGCAGCGTGGTCTTGCCCGAGCCGGTGCCGCCCGAGATGATCACGTTGCAGCGGACCCGGCCGATGATCTGCAGGATGGTCGCGCCTTCCGGCGTGATCGCGCCGAACTTGACGAGCTGCTCCAGCGTCAGCTTGTCCTTCTTGAACTTGCGGATGGTGAGCGCGGGCCCGTCGATCGCCAGCGGCGGCACGATGGCGTTGACGCGCGAGCCGTCGGCGAGGCGGGCGTCGCAGATCGGCGAGGATTCGTCGACGCGGCGGCCGACCTGGCTGACGATGCGCTGGCAGATGTTGAGCAGCTGCTGGTTGTCGCGGAAGCGGATCCCGGTGCGCTGGATCTTGCCGGCGACTTCGATGAACACGGTGCCCGCGCCGTTGACCATGATGTCGGCGATGTCGTCGCGCGACAGCAGGGGCTCCAGCGGGCCGTAGCCGAGCACGTCGTTGCAGATGTCGTCGAGCAGCTCTTCCTGCTCGGCGATCGACATCACGATGTTCTTGATCGCGATGATCTCGTTGACGATGTCGCGGATTTCCTCGCGCGCCGACTCGCTGTCCAGCTTGGCGAGCTGGGCAAGGTCGATCGCCTCGATCAAGGCGCCGAAGATCGTCGCCTTGACCTGGTAGTAATTGTCCGAGCGGCGGGTTTCGACGGTGGGAGCCGGCGGCGGCTTGGCCGGGGCCAGCGGCGGCGACGAGATCGTCGGGGCAGCGGACTCGCGCGACATCGCCGACGAGCCGGCGGGCTCCGGCGCCTGAAAAGCGGGCTTGGGTGCCCGCACATCCCCATCGTTTCCGCTACGCTTACCAAACACGACGTCTTGACTCCACGCGGACCACTATTTGGACCGCAGCTTTTCGAGCAGGGGCGACAGGAAGGATCCCCTCGGCTTCTTGGTCTCGCCGCGGCCTGTCAGCCGCTGCGCCATCTGCAGGAACATCTCGACCGCGCGGTGATTGGCGGAAATCTCCGCGATCATCTGGCCGTTGTTGGCGGCCGAACCGAAGATCTGCGGATCGAACGGAATTGCGGCGATCGGCTGGCTCTCGATCGCCTTGGCGAATTCGCCCGCCGCGATCTCGGGCCGCTTCGGCACGCCGACCTGGTTCAGGCAGTACAACGGCGCGCGGTCGTTCGGCCGCGACGCCTTCAGCAGGTCGAACATGTTCTTGGCGTTGCGCAGGTTCGCAAGGTCGGGCGCCGCCACGATCAGGATGTCGTCGGCCGCGATCAGCGCGCGCTTGGTCCAGCCGGACCATTGATGCGGCACGTCGAGCACGATGCAGGGCATCGTGGTGCGCAGCGTATCGAAGATCGCATCGAACGCCTCGGCGCCGAAATCGTAGACCTTGTCGAGCGTCGCCGGCGCCGCCAGCAGGCTCAGATGGTCGGTGCATTTCGACAGCAGGCGGTCGACGAAGGCGGTGTCGACGCGATCCGGCGAGAACACGGCGTCCGCGATACCTTGCGCCGGATCCTGGTTGTAGTTGAGGCCGGCGGTGCCGAAGGCGAGGTCGAGGTCAGCGACCACGGAATCGAGCGCCAGATCGCGGGCGATCGCCCAGGCGACGTTGTGGGCGATCGTCGAGGCGCCGACGCCGCCCTTGGCGCCGACCACAGCGACGATGCGGCCGACCGCCTTGGCTTCCGGGGCCGAGAACAGGTTGCAGACCGCGCGCACGACGTCGATCGCATGGGCCGGCGCAATCACGTAGTCGCTGACGCCGCGGCGCACCAGCTCGCGATACAGCGTGACGTCGTTGACGCGGCCGATCACGACCACGCGGGTGCCGGCGTCGCACACCGTGGCAAGCTGATCGAGACCGGCCAGGATGTCGCCGCGGCCTTCGGTCTCGAGGATGATGACGTTGGGCGTCGGGGCCGAGCGATAGGCCTCGATGGCGGCCGCCATGCCGCCCATCTGGATCTTGAGATGTGCCTTGGCCAGCCGGCGATCCTCGCCAGCCGACTGCACGGCAGCGGCGGTCTCGACCGTTTCGCAGAACGCCTGGACCGAAACCCGAGGCGCCGGAGCAATGTGGTCGTCCACGGCCTGCGGCGGGGCGTCCGTCTGCTCTTCGGAGTTTTGCTGCGCGTAGGTGATCATTTTCCGGTGTCGCTTAGCTTGGCCCTTTCGGACTCGGGATAGGTCGTGGCGGTGGTGGTACCCTTGCGATATTTGTCGAAGGCGATGTTGCGGCGCGAGGTGTAGGCAGGGGTCTCCGCGCGCGGCTGCACGAGGTCGGTCGGGTCTTCGACCATGGCTGCGAGGTTACGCTGATTGGCGCAGCCGAAATTGTAGTACTGCTTGTTCTCGATGTAGGACCCGTTGTGGATCGACGGGCCGAGATCTTCCGGCCAGAGGCCGCACGGCCCGGCGACCGCCTTCATCTTCGGATAGTTGACGCGGATCGCGGGCATCTGGCGCGGATCCTCGGGATGATATCTGCGAACCAGGATCCCGCGCGGCGGCACGCCGGCGGCGGCGAAAGTGGCCTGGATCTCGCGCAGCGATTCCTGGGCGGGGCGTGCGTTCGCCGTGTCGGCGGGAACGTCGATGGTGACGGCGCCGGTGCCCTCGCGCATCCAGTCCCGCGCCATCCCCATCACCTCGGCGCGCTGCTCCGCGGTCAGGCCGCCGCGGCTGCGGCCGACGAAGACCACGATCGAGCGATCGGCCTCGGTGACCGCGATCGGGTGGCGCTGGCGATAGTCGGCCGGCGCGTTCACCATCGCGAAACTGTTGTCGCGATCGTGCTGGCAGGCGCCCAGCGTCACGGCAAGGCTGACGAGCGTTCCGGCGAGACCGATGCTGCGCTTGTATCCGGCGGATGTCTTGGATGTGGTCTGTGTCATCGTCCGCCTCAGTCGGTAATGAAGCCGTAGGTGCCGCGGTAATTCCGCGCCGGCTCGGTACGGCCAGGCACGCCGTAGATGCGATTGAGGCTGCCCAGCAGGTCGGCCTGCGGATCGGAGGCGTTGGCGAAGCCGTCATCCGGACGCGACAGGTCCTTCTGCGCCACCGCGCGAACGACATAGGGCGTCACCAGCACCATCATTTCGGTCTGGTTGTTGACGAAGTCGCGGCTGCGGAACAGCGTGCCGAGCACCGGCAGCGACGCCAGCCCGGGAAGGCCGTTGATCGCCTGCTTGGTCTGGTCCTGGATCAGGCCGGCCATGGCCATCGAGCCGCCCGAGGGAATTTCCAGCGTGGTCTCGGCGCGGCGGGTCTTGATCGAAGGGATCGTGGTGCCGTTCTGGCCGCCGGTCAGCGAGTTCTCGGTCGAGACTTCCGACACTTCGGTCATCACCCGCAGGCTGATCCGTCCCTCGGTCAGCACCACCGGCGTGAAGTTGAGCGAGATACCGAATTTCTTGAAGCTGACGGTCTGAACGCACTGTCCGATCGCGCCTGACGTCGTCGTCTGACAGGTCACGCCGGTGGGGATTGGAAACTCGCCGCCCGAGATGAAGGTCGCCGATTCGCCCGAGATCGCGGTCAGGTTCGGTTCGGCCAGGGTCCGCACCACGCCGGCGCTTTCCATGGCGCGCAACGTCGCCGACACCGATGGCCCTGAACCGAACGAGGTGGTGAGGGCGTTGCCGGGTACCAGCGGTGCGTTGTTCGCCGTGAACGGGTTGTTGTTGGCGAATTTCACCACGGTCGTGCCGTAATTGAGGTTTGCGGTGAGATCGATGCCGAGCTGCTTGATCAGGCTGCGCGAGACTTCGGCAACCGTGACTTTCAGCATCACCTGGTCGCGGCCGCGGACCGTGATGGAGTTGACGACCTTGTCGGGGCCGCCGACCAGCCGCGCGGCGATCTCGCCGGCCTGCTGCGCCTCGACCGGGCTCGCCGCACTCCCGGTCAGCACCACGCCGTCGGCGACGCCCTCGATCTGGATATCGGAGTTCGGCAGCGACGCACGCAGCGCGGCGCGCACGCCGTTGAGATCGCGCTTGACCGCGATGTCATAGGCCGCGATCTGCTGGCCCGCGGCATCGAAGAACACGATGTTGGTCTGGCCGACCGTCGCGCCGATGATGTAGGCGCGCTGCGCCGAGCGAACCACGGCGTTGGCGATCTTCGGATCGGCCACCAGCACGTCCTTGATGTCCCTGGGCAGATCGATCACGATCGACTTGCCGACGCCGAGTGCGAGGAAACGGGCATTCATCTGGCCGTCGGCCGAGGCAGGGGCGGGCGCGGCGCGGTAGTCGCTCGCCACCACCGGCGACAGGGCCGGGTTGAGCGTGAGCGCCGCGACGGCCGAGAACGACAATGCGCGGACCATGAAGGCCCGCATTGTCCGTTGAGTAGCCCCGCCTCTCATCACGTGTGTCCTCATGGTCACTTCTGCATCGTTGCCTGGTTGGCAACGCCAAAGCGGATGACGTTGATCGTGTCCCCGCGTCTCTGACGGTTGTCGTCGGTCTTGGTCTCGGGCGCGTTGTTGTCGGCGATGCTGCGCAGCGCCAGCGACAGGACGCCGCTTTGGCGCGCGCGCGCCAAGGTCTCGGTCTGTTCGGGCTTCAGCTCCAGCGTCACCGTCTTGCCGATCAGAGCGTTGGTGCCGTCCTTCTCCTTCGGCGCCTGGTCGATCGCGAGCACGCGAACATTGGTCAGGATGACCTCGGAGTTGACGATGTCGGCGCCGCTGCGGTCCGGATTCTTGTCCCGCTTCGACAGCAGGACGTCGACGCGGTCGTTCGGCAGGATGAAGCCGCCGGCGCCGGTCTCGGGCGAGATTTCGGTCGATACCGCCCGCATGCCGGTCGGCAGGATCGCGGCCATGAAGCCGCTGCCGTCGGCCTTGACGAGCTTCTGCTCGCGGATCGGCTCGCCCTGGATGAACGGGGCGCGCGCGATCGAGCCGGTGACGTCCTTGATGGCGTCGGCGTTGCTGTCCTTGCGCATGAAGGTGGCGCTGGCGGTCGCCGCCGGCCAGGTCTGCCACTGCACGTCCTCGGGCTTCACGGCCTGGCCGAGCCCGATGTCGGTGCGCGCGACCAGGATGTCGACCGTGGGCAGCTGCGCGACCGGCGGAGCGGGCGCCGGCTTGTCGTCGCTTCCGCTCGCCAAATAGAGGGCGGCAAGGCCGGCGCAGCCTGCGATAGCCAAGACCAGAATGCGGGCCCTATCCATTACGCTTCACTTTCCACATGACGCCGCGACGCTGCCGCCGCCGTGATGGGAGTTGACCAGCTATTCGTCAAAGCATGGTTAATGAGGCGTATCTAAATCGCCTTAACGGGCGGTTACCGCTGCTTTTCAGCGCATCGCGAAGTGCGCGAGATCGATCGTCTTGATCCAGTCGGTCTCGGGATAGATCAGCAGGGCGCCGAGGGCGAGTGCGATGCCGTAAGGAATTCCGGTCTGCTTGTCGTGGAGGCGGCTGAGCCAGGCCTGGGAGGCGAGCGGGTAGGGCAGCGGCCATTGCCGGAGCTGCAGCAGCAGCACGGTCAGCGCACCGCCGAACAGCGAGGCAAACACCAGATAGGGCAGCAGATGCTCGAAGCCGAACCACAGGCCGGCCGCGGCCGCGACCTTGGCGTCTCCGCCACCGACCCAGCCCATCGCAAACATGCCGAACGCCGCCACCAGCACCAGCGCGCCGGCGCCGGCATGGCTGAGCATGTCATGCATACCCATCCCGGTCAGCGGCGCCAGGACGAAGAAGCCGGCCACCAGCGCCAGCGAGACCCGGTTCGGGATCGTCATGGTCAACAGATCGCTCGCCGCCGCAAAGGCCATCAGGGCCGGAAACAGCATCAAGCGTGCGATGTCGAGGATCATGGATTCATGCCGTCAAGCTGGAGCTGCGGTCGAGACCCGACGCTAGCGGCCAATGGTGAACAATCGGGAAAGGATCGCGGCCAATCGCCCCCGATGAAATAGCAAAGGTCCCGGGGGTGCCGGGACCTTTGATGCGAACTCGTCGGAAACCGGCTTACTTCAGCGAGCCCGAGATCGAGTTGAAGGTACCCGAGAGCTTCGAGCCGACGCCGTTGACTGCGGCGATGATCGCGATGGCGATGCCGGTGGCAATCAGGCCGTACTCGATGGCGGTCGCGCCGGACTCGTCCTTCACGAAGCGCGAAACGAGGTTCTTCATAAATTCACTCCTGTGTACACGTGGCTGGTCGAACTAGTTTTGGTCTCGCCGGCGTTCTCAGCACCGTGACCATTGCGGCACCCTACGGTTGGACGATTTCGGTGCAGTTAATTTGATCGCATAAACTCTGAGGGAACCCGCAGTTGTCGCGCACAGTAAATTTGGGATTAAGCGGCCCGCTAAAATTGCGGACTGTTGCTGCGACCGGCCACTATCGGTGCCTGTTCACGGCTCCTTAAGCGCACATCCATTACCCATGGAGCATCCGTCAAATGAGGCTGCCATGTCTACCCTTCCGATCGAAGTCATCGAGATGCTCGGCCAGACGATGATGAGGGTGGTGCCGATCACGATCGGGCTGGCGCTGTTCTTCACCGCGCTGACGCACTTCTGGGCCTGCAATCCCGGCAAGCCGTGGTGGCAGAAGCGCGAGCTGGTCACCGACATCTGCTACTGGTTCTTCGTGCCGGTGTTTGCCCGCGTGCTCCGCATCGGGCTGCTGGTGGTGGGCGCGGCCGCGGTCTTCAACGTGCATGGCGCCGACGATCTGATCTCGTTCTACGAGAACGGACACGGCCCGCTGTCGCAGCTTCCGCTCTGGCTGCAGTCGATCATCTTCCTGGTCGCATCCGACTTCATGCTGTACTGGCTGCACCGGATGTTTCATGGCGGCGGCTTCTGGAAGTACCACGCCATTCATCACTCCTCCGAAGATCTCGAATGGATCTCGGCGGCGCGCTTCCATCCCGTCAACCTCCTGGTCGGCACCATCTCGGTCGACGTGATCCTGCTGATGGCCGGCATCTCGCCGAACATCATGCTGTGGGTCGGTCCCTTCACCACCTTCCACTCGGCATTCGTGCACGCCAACCTGAACTGGACGCTTGGCCCGTTCAAATATGTGATCGCCACGCCGGTGTTTCATCGCTGGCATCACACCGCGCTCGAGGAAGGCGGCGACACCAATTTCGCGGGCACGTTTCCGCTCTGGGATATCCTGTTCGGGACATTCCGCATGCCCGATGGCAAGCTTCCGGACGATTACGGCGTCGACGCCGAGCAGGGCGTGCCGGCCGAGATCGGCGGACAGCTGGCCTATCCGTTCCGGCATTGACCGGCTCGTGCGCGCATGCGTGCCGACACCGCAACCCTCCCGCAGGCGCGGACCTCGGCGTTCGAGATTCCGGCCTGGTTCTGGATGGCATGCGGCGTCTATGCGCTGCTGCTGATCCTCGGCGACAGGCTGCTCGCCGATCCCGACACCTACTGGCAGATTGCGGTCGGCCGCTGGATCCTCGACCACCATGCGCTGCCGTCGGTCGACATCTATTCCTTCACCAAGGCGGGTCAGCCATGGGTGTCGTCGTCCTGGCTGGCGCAGGTCCTGTTCGCGACGGCCTATGACCTTGCCGGGTGGACCGGCCCCGTGGTGCTGACCGCGGCCTGCGGTGCCCTGACCTTCGCGCTGCTCACCGCGATCCTCAACCGCGCGCTGCCGGCGATCCATGCGAGCCTGATCGCGCTCGCGGCACTGGTGCTGACTTGCGGGCATCTGCTGGCGCGTCCGCATGTGCTCGCGCTGCCGGTCATGTTGGTCTGGGCGAACGGCCTGATGACGGCAAGCGAACGCCGCGAGGCTCCCTCGTTCTGGCTGCTGCCGCTGATCGCGCTCTGGGCCAATCTGCATGGCGGATTCCTGTTCGGCCTGGTGCTGGCCGGCGCCTTTGCGCTTGATGCGATCTGGAATGCCGCGCCGGCGCAGCGATTGCCGCTGGCGCTGCGCTGGACGGCATTCGGTATCGGTGCGCTGGCCGCATGCTGTGTGACGCCCTATGGATGGGGCTCGATTCTCGCCTCGCTGAAAATTCTCAACCTCGGTGAGCTGCTGCATCTCATCGACGAATGGGCGCCGGCGAATTTCAGTCACATCGACGCCTTCGAACTGTCGATTCTCGGCCTGATCGGCGCGGCGCTCTATTACGGTGTGAGGCTGCCGCTGCCGCGAATAGCCCTGGTCCTGGGCCTGCTGCATATGGCGCTATCCCATGTCAGGAATCTTGAGCTGTTCGCTCTGTTGCTGCCGCTTGCCGTGCTGACGCCGGCGGCAACCCAGTTCGGTCTGCGCGCCGCAGGCGTTGTCCGGCTGAAGGCCGTGCCGGCCGCGGCGCTCATGGCCGTGCTGGGCGCCTCGACCTGGTTCGTCGCGGCGCGCCAGGGCCTGTCGCCGCCGGCGGACCATTCGCCTGCGGCCGCCGTCGACGCGCTGAAGGCGCATCATGTGCAGCGCGTGTTCAACGATTTGCGGTTCGGCGGCTATCTGATCTGGCGTCAGGTGCCGGTGTTCGTCGACGGGCGCGCCGAGCTTTACGGCGAGACCTTCGAGATGGCCTATTACCGCGCGCTCCAGCTCAAGGACGTCGACGGCTTGCTCGCTCTGCTCAAGACCTACGACATCGATGCCGTGATGCTCGACCCGACGACGCCTGCCTCGAGGTTTCTCGATCACATCGATGGATGGCAGCGCCTCTACGCTGACGATCGTGTGGTGGTGCATGTGCGTGCGGCCGGCTAGGTGACGGTTGTGGACCATACGGCTTGGGTGTTCCCGCGCGAGATTGCCGGAGATCTGGCCTCTCAACTCCGGAAGTCGTGACATCCGCGCAATTCGGCGGCCGATTTTTGCTCTTCTTAAATGAATTGCCGTCAGATTTGCCTGCGTCGGGCGCCGGTCCGCTGCGTATCGCTTTTGCCGGCTCGTTAACGTCCCGGGGTAGAGTATGTCGTTTCAGTCCCAGCGTATTCGCGCCGTCACGCGCATTGGATTCATCTCGCTGGCCGCAGCCGTGCTGCTGTCGCCAGCGTTCGCAACGGCCGCGCCGGACCCTGACCGGATTGCGGTCAATGTCGATCAGGCCAAGCTCGTCAAGCTGCCCGTCGGCATCGCCACCATCGTGGTCGGCAATCCCCTGATCGCCGATGTCACCCTGCAGAACGGCGGGGTTGTCGTCGTGACCGGCAAGGGCTACGGCGCGACCAACTTCATCGCGCTCGACCGCACCGGCCAGGTGCTGGTGGATCGCCAGATCCAGGTCGAGGGTCCGACCGATCAGCTCGTCACCGTCTATCGCGGCGTCGATCGCGAGACCTACAGCTGCATGCCGGTGTGCCAGCGCCGCATCACGCTCGGCGACGGCGAGACCTATTTCAAGTCGACGATGGACCAGGCCGGCACGCTCAACAGCCAGGCCTCCGGGTCGGGTGCGGCCGGGAAGCCGCAGAACTGACGCGTGTCCGCCCCGGCGCTGCACAGGCCGGGGCCGCGGGCTGATCGCGGTTCGCTCGCCCGATATGGCTAAGAAAGACCTAACGGATCGGGTCGCTCTGTCTCGATCCGGCGAAATACTTCGACAATGAGTCTTGGGTAGTTGTTGCCGCCATGTTGATCCGGGGTCGTTGATGCTGCTGCCCGTTCGCTCCTTCGCGCGCCTCCTCCGCCGCTTTCACCGAAACCGCAGTGGCGTGACCGCGGTCGAATTCGCGCTGGTCGCGCCGCCGTTTTTCGCACTGCTGTTCGCGATCATCGAAGTGGCAATGATCTTCTTTGCGAGCCAGGTCCTTGAGACGGTGACGCAGGATTCGTCCCGCTTCATCATGACCGGCCAGGCCCAGGGGGCGAATTATACCCAGCAGCAGTTCAAGGATTTCGTCTGCGCGCGAGTCAATGCGATGTTCGATTGCACCAACGGCGTATACGTCGACGTGCGCAGCTATCCGTCTGCGACAGGCTTCAGCAGCGTCAACATCACGCCCATAACCGATCCCACCCAAGTGAAATGGTGTCCCGGCAAGGACGGCGACGTCGTGGTGGTTCGGCTGTTCTATCAGTGGCCGCTGTTTGTCACCAAGGTTTTCAGCTCCAGCTACCTCTCCAACGGCAAGCGGCTCCTCACCGCGACCGCGACATTCAAGAACGAGCCATCCGGAACCGCTGGAGCGACATGCTCATGAGCAAGGTCATGAAAACATTGCCCGTGGCCTTGCTGCGCTCCGTTGCTGCTCTCGCGCGTGACCGCCGCGGGCTTGCCGCCGTCGAGTTCGCTTTCATCCTGCCGCTGATGCTGGTGATGTTCTTCGGCACCGTCGAGTTTTCGTCCGGTGTCGCGGTCGACCGCAAGGTGACGCTGATGGCGCGCGCCGCCTCGGACCTGACCTCGCAGGCGACGCAGGTGGTGGATGCCGACCTCCAGAACTTCTTCAGCGCCAGCGTCGGCATCATGACGCCGTATGATGCGTCGCCGACCAAGGTCACGCTGTCGGAAATCTGCGTCAATAGCTCGAACATCGCCAAAATACAGTGGAGCAAGGCGGGGACGATCGCCTCGGGCGCCACGCAGGCCACGGTGACGGCCTCGAGCCGCAATCAGGGCGACGTGGTGACAAGCCTCGTTCCGTCGGCACTGCTGGTTGCGGGCACCTATCTGATCTTCAGCGAAGTCAGCTACAAATACGTTCCGACGATCGGCTATGTGATGGCCAAGAGCGGCGTCAATCTGACCGACGTCGCCTTTACCAGGCCGCGGCAGTCGGTGTGCGTGTTCTATGCGCCGACTTCCGCCACCATGCCGACCACCTGCCCGACCTACTAGATCGTAATGCGTTTCCACGGAAACGCATCACGATCTCATCTCTCTGTTGGAGCATGATCTTTTCGGAAAACCGGTTTCCACTTTTCCGGATCATGCTCTAGGCCGCGCGGCAGCACAGCGATCCCAACAAAAAGGGCCGCACCCGGAGGTGCGGCCCTTGATGCTTTAACGACAATTTCCTGGAGCTTCGCGCTCCCGGGAAATCGGCTTATCCGGCGGCGCGCAGATTGTCGGCCGAGGATTTGCCGGAACGGCGGTCAGCAACGATCTCGTAGGAGATCTTCTGGCCTTCACGCAGAGTGCCAAGGCCGGCGCGCTCGACTGCACTGATGTGCACGAACACGTCGTTCCCGCCTTCATCCGGCTGGATGAAGCCGTAGCCCTTGGTTGCGTTAAACCACTTCACGGTTCCCATGCTCACGTGGGTAGTCCCTTCTCAGATATACAAGTTCAAGACCCGCTAGTCGGCGGGGTGGTGAGATCGAATTTTTGGAAGGGTCGTCAGCGTCTGAACCGGCTGTACCGGTATTGGCTAATGTCGTCCGGCCGAAAATCGATGGGTAGGATATTATTCGATAGAAGCCTTCAAAACAATCCTGACGTGCGCGATTTTTTGGCCGGCGCAGCCGCCGGCCATTGTAGCGCAGGACATCAGGACGTCATGCGCGCAACAGTTGCAATTCGCCTTCTATCGGCGACGGAACTGGCCGCCGCGCTGCGCTCCGCCCCGCGGCGGGCCGCCAGGCGCGCCGCTCGGGCGTTCGTCCTTGTGCCGGAAAATCAGGCGGCCCTTTTCGAGATCGTAGGGCGACATTTCAATCGTAACGCGGTCGCCGGCCAGCGTCTTGATGCGGTTTTTCTTCATCTTGCCGGCGGTGTAGGCGACGATCTCGTGTCCGGCGTCGAGTTGTACCCGGTAACGAGCGTCGGGGAGGATTTCGGTCACCAGTCCTTCGAACTGGATCAGCTCTTCCTTAGCCATATGGTTCTCCAGATCGAGCGACGGCTAGTGCTTCGGTCGGTTGTTGCGGTTGTGTTGCGGATTCGGCCGGCTCTCGCGATGCAAGAAGGCGACGCCCTGAATGCCTTCGCTGTTGCCGGCCTGCGACGGACGCGGCGACTCGCCCCGGCTCGTCTGCGGCGCGCCATTATTACCACCCCGACGGCGGCGGCGGCGAGGGCCTTTTGTGCCAGGAGCGGCTTCATTCCCACGGACATTATGCGCGCGGGGCGCAGAGCGGCCGCCGCGGTGCGGGTGGGTGGCCTGCGAAGGCGCCGAGGCCTCGCGGCCGCCGCCCTGTGTGCGGCGGTCTTCCCGCGGCACGGTAATCCGGATCAGCCGCTCGATATCGCGCAGATAGCCCATCTCCTCGGCGCCGGCGATCAGCGAGATCGCGATCCCGTCGGCGCCGGCACGCGCGGTGCGGCCGATGCGGTGGACATAGGTCTCCGGGACGTTGGGCAGGTCGAAATTCACGACATGGCTGACGCCGTCGACGTCGATGCCGCGGGCGGCGATATCGGTCGCCACCAGGGTGCGGATCTCGCCGGAACGGAACGCCGCCAGCGTGCGCTCGCGGTGGTTTTGCGACTTGTTGCCGTGGATCGCATTGGCCTCGATGCCGGCCTTGGCAAGGCTTTTCACCACCTTGTCGGCGCCGTGCTTGGTGCGGGTGAAGACCAGGGCGCGGTTGACCGGCTCCTGCTTCAGCAACTGGGCGAGAACGGTCGGCTTGGCGGCGAAATCGACCTGAATCGCGCGCTGGGCGATGCGATCCACCGTCGAGGCCACCGGCGTCACCGCCACACGGGCGGGATCGCGCAGCATCGCCTCGGCGAGCTCGGCGATGTCCTTGGGCATGGTGGCCGAGAAGAACAGCGTCTGGCGCCGGATCGGCAACTTGGCGACGATTTTCCGGATGTCATTGATGAAGCCCATGTCGAGCATGCGGTCGGCTTCGTCGAGCACCAGGAATTCGACCTGGTTGAGCTTCAGGCCGTTGCTCTGGACGAGATCGAGCAGGCGGCCGGGGGTGGCGACCATCACCTCGACGCCCTGCATCACGGCGCGGACCTGGCGGCCCATCGGCACGCCGCCGATGGCGAGCGCCGAGGACAGCCGGATGTGGCGGCCATAGGTGTTGAAGCTGTCGAGGATCTGCCCCGACAGTTCGCGGGTCGGCGAGAGCACCAGCACCCGGCAGCTCTTGGGCTGCGGGCGGACGCGGTTCTCGAGCAGCCGGTGCAGGATCGGCAGCGCGAAGGACGCGGTCTTGCCGGTTCCGGTCTGGGCGATGCCGACGACGTCGCGGCCGGCAAGTGCGAGCGGGATGGTCTGGGCCTGGATGGGGGTCGGCGTGAGATAGTTCTCTTCTCGAAGCGCGCGGGCGATGGGATCGGCGAGGCCGAAATCCTGAAAGGAGGTCAAAAGGTGGTTCTTTCCATAAAAGCCACCATCGTCCCGGCCGGTATCGGCGGGAGGCGCATGGAGGCATTCGGGGACACCCGCGTGTCTGGGGCGTCAAGCTGGGTTAGCTGAAAGGCGAGCCAGAAGCCGCTTGGGGCAGCTTGAACACGCAGCTCGCGAAGGCACCGCGATGTCGCGGGCATGGCGAGGATATGGACCAGGAACTAGGCGGTTTCAAGATCAGATTGCAGGGATCGGCGCGCTGAATGCGCCGAACCACCGCGCAAACTGTCACAAATCGGTGCCGGAAATTTAGCCAAGAGGGCAATTTTGCCTACAAAATAATCTGATTGCTCTTTCGGCAGTCAAGTGGCCGGCTCAATGATTGGGCAGAAGCTTTCCGTATTTGCCCGGAACCCGCGAAATTATCCAGCTGGTTCATCGGCTTACGGTGCCTGCGCACCGTGGCACAGTTCTTGCGATTCCCTTAACCGCAGGCGGCCAGGCGGCCGTTTCGCAAGCGTTCACGCCTGCGTCAGGGAGACGACATTTCATGCTTACTCAGCTTACTCAAGGAATAGCGACGATGACCCGCCGCCGCGCGCTCGCGGCGACGGCCGGCCTGGTTATGGGCCTGGCTGCGTCCTCGCCCTTCGCGCCCGCGCAAGCGGCCGACGACACCATCAAGGTTGGCATTCTGCACTCGCTGTCGGGCACCATGGCCATCAGCGAGACCACGCTGAAGGACACGATCCTTTTCCTGATCGACGAGCAGAACAAGAAGGGCGGCGTGCTCGGCAAGAAGCTCGAGCCGGTCGTGGTCGACCCCGCATCGAACTGGCCGCTGTTTGCCGAAAAGGCCCGCGAGCTGATCACCAAGGACAAGGTTGCGGTCGTGTTCGGCTGCTGGACCTCGGTGTCGCGCAAGTCCGTGCTCCCGGTGTTCAAGGAGCTCAACAACATCCTGTTCTATCCGGTGCAGTATGAGGGCGAGGAGTCCGAGCGCAACGTGTTCTACACGGGTGCTGCGCCGAACCAGCAGGCGATTCCTGCCGTCGACTATCTGATGAAGGAAGAGAAGGTGAAGCGCTGGGTGCTGGCCGGCACCGACTACGTCTATCCGCGCACCACCAACAAGATCCTGGAAGCCTATCTGAAGTCGAAGGGCGTCGCCCAGGACGACATCATGATCAACTACACGCCGTTCGGTCACTCCGACTGGCAGACCATCGTGGCCGACATCAAGAAGTTCGGCTCGGCCGGCAAGAAGACGGCGGTGGTGTCCACCATCAACGGCGACGCCAACGTTCCGTTCTACAAGGAGCTCGGCAACCAGGGCATCAAGGCGACCGACATTCCGGTGGTCGCGTTCTCGGTCGGCGAAGAAGAGCTCGCCGGCATCGACACCAAGCCGCTGCTCGGCCATCTCGCCGCCTGGAACTACTTCGAGTCGATCAAGACCCCGGCGAACGAGAAGTTCATCAAGGAGTGGCAGGCCTACACCAAGAATCCGAAGCGCGTGACCAACGATCCGATGGAAGCGCACTACATCGGCTTCAACATGTGGGTGAAGGCGGTCGAGCAGGTGAAGTCGACCGATCCGGACAAGGTGATCGACGCGCTTCCGGGCATCGAGGCGCCAAACCTGACCGGCGGCGTGTCGAAGATGCTGCCGAACCACCACATCACCAAGCCGGTGTTCATCGGCGAGATCAAGGGCAACGGCCAGTTCGACGTGGTCTGGAAGACCCCGGGCCTGGTGGCCGGCGACGCCTGGTCGAAGGAGCTCGAGGGCTCCAAGGACCTGATCGGCGATTGGGTCGGCAAGAAGTGCGGCAACTACAACACCAAGACCAACAAGTGCGGCGGCCAGGGCTCTTGAGCAGCTTTAAAGGCTCCTAAGCTCCTGAGCTGATCAACGACACAACCTTCCAACACTGGAGAAGGCGGCATCGATCGCCGCCTTCTCCTCCCACTCCTGCCGGGGTACTGACGTGTTTGCCAATTGCATCGATCGTTTTCGCGCGCTTTGTCTCTCGTTCCTGCTGCTGAGCTGCCTTGCCGTGCCGGCGCTGGCTGGCCCGTTCGAGGATTCGGTCGCCAAGTTCGCCAATGACGAGTTCTCCGACACCGAAGCCGCGATCGGCGAGGTCGCCGCATCGGGCAATGCGCTGGCCTCGCCCATCATCAGCGCGCTGCAGGACGGCCGGCTGTCGGCCGATCCCGACGGCAAGAAGGTCTTCATCACGCGGACCGACGGCAAGATCGTCGACGCCGCGACGGGCGCGGCCGTCGACAAGCTGCCCGACAATGCCGCTGCCGTCCGCCTCAACAACCGCCTGCGCCGCACCGTGGAGGCCGCGCTCGGCGGCCTGACGCTGCTGTCGAGCGATCCGGCCAAGCGGCTCGCGGCTGCGCAATCGGTGTTCAAGAGCCACGAGGAGAACCTGCTGCCGACCGTCGAGGGCGCGCTCGCCAAGGAGAGCGTCAAGTCGATCAAGCAGGCTTTCGCCGAGGCGCGCGCCGCCATCATCCTGTTCAAGTCGGATGCATCCGACGTCGACAAGCTCGACGCCGTCAGCGTGGTCAAGGCGCGCGGCGACCAGGAGGCGCTGGCGCTGCTCACCGGGCTTGGCGACCAGCCGCCGCTGGTCGCCCAGGCGGCCGCGGGCGCGGTCTCCTCGATCCAGAGCAATCTCGCGATGTGGTCGATGGTGCAGAATGCCTGGTACGGCCTCTCGCTCGGCTCGGTGCTGCTGCTGGCCGCGATCGGCCTTGCCATCACCTTCGGCGTGATGGGCGTCATCAACATGGCGCATGGCGAGATGGTGATGCTCGGGGCCTACACCACCTTCGTGGTGCAGGAGGTGATCCGCACCCGCTATCCCGCGCTGTTCGACTATTCGCTGCTGATCGCGGTGCCGCTCGCCTTCCTGGTCGCCGGCTTCATCGGCGTGCTGATCGAGCGCACCATCATCCGCTTCCTCTACGGCCGCCCGCTGGAGACGCTGCTTGCGACCTGGGGCCTGTCGCTGGTGCTGCAGCAGGCGGTGCGTACCGCGTTCGGCCCGACCAACCGCGAGGTCGGCAATCCGTCCTGGATGAGCGGCGCCTTCGAGCTCGGCCAGATCACCATCACCTATAACCGGCTCTGGATCCTCTGCTTCACGCTCGCAGTGTTCGCCATCCTGCTCGCGATGCTGCGTTACACCGCGCTCGGGCTCGAGATGCGCGCGGTGACGCAGAACCGCCGCATGGCGGCGTCCATGGGCATCGCCACCTCGCGGGTCGACGCACTGACCTTCGGGCTCGGCTCGGGGATCGCCGGCATTGCCGGCGTGGCGCTGTCGCAGATCGACAATGTCAGCCCGAATCTCGGCCAGAGCTACATCATCGACTCATTCATGGTCGTGGTGTTCGGCGGCGTTGGCAATCTCTGGGGCACGCTGGTCGGCGCCTTCACGCTCGGCATCGCCAACAAGTTCCTGGAGCCGGTGGCCGGCGCGGTGCTCGGCAAGATCGCGATCCTGGTCTTGATCATCCTGTTCATCCAGAAGCGGCCGCGCGGCCTGTTCGCGCTCAAGGGCCGGGCGGTGGAAGCATGACGCCGCACATCCTCACCCGTTCGCTCGACCGCGCCGCGACCGCGTTCGTGCTGATCGTCGCCGCGGTCGGCGTGCTGATCCCGCTGTCGAACCTGCTGTTGCCGCAGGGCTCGATGTTCCAGGTGCCGACCTATCTGGTGGCGCTGTGGGGCAAGTATGTCTGCTACGCCATCCTCGCGCTCTCGATCGATCTGATCTGGGGCTATTGCGGCATCCTCTCGCTCGGCCACGGCGCGTTCTTCGCGCTCGGCGGCTACGCCATGGGCATGTACCTGATGCGGCAGATCGGCAGCCGCGGCGTCTACGGCAATCCGATCCTGCCGGACTTCATGGTGTTCCTGAACTGGGACAAACTGCCCTGGTACTGGTACGGCTTCGACAAGTTCGCCTTCGCCGCGCTGATGGTGCTGCTGGTGCCCGGCCTGCTCGCCTTCTGCTTCGGCTGGCTCGCCTTCCGCTCGCGGGTCACCGGCGTGTATCTGTCGATCATCACGCAGGCGATGACCTATGCGCTGCTGCTGGCGTTCTTCCGCAACGATTTCGGCTTCGGCGGCAACAACGGCCTGACCGACTTCAAGGATATCCTCGGCTTCAACGTGCAGGCCGAAGGCACTCGTGCCGCGCTGTTCCTGCTGAGCTGCCTGGCGCTGATCGTCGCTTTCCTGATCTGCCGCGCGATCGTGACCTCGAAGCTCGGCAAGGTGCTGATCGCGGTGCGCGACGCCGAAAGCCGGACCCGCTTCCTCGGCTATCGCGTCGAATCCTACAAGCTGTTCGTGTTCACGCTGTCGGCCTGCATGGCCGGCGTCGCCGGCGCGCTCTATGTGCCGCAGGTCGGCATCATCAATCCGAGCGAGTTCGCACCCGCCAACTCGATCGAGGCGGTGATCTGGGTCGCGGTCGGCGGCCGCGGCACGCTGGTGGGGGCCGCGCTCGGCGCCGTCGTGGTCAACTACGCCAAGACGTTCTTCACCTCGGGGCCGCTCGCGCCGTACTGGCTGTTCATGCTGGGCGCGCTGTTCATCCTGGTCACGCTGCTGTTGCCCAAGGGCATCGTCGGCACCTTCAACAGCTGGTGGGAGAAGGCACGGTACAACTCTCCCGACGCCGAGAGCGCGGCGCGCGAAGACGGCATCGGCGCACCGAACCCCGCGGAGTAGGCAGATGAACGTCATGGATACCCGCGCCACCTCGGCCATGCTCTACCTCGACGGCGTGCACGTCTCGTTCGACGGCTTCCACGCCATCAACAATCTGTCGCTGGCGCTCGAGCCCGGCGAGATGCGCGCCATCATCGGCCCGAACGGCGCCGGCAAGACCACGATGATGGACATCATCACCGGCAAGACCAAGCCGGACGAGGGCACCGTGCTGTTCGACGGTACCGTCGACCTGACCCGGCTCGACGAGACCCGGATCGCCGAGCTCGGCATCGGCCGCAAGTTCCAGAAGCCAACGGTGTTCGAGAGCCAGACCGTGCAGGACAATCTGCTGCTCGCGCTCAACGTCGATCATTCCGTGCGCGGCACGCTGTTCTGGCGCGGCAGCACGGCCGAGTCCGAGCGGATCGACAAGGTGCTGGAGACCATCCGCCTGACCGATGCGCGCAACCGCCTCGCCGGCAGCCTGTCGCACGGCCAGAAGCAATGGCTCGAGATCGGCATGCTGCTGGCGCAGGACCCGAAGGTGCTGCTGGTCGACGAGCCGGTGGCAGGGATGACCGACGTCGAAACCCACCTGACCGCGGAGCTCCTCAAGGAGATCAACAAGAACCACACCATCATGGTGGTCGAGCACGACATGACCTTCGTGCGCGAGCTCGGCGTCAAGGTGACCTGCCTGCATGAAGGTTCGGTGCTCGCCGAAGGTTCGATCGACCAGGTGTCGTCGAACGAGCGGGTGGTCGAAGTGTATCTGGGGCGCTAGGGATGCTGAAGATCGACAACATCAATCTCTATTACGGCGCGGCGCAGGCGCTGCGCGGCGTATCGCTGACCGCAGAGCCCGGCAAGGTCACCTGTGTGCTCGGCCGCAACGGCGTCGGCAAGACCTCGCTGTTGCGCGCCATGGTCGGCCAGTATCCGATCGCCTCCGGCGCGATCAATTTCGACGGCAAGGACATCACCGCGCTGAAACCCTATGAGCGGGCGCGCCGCGGCATCGGCTTCGTGCCGCAGGGTCGCGAGATCTTCCCGCTGCTGACGGTGGAAGAGAATCTCAAGACCGGCTTCGGTCCGCTGAAGCGCGAAGACCGCAACATCCCCGATGACGTGTTCTCGCTGTTTCCGGTGCTGGAGACCATGCTGGGCCGCCGCGGCGGCGACCTCTCCGGCGGCCAGCAGCAGCAACTCGCGATCGGCCGCGCGCTGGTGATGCGGCCGAAGCTGCTGCTGCTCGACGAGCCGACCGAGGGCATCCAGCCCTCGATCATCAAGGACATCGGCCGTGCCATCTCCTACCTGCGCAACCTCGGCAACATCGCCATCGTGCTGGTCGAACAATATCTCGACTTTGCCTGCGAACTCGGCGACAGTTTTGCGGTGATGGATCGGGGTGCGGTGAAATATGCCTGCGACCGCGCAAGCCTCGATCCCGCGGAGATCAGCCGCCAGATGGCGCTGTGAAGTAGATGTGACGCCGCCCTTCGTGGCGCGCGAAGGGAGCGTCGGGGGAATGCGGAGCGGGATCGCAGGCGCGGCAGCGGCGACGTTTGCGGCAAACCGCGCCCAGGGCGCAGTGCGGTTCGCGGTGCATCGCAAGGACGGCGCGACCCGCCGCGGCGACCTGCATGAGTCGGGCTCGCTGCGCGTCCGCTTCCCATCGCCAGAGGATGAAGGCCTGTCGGCCATGTTCGTCAACACCGCCGGCGGCATTGCCGGTGGGGACCGTTTTGACATTGCGATCGCAGCCGGCGAGGGCACTCGCCTGACGCTGACCGCGGCAGCGGCGGAGAAGGTCTATCGTGCTCCCGGCGCCGCTGCACGGCTTGACATTGCGCTGAACGTTGCCGCCGGTGCGCATCTCTCCTGGCTGCCGCAGGAGACCATCCTGTTCGACCGCGCCCGCATCCACCGCACGTTTGACATTGATCTCGCGGAAGGCGCCTCGCTCCTGCTCTGCGAGATCGTGGTGTTCGGCCGCGCCGCGATGGGCGAGACCATGCGTCACGGCGAATTCGTCGATCGCTGGCGGATGCGCCGTGGCGGCCGGCTGGTGTTTGCCGAGACCGTCAGGCTCGACGGCGAGATCGGCGAGAAGCTCGCACGGCCCGCGATCGCGGGCGGCGGCGCTGCGATCGGCACGGCGCTGATCGTGCCGGGCGATGAGGCGCTGGTCGAACGCATCCGCGAGGCGTCGGAGGGCTTCGGCGGCGAGGTCGGCATCTCCGCCTGGAATGGCTTTGCAATGGCGCGCTTCTGTGCCCAAGATGCGGCCCGGTTGCGCGCCGACATGATGACGGTGCTCGGCCGCGCCTCCGCCGTGCCGCTGCCGCGGCTGTGGCTCAACTAGGCATGATCCGGAAAAGTGGATACCGGTTTTCCGATAAGATCATGCCCAACTTAAACGCTTTCAAAGAACGATCAGAGTGCTCGCATGAATTTGTCTCCCCGCGAAAAGGACAAGCTGCTGGTATCGATGGCCGCCATGGTGGCGCGCCGCCGGCTCGAGCGTGGCGTCAAGCTGAACCACCCCGAGGCCATCGCGCTGATCACCGATTTCATCGTCGAGGGCGCGCGCGACGGCCGCACCGTCGCCGAGCTGATGCAGGCTGGCGCCAAGGTCCTGACCCGCGCGCAGGTGATGGATGGCATCCCGGAGATGATCCATGACATCCAGGTCGAGGCGACATTCCCCGACGGCACCAAGCTCGTCACCGTGCACGAGCCGATCCGATAGGAGCGCGACATGATCCCCGGCGAACTCTTCATCAAGGACGGCGAGATCGAGCTCAATGCCGGCCGCAAGACCGTGACGCTGTCGGTCGCCAACACCGGTGACCGCCCGATCCAGGTCGGCTCGCACTACCATTTCTTCGAGACCAATCCGGCCTTGAAATTCGACCGCAGACGCGCCCGCGGCATGCGCCTCGACATCGCCGCCGGCACCGCCGTCCGCTTCGAACCCGGCCAGACCCGCGACGTCCAACTCGTCGCACTCGCCGGCAAGCGGGTCATCTACGGCTTCCGTGCCGAGGTGAAGGGGAAGTTGTGATCTTACGCGACACGATCGAGGCAGCGGAGCAAGCGGCACCCCTCTCCCTAACCCTCCCCCGCAAGGGGGGAGGGAACCCTTCCGCCGGTGGCTCCCTTACGTCTGACATCGATGGTGAGGTGCAGCCGTGACGCACGCTCGAGCAGTTGCGATACGAGGTAAGGTGAGCACTCCAGTCAGGCTCCCTCCCCCCTTGCGGGGGAGGGTTGGGGAGAGGGGTAAGCCGCGGGCTCCGAGAGAAGAGATTTGGCGACCTTGCAGGAGAGGGGTATGCCGCACACCCAAGTGAGCGACATCCAGCGCGATCGCGCCAAGCAGCTCCGCCGCACGATGACGCGCGCGGAGACCTTGCTGTGGCGTCACCTCAAAGCCGATCGCCTCGCCGGCCTCAACTTTCGCCGCCAGGTGCCGATCGGCAATTACGTCGCCGATTTTGTCGCGCACGCCTGCAAGCTCGTCGTCGAGATTGACGGAGAGAGCCACGATTTTGAGGAGCGCATCCACCATGATGAACGGCGGGATGCGTGGCTCAAGTCGCGCGGATATCGTGTCCTTCGTTTCACTAACGACGACGTGCTGAAAAACCTGGAGGGGGTCGTTCTCAGCATCGCGGAAGCAGCTGAGCAAGCGGCACCCCTCTCCCTAACCCTCCCCCGCAAGGGGGGAGGGAACCCTTCCGCCGGTGCCTCCCTTACATTGGACGCCGATGGCGAGGAGAAACCGTAGTGGAACGTGGAAGGCTAACGACGCCACGTGAGGTGGGCACACTCGTCAGGCTCCCTCCCCCCTTGCGGGGGAGGGTTGGGGAGAGGGGTAAGCCCCGGGCGCTGACAGACGTCGTTCTTCACCCCTGCGGATGCGATCAAAGGGGAGCGCCGTAATCCAATGCTTCCTGCAATCCGCCTTGTCTCCGAAGCCGCCGAACTTGCCGCGCGCCGTCATAACGGCATGGCGCGCAAGGGGCGGGGCAGTGAGCCCTACATCAACCATCTCGCCGAGGTCGCGAACCTGCTGGCGCAGGTGACCGACGGCGCCGATGCGGAGCTGGTGGCTGCCGGTTGGCTGCACGACACGATCGAGGACACCGAGACAACGCGCGAGGAGCTCGCCGAGAGGTTCAGCGCGCGCGTCGCCGGTCTCGTCGTCGAATGCACCGACGACATGAGTTTGTCAAAGGCCGAGCGACGGCGGAGGCAGATCGCGGACGCCCCGCACAAATCGCCGGGCGCAAAGCTGATCAAGATCGCCGACAAGGTCAGCAATATCGGCGCACGTATCTTGCCGAGCCCGAACAAGGACGAGCGCGACGATCTCGCCGACTATGCGGCATGGGCTGACAAGGTCGTTGCCGGTTGCCGGGGCATCAATCCTCGGCTCGACCGCATTTTCGACGACACCATTGCGCGCGCCAGGGCTGCGCTGGTTGAAACTGGGGGCTGATATGTCCGTGAAGATCAAGCGTTCCGTCTATGCCGACATGTTCGGCCCGACCACCGGCGACAAGGTGCGGCTCGCCGACACCGATCTGATCATCGAGGTCGAGAAGGATCTCACCACCTATGGCGAGGAGGTGAAGTTCGGCGGCGGCAAGGTGATCCGCGACGGCATGGGGCAATCGCAAGTGACCAACGCGCAAGGCGCGGCCGATACCGTGATCACCAACGCGCTGATCGTCGATCACTGGGGCATCGTGAAGGCCGACGTCGCGATCAGGGAGGGCATGATCGCCGCGATCGGCAAGGCCGGCAATCCCGACATCCAGCCCAACGTCACCATCGTGATCGGTCCCGGCACCGACGTGATCGCGGGCGAGGGCAAGATTCTCACCGCCGGCGGATTCGACAGCCACATCCACTTCATCTGCCCGCAGCAGATCGAGCACGCGCTGATGGCGGGCGTCACCTCGATGTTAGGGGGCGGCACCGGCCCGTCGCACGGCACCTTCGCCACCACCTGCACGCCGGGCCCATGGCACATGGGACGGATGATCCAGTCGTTCGACGCCTTCCCGGTCAATCTCGGCATCTCGGGCAAGGGCAATGCGTCGCGTCCGGCGGCGCTGGTCGAGATGATCAAGGGCGGCGCCTGCGCGCTGAAGCTGCACGAGGACTGGGGCACCACGCCGTCGGCGATCGACACCTGTCTTTCGGTGGCCGACGATTACGACGTCCAGGTCATGCTGCATTCGGACACGCTGAACGAATCCGGGTTCGTCGAGGACACCGTGAAGGCGTTCAAGGGCCGTACCATCCACGCCTTCCACACCGAAGGCGCCGGCGGCGGGCACGCGCCGGATATCATTAAAATCGCCGGCCTGAAGAACGTGCTGCCGTCGTCGACCAATCCGACAAGGCCGTTCACCCGCAACACCATCGACGAGCATCTCGACATGCTGATGGTCTGCCACCACCTCGATCCGTCGATCGCCGAGGACCTCGCCTTTGCCGAAAGCCGGATCCGCAAGGAGACCATCGCCGCCGAGGACATCCTGCACGATCTCGGCGCGCTCTCGATGATGTCGTCGGACTCGCAGGCGATGGGCCGGCTTGGCGAAGTCATCATCCGCACCTGGCAGACCGCCGACAAGATGAAGAAGCAGCGCGGCGCGCTGCCGCAGGACAAGGGCAACGACAACGACAATTTCCGCGTCAAGCGCTACATCGCCAAATACACCATCAATCCGGCGATCGCGCATGGCGTGTCGAAGCTGATCGGCTCGGTCGAGAAGGGCAAGCTCGCCGACCTCGTGCTGTGGTCGCCGGCGTTCTTCGGCGTCAAGCCGGACTGCATCATCAAGGGCGGCTCGATCGTGGCGGCGCCGATGGGCGATCCCAACGCCTCGATCCCGACGCCGCAGCCGGTGCACTATCAGCCGATGTTCGCCGCCTTCGGCAAGTCGCTCACCGCGTCCTCCGTGGTGTTCACCTCGAAGGCCGCGGTTACCGGCGGCCTCGCCCGCAAGCTCGGCATCTCCAAGAAGCTCTACGCGGTGCAGAACACCCGCGGAAAGATCTCCAAGAAGAGCATGATCCACAATGATGCGACGCCCGAGATCGAGGTCGATCCGGAGACCTATGAGGTCCGCGCAGACGGCGAGCTCCTGACCTGCGCGCCGGCCGAGGTGCTGCCCATGGCCCAGCGCTATTTTATGTTCTAGAACCGGTAACGAGAGCGTTTTCGAGCGAAATGGATTTCCGGTTCGCGGAACGAAACGCGTCGAAACAAGACTCGAGACAAAAGAGAAAACCGGGAGGAATTTCCGTGATTTACGTCGTTGCTACGCTGACCATCAAGCCCGAGACCCGCGCCGAATTCATCGCTGCGGCGACGGCCTGTATCAAGGAAACCCGCAAGGAGCCCGGCAACATCGCCTATGATCTGCACGAGAGCGTCACCGACCACAGCAAGATGGTGTTCGTCGAGCAGTGGGAGAACGCCGAGGCGCTGGTGCCGCATCGCACCGCCGAGCACATGAAGACATTCGGGCGGGTTGCCGTGAAGTGCATGGCCGCGCCGCCGAAGATCGAGGTGATCACGCCCGAGAAGGTCGACGTCCGCTAAACCAACAACAAGAACGGAAGAAACGTCATGATCTATGTCATCGCGACCACGCCGATGAAGCCGGAAAACAAGGACGACTTCATCAGGGGACACAAGGCCTGCATCGTCGAGACCCACAAGGAGAAGGGTTGCCTCTCCTACGAGGGCCATGTCAGCGTCAATGATCCCAATCTGTATGTGGTGGTGGAGCGCTGGGAAACCCGCGACGACCTCACCGCGCACAGCAAGGCGCCGCACATGAAGGTGTGGCGCGAATATTCAGCCGACATGAAGACCGGGCCGACGGTGATCGAGATCATCAGCGATGGCAAGGTTCAGAAGCTCTAACACGTCCATGAAGGGTTCGATGATCCGCGCAACCAAGGTTCTGGGCCAGCATCGCTGGACGGAAGCGGCGGCAGACACCGTCGTGCTCGATTTCGACGACCGGCACCGGCGGCGAATGGCGATGACCGGGACGCGCGGGCTCGAATTCCTGCTCGATCTCGAAAACGCCGTCGCGCTGCGCGGCGGCGACGCGCTGGTGCTGGAGGACGGCCGCCTCGTCGAGGTGGTCGCGGCTGCCGAGCCGCTCGCGGAAATCCGCGGCAGCGATCCGCATCATCTGATCCGGGTCGCCTGGCATCTCGGCAATCGCCATCTGCCGACGCAGATCATGCCGAAGGGCCTGCGCATCCGCAGGGATCACGTGATCGAGGCGATGGTGAAGGGTTTGGGCGCCCGTGTCATCGAGATCGAGGCGCCGTTCGATCCCGAGGGCGGTGCCTATGCCGAGCATGCGCATGCCGACGCGCACGCGCATGGTCACACCGGGCACGATCACGCCCACAGCCATGCGCACGACCATGATCATCATCACGGCCGGGATCACCACGATCATGCGCATGACCACGACCATCACCATGATGAGCATTGCGACCATGCTCGTCATCACCACGACCACTCCCATGCTCATGACCACAAATGAGCCCGATCCCGCCGCGATGCGCGGCGGGATGGCGGAGGACGAGGCGGCCGCGCTGTACCGGCTGATGACTTGGCTGTCGCCGTCCTTTCCGGTCGGAGCGTTCGCCTATTCGAGCGGCATCGAATGGGCGGTCGAGGCCGGCGACATCACCGATGCCGCGACGCTGCGTGGCTGGCTCGCCGCGATGCTCATTGATGGCAGCGGATTCTGCGATGCCGTGTTGCTCGCGCAGAGCCATCGTGCAGCGTCGGAGCCCGATCATGCCGGGCTGAAGCAGATCGCCGAACTTGCCGCGGCTTTCGTGCCGTCGCGCGAGCGGCAGCTCGAGACCACGACGCAGGGGCGCGCCTTCATCGAGATCGCCCGCGCGGCCTGGAATTCACCCGGCCTCGATACGATGGTTGCGGCCTGCGACGGCGTGATCGTCTACCCGGTCGCGGTCGGAATCGTCAGCGCCGCGCATGGCGTCCGGCTGGCGCCGTCGCTGCACGCCTTCCTGCATGCCGTGGTCTCGAACTGGATTTCCGCGGGCAGCCGGCTGATCCCGCTCGGGCAGACCGACAGCCAGCGCGTGCTGGCCGGTCTCGAACCGGCCGTGGCCGCGACCGCGGCGCGGGCCGATGCGGCCTCGCTCGATGATCTCGGCAGCGCGACCTTTCGGGCCGATCTCGCAAGCCTGCGTCACGAGACGCAGTACACGCGGCTGTTCCGGTCATGATGGGCAGCTCTCCCCAGCCGTCGTCCCGGCGAAGGCCGGGACCCATAACCACCGATGCTTATGGTTACACCGTGCTGGGGCCGCTATTTGCGTCAACAATCGCTGCTTGTGGTTATGGGTCCCGGCCTTCGCCGGGACGACGATGGATGGATTGATATGCCCACTTCTCACGGCCCACTCCGCGTCGGCGTCGGCGGTCCGGTCGGCTCCGGCAAGACCGCGCTGATGGATTTGCTCTGCAAGTCGATGCGCGAGCGCTACGACATCGCGGCGATCACCAACGACATCTACACCAAATGGGATGCCGAGTTTCTGGTGCGCTCCGGCTCGCTGACGCCGGACCGCATCGCGGGTGTCGAGACCGGCGGCTGCCCGCACACCGCGATCCGCGAGGACGCCTCGATGAATCTTGCCGCGGTCGCCGACATGCGGGCGAAATTCCCCGATCTCGATCTGGTCCTGATCGAGTCCGGCGGCGACAATCTGGCGGCGACCTTCTCGCCGGAATTGGCCGACCTGACGATCTACGTCATCGACGTCGCCGCCGGCGACAAGATCCCCTCCAAGGGCGGGCCCGGCATCACGCGATCGGACCTCCTGGTGATCAACAAGATCGACCTCGCGCCCCATGTCGGTGCGTCGCTTGAGAAGATGGACACCGACGCCAGGCGGATGCGCGGCGAGCGGCCCTTCGTGATGACCAATCTGAAGAAGAGCGACGGCCTCGACCGCATCATCAGCTTCATCGAGACCAAGGGCGGCCTTCGGTCGCAGGCTGTGGGCAAGGCGAGGTAGCGCGTTAATCATTGTGGCGGACGCCGGGTTTGTTCTTTCCAGCGGAGCAAGCGGCACCCTCTCCCCAGCCCTCCCACGCCGCGTCGCGCTTCGTGAAGTGAGGTGAGCACGATGGTCCGGCTTCCTCCCCCTTGCGGGGGAGGGTTGGGAGAGGGGTGTGCGCCGAACTCCGGCGAAAGTGATTTCGGCATCTGTGTCTCTCCGCCGCAAAAAAGCTGCGCAATCGCCGGAACAATTTCCAACTTTGTCGATTAGCAACCTTTGGCGCCGCCAAAGACCGCCGGGTGGCGTCGTCGTTAATGCTGCCGACCGGCTCCTGTTGCGTACCGATGATCGCTATTCCATATTCCTTTGCGGCTGGCGTTCACCGCACCCTGATTTGTCGCCGCTCCCACAGAAGCAAGATGCCTTCCGTTCCCTTTCGCCACCCCCTGATTGCCGAGTAAGCGTGTGGTTCGACTGGGCTTCATCGTTGCGTTGATTGCACTGATCGGAGTTCTGCTCTCCGGTCTCGCCGCCTATCGCGTGCACGATCAGGAACTCGCGATCGACGGCATCGCGCTGGCGCGGGCGATCGACGTTCATGCCAGCCTGGTGCAGGACCGCCTGACCGAACGCGAGCTGCTGGCGCGGGTGGCCTCGGGCCTGTTCCGTGCGCCGTCGATGGTGAAGGCCAACATGCTGCAGCCGCTGCGCTCGGCGATCTATGCCTTCAAGACCGATTTCGTCGTCGCCGCCTGGATCGCGCGCCTCAAGCCGAACGAGCTGAGCGCAGCCGAGGCCGAGCTGAAGGCCAACGGCTTCACCAATCCGACCATCCGGGATTTCGATGACCAGGCGCTCGACCTCAAGGCACTCGACAAGCCGATCAACGTGCTGATGGATGTCGAGCCGCGCAATCCGGAAACCCTGAGCATCCCCGGCCGCGCCTTCGACCGCCATTCGGTGGTCGGTCCGATGCTGGCGCGGGCGATGGCGAACGCCAAGCCGGTGGCGTCGGACCCGGTGCCGCTGCTGCGGCAGAATGGCCCGGTCGGTGTCGTGCTCGCCGCGCCGGTGTTCCAGGAGGGCGCTTCCGAGCCGGCCGGCTTCATCACTTTTTCCTACGAGCTGTCGTCGCTGATGCTGACCAATGACGACTCTTCGCTGTTCGCGGTGGCGCTGAAGGATCCGCGCGATTCCAACGACGAGTTCACCGCCAACGAGCAGGGCATCGTCACCTCGCGCGCGGTGCGCCAGGACGGCCCGCTGCCGTCGATGGTGCGCACGGTGACGTTCGGCGGCCGCGACTGGTCGCTCGACTATTACGCCAAGAGCAACGCCACGGTGCGCGCGCAGCAGACCGCGACCATCGTCGCGGCGATCGGCCTCGCGTTGACCGGCATCGTCTGCGGCCTGTTCGGTTATGTCGCCTACAACAATTTGCGCCTCAGCCGCGAGATCGAGGTCCGGATCGGTTTCGAGCGCCGGCTGACCGCGGTCATCGACGAGCTCAACCATCGGGTCAAGAACATCCTCGCCGTGATCCAGTCGATCGTGACCCGCACGCTGCGCCACGGCGCCGATATCGACGTCGCGCGCGAGCTCTTGATCGGGCGCATCCACGCGATGTCGAACGTCGTCACGCTGCTCAGCGAGAGCCAGTGGCAGGGCGTCAAGCTGAAGGGCCTGTTCGAATCGCGCTCGATCCCGCATGCCGACCGCATCGCGGTGAACGGTCCCGACATCACCGTCAGCGCCCGCGCCGCGCAATCGCTGTCGCTGCTGTTCTTCGAGCTCGCCTCGCATTCCGACGAAGGGCTGTCGCTGGTCGGCAAGCATCCGCACATCGTCGCCAATTGGGAGGTCGCGGGCGACGATGCGGACGCGGTCTTCCACTTCCGCTGGGAGGAATTCAACACCAGCCAGGCGACGCGGCGCGTCGACAGCGACTTCGGCCTGATCCTGCTCGACCGCGTCGCGCCCGAGGCACTCGGCGGCACCGCGAAGCGCTACTTCACCGACGTCTCCTATGTCTATGAGCTGTCCGCGCCGATGGACACCGTGGTTGACATGACCGAGCGCGACCGCACCGAGCAGTTCTCCGCCCCGCTGCGCCCGGTGAAGAAGTAGCAGCTGCCTCAGGTTGTGCGGGCAGATCGCCGCGCGGATTGATTGAAATCAAGCTCGTGACCCTGTGCCCGGTATCCGTAGTTGCCGGCTGCTAGCGTTAAAACTTCGTTGAACATGCTTCGGCATATACCGAGCAGGATACCGTCTGAGGACCCCGATGAGGCTTTGGGTCAGCCTGACCTTGCTCGCGGCAGTTTTGCCGGTAGGGCTGTCGCTTGCCTTGACCCCGGCGACGGCGCCGAGCGACCCTGCGACAATTCGCGCCAGCTATCGCCGCCCGGACGTCGTTCCCTTCCCGAGCAGCAATCCCTATTCGGAGGCGAAGTCCGCGCTCGGCCAGATGCTGTTCTTCGATCCGCTGCTGTCGCGGTCCAAGACGCACTCCTGCGCGAGCTGCCACAAGCCGAGCCTGTCATGGGCCGACGGGCTTCCGCGCGCCATCGGCGAGGATCCGAAGGGCCTGCCGATCCGCTCGCCGACGCTGATCGACGTGGCCTTCTTCGAGCCGCTGGGATGGGACGGCAAGTTCAAGGATCTCGAATCCGTCGCGTTCGGGCCGATCCTCAGTCCGATGAACCTGAACATGACCGAGCCGGAATTGATCGCGCGTCTCTCGGCGATCCCGGGCTATGTCGATGCGTTCGCCAAGGCCTTCGGAGACGGCGCGATCACGCGGCCGAGGATCGAGCAGTCGCTCGCGACCTTCGAGCGCTCCATCGTCGCAGGCGAGGCGCCGTTCGACCGCTGGATCAAGGGCGACGATACCGCCATCAGCGCATCGGCCCAGCACGGCTTTGAGCTTTTCAACGGCAAGGCGCGCTGTTCGTCCTGCCACAGCGGCCCGTCCTTCTCCGACGGGTCGTTTCAGGATATCGGCACCGCCAAGGGCCACGACATCGGGCGCGGCCATTTCTTTCCGACGTCGGCGAAGCTGAAATACGCGTTCAAGACCCCGACCCTGCGCGACGTCGCGCGCCGTGCGCCCTACATGCACGACGGATCGGTCGCGACGCTGGAAGATGTCATCGAGCTCTACAACAGGGGCGGGATCGAGCGGCCGAGCCGGTCACCCGACATCAGGCCATTGTCCTTGACGGCGGGCGAGAAGAAGGACCTCATCGCCTTCCTGCAAACCCTGACCGCCACGGACCCGCCGGTGGCGGGGATCCCCAAGCTGCCGCGCTGATCGCGGCGCAAGGCCGGCTGGACAAGGCTGGCTGGAAAAGGCTGCTTCGAACTGGGCGCGTCAGGCGAGGTGCGGCAGCGCGGCGCCCAGGAGGCCAAGCCCGACGATCAGGAATGCGCCGGCGCAGGTTTCCAGCGCCGCCGTGCGCGACGGGGACGATTTTGTCACATAGGCCAGGGCCGACCCCACCCCGATACTGACGACGCTCAACGCTCCGAACATTTAACCGGCCTCCCGATCCGATTTGTCCGGGTTTCACTACGACAGTTGAATTGAGCCCCCGTGCCGGAATTAGCTAAAATTCGATGGAACCGGCTGAAAAGACTGCACCAATGGACAGGCCGGGGGGCGCCCGCCACAATTAACCACAATGCAACCAAGAGGTGTCGCGGGCAGGCGTAAAGCGTAAAATTTGATATAAGTTAAACAAGTCCTTAAGTGTGTGGGCGGTTGGTTCAAATGTTTAGTGGATGGGAGCGAGTTGCCGGTCCGGCACTCCGTGTGCGCTCCTTTTTCGCCACGTGCTTTGCAGCGGTTCTATTTTGCGTCACAGCCGCGCGCAGTGCCGAGGCACATGTCAAATGGTTTTGTGCCTATGATGTCGCCGGCCAGCCCCGCGGACTCGAGAATGTCCTTTGCCTCGACTTTGAACTGCTGCTCGGTATCGCCGTCTTATGGCTGTTTGCCGGCTGCCTGATCGAGCCCACGTCGCTGGGCGATGCGACGATCCGGGTGCTGGACCGCATTACCGAAGGACTGCGGCTGCGCACCGAACTGATGATGCGCGCGGTCTGCGCGTTCTTCTTCATCTCGATCTGGGCCGTGGGCGGCATCCTGCTGACGCCCGAGTTGAAGACCACGTCGCAGTTCGTGGGCGCGGTGCAACTCCTGATCGCCGCCGGGATGCTGTCACGGCGCACTCTGCCGCTGTCGGCCGCGGGGATGGTGGTCCTGTTCGGGATCGGCGTCCGCGACTACGGTGTCTTCCATCTCGCGGATTACCCGATTTTTCTGGGCGTTGCCGCCTATTTTGCGCTTGTCGGGCTGAACAAGGATCTGTTCGGAATTCGGCCGATCGACGTGATGCGCTACGCCGCGGCTGTGACGTTGATGTGGGCCTCGATCGAGAAATGGGCCTATCCGGAATGGAGCTTCCCGCTCCTGATCGAGCACGCCTCGATGACGCTGGGCTTCGACAATGAGTTCTACATGCGCGCGGCCGGCATGGTGGAATTCACGCTCGCCTTTGCCTTGATCTGGACGCCGTTGGTCCGGCGCTGCGCCGCCGCCGTGCTGACGGGGATGTTCATCAGCGCGTGCTTCGAATTCGGCAAGATCGACACCATCGGACATTCGGCGATCATCGCCGTCCTGCTCGCGATCGTCGCCGACAACAAGGTGTTGGCGCGCGATCGCCGCGCCGCGTGGCTTGCCCCGGTCGCGCTCTGCGCCGCGCTGACGCTGACGCTGTTCGTCTACTATTTCGCCCACGCCGCGCTGTTCAAGACGACGGTCCTTTAAGATCGTCGCAGCGCGAGGGGAGGCTATTTGGCGACGTGGACGGCGAGCTTCATCTTCGGATGAATGCCGCACAGCACGGTGTAGTCGCCGGGGACCGAAAAGGTGACGTCGAATTTGCTGCCCGGCTGCTGGTCGCCGGAGTCGAAGCTGAACGTATCCGTGCTCAAATAAGCGTGATGCAGCAGTTCGCCGTCATCGTTAACGAACCGTAAAATCTCGCCGCGCTTGATCGAGATCTCCGCGGGCTTGAATTCGCGATCCTTCTGCGAAATGACATACGGGGCAGCGCCCAAGGCGGCTCCGGCAAGCGCTCCAGTGACGATCGCCGCCGCAAATGGCACGCGGCCGACCTGGCCCAGGCGCAAGGCGCGCAACAAGCCTGACTGCATGAGACCCCCGATTGAACCTCGAACACCCGACATCGGCTACCCCAGGGGCAAGTGGTGCCTCCCGGATTACCTGTAACGGTGATTATCGCCGGCTGATCTTAACGATTTCAGCATGAGTTCCAGTCACTACTAAAGCAATTTTGAGCAGACAGTCATTTTCCGCAAGTGCTGCGCGTTTCTGCGTAGCTTGAACATCGAGCACGACGGCGAAACGCGGGCATGGATAGCCTATTAGGCAACCTCAAGATGAAGAGCGGTGCAGCCTTTCGGTTCGCGACCGGCCGGCTTTCGCGTCTTGCCCTGACCAAGGGGTCGATCCGCACCCAGATTCTGATCTTCTGCCTTGCGATGAGTGCCGTTGCGGTGGCGCTGGGCGGCTACTCCATCCTTGGCATCCGCCATGCCGGCGACCTGGTGGCGAAGACGTTCGACGAATCCCTGATGTCGATCAACTACGCCCGCGCGGCCGGCGCAGACTTCGCCTCGATGCGGGTTGCCTCGTCGCAGCGGCTGCTGACCACGGATCCGGAGATCCGCGCCGGCCTCGACAGCCAGATCGAAACGCTCGCGAAGACGCTTTCGGAAGATCTGGCGATCGCAGCCGACCGGTCGCAGTCGTCGCGGGCCGCGCAAGCCGCCGCCAAGGTTCAGGAAGCTGCCGACGCATGGATGGCGCTGCATCGCCGCGCGATCGAATCGTCGCGCGAGGGAAATCCGGCGGCGGATCCGCAGGCATCGGGGACGACGGTCGGCGACCTCGATCGCTACTCCAAGATCGTCAGCCAGCAGGTCGAGCTGCTGGTCAACTATACGGCCGGCGATGGCTTTCTGTTCAGGCAAAAGGCGCTGTCGACCATCAAGCGGGACCTGCAGCTCAACGTGGCCGGGCTGACCGTCGCCCTGTTCCTGTCGGCCCTGTTCTCGTGGTTGTTGGCGCGCCGCATCATCGGACCGGTCGCGATCGCATCACGGGCCGCGCGGAGCATCGCCGGCGGCGATCTCGACGCGACCGTCCCCAAGGGCGGCACCGACGAACTCGGCACGCTGCTGACAGCCATGGAAACCATGCGCGACAACATCAGGCGGATGGTCAATCAGGAAGTCTCGCAGCGCCGCTCGGCGCAGGCGCGGCTTTCGGATGCGCTTGAAACGTCGCGGGAAGGCGTCGTGCTGCTCGATGCGGACGGCCAGATTGCGCTCGCCAACTCGCGTGCCAGCGAATTCATCCGTCTCTCGCCGCAGCTTCTGCAATCCGATCGGCTCGATGCCGCCACGCTGGCGCCGGCCGACGGCGACATCGATGGCTTCGCGAGCGAGGCGCAGCTTTCGGACGGACGCTGGCTGCGCGTCAGCCGCAGCGAAACGCAGGAAGGCGGTGTCGTCCTCGTCTATAGCGATATCTCCGCGCTGAAGCAGCAGAAGGCCGAGCTGCACGAAACCAATCTGCGGCTCGATGCGGCGCTCACGCACATGTCGCAAGGGCTGTGCCTCTACAACAGCGAGGCGCGACTGCAGGTCGCCAACCGCCGGTTCTGCGAGATATTCGATATCTCGCCGGAGCTCGTCGTTCCCGGAATGACCATGGAGGACGTGCTCGAACTCAGCGTCGCCGCCGGCAATCACGGCGACCGGACCGTCGCCGACCTGCTGACGGAGCGCGAGCGATCGATGGCCCAGCACGAGGGCAACTATCTGCAGCATCTCAGCGATGGACGGATCATCGCCATCGCGCAACGGCCGACATCCGATGGCGGTTGGCTCGTCACCTGCGAGGATGTCACGGAGCAGCAGCGGGCCGAGTCGCAGATCGCGTTCATGGCCCGGCACGACGCCCTGACCAGGCTGCCGAACCGGACCTTGCTGGCGGAACGGATCGAGCTGGCGGTCGCTCAGGTCGGCCGCGGATCCGGCTTCGCGGTGTTCTGCCTCGATCTCGATAATTTCAAGCAGGTCAACGATACGCTCGGGCATCCGGTCGGCGACGAACTGCTGTGTGCGGTCGCCGACCGCCTCAACGCCTGCGTCCGCGAGGTTGACACTGTCGCGCGTCTAGGCGGCGACGAGTTCGCGGTGATCCAGTGCGGCGTCCAGGGCGGCGAGGAGGCCGAACGCCTCGCGCGCCGCATCGTGGAATGCGTCGGCGCCCCCTACGAGCTGAACGGGCATCGCGTCGTGGTCGGGTGCAGCGTCGGCATCTCGATGTCGCCGGTCGACGGCACCACCGGCGAGAAGCTGCTGAAGAATGCCGACGTCGCGCTATACCGCGCCAAGATGGAAGGCCGCGGCACCTGGCGCTTCTTCGAGCCCGCGATGGACGCCAGCCTGCAGCGGCGCCGGGCGATCGAGCTCGATCTCCGCGAGGCGATGGCCAAGGACGAGTTCTCGCTGTTCTACCAGCCGCTTTACGATCTGCATCTCGACCGCATCTGCGGCTTCGAGGCGCTGCTGCGCTGGCATCACCCCAAGCGCGGGCTGGTGCCGCCGGACCAGTTCATCCCGATCGCGGAAGAGATCGGCCTGATCGGGCCGCTGGGAGAATGGGTGCTCAATCGCGCCTGCGAGCAGGCCGTCACCTGGCCGAGCGAGATGAAGCTCGCGGTCAACGTGTCGGCGGTGCAGTTTCGCGATCCCGACTTCATCGACGTCGTCGTCAACGGGCTTGCGGCGTCGAAACTGTCGCCGCGCCGGCTCGAGCTCGAAATCACCGAATCCGTCTTCCTCGCGAACAGCAGCGAGACGCTTGCAACCCTGCACAAGCTGAAGGCGCAGGGCGTGCGCATCGCGCTGGACGATTTCGGCACCGGTTATTCGTCGCTGAGCTATCTGCGCAGTTTTCCGTTCGACAAGCTCAAGATCGACAAATCCTTCGTGCGCGACCTGACCGGGACGCATGGATCGAAGTCGATCGTGCGCGCCGTCATCAGCCTTGGCAGAAGTCTTGGCATGACCACGATCGCCGAAGGCATCGAGACCGTCGAGCAGTTGGACCACATGCGGGCCGAGGGCTGCAACGAGGCCCAAGGCTTCCTGTTCAGTCATCCGGTCCCGGTGACCGAGATCGCGGGCAAGATCCTCGAATTGAGAAACGGCTTCAAGCCGACCGCCGTCCAGAAGGCGATGGCAAGCTAAGCCCAGGCATCATGCGGTGAGTGCGCAGATCGGTCGCGTCAAAGTGACCGGTTTCCTCCCAATGCAAAAAAGGCGGCCCAACGGTGGGCCGCCTTTTGCAATTCAGTGGTGGTCGCGTCTATCCGCCATTGCCGCCGATCACGGCGCGCACGGTGTTGTCGGGGCCGAAATCCTCGGCGCTGTCGACATAGAGCAGCGCGGACAGCTTCGATCGCGCGCGGTTGACGCGGCTCTTGATGGTGCCGACCGCGCAGCCGCAAATCGCCGCGGCGTCCTCGTAGGAGAAGCCGGAGGCGCCCACCAGGATCAGCGCCTCACGCTGGTCCTGCGGCAGCTTTTCGAGCGCAGCGCGGAATTCCTCGAACTCCAGGTGGGCTGCCTGCGACGGCTGGCTCTTCAGCGTCTTGGCATAGTTGCCCTCGGCGTCCTCCACCTCGCGCCGCCGCTTGCGGTAGTCGGAGCGGAACAGGTTGCGCAGGATGGTGAACAGCCACGCGGGCAGGTTCGAGCCGGGTTGGAACGAGTCGATATTGGCGATCGCGCGCAGCAGGGTCTCCTGCACCAGATCGTCGGCGCGGTCGCCATTACCCGACAGCGAGATCGCGAACGCGCGCAGGCTCGGGACCGACGCCAGGATGTCGTCGCGAAGTTCATTCGTGAGAGGCATTAGTCCCCTCCATTGTTCTTGTCGGTATCGCCCCCGGCGACGGCCGCTGCGGCGGCCTCCGGTCCGTCGAGTTTGCGGATCAGCTCCGCAAAGCGGTCGGGTACCCCCTGTCGCACCACGTCGTCGTACATGGCGCGCAGCTGGTGGCCGATTCTAGATTGAATCTCGGCGTTGAGACCGCCCTGCTTCTTTACTTCCTTCATGATGTGATCCACGCTTCCCCGGGAGTTAAGTCTCTGATTTCCAAGTCGTTTCCTCGAAAAAAGAGGCTGGCCGCGTTGCCTCGTCGGTCACGAGCTAATGCGAAGTTGCGCAGAAAGTTCCGAAACGCTGGAACTATTTCGTGGAACTTTTTCGGCTTTCGCGCGTAGTCGGGCATGCAGGGGAACCGGGGGTGGCTCCAGAAACTGGATTCTCTCGACTGGAATTCTGCCGCCCCCAAGACAACGGGCTTCAGGCCGCCAGGCCTCACGAACAAGGATGGAGTGGGAATGTCCCGATCGCAGATCGTTGCCGAACACCTTCCGTTGCTGCGTCGCTATGCTCGCGCACTGACCGGAAACCAGGCGTCGGGGGACGCCTATGTCGGGGCCATGCTCGAGGCCCTGTTGCAGGATGGATCATTGCTGGACCAGACGCACGGCCCGCGCGCCGGCCTGTTCCGGCTGTTCACCCAGATCTGGAATTCGGTGTCGGTGAACAACGACAATGCCGACGTGGCAACGCTGTCGCTGCCGCCGGAGCGTCGGCTCTCCAACATCACGCCGCTGCCGCGCCAGGCCTTCCTGCTGCTGTCGCTGGAAGGCTTTTCGGAGGAAGAGGTCGGCTACATTCTCGGCACCGATATTGCCGAGACGCGCAAGCTCACCGATGCCGCCGGCCGCGAGATGGCCGCCGAGATCGCCACCGACGTCCTGATCATCGAGGACGAGACCTTCATCGCCATGGATCTCGAGAGCCTGGTGAAGAATCTCGGACATAATGTCATCGGCGTTGCGCGCACGCATTCCGATGCGGTGGCGCTCGCCAAGAACAAGAAGCCCGGCCTGATCCTTGCCGACATCCAGCTCGCCGACGGCTCGTCGGGCCTCGATGCGGTCAACGAGCTGCTGCGGACCTTCGAGGTGCCGGTGGTGTTCATCACCGCCTATCCCGAACGCTTCCTGACCGGCGAACGGCCGGAGCCGGCGTTCCTGATCTCAAAGCCGTTCCAGCCCGCGATGGTGTCGGCGGTGGCGAGCCAGGCGCTGTTCTTCCAGCGCAACTCGCGCAACCGCTCGCCGCGCGCGGCGTCGGCATGACCTGAGTTTACGCAAGCGGGCAAAATGCAGGACCGGCGTACCGAAAGGTACGCCGGTATTGTCTTTGAGGAAGGCTTTTTGTCTTCGAGGAAGGCTTGGCCGCATTACGTGCGGCCTCGAAGCTATTTGCGCGTGACGCGGACCGGCATCGTGCTGAGCGCCCGCAGGCCCGAGCTGTCGCGGAAGGCGACCGGGCCTGCAATCTCGAACTGCTTGACGCGGCCGGCGAGCGCCGCGATCACGGCCTCCGCCTCCAGCCGCGCCACCATCTGCCCGACACAGCCGTGGATGCCGACGCCGAAACCCATGTGTCCGGACAGCCGCCGCTTGACGTCGAACTGGTCGGCATGCTCCCAGCGCGTCTCGTCGCGGTTGGCGGAGGCGAGCAGCAGCAGCACCTTCTCGTGGCTGCCGATTCTGACGCCCGCGATCTCGGTCTCGTGCGGCGTGGTGCGGAACACGAACGGCGCCGGTGAATCGAAGCGCAGCGTTTCGTCGAACGCGGCGCGCGACAACGACGGGTCGGCCGCGAGCAACGCCCATTGCTCGGGATGGCGCGCCAGCGTGTACAGCGCCATGCCGATCGCGCTGATCGTGGTGTCGAGCCCGGCCGAAAGCAGCGAGCGCACCAAGAGCGGAGCTTCCTCCGCGCTGACCTCGCCGGTGTCGACGGCGTCATAGACCTGCGCGCCAAAGCTGCCCGGGCGCAGCGCCTCGCGCTGGCACCGCGCCGCCACCCAGGGCAGCACGCGCGGCGCCTCTCGCATCAGCTCGCGAAAGTAATCGTTCTCCGGCCCGAAGCCCGCGAACACCATCGCGCCATAGGTCAGGAAGTTCTCGCGGCCCTCCTGGTCGATGCCGAGCGCGTCGGGAAACACGCTGACCGGAAACACCTCCGCGATGTCCTTGATGGCATCGAACGATCCGCGTTCGACCAGGGCGTCGACCAGCCGCACGGCCATTGCCTTGAAGTCGTCGGCGAGCCGGCGCATTGCGCCGGGCGAGAGCACCCGCGCCAGCACCGCGCGGGTCCGCGTGTGCAGCGGCGGATCGGCCTCCAGCACGATGCTCGGCGGCCGCCATGGCTTTTCCTTGAAGTGGTTCGCAAGCCCGGCACCGCCGGCGTTGCTGAAATTGACGTGGTCGCCGAAGATCGTCTTGACCTCGGCAAAGCGTGGCACGGCCCAGATGTCATATTTGGTCAGGCGAATGACCGGTGCTGCGGCGCGCAACTCGGCGTAGCTGCCGTAGGGATCGGCCCGCGTCGCCGGGCTGAACGGATCGAAATCACTGCGGACAATGTCGCCGGCAAGGGGGGGCGCAGGGGCACTCATCGGGTCCTCCCGTCTTGTGACCAGTTAATTGACCATAGTCATTTAAATCGGATGTGGCAAGGAAAACCTCGTTTCGATTCCATCGGAACGCAAAAGGCTCTAGGAGACGGCCATGTCGATCGAGGAGCGAGCCAGCAAGGGCGTGCGGCGCTTTCAGCGCAGAGCGCGCCAGGAGGCCGACAAGGAGGCGCTGAAGGCGCTGATCCTCGAGACCGCGCGCAAGGAGTTCGCCGCCGGCACGCTGGAGACCGTTTCGATCCAGAAGATCGCCGACGCGATCGGCTACTCGAAGGGCACCGTCCTCAAATATTATCCGACCAAGCTATTGCTGCTGCTCGCAGTGAAGCAGCAGAATCTCGAAGCGGTCGCCACACAGCTCGAACGGGTCCGCGCGCAGACCGCCGACAGCGATCTGCGGCTGCGGCGCGTGATGGAAACCTATCTCGACTACTGGGCCGACAATCCCGATCACTTCCGTTCGCTGTTCTCGATGTCCGGTACGTTGGAGGACCGCCGCTTTCCCGACGGCGTCTATTTCGGCGAGACCGAGATCGCGCGCCGCAGCTACGAACTGTTCGTGATCTCGGTGCGGGAATTTTTGGCGGCACATGGTGCCGAGCCGGCGCCGGGCCTGCCGCAGCGGCTCGCGACCGCGCTGCTCGCGTCAACCCACGGCGTGATTGCGCTCGCGCTCGGCACGCCCACCATGAAACTGCCTGACATCCGCGGCACCGGCCGGCTGCTGATCGCGAGCCTGATCGATGCCTGGACGACGAGGCTTGCCGCCGCGCGGAAAAGCGAGGGCTGGCCGCGGATCTCGATCGGCACCTTCACCTGACGGGTGGTATCCGCGCGTGCCGCGCGCCCCTGCACGCGATGCGACGCGGCATGCGCGACGCGAAGTGGAATCGCATGCCTCCGCCTGCTAAGCGCGGCCCATGGATACGACGCAACGCGACAGGACAATCGGCTTTCTCTGCCTGGTGGTGACGGCATTCGGCTGGGCCCTGAACTGGCCGCTGATGAAGCTTCTGTTGCAGCAATGGCCGCCGCTGTTCGCCCGCGGGCTTGCCGGCACCTGCGCGGCCGTGATCCTGGGCACGCTGGCGCTGGCCCGCGGCCAGTCGCTCGCCGTGCCGCGCGAGGCGGTCCCGCGGCTGCTGTTCGCCTCCTTCACCAATGTCTTCGCCTGGATGGGTTTTGGCACCATGGCGATGAAATTCGTCACGGTCGGCGAGGGCGCGCTGTTGGCCTACACGATGCCGATCTGGGCGATGCTGTTCGCCTGGCCGGTGCTGCACAGCCGCCCGACATTGCGGGATCTCGCCGCGCTGGTGCTCGGCGTCGCCGGCGTTGCGCTGCTGCTCGGCGGAGGCGGCTTTGCGTTCAGCGCCGGCAAGCTCACCGGCATCGCGCTCGCGCTCGCCTGCGCCATCCTGTTCGCGCTCGGCAACGTGCTGAACCGCAAGCCGCTGCCGATGCCGCCGCTCGCGGTGGTCGCCTGGCAGGTCGGCATCGGCTGTCTGGTGATGCTCGTGCTCGGCGTCCTGTTCGAGCATCCGAACTACGCGGCGATCACGCCGTTCGGCCTCGGCTGCTTCGCCTACATGACGCTGATGCCGATGGGCATCTGCTATCTCACCTGGTTCGAGACGCTGCGCCGCCTGCCGCCGACGTCGGCGTCGACGGGCATGCTGCTGGTGCCCGTGATCGGCGTCGTATCGGCCGCGATCATCCTCGGCGAACCCTTGGGCGTCCGCGAGATCGGCGCCATGGCGCTGACGCTCGGCGGCGCGACGCCGGCGCTGCAGCGCGCCTGAGGCCTTGGATGCTGTCCTGGTCGTGACCCTCGCTTCGGGAGATCAGGATACTCACCCGTATCGGGAAAGAGTGGCGATTGGTGATCGGCGTGTTTACGATCGAGCACATCGGGGCACGCCGACCGCATAGGAAACAACTGGCCCCCAGCGCTTCCGGCTCTGGGGTCTTTTCTTTGGTGCTTTCGGAAAATCCCTGCAAATAATTCGAGCGCGATTCACACATGTGATTTCTGGAACAGGCCCCATCGCGAATCATCCCGGTCACTGGGCAGGGCTATTTCATTAAGATCAAATTACGGGCCCAGAAGGGGCCGTCTATTATCGGCAAGCGGCGGTTCGGCGTGAGAATGGGAATACAGAACGGCCTCAGCCAGCGCCTGCTAGCTGGGGCCGTTTTTCATTTTGGAACGGGCGCGGCGCGCGCCGAATTGTTTTTGCGTTCGGGTGCTGCACCCTGCCGGGCAGTATCAGGACGACCAAAGTGCAACTGCGCGACCTCAGCTTGTGACCCCTCGCTGGGGCCGTTTCTTTGGGGAGGCTCAGAGTTATTGCTTCTTCGCTTGCAGGGGGGCCGACTTTGCCGAAGCGATTCCGGGCTCGGAGTTGAAGCGCAATTTGACCTTCACGAACTGGTGGTCAGGATCAATTCTGACGACGACTGGTCCGGCAATCGTGTGATGTGAGCCGGCGCCCGGTCTGGTACGGCGGCCGAAGGAACGGAGATCGGCGCGCCGCGTTCTCCTGAAAAAGGAGCTTGGCCATGCGCAAGGCGATCGCGCGGCTTGATGCGGAGCAGAAGGCGCAGCTGCTTTATCTCGCAGATCTCGGCACGGCGATGTTCACGTCGGCGCTCGTGGTCTGCACCCTGAAGGCAATTGTGGACCTCTTCATCGGCGGCTGAACATCAGCGCCAACGCGCCGTCACTTGTCGCCTGGCGCGTCCTCCCCCTGCGTGTGCCCCTCGGGCCCGCGATTGAACACCCCGTAGTCACTGGACTTCACCCCGGTCGCACCATCGGTGGCGACGCCGGCGAGGCCGAGCTTGAGCAGCTCGCGGACTGCCGCGGCGCGGGTCGGCATGCGGTGTTTGAAGCGGAAATCGTCGAGGGCAGCCAATTCCTCCGGCGACAGCATGACCTGGAGACGCTCGGCGCGTAACTCATTCATCGCAGTACACCCAGACTTAGCTTGTTGAGTAAAAAGCTAAACCAACAAACTCCTCAGGAGTTCCCACGCTTGAGACAACAGCATCAAACTAGCAAAACTATCAAGCAAAATCAATAAGTTATATAAATAATGAGGGAACGATCCGGCGGCCATGCTCGTTATCTCGCGGGAGTGATGCCATGACCAACAACGTCAAGCTTCCCCGCAAATTGTCCGAGGAACCGAGAGCCCCAAAACCGCGGCGACCGAGCCACGCTTGGGTCATCGAGCAACTGGACCGCTGGGCAAATAGTCCCGGTCTTCAACCGCCGAAGGTGGACGATGCAGAAAACGATTCAACGACGGAAGCGATCTGAACCGCACACGTTCGAGCAGCGCCTCGAGGAACAACGCGTGCGGCTCGAGACGCAGCTTGCTCAGTTGCCGCGCGGCGCCGAACGCGAACGGATTGCCGCGCGCATCGAGCAGCTGAAGACAGCCGTCGAGCTGAACGCGATGCTGTCGATGCACGAGTAAGCCGACACCGAGGCGGTGGGAAGCCACTTGCTCCTGCCTCCTCGCTCGCCTACCATTCCCACGTTGATGGGGATGGAGTCCCCCGATAACCGCCGCAAGGCTGATGACTCCTACCGGGCGCGACAGCGTCGGTAGGAGCATGCGCCACCGCCGATTTGCCGTGCCCCGCGAACGAGAAGGGGGCGGAGCATGTCGGGTCTTCCAGGTTCAATCTCAATCTCAATCGCATTGTCGCTGGTCGGGTCGATCTGGCTCGTCGGTGTCGTCGCCCTTCTGGTCGGCGCGCCGGGCGAGCTGGTGGCTGCGACCTTCGTTGTTGGGGTGCCGGTGGGCTTCGCCGAGTGGCGAGGCATGATCCGGAAAAGTGGGCACCGGTTTTCCGAGAAGATCATGCCCGAACAAGAAACAGTGCACGATGACTAGTCATCGTGCACGGGAAAGGCGGAGCATTGAACGTTCAATTGTTGGCGGCGGTCGCGGTCGGCGGCTCGCTGGGATCGGTCGCGCGTTATCTGGTGGCGATCGGCGCCGGACGCCTGGTCGGCGCGGATTTTCCCTGGGGCACGCTGGCGATCAATATCGCAGGCTCGTTCCTGATCGGCGTGTTCGCGGAGTCCTTCGCGCTGAGCTGGAATGCCAGCCAGGCGGTGCGGGTGTTTCTCACCGTCGGCATCTGCGGCGGCTTCACCACCTTTTCGACCTTTTCGCTCGACGCGATCGTGCTGATGCAGCGGGGCGAGATGTGGTCGGCCGGCGCCTATATCGCAGCCTCCGTCGCGCTGTCGATCCTGGCGCTGTTCGGCGGCCTGCTGCTGGTGCGGGCGTTCGCGACCTGATGGTCAATTGCGCAATTTCGGAATATTGGAAGTGTGCCTCTGAGTTGCCCGACGTGTCAAGGTGCCTGGTTCGAACGCCGCCGCCGGTTGCTTTGCATGGGGTTGTTTTCGATATTTTGGCAGCGTCCCCCGCGACGGCTCCATCACTTCATGTCGCTCCGGCTAGTCGGTCGGATGGCGGCCCGTGCGCGGATTGATCGGCGAGGTTGGCGGCCGCCGCAGCCCTTCGGGCAGGAATGCCTCGCCGCGCCTGGGCGAGGCGTCGGCGCGCACGTCGGCGGCCCATTGCGCGCGTTCGTGCGGCGTCTGGTTGTCGTTGAACGTCCGCTTCACGTCGACGCCGCCGACCGGATCGTTGACGCCGTTCTGGCTGGCGGGATGGTCGACGCCGTTGTGGATGTCACTGGAGTTGCCCATCACGGCCTCCGCGTTAAGTGCATCCGGACCAACATTGCCCGCGCGGGCACCGTTCCAAAAAAGTGAAGGGCCGGAGGTATCGGTTGCCGCCGGAATCCTTGGCGCGTGCCGGACCAGCCGGTAGGATGGAACCCGGATGGCGACGAGAGATCAAGGGAACACCCCGGGAATGAAGCACGTCGACGTCGCGGTGATTGCTGCCACGTTGTGGCTGCTGGCGTCGATGGTGCTGGACATCCTGACGCCGAAGTCGATCACCGCGCTGATGATCGCAGCCGCGCTGGCGCCGCCGTTCCTGATCGGGATCGGCATCCATTTCGCACGCGAATATTTCAGGGCGAAGCGACGCAGCTACCAGCCGCCTCCACAACTGGACGAACGCTTCAGGAACTAGAGCGGGACACTTGCGGGGCAGGGCTGCAGCAGCTGCATTGAACTGCGCCAATGGCTTGCTAAGCTTGCGCCATGACCGAGCATCTCTCTGACACGATCAGCCGCCTCTACACCGACCCCGGCGACTATGTCGACAGCGACCACCCGGCCGTCGTGGCGTTCGCCCGCGCCGCCGTCCCGGCCGACGCGAGCGCGCGCGAGAAGGCGACCCGGCTCTACACCGCAGTGCGCGACGGCATCCGCTACAACCCCTATGTCAGCATGCGCTCGCCGGAGAGCTACCGCGCCTCCAGCGTGCTCGCCGCCGGCAACGGCTATTGCGTCGGCAAGGCGGCGCTCTATGCGGCCGCCTGCCGGGTCCACGGCATTCCCGCCCGCGTCGGCTTCGCCGACGTGCGCAACCATCTCACCACCGAGAAGCTGCGCCAGAGCATGGGCTCGGACCTGTTCACCTGGCACGGCTTCACCGAAGTGTTCGTCGACGGTGCCTGGCGCAAGGCGACGCCGACCTTCAACGACACGCTGTGCGCCAAGCTCGGCGTCAAGCCGCTCGACTTCGACGGCCATTCGGATGCGCTGCTGCATCCGTTCGACGGCGCAGGGCGCGCCTACATGCAGTATGTCAACGACCACGGCACCTATCACGACGTCCCGGCCAAATTCCTGATGCGCGAGATGGCGCGCGAATACGCCAACATGCACGGCGAGGATCTGTCCGGCCGCGACATGGAGCGGGAGGCGGCGGAGCAGTAGCGCGTACCGGCTGAGGGGCGGTGTCATGGATGCGGAGCTGCCGAAAGCGCCGGCCAGCCGTCCCGGCGGCGGGCTGGGAGGACGCGGTCGCGCTGACCGGCTTCATCCTGGTCGCGGTCGGGCAGGCCTCCAACCAGGTCCTGGCGCGCGGCCTGGCCGGCTCGGTGCCGCCGTTCTCGCTGGCCTTCTTCCGCTGGAGCATCATCGCGATCGGGCTTGCGCCGTTTGCGATCGCCGCGATCCGGGACGGCAAGATTCCGCTGGCGCAGAACTTCTGGCCGATCCTTGCCGCCGGCTTCCTCGGCATGTTCCTGTGCGGCGCCCCGGTCTACATCGCGGGCATCACCACCACGGCGATCCATATCGCGCTGATCTTCGCGCTGTCGCCGATCATGGTGCTGCTGATCTCGGCCGCGCTCGGCATCGAGCATATCGGTCCGCTGCAATGGCTCGGCACCGCGCTGGCGCTCGCCGGTGCGCTGCTGATCGTCTCCGGCGGCCATCTGGCAACGCTGACGCAGTCGAGCGCGGCCTGGGGCGACCTTTTGGTGGTGTGCGCGATGCTAGGCTGGTCCGGCTACACGCTGGTGCAGTCGCGCGTCGCGCCGCGCGCCTCGCTGCTGGCGCGGGTCAGCCTGTTCTCGGCGGCCGGTGCGCTGTGCTCGCTGCCGCCGGCGCTCGGGGAGATGTGGACCACGCCGGAAGCGGTGTTCAACGCCAGGGCGTTCGAGGCCTATGTCTTCGCCGGCCTCGTGCCCGGCCTCGCCGCCTATGCCGGCTTCGCCTGGCTCGGCGCAAGGTTCGGCTCGGTGCGGACGTCGCTCGTGCTCTACGTCGCGCCGATCGCAAGCGCGCTACTGTCCTGGATCATCCTCGGCGAGCCGCCGAAGCTGATCCACCTGGTCGGCGGCCTTTTGATCCTCGGCGGCGTCTGGGCGAGCCTGCGCAAATAGCGCGCTGTTCCAGCAGGATCATGCGGGCGGATCGCGCCGTCAGAAACCCTTCATCCGGATGCAACTTTTTGCCGGTCCGTGCATTGAATCCGTCGCCGATTCAATAACTTAATTGGAGTGTCGTATGAACCTGACTCCCCAGCAGCGCAAGGACCGTGACGCACAGCGCCAGCAAGACGCGTCGCAGGCGATGAAGGAGCATCGCGCCAACGAGAAGGCCTTCTACGACAATTTCCAGCGCCTCAAGGCCGAGCGGCAGGCGCGCGAAGCTGCGCAGCGGGCGCAGTCCGCTTCGAAATAATCCGGGAACGTCGCACCCATCGGTCCGGGCTGCCCGGACCCTGCAAACGAGAAGGAGCGGAAGCGCGGGGACGAGCACGGCGCAATCGGGCTCGTCCCAATGACGAGATGAAATCTCCAGGTTTATGGAGGACGTCCGATGTATTTTGCCGATAAGAAAGCCGATACCAGAACGGTGACTTGCAAGTGCGGCGAGCCCTTGAGCGAACTGATGCTCGTCGACGACCAGACGACCGGAATCAAGTTCTATGTCGGTCGTTGCCCGTCATGCCGTGAAGTGACGGTTGTTCGATCCCAGGACATGCAAACAGACATGCCATCGAGCGATGGTTGTTGAAGCCGAAGGTCCTTTCGCCGGCGAGAGGACCTTGTTTCGGTGCCGGCCTTCCAATCCGACTTCCAATCCGACGTGAGCGGGACAGGCCGGCTGACGTATCGCTCGCGACAACCCCGAAAAACATCCGCCGAAAAAGAGCAGGGCGCGACCGGCATCACCACGGTCGCGCCCTACGTCGCCGGTCAATGGGGCAGGGGGAATAACCGGCTGTTGCGATGACTCGCAGACCCCCGGACTCGTTCCACGCGGGTGAAAATTTTTTCGTACACGGTTAAGTGATGGTCGGATGCGAGAACCCCACAGGTTTCGTTCGCGTTGTGTCCGTGATCGCCAAGGGATTGTTAAGCGAATTTCCATGGGGCGAGGGACATCACCATGTCAAAGATTCAAAAGGGAATTTTTGCCGCGCTGGCGGTCGGACTGACGCTTGGCGCGGTCCAACTGGCATCCGGCCATGATTTGATTGGCGGCCAGCGGGTCGCCACCGCGCTGGCACCGGAGAGCGCGGTCAATCGCGCCGCCAAGACCGATCGCGCCATGGTTCCGGCGACCGGCCTGCCGACCCGGACCGTCGTACTGAAGCTCGACCGGCTGCCCGAGACGTCGGTTCTGGTCCGCGTCCCCGTGGCGCGGGAAGAGGCCCGCAATCACCCCGCAGCGCCCGCAAAGGCCCGGCCCGGCGACACCCGCAAGGTCGCTTGCGAGCCCGTGGTCAGCGTCCTGACCGAAGTGGCCAAGCTGCTGCAGCCCGGCCGCTGCGTGACCTGAGCACACCAACTATCTCGCCGTCATTCCGGGGCGCGCCGCTTGGCGCGAGCCCGAAATCCATTTCACGACGAAACGCGCGGCCCAATGGATTGCGGGTTCTCGCTTCGCGAGCCCCCGAATGACGGCGGAGAACGCTATTCCTCTTTGTCCGGCTCGGCGCTGCTCGCCGCGCTGCGGCTTGCCATCAGGCCGAGTGCGAGGCCGCCGACCGCCAGGATCGGGATCAGCCGCTTCACGCCGATGGCCCGCACGATCTGCAGGCCGGTGGCGACGACCACGGGGTCGGCAAACACATTGGCCGCGGCGGCCTTCGCTGCTTTCTCGGCGCGCCGGCGCATCTCGCGCTTGCGCACCGTATAGACGCCGGCGGCGATCAAGGTGACGACAAGAAACAATGCTGCGCCGGAGAGGCACGCTTCCACCGGCCCGTAGTGTTGCAGCACGTAGACGAAGGCGGCCGCGCACAGGAAGGCGATGGCGATGGACAGCGCGATCGCGGCAGCCGCCGCAAGCGACGTCAGCCGCAGCGCGTTGCCGGTGGTTTCCTTGACGTCATTGATCAGCCGCTGAAGCATCGACCACCCTTGCCTTGGATCTCGCCTTGAAAAGCGCATCGACGAACGAGGCGGCGGCGCGCCAGCGCTGCCATCGCGTCCAGAGTGGTGATTTGCGCATGATCGCCATCGCAGGCCTCATCCGCCGGGGTGGAGGTGCGCCTAACGCCGCCAGGTGACGCCGATCAGGAAGCCGAGGCCGAGTGCCAGGCCGACAGCCGCCAGCGGCCGCTGCGTGATCACCTCCTCCAGCGATTCCTCGATCGAGGATGCCGCGTCCTGCGCCGCGCCCATCATCGCGCTGCTGCGCTCCGACATGTCGTCGAGCTTCGATTCCGCATTGGCACGCGCATCCTTGTAGTGGCGGCGCGCCTGCTTGCCTGCGTTGTTCGCAAACGAGTTGAGCGCGTCGGTGATCTGTTCGGTGAGGGCTGCGATATCGTTCTTCACGGCAGTGACATCCTTCTCGAGGCGTTCGTAGGTCGCTTTGTCCGTCATGTTCTTGATCCCAAATGCGCTGTCCGTGTCCGACATCGAAAGCTCCCGGAGAACGTGTGCGTTGGAGGAAAAACGCGTCGCGCCACGCAAGGTTCCAGATGCGAAACCGGGCTTCGCTGTTCGACGCGTTTTCTCCACGCGAAAACGCTTTGTTAGCCCTCCGGCAGCTGCGGCGAATCGACCGGCATCAGGTGCTCCTTCACGATCAGCCCGACGATCAGCAGCGGCGACGACAGGAAAGCGCCCATCGGTCCCCACAGCCAGGTCCAGAACGCGAGCGCGAGAAAGACCGCGAGCGCATTCAGCGACAGCCGGCGGCCGACGATCGTCGGTGTGACGAAATGTCCTTCCATGAAGGTGACAACGGTAAAGCAGGCCGGTGCGATCAGCCCGGCGCCGATGGTCGGCGAGGCGATGATGCCGACCACCAGGAGCACCACGAACATCGCGACCGGGCCGATGATCGGAATGAAGTTCAACGTCGCGGCGAGCGCGCCGAGGCCGGCCGGATTGGGCATCCCCGTCGCCGCGCAGATCGCGCCGGTGATGATGCCGACGCCGGTATTGATCATGGTCACCGTCAGCAGATAATTGCCGAGGTGGGTCTCGAGCTCGTTGAGGATGCGCAGCGTGCGCAATCGCGCCGCGCGTTCGCTGAAGATCATCACCAGCGCGCGGCGCAGATCCTTCCAGCTCGCGATGAACAGGATCAGGGTGGCGAAGAACAGCAGGAATTCGGCGAAGGTCGGCGACAGGAATTCCAGCGTCGGCTGCACCCATTCGAATTTCGGCAGCTGGAAGCTGGCCAGCGTGTCGGAGCCGCCGACCATGCTCTGCAACTCCTGCCACAATGCGAGCGGCCGGTCGAACACGTGCAACTTCTCTCTCAGGATCGCGCCGAGCTCGGGCAGCCGTGCGCTCCATTCCATCGCCGGCGAGGCGATCAGTCCGATCATGAACGTGACGGCGGCGCCGACTGCGCTCACGATCAGCACGGCGCCGAGCGCGCGCGGAATCCGGTAGCGTTCCAATAGGCTCGCCGCCGGCGACAGCATGGTGCCGACGATGAAGGCCATGGTGATCGGGAGGAAGAAGGCCCGCGCCAGATAGAGCACCGCGACGATGACGATGACCAGCAGCGCGACCAGCGCAAAGGCGACCACCTCGGCCCGGCTGATCACCGGCGGCGTTGCGACCTTGCTGTCGGGGAAGGGTGAGCCTTCGGGCGCATTGCCAAGCAGAGTTTCACTCGGAAAGGCGCGCACCGGACTCCTCCGCACGAGGACACAAGAACTTCGCGCGACGAGGCCGTCACGCGCGTCGAATTGCCGGGACCAACGGCGCGCCCTGGCAAAGGTTCCATCGCGGGTTCGTGAGAGGTCGCGGGTTGACAATCGCAGCCTCGCGATGATTCGCGCCGGAACCGACTCGCGGCCATGTGCGTTAGCCCGGCATCGCATCACCACGATGCGCATCCCGTCCAGGGGCAGCACATGACAGAGCAGTCTCTCTCCAGCCGCCGGCTTGTGTCGCGCGCCGCGCGCACACATGTCCGCATTCTTGCCTTCGCCAGCGTCCTGTTCGCGACGCCATTCATTGTCACCACCTCGGCCAGCGCGCAGGTGCTCGGCTATGCGTCGACCCAATCTGGCGCATTCCCGTCCGACGAGGCGATGACCAATCCCGGGGCGACCGAGGACGGCGCACTGCCGGAGCGGCTGCGGCGCACCACCGTCGCGCTCAACACGTCAGAGGCGGCCGGCACCATCATCATCGATACCGGCAACACCGCGCTCTATTACGTGCTCGGCGGCGGCCGCGCGATCCGCTACGGCGTCGGCGTCGGCCGCGAGGGTTTCACCTGGGCCGGCACGCAGACGATCAGCCGCAAGGCCGAGTGGCCGGACTGGCATCCGCCGGCCGAGATGATCAAGCGCCAACCCTATCTGCCGCGCTTCATGGCCGGCGGCCCGGGCAACCCGCTCGGCGCGCGCGCGATGTATCTCGGCTCCAGCGAGTACCGCATCCACGGCACCAATGATCCGTCGACGATCGGCAAGTTCGTGTCGTCGGGCTGCATCCGCCTGACCAATGAAGACGTCTCCGATCTGTTCAGCCGCGTTGATGTCGGCACCAAGGTCGTGGTGCTGCCGAAGAACGCGCCGCATCTCGCCGCGCGCGAGCTCGGTCCGACCACGACGCAGATCTCGGTCCGCCCGGCCCAATACCAGCCGACCCAGGTGCAGCCGCGACCGGCAGTGATGACGCTGCCGTCAGGCCGTCAGGCGATGAACATCCCGGCAGGTTCCTCGTTGTACTGAGCAGCAGCGTTGTACTGAGGGTCGGTGATGGCAAAGCGAAACTTGAGGCCGTGGGCGTTCGGGACGGTGGCAATACTTGGTCTGTCCCTTGCGCCTGCGGCGCAAGCCCAGGATTTCTTCTCGCAGTTGTTCGGCGGCCTCATGCAGGGACGGCCGCCGCCGATGATCCGGATGCCGTTCGATGATGGCCCGCGCATGGTGCCACGGGTCGAACGGCGTTCCCGCTATGACGTCGGCCAGGCCTATTGCGTGCGCAGCTGTGACGGCCGCTATTTCCCGCTGGCCGCGACCGGCAACCAGAGCAAGGCGGAGAGCTGCAACAGCTTCTGCCCGGCGAGCGCGACCGAGGTGGTCTATGGCGGCAACATCGACAACGCCGCGACGGAAGACGGCAAGCCGTATTCCGAACTGGCAAACGCGTTCTGCTATCGTGACGAGATCGTCTCGGGCTGCACCTGCAACGGCAAGGACCCGGTCGGGCTCGCCGCGGTGAAGATCGAGGACGATCCGACCTTGCGCAAAGGCGACATCGTCGCCGGCAAGGACGGGCTGATGTCGGTCGGCCGCCCGGACCGACGTGGCGCGTCACTCAATTTCACGCCGGCGCCGGATCGCATCCGCGCCAAGTATGGCCAACCGCCGGTGGTGGCGCGCGAGTAGCGACGCCTGCATGTGGTGCTGTCTCGGTTCCTGGTCCGGAACCAGCCTCCCTCCCGCACGTTAGCAAGGCGCGCATAGCACATTCACTGATGCCATCAGGGGGCTCCGCATGCTCGTCGGCGTACTCGTCACTTTCCTTGTCGTTATCCTGGTTCTTTATCTCATCAACATGCTGCCGCTCGACGGCCGCGCCAAGCAGATTGCGCGCGTCGTCGTCATCATCATCGGCATCGTCTCGCTGCTGAAATATCTCACGGTGTTTTAGGTCCGTCATTGCGAGCGAAGCGAAGCAATCCATCTGTCCGCGCGCGCGGAGCGATGGATTGCCGCGTCGCTACGCTGCTCGCAATGACGTGGATGCAGCAATGCATCTCCAACAAAAAAGCCCCGGCTCGTCGCCGGGGCTTTTGCTTGTCGCCGGGTTCGCGGATCAGCCCGCGGCCTTGGCCTCGCGGCGGCGCGCGGTGAGGATGTATTCGGTGTAGCCATTCGGCTGCGTGCGACCCTCGAAGATGAGGTCGCAGGCCGCCTTGAACGCGACGCCGTCGAATGACGGCGCCATCGGCTTGTAGAGCGAGTCGCCGGCGTTTTGCTTGTCGACGACGACGGCCATCCGCTTCAGCGATTCCGTCACCTGATCCCTGGTGATGACGCCCTGATGCAGCCAGTTCGCCAGATGCTGGCTCGAGATGCGCAGCGTGGCGCGATCTTCCATCAGGCCGACATCGTGGATGTCGGGCACCTTGGAGCAGCCGACGCCCTGGTCGATCCAGCGCACGACATAGCCCAGGATGCCCTGGCAGTTGTTGTCGATCTCCTGCTTGACGTCGTCGGGCGCCCAGTTCGACTGCGACACCGGGATGGTGAGGATGTCGGAGAGTTTGGCGCGCGGCCCGCCCTTGGCGAGCTCCTGCTGGCGGGCGATCACGTCGACCTGGTGATAGTGCAGGGCATGCAGCGTGGCCGCGGTCGGCGACGGCACCCAGGCGGTGGTGGCGCCGGCCTGCGGGTGGCCGATCTTCTGCGCCAGCATGTCGGCCATCTTGTCGGGCGCGGCCCACATGCCCTTGCCGATCTGGGCATGGCCGGGCAGGCCGTCGATCAGGCCGTTGTCGACGTTCCAGTCCTCATAGGCCTTGATCCACGGCTGGGCCTTCATGTCGTTCTTGCGGATCATCGGACCCGCTTCCATCGAGGTGTGGATCTCGTCGCCGGTGCGGTCGAGGAAGCCGGTATTGATGAACATGATGCGCTTGGAGGCGCGCTGGATGCAGGCCTTGAGGTTGACCGTGGTGCGGCGCTCCTCGTCCATGATGCCGACCTTCAGCGTGTTCTCCGGCAGGCCGAGCATCTTCTCGACCTCGGCGAACAGGTCGCAGGTCAGCGTCACCTCGTCGGGGCCGTGCATCTTCGGCTTGACGATGTAGGCCGAGCCGGTGCGGCTGTTCTTGATCTTGGAATTGCCCTTGAGGTCGTGGATCGCGAGCAGGCCGGCGACGGCGGCGTCGAGCAGGCCTTCCGGAATCTCCTCGCCCTTGGCGTCGAGCACGGCGTCGGTGAACATGTGGTGGCCGACATTGCGCATCAGCAGCAGGCTGCGGCCGTGCAGCTTCAGCTCGCTGCCATCGGGCTTCCTGTAGACGCGGTCGGCATTGAGCGAGCGGGTCAGCGTCTTGCCGCCCTTCTCGAAATCGGCCGACAGCGTGCCGTTCATCAGGCCGAGCGTGTTGCGATAGACCAGCACCTTGTCTTCGGCGTCGACCGCGGCGACCGAGTCTTCCATGTCGAGAATGGTGGAGACCGCCGATTCCAGGATCATGTCGGCGACGCCGGCCGGATCATCCTTGCCGATCACGTTGCTGCGGTCGATCTTGACCTCGACATGCATGCCGTTGTTGACGAGCAGGATCGCGCTGGGCTGGGCAGCTTCGCCCAGATAGCCGGCGAATTGGGCGCCGTTCTTGAGCGCGGTCGAATTGCCGCTCTTCAGCTTGACCGAGAGCTGGCCCGCGATCACGGCATAGGACGTCACGTCGGTGTGGCTTCCGGTGGCAAGCGGCACGGCGGCGTCGAGGAATGCCTTGGCCTTCGCGATCACCTTGTCGCCGCGGGCCTTGTTGTAACCCTTGCCGCTCTCGCTCGGATCGTGCGGGATCGCGTCGGTGCCGTAGAAGGCGTCATACAGCGAACCCCAGCGCGCGTTGGCGGCGTTCAGCGCGTAGCGGGCGTTGGTGAGGGGAACCACGAGCTGCGGGCCGCAGATCTTGCCGATCTCCTCGTCGACATTGGCGGTCTCCACTTTGTGGGTCGCCGGCTCGGGCAAGAGGTAGCCGATCTCCTTGAGGAACGCGGTGTAGGCGTTGATGTCGAACGCCTTGCCCTTGTGGGCGCGATGCCAGTCGTCGATCTTGGCCTGCAGCGTGTCGCGGACCGCGAGCAACTCGCGGTTCTTCGGGCCGAGCTTCTGGATGATGGCGGCCAGTCCTGCCCAGAACGCGTCCGGCGCGATCCCGGTTTTCGGCGCCGCCTCCTTGGCGATGAAATCGAACAGGACAGGGGCGATCTTCAATCCATGGGCATCGACACGAGTCATGATGGGCTTTCTCAAAGAAACGGGGCGTTTAGGAGCTGTTTTCGAACGAAATCAGCAAAAAACGCGCCAAAGGGCCGCGTTCACGGCCCTTTTAGCCCTAAAGCCACGGTTCTGAGAAGGCCCCTGCACGCGGAGACGTCAGGGCGCCCTGGTCCGTACCTTGGCGGCGATCAACAATGCGGCGAGCACCAGGGGAACGGCGCCTGCCACGAACACCGCCGCAGCGCCCATTAGGTCAAGGACCAGCCCGCCGCCCGCGGCACCCGTGGTGATGCCGAGGAAAATCGAGGCCACGGTCATTCCGGTCCCGCTTTCAGTCTCGTCGGGCACCATGCGGGTGATCCACGTCGTCGTCGCCACAGGCACACCGCTGAAGGCGAAGCCCCAGAGCGCGACCAGCACCAGAGCGGGCACGACGTCTTTCCCGTAAGCTGCGAGCAACAGACCGACCAGGCTGATGGCCAGCGGCATCGCGATCAGCGTGAGCTTGAGCTTCCGCTCAGCCAGCAGGCCGCTCACGAAGGAGCCGAGGTAGTTGGCGACGCCGAAGGCGAGCAATGTCGCGGCGACGCCGGCTGCGCTAAGCCCGGTCACGTTTTCGAGGAAAGGACGGATGTAGCCGAAATAGGCGAAATGTCCGGTGAAGACCAGGGTTGCCGCCAGGATGCCGGCGCCGATCCCCGGCCGTGACAGAATCTCGATCAAGGTGCCGAGCCCGGCTTCTCCCCTTGGCGCCAGACGCGGCAACACCAATGCCTGCACGACGAACACTAGTCCGGCAAATGCCGTCGCCAGCAGGAACACGGCACGCCAGCTCATCAACTCGCCGAGATAGCTGCCAAGCGGCACGGCAATGATCATGGCCGCGGGAACGCCGCTCATCACGATCGACAAGGCGCGTGGGACCAATGGTGTCGGCACCAGTCGGATCGTCGTCGCAGCCGCCATCGCCCAAAAGCCGCCGAGGGCAAGGCCGAGCACGATCCGCGCCGTGAGCAGGAAGGTGATGTTCGGCGCCAGCGCCACCAGCAGATTGGAGATGGCCAGAAGAATCGCGAAACTGAGCAGTACCGGCTTTCGGTTGAAATTGCGTGTCAGTGTCGGCGTGAACAACGCGCCTACCAGGCCGGCGAGAGAGGTTGTTGTCACGGCCTGACCGGCAAGGCCCGGACTGACACCGAGGTCCCTCGCCATCGGCGTCAACAGGCCGGACGGCAGAAACTCCGCCGTCAGAAGCGCGGTGACGCCCAGCATCATTGCAACGACGGCGCCCCAGGCGGGCTCTTCCGAGGAGCGCAGATTAAGCGCGACGTCGCGCGGCTCCAGCGCAACCACATCGGTGTGCGCCAGAGCGGGGTCTACTTCTTGATCCATCGACCAGAACTTCCATTTTATGCTGCGTTGCCGCAGACATAGGCTGGAGGTTTTGGACAATCTATGCCATAAACGCCCTAATGTTTGATCGATCGTCCAAATCGCCTGCCGCTGCTACAACCGACGCCGCCGTCGATCTTGTGAGCGAACTGTTGCTCGGCATGCGGCTCGAGGGCGTTCGCTACCGTCGGGTCGAGACGCGGGCGCCATTCGGTTTTCGCTTCGAGACACCGTATGGGCGCGCGCAATTCCACTTCGTCGCACATGGCACGGCGCTGCTGCGCTACGCCGATGCGACGTTGCTTCCCCTTGGATGCGGTGACGCAATTTTCCTGCCGCGCGGCGGTGCGCATGATTTGGTCTCGGCCCCGGACGAGCCGAGTTGCGACGTCGAGCGCTTCGAGACCGAGACGCTCTGCGGCAATGTCGATGTGACGTCGGCCTGCCCTGAAGGATGCCCGCGGGACGACCAGGTTCTGATCTTCAGCGCGTGCATGAATTTCGATCTTGGCGGCATGCGGCCGCTGATCGCGCTGATGCCGGAGGTGATGCGGGTCGACACCTTGCTGGCGCGCCAGCCGGAAATCGAACCGATGCTGAAGGCGATGGAGCGGGAGACCTGTACGCCGCGGGCCGGTTCGGTCGGCGCCATGGCGCGACTGGCCGATGTCCTCGCCGCGTCGATCGTGCGTGGCTGGGTCGAATGCGGCGGCGACAACGCGATGGATTGGTTCGAGGCCTTGCGCGATCCGCGTCTCGGCCGCGCCATCGGCGCGCTGCATCGCGCTCCCGGCCGCAACTGGACGGTCGCCGAATTGGCGGCGGAGGCAGGATGCTCGCGCTCGCTGTTCGCCGAACGCTTTCAGTCAATGACCGGCTTATCGCCCGCGCGCTATCTTGCCGAACTGCGGATGCGTCTCGCGACACAATGGATCGAGCACGAACGCCAGCCGATCGAGCTGATCGCCCAGCGGCTTGGCTATGCGTCGCAAGCGGCCTTCAGCCGTGCGTTCAAGCGCATCACCGGGCAATCGCCGGGGATGGTGCGGCACGCGGCCGGAAGCCGGCGCGCGGCGGAATAGCTTTCAATCGGACTGTTTTTCTGACACCGCCGTCGCCCGGTCCGGTCTACGCCAAGGCTTCGACGGGGCTTCGGTCTGAGGCTCGCCGGAGCTTTAGCGGAGGCGGCGAGCCGGGCGATGACAGCGAGCAAGGTCAGATATTCGCCGCAAGATCGGTCAGCTCGTCGAACAGAACGCCGGTCGTGGTCAGCATCCGCTCGATCGCGTCGGTGGCGTCGGCGACCGAGCGGTTCGAGGTGTCGATGGTCAATTCGTTGCCGGTCGGCGGCTGATAATCGCTGCCGATGCCGGTGAAGCCCTGCAGCGCGCCGGCGCGGGCCTTGGCGTAATGGCCCTTGGGGTCGCGGGTCTCGCAGACCTCGGCAGGCGTGGCGACATAGATCTCGCGGAACGCGCTGTCGGCGATGCGGCGGGCTGCCGCACGGTCGGCGCTCGACGGCGACACCGCGGCGACGATGGCAATATGGCCGTTGCGCGCGAGATGGGTCGCGACCTCGGCGAGGCGGCGGATGTTCTCGGTGCGATCCTGCGGCGAGAAGCCGAGATCGCTGTTCAGCCCGGCGCGGAAGGTGTCGCCATCGAGCAGGATCGGCGAGCCGCCATTGCCGAACAGGCGCCGTTCCAGCGCCCGCGCCAGGGTCGACTTGCCCGAACCGGGCAGGCCGGTCAGCCAGATCACCGCGCCATTGTGGTGGTAGCGCGCCGAGCGCTCGTCGGGGCGCAGTGCTGACTCCACCGGCACGATATCGACCGGCACCGCGGGCCGGCCGGCGTCGACCGAGAGCACGAGGCCGCCGCCGGCGATGCGGCCGTTGACCTCGATCACGAGGCGGCCGGAGCGCGGATTGTCGGTATAGGGATCGGTCGCGACCGGCTGCGCCAGCGAGATGTCGATCTCGCCGACATGGTTGCGCGCGATCGCACTGTTCTCTTCGTTGGACAGCGCGCCGGGATCGATCGCCTTTTCGATCGCGACCACGGTGGCGCGGCTTTCCTTGGTGCCGAGCCGGATCAGGATCTGCTCGCCCTTTGTCAGCGGCTTGTCGTGCAGCCAGAAGATCCGCGCGCGGATGCGGCGGGTGTCGCGCGGGCTCTGCCCGGAATGTCCAATGATGTCGCCGCGCTCGAAGAACAGCTCGCGGTCGAGCGTGATGCCGACCGAGCGCCCGGCGCCCTGCGGGCCCTGCACCGGCGTCACCGGCCAGCTCTCGACCGTCTTGATCCTGGCGATCTTGCCGGTCGGCATGATGACGATCTCGTCGCCGGCCTTCAGGCTGCCGGACTCGATCCGGCCCGCCACGATGCGGCGGTCGTCGAACTTGTAGATCGCCTGCACCGGCAGGCGCAGCGGCAGCTCGACCAGCGGGCGCGCCGGCTCGAGCGCATCGAGCGCCTCGACCACGGTCGGTCCCCTGTACCAGTCGATCCGCGCGGTGCGCTCGGCGACGCCGTCGCCGTCGCGCGCCGAGATCGGGATCACCGCCGCAGGCGTCACGCCGAGGCCGACCAGATGCGCGGAAATCTCGTCGCTGATCTCCTTGAAGCGGTCCGCGCTGAAATCGACGCGGTCCATCTTGTTGACGACGACCGCGACCTGCTTCACGCCGAGCAGATGCAGCAGATAGCCGTGGCGGCGGGTCTGGTCACGCACGCCTTCCAGCGCGTCGATGATCAGCACCGCGCCGTCGGCCTGCGAGGCGCCGGTGATCATGTTGCGCAAGAACTCCGCGTGGCCGGGCGCGTCGATCAGCACGACGTCGCGCGAGCGGGTGCGGAAGCGGATCTGGGTGGTGTCGATGGTGATGCCCTGGTCGCGCTCGGTCTGCAGCGCGTCGAGCAGAAACGACCATTCGAACGGCATGCCGCGCCGTGCGCTCACCGCCTTCAGCATCTCCAGCTTGCCGTCCGGCAGGCTGCCGGTCTCATGCAGCAGGCGTCCGACCAGCGTCGACTTGCCGTGATCGACATGGCCGACGATGACGATGCGCACCTGCGGCCGGGTCGTGCCGTTGGGCGTTGCCGAGATCGAGGCGGTGGGGAGGATCATGTTCATCGGAACGCTCGCACGAAGTGGGAAGCCAAGTTGGTTCGCGTGGTGATCAGAGATAGCCGGCGACACGCAGCCGCTCGAACGCATCCTCGGTCTCGTGGTCGAGCGCGCGGCCGGCCCGCTCCGGGATCTTGGTGGCGTCGAGCTCGGCGAGGATCTCGTCGATGTTGGAGGCGGTGGAGGCGACCGGGTTGGTGATGTCCTGATCTCCCAGCGAGCGATAGCGCTTGCCGTCCCTGGCGAGATAAAGCGGGATGATCGGAATGCCTTCGCGCTTGGTGTAGGCCCAGATGTCGGCCTCGGTCCAATGCAGGATCGGATGAATGCGCAGATGCGCGCCTTGCGGCGGCGAGGCGTTGAACTGGTCCCAGAATTCCGGCGGCTGGTCGCGAACGTCCCATTCGCCCTCGAGGCCGCGCGGCGAGAACACCCGCTCCTTGGCACGGGTCGCCTCTTCGTCGCGGCGGATGCCGGCGATCAGTCCGTCGAAACCGTATTTGTTGAGCGCGAGCTTCAGCCCCTCGGTCTTGCGCGCGGCGGAACGCGCGGCCGGCGGCAGGGTCGGATCGACGCTGTCGATCGGCGGGCATGGCTCGACGCGCAGGTCGAGGTCCCATTCCTTGCCGAAGCGGTCACGGAACGCATACATCTCCGGAAATTTCTTGCCGGTGTCGACATGAAGCGCCGGGAACGGCACGCGGCCGAAGAACGCCTTGCGCGCCAGCCAGATCATCACATTGGAGTCTTTGCCGAGCGACCACAGCAGCGCCAGCTTCTTCAGCCGGGCGAACGCCTCGCGCAGGATGTAGATGCTCTGCGCCTCCAGCTCGTCGAGATGATCCATCGACGGCGCCTGAGCGGCCTGAATTCCCGGCACGGAAGATGCTTGTGCGAGGGCTGCGGACCGCGTCCTGGCGGCGACGGATTCGTTGTCGAGAAGATGCATCTCTTGGCCTTGGCCTGTGGAGTTGAAAATTCTAAAGTTGCGCTGCAATAGAGAAGAAATAATTTTCTCTTTGCTGGCCTTGATCGAGAGATAAATAGAAAATAATTTCAGTCAACCCCCAAGTTGGGGAAACGAGTGTCTGATGCGATACCTGCCTGTGTTTCTGGATCTGCAAAGCGGCAAGGTGCTGCTCGTTGGAGCGGGCGAGCTTGTGCGCGCCAAATTGCGGCTGCTTGCGGCTGCCGGCGCGGCGGTCCGCTGGTATGCGACCGACGGCGATCATGAGCTCGCCGGCATCGCGGCGGAGGACGCCGCGCGCATCGAGCGCGCCGAGGGCGATCCGCTTGCCGCCGATCTCTCCGACGTCATCGCCATCCTCTGCGCCGGCGCCGGCGACATCGGCGTTGCGATGTCGGGGCGCGCGAAAGCGGTCGGCCTGCCGGTCAACGTGATGGACGACCTCGTGCATTCCACCTTCATCATGCCGGCGATCGTCGATCGCGGCGATGTCGTGGTCGCGGTCGGCACCGGCGGCACATCGCCGGTGGTGGCGCGCCGCATCCGCGAGAGGATCGAGGCGGTGCTGCCGGCGCGCATCGGCGATCTCGCCGGCTTCATCGGCCACTTCCGCAAGGCGATGCATGCCCGCATCGAGGAGTTTCCGCTGCGCCGCCGCTTCTGGGAGCGCATCATCGACGGTCCGATCGGCGCGCTGGTGCTGGCCGGCCGCAAGGACGAGGCCGTGCAGGCGCTGAAGGCGATCAAGGATCCCGCCGCATTCGCCAGCGCTGATACCGAAGGCAAGGCCGTCGGCCATGTCACGCTGGTCGGCGCCGGTCCCGGCGATCCGGATCTGCTCACCGTGAAGGCGCTGCGCGCGCTGCAGGATGCCGACGTCGTGTTCTATGACGAGCTGGTGTCTCCCGAAATTCTCGACCGCATCCGCCGCGACGCGACGCGGATTCCGGTCGGCCGCCGTGTCGGCAAGCCCGGCATCGGCCAGGACGCCATCAACCGCCTGATGATCGAGGCCGCGCAGTCGGGCCAGCGCGCGGTGCGGCTGAAGGGCGGCGATCCCTTCATCTTCGGCCGCGGCGGTGAGGAAATCGAGGCACTGCGCGACGCCGGCGTCGCCTATTCCATTATTCCGGGCGTCTCCGCCGGTCTCGGTGCGGCCGCGCAATTCGAGGTGCCGCTGACCTTCCGGCACGAGGCGCTGCGCATCACCTTCCTCACCGCGCACAAGGCGCGCGACGCCGAGGTCGTCGACTGGTCGGTGCTCACAGACAAGAAGATGACCGTCGTCGTCTACATGGGCATGACCGCGGCGCCTTCGATCCGCGAAGGCATGCTGGCCGCGGGCCGTTCGCCGGAGACGCCGGTCGGCGTGTTCGCGCGGGTGACGCGGCCCGACGCCAAGGCTGCCGTCGGCACGCTGGCGCGGCTGCCTGAGCTCGTCAAACAGGTCGATGGCGGCCCCGCCATTCTCATCATCGGCGATGTGGTCGCGCATTCCGCGCCATGGAGCCGATCCAACGTCACCCAATTGTTCTCCAACCAGATGTTCTCCGAACTGCTGAAAGCTGCCGAATGACCTCTCCGCTCGAACAGAAGAAAATCAGGATCACGGGCCCCTCGGTGGTGACCGCCAACCGCACCTGGGACGGCGCCGTCGTGTACCGCACCGCCAAGCAAGGCTGGTCCACCGAACTCGCCGATTCAGCCATCGTCACCACCTCCGACGATGCCCGCGCGCTGCTGGCGGAAGCCGCCGCCGACGACGTCGGCGCGGTCGGCCCCTACATCGCGCCGGTCGAGCTCAAGGACGGCGGCAAGGTCAAGCCCGGCAACCTCCGCGAACAGATCCGCGCCAAGGGCGTCACCATCGATCTCCAGGTCCCCGCGTAAGGCGCGCCGGCGTAAGGCTCATCGAACATGTATGCATATGACGAACTCGACCGCACGCTGATCAACGAGCGTGTTTCGGAATTCCGCGACCAGGTGAAGCGCCGCCTCTCCGGCGAGCTGACCGAGGACGAATTCAAGATCCTGCGCTTGCAGAATGGCGTGTACTTGCAGCTGCACGCATACATGTTCCGCGTCGCGATCCCCTACGGCACGCTGTCGTCGAAGCAGCTGCGCCGGCTCGCCCATGTCGCGCGCCGCTACGACCGCGGCTACGGCCATTTCACCACGCGGCAGAACATCCAGTTCAACTGGATCAAGCTCGCCGAGCTGCCCGATGCGCTGGCCGATCTCGCCCAGGTCGGCATCCATGCGATGCAGACCTCCGGCAACAACATGCGCAACGTCACCTCGGACCAGTGGGCCGGCGTCGCGCCCGGCGAGATCGAGGATCCGCGCATCTGGTCGGAGCTGATCCGCCAGCACACCACGCTGCATCCGGAATTCTCGTTCCTGCCGCGCAAGTTCAAGATCGCGATCACCGCTGCCGAGCACGACCGCGCCGCGATCAAGATCCACGACATCGGACTGCGGCTGCACAAGAATGCCGACGGCGAGACCGGCTTCGAGGTGCTGGTCGGCGGCGGCCTCGGCCGCACCCCGTTCATCGCCAAGACCATCAAGCCGTTCGTCCCCGGCCGCGATATCCTGAGCTACATCGAGGCGATCCTGCGCGTCTACAACCAGTACGGCCGCCGCGACAACATCTACAAGGCGCGCATCAAGATCCTGGTGCACGAGCTCGGCATCGAGAAGTTCGCCAAGGAAGTCGAGGAGGAGTGGAAGGCGATGGGCGATGTCGGGCTGACGCTCGATCACGCCGCCATCGAGGAGGTCCGCTCGCGCTTCTCCTATCCGCCTTATGAAAAGCTGCCGCATATGCCGGACGAACTGAAGCAGGCCGCGCATGACCCGCTGTTCGAGCGTTGGCGCAAGAATTCGGTGTCGGCGCACAAGGTGCAGGGCTATTCGATCGTGACGCTGTCGCTGAAGCCGGTCGGTGGTCCGCCCGGCGATGCCACCGCCGAGCAGATGGACGCGGTCGCCGACCTCGCCGACAAATATTCGTTCGGCGAGATCCGCGTCGGCCACGAGCAGAACTTGGCGCTGCCGCACGTCGCCAAGCGCGACCTGCCGCTGCTGTTCAAGGCGCTCGACCGCCTCGGCCTCGCGACGCCGAACGTCAACCTCGTCACCGACATCATCGCCTGCCCGGGGCTGGACTACTGCTCGCTGGCCAATGCGCGCTCGATCCCGATCGCGCAGGAGCTGACGCGGCGCTTCGCCAACCATGACACCGCCGACCTGATCGGCCGGCTGCACATCAACATCTCCGGCTGCATCAATGCCTGCGGCCATCACCATGTCGGCCACATCGGCATTCTCGGCGTCGAGAAGAACGGTGAGGAATTCTACCAGATCACGATCGGCGGCCGTGCCGACGAGAACGCGCAGTTGGGCACCTTGATCGGCCCGGCCGTTCCCTATGCGGAAGTCGCCGACGTGATCGAAGACATTGTCGAAGCCTATCTCGCGCTGCGCGACCGTCCCGAGGAATTGTTCGTCGATACGGTGAAGCGTCTGGGCGTCGAGCCGATCAGGGAGCGCGTCTATGCCACTCGTTAAGCAGGGAAGACTAACCACCGATTTGTTCGTGCATGTCGCCGACGGCGCCGAACTGCCGGGTGACGGCGCGGTGCTGGTGACGGCCGAGCGCTTTCTCGCCGATCCGGAAGCGCTGCTGCGCCGCGCCGGCAAGGTCGGCGTGATCTGGCCGAACAACCGCAATCTCGACGATCTGGTGCCGCATCTCGATCGGCTGGCTTCGGTTGCGCTGGTGTTCCCCACCTTCCGCGACGGCCGTGCCTACAGCCAGGCGCGCCTGCTGCGCGAGCGCTACGGCTATGACGGCGAGCTGCGCGCCACCGGCCAGATCCTGCGCGACCAGTTCGTGTTCATGACGCGCGCCGGCTTCGACGCCTTCGAGGTGAAGAAGGATGCCGACGCCGATGCGTTCGCCCAGACCATGAAGCGCTATTCGGTGTTCTACCAGCCGACCGGCGACGGCCGCGTCACCGCCCTCAACCGCCGCATGCAGCTGCGTCACTCGGAGAGCGCCGGCCAGTGAGCACGCTTGCACCAGAGCTGACGGTACAGCCGAGCGGATTGCCGCCGGCGGACGTGCTCGATCGCGCGCTACGCACGGCATCGCCTGCCGAGGTGATCGCGGCGGCGTTGCGGACGGTCGGCCGCGAGAAACTGGCGCTGGTGTCATCGTTCGGCACCGAGTCCGCCGCGCTGCTCAAGGTGATGGCGGATGTCGATCCGGCAATCCCGGTGGTGTTCCTCGACACCGGCTGGCTGTTCGAAGAGACGCTGGCCTATCGCGACACGCTGATCAAGACACTCGGCCTCACCGATGTGCGCTCGATCAAACCTGACGAAGAAGCGCTGTCGCGCCAGGATCCGGACCGCGAATTGTGGTTCACCGATCCCGACGCCTGTTGCCGCATCCGCAAGGTGGAACCGCTGGCGCGTGCGCTGAAGCCGTTCGCCGGCTGGATCAACGGCCGCAAGCGGTTCCAGGGCGGTGCCCGCGCCGACATTCCGGTCGTCGAGGATGACGGGATCAGATTGAAATTCAATCCGTTCGCCAACGTCTCGCGCGAGGAGATCGAGGCGATCTACACGCTCTCCAGGCTGCCGCCGCATCCACTTGTCGCATCGGGATATCAGTCGGTCGGGTGTATGCCTTGCAGCAGCCGGTCCGCTGCCGGCGAGGATGCACGCGACGGCCGCTGGCGTGGCCGGGCGAAGACGGAATGCGGCATCCACACCATGAAGATGTCGTGAGCATAATCAGCGTCACGGCACGATGACGCTTCATCGCGATGTGACGACGCGACAAAGCCTTCGCAGTGCGGTGACTTCGTAGCACAAGCGCGCTGCGCCGCCGAAAACAAAGAAAACCGGTTTCGTTGACTTCAAGCCACTTCACCGTGAGTTATGTCTTGCGTGTTCCCTGACATTTCTCAGGTTGAATGGAGACAGAAATGATCCGTCGTATGCTGCCGCTGGTCGCGGGGTTGTTGTGGGCGAGCTCGGCCTTTGCGGCCGACTATTCGCTGCTCAACGTGTCCTACGATCCGACGCGCGAGCTCTATGTCGATTTCAACAAGGCGTTCGCCGCGGCCTATCAGAAGGATACCGGCAAGAGCGTCGAGATCAAGCAGTCGCATGGCGGCTCCGGCTCGCAGGCGCGCTCGGTGATCGACGGATTGCAGGCGGACATCGTCACGCTGGCGCTCGCCTATGACATCGATGCGATCGCCGGCAAGGGCCTGCTCGCCGCGGACTGGCAGAAGCGGCTGCCGCTCAACGCCTCGCCGTACACCTCGACCATCGTGTTCCTGGTGCGCAAGGGCAATCCCAAGGGCATCAAGGATTGGGACGATTTGATCAAGCCCGGCGTCAGCGTGATCACGCCGAACCCGAAGACCTCGGGCGGCGCGCGCTGGAACTATCTCGCCGCCTGGGGCTATGCGCAGAAGAAGTACGGCTCGGCCGACAAGGCGAAGAAGTTCGTCGCCGATCTCTATCAGAACGTCCCGGTGCTCGACACCGGCGCGCGCGGCTCGACCGTGACCTTCGTCGAGCGCGGCGTCGGCGACGTGCTGCTTGCGTGGGAGAACGAAGCCTTTCTGGCGCTGCGCGAATTCGGCGCGGAGAAGTTCGAGATCGTGGCCCCGCCGCAGTCGATCCTCGCCGAGCCGCCGGTCGCGGTGGTCGACGCGGTCGCCGACAAGAAGGGCACCCGCGCGGTCGCCGAAGCCTATCTGAAGTACTGGTACACCAGGGAAGGCCAGGAGATCGCCGCGCGCAATTCCTACCGGCCGCGCGATCCCGAGATCGCCAAGGAGTACGAAAAATCCTTCGCCAAGGTTGAACTTTTCACCATCGACGACGTTTTCGGTGGTTGGACCAGGGCCCAGAAGGAGCACTTCGCCGAGGGCGGCATCTTCGATCAGATCTACAAGAACTGATCATGCGCATGATCCGGAAAAGTGTGACGCGGTTTTCCGAAAGATCATGCGCAAACGAAGAATCTGAGGCGCGACCATTCGCACCACAGGTCGAACAGGGGGATATGTGAGCACAGCGGTTGCACGGCGCAGTACCCTGCCGGGGTTCGGTCTCACCATGGGACTGACCCTGACATGGCTCTCCGTTATCATCCTGATTCCGCTGGCCGCGCTGTTTCTCAAGACATTCGAGCTCAGCCTCGATCAGTTCTGGGGCATCGTCACCAGCCGCCGCACATTGAACGCGCTCAAGATCTCATTTGGGCTTTCGTTTGCGGCCGCTTGCGTCAATCTGGTGATGGGGACGATCATCGTCTGGGCGCTGGTTCGCTATCGCTTTCCGGGCCGGCGGCTGTTCGATGCCATCGTCGATATTCCCTTTGCCTTGCCGACCGCGGTCGCCGGCGTCGCGCTGACGCAACTGTTCGCGCAGAAAGGCTGGCTCGGCGCGCCGCTCGCCGAGCTCGGCATCAAGGTCGCGTTCACGCCGATCGGCATCTTCATCGCGATGATCTTCATCGGCATTCCCTTCGTGGTGCGCACGGTGCAGCCGGTGCTGATCGATCTCGATCCCGAGATCGAGGAGGCGGCCGCGAGCTTGGGCGCCAATCGCTGGCACACCGTGTTTCGCGTCATCCTGCCGAGCCTGATCCCGGCGCTGCTCACAGGCTTCGCGCTGGCCTTCGCCCGCGCCATCGGGGAATATGGCTCGGTGATCTTCATCGCCGGCAATTTGCCCAACGTCTCCGAGATCGCGCCGCTCTTGATCGTGATCCGGCTGTCCGAATTCCGCTACGCCGACGCCACCGCAATCGCGGTCGTGATGCTGGTGGCCTCGTTCCTGATCATCTTCCTGATCAACCGGCTGCAACGCTGGGCGCAGGCCCGCATCCCCGTGCATTGAGGTCTTGTGATGTCGATGCAGACGGGATTGGTGACTTCGACGACGCAGCTGCGGACCTATGCGCCCGCGACCGATGTCAGCGTTGCGGCGCCGGCGCCGCGGCTCGAGATCGCGCGCGCAGAGCCCGGCACGGCGCAGCGCAATGTGCGCACCGAGCCGGGCCCGATCCGCTTCATCATCATTGCGCTCGCGATCACCTTCCTCAGCGTGTTCGTGGTGCTGCCGCTGGTCGTGGTGTTCGCGTCGGCCTTCTCGAAGGGCGTCGGTGCCTATTTTGCCGCGCTGGCCGAGCCCGAGGCGCTGGCCGCGATCAGGCTGACGCTCCTGATCGCCGCGATCTCGGTCACGCTCAATCTCGTGTTCGGCGTGCTCGCGGCCTGGGCGATCTCGAAGTTCGAGTTCACCGGCAAGACCTTCCTGATCACGCTGATCGACCTGCCGTTCTCGGTCTCGCCGGTGATCTCGGGACTGGTCTTCGTGCTGCTGTTCGGAGCGCAGGGCTATTTCGGGCCGTGGCTGCAGGCGCACAACGTCCACATCCTGTTCGCGGTGCCCGGCATCGCGCTGGCGACGATCTTCGTCACCTTCCCGTTCGTGGCGCGGGCGCTGATCCCGCTCATGCAGGAGCAGGGCACCCAGGAAGAGGAGGCGGCGATCTCGCTCGGCGCCTCCGGCCTGCAAACCTTCTTCCGCGTCACGCTGCCCAACATCAAATGGGGCCTGCTCTACGGCGTCCTGCTCTGCAATGCGCGTGCGATGGGCGAGTTCGGCGCGGTGTCCGTGGTCTCCGGCCACATCCGCGGCGAGACCAACACGATGCCGCTGCTGGTCGAGATTCTCTACAACGAATATCAGTTCGTCGCGTCGTTCGCGATCGCGTCGCTGCTGGCGATGCTGGCGCTGATCACGCTGGTGGCGAAGACTGTGCTCGAGCGTCGGCTCGACGAGGCAGAGGTGGGCGATGGCGATTGAAGTCAAGAATATCGTAAAGACGTTCGGCAGCTTTGCCGCGCTCGACAATGTCGATCTCAAGGTCGCCGACGGCGAGCTCTTGGCGCTGCTCGGCCCGTCCGGCTCCGGCAAGACCACGCTGCTGCGGATCATCGCGGGGCTCGACTGGCCCGACTCCGGCGAGGTCGCGATCGACGGCGAGAATGCGCTGTCGCGCGGCGCCAGCGAGCGTCAGGTCGGCTTCGTGTTCCAGCACTATGCGCTGTTCCGCCACATGACGGTGTTCGAGAACGTCGCCTTCGGCCTGCGCGTGCAGCCGCGCGCGATCCGCAAGGACGAGGCGACGATCCGCGCCCGCGTCAAGAACCTGCTCGATCTGGTGCAGCTCGATTGGCTCGCCAACCGCTATCCGAGTCAGTTGTCCGGCGGCCAGCGGCAGCGCATCGCGCTGGCGCGTGCGCTGGCGATCGAGCCGCGGATCCTGCTGCTCGACGAGCCGTTCGGCGCGCTCGATGCCAAGGTGCGCAAGGAGCTGCGGCAATGGCTGCGCTCGCTGCACAACGAGATCCACGTCACCTCGATCTTCGTCACCCACGACCAGGAGGAGGCGCTCGAAGTCGCCAACCGCGTCGTCGTGATGGACAAGGGCAGGATCGAGCAGATCGGCTCGCCCGGGGAGGTCTACGACAATCCGGCGACCGCCTTCGTGCACGGCTTCATCGGCGAATCCATCGTTCTGCCGGTCGATGTCGCCGGCGACGCGGTGCGGCTGGACGGCCGCCCGCTGAACATTCCGGCTTTGGGCGCGGCGTCCGGCGCCGCAAAACTGTTCGTCCGCCGCCACGACATGGCGGTCGGCCCGGCCGGAACCGGCGCGTTGGAAGGCGCCATCCGGCATGTCCGCTCGTTCGGTCCGATCCAGCGTGCCGAGGTGGCGCTGTCGGGCGGCGAGGGCAAGACCGTGATCGAGATCGACGCTCCCCGCGACCGCGAGCTGCAGGCCGGCGAAATCGTCTCGCTGCAACCCCGCCGCTATCGGATCTTTGCGGAGCAGGGTTAGCTCCTGTAGCCCGGATGAAGCGCAGCGAAATCCGGGCTACGCATGCTCAAACCTTCCCCTAACGCGCCTTGACCGGCCGGTTGCCGTGGCTGTCCTGCGGCACGCCACGTTGCAGCGACATGTGGGAGTGAATGCCGAGCCAGCGTCCGTCGGCCTGACGCGCGAGGATGATGGTCGCCCGTCCCGGCCGATCGAAGCGGCTGCCGTCCGCATGGAAGCCGGTGCTGGTCCACGGCGTGATCACGGTCGCCATGTTGCCGTCGGCGCTCGCCAGCACCACCGTGTTGTCGAGGTCGAAGGCGAAATCCGCCGTGCGCGGCCAGACATTGTCCCATTGCTTCTCGGTCCAGCGCGTGCGGCCGCGGATGAGTTCCTGGTAGGTGCCGAAGGAGATGATGTCGGAATGCCAGAACGGGCGGGCGGCGGCATAGTCCACCGCCCTGACGCAGGCGGCGAACCGCTCGAGCCAATCGAAGATCGAGCGAGTCGTGGTCGAATCGGCGATCGGCAGGGCGGTTTCCTGGCTCATGACCTTCCTCAACCCGACGGTTAGGTTGGACCGACCGAGCCAGAAACGCGCAATGGTGTCAATGGGATGGCCGAAGCCCGCGCTCTGCTTCGCAATATCCGGCAATGGCGGCATTTGGCGGCCAAAAGTTAGCCGCCGTTCACCATTCAGCCACGGTTGGTATGCAACAACGGCGGGCCAACTTTGGGGGTTCTCACTCGTGAAACGAACGACGGTCGCCCTGTTCGGGCTTCTGGTGCTTGCCGGCTGCGGCACGGACACCAAAATCCCGGAAGAACCGGCCATGTATCTCAACATGGCGCAGCCCGGTGCCGTGCTGAATAGCCAGGCCGCCGCGATCATGTTTTCGCAGTACCGCCAGAACAACGGCCTTGGCACCGTCGTGGTGGATCCCGATCTGACCAAGCTCGCCGAGCAGCAGTCGCAGGCGATGGCCGCCCGCAACAAGATGGATCACGACGTGAAGGCCCCGCTCGGCAAGCGGCTCGAGGCCGGCGGTTATCCCGCGACGGTGGCGGTCGAGAACATCTCTGCCGGCTACCACACGCTGGCGGAAGCCTTTTCGGGGTGGCGCGATTCGCCGCCGCACAAGGCCAACATGCTCAAGAGCGGTGTCACAAAAATGGGCATCGCCGCCCGTCTATGCTCCCAACACCAAGTACAAGGTGTTCTGGACGCTCATTCTGGCGGCAACCTGATTTCGATAAATTCCGCGTGATCCAATCCCCCATCTCCCAGATTGACGGCGCGGCGAACAGCCGCCACCGTACTGCTGCGAGAGCATGATCGGAAAAGCGGACGCCGCTTTTGGCAAAGACCGTGCTCGCCAATGAGGTTGGATCGGGATGCGATTGCGTCACGATCAGTGTTGGTTTCGAACCGAACGGTCACGAATGGATACTTCGGATTCCGCGCCGGCCTCGACGCCCGCGCAAGCGCAGCGGGTGCTGGTCCTCCAGGGCGGCGGTGCGCTCGGCTCCTATCAGGCCGGCGCCTTCCAGGCGCTCTGTCACGCAGGCTTCGAGCCGGAATGGATCGCCGGCATCTCGATCGGCGCCATCAATGCCGCGATCATTGCCGGCAACGAGCCGGCCGAGCGCGTGCCGCGGCTGAAGGAATTCTGGGAGATGGTGTCGGCGCCGGTGCCGTGGAATCCGGTCTCGAAACATGAGCGCGCCCGCTCGCTGTTCAACGAGACCTCTGCCGCGATCATCGCGACCTTCGGCGTGCCCGGCTTCTTCACGCCGCGGATCCCGCCGGCGCCGCTGTGGCCGCCCGGCAGCTCGCAATCGCTGAGCTATTACGACACCGCGCCCCTGAAGAGGACGCTGGAGCGGCTGGTCGATTTCGACCGCATCAACGATCTGAAGACGCGGCTGTCGGTCGGCGCGGTCAGCGTCACCTCGGGTAATTTCTGCTATTTCGACAATTACGAGTTCAAGAAGCGCGGCAAGACAATCGGTCCCGAGCACATCATGGCTTCCGGCGCCTTGCCGCCGGGCTTTCCGGCCGTCGTGATCGAGGGCGAGCACTATTGGGACGGCGGCATCGCCTCGAACACGCCGCTCGATTTCGTGCTCGATGAGGAGACCAGCCGCGATCTCCTGATCTTCCAGGTCGACCTGTTCAGCGCGCGCGGACCGCTGCCGGAAACGCTGCTGGAAGCCGCCGAGCGCGAAAAGGACATCCGTTTTTCCAGCCGGACCCGGATGAACACCGACAAGAACAGGCAGATCCACAACGCCCGCATGGCGGTGCGCGACCTGATCGGCAAGCTGCCCGATTACCTGAAGAACGATCCGTCGGTCGAACTGCTCCGCAAGGCGTCCAAGGAGAACACCGTCACGGTGGTTCACCTGATCTACAAGAGCAAGAACTACGAGACTTCGTCGAAGGACTACGACTTCTCCCATGTTGCGATGGTCGAGCACTGGGGCGCGGGCGTCCGCGACGTGCATTTGTCGATGCGTCACAAAGAATGGCTAGAACGGCCTCAGTCCGGGGAAACCATGGTGACTTACGACCTGACGGGGGACGAACCCAAGGCCCCTGAAACGAAGCCCCCCGCAAGCACATAGGAGCGACCGATAATGGGTACGTTGACAGGCAAGACCGCCGTTGTGACCGGCTCGACCAGCGGCATCGGATTGGCGTATGCGCGCGCCTTCGCAGGCGCTGGCGCCAATATCGTCCTCAACGGCATGGGCGTTCCGGCCGACATCGAGAAGGAACGCTCCGGCATCGAGACCGATTTCAAGGTCAAGGCGGTGCATTCGCCGGCCGACATGACCAAGCCGGCCGAGATCGCCGACATGATCGCGCTCGGAGAGAAGACCTTTGGTTCGGTCGATATCCTGGTCAACAATGCCGGCATCCAGTTCGTGTCGCCGATCGAGGAATTCCCGCCGGAGAAGTGGGAAGCGATCATCGCGATCAACCTGTCGTCGGCGTTCTACGGCATCCGCGCCGCGGTGCCCGGCATGAAGAAGCGCGGCTGGGGCCGCATCATCAACACCGCCTCGGCGCATTCGCTGGTCGCCTCGCCGTTCAAGTCGGCCTACGTCTCGGCCAAGCACGGCATCGCCGGCCTCACCAAGACCGCGGCGCTGGAGCTCGCGCAGTTCAAGATCACCTGCAACTGCATCTCGCCGGGCTATGTCTGGACGCCGCTGGTCGAGCACCAGATTCCGGAGACCATGAAGGCGCGCAATCTGACCAAGGAGCAGGTCATCAAGGACGTGCTGCTCGCAGCCCAGCCGACCAAGGAGTTCGTGACCTCGGAGCAGGTCGCAGCGCTCGCGCTGTTCCTGTGCGGCGACGATGCCGCGCAGATCACCGGCGCCAACCTCTCGATCGACGGCGGCTGGACCGCGGAGTAACTCCCGGCGAGATATGGCGGCAAAGAAGAAACCGGCCCTGATCGGATCAGGGCCGGCTTGCGCGAGCCGGTCCGGTGGAAAGCTACGGCGCTGGCCGCCGCTTCCCGAACGCAAGCACGTGCAGCCCGAGCCGCGAGCGCACCACGTAGAACAACAGGATCGTCTCGAAGATCAGTGACAGCGAGGTCGAGGCTGCGGCGCCCATGCCGCCGTAGTGCGGCACCAGCGTCATGCAGAGCCCGACATTCATCAGGAACGACACCGCGTAGGCGGTTGCGCAGATGCTCTGGTGGCCGAGCATGTTCAAGAGACGCTCGACCGGCCCAATCGCCGAGCGCACCACGAGGCCGATCGCGGCGACGAACATGATGCTGTAGCCGTCGACGAATTTCGGGCCGAACAGCCACAGCAGCGGCTTGCCGAACGCGAGCAGGGCGATGGTCGCGAGCAGCGACGGCCAGAACGTCCAGCTGATCGCATGCGCGACGTAGGCTGACAGCCGGTCCTTGTCGCCGAGCGCATTGTATTCGGCGAAGCGGTGTGCCGTGGTCGCCGCCATCGCGTAGTGCACGAACGACACCAGCGCCAGCGTCTTGACCACGGCGAAATAGATGCCGACCTCCTCGGAGGAGCGGAATTGCTGCAGCATCAGCACGTCGGTGTAGCCGAGCAGGAGATAGAAGCTCTCGACCAGCATGATCGGCAGCGAGATCTTAAACCAGCCCTTGACGTCGTAGGTCTTGTCGCCCGCCCCGACATGGGCTTTGAGGCGGCGGTTCAGCACGAACATCTGGCCGATCGCCGCGATGTAGACCGCCGCCGCGCTCGCGATCATCGCCGCCGTGGCGCCGAGATTGAGGCCGAGCGCCAGCGCGCCAGCAGTCAATGCGATGATCAGCCCCTGCCGCACGATGAACTGCGGCATCAGGCCGAGCTGCATCCAGTCATGCGCGCGCGAGATGCCGTCCTGGGTGTTGGCGACGACGAAAGGCGGCAAGGTCAGGCAGCCGATATAGAGCGGCACCACCGCGTTGGGGTCGATCCAGGGCGAGGCGAGGTGGATCACGCCCGCGAGCAGCAGCGCCACCGTGCTGGAGGTGGCAAGCACCACCCAGCGGCCGCCGGAGAGGAAGCCGCGCAACGCGGCGAGGTCGCCGCGCGTGCGATATTCCGGAATGATCTTCTGCGATGACGGCGCGATGCCGAAATCCATCGTGCTGCCGAGCAGCAGCACCCAGGTCCAGACATAGACATAGATGCCGTAGTCCGAACCGCTCATCCAGCGCGCCAGCAGGATCTGCGCGAGATAGGCGATGGCGGCGCTGACGACGCGGATGGCGAAGATCATGCCGGCGAGGCGCTTGGTGACCGACGCCTCCTTGGTGCCGCCGAGCAGTCGCGCGACGAGGTCCCGTACGCGCGCGAGCGGACCCGATGGCGCAGAGGTTGCGGATTGTGTCTGCATCACTGCCAAGGCGGAAAAGTCCTAAAGCACCGCAAGGGCGCCAATCGGCCCCGATCTATCAACGAAACGTTAAGATTGGGTTGGGTGACCGCTGTTCCCGTCGAGGACGACGATTGGAGAGGCGGGCGTCAGTTCAAATTGATATTGAATTCGTAGCTCTTCTCGCCGCCGACCAGGGTCAGCTTCAGCGCGGCGCCGTCCGCCTTGGCGCCCGGCGGCAGGCCGTCGAGCTCGAAGGTGAAGCGCTTCACGCCTGGCGGGGAGTGCTCGACGAGCTTGGGCACGGGGAGCGCCCAGTCGGGCGTCGGGCCCTCGACGAACAGGCTGAGGTCCTTGGTTTCGGGCGCGGCGACATCGACCAGCACGTTGTTCTTGCCGTCGCGTTTGACGTCGCGGATCGTGAACGGGGTAGGGTCGCCGATATTGGCGGGCTTCGGCACCGCATTGAGCGCTTCCGAGAGCGCGGCGTCCTCGGTCGAGGCGACGCTTGCGAAGGCGAGCTCGGCCTTGGCTTCCACCGGCACGCACAGCTTCTCGCACACCGCGTAACTGATGTCGGCGCGCAGCACCACTGGCTTGTCGGGATTCTTCGCGACGATGCGCAGCGGCAGCACCACCTGGTGCTTGTAGCCGAGCGAGATGCCGCCGGCGCCGTCGTCGAACTGGCGCGGCGCCGGCCACATCACCGTGACCGCATCGACATTATCCGACTTGGAGAAATCGAACCGCGGCGGCACGCCGGAATCGCCTGGCGTGCGCCAGTAGGTTTTCCAGCCGTCCTGCAACTGGAAGGCGATGCCGCCGAGCAGCACCGCGCCGCTGCGCGATCCCGCCAGCAACCGCACCGCGGAATGGGTGTCCTGCTGCCACGGCGAGGCGTCGTCGGCGCGAACCTGCGCTGCCGCAAATGCGACGGATAATATGGCGGCAACGCCGAATGCGGCCCGCAGGGGAACTGTGACGATCATGAGACGTCTTTACCTGCAACTTTCGGTGCAAACCATTGAATTGCTTGTGATGCATCGCCGCACTGCGGTCGATGGTTGATTGACAGAACGGCCACCCAATATCAGGATGCCAAATCAGCAGGAAAGGCCTTTGCGGATGCGCCCTGAAGGCAAAACAGGCAAGAGTCGCAAGACTGCCGTCGGCGGCAGCCCGGCCGTCGGTCCCCATGCCACCGACGATGGCTATCTCGACGGCCAGATGCTGATCGCGATGCCTGTCATGAACGACCCGCGGTTCGAGCGCTCCGTGATCTACATGTGTGCCCATTCGTCGGAGGGCGCGATGGGCATCATCGTCAATCGCCCGGCCGGCAGCATCGATTTTCCCGGCCTGCTGGTGCAGCTCGACATCATCGAGAAGTCGGACCAGATTCAGCTGCCCGAAAATGCCGAGATGATGAAGGTGATGAAGGGCGGCCCGGTCGACACCGGCCGCGGCTTCGTGCTGCACTCCAGCGACTTCTACATTCAGGACGCGACGCTGAACATCGACGACGGCATCTCGCTGACCGCGACCGTTGATATCCTGAAGGCGATCGCCAAGGGCGCCGGGCCCAAGCACGCGATCCTCGCGCTCGGCTATGCCGGCTGGGCGCCGGGCCAGCTCGAGAACGAGATCCAGCACAATGGCTGGCTGCACTGCGACGCCGATCCGGAATTGATCTTCGGCACCGATGTCGACGAGAAATACGCCCGCGCTTTGCGCAAGATCGGCATCGAGGCCGGCATGCTGTCGAACGACGCCGGCCACGCGTAGCTGGCCGCGCTATCTCCCCAACGTCGTCCCGGCGAAAGCCGGGACTCATAACCACCGAATCTAGATGTGTAATCGCGCTGGGGCCACAGCGTCGCGCAACTACCGCGCCCTGTGGTTATGGGTCCCGGGTCGCGCTTGCGCTTGCCCGGGACGACGGCTGTTTTTGCGGCGCTACTCCGCCGCTTCCTGCGCCACCGTCGGTTGGGTGCCGGCCACCGTGGCGCGGCGCATGTCGCGGGGCTGCGACTGGTCATAGCGGCGGACGCGGTGCACGGTCTGGCGGTTGTCCCACATCACGAGGTCATGCACCGTCCATTTGTGCACATAGACGAACTCCGGCTGCGTCGCGTGCTCGGTGAGGTCGCGCAGCAGCAGCCGCGCCTCCGGCATGCTCATGCCCCTGATGGCGCCGGCATGCGACGACAGATACAGCGACTTGCGGCCGTGCCCGGGATGCGTGCGCACCAGGCGCTGCAGCACCGGCTTGAACATCTGCTTCTCTTCCTCGGTGTAGTCGAGGAAGCCGAGCGAGCCGCGCGAATACATCAGCGAGTGCTCGCAGATCATGTCCTCGATCTCGGCCTTGGTTTCGTCGTCGAGCGCGTCATAGGCGGCGCGCATGTCGGCGAACTCGGTGTTGCCGCCCGTCGGGTTCACCACGCGCGCCGACAGCAGCGAGAATTTCGCCGGGATCGGCCGGAACGAGCTGTCGGAATGCCACAGGCAGTTGCCGAGATTGAACAGATGGGTGCGGTGATCCTTCGGCAGCGGCTTGCCGTCCTTGCCGAGATTGCCGACATCGTTGAGCCCCGAGGAGAGGCGATAGTCCTCCTTCTTGGTCACCGTGCCGCCGCGCGAGGTTTCCCGCTCGCCGAAATTCAGCGCGAACGCCATCTGCTGTTCGTCTGATATTTGCTGGCCGTGGAAGACGAGCACGGCGTATTTGTCCATGCCGGCCTCGATGTCGATTGCTTCCTGCTTCGTCAGCGGCTTGCGCAGATCGACGCCGGAGACTTCGCCGACGAAATGCTTGTGAAGCTGCCGGATCAGGACGGTCATGGCGCGTATCTCCCCGTGCTTTGCGGGCGGTTTTCCCGCTTCGTTTGACCCGAAGGCTACTCCCGAGACGCGCGCTGTCAACGCACGGTACGACATGCAGGGTTGCGCAGACTCGTGTCCCGGACGCGGTGCAGCGTCTCTCTTGACGGTGCACCGCAGAGCCGGGGAACGTATCAAGCGTTTCTGGCCATCAACCCGCCGTCGACGGGAATCACGGCGCCGGTCAGGAAGGATGCGGCGGGCAGGCACAGGCTCAGCGTCATGTGCGCGACCTCTTCCGGATCGCCGTAGCGCGCGAGTGCGGTGCGGCGCTTGGCGTAGAGCGTCTTGTGCTCCTCGGAGATGCGGTCGGTGATCGCGGTGCGGATCGGACCAGGGCAGATGCAGTTCACGGTGATGCCTTCGCGCCCCAGTTCCACCGCGAGCGAGCGGGTCAGGCTGGTGACGCCGCCCTTTGCCGCGGAATAGGGGCTGTGCAGCGCGGTCGCGCCCAGCGCTTCGGTCGAGGCGATGTTGACGATGCGCGGCGATCGCGACTTGCGCAGGTACGGCAGTGCGGCGCGAATGACGCGCGGATGCGCCGTCAGCATGACAGCGATGCCCCTGGTCCATGCGTCCTCGTAACCGGGATCGTCGATCGGCACGCGCACCGAGATGCCGGCATTGTTGACGACGATGTCTAGCCCGCCGAAATGCGCGGCGACGTCGTTGACCACCTTGGTGATGGCATCGCGATCGGCAACGTCGAGCGTCCAGGCCTTTGCCGAGCCGCCGCCCGCCGAGATTTCTTTCGCCACCGTCTGCGTGCCCTCTTCGGTCAGGTCGGTGACCGCGACATTGGCGCCTTCATCGGCGAACACGCGCGCGGTGGCGCGGCCCATGCCGCTGGCCGCTCCCGTGACGAGAACGGTGAGGCCCTTCACCGAACGGCTGAGCTGCTTGTATTCGGACATGACGGACCTCCCGGTGATTTTTTGCGTTGTGAGACCGCAACGCTGGCACCGATCCAAAGACGCGTCAAACCGGCGATCGGATATCGGCGCGCGCGCAGCGCGTTAACGCAAGTTTCCCGGTTGGCTTTTCGAAAATGATCATGCTCAATCAAGAAAACAGTAACGAGAGAGGAACGCGATGAACGAGCTCGATTTCGGCGGCAAGCAGGTACTGGTGGTCGGCGGCTCCTCAGGCATCGGCAACGGCATTGCGCAGGCCTTCCGCGCCAAGGGCGCGCGCGTTGCCGTGTACGGCACCCGTGCGCAGGCCAGCGACTATTCCGCTGAAGAAGGCTCGCATCTCGACGGCCTGGCCTATGCGCAGCTCGACGTCAGCAATCCGCAGGCGATCGCAGACCTCTCGCCGTCGTTCGACCGGCTCGACGTGCTGGTGCTGGCGCAGGGCGCGGTGATTTACCGCCGCGGGGAATTCGAGATGGAAGGCTTCCGCAAGGTGCTCGAGGTCAATTTGATGAGCCTGATGGCCTGCGCCACCAAATTCCAGGCGATGCTGAGCGCAGCTAAGGGCTCGCTGATCATCGTGAGCTCGACCGCGGCCTATCATTCCACCATGGGCAATCCGGCCTACAACGCCTCGAAGACCGGCGCCGTCGGGCTGACGCGCACGCTGGGTGAGGCCTGGGCGGAGAACGGCATCCGCGTCAACGGCATCGCGCCCGGCCTCGTCGACACCAAGATGACCAAGGCGACGACGGCTAATCCGAAGCGGCTCGAAGGTGCACTCGAGCGCATTCCGCTGAAGCGTCTCGGCACGCCCGCCGACATGGCCGGCGCCGCGCTGTTCCTGGCATCGCCGCTCGCCTCCTATGTCGTCGGCCAGACCATCGTCGTCGATGGCGGGCTGATCCTGTAGCTCCAGGAACTTGCGCGAGGTTCCGCGGTTGGCTCCTTGACAATTCAGGGAGCGTCACGATGGACAAGGATCGGATTTTCGGAACGGCGAAGGAGTTTGCGGGCAAGGCGGAAGGTGCCGTCGGCGACGCGACCGGCGATGCGCAGACGCAGGCCTCGGGCCGCGTGCGCGAAGCCGCCGGCTCGATGCAGGATCTCTACGGCCAGGCCAAGGATGCCGCGCGCGACGCCGCCGACAGCGCGGTGAATTATGCCAAGGACGCCTATGAGCATCGCGGTGAAACCGTTCGCAGCGGACAAAAGGCGATGGCGCATGCGGTACAGGAGAATCCGCTGGGATCGCTCCTGATCGCCGGCGGCATCGGCTTTGCGCTCGCGCTGCTGATGACGCGCCAGCCGCGCCGCCCGCCGCCGTCACGCTGGCGCTATTACGGCTGAGCCCGTCAACACCACCGTCATTGCGAGGAGCGAAGCGACGAAGCAATCCATCTATCCGCCCGCGCGGATAGATGGATTGCTTCGCGGAGCCTGTCCTCCGGCGGCGCCTTGCGCCGACCGGGTGGCTCGCAATAACGTGGATGTAGCTTCGATGTAGCTTCGATGTAGCTTCGCTTGCGGCCGCCTACTGCCAGGGAGTCCCCGGCACCGCGGCTCTCTGCCCGACACCGCGCGGCGGACGCGGCGGGGCGACCAGCGGGCGCTGCTGCGGCGCGCCGAAACCGAACAGGTCGCGCAGCCAAGGCTGGATCTGCGGCTGTTGTGGCTGCGGCTGGGCCTGCGCCGGGCGGAACGCACGCCGCTGCGGCTTCGGCGCGGTGATGATCGAGCCGTCGGGCGCGATCGCCGTGGTCGAGGGCGGCGGGTTCGCGGGCGCGCCGGCCGGCGCGGTTGGCGTGGTCGCGGCCACCGGCACATCGCCCTTGGCCTGCTCGCGGCCGATCTCGCGGCGCGGCCAGGCGAAATCATCGGCGCGGCCGGCGGGCGGCGCCAGCGCCTCGCCCTTCACCAGCGTGCGCGCGGCGAGCGCATCGACGGCGGCAGGGCGCGAGCCCGGGCCACCGAGCAATTGATCGGTACCAACGGTGGAAGCGACCAGCGGCAGCACCGGGCCTGCCAGCGGCCGCGGCGCCGGCTTGCCGGGCTCGGCGCTGGTATCGGGCGTCGCCGGCTCGTTCGGCAGCGCGATCGGGCCGGAGCGCACCGCGAGCAGGCGCGTCACCTCGCGCTCGACATAGTGCGCGAGCTTGCGCGCGCCGGCCTTGGTGAAGAACACGCCGTCGTCGGTACGCAGCTTGCGCGGCTGGCCTTCGAAGTCCGGGCCCTTCTGCATGAAGCGGCCGGCTTCGTCGACGAAGCCGTCCCAGACGTCGACATAGGTGATGCCGGCCTTGCCGGCGCCGTCGCGATACAGCGCGTCGAGGAACAGCATGTCCGACGTGCCCTTCTGGCCGCGGATCGCCGGCAGGCCGACCCACAGCACCGGAACGCCCTTGCTCTTCAGCACGTTGATCAGCTCCTCGATCTTCTTGCCGTAGAGCTCGACCCAGCGGTCGTCGCGGAAGTCATAGACGCCGTTGGGCGAGCGTGCGGTCTTTTCCGGCGCAGCCTGCGTGTCGTTCTCGGCATCGTCGGCCGGCAATTCGGTATCGACAGGCTTGCCGTCAGTCTTGGCGGCGGCATCGGGCTTGTCGCCGGGTTTCTCTCCCGGCTTCTCGCCGGGCTTGGCGTCCGGCTTGCCGCGCGCGTCCTTCTTGTCCTTGTCGTCCTTCTTGTCGACCTTCTTCTCCGTGACCGGTTCGCGGATCGAGGTGCGATCGTTGAGGCCGAGCATCACGACGATGGCGTCGGGGTTCTCGTTGGCGAGAATGCCCTTCGCGGCCGCCGCCCAATCCGCCGGGTCGCCCTTCGGCTGATAGCGGATCAGGCCGGAGACCGTCTTGTGCTTGCGGATCACGCCCATGTCGGGCTGGTCGGAATAGGCATCTTCCAGGCCATAGGCGAGCCAGTCGGCCATGGCGTCGCCGATCACGAGCACATTGCGCTCGGCGGCGGCTTCATGTTTGGCCGGCGGCGGAGCGCGCGAGAAATCCTCGCGCGGCCGCTGCTGCGGCGCGGCCTGCGGCGCCTGCTGCTGGAACGGTGCGAAGAAATCGCCCCCGAACCAGCCGCCGCCGCCGCGCTGCGGCGGCGCGCGGCGCTGCGGCTGCGGTGGTCCGCCGCCGAAGCCGGGGAAGCCGAAGAACTGCGCCGAGGCGGGCTCGGCAATGCCGATCAACAGCGCGAGCGCCACCGCCAGCGCGACCAGCGGACCGGCTTCGGTGAACAGGCGCAGGAATGACTTCGGCTCTCGCATCGCGTTCGGTCGCAAATGATCTGGAAGTACGTGAGCATACTAGCGGAATCGGGCCGCAAGCGGGCAGCTTTTCCACCATAAATCGGGTGCCTCCGGCCGCCGTCAAGGCGCCGGGCAAATAGGCAAATATCGGATTTCACGGTTACTTTCGGGCCGCGATCCGGCGAAACCCGCTGCCCTACCGCCCCCTGAGCCGGTCCAGCACCTCGGAGGTGGCAAAACCGTCCGCCGGTGCGCCGATCGACACCTGGAAGCCGCGCAGGGCCTCGCGGGTCTGGCCGCCGAACTGGCCGTCCGGCGTGCCCTTGTAGAAGCCGCGCTGGGCCAGCAGCTGCTGCAGTTCCAGCCGTTCGGCGCGCGACAGCACCCGCTCCTGGCGCGGCCAGGGCTGCACGAAGGGCTGGGCACCGCGCAGCCGGTCCGCGAAATGGCCGATGGCGAGCGCGTAGGCTTCGGCCGGGTTGTACTTCATGATCACCCGGAAGTTCTGCAGCATCAGGAAGCCCGGACCCTCGGCGCCGGCCGGCGCCAGCAGATAGGCCTTGTCGGACGGGCGCGGGAACGGCTGGCCGTTCGGCCGCTTGAGGCCGAGATGCTCCCATTGCGACAGCGGCATCGCCTTGGCGCGGTCGGCCAGCATGTAGTTCAGGCCTTGCGGCAGCACGACCTCGTAGCCCCAGCTCGCACCGGCCTGCCAGCCGTCCTTCTTCAGGTTGTTGGCGGTCGAGGCGATCAGGTCGCTCGGATTGTCGACGACATCGCGACGGCCGTCGCCATCGCCATCGACGGCGTAGCGCTTGAACGCGGTCGGCATGAACTGGGTCGGGCCGAAGGCGCCGGCCCAGGAGCCGCGCATCTGCTCGGGTTTGAGATCGCCGCGGTTGAGGATTTCCAGCGCCGAAAGGAACTCGTCCTTGAAATAGGCCTGGCGGCGGCCGATGCAGGCGAGCGTCGCGGTCGACTGCACCACGCTGCGATCGCCCATCTGGGTCGAGTAGTTCGACTCGATGCCCCAGATTGCCGCGATGATGTAGCGATCGACGCGATAGGCCTTCTCGGTCGCGTCGAACTGCGGCTTGTATTTCGCGAGGATCTCGCGGCCCTTGGCGAGCCGCGCATCGCTGACGAGAATGTCGAGATAGTCCCAGATCGCCTTGGTGAATTCCGGCTGGGAATCCAAGAGATCCATGATGCGCAGATCGGGCTGCAGGTCCGCGGTGAAGCGCTCGAAATTCTGTTGGGTGATGTTGCGCCGCGCGGCATCGGGCCACATCCCGGCGATGCAGTTCGGGAAGTCGGACGCGGCCTGGCGGATCGCAGCCGCGGTCATCAGCGGATGGCCCGAGGCGCCGTCTTCCCCGCTCCAGGGCGGCGCCGCGGCGTCCTGCCCGGTTGCGGCCTGCGGCGGCGTCGCAGCGTTCGGTCCGGAAAAGATGCCGTCGATCAGGTTGGTCAGGCCGTTGCCCGCCGACTGAGCCTGCGTGCTGCCGGGCAGCAGCAGGGCCAGCGCGACAAGGCTCGCGCTGAAGAGCTTGGTCCGCGATGTTCCGGTCGAGCGCATTATCGTGTGCCTGTCAAAATCATGCCGTCTCAGAAGGCCCCGTCACGGTTTCCAATATCTTAACAATGGGCGGCATTTTGGCCGCGACGAAACCGCCCGTTGGTTTTGGCCGGGACAAATTGTCCGGCGCCATCAACCCGCTTTCGGCTGTTCCCTGAAGTCAGCCAAAATACCTTCGGCATTCTCAAAGCAGTCACCGCCCGGCGGCGAGGCTTCAATCCGGGCGATCACGGCCTCCAGCCCGGCCTGCGTTTCGGCCAGCCGGCGCCGCAAGGCTTCGACCTCGATCACCTTGGCCTTGAGCGCCGCCACCAGCGCGTCCCGGTTCCAATCGCCTTTGCCTTGCGGCGGCACCAGGTTCCGGATCTCGTCGAGTGAAAATCCGGCCTGCTGGGCCATCACGATGATCTCGAGAATCTGCCGGGTGCCCTGCGCATACTGCCGATAGCCGTTCAAACCGCGATCGATCGACCCGATCAGGCCCTGCCGCTCATAGAAGCGGATGCGTGAGGGCGCGAGGCCGGACTCCCGCGCCAGTTCCCCGATCTTCACCGCGGTGCTCCTCGCTGCCTTGACCTTAAAGTTAACTTTAAGGTTATGGTCCGCGCCGATCAACAAGGAAATTGGCTCATGTCGCCGTTCGATTCACTGACCCTGCCCAACGGAAGCAGCATTCCGAACCGCGTCGCCAAGGCGGCGATGGAAGAGAACATGGCTGACGCGGGGCATCTGCCCTCGGCCGAACTGCTGCGCCTCTATCAGGCCTGGGCCGACGGCGGCGCCGGCCTCATCATAACCGGCAATGTCATGATCGATCGCCGCGCCATGACCGGGCCCGGTGGCGTCGTGCTGGAGGACGGCACCGCGCTTGAGCCGTTCCGAAACTGGGCGCGCATCGGTCGCGCGAAGGGCGCGCAAATCTGGATGCAGCTCAATCATCCGGGCCGGCAGATGATGAAAAATCTGGGCCAGCAAACCCTGGCGCCGTCAGCGGTGCCGCTCGATCTCGGCAGGCATTCGAACCTGTTCGCACTGCCCAGGGCGATGACCGAGCACGACATCGGTGAGGTGATCGCGCGTTTCGTCAGCGCCGCGAGACTCAGCGCGCGGGCCGGCTTTTCCGGCGTGCAGATTCACGCGGCGCATGGCTATCTGCTCAGCCAATTCCTGTCGCCGTTGACCAACCAGCGCACCGACCGCTGGGGCGGGTCGCTGGAGAACCGGGCGCGTCTCCTGATCGAGACCGTCAAGGCCGTGCGCGCGGCGGTGTCGCCGGGCTTCTCCGTCGCGGTCAAATTGAACTCGGCCGATTTCCAGCGCGGCGGCTTCGATGCAGCCGATGCGAAGACCGTCGTCGAGATGTTGAACGCATTGTCGGTCGATCTGGTGGAATTGTCGGGCGGCAGCTACGAGGCGCCGGCGATGCAAGGCGTTGCGCGCGACGGCCGCACGCTGGCGCGCGAGGCCTATTTCCTCGACTTCGCGCGCGATATCGCGGCGGTCGCGAGCATGCCGGTGATGGTGACCGGCGGCATACGCCGCGCCGGCATCGTGCAACAGGTGCTCGACAGCGGCGTCGCCGTCGCCGGCATCGGCACCGCGCTCGCCATCAGGCCGGATCTGCCGAATGCCTGGCGCAGGGCTGAGGATCTGCGGCCAGAAGTCGCGCCGATCAACTGGAAGAGCAAGCCGCTGGCCTCGCTTGCCGCAATGGCGGTCGTGAAATTCCAGTTGCGGCGGCTGAGCCGGGGGCGCACCGCAAATCCGAACGTTTCGCCGCTGAGAGCGTTGTTGCTTGCCCAGCTGCGGACGGCGTCGCTCACCCGCAAGTATCGCCGCTGGATCGCGTCATCTGCTGCCGCGACCGCTGTCCCCGGCGGCGCGGCGGCCCCCGCACGCGCGAATTCGCGAGCGGTCGGGATGCCGCGGTAGGCCGAACGCTCGGGTTGCAAATGCCTGGGTGGAAAAGACGGGTTCGTGCGCATCACACATCCGCCTTTGTTCTCGGCTGCAAAAACGGTTACCAAGATGCGATTAAATATCGCGCCGCAGTCCCACCCGTTTCAAGGCTTCCGATAATCCCATGAAGATCCGCAAAGCCGTATTTCCCGTCGCCGGTCTCGGTACCCGCGTGCTGCCCGCCACCAAGGCGATGCCGAAGGAGATGTTGACGATCGTCGACAAGCCCCTGATCCAGTACGTGGTCGATGAGGCCAGGGAAGCCGGCATCGAGCATTTCGTGTTTGTCACCGGCCGCAACAAGGGCGTCATCGAGGATCACTTCGACCGCATGTTCGAGCTCGATACCACGCTCGCGCAACGCGGCAAGAAGACCGAGCAGGACATTCTGGCGCAGAACCAGCCGGAGGCCGGCGCGATGAGCTTCACCCGGCAGCAGGCGCCGCTCGGGCTCGGCCACGCGGTGTGGTGCGCGCGCGACATCGTCGGCAACGAGCCGTTTGCGGTGGTGCTGCCGGATGAGCTGGTGCTGAACACGCCGGGCTGTCTGAAGCAGATGATCGACGCGGCCAACAGGGTTGGCGGGAAGTCGAACCTGGTCGCGGTCGAGGCGGTCCCCGACGAGCTCACCCATCAATACGGCATTTGCAGCGTCGGCAAACGCACCGGCAACATCTTCGAGGTCGACGGCATGGTCGAGAAGCCACCGCAGGGCACCGCGCCGTCCAACCTCTCGATCACCGGCCGCTACATCCTGCAGCCGGAGATCTTCGACATCCTGGCCACGCAGGAGCGCGGCGCCGGCGGCGAGATCCAGCTCACCGACGCCATGATCGGGCTCTCGAAGACGCAGAAGTTCTACGGCGTCGAGTTCGAGGGCGAGCGCCACGACTGCGGCTCCAAGCCCGGCTTCCTCCGCGCCAACATCGCCTTCGGCCTCAAGCGCCCCGAACTGCGCGACGGCCTGATCGCCGAGATGAAGAAGTATCTGGAGAGGTGAGGGCGTCGTTCCGGGGCCGTGCCATGGGCGCCGGAACGACAAGCGGAGAGAGTCTTGTCCCACCCACGCTGTCGTGATGACACCGCGTGTTCGACCTCTTGAATCGACAACTGTCCTCATCGTCGTCCTGGCGAAGGCCGGGACCCATTACCCAACTGCGCATTGTTGCGCTTCGCTGGAGCCACGATCCCGTTCACAATCAAACGCGGTGGTTATGGGTCCTGGCCTTCGCCAGGACGACGGCTGTGGGTGGTGCGACATCTGGGTCAAATGCGCCGCAATCGCATTCACCCAACCTTCCTTCGCCCGGCGCGCTTCGCCGGCTCCTTCGCACCGTTCTCCTTCGGCGCGCGCAGTTCGCGGGCGGCGAGCGAGACCACTTCGGCGATCTGCTGGAGCTGCGAGGCGAGCGGAGAGGTCTTGCGCCAGACCATGCCGATGGTGCGCGAGGGCTGCGGGTGCTTGAAGCGTGAGACGGTGACCGGCGCCGAGCGCGTCTCCACCGTCACCGCCATCTCGGGGATCAGCGTGACGCCGATGCCGGCGCCGACCATCTGCACCAGCGTCGACAGCGAGCTCGCGTCCAGCACCTCGCGCGGCGGCGAGGACTGCATGTTGCAGAACGACAGCGCCTGGTCGCGGAAGCAGTGGCCTTCCTCGAGCAGCAACAGCCGCATCTCGCGCAGCATCTCGGCGCTCGGCACCGGCGTCTTCGCGTCCTCGCCCGGCCGCACCAAAAGGAAATTCTCCGAGAACAGCGCGACCTCGGTCAGCGACGATTCCGACACCGGCAGTGCCACGATCGCGGTGTCGAGCCGGCCCTCGGCGACCTCCTTGATCAGCTTCGGCGTCAGCGTCTCGCGGACATGGATGTCGAGCTCGGGATGCAGCCGCGCCAGCGTCTCGATCACCTTCGGCAGCAAATATGGCGCGATGGTCGGGATCATGCCGACGCGCAGCCGCCCGGCGAGCTTGTCGCGCGAGGCACGGGCGAAGTCGCCGAGTTCGTCGACCGAGCGCAGGATGTCGCGCACGCGGTGCAAGAGTTCCTCGCCGAAACCCGTCAGTGTGACCTGCCGCGCGCTGCGCTCGATCAGCACGCCGCCGACCGCCTGTTCCATCTCGCGGATCTGCATCGACAGCGCCGGCTGCGACACCGCGCAGGCATCCGCGGCGCGCCCGAAATGGCCGTGCCGCGCCAGCGCATCGAAATACCTCAGTTGCCGGAGTGTGACATTTATCATCAGATTATCTTATTGCCGCGATCATTAAAGTCAATTTCACCTGATGGATCGAGGCGCGTAGAATCATTCTTGGAAGAGCTCCAGCGCATTCCAGAATCCACCACCTCGGAGAAGAAACATGGACGCAAAAACCGACGAAGGCGCGGGCAAATGCCCATTCACGGCAGCCCCTCGCGGACACACGAATCGTGACTGGTGGCCGAAGTCGCTCGACGTTCAGGTCTTGCATCACAACTCCAGCCTGTCCGATCCGATGGGCAAGGAGTTCGACTACGCCAAGGAATTCAAGACCCTCGACCTCAACGCGGTCATCAAGGACCTGACGGCCCTGATGACGACGTCGCAGGAGTGGTGGCCGGCCGACTTCGGCCATTACGGCGGACTGATGATCCGCATGGCCTGGCACTCGGCGGGCACCTACCGCATCAGCGACGGCCGCGGCGGCGCCGGTGCCGGTCAGCAGCGTTTCGCCCCGCTCAACAGCTGGCCTGACAACGCCAACCTCGACAAGGCGCGCCGGCTGCTCTGGCCGATCAAGCAGAAATACGGCCGCAAGATCTCCTGGGCCGACCTGTATGTCCTCGCCGGCAACGTCGCGCTGGAATCGATGGGCTTCAAGACGTTCGGCTTTGCGGGTGGCCGCGCCGACGTGTGGGAGCCGGAAGAGCTGTACTGGGGTCCGGAAGGCACCTGGCTCGGCGATGAGCGTTACAGCGGCGAGCGTCAGCTCTCCGAACCGCTCGGCGCGGTGCAGATGGGCCTGATCTACGTCAATCCGGAAGGCCCGAACGGCAACCCGGACCCGGTCGCTGCCGCCAAGGACATCCGCGAGACGTTCTTCCGCATGGCGATGAACGACGAAGAGACCGTAGCCCTGATCGCCGGCGGCCACACCTTCGGCAAGACCCACGGCGCGGGTGATCCGTCGCTGATCGGGCCGGAGCCGGAAGGCGGCGCGCTCGAGGAGCAAGGCTTGGGGTGGAAGAGCAAGCACGGTACCGGCGTCGGCGCCGACGCGATCACCGGCGGCCCCGAGGTCACCTGGACCCAGACACCGACGAAGTGGAGCAACCACTTCTTCGACAACCTGTTCAAGTATGAATGGGAACTGACGAAGAGCCCCGCAGGTGCGAAGCAGTGGAAGGCGAAGGGCGCGGCGGCCGACATTCCGGACGCGTTCGACCCATCGAAGAAGCACGTCCCGACCATGCTGACCACTGACCTCTCGCTGCGCTTCGACCCGGCCTATGAGAAGATCTCGCGCCGGTTCTATGAGCATCCGGATCAGTTCGCGGACGCTTTCGCCCGCGCCTGGTTCAAGCTCACGCACCGCGATATGGGCCCGATCCAGCGCTACCTCGGCCCGCTGGTGCCGAAGGAGACGCTGATCTGGCAGGACCCGGTGCCGGCGCTCGATCACGCCGTGATCGACGACAAGGATATCGAGGCGCTCAAGGCGAAGATCCTCGCCTCGGGTCTCTCGGTGTCCGAACTGGTGTCGACCGCCTGGGCCTCGGCCTCGACGTTCCGCGGCTCCGACAAGCGCGGCGGTGCCAACGGCGCGCGCATCCGTCTCGCCCCGCAGAAGGACTGGGATGTCAACGAGCCGGCGCAGCTCAAGGGAGTGCTGTCCAAGCTCGAGGCCATCCAGAAGGAGTTCGGCAAGAAGGTCTCGCTCGCCGACCTGATCGTGCTCGGCGGCGCGGCGGCGATCGAGAAGGCGGCGAAGGACGGCGGCACCAATGTGAAGGTTCCGTTCACGCCCGGCCGTACCGATGCCTCGCAGGAGCAGACCGACGCCCACTCCTTTGCCCCGCTCGAGCCGCGGGCCGACGGCTTCCGCAACTATCTCAGCGGCAAGCCTCAGGTCATGCTGCCGGAGGAGGCGTTGGTGGATCGCGCGCAGCTGTTGCGGCTGACCGGACCGGAATTGACGGTTCTGGTCGGTGGTCTGCGTGTGCTCGGCGCCAACGCCAACAAGTCGAAGCACGGCGTCTTCACCGGCAAGCCGGGGACGCTGACCAATGACTTCTTCCTCAACCTGCTCGACATGGGCACGGTGTGGAGCGATGTCGGCGAGGGCGTCTATGAGGGCCGCGATCGCAAGACCAAGGCGGTGAAGTGGACCGGCACCCGCGTCGACCTGATCTTCGGCTCGCACTCGCAGCTGCGCGCGTTCGCCGAGGTCTACGGCGCGTCGGATGCCAAGGAGCAGTTCGTGAAGGACTTCGTCGCGGCCTGGGCCAAGGTCATGAACGCCGATCGCTTCGACCTCGCGAAGTAAGCGGCGGGTCGATTGCAAGCACGGCAGGGCGGCGCTTCGGCGCCGCCCTGTTTCATTTCGGGGATGCTGTTTTCAAGACGAAAGGCTTTCCGCGCTTTGCTCAGTCGTGCAGCTTCATGTCCCGGATCATCTCATCGAACTCCGCCTGCGACGGCGTCGCCAGCGAGGTCTGCGGCGCGCTGCCGGTTACGGTGGGCCCGTCACACTGCGAGGCGTCGTGCCGGGGCTCGAGGATTGCAGTCAGGCTCGCCCAGCACACGAAGAGAGCCACGATCCAGTCCAGTAAATTGGTTGCCGTCATTGCAGCACCAGCATCAGCATTGCCATGTGCCGATGGTGCAGCCGCCGCGCCGCTCGCGCAATTCGGAAGCTACGAAACGTAACTTCGGCGCAGCCGAGTGGGTTGTCCGTTCGAAGCGACTGCCAGACACCGTCATTGCGAGGAGCGTCAGCGACGAAGCAATCCATTTCTCCGCTTGCTGCACGATGGATTGCTTCGTGGAGCCTGTCATCCGGCGGCGCTTGCGCCGACCGGGTGGCTCGCAATGACGGCGGATGAAATTGAGCGCCAACCCCAAATTGTGGGGGTGCAGTTACAGCGGCCGTTCCGTGCGCGCTCGGCGTCCTTCGATCGGATACGCCGGATCGTTGAAGCCCGGCGTCGAGGGATGGCCGGTGACGACGAGGCGATCGATCAGGGCCTCGTCCTCGGCGGTGAAGCGATAATCGAGCGCGCGGATGTAGTCGTCCCATTGCGCTTCGGTGCGCGGGCCCGCGATCACGGCGCTGACGAACGACGAGTTGAGCACCCAGGACACCGCGAACTGCCCGGCGGTGATGCCGCGGCTCTCGGCGTGACGCTTGATCTGCTGTGCGAGCTGCAACGATTCCGGCCGCCACTCGGTCTGCATCATGCGCTTGTCGTTGCGCCCCGCACGCGTGTCCGCTCCCGGCGCCGCATCGGGCGCGTATTTGCCGGTCAGCACGCCGCGCGCCAGCGGGCTGTAGGGCACGATGCCGAGGCCGTAAAAGGCGCAGGCCGGGAAATGCTCGACCTCCGGCATCCGGTTCATCGCGTTGTAATAGGGCTGGCTCGCGACCGGGCGATCGATGCCGAGCCGATCGCAGATGTTGCAGATCTCGGCGACGCGCCAGGCGCGGTAGTTGGAGACGCCGAAATAGCGCACCTTGCCGGCGCGGATCAGGTCGCCCATCGCGCGCACCGTCTCGTCGAGCGGCGTCGTGTGGTCTTCCTTGTGCAGATAGTAGACGTCGATGTAGTCGGTGCCGAGCCGCTTCAGGCTCTCGTCGGCGGCCTGCAACACCCAGCGCCGCGACAGTCCGCCATGGTTGGGATCGTCGCCGATCGGATTGGCGAGCTTGGTCGCGAGCACCCAGTTCGACCGGCTGTTCGAGATCGCGCGGCCGACGACCTCCTCGGACTTGCCGCCATTATAGGCGTCGGCGCTGTCGATGAAGTTGATGCCGGCCTCGCGCGCCTTCGCCACGATCCGCGACGAGGTCGCTTCATCGGTCGGTCCGCCGAACATCATGGTGCCGAGGCAGATCGGCGAAACCTTCAGGCCGCTGCGGCCGAGCTGGCGATATTGCATCGATCGTTCCTCCGGAATGACGAGGGTCAGCTATCGTTCTTCAGGATCTTGAACACGCCGTTGGCCATCGCGATACAGCGCTTGTCCACCATCACCTCGGCGGTGATGAAGATCAGGCTGCGGGTCGAGCGCACCACGCGCGGCCGCGTCGTCAGGATCTCGCCGATCTTGCCGGCCTCGACGAAATGGGTGTCGAGCTGCACCGTCGCAAGCGTCGGCCGGCCCGAGACGAAGCGCGCGGCCATGCCGCAGGCGCGGTCGGCAAAGGTCATGATCACGCCGCCCTGCACGAGGCCGCGGCGATTGTGATGCTTGTGCTCGGTGATCAGCGCGAGCTCGAGCGCGCCGTCCTTCAGCCGTTCCCAGAGCGGGCCGATCAGCGTCAGGAAACCCGTGGTTTCGGCGACCTTCCAGCCGTCGGATTTGAGTTGGTCCGCGGCCTTGGCCGTCATGAGAGAAGGATCCGTTGCTTGGCTATGATTGATCGCAGGAGGCATGTGGTAGCAGTCATTTCATCAAACGCTGTTGTGTTGTAGTCAAGATCAATGGCCCGCACATTTGACGATGCCACCCGGCGGAATATCGCAGAGCTCTGTGCCGCGTTCGCGCGCCTGGCGCCGGCCGATGCGGCACCGACGCTGAAGCGCGCGGCGGTCGCGATCGCGCTGACCGAAGCCGATGACGGCGATGGCACGGCGTTCCTGCTGACCCGCCGCAGCGCGCGCCTGCGTGCCCACAGCGCGCAATGGGCGCTGCCGGGCGGACGCTGCGATGCCGGCGAGACGCAGGCTGGGGCTGCATTGCGCGAACTGCACGAGGAACTGGGGCTTGCACTGTCGGAACGCGACGTGCTCGGCATGCTCGACGACTATCCGACACGCTCCGGCTATCTGATCACGCCGGTCGTGGTCTGGGCCGGTGCGAATGCGGCCATCGTGCCGAACCCGGACGAGGTTGCGTCCGTCCATCGCATCGGCCTCGATGCGATCGAGCCCGACGATGTGTTCACCTTCGTCACGATCCCGGAGAGCACGCGGCGCGTGGTCCGCTTCCGGCTCGGCGGGCAGCACATCCATGCGCCGACCGCCGCGCTGATCTATCAATTCCGCGAAGTGCTGGCCGGGCGCGCCACGCGCGTCGCCGATCTGGAGCAGCCCGTGTTCGCATGGAAGTAGCAGCGACGATGTGATCCGTGATGCAGGCTGCGGTCGTTCATCTTCATTGCGTTGCCTTGCGCAACAGGCGGATGCGCTGCCGCCTCGGGTTCCGAAGGCGCCCGCGAGACATTGTCATAGCAGGTGAGGCGTGAACGCGTATCCGGGAACGAGCCGCAATCCGGGCGCTCGGCGCGCGCAGTGGTCGCAAGCGTCAGCGCGCAGGCGGCAATCAACCAGAGTGCCATTCTCATAGCAATCTCCACGGCTTCGCTTGTGAAAACACCGCATTGTGGCGAATATTCTGCACCTGATCGCGGCATCCGGTCGCCGATATCAGAACAATTCCGGGCTGACTTCGCGGCGGCGCTTGCTACAAGGAGCCGATGCGCCCGCAATTGATTCGCCTGTGTCCCGGATTTGTCGCACTCGCGCTCGCCGCCAGCGCGCCGTCCGTATTGGCCGGCGAGGCCAGCGCGTTGCCGCCGTCCGTCGCCAATGCGATGGCGCAGGCATCGCCGCAGGCGATCATGGAGTATCGCCGCAAGCTGCAGGAATACGAGGAGGCGCGCGCCGCCTTCGAGCAGGATGCCGGCGCCTATTGGAACGCGATCGCCGACAAGCGGCGCGGCCGCAACGCCAAGCGCCGCGACCGCGTGCAGATCACGCTCGACGATTACGTGCTGCAGCAGCCGCCGGTCTATGAAGGCCCGAAGCGGCCGGTCAATCCGGCGCCCGAAGAGGAGGGCGGCAAGCCGCCGCGTCCGCCGAAGACCATTCCGGTGGTCTCGGATCTGGTCCGGGCGGCCGCCGAACATTTCCAGTTCGCGCCGCAGCGGCCGTCGAACGAGGTCGAGTTCAAGCGCGCCTATGCCCGCTACGCGCGTGCGGCCGGGCTGACGCCGGAGCAGGCGGTGCGGGTCTATTCGTTCGAGACCGGCGGCACCGGCAATTACGACGTGCAGGCGGGCATCGAGCATGGCGGCAAGCGCGCCATCTCCACCGCGATGGGCTACAACCAGCTGCTCACCACCAACACCGTCGAGCTATTGGCCGAGCAGGGCCATGAGTTCGTGCGGGATCTGACGGAGCGGGTTGCCCGGACGCAGGGGCCGGCGCGCAAGGCGATGGAGCACAAGCTCGCGGTGCTGAAGAAGATGGTCGCGTTCACGCGCACCGTGCCCGACGACTGGTCGGCGCATCAGCGCCTCGCCGATACGCCGCAGGGCTGGGCGTGTCACGCCATGGTGCTCGACATCGATGTCGGCCCGATGCTGCAGACCCACAAGCTCCTGACCTCGGTGCTGTTCGCGCGCGCCAAGGGCTACAACCGGCCGCTGACCGCGGCCGAGCTCGAGATGATGAATTTGACCGGCGACGGCACCGGGCTCGACATGGTGACCATGCCGCAGGCGATGCGCGAGCAGGTGCCGACCGCGAACTTCTTCCAGCGCTCGGGCTATGAGCGCAACCCGGTCGCGATCCGCCACAACACCGTGGCGAGGCTGCTTGCCGTCACCAATGAGCGGATGGATTTCAACAGCAGCAAGCCCGGCGCCAAGGAATTGGCCGCGGCGTTCTGACGCCCGCCGGAAACGTCAGGGGCTTTCCGGTTCTGATTGAATCAGAACCGGAGCCCTGGACTGTTCTTTTGACGGACTCTTCCTTTGACGCGTTTTCTTCACGCGAACCGGCGTCCACTTCGCTCGAAAACGCTCTAATTCGAGCCGAACATGAACTTGCCGTCGCTCTCGAGATAGGGGCCGGAGCGCATGTAGAGCTGGCCGTTGTGGCCGATGAAGAACAGCGTCCCCTTCGGCACCTTCTTGGCACCCTTCAGCAGCGTGCCGGCATTGTTGGTGCCCATCTTGTAGGACCAGGTCTTGCCCTCCTTGTCATAGGCGTAGCCCATGTCGGACTTCAGCTCCCAGGGCGCAGCCTCCTGCGCGAATGCGCATGTCGTCATCGCAGCAAGCGTCGCGGTCGCAAAAAAGGTCTTGGTCAAAAAATGCGTCATGATCCACCTCCGGCCGAAAAACGGCGTCGTCCCCACCGTTCTGAACAAATCACGAACGATATTCGCGCGTCAATACGACAATCGGCGCGGCCACTCACGGAGATCGGCGACTTTGTGATTTCCCGCATCAAGCTTGGCGACTATCTTCGCGTTACCGTTTACAAACGCTTTGATTGCCGGAAACACTACCTTGGGATGATCAGGATGGGCCACGTCATGAAGATCGGTATCGGTGTCGCTCTGTCGTTCGTGGCGCTGGCGTCAGTCGCGCAGGCGGATGAGTTCAAGCTCTCCAACAACCAGCGGATCTCCTGCAGCCGCGGCCTGTCGGCCGGCAAGCTCAACACTGCGACCTGCAAGTCCTACGCCTATCTGTTCAACGCCAAGACCTCGGAATACTTCCGCTGCCAGGTCTCGCTGGCGCTGACGCGAGACAACAAGGAGGTCATCAACGTCCAGGCCGACGGCGGCTGCACCAAGAAGCCGCGCATCTTCGAGACCGACGGCAATTACACGTTCGACGCCACCGAGACCGAGCCGCCGAACACCAATTCGTTCTTCGGTCCCGGCGGCTATGCGATCTGGGCGAACGACATCAACACCCAGAAGATCCGCGGCTGCATCACCATCTCGTCCGGCCTCGGCTCCGACATCTCGAAATGCCTCGACATGACGTTTCAGTGACGCCGGCGCAGATAGCGTGATGCGCAAGCTGCGCCCGGCCCCGCTGTGCCGCTCCTGGCTGTTTCTCGAAGGCGCCAATGAACAGGTGCTGCAGCACGCGGCGGCCAGCGGCGCCGACGTGCTGATCCACGAGCTCGAGGACTTCACCCCGCTGCCGCTGCGCCCGAAGGCGCGGGCACTGGCGGCCGATCTCTACGCGTATTGGCGCGACCAGGGCGTGATGGTCGCGGTCCGCGTCAATCCGCTCGACCAGGACGGCATGGACGATCTCGCCGCCGTGATGCAGGGACGTCCGGATATCGTCGCGCTGCCGAAGGTCGCCGAGCCGCATCACGTCATCGGGCTCGACGAGGCGGTGACGCGGTTCGAGCGCGACTATGGCATCCCCGAGGGCTCCACGTCGCTGCTGCCGAACATCGAGTTCGCGCGCGGCCTGGTGCAGACCGGGGCGATCGCGGCGGCGAGCCCGCGCACCGTCGGCTGCCTGATGGCCTCAGAGGATCTCGCCGCCGATCTTGGTGCCGAGCGCGGCAGCGACGGCCTGGAACTCGCCTATGCGCGGCAGCGCTTCATCGTCGAATGTCGTGCCGCTGATATCGTCGCGGTCGATTGTCCTTACACCTGGAGCGATGCCGCGGGTGTCGAACGCGACACGATCTGGGCGCGGCGGCTGGGTTACACGGCAAAGAGCCTGGTCGATCCAGCGCATGCCGCCATCGTCAACGGCGTCCTCACGCCGAGCGAGGATGAGTTGCGCCGGGCAGGCAGGATCGTCGCGGCCTTCGAAGCGGCGCGGACGCAGGGCCTTGGGCGCGTCGAACTGGACGGCTCGCTGCTGGAAGTCCCGACTTATTCCAACGCAAAACGGCTGATCGCGCGCGGCGAGGCGCTGCGCGCGATCGATCGTGACGCTCGGGTCTGACGCGAGGCCGCGGGCTCAGGACGCCGGCTCTTTCTCCGAGAAGTGCATGCGCGAGCGGGCGAACTTCTTGATGCCTATCGGCTTGCCGAACAAATAGCCCTGGACCTGATCGAAATCCATCTCGTGCGCGGCGAGGAAGTCAGCACGCGTCTCGACCCCCTGGGCCACGACCTGCGCGCCGGCATCGTGGGCGAGCTCGATGACGCGCCGGCACACCGTCTGCTTCAGGCGCTGATCCGCGCAGCCGGTGACGTATTGATGGTCGACCTTGAGCTGGACGAACGGAAAGTTCGGCAGTCCCATCAAGGATGGCCAGTTGGCGCCGACATTGTCGATCGAGATGCCGATATTGTGCAGGCGGACGCGCCTCGCGACATCGATCGCCAGATCCAGGTTGTCGATCACCTCGGTGCTGTCGATCTCGATCAGCAGGCCGGCGAAGGCCGCATGGTCAGGAATCCGGTAGCACAGCTCGCGCACCGCATCGTCGTCGGCGAGGAAGGAGATCGGCAGGTTGATCGAGAGATTGACCGGCCCGGTCTGTTCGAGGAGATAGCGCCAGTCCTCGATCGCGCGCGCGATCACGAACTCGGACAACGCATGAAAATGCGGATCGCTCTCGTCGGGGATGAAGTAGGCCGGCGGCACGACGCCCCAGGCCGGATGACGCATCCGGATCAGCGCCTCGGCGCCGCTCGGGACCAGCGTCCGGAGATGAATTTTCTGCTGATACCACAGCTCCAGCCAGCCGGCCTTCAGCGCTTCGGGCACGTCAACCGCCGGGCTCGGTGCGGGTTCGAGCGGCATCAGTGACGCAAGACTGTCACGAAGGGTCCCGGCGCTGAACGGCGTCGACAGCGCCGGCAGCATGGCGATGCCGTACTCATCGCCGATCTGCCGGACCGCCTTCACGATGATCGAATCCGGCTGCCCGATGACGAGGACCTTGCCGCCATAGTCCTTTCTCACCAAAGTCTCGAGAATTTTACTGACTTCGATGCCGTCGACGGACACGCCGAGCACCAGAAGGTCAGGGCGTTCCGCGTCCAAAACGGTGTCGAGTTCCAATGCCTGGCTGCATTCACTGGTGATGAAGCCGAGGTCTTCCAGGGCCTCCGCGAGGAAGGTCCGAAGGTGTTTTTTGCTGTCCGCAATGCATGCGCGCGGGGTCAGCTTGCGATGTCCGAACCATCCGGCTCGTGGGTGTGCGATGTGACTGATGTGATTCATGCCCCGCCTTGTCCGTAGTTACCCCGGCTTGACTCGTACATCCTAGAGCGGCGGCAATCATGGAAATTTCTGGTTCATACATTGATTGGCTCGCTAACCTTAAAGGATTCAATTCGAATCAAATGATGATGGAATCGCTGCGTCTCGCCGCAGTCACACGTGCAACAAATGCGTCATATGACGTTCATGAGCACGATTGCGCGCGACTTTGAACGCGCATCGAAACATTGCGCGCGTGTGTCATCGAGAGACGGCGTTAATGACTGTGTTGTCGCGTCGATGCAGACGAGGAACTGCATCATTGTCGGACATCGGATCGCTTCACGCGCGGTGATCCGCGGAGCGGCGACGGCGAATCATCGATCAGCCGCTGTGCGATGCGAAGGCAGTTGCGCGTGACGTTGTCGGTGTCGTTCGCAACGTCTCCGGCATCAACGCGCAGTAGCCGATCAGCCCGGCACCAGCGACGGCTGCAAGGAACAGAAATGCGGCGCTGTAACCGGCGTGCACGATAATGAAGCCGGCGACTGCCGTGCTCAGCGCGCCGCCGATGCCGGTCGCAGTGGCGATCGCGCCCTGGCTGATGTTGAAATGCCCGGTACCGTGCGTGAGATCGGCGACCACGAGCGGGAACAGCGCGCCGAAGATCCCGGCGCCGATGCCGTCGAGCAGTTGCACCGACACCAGCCAGTATGGATTGTCCGACAACGGATAGAGCGCGCCGCGAAGCGCCAGCACCGCGAGCGCGGTCGCGAAGATCGGCTTGCGGCCCCAGACGTCGGCCTTGCGTCCGACCAGCATCGCAACCGGCACCATCACGATCTGCGCCGCAATGATGCAGACCGACATCAGCGATGTCCCGAGGTTGCGGTTGACCAGCGCGAGCTTCTGCCCGACCAGCGGCAGCATCGCCGCGTTGGCAAAATGAAAGATCACGGTCGAGACCGCAAAGATCAGCAGCGGCTTGCAGGTCAGCAGCACGCGAAAGCCGGATGGCCGGTCATGCGGCGTGCCATGCCCGTCCGCGATGTCGTCGAGCCCGCGCGCGACCTGGTGATCGATGGCGGCTGACGGGATCGACAACGTCGCGGCGATGCTGGCGAGCGCCATCGCCGCGAGCAGCCAGAACACGACGATGGGGCCGAACCAGTAGGCGGTGCCGCCGGCGATCGCTGCGGCTACCGCGTTGCCGGCGTGATTGAACGCCTCGTTGCGGCCGGTCCGCGCCGCGAATGCCCTGGGCCCGACGATGCCTAGCGTCACCGCGGCGATCGCCGGCGCGAACACCGAGCCGCTGGCGGCGGCAAGCGCCTGGGTCGCGGCGACCAGCGGGAAACTGTCGAGCAGCGGCAACAGCAAGCAGGCGGCGGTCACGGCAATGGCGGCTGATATCATCAGGGCGCGCTTGGCGCGGCTGCGGTCGATCAGGGCGCCGGCCGGTGTCTGGGCGACGATCCCGGCGATCGCCGCGATCGACATCACCGACCCGATCGAGGCCTCGTCCCACCTCCGTTCGGTCAGCAGGTAGATCGCGAGGTAAGGGCCGAGCCCGTCCCGCACGTCGGCGAGGAAGAAGTTCAACGCATCAAGCGCGCGCTCAACGGTCGTCGTTCCGGACGGCTGCAAGTCATACCTCGCGGCGAGAATGCGCATCTCAACCCGCCTGCCCGCACAGAGTTCCCGCGCAGGTAAATTGGTGCTGCCATCAGGGATTTAGCCTGCGCATGCGTCATTTGGATGGGTTGACCCGGTGGAGGTGTCCGGCCAATTTCCGCCCCGGCTTAGGGGAGAATAATGCTCATGAATTCAAGGTTGATGGCCGCTGCGATCGTGGCGGCCAGTGTTTTGTCCGCGCCTGTCGCACAGGCCGAGCAGTTCATTAACGTGCTCACCGGCGGCACCTCGGGCGTCTACTACCCGCTCGGCGTCGCGATGGGGAAGATCTACGGCGACAAGATTCCTGGTGTGAAGACCCAGGTGCAGGCGACCAAGGCCTCGGTCGAGAACCTGGTGCTGCTGCAGCAGGGCCGCGGCGAGATCGCGTTCACGCTCGGCGATTCGCTGAAGGCGGCCTGGGAAGGCGACGCCGAGGCCGGCTTCAAGGCCAAGCTCGACAAGCTGCGCACCATCGGCGCGATCTATCCGAACTACATCCAGATCGTCGCGACGGCCGAAAGCGGCATCAAGACGCTGGCAGATCTCAAGGGCAAGAGCCTGTCGGTCGGCGCGCCGAAGTCCGGCACCGAGCTCAACTCGCGCGCGATCCTCGCGGCCGCCGGCATGAGCTACAAGGATCTCGGCAAGGTCGAGTATCTGCCGTTCGCCGAATCGGTCGACCTGATGAAGAACCGTCAGCTCAACGCCACGCTGCAATCCGCCGGCCTCGGCGTCGCCTCGCTCAAGGACCTCTCGACCTCGAGCGAGATCACCGTGGTTGCCGTGCCGAAGGAGACCGTCGACAAGATCGGTCCGCCCTTCGTCTCCGTGGTCATCCCGGCCAACACCTATACCGGCCAGGACAAGGACGTGCCGACCGCCGCGGTCGTGAACTATCTCGTCACCTCGAGCGCAGTGTCGGACGATCTCGCCTATCAGATGACCAAGCTGGTCTACGAATCGCTGCCGGAACTCGCCAATGCCCATGCCGCGGGCAAGGAGATCAAGCTCGGGGCCGCCGCGACCGGCAGCCCGGTGCCGCTGCATCCCGGCGCGATCCGCTATTACAAGGAAAAGGGCCTGATCAAGTAGGTCGCGGGTTCAATGACGGTGTCATGGCCGGGCTTGACCCGGCCATCCATCTTTCTAAAGAATCTGATTTTCGATGGATGCGCGGGTCAAGCCCGCGCATGACGTGCAGGGGGCGGTCGGGGCACTGGACAGGTGCTATCGACGTTGCGGGCACGGCGGGGGACTATTTCAATGCAGCAGCAGGTTGCGGGCGAAGAGCCGATCAAGGTTGAATTCGACAATTTCGAGCATGGCTTTCCGGAAGGCTTCGGCCCGGGCGCCTGGGGGCATCTGGCTTACGCCATCGGTCTCGCCTTTGCGGTGTTCCAGCTCTATGTCGCGGCCTTCAACTATTTGCCGAGCCAGGTGGTGCGCGGCGTTCATGTCGGCTTCCTGATCCTCCTGACCTTCGGCCTGATCGGCAATTTCACCGCGAAATCCGATTTCGGCCGCGCGGTAAGCTGGATCGTCGGCGCTGCCGGGTTCCTCTGCGGACTTTATCAGTGGATCTTCTATGCCGATTTGATCGCCCGCGACGGTGATCCGACCAAGATGGACCTTGCGGTCGGTACGCTGCTCGCGGTCCTGATCTTCGAAGGCACGCGGCGGCTGATGGGGGCGGCGCTGCCGCTGATGTGCGGCGCCTGCCTGCTCTACTGGTTCTTCGGCCAGTATCTGCCGTCGCCGTTCAACCATCGCGGCTATGACTTCGACCAGATCGTCACCCATCTCTCGTTCGGCACCGAGGGCTTCTACGGTGTGCCGATCTACGTCTCGGCGACCTACATCTTCCTGTTCATCCTGTTCGGCTCATTCCTCGAACGTGCCGGCATGATCCAGCTGTTCACCGACGTTTCGCTCGGCCTGTTCGGGCGCACCCGCGGCGGCCCAGCGAAAGTCGCGGTGTTCGCCTCGGGCATGATGGGCACGATCTCGGGCTCCGGCGTCGCCAACGTCGTGACCGTCGGCCAGTTCACGATTCCCTTGATGATCAGGTTCGGCTACCGCCGCGCCTTCGCCGCCGGCGTCGAGGCCACCGCCTCGATGGGGGGCCAGATCATGCCGCCCGTGATGGGTGCGGTCGCCTTCATCATGGCCGAGACGCTCGGCGTGCCCTATTCGGAGATCGTCAAGGCTGCGGTGATTCCGGCGATCCTCTACTTCGCCTCCGCGTTCTGGATGGTGCATCTGGAGGCCGGCAAGCACGGCCTCGTCGGCATGAAGCGCGCGGAGATTCCGAGCGCCTGGAAGGCGCTGGTGGCGCGCTGGTACCTCGTGCTGCCGCTCGCAGCCCTGGTCTACATGCTGTTCGAGGGCTTCACGCCGCTCTATGCCGGCAGCATGGGGCTTGCGCTGACGGTCGCGTTGATCCTCGGCGCCAGCATCACGCTCGGCTTCTCCAACACCGTCGTGCGCACCATCTTCTGGATCGGCCTTGCGCTGGTTGTTGCGGCCGTGTCGCGGCACGGGCTCGAGATCGTTTCGGTGATCGGCGTCGTCGCCGCGCTCATCGTGATCGCAGCGATCACCCGTGGCGGCCGCGCCACGCTCAGGGCCTGCCGTGACTCGCTCGCCGACAGCGCCAAGTCGGCACTGACCGTCGGCATGGCCTGCGCGATCGTCGGCACTATCATCGGCATGATGACGCAGACCGGTGTCGGCACCATCTTCGGCAGCTGGATCATCGGGCTCGGCGCCAAGAGCCTGTTCCTGGCGCTGATCATGACCATGCTGCTGTCGATCCTGCTCGGCACCGGCATCCCGACGATCCCGACCTACATCATAACAGCGGCGCTGGCCGCACCGGCGCTCGCCAAGCTCGGCGTGCCGCTGATCGCAAGCCACATGTTCGCGTTCTACTACGGCATCATGGCCGACCTCTCGCCGCCGGTGGCGCTCGCGGCATTGGCGGCGGCGCCGATCGCCAAGGAGAATCCGGACAAGATCGGCTGGGAGGCGATGCGGATCGCGCTCGCCGGCTACGTCATTCCCTTCATCTTCGTCTATTCGCCGGCCTTGATGTTGCAGGGCGGCGATCCGATGCAGGCGCAGCTCGGTTTCTACGGCGCGGTGGCGCTGGCGACCTTCAAGGCGCTGGTGGCGATCGCGCTGTTCGGCATCGTTGCGATCGGCTTTCTGTTCACGCGGCTGAGCTTGATCGAGATCGCGGTCGCGTTCGGGGCGGCGCTCTGCCTGCTCGGCGATTTCCGCTTCTCGGACACGGCGGGCTTCACGCTCGCCGCAGCGGTCGTGCTGTGGCAATGGCGGCAGCGCCCGCGCGATGCGGTGGCGGCGGCTTGAGCCTCTGCCTCGCCTCCGCGGGTGTCGTGAAGGCGCTGCAGGTTGCGGCCTTCACGCTCGCCTGGACGCATTCGATCGAGAAGACCGCCTGGCAGGAAGACTGGCTGGTCGCGCCGGCCGGGCTCACGCTGCAGCAGGCGCGCATCAAAGGCACCGGCGCCGGCATGGAGCCGCCGCCGGAGGCGCGCCTCGTCGACGGCTGGTTTCAATGGTCGCCGCCGCCCGCGCCACGGGCGGAGGTCGTGCTCGGCAATTCCGGCGCGGCCGGCGAATGGCATCTGTGCCATGCGGGACGCTGCCAGACGCTATCGGAGATTTTCGGACATCCGATCGGTGCTAATGTCACGACGATGAAAGCTTGCAACGATCCGTAGATCCGTAGCCTGGATGAAGCGCCAGCGTAATCCGGGGCCAGTCTTCCCGGATTGCGCTTCGCTTCATCCGGGCTACGGATTACGTCAGGCTGCAAGAGCAACAACGGAGAACAGGCGATGGATCGGCTCAAGGGCAAGGTTGCGATGGTGGTCGGCGCGGGCTCGATCGGGCCGGGTTGGGGCAATGGCAAGGCGACCGCCGTCACCTTCGCGCGCGAGGGCGCCAGCGTGTTCTGCGTCGACCGCAACGGCGCGGCGGCCGAGGAAACGGTCAAGATCATCACCGAGGAGGGCGGCAAGGCGGCCGCGTTCACCGCCGATGTCGCGCGCGCCGGCGAGGTCGAGGCGATGGTTGCGGCCTGCCTCAAGACCTATGGCCGCATCGACGTGCTCGACAACAATGTCGGCATCGCCGAAGTCGGCAGCGTGGTCGAGGTTGCGGAAGCCGAGTGGGATCGGGTCTTCGCGGTGAACCTGAAAAGCGCCTATCTGTCGATGAAGCACGTCATTCCGGTCATGATCAAGCAGGGCGGCGGCTCGATCATCAACATCTCCTCGATCGCCTCGATCCGCCATGTCGGCATTTCCTACGTCAGCTACAACGCCAGCAAGGCGGCGATGAACCAGATGACGCGCTCGACCGCGGTCGAGTTCGCCTCGAAGCATGTCCGCGTCAACGCGATCCTGCCCGGGCTGATGAAGACGCCGATGGTGGCGCATTCGGCGGGGCTCGCGCAGAGCTACGCCAAGGGCGACGTCGAGGCGATGTGGCGGGCGCGCGACGCGCAGGTGCCGATGGGGCACATGGGCGACGCCTGGGACGTCGCCAATGCGGCGCTGTTCCTGGCGTCGGACGAATCGAAATATGTCACCGGCATCGAGCTCGTGGTTGATGGCGGCATCACTTCCAAGTCGGGTGCGTGAGCTGGACTACGCCTCGACGCTGAGCTCGGCGCGGTCGAGTTCTTCCTCGACCAGATGGAAGGCATCGTCGCCGATCGTCTCGGTACGGCGCAGATTGAGCAGGGCCTGACGCGCGGCCGCGATGGCGCGGCGGCGCAACGGATCAGATGGAAGCTCGCGCGAGGTCAGGCCGCCATCCGGGTCATTCTCGGCGCGCAGCAGCACGGCGCGGTATTCGAGCCGGAGGATCTCGGCTTCCTCGGACGGGTCCGAGTCGATCGCATCGAGCGCGGCGCGAAACACAACGCCGCGGGCACGGGCCGCCTCGCGCCCGACCGGATCGTCGTCATCGAAATTCAACGCCAGGATCAGCGGCCGCAAGGTCAGGCCCTGGATCACGAGCGAGCCCAGCACCACGGCAAACGCCGTGAGCAGGATCAGGTCGCGATAGGGAAACCATTCGGGCAGCGCGAACGCCGCCGCGAGCGTGACGATGCCGCGCATGCCGCACCAGGACACGATGAAGCCGCGCTTCAGGGTCGGCACGGCGTCCACCACATGGGCGGGCAGCCAGTTGCGTGCCTTCAGCAAGCGCAGCAGGGCCCCGTAGGGCATCACCCAGAGGATGCGGGCGAGGATCACGACGGCGAGGATCGCGGCGGCAAAGCTGCAATATTTCCAGCGCACCTCGGCGTCGAGCTCGGACCAGATCGGGCGCAGTTGCAGGCCGATCAGCATGAAGGCGAGCACGTTGAGCACGAGGACCACGGTTTCCCATACCGCATAGGACGACACGCGCAGCCGCGCCGAGGTGCGGGCCGGCGCGGTGCGGGCGATGGTGATCGCATAGGCGATGATGGTGAGGATACCGGACAGCCCGAGATGCTCGGCGACGATCCACACCATGAAGGTGCCGCCGAATTGCGTGATGATCGCGCTCGGCGCCTCGGTGATGCGGCGGGTGACCATCATCCAGACCTGCGCGAACAGATAGCCTGCGGCGAGGCTGCCGAGCAGCGCGACCGCAATCGACGGCACGAATTCGCGGATCTTCATGTGCTCGGCGGCGACGAGGCCGACCGCGACGCGATAGATCAACAGCGCGGAAGCATCGTTGAGCAGGCTTTCGCCTTCGAGGATCTTCTGGATCCGGTAGGGCAGGCTGACCTGGCGCAGGATCGCGGTGGCGGCGGCAGCGTCGGGCGGTGCCACGATGGCGCCGAGTGCGATCGCGACCGCCCACGGCATGTCCGGACGCAGCCAATGCGCGACCACCGCGACCGCCGCCGTCGTGACGCCGACCGCGACCACCACCAGAGTCGAGACCGGCAGCCAGTTGTTGCGGAGATCGCGCAGCGAGGTGTCGAAGGCGGCATCGAGCAACACTGGTGCGACGAACAGCGCCAGCGCCAGTTTCGGTTCCAGCGCCCAGGTCGGAGCCCACGGCAGCAGGGTCAAAAGCACGCCGCCGAGCGCCAGAAAGGTCGGATAGGGCACCTTGAGACGTCGCGCCAGCGCCGACAGCGCCACTGACGCGAGCAACAGGCCGATGATCCATTCGAATGTCAGCAAGCGAACCCCCAAGGCTTGGCTGCAGGTGCAGCCGATCGTCGCAATTGACGTATAATCCAGCGTGTGGTTTTGCGGCAAATGGCGCTGCCGGAAATCGCAGGCCGGTGGTACTGACGCGGGATGTCTTGTCGGTGATGGGAATGCGACGCAACGCTGCAAATCTGGCTGTCGCGCTGATCTGCGCTTGCCTGTCCGTCGCACTGACGACAGGCGTCGCGCGCGCCACGGGCAGCGAGCCGGGCGAGGATGTGCGGACCAATCCCGGACCCTGCATTTCAGCGGCCGCGGCAACCGATGACGACAAGATCATCGACGTCTGCGGTGCGCTGATCGACAATGAGAAGGCGGCGCGGCCGGATCGCGTCAAGGCGTTGATGGCGCGCGCCGTGGCCTACGACCGCAAGCAGATGATCGACCGCGCGATCGCCGATTACGACACCGTGCTCAAGCTCGATCCGACGCTTGCCGATGCGCATAATGCGCGCGGCGAGCTGTGGCGCCGCAAGGGCGACCGGCCGAAGGCGATCATGGATTTCGGCGCCGCCGTCAAGCTCGATCCCAACCACGCCGCCGCCAAGGCCAACTACAAATCACTGTCGCTGGAACTGGAGCGGATCGGCGCCATGATGGCGGTCGCCGGCAAGCCGAGCTTCGATTGCCGCAAGGCACGCCGGCCGGTGGAGAAGGCGATCTGCGCCAATCCGCAGCTCGCCGATCTCGATCGCGAGATCGGGGCATCGAGCTTTCGCGCGGTGCACGAAGCACAGGACCCGCGCCAGGCGCGCGAGCTGCAGCGCGCGCAGGATCAGTTCATCGCCCGCCGCAACGCCGAATTCGGCAAGCCCGGCTACGACCTGCAAAAGGCGATGCGCGAGCGGCTGCAGCAGATCAACGGGGTCGACGGCTATTAGTGCTGCCCGACCGACCGGCCGAAGGTCCCGGTCATTTCGGCTTGAAACGGCGCCACTTCCCGTGACAATGGTCGGCAAATGACGCGCGACCGCGCGAGGGAGAAACGCGATGAACGACCAGCAGAGCCGGTATCATGAGGTGTATGCCCGCTCGCTTCGAGACCCCGAGGGCTTTTGGGCGGAAGCGGCACGCGAGATCGACTGGATCGAGCCGGCCAAGAAGATCTTCGATCCCTCGATGGGCGCCTATGGACGCTGGTTCGCGGGCGCCATGGTCAACACCTGCCACAACGCGCTGGATCGCCATGTCGCCGGCGGCCGCGCCGGCCAGGTCGCGCTGATCCACGATTCCCCGCTCACCAACACGATCACCAAATTCACCTATGCCGAGCTGCTGAAGGAAGTGCAGACGCTGGCCGCGGTGATGCAGGATTTCGGCGTGGCCAAGGGCGATCGCGTCATCCTCTATATGCCGATGGTGCCGGAAGCCGTCGTCGCGATGCTCGCCTGCGCGCGGATCGGCGCGGTGCACAGCGTGGTGTTCGGCGGCTTCGCGGCCAAGGAGCTCGCGACCCGCATCGACGACGCCAAGCCGAAGCTGATCTTCTCGGCAAGCTGCGGCATCGAGCCCGGGCGCATCGTGCAGTACAAGCCGCTGCTCGACGAGGCGATCCGCCTCGCCGGCAGCAAGCCCGAGACCTGCATCATCCTGCAGCGGCCGCAGCAGGCCTGCGAGTTCACTGCGGGCCGCGACCACGACTGGGCGACATTGCGCCGCTCTGCGTTCGACGCCGGCAAGGCGGCGCCCTGCGTGCCGGTGGCCGCGACCGATCCGCTCTACATCCTCTACACCTCGGGCACGACCGGAATCCCGAAGGGCGTGGTGCGCGACAATGGCGGGCATCTCGTCGCGCTGAAATGGTCGATGGAAAATCTCTACGGCGTGAAGCCTGGCGAGATCTGGTGGTGCGGCTCCGACATCGGCTGGGTGGTCGGCCACTCCTACATCGTCTACGGCCCGCTGATCCACGGCGCGACCACGATCATGTATGAGGGCAAGCCGGTCGGCACGCCGGATGCCGGCGCGTTCTGGCGCGTGATAAGCGAGCACAAGGCGGTTGCCTTCTTCACCGCGCCGACCGCGTTTCGCGCGATCAAGAAGGAGGACCCGGAGGGCAAGTTCATCAAGCACTATGACCTCTCGCACTTCCGCACCCTGTTCCTCGCCGGCGAGCGCGCCGATCCGCCGACCGTGGAGTGGGCGGAGCAGCAGCTCAAGGTGCCAGTGATCGACCATTGGTGGCAGACCGAGACCGGCTGGTGCATCGCCGGCAATCCGGTGGGACTCGGCATGCTGCCGGTCAAGCACGGTTCGCCGACGGTGCCGATGCCGGGTTATCAGGTCGACATCGTCGACGAGGCGGCGAAGCCGGTCGCTGCCGGCACCATGGGCTCGATCGTGATCAAGCTGCCGATGCCGCCGGCCTGCTTGCCGACGCTATGGCAGCAGGACGATCGTTTCAGGGACGCCTATCTCACGGAATTCCCCGGCTACTACAAGACCTCGGATGCCGGCTACAAGGATGCGGACGGCTATGTCTGGGTGATGGGCCGCACCGACGACATCATCAACGTCGCCGGCCACCGGCTCTCGACCGGCGGCATGGAGGAGATCCTGGCCTCGCATCCGGATGTTGCTGAATGCGCCGTGCTCGGCGTCAAGGATGCGATCAAGGGCGAGGTGCCCTGCGGCTTCCTGGTGCTGAAGGCCGGCGTGACCAAGCAGCCCGTCGAGGTCGAGAAGGAAGTCGTGGCGCTGGTGCGCGAGAAGCTCGGGCCGGTCGCCGCGTTCAAGCTCGCGATCACGGTGGCGCGGCTGCCGAAGACCCGCTCAGGCAAGATCCTGCGCGGCACCATCAAGAAGATCGCCGACGGCGAGCCCTGGACCATGCCGGCGACGATCGAGGATCCGAAGGTGCTCGACGAAATCGGCGAGGCGCTGAAAGGGAAGGCGTAGCGCGTCGTTGTTCGTGTTGCGCGCTTCCGGATAGGCCGCCCGTGTGACACCCCTCTCCCTAACCCTCCCCCGCAAGGGGGGAGGGAACCCTTCCGCCGCTGCCTCCCTCACGCAGGATGTGTTGAGCGGTGTGCAGTTGACTTTACGTCGCGTGAGGTGAGCACACTGGTCAGGCTCCCTCCCCCCTTGCGGGGGAGGGTTGGGGAGAGGGGTGGCCCCGGGCGAGATCGTCGATCAGGGCACCAACCGCGCAATCAGGCCACGCCTCATCGAAACCCATTCCGAAGCAAAACGGCCTTGATTTTGATGGATTGCCGGGTCATCCCGGCCTCCAACGTCACAGGCCACGAGATACGGACCCCCGGATGCGATCCATTTCCGCACGCGCGCCCCTCGCATTGCTGCTTGCCCTGCCGCTGCTGGCAGGCTGCCTCGAACGCGGGCGGTCGCCGATCGCGGAGAGCATGGGCGACGACGATCAGTATTGCCAGGCCGGCGGCAAGGTCGCGGTCGGCTCGCCCGAATACGTCTCGTGCCGCAGGGATCGCGACGTCCAGCGCCAGAACGCCGAAGCCCGCACCGATCGCAGGCAGCGCGATCTCGGCGAATACATGATGAACCATCCGGACGTGCACTGAGCGTCGCTGACGGCCGTCACGTCCGTCGCATGCGCCTGCAAGCAAAAACGCGGCAGGTCGCCCCGCCGCGTTTCGTTTCGTATTGCGTTGCTCGAGCTGCGCAGCCCGCGCTTACTCTTCCTCGTCGTCGGGCTTCTTGCCGCCGATCGTCTTCAGCTTGGCGAACACGGCATCGACGTTGAGATCGTCGTGGCGCTCGATCGGCTGATCGTCGAGCTCTTCCTTGCGCGTGGTCTCGGAGGCCGGCAGCAGCGTGGCGCCGCCATAGACCGTCGTGGTCGGCTTCTCCTTGGCGGCGCGCTGCACCTCGAAATCGAGCTCGATCTGCGAGCACAGGCCGAGCGTCACCGGATCCATCGGGGTCAGGGTCGAGGCGTTCCAGTGGGTGCGGTCGCGCACGCTCGCGATCGTGGTCTTGGTGGTGCCGACCAGACGCATGATCTGGGCGTCCTTCAGCTCGGGGTGGTTGCGCACCAGCCAGAGGATCGCGCTCGGCCGCTCATGACGGCGCGACACAGGGGTGTAGCGCGGGCCCTTCTTCTTGGCGGCCGACGGCAGCACCACCTTGCTCTCCTGCAGCCTGAGCCGGTAGTTCTGGTCGCGCTCGCCCCGCTCGATCTCCTCGCGGGTCAGCTGGCCGTTCGAAATCGGGTCCATGCCCTTGATGCCCTGGGCGGCGTCGCCGTCCGCAATGGCACGGACCTCGAGGGGGTGCATTTTGGTAAAATCGGCCACCTGATCGAACGTCAGGGCGGTATTGTCGACCAACCACACGGCAGTCGCCTTCGGCATCAGCGGTGCGTTGCTCATGGCAAATCTCCTTTGTGCTTCGCCCACCTCTGTCGAGGCGAAGCTGGTAGTCATCGGCGATGACGGGAATTATAGAGCCTATATAAGCCCTCAGGGGGGAATGGCGCAATGGGCCAGCAAAATCGCCTTGACAGCGCCCGAAAGCAGTCCCAAGTCCTTACTCTAACTGGCCGTTCCCCGCCCGCCGGCGAGGGGTGATTCGGTCCCGAAATTGCCCCAAGACAGTCCAAAGACAGCCCCGAGATCAGCTCGATGTCAGCGAAAAAACCCGATCTTAGAATCGTGCTTTGTTCCCCCCGCGGCTTTTGCGCCGGGGTGGTGCGAGCCATCGACACGGTCGAGCGCGCCCTCACCATTTATGGCGCCCCGGTCTATGTCCGGCACGAAATCGTCCATAACAAGTACGTGGTGGACAGCCTGAAGACCAAAGGCGCCATTTTCGTCGAGGAATTGTCCGAAATCCCCGACGAAACCAACGCGCCGGTGGTGTTTTCGGCCCATGGCGTGCCGAAATCGGTTCCGGCCGAGGCCAAATCCCGCAATTTCTTCTCGTTGGATGCGACCTGCCCGCTGGTGACCAAGGTCCATCGCGAGGCGGCGATCCATTTCAAGCGCGGCCGCGAAATCCTGCTGATCGGGCATTCCCATCACCCCGAGGTGGTCGGCACGCTCGGCCAGCTGCCGGCGGGCGCCGTGACCCTGATCGAGACCGCCGAGGACGCCAAAACCTTCGTGCCGAAGGATCCCGACAACCTTGCTTTCGTGACCCAGACCACGCTGTCGATCGACGACACCGCGGAGATCGTGGCGCTGCTCAAGGAGCGCTTCCCGAACGTCAACGGTCCGCACAAGGAAGACATCTGCTACGCCACCACCAACCGCCAGCTCGCGGTCAAGAAGGTGGCGCCGGTGGTCGACGCCCTGATCGTGGTCGGCGCGCCGAACTCGTCGAACTCGCAGCGTCTGCGCGAGGTCGCCGAGCGCGAGGGCTGCCCGATCGCCGTGCTCGCCCAGCGCGCCAGCGACATCGACTGGGGCCGCTTCGAAGGCATCAGGAGCCTCGGCATCACCGCGGGCGCATCGGCGCCTGAGGTGATCGTCGAGGAGATCATGGGCGCCTTCGCCGAGCGCTACGAACTGCACGTGGAGACGGTCTCGGCCGCGGAAGAGAACGAGTTCTTCCCGCTGCCGCGTTCGCTGCGGCCCGACGCTGCCGCGGCGGAATAAACCATATGGCGGTTTACACCGACGTTGCCGCCGAAGACCTCGCGGAATTCCTCAAAAGCTACGACATCGGCGAATTGCTCTCCTACAAGGGCATCGCCGAGGGCGTGGAGAATTCGAACTTCCTGCTGCACACCAGCCAGGGCGCCTACATCCTCACGCTCTATGAGAAGCGCGTGGCGGAGGACGACCTGCCGTATTTCCTGTCGCTGATGGCCCATCTCGCCGAGCGCGGCGTGTCGTGCCCGCAGCCGGCGCGCAACCGCAAGGGCGAGGTCACGAGCCGGCTCGCCGGCCGGCCCGCGGCGATCATCAACTTCCTCGAAGGCGTCTGGCCGCGGCGGCCGAACGTCGCGCATTGCGCAGGCGTCGGCGAGGCGCTGGCCAAGATGCATCTCGCCGGCCGCGACTTTTCGCTGGTGCGCAAGAACCCGCTGTCGGTCTCCGGCTGGCGGCCGCTGTTCGATCTTGCCGCCGCGCGGGCCGACAGCGTGCAGCCGGGCTTGCACGACTTCATCGCCCGCGAGCTCGATCATCTCGAAGCTTCGTGGCCGGCGGATCTGCCGATCGGCGTGATCCATGCCGATCTGTTTCCCGACAACGTCTTCTTTCTCGGCGACAAGCTGTCGGGCCTGATCGACTTCCCGTTCGCCTGCAACGACATCCTGGCTTACGACGTCGCGATCTGCCTCAACGCCTGGTGCTTCGAGCCGGATCATTCCTTCAACGTCACCAAGGCGCGCGCGCTGCTCAACGCCTATCGCCGCGAGCGGCCGCTGTCGGCGGCGGAAGAGGCCGCGCTGCCGTTGCTGGCGCGGGGTGCGTCGATGCGCTTCCTGCTGACGCGGCTGGTCGATTTCCTCAACGTGCCCGAAGGCGCGCTGGTGCAGCCGAAGGACCCGCTGGAATATGTCCGCAAGCTGCGCTTCCAGCAGAATGTCGCGAGCCTGCGCGACTACGGCATCACGCCGGCGGGATGCGCGGCGTGAGCGACAAGCCGCATGTGATTGTGTTCACCGATGGTGCCTGTTCCGGAAATCCCGGACCGGGCGGCTGGGGCGCGATCCTCCGGTTCGGCGACGTCGAGAAGGAATTGAAGGGCGGCGAGGCGCACACCACCAACAACCGCATGGAGCTGATGGCGGCGATCTCGGCGCTGGAAGCCCTGAAGAAGCCCTGCGTGGTCGACCTCACTACCGACAGCCAGTATGTCCGCCAGGGCATCACCGGCTGGATCCATGGCTGGAAGCGCAATGGCTGGCGCACCGCCGACAAGAAGCCGGTCAAGAATGTCGAGCTGTGGCAGCGCCTCGATGCCGCGCTGAAGCCGCATGAGGTGCGCTGGCACTGGATCAAGGGCCACGCCGGCCACGTCGAGAACGAACGCGCCGACGAACTGGCGCGAGAGGGCGTGGCGATGGCGAGGCTGAAGGGGTAGGGCGCGCCGCTTGCTGGCTGCGTAGCGTGGGTAGAGTCGCGATCCCTGCGATCGCCATGCCCAAAACTGTCATCGCCCGCGAAAGCGGGCGATCCAGTATTCCAGAGGCAGTGGTGACTGAAACGAGAGGCCGCGGCGTACTGGATCGCCCGGTCAAGCCGGGCGATGACAGCCGTTCAAGTCAGCTCGTCATTGCGAGGAGCGAAGCGACGAAGCAATCCATGCTTCAGCGCATGCGGTGAAATGGATTGCTTCGCTTTGCTCGCAATGACGGTGAGCAATCAGAGCTGTCCGAGCAGCGTGTCGCCGCCGGAGACCTCGACCTTGCCCGGGGCGGGCTCGAGGTTGAGCTTCTTCACCACGCCGTCCTCGACCAGCATCGAGTAGCGCTTGGAGCGGATGCCGAGGCCGTTGCCGGAGGCGTCGAGCTCCATGCCGATCGCCTTGGCGAAGTCGGCATTGCCGTCGGCCAGGAACACGGCCTCGTCGCGCTGGTCGGTGTCGCGCTTCCAGGCGTTCATCACGAAGGCGTCGTTGACCGAGACGATCGCGATGGTGTCGACGCCCTTGTTCTTCATGGCGTAGGCGTTGAGGAAAATGCTCGGCAGATGCATCTTGTGGCAGGTGCCGGTATAGGCGCCGGGCACGGCGAACAGGGCGACCTTCTTGCCCTTGAAAATGTCGTCGGTGGTTTTGACCTGCGGACCCTCGGCGGTCATCACGCGAAACTTGGCTTCCGGCAGCTTGTCGCCAACATTGATCGTCATCGGTGTTCTCCCTCGGTGAAGCGGACCTGTCTTAGACCCGGCGCTCTGACGGCACAATACGAGCTGATCGAGGAACGGCAATGCCGGAAGCCGGTCACCGTTCCGTCATCAGCCGGAAAACCCGCCGGCATCGAGGAAAGCCTGCTCCTCGGCCGTGGTCTGCCGGCCCAGCACGCGATTCCGGTGCGGGAAGCGGCCGAACCGGCGGATGATGTCGGCGTGTTCCTCGGCATATTTCAGGTTGTCGGGATGGCAGTCATATTGCCGGAACAGCGTCACGCAGCGCTGCTGGTCGTCGAGGTCCTCCGAATGCTCGAAAGGCAGATAGAGGAATTCGCGCAGGCGCGGGTCGGTCCGCGCATCGACGCCGCGATCGATGGCCCGGCTTGCCACCTCGCGCGCCAGCGCATCGCTTGAGAAGGTCTTGCTGTCGTCGCGAAACAGGTTTCGCGGAAACTGGTCGAGCACGATGGTCAGCGCCAGCGCGCCGTCGTCGCTCGCCTCCCATGACGACAATTCGCCGGCAGCCGCCTTCTGCCAGGTGGCGAGGAAGCGGCTGCGGATTTCGGCATCGAAGCCGTCGTCGTGCTTGTACCAGCGGTCGCGGCCGGCGTCCCGCCAAAAGGCGAGCACGTCGGCCGGCGTCGCGATGCGCGCGTCAGTCATGTCGGTCCAACGCCCGCTTGCTGTTGTCAGGCCGCGGCCTTCTTCTCGTCGCGCAGCTCGCGGCGCAGGATCTTGCCGACATTGGTCTTCGGCAGGTCGGTCCTGAACTCGATCTGCTTCGGCACCTTGTAGCCGGTGAGCTGGGTGGCGCTGAACTTGATGATGTCCTCGGCCGTGACGTTCGGGTCCTTCTTGACCACGAAGGCCTTCACCGCCTCGCCGGACTTCGCATCGGGCACGCCGATCACGGCGCATTCGAGCACGCCCGGGTGGCTCGCGATCACTTCCTCGATCTCGTTCGGATAGACGTTGAAGCCGGAGACCAGGATCATGTCCTTCTTGCGATCGACGATCTTGGTATAGCCCTTCTCGTCCATCACGCCGATGTCGCCGGTGCGGAAATAGCCGTCCGCGGTCATCACGCGCGCGGTCTCGTCGGGCCTGTTCCAGTAGCCTGCCATCACCTGGGGACCCTTGGCGCAGATTTCACCGGCCTGGCCGAGCGGCAATTCATTGCCGTCATCGTCGCGGATCGAGAGCCAGGTCGACGGCACGGGAAGGCCGATCGTTCCGGAGAACTCCTCGATCGTGGCAGGATTGCACGTCAGGGTCGGCGACGTCTCCGACAGGCCATAGCCTTCCGACAGCGAGACGCCCGTGACCTTCAGCCACTTCTCGGCGACCGGCCGTTGCGTCGCCATGCCGCCGCCATTGGCGATCTTCAGCTTGGAGAAGTCGAGCTTGTCGAATCCGGGCGTGTTCAGCAGGCCATTGTAGAGGGTGTTGACCGCCGGGAAGAAGCTGACCTGGTACTTCGCCAGTTCCTTGACGAAGCCCGCCATGTCGCGCGGATTCGGGATCAGCAGATTGGTGCCGCCGCACCGCATGCCCAGCAGATAGCAGGCGGTGAGCGCGAACACGTGATAGAGCGGCAGCGCGCAGACGATGACCATCTGTTCGACGATCGGCGGCTTCGCCAGCGCCGGCTGCAGCCAGGCGTCGTTCTGCAGCACGTTGGCCAGGATGTTGCGATGGAGCAGGGTCGCGCCCTTGGAGACGCCGGTGGTGCCGCCGGTATATTGCAGGAAGGCGACGTCATCGAGCGTCAGCGCCGGCTTGTTGAGCTTGGCGGCGCGGCCGGCCGACAGCGCCTCGTTGAAGCCGACGGCGCCCGGGATCGACCAGGCCGGCACCATCTTCTTCACCCGGCGCACCACCAGATTGACGATCACGCCCTTGAAGCCGAGCAGGTCGCCCATGCTGCCGACGACCACGTGCTTGACCGAGGTGTTGGGGAGCACCTTCTGCACGGTGGTCGCGAAGTTCTCCAGCACGATGATCGCCTCGGCGCCGGAATCCTTGAGCTGGTGCTCGAGCTCGCGCGGGGTGTAGAGCGGGTTGACGTTGACCACGGCGAAGCCGGCGCGCAACACGGCGGCGGTCGCGACCGGATATTGCAGCACGTTCGGCATCATCAGCGCGACCCGCGCGCCCTTCTGCAGGCCCTTGCGCTGCAGATAGGCGCCGAGCGACAACGACATCTCGTCGAGCTCGCGATAGGTGATCGCCTTGTCCATGCAGATGAACGCCTTGCTATCGGCGAACTTCTTGAAGCTCTCTTCCAGCAATTCGACCAGCGACGAATATTGCGTGACGTCGATATCGGCGGGCACGCCGGCTGGGTAATGCTTGAGCCAGATGCGCTCCATAATGGTCTTTCCCCTCTCTCAAATTTGGCTGAAGTCCCGGATTGTTTCCGGGTTTTCCGACCCTTGGTCGTATTATTCTTGGTCGCGGTATTTCAGGCAGTATTGAGCGATGCCGCGGCCAATGGCAAGCCGCTGCGCGCTATCGACGCATTGGGAGATTGGAGGAGCGGGGGCTCTGCTAGCCGGCGGGCTTGGCGTCGGCCTTGGGCTTGTCGACGGCCTTTGGCTTGTCAGCAGATTTGGGCTTCGCAGCCGGTTTTGCCGTAGCCACCGGCTTGCCGGCAGGTTTTGCGGCGGCCTGCTTGTCGGCGGCCGGCTTCGCAGCTGCGGCATCCGGCTTGGCGTTGGCGTGATGCACGGGCTTGGCCGCCGGCTTGTCCGACTTGTTATCCGATTTGGCGGCGCTCTTGGCGTCACCCTTCGTGTCGTCCGCCGCATCCGGTTTCTTGCCCGCAACGCGGGTGTGCTTGCCCTTGGCGCGCTTGACCGGCTGCAGCTTCTCGGTGTCGGCCTCGACCGCGGCGATCAGGGCGGCGCCGGTCTTGGTCGGACCCGTATAAACCAGGACCGGTTCGGACGCCGCCGCCGGCTGCGCCAGCATGTCGGCCGGCTTGGTCGGCACCGCGGCCTGCAGGCCGGAGGCGAAGAAGCTCACGCCACCGTCGCCATTGGTGCTGGAGCTTCCGGCGCTTGCGATGGTGTCCTCTCCGTCCTCGTCGCTGGCGGGCCGCTTGTGCTTGGGGCCGCACATCTCCTCGCGCAGGTTCGGCGGCGTGGAATCGATCGGCACTAGGTTGTCGACGGTGCCGAGCGAAGGCCGCAGCCACGCCAGCCCGTTATTGGCGAAGCCGCGGTCCAGCAGTTGCGCGGCGCGGATCGCGCGCATGCGGCCCGAGGAGGCGCCGAGCACCACGGCGATCAGCCGCTTGCCGTCACGCGTTGCCGACGCCACGAGATTGTAGCCGGAGGCGCAGATGAAGCCGGTCTTGAAGCCGTCGGCGCCGGGATAGCGGCCGATCAGCTTGTTGAAGTTCTGGGTGATCCGGCGGCCGAAGCGGATCGACGGGATGTGGACGAAATACTCGTATTCCGGCAGGTCGCGGATGATGGCGCGGGCGAGGATCGCCATGTCGCGCGCCGAAGTGATCTGGCCGTCGGCGGGCAGGCCGTTCGGGTTGACGTAGCTCGTCTGCGTCATGCCGAGCCTCTGCGCGGTCTGGTTCATCATCCCGGCAAAGCCGTCGATCGAGCCGCCGAGGCCTTCGGCCAGCACCACGGCCATGTCGTTGGCCGACTTCACCAGCATCATCTTGAGCGCGTTGTCGACCGTGACCTGGGTGCCGGGCCGGAAGCCCATCTTCGAGGGTGATTGCGACGCCGCGGTCGGCGACACCGTGAGCAGCGTGTCGAGCGAGACGCGGCCGTCCTTGACCGCCTTCAGCGTCACATAGGCCGTCATCATCTTGCTGAGCGAGGCCGGATACCACGGCATCGTCGCATTGTCGGCCTGCAGCACCTTTCCGGAATCCGCCTCGACGACCAGCAGGGCTTCGGCTCGCGCCATTTGCGGCGCAGCGATGGCGAGCATCGCGACGGCCAGAATCCATTTCAATGACGGGCGAGGAAAATGCACGAATCCGGTTCCGGTCCTTGGAGACCCGCCTTCAAAAAAGGAGGTCTTGCGATTGTGACGTACGGGTTTCAAGCGTGTCCGGCGCCGCATTGCGGCGATGCAAACCCTATACCGGCTTGCCAGCAGAGAACAGAGGCCGGCCGATTATATCGTGGACGAAATCGGCTGAATTTCGGCAGCCGCCTCAATTGGAAAGCGGGAATTATGGTGCCTCGATGCCGGCGCGCGCCTGCTCGTGGACCATGAACTGGGCACGCGCAAGGTCGGCAAAACGCCCGCCTTTTGCCACCAGTTCATCGAAAGTTCCGCTTTCGATCACCCGTCCCTGGTCAAACAGCAGGATGCGGGTAGCGTGGCGGATGGTCGAGAGACGGTGCGCGATCACGAAGGTGGTGCGGCCCTTCATCACTTCGTCGAGAGCAGCGTTGACCTTGGCCTCGGTGACGGCGTCGAGCGCGCTGGTCGCCTCGTCGAGGATCAGGATCGGCGGGTCCTTGAGCAGCGCACGCGCGATCGACAGCCGCTGCCGTTCGCCGCCGGACAGCATGCGGCCGCGCTCGCCGGCATGGGTGTCGAACTTCTTCTCGCTGCGCTCGATGAAATCCAGCGCCTGGGCGCGTGCCGCGGCGGTACGCAGTTCCTCATCGGTCGCATCGGGCTTGCCGACGCGCAGATTGTCGGCGAGCGAGCGGTTGAACAGCAGCGCCTCCTGAAACACCACGCCGATGTTCCGGCGCAGCGCCGTCAGCTTCAGCGCGCGTATGTCCATACCGTCGATCTTGATGATGCCGGATTGCGGATCGAACGCACGATGCAGCAGCGCGATCGCGGTGGACTTGCCGGCGCCGGTCGAGCCGACCAATGCGATGGTCTGGCCGGGCAACGCGGTGAAGGTGAGATCCTCGATCGCGGGCCGCTTGCCGTCATAGGAGAACGAGACGTCGTTGAACTCGACGAGGCCGGACAGCCGTCCGGGATCGACCGCGCCGGGCCGGTCGCGCACCGCCGGCACGGCATCGAGCACGTCGAAGAATTCCTGCAGGCGCGGCGCTTCCATGAACACGTTGTTGATGAAGCTCACCACCTGTTCGAGCTTCTGGATCAGCATGGTGGCGAACGAGACGAACATCACGATCTCGCCGACCGTGGTGAGCCCCTCATTGTGGAGCGCGATGCCGACGGTAAAGATCGCGAGCACCGTGATCGTGGTCGAGGCGCGCGTGATCACGGTGACCAGCGCCCACCATGACAGCACCGGCATCTGCACCGCGAGCAGCTTGTCGGCGACGTAGCGCAGGCCCTGCACCTCGGAATCGATCCGCACGAAGCTCTGCACCAGCGCGACATTGCCGAGCGCGTCGGAAGCGCGCGCCGAGAGGTCGCTGTAATAGGCCTCGACCTCGCTCTGCATGCCGTAGGTCTTGCGTACCACCATCGTGGTCAGCACCGTGAACACGACGCAGAGCCCGAACAGCAGGATGGCGAGCCGCCAGTTGATGTAGAGCGAAAGCGGCAACAGCACGATCAGCGACATGATCGCGGCGAAATGCTCGCGGAAGAAGCCGAGCCAGAGCCGCCACAGCGCGTCGGTGCCGTTCAGCATCACCTTCATCAGCCGCCCGGAATGGGTGCCGGAGTGAAAGGTCAGCGGCAGTTGCAGGATGTGCTCGAAATAATCGGTCAGCACCGCCTGGCGCTGGCGGTGCGCCAGCCGGTCGGCCTGTAGTGCGACGATCGCGCTGCAGCCGATCGTGAACAGGCCGAACGCCGCCCAGGCCACCAGCAGCGGCCATGCCGAGGAGGTCGCGAACAGTCCCGTGACCGGCCGGCCCGACAGCACGTCGACGATCTTGCCGAACAGCACCGGCTCGGCGAACTGCGCGCCGGCGAGCAGCATGTTGGCCGCGGCGAGGATCCAGCCGAGCCGTGCCTCCTTGCCGAGCAGTTCGAGGACGCGGGTGTAGAGGCGAAGCATGGACATGCCGGCAGGACTCGCAAGCGGTGGACGCCGGGCCATTGTAAGCCGGGATCGTTGCGGAGAACTACCCACTTCCCGTGCCGGTCCATACTCCGACCTCATCCTGAGCAGTCTGCGAAGCAGGCGTCTCGAAGGATGGGCCACGGGCCTCGTGGTTCGAGACGGCGCATCCGCGCCTCCTCACCATGAGGGGATGGGTTTCACCATGAGGGCCAGCCTCAATTCACCAGCCGGCCGTCGATCGGCGGCAGGAATTGGTCGTCGAAGATGTCGGCGGCGTGCGGCCGCTTCTGGAATTTGACATCTTCCGCAAGCTGGTCGACCGAGCGCTCGAAGCGCTCGGGGTCGATGCCGCCGATGCCGTCGCGCTTCACCTCAGCGGTCAGGATGTTGTCGCGGATGATGGCGGTAAGCCGCTCGAACTCCAGATCGCGCGAGCCGCCGTCCATCCGGCTCACCACCTCGCTCGCCGCGCGGGCGGGGTCCTTGACGGTGAGGTTGGTGCCGCCGATCACCGCACGCACGAACCCCTTCACCGCGTCCGGCTTGGCGGCGGCAAGGCGCGGGCTGACGATCACCGCAAAGCCGTAGGCCTCGCAGCCATAGTCGGCGAAGCGCAGCACCGCGAGATCATCGGCGGGCACGCCGCGATCCCGCAAATTGATCGCCGAGAGATAGGAGAAGCCGGTGACGGCATCGACCTGTCCGGCGGACAGCATCGGCTCGCGCACCGCGGCGCTGATCGTGTTCTGCTTCACGCTCGATAGCTTGATGCCGTTCTGCTTGGCGACCGCGGGCCACAGCCGGATCGAGAGGTCGCCGTCGGCGACGCCGAGGCTCTTGCCCTCCATGTCCGACAGCGTCCTGATGCCGCGGCTCTTGCGGGCAATGATCGCATACGGCGCCTGGTTGAACAGCACGAACGCCGCCTTGACCGGGGCAGCGCCGGGCTTGTCGCGAAAGCGGATCAGCGAGTTGATGTCGACGAGCGCGAAGTCGCTCGAGCCGTCGGCGACGCGCGCGATCGCGTCCGCCGAACTGGTGGCGACGTTGGTGCCGACCGCAAGGCCCTCGGCGCTGAACAGGCCTCCGGACAATGCCATCACGAACGGCGCCGCGGCGGCATCCAGCGGACGGTCAAGCGTGAACTGGATGGTGAGCGGCTGCGGCTGATCGCTGGCGTAGAGCGGCGTCGACGCCGGCCACACGCCGCCCGAGAGGCCAATCATGCCGGCGAGTATCCAGCGGAGAACGGTGGTCCGACTTACCTGCATCATGAACATCCGGGAGGCGAGACAAAGTGCCGCGCCGGCTGCGCGCCTGCTTCATGACACCGAATGCGCCAAGGCACGGGCCATTTCAAGCTGCAATTTCAACCGCTATTTGCAGGCATTCTGCCTCGGGCAAGGTGAACGGCCGATGACTGCCGCGATTTCACCTGAGGGTTGTTCAGCTTGCGTTCGGTTTGGGGAACCTAAGGTTAAGGCAGTGGTTGGTTAACCAAGGCCCGACGGGCCGGCTTCCACAAAGGATGACTGCAATGTTTGCGCGAAAAGGTGTTTTTTCGTCCATTGGCCGCGCAGCCACATTGGCAACGGTTGCCGCTGTGGCGTTGACGGCCGTTGAGCCGACGATGGCGTTCGCGGGCTCTGCTCCGGCGGGCAAGGCGGCCACTGTCACCACATCGCACGGCACGAGCGGCGCGACCGATATCAGCGCGCGCCGTCGTTACTACGGCGGCGGTGGCGCAGCGGCCGCGGCCGTGTTCGCCGGGATCGTCGGCACGGGTCTCGCGATCGCCGCGGCCCAGAGCCGCCGCGACTATTACGACTCCTATGGCTACTATGGCGGCCCGGGCTACTATGGTGGCCCCGTCTATTACGGTGGCCCGGCGTATTACGGCGGCGGACCGTATTATGGTTATCGCCCCTATTACGGGCGCCGTTCGCAACTGCCCTATCAGCCGTATTGAACGCCCTCAGCGGTTCTCTAGCCTGTCACAAACGATCGAATCCACCGGCTGCGAGGCCGGTGGATTTTTCGTTGTCGGTTGTGCGCGTTAACACGCTGGCGACGCGTTTCGACTAGGCTCGCGGAATGGGTGATTCGATCGAACGGCTTTACCAGGCGGTGATCGCGGCCAAGGATCTCGATCCGGCGACGTCGCGCACGGCACGGCTGTTCCAGCGCGGCCCGGCCAAGATGGCCAAGAAGCTCGCCGAGGAGGCGGTCGAGGTCGTGATCGACGCCATCGGCGGCAAGCCGGATGCCGTCATCCGGGAGAGCGCGGACCTGCTCTACAATCTTACGGTGCTCTGGGCTTCGGCCGGCGTGAAGCCGGAGGATGTCTGGCGCGAGATGGAGCGGCGCGAGCGGCTGCTCGGGATCGCCGAGAAGCTGCCGAAGTCGCCGGTCAAGGTCCCCAAAACCGCGCCGGTCCCGGCGGTTCGGCGTCGAATTGTCGCGCTGGAGAGCCGGCTGCGTAAACGGTAGCCATAAATCACCCCAATTCAGCCCAATCCCGGCATGGACAAATCCGCTCCATGATGGTTCATCGCGCCCCATGTTGAAACGGATTTACGACTGGTGCGTCGAGGCGGCCGACAAGCCCTACGCACTCTGGATTCTCGCGGCCGTCGCCTTCGCCGAGAGCTCCTTCTTCCCGATCCCTCCCGACATCATGCTATTGCCGATGTCGCTGGCGCGGCCGAAGCGGGCATGGTGGTTCGCGACGGTCTGCACCGTCGCGTCGGTGGCCGGCGGCGTGCTCGGCTACGCGATCGGCGCGCTGCTCTACGATTCGCTCGGGCAGTGGCTGATCCATCTCTACGGCCTCTCCGACAAGGTCGACGCGTTCCGTGCTTCCTACGCCGAGTGGGGCGCCGTGATCATCCTGCTGAAGGGACTGACGCCGATCCCCTACAAGCTGGTGACGATCACCTCGGGCTTTGCCGGCTACAACATCTGGCTGTTCATCCTGTGCTCGATCGTCGCGCGCGGCGGCCGCTTCTTCTTCGTCGCGGTGCTGCTCAACCGCTATGGCGATGTCATCCGCGCCGAGCTCGAGAAGCGGCTCGGCCTGTGGGTCGCGATCGGCGCTATCGTGCTGGTGCTGGGCTTCGTCGTCGCATTCAAGCTGATCTAGCGCCGCGCGCCTTTGCCTGCGCGCGGCTTCGGGCTACGCTCGCCGCGATGGCTGACGGAATCGGCGATCTGCTCACGGCTGCTGCAAAGGCACGCGCTGCGCTGGCCGGTCTTGCGCTGTCGATGACACTCGCGACGCTCGACCGCGGCCTGGCCCAGTCCGCGCCGCCTGCACTCGGGATCCAGTCGCCCGCGCAGCAGCCTGTGGCGCCTCAGCAGCAACAGATCGAACTGCCGCCCGCGCCGGTCGAGCGCGAGAATCCCGGGCTGATCAACGAAATCGGAAAGCTGTTCGAGAAGTCGAAGTCGGCGCTGCCGCCGCTCAAGAGCCCCGGCGAGACTTTCAACGACCTGTCGAACATCGCGCGCCCCTCGACGATGGTGAGCGGACGCGCGGCCTGCGTGGTGGCCTCGAACGGCGCGCCGGATTGCAAGATCGGCGCCGACCGGCTCTGCCAGAGCAAGGGTTTCAAGGAAGGCAAGGGCATCGATATCAACACGACCGAGAAATGTTCGCCGCTGGTCTATTTGCCGGGCCACAAGCGCGGCCCGAACGACTGCAGGACGGAAAATTTCGTGACGCGGGCGCTCTGCCAATAGCCGTGGCCGAACCGCGTCTGGGATGCCAGACGCCCTGGAAAACACGGCATCTGGATGAGGTTTTGTCATCCATTTTGCAGCGCCATAACGCAATACTTGACACTGGAAAGATTGCCTTGTTGGTATGACGGTCAGCATTCGAGCTAAAATCAACGACCAAACGCTTTAAGGATCCGCCGCCAATGTCCATGCCTGCTCTGTTCAAGGGCCGCCTGTCTCTTCCCGTGATCGGGGCACCGCTGTTCATCATCTCCGTGCCCGACCTCGTCATCGCCCAGTGCAAGGCCGGCGTGGTCGGGTCGTTTCCGGCGCTGAATGCACGTCCGCCGGAACTGCTCGACGAATGGCTGTACCGGATCAAGGAAGAGCTCGCCGCCTATGACAGGGCGCATCCGGAGCGGCCGTCGGCGCCGTTCGCGGTGAACCAGATCGTGCACAAGTCGAACAACCGGCTCGATCACGACATGGCGCTTTGCGAGAAGCACAAGGTGCCGATGATCATCTCCTCGCTCGGCGCCCGCGAGGAGCTCAACCAGGCCGTCCACGGCTGGGGCGGCATCGTGTTCCACGACGTGATCAATCAGAAGTTCGCGCACAAGGCGATCGAGAAGGGCGCCGACGGCCTGATCCTGGTCGCGGCCGGCGCCGGCGGCCATGCCGGTACGCTGTCGCCGTTCCCGTTCGTGTCGGAGACGCGGCAGTGGTTCGACGGACCGATCGCGCTGTCGGGCACCATCGCCAACGGTCGCGCGATCCGCGCAGCGCGCATCATCGGCGCCGACTTCGCCTATATCGGCTCCGCCTTCATCGCGACCCAGGAGGCCAACGCGGTCGAGGGCTACAAGAGCATGATCACCAATTCGTCGGCCGAGGACATCGTCTACTCCAATTTGTTCACCGGCGTGCACGGCAACTATCTAAAGTCGTCGATCGTCGCGGCCGGCATGGATCCGGAAAACCTGCCGACATCAGATCCCTCGAAGATGAGCTTCGGCACCGATGCGTCGGGCGAGCGCGCCAAGCCGAAAGCCTGGAAGGAGATCTGGGGCTCCGGCCAGGGCGTCGGCAGCATCTCCAAGGTGGTGCCTGCGGCCGAACTGATCGGCCGCTTCAAGAAGGAATACGACGACGCAGTCGATCCGGCGCTTGCCTAAAGCGCGGTGATCAGGATGAACCACCGCGCTTTAGCTTTCTGTTCGAGCATGATCTACGCGCAAACGCCTTGCGTTTGTCGCGGGGAAAACCGCTGCACATTTTTCCGGATCATGCTCTGATGGAGCCGATTTTTCGCGTTGACGGCGATCGTGTCGTCACCAGTCCCGACGCCGCGGGTCCGTGGGATCCGCGGATGCAGCACGGCTCGGCGCCGGCCGCGCTCGTGGTATGGGCTGCCGAAGCCATCCCGACGCCGGTGCCGATGCGGATCGCGCGCGTCACCATCGACCTGATGCGTCCGGTGCCGGTGGCGACGCTGACGGTTGCGAGCGAGATCCTGCGCGACGGCCGCAAGATCCAGCTCTGCGGCGTCAGGCTGCTCGCCGATGGCGTTCTCGTGGTCTCGGCGACCGTGCTGAAGGTCAAGCAGCAGGCCGCCGAGCTGCCGCCGGACATCGCAGCCCTTCCGGTCGATCTGCCGGGCCCCGACGAAAGCATGGTCGAGCCGGGTAATCTCGCGAACAGTCCGTTCGTGAAATGCATCTCGATGCGGGCCGCGCGCGGCCGCTTCGGCGTGACGGGCCCGGGCGCGATCTGGTTCCGCGTCAACCAGCCGCTGATCACGGGCGCCGCCGTCTCGCAGGCGATGCGCGCGGTGGTCGCCTCTGACTTCTCCAACGGCACCTCGCCGGCGCTCGATTTCAACCAATGGACCTTCATCAACGCCGATCTCACGGTGAGCCTGGCGCGCGAGCCGGTCGGCGACTGGATCCTGCTCGACGGCGAATCCTGGATCGGGCCCGACGGCGCCGGGCTTGCGATGTCGCGGCTCGCCGACGTCAGGGGCTATTTCGGCCGGGCGGTCCAGAGCCTGGTGATCGAGCGGCGCTAACCGGGACTACGCTTCTCCAACCTCTCCTTGAAGAGAGAGGTCGCTTTGCTTTCCAGAGCAAAGCGGGTGGGGATCGGCTCCCTCCGCATACAGCGTCGCACCCGGCTGACCCATCCCGGCCCCTTTCAGGTCGGGCGAGGCAGCACTTACACGATTTCGGAATATTAGAAATATATCCCTGATTTGCCCGACGCGTCAAGTTGCCGTGTCGACGCCTTGCCATGTCGAAGCCCGGCGGCCGCCGGCTCCTTTGCATGGGGTTGTTTTCGATATTTTGGCGGCGCGGTCGCGGCGGAGCCCCTGGTGCAGGGCGCAGCTCCGAGCCGCGGCCCCGACGGCAAAAATAAGTACGCCTCGCGGGAACGGTTGGCGGCACGAGCGAGTTTCGCTCCCGTTAGGGGGCCCCATGATGCCTATTGATCCCGCCGCCGGCATCGAGGCCTTGGCCGTCCGGCGGCTCTGTGATGCGCCGGCCGGTGTCGGCACCCGGCCGCCGCAGGGGCAGACGCGATGAAGCCCGGCCCGTCCTCGGAACGCGCGGTCATCCTTGCCGCGAGCGAGCGGGACGCCGTCAGGACGGCCCATCTGATCAAGGAAGCCGGCTACTACGCCAATATCTGCGGCGACCTCGCCGAGCTCGAGCGCCAGGTCGCAAGCGGGGCAGGCCTTGCCATCATTGCCGATGAGGTGATCAGGGCCGCCGATCTCTCCGGCCTGACACGCTGGCTGAACGAGCAGCCGTCATGGTCGGATTTCCCGATCGTGCTGATGAGCGAGAAGGGCGGGCCCGAGCGCAATCCCGAAGCGGCGCGGCTCGGCCGTGCGCTCGGCAATGTCACCTTCATCGAGCGCCCGTTCCATCCGAGCACGCTGGTCAGCCTGGTCGCTGCCGCGGTGCGCGGCCGCCGCCGCCAGTACCAGACCCGCCAGATCCTCGAGGATCTGACCGGGAGCGAAGACCTGTTGCAGACCGCGCTCAACGCCGGCCATCTTGGCGCACTCGAACTCCATCTGCCGGATTTCGAGCTCGAGGCGTCGCCGACCTGCAAGACGTTCTTCGGGCGCAAACCTGGCGATCCCTTCACCTATGAGAATCTGCTGGATGCGGTGCATCCCGACGACCGCGCCCGCCGCAGCGAAATCGTCGAGCAGACGCTGCGCACCGGCGCCGACTACCGGATCGAATATCGCAACATCTGGCCCGACGGCACCCAGCACTGGGTCGACGTCCGCGCCCGCGCCGTGCGCCGGCCCGACGGCAGCATCCGGTCGCTGGTCGGGGTCTGCTCCGACATCACCGCGCGCAAGACCGCGGAGATCGAGCGCGAGGCGCTGCTGGCGCAGCTCGCCGCCGAGCGCACCGCGCTCGCCGAGCTCACCGCGACGCTGGAGCAACGGGTCGAGCAGCGCACCGCCGATCTGATGAAGGAGGTCGCCGCGCGCGAGCGGGCGCAGGAGCAGCTTCGCCATGCGCAGAAGATGGAGGCGATCGGCCAGCTCACCGGCGGCGTCGCGCACGACTTCAACAATCTGCTGATGGCGGTGATGGGCAATCTCGATCTGCTGCGCAAGCGGATGCCGGAGGACCCGCGCCTGCGCCGCCTGATCGACGGCGCGATGCAGGGCGCCGAGCGCGGCGCGGCGCTGACGCAGCGGCTGCTGGCGTTCGCGCGGCAGCAGGATCTGCGCGCGGTGCCGGTCGATCTCGGCGCGCTGGTGCGCGACATGAGTGAATTGCTCGAGCGCTCGCTCGGGCCGCGCATCACGCTGCGGCTGGACATCCCCGACGGACTGCCGCCGGCCTGCGTCGATACCAACCAGCTCGAGCTCGCGGTCCTCAACCTTGCGATCAATGCGCGCGATGCGATGCCGGATGGCGGTGTGATCGAAATCCGCCTCGCGGCCTCGCAGGCGAAGACCGATCCGGCGCTGCAGCCGGGCAACTACCTGAAACTGTCGGTGGTCGACAGCGGCACCGGCATGTCGCCGGAGGTGCTGAAGCGGGCGATCGAGCCGTTCTTCTCGTCAAAGCCGGTCGGCAAGGGCACCGGGCTCGGCCTGTCGATGGTGCATGGGCTCGCGGTGCAGCTCGGCGGCGCGCTGCAGCTGTCGAGCGCAGTCGGCAAGGGCACCACGGCCGCGCTGGTGCTGCCGGTCGCGACCGCCGCGCCGGAAGCGGCAAGTCCTCTGCCCGCGGCGCGGTCGGTCAAGCGCTCGGCGGTGATCCTGCTGGTTGATGACGATCCGCTGATCGCGATGTCGACCATGGAGATGCTGGAGGACCTCGGCCATCGCGTGATCGGCGTCAATTCCGCGCAGCAGGCGCTCGATATCCTCAGGAGCGGCCAGGAGATCGACCTGATGATGACCGATCACGTGATGCCCGGCATGACCGGCATCGAGCTCGCCGCGGCGTCGCGCGAATTGCGGCCGCAACTGCTCGTCCTGCTAGCCACCGGCTATGCCGAATTGCCCGACGGCACTCAGGTCGACCTGCCGCGGCTGGCCAAGCCCTACCACCAGGATCAACTCCGCGAGCGGCTCGATCAGTTGCTGGGGCAGCGCGCCGGTCAGCAAACTGCTGCCGCCAGTGCCGATAGCCTCGCCACGTCTTCCACTCTGTCGCCGTTACCCTGAGGAGCCGCACACGAAGGGCGGCTGCCCGGCTGTGGTCGCTTGGCCGCAATGTCGGAAATGTGATCGGCGCGCGACGGCCGGACGGGAAGAACGCGCTGCCGCTGACGCTCCCTGCCTGTCGAAGACCGACAATCACCGCACGGAGTTGCCTGATGAAGATGTCCGCCCGACTCGCGATGTCTGCCGTTCTCGCAGGAATGGCAATGCAGGCCTCGGCAAACAGCCTGCAATCGAGCCGGCACTCCATCTCGTATCACACCGTGGATGTCCTCGGTGTCAACATCTTCTACCGCGAAGCGGGGCCGGCCGACGCACCTGTCGTGCTGCTGCTCCACGGCTTTCCATCCTCATCGCGGATGTGGGAGCCGTTACTGCCTTTTCTTGCCGACAAATATCACGTGGTTGCTCCTGACTATCCGGGGTTCGGCAACAGCAGTGCGCCAGCGCCGTCAAGCTTTGAGTATTCCTTCGACAACCTTGCGCGCGTGACCAACGAGTTCGCGACAAAACTCGGTCTCACCCGCTATGTGCTGTTCATGCAGGACTATGGCGGGCCCGTAGGCTTTCGCCTGGCGCTTTCGCACCCCGAACGAGTCCGCGCCATCATTGTCCAGAACGCGGTAGCCCACGAACAGGGTCTGGGCCCGGTTTGGGAGGCTCGCAGGAAGTTTTGGGCAGATCCGGTGCGCGAACTCGACAAGCTCAAGGCTAACTTCACGTCCTTCGAGGCGACGCGCCAACGTCACGTCGGGACGAGCCCACATCCCGACCGTTATGATCCCGATCTATGGGGCGACGAATCCGCGTTTCTGTCGCGCCCGGGCCAGGCCGACATCCAGGCCACGCTGTTCCTGGATTATCGGACCAACGTTGCCTCCTACCCGTTGTGGCAGAAATGGCTTCGCGAGGCGCAGCCGCCAACCCTCGTCGTGTGGGGCAAGTACGATCCGTCGTTTACCGTCGCCGGTGCAACCGCCTATGCCGAGGATGTGCCGAGTGCCGAGGTGCATATCCTGGACGCGGGACATTTCGCGCTCGACGAAGCGACCGACGAGATCGCGGCGCTGGTCCGCGGCTTCCTTGAGCGCGTAGACCGGCACAACGAATAACGCCGAATGCGACGGTTGGGTACGCCGCAGGCGCCTTTGCTTTTGCGTGGATGGTCACCCCACCATGCGGTCGCGGCCGGTCCAGAAGCCTGCCTTCAGCACCTTCTTGTCGACCTTGCCGACGCCGGTCATCGGCAGCTCCTTGACGAACTGGATCTGCTTCGGCGCGTGCGCCGAGCCCTTCTTCGCCTTGACGAGGCCGATCAGCTCGTCGGCATTGGGCGAAGTGCCTTCGCGCGCGACCACGACGGCGGTGACGGCCTCGCCCCATTTGTCGTCGGGCACGCCGACCACGGCGACCATCGCGACATCGGCATGCTGCGACAAGACATCCTCGACTTCGCGCGGAAAAATGTTGAAGCCGCCGGACACGATCATGTCCTTCTTGCGGTCGAGGATGAACATGTAGCCGCGCTCGTCCTTGCGCGCGATGTCGCCGGTGTGCAGCCAGCCGCTCTTCAGCGTCTCCGCCGTGATGTCGGGCCGCTTCCAGTATTCGGCCATCACATGCGTGGCGCGCACGCAGATCTCGCCGGCCTCGTCGGTCGCGACCTCCTGGTCGTCCTGATCGAGGATCTTCACCTGGCAGGCGGCGATCGGGAAGCCGCAGGACAGGAACAGCTCCGGCGTCTTCGGGTCATGGTCCGCCTTGCGCAGCACCGAGACCGGATAGCATTCGGTCTGGCCGTAGAGCTGCGAGAACACCGGGCCGATCCGCTCGATGCCTTCGACCAGCCGGCTCGGCGACATCGCGGACGCACCGTACAGCAACAGCTCGAGCGAGGAGAGGTCGGTCTTGGGCAGCGTCGGATGATCCAGCATCACGTAGATCATGGTCGGCACGAACAGCGTGAAGTTGATCTTCTCGCGCTCGATGGTTTTGAACACCGCCTCCGGATCGAATCCCTTCAGCATGTGCACGGTGCCGCCGCGCATCAGCGTCGGCAGCACCTTTGTGCCGGCGACGTGGCTGATCGGCGCCACCGTGAGGTAGCGCGGCGTCTCCGGAATCTCGAAGTCGGCGAGAACCGCGGCGGCGAAGCCGCCATACTCGCGGTGATAGCGCAGCGCGCCCTTGGATTTGCCGGTCGTGCCGCCAGTGTAGTTCAAGGTCGAGATGTCGTCCTCGCGCGCGTAGTTCTTTGCGGTCGCGCTGCCGGCATTTTCGACCACCTGCAGCAGGTCGGTGCCGTAATCCGCCGGGCCGAGCGTGAACACGGTCTTCAATCCCGGCGCTTTCGCCGCGAGCTCGCCGCCGCGGTCGCGGAAGGTGATGCCGTCGACAATGAGCATCTCGGCCTCGGAGTCTTCGAGCTGGAACAGCTGGTCGTCGAGCGAGCCGAGCGGATGCAGCCAGGTGATCGCAAGCCGCGACAATTGCGCGGCGATGCCGGCGCACCAGGTGTCGGCGCGGTTGGCGGTGAGGAAGGCGACGCGGGTGCCCGGCGCGAAGCCGAGCCGCATGAACACGCTCTGCATCCGTCCGATCAGGTCGGTCGCGCCCTGATAGCTGAGCGAGCCGCCGGGCCAGGCGAAGGCCGTGCGCGACGGATAGCGCGCCAGCGCCCGCAAGGTCTGCTCGCACACTGCCGGAAATGCATAGAGCGGATTGCTCATCTCGTTGTCCCTCCCGCCTTTGTCTTTGGCTTCTCTCGTGCCAATGTTGGCGGCAACGCTAACACAATGATGATGGGAAGAAACAACTTGGCCGCTGATCTTCTTGCCCGTTTTCGCGATCGCCTCCGGTTGCCGCTGATCGCAGCGCCGATGTTTCTGGTCTCCGGTGTCGAGCTGGTGGTCGCGGCATGCCGTAACGGCGTGATCGGCTCGTTTCCGACGGTGAATTGCCGTGAGACGGAACAGCTCGATGCGTGGCTCGGCGACATCGAGCATCGATTGCAGGCGCATGCCGAAGCGAGCGGCACGGCCGCGGCGCCGATCTGCCCGAACCTGATCGTGCATCGCTCCAACACGCGGCTGGCACAGGATCTCGCCGTGCTGCTGCGGCACAAGCCCGAGCTCGTGATCACCTCGGTCGGCTCGCCCGCGCCGGTGCTTAGCGCCCTGCACGATGTCGGTGCGTTGGTGTTTGCCGACGTCGCCTCGATCCGTCATGCCGAGCGCGCGGTTGCGGCCGGCGCCGACGGGCTGGTGCTGCTCACCGCGGGCGCCGGCGGGCAGACCGGCTGGCTCAATCCGTTCGTGTTCGTCCGCGCGGCGCGCGGCTTCTTCGACGGCCCGATCGTGCTCGCCGGCGGCATCAGCGACGGTCACGCATTGCGCGCCGCACAGGCGCTCGGCTGCGACCTCGCCTATATGGGCACCAAGTTCATCGCGACGCGCGAGAGCATGGCGGACAACAGATACAAGCAGATGCTGGGTCGACTCTAGCGCCGACGATATCCTGCTCACGACCGCGTTCACCGGCTTGCAGACCAATATGCTGCGGCCCTCGATCGCGGCCGCCGGGCTCGATCCCGACGACCTTCCGGCGCGCGGCGCGATCGACATCGGCAAGGACATCGACATCGGCGCCCGCGAAAGTCGCCCCAAGCGCTGGCGCGACATCTGGAGCGGCGGCCATTCGACCTCGGGGGTGACCGGGGTGCTCGCGGTCGACGATCTCGTGGCGCAGACCATCGTGGAGTACGAGGCGGCGAGCGCGCGGGTGCGGCTCGGCTGATACCACTCAAACGCCACCTGTTCGCTTAACGCGGCATTAACCATGCCAGTCCCAACTATGCGCCACGGGATGGTCCGCCGCCACGGCGGGCCGCCCGGCAGTTGTGGGAATGCGACATGGCTTTTGAGGCGCATCTTGCCAAGACCGCGGCATCGCTCGACGAGCTCCGAACCCGGGTGTTCTACGCCCTGCAGCGGCATCCGCTGTGCCGTCAGGTCGAATTCGACATCGTCAGCACGCCGCGGACCCGCCGGACCAACTGGACGGTCAGCATGCATGCGGTCCAGCCTGGCGCATTGTGGACGGCGCATGAGATCGTCGCCGACATCCAGGAAGCCTATGAGCTTGACATCGCGGCCTGATTTTTTGGGCCGTTTCGGGACGATTTCACCTATTTGGCGCGGTCACGGCACGCTACTGCCGCATTTCGCGCGCAGTTTGCGGTGACACCGGCCGGGAATGGAGTTGTTTTTGACCAGAGCCATCACCCTCGCCGCGCTGACATGCTTCCTCCTCGCGGGCGCTGCGATAACAGCCATTTTGGGCCGTGACAGCCTGCCGGCGGCGCAGGCCGACGTCGGCCCCGTCGCCAACCGCGCCAGCAAGCAGGACAAGCTCGCCGTCACGACGCTTGCGGCCGCCTCCTTCGAGGCGCCCAAGCCGATTGAGCCTCCCGCCAATCCGTCGCCGCTCCTGCTGCGGGCGCAGGCCGCAATTCCGGGCGCGCCCGACGCGGTGCGCCAGGCCTATGCGTCCGCCGAACCCGCCGACGTCGGCCTGCCGAAGATCAACGACCCCGTCGATGCGGCCCAGCCGAAGGTCGCCGAGCCGGCACCGGCACCCGCGTCGGTCGCTCCCGCGCCGCCGAAGCCCAAGGCTGCCGCCAAGCCGGCGCAGAAGAATTATACGCTGCTCAGCGATGCGCAGATCGCCGGTATCAAGGATCGGCTTAGGCTGACATCGTCGCAGGAATATTACTGGCCGGCCGTTGAGACCGCGCTGCGCGCCGTCGCCCGCAAGATCCACGCCAAGCGCCAGGGCGATCCTGCCGCGGGCAACATGCCGATCGATCCCGACTCGGAGGAAGTCCAGCAGCTGAAGTCGGCGGCGATGCCGCTGCTGTTCCAGCTCCGCGAGGACCAGAAGAACGAAGTGCGTTCGCTGGCGCGCCTGATCGGCCTCGAACGCGTCGCCGCGATGATCTGAGCGCGGGGTTCGGTCGAGCCGAACCCGCGCTTCTCCAGCATCCACCTCAGCCGAGCCGCATCGACAACTCGACGTCTCCGCCGAACGGCACCGACATGTAGCCATTTGCCGGTGCGCGCACGCGCTCCAGATAGTCGGGGCTGTAATCGGCGTTGTCGGCGACGACGAAGGCGCCCGGCTTCAGGCGGCTTTCCACGAGATCGAGGATATCAGGGTAGAGCGCCTTGGCGCCGTCGAGCAGCACGAGGTCGATCCGATCGGGCAGATCGGCGCGCAGCGTCGTGAGCGCATCGCCCTCGCGGATCTCGACAAGGTCGTCAAGCCCGCCGGCGACGAGATTGTCGCGGGCACGCGTCACCTTGGACGGTTCGAACTCGCTGGTGATCAGGCGCCCGCCGCCATTGTCGCGCAGCGCGGCGGCAAGGTGCAGCGTCGAGATGCCGAACGAGGTTCCGAACTCGACGATGTTTTGTGCACGCGCGCCGCGCGCCAGCATGTAGAGCAGCGCGCCGGTCTCGCGCGAGACGGCGAGCGGCACATTGTTCAGGCGGCCGTAGAGCGCGCGGTAGTCGGTCCTGCTCCGTATCATCCGCGCCTGTTCTTCGTCGGAAAGGTCGGCCACCGCGAGTTGGGTCTCCTCCACCGCGGCGGACGCTTGCCCGAACAGGCGATCGAGCAGGCCAGCGAGCTTGGGTGAGGTGAGGGTCGTCATGTAGGTCTCCGGTCTGTTGTCAGCGGCGCGTCCTTGCGCCTCGCCAGAAATACGAATAATTAGTCGCATTTGCTAATCGCATTCCCCGGGGCGTTATGACCGAACGGCGAAGCTCTTCAATTTCCTCACGAAAACAGCCGCAACAGGCGCGCTCGACCGAGCTCGTCGCGGCGATTCTGGATGCCGCTGTTCAGGTTTTGACCAGGGAAGGCGCACAGCGTTTCACCACGGCGCGGGTGGCCGAGAAGGCCGGCGTCAGCGTCGGCTCGCTCTATCAGTATTTTCCGAACAAGGCCGCGATCCTGTTCCGGTTGCAGAGCGATGAGTGGCGGCAGACCACGGGACTGCTGCGCGACATTCTCGAGGACGCCGCGCGGCCGCCATTGGACCGGCTGCGTGCGCTGGTGCACGCCTTCATCCATTCGGAATGCGAGGAGGCCGCGGTGCGCGTGGCGCTCAACGACGCTGCGCCGCTCTATCGCGATGCGCCCGAAGCGCGCGAGGTGCGGGCATCGGGCGAGCGCATCGTCGAGGTGTTCATGCGCGAGGCATTGCCGAATGCGTCCGACGCGCTCCGCGCCACGGCCGGTGATCTGATCACGACGACGCTGAGCACGGTAGGCAAGGATTTCTCGGAAAGCCCGCGAACGCGCGCGGAGATCAAGGCCTATGCCGACGCCATGGCCGACATGTTCTGCGCCTATCTGAAGAGTCTCGGAAAGCGCTGATTGCGATGTTCAGAGATAATGTCTGGCGACCAGCAGAAACCCGAGAACGCCGCCGGTCACGGCGAATACGGTCACGCCATTGCAGACGCTGACGTAAGCGGCCGACCAGTAAGACACGGTCTGAGGGGCCGTCGCGACTTTTTTCGGCTTCTGAGGCAAGGCAATGCATTCCTGAAAAAGCGCCGCCACCTGGTCAACTCAGGTGACGGCGCCCGTCTGAGGGCTTCAGGGCGAAACCCCGCCTCAGCGTAAGCCGCGACTATGAACGGTTCGTATACCGTGCGGCGTCGCGAACTTGTTTGTCAGCTGAAGCGTCGAGGTTCCCTGAAGCTGATCCGGAAAAGCGCGTAGCGTTTTTCATGCTCAGACAATGAGCCGAAGCGCGATGACGATTCGACCCATCTCACTGCGCATTAGAACGAAGCAGAAGCGTAGGCGTTTCGAAACGCGATCGCGCCGGCCAGCGAGCGCGGCCGCGTGCGCACGGCATGTCCATCGTTGCCGCTCTGCACGATCCACTGTCCGTTCTGCTGACCCACGATCTTGCCGACGTGGTGACGCCAGACGACGATCGCGCCGACCGAGGGGCCGCCGGCATTGGTGCCGTATCGCGCCCAGGATCGTGCCAGGTTGAATTGCGGACCGGGATCGCTGCCGACCTGGGTGCGCATGAACCATCCGCACCACGCCGCCGGGCGACCGGAATGTGCATAGTGCCGATGATGATGATGACGGCCGCGGGCTTCGGCAGCAGATGAAGCAAAGGCCAGGAGCACGGCGACAGCCGCCAGAAGTTTACGCATTACAAAGTCCTTCTTGCTGTTCGCAGACCACCAATTTGTGTGGGGGAAGCGCAGCGATGATCTGCGATGGGGTGCGAAGTGACCGCATCGGCCGGACGACGCAACAGAGGCCGGAACTTGGCCCGCGCAGGCCTTTAAGAAACGGGCTATGGCCAAAATATGGCCGGTACGCCGCGTCCGGCGACGCGCGAGGCCGTTCGTAGGCATCTGGTCAAGCTCCCGGAGAGGACGCCATGTCGAAGCGAAGCAGCCTGCGCGGCGGTGGCGCGCCCGATTCCAGCCGCCGCAATTTCCTGAAAGGTGCAACGATCGCCGGCGCGGCCGCGCTGGGCACGCCGGCCGCGGCCAACACCGCGATGCCAGCGTTTCCGGAGCAGCGCGCCAAGGCGGCGCCGCCCGGCCCCAAACTCGCTGCTGCCGACGCAGCTCCACCACCGGCCGATCCGGTCAACCAGACCTCGAGCGGCGGCGACTTCATGGTCGACGTGCTCAAGACGCTCGACATCGACTACCTCGCGATGAACTGCGCCTCGAGCTTTCGCGGGCTGCACGAGGCCGTCATCAACCATGGCGGCAACAAGAAGCCGGAGATCATCACCTGTCCGCATGAAGAGATCGCGGTGCATATGGGCCGGGGCTACGCCAAGATGGAAGGCAAGCCGCTCGCCATGATTTGCCACGGCGTGGTCGGGCTGCAGCATGCCTCGATGGCGATGTACAACGCCTGGTGCGATCGCGTCCCCGTCATCGTGATGGGCGGCAACATCATGGAGGCCGACAAGCGCGCGCCCGGTGCCGAGTGGCCGCATTCGGCGATCGATCCTGCGGCGCTGACGCGCGACTTCGTCAAGTGGGACGACCAGCCGGCCTCGCTGCAGCATTTCGCGGAATCGGCGCTGCGCGCCTACAAGATATCAACCACGCCGCCGATGGCGCCGGTGATGCTGTCGCTCGACCAGGAGCTGCAGGAGAACCCGATCGAGAATCGCGACCGTCTGCGCATCCCGAAGTTCACCTCGGCGCTGGCGCCGCAGGGCATTGGCCGACATGGCCGCGCACTTCGGTTCGGACCGCGCCTATTTTCTCATGTCCGGGCCGCGGCAGCGCCTGCACGTCTGGCACAAGCCCGAGCTGGAGCCTCCGGCCGGCTGGCCAGACCGCGCGCTGGAGCTGGCGGCCCGCGCCGGCGGCACGTCGAAGCACGACCACAAGACGAACTGCCTAAGCTTCGGCCTTGAGGGATGGGCGTGCGCGACAAGCATCGACAGTGACGGCTTCGGCGCGGCGGTCGGTTTCGAGGCGGTCGGTCGGCGCAGCCGCATTTCACGCTCGGGCGAGCTTGCGCTGCTGCGCATGGCGCTCGACGCCTTCGTTCACGCCGCCGAGCGAGATACCTTCGAAAAGGAACGCACGCGGCTCGAGGCGCGCCTGAGGCGGGGCCAGCGCATGGAGGAGATCGGCGTCATCACCAGCGGCATCGCGCATAATTTCAACAATATATTGGGCGGGATCCTCGGCCACTCCGAGGTGCTGGAGGAGCATGCGGGCGCCGATGCGAAGTTTGCCCGCAATCTCGGCCCGATCCGCCGCGGTGCGGAGCGAGCGCGCGACCTCGTCGACCAGATCCTGGTGTTCGGACGCCGGCGCAATGCGGCGCGCGAACCGCTGAGCGTCGCGGCACTGGTTGCGGAAGCGGCCTCGCTGCTGGGCGTCTCGCTGCCTGCCGGCATCGATCTCGTCGTTCGTCACTCGCCGACCGCGGCGATCGTGACGGGAGAACAGGCGCAGTTGCAGCAGGTGCTGCTCAATCTCTGCAACAATGCGGCAAATGCCATGCCGGCCGGCGGCCGCATCGAAATCACGACCGAGATGCACGAGGTCACGCAATTGCGCCAGCTCAGCCATGATGAAATCAGGCCCGGTCACTACGTCTGCATCGCGGTGACCGATACCGGGCATGGCATGGATGAGGCGACGCTGGCGCGGATCTTCGAACCATTCTTCACCACGCGGTCGTCGGGTAACGGGCTTGGGCTGGCGACCGTGCGCGTGATCATGCGCGAGCACGGCGGTGCGCTGCATGCGCGAAGCAGGCTCGACGAAGGCAGCCGTTTCGAGGTGTGGCTGCCGCGAGCGGCGGCCGCGCAGGTGGCAGCGCCGGGCGCGGGCCCGCTTCCGACCGGAAACGGCGAGACGGTGATGCTTGTGGCCAGGGACAATGAGCGCGTGCTGCGCGAGGAGGAGATGCTCGCGGCGCTCGGCTACGAGCCGGTCGGCTTCACCAGGACCGAAGCGGCCATTGCCGCGTGCCGTGCCGATCCCGATCGCTTCGACATGGTCATCATCGGCGGCGATCTTGGCCCGGCGGCGCGGGCGCTCGAACTGGCCGCCACCGTGCATGGAGCGGCCCCGCACATTCCGATCGTGCTTGCCACCAAGGCCGAGATCGAGACCGGCGCCAATACCTTGCTGAACGCCGGAATTTCCGACGTGATGCGCTGGCCGCTGGTCGCAGAGGAAATCGCCATTGCGCTCGCCAACCGCGCGACGCTCAGGCAATCCGGTCAGATGCGCGAGGCCGGCAACATCTTCACCGGCTAAGGCCCACCGGCCTGGAGACTTGCCGGACCTCGCGCACTGCACCCCGGGGCGGCTCTGCACGGCAAATCGCGCCCCTGGATAGGCTACTTGAATCCGATCACCATCGAATCCGGGCCGACAAGCCGCTCGACCCGCGTCCTGGAGAATCCGGCCTCGCGCATCCAGGCCTGACAGTCCGCTCCCGCGTAGTCGAACCCGCCGGGCGTTTCGATCAGCATGTTCAAGCTCATCAGGAGGCCGAAGGCGTTTTCGCGGCGATCGTCATCGATGACGGCGTCATAGACGACGACGGCGCCGCCTTTCGGCAGAGCGTCAAACACCTTGCCGAGCAGCGCTTTCTTCTGGGCAAGATTCCAATCATGGAGGATGTGACCCATGACGATGACATCGACGTTCGGCAACGGGTCCTCGAAGAAATTTCCTGCGCGGAACTGGACCCGGTCGGCCACCCCGCGGCGAGCAATGAATTCCTCGAAGATCGGCTTGACCGCAGGAAGGTCGAAGCCGATGCCGGTGAGATGCGGATGGGCCTGGGCGAGCGTGGCGGGCACCATGCCCTGCGCCGAGCCGAGATCCATGAAGCTCCTGTAGTCTCGCCATGGGAAGCTGCCGGCAATTGCGCGGGCCGAAGCGGCGCTGACGCCGCTCATCGCGCTCAGGAAACCGCGCAACTTGTCCGGGTCGGCATACAGTGCGGCGAAGATGTCGTCTCCGCCCTTGCTCTCGTTTTGCGGTTCACCGCTGCGCAGGGCCTGCGTGAGCGATCCCCAGAAGCCATAGAGCCGGGCATTCGACATCTCGAGCACGCCGCCCATATAGGATGGCTTGGCCCGATCGAGAAACAGGTCCGTGTCTGCGGTGTTGCGGTAGACGCCGTTCTCGCGGTCCAGCAGCTTCAGAGCCACCAGCGCATCGAGGAAATCGCGCGCCGATCGCTGATGCAGCCCAAGTTTTTTCTGAAGCGTCGGCAGGTCGGCGGGCGCCTCGGCCAGGGTGCTGAAGACACCGAGTTCGACGGCGCTCAGGAGCGTTTTGGATGCCCAAAAACCCATGCCAACCTGCATGATATAGTCCGGTGTTGCTGTTGCTGCGCTCACGACCTGATCCCTCGTTTGGCTGCTGAGGCAGCCGGGTGAACATGTCGCCCATGGTTCGGGCGGGGTATTCCGGATGGTTACAGGGGCTCACTACGACGTCGTTTCAAACGGTAGCAAGACAGCTACGATCGTAACATTCGGCTCGGTGGTGACGGAGCGGAGACGTCGGAGGATAGCAAGGACCGTCGCAGCAACCGCGAGGATTGCGCCCGCACCGCTCGGTTCAAATGCTCGGCGTTGGAGGCGGTTACGACCGCTTCTGGCCGAGGACCAGGGCTTCGCGCCGGTGAGTTAGGCTGCCCGGCGAACGCTCTGATGGTGCCCCGGCCGACAATCGCATAATCATTTAACTATTTGAATTTGAAGATATTTTCGTTGTCTGGGGTTGCCGGTGCTTGGCGACGCATGTTGGTCTCTTGGTAGCGCACGACAAGTTGCTCACGAAGATCTGGACCTGACAACCGCGATCTTCGGTCTGTGGCCGACCGTGTTGCTCGCCGGCATCGTCGCCGCGGCGATCGGCAAAGGGTTCATTGGCGGACGATGCCGCTGGTTGCACCAAGCGCTGGTGGGTGGCGCAGGAAGGAGGCCCGCGGGTGGTGCTGTCGATGGGCGCCGGATTCCTGTTTGCTCTATCCCGCGCTCGCCGAGTCTTTCGTTTCAGTTGACGAGCGCAATGGTTTCATCCGGAATAGCCGCTTCCGGTATTGGCTTACACAACACTTTGGCGAAACCAAATCATGCTTAGCGCAGACGTATCCAGCTTGCTGGATCGCATTCTAGATGCAGCAACCGACAACCTCAGATTCGCGAAGATTCTTGTCCAGATGGGTCTCGATCCCAGTAGCGTGACCTGGAACGACATCTTCAGCCGCCTGCTGGAAATCTTTCTGCACAACATCACCTTGGCAAACATGTTCGCCTTGATCGGCGCTATCTTCTTTGTCGCCACCCTGCTGACGCACACCATGGTGCCGCTCCGAGTCGCCAACATGATCGGTTGCGTATTCTTCGCAATCTTCGGCGCGCTCACTGGAGCCGTCACGACATTTCTTCTTTATCTCCTGATGGTTCCCATCAACGCCTACCGTCTTCGTCAAATGCTAGCTCTCGTGAAGAAGGCGCGCGCCGCAACACAGGGCGACACGTCGATGGAGTGGCTCAAGCCGTTCATGACCGAGCGCAAGTATCGCAAGGGCGATATCTTGATGAAGAAAGGTGACGCAGCCAAAGAAATGCTGCTGACGGTTACCGGTAGATTCCGGGTCATCGAAATCAACGTCGATGTTCCGCCGGGCCGCCTGATGGGCGAGCTTGGTTTCCTCACCCCCGACAACCGCCGGACCGCGACGATCGAATGCATCGAGGATGGCCACGTTCTGACCATCACATATGAAAAGCTGCTCGAGATCTATTTCCAGAACCCGCAGTTCGGCTATTATTTCCTTGTCTTGACCAGCCAGCGCCTATTGGAAAACCTCGCGCGGGCCGAAGCCATCATCGCCCAGAACAAGATCGCGGTGCCGACGGAGTCCGCGAGCTGACGGCGGTGCGGCCGGATAAATCCTGGCCACTGCCTTCCGCAAAACGGACCAAGCGAACCGCTCTTCCGAGCAATGGCAACCTTTCCCTTCCTCCGCTCGGCAAGCTTCGCGCCTCAGGCCTTGAGGTAGGACAATTTCTCGATAGAGCAGAACTGCCTCAAAGAGGTAAGTTCGTGGAATCCGGCCGCCGCTTGAGATCGTTTTCCGGGGCGCATCAGGCGTCGGCGATCAGTGAGGCGATGTCTTCGGGCCGACGCCGGCTGAAGTCCTTCGCGAGCTCGCCTATGATCTTGCCTATCAGGTCGCGGTGGTAGTGCTTGCGCATCTCCCCCAGGGTCCTGGGATCTGACACAACGACCAGGTGTTCTATGGTCCCGTCGAGGCTGAGCTTGTTCAGGAACGCGGCCGTCGCTGCCGCGAAGTCGTCCTCGACGAGTCGTCTGCCATCGGGGTTGGCAGAGCCGCTGCGATGTCGCGCACCGGAGCCTGACCGGGCGCGCGCAGGCGGAGCCGCCGTGATCTCGACCAAGTGCACCCCAGGCTTCACGCCTGTATTGTGGAACAGGCGCATCGTCTCACCGTCAGCGACTGCTACTGTCGTACCGGTAGGTAGAATCATCGAAAGCCCTCCGTTCACGATCCGCATAAAGGCCGGCGGGTTAGGATACTTGCATGCCAGCGCTCTGCGCCGTCTCTTCGATCAGCTCCTGGCCCGAAGCTCCCCAGAGCAGGGGCAGTCCCAACGACGGCCGAAAGAATCGACGCGGCGAACGCGGCGGTCTTGGCGGCTGAGAAGTCGGTGGCGCTTGGAACGTAGCTCCCGTACCCGACGAGCGTGACCTCGGCATCGGCCGAGCATGTGGTCTGTCTCGTGGTCGACCGGACGGTCGAGGCGGCCGGGCGGGATCATGAGCTCCATCGCTGAACCGGTCTCCAGTTGTTTGCGCCGGCTACAACATCGGCGCAGCCGTCGCTGGGCTTACGATGTGGAATACGCCGCCGTCGTGCGACCGCGTGTACGCGATCTCGGTGTCGACGATACTGCTGGAGAGCCCAGCCGCGTGCACGCGCGGGAGGAAGAGGTGCACTAGCGTGCCGGCGCCCCGCTCACTCTCTATCAGGACCGCGCCGCCTCGCCGTTCAGCGAAGCGCTGGACCTGGGGGAGCCCGAGGCCGGTGCCGCTGCCCGCGGCCTTTGTCGTGAAGTATGCGGTGAAGGCCTGCGAGAGGACCTCCTCGGTCATGCCCTCCCCGTCGTCAGTGACGGTGATCTCGACGAACTCCCGGGCCGCGCCGGCGCGAGACTCGACATTCCGCGCCGCGACGGTGATCGCGCCGCCGTCCGGCATGGCATCGGCCGAATTTCGGCAGAGGTTCAGCAAAGCGAAATACAGCTCTTCTGGGTCGGCATTGAAGGCCCATAAGTCAGAGGCGATCTCGGTGTTGACCGCGATGCCCGGTCAAGCGAGGCCGCCATTGCTGCGAGGCAATTGCCTTCGACAAGTCCGTCGATCGAGTTGAGGTCCGATCGCGCAGCGTCGAGGAGCTGCCGGCTGAGTAGCGCGCCTCGCGCGATCGCCTCCCGCATTCTGCCAATGATGGCCTTTCGGTGCGCGGCATCGTTCTGGCGCTCGAGCAGCCATAGGCCGCCGTCGATTACGGCGAGAAGGTTGTTGATGTCGTGGGCGACCAGCTGCGCCATGTCTGCGATCGTCTTCACCGTCTCCCGCCTGCGGGGGGCGACCGACCCTCGCTTGTCGGACCGCGCGTCGGTGCGGCACAGAATCCCCGAGACCTCGCCGTTGGACCCAACGATCGGGATCTCCACGCACCTGGACGCAATGAGGCCGTTGCCGCGATCGCAGACGCCCCGCACCCTTGCGCTGACCGCACGCCGCACGCCAAGCGCGACGCCGGCGCTGTCCACGAGCACGACGACATCCTCCAGCGGCCCATCTTCGACAGAGCCGGGTAATGAAACGCCGATTGTCTCTTTGATCTGCATATCGGGCCTCCTCACCTGCGATCGTTCAACGGAACGCCGACTTCGGTCTGGGCACGAGAGCGGGCGACACAAGTCGAAGATTGAGTCCATGACGGTCGAAAGGAAAATCACCTCTCGCCATGGAGTCGATAGCCGATCGTTATCGGGAAGAGACGCTTGGCACCGCTGCGGAGGGCGCGCGGCGCTTCGGTCTGCGAGCACTCGCCTGAGCGGAACTCTTGGCGACCGGCAAGAGATGTTCAAGTGCCTACGGCCATCATAACGCGCGGCTATCGACTTCATGGCGTGACGGCATTTCCCATTCGCCGCGCGCAATCCCATTCTGACGAGTGTGAGCGGCAACCTTTCGCCGCCACTCCGACACCCGAAAGGGTCCACGATCAGGAGGCCACTAATGTCAGTGAAGCAACCGGTTCTTACGCCGCCCAAAGGCGGCGAGACGGTAACCTCGAGCGGGGGTTCGAAGGTCGAGATGAAAGTGGAGAGCAGCCAGACCGGAGGCGAATATGGCGCTGTCCTGTGGACGGTGCGGGCCGGCGAGGAGCCACCGCTGCACAGCCACTCGCGCGAGGACGAACTGCTCTACGTGGTACAGGGGCAGCTCATCGCGCGGGTCGGCGATGCCCGCGTCGAGGTGGGGCCGGGCGCCTACGCGGCGCTTCCCCGCGGGGTGCCGCATACGATCGAGGTGGTCGGCGACCAGGCGACCCTGCTGCTCAGCTTCGTGCCGGGTGGGCTGGAGCGCTTCTTGGTCCCCCGGAAAGGCGAGAAGCCCGATCCGGCCGCTTTCGGCCTGACGTTCCCCTAGGGCCGGGCGGCGTTCGTGAACGTGCGCCTGCTCGGGCCCGGGTGCCGGCCGCGCGCGACCGGGCCAGATGATTGGCTCCACGCGCCGGCCGGACGCGCCTAACTGCCCCCCGGCTTCACACCAACTAGCGCACCGCTGCGGTAGTGGTGGGTACGCCAACCTAAGCTCCTTTCACCGCCGACGGAGGAAATCCGCCATGGTCACTCGCGGTTTCACCGGCCGCCAATCCGGATCAGAACCATCGGACCGGATTCCCTCGGGACAGCACCTCGTCGACAATTTTCCGGTGCTTACAGCCGGCCCCACGCCTCGAATCGAGCCCGCGGACTGGACTTTCACGCTCAAGGTCGGACCTCGTCCGGTCAAAGCGTGGAGTTGGTCGGAGTTCAACGCGCTCCCGAGAACCAAGATGACGCGAGACATCCACTGCGTGACCTCGTGGTCGAAGCTCAACACCGCCTGGGAAGGCGTGGCCGTCGACGACATCCTCGCCGACGCTGGCGTCAGCGCACCCACTCCATTTGCACTCGCACATTGCTACGACGGATATTCCACCAACGTGCCACTCGCCGACCTCGCGACGGGGAAGGCGATGGTCGCGCTCAAGTACGAGGGCCAGCCGCTGCCGCGCGACCACGGGGGGCCGGCGCGCCTGCTCGTGCCGCATCTCTACTTCTGGAAGTCGGCGAAGTGGGTGAACGGGCTTCAGTTCACGGAGCGCGACGAAGCCGGCTTCTGGGAGCTGCGCGGGTACCACATGTACGGTGATCCGTGGAATGAGCAGCGATACACGAATGACTGAAGCGATTGCCGCAACCGTGCGATGGCAGAGCTGTGCGATTGTCGAGGTCGCAACGAGAACGCCGGCTATCAAGAGCTTCTTTCTCCGCCTCTCCGAACCGTTTGACTATACGGCGGGACAGCACGTTGACGTGCGGCTGACCGCGCCCAACGGCTACAATGCCATGCGCAGCTACTCGATCGCCTCGGCCCCGAGCGATTCCGAGGTGATTGAGCTGGCGATCGAGCGCCTTTCGGACGGTGAGGTGTCCCCGTTCTTCCACGACGTCGCCCAAGCAGGCGACACGATCGAGCTTCGCGGGCCGCTCGGCGGACACTTTCTCTGGCCGAGGCCTGCCAACAAACCAGTGCTCTTGATCGGCGCCGGCTCCGGCGTCGCGCCGCTCATGGCGATGATCCGGCATCGGAAGGCCAGCGGGGAGCCAGTGCCTGTCGCGCTGTTGCTCTCCTCCAGGACCTGGGGTGACGTTCTGTTCAGGGACGAACTCCTCGAGCTCGAGAGGTCGCTTCCCGATTTCGCACTCGCCTTGGCTCTGACACGCGAGCCGGCGATGCGCCGCACCGACTTCAGCAGGCGGATCGACTGCAGGATGGTCGCTGACGTCGCGGGGCGGCTGCCTGCGTCTCCCGGCTGCGCCTTGGTGTGCGGGTCGAACGCCTTCGCCGACGTCGCGGCGGACGCCGCGCTCGCTTTGGGACTGGAAGCCAGGGCGATCAAGACCGAACGCTACGGCGCATAAGAAGTGAACGGAACGAGAGCCACCCGAATGCTGCCCAAGCCTATCGATGTCGGACGGCTCGAAGGTCTTCTGCTGTGAGGGCGGTGCGCATGGCGGGGGCGCTCCGACATCGGGATCGTCTCAGCACTCCAGAGTGGGATACAACCATGTTTTCAGTGATTTTCGAAGTCCTCCCAAATAAAGAGAACTGGGATGACTACCTCGACAACGCCAAAATGTTGCGACCCGAGCTGGAACAGGTCGAAGGCTTCGTCGATAACATCCGTTACAAGAGCCTGACCCGCGAGGGCTGGATCCTTTCGCTTTCGAACTGGCGGGACGAGAAGTCGCTCGTCCGCTGGCGCACCCGCATGCGGCACCACGAGGTCCAGCAGAAGGGCCGCGACGAAATCCTCGCAGACTACCACCTTCGCGTAGGCCAGATCACCGCCGACAATCAGGTGCCTGCGGGGTACGCCCTTGCGGAGCAGCGTCTCGACGAGACCGAAGTCGGCGAGGGAACGACGGCCACGTTGATCAACGCGACGCGCCCCGCGGAGTGGAAGCAGACTGACAACCCGTACGACTGCGCCGAGTGGCTCGGACTGAATCCTTGGGCCGCCGACTGCACGTCCTGGGACATCTTCGACGCCGTGCTCACGCCCGGTGACCTGATTCTGCTCATATCCTGGAAGGACGCCGCTGCGGCGCTGGCCTACGAGGACGCTTCTGCGCCGAATGACAAGGCGAGGATCCGGAGAGTGAGGATCGTCCGCGACTACGGCAAATACGACCGTCGCGAGGCGCCTCAATACTACGCAGATGCCAAGGGCGGCGAGACCCTCCACGCCTGACGCCGATCCAGATGATTCGCCCAGACGTACTGACGGTTTGACGAATTGTCGTCGGGGCTTCCTCCGCTTGTTGCCGAATGATCGATCTCCGCGCTGACGATCACGCCTTGGGATCGCATACACGCGGCGCGGCGGCCGGTCCGGCTTTCGCCAACCTCGCAGCACGCTGGCCCGGCTCTCAGAGGTTCCTGAAAGCGTGTCCGTGCGTCCAAATCAATAAGCCGAACCGTTCCAACGTGCGCACGCAAGTTGCATCTACGCCACATGATTGCGACGTGCCCGTCACGTCGTCGAGTGCGAAGGGTTCGTCAGTCTCGACGGCCGCACCTTGACGGAGAACAACCCATGGAGCTTCATCAAGTTCGCTACTTTCTCGCCGTGGCGTCCACGCTCAACTTCACCCGCGCGGCCGAGCAGTGCAATGTCACGCAGCCCGCCCTGACCAAGGGGGTGCAGAAGCTCGAGCAGGAGCTCGGCGGCCAGTTGATCTACCGCGAACGCCAACTGACCCAACTCACCGATCTTGGAAAAGAAGTTCTTCCTATGCTGGAGCGCACATTGGCCTCGGCAGAGGCGGTGCGTCGCCGAGCCCAGGAGTTCCAACGCAAGGACGTCGCGCCACTGAAGATCGGTCTCGCCCCTTCCATCTCGGCCTCGCTCGTCCTCGATCCGATCGCGGAAATCGCAAAGTTCGTCCCTGGACTTCACGTCGAGCTGCGCGAGGGCGCGGCGGAGAAGCTCGTCGACCTCCTGCTTGAGGGCGAGATCAACGTCGCAATGGTCGGCGACGTGCAGGACGTGCCTGCCCGCATCGACGACTGGTCGCTGTTCGAGGAGCGCTACGTCGCGGTTCTCGCTCCGACACACCGCCTCGCAAACCGTCCCTCGATCGGCATCGACGACCTCCGTGCGACCATCTTGCTGGAACGCGCCGAATGCGACGTCGCCCCAAAGATCCAACGGTCGTATTTCCTCGAGAAACCACCCCAACTCGGCCACTGCAGCGGCCACGACTTGCACCTGCAGCACATGGCCGCCGCTGGCTTCGGCGTGATACTCGCTCCCGAGCACATGCCTCGTCTTCCAACGCTCAAGACCATTCCGCTCGAAGGCTCGCCGGTTTCGCGGGAGGTGCGGCTACTGGCCGTGCAGGGGCGCCGCTACTCGCCGGCGCTTGACGCTTTCGTCAAGGTCGCGCGCCTTCGAGACTGGTCGTTCGATGGCTCCGACCGGGGGGGACCGCACGCAACCGTCTCGAAGGTGGCGAGGGCGCCCGCATGACCACCGTACGCACGCCGCCGGCCAATCGTTTCCAGCCGATCAATCCTCAGCTTGAAAATTCCTCACCGATGCTAAGCCAGACTGACAAGACACTCGCCCGGATGCGCACCGAGTTGCTGACGACGTTGAGCGCCGCGGACTTGGAGTCATATAACCACCTCGTGGGCTGGCTCCGCGATACAGGCGTGGCGTCGCACGCGTTGAAGGTCGGAGACGACGCGCCGGATTTCCTGCTGCCGGACGCCGATGGCCGTCTCCACTCCTCCGAACAGCTGCGCCGAAATGGACCCCTCGTCCTAAGTTTCTTCCGAGGCGGCTGGTGTCCGTTCTGCACCGCTGAGCTCTGCGCCCTGCAGGCCGCGAAGGATGAGTTCGAGAGTATCGGTGCGACCCTCGCGGTCGTGACCCCCGAGACGAGGGACTTTCCGCGGCAGCTCAAGCGAAGCCTGGGCTTGGACCTGAAGGTACTCTCCGACGTCGACTACGGCGTTGCCATGTCGTATGGCGTCCTGTTCCGGGTGCCCGACGAGACCAAGGCGCACTATTCCAGGTTAGGGTTCGACTTCGGCGCCCGGCACGGGTCATCAACGTGGATGTTGCCGATTCCCGCGACCTACGTGATCGACGCAGAAGGCCGGATCCGCAGCGCATTCGTCGAGCCCGACTTCACAATACGGGAGGAGCCGGCGCAAATCCTGGCTTTGTTGCGCCGGGCCGCTTCGACATCCAGGTGAAAGGGGCCGAAGGTGGAAAGCGACATCCGGGACAATCCGGCAATGAGCCGGTTTGAAATGCCCCTCGGCGGCGGCTTGTTCGCAGCCGCCTACTACAAGATCGAAGACGGACGCGTCGTTCTGCTTCACACAGAGGTGCCGCAAGAGCTATCCGGCCAGGGGTACGGATCGAGACTGGCGCATGGCGTGTTCGAAGCGTTGCGAAGCCACGGGAAAAGAGTAATCGCAAAGTGCCCCTTCATGTCGTTCTACGCCTCTCGGCATTCCGAGTATGGCGCACTCCTCGACGGCTGATCATGGACGGATGGGATGCCGCCGTGCAGCGCTCTTGGGCGACAATACCTCGCGCCTATCGAATACATGTCCAAAGGGAATTTCTAATTTCGTCGGCTGCATCCGATCTTTGAAGCTGGCTAGCCAAGCACATGCGGTCGGCTCCACAGCGATTGAAACAGTGATTTGAAGCCGCGCCGGGTCAGCAAGCCGCGCGGACAGCAAAGGAGACACCCAATGAAGTTATCGAGGACTGTCGGACTGGCTGTCGCCGTCTCGCTGGTTGCCGGCACCGTGACAGCGCTCGCGCAGATTAGCGGAGCTGGGCCGGCCGGCCCGACCGCGAACGTGGTGGATGCCGAAGGGCACCTGCGCGTGCCGGCGGACTACCGAACCCTCTACCAAGCGCTCGGCAGCTGGGCAATTGCCGCCGACAGCGGCCAGGGCTCGAAAGAAGTCCACGCCGTCTATGCATCTCCGGGCGCGATCGACGCCTATCGGAAGACGGGTCACTTCCCGGATGGTGCCGTTCTGGTGAAAGAGGTCTTCGCGACTTCAACGAACGAGATGACCACGGGCACGGTGAGCCACGCCGACAAGCTCCAGGGCTGGTTCGTCATGGTCAGAGACAGCAAGGGAACGCATCCGGGCAACCCGTTGTGGGGCGACGGGTGGGGGTGGTCGTGGTTTGACGCCGACAAGCCGCTCAAGACCACCTCGACGGACTACCATTCCGATTGTCAGGGGTGCCACGTGCCGGCCCAGGCCACGGACTGGATTTACGTGAATGGATATCCCGTCCTGCGTCACTAGGCGACCGTATGCGTAGATCTCCTCCTGCCGCGGCTTCGCTGAGGTCAATGTTGAATTCCGCAAGCTTGTGCGCCAGGGCGGAAGGTCGAGTACGAATGAGCGCACGGAGTTCGACGTGTCCTTCTCGGTCCATGAGATCACGGTCCCCGTCATGCTGCACGGACTGAACGTGATGGCCGACTATCTCGACCACGCCCAGGCGCTGGAGAGAGCCGGCGGTATTGAGCCCGGAAGTATCCTTGGCGAGCGGCTTGCGCCCGACATGCTGACTTTCGGAGAGCAGTTCTCCGTAAATTGCAACAAGGTCCACGCGCACATGGCGAAGCTGATGCAGCGCGACGCGCCGGCACCCCGCACCACCCCCATGACGTATCCGGCATTGAAGGCGCACCTCCTTGAGACGCGCGGCTTCCTGCAAAACATGCAGCCGGACGAGATTGCCGGCGCACAGTCCTACGCCTACGAGCTGGCTCCGCCTATCGTGCGCGGGTGGTTCGGCGGCGACGACTATATCCGGCACCTGGTGCTGCCTGACTTCTTCTTTCACATCTCGATTGCGCACGCGATCCTTCGGCACGTCGGAGCAAGGATCGGGAAACGCGACTACCTCGGCAATCTCAGTCACCAGAGCGGCGGTGACTACTCGTGAAGGTAGGGCGCGCCGCCACGGTGCTGAAGCCTTCAAGATCGTCAATCGCGGAGACTGCATCCTGATGGATGGTGTCGAATGCGTGACGGCGTCGAAGCACCGCTGGGCGATGCTCTGCATCTTGCTTGGACTTGGCCTGAGCGGGATGAATGCTGCGGCTCGCTACGTCGGATGGTCACTTGGTTCCGCCTTCGTCTGATCTTCGGCCTGGGCGGAGATCATGGCGCGGTCTTTTGCCTGGTCGCGGGAATGGCCTTCGCGCTGGTGGGAGCCGTTACCAGCAGCGCTCGCCGGTTCAGATAGCATCGAAAATGCGGGGCGCGGGCGCAAGCGCGGCCCCATCATGCAGTTCGTAGGTTCGTCCGCGGACCCCGCCCGGAATCGGATGCGCTTTCTAAGGCCGCCCCGGGCGGCCCGCTTTCGCCACGGCCGAGGTCGGGGTTGCTGCAGCTGTAAAGGCGCCGCAGATCGAGGTCGCGGCAGCTACGACGAGACCGACCTCGTAACCGGACTCGAAAGACGCGACACCGGCAGCCAGTGCCGCGCCGGTAAGTTGCGCAATCCGGCTCGCGGTATTGTTGACGCCGGAGGCGAGCCCTTCGTCCGTCTGGTCAACACTCGACATGACGGACGCGGTCAGCGGCGCCACCAGCACGGCGAAGGACAGGCCAAGCAGCGCCATGGGCAGGATCACGCCGAGCATCAAGGAATCTTTGTAAGCAAGCGCCATCCAGACATAGGCGAGTGCGGCACCTGCTGGCCCGGCGATGAGCATGGTCCGCGCGCCGATCTTGTCCGCCAGGCCACCGAATGCATTCGACAAGAGCCCCACGCCGAGCGTGAAAGGCAGGAATGCCAGCCCGGCGTCGGTCGACGACAAAGCGCGGCGGTCGACGAGGTCGAATGGTAGCAGGAAGAACATGACTGAAATCCCCGTATAGATCATAAAGGTCGCGACGTTGAGGCCGAGGAAAGTGCGGTTCTCTACCAAACGGGGCGGCGTCATCGGGTGTTCGCTTCTGCGCTCCCAGATCGCGTAGACGGCAAGCCCAACAATGCCTAGCCCGGCGACGATCGTGAACGCCATGGTCGTTCGAGTTGAGGCGTCCGCGGCCGCCCGCGCTTCACTGGGTCCGATCTGGCTGAGAGCCCAAGCCAGCGCGCCGAGCGCCGAAGCCAGGATCGCGGCGCCGATGACGTCGAACTGGCGCTGCACTCGGCGGTCTTCCGGCGCGAAGACCAGCAGAACTCCCACTGCCGCGAGCGCGAGCGGCGGGTTGATCCAGAACACGGATGGCCAGCCCAACGTCTCGGTCAGCCAGCCGCCCAAGACGGGACCTCCCGCGGTGGTGAGAGCCGAAGCGGCGGCCCATATGCCAATCGCCCGGTTCCGCTCTGCGCGCGGATAAGTGGCTCCGATCAGGGCGAGGCTGGCCGGGGTCACGATCGCCGCGGCCGCTCCCTGTGCGACGCGGGCAGCGATCAACCAGGCCGGCGAAGGCGCAAGCGCGCAAGCCGCGGACGCCAGACCGAACAGGACGCAACCGAGCGCGAGCATGCGCGCCTTGCCATAGACATCCGCGAGTGCGCCGCCGATCAATGTCAGCGAGGCGAGCGCCAGCATATACCCGTTGAGAACCCATTGAACGGCGGCGAGGTCCGCTCCGAAATCAGCGCGTAGTCTCGGTAACGCGACGGGCAGCGCTGTCCCATCGATGAACGCCATCGAGGACGCGAGCACACAGGCCGTGAGGACCATGCGCCGGCACTGAGGCGACGCCTCGCGTCCGAGTTCTCGGGGGCAGGGTTCTGCATCGATAGCGCCGCGGCTGCACGGTTCCACAAGCGGCTGTGCCATATTTCGACCTCCGCGCTGGTCTGCCATTGGTCTTCATTTCTTTACCAAAGATTTGAGGTGGCAAATAAAGCCGAGCACATCATCGGGCATCAGACGGCCGATCGCACGGGTCGAATAGACGGCCGTCACCACCCGGCCTTCTGGATTGAGGATGAAGCCGGTTGCCTGGAGACAGACAGGATCGTCATTGACGAAGGCGCCGGTGACTGCGGAAACAGCTCGCGCGTTTGCGCCGTAACCGACGGGGAAGCCGAGCTTGTGCTTTTCGACGAGCATCTCCGACTTTTCCCGGTCGTCGACCGAGACAGAAACGACCTTGATGCCTTCCTCAGCGAATTCGTCCGCCGCTCGCGCGAAAGCAGCAAGCTGGGCATTGCAGTACGGGCACCAGGAACCGCGGTGGAACAAGACCACACCGAACCAACCGGCCAGATCGGCGGGCAAATGGATTTCGCCGCCGCCGACGCGAGCAAGGGTGAGAGAGGGAAAGACGTCGTTATTCTGCAGCATTACAATTGCACTCCCTGTTGGACATGTCTGGCGCGCAAAGCGCCAAACCATCCTTCACCTCATCTCACTGAAGAATGTCCCACACCGTGACGGTCGAACCCAGGCGAGGGAAATCACGTCTCGCCATAGAATCGATAGACGATCGTTATTGCGGCTGATGAGTGCAGCGATGCCGTCGAGGCCTGCCGAACCTTGCGTTGATTTGCGAATGGCGGAGAGGATCATCGTGGCGGCATTCCGCGCCGCTATGGAAACGATGCGTGCTGGCTATTGGAAAACTTCGTCCTGCGCTGCGAACAAATGGGTACCGCAGATGTCGATATCATTGACAATGCCCAGGGGAGGGGCACCCCGGGTGAGTTTTGCGGGCATGAGATGTCGAACGGCTTTCACCGCTGGGACACATCCAGAAGAGATAAGTAGCCAAGGGGACAATTCGTATGAAGGCAATTGTCGTGACGGATCAGGCCGCGGGAGCTGCCGGGATGAGGCTCGTAGAGCGGCCCGAGCCGCGCGCAGCGATCAACGACGTCGTCGTTCGGGTTCATGCGTCGGGATTCACCTCGGGTGAACTGACGTGGCCCTCGACGTGGACCGATCATCTCGACCGTGATCGAACGCCGTCGATTCCCGGACAGGAGCTGGCCGGAGTGGTCACTGCTCTCGGCTATGGCACGACGGGCCTCGAGGGGCTGCTTAGGATTGATTCGATGTTGCGAGGAGTGATCCGCGAACGGACACGACGGCTCGGCTTCGGGCTGCTCGCCAATAGGTTTGCGCGCCGTGAGTCGCGTGACGTCACCTGAGGGATCAGGTCGTGAGCAGCGCGTCCCTGATCCTGACCGACCGTGGCCTGGCACTCTGCGAGCCTGAGGTCGTTGGCGCGCAGGGCGGCACCAAGGTGCTCGCCGCGTCGAGTCTGGGCGGCTGCCTCGTGTTCGTCAGCAGTGCCATCGTCACGGTCGCGCTTGCGGCCATTGGCCGAGACATGCGCCTGTCGCCGCTCGACCTGCAGTGGGTGATGAACGCCGAGCTCCTGCCGCTCGCGGCCCTGACCTTGGTCGCCGGCGCTCTCGGTGACCGGTTCGGACAGAAGCGGATCTTCCTAGGAGGGATCGCTCTCTACGGCCTGGGCGCGGCCGCGATTGGTTTTGCGCCGAGTTTCGCGCCGCTCGTCGTCGGCCGCTTCCTGCAAGGCGTTGGCGAAGCCGTGATCCTGCCGAACGGCCTTTCGGTGCTCGGGCAGGCCTTTCCCGCCGACAAGAAAGCCCGTGCGGTCGGCATTTGGTCCGCGGCGGCGGCTGTCGCCAGCGGCGTCGCGCCTGCGATCGCCGGCGCGATCCTTGATCACGGGTCATGGCGGACGACCTTTCTGATGCTCCTGCCCGTCGTCGCCGGTGCGTTGGCCGTCGGCGCCGCGTGGATACCCAAGGACACGCCGACCAGCCAAGCCCGGGTCGACGTCGGTGGCGCGATCCTTTCGACAATCGGGCTCGGTGGGCTTGGCGCGGGGCTGACAAGTCTAACCAACGATTCGGCTCTGAACATTTGGGTGGTCGTCACCCTGATCGTCGGTCTGGGTGGCTTAGCCGGCCTCATCGTCAGTCAACGGCGATCAGGCGACAAGGCGATGCTGCCGCCGTCTCTCTTCGCCTCGCGGTCGGTCGTCGGTGCGAACCTGTTCACCGCGCTCCTCTATGGCGCATTCACTGTCACGCTAACCTTGATCCCGTTCGTGATGATCCGGGGTGCGCATCTGCCAACGCTGGCGGCGGGTTTGGCTTTCATTCCCCTGCAAGTGTTGATTACTGTGATCTCGCCGCTTGCTGGCATGCTCTGCCGCCAGTTCGGTCGCCGCTTGCCATTGTTCGCCGGCGGCGCCGTCGCCGCCCTGGGATGCGCGACGGCGCTTCGTATCGGTCCGAACGCGACTTATTGGACGGATATCTTTCCCAGTATCCTGTTGCTGGCGCTGGGCATGAGTTCGGCGATCGCGCCGTTGACGACCCTCGTCCTCACCTCCGTCGAACCCGATCGCGCCGGTACCGCGTCTGGCGTCAACGGCGCGGTCTCGCGCGCCGGGGCGCTCTTTGCCATTGCCCTGCTCGGCGGCGTCCTGCAGCAGGGCGGTCCTCAGCTTTTCTCGGGATTTCATATGGCGATGGCCGTCGCCGCGGTCGCCTGCGTTCTCGCTACGCTCGCAGTGTTCATTATCGAGCCGGGGCCTCACCTCGACTTCATCCCGAGAGCCTGATCCGTTCGGTCTCTGCAATCAGCAAACCGGCAAGGCCCGGAAGGGAACAATGAAATACGAAGACCAACCTGTGGGCAGAAGGAGAAAGCTCGTGAATATCCGAACCATTATCGCCGTCACCTGCGCGGCCTTCTCGATGGCCGGCCCTATCCACGCCCATGATAGCGAAGCGGAAACCGTCACAAAGAAATTCGGGGCGGCCATTCCCAACATCCCTGGCAAGTCGCTGGTCGCCGTGGAGGTCGATTACGTGCCGGGCGCGGCCTCTCCGTCCCACACGCACGCGAAGTCGGCATTCATCTACGCTTACGTGATCTCGGGGGCGATCGAGTCGAAGGTGAATGACGGTGAGACGCGCATCTATCGGGCAGGCGAGGGCTGGTCGGAACCGCCGGGCGCGACTCATTCGATCAGCCGCAACGCGAGCAAGACAGAGCCGGCAAAGCTGCTCGCTGTCTTCGTCCTCGACGCCAATGATAAGCAGTTGACGACGCCCGTCAAATAACCTGCTCGCTGCGCCAAGCAAGAATTCACGGTGATGATATCGACCGCGAGTTTACCGCGGCCGTCATCCGCCGTGTCACCGAAAGCGGAAAATATGCTTCACGCCAATCACAGCATTGAGCCAGTTGAAAATGCATTCGCCCGAGACGCCGTCGCCGGATTATCCGCTGATGTGAAGACACTGCCGAGCCGCTGGTTATACGACGAGCGTGGATCTGCACTCTTTGAAGAAATAACAAGGCTGGATGATTATTACCTGACTCGAGCGGAAACGTCGATCCTGCGAGAGCGGCAGAGTGATATCGCCGATTTTGTAGAGTCTGGCGCCATTCTCATCGAGTATGGTGCGGGAGCCGGCGTTAAAACGGAGCTTGTGCTGGCGGGGCTGCGTGATCCGCGGGGCTACGTGCCGATCGACATCGCCGACGCCTTCCTCGCAGAAACATCGAAGAGGATCGCTTCACGCTTCCCATCGCTCTGGGTTCGCCCCATCGAGCGCAATTTCCTGGATGTATTTGAAGTTCCGTTTGATGGCTGCGGTGGCGCCAGGACCGGATTTTTCCCGGGTTCGACGATGGGGAATTTGAACACGATCGAGGCGAAGACCTTGCTTACGCAGATGGGGCGACACCTGGGCGACAACGGACGTGCCATCATCGGTGTCGATCTCCAGAAAAACGTAGATAGGCTTCTGCGTGCTTATGACGACAGTGCGGGTGTGACGGCCGCTTTTAACCTCAACCTCCTTGAGCGGATCAACACCGAATTGGGCGGAGACTTCCGTTTGGAGCAGTTCAAGCACGTGGCGCGCTGGAACGAGATCGAGAAAGCCGTAGAGATGCACCTGGTCAGCCTATGCGATCAGCGCGTTACGCTCTGCGGGCACACCTTCTATTTCAGAGCGTCGGAAACTATCCACACTGAGAGCTCACGAAAATATACTGCGGAGAGTTTCGCGCGGCTCGCCCGCTCCGGCGGATGGAGAGTTGTCGAGGTTTGGCGGGATACGGATGGGCTATTCGGCCTGTTCGGACTCATTCGCGACTGAACAACTGCGTCTGGTCGTCGTTCGAGGCGGCCTCATGGCCATACATCATGGGCGCACCGGCTTGACCAAGAAACATTGCCGAAGGCGAGGCACGTTCGAGTTAGTTCCGCACGTGCTCGCTGGTTTCGTTAATGAACAAGTGGCCTTGGCTTTACGTTCGCATCAACTCAAAGCTCCAAGACCCTTTGGAAGTGGGCGTTGCGCCTGGATCGAGCTCAGATCGCGCCAGCCGGCGCAACAACGGGAAAGTCCTTCTCCGGATCGAAGACATTATTGAAGAAATTCGTCAGGGAGTACATCGCAACCAGCGCGACTATCTCCATGACGTTCGCATCCGTGTAGCCGGCATCTCGGACGGCCTTCAGATCGGCGTCGCTGACCTTGCCCCGGGTCACGATGACTTTGCGCGCAAACTGGATGGCGGCATCCCGCTTGGGGTCACTGGCATGGCCCATCCGAGCCAGAATGATTTCATTCGCCGGCAGCTTGGCCATGTGCTCGGCCGTAAAGCTGTGAACCGTCAGGCAATAGTCGCAGCCATTCACTTCGGAGACCGCGAGGCCGATGCTGTCGCGGGTTTTCACGTCGAGCGCCTTGCTTAGCGAGCCGAGCAGGGTGGCCCATGAGTTGAACGCGATCGGACTTGCCGCGAAGGTCGACATCATGTTTGGCGTAAACCCGATGTTCTTGGTGAACATATCGAGGGTCGGTTTCGAATCGGCCGGCACTCGTTCCGGCTTCAAAGCCGCACTTCTTGGCATCGCAGGCTCCATAAATTGCTGAGTTCACAGACGGTCAAACGAGATCCAACACATCAGCCACGGGACGGCGCGGCTTTTGTGCCCAGTTTCCCGGACGCTCAGCCCCTACGGACAACAGCATGACCGGTACTTCGTCCTTGGTCAGTCCGAACTCGCGGTGCACCGCTTCGGCATCGAAGCCGATCATCGGCGTCGAACCCAGGCCCAGCGAGCGGGCCGCGTAGATCATCGCCGCCGCGCCGAAGGTGCCGGTGCGTACGGCCTCGTCGCGCTGGCGCTGCGGGTACTCCATGTACAGATCACGTGCGGGGATTTCCCATTCCGGAACCATTTTTGCCGGCATGATGCCCGCCTTCACCAGCGGTGCCAGTCGCTCCGGTACCACGCTGGAATCGGCCAATTGGCCGCAGATGATGAAGGTGACGGCTGCCTCGGTGATAGCGGGCTGACTCCAGGCGATCGGACTGAGCCGTGCTTTCGCTTCCGGCGTGCGCACGGCGATGAAGCGCCAGTTCTGCAAGTGGAAGGATGTCGGCGCGGTGGTACCGATCCGCACCAGCTCGTGGATTTGCCCGTCGCTCAGGGCGGCGGTCGGGTCGTAGTACTTGGTGGCGCTGCGGCTCAGGATGCATTCGATGACGGCGTTGGTCATGGTGATTCCGTTAGTCATGGTGATTCCTATGCGGGAAGGGACGGGTTGGCCTTGCTGGAAATGCCGCGGGCACGAAGCCCGTTCGACATCCGACATCTCGTGCCGGGGTCCACGGGTCGTTTGCCAAGTTGCCCCGGCTCGTTGACAGGACACAGCCGGCTGCATGCTCGAAGGGCGTTTGTCGTTCACGGACGAACGCGGATGATCGTCTTCCCGCCGGTCCGCTTGGTCGGATTGAACGCCGCGACGGCATCGTCGAGCGTTGCGATCGTGCCGATGTTCGTCCGCAGCCGTCCGTCCCGCACCCGCTGAACGATCTCGCTCAGCTGCGCACGATCGGACTCGACGACGAAGTCGATCGCCAGGACGTCGGCGGGCCGTGCCTCTGCCGGTCCGACGATGGACACCAGCTTTCCTCCAGCTCGAATCAGGCGCGCGGAACGCTTCCCGATGTCGCCGCCGATGACGTCGAACACCAGATCGACTCCGCCGACGTCTTCGAGGGTGTCGTTGTCGAGGTCGACAAACTCCTTCGCGCCGAAGTCGAGCGCTTTCTGACGGTCGGCCGCACGCCCGGTGCCGATGACGTAGGCGCCAGCCTCTCGCGCGAGTTGTGTCACCATCGACCCGACTGCGCCGGCCGCGCCGTGCGCAAGGACGCTGTGCCCGGCCTGAAGGCGGCCGTGCTCGAACAATCCCTGCCACGCGGTCAGGCCCGAGATCGGCAGGCTCGCGCCGACGGTGAAGTCGACGTCGCCCGGCAGAGGCGCGAGGTTGCGAGCCTCGATCGCCAGATACTCGGCCAGTGTGCCGTCGCGATACCAGTCCGCGAGGCCGAACACTCGCTGTCCCACCGACAGTCCCGTCGTGCCATACCCGAGAGCGGTCACCACTCCGGCCAGCTCGTGGCCAGGGATCGATGGAGTTCGGTCACGATCGAGGCGATCGGTCCAGGTCGAGGGCCACGCCAACTCTGTCGGGACAAATCCTGATGCATGAACCTGAACGACGACGTCGTTGATCGCCGCTCGCGGCTCGCGCCGCTCCACGAGCGTCATCCCAGTCGTTCCCGCAGCCTGCTCCGTTACGACGATTGCCTTCATCGTCCATCTCCTTGTGTGCGTGGTCCTTCCTTGCAGACGAACAAAAAGTACGACCGCGAAATTCGATGGTCCAATGACCTGTGGCTATGGAATCGATGCCATCGACGTGGCTTGGCTCAGACCAAGAGTCGGCCGAATTGCCCTCAACGAGCCGCTGCCGGGGGCTGCGGTCGTGCTGGAAGAAGGCAAGAAAGGACGACGGAGAATGGAGTGCCTGGGATAGCGAGATACGCCTGGGATTGAGCGTCGCGACGGCTCAAACGTTGCGCGAGATCTTCCTCGATCCGAGGAGGTCGGGGGATCACGCTCCCACCGACGACAGGGCCTCTTTCGGCGCGATCGGCCATGGCTTGTTCATCGAGCCGGAGATCGGTGGCGTGAGGGACGCTCAATCCGGGGTAATATTCGGGATCGAGAGTTCAGTCAGATCATCCTCGTAACTAGCCCGAGGGCTTTCGTTGCGGCCGGGCGCAGCAACGTCCAGGCGCGTGCTAATATCCGCACTGGCGCCGAGAACTTTACCTACGGGACAGAGGTCCGCGGCTTTCAGCAAGAAGGCGCGTTGTTGCGCGTCGAGTTCTCCGCCCAGCACCAGGATACGCTCGAACGAGTCTCTCTTGCCTTGGGCGCCATGGTAGAAGCTGACGCTCACCTCCACCCGCTCCAGCGGAAGTTTTTGGCGCCGAGCCTGAAAACGAACGCTCATAGCAGTGCACGCCGCGAGAGATGCGCTAAGAAGGTCGTACGGATTGGGACCAGAAGACATGTGCCCCGCGCCGTCTGGGCCGCCGACAGGAAACCGGGAATCGCCGACATGGCACACCAGCGCACCATGGTTGGTGGGGTCGCTTGCGACGACGACTTCGCGAATCTTGGTCATGATTGTGGCCCAATCGTTTGAATGATTCATCCGCCGGCTTCGACGAATGTTCACGTCAGCGCAAAATAGATCTCAGAGCGTTCGAGACCTTGGTGCCCGCGTCCAGCCGGCGCCTTCAGCAAGTAAATCCCACGATCGTTCGGGTAAAGGTATCATATCCATAGCCGTCAGGAATGCTCGGCGTGAGGTGTGCGTCGAGACCTCCAGTGAGCAAATCCGTGAACAGGCTCGGCGGGCATAATCGTGTTTCCGTTCAGGTGACGATAGCCAGTCCCGCCTTCGCGCCGGGCGATCGTGCCTTCAGCCATCTGCCGCCAATTGACTTTCCGCATGACCGGACGCGTTGCGTCCGCCTCTGCAGGATAAAAGTGCCGTGGCTTCGAGTGCCATCCGGCTTGCGGTACTTCTTGCTGTGGTGTCACGCTCGCGCGGCGATCGGCAATAACGACCGTTTATTGACTCGATGGCGAGAGGTGATTTCCCCCGCCGGCATTGCGCGGTCATTCTCCAAAGCATCGTCGAGCCGAAACCTGCAGTTCCGAGATCGACGCGCAAAACGCGATGAAAGATCAAAACGGCAGAAGGTCGATATGCAAGGCAACGACACGATCGAAATCGTCGCACCACGGTCACGCAGGCATTACGACCCGGCGAGGCCTTTGCGGCAGCGGAAGATTGGCGGCGCGACCCCGTCGCAGTGGCGGAAGCGGCACGGTGGACGAAGTGCTTTTGGCAGGCATTCGCCTCCAATCTGACGACGATTCGGTTGGGCTAGAGGTCGAGTCCGGGTCTCGGCCGGGGTCAGCGATCTGTCGGCCGCGTCATTGAATCAAGTCCGCGATCGTCATTGGAAACAGCGGCGCCAATGCTCCTGCCTGTATCGAGAGATACCGCGGTGACAGTGCAAGCTGACTAGTTCGATTGCAACACCCTAGGTCCTTGGAGGGATGGAAGTGAGTACGATTGACAGAACGGAGCATCGGGCTCCAGTGCTCGGGCTCGATCGCAGTTCGTTTCTTCGCCTTCCACGATTCGGCTACGCACCTGTCGGCCTGCTGTTGGCGCTGGCGCTCGCTGGCTGCGACGAGAAAGCTCAATCGCAGGCGGCCGCGCCTCCACCGCCGCCGGTGACGGTCGCGCAACCGGTCAAGCGCACGGTCACTGATTGGGACGAGTTCACCGGCCGTTTCGAGGCGGTCGAGGAGGTCCAGGTTCGCGCCCGGGTCGGCGGCTTCGTCAACAGCGTCGAGTTCAAGGACGGTGCGATCGTCCATGCCGGCGATCTGCTCTACACCATCGATTCGCGCCCGTTCGAGGCGGCCGCCTTGCAGGCCCAGGGCCAACTCGACGACGCGCGGGCCAAAGAGGAGCTTGCCAAGCGCGAACTCGACCGTGGACTGACACTGGTGCAGACCAGTGCAGTCTCGGAGCAGGTCGTCGACCAGCGCCGACAGGCGTTGCAGGCGGCTCTTGCGGCCGAAACGCAGGCCGACGGTGGACTGAAGGCGGCCCAGCTCAACGTCGAATTCACCCATGTGGTGGCGCCGATCACCGGCCGCGTCAGCCGGCATCTGGTGACCCCCGGCAACCTGGTGCAGGGCAGTGAGGGCGGCGCGACGCTGCTGACCTCGATCGTGTCGCTCGATCCGATCTACATCTATTTCGACGTCGACGAGGCGACCTATCAGCGTAACAGCAAGCTGTGGTTCGAAGGCCGGCGGCCGAGTTCGCGTGACACTGCGAACCCGGTGCAGGTGGCGTTGACCGGCGAGACCAAGCCTTCGCATGAAGGCAAGATGGACTTCCTCGACAACCGGCTCGACGTCTCGACCGCAACGCTGCGTAGCCGCGCGGTGATCCCGAACCATGATCTGTCGATCCTGCCCGGCCAGTTCGGCCGCGTCCGCCTGATCGGCTCCTCGCCCTATGAGGCGTTGTTGATCCCCGATACCGCCATCGCCACCGACCAGTCGCGCAAGATCGTGTTCGTGGTCAAGGACGACAACACGGTCGAGGCGAGAGCTGTCGAGCTCGGTCCGCTCGATGACGGCCTGCGCGTGATCCGCGAAGGTCTGAAGCCGGAGGACCATGTGATCGTCGACGGGCTGCAGCGCGCCCGCGTCGGGGCCAAGGTGACGCCGAAAATGGCGCAGGCTGGGGCGGACGACAAGCCCGCGCCAGGTGCCAAGGTTCCGGCAGGAGAAAAAGCTCCGGCAGGTGCGAAGCCATGAATCTCGGCAGGCTTTCCATTAACCAGCCCATCCTCGCGATGGTGCTGTCGATCGTTCTCCTGATCGTCGGCACGATCGCCTACCAGACGTTGCCGGTCTCGGAATATCCGCAGGCGGTGCCGCCGACCGTCACGGTTACCACGCAGTATCCGGGCGCTTCGGCGCAGGCCGTGTCCGACACCGTCGCCGCGCCGATCGAGCAGCAGATCAACGGCGTCGAGGACATGCTGTACATGTACAGCCAGGCGACCTCGAACGGCCAATTGACCATTACCGTCACCTTCAAGCTCGGCACCGACCTCGACAAAGCTCAGGTACTGGTACAGAATCGCGTCGCGATCGCGCAGCCGCAACTGCCGGAAGAGGTGCAGCGCAACGGCGTCGTCACGCAGAAGAACTCGCCTGACATTCTGATGGCCGTGTTCGTGCTATCGCCCGACGACACGTTCGACCAGCTCTACATCTCTAACTACGCGCTGCTGCAGGTGCGCGACCAGCTTCTGCGGCTCGACGGAGTTGGCGACATCCAGATGTTCGGCGCGCGCGACTACTCGATGCGGCTGTGGCTCGACCCTGACAAGATCGCCAATCTGGGCATGACGTCAAGTGACGTCGTCGCCGCGGTCAGGGCCCAGAACCTGCAGATCACCGGCGGTCAGATGGCGGAGCCGCCGATCGCCGACCGCGCATTCCAGCCGAACCTCGTCTTCACCGGCCGCCTCAAAGATATCAGGCAATTCGAGGACATCGTGGTGAAGGCTGGCTCCGACGGCCGTACCGTGCGCCTGCGCGACGTTGCCCGCGTCGAGCTCGGCGCGCTGTCCTATGCCACCAGTAGCCGCATCCTGCGAAAGTCGGCGGTCGCGATGGTGGTGACGCAACGGCCCGGATCGAATGCGCTCGCGACGGCGAAGGCGATCTCCACCACCATGGCGAAGCTGAAGGAGAGTTTTCCCAAGGGCCTCGACTACAATATCGGCTACAACCCCACCGAATTCATCACCCAATCGGTGCATGAGCTGATCAAGACGGTCTACGAGGCGATGGCACTCGTCGTCATCGTGGTGCTGGTGTTTTTGCAGGGATGGCGGCCTGCGATCATTCCGATCATCGCGATCCCTGTATCGCTTGTTGGAACCTTCGCAGTGATGGCAGTGCTCGGATTCTCGGTCAATAATCTGACGCTGTTCGGTCTGGTGCTCGCGGTCGGCATCGTGGTCGACGACGCGATCGTGGTGGTCGAAAACGTCGAGCGACATCTTCAGCAAGGTATGAGCCGGCGCGAGGCGGCGCTCAAGACCATGGAGGAGGTCGGTGGTGCACTCGTCTCGATCGCGCTCGTGCTGTGCGCAGTGTTCGTGCCAACGGCATTCTTTGGCGGCATTTCCGGGCAGTTCTTCCAGCAATTTGCCGTCACCATCGCGGTCGCAACCGCGATCTCCTGCTTCTGCTCGTTGACGCTGTCACCCGCGCTGGCCTCGCAGATCCTGGTGCCGCACGCGAAGAAGCGTCCGCCGGCGCGCTGGAACGTGATCGCGCGCGGTTGGTCGGTCTTCACGGGAGTCTTCAACCGCATGTTCGACCGGCTGTCGAGCGGCTATGCGGCGACGGCATCCTTCGTGATCCGACATTCAGCGCCGATGTTGTTGCTCTATATTGCGTTGATCGGCAGCGCCGGCTGGTTGCTCGCCACCACCGCGCAGGGCTTCATCCCGGCGCAGGATCGCGGTTACCTCATCATTTCGGTGCAGTTGCCGGGCGCCGCGTCGCTCGCACGCACCGCCGAGGTGGTCCGCGACATCGAGCGGATTGCGCTGGATACGCCAGGTATCGTCCGTGTTGGGGCGTTCAGCGGCTTCTCCGGCGCAACACGTACGCAGGCCGGCAACGCCGCGGCGTTGTTCCCGGTGTTCGACGAGCCGGAGGCACGACAGAAGAAGGGATTGTCGGCCAGCGTGATCACGGCCGATCTGCGCAAACGGCTGTCGGTGATCCAGGGCGCCTTCATCATCGTCATTCCGCCGCCTGCTGTGCCCGGCATCGGCACCGGCGGTGGTTTCGCCATCCGCATCCAGGATCGACAAGGACGAGGTCCCGAATTGCTCGCGGCCGCGACCAACGAACTCGTCGCCGCCGCACGGAAGTCGCCAGACCTGACCTCTGTGTTCTCGCCTTATACAGCCAACACGCCGCAGCTGTTTGTCGATATCGATCGCATCAAGGCGCAAAAGCTCGGCATCCCCATTGGCAGCATCACCGACACGATCGAGACTTACTTCGGCTCGACCTATGTCAACGACTTCAACCTGTTCGGACGTACCTATCACGTCACCGCCCAGGCAGATCTCCCATTCCGCAAGGAAACCGCCGACCTTGCGCGGCTACGCACGCGCAATGCGGCCGGCGACATGGTGATGCTCGGCAGCGTGGTGGACTTCAAGGACGTCTCGGGACCTGATCGTGTCGCGCGCTACAATCTCTACTCGGCGTCGGAACTGCAAGGTGAGCCGGCGCCCGGAGTGAGTTCTGCGACCGCCCTCAACACCATCAAGCAACTGGCCGACAAGACATTGCCAAGCGGCTTTTCCTTCGAGTGGACCGACCTGTCATATCAGCAAGTGACGGGCGGCAATGCCGGCCTCTACGTGTTCCCGATCTGCGTGCTGTTCGTCTATCTGGTGCTGGCTGCGCAATATGGCAGCTGGACATTGCCCTTTGCGGTGATTCTGATCGTGCCGATGTGCCTGTTCGCGGCCACCATCGGCGTACGGCTCATGGGGCAAGACGTCAACATCCTGACCCAGATCGGCTTCGTGGTGCTGGTGGGGTTGGCGGCCAAGAATGCCATCCTGATCGTCGAGTTCGCCCGCGACATCGAGCTCGAGGGCCGGCCCCGGCTGGAAGCGGTCATCGAGGCCTGCCGCCTGCGGCTGCGGCCGATCCTCATGACGTCGTTCGCCTTCATCTTCGGCGTGCTGCCGCTGGTGGTGTCGACCGGCTCAGGCTCGGAAATGCGCCAGGCGGTCGGCGTTGCCGTATTCTTCGGTATGCTCGGCGTCACCCTGTTCGGCCTGTTGTTCACGCCGATCTTCTACATGGTGGTGCGCAACCTCGCCGAAGGAAGGAACGAGGGCAGGTCGGCCTCCCGGACGACGGCGGCGGCGGAATGAGCCGCTCTTCGCCGACATGCGATGAAGCCCGAACGCCTATCTCCGTCGCGCGGACCCTAAGGCCTATGAGAGATGAGCGGGATAACGGCCGTTGACCCGCGTGTGGTGCGCGCACGAATAAAGTCGGGCAAGTGGCTCCAAATGGCTAAATTGCTGCTGAAGGAGAAGGTTCCGCGTCCGCACGACCAACGGATGACTGACATTTCTCGGCCGGCGGGGTACGTTCTCTCTGGGCCGGAAAGGGCGCGTGTGTGAAACTCGACGCCGGAGTCTCGCAGGTGGTGCGGCAGCCGCTCAACGTCGTGTGCTCGGACGATGGCTCTCAGCTGATGTGGGAGGATGGCGAGCGTGTGTTCAGCCGCGGCTGGCGACTGGACGACAATGGCAACCGGCTCGCTGTACTGCTCGTCGCCGTTGCCGCCGATCACCCGTCTCGGTCAGAGCTCGATCGCCTCACGCACGAATACGAGCTGAAAGATGAGCTCGATGGGTCATGGGCCGCGCGGCCGCTGGCTCTCATGCGCGACGCCGGACGGACCGTGCTGGTGCTGGACGATCAGGCCGGCGAGCCGCTCGACCATTTGCTCGATGGCCCTATGGAGATAGGGGCGTGCTTGACCCTGGGTATCGCTGTTACGTCGGCTCTGGGCAAGCTTCATCAGCGTGGGCTCATCCATAAAGACATTAAGCCAGCCAATGTTGTCGTGAACTGCGCGGACGGACACGTGCGGCTCACCGGGTTTGGCATCGCATCGCGCTTGTCTCGCGAGCGGCAGGCGCCCGAGCCGCCCGAGACCATCGCCGGTACGCTCGCCTACATGGCACCAGAACAAACCGGGCGGATGAACCGCTCGGTCGACGCCCGCAGCGATCTCTACGCCCTCGGCGTTACGCTGTACCAGATGCTCACGGGCGTTCTGCCCTTCACGGCGGCCGATCCGATGGAATGGGTGCACTGTCATATTGCAAGACCAGCGGTGCCGCCCAACGAGCGGCTGAGAAACCTCCCAGGCTCGGTCTCTGCGATCATTATGAAGCTGCTCGCCAAGACTGCTGAGGAGCGTTATCAGACGGCTACAGGCGCCGAGATCGATCTACGGCGTTGCCTTGCTGAATGGGAGGCCCGAGGCGATATCGACGAATTCGCACCTGGGGAACACGACACCCCGGACCGGCTGCTGATCCCTGAAAAGCTGTATGGTCGGACGGCCGAGATCGGTACCTTGGTTGCCTCCTTCGACCGTATCGTCGCCGGCGGCAGGCCGGAGTTGGTGTTGGTTTCCGGATATTCCGGCATCGGCAAGTCCGCGTTCGTCAACGAGCTTCATAAGCCGCTTGTTCTGCCCCGCGGTCTTTTTGCATCGGGCAAGTTTGACCAGTACAAGCGCGACATCCCTTACGCCACCCTTGCGCAGGCCTTTCAGAGCCTGATCCGACCGCTTTTGAGCGAGACCGAAGCGGAGCTGCGGCGATGGCGGGAGGCGCTGCTCGAGGCGCTCGAACCGAACGGTCGGCTGATCGTTGATCTCGTCCCGGAATTGAAGCACATCATCGGCGAACAGCCTCCGGTCCCTGAACTGCCGCTACAGGATGCGCAGGGCCGATTTCAACTGGTACTCCGGCGATTTATCGGCGTATTCGCGCGGCCGGAACATCCACTCGCCCTGTTCCTCGACGATCTCCAATGGCTCGATGCTGCAACGCTCGATTTGCTCGAGGATCTGTTGACCCGGCCGGACGTACAGAACCTGTTGTTGATTGGTGCCTACCGTGACAACGAAATTGATCCCTCCCACCCGCTGATGCACAAGCTCGACGCGATGCGCCAAGCTGGAGCGATACTACAAGACATCGTCTTGGCACCCCTGACCTGTGAAACCTTGGGACACTTGGTCGCGGATTCCGTTCACAGCGAGCCAGAGAGAGTCGCGCCGCTGGCACAGTTGATCCACGAGAAGACAACCGGTAATCCGCTTTTCGCTATTCAGTTCATCTCTGCGCTCGCCGACGAAGCATTGCTCACTTTCGATTATGGCGAGGCACGATGGCGCTGGGACCTGAGTCGCATCCACGCCAAGGGTTACACCGACAATGTGGTGGACCTCATGGTGGGGAAGCTGAACCGCCTGTCCGCCGAAACCCGGAGCGCATTGCAAACGCTCGCCTGCCTCGGCGACGACGCCGGGTTCACCATGTTGCGGATCGTCTACCAGGACTCCGAGGAGGAGGTGCATGGCCGGCTTTGGGAGGCGGTGCGAGCAGGACTGATCTTTCGTTCGGAAAATTCCTACAGGTTCCTTCACGACCGTGTTCAGGAAGCTGTCTACTCCTTGATCGCGGAGGAATCGCGTGCCGAAGCCCATCTTCGAATAGGGATACTGCTCGCAGCCGAGACCTCTCCGGAGAAGCTGGAGGAGACGATCTTCGAAATCGTCAATCAGCTTAACCGTGGCTCGCATCTCATCACGTCAATTGAGGAGCTCGAGCGGGTCGCAGAGTTGAATCTAGTTGCAGGCAGGCGCGCCAAGACCTCGACAGCGTATGGCTCAGCGCTGAACTACCTGTCCTGCGGCGCGGCGCTGCTGCCGGGGGACCCCTGGGAGCGCCGGCACGACCTGATCTTTGAGCTGGAGCTGCACCGGGCCGAATGTGAATTCCTCACGGGTGCACTGGCGGAAGCTGAGCAGCGCCTGGCGGTGCTGTCGGCCCGTTCCGCAACGACGATCGAGCGGGCCCGCGTCACGTGCCTGCAGGTGGATCTTTACACGACCTTGGATCAGGGCAGCCGCGCGATCGCGGTCGGTCTCGACTATCTCCGTCACCTGGGCATCGACTGGTCGCCGCACCCGACGGAAGACGAGGCTCGGCGCGAGTATGATCGGATCTGGTCCCAACTCGGTTCCCGCACGATAGAAAGCCTCATTGATCTGCCTTTGATGAGCAATGCCGCGTCGCTCGCGACCGTCGATGTCCTGACAAAGCTCGGGCCGCCGGCCCACTATACGGATGCGAACGTACGTTCGATGGTCATCTGTCGAGCCGTCAATCTCAGCCTTGAGGGCGGCAATTGTGACGGCTCGTGCTACGCCTATGCAGTGCTTGGCAGGCTTGCTGGACCGGAATTCGGCGACTACCAGGCGGGACTTCGATTCGGCCGTCTCGGCTATGAACTGGTCGAGCAGCGCGGGCTTAAGCGCTTCCAGGCCAGGACCTATTTGAATTTTGGATATTTACTCATGTTCTGGACAAGACACGTCCAGGAAGGTCGTGACCTGCTGCGGCGTGCGTTTGAGACGGCAAGCCAGGCCGGCGACCTCACTTTTGCGGCGTACTACTACACCCACTTGAACACGTATCTTCTCGCGGCGGGAGATGCGCTCGATAACGCGCAAGTCGAGGTCGAGCACGGTCTCGCGTTCGCGCGGACCATACGGTTCGGTTTTGCGATTGACTCCATCGCCGGCCAGCTTGGGCTGATACGGACACTCCGCGGCTTGACGCCGATCTTCGGTTGCTTTGACGATGGGCAGTTTGACGAACTCGAACTGGAGGCCCGTTTCCGCAGCAACCCGGATTTGGCGTTGGCCGCGGGCTCGTATTGGACCCGAAAGCTGCAGGCACGCCTCTTTGCCGATGACTATGCGGGTGCCCTCGAGGCCTCTTTGAGGGCGCAACGGCTGCAGCCGACATCAGCGTCTTTCTTCGAATGCGCGGAATATCACTTCTACAGTGCGCTCGCCAGGGCAGCGTCCTGCGACCCTGCGGCAGCCGGCCAACAGCAGGAGCACGTCAGAGCACTGGCCGCGCACCACCGACAGCTCGAGGTCTGGGCGACGGCGTGCCCGCACAACTTCGAGAACCGTGCCGCACTCGTCGGGGCGGAGATCGCCCGGATCGAAGGCCGCGCGGTCGATGCCGAACATCTTTACGAGCACGCTATCCACTCCGCACAAATGCACGGCTTTGTCCACAACGAGGCGCTCGCCAACGAATCCGCCGCACGCTTTTATGCTGCTCGCGGGTTCAAGAAGATCGCGCATGCCTACCTGCGGGACGCACGGTATGCATACATCCGTTGGGGAGCTGACGGCAAGGTACGCCAACTCGACGAACTGTATCCGCACCTCAGGGAGGAAAAGCCGGTTGCCGGCCCCACCGGCGAACAACTGGATCTAGCTACTGTTATCAAGGTCTCGCAGGCCGTATCGGGCGAGATCGTTCCGGAAAAGCTGATCGACACGCTGATGCGCACAGCGATTGAACACGCGGGTGCCGGGCGAGGTCTGTTGCTTCTTGCGGTAAGTGATGGCTATCGGATTGAGGCGGAAGTCACGACCAGCAATAATACGGTGACCGTCGGTCAGCGACAAGCAGGTGTAACCGCTGCCGATCTGCCGGAGTCCATCCTACATTACGTGGTCCGGACGAAAGAGAGCGTTCTTCTCCACGATGCCGCAGCCGCCAACCCGTTTTCGGCTGATCATTACATTCATCGGCATCACGCCCGTTCAATTCTCTGCCTGCCATTGCTCAAACAGAGCAGACTGGCAGGTGTACTCTACCTCGAAAACAACCTGACGGCGCACGCTTTCACACCTGACCGCGTCACAGTGTTGAAGGTACTTGCGTCGCAGGCAGCAATCTCGCTCGAAAACTCGCAGCTGTATCGCGACGTCGCAGATCGCGAAGGGAAGATTAGGCGTTTGGTCGACGCGAACATTATTGGAATCCTCATTGCCGACCGCGAAGGTCGAATTCTTGAAGCCAATGACGCGCTTCTGCGCATCCTGGGATATGACCGTGAGGACTTGGTTTCGGGGCGCGTGCGCTGGCCCGATCTGTCCCCGCCGGAATGGCGCGAGCGCGACATGCTGACTCAGGCGGAACTGAACTCAACCGGGAAAGTTCAGCCCTTCGAGAAGGAATATGTTCGGAAAGACGGCAGCCGGGTCCCTGTGCTTATTGGCGCCGCTCTGTTCAAGGAAGGAGGCGACGAGGGGCTTGCTTTCGTGCTCGATTTGACAGAGCGCAAGCGCGTCGAGGAAGCGCTTAGCCAGGCACAGAGACTTAGCCGCACCGGCAACTGGATCTACAACGCGACAACGATGCGATACCTCTATTGGTCGGACGAGAGTTACAGGATCTGGGGATTTGATCCGCTGCAAGGCCTTCCAACTCAAAAAAGCATGTGGAAACGCATTCACGCAGAGGACCGCGACAGAGTTTGGGGAGCGGTCCAGGAGGCGGTGCGCCAGAAAAGGGATTTCATTGCCGAGTTCAGACTCCTCCTGCCTGACGGCACAATCAAGTGGGTCGAAGGAACCAGCTATCATGTGTTTTCGCCACGGGGCAAGCTGGCCGAGGTTATCACCACCACTGTCGATGTGACGGAGCGGAGGCGGTCACAGGACGAACGTGAAAAGCTGCGTCAGCTCGAGTTGGATTTCGCCCACATGAACCGCGTCAGCATGATGGGAGAATTGGCCGCTTCGCTGTCTCACGAAATACTGCATCCGATCGCTACCGCACGTAACAACGCCCGTGCAGGAATGCGCTTCTTGGAGATGAATCCGCCAGATCTGGATGAGACAATGGAAGCCCTCGCTTGCGTTGTCAGGGATACGGACCGAGCCAAGGATATCGTCGGACGGATGCGCGATCACATCAAGAAAGCGCCTCCGCGAAAGGAGCGCTTTGATCTCAATGCGGCTACTAACGAAGTGATCGTCCTGGCACAAAGCGTGATCCACAGGAATGGCGTCTTGGTCCAAACGCGGCTTGCAGATGGATTGGTTCCGGTCATGGGGGATTGCGTTCAGCTGCAACAGGTTTTGCTGAACTTGATCCTGAATGCGGCTGAAGCAATGAGTTCGGTTGAGGAAGGGGCAAGAGAGCTGTTGATCAGCACCGAGGAGGATCAGACCAGCGTCCTCGTGGCGGTCCGCGATTCGGGGCCGGGCATTGATCCGGAAGATCTCGATCGAGTCTTCGACGCCTTTTACACCACGAAGTCCGGTGGAACGGGGATGGGGCTGTCGATATGCCGCTCCATCATCCTCGCACATGAGGGCAAGCTATGGGCGGAACCGAATGAACCTCGCGGGGCCGTGTTTCAGTTTACCCTGCCGGCGAACAACGACTCATAGATTGTCGTCAATCGGTGTACCGGACTGCAGGGCCGAACGTAGGCACCGCGCGAGACTGTCCTCGTCCACTGGCTTGCCGAGATAGCAAACAACCCCGTCCTTTAGAGCCTGATCCCTGACGACCTTATCCGGGTAGGCGGTAATGAGGATCGTCGGAATCGCGTACCCTGCATCGACCAAATACCTGTGCAATTCGACCCCAGTCATTCCGGGCATGTTAACGTCGGTGACCAAGCAGGCGGTTTCCGGCATGACCCGCGATGCCAAGAAATCGGCCGCTGACGGAAACGCTTCGACGGTGTAGCCCAGCAGCATCATGAGTTTTCGCATTGACTCACGATAGGGCTGATCATCGTCAACGATTGCTATCAGTGTACGGTTCGACATTGCGGATTCCGGGCACCTCCGCGGACCGGCGGGGCAACTCGCGCAGCATGCAACCTAATGTCATTGACATTACCCTATAACGCAATGTCGCCGCGCCTAAGCGATGGCTTAGGCATTCGGCTAACCGCCTAGTCATCAAAGATTGTTCATCACGATGGATTGGGCGTAGAGTGACAAACGGTGATAGGGAAAATGCGCTTTTCCGATGCAGGATGCCGAGAGTGGGTGAGGCAAATCCCAGTGTCTTGGTTATCGATGACGATCCCGAGTTTCGCGACTCGGTCGTGCGTCTGTTGCGGACCGTTGGCTTACCTGCCCGACAATTTTCGTCGGTTCCCGATTTTCTCCAGTCCGATCCGCCGGACGGTCCTACTTGCCTGGTGCTCGACGTGAGAATGCCAGGGCGCAGCGGTCTTGAGCTTCAGCGCGACCTCGTTGCCGCAAACAGGCAAGTGCCGATCATCTTCATCACGGCACACGCCGACGTGCCGATGACCGTGCAAGCGATGAAGGGTGGCGCGATAGAGTTCCTTACAAAGCCGTTCCGTGATCAGGATCTCCTTGATGCCGTCGAAGCCGGCCTCGCTCGCGATCGTGCCCGTCGAGAGAGTGAGAGCGCGGTGGCTGCGCTCAAGCAGCGTTTCGAAACGCTCAGCTCCCGAGAGCGTGAAGTCATGTTCGGCGTCGTGGCCGGTCGCCTCAACAAACAAGTTGCCAACGATATCGGCATCTCCGAATCTACGGTGAAGGTGCATCGCGTGAACTTGATGCGGAAGATGAAGGCGCGTTCGCTTCCCGAACTCAGCCGAATGGCGGACATTCTCAATAAGGATCTGCATCACCTGCACAACTCCTGAGCCCGAAAGGTGCTTACTCCGCGCTTTCGTGTGTGGGGGGCATTTCTGCGGCATCTTGCTGCGCCGCGATCTCCTTTTGGTGCCCATCCGGCTAGCGGATCCGGGTGCGCGAGGTTTACGTTCTTGCGTCTAAGCGAACGCTTAGCACAATCAGCAACAAGTGAACTTCACAGTACCTTCGCGGAATCGACCGCAATAGCCCAGGCCGTCAAGATGAGATGCGATGGGTGTCGGGTCATCGCCAGCATCTCAAGACTCGCCGCGACTTGACGGAGGATCAACGATGGAGCTTCATCAGGTTCGCTATTTCCTCGCCGTCGCGTCTACACTCAACTTCACCCGCGCAGCCGAGCAGTGCAATGTCGCGCAGCCCGCGCTGACCAAGGGGGTGCAGAAGCTCGAGCAGGAACTCGGCGGCCAGTTGATCTACCGCGAGCGCCGGCTGACGCAGCTCACCGACCTTGGAAAGGAAGTCCTGCCGATGCTGGAGCGCACACTCGTCTCAGCTGAGACGGTGCGCCGCAAGGCCCAGGATTTCCAACGCAAGGAGGTCGCGCCGCTGAAGATCGGCCTTGCTCCTTCCATCTCGGCGTCGCTCGTCCTCGATCCGATCGCGGAGACCGCAAAGGGCGTCCCCGGACTTCACGTCGAGTTGCGTGAAGGAGCAGCAGAGAAGCTCGTCAACCTCTTGCTCAAGGGGGAGATCAGCGCAGCAATGGTCGGGGACGTGCGGGACATGCCTGACCGCATCGACGACTGGTCGCTGTTCGAGGAGCGCTACGTCGCGGTCCTTGCGCCGACACATCGGTTGGCAAACCGTCCCTCGATCGGCATCGACGACCTCCGTGAGACGATCCTGCTGGAACGCGCCGACTGCGACGTGGTAGCGAAGATCCAGCAGGCCTATTTCCCCGAGGAACCGCTCCACCTCGGGCACCGCAGCGGCAACGACCTGCACCTGCAACACATGGCCGCCGCTGGCTTCGGCGTAATACTCGCGCCCGAGCACATGCCGCACCTTCCGATGCTCAAGACTATCCCGCTCGAAGGCGACCTGGCTTCGCGGGAGGTGCGGCTACTGGCCGTGCAGGGGCGCCGCTACTCGCCGGCGCTTGACGCTTTCGTCAAGGTCACGCGCCTTCGCGACTGGTCAGCCGTTGTGCGAACGGCATGAAATCGCGGTTCAGTGTCTGAGGACGGCATGCGCGCGCATGCGTCCGCCGTTGCTACTTCAAAAGCCCCCCAACGCGCCGCGCATGAAGCAAGCGACGCTGTTCGAGGGCTGACGTGTCGGCCGGTCGATAGAAGTGAGCCACTCCAAACCGGCAGAAAGCGTAGCGTAAGGAAGGCTCGCGAGCACCCCTCTCGAACCAATTGACCACACCGTTCATTCGCATTCCGGAAAGATCGGGCCGCTCTCGGACTGGTGACCGACGACACACTAATCCGGCCTCCTCGGCGCTGGGTGAGGTGGAATGGAAACGATAACGACCGGGCATTTCTAATAGTTCGCGTGCCTGCTTACTGTTCGTCCAGCGGGGCCGACCTGTGACGGTTGCATTGAGCGCTTGCAGCGCAGCGCGGCGCGATCGTCCTGATCATCATATTGGTGATGCACTCTCCACGCCGTAAGGACCCGCTCAAGCAACCAGACAAATCCAAACGAGTAGGAGACAGCGATGTCGTTTCGCTTCATCACCAGGTCCATTCATGCTTATTTGATCGACTATCCCGTCGCGATCTTCCTGATCGCAGCGTGCTGGACCTTGGCAAGAGCGAGCCGGCCGCAATGTGGCTCTCAGTCGTTGCCGGTGTGGCCGCGCTGCTCCTGGCCGCTCTGACCGACCATCCTACCGGGCTCGTCCGCATCATTCCCTACTGGCTGCACCTTTGGGTCGATCGCGCCGTCGGCGTGGTGTTCATCATCGCCCCGTTTGCCTTCCAATTCGCCGGGCTTGACGCCTGGTACTATTGGGTCCTCGCTGCTGCCGTCCTGCTCACGACGTCAGTCTTGAACGCGCCTGAGGAGCCGGTCGCTACGCGTTCGACATTGGGCAGGCGCACTGCAGCCTGAAGGCGGCGACGACGTTCCACCTGCTGCGCCTCGACGGAATCGAGGTGCTTGGCGGTCTCCTCGAACCGCGTCATGCGGCGCGGTAAGCGACAATAACGATCGTCTATCGACTCGATGGCGAGAGGTGATTTCCCTCGCCGGAGTTGCAAGGTCACTCTTCAAAAGCAAGGTCCAATCAATCTCCGGATCAAGCGCCGCGACAGCGCGGCACCCGGGGCGTTGATTGGGCCAAACATGGTGCGAAAGAGAAAGTTGCAGATGCCCCAGGAGAGGTACGACATCGTCATTGTTGGCGCGGGCGCGGCCGGCTGCGTCGTCGCGAGCTATCTCGCCGAACACACCGATGCGTCGATCGCGCTGGTCGAAGCGGGCGACATGGACCGCGATCCGTTCATTCACATTCCCGCCGGCTTCGCCAATATCTTGGTCCACGACAGACATGTCTGGAAGCACGAGACGGTTCCCCAGCACGGTAAGAAGAGAGCATATCGCTCAGGCAAAGTGCTCGGCGGCGGCTCCTCGATCAACGCGATGTGTTACGTCCGTGGCCAGGTGCGCGACTTCGCCGGGTGGCAGGATGCGGTCGGTGACACCGGCAAATGGTCTTATGAAGACCTGCTTCCCGTCTTCATGGCACAAGAGCGCAACGACACCTTCCACGACGAATATCACGGTATCAACGGTGGTCTGGCGGTCCAGTTGCCCAAGGGCATCAACGACCTGAACCAATATTGCCTCAAAGCGTTCCAGGAATATGGGATTCCCTATAATCCCGACTATAACGGCGAAAGCCAGATCGGCGTTTCGCCCGTTCAGTCGACGGTCGGAAATCAACGCCGGTGCAGCGCGGTCGACGCTTATTTGCGTCCGCACCTCGCCTCAGGCCGCGTCACTCTTCTCATCAACTCGACCGTCATTCGAATTCTTGTCGAGGACAAACGAGCTGTCGGCATCGAACTGAAAGACAGCGGCCTCGAGAGGATCATGGCCGGCGAGGTCGTGCTGTCGGCCGGGGCCGTCCATAGCCCCAAAATTCTCATGCACTCAGGCATTGGACCGGCCGAGCAGCTGCGGCGGCACGGCATCGCGGTGGCCGTCGATTCTCCGGGAGTTGGCGAAAATCTCCATGACCACCCGATGGTCCCGGTTCGTGCCTATGTGAAGGGCGATCTCGGTTATCAGGCTGCCGCTCAGGGACTCGGCACGATTAAGGCCGGCCTGCGGTATCTCGTCACCAAGGACGGCCCGGCGTCGGGCAACGGCATTGAGACCGTTACGCACTGGAACCCGTCAGACTTCGCCGCCGACCCCACGATCCAATGCTACCACGCTCCTATCATCTTGAACGAGCAACTCGGCCCGACGGGCAGCCGCTCGGGCGTCACCTTCGAGCTCGTGGTGCTTCAGCCCAAGAGCCGCGGCTGGGTGCGGCTGGCCGATAGCGACCCGACGTCGATGCCCCTGATCAACCCAAACTTCATCGGTGAGGCGGAAGACTTGAGGGCCGCGGTGGAATCAGTACGGGCGATCCGCGAGGTTATGGCCCAGGAGTCGTTGGCGTCGGTGATCGAGGAAGAGATGGATCCCGGTCCGCATATCCAGTCGGACGCGGAGATCGGCGAATGGGTGCAGCGCGTCGTGACGACGATGTGGCACCCGGTCGGAACGTGCCGGATGGGTCAGGATGAGCGAGCGGTGGTGGACGCCAGGCTCAGGGTCCGCGGGGTCGACGGCCTTCGGGTGATCGACGCCTCGATCATGCCGAACATCACCAGTGGCAATACCAACGCCCCGACCCAGGCGCTCGCACGCCACGCGACGGCGATGTTGGTCGAGGATTTGAAGGGGACTTAAGGAGTTCTGGCACAAGCTGGCGGCAGCGACGGCCGTAGTCCTCCGCCCGCGCTCGCCGGTAAAGATGCTCTCCGCGGCTTGGGCTGGGCAGCGTAGACAAAGTTCGTGCTACCGTTCGCGCAGTTGCCCCTAAGCCTGTCAATCTTGTTATCGGCGCCTCTTTCTCAAATGCCTGCGCCGGCTTTGCCATCCTTGGCCATCTGCCGATAGTCGCTCGGATCTCGCTTGTACGCCTTTCGAAAAGCCCGCACAAAACTTGAACGGCTCTCGTACCCCGCATTAAGAGCAACGACGTCGATCGGCATCGTCGTTGTCGTCAAATCGACTGCGGCCTGGCGCATCCTCAAGTCTCGCAAGATGGCCATCGGCGATTGTCCAAAGATGGCCGAGAAGCGAGCCATGAACGCCGAGCGACTCAATCCTGCACTGTGCGCCAAGCTTTGAACTGAATGGGCTGCTCCCGGCCGCGCGACCATATCCGCAAAAGCACGGGTGACCTGCCTGTCGGCAAGTATCGAGAATCGCTCGGTCCACCGCTGGGATGACCTGAGGGACCGACGCACCAATGAGACGACGATCTGCTTGAGCAGAGACGCTGTCATGGCTCCAACGCCGACCTCTTGCTGCAGCAACTCGTCCATAGCCTCGCGAAGCTTCAGGTCGATCTTGTCCGCCGGCTCGAATTGCTCGATCACCGGTTCGCGGAGTTCTCCGAACAGCCTCACCGACTGACCAAAGGATGCATTAAAAAAACCGCATACTTGGACGATTTCGGGTTGCTCATTCGGCGCCGCGACGCGGAGAATGCCGTCTTGATGGGTCCAGCAGTCTTTCGAAATGAGCTTCGGTGGGCCACTCCCACCGTCAACTTCGATCATGAACGGAGTGTTTGGCGGTACGATGATGAGCAAATGAGGGCTCAACGGTATCGCCGGTCCGCTGTTGATCGATATGCGTCCCACGCCACTCAAGTTGTAGTGGATTCCGGGTACGTCAATCGTCCCAAATTGCACTCGGTGGCCGTGTGGCACCAGTATCTCAGTTAGCGCGACGACATTGATGTCGAGCGCCTGCATTAGGTTGTCGAGGTCCGTTGTAGACAATTTCACAGTGGAACCCGTGGGCAGCAACACGTTCTGTCTGGCGAGAGCCTGCCTTGGAACCGCTTTCGTGTGCATGACAGTGGCCCTTTATTGCTGTCTACCGGCGCCGCTAGTGCTGCTAAGCCTGTTCTCCAAGGGTCGGCGAGGGCGTCGCTATTCTCGCTCGTACCACTAACCGACTTTCCTCCCGTGCCCCATGGCGCAATCATGATCAGAGTACGGGAGTATGGAAGTGAAACTCTTGCAGATCAATCCTGAACCGCCTTCAGGTCGGGATGGCTGACGAGAAAGTCTTCGACGCCACCGCGGCATGCGATGAGCGCACTAAGAAAGCCGTCACGCGGGATGACGGGCAAGGACTAGGATGACGACTTCAGCGAATCCTTATCGATCGGCAGGCTGCGTACACGCTTGCCGGTCGCGGCGAAGATCGCATTGGTCACTGCAGCACTAACGATGGCTGTCGGAGCTTCACCAACACCACCCGGAGCCTCGGCGTTCTTGATCAAGTGCGTCTCCACCACTGGCACCTCGTCGATACGCATCGGCAGATAGCTGTCGAAATTGCTCTGCTCGACCCGTCCATTCTTGAAAGTGATTGATCCATGGAGAGCGGCGGTCAGGCCGAAAAGCGTGCCGCCTTGAATCTGTGCTTCGATCGTATCCGGGTTGACGTACATGCCGCAATCAATCGCACAGACGATCCGCTTGACCTTGATAGAGCCATCGATGCCCACCTCGACTTCGGCGACTTGCGAAGTGTAACTTCCGTATGCGAACTGTACCGAAATTCCGCGGCCATGCCGCGTCGGAAGGGGTGATCCCCATCCCGATTTTTCCGCCGCAAGCGACAGAACAGCGAGCGCTCGCGGATTGTGGCCAAGCAATCTCTTGCGATAGGTGACGGGATCTTGCTTCGCGGCATGAGCGAGCTCATCGACGAAGCTTTCGACCACAAAAACGTTGTGAGTCGGTCCGACGCCGCGCCACCAGGACGTCCGGACACCAGGGGGCTCGACCCGGACAAAGTCGACATGGATATTGGGCAGCGCATAGGGCGGCTCGGCCGCGGCTTCTACGGCATCGGGGTCCAATCCGTCCTTGAAGTAAGGGGGATAATAGCGCGCCATGACCGAGGAGCCCGCGATCCGATGCGTCCAGGCGACCGGCTGGCCAGCCGTATCAAGTCCGGCCGACAGCCGATCGAAATAGTAGGGCCGATACATATCGTGCTGGATGTCTTCCTCGCGGCTCCAGATCACCTTCACCGGGCCGTCGACGTGCTTGGCGATCTTGACGGCGAGAATCGTGCCATCGGCTTCCAGCCTTCGACCGAAGCCGCCGCCAATCAGATGATTGTGAATTTTGACCGCATCCTTTGGCAGGCCGGTGAGTTCGGCGACCTGAGACTGCGTGATCGTAGGCGCTTGCGTACCGACCCAAATGTCGCAGCGATCCTTCTGCAGATGAACAGTACAGTTCATCGGCTCCATCGTCGCATGGGCCAGGAATGGCACCTGATAGACGGCGTCAACCCGTTGCGCAGCGTCCGCAAGCGCCTTCCCTACATCACCGACGTTACGGGCAACAGCGCCCGGCTTCTTCGATTCCTCCTCCAATTGCCTTACGACATCGGCGCTGCTGATCTTGCTGTTCGGGCCATCGTCCCACGTGATGGCGGCGGCCTCGAGCCCCTTCTTCGCCGCACCCGTGTGATCCGCCACCACCGCGACAGCTTCACCGATGTTGACGAATTGCCGGACATTCTTCACTGCCAGCGCGGCTTTCTCGTTCACCGTCTTCGCTTTGCCACCGAGCACAGGCGAAATAGCGACTGCCGCGACCTTCATGCCCGGCAGTCGCGTATCGATACCGTAGAGCGCGCGTCCATCGACCTTTATCGGAGAATCGACGCGCTTGGCACGCGTGCCGATCAGTGTGAAATCCTTCGGATCCTTCAATTTGACGTTAGCCGCCGGCGGCACACGCAATTTTGCCGCAGCTTCCGCAAGCTCGCCGTAGCTCAGATGCTTCGAACCCGAGGCATCCGACACGACGCCGTTCCTGGCGCGGCAAGTCGCCGGATCGACATTCCACCGCTTGGCGGCCGCCGCAATCAGCAAATTGCGGCCCACCGCACCCGCCTGGCGAAGCGGTGTCCAGAAGGCGCGGATGGAGGCGGAACCACCCGTATTCTGAATGCCTATGATCGAATTGACGTAAAGCGCATGATTTGGCGGTGCATGCTGTACCTGTATCTGGTCAAGCCTCACTTCCAGTTCTTCCGCGAGAAGCATCGAGAGCGACGTGTAAACCCCTTGTCCCATCTCGACCATGGGCATGATCAGGGTCACGGCGCCGGTCGGATTGATTCGGACAAATCCGTTCGGCGCGAAGGTACCCGTGACCTCGCTTTCGACCACTTGCGACGCAGGCGCCGCGAACACAGGCTCCGTGCCGGCACCGGTCAGCGCAAAACCGAGCATCAAACCCGCGCCCCGAACAAACGCGCGCCGTGAAATCGCCATTTCGTCTTCGGCGCGGTGCTTCAGAATCGGCCTATCCATGAGCTCAAACTCCCGCTGCTTGCTTGATCGCCGCACGGATGCGCTGATAGGTGCCGCAACGGCAGACATTCCCCGACATCGCCGCGTCGATATCCGCATCGCTCGGCTTCGGAGTATCCTTGAGCAATGCCGCCGCCGACATGATCTGGCCGGACTGGCAGTAGCCGCACTGCACGACCTCCAGATCCAGCCAGGCCTTTTGCAACGCGGCTCCTTGCGGCGTGCGCCCTATCGCCTCGATGGTGATGACCGCGCTGTTGCCGACGCTATCGATCGACGTCTGGCAGGAGCGGACCGGCTGACCATCGACATGCACGGTGCAGGCACCGCACAGCGCCTGGCCGCAACCGAACTTGGTCCCGGTCATGCCGAGGACGTCACGCAGTACCCACAGCAAAGGGATATCGCCGTCGACATCGACCTCATGGCGTGAGCCGTTGATCTTTAGTGTGAAAGCCATGGATGCCTCTTGAGCGCGTTGGGAGTGAGCAGTGAGTCAATCAACGTCACTCTTGAATCCGCGAAAGCGGTACGATCGCAGCAGGAGGCGAAGCTTTCCAATAGCCAGTATGTATGGTGTCTATAGCAACGGGGAATGCAGCCGCGACGCACCGGCACGAGCGGTGCAGCATTCCACTTCGCTTCCGAAAGTCGCCGATTCGGTCGCGAAACCTAAGATTTCCGCGACATTCAACGGCGCGATTGTGGAGGGCGCTTCATAGTCAAAAGCTCCGTCACATCATGCCGATCATCTGCGGATGAGATCGCAACTGTTAGGAATTTCCCGTCTGGGTATGTTTTGGCTTCATCATAAAGCTTGATCAACTGCGAGCGCCACACATAATGCCGCTCTTCAAATTTTTCTCGTTCCGCTTTCCCCAAGACCACCACGGCCGAAAACCGCTTGTATTCCGGCAGGAGGGTGCAGAACGCCTTTGTCTTCTTGTAGCGCAGCGACCAGCCGCGTTTCTTGCCGCCATAGAGCCATTCCGGTGCGAAAATGCCGGGGTAGAATTTCTCGATCCAGTTCTGCAGGTGGGTCCAATGCTTGAACGCACCCGGTCCGATCCAGCCGCGGACAATGCTGTCATCGGGCGAGGCTGATTTGTCGGTGATCCTGTCGCCGACCTGGGGGGACTGTTCCATTCCTTTCCTTTCCTTTCACTACGACTTAGCGGCTCTCCCTTGAGCTTCCGCGCAAATTGCGTTGCCATGTTCCTGAGGATTGAACTTGTGTTGCGCCTGATATTTCTTCCGTGGCGGAATCGGAAGTTCCTCTCTCCGCCATTGGCGCATGGGCCAGCTACCCGTCAACGCGGGAATCTTGCGTGCGGATTTGCGGACACGTATTCGGGACTTGTTGTCCATTCCTTCAGGACGAGACAGCGCTTGTCGACAAGCGATTGTGGTCTGTCCAGCGCGTCGTGAGCGACAAGCATTGCTTAGCTTGCCGAGGTGCCGACGGTTGCACCGCAGTTCGCTCCCCGGCTGGATCTTAGTTGGGATGGTGCTGCATTAGCTTGCTCCTGCCGGGTCTGAAGCATCCTGGCAGGCACCGCGAGAACGCCATAGCGCGCGTCTCGGACGCCGACACCGACTTCGCGGAAATTGCGAGCGGAGGAAGTCTGCCTGCGCTCGACGCGCCTTTGTCGAATTTCGGTCGGGCGGGGCGGCAGTCAACTTGGGTTAGCGCGCGCCATCGTTCTTGCGCGCCTTCTGCTCAAATCCATTGTTCCGGAATGGCGAACTCGCCGTGAACGCTTGTCTCTCCGGCACCAAACAAAACGGATGGCGGCAGTTGCACACACGGAGTGATGTACGCAAAATGTACTCGGATTCCGGTTTGCCACTGCGAAATTTTACTCGTGTTTTCACACGCGCCGCGAAAATTTCCCTGAAAACAAGACGGATCGAATTTTTGTATTAAGTAATTGTTTTTTCTTGTATTTTTCGCTGGTGCCCCTGGCCGGAATCGAACCAGCACTCCTTGCGGAACTCGATTTTGAGTCGAGCGCGTCTACCAGTTCCGCCACAGGGGCATTCGCGATGATCTCGGCCGGGATACGGCCGGGGTCGCGAAGCGCGGCGGACTATAGCGGGCGGTCCGGCACGGTCAACCCGCGCGGACGGGATGTCCCGCGCTCCGGCAGCCAATTTTCGCAAGGCGCGTGCCGCGGGGGAGACGCAAGGCGATCCGTCCCATCTCTGGCACGAACGCAGGCTGCTCAACCCGATCGTTTTCTTTTCCGATGAGTTGCAGGCAGAGATGACCCGGTGGGGTCTGCGCGTGCCCGCGCATCATCGGCTGAACGCGATTTGACCGCGGCGGGCGGTCCGTCACGGTCGACCCGCGCGGATGTGATTGTCCCGTGCCTCGACAGCGGTATTTTCGCGCGATACCACCCGGATCGAGCATGGAGCGGGGGCATGACCTTTCGTGATGATGCTCGCAGGAGGACCGCCGTGACGACCGCCACCGCCCATCCGTCGCATGCTTCCGCCATTGGCAATCCGGCGCTGACCTCGGCCCTGGCGATCGCCGTGATCGCAGCAGTGACCTTGGCCGGCGCCTGGTTCTTCCAGCTCGTGCTGGAGGTCATGCCCTGTCCGCTCTGCCTCGAGCAGCGCTATGCGTATTATCTCGCGGTCCCGCTCGGCGTCGTCGTGGCGCTTGCGGCCGCCCGCGGCGCGGCGCGCCCGGTGCTGCTCGCGGGACTCTTGATCCTCGGTCTCGCCGCGCTCGCCAATGCCGGCCTCGGCGCCTATCACGCCGGCGTCGAATGGGGCTTTTGGCCCGGGCCGACCGATTGCACCGGCCCGCTGGTGGATTTCGGCAAGGCCGGCTCGCTGCTGGACCAGCTCGACAAGGTCAAGGTGGTCCGCTGCGACGAGGTGCAGTGGCGCTTCCTCGGCATTTCGCTTGCCGGCTACAACGTGCTGATCTCGCTGCTGATGGCCGCGATCGCCGGCTGGGGTGTGGTGCGGGCAGCGAAGGCCTGAGGTCAAAAGGCACGGCTTCCCGTGATCCGTCATGCTGAGGAGGCCGCATAGCGGCCGTCTCGAAGCATGCACCGCCACCGACAGGGCCGTTCATCCTTCGAGGCTCGCTTCGCGAGCACCTCCAGCGACAACGGCGAAGCCGTTGCGCTGGGATGACGGGACCGAGAGCACCTAATCGTCGACATCGTCCTGCGGCCGTCCGAACAGATGGATGATGCCCGGCGTCGAGATGGTGACGAACAAAAACCGTGACAGGTGATGCGCGCCGACGAAGATCGGGTCGATGTGCAGCGTCAGCGCCAGTGCCAGCATTGCGTCCATCGCGCCGGGCGCGAAGGCGACCACGACGTCGGCGAGCCGCACTTGGGTGGTGAAGGCGATCACCGCGACGAACACGGCGGAGATTGCGATCGCGATTGCAAACGAGCCGAGCCCGGCATTGACGTGGCTGAGCAGGGTCGACGTCTTCATCCGCGCGAAGCGGGTGCCGATAATGGCGCCGATGCCGACCAGCGCGATATTGCGGAGCCAGGGCGGCAGGCCGCCATCGATCAGGCCGGAGCCGTGCAGCAGGCTGGAGGCGAGCATCGCGCCGAACATCCAGCTTGCGGGGAATTTGATCCAGCGCAGCAGCAGCGAGACGCCTATCGATGCGGCGACCAGGGCGATCAGGCCGAACGGCGAGGCGACCGTCGTCGGCAAGGGCGGCGGTGCGGCACGCGTCACCCCGGTCAGCGCCAGCACCAGCGGCAGCGCCGCGGTCAGGATGATGACGCGCATGGTCTGCACCACGGCGATCGCCGCGACGTCGGCGCCCTTCTCCGCGGCGAGGATCGTGATCTGCGAAAGCGCGCCGGGGCTGCCGGCGAGGAAGGCCGAGGTCTGGTCCCAGCCATGCACGCGCTGCAGATAAAGGCTGGAGCCGAAGGTCGAGCAGAACGTCGCCAGCGCCAGCAGGCCGATGGTGAGCGGATAGGAGCTCATGTGCTGCAGCAATTGCTGCGACATCAGCGAGCCCAGGGAGATGCCGAGCAACAGCAGCACCGATTGCGTCAGCACCGGCGGCACCGCGAGCGGCCGTCCGGCAAGTGCTGCGATCCCGACCGCGGTCATCGCCCCCGAGATCAGCCCGCCCGGCAATCCTGCCCAGAAAAACAGCAGGCCGCCGCCGGCGCCGATGACGAGCGTCTCGAGCCCGTTCAGGACCTTGCTGCGGTCGGGAATGGCCAGTGCCATCGAAGCGCGGATCTGAGTCACGCCGCCTTATGGCAAATTCGTACCCGCGGGACAATTGCAACCGCGCGGTGCAGCAATGCGCCGCCGGCAGATTTATGACGGCAACAAGAACGCGGGAACGTGCGTAGCGCACGCGCTGCTCGAGCCGCAAATGGCGAGAGCAGCGCGCTTACTTTCTGAGATTTATTACTTGGTCGCCGGGGCGGCGGCCGGCACTGCCGACTTGTCGCCGGCTTCCTTGATGCACGCCTTGCGGAATTTCTTGCGCTCCTTGCCCTTCAGGCCCTTCTCGTCGGCCTGCTTCGAGCAATCCAGCGAGGCGGCGCTGCGCGGCTTGGCTTCCTTCGGCGCCTTGGTCTGGGTCGTGGCCGCGGGAGCGGCGTCCTTGGCGGCGGGCGCGGCGGTTTGCGCGAAAGCTCCGCCCATCAGCAGCAGGGAGGCAACGGCGGTTGCGGTCGCGAGCGAGGAAATTGTCTTCATGGGGCACCTCGTGAGGGAAGGAGGCCGAAACGTTGCGCGGCGATGCTGAACCGCGGATGAACATGCGGAGGTCCTGCCGCCACAATATTTTCACATGCAGGCGCGTCCGCACGTTGTTGCAAGTCGGGGTTGCGCTAGGATAATGATCTTAAGTTAATGCCCCCCAAGGGAGACCAGGGATGACCATTCAGACCAGATTGTTGTGTGTGATTGCGGTGTCGGGCTTTGCAGCCTTTGCGGCGAGCGCGCCGGCGCAGGCCCTGACCGCGCAGGAATGCAGCGCCAAGTACCAGGCGGCCAAGTCGGCCGGCACCCTCAACGGCCAGAAGTGGAATGATTTCCGCAAGGCGCAATGCGGTGCCGACGCGACGCCGGCTGCGGCGCCTGCCGCTCCGCCGCCCGCTGCTGCTGCGCCCGCGCCGGCCGCGCCGAAGGAAGCCAAGCAAGCGCCCGCTGCGGCGCCCGCCGCGCCGGCCGCCACTGGCAACGCCGTCTTCCCGAACGCGGTCGATCCCAAATACGCCAAGGAGTCCGAAGGCAAGCAGCGCATGCACACCTGCGTCGACCAGTACAATGCCAACAAGACCACCGGCGGCAATGGCGGCCTGAAGTGGATCCAGAAGGGCGGCGGCTATTACAGCGAATGCAACAAGCGCCTGAAGGGCGCCTGAGTTCTTTGCTACGCGTTTTCGGGAGCGGCCGGCGCAAGCCGGCCGCTTTTCTATTGGCCGTCAGCCAGCAGCTTGTCCGCCGATTGCGCCAGCAGTTGCGCGCGCTTGCGCGGGCCGCGTTCGAGAAACAAGAGGCTCTGGCCGAAGATGAAGCAGTAGAACAGGAAGGCCTGCGCATCGGCCTCCTCGGCCGGCAGCCCGGTGGCGCGATAGAGCTGGCCGACCTGCTTCAGCCGGGCAGCATCGACGCTGGCGGCAGCCGCCGCAGCAGCCTCGTCGGTGCGCGCCCATTGCCGGATCGCGAGCTCGACCGCCATCGCCTCGGCGTTCATGCGCTCCGAATAAAGCGTGATGATCGCCTTCAGCCGCTCGCGCGCGCTGGCGCCGTCGAGCGCGGTCTGCTTCTCGATCGACGCGATGCGGCCGTCGCGCCAGCGCTTCAGCATGGCCTCGAGCAGCGCGGCGCGATCCCTGAAGCGGCGGTAGAACCCGCCCTTGGTGACGCCGAGATTCTTCGCCAGCACCTCGACCCGCACGCCGTCGATGCCGCTATGCGCGAGTTCCGCGAAGCCGGCCGCAACCCAGACATCGCCCTTGCTTTCAGTCATGTGATCTCCGCGTACCGCACTGCGCGATGACACCGTCACCGCGCATAATCTCTTGTTTGAGCGTGGTCTTATCGGAAAACGGCTTCGCACTTTTCCGGACCATGCTCTGATACGGTACCGTATTGCTAGCCCGCTTCGCCAGTGATACGCTACCGTATCAAAATCAAGGAGGAGCAGAATGGAGGGCGAGGCGACCTATCGCGGTACGGTCTATCCCTGGCACTGCGACCACATCGGCCACATGAACGTCATGTGGTATGTCGGCAAGTTCGACGAGGCGAGCTGGAACATGTTCGCGCGGCTCGGCCTGACGCCGAGCTATCTGCGCGAGTCCGGCCGCGGCATGGCCGCCGTGCAGCAGAACATCTCCTACAAGCGCGAGCTGCTCGCCGGCGACCTCGTCGAGGTCAAGAGCCGGCTGGTCGAGTTCCGCGACAAGTCGATTCGCATCCTGCACGAGATGCGCAACGCCGAGACCGGCGAGATCGCCGCGACCTGCGAGATCGCGGCCGTGCATATCGATCGTGCCGCGCGCAAGGCGGCGCCGTTTGCGCCGGCGATCCGCTACGCGGCGATGCCGCATCTGGTCCCGTCAGAACCCGTGAGCGCGTGACCGCCATGCCCCGTTTCGAACCGAAGAACCCCGATTACCGCGCAGTCGCGGCCGAGACGTTCGCGCGCCAGCGCGCGATGCAGACGCTTCGCATCTCGATCGCGCGGATGGAGCCGGGCGAGGTCGATCTCGCGATGCCCTACGCACCGGAGTTCTGCCAGCAGAACGGATTCGTGCATGCCGGCGTCATCACCGCGGGGCTCGACAATGCCTGCGGGATCGCCGCCTTCACGCTGATGCCCGCAGGTTCCGACATTCTCACCGTGGAGTTCAAGACCAACTTGCTGGCGCCGGCGCGCGGCGAGCGGTTCGTGTTCCGCGGCGTCGTGGTCAAGCCCGGCCGCACGCTGACCGTCTGCGACGGTCACGCCTATGCCGTGCAGGACGGCGTCGAAACCCTGGTCGCGACCATGAGCGGCACGCTGATGGCGCTGCAGCGGCGGGAGGGGTAGCTCACCCCCAGAATGCAACGCCGTCATTGCGAGGAGCGATGGCGACGAAGCAATCCATGTCTCCCCTTGCGGAACTATGGATTGCTTCGCTGAGCCTGTCATCGGGCGGCGCTTTGCGCCGACCCGTTGGTTCGCAATGACGCGACTATGTGCAGACCGGCGCATTGACAATCCACCATCGCAGCAACCTGATAGGCGCATGTATCGCGTGAGCGCCCTGTCATGATCGCCAGCCTCAGCCTGATCCTGCTCTGTCAGCTCGTTGGCGAGGTTGCCGTGCGCGCGCTCGCCGTGCCGGTGCCGGGTCCGGTGGTCGGCCTCGTGCTCCTGCTGTTGCTGCTGTTGGCGCGCGACCGATATCCTGCGCTCGCGCGCGGGCCGCTCGGCAATGACGGCGTCGAGAGCGCCAGCCGCGGCATGCTCGCCAATCTCTCGCTGCTGTTCGTTCCGGCCGGCGTCGGCGTGGTGCAGAAGCTCGACCTGCTCGCCGAGCACGGCATCGCGATCCTGGTGATCCTCGCGGTCTCGGTCATCGTCACGCTACTGGCGACGGTCGCGACCTTCGTGGCAGCGAGCAGCCTGTTGTCGCGCGAGGATGAGACGACGTGAGCGACCATCCGTTCTCGCTCTGGGTCTATCTCTCGCAATCGCCGCTGCTCTGGCTGACGGTGACGCTCCTGACCTATGCGGTGACCGATGCGGTGTCGCTGCAGACCCGGCGGCATCCGCTGGCCAATCCCGTGCTGCATTCGCTCTGGATCATCGGCCTGTTCCTGCTGCTGACCGACACCTCCTACACCACGTATTTTGTCGGCGCGCAGTTCGTGCACTTCCTGCTCGGGCCGGCGACGGTGGCGCTTGCGGTGCCGCTCTACGAGAACCGCCGGCGGGTTGCGGCCGCGGTGCTGCCGATGCTGGTTGCGCTCGCGGTCGGCTCGCTGACGGCGATCGTCTCGGTGGTGCTGCTGGCGCAGGCTTTCGGCCTGCCGCGCAACGTCATCCTGTCGCTGGCGCCGAAATCGGTCACCGCCGGCGTCGCCATGGGCATCAGCGAGTCTCTGCACGCGGATCCCTCGCTGACGGCGGTGTCCGTGATCCTCACCGGCATCATGGGTGCGATCATCGTCACACCGCTGATGAACTTCACCGGCATCACCGACTTCCGCGGCCGCGGCTTTGCCGCCGGCATCGCCGCGCATGGCATCGGCACGGCGCGTGCCTTCCAGGTCGACGAGGTCGCAGGCGTCTTTGCCGGCATCGCGATGAGCCTGAACGCGCTCGTCACCTCGCTGCTGGTGCCGCTGGCCGTGACATATTTGCTGCGCTGACGCCGGTTGCAGGGCAGTTTTGTGCTATTGGTATGGCACGGAATAGCAAATCCTTCTAGGGTGCGGCCGCAAACGCGAGTCTGTTCCCCTTGGTCTTCTCCGCAACTCAGAGCGTGCTTGGACTGGCATCCGGCATGCTGGTCGGCTTTTCGCTGGGCCTGGTCGGCGGCGGCGGGTCGATCCTGGCTGTGCCGCTGATGGTCTATGTGGTCGGCGTGCCCGAGCCGCATGTCGCGATCGGCACCTCGGCGATCGCGGTCGCTGCCAACGCCGCGATCAACCTCTCCAACCACGCCCGCGGCGGCACCGTGGTCTGGTCCTGCGCGCTGGTGTTCGCGCTGTCGGGCATGCTGGGTGCATTCGGCGGCTCGATCCTCGGCAAGATGCTGGAGGGGCAGAAGCTGCTCGCCCTATTCTCGCTGGTCATGCTTGTCATCGCGAGTCTGATGCTGAAGACCCGCGCCCGCGCCGGCCTGACCGACGTCAAGATCTCCAGGGACAACACGCCGGCGATCATCGGCCTCGGGCTCGCGACGGGAACCATGTCGGGCTTTTTCGGCATCGGCGGCGGCTTCCTGATCGTGCCGGCCCTGATGCTGGCGACCGGGATGCCGATCATGAACGCGGTCAGTTCCTCGCTGGTGGCCGTCACCGTCTTCGGCATGACGACGGCCCTGAGCTATGCGTGGTCAGGGCTGGTGTCGTGGGGACTGGCGGGGCTATTCGTCGCGGGCGGCATCGCGGGTGGCCTTTTGGGCACACGCAGCGCCCGGCACCTGTCGGAACGGCGCGGCGCGCTCAATATCGTGTTCGCGACCGTGATTATTGTCGTGGCGATCTATATGCTGCTGCGTAACATCAATGTGTCCTGAACGTAGAAGGGCGAGCAGCCCTTGCGAAAGCCAGCCATGAACCACCTGACGAAATCGCCCCTGATCAACGCACGCGCCACCCGCCGTGATGCGCTCGGCTTGTTCGGCGCCGGCATCGCGCTCCTGGCCGCGGGAGGCGCGCGCGCCGAGGACGACAACGTTCTGACCGAGGGCCAGGTGCTGCGCGATCCGGATATTCCGGTGATCGGCAATGCCAAGGGCGACATCACGATCGTCGAATGGTTCGACTACAATTGCCCCTATTGCCGCAAGCTCGCGCCGGAACTCCGCCAGGTAGTGCAGGACGACGGCAAGGTGCGCCTCGTGCTGAAGGACTGGCCGATCCTCGGGCCGGTCTCCAAGGTCGCGGCGCGGATGGCGCTGGCGGCGAAGTACCAAAACAAGTTCGAAGCCGCGCATGAGGCGATGATCTCGGTCAATTCGCGCATCAGCGAGCCGCGCATCGCCGAGCTGCTCTCGGGCGCCGGCCTCGACATGGACAGGCTGAAGAAGGATCTCGACACCAACGCCAAGGCGATCGACGCGATCCTTTCGCGCAACAACGAGCAGGCGCTGGCGTTCGGCTTCAACGGCACGCCGTCATTCATCGTCGGCAAGTATCGCGTGCCGGGCGTGCTCAGCATGGACCAGTTCGAGCAGGCGATCGCCGACGCCCGCAAGGCCAATATGGGCCGCAAGACCGAGCAGAACTAAGGTGCGCTACAGCGCGATGAGATCAGGTTGAATCGTCATCGCGCTTTGGACGGGCCCTTGCGCTTGGCATAGGCGCGCCGGGCGCGCTCGCGATTGCCGCATACTTCGCTCGAGCACCATCTGCGGGTCCGGTTCGGGCTCTCGTCGACGAAGAACCAGCCGCAGCCATCGGCCTCGCAGCATCCGATGCGCCTGGCGTCGTCGGACGCCAGCAGCGCCGTCAGCGACCACAGCACCGGCCATAGCGGCTCCGTCACGTCGTTGCCCGCCAGCGCATGGCGATAGCCGCGATCCTGCCGCACGAGGTCGGGCTGCCGCGGCGCCGCTGACAGCATCTGATTGACCAGACGAAGGTCCGCGCTGCGACCGCCGCGCAGCGCATCCGAGATGGTCCAGATGTCGCGGCGCAGGTCATGGGCCTTCTGCATCGCGGCCGCAGCCTCGCTGCTTGCCGCGCGCGCCTTCAGTTTTCGGATCGCGGCAAGCGGCAAGGTCCCGCGGCGTTCGCACCACGACAACAGCGCCGCGTAATCAGGGATCAGCTCCTGCGGATCGTCCGAAGTGCGCCAGTCCAGCGTGTTCGCGAAGTCAAGGCAGACCCGTCCACCGAAGAACTGCGTCGCTGCCCGCGTGGGATCTCTTGACATCACGGCCTCTCACAAAGTCTAATCTAATGGTCATGACCATTACAAGTGCGCGACTCCTCCCACGTACCCCAACGATGACCGCCGCCGGATTCCGGCGCGGCCTGGTCGCGGCGCTGCCCTTTCTGCTCAGCAACGGCGCCGCCGGCCTGGTGATGGGACTGACCTACAAGGGGCTTGGGCTCGGGGCGCCACACGCAATTCTGTTCAGCCTGCTGGTCTACTCCGCCACGGCACAAGCGATCACGCTGAGCATGTGGGCTCATCCGCTGCCGATCGTTGCCATGGTTGTCGCCTGCATTGCCACGAATTCGCGATACTTACTGATGGGCGCCCATCTGCGCCAGTTGTTTGGCGGACTGCCGCCCCGGAAGATGCTGCCGACCTTGTTTCTGCTGGCGGATGCGTCGTGGCTGATGACGAACTCAGACGCGGACCGCAACGGACCTGATGCAGGCTATCTGCTCGGATCGAGCCTCCCGATGGCGGTCGGCTGGGTTGGCGGCACCGCGCTCGCCTATGCCGCCCCGCTCGCGGCAAGCGAACCGCTCAGGCTCGCCGCCGCGTTGCTGCCGACGATGTTCATCGCGACCCTGCTGCCCAGCCAGTGGAGGAACGTGAGATCGCCCTGGCCGTGGCTGACCTCGGCCGTCGCAGCGCTGCTCGTTGCCCGCTTCGTGGATCCCGGATGGTCGATGCTGATTGGAGGCGGATGCGGCACGCTCGTGAGCATGATGGAGCGGACCGATGGATGACCTGCGAGTGCTCGGCGTCATCTGCATCCTCGGCGTCACGTGCTACGCGATGCGCGCCGGCGGATACGTCCTTGCCGCATCGATGCGCGATGACGGTATCGCCGCCCGGTTTCTGCGGCTTGCGCCCGGCAATCTGTTCATCGCATTCATTGTTGGCGGCTGCCTGTCAGGCGGGCCGGCAGGCCTCGTCGGGACCGTGGTCGCGCTCGTGACCATGGCGATCACGGCGAGGGAATGGGCCGCGCTGGGAGCCGGGTTCAGCGCGGCCTTGGGGGCGTCCGCTATCGGACTGTGATGTCAGCCGTTACTTCGACGCGATCTTGTCCCACTGCTCGCGGGTGCGCGTCTTCAGCAGGTTCCAGTCATGCGCCGCGACGTCCCAATTGACGATGGTGCGCGTATCCTGCGCCACCTCGCCATTGGCCGCGCTCGATGTTCGCATCGAATCGTAGACATAGACGCCGCATATCAGCAGCAGCGCGCCCAGAATCATGCCGAAAAACGTCCGCATCGCATATCCCTCCGGTATTACCAGGATAACGTCGTGGGGTTCGCTGTGGTTCCGGCGGCCGATCAACTGCGCGCGAACACGCGCATCACATAATCGATGAATACGCGCACGCGCGGTGAAAGCTGGCGATTGCGCGGATAGAGCAGGTTGACCGGCACCGAAGGCGGCGGGCATTGCTGCAGCACTGCAACGAGTGTTCCGTTTGCCAGATCCGTTTCAGCATGGAAACGCGGCACCTGCACGAGGCCGAGGCCGAGCTTGGCGCTCGCCAGATAACTTTCGGGTCCCGTCACCGACATCGGTGCGGGCAGCGGAAATTGCTTCACGGCACCGTCGATCACAAACTCCATCGGCCGCAGGCGGCCCGTCGTCAGCGAGCGAATGCCGATCATGCGATGGCCGTCGAGCGCGAACGGATCGGTTGGCGTGCCGAAGCGCGCGAAATAGTCCGGCGTGGCGCATGTCAACCGCTCCAGCATCGTCACCTGCCGCGCGATCATGTCGCTGTCGGGCAGCCGGCCGAAGCGCAGCACGCAGTCGACGCCTTCGCGGATCAGATCGATGAAGCGATCGCTCTCGCTCATGTTGATCTCGATGTCCGGGTACTCGGCGAAAAAACCCGGCAGGTTCGGCAGCAGGAAATGCCGCGCCAGCGTGCCCTGCACTTCGAGCCGCAACAGCCCCTTCGGCCGCGCGCCGCCGAACGCGCCCTCGGCGTCTTCGAGGTCCGAGATCAGCGACAGGCAGCGGCGGTAGTGCGCCTCGCCGTCGAGCGTCGGGCGCACCGTGCGCGTGGTGCGCTCGAGCAGCCGCACGCCGAGCCGCGTCTCCAACCCTTTCACTGCGTCAGTCACCGTCGAGCGCGGGAGGCCGAGATCGTCGGCGGCCAGCGAAAAGCTGCGCCGCTCGACCACCCGGGTGAACACGCGCATCGCGTCGAAACGGTCCATTATTATCCGATAGATGCGAATAGTGATGCCGGAAGATGCCTGATTATCCGGCAAACGCCAAGGCGTAGCGTCCTCCCATCGAACGCGGCTTGGCCGCCCAACCCGATGGGAGACTGAAAATGACCAACCAAACCAACAAGGTAGCTCTGGTGACGGGCGCCTCGCGCGGGATCGGCGCGGCGGTTGCGGAACGCCTCGCCAAGGACGGCTTCACCGTCGTCATCAACTACTCCGGCGACGTCAAGCCGGCCCAGGCGGTGGCCGACCGGATCGAGGCCGCCGGCGGCCGGGCGCTGACCGCAAAGGCCGATGTCAGCGATCCCAGTGCGGTGCGCGGCATGTTCGACGCGGCGGAAGCGGCGTTCGGCGGCGTCGATGTGCTGGTCAACAATGCCGGCATCATGAAGCTCGGCAAGATCGCCGACAGCGACGATGCGAGCTTCGACCAGCAGGTCGCGGTCAACCTGAAGGGCAGCTTCAACACCATGCGGGAGGCGGCGCGCCGGCTGCGCAACGGCGGGCGCATCGTCAACTTCTCGACCAGCGTCGTCGGCACCAAGCTCGAGACCTACGGCATCTATGTCGCGACCAAGGCGGCGATCGAATCGCTTACCGCGATCCTGTCCAAGGAATTGCGCGGCCGCGGCATCACCGTGAATGCGATCGCACCCGGTCCGACCGCGACCGACCTGTTCCTGCACGGCAAGTCGGACGAACTGATCGACCGCTTCGCCAAGATGGTGCCGCTGGAGCGGCTCGGCACGCCCGACGACGTCGCAGGCGCCGTGTCCTTCCTCGCCGGTCCGGACGGCTCCTGGATCAACGGCCAGACCCTGCGCGTCAATGGCGGCCTGGTCTGACGTCTTCGCGTCTTCACCACAACGATCGTTCAATCCGGCTTCAAAAGGATAAGTGTCATGAAACAGGTCATTGTCATCACCGGCGCGTCGAGCGGCTTCGGCCGCCTCACCGCCAACGCGCTCGCCAAGGCAGGCCACATTGTCTACGCCTCGATGCGCCACACAACCGGCCGCAACGCCGCCGCGGTCGCCGATATCGAGGAGTTCGCTCGCGACAACAATGTCGACCTGCGCTCGCTCGAACTCGATGTCGGCTCCCAGGCGTCGGTCGACAAGGCGATTGCGCAGATCGTCGCCGAGGAGGGCCGCCTCGACGTCGTCATGCACAATGCCGGCCACATGGTGTTCGGTCCGGCGGAGGCGTTCACGCCCGAACAGCTTGCCGAGCTCTACGACGTCAACGTGCTCTCCACCCAGCGCGTCAATCGCGCGGCCCTGCCGCAGCTGCGCAAGCAGGGCAGGGGACTCGTGGTCTGGGTGTCGAGCTCGAGTTCGGCCGGCGGCACGCCGCCCTATCTCGCACCCTATTTCGCGGCGAAGGCCGGCATGGACGCGATGGCCGTGATCTATGCCCGCGAGCTCACGCGCTGGGGCATCGAGACCTCGATCATCGTGCCCGGAGCCTTCACCGGCGGCACCAACCACTTCGCGCATTCCGGCCGTCCCGCCGACGAGGCCCGCGTCGCCGAATATGAAGCCGGTCCCTATGCCGGCTTCGGCGAGGAGATCATGAAGGCGTTTGCGGCGATCGTGCCCGAGGATGCCGATGCCTCGCTGGTCGCGGATGCGATCGTCGAGGTCGTCGACACGCCGTTCGGCAAGCGGCCGTTCCGCATCCACATCGATCCGACCCAGGACGGCGCCGAGGTTGCTTTCGGCGTGATCGACCGCGTCCGCAACGAGATGCTGCACCGGGTCGGCTTCGCAGACCTGCTCAAGCCGCGGGTGAACAAGTAACGAGGTAGATACTATCCACGTCATTGCGAGCGAAGCGAAACAATCCATCGCGCCGCAGGCGGAAACATGGATTGCTTCGTCGCTTCGCTCCTCGCAATGACGGGGATAGAGCCGTGTAACTCGGCGCCAACCGACGATGCTCTAAGCGCGGTCGGCCTGTTCATCATTCAGCCACTTCATGATCTCCGCGTTGATCTCGCGCGGATAGGTGTGGCTGAGATCGTCGATCTCGCGATAGACGACCCTGGCGCCGGCGGCCGACAGCAGGTCCTGGGTCTGCCGCGCGGTCTGCACCGGGAACATCCAGTCGAGCCGGCCGTGGGTGATGAAGATCGGAAGTCCGCGCAGCCGCTCCGCATCGGCCATTTCCGCCATCAGCGGATGGAAGGTCGCCGCGACCGGTGCCAGATGCGTGAAGCGCGAGGCGCCGTCGAGCCCGCTGACATAGCTGAACGTGCCGCCGTCGCTCATGCCGGTCAAAAGCATGCGCGTCTCGTCGATCTTCCAGCGCGCGCACACCTGGTCGAGAATGCGGTTGAGGTTCGGCGTATCGATGTCCTCGCCCATCAGCGCCCAGGTCTGGCCGGTCGCGGTCGGCGCCACCAGGATGGCGCCGCGGCTGCGCGCATCGCGCAGCCAGCTCCACAGGAAGCCGCGGCCATTGCCGCTGCCGCCGTGCAGCGCCATCACCAGCGGCCAGGCGCGATCCGGGGTATAATATTCCGGCACATACATCGAGAAGCCGCCGCGGCTGCCCGGCTCGTTGCGCTCATGGAAGATGCCGGTGTCGGCGTTGGGTGTGGCCGCGAGCTTCGCCTGCAATTCGGCATCCTCGCGCAAGTCGGGCGCGATGAAGAAGCCGCTGACCGGCGGCAGCTCGGTCAGCGGATAGAGCGCCTCCTGCGCCCGCGGCAGATAGCGCAGCGCGCGGAACACGCCGACCAGATCGCCTTCGCCGTTCTGCACGGCGCGCAGCCCCGCATAACCGGCCAGCGCCGGTTCGATCGCGGCTTCAAGCGCGGTCCTGATGTGCGCGAATTTCTCCGGCCAGTCGGCAAGCCGCGGCCGCACCGTCTGCAACGCCTCCTCGGGTTCGCCCGCGATCTGCATCACGCGGTCGAAGTCCGGCGGGTTGAGGTTGCGCGCGACAAAGGCGAGCGATTCCAGCGTCTGCAACAGCGGCGGCAGCACGGCCACGATGTCGTCAACCACGGCCTCGCTCATCGTTGCTGTCCTTCCTTGTCATTGGATCGGCGCTGTAGCCGTGCAAAAGCTGCGCCCCCTCTCCCGCAAGTGGGAGAGGTGAGACGAGACTGCCGCGAGAGCACGATATCATTCAGTGCAGCTGCGGCGCCTTCAACAGCTTCATGCGGTCGATCGAGGTCAACGTCACGTCGAAGGTGACGCCCTCGTGATAGACGGTCAGCGGCACGTCGACGCCGGCCGCGCCGAGCGACCAGAGCTTGCGGTAGAAGCCGGTCTGGCTCGTCACCTTGTCGCCGGCGACCGCGAGGATCACGTCGCCGGTCTTGAGCTCGGCGCGCGCCGCCGGTCCCTTGCTGGCGACGCCCACCACCACGAGGCGGTTATCGATCTCGGTCGTGTACATGCCGAGCCACGGCCGCGCCGGCCTGTCGACACGGCCGAACTTGCGCAGATCGCTCAGCACCGGGTTGAGCAGATCGATCGGCACGATCATGTTGACATGCTCGGCGCGGCCCGTGCGCTCGCGTTCGAGTTGCAGCGAGCCGATGCCGATCAGCTCACCGGCATTGTTGATCAGCCCGGTGCCGCCCCAGTTCGGATGCGACGGATGGGTGAAGATCGCCTCGTCGAGCAGATACTCCCAGTAGCCTGCGAATTCCTGCTTCGCAGCGATCTGGCACGCCACCGAGCGGGTGCGGCCGCCGGCGCCGGCGAGCACGACATTGTCGCCGACCTGCGTCGCGGCCGACTTTCCGATCGGCAGCGGATCGATATCGAGCTTGCCGAGCGCCTGCACCAGGCCGAAGCCGGATTCGAAATCGAAGCCGAGCGCGTGGCCCTCGACCGCACGGCCGTCGCCGAGATGCAGCCACACCGTGGCCGCTTCCGTGATCAGATAGCCGATCGTCAGCACCAGCCCGTCGTCGATCAGAACGCCGTAGCCGGCGCGCTCGGTGCCGAGCGTGTCGGCGCTGAAAGCGTCAGGGGGAATGATCGAATGCAGCCCGACCACACTCGTCAACGCGCGATCGAGATCGTAGCGGTAATCTTCGGGGCGGGGCTGAAAGGCCGCTGGCACTTTCGGTTCGGTCGTGGGGGGCATCTGGGATCTCCTGGCGTGCAGGGCGCGCTGGAACCTCAAGGTAATCTGAGGTTATGCCGGCAGGGAAGATGGAATGATATACCCTGCGCGGCGGCCTGCACAGCTCATCTGGCGTGCAGACCTGCCCCTCGCAAGATAGATGAATCTATTCGCTTTTTGTTGCCGCGGCGCGCGCCGGCATGATCCGGAAGGCGCGGTTGTCCTTGATCCAGGCGGCGCGTTCGTCGCGCAGCATGGTGCGGCGGACCTTTCCGGAATCATCGCGCGGCGCGGTGCCGACGCGTTCGAAGCTTTCCGGATGCTTGTAGCGGCTGAGCCGGTCCTTCAGGAAGTCGCCCATGCCGTCGGCGATCCCTTGTGCATCGGCATCGTCTGCGAGTTCGAGGATCGCATGCACGCGCTGGCCGAATTCCGGATCGGGCAATCCGACCACGACGCAGGAGCGCACCTCGGGATGTTCGCTGACCGCGGCCTCGACCTCGGCCGGATAGATGTTGGCGCCGCCGCGCAGCACCATGTCGGCGAGCCGGTCGCCGAGATAGAGATAGCCTTCCGCATCGAGCCGGCCGATATCGCCGAGCGATTCCCAGCCGTCGGGCCGCCGCTTCGGTGTTGCGCCGAGATAGTGATAGGTCGAGCCGGCGCCGTCATTGGGCAGGAAGTAGATCTCGCCGGTCTCGCCCGGCGCAACGTCGTTGCCGTCCTCGCCGATGACGCGCAAGCGCGCGGTCTCGCCGATCCTGCCGACCGAGCCCTTGTGCGCCATCCATTCGACGCCCGAGATCACGCAGGCGCCCTGCCGCTCGGTGCCGCCATAGAGCTCCCAGATCCGCTCCGGCCCGAGCCATTCGATCCACTTCTCCTTCAGCCATGGCGGCATCGGCGCTGCCATGTGAAAAACGATTCCCAGGCTGGAGACGTCGTAGCGGTTGCGCACCTCGTCGGGCAGCGCCCAGATCCGGTGCATCATGGTCGGCACGAAGTTGACCCATTGCACGCGCTCGCGCTCGATCAGACGCAGCGTCTCCTCGGCGTCGAACTTCACCATGCCGGTCACCCGTCCGCCGCCGAACAGCGCAAAATGCGAGAGGATGAACGGCGCGTTGTGATAGAGCGGCCCGGGATTGAGCAGCGAGGTGTCACGCGCAATGCCCAGCGTCGGCTCTGCCGTGGTTTCGATCACGGCGGGGTTGTGATCGAGGATCACCTTCGGCCGTCCGGTCGAGCCGCCGCTCGTCATCGCCTTCCAGTAACGCGCGATCGGGGCATCGAGCGGCTCCTCGGAAAATCCTTCCGGCACGAAATTCACCGGCAGCGAATTCGGCGCATTCCAGTCGGCCTCGCCGCCGACCACCAGCGACGGCTTGAGAATGTCGAGCACCGCGGCGGCCTCGCCGCGCGGCAGCCGCCACGACAGCGAGGTCGGCGTCGCGCCGCATTTCCACACCGCGAAAGTGGTCTCGAAGAACGCGTTGCTATTGGGCAGCCCGATCGCGACGAAGTCGCCGGGCTTGACGCCCTTGGCTTTGAAGGCGCGTGCCCGCGCGTTGGCGCGGCGCTCGAGCTCAAGCCAGGTCAGCGCATCCGCGCCGTGGCTGACGGCGATCGCGTCCGCGGGCTTGCGTTCGGCATACCAGCGCGGCACGTCGGCTATGGGGATCAGCATGGGTCGTTTCCGTCAGAGGGAGGCGGCTTGAAGCGCTCTTGTTGCAGGATGTGACCGGAGCCACGGTCGCCACTTCACCAACAGTGCGGCCGTCATGTCAAGCCGACGGCTGCCCATCTGGCCGGTATCCTGCTGATCGAGTTGTAGAATTCCTGTTTGCTAAAAGCCCCGTCAAGATTCCGGTAAAGTTCAAGCGATCGCGCTAAGCCGGACTTTACGGGGGGACGCCATTGTGGCCGGTGCGGTTATGTGCCGGGCGCGTCGATCGACCTGCGCGGTCTTGCAAGTTTTCAATGACCAATGTTTTCAAGGACGACGACGATGGCGAGCAATGGTGCACGGATCAAGGTCAGTCGCGAGCCGCGGCGCCAGCTCAACAATCGTGCGGCGTGGATCACGGTCGATGACGGCGCGACCGAGAACCCCTGCGCCGTGGTCGACATCTCGCCCGGCGGCGCCAAGATCACCACCGAGGTCGAGTTCGAAGTGAAGGACCGCCTCGCGCTGACGCTGCTCGCCGATCATGCCAAGCGTTATCCCTGCGAGGTGGTCTGGCGTCGCGGCAAGACCTACGGGCTCAAATTCGTGACGGCAGAGGCCAAGCCGGACGAACCGGCCGCGGAGCCGGCCGGCGCGGTGTAGCCGAAAGGCCCTGCCGTTCGGCGGCCCGTTCGATACGGCGCGACCGTACCCGGCGGTTCAGCGATCAACCCGATAGAGCTTTGCGAACTCGCCGTCATGGAGCGGCGAGAGCTTCTCGATCGTCTGAAATCCGGGCTTGGGGTCGATCAGCAGCACATAGTCGAAATTCGAGCGCCAGCCGACGAGGTAGCGCGCCCACCGCAGCGTTTCCGCCGAGAACGGTTCGTTGGCCAGCACCTGCCAGTCGACCGGCTCCGTCAGCGGGTGAGACATTCGATCGAACGGCGGAAGAATGGTCACCGGTTGCTGCGCCGGGTCGGCAAACAACAATGGCCAGAACGCCCTGCGTTCGACGGCGAGCAATGCCGGGAGGTGGTTGGTCAGCCGGTAGATGCCGGGCAGCGTGCGTCGCGCCGGAGGCGCCATTGTCCGCTCTCCCGACGAGCCCGTCGCGACCAGGACGCGCGCACCGGGCTCGACGCCGGTGATTGCCGCGCGCAGGTCGGCAAGGTCGTCCCGGCTGTCCATCCACGTCGCAGCGACATGGGCCGAGCGGACAAGAATCAAGGCCGCGACAGCAACGCCGAACATCATCGCCTCGCGCCGCGCGATGCGTGGCTGCACGCCCGCGAACAGCAGCAACGCGATCATGACCGCAGCCCGCAGATCGATGTAGGAACCTCCCTTCATCCGCAGGGGCGCGGCGATGTAGACGATTGCCAGCACGGCAATCGCAAGCCGCAGCCCCGGAGCAAATGCGAGATGACGACGCATGGCGACCAGCGCGACGATAACGATGACAGCGGTCACGATCGTCAGCTCGACGCTCGGTATCGTGAACGCGCTGAACAGCCGCATCAATTTGACGATCGCATGCCACGCGCCGAGCGACGTGGCGGCGTCGCCGAATGGACTGAGTCGATACAGCACGGCCGCCGGAGCGAGAGCGGCCAGGATCGGGATCGCGGCCTTCATAAAATCGCGCGCGGTGACCGTGCCCGACGACCAGCGTTGCCGCAATTCCGCTGCCTCTTCCGCACCGATCAGGAGGAATAGAAAGGCGAGTCCGAAGATGTGGGTGAAGAAGGTCGCGACCGCGGCGATCGCGCCGGCCAACGTCTTCCACCCGGAACGATTCCGCCGGCGCAGCGCGACCCATGCGGCCGCACCGATCAGCGCCAGCCCCAGCGAGAGCAGGAAGTTCATGAAGCCCATGAAGAAGGCTGCGTTGTAGGCGACCAGTCCCGACGCCAGCGGCCAATAGGAACGGCAGCCGAAAGCGACCCGATGGTACACGACCGCGCCGCCCACCGGCGCGAGCAGACTCAGTGCCAGCAATATTCGGCCGCCCGTGTGCGTATCGGTGATGCGCAGCAGCCCGGCCCCGATGACGTCCATGCCGAGATTGGGCAGGATCGTCCAATGCGGCGCATACATCTTCGAGAGGATCGGATCGTCCGGATGCGCCAGGATGAAGAACCGCGCGAGGTGATTTGGATAGTCCGTGAGCGGCGGCACGTCGATGACGAGAAGGGGAGCCAGCAGCACGATCGCAAGCACCACCGCGGTCGCCAGCCATGGCCAGGCCGCTTCGCGCATCAATTGAACGTCGCCGGCAGACGTCTTGGCCAGGGGCGCGTGCATCGGCGGCTATTCCAATTGGTCCGTTGGCGCGCAGTGAATTTGGAAGGCGCGACCATGCGCCCGCGCCTTGGTCGCAGGCAGCAGCGCAAACCAGGCGATGGCCATGATCACGTTCTGGACCCAGACGTCCGGGAACGTCTGAACGAACCGGATGCGAAATCCCCGCGCGGCGAGATAGGCTGCAGGCAGGACCGCGCAGATCGGGCCGAGCCCATTGCAATCGATCGCGACGTGCCGGAACCCGGAAGCATGAAAGATCGCCAACGCGCCGACCAGGAACAGCACGATCGGCACCCAGGGCACTGCACCGAGCGTTCGTCCGAGGTTGTGGTATTCTGTTACATTACCTGTGGTTGTCACGCGACCATGTCGCGTGCAGCCTGTTAATGTTCAGTTACACGTTGGAAGCGTTCGGTAACATACAACCTGTGGATTTGAAGAAATCAACCGTCAACCCCGCTTGTGCGGCGATATGCCGCCGATTGGCGCCTCTCAATAACGACCGTGATCGCGTTCCATCTGAAGGTTCCATCGCCACGAATCTGACCCATCGTCGAACGGTGCGCTCGGCGACGTCATCGCCGGGCGCGCACGAAGCAACGTCAGCTACTCACGGAACCGTGCACAGGTCAGCGCTTCGTCTGATTGTTGAGATTGCCGCTCGTACCCAGCTCACCGGGAGCGGCCGGCGCCGCACTGCCGGCACTGCTGCCGGACGACGGTGCAAAGCGTGTGCTGGCCTGGTTTGGAATCACGCTGCCGCCGACGCCGTTCGACGGGGCGGCACGGGCGCCCGGTTGCGGCGGCGGTGCGCTGCCTCCGGTGACCTGCGCGAGAAGCGGGACCGGCGCCAGCGCGAGCGCGGCCGCGAGGATGATGGCAATTCTGTTCTTGAGCATGTGCTGCTCCGAGATGGCATGGTGAGCTTGGCGGGATCCACAGCGAGCCCGCGAGATTACATCACCAATATAATGTCATCCGCGCTGGATGTGTTCCCGGAGCGCTCGGCCAGTGAAGCAAATGTCCGTGTGGTGCACCTCCACGACGATCACGGAGCTGCGCTGGGACAGTCTCAAGCGAGCGGTCCTTCGGCGCCCTCAGTGCGCTGCCGGTCACGGTCAGCTGCGATAGCGCAGCGCATCGACCAGCAGCGCGAAGGCCGGCGCGGATTGCCGCCGGCTTGGATAATAGAGGTGATAGCCGGGAAACGGCGCGCACCAGTCGTCGAGCACCTGGATCAATTGGCCCTTGGCGATCTGCGCGCGCACCTGATCCTCGGCGACATAGGCGAGCCCCAGGCCGGCCAGCGCCGCCTTGATCCGCAATGTGGCGCTATTGAATACCAATTGTCCGTCGACGCGGACCTTGAGCGGGCGGCCGCGCCGCTCGAATTCCCACGCATAGATGCCGCCATGCGTCGGCAGGCGGATGTTGATGCAGGCATGCTGCGTCAGGTCCTGCGGCCGTTTCGGGCGCTCGTGCCGCTTGAAGTAGGACGGGGCGCCGACCACGACCATGCGGAAATCCGGACCGATCCGCACCGCGATCATGTCCTTCGCAAGCTGTTCGCCGAGGCGAACGCCGGCATCGAAGCGCTCCGCGACAATGTTCGCGAGCCCGTTGTCGACGGTCAGCTCGACCTTGATGTCGGGATAGCGCGGCAGGAAATCCGCCAGCGCCGGCCACAGGATCGTCTCGGCGGCGTGCTCGCCGGCGTTGATGCGGATGGTGCCGGCGGGTTTCTCGCGCAAAGCGCTCAGCGCTGATATCTCGGCCTCGATCTCCTCGAAACGCGGGCCGATGCCCTCTAGCAGCCGTTCGCCGGCTGCGGTCGGCGCGACGCTGCGCGTGGTGCGGGTCAGCAGCCGCACACCGAGCCGCTCCTCCAGCGCGCGCATCGTGTGGCTGAGCGCCGATTGCGACACGCCGAGCTTTGCTGCGGCGCGCGTGAAGCTGCGGTCGCGCGCGACGGCGAGGAAGGCGATCAGGTCATTGACGTCATGCCGCGGCATTCATGAACCCTGCTCATAAGTCCATCCTGATTTCTACGTCTAATGGCCGGCGGTTGCACGCCTTAAATCCCGCAGCGACCAATTCCAGTTATCGATGCGGAGAGACATCATGCAGAAACGCAGACTAGGTAGCAGCAACCTCGACGTCTCGGCGATCGGCCTCGGCTGCATGGGCCTGAGCTTCGCCTACGGCCCGGCGCTCGAGAAGGCGCAGGGCATCGCCGTGCTCCGCGGCGCGGTCGAGCGCGGCGTCACTTTCTTCGACACCGCCGAGGTCTATGGCCCCTTCGTCAACGAGGAACTGGTCGGCGAGGCGCTGGCGCCGGTCCGCGACCAGGTCGTGATCGCCACCAAGTTCGGTTTCGACATCGGCACCATGGCCGAGCGGCACCGCTCGCTGAACAGCCGGCCCGAGCACATCAAGGCAGTCGCGGACGCCTCGCTGAAGCGGTTGAACATCGATGTGATCGATCTGTTCTATCAGCATCGGGTCGATCCCAATGTGCCGATCGAGGACGTCGCCGGCGCCGTGAAGGACCTGATTGCCGCCGGCAAGGTCCGCCATTTCGGCCTGTCGGAGGCCGGTGCGCAAACCATCCGCCGCGCCCACGCGGTGCAGAAGGTCACCGCCTTGCAGAGCGAATATTCGCTGTGGGAGCGCGGGGTAGAGGCGGAGATCCTGCCGCTGCTGGAAGAGCTCGGCATCGGCTTCGTGCCGTACAGCCCGCTCGGCCGCGGTTTTCTCACCGGTGCGATCAGCGCGTCCACGACATTCACAAGCGACGACTTCCGCAACCTCGTGCCGCGCTTCACGCCGGAGGCCCGCCGCGCCAACCAGGTGCTGGTCGATCAGCTCGGCAGCATCGCCGCGAGCAAGGGCGCGACGACGGCTCAGATCGGGCTGGCCTGGCTGCTGGCGCAGAAGCCGTGGATCGTGCCGATCCCCGGCACCACCAAGCTCAACCGGCTCGAGGAAAACATCGGCGCCGCGCGCGTCGAACTGACCGCCGCCGATCTCGCTGACATCGGCAAGGCGGTCGCCGCGGTCGAGGTACAGGGCGCGCGCTATCCGGAGCAATTGCTCGGGATGGTCGGGCGCTGAGGAAGTCGAGCCACACACTCGGTGTCGTCCCGGGCTTGACCCGGGGCCCTTAACCACTAATGGCAATTGTCGCGCGAGGTTGGAGCCACAGCCTCTTCAACAATACAACCCGGTGGTTGATGGGTCCCTGCTCCCGTGCGCAATTGCGCACTAGGCAGGGGCAAGGATTGTGGATGCAGGCCGTGCCGCACAATCGCTGTCGTCCTGGCGAAGGCCAGGACCCATTACCCCGAATGCTCGTTGTTGCACGAGGCTGGGACCACATTCCGCTTCATCACCGAATGCGGTGGTTATGGGTCCTGGCTTTCGTCAGGACGACGGATGGTTGGTGCGTTACCGCCAACCCCACGGCGCGATCAGCGTTCCGTCAGCTTCAGCTCGATGCGGCGGTTGCGCTTGTAGGCTTCTTCGGTTTGCGCGGTGTCGAGCGGCTGGAATTCGGCGAAGCCGGCGGCGACCAGACGCTGCGCCGGCACGCCGAGCGAGACCAGATACTGCACCACCGAGATCGCGCGCGCCGAGGACAATTCCCAGTTCGACTTGAACAGCGGGCTGTTGATCGGCCGCACGTCGGTGTGGCCGTCGACCCGCAGCACCCAGGCGATCTCGGGGGGGATCTGCTTGTCCAGATCGATCAGCGCGCTCGCCACCGTTTCGAGCTCGGTCTTGCCCTCCGGCAGCAGCGTGGCCTGGCCGGTGTCGAAGAACACTTCCGACTGGAACACGAAGCGGTCGCCGACGATGCGGATATCGGGACGGTTGCCGAGGATCGCACGCAGCCGGCCGAAGAATTCCGAGCGGTATTTCGACAGTTCCTGCACCCGCTGCGCCAGCGCGACGTTGAGGCGCTGGCCGAGATCGGCGATCCGGCTCTGCGAATCCTTGTCGCGCTTCTCGGAGGCGTCGAGCGCCTCCTCGAGCGCGGCGAGCTGGCGGCGCAGCGCGCTGATCTGCTGGTTCAGCACCTCGATCTGCGCCAGCGCGCGCGACGACACGCCCTTCTCGGACTCCAGCGCCTTGTTGAGCTCGTTGGCGCGGCCCTGCGCGTCGTTGCCGGAATTGGCGAGCCCCTCATAGAGCCCCTTCATGCGGTCGCGCTCGCCTTCCGCGGAGGCGAGGCCGGCGCGCAGCTGCGCCACCTGGTCGTCGAGCGTCAGCTTGGAGAGCTTCTCCAACGACAGCAGGTCGTTGAGCTGGGCGATCTTGGCGCTGAGCTGCTCCAGCGCCTTGTCCTTGCCGGTGACCTCCTGCGACAGGAAGAACTGCACCACGAGGAACACCGACAGCAGGAACACGATCGACAGCACCAGCGTCGACAAGGCGTCGACAAAGCCGGGCCAGTAGTTGAAGCCGGATTCGCTGCGACGCGAGCGGGCGAGGGCCATCAAGAATTCTCCTCAACTGTCGTGTCCCGGACGCGCTGCAGCGCGCAAGACTGCGGCGCAGAGCCGGAACTCATCAAAATCTGTGAGCCCCGGCTCGGCAGTGCAGCACTTGGTGCCGCGCGGTGTCCGGAGCCGCGCCCTCCTAACTCTTCTCCGGCTGGCGGGCGAGGCGTTCGAGCAGCCGCTTGATCTCGCGGTTTCTGCTCGCCCTGGCCGTCGGCCCATTCGCGGATCATCTGTTGCTCGGTGCGCATATGCGCAACCAGCCCCTGGATCGCCTCGGCGAGATTGGCCATCGCCGCGGTAGTGCCGCGGCCGCCGCCTTCCTCGAAGGTGGCACGCAGCCGGTCGATCGCGCCCTGCAAATCGGCGCCGCCGGCAGCGGCGCCCTCGCCGGAAATACCGCGCACGGTGGTGGCGAGCCAGTCCTCGAGGTCGGTATAGAAGCGGTTCTGGGCCTGGCTCGATTGCAAATCGAGGAAGCCCAGGATCAGGGAGCCGGCGAGGCCGAACAGCGACGACGAGAACGAGATGCCCATGCCGCCGAGCGGGGCGGCCAGCCCCTCCTTCAGCGTATCGAACAGCGCGCCGGCGTCGCCGCCGACCTTGAGCCCGTCGATCACCTTGCCGACGGAGCCCACCGTCTCGATCAGGCCCCAAAAGGTGCCGAGCAGGCCGAGGAACACCAAGAGGCCGGTCATGTAGCGCGAGATGTCGCGGGCCTCATCCAGGCGGGTTGCGATCGAATCAAGCAGATGCCGCATGGTCTGCTGCGAGATCGACATCCTCCCGGAGCGCTCGCCGCCGAGAATCGCCGCCATCGGAGCCAGCAGCGTCGGACGGCGCTCGATCGCAAGGCCGGGATCGGCGATGCGGAAATTATTGACCCAGGCGACCTCGGGATAGAGCCGGATCACCTGGCGGAACGCCAGGATGACGCCGATCAGGAGCACCGCGCCGATCAGCGCGTTCAGCCCGGGATTGGCGAAGAAGGCGGTGACGATCTGCTTGTACAGGACGACCCCGACCAGGCCGCAGAGCACCAGGAACACGAGCATCCGCACCAGGAATATCCTGGGCGAGGACAGCTTGCTCAGCTCGATCTCCATCTCGGATCGGGAAGGGGGCATTGCCGGATCATCCGTTCGCGAAGGCCGCATCTGCCAGCAATATGGCACAGCGGCGGAGTGAGGAAAGCCGAATCCAAAGGCGGATCGTTGAGACCGGGCGAGCTGTTGCAGCTTTGCGCAGCTTTTTCGGCCGGGCGGCGCATCCACCATCCGCCGAGGTCGTAGGCACCCACCCGCAGATCGCGAGATGAGGATGGTTTGCACGCATCGCTGGGTGGAGCGAGCACGACGTGGGCTGATTCGGTCCGATCGTATGGTTGTTGCGAGGTGCGGCATTCCGCGCGGGGTCAAATAGTGAGGTTCCGGCTCATGCTATGCTTAACGCATTCCCACAGCCTGCGATGGAACCCGCTCACAATGCAGTGACAAGATAAAACATGCCGTAAAATCAGGATGATAGGTTTGTGTGACAATGAGCCGCCCGACAAACGCTTTGCGTCGCAGCAAGCGGGTTTTATTTTCCACGCAGCAAAACGAGCGGTGTCGCTGTGACATCGCCGTTCGTTTCTTCAAACCTAATCAGGGGCGATCATCTCAATGTCTGGACTTCGCGCGCAATCGGCATGCATTGCTCTGATGCTGGCCGTGACGGCGCCACTGCTTGCTGGCTGCGACGAGCCGAACACCGCAACGGCTGCCGTACAAGCACCCGAGCCGGACGTCAGTGTCGTCTCCGTCAAGCAGCAGGCGCGCGCGATGGTGCGCGAGCTGCCGGGCCGCATCGCGCCGACCCGCGTCTCCGAGGTGCGCCCGCGCGTCTCCGGCATCGTCGTCAACCGCATGTTCCACCAAGGCAGCGAGGTGAAGACCGGCGACCCCCTGTACCAGATCGATCCGCGCCCGTTCGAAGTCGAAGTGCAGTCGACCGAAGCGGCGCTGTCACGCGCCAAGGCGGTGCTCGAGCAGACCGCGTTGCAGGCTCGCCGCATTGCGACGCTCACGCAGCAGCGCGCGACCTCCGAGGCCGAAAACGAGAAGGCGATCGCCAACCTGAAGCAGGCCGAAGCCGACGTGCAGGGCCGTGAGGCCGACGTCGCGCGTGCGAAGCTCAACCTGGACTATGCGACGATCCGTGCGCCGATTGACGGCACCATCGGTGCTGCTGTCATCAGCGAAGGCGCGCTCGTCGTCCAGAACGACGCCGCGAGCCTTGCGACCATCCAGCAGCTCGATCCGATCTATGCCGACTTCCAGCAGTCGGTGACCGAGATGAACCAGCTTCGCCGCGCCTTCGAGAGCGGCGACCTCGAGCGCATCGCGCCCGATGCGATGAAGGTGCGTCTCGTGCTCGACGACGGCTCGATCTATCCGGTGCCGGGCAAGCTGCTGTTCTCCGACGCCAAGGTCGACGCCTATACCGGGCAGGTGACCCTGCGCGGCGAATTCCCCAACCCGCATCGCATCCTGCTGCCGGGCATGTATGTTCGCGTGCTGATCGAGCAAGGCATCGACAGCGACGCGATCGCCGTGCCGCAGCAGGCGATCCAGCGCAATGGCGGCGGCGGCAGCGAGGTGTTCGTCGTCAAGAACGACAATCACGTCGCGGTGCAGCCGGTGCGTACCGGCTCGCTGCAGGGCGGCCAGTGGTTCGTGACCGAGGGCCTGAAGGCGGGCGACAAGGTCGTCGTCGAGGGCTTCCAGAAATTCGCCGCCGGCGACAAGGTGCGGCCGCTGGCCTGGCGTGAGATCGACGCTGCCGCGGCAACGACGGATTCGCCGCAGACCGCGCACGCGGTGCGGTGATCCGACATGCCCAGCTTCTTCATCGACAGGCCGATCTTCGCCTGGGTCGTCGCGCTGTTCATCTGTCTGATCGGCGCGATCTCGATCCCGCTGCTCGCGGTCGCGCAGTACCCGATCATCGCGCCGCCCTCGATCTCGATCTCGACGAGCTATCCCGGCGCGTCGCCGGAGAATCTGTACAACAGCGTGACCCGGCTGATCGAGGAGGAGCTCAACGGCGCCGCCAACATCCTGAACTTCGAATCGACCTCCGACTCGCTCGGCCAGGTCGAGATCATCGCCAACTTCAAGCCGGGCACCGACACCAGCCAGGCCTCGGTCGAGGTGCAGAACCGCCTCAAGCGCGTCGAGGCGCGGCTGCCGCGCGCCGTGATCCAGCAGGGCATTCTGGTCGAGGAAGCCTCCTCCGCCGTGCTGCAGATCATCACGCTGAACTCGACCGACGGCTCGCTGGATGAAGTGGGCCTCGGCGACTTCATGATCCGCAACGTGCTGGGCGAGGTGCGCCGCATTCCCGGCGTCGGCCGCGCCACACTCTATTCGACCGAACGCTCGCTGCGGGTCTGGATCGACCCGGCCAGGCTGGTCGGCTATGGCCTGTCCGCCGACGACGTCAACAAGGCGATCACGGCGCAGAACGCCCAGGTCGCCTCCGGCAGCATCGGCGCGGAGCCGAGCACCGACACGCAGAAGATTTCCGCGCAGGTGCTGGTGAAGGGGCAACTGTCCTCGCCCGATGAGTTCGGTGCCATCATCCTGCGCGCCAATGCCGACGGCTCGACGGTCCGGCTGCGCGATGTCGCGCGGATCGAGATCGGCGGCCTCAGCTACCAGTTCAATACGCGCCTGGACGGGAAGTCGACCGCCGGTCTCTCGGTGCTGCTGTCGCCGAAGGGCAACGCGCTGGCGACCGCGAGCGCGGTCGAGGCCAAGATGAAGGAGCTGTCGCGCTTCTTCCCGGCCAATATCAGTTATGAAATTCCCTACAACATCACGCCGGTGGTGAAGGCCTCGATCGAGAAGGTGCTGTCGACGCTGGTCGAGGCGGTGGTGCTGGTGTTCGTCGTGATGTTCCTGTTCCTGCAGAACATCCGCTACACCATCATTCCGACCATCGTGGTTCCGGTGGCGCTGTTGGGGGCCTGCGCCACGCTGATGATCGCGGGCTTCTCGATCAACATGCTGACGATGTTCGGCATGGTGCTGGCGGTCGGCATCCTGGTCGACGACGCCATCGTCGTGGTCGAGAATGTCGAACGCATCATGGCCGAGGAGGGCCTGCCGCCGAAGGAAGCCACCAAGAAGGCGATGTCGCAGATCACCGGCGCCATCATCGGCATCACGCTGGTGCTGATGGCGGTGTTCGTGCCGATGGCGTTCTTCCCCGGCTCGGTCGGCATCATCTACCGCCAGTTCTCGGTCACCATGGTGGCGGCGATCGCGTTCTCGGCGCTGCTCGCGCTGTCGCTGACGCCCGCGCTGTGCGCGACCCTGCTCAAGCCGGTCCAGAAAGGCCACGGCCATGCCAGCAAGGGCGTGTTCGGCTGGTTCAACCGTGTGCTCGATTCTGGCCGCGGCGGCTATGTCGGCACCGTGCAGGGCATGCTGAAGCGGACCGGCCGCGTGATGCTGATCTACGCCGTGCTGTTCGCAGGCGTCGCCTACGGCTTCGTCCGGCTGCCCGGCGGCTTCCTGCCGGTCGACGACCAGGGCTTCATCACGACCGACGTGCAGACGCCGTCGGAGTCGTCCTATGCGCGTACCGAAGCTGCGGTCGAGCAGGTCGAAAAATACCTGAAGGATCGCGCCGGCATCGAGAACGTCACGTTCCTCACCGGCTTCAGCTTCCTTGGCCAGGGCATGAACACCGCGCAAGCCTTCATCACGCTGAAGGACTGGTCGGAGCGCGGCCCGAAGGATTCCGCCGCGGCGATCGTCGCCGACATCAACCGCGACCTGTCGTCGATCCGCGACGCCAGGATCTCGGCGTTGCAGCCGCCGCCGATCGACAATCTCGGCAACTCCTCGGGCTTCTCGTTCCGCCTGCAGGACCGCGGCCAGAAGGGCTATGCGGCGCTGATCGCGGCGTCCGACCGCCTGATCGCGGAGGCCAATGCCAGCCCGATCCTGCAGAAGGTCTATGTCGAAGGCTTGCCGCCGGCGCCGCAGGTCAACCTGATGATCGACCGCGAGAAGGCGGGTGCGTTCGGCGTCACCTTCGAGGACATCAACAACACGATCTCGACCAATCTCGGCTCGAACTACATCAACGACTTCCCGAACCGCGGGCGGATGCAGCGCGTCATCGTGCAGGCCGACAAGACCAGCCGCATGAACGCGGACGACATCCTCAATTACAACGTCAAGAACAGCCGCGGGCAGTTGGTGCCGTTCTCGGCCTTCGCCACCATCGAATGGTCGAAGGGGCCGACGCAGATCGCCGGCTTCAACTACTATCCGGCGGTGCGCATCTCCGGCGAGGCCAAGCCCGGCTTCACCTCGGGTGACGCGATCGCGGAAATGGAGCGGCTCGCCGACAAGCTGCCGCGCGGCTTCGGCTATGAATGGACCGGCCAGTCGTTGCAGGAGAAGCTGTCGGGCTCGCAGGCGCCGTTCCTGCTCGCGTTGTCGGTGCTGGTGGTGTTCCTGCTGCTCGCTGCACTCTATGAGAGCTGGACCATTCCGCTCGCGGTGCTGCTCACCATTCCGCTCGGCATTCTCGGCGCCGTGGTGGCCGCGACGATGCGCGGGCTGTCCAACGACGTGTACTTCACGGTCGGCCTGATCACCATCATCGGTCTCGCCGCCAAGGACGCGATCCTGATCATCGAGTTCGCCAAGGATCTGCGCGCCCAGGGCAAGCCGCTGGTCGAGGCGACCATCGAGGCGTGCAGTCTCAGATTCCGCCCGATCCTGATGACCGGCCTTGCCTTCGTCTGCGGCGTGCTGCCGATGGCGATCGCGACCGGCGCCGGCGGCGCCAGCCAGCAGGCGCTCGGCACCTCGGTGATGGGCGGCATGATCGCGGTCGTGATCCTCGCGCTGCTGCTGGTGCCGGTGTTCTTCGTCAGCGTGCAGCGCGTGCTCGGCGGTGACCGCGAGAAGGTCGAGAAGCCTGAGGTCTACGGGCCGCCCGCGCCGGCAAGGATCGGTCATTGATGTCCGAGATCGGAGGCGCTTCCGGCTTGCTTTCCCAATTTAGTCAATCCAGATTGCACCTCTGGATTGAACGGGGGGCGAGCAGGCAACCCGGGGATTGAGGGGATGTGATGCGGCCGAGCGATATTGCGATCTCGAATTATCGCTCGATCCGGCGGCTCTTCATGCCCATTCAACCGCTGTCGGTCTTCGTCGGCGAGAATGGCGTCGGCAAATCCAATCTCTACAAGTCGCTGTCGCTGCTGCGTGACGCGGCAACCGGGCGGATCACCCGCACCATCGCCGACGAAGGTGGATTGAACTCGGTCTGCTGGTCCGGCATGCGCCGGCGGGGCGAGGATGGACGGCTGCGACTGGCGGCCAGATTTGACAACATCAAATATTCGATCGAGCTCGGACATCCGGGCCCGGTCGAGGCGGCGTTTCCCGGCGAGCCGATGATCAAGTCCGAGCGCATTGAGACGGCCCATGGCAAGCGCAAAGTCCTGCTGATGGAGCGGACCAATTCACACGTCAGTATCCGCGGCGAGAGCGGCGCCTGGAGCGAGCACAGGGATGCGGTGCTGCCGTCCGAAACCGCGCTCGCCGATTTCCTCGACGGACAGGCAGGCCCCGAAGTCAGTCTGATCAGGAACGCGTTGCAGAGCTGGCGATTCTACCACGACTTTCGCACCGATCCGGCGTCGCCGATCCGAAAGCCCTGTCTCGCGATCACGACTCCTTCGCTGAGCGCCGATGGCAGCGATCTCGCCGCCGCGCTGGCGACGCTCTACGCGATCAGGCAAGATGCTGCCGACCTCCAGGATGCGATCGAGGATGCATTCCCCGGCGCCGAGCTCCGGGCCTGGGAGCAAAACGGGCGGTGCGAATTCGAGCTGCAGTTGCCGGACATGCCGCGGCCGTTCAAGGCGCACGAACTGTCCGACGGGACGCTGAAATATATCTGCCTGCTCGCGGCGTTCATGGGCTATCGGCTGCCGCCGTTCATCGCGCTGAACGAGCCCGAGACCAGCCTGCATCCATCGCTGCTGGCGCCATTGGCCAGGCTGATCGCCAAGGCCTCGCGCCGCGCCGACGTCTGGATCGTCACCCATTCGGACCATTTGATGGAGGCGTTGCGGAGCGAGAGTTCGGTCCCGCTGCGCCGGGTGATCAAGGCGAAGGGCGCCACGGCCATCGAGGGCCTCACCGCCGGCGGCGAATTTCGCGACGGGGAAGACGGCGATGACGATGATGACGACGACGAATAGATCTCGCCGTCGCGCTATTGCCCGAGCGGCTTCAGGATCTTGATCAGCTCGCCGTGCACGAACTCGTTGCCGCAGACGACGTGGCCGGTCTGCAGCGGGTCGTCATTGCCCTGGATGCCGGAGACGGTGCCGCCGGCTTCGCGGACCATCAACAGGCCGGCTGCGACGTCCCAGGCCTGCAGATTGCGCTCCCAATAGCCGTCGAGCCGGCCGGCGGCGATGAAGGCGAGGTCGAGCGAGGCGGCGCCGAAGCGGCGGAAACCCGCGACCTTGCTCTGCAGCGCGGCCATCTCCTGCAGCGCCAGCTGGTGGCTGCCGCGGCCGATATGCGGCAGGCCGCAGGCGACCACGCATTCGTTGAGCTGGCGGCGGCCGGCGACGCGCAGCCGCTGGTCGTTGAGGAACGCGCCCTTGCCGCGCTCGGCGATGTAGAGCTCGTCATTGGCGGGATTGTAGATCACGCCCGCGATCACGGTGTCCTCGCGCTTGAGCCCGATCGAGATCGCGAATTGCGGGATGCCGTGCAGGAAGTTGGTGGTGCCGTCGAGCGGATCGACGATCCAGGTGTGGCTCTTGTCCGAGCCTTCGCGCTGGCCGCCTTCCTCGCCGAGGAACCCGTAACCGGGCCGGGCCTTTTCGAGGTCGGTGTAGAGCATCTCCTCGGCGCGCTTGTCGGCGAGCGAGACGAAGTTCGCCGGCCCCTTCAGCGACACCTGGAGATGCTCGATCTCGCCGAGGTCGCGCTTGAGGCTGCGGCCGGCGCGGCGCGCGGCCTTGACCATGACGTTGATGAGGGCGGAGTAGAGCATGATGATGATTTCTTCGGTGCGATTATGCTGGAGGGCCGACCCAAGTAGTCCCGTCATCCTGAGGAGCGCGGGACGCGCGTCTCGAAGGATGAACGGCCAACGGCCGGGCCGTTCATCCTTCGAGGCTCGCTTCGCTCGCACCTCAGGATGACGGGCGAGAAAGAACGGAACGTGGCCACCTGGGCTTCGGACTGGGTGCCCTCTGGAAGTGGCGCCGTCAAGGCGTCATTTGACGTTGTTTCCGATCCATTTTCGCGCGGCTGCCTCGCCCTTGGCGCGGTCTTCCGGGTTCATATCGGCCAGGATGTCGTCAAGTTGGGCGTCGGTCTTGCCGGCGGCCTTGGCTACGGTGTGCCATTTCAGGGCCTCGACCTTGTCCACCGGCACGCCCGCGCCGACCGCCAGCAAATTGGCAAGCCGGTTCTGTGCGATCGCGCTGTTCTGCCGGGCCGCCTTGCGCAGCAGCGTCACCGCCGCCGGCACGTTCCGCGGCGTGCCGGTGCCGTTGTAGAGCGCGATGGCGTATTCGACCTCGGCGTCGACATTGTCGGCCACCGAGGCGGCCTGCAGCAGCCGCGCCGCCTTTTCGAGGTCCTTCGGCACGCCGGTGCCTTCCTTGTAGAAGGTCGCGAGCGCGTATTGCGCCTCGGGGCTGCCGGCGTCCGCGGCCATGCGCAACAGCTCGGCCGAGCGGCGCAGGTCCTGCGGCAGGGTCTGGCCGTCGAGATAGAGCAGCGCGAGATTGTAGGCCGCCTTCGGCTCGCCGAGCTTGGCCGACGAGGCCAGCAGTCTGACCGCGGCATCCTTGTCCACCGTGCCGCCGCGGCCCGCGATCTTCATCATTGCGAGCGCGAACATCGCCTCGCGATCGCCCGCATCGGAGGCGCGCTTGTACCAGTCGTCGGCCTTGGCATAGTCGCGCTTGACGCCGAGCCCGTTGGCATAGAGCTCGCCCAGCATCGTCATTGCCTTGGCGTCGTTGTTGTTCTGCGCGCGCGCCGTCGCGAGGTCGAACGCCGTCTTGTACATGCCGCGCTGATAGGCGCCGTAGACCAGGTCGACATTGGGATCGTCCGGCGTCGGGGTCGCAGAGGGCGTCGGAGTGGGCGTCGCCGATGCGCCCGGCTTCGGCGTCGCTGTTGCGGCGGGCTTCGGCGTCGGCTTCTTCGCGACCGGCGAATGCACCTTCGGCTTCGGAGCCTCCTTCTTCGCAGGCGGCGTCTGTGCCGGCGGCGTGATCGACAGCTGCGCCATCGCACCGCTCGCCAGCATCATGCCGCCGAGCGCAACACCTATCGGACGCAGGCATTTCATTCCGGCGTCATCCCTCGGCGTTTCCCTCGGCCCTGGCCTTGCCGAATGCGCCGGCATGCGGCTGCGCGATCGCGTCGCCGATCTCGACCAGCGCCGCCTTGGCGCCGCGCGGATCGGACCAGATGAATTCTCCGACCAGCACGAAATCCGCACCGGCCGCCGCGAACGCCTCGGCCTCCTCGCGCGAGGTTGCAAAGCCGACGCAGGGCGGCTCGAACAGTTCGTCCCACCATTCCAGCCGCTCGGCGATCGCCTCACGCGAGGGCCGCTGTCCCTTGGCGTCGGGCTCGCCGAACAGCACATAGTCGGCACCGGCTTCGCCCGCGGCCATCGAATCGTGGCGCGTCACAAGGCCGCCGACGCCGACGATGCGGTCGGGCTTCAGCGAGGGCATCGCCTCTCCCATCGCGGCGACGCCGCTCAGATGCGCGCCGTCGGCGCCGGCACGGGCCACGATATCGGGATGGCCGTCGATCAGCAGCGCCGCGCCCGCGTTCTGGATCGCAGGCACCAGCGTCTTGATGGTGGAGATCATGCTGCGCGGATCGGTCTCGCGCAGCCGCACCAGAACGGCCGCGACATCGGCCGCGGCGAGCAGGGCCGGCAGTTCGGCCGCAAGCTGTGCGGGCTCGTCGACCGGCGGCGTTGCCAGGTAGAGGCGCGGCGCCGGCCGCGGCGGAACGGGCTTGGTGGCCAACTATGCCGCCTGCTTTTCGAGGCCGGCTTCCCAATTGCCGGTGCTCGCCAACCCGTTCATCCGGGCGCGATGCGAGAAGGCGCGCTGGCCGGCGGGGACGTTGTCAGGCTTGCCGGACCACGCCTTCTGCGGCGCCGCCTGCAGCGCGCGGCCATAGGAGAAGGTCAGCTTCCAGGGCAAATGGCCGATCTTGTTCATGGCGTCGAGATGCGCGGTCGCTTCCTCGTCGCTCTGTCCGCCGGAGAGGAAGGCGATGCCGGGCACCGCGGCAGGCACGCAGCTCTTGAGCAGGCGGACGGTCTTCTCGGCCACTTCCTGCACCGACGCCTGCTTCGGGCACTTCTTGCCGGAGATCGCCATGTTCGGCTTCAGGATCATGCCTTCGAGCGCGACGCGCTGCACCCGCAATTCCTGGAAGGTGCGGTTCAGCACCCGCTGCGTCGCCTCATAGCAGCGGTCGATGTCGTGATCGCCGTCCATCAGCACTTCCGGCTCGACGATCGGCACGATCTGCGCGGCCTGGCACAGCGCGGCGTAGCGCGCCAGCGCGTGTGCGTTGACGCGGACTGCGGTCTGGGTCGGGATTCGCGGCCCGATATCGATCACGGCGCGCCACTTCGCAAACCGTGCACCGCGCTCGTAATATTTCTTCAGCCGCTCGGCGAGCTTGTCGAGGCCGACGGTGACGAGTTCACCGGCGCAGTTCGGCAGCGCCTGGGTGCCTTCGTCGACCTTGATGCCGGGGATGGCGCCGGCCTGCTCGATCAGCTTGACCAGCGGCGTGCCGTCGCGGGCCGTCTGCCAGATCGTCTCGTCGTAGAGGATGACGCCGGAGATGTACTTGCTCATCGCCTCCTGCGAGCGGAACAGCATCTCGCGATAGTCGCGGCGATTGTCTTCGGTCGAATCGACCTTGATGGCGTCGAAACGCTTCTTGATCGTGCCGGAGGATTCGTCGGCGGCGAGGATGCCCTTGCCCGGGGTGACCATGGCAAGCGCAATTTTGTTGAGGTCAGCGAGGTTCATGGGGAGTGTCCTCCAGAGCATTGCCTTTGCAAACCAAAATAGGCGGTTCTCGGGCAAATGCCTAGAAAACGTTCGTCGCGGCCGGGATCGGAGTAGATTTAACTTGGATGCGATCCGGGTGAGGGGGACTCTCCGCGAACTCGTCTGGTACCGCGGATGTTGACGCAGCCTCTCACCCCAACCCTTTCCCCGCGAAGAGCGGGGAGAGGGAGGGATACAGATCAGGCGATCCTCGTTACGCGATCTTGGGGTCGAGCTGGCCGGCGGCGTAGCGCTTGGCCATTTCCGCGGGGGTCAGCACCTTCTTGATCTTGCTGGCCTGGCCCGCGGTGTTGAACTCCTGCAGGCGCTGCTTGCACAGCTTGGTCATCGCCTCCATCGCCGGCTTCAGATACTTGCGCGGATCGAACTCTTCCGGGTTGTCCTTCAGCACCTTGCGGATCTGGCCGGTCATCGCCATCCGGTTGTCGGTGTCGATATTGATCTTGCGCACGCCGTTCTTGATGCCGCGCTGGATCTCGGCGACCGGCACGCCCCAGGTCGGCTTCATCTTGCCGCCATTGGCGTTGATGATCTCCTGCAATTCCTGCGGCACCGACGAGGAGCCGTGCATCACGAGATGCGTATTCGGCAGCTTGCGATGGATTTCCTCGATCACGTTCATGGCGAGGATGTCGCCGTCGGGCTTGCGGGTGAACTTGTAGGCGCCGTGCGAGGTGCCCATCGCGATCGCCAGCGCGTCGACCTTGGTTTCCTTGACGAACTTCACGGCCTCGTCCGGATTGGTCAGCAGCTGGTCATGCGACAGCTTGCCCTCGGCGCCATGGCCGTCTTCCTTGTCGCCCATGCCGGTCTCGAGCGAGCCGAGCACGCCGAGCTCGCCTTCCACCGAGATGCCGCCGAGATGGGCCATGCCGGTCACCGTCCTGGTGACGCCGACATTGTAGTCCCAGTCGCCGGGGGTCTTGCCGTCGGCCTTCAGCGAGCCGTCCATCATGACCGAGGTGAATCCGGCCTGGATCGCGGTCATGCAGGTGGCGGGCTCGTTGCCGTGGTCGAGATGCACGCAGACCGGGATCTGCGGGTAGATCTCGGTGACGGCGTCCATCATGTGCTTGAGCATGACGTCATTGGCGTAGGACCGCGCGCCGCGCGAAGCCTGGATGATGACGGGCGCGTCGACCTCGGAGGCCGCGGCCATGATCGACAGCGCCTGTTCCATGTTGTTGATGTTGAAGGCAGGTACGCCGTAATCATGCTCGGCCGCGTGATCGAGCAGTTGCCGCAACGTTATGCGAGCCATTCCATTTCTCCCTGTCGTGCTAGTTCGCGGATTTGATCTGGTTCAGCCGTGTTTCAGTACTTCGACACCCGGCAGCGGCTTGCCTTCCATCCATTCAAGAAACGCGCCGCCCGCGGTCGAGACGTAGGAAAAATCGCCGCCCACGCCCGCCTGGTTCAGCGCCGCGACGGTGTCGCCACCGCCGGCGACCGAGATCAGCTTCTTCGCCTTGGTGCGTTCGGCGGCGTGCTTGGCCGATACCATGGTACCGCGGTCGAACGGCGTCAGCTCGAAGGCGCCGAGCGGCCCGTTCCAGACCAGCGTCGCGGCATCGTCGATCGCGGCATGGATGCGCGCGATCGATTGCGGGCCGACGTCGAGGATCATGCCGTCGGCCGGGATCGCGTCGAGGCCGTAGGCATGCGACGGCGCATTGGCGGCAAACTGGCTGGCGACGACGGCATCGACCGGCAGGATGATCGCGCAGTTCGCGGCGTTGGCCTTGTCCATGATCCGCAGCGCGGTCGCGGCGAGGTCCTTTTCGGCGAGCGACTTGCCGACCGCAACGCCCTGCGCGTGCAGGAAGGTGTTGGCCATGCCGCCGCCGATCACCAGCGCGTCGACCTTGTTCACGAGGTTTTCCAATAGGTCGATCTTGGTCGAGACCTTGGCGCCGCCGATGATCGCGATCACCGGCTTGGTCGGCGCTTCCAGCGCCTTGCCGAGCGCGTCGAGCTCGGCCTGCATGGTGCGGCCGGCATAGGCGGGCAGCTTGTGGCCGAGGCCTTCGGTCGAGGCGTGGGCGCGATGCGCGGCGGAGAAGGCGTCGTTGACCCAGATGTCGCCGAGTTTCGCGAGTTCAGCGACGAAGCCGGCGTCGTTCTTTTCTTCCTCTTTATGGAAACGCGTATTTTCCAGGCAGAGGATGTCGCCGTCCTTGAGTGCCGCGACCGCGTTGGCCGCAGGCTCGCCGATGCAGTCCTCGGCGAAGCCGACCGGGCGCTTGATCACCTTCGACAGCGCCTCCGCGACCGGCTTCAGCGACTCCTTGGGATCGCGTCCCTTGGGGCGGCCGAAATGGGCGAGCAGGATCACCTTGCCGCCCTTGTCGGAAATCTCGGTGATAGTGGGGGCAACGCGCTCGAGCCTTGTGGCGTCGGTGACGCGGCCATTTTCCATGGGGACGTTGAGGTCGACGCGCAGCAGCACGCGCTTGCCCTTCAAATTGACGTCGTCGAGGGTGCGGAACGATTTTGTCATGAGCGCTTCCTGTGCGGCCGGACACAGCCGTCCGAGGGACGGCGTCGCTTTCGCTTGCCGATGTCGCGGCCGTTGCGGTCGCGAACGCGAGGGCAAGACACGCAGATGCCCGGCGCTTGGCCGGGCATCACGAACAGTCGAACTTAAACCAGCTTGCCGATCGCGACGGCGGTGTCCGCCATGCGGTTCGAGAAGCCCCACTCGTTGTCGTACCAGGACATCACGCGCACGAAGTTGCCGTTCTGCACCTTGGTCTGGTCCATGTGGAAGGTCGACGAGTGCGGATCGTGGTTGAAGTCGATCGAGACGTTCGGCGCGTTGGTGTAGCCGAGGATGCCCTTGAGCTGCTGCTCGGAGGCGCGCTTCATCGCCTCGTTGATTTCCTTGACGTCGGTGGCGCGCTTGGCGACGATCTTGAGGTCGATCACCGAGACGTTCGGCGTCGGCACGCGCACCGAGACGCCGTCGAGCTTGCCCTTCAGCTCCGGCAGCACCAGACCGATCGCCTTGGCGGCGCCGGTCGAGGTCGGGATCATCGACATCGCAGCGGCACGGCCGCGATAGAGATCCTTGTGCAGGGTGTCGAGCGTCGGCTGGTCGCCGGTATAGGCGTGGATCGTGGTCATGAAGCCGGTCTCGATGCCGACAGTGTCGTTCAGGACCTTGGCGACCGGCGCGAGGCAGTTGGTGGTGCAGGAGCCGTTCGAGATCACCATGTGATCCTTGGTCAACGTGTCATGGTTGACGCCGTAGACGATGGTCGCGTCGGCACCGTCGGCGGGCGCCGAGACCAGCACGCGCTTGGCGCCGGCGGCGAGATGCGCGGAGGCCTTCTCCTTCGCGGTGAAGATGCCGGTGCATTCCAGCGCGACGTCGACGCCGAGCGCCTTCCACGGCAGCTTCGAGGGATCGCGCTCGGCCGAAACCTTGATCTTGTTGTCGCCGAGGCTGATCGTGTCGCCGTCGACGGTCACGGTGCCCGGAAAGCGGCCGTGCACGGAATCGAAGCGCAGGAGATGCGCGTTGGTCTCGACCGGACCGAGGTCGTTGATGCCGACCACCTCGATGTCCTTGCGGCCGGACTCGGCGATGGCGCGCAGAATGTTGCGGCCGATACGCCCAAACCCGTTGATCGCGACGCGGATTGCCATGCTCGTCTCCTCTAAAGCTGGTGCCGGCCCCGCGGGAGGGCTCCCACGAGGTTTTTACGGCGGAACGCCCGGTTCGGCCGGGCGCGGACGGAAAAGATGGAGCTTTGGTAATCCTTTTTTACGACAAGCTCAACCTTGGCCCGCGGGTGTCAGGCCAGCGTCAGACGCGCTTCGTGGCAGCGTTAACGACGGCTTCAGCAGTAATGCCGAAATGCGGGAAAAGGTCCTTCGCCGGGGCGCTCGCACCGAATCCGTGCATGCCGATAAATTCGCCATCGTGGCCGATCACGGCATCCCAGCCCCAGCGCACCGCCGCCTCGATCGCGATCTTGACCGGAGCGTTGCCGATAATGGCATTTTGCCGCTCCGCGGGCTGCGCCAGCAGCAATTCCAGCGACGGGACCGATACGACGCGCGTCGCGATGCCGCGTCCGGCCAGCTGCTTCTGTGCCTCGACCGCGATCTGGACCTCGGAACCGGACGCGAACAATGACACTTTTGCGTCGCCCTGGGCCGCAACCAGCTCGTAGGCGCCGTGGCTGCACGGGTTGTCGTTCGGCGCCGTGGTGCGGAGCTGCGGCAGGTTCTGGCGGGTCAGCGCCAGCACCGTCGGTCCGTCGATGCGGTTGAGCGCCAGTTCCCAGCACTCGGCGGTCTCGACCGCGTCGCAGGGACGGAACACGCGCATGTTGGGCATCGCGCGCAGCGCCGAGAGGTGCTCGACCGGCTGGTGCGTCGGGCCGTCCTCGCCAAGACCGATCGAGTCGTGGGTCATGACGTAGACCACGCCGGTGCCCATCAGCGCCGACAAGCGCATTGCGCCGCGCGCGTAGTCGGTGAACACCAGGAAGGTGGCGCCGTTCGGCGCGAAGCCACCGTGTAGGAAGATGCCGTTGAGGCACGCCGCCATGCCGTGCTCGCGGATGCCATAATGGATGAAGCGGCCCTTCGGCGTCTTGGCGCCAAACGCCGTCGCCGACTTCGCCTTGTTGTTGTTGGAGCCGGTGAGGTCGGCCGAGCCGGCGACGAATTCCATCGGCATCGCAGCCGCGATCACCTCGATCGCAGCTTCCGACGATTTGCGGGTCGCGACGTTGAGCGGATTTTCCAACAGTCCCTTCTTGAAGGCGCGCAATCCCTTGGCGAGCGACTGCGGCCGCTCGTGACGGATGCGGCGCTCGAACTCGGCGCGCTTGCGGCTGCCGAGCTGCGCGAACTGCTCATCCCATGCCTTGTGTTCGGCGGCGCCGCGGGCACCCGCCTCGCGCCAGGCCTTCAGCACGTCGTCGGGCACAGAGAACGGCTCGAGCGAGATGCCGAGCTTCTCCTTGGCGGCCTTGAGCTCGTCGGCGCCGAGCGCCTCGCCATGGGCTTTCGCCGTGCCGGCCTTGTGCGGCGCGCCGTAACCGATCGTGGTCTTGCAGGCGATCATCGAGGGCTTGCTGGATTTCTGCGCGCGGGTGATCGCAGCCGCAATCGCCTGCGGATCATGGCCGTCGATCAATTCAGCGGCCCAGCCTGCGGACTTGAAGCGCTTCACCTGATCGACGGAATCGGAGATCGAAGTAGGACCGTCGATCGAGATGCCGTTGTCATCGTACAGCACGATCATCTTGTTGAGCCGCCAGTGGCCGGCGAGCGCGATCGCTTCCTGCGAGATGCCTTCCATCAGGTCGCCGTCGGAGGCGAGCACATAGGTGTGGTGGTTGACGATCTTCTTGCCGAACTCGGCGGCGAGCATCTTCTCGGCGAGCGCCATGCCGACCGCGGTCGCGATGCCCTGGCCGAGCGGGCCGGTGGTGGTCTCGATGCCCTTGGTGTGGAAGTTCTCGGGGTGTCCCGGCGTCAGCGACCCGAGCTGGCGGAAATGCTTGAGCTGGTCGAGCGTCATGTCCTTGTTGCCGGTGAGGTACAGCAACGAATACAGCAGCATCGAGCCGTGGCCGGCCGACAGCACGAAGCGGTCGCGGTCGGGCCATGCCGTGTCGGCGGCGTCGAATTTCAGGAACTGGGTGAACAGGACGGTCGCGATGTCGGCGGCGCCCATCGGCAGGCCGGGATGGCCGGAATTCGCCTTCTCGACGGCGTCCATGGCAAGGCCACGGATCGCATTGGCCATACGGGTGTGATCGACCTGCGTCATGATGAAAAGTCCGCCTGGAATGAGAGCTGATTGCTGGACGCATCGGGGCGGGCAGCCGCGATACGCGCGTGGAGTGGCCTTACGGGTTGGAGGGTGGATTAGCACCTCAATTCCGCAAGTCCAAGGCGATGAAACGCCCCAAAACGGGGAAAAGTTGCCCGAAATGGCCCAATTTCATTGAACGGTGCATAGTTCTGCGCCGCCGTTGCGCTTCCCTCGCTTGCCACGTAAATTTCGTCCGCTAAACGCTTGCCGAACCGCCGCTTTTGCCGTGCGGCAGGCTTTCTCCAACCGGCTACCCAGCCGACCTGTCTGAAAGGTCCGCGCCGCGTGTCATGAGTGATCGTCTCGCCAACGGGTCTGGCAATACCGAGGCACCGCTTGCCGATATCGATGCTGCGACCAAGCGGCTGATGGCCGCGCTCGATGCGCTGGAAAGCTCCGTAGAGCGGCGCCGCGAGGCCGACCGCGACGAGAACGAATTGGCGAGTCGGATCCAGGCGCTCGGCGCCGATCGCTCGCGGCTTGCCGACGAGCTCGACGGATCGCTGGTGAAGACGCGCAAGCTCGAGCGCGTCAATCGCGACATCGCGGAAAAACTCGACGCGGCGATCGGCACCATTCGCGCCGTGCTCGACGGCGGAGAAGGCAGATGAGCCACATCAACGTCACCATCAATGGCCGGCAGTACCGGATGGCCTGCGAAGAGGGCCAGGAGGTGCGGCTGTTGAAGCTTGCGGAAAACCTCGAGCAACGCGTCGAATCCCTGCGCGGCAAGTTCGGCGAGATCGGCGATGCCAGGCTCACGGTGATGGCGGCGCTCACCGCCTGCGACGAACTGGTCGATGCCAGTGCGCGCATCCGCAGCCTCGAGGAAGAGCTCGAGCAGCTGCGCAATGCCCGTACGGCCGCCGCCGACCGCGCCCGCGCGACCCAGACCGCCGTCTCCAACGCGCTCAACGCCGCCGCCGAGCGGATTGAGCGCACCACGCAGGTGCTCAACCGCACCATCGGCGGCGGCATCGCGATCGGGTGATCGTATCCTTCGGCATCGGGCCATCTTATCCTCCCCTGGAGGGGGAGGATTGACGCGAATGAAATGAGCGGCGAGGTGGGGTGACGGTCTCCCCCCTCGAGCAGCGCCCGTGTTGAGAGATCACCCCACCCCGGTGCGCATTCCGCTGCGCTTCATGCGCACCGACCCAAGAGCGAGCTTCGCTCGTCTCGACCCCCTCCAGGGGAGGGTGAAGAAGGTCACGCCAGCTTGGACCGCGTCGTCCTTACCGCTAGCGAAGTCGGGCAACGATCGCTAGATTAGCCCCCGCGAAGCTGCGTCGTGCGTCAGGAGCCATATATCCCCGGGGCCTTATCGATCCTTTAGGGAACTGTCCCTGGCCGGGTCCGTGGACCCGGACACATGGTGCCCACCTACTTTCGTAGGGAACTCCGGGATCGAGCGCTCCAACGGCCTCTGCGGCTTCGCACTGGTTTTTTGCTATTGCCTTGTCGTCGCGCTGCGGCGGCTCGATTTTGGTGCAGTGTTGTGCCCCGCGATGCGAGGCGTCGAGCGCCGTGGCCTGGCCTTACGAAAGCTAGCGTCTCTTGAATGATGGATCGTCCGTTGTCGCGGACGACGACAGCGGAAGATGGATCATGCACGCAGCTCCATCGAAGGCCGAGCTTCGGGCGCTTGCTCTCGCCAAGCGCGACGCGCTGAGCGACGAGCAGCGCGCCGACTGCCGCCGAAGCGCTCGCCAAGCGCGGCGCGCCGTTCGAGATCACGCAAGGCATGATCATCTCGGGCTATGCCCCGATCCGCAGCGAGATCGATCCGGCGCCATTGATGAAGAAGCTTGCCGACAAGGGCGCGCGGCTCGCGTTGCCCTGCATCAATGCGCGCGGCCAGTCGCTGACCTTCCGCAGCTGGTCGCCGCAGGACCGGCTGATGCTCGGGCCGCTCGGCATTCCCGAGCCGTCGCCGGCCGCGGCCGAGGTGCATCCCGACGTGATGCTGGTGCCGCTCGCGGCATTCGACAAGCTCGGCCACCGCATCGGCTATGGCGCCGGCTATTACGACTATACCTTTGCGCATCTGCGCAAGGCCAAGCACGTGATCGGGGTCGGGGTTGCCTTTGCTGCACAGGAAACCAAGGCTATCCCGGCGCTGTCGCACGACGTCCCGCTCGATTATGTGCTAACGGAGCGCAAGACGTTCGATTTCCGGAGTGCCTAGCCTTGCGTATTCTCTTCGTTGGTGACGTCGTCGGCAGGACCGGCCGCACCGCCATAGCAGACCATCTTCCCGGCATGATCCGCGACTGGTCGCTCGATCTCGTTGTCGTCAATGGCGAGAATTCCGCCGGCGGCTTCGGCATCACCGAGGCGATCTATCAGGAGCTGCTCGACGCCGGCGCCGACGCGATCACGCTCGGCAACCACGCCTGGAATCAGAAGGAGGCGCTGGTCTTCATCGAGCGTGCGCCGCGCCTGATCCGCCCCTTGAATTTCCCGCGCCATTCGCCGGGCCGCGGCGCCACCCTGGTCGACACCAAGAACGGCAAGCGCGCGCTGGTCTTGAACGCGATCGGCCGCGTCTTCATGGAGCCGTCCTCGAACGATCCGTTCAGCGCGATCGACCGCGAGCTCGAGGCCTGCCCGCTGCGCCAGGGCTGCGACGCTATCGTGCTCGATTTCCACGCCGAGGCCACCTCCGAGAAGCAGGGTGTCGGCTTCTTCTGCGACGGCCGCGTCAGCCTGGTGGTCGGGACCCATACCCATGTGCCGACCGCCGATCACCAGGTGCTGCCCGGCGGCACCGCCTATATGAGCGATGCCGGCATGACCGGCGATTATGATTCGGTGATCGGCATGCAGAAGGAGGAGCCGCTGCAGCGCTTCCTCACCGGCATTCCCTCCGGCCGTTTCGAACCGGCCGGCGGCGTTGCGACGCTCAGCGGCGTCGCGGTCGAGACCGACGATGCGACCGGGCTCGCGGTGAAGGTCGCGCCGGTGCGCGCCAGCGGGCGGCTCGAGCCCGCGGTGCCGGGGTTCTGGGCCTAGAGCGGTCGCTGTAGCCGGATGGAGCGCAGCGAAATCCGGGATTCTCGCCGATTGAAAGACTGCTCCCGGATTGCGCTTCGCTCCATCCGGGCTACGGACCTACGACTGCCGGAACCCCATCCGGAACGCGCCCCAGTGACGGCCGTTCACGACGATCGGCGATGACACGTCCTTCATCAGCACGAAATTGCCGCCGCCCATGTCGCGGCGGTAGGTCTGCAGCAGGAAGGGTTTTGTGTTGGCCGCGACCTTGCTCACGGCGCGGTCGTTGAACAGCCGGCGGTTGCGGCAATTGGCGTTGTTCCAGACCGGGTCCGGCCCCTGCGGCAGCCGGTAGTTCGGATTGTGGGTCGGCAGATAGCCGCTCCGCGCCCAGGCGACGCAGAACACGATGCGCGGATCGGTCTTCTGGATCGGATCCTGGATGGCGGGCAGCACGCGGTCGGTGAAGCTGACATAGTCGGTCAGATACTGCTTCGGATTGGTGCCCGCGATCTCGCGATAGTTCTCGTCCATCAATTGCGCAAGCGTGATCTCGCCGCGCGCGACCGCAGTCTCGAACAGCTCGGAGATCTGTTTGGCGGTCTCGATCACGACGCGGATCAACGGCGTATCCGTGGTCTCGACGCCGCTGTCGGCGATCGTCACGATCAGGCTCTCGGAGAGCTCGAGCAGTTTTGCCACGCGTCCGTCGGCGTGCTTGAGGTCGCGCGAGGAGAGATCGACGCCCTTGGCGAGCTCGTTCAGCTCCGCGATCACGCTGTCGCAATGACCGAGATTGGAGGTCGCGGCGCGCGCCACGCTGCCGATCTCGGCGCCGACGGATGAAAAGCCTTCCTGCACGCGGGTGATGATGCCCGAGATCTGCTGGGCGCCTTCGCCGGCGCTCTTGGCGCGCAGCGAGGCGTCGCTGCTCTCGCCGATCAGGCTGCCGATCTGGCCGTCGAGATCGCGCACGGTGTCGGAAATCTGATGCGTCGCCTGGCGGGTCGCCTCGGCGAGGTTCTTCACCTCGCTTGCGACCACGGCAAAGCCGCGGCCGGCGGTGCCGGCGCGCGCGGCCTCGATCGTGGCGTTGAGCGCGAGCAGGTTGGTCTGCTTGGCGATCGCCTCGATCGAACCGGAAACCTTGGCGACCTGGCTCAGCGCGGAGCCGACCGCCGCGAGCCGCGCCTCGATCCGGCCGACGGCGGCGACGAGTTCGGCGATGTGGCTGACCGCCGTCTCCACCACATGACGCGATTCCGCGATCTGGCCGACCGCGGCGGATGCAGTCGTTTGCACCGCCTGGGAAGCATTGGCGATGTCGTGATTGGCGGCGACCATCGTCTGCGCGGTCTCCTGCAAATGATGGAACCGCTCCGACTGGTTGGCGACGCGGCTCGCGACCTCCTGGACGTTGCCGGCGATGTCGGCAAGCTCGACCCCGAGGCCGCCGATCCGGTCGGCGAGCTGGTCGACCAGCCGTTCGGCCAGCGTCCGGTTCGATGATGTGTCGAGAACTGCAAGCTGCGCGGCCGACATTTCGCACTTCCTCCGTGACAGCGGCCCGTCGCGCCGCCGCAGCATTCCCCATTCCGATCTAAAGCGTGATTCGCGAAGGCGGTCTTGCCTGAGCGTGCACTGCTCAGAGTTTGTAGGCGGTGCGGAAGGCGCCCCAGTGCCGGCCGCGGACGCGGATCGGCACGTCGATCTCGCGCATCATCACGGTGGTGCCGTTACCCATGTCGCGCGCGTAGCTCTGGACGAGATAGGCGCGCTGGTTCTGGGCGGCGGCGAGGCCTGCGGGATCGTTGAAGATACGGCGATTGCGGCAGTTGGCGGTGTTGTATGCCACGTCGCCCGGGCGCTGCGGATGCGAGTAGATCTTGTTGTGGACCGGCAGGTAGCCGTTGCGGTCGACGGTGGCGCAGAACGCCAGCCGCTGGTCCTTGGTGAGGAACGCTTCCAGCAAGGCGGGCAGTTCGCGATCCGCCCAATCCAGCATTTTGGTGCGGTACTGCACCGGATTGCTGCCGGGTATCTCGACATAATTGGTGTCGAACATGTCCTCGAGCGTGACGGCACCGCTCGCCAGTCCGTTCTCGAAGATCTTGCTCAGCGCGTGGCCTGCTTCCATCGCGCGGGTGACGAGTTCGGCGTTCTCCTCGTGGATCGCCCACATCCGGTCTTCGACCCTCTCGCGCAACTCGGCGGTCGCCGCCTCGAAGCGGGCCTGTGCACCCGCCTTGGAGCGGTCGCCGATCCTGATCCGGCAGGCGCCGACATCCTGCAAGGTCGCGGTCAGGGTCTCATGGGCCGGGAGCTTCTCGGCATCGGGCCCGCCGATCAGGATGCCGTCCAGCGCGATCTCGTAGACCGGCGCGATGACGATGCCGCGCGCGGTCGTGATCTCGATCCTGAGGCTGCAGGGCAGGCGCTCGTTCTTGCGCGGATCGCCGCGCTCGTTCTGGCGCAGCAGCCCCGCGCAGCGTGCTTTCAGCTTCTGGGCGAACGCAGTGACGGCCTTGCCGGCCTTCGCGACATTGTCGCCATGTGCCGCGGCTTCGCGCGTCGCACTGTCGATCTCGTCGGCGCTGGTGCCGACCGAGACGATGAAGTGGGAGGCGGAAGCCGCGTTCTGGCCCATCTCGCCGGTGATCTGGTTCTGCTCGGCCACCGCGCCGTTGACGTTTTCGAACACCGGGCGGATCTTTTCGATCGCCTGCGAGATGCGGTGCACGGCGTCCGCCGATCCGGTGGCATCCTTCTGCAACGCCTCGATCTTCCGGGTGATCTCCTCGGTCGCGCTCTGGGTCTGCACCGCGAGCGCCTTGACCTCGGTCGCGACCACCGCGAAGCCCTTGCCGGCGGCGCCGGCGCGCGCCGCCTCGATCGTCGAGTTGAGCGCGAGCAGCGTGGTCTGCCGCGCGATCTGCGCGATCAGGTTGACGACATTGCCGATCGCGGCGGAGGATTCGCGCAGGCGATCGACATTGGCGGTGGCCTCGCGCGCCGCCGCCGCGGCGTCGTCGGCGAGCTGGCTCGCGCTGCGCACCTGCGCGCCGATGCCCTCGGCGGAATGGGTGAAACGGCCGGCGGCTTCCGAGAACGTCGTCGCGGTGCTCTGCGCATCGCTGCTGCGACCGGTGAGCGCGTCGGTGCGGGCGCGGATGGTCGCGAGCTTGCCGGCCGTCGCTTCGGCGCCGTCGGCGACCGAGCTCGCGGCGCGCTCGAGCTGGCGGATCATCGCGCCGAGCTCGAGTTCCAGTAGTTCCAGGATCTCCTTGGCCGAATCAGTCTCAGTCGAGACGCCGGGCGCAGCGGCCGCGGCTGGAACCTGCGGCGCGACGGCCGGCGCGGCCGGCTCCGGCACTTGCTTTCGAAACAAACCGAACGCCATGGGGGCTCTTTGGGGGCTGTGGAAGTTGCGGCGAGATGGCGCGATCCTCGCATCGGGGCATGAAGTCATGGTTAACAAGTGCCTCATATTCCGGCATGCGGTAGTATTCTTCCGCCAGAGGGCTCCCCCGCCGACCTTTGATTTTGACCGTGAGGGGCCTATAAGGCCGCGTTTTCCACCCTGTTCAGACCCTAAGCTCCGAAGAGACGTCGCATGGCCGGCCATTCCCAATTCAAGAACATCATGCACCGCAAGGGCCGGCAGGATGCCCAGAAGTCGAAGCTTTTCGGCAAGCTGGCCCGCGAAATCACCGTTGCGGCCAAGCTCGGCACCCCGGACCCGGCGATGAACCCGCGGCTGCGCGCCGCCGTGGTTGCGGCCCGCGCCGAGAACATGCCCAAGGACAACATCGACCGCGCCATCAAGAAGGCCGCGGGCAATGAGGGCGAGAACTATGACGAGATCCGCTACGAGGGCTATGGCCCCGGCGGCGTCGCCGTCATCGTCGAGGCGCTGACCGACAACCGCAACCGCGCCGCCTCCGACATCCGCTCCTTCTTCACCAAATCGGGCGGCAATCTCGGCGAAACCGGCTCGGTCGCCTTCATGTTCGACCGTACCGGCATCATCGAATACGACGCCAAGGTCGCTTCCGATGACGCGATGCTGGACGCCGCGATCGAGGCCGGCGCCGACGACGTGGTGTCGAGCGAGGGCGGCCACGAGGTCTATGCCTCCCAGGACACCTTCCGCGAGGTCGCAAAAGCGCTGGAAGCGAAGTTCGGCGAGCCGCGCAAGGCGGCACTGACGTGGAAGCCGCAGAACACGGTCTCGGTCGACGACGAGACCGGCGAAAAGTTGTTGAAGCTGATGGACCTGCTCAACGAGCACGACGACGTGCAGAACGTGTTCGCCAATTTCGAGGTGTCCGACGCGTTGATCGCCAAAATGGGCGGCTGACGCTTGTCCCGGACGCGGCGCAGCGCGTTAGCGGTGCGCTGCAGAGCCGGGACCCATGGTTCGGCATGCGATCTCAAGGGATAGGCCCCGGATCAGAGGCACGAAAGCTTTCCCGGGTACGCCGCCTCCGTTTGTGTTTCGTTCTCCCGGCGCAGGCGGTATCACTACCCGATGACATCCCAGCCGATTCGCTCTCCCGTCCGCATCATCGGTATCGATCCGGGTCTCCGCCGCACCGGCTGGGGCGTGATCGAGACCGAAGGCAACCGTCTCGTCTATATCGCCTGCGGTTCGGTCGAGCCACCGGACGATCTGCCGCTGGCGAGCCGGCTGCTGGCGATCCATGAGGGACTGGCCGCCGTGCTCGGCGACTACCGACCGGCGGAGGCCGCGGTCGAGCAGACCTTCGTCAACAAGGACGGCGTCGCCACGCTGAAGCTCGGCCAGGCACGCGGCGTCGCCATGCTGGCGCCCGCAATGTTCGGTATCTCGGTCGCCGAATACGCGCCGAACCAGGTCAAGAAGACTGTGGTCGGCGCCGGTCATGCCGAAAAGAACCAGATACAGGTGATGCTGAAGATCCTGCTGCCGAAAGCCGAGCCGCCGTCCGCCGACGCCGCCGACGCACTCGCGGTCGCGATCACCCACGCGCATCACCGCCAGAGCACCGCGCTGCGGCTCAGGGTGGCAAACCTATGATCGGCCCAAGTGAGGAGGGCACGCTGGTCGGGCTCCCTCCCCCCTTGCGGGGGAGGGTTGGGCAGAGGGGTACCGCTTGCGCGACCGTGCGACGCAGTGCGCGAACAACGCTCGCACCGCGCCCAGTTATCTCGCGCGCTTCGTTGCTGGGTCCTCGTCACTTCGCTGAAGTCAGCGCCCGGGGCTTACCCCTCTCCCTAACCCTCCCCCGCAAGGGGGGAGGGAACCCTTTCGCTTGTGCGTCCCTCACTGAACGCGCTGCGAGCGCCAAGCGCCGGAGCACATGATGATCGGCAAGCTGAAGGGGCTGATCGATTCCTACGGCGAGGATTATGTAATCCTCGATGTCGGCGGCGTCGGCTATCAGGTGCATTGCGCGAGCCGCACATTGCAGGCGCTGCCGTCGCCGGGTGGAGCCGCCGTGCTCTCGATCGAGACCTATGTCCGCGAGGACCAGATCAAGCTGTTCGGCTTCCGCTCGGATCACGAGCGCGAGTGGTTTCGCCTGCTGCAGACCGTGCAGGGCGTCGGCGCCAAGGTCGCGCTTGCGGTGCTCGGTACGCTGCCGCCGACCGATCTCGCCAATGCGATCGCGCTGCGCGACAAGGCCGCGGTGGCGCGCACGCCGGGGGTCGGGCCGAAGGTTGCCGAGCGCATCGTCAGCGAATTGAAGGACAAGGCGCCGGGCTTTGCCGATGTCGATCCCGCGGTGGTGCACCTCTCCGGCGCGATCGACAACAACCGCGCGCCGCGCCCGGTGACGGATGCGATCTCCGCGCTGGTCAATCTCGGCTACGGCCAGCCGCAGGCCGCCGCCGCCATCGCCGCCGCCTCGCGCAGCGCCGGTGAAAGGGCCGAGACCGCGCAGCTGATCCGGCTGGGGCTTAAGGAATTGTCGAAGTGAACCCGCCCTCCCGCATGGTGACGCCCGAACGCCGCTCCGACGATGTCGGAGACACCGCGCTGCGTCCGCAGTCGCTGACCGAATTCGTCGGCCAGGCGCAGGCGCGCAAGAACCTCTCGATCTTCATCGAGGCCGCGAAGAAGCGCGGCGAGGCGCTCGATCACGTGCTGTTCGTCGGGCCCCCGGGCCTCGGCAAGACCACGCTGGCGCAGATCGTCGCGCGCGAGCTCGGCGTCGGGTTTCGTGCCACTTCCGGCCCCGTGATTGCGAAGGCCGGTGATCTCGCCGCGCTGCTCACCAATCTGGAAGAGCGCGACGTGCTGTTCATCGACGAGATCCATCGCCTGAGCCCGGCGGTCGAGGAGGTGCTCTATCCCGCGATGGAGGATTTCCAGCTCGATTTGATCATCGGCGAAGGCCCCGCGGCGCGCTCGGTGAAGATCGAGCTGTCGAAGTTCACGCTGGTCGGCGCGACGACGCGTGCGGGGCTCCTCACCAATCCCTTGCGCGATCGCTTCGGCATTCCGGTGCGGCTCAATTTCTACACCGAGGAGGAGCTGGAGAAGATCGTCACCCGTGGCGCCCGCGTGCTCAACATCGGCATGAGCCCCGATGGTGCCAACGAGATCGCGCGCCGCGCCCGCGGCACGCCGCGGATCGCCGGCCGCCTGCTGCGCCGGGTGCGCGATTTTGCATCGGCCGCGGATGCCGATTCCGTCGATCGCGGCATTGCCGACCGGGCGCTGAGCGCGCTCGAGGTCGACAGCGCCGGGCTCGACGCGATGGACCGGCGCTATCTCACCACCATCGCCTTGAACTATGGCGGCGGACCGGTCGGCGTCGAGACCATGGCGGCCGCATTGTCGGAGCCGCGCGATGCGATCGAGGACATCATCGAGCCCTATCTGATTCAGTGCGGCTATCTGCAGCGCACTCCGCGCGGGCGGCTGCTGACCTCGCATGCCTTCCGCCATCTCGGCCTCGCCGAGCCGAACCGCGATCCCTCGCAGTTCGGCCTGTTCGGCGGCAATGGCGACGAGGATTAAACCCACGCTCTCGAAGACGTGAAAAGACGTGTTGATGCAGCGCGTCGCGCGTGCCGGTAACCTTGCTCACTAACCATTGCGACGTCTCTGCCGGCGGTCTGCACAAACGCGGCCCAATTTCGCTCCAATCGAAGGGCCTATCATGGATCAGGCATCACCGATCGTACGTCCATGATTTCACGTCGTCATCTTCTTCGCGGCTTCGGCGGATTGACCGCCGCCTCCGCCTCGACCGCGGCCTACGGCCTGAGCGAGCCGGTCGTCCGGCTCACGCTCACGCGTTACGACCTGTCGCCGCGGCAATGGCCTGCCGACTTTCCGCTCAGGATCGCCGCGCTTGCCGACATCCACGCCTGCGATCCCTGGATGTCGCTCGATCGCATTGCTGACATCGTGGAGCGTACCAACGCACTGAACGCCGACATCATCGTGCTGCTCGGCGACTATGTCGCCGGGCTGCGTCACGTCACGCGCTTCATCCCGGCCTCCGAATGGGCCGCGGTGCTCAAGGACCTGAAGGCGCCGCTCGGCGTGCATGCGGTGCTCGGCAATCACGATTACTGGGAAGACAAGACGGTGCAGCGGCAGGGGCAGGGCACGCCGGTCGCCCGCCGCGCGCTGGAGCGCGCGGGCATTCCCGTCTACGAGAACGACGCGGTGCGGCTCGCCAAGGATAACCGCCCGTTCTGGCTCGCAGGCCTCGGCGATCAGCTCGCCTATCTGCCGGCACGGCGCTATCGTGAGATCAGGCGCATCGGCGTCGACGATCTCAACGCGACGCTCGCAAAAGTCACCGACGACGCGCCAGTGATCCTGCTCGCGCATGAGCCCGACGTCGCGCTCCGCGTGCCGTCGCGCGTCGCGTTGCAACTGTCCGGCCACACTCATGGCGGCCAGGTCCGGCTGCTGGGCTGGTCGCCGGCGGTGCCGGTCAAGCACGGCATGCGGCTCGCCTACGGCCATATCAAGCTGAAATGCGACGTCGTGGTCTCCGGCGGCCTCGGCTGCAGCATCATGCCGTTCCGGCTCGGCGTGCCGCCCGAGATCGTGCAGGTCACGCTCGGCGCCAAAGGGCCGGTGGTGTCCTGATCGCGCTTGCGTGATCGAGGAATTTGCGCAACACGATCGTCGTTCCAAAGCATGATCCGGAAAAGTGCGCAGCGGTTTTCCGAAGAGATCATGCTCAAACGACCTCAATCGAGGGCCGCAATTGACCTTACCCCATATCGACGGCCAGATCCGTGACGGCCGCCACCATATGCAGGTGCGCGTCTATTACGAAGACACCGACTTTTCCGGTATCGTCTACCACGCCAATTACCTGCGCTTCATGGAGCGCGGGCGCACCAATCATCTCCGTCTGATGGGCGCCGAACAGAACGCGCTGTTCGAGGAGGCGCAGGAGGAGACCGGCGGCTTCGCCTTCGTCGTGCGCTCGATGACGCTCGACTTCCTCAAGCCTGCGCGGATGGACGACATGCTCGACGTCGTGACCTGGCCGATCGCGGTGAAGGGCGCCTCCATCATGCTCGCGCAGGAGGTCCGGCGCGGCGATGACGTGCTTGTGAAGGCGCAGGTGCGCGTTGCCTTCGTCAGCCAGGGCAGGGCACAGCCGATTCCGAAGTCCATCCGTGCGCTGATGAAGGCCGATCTGGCCTAGCTATCGGGCGATAGGAAACGCCCCATCGACTCCATGCGGCGCGGCGCTAGATTTACGCGGGACAAAGCGCGATCAGATTGATCGCACTTTGTCTTCCTTTTCGAGCATGATCTCCGCGCAAACGCCCTGGCATTTGTCGCGAGGGAAAACCGCTTCACACGTTTCCGGATCATGCCTCAACCGCGAGGGATCGCCGATGTCACGCCCGCCGCTGCCACCTTTCACCCGCGAGACCGCCGCGCAGAAGGCGCGCATGGCGGAAGATGCCTGGAATTCGCGCGACCCCGTTCGGGTTGCTGGCGCCTATACCGAGGACAGCCGCTGGCGCAATCGCTCCGAGGTATTTCAGGGCCGCGAGGCGATCGTGGCCTTCCTGACCCGCAAATGGGAGAAGGAGCAGGAGTATCGCCTGATCAAGGACCTCTGGGCGTTCGACGGCAACCGCATCGCGGTGCGCTTCCAGTACGAATGGCATGATGCGAGCGGCAACTGGTTTCGCTCCTACGGCAACGAGCAGTGGGAGTTCGACGAGCACGGCCTGATGCGCCGCCGCGAGGCCTCGATCAACGACATCGCGATCTCCGAGAAGGACCGCCGCTTCTACTGGCCGGCTCCCGGCCCGCGTCCGGCCGACGTGCCGGGGCTGGGGCATAGTCCCTTTTAGTTGTCGTCCCGGCGAAGGCCGGGACCCATAACCACCGCTACAGATTGGCGCACGAGGTATCGACTCCAACCGCCCAAAATCGAGAGGCCGCGGCGTATGGGTCCCGGCCTTCGCCGGGACGACGCATGGTGGGAGATCGCCTTACGCCGCCGCCTTGTGTCGCGCGATCTCGGCCTTGTAGAGCTCGAACTCCTCGGAGACCGCCTTCGCGACCGACGGACGGGCGCGCACGCGTTCGTAATAGGCCTTCAGCGCCGGCCATTTCGAAAGCTCGATCGGCGGCGTCGCCATGGTCCAGTTGATGACGGTGACGAGATAGGCGTCGGCGACGCTGAAATGGTCGAGCAGATAGTCGCGGCCCTTCAGGTGATCCTCGACATAATCGAGCCGCGAGACGTATTTATCCAGCGCATAGGTCTTGGCTTCCGGTGGCGCCTTCTTGTCGAGCAGCGGCAGGAACAGGCCCTTGTGCAGCTCCGTGCCGATGAAGCACAGCCACTGATGCAGCTTTGAACGCTCGGCGTTCGACGCGGTGCCGAGGCCGGCCCGCGGAAACTGGTCGGCGACATACTGCAGGATCGCGGCGTTCTCGGTCAGCACCACGCCGTCGTCGGTGCGCAGCGTGGGCACCAGGCCGAGCGGGTTGACCTTGTTGAAGTCGGTGCCGTCATTGCGCACCTGCTTGGTCTTCGGATCGACCTCGAGATAGTTGGCCGGCTGGCCGGCTTCATAGAGCGCGACGCGGGTCGCCATCGAGCAGGCGAGGGGCGAGAAATAAAGGTCCATGGGTGCCTCCAGTGTCCGGCGCGGGCGTGCCGGCCGTTGTTGATTTTTGTACTGTCTTGGATAATATTGGTGGCGTCAAGGAATTTAATGCGAAGTGGTACAAAAAAATAAGAGGCCGCCATCTGCTGCCAAAATCGCGACGCCGGTCGCGCCGAAGCGCCGGGGGCGGCCGCGCGCCTATGAGCCCGACGTCGCGCTCGGCAAGGCGCTCGACCTGTTCCGGCGCGACGGCTTTGCCGCGACCTCGCTCGATGATCTGAGTGCGGCGACCGGCATGAACCGGCCGAGCCTCTACGGCGCGTTCGGCGACAAGCGCGAGCTCTACATCAAGAGCTACCAGCGCTATCGCGACGACGCGCGCGGCGCGATGGTCGATATCTTCCGCGCCGATGCGCCGCTGCGCGAGCGGCTGGAGCGCATCTATCGCATCGCGCTCGACATCTATCTGTCGGGCGAGTCTGGCCCGCGCGGCTGCTTCACCGTGATGACCGCAGCGTCGGAAGCGGTATCGGACCCGGACATCCGCGCCATGGTGCTGGCGGGTTTGACCGAGCTCGACAAGGCGTTCGGCATCTGTTTCCGCGACGCCAAGGAGCACGGTGAGCTGCCTGAGGGCGCCGATCCGGCCGCGCTGGCGCATCTCGCCTCCGCCACCATCCACACCATCGCAATCCGCGCCCGCGCCCGCGTGCCACGCAAGGAACTCGAGGCGATCGTGAAGGGTGCCATCGACGTGATGTGCGGGCCGAAATAGAAGCGGCAAATTTCTTCAGCAGCAAATGTCGGGTGCTGGTTTTCCTGCCCGTCTTCCGTAAGGTCTCCCCACTCACGGAAGCGGAATCTCATGGGAAAAGTCAGGACTTCAGCATTCTCGGTCTCGATCGACGGATTTGGCGCGGCGCCGCGCCAGAGCCTCGAAAATCCATTCGGCGAAGGCGGCATGGTCTTGCCCGGCTGGTTCCTCCAGACCCGCACGTTCCGCCAGACCTTCGGCCAGGACGGCGGCAGCACCGGGCTCGACGACGAGATCGCGCGCAAGTCGATGGAAAATATCGGCGCCTGGATTCTGGGCCGCAACATGTTCGGTCCGATCCGCGGTCCCTGGCCGGATCATGCCTGGAAGGGCTGGTGGGGCGACAATCCGCCGTATCACACGCCGGTGTATGTGATGACCCATCACGCGCGGCCCGACATCGAGATGGAAGGCGGCACCACGTTCCATTTCGTGACCGATGGCATTCACGCCGCGCTCGAGCGGGCGCGCGCGGTTGCGGGGGACAAGGACATCAGGGTCGGCGGCGGCGTGTCGCTGGTGCGCCAGTTCCTGCAGGCGCGCCTGCTCGACGAGGTGCAATTGGCGCTATCGCCGGTGCTGCTTGGCTCGGGCGAGAATCTGTTCGCGGGCATCGATCTGCCCGCGCTCGGCTATGCCGTCGTCTCGCACGTCGCGAGCCCGAACGCCACGCACGTCACCTTCGCGCGCAAATCCTAAGATCATTCACGCCGGCGTCAGCGGTCAAAATCGGTCGTTGACGTGGACGTCGTTCGGGCGTACTTAACCCAAAGGTTATTTAACCAATGAGCTAAGTACATGCCGCTCGATCCGCTCAGTTCAACCTTCGCGGCGCTGGCCGATCCGACCCGGCGCGCGATCCTGGCGCGGCTTGCGCTCGGCGAAACCTCGGTGATGGAGCTGGCAAAGCCGTTCGACATGAGCCTGCCGGCGATCTCCAAGCACCTGAAGGTGCTGGAGCATGCCGGGTTGATCTCGCGCGGGCGCGAGGCGCAATGGCGGCCGTGCCGCATCGCGGCCGCCTCGTTCAAGGAGGTCGACGGCTGGCTCGGGAATTTCCGCCGCTTCTGGGACGAGAGCTTCAACCGCCTCGACGGAGTGCTCGAGGAGATGAAGGCGGAGGAAGCCGCAAAGGCACCACCGCGCAGTAACCGCAAAGTCAGAGTAACCCAGGAGAAGCAACGTGGACGCACGCGTGGATAAGACGCTGAGGATCACGACCCCGTCGGATTTCGAATTCGCCATGACGCGCCAGTTCGACGCGCCGCGGCGCTTTGTGTTCGATGCGATGACCAAGCCGGAATATCTGGTGCGCTGGCTTGGCTGCGAGCAGCTCACGATGCCGGTGTGTGAAGTCGACCTGCGGGTCGGTGGCGCCTATCGGTTCGTGTTCCGCTCGTCCGAGGGCATCGAGCATGAACTCACCGGCACCTATCGCGAGGTGGTGCGTCCAGAGCGGCTGGCATTCGGCGAGACGTTCTCGATGCCGGGCTTCACCAGTGACGAGTATCTGGTCATCTCGACCTTCGTCGAGGAAGCCGGCACCACCACGCTGACCACCACCATCCGCCATCCGACCAAGGAGGCGCGTGACGGCCATCTCAATTCCGGCATCGATAAGGGCGTCGCGCCCGCCTACGACCGGCTCGCCGAGGTGGTTGCCGGGATCGGCTGAGGCGGCCTCTCCACCGGTCGTCCCGGCGAAAGCCGGGACCCATAACCACCGGACATCATTATGTGCAGGATGTCTCCCCGCGTGCCCCAATGAGGGGCCGCGGAGTATGGGTCCCGGCCTTCGCCGGGACGACACCTTGTATGGGGTGACGGCGGCGCTAGTACCCCCGCTTGCGATCGACCACGTTCCCCAACTCGCCGCCTTGCTCGAAGCGCGCGATCTGCTGCGCGACGTATTTCGAGATCTCGTCGGCGTCGGTGTCGGCGGCATTATGCGGCGTCAGCACCACCTTCGGATGGCTCCAGAACGGGCTCGCCTCGGGCAGCGGCTCGGTCTCGAAGACGTCGAGCGAGGCGGCGCCCAGCGTGCCGTCGTCGAGCGCGCGCAGGATGTCGGCCTCGTTCTGCAAGCCGCCGCGGCCGGCATTGATGATGACGGGCGCGCCGAGGGGGCTGTTGCGGTTCAGTTTTGCGAACGCATCGCGGTTCAGCACGTGGCGCGTATCCGGCGTCAGCGGCAGCAGGCAGACCAGGATATTGGTCTCGCGCAGGAATGCGTCGAGCCCCTCGGCGCCGTGATGGCAGGCGATGCCGTCTATCCGCTTCTCGCTGCGGCTCCAGCCGGTGACGCGAAAGCCGAGCGCGCGGAGCGCCTGCGCCGCCGCGGCGCCTAGCGTGCCGAGCCCCATCACGCCGACCGTGATCGCGTTGGCCGCCCATTGATAGTCCGGCGCCCAGCGCTTCAGCCGTTGCGACTCGCGCAGATAAAGCTCCTGGCGGTGATGCATCAGCACATGCAGCACGACATATTCGGTCATGCGGTCGGTGAGATCGGAGACCGATACCCGCACCAGCGGCACGTCGGGCAGCGAGCGATCGGCCATCAGCGCGTCGACGCCGGCGCCGAGGTTGAAGATGACGCGCAGGTTCTTGAACGAAGCGAGCTCGCCCGGCTTCGGTTTCCACACCGCGGCATAGTGCACCGCGGCGGGGTCGAGCGCGCCGCCCGGCAGCAGCACCACGGGGCGATCCGGGCAGACCGTGTCGAACCGCGCCTTCCAGCGCGCCGACGACCAATTTTCCGAGCCGCCGTTGATCAGCAGCGCGAGTGCGCCCTTGCCCATCCGGATACCTCCAACAACAATGTGACATACATCACAGAGCGGGTTCGCCCGCCCCTAGTCTCCTGCCATCAACAGGGGAGAACTTCTATGCGCAAGCTGATCTTGACCTCGGCTTTCATCGTCGCATCCTTTGCGACGGCCCAAGCCGGTCAGACCCGCGGCCTGGTGCTCGCAAACGCCGACACACCCGCGCAAGCGCAACCGGCCGTTGCTCCCGCCCAGGCCGAAGCCCAGCCGGCGCAGGCTCGGTCGGCAGAGGCCCCGAGGCAGCAAGCGTCTCGCCCGGTGCAGAGGAGCCACGTCCGCCGCCCCGAGAGCGATGAGGCCAAGGCGCGCCGGATCGCCGCCCGCTACGGCGTCTACTGGTGATCGCAGCATTCTCGTCATGGTGATGGCCGCGCCATCGCCAGAGCCGCGATCTTTCGATCTGTTGAGGCTCGCCAATGATGCGTCCGTCAAATCCATCGCCGGCATCCGGAACCTAAATTTCTTTCGCTCCACCTGTCGGCAGCGGGCATAATCGTTCGTTCTTGCAATGAACGGAGATGCCTTTTCGATGCTGTACGCCATCCTCTGCTATCATGACGAAGACATGGTCGGTTCCTGGAGCAAGGAGCACGACGCCTCGGTCATGCAGAAATTGTCCGTCGTGCAGGACAAGCTCGCCAAGCAGGGCAAGCTCGGCCCGGTGGCGCGGCTGCTGCCGACCACCGCGGCGACCACACTGCGCAAGGAAAACCCGCCGCTGGTGCTGGACGGCCCGTTCGCCGAAACCAAGGAGCAATTGCTCGGCTTCTACCTGGTCGAGGGCAAGAACCTCGACGAGGTGCTCGACATCGCGCGCGACCTCGGCGAGGCCAATCCCGGCGGCACCTATGAGATTCGCCCGGTCGGCTACTTCAACCAGGGGAGTGCCAAGGCGTGAGCGTGACCGACACCGCCTGGATCGACGCCGCGCTGACATCTGCGCGTCCCCAGGCGGTTGGCGCACTGCTGCGCTACTTCCGCAATCTCGATACCGCCGAGGAAGCCTTCCAGAACGCCTGCCTGCGGGCCCTGAAAAGCTGGCCGCAGAACGGCCCGCCGCGCGATCCCGCGGCGTGGCTGATCATGGTCGGCCGCAACGTCGCGATCGATGAGGTCCGCCGCACCAAGAAGCAGCAGCCGCTGCCCGACGACGACCAGGCGATCTCCGATCTTGACGACGCCGAGGAGGAGATCGCCGAGCGGCTCGACGGCTCGCATTACCGCGACGACATCCTGCGGCTGTTGTTTATCTGCTGTCACAAGGACCTGCCGGCGACGCAGCAGATCGCACTCGCGCTGCGCATCGTCTCCGGCCTGTCGGTGAAGCAGATCGCGCGCGCCTTCCTGGTCTCGGAAGCCGCGATGGAGCAGCGCATCACCCGCGCCAAGGCGCGCGTCGCCGACGCCAACGTGCCGTTCGAGACGCCGGGCGCGGTCGAGCGCAGCGAGCGGCTCGCCTCGGTAGCGGCGATGATCTATCTGATCTTCAACGAGGGCTATTCGGCGAGCGGCGACACCGCCGAAATCCGCTCGCCGCTGTGCGAGGAGGCGATCAGGCTCGCCCGCCTGCTGCTGCGGCTGTTCCAGAGCGAGCCGGAGATCATGGGGCTGACGGCGCTATTGCTGTTGCAGCACGCCCGCGCCGCGGCGCGCTTCGATGCCGATGGCCAGGTGATCCTGCTCGACGACCAGGACCGCAGCTTGTGGAATCAGAAGCTGATCGCCGAGGGCCTCGCGCTGATCGACAAGGCGATGCGCCACCGCCGCAGCGGGCCCTATCAGGTGCAGGCCGCGATCGCAGCCCTTCACGCCCGCGCGGAGAAGCCCGAGGATACCGACTGGACCCAGATCGACCTGCTCTATGGGGCGCTCGAGGTCATGCAGCCGTCGCCGGTGATCACACTTAATCGCGCCGTTGCGGTCTCCAAGGTGAAGGGGCCGGAAGCCGCGCTCGAGATGATCGAGCCCCTCGCGCCGCGGCTGTCCAATTACTTCCATTATTTCGGCGTGCGCGGCGCCTTCCTGATGCAACTCGGCCGCAACGAGGAGGCCCGCGTCGCCTTCGACCGCGCCATCGCGCTCGCCAACACCACGGCTGAGGCTGCCCACATCCGCATGCATATCGACCGCCTGATGCGGGACAGCCAGCCGCGCAATGTGAAGGCGAAGTAGCGGCCGCGCGTCGTCAGCGTGCAGATCGAGAACGCTTGCCGTGCGGCACCCCTCTCCCTAGCCCTCCCCCGCAAGGGGGGAGGAAACCCGTCCGCCGGTATGTCCCTCACATAAGAACAAGAACATCGCCAGCTGATCGCGTGACGTGAGCGCGGGCGTCAGGCTCCCTCCTCCCTTGCGGGGGAGGATTGGGGAGAGGGGTAAGCCCCGGGTGAGGTCATCGACATCGCTCTAACAGTCTGGCCGCGCGGTCGCGGCTTTCGTCGCACTCTTCAAAAATTCTTCCCGCGATCTGTCGGCCTCGTACCCCGCCGTTCGTCATGGTGACAGAGAGCATCACCAAGCGTTACGGAGCCTGTCATGCCGACGACCGTCGACACCGAAGTCTCAAAGCCCGCCCGCATCACCGGCCGCGTCATGAGCGGCGTGGTCATCCTGTTCCTGCTGTTCGACGGCGCGATCAAGCTGGTGCCGTTGTCCGTCGTCACCGAGACCATGGACAAGATGGGCTTTGGTGCGAGCGATGCGCTGGCGCGCAGCCTCGGCATCATCACCATCGTCTGCACGCTGTTGTACTCGGTGCCGCCGACCTCGATCCTCGGCGCCATCCTGCTCACCGGCTATCTCGGCGGCGCGATCGCGTCCCATGTGCGGATCGGCAGCCCGCTGCTCACCCACACGCTGTTCGGGCTCTATCTCGGCCTGATGCTGTGGGGCGGGCTCTATCTGCGCGACGGCAATCTGCGCGCGCTACTGCCGTTCCGCCGCTAAGCTGTTCAATCAATCCTTGTGGAGACCATTTATGTTCGAGACCATTGCCATCATCGCCGTCATCCTCGCGGTCGCGATTGCCGTCATCCTCATTCTCGCGGCGACCAAGCCGAGCACGCTGCGGGTCACGCGTGCGATCAGCATCAAGGCGCCGGCCGAGCGGATTTTTCCCTTGATCGACGATTTCCGTCAGTGGACGGTCTGGTCGCCCTATGAGAACCGGGATCCGGCGATGAAGCGGATCTACAGCGGTGCCGGGCGCGGGCAGGGTGCGGCCTATGCCTGGGAGGGGAACAAGAATGTCGGCGCCGGCCGCATGGAGATCCTGCAATCCTCCGCGCCGTCGAAGATCGTCATCAAGCTCGACTTCATCAAGCCGTTCGAGGGCCACAACACCGCCGAGTTCACAATGCTGCCGCAGGGAGATGCGACCAGCGTCACATGGACCATGTATGGTCCGGCCGTCTTCATGTCGAAGGTAATGCAGGTGTTCATGAACCTGGATCACATGATCGGCAGGGATTTCGAAGTCGGTCTCGCCAATCTGAAGAAGCTGACTGAAGAATAGAGCGTTTTCGAGCGAAGTGGTTATCGGTTCGCGTGAAGAAAACGCGTCAAAACAAGAATCCGGAGCCCCGTTCCGATTTGATCCGAACGAGGCTCCCGTACCCCCAGGGAGCATGCGATGCAGGTCAACCCCTATCTCTCCTACGACGGCAATTGCGGTGCCGCGCTGAAATTCTACGAGAAGGTTCTCGGTGCGCGGATCGAGGAAACCTTCCCCTACGGCGAGGGCAGTCCGGAGATGCAGACCCCGCCCGGCTGGAAGGACAAGATCATGCACGCCCGCGTCACGATCGACGGCGAGATCATCATGGCCTCCGACGCCCCGCCCGGCCACTTCCAGAAGCCGCAGGGCTTTCACGTCGCGCTGCAGGTCGAGGATCCTGGGGAGGCCGAACGCCGCTTCAAGGCGCTGTCCGAAGGCGGTACGGTCACCATGCCGTTCGGCAAGACCTTCTTCTCCAACGGCTTCGGCATGTGCGTCGACCAGTTCGGCATCCCCTGGATGGTGAACTGCCCGCAGCAGATGTAGGCTGATAGCTGGCCACTTCAGTCTTGGCGTTGCGATCCTCGCTCTATCACCGTCATCCTGAGGTGGCCGCTTCTTCAGCGGCCCTCGAAGGATCGACGGCCCGGCTGGTGGCCGTGCATCCTTCGAGGCTCGCTCCGCTCGCACCTCCAGCGGCAAAGGCGAAGCCTTTGCGCGGGGATGACGGGGCGCGAACGCCGTCGGTCGTCCGGTCAAGCAGCCCCTACCGGCACCGCGGATAGATCGCGGCGAGATCGCGGCCGCGCAGCAAGAGCAGGTGCGAGGTCAGGCCGCCGCGGCGCACGATCCAGCCGCGCACCCGTACCGGATAGGCTTCCAGCACCGCCTCGGATGCTTCCGGCTCGGCATAGGTCCGACCGCGCCGATCGATCGAACGCGCGGCGTGGAAGCCGAGCACCGCGCGCCGCGTCACACAGATGCGATCGCCCGGCACCATCGAGAGCACCAGCGTGCACGCCGACAGGCAGGGCCCGTCGATCACCACGCGCTCGCCGGATTCGCGAACCTTGTCGAACAATTCGAGGAACGGGCCAACCTCGCCGCCGGGGCTGGCGAGGATACGAACATCCGCCTGCGCACAGCCGACCGTTGCACAGAGAGCTGTCGCCGCGACAAGTATCTTCATGAGCGCAATTCCTGCCGCCGATGCGATCAGGGTCCCGCCGCATCCGAGGTCACAGGCTCGCGCCGGAATGGGGCATCGTCAAGACCGATGCCCCCGCGCCTTTACAGATCGGCTCAGGCTGCCCGGTTCTTGAGCGCGCCCACGATCGCCGTCAGCACCGCGCCAGCCACGCCGCCGCCGGCCACCTGTCCGATGATGCTGCCGATGTCAGGCGTGGCACCTGAATTGGCGAGCAGCGGGATCAGCATGCCGAGAAGCTGTCCGCCGGCGCCGCCGCCGATCGCACCCGCGATGGTGTTTCCGAGCGTGCCGAGATCAATGTTCTTGGCCGCTCCGGCGGCGACATTGCCGCCGACGGCTCCGCTGATGACTTGAATGATCAGATTGATGAGGACTCCCGACATGACGTGATTTCTCCCCGGAATCTGGTTGCGCTGGTCGAGACGCCGGCCGGCGCCTCACCGACGCACAGGTTAGGCCTCCGGCGCGCACAGGTCATGCTGCGCACGCGAAGATTGCGGCCCATGTCCACGGCTATGCACCGGCTTTTTGGGGAACCGTGCGGTTGGCCTTTGGCCTCAGCCTGCGCCGGAGACGCCGGCCTCGGCAAAGGTCGCCATGCCGCCGTGACAGGCGAGCGCGGCGCGCAGCAGCAGGATCGCGACCCCTGCGCCGGACGCTTCGCCGAGCCGCATCTCGAGATCGAGCAGGGGGGCGAGCGCGAGTTCCCGCAACAGTTCACGGTGGCCAAGCTCGGCCGACACATGCCCGGCGCGGCAATGTGCGAGGCCGTCGGGGGCAAGTCGCGCCAGCGGCAGCACCGCAGACGTCGCGACGAAGCCGTCGAGCAGCACCGGGATCGATCGTGCACGCGCAGCCAGCACAGCGCCCGCGATGGCCGCGAGCTCGCGCCCGCCGAGTGCGACCGCGACGGCGAGCGGATCGTCGAGCAGGTTGCGATGCATCTTGAGTGCGGTATCGATCGTGGTGCGCTTGCGCAGCAGGCCGGCATCGTCGACGCCGGTGCCGCGGCCGGCCCAGCGCGCACCACGCCCGCCCATCAATGCCGCGCACAGCGTCGCGGCCACCGTGGTGTTGGCGATGCCCATCTCGCCGACCACGAGCAGATCGCATTGCTCGGGCACCGCGCGCCAGCCGGTGTCGAGGGCGACGAGGAAATCGGCGCCGTCCATCGCCGGCGCCATCGTGAAATCGCGCGTCGGCCGTGCCAGTTCGAGCGGCTCGACACGCAGCTCGGCGCCGGCGAGCTTTGCGATCTGGTTGATCGCGGCACCGCCGGCGGCGAAGTTCGCCACCATCTGCGCGGTGACCTCGGACGGGAAGGCGGAGACGCCGCGCTCGGCAATGCCGTGATTGCCGGCGAACACCGCGATCGTGACCTGGTCGAGCCGGGGGATCTCGCGCTGCTGCCAGCGCGCCAGCCAGATCGCGACGTCCTCCAGCCGGCCGAGGCTGCCCGGCGGCTTGGTCAGGTTCTGCTGGCGCTGTGTGGCGGCAGCAGCACTGGCCTCGTCGCCCTCTGGCAGGTCGCGACAAAAGCTGCGGATGTCGTCTAGAGTACTGAACTGCATGCGATTCCCTCATCGAGCGGGCCGCAAACTAAAGCATGATCCGGAAAACTGTGAAGCGGTTTTCCGAATGGATCATGCGCAAACAAGAAGCTAAAGCGCGATGAGATTGAGTCCGATCTCGTTGCGCTTTAGCCCAATTTCCAGGCCTTCACCATGAATCAATGGCTCGACGATCTCAGGACCGCCACCGCCTTTCTGACCCGCCTGCCGATGCCGCATCCGGACGGTGCGCGACCGGAGAGTTTTGCGCGGGCGCAGCGGCTGTTCCCGCTGGTCGGGGCCGGCATCGGGGCTGCGATCGGCCTGTTCTGCCTGCTGCTGCGGGCGATCGGTGTGCCGGATCTCGCCGCGGCGGCGCTCGCGCTCGGCGGGGCTGCGCTGTTGACCGGCGCGCTGCATGAGGACGGGCTCGCCGATGTCGCCGACGGGTTCGGCGGCGGCCGCGATGTCGCGGCCAAGCTCGAGATCATGCGCGACAGTCGGCTCGGCACCTATGGCGCGCTGGCGCTGCTGGTGAGCTTCGCCACCAAGCTTGCGGCGCTCGCGGCGATCCCCGACGGCCTTGTGGTGCAGTGCCTGATTGCCGCGCATGCGCTCGGCCGCGGCGTGCTGCCGTGGATCGCGATCAGCCTGCCTTACGCGCGCAGCGATGGGCTGGCGGCCAATGCCGGAAAGCCTGACGCAACAATCGCAGCGGTCGCGATCGCCATTGCGCTCGGGGTCGCGTTGCTGGCGTTGCCCTTTGCCAGCGCATTGCTCGCTGCGATCGCGGCCGGCGCGAGCGGATTGGTCATGGCACTGCTGGCAAAGCGGCAGATCGGAGGCCAGACCGGCGATGTGCTCGGCGGCGCCGAACAGGTCGCGGAGACCGCGATCCTGGTGCTGCTGGCGGCGCGGTTCGGATGAGCGACGATGGATGACGAGACACGTCTTTGGCTGATCCGCCACGCACGGGTAGACGGACCGCGCGGCGTGATCCACGCACCCGATGCGCCCGCGGACCTCGGCGATGCTGCGGCTTTCGCGGGACTGCAAGCGCGGCTGCCGGGCGGCGCTCACGTGATCTGCAGTCCGGCGCGGCGCACCTGCGAGACCGCGGCACGGCTTGGCCTCGCGGCAACGGAGGACGACGCATTCCGCGAGCAGGATTTCGGCGACTGGACCGGACGTCGTCATAGCGAGATCGAGCAAGAGCTCGGCCCGGCAGCCTATCGCGCGTTCTGGAATTCGCCGGGCACCAACCGGCCGCCGGGCGGCGAAAGCTTTGCCGACCAGATCGCACGTGCGCGGGCGGGGCTGGCACGCCTGCCGGCCGGCGATGTCGTGCTGGTGGTGCACTCCGGCACCATCCGCGCCATTCTCGCGATCGCGCTCGAACTCGCGCCGGAACTGGCGCTGCGCTTCGTCATCGACCCGCTGTCGCTGACGCGGATCGACAGGCTCGAGAATGCTTGGCGTGTCGTCGCGGTGAATGGACGCTAGTCGCTCTACGGCACTGGAAATTCCGTCATCCTGAGAGCTTGTGAAGCTATTCACCCCGTCATTGCGAGGAGCTCGCGACAAAATTGCAAAGCAATTTTGCGCTGAAGCGACGAAGCAATCCATGCTTCCGCGTATGCCGCGCGATGGATTGCTTCGCTTCGCTCGCAATGACGCGGATAGAGCTGCGCGCCCCGTCACCCCCGCGCAAAGGCGAAGCCTTTGCGCGGGGGTGACGGTGATGGTGTGTCCTATTGTATGGAAGTCTCACCCATTCCGCCGCTGGCCGCGCAGGGTCGGCAGGCCGATGCCGGCGGCGTCGAAGCCGCCGTCGACGGCGAGGATCTGTCCGGTGATGTAGCTCGCGCGATCCGAGCACAGGAAGAAGATCACTTCCGCCAGCTCTTCCTCGAGCCCGTAGCGGTTGAGCGGGATCGCATCGTGATAGTCGGCGCGGATCTCCGGCGTGTGGACCGCCTTGGCCATCGCGGTCTCGACCGGGCCGGGCGCCACGCCGTTGACGCGGATGCCGAGCGAGGCGAGCTCGACCGCGAGCTGTTTGGTGAGGTGGGCGAGGCCGGCCTTGCTGGTGCCGTAGGCCGAGCGCAGCGTCGAGGCGCGCACCGCCGAGATCGAGGTGATGTTGACGATCGCGCCGCCGCCATGCTCGCGCATCAAGGGCGCAGCCGCCTTGGTGAACAGGAACGGGCCGGTGAGGTTGACGGCCATGATCCGGCTCCAGTCGGCGTCCGACGTCTCCAGCACCGGCGTGAACACGGCAATGCCGGCATTGTTGACCAGCGCGTCGAGCCGGCTGAAGCGGTTCGTGATCGCCGTGATCGCTTTGGCCACGGCAGCGGCATCCGATACGTCGCAGGTCAGCGCCAGCGTGTCGTCGGGCTGCTTCAGCGCCGCAACAGCGCCCTCCAGCAGCGCCCCCTCGATGTCGAGCAGCGCGACGCGCCAGCCGTCAGCGAGAAAGCGCTTCGCTGCTGCAAGCCCGATGCCGCGCGCGGCGCCGGTCACGAGTGCGACTTTCTGTGCAGAGGATGTCATCGGCAGGTCCATCGGTTCGGGCAGGAAGTCCCGACCGTCTGCGACCTTTACCTCGTGATGTCAACCAGCTCCCCGTCATTGCGAGGAGCGATAGCGACGAAGCAATCGACCTCTCTCCCGGTGTGACGAGGTGGATTGCTTCGCTTCGCTCGCAATGACGGGAGGCAGTGGTTCCGTTACGCTCTTTCAACTTGGTAGCAAGGCGCGTCTCGAAGGATGCGCGGCCCCCAGCCCGGGCCGCCATCCTTCGAGGATCGCACCGCGACTTACGCCGCCAACTCGGCGGATGCGCGCTGCATGTTGGTCGACATGTCCTGCGTCACGATGCTCTGCTCCTCGACCGCGGCGGCGGTGGAGGTGATGTATTCGTTGACGCCGGCGATCGCAGCCTTGATCTCGGACAGCGAGCTTGCCACTGCGGCGGCGATCGAGTTCAGCGCATTCGATCTCCGAGGAGATCGTGTCGGTCGCCTGCTTGGCCTGGTTGGCGAGGCTCTTCACCTCGGAGGCCACCACCGCGAAGCCGCGGCCCGCTTCGCCGGCACGCGCCGATTCGATCGTGGCGTTGAGCGCGAGCAGGTTGATCTGCCCGGTGATGCTCGAGATCATCTCGACGATGCCGCTCATCGCCTGCGCTGCGGCGTTGAGCTTCTGCGCCTGGCCGTCGGCAGCCTCGACGCGGCCGGTGGCGACCGCGGCGTTCTGCTTCGACTTGGTCATGGTCTCCGAGATCTCGCGGATCGAGGCGCTCATCTCCTCGCTGCCGGCGGCGACCGCCTCGATCAGGCCGCGCGCGCTGTCGGCCTTCTTGCGGCCGATCGCCTGTGCGGTGATGTCGGTGGCGTATTTCACCACCTTGTAGGGCTTGCCGTGAGATCGAGGATCGGGTTGTAGGAGGCCTGGATCCAGATCTCGCGGCCGCCCTTGGCGATCAGGGGTCCGTGAAGGTTCGAACAATGAAACGGGATGAGGGGAAAAGCGGATCGTGGCAACTCACGGAAAGGTTGCAGCGAGCCGTTTAGCATCGGTAAAGCCTGCGCCTCGCGTGCTTGGCACGGACTGCATAACGCACTGCACCGCGCGCACATCTATCTCAACTTGCCAAGGAATTTTTTGATGTGCACGTTATCCTCCTTAGTCGATATGCGATGTTCACCTAATCTTACGTGCGGAAATCGATGACGACTTTCGTCTGATTCGGATGATCCGAACGCGTGCTCTTCAGCAACGCTGATAGGCCTATTACGAAGTCTGATATTGCCGACGGTTTCACGAATCGATTTTGCACTTCGATGCGCATCCACGACGAATGCGCGCCGCGTCGATGCCGGCCCTCCACGCCGGCGCGACGGCAAAATAATCCTCACACGAGATGTCGGCACGGCGGTCTGCGCGTCGTCCTCGGGGCACTGGTTCCATGATGGAGTTCTGATGTCGCTCACACTGCATTACCACCCGCTGTCCTCGTTCTGCTGGAAGGCGCTGATCGCGCTTTACGAGAACGGCGCGCCATTCACGCCGAACATGGTCAATCTCGGCGATCCCGCCGAGCGTGCGGCGCTGCTCGCGCTCTGGCCGATCGGCCGCTTTCCGGTGCTTCGCGACGAGACGCGCGGCGAGACGGTGCCTGAATCGAGCATCGTCATCGAATATCTCGACCGCCACTATCCTGGTGCCGTCAGGTTGATTCCTGACGACCCGGAGCTCGCGCTGCAGACCCGGCTGCGCGATCGCTTCCTCGATCTCTACGTCCATCTGCCGATGCAGAAGGTCGTCGGCGACCGGCTGCGGCCCGCCGACAAGAAGGATCCGCATGGCGTCGCCGAGGCGCGGACGCAGATCCGTACCTCCTATGTGATCCTCGATCAGTATCTCGCCCATGGCGGCTGGATGATGGGCGAGCGCTTCTCGCTGGCCGATTGCTCCGCCGCGCCGGCGCTGTTCTACGGCGACAAGGTCGAGCCGTTCGGAGAGGGCCATCCTCGTCTGGCGGCCTATCTCGAGCGGCTGAAGGCACGGCGGTCCTTTGCCCGCGTCCTCAAGGAGGCCGAGCCCTATTTCGGCATGTTCCCCAGGGAGTCCTGACCGGGAACCCTGGTTCGGCCCGTCCCGAAAAATAAATGACGGCGCGATGTCGCTTTCGCGCCGTTCCATTCGTCTTCCACCTGAGGCCCGGGTTCTGGAGCAATTGGCGCTCCGGAGGCCCGGGCGATGCATGTGGAGACGACATGGCTGCAGCTGGCAACAGGGCGGAGATCATCCGCTCCCTCTTCACCGCCTATCTCGCCAATGACCGCGCGAGCGTCGAGGCGGCGTTCGCGGAAGATTTCCGCTTCTCGACGCCCTATGGCGAGAACATCGACAAGCCGCGCTATTTCGCCGAGTGCTGGCGAGACTCAGGCTGGATCGGCCGCCACGAGATCGAGCGCATCATGGTCGACGGAGCTGAGGCCTTCGTCACCTATCGTTGCGTCGCCAAAGACGGCAAGAGCTTTCGCAACACCGAATTCTTCGTGTTCGACGGCGACAAGGTGTCGCGCGTCGACGTCTATTTCGGCCCGTCGTATCAGGACGGCGAACTCGTCAGGCAGGAGCGCTAGGTCAGCCTCGCGATACCGATCGCGCGCTCGTCCGGGCGTCGTCGTTGGTAAGCATGAACTCTGCAAAGGAAACCCTGACAATGTCGGTCACAAGTGAGAGCAGTGGGCTGTCGCCGGCGCGGCTCGGCCGCATGCGCGAGGTGCTGGCGCGCCGTATCGACGATGGCGACGTGCCCGGCCTCGTGGCGCTGGTCAGCCGTCGCGGCGAGATCCATGCCGATGTGCTGGGACGCATGGCGGTGGGCGGGCCGCCGATGCAGCGCGACACCATCTTCCGCATCGCCTCGATGACCAAACCGGTGACGGCGGTCGCCGCGATGATCCTGGTCGAGGAATGCCGGCTCAGGCTCGACGATCCCCTCGATCGCTGGCTGCCCGAACTCGCCGACCGCAAGGTGTTGCGCAGCATCGAAGCCGAGGTCGATGACACGGTGCCGGCGCGGCGCGCGATCACGCTGCGCGATCTGCTCACCTTCCGCCTCGGGCTCGGCATGATCCCGATGTATCCGGCACGCTATCCGATCCAGATGGCGATCGCGGATGCCGGCTTCGCGCCCGGGCCGGTGTTTCCACAATTTCCGCCGGACGAGTTGATGCGCCGCTACGGCACGCTGCCGCTGGCCTATCAGCCGGGCGAACGCTGGCTCTACAATACGGGGAGCCTGATCCTCGGCGTGCTGATCGCGCGTGTCGCCGGAACCACGTTCGCGGAGTTCCTGCAGCAGCGGATCTTCGGGCCGCTCGGCATGAAGGATACGGCTTTCCACGTGCCGCAACACAAGCTGGCGCGGTTTGCGACCTGCTATGCCGGCGATCCCGCGACCCGCACGCTGAACGTGTTCGACGAACCCGCGACCGGCAAATATGCCGCGCCGCCGCTATTCGAGAATGGCGGCGCCGGGCTGGTCTCGACCGCGGACGATTTCAACGCCTTCGCCCAGATGATGCTCAATGGCGGGCGGCTCGGTACCGAGCGCATCCTGTCGCGTCCCTCGGTGGAGCTGATGACCTCGGATCAGCTCGTGCCGGACGAAAAGCGGGGATCCGAATTCCTGCTCGGCGCCGGCCGCGGCTGGGGTTTCGGTCTGTCGGTGTTCACCGCGCGCGACGATCTCAGCCACGTGCCCGGCCGCTACGGCTGGGACGGCGGCTACGGCACCTCCTGGTATTCCGACCCGCGCGAGGCGATGACCGGAATCCTGTTGACCCAGCGCATGATGGATTCACCGCAGCCGCTTCCGGTGTTCACCGATTTCTGGACGCTCGCCTATCAGGCGATCGACGACTAGCGCGGTGTCAATGACCTCGGAAATAATTTCAATGCCCGTGTCGGTCGCGCAAATCCTCCATCGTCTTTCAACCGAGTGCCGGTGCTGAGATCGGCCCAGAGACAACGGAGCAGGACGATGAAGTTCATGGTGATCGTGAAGGCGAGCAAGGATACCGAGGCCGGTGTGATGCCGAGCACCGAGCTGCTCGCCGCGATGGGCAAGTTCAACGAGGAGATGGTCAAGGCCGGCGTGATGCAGGCCGGCGAGGGGCTGCATCCGACCAGCAAGGGCGCGCGGGTCAAATACGCCGGCGGGCAGGGCACCGTGTCGCGCGGACCGTTTGGCCTGACGGGCGATCTGGTCTGCGGCTTCTGGCTGATCGAGACCAAGTCGCTCGATGAAGCGATCGACTGGATGAAGCGCGCGCCGTTCAACGGCGGCTCGGAGATCGAGATCCGCCAGGTGTTTGCGGCCGAGGATTTCGGCGAGGCGCTGACGCCCGAGCTGCGCGAGCAGGAAGAGCGCCTCCGCGCGCAGGCAGGCAGGAAATGACACTCGACGTCATTCCGCGATATCGCGCAGGCGCTGAGCGCGGAATACATGACCGCCGTCGCAAGTCATGGATTCCGGGCCTGTGTCTGGTGACGCATCGGGGAATGACGAGGGTGAAGATTGCGAGTGCTTCAACAGATAAGGAGATCCGACCAATGCGTTTCATGATGCTGATGATCCCGCTCGGCTACGAGGCCGCGCCAGCCAAGCTCGAGCTCGACCCCGAACGGGTCGCCGCGATGATGCGATACAATCAGGCGCTGAAGGATGCCGGCGTCCTGATTACGCTGGAGGGCCTGCATCCGCCGGCTTCAGGTGCGCGCGTCAAGTTCGACACCGGCGTCCCCGTCGTGATCGACGGTCCGTTCACCGAGGCCAAGGAAGTGATCGGCGGCTTCTGGATGATCGAGGTCGCCTCGCGCGCCGAGGCGGTCGAGTGGGCCAAGAAGTGCCCGGCCACCGCGAACGAGATGATCGAGATCCGCCAGGTGCAGGAGATGGCCGATTTCTCCGAGGAGGTGCAACAGGCCGCCGCGACCTTCGAGCATCCGCAGGGCGGTTGGGGCAAGGCGCTGCGCTGACGCAGCATGATCCGGAAAAGTGTGAAGCGGTTTTCCGAGAAGATCATGCGCAAACAAAGGACAACACGCGATGCCGCCGCACGGCGTCATCGCCCCACGCACCGACGATCAACCCAACCACCACAACGGAGACGCAAGATGAGCACCAACACCTTCCTCGCCGTCTATCTCGGCGGCGGCAAGACCGGTTCGCGGATGGCAGCCTGGAACGCGATGCCCGAGACTGAGCGGCGCGCCAAGGAGCAGCAGGGTATGGCCGCCTGGGGCGCCTGGGTCGAGAGGCACCAGGACGTGATCGTCGAGATGGGCGGACCGCTCGGCAAGACCAAGAAGGTCGGCGCCGGCGGCACCGCCGACATCGCCAATCTGATGACCGGCTTCACCGTGGTGCGCGCGCCCTCGCATGAGGCGGCGGCCAAGCTGTTCGAGAACCACCCGCATTTCTCGATCTTCCCCGGCGAGGCCGTCGAGATCATGCCGGTGCTGCCGATCCCGGGGCGTTAGGCGCCGGGACGCCAGGACATCGTCGCAGAATCCCTGAGCCTCTTCCGCTCGCGGAAGAGGTGGCGCGTGGCGCCCGGTGGCGGCTCTCTCCGCGGATGCGGGGAGAGCCGCCATCCCGGCCCCGAGAGCGACGTCGCCGCAAGGTCGGCCGGCGCAGGCAGATTTGAAAAACCTGAGGTGGAGTTCTCGCGCGATGGCCAAGCTCGTCTTTGGATTGAACCAGTCGCTCGACGGCTATGTCGATCATGACCAGCCAATGCCGCCAGAACCTGGGCTGTTTCGTCATTTCATCGAGCAGGTGCGCAGCGTGACCGGCATGTTGTACGGCCGCCGCATGTACGAGGTGATGCGCTACTGGGACGACGATCTCCCCGATTGGAATGCGGAGGAGCGCGATTACGCGGCCGCGTGGCGGAGCCAGCCAAAATGGGTCGTGTCGCGCTCGCTGACGTCGGTCGGACCCAACGCGACCCTGGTCGCGGGCGACCTAGCGGCGGCGGTGCGCGACTTGAAGGCCCGGCTCGACGGAGAGATCGAAGTCGCCGGACCGGAGCTCGCGGGAGGTCTGACCGAGCTCGGCCTGATTGATGAGTATCAAATTTACCTCCGTCCCGTCGTGCTCGGTCGCGGCAAGCCCTTCTTCGCCGCCCCTCGCGCGCCGCTCCGCCTGCTGGCGAGCGACCGGCTGGGCGAGAACACGATCAGGTTGACCTACGTCCCCGCCTAGCCATGCAGCGTCGGCTGACGGCTTGGACTTGGTCCGTTAATCTTGATTGACCTGCTACCCTCGCGCTAGTGACCTTTACCGCCGGCTCATGTAAAAGCCGTTCACATGAGCTGGCGCAAGGACCAAGGCCGCGCCGAGCGCGGCTATCATCACGGCAATCTCAAAGAGGCGTTGCTGCAGGCAGCCCTCGACCTGATTTCGAAGAAAGGGCCGGCCGGCTTCACCTTCGCCGATGCCGCGCGCATGGCCGGCGTCAGCCCCGCCGCGCCGTACCGGCATTTCCGCGACCGTGACGAATTGATCGCCAGCATCGCGCAGCGCGGCTTCGAGCAATTCGAATCGCTGTTGACGCAGGCCTGGGACGACGGCCGTCCCGATACCGTCACGGCGTTCGAGCGGGTCGGCAAGGCTTATCTCGCCTTCGCGCGCGAGGAGCCCGCGTTCTATTCCGCGATGTTCGAATCCGGCCTGCCGGTCGACTCGAATCCGACCCTGATGGCCGCGAGCGAGCGCGCATTCGCGATCATCCGCGCCGCCGCCGAGCGGCTCGCGGCACTGGCGCCACCCGGCATGCCGCGTCCGCCGGCGATGATGATGGCGCTGCACATCTGGGCGATGTCGCACGGCGTCGCCTCGCTGTTCGGCCGCGGCGATGCCGCGCGGCGCAAGCTGCCGATGTCGCCGGAGGATCTGCTCGAGGCCGAGGTGCTGATCTATCTGCGCGGCCTCGGCTTCCGGACCGACCAGCGGCCTGGAACCGCGGCCGCCGACGAAAAACTGGCCGGCGAGAAGTCCGGCCCGTGGGGCAAGCCGAAATAAGGTTCAACGGCCAGGCCAAAAATAATCCGACGGGTGCGTCATCCGCGCTGCTTGACTTTCCCAAGGGATGGGCTACCTATGTAAATGTTATTTACATTCACAACGGCGTGATGCCGTGATGGAGAAGGAAATGGCCTACACCGCTGATGTCAATCGCTGGCGCGGCCCCGTCGAAGAACCCTACCGCCCGTACTTCTACGCGACGCCGTGGCATCCCCTGAAGATCGCCGGGATCATCCTTGGCTTCATGATCTGGTGGCCGATCGGTCTCGCCCTTCTCTTTTTCACACTCGGGAGCAGAAAAATGGCCTGTTGGAGTCACAACGACATGGATCGCTGGCAGAACAAGATGGAGCGCATGCAGGACAAGATGGAGCGGATGAAGAGCCGCATGGAGCGCCGCGGCTTCCCGTTCGGCGGCTTCGGCCCGCCCTCCAGCGGCAACCGCGCCTTCGACGAGTACCGCCAGGATACGCTGCGCCGGCTCGAGGAGGAGCAGGTCGAGTTCAAGAACTTCCTCGATCGCCTGCGCCACGCCAAGGACAAGGAAGAGTTCGACGCCTTCATGGCGCAGCACAAGACCCGTCCGACCCCGCCGAACGACCAGCCGCCGCAGAGCTGATCACGCGAGGTACAGCTAGCCTTCAGGCGATGTGCCCCCATAGAACCTGATGGCCCTGAGCCGCCCGTTTGCGATGAGCAAGCGGGCGGTTTGCATTTTGCGTTGGTGATGCACACACTATCGTCAGGGGTCGGACGATGAGGTGACCATGGCGGGATCAATGACGGCCGGCGATCTCTGGCTTGCGATCCGGCGCGAAGCGGAAGCCGCGATCGCTGCCGATCGCTTTCTCGAGGCGTCGGCTGCCTTCATCCTCGATCAGGGCGACCTCGGCGGCGCGCTCGCCTTCCTGATCGGCCGGGCTATCTGCCGCGCGGAGTCCGACCGCGCCCAGTTCATGCGGACCGCCCGCGAGGCCTACGCGGCCGAGCCCGCCCTGATCGATGCCGCGGCCACCGATCTCACGGCGATCGTCCGCCGCGACCCGGCGATCACGGGTTTCCTGCCGCCGCTCCTGAACTTCAAGGGCTACGTCGCGCTGCAGGCCTGGCGCATCTCGAACTGGCTCTGGCGCCACGATCGCCCCGACCTCGCGCTGTTGATGCAGAGTGCTGCGGCGGATCAGTTGCAGATCAGCATTCATCCGTCGGCCCGGATCGGAGCGGCTGTCTTCCTCGATCACGGCACCGGTATCATCATCGGCGCGTTGGCCGAAATCGGCGACGAGGTCACGATTTTGCAGAACGTCACCATTGCGCGGCACCAGGATGATCCGCGCCGTGCGCCGAAGATCGGCCACGGCGTGCTGCTCGCCGCTGGCGCCACCGTGATCGGAAATCTCTCGATCGGCGACTTCGCCAAGATCGGCGCCGGCGCGTTGGTCACGTCGGACGTGCCGGCCGGCTGCACCGCCGTCGGTGTGCCGGCGCGGCTGACCAATTGCGCGGAGGCGGGAGTGTCTGCGTAAGGCGAGCACGCCTCTCAGGCTCCCTCTCCCCTTGTGGGAGAGGGTGGGGTGAGGGGTGGCCCCGGGGCGAGATAGACGAGGTGCGATATCGCTGCATCAACCTGCGTAGCGTGCATCGCCGTTTCTAATGGAGGGCGGAGCAAGCGGTACCCCTCTCCCCAACCCTCCCCCGCAAGGGGGGAGGGAGCCCTGCTAGTGTGCTCGCCTCACTGCATGATGAGAGAGCTACCGCCCCTCACACATTCGATCCATGGATCGCGTCGATCACTGCGTCCGTCACTTCCTTGGTCGTCGCCTTGCCGCCGACATCGGGCGTCAGCACGCCGGCCGCGCACACCCTTTCGACTGCCGCCATCAGGCGCGCGGCGGCGTCCTTTTCGCCGAGATGCTCCAGCATCTGCGCGCCCGTCCAGAAGGTCGCGACCGGGTTGGCGATTCCCTTGCCGGTGATGTCGAAGGCCGAGCCGTGGATCGGCTCGAACATCGAGGGATAGCGGTGCTGCGGATCGATGTTGCCGGTCGGTGCCACGCCGAGGCTGCCAGCCAGCGCGCCGGCGAGATCGGACAGGATGTCGGCGTGCAGGTTGGTCGCGACGATGGTGTCGAGGCTCTTCGGATTGAGCGTCATCCGCACCGTCATGGCGTCGACCAGCATCTTGTCCCAGGTCACGTCGGGGAATTCCTTCGCCACTTCGGCGGCGATCTCGTCCCACATCACCATGCCGTGGCGCTGCGCGTTCGACTTGGTCACCACGGTGAGGAATTTGCGCGGCCGCGACTGCGCGAGCTGGAACGCGTAGCGCATGATCCGCGTCACGCCGACGCGGGTGAAGACAGCCACTTCGGTGCCGACTTCCTCCGGCAGGCCCTTGTGGGCGCGGCCGCCCATCCCGGCATATTCTCCCTCGGAGTTCTCGCGCACGATCACCCAGTCGAGATCGCCGACGCCGACATTGCGCAGCGGCGAGGCGACGCCGGGCAGGATTTTGGTCGGCCGCACATTGGCGTACTGGTCAAAACCCTGGCAGATCGGCAACCGCAGGCCCCACAGCGTGATGTGGTCGGGCACGTCGGGCGCGCCGACCGCACCGAAATAGATCGCGTCGAACTTCTTCAGTTCAGCCAAGCCGTCGGCCGGCATCATCACGCCGTGCTTCTTGTAATAGTCCGAGCCCCAGTCGAAGGTCTTGACGTTGAAGCTGATGTCGCCTGAGCGCTTGGCCAGCGCCTCGAGCACGCGGACACCCGCGGAGATCACTTCGGGGCCGATGCCGTCGGCGGGGATGGCGGCGATGGAATGGGTACGCATGAATTGTCTCCGGATCAGTGATTAGCGGGTTCGCATGGGATTGGGTTGCGGCTCGGATTGTGCGGGCGCGCCTTGCGCGCGCGACAGCAGCAGCGTGAGCACGGCCGAGAGCACCAGGAGGCCGGCGACGAAATAGAGGCCGCCCTCGAAACTGCCGGTGCGTTCCTTGATCCAGCCGATCATCGCAGGCCCGACGAAGCCGCCGAGATTGCCGATCGAGTTGATGGTGGCGATCCCGGCCGCGGCGGCCGAGCCCGACAGGAACATGGTCGGCATGCTCCACAGCGGCGGCTTCGACGAGGATACGCCGATATTGACCAGCGTCAGCGCCGCAATCACGGCAACAAGCCCGGTCCACATCCCGGCAAGCGCAAGTCCCGCCGCGGCCATCAGGCAGGCCAGCACCACGTGCCAGGTGCGCTCACCGGTGCGATCGGAATGGCGTGCCCACAGGATCATCGCGGCCACGGCGATCGTCGCCGGCACCGCGTTGAGGAAGCCGACCTGGAGCGACGACAGGCCGAACTGCTTGATGATCTGCGGCGCCCACACGCCGAGTGTATAGAGTCCCGCCGAGGTGCCGAAATAGACCAGCGCCAGCGCCAGCACGCGCGGATCCGCAAGTCCGCGCCAGATGCTGTGGCTCGCGGTCGCGGCCTTGCCGTCGTTCTCGGCCTTCATGCTCTTGACCAGCCAGGCGCGCTCGTCGTCGGCAAGCCATCGGGCCTGTTCCGGCCGATCGGTCAGGAAGCCGAGCACGACGAAGCCGAGCAACACGGCGGGCACGGCCTCGAGCACGAACAGCCATTGCCAGCCCTTGAAGCCGAGCATTCCGTCCATCTCCAGCAGCGCGCCCGACACCGGCGAGCCGAGCACGGTCGAGAGCGGCGCTGCCGCCATGAACAGCGCGGTGACTGCGGCGCGCTGCCGCGCCGGGAACCAGTACGACAGATAGAGGATGATGCCGGGGAAGAAGCCGGCTTCCGCCGCGCCGAGCAGGAAGCGCAGCACGTAGAAGCTGGTCGCGCCCTGCACCAGCGCCATCGCCGCCGAAACGATACCCCAGGTGATCATCACCCGCGCGATCCAGATCCGCGCGCCGACCTTGTGCAGGATGATGTTGGAGGGCACCTCGAACAGGAAGTAGCCCCAGAAGAAGATACCGGCGCCGAAGCCGTAGACCGTCGGCGACAGGCCGATGTCCTTGTTCATGGTCAGCGCGGCAAAGCCGATATTGACGCGGTCGATGAAGGCCACGAAGTACAGCAGCATGATGAACGGCACGATGCGCAGTGAGATCTTGCGCAACACGCGCGTGCCAAGCTCGCTTTCCATGGGCTTTCCCCGGTTCGTCTTGTTGTTGGGACGGCGCGTTTCGCCGCACCAGCGGAAAGCCTAGAAGGCCGCGCCCTTCCGCTTCAAGGTGCGCCGGTTTATACAAAAAAATGATATAATCACGGTGACTGCCAAACGGCGGACCGGAACGCACAGGAACACGTCTTGGAACTGCACCAGCTTCGCTGCTTCGTGGCGGCTGCCGAGGAACTGCATTTCGGCCGCGCCGCGCAGCGTCTGCAGATGATGCCGTCGGCGCTGGGCCGCCACATCAAGCTGCTGGAGGAGGATCTCGGGGTGCGGCTGTTCGCGCGCACCACGCGCGCGGTGTCGCTGACCGAGGATGGGGCTGTGCTGCTGCGCGAGGGACGCGCGCTGCTCGGCCGCGCCGAGGCGATCGAGAACGGCTTTCGCCGCCGGCTGCGCAAGCCGCAGGTGCGGCGCTTCCGGATCGGCGCGATCGACAGCGCCGCGGCCGGCCTGCTGCCGCCGCTTTTGCGCGACGTCCGTAATGCCTATCCTGATGTCGCCGTGCAGCTGCTCGAGGAGAAGACCATCCGGCTGCTGCCGAAGCTGTTGTCGGGCGCGCTCGATCTCGCGTTCGTCCGGCCGCCGGAGCGGCCCGACCGCCGCATCGAGTTCTTTCCGCTGTTGCAGGAAACCGCCGTGGTGGCGCTGTCGCACAAGCATGCGCTGGCGCGGCGCAAGCAGATCGTGCTGCCGGATATCGCGGATCAGCCCCTGATCGTGCCGGAGCGCCGCTCGCGGCCGCACAGCCACGATCTCACGACAAAACTGTTCGACGAGGCCGGACTGACGCCGCGCATCCAGGAGATCGCCGACGAGAAGCAGACCATCGTCAACATGGTCGCAGCAAGGCTCGGGGTTGCCATCGTGCCGCGCTGGACCGCGCGGATGGCGATCCCCGGCGTGCGGTTCGTTCCGCTGCGGCTCAAGCGCGGCAGTAGCGCCGGCCGCCTGCCGCTCGCCGCCGCCTGGCTGAAAGGCTCCCGCGACCCGGTCCGCGACCAGGTGATCGCGGTGCTGGAGGCGAGGCTGAAGAGCTACGCGCGGGAGGTGTGAGGCGCTTCGTTGCGCAACGCGACGCGTCGGCTTTCCCTGTGTCCTCTGCAAGGCAGAGGATGGAACGAAATGCAAAGCTCGGGCGATTGGTCGTCGAGAGAATGCAAAGTCGTGATTCACCGGCCGCGCAACAAAATCAGTGTCGTCCCGGCCTAGTGCGCAATTGCGCACGGGGGCCGGGACCCATAATCACCAATGCTGATCGGTGGCCGACACTTGAGCGACGAGTCCCCTCAACAACATCCGCCGCGGCGTATAGGTCCCGGCCTGCGCCGGGACGACGAATGGACAGAACTCGGGCGACTCTGATCACCCGCATGCGAGGGTGATGACACCCGCCTGTTTGGCATCTTGACTCGAAAGGCGCCCGCCGTCGTCGTCCTGGCGAAAGCCAGGACCCATTACCCCAACTGCGCATTGTTGCGCGATGCTGGGGCCACGATCCCGTTCACGATCCAATGCGGTGGTTATGGGTCCTGGCTTTCGCCGGGACGACCTCGGAGTGAGCTGCGCACCAGTCGCCCTCCGGCCGCTCCGGTCGGCCGGCGGCACGATCCAGGGCAGGCCCGTGCGCCATCCAAATACCCCCGCTGATGAGCGGTGGTTCCATCCCGGGGGATGCGGCGCCGTGCTGCTCAAATCTCTCCCGGTTTTGCGGACCGGCCATGAGTTCCCCGTTTGTAGACTCGCGTTATGTTATAATATAACAACTTCCCCATGGCACAGACGCATTCCCACAACCATACCCACCACCACGGCCACGCCCATAGCCACGGCACATCAGCGCACCCGGCGCAGGCGGCGCCTTGGTCGATCCTGCGCATGACCGTGCCGGCCCGGCTCACCGCCGCACTCGCGGTCAGTGCCTGCCTGTGGGCCGTCGTCTGGTTGGCGATGAGGTAAGCCAATGGGCGCGCTCGTCACTTTCCGCGACGTCACCCTCGGCTACGACCGTCACCCGGCGGTGCATCATCTCAATGGCGCGGTCGAGGCCGGCGCGCTGCTGGCCGTGATCGGCCCGAACGGCGCCGGCAAGTCGACGCTGCTCCGCGGCATCGCCGGCGTGCTCAAGCCGCTGTCGGGCGAGATCGATCTCGACGGGCTCGAACACCGCGACATCGCCTATCTGCCGCAGTCGGCCGACATCGACCGGACCTTCCCGATCTCGGTGTTCGATTTCGTCGGCACCGGGCTGTGGCGCTCGACCGGCTTCTTCGGCGGCATCGGCAAGGCGGCGCGCGAGAAGATCCTGGCGGCGCTCGCCGCGGTCGGCCTCAACGGCTTCGAGAACCGACCGATCGGCACACTGTCCGGCGGCCAGACCCAGCGCATGCTGTTCGCGCGCGTGCTGCTGCAGGACGCCCGCCTGATCGTGCTCGACGAACCCTTCAACGCCATCGACGCCAAGACCACCGCCGATTTGCTTGATCTGGTGAAGCGCTGGAACGGCGAGGGGCGCACCGTGCTGGCTGCGCTGCACGACCTCGACATGGTCCGCAACAACTTCCCGGAAACGCTGCTGCTGGCGCGCGGTCCCGTCGAATGGGGACCGACCGCAGAGACGCTGACGGCGGACAATCTGATGGTGGCGATGCGGATGTGCGAGGCGTTCGACGACAGCGCCGGGGCCTGCGCCGCCGATCCGCGCTCACGGGCCGCCTGACGCCGATGCTGACCGACGCGTTGATCACGCCCTTCACCGAATTCGAGTTCATGCGTCGCGCGCTCGCGGCCGTCATCGCGCTGTCGCTCGGCGGTGCGCCGATCGGCGTGTTCCTGATGCTGCGGCGGATGAGCCTGGTCGGCGACGCCATGGCACATGCGATCCTGCCGGGGGCCGCGATCGGCTTCCTGCTGTCCGGGCTCAATCTGTTCGCGATGACGACCGGCGGCCTGATCGCGGGCTTTGCCGTGGCGCTGCTCGCGGGCCTCGTCGCCCGCACCACCGAGCTGAAGGAGGACGCCTCACTGGCGACCTTCTACCTGGTTTCGCTCGCGCTCGGCGTCACCATCGTGTCGATCAAGGGCACCAATATCGACCTGCTGCACGTTTTGTTCGGCAACATCCTGGCGATGGACGACCAGACGCTGCTGGTGATCGCCGTCAACGCCACCATCACGCTGCTGGTGCTCGCGGTGATCTACCGCCCGCTGGTGATCGAATGCGTCGATCCGGTGTTCCTGCGCACCGTGAGCCGGGCCGGCGCGCCGGCGCATCTCGCGTTCCTCGCGCTGGTCGTGGTCAATCTCGTCAACGGCTTCCATGCGCTCGGCACGCTGCTCGGCGTCGGGCTGATGATCCTGCCCGCGGGCATCGCGCGGTTCTGGTCGCGCGACATCACCACGATGATCTGCATTGCGGTCGCGAGCGCAATGCTGTCGGGCTATGCCGGGCTGGTGCTGTCGTACCAGACCCGGATTCCATCCGGCCCCGCGATCATCCTGATCGCGGCCGGGCTCTATATTGTGTCGCTCTTGTTCGGCAATGTCAGCGGCTTGGTGCGGCAGCTGTTTCCCGGCCGCCATCTCGAGGCATGACGACGATGCGGCGATTGTTTGGGTTGATTGGTCTGGCGCTGGTGCTGGCGAGCGGACCGGCGCGCGCCGCCGATCGCATCAATGTCGTAGCGAGCTTCTCGATTCTCGCCGACATGGTGCGCAATGTCGGCGGCGACAACGTCGATGTGACGGCGCTGGTCGGGCCCGGCGGCGACGCGCATGTCTACGCACCGACGCCGGCGGACGCCAAGAAGGTCGCCGATGCCCAACTCCTGGTCGTCAACGGCCTCGGCTTCGAGGGCTGGATGTCGCGGCTGCTGCAGGCCTCCGGCAGCAAGGCGCCGGTCGCAGTGGCAACCAAGGGTATCATGCCACGGAAAATGGGCGGCCACGACGATCCGCATGCCTGGCAGTCCGTGGCCAATGCGAAGATCTACGTCGTCAACATTCGCGACGGGTTGATCGCCGTGGCCCCTGACCGTGCAGGCGTCTTCAAGGCCAATGCCGATGCCTATCTGGCCAAGCTCGAGGCGCTCGACCGCGAGGTGCACGATGCGGTGGCGAAGGTGCCGGAGGCGCGGCGCAAGGTGATCTCGACCCACAATGCGTTCGGCTATTTCGCCGATGCCTACGGGGTCACGTTCTTCTCGCCGCTCAGCGTGTCGACGGATTCCGAGCCCAGCGCGCGCGATATCGCCGCCATCATTGCCCAGATCAAGATCGCGAAAATTCCGGCAGTTTTTCTCGAAAATATCAGCGATCCCCGCCTGATCGAGCGGATCGCGGCCGAGACCGGTGCCCGGGTCGGCGGCACCCTGTATTCGGACAGTCTGACGGGCGAAAAGGGCGCAGCACCCACTTACATTGATATGGTCAGGCACAATATAAAGGCCCTGACCAGCGCGCTCGCCGACTAGGGCAAGGGCCTCCTTGCCGGGGATTGAGCGCCTTTCAAGTTCCTCGGAGTTGTTATGGCTGAAGCTTCGCAAAAAATTCCTGTGACCGTGCTGACGGGCTATCTCGGCGCCGGCAAGACCACGCTGCTGAACCGTATCCTGTCGGAAAACCACGGCAAGAAATACGCCGTCATCGTCAACGAATTCGGCGAGATCGGCATCGACAACGACCTCATCATCGGCGCTGACGAGGAAGTGTTCGAAATGAACAATGGCTGTGTCTGCTGCACGGTGCGCGGCGACCTCGTCCGCATCATGGACGGCTTGATGAAGCGCAAGGGCAAGTTCGACGCCATCATCGTCGAGACCACCGGGCTTGCCGATCCGGCGCCGGTCGCGCAGACCTTCTTCGTCGACGAGGACGTGCAGAAGAATGCCCGGCTCGACGCCGTCGTGACGGTCGCCGATGCCAAGTGGCTGAGCGATCGCCTCAAGGACGCGCCGGAGGCCAAGAACCAGATCGCGTTCGCCGACGTCATCGTGCTGAACAAGACCGACCTCGTCTCTAAGCCGGAGCTCGCCGAGGTCGAAGCGCGCATCCGCGGCATCAATCCCTATGCCAAGCTGCACCGCACGGAGCGCTGCCAGGTCGGGCTGACGGACGTGCTGGAGCGCGGCGCGTTCGACCTCGACCGCATCCTGGAGATCGAGCCCGATTTCCTCGAGGCCGGCGACGATCACGATCATGACCACGATCATCACCACCATGATCATGATCACCACCACCATCATGATCACGGCCAAGGCCATGGCCTGAAGCATTACCACGACGAGGACATGCAATCGCTGTCGCTGCGCTCGGAGAAGCCGCTCGATCCGACCAAGTTCATGCCCTGGCTGCAGAACCTCGTCGCCACCGAGGGCCAGAAGATTCTGCGCTCGAAGGGCATCCTCGCCTTCACCGGCGATGACGATCGCTACGTGTTCCAGGGCGTCCACATGATGCTGGAGGGTGACCACCAGCGCAAATGGAAGGACGGCGAGAAGCGCGAGAGCCGCGTCGTGTTCATCGGTCGCGAATTGCCGGAGCAGGCGATCCGCGACGGCTTCGAGCAGTGCATCACCCCGTGATGAAAGAGTTCGATCCGGGCGAGGCCCCGTCTTCCATCGTGTCGATCACCGACCGCGTCAAGCCGCTTCCGCTCGGCGCGGCCGTTGGCTCGGTGCATTTCCTCGGTGAGCGTGCCTTCTTCGTCGGTGCCGAGGAGAGTGTCGCGATTGCGACCGCCGACGGCGAGATCACACGCACCGAGACGCATTTCGGCGCCATCCTGTGTGCGGCGTCCGACGGCAAGCGGCTCGTCACCGGCGGTGACGATGGCAAGCTGATCGCAATCGATGCCAAGGGCGAGACCTCGACGGTCGCGACCGACGCCAAGCGGCGCTGGATCGACAATGTCGCCCTGCATAGCGACGGCACGTTTGCGTGGTCGGCGGGCAAGACGGCCTTCGTGCGCAACCCCAAGGGCGAGGAGAAAACCTTCGAGGTACCGTCGACCGTCGGGGGGCTTGCCTTTGCGCCGAAGGGACTGCGGCTCGCGATCGCGCATTACAACGGCGTGACGCTGTGGTTTCCCAACATGGCCGCCAATCCGGAATTTCTTGAATGGGCCGGCTCGCATCTCGCTGTCATGTTCAGTCCGGACAACAAATTCCTGGTCACGGCGATGCATGAGCCGGCGATGCATGGCTGGCGGCTCGCCGACAACCGGCACATGCGGATGAGCGGCTATCCCGGCCGGGTGCGCTCGATGTCATGGAGCGTCGGCGGCAAGGGGCTCGCGACCTCGGGCGCCGACACCGTGATCGTCTGGCCGTTCACCAGCAAGGACGGGCCGATGGGCAAGGAGCCGGCGATGCTGGCGCCGATGCCGGCGCGGGTCGCGGTGGTGGCCTGCCATCCGAAGAACGACATCATGGCGGTCGGCTATGGCGACGGCACCGTGCTGATCGTCCGGCTCGAGGACGGCGCCGAGATCCTGGTACGACGGAATACCGGTGCGGCGGTGTCCGCGCTGGGATGGAATGCCAAGGGCACGCTGCTCGCCTTCGGCACGGAAGATGGTGACGCGGGCATTCTGGAAATGTAAGAGATCGCGGCATCCGAGGCGTCTCGGGACCAAGGCTCTAGCCGGGCAGCGTCATGCGATTCCTGACGACCTTCCACACCGCCGACTTCATCGACACGCTGATCAGCCTGGCTGCGGCCTTCGTGCTCGGCACGCTGATCGGGGCCGAGCGGCAGTACCGGCAGCGCACCGCGGGCCTGCGCACCAACGTGCTGGTCGCGGTCGGTGCGTCGGCCTTCGTCGATCTCGCGATGCATCTCGACGGCGCCGGCGGCGCGGTGCGGGTGATCGCCTATGTGGTGTCGGGGATCGGCTTCCTCGGCGCCGGCGTCATCATGAAGCAGGGCATGGACGTGCGCGGCCTCAACACCGCGGCGACGCTGTGGGCCTCGGCCGCGGTCGGCTCCTGCGCCGGCGCCGACCTGGTGGCGCAGGCGGTGGCGCTGACCGTGTTCGTGATCGCGGGCAACACGCTGCTGCGTCCGCTGGTCAACGCCATCAACCGCATCCCGCTGAACGAGAAGGCCTCGGAGGCGACCTATTACTTCAAGGTCGCGATCACCCCCGAGGTGATGCCGACCATGCGCGACTGCGTGGTCGAGAAGCTCGAGGCCGCGAACTATCCGGTCGCGGATGTCAACGTAGTCGAAGCCGGCGACGACTTCCTCGAGATCGTGGCGACGCTGGTCTCGACCGCGGTCGAACCCAACGAGCTGAACGCGGTGGTGGTCGACCTGCAGCATCAGCCCGGCGTGCGCCATGCGACCTGGGAAGTCAGCACCACGGATTGAGGCCGGGTTCCCGCTAGCCTGCGCGCAGGAACCATGCCGTGGCGGGATCGTTGACCTCGCGGACAAAGCGCGGGTGACGAGATGGCTGCGGACCGGAGCAAGCTGCGGAAGGACATACTGATCGCCTCCACATTGGTCGCGGCGGGCGTCGTGATCGCGGTGCTGTCGCTGCACGCGGTCTACTCGGGCGCGCCGCAAGAACTGGCGCAGGCGACCCAGCCGCTGCAACCGTCGCCGGAGCCGCAGAAGACGACGCCGGCTCCATCGAAGCCCGGCGGCGAGCGGCCGACTACGCCGGCGCCGCAGCCCGCCCGTCCCGACGATGAGGCGCAGAAGGCCGGCGCCAAGCCGGTGCTGCCGCCCGCGCCCGCCGAGAAGACCGCCCCGCCGATCGAGAAGAATCCCGAGAAGAAGTAGGCGCGTCCCGCCCGTGCATTGTGACGCGCATTTGACTGAGGCTGCCGATTATACGGTCTCGCCTCCGCCGCCCGCGCCCGTCATAATCTGTCGTCTCGCCAACGACAGATGGGGCTATCATGAAGATCGAGGACGTCCGGCGCACCGCCTATTCGATGCCGCTCACCAACCCGTCGTTTCCGCCGGGGCCTTATCGGTTCTACGACCGCGAATATTTCATCATCACCTACAAGACCGACCCCGAAGCGCTCGCGGCCGTGGTGCCGGAGCCGCTCGAAGTCGCCGAGCCCGTGGTGAAGTACGAATTCATCCGCATGCCCGACTCGACCGGCTTCGGCGACTACACCGAGACCGGGCAGGTGATCCCGGTCCGCTTCAAGGGTGAGCTGGGCGCCTACACCCACGCGATGTATCTCGACGACGAGGCCCCGATCGCCGGCGGCCGCGAGCTGTGGGGATTTCCGAAGAAGCTGGCGAGGCCCAAGATCGCCGTCGAAAGCGACGTGCTGGTCGGCTCGCTGCATTACGGCTCGGTGCTCTGCGCGTCGGCGACGATGGGCTACAAATACCGCAACGTCGACCACGACACCGTCTTGAACTCGATGAAGGCGCCGAACTTTATTCTGAAGATCATCCCGCATGTCGACGGCAGCCCGCGGATCTGCGAGCTGGTGCGCTTCCATCTCGGCGACATCGTGCTGAAGGAAGCCTGGACCGGCCCCGCCGCGCTCGGCCTGTTTCCGCACGCGCTGTGCGACGTTGCCCGCCTGCCGGTGCGCGAGGTGGTCTCGGCGCTGCACTACAAGGTGGACCTGACGCTCGGCCTCGGGACGGTCGCGTTCGACTACATGGCGAGGTGAGCGGAGGCAGACAGCAAAATGCCCGGCGCAAGGCCGGGCATTTCGTTCTCAGGGCGTGGTGCGCGGTCAGCGCACCAGGATGTTCTTGAACTGCCAGGGATCCGACGTGTCGATATCTTCCGGGAACAGTCCCGGACGGTCCGTCAGCGGGGTCCAGTCGGTGTAGAAACCCTTCACCGGGCCGAGATAGGGCAGCTGGATTTCCAGCAGGCGGTCGAAATCCATCTCGTCGGCCTCGACGATGCCTTCGCTCGGGTTCTCCAGCGCCCACACCATGCCGCCGAGCACGGCGGACGTCACCTGCAGTCCGGTCGCGTTCTGGTAGGGGGCGAGTTCGCGGGTCTCTTCGATGGAGAGTTGCGAGCCATACCAGTAGGCATTGTTGTCATGGCCGAACAGCAGCACGCCGAGTTCGTCGATGCCATCGACGATCTCGTTCTCGTCGAGGATGTGGTGCTTCTCCTGCATCTTCGCCGCGCGGCCGAACATCTCATGCAGCGACAGCACGGCATCGTCGCACGGATGATAGGCATAGTGGCAGGTCGGCCGGTAGATCGCCTTGCCCGACGCGTCGCGCACGGTGAAGTAATCCGAGATCGAGATCGACTCGTTGTGGGTGACAAGGAAGCCGTACTGCGCGCCGCGGGTCGGGCACCAAGTGCGCACCCGCGTGTTGGCGCCGGGCTGCATCAGATAGATCGCAGCGCCGCAGCCGGCTTCGTGGGTATGCGCATTCTCGGGCATCCATTTTTCATGGGTGCCCCAGCCGAGTTCGGACGGCTGCACGCCTTCCGAGAGGAAGCCTTCCACCGACCAGGTGTTGACGAAGACGTCAGGCTCCTTCGGCGACTTGGCGCGCTGGGTGTCGCGTTCGGCGATGTGGATGCCCTTGATGCCGGCCTGCCGCATCAGGTCCGCCCATTCGCCCTTGGTCTTCGGTCGCGGCGCATTGAGCTTGAGGTCGGCCGCGACGTTGAGCAGCGCCTGCTTGACGAAGAACGACACCATGCCGGGATTGGCGCCGCAGCAGGAGACGGCCGTCGTCGAGCCCGCGGGGCGCGCCTTCTTGGCGGCCAGCGTCACCTCGCGCAGGGCGTAGTTGGAGCGCGCTTCCGGGCCCTTCGAGGAATCAAAATAGAAGCCGAGCCAAGGCTCGTTGACGGTGTCGATATAGAGCGCGCCGACCTCGTTGCAGAGCTCCATGATGTCGGTCGAGCCGGTATCGACCGACAGATTGACGCAAAAGCCCTGGCCACCGCCTTCGGTGAGCAGCGGGGTCAGCAGCTCGCGATAATTGTCCTTGGTCACGGCCTTCTGGACGAATTTGACATTGTGCTTCTCGCAATGGGCCCTGCGGCCCTCATCCTTGGGATCGATCACGGTGATGCGCGACTTGTCGTAGTCGAGATGCCGCTCGATCATCGGCAACGTGCCTTTGCCGATGGAGCCGAAGCCGACCATGACGATCGGGCCGGTGATCTTCGCGTAGATCTGCGAGGAGGAATTCATCATTTTCTCCAGGAGAGCGCCTAGCGGCGGGTAGAGTGGATCAGGGGTTGCGTCGCTTTGCGGTGACTTCGATTTCGATCTTCATCTCGGGCTTGTAGAGCCCCGCGACGATCAGCAGCGTTGCGGCCGGGCGGATATCGCCGAGTACCTCGCCGCAGACCGCGAAATGGGCGTCCGCGTCACTGATGTCAGTGAGGTAGTAGGTCGCGCGGACGATGTCGGCCATCGCAAAGCCCCCCCTCCTTGAGGGCGGCCTCGATGGTCTTGAAGCAGTTCCGTGACTGGCTCGTGACATCATCAGGCATGGTCATCGTGGTGTAGTCGTAGCCGGTGGTTCCCGCGACGAAGGCGAAGTCACCGTCGATCACGGCGCGGCTGTAGCCGGCGGTCTTCTCAAAGGGCGAGCCGGTGGAAATCAGGCGGCGGGACATTGTGGACCTCGACTGAAAAATGGCTTTGCGCGGGGTTTACGGGCATTTCCGGCGCCCGTCCAACCCCCGGATCCTGGCCTGGGATTTTAGCCCGAGCGCCGGCGCTAGTGCGACTGCTGCGTGGTGTCCGGCGGCGACGGCGGCGTGCCGGTCCAGCGCCGGATCAGGATGTCCCTGACGATCATCACCGAGATCAGCACCAGCATGACCGTGGTGACGAGGCCGCGCCAACGCGGACGCGCGCCATCGATTGCGGGAAGGTGCTCCGACATGGCGCCCGCCTTACGCCGCGTGCGGCACGGGGAGCGGTGCCTTCCGGGTCCGGGATCGCGCCCGTGATGTCTTCTGGGATTCCTCGGCCTCGGGCAGCGCCGCGCCGGTTGGCACGATCATGCCCCAGGCGCCGTCCAGCGCGCCTTCGACGAGCTCGAGGCCGAGCAGCCGGTCGCGCTCGAAGGCGCCGGGCAGCGAAAGCTCGCCGGTCCTGGCAGCCGAGAAGCCGAAGCGAGCGTAGTAGGGCGCATCGCCAAGCAGGATCACCGCGCCATGGCCGCGGGCCTTGGCGACAGCCAGCGCGCGCCGCATCAGCGCGGCGCCGACGCTGAGGCCGCGGCAGCCGTCATCGACCGCCAGCGGCCCCAGCATCAGCGCGCTGCGGCCCCCCGCGCTGACGTGCCACAGCCGCACGGTTCCAACCAGCCGGCCGTCCTGGCGCACGGCCGCAAGGCTCAAGCCTTCGGCGGGCGCGCGTCCGTCGCGCAGGCGCTGGCAGGTGCGGGCATGGCGATTGTCGCCAAAGCAGGCATCCAGCAGCGCTTCGCGCGCGACGACGTCCGAGGCACGCTCCGCACGGATCGCGAACGGGGCGGCTTGTCGGATGAGGGCAACGGGGGTGTTCCGTTTTGCAGTCATGGCACGTCAGTCCCCGCTTGCAACGGCATGTCGTGCGCCGCGGCAAGCGTCGTTCAGAAAATCAAAAATGATCGGGAAGGAGCCGGCGGGGCCGGCTCCCGGTTCATCGGGCCTCGATCAGGAGGCGGCTTAGATGTGGTAGGTCTTCAGCGGCGGAATGCCGTTGAACGCCACCGACGAGTAGGTCGACGTATAGGCGCCGGTGCCTTCGATCAGCAGCTTGTCGCCGATCTCGAGCGTCACCGGAAGCGGATACGGCAACTTCTCGTACAACACGTCGGCGCTATCGCAGGTCGGGCCCGCGAGCACGCACGGCGTCATGTCCGCCCCGTCATGCGGGGTGCGGATGGCGTATCGGATCGACTCGTCCATCGTCTCGGCGAGACCGCCGAACTTGCCGATGTCGAGATAGACCCAGCGAACCTCGTCCTCGTCGCTCTTGCGCGAGATCAGCACGACCTCGGTCTCGATCACGCCCGCATTGCCGACCATGCCGCGGCCCGGTTCGATGATCGTCTCCGGGATCTGGTTGCCGAAATGCTTGCGCAGTGCGCGGAAGATCGACCGGCCATACTGCAGGACCGGCGGAACGTCCTTGAGATACTTGGTCGGGAAGCCGCCGCCCATGTTGACCATGCTGAGGTTGATGCCGCGCTCGGCGCAGTCACGGAACACGGTCGACGCCATCGCGAGCGCACGGTCCCACGCCTTCACCTTGCGTTGCTGCGAGCCGACATGGAACGAGATGCCGCACGGCTCGAGCCCAAGGCGCTTGGCGAGGTCGAGCACGTCGACCGCCATCTCGGGATCGCAGCCGAACTTGCGCGACAGCGGCCACTCGGCGCCGGCGCAGTCATAGAGGATGCGGCAGAACACCCTCGCGCCGGGAGCGGCACGGGCGACCTTCTCGACCTCGGCGGCGCAGTCGACTGCGAACAGGCGAATGCCGAGCGCGAAGGCGCGCGCGATGTCGCGCTCCTTCTTGATCGTGTTGCCATAGGAGATGCGGTCCGGCGTCGCACCGGCGGCCAGCGCCATTTCGATCTCCGCGACGGTCGCGGTGTCGAAGCAGGAGCCGAGCGAGGCCAGCAGCGACAGCACTTCGGGCGCCGGGTTTGCCTTCACCGCGTAGAACACGCGGCTGTCGGGCAGCGCCTTCGCGAAGGTCTGGTAGTTGTCGCGCACGACTTCGAGATCGACGACGAGGCACGGCTCGGTGTCGAGACCATCCTGGCGGCGGTTGCGCAGGAATTCCTGGATTCGTTCAGTCATGGCACTCTCCAACGGCCCCAGCGACGGGATCCGCATCAACGTGACGTCGGGTAAGAGCGCTTCGGCCACATCGCGCGATGGAGGCGCAACGAAGCCAAGAGACTCAAACCAGACTGTGCTGCCGTGGATTGGTTGGGAGAGTTTCCCACCCACTCACCTGGCAATGAAGGACAAGCCTTTTCAGTAGCCCGCGCCGGCGTTGGACTGCCGGTAGAGACCAAAAAAGCCCGATCCGTCGTTGCTTTAAGTCGCGTCCCCCGTGGAGAGCGGGGTGCGCCGGTTCGCCTCCGGCTGCCAGTCACGGTTGCAAAGAGTGGCGAGACCTTCAACAAGGCACCCCTGGAGAGAGATGCTGGCCGCCTCGTGTCCAGATGGACTGTCCAAATGGACGTAAGCGACCCTCGGTTCTTCCACCCCTTGGCGGCTGTCCGGCCTCTTGTCCGGATACCTACCGACTGACACACGACCACAGGCACGTGCGAAATTGGGCAAGGCAGGAAATAAGTCTTTTGACTTCGCGGCGCAAGAATTTTTTTGCGATAGCGACAAATTTCCCTAACGCGTGCTTGCGATCTCGCGCGCAACACGCGTTGAAGATGAACGGCTGTTAAGAATGACTAATGAAGCGTGCGCGCTTTAGCCCTGTGCCGCAGCGCTTTCTTGAATCGCTCGAGCTCACGCGCGACGCGTGAACGGCTCGACGCGCTGCGCGGCGCGGATGAAGGCGATCATGATCACGACGCCGATGCCGAACATCACCGCCTGCAGGATGTGTGCCCCGGTGTCGCCGAGCCCGAGCACGATCGCGAGCGCCCAGCCGCCGGCGAACGCCGCGCCGAACACTTCCGCGCCGATCAGGATCGCCGCCGAGATCACGGTGATGACGCTCGGCCAGGCGATGGCGCGGCTATCGGAGGCGGAGGGCTGCATGCTCATGAAATAGGTCCTGTTCAGAGGGCGCAATCTCTCCGAAAAGTGCCCATCTATCAAGCGCAAAAGGCCCAAAAATGCCGTATCGCGTGATATAGATTGGGCCGTATTTTGAAGGCGAAAAACGGGATATTCGATGTCAGAAACCAGCGCAGAGGCCAAGGCCGAGGCCCTAGCCAACCCCCTCCTCAAGGCGTGGCAGACGCCACTCGAGACGCCGCCCTTCGCCGAGATCAAGCCGGAGCATTTCCTCCCCGCTTTCGAGCAGGCCTTCGCCGATCATTCGGCAGAAGTGGCTGCGATCACGCACGATCCGGCGCTGCCCGATTTCGACAACACGATCACGGCGCTGGAGCGCTCCGGCAAGCTGCTGTCGAAGGTCTCTGCCGTGTTCTACGACCTGGTCTCGGCCCACTCCAACCCGGCGATCCTGGAAATCGACAAGGAAGTGTCGCCCCGGATGGCGCGGCACTGGAATCCGATCATGATGAACGCTGTGCTGTTTGGCCGCATCGCCATGCTGCACGAGAAGCGCGCCACGCTCGGCCTGACCGGCGAGCAGATGCGGCTTCTGGAGCGCACCTATACCCGTTTCCGCCGCTCCGGCGCCGGGCTCGACGACGCGGCGAAGGCCCGCATGGCCGAGATCAACGAGCGCCTCGCCCATCTCGGCACCTCGTTCAGCCACCATCTGCTCGGCGACGAGCAGGAGTGGTTCATGGAGCTCGGCGAGGACGACCGCGCCGGCCTCTCCGACACATTTGTGGCAGCCGCCAAGGCTGCGGCGGAGGAGCGCGGCATGTCCGGCAAGGCGATCGTGACGCTGTCACGCTCCTCGGTCGAGCCGTTCCTGCAGAGCTCGTCGCGGCGTGACCTGCGCGAGAAGGTCTACAAGGCGTTCATTGCCCGCGGCGACAATGGCAACGCCAACGACAACAACGCGACCATCGTGGAGATCCTCAGGCTCCGCGAGGAGACCGCGAAGACCCTGGGCTTCCCGACCTACGCCGCCTATCGCCTCGAGGATTCCATGGCCAAGACGCCGGAGGCGGTGCGCGGCCTCCTGGAGCGGGTCTGGAAGCCGGCGCGGGCGCGGGCGCTCGCCGACCGCGACGCGCTGCAGGAGCTGATCACGGAGGAGGGCGGCAATTTCACTTTGGCGTCCTGGGACTGGCGCTACTACGCCGAGAAGCTGCGCCAAGCCAAAGCCAATTTCGACGATTCCGCGATCAAGCCTTATCTGGTGCTCGATCACATGATCGAGGCCGCCTTCGACTGCGCCACCCGCCTGTTCGGCGTCACCTTCGAGGAGCGCAAGGACATCCCGGTGTGGCACCCGGATGTCCGGGTCTGGGAGGTCAAGGGCAGCGACGGCCGGCACAAGGCGCTGTTTTACGGCGACTACTTCGCGCGGCCTTCGAAGCGCTCCGGCGCCTGGATGACCTCGCTGCGCGACCAGCAGAAGCTCGACGGCGACGTCGCGCCGCTGGTCATCAATGTCTGCAACTTCGCCAAGGGCGCCGACGGCGCGCCGTCGCTGCTGTCGCCCGACGACGCGCGGACCCTGTTCCACGAGTTCGGCCATGGCCTGCACGGCATGCTCTCCAATGTGACCTATCCGTCACTGTCGGGCACATCGGTGTTCACCGACTTTGTTGAACTGCCCTCGCAGCTCTACGAGCATTGGCAGGAGCGGCCCGAGGTGCTGCAGCGCTTCGCGCGCCACTACCAGACCGGAGAGGCGCTGCCGGACGACCTGCTCAAGCGCTTCCTCGCCGCGCGCAAGTTCAACCAGGGCTTTGCCACCGTGGAGTTCGTCTCCTCGGCGCTGGTCGACCTCGAATTCCACACCCAGCCGGCAGCGGCGAGCTGGGACGTCCGCGCCTTCGAGCAGAAGGAACTGGAAAAGATCGGCATGCCCGCCGAGATCTCGCTGCGGCACCGGCCGACCCAGTTCGGCCACATCTTCTCCGGCGACCATTATGCGTCCGGCTATTACAGCTACATGTGGTCGGAGGTGATGGACGCCGACGCGTTCGGCGCGTTCGAGGAGGCCGGCGACATCTTCGATCCCGCGACCGCCAAGCGGCTGCATGACGACATCTATTCGTCGGGCGGCTCTCGCGATCCGGAGGAGGCCTATGTCGCCTTCCGCGGCCGCGAGCCCGAGCCGGACGCGCTGCTGCGCCGTCGCGGCCTGCTCGAGACGCCTGAGGCGGCCTGAAGGTGGGGTCGCCCCTGAAGTGCCTGATCGCCTGGTTCGTGCTTGCGGTGTCCGTCGTGCTCGGCACGGCGGAAGCCTGGGCCCATCCGCATGTCTGGATCACCGCCAAAAGCGAGCTGATCTACGCGCCTGACGGCACCATCACCGGGGTCCGGCACGCCTGGACCTTCGACGACATGTTCTCGACCTATGCGCTGCAAGGCCTCGAGACCAAGGTGAAGGGCGCCTACAGCCGCGAGGAACTGGCGCCGCTGGCCCAGACCAATGTCGAGTCGCTGAAGGAATACGCCTACTTCACCTTCGCCAAGGGCGACGGCAAGAAGCAGAAGTTCACCGAGCCGGTCGACTACTACCTCGAATACAAGGATTCGGCGCTGACGCTGCACTTCACCCTGCCGGTGAAGACGCCGTTCAAGGCCAGGCAGCTTTCGCTCGAAGTGTTCGACCCGACCTACTTCATCGACTTCCAGTTCGCCGAGAAGGAGCCGGTCAAGCTGGTCGGCGCCGCAGCCGACTGCAAGATGCAGTTCGAGCGGCCGAACGACGGCGCCGCCGCCGCGCAGAAGCTCGGCGAGCAGAACTTTCTCGATGGCGGCAATGCCAATTTCGGCATGATGTTCGCCAACAAGATCACGGTGGATTGTCCATGACGCCGATCGCCCGCCGCGTGATGCGCGGCTTCGCCGTGTCCGCTGCCGTGCTGGCGGCATGCGCGGTGCTGGACGGTGCGGTTCACGCGCTGCTGGCGCAAAATCCGTTCGGCGCGCCGCGCGCGGCCGACCCGCAGGGCGGGCTGATCGGCTGGCTGCTGGCGAAACAGTCGGAGTTCTATCGCGAGATGTCGGCGACGATCCGCGCCGCGAAGTCCGACGGTTCGGCGGTATGGACGCTGCTCGCGATCTCCTTTGCCTACGGGATATTCCATGCCGCTGGCCCCGGCCACGGCAAGGCGGTGATCTCATCCTACATGGTCGCCAATCGCGAGACCGCGCGGCGCGGCATCGTGCTGTCGTTCGCCTCGGCACTGATGCAGTCGCTGGTCGCGGTCGCCATCGTCGGGATCTGCGCCTGGCTGCTCAATGCGACGGCGAAGACGATGTGCGGGGCGGAGAAGGCGATCGAGATCGCAAGCTACGCGCTGATTGCGGCGTTCGGCGCCCGGCTGGTCTGGGTCAAGGGCGGCGGGTTCTTCCGCGCGCTCTCGGTGCCGCGTCCGGCGCTGGCAATGGCCGGCGCGCATCACCACGACCACCATGATCACGCGCACCACGACCATGGCGATGATCAGCATCATCGTCACGCCCATGACGATCACGATCACCATGATCACGGTCATGACGCGGGCCACGTCCATGACGAGCACAGCGACCATTCGCACGGGCCGACGCCGGCCGAGCTCGCCGGCCCCGGCGGCTGGCGGCGCGGCTTCAGCGCGATCCTCACGGTCGGGATACGGCCGTGCTCAGGCGCGATCCTGGTCTTGGTGTTCGCGCTGGCGCAGGGCCTGTTCTGGGCCGGCATTGCCGCGACCTTCGTGATGGGGCTCGGCACCGCCATCACGGTGGCGGCGATCGCGCTGGTCGCGGTATCCGCGCGCGGCGTGGCCGAGCGGTTGAGCGGCGCGCGCGACGGCGGCGGCATGGTCATCATGCGCGGCCTGGAATTCGCCGCAGCGGGTCTCGTGCTGCTGTTCGGGCTCGGGCTGCTGTTCGGTTACGTCGCGGCCGAACGGGCGACGTGTCTTTAAGGTTTTACATGTGATCCGTCACTCTGAGGAACGCGCAGCGCGTCTCGAAGGGTCGACGGCCACCGGCCGGGCCGTGCATCCTTCGAGACGCCGCTTCGCGGCTCCTCAGGACGACGGGGAGAGAGTTGAGTCGGGGCTCAGCTCGTCAAATATCCCCGGATCGCCGGCAGCAGGAAGATCGCGATGTTGATCGCAAAACCGATGCTCCAGAGGATCGAGCGCAGCGTCGGGCGGTTGCCGACATAGGTGAAGACGTAGGCGATCCGCACGATCAGGAACAGCACCGCCAATTCGTCGATCAGCCGCAGCGGGCCGACGCGGAATTCGGCGAGCAGCACGGCGAAGGCGAAGAACGGGAAGGCCTCGATGCCGTTCTGGTGGGCGCCGAGCGCCCGCGAGCGGATCGGGTCGTTGTAGAAGTCGGGATCGCGCGGCCTGGCATTGTCGAAGCTGCGGAAGTTCGTCCATTTCACCGATACGATCGTCAGGAGCGAAAGCATCAGCGTCGCGAAGACGCACCATTCGGCGATCGTCATGGTTCCCCCCATGTTTCGAAGGAACGTAGCCAACCCGCACTCGGCTTGACAAGGTTGGAGCAACGCGCGAAGCCCCAAAGACCCCGAGCGAAGACCCCCAGCGCAAGGCCAGCATGAGCACGGTGATCCCCTTCGAGAGCGCGAAGCCGGCCGCGGCGCCGAAGCCGGAACGCGTCGGCGTGCTGCTGGTCAATCTCGGCACGCCGGATACGGCCGATGCCGCGGGCGTGCGGGTCTATCTCAAGGAATTTTTATCCGATCCGCGGGTGATCGAGGACCAGGGCCTCGTCTGGAAGCTGATCCTCAACGGCATCATCCTGCGCGTCCGCCCCGCCCGCAAGGCGCGCGACTATCTGAAGATCTGGAACACCGAGCGGAACGAGTCGCCGCTGAAGACCATCACGCGCTCGCAGGCCGGCAAGCTGGCGGAGGCGATCGCCGATCACGATCACGTCGTGGTCGACTGGGCGATGCGCTACGGCAACCCCTCGATCAAGGAGCGCATCGAGGCGCTGGCGGTGCAGGGCTGCGGCCGGCTGCTGGTGGTGCCGCTCTATCCGCAATATTCCGCTGCGACGTCGGCGACCGTTTGCGACGAAGCGTTTCGCGTGCTGGCCGCCATGCGCGCGCAGCCGATCCTGCGGGTGACGCCGCCCTACTACGACGATCCCGATTACATCGAGGCGCTCGCGGTCTCGATCAATGACCACCTTGCGACGCTGCCGTTCCAGCCCGAGGTCATTCTCGCGTCGTTCCATGGCATGCCGAAGGAATATGTCGACAAGGGCGATCCGTATCAGGCGCAATGCATCGCCACGACCAATGCGCTGCGCAAGCGGCTCGGGCTTGATCCGGCCCGGCTGATCCTCACCTTCCAGTCGCGCTTCGGCAATGCCGAGTGGCTGCAGCCCTATACCGACAAGACCGTCGAGAAGCTGGCCAAAGACGGCGTGCGGCGAATGGCCGTGGTCACGCCCGGCTTCTCCGCCGATTGCCTGGAGACGCTGGAGGAGATCGCGCAGGAGAACGCCGAGATCTTCCGGCACAATGGCGGCGAGCAGTTCGCGGCCATCCCCTGCCTCAACGATAGCGACGGCGGCATGGACGTAATCCGCCAGCTCGTGCTGCGCGAGCTACAAGGCTGGATCTAGCAAGTCTGGATCTAGCAAGACCGGATCTGATTGTTAACGATCCGTGACGCCGGATGCAGCTATTCGCTTACATCTGGTAGTCCGACAGCAGCTTCCGATGTGCTAGGAAGACCAACAGCCGGCTGAACCGGCGAAGCGGTCCTGCCGACCAATGCACGACCGTGCTGGAGGACTTTATGAGTGGCTTCGACATTTTCGCGATCGCGTTTGTTCTTCTCGTCATCGTCACGCTGTTCGCGGGGATCAAGACCGTTCCGCAGGGCTATGACTGGACCATCGAGCGGTTCGGCAAATACACCCGCACGCTGTCGCCCGGCCTCAATCTGATCGTGCCGTATTTCGATCGCATCGGGCGCAAGATCAACATGATGGAGCAGGTGATCAACATCCCCGAGCAGGAGGTGATCACCAAGGACAACGCCACCGTGACGGTGGACGGCGTCGCATTCTTCCAGGTGTTCGACGCCGCGAAAGCGAGCTACGAGGTCGCCAATCTGAGCCAGGCGATCACCGTGCTGACCATGACCAACATCCGCTCGGTGATGGGCTCGATGGACCTCGACCAGGTGCTGTCGCATCGCGACGAGATCAACGAGCGGCTGCTGCGCGTCGTCGACGCCGCGGTGTCGGCCTGGGGCATCAAGGTCAACCGCATCGAGATCAAGGACATCGTGCCGCCGGCCGACCTCGTCGAGGCGATGGGGCGGCAGATGAAGGCGGAGCGCGTCAAGCGTGCCGACATCCTGCAGGCGGAAGGCCAGCGGCAGTCCGAGATCCTGCGCGCCGAGGGCGCCAAGCAGGCGCAGGTGCTGCAGGCCGAGGGCCGCCGCGAAGCCGCCTTCCGCGACGCCGAGGCGCGCGAGCGGCTCGCCGAGGCCGAGGCCAAGGCGACCCAGGTGGTGTCGGAATCGATCGCCAAGGGCGACGTCGCCGCGCTGAACTACTTCATCGCCGACAAGTACATCAAGGCGTTCGGCCAGCTCGCGGAATCGCCGAACCAGAAGGTTCTGATGCTGCCGATCGAGACCTCGAGCGTGCTGGGCTCGCTGGCCGGCATCGGCGAGATCGCCCGCGCCACTTTTGGTGAGAGCGCAGCATCCGCGACGGCCGCCGCCCGGCGCGGCTCAGTGCCGCCGGCTGGTCCCACACCGCCACCGCCGGTGCCGCCGCAGCGGTAGAGGTTGTTGACGGAGATCGCGCGGCATACTCACTTCACCTCTCCCCTTGTGGGAGAGGTCGGATCGCATTGAAGATGCGATCCGGGTGAGGGGGCTCTCTCCGCGGAAAGACTGTTGAGAGGTCGTGTCATGGCCGAGATGTTTTCGACATTGGGTACCTGGAACTGGCTGATCTTCGGCTTTATCCTGATGGCGCTTGAGCTCGTGGCGCCAGGCGTGTTCCTGTTCTGGCTCGGGCTCGCAGCGCTGCTGGTCGGCTTGCTGTCGTTCGCCTTCACGCCGTCCTGGCAGATGCAGCTCCTGATGTTCGCGGTGTTCGCCGCACTGGCGGTGCCGGCCTGGCGCCACTTCGCCCGGGGCGCGACCGCGGCAAGCAGGACCAATCCGTTCCTCAACCGCCGCAATGAAGCCCTGGTCGGCCGCGAATTCACGCTGGAGAAGCCGATCGTCGACGGATCGGGCACGGTCCGCATCGACGACACGGTCTGGCGCGTCGCCGGCCCCGATGCGCCGGCCGGCAGCCGGGTGAAGGTCGTCCGCGCCGATGGCGCCAGCTTGACGGTGGCCGCGGTCTAGTTTTCGCCCCGCTTGCTCCAGCGCGCGGCGAAGCGGTTGAGCGGCGTGAAAGTCTGGAACAGTTCGCGGCCGAGGGCGGTGAGGCCGTAACCATCATCCGTCAGCTCGACGAATCCGGCTTCACGGAGCTCGGTCAATCGCGTCTGCAGGATGGTCGGTGAGGCCTCGTCGCAGGCGGTGCGCAGCGCGCGCGAGGTCAGCGCGCCATCGCGCAGCTCCCAGACGATGCGCAAGGTCCAGCGCCGCCCCAGGAGATCGAGCAGCGCCATGATCGGGCGGCCGGACCGCGAGCCGCGGACGCCGGGTTTTGTCGGTGGAGCCTGCTTCGGCATGTCGCGAATCCCCGTCAATTCCGCTTGCGCCGTTCGCTACAGATATTGTAGCGTGATCGCTACATTAAATGTAGCAGCAGGATCAGGCCATGTCACGCATCGCGCCGCTCGATCCGCCCTATGCGGCGGACGTTCAACAGCATTTCGATCGCATCATGCGCGGCAAGCCGCCGCTGCTGCTGTTCCGCATGATGGCCGGCTATCCGCGCGCCTGGGAGAAATTCCGCGGCGGCAGCCTGCTGGACCGCGGGCCGCTCCCCTTGCGGGAACGGGAGATCGTGATCGACCGCACCTGTGCGCTCAATGCCTGCGAATATGAATGGGGCGTGCATGTCACGGCGTTCGGCGCCGCCGCCGGATTGTCGGACGAACAGGTCCACGCCACCGTGCGCGGCCAGGCCGATGCCGATTGCTGGTCGCCGGCCGAGCAGGCGATGATCGCGGCGGTCGACGCGCTGCATGCCCGCGCGACGCTTGACGAGGCGGAGTTCGCCGCGCTGTCGGCGCATTATGACGACGATCAGGTGCTGGAGATCATTCTGCTGTGCGGCTTCTACCGCACGGTGTCCTGCCTCGCCAACGCACTGGCCCTGCCGCTGGAGGAGACCGCGGCGCGGTTTCCGAGTTGATTGCCGTCATTGCGAGGAGCGAAGCGACGAAGCAATCCATCCCTCCGCCCATGCAGAGAGATGGATTGCTTCGCGGAGCCTGTCATCGGGCGCGCATTCGCGCGGCCCGTCGGCTCGCAATGACGGGAAGTGGCCTGGACCTACGCCACGCCCGCGCGCAGCAGATCGTGCAGGTGGATGATGCCGACCGGCTTCTTGGCGTCGGTCACGATCAGCGTCGTGATCTTCGAGGCGTTGAGCAGCTCGAGCACTTCGCCGGCCAGCGTGTCGCGGCTGATCGTCTTCGGCGTCCTGGTCATCACCTCATCGACCGACAGCGTCAGCAGCTCTGGCCGCATCTGCCGGCGCAGATCGCCGTCGGTGACGATGCCGACCAGATGGCCGTGGCGGTCGGTGATGCCGACGCAGCCGAAGCCCTTGGAGGTCATCTCGACCAAAGCATCCGACATCTTGGTGCCGAGCGGCTTCAGCGGCAGCGCGTCGCCGCCATGCATCAGGTCGCGGGCATATTTCAAGAGCGCGCCGAGCTTGCCGCCCGGATGCAGCACGCTGAAATCGGTCGAGGTGAAGCCGCGGCCTTCCAGCAGCGCGATCGCCAGCGCGTCGCCGAGCGCCAGCATCATCAGCGAGGAGGTGGTCGGCGCGAGATTGTGCGGGCAGGCCTCGCGGGCCTTCGGCAGCGTCAGCTGCACGTCGGCGGCCTTGCTCAGCGTCGAGTCCCTGTCGGCGGTCATCGCGATCAGCGGAATGCCGAACCGCGCCGCATAGGCGATCAGATTGCGCATCTCCGGCTGCTCGCCGGACCATGACAGCGCGAGAATCACGTCGTCCGGGGTGATCATGCCGAGGTCGCCATGGCTCGCTTCGGCCGCGTGCACGAAGAACGCCGGCGTGCCGGTCGAGGCGAAGGTCGCGGCGATCTTGCGGCCGATATGGCCCGACTTGCCGAGCCCGGTGACGATCAACCGTCCCTTGGCCTTGCAGATCAGCTCGGCCGCCGCCGTGAACGAGACACCGAGGTCGGACTTGAGTGCCGCTGAGATCGCTGCGACGCCGCTTGCTTCGGCATCGAGGGTGCGGAGCGCCGATTGAACGGCGCCGTCATCGGGGCCGGATGATTTGGTCATCAGCGGTTTCGGTTTGGCCATTTCGGATTCCAGGGAAGGGGTTTTGCACCCGGGCGTCTCCCTTAGCACGGTCCATTCCGCGATGCGACGCGCGGCGGCGCATCCTCAACGGCTCATTAACCATAATTGTTTTAACTCCATTAACGACGTTTTTCGCCACCCGGTGGAATGCGTACGTCAAGTATGTGAATTCGTTGGAGTATTTCCATCGTGTGGCGGCGGCCAGCAAGCGGCCCAAATCGGCGCGGACGCCTCGTTCGCGTGGTTTTGCCATGCCTTCTGCTGACTGTAACGATGGGGCTCGCCAGCGCCCAGACCGTGACGCCTGATTTGTTCAGCCCCAACCGGCAGAGCCAGGTGATCACGCAGGATTCGCCGCTGCGCCGGACCACGGCCGACAATCTGGATCCGCTCAACCCGCTCAACGGCCTGAAGCTGCCGGACGCCGATCGCGACCGGCGCTCCTCGTCGTCGACGTCCACGACACAGCGCATCGGCCAGATCCCGACCTACGGGCTCCCCGCCGCGAACGGCGCCTCGACGTCGGGGTATGACTCGCTCAACCGCAAGCGCGTGAAGCCGAAATATTATCCGGGCCAGGCTAAGCCGAAGCCGCCGCCGGGACCCGGCTCGCCGGTGCCCACGCCGCCGCCACTGAACGCGGCCGGGCAGTTGCGGCTCTCGATCCCGGCCGTCGGACACCGCCAACAAGCCGCCGCTGCCGCCGGCGATGGCCGGCACCATTGTCGGCCAGCCGCAGCGCAGGCGGCTCAAGATCGACGACGATCCGTTCGGCGCGGTCGGCGACTATGCCGGCTCGTTCATGGTCAAGACCGCGGTCGAGGTGATGGCCGGCTACGATACCAACCCGGGCCGGCTCTATTCGCCGCAGGGCAAGGCGTTCTACATGGTGGCGCCGGAATTCCTCGCGGTATCCGACTGGGAACGCCACGCCGTCGTCGCCGATCTGCGCGGCTCCTTCACCGGCTATGGCTCGCAGTTGACGCCGATTGATGGCACGCCGCTGTCGGCGCCGCTCGATGTCGACCGTCCGAATTTCACCGGCCATATCGACGGCCGTCTCGACGTCTCCCGAGACACGCATCTCCTGGGGCAGGCCCGTTTGCTGGTCTCGACCGACAATCCCGGCAGCCCGAACGTGCAGGCCGGCCTCGCCAGATATCCGATCTACACCACGGTCGGCGGCACCTTCGGCATCGACCAGAATTTCAACCGCATGCAGGTCTCGCTGGGCGGCACTGTCGACCGCACCGATTACCAATGGTCGAAGCTGACCGACGGCACCTCGTCGTCGAACGACGATCGCAACTTCACGCAATATGGCGGCGTCGGCCGCGTCAGCTATGAGCTCAATCCGGCGGTGAAACCGTTCGTCGAGGTCGAGGGCGACAGCCGCTTCCACGATCTCTATTTCGACCGCAACGGCTACGCGCGCAATTCGTCGGGCGGTTATGCCAAGGTCGGTACGTCGTTCGAGTTCACCCGGCTGCTGTTCGGCGAGATATCGATCGGCTACGCGATGCGCGATTACGTCGACCCGCGGCTGAATCGGCTCGAAGGCCTGCTCACCACGGCGTCGCTGACCTGGACCGCGACGCCGCTGACCACGGCCAAATTCTATTCCGACACCCAGATCGGCGAGACCACGCTGCCCGGCACGTCCGGCGTGCTGTCACGCACCTACACCGTCGAGGTCGACCACGACTTCCGCCGCTGGCTGACCGGCATCGGCAAGTTCACCTACGGCACGCTCGAGTACCAGGGCGACAACCGCAACGACACGATCTACTCGGTGTCCGCCGACCTGATCTACAAGATGACCCGCAGCCTCTGGATCAAGGGCACCGTGCGCCGCGACTGGCTGGATTCGAATTTGGCGGGACAGAGCTCGGCGTCGACGGTCGTGATGCTCGGCGTGCGGGTGCAGAACTGAGTTGCTGAGGCACCTGCGTGCCGCTGCCATAGCTCGTCATGCCCCGCGAAGGCGGGGCATCCAGGCACGCCGCGGCTTCTCCGTTTGATCTCTGACGTCTCTGGAACACTGGATCGCCCGCTTTCGCGGGTGATAACAGTTCGTGTGTGAGCATAGCTTTGCCAAAAACAGCCGGGGCGCTTAGCCCGGCAAGTCCGTCTTCCCCATCAGGAAGGTGTCGATCGAGCGCGCGCACTGGCGGCCTTCGCGGATCGCCCAGACCACGAGCGACTGGCCGCGGCGCATGTCGCCGGCGGAGAAGATTTTGGCGCGCGAGGTCTGGTAGTCCTGCAGGGAGGCGCGGACGTTGCCGCGCTGGTCGAGCTCGACGCCGAGCGTCTTGAGCAGGCCCTCGTGCACCGGATGCACGAAGCCCATCGCCAGCAGCACCAGCTCGGCGTCGAGCGTGAACTCGGTGCCGGGCAGCGGCTTGAACTTGTCGTCGACCTTGACGCAATGCAGTTTTGTCACCTTGCCGTCGGCGCCTTCGAACTTGGTCGTCAGCACCGCGTATTCGCGCACCGCGCCTTCGGCCTGGCTCGACGAGGTCCGCATCTTCAGCGGCCAGTTCGGCCAGGTCACGCCCTTGTTCTCGTGCTCGGGCGGCGCCGGCATGATCTCGAGCTGGGTCACCGACTTGGCGCCCTGACGGAACGAGGTGCCGATGCAGTCCGAACCGGTATCGCCGCCGCCGATCACGACGACATGCTTGCCGCCGGCCAGGATGTCGGCGGCGCCGTTCAGCGGCTCGCCGGAGACGCGGCGGTTCTGCTGCGGCAAGAAGTCCATCGCGAAGTGGATGCCGGCGAGGTCGCGACCGGGGATCGGCAGGTCGCGCGGGGCTTCCGCGCCGCCGGTCAGCGCCACCGCGTCATACTGCTTGGCGAGCTCCTGCGGATCGATCGCGCCCGGAGTGCTTCCGCCGACGGCCTTGCCGTAGTGGAAGGTGACGCCTTCGGCTTCCATCTGCGCCACGCGGCGGTCGATGACGTCCTTCTCCATCTTGAAGTCGGGAATGCCGTAGCGCAGCAGGCCGCCGGCCTTGGCGAACTTCTCGTAGACATGCACCTCGTGACCGGCGCGCGCGAGCTGCTGGGCTGCGGCCATGCCGGCGGGGCCGGAGCCGATCACGGCGACCTTCTTGCCGGTCTTGGTGGCCGCGATCTCCGGCTTCAGCCAGCCATTGTCCCAGGCGCGGTCGACGATCGCGCATTCGATGGTCTTGATGGTGACCGGGTTGTCGTCGATGTTCAGCGTGCAAGACGCCTCGCACGGCGCCGGACAGATCCGGCCGGTGAATTCGGGGAAGTTGTTGGTCGAGTGCAGGTTGCGCGAGGCCTCTTCCCAGTTGCCCTGATAGACGAGGTCGTTGAAATCGGGGATCTGGTTGTTGACCGGGCAGCCGGGCGTGCCCGGCGCGGTCGAGCCGGTGCCGTGGCAGTAGGGAATGCCGCAATTCATGCAGCGCGCCGCCTGGTCGCGCGTGTCCTTCTCGCTCAGCGGAACGACGAATTCCTTGAAGTTCTTGAGTCGATCGGCGACCGGCTCGTACTTGCGGTCATGCCGCTCGATCTCGAGGAAACCTGTGATCTTGCCCATTTAAACCCGATGCCCCTGCATCATGTGTTCGTGTTCGTCCGTTCTCTTCGACCCTCATCCTGAGGAGCGGCGCGTGCGCCGCGTCTCGAAGGATGAAGGCCCGTGTTGCGGCCTCATGGTTCGAGACGGCGCTGCGCGCCTCCTCACCATGAGGGTCTCTGAGGCTTACGCGCCGATCGCGATTTTCGGCTCGGCGTCGGCGTTGGCCTTCATTTCCTTCAGCGCGCGGCGGTACTCCACCGGCATCACCTTGCGGAATTTCGGCAGCCAGGTCTTCCAGTTGGCGAGGATCTCCGCCGCCTTCCTCGAGCCGGTCAGCTTGGCGTGCCGCGTGATCAGGACATGCAGCCGCTCGACGTCGGAGTCGAGCAGGTTCTGGAACACGTCGACCCGGCCATGCGCCTCGAGATCGCCGGAGTGGTGGTAGGTGCCGGCGTTGATCAGCTCTTCCGACAACACCGGCTCGAGCTCGACCATCGAAAGGTTGCAGAGCTTGGCGAAGTCGCCGGCCTCGTCCAGCACATAGGCGATGCCGCCGGACATGCCGGCCGCGAAGTTGCGCCCGGTCTTGCCGAGCACCACCACGATGCCGCCGGTCATGTATTCGCAGCAATGATCGCCGGCGCCTTCGACGACCGCGACCGCGCCGGAGTTGCGCACCGCGAAGCGCTCGCCGGCGATGCCGCGGAAGTAGCACTCGCCCGCGATCGCGCCGTACATCACGGTGTTGCCGACGATGATCGACTCTTCCGGCACGATGCCGGAGATCTTCGGCGGCTTGACGATGATGCAGCCGCCCGAGAGACCCTTGCCGACATAATCGTTGCCTTCACCCTCGAGCTCGAAGGTGACGCCCTTGGCGAGCCAGGCGCCGAACGCCTGTCCCGCCGTGCCCTTCAGGCCGACATGGATGGTGTCGAGCGGCAGGCCGGCATGGCCGTAGATCTTGGCCACCGAGCCCGACAGCATCGCGCCGGCGGAACGGTCGGTGTTGTTGATCTCTTCCTCGATCTTGACCGGCGCACCGCGATCGAGCGCGGCCTGCGCCTGCTCGATCAGCCGGCGGTCGAGCACGGCTTCCAGATGGTGGTTCTGGCTCTCCGAGTGATAGATCGTCTGGCCCTTCTCCTCCCTCTGCCGCACGAACAGCTTGGAGAAGTCGAGGCCCTTGGCCTTCCAGTGCGAGACCAGCGCGGTCTGGTCCAGCATCTGGACCTGGCCGATCATCTCGTCGAACGTCTTGAAGCCGAGCTGCGCCATGATCTCGCGGACTTCCTCGGCGACGAAGAAGAAATAGTTGATGACGTGCTCGGGCTGGCCGGTGAAGCGCTTGCGCAGCACCGGATCCTGGGTCGCGACGCCGACCGGGCAGGTGTTGAGGTGGCACTTGCGCATCATGATGCAGCCCGCCGCGATCAGCGGTGCGGTGGCGAAGCCGAACTCGTCGGCGCCGAGCAGCGCGCCGATCACGACGTCACGGCCGGTGCGGAAACCGCCGTCGACCTGGACCGCGATGCGGCTGCGCAGCCGCTGGCGCACCAGCGTCTGGTGGGTTTCGGCAAGACCGATCTCCCACGGCGAGCCGGCATGCTTGATCGAGGTCAAGGGCGAGGCACCGGTGCCACCCTCGAAGCCCGCGATGGTGACATGGTCGGCGCGCGCCTTGGCGACGCCGGCGGCAACCGTGCCGACGCCGACCTCGGACACCAGCTTGACCGAGACCTGGCCGTCGGGATTGACGTTCTTGAGGTCGTAGATCAGCTGGGCGAGGTCTTCGATCGAGTAGATGTCGTGATGCGGCGGCGGCGAGATCAGGCCGACGCCCGGCGTCGAGTGCCGCACGCGCGCGATCGTCGCGTCGACCTTGTGGCCGGGCAGCTGGCCGCCTTCGCCGGGCTTGGCGCCCTGCGCCATCTTGATCTGCATCATGTCGGAGTTGACGAGGTATTCCGTCGTCACGCCGAACCGGCCCGAAGCGACCTGCTTGATCGCCGAGCGCATGCTGTCGCCGTTGGGCAGCGGCTTGAAGCGGTCGGCTTCCTCGCCGCCTTCGCCGGTGTTCGACTTGCCGCCGATCCGGTTCATCGCGATCGCGAGCGTGGTGTGCGCCTCGCGCGAGATCGAGCCGAACGACATCGCGCCGGTCGAGAAGCGCTTGACGATCTCCTTGGCCGGCTCGACATCCTCGAGCTTGACCGGCTTGCGCTTGTCGTCCTCGGCGCTCCTGATCCGGAACAGGCCGCGCAGCGTCAGAAGACGCTCGGACTGCTCGTTGAGGATCTTGGCGAACGCCCGGTAGCGCTCCTGCGAATTGCCGCGCACGGCATGCTGCAGGGTCGAGACCGATTCCGCGGTCCAGGCATGGTCCTCGCCGCGGGTGCGGTAGGCATATTCGCCGCCGACGTCGAGCGCGCTCTTGTAGATCTGGCCGTCACCGAACGCGTCGGTGTGGCGCCGCACGGTCTCCTCGGCGATCTCGCCGAGGCCGACGCCCTCGATTCTTGTGTGGGTGCCGGCGAAATACTTGGCGACGAAGTCCGCCTTGAGGCCGACGGCGTCGAAGATCTGCGCGCCGCAATAGGACTGGTAGGTCGAGATGCCCATCTTGGACATCACCTTGAGCAGGCCCTTGCCGATCGACTTGATGTAGCGCTTGACGATCTCGTAGTCGTCGAGCGCGGCGGGCAGCCGGTCCTTCATCGCGAGGATGGTTTCGAACGCGAGATAGGGGTTGATCGCTTCGGCGCCGTAGCCGGCGAGGCAGGCGAAGTGATGCACCTCGCGCGGCTCACCGGATTCCACCACGAGGCCGACCGAAGTGCGCAGGCCGGTGCGGATCAGGTGGTGATGCACGGCGGCGCAGGCCAGGAGCGACGGGATCGGAATCCGGTCGGTGCCGGTCATGCGGTCCGACAGGATGATGATGTTGATGCCCTCGCGCACCGCGCCCTCGGCGCGCGCGCAGAGCTCGTCGAGCACCTGCTCCATGCCCGCCGCGCCGAACCCGGCGTGGAAGGTGGTGTCGAGCGTGCGCGACTTGAAGTGGGTCTCGGCGACGTCCGAGATCGAGCGGATCTTTTCCAGATCCGCGTCGGTCAGGATCGGCTGCCGCACCTCGAGGCGCTTGGTCGAGGCGACGCCCTGCAGGTCGAACAGGTTCGGCCGCGGCCCGATGATCGAGACGAGGCTCATGACGATTTCCTCGCGGATCGGATCGATCGGCGGGTTCGTCACCTGCGCAAAGTTCTGCTTGAAGTAGGTGAATAACTGCTTGGGCTTGTCCGACAGCGCCGAGATCGGCGTGTCGTTGCCCATGGAGCCTGCGGCTTCCTCGCCGGTGGACGCCATCGGCGTCATCAGGATGTTGATGTCTTCCTGGCTGTAGCCGAACGCCTGCTGCCGATCGAGCAGCGGCAAATTGGAGCGCACGCCCTTGGCCGGCGCATCCGGCAGCTCCTCGAGCTGGATCTGGGTGCGATGCAGCCAGTCGGCGTAGGGATGGCTCTTGGCGAGGTCGGCCTTGATCTCGTCGTCGGGAATCAGGCGGCCCTGCTCGAGATCGACGAGCAGCATCTTGCCGGGCTGCAGCCGCCACTTGGTGACGATCTGCTCCTCCGGAATCTTCAGCACGCCCATTTCGGACGCCATCACGATGCGGTCGTCCTTGGTGACGAGATAGCGCGCCGGGCGCAGGCCGTTGCGATCGAGCGTCGCGCCGATCTTGCGGCCGTCGGTGAAGGCGATCGCGGCCGGGCCGTCCCACGGCTCCATCAGTGCGGCATGATATTCGTAGAAGGCGCGGCGCTGCTCATCCATCAGCGGATTGCCGGCCCACGCTTCCGGAATCATCATCATCACGGCGTGAGGCAGCGAGTAACCGCCCTGCACCAGGAATTCGAGGGCGTTGTCGAAGCAGGCGGTGTCGCTCTGGCCTTCATAGGAGATCGGCCACAGCCGGCTGATGTCCTTGCCGTAGAGCTCCGAATGCACGGAGGCCTGCCGCGCCGCCATCCAGTTGGTGTTGCCGCGCAGCGTGTTGATTTCGCCGTTATGGGCGATCATCCGGTAGGGATGCGCCAGCGACCAGGTCGGGAAGGTGTTGGTCGAGAAGCGCTGATGCACCAGCGCCAGCGCGCTGTCGAAATCGGCTTCGTGCAGGTCGGGATAGTACTTGCCGAGCTGGTCGGCGAGGAACATGCCCTTGTAGATTACGGTGCGGCACGACAGCGAGCACGGATAGTAGCCCGCCATGCCGCGGTCGCGGCGCTGATAGATCGCCTGCGAGATCGACTTGCGCAGGATGTAGAGCCGGCGCTCGAAATCGTCCTCGGTCTTGGCGGCGCCGTTGCGGCCGATGAAGACCTGCATGTGGTAGGGCTCGGTCGGCTTCACGGTGACGCCGAGCGAGGAATTGTCACTGGGCACGTCGCGCCAGCCGAGCAGCTTGAAGCCCTCGTTCTTGATCTCGTCGGCGATGATGCTCTTAATCACGTTCCGCCACGCAGCATCGCGCGGCATGAACAGCGCGCCGATGGCGTATTCGCCGGGCTGCGGCAGCTTGAAGCCGAGTTCCGCGGTCTTGCGCGTGAAGAAGGCGTGCGGGATCTGCACCAGGATGCCGGCGCCGTCACCGGCGCGCGGGTCGGCGCCGACGGCGCCGCGATGCTCGAGATTGCACAGGATGCTCAGCGCGTCGGAGACGATCTGATGCGACTTCTGGCCCTTGATGTTGGCGATGAAGCCGACGCCGCAGGAATCCTTTTCCAGGCTCGGGTCGTACAGGCCCTCGGCTTCCGGGCGCCAAGTATGGAGCTCAGGAGTAAGGAGTTCACGCGCGGGCTCGGCTTTCGAGTCCGCGGTCGCCGACAGCGTTCCTGCCACGATGGTTTCGCGCTCGAATTCCGACCCGCTCATGTGTCCTCTCCCTTTCGTAAGGGCCTCACCGTATTTGGCGCACCTTGGACGTTGCGGCACCCACCGGGCCACCGCTCGTCCGCCGCGAGCCGCATTTTCCTAAATTCAGACGACGGGCGTTTCAACGTCCCCTAGGGGACGGCCCTGCCTGCAGCATTCTCGGAGCCCGGGGCGTCGAGACCCTCCTTACGAAGGTCTCGTTGCAATCCCTATGCCGGGATGGCCTCGAAATTGAGACAGTCTTGCTGTCCTAACCTCGACCTTGCCAAATTTTTGTCTATCACACAAGCGCGAGGAAGTCCTCGCCCGCATGCCCGAATCGAACGGCTCGGCGGGCGCGCGGCGCCCCTGATTCGAAGCAAACACGCCGTGATCTGGCCCAAGGACCGACCAAGGACCGCCGAATTTAAAAATGAAATTTTGTCCCGGGCAAGCCAGCAAGAGAGCGAAAACGCTCCTCGAGGCGGGACAGACAGGAGTTACGGCGATGAAGTTGTTCACAGGTTCGGTTGCTGCCGCCGCTCTCGCGCTCAGCGCAGCCTCGGCCCAGGCGCAGCTGGCGACGTCCGCCCGGATCGGCAGCCCGGCTTTCGTCAGGGTATCCGACATGGACGGGCCCTATGCCGCCATGCCCGAGGTCCCGCCGCCGCCACGCTATGGCCGGGTCCCGAGCCTTTTGCCGCCGGTCGAGGTCTACACGGTGCTGCGCGAGAACGGCTATCTGCCGCTCGGCGCCCCCCAGCAGCGCGGCTTTGTCTACACGATCTCGGTGATCAACCAGGGCGGCGACGACGGCCGGCTGGTGATCGACGCCCGCGACGGGCACATCATCCGCTTCACCCCGGCGTATCGGCTCGGCGACAATTATGAGGAGGAGATGAGCACGACCTACGGCCCGGTCGGTCCGATGCTGCGGCCGATCCAGGCCAAGGTGCCGCGGCCGCCGGCCCCGATCCCGCATGTCGCAAACCGGGTGCCGGTGCCGAAGCGCAGCCCACTCTCGGCCAAGGCGCAGGCTCCCGCCCCAGCGGCGGCCCAGGCGCCCGCTCCGGCAGCCCAGGCGGCCGCCGCGCCGCAGCCTGCGCCCACCCCGGCGGCCGCCCCCGAGCCGGCGCCTGCTCAGCAGGCCGCCGCTGCGCCGAAGCCGACCGAGGCTCAGGCGGCGCCGCAGGCCGCCCGGCAGGCCGAGGTCCCGACCGTCGGCCAGGCCGCTCCACCGCCGGCAGCGCCCGCGCCCGCGATCCTGCCGACCCAGGAAATGCCGAAGGTGCAGGGGCTGGAGTGACGTCCGGAGCCCGGATGGAGCGCAGCGAAATCCGGGAATCTTTCATTGGCACGAAGGCCCCGGATTGCGCTTCGCTCCATCCGGGCTACGAGCACCCCGCGCAACAAAAAAACGCCCCGGTTTCCCGGGGCGTTTTCGCGTTCAGCCAATATCTGCTGACGCGGGATGTGTTGGTTAGGCCGCGACCTTCGCCGAGCCGTCGACCACCTGCGGCGCCTTCTCGCCGCCGCCGATCGGAATGTTGCGGGGTTTCTTGGTCTCGGGAATCTCGCGGACGAGATCGACGTGGAGCAGGCCGTTCTCGAGCGAGGCGTTCTTCACCTGCACGAAGTCGGCAAGCTGGAAGACGCGCTCGAAAGCGCGGGAGGCGATGCCGCGATAGAGCACTTCCGAGCCGTTGCCGGAATTCTCGTTGGCGGTCTTCTCGCCCTTGATCGTCAGCGTGTTTTCCTTCGCGACGATCGAAAGCTCGGCCTGCGAGAAGCCGGAGACCGCAACGCTGATCCGGTAAGCATTCTCGCCGGTGCGCTCGATGTTGTAGGGGGGATAGCCGGGGCTGCCGTCCGAGGTCACCTGATCGAGCAGGTTGAAGAGGCGGTCGAAGCCGACGGTGGAACGATAGAACGGAGTGAGGTCGTAGCTACGCATAGGGTAGTCCTCCAATGAGCGACTGTTTCAGTTACCCGCCCGCCATCGGGCCGGGCTTAGATGTGTGCAGCCTCATGTTCCGGTTCCGAAACACTGGTAGCGGCCTGCACTGAGGTGATATGGGAGGGGTTATGTCGCGTTCAAGGGACGGAAACCGCGTGGCTTTTGACGCCCGTGCCCTTGATCTCCACTTCATCCCACCTACCGGTTCCCCTGCATGACGCTCGTCTCGATTCCCGCCAATCCGGTCCCGGAGGACGTGGTCAGCGGCACCATCAAGACACCGGACGGAGCCGAACTGCGCTTCGCGCGCTGGGCGCCGCCGCCCGGCCGCAAGGGCACGGTCTGCGTCTTCGCCGGGCGCGGCGAGATGATCGAAAAATATTTCGAGACGGTGCGCGACCTGCGCGACCGCGGTTTTGCGGTGGCGATGATCGACTGGCGCGGGCAGGGCCACTCGTCGCGGAGGCTGCGCGATCCGCGCAAGGGCTATGTGCGCGACTTCGCCGACTACGAGATCGACGTCGAAGCCTTCGTGCAGCAGGTGGTGCTGCCGGATTGCCCGCCGCCCTATTTCGCGCTGGCGCATTCGATGGGCGGCGCGGTCATGCTGCGCCTTGCGCATGCCGGCAAGCGCTGGTTCGACCGCATGGTGCTGTCGGCGCCGATGATCGACCTGCCGCGCAAGCGCGTGTCGTTCTTTCCGAGCGCGTTGCTTCGGATCATGCGCTGGACCGGGCAGGGCGGCAATTACGTTCCGGGCGGCGGCAGCGAACTGGTCGGGCTCGCGCCCTTCATCGGCAATCCCGTGACCAGCGATCCGGTGCGGCATGCGCGTAATGCGGCGATCCTGGAGGAAGACCCGACGCTCGGCATCGCGGCGCCGACGATCGCCTGGGCCGACACCGCGTTCACCGCGATGCGCACCTTCCGCGGCATGTCGTATCCGTCCGAAATCCGGCAGCCAATCCTGATGCTGGCGGCGAGCAATGACGAGGTGGTGTCGACGGCGGCGATCGAGGAGTTCGCCTATCATCTGCGCGCCGGCTCGCATCTCGTGATCGCCGGCTCCAAGCACGAGATCCTGCAGGAGCAGGACCGCTACCGCGGGCAGTTCTGGGCGGCATTCGACGCCTTCGTGCCGGGCACGCCGCTGTTCAAATAATCAGCTCGTTGGAGCGACGATCGCTCTTCAAGGAATTTGGGCTCAGCCGTTGAGCAGTGCGACGATGCGGTCCGGAAAGCGCTTTTCGACGAACAGGGTCCTGACCTCGGCGACGCTGAGATAGCGCTCCTTGCCTTCGCCCTTGCCCATGATGTCGAGCAGCACCGGCCACTCGCCGAGCATCAGGAGCGGATAGTAACAGTGCAGGACGCCGTAGGACGGCGGATGCTCGTCCTTGGCGCGCTGGAAGTTCGCCGCCATGAAGGTCTTGATCTCGGCGGCCGACAGTCCGCGTTCGACGCTGCCGTCGGGCGCCGCGTAGTCCCGGCCGAAGGTCGCGAGCCGCGCGATCTCGGCCTCATGCACCACGGCGTCCTGGTCGAGGATGCGCGAGCCGGCGCCGTGCTTGTCGAGCGGGCCGTTGCGCAATTCGTCGAGGATCGCGCCCTGCAACAGGCTGCGCACCAGGCTGAACGGACCGATGCCGTTGGCCATCTGCGCGACCATGAAGATCTTCGCCCGCGCGGAGAACCCTTCGAATCCGGTCTTGCCGGTTGCACGACCGATCGTCTCGGTCAGTTCAGGCAAGGGAACGAGATGGCCGCCGACATAGCTGCCGGCGACCAGGGCACGGAGGAATGGGCAGGGATTGTTCTCGGAAATCTGCGGGGCGGTCGCCGCGCTTGCAGCCGTATCGGACATCAAGCCACATCCTGAAAAGCTTCAGCTTAAAAAGCATCCATTACCGGTGGATGAATTCGCTCAGGAGTCGACGGCGAATTTCGATGTGGATGCAACCAGAGCGAGTTTGCCGAACGGGAGGCCGGCTTTCAAGAGGCCGTCGCGATAATGCGCGATGTCGGCCGGATTCTTCCAGTGGAAATTGCGCAGATGGCGTTCAACCGTCAGCTCGGGATGGTTGGCGAGCAGCGCCTCCGCCGCCTGCGCGGCCTCGTCGGCGCGGCCGAGCTGGGCGAGCGCCGCGGTGCGCACCGCAAGGCACTGCAGATGGTTCGGATTGAGATATAGTCCCTCGCGCGACCACGACAGCGACGCGTCATATTGCCCGAGCAGGTAATGGCTGAACGCGTTCAGCGCGGCCCACTGGTAGCGCGGGTCGCTGTTGCCGCGCTGGACCGCCGTCGAGAACAGCTCGACCGCCTGGCGGTGATCGCCGATCACCATGTGGCAAATTCCGAGTACGCCGCGCGCGCCCATGTCGTAGGGATTGAGCTCGATCGCCCGCTTGATGGCGTCCATCGCGGCTTCGTAGTGGCCCTGCATCGCGTGCAGATAGGCCAGCAGCGAAAATGCGAAGGAAGAGCGCGGGTCGAGCCGGACGCTGCTCTCGGCCAGGCTGACCGACGAGGCCCACAAGTCGCGCGTGCTCGGAATCCAGCCGAACTGGATGCTCTGGATCTGGATCAGCGCGAGATAGGCGCGCGCGATCGACAGCGCGGGGTCGAGCTCGATCGCCTCCTTGAACAGCGCGATCGCGGTTTCGCAATCGTCCTTGGTCTGGTGATAGTAGTGCGACAGGCCCTTGAGGAAGCGATCCCACGCCGTCAGCTCGGAGTTCGGCGAGCGCGCCGGCGCCGACGCTTCGGCGCGGTAGATCTCCTGCGCGACCGCGGCGGAGAGATTCGCGGTGATCTCGTCCTGCATCGCGAACAGGTCGCCCATGTCGCGGTCGTAACGGCCGGTCCACAATTGCTCGCCCTTCTCGGGCGCGATCAGCTCGGCGGTGACGCGGATCTTGTTGCCGGCGCGGCGCACCGAGCCCTGGATCAGATAGGTCGCGTCGATCTCGCGCGCGATCAAACGCGTCGAGAGGTTCTTGCCCTTGTAAGTGAAGGTCGAGTTGCGGCTCAGCACGCGATAGAAGGATTGCAGCGACAGCGCGTGGATCAGATCCTCGGTCAGGCCGTCCGAGAAGTATTCGTCGGCGCTGCCGCTCAGATTGTCGAACGGCAGCACGCCGACGATGGCAGTCCGGTACTGCCCCGGCAGATGCGGCCCGTCCTCCGGAACCTGCTCCTGCTTGTCGGAGCCGACCGGCGCCCAGGTCCAGACATTGACCGGTTCGCTGATGTTCTTGAAGCGGTGCGGGCCGGCATCGACCAGGGTGACGGCGAGCCGGCGCCCGGCCTCGGTCCGGGCCTTGTCCGACACCGCGATGCCGCCGGGCACGGCGACCGTCTCGAGACGGACGGCGATGTTGACGTCGTCGCCGAACACCTCGTCCTCGTCGGCCATGACGTCGCCCATGTGGACGCCCATCCGGAAGTGCATGGCGCGGTCGGCCGGCAGATGCTCGTTGCGCTCGGCCATCAGGGTCTGCATCGCCACCGCGGCCTCGATCGCGCCGATGATGCTCGGGAATTCCAGCAGGAACCCATCGCCGGTGTTTTTGACGATTCGGCCGCCATGGTTGAGGATAATGGGGTAGATCGCGCTGCGATGCGCCTTGAACGAGGCATGCGTCCCCGCCTCGTCGACACCCATCATGCGGGAATAGCCGGCGATATCAGCGCAAAGAATGGCAGCGAGCCGTCTTTCCATATCTCCCGTGCCCTGGAATAGCCACTTAGCCGATGTGACCGAGTCCGTTACTTACAAGACAGGCTGGGTCCGGCGGAAGCGCAGTTTGCAGGCACCTATAATGCATAGTAGCAGGAATTGGCATGCGACCAACGGATCGTACAATCGTTTCTCTACTGAATTCGTGTGTCGCTGGGATGGCGCCGGTCTACCTGATCCGTCCTTTCCGGGCGGTTACCTATAAAGGTTAATCTCACTGACATGCTGGGAATTCACGAACTTTGGCTCTTCATCCTGTCCGGCCTGCTGCTCAACATCACGCCGGGGCCGGATACCGCTTATATCATCGGGCGCACGATTCAGCTCGGCTGGCGCGGCGGAGCGGCTGCGGCGATCGGTATCAGCTGCGGCTGCCTGGTCCATGTGCTGGGGGCGGCTATCGGGCTGTCGGCGCTGCTGATGGCGTCGTCGACCGCGTTCCTGGCGGTCAAGCTGATCGGCGCGGCCTATCTGGTGCTGACCGGCCTGCAGATGCTGCTGTCGCGCGCCAAGCCGATCGCTGACATCTCGGGGCGGGGCGGCGAGACCTCGATCTCGCTTGTGTTCTGGCAGGGGGCGCTGACCAACATCCTCAATCCCAAGGTGGCGCTGTTCTTCCTGGCCTTCCTGCCGCAATTCGTGGCGGCGGATTCGCCGAACAAGGCGCTCGCGTTCCTGGTGCTCGGGCTGATCTTCATCACCGGCGGCACGCTGTGGTGTTTTGGTCTCGCGGCCTTTGCGGCGAGGGCCGCCGGTCGCATCCGGCAATCGGCCGGCGTGATCGCCTGGATCAACCGCTCGCTCGGCGCGCTCTTCATCTATCTCGGCGTCCGCGTCGCCATGCTGGAGACGCGCTAGCCGGATTGCGTTCGTCCCGGCGTCCATTGCGCCGAGGACGAACGGTCGCTCAGCGCCGGCTCGCCTGGGCAAGTGCCGCAGGCTGAGCTGAAGGCCCGCGCACCAGCACGGCGACGAGCAGCGCACCGACGATCGCGAGGCCGCCGGCCAGAACGAAGGCACTCGCGAAACTTCCGGTCCTCTCGACCAGCACGCCGGTGACGATGGGCGCCACGATCCCCGCCGTGTTGGCGATCAGGTGGACGAAGCCGGCGACCCCGCCGACCCGGCCGGACTCGACGAGCCCCAGGATGATCGCCCAATAGGTCGAGCCGCTGAGATACATGAAGAACACCGCGATGGCGATCAGCGCGATCACGGCCTCGAGGCTGGTTGCCATGCCGGCGAGTGCCACGGCCACCGCCGCGATGAGCAGGCAGACCACCATCACGAGCTTCCGCGCCGCGACCTGGTCGCCGAGCTGGCGGCCGAGCGCGTCGCAGACGAAGCCGCCCGAGGCAAGGCCGACAAAGCCGAGCGCCCATGGAATGACGCTGACGATCGCCATCTTCTGGATGCTGAGATGCAGGGCCATCGTCAGATAGCTCGGGAACCAGGACAGGAAGAAGTAGAGGATGTAGGCGTAGCCGAAGAACGCGAGCGCAGTGGCGAGGATCGCGGGCTGCCGCAGGTAGTGCGTGAGCGGAAGCTGCACCTGCGCTGCCTCGGCAGCCTGACCCTGACGGATCTCGGTGCGTTCGGCGTCGCTGACCCGGCCATGCTGTGCGGGGCTGTCGGTGGAGCTCAGAGCCCAGAACAGCACCCACAGCAGTCCGATCGCGGCGATCGCGATGAACGAGATCCGCCATCCATAGGACAGCGCAATGAAGCCGACGATCGGCCCGGCGATGGCGCCGCCCAGGGGCGTGCCGGAATTTGCGATCCCGATGGCGCTGGCCTGTTCCGACTTGGGGAACCAGTTGCCGATGAATTTCGCCATCGTGGTGTTGAAGGGACCTTCACCCATGCCGAAGATCACGCGCAGAACCACCAGCGCCGCGACGCTGGTCGCCGCCGCGGTCAGGCCGCAGAATACCGACCACAGCGACATCGCGACGATGATCACCAGGCGAGGCCCGTAGCGGTCGGCGGCATATCCGCCGATGAAGCAGAACAGGGCGTAGCCGAAGAAGAAGCTGCTGAAGACGACGCCGAGCTGCGCCGGATCGAGCCCCAATTCCTGCGTGATCAACGGGGCCGCGACCGAGAGCGCGGCCCTGTCGAGATAGTTGATGACGCCTGCAATGAACAGCAGCGCGACGAGCTGCCAACGCACCTTATGAACCATGTGCCCTCCCCAGAGCTATTTTGTTTTGTGACTGGTTTGTTTGGATCGATGTCAGGCCTGGGCGACCGCTCCACGCCCAAGCATCGCGTCGATTTCGTCTGTCGAGAAACCGTATTGCGCCAGCACCTCGCGTGAGTGCTCGCCGACGAGCGGAGCGTGGCGCTCGATCGTTGCCGGCGTTTCGCTCATCGCAACTGCCGGCCCGACGACCTTCACGCGGCCCGCGGTCGGATGATCGTAGTGAGCGATCGCGCCGAGATGCTCGACCTGGGGGTCGGCGGTGGCCTGCAGATGGCTCTGCACCTCGCCGCACCAGATGTCGACCGCGAGCATGGCGCGCATCAGATCCGCGGTGGTCCACAGCCTGGTCCGTGCCGCGAGCTTCTCCCAGATCTCGTCGCGCTTCTCGAACAGCAGCTTGGGGTCGTCATAGACCAGCAGCGTCTCGTCGCCGAGCACGTCGACCAGCTTGCGGAACGGGCTCATCGCGATGGTGACCCAGCCGTCCGAGGTCGGGTAGACGCCGAAGGGGGCGTCCATTCCCGGGTGTCCGATGCCGGACTTCGGACGCGTGAAGTCGGTGTTGAAGTTCATGGCCGTCAGCAATTCCTGGCCCTGATGGGCCAGCATCGCCGACATGAGATTGACCTTCACTTCCTGGCCCTTGCCGGACCGCTCGCGCCACAACAGGGCGGTGAGGATGCCGTAGACCATGTTCATGGCGCCGACCTGGTCGGAAAAGCCCGACCCGACGGGGACCGGCGGGCCGTCGCCGCGCCCGGTCGCCGCCGCAATGCCGGTGAGGCCTTGCAGCAGCATGTCCTGGCCCGGGCGGTCGACATAGGGACCGCTCTCGCCATAGCCCGAACCGGAGCAGTAGATGATGCGCGGGTTGACGCGCTTGAAATCCTCGTAGCCGAAGCCGAGCTTGGCCAGCACGCCGGGACGGAAGTTCTGGACCACGACGTCGGCGGTCTCGGCGATCTTGTAGAGAATCGTCTTCGCGTCGGCCGACTTGAGATCGAGCGCCAGCGATCGCTTGTTGCGATTCCAGGCCAGGAAGTTCGGGCTCTCCTTGCCGCCGACCCAGCGGTTGTTGAATGTCAGGGTTCGAAACAGATCGCCCTGACCGGGGCGTTCGACCTTGATGACGTTGGCGCCCATGTCGGCGAGCAGCTGCGTCGCGAACGGCCCCTGCAGCAGATGGCTGAGATCGATGATGGTGATGTGATCAAGCGCCTTTTCAGTCAAATCGTCCTCCCGTTATTCGCTTGTTGATGTTGTGCCGCGCGCCAGATCCGTCGCAGATCTTCGATCACGCGTGCATGCGCCGTGCGCTCGGACAGCGCGGTGCGCAGGATGTCTGCGGCCCGGTTCTGGAACGCGATGTAGCCGTCGAAGCGCGGCCGCACGAACGCCTGCTCGGTCGTCGCGAAGGTCGATGCGTAGAACCGTCCGCTGGCGCGATTGACCGCCACATCGGACCAGGCCTCTCGATGCGAAGGCTGTCCGCCATGCAGCGGAATGAATCCGCGCTGCACGTCGGCCGACATCAGCCACGCCAAATGGTCGAGCAGCGCGCGATCGGGACGGGCCCGCCGCGTGATCGCGATGCCGGTACCGCCGAGAACGCTGCCGTGGCGTCCTGATGCTCCGGCCGGCGCGTCCGCGAATGCGATCGGGCGACGATCGGGCAACGGGCGGGTGTAGTTCACATAACCGTAGACGAGAGGGACGAGGGCGAGATCGTCGCGCGTCGACATCGCCTCCAGGAGCCCGATCGGATTGAGGCGCCGCGTCCAGTCCGGGCTGCGGCGGTATAATTCCTCCAGCAGCGCAAGCGCGGCGACGAACGTGTCATCGGACAGGAACAGATCGCCGGCGCCGGGTTCTTCACCGCTCGCAACCGCGATCGACATCAGGCACAAGAAGATGTGAGGTCCGGCGACCGACAGCGCGACCGGCTGCTTTCTGGAGAGGTCGACGACCTCCGGCCAGCTCTGCGGTGCGGCGCCGTCGACGAGGTCGCGGCGCAGCGCCATGACCTGCGTGGCGACATCGAGCGGCATCGCCCAGTGCTGTCCCTGCCAGGCGTAGCTCGCCATCGCGTGCCCGATGCTGTGCTTCGACCATGTCGCGATCTGTTCGCCGGAGAAGACGGCTTCGAGCGGCAGCAGGCAATCCAGCGCGACCGCCTCGCCGATATGCGGATGATCGAGCACCAGCAGGTCGTAGCGCGAAGCGAGCTCGCCGATCGGATGCGACTCGAATCCTTCGAGCGGCTGCCGTTCCCAAAGCAGAGTCGTTGCCCTGACATCGAGGAGCTTGGCGGCCGCATCCAGGGCCTGATAACCGCGCGGGTGATCCCAGGTGAGGCCGAGATGCGGTCGCGGGTCCACCGGGCGGGTGGCCGCCGGGGACAGTGCTTCGCCGGACATCGCGGCTACTTTCCCGAGAACCGCGGTTCGCGCTTGGATAGGAAGGCGTCGATGCCTTCCTGCCCGTCGTCGGTGGCGTAGAGGCGAAGCAGCACTTCCTGTTCGAAACCCTGGGCGACGGGCAGCGGCGCGTCGAGGCCCTGTCGCATCAGCCGCTTCATTTCGGCCTGTGCCAGCGGCGCAACCTTCAGCATCGCCTGGGCGCGCGTCCTGACCTGCCCGTCGAGCTCGGCCTCCTCGCAGCACACGGCCGCCAGGCCGAGCTGGTAGGCGCGCTCACCGCTCAACCGCCAGCCGGCGAGCATGACCTCGGATGCAGTCTGGCGTCCGACCGCGCGCGTCAGCCGTTGCGTGCCGCCGCCGCCGGGGCTTAATCCAAGCCGGCCTTCCGGCAGGCCAAACTGCGCGCCCCGGCTGCACAACAGCACGTCGCAGCACAGCGCGAGCTCGAAACCGCCGCCGAGCGCATAGCCGCGCACGCTGGCGATGGTTGGCTTCGGCAGCGCTTCCAGCTTGTCGAAGATGCGCCGGCTCTCGAACTGGTAGGCGGCAAATTCAGCGCGGCGGCCGCCGCGATACTCCTCGATATCGGCGCCGGCCACGAAAGCGCGGCCTCCGGCGCCCTCGAGGATGACGACGCGAACCCCGGCATCTGCGGCGATGTCGTCGAGATGACTTTCGAACAGCCGCAACATCGGTAGCGAGAGCGCGTTCAGCTTGTCCGGACGATTGAAGCAGAGCCGCACGACGCCCGGCAGGATCTGCTCGCGCAGAATCAGGTCTTCACTTCCGCCCATCGTGGCCTCCAAGGTTGCCGAGATTTTTTATTAGTAAAATAACATTGCATATGTAAAAACTCGATGTCAACCGGGGCCCGGGCTTGTTGCCGGCCCTGTGACGAATGGACAGTCGAATGGCCATCGGGCATGCAAAGCACCGGAGCGCGCGCGACGGCGTGGGAGACATCGTTTGACGAAGACAGCGGACGAGCAGGAGCCGGCCAAGGACGCCGGTACCTATCGGGCTCCTGCTGCGGAAAAGGCTCTGGACATCCTGGAGTACATGGCCGTCACGCCGGAGCCGCAGAAGCAGAGCCAGATCGCGGCAGGGGTGGGCCGCTCGATCCAGGAGGTCTATCGAATCATCCAACTCCTGGAGCGCCGCGGCTATCTGCAGCGCGATCCGGCGAGCGACCTCTATGTCGCATCGCTGAAGCTGTTCACGCTGGCGCATTCGACCCAGCAGATCCGCGGCTTGAGCGACGCGGCGATCGGGCCGATGCGCGAGCTGGTCAACGCGATCAATCAGAGCTGCCATGTGGCGGTCCTGACCGGCGCCGAGGTGGCGATCGTCTGCCAGGTCAATTCACCGCTGGCGATGCGTTACTCCGTCTCCCCCGGCGCGCGGTTTCCGGCGCACCAGACCAGCTCGGGGCTGGTGCTGCTCGCAGGGCTGCCGCCGGACCGCCGTAGCAACGTGCTCGAGACTGTCGCGGGCATGCTCGGCCCCGACGAGGACATGGCAACGGTCAATTCATACATCGAATCGATCGTGCGTCAGGCGTGCGACATCCGGCCGTCGCTCGTGGTCGCCGGTGTGACCAACATCTCGCTCCCGATCCGCGATTTCCACGGTGAGACGATTGCAGCGCTGACGGTGCCGTTTCTTCCCATGAAGGACATGACCGCCTCGCTGGAGACTGCGATCGAGGTCGCCGCCGGCGCCGCGGAGAATATCTCGCGGCAGCTCGGCTATCGCGGCGAACGTCTTTCGTTGCAGATGTCTGACATCGGTGCCGGAAACCCGGACCAACCAGGTTCGCGGCGCAAGGCGCGCTAGTCTCTTATCCGTGGATCTTGAGCAGCGCGCTGCCGGCCAGATAGATGCCGAGCAGGATCATCGAGATCAGGAACCAGCGGCGGAACACGTCGGGCTGCATCCGTGTACGGACCGCCTGGCCGATGAACATGCCGGTGAACGACGCCACCATCGCCACCGCGCCGGGCAGCGCGGTGGCCGCCGTCAGCAGGCCCGAGGCCGTGAGGTTGAAGGCGAGCGCCAGGGTCGCCGTGGTGAAGAACACGCCGAGCGCCTGCACCAGCTCGTCCCTCTCCATGCCGATCGCCTGCATGAACGGCATCGAGGGGATGACCTGAACGCCGGTCGCCGCCGAGATCAGCCCGGTGATGACGCCGACGATGCCCCCGACCCATTTCTCGTCGCGCCGCGCGACCTTGAAGCTGAACCGGCTGAGGCCGACGATCGCATAGATCACCAGCAGCGCGCCGAGCACGACGGTGCCGTAGGCCGCGTAAGGCCCGGTCAGAAGGCCGGCGTTGATCCAGATGCCGGCGACGGTGCCGAGCATCAGCGGCCACAGCCGCTTGAGGATGTCGCGCAGATAGGGGCCGACGAAGGTCTGCCAGATATTGGTGACGATCGCCGGCACGATCACGATCGCAATCGCCTGGCCAGGCGCCATCGTGGTTGCCAATAGCCCGATCGCGACCGTCGGCAGACCGAGGCCGAGCGTGCCCTTGACGAAACCGGCGAGCAGGAAGGCGAAAGCGATGAAGATCAGGAGATGGTCGACCATGGCGGCACATTGACCGATCGACGCGATCGGCACAATCTGGAGGTTACGGAGTTAGCCTTCGGGCAGCCCGAAGGGCGGGGCGGGGAAACGTCATGCGGTTCGATCTGATCGACTTGCAATTGTTCATCGCGGTGGCGGATGCGCGCAGCATCACCCAGGGCGCGGCGCGCGCGAACCTTGCGCTAGCCTCTGCCAGCGAGCGGATCAAGGGCCTCGAGGAGGCGCTCGGCGTAGCACTGCTCAAACGCGGCCGCCGCGGCGTCGAGCTGACGGCGGCGGGCGAGAGCCTGCTCGGCCATGCCCGCATCGTGATCCACAATGTCGAGGCGCTGCAGAGCGATCTTGCCGCCTATGCCAGCGGTGTTCGCGCCAACGTGCTGCTGCTCGCCAATACGTCGGGCCTGTCGGAACATCTGCCGCGGGCGCTGGCCGCGTTCCTGCACGAGCACCCCGACATCAGCGTCGATGTCGAGGAGCGCGAGAGCACCGATATCGCGACCGCGATCGCCAGCGGCGCTGCCGATCTCGGCTTCGCCGCGGAACACGCGCTGCCTGACAGCGTCGAGCGTTTCCTGTTCAGCGAGGACCGCCTGATGCTGGTGGCGTCGCGGCGCAGCGATCTCGGCGGCCGCCGCCAGATCGACTTCCAGGAAGTGGTCGGCCGCGATTTCGTCGGCCTCACGGCGACGTCGGCACTGCAGGTCCATATTTCCCGGCACGCGGCAAAGCTCGGTGCGCGGCTGCGCTTCCGCGCCCGGCTGCGCGGCTTCGACGCCATCTGCCAGATGGTCGCCGCCGATGTCGGGATTGCGGTGATCCCAGAAACCGCGGCGCGGCGCTGCGCGGCGTCGATGTCGATCACGACAATCCGGATCCGCGATTCCTGGGCCAACCGCCGGCTGACGATCTGCGCCCGCAGCTTCAAGGCGCTGCCGCGCGCGGCCAAGCAGCTCGTGGAATACCTGCGCGCCGAAGCGCAGCGTTGATGGAAGCGAGGAGAGTGCAAATGCTCAGGGTCTGGGGACGGCGCAGTTCGTTCAACGTGCAGAAGGTGATGTGGCTGATCGGCGAGCTCGATCTGGCGCACGAGCACATCGATGCCGGCGGTGCGTTCGGCGGGCTCGATGCGCCGGCGTTCCTGGCGATGAACCCGCACGGCCGCGTGCCGCTCATCAGGGATGATGCGGCGACCGTCTGGGAATCCCACGCCATCCTGCGCTACCTCGCCGCGCGCCACGGGACAGGCGGTTCTGGTCCGACGATCCCGTTGTCCGCGCGCAGGTCGATGGCTGGATGGACTGGTCGCAAACCGCGCTGCAGCCGGATTTTCTCGGCGGCGTGTTCTGGGGATTCTTCCGCACACCCGAGGGCCAGCGCGATTTGCCGGCCATTCGCAGCGCGCTCGCCCGTTGCGAGCAGCACTTTGCCAGGCTCGAACAACTCCTCGACGGCAGGCCGTTCCTGCTCGGTGAGACGCTGTCGCTCGCGGACATCGCCGCCGGAACCTCGCTCTATCGCTATTTCGAGCTCGAGATCGCACGCCCCGTGCTGCCGGCGGTCGAACGCTGGTATCAGAGGCTGCAGCAGCGTCCGCCGTTTCGCCGCCACGTCATGATCCCCTTCGGGGAGCTGCGCGGCCGGCTCGATTATTAGCGCTACTTCGTCGTCACCACGCCGGCGTCCTGGATCACCTTCGCCCATTTCCTGATGTCGGCGGCGATGAAGGTGCGGAAATGCTCCGGGGTGTCGCCGACCAGCGTCAGGCCTTGCTCGGCGAGTTTTGCCTTGACCGCCGGATCGGCCATCGCGTCGGAGGCGAGCTTGTTCAGTCTGGCGACGATCGCGGGCGGCGTTCCGGAGGGCGCGACCATGCCGTACCAGTTCTCGATGATCAGGTCGGGCATGCCGGCTTCCGCCGTGGTCGGCACGTCGGGCGCGGTCGGGGCGCGCTCGCGGCCGCCGAGCGCGATCGGCCGCAGCGCGCCCGCCTTGATCTGCGGCAGGATCACCGGCAGGTCGAGGAAGGTCATCTGCACCTGCCGGCCCAAGAGATCGTTCACCGCAGGCGCCGCGCCGCGATAGGGCACGTGCACGATGTCGATCTTCGCCGTCAGCTTGAACAATTCGCAGGCCAGATGCGGCAGGCTGCCGGGGCCGGAGGACGCGAAGTTGAGCTTGCCCGGCTGCGCCTTGGCGAGCGCGACCAGTTCGCTCATGTTCTTTGCCGGCACGTCGGTTGAGACCACCAGCATCTCCGGCACGGTCGCGACCAGCGTCACCGGCGCGAGATCCTTCAGCGTGTCGTAGGCGACCTTTTCCATGCTGGGGCTGATCGCGAGCGCGCCGGCGCTGGCGATCGCAACGGTGTAGCCGTCCGGCGCGGCTTTCGCGACCGCGTCGGTGCCGAGCACGCCGCCCTGGCCGGCGCGATTGTCGACGACGATCGGCTGCTTCGTGAGTTCAGACATCTTCTGCCCGATCACCCGCGCGATGATGTCGTTCGGCCCGCCGGGCGGGAACGGCACGATCAGCCGGATCGGCTTGGTCGGGAACTCCTGGGCCGAGGCCGTAACGGGCGCGAAAAGGAGAAGGGCTGCCAGCAGCCTGCCGCAAATCGTCATGTGCGCCCGTCCCTGACGTTTCTGGTTGCGGTCAGGATGGGCGCAGATCGATCGCCCGGCAACTCAAGAATCAGGCGTTCAGCAGCTTCATCGCGGCTTCGTGGACGCGCGGGTCGCCGGCCGCGATGATGCGGCCGCCGCCTTGCGCCGGCCTGCCGTCCCAGGTGGTGACGACGCCGCCGGCGCCGGTGATGATCGGGATCAGGCCGGCAACGTCGTAGGGTTTCAGCTCGGTCTCGACCACGAGGTCGAGATGGCCGGCCGCGAGCATGCAATAGGAGTAGCAGTCGCCGCCATAGCGCGACAGGCGCGCCGCACTTTCGATGCGGCCGAAGCGGGTGCGGTCATCCGGATTCATCAGCAGGGGGCTCGTGGTGAAGACGGTCGCCTCCTTCAGCGAGCCGCAGCGCCGCACCGAGAGCCGCCGCCCACCCGACGGGCCGGAGTAATGCGCCGAGCCGTTGTCGCCGGAAAAGCGTTCGCCGATATAGGGCTGGTGCATCATACCGAATACCGGCGTACCCTTATGCAGCAGCGCGATCAGCGTGCCCCAGATCGGGAAGCCGGCGATGAAGGATTTCGTGCCGTCGATCGGATCGAGCACCCAGACATAGTCGGCGTCCTCGCGCTCATTGCCGAACTCCTCGCCGACGATGCCGTGCTGGGGGAAGTTCGACTTGATCAGCCGCCGCATCACCGCTTCCGCGGCGCGGTCGGCCTCGGTGACCGGATCGAAATCGTTCGAGCTCTTGTTGTCGACCGAGAGCGAGGTGCGGAAGAAGGGCAGGATGGTTTCGCCGGATGCGGTCGCGAGGCGGCCGATGAAGGCGGTAAAGTCGATGACCGTCACGGCATGTCCCTGAAATGCGCAAACGACGCGGTAGAAACCGTATGCGCTCTTGCCTAGAGCCTTTTCCGTTCCGATGAAATCGGAACGGGGCTCTAGATCTCTGTTTGACGCGTTTTCTTTGTGCGAACCGGTATCCACCTCGCTTGAAAACGCTCTAGCTCAAACCGATGCGGCGCGCACGATTAACGGAGTGTTATCCCGGCCTGATGACGCGGTTCCGGACTTTCGTTTGGCTTCGGATTCGAAAGCCTCGGCGGGCCCGGAGCGGATCACGAAGTTGCGAGTTCTGGTATACAAGCTATGCGCAAACCGCCGGTCGTTGGTTTTTTCTGGTGTAACCACTTGATTTCCATCAACGAAATTCTAGCTACCGGTCCTGTGACAATTTCGACGGCCTACTAACAAATACGCAGGAAATGTTTCGAAAGTTCTTGCGTTTTGTGCAGCGCGGTCGCATATTGTTGCGGTGCGGTAGCGCCTCGCGCTATCGCTGCCCTCCTTGGGCGTTTCCTCCCTAGACTTGGGCCGCTTGTTCATTCAAGCGGCCCTTTTTTCTTGGGCCGTCATTTCCGCCAGTGAACTGAGAATCCAGTTCGGCGCTTATCGCGTCAGCGATTTGAATTCTGGGTTCATGACTTCATCGGCACCGCCCTGCGCGACGAAGGAAATGTCTACTCCGCTGCCGCTTGGAACGGGCCGAGATCTCCGAACGGAATTTTCGCCAGCGCATCCGCCAGCGTCGCGAAGTCGGCGGCGACCTGGGCGAAGCGCGGCCCGCGCTCGCGGCGGCGCTCATCCATATAGACCGCGCGGTTGAGCTCGATCTGCACGGTGTGCAGGCCGCTCGCCGGGTTGCCGTAATGCTCGGTGATGAAGCCGCCGGCATAAGGCTTGTTGCGGCCGATCGAATAGCCGAGCGAGCTCATGATCTCCTCGACCAGGTCGGGCAGCAGGGCCGCGCAGCTCGTGCCGTAGCGGTCGCCGATCACGACGTCGGGCCGGCGCGGCTCGTCGCGCGACACGCCGACCGACGGCATCGAGTGGCAGTCGACCACGATCACGGCGCCGAACGCCTGGTGCGCCTTGTTGATCAGCCGGCGCAGCGCGCGGTGATAGGGCTTGTAGAGCACCTCGATGCGCCGCAGCGCCTCGTCGACGTCGAGCCGCTCGCGGTAGATCTCCTGGCCGTCGCCGACCACGCGCGGGATGGTGCCGAGGCCGCCGGCCACCCGCATCGAGCGCGTGTTGGCGAAGCTCGGCAGCCGCCCGGTGAACATCCGCGGGTCGAGCTCGTAGGGCTCGCGATTCACGTCGACATAGGAGCGCGGGAAGTTGACCCGCACGATCGGAAAGCCGCGATCGCTCAGGCCGGCGATCAACTCGTCCATGAAGGAATCTTCGGAGCGGCGCAGCGACACCACATCGATGCGCGACGCCTCGAGGAATTCGGCAGGATAGACCGAGCCCGAATGCGGGGAATTGAAGATGATCGGGGCGCGCCAGGCCTGCGGCTCAACGATCTCGAACGGGGGCGACAACTCGCCAGCAAATTCGGTCATTCCCTTGGCGCCGTCCCTTGCGTCCGCCTTGCCCCGCAAGAACTGATTCTGCCGGAAAAGCGGAGATTTATGGGCGGGCATTGTCGGTAATCACGATCATTCTGCCAAGTGAAAAGAGTGTGGTTGCGGCTGGAACGCATCTCAAAGGGCGGGAAATGCCGCTGCCGGTTGATTCGATACGGGGTTCGGTCCACAAATAGGCCCTGCCGGCTGCCGCTGGCTTGACATAAATTTCACCCGAAATTTACCGACTGTCGGGCTTACTGCTCGGACTGATCCTCAAGCCGGATTCGACGATTCCTGCCATGCCGAAAATTCTCCTCGCCGAAGACGATACCGATATGCGCCGCTTCCTGGTCAAGGCGCTTGAAAACGCGGGTTTCAAGGTCTCGCCGCACGACAACGGCATGTCGGCCTATCAGCGGCTGCGCGAGGAGCCGTTCGAAATGCTGCTCACGGACATCGTGATGCCCGAGATGGACGGCATCGAGCTGGCGCGCCGCGCCTCGGAACTCGACCCCGATATCAAGATCATGTTCATCACCGGCTTCGCCGCGGTGGCCCTCAATTCCGATTCGGAGGCGCCGAAAAACGCCAAGGTGCTGGCCAAGCCCGTGCACCTCAGGGAATTGGTCAGCGAAGTGAACAAGTTGCTGGCGGCCTGATTCGCCAAAAAACCTTCACTTTGTATCCTTGCCTGCCCCGCCGGTGTCCGTTATAGGGACCCGATCCAAACATGGCTTTGGGTGCGTAGCTCAGCGGGAGAGCACTACCTTGACATGGTAGGGGTCACAGGTTCGATCCCTGTCGCACCCACCATCGCTTTCAATGAGTTAGCGGTGGTCATTCGATGCCTCGTTTTCATCGGCCCAAGCTTCGCCCAGAAAACCCTGTTCGCGCTGCGTTCAGGTGATCGGGCGAGTGATGGCCGTAGGTGTCGCGGATAACTTTTTCAGAGGTGCCGACGAAGCCGGCGACCTCCCAAATCGGCACACGGTTCTGCAACAACCAAGTGATGCAGGTGTGCTTTAGGATGTGCGGGGTGACCTCATCGCCAAGGCCTGCGAGTTCACACGCGCGGTCCCAGCCGGTGCGTTCTTTTGCAATCAGGCGCCCTGCATATTCGACTGGCCCCGTGACAGTCATTCTGCGCCATCGCTTCAAATGTGGAAGAAGACGATCGGGGATCGGTGCCGGCACTCGGCGCTTGTTCGTATCGCTCTCGCCCTGGCCACGACGATACATGACGCCGCGATCTAGATCGAACCAGCCGCTTTTCGAATTAACCCCCCAACGCATGCTGAGGTTCGCTTCGTGCCGCGTGCCTGTGTAGAGGCCAATCAGAATAAAGCGGGCGACGTGATATGAGGGCTGAAACAGTCGCCCCCATTTCACCGGCGCGCGTGACTTGACGTCGAAGGCTATAGCGGTGATGCCGAGCGCACCAGCGAGCAAACGAGCGGCTTGGCCGCGCTTCAACCACCCGGCTCGCGGCTCCGACTCCTTCGGAAGAGAAACCGAAATGGGGTGTGAGAGTTTTCGCTGATCATATGCGAACGTAAGGGCCGCGCTCAGCGTCACGAGTTCTCGGCGGGTGGTGCTTTCTTTGACGCGGCGGCCGATCTCTCCGGCCATCCGGCGATTGACATAGGCCTTGCAGCTCTCCGCGTCGATCTCCCAGCATGTCATCGTGCCGAAATGCTTGAGCAGTGGGACCATGTGATAGCCAACCAATTCAGGATGACCGAGAGAGGGCGCTTTATTTGATCCGTAGTATGCGAGCACGTCAGCGACAGCTACCTCTGCAGGGTGACTATTTTGCCAGTCTGGTTTGTGCTTGGCGGTGATGTAGTTGGCGAGGGCCTTTTCAGCGCTTCCGCGATCGTTTGGGCTGCAACCAGTGCTGATCTCGTCTCTTCCATCGAGGATGACCCAAACTGCTTCGCGTCCTCTGCGTTCGCGGAGGTAGAGGCGGGGACCTTTCGATTTCCGCGGCATAACACCCTCATTTGTTCGATGCCGGCCAAGGTGACATATTGCTTGCCGGCGACACGCTCACAATCGAGATGGCCGCGCGCAATTTCGCGACGAAGGCCGCTTTTGGTCATTGATCCGTCCGGGTAGGCGATGCGCGCAGCAATCTCTAGACGAAGCGGCGTGGTTGGGCCGATCGCCGACAGATCGATATTTGCGTCGCGCTTTGTCATCAGCTTTTCTGAGCCAGCCCGAAATGTCGAAGGATCGGACGAAGATCGCTAACCTGATATCGACCGTTCTGCAGTTGCACCGCCGGAATGGCGCCGTCGATGACGGCGTTGTAGATCCGTCGATATGTCGGCACTGACGCCTTGTCGCGCACAAGCTTGCTCAGCTCGCGGGGGACGCGGGCGAGCGGAATCATTTCAAGTTCGCTCATGGTTTTCTCCTTGTGGTCGCAGATTTTTTGGTGCGCATTGCCGGCTCCTTGCGAACTCCGAGTTCGGCGTTGATGTTCGCAATGGCCTTATCCCAACCGTTTGATGGATCCAGCTGTGGCGTTGGTAGCTCGGCTGACGGGTGCCAGAACTCACTAAGGTCAATGCCAAGCTCATCGGCGCGAACGCGCATGACGGCGACAACACGCGAAATGCTAAGGCCGATAATGCCCATGGGCGCCGGGTAGTTGGTGCCAAGTTCGGAAAGAGGCCCGCACACCGTGATCATTGGCGGGGTCGTGCCAAAAGCAAAATACAATTTGCCAAACAAGATCTCTTTCATCGGCCTTGAGTTGCCGGCGTCAACGATCTCTGGCCAATACGGAAAGATTGCTTCCAACTGTGATCCGAGGTGCGCCGCCTGAGCGTGAGATAGGAAAAAGTGCTCGCGGAAGCTCACTGCAGTCATCAGGGCAAGGGTTTCAAAGGGGCTAAATCCCTTGGGCGCGCGAAGATGTTCTGGAAGCACCGGTACGCGGTTATAGCGCTGCAGCGTCTTGAATGCCTGAACGTCGACCTTCGCCAAGGCGCAGTGTTGTTCGCGGGTAAGTGACATCATGGGAGAAGCCAAAGCATAGGGTGTTAAGTTGACACCTTTATCGCGCGCTCTCTCTCCGTCGTCAATGCCAGGTGTTAGTTTAACACCCACTTTTTTGAATTTGGGTCTAAGCTGGGATGGCCCCTTCGAGAATGAAAATGCCCGGGACTGGCCCGGGCATCTCATTGCAGGGCTTGGCCCCGGCGATCAGTTGACCTTGCCGAGGTGCGGCACCAGCTGGATGTCTTCGCTGGCCGCCTGCTCGAAGCCTGCGGCCCCACTCAGCTTGGCCGCAGCCCGGGCAATGGTTTGCCTCAGCTTGAAGTGCCAGCTCTTTGGACCGGTGCAATAGTCATTGTTAGGCCACTCTTCGCCGTCGACTTCGAACTGGTTGACGTACTCCAACACGGCGGCGATCCCGGCAATGGTCGTGGGCATCGAGGCTGCCAATTCCCAAGCCAGATCGATCTCCCGATTGCAGGCCTCCGTTTGGCGGTCCTCCGCGGCGGAGCGTGCATCCGTGTGGGGTTCGGTGTCGTCGGCAGCAATGACCGAGGCCATGTGGTCTGCGAAGGCTTGTCGATGTCTGGCGATGGCATCCAGCGCTGGATCAACGGGAGGCTCGGCAGCCAGCGAGGGCGCCGCGCCAGTCACGGCTGCTGCTGCGGCACCTGCCAGAAACCCCCGGCGGGTTGCGGTGCTCATGACAGCAGCCCTCCAGTCAGATCCTCCACAAGCGAAAGGCTGATTTCCTGATGCCGATAGAGGTCGGCCGTGACGCTGTCGACCTTTAGGGTGCGGGCCTTCGCCCGAAGCCCAGCAATACCAATAGCGGGCACCGTGGCCAGCGTGTCCAAATGGGCAGACCGCTGGCTATCCATGGCCTGAAATTCCGGGTGCTCATCATCGTCATTGTTGGCGTCGAGAAAGGCCTCGATGGCCCCATCCAGCGCCACCACGCCGGCCGCGGCGTCTACCAGGGCAGCGTCTTCGGCAGCCGGGGTGGCCGACACTACGGTGGGGATCAGGGCCGCGGCCGCGACGCCGCCCCCCATTGCGAGAAACCTCCGTCTCGATGTGATATTCGTGATTTCAGCCTGCGACATGGATCAAGCTCCAAGGTTGTGGGTCAGGCTCGTCGCGGTGTCTGAAGCACCTCGGCGAGCCGCTTGCTTTCGGCAAGTTTGAATGATGTAATACATACACATGAAAAAAGCAATACTAAAATCATCGAGAGGCGGAAAGCGTCCCGGTGCTGGTCGGCCAGCCACAGGCAATGATCCCGTGCGGACGCTGCGGCTGTCGGATGAGTTCATCGAAAAGGTCGACAACTGGGCCGCCGCGCAGCACGACACGCCCGGCCGGTCCGAGGCGATCCGCCGGCTGGTAGAGCTCGGGCTGAAGGTCAAGGGGAACTAGCGACTTGAAGCAGCGCCGCGTTATTATTCCAGGTGCCAGCTTTCGATCGGGGGCAATCAAAATGCTGGCAAAGATACCGGCCAACACGATTTCGGGAATTCTGCCACCGTTCACCGGTGAAACTCCGGCCGACGGGGCATTCGTATCGCCCTATGAGGTCAAAATCTCTGACGTGGTGACACGATACGGGACCAGTCTGGAGCGCACCAAAATTTTAACCGGGCTCCTGAATTATCGGAAGGCCCTCAAAGACCTCGGTATCGTCAGTGGGTTCCAGTGGCTCGATGGCAGTTTTGTCGAAGACGTAGAGACGATCAGAAATCGTCCTCCCGGGGACATTGATCTAGTCACGTTTGCTCATAGACCGGTTCAAGAGATCGATGAGTGGCAAAAAATGCTCGATGCAAACCAGCATGTTTTTGTTCCGCGGCTCGCCAAGGCCCAATTCAAATGCGATGCTTATTTTGTTGACCTTTCGATTGATCCTGCGGTGCTTGTCGCGGACACTACATATTGGTTTGGACTTTTTTCTCATCAAAGAGACGTCGCGGCTTGGAAGGGTATGCTGAGGGTGGATCTGGAATCTGATGACACGCTCGCTGAAGCCATGTTGTAGAGAAGAGAACGTCTGATGATCAGAAAACTTGAAATTGATGCTGCGCGAGCCGATTTAGCCGCCGTTGAGGGCTTGCTCGCGCGCCGATCACGCGTGACTGATCCTGTAGGATGGATGCAATTCTCGAAACGCAAAGAAGAGATCGAAACGCAACTCGCAAAACTTCACGGAACTCCGGCCACGGGAGCGGCTGTAGCGCTGTTCTTTGGGGGACTGCCAGTATTTGGCTCGCGCGGCATAAAGGCTGAATTTGGTACGAAAGCCGTTGGTCAGTTCCAGGACGTCGTGACTAAGCGTTTTGCTGAGTATCAGGGACCAATTGGATCTCGGGGGCCGACGAAGCAAGCTGATCAAACCGCCATGATGATCACAGACGTTGCGCGCGGTTCATTCGGATTTGTGCTGGAGGAAGTGGAAAGAGACGATCAGCACTTGGTCGAATCTCCATTGAGGCTCATCGTCGATGACGTTCTTGATCTGATTTACCAAACCTCTGCTCCCGACGAAGAGGCTTTCAACGCTTTTGTTGAGTCGGTCGATCCTCGCGTACTGACTTCGCTGCGAACTTTCTTTCAGACCTTGGACAATGAAGGTGCCACGATGAGAATCGTGGAGGATGAAAGAGAATTCTCTCTTCCAAGAGAGGCCATATCCCGCGCTCGCGGCCGAACAGACACTCTTCAGATGACTGAGGACGCACGGCCGTTTGAGGGCCGGCTTTATCTTTTGCCGGACAGTAAGAAGTTCGAGCTGCACCTTGAAGATGGATCCTCAATGCGCGGGTCCGTGGCTCAAGAATTTCTGAAGCCACTCTTGACTGCTAGTCAGGATATTCCTGACGGCATATTGGGCATGACGCGCGTCGTCCTTGTTAGGGTGAGAACAATTGAGTTCCCCAACGCACCCGCGAAAAAGGTTTTTCGGCTACTCTCTTTCGCCGACGATGCACCTCGAAACACAATTCTGCACACTGCGCTCTAACGTCGTCGGCGCACTGATTCCGTAAAAACTCCAGTTGGGCCACCGCAGAAGTGACCGTCATGGTCACAGGCCGTTAAGATCTAAGGCGATCACGCTTCATTTTCGCGCGCAGTCGGACTCGATCAGAACACGCAGCCGACGCGATTCAGGATTCGGCTCCGCGTGCGCGCATTCCGCGCGCGATGGAGCGAGCCAATGCCAGTCAATACTCATTGCAGGTACGGTCACGAGCTCACCCTGCAGAACACACAACTCAGGTTCTCGACGAAAGGCAATTACTCATATCGTCGCTGCAGGATTTGTTTCGATCTAACTGACAGCGACATCGCCGGGATCGAAAAGCACTTCTTCAATGGCGGGTCGATCCGGTCGCTGGACCTGACAGCGCCAAAGACGATCACGTTCCAGGAGTGCGAGACCTCCAATCCGACATGGTGGAATCGCATCGTGGCCCTTTGCAACCATAATGCTCGGATGAACAAGACCAATGCGGCTCGCGCTTTGAAAGCGAAACAGACGCATTGCAAGTACGGTCATCCGCTCGCCGGCGATAATCTTATCGTCAACACCCCAAGGCCTGGCGTTGTGCACCGCTACTGCCGCATCTGTCGCAACGCGGCTTACGAGCGCCATCATCACAACTACACCGTCGAGCAAATCGAGACGGTAACCGACTGCATCATGAACAAGGGCATGACGATTGCCGACATGACGCAGCGAAAGGGCAACCGGCCGAGGATTATCAAATTCGAGACGCTGACGGTCGCTCTGAACAAAGATCCGGAACTCAATGATCGCTTGCGGCAACAGTCCGCGCTGAATGCTGATGCGAAGCATCGAACACGCTGCGGCGTGTGGCGATCAAAGTCAGCAGGCTACGCGCCGGCCTCCAAAGTGGTTGAGATCATCAAGGCAAATCCTACGTGGACCGCACGGCGGATTGCGGAGGAGACCGGTCGCGAGTTGCCCTATGTCTGGTCGTTGGCGTGGACCAAGGGGCTCAAGACCGCATCAATGCAGGTTCGCAAGGTGCGCTCCACGGTGATCCGCCCGGATCGCGGTCCCACGCTGACCGGTGTCATCGCCGGGCCTTCGCACGAGGTCTACACTGTGATCAACGAGGTCGTGCCGCGCCAGCTTGACTTCGAACGGCGCAAGGAGATTGTGAGCGCCATGATGCTGGCCGCGTTGGAAGGTGAGTTTGACCTCGCCGACGCCAAGGCGGCCTATCCGCGCTTCCTGACGGCCAGCTATCGGCAGTTCTCGTACAAGGCGTTCGGCGACATACGGTCCCCAGTCTCACTCGATGCGCCGGCTTATCTAGACGGCACCATGCTAAGAGGTGAGACAGTTTCAGAGAGTTTGTGGGAGCAAGCGTAACCACCATATTGCCGAATGATGCTGGCGGCCGGCGGAGGGATTGACTCCCTCCGTTGGACAGTCAATTTCACGCCGAATAACTCCACCACCACTAACCACAAGAAAAAGCTCGAAATCCTATATGGCTAGGTTCTTTCACGTCTCACCCGTCGACCATCACATTGGTACTGTCCTTCAGGCTGGCAAACAGGGGGAGCACTATCGACGTTACGTAAAGGACGGCAACTTTGCTCCTCAAACTCACCGGGACGCTTATTCCTTGACCTGGGAAGCAGTCTTGGAGACGGCAAGGCGACTTACTAATCCTGAACTACCGAGTCGTATGAAGTGCGTTTATGCTTCCATCACTCAGTCAGCGGCGACAGCCTTTCGCGATCAATACAGGCCAGGCGCTCATATCTTCGTCGTTGAGGTCTCGGATGACATCCCAACTTTTCGGGGCGACCTCGACGGGATCTCGAATACAAAATCTGGGGACGCTTTTCTCGATATTTGGGTTGAGACAGCGATTAAGTATTGGACGCAGGAACCAAGCAAAGCGACCGAAATACTGATCGGCGGCCCGGTAACAATCTTAGCAAAAGTCTAGTTGACCAAATGCTGGGACGGATCAGCGCCAGCACGAACAAATCCTAGCGGCTTCTCGCTCAGGAGGTTTCGCGCGATCATGTGCGATGGGCTCGAAATCTCGGGAGTACATGTTCGGCGCCACCGTCCGGCATCTGGCCGAGCGGGCCAAGGAAGCCAGGCTGACGGCGGACGCGGCTGCCTGCCAGGCCTGGAACGCCCGGATGCTCGCCTTTCAGGGACCAGCCCAGCCGTCCCCGGCCCTCGGCGACGCGCTCAATGCCGGCTACCGCTACCTCGAGGTGAAGTGCCTCGGCTGCGAGACGCATCAGACGGTCGCGCTGGACATCGTGCGGCGGCCGAAGTGGACACCGGTCCACGAACTGGAGCGGTATATGCGCTGCAAGAATTGCTCGCGCCGGCACGGTCACCCATTCAAGCGCAGCCACCTTGTGGCATTGCGGACGAACATGATCTCGACCATGAACCCGCCGTCGACCTGGTGGCCGGGGGAGCGGTGAGCGCGCTTGCAACATCGCCGCAAGGATTCCCCAAGCGCCTCTTTGGAACGCCGACCATCGGACAATTGTTTGTCTAGAAACCGCAGGACGGAACTGCTCAGATACGATGGAATCGGATCATCGAAATTGCCAGTGCGGCGCGGTCTACGACCGTAGCGCGTCCGTGGCTCCGGCTCGCGAGAGTGGCAGTTTTGAATGCTCCGTCTGCGGCGCAACAATTGAAACGTGGAATTCCGAACTAGTCCCAACCTACCGTCTCCTTGCAGGGCCTGTACGCCCTCCGGATCAGTAAAGTCACCCCTCATCCGTTGCGGCAAAGCGCTCTGGATGGTCCGAGGAACGTGCCTGAAGCGCAGGTTGTTGGAACCGTTGATGACCCCACCGATCACCATTCATTTTGCCTGCTCCAACTGCGGCACAGTCTATTCGGCACTCCAGGAACGCGGATCGATTCCCCTGAATAGCTCCGGATCGTTCGATTGCCGGAGATGTGGAAAGCTGGTTCATCACTGGGCCGGGATCTACGACTATTGCGAATGGAGAATCGTGACTGTGCCTCACAAGAAGAACGGACCGGGCGAATGAAACACGTAGGTGACCGTCTTTACTCCGATCCCGAGAAAGCAGCCCGCAGGATCATCGAGCATGCGAGGGCGTTCGAGCCGATCCAGGACGGCCGGATCTACATCGAGAAGATCAACCGGCCGATGATCGACGAGGACAAGGCGACGCCGGCCGAATATTGGGCCGGCCTACAGTATGCGATCAAGCAAGGCTGGCTCGAGTATCACGAGAGCGGGACGTTCGTGCGGATGAAACAGGCCGGCAAAGACCTGTTCACCTAAAAAAGGACCCCGGGCCGAGGGGTACAGACCGGGGCGAAGTTCACTTTGGAGTCGACCCGGCGCCGTCCTGCGCCGGGCCAGCAATAACCCAATTCGCGGCGCGCGGGTTCCTAGAGTCGCAAAAACCGGCTGGGATGCCTATCTTTGGGCATGCTGAGAAAGCCGCTCGAAATCCCGCCTGAGGTCGCCCGGCGCTTCGCTGACAAGATGCACCTGTTCCATGCCGAGCCGAGCCCGCTCAAGCGCGACGAGATCGCCGCGGAGACCAGGCATATGCTCCTTCAGCACATGCCAAAAGGGGGCCAAGCTGCGGCTGGCTGACGTCATCGAGTTGTTCGAGCTGATGCGATGACCGAGCCAGCATGCATCCTTTGCGACGACACAGGTTGGGTCTGCGAGAACCACCCCGATCAACCTTGGACCGGCAATCATGCCTGCCGGTGCGGCGGTGCTGGCGCGCCCTGCCCGAAGTGCAACAAGCCAAAGCCGGATGAAGAATTTCCGCGGTTGCCGCGTGGGTTTCGAAGCATGTTCAGCAGGCGCGACCGCGGGAGATAGGCCCACTTTCCCACTCGCTAAAGCTGCAGTACGCTGCCTCCTTTCTTGTGGGGCATTTGAAATGAACCGCTTGGTCTGGGCAATTGCTGCCCTTTATCTTGTCGCCGCTAAGGGCCCCCTTCCCAAGCGATTGACGCTCTGCGATGTGGCCGGCGGTAGAATAGCTTGACAATGGTCACCCGCCGCAGGATGTCGCTCTTCGCCAGCGCACATGCAAAGCTTCAATGGGCCACGCGACATATCGATCATCTCGAGGCCGCGTCTACAGCGTACCTAAGCCCGCTCTTAAAGCTTCACGCTCATCAAGATTTCATGGGCCATCTGGTGATGAGATTCCTGTATCGAGGTCAAGTCCTACCCACCGAATTCGGTTTGATGATCGGAGACATCGCCACGAATCTAAGAGCGGTTCTCGACCATATTGTTTGGGCTTTGGTTTCGGGAAAGCTCACCCCGGACGATCGCAAGGAGGATGTCGGTTTTCCGTTTGTAAGTAAGCCAGCGAAGCTAAAAAAACGGATAGAGACGGCCATGATCGATCGGGTCAAAAACGCACCAGAATTGATCGGGTCCATCCGGCCGTACCCAGGAGGCGACGATAACCTCTATGAACTACACAGCTTAAGTAACAGCGACAAGCACCGTTTGATCACGGTGGTTAGCGATTTCGTTGAACTTCACAGAGTCGTTGATCCCAAAGGAAAGCGTAAACCTGTTGACCTGAATGGGTTACGGCTTGGTACAGGCCCCGGTCTTCGTAGCCGCTTACACTTGAATGGGACTGGTATCGTCGTTTCACCTGACGGCAATATCGATCCGTCGCAGTTTGAAAAGACGTTCCATCTTGCGTTCGGCGAGAAGGCACCATTCGAGCGCAAGCCGGTCATTCCTACGCTGAGAGGTCAGGCCCAAGGAATCCGAGCCATCCTTGAAAAGTTTGAAGAGCGCTACCCCACGGTTCAGCTTTCCGATGGTTATTACGACGATCAGGCTTGGCGCCGCCGATAAACCTTCCCCGCAAAAACACGCTTGCGCTCCACCGGCGGTTGCCGAAAACTAACTCCTGTTCCTTAACGGGAGTTCAGAATGATAAACCGTCCTCTGATATTGCCTCTCGCCGCTCTCGCATTCTTCCTCACCTTCAGTATGCCCGCGGCAGCCCAAGTCCAGTTAAACGATGATCCATCATACGCGAAACTTTCCCTTATCGATTTAGAGGTAGGCCGCGCAAAGCTGGAGCCGCGGAAAAAGGTCGAGATGACCGGCTTCATTGAAACCGAACTCTCCGGAAGCATGGTGTTTTTGTATAGTTACGGACGATCCAAGCTTACTTCGTCGTCATCGGCGAGGCTCTTCCGTCAAATCGTCGTAACAAGACTTGACGCGGATGGTCTCGCCTACATCCTGGAGCATTGTGGAGGACGAGCCGAATGTCCGGCTACGGTGCGCGGAACGGTAACTGAACTCGGCACAGCCATTATCGCCGAGAAGATCCTTTTCTACCCGCCGCAATAAAAATCACGCGCTACCCGCGGGCTCGGCCTGCTGCTGCATGCTGGCACTACTGCTCATCGCGATCGGGTGGAGCATCTGGCGCTAGGACTTGACCCTTAGATCGGCCTCTTCGGCATCGCGGATGATGCGGGCCTCGTGCACCACGTTGCCGGTAAGCCCAATATCTTTGAGGGTTGGTGGGCATTTGTCTTGAGAATGCCTAATCTTCCCGTCGCGAGGAGTGGCTACCTCGCGCCGCTCTTGTGCAGCATCATTCATCAGCGAGGCGCCGTTTTGCGCCCGCTTCGATCTCAAGTGCATCGGCCTGCCCAGTAAAGCTTTTGCGAAACTCTTGCAGTTTCGCGCGCGCGCTCTGCGGGGCCGCGCTCCGAAGCGATGCGATCAGATCGGTCAAGATTTTGCGTCGTTTTTCGCAGGCCTCGCAGGGCATCAAACCGATTCCGTGTTGCGGAGCGTCTCAGCGATGGCACTGAGGTATTGATAAAGCCGATCATTGGTCGAGCCGATGAGTTCCCAGCTGAAGCCGTCCTCCGACTTGTAGATCCTGCCGTGAGGATGCGGGCCGCCCGTCTGGCTCGTCGCGATGAAGAACCCCGTGATGCCCTTCTTCGGTGGCTTTTGCCTATGTTTGATGAACACAACGAGATTGCCATTCGATGCCGTGTCGCCATCAACGCTGCTGCTCACCTCGGCACCAGGCAAAGCGACGGTCTGCCATGTGCGGCCATCCCGCGACACCGCAACAGCGGCGCTATTCAAAACGAATTCAGGGCGGGTCGCTTGCAGAATGTTGCAGTGGCCACCGACTGGAGGCCCGTAGTCAACACAGCACGAGAACACCACAGGCTCTGCTTCCGCGAAGCTTTTCTTACGACCCGCACCAGCAACAAACACGCCGTTGCCCGCCGCGATCGTTGGGCCAGCGGAGCCTGCACTACCGGCAATCCCTTCATACACTGCCGGGGAATATCCCGTGCTCCAGCTAAATCCATTCGACGATGTAGCCCAGGCGAAATTCGTATCGAATACGGTCTCAGTGTAACCGTCGTTGCAGCCCAGGCCCGCAGGGTCTTCTGAGATCACTTCCGCAGGCACAGTGACATCTTCTGTCACGAGCGTCGTGCCCGTCATGACGTAACGATCAACGGGGTTTTCCGCGGTTCCGACGTTTAGGTAGGCAACATTCGAAGAGCTGCCACCGCCGTTCGGCGCGCTGAAGCCTGCCCATGGCTGGACTGTCGTAAACTTGCTGCCGTCCTGCGTGATCGACAAAAGGCATTGCACGCCGTCGCTTGCGCATTCCGATGAAGTCGGCCGTGGATTCCGAGCGAAGCCGGCCGCCTGTACCGATGGAAGCCGGCCGGGGATTCCGATGATCCCGGCCGCCTGCCGAGGCGGGCTCTCGCGACGACGTCGTCATCAGGTCAGTTGGCGGCCTCGTCGTCAAGCGTCTGACGCTTGGCGGCGGCTTTGCGCAGGCTCTCGCCCTTGAGGGTGAGCCTGTGGGCGTTGTGCACGAGGCGATCGAGGATGGCGTCGGCAATGGTTGGGTTGCCGATGAGTTCATGCCAATGCTCGACCGGGAGCTGGCTTGTCACCACGGTTGAGCCGCGGCCATGGCGATCCTCCATCATCTCCAGCAGGTCGCGTTGTTGCTCGGCCGTCATCGAGGCAAGCCCCCAGTCGTCAAGGATCAGGAGTTCCACGCGCGCCAGGGTCCTGAGGAGGCGAGCATGGCGGCCGTCGCCCCGCGCGAGGGCGAGCGCCTCAAACAGCCGCGGCAGCCGTTGATAGAGCACGGAGCGGTTGTCCCGGCAGGCCTTGTGGCCCAAGGCGCAAGCAATCCAGCTCTTGCCGACGCCGGTCGGGCCGATGATGAGCAGGTTTTGATGCCGGTCGATCCACTCGCCGGCGACGAGCTTTTGGAACAGCGGCTTGTCGAGTCCGCGCGGCGCCTTCATGTCGATATCCTCGACGACGGCGTTTTGCCGGAGGCTTGCGAACCGCAACCGGGCGACCAGGCGCTTGTTCTCGCGCTCGGTCGCCTCGCGGTCGACGAGCAGCGCGAGGCGCTCCTCGAAGGCCAGCGCGGCGATGTCAGGCTGTCGTTGCTGTTCGTCGAGGGCCTTCGCCATGCCATTGAGCCCGAGCGCGACGAGGCGCTCGTGAGTGGGATGTGTCAACATCGTCTCTCCTTTCTTCAGTGGTAGTAATCGGTGCCGCGGATGTTGCCGTGTCGGATTGGTGGCCCGTCCGGCGGCTGTTCATTCGCGTAGGCGCGATCGAGCCCGTGCTGCAGGATCGACTTGATCGAGCCGTAGGTGGTCGCGCCGATGTCGTTGCCGCGCTGGCAGGCGGCCTCGATGCGGGCCGAGCCGTAGCTGCGTGCGAGCCGCAGAATGCCGAGACAAGCCCGGAAGCCCTGCTCGGGGTGTGGCTTGGCTCTCATGATCGCCTCGACGAGAGCGATCGTGGCGGGGCCGATCTTGGCGGCTTCTCGTTTGATCCGCGCCGGCGTCCATTCGGCATAGCGCCGGTGCGCGCTCGGCATGTGCTCCGGGATCGTGGTGTGGCGATGGGGCACGTCAGAGCGGGCGTGGCTGGCCACCCGGATGCCCTTGTGCAGGATCTCGATCGTCCTGTCGGTTATGCGCGCCTCGAGCTCTTCGCGGATCAGACGTGAGGGCACCGAGTAGTAGTGACCGGCGAGCTCGACGTGATAGTCGGGCGCGACCCGGCACTTCTTCCACTCGGCATACTGATACGGCATCGGCGGTAGGGCTTTGAGCGCCGGCTTGTCGATCTGCGCGAACAGCTCATTGCGGCTCACGCCGAGCTTGCGCATGATCTTGGCGTTGAGGTCGGCGATCGCCTCGCGGATTGCCGCGTTGAGTTCGTCAAGCGAGAAGAAGCGCTGGTTCCGCAGCCTCGCCAGCACAAACCGCTGGACGATTTGCACCGCCACTTCCACCTTCGCCTTGTCGCGCGGCTTGCGCGGACGCGTGGGCAGGATCGCGGTGCCGTAATGCTGGGCCAGCTCCTGGTAGGTGCGGTTGATGCCCGGCTCATAGCGACAGGTGGCGGTGACGCCGGATTTCAGATTGTCGCAGACGATCGCCTTCGGCACGCCGCCGATCGCCCGCAAAGCATTGACGTGCACCGCAATCCAGTCAGCCAACCCCTCCGACCAGCGCGCCTCGGCAAAGGTGTAGTTGGATGCTCCCAGCACGGCGACAAAGACATGGGCCAGCCGCTGCGCGCCGGTAGCGGCGTCGAACACCGGCACCGTGTCGCCCGCGAAGTCGACGAACAGCTTCTCTCCAGGCCCATGCGCCTGCCGCATGGTCGGCGAGATCGTCTCGCTCCATTTCCGGTAGAGATCGCAGAACCGGCTGTAGCCATAGCCGTCCGCGTGCTCCGCGCGATATTCCTCCCACAGCAAGAGCAGCGTCACGCTGCGCCGCTTCAGCTCCCGGTGCACCGCCGTCCAGTCGGGCAACGGCCGCGCCGGCTTCTCCTCGAATGTCGGCGGCGTGAACAGCCGGCGCTCGAGCTCGCCGTCGTCCATCCCTTCCGGCACCGGCCAGGTGATGCCGATCACGGCAGCCCGCCGCAGATACTCGCCAACCGTCGATCGGCTGATGCCGACGGTGACGGCGATCTGCCGCTCGCTCACGCCAAGGGCGTGCCGCAGTCTCAAAACTTCTCGAACCTTCCGCATCGGCGCTCTCTCGGCGGGCATCAGACCTCCCCTTGCTCGGCCGCAAAGGGGGGCTGGTCCGCGATTCGATCGCCGTCTTCGAGAGCGTCAGGCCGGTCTCAACAGGGTGGCCGGCTTCGATCGGAATCGGTGGCCGACTTCCGTCGGAATCGGTGGCCGGGTTGCGTCGGAATCAGTGGCCGGCTTGCTTCGGATTACGCACCGTCGCTATCCGGAACCGATGTCACGAAGAATTTGTCCTTCGCATAGCTTATTGCTGTCACACGCCCCGGCGCGTTGAACACGGTGCTCCAAGTAACTGCACCATTCTTGATCTCACCCAGCTGAACCGGCGTTGGCGTCAGGTCACCTTGCGGTTTAAAATCCGCCTGCAAGTAGACCTTCTTCCTTATCGTCTTGTCGCCCTGCTTGATCTCTATCGAGCCTGATGCGATATAGCCATCCGTGAAGACCGTCCAGCTGCCAACAGTAGCACCCGAGTTGCCGTCAAAATCGCTCGTCGGTGGCACCGATCCGTCCGCGCCAGTGCTGTACCATGACGCCACATACTGCTGATCCAGCCCGAACTTCACGTTGATGATGTTCTGGTATGGATCGAGCCTGTACGGCGGATTATAGCCGGAGCTGCCAGTTACCGAGCCATCAGGATCGTCGCTCTCGTCGATGAGGTATTGATTGAGCAGTTTAGTCTGTCCGCGCTGCCCGCTCACGTCACCATGATTCCCGCTCGTTTTTAGATAGGTGATAATCTCGTGGTCGACGTACTGTGTGTCGTCCTTGGTGCTATCGTCCTTCTCGTACTGATTGCTGGGGACGACATATTGCTTTAGCCCAGCATCCGCTGCCGCCTGCGCGTCGTCATCGATGCTCGTGTCATGGTGCGAGATTTTTCGCACCTCGATCTTGCGCGCGGTTGTCAATTCCTGTTGCGTAACGCTCGCAAGAAAGCGGCTCATCGCGGTGCCGCCGTTGACTTCTGTACCGGTCTCGACGCGAGACTTCAGTCCTTTAATGACCTGAATGGGTATCCATTCATCTGGATCATCGAGATCTTCGGTCGCCGCCGGATCACAGACCTTTACCGTCTCCATAATCCGTGACGGCGTGCCGTCCTCCGAATAGTCATCGGCGTTCGGATCATCGCACCATCGCAACTGACGCTGCAGGCCTTGCCACTGCAAATCGGGCGGTACTTGATGTGAGCTCTTGATGATGTCCATTCGCTCAACATCGGCCCAGACATCGGACAGAATGTCACCCGAACGATTAGTACCGAAGATGCGGGTGATGTGCGTCTTGCGGCTTTCCGGCCTGTCTGTCATTCGCTCCACTCGACGACAGCCGAAAGCTTGCCCTCGGCGCGAAGCAGCGCCTCGATCTCCGGCGTCATCTCCATCGAGACCACGTCCGGCGCAACGTTGTCGTCTGATTGGCAGGCAACACGGAGCGCCAGAGCGGTTGCATAATCCTTGACGAATGCTGCGTTGCCTCTTAACCCGCCGTGATCCTTTGTGGACTGGCGAATGAGAAGCGGATGATCGGCACCACCTTCGCTCCAGAACACCACATAGATATCGTGGCCTCGGACGAACTCGATCAGGGCCGGATTGATGTTGTCGAGCGTGAGGACGAGTCCACCGTCACGCTTCGTGGTCGCCGAGTCGTGGATCAGAGCGAACAATTCCCGGCGAATTATCTCATCGCGGTCCGTCATGTTTTCACCTGCCCCCATACCAGCTCGGACGCGGGCCGGTCTGCGCGAGAGATGCATCACCTGCGGCCTTCGTCATTTGCCCTAGAACATCTCGCGAAGCTTTCACGGGAAAGTCGCCATGGTTCGTGCGGAGGTCGACGGTGCCGAAGTGCTCAGCGTCGCTGCTGTTAGAGCTCAACAAGGGAGCGGAGCCGCTGCCGATACTGCCGTCGAAACCAACGGGGCTGCCGATTGCAAGCTGAGGGAAGCTGACATGTCCGCCGTCGGCGAAATGCCGCGAGAAATAGGCTCGGAGCCCGCCGACTGCACCACCATCAGCAAAGTGCCCGATCGGGCCGCCGTTCGCGACATAGGTGTCGCTGTCGTCGCTGTGCCCAAATCGACCGACGAAGTCTGATTTGTATTTTCCTCTTCGACGATTGCGCGTTCATGCCAGCTTTTGACTGCGCAATGGCCTGCTTGACCAAGGAATCTTCCAGGATCGGGTCGCCTGGCGTGTGAAGAATGCCGTCAATCCACGCGCCACCGGTGGCCGGATCAAAGGTTATCTGATGGTCGCCGGGGCCAAGCGTATTCGAGTTTGCGAGTGTGTCTCCGACGACGCTGCTGTCCACGTCGCCACCGTCGGCATAGCCGGGCATCCCGGCGTTAAGCCAGTCCAGACCGCCGCGACCGATCTTGCGCGCCGCAGAGGCTCTGATGACATACTCGCCGTCGGAGAGCATCGCCGGAATGCTGTCCGAGGTCGAGGTACCGGGACCGCTGACATGGCCTCCACCGTCAAGACGACGCCTAATCAAGCCACCCCACGCGGCCGCCTGCACCTGTACGGGCTCGCCCTTCGCGCTGCTTCTAATCTCCGCGGCCGCTTCGCTCAGCGCCGCCGCAATCGCTGCAACGCCTTCACGGATTGAACCAACGCTGTTCCCGATGTCGCCGGCATCGCCCCGGATGCCGCCGGAGGCAGGCTCGTCGACTTTCAGGTCCGGTTTGCTGGCATTGTTCGCCGCGGCCGAGACCGACTCCAGTAGAGTTCGCAGGAATGCACCGCCCAGGTCCGCAACCTGCTGCGGAGGTTGCTGTGGCTGGGCTTCGCTTCGGGGGCCAAGGGTCGCCGGCTGCTGCGCCTGCGGTTGAGCCGCCGGTTGCGGAGGCTGCTGCTGGTCTGGCTGGACAGCACCGGGACGCTGCTTCTCCTGCAGCGCGCCGGGGTCAACCAAAGCCCTGCCAAGAAAGCCACCAATCGTGGTGTTACCGAGGGTCTCGCCGATCGAGTTTCCGATCGCGCCGTAGCCTCTTACTGCATCGCGCCCCAGCCCGAATGCCAAGCCCTCCGTTCTGCCGAGCAATTCGCCCGCGCGGCCGGCGCCGGGAATACCTGTCCGGTCGCCCAAATCGCGGCCGCTCTCGCCGAAAGCCTCTGCAGTCGGCTTATTGGCATCGACCCGTTCCCTGATGTGGCGGAGCCCCTCCGAAATGGCATCCGGGACGCCCGTCGCCGCCTTGCCGGCAGGTTCGCCCAGGATGTCGCCGAATGACTGCCCAAGTTCATTGAAGCGCCCCTTCAGACGGTCGTTCGCATCGCCGATGGTGCGATGTTTTTCTGCTTCCGCGCGCGCCGCGGGCTCATCTTGTCGAAGCGCGTCGAAGACGGTGCTGGGGCGGACCACGGGCGACCGACCCTGCTTGTCCTTCTGCTCGAGCAGGAGCTGTAGCTCATCTGCGTTTCGGATGGGCGTACCGAGCTGCCCCCCGATCGCGCGCGCGACGCGGTTGGCCTGGCTCGGCGAGAGGCCGGAGAGCCCGCCTGCCACGAGGCCGGGGGCTTGTTCGCCGTTGCCGATGTCATGAGGTTGAAGGATGCCTCTCAAGAAGCTGTTCGCTCTCGCGACCGCGTCCGGGGTCTGAAGGCGGTCGATCTTGCCGCCGGCTGTCAGCGCGCGTTGGGCGGCGAGGAACTTGTCTTCGGAAATGTCGGAGACGCCGAACGGCGACTGAAGCTCCTGCCGTCGCTTGACGGGCAAGAAATCCTCAAAACCAGCCGTCAGATCCTTGGGCTCGGCGTCAATGGTCCTGGCACTTTGGCGCAAATTGCCCAGCGCACTCTCGCTTGCACCCAGCGCCTTAAGCCTCGTTGCCGTGCCGTCGGTTTCCTCACGGATCTTGGCAAGATGGGCGCCGATTGCAGCGAGAGCGGCTGGCAGACCACCACCAGCGATAACCCCGCCGAACCGGCTCAGGAGCCCGGTGACGCCGGATAGCGCACCCTGGATGCCCGATGTCTCCAATACCGGCGCCAACGCTTTCTGCAACCCGCCGCCGCTCTCAGGCACCACCTTGTCGAAGGCCTTCCCGGTATCAGCGATCTTCTTCTCGATGCCCGTCAAGGACTGCTTGCCGATGTCGCCGACGGCCTGCAGCTTGCTCTTGATGTCTTGATCGCCTTCGAGCGCGATCGAAAGCAGAATTTCGTTTTTACCTTTAGCCACCGGTTTTGCTCCATTCTGCGGCGAAGAGCTCGCCGATCTCGGAGGCTACCTTCTCCGCCTCCGCGTTGAGGTCGAAACGCTTTGGATCACTCACTGACCGCACCCCGACAAACACCGGCAGCCAGATCTTGCGGACCTTCGTCAGGCGAACACCCTTGCGCGTCAGCCTGAGCGGCGCACCAGCGCGATTGACCGAAATCTGTCCGAACAGGATCGGGCGGGTCCCATGACGACCGCTCTTCAGCGGGCCAATCGTCCGCGAGTACTTGCTAGGCGTCCAATGCGTGCCGCCGGGCAGGTTTTTCTCGATCGGCAGCCAGACGTAGGGCGAGCCGACAACCGGCTCAGGGTCCTGGAATTGGCCCGCGTATTTGATCTTGTGAAACCCGAAAATCCGCGGAGACGTGGACGTTCCATTCTTCGGATAGACATTCACTCGGAACGCATTCTGCCATCGCGAGGAGAAGCCGCCCGCCGCGATGGCTGACCGACCACCCTGCTTCAGTCTGTCGCCGGCAGCTCGAAACGCCCCGGTCAGCGCCGTGGCGACGCGCCTGCTCTCACCATCCAACATCTGGGCAACGTCACCTTTGATCTTGATGGTCAGTTTCATTCAACCGGTCCTCTTGACGTCCTGGTCGCCCTCGAGCGCGATGCTGAGCAGGATTTCGTTCTTGCCCTTAGCCACGACCGCGCACCTCCTGTGCCTTGACGATCTCCACCGCGGCGGCTCCGAGCTGGCCACGTAAGAGGCCGGCTACGACCACCATGTTGTCGGTCTCCGTAGCTGCCTGAAAGGCCACCCCGATGGCGTAATCCCAGCTGTCCTTTGTGATCGTGAATTCGCCGTCCTCGGCCGGACTCCCTCCGAGGACCGACGTCATCCACAGAAGGAGGTAATAGACCCCCACGTAGAACTCCAAGATGTTCAGATCGAGGGCGTCGTCGGCCGTCACGTCGAACAGGCGCTCGGTGAGTGCTTCGAACTTGTCGGCCAGAACGCCGTAACTGATCTGCCCTCCGCCTCGCTTCATGCGCAGGATGATGTCGTCCTGCGCATCTTGCTGCGTAAGTTGCGCGGCGTGGGCCTCGCGCTTTACGCGCCTCTCACGCGTTCCGCGGAGGTTCAGAAGCCATCGACCGCCAAGCTGGCTAGCGTCGAGCGTGCCATCCGTCATCGCTGACAAACGCCCTTGTTTCAAAGCGTTTCGCACCGCGCCTTCGCTGCAGCCCTCCCGCTTCGCGAACTCCCGTCGGCTAAGTCCCATCGTCGTCGTTACCTCGGTTGCCCGCGTAAACTGCGCGGGTGCGTAAAGAATTTCAGGGTCTACCGCTAGCGATGTCGAGCGCACTTGCAGCCCGTATTGCTGCAAGGCGCTGACAGGACCCGCTAAGCCCGGCCAGCTGCCAAGTGGTGGCCTCCGTCTTCGTTAGCGTGATGCTCTCGCAGCCCGGCTCGTTGTCGAGATCACCGGTGACTGTGCAGCCGCGGGGATTGATCCGGATGGCTTTGTCGGCCGGAACGCCATGGAAGATGACGGTCTTGCCGTCCATGGGTGGTGACCTCAGGTCGCCGACGGCAAAGACTGCCAATATGATCTTGGTGCCGATGGGAAGGATGCTCAGCGTTGGGCTGTCGTCGACGGTAATGACCCATCGGCCGGGCGGCCGTGACGATAGCTCGGGCAGCTGGATGCGCTCCTCGCTGGCTTCGAGCGGCCGGGCGCGGTCGTAGTCGATTTTGCCATCTGCCATCAGGATGGCCGGCTGGCCCGGTCGGAGGGTGACGAGTGCGTCGGGTACCGTGTGGTGCGTCATGGTTCAGCCTTTCAGCGGTGCTGTGACCCGGTACTCGGCGTTGACCTTGGCGATCGCTTGGTCCCAGCTGCCAGCGTCGGCCGGGAGTGGCGTTGTGATCAGCTCTACCGAGTTCGACGGAGGGGCAGCCCGCCTTGGTGCTGCCGAGCGAGGCTTACCAGCCACAACCTGCTGAACGCGCTTGATGGCCTCGGAGAGCGAGATGCCTTCGCGTTTCACGAGCCTGTGCAACTCCGAGTCCTTGCCGGTGCTGATCAGTCGCTCGGCGGTCTGCGCCGAGAGGACAGCCGGTCTCTTCCTGCCTCCCTGCCAAACTGTCTGCGCCATGGTCCGGAGCCAGCCTCGGCTCACGTTGCGGTTAACTTTGTGCATCAGTCATTCCCCTTCATGATGGTGTGCCGCCGCGCGCCGACCGGTCAGAACGGCGCGCGGCGGCTTTGGATCGACGACCATGGAGACATCGACCGGGAATTCGCGCGGGGGGACCGACGGCACCACAACGCGCCGCCCCCCGCGCAGGTCGGAATCCGCCCGGCGCGCGCCCGCACCACGTTTCCCGACCCAAGCTGCTCATCGGATGCTGCCGCGCCGCTGGGCTTCCTGCCGGCGCCGGGCGTAGATCGAGTTGTGATCCAAGTCAGCGGCCGGGCTCGCATTCACCGACACAGCTGGCCTACTGGTGCCAAGCAGCGCGTCGAGACTGACGGCGGCTGACCGCGCTTCTCTGGCCGCTCGGCGCTGAGCGTAGATCTGACGCGCCGAAGGCATCTGTTGCACTGACATTGTCGTCCCTTTCATTGTGCCCTCTGGGATCAGGCGGCTTCGTCCGTCTTGGCCTGGGCTGCCTGTTCGGCCTCCCAAGTTTTCAGCTCGTCGACGGTGGTGAAGACCGGACTGACGGCCTCGAGCAGCTCTTTGACCTCAGGAACGCGGTCCGCCGGTGCTTCCGCGTTCTCGATCCGATCAAGCTCCTGCAAGATGCTTTCGGGCGACGGTCGGGACATGGGCTCCCAACCAGGGACGCCGCCTCGAAGGCCCGGGAGGGCCAGAACCTCCGCCAATGACGATGCGCCGGTACCGCGCACCCAGTCTGAATAGCGGATGCGATCGAAATACTGTCGACGCGAGATATTTATGGTGTGGCCAGCGCTATAGTCCGTTCCTGGACTTGAGAGATAAGCGGTGCCGTTGCCGCTGTCCTTGATTTTGCGGGCGAATTCCGGACCGAAAGGTTTGCCGCCATGCGGGTTGAGCCAGTGCAGTTCCCGCGTTCGGGAGATATCCTGACGGGGGATCGAGGGCGACATGAGCACGGCCAGCTCGAACGGCTGAATCCGCTGATCTTCGGGCAACTTGCGATTCAGCTCCTCGCGCGCGAGTTCGGCTTGCGCCATCGTGCGCAACACCTTTTGCGCCTCTTTGTTGGTGGTGGCGAGGAACGTCTCGAGCTGCTTCTGCGCGTTGGCGCCCATGGCGTTGACGCGTGCCAACGACTCCTTCAGCTCCTTTTCGGCGGCGGCCGTCCGGGCGTCACTCAGCGCCTGCTCACTCTTGCGGACCCGATTGCGCGCTTGGTCGACCCGGACCTTGGCCAGGTCGCGCTTTGCGAGCAGAGCCTTCAAATCGTCATCGGTCGCATCGACGTCAGGCGTTTCGAGCTCGGCCGACGCCTTCATCAATTCCTGTTCCAAGGCTTCCAGCGCCTTGGTGTCTTTCGTCAGGGCATCCTCAAGCTTGGTCACCGATCCGCGGGAGAATGGAAGATTCATGGGCGCGCTCCTATTTGACCCGCCGCGTGATGCGATCGGGCGTGAAAGTCGAGTTCGAAAGGATGGGAAGCCGCGGGCATGCGATGCCGGCATCGGCGGCACGTTCTGCAACGGCCAAGCGGACGAAGTCCGCGGTCGACAGGCCTTGCTTAGCTGCGGCCTCGCGCACGGCACGGCCGAAGTCCTGCGGTGCTGAGACCACCAGGCGATCAACGTATCGAGCTGGAAATGGCAACGGTCGATAGGTCATGACGCCTGTGTCGCGAGCGAAACCCACACCGGCAAACCCTCAAATCCAACAAAACCCACATCACACAGGTTTCTTCAAGCGACGCTGAAAGGCATAAAGGCGCCGAACCGACACTTGCCAGCGTCCAACCACCTTGAAGCCGATGCCGTGGATCGCGCACCACCGGCGGATAGTTTCTTGGTCCCGATTGAATCGTAGCGCAGCGGCCGCAGTCGAGATCAGGTCATCGTCGCTGGCGGAAGGACCATTGCTTGCTGGTGACGCGGTCGCACCTAAGGCGCGGTCGACGCGCTCCAATAGGGCAGCCAGGTCAGCGCGGATCGCTCTGAGGTCATCCATGCGATGTGCTCCTCAGCTTTTTACCCGTCGACCCCGCTTGCTCAGTCTTGCCGTGTGAGCCGGACTGGGTGATAGGATCCGGAACCACCACAGCGGACAGCGCACCACAGCGCACTGGGCTGTCACCAGTGTCACCGGTGTCACCCCTTAGGTCTGAAACTTTCTCCTGCGCGTATGTGTGCGCACCTATACGCGTAACTACACTGGTGACACTGGTGACACTGGTGACAAAGCAATGTTTATGGGTACTTCTAGCGTCACCACTATCGACGGTGTCACCGGTTTCAGGTGGTGACAGGAGGCGAAAATTCACGCCGGCCTCCGATAATCCCACCTGCGTTTGTCACCAGTCCTGACCTGGAAGCGGGTCCATCCCTGATTGATGAGGCATGCGGCAACCCGGTTTTGGGACTTCTGATCGTGTTGGGTCACCGGCAAGCCGATGGCGTGGGACAGCACGCTCGGGGTCGACACCTGGTTCTTGTCGGCGGTGTAATCGGCGACGATGGCTTCCCAAGGATCGCTGACAACGCGCGCCAACTGTTCGGCCTTGGCCTGCCTCAACGCTTCGGGGTTTATCAACCACCATTTGACATCGGCCCGATATAGTCGAACGGCTTCGGCCCATATCTGGTCTCTGTCGTCGCCTAGCGCGGTGAGGTTAATCTTGCCCGTCTTCAACGGCCAAAATCTCCGGTTGCCTGTTTCGTCCCGCAAATACTCATCGCGGTTTGTAGTTCCCGCAAACACGCAACTGCGCGGGAATTCGGCAACCCTATAGCCGTAGGGTGGCCTGAAACGGTCGACGGTGCGGGATATCCACGCCTTGACCCGACCGACCTCAGCGCGAGAGTAGGCATCCATCTCCGAAAGCTCATGACACCAGATCCCCATCAGTTGCAGAGCGGCGTCCTTGCTGCCGAAGTCTGCCAGCTCATCGCTGAACCACGGCTGAAACATCACCTTCAAGGCCGTCGACTTGCCTTCGCCCTGCGCACTTTCGAGCACAGGCAGGTGGTCGTTCTTCACGCCGGGGCACATGACGCGAGCGACGGAGCCGATCAGAAAGCAACGGCTGACCGATCGCGAGTAGGGGCTGTCATCGGCGCCGAAATACTTCTGGAAGAAGTGGTCGACGCGGCCGAGCCCATCGTGCTCGACGCTATCCAGATAGTCGATCACGGGATTGAACGACCTCTCTCGGGCAACGAGCTCGACGGCCTCGCCAACCGTTCTAGGCTTTACCGGGATTCCTGACTGCTGCAGGTACTCGGTCAAGCGCAGGTCGTCGGTGCTTTCCCACGGCCGGGGCTCAAAGCTGTGTGGATCAAATTCCCAAGGGCCGGGCTTCACCAGCATCGGGCGTCTGGCAAAGTCGTCGAAGGCGACCAGCAGCTGCAGGGCTGGCATCTCCCGGAGGGCGGTGGCGGCTGTCGAGAGGTCGCCGCGCGGCGCCTTCGGCGTTGTCGCCGGCTTGACCGGCGGCAGGGTGATGATCTTGTTCACAGGTGCACCTCCGCGCCAAGGAAGTCCGATAGCGCGAGGGCGCCTGCCTGTGCGTGTTCGACCTCGGTAAATCGATGCCGCGATTGCCAGTAGGTCGCACGGCTCGAATAGGTGACGGTGAACTTTACCGTGCCGTCGGCTGGGTCGCGGATGCTCGCGATGGCGACGCTGCCGCCGACGGCGCGGCTGATGGTTTGCTGGATCTTGCTGCTCACCGGCCACCTCCAATGGGGAATGCCAGTTCAGCGAGTTGGGCCGCGGTGGCGAGGGGCAGGGCGAAGAGGCGTTGAAGGTGTTGCGCCTGAGCGGCGGCTATGTCACGTTCTGCGGGCGAAGACGCTTCCAGATTGGTTTTGCCGGTGCAGAGGTTGCCGCCCCTGCGCCGGCTTCGCATTTCTGGTGGGGCCCGGCCCAAGAAATGCCCAAGATTGCCGTGATCCGAACGTGAACGTTTGCGGACATTTGCGGCAGGATCGGGAGGGATTTCACTGTAGTTTCTGTCAGCGCGCTGCGTTGACATGGTAGGGGTCACAGGTTCGATCCCTGTCGCACCCACCACGCTTCGCCCTGACGGGCTTCGCGTGGCGCAGCCACGCGGAGACCTTCAGGTCGGAGCGTGTCCGGCGTAGCTTGAGCTAGCGAAAGCGAAGACGGACTGTCGCCGCAAGCTGCGCTCGGTCCCATGGTAGCGAAGCGAGAGAAGGATGCCACGCCGAAGCCCAAAGGGCGAAGGCGGGCCTGTTGCCGCGAGCTAGGGCTCGACAGGCCGTGCTTCGCAATGACGAAGCCGCGATTTCCGATTCAACTGCCAAACAGCTTGTACGATGTCATCACCGGCGTAGGCGAAAGCGGGTGATCCGGTATTCCAGAGACGCCGGTGCTTTGAACCGAGAGGCCGCGGGGACTGGATCGCCCGGTCCCGTCTTCGTCAAGGCTTCGACGAGGCCATGAATCCCTGGCGCGCCGAAGCTTCAGCGGAGGCAGCGAGCCGGGCGATGACAGTGTGGATGGAAGCACGGCCTCGCATTCCCGCGACATGAATCGTCCGGGCCTTGTTCTTCGTTCCGCCCCCGTCCGCCTCGCATGCTCTCGTCCGTCGCGCGCTCGGCGTCCACCGCAGCTCGACCCACGTTCGCGACGATCGTGAAGCGCCCCTCGATGGGGTGAGACTTCGGATTATTAGCATTGAGACAAATTTTTGATAAATCGAAATATATTTGTCGCGAGGCTTGCGCCGTCGGGCAATTCAGTGATCCGCTTCTTCGCGGCATGCCATCCTCAATCGAGGATTGGCTGGGCAACGCTAGATTCACCACGGTGGCGAATCACGGATGTGCAAATCGTGCCAAATGAGCGGGCGGTTCCTTTCGAGACTGCAACCTATGAGCGCGACATCGAAGTCGTTCGCCGCAGATGCTGCGCGACCAGTTGCGAAGCAGCAACATTATGAAACTATTTCAGGTAGCAAACCCTCTCGCCACAATTATGCGGCCGGAGACTCTATTCTGAAGTCAACGACAAGGTGCAATCGCGGCGGAGACCTCGGATGGACGTGCGGCGAATCCAACTGGCTTGCCTCGTATCGACAAAGCCCGCCGGACGTCTGGTCGCAACCGATAGCCAACGCTCGCGTTCTTCAGCATATCGACAGACGTTCCGTTCACTTCTGCTTGGAACGGCTGCAACGCTCGTTCACGGGCATGTCGCGTTCGCAGCTGATCGAATTCATCTCAATTTTGACGGTTATCGCTCCGCGACCAACGACTATTGCATCAACGCAAGCAGCGTGCAGGGCGACCCGCAAACCGCTTTCATGTGGCGCTTCAACCAGAACGGAAACTCGATCACCGGCGGGCCGACCTTCCTCGATCTTCAGACGCAGACGTCTACCGAGGTGTTTCCATCCTCGATCGCTGACCATGAGAAGTTCAGGGCCTATGGCAGCGTGCTGGGACCGTTGATCGGCGAGAAGTCGGTATCGAATGATTTGAATGCATTCCGCAACCAACTGTGTTCGATATCGCCGCCGCCGCCGCCGCCGCCACCTCCACCACCTGGGCCTCCGCCGCCACCCCCTCCAAACGGCTTTATCCCGTTGCCGCCGTGGTTCCCGCCGTTCCCGCCGGGACCGCCACCCCCACCGCCACCACCACCACCGGGGCCGCCGCCTCCGCCGCCACCACCGGGGCCGCCGCCTCCGCCTCCGCCGCCACCACCGCCACCGCCTCCGCCATCACCACCACCGGGGCCGCCGCCACCACCGCCTATGCCGGTGCCGCATGCGAACCTCGCGCGCGCGTTGGGGACGGATCTTGCGCGCAACTACTTCATCTCGGATGCCATCCTGGCGGGGTTCGGCCGGGCAGGCGTTGCGACCAGTCCCGTCGGTGCATCGATGGGCGGCGGCTGGCGCGCATGGACGACACCGCGCCAGGTCAATTTCACCGACCGGGTTGTCGGGCTCACCTCGCAGGGCACGCTGTCGGAAGTCACCTACGGACTCGACTATCGGGTCAGACCGGACCTCGTCGTGGGCTTTGCGTTCAACCCGGAAAGCACCAGGGTCACCTACGATGGACTGAATGCCTCGCTCTACGAGTCAGGAGTCGGCGGTGGGCCCTATGTGGGCTGGCTCATCAACCCGACGACGCTGTTTGATGCCTGGCTCGGCTACGTGCGGCTCGATCGTGCCTTCGACGCGTTCGGGCTTGGCACCAGCATGCCGGTCAACCGTGTTTTCCTGTCCTCAAGCGTGACGGGGATGTTCGATACGCCGTGGATGCGGGTGCTGCCCCGGTTCACGGTGTTTCACGCCCACGACGACGTCTCCGGCGTCACGAGCGGCGAGGGATTTCCGATCCCCGGTCAAAGTTACAGCTGGGGTCATGTCGAAGGTTCGGTGGAACTCAATCGGGATTTCGTTCTCGACCAGCGGCTTCTGGTGCAGCCGTTCGTTCAGGCCACGTTGCGGTACGACACCCAGCAACTGGTCGACACCGTCACTACCATCGATGGCGCGGACGTTGGGCTCACGCGCTGGCACGGACAGTTGCGCGGTGGCGTTCGCGCCCGACTAGGATCGCAAGCCGAACTGTGGCTGTCGGGCGGCTATCTGTCATTCTTCACGCCCGGAATCGATGCGTGGGAGGCGAAAGCGCATTTCCGCCTGAAATTCGACGAGGCCAACTCGTCTTATGCCGCGTACATGCCGGTCAAGGCGCCGCCGGTCATGCCCTTCAGTTGGACCGGCTGCAGCGTCGGCATCAACGCCGGCTACGGTTCGGGCAGAACCGCGTTCAGTTCTGCGCCGAACGGAGCCATCGCTGATTCTGCGCAAGCCACCGGGCTCCTCCCCGAGCTTGCGGCCCAGCAAGCCGGGTCGAACGCCGCCCTGCGCACCGGCGGGCTGACGGCTGGAACCGGCCTGTCGTGCAACGTGCAGTACGACAAGACCATCGTTGGGCTCGAAACTGATTTCAACTACACTGATCTGCGGTCATCGAATCTGCGGGGACCGTTCCCTTTGGTCGCCGGAGTGACCAACACTTGGGAGAACAGCTTCCGATCCAGCTTCCTCGGCACCGTTCGCGGACGCCTGGGGGTCCTCGCAAACCCATCGAACATGCTCTACCTGACCGCGGGTCTGGCATATGCTGACTTCGGCTTTTCGACCGCAACGGACTATCCGGGGTTCACGGGCTTTCGATTTGCCGGATCCGACTCTCGCGTGAAGCCCGGCTGGACCGCGGGCCTCGGCTGGGAGACTGTCCTGAGCGGTCCATGGACGGCGAAGCTCGAATATCTCCATGTCGATCTCGGTGATCAGTCGACCCCGGCGCCGCAGAACGTGGGTGCGTTCAGTCCATTTGCGTGGAATCACTCGGCGAAATTCACGGAAGATGTCGTTCGTGTCGGACTGAACTACAAATTCACCGGGCCACCAAGCAGCGGCACGGGCTGGTTTTCACAATGAGGTCGCATCAGGTCCAATGCCCAAGCTCCTTGCATATGTCATGGACGGTCACGCGGTTCACATACGTCCCGCACCGCTCGAACGCGACTGGATGGATGCGACCGATCAGCGCTTCGCCTATCGTTGCCTGCCGCTCAACATTGCGAATGCTCACGGTTGGGAGCTGCTTTGTCCGGCGGGATTTTCAGCGCAATGGAGCGGGCTCAATGCGAAAGAGGCCGTTCAGGTCGAGCCCGATGTCAGCAATTATGCGCCGGCTTTGGGCCATTTCGGGCACGGCGTGCTCACCTTTCACGTCCCGTGCCTGTTCCGGACCGATCCGGGTTTCGACCTCTTCGTCACCGGCCCGATCAACAGGCCAAAGGACGCCATTGCGCCGCTGAGCGGGATCGTCGAGACGGACTGGTCATCGTACACCTTCACCATGAACTGGCTGTTCACGCGACCAAATACGAAGATCAGGTTCGAGCAGGGTGAGCCGTATTGTCACCTTTTTCCCGTTGAGCGTGGCGTGCTTGAGCGGATAGAGCCGCAGGTGTCGGTTCTGTCGAAAGCGCCCGACCTCGAGCGCGAGCACAAACTGTGGTCCGAATCTCGCAGCACCTTCAATGCCGATTTGCAGCGTCCGGAATCGGAAGCCGTGCAGCAACGCTGGCAGAAGGGCTACTTTCGTGGCCTTGATCCGTCTGGCCGCGAGACGCCGGCCGAACACCGCAGCCGACTTCGCCTGAAGAATTTCGTTGTAAAGGAATAGAGCTGCCTTTTGCGGGGGAGGGAGATGCCGTCCGCCGGCCCAAAACGGCCGGTCAGTGCGGCACGCCTCCGCCGCTCCACGGTGACGGCCGCGCCGGCGCGGCCGCGGCGCCGACCAGCGGACGACGATTCCAGTCCAACACGGAGTCGCTGTGCAATTGCTCGACGACCCAGAGGAAATAGACCGAGGCGGGAATGCCGATCAGGTCGAAGACCAGCATCGAACCGCTGCCGTGGGTCGTGGCGTCGATCAGGTGGATCAGGGCGCAGGTGAAGAACACGCCCGTCAGGGCCGCGCCGGACAGCGACCACACGCCGGTCGCAAGATAGCGGCGCACCTGATGGTCAGCCAGATACCAGCCAACCATGCCGTAGGTCACGGTCACGAACACGTTGGCGAAGAACGTCACCGTGGCGACGTCGATCCAGGTGCCCGGAGCCGTCGTGAGCGCCGCAGCGTCGGCTGACGTGCAAAGGAACGGGATGTTCGCGCCCGGTTGGGCCATCGCCGAGGCCGTCAACCAGCCCGCGACGATGGCGAAGCCGCCGACCAGCAACATCGCGCGGTGCGGCGAAGCCGGGATCAATCGCTCGCCCTGACCGCCCAGCATCGTCTCGAAGCGCAGGAAAACGAATGTGAGCCCTGCCGGCAGCCCGAGCAGGGTGACGGCGAACATCGACCAGGAAATGCGTTCGCCATGGAGCACCTGAAGGCCATGCACCAGATGATGCGGACCGCAGCTTGCCGCCATCATCGAAAAGCCGATCCCGAAGCGGGACCAGCCCCGGTACCGGTGCAGCGTGATCGTTTCCCAGGCCGACAACAGCCCAAGGCCAGCGTAGGCCAGCCCGATCGCCAGATTGCTGAGGCCAATGACGAGATACATCATCGCGACACCGTCGCCTTGGTGCCCATGGGCGCCCCGATGTGATCGAGGAACTCATCGATGAAGTAGTGGTGGCCGCGCCGCACCGGTCCCTCGACGGGTTGCGCGGCGTGCAGTGCGCGTCCCGAGCGCGGATGCCACAATGCCTTGGTCAGCATCGGCGCGATCTGTTCGGGCGCCACGGGCCGCGAAAAGAAAAACCCTTGCGCGACGTCGCAGCCCATGCGGAGCAGCATCGCGGCCTGTTCGCTTCGTTCCACACCTTCGGCGATGGTGTGCTTGCCCATGGCGTAGGCCAGGCTCAGGATCGATGAGACGATCGCCGTGTCGCCGGGTTCGCTGCTGAGACCGTCGATGAAGCTGCGATCGATCTTCAGCACTTCGGCCGGCATGTCGCGCAGGCGCGACAGCGACGAATGTTCGGTGCCGAAATCGTCGATCGCGACAAACACGCCAAGCTGCCGGATCTGGTCGAGGACCTGGACGACCTCCTCCGGGGCGCTCATCATCACGCTTTCGGTGATTTCCAGGCACAGCGACGTCGGATCGACCTTGGTGTCGGCGAGGACCTGGCGCAGATCCTCGATGAAGGTCGGCTCCGCGATCTCGCGCGGCGACACGTTCACGGTCATGGCCAGCGGCCGGCCCGGCATCAGCTTCGTCCATTCGGCAAGCTGGCGACAGGATTCCTGCAGCACCTGACGTCCGATCCTGACGATCAGCCCGCATTCCTCGGCGACCGGGATGAAGTCGGCGGGCGAGATGATGCCACGCTCGGGATGTCGCCAGCGCACCAGTGCCTCGACGCCGACGACGCATCCATCCTTCAGGCGGACCTGCGGCTGATACTCCACGAACAGCTGCGATTCCCGCAACGCCGCCCGCAGATCGGATTCGATCTGAACGCGTTTCTCGGCGCGGGCATGCAACTCGTCGTTGAACTCGGCCAGTCGTGCGCGGCCGCGGGCCTTGGCCGCGTAGAGGGCGGTGTCCGCCTCGCGCAGCAATTGTTCGGCGCATTTCGTGCCGGGCTTGCAGTGCGCGAGCCCTACGCTTGCCGACACCACGACTTCCTTGCCGGAGAGCAGGATCGGTTCGGCCAAAGCGGCAAGGATTCGCCTGCCGAGTGCCGCCCCGGACGAGTCCGAGGCTTGCGGATGCAGCACGACCATCTCGTCGCCGCCGAACCGGCTCGCAGTATCTTCGGGTCCAAGACATGCAACGATGCGCCGCGCCATCTCGGACAGCACCTTGTCGCCGCTGCTATGGCCGAGTGAATCGTTGACGAGCTTGAAGTTGTCGAGATCGACGAACAGAACCGCGATCCGCGTGCCGTCATCAGCCTCGCGTGCCAGTTCACGGTCGAGACGTTCGAGCAGCAGGCTCCGCGTCGGAAGCCCGGTCAGCTGGTCGTGAGCCGCCGTGTGCATCAGGCGCGAAATGACGCCGCGCAGGCGCTCGATCTCCGAGTTTGCCCCGGCCGACGCAGCGGCTGGATCGCTCTCGACGCCAGAATGCCGTTCCCTGATCGCGGCCCCGAGCCGTAGTGAAATATTCGGCCGCAGTCCAACCATCTCCCCGGTCCCCATTATCACTCAAATATCCGGCGACGGTAGGCAGTCTGGAGTTTGCAAAACGTTGCGTGAAGGCCGCCCGCGACTTTTGCGCGATAACGATTTGCAAGATGGTTACAAATCTACGATGGGGGCGGGGCCCATTTGTTGAGACTTTCGTCGACGGTAGAACTATCCGGGGGTTCCGATGCAGTTCTGCGTGGATCTCGTGTGGTTCGACGACTGATCGACAACCAAATGGTTCCGAGCCCGGGCAGGCTCGCTCGACGTCGCGGACCGCCGTCGCCAGTGACGCCGGCGTCATCATGCCGGCCGAACCGACCGCTATGCCCGCGCTCGGCTCGGCGAATTTCTATCCGGTCTCACCAACGATGCCAGCGATGCCAACGCCGGTAGCCACCGCCATAATAGGCGTAGGCCGGCCGCACCACGTGACGATAGCGGTAGCCGTAATAGGCCGGCCTGTACCCGCTATAATATGTCGTGGTGTATCCGCCGCCCCAACGATACGGCGCGGCGTAGTAGTCGTCATCGTAGGCGTAGCCAGGCGCATAGTAGGCAGGCGCGTAGCCATAGCCGTAACCGGGGTAGCCATAGCCATAGCCGGGGTAGCCATAGGCTGACGAGGCGAGGCCGCCGACGACTGCGCCGGCAATCAATCCGCCTGCGAGCGCGGGACCCCATCCTCCCCACCCTCCGTGTCCCCACCGCGCTTCGGCGGGCGCCGGGGCTGCGATGGCGCCCACCCCAAGCGCACCGACTGTTGCAAGAACAAGGGCTGTTTTCCTCATGACATCCTCCTCGATACTGATTGCCCAGCCGGTCAACGGGACAGGTCAGCGTTGGTTTCGAATCGCGGCGCTCCGGCGGTGATGGCAGGACGTCCTGAAGAAGAACTGCGGCCAGAAGAGCCTCGATTGCGCGCGACGGTGCAAGCTGCGGGCGATGGAACAAGTGTTCACGACTGAACGGAACTCATCCCATTTGCGCCGGCGGATGATCGGTGTGCGTTCGAACCGTGCCCAATGCGAGACAGGAAAAGGCGGCAATCGGTTCCTGAAACGGGATTCGGCGCCATACCGAGGTGGCCGAGAATAATGCCAAAGCTGTTCCTTCGGCGCGAAATGTCGCGTCGGGCGCGCGTCTAGGAACGGCGCGGGCCGGGACGTTGTTTCCCAGTAAGGCAGGTTCATCGGCGAGCGGTGCGCGCGCATGTGCCGCGTAGCTCGACAGGCTTTGTTGAAACGCGGCCGCAGCTTAGAAGCGCCAGCAAGTGGCGTCAGCTTTCGCGAACCGGATAGCCGCAATATTGCAGGAGGAATCGGCAATGCAGAGCAAGACCATGAAGAGCAAGTTTCTGCTGACGACAGCTGTGCTGTTGGCCGGCGTCAGTCTCGCGTCGGCGCAAGGCATGCGCGAAGGCGCCGGTGGTGGCAGCATTGGCATTGGCGCTGGAGCCGGCGGTGGCGAACACGGCCGATCCGCAGGCCCGTCGGCCGGCAGTTCCGGTGCCACAATGCATGGAAGTCCCGGAGCGTCGCGAAGCGAAGGCATGACGGTTGGCCGCGGCGAAGGCGGCGCACGAGAGAGCGGTCGGGCCGAAGGTCAGATCGGTCGCGGCGCTACCCAGCGCGGCGAACGCGTGCAGGGCCAGACCACGGGGCAAGCCCGCGAAAGCGGCCGCGCAGAGGAGAGAGGCGAGCGGCAGAGTCAGCGCAGTCAGGGCCGACAAGAGCAGACCGTCGGCCAGAGCCGAAGTCAGCGCGACCAGATGGGCCGATCTGAATCCCGCGAACGCGGCAACGCGACAACGCGGCAGAGCCGGCAGCAGGAGAACCGTGCCAGCACTGCGAACCGCAGTCAGGGCACCACCACCGGACAGAGCAAGGGCACGAGCCCGACAGCCGGCCAGAGCACACCGACGGGCCAGAACAAGAGCACAACGGCTGGCCAGAACAGTAGAGCCGGCCAGACCACGGGCGCGGCCACCCAGCAATCCGGCACGACGCAGGGTCAGGTTAACTCCGCTGGGAAATCCGGACAGGTCAATTCCGAACAGGCCACCGGTCAGGCTCAGGGACAGGCCGGTGCAACCGCTCGCACTCAATCGAATGCAACGGTTCAGACCGAGGCCGGGCGCACCGTGACCGCGCAACAGCAAAGCACGATCCAGCGCTCCGTGCTGTCGGCGCGCAATGCGCCGCGCGTGAACGCCAACGCGATCAACTTCGCGGTCAATCCGGGCGTGGTGGTGCCCCGGAGGTTCAACGTCGTGTCGGTCGCCGCCTTCCCGGTGTTGATCGATGCGTTCCCGTATTATCGCGACGACAGCTTCTTCATCGTCGAGGATGAAGTCGTGTTCCTCGACCGGGATCGCCGGGTCGTCGACGTGGTCCCGGCCGGCCCGCGGACGCGCTTCAGCCACCATCGCAGCAGCAGCGATAGCTATGCGATGATGGAGCTCAGCCCGCAGCAGATCCGCGAGGTGCAGCTGGTGTTGATCGACCGCGGCCTGCTGGTCGGCGAGGCTGACGGTGTCATGGGGGCGCGAACCCGAGAGGCGTTGATCACGTTCCAGCGCCGGGAGGGAATCGCGACCAGCGGCAGCGTCGACACGCGCACGGTTGCAGCGTTGGGCCTGTCCGACAGGATCGGCGAGGGTGCGGGGCGAGAGCCGTCGACGATCGGCCAGGGTGGTGGACGGCAGCAGCCTGCCGAGCAGAACACCACCGGACAAACGAGGGATGAACAAACGACGGGTCGGGCCAACGCGCCGCAGGACCAGTCGACATCCGGCCGGACCGGACATGAGCCGTCGGCTCAGCAGCAAGCCCCGCAGCACAATACGACGGGACAGGCTGCGCCAGGCAGCCAGTCCACCGTTGGTGAGGGCAGCGCGGACCGGCCGGGTGCCAGCCGGGACGCACAGTCCAGCCAATCCCACCAGAGCAGCAATCCGCCATCGTCAGGCGCAGGCCAGAGCGCGCAGACGCCGGCGCAACAGTCCGATCGGAAATAGGATATCCGAGCTGGACATAGGATGCTCGAGCAAGAGCCCCACCGCACGGCGGGGCTCTTTTCCTGCGGTGACCGCGCCGCCTGACCGTGCGGTCTGCCGAGGTCCGTTCTCTCCACGGGTCGATTGGCGCCGCCTCCTGGCTGGCGCGTGCCTTCCATCACGCTGCGTGTCAAATTGTGCTCACGGCCTGCGAAGCGGCAGAGGGGAGAGACCACGGTGCTCGATCATATCCTGAAGTTCATGACGCTCGGGACCATCATCGTCGGCGTCACGGCGATCTACACCGCGCTCCACACCAACAACCGGCGCCTGGGCGCCGACATCTTCCTCAGATATTCCGACCGCATTTCCGATCTGCGCCGTCGCCTGCCGATGGCGGCGTTCCTCGAGCCCGGCGCCGACGGTACCGTCGAGATGACGCTGGAGGAGCGCCGGATTGTCCATGAAGCCATCTACTCGATCTACGAGCTCTATGAACTCGAGGTGCATGGCTTCATCCCGCCGGGGATCTGGAAGATCAGGGAGCCCGATATCGAGAGGGTGCTCTCACTGCCGGTCTTCCGGCAGGAATTGGCCGTCGTGCACGGACGGTTCGCAAGCCATCCGCGGTTTGCGGCTTGGCTCGCCCGGATCGGGCAACGCAAGGCCTGGCCGCTCGAAGCCGTCTTGTTCGCCGGCGAATATATGAGCCATTATGACCTTCGTCATCTCGACGTTGATCGGAGAATGCCGCAGCGTGCGACAACATGTGCGCCTCGTGCAGTCTAGCTGCGCGGTTCGCCGGGATCGCATCACGTCGCACGCAGCGGATTGCTACATGATTGGGCAAGCGTCCTCGGACGCGGTTGACGAGAGCTCCGCAAGCGGGTTTCGCGGTGTGTCACGTAGCGTGCTTTGCTCGCGTCTTGCGCGTGACATGCATTTCGTTTCGGCGCGAAGATCGAGAAAATTTTCCGAAGTCTCTGCGACGATGCGTTGCCCGATCGCATCGCACGAATGCAATTTTGGATTTTCTTGGTGGCGCACGCCGCGGCCCCTCTGGCTCTCGCGCGGATTGTTCTCTAGATCAAACAGGCGGGACTCGGTGACGGAGCTTCTGCGAGGGTCCGGCAATGATGCGACGATGATGAATGCCATGTGTGAGCACGACTGCCGCAGGACTCGTCGGCCCTATCAGGAGCGGCCGGCCTAGGCGGGTGATGTCCCCATCCGAAAATGCTGCTTCCTTGTCCGCCTCAAATTCGCCTGTGCGCCAGCGGCCGGCGACGCAACCTTGGGAATGCGCTTCCGTTGAGACGACGCTCGTCGTTTGCGACAACGGGGCACGAAAGTACATGCCACAAGACGACAACATGCCGGTGAGCGCAGCGAAGCTCCTGGAACGAGTTCCCTTGCCGCGCGAACCCCGAAACATCCGGGACATCGCCCCGGCGGTGCCGCGGCTGTTCACGACCCGGTCCTATCCGCCGCCGGAGCAGTTCGAGGTTTGGAAGACGCGGATGGCCTCGCTGGTCGACGTCGCGCCGCCCGAGGGCCACAGCCCCGCGCAGGGCTTCGAGGTGGAGTACCTGACCTGCAACATGGCCGATGTCGTGTTCACGTCGGGGCGTTTTGCCGATCAGACATTCGCGCGCGCGGCCGAGCCGTCGCAGGGCGCGCCGGTCGACATCTGGTGGCTGTTCCGGGTGCGCTCCGGCGAGGCCAGCTTCGAAACCGCCGATCGGCGGATGCAGGCCGGGCCGGGCGCGATGTTCCTGATCGCGCTCGATGACGATTTCCGCGGCAGCATCACGAACTATGATGGCCTGGTGCTCGCCTTGCCGCGCCGGGCGTTCGCCGACGTGGCGGATCAGCTCAACGACGCCTGCAACATCCCGCTCTCGGGCAATCTGATCGAGCTGTTGACCGACTATCTCGACCGACTCGAGACGCGCCTGGTCCTGATGTCCCCGGAGGAGCTGAGGCAGGCGGGGCGGGCAACCGCGCAAATGATCGCCGCCTGCATTCAGCTCTCCTCGGACCGGTTGGAGCAGGCGCGCGGTGCGATCGAATCGGTGCTGTTCGAACGGGCGCGCCTTTATATAGAGACGCATCTCGGCGACTTCGATCTCACGCCGGATCGGGTGGCGCAGCAATTGCGGATCTCGCGCTCCAACCTCTACCGTGCATTCGAGAGCGTCGGCGGCGTTGCCGGTTACATCCTGCGCAAGCGGCTGCGCGCGGCGCATGCCGAACTTGTCGGCAATCCCGACCGGCAGGTGCAGGAGATCGCCTATCGCCACGGCTTCAAGCTGGCGTCGGATTTCACGCGCGCATTCCGCCGCGAATTCGGCGTCAGCCCGCGCCAGATGCGCGAACAGGCGCGCCGCAGATCAACTGCCGGTTGAAGGCCGAATCGCAACGCTGATCGATCAATCCGGCGCGTCTTGCGCTCGATCAGTGCACGGTCGGATTCATATGTCGCGTCCGCGTACCGTGTGTCTTAATGATCGTTCAACTTGTGAGACGATCTGCCATCTATTTGGACGGCCTGCTGAGTGACGTTGTCAAATATATGTCTATCATTTTCTGTTATGACGACTCGGGGCAACGATGGTGGGGTGGTCGAGCGAGCGCTGGGTGGCATAGCGCGCTCGCTGAGAGATCATCGACCAAGACCGGAAGACGAGCGCGCATCGCGCGCTCTTGATTCCTTCATATGCGTGTCCAGTGGGCTCGCATCCGGTCTGCAGCGGCGCGGCGCCTCCGACGTCTGGTCAAGATGTCATACAGGGGGCGCACCATGGCTGTCACAAAAGCTTCAACCGCATCGCTGAAGCCTCAAGGCCGCACCGCCTTCGTGCGGAGCTGGGTCGCCTCAGGTGACGCGGACAGCCGCTCGTTGCGGCGCCGGCTGCTGACGGTTCTGCGGCAGGCGCATCGTGTCCTTGGCGTGAAGCGGGACCGCCTGGGTCTCGGGACGCTGGGGTTTGGCGGGTCGGCCGTTGCAACGACGCTCGGCGCGTTCGCCATCGCGATTGTCACCGCCTCGGCCGCCAGCGCGGGAAGCGTGCAGCTTGGCGGCGGGTCTGCGACGGGCACCGATTCGGTGGCGATCGACACTAACTCGTCGGCGAGCGGCCTGCGCGCCATCGCGATTGGAAGTGCGGCATCGGCGTCCGGACTGGATTCCGTTGCCCAAGGCACCAGCACGACCGCAAGCGCCCAGAATGCCATCGCGATCGGCTTCCAGTCGATCGCATCGCAGTTGAATTCCCTTTATCTCGGATCGCGCACGGCTGCTGGAACGGGCGCTCTTGCGCAGAGTGCCATCGGCATTGGCACGGATGTGACCGCATCCCAGGTCGATGCGATCGCGATCGGACGTCAGTCGGTTTCGTCGGCCAATCTGGCCGTCGCGGTTGGCACCCAAGCGACCGCCTCGGGGACGGGCGCCGTATCGATGGGATACCTCGCAAACGCCGCTGCTATCAATGCGGTCGCCTTGGGCCCTAACGCGGCGGCGAGTCAAGCAAACACCCTTGCTTTGGGAGAGTCTTCCACTGCCAGTGGTTTGAACAGCACGGCGATCGGTGGCGGCTCGATCTCCACCGGCGCTCAAGCGATCTCTTTGGGCATCAACGCGAGGGGCGGAGCCGACAACGCAACCGCAATCGGAACAGCGGCCCAGGCTACCGGCAACTATGGATGGGCCGGCGGCTATGCGTCCGTTGCCTCGGCGGATAGCGCAACGGCTGTTGGCAAGCAGGCTACCGCATCGGGTATCAACTCATTTGCCGGAGGTAGTTCCACCATCGCGTCCGGGGCTTTCGCCGTCGCAGTGGGCAATCAGGCGCAGGCTCTGAGTTCAGGCGGATCGGTCGCGATCGGATCGGGGGCGATCGTGAACAGTGCGGCGACAGGCGGCATCGCGATCGGCAACAATGCGGCGTCCAGTGGCACCAGTTCGCTCGCGACCGGCGTCGGGGCCAGCGCGGCGGGAGCGTTCTCAACGTCGGTTGGTGCCGGCGCCAGCGCCAGCGGCGCAACTTCGTTCGCCGGTGGCCGTTCGGCCGTTGCCAGTGGTGATGGTTCCGTCGCCCTTGGCGTGATTTCCAACGCGACAGCGCCAAGCGCGGTCGCGGTCGGAGCGGGCTCATCGGCACTCGCCACAAATGCGGTCGCCATCGGCACCGCCGCTGGCGCGGACACCGCCGACGCGGTTGCCATCGGCACCAGCGCGTACGCAACCGGCGGCAGCGCTGTGGCGATCGGTGCGAACAACGTCGCCTTTGGCGACGGCGCGGTGGCGATCGGCGATCCGAGCTATGCCAGCGGCACCGGCGCCTTCACCGGCGGCGCCAACAACATCGCCAACAGCGACGGCACCGCAACTGCCACCGCCGCCAACCAGGCCAATGGCGCGGTTGCGATCGGCGACAACAACAAGGCGATCGGCCAGGGCTCCGTCGCGCTCGGCAACGGCTCCACCGCAGGCGCGGCCGGTCTCGCGGGCAATGTCGCGCTGGGCAATGGCGCCACGGCGGCGACCAGCGCCGGCGACGTCGCGCTCGGCTCAGGCAGCGTCACCGCGGCCGTCGTCAACACGCCGAACACGGTGATCAACGGCACCACCTACAGCTTCGCCGGCACGGGGGCGACCTCGACCGTCAGCGTCGGCGCGCCCGGCGCCGAGCGCACCATCACCAATGTCGCGGCGGGCCGCATCAGCAACGCCTCGACCGACGCCATCAACGGCTCGCAGCTCTGGGCCACCAACCAGGCGGTCGACGGCCTCGCCACCACCGTCAACAACATCAGCACCGGCGGCGGCATCAAGTACTTCCACGCCAATTCGACGCTGGCCGACTCCAACGCGGTGGGAACTGATTCGGTTGCGATCGGACCGGTGTCGACCGCGACCGGCAGCGGTTCGGTGTCGATCGGTAACGGCGCCACCGCCGCCAACGCCAACGATATCGCGCTCGGTTCGGGCAGCCAGACGACAGCGGCAGTCGGCACGTCGGGCATCACCATCGGCACGACCAATTACGCCTTCGCCGGCACCAACCCGCTCTCGACCGTCAGCGTCGGCACGGTCGGCAACGAGCGCACCATCACCAATGTCGCGGCGGGCCGGATCAGCAACGGCTCGACCGATGCGGTCAACGGCTCGCAGCTATTCGCCGCCACCTCGGCGATCGACAGCCTCTCGACCGTGGTCAGCAACGGCCTGACGCATTATTACGGCGTCAACGATGGCGGCACCCAGCAGGCCAACTACAACAACAATGGCGCGACCGGAGCCAACTCGATGGCGGCCGGCGTCGCCGCGTCGGCGACCGCGGCCAATTCCACCGCGCTGGGCTTCAACACCCAGGCCAGCGTCGCCGACGGCGTCGCGCTCGGCTCGGGCTCGATCTCCAACCGCGCGCTCGCGCCGGCGTCCGGCACGATCGGCGGCACCATCATCCCCTACAACACCACCGATCTCGCGCTGCTCGGCGCGGTGTCGGTCGGCAATGCCACGAGCTACCGCCAGATCACCAACGTTGCCGACGGCACCCAGTCCAGCGACGCCGTCACCGTGCGGCAGTTGACCGGCGCGCTGACGTCGTTCGCGACCACGACCACGAAATACTTCCACGCCAACTCGACGCTGGCCGACTCCTTGGCGGTCGGCAACAATTCGGTCGCGGTCGGACCGCAGACGATTGTCAATGGCGACAACGGCATCGGCATGGGCTTTGGCGCAACCGTGGCGCAGACCGCGCCCGGCGGCATCGCGATCGGCCAGAACTCGGTCTCCAACTTCGCCGATTCGATCGCGTTCGGCACCAATGCGCAGGCCAGCGGCATCCAGTCGGTGTCGATCGGCGCAGGAGCCCAGACCACCAACCCGACCAGCGTCGCGCTCGGTCCGAACGCCAAGGCGACGGCGCAGGCCGGCGACGTCGCGCTCGGCGCCAATTCGACCACCTCGGCGGTGGTCGCGACGTCAAGCACCACGATCGGCGGCACCACCTACAATTTCGCCGGCACGTCGCCGACCTCGACCGTCAGTGTCGGCAGCGCCGGCGCCGAGCGCACCATCACCAATGTGGCCGCCGGCCAGATCAGCTCGACCTCGACGGACGCGATCAACGGATCGCAGCTATGGGCCACCAACACCTCGCTCGACGCTCTCTACAACACCGTCAACAACATCAGCTCCGGTGGCGGCGGCGTCAAATATTTCCACGCCAATTCGACCGCGGCGGATTCGTCCGCGACCGGCGCGGAGAGCGTCGCGATCGGGCCGCAATCGGTCGCGAGCGGCGCCAACGCGATCTCGATGGGCAACGGCTCGGCCGCGTCGGCCGACAATTCGGTCGCGATCGGTGCCGGCGCCAAGGCGACGGCGGCCAACTCGCTGGCGCTCGGCGCCAACGCGACCACGACGGCCAATCTGAGCGATGCGGCCTATACGCCTGTGGTCGGCAAAAGCGTCGCGGGCGTTGCGACCGGCGAAGTGTCGGTCGGCTCGTCCGGGGCGGAACGCCGCGTCACCAATGTCGCCGCGGGGTCGGCCGCGACCGATGCGGTCAATGTCAGCCAGCTCCAGGCGCTCGCCAACAGTTCGATCCGCTATGACAGCGACGGCTCCGGCGGCACCACCAACAAGCTGACGCTGAACAGCGGCAACGGCGCGCCGGTGACGATCAGCAATGTGGCGGCGGGCGTCAACGGCACCGATGCGGTCAACGTCAACCAGCTCAACAGCGCGTTCGAGCAGCTCAACGGCCGGATCGGCGAGGTGCGGCAGGATGCCTGGCGTGCGGCCGCGATCGGAATGGCCGCCGCGTCGCTGCGCTATGACGACCGGCCCGGCAAGGTCAGCGCATCGGCCGGCGGCGGCGTCTGGCGCAGCCAGGGCGCGCTGGCGTTCGGCATCGGCTACACCAGCGAGAACGGCAAGCTGCGCACCAACGCGGCGGCTACCACCGCCGGCGGCGATTGGGGCGTCAGCGCCGGCGTGAGTCTGACGCTCAATTGACCCTGACGTCGACGAGACGGCTGGCGTGTCTGGCTTCGGTGATCTGGCTCGGGCAGGCGGCGAGCGCAGCCGCGCAGGGCGCGCCGCCATCCGCCTACGCCGTGAAGCCGTCGGACGTCGTGGTGCCGGAAGGCGAGACGCTCGGCGAGTTCAGGCGGATGATCCAGCCGTTCAAGAACTGGACCCTGATCTGCGACGAGAGCCTCAAATCCAAGCGCCGGGTCTGCAACGTCACGCAGTCGATCGTCAACGCGCAGGGCGCGGTCGTGTTCAACTGGTCGCTGATCGCGACCGCCGACGGCAAGCCGCTGATGGCGATGCGCATTCCCGCGGCCGCCGGCGTCGGCGCGCAGATCGAGCTCGCCATGGGTGACAGTCCGGACCGGATCGTCGCGCAGACCGATCGCTGCGATGCCAATTTCTGCTTTGCCACGATTGCGATCGGCAATGTGCTGAGACGGCACATCCGCGCGGCGACGCCGTGCCGCGTGTCCTATCAGCTTCCGCAAGGACCGGTCGTGCTGGAGGCGCCGCTCGACGGACTGTCCGGCGTGCTGGCGAAACTGAAATGAGCCGGGGTCGGACATGCGGATGTGGCGTTCCGGGATCCGGCTCGAAACTGAAACGCGAAGTGAAAAGGACGAATGGTCGATGCGGCGCACCCTTGGATTGATCTTTGTCGCGGTCGTGGTGGCCGCGCTCGGTGCCGCCGGCGTCGTGGTCTATGCGCAGCAGACGCAGCCGATACCATTGCAGCCCGGGACGCCCGCGCCGGCCAAGAAGCCCGCCGCCACGGCGAAGCCGCAGCCACACAAGCAGCGTCCGCAGGAGGCGCAGACGCCGCCTGCTGCCGCGGCGTCCGTTCCGCCGCAGCAGGCGGGGCAGCAACCGACCGTGTTCGACGAGCATGCGCGGCAAGGCAACATCGCGACCTGCGCCAACCTGTTCGGGACGCTCGGCCGCGGCCTCGCGACGAATTCCAACTACACCGCGCAGTCGCAGTGGGACGCCAAGGCCGGCAATTCGCATTCGGTGCAGTCGCTGGTCGCGCTCGCACCCAACCAGGTCCCCCAGGGCCAACCCAATCAGCAGGCCGCCGGCGTCGTGTTTGCCGCGCCGGTCGGATCGTCCTGCGAAGGCAATCTGGTGCGGGTGACGCCCCGGGCGGAAAACTGCCCGACGGTTGCCGCCGAACTCGCCAAGCTCAACGGGCAAAGCGGCGCGCTCGGCGATCTCTCGACGATGGCGCTGCCGAACGGCGCGCAGGTGGTGCTGATTCCGTTCGGCAACGCCTGCGTCGCGGTGACCGCGCTGCGGGTCGCGGGGTAAACGTCGTCTCCGTCGATGGTGACGCCGGGGCCCATGATCGGGCTTGCGCCGCTGTTCCCTGCATCCCCCGCTAACATCTTGGCGATCAGCCGACAAAGGGCTGGATTTCCGCCGTCGGATAGTCAATTCTGATTTGGAACCTACCATCCGTGCCAAACGCGGAGGAGATGTCCCATGGAGGAAGCGCGTCCGGAGCGGTTTGTCCGCCACGTCGGCGGTGAACTGGTGTCGTCCGTGATCGCCAGGTCAGAGCCGGTCAGGGTCGAGCTGCTCAGCCGGACCTCCCGGCCGCGGATGAACTGGCATTTCCGCCAGCCCGAGCTGACGCTGTTCTGGTTCCGCAACGGCTGCTCGCGGTTGCGGGCCACCATCAACGGTCGGCCTGTCGAGCATGAGTTCTCCGAAACGGCAAACCTCGCGCTGTTTCCGGCCGGCACCGAGATCCAGGGCGAATGGTCAGTCGGGCCCGCGTTCGACTATGTTGTCGTGTTCCTCGATCCAACGTTCGTGCAGAGCCGCCTCAACGGTTTGATCGAACGGCCGGCGATTGCGTTCGGGCATGCCCAACTTTGCCGCGGGCTCGCCGAACTCTGCGAGGAGGCCGCGACGCCCGACAATCTGTTCGACCTGTTTGCCGAGGGCTGGGCCAGCCAGGCGCTGGCCCATATGGCGCGGCTGTCGCGCGGCATGGAACCGGTGAAGCCGCTGAGCCGCGGCGGATTGCCGGCACTCAAGCTGCGGAAGATCGAAGAGTTCGTGCGCGCGAATCTCGGCGAGACGATTTCGCTGTCGGCGCTGTCGGATGTCGCCGGCCTGAGCAAGCGGCATTTCCTGCGCGCCTTCCAGGAGAGCACCGGCACCAGCCCGCATCGCTACGTGCTCGGCCTGCGCATCGAATCGGCCAAGCGCCGCCTCAGCGACACCGACGAGAGCCTGACCAGCATCGCGCTGGCGTCGGGTTTCAGCCACGCCCAGCATTTCTCGACGTCGTTCCGGCAAGCCATAGGCATCAGCCCGTCGGCGTTCCGGCAGCAGCGCCGGGCCTGAGTTTCGGCGCTTTTTTGCAAGTCGCGGCGGTTTCCCGCAAGCGCCTGTGCATGGTCCATCGTATGCCGGGATCGCATTGGAGAAGGAAGCAACGCATGTCAGGGCCATTGGCGGGAGTTCGCGTACTTGATCTGACCGCGCGTCGTCTCCGGTCCGTTCGCGACGATGTTTCTGGCCGATCAGGGCGCGGATGTTCTGAAGGTCGAGCCGATCGGGGGCGACATCACCCGTCGCAGCCGCGCCAATGTCGACAAGACCGGCGAGTTCTCGGCGCTGTTCATCTCGTCGAACCGCGGCAAGCGCTCGCTCTCGATCGACATGAAGACCGATGCCGGCCGCGAGGTGCTGGGCAAGCTGGTTCGAGAGGCCGACGTGCTGGTGCAGAATTTCCGGCCCGGCACGATGGAACGTCTCGGGCTCGGTCCGGACGAGGTGCGCGGCAAGAACCCGCGGCTGATCTATGTCTCGATCAGCGGCGTCGGCGAGGACGGACCTTACGCCAAGAAGCGCGTCTATGACCCGATCGTGCAGGCCTTGTCGGGCTTCTGCGACGTGCAGGCGCAGCCCGTCACCAACCGCCCGCAGATGATCCGGACCATCGTCGCCGACAAGACGACGGCGGTCTATGCCGCGCAGGCGATCACGGCGGCGCTGTATGCCCGTGAGAAATCCGGCCGCGGCCAGCACATCCAGGTCGCGATGCTTGACGCGATGATCGCCTATCTCTGGCCCGAAAGCATGATGCAATACACCGTGGTCGGCCGCGAGCAGACCGCGTCGGATCCGAACGATCGTCCCGATCTCGTGTTCCAGACTTCGGACGGCTACCTCACCTGCGGCACGATCTCCGATTCCGAATGGCAGGGCTTCTGCAAGGCCACCGGAGATCCGGAGCTTGCCGCCGATGAGCGCTTCGCCACGCCGGCGTCGCGCTCGGTCAACGCGACGGCGCGTATCAAGAAGATGCAGGACTATATCGGCAGGCACACCACCGCCGAATGGCTGGCGCGGCTCGATGCGGCCGACGTGCCGTGCGCGCCGATCCTGCGCCGCGGCGAGATCATCGCCAACGAGCAGGTGGTGGCCCGCGGGCTGATCGCCGAGCTGGAGCAGCCCGGGGTCGGCACCGTGCGGCAGCCGAAGCCGGCGGCGCGGTTCGAGGTCGATACTGCGGCGATCGGCGGCCCGGCGCCGCGCATCGGCCAGCATACGAGGCAGGTGCTGCGCGATCTCGGCTACGGCGAGGCCGCCATCGAAGACATGATCGCGCAGAAGGCCGTGCGCGCGGTCTGAGCGGCCGCGCCGCGCAACGTCACGATTTTCGAACTGAAAGAACGCCGTCGGTGGGAGATATCCTATGGCCGAGAGGAACAAGACTGCCTTGCTGGTTGGCGCGGGCGATGCGATCGGCGCCGCGGTCGCGCGGCGGTTCGCGGCGGGCGGCTACTCCGTCTGCATCGCACGGCGCGATCCTGCGAAATCGGGCGCGCTCGTGGAGGAGCTGACGCGCGCCGGAGGCCGGGTCCACGCCTTTGCCCTCGACGCGCGGCGCGAGAACGAGGTGCAGGAGCTGTGCGAGCGGGTCGAGCGCGAGGTCGGACCGATCGAGGTCTGCCTGTTCAATGCCGGCTCGAACGTCAAGAAGGACCTCCACGAGACCAGCGAGAAACTGTTCTTCAAGGCCTGGGAGCTCGCCTGCTTCGCCGGATTCCTGGTCGGGCGCGAGGCGACGCGGCACATGCTGCGGCATGGTCGCGGCACCATGCTGTTCACCGGCGCGACCGCGAGCGTGCGCGGCGGCAGCGGCTTTACCGCCTTTGCGTCCGCGAAGTTCGGCCTGCGGGCGGTCGCCCAGGCGATGGCGCGTGAGCTCGGGCCGAAGAACATCCATGTCGCCCATCTCCTGATCGATGCCGGTGTCGACAGTCCGGCGATTCACCAGCGGATGGTCGACAGGGGCATCGACGCATCGGAGATCGCGCCGGATTCCCTGACGAAGACATCCTCGATCGCCGAGGCCTACTGGTTCGTGCACCAGCAAAGTCGCGACGGCTGGAGCCATGAACTCGATCTGCGGCCGTCGGTCGAGAAATGGTGATGCCATGCCGAAGGCGCTGACGCTGTGGGGCGTGGGGACATCGCGGACAATCCGGGCCCATTGGGCGTTGCACGAACTGGGACTGGATTATCGCTGCAAGCCGATCCTGCCGCGTTCCGGCGAAACCAAGACGCCCGAATACACGCTGCTCAACCCGCGCCAGAAGATACCCCTGTTGCAGGACGGCGACTTCACGATCGGTGAGAGCGCCGCGATCGTTGCCTATCTGTCGCGCACCTATTCCAATCCCGATGTTTCGCTGGTGCCGATCGAGCCGCGCGATTTCGCGCGCTGGCTGGAATGGTGCTTCTTCATCGTGGCCGAGCTGGACTCGACCAGCCTCTACGTGATGCGACGCCACGGTCTCCAGGGTCTCGCGCACATCTACGGCCACGCGCCCGACGTGGTCGGCAAGGCCGCGGAATATTTCCGCCAGCAGCTCAGGCACGTCGAAGTCGCGCTGTCGGACGGCCGCAGATATCTGATGGGCGATCAGTTCACCAGCGCGGACATCCTGCTCGCGACCTGCCTGGTATGGGCGATTGACTACGGCGTCGGGGTCTGTGACGTCGCGACGCCCTATCTCAACCGCGTCACCGCACGGCCGGCTTACAAGGAAAGCGTCGCGATCAACACCGTGAAGGCCTGAGTAGACCTATCGCGTCACAAGCCCCTCATGGTGAGGAGCGCGGAACGCGCGTCTCGAACCATGAGGCCCGACTGCGACCTACATCCTTCGAGACGCCCGCTCTGCGGGCTCCTCGGGATGAGGGGATGATGCCGTAGAGGTAGTCACCGGATTCAGAGCCGCTTGCTCTTTGCACCGCCGACGTCGCATGCCGGCGCAAGGCCGTAGCGGCCGTGCAGGCCACGCCAGAGACTGCCGCACAGGGCACTCAAGAGCTTGCGCATCGAACATCCCCCTCGTCGTCATCCTGCTGATGACCTCGATGAAATGACAGAGCCATTTCTGGGCAGGCCTGCGTAGTTTTTAAGCAGCGCGCCGTGGCCGTCGAACGCAGCGCACCGGAAAATCTTATGAGATTCAAATACCGGCGCGATGGCACGGCTCGTGCATCAAAAGCGTTGAGTTGGCCGCTAGGGTTCCGATCTTGCCAAGCAAGGTGCTGGTCCGAGAGCAGCCGCTTGCGGGGGAGACATCCTCGCAGGTGCACGGCGGGATAAAAGCCCGGGAGACCTCGTCAGCCAAGGGATTGGCGGAGCGATGGTCTTTTCGCCAGTCCCTTTTTGTGAAGTTTCGCAAGAGGGATCGGCAATGAACAAGTTCTCTTTATTCCTTCGCTCTGTTGTCATCGGCTGCGCGGTCGTGCTTGCGGCCGCACCTCCGGCCGACGCTGCGCCGAAGAAGAGCTTCAAGGTCGCCTGGTCGATCTATGTCGGGTGGATGCCGTGGGGCTATGCGGCCGACACCGGCATCGTCAAGAAGTGGGCCGACAAATACGGCATCGCGATCGAGGTCAAGCAGTTCAACGACTACGTCGAGTCGATCAACCAGTACACCGCCGGCGGCTATGATGCCGTCACCATCACCAACATGGACGCGCTGTCGATCCCCGCAGCCGGCGGCGTCGACACGACGGCGGTCGTGATGGGCGACTTCTCCAACGGCAATGATGCCGTGATCCTGAAGAACAAGGCCGATCTCGCCGCGATCAAGGGACAGACGGTCAATCTGGTCGAGTTCTCGGTGTCGCATTATCTGCTGGCGCGGGCGCTCGAGACCTCCAAGCTCAGCGAGAAGGACGTCAAGGTCGTCAACACGTCGGATGCCGATATCGCGGCTGCCTACAAGACGCCCGATGTCAGCGCGGTCGTGACCTGGAATCCGATCGTGACGGAGATCCTCGGCTCGCCCGATGCCAGGAAGGTGTTCGACTCCTCGCAGATTCCCGGCGAGATCATGGACCTGATGGTGGTGAACACCGCGGTGGCCAGGGACAATCCGGATTTCGCCAAGGCGCTGGTCGGCATCTGGTACGAGACGCTGTCCAGGATGACGGCGAACGATCCTGCTGCGAAAGCCGCCAAGGAGGCGATGGCCAAGGCCTCCGGCACCGACCTCGCCGGCTTCGACAGCCAGCTCTCGACCACAAAACTGTTCGACAAGGCGACCGACGCCGAAGCCTTTACGCGCAGCAAGACCGTCGGCGCGACCATGGATCGGGTGCGCAAGTTCCTGTTCGAGAAGGACCTGCTCGGCAAGGGCGCGAAATCGGCTGATGCCGTCGGCATCGAGCTCGCCGACAAGTCGGTGCTGGGCGACAAGGCGAACGTCAAGCTGCGCTTCGACCCGACCTACATGGACGAGGCCGCCAAGGGGAAGCTTTGAGCGCAAGCTCTGACCGCAGCACGACGCCTCAGCCAGGAGCCGACGATGCGACTTGTGAACATACGGCCGGGACGGCAGACGCGATTCTATCTGCTCGCGCTGCCGTTCCTGTTGGTCGCAATCGCCTACTTCGCCGGCTCCAGCGCGCGGCTCGCGCAGAACCCGAACGACAAGCTGCTGCCGGCGTTGCCGAGCATGGTGCAGGCGGTCAAGCAGATGGCGTTCGAGGTCGATCCGCGCACCGGCGGATACCTGATGCTGTCCGACACCGTCGCCAGCCTGGGGCGGCTGGGCTCGGCGCTGGCGATCTCGACGGTGGCGGCGCTGGTGCTCGGCATCGTGATCGGGCTGTTGCCGGGCGCCAATGCCTTGCTCGGGCCGTTCGTGTCGGTCACCTCGATGGTGCCGCCGCTGGCGCTGCTGCCGATCCTGTTCATCGTGATGGGGCTCGGGGAGAATTCCAAGATCGCGCTGATCGTGATCGGGACGTTGCCTTGCATGATCCGTGATCTCGCCATGAAGGTGCAGGAGCTGCCGCGCGAGCAGATCGTCAAGGCGCAGACGCTCGGTGCCTCGACCTGGCAGATCGCGCTGCGCGTCGCGATGCCGCAAACCTTGCCGCGGCTGATCGACGTGCTGCGGCTGCAGCTCGGGCCGGCGTGGCTGTTCCTGATCGCGGCCGAGGCGATCGCCTCCGATTCCGGGCTCGGCTACCGGATCTTTCTGGTGCGCCGCTATCTCGCGATGGACGTCATCATCCCCTACGTCGCCTGGATCACGCTGCTCGCGTTCCTGATCGATGTCGGCCTGCGCCTCATGCAGCGCAAGGTGTTTCCCTGGTTTGCCTCGGTGAGGGCGGAATGAGCGCAATCCGCTTCGACGACGTCTGGAAGGAATATGGCGACCACATCGTGCTTGAGCGCATCACGATGGAGGTCGAGCCGCGCGCCTTCATCGCGCTGGTCGGCCCGTCCGGCTGCGGCAAGACCACGCTGCTCCGCATGCTGCTCGGCGAGGAACAGCCGAGCCGCGGCCAGATCCTGGTCGACGGCAGGCCGTTGCCCGGCGAGCCGGATGCCGATCGCGGCGTGGTGTTCCAGCGCTACTCGGTGTTTCCGCATCTGACCGTCCTGCAGAACGTCATGCTCGGCCGCGAATTGCGCGATGCTAGATTCACTGGCCGCTTGTTCGGCGCAACGCGGCGCGCGGCCGCCGACGAAGCGATGAAGCTGCTTGCAGAGGTCGGGCTCGCCGGCCAGGAGAGCAAATATCCATCCGCACTGTCCGGCGGCATGCAGCAGCGCCTCGCGCTTGCCCAGGCGATCATGCGCGGTCCAAAAATCCTGCTGCTCGACGAGCCGTTCGGCGCGCTCGATCCGGGCATCCGCGCCGACATCCATCTGTTGATGAAGCGGTTGTGGAACGAGACCCATCTGACGGTCGTGATGGTGACGCATGACCTCAGCGAGGCGTTCGGGCTCGCGACGCGGGTGATCGCGCTGGAGCGGCAGCGCAACCGCCCCGAGGAGCGCGAGCGCTACGGCGCCACGGTGTCGCGCGACATCGAGATCTTTCCACGCCGCAGCGCCGAGCTGCGGCCATCGGCTCAACCAGCTCCGGTCGGGACGACCCGATCAGGCAAGGAGCATCAGCCGGGACGGCCCGGCGCTCTCGTCTTGAAGGAGCAACCATGATCCTCACAGAGGAACAGAACGCCGAGGTCGCGGCGCATACGCGACGCTACAACGAGCTGAAGGCGGCCGGGCAGGAGCACGCGCCGCGCGCGCTGCCGGCGCCGACTGCGCGCGACGCGGCGCTGATCGCGGCCGACGCGATCATCCATCGCGAGGTGATTCCGGCCGGCTGGTACTGGACCACGCGGCTGAACCGCGGCGATACGCTGCGCATCGTCAACACGTCGGGGCCATCCGCGGTCAGCCTGCTCGCCTGGAATGCCGCCGACACCGCCGAGCGGCTCAACCATGCCGACACCATCAAGGTGCAGTGGGCGGCGCGGCTGCAGAAGGGACGCGTGCTGCTGTCGGACATGGGGCGCGCGCTGCTCGCCATCACGGAGGACACCAGCGCCGCGCATGACGCCGTGGTCGGCGGCTCGACCGCGGCGACCAACCAGGCGAAATACGGTGAGGGACATTTCCGGAATACGCGCGACAACTTTGTTCTCGCTGCGGCCAAGCTCGGGCTCGACCGCCGCGATGTGCATCCCTGCGTCAGCTTCTTTGCACCGGTTTCGATCGACGCGGGCGGCAAGTTTATCTGGTCGGATCAACGCAGGCAGAAGGGCGACTTCGTCGATCTGCGCGCAGAAATGAATTTGCTGATCGCGCTGTCAAACTGTCCGCATCCGCTCGATCCGGCTTCCGCCTATCCGCAGGCGAGCGTGGAGATCGTGCGCTATCGCTCGGCAAAGCTCGCCGCCGACGATCTGTGCCGCACCGCGACCGCCGAGGCAGTTCGTGCCTACGAGAACAATGCGCTGTACTTCGGCGAGATCGGCGAAGGAGCCGCGCGATGACCACGCAATCCGTTCAGGCCCGCGGCCGCGTCGTTCTCGATGTCGAAATTCCCGCGCGCCAGCCGTGGTCGGCAATCATCCGCAAAGGGCAGACGCTGCGGATCACCGACACCCATGGCCAGCAGGCGGTCGATACGCTGTTCTATCGTGCTGACGATCTCGGCGAGCGCTACAGCGGGCAGGATACGCTGCGCGCGCAGGGCTCGGCCTATGTCGGGCTCGGCACCAGGATCATGTCCAATGAAGGTCGCGTGATGCTGCGCGTCACCGCCGACAGCTGCGGCCTGCACGACACCTCGGCCGGCGCCTGCTCGTGCGAGAGCAACACCGTGCGGTTCGGGCATCAGACCCGCTACCAGCACGCCTGCCGCGAGAATTTCGTGATCGAAGCGGCAAGGCACGGCCTGTCGAAGCGCGACATCGTGCCGAATTTGAACTTCTTCATGAACGTGCCGATCGATCCCGCCGGCAATTTCACCGTGGTCGATGGTGTCTCCAGGCCCGGCGACGCGATCGAGCTGGTGGCCGAGATGGACGTGCTCTGCCTGATCTCGAACTGCCCGCAGATCAACAACCCCTGCAACGGCTTCTTCCCGACGCCGGTCCAGGTGACGATCTTCGAGCCGGAGGCGTGAGGCATGTTCAGCAAGGTCCTGATTGCCAACCGCGGCGAGATCGCCGGGCGGATCGGCAGAACATTGCGTCGCATGGGGATCGGATCGGTCGCGGTCTATTCCGACGCCGACCGCTTCACCCGGCCGGTGCTCGACGCCGATGAGGCGGTGCGCATTGGTCCGGCGCCGGCCGCCGAAAGCTATCTGAACGTCGATGCGATCATGGCGGCGTGTCTTGCGACCGGCGCAGAGGCGGTGCATCCCGGCTACGGCTTCCTGTCGGAGAACCGCCGCTTTGCCGAACGGCTCGCCGAGCACGGGATCACCTTCATCGGGCCGCGGCCTGAGCATCTCGATGCGTTCGGCCTCAAGCACAAGGCGCGCGAGATCGCCGAACGGAGCGGCGTGCCGCTGCTGCCGGGTTCGGGCCTGCTGGAGACCATCGACGAGGCGGTGCAGCAAGCCGAAGCGATTGGCTTTCCGTTGATGCTGAAGAGCACGGCCGGCGGTGGCGGCATCGGCATGCAGCTCTGCCACGACATGGCGACGCTGCGCGAGCGCTTCGAATCGGTGCAGCGCACGGCGCGGGCGAGCTTTGGCGACGCCCGGGTCTATCTCGAACGGTTCGTCGCCCGGGCCCGCCACATCGAGGTGCAGATCTTCGGCAACGGCAAGGGCGATGTGGTGGCGCTCGGCGAGCGCGACTGCTCGCTGCAGCGTCGCAATCAGAAGGTCTTTGAGGAGACGCCCGCGCCGGGGCTCTCCGCCGGGATCCGCCGGCGGCTGCACGCGGCCGCGGTGTCGCTCGGCAAGGCGGTATGTTACGAATCGGCGGGCACGGTAGAGTTCATCTACGACGTCGAGCGCGAGGACTTCTACTTCCTGGAGGTCAACACCCGCCTCCAGGTCGAGCACCCCGTCACCGAGCAGGTTTATGGCGTCGACCTCGTCGAATGGATGATCCGGCAGGCGGCCGGCGAGGACGTGTTGGGCCAGGCAGGCGCGCTCGCGCCGAAGGGAGCTGCGATCGAGGTGCGGCTCTATGCCGAGAACCCGGGCGCCGGCTTTCGGCCGAGCGCGGGCCGGCTGACGCAGGTCAGCTTCTCCCCGGACGCGCGGATCGACGGGTGGATCGAGACCGGCACCGAAGTGTCGCCGTTCTACGATCCGATGCTGGCCAAGATCATCGTGTCGGCCGATACGCGCGAGGCCGCGATCGCGCGGCTATCAAAGGCGCTGGATGACACGGTCGTTGCCGGCATTGAGACCAATCTCGATTATCTGCGCGCCATCGCCGCATCCGACGTGTTCCGCAGCGGGCGGGTCGCGACCAGCGTCCTCGGCGCGTTCGGCTATCGCCCCCGCACCATCGACGTCGTCGCGCCGGGAGCGCAGAGCGGCGTGCAGGAACTGCCCGGCCGCCTGCACCTCTGGCATGTCGGCGTGCCGCCGAGCGGTCCCATGGACGAGCGGTCGTTTCGCCTCGCCAACCGCGTGGTCGGCAACCCCGAGACGACGACCGCGCTGGAGCTGACGGTCAACGGGCCGACCTTGCGCTTCAACACCGATGCGATCGTCGCACTCGCGGGCGCGCAGATGAAGGCGTCACTCGACGGCACTGATGTCGCCTATCACGAGCCGGTCGCGGTGCGCGCGGGCCAGACGCTCGCGCTCGGCAGCATCAAGGGCCCAGGCCAGCGCACATATCTCGCCGTGCGTCGCGGCATCGACGTGCCGGAGATTCTCGGGTCGCGCGCGGTGTTCGCACTCGGCGCCTTCGGCGGTCATGCGACGGGCGCGCTGAAGGCGGGCGACGTGCTGCATATCGGTGCAGAGTCAGCAGATCTCGCCGCGCCGCGGCGCGCGACGGAGGACGAGCGGGCAGAGCTCACCTCGGCCTGGCTGATCGGCGTGGTCTATGGTCCGCATGGCGCGCCGGATTTCTTCCTCGACGAGGATATCGAAACGCTGTTCGCATCAAGCTACGAGGTGCACTTCAACAGCGCGCGCACCGGCGTGCGGCTGATCGGGCCGAAGCCGCGTTGGGCGCGTGCCGACGGCGGTGAGGCCGGGCTGCACCCGTCGAATATCCACGACAATGCCTATGCGGTCGGCTCGATCGATTTCACCGGCGATATGCCGATCATTCTCGGGCCCGACGGGCCGAGCCTCGGCGGCTTCGTCTGTCCGGCGGTCGTCGCGCGCGATGAGCTCTGGAAGATCGGCCAGCTCAGGCCGGGCGACACTGTCCGCTTCGTGCCGGTCAAACGCGACGATCCGGTTGCGGGTCCCACGATCCTGAAGGCGCCCGAGCTCGGCTCGGCCGTCATCGGCCGCAACGAGAATGGGCCGATCCCAGTGGTGTACCGCCGCGCCGGCGACGACAATCTCCTGGTCGAATATGGCCCGATGGAGCTCGACATCGCGCTGCGGCTGCGCGTGCACGTACTGGCGCAGGCGCTGGAGGACGCGAAGCTCGGCGGCCTGATCGATCTCACGCCCGGCATCCGCTCGCTGCAGATCCATTACGACGGCACGGCGCTGTCGCGGGGAAGGCTGCTCGACGTGCTCAGGCGGATCGAGCGCGAATTGCCTGATGTCGACGCCATGCGGGTGCCGAGCCGCATTGTGCATCTGCCGCTGTCGTGGCGGGACCCGGAGGCCGAGCTTGCGATGCGCAAGTATCAGGAACTGGTGCGCGCGGACGCGCCGTGGTGTCCGTCGAATGTCGAGTTCATCCGGCGCATCAACGGGCTTGCGGGCGAGGACGATGTCCGCCGCATCGTGTTCGACGCGGATTATTTCGTGCTTGGCCTCGGCGACGTCTATCTCGGTGCGCCGGTTGCGACGCCGCTCGACCCGCGACACCGGCTGGTGACCACGAAGTACAATCCGGCGCGAACCTGGACGCCGGAGAACGCGGTCGGAATCGGCGGCGCCTATATGTGCATCTATGGCATGGAAGGGCCGGGCGGCTACCAGCTGTTCGGCCGCACCATCCAGGTCTGGAACACCTGGCGCACGACGCGGGTGTTCGAACCGGGCCATCCCTGGCTGCTGCGGTTCTTCGACAAGATCCGCTTCTTCCCGGTCGATGCCGATGAGCTGCTCGACGCCCGCGCCGCATTCCCGCACGGGCAATACGACATCAGGATCGAGCAGGGCGAGTTCTCCTACGCCGATTATGCGAGGACATTGGGGGAGGCGCAGCCGTCGATCGCCGCGTTCAAGTCAACGCAGCAGGCGGCCTTCGATGCCGAACGGCAGCGCTGGCGCGAGATGAAACTCGACGAGGCACCGGCTGAACTGGTCGATGCGAGTGCCGCTGCGACCGGCATTCCCGATGGCCAGATCGGAGCGTTCTCCGAAGTCCCCGGCAACATCTGGAAGATCCTGGTCGAGGAGGGCGCCGAGGTCTCGGCCGGTGATGTGCTCGCCATCATCGAGTCCATGAAGATGGAGATATCGGTGCTGTCGCCGGCGGCGGGCCGCATTGCGTCGGTGCCGGTCAAGCCCGGCCAGACCCTGCGCGCCGGGGATGTCGTGGCGTTGATCCGGCCGAGTTAGGGCGGGACGTCTGCTGCGCTATTCCTTGGGATCAGCCGGCGGGACGGGCGGAGGCGGCGTCTCGTCGCCTCCTCCGGGCACATTTTGCTTAAGCATCCGGTTGATCTTCATCTTGACGCGGCGCGCCGCCAGCAACCCCAGAACCGCCTGGACTTTGCCGGTGAAGTTGCGATCGCCGATGGAAAACGAGTAACGCCAGGTGCCTGCGGTCTCGCCTTCGGTGATCAGGAAACGGATTGACCGATGAATGCCGCTCTGTTGAGCGCGTTCTTCTCCGGCCACGGCTCAGTTCATCCGGCCGTTTGCCGCGGCGCCAGTCTGAAGGCTTTCCCGACGCCTCACCATGTCGTTCATGAATTCGCCGTTGCGTGGACCTGGTTGAAGCCGAAATCGTGATTTTCAGGCACAAATGGGAGCAGCCCGGACGCAATCGGCTAGATGATTTGCTGCCGTTGCGTCTTGTGATCCCGGGTCATTAAATTGCGAGATGGTGTCGGACCGGATGCCTCGAACACATGAGCTCATTTGACATAGGTCAAAATCCGATCCGAGAAGCTCCCGACGTTGAGCGGGAAAACAGTTCGGTGCCGAATGAAAACCGCCACACGGCTTGCGAGGGCCTTACCATCGATACCGAGCTCTGCCGGGGGGATCGCGCGCCTCGCATGTGCCCGACTGCGGGATGCGCAGGTTGACCCGGCTCCGATCGTGTCTGCCGCAGGCCTGGCAATCGACGACGTCGAGGATCGCAAGCGCCGCATCGACGCGCGAGCGCAGGTCAGGCTGCTCGAACTCGCTGCCAGGGAACTGCAGGACGATTGCTTCGGATTCCATCTGGCCCAGGGTTTCGAGCTGGGGGAGATCGGGCTTCTGTATTACGTCATGGCGTCATCGGAGCATCTTGTTGACGCCTTGCAAATCGGCGGACGCTACTGCGCGATCAACAACGAGGGGGTGCGGCTGCGGAGCTCTCTTGAGCGCGGGTTCGCCATGGGATTCGAGTATGTCAACCTCGATCGGTCGTCGGATCGTCACCACGCGGAATTCTGGCTGATTACGCTGGTCCGTATCTGCCGCGCACTGACCGATGGTAGGTTGGTCCCAAAGCAAATCAAGTTGAAGCATGCCAGACGGGAAACACCGTTGGACGTGCGATCCTTTCTCGGATGTGAGATCGAATTTGCCGCCGACAGGGATGAGGCCCTGTTTCCTTCCCAGATCGGCGCGCTACCCGTCGTGGGCGCCGATCTGCATCTCAACAGGATGTTGCTTCAATATGCCGACGAAGCGCTGACCAGCCGGGCATCAAGACGGACCAGTGTGCGGTCTCGAGTCGAAGATCAGATCGCCCAGTTGCTGCCGCACGGCAAAGCCAACGCCGAGACGGTCGCGCGCCGTCTTGGTATGAGCCGGAGAACTCTCGCTCGGGCGTTATCGTTGGAGGGGGATGGCTTTTCAGACATCCTCGAGGCGTTTCGAATTGCGCTTGCGCGGCATTACCTCGAAGATGAGGAACTGCCGATTTCCAAGATCGCATGGTTATTGGGCTACAGCGAAGTCTCTTCGTTCACACATGCGTTCGTCCGTTGGACCGGTCTCACGCCAAGGGCCTATCGCAGTTCGAACGGCGTTCGGTGATGGGCTGACACAAGCCCTCAAGTAGTTGTCACATATGAGCAAGACCTGGCGGATCGTGTTCCGCTAGGCAGCGCCATGCGTTCAAACCTCTTGTCTCAACTCGCGTGTCGCTGTCGCCACGCCTGGGCCGGATTTTTCGGCCCCATGACCAGAGAGGACTGGCTATTCCTGGCGTCCATCGTCTGGTTCCACAGTCTCCTGATCGCCTTGATCTGGGTCCTGTACTTCGGCACCTTTTGATCTTTTGCCGTGCCTGCCCGGCCTCGCCTCACACATCAAGCCGTTCCTCGCGGATGGCGGCGTTGGACTTGAGCTGCTCGGGGAGGCCCTTCGAACACGACGCGGCCGTGCCCTGTGATGCAGGCCACGGTTCGAGATCTTCATCGCGATCGACAGCTTCTGCTCGACCAGCAGGATGGCGACGTCGTGGCGTTCCTCATGCCTGGTTAAGGCTTATGGAGGCGCAACGTCCGCCTAGGTCGCGACGGTGGTGCGGACGCGGACGTTGTGCGCGTTCTGAAGCGGACCAAGAGCGGTCCTGCCTGCGCGATCCCGAACTTTCCAGTTTGCACCGGCGGCGGGGATCACGCGATCAGCCCCGTTCACCGGGGGCCGCCGCTCCCGCCTGGTGCTGAGCGCGTCCAGCAGCGTCGCGACCACGATCATCAGCAGGACGCCCGCAGAACTGAGGGCGATTTGAATCGAAAGCCAGTTCGATATGTCGAACAGATCAAGTTGGCTGACCAGCGCCAGCAGGACGCCGAGACAAAAGATCGGCAGCGAATTCGCGCCACAATACCGCGCGCTGCGCAGCACCGGCGTCGATAGGCCCCGCCAGTCCTGCGGAACGAGCCGCAACGCCACGATCGCAAGAGCCAGGAAATGCAGTAGCCGCAACGGGCTGAGGTTCGACTTGTCCATTGGAAACAGCAGGTCCGTCAAAAAAGCCAGCGGCTTGATGTCCCGACCCAGTGCAAGGACCAGGCCGAGCGCCAGATAGAGCAGGGCGAGAACGAGCGCAGGGCGCGATATCACCCAGCTCCGGATCTTGTGCCCCTCGATGACGTACCATGCGCCCAGCACGATCAGAAGCTGCCAGGCCAGTGGATTGAAGAACCAGACGCCGTCGGGCCAGGCCGGAACCCGCCATCGGAAGATGTGCACCAGTGCGTAGAGCAGCGACGAAAGGCCAAGCGTCAGGTTAGGCGCGCGCAGCAGGAGCCACAGCAGCGGTGCGAACAAGACGTGACACACCACAAAAACCGGCAAGACATCGGTATTGACCGGTCGGTATTGCAGGATCGCGGCGTGCGCAAGCGTCGCGCCCGGACGCTCGAACAGAATTCGCGTATTGCTCTCATCGGCAAGCGAATCGCTGCCTGCGAGGTAGACGAGGATGGCGCAGGCGAGCGTAAGCAGCAGGAAGGCGGCATAGATGTCCCAGCCCCGCCGCAGCGAACGGCCGATCATGCCTCCCCAGCCCTCGCGCTGACATGCTCTGCCGTAGGCCAGCGCGCAGGTAACGCCCGAGATGAACATGAATATTTCGGCGGCATCGCAGAAGCCGTAGTTGCGCAGCGTCAACCAGCTTCCGACGTTGTTTGGGATGTGATCAAGAAAGATCCACCATAACGCGATCCCGCGACACACATCGATGCGCGGGTCGCGGCCGGCCGATCTGAAGTCCGGCGGAGATTCGCCGATCAATCGCTTCGAGCTGTGCGTTCGATCATGCATCTGTTGATCCGTCCGGCGTGCGCGCACGGCCTCATCGGGCAACGGTCCTTGAGACGTTCGGATGCTCCGAGGCGCGTGCGTGCGGAACCAGCCTCCGGCATACCTATGGGATTGTGTGCGCCGGCTACCCGAGCGTTGGCAACGTCTTCGTCGGCCGGTCGCAATCACGGGGGCCAGCAGGATCGCTGTCTTCCGACGGCCTCTGCTGGGTTTCGCCGACGACCGGTATCAAAAGCTGCTTCCGCATCTCGGCGAGGCGGGCGCGACAGTACTCCTGATAAAGCATGTCGAATATTATGGACATGATCGAACGCCTTCTTGATCACTGAGGTTGACTTGCCACGTGACAGATTTCGACCATTTCAACCGGCAGCAAAAAACGGTGCCGGGGATAGTTTTATGTCCGATGAACTCTGCCAGCGATGTCGCTGTGACAGCAAAATAAATTCGATATCAAAATACTACAAAGTAGTCTGCCCGCAGTGTCCTGAGTTCAATCGATTGCGAGCGGGATCGCAAAACTGATTTACGCTCTGCACGTCGCTAGGAATATCCAAACTGGATGCGATAGCAGCAATCCTAAATAGAGCCACCGCGACCTTCTCTTCCTAAAGGGGAAATCCAGGCCTCGACTTTCGCAGTTATTATACACGTAATATTCTGACCACCGAGTGAACCAGTTCACACCAGCATTGATCACAGGCGAGTGAGACTAGCAGACCGATAGCATGGTTTCTTGGACTCGTGCGCACGGATTGAGCAAAGGTCGGTGCGTGAACTGCAAAATGCAGGGACTTGCTGTGGTGTGCCGCGGCATTTCGTTCTGATGTTTTGTAAGGCTGGAGGTCCCCATGCCTACGGACGCAGCCGATTTTTCATCGTATCGATTTTCGACGCGTGACCATCCGGAGCGCATCCGGGTCGCTCTGTGGCGCGAGTACTTTGGACGATGCATCGTGCACGCCGATATCGAGCCACTATCGGACGTTCCATTCCAGGCCGATGCGTCCCTGCGCTCGGTTCAGGGTTTGCGTACGCTCGCGCTCAAAGGCACGTCCATGCGTTTCGCGCGTTTGCAAGCGAACCTTGCCGATGGCGATGACTCCATCGGCGTCATCTTCTGTTCGTCCGCGAGAAGTCGGCTGTCGCAGCGCGGTGAGGACGTTGAGCTTCGCGGCACCGATGCAATCGCGATTCTGCATTCCGAACCTGTCAGCGTGACTTATGTCGAAGGACTGCAGTTCGGCCTGGCCGTGCCGCGCGCGGTGCTGGCGCAGCGCGTGACTGATGTGGAAGGCTTGGCCATGCGGCCGATCTGGCACCAAACGGAAGCATTCCGCTTGTTCACGGCATATCTGAAGTCGGTGTTGAAGACGGGAGCCCTGAGCGCTCCCGGGCTTCGTGAGATGGTCGTGCACCACATTCATGATCTCCTGGCGCTCGCACTCGACGAGTGTCCTGCGTTGGGCGAGAGCAGCGCGAGCGCCGTCGTGGCTGCGCGGCAGAATGCAGCACTCGACTACATGGCCCTCCACTTCGAGGAGCCCGGACTTAGTGTTCGGACGGTCGCGCGCGGGCAGGGCATCTCGCCCCGCTATCTGCAGCGCCTGATGGCGTCGTCGGGATCATCGTTCACCGAGCGTCTCAACGAGCTGCGTCTTCAGCGAGCGTTCCAGTTGCTCACCGGATCCGATGCCGGTCGTCAGCGAATCTCCGATATCGCGCTGGAGGTGGGGTTCTCGGACGTTTCGCATTTCAACCGCCTGTTCCGGGCCCGCTTCGGCGATTCACCGCGCGGCGTTCGGTTCGGACGCAAGGGATCCAGCGGGGCCGCGAGACTCTGATCGAGAACAGGCGCTTGCGTCGCCCAACGGCCGATGTTCGCGGATTGTCGAGGCTGTCCGCCTCACACCTCGAGCCATTCCTCGCGGATGGCGGCGTTGTTCTTGAGCTGCTCGGGCGTGCCTTCGAACACGACGCGGCCGTGGCCCATGATGTAGACCCGATTCGAGATCTTCATCGCGATCGACAGCTTCTGCTCGACCAGCAGGATCGCGACGCCGGCCTTGGCGATCCGCGCGATCAATTCGCCGACCTGCTGCACGATCAGCGGCGCGAGACCCTCGGTCGGCTCGTCGATCATCATCAATTCGGGGTCGCCGAGCAGGGTGCGGCAGGTGGTCAGCATCTGCTTCTCGCCGCCCGACAGCACGCCGGCCGGCGTGTCGGCGCGGCGGGCGAGGTTGGGGAACATGTCGAGCATCTCCTGCAGCCGCCACTTGCCGGGGCGGCGCGGGTCCTTGATGCCGAGGATCAGGTTCTGGCGCACCGTCAGGCTCGGGAAGATGTCGCGATGCTCCGGCACATAGCCGAGCCCGAGGCGGGCGATCTTGTGGCTCGGCAGGCCCGCGATGTCCTTGCCCTTGAAGCGAATGGTGCCCTGCGGCGGCACCTCGCCCATGATCGCCTTGACGGTGGTGGAGCGGCCGACGCCGTTGCGGCCGAGCAGGCTCACCACCTCGCCGGCGGCGATGTCGAGATCGACGCCCTGCAGGATGTGGCTCTTGCCGTAATAGGCGTGAAGATTCCTGACCTCGAGCATCAGTCGACCTCCTCGCCGAGATAGGCTTCCTTGACCTTCGGGTTGCCGCGGATCTCCTCGGGCGTGCCGGAGGCGATGATGTGGCCGTAGACCAGGACCGAGATGCGGTCGGCGAGGCCGAACACCACGCTCATGTCGTGCTCGACGATGACGAGCGTGCGGCCCTCGGTGAGGCGGCGGATCAGCGCGACGGCGCGCTCGGTCTCGGCGTGGCTCATGCCCGCGGTCGGTTCGTCCAGCATGATGACGCTGGCGCCGCCGGCGATCGTGATGCCGATCTCGAGCTCGCGCTGCTCGGCATAGGTGAGCAGGCCCGCCGGCACGTCGCGGCGATGGCTGAGATGGATGTCGTCGAGGATCTGCGCGGTGCGCTGCCTCACCTCGGGCAGACTGTCGACGTTCTTCCAGAACGCGTAGCGGTGACCGGTCGCCCACAGCACGGCGCAGCGGACGTTCTCCCACACCGTCATGCGGGCGAACACGTTGGTCACCTGGAACGAGCGCGACAGCCCGCGCCGGTTGATCTCGAATGGCCGCAAGCCCGAGGTCACCTCGCCGTTGAGGCGGATCTCGCCCGAGGTCGGCTTGATGTGGCCGCTGATCAAATTGAACGTCGTCGACTTGCCGGCGCCGTTCGGGCCGATGATGGCGTGACGCTCGCCCCTGGCGACGCTCAGGTTGAGGTCGCGGATAATCGCGACATTGCCGAAGCTTTTCTCGACGGCGTTGACTTCAATGGCCGCGGTCATGCGAGATACCCCCGATCACGGGCTACCGTCGCGGCGCGATCCCAGGCTTCGGCGACGCGCCGCCAGGTGATGCGCGCGACCAGGAAGCCGCCGACCACCAGAACCGCGGCGGCGGCCCAGGTCGTCGGCGCGGTCGCGACGAAGGGGATGCCGAGCAGGTTGATGACGGCGCCGCCCGAGAAGCGGGCGACGGTTTCGATGGTCAGGATGATGCCGAGCACCAGCGCCAACGTCGGGATCACCGCGACCAGATAGGCCGGGATCACGGTGCCGAGCGTGCCGGCGCGCATCAGCGGGCGGTGCTTCATCAGGATGCCGGCAATGCCGCCCGGTGCGAACATCACGATGCCGATGAAGATGATGCCGAAATAGAGCTGCCAGACCGAGGTGACGCTGGTCAGCCCGAGCTGGAGATAGGTCACCAGGATAGCGCCGAGGATCGGACCGAAGAAATAGGCGGTGCCGCCGATGAAGGCGGAGAACAGCACCAGGCCCGATTGCGTCGCGCCGAGATAGGCCGAGTTGGCGATCTCGAAATTGATCGCGGTGAGCCCGCCGGCGATGCCGGCGAAGAAGCCGGCGAACATGTAGGCGAGATAGCGCACCACATGCGGATCGTAGCCGATGAACTCGACGCGTTCCGGATTGTCGCGCACCGCGTTGCAGATGCGCCCGAGCGGGGTGCGGGTCAGCGCGTACATCGCGATCGCGGAGACCAGCACCCAGAACGCGATCAGATAGTAGACCTGGATCTGCGGCCCGAAGGTCCAGCCGAACATCGGCATCAGCGAGGTGCGGTCGGTGGTGATGCCGGATTCGCCGCCGAACACGCTGCGCAGGATCAGCGACGACGAGGCGACCAGCTCGCCGATGCCGAGCGAGATCATCGCGAATACGGTGCCGGCGCGCTTGGTCATGACCCAGCCGACCAGAAGCGCGAAGGCCATGCCGCCGATGCCGCTGATCAGCGGGATCGCCGGCAGCGGGATCGGCCAGTTGTGGTTGGCGACCGCATTCATGACGTGCACGGCAAGGAAGCCGCCGAGGCCGTATTGCACGGCGTGGCCGAACGACAAGAGGCCGGTCTGGCCGAGCAGGATGTTGTAGGACAGCGCAAAGATGATCGCGATGCCGATCAGGCTGAACGAGGTCAGCGCGCCGCCGGACGAGAAGACCAGCGGCAGCACGACCAGCGCTATGGCTGCGACCAGCCAGACGCCGTAGAAGCCGAGGGCGCCGCCGGACTCCTGCTTGGCTGCGGCGAGGGAGGGCGTGGGAGCGTTCGTCATGACTCGCGCGTCCCCAACAGGCCCATGGGGCGGAAGATCAGGACCAGCACCAGCAGCAGATAGGGCAGGATCGGCGCGATCTGCGCGATCGTGACGTTCCAGATGTCCGTCAGCGGCGAGGGGCCGAGGCTCGGATCGAGCGGACCGAACACGCTGGCGAGCGAACCGTTGAGCGCGACCGCGAAGGTCTGGATCAGCCCGATCAAGAGCGAGGCGATGAAGGCGCCGGGCAGCGAGCCGAGGCCGCCGAACACGATGACGACGAACAGGATCGGGCCGAGCAGCGCGGCCATGTCGGACTGCGTCACCAGCGAGGGCCCGGCGATGACGCCGGCGAGGCCGGCAAGCGCGCTGCCGACGCCGAACACCAGCATGAAGACGCGGCCGACATTGTGGCCGAGATGGCCGACCATGCTCGGATGGGTCAGCGCGGCCTGCACGATGAGGCCGACCCGCGTCTTCTTCAGCGTGACCAGCAGCGCGATGAAGATCACGACCGACACGACCAGCATGAAGATCTTGTAGGCGGGATAATTGGTGGAGAACACGGTGAAGGCGGGGAAGTCGAGTATCGCCGGGACGCGGTAGTCGACCGGGCTCTTGCCCCAGATCATCGAGACGATCTCTTCGATCGCGAATGCCAGCCCGAAGGTCAGCAGCAACTCGGCGACATGGCCGTGCTTGTGGGTGTTGCGCAGGCCGTAGCGCTCGACCGCCATGCCGACCGCGCCGACCAGCAGCGGCGCCAGCACCAAGGCGGGCCAGAATCCGATCCAGCGGGTGAGCTGATAGCCGAAGAACGCGCCGAGCATGTAGAAGCTGGCATGCGCGAAGTTGAGCACGCCCATCATGCTGAAGATGACGGTGAGCCCGCTGGACAGCAGGAACAACAGCATGCCGAACAGGACGCCATTGAGCGTCGAGATGACGATCAGCTCAGCCACGGCGCACTCGCTTGGGACTGGAACGGTTCACGTGATCAAGACCTGTCGAACGAAGGAACTTACCTGTCATTCCGGGGCGGTCCGCAGGACCGAACCCGGAATCTCGAGATTCCCCGGTGCGCAATTGCGCACCTGTGGTTCGATGCTTCGCATCGCCCCGGAATGACGGGAGAGAAGCGACCGATCAGGGCCGCTTCATGTTGCAGGTGGTCGGAAGCATCGTGTGATCGGTGTCGATCTTGGAGACGATATGCCAGCCCCAGCCGGTGTTCTCTTCGTCGAACGGCTCCTTGGCCTTGTCGGCCAGCGAGCCGAACGAGGAGATGTAGATCGGCTGGAAGAACTGGTGGTCGTCCTTGCGCATGAAGCCTTCGCCGCCGTCGAACACGTCGAACTTCATGCCTTCGAGCGCTGCCGCCACCTTCACCGGATCGATCGAATTGGCCTTCTCGGCGGCCGCCTTGAACATCCGCATCTCGTTGACCGCGCGCGGATACCACACGGAAATGCCGGTCTTGGCGCGGAAGTCCTTCTCGAAATCCATCGCCGCCTTGTTGCCGGAGTTCGGCACGCCTTCGCTGATCTGGAACACCTGGTTCTCGAGACCGGTCTGCTTGATCGCGGTCGGTCCGCCGGCGCCGCCGGCATAATAGGTGTACCAGTTGACCTTGAGGCCGGCGTCAGCCGCGGCCTTCAGCAGCAGTGCGAAGTCCTGGCCCCAGTTGCCGGTCACGACGGTGTCGGCGCCGGACGCCTTGATCTTGGCGATGTAGGGCGAGAAGTCGGTGACCTTGAGCATCGGGTGCAGTTCGTCGCCGACGATCTGGATATCCGGCCGCTTTTCGCCCAGCATCTTGCGCGCCGTTGTGCGCACCGACTGACCGAACGAATAGTCCATGTTGATCAGATAGACCTTCTTGATGGACGTCTGGCCCTTCATGTAGTTGGTCAGCGCTTCCATCTTGATGTCCGAATTCGCGTCCCAGCGGAAATGCCAGTAGCTGCACTTCTCGTTGGTCATGCTCGGATCGACCGCGGCGTAGTTGAAGTACAGCACTTCCTTGCCGGGGTTGCGCGAATTGTGCTTGGTGACGAAGTCTTCCAGCGCAGCGCCGACCGACGAGCCGTTGCCCTGCGTGATGTAGTGGACGCCGGCGTCGACCGCCTTCTGCGCCTGCACCAGGCTTTCCTGCGGATTGGTCTTGTTGTCGAGCGGGACGATCTCGACCTTGTGGCCGAGGATGCCGCCCTTGGCGTTCAACTCGTCGGCGAGATACTGGAACGTCTTCAGGCCGCCTTCACCAACACTGGCGCCGCCGCCGGAGAGCGGATCGATGTAGCCGATCTTGATGGTTTCCTGCGCGGAGGCCGCGCCCCCCAACACCGTCAGCGCTGCCGCGGCGGCAACGATCAGCTTATGCATCCTGCGTTCTCCCTTGCTCGTGTTTCTTGATCTTCAGCGATCGAGGCCGTCTCATAACCTCAATTGCCGAGCCTTCGCAACTTTCGCTTTGAATACTGCGTCAAGTTTTAGCGGAAGGTACCATGATGTTATAGGCTATAAGCCGCCGGAATCCGACGCCGTTTTGAACCACAAGTAAACTTTTGGATGAGGCGCGCGCTCTGGTTCACCATTTGGAACCGAGCTCGTTCAAGGCCCGCTGCCCTAACCTCCCCTTGAAAAGGGGAGGTCGCTTCGCTCGCCAGAGCGAAGCGGGTGGGGATCGGTTCTCTCCGCATACAGCTTCGCCTGCGGCTGACCCCCATCCCGACCTTCCCCCTTTCCGGGGGAAGGAGAACACTGGCATCTCTCCAGCGATTCAAGCCGCGTGCTGGCGCGGTTTGAGGCCCGAGAGGAACAGTCGCGCGAAATGATCGGCGATTTGCACGGGGGACCAGTCGCGCCTGGTCTTGAACCAGATCGGATACCAATGCCCCATGCCGGTTAAAATCCGCTCGGCGAAATATGTATCGATGCGCCGGAAGCGGCCCTCGTCGATCCAGCGCTGATAGCTGTTCTGATCCTGCTGGATCGTCGCCAGCACGTCTCCGACATAGGTCTTCCGGTCGGCGTCGTTGAGATAATTGATGTTGTGGTAGGTCGCCTTGGGACCGCAGGGCGTATCGTGCAGCATCAACAGCAGGCGGATTCGCTGCACGATGTGATCGAATGCGCCGAGGTTCTGGTCCTGCAGGTGCTCGCGAATGGCTATCTCGCCGGCAAGCCCGCGGCGCAGGCACGCCAGCAGCAGGCTCTCTTTTTCGCTGAAGTGATAGTAGATGCCGGCGCGGGTCATGCCGGCATCCATGGCGATGCTCTCGAGCGACGTGCCTGACGCGCCCCTTCGGTTGAAGCTGTCGGAGGCAATCGAAAGCATCCTGTCGAATTTTGCCGCCCGCTTGTTCAAGCTCGCGCGAGTCTCGAGGAAAGGCGCGAGGCTGAGCGGCTCGGGCATGTCGGGAACGGCGATCTCGCGCCGGTACACGCCGTGCGTGATGATGTCGTCGATGGCATCGATCGCCTGCTGGCGCGTGTAGTAGTCGCGCTCCGACAGCCAGAACGGAACCCAGTCCAGGATGGAGATCAGCGCCACCGCCGTGAGCAGCGGCTCGTCGCAGCTGATCGAGCCGTCGGCGACGCCGCGATCCAGAATGTCCGCCAGCAGCGCGGCATTCTGCCAGCGCTTGGCATGGACTTCGCTGCTGTACGGTGCGGCAAGCGCATCGATATCGGTGAACAGGATCATGCGCTGGCCTTCGGGCCGCAGCCTGCCGCGCACGAAGCGCCTGACGATCTCGAGCCCGTCGATGCCGGGCTCGGCGGCCGCCTCCATTTCATGCCGGTAGATATCAAGCCCGCGCCGATAGCAGTGGAAGATCAGATCTTCCTTGTCGCGGAAATAGTGATACAGCGCGCCCGGCACGGCCCGAACCGACGCCGCGACCTGCTCCATCGTCACGTTCGCATAGGAGTGGCGGGCAAACAGCCGGGAAGCTGAGACGAGGATTTCTTCAGCCCGATCCGTCGGGTCGGCGGCGACTTGCAAGCTCGAATGCCCTTCCTGATCGCGGAACGAAAAACCGCACGCGAGATAATCCCCTTGGCAGCAGCTTGTCGATCTGCGATAGACGGTGGCATACCATACACCAGCGATCTTTTGGAGAGAGCATGGCACGCAACATTCTGATTCTGGGAGCTTCCTACGGCTCCCTGCTGGGGACCAAGCTCTTGATGGCGGGGCACAATGTCTCCCTGGTGTGCCGCAAGAACACTGCTGACCTGATCAACCGCGAAGGCACCGAGGTCCGCATCAAGCTGCGCGACGAGAAGGAGCATCGCTCGATCTTCTCGCGCGACCTGCCCGGCAAGCTCGATGCCGTCACGCCCGCCGATGTCGACGTGTCGCGCTACGACATGGTTGGGCTGGCGATGCAGGAGCCGCAATACACCAATCACACGGTGCGCGTGCTGATGATCAAGATCGCAGCGGCCAAGCTGCCGTGCCTGTCGATCATGAACATGCCGCCGCTGCCGTATCTGAAGCGGATTCCCGCGCTCGCCGGCATGGACCTCGAGGAGGCCTATACCAATGCGCAGGTCTGGGAGCGCTTCGAGCCGGGCCTCGTCACGCTGTGTTCGCCCGATCCGCAGGCCTTCCGTCCGCCGGAGGAGAAGGCCAACGTGCTGCATGTCGGCCTGCCGACCAACTTCAAGGCTTCCGCCTTCGCCGACGACAAGCACAACAAGGTGCTGCGCGAGCTCGAAGCCGACATCGACGCGGTGACGCTCGACGGCCAGGACGTGCCGGTGAAGCTGAAAGTGTTCTCGTCGCTGTTCGTGCCGCTGGCGAAGTGGTCGATGCTGCTGACCGGCAATTACCGCTGCATCACGCCGACCGAGCCGCAATCGATCCGCGACGCCGTCCACGGCGACCTGACGCGCTCGCAGGCGATCTATGACCATGTCGACGGCATCGCGCGCAAGCTCGGCGCCGACCCGGCGGACCAGGTGCCGTTCGCGAAATACGCCAAGGCGGCGGAAAGCCTGCTCAAGCCGTCTTCGGCGGCCCGCGCGGTCGCCGCTGGCGCGCCGTTCATCGAGCGCGTCGACCTCCTGGTGAAGCTGATCTCGCACCAGCTCGGTAACCCCAGCGCCGAGATCGACCGCACGGTCGAGACCGTCGATCAGAAGCTGAACGAGAAGATCGTGCAGGGCGGCTCCGGCGCGGAGTGAGTTGATGGCGGGGGCGGCAAGCGCCCTCGCTATGCATCGGCGATCGGCGAAGCCGGTCACCTCGACTCTCGAACGCATGGCTCGGCCGGTCCGGCTGGGATAGGCTCGCAGCAGATTTGCGGTTCGGAGCCACCGACATGTCGATCAAGCCGCTTCTTCCCCTGGGGATCTATGGCGATCTGGATCGCGCACGCGACATCCTGCGTGCGTGGCAGCCGCTCGACCACCTTTCGCCCGACGACGCCGAGCTTGTCGTGAAAGCCATCGCCGAAGGCATCGCGCGCGGCCGCCGGCACGGCCTCGAAATGGGGCAGAGCTGCCACCTCGCGGCGTGAGGCTGCGGTCAGCGAGCGTTCGGATAGCGCGCGCACACCCGTGACCTGTCCACGTGAGGTGAGCACGCATCATCGCTGATGTGAGGTGAGCATGCTCGTCAGGCTCCCTCCCCCCTTGCGGGGGAGGGTGGGGAGAGGGGTGGCCCCGGGCGAGATGACCGACCCGAGCCCCACCCTTGCTACTGCGGTCGCGTGTCTTTCAAATGTTGAGAGCGTGTGCCGTGTGGCACCCCTCTCCCCAACCCTCCCCCGCAAGGGGGGAGGGAGCCCTTCCGCCGGTGGCTCCCTTACACCGAATGTGGAAGCGTCGCGCTCTAACCCTGATGCGACACCGCCAAAATCGTCACCGCACGCGTCTGGTGGCTCGGCGTCTCGAAATCGATCGTCTGGCCGACCGACAATCCGATCAACGCGGCGCCAACTGGCGTCAGCACCGAGATGCGCCGGAGCGCGATGTCGGCTTCGTGCGGATAGACCAGCACGACCTCCCTGACGTCGCCGGTCTCGTCGTCGCGGTAGCGCACGCGCGAGCCCATGCGGACCACGTCGTGCAGATCCGCATCGTCGGCGACGAGCTTCGCCCTGTCGGTCTCGCGAGCGAGGAACTGGGCCACGCGGGGAAACACCGCCATGCTGGAATCCGCCAGCGCGCTGAGGCGATGCGCCTCGCTCGCGGTGATGACGATCGGCGGCAATGGCGCGGCGGTAAAGCTATTCTGAATGCTCTGGGTCATGTTGGTTTGACCTTTGCGGGTTGATCGGAAACGCAACAGCGCCGGCGCGCGAATGCTTCGCGCGACGCGACGGACTGAAATGATCTTGATGACGTCTTAAAAGAATCCGGACGGCGCGCGGATCGCCGGCCGGCTAAGTGCCTGCGTGCAGACGTCCGGCGCGCAAGCCGAGGCGCGCAATGCGGGTGTCGATGCTCAACATGTCGATCATGGCGACATCAACATACCCGCTGCCGGCGTCGCATCCATTGCGGCGAAAGCGCGCACGCGCCGCGCGTCAGGGCTGGCCGATGCCGGTTAGGCCGAGCGCCGCACCTGCGGCGAGCGCGAGCAGCGGATGGACGCGGGTCGTGGTGGTGGCGATCGCGACGCCAGCCGCGATCAGGATGGTGCCCCAGCTCGAGACCGAGGTGTGGGTGATGACGACGGCGCTGGCGGCGACGAGGCCGGCGGTGACCGGCACGAGCCCGGCCTGCACGGTCTTGCGCCACGGCCGGTCCTTGAAGCGTTCCCAGAGTTGCAGCGCGAAGCCGGTGACCAGCGACGACGGTCCGAACTTGGCGAGCGAGGTCACCAGCACGCCCGAGAAGCCCGCGACATGCCAGCCGATCAGCGGGACCACCATCATGTTCGGACCGGGCGCGGCCTGCGCCAGCGCGAACAGCGCGCCGAATTCCTGCGCCGTCATCCAGTGATGGATGTCGACCACCTGGCGCTGCATCTCCGGCAGGATGGTGTTGCCGCCGCCGAAGGCGAGCAGCGAGAGCTCGGCGAAGATCAGTGCGAGGGTGACAAGCGTCGCAGTCATGACGCCTGCCTCGACCTGAGGAAGATGCTGAGCGGCGCGAGCGTCAACAGCGTCGGCAGCAGCGGCAGCCGGAACACCGCAATCGCCAGTACGCCGAGCGTGACGATCAACAGGCCGACGACATCGCGCCGCAGCGGCCAGGCGATCTTGATCGCGGTGGAGATCAGCAACCCGGCGGCGGCGGCGGCGAGCCCGCCGAACAGATGACGCACCACCGGATCGTTGGCGAACTGGCCATAGATCACGCCGAGCCCGATCACCACCGCGGTCGGCACCGCGATCAGGCCGAGGATTGCAGCGAACGCGCCGGGAATGCCGCGAAACTTCAGCCCGACCGCGACCGACATGTTGATGATGTTGCCGCCGGGGAGGAACTGGCAGAGCCCGAGCAGGTCGGTGAACTCGGCGCCGGTGAGCCAGCGGCGCTTCTCCACCATCATGTGGCGCGCCAGCGGCAGCACGCCGCCGAAGCCGGTCAATCCGAGGATGAAGAAGCCCGTGAACAACTCGCCGATATCGGGCGCCTCGTGCTTGGTGAGGGTAGCGGGGGCTGCATCCATCGGCGCGTCGGCTCCGTTTCTTGTCCTGTTCGATCCGAACCTAGTTTGCGATGCTCCAAATATCAAATATATGGACCATGGAATTATCATATCCATTACATATGGATCGTCCGATGATCGAGCTGCGCCATCTCCGCTATGCCGTCGCGGTCGCCGAGGAAGGCCACATCACCCGCGCCGCTGCGCGGCTCGGCATCCAGCAGCCGCCGCTGAGCCAGCAGATCCGCGCGCTGGAAGCCGCGATCGGCGCACCGCTGTTCCGCCGGCAGCCGCGCGGGGTCGAACTGACAGCCGCCGGCCGCGCCTTCGTCGGCAAGGCGCGCGCGATCCTGCGCGACACCGAGCTGGCCGTGGAGGCCGCGCGGCGCGCGAGCCGCGGCCAGGAGGGCCAGCTCGCGATCGGCTTCACCTCGTCGGCCGCCTTTCATCCCTTCGTCACCGGCGTGATGCGCGAAATGCGCGAGCGCGCGCCGGCGATCACGCTGTCGCTCGAAGAGGCCTCGACCAGCGAGCTGATCGAGGCCGTCGAGGCGGATCGTCTCGATGCCGCGTTCGTGCGCTCGCCGAGCGAGCGGCTGGAGAACCTGACGATCACGCATCTGCTCGACGAGGAGATGCTGGTTGCGTTGCCCGACCATCATCCGCGCGCCCGCAAGGACACAAGGCGGCGGATTGCGCTGGCCTCGCTCGCCGACGAGCCGCTGATCCTCTACCGCCGCCCGACCGGGGCGGGCCTCTATGACAGCATCATCGCAGCCTGCCGGGCGGCGGGCTTCAGCCCGAAGGTGGCGCAGGAGGCGACGCGGATGGTGTCGACGCTCAGCCTGGTCGCGGCGGGGCTCGGAATTTCGATCGTGCCGGAATCGATGGCGCGGCTCGAGACCGCCGGCGTCTCCTATCTCCGCCTCGACCGCGCCACCGGCCTGGTCGCGCCGCTCGCTCTGGCGCGCAAGAAGGGCCCCGCCGGCGGCACGCTCGGCCGCCTGCTCGGAATCGTGACGCGGCGGGTCAAGGATTGGGCGGGGGCGTAGCGTCCTGTGCAGGCCGGAAGCGCCGGCAGCGAGGCCTCACGGCCTCAGCCAGTAAGCCGCTAGCGGCGCCAGCAACGCGAGAGGCAAGGGTGCGATCAACGCCGCGGCGATGCCGCCGGCGCGATGGAGAGCGAAGACATGGTCTCGCGGCGCGGCCGTATTCGCGAGGTCTCGGGTCATCAGCACCACGAAAATCGCGGTGGTCGCACCCCAGATCGCGCCGGCGCTGAAATGGCTGGCCAGCATCTGAAGGCGGCGGGACCACGGCTGTCCATTGAGAGCCCACTGGTCCGAGAACAGCGGGTCGATGGTCATGTGATAGAGCTGCGCGACGATCGCCGAGACGACGGTGGCGACAATCGATGCGGTGAGGAATGTCAGCGTCGTCCTCCGCCGTCCGGATGCGATGCCGAGCACGCAGGCCGGAATCAGCGAAGTCAGCGCACTGATCACGATCGTCCAAACCAGGAACGATCCCCATGGCAGGTCGAGAATGCGCAAGGCGGTCAGCGTGCCGTGCACGCGCTCCGCCAACGCGGCCCGTTGTAGCCGGAACTCGGCCTGAAAGCCGATCACGGCCGGTCCTCGGCCATAGACGTGCAAGGCGGCGACGAGCCACAACGCAGCCGACAGCAGCGCGCCCAGAAACCAGATCGTGATGCTCAGCTTCGGCAGGAGGCGCTTGAGCACGATCCCCTGCATCAGCGGCGAGGCCAGCGTGGCAAGGACGGGGGCGACCAGAAGGCCAAACATGATGAGCTCGCGGTGTTCGGCGTGCCGCGAGACCTGCTTGCCGATGGCCGTTGCCGACAGCGCGGTGAAGACGGAGAGCAGCGCGGAGACGAACACCCAGGCGAGCCAGGTGGACCAGGTCACGGGTTGCAGACGCGAAGGGACGGGTTCTGTTGTGGGGTTCATGTCGCCAGTCGGAATTGAATACGGTGAGTGAGCAGAACCTCGGCGACAAGCCGATCTGTCGCAACGGTCAATGCCCGCAAGCTTAGGCACCGTGGCGCTGGCGCGGTGCCGACTTGTCCGCATTTGTGCGCATCCGTGCGGCTCGTTGAGCGAGCCGGACGGATGGCGCGGAATGTGGGGAGTTTGGCGAACGCGCGTGTCCGGGTGCGGCTAGATAGCCTGCACTGATCCGGGTCGCCTGCGTGTCGATCGCAACAGCTCTGTTGCGTCCGGAGGCTTCGGGTTCAATCAACGCATTGAAAGGCCGTTCCAATGGCACGTTTTCCTGTCCATACGTTCGACTCCGCCCCTGAAGCCTCAAAGCCCGTGCTGCGCGAGGTGGAGGCGCGGTTCGGCATGATCCCCAACCTTGCGGCAGCGATGGCGACGTCGCCCGTGCTGATCCAGAGCTTTCTCGGCATCTTCGACAAGGTTCATGGCGGCAGCTTTTCCGAGCCGCAGATCCAGACCGTGCTGCTCACCGACGCCGTGACCAATGGCTGCACCTGGGCGGTCGCGTTGCATTCCGCGCTCGGGTTGCAGGCCGGGCTTGATCCGGCCGACGTCGATGCGATGCGGGCCGGCCGATCGCCTGCGAACAAGCAGCTCGGTGCACTCTCGACAGTGGCGAGGACGTTGATCGAGAAGCGCGGCCGGCTCGACGAGCAGGACACCGAGCAATTCCTGGCGGCCGGGTTCAGCAAGGAACTGCTGCTCGAGGTGATCACCATCGTGGCGGCGTCGACCATCACCAACTACACCGGCAGCGTGACCAATCCGCCGCTGGAGGCGGGCCTGCAGGCGCATGCCTGGAAGGGCTGAGTGTCGAACACTGCGCGCCGGCCATGGGCCGGCGTGCGCTTCCCCTCTAGCACGCAAACCTGGCGCGGTAGTCCTGCGGTGTGGTGGCCAATAGTCGCAGGAAGCTGCGGCGCATAGTCTCTTCGGAGCCGAAACCGCAACGCTGTGAGATCCGCTTGATCGGCAGCCGCGTCTCCGACAGCAGATGCCGCGCGCCCTCGACCCGCAAGCGCTCGATCGCGCGCGCCGGCGTCAGCCCGGTCGCTTCGGCGTAATGCCGGCTGAAGCTGCGCTCGCTCATGCCGGCCTGCTTCGCCAATGTCGGAAGCGAGAGATCGCCGGCCAGATGGTTGCTGATCCAGTCATGCAGTGCGCTGAACCTGTCGTCGGTTGCCTGCAGCGACAGGATCTCGCTGAATTGCGCCTGCCCGCCCGGCCGCTTGAAGAACACCACGAGATAGCGCGCGACCGCCAACGCCGTTGCGCGGCCGAGATCATCCTCCAGCAGCGCCAGTGCGAGATCGATCCCCGAGGTGACGCCGGCCGAGGTCCAGAACGATCCGTCGCGCACGAAGATCGGATCGGACTCGACGCGGACCTCGGGAAAGCGCTCGGCGAGCTCCTGCCAGAATCCCCAATGGGTCACGGCGCGGCGGCCATCGAGGGCGCCCGATGCGGCGAGCAGGAAGGCGCCGGTGCAGACCGATGCGGTGCGGCGTGCGTCTCCCGCGCGCCTGCGCACCCAGTCGACCAGGACGTCGTCGGCCGCCGCGGCGTTGACGCCGTCGCCGCCCGGAATGATCAGCGTGTCGACCGCGCTGCCGATCGCGGGCAATGGATTGACCGCGAGCCCGACGCCGGCCGATGCCTCGATCGTCGGGCCATCCTTGGCGACGACGCGGACCTCGTAGGGCTCGGCGTTGCCGGCCTTGGCCGTCAGCGCGTTGGCGGACGCGAACACCTGCAACGGCCCGGTGACGTCGAGCAGTTGCACCGCCGGATAAGCCAGCACTTCGATCACGCGGCGGGCTTTTGGCGGAGAATGTGGGGGCTTTGGCGTCATCGCCGAAACGTGCCGCGCTAGATGTGCTTTGTCCATAGCGCCAGGAAACCTCGAGGAAAGTTCGATGATTGCTCATGATGTCCACTTACGGATCGGTTCGTTGCTGTTCGAAGGCGTCGACCAGATCGATTTGACCGGTCCCTTTGAAGTGCTGTCGCGGATTCCGAATTCGACCTATCGCATCTACGCCAGGACCATGGAGCCGGTGCGCGACATCAAGGGATTGCGGCTGACGCCGGATGCCACGCTGGCCGATGCGCCGCCGCTCGATGTGCTGCATGTGCCGGGCGGATTCGGTCAGGAAGCGCTGATGGAGGATGCGGAGGTGCTCGGCTGGATCAACCGGCAAGCGGCGGGCGCTTGCCGCATCTTCTCGGTCTGTACCGGCGCCCTGATCTGCGGCGCGGCCGGGCTGTTGAAGGGACGCAGGGCGACCACGCATTGGGCGTCGTTCCATCTGCTGCCGCTCTTCGGCGCTACGCCCGTGAACGAAACGCGTGGTGGTCGACGGCAGCTATGTCTTCGCCGCCGGCGTTACGGCAGGCATCGACGGTGCATTGCGGCTCGCAGCGGAACTGCGCGGCGATGACGCCGCACGGGCGATCCAGCTCTATATGGCGTACGCGCCGGAACCGCCGTTCGACAGCGGCACGCCGGAGACCGCGCCGCCCGAGATCCTGCAGCGGACGCGCGAGGCGACGCGCGCGATCACGGCGCAGCGGGAGGAAACTGCGCGCCGCGTGGCCGCCCGGCTGGGCATCGTCGTGCCGGAGATCGAGCGTGTTGGTTAGTTGCCCGGCTCGAAGCTGCAATCCGCACCGCCACCGGCCTTGTCCTTGATCACCTTGGGATCGAGCGTGCAGGATAGTTTCGACAGCGCCTCGTAGATCGTGCCCGCCGCGCCGTCGCCGGGCACGCCGGCGAGCGCCACGGTGGCGAAGATCGCGTTGGCCGTGCTTCCCTTCACCGTGTGGGTCGTGCTGCCGAAGGTCAGCGCGCAGGAGCGCGAGGTGATGTCGACATTGCTGGCGCGGCAGACCACCTTGTCCGCGGTGACGGTGATCTTCCTGGTGATGCGGACATTGCTGTCGCCGTTGAAGAACGCGGCGACCGCCTTCTTCTCCTTGGCCGGCAGCGAGGAATAGGGTGCCACCACGCCGGCGAGCGCCAGCGCGACGGAGCCGGACGTGGTCGCGGGTGCGGCCCATGCGGCCGACGAGGCCAGCGGCAATGAACATGCGAGGAAAATCAATCGGCCGAGTTTCATTCCCGTCTCCTGTTGTGGCGCTTTCCGCGGCGCGGAATCGCTAGCACGTCTCGCAGCTTGATCAGGTGACGTCATTCACGTGCCATCTCGCAACTTCGCGTGAGAGGCGGTGCGCGCTGATGGCAGGGCGGCCCCGCGTGGATCGGCTTGCGCGAACGCGCCATCGGCGTCACAGTCCGGTTGGCGGCCGCGATGCCACCAACAACGAAGACAAGAATATCCATTCGAGGAACGCCATGGCGGCCACGCGCATCGACTGCGACATCCATCCCGCGGTGGGGGGAACGCGCACCACGCTGCTGCCCTATCTGAGCGATCACTGGAGGGAACAGGTGGTCAGCCGCGCCATCGACGGGCTCGATCTCAATTCCTATCCGCCGTCGATGCCGCTGTCCGGCCGCGCCGACTGGCGGCCGGCCGACGGCAGCAAGCCCGGCAGCGATCTATCCATGGTGCAGCGCGGCGCATTCGACCAGCTCGGCGCCAGCCACGCGATCTGCAACGTCGTCTATGGCGCGCAGGCGGTGTTCGATTCCTACATGGCGGCCGACTTCTGCAAGGCGATCAACGACTGGATCGCGGCCGAGTGGCTCGCGAAGGATAAGCGGCTGCGCGCCTCGATCGTGGTGCCGATCCAGGCGCCGGATCTTGCCGTCGAGGAGATCGAGCGCCGCGCCGGCGACAACCGCTTCGTCTCGGTCTTGGTGCCCTCGCAGGGCGAGACGCTGCTCGGGCGGCGGCACTACTGGCCGATCTATCAGGCCGCAGAGAAGCACAGGCTGCCGATCGCGATCCACGCCGGCAGCGCCTATCGCGGCGCGCCGAGCTCGATCGGCTGGCCGTCCTATCGCTACGAATATTATCTCGCCGAAGCGCAGGCGTTCCAGGCCCAGGCCTTGAGCCTGATCTATGAGGGCGTGTTCGGGAAATATCCCGGACTGACGGTGGTGCTGATGGAGTCCGGCGTCAGCTGGCTGCCGGCCTTCATGTGGCGCGCCAACAAGACCTGGCGCGGCGTACGCGTCGAGGTGCCGTGGGTCGAGCGCGAGCCGGCCGCGATCATCCGCGAGCATTTCCGCGTCACCATGCAGCCGTTCGACGCGCCGATGGATGCGACAGGCGTTGCCGACATCATCGACCAGATCGGCTCCGACAAGATGTTCCTGTTCGCATCCGACTACCCGCACTGGCAGTTCGACGGCGACGATCCGATCCCGCGATATCTGCCCGACAGCATCGTCAGGCGGATGAGCGAAGATAATCCACTGGAAACCTTTCCACGCTTGAAACTCGACTCGTAAAAGTAAAAGGAGGATCGCATGAGTGACGTCATCGACCGCCCGATGCTCGACCAGGAGAAGACCGCGGCGCCGCGGCTCAAGATCATCGATTGCGACATCCATCCGAGCATCCATGCGCACAGCGACCTCAACGAGTTCCTGCCGAAGCGCTGGCAGCAGCATCTGAAGGAATATGGCAGCCATCTGCGCACGCCCTATATCGGCACCACGCCCTATCCGCGCTCCTCGCCCCTGATCGCGCGGCGCGATGCCTGGCCGCCGACCGGCGGGGTGCCCGGCTCCGACCTGGATTTCATGCGCAAGCAGCACCTCGATCCGTTCGATGTCGAGTTCGGCATTTTGCAGGTGCTCGACCTCTTCATTTTCTCGCAGCAGAACCTGGAGTTCGGCGCCGCGATCCAGCGCGCCATCAACGACTGGCAGCTCGCATTCTGGGCGCATCGCGATCCCAGGCTGAAGGCCTCGATCCTGGTCGGGCAGGACGGCTCCGACCTCGGCCTCGCCGAGATCGAGCGCTGCGCCAAGACGGGCGAATACATCCAGATCAACGTCTCGCCGCGCGCCAACGAGCCGCTCGGCCGCCGCCGCTACTGGCCAATCTATGAGCGCGCGCAGGAGCTCGATCTGCCGCTCGGCATCCATGTCGGCGGCTATGGCGGGCACGCACCGACCGGCGGCGGCTGGCCGTCCTATTACTGCGAGGAGCATCAGTCGAACGCGCACACGGTGGCCTCGAACCTCACGAGCCTCGTGCTGGAAGGCGTTCCCGAGCGCTTCCCGAAGCTGAAGATCGTGTTCATCGAGGGCGGTTTCGGCTGGATCCCCGCGACGATGTGGCGGATGGACCAGCATCTCGAGCGCTTCCGCAGCGAGGTGCCGCATCTGAAGCGCAAGCCGAGCGAATATGTGAAAGAGCAGTTCTGGTTCACGACCCAGCCGATCGATGAGCCCGATGAAGCCAAGCACCTGCGTCAGCTGATCGAATGGGTCGGGATCGACCGGCTCTTGTTCTCGTCGGACTATCCGCACTGGGACTATGACGACGCGCGCTACGCCTTCAAGACGCCGCTGACGGAAGCCGAGCGGCGCAAGATCTTCAACGGCAACGCCCGCGCGGTTTACAAGTTTTGACTCTTGTTTTGACGCGTTTTCTTCACGCGAACCGGAAGGCCACTTCGCTTGAAAACGCTATGAGGACTCGATGACCCGTCACATCGTCGCGCGCACCAGTGAGATTCCGGCCGGCGGCAACAAGGTGTTCGGCCTCGAGGGCCGCGACATCGTCGTGTTCCACGTCAATGGCGAGTTCTTCGCGCTGCTCAATCGCTGCCCGCATGAGGGTGCGCCGCTGGAGAAGGCGGCCTGCGTCGCGCGCCTGACCTCGCCGGAGCCCGGCATCTATCAGCGCGACCGCGTCGGCGAGATGCTGCGCTGTCCCTGGCACGGCTGGGAATTCGACATGCGCAACGGCCAGTCCTGGTTCGACCCGAAGCGTTTCAAGATCCGCTCCTATCCCGTCGCGGTCGAAAGCGGCGCGGAATTGCAGAAGGGGCCTTACGTCGCCGAAACGTTTCCGGTGCACATCGAAGACAATTACGTGATCGTCGAGGTTTGACGGACACGCGTACGTAACCTCGTTATGCCCGGGCATCGCCGTTCGAAGCACAGCGTCGCTTCCGCTCGCCTGATGTCCCGGGCATCCACGTCTTCGTTTCCATAGCAAGAAAGACGTGGGTGGCCGGGACAAGCCCGGCCATGACGCGAAAACCGCGTTGTTGCAATTATTGCAACAATGAAGTTCCGGTGGTGGTAATTATAATAATTGCTGCAATTGGCCACCTTGAGGTCGCGGCCGGGAATGGTCCCGCCCACGACATCAGGAACGGCACCATGAAGCTCTACCACTTTGCACTTTCCGGCCACGCGCATCGCGCGCGTCTGTTCATCTCCCTGTTGGGAATTCCGCACGAGGTGATCGACGTCGACCTCAAATCCGCTGCGCACAAGACGCCGGATTTCCTCGCGCTCAATCCGTTCGGCCAGGTGCCGGTGCTCGACGATGACGGCACCATCATCCCCGACTCCAACGCGATCCTGGTCTATCTCGCTACCAAGCTCGGCCGCACCGATTGGCTGCCGCAGGATGCGAAGGGCGCTGCTGCCGTGCAACGCTGGCTGTCGGTCGCCGCCGGCGATCTCGCGTTCGGTCCCGCCGCGGCGCGGCTCATCACCGTATTCGGCGCGAAGCGCGATTCAGAAGAAGTGATCGCGCGGGCGCACGTGCTGCTGAAGCGGCTCGAAGCCCATCTCGCCGATCGCGGCTGGCTGGTCGGCGCGCAGCCGACGATCGCCGATGTCGCGCTCTACAGCTACCTGTCGAGCGCGCCCGAAGGCAACGTCGATCTCTCCGCCTATGCGCGCGTCAACGCCTTCCTGCGTCGGATCGAGGGGCTGCCGGGCTTCGTGCCCTTTGCCAAGACCCCCGTGGGTCTGTCGGCGGCTGCATGACGTAGTGACCGGGCGTGCCGTTCGGGCACGCCCGTCCAATCCCGGGAAGGGAGGGCGACGAGATGAGCGACAGGCGAACCAAGGAGAAGCTTCCGACCTGGCATGCCGGCGAGAAGGCGATCCAGCAGAAGGTCGGCGTTGCCGAGAGGATGGAGGCCGTCGGTCAGCGCGCGGTGCGCGACTTCATGCCCGACCAGCATCGCGATTTCTTTACGCAAATCCCCTGCATCGTGGTCGGCAGCATCGACCGCAGCGGCGACGCCTGGGCCTCGCTGCTGGCCGGCCGGCCGGGCTTCATTTCCTCGCCGACACCGCGCAGCCTCGAGATCGATGTGCGGCCCGACCCCAGTGATCCCGTCAGCGAAGGCATGCGCGACGGCGAGGCCATCGCATTGCTCGGAATCGAATTGCACACACGGCGCCGCAACCGTGCCAACGGGCTACTGCGTGCGTCGTCAGGCAGGGGACTCAGCTTCGAGCTCGACCAGAGCTTCGGCAATTGTCCGCAATACATCCAGTTGCGGGATTTCACTTTCGTGCGCGAGCCGGATCAATCGTTCACCGGAGCGATCGAGACGAGCACGACGCTCAATCAGGCCGCGCGCGACATGATCGCGGCGGCGGATACGTTCTTCGTGGCGTCCTATGCCGAGCGCGAGGACCATCGCCAGGTCGACGTCTCGCATCGCGGCGGCAAGGCAGGCTTCGTTCGCGTCGCCGCCGACGGCACGCTGACCGTCCCCGATTTCGCCGGCAATCTGTTCTTCAACACGCTCGGCAACATCCTCGTCAACGGCAAGGCCGGGCTGGTGTTCGTCGATTTCGAGACCGGCGACCTGCTGCAACTGACCGGCGATGCCGAAGTGATCCTGGATTCACCGGAGATCGCGGCGTTCCAGGGCGCCGAACGGCTCTGGAGTTTTCGCGCCCGCCGCGTGGTGCGCCGGCGCGGCGCGCTGCCGCTGCGCTGGGCGTTCCGGGCCGAGGGCTGGTCGCCGAATGCGCTGATGACCGGCGACTGGGTGCAGGCCGCAGATCGCATCCGCGCAACCGAGCGCGCGGCGCAGTAGCGTCCGTTCAAGGTCATCAAAATCGTCGACGAGAGCCGCTCGATCCGCTCGTTTCATCTGCAGCCGGACGATGGCGCAGGGCTTCTGCCGCACCGGGCGGGGCAGCATCTGCCGATCCGCGTCTCCTTGCCCGGATCCGGCAAGCCGCTCATCCGCACCTACACGCTCTCGGTCGCGCCGTCGGACGGCATGTATCGCATCAGCGTCAAGCGCGACGGCCTGGTGTCGCAGCATCTGCACGACAACGTCCATGTCGGCGACATCATCGAGGCGCGCGCGCCGGCTGGCGGCTTCACCATCGATGCGCGCGAGAAGCGGCCCGCTGTGCTGCTCGCCGGCGGCGTCGGCATCACGCCGCTGCTCGCGATGCTGCGCCACGTGGTCTACGAAGGCCTGCGCACCCGCGGCATCCGGCCGACCTTCCTGTTCCAGGCCGCGCATGCGAAGGCGGACCGCGCGTTCGATGGCGAATTGCGGCAACTCGCCGGTGCCGCCGGCGGCACGGTGCGCATCATCCGCGTGCTCGGTGACGTCGAAGGCGCCGAGCAGGGCACCGACTACGACGTCGCGGGACGGATCGACATGGCGCTGCTGTCGCGCGTGCTGCCGTTCAACGACTACGACTTCTATCTGTGCGGCCCACCGCAATTCACCCAGTCGCTCTATGACGCCCTGCGCGGCTACAACATTGCTGACGGCAGGATTCACGCAGAAGCGTTTGGTCCGTCGTCGCTGGTGAGAAAGTTCGACGTTGCCAGTGCGGCGGCGCCGCGCCGGCCGCCCGCGACCACATCGGTCCCGGTCGCCTTCACTGCATCGCTGAAGGAAGCGCGCTGGACGCCGGAATCCGGCACGCTGCTCGAGCTCGCGGAAGCGCGCGGCCTCAGCCCGGCGTTCAGTTGCCGGGAAGGCAATTGCGGAAGCTGCCGGACCAGATTGCAGGCGGGCGCCGTCACCTATGTTAAGGAGCCGACCGCCGGGGTGGCTGATGATGAGGTGCTGATCTGCTGTGCGGTGCCGGCGAAGCCGGCGGCGGAAGGCGACGATCGGATCCAGCTCGAGCTCTGATCGCCGGGCTTGCGCCGTGCGCCTGCGGGCCCGCTCAGCCCATGCTGCCCGGCATGAAGCAGCGCGGCCGCGGGTGGCCATTCAGGTAATACGGCCAGACCACGGTGTGGCCGGCGCGGTTCGGTCCGGGCACCACGGCCTCATCGGGAACGTCGACCCATTCGCCCTCGAGGCGCACGCGATAATGGCCGTCCTTGGTGTCCCAATCGGCGTCATCGACGCGCTTCGCATCGCTGCCGTCGCAGCAGGGCCCCTTGCCGCTGTGCAGGCTCTCGTACCAGCCGTTGAGTTCGGGATGCTGATGGTCGTGGGCCTGGGCCGGACCGATCGCCGGCATCGGCAGCAGGACGGTGAGGACAGTGAGCGTCGCACGCAAAAACGATGTGTTCATCTGGTTCCCAGTTCCGGAAGCCCATGTCAGCCAATCCGGAAATGGTCGTCGGGTTCAATTCATCAATAGATGATGTTCGTCATATAAATCACATTCGTGAGAGGCGCAGCGGGTGCGGCCGGAATGCCGGTGCAGACAAGGTCAGGCTAGCAGGCCCATCACCTGGTCGATCACGGCCTTCACCCGCTTCGAATCCGGCCTCTGGTGCGCGAGCGCCAGCAATCCCGCATGCACCACCATGATGGTGTGCGCGGTGATGTCGGGGTCGAACCCCTTCCTGAACTCCGCGCGATCGCCGCGCAGCCGCGCGCGCAGCAGCTCTTCGAGCCGCCGGTTGTACCGCTCGATGCTCTTGCGGACCTCGGCCTGGTCGAGCGAGCCGTCGGTCGCGGAGTTGATCGACAGGCAGCCGCGCTGTCCCTTCTCGCCCGAGCAATACGGGATGAAGCCGGTGAGCCACTGCCTGATCGCCTCGCGCGCCGGCTCCGGCTGCGCCAGGGTGCGCTCGGCCCAGCCCAGAATGCCGTCGTGATAGCGGTCCAGCACTTTCAGGAACAGCGCGTGCTTGTCGCCGAAGGCCGCATAGAGGCTCGGCTTGGCGATGCCGCTCGCCGCCGTGATCTCGTCGAGCGAGGTCGCCTGAAAACCCTTCTGCCAGAACACCTGACGGGCGATTTCCAGGACGTCGTCCGGATCGAAGCTGCGCGGCCTTGCCATGTCGCCGTTTTATGTACTCCCGCGTCGGCTGTGAAGCCTTCACCTTGCTGTGAAGGTATTTTTGCCCATTGACGCTAAATCAATTCTGTACTTAGAAGTACATAATGAAATCGGGAGAGCGTGCCATGAAGGCGGTGCAGGTTGTTGCGTTCGGACGTCCGGCTGACGTGGTGAAGCTGAACGAGGTGGCTGACGTAGGTAGCCCCGGCCCCAACGAGGTGGTGGTCGCGGTGGAAGCCGCGCCGATCAACAATTCGGACTTCATGATCATGGCCGGACGCTACGGCTTTCTGCCGGCGCCGCCGGCCACGCTCGGGATCGAGGGCGTCGGGCGGGTCATTGCCGCGGGGGAGCAGGTCAAGAACCTGAAGGTAGGCGACCGCACGCTGATCCCATTCACGGTCCCGACCTGGACCGAACGCGTCAGGTTCACGCCGTCATGGCAGCGGCCGCTGCCCAACGATGCCGACGTGCGGCAACTGTCCATGATCGCGGTCAATCCGGCCACCGCCTATCTGCTGCTGACCGATTTCGTGAAGCTCCCGCGCGGCGGCTGGGTGATCCAGAACGGCGCCAATTCCGCGACGGCCCGCGCGGTGATCGCCATCGCCAAGTCGCTCGAGCTCAAGACGGTCAACGTCGTCCGCCGCGAGGAGGTGGTGGATGAGGTCAGGTCGGCCGGCGGCGACATCGTGCTGGTCGACGGGCCGGATCTTGCCAAGCGCGTCGCCAGGGAGACCGGCAAGGCGCCGATCCTGTTGGCGCTCGACGTCGTCGGCGGCTCGTCCGCCCTGAACCTGATGAACTGCCTTGCGCCGAAGGGTGTGCTGGTCATCTACAGCGCGATGAGCGGACAGCCGTTCTCAGGCTCGGCCTTGAGCGTGATCTTCAACGAGGTCTCGGTGCGCGGTTTCTGGCTCGGCCATTGGGGCAAGACGGCGTCGGATGAAACATTGGCGACGATGTACGGTCATCTCGTGCCGATGGTCGCGTCAGGTGCGATCAGCGCGCCGGTCGTCGGGATCTATGGCCTCGAGGGCTTCGCGGAAGCCATCGCCAAGGCGGCTGCATTCAAGGGCAAGGTCATCTTCACACCGAACTAGGACGCGATCGGACTCACTAAACAATTCAACCTTCCGGGCGCAGGGCCGCCTCGACGCGCTGGATCAGCCGCTCCCGCATGTCAGGCATGGCCCCGCCGAGCAGGAGGAAGACGCGGACGATCGGCAAATAGGGCTGCATCGCCGCCGTCAGCGCTGCAGGGGCTATGCCGGCCAGCCGCGCATACTCCGCCTGCAGAACCGAATTGACCGTGACCCGCTCCGGATCGTCGGCGTGATCCGGGCCAATCTCGGCAAGCAGGACATGGCACTGTGCAATCTCGTAGGCGGCGGGCGCACGAGCCGCGCCGAGCCAGTCGATCAGTCTCGGACCCTGCGCCGTCATGATCACGTTGCCGGGGTGAAGATCGGAATGGCACAGCACGTCATCGGGCGCGAGGTGCTCGATCAGCGCAAGGACGCCGGTGGTGATGCGCTCCGGAAGCACGCTGCCGCCGAACCGCAATCTGGCGTCCATCGCCTCGCGCAGCGAGAGTGCGCCCGGCGGCGGTCGCGTCTTGTGAACGGCAAGGCAGAGCGTCGCAAGGATTGCGCCGGCTTGTTGACGCGTGATGGCGCCGGTGCGCGTCGCCTGCAACAGGGTTGGTCCATCGAACCGCGGCAGCACGATGCCGAAGCGTCCGTCCAGGGCGACTTCGCCGAGTACCTCCGGCGCCGGGCCGCCGGCGGCGAAGACCGCGCGGGTCATTTGCATCTCGTGCTGGACGACCCACTGCGGGATACCTGGCTTGGACAATTTGACGACCCGACCGGGCGCCCAGGCGTGGACGTCAGCGAAGACGCCCGTGCCGATCTTCTCTCCCAGCGATCCCTGCATGCCTGTTCTCCGCCGTGCAGAGGAAACACCGGCGGCGAGCAAAAAGGAAGCCCCTCTCGTCGCCGGGCCGCCGGACACCATGATCGCCTTTCAACCTGCAGGCTCAGCGGCGGGTTGTGCGGGTCCCTTGCCAGCAACTCGACCAGATGGCGCGAAGGGCCACAACCGGACTTGCCACGATTGATTGGCACCATTTAGAGCATGATCCGGAAAAGTGGAAACCGGTTTTCCGAAAAGATCATGCTCAAACAAAGAGATGAGATCGTGATGCGTTTCCGCGGAAACGCATCACGATCTAGCGGACTGGACGAAGGTCTCTCGCGACCGGGCCGCTCCCTTCAAGCATTTGGATCGTTGGCATTGGGATAGAATAGCTGCTGGCCGTTGATCTTGTAGCCGGCGATCGCGCTCTGTCCCTCCGGTGAAATCAGAAAGTCGATGAAGCGCTGGCCGGCTTCCTTCTTCACCGTGGGATGCTTGAGCGGATTTACCAGCATCACGCCGTACTGATTGAACAGCCGCTTGTCGCTTTCAACGAGGACTGCCAGGTCGCCGCGATTTTGGAACGCCAGCCATGTGCCGCGGTCGGACAACGCGTAGGCGCTCGACGCCGAAGCCATGTTCAGCGCCGCACCCATGCCCTGGCCGATTTCCTTGTACCATGGGCCGCGGTCGTTCACGATATCGATGCCGGCCTCTTTCCAAAGCCTCAGCTCGGCAATATGGGTGCCGGAATGATCGCCACGGGAGACGAACGGCGCGGCTCTGGTCTTGATGGTTCGCAGCGCGGTGACGACATCCTTGCCCTTGATGCCTGCCGGATCGTCCTTCGGACCGATGACGACAAAGTCGTTATACATCACGGGATAACGCTTCACACCGAATCCCTCCGTAAGGAACTTCTCCTCGGCTGATCTGGCATGAACGAACACCACGTCGGCATCGCCGCGGCGCGCGGTGTCAAGCGCCTGACCGGTGCCTTGTGCCAGCACCTTCACCTCGAGACCTACTTTCTGCTTGACGATCGGGAGCAGGTAACCGAACAGCCCGGAATCCTGGGTGGACGTCGTCGACGCCACGACGATTGTCTGATCTTCCGCCCAACCCGGATGAGTGAAGGTCTGCCCGCCAAGCGCGGCAAGCGCGATGATTGTGAGGATACGGAGTGAGCCGAACCAGTGCTTCATGCGAGCGATCTCCCTTTGAACAACAAGATTGTTTGGCGCTTCAGCGACCGGCCAAGATGCGTCCGATCAGGAAGCTCAACGCGCTCACGGTCATCGACAGGATGACGAGGATGATGCCGAGCGCAAGCGCAAGGCTTAGCTCTCCCTTGCTCGTCTCCAACGCGATGGCAGTGGTCATGGTGCGCGTATGCCCGCGCACATTGCCGCCGACGATGATGATCGCGCCGACCTCTGCGATCGCCCGGCCGAAAGCAGCGAGAAACGCGGTCAATAGCCCGTCGCGTCCGATAGCCATGAGCGGCGAGGTGGCACGCAGGCGCGAAGCGCCGTCGACGAGAAGGGCATCGCCGTAACGAGCCCAGACACCCACCATCGTCCGGTGCACCAGTGCAATGACGATCGGAATCCCGAGAATGGCCTGCGCGATCACCATGGCGGTTGGCGTAAACAAGATCCCCAGCGCCCCCAACGGCCCCGATCGGGATAGCAGGAGGTAAACGGCAAGTCCCACCACGACCGGCGGCAACCCCAAGAGCGCATTGACGACGACGATCAACGCAACTCTGCCACGGATCCGGTAGATGGCCAGCGCCGTACCCATCGGTGCCCCGATCGCGAAGGCAAAGAGGCTCGCCGTCAGGCTGACGCCGAGCGACAGGCCGACGATCTGGCGTAGCTCCGGATCAAAGCGGCCGATAAGGCTGGCAGCCAGTTCCAGCGCTTGGGTAAAATCATTCATAGTCTCTTACTAGGCCAAACCTCGGCAAATAAGCAAAATTATCGGAGCCGGTTTCGGCCAGCCATCGTAGGCTCCGGCCATTGCCATTGCATCTTGAGACCGGCCCGGACTATCGCTACCAGTGCGGTTCGGCTGCGGGCCTCCGCGAGCGGCCGGTGGCGACCGGTTCGGATGTCGCGGGGCCGACGGAAGCAATGCCGGGCGCATTGGCGATAAGGACGTTCCTCATGGCAAACACGACGGCGGAGCTTGAATCGCTCCTGATGCAGCGGTCGCTGACCGACCCGCAGCTTTTGGCTGCGGCGGATGCGGCATCGGACTTCCGGATCCTGCCGGATGCCACGGTGATCAAGATCGGCGGCCAGAGCGTCATCGACCGCGGCCGCGCCGCGGTCTATCCGCTGGTCGACGAGATCGTCGCGGCCCGCAAGGCGCACAAGCTGTTGATCGGGACCGGCGCGGGCACCCGCGCCCGGCATCTCTACTCGATCGCCGCCGGGCTTCGGCTGCCGGCCGGCGTGCTCTCGCAGCTCGGTGCCTCCGTTGCCGATCAGAACGCCGTGATGCTGGGCCAGCTGCTGGCCAAGCACGGCATCTCCGCGGTGAGCGGCGCGGGCCTTTCGGCCGTTCCTCTCTATCTTGCCGAGGTGAACGCCGTGATCTTCAGCGGCATGCCGCCTTACGGGCTGTGGATGCGGCCCGCCGCCGAGGGCATGATCCCGCCCTATCGCACCGACGCCGGATGCTTTCTGGTTGCCGAGCAGTTCGGCTGCAAGGCGATGATCTATGTGAAGGACGAGAACGGCCTCTACAGCGCGAACCCGAAGACCTCGAAGGGCGCCACCTTCATCCCGAAGATCTCGGTCGCCGAGATGAAGGCCAAGGGATTGCAGGATTCGATCCTCGAATTCCCGGTGCTCGATCTGCTCGCCACCGCGCGCCATGTCCGCCAGGTGCAGGTCATCAACGGCCTCGTCCCCGGCAACCTCACCCGCGCGCTCGCGGGCGAGCATGTCGGCACCATCATCACCGCGAGCTGAAGAGAGACGACCATGGATGACACCATCAAGCACGTCGCTTCGCCGCTCGCGCGCCAGACCCTGCTCGACAGCGATCTCACCCGTCCCGTCGCCGGCGGCCGTCCGATGCCGCTGCTGCCCTGGGTGCAAGTGATCAAGATCGGCGGCCGCTCGATCATGGATCGCGGCCACGAGGCGATCCTGCCGATCGTCGACGAGCTGCGTTCGCTGCTGCCCGAGCACCGCATGCTGATCCTGACGGGCGCCGGCATCCGTGCCCGCCATCTCTACAGCGTCGGCCTCGACCTCGGCCTGCCGGTCGGCTCGCTTCAGCCGCTCGCCGCGAGCGAGGCGGGCCAGAACGGCCACATCTTGGGCTGCCTGCTCGCGCCGGAGGGCGTGTCCTATATCGAGCATCCGACCATCGCGAGCCAGCTCGCGATCCATCTCTCCGCATCTCGCGCGGTGGTGGGCAGCGCGTTTCCGCCCTATCACCATCATGAATTCCCGGCCTCGCGCATCCCGTTGCATCGCGCCGACACCGGGGCGTTCCTGATTGCGGACGCGCTCGGCGCAGCCGGGCTCACCATCGTCGAGGACGTCGACGGCGTGTACACCGACGATCCGAACGGTCCCAACCGCAAGAAGGCGCAGTTGCTGCGCGAGGCGAGCCTCGCCGACCTCGCCAAGCTGAAGGGCACGCTGCCGTTCGATCCCGCGCTGCTCGAGGTGATGGCGAATGCGCGGCATATCGAGCGCGTGGAGGTCGTCAACGGCCTGGTTCCCGGCCGTCTCACCGCGGCGCTGCGCGGCCAGCATGTCGGCTCGATCATCCGGACCGGCGCCCGGCCGGCCTGATACGAATGCAACGGTCGCGCGCCGTGTTTGCCGGCGCGCGACCAGCTCACCGCGAGCCGGCGATTACTTGATGGTCGCGCGCACGGTGATGACCGAGGTGCCGGAGGCCTTCGGCCCTTGACCGGTCGCCTTGATGGCGAACGTATCGCTGCCCTTGTACTTGGCCTTCGCCCTGTACTCGAAGGTCGATGCGTTGATCTTCTTCAGTTTGCCGTAGGCCGGCTTTTGCGAGATCGCCGAGTCCGTCACGGTGCCGCGGATTCCGATCGGGATCCGGCAGCTTTCGCCCGACGCGACGTCGATATCGCCGGTCGAATTCTCGCCCCAATCCGCCAGTGTCACCGACATCGAGCATTCCGGCACGGCCTGCGCCGAAGTCGCCGGCGTGACATTTGACGCTGCAAGGACAAGCGCCAGGGCGGCGACTCCCGCCAATCGCATCGTGACGATACCCATTTTCATGCAAGGCCCACTGCTGAAGGTTTTCGGCGCAGGAATCCTGCAACGCCGGAGCAGGAGTGGCAAGGACTTCGCCTCATCCGTGCGACACCTGTTGAAATGCTTGGGCGCTTGTTGCGTCGTGCGTGTGCCCCCATAGTCAGCCGGATCGGGACAAAGGCTCGCGTGACAGGATAGAGGTTCCAATGGCTGAAAGTAACCACGGTAACGCCAACGCACCCCAAGCCGGGTTTGCCGGCGTCACGCGCAAGACCCTCGAGCGCCTCGAGCTGCCCGGCGATCATCGCGAACTCGTCGTCGCCGAGGTGACCTATCCGCCCGGCGGCGTCGCTCCACTGCACCGGCATCCGGTCGGCGGCGTGGTCTACATCGTCGAAGGCGTTGCCGAATCCGCCTATGGTGACGAGGCGCCACGGCAGTATCGGGCAGGGGAGACCTTGCAGGATCGTCCCGATATTCCGCACACGGTGTTTCGCAATTGCGACCCGGAACGGCCGCTGCGCTTCCTGACCATCTACGCGCTCGAGCCCGGGCGCGGCTACACGATGGAGCCGTGAGGCCGCAAAACGCTAGGTCGTAATGCGTTTCCGCGGAAACGCATCACGATCTCGTCTCTTTGTTTGAGCATGATCTTTTCGGAAAACCGGTTTCCACTTTTCCGGATCATGCTCTAGCGCTGGCTCGCTTGAGGTTTCGAATTTGCGCCGGCCAGCGGCAGGGGAACGGCCAGCAGAAGGCAAACCGATTCCACGAGGAGTTCATGGGCGCGGTCGACGATGTCGTCCAACGAACTCGTCTTCGCGAACATGGCCTGGGCTTCAGCCAGCAACCGCTCACGCGTCGGGATGCTGGGCAGATGCAGGTCGGCACGGTGCTGCAGCAGAACAAGCGCTTCCCGCACCGACAATCCGGTTTCGTGGACCGACGATCTGATCGCCTGCGCGATGTATTCCGGGTTGAACCGGCCGGCGAGCTGCTCAGCCGTCCGCTTGATCACGCGCGATCCCAAGCGCTGCTCGTTGCGTAGAACCTGCGCGGGCGGTGCCTTCATGTCCCAGACGATACCGAGCCAGGACAAGGCCACCAGAACGTAATAGGTCGCATCAATCTCCCACCAGCGGAAGCCTTGCCGCGCACTGCTTTGGTAGGCGTGATGATTGTTGTGCCAACCTTCACCCATCGTAAACAGGGCCAGCAGCCAATTGTTGCGGGAGTCATCGCCCGTAACGTAGCGCTTGCGTCCGTGAACATGCGCGAGCGAGTTGATGCAGAACGTCGCGTGATACAGCAGCACCGTGCTCCAGAAGAAACCGACCACGAGCCCCGGCCATCCGGCAATGAGGAAGCACAGACTTGCGACCACGATAGCCGGCAAGACCTCCAATCTGTGCAGCCACATTAACTCCGGATACGAGGCAAAATCCGCGATTTTCGTCAGTTCAGTTGCATCGTGCTGCCGATAAAAGATCCACCCGAGATGGCTGTACACGAAGCCTTTGTGCCCGGGCGAATGCACATCCTGCTCGGTGTCCGAATGAAGATGGTGATGTCGATGTTTCGCCGCCCACCAAAGCACGCTCTTCTGGGCGCTGCTCTGGGCAAGGAATGCAAGGATGAACTGAAACGTCCGGCTCGTTGCGTAAGCCCGATGCGAGAAGTAGCGATGATACCCGGCGGTGATCGCAAACATGCGCAGCCAGTATAGAGCGACGCAAATGGCGATCGCCGGCCATGAGATGCCCGACCAGATCGCCGCCAGACACCCTGCGTGGACCAGCACAAACGGGAGGACCTGCGGGTACATGATGTCATCATGTTGCGGATCTGGATCGATATTGCTGGACACGGTCGCGACCTCGATTGTTTCAATGCGTAGGCCGCCCGGCCAGGCGGTTCTTGCGCGGTGTAATAAATGGAACCCCGCGGCCGGCAGACAAGTCGCGGCGTCGCGAAACCAGTGGCTCTGCTAGTACATCGGTTGTCAAAGCAGCATGGCGCCGATTGCCGCAGCTGATGCCGCGCGCGGATGTTCCGCTGGTTTGGGGCACCTGCGCTATTCCTTCTTCGCGGTCAATCCGTCGACCATCGCGCGGGTCAATGTCGCGATCTCGCTGCGCAGCTGGCCGATCGGCACCGCGATCAGCTTGTGCTCCAGCCCGAGCGCGACCATGCCGTGGACGGCGGAGAACAGGCTGCGCGCGGTGACGCCGAGCTGTGCCGGCGTGCGCTGCGGGAACAGTGTAGCGAGCGGCTTGTAGATGTGGCGGAACAATTCCATCTGCTCGGTGATGGCCCATTCCGGCACCGGCTTGCCGGGCTGCATGCGATGCTCGAACAGCGCGCGCCACAGTTCGAGATTGTCGGCGGCGAAGTCGCAATAGGCGACCGCGATCCGCACCAGCATCTCGCGCGGCGCCGCCGACCCGCCGATCTCGGCCAGCGACAGCGACGCGTCCAGCCGCGCCAGCGTGCGTGAGCCGACGCGCAGGATCAGCTCGTCGACATCCTCGACCAGATTGTAGACGCCGCCATTGGCGACGCCGATTTCCTGGGCGAGGTCGCGGGTTTTCAGGCCGCCGAGACCCTTTGCCGCAACCGCCCGTTCCGCCGCCTCGATCAGCGCTTCCCGCAGTTTTGCACGTCGTTCCAATGCTTTGGACATGTTTCACCCGTCGTTAACCGTCGTCGTGAGCGTCGCTCAAATAATTCTTGAGCGTTGCTCATTATATGGTACAAGAGATTCATGAGCGATGCTCATAACAGGGAGCGATCAAATGTTCAAAACTGTTTTGACTCTTTTCCGCGGCACCGTTGCAGTCGCCGAAGAGGAACTGCAAGACCGGACGGCGCTGGTCATCCTCGACCAGCAGATGCGCGATGCGGCCGCCGCCGTCGACCGCTCGAAGCGGACGCTGGCGCTCGCCATCGCCGGCGACCAGCAGGAGGGCCGCCGGCTCGACGCCACCAACGGGAGGATCGCCGATCTCGAGGTGCGCGCGTCGGCGGCGCTCGAGGGCGGCCGGGAGGACCTCGCCCGCGACGCCGCGCAGGCGATCGCCAACCTCGAAGCCGAACGGGATGCCGCGATGACCGCGCGCACGCTGTTCGCCTCGGAGATCGTCCGGCTGAAGCGCCACGTCGCCAATGCCGAGGCGCGCATCGCCGAGCTCGATCGCGGCCGCAGGCTCGCCCGTGCCTCGGAGGCGGTGCGATCGCTGCGCCGCAGCGGCATCGAGGCGTCACGGCCCTACGAGTCGACCTTGCCGGAAGCCGAAGCGACGCTGAAGCGGCTGCGCGAGCGGCAGATGGAAGCCCAGGCCGCTGACGACGCGCTGTTCGAGATTGATACCGCCTCGGGCCCGCTCGTCGTCGCCGAAAGGCTCGCCGAGCAGGGTTTTGGCCCGCGGATGAAATCGACCGCCGACGACGTGCTGGCGCGCCTGAAAGCCAAGCGCCCGCCGCAACCTTGAAAACCTCAAGCCTGAACCCTGAAGTCTGAAACCAAATCAATTTCAACCCGATTATCATCAAGGAGACGACCATGAACCAGACCATCCAACCCCACAGCGGCAGCTGGGTGACCTTCACTTACGCGTCCTTCGCGGCCTCCGCCTTCCTCGTCGCCGTCGGCGTGTTCTTCCTGCCGATCGACCTCTGGATGAAGGGCTACCTGACGATGGGCATTGTGATGCTGGTCCAGACCTGCGTCACGCTGACCAAGACGGTGCGCGACAATTACGAGAGCAGCAAGTTCGTGAACCGCATCGAGGACGCCAAGGCCGAGCGCCTGCTGATGGAAGTCTCCAAGGCCGGGTGAGAAGGCCGGGTGAGCCGGGTCCGGCACGAAACGGCGGGTGCTTTTTCACCCGCCGCTTTCGTTGTTCGGGGCGTCTGCGCCGTTCTTCATCCTCATGGTGAGGAGGCGCGTCAGCGCCGTCTCGAACCATGAGGCCCGGTCCGTGGCCTCGTCTCTTCGAGACGCTTGCTTCGCAAGCTCCTCAGGACGAGGGGATAACGCCGATTGGGACGTGGCAGGGGCAACTTTGTTCCGTTTCCGGAAGGCCTTGTTTACCCTGCGGCAAACCGCGCCGGGTTGCGCTCATGGCTCCTTAACAGGGGCCAGTGCAGAGATCGCGCCCGAGGGACAGAGAAATGGCGTCCACGGACAATCGCACGCCCGCGTCGCGCGGCAGCAGGGGCCTTGCCAAGGCAATTGCGAAGGCGCGCGCGGCCTTTGACGGCCTGCGCAGCCATGGCGGCTTCTGGCTGAAGGCGCTGTCGCAGCCGACCATCGATCTCACCTTGCGCACCCAGGCCGGGCAGCGCACGCGCATCGTCGAATCGCCCGGCCTGTCGCTGCCGCAGGACGAGCTCGACGCGCTGGTCGGGCAGCTCCGCATCGTTGCTGCGAAGACGCTGCCCGAGGAGAGCCTGACCTACGGCATCTTCTCCGGCGAGCCCGAGCGGCTGTCGCGCGCCATCGTCACCGTCATCTCCGAGGAAGACACCGGACGGCCGATCGCCTTCAACGCGCTGTCGGTGATGGACGTGCCGCTCGACGGCGAGCCCACTGAAGTGACCCATCTCGGCCTCGTCATGGTCGATCCCGATGTGCGCGGGCAGGGGCTGTCCTGGGTGCTCTACGGCCTGACCGCGCTGGTGCTGTTCGCCCGCGACGGGTTGCGGCCGAAATGGATCTCCAACGTCACCCAGGTGCCGGCCGTGGTCGGCATGGTCAGCGACACCTTCTCCGACGTGTTTCCGTCGCCGTTGCCGGGGGCGCGGCAGAGCTTTGCGCATCTGCAGCTCGCGCGCGGCATCATGGCGCGGCATCGCGCGGTGTTCGGCGTCGGCGAGGAAGCCGGCTTCGACGAGGCGCGCTCGGTCATCACCAATGCCTATACCGGCGGCTCGGATGCGCTGAAGAAGACTTTTGAGATCGCGCCGAAACATCGCGACGCCGTTTACAACGAGTTCTGCGAGCGCGAGCTGGATTACGGCCGCGGTGACGACGTGCTGCAGCTCGGCCGCGTCGATCTGGCCGGTGCGCGCCGCTACGTCATGAGCGAGGTGCCCTCGGGTTCGCTGCCGGCGCTGCTCGCCGCGTCCGCGATGCTGGCGTTGCAGCGGCTGGTGCTGCCGGTGGTGTACTGGATGGACGACAGCCGCGCCTTCGGCACGCTGCGTCCGCGCAAGCAGGATAACGGGGCCGCGCGATGAACTTCGACTACTATTCCTTCACCGGCCGCAACATCGGCTTCATCGACGAGCACGAGCAGCAGCTGTTGCGCCAGGCGCGGGTGTTCGTCTGCGGCGTCGGCGGCATGGGCGGCGCGGCCTTCATGGCGCTGGCGCGCGCCGGCGTCGGCAAGTTCGTGATCGCCGACATCGATCGTTTCGAAGTCTCCAACCTCAACCGCCAGGTGTTCGCCTTTGCCGACGAGGTCGGCCGCGAGAAGGCGGAAGTCGCCGCCGAGGCTGCCAGGCGCATCAACCCGACCATCGAGATCGAGGTGCTCGGCGAGAACTGGACCGATGAATTGCCCGGCATCGCCGCGCGTTGTCCGGTCATCGTCAACGGCATGGACGATATCGCTGCCGGCGTGCACCTGTACCGGACCGCGAAGTCCGCGGAGTCGACCGTGATCGACGCCTACATGTCGCCGTTGCCGTCGGTGATCGTGGTGCGTCCGCACGATCCGCGGCCCGAAGAGCGCCTCGGCTTTCCGACATCAGGCAAGGACTGGAAAGCGATCACCGAGGACGACCGCCGCGCAGCGATGCGTGCCGAGATCGAGCACGTGATGCTGCATTCCTCGTCGCGAAACTATGTCGATCTCGCGATCGCCGGCGAAGTCGCCGCCGGCCGCCGCAGCCGGATGTCGTTCGCGCCGATGGTGATCTCGACCGGCATGCTGATGGCCTATGAGGCGGTGGCGCTGATCCTCGGCCGCACCTCCGGCACCGATTGCCGCGGCTGGTTCCTCAACCCGCATCGGCCGGCGATCGAGAAGCCGCGCAATGCGCTGCTTGCCGCCATGATGCGCCCGCTGGTGCGCCGCGCGATCGATCAATTGACGGGCAGCGCATGACCTCGGGGGTGATTGCCGATTCAATCGTCAATCTCTGCGGTGCCATCGGCGTCGCGGTGGCGATGATGACGTTCTACCGGCGCGATCCACGCAGCCCGCTGACCCGCCGCCTGCTGCTGGCGCTCGGCGTGATCGCGCTCCTGTTCCTCGACCGCGGCCTGGCGTGGTGGACCGGAAGCTTTGTGCTCGACCGCCTCTCGGTGATCCCGGCCGCGCTGATCCCGCTCGGCGCGCTGATCGTCACCGAGGGCATCCTGCGCCGCCATGCGCCGCGCGCGGTGAAGATCGCGGCGCTCGCGGGTGCCATCCTGCTCGGCCTCGGCGGCACGTTCGGGCTGCAACGCTTCGCGATGCCCTATGCGATCGCGCTGGCGCTGTTCCAGCTGCTGGCCTTTGCCACCTGCGCGCTGCTGCTGGCGACGCGCGACCGTACCGCGCTGATGGCCTCGGAAAACCGTAGCATCGGCCGCATGGCGGTCGGCGCGCTGGTGGTGATCCCGTTCATCCTGACCGACTTCCGCACGCTATTCCCGGACATTCCAGTGCGGCTCGGTGCGCTCGGTGCGCTGCTCACCGTGACCGTGATGCTGATCGCCGGCGGCGGCGCCGAGACGCGGCGGCACGGGCTTGCGATGATGGCGCTGCGGCTGATTTCGTCGGGCCTCTTGGGGCTGGCCGCCGCCTTCATGGCGCCCGACGTCGATGCGGCGCAGATGGTCCGGTTCGTCGCGGTGGCGATCGCCGGCGTGCTGACCATCGGCCTGATGACCGACGCGCTGCGGGCGCTGTTCGAATCGCAGGAGCCGGGCGTGCTCAACTCGGTCGCGGCCTCGCCGGCGCAAACCCGCGAGCAGTTGATCGCCGAGCTCGCGCGGCATCCGATCTTCGAAAGCGCGCGGCGTTTCCGCGAACACGAGCTCGGGCTCTACGATCCGCCGCTGTTGCGCGACTTCCTGTCGACGCGGCGCGTGCTGCGCCGGCCTGATGCGCCGTGGGGGCTGGCGCCGAACGACCCCGCCGCCGAGCGCATGGTCTCGCTGATGTCGGCCAACAGCGCCACCCACGTCATCGTGCTCGCGCATGATCCGCTCGACCTGATCGTGCTCGCCGTGCCCGTCACCGCGGCCGATCCCGCCACCGAGACTGCGCTGGCGCTGGTGCGGCGGCTCTTGGCGCTGACCCCGGAGGCCAAATGACAACAGAGATCCGAGAGGGCGACCGCAAAGCGGCATTCGACGCCGCCCTCAATGCCTATGGCCCCGACAGTCTCTACGTGCCGCCGCTGTGGAGCGATTTCGACCGGATGTTCGATGCCGCGAAGAACCCGTTCGTCACCGAAGGCCACGGCCGTTACGCGCTGTTCTCCGCGCATCGCGACGGCCGGCCGGTCGGCCGCATCGCGGCATCGATCCACGACGCATCGAACCGCAAGCACGGCACCCGCCACGGCGCGTTCGGCTTCTTCGACTGCGTCGACGAGCCCGAGGTGGCCGATGCGCTGCTGCGCGCCGCCGAGCAGTGGCTGTCCGCCCGCGGCATGAGCCGCATCGCCGGCAATTTCAATCTCACGGCGATGCAGCAGATCGGCGTCATGACCGACGGTTTCGACCATGCGCCGTTCACCGACATGATGTGGTCGCCGCCGCACATCGCGCACCACCTCGAACGCACGGGCTACACCGCGACCTTCCCGATGACGACGTTCGAGATCGCGCTCGACGGCGGCAAGCCGGAGCAATTGCTCGGCGACAAGCAGCGCGCGGTGCTTGCCGACAAGGACTTCGTCTGGCAGCCGATCAAGCGCTCCGCCTTCAAGGTGCGGCTGGAGGACGCGCGGCTGATCCTCAATGACGGCTTTGCCGACAATCCGATGTTCGTGCCGCCGACCGCGGCCGAATACCTGTTCCAGGCCGGCGACATGATGTGGATCATCGACAAGCGGATTTCGACCGTGGTCTATCATCACGGCCGCCCTGCCGGCGCGATCATCGCGATCCCCGACCTCAACCCATTGATCAGGGCGATCGGCGGCCGGATCGGGCTGACGGCGCCTTTCAAATTCGTGCAGCACCGCATGATGAACACCCGCGCCGTGCTGATCTATCAGTCGGTCTGCCGCGACCTGCACAATCGCGGGCTCAACGGCGCGATGCTTTATCGCACCGCGCTGGCGTTGCAGCAGGCCGGCTACCGTACGCTCGGCGGCACCTGGATATCAGACATCAACGGCCCGTCGCTGCGCCAGGCCGAGAAGGTCGGGGCGAAGCCGCTGCACCGGCTGCATCTGTTCACCAAGCGGCTGGCCGCAGCATGAGCGCGCTGACGCCGGATCTGCTGCGCGAGCTGGTCGCGGAGGCGCGGCTGGCGCCGAGCGTCCACAACATCCAGCCGACCCGCTGGCGTTTGCTCGACGACGGGCGGCTGGCGCTGGTCGACGACACGAGCGTCCGCGCGCCGGTCGCGGACCCCGCGGGACATGATGTCCTGGTGTCGCACGGCGCGGCGCTGGAGGGCATGAGCCTCGCGCTCAACCGCCGCGGCCTCGCGATCACGGCCATGACGACGATCGAGCAGCCGCTGTCGCCGCAATTTGCCGCGCTGTGCAGCTTTGCGATCAGGCACGGCGCTGCGCCCGATCCATTGGCGGAGCATGTGGCACGCCGCATGTCGTGGCGCGGCAAATTCCTGGCCTCGTCCGACGATGCGGCGGCGTTGGCGGAGGTTGCCGCCGCGCGGGACGATGTGATCTGCATCTGTCAGCGCCGGGTGATCGCGGATATCGCGGGCTGGGCCGACCAGGCCGAATTCTCCTTCGTCCGCGGCGACGACTACCGGGCCGAGCTGCTCGACTGGATGCGGCTGTCGCCCGGTCATCCGCATTATCTGCTCGACGGCCTCAACCGCGATGCGCTCGCGATGAATGCGGTGGAAGCCACGGCTGCCCGCTACGTGCTGGGCAACCTGTTCAAGGCGCTCGATCGTCTCGGCGTCGCGGCATCGTTGCTCGCCGACAACACCAAGACCGCATCGGCAGCGGCGATCATCCTGTTCTGCCGTCCGGTCGGTGAGGATCCGCTCACGACGGGGCGGCATTTCTACCGCACCTGGCTGGAAATCGACCGCGCCGGGTTCGCGGCGTGTCCGATCTCGGCGCTGGCCGATCACCCTGATTTCAACGAGCGGCTGCGCAAGCTCGGCAAAATCGGCAGCGATCAGCGCCTCGTCAACGTCTTCCGCGCCGGCCGTCCGGCAAAACCGGTGAAACCCCGGCATTTCCGGTTGCCGGTGGATCGGTTGATTGTCTGATCGTACCCCCTGTCAAAGCTTCACGCGGCCGTGCTAAGAGGCGGCCCGCAAACCAATGACCGGTGGGATGATGTCGAAGCAATCGCTGCGCGAGGAAGCCGAACGGCTGATCCGCGAAACCATGGAAAAACGGAACCTGGTCATCAAGCAGGGCACCACCCGGATCGAGGCCGTCTGCGGCAAGTGCGGCGCGCCGAACCGGGTGCAGGCCGAGAAGGGCCAGACCCGCGTCAAGTTCACCTGCAAGAACTGTGACCACAAGCAGGAAACGCTCTGAGTGATCGCAAAGGCTGCGTAGGGTGGGTCAGCTAACCCATCCCATGATTCTGTTTGTACCGCCATCCCGAGAGAATGTGAATGTATGGTTCACAAGCGGGACCAAACGTTCAGCGTCGTCCTGGCGAAAGCCAGGACCCATTACCCCAGTCGCTAGTTGTTGCGCGACGCTGGGGCTACGATCCCGCACACGATCAAATTCGGCGGTTATGGGTCCTGGCTTTCGCCAGGACGACGGGGTGGAGAGTGGATTGGCGGAGCGCAATCTACTTGAACGCCTCGCACACCGTGGTGTGATCCAGCGCGATCTTCGCCGCCGTCCGCAGCGAGACGTTGCGCCACCAGGCGTCGAGCGCATGGCGGTCGCAGGCGAGCTTCACGCTCATCCCGCCGGCGAACTTGATCCAGTCCGCAAAGCTCGAGCATGACACCGCGATCACGACGGGAATATCGGCGCCGAGCGCGCGCTCGATCACGAAGCCGAGGCCCTTGCCGTCGCGCTCCCGCTTGCCGAACCGGTTGACGATGACGAGATCGGCGCCGTCAGCGAGCGCGTCGGCGACGCGGACGCCTGCATCCTGCAGCCGCGACAGATCGAGCTTGCAGCCGGTGGCACCTTCGCTCGGCGGCTGCGCCAGCAGCAGCGTCTCGCCGTTATGCACCAGCACCGCCAACAGGCTGGAATCCGCGCATTGGCCTGTCTGCACCATGCCGACGACGCGCGTGCCGTGCGCCTTCAGATCGCCGGCGAAATCGCGCAGAACGGCGTCGGGATCGTCTTTGTCGTCATAGACCAGGGCGGCGAGGTCGCATTGGGCATCGAACATGATGGGCTCTGCTCGTTGTGGAGGAGTGGAGCGACCGCGGCGCCGAAGCGTCGCGGCCGCATGTTTTTCCGATCAGGCGGCCGGCGGGCCGTTGATGATCTGCAGCTGAGTGAACTCGGCGAGGCCTTCCTCGGCGAATTCGGTGCCGATGCCCGACTGCTTGGCGCCGCCGAACGGGATGTTCGGGGCCATGTCGAGGTGCTTGTTGATCCACACCGTGCCGGCCTCGATCCTGGTCGCGATCTCGTGCGCTCGCTTGATGTCCGACGACCACACCGATGCGCCGAGGCCGTAGGTGGTGGCGTTGGCGCGGCGGATCACGTCATCCTTGTCGGAATACTTGATGACCGGCAGCACCGGCCCGAACTGCTCCTCGTCGACCAGCTTGGAGCCCTCCTTGATGTCGCGCACGATGGTTGGCTCGATGAAGTAGCCGGGACGGTCCATCGCGGCGCCGCCGGCGATCACGTTGCCGTTCTTGCGGGCGTCGTCGAGGAACGCCTTCACCTTCTCGTACTGCATCTTGTTCTGCAGCGGGCCGAGCTTCGTTCCCTGTTTGGAGCCGTCGTCGACCACGGTGTTCTTCGCGATCGCGACCAGCTCGTTGCAGATCTCGTCATAGACGGATTCGTGCACATAGAGCCGCTTGATGGCGAGGCAGACCTGGCCGGAGTTCTGGAACGCGCCTTCGAAGATGCCGGGCGCGACCTTCTTCGGATCGACGTCGTCGAGCACGATGCCGGCGTCGTTGCCGCCGAGCTCGAGCGTGATGCGCTTCAGGGTCTGCGATGCGCTCGCCATCACCTTCTGGCCGGTCGCGGTCGAGCCGGTGAAGGAGATCTTGCGGATGTCAGGGTGCTTGGTCATGTGATCGCCGAGATCGTTGGCGTCGGTGATGAAGTTCAGGACGCCCTTCGGCAGGATGTCCTTGACCAGTTCGGCAAAGCGCAGCGAGGCGAGCGGCGTGGTCGGCGCAGGCTTCACCACCAGGGTGTTGCCGGCGAGCAGCGCCGACGGCAGCTTGAATGCCAGGATCAGCAGCGGATAGTTCCAGGGGATGATCGCGCCGACCACGCCGAGCGGGCGGCGATAGGCCTCGACCTTGCGGTCGCCGGAATTCTCGATCACGCGCATCGGCAGGTCGAGCGAGCCGAGATAGCGGAAGAAGCCGGCCATGCCCATGACCTCGCCGGTGGCATCCGCGAGCGGCTTGCCCTGTTCGCCGGTCAGGATGTGGGCGAGCTCGCTGGCATTGGCCTCGATCACCTCGGCCATCTTGATCACGAGCTTGCGGCGCTCGTCCATCGGGGTTGCGGCCCAGGCCGGGTAGGCGGCCTTCGCGGCGGCGACGGCCTTGTCGAGCTGCTCCCTGGAGGCGCGGGGGCATTGCGCCACCACCTCTTCGGTGGCCGGATTGAGCACCGGCATCGTGCTGTCGCCGGGTACCATCTTGCCGTCGATGAGAAGACTGTAATCACTCATTGGCTTTGCTCTCCCTGGTCAAACGGGCCCTTCGCGGACCTCGCTATATTCTAACGTATATCACGGTTGCGACACGGGCGCCACGGCCATCCAGGGGCGGGCTTCGCACTGCCGAACCGAATGAATTCTCAGGAAAAACGTGAAGAAAAGTCAGCCTGATCTTCACGCGCATTTATTCGCGGTCGCCGGCGTGGCGTCAACGGGAACACCGCGGGCTTCAATCTATTCTAACGCCGCGCGCGGCCGCGCTGGACGGTCGGCTGCTATACTTTGGGGGCTGGACGCTGGTCGTCGCTGCGATATATTGCAATGAATATAACGATGATCCGGAGTGCCGGCATGCAGATCGAAACCCAGGAGCTCACCACTTGCGAGGTCGCGCCCGACGGCTGTGCCATTTCGCTGGGGTTCGTGGACGGCAAGGGCGAGCCCGCAACCATCCGCCTGTCGATCAACCAGGTCGGCGCGCTGGTGATGACCTTGCCCGGGCTGATCAGCAAGGCGCTGCAGACCCGTTTCGGCGACCAGACCTTGCGCTATGCCTATCCGCTGGATTCATGGACGATCGAGCAGTCGACCGATCCGACCCAGGGCATGATGACGCTCAAGACCTCGGATGGCTTCAGCGTCTGCTTTTCGATCCCGCGCGCGCAGCAGAGCGAGCTCGGCGAAGCGCTGGTGGCGCAGCCGGCGACGCTGCGGGTGCGGGCGAATTGAGGGAGATCGATGACGCCTCCACGTCATTGCGAGCCACCCGGTCGGCGCGAAGCGCCGCCGGATGACAGGCTCCGCGAAGCAATCCATCGCTCCGCATGCACGGACGCATGGATTGCTTCGTCGCTTCACTCCTCGCAATGACGGGCGGCGTTTACTTCCCCTTCACGAACGCGGCGAACGCATCGCCGTAATCCTTGTGCCAGCGCGACAGCGGCGGGCGGTTCTCGACGATGTCGCCGGCGGCCCACAGGATGCGCCGTTCGTCGAGCGCGCGCGGCACGTCGTTGTCGGGGCAGAGGATATAGAAATCGCCCGTTTCGAGCCGCTCGATCATGAAGTCGATGGTCTGCTCCGCCGTCCAGGCGCCGGGCGGCTTCTCGGTACGTCCGCGCGCGGTCAGCCCGGTAAAGACGAAGCCCGGGATCAGGAGATGCGCCGTGATCTTGCAGCCGTCGGTGTTGCGCAGCTCGTGCTGCAGCGCCTCGGTGAACGCCTTCACGCCGGCCTTGGAGACGTTGTAGGCGGGATCGCCCGGCGGCGTGGTGATGCCCTGCTTGGAGCCGGTGTTGATGATCAGCCCCGGCTTTCCGCGCTTGATCATGTCGGGTGCAAAGGCCTGCGTGCCGTTGATCACGCCCCACAGATTGACGCCAAGGATGCGCTGCCAATTGTCGGATGGACCGAACATCGCGCTGCCGGGCTGGATGCCGGCATTGTTCATCAGGATGTCGGTGCCGCCGAATTTTTTCGCGACGGCGGCCTCGAGGCTTGCGACCTCGTCGGCCCGGCTGACGTCGACGGCTGCGGTCATGATATCGGCTGCGCCGCCCGGCGCCGCAGACGACAGTTTCGTTGCGGCGTCCTTCAGCCTGTCATCGCCGAGATCGGCGATGCAGACTTTCATGCCGGCCGCGGCAAATCGCGTCGCTGCGGCAAGTCCGATGCCGGACGCGCCTCCGGTGATCACGGCAACATGATTGGTTGATATCACGGGGTGGGGCATCGGCGGTCTCCGGACACATATGTGGCAAGGACGTTTTCAGAAGGGGGCTGCATCCTTCGAGACGCCGCTTTGCGGCTCCTCAGGATGAGGTCTTATAGCAGACCTCGTGGCGAGGGTAGCAGACCTCATCGTGAGGAGCGCGGCAATGCCGCGCGTCTCGAACCATCAAGCCATGGAACGTGCCGCGACGGTGCGCACCACGCACGCAGGCGCATGGGAGGTTTTCATGCGCGCCGCCCTCGACAACGCCTGCTCGGCTTTACGGTTTCGCGCCTGCGCTGTAGAATTCCGGATATAACGCTTTCAAAAGACCTCAGCCGACAATTTGACAGGGAGTGCAAACATGGCTGTTTCGCAGGCTATTCCGATCACGCGCCATCCTTATGCCGATGGCTCCTACAAGCAGATGCTGATTGGCGGCAAATGGGTCGACGCCGCCTCCGGCAAGAAATTCGAAACCCACAACCCCGCCACCGGTGAACTGCTCGCCTCGGTCGCCGAGGGCGATGCCGAGGACATCAACCGCGCCGTTGCCGCTGCGCGCCGCGCCTTCGAAGGGCCGTGGAGCAAGGTGAAGCCGTTCGAGCGGCAGAACATGCTGCTCAAGCTCGCCGAGCTGGTCGAAGCCAATTTCGAGGAATTGTCCCAGCTCGACACGCTCGACATGGGCGCGCCGATCAGCCGCACCCGCGGCAACAAGCTGCGCGCGCTCGGCATGCTGCGCTACTATGCGGGCCAGGCGACCGCGATCCACGGCGAGACCATCGAGAACTCGCTGCCCGGCGAGATCTTCTCCTACACGCTGAAGGAGCCGATCGGCGTGGTCGGCGCCATCATCCCGTGGAACGGGCCGCTGACGGCCTCGATCTGGAAGATCGGCCCCGCGATCGCGACCGGCTGCACCGTGGTGCTGAAGCCGGCCGAGGAATCGCCCTTGACCTCGCTGCGCATCGGCGAGCTCTGCATGGAGGCCGGCATTCCGCCCGGCGTCGTCAACGTCGTGCCGGGCTATGGCGAGACCGCGGGCGCGGCGCTCGCTTCGCATCCCGATGTCGACAAGGTCGCCTTCACCGGCTCGCACATCACGGGCCAGTCGATCATCCGCGCCTCGGCCGGCAACCTCAAGCGGGTCTCGCTCGAGCTCGGCGGCAAGTCGCCGGACATCGTGTTCGCCGACGCCGATCTCGATGCGGCGGTGCCGGGAGCTGCGATGGCGGTGTTCGCCAATTCGGGGCAGATCTGCAGCGCCGGCACGCGGCTGTTCGTCGAGCAGAAGGTCTATGACGAATTCGTCGGCCGCGTCGCCGAGTTCGGCAAGAAGCTGCAGGTCGGCAACGGCATCGATCCCAACACCCAGATCGGCCCCCTCGTGTCGCAGCAGCAGATGGACCGCGTCTCCGGCTATCTCGACATCGGCCAGAAGGAAGGCGCCAGGGCGCTTGCCGGCGGCGGCCGCCTCACCGAGGGCGCGCTGTCGAAGGGCTATTTCGTGCAGCCGACGGTATTCGCCAATGTGCAGGACAACATGCGCATCGCGCAGGAGGAGATCTTCGGCCCGGTGATCTCGGCGATCTCGTTCAAGGATCCGGAAGAGCTGATCAAGCGCGCCAACGCCACCACCTTCGGCCTCGGCTCGGGCGTCTGGACCACCAATGTCAGCAAGGCGCACCAGGTCGCCAAGGCGCTGCGCGCCGGCTCGGTCTGGGTCAATTGCTACCAGACGATGGACCCGGCGGTGCCGTTCGGAGGCTACAAGATGAGCGGCTACGGCCGCGAGTCCGGCAAGCAGCACGTCGAGGAATATCTCAACGTCAAGGCGGTCTGGATCAAGACGGGCTAGGGCCGCGAAAACACTGCGCTCCCTCTCCCGCTTGCGGGGGGAGGGGGATCGCATATGGCAAAGGAACTTCGTCGTCCCGGACAAGCGCAGCGAAGCGGAGCGCAGATCCGGGACCCATATGTGGACGGCCCCCGTGGCACAAGAGGTTTCTGGAACTGGTCGGATCGCTGTCATCCATATGTCCGGCCTGTTTGATGCGGTCGGATTGACCGCTGGGCCAAGATGGTTTCCGCGACGCGAGTGCCAAACAACCTGGCGACCTTCTGAAGGCCAATGGGTCCCGCGGCTTGTCTCGCGTGCTGGATCGATCGATCATTCCATCTGCTCTTGCAGCTCCGGTTCGGCCGGCGAGTGCAGCGTCCGGCCGGCCAAACTCTTAGGTGACGATTGCCGGCGCGGCATTGATCCGTGCGGCGTCGTAGTTCTCGCCCGTGACCATCAGCTTCCAGGCGATGCGGGCAACCTTGTTGGCGAGCGCCACCGCCGCCAGCTTCGGCGGCTTACGCTTGAGCAGCGCAACGAGCCAGCGCGAGGGCTGGCCGCGTCCGAGCCTTGCTTGCCGGATCACCGCAGTGGCTCCTGCCACGAGCAGCCGACGCAGGGTCTCGTCGCCGGCGCGGGTGATCTTGCCGAGCCTGGTCTTGCCGGCGGTGGAATGGTCTTTGGGTGTCAGGCCGAGCCAGGCCGCGAACCACCGGCCGGAGCGGAACGCGTGCGGGTCGGGGGTCTTCATCACCAACGCCGTCGCAATGATCGGACCGACCGAGGGGATCTGGGCCAGACGGCGGCTCGTGGCGTTGGCCCGGTGCCAGGCCAAAAGCTTGGCCTCGATCGTCTTCAGTTCGCCCTGCAGCTGCGTGTAGTCGCGGCCCTGCATGGCGAACAGCTCACGCGCCAGCGCCGGAAGGCTCTCGTCCTGCGCAATCCGTGCCAGCAGCGGCTCGATCTTGTCCAGTCCCTTGGCGGCGACCAGGCCAAACTCCGCCGCATAGCCGCGGATCGCATTGCTGAGCTGGGTGCGGCGGGCGATTAGCCCGTCGCGGACGCCCGTCAGCATCAGCGCGGCCTGCTGCTCGGCGCTCTTCACCGGCACAAACCGCATCCGCGGCCGGCTCATCGCTTCGCACAGCCCGTCCGCGTCTCGCCCGTCATTCTTGTTGCGTTCCACATACGGCTTCACCAGCTGCGGCGCCATCAGCTTCACCTCATGGCCGAGCTTGCCAAGCTCCCGAGCCCAGTAATGGGCCGCACCGCACGCCTCCATCCCGACCACGGTCGGCGGCAGTTTGGCAAAGAACTCCAGCACCTGCTTGCGCGACAGCTTCTTGCGCAACACCGCCTGCTCCGCCGCATCAACCCCATGCAGCACAAAAATATGCTTCGACGTATCCATTCCAATGCGGATAATCTCTCTCACGGACGGCTCCCTTGTCTGAGATTTGCAACAACCTCATTCTGGCACACTGATGCCGTAGGGGGCCGTCCACCCCATCAACCACAGGATTTGGTTTGACGAAGACTCGTGGTCGTTCGCCCACGCCGCAACCGCTCCCTGGGGTGATGGGTCCCGGCCTACGCCGGGACGACACCGAACGTTTCCGTATGCGATTGCCCTGCGCTTGCAGGGGGCACTTGGCGCGATTTCGGAATATTAGAAATATATCCCTGAGTTGCCCGACGTGTCAAGTTGCGTTGTCGAGGCCGGCGGCGGCCGGCTCCTTTGCATGGGGTTGTTTTCGACATTTTCGCAGCGCGCCCCTGTGACGGCCGCAGGTCCAGTGCGTTTACCGCCCGGCGGCCTTCTTCGGCTTGCCGATGTCGCTGCGCAGCGCCTCGAGATCCTTGCGCACCGCGGTCGCCGCATCGCGCTCGATCTTGCGGTAGCGCGCCACCAAGGAAAGCCCGAACGGGGTCAGCACCGCGCCGCCGCCGTTCTTGCCGCCGGTCTGCCGTTCCACCGCGGCCTGCCGGCAGATGCGGTTGATCTCGTCGACCAGGTCCCAGGCGCGCTTGTAGCTCATGTCCATGGCGCGGCCGGCAGCCGAGATCGAGCCGCATTCCCGGATATGTTCCAGCAGCAGAATCTTTCCCGGTCCGATCCGGTCCTCGGCATCGAGGTCGATGCGGACGCTCAGGGAGGGGAGCGATGAGGCGCTCGATTTCGACATGGGAGACCTGTTCTCTCGGCAACAGATTGCCACTACCCGCTTTTATGAACAAGATGAACCCGTTAGATAACGGGCATGATCCATAAGAGTGGTAACCGGTTTTCCGGGCGGAGCACGCCCGGAATAAAATGGAAACCACGTAAGAATATTTGGGGCAGGCATGAATCCTCCGTCGCTGTTCTCTCCGCTCAAGGTCGGTCCTTACGAGCTCAAGCATCGCGTCGTGATGGCGCCGCTGACGCGGCTGCGGGCGGCGCGCGCCGAGCCTCGCGCCGCGGCCGATGAACGCGGAATATTATGCGCAGCGCGCCACGCCGGGCGGCCTGCTGATCGCGGAAGCTTCGCCCGTGGTCGCCACCGGCTTCGGCAATCCCGGCGTTCCCGGCATCTACAGCGAGGCCCAGATCGCGGGCTGGCGCGAGGTGGTCGATGCCGTGCACGCCAAGGGCGGCTTGATCTTCCTGCAGCTCTGGCACGTCGGCCGCGTCTCGCATTCCTCGTTCCAGCCCGGCGGCGCGCTGCCGGTGGCGCCGTCGGCGGTCGCGATCCCCGCCGAGTTCAAGTGCATGACGGCGGACGGCAAGGTGGTCGAGTATGAGACGCCGCGCGCGCTCGAGACCAGCGAGGTCGCGTTGATGGTCGAGGCCTATAGGCAGGGCGCGAAGAACGCGCTCGCCGCCGGCTTCGACGGCGTCGAGATCCACGGCGCCAATGGCTACCTGATCGAGCAGTTCCTGCAATCGCGCACCAATCTGCGGACCGACCAGTATGGCGGCGGAATCGAGAACCGCGTCCGCTTCCTGCTCGAGGTGACGCAGGCGGTGACCGAGGTGTGGGGCGCCAACCGCGTCGGCGTGCGGCTGTCGCCCTACGGCATTGCCAACGGCAGCGGCGAGGCCGACCCGATGCCGCTCTACAGCCACGCCATCAAGGCGCTGGACAAGTTCGGGCTCGCCTATCTGCATTTCATCGAGCCGCGTGCCTCGGGCACCGGCCGCGCCGACGTCGACTGGAAGGACGTGCCGTCGGCGATGGTGCTGTACCGCCCGATGTGGAGCGGCGTGCTGATCACGGCCGGCAATTTCGTCGGTGACAGCGCCGAACGCGCGCTCGCCGAGGGCCACGCCGACGCGATCGCGTTCGGCCGCTACTTCATCTCCAATCCGGACCTGCCGCGCCGCCTGCAGCGCGGTTATCCCCTGACCAAATACAACCGCGCGACCTTCTATGCCGGCGAGGAGAAGGGCTACACGGATTATCCCGTGCACGACGAGCTGGCGCAGGCCTGACTCCGCCGCTCTGTAGCCCGGATGCAGCGTAGCGTAATCCGGGGCCTCTGCACCCGCGGATCGACCGTCCCCGGATTTCGCTTCGCTGCATCCGGGCTACGATAGCTCGGTGAGCCAACCGGGAGTCCCCCGATGTTTCCGGACGACGAATTCGAGCCGACCAAGAAGCCAAAGCCGGTGGCGCTGGCGAAGCCTGCGGCCGGCCAGTGCCTGTGCGGCAAGGTGCGGTTCGAGATCGACGTGCCGGCGCGCTGGGCCTGGCACGATCACACCGCCGCCAGCCGCCGCGCCCATGGTGCGGTCTATGCGACCTATGTCGGCAGCTGGAAGAAGCGCTTCCGCATCACGCAAGGCGAGAGCGAGCTGTCGCGCTACGAGGACGCCAAGAGCAAGACCGTGCGCAGCTTCTGCGCCAATTGCGGCACGCCGATCATCTACGAACGCGCGCGGTCACCGCATATGGTCAACATCCCGCGCGCGCTATTTTCGGGGCGCACCGGCCGGCAGCCGCTCTATCACATCGCGATCGAGGAACTGCAGGAATGGGCCTACACCGGCGAGCCGCTGGTGCCGCTGAAGGGCTATCCCGGCGTGGTCTGGCAGCGCTCGAAGAAGAAAAAGCGCAGCGAGCGCGAGGGCATGTTCTAGGGCGCGCATGACTTCAGGCGCGCGCCTGCGGAATGCGGCCATGACCGGCCGCTCGATTGCCCCTCGCGCGCAAGTTTGGTCATCTCCCCTCGATCCCGTCGGCCAACGCGCCGGCAGGCCTGGAGGGAACATGAAGAATCGCATTACCGGCCGCTCGGCATTTCTGGCACTGCTGAAGGATGAGGGCGTCACGCATCTGTTCGGCAATCCCGGCACCACCGAATTGCCGATCATGCATGCGCTGAAGGATCATCCCGATCTCACCTATGTGATGGCGATGCAGGAGAGCCTTGTCGTCGCGATGGCCGACGGCTTCAGCCGTGCCTCCGGCAAGCTCGTCGCCTGCAACGTCCATGTCGCGCCCGGTCTCGGCAATGCGATGGGCTCGCTCTACAACGCAAGCTTCACCGGCACGCCGATGATCCTGACCGCGGGGCAGCAGGAACAGGGCCACGGCCTGACCGAGCCGGTGCTCTATGGCCCGCTGGTGCAGATGGCCACTCCCCTGGTGAAATGGGCGGTCGAGGTGACGCGTCTCGAAGATTTGCCGCGGATCGTGCGCCGCGCCGCCAAGATCGCGACCACACCGCCCACGGGACCGGTATTCATCTCGCTGCCAGGCGATATCCTCAATTCCGAAGCCGGTATCGAGCTCGGCCGCGCGACCCGCGTCGACACGCGCGTCAGGCCGTCGGAGGATTCGCTCAAGGCGCTGGCTGCACGCATCCTCAAGGCCGAGCGTCCGGTGATCGTGGTCGGCGACGAGATCGTGAAAAGCGATGCGTTGCGCGAGGCGGCGGATCTCGCCGAGGCGCTGGGCTGCCCGGCCTGGCAGTCGTCGACGCCCTATGGCGCGCAGTTCCTCTCCGAGAGCCCGAGCTTCATGGGCGCGATCGCGCGGCTGCAGAAGGTCGCGCGCGACGTGCTGGCGCCGCATGATCTCTTGATAGCGCTCGGCGGCGATCCGCTGCGGATGTCCGTCTACAGCGAGGTCGATCCGCTGCCGGATGGGCTCTCGATCGTGCAGGTCGGCCTGGTCGACAGCGATCTCGCCAAAAACTATGGCGCCGACATCGCGGTCAAGGCCGACGTCAGGGAGACGCTGCGCGCACTGGTGCCGGCATTGAAGGAGGCGGGCGGCAGCGCGCTGGAGGCGCGCGCAACGCAAGGGCTCGCGGCGCTGTCGACGAAGAACTGGGCGGCGAAGCGCAAGGCGCTGGTCGAGCAGATATCGAAGGCAAGCCGCACCTCGCCGATCGATCCGGATTGGCTTGCGCTGCAGGTCGTCGAGGCGATGCCAGACAACGCGATCCTGGTCGACGAGGGCCTGACCTCGTCGCGCCAGATCATCGGCTTGCGGCCGCATCGCGACCGCTACGGCTATCATGCGCTGGCCTCCGGCGGCATCGGCTGGGGCCTACCGGCCGCGGTCGGCGTCAGCCTCGCCAATCCCGAGCGGCCGGTGGTGTGCTACTCCGGCGACGGCTCGTCGATGTACTCGATCCAGTCGCTGTGGACCGCCGCCAACCACAAGCTGCCGCTGACCTTCGTCATCGTGAACAATGGCGGCTACCGCATCATCAAGCAGCGCCTGCTCGCCTTCCATGGCGACGATCATTATGTCGGCATGGATTTCATCGACCCGCCGGTCGATTTCACCGCGCTTGCCCGCTCGCTCGGGCTCGAGGCGATCAGGATCACCGACCCGCAGGAGCTCAAGGGCGCGATGACGTCGGCGTTCAGCCGCCCGGGCGCGAAGCTGATCGAAGTGGTCGTGAGCAATTCGGTGAATTGAGATTCGCCGCGTGCGCTCAAACTATCCCCGTCATCCTGAACGCAACAAAGATAGCAGGGCTCTCCAGTACAAGGTGCGAGCGGAGCGAGCCTCGAAGGATGCACGGCCCGGCCGGTGGCCGTCGATCCTTCGAGACGCGCGCAAGAGCGCGCTCCTCAGGATGACGGGACTATCCGCTGTCATTGCGGGGAGCGTAGCGACGAAGCAATCCATACATCGGCATGCGCGGAGCGATGGATTGCTTCGCTTCGCTCGCAATGACGGCGGAGGTCACTCCGCCGCACCACTCTGCTTCACCCGATACCGGCTCGCCGGATGCGTGTCGTTGAGCTTCGCACGGCCCTCGCCGAACAGCTTCTCGCGCAAGGTGCCCTTGGCATACGCTTCCTTGTAGCGGCCGCGCTTGGTCAGTTCCGGCACCAGCATGTCGGCGATGTCCTCGAAATCGCCGGGCGAGATCGCGAACGCGACGTTGAGGCCGTCGACGTCGGTGTCCTCGAACCATTGCTCGATCTTGTCGGCGACTTGCTCCGGCGTGCCGACCACCACCGGGCCGGCGCCGCCGATGCCGACATGCTCGGCGACCTCGCGCACGGTCCAGACCCGGTCGGGATCGGCGCGGGTGACGTTGTCCATCGCGGAACGGCCGGCGTCGTTCTGCACGTGGCGGACTTCCTGGTCGAGCGAATAGGTCGAGAAGTCGACGCCGGTCCAGCCCGACATCAGCGCCAGCGCGCCCTCGTGGCTGATATGGCTGCGATACTCGGCGTATTTCGCTTTCGCCTCGGCCTCGGTCGGCGCGACCACGATGCACATCATCGAGAACATCAGGATCTCGGCCGCGTTGCGGCCTTTTGCGGCGGCGAGCTCGCGGATCGCGGACACCCGCGGGCCGATCACCTTCGCCGACGGGCCCGACATGAACACGCATTCGGCGTGCTCGGCCGCGAACTGCCGGCCGCGCGGCGAGGTGCCGGCCTGGTAGAGCACCGGCGTGCGCTGCGGCGACGGTTCCGACAGATGGATCGCGTTGAGCCGATAGTTGGCTCCCTCGTGCTGCACGCGATGCACCTTCTTTGGATCGGTGAAGATGCCGCGCGCGACATCGCGGATCGCGGCGTCGTCCTCCCAGCTGCCTTCCCAGAGCTTGTAGACCAGCTCCATGTATTCGTCGGCGAGCTCGTAGCGGTCGTCATGCGCGGTCTGCTTGTCCTTGCCGGCGCCGCGCGCGGCACTATCGAGATAGCCGGTCACCACGTTCCAGCCGACCCGGCCGTTGGTCAAATGGTCGAGCGTCGACATCCGCCGCGCGAACGGGTAGGGCGGCTCGAAGGAGAGATTGCTGGTGACGCCGAAGCCGAGATTTTCGGTCACCGCGGCCATCGCCGGGATCAGCATCAGCGGCTCGTTGGCCGGGGTCTGCGCCGCGTTGCGCAGCGCCGCATCCGGACTATTGGCATAGACGTCGTAGACGCCGAGTACGTCGGCGAGGAACAGCCCGTCGAACCGGCCGCGCTCCAGCGTCTTCGCCAGATCGGTCCAGTAGGACAGCTTGTTGTAATCCTTGGTGCGGTCGCGCGGATGGGTCCACAGCCCCGGCGACTGATGCGCCACGCAGTTCATGGCAAAGGCGTTGAGCCGGATTTGTTTTGTCATTGTCGAAACCTTGAGCGCCTGCCCGATGCCGGGCCTTCCCCGTCGACCAACTTGTTGCGACTTCCCCCGTTTTGGCAAGGCCCATTCGCATTTCCTGCCCTTCCGGTCGCGGTCCGATCCCGATAGGTTGCGCGCCTCAAGGAGCATGATCCGGATGCACGACGCGGCGTTCCGATCAGTTCATGCCAAGACGCGACCGGACGAAGGAACAATCATGGCGACACGGGCCGACGCAATCGCAAAGGTGCGAGAGCATTTTCAATCGGGACAGTTCTTGAAGGAACTGGACCGCAGGGTCGGCTACCAGACCGAGAGCCTGAATGCCGACAAGGCCGATGCACTGCGCGCCTATCTGGTGGAGAATTTGCAGCCGGCCTTCGCCGAGCTCGAGTTCAAGACAAGGCTGATCGAGTCGCCGACCGGCCGCGGGCCCTATCTGATCGCCGGCTACCAGGAAGACGTGGCGCGGCCGACCGTGCTGACCTATGGTCACGGCGACGTCGTCGACGGCATGGTCGGCGAATGGCGCGACGGGCTCAATCCCTGGCAGACCACTGTCAAGGGCGATCGCGTCTACGGCCGCGGCACCGCCGACAACAAGGGCCAGCATTCGATCAACATGGCCGCGCTGCGGGCGGTGAAGCAGGCGCGCGGCGGCAAGCTCGGTTTCAACGCCAAATTCATCATCGAGACCGGCGAGGAGATCGGCTCGCCCGACCTGCGCGAGGTCTGCGAGGCGCATCGCGAGGAGCTGAAGGCCGATCTGTTCATCGCCTCCGACGGGCCGCGGCTGTCGGCGGAGCGGCCGACCATCTTCCTCGGCTGCCGTGGCGGCAACCGCATCCATCTCGACGTCAATCTGCGCGAGGGCGGCAATCACTCCGGCAATTGGGGCGGCGTGCTCGCCAACCCGGCGACGATCCTGGCCAACGCGATCGCGAGCTTGGTCGACGGCAAGGGCCGCATGAAACTCGAGATCCTGAAGCCGCCGCCGATCTCCAACCGCGTCCGCGCCGCGCTCGCCGACGTCAAGGTCGAACCATCGGCGGACGAACCTCAGCTGGCGGAGGACTGGGGCGAGGTGGGCCTGACCGCGGCCGAACGGCTCTACGCCTGGAACACGCTGGAAGTGCTGGCGATGTCGTCGGGCAATATCGAGAAGCCAGCCAACGCGATTCCCGGCCATGCCAATGCGGTGCTGCAACTGCGCTTCGTGGTCGGCACGAAGTATCTCGAAGTGATCGACGGGGTGCGCGACCATCTGCACAGGAACGGCTTCCCGATGGTCGAAGTGTCGGGCGCGCAACGCTTCGGCGCCTCGCGCACCGACATGGACAGCCCGTGGATCGACTGGGCGGCGAACTCGATCCGCACCACGACAGGCAAGGCGCCGGCGGTGCTGCCGAACTTCGGCGGCTCGCTGCCGAACGACGTGTTCTCGGAAGGCCTCGGTCTGCCGACGATCTGGGTGCCGCACTCCTATCCGGGCTGCTCGCAACACGCGCCCGACGAGCACATCCTGCTGCCGGTGACCGAGGAGGCTCTGACCATCATGGCCGGCCTGTTCTGGGATCTCGGCGAGGCACCGCACAAGGGTTGAGGGGCGGGGCGCATCCTGCCCGTCATCCTGAGGAGCGGCGTCAGCCGCGTCTCGAAGGATCGACGGCCACCAGCCGGGCCGTGCATCCTTCGAGGCTCGCTGCGCTCGCACCTCAGGATGACGGATGAACGTGGATGCCCGGGGCAAACCCGGGCATGACGGGGCGAGCAATTGGTGGACGACGTTGCCAAGGAAATTCTGATGACACTATCAACGCCGGCCGACGCGCAGCGCGCAGCAACGGTCGACAAGAAAAACATCACCCGCCTGATCGTCGCCACCTCGATCGGCAATGCGCTCGAATGGTACGACATCTCGGTCTACGCCTATTTCGCGGTCTACCTCTCCAAGGCGTTCTTTCCGGCCAATGACCCGACCACCTCGCTGCTTTTGACCTTCGGCTCGTTCGGCCTGTCGTTCCTGATCCGCCCGATCGGCGGCATCGTGCTCGGCGCCTATGCCGACCGTCACGGCCGCAAGGCCTCGCTGATGCTGTCGATCGTGCTGATGACGTTTGGCACGCTGGTGCTGGCGCTGATGCCGACCTATCAGACGATCGGAATCCTGGTGCCGATCGCGGTGATGCTGGCTCGGCTGGTGCAGGGCTTTTCCGCCGGCGGCGAGTTCGGCTCCTCGACCGCCTTCCTGGTCGAGCACATGCCGGAGCGGCGCGGCTTCGTGGCGAGTTGGCAATTCGCCAGCCAGGGCGTCAGCGGCCTGCTGGGCGCGGGCTTCGGTGCGCTCCTGACCTCGCTGATGAGCCCCGAGGACCTGCAATCCTGGGGCTGGCGGCTGCCGTTCCTGTTCGGCGTGCTGATCGGCCCGGTCGGCATCTACATCCGCAACCATGTCGACGATGCGACCCCGCCGCCGGCGGCGGGGCAGCAGGGCTCACCGGTCGTGGAGGTGTTCACGCGGCAGATGCTTCCCACGATCCTTGCGATCGGCGCGCTCGCGGTGTCGACCGCGGTCAACTATCTGATCGTCTACATGCCGACCTATGTGGTGAAGACCCTCAATCTCGCGCCATCGGTCGGCTTCATCGCCGCATTCGCCGCGCAGACGGCGGTCGCGCTGCTGGCGCCGATCGCGGGCCTCGTCTCCGACAAGATCGGACGCACCACGCACATGATCCTGTTTGCGCTGCTGATGCTGGTGTCGATCTTCCCGGCCTTTCTGCTGCTCACAGGCAAGCCGACGCCGACCGTCATCCTGTTCGGCGTGCTCTGGCTCGGCATCCTCAAGTCGCTGTATTACGGGCCGCTGGCCGCGCTGATGTCGGAGCTGTTTCCGCCCGCGACGCGTGCGACCGGGCTCGGTCTCAGCTACAATATCGGCGTCACCGTGTTCGGCGGCATGGGGCCGGCGATCATGACATGGATGGGGAGCTTTCCGCCGATCGGCGAACTCGCGCCGGGCTACTATCTCACCGCGGTCTGCATCCTCAGCCTTGGCGCGCTGTTCACGATCCGGCGCATGCGACTCGCCTGATTTCGTAACACGAAATTCGAATATCTCGAATGCTGCAAAGCAGTGCGGATAGTCGAGATCAGAGTTTCATCTGACGAAAGTATACGGTGTCCGGCGCGCAGCATCCGTTTTAGGATGATGCCGCCGGGCGCGTCTTTTCGTCGTGCCCGGCTCAGGATTTCGATTGAGGGCAAGGAAGGCCAGGACATGAACGCCTCCACGACTGCGACCGCACGGACCAGCCGCAAGAGGCCTCTGCCGGAGCCGGGCCAACCCGACAAATTCAATGCGATCCAGAAGGTCTGCGCGATCCTGCGCGTGCTGGCGCAGCGTTCGCCGCTGCGGCTAACCGACATCGCCGACACCACCTCGCTGAACAAGGCGACCGCGCTGCGCATCCTCAACTCGCTGATCGAGGAAGGTTTCGTCAGCCGGGTCGCCGGCGCCAAGACCTATGAGCTCGGCCAGGAGGCGCGGGTGATGGCGGTCGGCGCGCGCCGCTCGGTCGATATCGCCGAGCTCGCGCAGCCAAGCCTGTTGCGGCTGTCGGAGCGCTCCGCGGATACGGCGCTGTTGTCGGTGCGCTCCGGTGTCGAGGCGCTCTATCTCGCGCGCTCGGTCGGCAGCCATCCGCTGCAGCCGAATTATCTGCAGATCGGCAGCCGCCGTCCGCTCGGTGTCGGCGCCGGCGCGCTGGCGCTTCTGGTCTGGCTGCCGGATGCCGAGATCGAGGCCATCATCGAGGTGATCGTGCCGCGGCTGGCGAAATCGCCGCGCATCACGCCAAAATTCCTGCGCGAGCGGATCGCGCTGGCGCGCAAGGCCGGCCACACCGTGCTGCTCGATGCTGCATTCCCCGGTATGGGCGGCGTCGGCGTTCCCGTTCGCGACGACGCCGGCGAGGTGGTCGCCGCGCTCTCGATCGGCGCGGCGACCGACCGCATCCGCCGCCGCGAAAGCGAGCTCGCCGACATACTGAAGAAGGAAGCCCAGGTGCTCGCCCGCGCGATGGCCCAGGCGCCAAAGAATGGGCGCGCGGCCAAGGCGGGCTGACCACCGAAACGTGCCCGCCGCCTAGATCTGCCGGATCGTGGCAAACTCGAAATCGGAGTTCGGCGGGTTCTCGCCGACGCGGAGCATGGTGTCGCTCGGGAAGTGATGCGGCGGAACCGGCAGATTATAGGGCGCCGGCACGCCATGATAGACGCGTCCTGCGAGATCGTATTTGGAGCCGTGGCACGGGCAGAAATAGCCGCCCGGCCAGTTCGGCGCGGGCGAGGTCGCGTTCGGGTCCGGTTGGTACAACGGGATGCATCCGAGATGGGTGCAGATGCCGACCACGACGCCGTACTCCGGCTTCACGGAACGGTGCCAGTTCGCGACGTAGTCCGGTTGCTGCAACTCGGTCGATTGCGGATCGGCCAATTCGGAAAGCAGCGCCGGATCCTTCAGCTTCTCGACGGCTTGCGGCGTGCGGTGGGTCACGAACACCGGCCGGGTTCGCCAGCGCACTACCACCTGCTGGCCCGGCGCGACTTTCGACAGGTCCAGGTCGACGGGTCCACCCGCGGCCAGCGTCGAGGCGTCGGGGTTCATCTGACTGATCATGGGAATGATGGATGCAACGGCGCCGACCGCGCCGAAGGCGGCCGTGGCGACATAGAGAAAGTCGCGGCGCGAGGCCTTACCGGATGTTGCGATTTTTGCCGTGGAAACAGGATCGGCCATCGCGGGGACCTCCTTGTCCAAGGGGAGGCGAGGGGAACGCGGACGACCGAAGCGTTGCGTGATCGAGCTTGGCGATCCCGACGGATTGTTCACAATCGGCGCACCGTCCGATCCTGGCCCAGAGCGAGCCAGTGACGGCGTCCTTGGTCAGGATCGGAGGCTGTGCGTCTCGCTGCGATTATTCACCGCATGCATCAGGACATATGGCGACGCCGGCCGCGACGGCCAGCGATGCTTTGTTAATTCGAGTCCATCTTCCGGCAAGGGTGAACGCGATGCGCGAGATCATGCCCCTTCATCCAGCGCCACCAGCTCGCGCTTCCTGCGCAGCGAGGGCAGCAGCGGGCCGATCAGCAGCACCAGCGCGAAGGCGAGGCAGATCGCCGAGATCGGCCGCTCCACGAAGGTCATCAGATCGCCCTGCGAGAGGATCAGCGACTTGCGCAGATTGTTTTCCAGCATCGGCCCCAGCACGAAGGCGAGCACGAGCGGCGCCGGCTCGTAGCCGAGCTTGCGCATGAAATAGCCGATCACGCCGAATGCGATCATGACGTGGACGTCGAACACGTTGTTGCTCGAGCAATAGACGCCAATGATCGTGAACAGGATGATCAGCGGGAACAGCACGTTGTAGGGCAGCCGCAGCAGCTGCACCCACATGCCGATCATCGGCAGATTGAGCACCAGCAGCATCAAATTGCCGATATACATGCTGGCGACGATGCCCCAGAACAGTGTCGGGTTCTGCGAGATCATCAGCGGTCCGGGCTGCAGGCCATGGATCACGAAGGCGCCGAGCAGCAGCGCCATCACGACATTCGGCGGGATGCCGAGCGTCATCAGCGGAATGAAGGCGCCGCCGGCCGCCGAATTGTTGGCGGATTCCGGCCCCGCCACGCCTTCGATCGCGCCGTGGCCGAAGCGCTCCGGATGTTTCGACAGCCGCTTCTCCAGTGCGTAGGACGCAAACGACGCCACCACGGCGCCGCCGCCCGGCAGGATGCCGAGGAAGAAGCCGAGCACGGTGCCGCGGCCGACCGGTCCGGCGCTGGCCTTCCAATCCTCCTTGCTCGGCAGCAACTGGGTGATTTTGGTCTTGATGATGTCGCGCTTGATCGCCTGCTCGGTGTTGAGCAGCACCTCGGCGACGCCGAACAGGCCCATCACGACCGGCACGAGGCCGATGCCGTCGATCAGCTCGATGCGGCCGAAGGTCAGCCGCGGCTGCGCGGTGATGCTGTCGAGCCCGACCAGGCCGAGCACGACACCGATGCAGGCCATCAGCAGCGCCTTCGCCATCGAGCCCTGGGTGAGGAAGGTCAGCACCACGAGGCCGAGCACCATCAGGCTGAAATATTCGGCCGGCCCGAATGCGATCGCGACGCTGGCAAGCGACGGCGCCACCAGCATCAACGCGACCAGTGAGAAGGTGCCGGCAATGAACGAGCCGAATGCGGAGATGCCGAGCGCGGGACCGGCGCGGCCCTGCTTCGCCATCTGGTGTCCGTCGATGCAGGTGACCACGGAGGCGGCCTCGCCCGGGATGTTGACCAGGATCGAGGTGGTCGAGCCGCCATACATCGAGCCGTAATAGATGCCGGCCATCATGATGATGCCGGATTCCGGCGTGCCCGACAGCGTCACCGGCAAGAGCAGCGACATCGCGGATATCGGGCCAATGCCGGGCAGCACGCCGACCAGCGTGCCGATGAAGACGCCGATGAAGCAGTAGAGCAGATTGACGGGCAGCAGCGCGACGCCGAGGCCGTGGGCGACGTTGACGAGAGTATCCATGGCCAGCGCTCAACCGATCTCGAACATGCCGCTCGGCAACTGGATCGCGAGCAGGTGCTTCAGCACCCACCACATCCCGAGCGGGGCAAGGATGGACAGCGGAATCGCCAGCGACCAGCGCACCGGATCGATCACCCGCAACAGCAGCAGCATCAGCGGGATCGCCGACAGCAGGAAGCCTGCCGGCTCCAGCGCAAAGGCAAACGCGGTAAGGCAGACGATAACGAGGACCGGCTTGCCCCAGCGCGCGTTCTCCCAGCGCGAGGCGAAGCTCGGGCCGCCCTCGGTGACCGCCGCGATCATGATCGAGATCGCGAACACGCACATCAGGATGCCGGTGTAGAACAGCACGTAGCCGGAGCCGGGATCGTTGATGGTGCCGAGCTTGAGCTTCAGGCCCGACCAGATCACGAAGATGCCGAGCGCGAGCCCGATCAGGCCGCCCCAGAGCTCGGAATTGTTGAGGCGGAGTTTGACGTTGGTTTGGTCTGTCATTGGGATGCTCTCGTCGCGTCGCAAGGGGCTACCGACCTATCCCCGTCATTGCGAGCGAAGCGAAGCAATCCATTTCACCGCCTGTGCGGAACGATGGATTGCTTCGTCGCTGGTCGCTCCTCGCAATGACGGAGAGAGATTTCGCGGCCTGTCCTACTTCTTCGCCAGGCCGAGCGTGTCGATCACCTTGCGCTCGGACTCGGTGACCTCGACCACGAACTTCTTGTAGTCCTCGGTGTTCTTGTAGTTCGGCACCATGTCGTATTTGGCGAGCGTCGCGATCACGGCCGGATCCTCGATCGCCTTCTTGAAGGCGTCGTGCAGCTTGGCGACGATCTTGGGGTCCATGCCCTTGGGGCCGGCGATGCCGAACGGCGAGTCATAGACCATCGGGTAGCCGAGCTCCTTCAGCGTCGGCACGTCGGGATAGTTCGGCGAGCGCGCGCCGGTCCACACCATCAACAGGCGGAGCTTGCCGGCATCGACCAGCGGCCGCCAGCCGGTGGAATCGGCTTGCAGCATGGTGTGCTGGCCGAGCACCGCGGCGTTGGTCTCGGCGCCGCCCTTGAACGGCACCTGGGTCAGCTTGATCCCACCGGCCATCAGCGCGATCTGCTCCATGCCGATATGCAGCGAGGTGCCGGTGCCCGGCGTCGCATAGGTCACCTTGCCGGGATTCTTCTTGGCGAAGTCGACCACGTCCTGCCAGGTCTTGAACTGCGACTCCGCATTGGTGGTGATGCCGAAAGTGTAGCCCGTGAGGTGGATGATGTAGGAGAAATCCTTCGCCGGATCCCACGACACCTCCTGCATCAGTGGCAGGCGGAACACGGTGATCGGGATCTGCGCGATGGTGTAGCCGTCGGGCTTGGCGCCCGCGGCCATGGTTGCGGGGCCCACGGTGCCGCCGCCGCCCGCCTTGTTGTCGACCGCGATCGGCTGGCCCAGCACCTTGGAGGCGCTCTCGGCGATCGCGCGCATCGAGATGTCGGTGGAGCCGCCCGCCGGCCACGGCACGATCAGCGTGATCGGCTTGGTCGGATAATCCTGCGCCTGTGCCGCGACCGACATCAGCATGCCGGCGGCGGCGGCGAGGACCATCAAGCGATTGCGCTGCGACATCTCGATCTCTCCCTTGTGGCCGCGTTCGATCGCGGCCGCGTCTTGTTTGGCGTTGGCAATGATCGTCCCTGTCATCGCACGGACGTCACAGCGCATTGGACAGAACGGCGCGGGCAACGGAAGAGCGAAGGCGCCGGCTGCGACAATTGGCCTGCCGCGGCCTGCCGAGCCGCGGAATTAGATCGGTCCTTGGTCGGACCGATTGGCAGTTTTTGGCTGCATAGGGTGTGGGGGCGCGGGTCGGCGCCCTGACCGGCAAGCGGCGTTTGGTCAAGCGAATAATCCGGGGAACCAAAGGGCGTCGGTGCCTTGCGGGACCGCGCCCTTCCGGTCCATCATGGCGTCGTCCGCCCGCAGGAAACTTTCCCCGACAGATGACGCTATCGCCTGACGCCACCGACGACGCTGTGACGACGGCGTTTGCCGGCCTTCCCGCATTGCTCGACCGGGCTCCCGCGCTGGTCTCGCGCGGGCGGCTGCTCGATTGCGACTGCCTGATCGGCCCGATGGCGCGGCCGTTTCATGCCGCGATCCGCAGCGGCCGGATCGTCCAGCTCGTGCCTGCGCCGGTCCTGATGCGCTCGTGGCGCTTCGCCTATCGGGCGACGCCGCAGGCCTGGGCGGCCTATTGGCAGGCCGAGCCGAAGCCCGGCTGGCACGATCTGCTGGCGCTGACCAAGCGCGGCGAGGCGGTGCTGGAAGGCGATCTTTATCCCTTCATGACGCACCTGCAATATTTCAAGGACCTGCTGGCGCTGCCGCGGCAGCATTTCGCGGCGGCCGCAGCATGAGCGGCACTATCATGAACGGTCACATCGAGCCGATGGTCGGCCGCTACGTTCACGTCGAGATCGGCGGCGAGCTGCACCGCATCTATTTCGAGGAGAACGGCAGGGGCATTCCGCTGGTCTGCCTGCACACCGCGGGATCGGACGCGCGGCAGTGGCGGCATCTGCTCGCAGATGCGCAATTTGCCGAAAATTTCCGCATCATTGCCTTCGATATGCCCTGGCATGGCAAGTCGAATCCGCCGATGCACTGGACCGGCGATGAATACCAACTCACCACTGCGCGCTACACCGAGACCATCCGCGCCTTCTGCCGCGCGCTGCGGCTGGATAAGCCCGTGGTGATGGGTTGCTCGATCGGCGGCCGCATCGTGCTTAACCTTGCGATCGAATATGCCAGCGAGTTCCGCGCGCTGATCGGGCTCGAGGCTGCCGATTTCCAGGCGCCGTGGTATGACACCGGCTGGCTGAACCGCCCCGACGTTCACGGCGGCGAAGTCTGCGCCGCGCTGGTGTCCGGGCTGATTGCCCCGCAGAGTCCGCAAGCCGCGCGGACGGAAACGCTGTGGGCCTACAAGCAGGGCGGCCCCGGCGTGTTCGAGGGAGACCTGTATTTCTACCGTGTCGACGGCGACTTGCGCGGCCGGGTCGCGTCAATCGATACTAAAGTATGCAACCTCTATCTGCTCACGGGCGAGTATGATTTCTCCTGCACGCCCGAGGACACGAGGCGGACAGCAGCGGCAATAGGGGGCGCCAGCGTCACGATCATGGAGCAGCTCGGTCATTTTCCGATGAGCGAGAATCCGGAGCAGTTTCGCCGCTACATCGCACCCGTCCTCGCCGACATTCTCACGCATTAAATCATCGTTCCACGAAGGAGTAGACGTATGACACGCAAATATCTGATCGGCCTCGCGCTCGCCGCCGCCGCGTTCGGCGCGAGCCAGGCGCAGGCCGAGGAGCTGACCGGAACGCTGAAGAACATCAAGGACACCGGCGCGATCACGCTCGGCTACCGCGATTCCTCGATCCCGTTCTCCTATCTCGACGACAACCAGAAGCCCGTCGGCTACGCGATGGACATCTGCTACAAGATCGTCGATGCGGTGAAGAAGGAGCTGAAGCTCGACAAGCTCGAGGTCAAGCTCAACCCGGTGACCTCGGCGACGCGCATTCCGCTGATGGCCAACGGCACCGTCGACCTCGAATGCGGCTCGACCACCAACAATGCCGAGCGCCAGAAGCAGGTCTCCTTCACCAATTCCCACTTCCTGACCGCGAGCCGCTACGTCACGAAGAAGGCGAACAAGATAAATTCGATCGACGACCTCAAGGGCAAGACGGTGGTCTCGACCGCCGGCACCACCAACATCAAGCAGCTCACCGAAGCCAACCTCGCGCGCGGGCTCAGCGTCAATATCATCCCGGCCAAGGACCATGCCGAGGCCTTCCTGATGGTCGAGACCGACCGCGCGGTCGCCTTTGTGATGGACGACATTTTGCTGGCAAGTCTCGTGGCCGGCTCGAAGTCGCCGGACGATTACGTCATCTCCAAGGATGCGTTCTCCAAGCCGGAGCCGTACGGCATCATGCTGCGCAAGGATGATGCGCCGTTCAAGAAGGTCGTCGACGCCGCCACCGCCGCGCTCTACACCAGCGGCGAGGGCCAGAAGATCTACGACAAGTGGTTCACCCAGAAGATCCCGCCGAAGGGCCTCAATCTCAACTCGCCGGCTGGACCGGAGATGAAGAAGCAGTTCGCGAAGCCGTCGGACTCGCCCGATCCGGATGCCTATCTGGTCAACTGACCGCTGCGTATGACCCGTCGCCCTCTTTCGGGCGCGGGTCCTGAAAGCTAGCATGTCCGGCCATTTTTGGAGGAGAATGGCCGGACATTTGCATAGACGCCGCTCGCGATGTCGGCGTAATGCGTGACCGGCGCGGCCGCGTGGGGGACCTGTGAACTACAATTGGAACTGGCACATCTTTCTTGAGCCGAACCCGATGGGGACCGGCACCTATCTCGACCTGCTGCTGTCGGGGCTGGTGGTCACCGTCAAGGTATCGGTGCTCGCCTGGATCATCGCGCTGGTGTCCGGCTCCGTGATCGGCGTGCTGCGCACGCTGCCGTCGCGGACGGCGTCGTGGATCGGCTTCTGCTGGGTCGAGTTCTTCCGCAACATGCCGCTGCTGGTGCAGCTGTTCCTGTGGTTCTTCGTGCTGCCAGAGCTGCTGCCGAAATCGGCCGGGCTGTGGCTGAAGCAGCTGCCGAATGCGCCGTTCTGGACGGCCGCGATCGGCGTCGGCCTCTTCATGTCGGCGCGCGTTGCCGTGCAATTGCAGGCCGGCATCACCTCGCTGCCGCGCGGCCAGAAGCAGGCTTCGACCGCGCTCGGCCTGACCACGGTGCAGACCTATCGCTATGTGCTGCTGCCGATGGCGTTCCGCATCATCCTGCCGCCGCTGACCTCCGAATTCCTCAACACCATCAAGAACAGCGCGGTGGCCATCACCATCGGCCTGATCGAATTGACCGGGCAGGCGCGCTCGATGCAGGAGTTCTCGTTCCAGGTGTTCGAGGCCTTCACGGCGGCGACCGTGCTCTATCTCCTTCTCAATTTCGTCGTGGTGACCGCGATGCGCTTCCTCGAGCGCTATGTCGCGATCCCCGGCTACATCACGGGCAAATGACGATGCTCGGCAATTTCGATTTCGACGTCATCCGCCGCGCGCTGCCCTACCTGTTCCTGGAGGGCATGCGCTTCACCCTGACCTTGACGGCGCTCGCGGCGTTCGGCGGCCTGGTGTTCGGCACCCTGATCGCCCTGATGCGGCTGTCGAGCTACAAGGTGCTCGGGCGCATCGCCGGCCTCTATGTCGACTTCATCCGCTCGCTGCCGCTGGTGCTGGTGATCTTCTGGTTCTACTTCCTGGTGCCCTATATCGGGCAGTGGTTGACCGGAGCGTCGCGGCCGATCACGGTCGGCGCGTTCGCCTCCTCGCTGATCACCTTCATCGCATTCGAGGCGGCGTACTTCTCCGAGATCATGCGCGCCGGCATCCAGTCGATCTCGAAGGGCCAGCCGGCCGCGGCCAGCGCACTCGGCCTGACCTACGCGCAGTCGATGCGCTACGTCGTGCTGCCGCAGGCGTTCCGCAACATGCTGCCGGTGCTGCTGACGCAGACCATCGTGCTGTTCCAGGACACCTCACTGGTCTACGTGCTGTCGATCCCGGATTTCCTCGGCGCCGCCAGCAAGGTCGCGCAGCGCGACGGCCGTCTGGTCGAAATGTATCTGTTCGCCGCGCTGGTCTACTTCGTCATTTCCTGTGTCGCATCCTTTGGCGTCCGCCGTCTGCAGGCGCGCATTGCCATTGTTCGCTGAGGCATGACCCGGAAAAGTGGGAACCGGTTTTCCGACAAGGTCATGCCCAAACAAAAAGCTGAGCCATCATGATCGAGATCAATCACGTCAATAAATGGTACGGGCCGACCTTCCAGGTGCTGAAGAACTGCACCACCAGCGTCGCCAAGGGCGAGGTGGTGGTGGTCTGCGGCCCGTCCGGCTCGGGCAAGTCGACCCTGATCAAATGCGTCAATGCGCTGGAGCCGATCCAGGGTGGTGACATCACGCTCGACGGCGTCAAGGTCAACGATCCCAAGACCGACCTGCCGAAGCTGCGCTCGCGCGTCGGCATGGTGTTCCAGCACTTCGAGCTGTTCCCGCATCTGCGGATCATCGACAATCTCTGCCTCGCGCAGGAGAAGGTCTTGGGCCGCAAGCATGACGACGCCATGGCCAAGGCCATGAAGCTGCTGGAGCGGGTCGGGCTGAAGGATCACGCGAAGAAGTTTCCCGCCGAGTTGTCCGGCGGCCAGCAGCAGCGCGTCGCGATCGCCCGCGCGCTGGCGATGGACCCGATCGCGATGCTGTTCGACGAGCCGACCTCGGCGCTCGACCCGGAAATGATCAGCGAGGTGCTCGACGTCATGGTCGACCTCGCCCGTGAGGGCATGACCATGATGGTGGTGACCCACGAAATGGGCTTTGCCAACAAGGTCGCCGACCGCGTCATCTTCATGGACCGCGGCGAGATCGTCGAGGACGCCAAGAAGGCCGACTTCTTCGGCACGCCGCGCAGCGACCGCGCGCAGAAGTTCCTGTCGAAGATCCTGCAGCATTAGGCTGAGCCTATCCTCGTCATTGCGAGGAGCCAACGGGTCGCGCGAACGCGCGCCCGATGACAGGCTCCGCGACGAAGCAATCCACCTGTCCGCATATGCGGAGCCATGGATTGCTTCGCTTCGCTCGCAATGACGGGGAAGGGCCACGGGGCCCCTCGGGGGTTTATCCCCGTTAACAATTTGCGTATACGAAGGCCCGAAACTCCCCCTTCGTCCGCAGGAGAACTCGCGTGGAAAAGATCGCTTACGTCAACGGCTCGTTCGTGCCGCATTCCGAGGCCAAGGTCTCGGTGTTCGACCGCGGCTTCCTGTTCGCCGACGGCATCTACGAGGTGGCGGCGGTGCTCGAGGGCAAGCTGATCGACAACGCCTCGCATCTGGCGCGGCTCAAGCGTTCGGTCGGCGAGATCCAGCTTGCGCTGCCGGAGACGCTGGAGCGGATCGAGGAGATCCAGAAGGAGCTGGTGAAGCGCAACAACCTCGTCAACGGCATGGTCTATCTCGAGGTCACCCGCGGCGCCGATATGGGCCGCGACTTCGCCTTCCCGAAGGCGGACGTCAAGCCGACCCTTGTCATGTTCGCCTCGGAAAAGGACATCATCAACGCGCCCTCGGCCAAGACCGGCATCAACGTCATCACGGTGCCCGACATTCGCTGGGAGCGGCGCGACATCAAGAGCGTGGCGCTGCTCGCGCAGGTGCTGGCCAAGCAGGCCGCGGCCGCGGCCGGCGCCGGCGAGGCCTGGATGATCGAGGACGGCAAGGTCACCGAGGGCGGTTCGTCCTCGTCCTTTATCGTCACCCAGGACGATGTCATCGTGACCCGGCAGAACGGCAACGAGATCCTGCCCGGCTGCACCCGCAAGGCGGTGGTCAAGCTCGCCGAAGAGCGCCAGCTCCGCATCGAGGAGCGCGCCTTCACGGTCGAGGAAGCGCTCGCCGCCAAGGAGGCCTTCATCACCAGTGCCTCGGTGTTCGTGCAGGGCGTGATCGCGATCGACGGCAAGAAGGTCGGCAACGGCAAGGTCGGCCCGATCACCGATCGCCTGCGCGAGATCTATGTCGAGTTCGCCTTGGCGACGGCGGTGTAGAGGCGCAGGCACGAAAGCCAAACCGTCACCCTGAGGTGGCCGCTTCTTCGGCGGCCCTCGAAGGGTCGACGGCCCGACTGTGGCCGTGCATCCTTCGAGGCTTGCTCCGCTCGCACCTCAGAGGGTGTGAATCTTTGTTCGGGATGAGGGTTGAGTTTTCCTACGCGGAGTGATTCCTGCAGCTGTACTATCCGAGAGGTGCAGCGATGCCTGGCGACGAACTGTTTGCCGATCTTCCGGTACAGAAAGCTGAGCGGGAGAGCGATCCGGGGCAGCCGCGGATGCGGGAACCGGTACGCGATCAGATCGAGCTTCGGGCAGTCGATCTGGAGGCGCTGGTAGCCGCCGATCATCCAGTCCGGGTGATCTGGGCTTACGTCGAGAAGCTTGATCTGGGCGAGCTTGAAGAGGCGATTAGAGCTCGAACCCACACGGCGGGACAGGCCCCGGCGAGCCCGCGGCTTTTACTGGCACTGTGGCTTTATGCGACGAGCGAGGGGGTTGGCAGCGCGCGAGCGCTGGCCAGGCTGTGTGAGAGCCACGACGTCTATCGGTGGCTCTGCGGCGGGGTGAGTGTGAACTATCACGGCCTTGCCGACTTCCGCACGGCGCATCCGGAGCTTCTGGATCGGCTGTTGAGCGAAAACATCGCCAGCCTGTCGGTGGCCGAGATCATCGACCTCGATGAGGTGGCGCAGGACGGAGTGCGGGTACGTGCCTCGGCTGGGAGCAAGTCGTTCCGCCGCCGCAGGAAGCTTCACAAGGAGTTGCGCAAGGCGCAACGATTGATCCGACAGCTGAAGGACGAAGCAACCGACGATCCGCAAGCCAGCAGCCGGCGGATCGCTGCGGCCAACGAACGGGCCCTGCGTGAACGCGAGCAGCGCGTGGCGGCAGCGCTGAAAAAGCTGGCCGAGATCGAGGCGGAACGCGAACGGCGCAGCAAGACCAACAAGAAGGAGGTCGAGAAGCAGAAGGAGCCGCGCGCCTCCACCACCGACCCCGATGCCCGCGTCATGAAAATGGCCGATGGCGGCTTCCGCCCCGCCTACAATTGCCAGCTCTCGACCGTCGCCGGTGGCCAGATCGTGATCATCCCGGACGTCAAAACCGTCGGCTCCGACCGCGGCTTGGCCCGGCCGATGCTGGAGGAGATCAACCGCCGCCATGGCCGATGGCCGAAGCGGTTGCTGATCGACGGCGGCTTCAACAAGAATGAGGATACCGAGTGGGCGGCTGACCGCGGCATCAAGGTCTACGGGCCGCCTTCACGCAGCAAGCACCAGCGCGACCCATATGAGCCACGCGACAACGATGGGCCCGGCGTCGCCGCCTGGCGAGCCCGCATGAAGAGCCCACGTGGCAAGTCGATCTACAAGCGTCGAGCCCAGGCGGAGTGTATCAACGCTCGCTTCCGCAACTGGGGCCTGCAGCAGTTCACCGTACGCGGCCTCAAAAAGGTCCAGACGGTCCTGCGCTGGTTCGCACTCACCAACAACATCCTGGCCGGCCACCGCCTGCTCCAGGCTGCAGCTTGAAGCCTGGCCATCAAATCGTCACAGCCCAATCCCGCTTTTGCCGCAGCTGCTAACTTCAAATAGGGTCACAGCCTCTCAGGATGACGGGGATAGATCGTCGTGCTGCTACGCCGCCACCTTCACCTTCACTGGATGCACCGCGCGGAAGCCGATCGCGATCCGGTTCCAGGCGTTGATGGCGCCGATCAGCGTGGTCAGGTTGACCAGCTCGCCGTCCGTGAACTGCGCGCGCACGGCCTCATAGTCGGCGTCGGGTGCATGCGTCTCGGACACCAGCGTCAGCGCTTCGGTCCAGGCCAGCGCCGCGCGTTCGCGTTCGCTGTAGAGCGGCGACTCGCGCCAGGCGTCGAGCAGATAGAGCCGCTGCTCGGTCTCGCCATGCTTGCGGGCGTCCTCGGTGTGCATGTTGATGCAATAGGCGCAGCCGTTGATCTGGGAGGCGCGGGTCTTGACCAGCTCGATCAGCGATTGCTCGAGACCGCTCGCATTGATCTGGCTTTCCACGGCTACGAGCGCTTTGATGGTCTCGGGTGCGGCCTGGTAGAAGTTCAGACGGGCTTTCATGGTCGTTCTCCTTTTTGGGTGATTGATTAGTGGGCGCCGCCGCCGGCGAGCTGGCCCGGCTTCTTCAGGAACAGTGTCGCCGCCAGCGCGATGATCAGCGCCACGCCGAGCAGATAGAAGGTATCGCTGAAGGCGAGGATGTAGGCCTGCTTCTGCACGACCTTGCCGATCGCCCCGATCGCGCGGTTGGTGGCCGACATCGGATCGGCGACGCCGTGGTTCATGAAATAGTGCATCAGCTGGTCGATCCGGCTGCGCGTCGCCTGCTCCAGCAGCGAGACCGACTGCATCAGCACGTTGGAGTGATACTGCTCGCGCTTGGTCAGGACCGTCTGCAGCACCGCGATGCCGACCGCGCCGCCGAGGTTGCGCATCATGTTGAACAAAGCGGAGGCCGAGCCCGCGTTCTCCAGCTCGATGCCCGCGGTTGCCACCGCCGACAACGGGGCCATCACCAGGGCCTGGCCGATGGCGCGGACGATGTTGGGCCAGAACAGCTGGTCGGTGGCGTAGTCGTTGGTCATGAAGATGTTCATGAAGTTGGAGCCGGCGAACAGCGCGAAGCCTATGCTGATGATGATGCGCGGGTCGAACCGCTGCATCAGCCGCGGCACCAGCGGGATCAGCAGGAGCTGCGGCAGGCCGGTCCAGGCCAGCACCATGCCGATCTGCTCGGCGTTGTAGCCCTGGATGCGCGACAGATATTGCGGCAGGATGAATACCGAGCCGTACAACGCGATGCCGAGCAGGAAGTTGGCCAGCATGCCGAAGCCGAAATTGCGGCGGGCGAGCAGGCGCAAATTGAGCAGCGGCTTCTCGACGGTGAACTCGACGATCAGGAACGCGACCAGCGCGACCGCTGCGATGACAGACAGGCGCACGATGAACGGCGAGCCGAGCCAGTCGTCCTTGTTGCCTTCTTCCAGCACGGTCTGCAGCGCGGCGAGGCCGATCGCCATCGTGATGATGCCGAGCCAATCGCCCTGGCGGATCAGCGACAGCTTCATCGGGCTGGGATCGAGCGACACGTACAGCATCGCGATCATCACGGCGCCGGGCACCAGATTGACGTAGAAGATGTACTGCCAGCCCCAGTTCTCGGTAAGATAGCCGCCGATGGTCGGGCCGATCGCCGGCGCGAACGTCGCCGACAGCGCGAACAGGGCGAGTCCGATCGGCTGCTTCGCCTTCGGCAGCAGCGTGATGATCAGCGTGAACGCCATCGGGATCAGCACGCCGCCGGTAAAGCCCTGCACGGCACGCAGCGCGATCATCTGCGGCAGGTCCTGCGCCAGCGCGCACGCCGCGGAGAACACCAGGAACAAGGCGGCATTGGTGAGCAGATAGAGGCGCACCGAAAACACCTGCGCGAGCCAGCCGGACAGCGGGATCACCACGATCTCGGCGATCAGGTAGGAGGTCGAGATCCAGCCGCCGTCGTCGATGCCGGCGCCGATCGCGCCCTGCACGTCGGCGAGCGAGGCGTTGACGATCTGGATGTTGAGCACCGCCATGAACGCGCCGAGCGTCGCGCCGATCACCGCAATCCAGGTCTTGGTCGGGATCGCTGGCGTCGCGGGGGCTGCGGGGGCGGTGAGGGCAGCGTTGGCTGTCGGTTGGAGCGCGGTCATCGGCGTGTTCTCTCGCTTACGGAAGCAACATGTATTAGGCGGCCCGTTTCGATAATCGGGGAAAGACTGGAAGGATTGTTCGGTGCCGATTGATAATCGCGCGGAGGATGCGACCGCGCTACGGTTCGGCGCCGCGTTTGGTTTACGTGGGTGTGTCGACTAGTGAGGTGAGCATGCTGGACCGGCACCCTCCCCCCTTGCGGGGGAGGGTGGGGAGAGGGGTGGCCCCGGAAGCTGACATCAGAGATCAACCGCGACGCGTTCAATCCTGCTCTACGTCTTGCTTCTCAGCAGTTGCGTTCGCGCGATGCGTTGAACCTCAGCGCAAGCGGCACCCCTCTCCCCAACCCTCCCCCGCAAGGGGGGAGGGAGCCTTACCGCCGGCGCTCGCGGTAACAATAAGAGGAACGACACGGCAAGAACGCGATCGACCACCAATGCGGTGATCGAACGCGCCGCGCCAGTCGAAGAAACGGTCGTCGCTACCCGCCGTTCTGCCGCGTCGTTGACGCCAGCCGCCGCTTCTCTTCACGTTCGGCCAGCACGGTTGCCTTGGTGTTGACCGTCGGGATCGCCGACATGCCGGGCCGCAACAGGCCGGTGAGGTTGTGATCGTCGAGCACGATCTTCACCGGCACGCGCTGCACGATCTTGGTGAAATTGCCGGTGGCGTTGTCGGGCGGCAGCAGTGCGAATTCGAGGCCGCTGGCCGGCGACAGGCTGTCGACATGACCCTTCAGCGTCGTGTCGCGAAAGCTGTCGATGGTGAGTTCGACCGGCTGGCCGTTGCGCACATGGGTCAGCTGCGTCTCCTTGAAGTTGGCGATCACATAGACCGCATCCAGCGGCACCACCGCCATCAGCTGGGTGCCGGCCTGCACATACTGCCCGACGCGCAGCGTGCGGGCGCCGACCGTGCCGTCGACCGGCGCGGTGATCTTTGTGTAGGACAGGTTCAGCTCGGCCTGCTGCTCGACCGCGCGGGCGCGATCGACTTGCGCTGTGGCCTGGGCGCGCTGCGTGGTCAGCACATCGACCTTGCGCTGCGCCGCCGACAGCGCCGACTTGGCGTGCTGCAATTGCGCGGTGCTGGCGCGCAGCGCAGCGTCGGTCTGCTGCGCGCGTTGAATGGTGCCGGAGCCTGATTTCATCAGCCCGTCGTAACGGGTCTGCTCTTCCTGGGCGAATTTCAGGTTGGCTTCGGCGGCGCCGACGTCGGCGGTGCTCTGGTCGATGATCGGCTGCTGCAGTTCGAGCTGGGCATCGAGATTGCGCACCGACGCATCCGCGGCGTCGACATCGGCCTTGGCCTGGCCGAGCGCGGTGCGGTAGTCGCGGTCGTCGATCTGGGCCAGCAACTGGCCGGCCTTCACCGGCTGGTTGTCGGTGACCAGCACCTTGGCGATGTAGCCCGACACTTTCGGGGCGATGATCGTGGAGTCCGCCTTCACATAGGCGTCGTCGGTCGATTCGAGGTAGCGGCCGGTGGTGACGTAGTCGTAGCCAAAATCGGCAGCGACGCCGATGCCGATCAGCGCGGCCAGCCCGAGGGCTGCCCGCTTGATCGTGCCCCGCGATGGGCGGAGGCCGATTTTTGATGATTCTTCAGGGGCATAGGTGGTCGTCGACATGGTCTTCTCCTGGCCGAACATTCGCGTCCTTCCAGAAAGGGCGCCGGGTACAGCCGCTTAGATGCAATGTCCTCCCCGCTGTGATAATCCCGATAAAACTGGAAGCATTATCAAGCCAGCGCTGATAATCCGGACCTCGTCGCATGGATCGCCTGACCAGCCTGACCGCCTTCGTCCGGGTCGTGGATTCCGGCGGCTTTTCCGCGGCCGGCCGCAAGCTCAACATGTCCACGACAATGGTGAGCAACCACGTCCAGTCGCTGGAGGACCGGCTCGGCGCCCGGCTGCTCAACCGCACCACGCGCAAGGTCAGCCTTACCGAGGTCGGCCAGGCCTATTACGACCGCTGCGTGCAGATCCTTGCCGATATAGAGCAGGCCGATGACGTCGCAAGCGCGCAGCAATCGGTGCCGCGCGGCACGCTGCGCATCTTCACCAACACTCATCTCGTCCAGTTCCTGTCGCCTGCGGTGGCCGAGTTCCTCGCGACCTATCCCGAGGTCAAGGTCGACCTCACGATCGGCGAGCGCAACGCCGATCTGATCGACGAGAATTACGATCTCGCGGTGCGCATGGTGCCGCCGCCGGACTCCAGCCTGATCGTGCGTACCATCGCAACCTGGCGCCATGTGCTGTGCGCGTCCCACGGCTATATCGCGCAGCACGGCAAGCCCGAGCAGCTCGCCGACCTTTCCGCGCGCAACTGCATGCGCCACGCCAATTACCCCTATGGCGACGAGTGGCACTTCACCGACCGCAAGGGCACGCCGGCCGCGGTGCGGGTCTCCGGCAACCTGATCTCCAACAGCGGCGAAACGCTGAAGCTCGCCGCGCTCGCCGGCGTCGGCGTGTTCCTCGCGGCCGGCTTCCTAGTCCGCGACGAGCTCGAGTCGGGCCAACTGGTCCGCCTGCTGCCGGAGTACCGGCCGGTCGAGCTCACCATGAACGCGGTCTATCCGCACCGCCATCATCTCTCGGCGAAGGTGCGCACCTTCATCGACCTCCTGGTCCATCACGCCACCGAGCAGCAGAAGCTGATCAATCCGTATTCGTGATTGGCGGTGCAGCCGTGATTGCGAGGAGGGCGTACGGCGCACTTTTCCCGTCATCCTGAGGAGCCGCGAAGCGGCGTCTCGAAGGATCGACGGCCCGGCTGCTGGCCGTGCACCCTTCGAGACGCGCGTTCCGCGCTCCTCAGGGTGACGGGTCTACTGGTGCTTCTCCCAGCGTCATGACCGCCCGGCATCCCTTGCATGGCGTTCGCGTGTATCAAGAACTCACCGCCTGCCGCCGGGGCCCGCCATGCCGCATCGTCTCCTCGCATCGATCCTGTTCGCGCTCGCAGCAAACGTGCTGCTGCACGTGCCGCTTATCCCGACCACGTCGTCAAGATCGTGGTGCCGTTCGCGCCCGGCGGCGGCACCGATGTCGTCGCGCGGACGCTGGCCCAGGAGCTGCAGAAGGATCTCGGCGTCACCGTCATCATCGAGAACAAGCCCGGGGCGGGTACCATCATCGGCACACAAAGCGTCGCGACGAGCCCGCCCGACGGCTACACGCTGCTGATGGCGACCTTCGCCAACGCCGTCAATCCGAGCCTCTACAGCAAGCTGCCCTATGACGCGCACAAGGATTTCGCGCCGGTGGCGCTGCTGGCGCGCTCGTTCAACGTCGTCGTGGTCAATCCGTCTTCGCCGATCAAGTCGATCGCCGACCTGATCGCGGCGGCGAAGGCCGATCCGGAAAGACTGTCCTACGGCACTTACGGCACCGGAACCTCGGCGCATCTCGCCGGCGAATTGTTCAAGCACATGGCTTCCGTCAATCTCACGACCGTTCCCTACAAGGGCGCGGCGCCCGCGATCACCGACCTGATGGGCGGCCAGATCCAGGTGATGTTCACCACGGTGGCGAGCTGCGCCTCGCTGGTCGAGGCCGGGCAGCTGCGCGCGATCGGGGTGACCTCGGCCGAACGTTCGCCGGCGTTCCCGCAATTGCCGACGGTGTCGGAAGCCGGCGTATCCGGCTATCTCGCGGAGTCCTGGTACGGCCTCTACGCGCCCGCGAACACGCCGCCCCAGGTCATCGACCGTCTCAACAAGTCAGCGGCCAAGGCCGTGCAGGCGGAGGCCTTCAAGAAGCTCAGCGTCAATGAGGGCCTCGTGATGGTGGCCTCACCGCCGGCCGAGCTCGACCGCTACTTTGCCGGCGAGGAGGCGCGCTGGCGCAAGGTGATAAAGGACGCCGGCATCAAGGCCGAATAGGCGGCATGCGCCAAGTGACGATCACATCTTTTTGCGTCGCATTGCCGTGACCGTGATTCTAGACGCAACGAACCGGTTCCCGGATCGTTGCCATGATCAGCGGAACCTCCCGCCTTGAGCTATGTCTTGCGTCAAAGAGTAGGCCATGTGGATATTGTTGCTGCTGCCGTTCATCGGCTTGCTGTGGGTGCCGTTCTATAATTTCCTCGAGCCGTCGCTGTTCGGCTTTCCCTTCTTCTACTGGTACCAGCTCGCCTGGGTGCCGATCTCCTCGCTCTTGATCTGGCTGGTCTATCGCAGCCGTACGCCTGACGGCGACGAGACGCGGTGAGGGGGCAGCCATGACCGATCACATCGCCTGGGTGGCGCTCTCCGTCTTTGTCTTCTTCTTCGCGCTCGTCACCGTGATGGGCTTCTTCGCTGCGCGCTGGAAATCCGGGCCGGTCAGCGAGCATCTCGACGAGTGGGGCCTCGGCGGCCGCCAGTTCGGCACCTGGATCACCTGGTTCCTGGTCGGCGGCGATTTCTACACCGCCTATACGGTGATCGCGGTGCCGGCGCTGGTCTATGCGGTGGGCGCCTACGGGTTTTTCGCGCTGCCCTACACCATCATCGTCTATCCCTTCGTGTTCGCCGTGATGCCGGTGCTGTGGAAGAAGGCGCATGCCAACGGCTACGTCACCGCAGCCGATGTCGTCCACGGCGCCTATGGCTCACGCGCGCTCGAGCTCGCGGTGGCGCTCACCGGCCTGGTCGCGACGATGCCTTACATCGCGCTGCAGCTGATCGGCATGGAGGTCGTGATCAAGGCGATGGGATTGAGCGGCGAGCTGCCGATCATCGCCGCCTTCGTGATCCTCGCGCTCTATACCTACAGCTCCGGCCTGCGCGCGCCGGCGCTGATCGCCTTCGTCAAGGACATCATGATCTACGTCGTGGTGCTGACCGCCGTGGTCGTGGTGCCCGCCAAGCTCGGCGGCTATGGCGCGGTGTTCGCGGCGGCCAACGACGCCTTCACGGCGAAGGGCGGCGCCACCGGGCTGACGCTGAAGCCCGGGCAATATCTGCCCTATGCGACGCTGGCGCTCGGCTCGGCGCTGGCCGCCTTCATGTATCCGCACACGCTGACGGGCATCTTCGCCTCGAAGTCGGCGGATACCATCCGCAAGAATGCGATCCTGCTGCCGGCCTATACGCTCTTGCTCGGCCTGATCGCGCTGCTCGGCTACATGGCCCATGCCGCCAACATCAAGGTGACGTCGCCGAACGACGTGGTGCCGATGCTGTTCAAGACGCTGTTCCCGGAATGGTTCGCGGGATTTGCGTTCTCGGCGATCGCGATCGGCGCGCTGGTGCCGGCGGCGGTGATGAGCATCGGCGCCGCCAATCTGTTTACCCGCAATGTCTGGAAGTCCTACGTCAATCCGGATATCTCGCATGCCGGTGAGGCGTCGGTGGCCAAGATCACCTCGCTGGTGGTGAAGGTCGGCGCGCTCGCCTTCATCCTGTTCCTGCCGACGCAATATGCGCTCGACCTGCAACTGCTCGGCGGCCTCTGGATCGTGCAGACGTTGCCGGCGCTGGTGTTCGGCCTGTTCACCGTCTGGTTCCGTGCCGAGGGCCTGCTGCTCGGCTGGGCCGCCGGCATCGGCTGGGGCAGCTACACGGCGTGGAGCAACGGGCTGAAGCCGCTCGCCAGCATCTCGCTCGGGGATGCCAGCTACAGCTTCTATGTCGGCCTTGGCGCACTGCTGCTCAACGTCGTGGTGGCGGTGATTGCGACCGTCGTGGTCGGCGTGATCTCACCCGCCAAGCGTGGCGCGGCGGCTTGAGCCGTCGCCTGCATCCAATGGGGCGGAGGTGAGAAGCGCGATGAGCCGCGCCACCTCCGCCTTGGTTGTCTCGATCGCGGCATCCTTGACGGGCCCATAACCGCGAATGTCCATCGGCGCCCTTGCTATCGCTGTGAGGTACGGCAGGCGCGCGGCATCGAGCCTGCTGAGCAGCGTATCGATCAGCGCCTCGTACCAGACGATCAGCTCGCGCTCGGCGCGGCGCTCCGCGGTGTAGCCGAACACGTCGAACTTCGTGCCGCGCAGCCCCTTCAGTTTCGCGAGCAACTGCAGCGGCGTCTGGATCCATGGCCCGAACGCGCGCTTCTTCGGCCGTCCCCGGGGATCGCGCCGCGCCGGCAGCAAGGGTGGCGCCAGATGATACTGCACCGTGAAGTCGCCATCGAACTCGCGCTTCAGCTCGTCGAGGAAGCCGGTCTGCATATGCAGCCGCGCCACCTCGTACTCGTCCTTGTAGGCCATCAGCTTGAACAGCGAGCGGGCGACGGCGTCGGTGAGCGTCTCGCTGCCGAGTACCGCCTCGGCGCCGCGGACGCGCTCGACGGTTGCGCGATAGCGCGCGGCATAGGCTTCATCCTGATAGTCGCGCAGGAATTCGGTCCGCCGCGCGATCGTCTGCTCCAGCGTCTCCGGCGCGCCGTCGGCCGCATGTTCGGCCTTCGGCAGAAAGTCCGAATCGGCAAAGGCGAGCCGGCCCCAGGCCAGCGCCTGCTTGTTGCGTTCGACCGCGACACCGTTCAGTTGGATCGCGCGAGTCAGCGCGTCCAGCGACACCGGCACCAGGCCCTGCTGCCAGGCGAAGCCGAGCATCATGATGTTGGCATACACGCTGTCTCCGAGCAGTCGCTCGGCCAGCGCATTGGCGTCGATGGTGGTGAGGTTACCAGGCCCGATCACCCGCTCGATGGCGCGCAGCCGAACCGGCGAGGCGAGGTCGGCGTCGCGGAAGCGCACCACGTCGCCGGTCGGCATCTCGGCGACGTTGACCGCGGCACGCATGCCCTTGCGGTAGGTGCCGGACGCCTTGGCGGACGAGCTCACCACGAGATCGCAACCGATCAGCGCGTCGGCCGCGCCCTGGTCGATCCGTACCTGGTGCAGCGCCGCGGGCGCGGCCGCAAGCCGCAGATAGCTCAGCACCGGGCCGAATTTCTGCGCGAAGCCGGTGAAGTCGAGCACCGAGACGCCGCGGCCCTCGAGATGGCCGGCCATCGCGATCAGCGCGCCGACCGTGATGACGCCGGTGCCGCCGACGCCGGTCACCAGCAAATCATATGGGTGTTCGAGCGCCGCAATCTCCGGCGCGGGAAGCGCAGCGGCGCGCGCAAGCGGATCGATCGCGCTTGCGCTCTTCGCGCGCCGCTTGCCGCCCTCGATGGTGACGAAGCTCGGGCAGAAGCCGTTGAGGCAAGAAAAATCCTTGTTGCAGGTCGAGAGGTTGATCCTGCGCTTGCGGCCGAACGGCGTCTCCTTCGGCTCGACGCTCAGGCAGTTGGATTCTACCGAGCAGTCGCCGCAGCCCTCGCAGACGAGGTCGTTGATGTAGGCAAAGCGCGCGGGATCGGCGATCGTGCCGCGCTTGCGGCGGCGCCGCTTCTCGGTGGCGCAGGTCTGCTGATAGATCAGCACGGTGACGCCGGGTATCGCGCGCAGCTCGCGCTGCACGGCGTCCATCTCCTCGCGCGGATGGATGGTGACGCCTGCGGGCAGATCCGCCGGCGAGAAATGATCGGGATCGTCCGACACAAGCGCGATGCGTGCGACACCCTCGGCGCGGACGCTGTGGGCGATCGCCTGCACGCTGACCGGGCCGTCGACCGGCTGGCCGCCGGTCATTGCGACTGCGTCATTGAACAGGATCTTGTAGGTGATGTTGGCTCTGGCGGCGATCGCCTGCCGGATCGCCATCGAGCCCGAGTGATAATAGGTGCCTTCGCCGAGATTCTGGAACACATGGCTGTTGCCGGTGAATTTCGACGACGCCGCCCAGTTGACGCCTTCGCCGCCCATCTGGATCAGCGACGAGGTCTCGCGGTCCATCCAACTCGCCATGAAATGGCAGCCGATGCCGGCCAGCGCCTTGGAGCCCTCGGGCACTTTCGTCGATGTGTTGTGCGGGCAACCCGAGCAGAAGTAGGGCGTCCGTGTCGCGCCCGGCACCGCGATCATGCGGTCCTGCGCGGGCCTGAGCGCGGCGACGTGGTGTGCCAATTGCAGCTCCGGAAACATCGGATCGAGCCGTCGCGCCAGCACATCGGCCAGCATGCGCGGCGACAATTCGCCGGTCCAGGAGATCAACCGCGCGCCGGTTTCGTCATGCTTGCCGACCATCCGCTCCGGCTTGGCGCCGGGATAGTCGTAGAAATATTCCTTGAACTGGCTTTCGATGATGCCGCGCTTCTCCTCGACTACCAGGATCTCGCGCTTGCCCTTCACGAACTCCATCGCGTCGTGCAGCGCGAGCGGCCACACCATGCCGACCTTGTAGATGTCGATGCCGAAGCGGCGGCATGCGGCCTCATCCAGCCCGACCAGTCGCAGCGCCTCCATCAGATCGAGATGCGCCTTGCCTGTGGTGACGATGCCGTAGCTCGCGTCCTTGATGCCGTAGATGCGGCGGTCGGTCGGATTGGCTTTTGCAAAGGCGTAGACCGCATGCTTCTTCGCCTCCAGCCGCTCCTCGATCTGCGGGCCCGGCAAATCCGGCCAGCGATAATGCAAGCCGCCTGGCGGCGGCACGAAATCCGGCGGCACGAAACGGCGCGGCGCAGCCAGTTCGATCGAGGCGCCGGACTCCACGATCTCCGAGATCGCCTTGAAGCCGACCCACATGCCGGAAAATCGACTGAGCGCGTAGCCATACTCGCCGAAGGCAAGATACTCGCCGACATCGGCCGGATGCAGCGTCGGCATGAACCAGCTCATGAAGGCGACGTCGGACTGGTGCGGCATCGAGGACGACACGCAGCCATGATCGTCGCCGGCGACCACAAGCACGCCGCCACGCGGCGAGGAGCCGTAGGCATTGCCGTGCTTCAGCGCATCGCCGGAGCGATCGACACCCGGGCCCTTGCCGTACCACAGCCCGAACACGCCATCGACCTCGCGGTCTTTCTGCGTCTCGACCTGCTGCGAGCCGAGCACGGCGGTCGCCGCGAGGTCCTCATTCACAGCGGGCAGGAATTCGATGCGGCTGTCCTTGAGCAGTTCGCCGATCTTCCACAGTTCGAGATCGACGCCGCCGAGCGGCGAGCCGCGATAGCCGGAGATGAAGCCGGCGGTGTTGAGCCCGGCCGCGCGGTCGCGCCGTACTTGATCGAGCGCGATGCGCACGATCGCCTGCGTGCCGGTGAGGAAGACGCGGCCGCGTTCGCGGCTGTAGCGCTCGGACAGCTGGTAGGCGGCGAGCAACGGCATCTGGCCCATAACTGACCCCTCCGGAATCGCGCTATCTGATTGGACAAGGCTATGCCTGCCGGCCTGGTAGGTCTTACCTATCTGTTCCTCCCGGAGACCATATTCGGTAGGATATTGTCCCAGACGCCTCATTTTGGTAAGATATACCGAAATGGAGCGTGGCGATGGTCGAAGAGCAAGACGAGCGAATTCTCGCCGAACTGCAAAAGGATGGCCGCGCCACCAACCAGCAGCTTGCCGACACCGTCGGCATGTCGACCTCGGCGTGCTGGCGCCGGGTCCGCGCACTGGAAGAGTCCGGTGTCATCTCGGGCTATTCGGCGCTGGTCGCGCGCGGGCGTGCCGGCTTTGCGACCTCGGCGATCCTGCACGTCTCGCTCGAGCGGCACGACGTCAAATTCGTCGACGAGTTCGTCGCGCGGGTGATGCAGCGGCGCGAGGTGCTGGAATGCTTCGCGACCACGGGCGATGCCGACTATCACCTCCGCGTCGTGGTGCGCGACATGGACGCCTACAACAAATTCCTCGACGAATTCATGTTCCGCATTCCCGGCATCCGCCACGTCCGCACCAATGTGATCCTGAAGGAGATCAAGACCGGCGTGGCGCTGCCGTTTTAGTCAGCAGCATGAACACCATGACGTGGCTGACCAGCAGCAGCGGCACATAGAGCGCCGGAATGTAGATGCCGGCGCCGAACAGGCCGGGATCGCCGATCTTCACGCCGTTGTAATAGGCATTGAGCAGATCCAGCGTGCCCCAGACATTGAAAATCCAGACCAGCGGGATCGCGATCGACCAGCGCCAGGAGAGTGCCGCCATCGCAACGAGCGCGAGAGCGGCGGCAGCGAGATCGCCCCAACCGACCTCGGCTGCGAAGGTCGTGCTCAGCTGCGGCGACACGAACCCGGCGACCATGAAGTTCATCCCCAAGAATCTGAACGCATGGAACGCTGCGAGCAGTCTTAGCGCGTTGTCACGTGGCATCGCGCGGAGCGCGGGCCAGATGTAGATGACGGCCACGACAGCACTCGTCAGGAATGCGCCGACGACGCTGAGAACGAATGGCAGGTTGAAGCCAGGGGGCATCGGCGGATTCCCTTGTGGTTGTCGACCGGTTCAGTCGGCTTGCGTTCAAGGCCTGGCGACGAGCAGACGGAGCGGCAGCAGCGGGCCGACCGCGATGTACTCGTGGTCCATGATGTCAAGCTTGGACAGCGGCAGGCCTTCCATGATCGCATGCGCCTCGGCGGTGTCCTTGGCATCGAGCAGGAAGACGACGCCGCGCCCGTCGGACCGCGAATACCATTCGCGAACCTTGCCATTGAGATAGAGCTGCACGGTCTGGCGGATTTCGTCGGGCATCACGGCCATCACCTGTTCGCGGGTGACGCCCGGCTTGACGGTCAGGATGACCATCACGCCGGTGGTGATGGTGGAGGGGGCTTGTGCCTGGGTCTGGGCAGGGGATGGAGTGGTCATGGTGGTTAAGCCTGTCGATGTGAGGGTGAGAGCCAGGAGGGTGTGACGGATTGCTTTCATCGGTCGCATGTCTCCGTTCACGACTGCTGTCGTGATGTCGCATGGAGCAGCGCGCGTTGCGGTGCGGCTGCTTGCGGGTCCGATCTAGGGCGGCTTTCCGTGGGCGACTATTCGCGATAATGTTGACAGGCCATGAAGCAGAACTTCACAGTCCGGCAGGGCGCGCTCGACGGCGTGGAGGCGTTCCTCAGCGTCGCCCAGCACCGCAGCTTTCGCCGCGCGGCGACCGAGCTCGCCGTCACGCCATCGGCGATCAGCCAGGCGGTCCGCGCGCTCGAGGCGCGCCTCGGCGCCGTGCTGTTCATCCGCACCACCCGCAGCGTCGGCCTGACAGAGGCGGGCGAACGATTCCTGGCGCGCGCAAGGCCTGCGTTCGAGGAGCTGGTTGCGGCGAGCGGCGCCGCGCGCGAGCTCGGGCAGAAGCCTGCCGGGCTGTTGCGGCTCACCGTGCCGCGCTCGGTGGTGCCGATCCTGCTGGAGCCGCTGATCGCCTCATTCTGCAAGGCCTATCCCGAGATCGAGGTCGAACTCGCCGCCAGCGAGGAGCTGGTCGACCTCGCCGCCGGAGGCTTCGATGCCGGCATCAGGATGGGCCAGTTCATCAACCCGGACATGGTCGCGGTTCGCCTGACCAAGCCGTTCCCGTTCGCCATCGTCGGCAGCCCGGACTATCTCGCGCGCCGCGGCCGGCCCAAACGCCCGGACGATTTGCGCGATCACGCCTGCCTGCGGCTGCGGCGATCGAACGGCGGGCTCGCGCCGTGGTCGCTGAACGACAGCGGCCGTTCGATCGAGCTTGCTGTGTCGGGATCCTTCATCGGCCATGACTTCCCGACGCTGGTTGGCGCGGCGCTCGAAGGCGTCGGACTGGCGCAAGTGCCCGCGCCGCTGATTTCAGGCGCCGTGAAGGAGAAGAAGCTCGTCCGTGTGCTCGATGCATTCGCGTCGACGACGCCGGGCGTGTTTCTCTACTATCCCGGCCACCGCCAGATCATGCCGAAGCTGCGCGCCTTCATCGATCACGTGAAGCGGAGACCGGGGGCGCTAGTTTGAGCCATCCGGTCTGCGCTGGATGTATGACCCCGATGCCTCAATAAGTTTCAGTGTCGTCCCGGCGAAGGCCGGGACCCATAACCACCAAAGGTTATTGGTGCGCGATGTCGGAACGGCGAGTCCCTTCAACAATACTCGCCGCGGCGTATGGGTCCCGGCTTTCGCCGGGACGACATCGAGAATGAGGCGCGGGCGTTGACGACAGCGTCGAGCCGCCAGCCCTCACACCCTCTCCCTCACGAACCTGTTGCGCAATGTTCCGATGCCGGTGATGTCGATCTCCACCACGTCGCCGTCCTTCAAATCCGGCGAGGCGCCGTCGGTGCCCATCCAGATCACGTCGCCGGGCGACAGCGTGAAGTATTTGCTCAGCTCGACGAGGAACGGGACGATACCGAAGATCATCTCGTTGGTGCGGAAGCGGCCGGTTTCCTTGCCGTTGACGCGGATCGCGGTCTCCATGCGGTCGAGATCGACGTCGGTCTCGATCCACGGGCCCATCGGTTTGAAGGTGTCGGCGTTCTTGGATCGCCACAGCCCGCGGTCGGCCTTCTGCCAGTTGCGTTCGGAGACGTCGTTGCCGATGGTGTAGCCGAACACGCAGTCCATCGCGTTGGCTTCGGTGAGGTGCTTGGCTGTCTTGCCGATCACGACGACGAGCTCGCCCTCGTAATGGATCTTCTCGGTCGCGCTTGCCGGGATCACGACATCCTCGTCATGGGCGATCAGCGCGTTCTGCGCGCGGTAGCCGATCTCGGGACGATCCGGAACGTTCGGCACCGTGCCGGCCTTGTCGGCGGCTTCCTTGAGGTGCTTCAGATAGTTCAGCCCGACGCAGTAGAAGGTGCGCGGGATCAGCGGCAGCTCGATCCTGACGTCCTTCAGCGCGTGGGTCTTCGACGTCTTGCTCCATTCGCCGAACGGATCGCCGTTGACTGTCGTGACGGTGTCGCCCTCGACGAGGCCCCAAGACGTCGTATCGGCGGCGGTGAATTTCAGCCAGCGCATGATGATGCCCCTCTATTCCGCGGCCTGCGCGCGGGTCTTCCAGGCGCCCGCGGCGGGACGTTTCAGCCCGAGATTTTCGCGCAGCGTCGTGCCCGCGTAGTCCTTGTGAAACAGGCCGCGCTTCTGCAACTCGGGCACCACATGGTCGACGAAGTCGGCATAGGAGCCCGGCACGTAACTCGCCGCGACCACGAAGCCGTCGCAGCCGCGGCCGGTGAACATTTCCTCCAGCCGGTCGGCGATCTCCTTCGGGCCGCCGACCATCGCGTCCTGCACCTGGCCGCGGCCGGAGAAGGTGATGAAGTCGCGGGTCGAGGGATTGGTCTTGCCGGAGGTGCGCAGCACGCCGTCGCGGATGCCGAGCATGCCCTGCATGCCCTGCAACTCCTCCGTGGTCAGCGGCTCGTCGATCCCCTTGGCGCCGAAATCGAAGTTGAGGCCTTCGGCAAGCAGCGACAGCGCGTCGATCTCGAGCGGCAGCTTCTGGATCACCGCCATCCGGTCCTCGGCCTCAGCCTTGGTCGCGCCGGTCACCGGCGTGATCAGATTGCAGAGGAACATCTGATCCGGATCGCGCCCGGCCTTGGCGGCCTCACCGCGGATCGCGTCATAGCCCTGCTTGGCATTGGCGAGGTTGCGCGCCGCGGTGAAGATCACCTCGCCCCAGCGTCCGGCAAAGCGCTGGCCACGGCCGGAGGCGCCGGCCTGGATCACGACGGGATGGCCCTGCGCCGAGCGCGGCACCGTGAACGGGCCGCGCGAGGTGAAGAACGCGCCCTTGTGATCGAGCCGCTTCACCTTGGTCGGATCGGCGAAGCGGCCGCTCGTCTTGTCGATCACCAGCGAGCCGTCTTCCCAGGCGTCCCAGTGGCCGAGCACCACCTCCATGAACTCGTCGGCGCGGTCATAGCGGTGATCGTGCTCGAGATGCTGCTCGCGGCCCATGTTGAGCGCTTCGCCGTCATTGACCGACGTCACCACGTTCCACGCCGCGCGGCCGCCCGTCATCAAATCGAGCGTGGCGAAGCGGCGGGCGACGTCGAACGGCTCGAAATAGGTGGTGGAGGCGGTGGAAGCGAGACCGAGCTTCGTGGTGACCATTCCCATCGTGGTCAGCACCACGATCGGGTCCATCTTCACGCAGCGAATGCCGTATTCGACGGTGTGGGCGTGATCGTTGCCGTAGCGATCGGGCATCGCGAGGCGATCGTCGAAGAACGCCATGTGGAACTTGCCGCGCTCGAGAATGCGCGCGATCTCCTGGTAATAGTCCGCCGACATCGAGTCGTCGCGCGACTCCGGGTGGCGCCAGGAGCCCGGCAGGTTGGTGCAGTTCTGCGCCTGCAAAAAGCCAACCAGCGCCATTTGCCGTGTCATGTCGTTCTCCCGTGTCCGGATCTGTCAGCGCAGGTTGAGTTCGTGGGCGAGCTTGTAGTCTGTGGCGAGCGCCTTGAGCTTGTCCCAGGTCGCATCCTCGATCTCGATGCCGTCCCTGCGCCGCTGCTGCTCGCGCAGATGTTCGACTTCGCCCGGATAGAACACGCCGCGGCTGCCTTCCGACGGCGGCGTCGATTTCAGATAGCGCGCAAAGTCGGCGACCTCCTTCTTGAAATCCTTGAGCGGGCGGAACGCGGCGACGTTGAACACCGCCATGAAGCAGCCGTCGTTGTGGCGGCCGGTCGGCTCGACGCCGAAGCCGAGGCCGGTCAGGAGGCCGCACAGCACCTCGACCATCGCGGCGAGGCCCGAGCCTTTGTAGCCTTCGCTGCCGCCGAGCGGCAGCAGCGCGCCGCCCTTGCGGTAGTCCTTCGGGTCGGTGGTGTCGCGCCCCTCGGCATCGATGATCCAGCCCTTCGGGATGCTCTCGCCGCGCGCCACCGCGAGCTGGATCTTGCCGGCCGCGACCGCCGAGGTCGCCATGTCAAGATAGAACGGCGCCTCGAGATCGGAGGGCACCGCGATCGAGATCGGGTTGGTGCCGAGCCGGGCCTCGCGGCCGCCGAACGGCGCGACATGCTTCGGCGAGCGGCCGGAATCGGCGGCCGCGATCCCGATCATGCCCTCGCGCATCGCCATCATCGGGTAGTGCGCGAGCCGCCCGACATGGCTCTGCCGGAACACGGTGCAGGCCGCGACATTTGCGGTCTTCGCCTTGTTGATGGTCATCTCCATCGCCTTGGCGTTGACGTGGAAGCCGAACCCCCAATGACCGTCGATCACGGTCGTGGTCGGCGTCTCCTGCACGATGGTCCACTTCGCGCCGGGCACGATGTGGCCGGCCTTGACGCGGTCGATATAGGTCGGGATCGCGATCACGCCGTGGGAGTCGTGGCCGGCGAGGTTGGCATTGACGCAGCCATGGGCGACCGCGTTGGCCTCCTCCTCCGATGCGCCGGCGCCCCGCAGGAGCGCCGCGCCGATGCGTGTGAGACGGTCGGCCTGGACGATCGGCATGGGATTTTCCTCGCGGTCCGCCCGCATGATGCGCGGGTCTTGCTTGCTGTTGTCGGCCTCATGCTCTCAAAGCGCAGAGGGACGAGCAAGCGCAGAAAATCCGGTCGGCCATACCGCAAGCAGGGTGCTGGCGGCCATGTTTTCACCGAGTGGAACGGGGGAGGTCGCGATGCGGAATTTGGCGGCTCCGGCGGAGCAGGCAGGGCGGCAGTCCGCGCCCTGCGCTCCCGCGGCTCAGGCTGGCACACCAGCGCCCGTAATACCCCGGAAAACGGGCTTCCACATTCGTCAGCCGTTTACTTTGTCGCGCAACTTGGCGGATACGCTAACCACCATTTAGGCCTCTCGCGAGCAATGTCCCGGGCGAGATGGAAGGGGTTGGCCCCGGGGGCCTTCAGGAATCGTGCAGTCGAGCATCGGGCGTACATTCGCGGCGTTGAGTGCCACCAACGAAGCGATCCTGTACGCGAAATCACCGGAAGAATTGTATGGAAAGGTCTGCGAAGCCGCGTTCTCGAGCGGAAGCTTCCTGGCCGCGACCGTGTTTTTGCTGGAGCCGGGTACCGGTCTCTTGAAGTTCGCGGCTGGCTACGGCGACGACGTCGCGCGGCTGCGCAGCATCACCATTTCCGCGCTCGCCGACACGCCGGAGGGCGAGGGCGTCGCCGGGCAGGCGTTCCGCGATCAGAACGCCTGCGTCAGCAACGACTATGTCAACGACGCCCGCTCCGCGGCCTGGCGCAGCGGTGCCGCGGCGGCCGGCGTGGGCGCGGCGGCGGCGCTGCCGCTGGTCTGCAACCGGCGCAGCGTCGGCGTCTTCATGGTGACGCAGCGCGAGGTCGACTCGCTCGGCGAGGGGGTCGTCTCGCTGCTGGAGCGCATGGCCGCGAACGTGTCCTTTGCGCTCGACAATTTCGACCACGAGGCGTCGCGCAAGAGCGGCGAGCAGGCGATGCGCCGGCTCAACCGCATGTTCGGCGCCATCAGCGCGACCAACGAGGCCATCCTCCGCGCCAAGACCGAGCATGATCTCTATCAGCGGGTCTGCGATGCCGCGGTGTTCAGCGGAAAATCCTTCGCCACGGTGGTGCTGCTGGCGGAACCCGACACGCCCTGGCTCGAGCCCGTCGCCGGTACCGGCGAGGCGCTCGACCTGATCACCCAGACGCGGTTTTCGACCGACCCGGACAATGTCTACGGCAAAGGCATCTGCGGCGAGGCGTTTCGGACCCAGCGGCCCTGCGTCGAGCACGATATCCCGACCGCGGCGGACCCACCGCAAGCGCGCGGCAGCGGCCTGATGGCCTGCGTCGCGCTGCCGCTCACCCGGTTCGGCAAGAGCATCGGCGTCCTGATCTTCTTCACCGGCAATTCCTGGGCGCACGACGAGGAGATCATCGCGCTGCTCGCGGGGATCGCCGAGAACGTCTCGGTTGCGCTCGACAATTTCGGCCGCGCCACCGAGAAGGCCAAGGCCGACGCCGAGCGCGAGCGGCTGTCGCGGATGTTCGCGGCGCTGAGCGCGACCAACGAGGCGATCATGCGTGCGCGGTCGCGGCTCGAAATGTTCGAGCTGGTCTGCGCCGCGGCGGCGCATGGCGGCGGGTTCAATTCCACCAGCATCCTGATCTCCAAGCCCGGCGACGACTTCCTGGAGATGATGGCGGTCGCGGGGCCGACCGCGGAGAATGCGCGCCGCCTCAACGTCTCGCGCAGCGAGGCGCGGGCCGAGGGGCGCGGCGTCTGCGGCCGGGCGTTCCGGTCCCGGCGTGCCTGCATCAACAACGATTTTCTGAGCGACGTCGCCAACAACCCGTTCCGCGAAGTCATCGACCGCGAGCATGCGCGGTCCGGCGCGGCATTTCCGTTGATCGTCGACGACGAGCCGGTCGGCGTGATGCTGTTCATCTCCGCCAAGCGCAACACCTTCTCGGCCGAATTCGCCGAGCTGCTGCAGCGGCTCGCCGACAACGTCTCCTACGCGCTCGGCAGCTTCGATCGCGCCGACGAGAAGGCGCGGACCGAGGAGCAGAAGGAACGGCTGCGGCGGATGTTCGCTGCGCTGAGCGCGACCAACGAGGCGATCATGCGGGCGAAATCCCGCAGCGAGATGTTCGATCTGGTCTGCGATGCGGCGGCGGTCGGCGGCCAGTTCATCTCGGCCACGATCAGGCTGGTACGCCCGGGCGAGATCTTCCTGGACAATGTGGCGGCCTCGGGTCCCGACCGGGTGCGGGCAAGGGAAGTCCAGCTGTCGGCCGACGCGACGCGTCCGGAAGGCCAGACCCTGACCGGCGTTGCGATCCGCACCCGCAGGCCCTGCATCAGCAATGACTATCTCAGCGACTTCGGGCCTGAATCGCATGTCTACCCGGTGGTCCGCGACAGCGGCAGCAAGTCCGGCGCGGCGCTGCCGCTGCTCAAGAACGGCGAGGCGATCGGCGCGCTGGTGTTCCTCTCCAGCGAATTCGGCACCTTCAGCCCGGAGATGATGGCGCTGTTGCAGCGGCTCGCCGAGAACGTGTCGTTTGCGCTCGCCAATTTCGACCGCGCCGACGAGAAGGCGCGGGCCGATCAGCAGAAGGAACGGTTGTCGCGGATGTTCGCTGCGCTGAGCGCGACCAATGAGGCGATCATGCGGGCGAAGTCCCGCGCCGAATTGTATCAACTGGTCTGCGAGGCGGCGGCGACCGGGGGCAAGTTCACCTCGACCACCATCGCGATGGCACAGGACGGCAGCGACTATCTCCGGATCGTTGCGATCGCGGGCCCGGCGGCAGATGGCGCGAGCCAGGTGACGCTCTCGGTCAGCGAGGCGCATCCCGAGGGGCGCGGCGCCTGCGGCCGGGCGTTCCGCTCCGGCAAGGCCTGCATCATCAACGACTATTTTGCCGACAGCGAGACTGTCGCTTTCCATGAGCGGGCGCGCCTCGACGGCACGCAGTCCGGCGCCTCGTTCCCGCTGATCGTCAGCGGGCAGGTCGTCGGCGTCATGATCTTCGTCGCGACCGAGAAGGACACTTTCACGCCGGAGTTCGCCGAGCTGTTGCAGCGGCTGGCCGACAATCTGGCCTTCGCGCTCGAGAGCTTCGATCGCGCCGACGAAAAGCACAAGGCCGACGAGCGGATCGAATATCTTGCCTCGCATGACAGCCTGACCAACCTGCCGAACCGCGAAACCTTCAACGAGATGCTGCGTCACGCGATCTCGGCGGCGGACCGCCATCGCCGGCAGCTCGCGGTGCTGTTCATCGATCTCGACCGCTTCAAGGTGATCAACGACTCGCTCGGCCACGACGCCGGAGACATGCTGCTGGTGGCGATCGCCGAGCGGCTGCGCGGTTCGTTGCGCGCGAGCGACGTGGTGGCGCGGCTCGGCGGCGACGAGTTCGTGGTCATCCTGGAGGAAACCGCCGAACGCGGCGACGTCGAGCGCATTGCCGGCGATCTCCTGGTCTCGCTCAGCCGGCCGATGCAACTCAGCGGGCACGAGTGCCACACCACGGCGTCGATCGGCATCGCGGTGTATCCCGCCGACGGTTCCGATGTGCAGACGCTGACCAAGAATGCCGACATGGCGATGTATCTCGCCAAGGAAGACGGCAAGAACGGCTTCCGCTTCTTCTCCAACGAGGTCCGGGCGCAGTCGATCGAGCGCCTGACGATGGAGAGCGCGCTGCGCCGCGCGCTCGAACGCGAGCAGTTCTCGCTCGACTATCAGCCCAAGGTCGACATGGCGAGCGGGCAGATCAGCGGCGTCGAGGCGCTGCTGCGCTGGACCCATCCCGAGCTCGGCAAGGTCTCGCCGGGGCAGTTCATTCCGCTCGCCGAGGAAATCGGCCTGATCGTACCGATCGGCCGCTGGGTGCTGAAGGAAGCCTGCGCGCAGAACATGATGTGGCAGCGCCGCGGCCTCAAGGCCGTGACCATGGCGGTCAACCTCTCGCCGCGGCAGTTCGGCGATCCGAACCTGCTCGACGACATCGACGAGGCGCTGGAGGAGAGCGGCATGTCGCCGGCGCTGCTGCAGCTCGAGGTTACCGAAAGCATGGTGATGCGCAACGTGACGCGCGCGGTCCGCGTGCTCGATGCGATCCAGAACCGCGGCATCCGGCTCGCGATCGACGATTTCGGCACCGGCTATTCGTCGATGTCGCTGATGAAGCAGTTCCCGATCGACACCATCAAGATCGATCGCTCCTTTGTGCGCGATCTGCCCAATGATTCCGAGGACGTCGCGATCGCGCAGGCGATCATCAGCATGGGCAAGGCGCTCGGCATGACCATCGTTGCCGAAGGCGTCGAAACCTCGGAGCAGCAGGAGTTCCTGCGCACGCATGCCTGCGACGAGATGCAGGGCTTCCTGTTCAGCCGGCCGCTGCCGCCGCGCGATCTCGCCGAATTGTTGATGGCGTCGAATTCGCCTCCGTTGCAGCCGTCGCTGGAGGAAGAGGCAATCGGCGAGGCCGAGCCGGATCTAGGGCGGAAACGCGCTGTCGTCTGACGGCTGCACCGGCAGGTCGCGGACGTCGGAATCGGTCGATGCGACCTTGCGCGAGAAATCGTAAGGCCATGGCAGGATGTCCTGGCCGGCCAGTGTCTGGCGCAGCACGCGGGCGCCTTCGGCGAAGCTCGCGCCGTCGGGCAGGCGGAGCTTGTGGCTCAGAGTGAACGGCAGCGGCTCGGCGGCCTCGCGTAGCTCGAATGCGGGTCCCCACCACCACGCCGGTGCCGGCGGCCGTTCCGGCTCGGGGATGGCGCGCCAGCGCGCGAACTCGTCGGCGATGCGGGCAAATTGCAGCTTGGTGGCGGGATGCATCGAAAGCCCTTCCTCGGGCCACGATGATAGCATCGCGCCGACCCCGTGCAATGCGGCTATTGGCGGCCGTGCTGCCAATGTGCCGTGACGTCGGAGCCCGACTTGTTGAGGTGCACGTGCTGGTCGACGTGGTCGACCCAGGACAGCGGAATGAAATGATGATGCTGGCCGTCCGGCGAGCTTTGCTTGGTCAGCTTGATCTTGTCGGTGCCTTCCATGTGGTCGACCTTGCCGACCGTTTTCTTGTCGGACGAAATCACATCCATATGTTCCCGAATGTCGGCGGCTTTCGCCATGCGCTTTCTCCTCGTCATGATGATGAGGAGATGAAACGCCGCGCGGATACGAAGGTTGCTATCGGCTTCCGGCTACTTCTGCTCCACCTCGGTCGCGGTGGCGGGACCTTCGCCCATGATCAGCAGCACGGCTTCCTCGTCCTTGGCGCCGTCCCAATGCACCTGCTTGCCGAAATGGGTGACGAAGCTGCCGGCCGGCATCGCCACGGCGCCGTGATCGGGATCGAACTTCGGACCCGAGCCGACCCACCAGGTGCCCTTGAGCACGACGATATAGCGGTCGTTGGGATGGAAGTGCGGACGACTGAAGTGATTGCCCTTGGTCCATTTGGTGTAGACCATGTAGAAGCCGGGCTTCGAGGGATCGCCGACCACGACGGCATTCTGTGCGCCGCGCGCGTCGACCGGGCTCCAGGGAATCTGGTCCGGCAGCTTGTAGGTGACGGCAGCCGGATTGAGCTCGGCCGCGGAGCTGACGCTCAGCATGCCGGCAAATGCCAGCGGCAACATCAGGTATCGCCGGGATCGCTTCGACGCCGTCATCGCTATGCTCCCAGACCGGTTCGTTCGGGCAACTGCTGTGCCCGTATGTCGCATGATGCTAATCGCTCCTGCTTCCGCCGGGCAAGACGCGTCCACGCATGTCTGACCTCAAGATTGCGACAAGGGTTCGTGACACAACGCAGTTGCAATATGAAAAAGCATTTACGCCGCTGCAGACGATGATAGGTTGCGCGCCAACCAAAAGACGGGAGGATAACCTTGAAGAAGCATCTGTCGATACTGGCGGCGGGACTTGTGATCGGTGCGGCCGCGCTGCAATTTTCCACCACCGCATCGGGTGACGACGGCTGGGTCACGCTGCTCGACAGCTCCAAGAAGGGCGACTGGGACGAGGTCGGCAAGGCCAATTGGGCCATGAAGGACGGCGCGCTGGTCGCCGACAAGCTCGACGGCAAGGATCTCGCCTATCTGGTCAGCAAGACCCAATACAAGGACTTCCAGATCCGGGCCGAGTTCTGGACCGACGAGGAGGCCAACAGCGGAATCTTCATTCGCTGCGACACCAACAAGACGATCGACGGCAAGGTTTGCTACGAGGTCAACATCTTCGACAAGCGGCCGGACCCGACCTACGGCACCGGCGCGATCGTCGACGTCGCCAAGGTCGATCCGATGCCGAAGGCGGCCGGCAAGTGGAACGTCTACGAGATCACGGCAAAGGGGCCGCATTTCGTCGTGACGTTGAACGGCCAGAAGACTGCCGACGCCCAGGACACCAAGCACGCCAGCGGCTACATCGCGCTCCAGTATGGTTCGGGCGTGGTCAAGTTCCGCAAGGTGCAGATCAAGCCGCTCTGACGGCGCAGGTTGAACGCGGCCCGGTCGCGACGCGGCCGGGCTTCATCTTGCGCGCTATCGCGCGGGGGCAGCTCGATCGTCGCCCTGCGTGCGCAAATGATGGCCGATCACGAGCCCGGTCAGGCAAAGCAACAGCCCGAGCGCCGGCGGCGCAAACAGCGCCTCTTCCTGGAAGATGCCGTTCACCAGCACGACCATCGTGCCGAACGCGGCGAGTCCCTGGGTGAGAATTCCGGAAGCGGCGTAAAGGCGCCAGGCCTTCAGCGCCATCGCAAAGAAGAAGCCGAGCGGCACCAGCGAGCCGATCCCCATCTGGTAGAGCAGCACGCCGACCGCGCTCTCCACGGCGCCGTCGATGGTGCCGGCCGCCTGCGCGGCGTTCCAGTCGATCGAGAAGTAGCCTTCGGAGAGATTGCCGCCGACGCCAAGGCCGCGGCCGACCGGGTTCTGCAGGAATCCGTTCCAGCCGCCCATGAAGCCGATCACGTGGAAATCGCCGATCTGGAGCCCGATATAGATTGCCGCGATGGCGTACACCACGAGCCCGGCCAGCGCGACGGCAAGCGTGACGGTCGCGCCGAACAGCCAGGTTGCGGTCCAGGCCAGGGCCACGAAGATCACCAGGATGAGCGCGCCCTTCACGCTGCAGCAGATCAAAAGCGGGATCGCGGCCAGCGCCAGCCAGCGATATCCGACCGCGAACAGGAACAAGATCGAAAAGGCGATCCCGTAACCGAAGCTGATCGGGCTCATGTTCGGTCCGAAGATGCGCAGCATCTTCGACAGGCCGAGATCCTCGAACAGCGGGCTGTTGAGAAAGCTGAATCGGAAGCGATCGATCAGATCGACCGGGACGTTGCCGGTGGCGCGCATCTCGGCTTCCCAGGCCCCGGAGCGGCTCGCCTTGAGCTCGTCGAAGTGCCAGAACGTGTAGCCGTTGGTGATGTCGAGCCAGAAGTCGCGGAACAACAATTCGACATATCCGCAGACGATCAGCAGCGCGGCAACCGTCAGCAGGAACGGCGTGACGCGGATTTCGAAGGTCGCAGCCGTCAGCAGCGACAGCTGGAACAGAAACAATGGCAACGCAATGTTGCGCAGATAGACGAGGGCTGCGTGCGAGTCCTGCGTGGCGCCGAGCAGGAAATACGCCGTCACTGTTGCGAGGGTGACCAGCCCCCATTTCATGATCCGGTCGATCTCGGGAGAATGCCTGCGCTCGTGCAGCACGTACAGCGCCAGCGTGACCAGCCACATGACAGCGCAAACGAGGAAGTTGTAGCCCTTGACGAAATCCATCTCCTGCTCGGTCGTCATGTATGACGACAGGATCGAGACGAAGAGGTTCTGGAAGAAGATGATGAAGATCGCGATCGATGGCGCATAAGCCGGCGCCGCGAGCACGATGGCGCAGCCGATCAGGCTTTCGACGACGATGGCGAGCCCGGCATTGGCCGCCTGCATGATCGGCGCGAACGCGATCGATGCCACGGCAATGCCGAGTGCAGGAACGAGGTCGCCGGCCAATAGCGGCCGCGGGGCTGTCTCTGCTCGCACAGGCTCTGACCTGAAGTGACCGGACGTGCGGGCGTGCTGTGTCCGCATCGATCGTCGATCTAGCCGCGCATTGTGTAAGAACGGGTTAACCGGATCGGCTAGCGGGTTCCGAGCAGCGCCTTGAGCGCTTCACGGTCGGCCCTGCCGGTGACGGCATCGGCCAGGCCAAAACCCTGCATCATTTCCCAGTGAGTCCAGCCCCAGCACTGTTGCCGGGCATAGGCCGTGACGCCGGCAAGCCAGCGCAGCCGGCTGTCGCGCGGTGCGCCGGCCTTGAGCACGCCGAACTCATTGATGATGATCGGACGCGAATATTGCCGCTGCCAGGCGGCCGCGGGAGCGAGCCATTGGTCGATGCCGCGGTCCGGGATGGCGCGGTCGATCATCGCAAGCGCCTTGCGCTGGTTCTGCGCCGTGAGCCGCTCCCGCAGTTCCTGAATCCTCGGATCGTCGGCGCGGATCGGGTAGGGCAATCCGGTGACGTCGTGGAGCGGTTCGTTCGGATCCCAATGCGCCTGATGGGTGAACACCATCGGATCGTAGAAGTGGATGGCATAGACGACGTTCGGATCGTCGAGCGGCGTGAAGCCCGGCAGCGAATCCGCGCGCTGCCAGTTGACCGGGCCCGTGATCAGCGTGGTCTGCGGTAGCAGGCCGCGAATGAAACCGGCCAACTCCCGGACTTCGCTTTGCCATTGCGCGGCGTCGACATCCGGCTCGTTCAGGAGCTCCGCGAAGGCGCGATCGGAAGGATAGCGCTGCATGATCCGCGCGAGCCCGGTCCAGGCGCTCTTCATTTCGATCATCGCACTGGGCGGATCGTCCTTGTGCAGCGGGTTGAAACGTTCGCCCGAATGCAGATCAACCGACACCACATAGCCAAGCCCGAGCAGCGTCTTCAGCGCGGCGTCGACGGTTTGCAGGCGGCTGTCGATCTCCGCTTTGCTGGCGAAGCGCGGCATGACGAAGTCGGCGGGCACCGGCAGCCGGATGTGGGTCAGGCCGGCCTTGCGCAGCTCGAGCAGCAGGCTGCGCGGCGGCGCCGATTTCGGAAAGGCGATCCAGCCGTCGGCATTGACGCCGCGCGACAGCGCCTCTAGCCGGTCCGCCGGCACGCCTTCGATCAGAGCAGGGCAGGCCCGTGCGGCGACGGACAGCAGAACGGAGGCGGTGGCGACGATGACGGGGATCGATAGCCGGGCCATTGGACGATCAACTCGCGATCGCAGGAGTGGGACATAGAGCGGCGCGGCGAACGCGTCGTTCAGGCGTACTGCTTGTCGTGTTGCTGACTTGCGATGCCGGACAGCAACTCGTTGAGAACGACACCGGCAAGCTTGCGTTCGGTCCCGCCGAGCGCCGTGATGATGTCTTCCATCGACGCGTTGATGTCGCGATCCACCGGCAGCGCCGCGATCAGCCCGTCGGCCATGTCGAACAGCCGCCGTTCATCGACACCCCACCGCATCGGCGGCCCGTCGAGGATCACCAGGTCATGGCCGCCGGCCGAGCGCGCCTGCGCGATCGCCTTCCGGATCGCCTCGCTGGCCTTGGCGGGATTGTCCTTGATCGCCGGCAGGATAGCGATGCCGTTTGCGGTGTTGATGGCGCGGGATGCCTTGCTGCCGATGGTGAGCCAGTCGAGGCGGCTCGGCTTGCTCTGGACGGGATGTCCGACCCTGTCGGTCAGGGCGTGGACAGTCGCATCTGCATCGATCAGCAGGACGCGGGCGCCGTCGCGCGCGGCGACGAGCGCGATGTTGAGCGCGACCATGCTGCGATCGGGGTCGTCGGCGGTGCCGATCACGACCAGCACGGGGACGGTGTTCGGCGCGGCTGCTGTCGCCAGCGCCGCATGGATCTGTCGTATAGTGTTGGAGAACGGCCCCAGCGCCGAGCTGGTCCGCAGCGTCGGCCAGCCGAACCGCGTGACATCGGCGGGACCGTCGCCGGTCAGGATTCCGCCAAGCGTGCGCATGACGTCGGATTCCTGCAACTCGGCGATCAGCGGCTTCTCGATCACGGGCTTGTCGATGATGGTGGCGGCTGGCTGCACCGCAGGCGGTGCCTGCGCCGGCGGCTTTGCCTTGGCGATGACGGGCTGCCGTTCCGAGGCGGCGTCCTGCTTCGGCTGGATTTTCGGCCGGACCGGATCGGCGCCGGGCGCCAGCTGGCTCGCGGCAACGATCCAGGCCGCGGCGGCGAAGCCGCCGAACATGAAGCCGATCATCGCGAGCAGGCTCATCGCCGGCGGGAAGGTGCGCTGCTGCGGGATCGTGGCATCGCCGATCACGCGCGCGCTCGAGGTGTTGAGGCTCTCCTGCTCCTCGGTCTCGCGCGAGCGCTTGAGGAAGGATTGATAGACCTCGCGGCTTGCCTCGACCTCGCGCTCCAGCTCGCGCAGACGAACCGACGCCTGGCTCATCTGGACGCTCTGGTGCTTCTGGGCATCCAGTGCCTTGGTGAGCGACGCTTCATAGTCGCGTGCCCGGGTCAGATTGTTCTTGGCGGCCAGCGCAACACGATCGATCTCTTCCTTGATGGTGCGGCGCAGGTCCTCGACCTGCTGCTCCATCTTGCGCAGATCCGGATGACGTGGCCCCAGCTCGCCCTGCATTTCCGCCTGCTTCTTCTTCGCATCGGCATATTGCGTGCGCAGGGCGGCGATGGTCGGCGACTGCACCGCTTCGGGGATCGCGCCCGGGTCGGTCGCGCCGCGCCGGGTGGCTTCGATCTGGTCGTAGCTCGCCTGGGCATCGAGCGTCTGAGCGCGTGCCGCGGCCAGCCGCTGGTTGCCGGTGGAGAGCTGCTGGTCGGTCAGCAGATTGTCCTGCGAACCGACGAAATTGTTCTGTGCCTTGTAGGTCGCGAGTGCTTCTTCGGCGTTGCGCAGGCGCTGCTGCAGCTCCTTCAGCCGGCCGGACAGGTCGCGGGTGGCGCGCCGCGCGGCCTCGGCTTGCGACTGCTTGGACTCGGTGAGATAGGCCTTGGCGATCGCGTTGGCGAGCATCGCGGCCTTGACCGGGTCGTGCGACCACACGTCGATGTCGACGATGAAGGTGCGATCGGTCTTCTTGACGTTGATGTGGCGGTTCAGCGTGTCGAGCGTGTTCATCTCGATCTGCTGTTGCTGCTCCACGGTTGTCTTCGGCTCGATGCCGAACAGGCCGAGCAGCGATCCGAGCAGGCCACGGCTCCCGGCGCCGGCACCGAACTCGGGATCTTTCACGAGATTGGTGTCTCGGATCACCTGCAGCAGCACATTGTTCGACGTGATCAGGCGCGACTGGCTCTCGACCACCATCGAGAGGCCGGAGACGTCCTGGGCGCGCGGGGTCAGCTCGCGCTCGACCAGTTGCAGCTCGCGCGGATCGACATAGAGCTGGGCGCCCGCGGTATATTTCGGTGTCAGGCTCTTGCCGATCGCAACCGCGATGCAGGCGCAGAGCAGGGCGGCCGACAGGATCGCGACCTTGCGCTCCCACACCAGCCGGATCAGCTCGAACACGTTGAAGCCGGCCGGACCTGCGGCCCGGCGCGGCTCCGGTTTGGCCCGGTCTATCGGCTGGTCATAGCTAAGCATCGACCCCAGCTTCCGTCTGAATGGCCGCACGCATCGGCTGAGAAGCTATCTTTCGGGCCACGCAACGCGCACGAGACGACGCGGAAAAAACGCAACACGAAAAATTAACCATACTCATTCGCCGACTATTCACCAGAAAGGCAAACAAAGCGTTTAAGCGCGGGCGCATCGGAACGCCTCCGCCATCGTCAACACTGGCACATTGCGCCGCGCCGCCGCTTCCAGCGCGTAGGTCATCAGGTCGGGCGTGCAGCCATAGAGGCTCGGCTCATCGGCGACGTCGTGGCTGTAGAAAATTAACCAGCCGTTCACGTTTGCCGCCTCGGTGAAGGCCGCATCGAGCCGCTCGCGGGACATCTGGCGGTCGATCAGCGGCATGGCGCGCAGGAATTGCAGGTCGACCTCGCCGTTGTTCACGCCCGGCACGATGCTGCGACAGGTGCGGAATTCGGACTTCAACTGGTGCTTCCGTGCGTAGGAGCCGTAGCCGAACGGATAGGCGAAGGTCTCGACCGGCATGGTCGGGTCGAGTGAATGGAAATAGGTGCGGTTGCGCGCGATCTCCGCGGCGAGCGATGTCTCGTCGAGGTCGCAGGCGCGGCGGTGCGAGAAGGTGTGGCAGCCGACCTCGTGGCCGCGGCGATGCAGCGAGACGACGTCGTCGGAGTTTCCGGTGACCCAGTCGGGCGCGTCGAGCCCGACCAGCCCGCCCGAGACGTAGAACGTGCCGCGGGCGCCGTAGGATTCGAGAATGTCGGCGCCGAACGTCGCCGCGCTCTTCGGCAGATCGTCAAAGGTGAAGGTCACCATCGGCGTGGCATTGTTCAGGTGGAAACGCTCGACCTGCACATGCATCGCCAGCCGGTGGCTGACCTTGACTCGCGCTTCCGACCACAACGCGTTCATTATCCGAGCTTTCGCAAGATCACGTGATAGTCGCCGTGACGGACGTCGATCTTGCCCGGCAACACTGTGTTCATCGCCTTCGCTGCCGCGTCGATGATCGCGGCGAGCATCGGCTTGCGCCGGCGCATCTCGGGATAGCGCGGGCTCTCGTATTTCTTGCGGTAGATGACCTGCAGTCCGCGGCCGGCCACGAATGCCTCGAGCTTGTCGAGGGTCACCAGCGGATGGAAATGCGTCGGGAACGGCGCCTCGCCGGGCAGCCCCGCGTTCTTTTCGCCGCGCACGTGGCGGTAGAACCAGACGTGGAACCAGTGCGGGGAATACTTCGTGACGATGCCCGACAGCGATTTCGGGTTCGGCGCGCCGATCAGCAGCAGCCCGTTCGGCTTCAGCGCCTCGCAGAATCCGCGCAGCACGGCGTCCACATCAGGAATGTGCTCGATGACGTTGTAGCAGATGATCAGGTCGAAGCGCTGCGGCGGGCGATAGGTCTGGATGTCGCCGAGGATGGCTTCCTGCGCATAGCTGTTGTTGCGGATCTGGTCGGGGTCGATATCGACGACGGTGACATGCGCACGGCGCAGCACGCCGAGCGGCAGATAGCTGGTCGAGCCGCCGCCGGCCTCGTAGATCGCGAGCGGTCCGGCCGGCAGCCGGGCTTCGAGGATGCTGTGCACCGTGAGCAGGCTCTGCTTGGCCTCGCCGGGGGGCAAGGCGAGCAGGGAGTCCGGATGAATTTCAGCAGGGATAGGCATCGAGAGCTCGGCGATCGGGGCGGGACGCGTAGCGAGCGCAAGGGACTTGGGCATCGGCTCATCCAACGTTGCTGTTTGCGAATCTGGTGCGGAACATGAGAAGACCCCGCTTCAGCCGGCGGCGCAGATGCGCAATGTCGAGCAGCCAGCACAGCGCGGCGTAGACGGTGAACCCTGCGCCGACCAGCACGATGCTGGCGGGCAGATCGGAAAGTTGCAGGACGCGATCCAGCGCGCCGACGGTGAGCGCCATCGCCAGCGCGGCGATCACGATCAAAGCGAGGCGGCCGAGCGGGATTGGAATCTGGAAGGCGAAGCGGCTCAGAATCATGCCGCAGGCGAAGCCGGTGATGTCGGCGCCGAGGCGCGCCCAGGCCGCGCCGATCGTGCCGTAGAAGCCGACCAGTACGTAGGACAGGATCACGTTGGCTGCGATGATCGAGGCGGTGTTGATCAGATAGAAGGAGTTGCGTCCCGACAGCAGGAAGCTCGCATGCAGATATTGCTGCGTCAGCACCTGGAACAGCACGGCGGCCGCGATGATCGGCATGATCTCGCTTGCGAGCGCGCGGAAGTCTGTGCCGAGGATGATGTTGGCGACGTGCGGCGCGATCAAGGCAAAGCCGAGACAAGCCGGCAGTGTGACGCCGGCAAGCAATTCCAGACAATCGGCCAGATGAGTCCTGATGGCGCCCGCGGCGTTGCCATGCCGGGCCTGGATCTGCACGGCCATCGGAAAGAAGGCCGCTGCCATGCTCATCGCCGGCATCATCAGGGTCTGGCGCACCAGATCGAGCGCCGCGACATATTTGCCGGCATCGGCCGTGCCGACCAGGTTCGCGATCATGAAGCGGTCGGTCACGCTCGAGATCGCAAGCAGCGTCAGCGACAGGGTCAGCGGCAGGCCGGCGCGGGCGAGCGACCACAGCTCGGCGCGGCCGAAATTGATGATGGTGCCGTGCCACGCGCGCGACTGCACGAGCACGGCGACGAGATAGGCCGAGGCGGCCGCGAGCAACAGCAGGACGCCGGTCGGGCCGACCAGGGCGACGGCCACGCCGAGGCCGAGCAGGGCGCCGGCGCGAACCAGCGTTGCCCGCATCACCGAGAGTGCCTTCAGCCGCGCACGCAACAGATCCTGCGTCAGCTCGAACAGGCCGATCGCAATGGCGAGCGCGACGGCGGCCAATGCGGCGGTTGCTTCGAGGCCGACGAGACGGGCCAGCAGATAGGCGATCGGCGCGGTGAGACAAAGAATCAGATAGCCCGCTGCCACCAGGCCGCGGACATCGGTGCCGTCATCGCGGCCATGGCCGCTGAGGATCAGGTTGCGAAACCAGCCGACCAGAAAGACCGAAACGACGGACGCGAAGCCCGTGCCCAGCAGGTAGACGCCGTAGTCGTGCGGCGCGAACAGCCGCGTGAAGATGAACACGCTCGCGAGCCCGAGCAACGCCGAAAGGACGTTGGCGGTCAGGTTGATGCTGGCCTGTCCGATCAGCATGATGCGGCAAGCTCCGCAGGCTGTGCCGCCGCCGACGACGCCAGGATGGCGTCGCTCTCGGCCACGACCTCGCGAATGGTCGCGACCGGCGTGCCGGAGAAGGACGCGATCGAGAACGCGACGTCGTCCTTGTTGGCGCGCAGCAGCAGCCGGGTGAGTTCGTCCTTGCTCAGGGTCGGGTCATCCCAATAGCTGACGCATTGCGTCTTCGGTACAATGGAGTGACGCAGCGCGGATGCCTCGTCGTTCTCGACGAAGAAGCCGTACAGCAGATATTCGGAGAATTCGCGGGTCCGGCACAGCGCCTCGATCCAGCTCATGCCGGTGACCGTCTCGATGCGCGCGGCGAGCGCGCTCGTGGTCTGCTTGTCCCAGAAGATGATGTGCCCGATGAAATCAGGCGCCGGGAACGGCGGCGTCGGCAGGCCGATCAGCTGGTGGCTGGTCTCGAGCCAGCGCGAGTGGCGCGGCTGGTCGGCGGTGACGGCGTCCACCATCTTCAGCAGCGGGATCGTGTTCGGATACTGGAAGCGCGCCAGATCGAAATCGCGGAAGAACACGATGTCGGAATCCAGGATGCAGAACCGCTCATAGGGCAGCACGATCGTCGCCGCGATCTTCAGGATCTGCTGCACGTGCCAGCCGTTGACCGGCTTGGCGCGCAGCGACCACCAGAACTGGCGGCGCTTGCGCTGGATCATGCGCGGCAGCGGCCGCAGCCAGTCGGGCAGGAAGGAGGAGGCCGGAATGATGATGCGGCGCTCGCTGGCGAGCGGCGCGAACAGCGACAGGTCGCAATCCGGCACCAGCAGATAGTGCATGGAGAAGGACGTGACGTGGCGATCCACGCTCTCACACAGCAACGTGCAGATTTCCAGATCGCGCCCGTAGGTCGGGGTCAATAACGCGACAGGGTTCATCTTGTAACTTTCTCCGGCGACACCGTTTCAGGGCGGAACATCGTTGACCGCCGGACTTGCCCTGAAGCTCAGTTCAGCAAGATCGGTGCCGGAGAATTTTGATGACCCTATCCGCGGCGGTGATGGTTAATCATTGGTAAATGACGACGCGTTGTGGCGGTTAACGGATCGGTAGGGATCGCCTAGCTGGGCGATTTTGACGCCGGATCGCGATCTTGCCCGGATATTGCAGTGTTCGTGGCGCGATTGCCGACGCGGTCGGCGCGGGTGAGTGCGAATGCAGTTTTGGTGGCATTTCCGACAGGTAAGTGGCGCGGCCGAACGGTGGGCCGCACGATCAGTCCATTTCGAGACACAAGTGCTGTCGGCGCTGTGCGCTTTTGGCACGCGCGCCGCGGGCAGGTTCGCTGGAGTGCACAATGCCGATTGACCGTGGAATCACGCGGCGTGGCGCCCTCGCATTCGCCGCTCTCGCCTTGAGTGGATTTTCGACAGCGCGGGCCGCGCCGCCAATCCGTTCACAGCTCGGCGCCAACTCGGCGCGGTTCGCCGGCGCCTTCGTGAACTGGGGCGAGACCGGCCGCGAGCACGTGCTTCAGGCATGGGAGAAATGGCTCAACCGGCCGCGCTCATCGGTGCTTGGCGTCGACTTCTACGGTCAGAACAGCTGGGACGACTTTCACAAGCTGGACTGGGTGCCCGGGCTCTGGAAGAAGCTCAATCCGGCGCGCAATGTGGTGTGGTCGGTGCCGCTCACCATCACCGGTACGCCGCTCGCCGATGTCGCAGGCGGCCTGCATGATGCCGAATTCGAAGCGGCCGCGCGCGCGATCGGAGAAGCGCATCCGAGGGCGATCATCCGCCTAGGCTGGGAGATGAACATCTCGAACATGGGCTGGTTCGCCAAAGGGCACGTGGACAACTACATCGGGGCGTTCCGCCGTGTGGTCGCGATCTTTCGCGCGCGCTCCGGCACCTTCAAGTTCGACTGGTGTCCGGGCTGGGGGCCTCAGGACATGCCGGCCGACGCCGCCTATCCCGGCGATGACGTCGTCGATACCATCGGCCTCGACGTCTACGACTTCAAATCGGAGGGCAGCGCGGCCGAACGCTGGACCAATTCGTATCTCAAGGCGCCGTTCGGTCTCGAATGGCAGCGCGCGTTCGCGTTGAGCCACGGCAAGCTGATGAGCTATCCGGAATGGGGCGTCGGCCAGTCCGGCGACAATGCCTTTTTCGTGCAGCAGATGCACGACTGGTTCGCGGCGAACCAGGCCGCGATCGCCTATGCGGCTTATTTCGATGTCGACGGCCTGTGGCCGACGCAGATCGACAACGGCCAGTTTCCACAATCCGCCAGCCTGTTCCGCAAATTGTTCGCGGGCTGACCCGCAGCATTCCTCCGCGCAAGCAAAAGCCCGGTCCGTCCTCTGACTGACCGGGCCTTGGTGTTTCTCGTTGCTGCGTCAGGCGGCCTTGGTGTTGGTCAGCAGCGTCAGGCCCATTTTCAGCTTGTCCTGCAACGTGCGCTGCGCAAGGCAGGTGAACAGGCAGAGCTTGTCGCAGGCGATGGTCTCCTTGCGGCGGGTCTGTGCCTCCTCGCTGTACCAGATCTCGCGCGCGGTCTGGGTGCGCACGTTGCCGATCGGTTTGAAGAACCAGCACACTTCGAGGCGGCCGTCGGAGCGGATGAAGTAGTTCCGCATGCCGACGCGGCAGGGCATCACTTCCTTCGGCGCCTTCTCGCGGCGGAAATGGTTCGGCCAGGCCCGCAGCACGGCTTCGCCGTTGAGGATCGGCGCGCCCGCGCGCTTCAACCGCAACAGCTCGTCACGGACCTTGACGAGATCGTCCAGCTCACTCTCGCCGATCCACAGCTCGTCCTCGACCTCCTGCGTGCCCTGCTCGACCGGCTGGAAGCTCAGCGCGGTGGCGCCGATCTCCTGGATCCAGTCGACCATTTCGGGCAGGCGGCGGAAGTTGAGCTTGTGCACGACCGGCTTGATGATGATCGGAAAGTCCAGGCCCTCGGCGCGCCGCTGCTCGGCGACGTTGCGGATGCCCTGCACGATGTCGGTCAGCGAGTTCTCGACCCCGCGCGAGTAATTGTGGATCGTCGGGTCGGTGGAGTCGATCGAGATGTTGATGTTGAACGGCCGCGCCTCAACGGTCTGCGCCACGATCTTCTTGTTGAGGTAGGCGCCGCCATTGGTGGTGACGCCCCAATGGATGTCGTTGTCGCGGCAGAATCGCAGCAGGTCGAGAAAGCCCTTCTTGATGTAGGGCTCGCCGCCGGCAAACTCGACATGATAGGCGCCGATGAATTCCTTCAGGCTCGCGAGCGCGCGCTGCCATTCGTCGATCGACATCTCGTCGCGGTAGTTCGGACGGCGCCAGTAGTCGCAGTAGCGGCACTTGTAATTGCAGCGTTCGACCACCTCCGCGAAGATCGCAGCCGGGCGCGTGACGTCGCGTCCGGTACGCAGGTAGAGCTCTTCAGAGAGGGCGTTGCGAACATGTTTGGTGCCGAGCGAGACGAGGTCGAGCGCTTTCAAGGTGAACCTCAGACGGTTTTTGTGGTGCTGCGATCGGGTCGACGCATCTCTTATGGGTCGATCAGCAAATTGGATGCCAGTTAAAGCGCTAAACACCCGACACGCGTGCGTGCGCGCTCTTAACCCTAATGATCAGCAAACGCCGTGGTGTCGATCGTGACGCCGCGCCGCGACGAGGCGCTCCATTCCAGCAGAATTGCTTCATTAGACTTCAAATTAACCTTGCGACGAAGTCGCGCTAACGCGTCTTCCGTCTGGAGCGGATTTTGCCATGAGGTCGCCGTAACGTTCGCTCCGCGTCCGTATTGCCGCCTGTGTCGGTCACTTTGGGACGGTCATGTCCCATTCCGATCCGTGCCGGGATGATGCGTCGTGCGGATCGCGATTGCCAGGAGGGCATGGAGATGTCGACCGAGCTTGCTGTAGCTGACCGCGCCTGGGTCACGACCTCACCCGCGCTGGATTGCTCCATTGAGACCGTCATCTGCATTCCGAGCTTCCGCCGGCCGAAACATTTGCGGCTGACCCTGGAGTCGATCGCGGCGCAACGCACGGAGCGCGGCTTCGCGGTCGTGGTGGTCGAGAACGACGCCGCGCACTGCGAGAGCGCGCCGGTCGCGGCCCAGTTTCTCAATTCGGGCAGGCTCCACGGCGTCTGCATCGTCGAACCGAGGCAAGGCAACTGCCAGGCCATCAACGCGGCGTTCGAGATCGCGCTCGAGGCATTCCCGAACGCCCGGAACTTCCTGATGATCGACGACGACGAGGTCGCCTCGCCGGATTGGCTGGAGCGGATGGTGCAGGCGGCCGAGAGCTCCGGCGCCGACATCATCGGCGGGCCTGTGTGGCCTGACTTCGATGACAAGCACAAGGGCGGGCTCACGCGCCATCCGGCCTTCGCGCCGGCCTATCATGCCAGTGGTCCGGTCCCGGTGATCTATGGCTGCGGCAACTGCCTGATCCGGCGCGCGGTGTTCGAGCGGCTCGGGCAGCCCGCCTTCGACCTGCGGTTCAATTTCCTCGGCGGTGGCGACCACGATTTCTTCGCGCGGGCGCGCCGCGCCGGCTTTCGCTTCTTCTGGGTGACGGAGGCCGCGATCAGCGAGACCGTTCCCTCGACCCGCACCAAACTCGGCTGGATCGTGCGGCGCGGCTTGCGGATCGGCGCGATCAATTATCACATCGAGCGCAAGGCGGCGCAGACCATGTGGTCGCGCGCGGCGGTCAAGGCCAAGATGTTCGGCCTGGTGCCGTTCTCGCTGTATCGCTTCGCGCGCATCGTGCTGCGCGAACATCAGGCCGTGATCGCGATGCATCCGATGGTGGTCGCCGTCGGCAGCGCGCTGGCGGTGCTCGGTATCGAGCCGCAGCCCTACGCGGCCTCCAAGATCACCTCGTGAGCGATTTGTCCGTCACCGCGGAGAGCCGGGCGCTGATCGCCGAGATCGCGCGCCGGCCGGTGATGGATCTCGTGCGCTGCGTATTCTTCATCGGCATCCTGCTATTGGTCTGGATCTCGTTGCATCCGTTCGAGGATCTCAGCGGCTTCTACGTCGGCGAGGTGACCTCCGGCCGCGAGGCATTTCTCTACGGACTGTTCGGCGTCCTGATGGTCGCGATGCTGGCGTTGACCCTGCGCGACAATCTGCCGGCGCTGAAATCGCTGCTGACGCCGGCGTTCCTGCTGTTCGCGGGCTGGATCTGCATCACCGTCGTGCTGTCGTTCGATCCGGCCACCTCGCTGCGGCGTCTCGCGCTCTCGGTGTTCGTCATCGTGGTGATGGCGACGCTGCTGCTGCTGCCGAGATCGCAGGGCGAATTGATGCGCTGGTTCAGCATTGCCGCGCTGGTCCTGCTTGTGACGTGCTATCTCGGCGTCTTCCTGGCGCCGCATCTGTCGATCCACCAGGCGACCGATCCGCAGGAGCCGGCGCTTGCCGGCAATTGGCGCGGCGCGTTCGGCCACAAGAACGTCGCCGCCGCGATGATGGCGATGCTGATCTTCCTCGGCATCTATCTGATGCGGGCAGGCGGCTGGCTGTCGGGCATCGCCGTGACCGGGCTTGCCGCGGTGTTCCTGTTGTTCACCGCCGGCAAGAGCGCGATCGTGCTGTGCGTCGCCGTGCTGATGCTGACGTCGTTGATGCCGGTGATCCGCTCGACCTGGGGCCGCGCACTGCTGTTGCTGACGCCGCTCGTGCTGCTCAATCTGTTCAGTGTCGGCACGGTCATGAGCGACACGCTGGCGGCGATCGCCGACAAGATGCCGATCGACACCTCGTTCACCGGCCGCGCCGATATCTGGGCCTTCGCGCTCGAATCGCTGCACCAGCGGCTATGGACCGGCTACGGCTTCGAATCCTTCTGGGGCACCAACGCGATCCAGAATTTGCAGGAAGGCAAGGAGTGGGCGGGTTACGCCTCGCACAGCCACAACGGCTATCTCGACACCGCGCTAGGTACCGGCCTGCCGGGCCTCGTGCTGCTGATCGCCGCTGTCGTCATCAAGCCGTTGCGCGACTTCCAGGCGGCGGATCGTGGCGGCAACGATATGCCGTTGACGCTGCTGTTCCTGCGCATCTGGCTGTTCGGCCTCTATCTGTCGTCGATGGAGAGCTTCTTCCTGGATCGCGCGGACACGATCTGGGTCACGTTCCTGATCGCGGTGTTCGGGCTGCATTACCTCGCCCGGTTCCGGATGCGGGCCTGAACCAATCCTACAGTTGGGCGCGGACCGCGTTCGCAACATCCGTCCACCAGCCGTCGAAATCGAACGGCAAAGGCACGGTCGGCCGCTTCAGCGCGGTGACGATCCGGTCGGCATAGGCGGCGCTGTCGGCGTCGCGCGGCACCAGCAGGATGGCGCCGCGGTCGATCAGTTCCTTGAACCGCGGATGGTGGTCGAACTCGTCGGGTAGCGCCGGGCCGGTGACGATCAGCGGCCGGCCGGACTGCACGCAGGCCAGGATGCTCGAGCGACGGGCGGTCAGGCCCTCGTCGAGCGAGTAGCAGAACACGTCGATCTCGCCGAGCAGGCCGAACACCTCGTGATCGGAAGCGACATAGCCGGAGACGATCGCCTCGCCCTTCAACCCGAGCTCGGCGACGCGGGCATAGAACTTCTGCTCGATGTTGTCAGTGCCGCGAATGAACGAGCCGACATAGACGATCAGGGGCCGCAGGCCCCGCTGCTTCAGGATCGTGCCGATCTCAAGCAGCCCGTTCGGCTGCTTTCCGGGATAGATCGAGCCGAAATGCCCGACGATGAGCTGGCCGTTGCCGCGTGCGCTGACGAGCCGTTGCAGCAGCATCGAGTCGGCGAAGCCGGCGGGCGCCGCGATGTTCGGAGGCAGCGGTGCCAGCACGCATTTCCGCACCATGCCGCGCATGACCGGATCGTCGGCGAGCTCGCGGCGCACCAGCGGCGAGAACATCACGATGGTGTTGGCGAGCCACAGCGCCGGGATGTAGGTCAGCCGGCGGATGCCGTTGAGGCCGGCCCATTCGTGCTGAATCAGGACAACCTTGCGACCCCGCAGCCGGGCGAAGAGAAGCGCGAGGAGCGGGCGGGCGATCACGCGCTTCCAGGCCACGATCGGGAAGTTGCAGACAACGCTGCCGGCAGCACCGACCGCGCGCCAGACCTCACCGATCGTGCCGTCGCTCTGCGTCAGGGTTAACGCCGTGCTAGCGCCGGGCTCGATCTTCTCGATCGTCTCCTGCAGCAGACGGGTGAACTGCCCGACGCCGCAGTGCATCTGCGGCCCGGCGCCGAGAAACAGCGCGCGATATCGGGGTTTTTCGCTCATCGAGCTCAGGCGACCAGTTCCGGAATTTCGCGGCTAGCCATAGCCGCGAGACATTAGCTTTGGGTAACCCCGCGCGCATACGCGACGGCATCGATCTTGCCAATCCCTGCGCAAGAGCTGCCCGCTCGTCCCGGAACGGGACATCGGATGAAGCGAAACGGCGCAGCAGCCAGGAGCGCGACCATGACGACAGGCAGGATTTTCGCGAATTGGGATGACAATCATTCCAAGCTCTGGAGCCATCAGCCGATCCGGCTCGAGCACACCATGCACCAGCAGCCGGCGTTCTCGATGGACGATCTCGCGAAGCTGATCGAGCATTATCCGCGCGAGCACTACAGCCTGGTCAAGACCGGCGCCAAGGGATCGAGCCGGGTCTGGCGCGAGGGCGAGATCGGCAGGCTGCGCGGCCATCAGGTGATCGAGGCGATCTCGCGCGGCGGCCTGTGGCTGAACCTGCGCAACGTCACCGCGATCGATCGCCGCTACCGCGACATGATCGAGCGGATGTTCGGCGAGATCGCGGCCAAGGTTCCGGGCTTCGACGCGCCAAGCCATCAGGCCGGCATCCTGATCTCGTCGCCCGACGCGCAGGTCTATTACCACGCTGATCTGCCGGGGCAGGGCCTGGTGCAGATCGCCGGCCGCAAGCGGGTCTACATCTATCCCAACACGCAGCCGTTCATCCGGCCCGAGCATCTGGAGAACATCGCGCTGTTCGACGTCGAGGTCGATATCCCCTACGAGCCCTGGTACGACTGGCATGCGCAGGTGATCGATCTCGAACCGGGCCAGATGCTGAACTGGCCGCTCAATGCGCCGCATCGCGTCGAGAACCTCGATACCGTCAACATCTCGATGACGATCTCCTATGTGAACGACGAGATTCGCCGCGCCCAGATCCTGCATCTCGCCAACGGCATGCTGCGCCATCGCTTCGGCTACACGCCGCGCAGCCGCAGCATCCGCGGCCCGGTCTTCTTCGCCAAGCAGGTGATGCAGAAGCTGTTGCGCGACGGCAAATGGGTGAAGCGCGAGCGCGCGGTGCGCCGCGCGATCGACTTCCGTCTCGACGAGAGCGATCTCGGCAAGATCGTCGATCTGCCCAAGGTGGCGTTGGAAGCGGCGTAAGCGAGCTTACGCTCACAGGTGCTGGAAATGACAGTGTTGACGACGGCGGTTGAGAAATTCGGGACGCGGGCCGCTTCCTACGCGGCAGGCTATCGCGTCGAGCTGGTTTCCGATTGGGCGCAGGCCGCCGCCCGCTGGGGCGCATTCGAGCCGCTCACCGCGTTCCAGCATCCGCAATGGTATGCGTCCTGGTACCGGGCGTTCGCGGCGACCGACGGTGTCGCGCCGCTCATCGCTCTCGTCAGCGATGCCGCGACTGGCGAGCGGGCTGCGCTGTTGCCGTTGATCTGCAACCGGCAAGACGGCCTCGGCATCATCGAATTCGCCGACCTCAACCTCACCGACTTCAACGCGCCGCTGCTCGGCCCGGCTGCGCCACGCGACGACGTCGCGGCATGGCAGTTCTGGCGCGACCTGCGGGCCGCGCTGCGCCAGTGGCATGGCGGCGCCGATCTCATTCGCTTTCGCAAGATGCCGCTCAAGCTTGCGGGCCGCGCCAATCCGCTGGCGCTGCTGGACGGCGTCGGGCCGTCGATCGTCAATGGCAATCTCTTGACCATCGGTGATGATCACAATGCCTGGCGTTACGAGCTGGACCGCAAGGTTCGCAAGGAATTGGGACGCAGCTGGCGCGTGTTCACGCGTGAACCGTCCGCGGCCTTCAAGATCGCCGCCGATACCGGCGAGGCGCTGGATCTGCTCTCGGTCACGGAGACGCAGCAGGGGGACCGCTTGCTCGGTCTCGGGCTCAACTATGCGCTCGACGATGCGGACTGCACCGCCTTCTATCGCGACCTCGTGCGCGAAGGCACCGATCGCGGCTATGCAGTCGTGACCGCGCTGACCACCAGCAACGAGGTGGTGGCGACGCTGCTCGGCATTCGCACCGGCTCGCGCTACATCATGATCCGCATCAGCAACGCGGGCGAGAAATGGTCGGCGTGCTCTCCGGGCCGGCTGATCATCGATCGCACCATCGCAGCGCTGCACAAGGACGGGGTGCGGGAGTTCGAGTTCTCGATCGGCAATTACAGCTACAAGCGGCGGTTTGGGCCGCAGCGCACGCCGCTGGTCGATCTCGGCGCCGCCTTGAGCTGGCGCGGTCAGCCTCACGCACTGCGTGACCGCGCCGTGCTGGCGTTGCGTCACTATCCAAAAGTCTCCGCGCGGCTGAAGCAGGCGCTCGGCAAGTCGACGCCGTCGCGCGAGGAGGACTAGAGCGCTCTGACCACGCCCGGCTGCCCCGGTGTGCATTCCAGCGCAGCACGGTCCCAGTTCGCGTTGATCGCCGCTGCCTCATAACTCGATTGCAGGAATTCGAGCAACGCCTTGTCCGGGTCTGCCGCCGTCCGCACCGCGTCGTAGGGCAGGATGAATTCGCCGAGTGCCTCGCTGAAGAACGCCGCATCGGGTCGCACCGGCGCACTGCGATAGCCCGCGGGCTCCGGATAGGCGTAGGAATAGAATGCGGGATAATCGATTGCGCCGCCGCCCGGCCAGAAGCCGGCGCTGCTGACCTCGTGTGAATAGGCCTCGTGCGCCACAGCGTCAGGCAAATGCGGCACGCCGCCGGGATGCCGCGGTGCCGTTCTGCCGGAAAAGCGCGTCACCGCGAGATCAAAGCTGCCCCAGAAAAAATGCACAGGGCTCGCCTTGCCGAGAAAGCCGGTCCGGAATTGCTTGAACACGCGATCGCAGTTCACAAGGATCTGGTGAAACCGGCGCACGGCATCCGCGTCGTACGCGGCATGCTGGGTATCTTGCGAAAACGGGATCGGGTCGGCGACTTCGTTCGGTATCTCGTCGATCGCGACGTCGACCCCGAGGTCCTTCAGATTGCTCGTGACCGCCGCGTAGAAGCTCGCGACCGATTGACCGGCCAGCGCGAATTGCCGCTCGGCGCCGTCGCTGGTCGAGATGCGGAGCAGGTGATCGATGAAATCGAAGTCGATCTGGAACGTGCGGTCGCCGTCGGGGATCGGCGAGGTCGTCAGCCCCCGCGCCGTGACATAGAGCGTGACGTGCCAGGAGTGATTGAGCCAGGGCGACTTCGCCAGCCGGATCTTGCCGGCGATCTGGGTGAAGAGCTGGAGCGTGGCAGAGCTGTCGCGCCACGCCGCGGTCGGCAGTTCCGGCCAGCGGGTCTTCGCAGGGATATTCATGGCAAACCTCTGGGCTACGGGACGTGCTCTTATCGACCAAGCGCACCAACGCGCTTTGCGGTCAAACCGCATCCAGGTGAGTTCGCGGCACAAGCTCCATGGCCCTCACCGGCGGCATATCGTCGAGCGCGGCAATCCGACGGTCGATTTCCCCGATCACGTGTTTCGAGAATGGCCCGAAATGCATGTACAGCGCCATCAACATCACGATGTAACGCAGCGCGCCTGGATTGGACTTGGCGACCTCGACGAAGGTCTTCCAGAACGGTTCGCGAACCTCCGGCAGGGCACGGATGATCTTGTGTACGCCCTCGATGCCGCCAAGCCTCTTGCGCATGTCGCCATCCGGCAGGTCGCGGCGCCGGTCGGACCGGTCGAGCATGGCGGCGAGCCGTGACAGCCGTCCTGCATAGGCCGTCGGGCTGAACACGTGCCCGAGCACGGCCTTGTAGTCCTCAAGGATGTCACGAAGCGGACGTATGGTGTCGAAATTGCAGCCGAGCGTGCATTGGTCGCCCGCCTGTTCGACCTTCATGAGATCATGGCCTTCGTGCAGGCGGCCTTCCTTCGCCAGACGCCGCGTCAGCTGTGTGCCGGGCAGCGCATAGAGCAGTCCAACCATGCAGACCGGAATGCTCGCCTCCTCGATGAAGTCGATCATCGCGTGCCCCATCGAGGCTTTCTCGGTATCGAACCCGACGATGAAACCCGCGGTGACGAACATGCCGTAGCCATAGATCTTGTGAACGCATTCGGCGATGTTGCGCCGGGTGTTCTGCTTCTTCTTCATCTGCACGAGGGTTTCCGGATCCGGGCTCTCAATGCCGACGAAAATCCCGAAGAAGTTCGCGTCCTTCATCGCCTGCAACAGCTCGCTGTCGTCAGCGATATTGATCGAGGCCTCCGTCGAGAACTCGAACGGATAGTCTCGCTCTTCTAGCCAGGCTTTGAGCTGCGGCAGCAGGATGCGGAGGTTTTTCTTGTTGCCGATGAAATTGTCGTCGACGAAGTCGACATGCCCGCGATAACCGTGATCGTAGAGTGCTTGCAACTCAGCGAGAATCTGATCGGGGGTCTTGGTGCGCGGCACACGACCGTACAGCTCGATAATGTCGCAGAACTCGCAGGTGAACGGGCAGCCGCGCGAATATTGCACGCCGATGAAGAGATAGTGGTCGAACTTGATCAGGTCATAGCGGGGCATCGGGCTTAGGGTGACGTCGATCTTGAATTTCTCGGCGACGAACACGCCCTTGCGCTCGCCGCTTTCCCAGGCGGCGACAAATTGCTGGATGATCTGCTCGGCCTCACCGATCACCTGGAAGTCGGCGTCAGCGTAAAGATGCGGGCTGGAGGAGACGTCAGGTCCGCCGACACATACAGGCTTACCGTGCTGGTGAACGAGATCGATCAGGTGGAGAAAATCGGGCTGCTGGTTGAGCATGCCGCCGATCATGACGAGATCGGCCGAGTCGAGATCGGCGTCCGTCAAAGGCTCGGTGTTACGGTTAACGAGGCGAATGTCCCAATGCTGTGGCAGCATCGCGGCGACAGTGATCAGTCCGAGCGGCGCCGCCGGATACTTCGCGCCGACGAGTTCACAAGCTTCCGTATAGTTCCAGAAGGAGTCCTGAACGAACTTCGGATAGATCATTAGGACGCGACAGGTAACCGTCATGTGGCTCCGTCCTGGATATTGAGGGGCACGATGACACGCGGCTTGCCACGGCTCAAGGCTCGATTCGCGACCAATTGTCACCCGATCTTGGGCATAGAGCCCATTGCGTCGATTATCGGCCTTTCTTGGCGTTCTTCTGGCGCTCTCTTGGCGTCCGAGCCGCTTGCGCGCCGCTGTTCGGGAACAGCATCGCGACTTAAGTAGGGGCGGCCATCGCGAACGAGATTGCCGCCCCTATCGCATCAGCCGTGCAGCTTCCTGGCAGTCTCCGCGACCACGCGGCCCTGGTAGCGGGCGCCGGCGAGCTCGTTCTCGCTGGGCTGGCGGCTGCCGTCGCCGCCGGTGATCGTGGTGGCGCCATAGGGCGCGCCGCCGGTGACCTCGTCGAGCTTCATCTGGCCGGCAAAGCCGTAATTCAGGCCGACCACCGTCATGCCGAAATGCAGCAGGTTGGTGATGATCGAGAACAGCGTGGTCTCCTGGCCGCCATGCTGGGTCGCGCTCGAGGTGAATGCGCCGCCGACCTTGCCGTTCAGCGCGCCCCGTGCCCAGAGGCCGCCGGCCTGGTCGAGGAAGTTGGCCATCTGCGAGGCCATGCGGCCGAAGCGGGTGCCGGTGCCGACGATAACAGCGTCGTAGTTCGCGAGATCGTCGATCTTGGCGACCGGCGCGGCCTGGTCGAGCTTGTAATACGAAGCCTTCGCGATTTCAGCCGGCACCAGCTCGGGCACGCGCTTGATGTCGACGGTGGCGCCGGCTTCGCGCGCTCCTTCCGCGACGGCATTCGCCATCGCTTCGATGTGTCCGTAGGCGGAGTAATAGAGAACGAGAACCTTGGCCATGATGGCCTCCTTTGCAGTGTTCCAGACGGGTTGAAGTTGAGCGGGGCTGTCATTGCCGGGCTTGACCCGGCAATCCATCGACTTCGAAGAGGTCTTGCGAAGCTGGATGGATGCCCGGGCAAAGGCGAGCGGAAGCGACGCCGTCCTTCGGACGGCTATGCCCGGGCATGACAAGTGATGGAGTTCGAGGTTACGCCGCGTCGACCAGCACGAGCTCGGCATCCTCGAGCGCGGTGATCTTCAGCCTGGCCTCGTCGCGGATCGCGGCGCCGTCGCGCGCATTGACGCGCACGCCGTTGACCTCGACGCTGCCGGCCGCCGGCACCAGATAGAGGTGACGGGCCTTGTCGGCGGCGTATTCCGCACTCTCGCCGGCCTTCAGCGTGGTGGCGAGCACCCGCGCATCGGCGCGGATCGGCAGCGCATCGTCGTCGCCCGCGATCCCCGAGGCGATGGTGACGAGCTTGCCGGAGCGGTCGGCCTTCGGGAACGGCTTCGAGCCCCAGGTCGGGTGGCCGCCCTTCGTCGTCGGCTCGATCCAGATCTGGAAGATCTTGGTCTTCGCCGGCTCCAGATTGTACTCGGAGTGACGGATGCCGCTGCCGGCGCTCATCACCTGCACGTCACCGGCCTCGGTGCGTCCCTTGTTGCCGAGCGAGTCCTGGTGGGTGATTGCGCCTTCGCGAACATAGGTGATGATCTCCATGTTGGCGTGCGGATGCGCCGGGAAGCCGGAATTCGGCGCGATCTCGTCGTCATTCCACACCCGCAGCGCGCCGTGGCTGACATTGTCGGGATCGTAGTAGCTCGCGAATGAGAAGTGGTGCTTGGCCTTCAGCCAGCCGTGGTCGGCGCCGCCAAGCTTTGCGAATGGTTTCAGTTCGATCATGGTCATTCCCCTTGGTGTCGATGTGGCGGAGGAGCCGGGCGCTCACGCCCGGCGTCTCCAGAGAATTTGCGATCAGGCGTTGAAGCCGCCGTCGACGCTGAGCACGGTGCCGGTCACGAACGAGGCTTCCGGGCTCGCCAGGAACAACACGCCGGCCGCGACTTCCTCCGGGCGGCCGAAGCGCTGCAGCGCGTGTTGCAGCCGTTGCGTCTCGGCAAATGCGCCGCCGTCCTTCGGGTTCATATCGGTGTCGATCGAGCCGGGCTGCACCACGTTCACGGTGATGCCGCGCGGTCCGAGGTCGCGCGCCGCGCCCTTGGTGTAGCCGACGACGGCCGCCTTGGTGGCGACGTAGTCGGCAAGGCCCGGGAACGAGGCGCGATCGGCCAGCATCGAGCCGACGGTGACGATGCGGCCGCCTTCACCCATCAGCTTCGAAGCGGCGCGGATCGCGGCGATCACGCCGTCGATGTTGATCGCTTCCTGGCGGGCGAACGTCGCGGTGTCGGCCTTCGGATCGTCGACCGCACCGCTGGCTGCGACGCCGGCATTGTTGACGAGGATGTCGAGCCGGCCAAAATCCTTGACGACGGTCTTCACCAGTTGATCGACGTCGGATGACGAGGCCTGGTCAGCCTTGTAGGCGCGGGCGTTGACGCCATCGGCCTTCAACTCGGCGACGACCGCCTCGGCCTTCTCGGGAGAGGCGACGTAGCTTATCGCGACGTCGGCGCCTTCCGCGGCGAGTGCACGGGCGCTGGCGGCACCAATGCCGCGCGAACCGCCTGTGACGAGGGCAACCTTGCCTGAGAGCTTCTTGGTCATTGGATTTCTCCATCGATTGAATTTGATGACTCTTGGATATGCCTCCGGCTTTGGTATAGAAATAGAAACCATCGAAACTCATTGTTTCCAAATCAGGCAATCAGGACCGCTGCCATGTCGAAACTGCCCGACTTCGAGGCGCTCGCGATTTTCGCAAAAGTCGTGGAATTACGGTCGTTTGCGGCGGCCGCGACCGAGCTCTCGCTGTCCAAGGCGACGGTGTCGAAGGCGGTCTCGAGGCTGGAGGAGCGGCTCGGCGCGCGGCTGTTCAACCGCACCTCCCGCCGCCTGGCGCTGACCGATGCCGGCCAGAAATTGTCGGAGCGCGCAGCAAGGCTGCTCGCCGACGGCGAGGCCGCCGAGAACGAGGCGCTGGCGCAATCGACCACGCCACGCGGCCTGGTGCGGCTCGCGGTGCCCATGACCTTCGGCGTCACGACGGTCGCGCCGCTGCTGCCGGAATTTTTGGAGGCCTATCCGGAGGTTTCGATCGACCTGCACTTAAGCGATGCGACGGTCGATCTGATCGGCGAGGGCTTCGATGCCGGCCTGCGCATCGCGCGGCTGCCGGACTCCTCGCTGATCGCGCGGCGGCTGTGCGGTATGCCGCGCTACACGGTGGCCGCGCCGTCCTACCTGAAGCGCTACGGACGGCCGACCCATCCGATGCACCTCGCCGAGCACAAATGCTTCGGCTACGCCTACCTCTCGACCCAGGGCGTCTGGCAGTACACCAATGCAGCAGGCGAGCAGGCCAGCGTTCGTCCCAGCGGCCAACTCCGTGTCAACAATGGCGAGGCGGTGATGCCGGCGCTGCTCGCCGGTCTCGGCATTGCCGATCTGCCCGACTTCATCGTCGGCGATGCGATCGCGCGCGGCGAGGTCGAGGTGATCCTGAAAGGCTGGAAGCAGCCCGAGGGTGCCGTGCATCTCGTGACCCCGCCCGGCGGCCCGCGGCCCGCGCGGGTCGAGGTGCTGGCGGGTTTCCTGGCGAAGCATTTCGCCAAAGGCCGCGGTCAGCGGAAATAGGGCGGCGCGCGCAGCGCAATGGAAGTCCTCGCGCGGGCGAGGCCGATGGTCGCGCGCGGTGTCACATTCGTGTCATCCCTTTTAAATTGTATAATTTGTGTGAACTAACCCATGATCGTGGGTGGGCGCGATCGTCTATTGCTGCGTCCTGGTGCGGTGTTGCCGCGAAAGCATTCTCGGGGGAATCAGATGATCGACCTGACCAAGCATGATTTCACGTCATTGTCGGTGAAGGACCTGCTTGATGCCCGCGAGGCCTATCACGTGCATCTGGCCCATCTGCAATCGGTCTACGCCACGGCGATCGGCCGCTACCTGATCCGGGACAACGACCGCAACGCGACGGAGCGGCGGCACCACTCCAAGCCGCAGGCGCTCGGCCCGCGCACGCTGTTCAACTCCTCGGTCAAGGACTGGTCGTGGCCGTGCATTCTCGTGTTTGTCCGGGACTGGATGAAGCGCTCCGAATTGAAGAACAATCCCGAGAAGCAGGACCAGCTGGTTCCCCCGTTCCTGTATCTGCCTGACGGCCGCGTCGTGCCCACCTGCGTCGTCAAGGTCGATCCCAACGAGGGCAGCCCCGGCACCGTCGAGCCGCCGGTGTTCAAGAGCGATCTGGTCGGCGGCGGCTTCCCGGTGCAGACCTCGATCCAGGGCAAGATCCACCGTGGCTCGATCGGCTGTCTCGTGACCAACGGCGAGACGGTGTTTGCGCTTTCCAACCGTCACGTGGTCGGCACGGCCGGTCGCGAGATCTTCGCCGGCTTCAAGAACACCGATCGCCGCCTCGGCATCAGCGACGCGCTGCAACTCGGCAAGCGCGCCTTCAGCGATGTCTATCCGGGCTGGCCCGGCTCGCGCGTGGTGGCCAATCTCGATGCCGGGCTGATCCGCGTCGATGACGTCAAGGGCTGGACCGCGCAGGTCTACGGCGTCGGCCAAGTCGGCGACGTCGTCGATCTCAATGTCGGCACCTTCCGCCTCGACATCATCAACCAGCCGCTGATCGCCTTCGGCGCGACCAGCGGATTGATGAAGGGCAAGATCATCGGCCTGTTCTATCGCTACAAGACCGTCGGCGGCATGGAATATGTCAGCGATTTCGTGATCGGCCCGCGCGACAGCGACACGGCGCTCAACAACTATCCCGGCGATTCCGGCACGGTCTGGTTTCTCGACGATCCGGATGCGAAGAGGAATGCCGGCGGCGCGCGCATCCTCAGCCCGCTGGCGCTCGAATGGGGCGGCCAGGAATTGTTCGGATCAGGCGGCAAGGTCCCGATGCAGGTCGCGCTCGGCATCTGCATGGCGACCTTGTGCCGCGAACTCGATGTCGAATTGATCGGCGACTGGAACGCCGGCCATACCGAATATTGGGGCGAATGGGGACACGTGAAGATCGGCGCCTATGCGACCGGCCTGATCGATTCGAAGCTGCCCAAGCTCGCGACCATGATGGACGCCAATTCCGACAATATCGGCCTCGACGACAAGCTCCTTGCCGACCTCAAGCCATTTCAGCGAGGCGCATTCGCGCCGCTCGCCGACGTCGCCGACCTGGTCTGGCGCTTCACCCGGCACACCGACGAGAGCAACCATTTCGCCGACATGGACAAGCCCGGCAAGGACGGCAAGACGCTGCTGGATCTTTGTGCGGAGTCGACGCGCAACGTCGATCCGAAGGTCTGGAATGATTATTACGACGGGATCGGCGAGGACCGGCGCGGCGCGTTGCCGTTCCGGGTCTGGCAGATATTCGACGAGATGGTCGGCTACGCCGCCGCCAACAAGGAGCTGGAATTCACCTGTGCCGCGGGAATCGTCGCGCATTACATCGGCGATGCCTGCCAACCGCTGCACATCTCGCAATTCCATCACGGCCTCGACCCGAACGACAAGGCGCATGCCAAGGTGCACAGCGTGTACGAGACCACGATGATCGGCCGGCACGGCAAGGATCTCATCAAGATGATCCCCGACGCAAAGACCGGCGACGTCGCCGAGATCGTTCCAGGCGGCACGCCGACCGGTCGCGATGCCGCGGTCGCCGTGGTCGCGCTGATGCAGCGGACCGTGAAGCGGCTGCCGCCGATGACGGTCGTCAACCTGTTCAATTCCCACATGGGGAGCGGCCAAATCGACGTGATGTGGTCGAAGCTGAAGGACGCCACCGCGGCGTGCATGCAGGATGGCGCGAAAACCCTGGCCCGGGTCTGGGAAGCGGCCTGGCGCGCCGGCGGCGGCGAGGATCGCGGGCAGGGCGGCAAGTTCGACCAGGGCAGCCTGAGCAAGCTCTACAACGATCCGGGCTTCCTGCCGGCGTATCAGCTTCAGCAACTCACACTGGATGCCGACGACCACATCGTTCCGGTCGGGGGAAGCGGTGCACGGCGCCGGAGCGTGACGACGACACGCCGCTCGCGCCCGCAAGCAGCGAAGAAGGCAGCCAAGAAGGCCGCCAAGCATACGGCCAGGAAAGCGGGCAAGAAGGCCGTGGCGCGCAAGCGTCCGGCTGCGGCCGCCCCGGTGCGCCGCGCAGCCGCCAGCAAAAAGACCGCGACCAAGCGCGGCGCTGCGAAGAAGCGGTCCGTCGGAAAGACCCGCAAGGCGGCGCACAAGCGCTAGCACCTGATCCGGCCGGCCTGATCTTCCTCGTCGCTCAGGCGCATCGGGTACGACGCGCGGGACGCTTGAGGTCGGCGCTCCGTTCCTGCACCATGCGACCAAGCTGCGGCTTTGACCGCGGCATCGCGATCGGCTGCGATCGCCAAAAAAGATGACTGGGGAGAATCTTTCGATGAACCGCCGCGAACTTCTGCGCGCCGCTGCCGCATTACCGCTTGCACACACTGCGCTCGCCGACCCCGCCTTTGCGCAAGGCGTCTATCCAACCCGCAACATCACGATGATCGTGCCGTTTCCGGCCGGTGGCCAGGCCGATCTCGCGGCGCGGCCGGTGGCGCTGGCGCTGGAGCGTATCCTCGGCAAGCCCGTCATCGTCGACAATCGTGCGGGCGGCGCGGGTGGATCGATCGGCAATGCGCAGGCCGCGCGCGCCGAGCCCGACGGCTATACGCTGCTGATGACGCTGTCCTCGCTCGCGGTGCTGCCGGAGGCCGACCGGCTGTTCGATCGTCCGGTTGCGTATGAAGTGTCGCAGTTCGCGCCCGTGGCGCGCGTGCTCGCCGACCCGACTTTGCTTGCGGTGCCGGCCTCGGCGCCATGGAAGACCCTGCAAGAGTTCGTCGACGATGCGAAGAAGCGGCCGGGACAAATCCCCTACGGCTCGTCCGGCCCCTACGGCACGCTGCATGTCGCGATGGAGATGTTCGCGGCGAGCGCCGGAATCAAGCTGCTGCACATCCCGTTCCGCGGTGCGGGCCCGGCGCTCACCGCGCTGCTCTCGGGTACCGTGCAAGCGCTGGCATCGGCGCCGGGCACGCTCAAGCAGCAGGTCGATGACGGCAAGATGCGCGTGCTCGCCAATTGGGGCGCCGAGCGGATCGCGAGTTTCCCCGATCTGCCGACCTTCAGGGAACTCGGCTACAAGGATGTCGAGTTCTACATCTGGGCGGGCTTGTTCGCGCAGGCCGCGCTGCCGGCGCCGATCATGACGCGGTTGCGCGCGGCGATGGCCGATGCGGTGAAGGCGCCCGAAGTGATCAAGACCTTCGAGACTGCGGGCAGTCCGGTCGCCTACATGGATGCGCCGGAGTTTTCAAAATTTGTTGCGGACGACAGCGCGCGCTTGATCGAGGCGGTGAAGAAGATCGGCAAGGTCGAATAGAAACTCGAATAGGGAACCTCGCCTTCACATTTAGTTGTCCGCAAGAGCGTTCCTTGAAACGATCCTTGGCCGCATTCATTTGCCAGCTTGGAGCAATCGCCGCGCGGAACCCGCGCGTGCGCGGATCAAATCGAAAAAGGGCACTGGGCATGCAGAAGCAGCGGATTGTCCTGAGCTTAGCGATCGCGATCGGCGGCCTTGGCGTTGCCGTGCCTGCGTTGTCGCAGGAGTATCGCGGAACATGGGAACAGCAGATGGCGTGCACGCCGGATGTGTGGCGGCTCTGCGGCGACCAGGTTCCCGACACCAACCGGATTGTTGCTTGCCTGCGGCAGAACACGCCGCAGCTCTCCAGCGGCTGTCGCGCTGTATTCGAGTCGAATGCGCAGCAACAGGCGCAAACCCAGGGACAGGGACGCGCGCCGCAGCGCCCGCAGGTGCAGCAACGACCGCGCGCGCCACAGCAGACCCAGCCTGCGCCGGTTGCGCCGCCGCGGCCCGCGCCCGACTACGATGATGACTAGAACATGATCCGGACCCGGAGGGCCGCGTTGGCGCAAAGTGCGAAGCGGTTTTCCAAAAAAATCATGCTCAAACAAGAAACCAAAGCGCGATGATACTTCAAGCTGAACACATCGCCCTTTGGAGCCTCTTGAGCGAAGTGGACCGGTTCGCGTGAAGAAGATGCGGCAAGCAAGAATCTCTAGGGCCTGACCTCGCAGACGTCGACCCACTCGGCCGCCGTCAGCTCCGCCATCCTGTCCGGCGTGATGCGCACCGCGCTGTGGGTCGAGCCCGCGGCCGGCACCACGACGTCGAACGCCTTCAGCGACACATCGCAATAGATCGGCAGCGGCGTCTTCAGCCCGAACGGGCAGACGCCGCCGACCTCGTGGCCGGTGATGTCGGCGACCTCGTCGAGGCCGAGCATCTTCGGCTTGCCGCCGAAGGTCGCCTTGACCTTCTTGTTGTCCATCCGCGACGTGCCGGCGGCGACGATCAGCACCACGCGGTCGCCGACCCGCAGGCTCAGCGTCTTGGCGATCCGCGCCGGCTCGACGCCATAGGCCTCTGCCGCCAGCACGACGGTCGCGGAGCTCACACTGGATTCGATCACGGAGATATCGGGCGCCTTCTCGGCGAAGAAGGCGCGGACGGACTCGATGCTCATGAAGTTCAGGACCTTGCTAGTCAGGATCTGGCAGACACCAGGGCAGGAAGCTCGGAGAGACCGTGGATCCTGTGATCGGGCACGACGCCGAGCTCGTCCATCTGGGTACGCAGTGCCTTGAACATCGTCAATGGGGCGACCGTCTCGCTCTCGACACAGGCGAGCGCCATCGCTTCCGGCGTCACCCGCTCGATCCAGGCGACGTTGAGGCCGAACGCCTTGGCGCCGCAGGCGTCCCACGGATTGGAGGAGATGAACAGCACCTCCGCGGGCGGTACTTTCAGCACCTCCTCGATCAGCGTGTAGGCCTCGGGCGCCGGCTTGAACACCTTGTGGGCATCGACGCTGATGGTCGCATCGAGCAGGCGGTCGAGCCCGGAATTACGCACCAGCGCATTCAGCATGTCGGGGCTGCCGTTGGAGAGGATCGCGAGCTTCTTGTCCTTCATCGCCTCGAGCGCTGCGACGGCATCCGGATACAGCGCGAGATGCTGATACTTGTCGATGATGCGCCCAAAGGTCGCTTCGTCATATTGCAGGCCGAGGCAGCGCAGCGTGTAGGCCAGCGAGTCGCGGGTGGCTGTGGCGAAATCCTGGTAGCGCCGCATCAGCGTGCGCAGCCAGGAGTATTCGAGCTGCTTGAGGCGCCAGACCTGCGTGATGATGTCGCCATAGCCGGGAAACGCATCCTCGGTGACATCGGCCACCGACTGGACGTCGTAGAGTGTGCCGTAGGCGTCGAAGACGATTGCCTTGATTGTCATTGTGGTCTCTCTTGCCCGCCGATCGTCGAATACAGGAAATTCCTGAGGGCGTCGACGGATTGGTCGCGGGCGGCCGCGTTGAATTCGAGGTGATGACCGAGCTGCGTCTGGGGCGTGCGGAGCGAGGGCACGTCGAAATCATGATGGGCGCCGGGGTAGACGGTGATCGCGATCGGAATCCCCGTGTCCTTCTCCCGCGCCATGCCCCAGTCGTCACGGCCCTCGGCAAGGTTGCGGCACGCATTCGCGGGCGCCCAGTCGTCGAGCTCTCCGACCAGGATCAGCGTCGGCACGGTCATGTTGCCCTTGACCCCGCCGCACAGTGGATAGAAGCCGATCGCGGCGCGAAATTTTTCCTTCGAGGAGCCTTCGATCTGGCCGCGCTCCACCGCGAGCAGCGCCAGCGTCGCGCCCTGGGAAAATCCGAGCACGGCCACCCGGCTCGGGTCGACCGACGGCTGTCCGACAAGGTAGTCCAGCGCGCGGTACGCATCATACAATGTCGACGGCGGCAGTCCGCCCGTGCACGCGCTCGTGATGCCGCGCGTTCCGAAGCGATCGATCGTCAGCGCGACATAGCCCCATTCGGCGAGCCGCTTGCCCCAGCGCTCGTCGACGCTCCGCCAACCGCCGCCGCAGCCATGCATCAGCACGACCGCGGGCCAGGGGCCGGGACCATCGGGCACACGCAGAAAGCCCTGCAACGCTTGCGGTCCGGCCAGCGGGCTTTCGAACTCCACGAGGCGCGGCGCAGTGTCGGCCGCCGGCGCGGGGGGTGGGCCGAACCCCCACAGAGCGAGCGTGGCGAGAAGGGCTGCAAGTCCGGTGAAGTTCGTCATGAACCACCTCCGAAGCTTGCCTCCGATGATACTCCCTTAGATCATGACGCGCTTCCACGGAATCGCGTCATGATCTCATCTCCTTGTTTGCGCATGGTCTCCGCGCCAACGCGTTCCGGGTTTGTCGCGAGGGAAAACCGCTCCGCACTTTGCGCTAACGCGGCCCTCCGGGTCCGGATCATGCGCTAGATGCCCAAAATCCTCCGTGCGTTGGCCTTCAATACTTTCGGGCGGATCTCCTCGCGGATGTCGAGTTTCGCAAAATCGGCGAGCCAGCGGTCCGGCGTAATGACCGGCCAGTCGGAGCCGAACAGCATCTTGTCCTGCAAGATCGAGTTGATGTAGCGCACCAGGATCGGCGGGAAATATTTCGGCGACCAGCCGGACAGGTCGATATAGACGTTTGGCTTGTGGGTCGCGACCGACAGCGCCTCTTCCTGCCAGGGGAAGGAGGGATGCGCGAGGATGATCTTGAGGTCGGGGAAGTCGGCCGCGACGTCGTCCATGTACATCGGGTTGGAATATTTCAGCCGCATCCCCATGCCGCCCGGCATGCCCGAGCCGACGCCGGTCTGGCCGGTGTGGAACAGTGCGATCGCGCCGCCGTCATTGATCGCTTCATAGAGCGGATAGGCCATGCGGTCGTTGGCGTAGAAGCCCTGCATGGTCGGATGGAATTTGAAGCCGCGGACGCCGTACTCCTCGATCAGCTTGCGCGCCTCGCGGACGCCGAGCTTGCCCTTGTGGGGGTCGATTGAGACGAACGGGATCAGCACGTCGAGATGATCGGAGGCGACCTCGAGCATTTCGAGATTGTTGTAGCGGCGGAAGCCGGTCTCGCGCTCGGCATCGACCGGGAAGATCACCGCGGCGATGTTCTTCGAACGGTAGTAGGCCGCGGTCTCCGGCACGGTCGGCGGATGCTTGTGCGGCGACTTGAAGTAGTCGGCCATCTGCGCCTGGAAGTCGTCATAGCCGTCGTCGCCATGCATGCCGCACGGCTCCTCGGCATGGGTGTGGATGTCGATCGCTGTGACCTTTTCGATGTCGGGCAGTTTGAGCTTGGGCATTCGGCTTCCCCGGCGGTCTGTTTGTTGGTGATGGAAAATAATTATATGATATAACGATTTTCGCAAGCGATCTGAGGCCGATGGGGCGGGATCGCGGTCGGATCTCGGCTCGGCCGCGAAGTTCGCAAGGGGGGCCCGAGTCCGGTGCGGCAAAACACGATTCGCCGGCCTGTGCAGCCGCCGTCAGGGCGCGGCGGCTGCACAGGCCCACGCGCGGATCATCAGGACGGACGCCGTTTCCGAAGCGATCTCAATGGCGTGGCGGATTGGCGCGCGCAGGTTCCACGGCAGGATGGGCCTGAAAATCGGCCCGCATCGGTTGACATTTAACGGTCCGATGGCTTAGAAACCGGCCGTCCCGGGCGGCAGGCCGCTTGTCGGGATAAATCCCATTTCGCCAACTATTGGCTTCGCCAGTTATTGGCATTGATCAGGTACGGCCTCCAACACGGGCCTTTCGAAGTAACAGGATTGTCCCATGAAGGTCCGTAACTCGCTGAAGTCGCTGCGCGGCCGCCATCGCAACAACCGTCTGGTCCGCCGCAAGGGCCGCGTCTATGTGATCAACAAGGTCCAGCGCCGCTTCAAGGCGCGCCAGGGCTGATCTGAAAAGATTGATCCGAGAAGGCTGCCGTCCTGAGCGGATCGCCGGTTGATTCCGACGTATCCTTCACAGGTCTTTGACGCCGCGCTGCTTTGCAGTGCGGCTTTGTGCGTCTAGACTTCGGTGATGGGATTAAATCTCCTAGGTCCTGCCAACCGTCGGCTGGCGATCGTGATCGCCGCGCTGCTGGCCATGCCTGTCGCGGCCGCCGCGCAGGACGATCCGCGGGTGGTGCCGCCGCCCAGGGCTCAGAAGAAGCTTCCGGAAGCGCCGACCAAGCTGCCGAAGGTTCCGGCCGACCGCACCCGCGGGCTGGATTTCCTGTTCGGCGCGCTGAAGGCCGCGCCCGATGAGGACAGCGCCCGGCACGTCGAGGCGCGGATCTGGGCGCTGTGGCTGCAAACCCCAAGCGATACCGCGGCGCTGCTGATGGTACGCGCCAAGGCCGCGCTCGACGCCCAGAATGTCGATATCGCGCTGAAGCTGCTGGACGCCGTAATCAAGCTGCGGCCCGACTATGTCGAGGCCTGGAACCGGCGCGCGACGATCTACTACCTCAAGAACGACTATGTCCGTTCGCTGTCCGATCTGCAGCAGGTGCTGACCCGCGAGCCCCGCCATTTCGGCGCGCTGGCGGGCGTCGGCATGATCATGCAGGACATGGGCGACGACAAGCGTGCGCTCGACGCCTTCCGCAAGGCGCTGGCTGTCGATCCCTACCTCGAGAAGGTGCCGCAGATCGTCAAGCAGCTGACCGAGAAGGTCGAAGGCCGCGACATCTGATTGCGTGCGATGGATCTCGATCGCGGACGGATGGGCGCGTGGCTCGCGAATTGAGATGTGCTCGCGATACGGTCCGGCGAAGGGACTAGTGTAGGAACTTGCCGCGGGACGCGCTGTCCTGGGCTACGGCAGCGTAGAATTGCTGAAGCTCCGCCTCCAGGTGCTCGTTCACCAGCAAGAGTGCCTTCAGGGCACCGCGCAGGTCGCCATTGCAACTCGCCACGATCTGGTCGATGGCCGCATCGCTAGGGTCGGAAATCATGGTACTCCTCCGATTACTTCCCGTTGAACTCGTCGTGCGGACGCCGGTTCCTGTGGATTTGGTGTACAAGCCAGAGAGCGCGTCCCGGTTTCGATGTAGCCTCGCGTCTGATGGCAAAATTGCCACCGCCAATCTATGAAATGACTAATGACGCAGGTATGAACCCGCTATCCACAGGCTGGGCGCATTGTGGACAACTGTCGGCCCGGGCGCGAGCCGGAGCGATAATTGGCTTTTTGGACAGCAGTGTGCTCCGGCCGGGACAAATCCGGTACCGGGCGAAACCTGACCGCGGCTTCCTCGTAATTTCCGGGTGCCCAACACCCTTCGGACCCCCTCGATGTTGAGCGCGATCATCGCACTGGCGGTGGCCGGGCTGGCGCTGGCCTTGGCAACCCAAATCGGCGTGACGCTGATCCAGCGCGCCTGTCCGCCACAGGGCCGGATGATCGATGTCGCAGGCGCGCGGCTGCATGTGATCGAGCTCGGCCCCCGCGATGCCGCGGGGCCGCCGGTCGTGATGCTGCATGGCGCGAGCTCCAACCTCTGCGCGATGCAGCCGCTCGGCGTCCAGATCGCCAGGACGCGCCGGGTCATCCTGATCGACCGGCCGGGCCATGGCTGGAGCACGCGCGAGCGTGTCGCGGATTCGACGTCCGCAATCCAGGGCCGGATGATCGCCGACGCGCTGACCAGAATCGGTGTCGACCGCGCAATCGTGGTGGCGCATTCCTGGGCCGGCGCGCTCGGCCTGCGCATGGCGCTGGATCATCCGGACCGCGTCGCGGGCCTCGTGCTGCTCGCGCCCGTCGCCTATCCCTGGCGCGGCGGCGCCGGCCGCTATAATGACGTGATCTCGACGCCGCTGATCGGGCCATTGCTTGCGCACACGATCACGTTGCCGCTGGGTCTCCTCGTCGCCAGTTCGGGCGCGCGCGGCGTGTTCGCGCCGCAGCCGATGCCGGCTGATTTCGTCCGCGACAGCGCGACGCTGCTGTTGCTGCGGCCGCGCGAGTTCATCGCCAACGCGCGCGACCTCGTGACGCTGAAGGCTGCCGTTATCGAACAGGCACCGCGCTATACGGAGATCAAGGCACAGGTCACAATCATTTCGGGCGATGCGGACAAGACGGTCTCGACCGGCATTCACTCGCGTCCGCTGGCCGCTACGGCGCCGAACGCAAAGCTCATCGTGCTGCCGGGCATGGGCCACATGGTGCAGTACGCCGCGACCGATCTCGTGGCGTCCGAGATCGAGGCGATGGCCGGCCGGATGACGCGGCACATGGTCTCGGCGCAATAGCCGCCGCGTGTTCGCCGCGCGAATGTGATCCGGCAAGGCTTGCGCCGCCGCATCGCGCCGAACATCATGTCGTCGCGCGGTTTCCCGGTTACATCGAAGGACACGTCTCATGCGGATCGACAACATCGCCGACCTCATCGCTGAAACCCTTGCCCAGGCCGGTGTGAAGCGCATCTATGGTGTCGTCGGCGACAGCCTCAACGGCCTGACCGAGGCCTTGCGCAAGCGCGGGACGATCGACTGGCTGCATGTGCGCCACGAGGAGGTGGCGGCCTTCGCCGCCGCCGCCGAATCCCAGATCACGGGCGACCTCGCAGTGTGCGCGGGCTCCTGCGGCCCGGGCAATCTCCATCTCATCAACGGCCTGTTCGACGCGCATCGCAGCCGCACCCCCGTGCTGGCGCTGGCGGCGCAGATCCCGTCGGCCGAGATCGGCGGCGGCTATTTCCAGGAGACCCATCCGCAGGACCTGTTCCGCGAATGCAGCCATTATTGCGAACTGGTGTCGGATCCGGCGCAGCTGCCCTACATGCTGGAGAACGCGATCCGCGCCGCGGTCGGCAAGCGTGGCGTCGCGGTGCTGGTGCTGCCCGGCGACGTCGCGATGCGGCCGGCGCCGAAGCGCGACATCGCGCCGAATGCCGGCCTGCTGCCGCCGGTGCCGGTGGTGCGTCCGGCCGACACCGAACTGAATGCGTTGGCCGCGCTGCTCAATGGCGCCAGTCGCGTCACGCTGTTCTGCGGCCGCGGCTGTGCCGGCGCGCATGACGGCCTGATCAAGCTTGCCGAGACGCTGAAGAGCCCGATCGTGCATGCGCTCGGCGGCAAGGAATATGTCGAATACGACAATCCCTATGACGTCGGCATGACCGGCTTCATCGGCTTCTCCTCCGGCTATGCCGCGATGCACGGCTGCGACGTGCTGCTGATGCTGGGCACCGACTTTCCCTACAAGCAGTTCTTCCCGACCGGCATCAAGATCGCCCAGGTCGATATCCGCCCGGAAAATCTCGGCCGCCGCTGCAAGCTCGATCTCGGCATCGTCGGCGACGTCGGCGAGACCATCGCGGCGCTGTTGCCGAAGCTGGCGGTGAAGACCGAGCGCAAATTCCTCGACGCCAGCCTCGCGCATTACAAGGACGCCCGCGCCGGGCTCGACGATCTCGCCCGCGGCAAGCCAGGCCAGAAGCCGATCCATCCGCAATACCTGGCGCGGCTGTTGAGCGAGCAGGCGAGCGAGGACGCGGTGTTCACCGCCGATGTCGGCACGCCGACGATCTGGGCCGCGCGCTATCTGAAAATGAACGGCCGCCGCCGGCTGGTCGGCTCCTGGGTGCATGGTTCGATGGCCAACGCGATGGCGCATGCGATCGGCGCGCAGGCGGCGCAGCCCGCCCGGCAGGTGGTGTCGATGTCCGGCGACGGCGGCTTTGCGATGCTGATGGGCGATCTGATCACGCTGACCCAGGCCAAGCTGCCGGTGAAGGTCGTGATCTTCAACAACAGCGTGCTCGGCTTCGTGGCGCTGGAGATGAAGGCCGCCGGCTTCATCGAGACCGGGGTCGATCTGAAGAATCCCGATTTCGCGGCGATGGCTCGCGCGATGGGCATTCACGGCGTCAGGGTGGAGGATCCCGGCGAGCTCGAGGGCGCGATCCGCGACGTCTTCGCGCATGACGGCCCGGCCGTGCTCGACGTCGTGACGGCGACGCAGGAATTGTCGATGCCGCCGACCATTACGCTGGAGCAGGTCAAGGGCTTCAGCCTGTGGGTGCTGCGCGCCGTGATGAGCGGCCGCGGCGACGAGGTGGTCGATCTCGCCAAGACCAATCTCTTGCCGCGCTGAACGCGGCCGAGCCCGGCTCCTCATGGTGAGGAGGCGCGTCAGCGCCGTCTCGAACCATGAGGCCCGGTCTGTGGCCTACATCCTTCGAGACGCCCGCTTTCGCGGGCTCCTCAGGATGAGGGGCGAGCAAGGCGGGCGCTGATCATTGCCCGCCCCGTTCGCGAGCTACTGCTTCTGCTTGCCGTCCTTGTCGAAGGACGAAATGTAGGCCCAGACGTTCTGGGCTTCGGTCTCGTTCTTGATGCCGGCGAAGGCCATCTTGGTGCCGGGGATCTTGGCTTTCGGATCCTTGATGTATGCGAGGAACTGATCCTTGTTCCAGGTGATGCCGGAATTCTTGTTGGCGTCGGAATAGTTGTAGTCCGGCGCAGTGCCGGAGTGGCGGCCGTCGAGGCCGTTGAGCTCGGGGCCGACCTTGTTCTTGGCGCCTTCGCCGATTGCGTGGCAGGCGAGGCATTTGTTGAACGAGGTCTTGCCGGCGGCGGCATCCTGCGCCAGCGCGGAGGATGCGGTGGCCAGCGATGTGACGACCGCCAGCGCGCTCAAGGTCTTTAGGTTCATGGGGTTCTCTTCGTTTCGTCCCGGGGGTAGTGAAGCGTTTGTGGCATGTCCGGCTTGGACAGGACAAGCCACGAAACTTTGACAGGTTTCATGACGGCCCGCTTGTCCCAGAGAGAACTAGGCCTTGCGGGTGAGGGCAATCCGACCTTCGGCCGGCTGACTGAAACAAGGCGACTGAAACAGGTGCAGACGTGATTGATTTGTCGTAACAAATCGGCGAGGGGCGACAGCCGTCCCAAGGGAACACCAATGTCCATCATGATGCCGGCGGCCGATCAGGCCGTCCTTGCCCGCCGCGCCGAGATCACGGCAGCCCTGCGCGCAATCGTCCCGGGCGAGGGTGTGATCGACAGCGCCGCCGAGATGCTGACCTATGAATCCGACGGCCTGACCGCCTATCGGCAGCCGCCGATGGTCGTGGTGCTGCCCGATACCACCGAGCAGGTCTCGAAGGTCCTCAAATACTGCCAGCAGCAGGGCATCAAGGTGGTGCCGCGCGGCTCCGGCACCTCGCTGTCCGGCGGCGCGCTACCGCTGGCCGACGCCGTGCTGCTGGGCTTGGGCAAGTTCAAGCGGATTCGCGAGATTGACTTCGACAACCGCGTCGTTGTCACCGAGCCCGGCGTCACCAACCTCGCGATCAGCCAGGCGGTGGCTCATGCCGGCTTCTATTACGCGCCCGATCCGTCGTCGCAGATCGCCTGCTCGATCGGCGGCAACGTCGCGGAAAATTCCGGCGGCGTGCACTGCCTGAAATACGGCATGACCACCAACAACGTGCTGGGCTGCGAGATCGTGCTGATGAGTGGCGAGATCCTGCGCATCGGCGGCAAGGGGTGCGAGAATGCCGGCTACGATCTGATGGGCATCATCACCGGCTCCGAGGGGCTGCTCGGCGTCATCACCGAGATCACGGTGCGCATCCTGCAGAAGCCGGAGACGGCGCGCGCGCTGATGGTCGGCTTCGCCGAGGTCGAGGCGGCCGGCGAATGCGTGGCGCGGATCATCGGCGCGGGCATCATCCCCGGCGGCATGGAGATGATGGACAAGCCCGCGATCCACGCCGCGGAAGCTTTCGTCCATGCCGGCTATCCGCTCGATGTCGAGGCGCTTTTGATCATCGAGCTCGACGGCCCACAGATCGAGGTCGACGAGCTGATCTCTCGGGTCGAGACCATTGCCAAGGGTTGCGGTTCGGTGACGCTGCAGATCTCCAACTCGGAGGCCGAACGCAATTTGTTCTGGGCCGGCCGCAAGGCGGCATTCCCTGCGGTCGGGCGCATCTCGCCGGACTATCTTTGCATGGACGGCACCATCCCGCGCGGCGCCTTGCCGAAGGCGCTGGCGCGGATCCGCGACCTCTCGGAGAAATACGGCCTCGGCGTCGCCAACGTGTTTCACGCCGGCGACGGCAATCTGCATCCCTTGATCCTCTACGATGCCAACAAGCCGGGCGAGATCGAGAAGGCCGAGGCGTTCGGCGCCGACATCCTGCGCTGCTGCGTCGAGCTCGGCGGCGTGCTCACCGGCGAGCACGGGGTCGGCATCGAGAAGCGCGACCTGATGCCGGAGATGTTCACCGAGATCGACCTCAACCAGCAGCAGCGGCTGAAATGCGCCTTCGATGCGCAGGGCCTGCTCAACCCCGGCAAGGTGTTTCCGACGCTGCATCGCTGCGCCGAGCTCGGCCGCGTCCATGTCCACGCCGGCAAGCTGGCCTTCCCGGATATCCCGCGGTTCTAGATCGTAATGCGTTTCCACGGAAACGCATCACGATCTCATCTCTTTGTTTGAGCATGATCTTTTCGGAAAACCGGTTTCCACTTTTCCGGATCACGCTCTAGTACCGTCGCAGCAGGCCGACTGCCGCGCCGCTGTCGCCATATTCGGCACAGGCCCCTTCCGGGTCTTCGATCAACTCGGCCCTGACTCGCTTGAACGTCTTCCCTGCCGCTTCGGACACCTCGGGGCGGAATTTGTCCGGATCGTAGTCATTGCCGTCGTGGGCCTTGATGGCGGCGTCAAAGGCGTTGATCATCGCCATCGCGGCATCGGGGCTGCCGAGAAGCCGGGCGCCGAGTTGAACGCCGCCGGTGCCATCGGGCTCATAGCCGGTGCATCGTTGTTCGAGCACCGCGGCTGCGGTGACGAGCTGCTCGAGGAACGTCGCCTCGGTGTCGGTGAGCATGGCGGCACGCGCCTCTCCCGCCACGATGATCGAGAGCAGCGCGATGGCGGTCAGTTTGATGCTCATTGCGGCGGTTCTCCCTACGGCGGTCGAGCCGCGACCAAAATCACCGGGTGCCGATCGGTACATTTCGACGGATCGCGCTCACCAGCCGATAACCTTAACCGATGCTTGCCGCGATGGCCGTGACACGCCATCAGAGCCGTCGCGCGCCGCCGCAATTTGCAACGGGCACCGTTTACACCGCCTTCAACTGTTCCCCGGTATTTTCAGGAGATGCAGGTCTTCGCCAACACATCGATGCCGAGCCTTGCCGATCAGCTGGCGCTGTCGCGCAATCGGCCCGCAGGTTTCGACTACATGCGGATCGTGCTCGCGGTATCGATCATCTGCCTGCACAGCCTGAACGTGACGCTCGGGCTCGGCCGGGCGCTGGAAATCTCGAGCACGCTGCGCATCGGCGTCGCGATGATCCTCGCGCTGTTCTTTGCGTTGAGCGGCTTCCTGGTGACGGCAAGCCTCTTGAGATGCAAGAGCCTGATTTCCTTTCTCGGCCTGCGCGTGCTTCGGATCGGGCCCGCGCTCGCGGTCGAGACCACGCTGTCGGCGATCATCATCGGCTCGATCTTCACCGAACTGCCGCTGGCGCAATATTTCGCCGACCCGAACTTCCACGCCTATTTCCTCAATATCGTCGGCGACATCCATTACGAGCTGCCGGGCGTCTTCCTGCACAACCCGATGCCCAAGCTGGTAAATGCCCAGCTCTGGACGGTGCCGTACGAATTGTGGTGCTACGTCATCCTGGCGCTGCTCGCCGCAACCGCGATTGCCTTCAACAGGGTGGCGTATCTTGTGTTCATGGTGGTCGCCCAGATCGCGCTGCTGAGCTACGACCTCTACCGCTGGGACGAGGTGCCGATCCAGCTTCGCCCGCACCTTCTGGTGTTCTGCTTCCTTGCCGGCGTCGGCTTCTATCTCTGGCGCGACAAGGTGCCGTTCAACCGCACCATTTGCCTGCTGGCGCTGGTGTTGTGCGCGGCCTGCATGGCCACCGGACGCGGCGACGCGCTGGCGCCGGTGCCGGCCGCCTATGTCGCGTGCTATCTCGGCCTGCTCAATCCGCGGCGCACTTGGATCGTGTCGTCGGGCGATTACTCCTATGGGCTCTATCTCTACGGCTTCGTGATCCAGCAGTGCGTGGCGACGTTCGGCACATCGGTTCAGCACTGGTATCTGAATATCCTGATCAGCCTGCCGATTGCGTTCGGCGTCGCCGTCGGGTCCTGGCATCTGGTCGAGAAACATGCGCTGCGGCTCAGAGATGCCGTCGAGCGGTCGGAAGCAGCGATGCTCTCCAGGCTTTCGATCCTCGGATTCGGACGCCGGGCCGAGCAGGCCGAACGAGAGGCCGTCGTCCAGCCGGGGCCGATCAATCCAGTTCGACCGATCGTCCTTTCCGGTCGATAACCATTGCTTGCTGCGAATTCGGGGACGCGTCGCCTATATCGCGTCTGCTTAGACATGCACGCTATGCGTTCATGCCTTGTTAGTTCGTTGCTGGATAGTTTCCGATGAAACAGTTGTCCCGGAAGCGCAATGCAACCCTTGTTTAGCCTGGCCGATCAGTTGGCTCTTTCGCGCTATCGGCCCGCAGGCTTCGACTATCTGCGGCTCGCGCTGGCGGCCACCATCATCTGCCTGCACAGTGCGAACGTCACCTTTGGGATCGACCGGGCGATGGAGATCCTGGACCATATCCGCATCGGGGCCGCAATGGTCCTTGCGCTCTTCTTCGCCTTGAGCGGGTTTCTGGTGACGGCGAGTTTGCTGAGGTGCAAGAGCCTGATTTCATTTCTCGGCCTGCGCGTGCTTCGCATTGTGCCCGCGCTTGCGGTCGAGACGACACTCTCGGCCATCATCATCGGCCCGATCTTCACTGCGCTTCCCCTCGCGCAGTATTTCGCGGACCCGCAATTTTATGCCTATTTTCACAATATCGTCGGCGACATCCACTATCAGCTTCCGGGCGTCTTTCTGCACAATCCGGTACCCTTTGCGGTGAATGCGCAGCTTTGGACGGTCCCGTATGAGCTGTGGTGCTATGTGATCCTGGCGCTGCTCGCCGTGGCCACGATCTGCTTCAACAGGGTGCTGTATCTGGCATTTCTGGTGTTCGCCCAGATCGGTTTCGCCTGGCACGATATCTACCATTCGGACGTGCAGTATCTTCACCTTCGTCCGCCGCTGCTCGTGTTCTGCTTCCTCGCAGGTGTCGGCTTCTATCTCTGGCGCGACAAGGTCCCGTTCAACCGCACCGCGTTCCTGCTCGCACTGACGCTTTGCGCGGCCGGGATGACCACGGGATACACCGATGCGTTCATTGTTGGACCCGTCGCGTATGTCGCGTGCTATCTGGGGCTCATGAATCCGCGGCGCGACTGGATCGTGTCATCCGGCGACTACTCGTACGGGATGTATCTCTACGGGGTCGTCGTTCAGCAGTCCGTTGCGGCGTTGGGCCCCCCGGTACAGCATTGGTATCTGAACATCCTGATCAGCCTGCCGATTGCCTTCGGCGTCGCGTTCGCGTCCTGGCATCTCGTCGAGAAACACGCGCTTCGGCTCAGGGCGCCGCTCGAACAGATCGAGGCGGCGGTGCTCTCTCGGATTTCGATCGCAGCCTTCTGGCGCAAATCGCCCGAGCGGATCGAGCTGGGTGCGCCGCTCGGCAGCCGTGCGTCGGTCTGATATTGCACCGGACGGGAGGACCTGCATCACAAGCCCCGCGGCGCCACAGGTCACAGCAGCGTGTATTGCGTCCGCTCGCGCTTGGCGAGCAGCGGCAGTGCCTGCTCCGCGATGTAGGTCTTGAAGTAGGCGCTCTCCCCATGGGCCTTGAACGCCGCTTCGTCCTGGAACAATTCGTAGAACAGGAATTGCGCCGGATTGTCCTTTCCTCGGCCGATCAGGAATAGCTTGGTGCCGGGGTCCTTCTGCGCCTCGGGCAGGAAGCTGTCGAGAATGGCAGCGACTTTGTCGCCCTGTCCCTCCTTCGCTTCCCATTGCGCCACGACCAAGAGGCCGGCGGTGTTGATTGCATCGCTGATGGTCCGTGTGCTCATCGCATAGTGCTTCATTGGTAGTCCTCCGTTGCTTTGCTCCGATCGAGCCTGCGATCCGCCCCAGGGCGAGACGCCGGCGATCGTCATGATCGCCGCGAACGAGCCGATCGCCGATCGTCGGGTCAGCATCATTGTCGTGGTGGTAATGTCCGAACGTGTCATGATCGCCTCCAGATGATTTGCGCCAACCGTCCTGCCGGCCGAACCGGCAGGGCGAGGGATAGCGGATCGTTCGGCGAACTCGGTTAGGCGACAGTCGAAATGTCGATGTCGTGAAAATGGTTCGATCGTGGCCGAAGTGTTGCGTCTCAGCCTTTGGTAGGGTCGTGGCTGCCCGGCGCAACATTCGAGGGCGATCCGGCAACTGTTCCCGTCACGGCGGGCGGCAAGGCCTCATTGCCGGACGGTTTCGCCGGCGTTGCCACGGTGGGGCGCGTCGCATCGCATTTGATTTCGGAGCGAAATTTCGTTACCGCCTAGCGGGTGGAAACGCTCAAAGTCAGAGACATCAAGGACGTCGAAGAGGTGGTGCGCGCGGCCGTCGCCGGCGAGCAGCCGCTCGAGGTCGTCGGTCACGGATCGAAGCGCGCCATCGGCCATCCGATGGCGACCAATGCGGTGCTCGACGTCTCGGTGCTGAATGCGGTCACCGCCTATGAACCGAACGAGCTGATCATCACCGTGCAGGCCGGTGCGCCGCTTGCCGACGTGCAATCCCTGATCGACGCCAAGAACCAGCAATTCGCCTTCGAGCCGATCGACACGTCGGTGCTGCTCGGCAGCGCCGGCGCCGGCACGATCGGCGGCATGATCGGCGCCGGCCTCGCCGGTCCCCGCCGCATCAAGGCAGGCGGCGCCCGCGATCACCTGCTCGGGGCGCACGCTGTGTCCGGGTTCGGCGACAGCTTCAAGACCGGCGGACGGGTGGTGAAGAACGTCACCGGCTACGATCTCTGCAAGCTGCTTGCCGGATCCTGGGGCACGCTCGCGGTCATGACCGAAGTGACGCTCAAGGTCATGCCGAAGCCGGAAGCCGAGCGGACGCTGGTGCTGCGCTCCCTCGACGACGTCACCGCCAACAGGGCGATGACAGCGGCGCTGGGCTCGCCCTTCGACGTCTCCGGCGCGGCGCATCTGCCTGGCTCAGTGCTGCGGTCCGGAACCGGCGCGCTCGGCAGCCTCGCAGCCGCCGGCCAGCCGGTCACGCTGGTGCGGCTCGAGGGGATTACGGCGTCGGCGGCGCACCGGGCGGCGTCGCTGAGCCAGACACTCTCGTCCTTTGGAGCGGTCGACGTCCTCGCTGACGACGCCTCGGTTGCCATCTGGAGCGCGCTGCGCGACGTGGTGCCGTTCGCGGCAAACGGCGCGCTCGGGGCGTGGCCGGTATGGCGCATCGTCTGCCCGCCGGCCTCAGGCGGTGCGCTGGGCGAGGCACTGTCGCGCGCCACCGGCGGCGACGTGATCTACGACTGGGGCGGCGGGCTGATCTGGGCCGCGGTGCCGCCCAATGCCGACGCGCAGGCGACGCTGATCCGCGGCCACGTCGAGGCGATTGGCGGACACGCCACCCTGATCCGCGCCACCGAGGATGTGCGCCGCGCGGTCGATGTGTTCCAGCCGCAGCCGGCCGGGCTTGCCGCGCTCGGCGAACGGGTCCGGGCGAGCTTCGATCCGAGGTCGGTCCTCAACCGCGGCCGGATGACCAAGGCATGATCCGGAAAAGTGCGAAGCGGTTTTCCGAAAAGATCATGCCCAAACAAGGAGCTGAAGCGCGATGACGATTCTACCTCATCTCATCGCGCTTTAGAGGCGGGGTGCATGAAGACCGAGTTCAGCCTGGCGCAGCTCGCCGATCCCGACATCAAGGAAGCCGACAAGATCCTGCGCGCCTGCGTGCATTGCGGCTTCTGCACCGCGACCTGCCCGACCTATGTGCTGCTCGGCGACGAGCTCGATAGCCCGCGCGGCCGCATCTATCTGATCAAGGAGATGCTGGAGAAGGACAAGCCGCCGACGGCGGACGTGGTCAAGCATATCGACCGCTGCCTGTCGTGCCTTGCCTGCATGACCACCTGTCCGTCGGGCGTGAACTACATGCACCTCGTCGACCAGGCCCGGGTCCGGATCGAACGGGATTACCAGCGGCCGCCGACCGAGCGGCTGCTGCGGTCGGTGCTCGCCCTCGTGCTGCCGCGGCCGGGCCTGTTCCGGATCAGCATGATCCTGGCCGGGCTCGCCCGTCCGTTCGCGGCGCTGCTGCCGACGCCGTCGGTTGGTGCGTCGAGCCCCGGCCTGCTGCGGCGGATCAAGGCGATGCTGGCGCTCGCGCCGCGCGGCCTGCCGCCGGCTGGACCGGCGGCGGGAACCGTGTTTGCGCCGGTCGGCCGGCGCCGTGGCCGGGTCGCGCTGCTGCAGGGCTGCGCCCAGCAGGTGCTGGCGCCACGCATCAATCAGGCCGCCATCAATGTGCTGACCCGGCACGGCGTCGAGGTCGTGCTGGTCAGGGACGAGCAATGCTGCGGCGCGTTGACCCATCACATGGGACAGGACGCCGACGCACTGGCGCGCGCACGGGCCAACATCACGGTGTGGCAAAGGGAAGCGGACCAGAACGGGCTGGACGCCATTCTGGTGACGACCTCGGGCTGTGGGACAGTTGTCAAAGACTACGGCTACCTGCTGCGCGAGGACAAAACATTCGCGGAGCCGGCCAAGCGAATCTCGGCGCTGGCAAAGGATATCACCGAGTATCTCTCAGCTCTCGAGCTCGCGCCTTCAACGCAGAAAGGCGACGTCACCATCGCCTATCACTCGGCTTGTTCGTTGCAGCATGGACAGAAAATCACTCAACTTCCGAAAGAATTGCTTTCCAAGAATGGATTCGTGGTGAAAGATGTGCCTGAGAGCCATTTGTGTTGCGGTTCGGCGGGGACCTACAACATTCTCCAGCCCGACATTGCGAGCAGATTGCGCGATCGCAAGGTCGCCAATATTGCGCTTGTCAAACCGGACATGATCGCTGCGGGCAATATTGGCTGCATGGTTCAGATTGCCGGCGGTACGTCAGTTCCTGTGGTGCACACGATTGAGCTTCTCGATTGGGCGACAGGAGGTCCCCGGCCAGGATTGAATTGATCGACTGCCACTCGAGCATGATCCGGACCTCAGCCTTGCTCTGACGCAACCTGTCTGACGCAATGCGAAGGACCGGCGCTTCCTTGCCACAGACGCGAAGCGATCGCGCGGCCATCATGCCCGACAAGCGAAGTGGAGGGTGCCTCTCCCAGAGATGCAGCCAACGTTCGGCAAGCGATCACTTCAATACGCCCGGCGGACTCACATAGCGGCAACAGGAGGACCACGATGGCGAAGTCGAAGAAGGCGAAGAAAAGCAAGAAGGCCAAAAAGGCCAAGAAGGTGGTAGCGGCCAAGAAGAAGTCTGCGAAGAAGTCCGCGAAGAAGTCGGCCAAGAAGGCTGCGAAGAAGTCAGCAAAGAAATCGGCGAAGAAGTCGGCCAAGAAAGCCGCGAAGAAAACTGCAAAGAAGGCTGCTCCAAAGAAGGCCGCGCCCAAGAAAGCCGCGAAGAAGGCCGCCAGGAAGAGCGCGCCGAAGAAGGCCGCCGCGCCGAAGCCGGCTGCCCCGGTCGCAGCACCTCCGGCGCCCGAGCCTGCGCCGCAGCCTGCGCCGAGCTGGGCCACGCCGAGCCATGAGCCGGCGCCGAGCTGGGGCACCTCAGACGGCGAGCACCACTAACCGAACCTGCATCCGACCTGGACGGGTTCGCCTGATCGAAGCCGCAGCGGATGCCGCTGCGGCTTTTTCCGTATCGGCGGACAGCCCGTGGTTTTGCGGGCACGGCGATTCGCGTCGGCGCTTTCGCATCCGGCCGGCTGTTGCTCGACGCCACGTCAGGTGCCCGGCTCAACCGCTACGGGAGTGTCAGTCTTGTGGTGCAAATGCAACACCCGCAGACCAACATGCGGCGCAATGCCTAGAACGCCTAAAAAGGCGGCACCTGCATGACTTTTTGGCTTCACGGTACCGTGCACGCAATTCAAATTGATCCCACTCGATTTAGTTGCAGTCCGTTAGCGCGCGCCCTGGGGGCCACCGGAGCTGGGCTGTCTGGAAAAGTAGATGGGGATCGTCATGAAGAAACTGGCTTTGTTAGCAACGGCGCTAGCAATGATTTCGAGCTCGGCAATGGCAGCTGACATGGCGGTGAAGGCCGTCAAGGCGCCGCCACCGGCTCCGTTCGATCCTTGGGACATCGCCTTCGGCGCGGGCATCATGAGCGACTACATCTTCCGCGGCGTCACCCAGTCCAACCACAATCCGTCGGTCACCGCCTATTTCGAGCCGCGCTACAACGTCAGCAAGGACCTGCAGCTCTACGTCGGCACCTCGACCGAGAGCATCTCCTTCGCCAACCGCGCCGCGGCGGAAGTCGACGTTTACGGCGGTATCCGCCCGACCTTCGGAGCCTTCGCCTTCGACATCGGCGTCTGGGGTTACCTGTATCCGGGTGGAACCTGCTATTACGGCGGCGGTGCCGTGGCCGACTTCGCCGGCAATCCGCTGAGCGCCGATTGCCAGGCCAACACCCTGACCAATCTTGCTGTGATGAAGAAGGACGTCAGCTTCTTCGAAGTCTATGGCAAGGCGACCTGGACCATCAACGACAACTGGGCGTTCACCATCAACGAGTACTACTCGCCGAACTTCCTCAACACCGGCGCCTGGGGCAACTACTCCTCGATCATCGGCAAGTACACCGCGCCCAGCGCCGTGTTCGGTTCGAGCGGCGTCGGCATGTACGTGTCAGGCGAGTTCGGCCGGCAGTGGCTCGGCACCTCGGACAGCTTCTACGGCGTCCCGGCGTTCCCGAACGGCATCAAGTATGCCGACTACAACACCTGGAACATCGGCATCGGCTTCACCTACAAGGTGTTCACGCTCGACCTGCGCTACTCCGACACGGATATGTCGAAGGGCGATTGCAGTGCCTTCACCAGCGACTTCACCGCCGGTGGAACCACTGCTGTCACCCCGATCAACCCGGGTGGCACGAGCTCCAACTGGTGCGGCGCGGCCGGTATCGCCAAGCTCTCGGTCGACCTGACCGCGATGTCCAATCTGAAGTAATCTCCTCTTCCGAGGATAAAGGGGCGGCAGAGCAATCTGCCGCCCCTTTTGTTTTTGGCGGTCTCGTCGAACGCCGGCCGCCGTCGGCTCCCCTTTGCTGTTTTCGATATTCTGATCGTGCGCCCGCTTGCGGCGGCCAGCCGGCAGGAGGGTCGGCGCCGCAACCCTCCGAACCGAAGCCGCGAGGGCGGCCTATGACGAGACCGGCACCCTGGCGTCGCGCAGGGTGAAGTGGTCGCCGTCGCGGACCAGCGCGACATTGCGCTGATGGAAGGCCTCGAGCGTCGAGCGGTGGCCGATCGAAACCACCGTGGTATCGGGGAGTTTTTCGCCGATCAGCCTGTACAGCGCGGCTTCCGACGGTTCGTCGAGCGAGGCCGTCGCCTCGTCCAGGAACAGGAATTGCGGCGCGTGCAACAGCGCCCGGGCGATGCCGAGCCGCTGCTGCTCGCCGAGCGACAGCATCCGGTTCCAGTGCGCCTCTTCCTCGAGCCGCGCCGCGAGTTGCGGCAGCCCGACCGCGGTGAGGACATCGCGGACCCGCTTTGCGTCGAATTTCGCGGCCTCGCCCGGATAGACCACGGCGTCATGCAGCGACCCGATCGGCAGATAGGGGCGTTGCGGCAGCATCATCAGCCTGGCGTTGGCGGGGATCTCGACCGCGCCGCTGCCGAACGGCCAGATGCCGGCCACGGCGCGGAACAGCGTCGACTTGCCGGCGCCGGAGGGCCCGGTCACCAGCGTCCGCTCGCCGGGACGGAAGCTGAAATGCTCGGCCGCGACCAACGGCGTCCCGTTCGGCAGCTTGACGAGGAGCTGCGGCAGGGCGATCTCGCCGCCGGCCGCCGGCCTTTCGTGAATCGCAGCGGGATCGACCGCCAGCTTCTCGGCGGCGGCGATCGAGTTCTCGAAGCCGTCGAGACGGGCGATCACGGCGCGCCATTCCGCCATGGTGCGGTAGGCCGTGACGAAGAAGGAGAGCGCGTCCTGCACTTTGCCGAAGGCCTCGGCGATCTGGATCAACGCGCCGAGCTGCACCGTCTTGCTGACGAAATAGGCCGGGCCCGCCAGCGCGAAGGGAAACACCACCGATGCCTGCGCATAGCTTCCCGTGAAGGCGGTCAGCCGCTTGGTCCGGCTCATGATGCCGTACCAGTTGCCGATCACGCGGCCGAACCGCTCCGACAGCCGTTCGCGCTCCGCGCCCTCGCCCTTGAGCAGCGCGATCTGTTCCGAGTTCTCGCGTACGCGCATCAGGTTGAAACGGAAATCCGCTTCCAGCCGCTGCTGGTCGAAGTTGAGATTGACCAGCGGCGAGCCGATCCACTGCGTCAGCGCCGTTCCGAGGATGGCATAGACGATCGCGCCCCAGACCAGATAACCCGGAATGGAAAAGTCGACGCCGAACAGCAGCAGCGGCAGAACTTTCGACAAGCCCCACAGGATCACCACGAAGGAGGCGAGCGAGACGACCGAGTTCAACAGCCCGATGCCGATCGCCAGCGTCTGGCCAACGAACAGCTTGACGTCGTCGGTGATACGCTGGTCGGGGTTGTCGGCGGCATCGCCGACGAGTTGCATGCGGTAGTGATTGGCGCCGCGAACCCAGTCGCGGAGATACTTGCCGGTCATCCAGTTCCGCCAGCGGATCTGCAGCCACTGGTTCAGGTAGAGCTGATAGATTCCAAGCACCACCGACGCCGCCGCCAGCAGGCAGAACACCAGCATCTCGCGCTTGAAAGTGTCCCAATCCTTGTCCTGGAGCGCGGTGTAGAAGCGGTTGCGCCATTGGTTGAGCAACACGTCAAGTCCGACGGACACCAGCTCCATCGCGATGAGCGTGCCAAGCAGAGTGCGGCCTGCCCATTTGTCCTCGGAGCTGAAATAGGGCGAGGCGATGCGCCACACGGCCGCGAGCGTCGAGCGAATGTTGTTCACAGATTATCGTCTCCGGGGAAGGGGCCGCAAAGGCCTGAAGAATCGGGACAATCGGAGTGGGCCTCGACTAAAGTCGTAAGCCTGGCATGCAAGCGTTGGCTTGTCCCGGCGATCGAGTCAACCCTAGCATGGCGACAATTGCGAGGGGCGGGGGGCCTTCGATTTTTCGCGAGGATGTGAGCGATCCTTACCGATCGTTCATTCGCGAGCCGGGGCTGCAACCATTCCGACGGACTCCCGCAATCGCACCAGTCGCGCCTGCCCGCATCGAGGCCGGCGCACTGCATAAAAATAGGGGGAGGACCCGAGATGAACACCTGGAATCAAATCTACAATCCGCTGGGCAATGCGGGGCTGTCGACGGTCGCGGCCGCCATACCCGTGGTCACGCTGCTGGTCCTGATCGCCAGCGGCAAGGTGAAGGCGCATATCGCCGCCATCATCGCCGTGATCGTGACCAACCTGATCACGATCTTCATCTTCACGATGCCGGCCGGCATGTCGATCCGCGCCACGCTGCTCGGCGTCATCACCGGCTTCTTCCCGATCGGCTGGATCGTGCTCAACGTCATCTTCCTCTACCAGGTCACGGTGAGGTGCGGGAAGTTCGAGCTGTTGAAGCGCGCGGTCGGCGGCGTCACCGAGGACCGCCGCCTGCAGCTGCTGCTGATCGCATTCTCGTTCGGCGCCTTCTTCGAGGGCGCCTCGGGCTTCGGCACACCGGTCGCCATCACCGGTGCGGTGCTGATCGGGCTCGGCTTCTCGCCGCTCGCGGCCTCCGGCCTGTCGCTGATCGCCAACACCGCCCCGGTCGCCTTCGGCGCGCTGGGCACGCCGATCCAGGGCCTCGCCTCGGTCACTGGGCTCGATCCCTACATCCTCGGCGCCATGGTCGGCCGGCAGCTGCCGCTGTTCTCGCTGATCGTGCCGTTCTGGGTGGTGTGGGCGTTCGCTGGCTGGCGCGGCATGAAGGAGGTGTGGCCGGCGATCCTGGTCACCGGCGTGTCGTTCGCGGTCCCGCAATTCGTGATCTCGAACTACATCAACCCCTGGATCGTCGACATCGGCGCCTCGCTGATCTCGATGGGCGCGCTGATCCTGTTCCTGAAGGTCTGGCAGCCGCGGCAGCTCTGGCTGTCGCCGGCGCTGCGCGGCCGCGATGAATCGGCCGCGACGATGGCGGCCGCGCCGCCGCTCGACAAGACGCCGCTGACCCAGGGCGAGTTGTGGAGCGCACTCTTGCCGTGGATCATCGTCTGCATCCTGATGCTGATCTGGGGCAACGGCGCCTTCAAGACCTGGGCGAACGCCAACTTCGTCTGGAACTACCCGGTGCCCGAGCTCGACAAGCTGATCTTCAAGGTGCCGCCGGTGGCCGCCAAGCCGACGCCGGAAGGCGCCGTGTTCGGCTTCACCTATCTGTCGTTCACCGGCACCGGCATGCTGATCGCCGCGATCATCTCGGGTCTGTTGATGGGCTTCTCGCCGCTCAAGCTGATCGCCGAATATGGCCGCACCATCCGCATCTGCGCGATCTCGCTGATCACGATCTCGGCGATGCTCGCGATCGGCACGCTGACCCGGCTGTCCGGCGTCGACGCCACGCTCGGTCTCGCCTTCGCGGCGACCGGCGTGCTGTATCCCTTCTTCGGCACCTTGCTCGGCTGGCTCGGCGTCGCGCTGACCGGATCGGATACCGCATCGAACGTGCTGTTCGGCAATCTGCAGAAGATCACCTCCGAGCAGCTCGGCCTGTCGCCGATCCTGATGGCGGCGGCGAACTCCTCGGGCGGCGTGATGGGCAAAATGATCGACGCGCAATCGATCGTGGTCGCCTCGACCGCGACCAACTGGTACGGCCACGAGGGCTCGATCCTGCGCTACGTGTTCCTGCACTCGATCGTGCTGGCGTGCTTGGTCGGTCTGTTCGTGACCCTGCAGGCCTATGTGTATCCGTTCACGGAGCTGGTGTTGAAATAACGAGGCGAGGCGTCGCCCAGACGAAGATCCCCGCGGGTGAGAGCCCGCGGGGATCTTACTTTTCAAGCGCTTTTTCTCGCGCGGCCAAGCTGGCCAATCGCGGCCTCGTCCCATAGAAGGGCGGCATCGCAATTGCCGGGCAATTTTTTGGGAATGGCATGATCTCGATGAAGCGGATTCTGAACGACGGCATGGCCGCGTTGGCGTTCCTTGCCGCGGCTCTCGGCGCGGTTCCGGCCAGGGCCCAGGAAGAATTCCCGTTCGGCTTCGTGATGACGCTCGATGCCGCGCGCATGCCGGGCTCCAAGCGGATTCCCTCGATCGAGGTCGGCGACAATGGCGAGGTGATCCTCGAACTGTGGTGCGATGGCGGCAAGGGCCAGTTCTCGGTCGCCGGCAATACCATCGTCTTCGTTCCCGGCGCGATGGAGAACCGCACCTGCACGCCGGAGCGGGCGCAGGCCGACAAGGATCTGCTCGCCACGCTCGGCGACATGACGAGCTGGCGGCGGCACGGCGATGAGGTGACCTTCACCGGAAGCAAGTCGCTGCGTTTCGTGATCAACAGCAACTAATCTCTACGCGCCGCTCAGGGCGTCGCGATCAATCCGCTCGCGGTGGCGACGATCCAGCGATTGCCCCAGCGCACGATGGAATCGACCCGTCCGAGGCCAGGGACGACGTCGCCGCGCGCGGCCATCTTGACGCCCTCCGGCCCCTCGAGCACGGCGGTGCCGTCGCGGACTTCGACGACCGACCATCCGGGAATGGTGCTCGGGCGCGTCTCCGGCGCCGTGGCCAGCGGCTGCTTCGGACCGAGTGCGGCGGCTTGCGCACTCAGGGTCGTCGGCGCGGCGCCCAGTGTGAGCGGGCGCGAGCTGGCGGGGGTCGTCTTCGGAATGCTGCCGGTGACTGATGGATCCGCGTTGGACGCGGTCCGGCGCGGGCTCTCGCTTCTGCCCTCGCTCTTGCGGCTCGGCGGCGCCTCGGCAATGTGCGGGGCCGGCGCTTCCTTCTGGGCCACCGGGACCCGGACGGGAGTTGCGAAGTCGTGCCAGTTGGCGCCGCCGGCCCATCCCAGCACGAAGCTTGCGGCGAGTGCGGTGGCGGCGAGCAGCGCGGTGCCGATGCGATCGGCGAATGGCTCGCGCAGCAGCATGGCGGCGTCGTGGTTTTCGCCGGTGACGTCCCAGAGGTCCGCCGTCTGCGCCGGCGAATGGCCCTCCGTCACATCTGATGGCCAGATGTTCGCAGCACTGATCGGCTCGCGGTCTTGCATGGCGTGACCTGTGTTCGATGGCGCGAAGCATGATCCTCGAAACTAAATCGAGCCTTAATTTTCGGTGACCGAACTGCGGCGGCACGAAGTCTTTTGGTCGCAGGCCCCCGTAAATTGACGGGGCGGTGCAGGCGGAGCGACGCAATCCTTCGAACGGCCATGCCCGGACATCACGCGCGAGAGCGGTCGGCTGCAGCCCAAGCGGTCGTTTCCGGACGTCGTCTCCGCAAAGCGGGTCGTCGCGGCTGCTCGCCACGGCTATAGCGACTGCATGCTCGATTTCGCCGCACAGTACGAAGCCTTTCAGCGCCGCGATCCGTCCTGGGACGGCTTCGTGTTCGTCGCGGTCAAGACCACGGGCGTGTATTGCCGCCCGGTATGCCCCGCGCGCACGCCGCTCGCGTGCAATGTGCGGTTCTATGGCAGCGCGGCGTCGGCCGAGCGCGCCGGCTTCCGGCCCTGCCTGCGCTGCCGTCCCGAGGCGGCGCCGTTCTGCCCGGCATGGAAGGGCACCAGGACCACCGTCGAGCGTGCGCTGGCGCTGATCGAGGCGGGCGCCCTCGACCGCGGTCATGTCGGAGCGCTGGCCGATCGGCTTGGCATCGGCGCGCGGCATCTGTCGCGGTTGTTTGCCGAGCACCTCGATGCCTCGCCGCTGCAGGTCGCGCTGTCGCTGCGCGTACAGCGGGCCAAGCGCATGATCGACGGCAGCGATCTTCCGCTTTGTCTGGTGGCGCAGCGCGCCGGCTTCTCCAGCACAAGGCGCATGAACGCCGCATTCGCAAAGCTCTACGGCCGCTCTCCCATCGCGCTGCGACGGAGGCGGCCGCCAGGCGTCACGATACAATGAACCCGATGGAGATCAGCAATGGCCAAGAGCTACGGCACCGTCAGTGCAGACGAGAGACAGCAGATGAGCGGCCTCGCATTCGTCCAGGGGCTCGCCTCCGGCGCCTTGCCGCTCAATACCATCGCGCGGACGCTCGGTTATGACGTCACTGAAGCCGAGCGCGGCCGCGTCGTCGTCACGCTGGTGCCGACCGATGCGCATCTCAATCCGGCGGGCACCGTGCATGGCGGCCTCACCGCGACGCTGCTCGACAGCTGCATGGGACTTGCGGTGCAGTCGACGCTCGATGCCGGCACCAGCCAGACTACGCTCGAGTTCAAGATCTCGCTCGTACGTCCGATCACGCCCGACACCGGCCCGATCCGCGCCGAGGGCCATATGCTCAATTGCGGCCGCCGCGTCGGTACTGCCGAAGGCAGGGTCACCGACGCGAAGGGACGGCTGCTCGCGCATGGCACGACGACCTGCCTGATCTTTCCGGCTTGACGCGGATTGCCGTGGAAAGTGCCGGCATTGCATCTGGAGATGCGATGCCGGCGTGGCAACATTGGAATGCCTCCAGCGAGCCTGCTGCTTAGAGACCTTCAAGTTCACCACGCCGATCGATTGCGTTAGGCGAACGCGCAGCAAGCGCGTTCGGGAGTTGTGATGCGATCGTCGAGGAAGCCGGGCAATGTAGTCGCGCTCAGCGCGGCCCCTCCGGATATCCCGGCATGTTGTTCCATCCGGCAGGCAGCTCGCCGCCCGGCCGCGCCGCTGCGCCGTCCTGTCCGGGCAGGCGAATGAGGCCGAGCTGAAGCATGGCGGTGATCGCGTCTTCCTGTCCGAGCTCTTCGGCGATCCGACCGTCCTGCACGCGCAGCACGGTGGTGCCGGCGAACGTCATCTTGCGCCCTGAGGCCGCAGGAAGCGAGCCGAGGCGGAAGTCGCTGAACGCGGGCCCGGTGTGGGTGCCGCCGCCCTCCCAGCGGCCGACGACGAGGTCGCCTTCCGCGACGAGATCGCCGACGCCCGAGAAATTGAGGTCCGGAAACGCCTCGCGAAACTCGGTCATGAACTTCATGACCGCGGCGCGGCCTTTCTTCGGTTCATGCATCGGGTAGTGCACGACGATGTCTGCCGTTGCGAGTTCATTGATGATGCGCGGATTCCAGGGATTGCCCCAAAACTCCTTGAACCAGCGGCCGACGACGTTCTTGTTGTCCTCTGACATCTCTTCGTCTCCATGTGCGCGGTGCCGGTATCGCGGCCGGCGTTGTGTCGATGCGCGCAGTGAACATTTGGAGGCGTGTGTCGAGCCACCCGATTTCAGACCGGGCGCGTGGGCGCGTTCGAGGCGAGATTTCGCTTTGTCGATATGGCGCTTAGCGCCGCTTCGCGAACGTCGTCGCGGAATCGGAAAGCGGGTGGTGCGCGGCACGCGAGCACGAGACCATCTTCGCCATCACACAGGAGATCATCATGCGTAATTTCGATGCCATCGCGGCGCTGCGCGGCGAAGGACTTCATCCCGAGCTGCGGGCGCTGCTCGATCGCGCGGCGATCGCGCCGCGTTCCGAATTGGTCGTCAGGAGTGACGGGATGCTTCAGTCGGGCCCGGACGCAACTCCGGTCGCCGAGCGCAACAATGTCGTGCCGTTGAAGACGAGGGCGGCCTGAGCAACGAGAGCGCGGGCCTCAGTGCCACACCGACTTGTCGGCGTCCCAGCGCTGGCCCTTGAACTCCTTGATCAGCGCGTCGATCGCGCCGTTGTCGTCCTTGGCCTCGCTGCCTTCCTCGTCGCTGCTGGAATCGTCGGACAGATTGAGCTTGGCGCCGGCGCTGTCGTCCGATGTCGAGACGGTCGGGCTCGAGACCCACAACATCAGCTTGTCGGAGCTGCCGGGCTTGTCGGGCGAGACGAGGGCGGTGACCTCGTAATTCTGGGTGAGGCCGAGCGCCGGATAGATCGCGCTGGGCCGCTTCAGCACCAGCTTCAGCTTGCCCGTGTTCGCGTTCCACGTCGCGGAGGCGGGCTTCGCCGAAAGCGTCTTGGCCAGCACGCCTGAGATCGCGGTCGCGAGCTTGTCCTTGTTGACCTTGTCGCCGTCACGCCAGTCGGCGGCGGCGAAGCGGATGGTGCGGTCCATCTCGACCACGCCGCTGGTCCAGCCGGCCGCGGTGACGCCGGCCGCCGCCTTCGCCTTGGCGAGCAGCGCGCCGGCGCGCTCGGGATCGACGGTGAGGTTGATGGTCTGCTCGCCGGAGCGCATCGCGTCGCAAGTGACCGACAGGCTGGAGGTGCCGATCTCGACCGCCTCGCCCTTCAGGCTCTTGAGGAAATCCGCCGCCGCATCGAGCTTCACCCGCACGCCGATCGATTCCGGCGAGACGTCGGTGAAGTCCTTCGGCTGCGGCGTGATGCCGTCCTCGGTGGCCTGATTGTCCTGGAATTCCTTCTCGCTGAGATCGGAATTGTCGGTCGAGGCGACCTCGGTAACGGTCTGGCCGATCGTGATCTGGCCGCGGAACTCAAAGCTGTCGCCGGTCTGCTTGCGGTTCAGCTTGACGCTGATCGGCTGCTTGTCGGCGACGCTCTGGGTGGTGCCGGAGAGCGTCTGGCCGTTGACGGTGAGGTTGGCGACGAAGCGGTCCTTGCGCTCGGAGTTCTTGTCGGCGGGATAGCAGACGTCGAGCACGGCCGCGGTCACGGTCTTGCCCTGGCGGGTTTCCTTCAGCACGACGTCGGCATTGCCGTCCATCAGGCCGTCGATCGAGGTGAAATAGCGCGTCTCGGGTCCGCCACCCGCTGCCGGCTTCGTTTGCAGCTTCATCTGGGCGAGAGCAGGCGCCGAGGCGACGGCAAGACCGAGCAGCAGGAGCGGGAGCGCGCGCATACGATAAGTCCTCGAAGGGCAGAATCGGTTCCGTCGTAACTAGCAAACCTCTGTGTCATTGGCCAAAAAAGAAGGCCGCGTAACGGCGGCCGCGACCATGATCCGGAAAAGTGCGAAGCGGTTTTCCGAAAAGATCATGCTCAACAAGGAGATGAGATCATGATTCGCCTTCGCGAAATCGCATCATGATCTGGATCGTTTTCGACTGAAGTGGAAACTTGTTCGCGTCATGCGCGCTCGTCGGGTTCCTCGCCGTTCTCCAGCCTGCTGCGCAGCGCGGTCACGACGCGGCCCATGGCTTCGATGTCCTTCAGCGAAAGCCCGTCGGCGAGGCCGTTCACCCAGGGCAGTTGCAGGCGCATGGCGGCGTCGAAGGCTTGCTGGCCCTTGGCGGTCAGCACCACGAGCTGGGCGCGGCGGTGATGCGGATTGGTCTCGAATGTGACGAGCCCGTCCCGCTCCAGATCGTTGACGATGCGCTGCACGTTCTGCCTGGCCGCGCCGAGGTCGCGCGCCAGCCATGCGACCGGTTGCGGGCGTTCGGCGGCGATGATGGCGCCGAGGATCTGCCAGCGGGCGCTGGTCAGCCCGAGCCCGGCCACCAGGCGGTCGCCTGACGTGAACAGCAGGCTGTTGAGGCGGAACAGGTCGAGAATCAGGTTGCTCAGGGCTTCGCCGGCCGGGGTTCGCTTGGTTTGCGGCATTTGTCACCATAGGGGTATATTGACATCATAATGTCAATATATACATGTATCCATCATAACGAAATGACATCATAGCACCAAATAAACGGAGCCTACCATGCCGCAGATGCGTCCCCTGGACCCCGCATTCCCGATCGACCGCCAGCTCGCGCTCGACGCCAACAACGTCGTGCTGGTCAACCTCTTCACGCTCGATGCGGCCGACGAGGACACCTTCCTGAAGGCCTGGCAGGACGATGCCGACATCATGAAGCGGCAGCCCGGTTTCATCTCGACCCAGCTGCACCGCGCGCTCGGCGAGAGCCCGGCCTATCTGAATTACGCCGTGTGGGAATCCACCGCCGCCTTCCGCGCCGCCTTCATGAACCCGGAGTTCAGGGCCAAGCTCTCGGCCTATCCGGCCTCGGCAATGGCATCGCCGCATCTGTTCCAGAAGGTCGCGATCCCGGGCGTCTGCGTGGCGTAGTTTCCCATTCGTCGGGGCCGGACTTGTCCCGGCCATGCGCGTCATTGCGAGCCAACGGTCGCGCGAACGCGCGCCCGATGACAGGCTCCGCGAAGCAATCCATCGCGCCGCAAGCGGAAAAATGGATTGCTTCGTCGCTATCGCTCCTCGCAATGACGATGGTGCCAAGCATCACGGCCCGTCGGCGCGAAGTTTGGATGTTGCGTCAATCGGTCAGGTACGGACCAGCATGCCGACGCCGAGCGTGGCAGCGGCAGCCAGGAAGGCGATGTCCAGAAATCGCAGCGGCGCTTTTGGACGATGGCCGGTCGAGCCGGCGATGACGTAATAGAGGCCATAGCCCGCGCCGAGCACGACAAACGTCACCGTCTGCTTGAACCAGAACGTCAGTACGACTGCAAAGTCATCGATGCTGTTCGAGACATAGGCGCGCAACGCGAGCAGCGCGCCGATCGCGTAGAACAGCGCCAGCGTTGACGTCAGCGATTTGGCGTCGCGTGACATGCGATGACCCCTACATCTCGAACGTAATCAAAACTGCAAAAAAGAAGGCCGCCGGGAGGCGGCCTTCGATCTCGATGCGGATGTGCAGGGGGCTCAGAAGCCGCCCATGCCGCCCATTCCACCCATGCCGCCGCCCGGCATCGCCGGCGCCGAGTCCTTCGGCACTTCGGCGACCATGGCCTCGGTGGTCACCAAGAGGCCGGCCACGGAGGAGGCGTCCTGCAGGGCAGTGCGAACCACCTTGGCGGGGTCGATGATGCCCTTGTCGACCATGTCGACATAATCCTCGGTCTGGGCGTCGAAGCCGAAAGTCTCCGACTTGTTCTCGAGGATCTTGCCGACCACGATCGAGCCCTCGACACCGGCGTTCTCCGAGATCTGGCGAACCGGAGCTTCGAGCGCCTTGAGCACGATGTTGATGCCGGCCTGGACGTCGGCATTGGGGTTGGTGAGACGGCCGACCGCCTTCTTGGCGCGCAGCAGCGCGACGCCGCCGCCCGGCACGATGCCTTCCTGCACCGCGGCGCGGGTCGCGTTCAGCGCGTCCTCGACACGGTCCTTCTTCTCCTTGACCTCGACCTCGGTCGCACCGCCGACCTTGATCACGGCAACGCCGCCGGCGAGCTTGGCGAGGCGCTCCTGCAGCTTCTCACGGTCGTAGTCCGAGGTGGTCTCCTCGATCTGCGCCTTGATCTGGCCGACGCGGGCGTCGATGTCCTTCTTCTTGCCGGCGCCCTTGACGATCGTGGTGTTCTCCTTGTCGATCACGATCTTGCCGGCGCGGCCGAGCATGTTGATCGTGACGTTCTCGAGCTTCATGCCGAGGTCGTCGGAGATCAGCTGACCGCCGGTCAGGATCGCGATGTCCTCCAGCATCGCCTTGCGGCGATCGCCGAAGCCCGGCGCCTTGACGGCGGCGACCTTGAGGCCGCCGCGCAGGCGGTTGACGACCAGCGTCGCCAGCGCCTCGCCCTCGACGTCCTCGGCGAGGATCAGCAGCGGACGGCCGGACTGCACCACGGCTTCCAGCACCGGCAGCATCGCCTGCAGGCCGGACAGCTTCTTCTCGTGCAGCAGGATGTAGGCATCCTCGAGCTCGGCGGTCATCTTCTCGGCGTTGGTGATGAAGTAGGGCGAGAGATAGCCGCGGTCGAACTTCATGCCCTCGACGATGTCGACTTCGGTCTCGAGCGACTTGTTCTCCTCGACGGTGATCACGCCCTCGTTGCCGACCTTCTGCATCGCCTGCGCGATCATCTTGCCGATCGCGGCATCGCCGTTGGCCGAGATGGTGCCGACCTGGGCGACTTCCGACGAGGACGCGACCGGCTTGGCGCGCTTCTCGATGTCCTTGATCACGGCCGCGACCGCGGTGTCGATGCCGCGCTTGAGGTCCATCGGGTTCATGCCGGCCGCGACCGACTTGGCGCCCTCGCGGACGATGGCCTGGGCCAGCACGGTCGCGGTGGTGGTGCCGTCACCGGCGGTGTCGTTGGTCTTGGAAGCGACCTCGCGCAGCATCTGCGCGCCCATGTTCTCGAACTTGTCGTCGAGCTCGATCTCCTTGGCGACGGTGACGCCGTCCTTGGTGATGCGGGGCGCGCCGAAGCTCTTCTCGATGACGACGTTGCGGCCCTTCGGGCCGAGCGTCACCTTCACGGCGTTGGCGAGCACGTCGACACCGCGCAGCATGCGGTCGCGGGCGTCTCCGGCGAATTTTACGTCCTTGGCAGCCATTGAATGTACTCCTGGAATGATTGGATGCGATCGCCGGTATCTGCGCTCGTCATCGCCGGGCAAAAGCACGAAGTGCGTCTTCGTGCCAGATGACCCGGCAATCCATCGTCTTTGCGAGACTCTTTCGAAGATTGATGGATGCCCGGGTCAAGCCCGGGCATGACAGTGAAGAGAGCGGCGGGCTCTGGAATCGGTGGGCTTACGCCAGCACGCCCATGATGTCGGACTCCTTCATGATCAGGAGTTCCTGGTTGTCGATCTTGACCTCGGTGCCCGACCACTTGCCGAACAGCACGCGGTCGCCGACCTTGAGGTCGATCGGGATCAGCTTGCCGGCCTCGTCGCGGCCACCCGGGCCGACGGCGACGATCTCGCCCTGCGACGGCTTTTCCTTGGCCGAGTCCGGAATGATGATGCCGCCCTTGGACTTCTCCTCGGCATCGATACGCTTGACCACGACGCGGTCATGCAGTGGGCGGAAGGTGGGTTTAGCCATGACGTTCCCTCTTGGCAGGCTCGGTTTCAGGTCCGGTTCATCGAGACCGGCGTTGGATGCCGGCCCGGTCGGCGCAGGGCAGGACGCCCTGCGCAGTTAGCAATCGTGGTGCAAGAGTGCTAATTGTGGGCCGGGAAATATGGCTTGCAGCAGTTTCTGTCAAGCAAACGGGTTAAGGCCTTGGTGAGGCCAATATAGGATGGTGGACCAGAAACCAAATCGTAGCGATGACGTAATTTTGTCAGACGTCATTGCTCCGTCTTAAGTTTTGCGCTTGGTTGCAGGACGGGTGCAGCCGGGACATAGTCGGGGGATGTATATGATCAGGTCACTCAACGCGCGATTGGTCGCACGGTTCGCGGCTGTCTCGGCGCTGACCACACTTTTGGGGGCCTGCGGCAGCATGAGCCTGCCGTCATTGTCGTCGAACCCCGAGGCCCCACCCTCCGAACCGGGAGTGGCCCCGGAAATGCCTGCGAGCATCCGCCCCGACGAGATCGTTGGCCGCTGGGGTCTCGCCTCGTTCCAGAATCCCGCCGACCGCGCCCGCACCGAGGCCGCCGCGCGCGGCCAGTGCAAGCAGCCTTACGTGATCGGCGCCGGCCAGAACGGCGGCGTCATCATGCATCTGGCCGACCAGGCCACCCCGCAGGAGTTGCGGTTGAAGGGTTCCCCGAGCGGCAAGAACTATATCGGCCCGCCCGGTCCCACGCCCGGCGAGCAGGACCGCGAGATCATCTCGTTCGACGGCCGGGTCATGATCACCCGCTTCGTCGACAAGGACGCCGGCGTCCGTTACGGCAACATGGTCTACGTCCGCTGCGCGCCGAAGGCGTAAGCGACTGGCACGTCATTCCGGGGCGACGCGAAGCATCGAGCCCAAGGTGCGCAATTGCGCACCGGGGAATCTCGATGTGATGATCCCGACCTGAACCTGCTTGCGTGATCGCGCCCTTAAGCAAATGGCCCCGACGAGATCCACGTCGGGGCCATTCGAGATCATCGGCCACCGGTACATCCGCCGGACCATCCGATCACAACCGTCGCTGACAACGGTACTTGGACCGCGCTGGATTGGGCAATCGCTCCATCGAGGTAATCACATTCCGTGCGGAAGCGCTTGCGGCCGGCTCGCGCTGGCGTCAACGAGGACGCGGCCGGGCGCATCAGTTTGTCTTTGCCAGCCGATACGTGCCCTTCTTGTGGCCAACGACCTGACCAATGCCTTCGAAGTTGCTCTTGAGAGGCTCGATGGAAATGACGAGCTCGGCCTGGAGCCCTTCGAATTTGCCAGTCCCGCCGGTGATGTTGCACTTGTTGGGTTGCCCCGGCAGGAAATCGCATTGTTCGAATGTTTGATCGCCGTCCTTGTCGACGTACGTACAGAACCCGCGGACTTCGACAGTCTTCGCCGACGTGTCTCTCAGTCGACTGAACTGGCAGCGTCCACCCATGTTATTGAGCACAGGATTTCCGGCGTCGTTTACTGCTGCCATCGCCTGGTTCAGCAGGTCAAACTCTCGACCGCCGCCGACCGGCATCGGCTTGGGCGGCGGGATTGGTGTTGCAACGAATGTGACCGAGACCGGCCCTTCCGGTGGCATGCTCTGAGCCTGGGCATTGCCAGCCGTCAGAACAGCAGCAATCGAGGACAACGCGACAAGTACGTGAGTAATTGACATTGTTCCCTCCCATAATGGCGTTTGAGAACTAATTGCGTCCTGCGGCAACTCAATCGGCAAAATGAACCGCTTGCAGCAGATTGCAGGCGTTCCTGTTGGGGAGCGCGCAACGGAACGTACAACCCTGCATTGCTTCATTCAAGTTGAGGAGGTCGACCAATTGACGCAGATGGGTCAGCGTCGTTGACGAGGAGCTTCGCTCGGTTTGCGCTGCTTGATGCGTGATGTGTTCTCGTACTGAAGGGCCAGATCACGGACTTGGTCGAATGTTCGTCCAATGCATCCGGCATATGCATGACAATTTTCCTCACACACAGTATGCGTCAGCGACAGCAAAGCGGCCGGCAGACTTCCGACTTCCGACTGCCGCAATTGGCGCAAACTGCATGTGGTCGAGAGAGGGCTCCGACTGATCTCCCAGCTACCTCGACACTGCTTGATCCATCTCAAAGGTCCAGAAGTTCTGGACGTTGGTGCCGATCGCGCAGCTCGGAGCCCGGGCTATCGCCCAAACAAAAACGCCGGCCCGAGGGCCGGCGTTTTGCGTCTTGGTCTGCCAATTCTCAATTGAACATCGCGTCGATGTCGTCCTGCGAGGCGTGGCCGGCGTCGCCGTCGAGCTTCGGGCCGTTGAGCAGGCGGGCATCGCCCTCGCGGGTGTCGACGATTGGCGGGACGTGAGTCTTGATCGCGTCGACGCCGCCCCAGATGTTCATCATCTCGTTGATGTGCTGTTCGATGAACTTCATCGTCTGCATCACCTTGCTGATGCGCTGGCCGGTGAGGTCCTGGAAGTTGCAGGCCTCGAAGATCGAGACCACGCGCTCCTGGATGTCTTCGCTGAGCCGCTTCTGCTGATCGGGCGTGACGTTGTTGGCCAGCGCGCTCGCGGCCTGGTCGATCGCCTCGACCGCTTCGAGGATCTGCTGGGTGGCCTGTTCGGTGCCGCCGACCACGGCGCCGAGCTCGCCATTGACCTTGGCCACCTCCTCGCCGTTGAAGCTCTTGCCGTGCAGCACGGCGATCTCGCGCTTGGTGCGGCTGATGGCATCGTGGATCAGGTCGAGCTCGACCTTGAGCTTCTCGCACTGCTCGACCTGGGCGCGGTAGGTCTCGAGCAGCGCGTGCGTTTCGGCGACCTCGCGCGCGACCGCGGCATCGACGCCGTCGCCGCTGCGCTGCGCCGGTGCTGCGGCCATCTGGGCGCGGATCGAGCGAAGCTCCGCCATGATCTCGCGATGCATCGGACCGAGATCGCCGCCGGCAACTTCCGGCTCCGGCATCACGACCTCACCCATCGCCTGCTCGACACGAAAACGCTTACGCTTCACTGACATGATTTCATTCCCGCCCCTTTACTGCAGTCCGTTCTAGACAGGGCGGATTTAACGTCAGGTTCACGCCGGAACAGTTTGCGCGGACAACGCGCAACCACGCGATACTGCTGATTAACCATGTTGCCGCGGCGTTCATGCAAAATAAACGCTGTCCCGCAAAACCGCGCGGCATTGCCGACGTGGTGAATCGAAACGGCTAATCCGTTTACCAAACCGATGCGGTTTTCATTGCTTATTGACCACGTGCAACGGCGCATCGCGTGCCCTCGCACAGCACGTCACGACGAAACCAGTACAGAGTACGTCGATGTTCAGGAAAACCACGCTTGCGCTGCTCGCCGGCGCCTCTTCGCTTATTGCCATTCCCCATTCCGCCATGGCGATCGACGCGTCGGCTCAGCCCGAGCCCAACGTGATCTACGCCAACCGGGGCGCGCCGCCGCCGCCGACGCGCACCGCCTATGCGCAGCCGCAGCGCTCCAACATGGGCGGCGGCCTCATCGAATTCCTGTTCGGCGATGCGCCATCGTCGCAGGGTTACTCGCCGCAGCCGATGTATCAGCAGCAGCCGGGCTATTACGGCAATCGCCAGGGGCTGCCGCCGATGGATCCGCAGCAGCAGATGATCCGCCAGCAGCAAGAGGCCATGGGCGATCCGACGCAGCAGCCGTTCGATCCGAGATATGAGAAGCAGCTGGTCGACTATGCCGGCAAGGAAAGCGCCGGCACCATCGTCGTCGATACGCCGAACAAGTTCCTCTATCTGGTGCAGGGCGACGGCCGCGCGCTGCGCTACGGCATCGGCGTCGGCCGCCCCGGCTTCACCTGGGCCGGCACCAAGACGATCTCGGCGAAGAAGGAATGGCCGGCCTGGACGCCGCCGCCGGAAATGCTGGCGCGCCGTCCCGACCTGCCGCGGCACATGGAAGGCGGCCCCGAAAATCCGCTCGGCGCGCGCGCGATGTATCTCGGCTCGTCGCTCTACCGCATCCACGGCTCCAACGAGCCCTGGACGATCGGCACCAACGTCTCGTCCGGCTGCATCCGGATGCGCAATGAGGACGTGATCGACCTCTACGGCCGCGTCAATGTCGGCGCCAAGGTCGTCGTGATGTGAGCGCGCAGGACGACGGTGAATCAAAAACGGCCGCTCGATGAGAGCGGCCGTTTGGCTTTCAGGCGACGCGCTTACGCGTAGTCGCTGTCATTGTCTCCGCCACCGTCAAAACCGTCGTCATCATTGTCGAAGCCGTCGGAATCGTGGTCGGTGTTGTAATTGTCGCCATTCCCAGAGCCGTAATTGGTGTCGTTCCTGTCGTTCGACGCCTGGTCGAACAGGCCGGAGCGCGAGCCGCTGTCGCGGTTGGAGCCGACATCGTTGATCCCGGCGTCACGCGCGAGGTCGCTCGACGACTGGTCGCCGCCCCACGGGCGCGAACCGCCGCCAAGGCCGCCGGCATCGGCCAGCGACTGATGGCCGCCGCCGCCCATCATGCCGCGGATGCTGGAGAGCAGCAGCCCGCCGCCGACCACGCCGGCCGCGGCCGCAGCGGCCGTGCCGAGGAACGAGCCGCCACCGCCGCCGGGAGCGCCGCCGCCGAAGGCCGGGGGCTGCGGGCCGCCATAAGGCTGATTGTATTGGGGCTGGCCGTATTGCTGCGGCGGCTGGCCATAGCCGCCACCCGCCTGTTGGATCGCCTGGCCCGAGTTCCAGACCGGGCGGCTGCCGGGATCGCGGTTGCCCATATCGGGCGCGCGCACCGGCGGCACCGAGCCGTGCGGCTGGCCTTGTCCCTGGCCAAAGATCGCGTCGCGCATCGAATCGAGGAAACCGCCGCCCTGCTGCGCACCCTGCGGCTGGCCGACCGCGGCCTCCAGTTCCTGGATCCGGTCATGGGCGCGCTTCAGCGCCTCGTCCTGCACCAGCGCGGTCTGCACCAGCGCGTAGACCGCATTCGGCGCGCTGCGCAGGCCCTGCATGATCGCGGACATGGCCTCGCCGTCGCGCGAGGCATTCTCCAGCTTGGCGAGCCGGTCGAAGAGATCGTCGATCAGTTGGCGTTCTTGCGGTGTCATGGCGTTCTCCATCGCGTCGATCGAATCGGCGCGCCCGAGATGTAGGGCCCGTTTTGTGGCGCAAGGAGTGGGGCCCAGGATTAAATTTATGTATGCGACAATACGACCGGCGGTTCTTCATGAACCTGAAGCGTTTTCGAGCGAAGTGGATACCGGTTCGCGTGAAGAAAACGCGTCAAAACAAGAGTCAGGCCAGTGTAACTTTATTCAGGGCCAGCAGCGCCGGGAAACCGTCGCCGGCGAGATAGGCATGCTCGACCTCGCGCTGCGTCGTCAGCGGATCGAGGCTTTTCAGTGTTTCATCGACGAAACCGGGATGGCACATCACCAGCCCGTCCTCCGGCATGCCGTCGAGAAAGCCACGCATCAGTGCCGCGAAATCATTCTCGCGCGCAAAATCATAGGCGCCGGCGAACGCCGGATTGAAGCGCAAGCCTGAACGCGCCGCCTTGATCCGGAACTGGGTGCTGAGCACGTTCAGCACCAGCGCCTTCGGCGCCGCCAGCTGGCGTGCCAGCGGACCCTCGCGGCCGCACTGCCGCACCCAGGCGTCCGGGGCGCGCTCCCTGACGGCGCGCAGGAAGCCGTCGCGCACCTGCGGGAACAACTGCGCGTGCTGGTGGCCGTCGACGAAGTCCGGCGCGCGGCCGAACAGATCCTGGAAGGCATCGAGTTGCGCCAGCACCTCGGCATGGACCAGCTCGGCGTCGATCCGGTGCATCAGCCCGGCGCGCAACAGCCTTGGAAACGGCAGGAACATGTCGCCGTCGAGTGGGCGGAAATGCAGCGTCAGCGGCCGGAACGGCGCGGTCAGCGTCACGTGCAGCCCGATCGCGCAGCGCGGGCTTTTCGCCACCGAAGCCGTGAGCGCGGCAGCTGCGTCGCGGCCGATCGCCGGCGTCACCATCATCACCGATGTCGCATTGAGCCGGCCGCGCTCGATCAGATCGCGGATCGCGCGGTTGACGCCGTCGCTCAAGCCATAATCGTCAGCACACAGCCAGATCCGGCGCGGCGGAATTTCGCTCATTCGGCGGCGGTCCGCTCGGAGGCATTTTGCGCCGCGCCGCCGTCGGCGTGCTTCTCGGTGTGCTCGGCGACGAAGTAGATCGGCCGTGCTTTCAGCTCGGAGAGGATCTTGCCGATATATTCGCCGACGATGCCGATCATGATCAGCTGCACGCCGCCGATCGTCATCATGCCGATCATCAGCGACGGATAGCCGGGGACCTGCTTGCCGGTGGTCAGCACTTCCCAGAGGATCGAGAGGCCGAACAGGAAGGCCGCGCCGGCGAGCAGCGCGCCGAGCAGGCTGGCGAAGCGCAGCGGCGCCACCGAGAACGAGGTCAGGCCCTCGATCGACAGGCCGATCAGCCGTCCCGCATTGAAGGTGGTGACGCCATGCGCACGCGGCGCCGGCTCGTAGTCGACGCGGATCTGCTTGAAGCCGATCCAGCTGGCAAGGCCCTTGAAGAAGCGGTTGCGCTCCGGCAATTGCCGCAGCGCCGCGGCCGCGCGCGGCGACAGCAGGCGGAAGTCGCCGGCGTCCTCCGGGATCGGCTGCCGCGCACCCCAGTTGATCAGGGCGTAGAAGCCGCGCACGGCAAGCCGCCGCGCCGCCGATTCATTGTCGCGATGCGCCTTCGCGGTGTAGACGACGTCGTAGCCGTCATCGATCCAGTGCGCGACCAGTTGCTCGACCAGCGTCGGCGGATGCTGGCCGTCGCCATCCATGAACAGCACCGCGCCGCGGCGAGCATGGTCAAGGCCGGCCATCAGCGCCGCCTCCTTGCCGAAATTGCGCGACAGCGACACCACCTGCAGATCGAGCCCGTCAGCGGGCAGGCCGCGCGCGATCGCAAGCGTATTGTCCGCGCTGCCGTCGTCGACATAGACCACTTCGCAATCGAGGCCATAGCGGGCGCGCAGCGCCTTGGCGAGATTGATCAGCCGCTCATGCAGCGCAATGAGCCCCGCCGCCTCGTTGTAGACGGGCACGACGATGGACAGACCCTGCGCGGCGGCGGTCTTGGCGGTCGTGGTCAGGCTGGAAACGTCAGAGCCCAGCATCATCGATCAGGTTCCAGAACTAGAGCGTTTCCCAGCGAAATGGGTTCCGGTTCGCGTGGAGAAAACGCGTCAATGCGAGAGATCATCAACACAATATGGTACCGGCGGCCGCCTGTCGCCAACATGAACGGCCGGGCCGACTCATTGTCGCAGGAATGCCTCGAGCCTGGCGAACAGCGGGTTCTCGCGGTCGAACACGTAGTCCAGCGACACCACCGAGACGGTTTCGGCGCCGTGCTCGCGCAGGAAGCTGCCAAGCGCGTAGAGCTTGCCCGGTGGGCAGTGCAGCGTAAGCATGCCCGACGAGGTCGGGCCGCCGAACGGGGTGACCACGCCGAATCGGTTATGCGCCTCGGACAGCAGCGCATCGTTGCAGCCGGCGAAGCGGGTGCGGACCTCGCGGTACTTGCTGGCGCGGGCGCGCGCGGCGATGTGGTCGAAGATGACGCGCGCGGTCTCGCGGGCGCCGGTCGACCAGTCGGCATCCCGCGATGCGACAAGGTTGGCTTGGCTGCGCAGCATCACGCCGTCGTCCAGCACCTTGAGCCCGTTGGCGGCGAGCGTCGCCCCCGTGGTCGTGATGTCGACGATCAACTCGGCGGTGCCGGCCGCGGGCGCGCCTTCGGTGGCCCCGGCGCTTTCCACGATGCGGTAGTCGCCGACGCCGTGCTTGGCGAAGAAGCCGCGCGTCAGGTTGATGTATTTAGTCGCGACCCGCATGCGGTGATTGTGCTGCTCGCGGAAGCCCGATGCGACGTCGTCGAGATCGGCCATGGTGCGAACGTCGATCCAGGCCTGCGGCACCGCGACCACGACATTGGCGTAGCCGAAGCCGAGGCCCTCGATCATCAAGACGCGCTTGTCCGCATCCGGAATGCTCTCGCGCACCAGGTCCTCGCCGGTGACGCCGAGATGCACCGCGCCGCGTGCCAGATTGGCCGCGATCTCGCTCGCCGAGAGATAGGCGATCTCGACATTGTCGACGCCGGGGATGATGCCGCGATAATCGCGCGCGCCGCCGGCCTTCGACAGGGTGAGCCCGGCGCGGGCGAAGAAGCTTTCCGCGTTCTCCTGCAGGCGTCCCTTGGAGGGAACGGCGACGACGAAAGGCGTGCTCATTGGGCGCCTCCGCGACCGGCGGCGTTGCCATGCCGGGTCATCGCCTCGATCCAGACCGAGAAGCCGACCGCGGGGATCGGACTGGCCGAGCCGAGCTGCGTCATCAGCCCATCATAGCGGCCGCCCGCGATCAGCGGCTCGGCGCCGTTGCCGCTGGCGTGCAGCTCGAACTCGAAGCCGGTATAATAGTCGAGGCCGCGGCCGAACGCGGTCGAGAACCGCGTCTTGCGGATGTCGATGCCGCGCGCCGCCATGAAACCGATCCGGCTCTCGAGCTGGTCGATCGCGGCGGCAAGGTTGAGCTTGGCGTCGGAAGCGAGCGCGCGGAGCTGCGCGACCGCGTCGTCGGGATCGCCCGCGATCGACAGAAAGCGCTTGATGGTGGCCACCGCATCGCGCGGCAGCGCGCCGCCCTTCAGCGTCGATTGCTCGAGGAAGCGGTCGGCGATCTCGGCCACCGTGCGGCCGCCGACATTGGTGGTGCCGGCGATCGACATCAGGTCGGTGACCAGCGCCAGCGCCGCCTTGCGGTCGGAGCCGGCGAGCGCGGCGAGCACGCCCTCATATTCGTTGCGGCCCGGCGCGGTCGCCAAGGTCAGCTGCTCGATGTCGTCGGTCAGGGAAACCTTGCGGTTGAAGTCCTTGATCAGCCGGCGCCGCCACACTGGATAGAGCTCGAGCGCGTCGATCAGCGCGTTGAACAGCGCGACGTCGCCGGTGCGGACCTCGACGTCCTTCAACCCGAACGCCGTGGTCGCCTCCAGCGCCAGCGCCAGCATCTCGGCGTCGGCCGCGGCGCGGTCCTGCCGTCCAAATGATTCGATGCCGGCCTGCAGGAACTGGCTCGGCGCGCCGCCGCGATAGCGGAACACCGGCCCGAGATAGCTGAAGCCGGCCGGCTGGCCGGCGCGCGGGGAGGCGAGGTAGTCGCGCGCCACCGGGATCGTGAGGGTCCGGGCGCAGGCAGAGTTCCTCGCCGCTCGGGTCGGACGTCAGGTACAGGCTCTTGCGGATGTCCTCGCCGGAGAGGTCGAGGAACGGCTCGGCCGGCTGCAGGATCGCGGGCTCCGACCTGATGTAGCCGGCCTGCGCGAACGAGGCCAGCAGCGCATCCGCCCAGGACGCCGCCCCAAGGGCGGATCCGGTAGCGGATCCTGCGGCGGATCGTGATGCGGCGGCTTCGGTCATCTCGACGTCCAATTCGCCCCGAGAGCGCGTCCCGGGGCGGGTTCCATGGGTGGCGTTGGCGGAGGCCTTAGCATGACCGATCCATGGTTTCGACAGGGATCAGCCAAGTGGCTTAATGATTGGGTTCGTTAACGATTTTGCGACGGCTTGGCTAGGGGCAGGGCACGCCGAATGGCGAGTGATGTGAGCACGCCGCTCGGGCTCCCTCCCCCCTTGCGGGGGAGGGTCGGGGAGAGGGGTAAGCCCCGGGCTCCAGCGGTCGAGATTTTTAACAGCTCCGCGCAATCCATCCCCTTGTAACGCGAACGTCGCAAGTCTGAAGCCGCGCGAACGTGACACGGCGGAGCAAGCGGCACCCCTCTCCCTAACCCTCCCCCGCAAGGGGGGAGGGAACCCTGCCGCTGTTGCGTCCATCACTACCTCCCCAATCCCCCAACGCCGCCTGCACCAGCGCGAGAGCGGCCACGGCGGCGGTGTCGGCGCGCAGGATGCGCGGTCCAAGGGCGAGACGGAGGATAGAGGGCTGGCGCAGCAGCAGCGCGCGCTCCTCCTCGGCAAAGCCGCCTTCGGGGCCGATCAGGACATCGATCCCGGCATTGGCAGCTTTGGCGGCCTGCAGCGCGTGCACCGGGTTCGCGACCTCGGCGGCTTCGTCGCAGAACACCAAGAGCCGCGCCTGGTCGCGGCCGGCCAGGAAACGTTCGAGGGGCAGGGGGTCGGCCACCTCGGCGAGCGAGATGATGCCGCATTGCTCGGCGGCCTCGACCACATTGGCGCGCATCCGCTCGCCGTTGACCCGCGATACCTGGGTGAACCGCGTCAGCACCGGCACGAGGCGCGCGGCGCCCATCTCGACCGCCTTCTGCACCATGTAGTCGAGCCGCGCGTGCTTCAGCGGCGCGAACACATAGGTGACGTCGGGCAGGCGGTCCTGCGCGCGGGTCTGAGCCGAGATCGTCAGCATGTCGGGGCGCTTGCGGCCGGAAATCGCCGCGCGCCATTCGCCGTCACGGCCGTTGAACGCCAGCACGGTGTCGCCGGCGCCAAGCCGCAGCACGTTGCCGAGATAGTTGCTCTGGTCGCGCTCGAGCGGAACGGTCGCGCCGGCATTGAGCGGGGCATCGACAAACAGGCGGGGGCTGCGAAAATCGAGTTCAGGCATGTGCTGGGTTTCTGACCTGCGTTCTAGCCCAAGGCGGGCTTCATTGCTGCGTGGCAGGTTTACCAAATTGAAGGACACCGTAGTCCCGCGGACTCGTCAGGACGTCGCCGGCCAACTAGTAAACGGGTGTCGATATTTGCTTCTGTCACCAAGTCATTTTTCAAGTCCAAGGGGTCGCTTGCACGCGGCCCCTTTTGCTTTTTTGGTGCACCCGGGCCGCCGAGTGGCGTTACCGAAAATCCTGTTCAGGAATACTTGATGGTCCGGTTTTACCGCCGGTCGTAGCCTAAAGGCTTAGAATCGGGGAACAATTTAATGTGGCCAGTGTGGCCCTACGCCGCGCTGTCGCCCAAATCCACGGGTTGTTAAGGCCTCACAGGAATCGTAAAACGCCCCCAAATTTCGTTGCTTCGTTTTTGTTGCGCTGGGGTTGCCTGGACCTTTTGCCGGAGAAACACCCTCGATGATCCGCCGACTGATCGTGCTGACCGTTGCCGTGACCGCCCTGTCTGCGGGGCAGGCCGCTGCGCAGAGCGCTTTTCCCGCTCCGCTGCCCAATCAACAGGGCCAGGCTGGCACCGCCTCGGATCCCGCGTTTCCGCCGGTCAAGGGTATGCGTCCAAGCCAGGCTGGCACCGCCTCCGATCCTGCGTTCCCGCCGGTCAACGGCGCGCCGGCGGCCAGGGTCGGCGGGGCGCCGTCACCGTTCCCGAGCAATGGTGCGGCCCCGATCGCCGGCGGCGGTCTGTCATCTCCGCCCCCGCCGGCCGCCGAGGGTGGCGGCACCAACGAGGCCTGCATGAAGAATTTCATTCCGTTGCGTGAGGATGCGGAGAAGCGCGGCAAGGCGATCAAGGCCGCGAGCGATCGCCACGCCAGTCCGCAGGAGGCCTGCAAGCTGATCGGCAACTACAGCCAGGCTGAGGTCAAGATGATCAAGTATGTCGACGCCAACGCGTCGAAGTGCGGAATTCCGCCGCAGATCGCCGACCAGCTCAAGAACGGCCACAAGAATACCGAGGCCCTGCTGAAGAAGGTCTGCAACGTCGCGGAGCAGGCGGCGGCGCAGCCGCGCGGGCCTGCGGGGCCGTCGCTGAGCGATGTGCTCGGCTCGTCCGCATCGCTGCCAGAAGCGACGCCGACCAAGAAGGGCGGCAGCACCTTCGATACGCTGAACGGCAACGTTCTCACCCGATGATCGGCCAGCCATGAGCGACGTTTCCACCCGCGTTGCCGACTCCACGGGCAACTGGGTGGATACCCACGCGCCGGTCTGGTCGCGGCCCTATCTGCGGCTCGCGCGCTACGACCGGCCGATCGGCTCCTGGCTGCTGTTGATGCCGTGCTGGTGGTCGGCGGCGCTCGCCGCCGGCGTCGCCCATGATGTCCGCTCGCTGCCGCTCACAGTCCTGCTGTTCTTCATCGGCGCCTTCGTGATGCGCGGCGCCGGCTGCACCTGGAACGACATCACCGACCGCGATCTCGACGCCAGGGTCGAGCGCACGCGGTCGCGGCCGATCCCGGCCGGGCAGGTGACGGTGACGCAGGCCGTGGTCTTCATGGTGCTGCAGGCGCTGATCGGGCTTCTGGTGCTGCTGCAGTTCAACCGCTTCGCGGTGTTGACCGGCATCGCGTCGCTTTTGATCGTCGCGATCTATCCGTTCATGAAGCGGATCACCTGGTGGCCGCAGGTCGTGCTCGGCCTCGCCTTTTCCTACGGCGCCCTGATGGGATTTGCGGTGACGCTCGCGCGCATCGATGCGACCGCGATCGCGCTCTACGCCGGATCGATCGCCTGGGTGATCGCCTACGACACCATCTACGCCCATCAGGATGCCGAGGATGACGCGCTGATCGGCGTCAAATCCACCGCGCGGCTGTTCGGCGCGCGCACCCACCGCGCGCTGGTGATTTTCTACGGCCTCGCGGTGCTCTTGATCGGGGTGGCCTTCGCGCTCGCAGGGGCGCGCTGGCCGGCCTGGATCGGCCTTGCCGCGTTCGCGCTGCATCTCGCCTGGCAGGTCCGCCGGCTCGACATCAGCGACCCCGCGCTCTGCCTGCGCATCTTCAAGTCCAACCGCGACGCCGGTCTCATCCTGTTCGCGAGCCTGGTCGTCGACGCGGTGCTGCGCGCGGGGTAATCGCTGCGTCTCTGGAATACTGGATCACCCGCATTCGCGGGTGATGACACGGCGTGAATTATCCACCGCCGTCGTCCTGGCGAAAGCCAGGACCCATTACCCCAACAGCGCATTGTTGCGCGATGCTGGGGCCACGATCCCGCTCACGATCCAACGCGGTGGTTATGGGTCCTGGCTTTCGCCAGGACGACAGCGGTGGTGAGGCGGGCTGCGTGCGAAGAAGCTGCGAACTCAATCCCGCGCGATGATTTCGCGCTCGTCGCGATGCACGCTGGCTTCGTTGAGCTGGACGCCGGCGCGGCGGCGGACCAGGAATTTCGGGCGGCGGGCGCGGATCGCGTTGCGGCGACGGCGGCGCGCCGAAGGCGTCCGCGGCGCCGGTTCGTTCAGTTGCGGCAGACGGAAGATGTCGCTCCACATCTGCCAGGCGGAGCTGATCTCGTCGGCGTCAGAACTGGAGCCGAGCGGAATGGTGAGCGCGGGATCGCGGTGAACCAGCACCAGCATCTGCGCGTCGTCGATGCCGCGCACGGCGACGCCGAGGAAATCGCTGACGCGAACATTGACCGCCATCCGCATGCCGAGAACGGCGCGGCGCAGCACGACATGTTCGCGATGAAGCTCGACCTGCCGCATGCCGCCATCCGCGCGCGCATCCTGTGCGTGGAAGCTGAGCGGAAGGGAAAGAGGGTCGAGCCGCAGTGCGCAGCTCGACCCGGCGGAATTGATTCCGCTTGTTGGTGTTTGACGCCTCAAGGCCTTATCTCCCCGCCGGGATTATGTTCCCGGTCGATGTGTGAGAGCCTAGCCGACCGATCGCCGTTTCGGCTTAAAAAGCCTGGTTAACCGCTCCTCACCTGGCGCCATGATTGACAAGAGGTTGGCCCGCATGATTGACGAAGCCTTGCGCCGATCACTCAAATCTTTGTTGCCCGCCGGTGCAAAGTGCTTGAAATCCCTGTGAATCCGGCACATCTGGTGAGGTCTGTCGATCTCGTTCCGGGCCCCCCTTAATCCGCAGGAATTCGTTCGTGAACTCTTCACCATCTGCATCGCGACACGGTGATACCTCCGATCTGTTCGACCAATCCGCGCTCAGCGACCTCGCGCAGCGGCTGGTCGATGCCGCAAGGCGCGCCGGCGCCGATGCGGCCGATGCCATCGCGGTGCGCGGCGTCTCGCAGGGCGTCGAGGTCCGCGACGGCCGCGTCGAGGAAACCGAGCGCTCCGAAGGCGACGACGTCGGACTTCGGGTGTTCGTCGGCCAGCGCCAGGCGGTGGTGTCGACCAATGACGTCACCGGCGACGGGATCGCAAAGCTCGCCGAGCGTGCGGTCGCGATGGCGCGCGTCGCGCCCGACGACAAATATGTCGGCCTCGCCGATCCGGCGCTCCATGCGCATGATTTCCCGGATCTCGATCTGCTCGATCGCAATGTTCCCTCGACTGCCGAGCTCGAGCAGCGCGCCATCGAAGCCGAGGCCGCGGCGCTCGCGGTCAAGGGCGTCACGAAGTCCGGCGGTGCGTCGGCCTCGACCGGGATCGGCGGCATGGTGCTGGTGACCTCGACCGGCTTCCACGGTTCCTATCTGCGCTCCAGCCACGGCATCTCGACCACGGCGATTTCCGGCGAAGGCACCGGCATGGAGCGCGACTACGACTTCACCAGCGCGCCGCACGCGTCCGATCTCGATTCCCCCGCGACCGTCGGCCGCAAGGCCGGCGAGCGCGCGGTGGCGCGGGCGAATCCGCGCAAGGTCGAAACCTGCAAGGTGCCTGTGGTGTTCGATCCGCGGGTTGCCGGTTCGATCGTCGGCCATCTGGTCGGCGCCATCAACGGCGCCTCGATCGCGCGCAAGACCAGCTTCCTGAAGGACAAGCTCGGCGAGCAGCTGTTCTCCAGGGACATCCGCATCATCGACGATCCGCTCCGTGTGCGCGGCCTGCGCTCGCAGACCTTCGATGCCGAGGGCGTCAGGGTGCGGAAGATCGCGCTGATCGACGAAGGCGTGCTGACCACCTGGGTGCTGGACTCCGCGACCGCGCGCGAGCTCGGCCTGGTGACCACCGGGCATGCGCATCGCGGCGTGTCGTCCTCGCCGTCGCCCGGAACGTATAATCTGCATCTCGAGCCGGGAGCCGTGACGCCGAAGGAGCTGATCTCCGACATCAAGCAGGGCTTCTACGTCACCGACCTGATCGGTTCCGGCGTCAACGGCGTGACCGGCGACTACAGCCGCGGCGCGTCCGGCTTCTGGATCGAGAACGGCGAGATCACCTATCCGGTCAGCGAAGTGACCATCGCCGGCCATCTGCTGCCGATGTTCAAGTCGCTGGTCGCCGCCAACGACCTGGAATTCCGCTACGGCGTCAATTCGCCGACGCTGCGCATCGAGGGCCTGACGCTTGGCGGACGCTGATACGGACGACTGGACCAAGGCGCGCGATGCCGCCTTGCTGACCAGATCGGTGCAGGAGGCGGGCCGGCTCGCATCGTCGCTGTTCCGCACCGAATTGAAGAACTGGATCAAGGGCGCGTCCTCGCCGGTCTCCGAGGCCGACATCGCGGTCAACGACCTCCTGGAGCAGCAACTGCGCTCGGCGACGCCGGCCTATGGCTGGCTGTCGGAGGAGAGCGCCGACAACGAGAGCAGGCTCGGCAAGCGCTTCACCTGGATCGTCGATCCGATCGACGGCACCCGCGCCTATCTCGGCGGCCGCGAGGATTGGTGCGTCAGTGTGGCGCTGGTTGAAAATGCTACTCCGGTGCTCGCGGCGGTGTATGCGCCGGTGAGCGAGGAATTCTTCTTTGCCGCCCGCGGCCAGGGCGCCACCCTGAACGACGGCGCCGTGCATGCAACCGCAGGTACCGATTTCAATTTTCCCCGCATGGCCGGACCGAAGCCGCTGGTGCAGCGGCTCAGCCCGACGCCGGAGGAGATCACGCTGTTTCCGCGCATCGGATCGTTGGCGCTCCGGCTGTGCCGTGTAGCACAAGGTCGACTTGACGCCGCCTTTGCGGGCGGGCAAAGCCGCGACTGGGATCTTGCCGCCGCGAATTTGATCGTGCAGGAAGCGGGTGGTAGGATGACAGCGCTCTCGGGGGAAGCGATTGAGTACAATCGTCGGGAGGTGACGCATGGGGTGCTGGTGGCAGCAGGACGCGAACGTCATGCACGCATTGTCGAGCACTTCCGCAGCCGTCCATTGCCGTGAGGCCCCGCCGATCCGCTCAGCGTTTCCGATTGTGACGAATAGACTTGTTGCAACCAGACCTGTGACGACCAGAACTTCATTTGTTTGCCGGGCATCTCGTTAGGAAAGCACCATCATGTCAGACAATGCCCAGCCGCAGCTGCTTCACCTCGTTATCGGCGGCGAGTTGACCGATCTCGAGCACAACACCTTCAAGAATCTGGACGAAGTCGAGATCGTCGGCGTGTACCCGAACTACGCGACCGCCTATGCCGCCTGGAAGGCCAAGGCGCAGCAGACGGTGGACAACGCCCAGATGCGCTATTTCGTCGTTCACCTCCACCGGTTGCTCGATCCTGAGCAGGACACAAAGCATTCCCATTGAAACGACTTTTTCGCGATCTGCTGCGCAGCGGCTTCGTGCAGCGCGCGCTGGGTGTGCTTGCGGCCGAGTATCTGCGGCTGGTCTGGCTTACCAACCGCTTCAGCTACCAGCCGACTGACGTGTACGGGATCGTCGAGCCCATGATGCCGGCGATCTTCGTGTTCTGGCACGGCCAGCACTTCATGACCCCGTTCATCAAGACCAAGGAGAGCTACCGCGCCAAGGTCCTGATCTCCCGCCACCGCGACGGTGAGTTCAACGCCCTTGCGGTCGAGCGGCTCGGCATCGGCACTATCAGAGGTTCCGGCGATCATTCCGGCGCGTTCCATCGCAAGGGCGGCGTCGGCGCCTTCCTGGAAATGGTTCGGGCGCTGGAAGACGGCTGCAACATCGCCACCACGGCCGACGTGCCGAAGCGGGCGCGGGTGGCGGGCCTCGGCGCCATCATGCTGGCGCGGGAGAGCGGCCGGCCGATCATGCCCTTTGCGATGGTCACCAGCCGATTCATTCGGTTGAAAAACTGGGATTCGACCACCATCAATTTGCCATTCGGGCGCGGCGCAGTGGTAGGTATTGAGCCGGTCTATGTGCCGCCCGATGCCGATGCCGCGACGATGGAAGAGCTTCGGCTGCACGTGGAGGAACTTCTCAACGAAGCGACCCGACGTGCCTATGCAGCGGTCGGGCGGCCGGAGGCAGCGCTTGGCTAACTCGCTACCGATGACGTTGCGTGTGTACCGCAAGCTGTCGTCCGCGATGGTGCCGCTCGCGCCTGCCTTGATCAACCGGCGGCTCAGGCTCGGCAAGGAGGATCCGGAACGCGTCGGCGAGCGGCGCGGGATCAGTGCCGATGTGCGGCCGCAGGGGCCGCTGGTGTGGATCCACGGCGCGAGCGTCGGCGAGGTGCTGGCGGCGGCCGGGCTGATCGAGCGGTTGCGCGCGCTCAATTTGCGTATCCTGCTCACCTCGGGCACGGTGACCTCGGCCGCGATCGCCGCCAAGCGCTTTCCGCCCGACGTCATTCATCAATACGTGCCCTATGACTCGCCGCGCTATGTCGCGCGTTTCCTCGATCACTGGCGGCCGTCGCTGGCGTTGTTCATCGAATCCGATTTGTGGCCGAACCTGATCCTGTCGAGCGCCGCGCGGCGGCTGCCGATGGTCCTGATCAACGGGCGGATGTCGCAGCGCTCGTTTCCGCGCTGGCGCCGGGTCTCCAACACCATCGGAGCGCTGCTCGGACGGTTCGACATCTGCCTTGCGCAGTCGAAGACCGACGCCGAACGCTTTGCCGCGCTCGGCAGCCACAACGTCGCCGTCACCGGCAACCTCAAGCTCGACGTCGCGGCGCCGCCGGCCGATCCGGCCAAGCTGGAGCGGCTGATGTCGGTGACGCGCGGCCGCGCCATCGTGGTCGCCGCGTCCACCCATCCCGGCGAGGAAGAGATCCTGATCGAGGCGCACCAGTCGCTCGCCGGATACTTCCCCGGGCTGCTTACCGTGATCGTGCCGCGGCATGCCGCGCGCGGTGAGGCGGTGGTGCGGCTGGTGACGGAGGCCGGCCTGCGCCCCGGCCTGCGCTCGCATGAGGATCTGCCGGTCGCGACAACAGACATCTACGTGGCCGACACGATGGGTGAGCTCGGCCTGTTCTATCGCCTCGCGCCGATCGTGTTCATGGGCGGCTCGCTGGTTGCGCATGGCGGCCAGAATCCGATCGAGGCGATCAAGCTGGGTGCTGCGATCGTGCACGGCCCGCACGTCTTCAATTTCACCGACGTCTATGACGCGCTCGACCGCGGCGGCGGCGCGCAGCGCGCCGACGATCGCGAAGCGCTGGTCAAGCAGCTCGGCCAGTTCCTCGCCGATCCCACGGCGCGCGACACGTCGCTGGCCGCCTCCGAGCGCGTCGTCGAACAGCTTGGTGGTGCGCTGGAGCGCACGGTGACCGCTCTCGAGCCCTATCTGTTGCAGTTGCGGCTCGAGATGGGAGCCGCCAATGCGTGAGCCGGCCTTCTGGCACCGGCCATCGTCTTGGATTGCATCTCTGTTGAGCCCTCTTGCCGCGCTCTATGGCGCGGTCGCCGCGCGGCGGATGCGGCAACCCGGCGTCGATGCCGGCATTCCCGTGTTCTGCGTCGGCAACTACCATGTCGGCGGCGCCGGCAAGACGCCGACCGTGCTGGCGCTGGCAAAGCTGCTGCGCGAGCTCGACGAGCGCCCGGTGGTGCTGAGCCGCGGCTATGGCGGCGGGCTTGAAGGCCCGGTCAAGGTCGATCGTAACGGCCACACCGCGGCCGATGTCGGCGACGAGCCGCTGATGATGGCGGCGACTCTGCCGGTCGTGGTGTCGCGCGACCGCGCCGCGGGTCTGGCGCTGGCACGTGCGCAGAACGCCAGTGTGATCCTGATGGATGACGGCTTCCAGAATCCGTCGGTGGCGAAGGATTGCTGCCTGATCGTGATCGATGGCACGCGCGGTGTCGGCAACGGCCGCGTGTTTCCGGCGGGACCCTTGCGCGCGCCGCTGCCGCCGCAGCTGGAGCGCACCGACGCGCTGATCGTGGTCGGCGAGGGCAGCGGAGCGAAAGTGATAGCGGCCGATCTAGCCTTCCGTGGCACACCGGTGCTGTCCGCGCATCTGAAGCCGGACGAGGCCGCGCTGACGGCATTGCGCGGCACACGTGCGCTCGCCTTCGCCGGCATCGGCGATCCCGCGCGCTTCTTCACCACATTGCGCTCAAGCGGCGTCGACGTCGTGCGCAGCAGGGCGTTCGCCGATCATCATGCCTTCGACAAGGAGGAGATCGCACAGCTCGTTGCGGATGCGAAAGGTGAGGCCCTGACGCTGTTGACGACGGAAAAGGATCTTGCGCGGTTGCGGGGGCCGGACGGGATGCCGGCCTGGGCGCAGCCGATCGTGCCGTTCGCGGTGACGCTGCAATTCGATGACGTTGCCGCGCTGCGGCGGTTCGTCACTGATCAGCTGTTCAAGGCGCGCGACAGGAGGCTGCGCAGATGAGCCTGGAGTCGAGCTCAGGCCTGCGGCTTGAGCACGCCGGGATGGTGGCGCTGCAGCACGGCGGTCGGGGTGGCGTAGGCCTCCTGCAAATCGACGCTCCAGTATTTCAGCTCGTCGAGCGGAATCCGGACGTCGGTGATGGCACAACGCACGAAGGTGCCGGGCGAGATCACGCGGAAATCGCCGTCGAGATATTGCACCTGCGCTTCGCCATGGCCCGAGGGACCGAACTTGTTCAGCACGATTGAGCTCTCCGCCTTGCCTCCGATGAGGCAGCCTTAAATGTTCATGAAGCCGTCTATCACAGATAGGGTGCCATGTCCGCCCGTTAAACCACCGACTTGTGATGATTTGGCGGCGGAGGCGCATGGTAGCCTTGCGCGTGTGGCCCGCTGTGTTTGCAGCGCCATAACGAGCCGGCCGGATCGGATGCGCCTCACGTCAGTTTTCATGTGCCTCGCCATGCTTGCCGTGCCGGCCGCGGCTGCGGCGCCGCTCCCGGCTCCGCATCAGGTCGAGATTCCCGAAGGCAATGTCACGCTGCACGCGCAGCTCTACCGGCCCGACGGCGATGGGCCGTTCCCGACGGTCATCGCGCTGCATGGTTGCGGCGGCCTGGCCGGCAAGTCCGAGCAGGTCGCGCCGCGCTATCGCGACTGGGCCGAGCAATTGCTGACGTCCGGCCATGCCGTGCTGCTGCCGGACAGCTTTGGTTCGCGCGAGCTCGGCCCGCAGTGCCGCAAGGAGCATCAGGTCCAGACCCGCCGCGCGCGGGTCGCCGACATCAACGCCGCGCGGCAGTGGCTGGTGCAGCAGAAATGGGTGGCGAAGAGCCGCATCAGCCTGATCGGCTGGGGCAACGGCGCGGCCGCCTTGCTCTGGGCGGTGCGGCCGCAGATGTGGTCGCGCAATGTCGAGCCGGACTTCCGTTCGGCGGTGGCGTTCTATCCGGATTGCCGCACCTCGTTCGGCCTCGGCTGGAGCGCGCGGGTGCCGACGCTGGTCCTGATCGGCGCGCGCGACGACGTGACGTCATCGTCGGCCTGCCACCAGATGGTCGATGGCGCGCGCGGCCGCAGCGCGCTGGCGCGGATCGTGGTCTATCCCGAGGCCTACCACGACTTCGATCGCGCCAATCTGCCGCTGCATGCGGTCGCGGCCTCCGATGCCGATATCGCCGAGCGCGGTCACATCGGCACCGATTCCGACGCGCGCAAGGATGCGCAGAAGCAAGTTGCGGAGTGGCTGTCGCGTTAGAGCTACTGCGTCACAAGCCCCTCATGGTGAGGAGCGCAAAGCGCGTCTCGAACCATGAGGCCCTTTCTGTGGCCTACATCCTTCGAGACGCCCGCTCTGCGGGCTCCTCAGAGGCTGTGAATCTTTGTTCGGGATGAGGGTTGAGTTTTCCTACGCGGAGTGATTCCTGCAGCTGTACTATCCGAGAGGTGCAGCGATGCCTGGCGACGAACTGTTTGCCGATCTTCCGGTACAAAAAGCTGAGCGGGAGAGCGATCCGGGGCAGCCGCGGATGCGGGAACCGGTACGCGATCAGATCGAGCTTCGGGCAGTCGATCTGGAGGCGCTGGTAGCCGCCGATCATCCAGTCCGGGTGATCTGGGCTTACGTCGAGAAGCTTGATCTGGGCGAGCTTGAAGAGGCGATTAGAGCTCGAACCCACACGGCGGGACAGGCCCCGGCGAGCCCGCGGCTTTTACTGGCACTGTGGCTTTATGCGACGAGCGAGGGGGTTGGCAGCGCGCGAGCGCTGGCCAGGCTGTGTGAGAGCCACGACGTCTATCGGTGGCTCTGCGGCGGGGTGAGTGTGAACTATCACGGCCTTGCCGACTTCCGCACGGCGCATCCGGAGCTTCTGGATCGGCTGTTGAGCGAAAACATCGCCAGCCTGTCGGTGGCCGAGATCATCGACCTCGATGAGGTGGCGCAGGACAGAGTGCGGGTACGTGCCTCGGCTGGGAGCAAGTCGTTCCGCCGCCGCAGGAAGCTTCACAAGGAGTTGCGCAAGGCGCAACGATTGATCCGACAGCTGAAGGACGAAGCAGCCGACGATCCGCAAGCCAGCAGCCGGCGGATCGCTGCGGCCAACGAACGGGCCCTGCGTGAACGCGAGCAGCGCGTGGCGGCAGCGCTGAAAAAGCTGGCCGAGATCGAGGCGGAACGCGAACGGCGCAGCAAGACCAACAAGAAGGAGGTCGAGAAGCAGAAGGAGCCGCGCGCCTCCACCACCGACCCCGATGCCCGCGTCATGAAAATGGCCGATGGCGGCTTCCGCCCCGCCTACAATTGCCAGCTCTCGACCGTCGCCGGTGGCCAGATCGTGATCATCCCGGACGTCAAAAACCGTCGGCTCCGACCGCGGCTTGGCCCGGCCGATGCTGGAGGAGATCAACCGCCGCCATGGCCGATGGCCGAAGCGGTTGCTGATCGACGGCGGCTTCAACAAGAATGAGGATACCGAGTGGGCGGCTGACCGCGGCATCAAGGTCTACGGGCCGCCTTCACGCAGCAAGCACCAGCGCGACCCATATGAGCCACGCGACAACGATGGGCCCGGCGTCGCCGCCTGGCGAGCCCGCATGAAGAGCCCACGTGGCAAGTCGATCTACAAGCGTCGAGCCCAGGCGGAGTGTATCAACGCTCGCTTCCGCAACTGGGGCCTGCAGCAGTTCACCGTACGCGGCCTCAAAAAGGTCCAGACGGTCCTGCGCTGGTTCGCACTCACCAACAACATCCTGGCCGGCCACCGCCTGCTCCAGGCTGCAGCTTGAAGCCTGGCCATCAAATCGTCAAAGCCCAATCCCGCTTTGCCGCAGCTGCTAACTTCAAATAGGGTCACAGCCTCTCAGGATGAGGGGACAGGGCGTTCGGACGCAGTAGAGTTAGAACAAACTGCCCTGATCGACCGGCTTGATGACGCGCTTCGGCGCCGCCGGTTTCGCCTCGCGCGGCGGCTTCGGCTGGCTCTCGGGGGCGACCGTTGCCGGGGGCTGATTGGCGTCAGCGGTGGCGGCGACGCGGCCGTCGGCGAACTCGATCGACAGGCTGGCGTTCGGGCCGACCGCTGCCGCCGAATGCAGCGCATGTCCGTGTTCGTCGCGCACCAGCGCGAAGCCGCGCGCCAGCACGCCGCGATAGGACAGCGCCGACAACAACTGGCCGCTGTGGGCGACCCGCGCCTCCAGCCGCTGCATCGTCGTCTCCAGCGCGCGGCGGGCGCGCTCGGCGAGGCGATGGGTACGTTCCAGATCGCGGGCGATCGCGTTGCGCTGCGCCTTGGCGTTGGCGAGCTTCGAGGCCTTGAGCCGGATCTCGAGCCCGCTGAAGCGCTCGCGCCTGCGATGCAGCAGCGCGCGCGCCGACAGCGTGATGCGCTCGCCTGATGCGGTGAGCCGCTGCCGCGCATGCGCGATCTGGCCGCGCAGCACGCCGATGGTGAGCCGCGAACTTGACGCGGCAAAGCGGCGGAAATGCGCGTGCGTGTTGGCCTTCAGCCCGCGCGGCAACCCGGCTGCGAGATGATCGAGCCGCTGCCTGGGGATCGCGAGCAGTTCGTTCGCCGCCGGCAGCGCACGCGCCGCCGCGCGCAGCTCGGTGCGGCGGGCCTCCTGGGCACGCTGCCAGCACACCATGGTGCGGCGGGCCAGCGCCTGAACCTCGACGAACAGCTCGCTCCGCACCGGCACCGCCATCTCGGCGGCCGCGGTCGGCGTCGGCGCGCGCTTGTCGGCGACGAAGTCGATCAGCGTGATGTCGGTCTCGTGGCCGACCGCCGAGATCAGCGGGATATGGCTCTCGGCGGCGGCCCGGACCACGATCTCCTCGTTGAACGACCACAGATCCTCCAGCGAGCCGCCGCCGCGCGCGACGATCAACAGGTCGGGCCGCGGGATCCGGCCGCCCTCCGGCAGCGCATTGAAGCCGCGGATCGCGGCCGCGACCTGCTCGGCCGAGCCGTCGCCCTGCACCTTGACCGGCCAGACCAGCACGCGGCGGGGAAAGCGGTCCTCCAGCCGGTGCAGGATGTCGCGGATCACGGCGCCGGTCGGCGAGGTGACGACGCCGATCACCTCGGGCAGCCAGGGCAACAGCTGCTTGCGGGCCTCGTCGAACAGGCCCTCGGCCGCGAGCTTCTTCTTGCGCTCCTCCATCAGCGCCATCAGGGCACCGACGCCGGCCGGCTCCAGCGAATCGATGACGATCTGGTACTTCGAGGAGTTCGGATAGGTGGTCAGCTTGCCGGTGGCGATGACCTCGAGGCCCTCCTGCGGCTTGAAGCGCATCCGGGCATGGGCGAATTTCCAGATCACCGCCTCGATCTTGGCGCTCTCGTCCTTCAGGGCGAAATAGCAGTGCCCGGAGGAGTGCGGGCCGCGAAAGCCCGAAATCTCGCCGCGGACGCGGACATGGCCGAACCGGTCCTCCACCGTCCGCTTCAGGGCGGAGGAGAGTTCCGAGACGGTGAATTCAGGCGCGTTGACGAGATTCGGAGCAGCGGTCATCTGACTTATAGAATCGGGGTTTTCGACCCCGTGTGCAAGGTCCGGACGCCGCGTTTCAAGCGTCGAATCACATATCCACATGATCGAACCGCGTGTTGCTGCGGTCGGCGAGCGTGCTAAACCGGACCAAACGGCGTTACAACCCCTCTAATCGGCGACACAGATGAACATCCTCCTGCTCGGTTCCGGCGGCCGCGAACATGCGCTGGCGTGGAAGATCGCCGCATCCCCGCTGGTCGAAAAACTCTGGTGCGCGCCGGGCAATGCCGGGATCGCGCGGGAGGCCGAATGCGTCGCGCTCGATGTCGCCGACCACGCCGCGGTGATCGCGTTCTGCAAGGATAACGCGGTCGATCTGGTAGTGGTCGGCCCGGAAACGCCGCTCGCTGCCGGGATCGTCGACGACCTCTCAGCCGTCGGCATCAAGGCGTTCGGCCCGAGCCGGCAGGCCGCCCAGCTCGAGGGTTCGAAAGGCTTCACAAAGGACCTCTGCAGCGAGTTCGACATTCCGACCGGCGCCTATCGCCGCTTCGACAACGCGAAGGACGCGCTGGCTTACGTCCGCGCCCAGGGTGCACCGATCGTGGTCAAGGCCGACGGGCTCGCCGCCGGCAAGGGCGTCGTGGTGGCGCAGACGCTGAACGAGGCGGAAGCCGCGATCGCGATGATGTTCGAGGGCGCGTTCGGCTCGGCCGGCGCCGAGGTGGTGATCGAGGAGTTTTTGTCGGGCCGCGAGATCAGCTTCTTCGCGCTGTGCGACGGCGAGACCGCGATCCCGCTCGCCTCGGCGCAAGACCACAAGCGGGTGTTCGATCACGACAAGGGCCCGAACACCGGCGGCATGGGCGCCTATTCGCCGACCCCGTTCGTGACGCCTGAGGTGCACGACCAGATCATGGCGCGGATCATCCTGCCGACGGTGGCCGGAATGAAGAGCCGCGGCACCCCGTTCAAGGGCGTGCTCTATGCCGGCGTGATGCTGACGGCGCAGGGCCCAAAGCTGTTTGAATACAATGTCCGCTTCGGCGATCCCGAGTGCCAGGTGCTGATGCTGCGGATGATGTCGGACATCGTGCCGGCGCTGCTCGCCTCGATCGACGGGCAGTTGAAGAACTTCGATCTGCGCTGGTATCCGGACCCGGCGCTGACGGTCGTGATGGCGGCCAAGGGCTATCCCGGCGACTACATCAAGGGCACGCGGATCGACGGCCTCGATGACGCTGCCAAAGTCGAGGGCGTCGAGATCTTCCACGCCGGCACGGTGGCGAAGGACGGCGCAATCCTTGCCAACGGAGGTCGCGTGCTGAACGTCTGTGCGATGGGCAACACGGTCACAGAAGTGCGCGACCGCGCCTATCAGGCGGTCGATCGCATCAAATGGCCGGAAGGATTCTGCCGCCGCGATATCGCCGGGCAGGCGGTGGAGCAGGAAAAAGCGAAGGGTTAGCTGGTCTCGTCATTGCGAGGAGCGAAGCGACGAAGCAATCCATCTATCCCCGTGTCGAGGAATGGATTGCTTCGCTTCGCTCGCAATGACGGTGGTTACAGCAAATCGCCGCCCGTGGCTGATGCCGTGGTGCCGTGCTCGCGGAATGCCTTGATGACGTTCTTGCCGATCTTCCACTTGTGCACCTCGTCGGGGCCGTCGACCAGCCGCTGCGAGCGCACCTGGGTGTACCACTTCGCCAGCGGCGTATCCTGGCTGAAACCGAGCGCGCCGTGGAGCTGGATCGCGGTGTCGATCACCTTGTGCACCATATGGGCGTGGAAGATCTTGGCGATCGAATTCTCCTGGCGGATGTCGAGGCCCTTCTCGGCCTTGTAGGCGATGTGCAGCAGCATCAGCCGGCCGATATAGAGCTCGCTGGCGCAATCGGCGAGCATGAACTGCACCGCCTGGCGATCGGCCAAGAGCTGGCCGAAGGTGGAGCGCTTGGTGACATGGGCGACCGCCATGTCGAGCGCGCGCTGCGCCTTGGCGACGTTGTGCATGCCGTGGCGGAGCCGGCCATAGGCGAGGCGATGCTGGCCCATGTTGAAGCCGTTGCCCTCGCCGCCGAGCAGATTGTCGGCCGGCACCTTCAGATCCTTGATCTCGATCTCGGAATGGCCGCCATGGATCACGTCGTCATGCGGGCCCTCGATCGCCATGTTGGCGACGTTGCGCTTGATGCGGTAGCCGGGGTTGGGCAGCTCGACGATGAAGGTGGAGTATTGCTTGTGGCGCGGCGCGTTCGGATCGGTCTTGGCCATGACCAGCGCCATATCGGCGACGCTCGCCGACGACGAGAACCACTTTTCGCCGTTGAGGATGTAGTTCTCGTTGCCGTCCTTCACGGCTGATGTCTGCATGCCGGTGGCGTCGGCGCCGGCGGCCTTTTCCGTCATCGAGAAGCAGATCCGCTTCTCGCCGTTCAACAGGGGCTTGAGGAATTTCTCCTTCTGGTACTCGGTACCGTGCGCCAGGATCGTCATCATCGAGGCGTCGTCCGGCCCCTGCGTGTTCATCGAGAGCGCGCCGAGCATGCTCTCGCCGAGCTCCATCTGCACCAGCGCGTTGGCGAGCGGGCCGAGGCCCATACCGCCATACTCCTTCGGCACGAAGGGGCACCACAGGCCCTGCGCGCGGGCCTTCTTGCGCAGCGGTCCCAGCACCTCTGCGAGCGGCTTGGTGTCGAGTTCCTTTTCCGCCGGAATGCACTCGTCGTGGACGAATTTGCGAACCTTCTCGCGGATCGCCTTGGCTTCGGCGGGAATTTCGAAATCGATCGACATGGCACTTCCTCGTTTCATGTTGTTGTTGGCAGGACCTCAGGATGGCATAAACCAAGCCAGCGGCAACGCCGAACAAAGTTTGAAGCGCGGCGCACGCGACCGGGAAGGAGCCTCCGATGCCTGATCTCGCTGATCTTTTTCCCGGCTATGAATCCAGATGGGTCAACACCTCGCAGGGCCGCATCTTTGCCCGCGTCGGCGGCAAGGGTCCGCCGTTGCTCTTGCTGCACGGCTTCTCCTCGACCCATGTGATGTGGCACACGGTTGCGCCGAAGCTCGACGACAGGTTCACGCTGATCATCGCCGACCTGCCCGGCTACGGCTGGTCCGACATGCCCGACAGCGACAAGGATCATACGCCCTATACCAAGCGGGCGTGGGCGAAGACGATGATCGAAATGATGGAGCAGCTCGGGCACGTGCACTTCGCGCTCGCCGGTCACGACCGCGGCGGCCGCGTATCGTACCGGCTGGCGCTAGATCATCCCGGCCGGCTGTCCAAACTCGCGGTGCTCGATATCGCGCCGACCTATGACTACTGGCAGAAGCTCAATCGCCTGTCGGCGCTGAAGATCTACCACTGGGCGTTCCTGGCGCAGCCCTATCCGCTGCCGGAGACGCTGATCTCCAACAATGGCGAATTCTTCCTCAAGGAGAAGATGGCAAGCCAGACCCGGACCAAGACGCTGGAGGCGATCGATCCGCGCGCGCTCGCGCATTATCTGGCGCCATTCCGCGATCCCGCGCGCATCCACGCGATGTGCGAGGATTATCGCGCCGGCGCCTATGCGGACTATGAGATCGACAAGGCCGATGTCGACGCCGGCAACAAGATCACGATCCCGATGCTGGCGCTGTGGGGCGATGCCGGCGTTGCCCGCGCGGCAACCACGCCGCTCGACACGTGGAAGACCTGGGCCACCAACGTCAGCGGCGCGCCGGTGGCCTCAGGGCATTTTCTCCCCGAGGAAGCTCCGGACGCAACGGCGAAGCTGCTGCGGGAGTTTTTCCTGGCGGGGTAGCTGCATCCTAGACCCGTCATCCTGAGGAGCGCGGAACGCGCGTCTCGAAGGATGCACGGCCCGGCCGGTGGCCGTCGACCCTTCGAGACGCGCTACGCGCTCCTCAGGGAGACGGATTTATCTTTCGCGCCCCTACCTTCGCTCCCTGAAGAACTCGCGCAGCAGGCGCGCCGCCTCGGTCTCGCCGACCGCGCCATAGACTTCCGGCACGTGGTGGCAGGTCGGCTGTGCGAAGAACCGCACGCCCGACTCGACCGCGCCGCCCTTGGGGTCGGCGGCGCCGTAATACAGCCGGCGGATGCGGGCGAAAGAGATCGCGCCGGCGCACATGGTGCAGGGCTCCAGCGTGACGTAGAGGTCGCAATCGACCAGCCGCTCGGTGCCGATGGCATCCGCGGCCTGCCGGATCGCCAGGATTTCGGCATGGGCGGTGGGGTCGCGGTCGGTCAGCGTGCGGTTGCTGGCCGAGGCAATCACCTCATAGCCCCGCACAATGACGCATCCGATCGGAACTTCGCCCGCTTTTCCGGCATTTTCGGCGGTTTTCAGCGCCAAATCCATGAAAGAAGGGGCCGACATGCCTCGTATCATCGGAAGAAACCTGCTAGTAGCTTCGCCTTCAGCAAAAGTGGATGCCGGTTTTGCGTCAAGCGCGCTGCCAACGGGGCGCGTACGACCGGTTGGCCCTTGCACCCCAATTGAACGCCCAGGCGAGAACATTCATGCCCCGCGATAGCGACAAACACAACGATTCCCGCGGCCGGCGTGATCGGCCCGGCGGAGGGGGCCGCGCCGGAGGCAAAGGCCGCTCCGGAGCTGCCCGCGGACCGGACAAGAAATTCGCCAAGCGCGGCTTTGCTGGCAAGGACGATGGCGAGAAGCGACCCTATCGCGGCGATCGCGAGGACCGTCCGCCGCGCCGCGATTTCGGCGACAAGCCCAGATTCAGCCGTGACGATCGTCCCCGTGGCGATCGGCCGGCGCGTGGCGGCGAGGGCGGCAAGCGTCCGTTCAAGCCACGCGGCGAGCGCCGCGACTTCGATGCGGGCGATCGTCCGCAGCGCGGCGGCGCGCGTTCGGAGGGCCGCTCGTCTGATCGCAAGTTCGGTGAAAAGCGGTCCTATGGCGATCGCGAGAAGCGTCCCTATACGCCGCGTGGCGAGCGCGACGGCGAGAAGCGTTCCTATGCGCCGCGCGGCGAGCGCGCCGAACGCAAGTTCGACGACCGCAAGTTTTCGCGCGGTGACCGCGACAAGGGTTCGTTCCGCGACAAGGGCGAGGGCCGCCCGTTCCGCCGCCGCGAGGATGGCGATGCGCCGCGCCGCGATTTCGGCGACCGGCCGCGCTTCAAGCGCGACCGCGACTTCGAGGGCCGCGACCGCAGCGACGAAAAGCCCTGGCAGAAGCGCGAGCGCACGCCGCGCGACGGCTACAAGCCGCGCGACGACCGTGGCGGCGACGAGCGTCCGCGCTTTTCGCGCTCCCGCGAGGATCGCGGCGGCGACGACCGTCCGCGGTTCTCCCGCTCCCGCGACGATCGTGAGCAGGGCGATCGTCCGAAGTTCAGCCGGCCGCGCTGGAAGCAGGATGAGGACGGCGGCGACCGCCGTGACAGCCGGCGCCGTGAGCGGCCCGAAGGCCGCACCGACTGGCAGGAGCATCCGCGCAGCGAGGGCCGCTTCTCCGACCGGCCGCGTCGCGACAATGAGGACGACAGCAGGATCTTCGCCAAGCGCCCGGCGTTCGGCGGCCGCGGCGCCTATCGCGAGCGCGCCTATGACGACCGCCGCGAGCGTCCGGAACCGAAGCCGAAGAAATCCGGCGAGCGCATCGCCAAGGTGCTGGCGCGCGCCGGCCTTGCGTCGCGCCGCGATGCCGAGGAGATCGTCACCCAGGGCCGCGTCACGGTCAACGGACGCGTGATCAACTCGCCGGCGCTCGATATCACCGACAACGATGTCGTGGCGGTCGACGGCAAGCCGTTGCCGCCGCGCGAGCGGACCCGGCTGTTCATGTATCACAAGCCGCGCGGGCTGATGACGACGCATGCCGATCCCGAGGGGCGGCCGACCGTGTTCGACAATCTGCCCGAGGGCCTGCCGCGCCTGATCTCGATCGGCCGGCTCGACTTCAACACCGAGGGCCTGTTGCTGCTGACCAATGACGGCGGGCTGGCGCGGACGCTGGAGCATCCCGACACCGGATGGCTGCGACGTTACCGCGTGCGCGCGCATGGCGAGGTGACGCAGGGTCAGCTCGACCAGCTCAAGGACGGCGTCGAGGTCGACGGCGTCAAATACGGGCCGATCGACGCCACGCTGGAGCGCGACCAGAGTGCCAACGTCTGGGTGGTGTTCGCGATCCGCGAGGGCAAGAACCGCGAGGTGCGCAACGTGATGGCGCATCTCGGGCTCGAGGTGAACCGGCTGATCCGGATTTCCTACGGCCCGTTCCAGCTCGGCGAGCTCGAGGAGGGCAAGGTCGAGGAGGTCAAGACGCGGGTGCTGCGCGAGCAGCTCGGCGAGAAGATCGCCAAGATCGCGGGCGCGGATTTCACGCGGCCGGAGCAGCGTGACACCGGTAACAGTGACGATGCGCCCGCCAGGAAGCCGGCCAAGGCGAAGCGCGAAACCATCAATGATCGCAAGGGCCGCCGCGTGCTGGTGCAGCGCACCGGCAGCGAGGAAGCCCGCGCGCGCAACGAGGACGAGGCCAACGGCTACGGCCCGCCGCGCCGTCCCAAGCGCGGCTATCACGGCAAGCGCGATCTCAAGTCGCAGGACGAGTAGGGATCGACAATGGGCCGCGCGTTTTTTGCCACTGTCGTTACCGGGTGGCACGCCGCGCTCCCTTCCCCCTTGTGGGGAAGGGTTGGGGAAGGGGGTGCGGCTTGCACGGACCTCCCGTGTGGCACCCCTCTCCCTAGCCCTCCCCCACAAGGGGGGAGGGAACGCACTGCCCGTGCCGCCAATATCGGGGCACCCTAATGCGTGTCGTCGGGGGCAGGCTGAAGGGCCGCAATCTCGCTTCGCCCTCGGGCCGCGAGATCCGTCCGACCGCGGACCGGTTGCGCGAGTCCGTGTTCAATATTCTCGTCCACGCCTATGACAACCCGATCGAGGACGCCCGCGTGCTCGATCTGTTTGCCGGCACCGGCGCGCTCGGCATCGAGGCGGTGTCGCGCGGCGCCAGGTTCGCGCTGTTTGTCGACAATGGCGCCGAGGCGCGGGCGCTGTTGCGCAACAATGTCGAGTCGCTCGGCCTGGGCGGGACCACCAAGGTCTATCGCCGCGACGCCACCGATCTCGGGCCGGCGCATCCGGTCGAGCCGTTCTCGCTGGTGTTTCTCGACCCGCCCTATGGCAAGGGTCTCGCGGACAAGGCACTCGCCTCGCTGCGCGACGGCGGCTGGCTCGTGCCGGGCGCGCTGCTCGTGGTGGAGGAGGCCAAGGCCGCGGCATTCGCGGCACCCGAGGGCTTCGAGGAGCTCGAGCGGCGGGCCTATGACGACACGGAGTTCGTGTTTCTTCGCGAAAAAGTGTAGGCCGAATTGGCGCCGGCGGCATCCGCCGGACCTTCTGGCGGAACACGGATTCGGCTAATCCTCGCAGCGGCGGTACCATCGCCATTTGCGGGGGCGAACCATGGCCGACACACTTGCCGGGCTCGCGGATCAGCTGGAGATGCGCGTCAAGGCGTTGCGCAGCGCGGGCGATGACGCGGCGCTGCTTGCGGCCGCGCGCGATGCCGCCGACCAGATCGAGCGCCGCCGTCGTGGCGCGCTGGATGGCGACGCGCACGAAGCGCTCCGGATCGTTCAGCGCATGACGTTCAACGCCGCGGCCGATTGCTGGCCGGGCTGGAGCGTGACTGGCAAGCCGATCAACCCCGATCACCTGCTGGCGGCGCGCGACCTTGCCGAGCGCTCGCTGGATATCGTGCAGGAGCTGGAGCTCGGACCGTTGCGGCTGGGAACGGGCGCCTGGCTGGTGGGCGCCTTCGATCTGGCGCTTGGTCGATATCTCGAGGCGATCGACATCTTTCGCGGTGCGCGTCAGAGCTATGTCGACGCGAGGGCAGCTGGCCTGGTGCTGCTGACCGACGGCTATGTCGCGATCGCGCGGCGGCTTGCCGGGGATCGGACGTCATCCCGCGATGAAGATCTCGATCAGATCTGCAAGCGGATCGCGGCAGGCGGGTTCGACGACGGCGACGCGTGGATCGCGCAGCTTCGCACGGCGCTGAACGCCTTCGCGCGGCAGGATTCGCGGGATCGGTAAAATTTGTGGATAGGTAGTCAGGGCGCCAAGATCTGTCGTCCCGGCGAAAGCCGGGACCCATAACCACCGCACTGTGTGATGAAGTTCGCTGGAGCCACAGCCTCGCACAACAAGCGTACCCTGTGGTTATGGGTCCCGGGTCGCGCTTCGCTTGCCCGGGACGACGGAGTGCGGCGACTATCTCCGCCCGAACAGCTTTTCGATATCGCTCAGCTTCAGTTCGACATAGGTCGGCCGGCCGTGGTTGCACTGGCCGGAGTTCGGCGTGTCTTCCATCTCGCGCAGCAGCGCGTTCATCTCTTCCGGCTTGAGGCGTCTCCCGGCGCGGACCGAGCCGTGGCAGGCCATGGTGGCGGCGACGTGCATCAGCCGGCGCTCCAGCGGCAGCGCCTCGTCCCACTCGGCCATGTGCTCGGCGAGGTCACGCAACAAAGCCGCGGCATTGGCCTTGCCGAGCAGCGAGGGCGTCTCGCGCACCGCGACCGCGCCGGGGCCGAAGGATTCGATCGCGAGCCCGAACGATGCCAGCTCCTCGGCGCGGTCGAGCAGTTTCTCGACGGTCGCCTCATCGAGTTCGACGATCTCGGGGATCAGGAGAATCTGCCGCTGCACGCCGTTCCTCGCGAGCGAGGCCTTCAGCTTTTCATAAACGATGCGCTCATGCGCCGCGTGCTGGTCGACCACGATCAGGCCATCGCGGGTCTGCGAGACGATGTAGGTCTCATGGATCTGGGTACGCGCCGCGCCGAGCGGGCGGTCGAGCATATCAGGCGCGGGTGCGGCCTCGAAGCGCACATCGGCCGTCGGCGTGCCGACGTCGAAGGCCGCTTGCCCGGGCTCGGCGAAGGCGGGCGCCGCCGCGCCCTCGAACGCGCGCACCGGACCAGCCGGATAGGACGGCGAGCTGCGCCAGTCCCAATTGCCCGGGCGCGATGGCGTGGTGAAGACAGGGCGGAACGCCGAAAGCGTCGCGCCGTCAGCGGTGTTGGCCGCGGTGCGCTTGCCTTCGCGCGCGAGGCCGTCCTTCAAGGCATGCACGATCAGCGCGCGCACCAGGCCGGCATTGCGGAAGCGCACCTCGGTCTTGGCCGGATGCACGTTGGCGTCGACCTCCTGCGGGTCGCAGGTCACGAACAGCGCCACCACGGGATGGCGGTCGCGCGGCAGATAGTCGGAATAGGCCGCGCGCACCGCGCCGAGGATCAGCTTGTCGCGCACCGGACGGCCGTTGACGAACAGATATTGCCCAAGCGCATTGGCGCGGGTCAGCGACGGCGCGGCGGCAAAGCCCTCGACCGTGACGCCCTCGCGCTCGGCGCGCACCTCGATGGCGCTGGCGCGAAAGTCCGCGCCGAGGATGTCGCCGAGCCGGGTCAGCCGGCCGGCCGCGCCGGGCAGCGCCGCGGCCCAGGTCACCGGCGCGCGCTCCTCGCCGGCCAGCGTGAAGGCAATGTCGGGGCGCGCCATGCCGAGGCGCCGCACCACCTCGCGGATCGCCTCCGCCTCGGTGCGATCGGTCTTGAGGAATTTCAGCCGCGCCGGCGTGGCGTAGAACAGTTCGTTGACCTCGACGCGGGTGCCCTGGCCGAGCGCGGCCGGCATGACCTCGGATTTCTCGCCGCCCTCGACCGCCAGCGACCAGGCGTGCGGCTCGCTGGCATGCCGCGTGGTGATGCCGAGCTTGGCGACCGCGCCGATCGACGGCAGCGCCTCGCCGCGGAACCCGAGCGTGCGGATGCGCAACAGGTCTTCGTCGTCCAGCTTGGAGGTGGCGTGGCGATCGACCGCAAGCGCAAGGTCGGCGCGGGTCATGCCGCCGCCGTCGTCGGTGATGCCGATCCGGCGCCGCCCGCCGCCGTCGGTGAACACGTCGATCCGGCTCGCGCCGGCGTCGATCGCGTTCTCGACCAGTTCCTTGACCACGCTCGCAGGGCGTTCGACCACCTCGCCGGCGGCGATGCGGTTGACGAGCTGTTCGGGAAGCTGGCGGACGGGCATGGCGGCCGGATGTGATGGAGATTCGAGGGCGCGGCCATTCTAGTCGGCCCATCGGCCAAATGCATGGGGCGGCCCGCGAATAGCTGCCTTTAGCTGGGGATGGAGCCGGCCTATCGCCTTGAAGACACTCGCCTTCGCGTGTGCGCCGGCTACGCCCTACGTGGCGATTGTGACGCCGCACGCGCGGGTATATCGTTTAGAAAAATTATAAGTTCTTGCCGGAGGAACGCCATGTGCCATCTTTTCGCGCACCAGCCGCAACGCAATTATGAATCGCAGACCCGGTCGCTGCGGATCGGCGGTCACTGCACCTCGATCCGGCTGGAAATGTCGTTCTGGGACACGCTGGAGGAGATCGCCGCCAAGGAGGGGATGAGCGTCGCCAAGTTCGTCACCACGCTGTATGGCGAAGTGCTCGACCACCATGGCGAGGTCAATAATTTCGCGTCGCTGTTGCGCTGCTGCTGTCTGATCTATCGCTCGCAGAGCACCACGGCAGTCTCCGCATTTCAGGGCCAGCCTATCCTCGACGCCGCCGAATAGGCTTTCGGACCGATCGCGCAAAAGAGCGGCCTTGTCCTGACAGGACAAGGCCGTTCTGAGTCGAGAGGGAACTCGTCTTTTCGAGCGCTAGATCTCCCTGCGCTGCATCGCACCGGCGATGGTGTCGGCCTGGCGGATCGCCAGCGACACGATCGTCAGCGTCGGGTTGCAGGCCGCACCGCTCGTGAACTGGCTGCCGTCGGACACGAACAGGTTCTTGATGTCGTGGGTCTGGCCGAACTTGTTGACCACGCCATCGCGCGGCTTCTCGCTCATCCGGTTGGTGCCCATGTTGTGGGTCGAGGGATAGGGCGGCGTCGGGTAGGTCACGGTGGCGCCGACCGCTTCGTAGACCGCGGAGCCCTGCTTGTAGGCGTGATCGCGCATTGCGATGTCGTTCGGATGGTCGTCGAAATGCACGCTCGCGACCGGCATGCCGAACTTGTCCTTCTCCTTCGGGTCCAGCGTGATGCGGTTGGTCTCCTGCGGCATGTCCTCGCCGACCAGCCACATGCCGGCCATTCGCGGATAGCCTTCCATCGCCGACGTGAAGGAGCGTCCCCAGGCGCCGGGATTGAGGAACGCCGCCATGAAGGGCAGGCCGAGCGACAGCGTCTCCATTTCATAGCCGCCGACGAAGCCGCGCTTCGGATCGTTCTTCGCCTCGTCGCGGATGATGCCGGCCATCGTGGTGCCGCGATACATGTGCACGGACTTCTCGAAGCTCGCATACACGCTGCCGGTCATGTGCCGCATGTAGTTGCGCCCGACCTGGCCGGATGAATTGGCGAGGCCGTCCGGGAACATGCTCGAGGCGCTGTTGAGCAGCAGCCGCGGGCTCTCGATCGAGTTGCCGGCGACCGCCACCACGCGCGCCTTCTGGCGCTGCATCGCGCCGGTCGCATCGGCATAGACCACGCCGGTGACCTTGCCGGATTGGTCGTGCTCGATCTTGATCACCATGCTGCCGGGGCGCACTTCGAGATTGCCGGTGGCCTCGCCCTTCGGGATCTCGGTGTAGAGCGTCGACCATTTGGCGCCGGACTTGCAGCCCTGGAAGCAGAAGCCGATCTGCTGGCAGGAGCCGCGGCCGTCACGCGGCTCGCTGTTGATCGCCATCCGCCCGGTGTGGACTTCCTTGTAGCCGAGCTTCTTGGCACCGGCCTCCATCACCTTGAAGTTATTGTTGCCGGGAAGTCCGGGGATGCCGTTGGTGCGGGTGACGCCCATCTTGTCTTCGGCCTTGGCGTAATACGGCTCCATCTCGGCGAGCGTGATCGGCCAGTCCAAGAGATTGGCGCCGGGGATGTTGCCGTAGGCGGACTTGATCTTGAACTCGTGCTCGTCGAAGCGCAGCGAGGCGCCGGCCCAGTGCGTGGTCGAGCCGCCGACGGCCTTCACGATCCAGGCCGGAATGTTGGGGAAGTCCTTGTGGACGCGCCAGCTTCCCGACGTGGTGCGCATGTCCGACCACGCGAGCTGGCTGAAGCTGTCCCACTCGTCGTTGATGAAATCCTGGTTCTCGATGCGTGCGCCGGCCTCCAGGATCACGACCTTGACGCCCTTCTGCGCCAGTTCATTGCCGAGCGTTCCGCCGCCGGCACCGGAGCCGACGATCACGACAACGCCGCTGTCATTCAGATCGAATTTTGCCATTGTGTCCTCCCGATCCGTTCAGGCCTTGGGCAGCCAGTCGATGTCGGCGAAGCCGCGCTTGATGTAGCCGCCATGCTCGGCGGAGGAGCCCTCGTAGCCGAACCGCGGCCACACCTCCTTGTTGTTGTAGAGCGAGACGATGAGGTCGCCGCGGACCTTCTGGAAGAACGCGCTCTCTTCGATCCGTTGCAGCAGCGCGACGCGGTCGTTCTCCCAGGCGACCTGCGCATAAGGCATCTTGTGGCGGTCGTTGGCCTCCTGATCGAGCCGGGCGACGCCGTCATTGATCAGCGATTTGACGGCCGGATCCTTGGCGGCCTTGTCGTCCCACGGCTTGACCGCCGTGATGTAGTAGCTGTCGCCGAGGAAATCGTGCGGATAGATGTCGCGCGCCATCTTCAACAGCGTCTTCATCGTGGTCGGCGTCAACGTCGAGGCGTCTTCGGCCCACGCATCGGTGATGCCGAGCCCCGTGGACGTCGCGATCGCGACTGCGGGTGCGGTGACGGCCGCGCCTTTGAGAAAGACACGCCGGTCATATTTGCTGCGTCGATCGATTTCTCTCATTGGGTTTCCTCCATCAATTATTTTGTAGTTGAATTAGCCGAACCGCCCGCCGCGCTGGATCACCTCGATCTTGTAGCCGTCGGGATCGGAGACGAAGAAGAAGCGCGCCAGCGTCTTGCCGTCATGCCTGAAGTCGCGCAGCGGCCCCGGCGACAGTTTCTCCTTCTCGAAGCGCGCATGCTCGGCATCGACGTCATCGACGACGACGGCGAGATGGCCGTAGCCGTCGCCGAGCGCGTAAGGTTCCTTGCGGTCGAAATTGACCGTGAGTTCGACCTCGAAGGGCGAGGACGGATGGCGCAGATAGATCAGCGCGAAATCGGGAAATCTCAGATTGTCCGCGATCTCGAGGCCGAACGCGCGCCTGTAAAAGTCGAGCGCCTTCGGCTCGTCGAGCACGCGGATCATCGAATGCACGGGTTTCGCCATTCAGTTCAGCTCCTTCAGATAGGCGATGATCATGGCGCGGGTTTCCGGCTTGGCCTGCCGATAGGTCATCACGCTGCCTGGGATCACCTCTTGTGGATTGGTCAGCCAGGCATCGAGGTGAGCGTCGTCCCAGACGAAATCCGCTTGGGCGAGACCTGCGGAATATTTGAAGCCGTCGGCCTTGCCGGCATGGCGGCCGACGATCTTGTAGAGCGACGGTCCCTGCCGGACCGGATCCGACGTGTTGGACGCGTGGCAGGTCGCGCATTGCTGCTTGAACAGCGTCGCCCCGTCGGGCGGCTTGGCGGCGGGCAGGGGCATCTGCGCGCTGGCCGTTTGCACTGCAAGCATTGCACCGCAAAATCCCAGCGCCAACGTCCACCTTGCGCGCAGCTTTGTCATATACATCACCGCCTCTGTGCAGTGACTGTAGGGGGCTGAAATCGGCCGTTGGTAGTAGCGGGCTGTTTCACAGCAGAACAAAGCTGGGCGATGATCTGGCGAGGAACCGGTGGTTGCCGCATATGCGGACGACAATTTCGCAAAATCACCGCGAAATCCCTGCACGATCACCACACGACGCAGCTTGCATTGCGTGTGCGCCGTTTGCGGAAATTCAGTCTTGCGCGATGGGGTTCAAGGGTCGGCGCTGCAAACGGCGCACACCCCGCGCCGCTCCGTCCATCGTCAATTAAAGTCCAGGAGAAATGGATGACGTTTGCAAAAACCAGCGTGCTCGCCCTTGCCATCTCGGCCGCGATGGCCGGCCCCGTCCTGGCACAGGGGGCGGCTACACCGGGTGCCCAGCCTCGCGGCGGTGCCGCGGGCGCAGGAACGATGCAGCAGGGCGGCGGCATGTCCGGCAGCGGCGATGACGAAATGGCCGCGCAGCCCGGCGCGCCGACGCAGAAGAGCGGCGCCGCCAAGTCGGGCAGCAAGGGAACGGTCGGCAGCAGCAGCGGCCGCACGACGTCGCCGAAGTCTGGTGGTTCCGAGATGGCGCCCGCAACGCCGGGAACCAAGAAGTACTAGGACGCGATGAGATTGCGTTGAAGCGTCATCGCGCTTTGACCTCTTGTTTGAACATGATCTCCGCGCAAACGCGTTCCGCGTTATCTGCTCTAGTCCCGCGATGATCGGATTCCGGACGCAGCGCACCGCACGTGCGCTGTGTCCGGTGCTCTCTGGAGGTCTGTTCTTCTGCCGCCTTTTCTTCACGCGAACCGGTATCGGCTTCGCTCGAAAACGCGCTAGTCGTCGAACCGGCGCGTCCCGCGGCCGGCCTTGATGTCGCTGCGGCGCTTCTTGCCTTCGAGCCGGCGTTGCTTGGAACCGAGCGTCGGCTTGGTCGGCCGCCGCGGCGTCGGCCGCACCATCGCTTCCCGCAGCATCTCGAGCAATCGCTCGATCGCATCGGCCCGATTGCGTTCCTGGGTGCGAAACCGAAACGCCTGGATCACGATCACGCCGTCCTTGGTCATGCGGCTGCCGGCCAGCCGCGCCAGCCGCTGCGCCGCGTCCGGCGGCAGCGCGATCTTGTGCGTGTCGAAGCGGAGCTGCGCTGCGGTCGAGACCTTGTTGACATTCTGCCCGCCCGGGCCGGAGGCGCGGACAAAGACGATCTCAATGTCGTTCTCGTCGATCGTAAGGTCGCGGGACACCCGCAGCATGACAGCACCCGGTGGAGGGAAGAATCGGCAGGCCGCAGGATAGCGGGTTTGGCTGGGCTTGGGTGGCGTTGATGCGGCGTTCGTTACGTCTGCTGCCGGCGCGCGCGGCTTACCCCTCTCCCCACCCTCCCCCGCAAGGGGGGAGGGAGCCCATCCGCTGGTGCGTCCCTAACAACTGAAACGTCTGCGCCAGACGCGACTTGGTGCGAGGAGCGAAGTGAGGTGAGCACGCCCGTCAGGCTCCCTCCCCCCTTGCGGGGGAGGGTTGGGGAGAGGGGTCGCCACAACGGTGGTGCGTATGAAGAACCGGACGCGCGCCGAGACCGCGTCAGTTCGCCTTCGGCGGCGTCGATACCGATTGCGCCGCGGCTTGCGGGGCGCGGCCGACGATCACGGTGAGCAGGCCGTTGCCCCAGAGCTTTTTGGCGACCCGCTTGGCGTCGTCGAGCGTCACCGCATCGACGATGGCGTTGCGCTTCTCGATGTAATCGATCGGCAGCTTGTCGAGCTGGTATTGCAGCATCGCCTGCGCGAGCTTGGACGAGGTGTCGAGCGCCAGCATCTGCGAGCCCTTCAGATAGGACTTCGCCTCGTCGAGCTCCTGCTGCGTCGGACCTTGCTCGGCGATCCGGCGGACCTCCGCATCGATCGCATCGACGGTCTCGCCGGCGCGGTCGGCGCGGGTGCCGGTGTTGCCGATGAACAGCGCGGAGTGATCCATCCAGAGCAGCGCTTCATAGACCGAGTAGGCCAGCCCGCGCTTCTCGCGCACTTCCTTGTAGAGCCGCGACGACAGTCCGCCGCCGCCGAGAATGTGGTTCACCACATAGGCGGGCATGAAATCCGGGTCGTGCCGGTTGATGCCCGGGCCGCCGAAGGTGACGACGGTCTGCGGCACGTCGAGCGGGACAAAGGCACGCTGCGGCGGCTTGGTCGCCACGACGTCGGGAATCGGCGTCAAGTCAGCCTTCGCCGGCAGGCCGCCGAAGGTCTTGTCCAGCAGCTTGCCGAGCGTCTCCGGGTCGACGTCGCCGACCACGGCAATGCGCAGCGTATCCTTGGCGATGACGCGGCGGACATAGTCCTTGAGGTCGGAGATCTCGATCGTCGGCACGCTTTCGATCGTGCCGGTGGCGGTCCGGCCATAGGGATGATCGCCGAATGCGAGCTCGAGGAACTTGCGCCCGGCCAGCGAGGACGGATTGGTCGATTCGCGGCGCAGGTTCGAGATCACCTGGGCACGGATGCGTTCGACGTCCTTGGGCTCGAAATGCGCCGAGGTCAGCGCCATCCGCAACAGGTCGTAGGCTTCGTCCTTGTTGTCCTTGAGCATGCGCAGCGAGCCGCGGAATTGATCGCGGTTGGACTGGAAGCTGAGCTCGATGGCGCGGCGCTCGAGCCGCTCGTGATAGGTCTTGGAATCGAGATCGCCGGAGCCTTCGTCAAGCAGGTCGGCGACCAGGTTGCCGACGCCGGGCTTGCCGGACGGGTCCTGGGCGGCGCCGCCGCTGAAGGCATATTCCATTGCGATCAGGGGCACGGTCGCGTCCTGCACGAACCACGCCTCGATGCCGCCGGGCGACACCAGCCGCTGGATCTTGGCCGCGGCCTGCGAGGGCACCGAAGTCAGCGTCAGCAGCGCGGCGCACGCGCCGCCGATCAGCGCCGCACGGCGGGTGAGGGAATAGGTCACGAGCGCTTCTCCTCGCGTTTCGGCGCAGTATCCTTGATCAGATATCCGGTCACCGACCGCTTCTTGTCGAGCCAGGTGGCGGCCGCACTGCGCACCTGCTCGGCGGTGACGGCGCGAATTCGCTCCGGCCAGTTCCTGATGTCCTCGATGCTTAAGCCCGTGGTCAGCGCCCCGCCATACCAGCGTGCCAGCGTCGCCTGGTTGTCCTGGGCGTAGATCGCCTCGGCGATGAGCTGGGTCTTGACCCGCTCGAGATCCTCGGCGCGCGCCGGGTTCTGCGCGAGATCGGCGATCACCTTGTCGATCGCGTCCTCGATCTGCGCAAACTCGACGCCCGGCTTCGGCGTCACCGAGATCGAGAATTGCGACGGGTCGAGCGAGGTGCCCTGATAGCCGGCGCCGGTCGAGATCGCGAGGCCCTTGTCGATCACCAGCGAGCGATAGAGGTAGGAGTTGGCGCCGCCGCCCATCAATTGCGCGAGCACATCGAGCGCCTGGCTCTCGCCGGCCGCCGCGGTGGTGGCCGACGGCACCAGATAATAGCGGCGCAGGCTCGGCTGCTCGACGCGCGGATCCGACAGCGTCACGGTGCGCGGCGCGGCCGGCATCGGCTCCTGCGGCCGGACCCGCTTTTCGGGGATCGCATGCTGTGCCGGGATCGGGCCGAAATTCTTTTCGACCAGCGGGCGGATATCCTTGACGTCGACGTCGCCGGCGATGACCAGGATCGCGTTGTTCGGTGCGTAGAAGCGCCGGTAGAAGGCGAGCGCATCCTCGCGGTCGAGCTTCTCGATCTCCTGGTGCCAGCCGATCACCGGCCGGCCGTAGGGATGGTTGAGATAGAGCGCGGCCATGATCTGCTCGGTGAGCCTTGCATCCGGATTGTTGGCAACCCGCATGTTGAACTCCTCGAGCACGACGTCGCGCTCGGGCAGCACGTTCTCGTCCTTCAGGATCAGGCCGGTCATGCGGTCGGCCTCGAATTCCATCATGGTCGGCAACTGCTCGCGCGGCACGCGCTGGAAGTAGCCGGTGTAGTCGGTGGAGGTGAAGGCGTTCTCGTTGCCGCCGACCCGCAGCACGGTCTGCGAGAACTCGCCGGCCGGGTGCTTGGCGGTGCCCTTGAACATCAGATGCTCGAGGAAATGCGCGAGGCCCGATTTGCCGGGCGTCTCGTCGGCGGAGCCGACCTTGTACCAGATCATCTGGGTCACGACCGGCGTGCGGTGATCGGGGATCACCACGACCTGCAGGCCGTTATCGAGCGTGAAGCTGGCGGGGCGTTCGGAGGTGACGGTGGTCTGGGCGCGGAGGCTGGCGCCCGGCAGCGGGATTGTCGAAACAAACGCGGCAGCGAACAAGGCAATCGATCGGCGGGAGCGCATCATGGTCCTTATGAAAGCCCGGACAAACGGCCGGGGCGCGAAAGCAAGCCATCGTACACGGTCGTGCCCGTGCCCGTCGTCACGAAGCGGAGAGACATCCGTCACTCCGCATTAAGCTTTGCTCATGTCGGCCTTCGCCCAAACAGGCCGAGCGTCACTGGATCGGTTTTCCGGTCATGACGTCGTATTGGCCGTCGTTCACCTTCGGCTTCATCGGGCCGGTGCCATAGGCATAGCCTGCAGACGGCGTCTGGTAGCCCGGAGGAGGCTCGGTCAGCGAGTCACGCGTGGGCTCGCCCTTGAACGGCTTCTCCTCGCTGCTGTTTCCCTTGAAGATGCCGAGCAGGCCACCATTGTAGCCGAGCTGGCTCGGCATCAGCGACGGATTGGTGTTCGTGCCGGGCTCGAGCGGCTCCTTGCGGCCCTCGGTGGCGGTCTGCTGCTTGCGGCCGGCCTCGATCTCGGCCGGCGTGAGCGCCACGGCCGACTCCCAAGGCTCCTTCTTGACTTCCTTCTTGCGCGCCGCGATGGCGGCCTTGCGGGCGGCGATATCAGGGTCCTTCGGCCAGTTCGGGGCGTTGACCTGGCTGGTCGAGGAGGGCGGGGGCAGGTCGAGCTTCGGCGGCACCACCAGCGGCGAGCGCTCGCGATAGTCGATGCCCTTGCTGGCCGCGCTCTTGGCGCCGAGCCCGGTCATCAAATTGTCGATGATCCGCTCTTCGAAGGTCAGGCCGTCGTCGCCGTCATCGTCGTCGTCGCCGGCACGCACCGGGCCGGCCGCCATGACCAGGCCGATGCCGGCCGCAACCAGTGCCAGGTGCAGGCCACGCAGCAGCGGCAGCCGGGACGTTTCGTTCAGATACAAGCGGGCTTTGGTGTTGCGCATCGCGCTATTCCCATCTCAAAATTCGCCAAAGCGATCACCGGCTTAAGGCTCAGTTCCGCTGGGTACAGGTCATCCGCTGACCGGCTCGTATCGGCCGGGATCAGGGCGCTTTTACGGCGGGAGTCCCCATCAGGGAATCATACAATAGGGCCGCCACACCAGCAACGATCGCCACATCGGCGAGGTTGAATATGTACCAATTGAAGGTTTTTCCGGCGATCTCGACATGAAACAGGGCAAAATCGACCACCGCGCCGTAGGCGAAGCGGTCGATGCCGTTCCCGATGGCGCCGCCGATGATCAAGCCGAGCGACACCGTCGCGAGCCAGGTCCGCGACCGCGCCATCCAGATCGCCAGCGCGATCACGGCGGCCGCCTTGATCACCATCAGCAGGATCTGGGCCGCCGGGGTCTCGCTCTGAAACCAGCCGAAGCTGATGCCGGGATTCCAGGCGAGCACCAGGTCGAAGAACGGGGCGACTCGGACCGGGGCCTGGTGGGCGATGTCGAGCACATGCAGTAACCAGAGCTTGGAGGCCTGGTCGGCGATCAGGGTGATGACCGCCGCCAGCACACCGGCGCGAACGGGCGAACTCAAGCCGTGACCCCCAGCGCCTTCCATTCGCGCAGCGCCTGGGCGTCGCGCGGCGAGACGTCGGGATATTCGGGATCCTCGCCAACCATCGGCAGGATCTTCCACGAGCGCGCGCATTTGGTGCCGACCGCCTTCTCGACCAAGACGGCAACGCCGGGCACCGCATCGAGGCGGAAGGCGTTGGCCGGCGCCTCGCCCTCGCGCACCTCGTAGTTCGAGGTGATGCAGACCTCGGCGAGGTCGATGTCGAACAGCGTTGCCAGCATCTCGCGGTCGGCGACGTAGATCACCGGCGATGCCTCGAGCGATGAGCCGATCCGCTTGGCGGCGCGTTCGAGCTCGAGCGCGCCAGTGACGACGCGGCGGACGTCGCGGATCGTCTCCCACTTCGCGGCGAGGGCGTCGTTGCGGAACTGGGCGAGACCCTCGGGGAACAGCGTGAGATGCACCGAAGGCTCCGCGTCCGGCCGGTACATGCGCCAGGCCTCGTCGGTGGTGAAGCTCAGGATCGGCGCCAGCCATTTCAGGATCGCGTCGCAGAGCAGGTCGATCGTGGTCAGCGCCGCCTTGCGCGCCACCGAGGACGGCGGATCGCAATACAGCGTGTCCTTGCGGATATCGAAATAGAACGCCGACAGCTCGGAATTCATGAAGGCCGCAAGGCTTGCGACGACGGTCTTGTAGTCGAACGCGGCATAGGCCTCGCGGATGGTCTCGGCGTGGCCGGCCAATTCGTGCAGCATCAGCCGCTCGAGCTCGGGCATCTCGGCAAAGCTGACCTTCTCAGCTTGCTTGAAATGATGCAGCGTACCGAGCATCCAGCGGATCGAGTTGCGCAGCTTGCGATAGGTCTCGATGGTGTTCTTCAGGATCTCCGGGCCGATGCGCTGGTCGTCGGCATAGTCGGTGGCGCAGACCCACAGGCGCAGGATATCGGCGCCCGAATCCTTGATCACCTTCTGCGGCTCGACGGTGTTGCCGAGCGACTTCGACATCTTGCGGCCGTTCTCGTCGAGCGTGAAGCCGTGGGTCAGCACGATGTCATACGGCGCGCGGCCGCGCGTGCCGGCGCTTTCCAAGAGCGACGAGTGGAACCAGCCGCGATGCTGGTCCGAGCCTTCGAGATACATCACGGTGTCGTTGCCGCCATCGATCTTGCGGACGATGTTGCCGAGCTGCGGGAAGTTCTGGCGGTCTTCCAGCACGAAGGCATGCGTCGAGCCGGAATCGAACCAGACGTCGCAGATATCGTCGACCTTCTTCCAGTTCTCGGACGCGCGCGTGCCGAGGAAACGCTCGCGGGCGCCGTCCATGTACCAGGCGTCGGCGCCTTCCTCCATGAAGGCCTCGGTGATGCGCTGGTTAACGACCTCGTCCTGCAGGATCTCGGCCGAGCCGTCGCTGTTCTCGCGCACGAACACCGCGATCGGCACGCCCCAGGCGCGCTGGCGCGAGATCACCCAGTCGGGGCGGTTGGCGATCATGCCGTTGATGCGGTTCTCGCCGGCCGGCGGCACCCATTGCGTGACCGAGATCGCGTGCAGCGCGCGGGCGCGCAGCGTGTCGCCCTTCTTCGCGTGGCCGTGCTCCGCCATAGCCCCGGGCTTGCCCGGGGCGTCCAGGATGGGTTTGTCCATCGCGATGAACCATTGCGGCGTGTTGCGGAAGATCACCGGCTTCTTGGAGCGCCAGGAATGCGGATATTGATGCTTGAGGCGGCCGCGCGCCAAGAGCCTGCCGGCCTCGATCAGCGCCTTGATCACGGCCTCGTTGGCATCGCCCTTCTCGCCCTTGTCGTTGAGCACGCGCTTTCCGGTGAAGCCGGGAGCCTGCGCGGTGTAGGCGCCGTTCTCGTCGACCGTGTAAGGGATCGCGGTCGGGATGCCGCGCGCATCGAGCTCGCGGGTGTTGGCCGTCCAGACGTCGAAGTCCTCGCGGCCGTGGCTCGGCGCGGTGTGCACGAAGCCGGTGCCGGTGTCGTCGGTGACGTGTTCGCCTGATAGCAGCGGCACGGTGAATTCGTAGCCGCCGCCAAAACCCTTCAACGGATGCGCGCATTCCACGGCGTCCAGCGTGTCGCCCGGGATATCGCGGACCTTCTCGTAGGAGGTGACGCGGGCCTGCTTGAACACCTCGGCGGCAAGTGCATCGGCCAGGATCAGCAGATCGCCGGTCTTCGCCCAATTGTCCGCGGGGGCGTCCGTCACCTTGTAGAGGCCGTAGGCGATCTTCGGCGAGAACGAGATCGCGCGGTTGCCGGGCAGCGTCCATGGCGTGGTGGTCCAGATCACCACCGAGGCATTGGCCAGCGCGCCATGCGCCGGCGAGGTGACCGGGAATTTCACCCACACCATGTCGGAGGTGTAGTCCTCGTATTCGACCTCGGCTTCGGCCAGCGCGGTCTTCTCGACCACGCTCCACATCACCGGCTTCGAGCCGCGATACAGCGTGCCGTTGGCGGCGAACTTCATCAGCTCGCGGGCGATCTGCGCCTCGGCCGGATAGCTCATCGTCTGGTAGGGATGGTCCCAGTCGCCGATGATGCCGAGCCGCTTGAACTCCTCGCGTTGCACGTTGATCCAGTGCGTCGCATAGGCGCGGCATTCCTTGCGGAAGGCGACCATCGCGGCGGAGTCGCGGAAGTCGGGCTTCTGCTTGCCCTTGGAGCGGTAGTTCTCCTCCTCGATCTTCCATTCGATCGGCAGGCCGTGGCAGTCCCAGCCCGGCACGTAATTGGAGTCGAAGCCGAGCATCTGCTGGCTCTTGGTCACGACATCCTTGAGGATCTTGTTCAGCGCGTGCCCGATATGGATGTTGCCGTTGGCATAGGGCGGGCCGTCATGCAGCACGAACTTGGCGCGGCCCTCGGCTTCCTGGCGGAGCTTGGTGTAGAGGCCGATGTCATTCCAGTATTTCAGGATTTCCGGCTCGCGCTGGGGCAGGCCGGCGCGCATCGGGAAATCCGTCTGCGGCAGGTAAAGGGTCTTGGAATAGTCCCTAGCGTCAGTCTTTTGGGCGTCGGTTTTTTGCGGCTTGTCGGACATGAAAGCTCTGATTTGGCTCGGAAAGGCGCGGATACGCGATCAATCGCGGGTGAAACGACGAAGTCCCGGTCTTGCGCCGAGCCTTCAGGCTCAGGCGGAAGCCGGGCCGCTAATCCGTATGATGCGCCGCGAAAACATGGGGTTTCCATAGCAGCCAGCCAAGGAAATCGCAAAGCCCCCGGTGGCCGGCGGACCGTTCCGGGGGACCTGCAGAGCCTATCCCCGTCATCCCTGAGGAGCGCGGAGCGCGTCTCGAAAGATGAATCGGCCCGGCTGGTGGCCGTCGGCCCTTCGAGACGCGCTTCGCGCTCCTCCAGCGACAAAGGCGAAGCCTTTGCGCGGGGGTGACGGATCAAGAGCCGTATGCCTCTAGGCAGCCCGCCGCCGGGCGGGATTTCCGGCCACGATGGTGCCGGGGGCGACGTCCCGCGTCACCACGCTGCCGGCCCCGACCAGGGCGCCGTCGCCGATCGTGACGCCGGGCAGGATGATGGCACCCCCGCCGATCCAGACATCGCTGCCGATCCGGATCGGGCGGCCGAATTCCAGCCCGGCGCGCCGGGTCTCGGCGTCACGCGGGTGGTCGGCGGTATAGATCTGCACCGCGGGCCCGATCTGGGTGCGATCGCCGATCGTCACTTCGACGACATCGAGGATCACGCAATTGAAGTTGAGGAACACGCCGTCGCCGAGGCTGATATTGCTGCCGTAATCGCAGAAGAACGGCGGCCGGATCACGGCATCCTTGCCGACCTTGGGGAAGCGCTCGGCGAGCAGCGCGTGCAACTCGGCCGCGGAACATGCGCCGGACGCGTTGTAGCGCGCCATCCACTGTTCCGCCGCGGTATGGTCGGCGGCGAGTTCTGCATCGGGGCGATAGAGCTCGCCCGCCAGCATCTTTTGCTTTTCGGTCTTGTTCAACCAATCACTCCGAGCTGCGGGAACGCGCCGGGAGCGGCGGCCAGCGCCGCACGCGCCTTGGCGCTGTCGTCATCCATCTGGCGTATCAACGCCTCGATGGTGTCGAATTTCAGCTCTTCGCGAATGAAACCGATGAATGCGACATCAAGGACCGCGTCGTACAGATCGCCCTTGAAATCGAACAGGAACACTTCGAGCAGCGGCGCGCCGTTGTCGAAGGTCGGGCGGCGCCCGAAGCTCGCGACACCGTCGAACCGTTGCGAACCCTTTCCGACCCGCACGGCATAAATGCCGTGCTTCAGGCCGCAATGCTTGTCGAGGCGGATATTGGCGGTGGGGTAGCCGAGGTCGCGGCCGCGCTTCTCGCCGTGGATCACCTTGCCGGTGACGAACCACGGCCCGCCCAGCATCGTGGTGGCGTCGGTGACCTCGCCCTCGGCGAGCGCCATGCGGATGGCGCTGGAGGAGACCGGGCGCTCCTCGATGTCGACATGGGCCTGCACATCGACCTCGATGCCGAGCCGCGGCGCTTCGCTGACCAGCAGGCTCGGCGAGCCGACCCGGCCCTTGCCGAAATGGAAGTCGTAGCCGACTGCGATGCCGCTGATGCCGAGCCGGGCGATCAGGTCATGGTGGATGAAATCCTGCGCGGTGGTGCCGGCGCGCGCCTTGTCGAAGGTCATCACGACGGCGCCGGCGAGCCCGGTCGCTGCGAGCAGCCGCAGCTTGTTGGTCTCGTCCGTGAGGCGGAATTGCGGGGTGTTCGGGCTGAAGAAGCTGCGCGGATGCGGCTCGAAGGTCACCGCGAGCGCGGGCACGCCGCGTGCTTTGCCCATCGTGAGCGCCGCACCGATCACGGCGCGGTGACCGAGATGGACCGCCGTCGAAATTGCCCATCGCGACCACGGCGCCCTTCGGAATGGCGCTTTCGGGGGTGGTGTCGCGGATAACGGTAAAGCCGGTGCTCATGTCAGGGATTCTTCAAGGATTCTTAAGCATGATCGCTGTGCGCCGGACCGTGACGCGGCGGCGGCGTGGAAGTCAAGGCTGACTCTACTGCGTCAGGGTGCTCCTTCCGCCGTCATTGCGAGGAGCGACAGCGACGAAGCAATCCATCTATCCGCGTTTGTTGCCTAGTGGATTGCTTCGCTTCGCTCGCAATGACGGCTGGCAGCCTCCCTTAAGAGGGAGAGCCCCTGTGACGCAGTCGAACTGACGAAAATCGCGTCAAATCCGTAACAATCCGGATTCAGCCGGTTAACGCGCTGTTTAACGCCGGCTGTTAGTCGTTGGAGGAAAGCTGCGTTCGTGCAGAAGCCAGTTGCGTTTGTTGTTTTGGGGGAAAGATGGCGGTTGATTTGTCCATGCCGGTTCTGGTGGTTGATGATTACAGCACCATGATCCGCATCATCCGGAATCTCCTCAAGCAGCTTGGATTCGAGAATATCGACGATGCCTCTGACGGCTCCGCGGCGCTGAACAAGATGCGCGGCAAGAAGTACGGCCTGGTGATTTCCGACTGGAACATGGAGCCGATGACCGGCTACGACCTGCTCAAGGAAGTCCGCGCCGATCCCAATCTCGCAACCACGCCCTTCATCATGATCACGGCGGAATCCAAGACCGAGAACGTGATCGCGGCGAAGAAGGCCGGCGTGAACAACTACATCGTCAAGCCGTTCAACGCGGCGACGCTGAAGACCAAGATCGAGGCCGTGTTCCCGGACATGGCGACGGCGTAAGACGCTCGTCCATCCCATCAACTGAAATTCACGTCATGCCCGGGCAGGAGCGCGTCTTCGCGCTAGATGTCCCGGGCATTTTGCGTCTTCGGGGTTGAAAGCAGGGCGAGCGGACGCGTGCTGATTTCGGAATATTAGAAGAATAGCCCTGAGTTGCCCGACGTGTCAAGGCGGCCGGTCGAACACTGTCAGTAGCTCGTGATCTGTCGCCTGTTTGTAGCTCGTGAAGTGTCGTGTTTTCGGTGCCCCGGAACGAGGGGGGCACGATGGGCACGGCATCCATTCACGAGGGTGTACGACGGATGCGGTTTTCAGATTTGCTGGAACGGACGGAGGCGAGGGAACTGACGCAGGAGGCTGCTGCGGAGGTTCTCGGGATCAGTGTTCGGACCTTCCAACGCTGGGCGGAGCGTTATGAGGCGGAGGGCGATGAGGGGCTGGTCGACCGACGCATGGGACGGCGATCGCCGCGGCGGGCTCCAGAGGAAGAACTGGAGCGGATGCTGGGACTGTTCCGGGACAAGTACGCGGACTTCACGGTGAAGCACTTCCACGAGCAGCTGCAAAAGCGGCATGACTATATGCTGGGCTATACGGTGACGAAGCTCGCCCTGCAGGCGGCGGGCCTGGTACGGAAGGCGCCGAAGCGTTCGGCGCACCGCAAGAAGCGCCCACGCCGGCCGCTGCCGGGGATGCTGTTGCACCAGGACGGGTCGCGCCACGTCTGGATCGAGGATCTGCCGGCGATGGACCTGATCGTGACGATGGACGATGCGACCAGTGAGGTCTACTCGATGCTGCTGGTCGAGGAAGAAGGCACGACCTCGACGTTCCAGGCCTTGCGCGAAGTGATTGGCGAGCGTGGCTTGTTCTGTGCGCTCTACACCGATCGCGGCAGCCATTATTTCCTTACCCCAAAAGCTGGCGAGAAGGTCTCGAAGACGCAACAAACCCAGGTGGGACGGGCTTTATCGCATCTTGGGATCGAGCATATTGCGGCCTATTCGCCGCAGGCGCGCGGGCGCTCCGAGCGGCTGTTTGGTACGCTGCAGGACCGCCTGCCAAAGGAGCTGCGGCTCGCCGGGATCAGGACGGTCGAAGCCGCCAATGCGTGGTTGAAGGCGCATTACATCGCCGAGCACAACGCCGCATTTGCGATCAAGGCCGAACAGCAAGGCACCGCCTTCGTGGCCGACCGCCACGAGGCCTGGCGCGAGGCGCTGTGCGTGATCGAGGAGCGAACCGTCGCCAACGACAATACCGTTGCATGGAACGGTCGGCGGCTGCAGCTGCCGCAGAGCCGGCTCAGGCCTCACTTCGTCAGGGCCTTGGTGCGAGTGCATGAGTATCCCGATGGCACCCTCAGCGTGTTCTTTGGCCCGCATCGATTGGCAAGGTTTGCGCCTGACGGACAGCAGCTCAGCCCCGACGCGCCTCAGCCTGGCAGCGTGCTCGGAGCCGTCAAGGACAAGCCCTGGCGGGCGCGCAAGCGCGCGTCCTTGACCGCTCCTGCGCGCGCCGCCGTCGAGAAAGCGCGGGTCGGGACGGAGAAACGGGCTTCAAATCGAACAAAGAAACCGACCCGCAGGGCTGACCAGACCCCTCTATCCATGGCATGACAAACTCGGCGCACCCGTCCACGCCTTCCGGGGGCGCCTAAAACTCCAAAACGAAGGCGACAGATCACGAGCTACAAAAACACGACATCTTCACCCGCTACGGACAGGCGGCCGGTCGAACACCCGGCGCCGCGGGCTCCTTTGCATGGGGTTGTTTTCGATATTTTGGTGACGCGCCCGCTGCGAAGCGTCGCTACCACTTCAGCTCGCGCATCAGCGCCCGCGGCGGATGGCCGAACAATTCCTTGATCGATGCGGCATCGAGCTGCTCGATGCCCTCGAACTGCTCGGAATGGATGCCGCGGGTGACGAACAAGAGATCGATGCCGAAGTTGTGGGCGCCGGTGAGGTCGGTGCGCACGGAATCGCCGATCGCGAGCACGCGGCCGAGTTCGGTCGGACGCCCGCGGCGCTCGGTGGCCAGCGCCATGGCGCGCTCGTAGATCGGCCGGTGCGGCTTGCCGTAGAAGATCACCTCGCCGCCGAGTTCGCGATAGAGCTCGGCGACCGCGCCGGCGCAGTAGATCAGCCGGTCGCCGCGCTCGACCACGATGTCCGGATTGGCGCAGACCAGCGTGAGCTTGCGCGCGAGCGCCTTGAGCAGCGTGTCGCGGTAGTCCTCGGCGGATTCGGTCTCGTCGTCGAACAGGCCGGTGCAGATGATGTAGTCGGCCTGCTCCAGCGGCACCAAGGTGGCGTCGAGGCCGCGATGGATCGAGCTGTCGCGCTCCGGACCGATCCAGAAGATCTTCTGGCCGGGATGATCAGAAACGAAATGGCGGGTCAGGTCGCCGGACGAGACGATCGCGTCATAGGTCTCGTCCGCGACGCCGAGCTTGCGCAGCTGGCGCTGCACGGAATCGGCCGGCCGCGGCGCGTTGGTGATCAGGATGACGGTGCCGCCCTGCTTGCGGAATGTGTGCAGCGCCTCGCAGGCCTCGGGAAAGGATTCGAGCCCGTTGTGCACGACGCCCCAGATATCCGACAGCACGACATCGACGCCGCCAGTGAGGTCGCGCAGCCGTTCGACGAAACGCAGCGAACTCATGATGCGAGCCGCCGGTTAGTTCGGGCCGACGGCGCGGCGCGCCAGCGCGGCGCTGCCGGTTGCGCGCGACGGCGCTGCGGGGTTGGAGACAGGTGCTGAAGTGCTGGCGCCATTAACGTCCTGGGGGTTGGCCTGCGGAGCCTCGGCGGTAGCAGATGCCCCCTCCGGCCGCAACGGCCGCGGCGGTGCGAACAGGAAGCCCTGGCCGAACCGGACATCATAGTCGAGCAGATCGACCACCGAGCGCTCGCCCTCGATCCGTTCGGCGATCAGGTCGATGCCGTAGCGGCCGAGCAGGTCGGACAGATCGGAAGGATGGATATCGGTGGTCGCGATCTGCTTGGCGTCGAGCAGCAGCGCCGCCGGCACCTTGATGAAGCGGACGCCGCGATCGGCGAGCTCGCGCGGCTCGAAGCGGAGATCGCTGACATGGTCGATCGAGAAGCGGTAGCCGCGCTGCGCCAGCGCCGCGAGGTTCTCGCTTTCGACCGCGCCGAGATTGCGGAAGGTCGCCTGCTTGAACTCGAGCACGAAGGACGGCGCCAGCGCGCGGTTGGCCTCGAGGAAGTCGAGGCATTGGGTGAAGTACTCCGGGCTGGACAGCGTCGCCGCCGAGACGTTGCAGAACACCCCGACATCCTTGCTGCGGATCATCAGGCGGCGCAGCACCTGGACGCAGCGAAGCATCACCATGTGATCGATGCGGCCGATCAGGCCGCCGGCCTCGGCGGCCTCGATGAAATCTTCGGCGGCCAACACCTGGTCGCGCTCGTCGCGCAGCCGCGTCACCGCCTCGTAATAGCGCACCTTGCGCTGCGGCAGCGTCACCATCGGCTGCAGGTAGATGTCGAGGCGGTTCTCGTCGATGGCGTGCTTGATCGTGCCAATGAGCTGGGTCTGGCTGCGTGAGACCGGCGACGGAGGCGCGGGCGGCGGCGGGGCCGCAAACACGACGGTCGGAGCCGGCGCGACCGGCTGCAGCAGGTCGTTCCGCGGAGAGGCGACCGGCTGCGCCACCGGAGCTGCGGCCAGGAGATCCTCATGATGGGCAACCGACGCCGCGAGCTGCCGCACCAGTCCGCCGAGCTCGTTGATCTCGCCGGCCATGCCCTGCATCCGGTCGGCGCCGGTGGAATTGGCCGAGGCGACGCGGCCCTCGACCGCGGCCAGCCGGCGGCCGAATTCGGCGACCTGGCGGGCGAGGTCGGCGGTGCCGCGCGACAGATCCGCGATCTGGCCGCCGACATCGCTGCGGTCGCGCAGCCGCATCGAGACGGCGTTGTAGAGGATCAGGCAGGTGAGGGCGGTGAGCGCCACGATCGCCGATTCCGATCCGCTGATGCCGGCCACCGAATACAGCACGAAGCCGAGCGAGGCTGCGACCAGCACCATGCAGATGGCGATGAAGATCGTCGAAATGCGAATCATGTCGCGCGCCCGCGCCCTCTGTCCGAACGTCCCCGGAGCGATACCTTAGCACCATTGTTGATTCGACGGGCCTGCGATCTTCGGAACCGGCTGGAACTGCACATGATTTTCGCCTCCTTGGTCAGAGGTCGGCGGCCGCGATCCAGAACACCTCGCCCTCGGAGTCCTCGGTGTCGAGCCAGAGCAGCGGCAGGTTCGGATAGGCCGCCTCGAGATTGTCGCGGCCGCGGCCGATCTCGCAGAGCAGCCCGCCCTGCGGGGTCAGATGTTGTTTGGCCTCATCGAGCAGGCGGCGGACGATATCGAGCCCGTCAGGGCCGCCATCGAAGGCGATCTTCGGCTCGGCGCGGCACTCGCGCGGCAGCGAAGCCATGCCTTCGGCATCGACATAGGGCGGGTTCGAGATGATGAGATCGTAGCTGACGTGGCCGAGCGGCTTGAACAGGTCGCCGCGATGCAGCGTCAGGCGGTCGTCGAGGCCGTGGTCGGTGACGTTGCGCGCAGCGACCTCGAGCGCATCCTTTGAAATATCCACCGCGTCGACCGCGGCGTTGGCGAAGTGCCGGGCGGCCAGGATCGCCAGGCAGCCGGAGCCGGTGCAGAGGTCGAGCACGCTGCCGACCGCCTCGGGATCGCCGATCAGCGAGGTGCCGTCCGCGTCGCCGCCGAAATGCGAATCCAGCAATTCGCCGATGAAGGAGCGCGGCACGATGGTGCGCTCGTCGACATAGAACGGCAGGCCGCGCATATAGACCTTGTTGACGAGATAGGCGGCCGGCTTGCGCGTCGCGATCCGCCGCTCGATCAGGTCGATGATCTGTTTGCCTTCGGCCACGGTGACGCGGGCGTTGGCGAAGTTCTCGAACTGGTCGGGATGCAGATGCAGCGTCTCGCAGATCAGGAACGCGGCCTCGGCCACCGGATCGGTGGTGCCGTGCGCGAACACGAGTTTGGCCGCGTTGAAGCGGCTCGCCGCGTAGCGCAGGAAATCGAACAGTGTGCGAAGCTCGCCGGCGCCGACCTTGGGCGCTTTCGGCACGGCGGGGCTGCGCTTTGCCGGCACTTTGCTGCGCTTGGCCATCAGGATTTGGTCCAGCGCGCGGCGGCGGCATCGTCATGATCGCGCGCCTCGATCCAGCTCGTGCCGCGCGCGCTCTCCTCGCGCTTCCAGAACGGTGCGTTGGTCTTGAGATAGTCCATCAGGAACTCGGCGGCCTCGAATGCGGCCTGCCGGTGCGCCGAGGCGGTGACCACAAGCACGATGTTCTCGCCCGGCACGATACGGCCGAAGCGATGGATGATGGTGAGGCCCTGCAACGGCCAGCGCGACAGCGCCTTGTCGGCATGGCGCGCGATCTCGGCTTCCGCCATGCCGGGATAATGTTCGAGCGTCAGCGCGGCGATCGGCTCGCCCTGTTCGTTGCCGCGGCAGATACCGCTGAAGCTGACGACCGCGCCGACATCGATGCGGCCCTTGCTCAGGCCAGCGATCTCCTGCGCGACGTCGAAGTCGGCTTCCTGGATGCGGATGGTCGCTGTAACAGCCATGATTACTTCTTTATTTGACGCGTTTTCTTCACGCGAACCGGTATCCACTTCGCTTGAAAACGCTCTTCTTAGCCGCCGGTCATCGGCGGGAAGAACGCGATCTCGCGGGCGCCCGAGATCGCAGCATCCTGCTTGACATGGGCGTGGTCGATCGCGGCGCGGATCACCGTGGGCTTCTCGAAGGCATAGGCGTAGGCATCGTCGCGCGCGGCAAGCCAGCCGATCAGTTCGCCGACGGTGCGCACCTCGGCCGGCGGCTCGACGGTCTCCTCGGCCTTGCCGACGCGTTCACGCACCCAGGCGAAATATTTCAGCTTCATCCCTCATCCTCCTTGATGAGGTGATGGATGCCGGCGCGGAAGTAATCCCAGCCGGTGTAGATCGTGAAGATCGCCGACATCCAGAGCAGCACGATGCCGATCAGGGTGGTTGCCGGGAACACCTGCTCGCCCGCTTCGCCGGCGATCAGGAAGCCGATCGCCACCAGCTGGATCGTCGTCTTCCATTTCGCGAGCTTGGTGACGGGAACGCTGACCCGCAGCCCTGCGAGATATTCGCGCAGCCCCGAGACCAGGATCTCGCGGCACAGGATCACGATCGCCGCCCACAGCGTCCAGCCATGGATCGAGTTGTCGGCGGCGAGCATCAAGAGGCTGGAGGCGACCAGCAGCTTGTCGGCGATCGGATCGAGCATCCGGCCGAAGGCGGACTGCTGGTCCCACATCCGGGCATAATAGCCGTCGAGATAGTCGGTGATCCCTGCCGCAATGAACACGGCCAGCGCCACCCAGCGCAGCCACAACGGGCCGTCCAGGATCGACTGCCAGTAGACGCAGCCGATCACCACCGGGATCGCGGCGATTCGGGCGTAGGTCAGGATATTCGGGAGGGACATGGTCTTGGTCTGTCCCCGGGTCGTGGCGATGTTCATCCGTTCTACCAATACCGCTAAAGCAAGAAGGTCAACCGTGCGGGCGCTAGGGCGCGACGAGATTACGCGGAATCGTCATGGCGCCTTAGCCCCTTGTTTAAGCATGAGCTTTTCGGACGGCCGCCTCGCACTTTTGCGCATCATGCCCTAGATGCCCTGTCGCAGGCGACGTCCTGATGACTCGCCTTTGGTTTAACCCGGCTGGGCGTGGAAAAACTCGAAAATCTTGCGGGCACTCTCGGCGCTGACGCCGGGAACCTTGCCGAGGTCGGCGATCGAGGCCCGCTCGATCTCCTTGAGCGTTCCGAAGTGGTGCAGCAGGGCACGTTTGCGCGACGGGCCGATCCCCGGGATCTCCTGGAGGCCGGCCTCGCGGATGTCCTTCTTGCGCAGCTTGCGGTGCGAGCCGATCACGAAGCGGTGGGCCTCGTCGCGCAGCCGCTGGATGAAATAGAGCACCGGGTCCCGCGGCTCCAGCTTGATGGCCTCGCGGTCCGGCATGAACAGGGTCTCGCGCCCGGCGTCGCGCTCCGGACCCTTGGCGACCGCCATCAGCGAGACCTGGGTCAGCCCGAGATTCTCGAAAATCTCCCTGACCGCGTTGAGCTGGCCGCGGCCGCCGTCGATGATGACGAGGTCGGGCCATTGCGGGAACGAATCGTCGTCCGCCTTGTCGTCTTGCCTGGCTTTCGCGGCGTCGCCCTCCGGCGGCTTCAGGAGCCGCTTGAAGCGTCGCTCCAGCACCTCGCGCATCATCCCGTAATCGTCGCCGGGCGTCAGCCCCTCGGACCTGATGTTGAACTTGCGGTACTGGTTCTTCATGAACCCGTCGGGGCCCGCCACGATCATCGCGCCGACCGCGTTGGTGCCCTGGATGTGGCTGTTGTCGTAGACCTCGATGCGCTTTGGCGTGTGCGGCAGGCCGAGCGTCGTGACCATGCCCTCCAGCAGCCGGCTTTGCGTCGCGGTGTCGGCGAGCTTGCGGCCGAGCGCCTCGCGCGCGTTGGTCAGCGCGTGGCCGATCAGCTCCTTCTTCTCGCCGCGCTTCGGCACGGAGACCTCGACCTTGGAGCCGGCCTTCACCGACAGCGCGTCGGCGAGCAGCGCGCTTTCCTCGATCTCGTGCGACAGCAGGATCAGCTTCGGCGGCGGCTTGTCGTCGTAGAATTGCGCGAGGAACGAGGACAGCACCTCCTCCGGCGTAAAACTCTTCTCGGCCTTCGGGAAATAGGCGCGGTTGCCCCAGTTCTGGCCGGTGCGGAAGAAGAACACCTCGACGCAGGAATAGCCGCCTTCCTGGTGGATCGCGAACACGTCGGCCTCTTCGACCGTGCGCGGATTGATGCCCTGCTGCGACTGGATCGCCGACAGCGCCGCGAGGCGGTCGCGATACAGCGCCGCGGTCTCGAATTCGAGCTCGCCGGAGGCCTTCTCCATCTCGGCCGCGAGCAGCTCCTTCACCGCGTGGCTGCGGCCGGAGAGGAATTCGGTCGCCTCGCGCACCAGCTCGCTATAGCCGGGGAAATCGATCTCGCGGGTGCAGGGGCCTGCACAGCGCTTGATCTGATAGAGCAGGCAGGGCCGGGTGCGGCTTTCGAAGAAGCCGTCGGTGCAGGAGCGGATCAGGAACGCGCGCTGGAGCGCCGTGATGGTGCGGTTAACCGCGCCTGCGTTGGCGAACGGGCCGAAATAGCGGCCGGGCCGCGACTGCGCGCCGCGATGCTTGAGGATCTGCGGCGCCCAATGGTCGCCGGTGATCAGGATATAGGGAAACGACTTGTCGTCGCGCAGCTGCACGTTGAAGCGCGGGCGCAGCTGCTTGATCAGATTGGCTTCGAGCAGCAGCGCCTCGGTCTCGGTCATGGTCGAGACAATCTCGACCTGCGTGGTCGCCGCGATCATGCGCAGGATGCGCGCCGGCAGCGGCGCGTTGGCGCGCGCATAGGACGACAGCCGCTTTTTGACGTTCTTCGCCTTGCCCACATAGAGCACGTCGTTGGCGGCGTTGAGCATGCGGTAGACGCCCGGCGAGGTCGGGGCGAGGCGGACCGCGTTCTCGATCGCGGCATGCCCGACCGAGAGCGTGCCCTCGCCGACCGCCTCAATGGCGTCCTCGTGAGCCTCGGGAAGACGAGCGTCATCCTCCTCCTCGGCGGCGGAGGTTTCGGGATCGACATCGCTGGTGTCGAGCGTCGGGTCGTCCTGCGGCAGGTCTGACTTCGAACCGCGCCGCGGCTTGGGATCAGGCCTGGAATCAGCTTTGGGGGCCGGCGCCGGACGCTCGGGAGAATCGTGAACCATGGGCCGTAAATTAAGCGCTTGGGCGACCGGTCGCCAGCGTTGGCGGCGCCGGAAAACAACCCCGATTGCAGCAGCTTACCAGCCTCGCGCAATCGCCGGGGAGGGTGCGTAACACCTTGTTAAGACTGATGAGCGGGCCGGTAACCGGGCTTAACAGCCCTTTAACTTAAAACTCTCGATAAATCTTGGCGAAAAAGGTGGAGTTCCGTAACCACGCCGGCCCTGGGCCAGCGGGCTGCGGCAGTTGCGTGGTGGAGAGTACCAATGACCCGGTTCGTTGCGCGTGCGCTGGCACTGATCGTCGCAGGCTGGACGACCTCGGCGGCGTCGGCGGACCTCAACTACGGCTCGCCCTATACTGTCTATCAGCCGCTCAACGCCTATAGCTGGGCCGGTCCTTACCTCGGCGGCAACGTCGGCTATGGCTGGGGCTCGGTCGAGAACAACCCGACCAAGCCGTCCGGCTTCGCCGGCGGCGTGCAGGCCGGCTACAATTTCCAGAACGGCTCCCCCTGGGTGTTCGGTATCGAGGCCGATATCCAGGGCTCCACCGCGGACGATCGGTTCGCGCCCTGGAAGTTCTCCAACCCGTGGTTCGGCACGGTACGCGGCCGCGCCGGCTATGCGGTCAACAACGTGCTGTTCTACGCGACCGGCGGTCTCGCCTTCGGCGAGCTGCGCGGCGAGACCTTCGGCATATCGGAGACCCACACCAATGCGGGCTTCACCGTCGGCGCCGGCGCCGAAATGGGCTTCGCCCCGCACTGGAGCGCCAAGATCGAGTATCTCTACGTCGATCTCGCCAACAGCAACTTCGCGATCACCGGCGGCGTGTCGAACGGCTACAGCTTCAGCCTGGTTCGCGCCGGCATCAACTATCACTTCTGAGAACAAGAAGACGTTGACCATCAACTCCCGGCCGCGCCTCGCGCGGCCGGGTTTTTCTTTGTGCTGATCATGTCGACATCGCGCAGCACGCGCGCCGCGGCATCCGTGAATCCAACCGGTGGGCCGCACGCCTCGGATATGCGGCACGGCCAGTCGCGTCCGCATCCATGCAGGTGGTCATGCAGCGAGCGCGAGCCACGCGCCCGGCATTCAACTCACACGCAACGCTTCATTCGGCGTTCATCACGAGTCGCGCATTGCGAGCTCGTCATGAGACCACCAGGTTGACCGCCTTCGGGCCCTTGCCCTTCTTGTCCGGCTCAACCTCGAAACTAATGCGTTGTCCTTCAGTCAGGTCCTTCAATCCTGCACGTTCGACGGCTGTGATGTGAACGAACACATCGCGGCCGCCATCGTCAGGCTTGATGAAGCCGTAGCCACGCTCTCCATTAAAGAACTTGACTGTCCCAGTCATGGCCATCGGGAAACTCCTCCCCCGTATTGCTCCACCGCTACGCGCACGCCGCGTAGCGGTTGACCGACATTCGCTTGTCGGAAGCTTGGCCACCTGAACAGGCCGGCGTCACGCCGCCGGTCTGCCTGGATTTATTTCGGCCTTGTCACTCCGCCGCAACCATTCGCGGAAGCGGAACGTAAAGCCAGTCGTAACAGGATGAGCATAATACGGTTCCGCGCAAATTGCCTATGCTCAAATCGAACTTTTCAGTGGGTGCTACAGTTCAAGGTTTAGGCGTTTCGAGTCTGAAGCGTGCCGCGCCGCCTTGACCGAGCGGCTTCTCGAGTTCGGGCAGGATGATCTTCAGCTCGCCCGCCAGCGTCCACGGCGGATTCACCATCAAAAGGCCCGTGGAAACGAGGCCGGCGTCCGCTTCTTGCGGCGCGACACTGAATTCCAAGCGCAAGCATTTGCCAGCGGGTCGGCTGCTTGCTGCTGCAGCGGCAACGCTGCGCGCGAGGTCGTCAGTGGCTCTCCGGGATTTTACGGGGTACCACAAAAGATAGGCGCCGGTCGGCCACTTCGCGAACGCTTCGGTGAAAGCGCGCGCCAGCCGCTCGAACTCGTCGTTCGCCTCGAATGGTGGATCGATCAGCACCAGGCCGCGCCGCTCGTTCGGCGGTACGAATGCAGGTAGCGCCATCCAGCCGTCGAGATCGACGACGCGCGCCTGCGCGTCGCGCCGCAACGCATCGATCAGTTGCTTGCGCGCCGTCGGTTCGATCTCGCAGGCGGTGAGGCGATCCTGCGGACGCAGCAGCGCCCGCGCGATCAGCGGCGAACCGGGATAGGCTTTCAGTTCGCCTCGCGGATTGAAAGCTCTGACGATGTCGAGATAGGGAGCGATCAAGGGCAACGCCTTGTCGGAGAGCCGCGCCTGCATCAGTCGCGCGATGCCGGTCAGCCATTCGCCGCCGCGTTCGGCCTCGCTCGACATCAAGTCATAGAGGCCGGCGCCGGCATGGGTGTCGATGACGCGGAACGGCGCCTGCTTTTCCTGCAGATAGGTGAGCATGCGCACCAGCACGATGTGCTTGATGACGTCGGCAAAGTTGCCGGCATGAAAGGCGTGACGGTAGTTCATGCTGTTATCGCGCTGCGCTCCAGAGGGAGCGAATGTTGTACTTCGTCATGCCCGGGCTTGTCCCGCCTTCGCTAAAGCTTCGGCGAGGTTAACGTCTGAGCTGGGCGAAGCCTTGGCGTAGCCGGCTCCTGGGCCCCTGCGCCTTATCTCACCTGTTTCGTGACGGCACAGGCGGTCGGCACATTCCGCGCGACGATGCGTGGCGCGCGGCGGCCCGGTCATGACGCGGAGAGTGTCAGCCGCCGCGCACCGGCGGCAGCAGCACCTGATCGCGGCGGCAGGCGCGGCGATCGATTTCCTCGCAGGAGCGGAATTGCAGATCCTTGCTGAGGCAGATCCGGACCTCGCTGAGGCGCTTGCTGTCGCAGGTCACCGAGATTGCGGAGTTGCTGAGCCCCGGATTGGCCTTGATGAACGCGGTCTCCAGCTCGTCGGGTGCGATCGTCTTCGGCTCCGACAATTGCAGGAATTCCTCGGGGATTTTCACCGCGGCGCGGGCCTTGCGGATGGCTTCGAAATAGGCGCGCTCGCCGAGACCGGAGCAGGTGCCGTGCTTGTCCCACTCGTTATAGATCAGCCCGGGCGCCGGCATCAGGTCGAGCATCGAGGTCATGATGTTGCGGGCGAGCCGCGGCGAGGGCCGCTGGCAGTATTCCGGAAAGCCCCGCTCATATTGCGGCCAGAGGCCGTGCACCACGAACGAATAGGGCCGTCCGCCGCATTGCGCCTGGGTGCCGCGGCCGTTGCTGCCGCGCTCGCTCGCCGCCTCGCAGAACGACGGCGACCACGACAGCGACAGCACATAGAAATCGAACTCGCCCGGCGCATTCTGGCGGCGGTCCTGGGCCGAGGCGCCGGCCGCAGCGCCCAGAACAAACGCGATCGAAATCAGGAATCGGGAAATTGTGACGAACCGAGGCATCAAAACGCTCCCCTCACGCGAACGTTCGGAGCCTAGCAGGCCGCCGGAACATTTCAAGAACAAAAGCCGCCATCTGAACGATGGCGGCTTCCATTTACCCAATCTGGCCGAAGAATCAGGGCCGGGCGGCCCGGCAGGACGGATTGTAGGCCCAGTTGCGGTCAAGCCCGCTCACGCACCATTCGACGCCATCGACGTATGCGCCTCCGGCAAAGCCGCCGTCCTCGATGATCGAATAGTGCACCTTGCGCACCTTGCCGTCGCTCAGCATCGCTTCGCCCGAGCAGTAGCGGCGCGGAATATTGTCGGACTGCCACGGGCGGAACGCGGTCTCGTGGATTCCGCTGAAACCGGTGATCACGAGCGGCGAATTCCAGAAGGTGGCTTCCTTTTCCTGGAATTGATAGCTGATGGTCCTCAAGGCCTTGTCGCAGGGTGCCACATTGCCGTCATAGCGCGGGCCGGACAGCCAGAAATTCAGTTCGAACGGATTGGCCGCCTGGGCGGTGCCCCCGGTAGCCAGCATGCCGACCACGAGTGCGGCGCCGAGGCCAAGCGTGCGGCCGAGTTTGTTGCGGGAGTTGAACAGGTTGCGCATGGGAATCCACCCGATTATCCGATGCGGGGGACGGTGCCGTGAAGCCCCGGCAAGGTCAAGTGCAGCACGGCAACACCTGCAGAGAAGTCCACTTTTGGCAGCCGGCTCGTTCTTTTCACGGTCGTCCGCGCACTCTATGTTGGCCTCAAGCGAAATGGAGTCTGCGATGCGAAGGAAATTGGCCGCGTGCCTGGTTGCCGTTTGCGGGATGCTGGCCGTTGGTTCGGCGCGAGCCGACTGGATGCAGCCGGTGCCGCCGTTCAAGGGCAATGATACCGGCGGTATCATCGCCTACTCGCTGGCGACCCAGACCGACGCCCGGCAACTCGCCGTCGACCACTGCGCCGCCTACGGCAAGGTCGTCAAGTTCCTTGCGGTGCAGCGCTATCCGGGCGGCTACATCTCCTTTGCCTGCCGTTGGGTACCCTATGGCACGGCCCAGAGGCCGGTGCGCGCGCTCTACTGAGCGCGCCCAAATCCTTTGATCGTTCAGCCGGGGAGCCAGCCGCATGACCCGACAGCTTGCCTTGCTTGGTTCTGCTGTTTGCCTTGTCCTGTCCGCCGGCGCCGCGAGCGCCGTCGACCTGCCGATCCGCAAGCCCGGTCTGTGGGAGATGAAGATGGTGCGCACCGGCGGGCCGATGCCGGAAATCACCATGCAGCACTGCACCGACGAGACCACCGACAAGGAAATGAGCGCGGCGGCCTCGCCGATGGCCAAGGAAGTCTGCTCCAAGCAGGATATCCAGAAGACCGCGACCGGCTATGTCAGCGATAGCGTGTGCAGCGTCGCCGGCATGTCGATGCAGAGCCATGCGGAGATCGTCGGCGATTTCAACTCCGCCTACACGGTGAAGAGCACCTCGCATGCCGAGGGCGGCGCGGCCGGCTCGCGCGACACCACCATGACCATCGAGGCGAAATGGCTCGGTGCCTGCAAGAGCGACCAGAAGCCCGGTGACATCATCATGCCCGGCGGCATGAAGATGAACGTCAAGGACATGGAAAAGCTGAAGGGCCTGCTGCCCAAGCAGAAGTAAGCACCGCGCATTCGTTTGCCGCTGCGCGTTCAACACGGCCTCTCTCATGTGGAGAGGCCGTGTTGCTTTCGGCCATCATCGTTGCGCGCAGCTCGCGACAAAACTGCAAACTACTTTGCGCTGAAGTGTCGCGCAGTCCATCTGGTCCTTCCCCGTCACACGTTCGTGCGACCCGTTGGCGCACGATGAGTGGACGAAAATCAACGTCGTCGACGATCGCTGCGTGCCTCACACCCGAGACGATCTGAGAGAATGTGGACTCGTATCGAATGCGTCGCGGTGCATGCTTGCTGCTGCTGCGCTTCGCTTTGAATCGTTCCAGCACTACACATCTTGAATCGCTCCAATGTTGCGCGCCGCGCGCGCTTCAAGCGATTCTAGTTTGCGCGTGTGGAATTTCGCCGATCACGCCGATAGAAGTCCGCCCCATTCGGTGCCGCGCAATGACGAACACGCGGCTCGATCAAGATCAGTCTGGGGGATGTGTTCGGTGGGAATGGCTTCGTGTCGGAGCAGGCGCAGCTTGCTTGGATCAACGGCTGCGATCAATGCAGCGTTTCTCGGTTCGGTCATGCTTGTGCCGATTGGTGCAAACGTCGCCAGCGCTCAGCAGACGCAAGCCAGCCCTCCGCAGATCAGCCCTGCGCAGAACAATGTCAGCGTGCTTCCTGCTGTGACAGTGGATCAACCCGATGCTGCAAAGAAGCGCGGCGCTGCCGCGTCAAGTCAGAATACGAGGTCTTCGCGCGCGGTCGCCACGAACCGGCGTCGTGCTGTTGCAGCGCCCGCTCAGGGCCAGGCTCCGCGGTCGCAGGGCACAGCTGGCGCGATCGGGGCGACCACCGGTTACGTCGCGAGCGGCAGCACGGTCGGCACCAAGACCAACACGGCGCTGATCGAGACGCCGCAGTCGCTCTCGGTCGTCACGCAAAAGGAGCTCAGGGACCGTAACGTTCAGACGCTCAAGGACGCCGTCAATTACACGCCCGGCGTGACCACCACGGCGTTCGGCTACGATCCCCGGTTCGACAGTTTCTATATCCGCGGCTTCGATGCGACATATACCGGGATCTATCGCGACGGCCTGCGTCAGGGCGGCGGCAGCTTCGTCATACCGAAGATCGAGCCGTACGGTCTCGACAGCGTGTCGATCCTCCGCGGGCCGGCCTCGGGCCTCTATGGCCTCGGCTCTCCAGGCGGCATCGTGGACGTCACGACGAAGCGGCCGACCTTGACGCCGTTCGGCGAGGTACAGCTGCAGGGCGGCACCTACGATCGTTACCAGGGCAGTTTCGATATCGGTGGTCCGGTGCCCGGCAGCGATCAGCTGTACTACCGGCTGACCGGCCTGCTGCGTGACGCAAAGACCTGGTATCCCGGCAACGACGACGACCGCACCTATATCGCGCCGGCGCTGACCTGGCGGCCGGACACCGATACGTCGTTCACGATCCTGAGCGAATATCAAACCAGCCGGACCGCCGCGAGCATCGGCAATTTCCGCACGCCCGACGGACAATTGACCAACATCTACTCGAACGATCCAGCCTTCAGCGCGATGGATCAGAAGCAGTATCGCATCGGCTACGCGTTCGAGCACAACGTCGACGACGTCTGGACGGTGCGGCAGAACTTCCGCTTCTATCAGGTCGATACGGACGCGAAATACACCCAGATCGATTCCGTCGACGGCAGCACCAATCTCGCGTCGCGCTCGGCCTGGCGGATCCTGGATAGTTTCAACACGGTCACCCTCGACAATCAGGCCGAGGCCAAGTTCATGCTCGGCGCGATCAAGAACACGGCGCTGTTCGGCGTCGACTACGGGCACTCCTACTACAACGACAAGATCGGCTACGGGCCGGCGCCGGATCTCAATCTCCTGACGATGAACTACGGCGCCCAGGCCATTGCGACGCCGGCCTTCTCGATCTTCAACAAGCAGTCGACCGACGAGGTCGGTGTCTATGCGCAGGAGCAGGCCAGGCTCGGCGGTTTGATCCTGACGCTCAATGGGCGCCAGAGCTGGGTCTCGCAGACGACGACGGCAGGTCTCGACGGCGTGCCGTCGACGCAGAAGGTGACCGCCTTCACGGGTCGCGCCGGCCTCAGCTACGTCTTCGACAACGGCCTTGCGCCCTATGTGAGCTACGCGACGGCATTCGCCCCACAGGTCGGCGTCGATGCATCGGGATCGCCGTTCAAGCCGACCACCGGCGAGCAAAAGGAAATCGGCATCAAGTACCAGATGCCGCAAATCCCTGTGCTGCTGACCGCCGCGGTGTTCGACATCACCCAGGACAATGTGCTGCGCACCGATCCCGGCAACATGGCGTTCCAGGCGGCAACCGGGCAGGTCGAATCCAAGGGCGTCGAGCTCGAGGCGAAGCTGGCGCTCAAGCAGGGATTGGATCTCACCGCGGCCTACACTCATCTCAACGTCGTGATCACGCAGGGCAATCCCGATACGACCGGCAATGAGCTCTCCGGCATTCCGCAGAATTCCTTCGCCGCCTTCGGCAAATACACCTTCCAGTCCGGCGTCCCCGTCGAGGGGCTCGGGCTCGGTCTCGGCGTTCGCTACATCGGGACGAGCTTCGGCAACGACCAGAACACGTTCCAGAATGCGGCGACGACGTTGTTCGATGCCGTGATCGATTACGATCTGGGCAAGCTGGACCGGCGCTTCCTCGGCGCCATCATGCGCGTCAACGCCACCAACCTGTTCGACACGCGCTACCAGACCTGTCAGTCCGGCTACTGCTACCCCGGCGAGCGGCGTCAGGTCATCGGTACCTTGTCCTACCGCTGGTAGCTCAAGGCAGCCGAAGGATTGGCCTTCGCTAAACCGGCACCCGCACCTGCGCCCGCAGGCCGCCCATCGGGCTTTCGCTCAGCATGATGTCGCCGCCATGCGAGCGCGCGATGTCGCGGGCGATCGCAAGGCCGAGGCCGGTGCCGCCTTCGTCCTGGTTGCGGGCATCGTCGAGCCGCAGGAAGGGCTTGAACACTTCCTCGCGCATGTTGGCGGGAATCCCGGGCCCGTCATCGTCGACCGTGATATGGAGATAGCGGTGGTCGCGCTGGCCGGTGATCGAGATCGTGTTGGCGTGGCGCGCGGCGTTGGAGACGAGGTTGGCGAGGCAGCGCTTGAACGAGGCCGGCTTTACCGTGACGACGGGCAGGCCGTGGAACGCGACGGTCGCAGTGTGGCCGTTTCGCTCGGCGTCGCTGCGCAACTCCTCCAGTGCCAACGCCATGTCGGTCGGCTGCGCGACCTCGCCGGAATCGCCGCGCGCGAAGGCGAGATAATCCTCCAGCATCATTGCCATCTCGTCGACGTCCTTGCGCATCGCGTCGATTTCGGGGCCTTCGCCGATCAGGGCGAGCTCGAGCTTGAAGCGGGTCAGGATGGTGCGCAGGTCATGCGACACGCCGGCCAGCATCGCGGTGCGCTGCTCGATCGAGCGCTCGACGCGCGCCTTCATCTCGATGAAGGCCTGTGCCGCGCGCCGCACCTCGCGCGCGCCGCGCGGCCGGAAATTCGGCGCCTCGCGGCCCTTGCCGAAGCTTTCGGCGGCGTCGGCCAGCCGCAGGATCGGCTTGATCTGGTTGCGCAGGAACAGCACCGCGACGATCAGGAGGATGGTCGAGGTCCCGAGCATCCAGAAGATGAAGATCTCCGAATTGGAGGCGTAGGCCGCGCTGCGCTGGGCGAAGATCCGCATCACCGAATCGTCGAGCTGCACCCGGATCTCGACCAGATTGGACTTGCCGACGGTGTCGATCCAGAACGGGCGGCTGATCTGGCGCCCGAGCTGCACCGAGAGCGTCTGGTCGAGCAGCGAGAAGAACGGCTTCGGCCCGGGCGGCGGCATGTCGCCGGCGGGGAGGAAATCGACCACCAGCTGCAGCTTCTGGGCGATGTGGCGCAGCTGCGCGCGGTCCTTGTCCTGCGGATAGTTCTTGTAGACGTCGATCAGCGCGGCAATGTCCGAGACCACCGCGGCCGACAGGCGCCGTGTCACCGTGTTCCAGTGCCGCTCCATGAACACGAACGCCACCACGGTCTGCAGGATCACCATCGGCACGATCATGATCAGCAGTGCGCGGGCATAGAGGCCGGTCGGCATCCAGCTCTTGAACGCATTGCCCATCCAGCCGTTCGCCTTCGAGACGCGCTGCGAGGCGTTCTTGATCAGGGTCAGGCCGGAGTCGAGCGTGCTCATGGGATGTCTTACGGCGAGGCCACCAGGCGATAGCCGATGCCGCGCACCGCCTGCAGGAACAGCGGATTGGCGGGATCGTGCTCGATCTTGCGGCGCAGACGGTTGATCTGCACGTCGACCGCGCGCTCGTTGACGGTGCCGCCGCTGGTCAGCTCGGCGCGCGGCACGGTTTCGCCGGGGGCGCTCGCGAGGATGCGCAACATCTCGCGCTCGCGGTCGGTGAGATGGATGATCTCGTCGCCCTGGCGCAGCTCGCTGCGCTCGATGTGGAAGATGTAGGGGCCGAACGCGATCTGCTCGACGGTCGCGACCTGCGGCGGCGCGGTGCGCTTGAGGATGTTGCCGATGCGCAGCACGAGCTCGCGCGGCTCGAACGGCTTGGCGACATAGTCGTCGGCGCCGATCTGCAGGCCCTCGATGCGGGCCTCCGCCTCGTGGCGCGCGGTCAGCATGATGATCGGCACCGACGAGGAGCTGCGGATGAAGCGGGCGAGGTCGAAGCCGTTCTCGCCGGGCATCATCACGTCGAGGATCAGCAGGTCGAAATGCAGACCGAGCAGCTTGGCGCGGGCGTCGGTGGCGCTCATCGCGGTCGTGACGCGATAGCCCTCGCCGGACAGGAAGCGCGACAACAGGTCGCGGATACGGCGGTCGTCGTCGACCAGAAGGAGATGCGGCGCGTCGTCGGCCGGCTCGACCGGCGCGCGCATCATGGTTGCAGCCTGCACCAGGTTCACTCCCTTGTTTTTTTGCCGCCGCCGAAGATCGCTTCGAGCACCTTGTCGGGGTCGTCGCGGTCGATCATCGCGCGGAGGAATTGGCGAACCGTCTCGACGCCGGCCGGATCGACGCCGGCGACCGCGCGGTTGATGCGGTCGGTCTGCAGCCCGGCGAGCTTGGCGACCAGCGCCTCGCCCTTCGCCGTCGCGTAGAGCAGGCGCTGCCGGCGGTCATTGTTGCCGGTCTTCTGCACGATGTAACCTTCGTCCAGCAGCTGCTTGAGCACGCGCCCGAGCGACTGCTTGGTGATGCGCAGCACGTCGAGCAGGTCGGCGACCTTCAGCCCCGGATAGCGGGTGACGAAGTGGATGACGCGGTGGTGGGCGCGGCCGAAGCCGAACGCCTCCAGCTCCTGGTCGGCGTCGCCGACAAAGTCGCGATAGGCGAAGAACAAGAGCTCGATGATGTCCCAGCGGAGATCGCGCGTGCCTGCCGCGGGAGCGTGGTCATCTCCCTGCGAATCGGGCTTGCCAGCCATGCCTGAGAAATTTATGTCAGTCATATTGACGTATCTTGGGTTCAATGTTACAAAATTGCCTGTTACGACGAAACATTAGGTCGTTTTGTCCTCGACAGCGTTTATGGCGGCCTGAAAGAGCCTGTGAGGCGGTTTGGGCCGCAAATTGGACTACCGTGCGATTGTCGAGCGGCATTTCGGCAAACATACTGGACTTCAGCGTTCCGCAAAAGCATGTCTAAACCGCATGTTGGCGATGGAAACCGGCGGCCCGGCCGGCGGTGGTGAAGTCCGGGCCAGCCGAGCCTAATGGCTCCGGGGGAAACAGGCCGGGGCCCGGCATGGCGCCGGTTCCGATAGCGGAAAGCAAGAAAAATGACTTTGAAATTCGACATCCAGCCTTCGCCGACTGCGACGCCCGACAAGGACCGCGCGGCGAAGCTCGTGGACCCGGGCTTCGGCCGTATCTTTACCGATCACATGGCGATTGTCCGCTACAGTCAGGGCAAGGGCTGGCACAGCGCCCGCGTCGAGGCACGCGCGAATTTTCCGCTCGATCCGGCCGGCGCGGTGCTGCACTACGCCCAGGAAATCTTCGAAGGTCTCAAGGCCTACAAGCGCGACGATGGCGGCGTGAACCTGTTCCGCCCGGATGCCAACGCCCGCCGCTTCCATGATTCGGCCGAGCGCATGGCGATGGCGCCGCTGCCCGAGGATGTGTTCATCGAGGCGGTCGAGCAACTGGTGCGGATCGATCGCGCCTGGATCCCGGGCGGCGAGGGCAGTCTTTATCTGCGGCCCTTCATGATCGCGAGCGAGATCTTCCTCGGCGTGAAGCCGTCGGCCGAATACATCTTCTCGGTGATCGCCTCGCCGGTCGGCTCCTATTTCAAGGGCGGCCCCGCGCCGGTGTCGATCTGGGTGTCGGAGAATTACACGCGCGCCGCGATCGGCGGCACCGGTGCCGTGAAGTGCGGCGGCAACTACGCCGCCAGCCTGCGTGCGCAGGCCGAGGCGATCGAGCGTGGCTGCGACCAGGTCGTGTTCCTCGACGCGGTCGAGCGCCGCTACATCGAGGAGCTCGGCGGCATGAACGTCTTCTTCGTGTTCGACGACGGCTCGCTCTCGACGCCGCCGCTCGGCACCATCCTGCCCGGCATCACCCGCGATTCGATCATCGCGCTCGCCAAGGATGCCGGCACGCAGGTGCGCGAGGAGCCCTACACGATCCAGCAGTGGCGCACCGATGCGGCCAGCGGCAAGCTGAAGGAGGCGTTCGCCTGCGGCACCGCCGCCGTGATCTCGCCGATCGGCAAGGTGTGCTCGGCGAGCGGCGATTTCCAGATCAGCGGCGGCGTGGCCGGTCCGGTCGCCATGGGTCTGCGCAAGAAGCTGGTCGACATCCAGTACGGTCGCACCAACGACCCGCACAACTGGATCAGAAGCGTCGCCTGACCGGCACCGTCATTCCGGGGCGATGCGCAGCATCGAGCCCGGAATCTCGAGATTCCGGGTCTGGTCCTGCGGACCATCCCGGAATGACATCGCACTTAAGGACGGCACCGGTTGCCGCCTTGCGCGCCGGCTGGTAAACGCCGCCAATGGCCGAAAAACCCAAAAAACCCCAGAAACTGAAGGCGCGCCTGCCGCGCGGACTGGAAGATCGCGGCCCGGCCGCGATCAACGCCACGCGGGCGATGGTCGAGAAGATCCGCGCCGTCTACGAGCTCTACGGCTTCGAGCCGGTAGAGACGCCGGCGATGGAATACACCGACGCGCTCGGCAAGTTCCTGCCCGACCAGGACCGGCCCAACGAGGGCGTGTTCTCGTTCCAGGACGATGACGAGCAGTGGATCTCGCTGCGCTACGATCTGACCGCGCCGCTGGCGCGCTATGTCGCGGAAAACTTCGATGCGCTGCCGAAGCCGTATCGGTCCTATCGTTTCGGTTACGTCTTCCGCAACGAGAAGCCCGGCCCCGGCCGATTCCGTCAGTTCATGCAGTTCGACGCCGACACTGTCGGCTCGGCGACGCCGGCGGCTGACGCCGAGATCTGCATGATGGCGGCCGACACGATGGAAGCGCTCGGCGTCCCGCGCGGCTCCTATGTGGTGAAGGTGAACAATCGCAAGGTGCTGGACGGCGTGCTCGAGGCGATCGGTCTCGGCGGCGAAGCGAATGCTGGTCGTCGTCTCACCGTGCTGCGCGCGATCGACAAGCTCGACAAGTTTCCTGCCGACGAGGTTCGCAAGCTGCTCGGTCCCGGGCGATGGGACGGCGGCGAAGAGGGCAAGGGCGACTTCACCAAGGGCGCCGATTTGAGTCCGGCGGATGCCGATATTGTCCTTGCCGTCACGCAGCAGCGCGACGACTGGAAACAGGCCATTGCTGCGGCAGAGGCCTATCTGGCGAAGAGTGAGGTTGGTCAGGCCGGCGTGAGCGAGCTCGAGGAGATCGCCAAGCTGGTCGCGGCGTCCGGCTATGGCGCGGATCGCATCCGCATCGATCCGACTGTCGTGCGCGGCCTCGAATATTACACCGGCCCCGTCTACGAGGTTGAATTGCTGCTCGACACCAAGGACGAGAAGGGCCGCCCGGTGCGGTTCGGCTCGGTCGGGGGTGGCGGCCGCTATGACGGTCTCGTTTCGCGCTTCCGCGGCGAGCCGGTGCCGGCGACCGGCTTCTCGATCGGCGTGTCGCGGCTGCAGGCCGCGCTGACGATGCTCGGCCAGCTCGACACAAAGGCCGAATTCGGCCCCGTCGTCGTCACCGTGTTCGACCGCGACCGCGTCGGCGACTACCAGAAGATGGTCGCGCAACTGCGCCAGGCCGGCATCCGCGCCGAGCTCTATCTCGGCAACCCGAAGAACATGGGCAACCAGCTCAAATATGCCGACCGCCGCAACTCGCCCTGCGTGATCATCCAGGGTTCGGACGAGAAGGTGCGCGGCGAGGTGCAGATCAAGGACCTGATCGAGGGTGCCAAGGCGGCGGCGGCGATCGCCTCCAACCAGGAATGGCGTGAAACGCGTCCGGCGCAGTTCTCCTGCGCCGAGGCCGATCTGGTCGCGAAAGTGCGCGAGGTCCTGGCGCGGCATGACGTGGCGTGGGGATAGCTGGTTTGTCATGCGCGGGCTTGACCCGCGCATCCATCTTCAAAAGGATGGCGCGCCCGCCGACCCGGCAGATGACCGGTTTGCGCGTCAACGATAACCAGGGAGCTATTCCGATGCCCGAGATCACTGTCAGCATGGCCGCCGGCCGCACCGATGAACAGAAGGCTGGAATGATGCGCGACATCACCCAGGCGCTGGTGAAGAACCTCGGCGTCGACGCCGACGCGGTCGTGATCCAGATCAACGAGGCGCCGCTGCATCACAAGATGAAGGGCGGCAAGACCTTCGTCGAGCGCGCGGCAGCAGCGAAGAAATAATTCGACGTCGTCGTCCCGGCGAAAGCCGGGACCCATATGTGGACGGCCCCCGTGGCACAAGAGGTTTCTGGAACTGGTCGGATCGCTGTCATCCATATGTCCGGCCTGTTTGATGCGGTCGGATTGACCGCTGGGCCAAGATGGTTTCCGCGACGCGAGTGCCAAACAACCTGGCGACCTTCTGAAGGCCAATGGGTCCCGCGGCTTGTCTCGCGTGCTGGATCGATCGATCATTCCATCTGCTCTTGCAGCTCCGGTTCGGCCGGCGAGTGCAGCGTCCGGCCGGCCAAACTCTTAGGTGACGATTGCCGGCGCGGCATTGATCCGTGCGGCGTCGTAGTTCTCGCCCGTGACCATCAGCTTCCAGGCGATGCGGGCAACCTTGTTGGCGAGCGCCACCGCCGCCAGCTTCGGCGGCTTACGCTTGAGCAGCGCAACGAGCCAGCGCGAGGGCTGGCCGCGTCCGAGCCTTGCTTGCCGGATCACCGCAGTGGCTCCTGCCACGAGCAGCCGACGCAGGGTCTCGTCGCCGGCGCGGGTGATCTTGCCGAGCCTGGTCTTGCCGGCGGTGGAATGGTCTTTGGGTGTCAGGCCGAGCCAGGCCGCGAACCACCGGCCGGAGCGGAACGCGTGCGGGTCGGGGGTCTTCATCACCAACGCCGTCGCAATGATCGGACCGACCGAGGGGATCTGGGCCAGACGGCGGCTCGTGGCGTTGGCCCGGTGCCAGGCCAAAAGCTTGGCCTCGATCGTCTTCAGTTCGCCCTGCAGCTGCGTGTAGTCGCGGCCCTGCATGGCGAACAGCTCACGCGCCAGCGCCGGAAGGCTCTCGTCCTGCGCAATCCGTGCCAGCAGCGGCTCGATCTTGTCCAGTCCCTTGGCGGCGATCAGGCCAAACTCCGCCGCATAGCCGCGGATCGCATTGCTGAGCTGGGTGCGGCGGGCGATTAGCCCGTCGCGGACGCCCGTCAGCATCAGCGCGGCCTGCTGCTCGGCGCTCTTCACCGGCACAAACCGCATCCGCGGCCGGCTCATCGCTTCGCACAGCCCGTCCGCGTCTCGCCCGTCATTCTTGTTGCGTTCCACATACGGCTTCACCAGCTGCGGCGCCATCAGCTTCACCTCATGGCCGAGCTTGCCAAGCTCCCGAGCCCAGTAATGGGCCGCACCGCACGCCTCCATCCCGACCACGGTCGGCGGCAGTTTGGCAAAGAACTCCAGCACCTGCTTGCGCGACAGCTTCTTGCGCAACACCGCCTGCTCCGCCGCATCAACCCCATGCAGCACAAAAATATGCTTCGACGTATCCATTCCAATGCGGATAATCTCTCTCACGGACGGCTCCCTTGTCTGAGATTTGCAACAACCTCATTCTGGCACACTGATGCCGTAGGGGGCCGTCCACCCCATCAACCCCAGATGCCAATTTGTTATGTTCGCTGGGGCCCCAGCTTTCGTGACATCAGGCATTCGTGGTTGGGTCCCGGCCTTCGCCGGGACGACAGTCTTTTTGAGGCACCACATGGACGCACGCGACTTCATCAAGATCGGCATGAGCGCCGAGCGCGTGCTGGTGGTGCCGCCGGAGCGCACGGTCGGGCATTTCGTGCCCGGCATGCCGATGGTCTATGCGACGCCGATGATGATCCTCGAAATGGAGATGGCATCGGGCGATGCGATCCGCGCCGCGCTGCAGCCCGGCTGGGTCACGGTCGGGACCGAGGTCGACATCCGCCACCTCGCGGCCGCGCTGGTCGGGGCCACGGTGCGGACCACCGCAAAAGTGATCGCGGTCGAGCGCCGCGTGATCCGCTTCGAGGTCGAGGCCTTCGAGGGCGCGCGCAGGCTCGGCGAAGGCCGCCACGCCCGCGGCCTGATCAATGTCGAGAGTTTCAACAAGCGCCTGGCCGGGACGTCGGGTCAATAACAGTCGCAGGCAAAGGCGCGCTTGCTATCCGCTTGCCAGTTCGTCATGCGCAGGCTTGACCCGCGCATCCATCACGGAGGAAAGCGCTCTCTCGATCGATGGATTGCCGGGTCAAGCCCGGCAATGACGAGGTGGCCTACTTCGCCAATTCCTTCGAGCGTCTCGTCGCGGCGTCGATGGCGCGGGTCATCAGCGGCTGCAGGCCGTCATTGGCCATCAGCACCTCGAGCGCGGCGGCGGTGGTGCCGCCGGGCGAGGTGACGTTCTGCCGCAACGTCGCCGACGGCAGATCGGAGCGATGCAGCAGCTCGCCGGAGCCGGCGACGGTCGCGCGGGCCAGCGTGGTCGCAAGCTGCTCGGGTAGGCCGGCCGCGACGCCGGCGCGCGCCAACTCCTCGGCGAGCAGGAAGACATAGGCCGGGCCGGAGCCGGAGACCGCGGTCACCGCGTCCATCAGGCTCTCGTCGTCGACCCATTCGACGAGCCCGGTCGCCTTCAGCAGCGCATCCGTCATCGCGCGCTGTGCGGCGGTGACGCGCTTTGACGGCACCGCGACCGTGATGCCGCGTCCGATCGCCGCCGGCGTGTTCGGCATCGCGCGCACCACCGCGCCGCCGACAACCTCTTCCAGTGCAGAGATCGTCGTACCGGCCATGATCGAGACCACCAGTGTCGAGGGGCCGACGAAGGCCTTCAGCGCGGCGCCGGCATCGCGGAATGATTGCGGCTTCACCGCGACGACGAGTGTATCGACCGTGCCTAGATCCTTCGCCTGCGGATTGAGCCGCACGCCGCGCGCGGCGAGCGCGGAGATTTCGGGCGAAAGATACGGATCAATCACTGCGACCTGCTTTGGCGCAAGGCCCTGCGCGAGCCAGCCGGTCAGCATCGCGCCGCCCATCTTGCCCGCGCCCGCGAGCGCGATGGTGCCGGAAGTATTCGTCAGTGTGCTGCTGGATGTGCTCACAGGCGGCTCCGCAAACTCTCACATCGTCCCGGCGAAGGCCGGGACCCATAACCACAAGTGGTTCTAGTGAGGCACGCGATCAGCCACAAGCAGTTTGCGTGAGCCCCGAGGCCGCGGAGTATGGGTCCCGGCCTTCGCCGGGACGACACTGAGTATGCGGATGCCCTTACGCTTCGCCCTCGGTATCGAACATTGCCGCGGCCATCGCCTCGGCGGTCGACTTGCCGGCCCACACCACGAACTGGAACGCCGGATAGTAGCGCTCGCAGGCGTGGATCGCGTTGACCACCATGGCCTCGCATTGCGCGGTGGAGGCGGTGAGGCCGCCGGGCAGCACCAGCGCCTGGCGATGCATCACCATGCCGGTGTGGGTCCACAGATCGAAATGGCCGACCCACAATTGTTCGTTGATCGCGGCGACCAGCCGCTGCACCTCGGCGCGCCGCGCTTGCGGCATCTTCATGTCGAAGGCGCAGGCGAGATGCAGCGCTTCGATCTCGGCCATCCAGGTGAAGGAGAGCTGATAATCGATCCAGTCTCCCTTGGAGACAATCGTCACCTCGTCTTCGCCAGAACGCTCGAACGACCAGTTGTTGTCGGTGGCGATATCCTCGACCACCGCAAGCGGGTTGTTCCGGGAATCGATAATGCTTTCGAGGAGGGACATGCCGTCTCGGACCTTGTTCTTATGATCGCTTGATACGCACACGGAAGCCGGCACTTGCGACATACTGCGTCGTGGCCGAGTGCAGTTCCTTGACCGGGCTTCCGGATGCCCCTGGACCTGACGCCGATGAAGTGATGTGATTTGCGGAATCCGCGCAACCGCACGCCGAGTCCGTCCACAGCCAAAGCGCGCATCGTCCACAGCTGATCTCCGCCACACTTGTGATTTTGCGAACAAATCGGAATCTCTGCATTCGAATAACGATTTGTTAACCATTTGCAGGCGCTCTGCCGCACGCGTGAATCACCCCAAGCCCTCGCAGCGTCGCTGCAAGAGCCGCGGCGCGCTCATGGGGACATGCCGTTTCCCCATGCCAAAGGCCTTGCCCGGCTGTCGCGGTTTGGTCATATTTCGTGTCAGGCACGTCCATCCCGGGCGCGCCGATGTTCTCAGGGCGGGGTGAAAATCCCCACCGGCGGTAAGGGTGATGAGCCCAAGCCCGCGAGCGCCTTCTTCCGCGAAGCCGGGAGAAGGGTCAGCAGATTCGGTGCAATTCCGAAGCCGACGGTTACAGTCCGGATGAAAGAGAACGGTTGCGACAGCCAACGCGATTTTCGCGTGGGCTCGTGTCGTTGTCCGTGTGCCCTGATTCTGGTCCTGAAAGAGGAAAGCCATGAATCAGATGTTGCAAGACGCTGAAGTTCAAGACGCCGAAGTCCAAACCTCCCAAGCAGAAAACGCTCCCGATCATCCGGCTAGTCCGCCGGTGCCGGAGCATCCGCACTTCGCCAAGCCGCAGCGCGTTGCCTTCGTGCAGTCGTCCTGGCATCGCGACGTGGTGGAAGAGTGCCGCATCTCCTTCCTGAAGGAGATCGAGGCGCGTCACATCACCAATGTCGACGTGTTCGAGGTGCCAGGCTCGTTCGAGATCCCGCTGCACGCGCAGCTGCTGGCGAAGACGCGCCGCTACACCGCGATCGTCGCGGCCGGGCTCGTCGTCGATGGCGGCATCTACCGCCACGAATTCGTCGCCGACACCGTGATCAAGGCGCTGATGGACGTGCAGTTGCGCACCGAGGTGCCGGTGTTCTCGGCGGTGCTGACGCCGCAGCAATTCCACGAGACCGAGGTGCATTACGAGTTCTTCCGCAAGCACTTCGTGATCAAAGGGATCGAGGTCGCGGAGGCCTGCGCCAATACGTTGCTCAGCCTGGAACGTCTGCGCGGCCAGGTCGCGGCGGGAATTCCCGGCTAGCGCGCATGATCCTGAAAAGTGCGAAGCGGTTTTCCTCGCGACAAACGCGAAGCGTTTGCGCGGAGATCATGCGCAACTAAGAAGAGCGTCAACGCCCCAGGTCCAGCACAAAAGCGATTCCGGCATGCATGCCGGAGTCGCTCTCGCCTGCTCTGTGTTCGGTTATGCTTGCCGCCATAAATCAAAATGCGCGGGAGGCGCCCATGACCGAACAACATTCCTCCGACTGGCTCGGCCTGTCGGGCCGCGTTGCCGTCGTCACCGGCGGAGGCGGCGGCATCGGCCGCGCCACTGCCATAAGTTTCGCGCGCGCCGGCGTCAAGGTCGCCGCGCTCGATCGCGACGAGCGCGGGCTTGCCGAGACCAAGGCAAAGCTTCGCGAGTTCGGCGAAGGTCATCTCGTTGCGACCTGCGACACGACCAGCGAGGACAATGTCGCTGATGTCGCCGACACCGTTGCGCGCACGCTTGGTGGTTGCGACATCCTCGTCAACACCGCGGCGGTGCTGCGCCCCGGCGGACTCGACACACTGCCGCTCGCTGAATGGAACGCGGTGCTGGCGGTCAATCTCACCGGCTATTTCATCTGCGCGCAGGCGTTCGGCAGTCAGATGCGCAAGGCCGGACGCGGCAGCCTCATTCACGTCGCCTCGATCGCCGCCAGCAACGCGCAGGGCCAGAGCGGCGCCTACAGCGTCAGCAAGGCCGCCGTCGTGATGCTCTCGCAGCAACTCGCCACCGAATGGGGGCCGCACGGTATCCGCAGCAATGTGGTCAGCCCCGGCCTCGTCGTCACGCCGATGAGCCAGGCGTTCTACGATACGCCCGGGGTCACCGAACGGCGCACCGCCGTGGTGCCGATGCGCCGGATCGGAGCGCCGCAGGACATGGCGGATGCAACGCTGTTCCTGGCGAGCGACAGGTCGTCATACGTCAATGGTGAGGAGATCATCGTCGATGGCGGCTATGCGCGGACGCTGATGAGCCACGTTCCGCGGCCGGGATTCTAGCGCATCGGCCGCCACACATCAGGTGTCGTCCCGGCCTCGAGCCGGGACCCATAGCCACGAATGCGAATTGATTTACAACGCTGGAGCCACAGCCGTCGCAACAACAACGGCTGGTGGTTATGGGTTCCTGCTTTCGCAGGGACGACGGCGAGTTAATCGAACAGGCTCGACACCGACTCTTCCGCCGCGGTGCGGCCGATTGCTTCGGCGATCAGGCCGGCGATCGAGATCTGGCGGATGTTCGGGGCCTTGTTGACGGCTTCGGTCGGCAGGATCGAGTCGGTGATGACCAGTTCCTTCAGCCGCGACGATGCAATCCGCGCGGCGGCGCCGCCGGACAACACGCCGTGGGTGATGTAGGCCGAGACTTCCTTGGCGCCGTGCGCGATCAGCGCCTCGGCGGCGTTCACCAGCGTGCCGCCGGAGTCGACGATGTCGTCGACCAGGATGCAGTTGTAGCCGGCGACGTCGCCGATCACGTTCATCACCTCGGACTCACCGGGGCGCTCGCGGCGCTTGTCGACGATCGCCAGCGGAGTGTTGATGCGCTTGGCGAGGCCGCGGGCACGCGCCACGCCGCCGACGTCGGGCGACACCACCATCACCTTGGCGAGGTCGAACTTCTCTCTGATATCGCGCACCATCAGGGGAGCAGCGAACAGATTGTCGGTCGGGATGTCGAAGAAGCCCTGGATCTGGCCGGCATGCAGGTCGAGCGTCATGACGCGGTCGACACCGGCATGGGCGATCAGGTTGGCGACGAGCTTGGCCGAGATCGGCGTGCGCGAGCCGGAGCGGCGGTCCTGCCTGGCATAGCCGAAATAGGGGATCACTGCCGTGATGCGGCGCGCCGAGGAGCGGCGCAGCGCGTCAGTGATGATCAAGAGTTCCATCAGATTGTCGTTGGCCGGAAACGACGTCGACTGCAGGATGAACATGTCCGAGCCGCGGACGTTTTCCTGGATCTCGACGAAGATCTCCATGTCGGCGAAACGCCGGACCACGGCCTTGGTGAGTTCGATGCCAAGTCCCTTGGCGATGTCCTGCGCCAGCGCAGGATTGGAGTTGCCGGCGACGAGCTTGATTGATCCGTTTTTTGCCGACATCGATGCTTCCCCCCGCGCCTTGCTGGATACGACGTTCAGCATCTCAAGTCCTTACAGAACCGGCGGGTTTTCGGTGCGCGAGGGAATATCAGGCAGGCGGCCGCGCTGGCAACCCATTAGCCCGCCTTCATCGCCGTTTTCCTGGGCAAAAAACGCCTTTCCCCGGGAGATACCGGGGGTTAGTCGGCGGAATAGCCCAGCGCCACAGTCTCGGGCGCGGCGGAGGCCGGGGCGCTCGCCACCGTCGGGCCCCGCAGCTCCGGTGCCGGGGCGGACGCCGGGCCGCCGTTGATCATGCCGGACAGGCCGCTGAGGCCGGCCTGGGCGATCCTGCGCAGCACCAGATCGTCGGCCGCAGCCCAGGCGTCGCGACCGGCCTTGCCGGCCGGCTCTTCGCCGGAGAGCCGCAGCGCGCGCTGCTGGTTGCTGTCGTAGACGTCCCACACCCACGCGATCATGGTGCGGCCGCGGACCACCTGCGCCGACAGATAGCTGCGCACGCGATACGCCGCGGTGCCCTCGCGCGACACGATCGACAGGCTGCGCAGCTTGGATTCACTGTCGAGCACGCCGACCATGCGGTCGAACACTTGGGGCGGCGGGCCGTCGATCGATTCGAATGCGACGGTCGCGCCGCTCGCTGCCGGCGTGGCCATGGCATAGGAGTCGGCGACATTGCCGCCGGCCGCGCAGCCGCCGAGCGCGCAGGCGACCGCCAGCCATGTGGCTGCGATCGCGGCACGCACGGCTGTCCCAGTTTGAAACTGGTGGTTTGACGCTTCCCTCATTGCGTCCTGCGATATCGTTAAAACGGCTTAACGTCTAGGGCAGGACGGCCACAGCCCTTAACCGATCCGGCGGCGGTGCCAGGAGGTTTCGGATTTTCCCCGCTCAGTCAGAGAGATGGTGCCGCATCGCTTCGGTGATCGAGGTTTGGGCGGCTGGCCGCGCACGATGGCCGCCAGACGCGGCGTCAGCCTTCCAGCGCGATGGCGTGAACGTGTCGGCCGTAATCGCCTTCCTTGCGGTGCACGGAGCGGCGGTAGCTGAAGCAGCGTTCGTCGGAATAGGTGTCGACGCCGAGATCGTCGATCATCAGCACGCCGGCATTTTCCAGCCGCATGCGGATGAAGCCGGGGAGATCGAACATCGCGTGTCCGTCGCGCTCGCTGGGCATGAAGAACATGCCGTTCTCGGCATCGGCCTCGATGAAGCGTTCGACGAATTCGTTTCCGACCTCGTAGGATTCCTTGCGGATCAGCGGGCCGATCGCGGCGACGATGCCGCCGCGCTCGGCGCCGAGCTTCTCCATAGCGTCGATGGTCGATTCCAGAATGCCGGTCAGCGCGCCCTTCCAGCCGGCATGCGCCGCACCGATCACCGCGCGCATTGGGATCGACGAACAGGATCGGGCCGCAGTCGGCGGTGGTGACCGAGATCGCAAGACCTTCGACGCGCGTGACCAGCGCATCCGCCTTCGGACGCGCGGCGCCGTTCCACGGGCCGGTCACCGCCACGACGTCGGGCGAGTGGACCTGATGCACGCTGATCAGGTGATCGAGCGGCACGCCGAGCTGCTCCGCCATCCGCCGGCGGTTCTCCAAGACCTTGGCCGGATCGTCGCGCGAGCCGAGCCCGCCATTGAGGCCGGCATAGATGCCTTCGGAGACGCCGCCCTCGCGCGAGAAGAAGGCGTGGCGCAGGCTAGGTATGGCCGACAGCAGCGGTGATCCCAATGTCATGATGGTTCGGTCTCGTCAGGCTGATCGCTGAGGCCGGCGATCGTGGTGAGGCGCGGGTCGGAGATGGCCATGACCTTGAACATCGAGCCCATCCCGCCGCGCCCGGAATCGGTCAGGCGCCTTAGTGCACCGGCGACGTCGGCGGAAACCTCCGGGCTGGCTTTCGCCATCAGCCCGGCGGCGCGGGCCTCGACGCCGAGGCGCTTGAGGAAGTCGCCCTGCGTCGCCGGCCCGTGGACGCGCGCGCCGACGTCCTCGGCGGCCCGTGCCAGCGCCTGGAAATCGACATGCGCGGTGACGTCGGCCTGGCCCGGGTTCTTCAGCGGGTCGGCGAAGCTGTGACGCGCGATCGCCTGGAAGGTGTCGCCGGCGTCGCTGCGCAGATGGCCGTAATCGATGATCAGCGCGGCGCCGTCCTGGTCGCGCAGGCGCGTTGCGAGCTTCATGATCTCGTTGTCGGGCCGCCATTCGAACACCGCGCCGAGCGGGGCGGCGCGCACCAGCGGCGGCAGCAGCACCTCGAAGTGCGGTGTCGGCTCGGCGGCGGGCGCGAAATACAGGTTGCCGTTGGCGTCCATCCCGACCATGCGCTCGTGCCAGCCGGTCTCGCGGCGGATCATCTGGTGGATCGGCAGCACGTCGAAATATTCGTTGGCGAGGATCACCGCCGGTCCTTCCGGCACGTCGTCGACGCTGTCGTGCCAGGTGATGTTGCGCACGCCGGTCAGCGTGGCGTGCTGCTTTTCGCGCAGCACCGGATTGACCTCGACGAGGTGGATGCTGAGCGACTGGTAGAGCGGCGGCAGCACGCGCAGCGCACGCAAAGCGTCAGACATCATGGTGCCGCGGCCGGGGCCGAGCTCGATCAGGCGCAGCGTCTCCGGCGAACCGATCGCGCGCCAGACCGAGGCGCTCCACAGCCCGAGCAGTTCGCCGAACATCTGGCTGACTTCCGGCGCCGTGGTGAAGTCGCCCTCGCGGCCGAGCGGATCGCGCGACAAATAGTAGCCGTGCCGCGGATGCATCAGGCACAATTCCATGTAGCGCCAGACCGGCATCGGTCCGGACAGCTTGATCAGCTTCCTGATCTCATCCAGCAACGGGGAGGGTTCGCTCACGGCCTTCCTTGGATTGGACTTGCCTGGATTGGAGTTGCCTAGGCGCTCGGCGCCGGCCGCTTCGCCTTGCGGACGGCGGCCACCATGATGATAACGCCCACAATAAGCATTGGCACCGACAGCAACATCCCCATGGTTAATCCGCCCCACAGGAATCCGAGCTGCGGGTCGGGCTCCCGGAAATGCTCGCCGATGATTCGGGCAACACCATAGAAGGTGATGAATGCGCCGAGGATCAGGCCGGGCCGCTTGAGCGCGCCCATCCGGATCATGATCGCGAGCACCGTGAACAGCACGATGCCTTCGAGCCCGGCCTCGTAGAGCTGGCTCGGATGGCGTGGCAGCGGCCCGCCATTGGGGAAGATCATGGCCCAGGGCAGATGAGGGTCGGCGTGACGGCCCCACAATTCGCTGTTGATGAAGTTGGCGAGCCGGCCGAGGAACAGCCCGATCGGCGCGACCGCGGTGGTGATGTCGCCGAGCGACAGGATCGAAATGTTGTTGCGCCGGGCAAACAGCATCACCGCCGCGACACAGCCGAGGAAGCCGCCGTGGAACGACATGCCGCCCTTCCACAGTTCCAGGATCTCGGAAGGGTGCGCCATGAAGAACGGCAGGTTGTAGAACAACACGTAGCCGGTGCGGCCGCCGACGATGATGCCGATGGTGACCCAGAGGATGAAATCGTCGAGCTGCGGCAGCGTGATCGGTGCCGGGCCGCCCCACAGCCGTTCCTTCCGGATCAGCGAGCGGGCATAGATCCAGCCCAGCACGATGCCGACGATGTAGGCCAGCGCATACCAGCGGATCACGATCGGGCCGAGCGAGAGCGCGACGGGGTTGAATACCGGAAAGTCGATCAGCAGGAACGGCATCGTGTGTCTTTAAGACTTCAGCTCACCAGGTTGCGGCGGTAGAGCGCCAGCAGCCGCTCCCAGTGGCGTTCGGCGGCGTCGCGGTCATAGACCGGGCGCTTCGGGAACGCAAAGCCGTGATGCGTGCCGGGATAGATCTCGACCTCGTTGTTCGATCCCTTCATGCCGGCCTTCACCTGCTCGATGATTTCCTGTGGCGCGTAGATATCCGTCTCGGCGCAGGCGAAATAGAGTTCGGCCTTGGTCTTTTGCGCGGCAAGATGCGGACTGTCCGCCTGGTCGGTCGCCAGATGCGTGCCGTAGACCGAGGCGGCGGCCTTGACGCGATCGCCGAAGTGCGTCGCCGCGTTCACCGCATAGCGGCCGCTCATGCAGTAGCCGACGGTGCCGATGATTTTCGTGTTGGCCGCCTTCTGCGTCTCGGCATAGGCGAGCAGGCCCTTGGTGTCTTCCATGACCAGCGGGATGTTGAGCGAGTGCATCAGCTCGAACATGCGCTTGCGCTCGGGCGATTCCGGATCGGGATTGATCGGGCCGAGCTCCATCACGCCGGCGCGGTAGTACATGTTCGGCAGCATCACGTAATAGCCTGAGGTGCCGAGCCGGCGCGCCATGTCGCGCAGCTCCTCGCGGATCGCCGGCGCGTCCATGTAGAAGATGACGACCGGGAAGGGGCCGCCGCGCTCTGGATGGGTGATGAAGGTGGTGGTCTTGCCGTCCTTGGTCGGGATCTCGACGGTATGCTCGATCATGGCGTTTCTGCTCGCGTTATGTGTGCGATTTCTGTTGTGAGTTCATACGATTGCAAGGAAACCGGAGCATGACAAGGCAAGCTACCGGGAGGCCTGCCATTCGCGGCGGACTTGAACCCGACGGCGGGGATAGCCATTGTCTTATCGCGATTCAGTGCATGCGGAGAGCTTTGCGAGATGACCCAGACCAGCAACCGGTTTTTCGATGAGATCGGCCGTTTGATGAACGACGCCGCCGGCGCCGCCCAGGGCGTCAAGCGCGAGGTCGACACGGTCATGCGCAACCAGGCCGAACGGATTCTGCGCGACCTCGACGTGGTCAAGCGCGAGGAGTTCGACGCGGTCAAGGACATGGCCCGGCTGGCGCGCGAGGAGAACGAGGCGCTGAAGGCGCGGATCGCCGCGCTGGAAGCCAAGCTCGGGGGCGGCGCGGCCGGCTGATCCTGTCTCGCTCGTCATGGTCGGGCTTGACCCGGCCATCCATCTCTCCTTTTGGAAAAGCCCTTTTCTTGATGGATGCCTGGGGCGAGCCCGGGCATGACGAAGGGGCGGATCGCGTCCGCAGAAAAATCCCTTCATTTCCTTGTCATTTCGGCCCTTTGGGGCTAAAAGCCCGCCACGTCCGCGGCCCCCGCACCCCTGGAGGCTTGCTGTGGACCTGAGCATGGGCCGCGCTGCGGCCTTTAACTTTTTAAATACAAGGACTTAACGCTATGGCGACCGTCAAGGAGTTGAAGGCGACCGCGCGTCCGCAGAGCGGCAAGGGGGCCGCCCGGGCAGAGCGTCGCGCCGGGAGAGTTCCCGGAGTGATCTACGGAGACAACCAGCCCCCCCTCACCATCTCGGTTGAAGATCGTGAACTGCGCCAGCGCATCCTGGCGGGCCGGTTCCTGACCACGTTGTTCGATATCGATCTCGAGGGCAAGAAGCATCGCGTGATTCCGCGCGACTACCACCTCGATCCGGTGAAGGACTTCCCGATCCATGTCGACTTCATGCGGCTCGGCGAAGGCGCGACCATCCGCGTCAGCGTGCCGCTGCACGTCGTGAACGCGGAAACCGCCCCCGGCATCAAGCGCGGCGGCACGGTGAACATCGTCACCCACGCGCTCGAACTCGAGTGCGCGGTCGACAACATCCCGCAATACATCGAGGCCGATGTCGGCAGCCTCGAGATCAGCCACTCGCTGCATCTCTCCGACGTCAAGCTGCCCAAGGGCGTGAAGTCGCTGACCCGCGAGGACGCAACCCTGGTCACCATCGTGCCGCCGTCCGGCTACGCCGAAGAGCAGAAGGCCGCAGCGGCGGCGGCTGCCGGTGGCGCTGCTCCGGCCGCGGGTGCTGCAGCTCCGGCCGCTGCGGCGGCTCCGGCTGCGGGTGCTGCGGCTCCGGCCGCGGGTGCCAAGGCCCCCGCCGGTGGCGACAAGAAGAAGTAATCGATCAGGTCGGCGCGCGATCCTCTGATGGCGCGCCGACGCGGGATGCCGTGCCATGCGCCTTTTTGTTGGTCTTGGTAATCCCGGCGCGAAATACGCCAGCAACCGGCACAATATCGGTTTCCTGGCGGTCGACGAGATTGCACGGCGTCATGGTTTCGCACCATGGCGCCGTCGCTTTCAGGGCGAGACCTCCGAAGGCGTGGTCGATCGTGAGAAGGTCGTGCTGCTGAAGCCGACCACCTACATGAACGAGTCCGGGCGCGCGGTGCAGGAAGCGGCGAACTTCTTCAAGCTCGCGCCCGCCGACATCACCGTGTTCCAGGACGAGCTCGAACTGCCGCCGGCCAAGGTGCGGGTCAAGATCGGCGGCGGGATCGCCGGCCATAACGGACTGCGCTCGATCTCCGCCCATATCGGCAACGAATATCGGCGGGTGCGGCTCGGGATCGGTCATCCCGGCGTCAAGGAGCTCGTGCACAGCCACGTGCTGTCGGACTTCGCCAAGAGCGACCGGGCGTGGGTGGAGGCCTTGTGCCAGGCCGTCGCCGACAATGCCGGCCTGCTGGCTGCGGGGCACGACGCCTCGTTCGCCAACAAGGTGCATTTGACGATGCAGGCCAAGGGATTTTTCGACAAGGGTGAGAACGGCGGCGAGAAGCCGGCCTGATCCCCTTGTGCCTGGCGCGAGGCCGGGCATGACGAAGATGGATAGAGGAAGACATGGGATTCAAATGCGGGATCGTCGGGCTGCCTAACGTCGGCAAGTCGACGCTGTTCAATGCGCTGACCGAGACGGCGGCCGCTCAGGCGGCGAACTATCCGTTCTGCACCATCGAGCCGAATGTCGGCGAGGTGGCGGTGCCCGATCCGCGGCTGGACAAGCTGTCGGCGATCGCGAAATCCGCGCAGATCATCCCGACCCGGCTCACCTTCGTCGACATCGCAGGCCTGGTGCGCGGCGCGTCGCAGGGCGAGGGTCTCGGCAACCAGTTCCTCGCCAACATCCGCGAGGTCGATGCCATCGCCCATGTGGTGCGCTGCTTCGAGGATTCCGACATCACCCATGTCGAAGGCAAGATCGCGCCGCTCGCCGATATCGAGACCATCGAGACCGAGCTGATGCTGTCCGACCTCGACAGCCTCGAGAAGCGCGTCGACAACCTGTCGAAGAAGGCCAAGGGCAACGACAAGGAAGCCAAGGAGCAGCTCGAACTCGTCAACCGCGCGCTGGTGCTGCTGCGCGACGGCAAGCCGGCGCGTGCGATGGAGCGCAAGCCGGAGGAGGAGCGCGGGTTCCGCATGCTCGGGCTCCTGACCTCGAAGCCCGTGCTCTATGTCTGCAACGTCGAGGAAGGCTCGGCCAAGGACGGCAACAATTTCTCCAGGGCGGTGTTCGAACGCGCCAAGCAGGAGGGTGCAGTCGCGGTCGTGATCTCGGCCAAGATCGAATCCGAGATCGCGACGCTGTCGCGCGAGGAGCGTGTCGACTTCCTGGAAACGCTCGGTCTGGAAGAGGCCGGGCTCGACCGGCTGATCCGCGCCGGTTACAGGCTGCTCGACCTGATCACCTATTTCACCGTCGGCCCGAAGGAAGCCCGCGCCTGGACCATCGACCGCGGCACCAAGGCGCCAGCGGCTGCCGGCGTGATCCATACCGATTTCGAGAAGGGTTTCATCCGCGCCGAGACCATCGCCTATGCGGATTACATCGCCGGCAATGGCGAAGCCGGCGCGCGCGATGCCGGTAAGCTGCGGCTTGAAGGCAAGGACTACGTCGTCGCCGACGGCGACGTCATGCATTTCAGGTTCAATACCTGATCGGGTTCTAGACTAGCTTCGGTTTCTCGACTCGTCGTCCCGGCCAAGCGAAGCGCGAGCCGGGATGTGGCCCCAGCTCGCTCCATCCCGATGTCCTGTGGCCATGGGTGCCTGCTTTCGCAGGGACGACACTGAATGTGCGGACACGGCGCAGCTAAAAAGCGTTCTACCGATCCGCCCGCCCAATCACGTCCATCAGCTCGGCGATCTTGCGCCGCTGGTCGGCCTTGTCGCCGGACGAGATCGCATGCTCCACGCAATGCGCCACATGATCGCGCAGCACCTCTTCCTCGACGCGGCGTAGCGCCGCGCGCGCCGCGGCGATCTGCGTCACCACGTCGATGCAATAGCGGTCGTTCTCGACCATGGTGGCTAGCCCGCGGATCTGACCCTCGATCCGTTTGAGCCGTTTTAAACAGGACGTCTTGACCTCGTCTCTCATAGGTCTCATATACCCCCATAGGGTATATAAATCAAGAGGCCGGGATACCGGCCGGGAAGAGTCTTTGTGGCACAGCCAAAGCACGACCATTCGCACGCGGATCATCAGCATCATGGCGCGGCCGCGCATTCCTGCTGCGGCGGCAAGCATGAGCACGACGACGCGCCGCGGGAGGCCACGTTCGCGATCGATCCGGTCTGCGGCATGAAGGTCAACCCGGCGACCGCCAAGCACCGCTTCAGCTACAAGGGCGAGGAGTATTTGTTCTGCAGCGGCCGCTGCCGCGAACGCTTCGAGGCCGAGCCGGAGAAGTATCTCAAGCCGCGCGAGCCTGAGCCGCCAATGCCGGCCGGCACGATCTACACCTGTCCGATGCATCCCGAGGTGCGCCAGGTCGGTCCCGGCAGTTGCCCGATCTGCGGCATGGCGCTGGAGCCCGAGCAGGTATCGCTCGACGACGGCCCGGATCCCGAACTGATCGACATGACGCGGCGGTTCTGGATCGGCCTCGCGCTGACCTTGCCGGTGTTCGTGCTCGAGATGGGCAGCCATCTGGGACTGATGCATCTGGTGCCGCAGGGCTGGTCGAACTGGATCTCGTTCGTGCTGGCGACGCCGGTCGTGCTGTGGGCCGGCGCGCCGTTCTTCGTGCGCGGCTGGCAGTCGCTGGTCACCCGCAATCTCAACATGTTCACGCTGATCGCGATGGGCACCGGCGTCGCCTATGTCTACAGCGTGGTTGCGACGCTGGCGCCGCAGCTGTTCCCGCCGGCGTTCCGCGACATGCATGGCGCGGTCGCGGTGTATTTCGAGGCGGCGGCGGTGATCACGGTGCTGGTGCTGCTCGGCCAGGTGCTGGAATTGCGCGCCCGGGCGCAGACGTCGGGCGCGATCCGCGCGCTGCTCGGCCTCGCGCCCAAGACCGCGCGGCGCATCACCGATCATGGCGACGAGGATATCGACATCGACGCGATCAAGGTCGGCGATCGGCTGCGCGTGCGTCCCGGCGAGAAGGTTCCGGTCGACGGCGTCGTCATCGAGGGCAGCGCCGTCATCGACGAATCCATGGTGACCGGTGAATCGATGCCGGTCACGAAGGCCGAGGGCGGCAATGTGATCGGCGGCACCGTCAACCAGAGCGGCGGCCTCGTGATGCGCGCCGAGAAGGTCGGCCGCGACACCATGCTGTCGCGGATCGTCGACATGGTGGCGAAGGCGCAGCGTTCGCGCGCGCCGATCCAGCGGCTCGCCGATCGCGTCGCCGGCTGGTTCGTGCCGGCGGTGATCGCCGCCGCCGTGCTCGCCTTCATCGCCTGGACGGCGTTCGGCCCCGAGCCGCGCCTGACCTTTGCGCTGGTCGCCGCGGTCACCGTGCTGATCATCGCCTGCCCCTGCGCGCTGGGACTGGCAACGCCGATGTCGATCATGGTCGGTGTCGGCCGTGGCGCGCATTCCGGCATCCTGATCCGCGACGCGCAGGCGCTGGAGCGGATGGAGGCGATCGACACGCTGGTCATCGACAAGACCGGCACGCTCACCGAGGGCAAGCCGAAGGTGGTGCGCATCATCGCCGCCGAAGGGATCGACGAGGGTGACCTGCTGCGTCTTGCCGCCGGCGTCGAGCAGGGCAGCGAGCATCCGCTGGCGCAGGCGATCATCGCGGCAGCCAAAGACCGCAAGCTCGCATCCGTTGCCGTCAGCAACTTTGCCTCGCCCTCCGGCAAGGGCGCGACCGGTACCGTCGACGGCAAGCAGGTTGCACTCGGCAATGCCGTGCTGATGGCCGAACGGAACATCGCGACGGCCGCGCTGGACCAGGCCGCCGAAGCCGCGCGGCGCGACGGCGCAACCGCGATCTATGTCGCGGTCGATGGCAGCATTGCCGGCGTGATCGCGATTGCCGATCCGGTCAAGCCGTCGGCGAAGAGCGCGCTGCAAGCGCTGCGCGCCGAGGGCCTGCGCATCGTGATGCTGACCGGCGACAATGAGACCACCGCGCGCGCGGTGGCGAAGACGCTTGGCATCGATGAGGTCGAGGCCGGCGTGCTGCCGGAGCGCAAGAGCGCGGTCGTGCAGCGGCTGCGCGGCGAGGGTCGCATTGTCGCGATGGCCGGCGACGGCGTCAACGATGCGCCGGGGCTCGCCGCCGCCGATGTCGGCATCGCGATGGGCGGCGGCACGGACGTGGCGATCGAGAGCGCCGGCATCACGCTGCTCACCGGCGACCTGACGGGCCTCGTCCGCGCGCGCCGATTGTCGGTCGCGACCATGCGCAACATCCGCCAGAACCTGGCGTTCGCCTTCGTCTACAACGCGGCCGGCGTGCCGATCGCGGCCGGCGTGCTGTATCCGCTGTTCGGTATCCTGCTGTCGCCGATGGTCGGCGCCGCCGCGATGGCGCTGTCCTCGGTCAGCGTGATCGGCAACGCGCTGCGGCTGTCGCGGGTGAAGCTGGACTAAGCCAACGAGACCGGTAGCCCGGATGAAGCGCAGCAAAATCCGGGACCAGTCTCCCCACGTGGAGACGGCCACGGATTTCGCTTCGCCGCATCCGGGCTACGGGAGTTAGGCGGGTTGCGGCAACAGCAACTGCGCGCGGCGCTCCATCTCGGCATCGAGCCAGGTCGCGAGATCCTCGCTCACCTCGACCATCGGCAGCCGCACCTGGGGGCTGTCGATCAGCCCCTGCCGCCACAGCCAGTGCTTGGCCGGCGCGGGGCTCGGCTCGGCGAACAGCAGCCGGGTCAGGCCGACGACGCTCTGCCAGGCGGCCAGCGCCGCGTCGCGCTGGCCCTGCTGCAACAGCGTGCGGATCGAGGCGAAGATGTTTGTTTCCAGATGTGCGGAGAGCAGGATCGCGCCGTCGGCGCCGTCGGAGAGCGCATCGAATGTCTGCGCATCCTCGCCGGTCAGCACGCGGAAGCCGGCCGGCCGTCGGGTGAGGAAATCGATCGACTGTGCGCGGTCGGCACTGCAATCCTTCATGCCGGCGATGTTCGGATGGTCGGCGAGCGCCAGCAGCGTCTCGTTGGTCAGGTTCACCGCCGTGCGATAGGGAATGTTGTAGAGCACGATTGGCCACGACGCGTGATCGGCCAGCGCGTTGAAATGCTGGATCAGCCCGCGTTGTGACGGGCGCGTGTAGTAGGGGCTCGCGATCAGATAGCCGTTGATCGGCCAGTCGGCCGTGTCATCCAGCGCTTCTGTCATCCTGGCGGTGGAGGCGCCGGAGAGCCCGAGGACGACCGGCAAATGGCGGGAGTTGGCACTGAGCTCGTCGAGCACGACGCTGACCAGCCCCTCCAGCTCATCCATGCTCAGCGCCATGCCCTCACCGGAGGTCGCACCGAGAATGAAGCCGTCGACCGGACCACCGGCGTAGTGCCGCACGAGGCGGCGCAGCGAGGTGACGTCGAGTTCGCCGTCGCGGAACGGCGTGATCAGGGGCAGCCAGAGGCCCTGCAATTGCTGGTGTAGGTCAGTCATGTTCCATCTCCTGGGAAGGCAGAGCCGGAGACGGGACCAACAAAAAACCCCGTCCAGGCGGCGGGGTTTCGGGATCGGTTGAATGCGAAGGTGATCTTATCGCGCGCGATCTCGTGTCCCCGGGAGGGGGGCTTTTTTCGAGAACAGAGCGGCGCACGAAGTCGTGATCATGAGCCGATGATGCTGCGCTGCGAGGTTGTTGTCAATGCACATGCTGACCGGGGCGTGCGACACGTTAAGGATGACGTGCGGGTGAAAAAAAGCCGGGCTCAAGCGAGCCCGGCTTAAGGTATTGGCCACGTGAGGCCGACACAATCACCTTCCAAGAGGGATTACTGAACTTCCGCGCCACTGGAGGAGGGGGACATATGCGCGACGCGACCGCTCAGCGTGTCAACACTATGATCCCCATCGACGGCATGCAGCAACTATCCAGGTCGCATGTCAGTCATGCGGAGATTCAGGGGGCTCTTGGGGCCGCGCGGAAAGCCTATAAGCTTGGCCCATAAGGCCGGCTTAATCAGGACGGCCAGCGCTGCGCCTTGCTGACCACGAAGTCGCGGAACACCTGCACCCGGGCCACTGTCTTCAGCTCTTCCGGATAGACGAAGTAGGTGTCGAGCGCGATCGAGTCGGACTCGCCGAACAGCTGCACGAGGTTGTTCTGTTCGACCAGATAGTCCGGCAGCGCGGCGATGCCGAGGCCCTGCTGGCAGGCGCGCACCAAGCCCAGGATGTTGTTGACCTTGAAGTAGGGCTCGCGTGGACCGGAGCCGTTGCGGCCGGCATCGATCAGCCAGCTGCGGTTCTGCAGATGCGGCGGCACCTGCGAGTCGCCGAGCATGATGATGCGGTGCGAGTCGAGATCATCCAGCGTCCGCGGCGTGCCGAAGCGCTTGATGTATTCCGGCGAGCAATAGGCATGGAAGCCGATCGAGAACAGCTTGCGCTGGATCAGGTCCGGCTGGGTCGGCTTGCGGGTGCGGATCGCAACGTCGGCCTCGCGCATCGACAGATCGAGGTCTTCGTCGGTGACGATCAGCGAAATCCGGATGTCCGGATAGAGCGCGGTGAATTCGTCGAGCCGCGGGATCAGCCAGTTGATGCCGAGCGCCGGCGGCGTCGTGATCTTGAGGTCGCCGCTCGGCCGCTCGCGGCTGTCGGTGAGCTTGGCGCGTGCCGCCTGCAGCTGCATGAACACGTCATGCGCGGTGCGGAACAGGAGGTCGCCCTGTTCGGTGAGGATCAGGCCGCGTGCATGGCGGTGAAACAGCGAGACCGAGAGCTCCTGTTCCAGCGCGCTGACCTGGCGGGAGACCGCCGATTGCGACAGACCAAGCTGCTCGCCGGCATGCGTGAAGCTGCCCGCCTCCGCCGCCGCGTGAAAGACCTTCAGCTTGTCCCAATCCATATCCGTAAATCCGTCCCGAGATCGTGCCATGATTATTCCGCCGCTGCGCGATCGCTCGCGCGAAGAGCCAGGAAGCGTTCGGCCTCGAGCGCAGCCATGCAGCCGAGGCCGGCGGCGGTGACCGCCTGCCGAAAGGTTTCATCCGCCACGTCGCCGGCGGCAAACAGGCCGGGTACCGAGGTCGCCGTGGAGTTCGGCGCCACCTCGACATAGCCCGACGGTTTCAGCTTGATCTGGCCTTTGACGAGCTCCGTCGCCGGCGCATGGCCGATCGCGATGAAGACGCCGTCGGTCTTGAGGTCGGTCAGTGCGCCGGTCTTGACGTTCTTCAGCCGCACATGGGTGACCTTGTTCGGATTCTCCGATCCGCAGATCTCGTCGATCGCGGAGTCCCACACCACCTTGATCTTGGGATGCTTGAACAGCCGCTCCTGCAGGATGCGCTCGGCGCGGAATTGATCGCGGCGATGCACGATGGTGACCTGGGAGGCATGGTTGGTCAGGTACAGCGCTTCCTCGACCGCGGTGTTGCCGCCGCCGACCACCACGACTTCCTTGCCGCGGTAGAAGAAGCCGTCGCAGGTCGCGCAGGCCGATACGCCGCCGCCCTGGAATTTCTCCTCCGAGGGAAGCCCGAGCCAGCGCGCCTGGGCGCCGGTGGCGAGGACGACGGTTTCGGCGAGATAGACATCGCCGGAATCACAGGTCAGGCGGAACGGCCGCTGGCCGAGTTCCAGCTTGTTGACGAGATCGGTGACGATCTTGGTGCCGACATGGGCCGCCTGCTTCTCCATCTGCTCCATCAGCCAGGGGCCCTGGATCACGTCGGCGAAGCCCGGGTAGTTCTCGACGTCGGTGGTGATGGTGAGCTGTCCGCCCGGCTGAATGCCCTGGATCAGGATCGGCTCGAGCATCGCGCGCGCCGCGTAGATCGCTGCGGTGTAACCGGCGGGGCCGGACCCGATGATGACGACCTTGGCATGGGTAGGCGCGGGCATTTTGAGATCCCTCTCTTTTGGGGATTTTGATCGAGGACTTGTGCGGGAAGCGCCCCGGAAGCAGGTCACGGCGGCGCCAAAAGTGTCAAATCCAAGTCTAGGATATCTGGGTAGCTATGCAAGAATTGCAATCCATGGCAGCGATTTTTCCCCGGAACTGACGTCACATTCGCGAAATCGTGCGCTGCACGCGCAATAAAATTGCGCAATGGCGGCTGGCTGCGCTATGAGAGTTGCCGGCAGACCTGCCAAGTTTTCCAAACCCTTAGGGAACTGTAGTCGCGTGTCGAAGAACCTTGACGAGATCGACCTCAAAATCCTCGCCGAGATCCAGGCCGATGGCCGAATCACCAATGTGGAACTCGCCAAACGCGTCGGGATCTCGCCGCCGCCCTGCCTGCGCAGGGTCCGGGCGCTGGAAGAGGAAGGCTACATCCAGGGATATCGCGGGCTGCTCGATCCGCGCCGCCTCGGCTACGACGTGACGGTGTTCGCCTCGGTGCATCTGTCGAGCCAGGCCGACGCCGATCTCCGCGCCTTCGAGAATTTCGTGCGCGCCGAGCCGCTGGTGCGCGAGTGCTGGATGCTGTCGGGCGAAGTCGATTTCATCCTCAAATGCGTCGCCCCCGACATGGCGACCTTCCAGGATTTCGTCACCCATCTGACGGCGGCGCCGCATGTCCGCAACGTCAGGACGTCGCTGGTGCTGCACAATTCGAAATACGAAGCCGCGGTGCCGCTCGGCGTGAAGGTCGCGAGCTGAGTTGTACGCGGCAAGTCGACCCGTCATTGCGAGGAGCGAAGCGACGAAGCAATCCATCGCTCCGCATATGCGGACAGATGGATTGCTTCGCTGAGCCTGTCATCGGGCGCGCGACCCGCTGGCTCGCAATGACGTGGTGAGAGCGCGCTACCTCTTGCCCATCGCAGCGTCGACGCTGATCGGACCCGGGCCCGAGGTCGCGAGGTAGAGGCAGGCGAAGCAGAACGCGATCGCCAGACTGCCGTTGTTGAGCAGCGGATAGAAGCCCTTCGGAAAATGGCCGATAAAGTAGGCGAAGGCCATTTCACCTGCCAGGATGAAAGCCACGATCCGTGAAAAGAGGCCGATCATCAGCAGCCCGCCCAGGATCAATTCGAGCGTGCCGGCTGCGCCGATCAACGAGAACAGTTCGACTTTCTCGAACATCGTCCCGGGTGGGAATTTGAAAAGCTTGGCGACGCCAAACTGAAACAGCAGCAGCCCTGTGGTGAATCGAAACAGGCTGAGCGCCAGCGGCTGAAGCTTGGATAGTATCTGGTCCATTGTCATTGTCCCCCTTTTGACACACTGGAACGTTGCATGATGCAGAAACACACGGTGTCCGCCACCGGAGTGTGATGTCAACACCTTGCACCTGGAATCATTCCTCGCGCCATGGCAGTTGCGAGAGAATGCGGCAGTGACGTGGTGACGCCCAGCGATGCGTGTTGCGATGCAATCGTCGGCCCGAACTCCGTCCCCTGACATGATTATACTGCATAAACATGTCACGGCCTCCCTAGTATGGCGCGCCGCGGCGCTCTACTCACATTGCCGTCAAAACGCAGGCACAAAAAAAGCCGCGTGCAGTACGCGGCCTTTTTGCACCAGTCACATGAAGGTAACTACCGCCACTCGACCTTGGTGATCTCGTAGGCCTTGGCGCCGCCCGGCGCCATCACCTCGACGGTGGTGCCCTTCTTCTTGCCGATCAGCGCGCGCGCGAGCGGCGAGGTGATCGAGATGCGGCCCTTCTTGGCGTCGGCCTCGACCTCGCCGACGATCTGCCACACCGCCTTCTTCTCGGTGTCCTCGTCGATCAGCGTCACGGTCGCGCCGAACTTGATGGTGTCGCCGGACAGTTTGGAAATGTCGATGATGTCGGCGCGCGCGAGCTTGTCCTCGAGCTCCGCGATGCGGCCCTCGTTGTGCGACTGCTCTTCCTTCGCAGCGTGATACTCGGCGTTCTCCGAGAGATCGCCGTGCGAGCGCGCTTCCGCGATGTGTTCGATGATGCGCGGACGATCCACCGATTGGCGATGCTTCAACTCGTCCGTCAGCGCGGCGTATCCGCCCGCAGTCATCGGAACCTTATCCATCATCTTCGTCCTTCATCCTGCGCGCCCGGCGGAGTGCAGGAATATCCAGTTCAGCTAACGCAGGAATCAGGACGCAAGCGCGCCCGGAAGCCCAGTGATATTCGGCCCCGCTAAGGGCCGTGACAACATCCAATCGCGCGGTGAGTTCCAGCCATTCGGCTAATTGACCGCTTCGGACCTTCAGCCCGGGCAGCGGTCAGCTCTCGGAAAAGTAACTCTGAAGCGTGCGGACCTCAAGGTCCCCGTCCCGATAGGCCCGGATCCCCCGTGCGGCCGCCACCGCGCCTGAAAGAGTGGTGTAATATGGCACTTTATGCAAGAGGGCAGCCCGCCGCAGCGAGCGGCTGTCGGCCAGCGCCTGCGGACCTTCGGTGGTATTGAAGACCAGCTGGACGTCGCCATTGGTGATGGCGTCGACGATGTGCGGGCGGCCTTCGAGCACCTTGTTGACCTTTTCCGTCGGCACGCCGTTGTCGCTGAGATAGCGCTGCGTGCCCGAGGTTGCCATCACCTTGAAGCCGAGCGAGTGCAGCAGCCGCACCGCATCCGCGATGCGCATCTTGTCGTCGCCGCGCACCGAGACGAACACCGTGCCCTGCCGCGGCACGCGCGTGCCGCCGCCGAGCTGGCTCTTGGCGAACGCGACCTCGAAGGAGCGGTCGATGCCCATCACCTCGCCGGTCGAACGCATCTCCGGCCCGAGCACGGTGTCGACGCCGGGGAAGCGCGCGAACGGGAACACCGATTCCTTCACGCCGACATGGCCGAGCTTCTTCTTCTTCAGCTTGAAGTCGGCGAGCTTCTCGCCGGCCATGACCCGCGCCGCGATCTTGGCGACCGGCGTGCCGACCACCTTGGCGACGAACGGCACCGTGCGCGATGCGCGCGGGTTGACCTCGAGCACATAGATCTCGCCGTCCTTGATGGCGTATTGCACGTTCATCAGGCCGACCACGTCGAGGCCGAGCGCGAGCTCACGGGTCTGCCGCTCCAGCTCCTCGATGGTGCTGGTGTCGAGCGAATGCGGCGGCAGCGAGCACGCGGAGTCGCCGGAGTGGATGCCGGCTTCCTCGATGTGCTCCATGATGCCGACGATGAAAGTGTCCTTGCCGTCGGAGAGGCAGTCGACGTCGACTTCGGTCGCGTCGGACAGATACCGGTCGAACAGCAGCGGGTTCTTGCCGAGCACGGTGTTGATCTGCCCGGTCTTGTCGTTCGGGTAGCGCGCCTTGATGTCGGCGGGCACCAGCTCCGGCAGCGTTCCCAACAGGTAGTCGTTGAGCTGGGTCTCCTCGCGGATGATCTGCATCGCGCGGCCGCCGAGCACGTAGGACGGACGCACCACCAGCGGCAAATCGAGATCGGCGGCGACCAGGCGGGCCTGCTCGACCGAATAGGCGATGCCGTTCTTCGGCTGCTTGAGGCGGAGCTTGTCGAGCACGCGCTTGAAGCGGTCACGGTCCTCGGCGAGGTCGATCGCGTCGGGCGAGGTGCCGAGGATCGGCACTTCGGCGGCCTCGAGCGCGCGGGCGAGCTTCAGCGGGGTCTGGCCGCCGAACTGCACGATCACGCCGTGCAGCGTGCCGTTCTTGCGCTCGGTCGCGATGATCTCGAGCACGTCCTCGGCGGTGAGCGGCTCGAAATACAGCCGATTGGCGGTGTCGTAGTCGGTCGACACCGTCTCCGGATTGCAGTTGACCATGATGGTCTCGTAGCCGGCGTCCTCGAGCGCGAAGCAGGCGTGGCAGCAGCAATAGTCGAACTCGATGCCCTGGCCGATGCGGTTCGGCCCGCCGCCGAGGATGATCACCTTCTTGCGATCCGACGGCGCGCTCTCGTCGGCGAGCTCACCCGCGAACGGCCGCTCATAGGTCGAATACATGTAGGCGGTGGGCGAGGCGAACTCCGCCGCGCAGGTGTCGATGCGCTTGAACACCGGGCGCACCCCGAGCGCGTGGCGCTTCGCGGTGACGTCGGCCTCGGTGGTCTCCGTGAGCACGGCCAGCCGCGCATCCGAGAAGCCCATCGCCTTCAGCATCCGCATCGAGAACGCATTGGCCGGCAGGCCGTTGCCGCGGACCTTGTCCTCCATCTCGACGATGGCGCGCAGCTCGGCGAGGAACCAGCGATCGATCTTGCAGGAATTGAAGATCTCCTCGTTCGTCCAGCCGAGCCGCATTGCCTGCGCGACCTGCAGCAGGCGGTTCGGCGTCGGGGTGCCGAGCGCTGCGCGGATCGCGTTCTTGTCGTCGCTGCGGCCGAGGCCCTCGATGTCGATCTCGTCGAGGCCGGTCAGCCCGGTCTCCAGCCCGCGCAGCGCCTTCTGCAGGCTCTCCTGGAAGGTGCGGCCGATCGCCATCACCTCGCCGACTGACTTCATCGAGGTCGTCAGGGTAGAGGAGGCGCCCGGGAACTTCTCGAACGCGAAGCGCGGAATCTTGGTGACGACGTAGTCGATGGTCGGCTCGAACGAGGCCGGCGTGGCGCCGCCGGTGATGTCGTTGGCAATTTCGTCGAGCGTGTAGCCGATCGCAAGCTTGGCCGCGACCTTGGCGATCGGGAAGCCGGTGGCCTTGGAGGCCAGCGCCGAGGAGCGCGACACGCGCGGGTTCATCTCGATCACGACCATGCGGCCGTCGTCGGGATTGATGCCGAACTGCACGTTGGAGCCGCCGGTCTCGACGCCGATCTCGCGCAGCACCGCAATCGATGCGTCGCGCATGATCTGGTATTCCTTGTCGGTGAGCGTCAGCGCCGGCGCCACCGTGATGGAATCGCCGGTGTGCACGCCCATCGGATCGACGTTCTCGATCGAGCAGATGATGATGCAATTGTCCTTCTTGTCGCGCACCACCTCCATCTCGAACTCTTTCCAGCCGAGAACGGATTCCTCGATCAGCACCTCGTTGGTCGGCGAGGCATCGAGCCCGCGCTCGATGATGTCGAGATATTCTTCCTTGTTGTAGGCGATGCCGCCGCCGGTGCCGCCGAGCGTGAAGGAGGGGCGGATGATCGCGGGCAGGCCGATGTCGGACAGCGCCATCAGCGCTTCGGCCAGGGCCTGCTGCTGGTAGCGCTTGCGCCGTTCGTTCTCGCCGGCTTCCCACTTGCGTTCGAAGGCTTCGAGCTCGGTGCCGGACAGCTCGGCCTGGTCGGCGAGGTATTTGTCGCGGTCGGACTTCTTAAGCGCCGAGGCGTTGGCGAGCCGCGACCGCGGCGTCTGCAGCCCGATCTTCTCCATGGCGTCGCGGAACAGCTGGCGGTCCTCGGCCTTGTCGATCGCGTCCGCGGTGGCGCCGATCATTTCGACGTCGAACTTCTCCAGCGTGCCCTGCTTGCGCAGCGACAGCGCGCAGTTCAGCGCGGTCTGGCCTCCCATGGTCGGCAGCAGCGCGAAGCCGCCGGGCAGGACGTAGCGCTCCTTTTCGATGATCTTGGCGACGATTTCGGGCGTGATCGGCTCGATATAGGTCGCGTCCGCCAGCTCCGGGTCGGTCATGATCGTGGCCGGGTTCGAATTGACCAGGACGATCCGATAGCCCTCTTCCTTCAGCGTCTTGCAGGCCTGCGTGCCGGAATAGTCGAATTCGCAGGCCTGGCCGATCACGATGGGACCGGCGCCGATGATCAGGATGGTGGAGATGTCGGTTCTTTTGGGCATCAGCTCTCGCGGACTGGAATTTAGGCACAAAAAAAGGGCGCGCTTCCCGCGCGTCCCTCGAGCCATGCGCTACATGTTGTAGCGCCGGAAGCGCGATCCCTCGCGCGCGGGTGGTCTTTAGACCAGTTTCCGCACCCGCGAAACCCCAAAAAGCGCCCAATCAACCGTGATTCTGGGGGAAATTCCTGGTTCGATGGACGCCCGGTCGGGGGTGGTGGGGAACGGGGGGCATGCTGAGGCCGTCTTTGGTCCGTCTACGCTTTCGCTGCGCTCAAGCTACGCCGGACACGCTTTGCCCCGCCGGTCCAGCGTGGCTGCGCCACGCGAAGCCCGTCAGGGCGAAGCGTGGAGGCCCGGCCTGGATTTGAACCAGGATAAACAGTGTTGCACCACTGCCGCGTCGACGCTTCCGCCACCGGGCCGAGCGGATCATTGCTGATTATTTCAGCCGCCGCTACGTTTACTTTTGGTTAACCCTAATATCTTTCGCAACCTTTGATCAGTGGTGCGCCACGAATGTCATTCGCCACGGATTGTGCCCGATGTTGCGCGGCGCGCGCGTGGCGCTGAACCCCGCGGCGGCGAGCTTTTTGATCATGTCGTCCTCGCGGTAGCGCTGCAGCCCGATCCTGGTGCGCAGCTGTCGGTAGTCCGACAACGCCGTTGAGGCGAGCCCGACCAGCGCATCGCGCAGGAAGCCGTGGGTCGCCGCAAAGCGCACCAGCGCTGCGACGTCTCTCATCATGCCGACTTCGGGCCGCAGGATATCGCCGAGCACGAAACGGCCCGAGGGCCTCAGCAGGCGGTGGATCACGTCGAACGCCGTATCGAGCTCGGCCGGCGTCATGTATTGCGCCACCGAATTCATCACCACGAGGTCGATCGAGTCGGCCTCCATGTTTCTGAGATCATCGAGCGAGCGGACGCGGATCCTGGTGTCGGGCGCAAAGCGCGCGACCAGCCGGCCGCGTACGCCGGGCGCAGGCTCCGCCAGGTAGAGCTGGGCGCAGGCATTGGCGACCTTCGCCGCCGACAGCGCCTCGCCGCAGGCGTAATCCAGCACCACGGCATCGGGCGAAGCAATGTATCCGATGATGTCGTTTGCGATGACCTGGAAATGCAGGTCGCGGTGCAGTCGGCTCGCATAAATCGTATGCGTGGAATCGTAATAATCGATCCATTCATCCATCGCGTTTGGTATCCGGCAGAACGAGTTCCTGACGTCCAGGAACAGGTGGGGTGACGATGCGTTAGCGGTCCGGCGGCCAATGTTCAATGCGCCGAAATACGGGGGTTCCTAACAGGAAGGTTTACCGTGAGCAAAGCCAAGATTGACCCCAACAAGACCGACAAGATCTCGCCCGATCTCGACACGCCGAGCGACCTGCCGCAGGCTGCGGTGGATACGATCTCGACCTCGCTCAACACGCTTCTGGCCGACGCCTTCGCGCTCTACCTGAAGACAAAGAATTTTCACTGGCACGTCAGCGGCCGGCATTTCCATGATTACCACCTGTTGCTGGACGAGCAGTCGGACGCGATCTTCGCGACCACCGACCAGCTCGCCGAGCGGGTGCGCAAGCTCGGCGGCGCGACGCTGAGGTCGATCGGCGACATCGCCAAGCATCAGACCATCAAGGACAACGACGAGGACTATGTGCCGCCTCGCGAAATGCTGCGCGAGCTCATGGAGGACAACAAGCACATCGCGGCGGCGATGCGCAAGGCGCACAAGCTCGCCGACGACCACGAGGATTCCGGAACCGCCGGTCTGCTCGAAACCTTCATCGACGAGACCGAGCGCCGCACCTGGTTCCTGTTCGAGGCCAGCCGCCAGGAAGGCAGCAACGCGGCCTAGCCCCACACACGTCGTCCCGGCGAAGGCCGGGACCCATATGTGGACGGCCCCCGTGGCACAAGAGGTTTCTGGAACTGGTCGGATCGCTGTCATCCATATGTCCGGCCTGTTTGATGCGGTCGGATTGACCGCTGGGCCAAGATGGTTTCCGCGACGCGAGTGCCAAACAACCTGGCGACCTTCTGAAGGCCAATGGGTCCCGCGGCTTGTCTCGCGTGCTGGATCGATCGATCATTCCATCTGCTCTTGCAGCTCCGGTTCGGCCGGCGAGTGCAGCGTCCGGCCGGCCAAACTCTTAGGTGACGATTGCCGGCGCGGCATTGATCCGTGCGGCGTCGTAGTTCTCGCCCGTGACCATCAGCTTCCAGGCGATGCGGGCAACCTTGTTGGCGAGCGCCACCGCCGCCAGCTTCGGCGGCTTACGCTTGAGCAGCGCAACGAGCCAGCGCGAGGGCTGGCCGCGTCCGAGCCTTGCTTGCCGGATCACCGCAGTGGCTCCTGCCACGAGCAGCCGACGCAGGGTCTCGTCGCCGGCGCGGGTGATCTTGCCGAGCCTGGTCTTGCCGGCGGTGGAATGGTCTTTGGGTGTCAGGCCGAGCCAGGCCGCGAACCACCGGCCGGAGCGGAACGCGTGCGGGTCGGGGGTCTTCATCACCAACGCCGTCGCAATGATCGGACCGACCGAGGGGATCTGGGCCAGACGGCGGCTCGTGGCGTTGGCCCGGTGCCAGGCCAAAAGCTTGGCCTCGATCGTCTTCAGTTCGCCCTGCAGCTGCGTGTAGTCGCGGCCCTGCATGGCGAACAGCTCACGCGCCAGCGCCGGAAGGCTCTCGTCCTGCGCAATCCGTGCCAGCAGCGGCTCGATCTTGTCCAGTCCCTTGGCGGCGACCAGGCCAAACTCCGCCGCATAGCCGCGGATCGCATTGCTGAGCTGGGTGCGGCGGGCGATTAGCCCGTCGCGGACGCCCGTCAGCATCAGCGCGGCCTGCTGCTCGGCGCTCTTCACCGGCACAAACCGCATCCGCGGCCGGCTCATCGCTTCGCACAGCCCGTCCGCGTCTCGCCCGTCATTCTTGTTGCGTTCCACATACGGCTTCACCAGCTGCGGCGCCATCAGCTTCACCTCATGGCCGAGCTTGCCAAGCTCCCGAGCCCAGTAATGGGCCGCACCGCACGCCTCCATCCCGACCACGGTCGGCGGCAGTTTGGCAAAGAACTCCAGCACCTGCTTGCGCGACAGCTTCTTGCGCAACACCGCCTGCTCCGCCGCATCAACCCCATGCAGCACAAAAATATGCTTCGACGTATCCATTCCAATGCGGATAATCTCTCTCACGGACGGCTCCCTTGTCTGAGATTTGCAACAACCTCATTCTGGCACACTGATGCCGTAGGGGGCCGTCCACCCCATCAACCGCCAATGGCATTTTTTGCGCGGCGCTGGAGCCCCAGCGCGATGCGACAACGCAATCCTGTGGCTATGGGTCCCGGCCTTCGCCGGGACGACGGACAGAATTCCACAGCCGCAGCAGCGGCCCGTCCTTGCCCCGCACCGGATCGGTCGCGGGGATCGCGACCAGCGGGATCGTCTGCAACGCCCGCGCGTGGTTCTCCGGAGTCGGGCGTTGTAAGTCCATCGGCGGGCCCGGCGGATAGGCGCCGACCACGCTGAAATCATCGCTCGCCGACAGGCATTGATGCCCGGTGCCGGCCGGCAGGATCGCGACGTCGCCGGCCGCGATCTCGAGCGCACGGCCATGCGCGCCACCGAACTGCACCCGCGCGCTGCCGCGGGCAACGCCCAGCACCTCGTGTACGGTGGCGTGATAGTGCGCGAAGTCGTAGACGCCGTTCCGCCACATCGCGCCCCAGCCGTTCTTGCCGAACAGCTGCTCGATCATGGCTTCCGGATCCTTGCCGACGTCGAGCGTGCCCTTGTAGACCAGGAACGGCATCGGATTGTTCGGCACCAGGCCGTCGTCTTGAAAGACGAAGCTCAGGGGGTCGGTACTGCTGACCGGCATGGTGGCGCTCCAGCGTTGCGAGGGGCCGCGATCTTCGGACACCAAGCCGTCGGTCCGGAAACCGTTCCCGCTAGATCTTGAACTTCAACACCTCGTCCTTGAACCTGAGCCCGTGTCCCGGCCGCTCCGGCGCGGTGATCATGCCGTTGGCGATCCGGGGCGGGTCGACCCAGAGGTCGTCGATCAAGGCCATGTTCTCGCACCAGATGCCGTTCGGGATCGACGCCAAAAGGTGCACATTGAGCTCGGGGAACAGATGCGGCGCGATGGTGATGCCGAACGTGTCCGCGAGCGCTGCGATCTTGCGCAGGTCGGTCATGCCGCCGCGCATCGGGTCGGGCTGCAGGATCGGCAGGCAGGGATTGAGAAAGAACGGCCGCAGATCGTAGCGCGTGAAATGCGTCTCTCCGCCGACGACGCGCATGTCGAGCGCCGCCGCGATGCGCTGGTAGCCGGCGAAATCATCGGCCGGCACCGGCTCCTCGAGCCAGTAGATGTCGTACTTCTCGAACTTACGTCCCATCTCGATCGCGACGTCGGCGCTCCAGCCCATGTTGACGTCGATCATGATGTCGATGTCGGGCCCGAGCGCCTCGCGCATGCGGCGCACATTGTCGAGGTCCTGCGCGGGCGTGTGGACATGCGCGACCTGCATCTTGATCGCCTTGTAGCCTTGTTTGACGAAATGCAGCGCCTTCTCGATCATTCCGTCGCCGCCGGCGCCACGGAAGCAGCCGGAACCATAGACCGGGATTTCCGAGCGATAGTGGCCCCACAGCCGGTGCAGCGGCAGGCCGGCGCGTTTCCCCACGGCGTCCCACAGTGCGATGTCGAGCGCCGACATCGCCATCGCGGCGATGCCGCCGCGGCCATAGGTCATCGTCGCGGTCCACAGATCACGCCAGATCGCCTCGATCGCGGTGGCGTCCTTGCCGATGACGTGCGGGATGATGCACTCGTCGAGACAGGCCGCGATCGACTTCATTGCCGGGCGGAACACGAACAGGTAGCCCATGCCGGTGACGCCGCCTGACGTCTCGACGTCGCAGACCAGGATGTCGCGCGTCGCGCCGAGTGCGGCGCCCTTCAGCCAGGGATCGTCGGCCCAAGGCAGCCGCAGCATCGTCACGCGGACGTCGCGGATGGTCATGTCTGAACTGGCTGATGTCATCGGGCGTTTCCCTTATCCAGGCCGGATCATGTTTGCCTGATCTCGGACAGGGAGACTCAATCACAGAGCACTGGCGCCGATAAAGCGCGCTTCGTCATGCCTCCAATGCACGAAGACGCGATTGCCTTCAGCTGTTCTTGGGGAGTTCGAACACCAGGCAGGTCGTGGTGGCATGCGCGACGAGCTTGCCCTTGCCGTCGGTGATCCGCGCTTCCGCGGTCGCAACCCGGCGGCCGGCATTGAGGACGTGGCCCTCGGTGCGGATCGTGCCGGTGTCCTGGCTCATGCCGCGGACGAAGGAGATCTTGAACTCGAGCGTGGTGTAGCCAAACCCTTGCGGCAGCGTGGTCTGCACTGCGAGCCCCATCGCGGAATCGAGCAGGATCGCGGCATAGCCGCCATGCACCGAGCCGATCGGGTTGTAGTGGCGCAGGCCGGGGATGCTGTGGATCACCACATGGCCGGTCTCGGCGGTGCAGTCGAACGGCTCGACCGTCTCCATGATCGGCGGCTCCGGCAGGCTGCGGGCGAAGATGCCGCGCACGAAGTCGAGCCCCGGCATCGACGCCATCACCTCCATCGAGGAGACGCCGTAGGTGGGCTTCGGGGTCGGGCTGTCGGTCATCGGAAAATCTCCGTCATTGCGAGCGGAGCGAAGCAATCCATCGCTCCATGCGGGGATAGATGGATTGCTTCGTCGCTGCGCTCCTCGCAATGACGGATGTTGTTTAGGCGGCCTTCTTCTTCCGCATCAGCTCAGCAAAACGCTGGAACAGATAGTGCGAGTCGCGCGGGCCGGGCGAGGCCTCGGGGTGGTACTGCACCGAGAACACCGGCCTGCCCTCGAGCGCGATGCCGCAATTGGAGCCGTCGAACAGCGAGATATGGGTCTGGGTCGCACCCTTGGGCAGCGTCGCCTGGTCCACTGCAAAGCCGTGGTTCATCGAGGTGATCTCGACCTTGCCGGTGGTCTCGTCCTTGACCGGATGGTTGGCGCCGTGATGGCCCTGATGCATCTTCTTGGTCTTGGCGCCGACGGCGAGGCCGAGCATCTGATGGCCGAGGCAGATGCCGAAGGTCGGCGTCCCCGACGCGATCACCTGCTGGATGACGGGCACGGCATACTTGCCGGTCGCGGCGGGATCGCCGGGGCCGTTCGACAGGAACACGCCGTCCGGCTTCATCGCCAGGATGTCCTCGGCCGCGGTCGTCGCCGGCACCACGGTCACCTTGCAGCCGACGCCGGCGAGCAGGCGCAGGATGTTGCGCTTGATGCCGTAGTCGATCGCGACCACGTTGAATTCCGGCGCGGTCTGCTGGCTGAAACCCTTGCCCCACACCCAGGGCATCTCATCCCAGGTGAAGCGCTGGCCGGAGGTGACCATCGGCACCAGGTCCATGCCCTCGAGGCCGGGCCATTCGCGGGCCTCTTCCTTCAGGGCGTGCAGGTCGAATTCGCCGGTCTTGGAATGGGCGATCACCGCATTGGGCATGCCCTTGGAGCGGATCAGCGCGGTCAGCGCCCGGGTGTCGATGCCGGAGAGGCCGATGATGCCGCGCGCCTTCAACCACTGGTCGAGGTGCTTGGTGGCGCGGTAGTTCGAGGGATCCGTGATCGCCGAGCGCAGGATCACGCCGCGCGCGCCTGGCGTCGCGGCCATGTTCACCGTCTCGATGTCTTCCTCGTTGGTACCGACATTGCCGATATGAGGGAAGGTGAAGGTGATGATCTGGCCGGCATAGGACGGATCGGTGAGGATCTCCTCATAGCCGGTCATCGCGGTGTTGAAGCAGACCTCGCCGACGGCGTGGCCTTCGGCGCCGAGACCGAAGCCTTCCAGCACGGTACCATCGGCGAGCACAAGGAGCGCGGTCGGTTTATGGTCCGGCCAGGCGGGAGCGTTTTCGGATGTTGTCATGAGCCCTTTAAATAGACGCCGCACCCTGCGGCGTCAAAGCGAAAGGGCACGGATTCACACGGCAATACCCGCCGATTTGACAGGCCCGAACGGCCTTTTAATCTAAAGTTCCTCGAAGCGGCCGTTTGCTTGCCGAAAATGACCCGGTCCGGAGCCCCCTATGGACAATACGATGCCGATCCTGCTCGTCCCGGGCCTCATCTGCTCGCCGCGGATTTTTGCACCCGTGATCCCGGCGCTGTGGCGCTGCGGGCCGGTCACGGTCGCCAACCACGTCAGGGACGACAATATGGGGGCGATCGCCCGCCGGATCCTGGCCGAGGCGCCGCCGCGCTTTGCGCTCGCCGGGCACTCCATGGGCGGCTACATCGCCTTCGAGATCATCCGGCAGGCGCCCGAACGGGTCGCCAAACTGGCGCTGATGAGCACGCAGGCGCGGGCCGACACGCCGGAAGCGACGGCCCGCCGCCGCGGCATGATCGAGCGCGCCAAAAGCGGGCAATATCGGAGCGTGGTCGACGAGCTGTTTCCCGGCTTCGTGCATCCGTCGCGGCAGGGCGACGCAAGCCTGCGCCAGATTGTTTATGATATGAGCGAGGACGTCGGCGCCGAGGCCTTCATCCGCCAGCAAAACGCGGTGCTCACCCGGCCGGATTCGCGGCCGAGCATGGCCTGGATCAAATGCCCGACCCTGGTGCTGACGTCGGATACCGACAACACCGTGCCGAACGCGCTGTCGGACGAGATGGCCAACGGCATTCCGGGCGCAAAGCTCGTCGTGCTCGCCAATTGCGGTCACCTGCCGCAGCTGGAACAGCCGCAAGCCTGTGCCGATGCGCTGGTTGAGTGGTTGCGGAACTAGGTTGTTCTGTCGATGCAAACTGCCTACATGAAGGAATTACCGGCTTAAGGACACCGAGATGCTGCGCGACGATATCAACACTGCGGTCAAGGAAGCGATGAAGGCGAAGGACGAGCGCAAGCTCTCCACGCTGCGCATGGTCAATTCGACCATCAAGAACGCCGACATCGACGCGCGCGGGCAGGGCAAGCCGCCGCTCTCCGATGCCGATCTGCTCGGCCTGTTGCAGAAGATGATCAAGCAGCGCCAGGAGTCGGTCGAGCTCTACGACAAGGGCGGCCGCGCCGAGCTCGCTGACCAGGAGCGCGCGGAGATCGCCGTGATCTCGGCGTATCTGCCGAAGCAGATGTCCGACGACGACGTGAAGGCCGCGATCTCCGCCACCATCGCCGAGACCAAAGCTGCGGGGATCAAGGACATGGGCAAGGTGATCGGCGCGCTGAAGGCGAAATACGCCGGCCAGATGGATTTCGGCAAGGCCAGCGGCCTGGTGAAGGCGGCGCTGTCGTCCTGATCTTGTAGCCCGGATGAAGCGAAGCGAAATCCGGATCAGTCTATCCGTTCGGTGAGGTCCCCGGATTACGCTTCGCTTCATCCGGGCTGCGAAAGCACAGAGGCCTCGCGATGTTTCGTGTCGCCGCGGACAGTCTGGAAGCCTACCTCGCCTTTGATCCGGCACGGACCGAAGATCTCGAACAGCTGCACGCGGTGATGCGCAAGGCGGCGCCGTCGCTCAAGCGGCATTTTCATGCGGGCACGCCGGCCGGCGAGGCCGGCATGCGCATGAACATGATCGGCTACGGCCAGTTTCGCTATGCGATCAAGTCCGGCAAGACGGCGGCCTGGCCGGTGATCGGGGTGGCGCTGCAGAAGAACTACATCAGCGTCTATGTCGCGGTGACCCGTGGCGGCAAGCCATTGGTGTCCTGCTACACGGGCAAGCTCGGCGAATTGCGGGCGGGCGGCAACAATTTCAGCTTCGCGGCGTTTGTTGATCTGAAGGCGCCCGCCGTTGCGGCGCTGTTCGCCGAGGCTGCCGATATCTTCAAGGCGGATCAGGAGAACCCGGTCCGCTACATGCAGGGGAATTGATCTCAGCCAGTCGGGCAGCACCAAGCCCGTGCAGGCGGCGCCCTCGGGTGAAGTTCTGGATAAACTGGAGACAGGCCATGGCCGATCAGCAAGCTCCTTCCGGTCCGGATCTGACACAAGGCGTCGCACTCTCCGATTTCGCGGGCACGATGCTGCTCGGCCATGTCGGCGAGGACGACGTGCTCTTGGTGCGCGCGGGGGCGGACATCTTCGCCATCGACGCGCATTGCAGCCACTATCACGGCCCGCTTGCCGAAGGCCTGGTGGAGGGCGAGTCCGTTCGCTGCCCCTGGCATCACGCCTGTTTCGATCTTCGCACCGGCGAAGCGGCCGACGCACCGGCCTTCAACGCGCTCTCCGTCTGGAAGGTCGAGCGGGAGGGCGATCGCATCATCGTGCGCGAGAAGCGCGCGCAGCCCAAACCGCGCGTCAAAGGCCCCGTCGATGCGCCCGGCCGGATCGTGATTGTCGGCGGCGGCGCGGCAGGCTTTGCCGCCGCCGAGATGCTGCGGCGGCAGGATTATCGCGGCAGCATCGTCATGCTGAGCGGCGAGGCCGTGCCGCCGGTGGACCGGCCGAACCTGTCAAAGGACTTCCTCGCGGGCAGCGCACCGGAAGACTGGCTGCCGCTGAAGCCGGGCGATTTCTATCCTGACACGGCGATCGATCTCAGACTCAAGACCGAGGTCAAGTCGATCGACACCGGCCGGCGCAATGTCGTGCTCGCCGGCGGCGAAGCGCTCCCCTACGACCGGCTGCTGCTGGCGACCGGCGCCGAGCCGGTACGGCTGCCGATCCCGGGCGCGGACCAGCCCCATGTTCATGTGTTGCGCAGCCTCGACGATTGCCGGGCGATCATCGCCTCGGCCAGCGGCGCGCGCCGCGCGGTCGTGATCGGCGCAAGCTTCATCGGGCTCGAGGTCGCGGCCTCGCTGCGCGCGTGGGAGATCGAGGTTCACGTGGTCGGGCTGGAGCAGCGGCCGATGGAGCGTGTGCTCGGGCCTGACATGGGCGATTTCGTCCGCGCGCTGCACGAGGAGCATGGCGTCGTCTTCCACCTTGGCGACACGGTGACCGCAATCGACGGCAAGCGCACGCACCTGAAGAGCGGACCCGTGCTCGATGCCGATCTCGTCGTGGTCGGTGTCGGCGTGAAGCCGCGGCTGGCGCTGGCGGAAGCGGCCGGGCTCGCGATCGATCGCGGCGTGACGGTGGACGCCTATCTCGAGACCAGCGTTCCCGGCGTCTACGCCGCCGGCGATATCGCGCGCTGGCCCGATCCGCACAGCGGCGAGAACATCCGGGTCGAGCACTGGGTGGTGGCCGAGCGCCAGGGCCAGACCGCGGCGCGGAATATGCTGGGGCAGCGCGAGGTGTTCGATGCGGTGCCGTTCTTCTGGAGCCAGCATTACGACGTGCCGATCAACTATGTCGGCCACGCCGAGCAGTGGGACGAGATCGCGGTGGATGGCAGCATTGCCGGCAGGGATTGCGTGCTCAGCTACAAGCGCGGCGGGCGCGTGCTCGCGGTCGCGTCGATCTATCGCGACCTCGACAGCCTCAAGGCCGAAGTTGCAATGGAGCGGGCGGCGGCCTGACCGCTTGTAGTCCGGCGGCAATGCTCTAGTCTGCCGCCATGCTTCAGGATGCCAAGACCTACGACGAGCTCTATCGCAACTTCCGCTGGGACGTTCCGGCGCGGTTCAACATGGCGACCGCGTGCTGCGACCGCCATGCTGACGGCACCGGCCGGCTGGCGCTGGTCTATGTCGACGAGGACGGCGGCACCACCCGCACCTCGTTCGATGAGGTCGCGGACGCCTCGCGCCGCTTCGCCAATGTGCTGACCGCCGACGGCCTGGTGCGCGGCGACCGCGTCGCGGTGTTCCTGTCGCAATCCCTCGAATTGCCGGTCGCGCATCTCGCGGCATTCCGCGCGGCCATGATCTCGATCCCGCTGTTCGCGCTGTTCGGCGAGGATGCGCTCGAATTCCGGCTGTCGAACTCCGCCGCGAAGGCTGTCATCACCGATGAGGCCGGCTGGGAGAAGATCGCAAAGATCCGCGATCGTCTGCCCGAGCTGAAGAGCGTCTATATCGTCGGCGGCAAGACGCCGGCGGGGACAAAATCATTCTGGAGCGCGATCCGATCGGCGTCGCCGGAATTAGCCACGATCGACACCTCGGCCGACGATCCCGCGCTGATCATCTACACGTCGGGCACCACGGGTAATCCGAAGGGCGCGCTGCATGCGCATCGCGTCGTGCTCGGCCATCTGCCCAATGTCGAGATGTGCCACAACTTCCTGCCCCGGCCGGGCGACCTGATGTGGACGCCGGCCGATTGGGCCTGGATCGGCGGCCTGATCAACGGCCTGTTCGCGTTCTGGTACCACGGCATCCCGATGGTCGGTCACCGCGCGCGCAAGTTCGAGCCGCAGGCGGCGATGCAGATGATGGCCGAGCTCGGCATCCGCAACGTGTTCCTGCCGCCGACCGCGCTGAAGCTGATGCGACAGGCCGACGTGAAGAACTCCGGCGTCAGGCTGCGCAGCATCTTCACCGGCGGCGAGTCGCTCGGCGGCGAATTGCTGGGCTGGGTGCGCGACACCTTCGGCATCGATGCGCACGAGGTGTTCGGCCAGACCGAATGCAATCTCGTGATCGGCAGCAATTCCAATCTGTTTCCGATCCGCCCGGGCTCGATGGGCCGCGCCACGCCGGGCTTCGACGTCCGCATCGTCAGCGACAAGGGCGAGGAACTGCCGCGGGGACAGCGCGGCATCATCGGCGTGCGCCAGCCTTGCCCCTGCACCATGATCGAGTACTGGCGCAATCCGGAAGCGACTGCGAAGAAATATGCCGGCGAATTCCTTTTGACCGGCGATCTCGGCGTGCAGGATGAGGACGGCTATTTCTGGTACGTCAGCCGCGAGGACGACGTCATCACCACGGCCGGCTATCGCGTCGGCCCGTCCGAGATCGAGCACACCCTGATGAAGCATCCGGCGGTCGCGATGTCGGCGGTGGTCGGCATTCCCGATCCGATCCGTACCGAATCGATCAAGGCCTGGATCGTGCTGCGGCCGGGTTATGCGGCGAGTGACGCCCTGGCGCGCGAGATCCAGGAGTTCGTCAAGGTCCAGCTCGCCGCCCACGAATATCCGCGCTTCGTGCAGTTCGCCGACAGCCTGCCGATGACGGCGACGGGCAAGGTGCTGCGGCGCGAGTTGCGCGCATTGGGATAGCTCTCTCCACCGTCGTCCCGGCGAAGGCCGGGACCCATAACCACAAATGCTTGTTTTGCGCGACGCTGTGGCCCCAGCACACTCTAGCCGCTTGGAGCGGCGGCAATGGGTCCCCGCCTTCGCCGGGACGACAGCGGAGTACGCTCACGGCATCGCGATCCCCAATTCCTTCAGCGCGGCCAGCATGCGCTGCGGGGGCTGCATCGGGATCACCATGGCCTTGCCGGTTTCCAGCAGGCTCTTCAGGCTGGAGAGGAACGCCGGCCAGCCGGTGCGGCCGCCTTCGAGGATGTCGTCGCTGATCGCGCGGTCATGCGATTGCAGCAAGGTCAGCTTGACCCCGTCGCCGGCCGGTTCGATCTCGTAGGTGACGAGCGTCGGCCCGAGCTTTTCGACGAGCTGCGGCCAGTTGACGTTGAAGGTGACGGTCAGCCGCCTCAGGGGATCGCACTCGATCACCTCGCCGGAGATGTGCAGCGCGCCGTCGGGCGTACGGACGATGTAGGCGCCGCCAATCCGAAGATCGACCTCGACCGAGTTGCCGGCGAAATACTGTCGGCTGAACTCGGCTTGCGTCAAAGCCCGCCATAGTTTCTCGGGCGTCGAGGCGATGTAAATCGTGTAAACGATCGCCGGTTTGAATTTCTCGATGTTCATGTCTGTTCGTACCCGTCGATAGATTTTCATTGTCATTCGAAGCCGTCGATCCCGAGCGCGGCAGGCGGGATCGCGACCACCTTGCCGGTCTCGAGCAAGCTCTTGAGGCCGGACAGGATCGCAGGCCAGCCCTTGGAAATGCCGTCGAGCAGCTTGCTGCCGACGCCAAAACCTTCATGAGTCACGGTCAGCTTCACGATCTCGCCGAACGGTTCGAGCGTGAACACGACCTTGGTCGCGGGTTCCTTGCGCATTTCAGGGTCGGCCTCGTGCTTGAACGTGTAGGCGAGGCGGCGCGGCCGGTCGGCCTCGAGGATCTCGCCCGTGTCGGTGGTCTTGCCGCCCATCACCAGCGCGAGCGGCGAGCCGACCTTCCAGTCCGATTGCAGCTCGGTGTCGAACCAGTATTGCCGCGTGAATGCGCTTGATGTCAGCGCATCCCACAGCTTCTCCGGCGTGGTCTCGATGTAGGTGACGTAGACGAATTCCGGCTTAGGCATGGTAGGGCTCCCTGGCGCCGCTCGTGAGCAGGTCGGCCGGCAATTCGCGTCCGGTTTCCAGGAAGCTCTTCAGGCTCGCAATCACCATCGGCCAGCCGCCGGAGATGTCGCGCAGCGTCCTGGGACCGAGCTGGTCGTGCGTCACGGTCAGCTTGACGACCCCGCCGTAAGGTTCGATGTCGAAGCTGACGCGCGAGACCTGCTCGCGCTCGACGCCTTCCTTCACCACGTCCCAGCTATAGGCCAGCCTGTTCGGCGGATCGGCGATCAGCACCTCGCCCTGCACGGCGCGGCTGCCGTCCTTGGCGAGTTTGTAGGGCGACCCGACCTTCCAGTCGGAGCTGACGCGATAGCCGAACCAGAAGCGTTCGGTGAACTCGCTCGATGTCAGCGCCTGCCACAGCCTCTCGGCGGTGGTCTCGATATAGGTGACGTAGACGTAATCCGGTTTACTCATCACGCTTCTCCAATTGTTTCTTTAATTCGCTGAGCGCGGCGAGTTTCCCGCGCTCGAACTTCCTGATCCACCGCTCGCCGATCTGATGAATCGGAACCGGGTTGAGGTAATGCAGCTTCTCGCGGCCATGCTTGATCGTGGTGACGAGGTTGGCCTCCTCGAGAATCACAAGGTGCTTGGTGACGGCCTGACGCGTCATGTCGAGGCCGTCGCAGAGCTCACCGAGCGTCTGCCCGTTCTGATCGTGAAGCCGGTCAAGCAGCGTTCGCCGTGAGGCATCCGCGAGGGCTTTGAAGACTTCATCCATGGGTCGGATAATAGGCAACCAAATGGTTGCATGTCAAGAGCGTGTGTTTGGGCGCCGGCACAGCCGTGCTAGCGTCCTTCGCAGCCAACGCAGATTGGTGTGGAACACGGGTGGTGCGCATGGGTGGTCGCGTTACGGCAGTTTGCTGCACGTTTCTTCTTGTCCTGCTCGCAAATGCCGCGAGCGCCCAGCAGCAGAAGATCGGCGATCCGCCTGACGCCTCCAACATGAGGCTGGTTGGAACCAACGATTTGCAGGCGCGCAGCGCCTATCAGCCGACCATTCATCATCAGGGCGATCGCTGGATCGCCTATATCGGCCATCACGGCGGCACCGACGACATTCCCGATCCCGTCAACCCGATGACCGGCAAGCCTGAGCCCAACGGCACCTCGATCGTCGACGTCACCGATCCCGCGCATCCAAAGTATCTGCGGCACATTCCCGGGCAGGAAGGCAAATATGAATCCGGCGGCGCGCAGATGGTGCGCGTCTGCGACGGCAAGGATCTGCCGAAGGGCGATCGCAACGCGGTCTACATGCTGCGCGCGGTTGGCACCGAGGGGCATGAGATCTGGAATGTCGCCGATCCCGCCAATCCTGTTCTCGTGACCCACATTGGTGAGGGGCTGAAGGATACGCACAAGAGTTTTTGGGAATGCGACACCGGCATCGCCTTCCTGGTGTCGGGCGCGCCGGACTGGCGCACGCGGCGCATGACGCAGATCTATGATCTCTCCGATCCCGCGCATCCCGTGAAGATCAGGGATTTCGGCCTGCCCGGGCAGGAGCCGGGTGCGACCGGCGCGGTACCGACCGAATTGCACGGGCCGATCTCGACCGGGCCGAAGAGCAACCGGGTCTATTTCGGCTACGGCACCAACAAGGGCGGCTTCCTGCAGATCGTCGATCGCGACAAGCTGCTCAACGGGCCGAAGGAGCCGACGCCGGACAATCTGAAATTCCCGGAGATCGCGCGGATGCCGCTGTCGGCGCTGAACGGCGCGCACACGGTGTTTCCGATGCCCGCCATGCCGATCGCGGAATTCGTCCATGACAAGGACGGCAAGACCCGGGACATCGTGATGATCGTCGACGAGGCGATCCAGAACGAATGCGGCGAGGCGCGGCAGATGGTGTGGTTCGCCGACGTCACCACCGAGGCACGGCCGATGATGATCTCGAGTTACACGGTGCCGGAGGCGAGCGGGAATTTTTGCGAGCGCGGCGGCCGGTTCGGCTCGCACTCGTCGAACGAGAGCATGGCGCCGGTCTATTACAAGAAGCTTGCCTTCATCGCCTTCTTCAACGCCGGCGTCCGCGCCCTCGACATTCGCGATCCCTACCATCCCCGGGAAGTCGGACACTTCATTCCATCGATCACATCCGCGACCGACAAGCGCTGCGTCACGATCGACGGCAAGGAGCGCTGCAAGGTCGCGATCCAGACCAACAATGTCGAGACCGACGATCGTGGCTACATCTATGCGGTCGACCGCGCCGACACCGGCCTGCACATCCTCGAACTGACCGGCGAGGCGCGTGCCATCGCCGGTCTGCCGTGAGCGAATGATGATGCGCCCGTGGCCGGTCATTGCGGCGATGTTCCTCGCGCTCGGCGGACTGTCGGCCGTTGCCGGCTACGAGATGGCGCCGCCGCGCGCCGCGCAGTGGCGAGAGATCGCCTGGCCGTTCCCGCGCGACGGCTGGCCCGCCGGCCGCGCCTTCCATTGCGGCGCGGCCGAGTGCGGCGCCGAGATCGAGGTCTACTTCAGGCCGAAGCTCGGCTTCTGCAATTGCGACGGCGGTGTCGCCGATGACGACGAGGTCGACCGCGTCGCTGATGTCGACATGATCAGCCCGCGCTTCGTACCGCGCAAGGCGGGCGATGTCGTTGACGTGGCCGATATGCGGGGACGAATCAGGGCCTATGATCTCGACGGCCACCGCACCGCGATCGGCATCGCGGTGTCGCACCGCTGCGATCTCATGGCGATTGCGGCGCAGGGCAGGGGTGATCCGGTGCAAATGCAGCGCGCGACGCTGGCGTTCCTGGGCTCGCAGGAGATCAGGACGTGGATGATTTCAGCAATGGACGGTCAATAGGATGCGTCATGCCCGGGCTTGTCCCGGGCATCCACGCCTTTATGATCGGCTGTACGAGCATAAGACGTGGATGGCCGGGACAAGCCCGGCCATGACGAGAATTTCCAGCTGGATAGCCATCATGTCCCTGCAAGCCTATTTCGCCTTCGTCGCCGCCTGCATCGCGCTGGCGCTGTTGCCCGGTCCGATCGTCACGATGGTGATCGCCAACGGGCTGCGCTACGGCACGCGCGCGGCGCTCACCAACGTGCTGGGCGCGCAGGTCGGGCTCGCGATCGTGATCGGCACGGTTGCGATCGGCCTGACCTCGCTGATGGCGACGATGGGCTACTGGTTCGACTGGGTGCGCTTTGCCGGCGCCGCCTATCTGGTCTGGCTCGGCTTCAAGCTGATCCGCTCGCCGGTCGAGGGCGTTAGCACCGACGATACCCCGCCACCGCCGCGCGGCGGCTTCTTCCTGCAGGGCTTTCTGGTGCTGCTGTCGAACCCGAAGGTACTGGTGTTCTTCGGCGCCTTCATTCCGCAGTTCATGGACATGGACAAGCCGCACGTCCCGCAGGTCGCGCTGCTCGGCGTCACGTTCATGGCGACGGCCGCGCTGACCGACGCCGCCTACGCGCTGGCGGCCGGCCGCGCCCGAAAATTCTTCTCCAAGGAGCGGACGCGGCTGATGTCGCGCGTCTCCGGCGGTTTCATGATCGGCGGCGGCATCTGGCTGGCGCTGACCCGGGCGCGGTGAGCACGGCCGGAACGGTCGCCAGCACTACGTTGCGATCCGCTCGACGACGTCGCGCACCAGGCCCGTCAGCAGCTCGAGCTTGTATCCGGTCATCGGCAGCGGCCGGGCCCCCGATGTTGCCAGCTCAGCGGCTTGCGCGATGGTCGCCGCGTCGGCCGGCTTTCCCTCCAGCGCCGCCGCGGATGCCGCAAGACGCAGTGGCACCGGGGCGATGCCGCCGGCGGTGATGTGGACCTGCTGGAACGTGCCACCGGAGATCACGGCGCGCGCGCAGATCTCGACCAGAGGCCATTCCGCATACGAGCGGCTGATGGCGCGCTTGTAGAGCGCGCGCTCGCCGTCGAGCGGGGCAGGCAGCTCGATCCGCTCGATCCGTTCGTCCGATGCGAGCAGATTGTCGGCCGCGCCGTTTGTGCCGTCGCCGAGCAGGTCGGTAATCGACAATCCGCTGCGCCGGTCGGTGGTGACCTTGGCATCATAGGCCAGCAGTGCCATCGCCATCGTCGACGGATGCGGCGCCACGCACGGGCCGAGATCGAACGCGACGTGATAGAGATGGTTGCCGGATCGCGCTGGACAGTCGGTGCCGCCCTTCTTCAGGCAGGCGATCTGCGGATTGCGGAAATACCAGCAGCGCGAACGCTGCGCGAGGTTGCCGCCGAGCGTCGCCATGTGCCGGATCTGCGGCGTGGCGAGGCCCTGCGCGGCAGCGGCGATGCCGGGATAGGCCTGGGCGAGCCGCCGGTCGGACGCGACCGCGGCGATTGCGGTCAGGGCGCCGATCCGCGCCGCACCGTCCGCACCCCATGCGACACCGATCGTGTCGGGACTGGCGGTGAGATCGATGACCGTTCCGCACGACAGGCCGCTGCGGCGGCGCTCCGACAGATCGGTGCCGGCGGCACGGAATTCCGGCGCGGATATTACCTCTGCAATCGCGACACTCATGCGGCATCCCTCCCTTTCAGCGCGGCGACGATGCGGTCGGGCCGGATCGGAATCTCGGTGAGGCGGACGCCGATCGCATTGTGGATCGCGTTGGCAACCGCAGCCGACGTCGGCACCGTCGACGCCTCGCCAATGCCGACGCTGTTGCCGAGCACATGGTCGAAGCCGGCTTCATCGAAATGCACATCGATCTCGGGCGTGTCGGCGATCCCGGGGATGCGATAATCCTCCATTCCCGCGGTCAGGACGTCGCCGGTCTTCGGATCGAGCTCGCGCGCCTCGTAGAGTGCGTAGCCGAGGCCCTGGATCACAGCGCCGCAGGCCTGGCTGCGCGCCAGCGCGGGCGCTGCGATCTTGCCGACCGCGATGCCGGTGTGCACGTTGAGCACGCGGACATGGCCGAGCCAGGTGTCGACTTCGACCTCGATCACCTGCACCGAGCTCGGCACGCCGGCGCCGACCGCGATGTTGGAGAAGCGGCGCATCATCCAGCCGAACACCATGCCGATCAGGCCGACTTCGCGCAGCGGCGAGCGAACACCGGGCGCGGTGTTCTTGCCGTCCTCGCCGCGCGTCTCCACGACAGCGATGTCCGGCGAGCGCGCGATCAGCTCGCGCCAGGGCGCGTTCGAGCCGGGCGCGGGCTTTCGCGTGGCCTGTTCGAGCATCGCGGCCTTCAGTTTCCGCACCGCCTGCAGCGTCGGCGGCATCACCGAGGCGGTGACGCGGCTGCCGCCGGAGCCCGGCCCTTCGGGCAGCGACGAATCGCCGATCCGCACGTCGATGTCAGAAGGTTCGAGATCGAACTCGCGCGCGATCGTGTCGGCAAGCACGCTGCGGGTGCCGGTGCCGATGTCCTGCGTCGCAGTGCTGGCGACGATGCGGCCGCCTTTGACGGCCACCTCGACCTTCACGTTGGGCTGCCAGAGATAGAGCCAGTAACCCGTGGCCATTCCGATGCCGCGGCGATAGCGTCCGTTCTGCTGTGGCTTGCGGTTGCGCCAGAGCTCGAGCCCGGAGGCCCAGTCGTACAGCCGTTGGCGGTTCGGATCAGGATCCCAGCGCTTGCGCAGGGCGATCGGGTCGATGTTGAGCCGCAGCGCGGCCTCGTCGATCGCCTGCTCCACCGCGAACGCCATCGGCGGACCGCCGGGGCCGCGGAAGGCCGCGCCGGGCGGCAGATTGCTGATGACGTCGAAATCCGACAGGTCTTTCGCCTCGGCCGGATATATCAGCCGCGCCAGGCCTGCGATCGTCGAATTGGTCGCCGCCCCCGTATCGGCATGCGCGGTGACGGAGAGCGCCTTCAGGCCGCCCTGCTCGGAGGGCAGCAGCGCGACCTTCAGTTCGGCGGCCGGCCGATAGCCGGCGACCGAGAGCTCCTCCTGCCGATCGTAGGCGACCCGCACCGGTGCTTTCGCTTCGCGCGCGAGCTCGATCGCGGCGATCGTCTCCATGCCGAGGCTCGCCTTCGATCCGAAGCCGCCGCCGACGTGCTCGGCGATCACGCGAACCTTGTCGTGATCGAGCTTGTAGCGTTTCGCGATCTGCTCCCTCAGGTGAAACACCTGCTGGGTCGAGGCGTGCAGCGTCAGCCGGTCGCCATCGAAGCGCGCCACCGCGGCGTGCGGCTCCAGGCACGCATGCTGCTGCGTGGCGGTGCGGAACGTTGCTTCGACCAGCAGCCGGTTGTTGGCCTGGCGCGCCTCGTCGACCCAGTTGCGGGCCTTCTTGGCGCGGGTCGAGAACACCGCGGTCGGGCCGCGGATGTTCTGCTTCCACGGCGCCGGCCCGCCGGCCGCTTCCGAGACGTTGCCGGCCCGCCTGCGGCTCGCTTTGTCGAACACGACTGGGGCGCCGTCCTTGCGTCCGGCGTCGAGCCCGACCACGGCGGGCAGGCGCTCGCTGGTCAGCTTGATCGCGGCGAGCGCGGCCAGCGCGGACTTGCGGTTTGGAGCTGCGACCGCCGCAATCGGCTCGCCGACATAGCGCACGATGCGGTCGTCGCCGATCAGCGATATCGCGGTGACGCCCGCGAGCGCACGCGCCGGCGCGAGGTCGAGCGTGGTGATGCGCGCATGCGCCTCGCGCGAGCGCAGGATCAGGCCTTCGAGCTGGCCGTCATGGTTGATGTCGACGGTGTATTTCGCCGCGCCCGTCACCTTGTCGCGCGCCTCGATACGGGGCGCTGCGACATTGTCGCCGTCGAAGCGGCCGGCGCAGGCGTCCGCCACCGCGCGGAAAATTCCGTCATAGGCGCCGCAGCGGCAGAGATGGCCGGACAGCGCCGCGCCGATCTCCTCGCGTGAAGGCACCGCCGTTCCCCTGGTCGCGCGCCATTGGTCGCAAAACGCGGTCGCTTCCACGATGAAGCCCGGCGTGCAGAAGCCGCATTGCAGGGCGTCATGCGCCATGAACGCCTTCTGCACCGGATGCAGCTGAGCGGCACCGATGCCTTCCACCGTCGTCACCGCCTTGCCGGCCGCGGCCTGCGCCGGCATCAGGCAGCTTGCGACCGGCGCGCCGTCGACCAGCACCGTGCAGGCGCCGCAGACGCCGGCGCCGCACACGAGCTTGGTGCCGGTGAGCTTGAGCCCGTCGCGCACGATGTCGATCAGGAGCGCGTCGGGATCGTCGGGCAGGGGTTCAACGCGGCCGTTGATGGTCGTCGTGGTCATGGAGGTCCTCCAGTCGTCCTGCGTGTCGGCTTTTTCCGGAGCGCCGCCTTCGTGACGGGCAGCTTCTGAGATTTGGGCTTGGATTTCGACTCGGATTTCGGTGTGGCGCCCGCGCAGAGCGTCCGCACCATGATCGCCATGTCCTTCAGGAACGCGTCCGCCGGCTGCATCGCCGGATTCTGCGACTTCGCTGCGTACATCGCCATTTCGACCAGCCGGGCGAATTCGGCCGGCGATAGCTGCTGCGGCAGCGCAAGCTGCTGCCGGCGCACGATCCGCGAGATCGTCGCCACCATCCGCTCCGCATGGCGCGCGGAATAGATCTGGTAGAGGTCGCGCGCGTGCACGAGGTGCTCGGAATACAATTCCTCGAGATGCGGCGAGCCGTCCAGCGACGAGATCATGGCCGACATCCGCGCGACCATGCCTGCGACCAGGATGTCGCCGAGATCGCCGCCCGCCGTCTCCGCCGCGGCGACGGCCGTCTCCTCGGCCGCGATCGCGCTCTCATGCACGCGCTCGATCACGGCACGGAACAGCGCTTCCTTGGATTCGAAATGATGATAGAGCGCCTGCCGCGTCAGGCCCGCTGCCTCGGCGACCTGCTCGATCGAGGAGCGGCGGAAGCCGTGGCGGCGGAACACCAGCATGGTGGCATCGAGGATGCGGGTCTTCGGTCCCATTTGACGATTTTGACAAATATAGAAGAATTGTCAAATCGCGATCTGGTGTAGGCGATACGGGAGCTTGATCACCATTCCGCGAGGTCGCCGCGCAGCCTGCGCCGGTGTGAACCGCCTTACTGATGCTCGCGTCCAAGAAAACGTAGAGCAACGGAGAGCTTCGTCGCGCACTGAGACGAGCCCGCTCGTCCGGAGCTTGCGAGGATATGCAGATGGCCCAGGTCTATTTTCATTGTTCGACCACGCGCGGGGTGTGGATGGATCGCCGCGGCACCTCGGTGACCAGCCTCTCCGAGGCCTGCGAGGCAGCGACGTGCATGATGCGATCGCTGGTCGCAACGGCGAGCCTGGAAGACTGGCGTGACTGGGCCGTGCATGTCAGCGACGAGATCGGCGAGGAGATCGTGATCCTGTCCTTCGCATCCGTTCTCGGCAAGCCGCACTGAGAGGGCAGCTATGCCGTCGCTGCAGCCGTCATTACTGACTTTGCGCCGTCGTCTGAATGCGATCGCAAGCGGCTGGCGGAATTGGATCGCGCGAATTCGCGATCCCTATCGGCCCGAGCTGCATTACATGCGCGGGCCGGGCCCCAAATGCCATGCCAAGCATGTCGTTCACGGCGCGCCGGCCGGTTGAGCGCGGAGCTGATCCTGTCCGACCCTTCGCCGCGCGGCGCACCTTGCGCCGCCACGCCAGCTAGGCCGCGCACCTCTCGCGCATCGGGGCCGGCAGCGATTCCCAGGTGCGAACCAGATCGCCGATCGAACTCGCCTGCATCTTGCGCATCACATTGGCGCGATGCAGTTTCACGGTCACTTCGCTGATGCCGAGATCGAAGGCGATCTGCTTGTTCACACGGCCGCGCGCCACCTCGTACAGGACCCGGCGTTCGCGCGGAGAAAGCGATTGCAGCCGCCTGACATTGCGTTCGAGGATTTGGGCATCGGCGCGTTGCGCGAGATCCTTCCTGATCCCGGCCGTCACGGCATCCAGCAGGGTCTGATCGCGCACCGGCTTGGTCAGAAAGTCGATGGCGCCGGCCTTCATGGCTTGCACCGTCATCGGGATGTCGCCATGGCCGGTCAGGAACACGATCGGCTTGCGCCTGCCGCTTGCCGCGAGATGATGCTGCAGATCGAGGCCGCTCGATCCCGGCATCCGAACGTCGAGGATCAGGCAGCCAGACCTCTCCCACACGCTTGCCGCGAACAGGTCTTGCGGCGAGGCAAAGCAGGCGCACTCAAGACCGGCCGACAACATCAGTTCCTGCACGGCTTCGCGAACCGCCGCATCGTCGTCCACGATGATGACAAGAGGCTGCTCGGCCTCATCCTTTGGCCGCGTCCGGCCCGAAGCGGGCTTCTCCGACGTCTCAAGTTCGTATGTCATATTTCCCTCCTCATTGAATTCGCGCAACCGATGGTCCATCTCCGTCGCCATCAACGACGGCGATGGCGAACTTTCGATGCGCGGCCATCACACTGCCACCGCCTCGTCGGCTGCCGCCGGCAGCGTGAAGGTGAACGTTGTCTCGCCGGACGGGCTGGTCGCGGCCCATAGCCGGCCGCCATGCGTCTCGACGATCGAGCGGCAGATTGCGAGCCCCATTCCCATGCCATCCGTCTTCGTCGTGACGAACGGCTCGAATATCCGGTCCGGCGATTCCACGCCGGGACCGCGATCGCTGATCTCGATCCGCACGCTGCCGCCGGATCTGCGCGCGCGGATGGCAAGCGATTTGGCGTTTCCGAGGCCCTCCATGGCCTCGATCGCGTTGCGTATGAGATTGATCAAAACCTGCTGGATCTGGATCCGGTCGCAGACCACGGCGGGCAGGCCGGCCTCGATCTGCATCGCGACGCTCACGTCGCTCTGCCGTGCAGCGTCGATCATCAGATCACGCGCCTCCGCGATGATCTCACCGAGCGTCGCGCGTCTCTTCTCCTGCGTCGATTGCTTGAACAGCGCGCGAATGCGGCTGACCACGTCCGCGGCCGCATTGGCGTCGCGAATGATGCGCGTGACGATCACTTGCGCGCGCTCGACATTCGGCGCATCCGCCGTCAGCCACCGTTGGCATGCGTGCGAATTGGCGACGATGGCGGCGAGTGGCTGATTGACCTCGTGGGCGATCGAAGCGGAGAGCTCGGCCAGGCTTGCGGCCTGGCTTGCGCGTCCGAGGGTGTCCCGGGTTCGCCGCAGCTCGTCCTGTGCCTGGACCTGATCTTCGATATCAAGACAGACACCGTACCATTGCACCACGACACCTTCAGCGTTGCGCATCGGCGCCGCGCGGGCCTCCACCCAGCGATGCACACCGTCCGTGCGACGAAGCCGATGCTTCAACGAGAACGGCTCGCCGGTCACGATCGCGCCGCGAACCGCGTCGGTGACGACGACCGCGTCGTCCGGATGCACGATGATCTTGATCGCCGCGGCGAGCCGTCCAGCGTCGAGATGACCCAATCGGTCAATCGACAGCCCCGTGAATTGCACCATTCGCTTGTTGAAGTAAGTGGGTTCGCCATCCGGAGCCAGGCTCCAGATCAGGCCGGGTACTGAATCGACCAGTCGGGAAAGTTGCTGTTCGCGTTCGAGCAGGGCCGCTTTGGCCTTCTTCTCGTCGTCGACATCGATGGTGGTGCCGTACCAGGCGGCGATGCGCCCGTCCTGATCGCGTTCGGGCGACGCGAAATTGCGGAACCAGCGATAGACGCCGTCCGCCAGCGCAATGCGATGCTCCAGATCATAGTGATCGCCGGTCGCGAGGCTGTGCTGCCACGCTGCCACGAGGCGATCATAGTCATCGGGATGAACGAGATTTCTCACGCCGAAGGCGTCGCGTCCAAGCGGCGACAGGTCCTTCTTGGAGAGCCCCGTGAGGGTCCTGATACGGCGGCTCATATAGAGAAACCTGCCGTTGGCATCGGTCGACCATGCGAACGCCGGCATGCTTTCGATGATGCGCATGGCCTGCTCGGCCTTGCCCGCGCGCATCGTCGCCCGCCGGCGTCCGGACCAGATGCAGCAGAGGCCGACAACAAGGGAGCACGCCGCTGCGGCAGCCGAGAGGCCGTTCAGCCCATGTGTCAATCCGGCCGGCACCAGGCCGATGCCGCAGCCCGACAGGGCGAAGCCGAAGCCCTCGGCGAAACGCGCCGCGTCCGTCACGTCCCACCTGCCCGTTTCGACTTGCGCTGTTGCCGCTTCGGCGGCTTGTTGGGACCGTCGGGCGGATCGGATCTTCGGGGGCGATCCTTGACGCGGTCGCTGATCCAGTCCTGGACTTCCCCGAAGAACGCTGCGGGGGCGGCACGCCCGAAGCGCTGCGCAACGTCGGCGAGGGTCTGGTCGGCCAGCGCGTCGCGCATGGCCTTCTCGGCGCGCAGCATCACGGCGTGAACCGCGCACGTTCCCTTCGCGGCCCATGTCGGCGGTCTGGCGCCGAACAACTGACATCGCAAGCGCACATCCTGGCAATCGAACAGCGGCTTATCGCCCTCGATGGCGTCGACGATGTCTAGGAAGCTGATCTGCTCCGGCGCCTTCGCAAGCACATATCCCCCTCCGGCGCCTTCGGATGCCTGCACGATCCCGGCCCTCTCGAGCTTCGGAAATATCTTGGCTACGAAGCTCGGCGAAATGCCCTGCAACTCGGCAAGGTCACGGCTGCTCAGCGGCTTGTCGCCCGAGCCGACCAGCCACAGCAGGCAATGGATGCCGTATTCGACGCTCACGGTGAGGTGGGCCATAACGCGGACTATAGCAGTCTGAGTTGTGCCATGCAATACGCAGATAGAATTTATCCGAGTTATGCGAATTGATGACGCGGCGATGAAGGCGATGTGTCGATACCGCCGTAAGCTGCTGAAGTGACGGCGCATTCCGGCATGCGCGTCGGCATTCTTTCGGCGCGCAGGTCCGGCCGACCTAGCCCTCGGTACAGGCAACCTATCCTCGCGCACGATATCGGCCGTTCGACGGACGTGGCAGTCGCTCCGATCGAAGTTTCCTGCTCCGAAGATGAGCCCGAGATGATGACCAAACCGCTGTTGCGTGATGCCCCAGAGAGTTTGCCGGCTTCCCCCGAGGCGCGTCAGGCCGACCAGCCGCCTGACGCGCATCGTGCCGCCGATGCGGAGATGGCACGCGTGCTCGGGACCACCCCGTTTCGCATGGCGTTGGACGCCGCCGGCGGCGGGATCGCCCACTGGAAACATGAGCCGCTGCACGACGTCGTCGAGCCGATGAGCCACCACGTGATCATGGCCTACAACGGCTCTATGCAGCGCATGGAGCGCCGGTCGGGACGGTCGGTCGCGATCGGCACGTTTCGTCCCGGGGTCGTGATCATCATTCCCGAGGGATCAAGCTCCCGATGGGATATTCCGAAACCTGTCGACGTCGTTCAGCTCTATCTTCCCCAGACGACGCTCGCGCGCGTCGCCGATGAGGCCGGCGCCGCATCGACTGAGTTGCTGGAGCGGACCGCGCATCCGGACCCCGTGACGTCCCGATTGCTGTTGAGTGCGGCGGATGTGCTGCAGGGCAACGAGGCGCTCGATGCGCTGTTCAGGCAGCAACTGACGGATCTTCTGGCCACGCGGCTGCTGGCGGCGCATACGGGCGCGCCGGTGCCGGTCCGGCCGGTCGGCGGCGGGCTGGCACCGCTGGCGCTGCGTCGCGCGATCGAGCGCCTGCGTTCCGACAGCGAAGCGGACGTTTCGCTCGCGGCGCTCGCTTCGGCGGCCGGCCTGTCGCGCTTCCATTTCTGCCGCGCCTTCAAGGAGAGCACCGGGCTTTCGCCGCATGCCTGGCTGCGTCAGCACCGGCTCGAGCAGGCCATGACCATGCTGCGCGACACCGGGCAACCGGTGGTCTCGATCGCGGCGGCGCTCGGCTACAGCTCGCAGACAGCGTTCGCCGCCGCGTTCCGGAAGCTGACCGGCGAAACCCCGAGCGATTGGCGGCGGCGGCTGCGCTAGCAGCAATCGCCCTTCAGGTCGGGCAATCGCTCTGGGGCATGCGCAAACCCAACTCGCTAGATCACCGTGGCGCTCAAGCCAACAAAGGAGACAAGCGATGGCCTGGAAGGATTTCGGCAGTTCCCTTGCGATCACGCGCCGACGGCGGATCGTGGCGACTGCACTCATGTATGGGCTGACGCTGACCGTTCGCTTTACGTCAACAACAAGTGCCGACGCGGATGCTTCGGCACAGGCCTTTCAGGAGGCCAATCCCATCACGTCGATCATGATCAGCGACAGCGCCCCAATCCTCCACGGGGACTGGCTCGCAGCCGCGGTCCAACCGATCGCCTTCCGCCGCAGCGGATCGCTCGCCCCTCAAGCGTGCCGCCCGGCTTGCGAGACGGCCGTGCGGGCGCCGTTCGCGTCGCCCTGCGCCGCGCGTCGATAGCGGGCTGCCGCGTTCGCTTCACCGATTCGCGTGGTGATCGCCGCAAGGCCCATCGGCAGCGGCGGCAACGCGCGGACATCAGAGACTGCCAACCCAGAGGAAATATCCCATGCGACTGGTCATCATCGGCGCCGGCTTTGCCGGCATGTACGCCGCACTCTCCGCAGCCCGCCTGCGCGACATCCGGGCGTTTCGCCCGAGGACCTCGAAATCGCGCTGGTGGCGCCGGAGCCGACGCTCGTGATCCGCCCGCGGCTCTACGAGCCGAAGCCGGAAACGCTGACCGCGCCGCTGCTCGACGTCTTCAACGCGATCGACGTCGTCTATGTGCAGGGCAGCGCCGAGGCGGTCAACACCAACGCCCGCACCGTGCAGATCGTCACCGCCAGGGACGCGCGGAAGACGCTGCCCTACGATCGGCTGGTGGTGGCGACCGGCAGCCGGCTGTTCCGTCCGAACGTGCCAGGCCTTGCCGAGCATGGCTTCAGCGTCGACAATATCGAGGACGCGATCGCGCTCGACCGGCATCTGCACGACCTCGCCAAGCAGCCGGCATCAGTGGTGCGCGACACAGTGGTGGTTGCCGGCGGCGGCTTCACCGGCATCGAGGCGGCAACCGAGATGCCGGCGCGCCTGCGGGAGATCCTCGGTAAGGACGCCAGGCCGCGCGTCGTCATCGTCGAACGCAACCCCGCGGTCGCACCCGACATGGGCGAGGATGCGCGTCCGGTCGTCGAGGATGCGATGCGCAAGCTCGGGGTCGAAGGCCGGTTCGGAGCCGGCGTCGCAGAGGTCACCAAGTCCGGCGTCACGCTGTCCAACGGCGAGCATATCGAGGCCGCGACCGTGGTCTGGGGCGGCGGGTATCCGCGCCGCGCCGCTGACCCAGCAGATTCCGGCCGAGCGCGACAATTTCGGCCGGCTGCTGGTCGATCGCGACTTGCGCGTGCCGTCGGTCGCGGGCGTGTTCGCCACCGGCGATGCGGCGCGTGCCGCGTGCGACGATGTCGGCAATTGCGCGCTGATGTCGTGCCAGCACGCGACGCGGATGGGCGCCTTCGCCGGCAACAATGCCGCGGCCGAGCTGCTCGGCGTCCCGACCAGGCCGTATCACCAGAAGGTCTACGTCACCTGCCTCGACCTCGGCGAGGCCGGTGCGCTGTTCACCCGCGGCTGGGAACGCAAGGTCGAGCTGGTCGGCGACGTCGCCAAGAAGACCAAGCGGGAGATCAACACCGTCTGGATCTATCCGCCGCGCCCCGAGCGCGCCGCCGCGCTCGCATCCGCCGACCCGGAGCGCGTCACCGACGTGCAATGATCGTTCGGCATCGGCCGCGCCCCGCGCGGGCGCGGCCGTCTTCGATCGCGGGCGACGTCTATGTCCCGATCAGGTAATCGCGATCGGGCAGCCGTTGCTTCCCGTCGCGCCCTTGATGGGAGCCGGCGCGAAGCAATAGACGAACTGGTACTTCTTGTCGGCGATCAGCTCGTCGAAGATCAGGTTCTCGTGGTTGTGGATGCCGTGCTTGGTCTGCAACTCCGCATGCACCGCAAAGGCGAGCGTCTTGTCGGGATTGGGCACCACCTCGACAGCCCAGGTGTCCGCGCCGGTGAGCGCGAGATCCTTCTCGATCACCCATTTCGCGGCGTCGAGGCCGATGCCCGGCTCGCCGCTGTTGAAGCGGTCATTGTTCTTCATCCAGAGCGAGCCCCATCCGGTATGGAACAGGATCGCGTCGCCCGGCTTGATGTCGCTCTCATTGATGTTCTGCTTCTGCAACGCCGCCTTGATGTCGGCTGTCGTGATTTCCTGCCCGGCGTCCATCATGCCGCCCTTGAGCGCGACCATGTCGAGGAGATGTGCGCGGGTGAACAGCGGCTTCAGCTTCTCGACGCCGAGCTTCTTGAGGCCATAGGCGTCGCTGATCTCGGCAGCGGTGTGGCCGTTGTAGAATCGCATCTCGCTCTTGTCGCCGTCCTTGCCGAGCTGGATGCCAATATGGCCGAGGCCGTCGAACTGCGTGCCGGTCTGGCCGATCTCGGTTGAGAGAAATTCGTCGTGATAGACCAGCTTGTTGTCGCCGAACGGACCGCCGGTCGGGCCGCCCGGGATGCGCAGCGTGAACGCGCGCGGTCCGAACAGCGGCATGCCGCCCTCGTAGACGCGGCCGATCTTGTAGATCTTGCCGTCCTTGATCCATTTCACCGTGTCGAGAACTTTCTCCGGCGTGATGTGGTTGGATGCGCCCGCTTCGTCGTCCTGGCCCCACTTCGAAGGCCACCACGGCTTATCGGTGCCCTTGGGCATCGCGGTGGGGGTCTGCGCCTGGGCCGCGGTGATCGGTGCAAGCGAGAAAACTTGCCGTGCATCGCACCTGCCAGCGTCGCGCCTGCTGCGCCGGCGAGGCCCGCCGTGCGGAGCAGGGTCCGGCGATCGGTCGCACCCATGCCGCTTGTTCGCGCGTCGCCCTTGACAACGTCGTCCATGCTTCCCTCCCAGGTTGTGCCCGATGTTCGGGCTTAAAATTTGTTTTCGGCATGCTCCTCCTCCGCTAGGCTGTTGTCCAGCGACAAAAATAAGACGGTTGCGAGGGCGTCGATGAGTCTGTTCGAGAATGACAAGTCCGCCGATCGGCTGCCGGTGTCGGTGATCACCGACTTTCTCGGCAGCGGCAAGACGACGCTGCTCAACCGGCTGTTGCGTCACGAGGCGATGAGCGACAGCGCCGTCATCATCAACGAATACGGCGAGGTTGCGCTCGACCATCTGCTCGTCGAGCGCGTCGATGGCGAGGTGACCGTCCTCGCGAGCGGTTGTATTTGCTGCACAATCCGCAGCGATCTCGAGGAGACGTTGCGCGCGCTCTTGGTGAAGCGCGATCGCGGCGAGGTGCCGCCATTCCAGCGCATCTTGGTCGAGACCACGGGGCTGGCGGATCCCGCGCCGATCATCCAGCTGCTGCTGAACAATCCGCTGGTGTCGCATTTCCTGCGGCTCGACACTGTCGTGACGACGGTCGATGCCGCCAATGCAGCGCATCAGCTCGATCGTCAATACGAAGCGGTGAAGCAGGTGGCGCTTGCTGATCGTCTGCTGATCACCAAAAGTGATTTGGTCAGCTACATTGACACATTAGAGGCGCGGCTTGGCCGACTCAATCCCGGTGCGCGGATCGAGCGCGCGATGCATGGCGAGATCGATCCGGCGGCGCTGTTCGGTGCCGCCCTGGTCGATCCCGCGAAGAAGACGGTCGACGTCGAACGTTGGCTCAACGAGCGGGCTTTTGCAGGTTGCTGCAGCGAAGGGCACTCGCATGCCGCACATGACCATGATGACGATGATCACCATGCCCATCACCACCATGATGCGGCGATCATGAGCTTCGTGCTCGCATTCGATGAGCCGCTCGACTGGATGGCCGTCTCGCAATGGCTCGCCTATCTGCGCAACGCGCGCGGCGAAGACCTGCTGCGTGTCAAAGGCATTCTCAATCTGCGTGACGAGATGACGCCGGTCGCGATCCACGGCGTGCACCATGTCTTCCATCCGCCGGTGGCGCTCGCCGGATGGCCCGACGCCGACCGCCGCTCGCGCATCGTGTTCATCACTCGTGGCATCGCACGCCACGAGGTGATGGCATTATGGCAAGCAACGCGCATACCGGCGTGACGGACCACAATTTAGAATGGTCCTAAGGATCGCTGCGAAGGTGCGATGCATCGGCGCAATTCCGGGGCGCTTCGTTGCGCGCTCGCAACACCGCCGGCGATAAATCCAACACTGGACGCGTTCTAATTTCCGGACAGCCGCGCAGGTCCTTCGTCGTGTTAGTGACGGCGAGAAAGCTGGTACCTGGAACTAGGCGACCGAAATTTGACTGCGACGACCAAATCCCTGCGGCGATGGGGCGCCGTCCATAAATGGACCAGCCTGATCTGCACCTTGTTCATGCTGCTGTTGTGCATCACCGGCCTGCCGCTGATCTTCCACGACGAGATCGATGATCTCCTCCACAGTTCGGTCAAGCCGGCGGAGGCGCCGGCAGGCACGCCGCCGGCCAATCTGGACCATCTGCTCGCCAACGCGCTGGCGCAGGCGCCGGGCAAGGTGCCTCACTTCCTGATCTGGGATCGTGACGAGCCGGGTGCGATGTGGGTCAGCGTCGGTCCCTCGATCGACGCCGATCCGACCAACAATCTCCTGATCCGGATGGATACGCATACCGGCGCCTATCTCGATTCGCCCGATGTGACCGGCCGCTTCACCTACATCATGCTGAAGCTGCACACCGACATGTTCGCGGGCCTGCCCGGAAAACTGTTCCTTGGATTGATGGGGATCCTGTTCTGCGTCGCGATCATCTCCGGCATCGTGGTCTACGCGCCGTCGATGCGGAAGTTGCGCTTCGGCGCCTACCGCGCGCAACGCACCCGCGTCGTGCGCTGGCTCGACGTGCACAATCTCGCCGGCATCCTGCTGGTGGCCTGGACGCTGGTGGTCGGCTTCACCGGCGTCATCAACACCTGGGCCGATCTCGTGCTCAAGATGTGGCAGTTCGGCCAACTCGCCGAGATGACCGCGCAGTACAAGGACAGGCCGGTGCCGTCGAAGCTGACCTCGCTGAATGCGGCGGTTGAAGTGGCCAGCCATGCAGTGCCCGGAATGACGCCGAGCTTCGTTGCCTTCCCGGGGACGCTGTTCAGCAGCAAGAGCCACTACGCGGTGTTCCTGCACGGCGATACGCCGCTGACCTCGCGGCTGCTCAAGCCCGCGCTGATCGATGCGGAAACCGGCACGCTGACCGACAGCCGCGATATGCCCTGGTATGTGTCGACGCTGTACGTTTCGCAGCCGCTGCATTTCGGTGACTATGGCGGCATGCCGCTCAAGATCGTTTGGGCGTTGCTCGACATCCTGACCATCTTCATCCTCGTGACCGGCGTCTATCTGTGGATGCGCCGGCGCAAGGCGGGTGTGAGCCAGGAACGCGCCATCGCCAACGCCGCCTCCATCGACAGCCCCGCACTCACCTCGTGACACCAGCATGGTCGCACATCGTTCATTGACCCAGATCTTCGCCGCCCCGCTCGTGATCGCGATCGTGAGCACGGTGGGTTTGATCAGCGCGCTGGTCGGCGACGGCTGGTGGGACGCCGTCTCGTGGCTGGCGCTCGGCCTGCCCGTGCTGCTCTATCTCGTGTTCATCTGGCGACGCCGGCCGAATTGACCGCGCGTCGATCGAGCGGCAGCTCGTCCTTCACGTCTCCCTATCGGGGAGAGCTGACGCGCCGCTGTCGATCCAGCTCAACCCAAACTCATCCCGTGCTAGGCCGCCGGAGGCCGCCGATCCGACTGCTATTCAAGCCCGCCAGAACGGTTTCTTGACATCCAAAGCGATGTCGCTCCAGGAAAGCCCGACATCATGCAGGTCGCGGTCGGTCCATTGCGCCAATTCGCGGCGCCGCCGAACCCGGTCGCGCCAAACGTGCAGGGTTTCGCCGACTTGCTTCACAAGACCGCGACCATGATGATTTGTCATCGTATCGTGCGTGAAAGCGGACATTTTCGGCTCCTATTTGACCTCAAGTGTCCTAAGCTGAACTTTCGCAACGTTCGATTTCGCAGGGCGGAACACTCGAAAAATCGAGCTTAGATGAGCTGAAAAAGCGCGCGCTTCGTCGCGTAAGAAAGCAACGAACCGTCCGACGGCTGATCTTCGGCCTCCGGGCACCACACCAGCCTCGACCTGCACAGTTCCTCTTCATCGTCCCTCCTTTGCTCGGCCCTGCAGGATCGCGACCGCACCTGCGAGCAACACAGCGGCCGATATGACGAGCGAGGCATGCGCCCCCGTCATGAACCCGTCGTCCCCTCCGACCAGCGAGCCGAACAGGGCAACACCAAGCACGCTGCCTGTTTGCCGCGTCGCGTTCAGCACGCCCGCGGCGATGCCGGATCGCGACTTTTCGACACTGCCGAGCAGCGTCGAGGTCAAGGACGGCACGAGCAGGCCGAGCCCGCCGCCGAGCACCATGAGCTGAGCGCCGATCGCCCCGTAGTTCGTGCCTGAGGCCATAGGCAGCAGCGCAACGCAGCCCGCGGCAGTGATCACACAAGCCAGCGCAATGGTTTGCGGCGCGCCGAGGCGCTCGCTGACCGACGCGGTGACGAGGTTGGCGGGCAGCACCATGCCCATCATGGGCACGAAAGCGAGGCCCGTTGCGAACGGCGACCAGCCATTGACCTTCTGGAAGTAGAGACTGAGTACGAAGATCAGGCCGTAAAAGGCGATGTTGAAGAGGAGCCCGACCAGCGCGGTCAGCGCGAACATGCGATGGCGGAACAGCGACAGCGGCAGCATCGGTTGTGGGGCGCGCGCCTCGCGCCATACGAACAGGAGGCCGATCACGGCGGCCGCCGCGAAGCCCATGATGACGAGCGGATGGCTCCAGCCGAGCGCGCCGCCTTCGATCAGGGCGCCGGCAAGCGTGCCGAGGGTTGCAATCGCCGCGATCTGTCCCGGCAGATCGATCTCGCGCTGCGCGAGCCGCGGCGTCTCCTCGGCATAACGCCAGGCGAGCCAGAGGCCGGCCGCGCCAATCGGCAGGTTGACGAGAAAGATCGCGCGCCATCCGACCAGCGCGATCAGCGCGCCGCCGACGAACGGCCCCGAAGTCAGTGCGACGCTCGCACCTGCAGCCCAGAAGCCGACCGCGCGGCCGCGCGCCTTCGGATCGGCATAGGCGTGATTGAGCAGCGTCAGCGAGTTCGGTACCAGGATCGCCGCCGCCAGGCCCTGCACGGAGCGCGCGGCGATCAGGACCATCGCCGACGGCGCCAGCGCGCAGGCGAGCGAGGCCAGCGTGAAGATCGCAAAGCCCGCGATGAATATCCGTTTGGCGCCAGCGCGGTCACCGAGCGCGCCGGCGGTCAAAATGAAGGCAGCGAACGCGATGGTATAGGCGGTGACCACCCATTGCAGTTCGGCGACGCTACCGCCGAGCGAGGTGCGGATGCTGCCCAGCGCAGTATTGACGATGGTGATATCGAGCTGCACCACGCCAAGGCCGAGGCTCGTGGCGGCAAGCGCTAGCGCCGTCGCGAGAGGCGAACGGGATGATGTGTTGACGGAGCTGGCTAGTTCCGGCCGCCTTGTGTTGAGCGAAGTTGGTTGCATTGATCACACTCAGTTGTCTGCGAGGATTTGACGGCTCGGACAGGCCCGCTCTGCGATCATCGTTCGATACCAATCGAATGTTCGAAGCCGCGGGGATGATATCTTTCGCCCATCGCGGCACTTGCTTTCGCTGGGCTTATTGGTGTCCAGGCAACCTATGTCCGGTGATCGAACCAGTCTCGCGGAAACACTACGGCCTTGACCGAAGTATTCGCGCTTGGCACTGCGCCCTCGTCGGCCTAGGAGAAAGACATGGACACGGGACCCAAAATCGCCCAAGTCGCGGCACTCATCGGCGATCCGGCGCGCGCCAACATGCTGAGCGCGCTGATGGATGGCCGAACGTTGACCGCCTCGGAGCTTGCCTATGTGTCTGGCGTGGCGCCGCAGACAGCGAGTGGCCATCTTGCGAAACTCAGCGACGCCGGATTGCTCGCGCTCGAAAGGCGGGGGCGACGACGATATTTCCGCTTGGCCTCTCCGCTCGTCGCGCGCATGCTGGAAGGTCTCATGGTCGTGGCGCAGGAAGGCCCCGCCCGGCAGCGCAATCTTTGGCGCGGCGGAGAGACGCTCCGACACGCGCGCACGTGCTATGACCACATGGCCGGCCGCATAGCCGTCGCAATCGCCGACCGGCTGGTGCAACAGTCGTTTATTCTGCTCGACGAGGATGGCGGACAACTAACCGATGCCGGTCGGTCGTTCCTCGATGAGTTGGGCCTCGATCTTCGCCTCGCCTCCAAGCGCCGAGTGTTCTGTCGCCCCTGTCTCGACTGGAGCGAGCGCCGGCCGCATCTGGCCGGGGCAGTTGGCGCTGCCATTCTTCGTCACGCTCTTGAGCACGATTGGGTCGAGCATGTCCGGGATAGCCGGGCGCTTGTCGTGACTCCTGTTGGTGTCAGAGAGCTTGCCGCAACGTTCGGCATTGAGGGCGCACCCCCGATCGACGGCCGCGAAGCGCCTTTTGCATCGCTGTCCCGAGGCCGGGTAGCGGTTGTACCGGTAGAGTCAGCGTCCTCCGGACGGAGGTAGCGGGGATAATTCCTATCTCGCTGCTATCTTTTTTCGCTTGGAGGACGGCACATGCGAATTGAACCGGTCACGGCCCCGTATGCCTCAACGGCATCTTCTGGGTTCTACGATCTGGGGCACCGCCAACTACCTTGCCTTCGTTCAACTCGCATCCATCAGGCTATGGCTGGCTGCTCGTTCTGAGTCCGCGCCTAGCTCAGCGCTTCCGCGCGCAGCGTCGTCTCGATCTCGCCGAGGACGCGCGCCAGCCGTTCGGCCCACGCGGTTTCGCCGGCCTGATCGGAGATCAGGTCCTGGCGGATCTCGATGCCAGAATTCATCAGGCCGCGCTTCTCGCCGTGCACCGGGATCGTGTAGTCGGTCTCGTCGCTGACCGCATAGGGCTCGTTGTCGCCGACGACGAGATCGCCTTCGGCACGCAGTTGCTTCAGCAGCAATGGCGGCAGCACCGTGTCGTGGTGGTAGAGCGTGCCGATGTGCCACGGCCGTGCAATGCCGGCATAGACCGGCGTGAAGCTGTGCAGCGACACCAGCACCGTCGGCATGCCCTGGCGCGCGCGCTCGTCGATGATGTCGTCGATGCGCTGGTGATAGGGATCGAAGATCTGTGCGCGGCGCATCTCGGCGGCCTCGCGCGACAGGCCTTCATTGCCGGGTACCGTGGTGGCTTCACTGATCAGCGGGACCGAGCTTGCGACATGCGGCGGACGGTTGCAGTCGATCACGAGCCGCGAGTAGCGCTGCGCGATCAGGTGCACATCGAGCAGGTCGGAGAGCTTCGTTGCGACGCCGGCGATGCCGATGTCCCAGGCGATGTGCCGCACGCGTTCGCTCTCGGGCAGGCCGAGATCGCCGAGCGGCGAGGGAATCAGCCTGCCGTAGTGGTCGCAGGTGAACAGGAAGGGTGAGCGGCCGGCAGGATTATGTTCAAGAACCGGCGAAACGTCGGTGCTTGCGAGCAGGAATGATGGACCGCCGCCGTAATTCAAGGGCTTTTTCCTCAACTTTGCCTATACAAGCGGCATCCGGTCTGGAATCAAGCAGCTTTCTCTATAGATTAACCGGCCCGGAATCACGATGATTGATTGAAGATGCCGCTGCTGACTATTCATCACAAGACCGTTTACCGCTACGCGCGCCCGGTCGCGTTCGGCGAGCACCGCATCATGCTGCGCCCCCGTGACGGCCATGATCTGCGCGTGCTCGACAGCGCGCTTGTGATCGATCCGCAGCCGATGTCGCTGCGCTGGATCCACGACGTGTTCGGCAACAGCGTGGCGATCGCAGCGTTCGACGAGCGCGCCGACACGCTGTCCTTTGTCTCGACAGCGACGGTGGAGCACAATCCGGCTGATGCGTTCGCGCTGACGCCGGACGATCCCGCCTACTTCTATCCGTTTCTCTACGACGATGAGGAATTCCCCGATCTGCAGCAGTTCATCACGCCGCAATATGGCGACCCGAACGGCGAGCTGTCGGCCTGGGCGCGGCGCTTCCTCGATGTCGAGGCGCCGACGCCGACTTTCAATATCCTGAGCGGCATGACGCATGGCATCCGCGCGGCGTTCAGCTACCGCAAGCGCTATGAGCAGGGCACCCAGCATCCGCTCGACACGCTGCGGACGCAGTCCGGCACCTGCCGCGACTACGCGCTGTTCATGATCGAGGCGCTGCGCCGGCTCGGCATCGCCGCGCGTTTCGTCTCCGGCTATCTGGCGATGCCCGCCGGCAGCGCGCATGGCTATGTCGGCGGCGGCTCGACCCATGCCTGGGTGCAGGTCTATCTGCCGAGCGCGGGCTGGATTGAGTTCGATCCGACCAACGGCATCGTCGGCACGCGCGATCTGATCCGCGTCGCGGTGGCGCGCGATCCGCGCCAGGCGATCCCGCTGCACGGCGTCTATCTCGGCGCGCCGGATGCGCATCTCGGCATGGACGTGGATATCAAGGTCGTCTCGGTCGCCGAGAACGTGGCGGAGCGGGAGACGGCCTGACGATGCAGATCAGGGTCGGCTTCGAGATCACCTATGCGGCGCCGCAGCCGACCCCGATGGTGATCATGCTGTCGATCCATCCGTCACGCTACGCCGACATCGTCGGCACCGAGCGCATTTCGACCGAGCCGGATGTCCCGATCGGCCTTTATCGCGATGGCTTCAGCAATGTGTGCGGGCGCCTGGTTGCGCCGGCCGGTGGAGTCACCTTTCGCGGCAGCGCGCTGGTGCGCGATTCCGGATTGCCTGACATCGTGAACCCGGCGGCGCAGCAGTTGCCGATCGAGCAATTGCCTGACGACATGCTGCTCTATCTGATGCCGAGCCGCTATTGTGAGACCGACAAGCTGACCGATATCGCCTGGTCGCTATTCGCTGGCACGCCGCCCGGCTGGGCGCGGGTGCAGGCGATCACCGACTTCGTGCACCATCACGTGACGTTCGGCTACCAGCACGCCCATCACATGAAGTCGGCGCACGACGTCTATGAAAGCCGCGCCGGCGTTTGCCGCGACTTCGCGCATCTCGCGCTGACCTTCTGCCGCTGCATGGGCATTCCGGCGCGCTACTGCACCGGTTATCTCGGCGACATCGGCGTGCCGCCGGATCCCGCGCCGATGGACTTTTCCGGCTGGTTCGAGGCCTATCTGTCGGGCCAGTGGTACACCTTCGATGCCCGTCACAACGTGCCGCGGATCGGCCGCATCCTGATGGCGACCGGCCGCGACGCCGCTGACGTCGCGCTCACCACGAGCTTCGGCCGCATGACGCTGGCGAAGTTCGTGGTGGTGGCCGACGAGGTGGTGGCTTGAGCCGGTCCCTCGTCATTGCGAGCGAAGCGAAGCAATCCATCTTGGTTTGTGCGGCGGCATGGATTGCTTCGCTCCGCTCGCAATGACATAGAAGGCCATGATCTCCGATCTTCTCTTCGTCTACGGCACGCTGATGCGCGGCTTCGACCATCCGATGGCGAAGCTGCTGGCGGGCAATGCCGAATTCCTGGGCTCGGCGCAGTGCCGCGGCCGGCTCTACCTCGTTAAGCATTATCCGGGCCTCGTCGTATCGAACGATCCCGCCGACATCGTGCATGGCGAACTGTTCCGCCTGCGCGAGCGCGAGGCCATGCTGCGCGAATTCGACATGTACGAGGCCTGCGGCGAAGGCTTTCCGCCGCCGACCGAATATGTCCGCGAGATGCTGAAGGTGACGCTCGCCGACGGCAGCGTGAACGAGGCGTGGACCTATCTCTACAACTGGCCGGTCACCGAGCTGCCGCGGATCGCGTCAGGAAAGTTCTTCGAACACTAGCGCTCGGGCGCAACCGCGTATTTCGTCGTGCCCGGGCTTGACCCGGGCATCCATCTCACTTCGCAAGAGTGTTTCGTTTGATGGATTGCCGGGTCACACTTCCCGCTCGACGCGGATATCCACCTCGCGCTCGACGAAGCTCCATTCCTCGGTTGCGCGCAGCATGGCGACCAGCTCGTCGAACAGGCTGGCATGATCTGGGGCGAATTCGAACCAGGTCAGGAAGTCGAAGGGCATGCCGAGGTCGCGGGCGTGAAACAGCTGGCGGGCGATCGCCGGCAGGTATTTCAGGGTGCCTTCGATGTGGTGCGACTTGTCCTCGAAGATCTGGCGGCGCTCCTCTTGGGTGAGATCCCACCACGCCGCGGATTTCCGGATCGGGATCAGCGCCGCAAGCTTTGCCTCGCTGCGGCCGAGCCCGGCCTGCACGGCGGTGAGCTTCTCGCGCTCCGCCTTCTCGGTGTAGCGCAGATGGCTTGCGACGCCGGCGAGCCGCCAGGAGGTCTGCGCCGGCAGCAGCGGCAGCGCGATCGCGTCGCTCGCAACGATCGACAGCGCCGCAACCTTCGGCAGCGTCTCGCCCTTCACCCGCGTGATGGACGTGACCTGCCAGCCGCCGCTTTGTCCGCCTCTGAACGTCGTGAACATGCCCTATCCAATCCCGGAAGCGGGGAGGGGGCAAGGTGGCTGAAACCTCTCTCCACCGAGGAATCCGGGGTAGCCCGGTGGTGCGTCAGGGCCTGTGAATAGCCCGGAAAAATCCCACATTCTTCGTCCAACCGGTCGACGCCCCTATATGGCTAACCGGTTGACCAGCGACTCACCGGATACCACGCTAAGATCGACCCATGCGCTTCACGCCCGAATTCCTCGAAGAGCTGCGCGCCCGGCTTCCGGTCTCGGAAGTCGTGGGCAGGCGCGTCAAGCTCAAGAAGGCCGGGCGGGAGTGGAAGGGGCTGTCGCCGTTCCAGCAGGAGAAGACGCCGTCCTTCTTCGTCAATGACCAGAAGCAGGCCTGGTTCGACTTCTCGTCCGGGCTGAATGGCAACATCTTCGACTTCCTGATGAAGACCGAGGGCGTGACGTTCCCAGAAGCGGTGGAGCGCCTCGCCGCGATGGCGGGCGTTTCGCTGCCGGCTGCGACGCCCGACGCGGCGCGCAACGAGCAGCGCCGCCGCACCCTGCACGACGTGATGGAACTTGCGACCAAGTTCTTCGCGGACACGCTGGCCTCCCGCAACGGCGCCAAGGCGCGCGGCTATCTAGCCGACCGCGCCATCTCGCCGGCGACCCAGCTCCAGTTCCGGATGGGCTACGCGCCGCCGGATCGCTTTGCGCTGAAGGAGCATCTGGGCGCGCAGGGAATCTCCACCGAGGACATGGTCGAGGCGGGGCTCCTGGTGTCCGGCGAGGACAAGCCGGTGCCGTTCGATCGCTTCCGCGACCGCGTCATGTTCCCGATCACGGATGCCCGCGGCCGCGTCATCGCGTTCGGCGGCCGCGCGCTGGAGAAGGACGTTCCGGCAAAGTACCTGAATTCGCCGGAAACCACGCTGTTTCACAAGGGCGACAATCTCTACAACCTGTTCACCGCGCGGCAGGCCGCGCATGATGGGGCGCAGCTGATCGTCGTCGAGGGCTATGTCGACGTCATCGCGATGGTCACGTCGGGCTTCCCCGGCGCGGTCGCGCCGCTCGGCACCGCGCTGACCGAGAACCAGCTCGCGCTGCTCTGGAAGATGGTCGACGAGCCGGTCCTCTGCTTCGACGGCGACCGCGCCGGACAGAAGGCCGCGTATCGTGCGGCCGACATCGCGCTGCCGCAGCTCAAGCCCGGCAAGAGCCTGCGCATCGCGCTGCTGCCGGAAGGCCAGGACCCCGACGATCTCGCCCGCTCCGGCGGCCGCGCCGCGATCGAGGACGTGATCTCGGCGGCGCGTCCGCTCGCCGACATGATCTGGACGCGCGAGATCGAAGGCGGCAATTTCGGCACGCCGGAGCGCCGCGCGGCGCTGGAAGCGCGGATCGGCGAGCTGACCAACGGCATCCGCGACGAGGTGGTGCGCCGCTATTACCGGCAGGATCTGCAGGAGCGGCTGCAACGCAGCTTCGCCCCGGAGGGCGGCCGTGGCGGTTACGGCCGCGGCGGCGGCTTCGGCAGGGGGAACTTCGGCGGCAATTTCGGCGGCGGCCGCGGCGGCGAATCACTCCGCCAGTTTGCCCCCCGTGGCACGGCCCAGGGTGGCCAGGCCGGCCGGTTCGGCGCCAAGGGCGGCGCCAGCCCCGGGATTTCACGGGGTCCCTATCAAGCCGCGAGCCCCCAGCTCGCCAACAGCCCGATCATGCGCGGCCAGCGCAGCGCGATCTCCCGCCGCGAGACGCTGATCCTGCAATGCCTGATCAATCACCCCTGGCTGCTGCACGACCATCTCGAGGAGGTGGCGGCGCTGGAGCTCGCCCACCCCGAGGCCCACAAGCTCAGGGCGGCCATCATCGCGGCCTTTGCCCACGATCATCACCATTCCCCCGATGCCGAGGAGCAGGCCGAGAAGATGCGGGCCGACCTGGAGGCGGGCGGATTATCGTCGATTCTTCAAAGGGTTGAACGGGCCATCACAACCCAGGCGGTGTGGGGTGCGCAGATCGGCGCCGCGCGCGAGGATGTTTTATCAACTTGGCGTCAACTCGTTGCCTTGCATCAGAAAACCCACGCCTTACTTAGGGAAAGAAAAGATGCGGAAGCGGCCTTGGCTGAAGACTCCAGCGAGGCCAATCTGGCATGGTTGCAGGATATCCAGGCCCGGATGGCAGAAGCCGACGGGACCGAAGCCCTGATTGAAGGGTTCGGCGAATTATCGGGCCGGTTCCAGCGTAATGTCTGATAACAAAAATGCTGCGGATGGCGCTGGCCGCACCCGCAAAAAGACTCGCCAAATCCATGGTTTGGCTGCAAAAACAGGGTTAAGCGAAACTTAATAGCTACGTAGCATTTTCAGGCGAAGTGGTTCCCGGTTCGCCGTCAGAAAATGCGTCAGATATAGATCTGTCGCGTCTTCCGATCGTAAAACCGGTAGCCACTTTTACGGAAGACGCGACCGGCTATTGCAGATTGGAAACCGTCGAGACGGATGACAGGGGTGGCGAGATATTGCGCCGCCCTTTGTGCGTCGAGAGAGTAAATCTAGATTTCGTGCGGATGCGCGTGCGTGGCGCCATTTTGCATGACCGCGTTTCGGGAGCTTAGTGAATGGCCACCAAGGCAAAGACGCTGCAGGTTAAGGACAAGGAAAAGGACGACAAGGCAGCGGATGCTCCTGAGAAGGATGCCGCTGACGCGCCGTCGCCGTTGCTCGACCTGTCGGATGCCGCGGTGAAGAAGATGATCAAGCAGGCCAAGAAGCGCGGCTTCGTGACCTTCGATCAGCTCAACGAAGTGCTGCCCTCCGACACGACCTCGCCCGAACAGATCGAAGACATCATGTCGATGCTCTCCGACATGGGCATCAACGTCACCGAGGCCGACGACAGCGAAGGCGAGGACGATAAGGACGACGGCGACGACGAGACCGACAACGAGCTCGTCGAAGTCACGCAGAAGGCCGTCACCGAGGTCAAGAAGTCGGAGCCCGGCGAGCGCACCGACGATCCCGTGCGCATGTATCTGCGCGAGATGGGTACCGTCGAGCTGTTGTCGCGCGAGGGCGAAATCGCCATTGCCAAGCGCATCGAGGCCGGCCGCGAGGCGATGATCGCGGGCCTCTGCGAAAGCCCGCTGACCTTCCAGGCCATCATCATCTGGCGCGACGAACTCAACGAAGGAAAGATCTTCCTTCGCGACATCATCGATCTCGAAGCCACCTATGCGGGCCCTGAGTCCAAGGGCGGCATCAATCCGAACCTGATCGGCAACAACGGCGCCGAGGGCGCCGCTGCCGAAGGCAATGGCGGCGAAGCGCAGGCCGGCGCGCCGGCGCATGTCGCGCCGCCCGCAGCCCCGCCGTCGCCGACCCCGTTCCGCGCCGCGCCCGCCGGCGGCGAAGCCGGCACGGAAGAGAAGGATCCGGGCGAGGCCGCCGCCGAAGGCGACATGGACGACGACGAGTTCGAGAACCAGATGTCGCTCGCCGCCATCGAGGCCGAGCTGAAGCCGAAGGTGGTCGAGACCTTCGACAAGATCGCGTCCGAGTACAAGAAGCTGCGGCGCCTCCAGGAGCAGGACATCGCCAACCAGCTGCAGAGCGAGTCGCTGTCGCCGTCGCAGGAGCGCAAGTACAAGAAGCTGAAGGACGAGATCATCGTCGAGGTGAAGTCGCTGCGCCTCAACCAGGCCCGCATCGACTCGCTGGTCGAGCAGCTCTACGACATCAACAAGAAGCTGGTCTCGTTCGAGGGCCGTCTGCTGCGCCTCGGCGACAGCCACGGCGTCGCGCGCGAGGACTTCCTGCGCAACTACCAGGGCTCGGAGCTCGATCCACGCTGGCTCAACCGCGTCTCGAAGCTGTCGGCCAAGGGCTGGAAGAACTTCGTCCATCACGAGAAGGACCGCATCAAGGACCTGCGCCACGAGATCCAGTCGCTGGCGGCGCTCACCGGGCTCGAGATCGGCGAATTCCGCAAGATCGTGCACGGCGTGCAGAAGGGCGAGCGCGAGGCCCGTCAGGCCAAGAAGGAGATGGTGGAAGCCAACCTCCGTCTCGTGATCTCGATCGCCAAGAAGTACACCAACCGCGGCCTCCAGTTCCTCGACCTGATCCAGGAAGGCAATATCGGCCTGATGAAGGCGGTCGATAAGTTCGAGTACCGCCGCGGCTACAAGTTCTCGACCTACGCCACCTGGTGGATCCGGCAGGCGATCACCCGCTCGATCGCCGACCAGGCCCGCACCATCCGCATCCCCGTGCACATGATCGAGACGATCAACAAGATCGTCCGCACCTCGCGCCAGATGCTGAACGAGATCGGCCGCGAGCCGACCCCGGAAGAGCTCGCCGAGAAGCTCGGCATGCCGCTCGAGAAGGTGCGCAAGGTCCTCAAGATCGCCAAGGAGCCGCTGTCGCTCGAGACGCCGGTCGGTGACGAGGAGGACTCGCATCTCGGCGATTTCATCGAGGACAAGAACGCGATCCTGCCGATCGACGCGGCGATCCAGTCCAATTTGCGCGAGACCACGACGCGCGTGCTGGCCTCGCTCACCCCGCGCGAGGAGCGCGTGCTGCGCATGCGCTTCGGCATCGGCATGAACACCGACCACACGCTGGAAGAAGTCGGCCAGCAGTTCTCGGTCACCCGCGAACGCATCCGCCAGATCGAAGCCAAGGCGCTGCGCAAGCTGAAGCACCCGTCACGGTCGCGGAAGCTGCGGTCGTTCCTCGACAACTGAGCTTGCGAGCATTCATTCAATGAAAACGGCGGGCAAAGGCCCGCCGTTTTTGTTTGTAGGTAGATGGGAGCAACTTCTTCCGCCAGTGCCCGCGGCCACCCCTCTCCCCAACCCTCCCCCGCAAGGGGGGAGGGAGCCTGACTGGCGTGCTCGCCTCACTTCGAATGCAGGCTTGTCCATCGCGCCACAACACATTGCGTGGATCGTCGCAGGCGTGAGGGACGCGCCGGCGGAAGGGCTCCCTCCCCCCTTGCGGGGGAGGGTGGGGAGAGGGGTACCGCTTGCTCTGATGCTGATGGAGTGCGGAATTCGCGAACAGATGCGTTCGAGAGCGACTTCGCGCGGGCTACTTCTTCTTCGCCCCGACCCGTTCGATGGTCTTGATCTCGAGCGGCGGGCGGCCGCCCTTTTCGGCGATCTCGCGGTCCTGGTCGCGCAGGAAGGCGCGCACCGGCTCGTCGCCGTCGAGCCCGCCAATCAGCTCCGACGGCACGCGGCGGTTGGAGCGCTGCGAGCCGTCTCCATAGAAGACGTTGAAGAAGGCGAATTCGCCTTTGGGATTGGTCCCGGGTTTTTTCGGCATGCGCGGCTTGTCCTCGATCGGGGCGCCGCTGTCAAAGCAAATCCCGTGCGCTTGCGCGCTGGGCTGCCCTGCGCAATCCGGCGGCGAAGGTCCTTGCGATGCGATCGGGCGTAATCCGGCGACATGTCAAGATGACAACGGCCTGCGAGATGTCCACCGTTCTCTTGCGTCCGGTGTCCGTCTCAGCCCTCGAACAGCACGAACGCCGCCCACACGCTGGCGTCGGCGGCGCCCGCGACCTTGCCGTCGCGCGCATCGCGCCGGGTCTGGCGCAGCGCATCCGAATAGGTCAGGCCCTCCGCGAGATGCTCGTAGAAGCGCACGGTGAAGTTCGCGGTGCCCTCGTCGGCGACCGGCCACAGCGTCAGCAGCGCGCGGCGCACGCCGGCGATGCCGAGCGCGGTCGGCAGACCGCGCAGGCCGCTGACGAAGCTCTCGTCGCCGCGGCCGGTCTCGCAGGCCGACAGCACCAGCAGATCGAGCCGGGACAGGTCCCAGTCCATCAGTTCGAAGGCATAGAGATAGCCGTCGTTGTCGTCGCGCAGCGGCCACCGGCTGTCGCCCGCGCCCGACAGCACGATGCCGCTCTGCCACAGCGTGTCGAGGCCGCCGGCCGTGCTGTCGTGGTAGAAGCCGTGGGTCGCCAGATGCGCGATCCGCGCCTTGCCGATCTTATCGCGCAACACGCCTTCGCTGACGCTGCGCCCGGTCAGCATCTCGACCGGCGCGCCGCGTGCGCGGGCGAGCCTTGCGATCGCCTCGATCTCGGTCTTCGTGCCGGGCAGGGGCATCGGGCCCGGTACGCCGTATTCGATGCCGCCGGCGAGCAGCATCGCGCCCTGCTGATCGAGCTTCTCGCGCGCATGGATCGCGATCAGCGCATCGGGGCTGGTCAGCATCCGGATCGTGAACTTGTCCTCCAGGACGCCGCCGTCGGCGCCGGGAAGCAGCGAGAACGGCACCGCAAACAGGAAGCCGTCGGGCACGACATAGAGCGTGGTCTTGTCCTTCAGCAGCGGCTCCAGCGGCGCGAACAGCCGTGCGCGCAGGTTCTGGAAGCGGCCCCTGGTGTCGAGCGCCCTGTTGTCGAGCCCCTTGGCGTCGGGATCGGGCGCGGTGGCCCGCGTCGTGCGCAGCCGCGCGATCTCGGTCCGCACCGCGATGTCGACCATCCGGCCGGGATCGCCGAGATCGACCACGCGCGGCTCGCTCTGCGCGGTCTCGACGATGGCGTAGAGCACGGTCGCCGCCAGCGGCTCCTTCGACTGGCGATCCGCCTTCCACTGCCGGGTGATGAAATAGTTGATGACGGCTTCCTGCTGCGTCAGCAACTGCGCGGGGCGGATCGGGTCCTGCGGCAGCTTCACGCTGATCGCATCGAGCCGCTTCTGAAGCGCCTTCTCGGCCGCGTCCTGCCGCTGCCACACCGATCGCGCCCAGTCGTCGATATTGCCCGACGAGAACAGCTCCTGCTTCTCGCCGTTGAGCCGGAGCGCCGTGCGCACCAGCGCGGCGGTCTCCGCGTCCTTATCCGCGACCTGCGTCTCGAGCTGGCGCAGCGCGGTGTCGTCGCCGCCGCCGAGCGTCTTCCAGCGGAGCACCGCGGCGGCAAAGGCCGGCTGCGCCACTGACGAGCCGGCCCCGGTGGCGAAGCGGCCGAATGCGAATAGCAGATGGTCGGCATGGGCGCGGATCGCTTCGGCGACGGCGCGATCGCCCGAGGTGCCGACCTCGCGCTTCATCCAGTCGAACATCTCGCGGTCGAGCGCGGTGAAGTTCTGCACCGCGCGGTTCGGATCAACGGCGATCAACGCAACCGCGATGCCGAGCTTGATTTCGAAGGAGACCGGATGCTGCGCGGTGAAGGCGCGGGTTGAGATCGCCAGCGCCGTCTCGCGCAGCCGCATGCCTTTGTCGGGCTCGCCGCGCTGCTCGCGCTTGCCGGCGGCCAGCCCAGCTGCCTTGATGCGGAGGAAATCCGCAAAATTCTCCTCATTGGCGACGATCGCCTCCAGCCGCGCCAGATCGGCCGGCGATATCGCTGTGTCACCCGCGGCGAGCATGTCGGTGTAGAACAGCCAGGCGTCGGCCTGTCCCGCAAAACTCGGGTCCTTCGGCGCCAGCATGGTCGCGATCGCGCGGTGCCGGCGGAAATAGCGGCGGGCGTCGTCGAAGCGGCCGAGATTGAGGAAATCCTGCCCGGCATTGTTGACCGTCACCAGCGTGTTGAGGTGGTTCTCGCCGTAGTGTTTGGCGCGCTTCTCGATCGCGAACAGATCGAGCTCGAGCGCCTTCGCCGGCGCGCCGATCTCGCGCAGCATGTCGGCATAATTGTTGGCGAGCTTCCAGGTGGTGCGGTGGTCGGGCCCCAGCGCCTTCTCCGAGCGCTCGAAATTGTGCCGGCCGAGATTGGTCGCCGATGCCGCCGAACCGTTGGCCGACAGCGCGACCGCGAGCTTGTCATTGGCGATCAGCGATTCCTCGGAGCCTTCGCCCCAATAGGCATTGAAGGTCGCGATCGCCTTCATGTAGAGCGGCACCGCTTCGGCGATCCTGGCATGGTCGGACAGCAGGATGGCGTATGACAGCAGCACGTCGGCATTGCCGGGCGGCGATTGCGCCGCAGCCTTGCTCTGGAAGGCGCGCACGAACAGTTTTTCGGCGAGGTCGTCGCGCTTGACCGCGCGCAGCGTCGCGGTCGCGTCGTAGAACTGTCCCATCACGAACTGCGCGTCGTCGAGCCTGTCCGCGGCGTCGAGCGCTGCATTGAACTGCGCCGTGCCGGCGTCGATCTTGCCGCTGCGCACGAGCGCGATGGCGTTCCTCATCTGCGCGGTGACCGCCTGCGTGCTGCCGGCGCCTTGCGCCGGCGCGCGCTTGGCGCGGGAGTCCTGCGCGGCGGCACTGTCGATCGGCCCGGCCAGGACAGCGCCGAGCGCGAGGATGATGCTGAACGAAGCGGCAATCCTGCGCACGCCTGCGAAGCCCCCGGCGATCGTCATCGGCGGCACATCCTCGTCCCGAAAATCGTCATCCGATGGCATCCCCAATTGACGGCGTCGTTGCAGCAGCTTGCCCGGCTTTAGCTGCGCGCCTTTGCATGAACAAGATACGGGCAGCCGGCCGCGGGCAGGCGGAGCCGGCTCGTGCTTCTTGGTCGCCGCCGGCGCCTCCGGCGTTCACGCCTCGCGCGCCGAGATGCACCCGTGCGGTGCGTCGGCTGCTTGCATGCCAGCACCACGATCAAGCCGTCGGATGATGTTACCGCTGGTCGCCGCGTTGTCCCGGCAACCGCCTTTCGCTTCGAAGCCGAAACGCGCCGGCACCGAAATCATTGATTTTTCTGACGATGGTCACTTGCACCACCCCGTCCGATTCGCGTATGAGGCGCATCCTCTTCTCTCTGCAACTTTTCATTCGAGAGCCGATCGCCGATGTCCAACGCCACCCTCGACGCCAACAAGGCGTTGGTGCTCGCGCATTACGACGCGGTGACCAATCGTCTCGATCCCGACGCGATCCGCGCGCAGCTGGCCTCCGACTTTTTCGATCATGCCGCCGGCAAGCGGATGAGCGCCGAGGAGGTGATCGCGCATTCGGCGGCGATGCACGAGACCTTCGCCGATCTGTCGGCCGTAGCGGAATGCCTGGTGGCCGAGCGCGACATCGTCGCCGGCCGCTTCGTCTGGCGCGGCCGGCACCGCAGCCCGTGGCGCGGCATTGCGGCGACCGGCCGCCACGTCGAATTCCGCGGCATGACGTTCTGGCGGATTCATGACGGCAGGATATCCGAGCGCTGGGCCGAGATCGATTTCGTAGGGCTGGAGCGGCAGCTCAGGGATTGATCATCAGCGACGCACTGCTCGGTTGATGAATGCGCCGCGGGAATTCACGGTGTGAACATGGACTGAGGCGCGCAGCCGCGGAAGCGAATGTCGGTGTCGACGCTTTGACTGCCTCGTTTGCTCCATGGCATGATCGGGCCATTCGAAGCAGGAGGGATTTTTGCATGCTCAGGTGTCGTTTGGCGGTTGTGTTCGGCGCCTTGCTGCTTGCCACTCCCTCCTATGCCGCCCGGTGCGGCGGCAGTTTTCCGGCCTTCGTCCAGTCGTTCTCGCAGGATGCGGCCGCGGCCGGCATCCAGCAGGACGTGATCTCGGCGGCGCTCGGTGGCGTGCAGCAGGATGGCGGGGTGCTCGCGTTCGATCGGCGGCAGCGCTACACCTTCAACAAGACGTTCGAGCAGTATGTCGCAACCCGCGTCGGGCCCGGGCGCATCAATGGCGGGCGGGCGATGTTGCAGCGTCACGCGGCGCTGTTGTCGAAGATCGAGGCGCAATACGGCGTGCCGCGCCAGATCCTGGTCGCGATCTGGGGGCTGGAGACCGATTTCGGCAAGGGCGACATGGGCAAGCTGCCGGTATTTCGCGTGCTCGCCACGCTGGCGCATGATTGCCGCCGCACCGACCTGTTTCAGGGCGAGTTGCTCGCCGCGCTCAAGATCCTGCAGCGTGGCGACCTCCGCCTCAACGACATGATCGGCGCCTATGCCGGCGAGATCGGCCAGACCCAATTCCTGCCGTCGTCCTACATCAAGTACGGCGTCGACTTCGACGGCGACGGCCATGTCGATCTGCGCCACTCGGTCGCCGATGTGCTGGCTTCGACCGCGAACCTGCTGCACTCGAACGGCTTCAAGATGGGCGCGCCCTATGGCGAAGGCAGCGCGAATTTCGAGGCGATGCGCGAGTGGAACAGGGCGGTGATCTATCGCAAGACGATCGGGTATTTTGCGGATCAGCTCGTGGGGCGGTGAGGGCGCATCGCCTCAACGTCATTGCGAACCACCCGGTCGGCGCGAAGCGCCGCCGGATGACAGGCTCCGCGAAGCAATCCATCTTTCAGCATATGGGGGACAATGGATTGCTTCGTCGCTTCGCTCCTCGCAATGACGATACGTACGATCGAGTGATCGAATGGAAACCATCGGCAGCCAAAAGATCTGGTCGTTCTTCGACCGCAGGGGATGCCAGGTCGCGAAGAACTCGGCGGTGCGCGAGGGGCCGGGCCATCGCGTCGGCTCCTATCTCGAGCTCGCGACCAAGATCGCCGAGCTGCAATTCCTCAACCGCGACCATGTGTTGCTGTTTCGCGGCCAGAGCGCCGACCACAGGAACATCAAGCGCAACTCGTCGCTGAAGCCGACACTGTTTCGCGGTGGCCGCGGCAACCCGGACCAGGCGACGCTGGTCGAGCGGTTCGAGGCCTTGCGGCGCGCCGAGCAGGTGCTGATCGCGGAGTATGCGAAGGCAAAACTGCTCGGGGTCGAGCGGCTGAAGCGGCATCGCATTCTGCGCTGGTCGATCCTGCAGCATTACGAGGTCTGCACCACGCCGCTGCTCGACGTCACCCATTCGGTCCGGATCGCCGCGTCCTTTGCCTCGCTGGCGGGGAGCGACACCGCCTTCCTCTATGTGCTCGGCGTGCCCAACCTCAGCGGCGCGATCACCGCGAGTGCGGAGGCGGGCCTGCAGATCGTCCGCCTCTCCAGCGTCTGCCCGCCGTCGGCGGTGCGACCGCATATCCAGGAAGGCTATCTGCTCGGCGAATACCCCGAGATGTCCGGCACCGAGCAGAAGGAAAACTACTTTCCCTACGAGATGGATTTCGGTCGGCGGCTGGTCGCAAAATTCGCGTTCGCGCCGGCGTCGTTCTGGAAGAACGACAATTTTCCGCAGGTGACGCGGAGCGCGCTCTATCCGTCGGAGAAGAGCGATCCGCTGTTCCGCCTGGCGCTGGGGGTGAAGAAGCAGCTGGGGTGAGGCTCACCGACCGCGCAACATGCTCGGTGTCGTCCCGGGCTTGCCCGGGGCCCATAACCACGAATGCCAATCATGCTCGACGCTGCGGCACCAGCGTATTTCGCCAACCCACCCCTGTGGTTATGGGTCCCTTGCTTTCGCAGGGACGACACCGGCTATTTGGCGCCGTCGCGCGATCAACTCACCCCGCCACCTTCGCGGTCGCCTTCTCGATCTGCCGTTGCAGCACCTTCCAGTAGGTCCCGGGGCGGAAGCGTTGCAGCAGGTCCATGAAGCGGGCGTCGTTGCCGATCAGGATCCGCGGCTGGTTCTTCTCGATGCCGGCGATGACCCGCTGCGCGGCCGCCGCCGGCGTGGTTTTCGCCAGCGTGTCGAAACGCTCGATCGATTGGGCGCGGCGGGCATTGTCGGTGACGCCGGTGCCGGTGCGCGAGTTGCGCGCGATGTTGGTGGCGACGCCGCCGGGATGCACGACGGAGAGCTTCACCGGGCTATTCGCCACCGCAAGCTCGTGGCGCAGGCTTTCCGAGAAGCCGCGCACCGCGAATTTGGCCGCGCAATAGGCACTCTGGCCGGGCGGGGCGACGATGCCGAAGATCGAGGAGATGTTGACGATATGCGCCTCGCGGCGTTGCGAAAGCAGCGGCAGGAAGGCGCGGGTGCCGTGCACCACGCCCCAGAAATTGATGTCGAACAGCCACTCCATCTGCGCCTGCTCGATTTCGCCGAACTGGCCGAGCAGCGCGACGCCGGCATTGTTGACGACGATGTTGAGCGCGGGATGCGCGGCGCCGGCGGCCTCGGCGAACGCGGTGATCTGGTCCGGCTCGCTGACATCGAGCCGGTGCACGGTGACCTTGCGCTGGCTCGCCTTGGTGATCTCGATCGCCTTGGTGATCTCGATCGCCTTGGCGATCTCCGCGGCGGCGGCTTGCAGGCCGGCCTCGTCGCGATCGGCGATCGCGAGGTCGCAGCCGCGCCGCGCGAGTTCAAGCGCGAGCGCGCGGCCGATGCCGCTGGCGGCGCCGGTCACGGCGGCGGCGGATCCAGAGATCGCGGTCATGTCGGGTCGGCTCCATCAGATCGAGGGCGGCGGTTGCCAGGCGGGAACACGGCGGTTCCTCACTTTTCTCAAATTGAGACTGAACCATCCAGTGATTCCGGGCATTGAATCTGCGTTCGTTCTCAAAATCGCGATCATCGAGGGAGGCCGGCCATGGGACAATCGAAGCCCTATCGTGCGAAGGCCCTGGTTGTTGAAGACGACCCGATGCAGCGCGAGATGATCGCATTGCTGCTTGAGGAGAGCGAGTTCGACGTCATTTCCTGCGAGAGCGCGGAAGCCGCGGAATTAGTGTTGTGGAGCAGCGGCGAGAGTGTCGTGCTGATGTTGACGGATGTCGAGTTGGCCGGAAACATGACCGGCGTCGAGCTCGCCCATGTCGCAAAAGAATACAAACCCGATCTCGACGTGGTCGTCACCTCCGGCAGGCCGCTGCGGCAGCGCCTGCCCGACGGCGCGACGTTCTGGCCCAAGCCGTGGGCGCCGCTGGACGTGATCCGCCTCGCCGAGACCAAGGCCTCGGAGTTGGCCGGCCGCGGATCGAGGTCCGCATAACGGAGCTGTCAGCGCGGGTGAATGGCGGATGGCCGGTGGCCGCTTCCGCCGCTACGGAGGCCGTGATATTGCCGGCTGATGTTCCGCCCGTGGTCGCCCATCGGACTGGTCTGGTTCGTGCTCGCGACCCGCAAGGGCCGGCGCGGCCGCGACCGCAAGGGCCGGCGCGGTCGCGACCGCAGCGCCTGCCGCGCCGAGACGTTGGTCAATTTTCCCTCGCTCGACGGTGCGACCGACCTGATCGGCCATCTCGAGCGCCCCGAGGGTGACGCGCCGCGGCCGGCGGTGGTGCTGATGCGCGGCTGCTCCGGTCTCAAGGATGCGTTTCCGCGCGTGCTGGACTATCTGAAGCAACATCTGGAATGACGCGACCGCCAAGATCTGAAATTGGGGATTTGAAATGACCTGGTCCTTCCTCCTGACCACGCTGATCGTGGTCGCCTCGCCCGGCACCGGCGTGCTCTATACCCTGGCGGTGGCGCTGACCCGGGGCTCGCGGGCGAGCGTGGCGGCGGCGTTCGGCTGCACGCTCGGGATCGTGCCGCAGATGATCGCGGCGATGCTCGGGCTTGCCGCCATCCTGCACACCAGTGCGGTGGCGTTCGCGGCGCTGAAATGGGGCGGCGTCCTCTATTTGCTCTATATGGCCTGGCAGGCGCTGCGCGAGCGCGGCGCGCTCGCCGTCGACACCGAGATCAAGCCGCGCTCGCGCGGGCGGGTGATCGTGACCGCGATCCTGATCAACATCCTCAATCCGAAACTGTCGATCTTCTTCCTGGCCTTCCTGCCGCAGTTCATCGCCGTCGACGAGCCGCACCCGCTGGCGCGGATGGCCGAGCTCAGCTTCGTGTTCATGGCGATGACCTTCGCGGTGTTCGCGGTCTACGGGCTGTTCGCGGCGTCGCTGCGCGACCGCGTCATCACCCGGCCGAAGGTGATGGCCTGGCTCAGGCGCAGCTTCGCCGCGGGCTTTGCCGTGCTCGGCGCCAAGCTCGCCTTCGCGGAGCGCTGAGGCCGCATCCGCGCGCGCCCTGATGCAAGCAATAGGGTGCAGGCAATAAAAAAGCAGGCCTTGCGCCTGCTGCCCTGCGCCCCATCTGCCGGGGGCCGATCGATTCAAGACTGGTGAATTCGAGGTAGACGTATTTCCAGGCTGGCGTCGCTACGGCCGGTCGTCCCGGTCCGGATGCCCGGGCAGGGCAAGAGCCGCTACCCGGGCTGGAATTGGTTACTTCTTGGCGGCCTTCTTCTTGGTGGCCTTTTTCGCCTTCGCCTTCTTCGCCTTCTTCGCTTTCTTAGCCATAGTATCCTCTCAGGGTTTCATGGATTGAACGCGACTCCGAGGCATGCTTGGCGGAGGGCCAGCCTCGCAACATCCTCAGTATCAAACTCAGCAGATTCGGAGGCGGCTGCCGCGTGCTGTCACCGCGCCGTCATCGTGTTATCCACAGCTGTTACGTGTTTTAGCCAGCTTTTTCGCCAGCATCCGCGTGTCGAGCGGCGCGGCGTCGTCGCGCCGTCATGCTTAACGATGCGCAAATGGCGGATGCGCACATCTTCATCAATTCAAAACCACAGCATGGATTCACCCGTGCCGGGTGACGGTCCGTTAAGCGGCGCGGCCGCATCCTGTCCCGCAAGGCAACGGGGATTGCCGTTGGGGAAACGCCCAAGCGGTGGGGCGGCTATTTCAGAAGAGGCGAGGCCGATACGGGTCTCGAACAGGGGCGATGTTGAGCGTTCCGACGCTTTGGACGGTATTCATTATCAATTTTCTCGCGCTCGGCGTGATCTGGGCCTATGTCGCGCGCAGCTATCCTGCATTCGGCGCGGCGCGGTTCTGGACGGCGTCCGCCTTCGTCGCGTCCGCCGGCGCCGCCTGCGCGATGCTCCGCGTGATGACGACGGACTCGCTCTCGCCGCTGATCGCGGCCGGGACGCTGATGGTGTTCGCCGCCGGCCTTGCCGCGATGGGCATCGAGCGGTTCTACGGCAAGCCGGTGGGCTGGCGCAGCACCGCGCTGTCCACCGCGTTCGCCTGCATTGGCCTCGGCGTCTTCGTCTTTGCCTATGACAGCATCCCGATGCGCATCCTGGTCTACACCATCGCCCAGGTCACGCCGCTGGCATTGACGCTGAAGCTGCTGCTGTCGCCCGAGAACGGCCGCGTCAGCCCCGGCGCGCGGCTGGCCGGCATCGTCGCGTCCGTGCTGATCGCCATCTACGCGCTGCGCCTCGTCGGCGCGCTGCTGCAGCCCGGCGAATTCTCCTTCGTCCGCTTCAATGCGGGCCAGTCGCTGGCGATCCTGCTGATGGTGTTCCTGTCGATGGCGCTGAATTTCGGCTTCCTGCTGATGGCGATCGACCGGCTGCGCAACGAGGTCGCCGACCTCGCGCTGCTCGACGATCTCACCGGCGTCGGCAACCGCCGCCATCTCTTGCAGCGGTTGACCGAGGAATGCGCGCGCTCCGACCGCAACGGCGAAGCATTCGCGCTTTTGGTGATCGACCTCGACGGCTTCAAGGGCATCAACGACACCCACGGCCACGCCGCCGGCGACGCCTGCCTGCAGCACTTCACGCTGATGGCGCAGACCAGGCTCCGCCCGGGCGACATGCTGGCCCGCACCGGCGGCGACGAGTTCTGCATCGTGCTGCCGTCCTCGACGCTGCGCGAGGGGGCGATGATCGCGCGCCGCGTGCTGGAAGTGTGCCGTGCCGATGCCGAGCAGTGCACCGGCAATGACATTCCGATCGCGGTCTCAATCGGCATCGCGCAATGGACCCGCGAGATCGGCATGCACCCCGACCGCCTGATCGCCGCCGCCGACCATGCGCTCTACGACGCCAAGAAGGGCGGCAAGAACGGTTACGCGACCTACGAGCCCAAGCTACCGCCCGGGATGGCCGACCTGGTGGAGGCGACCCTGCGCAAGCGCGCCTGAGCGTGCTAGAGCGTGCTAGATCGCAATGCGTTTCCACGGAAACGCATCACGATCTCATCTCTTTGTTCGAGCATGATCTTTTCGGAAAACCGGTTCCCACTTTTCCGGATAATGCTCTAACGAGGCGCGACACCGGAATTTCAGTATGATGCCCCGCCTGCTCGCCGCACTGCTTGCGTTCGTCCTGTCCTCGGCCGCATCGGCCGAAACGCGCGATCTCGCAACGATCGCGCGATCGCAGGGAACGCCCGAGATACCCGGGTTGAAGATGGTCTGGCTGTCGCCCTGGGGCGACGTCGCCCAATCGCGTCCCTGGCGCAACATCATCGTGCACCAGACCGAGGGGCCGGCCGGCTCGGCGCGATACGGCGCGCAAGAGCAGCACAAGAATCCGACCCGGCGCGGCGTCATGGTCTGGGTCGAGACCGACGGCACGGTCTATTGGGCGGTCGCCGACAACATCGTTCCGACCCACACCGACGGCGCCGATCGCAACGACAACAAATACATCGACAACAGCAAGACCTACCGCCAGGCGAACAAGGACACGTCGATCGGCGTCGAATTCGCCGGCAATTTCCCCGACGTCACGAAGGGCCCGACCGATGCGCAGGTCGCGGCCTGGCGGGTGCTGGTGAAGGTGCTGCGTGCGCGTTACGGCATTCCGCTCGATCGCGTCTACGCGCACAACTGGATCGACTTCAAGGACGCCCGCTACTGCGAGGGCTGCGCGCTCGCGACCATGGCGCGGCAGTGGGGCGAGTAGGGGGCGGACTCCACTGAATCCGGGACGCCCGCTTTCGCGGGACGAAGCGGAAACCCGATCCGACCTCGGGGATATCGCCTTCTGACCCCAAGCGCACTCATGTGGGTTACACTGGCCGTTATCGGCCGCGCTTTTGCGCGGACCCGGTGAGCTCATCCACCATACGGACCGTCGTGATCCCGCTCAGATCGTTCGTACCTTCGATGACTTCGCGGTTTTTGCGCGTTTTGCCGCGGCCCGATTGTCGGGTGCCGCGCGGCGGCTGCGCGTCTTCGCGTCCAGCGCCGCTTGCCGCGTTTTGACGCCACCGCGGTGGGAGGCATATTCCTTGCCATCGATCGGCGCCAGATGAGGCGGGTCAAAATCGAGATAGGGGCGCGCGACGCCGAACTCCTTGCCGTGCGCGTCGACCCATTTCCAGAGCCGTTCCGACGACCTCCAGCGGTCGTCGCGCGTCGCGCCGTCGATGCTGACGATGTCGGCCGCGAGCCCATGGCCGTAGCCGCCACGGAAGCTGCCGCCGTGATACGACTTGTTGCTTGCCGCCTTCAGCCCGCTTGCGATCGACTGGCGGTAGTCATCGCGGAAAGCGCTGGTGATGCCGGGCGACAGGCCGGCCTGTTCCGCGGCGAGAAGCGCACGAAAGAGCTTCAGCTTGAAGCTCCGGTCGACGCCTCCCATGACGTAGTCCATCATCGGCATGCCGGCTCTTTCGGCCGCCTTGGTGTCCTTCCAGCCGAAATCCTCATCGACAAGCCTGGTGAAGGTTCTGGTGACCGTCACCATCTTCTTCTTTCTCTTGACACGCACCTGCCTCTGCTCCGGCACCTTGATGGTGTCTTCCTTGGGCGTCCTTTGATAGAGCGCCCACAGATAGCGGTCGATGCAAGCGTTAACGTCAAAGCACTCGTCGAGGATTTCGACGGAGTCTAGCGTCGCCTTGGCTGCGCGAGGCGCCGGATCCGGCGTGTTCGCTGCCGGCGCCTGCACCGGCTGAGTGTCCGGCGGCAGTGCCGGATCGGTCAACGTGGCCGTGACGACGGGTTCCGTCTCGTGCACGGTCGGCGCAGCATTGGTGGTCGCCGCCGCTTCCTGTTCGCTCATGGTCACTGCATTGGGGCCATCGACGGCAGCGTTCGGCGTGGCAGTTGCTGGTGATGTCGCGGATAGGGCATCGGCGACGACGGCAGGTGCGCGGTTATCGTCAACTGACGCACCGGCCTTCTCGATACCGGTCGAACCGAACGCCACAAACCACGAGAGAACACAGCCTGACAGAACGACCGTCCCGCCCAACGCCGCCGCCCGCATTCGCCGCGAGTTCATCATCCCAGCCTCCACGGACTCCTCGGGAGTCAGATTGCTGCATGTGACGAGGCGGATTGTCGGCTCAGGGCGTGGTCACGCAATGGCGAAAGAAGGTTAACGACCTATCTTTCCAAAGGATGTTGCCCGAATGCAACTCGCGCCCGCTGGCAGATTCCGGGTTGAACGGCGGCTCATCGGGCAAGGACCGCGGCTATTAGGTCAATGGTGTTGCCGTACGCCCACTTGTTCCGAAATTGCCAACCGCCTCTACTCTCGATCCGGCGGCCATGCTTTGGTCAAAACTGAGTTGAGTGTTTGGCAGGGTGTCGTCGACGTGGTGAAAATGCGATCGCCCTCCTTCGGGTGACGTTGGACCGGTGCCAGGTCGTTCCCTACTGCATACTCGAGGTGCCCACCGCAAAGGCTTGTGATGGAACGGGCAAGGTTCGAAAAGGCCGGGATGTCCGCTTTTGGCGATGCTCGGAGCGTCGTGGCCTACACGGTCGAAGTTTTGATCGTCGCCGCGATCTACGGTGGCCTTGCCGCCTCCGCGCGACTCCTTCCTGCAATAAATCCGGCCGCGACACCGCTGTGGCCGCCAACCGCGGTTGCGTTCGCACTGGTCCTGCTGCGTGGTTACCGGATTTGGCCCGCGATCCTGATCGGCAGCGTCGCACCTTACCTCGTGACCGACCGATCGCTCCTGGAGTTTGGCGCCGCCGGGATTGGAAGCCTCCTTGCGGCATTCGCCGGGACATGGCTGATCGGCCGCTGGTCGAATGGTTGCCAGACGTTTGCCACACCATCCGGTGTTGCAAAGTTTGCAATCATCTCCTTTGCACCGACCACGATGATCAGTTCGTTGATCGCCTTGGCCGGATTCGTCTTCGTGAACGAACCGAGCTTTTCCGATTCCGTCGTCGCAGGGTTGACCTGGTGGCTTGCGGACGCGACCGCGGCCTTGGTGATTGCTCCGGTCATCGTGCTCTGGGCGATGATGCCCTTACGGACTTCCTCCAGTTGGGATCTGCTCGAATCGATCGCGATTCCTGCTTTCGCTGGCATCATCGGGATCGTTGCCTACAGCCCGCTCATTGGCAGCGACCTCATCAGCAACGAACTCGACGTGCAGCTGCCGCATCGCAGCCTTCTCGGCTTTCTGGCCTTGCTCCCGTTGATCTGGGCTGGCCTGCGCGGCAATCGATGCGCCGTGGCTGCCGCGGCGCTCGTTTTCACCGGAATGGCGGTCTGGGGGTTCGCGTTGGGCAATGATCCATTTCCGAAAAGCGATCCGAATGGTGCCTTGTTGTCATTGCTCGTGCTTTCGATCAGCGTATCGGGGCCCGCTCTGGCCTTGGCTGCGGCAATTGCGACGCGCCAGTTTATCGAAACCCATCTGCGTTCTGTTCAGGACCAGTTGAACAGCCAGCTGGAACGGAAGACCCTGGCGCTCGGCAACGTTAGGCGCCACTTCCAAACCCTGATCGAAGGCGTCGTCGACTATGCAATTTTTGCGCTTGATCAAGAGGGGCACGTTACGAGCTGGAATAGCACCGCTCAAAAAATCACCGGCTACACCCCGGAAGAAATCATAGGCAAGCACTTCGGGATCTTCTATCGGCCGGATGAACGCCGCGCGGGTTCACCGGCACACGCCCTGGAGTCGGCAATCGAGGAAGGCAGGCACGAAGTAGAGGGCTGGCGCATCAGAAAGAATGGAACGCCGTTCTTCACCACCGGATCGGTCGCTTCGAGCCGTGATGACGAGGGAAATCTGATCGGTTTCATAAGTATCCTGCGGGACGCAACCGAGCGTCGCGACGCGGAGGAGAAGCTGGTCCAGGCACGCGAACAGCTGGCGATGTCGCAGAAAATGGAGGCGATCGGCAAGCTGACCGGCGGGATTGCGCACGACTTCAACAACCTATTGATGATCATTGGAGGCAGTGCCCAGATCTTTACGCGCCTGCTTGATCCAAAACTGCCCAAGGCAATCGAAGCCATACAGACCGCGGCCAAACGCGGCGAGAGCCTCACACGCCAATTGTTGACATTCTCGCGTCACCAGCATCTCAGCCCGACGATCGTCGACCTGAATGCGTCCATCAAGAACATGCGGACGATGATCGAGAGCTCGCTACGCGGCAACATCGTGTACAACGAGAACGTCGGCGAGGGCGTCGCGTCGATCAAGGTGGACCTCGCCGAGCTGGAGCTTGCGATCGTCAACATCGCCGTTAATGCGCGCGACGCAATGCCAAGCGGCGGCACGTTCACATTGTCCGTCCATGCGGTGACCGCGGACCAGGAAGCCGGCGGCGATCGCCGCGCAAAGGCCTTCTTTGCGATAACGCTCAACGATACCGGCACCGGCATTCCACCGAACCTTCTGTCCAAGATGTTCGATCCATTTTTCACGACCAAGGAGGTCGGCAAGGGCACCGGGCTCGGCTTGTCCCAGGTCTATGGTTTTGCGCATCAGGCGGGTGGAACGGTGACGGCAGACAGCAAGGTTGGACAGGGAACGACGATTACAATCTATTTGCCGTCTTGCGCAGAAGAGCAGATCACCGGCAAGGAGCTGGCCGCTGCCAGAACAAGAGCAAGGCAACCCCAGCGGCAGACGGTTCTCGTCGTCGACGACAGTCCCGAAGTTGCGGACGTGACATCCTCGCTGTTTGAGCATCTGGGCTATGACACGATCTATCGCGACTCGGCCGAAGCGGCGCTGAAATTGCTCGAAGCCGGGACAAAGATCGATCTCGTCTTCAGCGATATCGTCATGCCCGGGACCATCGATGGCGTCGGGCTCGCGAGAGAAGTCAGGTCGCGGTATCCCGGCTTGCCCATAGCCCTTACGACCGGCTACAGCGATGCTGCAAAGGCAGCTCCGCCAAGTCTCAAGATACTCCGCAAGCCGTTCGATACCGAGGCACTGAGGGATTTTATCCAGGATCTTACGCCTCCGCGATCAACGCGATCATCTGGCGCGCCCATGACGTCGGGCACGACCGAGGCCTTGCGCAGAAGTTGACCGGTCCGGCCATCGTGCGGCCTTGCCCGGCGGCGCCGACGCAGTGCTTGAACAGGAATCTTTCGTCGCAGGATGCTGCATCGGTCGTCCGCTTCTGGCCCTCAGGCCGGTGCGGACATCGTCGACGCCGATGCATCACGCCAAAAACCGGCCCCGGATGGGTGGAGCGAAGCGATGCCCATCGACCTCGTGCTGCGTGGTGGGATGATGGGTATCGTCGCCCGCTTGACCCACGGGGCCGACCTCAAGCGTTCCCCTGCAGCAGGGCCCCGACCCTTTCGAGCCGCCTTACGGGATCGAGGGTCGCGAGCAGCGCCTGCTTGTCCGGGATGGAAAGCTCGATATGCGATGCAATCATGTCGGCGAGCCGGCCAGGATCGCGGACCCGTTCGAACGGCGGCTTGATTTGCGGCTCACGCGGATAACCTCGCTTCATTGCATCGCGAAATGAATGGGCCATGAAATACGCTTTGATTGACAGGATAAGATACGGCACATCCGGAGCAGGTTGTTCGTCGAGATCATCGACCTCGGCGACATAGCTGTCCGCCTCTCCGAGGAAATCTTTGATCATGATGCGCCGATGGATTTGGGTCAGCGCCTTCCATCTGCCGTCGGCCAGTTGGTCTAGGGTCAGGACGCTGCCAAGAACACCGACGTCATAGATATCCCTGCGTCCGGGCTCGTCGACGTCCGAGCCTCTTTGGATCGCGACTATGATTGGCCGCGCACCTTGAAAGGCCCGTCCAAGCGCCTGAATGGCTTTGGCGCTGCAGGCGTAAAGCGGCGCGATCTCGCCGGGGAACGGTACGAAATCCCGGATCGGCACGGCGGGATGGCGTCCCGCCTCCGTGGCGTGTGCTGCGGCTGCGACCAACGGTCCCTCACGTCTCGCTTGGATCTCCGCCGACAGCGTGTTCCAGTCGGCGACGCCGAACATTTTTGAGACCAGTTCCAGACTTTCGCCGTGGCTGATGGCGACGGTTTTGGCAGTCAGGGAAGCGCGCAAGGTACGCGCCATGGCTTTTGCATCGCGAAAATCGCGCATGACTTCGTCCTTTGACTAGAGCGAACCAGGCGTGCCAGGCGGTTGCGTTGCTGACCCGGTCGCTCGGGCGAAGGAAAGCCAATAGAGGGCTCGATACGTTCACCGTTCCCGTGAGGGTGCAACCAGCAGGTCGCATCAACCGTCGCAAAATCTTGCCTAGAGGCAGCTTGGTGTCAATCACCTATCGCGCTGCATGTCGCGTGGTGGGATGATGGGTATCGCGGAGTTTATCATCGGGCCGCGCGTTGCGCGGACCCGTTGGCTCCACCGATCCCACAGACAACAACAAAAAAGCCGGCGTTGCCGCCGGCTTTCGTGTCTGTTGGCTCGTTGCCGCGCGTTTAGTGCGCGGCCTCGAGAGCGGCTTCCTGCCGGGCGATCGTGCCCTTGACGGCCGACTGCACCTTCTCGAACGCGCGGACCTCGATCTGCCGCACGCGCTCGCGCGACACGCCGAACTCGGCGGCGAGGTCTTCCAGCGTCATCGGCTCATCCGCCAGACGACGCGCCTCGAAGATGCGGCGTTCGCGCGGGTTGAGCACGCCGATCGCACCGTTGAGGGCCTGGCGGCGATGATCGAACTCCTCGCTCTCGGCCATCAGGGCTTCGGCGTTGGGCGAGTTGTCGACCAGCCAGTCCTGCCATTCGCCGGCTTCGCCGTCGTCGCGGATCGGGGCATTGAGCGACGCGTCACCGCCGAGGCGGCGATTCATGTCGATCACGTCCTGATCGGTCACGCCGAGGCGCTTGGCAATCAGCTTCACTTGGTCGGGGTGGAGATCACCCTCTTCCAGAGCGGAGATCTTGCTCTTGGCCTTGCGCAGGTTGAAGAAGAGCTTCTTCTGGTTCGCGGTGGTGCCCATCTTCACGAGCGACCAGGAACGCAGAATGTACTCTTGTATTGACGCCTTGATCCACCACATGGCGTAAGTGGCGAGACGGAAGCCCTTCTCGGGCTCGAATCGCTTCACCGCCTGCATCAGGCCGACATTGCCTTCCGAGACGACCTCGGAGATCGGCAAGCCGTAGCCGCGATAGCCCATGGCGATCTTGGCCACGAGCCTGAGATGGCTGGTGACGAGCTTATGCGCCGCGTCGCGATCATCATGCTCGCGCCAACGCTTGGCGAGCATGTACTCCTGCTGGGGCTCCAGCATGGGGAACTTGCGGATCTCGGCGAGGTAACGTGAAAGGCCGGATTCTCCATTGAGGACCGGCAACGTAGCTGTACGGGCCATTCGAGCGCCCTCCAGTGGTTCAGACCCCCGATAGCGGCGGGCCCGGCAGGTGGCCGCTGGGTTAAAGCCGGCCATGCTGCGATGTTCCGCGCTGGATATTCAGCGCAGGTGCAACATACACCAAACTGTCCGTGATAGGGAAGGATTGCTGACGTCACGTCCCCGTGTGCCAGCTATAACCTGTTGTCATAGCTCGGCTTTTCCCGGAGGGGTGCGTCATACCGCCGCTTCCAGCGCCCGTTGAAGGAGAAGCAAATCCTCCGGCAGAGGCGCTTCCCAGTGTAAAAGTTCCCCGGTCCGCGGATGCTCCAGAGCCAGCAGATAGGCATGGAGGGCCTGCCGATCGAGCGCGGTGAGTGCGTCCTTACCTTCCGCGCCGAGCTGTCCGGCCTTGGTCTTGAAGTGAGCGCCGTAAACACTGTCGCCGAGCAGCGGGTGGCCGAGATGGGCGAGGTGGACGCGGATCTGATGGGTCCGCCCGGTCTCGAGCCGGCACGCCAGCAGCGAGGCGACCGGCTTGCCGTCGCGGCCGGCAAAGCTCGAGAGCACCTCGAAATGGGTGATCGCCTCGCGGCCGCCCTGGCGCACGGCCATCTTCTCGCGGGCATGCGGGTGGCGGTCGATCGGCGCGTCGATCGTGCCGTGGGGCCGGTTCGGCACGCCCCAGACGAACGCCATGTAGCCGCGCTCCATGGCCCCGGTGCGGCCGTGGTCGGCGAATTGCGCCGTCAGCGACTGATGGGCCTGGTCGTTCTTCGCAACCACCATCAGTCCCGTGGTGTCCTTGTCGAGGCGGTGCACGATGCCCGGCCGCTTCACTCCGCCGATGCCGGACAGGCTCGAGCCGCAATGCGCGATCAGCGCGTTGACCAGCGTCCCGGAGGCGTGGCCGGCCGCGGGATGCACGACCAGGCCCCTGGGCTTGTCGATGACGATGATGTCGTCGTCCTCGAACACGATGTCGAGCGCGATGTCTTCGCCCTGGGGCTCGGCGGGGGCCGCCTCCGGCACGTCGATTATGATCGTATCGCCCTTGGCGACATGATAAGCGGGGTCGCGGACGACGGCGTCCTTGACGGTCACGGAACCGGCGAGGATCAGCGCCTTCAGCCGGGAGCGCGACAGCTCCGGAGTGCGCTGCGCGAGCACGCGGTCGAGCCGGGCCGAGCCCTCGTCGCCCGCGACGATGACCTCCAGCTTCCGACCGCCATTCGAAGATACCTGGTGCAAAGATATAGAGCCTTGTGATGACCGACACCGCCGTGACCGAACCGACCCCCGACCAGGCCGCGCTGATCGCGCGGGTGCGGCGCATGATGCTGATCGCGGGCCTGACCTCGGCATTGGCCGTGGCCATCGTGTTGATTGCCATCGGCTACCGTCTTTATCGCAGCGAGGGAAGCCCCGTTTCGGTATCCGACGTCACTGCTGCGCTGCCGAAGGGCGCCCGCATCGTCGCCACCGGCACAGCCGGCGATCGGCTGCTCGTCACGCTCGATATAGGCGGTGCAACAGAGATCCGCACATTTGATGCAAAGACGCTGAAACCTGCAGGCAGGCTGAGCTTCGTCAACGAGCCCTGACGCTCGCAATCGCGAAGCCGCGTCGTCGATCAACCAAAAGCTGCAGCGCATTTTTTGCGCATGCGTTCGCGCATCGAGAAGGTGTCCCGCCATCTTTTCGGCCGAGTTGCACGTTCAGCTTGCGCCATGTCGCCACCCAACCCCAACGCTTCCATCGCACAGTCCGGTGAATCCGATGCAGTGGGGTCGTGCACCGATCCGACGCGTCGCGCGGTGTTGACCGCGCTTGCGAGCTGCGCCTGTCTCGCCGCGATCGAACCCGCGGCCGCCGACGATGAAGATCAGCCCGGCGCCAGTGAGCGACCGCAGAAAGCCGATGTGCTTGTGCGCGCCGAAGGCGACAAGGCCGGCCAGGTCATCAAGTCGGATGATCTGACCTTGGACGGACCGCCGATTCGCGCCTGGCCGCAGGACCCGAAAACCTTGGTCGTCCGCAAAGGTTCGCGGCTGAACGAGGTCGTGCTGGTCAAGCTCGATCCCAACGAGCTCGACGATGCGACGCGCGCCCGCGCGCCTGACGGCATCGTCTGCTACTCCGTGATCTGCTCGCATGCCGGTTGTCCGATCACCGCCTGGGTGAAGGAAGAGCAGGGCGACAAAAAAGTTTTGAAATGCCTTTGTCACAACTCCGAATACGATCCGCGGCAGAATGCGCAGGTCGTGTTCGGGCCGGCGCCACGTCGCCTCGCGGCATTGCCGCTGACGGTGGCCGACGGCGCGATCACGGTCGCAGCGCCATTCGTCGGGAAGGTGGGTGCTCAGCAGGGAGGATGAGGCCGCACCGGGAGTTCTGCATGATCTAAATAAAACTGAAAAAATAGAACAGAGCAGGGAGGTAGCATCTCATGACAAGCAAGCAGTGGTTACTGTCGAGTTGTGTCGCGTTCACGTGCCTCATTTCGACCTATGCCGTCGCGGGGCCCATCGAAAACTACAGTCCGGTGACGTCTCAGCGTCTCGAAAATCCCGAACCCGGCAACTGGATGCTCTATCGCCGGACCTATGACGGACAGGGCTTTAGTCCGCTCAACCAGATCAACACGTCCAACGTCAAGGACCTCAAGCCGGTCTGGACCTTCTCGACCGGCGTGATCGAAGGTCACGAGGCGCCGCCGATCGTCAACAACGGCGTGATGTTCGTCGCGACCCCGATGGGGCAGGTGATCGCGCTCAACGCCAAGACCGGCGAAGAGTACTGGCGCTACAAGCGGCAGCTTCCCGACGATCTGTTCCAGCTGCATCCGACCAGCCGCGGCGTCGGCCTGTGGGAGGACAAGCTCTATCTCGCCACCACGGACGATCACGTGGTCGCGCTCGACGCCAAGACCGGCAAGGTGGTCTGGGACACCAAGGTCCAGGACTACAAGAAGGGTCAGTACATGACGCTGATGCCGCTCACCGTCGACGGCAAGGTGATCGTCGGCGGCTCCGGCGGTGAGTTCGGCGTGCGCGGCTATGTCGCCGCCTATGACGCGAACAGCGGCAAGGAGCTCTGGCGCACCTTCACCATTCCCGGCGAAGGCGAGCCCGGTCACGAGACCTGGAGCGGCGACGACTGGAAGTCGGGCGGCGGATCGGCCTGGATGACCGGCACCTACGACAAGGACACCAAGACGGTCTATTGGGGCGTCGGCAACGCAGCACCTTGGCCCGGCTCGATGCATGCCGGCGACAACCTCTACACCAGCTCGGTGCTCGCGCTCGATCCCGACACCGGCAAGATCAAGACCCACTTCCAGTACCACCAGAACGATTCCTGGGACTGGGACGAGGTCGATGCGCCGATGCTGATCGACATGCAGCGCGACGGACGGTCGTTCAAGAGCCTGGTCCATCCGGGGCGCGATGCGATCTTCTGGGTGCTGGAGCGCAAGCCGGACAAGATCAACTATGTCGCCGGCTGGCCGTTCGTGAAGACCAATGTCTGGAAGGGGATCGAGGCCGAGACCGGCCGGCCGATCGTCGATCCCGAGCACAAGCCGGTGCTCGGCAAGCGGGTCGAGTTCTGCCCATCGCTGTGGGGCGGCAAGGACTGGCCGTCCGCCGCCTATAGCCCGAACACCAAGCTGGTCTACGTTCCGGCCAACGAGAACTTCTGCGGCGGCTTCACCGGCGAGAAGCAGCCGCTGGTTCCCGGCCAGCTCTGGCTTGGCACCAAGCCGGAGGACATCGGCCTGATCCCCGCGCCGAATGCCGATCATTTCGGCGAGTTGCAGGCGTGGGATCCGGTCACCGGCAAGAAGGTCTGGCAGCACGACTACAAGACGTCGCAGCTGTTCGGCGCGGTGACGGCAACCGCAGGCGATCTCGTGCTCGCCGGCGGCACCAACGACCGCGCCTTCCGCATCTTCAACGCCAAGACCGGCGAATTGTTGTGGGAGCAGAAGACCAACTCCGGCATCATGGCGATGCCGATGTCCTATGAGGTCGACGGCAAGCAATATATCGCGGTCCAGTCGGGTTGGGGCGTCGACGCCCAGCGCATCCAGGATGCGCTGGCCGGCAAGGTCAAAGGCTTCGAGAACAACGTCCCGCAGGGCGGCGTGATCTGGGTGTTCGCGCTCGACGACAAGAAGTAAGGCGCGAGCAGAGCATGATCCGATTGAATCGGATCACGCTCCTGACCTTTCTTCGGTCGTGTTGTCTTGAAGACGCTCTGGCGATAGGGGGCGATGCGATCGGGAAGCGGCGGTTGGGGAGACCGGCCGCTTCCCGGTCCGCTTCAGCGTCATTGCGAGCCAACGGGTCGCGCGAACGCGCGCCCGATGACAGGCTCGGCGAAGCAATCCATCGGTCCACATCTGCGGAGCGATGGATTGCTTCGTCGCTTCAGCGCAAAATTGCTTTGCAATTTTGTCGCGAGCTCCTCGCAATGACGGTGAACGCTCAGCGATCCAAAATCATCCTGCCCTCAAAGCAAGACGCCCGCGAACAAAGCGTCGCGGGCGTCTGATCTTTTTCGTCTAGCGGTCGACCAGCCTCAGGTCTCCAGCTGCTTGCCGATCGGCAGTGCGCGGATGCGCTTTCCGGTGGCGGCGAAGATCGCGTTCATCAATGCCGGTGCGAACGGCGGCACGCCGGGCTCGCCGACGCCGCTCGGCGGCGTGTCCGCTCCGGGCGGCACGATGTAGACGTTGGTGATCGCAGGCGATTCGTCGATCCGGATCACCGGGAAGTCGTCGAAATTGCCCTGTTGCACCTTGCCGTCCTTGAAGCTGATCTCGCCATATTTGGCGAGACTGAGCCCCATGATCGCGGCGCCCTCGATCTGCGAGTTGATCCGCTCCGGATTGACGTAAGTGCCGCAATCGATGGCGGTATCGACCCGCGGCACCGTGAGCTTGCCCTTGTCGTCGATCGCCACCTCGACGATGGTCGCGATGTAGCTGACGAAAGAGCGGTGCACGGCGATGCCGAGACCGTGGCCCTTCGGCACGCTGCGGCCCCACTCGCCCTTTTCGGCGACCAGCTCGACCACCTTGCGCAGCCGCGCGGTGTCGATCGGGTAGCTCTCATAGGGCTCGCCGTAGTTCCAGGGATCCTTCACCGAGGACAGGTTGACGATCCGGGGCGATCCGATCAGCTCCAGCAACATCTCCTTCTGGTCGCGGTTGGTCGCATGCGCGATTTCCCCGACCATGGATTGCACCGCGAAGGCGCGCGGGATGTTGGAGACCGAGCGGAACCAGCCGATCCGCGTCATTGCGGCCGCTTCCGGATTCTCGCACTGCAGATTGGCGATCTCGAACGGGTTGTCGATCAGGCCCATGCCGAGCTCGAACGGCGCCTCGTGGTTGGCGCCGGCGGCGAAGGTCGAGGCGATGGTCGGCGCCACGCTGCGATGCCGCCACGCGATCACCTTGCCGTTCTTGTCGAGACCGGCCTCGATCCGTTCCACGGAGACGGTGTGCAGGAAGTCGTGACGCACGTCGTCCTCACGGGTCCACTGCACCTTGACCGGCGCGCCGAGTTCCTTCGAGAGCAACGCCGCCTCCAGCGCGAAGTCGCATTTCGACTTGCGGCCGAAGCCGCCGCCGAGCAGCGTCACGTTGACGGTGACATTGTCCTCGGGGATGCCGAGCGTCTTGGCGACGTCCTCGCGGGTGCCGCCGGGGCTCTGCACCGGCGCCCAGATCTGCGCCTTGTCGCCCTTGACGTCGGCCACCGCGACCGGCGGCTCCATGCTGACATGGGCGAGATGCGGCAGATAATATTCGCCTGTTATCACCTTGTCGGCGCTCTTCAGCGCCGCATCGACATCACCTTCCTTGCGCACCACGAGGCCGGGTTTTCGCGCGGCCTCTTCGAGGGACGCGCGATAGCTGACCGAGTCGTATTTGGCATTGGCGCCGTCATCCCAGACGATCTTCAGCGCGTCGCGGCCCTTGATCGCGGCACCGGTGTTGCGCGCGATCACGGCCACGCCGCCGAGCGGCTGGAACTTGGACGGCCAGGGCCAGCCCTTGACCTCCATCACCTTCTCGACGCCGGGCACCTTCATCGCAGCGCTGTCGTCGAACGACTTGACCTTGCCGCCGGTGACCGGCGGACGGGCGATGACCGCGTATTTCAGGCCGGCCACGCGGATGTCGGCGCCGTAATGCGCCTTGCCGGTGGTGATGTCGTGCAGGTCGACGATCGAGACCTGGCCCTTGCCGAGATAGCGGAAGTCCTTCGCCTCCTTCAGCTTCAGGCCCTTGATGTCGGGCACCGGCTCCTTGGCGGCGTCGGCGGCGAGATCGCCGAAGCCGGCCTTGCGGCCGCTTGCGGAATGCACGACCTCGTGGTTCTGCGCCTTCACTTCAGCGACCGGCACGCCCCACTTCTTGGCGGCGGCGGCTTCCAGCATCGCGCGCGCCGAGGCGCCGATCTGGCGCATCGGGATCAGGTAATGCCGCGTTGAGCGCGAGCCGTCGGTGTCCTGGTTGCCGAACTTGACCTCGTCGCCATGCGCCTGCTGGACATGGACGCGCGACCAGTCGGCCTCCATTTCCTCGGCGACGATCAAGGGCAGGCTGGTGCGGACGCCGGTGCCCATCTCGGAGCGATGCGCCAGGATGGTGACGGTGCCGTCGGGCGCGATCGCGACGAACACTCGCGGGTCGACCACGACCCCGTGCGGCATCTTGCCGGCGCCGGTCTCATAGGCGAAGGCCTGGCGCGTCATCACGGGCGCGGCGAGCACGAAGGAGCCGGCGATGCCGAGCCCCTTGAGGATGCTGCGGCGCGAAAGGTTCTCGACCTTCACGTGCTTCTCGAAGCCGCGAAGCTTGTTCGGATTGGTGCGTATATTCATGTCACACCCCCGTCGATGCGAGATGGACGGCATTCTCGATCCGCTGATAGCAGCCGCAGCGGCAGATATTGCCCGACATGGCTTCGCGGATCTGGCCGTGATCGGGCTTCGGGTTCTGGTCCAGCAGCGCCGCCGCCTGCATGATCTGGCCGGCCTGGCAGTAGCCGCACTGCGGAACATTGACCTGGCGCCACGCCTTCTGCACCGGATGGTCGCCGGTCGGGTGCAGCCCCTCGATGGTGGTGACCTCGCGGCCGGCCGCGTCGGAGACCGAGGTGATGCAGGCGCGCACCGCCTCCTTGTCGATGATCACGGTGCAGGCGCCGCACAGCGCCTGGCCGCAGCCGAACTTGGTGCCGGTGAGGCCGGCTTCGTCACGGAGATACCAGAGCAGCGAAAGATCGGGGTCGCCGTCCCAATTTTGTTCCTGGCCGTTGATTTTTAGTTTGATCATGGTCTGTCCTCGCTCTGCTTAAGCTATTGACCGGTGCGGCGCGAGGTGCGGAACGTCTTCCATGGCCTGCGGCCGCGCTGATGTTTGTTTGCCAAGATGTTGGTGAGCCAAATTGCCGTGCGCCAAGGGATTGCGCTTTGTTCCAAGCACTCCTTCTTGCTTCTCGAGCGCCTTGCCCGGCGCAGCATGGTGAATGCGTGCGATGTTAGCAGAGGCTGGCGCCGGATGACTTCACAGGCAAGTGTTTTGCCGTTGCCGTTTGGCGAAAGCTGGGCCGCGGTGCACGACCCAGGCATGACAGCCTGAGGTGGGCGTCATGCAATCGGCGGCTGCATCGCTGTATCCGCGCGGATGCGACGCGCTGAGGCCACGCAGGGCGCAGGGGCGTTCCCGGGCTGCTTCCCTTGCGAAAGGACGGGCACGGCATGGTAAGCATGGATGACAAAATCCCCGCCGCAATGCACAAGCCATCTTGCGGCGGGGGGATTTCAAGGCTATTGCCTTGCCTCTCAACGCTCCCTTCGTCTAGCGGTTAGGACGCGGCCCTCTCAAGGCTGAAACAGGGGTTCGATTCCCCTAGGGAGCGCCAGCCCGGCCCTCCGCGCGTTGATCTTTCTCACCTTTTTGTCGATTTCCCCAAGCTTCCGGAATGGGTTTGGGGCGTCCTGTTCGCCTAGTGGTCCTCGAGCTTGACGATCGCACGGCGACCGCCGCGACGCCGATCCGCTTCCGTGTGTAGCGGTCCGCCTCGGCAAGCGTCGGATGGCCCGTCGCGGCCATCATCTCGTGTGCGGTCGCGCCGGCATCGGCAAGCAGTCGGCCCAACGTCTTGCGCGAGTGCGGTCGACGATCGAGCGGTAGGCCCGCCTCATTCATTGCATCGCGCCTCCAGCAGTTGAAGCCGTCGACGGTGAACGCCTTTCCGTACTCGGTGGTGATGATGCAGACGTGCAGCCTCGTCAGTGCATCAAGATCCTTCATCAAGCGATATCGCCTTTGCGACCGCGACACCGGTCTTGCACCGGGTGTCCTCGAAGTCAGCGGCGTCGGCCTGCACCCGTCAAATGCGTGCCGGACCTTTTCAGCGTATCGATCTTCGCGCTAGGTCGACTCGACAGCAGTTTGAGGACCACAATCTCGATGCGCTCCTTCGTCAGACCGACTGCCGACCGATGCCCGTGGTCGCGCCTGATTTGATTCATGCGGCTGCAATGGCCGGGCTCGCTGCCGTCTCCGAGTGAAAGAAAGGCATCGCTACCAAGATACGACGTGATCACCGCGCCGCGAGGAACCCAATCCGATCAGGGCTGTCACAGTCTCATCGGGAGGAGCGGAACCGGCAAAGTTCCGAACATCAGCCTCCGAAGCGATGCAAACCGTCATTAGCCCTGTGCGCATGCGCGAGTTGCTGTTCCACCAAATCAGCTTCAAGCTGCCTCATCCTCGGCGTGGCGGCTTGCCGCACTTTCTTACATGCCCCCAAACCACGTGCGTGAGTTGCCGTCGCCGAGGAGCTGGCACAGCGCGCCTTGTCCGTAGGCCAAGTTCGATCCATCGGCCAACTACGCGGGCCAATCATTCCCATCCGAGCCCCCTTGCTATCGGCGGTCTCAACCTGATGTCGGCAACTGTGCCGGTACGAGCGCATTGCATGCTTCTGCGAAATGTTCTCCGGTGCGGCGATTGGCGCCACCGCGCACGCAACGTGAGCGTGCCGCGCATCGTGGATGATCGAGGCCGGCTGTCCGCACGCTTTCGTTCGTGCAGCGTTGGAATTGATTTTTTCTCTGCCTGGGCGACCGGCATTTTCGGCATCATCTCGACCGCACATCAAGCCGCCCCAACAGGCGATGGTTTGGAAAAAAGCCGCGTAACACGTGCGTGCACATCAGTGCTCAGCGCAGTTCCACGAAGCGAGATTGAAAAAGCGCCATGGGGTTTATGCGTGAGTCAATCTCTGTAATAAGGCATCGAGCACTTGATAGCAGCAGCCGTCGAGTGGCTTGAAAGGTGAAATAGGAGATCGGGTTGCAAACACATTTTTCGCGCATCAATCAGTCCAAGGCCGTCTTCGATGATATTTATGCCCTGGATGATCCCAGGGCATACTTCTCTGTCCTGGGCGATTTGGATTACATGATCACGGACGTGGCTGAGCCCGTTGTGCGCCAAATTCTGGCAGCGAAAGCTTCGGCAACCGGCGTCAAGCCGACCGTGCTTGACGTTGGTTGTTCATACGGCATCAATGCAGCGGTGCACCGGTTTCCACTGACCTTCGGGGGCTTGCGCCATCGCTACGCTCGACGCGAGATGAGGGCGATCGATTCCGAGACACTGGTGCGTCTCGATCGCCATTTTTATGCGGCTTGGCCGGATGTCGGTCTGGCGCGATTTATCGGTCTCGATATCTCGGCGCCGGCGATCAAGTATGCGACGGGTGTTGGCCTGCTTGAGCAGGGCATTGTCGCTGATCTTGAAACCGAGGCACTCTCGACCGGCAGCGCGAGTCTTATCCGATCCGCGGATGTCATCATGTCGACGGGATGTATCGGCTACGTCACCGAGAAGACGTTCAGCAAGATTCTCGATGCGACAGAGCAGCGTCCATGGATCATTTCGTTCGTGCTGCGAATGTTCCCGTTCGATTCTCTAGCCGAGACGTTCGCGAAGCGTGGCCTGGTGACAGAGCGTCTTACCGGCGCGACTTTTATCCAGCGTCGTTTTCGCGATGCTGAAGAGTTTGAAAGTTGCCTGGCCAGCCTCGCGGCTCTTGGCGTCGATGCGACCGGTCTTGAGTCGGAAGGGCTGTTTCACGCCGATCTGATCCTGTCGCGCCCTGAGGCGGATGCGCGCGCCGCTCCCCTGAGAAACATTGTCACTGTCGCCAGCGGTAGAGGGCGTCCGATCGGACCCCGCTATGTTCATATTGAGGGCGACGACGGCTTGCAGGTCGCGTTGGAGCCGTGACCGGCTCGCTTTCCGAACATGGGCGTGGGTGTGACCCAGTGACCTGCGCACCCAAGTGGATCATGGTCTGACTCCTGCACTGTTACTTTCTGCCAGTTCAGCAGTCTCCAGTTCAGCAGTCTAAAGGGAGGCCTTGCTCATGACAGCTTCGCCGATCTCAAATCCGTCTGCTTCCGTGCCGTATATCGAGATCGATGCTGTATCGAAATCCTACGATGGAGGGCGGAGTGCTGCCGTTTCCAACGTATCGCTCGACGTACAGCAGGGTTCACTGGTTGCGCTCGTGGGCGGCTCGGGATCTGGCAAGACCACGCTGCTGAAGACCATCAATCGGCTCGTCGATCCTGACGTTGGAGAGGTCAGGATCGACGGAGTGCCGGTAAGCGAAGCCGAACCGCCGATGCTGCGGCGGAGCATCGGCTATGTCTTTCAGGGGATCGGTTTGTTTCCGCACATGCGCGTTGCCGACAACATTGCCGTAACACTCAGGTTGCGTGGCTGGCAGGCGAACGAGATCGAAACGCGGGTGGCCGAAATGCTTGACATGGTGGACTTGCCGCAAGATTACGCCAGCCGCTTTCCGCACATGCTGTCCGGAGGTCAGCGCCAACGGGTTGGCGTCGCGCGCGCAATCGCCGCCCGACCGCGCATTGTTCTGATGGACGAGCCGCTGGGCGCGCTCGATCCTGTCACCCGCGACAGCCTGGGGTCTTCCTACCGCGACCTGCACGACCGGTTCGGCATGACGACCCTGATGGTTACACATGACATCCAGGAAGCTGCGCTGATGGCTGATCGGATCGTCGTCATGAAGAACGGCCGCATACTGGCCGACGATTCGCCGCACGCCTTGATGATGGGCTCCGGTTCCGACGATCCGGACGTGACCGCCTTGATGGAAGTGCCGCGACGTCAAGCGGAACGTATCGCCGCGCTTGCGGCCAGCAACGGACCTGCCCGTGCCTGATGCCGGCGCGGAGCTGCTTTCCGGTGCCCGATTGGACGCTTTCTTCGACGCCTGGCGCCTGCTTCCCACCTATCTCACGCCACATATCCTGCTTTGCGCCACGGCGCTGGCGCTTGGACTGCTCATCAGCCTGCCGCTGGCCGCCCTCGCCGCGAATCGGCCATGGCTACGCAGGCTGGTGCTTGCCATCGCGAGCTTGATCCAGACCATACCGGGACTTGCGCTGCTCGCGCTGTTCTATCCTTTGCTCCTTGTGCTCTCGACCTTGACGACACGGCTCTTCGGCTTCGGCATCCCCGCGCTGGGATTCTTGCCGACGCTGATAGCGTTGACGCTCTATGCCATGCTTCCGATCTTGCGCAACAGCGTGGTTGGCCTGAATGGCATCAGTCCTGCCATCGTCGAAGCGGCAGAAGGCGTTGGTATGACGCCGCAGCAGATTCTGACGCGCGTCAAGGCGCCGCTCGCCACGCCTGTCATCATGGCCGGGGTGCGGACCGCAGCTGTATGGACGATTGGAGGAGCCACGCTTTCCACGCCCGTCGGCCAAACCAGCCTCGGCAATTACATTTTTACGGGATTGCAAACCGAGAACTGGGTTTCTGTGCTGTTCGGCTGCATTGCCGCCGCCGGACTTGCTCTGATCACCGACTTCTGTCTAGGCCTCGTGGAGACAGGAGCGTCCGAACGCAACAGGAAGCGTGTGGTGTTCGGTATCGCCGGGCTTGCTCTCGGCACGCTCGCCGCTCTCGCCCCGCTGCTCTCGAGCGAAGCCGCAGCCTATGTCATCGGCGCGAAGAGCTTCTCCGAACAGTTCATTCTGGCGGACCTGATGGGTGACCGACTGAAGGCTGAGGGAGCGGCAGTAACGCGCAAGGACGGGCTCGGTTCGGCTATCGCCTTTCGCGCGCTGGCTCACAATGACATTGATGCTTACGTCGATTATTCCGGCACGCTCTGGCGCAATGTCGTCGGCCGCACCGACATGCCGCCACGCGAGGAGATGCAGGCGGAGATCGTCCGCTGGATGAAAGCAGAGCGGGGCGTCACGGTCCTTGGCGCGCTTGGTTTCGAAAATGCCTACGTTCTCGCGATGAAACGAGAAAGAGCGCGGGCACTAAACGTCACGTCGCTTGCCGATCTTGCCCGTGTTGCACCTCAACTCACCATCGGCGATGATCTTGAGTTCCTGGGACGACCGGAATGGCGCTCGCTTCAGAATGCCTATGGTCTGTCGTTCAGAGCGCGACGCTCGTTCAATCCAACGATGATGTATCATGCTCTCGAATCCGGCGAGGCCGACGTCATCTCCGCGTTCTCCAGCGACGGGCGTATCGCGGCGCTTGATCTCCTCGTGCTGGCTGACCCGAAGCATGCGATACCTTCCTATGATGCGCTGATCCTCGTCGCGCCAAAGCGCTCCGGCGATGCGCGGCTGAAGCGAGCACTTGCTCCGCTTGTCGGCGCGGTTCCCGTTGAGGCTATGCGCGCCGCCAACCTCATGGTCGACGGCGATACGGACAAGGCCTCTCCGCAAGAGGCGGCGCGAGCCCTGGCAAAGGCCGTGCATTTGCAGTCGCGATAAATCCAAGAGCACGAGCAGGAGCGTTTTCGTTCGAGGTTCGGCCTTCGCGGATGAGGCGTGCTCAAGGCCCGAACGAAATCGCGTGTCTTGCGATGGACGATCAGTTCGGCAGTGCGGTCGGGCTCCGTTGGCAATGCTTTGCCGGTGACGCGCGGCCCCGGTCCACGCTTCGGGCATTCGGATTCATAATGACGCCACGAATCGTTGTCACGAACGTACAACCGTATTTGGGGATGACAATGCGGGCAAAGAGAGTGGAAAGGGCGGTCGGTTCCAACCAATCGCTACTTGAGCAACTCCAGGCAGAGCTTGCCGCCCTCAATTCGCAAATCGAAGCGATTGAAAAGACGCGGGCGGAAACGCAATCGATCGATGAGTTGAGAGAGTGTGCGATCCGCGCTTGTCGACGGATTGATGAGATTCGTTCCGCCGTTGCCGCCGAACAGTCGAACGAGGCGGCCGAAGGCGCAAGTCCCGACGCTCCGTCTACGGCTGCTCGTTGAAGCATGTTTGAGGCGCTGTTTTAGGTATCGTCGACCGCGTGGTCGCTCCTGGAATGGCTCTGCAGCGCCTTCGTCCAATCCCGGTTCCTGGGCGGGTGACGCGATGAAGGTACGGGGCGGCGACGCTCCGCTCGCTCGTCTGCGGCGGGCGGCGTGGCGGTTGTCCTGAAGACGACGAATTCCGACCTGCGCCATGCGCCGGGGCAGCACCCTTAGGCAAAATCGTCCCTTCAATCCCAACGGCCGCGCGGGTCGCAATCAGCCGACTTCCGGGTGTAGCGCGATCAGCAAGATCACCACCGCGACCACTGCGAGCCAGCATTCAGCGGCAATGATGGCCCATTCGGTGCCTGTTCGATTTTTCATTGGCGCCACCATTTTCGACGGCTCCGACGTGAGTCTGAGGGGTTCGACGTCGAAGCCGCCTTCGCCAGTGTTCCGGACTATCCCGAGTTTGATGCGCTATGGGGCTCGGCTGATCCGAGCGAAGATCAGATCACACGCGGCTTTGGATGGAAGTGCACTTTGTGCCAACACACCGGTTTCATTGCCGTGGTTGCATCATAATTCATGCACAGCCAATGCCGCGCCTATCGTGCGGCACCCAACCGTGTCGCCGCGAGCGCATTCCAAGCCAGGCCGAAGCTCAATCCGATGGATGACGCTTGATCCGCGTTGAGCGCAAGTCTGATTTCCCATCCGCGTCCATGCTGGCGTGAAATCAAGACCTCGGACGATCCAAAGCCGCGCACGTCGCGTTTCCATTCGCGCAGCATTAGAATCAATTCCTTCTCTTCCGCGCTCACTTCTATTCTCGACATCGCCATCACCGAGCATCAAGCCAACCCAACCGTCAAAGCTATTGAGCACCGCAACGCCGCGTCAACACGCGCGCGTGCATATCCGGCAATGACACTTCACGGCTGTCGCCCATCTCGCAAGCTCCGCTGACGCGAGCGACGGCCCCGACGTGCTGTCTGAGGGCCGCGTCGGAGCCGTCTTTGCCAGTGTTTCGGATTGGCCTAGCCGATGCGCGTGCTTGGTCGATCCGATGCAGGCCATGAGATCACAATCACCTCGTGATGGGATGTGCAGTCCGTGCCAATAGCACCGGTTCCGTCGTCACGATTGCATCATAATCGATCAACAACCAAAACACTCGCGCATGTTGCTGTTCCATCGAATGCGTTTCACTTTGCATTTTCCTCGGCGGTGGTGGGCGACTCATGATCCAGCACTGGACTCGCAAAGTGTGTCGGCTAGCACTCGCCGGGGAACGGAGGCCATGATGAAGCGCTGCGACCGTAGGCGCACCGACATGACGCCGTGCGTGATGACCGACGGCGCGGATGCCTATAGCTTCGAGAGCGAACACGACACTCGCCCGATCTGCGTTGGCTGCGGTCGCAACCCGCAAGTTACCGGCGTGGCCCCACCCGCCGATTGGGCTGAGCAGGTTGCGGACTATCTGAAGGCCGTACAGATGAGGCGCCGGCGCTGAAGCCCCGCAGCGCGGGGCGTCCAAGCGGCAAATTCAATCCGCCTGTCCACAATCCACCACCCCAGCCAAACCGCTCGCAGCGGGCCTCCGCTTCGCGCTCCATCAGCCCGATGAGCGCGAGCTGACATCGTCCCTTGGAGATCGGGTCCAGCACGCATTGATCGTCGTGCGTCATACCGTCACAGATCAGTTCGTCGCGCCGCGCAGGAGGCTTCCAGTCCGGGTGGAACCAGCGCTCCAACGAAAAAGCTCCGGGCCTTTGTTGGCCCGGAGCTTTCATGTCGCCTGGAGTTAAGCGAGCGATCAGTACCTGGCGACGGCCGGGCCACCCAGGTTGAACCTGTAGTTCAGGCCCGCCTTGACGGTGTGCTGGTCGTTGCGGAAGCTGCCGACATTGAAGCCGAGAGAATCGTGCACGTTGATGGTGCCGAAGTCATAGTACTGGTATTCGAGCTTGCCCGACCAGTTCTGGGTAAACATGTATTCGAGACCGGCACCGACGGTGTAGCCGTCACTGCCGCCGTCACCGCCGAAGCCGTTCGTGAAGCGCGAGTCAGCCCAGGCATAGCCGCCCTTGACGTAAAGCAGCGTCGGACCCCAGGTGTAGCCGAGGCGGCCGGTTACCGAACCGAGGCCGCGATTGGCGAAGCTCGAACTGGTGTCGAGAAAACTATAGTTGGCTTCAAGACCCATCACCCAGTTCGGCGCGAACTGGTAATCATAGCCAGCCTGCACGCCGCCCATGAACACACCGTCGTTGCCGCCGCTGAAGCCGGGCGCGAGGATGTTGTCGTTGCCACCGAACGCACCGCCGATGTGACCACCGATGTAGAAGCCGGTCCAGTTATAGATCGGGGCCGGAGCTACTTGGGGGGGCGGAGCCTTGGTGTAGGGCTGAGGCGCGAGATCAGCCGCGGAAGCGGGAGCGACCGCGCCGAGCGCGATCATGCTGGCGGTGACGAGCAGAATTTTTTTCATCTTTTGCATTCCAACTTTTCTTGTACTAGCCCCAAGGTCACCGCCTATCAGACACACGCGGAATTGCTGTAACTTCACTGCAACAGGCGGTGCCAAACGCGGGCCGTTAACTAAAGCGGCAAGAAGGCTTGGCGTTGAGGGAACTCGGAGCTCTCGTAACACACGGGTTCTGCGTTGCCGATCGCACTCCGGCACAGCGCGTGTGGAACCGGGGCGAGTCAGTTGCCGGAGAAGATGTAGCGGCAGACTCGACCGATGAGCCACGAGATAAGGCCGACGGTGGCGATGACGCCTCCAACGATTGGGGCAAATGCCACGTCAAAAACACCACCTGAATTGTACATTACGATCGCCGCGATGGCGGCCGCGGCGAAGCAAATGGCCGCAACAATGCACCCGATCAGATAAAGGGCATTGCCAAGTCTGGCTGTCTTTGCGGACCGTCGTTCCAACTGCGTCGCCTTTGCCTTCGATCCGATTTCGATCGGGCGGCGGATTGCTCCTGGCGATCTGCGGACACTGAAGCGACCTGCGACCCCGGTCAATCAGTGTGATGTGCTTGGTCCGGAGGGCGATGTTCCATTTATTCTCTCAATGGCGGACAACATGCGCATTTCCGGAAAATTTCGGCCTGAAGATCGCTCCTCCGTGACGTAGTCGATCACCAATGTGCCCGCTGACAAGACCTCTCCGGCCCGCACGGTGACCTTCGCGAAGTGCTGCCGGTAGTGATATCGAATTCCCACATCGCACTCGAATTCGCCGCACCGCGTCACGCCACGGCGAGCACCGGTTGTGCCGGCCGCCGGCCGATCATCAGCGACAGCACGGCGGCGACGATGCCGGTTGCGCCCGCGATGATGAAGGCCTGCAGGTAGTCGCCCTGCGCCGAGCGCACGAAGCCCGCGAGGAACGCGGCGCAGGCGGCGCCGAGCTGATGGCCGGCGACCACCCAGCCGAACACCAGCGGCGCGTTCTTGTCGCCGAACGCCTCGTTGGCGATGCGCACGGTCGGCGGTACGGTCGCGATCCAGTCGAGACCGTAGAACACCGCGAACACCGACAGGCTGACAAGCGAGAAATCCGAGTAGGGCAGGTAGATCAGCGATAGTCCCCGCAGCCCGTAATAGAAGAACAACAGCTTGCGCGGATCGAACCGGTCGGTGAGCCAGCCCGACAGCGTGGTGCCGAACAGGTCGAAGAATCCCATCAGCGCGAGCAGGCTCGCGGCCTGCACCTCGACGATGCCGTGATCGCCGCAGAACGCGATCAGATGGGTGCCGACCAGGCCGTTGGTGGTGAAGCCGCAGATGAAGAAGGTGGCGAACAGGAACCAGAACGCCCGCGTCTGCGCCGCGCGCACCAAATTGCTGATCGCGGCGGTGAACGGATTGCCCGCAGCCGGCGGCGCGGGATGATCGTCGTGCGGGCTGCCGAACGAGCGCAGGCCGACGGAGGCCGGCCGCTCGGGCACCAGCAGATACACCAGCGGGATCAGCGCCGCGCAGCATGCGGCGACCGTCAGCACCACCGGCTTCCAGCCGCCCCACGCCACCAGCGCCGCGAGGCCGGGCATGAAGATCAGCGTGCCGGTCGCGGTGCTCGCCGTCAAAAGCCCCATGACGAGGCCGCGATTGGTGGTGAACCAGCGATTGACGATGGTGGCGCCGAGCACGTTGGCGACCGCGCCCGAGCCGATGCCCGACAGCAGCCCCCAGGTCAGGAACAGCTGCCACGGCGCGGTCATGAAATAGCTCGCGCCGGTCGAGGCCGACATCAGCGCGAGCGCGCCGAGCACCGTGCGACGGATGCCGAAGCGCTGCATCACCGCCGCGGCGAACGGACCGGCGAGGCCGTAGAGGAAGATGCCGATCGCGGCCGACGACGAGATCACGCCGACGTCCCAGCCGAACGCCTGCTGCAGCGGCAGCATCAAGACGCCCGGCGTCGCGCGCAGCCCAGCGGATGCGAGCAGCGCCAGGAAGATCACGGCGACGACGACGAAGGCGTAGTTCCGGCCGAACGGGCGCCGGCGGACGGGGGCTGCTTGAAGGGTGGTGCTGGGCATGTTACTTACCGGTACGTGTTGCGACGCGGGCGTGTATACGTACCGGTCAGTAACATTGTCAAGAGAGTTGGGTAGGGATCCGGAGAACCGTCATGAAGAAAGCCGCCGATGCAGCCGCGGAACGTCCCGTGCGCGCCGCCGACCGGATCCGCGCCTCCGCCGGCGAGCTGTTCTATCGCGAGGGCATCCGCGCCGTCGGCGTCGACGAGGTGGTCGAGCGGGCCGGCGTCACCAAGCCGAGCCTCTACCGCAGCTTCGCCTCCAAGGACGATCTCGCCGCCGCCTATATGCGCGACTACGATCTGGATTTCTGGGAGAAGTTCGAGAACCCCGGCGGGAAATCATACAGCGATGCGCGCGAGCACGTGCTCGCCTATATCCGCGTGCTGTCGACGCGCGCGGTGCGCAAGGGCTATCGCGGCTGCGGGCTCAGCAACGCCACCGTGGAATACCCGGCGCGGGACAATCCGGCGCGGCAGGTCGCCGAGGCGCACAAGAAGCTGTTCCGCAAGCGCCTGCGCGAGCTCGCCGCCGGCATGGGCGCGCGTCAGCCCGCGGTGCTCGGCGATGCGCTGCTGCTGCTGATCGAAGGCATCTACAGCACCGGCCAGCAATCCGAAGAGGGCCCGGCGCAGTCGGCGCTCACAGTGGCGAAGCTCTTGATCGATGCTAGCGTGGGGAAGGCATGAGGAAACAGGCGGCCCGCGGAGGCCGCCTGTTGGCCTATGCTGCGCACAGACGAGCTACTGGCAGATATGCTGGAGTCCGTCGCTGCCCTTGAACCAGGTGCCGGGCCTGCAGACGATGCCGTTGGCCGTGGCATAGGAGTTCCAGTCCCCGCTCCAGGCGTATTGGCCGTATGGGGCAGGTTGTCCGTATCGACCAGGTTGATCGTAGCCGTACATCGCGTTGGCATTGCGCCAGTCGCGGAACGGTGCGGTCGCGATCGCCGCGGCGGTGCCGACGGCAGCGCCCGCCACGCCGGCGGCAGCGCCGACCGGCCCGCCATACGCCGGCTCGCGATACGCCGGCTGGCGATACGCGGTTCGCCGATGATAGGCGCGCCTGGAGTCGTACGGGCTGCCGGCGCCCCTGTTCAGGCAATTGGCGCTGGCAAACTGGGACGAGCAGGCGGCTGGATTGGAGATGACCGCCTGTGCGAGTGCGGGGCTCGCCGCCGCGGATGCCACTATCACGGCCGCGCCAAGGACTCTCAGATTCGTCATGGCTTACTCCCTACGATGTCGTTGTTCGCGAGCTTGAGAACCATGGCCAATCGAGCTCCGGTGCAAGTTCCCACTGTTCTCGCCTCTAGCTAAATGCAACGTCCGGACGTAGTTCCTGCGTATCTCGCGTCGCGCATCACATCGACGTGACTTGCCGGATGGATTCGAACGCCCGCTTTCGCGCATTGCCGCTGAGGCTGCGAACCGCCTGGCAGGATCTGCATATGCAGTGGCACGAACTGCATATGGTGTGACGCAAGGGCATCAGCCGCCGGCAAATCTCGACGCGCGTTTCCAGGCGTTTCACATTCGCGCTATCCTCGAACGGATTGCCGGTGCATGATTTGCTATCTTAAATTGTCGTAACTTCTAGGCTTTTTCCGCTGATCCGGCCGCTTTTCGATTTTGTCGTTATTGGGAACCGACAAATTTGAAGGTGCGCGAATGCAAATCTGGTGCGTGCGAATCAGGTCCGTGATCGGCCCGGTTCTTCCCGGCTTGCGCGTGGTGACGCTCGCTCTCCTCGCGGCGGGCATTCAGCTTGACGTGGCGGCTGCGCAAACCTGCACCGTGGCGCCCGGCTCGACCGTGACCCTTACGATGGGAACCTGCACCATTGCGTCCGGCACGACGCTCACCGGAACTCCCGCCGTTCACGCGAGCAACGCCACCACCCAGATCACTACGAACAACGTCACCATCAATGCCGCCGGCGCCGGCAGCGTCGGCGGATTGGCCGATCAATCCGGCAGCATCATCTTCAGCAACGGATCCAGCATCAACGGCAACTGGAATACGGCCGCGTCGGCGCAAAGCGGCGGCATCATCATCTTCCAGTCGGGCTCGACCATCAACCAGACGTCCGGCGGCGGCGGAGCAACCGCGCTTGCGGCTGACGGACAGGGCAGTCAGATCAGCGCCGCCGGTCTTACCGCAAATCTCGGCGGCGCCGGCAACAATGTCGCTGCCAAGGCGACCAATACCGGCCTCATCTCCCTCAAGAACGACTCGATCAGCTATGCTGCAGGCGGCAGCGGCAATACGGGTTTTTGGGCCTCGGGCACCGGCAGCCAGATTTCGTCGACCGGCACGACGCTCTCGATGTCCGGCGGCGCTGGCGGTGACGTCGGCGTGCGCGCCGATAGCGGCGGTGTCGTCACGCTGACCCAGAATACCGTTACCGTTCAAGACAGCACCGGGCCCGGCGCGATCGGTCTGCTGGCGCAGTCGGCCGGAAGTTCGATCAGTGCGACAAGCACAGCGGTCACGGTGTCCGGCCTGGTGGGCGAAGTCGGTGCCCGGGCGCTCGGCGGCGGCGCGATCGCGTTGAGTGGCGGCAGCGTCTCTGCGCTGGGCGCCAACAGCGAAATCGGGCTACAGGCGAGCGGCGCCGGAAGCACACTCACCGCGACCGGCGTGACCGTCGCTCTTCCAAACAGCAGCGGGGGCCGGGGCGCCGACGCGGCATCCGGTGGCACGGTCGTGTTGCACGGGGGCAGCATCAGCGCCGGTGCCGATTTCGCGATCGGGGTCCAGGCTGCCGGAACCGGCAGCTCCGTTACGGCCGATGGGACCGCGATCAGCACCAGCGGCAACACCGCCGTCGCGGTCCAGGCGAACACCAATGGCCGCGTCGTGCTTTCGGGTGGCGCGACGGTCACCACGTCCGGCGCCTTCGCCACCGGCCTGGCGGCGGCCGGAACGGGCCTCATCGCTGCGACGGACGTCAATGTGACGACCACAGGTCCGAACGCGGCCGCCGCCGTGGTGGACGGGGGCGGCGTGCTGACCATGACCGGTGGGACGTTGACGGCCAATGGCGCCGGCTCGCCTGCGCTCCACATGACCGGCGGCGTCGCGACGCTCACCGGCGTGACCCTGACCAGCGCAAACGCTCCTTCGATCACCGCCCCTGCCAATCCCAACGTCGTGAGCTTGACCGGCGTGACGGCGGTTGCAAACAACGGCCAATGGCTCAACGTCAGCGGCGGCTCGACGATCGACCTTGCCGCCGATAGCTCGGCCTTGCAGGGCGCCGCGGTCACCGAAGCCGGCAGCACGTCCAACGTCGTGCTGAAGAACAATTCGCTGTGGACCATCACCGGCAACTCGAACGTCACGGAATTGGCGAACGCGTCGAGCATCATCCAGTTTACGCCGCCCGCCGGCGATCCGGCGTTGTTGTCGAGCTACAAGACCCTGACGGCGGTGAACTACACCGGCCAGGGCGGCACGATCGGGCTCAACACGTTTCTCGGCGCGGACGGCTCGCCGTCGGACAGGCTCGTCGTCAATGGCGGGGCGGCGGGCGGCAACACCTCCCTGAATATCCGTAACACCACCGGCGGCGGCGCGCTCACCACCGGCAACGGCATTCTCGTCGTCGATGCGATCAACGGCGCGACGACGGCGGCCGGTGCCTTCAGCCTGTCTCACCTGGTCCTGGCAGGTCCTTATCAATACTCGCTGTTCCGTTCGAGCGTCGACTCCGGCAATCCGCAGGCCTGGTATCTGCGTTCCTCCCTCGATTGCGTCGCTCATCCCAACCTTCCTGTTTGCGGTGGTGGTGGCGGAGGCGGCGGCGGTGGAGGAGGTGGTGGCGGTGGAGGAGGTGGCGGCGGCGGTGGCGGTGGCGGAGGAGGAGGCGGCGGAGGCGGCGATATCCCCAACTATCGCCAGGAGACCTCGCTCTATGCCGCGATCCCGTCGATGGCCTTGCTGTATGGCCGCAATCTGCTCGACACGCTGCATGAGCGCGTCGGCGAGGAGGAGGACGAACGCTTCCGCGCCAATCCCGAGAATGCCAGGGTCGGCTGGGCCCGCGTGATGGGCGTCGACGGCGTGCACGCCGGCGACGGTTCTGGCGTGCTCGGCGGCGCGGCCGGTCCGCGTTTCTCCTACGAGTTCGCGGCGTTGCAGGCCGGCATGGATGTCTACCGGCACGACAGTGCGGACGGTTCGCGCGATCAGGCCGGGGTCTATTTCGCGATCGGCGGCGCGCGCGGCCGGGTCGCGCATTTCGACGGCAGCCTCGGCGACAGCAATTTCGGCGCCTACACGCTCGGCGGCTACTGGACGCATTTCGGGCCAACCGGCTGGTACATCGACACGGTGCTGCAAGGCACGTTCTATGACATCTCGAGCAGCGCCAATCGCGGCCTTCCGGCCTTCAAGACCGGCGCGCAAGGCGGTGCGGTGTCGGTGGAGGGCGGATACCCCTTCAAGTTCGCCGGCGGATATTTCATCGAGCCGCAGGCGCAGCTGGTCTATCAGAACATCAACGTCAACGACGCCAGCGATATCGCGGCACAGATCCGGTTTACCGACGTGACGTCGCTCGCCACCCGGATCGGCGCGCGGTTCGGCCGGACCTGGTCGATCGATGACAGTCCGCGCACGGTCACGGCCTGGATCCGTCCCAACCTGTGGAACGAATACCTCGGCAACCCGGTCACGCTGTTCTCGTCGGACGCAGGCTTCGTTCCGTTTCATGCCAGCCTTGGCGGATTGTGGGGCGAGATCAACGCCGGCATCAGCGGCCAGGTGACGTCGAACACGACGTTGTTCGCCAACGCGTCCTATCAGAGCCGGTTCGACGGCGGCGGCTTTGCCTACACCGGCAAGGCCGGCGTCCGCATCAACTGGTAGGAGGGCGCGCCTGGAGCCTTTCCATCATGGCCGGGCTTGTCCCGGCCATCCACGTCCTTTCCCGCTCGTTTGAAGCAAGGACGTGGATGCGCCGCGCCGGCCGCATCACGACCAGCGTCGAAACACGAGACTGGCGTTGACGCCGCCGAATCCGAAGCCGTTCGAGATCGCGTGCTCGATCGCGATTTGCCGCGCGACGTTCGCGACCAGGTCGATGCCCTCCGCGGCGGGATCACCATTCTCCAGATTGAGCGTGGGCGGCGCGACCTGGTCGCGCAGCGCCAGGATCGTGAAGATCGCCTCGACGCCGCCGGCAGCGCCGAGCAGATGCCCGGTCGCCGACTTGGTCGCGCTGACGGCAACTCTTCCCTCGCGCCCGAACACGCGCTTGATCGCCTCGAGCTCGCTGAGATCGCCGACCGGCGTCGATGTCGAATGCGCGTTGAGATGCTGGATCTCGCCGGGCGGCAAGCCGGCCTGCCGCAGCGCCGCCTCCATGGCGCGGCGGGCGCTCGCGAGCTACCTCAACTTGACAAATGTCCAATTACTCCTTTTCGCCAGATCAGACGCGACAAGGCCTCCGCTTTCTTTCTCCCCAAAGAACAAGCCTTGGAACTTTCTGGCTTCTCGTACTTTTTTGATTCCGTTTTCGGCAGTCAACGCCAGCTTTGGAGAGAGGAGCTATGAAGCGACGGCATCGGGTTAAACATGTTTTTCCTCTTGAAGAACGCCTTTCCAGAGAAGCCCAGGAGCTCCGTCACCGGGCTAGAAAGCTTCCTCCAGGTCGAGAACGTGAGATATTGCTGAGGAAGGCGCGGCAAGAAGAGACCACCGCCCATTTGACGGAATGGCTGATGTCATCCGGCCCACGGGTGCCCATCTAGGAGGACCACCATGCAGGCAAATCACCATCACGACGATGGCATTGAGATTGCCTTTATCTGCGCTGCGGCGGCGTCATGAGTCGCGCTCATCGCCAGCGTGGCTTGGCTGCTCATGCAGTGAACACGCAACGCCCCGGTCGCGTCCAACGTAGGGGGCTGTCCAGCGATTCCGGCTCCTTGGCAATCTGTGTTGCTTCGACGCATTGTATCGGCATCACTGGTCGAGGCTCCGCCCGGTGGGCGTAGGTGTCTGAGAGACGAGCGCGCTCCTGCCTGCACAGCAAGGGCAAGAGGCCCTCTCGGCCGTAAAGCGTCGACTCGACGTTCACCGCGTTTGGGCGGCTTCGGTTCCGCCGATGAGGACGAGGAAGGGCACGATCCACGCCGCCGCCGAATTGCCGAGCAGCAGCATGGTCAGAACGGCTTGCGTGAACATCATTGTGTTTTCCGCAACGCGGCGGCCCAAGGCCGCCGCAGCCGCATCGGAACGCCGCCGGGCCGCGGCGGATCGTCGTCCTCGCCGTCGAGGCGGCGCAGCGCCGCAAGAATGTCGGCGAGCCGGATTGGATGATCCATACCCGGAATCTCGCGCAGCGAGGGACAGGATTCGACCGCGAACATGTCGGACGCCCAAGATGACAGGATGATCCGCTTTTCGGGCGCGGAGAGCTCCCCGTCGTTCAGGACCTCGTCCGGCGACGCGTGGTGCGCGGCCGGGTGGAAGAGGGGATGGAGTTTGCCGGAGTTCGTGTTGGCGTCGGTCATTGCTTGCCTCCTTTTACGCTCCTTTCCGGAGGGGATGGTTTGGATCGGACGGCGGCAGATGCCGCCGCCCGTGGTCGCATCACTGGGTCTTGATGGCGATGCGCTTGACGCCCGCCCGCGGGTTTTCGGACTTCGGCAGCGAGATGGTCAGGACGCCATTCTTGAACGAGGCCTCGGCCTTGTCCTCCTCGACGCCGTCCAGCGCAATCTGCCGTTCGAAGGCGCCGTAAGTGCGCTCGGTGAAGTGCTTGCCTTCGTCCTTGCGCTCGTCCTTCTTCTCGCCGCGAATGGTCAGGACGCCGCCCGCGATTTCGATCTGCACGTCCTTCTCCGTCATGCCGGGAAGCTCGGCCGAGATCGTCAGCGCCTTGTCGGTGTCGCTGACCTCGAGCTGCGGCCAGCCGAACCGCCCTTCCATCAGGGGGGACAGGCTTGGCGCGCCGAAGCCGCGGAAGGCGTCGTCGAACAGCCGGTTCATCTCGCGGTGCAGCGTCATGAACGGATCGTAGCTGCCGCGCGAGGGCGCGAACTCCTGGTTTCTCGACCAGGGAACGAGATCACGAATTGCCATGGCTCTTCTCCTTCAGATGTCTTCTCTCCTTCATGCATGGGGCGAGGGAGCGCGGACGCGCATCGGCGCGCCGCGTTCCACCGTTGCCTCGGCTGCGCGGTCAGGCCGCCTTTTTCTGCTCGATCTGCGACGAGGAGGTGCCGCCGGCCGCGATGTTGATCCTGCGCGGCTTCATGGCCTCGGGCACCTCGCGGACCAGGTCGATGATCAGGAGTCCATCCCTAAACGAGGCCTGCTTGACCTGGACATAGTCGGCCAGGTTGAACACGCGCCGGAACGGGCGCGCCGCGATGCCCTGGTACAGATATTCGGCTGCAGCCTTCTCGGGCTTCCTGCCCTCGATGGTCAGCGCGTTTTGCTCGGCTGTGACGGTAATGTCCTCGGCGCCGAAGCCCGCTACCGCAAGCGAGATCCGGTAATGGTCTTCGCCGGAGCGCTCGATATTGTAGGGCGGGTAGTTGTCCTCGCTCGCCTGGCGCAGCGCGCTGTCGACGAGGCCGGCCAGATGATCGAAGCCGATGGTGGAGCGCCACAGGGGCGCGAAGTCGAAGGTGGTCCTCATACCAAGTCCTCCAAAGAGCAAGTTGGTTACGAAGGAGCGCAAGACGGCAGGTCGCAAGACCGCCCGCCCGGCGCCCGCGCCGGACCCCGGAAGGCGGCCGGCACACCGCTCTCGCGGCGAAAAATGACTTAGAAAAACGACAAGCCGATTCAAGAGGAGACGCAAAAATTTTTTGACGCCAGATTTTTCGATGCAAATTTTTTGATGACATGGACGCCGCGCCGCAGCATGGCGCTCCGCGATGCCCGCCGTTAAGGACTCGCGCGCAAGGCGGCGGCACGCGCTTGACAGCGAGAGCGCCCTGAATAAATTTTCCCGCACCGGAATTCGCTTCCGGTTTTTCGAACCCGAAAAGGACAACGACGACCGTCTGGAGTGACGATGATGTTCGATGAAGATATTGCCCGCATCCGCACCCACCGCAACAACATCCACCGCTATCGACGCCTGCTGAAGACGAGGCTGTCGGACCTCGAGCGCCAGTTCGTCGAACGGCGTCTGTCAGAGGAGCAGGCCGCCGTTGAGGCGCTCGTTTCCGGGACCTTCCCCGTCGCGTTTACCTTGCCGAAAGGTCTTGGCCCCACGTCGAGCCCGGAGGCATCGTCATGACCGACCTCCGCGACCTGCTGATCCGCGGCAGCGAGAAGGTCATCGGCCACTATCGCCTGCTGCTCGCGAGCGCGACGACCGAGAAGGAGTGCGAACTTTACCGAAGCCGGATCGAGCGCGAGCAGCGCCTGCTGGACGAGCTCCAGGGCGGCTTGCCGGATCGGTTCGCGGCATGACCGGCGACGGGCGCTTCGCGGCGTTCGACATCGAGCTGAAGCGGCGCGGACGCGGCAGGTGGAAATGGGCCGTCTGCGGCACCGGCGGACATGCCATCATGTGCGGCTCGGAATGCAGTCAGGCCGGAGCGAGGTACAAGGCGCAGCGCGCGCTGTTTCTCCTGCTCTGCGCCAGCGCCGCGCGGCTTTCGGAACTGCCGCCCGAGCCGTCCGATCCTTCGCCGCGCACCGCACCGGCAATCTCCCGCGTGCGCGCTCGCAGGCCGGAGAACCGGACCACGATCGAAGAGCTGCGCCGGAAGAGTAGGACGCTGTCGGAGAATGTTGCGAAGCATCGCACGGCGCATGCGGCCGTCGCTGCCCCGGCGGCGATGGCTCGGCTTTCCGCCCGGCGGTCCCGTCGCCGGTCCAGTGACAAAGGACCATCCGAGCTCTAGCCTACGATGCATCCGCTGCGGGCATGCTTAGGAATTAAGGTGACAGTGCACGCAATCTACCCATCACAATACGCTTGGGACTACGAGCGAGTTAAGTGCACTGTCACCGTAGCCACAGCCCAGCGGGGACACCGTCCCCAGGCCCGTCACAATAATTCGACGCATGGTGCTCCTGTGGCGCTCTTGCCGGCATGGCCGGTCCTCGAACTCCCGGAGTTTCTGGGTTGTTTTTGCGTATGATGATCATCATCTATTATCTGGCCGGTCAGGCGTCAAGGCACTGCGTCAGGCCGTTCGCCGGAGGGCTCGAAGGCATCTACAGCACGGGTCGGCAGAAGTGGGGACGACGCAGTCGGCGCTCAGGGCGGCGAAACTGCTCATCGATGCGGGCGTGGCGAAGGCGCTGGATCGTCGTTGCTTCCAAGCGGACGTACTGGCCGATATGACGTCCCCGCAAACGCGGCGCGAGTCATGGCAAAGGACTCGAAGCGCGGTGGTCGTGCAATATGCGTACGTCTTGTTCGTGCTGCCTGTAGAAGCTCGTCAGCCGAAGCTCAGGTGATAAGCCCAACAGTCCGGCTGTTGGAGAGAGGGGATTACTCCCTCAGTCGGGTGCAAAGGGCCCATAGGGTTGGCGCCAGCGGCTTACAGGGGCTAGTCCGGATGGACGGCCCGTAGATCTACCATGACCCGGAATTCCAACTGCCCGGCGGCGGAGCGGGCGCTAGGTTGATAGCGCGGGGGCGGCGCCTTGAGGTCAGGAGGCCGCAATGGATCGTCTGTACTTGGGCATCGCCGTGACCAGCACTTACGCGCTGGTCACCATTGCGCTGATCCTGGCCTTCATGCGCTGACCGACCAGAACCTAAATCTTTGCTCGCGGGGCCGCGACCAGGCGCGTTGTCGGCTTCGCGGCGCGCGGCGATATCGGCAACCGGCAACCCTTCACTGCGCCAGCGGGTTTAATCGTCATGCCCAGACCTGTAGCAATAACCCTGATGAGTTTGGCCGTTGCAACGCTGACGGCGTTCGGCATCGCCGCAGCCCTTGTGATCCATTAGCGAGGATGGGCTGCCGGGATTTCACGCCCGGCGGCCCATTGGTCGTTGAGGATTTTGGGCGAACGACCGTCGATCCGGTTGCGATCTACTTCTTTATGTGGTGCTTCGGCATCGTCTCATGCTTCATGGCGTTGCGCGCCGCAATTTGCGAAGCGCGGTCACTTCATCCCCTCCAACACCTGCCGCGCTTCCCCCAGCAACACCCGAATCTGCCATCGCTCGCGATCGCATCCCTGCTGAACAGGCCGTGCTTGCGCGCGTTGCGGTTTGCCTTTGGCGCGCCGGATCCCTTTGCGCCGCCGTGCATGCGACAGCGCGTCTTGCCGTGCACCGCCGGCGCGCGGCACGCGCCGCCACGACGCGTCCTGGCGCCGCGGCGCGGGCTCGCCAGCATCGGGCCGGTCGTTCTGATGCGACGACTCATGCCTGTGCGTCCTGCTGGGCATCGGCGGGATCATGTGCTCGTCTCGAGGGCGCGACCTTCGGCGTCCGCGCCGCGGATGCCGGTGGCCCCAGTGCATCGGCTGTCGAGGCGAAGAGGAGGCGACAGTTGGTGCCCGCCAGGAGCGAAGTCGCCACACCGAATATCGTGGCGCGACAACTTCGCCATGGTGGACCCGGATGGACGGCAATATCCGGTACGCTGATGTTTGATCGGTGCCCGCGTTAAAGCAAACGAACTCGCGCGTTAAGCTTGATGCTGCGCGATCAGGTTAATTCGGGAACTCCGGCCGTCGAATTATCCAGTCCGGTTCAGGTTAACTTCGCCGTGTCATTGATCCCGGTCAGAGTGCTTGATCCATTGCGCCAATTGTCCGGCGACAAGGGCGAAATTTGACCGGATGTTAACCGGCCTCGCCGAGACTATTCTTTGCCAGACCGGAGACGTGGAAGTGTCCTTCCAACTGACCGTCTTGAAAGTGCTGGCCGGCCAGTCCGCCGGACGTGCCTCCGTTGCCGAAATCCGGCACGCCGTCGAAATCCTGATGACCAGCGGCAAAGACTGGACCGATCGCATGAAGCGCTTGGCTCAGCATGCGCCGGATCTGAATATCTTCTCGGCCAGATACGTTCTCCGCGATCACCAAGGCTGGGAAATCTCCGAGGAGGGGCGGCAATTCATCGCCGCGCTCGAGGCGGCGGTTGCCAATCGGATAGAGCCACCGCGTCGATCAGTCGCCGATCTGCAATCCAGCGAGCCTGCAATAAAGCCGGTGGCGGAGGTGGCAAGACCGCTTGATCCTCCCCAGAGACGTCGTGACAGGCCGCGCCGCCGGCGGGGGAAGGATCGATCCAATCGGCGCAGAGCCTGAAATGGCTTGTCGGGCTTTGGCGCGCGGCGCCGCATCAGGGCTTCGTTAGTGGAAACGCAATCTTTCTGACAGAGCATCAATCAGATTTGCATGATTTATTGATGGGCACGGAATGGTTATCCTTCCCGACAGACGAAAGTCTGCGCGTAATCCGTCCTTGGATGATGCCTTGATCAGGTTTGACGACCTGTCGCTGTGCTGCACCGTGCGGGACATCACAGAAGATGGCGCCGCCTTGTGGGCAGACCAGGATTCCGAGCTACCCGATCAGTTCACCCTCATCATTCCACCGAGCAAGACCTGGTTGTGCCATGTGGTATGGCGCAAGGGCGGATGGGTCGGCGTCAAGTTCCACACTGAGTGAAACGCGCGCTCACGTCACGCTGAACGCGACGCCTCCATGGCTGTCTGTCGTGGGCATGCGCGGGATTTGGCAATCGAGGCGCGCTGGCTGTACCGGGAAGCTACGGGAAATGATTCCGCCGCAGCAAGAGGCCCATGCTCATCGTGGCGGTGTAGCGCCGGCGTCGTAACCGGCCGTTCGACAGGGATTGCTCGCTCAGCCTGAGGGAAGTGTGTCGCTCTCGCAACGTTGCAATTGTTCCGCTGGGGACCGGGCGTGTTTGCTCTTCACCGGCCCGCGGATTCGTTCTCTAATGATGACGGACCTTCGGCGGCGATTGTATTTCCAAGATGTTCATTTGAGATCGGGTCCAAGAGGTCGCTGTCAGCGCCAGCGACCTCTTCGTTTTGCTTCATTTCATTTTGCTGCATTGAATTTGCGGAGGGATCCTCCAATGCCGATACAGGTGTGGGCCATTGCAGCTTCGATCGGCTGGACCGCCGTTGTGGGGACGATGCTGCTCTACATGATTTTTGGACCCAACTAGGGCGATGCCGCGATAGTCAGCGCTCTCCGGTCCACCAAGTGGACGACGCCGTCATGGCCGAAATCTCATTCCCTTCAGCAACTGCCGCGCTTCTCCCAGCAACGCCCGAATCTGCCGTCGCTCGGCGATCGCATCCCCAGTGAACAGGCCGTGCTTGCGCGCGTTGCGGTTGGCCCTCGGCGCGCCGGATCCCTTTGCGCCGCCGTGCATGCGGCAGCGCGTCTTGCCGCGCACCGCCGGCGAACGGCACGCGCCGCCGCAGCGGGTTCTGGCGCCACAACGCGGGCTCGCCAGCATCGGGCCGGTCGTGTTGATGTAGCCGCTCACGCCCGTGCATCCTGCCCGGCCTCGGCGGGATCGGGCACTCGCCTGGCGCGCGCCGCCTTCGGCGTCCGTCCCGCAGGCGTCGGGGCCTCGCCGGAGACGATCACGCTCGCATGCTGGGTGACGTTGCCGACGATGGCGTTGCCGCCGTCCTCCACCTTCACGTTCTGCACGGTGACGGCGGGCTCGCCATGGCTGCGGTAGCGGTTCAGCGCTTCGATCTGGGCGGGGAAGGTGCGGGCGAGGCGGCCGAGTGCGCGCGCCGCGCTGTCGTGCTGGGCGAGGTCGTCGGCATGCGCGAGGTGCTGGGCACATCGCATCGCCATCACATGGACCGAAACCATCTGCGCCACCAGCATGGCCTCGACGGAATCCCGCGGGCCAATGCTCTTCACCATCGAGATCATGAAGGCGAGGTTGACCTCGCAGGGCTTGCCGCCGTTCACGCTGGCCCTGACCAATTGCCTGAGGATGCCGTCCATCGCGTCGCGATCGGCGGCCCCGAGCGCGTTCGCCATCAGCGCTTCGCCGAGTTTTGGGTCGGGGTGATCGATGGCGTATCCGCGCCGCGAGAGTTTTATGCGCGGGAGTGCGGCGGCCATCGTCGGCACGGCGAGATCGGGTGCAGTGGTCATGTCGATGTTCCCTGGAATACGCGCGGCACGCGCGCAGGCGATCGCTCGCTGCGGGCGCCGGTGCGATGTCGATGTGGGTTGAGGATGTTCGGCCGCAATCGCAGCCGGTGAGCCCGCTGTTGCGGGCGAGGGGCGCTTAAGCGGCGCTTACACGATTTCGGAATATTGGAAATATGCCCCTGATTTGCCCGACGTGTCAAGCCGCCCGGTCGAACGCCGGCAGCGGGCCTGCTCCTTTGCATGGGGTTGTTTTCGAGTTTTTGGCCGCGCGCACCTGTGGCGGCGAGTTCCGCCACCGTCGGCAGCGATGCGGCCGGTAAGGCTCGGTGCGACGTCTGCGCTCACCGGTCCCGTGCGCGTGGCCGCCTGCGCGTCCCGCAACCCTGTATCCGCAGACATCGGGGTGCGGATCGTTATACTGACGACATCTTTGTGACAGGGCTCGAACCCCGCATCTGAGGACGCCGCTGAATGAGCGAGACCATTGGCTACCCCGATCCCGGCCTCGATCTGTCCGATGGTTTCAAGCCGCACACCTCGCATTGGGGCGCGTTCTCGGCGCGGCTCGGCCCAGCTGGTCTCGAGGTCAGGCCCTATGCCGGCGATCCCGATCCGAATCGCATCATCGACAATTTTCCCGGCGCGCTGCGCCATCAGGCGCGCATTGCTCAGCCTGCGATCCGCCGCGGCTGGCTCCAGCGCGGTCCGGGTCCCGACGATCGCCGCGGCAGCGATGAGTTCGTCTCGGTCAGCTGGGAGCAGGCGCTTGATCTGCTCGGCGGCGAGCTGACGCGGATCCGCGACACGATCGGCCCGGGCGCGGTGTTCGGCGGCTCCTACGGCTGGTCCAGCGCGGGCCGCTTCCATCACGCGCAGAGCCAGGTGCATCGCTTCCTCAACATCGCGCTCGGCGGCTATGTCCGCTCGGTGAACACCTATTCCTCGGGCGCGTCCTCGGTGCTGCTGCCGCAGATCCTCACCGGCTATGAGGACATCACCAAGCGCAACGTCACCTGGGAGCAGATTGCGGCCGAGACCGACATCGTGCTGGCATTCGGCGGCATGGCGCTGAAGAACTCGATGGTGGCCGGCGGCTCGATCAGCAAGCATGTCGAGCGCGGCGCGATGGAGGCGGCGCACCGGCGCGGCTGCGAATTCGTGCTGGTCAGCCCGCTGCGCGACGATCTGCCCGTCGAGGCCGGCGCCGAATGGATCACGGCGGTGCCCGGCACCGACACCGCGCTGATGCTCGGCATCGTCCACACCCTGGTCGGCGAGGGCCTGCACGATCAGGCCTTCATCGATCGCTACACCGAGGGCTGGCCGGTGTTTCTGCGTTATCTCGTCGGCGAGAGCGATGGCGTGCCGAAGAGCGCCGAATGGGCCGCTTCGATCTGCGGCATCGATGCCGGCACGATCAAGGCGCTGGCTCGCCGGCTCGCCGGGCGGCGCGCGCTGATCACCGTCTCGCATTCCTTGCAGCGCGCCGAGCATGGCGAGCAGCCGGTGTGGATGGGCATGGTGCTGGCCGCGGCGCTCGGCCAGATCGGACTGCCGGGCGGCGGCTATGCCTATTCGCTCGGCGCGATCGGCTATTACGGCCGCCGCGTCAACGCGGTGCCCGGACCGACGCTCGGGCAGGGCAAGAACGGCGTCGCCGACTTCATTCCGGTGGCGCGCATCGCCGACATGTTGCTCAATCCCGGCACCAGCTATCGCTACAATGGCGAGACGCGGACCTATCCGGACATCCGCCTGGTCTATTGGGCGGGCGGCAATCCGTTCCACCATCACCAGGATCTCAACCGCCTGCGCAAGGCGTTTGCGCGGCTCGACACGCTGGTCGTGCACGAACTCGCCTGGACCGCCACGGCGCGCCACGCCGACATCGTGCTGCCCTCGACCATGACGCTGGAGCGCGAGGACATCGGCTATTCCACCAACGATCCCTTGATGGTCGCGATGCACCGGATCGCCGAGCCGTTCGGCCTCGCCCGCGACGACTACGACATCTTCGCCGATCTCGCCGAGCGGTTAGGCGCCCGCGAGCCCTTCACCGAAGGCCGCACGTCGCGAGGGTGGCTGGAACATCTCTACGAGCCGACCCGCAAGGCGCTCGCCGCGCGTGACCTCGAATCGCCCAGTTTCGATGAGTTCTGGGCGCGCGGCAGCCTGGTGGTGCCGCAGCATCTCGACGACGGCGGCACGCTGCGCCGCTTCCGCGAGGACCCGGTCGCCCGCCCGCTGCCGACACGAAGCGGGCGGATCGAGATTTTCTCGCAGAAGATCGCGGATCACGGCGATGCCGATTGCCCGGGCCATCCGGTCTGGCTCGAGAAATCAGACACGCCCAAGCCTGACTCGCCGTGCTATCTCGTCGCCAACCAGCCGGTGACGCGCCTGCACAGCCAGCTCGATTTCGGCGGTCACTCGCTCGACGCCAAGCATCGCGGCCGCGAGGTCGCGCGCATGAACCCGCGCGATGCCACCGCGCGCGGCATCGCCGACGGCGACATCATCCGCATCTTCAACGCGCGCGGCGCCTGCCTCGCCGCGGTGCATGTCACCGACGGCATCGCCCCCGGCGTGGTTCAGCTGCCGACCGGCGCCTGGTACGACCCGATGGACCCCGAGGACGAGGCGCCGCTCTGCGTGCATGGTAATCCGAACGTGCTGACGCGCGACATCGGCACGTCATCTTTCGCGCAGGGCTGCACCGGACAGCTCACCACCGTCGAGGTGGAGCGTTTCAACGGCAATCTGCCGCCGATCCGGGCGTTCGATCCGGCGTAATTTCATAGGCGGATCACGAACAAATCATCTGATGGTGCTGGATGGCGGCCGGCCGTTCGGCTACGGCATCACGAGATCGCCCCTGATATCGGACCCGCTGAGATGCACTTGAAAACCCTGTCTTATCTTGCCGTCGCTGCGACCGTCGCGTTCGGTGCCTCGAATGCGTCAGCGCAATCGGCCGCCGAGCCGACCTATGGACCGGAGTTGCAGGGTTTTGAATATCCCTATCCGGTACAGCACTATCGCTTCAGCTCGCAGGGGCAGGAGCTCGACATGGCCTATCTCGACGTCAAGCCGGCGACGCCGAACGGCCAGACCGCGGTGCTGCTGCACGGCAAGAATTTCTGTGCCGCGACCTGGGACGGCACCATCAAGGCGCTCAGCGGCGCCGGCTATCGCGTGATCGCGATGGATCAGATCGGCTTCTGCAAATCCAGTAAGCCGGAACGCTATCAGTTCACCTTCCAGCAGCTCGCCGGCAACAGCCGCGCGCTGCTTGCCTCGCTCGGGATCGAGCGCTCGATCATGGTCGGCCACTCGACCGGCGGTATGCTGGCGATGCGCTACGCCCTGATGTATCCGGACGCCACCGACCGCCTGGTGCTGGTCGATCCGATCGGCCTGGAAGACTGGAAGGCCAGGGGCGTGCCGTGGCTCAGCCTCGACGGCTGGATGCAGCGCGAGACCCGCGTCACCGCGGACAGCATCCGCGCCTATGAGCGCGCCACCTACTATGCCGACACCTGGGATCCGTCCTACGAGGTGTGGGTACAGATGCTGGCCGGCATGTATCGCGGCGAGGGCCGCGCCGCCGTGGCGTCGAGCTCGGCGCGCCTCTACGACATGATCGCGACCCAGCCGGTGTTCTACGAGTTCGAGCAGATCAAGCCGCCGACGCTGCTGTTCGTCGGCGACAAGGACACCACGGCGATCGGCAAGGACACCGCGCCGCCCGAGATCCGCAAGACGCTCGGCAATTATCCGGTGCTGGGCAAGGAAGCCGTGAAGCGGATTCCGCGTGCGCAGCTGATCGAATTCCCCGACCTCGGCCATTCACCGCAGATCCAGGCGCCGGCGCGCTTCCACGAGGCGCTGCTCGGCTGGCTGCAGCATCCGGAAACGGGCGCGACGCTGGTGAAATAGGCTTGCATGAGATGGGTCGAACGGCCCGCCTTGTTTGCGGCTGCCAGGAGATCGCCGACGATGGGAGATAGCCATGGAGGCCAACGTAAGGAAGCTATTCGAACGGTACGAACGATGCTTTGGGCAGGCTCTTGTTGGCGACGTCAACATGGACGAGGTGCGCTCATTTTATGCCGCCGAGTTCATCGCCGCATCCCCGCATGGAATCATGACGGGGAAGAATGATGAGAAGCTCATGCAGGCCATGAGTCAGGGATATGCCCACTATCGATCGATCGGAACCAAGGCGATGCAGATACGCGATCTGAAAATCTCGCCGATCGATGATGGCCATTGCATGACCCATGTCGCGTGGACGGCGACCTATGTCCGCGATAGCCAGCCGGATGTTACGATCGATTTCGACGTCCACTACCTTGTGCAGACGCACGACGCACAGCCGAGGATATTCGGTTGGGTGACAGGCGATGAGCAGGCGCTGCTCAGGAAGCACGGGATCATGTGAGACGAGGCAACTCGCGCGTCGCTGCAGAGCTGAGATGGGTATCAGGAGCTAAGCGGGCCTCGCGCCCTTCTTGGTCCGCTCCTGCGCCCGTGCATGCACGGGTGAGGATTTTCGCGCGCCGGGACCCGGATGCACGTGGACGGCCTTCGCGCTCAGCGGCTCGCCGCATTCCGAGCAGACCATGACGGGGTCGAACATCTTCCCGCAAGTCTTGTGTTCGTGCAGCATCGGCCGGCCGCGCGCGTCGACCATGTGGATGTTGCCCCAGTGCACGATCGACATGATGATCGGATAGAGGTCGAGTCCCTTCTGCGTCAGGATGTACTCGTAGCGCTTCGGCGCTTCCTGATAGGGTATCTTGCGCAGAACGCCGAATCGAACGAGCTTCTTCAGCCGGTCGGCGAGCAGATGCCGCGTGATCCCGAGCGACGCCTGGAAGTCATCGAACCTGCGGATGCGCAAGAAGCATTCGCGCAGGATCAACAGGCTCCAGCGGTCGCCGATCACGGCCACGGTGCGGGCTAGCGAGCACGGCTCCTCCTCGAGAGCATCCCATTTCATCGGCGTCTCCAGCAATCTGCGACGGCAGTATAAATAAAATTCTAAAACAGAACTGACGTAATTTCAATAGGATGCCTTCGCATGACCTATTACATGACAAATATCATATTGACAGTTCTAAAATAGAACTTATGGTCCCCGCCACGATCAACCGGCGGCGACGGACGAGCGCTGCCAATCGAAGGGAAGGGCGTTCCATGGCTGCTCCGCTCAAGGTCGAATTTCACTTCGATTTCGGAAGCCCCAACGCCTATCTCGCCGAACTTGCGCTGCCGGGCATCGAGAAGCGGACCGGCGTCAAGTTCGATTACGTCCCGGTGCTGCTCGGCGGCGTCTACAAGGCAACCGGCAACATGTCGCCGGGCGAGTCACTCCGCGGCATCAAGAACAAGCCCGAATACAACGCGCTCGAGACCGAGCGCTTCCTGCGCCGCTACAACATCACGACGTTCAGGACGAACCCGTTCTTTCCGGTCAACACGCTGATGCTGATGCGCGGCGTCGTCGCCGCCGATTTCGAAGGGCTGTTCGAGCCGTATTTCCGCGCCGCCTATCACCACATGTGGTCCGAGCCTAAGAAGATGGACGATCCGCAGGTGTTCCGCGAGGCGTTCCTGTCCTCCGGCCTCGACATCGACCGCATCATCGCCCGCACCCAGCAGGACGAGGTGAAGAAGAAGCTGATCGACAACACCAGCAATGCCGTGACGCGTGGTTCGTTCGGTTCGCCGACCTTCTTTGTCGGTGACGAGATCTTCTTCGGCAAGGACCGCTTGCGCGAGGTCGAGGAAGAGATCGTCGCGCAGCTGGCCGCCGGCCAGCGCAAGACCGCCTGAGCGGGACATTCCTCAACACAACAATCAAGCCCGAAGGGCTGATGCAGGGAGGTTGCAGTGCAGGCGTCGACCCAAATTGCTGAAGGAAGTGTGGAAGGCTTGCCGAACCGCATCCACGAGGTGATCAATCGCCACGTCGTGGCGACGCCGGATCATCCGGCGCTGATCGACGACTCGATGCGGCTGACCTATCGCGAGCTCGATCAAGCGGTCGATCGCGTCGCCGCCGCTTTGCAGGCGCTCGGCATCCGCGCCGGCGACCGCATGATGATCGTGAGCGAGAATTCCATTCCGCTCGCCTGCCTGCTGCTGGCGGCAAGCCGGCTCGATGTCTGGTCGATCGTGGTCAATCCGCGGCTGTCGCCGCGTGAGCTAGATCAGATCAGGGACCACAGCGGCGCCCGCCGCGTGTTGCTGACCGCCGACGTCTCGCAGGAGGCGGCCGCGCATGCCGTGCGTTATGAGGCCATCGTGCAGGATGTCGGCCCGCTCCGCGGGATCGCCGTCACCAGCCTGAACCTGGCAACGGTGGCCGAGCCGGTCGAGGCTGACGGCGCCAACCAGGTCGCGGTCCTCATCTACACGTCCGGCACCACGGGCACGCCGAAGGGCGTGATGCTGACCCATCGCAATCTCCTGTTCAGCGCCCGCGGTACCGCGGCCTTCCGCAAGATGGGGCCCGACGACGTGCAATATTGCGTGCTGCCGATCTCGCATATCGTCGGCATCTCGCTGCTGACCATGACCCTGATGGTCGGCGCCACCGTGCGCCTCGTCGCAAAATACGATCCGGTCGCCCTGGTCAAGGCGATGGCCGAGGAAGGCATCACGATCCTGAACGGCGTGCCCGCGACCTATCAGCGCCTGCTCGAATACCGCCGCAATGCCGGCCTGCCGAAGCTCGATCGCGGCCGGTTGCGGGTGATCTCGGTGGCCGGCGCGCCGCTCGACCTCGAACTCAAGTCCCGGGTCGAACAGGAACTCGGCCTCCCATTGCTCAACGGCTATGGCATCACCGAATGCTCGCCGGGCATCTCCGGTGTCCGGCCCGACAACCCGCGGGCCGACCACGCGGTCGGTGCCGTCATGGCGGGCATCGAAGCAAGGCTGGTCGGCCGCGACCTCAAGCCGGTTGCACCGGGCGAAGTCGGCGAGCTTCACGTCCGTGGCCCGAACGTGATGCGCGGCTATTACCGCGCGCCCGATCTGACCGCCAAGGCGATCGATCCCGACGGCTGGTTCAATACCGGCGATCTCGCCCGCTTCGAGAATGACGCGCTCTATATCGTTGGGCGCACCAAGGAGATGATCATCCGCTCCGGGTTCAACGTCTATCCGGCCGAGATCGAGGCGGTGCTGAGCACGCATGACGCTGTTGTGCAGTGCGCCGTGGTCGGCCGGGCGGTCGAGGGCAACGAGGAAGTCGTCGCCTTCGTGCAGCTGATCAAGGGCTCGACGGTGACCGCGCAGGACCTGATGGCCCATGTTGCTCCGCAACTGACCTCGTACAAGCGGCCGTCGGAGATTATCCTGATGGACGCGCTGCCCGCGACATCGACGGGCAAGCTGTTGAAGCACAAGCTGGCGGAATCGTTGCGCAGCTGAACTGGCGCACCGTCCGCAGAACAATTCACTCGAGCAAGACCGGAGAACACCATGCAGAAGAGAAACAGGACGGTTGCCGTCATTGGTGCCGGTGATTTCATCGGCGGCGAGATCGCCAAGAAGTTCGCCTCCGAGGGCTTCACGATCTTCGCCGGCCGCCGCAATGGCGACAAGCTCGCGCCGCTGGTCAAGGAGATCGAGGCCGCGGGCGGCGAGATACATGCGCGCTCGCTCGACGCGCGCAAGGAGGAGGAGATCACTGCCTTCCTCAACGACGCCGACAAGCATGCGCCGCTGGAGGTCTGCATCTTCAACATCGGCGCCAATGTCAATTTCCCGATCCTCGAGACCACCGAGCGCGTGTTCCGCAAGGTGTGGGAAATGGCCTGCTATTCCGGCTTCCTGGCGGGACGCGAGGCGGCGCGGCTGATGACGGCGCGGGGAGCGGGTAACATCTTCTTCACCGGCGCGACGGCGTCGCTCCGCGGCGGCAGCGGTTATGCCGCCTTTGCCAGCGCCAAGTTCGGCCTGCGTGCCGTGGCACAGGCGATGGCGCGCGAGCTGGGCCCGAAGAACATCCACGTTGCGCATCTGATCATCGATTCCGGCGTCGACACCGAATGGGTGCGGCAGCGCCGCCTCGAGGCACTCGGCCCGAACGCGCTCGACAATCCCGATTTGCTGATGCCGCCGGCGTCGGTCGCCGCGTCCTACTGGCAGCTCTACCAGCAGCCGAAGAGCGCCTGGACCTTCGAGCTGGAAATCCGGCCCTTCGGCGAGAAGTGGTAAGGAGCACGGCAGATGGAGCTCGCGCTATCCCCTGAAGATGCGGCATTTCGCGACGAGGTTCGCGCCTTCATCAAGGACAATTATCCGGCGGAGATGCGCGTCGCCAATCCGGAGACTGATCTCTCCAAGGAGCAGATGCTGCTGTGGCATCGCATCCTGCACGACAAGGGCTGGATCGCGCCGCTCTGGCCGAAGGAACATGGCGGGCCGGGCTGGTCGATCACCCGTCGCTTCATCTTCGAGCAGGAGACGACGCGCGCCGGCACCATGCCGCCGCTGGCGTTCAGCGTCACCATGGTTGGTCCCGTCATCTACACGTTCGGTAACGACGCGCAGAAGAAGAAATTCCTGCCGCGCATCCTGTCCGGCGAGGACTGGTGGTGCCAGGGTTATTCGGAGCCGGGCTCCGGCTCCGATCTCGCCACCGTCCGCACCAAGGCGGTGCGCGACGGCGATCATTACATCGTCAACGGCCACAAGACCTGGACCACGCTGGCGCAGCATGCGGACTGGATCTTCTGCCTGGTCCGCACCGATCCCACGGCCAAGCCGCAATCCGGCATCTCGTTCCTCCTGATCGACATGAAGTCGCCGGGCGTGACCGTCCGCCCGATCATCACCATCGACGGCTCGCACGAGGTCAATGACGTCTTCCTGGAGAACGTCCGCGTCCCCGCCGAGAATTTGATCGGCGAGGAAAACAAGGGCTGGACCTACGCCAAATTCCTGCTCGGCAATGAGCGCACCAGCATGGCCGGCATCGGCCGCTCGACGCGCTATCTCAACCGGCTGAAGAAGATCGTGAAGGCCGAGATCCCCGAAGACGATCCGGCACATCTCGAATTCATCAGGGATATCGCCCGCGTCGAGCTCGACGTGCTGGCATTGGAGGCGACCGAGCTTCGCGTCGTCGCGCAGATGGCGCGCGGCATCGATCCGGGTCCGGCCGCATCGCTGTTCAAGATCCGCGGCACCGAGATCTTCCAGGATATCACCGAGCTGACGCATCGGGCGATCGGCAACTATGGGCTTGCGATCCGCGAGCATCCGGTCAGCGCCAATCACTTCATGCCGGGCCCTGACTACGGCCACACCGCGTCGGAGAAGTATCTCAACTCGCGCAAGCTCTCGATTTACGGCGGATCGAACGAGATCCAGCGCAACATCATCGCCAAGGCGGTGCTTGGTCTCTAGGGCGCGATGCCCAAACAAGGACACAACGCGCGTCTCATCACGCTCTAGCAGCAGCGCAACGAGAGGATCGGATGGATATCCAGTTCACGGAAGAGCAGGAATTGTTGCGGTCCAGCGTCCAGCGGCTGCTGCGCGACCAGTATGATTTCGACGCCCGCCGCAAGATCGTCGCGAGCGAGGAGGGTCTTGGCCGCAAGCAGTGGGCCGAATTCGCCGAGCTCGGCCTGCTCGCCGCGCCGTTCTCGGAGGCCGCCGGCGGGCTCGGCGGCGGGCCGCTGTCGACCATGATCATCATGCAGGAGTTCGGCCGGCATCTCGTGGTCGAGCCGTTCCTCGAGACGGTCGTGGTGGCTGGCGGCCTGATCGAGCAGGCGGGTTCCGAGGCGCAGCAGCAGGCCTATATCGCCGACATCATCGCGGGATCGAAGCTCTGGGCGCTGGCCTGGACCGAGAAGGGCTCGCGCTTCGATCTTGCGACCGTCACGACCACGGCGCGCCGGGACGGTGACGACTATGTGCTGAGCGGGGAGAAGACCGCGGTCATCGCCGCGCCATGGGCGGACTACCTCATCGTCTCTGCGCGCACCTCGGGCCATCGTCACGATCGCGGCGGCGTCAGCCTGTTCGTCGTCGATCGCCGCGCCGCCAATCTCGACCTGCAGAGCTTCAGGACCATCGATGGCCGCCGCGCGGCAGAGATCAGCCTGCGCGGCGTGCGCGGGGAGTTGCTGGGCAAGGAAGGCGAGGGCGTCGCCGCGCTGGAGGCTTGCCGCAACCGCGCCATCGGCGCGCTCTGTGCCGAGGCGGTTGGCGCGATCGGCGAGCTGAATGACGCGACACTGGATTATTCCAAGACGCGCAAGCAGTTCGGTGTCACGATCGGCAGCTTCCAGGTGCTGCAGCACCGGATGGTCGACATGTTCATCGCGCATCAGGAAGCGCTATCCCTGATGCAGCACCTCAGCCTCAGCCTCAGGGACGACGAAGCCGGCGTCTCCCGGCTGGCGTCGGGTGCAAAATCCAAGATCGGCTATACCGGCAAGTTCGTGGCCGACCAGGCGGTGCAGCTGCACGGCGGCATGGGCATGACCGACGAGCTCAATGTCGGCCACTACTTCAAGCGGATTTCTTCCATCAACATCCAGTTCGGCGATCCCGCCTACCACGTGCTGCGCTATGCGCAGCTCGACGCGGCTTAATTCAGAGAGGCAAGCATGTCCCAGGATGCAGTCATCGTTTCCACCGCACGCACCGGCGTCGGCAAGGCCTATCGCGGCGCGCTCAACAACACCGACGGCCCGACCCTGGCCGGCCATGTGATGGCCGAAGCCGTGAAGCGCGCCGGCATCGCGCTGGGTGAGGTCGAGGACGTGGTGATGGGCTGCGCGATGCAGCAGGGCACCATGGTGATGAACGTCGCGCGCAAGGGCGCGATCCGCGCCGGACTTCCGGTCACCGTTGCCGGCACCACCATCGACCGGCAATGCGCCTCCGGCCTGCAGGCGATCGCGGTCGCCGCCCGCTCGGTGATGCTGGACGGCGTCGAGATCGCGATCGGCGGCGGCATCGAGTCGATCAGCCTGGTGCAGAACGAGCACATGAACCGGTTCCACGCCGTCGACGACGAGCTGATGGCGATGAAGCCCGAGATGTACATGTCGATGCTCGAGACCGCAGAGGTCGTCGCCGAGCGCTACGGGATCGGCCGCGACAAACAGGACGAATACAGCTTGGAGTGCCAGCGGCGCGTCGGCGCCGCCCTGCAGGGCGGCCGCTTCAACGATGAGATCGTGCCGTTCACGACCAAGATGGCCGTGGTCAACAAGGACACCAAGGAGGTCAGCTTCCAGCAGGTGACGCTGGCCAAGGACGAAGGCCCGCGGCCCGACACCACGGCGGAGGGGCTCGCCAAGATCAAGCCGGTGTTCGAGGGCAAGACCGTCAGCGCCGGCAATGCCAGCCAGCTCTCGGACGGCGCCTCGGCCTGCGTGATCATGAGCGACAGGATCGCCGCGCGGAAGGGGCTGAAGCCGCTCGGCATCTTCCGCGGCTTCGTCGCCGCCGGCGTCGAGCCGGACGAGATGGGCGTCGGCCCGGTTGCCGCGATCCCGCGGCTGCTGAAGCGGCATAATCTGAAGATCGACGACATCGATCTCTGGGAGCTCAACGAGGCCTACGCGGTGCAGGTGATCTATTGCCGCGACAAGCTCGGCATCGATCCGGAGACGCTCAACGTCAATGGCGGCTCGATCGCGATCGGCCATCCCTATGGCATGACGGGGGCGCGGCTCACCGGCCATCTGCTGATCGAGGGCCGGCGGCGCAAGGCGAAATACGGCGTCGTGACCATGTGCATCGGCGGCGGCATGGGCGCGGCCGGCCTGTTCGAAATCGTCCACTGACCGGCAACGCGGGAGACATCTGTGAAGACAGCAATCACTGAACTGTTCGGGATCCAGCATCCGATCATCCAGGGCGGCATGCACTATGTCGGCTTCGCGGAGATGGCGGCCGCGGTGTCCAATGCCGGCGGTCTCGGCATCATCACCGGCCTGACCCAGCGGACGCCGGAGCTGCTGGCCAAGGAAATCGCGCGCTGCCGCGACATGACCGACAAGCCGATCGGCGTGAACCTCACCTTCCTGCCGAGCTTCACCGCGCCGCCCTATCCGGAATATATCGCAGCGATCCGCGAGGGCGGCGTCAAGGCGGTGGAGACCGCGGGCCGCAGCCCCGAACAGTACATGCCGGCGCTGAAGGCCGCCGGCATCAAGGTGATCCACAAATGCACCTCGGTGCGGCACTCGCTGAAGGCCGAGAAGATCGGCTGCGATGCGGTCAGCGTCGACGGCTTCGAGTGCGGCGGACATCCCGGCGAGGACGACATCCCGAACATGATCCTGCTGCCGCGCGCGGCGGACGAGCTGACAATCCCGTTCGTCGCCTCGGGCGGCATGGCGGATGCGCGCAGCCTGGTCGCGGCGCTGTCGATGGGCGCCGCCGGCATGAATATGGGCACGCGTTTCATCGCGACCAAGGAAGCGCCTGTTCATCCCAATGTGAAGCAGGCGCTGCTCGATGCCGACGAGCTCGACACGCGTCTGGTGATGCGCGCGCTGCGCAATACCGAGCGGGTGCTGAAGAACAAGGGTGTCGATGAGCTGCTCGAGATCGAGCGCGAGAGGGGCGCCAAATTGAAGATCGAGGACATCCACGAGCAGGTCGCCGGTGTCTATCCCAAGGTGATGATCGAGGGCGAGATGGATGCCGGCGCCTGGAGCTGTGGCATGGTGGTCGGCCTGATCAACGACATCCCGACGGTCAAGGAGCTGATCGACCGCATCATGGCCGAGGCTGAGCAGATCATCCGGCAACGGCTGACCGGTTTCCTCGACGGCACATTCGAAACCAAGCGCGCCCGCGCGGTCGCCTGAGGAGATGGCCATGAAGGAACATGTCAAGGTTGAGATAGCCGGTGGCGTCATGACGCTGACGTTGCAACGGCCCGAGAAGAAGAACGCGCTGACCGGCGCCATGTATGACGCCATGTCGCACGCGTTGAAGCAGGCCGAGGCGGACCCATCCGTCCGCGTCATCCTGTTCCAGGGCGACGGCGACAGCTTTACCGCGGGCAATGACCTCGCTGATTTCGCGAGCCAGGCGCGTGGCGAGGCCGCGGTCGATAGCCCCGCGCACCGCTTCATCGAGACCATCAGCAAGGTCGGTAAGCCGCTGGTCGCGGCGGTGCAGGGCAATGCGGTCGGCGTCGGCACCACCATGCTACTGCATTGCGACCTGGTCTATCTCGCCGAGAATGCCCGGCTGATCACGCCGTTCGTCAATCTCGCGCTGGTGCCGGAGGCGGCGTCGAGCTGGCTGCTGCCGTTGCGGATCGGGCATGCGCGCGCCTATGCGATGTTCGCGCTCGGCGAGCCGATGGACGCGCAGGGCACGCTGGCATCGGGCCTCGCCAATGCCGTGGTGCCGCAGGCCGATCTGCGCAAGAAGGCGCATGACGCGGCGATCGCGCTGACCAAGCGGCCGGCGGGTTCGCTCGCCATGACCAAGCAGCTGATGCGCGAGCACCAGCGGATCGCGGCGCAGATCGCCGAGGAAGGCGTGCTGTTCAAGCAGCGGCTGACCACGCCCGAGGCGCGCGAGGCCTTTGCCGCCTTCGCCGAGCGGCGTCAGCCTGACTTCACCAAGCTGTCGGCCTGACCGGCGGCGTGACCCGCGGATACATCGAGGGAGTGCAAAGCATGGGCGTCACCGGCAGCCATCAATATCCCACCATGGAATCCGTGATCTACGGCAAGCCGGCGGCCGAGGCGTTGCGCGAGGAGGCCGAGCGGCTCGACGCCAGGCGCGTCCATCTGATCGCCAGCCGCACGCTGAACACCACGACCGACGAGGTCGAGAAGATCCGCAAGGCACTCGGCGATCGCCATGCTGCGACCTTCGACGGCGTGCCGCAGCACACCACGCGGGACGTGGTGACGCAGATCGCACGGCTGGCCAGCGATGCCAGGGCCGATCTCGTCGTTGCAATCGGCGGCGGCTCGGTGGTCGATGCGGCGAAGATCGTGCTGATGTGCATCGAGCACGCGATCTTCGAGCCGGCCGGGCTCGACGGTTTCGAGACTACGCCGGATCGCCGCTTCGGCCCGTTCCGGACGCCGAAGGTCCGGATGATCGCGATCCCCAGCACGCTCTCCGGCGGCGAGTACAATTCCGGTGCGCTGGTCACCGACACCAGCCGCAAGCTGAAGCAGATCTTCAACCACCCGATGATGATGCCGCGCAGCATCATCCTCGATCCGGCGATGACGAAGTACACGCCGGAGAAGCTCTGGCTCGGCTCGGGCACGCGCGCGATGGATCACGGCATCGAGGCGATCTGCTCCAGCCGGCCCAGTGTCCTGGTTGACGCAGTCTGCCAGCAGGGGCTGCGCTATCTGCACGACGGCCTGCTGCGCACCAAGGCCAATCCCGACGACGAAGCCGCGCGGCTGAATTGCCAGCTCGGCTCCTGGCTGTCGGCGTTCGGGTTGCAGTCGCGGGTGCCGATGGGCGCCAGCCACGCTATCGGCCATGTGCTGGGCGGCACCTGCGACGTCCCGCATTATTTCTGCACGGCGGTGATGATGCCGAGCGTGCTGCGCTACAACCGTCCGGCGACGGAGGCGGCCCAGCAATCGATCGCCGCCGCCCTCGGCGCGCCGGGGCGTGACGCCGGCGAGGCGTTTGCGGCGTTCATCGCGGAGCTCGGTCTGCCGCGGCGGCTTGCCGATGTCGGCGTCGGCGAAGACCGCTTCGAGCTGATCGGCAGGAACGCGATGCTGTCGATCTTCACACGGGCGAACCCGCAGCCGATCCGCGAGCCCGCTGACGTCGTCAAGATCCTGAAGCTGGCCGCCTGAGACAATAGCATTTGGAGCAGCCGCCATGGCCGCCTTGCGCATCTTCTCCTACATGCCGAACCCGCGGGTCTGGAAGGCAACCATCGCGGCCCGGTTCTGCGGCGTCGAGATCGAGGTCAGAGGCGCCTCGGGCAAGGAGTTGCGGGACTGGCTGTGGGATTACGATGCCCATCCACTGTCGGAGCAGGAGCGCGCTGAACTCGCCTCGCTCGCGCGGACCGGGAAGGTCGGCCTGACCGGCGCGCAGCTATACAAGACCGATGCGTTCATGGCGGCGCATCCGTTCGGCAATGTGCCCGCCGCGTTCGGCGCCGACGGCAAGGTCGGAATCTTCGAATCCAACAGCATCATGCGCGCGGTGGCGCGGCTCGGCGAGGCGGCGTTCCCGCTCTACGGGCGTGACGCCTACGAGGCATCAAGGATCGACAGCTTTCTCGATGTCAGCCTGGTGTTCGCGCGCGACACCCAGATCTATCTGCTCGCACTGTCGGGCGGCACAGTCGACGCAGCCATTCATGCCCGCGCCAGGGATGCGTTCTCGATCTATGCGTCCGGGATCGAGCAGGCGCTGTCGCCGCGGCGCGAGACGCTGGTCGGGGACGGCATCTCGATTGCCGACATCTGCTTTGCCGCCGAGCTCGCGCTGTTCATGAACGAGTACGGGCGGAGCGAGCAATTGGACAAGCAGGGATTGACCAGGATCCTGCATCCCGGGGTGCAGGATGTGTATCCGCTGATGTTCGCTCACTTTGCCCGGCTGGTCGCGCACGCGCATTTTGCGCCGGACCTCAAGCCTTATGTCGAGAAGCTGCGATCGAAGGCAGCGGCCTGACCATGACACCTGCTGGCTCTAACGCGGAGGATTGATCGCATGTCCGCACCCGTCTGTCTGATATCCGGCGTTGGACCCGGCACCGGCTCGGCGCTCGCCAGGAGGTTTGCAGAAGGCGGCTATCGCGTCGCGCTGCTTGCGAGGAACGAGGAGCGGCTCGCCGCGCTCGCGCAGCAGCTGCCCAGCGCAAAGGCCTATCGCTGCGACGTGTCCGATCCCGCGCAGGTCGAAAACGTGGCATCGGCCGTGGAGCGCGACCTCGGCAGTCCCAATGTTGTGATCCACAACGCCGTCGGCGGCGCGTTCGGCACCTTCCGCGAGATCGATCCGCAGATTCTCAATCGCAACTTCCAGGTCAACACGATGGGCCTGCTGTACCTGGCCAGGCGGTTTGCCCCGGCGATGGTCAGCGCCGGCAAGGGCGCCATCGTCGCGAGCGGCAACACGTCGGCGCTGCGCGGCAAAGCCGGCTTCGCGGGCTTCGCGCCGACCAAGGCGGCGCAGCGGATCCTCGCCGAGGCAATGGCGCGCGATCTTGGGCCGCACGGCGCGCACGTCGCCTATGTCGTGATCGATGCGGTGATCGATCTGGAATGGACGCGGAAGCGCTGGCCGGAGCGGCCGGACGACTTCTTCATCAAGCCGAAGGCGATCGCGGACGAGATCTGGCACGTCACCCACCAGGACCGCTGCGCGTGGTCGTTCAATGTCGAGATCAGACCGTTCGGCGAAGTCTGGTAGGCGCTGCGCGGCGTTGGCAACAGCCGATCAATTCATAAAGGCCAAGGGGGAATTCGATGTCTTTGAGGAAGCTTGCGGTATCCGTTGCAATGCTCGTCGCGTTTGCTGCCGCTCCGGTCCGCGCTGAAACGCCGGGTATCTCGGAATCGGAGATCAAGGTCGGCGCGACATTTCCGTTCAGCGGCCCGGCATCGCCGCTCAGCAATACCGGCAAGGGCCTGATCGCCTACGTCCATTCCGTCAATGACCGCGGCGGCGTCAACGGGCGCAAGATCAACCTGATTACCTACGATGACGCCTATTCGCCGCCCAAGGCGGTGGAGCAGACCCGGAAGCTGATCGAGAGCGACGAGGTGGCGTTCCTGTTCAGCCCACTCGGCACACCCGGCATCGGCGCGACCATCAAATACGTCACCGCGAAAAAGGTGCCGCACCTGTTCGTCGTCAGCGGCGTGACCAAGTTTGCCAACTTCAGCGAGTTTCCGCTGACCACCACGGGACTGCCGAGCTACAACACCGAAGGGAAGATCTACGCCAAGTACATCACGCAGACGGCGCCCGATGCGAAGATCGCGATCCTCTACCAGAACGACGATCTCGGCCGCGACTTCGTCACCGCGTTCAAGGAAACCCTGAAGGCCGACTTCGACAAGAAGGTGGTGACGTCTCCCTATGAGGTCACCGAGCCGACGATCGAATCCCGCGTGGTGACGCTGAAGGCATCGGGCGCGCAGGCATTCCTGATCGCCGGCACGCCGAAATTCGCCGCCCAGGCGATCAAGAAGGCGAGCGAGATCGGCTGGACGCCGCTCACCATCGTCAATTACGTGTCGAGCTCGGTCTCCGCCACCATCGTGCCGGCCGGGGCGGACAAGGCGGTGGGCGTCGTGGTCGCAACCATCACCAAGGATCCGAACGACAAGAAGTGGGCCGACGATCCCGGCATGAAGTGGTACCGTGCGCACTTCGAGAAATATCTTCCCGGCGCCGACATCGGCGACAACAACTATCTGTTCGGCACCCAGCAGGGCCAGATCCTGGAGCAGGTTCTCAAGCAATGCGGCGACGACCTGTCGCGCGAGAACATCGTCAAGCAGGCGCGCAACATCAAGGGGCTGGTGCTGCCGACCTTGATGCCGGGCATTACGATCAACACCGGTCCCGACAACAGCATGGCCTACACGCAGCTTCAGCTGCAACGCTGGACCGGAAGCTCGTGGGAACAGTTCGGCGGCGTGTTGAGCGCCGACACGAACTGAGCTAGTCCATCGCGTCAACGCGCTAGTGCAGCCGACGCGCCACCGGCTTCACCAGCGCGCTGCGCCAATCCCATTGCGATGATCGGTCGCCCGACCGGAGGCTGGCCATGAAGGCCGTGGTCTTCGGCTGGACCCGCGATCCGTCGATCACCTCGAGCTGGCCGCACCGGTTGAGGGTGTGCAGCTTGCGTCCGGTCCACAGCGGCCCGGGCTTGAGCAGGTGGCGGACCGCCTGCCGGTACGTCGTCGGCGACAGTTCGAGCACTTCCGCGAGTCCGAGCGCCGCGCCGTATCCGTTGGTGCAGTCCTGCACCGGCCGCCACAGTCCGCCGTTGACGGTCACGAAGTTTCCGGCCGGCCGCGTGGTGGCGCGATCCATCAGCACCGGATTGCTTGCGTGTGGGAGCCATGGTCCGAACAGCCGCTCGGCGTAGTAGATCGCCAGCGTGTCGGAATATCCGCCGGTGCCGTCGCGCCAGGCGCCGAACATGTAGTAGAGGCCATCGCGCTGCGTGATCGTCACGTCGGCAAGTTCGAGCCCGGTCAGCAGCGTTGAGTGACGCTCCCACTTGTCCGGAAAGCGGATGCATTTGTAGAGCGGAACGTCGCGGTGCCCGGTGCTTTCCGGGATCATCCAGAGTTCGCCGTCGCTCTCGATCATGAACGGGTAGGACAAGTGCCAGGGTTCTTCCAGCACCGGCAGCACCTCGCCGACCGGGCCCTTACCGTCGAATTCGATGGCGGAGATGGTGCCCTTGCCGACCCGGTGGTCGAGGTCCTCGAAGAAGACGAAGGTTCGACCCTGCCATTTCACCGGGACGGGATCGGCATAGAAGTGGTTGCCGGGATCGCCGAGCACGTTCCAGGCCGGGCCGGACAGGTCACCGCTGCGCCAGATATCCGCGTTCTCGGCGAAGCGCCAGCCGACATGCCAATGCGGCGCATAGCAGCACAGGCGATAGATCTCCTTCGCGATCGAAGTCGCCACGCCACGCAAGACAAAGGGTGCCGGATTCGGTGCTGCGCTGCCGTTCGCCGGAACAGCCAGTTGCGGCACCAGCCGCGGAGCCCCCGACAGGATCGGCGGCAGCATGGACAGCGTGCGTGCCATGACGGCTTCGAGCCCGCCGCTCAGGCCGGCTGCGGTTTCCGCGGAGGGGTGGCCGCGGTCCACGACCGTGCCGTCGAGCTCATTGACGATTTCGATCACCGGCAGGTCGCCGGCGAGAATGGCCGCCAGCGCGGCATTCTCCCCCGCGTGTCCGTTGAACCGTGGACGGAGATAGAGCCTGGCCGAGCAATCCGGATCGCGCTCGGCGCTGGTGAAGTCGACCACCGCGTCGGGGTTGCCCGCGCGCGGCCGCTCCGGGATCGCCTTCAGCCTGTCGGCACCGCCGGCCTTGCCCTTGCGCAGCACGATGCGCTCGAGCTCGAACAGCATGTCGAGACCGGCGGGGCGCGGCGCCGGCGTCGTGGTCCAGGTGATTTGAACGGGAATATCCTGATCGTTGATGTGCAGTGACTCACGGCACATCCAGAGCCGCGCCTGCTCACGATCGCAGCGAAACTCGATAATCATAGCCAGCCCAACTTCCTACTGCGCGTGCGCTCCGACGGCGTTGCCGAGAATGCGGACGTATTCCTCTATCATGGCATCCAAAGAATAACGCGACTTCAGACCCACGGCGCTTTGCCGCAGCTGGTCGCTCAACGAACGATCTGTCAGCACCTTCGACACGGCGGCCGAGAATTCGGCCTCGTCGGCGGCGTCGACGAACACTGCCGCAGGCCGTCCCTGGTAGGACAGCACCTCGCGCAGCACGGGAAGATCGTTGACGACGCAGGGAATGCCGGCGCTCGCGGCTTCGACCGCCGCGAGGCCGAATGTCTCGGCCTGCGTGGGGAAGACGAAGACATCGAGGCAGGCCAGAAAATCGGCCATCTGGCGCGGTGGAATCTCGCCGATGAAGTGCAGCCGGTCCGTGACATCAAGCTCGGCCGCCAGGGCTCTCAACCGCGCCTCGTCAGCACCCTGACCGGCGAGAGCAAGGTGCCAGGACGGGTCGGCCGACATCAGGCGAATGGCCGCATCGAGCCGCTTGTGCGGGTGCAGCCGCGCCGCGCAGCCGAGCAGGGTGCGATCCGCCGGCAGCCTGAACTGCTGCCGTGCAACGTCTTTCGGCAGGCTGTCCGACTTGTCGTCGAAGCCATGCGGGACGTGCTTCATCCGCGCGCGATAGGGCGCGGGATAGCGGGCGTATTCCCGCTCCATGTCGCGCGAATTCAGCGTGATGCACTGGAAGAAACCGGCAGAGCCCATGACGATGTCGGCGGCGCGCACCGGCATGCTCATCGACAGCGCCGAGGAGACCTGGTTGGCGATCACAGGCGCGCGGCTGACGAGGCGCGACACGCCGCCGCCGATCACATTGCCGAAGTGCTGGAAGGTGAGGACGACGTCCGGCCTGATGGTCCTGAGATGGCCGGCGAGCGTCCACAGCATCCGCATCAGCGCCACCGGATTTCCCGGGCGGGTCTGCGCGCAATAGAACGTATTGGGCGGCTCGTCGAACGAGTCCGATTTGCGGAAGAAGAACAGGTTGCTGACGTGATAGCCGCGCGCGGTGAGGCCGGCGCCGAGCAGCCGCGATATCTCCTGCGCGCCGGCGTTCTCGGCCTGGGTCTGCACCAGGACGACGCGCAGCTTCGGCTTGCTCTCGTTCGGTCGATCGCCCGATGCGGTCGATGCCTCGCGCAATTCTGTGCTTGGTGAATAATGCAGCACGGATTCCTCACCCGTCGAGGGAGTGGACTCGCCTCCCTCATTTTTGCGCGCGTATTTATCACGCGAAGCGTGCTCGTACACCGAGTAGCGCGTGTTGAGGTTACTGCTCATTTAGTGCGATCAGACATTGCCAGCAATCGAGAGTCATTGTCTCACACATAGGGTACAACCGCCTCGTTAACTAATTGGTTACGGCCGCGCCAGGAGGGGGTAACCGCAGATTAACCATAGATATTTACGTTGGAGCAGGCGCCGAACGGTGCCGTCAGTTGAATTTGAGTCAGAACCTCATGAAGTTCGGTAGCCGCGTAGGCCCGAGACGTTCCGAAGTCACGGAACCCGCAGCGTCGTGGGAAACGGCCGGCGTGCCGACGAGCCAATCTTCCGCGGAAACCACCAAAGGCATGCTAAGCATTCCCGGCGTGGTGGCTTTTTTCCGCGAGAACGGTCAACGCATCCTGATGCTGGCCGCGATCATCTTCGCGATCGGTGTCATCCTGTTGATGCTGGTCCCGGCGCGCTACGCGGCGACCGCGCTCGTCGTCGTCGACCCGCGCGAGCAGCGGGTGACCGCGGATCAGGACGTCCTGCCGGGCATCGGCCAAGATGCCGCAGCACTGCAAAGCTACGTCGAGATCGCCAAATCCGATGGATTTCTCGGGCCGCTGATCGACCAGCTCAAGATCGCCGAGGACAGCGACATCGCGGGCGGCCGGACCGATCCCACGCGCCTGCTCGAGCGGTTTCGCAACCGGCTCGATATCTCCAGGCGCGGATTGACCTATGTCATCGCCATCAAGTTCACGTCCAACAACCCGCAGCGCGCGGCGTACTACGCCAACGCGGTGGCCGAGGCGTTCGTCGCCAGCCAGCGCGGAACCCGCAGCGTGGCGACCGACGAGGCCGCCGACTGGCTGAAGAGCCGACTCAAGACATTGAACGACCGGCTGCGGTCGTCGGAAGATGCCGTTGCCAAGTTCAAGCTCGAGCACCGGATCGTCAACGCCGGCAAGGAATCGACCACGCAGCAATTGCGCGTGACCGACCTCACACAGCAGGTCGCCGCCGCGCGTGCCCGCACCGAGGAGGCCAAGGCGCGCTACGAGCAATCGCAGCGCGACCTGAAGGCGAATGTCGACGGGCCGGTCAAGCAGGATCTCTTGAGCGCGCTGCGCGCCCAGCGCTCCACGCTCAACGACCAGATCGCGCAGAAGCGCGCGGTGCTCGGCGACCGTCATCCCGACCTCGTGGTATCGCTCAGCCAGTTGAACGACCTCAACCGGCAGATCGAGATCGAGCGCAAGAAGAGCATCGACACCGCGAAGTCCGAATACGACGCCCAGCGCGACCAGCAGAAGGCGCTCGAGGATCAGCTGAAGGCGGCCGAGCAGCAGATCCTGGTCGACGGTCAGGCGCTCGTTAAGCTGCAGGATCTGCAGCGCGACGCCGATGCCAACAAGAACATCTACGAGCAGTTCCTCTCGCGCTACAAGACGACCGACGAGCAGCGGCTGCTGCAGAGCTCGCAAACCAAGGTCGCATCGCCTGCGACGCCGCCGGTGCGCTCGACGCTTCCGCCGCTTCCGCTGCTGCTCGCCGTGCTCGCGATCGTCTCGCTGCTGACCTCGACCGCGATCGTCGCCGTTCCCGGTCTGAATCTGAAGCAGCTCCCAATCAAGACCATTCCGCCGCCGCGTCGTGCCGAGACGCCCGCTCCGGCGCCGGCCGCGCCGCAACCTGCATTGCCGCCGGGCATGCCGGTGCTGGCCCGCATTCCCAACATGGTATCATCAGATGCCGTCCGGAGCGTCTGGCAGACCCCGATCTCGGCGGTGGCCGAGCCCGATCTCAGTCCGCATCTTCAGCTCTTGATCGAGAACATCGAGCGGCTTCCGGGGGACCACGGCAAGGTGGCGCTGCTGCTGTCGGTCGAGGCCGGCGCGGGCGGCAGCACCGTCGCTCGCTCGCTCAACCGCTCCGCCGTGAAGAACGGGATGCTCAGCGTTCTGATCGAGGTGGAAGCCAGGCGCGCCGACACCGCGGCGACGCAAGGCTCGGGGATCATCAAGACGGACCTGCCGTCGGTCGTCGAGCTGCTGGGCGCCAGCAGCAAGGCGCCGCCCTATCCGCCGGATGACATTCGCGCCGATTTCGGCCTGATCATCGTCGATGCATCGTCGTTTGCCATGCAGCCGGCCGCGGTGGCGCTGGCCGCCCATGCCGACCTGGTGATCCTCGTGGTTCGCGAGGGCGCCGCCAACCCGGTTGCGATCGGCAAGGCGCGAACCGACCTGTCCGGCTTCGGTTCGGTCCCGATCGCATTGGTCGTCAATCGCGTGACGGTCGACGCCGCGGTTCGCAGTCCGCAGGGCGCCGCTCTGGGATTGGCAAGCTGAAGGCGGGCTGAGGTCCTAGAGCCTGATCCGGAAGAGTGCGAAGCGGTTCTCCGAAAAGATCATGCTTAAGCAAGAACCCAAGGCGCGATGACGATTCAAGCTGATCTCATCGCGCCCTAGTCGTTGCTGTCGGCAACGCGGACGGCGTAGGCGCCGCCCTTCGACGACCACAGATGCGACAGCACCAGAATTGACGGGTCGACGCCGGTGCGCCGGCGGCACAGCACGTTGAGCGCGATGGTGGCGAGCATCAGGGAAACCGTCGCCGAGATCGCCGCACCCAGCACGCCGAGCCAGGGGATCAGCACGACGAAGCCCACCAGCCGCAACGCCACGTTGGCGGCGACGACAGGAACATAATCGCGCTCGTGCCCGGTGAGTTGCAGGACCGCGGCGGACGGCCCGCCCGCCGCCTGGAACGCCGTTCCGATTGCGAGCACGATCAGCACCCACTGCTGCGCGGCGAAGTGCGGCCCGAACAGGCCGAGAAGATAGGGAGCGCCAATCCAGACGATGACGAGGCCGCTGAGCACGCAGAGCGCGGTGACCTCGGCCATCAGCTTCAGCGTATGCTCGAGCTCGACGTGGTTCTTGCTGAAATACAGCGACGGAAGCCGCCGTGCGCCGAACGTGTAAAGCGCGGCCGAGAGCATCGCGAAGAGGTTCGCCAGGCGTGAGGCCGCGAAGTAAACGCCGGCCGTGGCCGGATCCAGCATCCAGTAGACCAGGATGACGTCGAAATACTGATTGGCCGCTTCGAGAATGGAGGAGAGCCAGAAGCGGAATGCACTCCGGTTCCAGCGCGAGGTCTCGAACCGCGCCGTGACCGCGCGCAGGTTCGGCAGCACGCGCACGATCGAGACGATCTGCACGACCAGCCCGAGCGCCATGGCGACCGTCATTGCGCTGAACAATTCGGTTGGGGTGAGCTGCCGGTGGCCGAACAGCACGGCGATCAGGACCAGGACGACGGCAACGCGCCAGAAGAACTCCCGATTGCCTTCGCCCATCAGGATGCTGACCAGGGAGCGCGCGATCTGGCTGCCGAGCATCAGGCCGGCATTGACGGCAGTGAACGCCGAGACCGAGAGGATCAGCAGCCACCACTCGCCGCGAATGCCTGCCGCCGCCGCGATTGCGGCAATCGAAATCAGCATCCCGATCGCGGAGTACTTCAAGCTCGACAGCAGCACGCCCTTGGTGAAATCGGCCTGACCGCGCACCTCATACTCATTGAGGAAGCGAACCAGCAGCAATTCCTGGCCGACCAGGCCCACCACCGAGGCGATCTGGGCGACCGAAAGCAGGGTCGCGAAGTTTCCAAACGCGTCGGGCGTCATCGCCCGCGCGGCCAGCGAAAACAACGCGAACGCGAGCCCGCCGCTGCCAACCTTCAGCAGGATGGTCCCGGCAACGCCGCGCGTGACGTCGCGCCGGAGCAGTTGAAGAACAGAGGCAATCACCAGAGACGTCTCAATATCCAGTCAGGCTGTTGACCGTAGCAATCGGTGAAGTCTGGAGTGTTAATGTTCTCTTGCTAAGATTCCGTTCCTTCCGCATGGCGCCCAGGTTCCCTGCAACTGTGAACCCGGCCGACGGGTCGCGCTGCTGCTCCATTCTGGAACGTTGCCGACCGCGCTGTCTCCAAACGGTGCAGACCGGATTTTGCTCCGGCGCTCGGACCGGCGGCATCGGCCGGGCCGGTCGAGGCCGGGTTTGCGCGTCAGCGGCAGTCATCGAAGCTCCACGGCCAGGCAATTGCCCCGCCGTTCTGCTGCGGAGGCTCCAAGAGATCAGTTTCATGAGCATTTTTGGTGCAAGTCGTGTGCCGAACACCTGCTGGTCGCAGTCCAGGTGATCTCGTTAACCTCAACGATCGAACGCGTTCCGCAAGGCCGCGGGGCAGGCAAGGAAATTGCAGTCCTGCGGCCAATTAGCCGTTCGGAGCGGACATGATGATTGCCGAGGAAAGCACGACCCAGCCGATCGCGACCCGCGAGGCTGACATGATTGAAACGGATGTCGCCATCGTCGGCGCCGGTCTGGCAGGCTCGCTCGCGAGAGCCGTGCTCGCCCGTGCCGGCTACCGGGTCGTCCTGCTCGACAAGCGCTCGATCCCGCCGGATGAATTCCGCGTCGAGAAGATCGCCGGGCGGCAGATCGACATCCTGCGCCGCCTCGGCTTCATCGACGACGTCGAGGCCGTCGCCTCGTCCTACGACCGGGTGCTCAACATCAGGGGCGGCCGGCTGGTCGATATCGGCGTCGGCCGGTCCTACGGGATTTCCTATGCCAATCTCGTCGACATGGCCCGCGGCCTGACGCCCGAAGCGTCGACCTTCCTGCTCGACCAGGTGACCAATGTCAGCTGCAGCGAGGATCGCCAGCAACTGACGCTGGCCTCCGGAAAGCGCGTCGTCTCGCGCCTGGTCATTCTGGCGACCGGCATGGCGGGCGCGCTCGGCTACAATCTCGGCATGCGCCGGCAGATGATTGCCGCGCGCCACTCGGTCACGTTCGGCTTCACGATCGCGCGGCCGGATAATGCGCCGTTCGGCTTCGATGGCCTGACCTGCTACGGCAAGGAGGTGGCCGACGGCGTCGACTATCTCAGCCTGTTTCCGATGTCGGGCGGCATGCGGGCGAACCTGTTCATGTTCCGCGATCCGACCGATCCGATCATGCGCGAGCTGCGCCGCGACACCAGGCGGACGCTGCTTCGCCTGATGCCGGGATTGCAGCCCTATCTCGGTGATTTCCAGATCGTCGGCCGGGTGCACAACTGGGTCATGGACCTGTCCGTGGCAGAAGGCCATCTGCAGCCGGGCGTCGTGCTGATCGGCGATGCGTTTCAGACCAACTGTCCCGCGGCCGGAACCGGCGTCAGCCGCCTGCTGGTGGATGTCGAGCGTCTCTGCACCGAGTATGTGCCGCGCTGGCTCGAGACCGACGGCATGGGCACGGAGAAGATCGCACAGTTCTATTCCGATCGGGACAAGCTCGCCGCCGACCAGCACTCGCTGCAACTGGCGCGCTACCGGCAGGCGTTGACCGCGAACACCGATGTACGCTGGACCATGCAGCGGAAGCTGCACTTCCTGCGCCGCATGGTCACGCATCAGGTGGACCGGATTCATCCGGGATGGGTCATGCGCGTTCGTAGCGCGCTCCGGTAAGTGCGATAGCCGATTTCCGGCGGCGCTAGCGCGTGCCGGTCGAGGTGCGGATCGGCCTGAGGTCGGTCACCCGCTTGGCGGCCTGCTTGATCCAGGGCGCCTGCTTCAGGGCAAACAGGGCGAGCGCGCCGGCCGCGCTGCCGGCCTGCGTCACGGCCGACATCGGCGTCGGCTGACCGCCGAACTGCATCTTGTAGGGTTCGTCACCGATGGTGAAATCCAGCACCCGGCAGCCGCGCGCGATGCAATCCTTGGCGACGCTCTCGAACGTCAGCGCGCCGATCGATTGGCTCTTGTACCCCTCGACATCGAATGCCGTCATGACGACGAGGAGGCTGTCGCGGTGCACCAGCCCGAGGGCGGTGGCGATGACGTTGCCGTCCATCTTCATGGCATAGAGCCGGGTAAAGGAGCCCAGGCCGCGCAGCGCCACGCTCGAATAGAAATCGAAATACTCCGGACGCTGCAACAGGTCGCCGTCACCATGTGCATGGAAGCGCGGACCGCGAAACTTCCGCATCGTCGCCATGGCCTCGCCGATGGAAGCGGCGTCGTTGCAGCACGAGAAGGTGAGCGTGCCCTTCTTGTGGATCTGGCGCCATTTCTTTGCCAGCTCCTTCGTATAGGACTTGCCCAATGCATTGATCTGCCACTGCTCGAACGACGCGGCCAGCACCGTCGCGTAGGCATTGGTATCCATCAGGCTGCGGTGCGGCGCACCGAACAAATTCTCGATCGGCATCCTGGCATCGAGCAGCTTGGGCATGCGCAGCAGGTCGAATGGCCGGATCAGTTTCCGAAGCTTCTCGCAGGCCTGCCGGTCCTGCAGCAGATCGGCGAACGTCGCGGTGCTGCAGACCGGCGACAGGTAGTCGGACACGCGAAGATCGGCGAATTCAATCGTGCGCATCGGCCCGCGCCGGACGCGCAGCATCGGCAGCACGGCTGCAAGCGCCTTGCTTGCGCGATGACGCACGACGACGACCAGCGGCTTCGCGGCCGCGGCGGGAGCGAGCTTGTGGTAGAGACTGTCCAGCCACAGCGGATGCTGGAAGGCGGTCGCGTCCGAGCCCTCAAACAAGTCAGCATATTCTTCAGATAAGAAGTCGAATGCGTCGTCGATGCTGACATCGAAGGCGTCATCATTCTTATTCATGTGAGACCAAACAAGACGATTGTTTCAAAGCGCCGACCAAACCCGGCGCGGTGTCCTTATAGCAAGGCTGATCGGCTCGGGCAGCGGCAGAATACGATTTGTATTAATGTAGTGACTCGACCTTTGCACATTGTTGCTGATCGCGCGTTGCCTCGGTGGATCGACCGGTGATGGCGCGCCTCTATGGCCACGCCGAGCGACCGGCATCGTTAACAATTTCTTTACGGCCCGAACCAATGACACTGCGGCGAGATATCGCGCAGGTCTGGACTGGATATTGCAGTTCAGGGCACGCAAGTACTGGAGCCCTGCTGAAATGTTGAGTCACAGCCCAAAAGCCCGCGTTTCCCATGCAAAGTTGCGCCCGCAGATCGATCGCGAGCGGCCTCAGCGTCTCAATTCGGACACGGCTGCTCCGCCTGTCCGGATTTGCAACACTTCGCGTGGCGAGCAGGTGTCCTCGACCGGATCATCGACGTCGAGCGGGGTGCGGGAGCGCCGCGTCAATCCTGTCGGCAGGGCTGCGACCGCCGGGGTCCCCCGGGCAACCGTCGGCGGGCTGCGGCTCGCGGTGCTCGATCGCGAGCAGACCGCCGACTTCATGGTCGATGCGGTGTATCCGAACCGGCGCGTCAATCGTCCGCTGTACCTGACATCGGCCAATGGCGAGGTGCTGTCGCGCTGCTCGACCGAGCCGATGACCGACCGGCTGTTCCGCGCCGCCGACCTGATCAATGCCGACGGGCAGCCGCTGGTCATGGTGTCCAAACTCAAGTCGTCGAAGCCGCTTCCCGAACGCGTCGCGACCACGGATCTGTTCCACGACGTCGCGCGCAAGGCGGAAGAACTCGGGCTGACCTTCTATCTGCTTGGCGCGAACGAGGCCGAAAACAAGGCGGCGATCGCCAATGTCCGCCGGGCGTATCCGGCGCTCAAGATCGTCGGCCATTCGCACGGCTATCTGCGCGGCGATGCGCTGCGGGCCAAGGTGGACGAGATCAACGCCCTGGCGCCGGACTTCCTCTGGGTCGCGCTCGGTGTGCCTTACGAGCAGGCCTTCGTCGACGAATACATGCAGCGGCTCGGCAATGTCGGCGTCATCAAGACCTCGGGCGGATTGTTCAACTTCCTGTCCGGCTCGCGGCCGCGCGCGCCGAGATGGATGCAGATCGTCGGCCTCGAATGGGCCTGGCGGCTTTGGCTCGAGCCACGGCGGTTGTTCTGGCGCTATCTGACGACCAATCCGCACGCTCTCTATCTGTTGTTCAACAGGACCCGATCCTCAACCAAAGACTGAAGCGCACCGAGTGCAATACGCACTCCGGCCCGATCCACCGGAGTGCAAGCTCATCTGATGAGCGGAGTACAATATGGATGGCCGTGCCTTCGACGATCCGATCTGGCAAACGCCCAGCGTAGAGGCAGGCAGCTTCGCGCGGACCGTCGTCGGCTGGTCGATCACCATCAATGTGATCATGTCGATGGGGACCTTTCACGCCGCGCTGCTGCCGACCGAGCTGACCCTGGTGCAGCAGGCCGTCGCGCTCCTGATGTGGGCTGTGCCGATCTACGCGAGCCTGTTCATCCGACCGTGCCTGCGGCTGGCCTTCAATCTCGACACTTTGGTGATCGTCGCATTTTATGCATTCGCGACGGTTTCCGTGTTCTGGACCAGTCTGAGCCCTGCTTCGCTCATGAAGGCGGCGGCACTTGCGATCACGACACTTGGCGCGTTCTGCATGATCACCCGCCTCGACATCGACGACATCGTGAAGGCGACGACCCGCGGTCTCTTCGTACTGATTGCAGGCTCGGCGTTCTGCGCGGTCGCCCTCCCTGACATTGGGATCGATCAGACCTGGATGCACAAGGGACAGTGGCAGGGCGTCTTCGAATCGAAGCAAACCCTCGGCTTCGCCAGCGCCTATCTGATGTTCTTCGCTTGCTATCGGAAGATCACCGGACAGGGATGGCTGCCGTTCCTCGTGACGTTCGTGCTGGCCTCGGCCTGCGTCATGCTCTCGGAGTCGCGCGGCGCCGGTGCCCTGTCGCTGGTGGCCTGCGCGCTGCTGCTGACGTCCCTGTGGTCGGTCAGATGCATGCAGGTCTACGCCGTCCTGCCATGCGTGATGTGCGTCGCGGCAGCACTATTGGTCCTGTATTTCTACACGACCGGATACGACTCGATTCACGTCTTCGACACGACGATCGATTTCACCGAGCGAACCTTCATCTGGCAGTACGCCATCAGCCATTTCGATGACGCGCCATTGCTTGGATTCGGCATCAACGGGTTCTGGACCAATCCGGAGATCTACGACTATTTCAACCAGAACCACGGCTGGGTGCTCGACAATTACCATAACGGCTACATCGCCGTTCTGGTCGAGACCGGATTCCTGGGCTATTTCCTGTTCACGGCAAGCGTGTTCCTGTTTTCCTACAAGATGCTCTGCCTGATCGCCGCGCGCGCAATCGACCGCCTGCACTGCGCGCTGATCATCGGGTTTGTGTTCCTCAACTGCCAGACCAACTTCACCGAGACGGTGTTCCTTCGCTCGACGATGTTCACGTCGGTGCTGCTGATCGCGTTCTTCTTCGCCATCTGCCGGCCGGTGCCGGCGTCGCGTGTCCGATTGCGCGGGTTGGAGCAGCCATGACGGCGTTTCGATTGCTTCTGCGGAGAGCCTTCAGCGTCCTGCCGGCGGCGCTGCTTGCTGCCGTTCTGATCTCGCCGGTGAGTGCAGCCGGGCAGGGCGCGTCTCCAGACGTCGCGGCGCTGGGGCGCGGCATCAATATTCTTGGCTATGACGGCATCTGGGAAGGCTACCAGAACGCACCCTTCCGCCTGGAAAACCTCGCCGCGATCCGCAAGGCGGGCTTTTCGCATGTCCGGATCAACTTCTTCGGCTTCAGGCACATGGATTCCGGCAACATCCTGGATGATGCCGTGCTGCGGCGCCTCGACGCCGTGATCGAGCAGGTGCTAGCGAACAGGCTCGTTCCGATCCTCGATGAGCACGACACCGCTCTCTGCCAGCGCGACGTTGCGGTGTGCGGTGTGAAGCTCAAGGCATTCTGGCGCCAGGTCGCGTCGCGCTATGCGGGACGATACCCGGCGCTGCTGTTCGAGATACTGAACGAGCCGGGCGGGCACATGACCTCGGCCGAGTGGAATGCGCTGCTCGCGGATTGCCTTGCGATCATCAGGGAGACCAACCCGCAGCGCAATGTCGTGGTCGCCGTCCTGAACACCGAGGAGCTGCCGATCGACCGGCTGGCGCTGCCCGCCGGCGACAGGAACCTCATCGTCACATTCCACTATTACCTGCCGCTGCAATTCACCCATCAAGGCGCGCCGTGGTCGGCGATCTTCTCGAAGATCGGCCCGTTGAGCTGGGGCTCAGCGGAAGACCAGGCGAAGGCCGCCGCCGATTTCGACAAGGTCCGGTCCTGGTCGGAGAAGGAGCAGCGCCCAATCTATCTTGGCGAGTTCGGCGTCTACGAGCGCGCGCCGGCGGAGAGCCGGGCGAAGTATCTGTCGTTCATGGCGAGAGGCGCGGAGCGAAACGGCTGGGCGTGGGCCTATTGGCAATTTGATCACGATTTCGCGGCGTTCGACGGCGCCCGGCAACGCTGGAAGGCGGACATCCTTCGCGCGATCATTCCACCGCGTCGCTGAGCCCCGCTGGATTACCTGACAACGCGATTGTCGCGCGCGACGAGGATGCCGTTCTTGTAGACGGACCGCCCGGCAGGCCGCGCGACCACGGCCTCCTGGATATGCACGGCGTTCAAGGTCACGAAGTCGGCCTTCGCGCCCACATGCAGGCCATAGTCTTGCAGCCTGAGCGCCTTGGCACCGGCCGCGGTGACCATGTCGAACGCGATCGCGAGTTCGTCATCGGTGTAGAAGCCCGAGCGGTATCCGATCATCATCGCGCGGCCCAGCATGTCGCCATCGCCATAGGGCCACCAGGAGTCGCGGATGTTGTCGTTGCCGCTGAACACCGTGACGCCGGCGTTCCTGAGCGTTGCGACGGGCGGGAACGGCCGGCTACCCGGCGCATTCGTCATGATCGCCACACCCGAGCGCGCCAGGACGTCGGCGGTCTTCTTCAGCGCATCGGCGGGAATGTCGCCGAGCCCGTAGGCATGGCTGACGGCGACGCGGCCCTCCATACCGAGCGCGCGCGTCCGCGCCGCGATCTGCTCGACCTCGAAGGCACCGAGCATGCCGCCATCATGGAGATGGATGTCGACATCGACGCCGTGCCTCTGCGCGACGCCGAACACGACGGCGAGATGCCCCTCGACGTCGCGATCGAAGCTGGCGGGATCGAGCCCGCCGACGGCATTGGCGCCGAGCTTGATGGCCTCATCGAGCAATTGCGGCGTGCCGGGGCTTTTGAGGATACCGCTCTGCGGAAACGCCACGAGCTGGATGTCGATCAGGTGCCTGTATTCGTCGCGCACCCTCAGGATGGTCTCGAGCGACTTCAGGCCCACCGAGCCGTCCACCATGACGTGGCTGCGCATCTGCGTCGTGCCATGCCCGATGCAGAGGTCGAGCTGGTTCCGCGCCCGCACGTCCATCGGAGCTGCGGCCGCGAGGTTCTCGGCCTGAAACGCAACCCGCTCATGGACGTCGAATCCGTTGGTGCAGGGCCGGTGCGGCCGCCAGCTGTCGCCATAGAAGCTGGTGTCGAGATGGATGTGGCCCTCGACGAAGCCGGGCACGACAAGCGCGTTGCCGAGATCCACGATCTCGGCTCCGGCCGGACGCGCGCCGCTCGCTTCGATCGCAACGATGCGGCCGCCACGAACCAGCATATCGCGGCTCGTGCCGTCACCGAGCCTCGCGTTGATGAAGAGCTTTTCAGCCGGCATCGGATCTGTCCTTCTTCGCTTGCGTCACATGCAGATCGCGCTGCGCGCGCCACGCCTTGCTTAACATGATCGGAGGAATAATACTCCCCTCGCACAAGCAGACAAGGAACCGAGGGCGTTGTCCGAGATTGCGAGCAGGGAATTCGATGTCAAGCGCGCAGCCTTTGCCGCGACCATCGGCAACATGCTGGAGTTCTACGACTTCATCACCTACAGCTTCTTTGCGACCGAGATCGGCCACACCTTCTTCCCCGCGCAGAGCGAATACGGCAGCCTCATGCTGTCGCTTGCGACCTTCGGCGCCGGGTTCCTGACGCGGCCGATCGGCGGCATCGTGCTCGGCATCTTCTCCGACCGCGTCGGCCGGCGGCCGGCGATGTTGCTGAGTTTCGCGCTGATGGGCGGCGCGATCCTGACCATCGCGCTGACGCCGTCCTATGCCGCGATCGGCATCGTGGCGCCGATCATCGTGATCCTGGCGCGCATGGTTCAGGGCTTTGCGCTCGGCGGCGAGGTCGGGCCGACCACGGCCTATCTCATCGAGATCGCAGCGCCGAGGAACCGCGGCCTGGTGGTGGCATGGCAGCCCGCCAGCCAGGAGATCGCGGCGACGGTCGGCGCGCTTGTCGGCGTCATCCTGAGCAGCACGATGGCGCCCGACATGCTCCAGGCCTATGGCTGGCGCGTCGCGTTCCTGCTCGGGGCAGTCTGCCTGCCGTTCGGCATCTGGATGCGTCGCACGCTGCCGGAAACGGTGCCCCACGGCGAGCGCGCTGCCGCCGCCGTCGAGAGCTCGAACCACGTCGCGCTGGCGCGGCGGCACCTCCGCGTGATCGTGCTGGCGCTGATGATCCTGGCCAGCGGCACGATCTCGACCTACGTGACGCAATACATGACGACCTACGCCAAGAACACGCTGCACGTGTTGCCGTCGCTGGCGTTCACCGTATCGCTGGTGAGCAACGGGTTGCAGATCATCGGCGCGGTGCTCGGCGGCTGGCTTGCCGACCGGCTCGGGCGCAAGCCGATCATGATCTGGCCGCAGCTGGTCGTGCTGGTGCTGACCTATCCGGCCTTCCTGTGGATCGTCCGGGATCCCGGCGCGTGGTCGCTGCTGTTCGGTTTCGGCGTCCTGTCATTCATCGGCTCGCTGCCGTTCACGGCGTTCTATGCCGCCTTCACGGAAGCGCTGCCGCAGAACATTCGCGGCGGCGTATTCGCCACGATCTACGCGGTCGCGATCGCGACGTTCGGCGGCACCGCGCAACTCGTGGTCACGTGGCTGCTGCACGTGTCGGGCGATCCGCTGGCGCCGTCCTGGTATCTCTTGCTCGCGGCCGTGGTCGGCATCGTGGCGATGAGCCTGCTGCCCGAGACCGCACCGGTGAAGGTCGGCGAGAAATAGAGCATGATCCAGAAAAGTGCGAAGCGGTTTTCCCTCGCGACAAACGCGAAGCGTTTGCGCGGAGAACATGCCCAAATAGCAAGCCAAAACGCGATGACGCTTCAACCCGATCTCATCGCGCTTTAGCCGGCCGCCGCGCTCAGTCCATGTCGCGGAAGGCGTGGCCGTTGGCCTCGATCTCCTTCACGAGCTGCGGCGGCAGGTTGGCCGGCGTCGAGGTGCCGTCGAACACCCAGTCCTTGGCATCGGCCAGATCGGGGAGGCCGGCGCCCTTGCGGACATAGAGACCGACCGCCGCCTTCTTGGCGTTGAGGTAGAGATCATATTCCTGCATGCGCGCCTCCTCTCCGTTTCACGTTTGGTGGAAGCCTCGGCAACGGCCGGAGACTTCTCGAGTCAACGCCGATGGGGCTAAGCAGGCTTCTTCGCCTCCGGCGCAAGTACCACTGACGCCTCGCTGGTCAGCATCAGGAAGGTAATCGTCTCCTGGAAATACAGCTGGACCGAGGTCGCGGAGTGGCTGAGATAGCCGATCGAAAGATCCTGGCCGATCGAGAGCTGGAAGTCGCCGCCGCGGGTGGTCAGCAGGATGCCGCCCTCGATCGCGGGCGCCCAGATGATCCTGTCGTCGACCAGGCGCTGGATGTGCTGCAGCACCGGATAGCCGTCGTCGGTCGCGCCGCCGATCGCGGTATAGGGCTCGGTGCCGAGCAGCAGCGTGTAGGGGCCGTTGACGCCGGCGAGGCGCAACTGGCTGACCGCCTGCGCGACCACGCCAGGGTAATTCTTGACGCTCGACGGCAGCGTCAGCACCGGGTTGCTGGTGCCCTGGCGGATGCCCTGAATGCCGGCGGCCGCGTAGCCATTGAACACCGCGCGATCCTCGGCGAACGCGATCTTGCGCGCGGCGTCCTTCAGCGGATCCCAGTCCGAATCATTGGAGCCGCGCTCGACATCGTCGATCGCCTGGCGCGAGAGCTCGAACGGGATGCGCAGCTCGACCAGCGCCCGGACGTCGCGTTGCATCGCCTCGACGCCGTCACCGGGCGTCGCAATCTTCTTCAGATGGCCGGTGCCGACGGCGGAGAAATCGGTTCCCTTCGGGCCATCGACATCGACGACACGGCGCGCCGCCAGATGGCGCTTCAACGTGCGCGAGGCTTCCTCTTCGATCTGGGCCCAGGCCGCGTCCGAGATGGGGGCTAATCCCCGATGAAGATTATTCATGTCCAGCGTCTCCTTTCAGTGAGCCGATGCCGAGCGAGCCGTCGGACGGCGGCTGTCTTGGCGCGGGTTTGTCGTCAGCCTCGGCGTCATCCTTGGCGTCATCCAGCGACGGTTCGGCGGAGGGAGGCGCCGCATTCGCGGCATCCTCCAGGAAATTGGCCGACGGGATGAAGAACAGCGTGCCGGTCACGGCACGGCTGAAGTCGAGCAGGCGGTCGTAATTGCCGGGCGGCTTGCCGACGAACATGTTCTCCAGCATCCGCTCGATCCGGTGCGGGGATTTGGCATAGCCGATGAAATAGGTACCGAACTCGCCCTTGCTGATATTGCCGAACGGCATGTTGTCGCGGACGATATCGAGCTCCTCGCCGTTCTCGACGATGGTGGTCAGCGCGTTGTGCGCATAGCTCGGCTTCACGGAGTCATCGAGCTCGATGTCGGACAGCTTGGTGCGGCCGATGATCTTCTCCTGCATCTCGACCGGCAGCTCATTCCACTTCTTCATGTCGTGCAGGTATTTTTGCACGATCACATAGCTGCCGCCGGCGAAGGCCGCGTCCTCGTCGCCGATGATGGTGGCATCGGTTGCCGCCTGGTCTTCCGGATTCTCCGTGCCGTCGACGAAGCCGAGCAGGTCGCGCTCGTCGAAATATTTGAAGCCGTGCACCTCGTCCGAAGTGGCAACGGCATCGCCGAGCCGCGACATGATCTGGGTCGCGAGCTCGAAGCACAGGTCCATCGGCACGGCGCGGATGTGAAACAAGAGGTCGCCCGGGGTCGCGACGGCGTGGTGGACGCCGTTGATCTCGCGGAACGGATGCAGGCCTTGCGGCTTCGGCGCGCCGAACAGCCGGTCCCAGGCATCCGAGCCGATGCCCATCACGCAGGACAGCCGGCCCTCGAGATCGCGGAAGCCGACGGCGCGCACCAGCGCAGCCAGGTCGGCGCAGAGCGACCGCACCACCGCATCATATTCCGGATCGGGCTTGATCGTGACCGCAAGAAAGATGGCCGCGCGCGTCAGCTTCGCAGCGACCGGTTGCGGAACGGCTGATGGCACGCATGTCTCCTTGACCAACGGCGATTCTGGCGACGAAAAGGCAGGGCCGGACGCCAGATTGACGTCCAGACAAAGGCAGAGGAGCACGCAACCAGAACCATTACAAGGGCTCGGATGGCCCACCCGCTTGCAGAGGCGGCTGCGTCAATCGACGGGCTTTCCGGACTTCTCTTCCTCGAGGGTCACCGCGATCGCGGCGTTGGCCGATAGCCGGACCTTGGTGCCTTCCACGCCGGCGACGAAGCCGAGTTCGATAAAGTGGTGGTGGCCCTTGTGGAAGCCGTCGCTCTCGCTCTTCTTGAGCTTGATGCGGTTGCCTTCGACGCGATCGACGGTGCCGACATGCACGCCATCGGCGCCGATGACCTCCATGTTGTCCTTGATGTTCTGCGTCATGGCGCTCTCCCTGGTTGAAGATCAGCTTGCATATGATGCGCCCAGACGACGCGGCGATGACAGCGCGCGTCGTTGGTAGCCCGGGCTTGTCTCACACCGGTTCGAATTCGTCCGCCGCGGCGTTCTCCGGCTTTCTGCCGTTGAAGGTGAGGCCGGCCTTGGTGGCCGAGAGCTTGACCTCCGAGCCATCGCGCACGTCGCCGGAAAGGATCATCTCCGCGAGCGGATCCTGCACGCTGCGCTGGATCACCCGCTTCAGCGGCCGGGCGCCGTAGGCCGGATCCCAGCCCTTCTGCGCCAGCCAGTCGCGCGCTTTCGGGTCGAGCTCCAGCTCGATCTTGCGATCCTCGAGCAGCCTGCGCAGCCGCGCAAACTGGATCTCGACGATGCGGCCCATGTCGCTCTTCTGCAGCCGGTGGAACAGGATGATCTCGTCGATGCGGTTGAGGAACTCGGGGCGGAAATGCGCCCGCACCATATTCATCACCTGCTCGCGCACCGCGCCTGTGCTCTGGCCCTCCGGTTGGTTGACGAGGTACTCGGCGCCGATGTTCGAGGTCATGATGATCAGCGTGTTGCGGAAGTCGACGGTGCGGCCCTGGCCGTCGGTGAGACGGCCGTCGTCGAGCACCTGCAGCAGCACATTGAAGACGTCGGGGTGCGCCTTCTCGATCTCGTCGAACAGCACCACCTGGTAGGGCCGCCGCCGGATCGCTTCGGTCAGGGCGCCGCCCTCGTCATAACCGACATAGCCGGGAGGCGCGCCGATCAGCCGCGAGACCGAGTGCTTCTCCATGTATTCGGACATGTCGAGTCGGATCATCGCGGTCTCGTCGTCGAACAGGTATTCGGCGAGCGCCTTTGCGAGTTCGGTTTTGCCGACGCCGGTGGGGCCTAAGAACATGAACGAGCCGATCGGCCGGTTGGGGATCCTGCAGGCCGGCGCGGGCGCGGCGCACCGCGGTCGACACCGCACGCACGGCCTCGGCCTGGCCGACGACGCGCTTGCCGAGCATCTCTTCCATGCGCAGCAGCTTGTCCTTCTCGCCTTCCAGCATCTTGTCGACGGGGACGCCGGTCCAGCGCGACACCACTGCCGCGATATTGTCGGCGGTCACGGTCTCGCTGGCGGAGGAGGTCTCGCTGGCCTCGACCGCCGCGAGCCTCTTCTCGAGCTCCGGAATGCGGCCATAGGCCAATTCGCCTGCCTTCTGGAATTCGCCCTTGCGCTGCGCATTGGCGAGCTCGGTACGCAGCTGCTCGAGCTCGCCCTTCATCTTCTGCGCATCGGAGAGCTTGCTCTTTTCCGAGCGCCATCTCGACGTCATGTCCGCCGACTTCTTCTCCAGATCGACGAGATCCTTCTCGAGCGTCTGCAGCCGGCTCCTGGAGCCGAGATCGGTCTCCTTCTTCAGCGCCTCCTGCTCGATCTTCAGGCGGATGATCTCGCGATCGAGCGAGTCGAGTTCTTCCGGCTTGGAATCGACCTGCATCTTCAGCCGCGCTGCCGCCTCGTCCATCAGGTCGATCGCCTTGTCGGGCAGGAAACGATCGGTGATGTAGCGGTTCGACAGCGTGGCGGCGGCGACCAGCGCCGAATCCGCGATGCGCACGCCGTGGTGCTGCTCGTATTTGTCCTTCAGGCCGCGCAGGATCGAGATGGTGTCCTCGACCGTCGGTTCCGAGACGAACACCGGCTGGAAGCGCCGCGCCAGCGCCGGGTCCTTCTCGACATGCTTGCGGTATTCGTCGAGCGTGGTGGCGCCGATGCAATGCAGCTCGCCGCGGGCCAACGCGGGCTTCAGCAGGTTCGATGCATCCATCGCACCGTCGCTCTTGCCGGCGCCGATCAGGGTGTGCATCTCGTCGATGAACAGGATGATGCCGCCTTCGGCCGAGGTGACTTCCTGCAGCACGGCCTTGAGCCGCTCTTCGAACTCGCCGCGATATTTCGCGCCCGCGATCAGCGCACCGAGATCGAGCGCGAGCAGCGCCTTGTCGTGCAGGCTTTCCGGCACGTCGCCATTGACGATGCGCAGCGCCAGGCCTTCGACGATCGCGGTCTTGCCGACGCCGGGCTCGCCGATCAACACCGGATTGTTCTTGGTTCGCCGCGACAGAACCTGGATGGTGCGGCGGATCTCCTCGTCGCGGCCGATCACCGGGTCGAGCTTGCCGTCGCGCGCGGCCTGGGTGAGGTCGCGGGCGTATTTCTTCAGCGCGTCATAGGCATTCTCGGCCGATGCGCTGTCGGCGGTGCGGCCCTTGCGCAGCGCGTTGATCGCCGCATTCAGGTTCTGCGGATTGACGCCGCCCTTGGCGAGCAGCTTGCCGGCCTCGCTGTCCTTGTCGGCCGCCAGGGCCTGCAGCAGACGTTCGACCGACACAAAACTGTCGCCGGCCTTGTCGGCGGCCTGTTCCGCCGCGGCGAAGGCGCGCGCGGTCTCGGGAGCCAGATAGATTTGTCCGGAGCCCGCGCCGCTGACCTTCGGCACTTTCGCCAGCGCGTCCTCGGTCGCTTTCAGGATCGCGCGCGAGTTGCCGCCGGCCCGGTCGATCAGGCCGGCCGCGAGGCCTTCATTGTCGTCGAGCAGCACCTTCAGGATGTGGAGCGTCGAGAACTGCTGGTGCCCCTCGCGCATCGCGAGCGATTGCGCCGACTGAATGAAGCCGCGGACGCGATCGGTATATTTTTCAATGTTCATCGTGGCACCTCAGGGCAACACAGGCTCGTCGAGATCACGTCATGCCATGCATTGCCGCCGGTCGACAGATGGCGGAACGATGACATCCATCATGCGGCAGCCCAGCGCAATTGTGCCGGCGGAAAACCGCGGGCGCGATGCTGCCGCAATTGGCATCGTGTGGTCCTTTCTTGGGAGTGTCAATCGCCACGCGCGGCTGTCGGCATATCGCATCCGAGGCTTTGCGAATGAGTTGTTCGCCGTTGGCACTCGTCGGGAGGTACTGCTACGGCAGCACCGGCAAGCCCCGCCCACGCATCACGCCGATGGGGCCGATCGCAATTCTCTGCGCAGCGCGCAACCCGGCGGGTCCGGATCGCTGAAATCGTGCGAAGGCCAGAGTCGGATTCGCGTTTCCGGAAACGCTGACCGCGCACTGTGTCGTGCGCATCGATGATGCTGTGAGCGTCGTGCGTTGTTCCACTGAATCGCGCAGCGCTGTCACGGCACACTCTGAACTGTCGATGAATGGCTGCGTATGTGCGTTTCCGCTTTGCGTCGGTGCGTTTCAGGCTGGTGTAAGGTCAAAGCGCTAGCGATGAGTGCGTCGGTGAATTGCCGATGCGCGGAACTTTTGTTCCGGCGCTCACGTTCAACGTGCTCATCGAAGAGGCTCCCAATGACCACTCGTCTCCTATCGACCGTGTCGTGTGCAGCGATTGCAGCGGCGCTGTCCTTTGTGACTGCCGTGCCAGCAATCGCGCAGGATGCGGCGTGCTCGCCGGTCTCTGCCGTCGAGACTGCGCCGCCGCCGTTGCCGACATACGATCAGCCTCCGGTTCCCGGTCCTGGCTACATGTGGACGCCGGGCAATTGGTCATGGGACGAGGATCGCGGCGATTACTACTGGGTGCCGGGCACCTGGGTGCAGCCGCCGCGCGTCGGGCTGCTGTGGACCCCCGGTTACTGGGGCGCGTTTGGCGGCGGCTTCATTTACCATCAGGGCTATTGGGGTGACCGCGTCGGCTTCTACGGCGGCATCAATTACGGCTTCGGCTACGGCGGCTCCGGCTATGAAGGCGGCCGCTGGGATCGCGGCAACTTCTTCTACAATCGCACGGTGAACAATCTGCAGGGCGCGCAGATCAACAACGTGTACGAGAAGAACATCACGGTCAATCAGACCACCGTCAACAACGTCAGCTACAATGGCGGCCACGGCGGCATCGACGTGCGGCCCACGCCTGCCGAGCGCGCGGTCGCCAAGGAGCAGCACTTCGCGGCGACGCCGCTGCAACGCAAGCAGGTCGAGACCGCAAGCCAGGACCCGAGCCTGTTCAAGCGCACCAACAACGGCGTGCCGGCCGTCGCCGCAACGGCGCGTCCGGGCGAGTTGAAGGGACCGGGCGTGGTCCGCGCGCGGGCGGCCGGCGAGGCGGCGCCTGCCACCGCTGCAAAGCCGGCGGCTGCGGAGCCGGGGCATCCGGGAACAGCTGCGGCGCCGGCGACCGCACCGGCTAACGCCCACGCGCTCCCGGTCCCGGGCAAGGAGCTTCCGGCCGCGCAGCAGAACAAGCCCGCGGCCGAGGAGAAGCGCGCAACTCCTGCTGCTCCCGAAGCCAAGGTTGAGCCGCACCCGGGCGCACCGGCCGCTGCCGGGTCCCATGCGCTTCCGGTTCCGGAGAAGGGCGCAGTGGCGCATCCACCCGCCGAGGCGAACAAGCCTGCGGTCGCAGCGCCTGCCGCCGCGCCCAAGGTCGAGCCGCACCCGGCAACGGAAGCGGCGCGGCCTGCCGTGCAGGAGAAGAAGCCCGAGGAAGTGCGCAGGGAAGAGCCCGCCGCGAAGCCGGTCGCGCGACCGGAGACGGCAGCAAGGCCCGAAGCACGGCCTGAGGCGGTGCCGCACCCCGAGGCGCATGCTCCGCAGCCGCCCGCCGCGCATCCGCAGCCGGCCGAGCCCCATCCGCAGCAGGCCGCAAGGCCGGAGCCGCACGTTCAGGCCGCGCCGCCGCATCCGGCCGCGCCGCATGTTCATGCCGCGCCGCATCCTGCGGCAGGCCACCCTGCCGAGGAGAAGCGGCAGGAGCAGCACTGACGCGACGTTCGCGCTCCGCTGGCTCGTTCCGGCGGAGCGCGGTATTCTTCCGTCCGCGCGCAAGCAATCATCAGAGGAGGTCGGTGATGGCACAGAGTCACGGCGGCGATGGACAGCTTGACGATCGAAAGCCGCGGTTGAGCGAGGACGACATGCAGCGAGCTCTGCTCGGTCCGCGGGGCGTGCCGGGCAAGCCCGATACCGCCAAGATGACGCCGCAGCAGCAGAAGAACATGCCGAACTATCTGGATCCCGGACATACCTCGTAAGGCGGCGGTGACCTGAACGCATGCTGCGTCGCCCGTTGCCGGACGGCGGGCCTGCGCACTTGCAAATCGCCTGCTTTTGCGCCCTCATGATTGCAGGTGCACTCACGGTGTTGCGGAGCAGGTTGTGAGAAATCCGTACGAGGTCCTTGGCGTTGCCCCGACGGCGTCTGCGGCCGATATCCAGAAGGCCTATCGCAAGCTGGCGAAGAAGCTGCACCCGGATCTCAATCCGGGTGACAAGGCGGCCGAAGACAAGTTCAAGGAAGTCGCTGCCGCGAACGATCTGCTGAGCGATGCCGACAAGCGCAAGCGCTTCGACGCCGGCGAGATCGATGCCAGCGGCGCCGAGCGGCCGCAGCATCGCTACTACCGGGATTTCGCCACCGCCGATGAGGGGCATCCCTATGCCGACAGTTCGGGCTATGCCGACTACATGGACCAGGACGACGCATTCGCCGAGCTGCTCCGGCGCAGCGAGCAGGCACGTGCCAACCGGCGCGGCCGCGACCTGCACTACGGCCTTGCGATCGACTTCGCGGAATCGATCACCGGTGCGAGCAAGCGGCTGACATTGCCCGACGGCGGCACCCTTGACGTGACGATCCCGCCGGGACTCGTCGATGGCCAGGTCATCCGCCTGCGCGGCAAGGGCATGCCCGGCAGTGGCAAGGGCGGTCCCGGCGATGCGCTGATCGAGGTCGAGGTTCGTCCCGATCCGCGCTTCACCCGCGAGGGCGACGACATCTCGCTGGAATTGCCGATCTCGTTGTCCGAGGCGGTGCTCGGCGGCAAGGTCAACGTCCCGACGCCGACCGGTGCCGTGACCATGACGGTGCCGAAGGGCGCCAACACCGGCACGACGATGCGGTTGCGCGGCAAGGGCGCGCCGCGCGCCGGCGGCGGTCATGGCGATGAGTTCGTCAAGTTGAAGGTGGTCCTGCCCAAGGGACCCGATCCCGCGCTTGAAGCGTTCGTGTCGAGCTGGGATCGCAAGGCATTCAATCCGCGCGAGGATGGTGCATCATGAACAAGCAGCAGTTTCTCATCGATGCGGGTCTGGAGGTGCAGACCCTGGAGTTCTGGATCGAGCAGCAATGGCTGGTCCCGGACGAGACCGCGAGCGAGATCAATTTTTCCGACACCGACGTGGCGCGCGCGCATCTGATCCGCGACCTGAAGGGTGACCTCGGCGTCAACGACGAGGGGATCGACGTCATCCTGCATCTGATCGATCAGCTGCACGGCTTGCGCCGCGCGTTCGAGCAATTGCACAAGGACATCGCGTCACCGCCGCGCTAGCCGCCGCACCCCACCGAACCCAGCCCGGGAGACGATCATGACGGACAAGCCGACGCCGCTCGCCCATGGCGAGATCGACGTTCTCATCTTGCAGGCGCTGGTGCGCAAGCTGATCGCGAAGGGCGTGCTGACGCCGGATGACGTCCGCTCGATGCTGTTCGAAGCCGCGAAGAATCTCGACCTTGTCGGCAGCGAGCTGACGACGGAAGCCGCCAACATCATCGTGCAGGAAGATCTGGCGCCTGCATTCCTCGGTGGTTGATCTCGTCAGGTCTGGCCGCTGCGATTGGAAACCAGCCGTACTTGCGTGACCTGGCTGGCATTGCCGGCGAGATAGGCCTGCGCGTCGCGCACCAGCCGCTCCACTGCGGCCGTGTCGTAGCTTGGATGACGCGGGTTCAGATGCAAATCGGTCTCGATCTGCATCACGCTGGTGGTGTCCTCGGCGCCGATCTCGATCGAGAACGACACCAGCGAAACGTGTGGGCTCTTGAACGCCATCTCTCGATCTCCATTCATTCCGCGCAAGGCACGGGCATAGCCCTGGACGGTGTGCGCCGCCAGCTCAGGCTGCGGAATCTTCCCTTACGGTCGCCGCATCTGGCGTGGCCACACCCGCGTGTCCCCGGTCGAGCTCCTCGATCATGCCGCGGGCGATCTCGCGCTCGCCCATGATCACGATGTCGGCTCCGAGTCCCTTCAGATGATCGACCTCGGCGTCCGAATGCGCCCGCGCGATGATCTGGATCTCGGCATTCGCCGCGCGCGCCTGCTCGACGATCTGACCGGCCTCGAACGCTTCGGGAATGGCGATGACCAGCGATCGCGCGCCGGCCGGATTGGTCGCGCGCAGCACGCTGGCGCGCGCGGCGTTGCCCATCAGGGCTTCGATGCCGCGCTGCCTGAGTTTCGCGACCATGTCGTCGGAGGCCTCGACCGCAAGGAATGGCGCGTTGCGCTGATGCAAGGCGTCGCCGACAATGCTGCCGACCCGGCCGTAGCCGACGAGGATGGTGTGACCCTGCAAGTCGGTAACCGGGATCGGCTCGGCGGTCGCGACGGTTGGCGACGATGCTTGCGGCTTCTCGAGCCGCGCCGTCAGCCAGTCGATCACCGCGAACACCAGCGGGTTGAGCATGATCGAGAAGATCGCGCCGGCCAGGATCAGGTCGCGGCCGGCCTTGGGCAGCAGATTGAGCGCGACACCGAGCTCCGCGAGGATGAAGGAGAATTCGCCGATCTGGGCAAGGCTCGCGGAGATCATCAAAGCGGTCGCCATCGGATGCCGGAACAGCGCGACGATCAGCAGCGCGGCGAGCGACTTGCCGACCACGATGACGAACAAGGTCGCTGCGAACGGCCAGGGCTCGCGCACCACGCTGAGCGGATCGAACAGCATGCCGACCGAGACGAAGAACAGCACCGCGAAGGCGTCGCGCAGCGGCAGCGTCTCCTGGGCGGCGCGCTGGCTGAGCGGCGATTCCCGCAGCATCATCCCAGCGAAGAAGGCGCCGAGCGCCAGCGAAACCCCGAACAGCTTGGTCGCGCCGAACGCGATGCAGAGCGCGATCGCGAGCACGGTGAGCCGGAACAGCTCGCGCGAGCCGGTGTGCGCGATGTAGTGCAGCACCCACGGGATCAGCCGCCGTCCGACCACCAGCATCAGCGCGATGAACAGGGCGATCTTGATCAGCGTCAGCACCAGCACGCCGGTCAGCCCGAGGCCGAAGCGGGCGGCGAGCGGATCGGAGACGAGTGCTGCGCCGTCACCGCCCTGAAAACTCGCCACCGCCGGGAACAGCACCAGCGCGAGCACCATGGCGAGGTCTTCGACGATCAGCCAGCCGACCGCGATCTTGCCGCGCTCGGTGTCCATCAGCCGCCGTTCCTGCAGCGCGCGCAGCAACACGACGGTACTGGCGACCGACAGCGCCAGCCCGAACACCAGGCCCGCGCCGACGGTCCAGCCCATCAAGAGCGCGAGGCCGAGGCCCATCAATGTCGCGACCAGGATCTGGGCGACCGCGCCGGGCACCGCGATCGCGCGCACCGACAGCAGATCGTTCAGCGAGAAATGCAGGCCGACGCCGAACATCAGGAGGATGATACCGAGCTCCGCGAGTTCGGTGGCCAGCGCCTGGTCGGCGACGAAGCCGGGCGTGAACGGACCGACCGCGACGCCCGCGAGCAGATAGCCGACCAGTGGCGGAACCCGGAAGCGCTGGGCGATGGTTCCGAAGACGAAAGCTAATCCAAGACCCGCGACGACGGTCGCGATCAGAGGTGTGTCATGCGGCATTTCGCCTTGTCGCACAGCATCCCCGGCGGTGCACCGCGACCATTTGAGGCGCGGCATTCCGCGCGAAAATTGTGATCTATTGCTCATGGCGTGAGCATATGATCTCATGTCGGGATGGATCCGCGGCTTCCCGAGACAGATCTGGTCATCTTCGACTGCGACGGCGTGCTTGTCGACAGCGAGGAATTGAGCTGCCGCTGTCTCGCCGAGGCGATGGTGCGGGCCGGCATCGAGATGAGCACCGAGCGGGTGCTGGAGCTCTTTCTCGGGCGCAGCACCACGGCCCTGGTCGACTATTGTCGTGGCGTGGGAAAGCCGTTGCCCGCGACCTTTCTGCCTGAATTGGCGCATCAGGTGCGTGAGACGTTTCGTTCGCAGCTCACGCCGATCGCCGGCATCGCGGCGGTGCTCACGGAATTGCGGCTGCCGTATTGCGTCGCCTCATCGAGTGATCTCGATCGGGTAAGGTTCTCGCTGGAGCTGACCGGCCTTGCTGCGTTCTTCGGGCCGCGGCTCTACTCCTCGCAGGTGGTCAGGCACGGCAAGCCGGCGCCGGATCTTTTCCTGCATGCGGCAGGCGCGATGGCAGCCGAGCCGCGCCGCACGCTCGTGATCGAGGACAGCGTCAGCGGGGTGACGGCCGCGAAGGCGGCGGGCATGAAAGTGTGGGGATTTGTCGGCGGCGCCCACTATCGGTTGGCGGATGGCAGTGCTCTGCTGCGGCGGGCCGGGGCGGATCGAATCTTCGCCGCGATGACGGATTTCTGGATGGAAGGCTGACACAGGACGATGGCTGCGCCCGACAACGAAAAGTCCCGCCTCGACGATGCGGCGCGCGCCGGCTGGCTCTATTTCATCGCGGGCCACACCCAGGACGAAATTGCAAAGATGCTGCAGGTGTCGCGCGCCTCGGCGCAGCGCCTGGTCTCGCTGTGCCTGGCGGAGCGGCTGATCACGTTTCGCCTCGAACACCCGATCGCGGCCTGCATGGAGCTGGCCTCGCGGCTCAAGGAGCGGTTCGGTCTGGTGCATTGCGACGTGGTGCCGACTGATCCGGCGGCGCCGCTGTCGAATGCCGGGATTGCGGAGCGCAGCGCCAATCTGCTGGAGATGACGCTGCGCTCGGAGACGCCGGTCATCGTCGCGCTCGGCACCGGCCGCGCGGTGCGCGCCGCGGTCGAGCGGGTCTCGCCGATCGAGCGGCCCGATCACCAGATCGTTTCGCTGGTCGGCAACATCTCCGCCGACGGCTCGGCGAGCTTCTACGACACGGTGGGGCGGCTGGCCGACCGCACCGGCGCGCGCCATTACCCGATGCCGCTGCCGTTCCTGATGTCGAGCGAGGACGAGCGCAACCGCATGGTCCGCATCGATCCGATCGCCCGGGTGAGGGCGGTCGCCGCCAAGGCCGATCTTCGGCTGATCGGCATCGGCCAGATGGACCAGAAGGCCCAGGTCCATGTCGACGGCTTCGTCACCCGCGAGGAGCTGCTCGAGATGATGCGGCTCGGCGCGGTCGGCGAGATCACGGGGTGGGCCTATGATGCCAAGGGCCGTCTGATCAAGGGCGGCACCAACAAGCGGCTGACGAGCATTCCGCCGCAGATCCCCGCGGTCTCGACCACGATCGCCGCGGCCGTCGGCGCCGCCAAGGTGCCGTCGATCAAGGCCGCGCTGGTCGGCCGGGTGATCAACGGCCTGATCACCGATGAGGCGACGGCACGCGTGGTGCTCGATCGGTAGCTTGCCGTCTTGCCCCTCATGGTGAGGAGCGCGGGATGCGCGTCTCGAACCATGAGGCCCGGTTGGGCTTACATCTCGGGCCTGCATCCTTCGAGACGCCCGCTTCGCAGGCTCCTCAGGGTGACGGGGCGCGCAGCTCTATCCGCGTCATTGCGAGCGAAGCGAAGCAATCCATCGCGCGGCATACGCGGAAGCATGGATTGCTTCGTCGCTATCGCTCCTCGCAATGACGGGTGAATAGCTTCACAAGCTCTCAGGATGAGGAGTAACGGTTGTGCCGCGGCATAGAACGATCCTGTTCGCTTCCGCAAAAACCTCCATTCCAGGCTGTGGTGGAACCCGCAATCGCGCACGGCGGCGCCCCCCGCGCGCTTGACAAATTTTGACGACAGGATGAACATACGCTCAACACGTGGGCATATGCTCAACGTGACATAAGGGAGGTCACCTTGAAAAACGTCCTTTGCGCCGTTGCGGGCGCGGCCAGTCTTTTGATCTCTGCCCCCTCGATCGCCCAGACCACGCTGACAGTGGCGACCGTCAACAACGGCGACATGATCCGCATGCAGGGGCTCACCAGCGAATTCACCGCGAAGAACCCCGACATATCAGTCAAATGGGTGACGCTCGAAGAGAACGTGCTGCGCCAGCGCGTGACCACCGACATCGCCACCAAGGGCGGCCAGTTCGACGTGCTCACCATCGGCACCTATGAGGTGCCGATCTGGGCCAAGAAGAACTGGCTGGTGCCGCTCGACAAGCTCGGCGCCGATTACGACGTCGGCGACCTGTTGCCGAAGATCAAGGATGCGGTGTCGGTCGACGGCAAGCTCTACGCCGCGCCGTTCTATGGCGAGAGCTCGATGGTGATGTACCGCACCGACCTGTTCGACAAGGCCGGCCTGAAGATGCCGGAAAGCCCGACCTGGGACTTCGTGGTCGACGCCGCCAAGAAGCTGACCGACAAGTCGGCCGGCGTCTACGGCATCTGCCTGCGCGGCAAGGCCGGCTGGGGCGAGAACATGGCGTTCCTGACCGCGATGGCCAATTCCTTCGGCGCGCGCTGGTTCGACGAGAAGTGGGAGCCGCAGTTCAATTCGCCGGAATGGAAGAAGACGCTCACGACCTATGTCGACCTGATGAAGCAGGCCGGCCCTCCCGGCGCCAGCTCCAACGGCTTCAACGAGAATCTCGCGCTGTTCAACGCCGGCAAATGCGCGATGTGGATCGACGCCACGGTGGCGGCATCCTTCGTGACCAACCCGGCGCAGTCCACGGTCGCCGGCAAGGTCGGCTTCGCGCTGGCGCCGAACACCGGCCTCGGCAAGAACGCCAACTGGCTGTGGGCGTGGAGCCTGGCGATCCCCGCCGGCTCGAAGAAGGTCGATGCGGCCGAGAAGTTCATCGCCTGGGCGACCAGCAAGGATTATTCCAAGCTCGTCGCGTCCAAGGAAGGCTGGTCCAACGTGCCTCCGGGAACACGGGCCTCGCTGTACCAGAATCCCGAGTATCTGAAGGCGGCGCCGTTCGCCAAGATGACCTTGGCCTCGATCGATGCGGCTGATCCGAGCCACCCGACCGTGAAGCCCGTGCCTTACGTGGGTGTGCAATATGCGGCGATCCCTGAATTCCAGGGCATCGGCACCCAGGTGGGCCAGCAGTTCTCGGCCGCGTTGTCCGGCTCGACGTCAGTCGATGCGGCGCTGTCAGCCGCGCAATCCGCGACCGAGCGCGAAATGAAGCGCGCGGGCTACATCAAGTAGAGCACGCCTGACAACAGCCAGGGCGTGTCAAACGCCCCGGCCTCCCGACCAGCTTAGACCTCCCGAGCTGGGCCACTCGCGACCATCCTGTCCCGCAGCTGGATGGTCGCTCCTTTCCTTAAGAAGGAGGCGGGGATGGCGACCCAGCAGACCCAACTGCTCGCACGCACGCTGCTCACGCCGGCCGTGGCGCTGCTGTTCATCTGGATGATCGTGCCGCTGGCGCTCACGATCTACTTCGCGACCCTGCACTACAATCTGCTCGATCCCGGCTCCGAATCCTTCGTCGGGCTGGAGAACTTCCGCTACTTCCTCACCGATCCCGCCTTCCTCGCCTCGCTGCAGAACACGCTGGTGCTGGTCGGCTCGGTGCTCGCGATCACGATCATCCTTGGCGTGCCGCTGGCGCTGTTGCTCGACCAGCAGGTGGTCGGGCTCTCGATCGTCCGGCTGATGGTGATCGCGCCGTTCTTCGTGATGCCGACGGTGAGCGCGCTGGTCTGGAAGAACCTCTTGATGCATCCGGTGTCGGGCCTGTTCGCCTGGATTGCGCATCTGTTCGGCCTGCCGGCGATCGACTGGTTCAACGACGCGCCGCTGTTCTCGGTGATCCTGATCATCTCCTGGCAGTGGCTGCCGTTCGCGACCCTGATCCTGCTCACCGCGCTGCAATCGCTCGACGAGGAGCAGAAGGAGGCGGCCGAGATGGACGGGGCGAGCGCGATCTCGACCTTCATCTACATCACGCTGCCGCATCTGGCGCGTCCGATCACGGTGGTGATCCTGATCGAGACCATCTTCCTGCTCACGGTGTTTGCCGAGATCTTCGTCACCACCGGCGGCGGCCCCGGCCTGCAGACCACCAACATCGCCTTCCTGATCTACTCGCAGGCGCTGATCCAGTACGACGTCGGCAGCGCTTCGGCGGGCGGACTGGTCGCAGTGGTGCTCGCCAACATCGTCGCGTTCTTCCTCGTTCGCATCGTCGGCCGGAATCTGGAGGCATAACGTCATGGCGCGGATGGTCACGACACGGAACAAGGTGATCTCGACGGCGGCGGCCTGGCTGGTCGGCTTCCTGATCTTCTTCCCGATCCTCTGGATGGTGCTGGCGAGCTTCAAGACCGAGCTCGAAGCGTTCGCGATCCCGCCGTCGTTCCTGTTCTTCCACTGGACCACGGAGAACTACGTCACGGTGCAGGAGCGTAGCGACTATCTCCACCACGCGCTCAACTCGATCATCATCGCCGGCGGCTCGACCTTGATCGCGATGCTGATCGCGATCCCCGCGGCGTGGTCGATGGCGTTCTCGCCGACCAAGCGGACCAAGGACGTGCTGCTCTGGATGCTCTCCACCAAGATGATGCCGCCGGTCGGCGTGCTGGTGCCGATCTATTTGATCTACCGGAATTTCGGCCTGCTCGACACCCGCAGCGGCCTGATCTTCATCCTCTGCCTCGGCAACCTGCCGATCGTGATCTGGATGCTGTTCACCTATTTCAAGGAGATCCCGAAGGACATTCTCGAGGCGGCGCGGATGGACGGCGCCACGATCGGGCGCGAGCTGATCTACGTGCTGACGCCGATGGCGGTGCCGGGGCTCGCCTCGACCATGCTGCTCAACCTGATCCTGGCGTGGAACGAGGCGTTCTGGACGTTGAACCTGTCGACGCTCGAGGCCGCGCCGCTCACCGTGTTCATCGCATCCTATTCCAGCCCGGAAGGATTGTTCTGGGCGAAATTGTCGGCGGCGTCGACGCTCGCGATCGCGCCCATTCTCGTGCTCGGCTGGTTCAGTCAGCGGCAGCTCGTCCGCGGCCTGACCTTCGGCGCGGTCAAGTAGCAGAAAGGCTTTTCCATGGGTCAGATTACGCTGCAGGGTGTGCAAAAATCGTTCGGGCCGGTCCATATCATCAAGGGCGCCGACCTAGACATCGCCGACGGCTCCTTCGTCGTCTTCGTCGGTCCGTCCGGCTGCGGCAAGACCACGCTGCTCAGGTTGATCGCGGGGCTCGAGGACGTCACCGGCGGCGCCATCCTGATCGACGGACGCAACGTGGTGGACGTGCCGCCGGCCAAGCGCGGGCTGTCGATGGTGTTCCAGTCCTACGCGCTCTACCCGCATATGAGCGTGCGCGGCAACATCGCGTTCGGCCTGAAGATGGCCGGGATCGCCAAGGACGAGATCAACCGCAAGGTCGAGGCCGCGGCGGCGACCCTCAACCTCACGCCCTATCTCGACCGCAAGCCGCGCGAGCTCTCCGGCGGCCAGCGCCAGCGCGTTGCGATCGGGCGCGCCATCGTGCGCGAGCCGAAAGCGTTCCTGTTCGACGAGCCGCTGTCGAACCTCGACGCCGCGCTGCGCGTGCAGATGCGGCTCGAGGTGACGCGCTTGCAGAAACAGCTCGGCACCACGGCGATCTACGTCACCCACGACCAGGTCGAGGCCATGACCATGGCCGACAAGATCGTGGTGCTGAACGGCGGCAAGATCGAGCAATACGGTTCGCCGCTCGAACTCTACGAGAAGCCGGCCAACCTGTTCGTCGCTGGCTTCATCGGCTCGCCGAAGATGAATTTCGTCACCGGCGATCTAGCGAGACAGCAGGGCGCCACCACCATCGGCGTGCGCCCCGAGCATCTCAAGGTCGAGCGCGACGGGCAGGGCGGCTGGCACGGCACCGTCTCGGTCGCCGAGCATCTCGGCAGCGACACCTTCCTCTATGTCGACGCCGGACCGCTGGGAATGCTGACCGCGCGCTATGTCGGCGAGCTCGACCTGCATCCCGGCGACAAGGTGTCGCTGATCCCGGATCCGGCGCGCATCCATCGTTTCGACGACAGCGGAAAATCGATCCACGCATAGGGCGCGGAGGATCTCCACAGTCGATCTCGCCCTGGCCGGGGCGGCACGTCCGCGACATGCGGGCTCTAGGCAAAGGAAGAAGAAAATGTATCTCGAGAAATTCAGGCTCGGCGGCAAGACCGCCATCATCACCGGCGCGGGTCAGGGCATCGGGCTCGCCTGCGCCGAAGCGCTGGCGGAGGCCGGCGCCAAGGTCATCATCGGCGACCGCGACGCCAAGGCCGCCAATGACGCGCAGGCGGCGCTGAAGGCCAAGGGTTTTGACGCCGATATCGCGCTGATGGACGTGACGGATTCCGGGCGCGTCTCGGCGGTCGCCGACGAATTGGTGCGCAAGTACGGCAAGGTCGACATCCTCGTCAACAATGCCGGCATCGCGCGCAGCGAGACGCCGGCCGAGACCGTGACCGACGAGCACTGGCTCAACGTCATCGACGTCAATCTGAACGGCACCTTCTGGTGCTGCCGCGCGTTCGGCAATCACATGCTGAAGGCGAAGTCCGGCGCCATCGTCAATGTCGGCTCGATGTCCGGCTTCATCGTCAACAAGCCGCAGGAACAATGCTTCTACAACGCCTCCAAGGCCGCGGTACATCATCTCACCAAATCGCTCGCGGCCGAGTGGGGCGCGCGCGGGGTTCGCGTCAACGCGGTGGCGCCGACCTATATCGAGACCCCGCTGAACGCCTTCGTGAAGAACAGCCCCAAAATGTATGACGCCTGGATCGGTGGAACCCCGATGGCCCGGATGGGACAGGTCGACGAGATCGCCTCCGTCGTCTTGTTCCTTGCCTCCGAGGCGGCGAGCCTGATGACCGGAAGCATCGTTCTGGTCGATGGCGGCTACACTTGCTGGTAGGCTTGCCCCGCAAATAACGGAGCGGTCATGCGGCAGGCCTTTATCGGGGTGGACGTCGGGAGCACCAGCGCCCGCGCGGGTGTATTCGACGAGACCGGCAAGCTGTTGGGCTCGGCCCGGCATCCGATCCGGGTCTGGCATGAGCCGGGCGATATCGTCGAGCAGTCGTCCGATGATATCTGGGCGGCCTGCGTCGCCTCGGTGCGCCATGCGCTGCGCGAGGCGGCAGTCGCGCCCGAGCAGGTCAGGGGCATCGGCTTCGACGCGACCTGTTCGCTGGTCGTGCTCGACAAAGCAGGGCGGCCGCTCACCGTCAGCCCGTCCGGCGATGCCGCGCGCAACGTCGTGGTCTGGATGGATCATCGCGCGATGGACGAGACCGAATTCGTCAACGCGACCGGCGACCGCGTGCTGCGCTATGTCGGCGGCGCCATCTCGCCGGAGATGGAGATCCCGAAAATCCTCTGGCTGAAGCGGCATCAACCCGCGACCTTCGAGGCCGCCGGGCACTTCTTCGATCTCGCCGACTATCTGTCGTTCCGCGCGTCAGGCTCGCTGGCGCGCTCGACCTGCACGGTCACCTGCAAATGGACCTATGTGGCGGGCGAGGGCGGCTGGAGCGAACCCTTCCTCAAGCGGGTCGGGCTCGAGGCGCTCGCGGCCGATCGCTTCGCGCGGATCGGCACCGAGATCGTGCCGCCGGGCTCGCCGCTCGGCCGCGGGCTGTCGGACGATGCCGCGCGCGATCTGGGCCTGATGCCGGGAACTGCGGTCGGCGCCTCGCTGATCGATGCCCATGCCGGCGGCGTCGGCGCGATCGGCGGCCGCGGCGGCTCCGGCGCCGAGGTCGATGTCTGCCAGCGGCTCGCCTACATCATGGGAACGTCGGCCTGCATCATGGCGACCACCGTCGATCCCTGCTTCGTGCCCGGCGTCTGGGGCCCGTATTTCGAAGGCATGGTGCCGGGCTTCTGGCTCAACGAGGGCGGGCAGTCGGCAGCGGGCGCCGCGATCGATCATCTGCTCAAGTCGCATCCGGCGCATGCCGAGGTTTCGGCCGCCGCGAAGAGCGACGGCGTCGACGTCATCGAATATCTCGAGAAGCGCATCCTGGCGCGCAGCGGCAATGCCGGCGCGGCCGCGCTGCTCGCGCGCAACGTCCATGTCCTGCCGGAATTCCTCGGCAACCGTTCGCCCTATGCCGATCCCGGCTCACGCGCGGTGATCGCGGGGCTCGATCTCGACACCGACGTGTCGGCACTGGAGCGGCTGTTCGTCGCCGGCCTGTGCGGGCTTGCCTACGGCCTTGCCGACGTCATCGACGCCTTGCAGGCCCATGGTGTCAGCGGCAAGACCATCGTGATCGGCGGTGGTGCGAGCCGCAGCCCCTTGGTGCGCCAGATCATGGCCGATACCACCGGCTACACGGTGGCGTTGCCGCAGACGCAAGAACCCGTATTGCTCGGTGCCGCGATGCTGGGCGCAGTCGCCAGCGGCGCGCATCATTCAATCAACTCTGCAATGGCTGGCATGTCGGCGCTCGGGCGGTTGAGCGAGCCGACCATGCTCGAGCTTGCCGATTTCCACCGCCAGAAGCGCGGCGTGCACAAGATGTTGCGGGCGCTCGATCGCGACAGCCGCGAGGCAATGAAGCGGGCGCCCGGCGAGGCGCCGACCTAGGGTGTTTGCATGCTGCTGAGTTGCGGAGATGCGCTGATCGATTTCCTGCCGTCACGGACGGCGGATGGACGCGAGGCGATGACGCCCGCGGTCGGCGGCTCCTGCCTCAACGTCGCGATCGGAAGCGCGCGGCTCGATGTTCCCACCGGGTTTGTCGGCGGCATCGCGACCGACACGTTCGGCCGGATGATCGCCGATCATGCCGCGGCGTCGGGCGTAGATCTCGACCGCGCGACCCGCAGCGATCGCCAGGCCACGCTGGCGTTTGCGCGCGTGACCGGCACCGAGACGCAATACGCCTTCTACGACGCCGACACCGCATCGCGGAACTGGACCTATCGGCGCGAGGCGATCGCGCTCGACGGCGTCACCTGCCTGCATACCGGATCGACCACGCTGGTGCATGACAAGGGCGCGGCCGAGACGCTGGCCTTCATCGAGGATGCGCGCCTGCATGTGACGATCGCGCTCGATCCGAACTGCCGGCCGAATCTGGTCAAGGACAAGGACGCCTATCGCGCACGCATGCTGGCGTTCTGCGCCAAGGCGGACATCGTGAAGATGTCCGACGTCGACTTCGCCTATCTGTTCGGCGACGAGGCCTATGCGGCGCGGGCCGGGGCGCTGCTGTCCGGCGGCGCATCGCTGGTCGTCATCACGCGCAGCAATGACGGCGCCTCCGCCTGGCACCAAAAGGCCGGACCGATCGAGGTCAAGGCGCCTGTCGTCAACGTCGTGGATACGATCGGCGCCGGCGACAGTTTTCAGGCCGCCTTGCTCGCCGCATTGCATCGGCTGGACCGGATCGCGCGGCAGCGGCTCGCCGGCATGTCCGCGGCCGAACTCACCCGCGCACTGTCCTTTGCCTGCAAATGCGCCGCCTTCACCTGCACCCGCGCGGGCGCCGATCCGCCGCGCAGCCGGGAGTTGCCCGCCGACACCTGGTAAGCCATGCGCGCGGGGCGATGGACTTGCCGCGTGGGGCGCGGCACGATGCCCTCATCGAATACCGATGCGAGCGCGTGCCGAATGAGCGACGACCTGTGCCTGCTGTCAGCCGTTGAACTTCGCGCCCGGATCGCTCGCAAGGACGTGTCGCCGGTCGAGATCACCGCCGCGGTGCTGGCGCGCGCCGAGCGGTTGCAAGCCGAATTGAACTGCTTCATCACGCTGTGCGGCGAGGAGGCGATGGCGCAGGCGAAGGCCGCGGAGCGCCAAATCACGGCCGGCGAGCCGCTCGGTCTGCTGCACGGCATCCCCTTCACGGTGAAGGACATCGTCAGCACCCGGGGCGTACGGACCACCTTCGGCGCGGTACCCTACAAGGATAACGTGCCCGACAATGATGCGGTCGCAGTCGCCCGGCTCCGTGCGCAGGGCGGAATATTGCTCGGCAAGACCACGACGCCGGAATTCGGCAGCAAGTGCCTGACCGACTCGCCGCTGTTCGGCCGCACCCGCAATGCGTGGAGTGCCGAGCGCTCCAGCGGCGGCTCCAGCGGCGGCGCGGCGGTGGCGGTCGCAAGCGGCATCGCGCCGCTGGCGGTTGCGACCGACGGTGGCGGCTCGACCCGGATTCCCGCGGCCTGCAACGGCGTGGTCGGGATCAAGCAGAGCAACGGCGTGATCCCGCACAGCCAGGTGCAGGACGCCTTCGGCAACCAGACCTATGTCACCCCGACCACGCGCAATGTGGCTGACACCGCGCTGATGATGCAGGCGATGGCCGGCGAGGATCCGTCAGACCCGTGGTCGATCGGCGTGCCGGTGCCTGATTATCTCGACCGCGCCGCGCCGCGCGGTGATCTCAGGGGCAGGCGGGTGCTGTTCTGCCTGTCGCCGCCGGGCCGCCCGGTGACCGCGGATGTCGCCGCTGCGTTCAAGGCGAGCCTCGACCGGCTGGCCGGCTTGGGTGCGGAACTCGAGGAATTCTCCGGCGAGGGCTTTGACATCGAGCCGATCTGGCGCGCCATCAATCACACGGTCTGGCGCAGCCGCTTCGAGACGCTCGCAGCCGATCATCCCGATGACCTCAGTGCAACGTTCCTGAAGCAGCTCGCGCTCGCTGCAAGGGTCAGCGGCGTCGACTACCAGCAGGCGATGTTCGAGCGCACCGCGCTGTTCCGCCGCGTGCAGTCGCTGTTCGCGCGCGGTGACCTCCTGGCGATGCCGACCCTGACCCGCACGGCGCTGCCGATCGATCAGGATCTGTTCGGCACCATCGAGATCGACGGGCAGAGCTTCGACAACGTCCGCCCGCACTGGTTTCCCTGGACCATGCTGTTCAACATGACCGGGCATCCCGCGGTCAGCATCCCCGCGGGCTTCGGCCGCGACGGCCTGCCGATCGGCCTGCATCTGGTCGGCCGCTTCCGGGCCGATGCGGAACTGCTGCGCGCGGCGGCGCTGTTCGAGCAGGCGAGCGATCTGCTCGGCCGCTGGCCGGCGCTAGCCGCGTGAAGGGCTTGCATTCGTTCGCGAACATGGTGAAACCTGCAGCCTGTTCCTCACGCGTCGAACGGGCATGAGCGTATTCTTCCTGCGGCGAATCCTGACCCTAATGGCGACGCTGTTCGCGGCGTCGCTGATCATTTTCCTCGTGCTCGATGCGCTGCCCGGCAACGCCGCCCAGATGCTGATGGGCGCCGACGCCTCGCCCGATGCGGTGCGCGCGCTTACCGTCAAGCTCGGGCTCGATCAGCCACTCATGGTCCGCTACCTGCTCTGGCTCAAGGGCATGGCGGTCGGTGATCTCGGCAACAGCTACGTCCATGGCACGCCGGTGGCGGCCCTGATCGCGGAGCGGCTGGTGCTGACGATCCCGCTCGCGATCATGTCGATGTCGATCACGGTGGTGCTGGCGCTCGCCGCCGGCATCTATACCGCCGCCAACCACAACAAGCTCGGCGATGTCGGCGTGATGTCGCTGACGCAGGTCGGCATCGCGCTGCCGAACTTCTGGTTTGCGATCCTCCTGATCCTGCTGTTCTCGGTGAAGCTGCAATTGCTGTCAGCCGGCGGGTTCGCCGGCTGGGATGACGGTGTCTGGCCCGGCATTCGCTCGCTGTTGCTGCCCGCGATCTCGCTCGCCGTGGTGCAGGCCGCGATCCTCGCCCGTGTCACGCGCTCGGCGGTGCTGGAGGTGCTGCGCGAGGACTTTGTGCGCACCGCGCGCGCAAAGGGGCTCGGCAAGCGCGAGGTGCTGTGGCGCCACGTGCTGCGCAACGCGATGATCCCGGTCATGACGGTCATGGGCCTGCAATTCGCCAATCTCTTGGCCGGCACCATCGTGATCGAGAACGTGTTCTACCTGCCGGGCCTCGGCCGGCTGATCTTCCAGTCGATCGCCAACCGCGACCTGATCGTGGTGCGCAACTGCGTGATGCTGCTCGCCGCGATGGTCGTGATCGTGAACTTCGTGGTCGATGTGCTCTATGCCTTCATCGACCCGCGCATCAAGGTCGCGAACCTGTGAGCGCGCCGCTGACCGCATCCGCCGTCACCGCGGCCATCGTGCCGGGCGCAAGGCCTGTGACCGGCTTCTGGCGCCGTGCGCTGCGCCATCGCAGTTTCGTGCTCGGCGCGCTGCTCAGCCTGTTCGTGCTCGGCGCCGCGCTGCTGTCGCTGGTCTGGACACCGTGGTCGGCCTACGACATCGACGTCGCTTCGAAACTGCGCCTGCCGTCGGCGGCACACTGGCTCGGCACCGACGTGCTCGGCCGCGACATCGTCTCGCTCCTCCTGGTCGGCGCACGCTCCACCATCATGGTCGGCGTCATCGCGGTCGGCATCGGCCTGAGCTTTGGCGTCTGCCTCGGCCTGATCGCGGCGGCCCGCAAGGGCTGGACCGAGGAGCTCATCATGCGGATGAGCGACTTCACCTTCGCGTTCCCCGCGGTGCTGTCGGCCATCATGCTGGCCGCCGTCGCCGGCCCCGGCATGCTGACGTCGATCATCGCGATCGGCATCTTCCAGATTCCGACCTTCGTCCGCGTCACCCGCGGCTCGGGCAATGCGATCTGGGCCCGTGAATTCGTGCTGGCCGCGCGCGCCGCGGGCAAGGGCTCATTCCGCATCACCATCGAGCATGTGCTGCCGAACATCCTTTCGATCCTGATCGTGCAGGCGACGATTCAGTTCGCGCTCGCGATCCTCGCCGAGGCCGCGCTGTCCTATCTGGGGCTCGGCACCCAGCCGCCGCAGCCGTCCTGGGGCCGCATGCTCAACGACGCGCAAACCTTGCTGTTCCAGTCGCCGATGCTCGCGGTCTATCCGGGCGCCGCGATCGCGATCGCGGTGCTCGGGCTCAATCTGCTCGGCGACGGCTTGCGCGATCTGCTCGATCCCCGTCTGGCGCGGGAGCGTTGAGCATGAGCGACGCGCCGCTGATCGAGGTGAAAAATCTGGGCGTCCGGCTCAACACCAGCCGCGGCCCGGCGCTGGCCGTGCGCGGCGTCAGCTTTGCGCTTCGCCGCGGTGAGACGCTCGGGCTGGTCGGTGAATCCGGCTGCGGCAAGTCGGTCACGGCGCTGGCCCTGATGGGGCTGTTGCCGGACAGCGCGGTGATCAGCGGCAGCATCCGCCTCGATGGCGCGGAGCTCGTCGGCTTATCCGATAGGGCCTATTGCAAGCTGCGCGGCAACCGCATCAGCATGATCTTCCAGGAGCCGATGACCGCGCTCAATCCGATGCACACGATCGGACACCAGGTCGCCGAGCCCTTGCTGCGCCACACCGCCGTCTCGGCGGGTCAAGCGCGGCAGGAGGCGATCGCCTTGCTCGATCGCGTCGGCCTGCCCGATGCGGCAAAACGCGTCGATGCCTATCCGCACCAGTTCTCCGGCGGGCAGCGCCAGCGCATCACCATTGCAATGGCGCTGGCCTGCCAGCCTGATGTGCTGATCGCCGACGAGCCGACCACCGCGCTCGACGTCACGATCCAGGGCCAGATCCTCGACCTGATCGCCGGTCTCGTCGAGGAGCGCGGCATGTCGATGATCCTGATCTCGCACGATCTCGGCGTGATCGCCGAGAATGTCGATCGCATGATGGTGATGTATGGCGGCACCGTCGTCGAAAGCGGCGCCACCGATGCCGTGTTCACGCGGATGGGCCATCCCTATACGCAGGGCCTGTTCCGCGCCCGGCCGCGGCTCGGCGCCCGCAAGGGGACGCGGCTCAAGACCATCGCCGGCACCGTGCCGGAGCTGGCCGATCTGCCCGCGGGCTGCACCTTCGCCGACCGCTGCGCGATCGCGGAAGAACGTTGCCGCGCGGCGCTGCCGGCCGTGGTCGATGTCGGCGCGAGCCATGGCGTGCGCTGCGTCAGGACCGACGTCTCGATGGCCGACGGGGGCGTTGGCGCATGACGGCGCTTGATCAATCCGCGCCTGCGGCGCCGCTGCTTGCGGTGACCGATCTCGCGCAACAATACACCCTGCCGCGCGAAAGCCTGTTCAAGCCGGCGGCGCAGGTGCATGCGCTCAACGGTGTCACCGCGCAGGTCATGCCGGGCAGGAGCCTCGGCGTCGTCGGCGAATCCGGTTCGGGCAAATCGACCTTTGCGCGGCTGGTGATGGCGCTGGAGCGGCCGACGTCGGGGCAGGTCGTGTTGCTGGGCCGCGACCTCAACCGGATGCCGCCCGACGAGCTGCGCCGCGCGCGCCGCGATTTCCAGATGGTGTTCCAGGATCCCTACGGTTCGCTCGATCCGCGGCAGACCATTGCGCGCATCGTGGCCGAGCCGTTGACGGCGATCGGGCGCATCGATCGCGCCGGCCTGCGCGAGCGTGTCGCCACGGTGCTGCGGCAGGTCGGGCTGCGCGATGCCGACATGGACAAGTTCCCGCACGAATTCTCCGGCGGCCAGCGCCAGCGCATTGCGATTGCGCGCGCGCTGATCACCCAGCCGAAGCTGATCGTCGCCGACGAACCGGTCTCGGCGCTCGACGTCTCGGTGCAGGCGCAGGTGCTCAATCTGATGCAGGATCTGCAGGACGAGTTCGGCCTGAGCTACATCCTGATCAGTCACGACCTCGCGGTGGTCGATCTCATCTGCGACGAGATCGCGGTGATGTATCAGGGGAGGATCGTCGAGCAGGGGCGGCCGGCCGATCTGTTCGCCCGGAGTGCCCATCCCTATACGCGTGCGCTGCTCGATGCGGTTCCGCGGGCGCGCGCCGGTGGTGTCCGGCGCCGCCGCGCCGCACCGGTGATCGGCTCGCAGGCCTCGGCCACGACCGGCTGCCCCTACGCGCCGCGCTGCCCGCTGGCCGGCCGCCATTGTCGCGAGACCGCGCCTGCGCTACGGACGGTAGGAGACGCCCATCTGGCGGCCTGCCATTACGCCGAAGCGGTGATGGCCCTGCCGCCTGTGGTCGCCGAGGCCGATTAGTCTTTTGTGCAGGACTGCCCAGGCCGATGGAAGAGCACGTCCGGGGAGCAGACCAATGTTGAGGAAATTGTGCGTCATCGCGGCGGCTGCGGCGCTCGCCGCAGCGCCGCTGCCGAGCCTCGCGCAGGGCAAGAAGGACAGCGTCGTGATGGGCATGACGCTGGAGCCGCCGGGGCTCGATCCGACCAACGCGGCCGCCGCGGCCATCGCCGAAGTCACGCTCTACAACGTCTATGAGACGCTGACCAAGATCAACGAGGACGGCTCGGTGTCGCCGCTGCTCGCCGAGAGCTGGCAGGCGTCAGCGGATCTCAAGACCTACACTTTCAAGCTCCGCAAGGGCGTCAAATTCCACAATGGCGAGTCGTTCGATTCCGCGGCGGTGAAGTTCAGCTACGACCGCGCTGCGGCGCCGACCTCGACCAACAAGGACAGGAGCCTGTACCAGGCGTTCGCGTCGGTGACGGCGCCCGATCCGGAGACCGTCGTCGTCGCGCTGAAGTACGCCGAGCCGAACCTGCCGTTCCTGCTCGGCCAGGCATCGGGCTCGATCGTCGAGGCGAAGAGCGCGCCGACCGATGTGACGCAGCCGGTCGGCACCGGGCCCTATACGCTCGGCAGTTGGGCCAAGGGCTCGTCGATCACGCTGGTCAAATGGCCGGAGTATCGCAACGCCGCCGCGATCAAGCTTTCCAAGGTGACGATCCGCTTCATCGGCGATCCCGCCGCCCAGGTCGCGGCGCTGCTGTCGGGCGATGTCGACGCGTTTCCGCGGGTCGCGGCGGCGCGCAGCCTCGCGCAGTTCAAGGCCGATCCGCGCTTCAACGTGCTGATCGGCGGCTCCAAGGCCAAGACCATCGTCGGCATCAACGAGCGCAAGAGGCCGCTCGACGACATCAGGGTTCGCCGCGCCATCCTGGCCGCGATCGACCGCAAGGCGATGATCGATGGTGCGGTCGACGGCTTCGGCACCCCGATCGGCAGCTTCTACACGCCGGGTTCGCTCGGCTATTTCGATACCACCGGCATAAATCCCTACGATCCCGAACTCGCCAAGAAGCTGCTGGCGGAAGCCGGCGTCAAGACGCCGCTCGAGCTCAGCCTCAAGCTGCCGCCGCCGTCCTACGCGCGGCAGGGCGGCGAGATCCTGGCGGCGCAACTCGCCAAGGTCGGCATCATCGCCAAGATCGAGAACGTGGAATGGGCGCAGTGGCTGTCGCAGGTCTTCACCGGCCCGCACAATTACGATCTCACCATCGTCGCGCATGTCGAGCCGTTCGACCTCGTCAAGCTGACCGAGCCGGATTACTATCTCGGCTACAAGTCCGAGGCGTTCAACGCGCTGTACCGGCAGATCATGGCGACGCCGGATGAGGCCGGCCGCGCCAAGCTGCTCGGCGATGCTCAGCGCATGCTGGCGACCGATGCGGTGGCCGGCTTCCTGTTCCAGCCGCAGCTGATCACGATTGCGAGCAAGAAGCTGAAGGGCGTGTGGAAGGACGTCCCGCAGTTCGAGAATGATTTCTCGACCTGGTATTGGGAGTAGGTGATCGCGCCGGCGGAGAGCAATGGCCTCCGCCGGCGCGGCTCGCCGCGCGATGCCGTCGTTTGACGCTTAGTCTCATTTTGCGTGCTGCGCTTGCGAAGGCGAATTCGTCCGGCGCGGCGTGAGGACGCCGGAAACCCCGATATCACTCGGATAGATGGCCTGCCCGCGATCGCTGCATTTCGAGCGCGCGGACGCATGCTGTTCCGGCTTCGCATTGAGCGGATCGGTTGTCTTTGTGAAGGACGGCGCTAACATGCAACCCGTCCATCGATACCTGTCGCTGATTTCAGACTGTCTATTGCAACGCAACGAGAGCCACCATTGGTGCGCGCTCGCTCCGGCGGCCAGGCCTCGGATGGGAAGTAGCAAACACCATCCCTAATATTGCGACCAAGAAATAACGGGGGAAATCATGCATGTGAAAGGGCTCGCGGCATTCGCCGCAGCGGTCGGCGTTGGCCTGTTGTCCGGCGCCGCCATCGCGCAGGAAGTCAAGCAGGAGAAGCAGTCGGTCCTCGGCAACGCCAATGTCCCGCCGGTGACCCAGGAGCAGCTCAACGCCGCGGACAAGAACGCCAAGGACTTCCTGCTCACCAATGGCAATTATGCCCAGACGCGGTTTTATCCGGGCAAGCAGATCAGCCGGGACAATGTGAAGAACCTGCACGTCGCCTGGATCTTCCAGACCGATGTCAAGGAGTCGCTCGAGACATCCCCGATCGTCGTCGACGGCGTGATGTATGTCACGACGTCGTTCAGCCATGTCTATGCGCTCGACGCCAAGACCGGCCAGCAGCTCTGGCACTACGCCCACAAGATGGGCCCGATCACCGTCTATTGCTGCGGTCCCAACAATCGCGGCGTCCAGGTGCTCGGCGACCGGGTCTATCTGGCGACGCTGGATTCCAAGCTGATGGCGCTGAATGCCAAGACCGGCGAGGTGGTCTGGACCACCAACATCGCCGATCCCGAACTCGGCTACAGCGAGACGATGGCGCCGACCGTGGTCAAGGACAAGGTCCTGATCGGCACCAATGGTGGCGAATACGGCATCCGCGGCTTCGTGCGCGCCTATGACGCCAAGACCGGCAAGCAGCTCTGGAATTTCAATACCATTCCGGAGAACTCGGTCGGCGTCTGGGCGACCAAGGACGCCACCGGCCGCGACATGCATCGCAATATCCAGGCCGAGAAGGACATGCTCGCCAAGATCGGCGATCCCTATGCCAAGCTCGGTGGCGGCGTGTGGCAGAACCCGTCGGTCGATCTCGCGACCAACCGGATCTACTTCGTCGTCGGCAACCCGTCGCCCGACCTCGACGGTTCGAACCGGCCCGGCGACAATCTCTATACCAACTCGCTGGTCTCGCTCGATCTCGACACCGGCAAGTATGTCTGCCACTTCCAGTACATCGCCCATGACGTGTGGGACCTCGACGCGGTCAGCCCGACCGTGCTGGTCGACGTCAAGGACAAGGGCGGCAAGACCATTCCCGGCGTCATTCATGCCGGCAAGACCGGGCACATCTATGTGCACGATCGCAAGGACTGCAGCCTGATCCGCTTCTCCGAGGCGATGGTGCCGCAGGAGAACATGTGGGTGCTGCCGACCAAGGAAGGTGCGCGCATGCTGCCCGGCGCCAATGGCGGCGTCGAATGGTCGCCGATCGCGACCGACCCGGGACAGTCGCTGGCCTATGCCATCAACCTGCACCAGCCGATGACCTACCACGTCGAGACCTCGGCCTATCCGAACGGCAAGCTGTGGCTCGGCGGCGCCTTCAAGGTGATCCCGAGCGAGAAGCAGTCGGGCAACATCACGGCGGTGAACTACAACACCGGCAAGATCACGTGGCAGGTCCAGACGCCCGAGCCGATGATCGGCGGCATCCTCGCCACTGCCGGCGGCCTGGTCTTCACCGGCGAAGGCAACGGCAAGTTCGCGGCCTACAATTCGTCGAACGGCAAGGAGCTGTGGAGCTTCCGCGCCGGCGCCGGCGTCAACGCGCCGCCGTCAAGCTACATGATCGGCGGCAAGCAGTATGTCGTGGTCGGCGCGGGCGGCAACACCCAGCTCGACTACAAGCGTGGCAACAACATCATCGCCTTCACGCTCGACTGAGCGAGGGACAACAATAGTGGCAGAAGCGGGACCCGTTCGGTCCCGCTTCTGTTTCTTCGGATGAAAAATCCACTGGCGTCATTGCGAGCGAAGCGAAGCAATCCATCGTTCCGCGTATGTGGAAGCCTGGATTGCTTCGTCACTTCAGCGCAAAATGCTCTGCAATTTTGTCGCGCGCTCCTCGCAATGACGGGAGTCATAGCCTCTCGGGATCAACCGATGTTTGGAAGATGGATGATTTGCGGCGCCGCGCTGCTGTTGCTTGCGGCGCAGGCGCGCGCGGAGACCATCGAGGAGAAGGCTGCGGTCTGCGCCGGCTGCCACGGCGCCGACGGCAAGCCGGTCGACAAGACCATTCCGACGATCTGGGGCCAGCAGGCCGGCTATCTCTACATCCAGCTCCGCGATTTCAAGCGCGGCGATCGCAAGAGCGAGATCATGCAGCCGATCGCGACGCAGTTCGAGCGCGACGACATGCTGGCGATCGCGGAATATTTCTCGCAGAAGCCATGGCCTGACCTCGGCCAGCCGCGCGCGCCCAAGGACGTCACGGCGAAGGCGCTCACGGCGAGTGCTTCGGTCGGCTGTCCGGCCTGCCATCTCGATCGCTTCCAGGGCGACGGCACGGTGCCGCGGCTCGCCGGGATGGGGCGGGACTATCTCGCCAGGACCATTGCCGATTTCCGCTCCCGCGCGCGCGGCAACAATCCCGGCATGTCGGACCTGATGCTGGCGACGTCGCCCGACGACCTCGCCGCGCTGGTGGACTATCTGGCGGGGCTTTGAGGCGCGAAGTCTTGTCCTGCGGGCAAGGAGCAGTGCAGCCAGGGCGCGGACTCATTGGGGGCAGCCAAGCCATCACGGGGGTCTGGCCGAACGCAGCGCTACTGGCCCGGCCCTAGGTTCGGTGCTTTTGGACGGGAGCGGACATCAATCAACCGACAAACTCAGCCGAAACCGTCGAGACTGACCCGAAGCGGATTCCCGCTTCCGTTCGGTAGGCTCGGTGGCCTGCGCGCATTCGCGCCAGCGTTGGCGTGCGGAGGCCGCTGCCGCGATCGTCTATCGCTTCAAGAGTTTCGCGATCTCCTCGGGACCGACATCGAATAGGTCGACCCCAAGTTCCCTGAATTTGACCGAGGTGGCCGGGTCATGATCGACCGTCTTCATCATGTCAGCCAAGGCAAGCATTTCTTCGGCAGCGACGCCCTTTCTCGCTCCTACGGCGTACCAATCTCCGTCGGAATACTCGGGGAAGAACTCCGCCACGGTAGGTACGTCCTGAAGACGCGCGTTGCGGCCGGCCTCCGGTCACCGCGAGCGCTCGAACGCGTCCCGTCTTCGTCACGTCCGCCGCATGGAGAATGGTCGACATCATCAGGTCCGCCCGACCGGCGATCACGGCCGCGTAGGCGTCGTCGCCCGACGCTGGGATCCGCTCGCCCCGGATGTCGAAATGGTTCAGGAAGTTCTCCGCTACCTTGGTCGCCGTCCCTCCGCTATCGACGTATCTGATGGGAGTCTTTTCCGATCGTGCGTATCGGACCAGATCCGCCACTGTCCGTACCGGAAGTTTGGGGGTGGCGAGCAGCACGTACGGCACTCGAGCGAAGCCACGAAGCGGTACGACGTCCTCGGGAGGCAACGCATCGCTTCCAAACATCACGAAATGGTAGTCAAGCGACGTGTCCGCAGGCGGTGGCCACTTCCGATCGGTCGGAGCGCCGGTGATCCTGTTGAACGCGAATTCCAGTTCGTACTGTAGAAATCCGCGCATGGACTGCATATTGACGTCTTGTTTCAGATACTCAACCCTGACGTAGGCTTCGGGCCTCAACGGGATTTCGGTGGGACGCAGCTCGGGCATCGGTATCGATGCCGTACATTGGAAGCTGGGACGACAGGAAGGGACGACCGCCGTCGGATCTTTACTGTTCTCCGTGAGGATGTTGCGCACGCTACAGCCCTCATGATTCAGCGACGCGTCGATCAGATGCCCGGTTCTACCGTCGAAGACGCAGTAGTCGGACGCATTGACCGGAGGATCCATGCCGGCCGGTAATATGTAGATCGTGTATCGGCTCAGCGCTGGCAGACGATGGATCGGCTTCAAAATCCGATAGACCTTGTTGTCGCGCAACACTTGGCGTCGCGACGCTTCCACGTCTTCCTCGACGGCCTGATCTCCGACGAGCGCTTCGAACCCGGCCTTGCCCGGTAGGACATCGTATCGCTCCAGTCGCCCGACGGATACCATGCGATTCTCGTCGAGACGGACCGGCTTCGCCACGTCCTCCGGAACGAACTGCTCGAACGACGGCATCTTGGTCCCCGTCAGATCTTCGCTGTAGACGATCCGATCGGCGCGCCCAATCTCCTGCAGCAACATCGTCCTCAGCGCGTCGTCTTCGAGTCTTCCAGTCGCAATAGGAAGGCACGTTGTGAACGAGACCTTCTCCGGCGGTACGCCCGAAACCGCGGATGTGTACATCCCGCCCAGACTCTTGTCCGACTCGACGACCACACGATCGATCAGGCCCACATCGCCATCGAGGTTCCATATCGTCGGTGTCCGGCTTCCGAGAATGAGATAGAGCGGACGGTCTCCCTCGATCCTGATGTTCGAAACAGTGGTCATCTTGTCGAGCCCTACCGTGGAGATCGGCGAAATTCCGCGCGAGCGGCCTCCTCCGAGAGCAAGCACTTCGGACTCCGCACGCGGCGCCGGGATCGGGCACGACGGCGTCCCTGAAGTCGACTTTGATCGTTCGGGATAATTCCACAACGCCGCGATCACGTTGCTGCCGTCGGATTGTCTGGAAACGTGGCCGACCACCACGCCTTTGGATCCCGCTCTCGGGTATCCTCCGCAAGACGAGACCTCGACGGCGAGTGACAGCGGCCCCGGATCGAGGTTCCCAAGCACTACCCGTGACACGCGAACGGCGACCGGACCGGAAGCCGAAGCGGTCCCAATAACTTCGATTTCGACCGCCACAGTTCCTTCGATTACCGGAAGACGGCCTTCTTCGAAGAAGATCGATTGATACGTCGGGGCTCTGCATGCGAGGGCCGAATCCGCGAAGGCGAATATCGCAACGAGGGCGGCCGATGCCGCGAGCGGCCATTTCATCGGTGGAGCCTCCGTATCTTCGGGACGACAATAACAAAAGGCATACCCACGATGTCAACTTCCGCTTGTGGCCCTTCGCCACCAATGCACCCGACCGGCCACCTGTCCGCTGCGTGGGGTAGACCGGACCTTACTGACACCGGGCCAGACTGTAGCGATTGACCCGAACCGGACGAGAGGTATTGCTGAGGCAATCGCATTTGACCTACAGCGCAGCGAAACTATCCGCGAGCCCATACTGCCGCGCGAATATGACGTATTCATCCCGTTCGAACGCGTAGAAGAAATTGGTTCCCCATATTGCTTGCTGCTCGTTGATCTCCTCTCCATTGACCCGGTTCGCATATCGAATGTTCTGAAATGGCGTGCGCCAGATCGTAACGGCCGTCCCCTCGCAGAAGGCAAAGCCACGCAGCTCCGGCTTTACTTCGATATCCGACCAACTCGGCTTTCTCTTCGCAGTCATTTCAGTCGGAAGGTCGGGATCGTCTCCCAGTTTGTTGATCGAGTGATCGGTTCGTGCAGGATAAACTTCGCCAGAGACGGAGTTGCGGAAGAAGATAACGGCGCCTGGCGCACGTCGGGACAGACCGTTCCTCCATCCATTATCGAGGTAATCCTTGAAGCGGTTTCCCTCGAATAATGGGGGATCCTTCGGGTGATAGGCGGTTCTCCAGAGCTCTCGCCCAGCGTCGCTGCCCGGATACCAATAGGTCGGGCGATCGGCGGGCCAAAAGCGATTGATCATGTCGCGCAGCGAGTCGGGAATCTTGACCCGGGAGCCGGCAAGACAATCGGTCGCCATGACGCGATAGCCGGGTTTCCAATACGGGCCGTCCCAGTGGTTTTTTGCGTTGATGCCGAGAAGCGCGTAGGTGACAAAATTCTTTGGTGCTTCATTCTGGCGCCATTCCTGCCATTCCTCTCGCGTCGCTTTGCTGATGGTCGCACCGAAGAATTTCAATTCGGAAAGCGGGCTGTCGTAGGCGTCGTCCGAAGCATAAGCCACCCCAGACCATGGCTGGTCAGCGCTTTCAAAGGTCGCGATGAGAGGCAACAGAGTTTTAGGCACCTTGCCGTTCTCTGTGGTCTCGCCGTTACACGCCTGAGGTGGCCGCACTACGATCCCATGGCCATCCTTCATCTTGAGTCCGAAAATCGTCGGTATGAGCCCGATCTCGACGGTTCGGTCGTTGTCCTTGTAGGTCGTGACCCTGACATTGCAGCCGACCACGATATCGAAATCGAGCGGCTTGCCATTGTAAGCGAGGCTGGCCTTGAACCGGTAATAGTAGCCGCGATCCTGGCCGGGAGTGGTGACCTCGACCGACTTCGTAAAGCTCCAGCCGCCGAGAGCCCGGAATTCCCGGATCACCAGTACGAGCCCCGTGCCGAACACGAGGATGACGACAGCGCTGAGCCATGCAGTGATTGTTTTCATGCCAAACCAACCCAGCAATCGCGGTTCTGACCGCATAGCATCCCGGTCTCGTAGCAAACAGAGGTTGCGTGAGTAATGAGCGTCTACTGATACTTTCTCACTTCGCTTTCACACATCATTAGCCAATTTGAAGCCTGCGCGGCTCTTTTGGCGCAAGTCTGGTATTGGCCCATTGCGGCATTTGCCGCGAATGCACAAAGGCGGTCGGCATCGGAGCAAAGCGGACATCGCGAACGATTGATGAGTACGTGTCCTGGTTCGTAAGCGGTCTCAATGCGGCGTCAGCTCATCGCGTAGCGCCGACAGGATAGTGAGGTCGGCTGCGTGCTTGCCCGCCTTGTCGGCCAATGCAGCATCGGCGCCGTGGGCCAGCAGCGCTTTCGCGATCGCTGGATGATTGCCTTCGGCTGCGATCATCAGCGCCGTGCGTCCGCGCGCGTCACGCTCGTCGACCTTGGCGCCGGCGTCCAGGAGATACGCGACGACTTCGAGCGCCTGCGCCTCCGGCACGGCCTCATCCGGTCCGGCGGCCCACATCAAGAGCGTGAGGTCGTTGGCGTAGCGCGCGTTGACGTCGATATCGCGCGCGAGCAACTGCTTGACGATGCCGAGCTGGCCGCCGGCCGCCGCATACACGACCGGCGGCTTGCCGGTGTCATCGGCCTTGCCGCCGTCGGCGCCGTGCGCGAGCAGCATGCGCACCACCATGTCCCGGCCGGCATAGGCCGCGGCCGCGACCGGCGAGGCGCCGCTGCGCCCGGTGAGATTGACGTCGGCGCCGCGGTCGATGAGCCGCTGCACGATCGCGGCATGGCCGCGCTCGGCGGCAAGATACAGCGCGGTCGATCCCGCGAGGTTGCGCGCGTCGACCGGCGCGCCGCGCGCCAGCAGCAGGTCGACCATGTCGAGATGGCCGGAGCGGGCGGCGTGGCTCAGCGGCCGTGCGCCCAGCCGGTCCCGCGCGTCCACCGAGGCACCGCCGTCGAGCAGCGCGGTGGCAAGGTTGATGCAGTCGGCGTTGGCAGCGGCGAAAAGCGCCAGCGAGATCTCGACCGCGCTGAGCTGGGCCTTGTCGGTCCCGTATTTGCGGGTCTGCTCGCGGCACCGGGCCGGGTCGGCCGCAGCAAAGCCGGCATGGATATGACCGGCAACAAACAGCGCGGCGAGGGCGATGCGGCGATACAAGACCTGTCCTCCGGATGGCCTGCCCAGCGCATTGCCATCCGGAGCGAGCGTCGCATGATCCTTGGTTGCTGCCAAGCCGCGAAGCGATCCCAAGCCGCGCAGCGAGGCCAAGCCGCGCAGCGATGTTGTGCCGCGCGGCGTTGCTCCGCCGCGCTAGCCGCTCTGCCCGGCGCTAGCATTCGCAACGGCGCGCGCGACATTGGCGATCACCTCGTTGCACTTGTCCATCGGAGCACTTGCTCCGGTCAGGTAGACCGTCACCACGATCGGCTTGCGGCCCGGCGGCCAGAACACCCCGATATCGTTATAGGTGCCGCGTTCACCGGTGCCGGTCTTGTCGCCGACCCGCCAGTCGCGGGGCACGCCGGCGCGCAGCCGGGCGTCGCCGGTTTTGTTGCCGATCATCCAGTCCACCAGCTTCTGGCGCGAGGCGGCCTGCAGGACATCGCCGAGCGCCACGCGCTGCAGGTTCTTCAGCGTCGCGACAGGGCTGGTTGTGTCGCGCGGGTCGCCGGGCACAGCTTCGTTCAGTTCCACCTCCCAGCGGTCGAGCCGGCTGACATTGTCGCCAATGGCGCGGAAGAAGCTGGTCAAGCCGGCAGGCCCGCCGATATCACGCAGCAGCAGGTTGGCCGCGGTATTGTCGCTGAGCGTGACCGCGGCCTCGCAGAGTTCGGCCAGCGTCATGCCCGATCCGACGCGTTGCTTGGCGACGGGGGCGTAGGCCAAGATATCCTTGGCCTCGACTTGCATCCGTTGATCCAGGCGGGATTCGCCGCGATCGACCCGGTGCAGCACGGCAGCTGACAGCATCGCCTTGAAGGTGCTGCACATCGGGAACCGCTCGTCGCCGCGCCGGCTCGCGCGCAATCCCGTCTCCATGTCGAGCGCGGCGACGCCGAGCCGGCCGCTGGTCGCGAGCTCGATGCGCGCAAATTCCTGCTGCAACCGCTGCGCCGGTTCGCTCGGTCCCGCCGCTGCACTTTGCCGCGGCAGGATGCAGGCCGCCGCAAGGCCCAGCGCGCGCAATCCAAATGTCCGTCTCGTCAGCATGTCCCGTCTCCGTTGGCGGCGCGAACCTGCCGAACGGCGTGACGGCGCACAAACAATCATTTATACAATGAGGCATGAGAAAAACTTGGTCATGACGCGATGCGCCGGCATCTCCCGCTGAACGCGTTGCGCGCCTTCGAGGCCTCCGCGCGGCTATTGAGCTTCACCCGTGCGGGGATGGAGCTGCGCGTGACGCAGACCGCGATCAGCCATCAGGTCAAGCAGCTCGAGGACCTGCTCGGCGCGAGCCTGTTCCGCCGGCTGCCGCGCGGGCTGGTGCTCACCGACGAGGGGCTGGCGCTGCTGCCCGTGCTGTCAGATGCATTCGATCGCGTCGGCGCCGCGATCGACCGGATCGAGGCCAAGGGTACGCGCGAGGTCGTCACCGTCGGCTGCGTCACCACCTTTGCGACCGGATGGCTGCTGCAACGGGTCGACCGCTTCAAGCGCGCGCATCCCTATATCGACCTGCGGCTGCTCACCAACAACAACCGGGTCGACATCGCGGGCGACGGGCTCGACCTCGCGCTGCGCTTCGGCGACGGCTCGTGGCACGGTACCGAGGCGATCCATCTGTTGTCCGCTCCGCTCTCACCGGTGTGCTGCCCCGATGCCGCGGCCCGGCTGCGCAAGCCGTCCGATCTCGCGCAGGAATTTTTGCTGCGCTCCTACCGCGCCGAGGAATGGCCGCTGTGGTTCGCGGTGGCCGGCGCGCCATGTCCGAAGATTCAGGGGCCGATCTTCGACAGTTCGGTTGGCATGGCCGAGGCGGCGGCGCGCGGCGTCGGTGTCGGGCTGGTGCCGATTGCGATGTTCGCGAACGAACTGGCGTCCGGCCGGCTCAAGCGGCCGTTCGCGGCCGAGGTCCCGGCGGGGTCGTACTGGCTGACCTGGCTGAAGTCGCGCGAGGTGACGCCCGGCATGCGCGCCTTCCGCGACTGGCTGCTCGACACGCTGCGAGCGGAAGTGAATGAGAGCGAGAACAGCGCATCGGCTCCGCGGCCAAGGGCGAAGGCCAGGGCAAAGCGCAAGCCGGTCAAGTCCGCATCGAACAAACGCCCTCGCTAGCGGATGGGGCGCAAGCTGCTTCGGCGAGCAGTGCTCATACGATTTCGGAATATTGGAAATGTATTCCTGAGTTGCCCGACGTGTCAAGTTGCCTGGTCGGACGCCGGCAGCCGCCGGCTCCTTTGCATGGGGTTGTTTTCGATATTTTGGTCCCGCGCATCTGCGGCGCACCGAGAGGCGGGCGGAGCAAGTCGAAGCAGCCAGCGGCCTACGCCAGATGGCACGCCACGAAATGCCCGTTGCTGCCTTCGCGCAATTCCGGCGCCGCCTGCCGGCAGCGCTCCTCGGCGATCGGGCAGCGGGTGTGGAAGTGACAGCCCTTCGGCGGATTCATCGGGCTCGGCACGTCGCCCTTCAGCCGGATGCGGTCGCGCTTCGCCTTTGGATCAGGCACCGGCACCGCCGACAGCAGCGCCTTGGTGTAGGGATGCTGTGGGTTGCGGTAGAGGTCGCTCGCCTTGGCGAGTTCGACGATGCGGCCGAGATACATCACCGCGACGCGGTCGGAGATGTGCTCCACGACAGAGAGATCGTGCGCGACGAACAGATAGGTCAGGTTCAGCTCGGCCTGCAGATCCTCGAGCAGGTTGATGACCTGGGCCTGGATCGAGACGTCGAGCGCCGAGACCGGCTCGTCGCACACGATCAGCTTCGGCTCCAGCGTGAGTGCGCGGGCGATCGCGATGCGCTGGCGCTGGCCGCCGGAGAACTCATGCGGATAGCGCCGCATGTGCTCGGCCTTCAGCCCGACCTTGACCAGGAGGCTCGCGACGCGGTCCTCGCGCTCGCTCGCCGAGGTCGCGAGGTTATGGATGATGAAGGGCTCGCCGAGGATCGCGCCGACCGTCATGCGCGGATTGAGCGAGGCGAACGGGTCCTGGAACACGAGCTGCATGTTGCGCCGCATGGTGCGCAGGTCGCCGCCGCCGAGGCCCGTCACGCTCTGGCCGTCGAACACGATTTCGCCCGAGGTCGGCTCGATCAGCCGCAAGACGCAGCGGCCGGTGGTCGACTTGCCGCAGCCGGATTCGCCGACGAGCCCGAGCGTCTCGCCGCGGTTGACCGCAAACGACACGCCGTCGACCGCATAGACCTGGCCGACCTCGCGCGAGAGCAGGCCGCCCAGCACCGGGAAATGCTTCTTCAGATTGGAAACGCGCAGCAGCGGTTCGCTCATGACGCGTCTCCGAGGTGGCAGGCCATGCGATGGCCGGGTGCGATCTCGCGCAGCCGCGGCTCCTTTTCGGTGCAGACGCTCATGGCGTATTTGCAGCGCGGCGCAAAGCGGCAGCCGGGCGGCGGATTGATCAGGATCGGCACCGAGCCGCCGATCGCCTCCAGCCGTGTTTTGTGCTCGGCGTCGAGATCGATGCGCGGGATCGAGCGGATCAGGCCCTTTGTGTAGGGATGGCCCGGATTGCCGAACAGCTCGTCGACCGGCGCTTCTTCCACCACCTTGCCGGCATACATCACGACGACGCGCTGGGCGGTCTCCGCGACCACGCCCATCGCGTGCGTGATCAGCATCACCGCCATGCCCAAGCGTTCCTTCATGTCCTGCAGCAGGTCGAGGATCTGCGCCTGGATGGTGACGTCGAGCGCGGTGGTCGGCTCGTCGGCGATCACGAGCTTGGGTCGGCAGGCGAGCGCCATCGCGATCATCACCCGCTGGCGCATGCCGCCGGAGAACTGGTGCGGATAGTGATGCACGCGTCCCGCGGCATTGGGGATCTGCACCAGCTTCAGCATCTCGATGGTGCGCTCCAGCGCCTGCTTCTTGGTCACCGCCTCGTGGCGGCGCAGACTCTCGGCGATCTGCTCGCCGATGGTCAGCACCGGATTGAGCGAGGTCATCGGCTCCTGGAAGATGAAGCCGATCTCCTTGGCCCTGATGTCGTCGAGCTCATGGCTGGTCAGCGGCACCAGGTCGCGGCCCTCGAAGATGATCTCGCCTTCGACGATCTTGCCGGGCGGCATCGCGATCAGCTTCAAAATCGACATCGCGGTGACGGTCTTGCCGCAGCCGGATTCGCCGACCACGCAGAGCGTCTCGCCGCGGTTGATCGAGATGTCGACGCCGTCGACCGCCTGCAGCACGCCGGCGTCGGTGGTGAAATGGGTTTTCAGGCCCTTGATGTCGAGCAGCGCCATCAGATCACCTTGCGCGCGTCGAGCGCATCGCGCAGCCCGTCGCCGATGAAGTTGATGGCGACCACCGCGATGAAGATCGCGCCGCCCGGAAACAGCGCCCAATGCGGGCCGATGTCGAGAAAGTCCTTGGCGTCATAGAGGATGCGGCCCCAGGTCGGCGTATCCGGCGGGAAGCCGAGGCCGAGGAACGAGAGTGTCGATTCGGCGATGATCGCTGCGGCAACGTCGATCGTGCCGGCGATGATGACAGGTCCCAGCGCGTTGGGCAGGATGTGGCGCACCACCTGGCGCACCGGGCTCGCGCCGAGCGCGCGCGCCGCCTCGACGAATTCCTTCTCGCGCAGCGACAGGAACTGGGCGCGCACCAGACGGGCGACCGGCATCCAGCGCAGGCCACCGATCACCAGCACGATCAGGATGAAGATGCCGCCCTCCGGGCCGAATACCGCCTTCAGCCCGTCGCGGAACAGATAGATCAGCATCAGCAGCAGCGGCAGCTGCGGCAGCGACAGGAACAGGTCGGTCAGCCACATCAGTGCGTAGCCGAGCGCGCCGCGCGACATGCCGGCGAGCGCGCCGATCAGCGTGCCGACGAATACCGAGACCAGCATCGCGGCGAGGCCGACCGCGAGCGAGATGCGGCCGCCATAGATCATGCGGGCGAGCAGGTCCTGGCCGAGATCGTCGGTGCCGAACGGATGCGCCAGCGACGGGCCCTGCATGCCGGCCAGCACGTCGATGTCGCTGATCGAGACGCGCCAGACGAACGGCCCGATCACGACGGCCGCGATCAACAGCAGCAGCAGCACGGCGCTGACCACGGCCGGCTTGTGCCGGCGGTAGCGCCGCCAGGTTTCACGCAGGGGCGAATAGCCGCGCCGCTCAGCGGAAGGAGATGCGAGGGTCAAGCCAGCCATAGAGGACATCTGCGATCAGGTTGAACAGCACCACGAGACACGCGAAGACGAAGGTCACGGCCATCACGACCGGCGTATCGTTGGCGAGGATGGAGGAAATCAAGAGCGAGCCGATGCCGGGAATCCGGAATATCTGCTCGGTGACGATGGCGCCGCCGAACACGGCGGGCATTTGCAGTGCGATCAGCGTGACGACCGGGATCATCGCGTTGCGCATCACATGCTTGACGATCACCTTGGCCTGCCCGAGCCCCTTGGCGCGGGCGGTGGTGACGTAGTCGAGCCGGATCACGTCGAGCATCGCCGAGCGCACGAAGCGGGTCATCGACGCGGCCTGGAACAGGCCAAGCACCATCACCGGCATGATCGCCTGCCGGATCATCTCCAGCAGCCAGGGAATGCCGCTTCCCGGCACCTCGGTGTAGACGAAGGGCAGCCAGTCGAGCTTCACCGAGAACACCAGGATGAACAGGATGCCGGTGAAGAAGGTCGGCAGCGAGAAGCCGATGAAGGCGAACGTGTTGGCGAGCTGGTCGAAGATCGAATAGGGCCGGGTGGCGGCATAGACGCCGACCGGGATCGCGATGAGGAGCGCCAATAGCTGCGACGAGCCGACCACGTAGAGCGTGGTGGGCAGCCGCTGCAGGATCAGCGTGTCGACATCGACCCGGCTGACAAAGGAGAAGCCCCAGTCGCCCTGCGCCATCGCCGCGAGCCAGTGCAAATAGCGCAGATAGATCGGGTCATCGAGGCCGAACTTGGCGCGCAGCGCGGCCTGCACCTCGGGCGGCACGTTCGGATTGGTCGCGAGCTCGCTGAACGGATCGCCCGGCGCCAGCGCCAGCACGACGAACAGCACGAGCGAGATTCCGAGCAGGCTCGGGATCGCGATCATCAGGCGACGCAGGACATATTGACTCATCGAGAGATCATCTAACTAACGCTCGCACCTTGAGCACGTTGATTTCGCTTCCAATCGAAAGGCGAGCGGCACCTCGCCCCGCGTGCGGGGAGAGGTCGAAATTCAAGCGCCGCTTGAATTCCGGGTGAGGGGGATTCTCCACGAACTCATCTGTCACGGCATTTGCGGTTGGAGCCCCTCACCCCCAGTCCTCTCCCCGTAAGAACGGGGAGAGGGAGAAGAGGCGCCCCGATTCGATTGCGAGCCCTACACGGCTCAGGTTTCACGATACCAGTCTTGCAGATTGTCGGTCTGGTTGGCCCAGCCGGAGAGCGCGGGCCGCACACTGTTGGAGCAGGCTTCCACCGCGAGGCGATGCATCACCGGGATCACCACGGTGTCCTGCCACATCAGATCGTTGCACTTGATGTAAAGGTCAGCCCGCTTGATCGGGTCGGTTTCGGTTTCGGCCGCATCGATCGCTGCGTCGAAATCCTTGTTGACCCAGCGCGGAAAGTTCTGCCCCTGCCACTTGTTCTCCTTGGTGGCGACGTTGCGCGAAAGATAGCGGCGCATGTGCAGGCCCGGATCGGGTTGCGTCATCGGGATCTGGAACATCTCGATGTCGGCGTAGAATTTCGAATAGGTGTCGGGGTTGGCGACGTCGGAGGAGAAGAACACCGAGGCCACCACCGACTTCAACTCGACGTCGATGCCGGCCTTCTGGCAGGCCTGCTTGACGATCGCCTGGGTCTTCTGGCGCGGGCCGTTGATCGAGGTCTGGTACAGCAGCTTCAGCTTCTTGCCATCCTTCTCGCGGATGCCGTCGGCGCCCGCCTTCCAGCCGGCCTGGTCGAGCAGCGCGCTCGCCTTCTCGACCGAGAACTCCCATTTGGTGTTCTTGGAGACGAACTCCTCGGGGCCATTGAGATAGTTGGCGGTGGTGCGGCCGGCGCGGCCGTAGATCGCCTTCTTGACGGACTCGCGGTCGACCAGCAGCGCCAGCGCCTTGCGCACCGCCGGATCCGACAGGATCGGATGCTTGGTCTTCATCGACGAGCGCTCGCCGTCGACCTCGGTGTTCGGGTCGGTGAAATTGATGGCGATGAATTCGATGTCACCGCCGACGGCGTAGAGCGTCTTGCCCTTGCCGCCCTTTTCCAGCCGCAGCAGCACCTCGTCCTCGACCTGGATGTTCCAGGCGAAATCATATTCGCCGGTCTGGATCACGGCGCGCGCCGCCGATACCGCGTCGCCGCCGCCCTTCATCTCGATGGTGTCGAAATAGGGCCGGTTCGGCATGTGGTAGTCATTGTTGATCTCGCCGCGGATCAGGTCGCCCGGCTTGAACTCGACGAATTTGTAGGGGCTGGTGCCGATCGGCTTGAGGTTGTTCGGCGCCTCGCGCGACTTGCCGCCCTTGTACTCGGCGAACAGGTGTTTCGGGATGATGCAGCCATAGGCGCCGACGAAGGCGTTGGCCCAGAACGGCGTCGGATCCTTGAACTTGATGCGGACCGTGAGGTCGTCGACCTTCTCGACGGTCATGTTGGCATAGGTGCCGCTCGAGACGGCCGCGGTCGCGGGGTCGCTGGCATATTCCCAGTTGAACACGACGTCGTCGGCGGTGAAGGGCTTGCCGTCATGCCATTTGACGCCGGGCTTGAGTTTCCAGGTCACCGTCTTGGCGTCGGCGGAGAGGCCGCCGTTCTGGATCGACGGGATCTCCGCGGCGAGGATCGGATTGAGATGGCCGTCGACGTCCCAGCTTGCGAGCGGTTCGTAGAACAGCCGCGAGCCGTCCTGGTCCTTGGTGCCGGTGGCGAAGTGCGGATTGAGCAGGGTCGGGCCCTGCCACCACAGCAGCTTCAGCGGACCGCCGCCGCCGCGCTTGGTCGGCTTGTAGGGGTTGGGGCTCTGCGCCATCGCGACGCCGCCGATCGCCAGAATCTGGTTGGCCATCGGCGCGGTGAGGCCGACGGCAATCATTCGCTTGACGAAGGCACGGCGGTCCATCCGCCCGTCCTTCACGTCGTCGATCATGCCTCGCAGATTCTTGTCGAACATTGTCCCCTCGGTCCGGCTCACGTGTGATTGCGGCGGGCCTTGGAACCAGCCGCCGTGCTGGCGGCAGATGCCACACCGAATGACCGCGAAGGTCAACGCCTCCCGCTCTCCCGCGCCTAGGTCTTTTGGCTATCGCTTGTGCAGAACCTCTCCGGGTCGCACATCGGTTCGGCATATCGGCGCCAAAGCGCGGCTGTGCGCGCCTCGCACTGCGGAAAATTTGTTCGTTATCCTTTGTTCCGAGATGTTTTTTTGCCACGCGAGCGCGTTTTTGCGCGAAGCGGTTGCCGGCCCGCGCTTCGGCGCGCGGGTCCGGTGCAGATACAGATCTCAGGCGACCGACATGTCCAACGGCGGTGCAACATTGGCCGGCAGCGGACTGACATAGGGCGTGCGGGTGGTCCGCTTCTTGAGATTGGCCTTGGCGGCTTCGATCAGCTCCGGCTCCATCAGCGCCTTGACGCCGAGTCCGGCCATCGCCTTGGCGGCCTGCACCATCGCCTTGTGCGCGGCCGGCATCTTGCCCTGCGCCACAACCTGCCAGGTGTGGAACGGCGTGCCGATTGCAACCGTCGGTGCATGCACCTGCACGGTCGGCACCACCCAGCTGACGTCGCCGACATCGGTCGAGCCGATCAGCGGATTGCGCTTGGCGTCGATCGGCACCAGGAAGTCGGCGAGCGGCCGGTCGGTCGGCTCCATGCCGATCGCGTAATACACCGAGGCGATGTCCTTGTCGGTCAGGGTTGCGCGGATCTTGCCGGCGAAATCCTTGTCGGCATCGTCGAAATGCGGCGGGCCGAGCTCTTCCATGATCCGGTGCAGCGTCTGTTCCAGCGGCGTGTTCGGCAGGATGTTGGAGACCGCGGAGATGATCTTCATCTCGACCTTGGTTTCGGTCATCAGCGCCGCGCCCTGCGCGATCTTGTGCACGCGCTCGACCAGCTCGTTCATACCGGGCAGGTCGCGGGCGCGGATCGAATAGCGCACGCGGGCATGGGCCTGCACCACGTTCGGCGCAATGCCGCCGGTGTCGAGCAGCGCGTAATGCACGCGCGCGTCGCTCGGCATGTGCTCGCGCATGTAGTTGACGCCGACATTCATCAATTCCACCGCATCGAGCGCGCTGCGGCCGAGATGCGGCGAGGCCGCCGCGTGCGAGGTGCGGCCGGTGAAGATGAAATCGGCGCGCGTGTTGGCGAGCGACGGCGTCACCGCCACCTCCCAGAAACTGTGTGGATGCCAGGTGATGGCGATGTCGGCGTCCTCGAACGCGCCACAGCGCACCATGAAGGCCTTGGCCGCGCCGCCTTCTTCGGCGGGGCAGCCGTAATAGCGCACCCGGCCCGGCACCTTGTTGGCGGCGAGCCAGTCCTTCACCGCGGTCGCGGCGAGCAGTGCGGAGGAGCCGAGCAGATTGTGGCCGCAGCCATGGCCGTGGCCGCCGCTCTCGACCGGACGATGCTCGGCGATGCCGGCCTCCTGGCTGAGGCCGGGCAGGGCGTCATATTCGCCGAGGAAGGCGATCACGGGTCCGCCTTCGCCCCATTCGCCCATCACCGCGGTCGGGATGTCGGCGAGGTTCTCGGTGATGCGAAAGCCCTGATGGCGCAGTTCGGCCAGATGTTCGGCGGAGGAGCGCGCCTCGGTGTAGCAGACCTCGGGCATCGCCCAGACCCGGTCGCTCAATTCGATGAAACGCGGCTTGATCGCGTCAACGCCCCGCCAAACATCACTACGGTTGTCCATTTGCTCCGATCCTCGAGTAAGGCAATCTGAAGCGCGAAACGCTAGCAGTTTGCCGCGACGCCGCCTAGCGCGCGCCGGCAGAGCAGCATTTCCGAAAATCACGTCCTGGTGTGCGTCTGCGGCCTCGTGGTTCGAGACGCGCCGCAAGCGGCGCTCCTCACCATGAGGGTTTGGGATTGTCGCCGCAAAACAAGACCTCATCCTGAGGAGGCTGCGCAGCGGCCGTCTCGAAGGATGGCCGCGGGGATGCCGTTCGCCAGATTTCTTGGCCCTGCATCATCCCGCGCTGAGCCGCTCCAGACCCTTCCAGTCGAAGGTGATGCCGTGCCCCGGCCGGTCGGGGGCGATCGCCATGCCCTGCTCGAGAACCAGCGGGTCTGCGATGTAGCGGTCGAGGCCGAAGCCGTGTGCCTCGAGATACGAGCGGTTCGGGCACGCCGCCAGCAGATGCACCGTGATGTCATGCGCGCCATGGCTGGTCACCGGGATATTGAAGGCCTCGGCGAGGCGGGCGATCTTCATGAAGCTGGTCACGCCGCCGCAATTGGTGACGTCGGGCTCGGCATAGGACAGTGCGCCGCCGGCGATATAGGGCTTGAACTCCCACAGGCTGCGCAGGTTCTCGCCGGCCGCGATCGGCACGCCGCCCGCTTGCAGGATCCTTGCGTGCCCCGCGACATCGTCCGGAATCGTCGGCTCCTCGAGCCAGGTCAGGTCGAACGGTTGCAAGGCGCGCGCGGCGCGGATCGCCTCCTCGACGGTCCATTTCATGTTGGCGTCGGCCATCAGCGGAAATTCGTCGCCGAGATGGCCGCGCATCGCCTTCACGCGCGCCGCGTCGGAGGCGAGGCTCGGCCGGCCGACCTTCATCTTGATGGCACGAAAGCCCTTGGCGAGATTGTCGTCGGTCTGCTTCAGCAAACCGTCCAGTGGCAGATCGAGATCGATCCCGCCGGCATAGCAGGGTACTCGGCGGTCGAAGCTGCCGAGCAGCCGCCACAGCGGCAGCGACGCCCGTCGCGCCTTGAGGTCCCACAACGCGATGTCGAGCGCGGACAGCGCAAGCACCGCCGGCCCGCCGCGGCCGCCATAGTGCAGCGCCCACCATACCTTGTGCCAGAGCTGCTCGGTGTCGTCGGCCTCCATCCCGCGCGCGATCTCGCCGATTTCGCGGTTCAGGATATCGGCGATGGCGCCGCCGTTGCGGCCGACGGTGTAGGTGTAACCGGTGCCTTCCGCGCCATCGGCGTCGCGGACGCGGATCGTGACGAGCTCGAACGCCGTGATCTCGCCATGCGTGCTGTCGCTCAGCACGACCGGAAGCGGGATCTTGTAGAATCCGATGCCGAAGTCCTTGAGAATGGCCACGCCGGAACTCCTTGATCACAGGTCGGATGCAATGCGCGCTGCATACGATTCCAAATGCGCAGGCTGCCTGCAACCTCGCGCGTGCGAATGTCTGCCTTGAGCGATCGGTCTGGCTTCCTCTATGATGCGGCTCGCGAAGCCGTGGTCCGATCATGAATGACTTGATATCGTCTCTGTTGCCGAGAGGTTCGGGCCACCAGTTCGTGATCTATGCCGACGCCTGCTCGGGGGTAGCAGTTGCGCTGCATGAGCGTACTTTCGCGTCGGTGAACGATGTGGTCCGCCGGCTGCACCCGCGGCCCGAATTCATCCTGTTCCCCGGCGACGAGATCATCGGCCTCACCCCCGATGCCGACGCGCTGCGCGCGCAATGGCGGCATTGGCTCGAGGTCGAGATGGCCTGGCTTGACCGGCGCGCTGTGCCGCTGTGGCACACGACCGGCAACCACACCACCTATGACGAGATGAGCGAGGCGGTGTTTCGCGAGGTGCTGAAGCTGCCGTGCAACGGCCCGTCCGGTCAGGACGGCCTGTCCTACTGGGTTCGCCGCGACGATCTGCTGATGGTGTTCGTGCACACGCTTTGGAGCGGCCTCGGCGGCGAGGGGCACGTCGAGACCGATTGGCTGCAAGGAATCCTCGAACAGCACAAGGATGCCAGGCACAAACTGGTGCTCGGTCATCATCCGGTCTACCCGATCAACGGCTTCAGCGGCAGCTATCAGCGCGAGATCGGCCAAGAATACAGCAAGCGGTTCTGGGATATCCTGGTGCGCGCCGATGTGGCCGCCTATCTGTGCAGCCACATCCTCGCCTTCGACGTTCAGGTCCATCGCGGCGTGCTGCAGATCTGCACGGCGGGCGCGGGCACCGCGCACCGCATGCCCGAAGGCGTCGAGTATCTGCATTGCGTGCAGGCGGCGCTCGATCAGCACGGTCTGCGCTATCAGGTGCTCGATACCGAAGGCGTCGTGCGCGAGCAACTCGCCTGGCCGCTGCCGTCGCTCGATCAAGCCGCTTGGTCGTCGCTGCCGCGCGGGACCAGCCCCGCGCCACTATCCGGGACGGCGCCGCCCGCGACGCTCATTGCCCTGAAACTGTCGGGCCGCACCGCCGCTGACGTCGCCGCGCCGCAGACGCTGCTGTGCACGCCCGTGCCTGACATGATCGCACCGCTCTGGCTCGGCTTGCGCGGGCCGAGGCAGACGCTCACCTTGATCCTGGGGCGCGAACGCGGCCGCAGTCCGCATTATTGGATCGGTCCCGATCTCGGTGCAGACCAGGAGTTTGATCTCGACATCGCGCTCTATCTGGACATGGGACCGGGCGGCGTGCTGTGGCGACGCCGCGGTGACACACGCTGGACATCGTGCGTGGCGATATCTGCGACCGCGCTCGAACGGTTCGCGTGGCCGGCCAACTGGAGCGTCGGCCATGGCGAGGGCGGGCCCGATGACAAGCGCTACGCCGGACCACGGCTCGACGTCGCGGCCTCTGTCATCGCGCTATCTTGAGCGAATGAAAGCGCGATAACGAGTCAGCCAGACCCCGTCGCACTTTAGTCGGGCTTGTCCGGCTTGTCCCGTTCCGCGCTTTTCAGTTCGCGGTCGATAAGCGTGCAGACCCGGCGCTGCGCTAGCAGGCCGAGCCGCGCCCGCGTGGTGCCGCGCTTGATCTTGCCGTTGATTTCGAATGACCAGCTCCAGAGGTCGGGTTCGAGATTGGTGAGCGTGTATTGTATGTCCCGATGACGGTCGATCAGCTTCTTCATGCCGTTTCTTCTTGTTGGCTGAAGCTTGCATAGCGAGATCGAAGCGGCGTCTGTATCCGGACGACTACCTACATATTTGGTCTAAGCGTCCGCGCGGCGGAATTTGCGCAATCACTGATTGGGCGCGCTGTCCAGTAGGCTATGACTCACAAACCGTGCCGCACACTCACTGTCGTCCCGGCGAAAGCCGGGACCCATTGCCACGTATGCGAATTGTCGTGCGACGCCGGGGCCGCGATTCCGCTCATCACCAAGTGCGGTGGTTATGGGTCCCGGCCCTCGCCGGGACGACGCGCGGGGAGCCGTGTGCTCACCCATTCTCAGCTGTCATCGCGACCATCCTGTTCGTCGTCCTGGCATTCGCCAGGACGACGAACAGTGGGTCCCGCCTGCGACACCCGCTGGAGGCCCTGCTTTCGCAGGGACGACGTGTGGAGAGACCTCCGCGCACGCCTCACAGATTGATCACCCCGCGCCGCGCGGCATGCGCGACGGCGTCGGTGCGGCCGGTGGCGTCGAGCTTGTCGAGCAGGGAGCCGACATGAAACTTGGCGGTGTGGACGGAAATTCCGAGCCGCTGCGCGATCATCTTGTTGGATGCGCCCTCCGCCAGCAGCGCCAGCACGTCGAGCTCGCGCGGCGTCAGTTCGAAGTCGCGGGCACCTGTGGTCTCGCGGTTGCGTGCGACGATCGTAGCCGTCACCTGCTCGCCCGGCGCGGCGAGCCGCAGACCGGCGACGCTGCCGAGCAGGGTCGCCAGCCGGTCGGCGAGCACGGGATCGTCGATCTCGAGCGCAATCACGATGTCGGTGGCAGGGTCACTGCTCACGTCTCGGGCCTCTCGCCGACCGTCACCTTGAAGTTCAGCGGCTCGCCGCCGCGATGCACCGTGAGCTCGACGACGCTGCCGACGCTCTGCGGTCCGAGGCCGCGCGACAGCGCCCGCACGCCCGACAGTTTCTCGCCGTTGACGGCGATGATCACGTCACCCTGGCGGATGCCCGCGGCGGCCGAGGGGCCGGCCTTGTCGACATTCATCACCATCGCGCCGAGGCCGTCATCGAGGCGCATCGGCTGCAATCCGACGCCGAGATATCCGCGCGCGATGCGGCCGCTCTTCTCGAGCTGCGCCGCGACCCGCTCGACGGTCGCGGCCGGGATCGTCAGCACGCGGCGTGGGCCGAGCACGGCCATGCCGAACGGCTCGCCCGCGGCATTCAGTGCGAGCCCGCCCTGCTGGCTGTGCCGCAGCCGGATGTCGAGCTCGATCCGCGCGTCGATCTCGCCGCCGCGCAGGCTGCGCCAGGCCGGGCCCGACCGCGAGACCATGCCGAGCCGCGCGATCGGCGCACCGCGGTCGGCCGCGACGATCACCGCGAGCGATCCGAGTGCCGGCACACCGGCCGACAGCTTGATCGGCGCGACATCGCCATCGACGCGCAGCAGCGCGATGTCGGTGGTGTGGTCGCGTCCGGCGACGGTCGCTGGCCTGCGGCTGCCGTCGGCGAACTGGATTTCGATCTCGCCCTCGTCGGCCAGCGCTTCGTCCGCGGTGACGATCAGGCCCGCCTTCCAGACAAAGCCCGAGGCGCGCGCGCGATGCGAATGCACCGAGACGACCGATGGCGCAGCGCGCGCAATGGTCTCCGATAGGGCTGACGACAGCGAGGCAAGGATGTTTGGTTCGGTCATGGGAAACTCCGTTGGCTTCCCTCAATCTGGGATGTTGCGGCTGACGGCGAAACTGGCCGGATGGGCAGGGCCGGGGCGACCCGATCGGAACCGCCGCAGCTCAGCTCAGCCGATGCAGGGTCGCCTTCGGGCTTTCGCCGAACTTGGCGCGGTAGGCGCTCGCCATCCGGCTCAGATGGGTAAAGCCGAGGTCGAATGCAATATCGACGATGCGTTCGCCCGGCCGCGCGGTCTTGAGGCGGGCGTTGAGATGGGCGAGGCGGATGTCGAGCAGCATCTCGGACACGGTGGTGCCGAAATGGCGGCGGAAGCCGAGTTGCAGCGCGCGGATGCCGGTGCCGGCGATCTCCGCAAGCTCGGCGAGATCCAGCGGCTCGGCCGCGCGAGACTCCAGACGGGCCCGCACGCGCTTCAGCGCGGCCGGCTGGGCCTCCGTGCGGCCATTGAAGACATCGATCGCCGAACTCAGGCTGTGCGGCTGGTCGTTGAGCAGGACATTGAGAAACTGTTCGCGCCAGTCGGCCGCCGCGACCGCGGACAGGGTTCGACGCGGCCCGAGCCGTTCGGCAGTCGTCACGAGCTGCTCGATCCGGGCCGCGAGCGTCTGCCCGAGTGGTCCGCCCAGTTCGACGGCCGGATCGAACTCGACCGGCCGCACGGCGACGCCGCCAAGCGCCGCGGCGCGATGCTCGACCAGCTTGCGGTCGAGCAGCAGGATGAGCTGGGCGCAGTCGCCGCGCCAGGTCATTTCGGTCGGAATGGTCGGCGACAGCAGCGAAGCGCAGTGTTGCGGCCCGGTGCTGAGTTCGCGCGCGGCAGTGCGGATCGCGGCCGAGCCGGACAGCGGCATCTGCAGCAGGAAGAAGCGGTCCAGACAGCCGGGATTGATCGCGACGGATCCGCCATAGGCGACGTAGTTGACCGAGAACCCGTCGAAATCTGCGCAATTGTGGTGCGCGGAGAAATCGTGCTCGGAATGATCGACCGGCGTCAGCTCATGCGGACAGAAGATGCGGCCGATCGCCTCGGCCGCGTCATCGACGCGCGCCGTCGCGACGCGGGCGAAATCCTTGAGCCTTGCCTTCGCAGGATTTGCCCTTGCCGAAACCTCGTTGCCAACAGCAGTCACGCCGGCCGTCCGAAGATGTTTGAGGTCTAAAATATCCTGCAGCCTAGTCCATTCGCCGGCAAAGGGGAACGGCGTTTCGTCGTGCAATCTGCCTGGTCGGTGCGCAGGCGGATGCGGCGGCAGGGCAGAAGATGCTCCCGCATTGCAGCATGATCGGCGCCGGGCGCGGATTCGTTTATCGGCTAGACAGCCCCACCGGCCGGCGACAGGCTCCGTGTCCGCAATGCGCATCAAAACTGGAGAGGCTGACATGGGCACACTCGAGAAAGGCATTACCCGCACCGGCACCGGCTACGGCGGCAAGACCTGGAATATCCTGGGCCAGGTCTACTATCCGAAGGCGGTCACCGACTCGACCTTCGCGTTCGAGACCAACAGCGATCCCGGCCAGTTCGTGCCGGTGCACATCCATCCAACCCAGGACGAGTTCATCCTGGTGCAGGAGGGCGTGCTCGACCTCAAGCTCGACGGCGTTTGGGTGCAGGCCAAGGCCGGCGACCTCGTGCGCATGCCGCGCGGCATCCCGCACGGCTATTTCAACAAGTCGGACAAGCCGGCGCGGGCGCTGTTCTGGGTGTCGCCGATGCAGAAGCTCGAGGCGCTGTTCGACAAGCTGCACAATCTGCAGGACCCGGTCGAAGTGGTGCGCATCTCCGCCGAGCACGAGGTGGATTTCCTGCCGCCGGAAGCCAACGACTAGGCGGGCAGTTCGAGGCAATATGCACGCGAGGCGGCAGTCGCCGGAGGGGCCTCCGGTGATGACGGGGACGCGTGCGCTTATGAATTGGATCTGTTCATTCATTGCGGAGCGGTTTCATGGTCAAGCAGAAGCATGTGTGCGTCATCGGCGCCGGCATTTCCGGGCTCGCTGCAGGCAAGGCCTTTGCCGGTCGCGGTCACAGGGTGACCATCATCGAGCGCAGCGGCGATCTCGGCGGGGTCTGGGAGCCGGCGCGTTCCTATCCCGATGTGCAGACCCAGAGCCCGAAGGAGCTCTATCGCTACACCGACAAGGCGATGCCGGAGTCCTATCCGGAATGGCCGAAGGGCCCGCAGGTCCATGCTTATCTGCGCGATTATGCGCGCAGCCATGGGCTCGACGGCGCGATGCGGTTCAACACCAGGGTCGAGGGCATGACGCGTCGCACCGACGGCAAACCAGGGTGGACGCTCGCGTTGCGCTCGACCGACGGCGCCACCGGTCACGAGGATTTCGACTTCGTCGCCGTCTGCACCGGGCAATTCAACGAGCCGCAAACATTGCCGCTTGCCGGCGAGGACGGCTTCAAGGCGCAGGGCGGCCAGATCCTGCATTCGTCGCAATACGGCGATCCTGATCTCGCCAGGGGCCGCAAGGTGGTCGTGCTCGGCGGCTCCAAATCGGCCACCGACATCGCGGTGAATGCGGTCAATTCCGGCGCCAGCGAAGTCACCATCGTGTTTCGCGAGCCGGTGTGGCGGATCCCCTATTTCGTCGGCGGCCTCGTCAACTTCAAGCGCATCCTCTACATCCGCGCGCAGGAGCAGATGTTTGCGAGCTGGGGCATCGGGCCGATGGCGCGGCTTGCGCATGTCGTGGCCAAGCCGTTCGTGTGGGCGAACTGGCGCGGGCTGGAGAGCATGCTGAAGATGCAGCTCAAGCTCAAGCAGTGCGGCATGGTGCCCAAGGAGCGGATCGAGGACGGCGTCAACTGCTCGGTGCCGATCGCGACCCCAGGCTTCTACCCGATGGTCGCCGACGGCCGGATCAAGGCGGTGCAGGGCACCTTCGATCATTATGACGGCAAGACCATCGTGATGAGCGGCGGCCAGCGCGTCGCGGCCGACGTCGCGGTGCTCGCGATCGGCTACAAGCTCGGTGTGCCGTTTCTTTCCGAGGAGTACCAGAAGAAGCTGGTCGAGCCCGACGGGCAGTACCGGCTCTATCGATTGATTGCCAATCCCGATCTGCCCGACATGGGCTTCGTCGGCTTCAATTCGAGCTTCTGCACCGTGCTGTGCGCGGATCTCGCCGCGAACTGGCTGGTGCGCTATGCCGACGGCCAGCTCGCGCGGCAGCCCAGCGCGGCCGAGATGCACGACAACATCGCGATGATGCTGAACTTCAAGCGCGTCGAGCGTCCGGCAGCGAGCGTCTATGGCGGGCTGTGCGTCGCGCCCTATCACTTCAAGCATTTCGACGAGCTGCTGGCTGATATCGGCACCAAGGCGTCGCGCCGCAACCCGCTCGTCGAAAAGTTCACCCCGCCGGATGCGGACGCCTATGCCCGCTTCCTCGCGACCGCGCCGGCGTACAGGGCGGTAACCTAATCGCGGCCGGCGTCGAGGAAGGCCTGCGCCAGCCGCTCCGGATTGGAGAAGCACAGCTCGTGACTGCCCGGCACCTGGACCAGGCGGAACAGGCCGAGCTTCTCCGACAACCGCGGATGCCAGGGCAGGCTGTGCGGCATGGCGGTATCTTCCGTGCAGTTGACGTAGGATTTCGCGATCGGCATCTCGGCCGGATTGGTGCGCAGCGCGATCTTGTCCTGGAAGGTCTTCAGCGGGTGCGGGTTGAGCTTGTCGTAGGCGCGCTGCGCCGTCTCGAGATCGGCGTCGTTGATGAAGGCCTCGCGCCAGACCGGGAACGGCAGCACCACCGAGCCGTCGCCGCGCTCGGCGTAAATGGCGTCGAACAGGCCGACATAGTGCGGCGGCACCATGTCGTTGAGGCACTCGCCATTGTTCGGCACGAACGCGTTCCAGTACACCAGCCGCCGGATGCGATCGGCGGCGGCGTCGGCAACGCCTGTGATGACCATGCCGCCATAGCTGTGGCCGACCAGAACGATGTCCTTCAGATTGTGCTCGGCGAGATAATCCACGATCGACTGGATCGCCTCGGCAAGGCCGGAGTCCTTCCGGTCGCCGGGGCGGTTGCCCCTGATGGTCGGCGTGTGGACGACATGGCCGGCCTTGCGGATCGCAGCCGCAACCGGTTCAAACTCGGCGCCGGTATGCCAGGCGCCATGGACGAGAACATAGGTTGACATGTTGTACCTCCCTCGTGGTTCATGAGATCGATTGCTGCGTCCGGAACGGCCCGGGATACGCGCAAGCTTCATGTGCTTCCTGATGGATATTGACCCGGACCCCGGGAACGCGCTTGGCTGTAACCGAACCGGACTGGGCTCGGAGTGAACTGATGCAGCAAATCGCCGCCGCGGATCGCTCGCGCAGGCTGAGCTGGAACACCGCGGACACAGGGCCAGGCGAGCAGTTCGCCTATTATCGCGAGGCGATCTGCCAGGCCTTCATGAACCTGACGCCGGAGCCGCCGGCGACGCCGGGTTTCCTCGCGCGCGTCGAGACCGTCGGGCTCGGCGACGGCGCGGTCAACCGGGTCAGCTTCCCGGAGCATGTCGTGCGGCGCTCGGCCGCCGACATCGCCGCATCCAGCCGGCGCTGCTACTACCTCAACCTCAAGCTCGTCGGCCGCTGCCGCATCCGGCAGGCCGGGCGCGAGATCAGCCTGTCGCCGGGACAGGTCGGAATTTTCGACAGCGGGCAGCGCTTCTCGCTGCTGCACGACCGCGGCCCTGCGCTGCAGGTCGCCTCGTTCTGGGTGCCGGCCGAAGCGCTCGATGAACGGCTGCCGTCGTCGCCGGATGTCGCGCCGGCGCGGGTGTCCGATGATCCGTTCGTCGGTCATCTGATCGCCGAGACCGCGCAGGTGCTCAATACATCGGCGCTGCGTGCGTCTGATGCGGATAACGCCCGTCTGTTCGACGTGCTGCTCGATCTGGTCGCGCTCAGCCTGTCGCGGACCGCCCGCGAAGGCGTTGCCGAGAGCGCGGGTCTTGCGGATGCGACCTGGCTGGCGCTGCGCCGCGCCGTGGATCGCCGGCTGCGCGAGCCCGGGCTCGGCGTCGCCGCCGTTGCGGGCGCGATCGGCATCAGCGAGCGCTATGTCCATAAATTGTTCGAACGTGCCGGCACCACATTCGTCAGCCATCTGATGGACCGCCGCCTCGACGGCGCGGCGCGCGATCTGAAGGATCCGGCGAGTGCCAGGCGCGCGATCGGCGACATCGCGTTCGACTGGGGCTTCTCCGATCTCTCGCATTTCACCCGCCGCTTCCGGCATCGCTTCGGCTGCACGCCGCGCGACTGGCGCCGCGGTTAACACAGAGTTCGGAAGTCACCATGTCCCATTCATTCATCTACCAAGTCAGCCCAATGCGGGTCGTGTTCGGGGTCGGCACGGTCGCTGCGATGGCAGACGAGCTCGACCGGCTCGGCATCGCCCGCGCGCTGCTGCTCGCAAGCCGGCGGCAGCAGGCCGAGCTCGGCGATCTCGCAGCCTTGACCGGCGGCCGCATGGCCGGCGTGTTCGATGGCGCGGTGGTGCATACGCCGGTCGCGGTGACCGAGCGCGCGATGGAGCTGGTTGGCGAGCTCAAGCCCGACGGCGTGGTCGCGATCGGCGCCGGCGCCGCGACCGGCCTGAGCAAGGCGATTGCGCTGCGCACCGATCTGCCGCAATTGATCATGCCGACCAGCTATGCCGGCTCCGAGATGACACCGGTGCTGGGCGAGACAGTGGACGGCGTCAAGACCACGCAGTCGTCGCCGAAGATCCTGCCGGAGGCCGTGATCTACGACGTCAACCTGACGCTCTCGATGCCGGAAAAATTCTCCGCAATCTCCGGCCTCAACGCGATCGCGCATGCGGCCGAGGCGCTGTATGCGCGGGATGGCAATCCGATCACCTCGCTGATGGCGGAGGAGGCGATCGCAAAACTCGCGTCATCGCTGCCGGAGGTGATCGCGCGGCCGCGCGATCTCGACGCGCGTTCGGACGCGCTCTACGGCGCGTGGCTGTGCGCGGTCTGTCTCGGCACCGTCGGGATGGCGCTGCATCACAAGCTCTGCCACACCGTCGGTGCGCTGTTCGACCTGCCGCATGCCGAGACCCATGCGGTGCTGCTGCCGCACACCATCGCCTACAATACGCCAGCCGCGCGCGAGGCGATCGGCCGCGCCGCGCGGGCGCTTGGGGCGGCCAGCGCCGCCGATGGCCTGTTCGATCTGTCGGCCAAGCTCGGCGCGCCGCGCTCGCTCGCCGAGATTGGCATGCTCGAGGACGGCATCGCCAAGGCGGCAGCGCTCGCGACTAAAAATCCCTACTGGAATCCGCGGCCGATCGAGGAGGGCGGCATCCGCGACCTGCTCCGGCGTGCGTGGTCCGGTGCGCGGCCGCAACCCGGATAGATCACACCCCGACCGCGTTGCGCGCGATCACGTCGCGATAGAACGCCGCGCTCATTTTCGGCACCCGCGCCTGGGTCTCGAAATCCACCCGGTACAGGCCGAAGCGCTTCTCGTAGCCGAAGATCCATTCGAAATTGTCCATGAGGCTCCACAGGAAGTAGCCGTGGACCGGGACGCCGTCGGCGGTGGCGCGCTGCAACTGGCCGAGATAGTTGCGCAGGAACATGATGCGGTCGAGGTCGTAGATCTGTCCGTCGGGATGGACCTTGTCCTCGCCGGACGTGCCGTTTTCGCTGATATAGATGCTCTTGATGTTCCACAGCTTGGCGGCAATCCGCGGTGCCCAGTAGATCACCTCGGGCGCGATCCGCAGCCATTCCGAGCTCATGTGCGGGAAGGAAGCCGGCATCGGCAGCGGCTTCCAGCCGGGGGCGCTGTCCATCGCGGCGACGTAGCATTGCGGCGCGTAGATGTTCAGCCCGACGAAATCGTTGGGCTGCGCGATGATCTTCAGCTCGTCGGCGGTGAATTTGGGCGCGTCCGCGCCGGCAAATTGCAGGAAGCCTTCGGTGTATTTGCCTTCGAGCACGACCCCGAGGAAGCCTGCATTGAGCTCGCGCGTCGCGATCTCGGTGGCGCGGATGTTCTCCGGCGTGTTGAACGCGGGGACGCAGGCGGTGATGTTCTCGGCGGGGCCGACCCGCGTGCCAGGGCGACCCTTGGCGCGGATCGCCTGCACGGCGAGCCCATGCGCCAGCGCGACGTGGTGGCGGGCCTGGTTCACTTCGGCCGGCGGCAGCTTCAGCCCCGGCGCATCGACGCCGAGCGCATAGCCGAAGGGGAGGAAACGCCCGACCTCGTTGAGGGTGAAGATGTTCTTCACCCGGTCGGTCAATCGCTGCGCCACGTAGCCGGCGTAGTCGCCGAACGCCTTCGAAGTGTCGCGCGACCGCCAGCCGCCGACCCGGTCCTGCAGCGCCTGCGGCAGGTCCCAGTGATAGAGCGTGGCATAGGGCTCGATGCCGTTCGCGAGCAGCTCGTCGACCAGGCGGTTGTAGAAGTCGAGGCCTTTCGGGTTGGGGGCGCCGGTGCCGTCGGGAAACACCCGCGGCCAGGCGATCGAGAACCGATAGGCCTTGGTGCCGAGCTCCTTGATGAGGCGGACATCCTCCTTGTAGCGGTGATAGTGGTCGTTGGCGCGGTCGCCGGTCGAGCCGTCTTCGATCTTGCCCGATGTGTGCGCGAACGTGTCCCAGATCGAATGCCCGCGGCCGTCCTCATTGACCGCGCCCTCGATCTGGTACGATGAGGTCGCGGTGCCCCAGACGAAGCCGGCCGGAAAGTTCGCGCCGTTCGGCCGCGAAGCCCGGTTCGCGGCCTCGGCCGGGGCCGACAGGCCGAGCGCCGAGAGGCCCGCAAGGCCCGCAAACTGGCGGCGCGAGAATTTTCCGAACATTGTTGTCTCCCGTCGCCGGACGCTGCGGCTGGAATGCCAGCCCGCAGGTTAACCTTCCGCCCCGCCGTTGAGCAACAAGGGCGGAGAGGCCGAAAGCGACGGCGTGAACACGCGTCAATCGATCCGTCGCTACATCGATGTCGCGGAGTTGTCAGTTTTGTGGCGACATTTTCTCTACTAGATTGCCTGCTACGTCCTTCCGCAATGACCTCTGAAAATCCCTGCGATCCCCGTGAGCCGCGCGCGATGAACAAGCCTGCAATCGATGTCCGAGTTGCGTTGCTGCGTCGTCTTGCCACGGCGATCGGCTTGCTGCTGGCGACGGTCGCGGGCGCGCAGGCCGAGCAAACATTTTCGTTCGACACCACGCCCGGAAGGCTGCCGAAGACCATCATCCCGCTGAATTACGCGATCGAGCTGACGCCTGACTTCACCAGTCTGGCATTACCCGGCGTCGAGACCGTCGATATCGAGGTGCGTGCGGCGACCGCGCAACTGACGCTGAATGCGATCAACACCACCTTCGCCGAGGCCACGATCGATGACGGCGCGCAGCGCGCGGAGGTGGCGACCGACGCCGCGGCGCAGACCGCGACGCTGACCTTCGCCCAGCCGCTCGCGGTGGGCCGCCACAGGCTGCGCATCGCGTTCACGGCGCAGATCAACAAGTTCGGCAGCGGCTTGTTCTCGGTGGATTATCCGACCAAAGGCGGTATCAAGCGGCTGATCTCGAGCAAGCTGGAGCCGGCCGATGCGCGGCGGATCTTCCCGTGCTGGGACGAGCCGTCGTTCAAGGCGAGCTTCGCGCTGACGGTCGTGATCCCGCGCAACCTGCTCGCGGTCGGCAACATGCCCGTGACGAGCGAGCAGCCGGTCGCCGGCGATCTCAAGAAGGTTGCGTTCGCGCCGACGCCGAAGATGTCGAGCTACCTGTTCGTGCTCACGGTCGGCGAACTCGAGCGGGTCACGGCGGATGCCGGCGGCGTTACGGTCGGCGTGGTGACGACGGAAGGCAAGAGCGGGCAGGGCCGGTTCGCGCTGGACAGCGCGGTGAAGCTGCTCGGCTATTACAACGACTATTTCGGCGTGAAATATCCGCTGCCGAAGCTCGACCTGATTGCTGTTCCCGGCGGGTTCGGCGGCGCGATGGAGAATTGGGGCGGCATCACCTTTTTCGAGAGCCGGCTGCTGTTCGATCCCGCGACCTCCGCCGAGACCGCGCGGCGCGGCATATTCGCCATCACCGCGCACGAGATGGCGCATATGTGGTTCGGCGATCTCGTCACCATGGCATGGTGGGACAATCTCTGGCTCAACGAGGGTTTTGCCAGCTGGATGGCGACCAAGGCCTCGGAGCATTTCTACCCGCAATGGCAGAGCTGGTTGAACGGTTACGGCGCCAAGCAGTTCGCGATGGCGCTCGATGCGCGCCGCACCTCGCATCCGGTGCAGCAGCCGATCGCCGATCACAGCGAGGCGGTCACGGCGTTCGATGCCATCACCTACAACAAGGGGCAGGCGCTGATCCGCATGCTCGAGAATTATCTCGGCGAGCAGGCGTTCCGCGACGGCATCCGCAAATACATGGCCGCGCATGCCTACGGCAATTCCACCACGGCGGATCTCTGGCAGGCGCTTGAAAGCGCCGGCGGCAAGACCATCACCGGCATCGCCGCTTCCTTCACCGAGCAGGACGGCGTGCCGCTGGTCGTGGCCGAGACCGCCTGCGATGGCACCGCGCAGCGCCTGACGTTGCGGCAGGATCGCTTCGTGATCGCGCCGGCCAACGATCCGCCGCTGCCGGCCCACAACTGGCAGATCCCGGTTGCGGTCGGACCGGCGCATGGCAAGCCCTTTGATGAGCTTCTGCTGAAGGGTAGCGCCGATATCGCGGCCGGCGCCTGCGGCGATGCGATCAAGGTCAATCTCGGCGACGTCGGCTACTACAGGGTCGAATACGGCCCGAAGAACCGGGCGGCGTTGCTGAACGCATTCCCGCAAATGCAGGTCGATGACCGGCTCAATGTCGTCACCGACAGCTGGGCGCTGGTGCAGGCGGGCCGTGCCGAGGCACCGTCCTATCTCGCGCTGCTCGACGCGCTCGACGCCGGTGACCATCGCGCGGTGTGGGACCAGGTGATCTCGACATTTGCTGCATTGAATCGACTGTCGCGCGACCGGACCGAGCGGCCGGTCGTTCAGGCCTATGCCCGCGCCAAGCTGCGCCCGGTGCTGGATCGGATCGGATGGGACGGGCACGGTCCGGCCGATGACGACACGGCCCTGCTGCGCGCCAGCCTGATCTCGGCGCTTGGCGATCTCGGTGATGCGGCTGTCGTGGCGGAAGCGAAGCGGCGCTTTGCGGCGTTCCTGGAAGATCCCGACTCGCTTCCGACCACGCTGCGCGATGCCGTCACCCATGTCGTCGGCATCACCGCCGATCGGGCGACCTACGACCAGCTGCTGGTGCTCGCGCACGCAAGAGCACGGCCACCAATGAGCGGCTGCGCTATTATTTCGCCGCGGCCAGCGCCCGCGATGCCGAGCTGGCGCGCGCGACACTCGCGTTGACCCTGACCAACGAACTGCCCGACACGATCGTGACGGGGATGATCAACGCGGTCGCGTCCGCGGGAGAGCAGCCGCAGCTCGCCTGGGGTTTCGTCCAGGCCAATTTCGATACGCTGCTGGCAAGACAGGGGCCTAACTTCCGCGACCAGTTCGTGCCGAACTTCATGACCAATTTCACCGATGAGGCCCATGCCGCACAGCTCGCCGCCTTCGCCCCGTCGCAATCGACCAGCGGCGGGCGGGTGATGGTGGCGCGCGCGGTGCAGGCGATTGCGATCTCGACCGATCTCGCCACGCGCATGCTGCCTGCCGCCGACGCCTGGATCAAGGCGCACAAGCCGTGAGAGCGCGAGGGAGTTTCCGGCGGCGCGTGATGCGGATATGCTCCGCCGACGGCATGCAATCAACGAGGCGAGGCTGACATGGTCAAGGGTTCCGATTTGCTGGTTGCAGCGCTCGAGAATGAGGGCGTGGAACGGGTGTTCGGCGTTCCCGGCGAGGAGAATCTCGACGTCGTCGAGAGCCTGCGCAAATCCTCGATCAAGCTGATCGTGACCCGCCACGAGCAGGCCGCGGCCTTCATGGCGGCGACCTATGGCCGGCTGACCGGAAAGCCCGGCGTCTGCATGACGACGCTCGGCCCGGGCGCGCTGAATCTGACCACAGGCGCGGCCTATGCGCTGCTCGGTGCGATGCCGATGGTGATGCTGACGGGACAGAAAGGCATCTTGAGCAGCCGGCAGGCCAAGTTCCAGATCGTCGACATCGTCAACACGTTCCGTCCGTTGACCAAGCTGTCGCTGCAGATCGTCTCTGGCGCGACCATTCCGACGCTGGTCCGCGATGCGTTCCGCATCGCGACCCAGGAACGGCCGGGGCCGGTGCTGCTCGAATTGCCGGAAGACATCGCCGGCGAGGAGACGGAGCCGGTCGAGCTGGTGCATCCGCATCCGATCGAAATCCCGATCGCGCATGCCGCCGCGCTCGACCGCGCCGCCGACATGATCCTGAAGGCACAGCGTCCGCTGATCATGCTCGGTGCGGCCGCATCGCGCCCGCGCTCGACCGCCGGGATCGGCGACTTCGTGCGGCGGACGAAAATTCCGTTCTTCACGACCCAGATGGGCAAGGGCACGGTGTCGGGCGGCACCAATCAATACATGGGGACCGCCGCGCTGAGCGAGCGCGACTACGTGCACGAGGCGATCGACCGCGCTGATCTCATCATCGCGATCGGTCACGACACGATCGAGAAGCCGCCCTTCATCATGGGTCCGAAGGGGCCGCAGGTGATCCATGTCAGCTACATGCCGGCCACCGTCGAGCAGGTCTATTTCCCGCAAGTCGAGGTGATCGGCGATGTCGGGCCGAGTCTCAAACTGCTGGCCGATCGGGTCGAGGGCAAGCTGCCGCATGCCAGCGCGCTGCTCAGCCTGCGCGACGGCATTCTGGCCAAGATCACCGATCGCGCCACCGAGGGCCGCTGGCCGCCGACGCCGCAGCGTATCGTGCACGATGTGCGGCAGGTCATTCCCGAGGACGGCATCGTCGCGCTCGACAACGGCATGTACAAGATCTGGTTCGCGCGCAACTACCGTACGCTGCTCGCGAACTCGCTGCTGCTCGACAACGCGCTCGCCACCATGGGCGCCGGCCTGCCGTCGGCGATGTTGGCGGCGATGCTCTATCCGAAGAACCGCGTGCTCGCGGTCTGCGGCGACGGCGGCTTCATGATGAACTCGCAGGAACTGGAGACCGCGGTCCGCCTCAAGCTCAACCTGGTGATCCTGATCCTGGAGGACTCCGCCTACGGCATGATCCGCTGGAAGCAGGCGGTCGATAACTTCCCCGATTTCGGCCTCACCTTCGGCAATCCGGATTTCGTCAAATACGCCGAGAGCTACGGCGCCAAGGGTTCGCGGATCGAGAGCACGGATGCGATCGTTCCGATCCTGGAGCGGGCCTTCTCCGGCGGCGGCGTCCATCTCGTGGTGGTGCCGGTCGACTATACCGAGAACAAGCGGGTGCTGGTCGACGAGCTGCGCGAGAAGGTGCAGCAGATCGACGTCGAATAGCGGATTGCCGCTGACTGCACGGAACGAAATGCCCTCGGCTTGATTGAACGTAAGCCGCCATGGTAGCACGCCGGGCGATCAAGCTACGGCACGACTCGTTGTGCTGATGGTCGGCGATACCAGATCTGAGAGGTCACGTGACTGCACCAAATCCTGCCGCCGGCAAACCCATCGACCCCGCCGCGCTTGCCAATGTGCCGCGGCTGGTCACGGCCTATTTTGCGGGCAAGCCCGACGCCGGCGACCCCACCCAGCGGGTTGCTTTCGGCACCTCCGGCCATCGCGGCTCGTCGCTGAAGAATTCCTTCAACGAGGACCACATCCTCGCCACCACGCAGGCGATCTGCGATTACCGGCGCGAGAAGGGTCTCACCGGGCCGCTGTTCATCGGCATCGACACCCATGCGCTGGCCGAGCCGGCGCTGGCCAGCGCGGTCGAGGTGTTCGCGGCGAACGGCGTCGAGATCATGATCGACGCGCAGGGTGGCTACACCCCGACGCCGGTGATCTCGCACGCGATCCTGAGCTACAACAAGGGACGCGGTACGGGCCTCGCCGACGGCGTCGTCATCACGCCGTCACACAACCCGCCGGAAGACGGCGGCTACAAATACAATCCGCCGCATGGCGGTCCGGCCGACACCGACGTCACCGCCGTCGTCGAGAAGCACGCCAACCGCTACATCGAGGCCGGGCTCAAGGGCGTGGCGCGGATGCAATATGATCGCGCGCGCAAGGCCGCGACCACGCATCTGCACGATTACATCACGCCCTATGTCGCCGATCTCGGCAACACGGTCGATCTCGCGCTGATCAAATCCGCGGGCGTCAGGATCGGCATCGATCCGCTCGGCGGCGCGGCGGTGCATTACTGGCGGCCGATCATCGCGCGCTACGGCATCAACGCGTCAATCGTCAATGATACGGTCGATCCGACCTTCCGCTTCATGACCGCGGACTGGGACGGCAAGATCCGGATGGATTGCTCCTCGCCTTACGCGATGGCGAGCCTGATCGACATGCGCGACCGGTTCGACGTTGCGTTTGCCAACGACACCGACGCCGATCGTCACGGCATCGTGACGCGCTCGAACGGGCTGATGAACCCGAACCATTTCCTCGCCACCGCGATCGCCTATCTGTTCGCGCACCGGCCGCAATGGGGCAAGGACGCCGCGATCGGCAAGACCATTGTGTCGAGCTCGATCATCGATCGGGTGGCGAAGAAGCTCGGCCGCAAGCTGGTCGAGACGCCGGTCGGCTTCAAATGGTTCGTCGAAGGACTCGGCAGCGGCGGCTTCGGCTTCGCCGGCGAGGAAAGCGCGGGCGCGTCGTTCCTCAAGCGCGACGGCACGGTGTGGACCACCGACAAGGACGGCATCATCCTCGGCCTGCTGGCGGCCGAGATCATCGCTAAAACCGAGCGCGATCCGAGCGAGCTGTTCAAGGAGCTGACCGCCGAGCTCGGCGTTCCCTACTACGAGCGTATCGACGTCGCGGCGACGCCGAAGCAGAAGAACGCGCTGAAGGCGCTCGGGCCCGAGCAGCTCAACATGACCGAGCTCGCCGGCGATGCCGTGCGCGCGGTCAGGACCAAGGCGCCCGGCAACGATCAGCCGTTCGGCGGCATCAAGGTTGAGAGCGAGGCCGGCTGGTTCGCCGCGCGTCCCTCCGGCACCGAGGATGTCTACAAGATCTATGCTGAAAGCTTCCGCGGGCCGGATCATCTGAAGCAGATTCAGGGCGACGCGCAGGCCGCGATCGCCAAGGTGTTCTGAAGGCGCGGGGCCGGGCGGAATTCATGCGTGTATTGTTGACCGGCTCTTCCGGCTGGCTCGGCCGCTTCCTCGCGCCGCGGCTTCGACAGGCAGGCCATGCCGTGGTCGGCCTCGATGTCGTCCCGGGCGACGCGACCGACGTGGTCGGATCGGTAGCCGAGCGATCGGTGGTCGAGCGCGTGTTCGACGATCACGGCATCGCGGCGGTGATCCATGGCGGCGCGCTGCACAAGCCTGACATCGCGCGCTTCCGCCCGCAGGCCTTCGTCGATGTCAACGTCACGGGCACGCTCAATCTGCTGCAGGCCGCCGCGGCCGCGGGCCACGATCGTTTCGTCTTCACCTCGACGACGTCGTTGATGATCTCGCAGGCGATCCGCGACGAGGAGGGCCACGCCGCGGTGTGGCTCGACGAGACCACGGGACCGCTCGAGCCGCGCAACATCTACGGCGTGACAAAACTTGCCGCTGAAGGGCTGTGCCGGCTGTACAGCCGCGAGCATGGGCTGAATTGCGCCGTGCTGCGCACCAGCCGCTTCTTCCCCGAGGACGACGACACCATCCGCGATATCCATGGCGAGAACCTGAAGGCGACCGAGCTGCTGTATCGCCGCCTGACGGTCGAGGACGCCGCCGATGCTCATATCGTGGCGCTGGAGAAGATCAGGGGATTCGAGGTCTTCGTGATCAGCGCGCCGACGCCGTTTGCGCGCAGCGACGTCGCGGACCTGAAAACCGACGCCGCCGGCGTGATCGCGCGCTATTTCCCGGATGCGCCGGCGCTGTTCACCAAGCGCGGCTGGCAGCTGCCGACATCGATCGGCCGGATCTACGATGCCGGCAAGGCAGAGCATCTGCTCGGCTTTCGCGCGAAAGCCGACTTTGCCGCCGTACTCGGCGCCCTGCGCAGCGGCGAGCCGCTTCCCTTTGCGCACGATCCCGACTATGTCTCGCCGTCAACGAGGCTCGCAAATGGCTGATTTTCACGGCGTCTTTCCGTATCTGGTGTCCCCGGTCGATCCCGCCGGCCATGTCCGTACCGAGGTGCTGGCCCGGCTCTGCGACGATCTGATCAAGGCCGGCGTCCATGGGTTGACGCCGCTCGGCTCGACCGGCGAATTCGCCTATCTCAACAACGCGCAGCGCATGCAGGTGGTGCAGACCACGATCGAGGCCGCGCAAGGCCGCGTGCCGGTGGTCGCCGGCGTCGCCTCGACCTCGACGGCCGATGCGGTGGCGCAGGCCAAGGCCTATCAGAAGCGGGGTGCTGCCGGCATTCTCGCGATCCTGGAGGCCTATTTTCCGCTCAGTGATGCGCAGGTGGAATCCTATTTCCGCGCCATCGCCGACGCGGTCGACGTTCCCTTGGTGATCTACACCAATCCGAATTTCCAGCGCTCGGACCTCACGCTCGACGTCATCGCGCGTCTCGCCGAGCATCCGCGGATCGGCTACATCAAGGACGCCTCGACCAACACCGGCCGGCTGCTGTCGATCATGAACCGCTGCGGTGATAGCCTGAAAGTGTTCTCGGCTTCCGCCCACATCCCGGCGGCCGTCATGCTGATCGGCGGCCATGGCTGGATGGCCGGTCCGGCCTGCATCATCCCGCGGCAGAGCGTTGAGCTCTACAATCTCTGCCGCCGCACCCGCTGGGACGAGGCGATGGCCCTGCAGCGCAAGCTCTGGCGCATCAACGAGGCCTTCGCCCGCTTCAACCTCGCCGCCTGCATCAAGGCCGGGCTTTCGATCCAGGGCTACGATGTCGGCGATCCCGTGCCGCCGCAGGCGCCGCTCACGGCCGAGCAGCGCAAGGTGGTCGAGGCAGCCCTGCGGGATCTCGGTTGAGCGCGCGACTGGCCGCGCGGCAATATGCCGGGCATTCCGCCTTGGCCGCGCCGGAAACCTCTGCTGATCCCAAGCGTTTGTTGCTTGGAGCATACCCATGAACCGGCGCACCGCCGTTGTCCTGGCCGTCGTCGCGGCCATTCTCTTGATCGTCGCGGCCGGCAACATCCGGCAGGCGCCGTGGACGGGTCCGGCTGCCCGCGCGGTCGCCGAGCGCGGCGCGCTGTCGGAGGCCGAAAAGGCCAATGTCGAGATCTTCGAGAAGGTCTCGCCGTCGGTCGTGCAGGTGGTGACGCAAACCGCCGCCAATCCGCTGAGCGAAGACCAGGAGAGCGGCTCGGCGTCCGGCACCGGCATTGTCTGGGACAATGACGGCCACGTCGTCACCAACAACCACGTGGTGCAGAACGCGAGCCAGGTCGCGATCCGCTTTGCCTCCGGCGAAGCGGTGCGCGCCGAGATCGTCGGCACGGCGCCGAACTACGATCTGGCGGTGCTGCGCATCCGCAGCGCGCGCAACCTGCCGCCGCCATTGGCGCTCGGCAGCTCGGCCGACCTCAAGGTCGGCCAGTTTGCCTATGCGATCGGCAATCCGTTCGGGCTCGATCAATCGATGTCGAGCGGCATCATCAGCGCGCTGAAGCGCAGGCTGCCGACCTCCAGCGGGCGCGAGATTTCCAACGTGATCCAGACCGATACCGCGATCAATCCCGGCAATTCGGGCGGCCCGTTGCTCGATTCCGCCGGGAGGCTGATCGGGGTGACCACGGCGATCCTGTCGCCGTCGGGGTCGAATGCCGGCATCGGCTTTGCGATCCCCGTCGATATCGTCAATCGCGTCGTCCCTAATCTGATCCGCAACGGCCGCGTGCCGACGCCCGGGATCGGCATCGTGACCGCAAATGAGGCGGTCGCCACGCGTATCGGCGCCGAGGGATTGATCATCGTGCGCACAACCCAGGGCTCGCCGGCCGAGCGCGCCGGGCTCCGCGGGGTCGATATGTCGACCGGCGAACTTGGCGACGTCATTACCGCGGTCGACGGCAAGCCGGTCCACCGGCTCTCGGATCTGGCTGATCAGCTCGAACAGATCGGGGTCGGCAAGAAGGTGCACCTCACCGTGAATCGCGACGGCTCGGCGCGCGATGTCGAGGTCGCCGTCGTCGATATCGGCCGGGCGCAATGATGTAGGCACTGATCGGCGGAATGCCACCGGACGTGCTCGCGCATGATGCAGGCCGGGCGTCCCCGGGCGCGGTTGTCAGGCCGCCAAAATCCGCTAAAACCCCCGCCAAATTCTTGGAAGTCTTCTTGGAAGTCGAAGGATACACTGATGAACATTCTTCCCGGCAATATGCGTTTTGGTGCGGGCCAGCCAGTCAAGCGTCTGGAAGACCAGCGGCTGGTCACCGGGACGGGACATTTCATCGACGACAAGCCGCAGGACGGCGCGCTCTGGCTGCACGTGCTGCGCTCGCCGCACGCCCACGCCAATATCAAGTCGATCGACGTCAAGGCGGCGCTGGAGATGCCCGGCGTGACGGCAGTCTATACCGGCGCCGACCTCGTGAAGGACGATATCGGCACGCTGCCGACGCTCGCGATCTTCAAGCGGCCCGACGGCTCGCCGATGACGGTGCCGCCGCGTCGCCTGCTGGCGCATGAGGTGGTGCGCTACGCGGGCGAGGGAGTGGCGGCCGTGGTCGCGACCTCGCGCGTGCTGGCGCAGACCGCGGCGGAGGCGATCGAGATCGATTACGAGGTGCTGCCCTCGGTGGTCGATCCGGTCGAGGCGATCAAGCCGGGCGCGCCGGCGGTCTGGCCCGAGGCGCCCGACAACATCGTGGCCGCGATGAGCTACGGCGACGCCGCCAAGGTCGAGGAAGCCTTTGCCAGCGCCGCGCACAAGGTGTCGCTCGATCTGGTGAGCCAGCGCCTGGTGCCGTCGGCGATGGAGCCGCGCTCGACCATTGCCGAGATCGAGAAGAAGACCGGCCGGCTCATTCTCCATGTGCAGTCGCAGACCCCGGGCTCGACCCGCGACCTCTTGGCGGAATCGATCCTGAAGCGGCCGAAGGACAGCGTGCGCGTGCTGGTCGGCGACATCGGCGGCGGCTTCGGCCAGAAGACCAGCCTCTATCCGGAAGACGGCATCGTCGCCTATGCCGCGACCAAGCTGAACGAGAAGATCCGCTGGCGCGGCGACCGCACCGACGAGTTCGTCGGCGGCACCCATGGTCGCGACCTCACCTCGACCGGCGAGTTCGCGCTCGACGCCAAGGGCCGCGTGCTGGCCTATCGGGTGCGCTCGATCGGCGGCACCGGCGCCTATTCGTCGGGCACCGCCAACATCATTCCGCTGGTGCTCGGCCCGTTCGTGCAGACCGGCGTCTACGATCTGCCGCTGGTGCATTTCGAGGTGAAGTCGGTGATGACCCACACCGCGCCGGTCGGCGCCTATCGCGGCGCCGGCAGGCCCGAGGCGGTGTTCATCGTCGAGCGGCTGTTCGATGCCGCCGCGCGCCAGATCGGCATGGATCCGCGCACCATCCGGAAGGTCAACTACATCAAGCCGGCGCAGCTGCCCTACACCAACGCGGTCGGCCAGGTGTACGACTCCGGCGCCTTCGCGCGCATGCTGGAGCGTGCCTCCGATCTGGCCGACTGGAACGGCTTTGCCGCGCGCAAGAAGGCGGCGAAGAAGAAGGGCCTGCTCTACGGCCGCGGCCTGACCAGCTACATCGAGTGGACCGGCGGCCGCGCCCACACCGAGAAGGTCTCGCTGCACGCGACCGCCGAGGGCCGCGTCATCCTGCATTCCGGCACCATGGCCATGGGCCAGGGCCTCGCCACCACGTACACCCAGATGGTCGCCGATACGCTCGGCATCGCCATGGACAAGATCGACGTCGTCCAGGGCGACACCGATCTCGCCACCGGTTTCGGCAGCGTCGGTTCGCGCTCGTTGTTCGTCGGCGGCACCGCGGTTGCGGTCTCCAGCAACGACATGATCAACAAGGCGCGCGACAAGGCCTCCAATTTGCTGGAAGCCTCCGCCGAGGACATCGAGTACCGCGACGGCTTCCTCACCGTGGTCGGCACCGACAAGCGCATCAGCCTGTTCGAGATCGCGAGCAAGGAGAAGGGCGCCAAGCTCTCGGTCGAGAGCGAGGGTGAGGTCGACGGGCCGAGCTGGCCGAACGGCACGCACATCTGCGAGGTCGAGATCGATCCGGAGACCGGCGTCACGCGGGTGGTGCGCTACACCACCGTCGACGACGTCGGCGTCGCGGTCAATCCGATGCTGGTGACGGGGCAGGTGCATGGCGGCGTTGTCCAGGGCATCGGCCAGGCGCTGTATGAGGGCGTCGCCTACAGCGAGGAGGGTCAGCTTCTGACCGCAAGCTATCAGGACTATTGCATCCCGCGCGCCTCGGACATTCCGCCGATCACAGTGACGCTCGATCCCTCCGCGCCTTGCAAGACGAATCCACTGGGCGCCAAGGGCTGCGGCGAGTCGGGCGCGATCGGCGGGCCGCCCTGCATCACCAACGGCGTGATGGATGCGCTGAGCGAGATCGGGATCAAGCAGCTGAATACGCCGCTGACGCCGGCGAAGATCTGGCAGGCGATCCAGGACGCCAAGGCGGGGGTGTAAGCGCGCGAGTGTCAACACCCTCCCCTGGAAGGGGAGGGTAACGCTGGGTCCTAACCGGCTACATGGGTAACAGAATAGACCGGCGACATGGGTAACAGGTCAACTGATCGGCGAGGAGGGCCTTGCCGATGGGATGGACGGAGACCTGTGCAGTGGAAGAACGGATGCGATTTGTGGTGGCGGTGGAGAAGCACGAGGAATCATTTGCGGCGGTGTGCCGGCGGTTCGGGGTGAGCCGCCGTGTGGGGTACAAATGGCTTACGCGTTTTGAGCAGGAAGGCGCCGGTGGGCTGTTCAACCGGTCGCGGGCTCGGCTGCATCATCCGCAGAGCATAGCCGAGGGGATCGCCGAGCGTTGCCTTGAGGTGCGTCGGGCGCATCCGACCTGGGGGCCGATCAAGGTGCGCGCCTTTCTTGAACGGAAGTCACCGCGGACGGCATGGCCTGCGGCGAGCACGATCGGGGAACTGTTCGACCGCGAAGGACTGACGGTGAAGCGCAAGCTGCGCCGGCGCGGGCCGCCCTCGAACATGCCGTTTGCGACGTGCGCGGCGGCCAATGATGTGTGGTGCATCGACTTCAAGGGCTGGTTCCTGACCGGCGACGGCAAGCGATGCGAGCCGCTGACGATCACCGACGCGTACAGCCGCTATCTGCTGCGCTGCCAGGCTCTGGCGCGCACCGACACGGATCATGTCTGGCCGGTGCTCGATGCGGCGTTCCGCGAGTTTGGGTTGCCGCACTACATGCGTTCGGATAACGGCTCGCCGTTTGCCTCGCGTGGTGCCGGTGGGTTGTCGCGGCTGTCGGTCAACCTGATCAAGGCCGGCGTGACGCCGGAGCGCATTGCGCCGGGCAAACCTCAGCAGAATGGCCGCCATGAGCGGATGCATCTGACGCTGTTGCAGGACACCGCCAATCCGCCGGCTCCCACCATGCGCGAGCAGCTCAAGCGCCTCCGCAACTTCCAGCATCTCTACAATGAGGAGCGTCCGCACCAGTCGCTCGATAACGCTACGCCAGCCGACCGTTACCAGGCCTCCTCACGCCGCTTCGACGGTGTCTTGCGCAAGCCGGAATACGATGACCAGGACGTCCGCTCGGTCCGGCACAACGGAGAGATCAAGTGGCTCGGCAACACGATCTACATCAGCGAAGCGCTGATCGGCGAACCCGTCGGCCTGGCCGAGGATCAGGACGGTTGGATCGTCAGCTATGGCCCGATCGAGCTCGGCACGATCGCTCATCGTGGGGACCAGCTTCGCAAGCCCAAACGAACGACAAAAGGCTGTGGACTTGAGGACAACGCTCCGCGTTGCCCTCAGGGTCCACAGCCTCAACAACAACAGACCTGAACGAAACGAGAATTGTGTTACCCATGTCGTCGGGTTGAAGTGTTACCTAAGTCGCCGGTTGCTCAGCTGAGCGCTCGGGTGCGAGCTACAACCCCAACACCATCTTCGCGATGATGTCTCGCTGGATCTCCGACGAGCCGCCGAAGATCGTGTAGGCCCGCCCGTTGAGATATTCCGGCATCACGGGCAACAGCTCCTCGGGAATCGCCGGCTCGTGGTTGAGCCGGTAGAACGGCCGTGCCGGCTCGACGGCAAGGCCGTCCTGGCCGATCACGTCGACGCCGAGCCGCGTCACGGCCTGGCGGATCTCGCTGACACGGAGCTTGATCAGCGATGACACCGCGCCGGGATTCTGCCCGGTCTGCAGCGCCGACAGCACCCTGAGCTCGGTCATCTCGAGCGCGTCGATGTCGACCTCGACCTCCGACATCCGCATCGCGATGTCGGGATCCTCGATGGCGCGGCCGGTGACGTCGGAGTCCGCGAGATCGGCAATTGTCTTCAGCGCCTCGCGCAGCTTGGCGGATGCGATGCCGGAGCCGCGCTCGAATTCGAGCAGATACTTGCCGTAGGTCCAGCCCTTGCCTTCCTCGCCGACGCGGTTGGCGACGGGCACGCGGACGTCGTCGAAGAACACCTGGTTGACCTCGTGATCGCCGCCGATGGTCAGGATCGGGCGGGTGGTGATTTCCGGGCGTCTTCATGTCGATGAGAACAAAACTGATGCCGTCCTGCTGCCGCTCGCCCTCATTGGTGCGCACCAGCGCGAACATGCGGTTGGCGTGATGCGCATGCGTGGTCCAGATCTTGGTGCCGTTGATGATGTAATCGTCGCCGTCGCGCACCGCGCGGGTCTTCAGCGAGGCGAGGTCGGAGCCGGAGCCGGGCTCGGAATAGCCCTGGCACCAGTAATCCTCGCCGGACAGAATCCGCGGCAGATAGAAAATCTTCTGCTCGGGCGAGCCGAAGCCGATGATAACGGGGCCGACCATCTTCACGCCCATCACGTTGACGTTGGGTACGCCGGCACGGGCGCATTCGGCCTCGAAGATCCAGCGCTGCGCCGGCGTCCAGTCCGGCCCGCCGTGTTCGACCGGCCAGCCCGGCGCGCCCCAGCCCTTGGCGTGCAGCGCGCGCTGCCAGGCCATGCCGATATCGGGGTCGGAGAACACCGACGGCGTCAGCGCGGTGGCGCGCTTCATTTCCGGCGTCAGGCTGGAGGCGATGTAGTCGCGGACTTCCTGCTCGAAGGCGCGCTCCTCGGCACTGAAGGTGAGATCCATGATGCGCTCTCCGTTACGCGTGGGCACGGCCGCTCAGCGCGGCGTGGCGGCGATAATGATGGGCGCTGCCGCCGAACAGCGTGTCGAAGGCGAGCAGCCGCTTGAAATAGGCGCCGATGTCGAGCTCCTCGGTGACGCCCATGGCGCCGTGCAGCTGCACCGCCTGCTCGGCGACGAAGCGCGCGCATTTGCCGATCTTGGCCTTGGCGCCGGATGCCGCGCGGCTGCGGGCCACCGGCTCGGCATTGGCCATCAGCGCGGCGCGCAGCGCCATCGAGCGGGCCTCGTCGACCTGCATCGCCACGTCGGCAAGGCGATGGCGGATCACCTGGTTGGCCGACAGCGGCCGGCCGAACTGTTTTCGAATTTTGGTGTATTCGAGCGTGGCGTCGAGCAGCGTCTGCATGATGCCGACCGCTTCCGCGCCGAGCGCGGCCATCGCGCGGTCGACCACGGTTTCGATCGCGGGCAGTGCATCGTTGCCGTCGCCGAGCAGCGCGTCGGCGGGCAGTTGCACATCCCTGAGATCGAGATTGCAGCCGCGCCCGCCGCCGAGCCGCGCATAGTCGCGCAGCGTGACGCCGGGCGTATCCGCCGGCACCAGGAACAGCGCACGCTTGCCCGATGCGCCGTTGGCGTTGGCAGCGCGGGCCGAGACGATGATCTGGTTGGCGGCCGCGCCGTCCAGCACGGCGATCTTGCTGCCGCTCAGCCGCCAGCCGTCGGCGGTCTTGCTGGCGGTCGTGTCGACATGGGCGAGGTCGAAGCGCGCGGCGCGTTCCGAATGCGCGAAGGCGAGCGTCAGCCCACCCTCGGCGATCCTGGGCAGGATCGCCTGCTGCTGCGCCTCGGTACCGCATTCGGCCACCAGCGCGGCGCCGATCACGATCGTGGAGAGGAACGGCTCGGACACCAACCCGCGGCCGAACGCTTCCATCAACAGTCCGATCTCGATCGCGCCGCCGCCAAGCCCGCCATGGGCTTCACTGATCGGCAGCGCCAGCCAGCCGAGCTCGGCGAACTGTTTCCAGATCGCGGGCGAATAACCCAGCGGATCGTTCGCCGCCTTCTTGCGATGGTCGGCGGTAAACGTCTCCGCCACGAAGCGGTCGGCACTTTCGCGCAGCAGGCGCTGCTCGTCGCTCAGGGTGAGGTCCATCTGGCTTTCTACACGTTCGCGGTTTTCTTGACGGAGGGATGCAGACCCGCGGGATCCACTACCATTCCGAATTCCTGAAGATTGTGGGCGTGGCAAAGCTGATGCAGCGCGAAGGCCTGATCAATCGCAGCGGGCTGCCCCATGATGTCAGTGGTGCGGTTCACCGCCTCCTTGGAGAGCTTCAGCGCGAATGCGGGCTTCGCCGCGATCCGCCGCGCCAGCGCCAACGTGAAGGACGAGAGATCTCCGCGCGGCACCACGTGATTGACCATGCCGAGGCGATGCGCCTCGTCGGCGCTCCAGACATCGGCGGTGAACAGCATCTCCTTGGCCTTGCGCGCGCCGAGCTCCCAGGGATGCACGAACCACTCGACGCCGCAGACGCCCATCGTCACCACGGGATCGCAGAACTCGGCATCGTGGCTGGCGACGATCAGGTCGCAGGCCCAGGCCAGCATCAGCCCGCCGGCGATGCACTTGCCGTGCACCTCGGCGATCGTGGGCTTCGCCAAATTGCGCCAGCGCCGCGTGATCTGCAGGTAGATCTCCTGCTCGCGCGCGAAACGGCCGTGGGCGTTGGGTTCGGCGAAGCCGCCCCAATTTCCGACTGGCGGGAAATCGACGCCCGCTTCATTCTTGCCGGTCGGACGCAGGTCGTGACCGGCCGAGAAATGCGGGCCGTTGCCGGCGAGGATGATGACCTTGACCGCGTCGTCCTGCACCGCCCGGTCGAAGGCGGTATTGAGGTCGTAGGTCATCTGCAGGTTCTGGGCGTTGCGGGCCTCGGGGCGGTTCATCACGATCCGCGCGATCGCAAGCTCGGGCCGTTCGACGACAATCGTCTCGAATTGTTCAGACGTCATGGATCCTCCCCGGATCGATTTTTTCGCCATGATGAACGGCGCGGGCAGGGATAGGCAAGCGCCATCATCCGCAAAAGCAGGCGTGAAATCCGCCGCACGGGATTATCCGGCGAAAATCTGTTACGCTGACCGAGAATCCACCGGGAGGACCACCTTCATGCGCAAGCTTTGGACCGTGCTGGCAGCGCTGGCGACATTGAGCCTGACCAACTGCGGCTACAACGCGATCCAGACCAATGACGAGCAGGTCAAGTCGAGTTGGTCGGAGGTGGTGAATCAGTACCAGCGGCGCGCCGACCTCGTGCCGAACCTGGTCAACTCGGTGAAGGGCTTTGCGCAGCAGGAGAAGGACGTGCTGCTCGGCGTCACCAATGCGCGCGCCAAGGTCGGCAGCATCCAGGCGACGCCTGAGGTGCTCAACGACCCGGCCGCGTTCCAGAAGTTCACGCAGGCGCAGGGCGAACTCACCGGCGCGCTGTCGCGGCTCCTGGTCGTCACCGAAAACTATCCGCAGCTGAAGTCGGATGCGCTGTTCCGCGATTTGATGGCGCAGCTCGAAGGCACCGAGAACCGCATCACCGTGGCGCGCAACCGCTACATCAAGGCGGTGCAGGAGTACAACGTCGGCATCCGCACCTTCCCGAACAATCTCACTGCAATGGTGTTCGGCTACAAGGACAAGCCGAACTTCACGGTTGAGAATGAGAAGGAGATCTCGACCGCGCCGAAGGTTGATTTCAATCCGGCTCCGGCCCCGGCGCCGTCGAAATAGCACAGGCAGGCGCTCGTCGCGATGCCAGCCGCACGCGTCATCCTGCTCGCTTTCCTGCTGGGCTTCGTGTGCCCCGCATGGGCTGAGGTCGCGGTGCCTCAGCTCACCGGCCGCGTCGTCGACCAGACCGGCACGCTGTCATCAGCTGATGTCGCGTCGCTGAACGACAGGCTGAAGGATCTGGAGAGGCGCAAGGGCAGCCAGATCGCGGTCCTGATCGTGCCGACGTCAGGCGAGGAGACGATCGAACAGTTCTCGATCCGCGTTGCGGAGGCGTGGAAGATCGGCCGCAAGAAGGTCGATGACGGCGCGCTGCTGGTCGTTGCGAAGAACGACCGGCATTTGCGTATCGAGGTCGGCTACGGCCTGGAAGGCGTGCTGAGCGACGTCGTCACCCGCCGCATCATCGACGAGGACATCACGCCGAAATTCAAGGCCGGCGATTTCGCCGGCGGCATCTCTGCCGGCGTCGACCGGATGATCCGCCTGGTCAATGGCGAGCAATTGCCGGCGCCCGAGCCCGAGCATTGGCAGGCGCCGAACCTTGTCGACTTCGCCAATCCGGTCGTGATCTTCGGCGTCATCATCGTGGCAGGCTTCCTGCGCGGCCTGCTGGGGCGGCTGTTGGGCTCGGTCGCGACCGGCGGCATCGTCGGCGTCTTCACCTGGATGCTGGCCGGCTCGCTCGCCACCGCCCTGCTGGTCGGGCTGTTCGCCGGCGTCGCGGCGCTGATTTTTGGCGGATTGAATTTTGGCGGCCCGGCAGCCGGCTCGGGACCGTACCGGCGCGGTGGCGGTTATTCCGGCGGCTGGTCCGGTGGCGGCGGGGGCTGGAGTAGCGGCTCGAGCTCGAGCGACAGCGGCGGATTCAGCGGCGGAGGCGGCAGCTTCGGCGGCGGCGGCGCCTCGGGGAGCTGGTAGGCATATGAGCATCAAGCGCATCGGCAAGCATCTCATCGAGCATCGCTGGCGTGTGCGGCGCGAATTTCCGCCGCACGTGCTCGACGCCATCGAGCAGGCGATCAAGGCCGGCGAGGCCACCCATTCCGGCCAGATCCGCTTCGTCGTCGAGGGCGCGCTCGACGGCGTGCCGCTGTTCCGCAACCAGCCGGCGCGGGAACGGGCGCTCGACGTGTTCTCGCATTTGCGGATCTGGGACACCCATTACAACAATGGCGTGCTGATCTATCTCTTGCTCGCCGACCGCGACGTCGAGATCGTCGCCGACCGCGGCATCGATGCGAAGGTTGGCCATGCCGGCTGGGAAGCGATCTGCCGCGCGATGGAAACGGATTTTCGGGCAGGCCGGTTCGAGCAGGGCGTGATCAAGGGGATCGAAGCGGTGTCGCGGGAGCTGGCGAAGCATTTTCCGCCTCCCGCCGGCCCGAACGAACTGCCGGACAAGCCGGTGGTGATTTGAGCCCTCTGGACGTCATTGCGAGGAGCGACAGCGACGAAGCAATCCATGTCTCCGCAAGTGGCAATATGGATTGCTTCGCTTCGCTCGCAATGACGACTGGCGAGCCTACGCCTTCACCGACGGTCGTTCACCGACGCGGTTGAACCAGGCGACGATGTTGGCGTTCGACTGGTCCAGCGGCTGGCCGACCTGATTGCCGAAATCGATCCAGCAATAGAGCAGCATGTCGGCGAGGGTGAAGCGCTCGCCGCAGATGTATCTGCGGCCATCGGCCATCTGGTTATCAAGCCATTTGATGCGGTTGGCGGCGATCATCTTCAGCCCCGGCGAGGCCTCGGGCGCGACCGGGATCCGCTTCTCGAAGAATTTCAGCGCCTCGCCGAAGCGGTAGCCGTTGGCGAGCGGCTCGGCGATGTTGAGGTCGACGCGGCGTGTCCACATCCGGCATTCCGCGCGCTCTTCCGGCGTGGTACCGATCATGGCGGGCGCGGGCTGCTTCTCCTCGAGATATTCGCAGATCGCCGTGATCTCGGAGAGATAATTGCCGCAGTCGAGCTCGAGCGCCGGCATCTGGCCGTGCGGATTGCGCTTCAGATGGGCTTCCTCGCGGTTCTCGCCCTTGCGCAGGTCGACGGTCTCCTTGGGCACGTCGATGCCCTTTTCCGCCATGAACATGCGCACGATGCGCGGATTTGGGTCCGATCGAGTCATAGAGTTTCATGGTCCTCGCTCCCTGTTCTTCAGTGTTGTTGTTGCTTGCTGTTGAACAGGCCGAGCGCGGATTTGTCAAATGCGAAGGAGAGCAAGGCTAATCGTCGAGCTTGTTGAGGTCGCGCACCGACTGCATGATCGGCTCGAAGTTCGAGCGCGCATCGAGCGCGTCGAACAGTTGCGCCGTGTCCTCGAGCAGACCGTGCGAGCGCTGCAATGCGATCAGCACGTCGTCCTGCGGCGTGTCGGACAGCCGGCCGTGACCCGACAGCAGGATCTTCGAATTGAGGCCCTTCAGCCGTTCCAGCGATTGGATGTAGTCGGCAATCGAGCCGGAGCCGAACACGCCGCCCATCACGCCGCCGGGCATCAGCGTGTCGGCCGCAAACAGCAGGCCCTTGTCCTGGTCGAACAGCGTGATGCAGGCCGAGGTGTGGCCCGGCGTGTACATCACGTTGAGGCGGAAATTGCCGAGGTCGATCAGATTGCCTTCCTCGAGCCAGATGTCGATGTCGATCGGAACGTTCGGCTCGTTGAACATCTTGCGCAGCATCGAGAAGTCGTCGCGCAGCATGATCTTGTTGGCGGCGAGCCGGTGCGCGGCGATGTAGGCTGAGCCGTGAAAATGATAGGCCGCGCCGATGTGATCGAGATGCTCGTGGCTCAGCACCACCATGTCGATCATCTCGGGCGTGATCCCGAGATGGTTGAGACAGGCGACCAGCGACGGATAATTGGTCGACAGCCCGACGTCGATCATGATGGTCCGCTTGCTGCCGCGCACGAGATAGGCATTCGCCGCGCGGTTCTTGAAGCGGATCTGGTAGACGTCGTCGGCGGCCTGGATCAGCGTCGCGACCTCAGCGTCGAACAGCGTCTTGAACGGGCTCGGCTTGCGTTCGCTCATGGTGCGGCCGCCGTCCGGTAGGTGACGGCGTTGGAGGCGCGCAGGCGCTTCGAGAGCGCATCCATCACCATCAGCGCGAAGGCCGGTTGCTGGCTGACCAGATAGACGAAGCGGGCGTGGTTGATCCGCATCACCCGGGTTGCGGGTGCGGAGGCGATCGCGGTCGCCGAACGCGCCGAGCCGTCGATCACTGCCATCTCGCCGAAGAACTCGCCCTTGCCGAGGCTGACGATGATCGTCTTGTTTTGGCCATCGATCTTGGCGATGTCGACCTTGCCGTCGAGCACGACAAATAACTCGCGGCCGGTCGAGCCTTCCTCAAAAATGACGTCATCGACACCAAATTCCTTGATGCATTTCTCGATCGTCATGGCGCTCTCCTGCCTTCTGGCTGGAAGATGGCGGTATGTTAATCGGGAAAGCGCCGCGCGCAAACGGAGCTGACAGATTGCCGCAGCGCGGCACCGCCCAAATCCGGCCCGGAAAACTCCCTAAAATTTAGGTAATGGCGGAGCCGGGTAACCATTTCGCAAGCAATAAAAGTTACCGAATTGTCAACCTAGTCTGGAGACTTTGAAACGTGAGTGAGCAGCAGAGCGAGCCGGTCAGCGGTCAGACCGGCGCCGAAATGGCGGCGAAAAGCGAGCCTGTGTTGGCTGCGGCCGAGGCTCCCCGGCTTGCGCCCGAGCAGGAAGAGACGTCGCCAAGGTCCGACGCGCCCAGGATGGACGCGCCGCACGTCGAATCCCCGAAGGTTGAGCCGCCCAGGGTAGATTCCAGGGTCGACTCCAAGGTCGAGCCGACCAACATGGACGTGCCCAAGGTCGAGACCGGCAAGCGTGAGGAGCCGCGTTTCCCGGGCAAGCTGATGATCATGGCGCCCGGTGACCGCACCTGGGACCATGAGGCGACCGCCTCCAGGCCGGGCGCCGAGCAGGCGGCCAAGCCGGCGGGCAAGCCGGCCGGTTCGCGCCGGATCGGGGCGATGGCCGCGGTGATTGCGCTGGCGACCGCGGCTGGCGCCGTCGGTGGCGCGCTCGCGACCGCAGGCCTTGGCCATCTCGCCACCCCGGCGGTGGCCTCCGCCACCGATGCGGCTGCCAAGGACGCGACGGCCAAGGACGCGGCCGATGCCGCGTTCGCCCGGATCGAATCCGAGATCGCCGCCCTGAAGACCAGCGTCGAGCAGACCGCCAAGGCGGGCCAGACCCAGTTCAGCAAGGCCAGCGACCGGATCGAGAAGGTCGAGAAGGCCCAGGCCGAGCCGATGGCCAAGCTCAACAAGCTCAGCGAGACCGTCGAGAAGCTGCGTGCCGCGCCGCAGACGACCGTCGCTGCCGCGACCCCCGCCCGCGAGGTCACGGGGTCGGTGACGCCGGCGACTGCCGCGGCAGCGCCCGCCGCCCCGAGGCCCGAGGTCGGCCGCCTGCCTGTGGTCGATGGCTGGGCGCTGCGCGACGTCGGCAATGGCGGCGCGCTGATCGAGGGCCGCAGCGGCATCTACGAGGTCTATGCCGGAGATCCCGTCCCCGGCCTCGGCCGCGTCGACGCCATCCGCAAGCAGGACGGCCGTTGGGTGGTGGTCACCAGCAAGGGTCTGATCGTCTCGCGCTAGAACTCCGGTTCTGATTGAATCAGAACCGAAGCTCTAGATTCCTGCTTTGACGCGTTTTTTTTCCGCGAACCGGTGCCCACTTCGCTCGAAAACGCTATCATTGCCGAAACGCGACAACAGCAAGGCGCTTCACCGCGATGTGAAGCGCCTTTTTTCTTGAATAGGGTTTGCCGCGCGGTGTTAGTGGGGGCATGAGCCGTGCGCTGAAATGCCTCCTCGTGATGTCCGTTCTGCTCTGCGACGCCGGGGCTGCGCGTGCCGCCGAAGATCGCGCGCTCGAACGCGGCGCGGCAGGGATCGATCCGGCGACCTTGCGCGAGCTTGATCACGGCCGCTTCGGTCTCGGCCGGATGCTCGCGGCGGAACGTTCCGCCGACACGCCGCTGTCGAACCGCGAGTTGTTCAGCCTGCCTGCGATGGTTCCGGTGCGCGCGGCGCTCGCTCGCGAATTCGATCGCTATGTCGCAAGGCATCAAGCAAGCCTGCCAGACGAGAGCATCGGTGTCGGCGACAACTTTGCGTTCCAGTTGTTCGACCGCGCGCTGTTCGAATCCCCCGATGTCCGCTTCGTGCTCGCCGGCATCGTCAACCGCATGGACCGCGCCTATGTGGCGCCCCAAAGCTGCGGCGAGATCCGGCTGATCTACCGGCTGACCCGCACCGATGTGCCGCTGATCGGCGAGAACGCGGTGTCGCAGCGGCTGCCGATGACGCTGAACCTGGTGCTGAAGGCGAAGGGCGACGGTAATGAAGCATCGCTCACCTGCCGCGAGATCGCGCGGCGTTGGCTCGTGGCCGGTAGCGCGCCGCCAACGATGGAGAAGCTGTTCGGCAAGGACGGTCCGCTCGACCTGATCGATGCGCGGAATATCGAACGCATCGAGACCAATCTGCAGATCGCGCACGCGCCGAAATCCGCGGTGCGGGACTTCCGCACCGACTATCTGCTGAAAGTGTTCGACTATGACGGCGCCGCGAAGCGCTTCACCGAGGCGCCGCTGGAGAACCAGATCGACCGCGACCGCATTCTTGCCGACGACGGGCTGAAGCGCGACTTCAAGGCGTGGCTGCTGGATCCCGGGCATTTTGCCGAGCTCGATCGCGGCACCCTGCTGATCCCCGATCGCTTCCTCGCAACCTCGGCGGTCGCGCCGACGCCGACCGGCTTTGACGTCAGCGACCTCGAGCCCGAGTTCGGCATGGTGCAGGGCGAGGGGACGTCAGGCGATGCGGTGTTCTCGGACGGCGATGTCGTCGGCGCCTTGAAGAAGGCCGCGGCCGACGGAACGAAACTGCAGAACATCCAGTCGCTGGCCGGCTTCGAGCGGCGTCTCAACGACGTCACCTGCGCCGGCTGCCACCAGACCCGCGGCATCGGCGGCTTCCATTTCCCCGGCGTCGACTGGATGGCGGCGAAACCGTCGAACTCCACCGTGGTGCCGGCCTCGCCGCACTTCTTCGGCGACCAGGTTCGCCGCCGCGATATCCTCGCAAGCTTCCGCGACGGCAAGGCGCCCGACTTTTCACGCGGCTTCTCCAACCGGCCGCAACTGCGCGGCAGCACCGAGCTTGCCGGCACCGAATACAGCGACGGCTGGGGCGCGCATTGCTATCTGCCGGGCTCAAAGCCGGCCGAGACCGACCGCAGTTTCCGTGGCTGGAGCTGCGCCGAGGGGCTCGCATGCCAGGTCGCGGGGAAAACCTCGCGCATGGGGATGTGCTTCGTGAAGGCGCGCTAATTCGCCAACCGGAACTGAAGCGTCCCGGCGTCATTATTCGATGCTAGACTGCAACTTGCCCAAAGCCTGACAGCCCTTGACTCCTGACAGCTCTTGACCGGAGGCCGGCCCGATGAGTGCTCCCGAGGACACCAAGCAGCGCGACCGCGAGATCGCGGCCAACGAGGCCGAGCGTCAGGCGGTCAGCGCCGTCCGGGTCAGCAGCTGGGCGATCGGGCTCGCGGTCATCGTCGCCGTCATCGCCGTGGCCCTGGTCTGGGCCTGGATGACGCGGTGAAGCTTCTTACCTCGCCCCGCTTACCGGGAGAGGGGGAAGAGCTACGTAGCCCGGATGGAGCGAAGCGCAATCCGGGATTGCACGATCCGGTTGCGAAACCGGTCCCGGATTTCGCTTCGCTCCATCCGGGCTACTCTCGACGGGTCGATCGGCTACGCCACCGCACCGGATGCGCGCAGCTTCTGGATCGTGGCCTCGTCGTAGCCGGCCTGCCGCAAAATCTCGTCGGAATGCTCGCCGACCTCGGGCGGCTTGCGCGGCTGCACCTTCCTCGCGCCATCGATGAAGATCGGGCTGTTGACGGTCAGCATGGTGTCGTTCTCGAAGCGCACCAGCACCTCGTTCTCGATCATCTGCTTGTCGTTCGGGATGTCGTCGAGGATGCCGACGACGCCGAACACGAGGCCATTGCCGTCGAGGATCTTGCGCCATTCGGCGAGGTCCTTGCCGGCAAACACCTCGTCGAAGATCTTGATCAGCTCGACCGAGCGCGCATGGCGGTCCGCCTTGGTGGCGAAGCGGGCGTCGGCGATGAGGTCCTCGCGGCCCATGCAGCGCGCCAGCGTCGGCCATTGCCGGTCTTCGTTGAGCAGCGACAGGATCAGCCAGCGGCCGTCCCTGCACTTGTAGTGGTTGGTGACCGCGTTCAGCGCCTCTTCGCGCGGCTTGCGCTTCTTGAACTTGGCGCCGGCGAGCTTGGCCTGCGCCAGCACGCCGTTGGCCCAGACACCGTTGGCCATCAGATTGGTCGAGACATGCGAGCCCTTGCCGGTCTTCTCGCGCTGGAACAGCGCGGTGACGATGGCGCCGTAGAACGCCATCGCGCAGGGGTGGTCGCCCATGCCGGCGACCGAGCGGGCCGGCGTGGTGTCCTCGTCGGCGCGCACCAGGTCCATCAGGCCGGAGCGGGCCCAATAGGCATTGGAGTCGAAGCCGGGCTTGTTGGCCTCCTCGCCCTTCTCGCCATAGCCGGTGAAGGAGGCGTAGATCAGCCGGTCGTTGAGATGAGCGAGATGATCGTGGGTGATGCCGAGCTTGGCGCGCACCTGCGGCGGCATGTTGGTGATGAATACGTCGGCTTCAGTGACGAGCTTGTAGAGCACCTCGCGCGCGTCCGGCTTGGTGAGGTCGAGCGCCAGGCTCTTCTTGTTGCGGGCCTCCAGCATCCACGCGAAATTGTGCTCGCTTGCGGGATAGCCGGGCAAATTGGGCAGATTGCGGTAGGGGTCGCCGGCGCCGGGCGGCTCGATCTTGATGACGTCGGCGCCGAAGTCGGACAGCACGGTGGCGGCCGCGGGCGCCGCGATGAAGCTCGCGCAGTCCAGGACCTTGAGCCCGTCAAAAATGCCTTTTTCCATCGTGCCGTCGCTCCCGTGGCGCTTGTTGGTGTTTTTTCCGGTAGCTGGAATTATCGTGTGCGATCATTCCGATCGGAGCGCCATTTGACCCATCTCGGGGGCACGATGCAACGGGTTGTTCGCCGTCATTGCGAGAAGCGAAGCGACGAAGCAATCCACATTTCCGCCAGCGACGGTATGGATTGCCTCGCGTCGCTCGCAATGACGATGTCCGTTACTCCACCCCCGCCATCAGCGCGGCATTGCCGCCCGCGGCGGCGGTGTTGATCGTGATCGTCTGCTCGGTGGCGAAGCGTGTCAGGTAGTGCGGGCCGCCGGCCTTGGGGCCGGTGCCGGAGAGGCCGCTGCCGCCGAACGGCTGCACGCCGACGACCGCGCCGATCATGTTGCGGTTGACATAGATGTTGCCGACCTGAAGGCGGTCGATGACGTGCTCGATGGTGTCGTCGATTCGCGAATGGATGCCGAGCGTCAGTCCGAAGCCGGTACCCTCGATCGCGGCCAGCACGTCGCCGAGCCGCTCGGCGCGGTAGCGCACGACGTGCAGGATCGGGCCGAACACCTCCTCACGCAGCTGGCTCGCTGCCGACAGTTCGAAAATTTGCGGCGCGACGAAGTTGCCGGCCGGCGCTTCGCCGGCGAGATGCACCCGGGCTTCCTGCTTCATTCGCGCGATATGCGCATCGAGCCGCTGCTTGGCCTCGGCATCGATCACCGGGCCGATATGCGTCGACGTCTCGGAGGGATCGCCGATCTTCAATTCGCGCGCTGCGCCCGCGATCATCTCGATCATGCGGTCGGCGACGTCGTCCTGCACGAACAAGAGCCGTAGCGCCGAGCAGCGCTGGCCGGCGGAGCGGAATGCCGACGTGACGACATCGTCGGCGACCTGCTCGGGCAGCGCGGTGGCGTCGACGATCATCGCATTGATGCCGCCGGTCTCGGCGATCAGCGGCACGATCGGCCCGTCCTTGGCGGCGAGCGTGCGATTGATCGAGCGCGCCACCTCGGTCGAACCGGTGAACACCACGCCGGCGATCGCGGGATGGCTGACCAGCGCGGCGCCGACCGCGCCGTCGCCCTGGGCCAGATGCAGCGCCGATGTCGGCACGCCCGCCTGGTGCAGCAGCGCTATAGCCTCGGCCGCGATCCGCGGCGTCTGCTCGGCCGGCTTTGCGATCACCGCATTGCCCGCCATCAGTGCCGCCGTCACCTGGCCGAGGAAGATCGCGAGAGGGAAATTCCATGGCGAGATCGCGACGAATGCGCCGCGGCCGTGCAGCTCCAGCATATTGCTTTCGCCGGTCGGGCCCGGCATCGTCTCGCCCTTGCCGAACAGCTTTTGACCGAGAGCTGCATAGTAGCGGCAGAAGTCGATCGCCTCGCGCACCTCCGAGAGCGCGTCGTCGATCGTCTTGCCGCCCTCGCTTTGCAGCAGAGCGAGGAAGTGGGCGCGGCGCTGCTCGAGCAGGTCGGCGGCCTTGTCGAGGACCGCCGCGCGTTGTGTGGCGGGCGTGGCGTTCCAGGCCCTGAAGCCGCGCCGTGCGGCGGTGACCGCGGCATGCGCCTGTTCGGCCGTCGATGTAGTAATTGCGCCAGGCGCAACCTTGCGTTCGGCTGCTATCGCCGAAGTCAGCGCGTCCAGCGCCTTGCGTTCGCCGAATTCAATGCCGTGGGAGTTCGCGCGCTGAGGACGATAGAGATCGGCCGGCAACGGAATCGCGGAGTGAGAAGCCTTGTTGTCGGCGCCGACAATCTCGGCCGGACGGTGCAACAGGTCGGTGATGGAGACGCGATTGTCCGCCGCCAGCGCCACGAAGGACGAGTTGGCGCCGTTCTCGAGCAGGCGCCGCACCAGATAGGCGAGCAGGTCGCGGTGGCTGCCGACCGGTGCATAGGTGCGATGGGCGATCTCCGGCCGGTCATCGCTGAGCTGCGCATAGAGCGCTTCGCCCATGCCGTGCAGCCGCTGGAATTCGAAGCTCGCGGGATCGCCGGACAGTTCGAGGATGGTCGCGACCGTCAGCGCGTTGTGGGTGGCGAATTGCGGAAACAGCCGCGGCCGCAGCGCCAACAGCTTGCGCGCGCAGGCGACGTAGTTCAGGTCGGTCATCGCCTTGCGGGTGAACACCGGATAGCCGTCGAGCCCGCGCTCCTGCGCGCGCTTGATCTCGGTGTCCCAATAGGCACCCTTGACCAGGCGCACCATCATCTTGCGGTCGAGCGCGCGCGTCAGCGCATCGACATAGTCGATCACCTCAGTGGCGCGCTTCTGATAGGCCTGGATCGCAAGGCCAAAGCCGCTCCAGCCGGGGAGCGACGGGTCGGCGAAGGCGGCGGCGATGACGTCGAGCGACAGCTCCAGCCGGTCGGCCTCCTCGGCATCGACGGTGAAGTTGAGGTCGAACGCCTTGGCGCGGCGCGCCAGGTCGATCAACTGCGGCACCAGCTCGTGCATCACCCGCGCATGGCTGACCGCCTCGAAGCGCGGATGCAGCGCGGAGAGTTTCACCGAGATGCCGGGCCGGTCGGGCAGGGGCTGGTCGCCGGCCGCCTTGCCGATCGCATCGATTGCGCGAGCGTAGGATTCGAAATAGCGGTGGGCGTCGTCGGTGGTGCGCGCACCTTCGCCGAGCATGTCGAAGGAATAGCGCGAGCCGCGCGCCGCATGCGATTGCGCGCGCGACAGCGCCGCCTCGATGGTCTCGCCGAGCACGAAATGGCTGCCCATCAGCCGCATCGCCTGCCGCGTCGCGGCGCGCACCGCCGGTGCGCCGAGCCGCTTCGTCAGCCGGCCTATCGTTCCTTGCGGCGTCTCGCCGGGCTGGATCACGCGCGCCGACATGCCGAGCGCCCAGGCCGAGGCGTTGACCAGGAACGCGCTCGATCGGGTCTCGTGGTTGATGAAGTCGCCCTGGCCGAGCTTGTCCTCGATGAACTGATCGGCAGTGCGCGCGTCGGGCACCCGCAGCAGCGCCTCCGCCAGCACCATCAGCGCCAGCCCTTCCTTGGTCGACAGCGCGAACTCCCGCAGCATGTCCTCGACCCCGCCGAGCGGATCGTCGTTCGCCCGGATCGCCTCGATCAGGCGCGTCGCGGTGCGGTCGATCCTGGCCTCAGCTTCCGCGCCGAGGCTGGCGTCCCGGCGCAGCCGGCCTGCGATGGTGGCGTCATCGGGTGCGTAGGGTGCGCTGAATGGGGGCGGGAGCGGGGACGGGTCGGGCATGGCGGCGGTTCCTCTGGGTTACACGGGAACACCTACGCGCCCGTGGACCGTAGTTCGATAGACAAATTAACAGGTTTGCCTTAGAAAATCAGGATCATTGCAAATATTGCCGCAGATATGACAGAGATAGACAAGACTGACCGCAAAATCCTCTCGATCCTGCAAGGGGATGGAAGGATTGCCAATGTCGAGCTGGCCGAGCGCATCGGCCTGTCGCCGACCTCGGTCGGCGAGCGGCTGAAGCGGCTGCAGCGCGACGGCTTCGTCGAAGGCTATGGCGCGCGGCTCAACCCGCACCGGCTCGGGCTCGGCCTGCTGGTGTTCGTCGAGGTGCTGCTCGACAAGACCACGCCCGACGTATTCGAGAAGTTCGCCAGGGCGGTGCAGACCGCGCCGGAAGTGCTGGAGTGTCACATGGTGGCCGGCGGCTTCGACTACCTGGTCAAGGCGCGGGTCGCCAATATGACCGCCTATCGCCGGTTTCTCGGCGAGACCCTGCTGGCGCTGCCGGGCGTGCGCGAGACGCGTACCTACGCCGTGATGGAGGAAGTCAAGCGCGATGCGCCGCTGCCGGTCGGCTGACATCGTTGCGATCCGATCCACAGCCATGCGCCGGACATATTGGCATAGCGGCGCCCCCGCGATAATCCTTTGCTGGAACTGGGGCAGTGGTTCATGACAGACGCCGATCAGCCGATACGAACGATGCGCGCCGCATTCGCCGGCGCGCTTGCCGTGCTTATGTTGTCGCTGCCATCGACTGCTCCGGCCCGCGCGGCCGAACTCAGCGCGGGCGTCATGCAGCTCTACACGTCGGTCTCGATCTATCCGCCGTCGGCGTCGACGATGACCGTCTGCTATGGCTTCGTCTGCCGGCGTCGCGAGATGCTCGACTTCAACGCAGCCGACCGGGCGGCGCTGACCAAGATCATGGCCACGGGTCGCGCCAACGCCGCCGCCGAGCGTGCCGCCGTGCAAAAGGCCGTGATCTGGTTCGATCACCGGATGGGGCCGATCCTCGGCACCGACAAGCGCGTGGCGAAAGCGGACTTCCGCGCCAACGATGACAAGCACAATTACGATTGCTGGGACACGACGCGCAACACGACGAGCCTGATGCTGGTGATGCAGGCCTGGAACCTGTTCAAGTTCCATGACGTCGGCGATCCCCACTACCGCGGCTTTTCGTTCGGGCAAACGCCGCACAATACCGCCGTTCTAGTCGAGCGCGCGACCAAAGTGGAATGGGCCGTCGATCTCTGGCCCCGCGGCTATCTGCAACCGCCTGACGTCATGACCGTCGCCAAATGGGTGACGGAAGATTGAATGGCGGTTGCCGCCTCGCGCGCGTTCCGTAGCGTTCCATCGCCGGTGATTGCAGGGCTGGCCAATGACTACGTCATTGGCGCTGGAACTATGCATCCTGAAGCGCCGGTACGAAACGACCGCCTCGAACAGCCATCGACGGAACCTGTCGTTCAAAAATACGTTTCCACGCTCATCACCATAAGAACCAAGTGACGCGATAACACGGCCAGCATTCGGTCAACCCGAGGCTACGACATGCGTTCACGTTCGATCTGCTTCAATGTCGCGATCAGCGGCGTTCGTTTCCCGTTGTTGCCGGCGCTTGCGCTGTTGCTTTGGCCGGTGCTCGCGGGCACGGCCCGCGCGGGCGATGTCGAGGACTGCGGCGGGCCCCCGACCGACAAGGCGGAGACCGCGTGCTCCGGCATCATCAACGATACCGCACGTTCCGCCGAGGATCGCACCAAGGCATTCACGGGCCGCTCGCGGTTCTACATCGCCCGCAACAAGATCGATCAGGCCTTGAGCGATGCCGACGCGGCGGTGCAGCTGAACGGGCAATTCGTACCGGCGCTGATCGCGCGCGGCTATGTTCATCAGCGCAAGGGCAGCCTGGATCAGGCGCGTGCCGATTTCGATCACGCGATCGAGCTCGAGCCGAAGAACCCGTTCGGCTTCCTCGCACGCGGCAATCTGCGCGCCGACCAGCACGCCTGGGCCGATGCGATCTCGGATTACAGCCAGGCGATCACGCTGCGACAGGATCTCCCCGCGGCCCATGTCGGGCGCGCGCGGGCCTATGTCGAATCCGGGCAGCCCGACGCGGCGCTGGCCGACGCCAACACCGCGATCGCCGTCAACGCCAGCACACCGAATGCGTTCTACTGGCGTGGCCAGGCCTATCGCCGCAAGGGCGACATGGATCACGCGATCGAGGATTTTTCGCGCGCGATCGCGCAGGCGCCGCAGACCGAGCGCAATGCCTATTTCGCCCGTGCCCAGCTCTACAGCGCCAAGGGCGATTACGTCAGGGCCATTGGCGATTTCGACTGGCTGTTGAAGGTCCTTCCCGACAACAAGGAGATCCGGCAGCAGCGCCAGCAGGCACTCGCGATGCAGGCCGAACTGGCCAAATCCGGAGCGGCCCCGCCATCAACGGCGACACCGGCTCCAGCCGCAACGCCGCCGCGACCAGCCGGCCCGGCGCCGGCCGCGGGTAACCAGCAGGTCGAGCAGGCCAGGCAGTTCGTCGCGCAGGGCAACAATGCGGGTGCCGTTGCCAACCTCACCCAGGTGCTGAGCGGCGACCCCCGCAACGAGGCTGCGCTGCGGCTGCGCGCGCTGGCCTATTCACGGCTCGGCCGGCTGCCGGAGGCGCGCAGCGATCTCAGCGCGCTGCTCAAGCTCAAGCCGAACGATCCCCAGCTGCTGGCCTTCCGCGCGCTCAACGCCGCCGGCATGCGGCAGTTCGATGAGGCCAAGACCGATGCCGGCCGCGCCATCACGCTCGACCAGAACAATTCGCTGGCCTATCTGGCGCGCGGCCTCGTCAAGGCCGGCACCGGCAACGTGCAGGACGCGCTCGCCGACTACGACCATTCGATCTCGCTCAATGCCAAGGAGACGCTCGCGTTCACCGAACGCGGGCTCGCCCATATCGGTCTCAACCAGCTCGACAAGGCGTTGCTGGATTTCGATCAGGCCCTGGCGCTGGCGCCGACCAATCTGGTCGCCAAATCGTGGCGTGGCCTCGCGCTGATGCTCAAGGGCCGCGCCGATGAGGGACTGGTCGATATCAACGGCGTGCTGGAGCGAAGCCCCAACAATCCCACCGCCCAGCTCGGGCGCGGGCTCGCGCTGCTGACCTCGTCCCAGTTCGACCGCGCGATCGCCGCCTTCGACCAGATCATCACGCGGACGCCGAACGACGCCTTCCCGCATGTGCTGCGTGCGCGCGCCTATCTCGGAATGAAGAAGCCGGATGATGCGATGAAGGATCTCAACTTCGTGCTAGAGGCGCGGCCGGACTATCAGCCGGCGCTGACGTTGCGCGGCATCACCTGGTCGGCGCTGCGCAACTACGACAAGGCGGTCGCGGATCTCGACCGGGCGATCGCGCAGAAGGAGACGGTCGAGGGCCTGTTCGCCCGCGCCAAGGCGCATGAGGCGCTCAACCATGCCGACAAGGCCACCGAGGATTTTCGCAAGGCCACGCAGCTCGCGCCGTCGAGCGTGTTCGACGTGCTGGCGCAGGCGGAATCGAAGCGCAAGGTCCAGGAGTTGTCGAAGAGGGTGCCGTGCGGAAGCGGCCAGAGTGGCACCTGCCTGTGACGGCGCAGCTCGGCTGCAGGTAGCCATCATCACCGGCACGCGATCGATGGCGGCCGGGAAAAGTTCAACGGCGTGGCGCGCGGGCATCGTGCCCGCTCCGCCGAACGTCACGTGGTCCAGTGTGTGGATCGGCCCCCCACTCCCGGATAGCGTCCGGGAGTGCGCCGCCGGATCTGGCGCTCTTGCGCTAGACCTTCAAGTTCTCGGCGGACGTCTTGCCGCGATTAGCAATCTCTTCGTATTCAACGGTCTGGCCTTCGTTCAAGCTCTGAAGACCAGCCTTCTGAACCGCCGAAATATGCACGAAAATGTCTTTGCCGCCCGTTGCGGGCTGGATGAATCCGTAACCCTTGGTCGGGTTGAACCACTTCACTGTACCTTTGGGCATTCCAGTCGTCTCCGCGGAATCAATCGAAAACAGACCAGCCGGTCCCCGCACAAACCGGCTTGTCCGTACTGACAGGATAGCAGTTTGAAAAAAGCTGGGTAGATCAAACGACAGTGTGTTTTTGACCGGAAACAACCCGCTTTGCGGCGATTTGGTGCCGGATTGCCTGTTTCGTGGTCAATTGATGCAGTGCAAAAAAGGATTACGCTGACCCGAATTGGATCAATGGCTCCGCGCGCGGCCTCGTGGCCGGCGCACGGAGGGATCGATCGCCCCGCCTCAGTATCTCGCTGCGAGATACTCGACGATCTTACTGACGTCGGCCTCGTCGATCGGCGCACCGTAGACCTTGATCATCTTGGTCACTTCGGCCTGCCAAAAATCCTTCTTGAACTTCTCGCCCTGCGGTTGGGTCTTGATGTAGTCCGCCGAGTGGCAGGCTGTGCAGTTGTTCTGCACCACGTCGAGGTTGGGACCCGGCTTGAACGCCGCAGTCTCCTCGGGGAGCGTGTAGTTGACGGGCGCGGCGATCGCTGTGCCGATCGACAGCGCGGCGATTGCTGTGAGCGAGGCAAGCAGCTTGCTGGTCATGATGCTTCTCCTCACGCCGCGGTGACGTGCACGGTTTCGACGACGTTGCGCAGATAGCCGGCCGGATTCCACAATGGATCCATCGGCTGGGTGTCGCCGGCATTGTTGGTGGCGCGCACCTTCAGCTCCGCCGGGCCGGCCGGGAGCGCGACCTTCAGCTTCCATTCGCGGAAGGCGTATTTGCCGAGGTCCTTGCCGAGCTTGGCCGGCGTCCAGCTCTTGCCGCCGTCGGTCGAGACCACGACCTCCTTGATGCCCTTGCCGCCGTCGAAGGCGATGCCGCGCAGCATGGTACGGCCGGCCTTCACTTTGGCGCCGTCCGCAACATTGGTGATGAACGAGCGCACCGTGAAGCGGTTGATCGGGATCGTCGCCTTCGGCGCGGTGCCGGGCTCGACCGCGTTGTTCGGCGTGTCCGGAATCCGGTAGGCGGACTTCATCCAGAAGCCGTCGAACACGCCGTCGATCACGGTGATCTCGTGGAGGTGCTTCACCCAATAGGTGCCGTAATAGCCGGGCACTACGAGGCGGAGCGGGAAGCCGTTGAGGAACGGCAGATCCTCGCCGTTCATGCCCCAGGCCAGCATCACCTCGCCGTCGCGCGCGTGGTCGATGTCGAGCGCCTTGACGAAGTCGGGCGTTGTCTCCATGACAGGGCCGTCCATGCCGTTGAAGGTGACCTGCTTGGCGCCGGCCTGCACGCCGGCCATGTCGAGCACGGTCTTCAGCGGCACGCCGTGCCAGCGCGCGCAGCCCATCGCGCCGTTGGCAAGCTGGCCGCCGGCGACGCGCGGATTGAAGAAGCCGCGGCTGTTGCCGGAGCACTGGTTGACTGCAACGAGCTCAGTGGCCTTCAGCTTCCTGATGTCCTTCAGCGACAGCTTCAGCGGCTTGTCGACCTTGCCCTTGATATCGAGCGTGAACTTGTCCGGGTCGAGATTGTAGGGGATGCCGGCGAGGTGATAGCGGACGAAGAATGCGTTGTTCGGGGTCAGCGGACCCTCGTTGAAGATCGCAAACGGCGTTTCCAGTTGGGGCGGCCGGCTGGTCAGGCCGATCATCGGGCGCTTCTGCGGGTAGCGCACCAGAGGCCGTTCGCCATTGCCAAAGGGCAGTGTCACGGTGTCGAGGGCGAACGCGCCCCTTGATCCCAGCCCCGTCACCAAAGCCGCCAACCCGGCGCGCTTCATCAAGTCTCGTCGATCGAGCATTCCGCTTCCTCCGAAGCTGTTCTGTCCTGCGCTGGTCATCACCAGGCCCGGATTGCCTTGCGCGCCTTCGCATCATGGAAAGCACGCGGCCACAAATGTCGCACCTGACAACCCCAAGTCAATTGAGCTTTCGCCGCGGTGCGTCGCAACAACGAAAAGCCCCGGCCGCGCGGGCGACCGGGGCATTTCCAGCCAAGTCGAAGATTCGATCAGTAGCAGACGTTCACGGTGCGATAGCGATAGCCGTAGGGCGTCAGCACCAGGCGGGTGACGTAACAGCCGGAGTCGACGAAGCCGACGGAGATGCCCGGGCCACCCCAGAAGTGATGATGGTGCGGATGCCAGAAGAACGGCTTGGCGGATGCTGCGGTCGGCGCCAGTGCGGCGGCACCGAGGGTTGCGGCAGTAGCGAAAGCGAGCGTGACTTTGCAAAGCATGGTCGTCTCCTTCGAGATGCGCGTTGAACTCTGTCGCGGCGCGGTTGCAGTGTTACCCATCGCCAAGTCAGTCGTGTTCGGCACCGGGCACGTTCGAGCATCTCTGCTGAACGCACTCTCGGATGTGCGGCAAGTCACATTGGGTCAGGGGAAGGGAGATGAACCCGGTCAGGCCGCGACGGCGTGGCGGTCGTCGACCAGCGCGGACAGCACGCGCGTCGTCTCGACCGTGCGCACGGTCATCGGCTCGTTGCGGCCGCGGATCGCGACCTCCTGCGCCGGCAGGGCATCGTCGGCCAGCCCCGCGGTGACGCGCACCTCGTCGGAGATGACAGCCTCGCAGGCCAGCGCCTTGGTCATGTCCTGCAGCCGTGCCGCGACGTTGACGGCATCGCCGAGTGCGGTGAACACCATGTGGTCGCGATAGCCGATGTCCCCGACGATCACCTCGCCGCCATGGATGCCGATGCCGAAGCGGATCGGCTCGCGCAGATCGTGGCTCAGGAATTGGTTCAGCTCGTCGATATTGGCCGCAATCAGTGCCGCCGCACGCAATGCCTGGCGGCAAGCTTCGTGCCGTTCGGTGGTGAGCCCGAACAGCGCCAGCATGCCGTCGCCGATGAACTGGTTCGGCCGCCCGCCGGCCTCCAGCACCGCCTGGGACACCGCGCCGAGGAAGCGGTTGACGATGAACACGGTGTCGAACGGCAGCCGCTTTTCGGCCAGCTGGGTCGAGCCGCGCATGTCGACGAACATGCTGACCAGATAGCGCTCCTGGCCGACCCGCGTCGGACTGCCGGCGTGCGCGTTGGCCGACATCGTGCTCGGCAGGAACAGCTGGAAGAAGTTCAAATCGGCGGTGGGCCGCAACTGGCAGGCCAGCCGGATCGACGGATCGTCGGTGCCGACCCGGTGCAGCACGAAGGCCTCGCGCGGCGAGGGCTCGGGCAGCGCGGCATGATCGCCGATGATGCGGATGCGGCAGGTCGAGCAGCGCGCGCGGCCGCCGCAGACGCTGGCATGCGGCACGTTGTAGCGCAGGCTCGCTTCCAGCACGCTCAGTCCTTTCGGTACCCGCAGTGTGCGGCCGTTACCCCACCCCCCGTAGGACAGCGCGATCATACCTCCGCGGCGCTCCAGCAGCGCACGCGCGCCGCGCGCGAGCAGCACGAGGCCGAGCAGGCCGAGATAGCCGATCGTCAGCCCGTCGGTGATGTTCTCGAGCGCGGTGCCCTGGGCCGCGGTGCCGAGCTTCTGCACCGACAGCTCCTCGCGCCGCCAGTCGGCATCCTGATAGTCGGCCATCGTGGCGCGGCCGCCCTGGTAGATGCCAAGCATCGCCAGCGTCGGGATCAGCACGGCCCCGGCAAGCAGGAACGGCGCGGCGCGCTTGAAGAAGGCGCGCAGCCGCAGCCAGAAATACAGGCCGATGCAGCCGTGCACCCAGGCGATCACCAGCACCGCCAGCATCAGCCACAGCCGGGTCGGCGACGAGATGAAGAAGGTGTAGAGCTCCTGCGGGTAGAGCTTCTCCTGTCCATACAGGGTCTGGCCGAGCCGCACGCCGACGACGTGCGCGACGATCAGCATCGGGACGCTGAGCCCGAGGGTGAGTTGCAGCGGCTCGATCGCCTTCCAGTGGAACTCGCGGCGCTGATACAGCGCCCAGATGCCGAGCGCGGTGTGCGCCAGGCAGGCGGTGTAGAACACGACGGCGACCGGCAGAAACTGCCAGAACTCGGTGTGGTAATGCACCCCGATCGCCAGCGCCTCCATCGAGATATTGCCGAGCGCGTGGTTGAGGAAGTGGCTGATCAAGTAGGCGAACATGATCGTCCCCGTGACCAAGCGGACCTGCCGCAGGCCGACGCCGCGGGCCATGTCCTGCAGGTGCTCGCGCGAGGGGGAGGCCATGTGATTCATGATCGGCAATTCTAGTGCTTAATTCCCGGGCTGAACACCACCACGGGTCCGGACGGGCCGCGACAGGGGGCCGTGCAGCACGTTGACACTCCGTTAAGAGTCGAACAAAAAGCGCGCCGTGACGATAGCCCCTTCCGATAACATCAGCGTTAGGCCGGCCCGTTCGCGTGCGCCGGATTGGCGGGGCGTCATCGCCGTGATCGTTGCCATGACCGCGATGCGGCTGGTCTACGCCCATGCGCTCGATCTGCGCACCGACGAGGCCTATTACTGGACCTGGTCGAAGGAAAACGTGCTGTCCTTCCTCGACCATCCGCCGATGGTCGCCTGGTTCATCCGGTTCGGCACGGCTGTTCTCGGTGACACCAATCTCGGCGTCCGGCTCAGCGGCATCGTGGCGATGCTGGCGACCCAGCTGCTGCTCGCCGATATCGTCCGCCGCGTCACGGCGAACAATATCCGCGCCGTGATGCTGGCGCTGCTGCTGCCGGAGGCCGCGCTCTATTACGGGCTGTTGATGGCCAAGGTTGCCCCCGACACCGCGCTGATCCCGTTTTCGGTGGCGATGCTGTGGTCGCTGGTGCGGCTCGCGCAGAGCAATGACGGGCGCTGGTGGCTCGCCGCCGGCCTGTTCGCCGGGCTGTCGCTGCTGTCGAAATTCACCGCGATTATGTTCGCGCCGGCGGTGCTCGCCTTTGCATTGGTGCCAGACTGGCGCTGGCGCTGGTTGCGCAGCCCGTATCCCTACCTCGCCGCGCTGATCGCAATCGTCGTGTTCTCGCCGGTCTTGATCTGGAACGCCGAGCACGATTGGGCCTCGTTTCGCTTCCAGGCGGTGCGCGCCACCGCCGAGCGCGCCTTCACGCTGCGCACCGTCGGCGAGTTCATCGGCATGCAGTTCGGCCTCGTCGGCTTCGTGCTGCTGCCGGTGACGCTGTTCGCAACAGCGCTGACAGCATGGCGCGGCTATCGCAGGCGCGAGCCGGTCGCGATCCTGCTCGCGACCGCCGTGCTGGTGCCGTTCGTCTACTTTGTCTGGAAGTCGCTGACCTTGCGGGTCGGCGACACCTGGCCGATGTTTCTGTGGCCGGCCGGCTTTGCGGCGGTTGCCATCAATGTCACGCGGATGCCGTTCGAGGGCTGGTCGGTCCGGCTTGTGAAATCGACGGTCTATTGGGCGCGGACTGCGATTTCCACCGGCATCGTCTTCGTCGTCTGCGTCTTCCTCTATTACATGTTCGCGCCGTGGAATCTGATCGGCCGTACCGATCCGATCGGCACCGAGGCGGGCTACGATGTGGTGGCTGCGCACACCTTGGCGCAGGTGCAGGCCACGGGTGCGACCTGGGTCGCGACCACGGACTATCGCACCTATGCGATGCTGCGCTGGATGCTGCGCGGGCGGGCGCCTGTCATCGAGGTGAATGAGCGCGGCCGCTTCCAGGGCTTTGCCGATCCCGGTATGAGCCAGATCCGCGATCAAGTCGGCGTTTATGTCGGCCGCGAGCCCGAGAACAATCTGCCGCTGTGGAACGAAACATCAGCCGTACGCCAGCCGCTGGAGCGCGTGACGCGGAGCTGGCGCGGCATGGTGATGGACACCTATTCGCTGGAGAAGATCTCAGGCTGGACCCCCGACCTGTCGCCGCCGCCGAACACCACCTTCTTCCGCTGGCGCGTGCTGGCGATGCGTCCAGAAGCTTGTGAGATCACCTTCTCCCCTTGTGGGAGAAGGTGGCAGCCGAAGGCTGCCGGATGAGGGGTCTCTCTCCGCAGGCGCGGTGCGCGTGGATGGATACCCGTCACCCAAGCGAGTTTGCGACGGCGACCTGAGTTGCCCTCTCCCACAAGGGGAGAGGGCGCAACAACAGGCACTGCGCTGGAAAGGCGAGGCGCTATTCCTCTTCGTCGCGCTTGCGAATCAGGTCCTTCGCCAGATCGGTCAGTGCCGGGCGCGGCAGGGCATTGAAGGGGAGCGGGCGGGTCACGTCGATCGCGGCGAGGCCGAGCCGTGCGGTCAGGAGACCGTTGAGCATGCCTTCGCCGAGCCGCTGCGAGAGCTTTGCCGCGATGCCGTGGCCGAGCATCTGCTGGATCAGGCTGTCGCTCGCCGCCATGCCGCCGGTGATCGCGAGGTGCGCGATGACATGGCGCAGCAGGCGGATCATGCCGAGCGCGCCGGGCCGGCCGCCATAGAGCCGCGCCAGCTGGCGGATCATCCGCAAGCTGGCCACGAACACGAACACCACATCGAACAGCGCGCGCGGGCTGACCGCGGTGACGACGGAAACGCGCTGCGCGGCCGTCGACACCAGCCGCCGCGCCTCCTCGTCGAGCGGCGTCATCAATTCGCGCTCGGCGAGCCGGATCATGTCGGCGCCGTCGATGATATCGTCGGTATGGCTCTGCAATGCGCTGCGGGCGCGGGCAAGCTGCGGCGTGCGGTGCGCGAGCTTGAGCAGGTCGGCGACGACAGCCCTGCTCGCGGCGCGGTCGTCGCTGATCAGCACCTCGGCGGCGCGCAGATGCAACTTCTCGATGGTCGCGAGCCGCGCCAGGCCGATCAGCTCGCGCGTGGTGACGACCGCGAGCGCGACCGCGGCGACGACGGCAAGCGCCAGGCCGAGGAAGCCGAGGCCTTCATTGCGCGCGAACAGATCCTCGACCAGGTTGAGGACGCCGAGCCCGGTGCCGAGCACCACGAGGCCCGCGACCGCGCTCCAGAACAGCGTGCCCCAGCGGAAGCCGCGGCGCTCCGGCACCAGCGGCACGTCGATCGGCGCAGGCAGCTGTGCGGGCTCGGCCTCGGGCACGATCTGGATCGTGCCGCGCACCAGGCGGCCGCTGTCATCCGGATCCATCAGGACCACGCCGGGATCGTCGAGCTTGAACGTCGCCGGCCGCCGCGGGGGCGTCTTCTCGTTCATTGCAGTTTGTCTCCGATCAGGAACTGGAGGGCGCGGTCAAGGCGGATGTGAGGCAGCGCCGGCTCCGCATCGCCGTTGCGTTCCAGCTTCGGCGGCCGGAAGCGCAGGAAACGATAGTCGGCCGTGTCAGCGCCGGCGCTGGAAAGGCCGCGGAAGCCGCCGTTGAACAGCTCCTCCGGATTGTCCGGCAGGTCGCCGGGAAAGGTCGCGACCTCGGTCTCGCCGTCCAGCGTTTCGCCATTGGCGACCTCGCCCGGCGCCGGCGTGCCGAGGATCGACGGCAGCCGGTCGCGGCCGCGGGCGACCTGCGCCTCGCGGGTGGCGCGCACCGCGGCGAGCGCCACGACATCGATGTTGGCGCCGGCATATTCGGCGCGCTCGGTGGCCTTGGCCACGATCCGCCGCAACACGGCTTCGAGCCGGTCGTGGCTCTGGTGGTGCAGATGGTCGGCCTTGGTCGCCGCGAACAGGATGCGGTCGATGCGCGGTCGGAACAGCGCGCTCAGGATCGTGCTGCGGCCGATCCGGAAGCAGTCGAGGATGCCGGCGAGCGCCGCCTCGAGATCGTGCAGCGCCTCGGGCCCGGCATTGAAGGCGGCGAGCGCATCGGCGAGCACGATCTGGCGATCGAGCCGCGCAAAATGATCGCGGAAGAACGGCCGCACCACGACGTGCTTGTAGGCCTCGTACCGCCGCCGCATCATCGCCCACAGCGAGTGATCGGGCGCGCTGCCGTCCGCGGGCACATCGAGCGGCGCGAAGGTCAGCGCCGGCGTGTCGGCGAGGTTGCCCGGCATCAGGAAGCGGCCGGGCGGCAACAGGCTCATCGCGAAGCGGTCGTCGCGGCAGGCGCGCAGATAGTCGGTGAACAGTCGTGCCTCGGTGAGCGCAGCCTGCTCGTCTTCCTTGGCCTCGGGCGTCAGCGTTGCCAGATGCGCGTGCCAGGGCGCCGCGAGCTTTGCGCGCAGCGGCTCGCGCGACAATGCGAGGCTCTCCGCCGACCACTGCTCGTAGCTCTTGTTGAGCAGCGGCAGGTCGAGCAGCCACTCGCCGGGATAGTCGACGATGTCGAGCGTGAGCTTCCGGTCCGCGCCATTTTGCCGCTGATACTCGATCACCAGGCGGAGCTCGGAGATGTCGGTAGTCGAGCTCGGCCAGCGCCGCTCCTCGACCAATGTGCGGACATGGTTCTCATAGGCGAAGCGTGGCACCGCATCGTCAGGTTGCGGTGCGAGATGGGCTCGCGCGATCCGCCCCGAGGCATAGGCCTCGAACACCGGGAAACGGCCGCCCCGCGTCAGCCCGTGCACCAGCGCGGTGATGAACACGGTCTTGCCGGCGCGCGACAGGCCGGTGACGCCGAGCCGTACCGTCGGGTTGAACAAACCCCCGCCATAGTCGCGCAGCGCCCGCGCCGAGAGACGCGCTTCCTCGACGATATCAGAGAGACTGGGCGGCATGGAGGGTTGACGACAAACCCGGCAGGAGGGACCAAAAAAGGCGGGCGATCACCCGCAAGGTGGCGATTATCGGGCCAAAATCAAGCTTCACATTTCCGGCGCCTTTGCAGGCGAGGGAATGAGGGGGAATTGAACGCATCACGCCACCCGCGCTACCCATATGCAATCGGCCCACAGGAAAGCCTGCATGACGGTCTTCCGCCTGAAGCAACTTGCCTCGACCTCGATCCACGCGGCCGGAGCCGCGCTGTGGAACTACGATCGCGCCGAGCTGATCGCCGACGGCGTGGTTCACATCATCGGCGTCTGTTTCGGGCTGGTTGCCGCCACCGCGCTGATCGTGCTGACCGCGGTCTATGCCGGCCCGTTCGACATTGCCGTGGTGTCGGTCTATGTCGCGGGCCTGCTCGCGATGCTGATGCTGTCGGCGACCTATAATCTCTGGCCGGTGTCGCGCGCCAAATGGATTCTCAGGCGGTTCGATCACTCCGCGATCTATCTGTTGATCGCCGCGACCTACACGCCGTTCATCGTGGAACTGAGGGATAGCTATTTCGCAATCGCGTTGCTCGTCGGCGTGTGGTGCGTGGCGACCGTCGGGATCTGGCTGAAGCTGCGCTATCCCGGCCGCTTCGACCGGCTCTCGGTCGGGCTCTACCTCGCGATGGGCTGGAGCGGCGTCATGCTCTACGATGCCGTCGTCAAGGCGCTGCCGGCGAAGGTGCTCGGCTTCGTGCTGGCGGGCGGCATTCTCTACAGCTTCGGGGTGATCTTCCACTCCTGGCGGCGGCTGCGCTTCCAGAATGCGATCTGGCACTGCTTCGTGCTGCTCGGCGCCGCCTGCCACTACACGGCGGTGTTCGACGTCGTGCTGGCGAGCTGAAGTTTCTCGCCATCAGCGGTAGATGGGCTATCATGCTCTCGATAGGCCCATTCAACCCTTTCACGGAGCCGCGTAGCGGCGTCTCGAAGGGTCGACGGCCACCAGCCGGCCCGGTGCATCCTTCGAGACGCGCCACGTGCTCCTCAGGATGACGGGAGGCGCAGGGGTTGGGCGGGCAAATCGACCGTGAGCAAGCAAAGAATCGGGAGGATGGCCATGCAGGTGGCAGGTAAAGTGGTGGTGGTCACCGGCGGTGGCAATGGCATCGGCAAGGCGCTGTGCGAGGCGTTCCACACCGCGGGTGCATCGAAGGTCGTTGTCGTCGACCTCGATCATGGCGCGGCCGAGAAGGTCGCGGCTTCGGTCGGTGGTGCTGCCTTCAAATGCGATGTTGGACAGGAGAAGAACATCCTGCACGTGATCGAGGAGACCGAGCGCATGTTCGGCCCGATCGCGCTGTTCTGCTCCAATGCCGGCATCGGCGGCGGCTTCGACCCGCTGTCGAAGAATGCCGGCGGTACCTCGGACGAGCCGTGGTCGCGGAGCTGGGCGATCCATGTGATGGCGCATGTCTATGCCGCGCGTCACCTGGTGCCGCGCATGAAGGCGCGCGGCGGCGGATATTTCCTCAACACGATCTCGGCGGCAGGCCTCTTGTCGCAGGTCGGCAGCCCGGCCTATTCGACCACCAAGCATGCCGCGGTCGGCTTTGCGGAAAATCTCGCGATCTCGCATCGCGCCGACAACATCAAGGTCTCGATCCTCTGCCCGCAGGGCGTCGACACCAACATGCTGCGCTCGATCCCGAAGGGCCCGCAATCCGGCGACGGCGATCTCACGGCGGAGCAGGTCGCGCAGGATGCGCTGAAGGGCATCGAGCAGGAGACCTTCCTGATCCTGCCGCATCCGCAGGTGCTCGGCTACATGCGCAAGAAGACCGAGAACTATGACCGCTGGATCGGCGGCATGGCCAAGATCCAGGCCAAGATGCGCGAGAGCTACGGGAAGTGACGCGCGGCCTGCGTCTCAGCGTCATTGCGAAGTTGGTCGATCGAGTTAGGTGAGCACGCCGGTCAGGCTCCCTCCCCCCTTGCGGGGGAGGGTGGGGAGAGGGGTGGCCCCGGGCGAGATCGTCGATCGAAGCGCTTATTGCCCTCGCGCGCCGTTGAGACACAGTCGAGGGAGCACCCGTGTGGTCCCCCTCTCCCTAACCCTCCCCCGCAAGGGGGGAGGGAATCCTTCTGCCGGTGGCCTCCTCACTTGGAGCATGATCCGGAAAAGTGGAAACCGGTTTTCCGAAAAGATCATGCTCAAGCAAAGAGATGAGATCGTGATGCGTTTCCGTGGAAACGCACTACGATCTAGCTTGCGCAATCTCACTCCTTCGCGAGTTGCGCGATCCTGTCGCGCAGATAGGCGTCCATCAGATCGGGCGCCGAGGCGCCGAACATCCTGATGCGGCCGGTATGCAGCAATAGAAGCAGGCCCGTCGCGTGGGCGAAGCAGTCCACCATCACCGTGTTCGCCTTCTGCCTGGACGCGCCGAGCGCCTCGGCGGCCTCCGCGATCGGATGCAGCGCCGCCTCCAGCGCGGCGTTCAGCGCATGGTCGCGGTCGTGGCCGAGCCCGGCCGGCTTCATGCCGCCGCGGAACAAATAGAAGCCGAGATCGAGGTCGCGCGGGTTGTCGGCGTAGTAGCGGAAGAACGCCATGCCCGCGGCATGCAGTCTCTGTTTGGCGCCGCGTGTCGTCGCGATCGCCGCGCTGACGGTTTCGCCGAGCGCGGCCAGCGATTGCCGCAGCACCTCGGCATAGATCGCCTCCTTGGAATCGAAATGGAAATACAGCGCCGCCGGCGTGTAGCCGGCCCGCGTCGCGATCGCCCGCAGGCTCGCGCCCTCGAGGCCTTCTTCGGCGAACACGCTGCGCGCCGCGTCGAGGATCAGCTCCCGCTTGTGGCGGCTGACCGCTTCCTTCCTGCTCTCGCGCATCTGCATCCGGCGAATCCGTTCTTGACTCAATTCTAACAGTGTTCAATAATTTAACAAGGTTCAAATAAATGAGCAAGGGAGAAGCGCCATGCTGATGACGGCTGCGGACTACCGGGAATCCCTGCGCCGCTACAGACCACGCGTGTTCGTCAACGGCGAAGCGGTTGCGAGCGTCGCGGACGAGCCGTTGCTGGCGCCGGGCGTGGCTGGTGTCGGTGTGACCTACGACTTCGCGCACCGGCCCGAGCATGCGCCGATCATGACGGCGCGGCAGGCGACCTCCGGCAAGACCGTCAACCGCATGCTCCACATCAACGAGAGCTCGCAGGACCTGCTCTACAAGCTCGAGGCGGTGCGGTTGGTGTGCCGGACCTCGGGCTGCGCGCAGCGCTATCTCACCCATGATGCGCTCAACGGGCTCTATCAGGCGACCAGGCTGACCGACGATCGCCACGGCACCGATTACAGCCAGCGCTTCCTCAACTATCTGCATGAGGTGCAGGACCAGGACCTGACGCTCGGGGTCGCGATGACCGATGCGAAGGGCGATCGCTCCAAGCGCCCCGGCCTGCAGTCCAATCCGGACGTCTATGTCCACATCAGGGAGCGTCGCCCCGACGGCATCGTGATCCGCGGCACCAAGGCGATCGTGACCGGCGCGCCTTACATGCACGAATTCCTCGTGATGCCGTGCCGCACCCACGTGCCTGAAGACAAGGATTTTGCGGTGTGTTGCGCGGTGCCGGTCGATGCGCCCGGCGTCACCATCGTCGCGCGCCCGGCCGGCCGGCCCGGCGATGCGTCGGCAAAGTTCTCGGCTAAGTACGGCCAGTCGGTCGGCGTCGTGATCTTCGACGACGTGTTCGTGCCGCATGACCGCGTGTTCCTCGCCGGCGAGACCGAGGAGGGCGGCTTCCTCACCACGTCCTATGCCACGCACCATCGTCACTCCTGCATCGGTGCGCGCGCCGGCTTCGGCGATCTCCTGATCGGCGCCGGCGCGTTGATGATCGAGGCCAACGGGCTCGACGCCGCGAAGCACGGCCATATCCGCGAAGCCATGGTCGAGCTCATCACCATCACCGAGAGTTTCTACGCCTGCGGCGTCGCGTCGTCGGTCTACTGCACGAAGGATCCGGCCGGCTCGGTGATGCCGGATGCCGTGTTCTCGAACATCGGCAAGCTGCTGCTGGCGACCAAGATCTACGACATGCACCGTGTCGCTCATTACGTCTCCGGCGGGCTGATCGTGGCGCTGCCGGGGCCGGACGAGGACCACAATCCGGAGACGCGTGCATCGCTCGCCGCCGTGATGGGCGGACGTCCGGATATTCCGGCCGAGCAGCGCGCCGAGGTGGCGCGGCTGATCGAGGACCTCACCGTGTCGCACGAGGCCGGCTGGTACTCGGTGATCTCGCTGCATGGCGGCGGATCGCCGGAGGCGATGAAGCGCGAGATCTGGCGCAACTATCCCGTGATGGAGAAGGCCGAGCTGGTCGAGAACCTGCTCGGCCGCGGCCTCGTCGACGAGGGACAGCGGGTGTCGAAGCAGCCTGGTCGCTGCTGCGCCACCGGCTGCGAGGTGCCTGCGCCGTCAACGGCGGTGCTGGAGAGCGAGAACGCCCTCGTGAGGTGAGCACGCTGATCGGGCTCCCTCCCCCCTTGCGGGGGAGGGCTGGGGAGAGGGGTGAGCCCCGGGCGAGGTATTGATGTGAGTTTCGCGTTCGCAATCTCGATCGGGTTTCGTTGAGACTCATATTGAGTGAGCCGCATATCGAGAGAGCATGCCGTGTGGCACCCCTCTCTCTAACCCTCCCCCGCAAGGGGGGAGGGAACCCAGTCGCCGGTGCCTTCCTTACGAGTCTGTGGGAGACGCGCCTGCCCCTAGCCCTTCTGCGTGTAGAGCAGCGGCACCGCGGGAATCGACCATCACCTCGACGAGGCTGGTGCCCTTCGCCGACAGGCCGCGCTGGTAGGCGCCGGCGAGCTCGGCTGATTTCGTCACCCGCACCGCATCGCAGCCCATGCCTTCGGCGAGCTTGACGAAATCGATGCCGGGCAGGTCGAGGCCCGGCACGTTGCGCACCTGCATCACCTGGCTGAACGAGCGCATCGCGCCGTAGCCGGAATTGTTCATCACCACGACCGTCAGCGGCAGCTTGCGCTGCGCTGCGGTCCACAACGCCTGGATCGAATACATCGCCGAGCCGTCGCCGATCAGGCAGACGGTGCGCCCTGCGCTGCGGCCAAGCGCCATGCCGACCGCGGCCGGCAGGCTGTAGCCGAGGCCGCCGCTCGCCATGGTGTAGAAGCTGTCCTGGCCGCGCATCGGCATCGCCTTCTGCATCAGCGGGCGATGCGACGGAATTTCCTCGACCAGCGCGTCATGCGGTCCCATCGCGGCCGAGAGCGCGTGCAGCGCGTATTCGGCGGGGATCGGGTCGCCGGCCGCGGGCGCCGGGGGCAGGATGCGGCCCGCCGGTGCGGTGCGCCTGGTCTCGGACAGCAGCTCGAGCAGTGCCGACAGCGCCGGCTTCATGGTCGCGATGATGCTGTGGCCCGTAGGTGTCATCGCGGCGGCATCGGGATCGTCGGTGATCTGGAAGATCGTGGTCGCGCCGTCGAAGATCGCGGCGTGGCCCTCGACATGGAAGGTGAACACCGGCGCGCCGACCACGACGACAAGATCGTGATCGCGCAGCGCATCGGAGAGCTGGCCCGGTGCGGCATGCAGGAAGCCGGCAAATTGCGGATGCCGCTCCGGGAACGAGCAGCGCGCCGAGAACGGGCTGGCCCAGACCGCAGCCTTGGTCTTCTCGGCGACGTCAACCATGAGATCGACGGCCTCGGCGCGATCGACCGCCGGGCCGACGACAAGGGCAGGGCGCTTGGCCTCGCCGAGCGCGGCCGCCAGCGCCTGCATCGCCGCCGCATCGGGGCCGACCTCGCGGCTGACCTGGCGCGCGTCGAGCGGCTGCGTCGCATGCGCCCAGTCGTCGATCGGCACTGAGACGAAGGTCGGCCCGCAGGGCGGCTGCATCGCGACATAATAGGCGCGCGCGATCGCGGCCGGCACGTCCTCGGCACGTGCCGGCTCGACCGCGAATTTCACGTAGGGTCGCGGGAATTCGGAGGCGCGCTCGGCGTAGAGGAACGCCTGCAGCGGCATGATCGAGCGCGCCTGCTGGCCGGCGGTGATCACCAGCGGGGTCTGGTTGCGGTAGGCGTTGTAGATGTTGCCGAGCGCGTTGCCGACGCCGGCCGCCGAATGCAGGTTGACGAACCCGGCGTTGCGCGTTGCCAGCGCATAGCCGTCGGCCATGCCGACGACGGAGGCTTCCTGCAGGCCGAGCACGTAATCGATGTCGTCGGGCCAGTCGCTCAGGAACGGCAGCTCGGTCGAGCCGGGATTGCCGAACACACGTCTGATGCCCCACGCGCGCAGCAGGCCGAAGGTGGCATCCTTGACGGTGACGGTCTTGCCTTTGCTGGCGGCGGGTTTGCGCGTCGACATCGGGCGGCTCCCATTTCTGTTCTGTTACGTTCCGTCATTGCGCGCGGCAAAAGCGGAAAGGCAATCCACCTGTCGATGGATTGCCTGTCGATGTCAAGCGGCCGCGTTGCCTATAGTTGCCCTAGCAACGGCCGAAGGTATGCGACGGCTGTTCCACGTCGTCCCCGCGCAACGGCTTCGCCGTTGTCGCTGGAGGTGCGAGCGAAGCGAGCCTCGAAGGGTGCCGTGGCCCGAGTGGGGCCGTCGATCCTTCGAGACGCGCGCCGTGCGCGCTCCTCAGGATGACGGGGCGCGCAGCTCTATCTGCGTCATTGCGAGCGAAGCGAAGCAATCCATCGCGCGGCATACGCGGAAGCATGGATTGCTTCGTCGCTATCCCTCCTCGCAATGACGGGTGAATAGCTTCACACAAGCTCTCAGGATGACGGAATCTCCTTTCGCTGTAGTCTTTAATTGGCCTTCTGCAGCGCAGCGGTCTGCTTGGTGAGCTGCTTGTCGAAATCCTGCTCCAGCCCCGTCACATAGGTGACGTTCTCGCCCGGCTTGACGAACGGGTTCGGCGCACCGTCCTTCATCTGGGCGCGCTTGGCCTGCATGTCGTAGACCTCCGGATGCGGTCCGAGCAGCACGTCGACCTTCATCGCCTTGACCCTGGCGAAGGTCGAGCGGTAGTCGTCGACGATGCCGGGATAGGTCGGGCGGCCGACCAGCCGGTTCAGCGCCACGGTTCCGCTGCAGAAGAACAGCACGTTGCGCGCCTGGTTGCCGTCCTTCACCGTCATCTCCCAGCTCGTGCAACCGGGCGAATGCCCCGGCGTCGCATGCGCGGTCAGCGTCACGTCGCCGAGCGTGACCTTGTCGCCTTCCTTCACCGTGCGGTCGACCTTGACTGGCGTAAAGGCGAGATCGGCGTTGCTCTCGTCGCCCGGATAGTAGCCGCCCTCGAGCAGGGGCTTGTCGCGCTCACCGGCGATCAGCTGCGCGCCGGTCTCCTGCTTGATCTCGGCAAAGCCGCCGGTGTGATCGAGATGGGCGTGGGTGTTGAGGATGATCTTGATGTCGGCGACCTTGAAGCCGATCTTGGCGATGTTGTCCTTGATCATGCCGGTCGACTGCTGCATCGCCGTGTCCATCAGGATCAGCCCTTGCGACGTCTTGATGATGTAGACCGCGATCCCGTCCGTGCCCACATAGTAGATATTGCCGATCAGCTCGTACGGTTCGAACGGCGCGGTCCACTTTTTCATGACCGTTGCCATGAAATCCTTGAGCGTCTGTGCCTGCGCACCGGTTGCGATCAGAGCGAGCGCGCACAACGCGGCTGCGATCGTCCTCATGGTTGCCTCCCTGCTTGTTGTTGTTCGTGCACGGGCCGCACTATGCGTGCTGGCAACGCCGATCGCAAGCGGCTGGAGGCAAGCCGCCGGACAGGCGATCGCCCGTCCGGCGCATGCCTGTTGCGCGTTCAGCTCGCGTACTGGGCGATGCCCTTGCCGAACGACCAGTTTTCCTTGGTAACCTCGACCAGGTTGATGAAAATATCGTCCGGCCGTCCCTGCAACTGGTTCTGATAGTCGTCCACGATCCGCTTGTAGAACGCCTTCTTCATCTCGACCGTACGTCCCGCATTCATCGTGATCTGGATGAAGACGAGATCGTCGCTGTAGGTGTTGCCGAGATAGTTGTCGGCGTAGTTCAGGTCGCCGCGGTCGTGTTCGGTGATGATCTGAAACTTGTCATTCTCCGGCACGTTGATGGTGTCCCGCATCGCCTTGTAGACGATTTCGCCCAGGGTCTTGCGATATTCGGCGGACTTGCCGCGCTTCAGGTCGATACGAACGAATGGCATGGCAGGTCTCCTGCATGATGCGGGCCCGGCCGGATCGGCCCCGCGTGATCGAGACGCTGCGACGGCGTGATTGCTCTCGCGTCGTCCGCTTGCGCCGGCGGCGTCGGAAAATTCAGCGGGCCGCCTTGAAGGCCTCCCATCGCGCATCGCGCTCTTTTTGATATTTGGGCGTGCGCTCGGCGGTCATGTCCGCCCGGTGCAGCGGCTCGCCGCACGCCTGGCAGAGCGGACCGAGCCCCGCCGGCCTGCCGCAGCCGAGGTGCGTGTAGTTCATGGAAAGGCCGTCCCTGGGCGACTTGCACCAGGTCTCGCCCCAGGCGCGCAGCGCGAACATCACGGGGAAGAACGCCTCGCCTTTCTCGGTCAGATGATACTCGTGGCGCAGCGGGCGCTTGTTGTAGGCGCGCCGCCTCACCAGACCGTCCGTCTCCAGCTTCTTCAGCCGTGTCGTGACCATCTGCGGGGTCGCGCCCGTATGGGCCTGAATCTCCTCGAAGCGGTGGTTGCGCGCGAACAGTTCACGCAGCACCAGCACGGTCCAGCGATCGCCCACGACGGTCTCGGCGCGCGCCACTGGACAGATCGTTTGGTCAGCAGGGTTGCCCTTTGACTTTGCCATCACGTCTACTTCATCTGGCATTGTTGCTATGATTATCATAGTAATATGCGCTATCGTGAATGCCGGTGCAACGGGCGCCGTCGGCCCGGTCCCTCACATTTCAAGGAGCAAGCCATGAGTACCGAAAGCAAGGGGTCGAAACCGGGTGTCGACATGAAGCTCGAGGTCGTCGTGCTTCCCGTGTCGGATGTCGATCGATCCAAACGCTTCTATGAAAATCTGGGCTGGCGGCTCGACGCCGATTTCAACAGGGCCGACGGATCACGGGCGCTTCAATTGACGCCGCCGGGCTCGCCGACGTCGATCCATCTCGACAAGGGTTCCGCGTTGCCGCGCTTCCTGATCGTGAACGACATCGAGGCGGCGCGCGCCGAGTTGATCGCGCGCGGTGCCGATGTCGGCGAAGTGTTTCATCGCGGCGCCAAGGGTCGCATCGAGGGACCCGATCCGGAGCGGCCGAGCTATGGCTCGCTCGCCACCTTCAGCGATCCCGACGGCAATGTCTGGCTGCTCCAGCAGGTCACGCAGCGCTTGCCTGGGCGCGTCGACGGCAGCACCACGACGTTCGTTTCGTCATCCGATCTCGCCGCGGCACTCCGGCGCGCGGCGGCCGCGCATGGCGAGCACGAGAAGCGGACCGGCGGACACGATGCGAACTGGCCGGACTGGTATGCCGACTACATGGTCCGCGAGCAGGCCGGCAAGCCGTTGCCGGAGTGAGCGCAATCGGCGATGTCATGCCCGGTTCAGGCTGGCGCCGCGCTCGGACAAAATCTTCTCGGCCTTCGGCGTCAGCTCGTAGAGGTCGCCGTCCTTGGCGACGTATCCCTCCTTGATCAACCGGTCGACTTCGCCCTGCACGTCGTCGGCAAAGGCAATGGATTGGGCGATGTCGCAGAGAACCGCGACCTGTTCGTCTCTAAGCATGGCGTCCTCCGTCAGGGCGGGGAACGCGCAAGCCGGCATTCGGTTCCAGCGGGCCGGATAACAGGATTGAACTTCGAGCTGACTGGCCGTCGGCCGCAACGCACGGCCCGTGCCACCGGAGCTTCACCGAGTTACGGTGTCGAACACCGGCGCGTAGCCACCGCCGTCCCGGCGGATGTGGGCGCAGCGCGCGCCGCGGAAGTGGGCGGGTATGACGAGCCGGCCGCTGTCCGCTGCTTCCGCCAGGATCTTCGCGCGCGTCTCGCGCGCGAGCTGCTGGTCGGTGCATGATGAGGTGGACAGATCGGGCTGGAAGATCTGCACCGGATTGTGCACGGCATCGCCGCAAAAAATCGCGCGGTGCTGTGGGTAATCGACGCGCAACCCCATCTGGCCATTGGTGTGGCCCGGCAACGGGATGAGCCGCAGGCCCGGTCCCATCTCATGGCCGTCGTCGACCAGATCGACGCGGCCGGCCTCGACGATTGGAATGACGCTCTGCTCCAGCGCGCGGGCTTGGATCGGTGGGGCGCGGCCGGCATCATGCTGTGCCATCCAGTCGGCAAGCTCGCGGCGGCCGAACAGATAGCGCGCGTTGGGAAAGGTCGGCGCCCAGCGGCCATTGTCCTGGCGCGTATTCCAGCCGACGTGATCGACATGCAGGTGGGTGCAGAACACCAGATCGATATCGCCTGGATCGACGCCGCTCGCGCGCAACCGATCGAGGAAACCGCTGCCGCGTCGCCGATGCCAGGCCGGAATCTCGGGGATGTCCTTGTGCTCGCCGATGCAGGCGTCGACCAACAGCGTTCGCCCGCCCGTTCGGATCACAAAGCTCTGGATCGCGTGCTTTGCGATATCGCGAGCGAAATCGATGAACACCGGCTCCAGCGTTTCGCGATGCGCTTCGATCAAGCTGCGATCGTATCCCGGCAGGAATTCGGACAGCGGGAGCCCAAAATCGTCATCGTCGACGATGACGTCGACGGTCGCATCGCCGATCGCAAATCGCATGACAGCTCCTTCCCGGAGAACCGTGCATCTTGCCGCGTGGTCACTATGCAGGTTGGCGCCATCGATCGCAAGTTGCGTCGTTGGTGGGCGGCTATCAGACCATGTCACGCAGCAGGCCGAGCAGGCGGCCGCATTCATCGTCGGTGCCGACCGTGATGCGCAGGAAGTCCTCGATCCGCGGCTTCTGGAAATGCCGGACCAAAACGCCGCGCTGCCGCAGCTTCGCGGCGAGATCGGCGCCGCGATGACCGCCATGGCCGGCGAACACGAAATTCGCAAGCGACGGCAGCACCTCGAAGCCCAGCCCGGTGAGGCCGCGCGTCAGCGCCTCGCGGCTCCCGATGATGCGTTGCCGGGTCTCCTGAAACCACGCGTCGTCCTCGATCGCGGCGACCGCGCCCGCGATCGCGAGGCAGTCCAGCGGATAGGAATTGAAGCTGTCCTTCACCCGCTCCAGCGCCTCGATCAGCGGGCGCTGGCCGATGGCGAAGCCGACGCGCAGTCCCGCCAGCGCACGCGATTTGGAGAGCGTCTGGATCACCAGCAGATTGTCATGGCGCGCGACCAGCGGCACGGCGCTCTCGGCGCCGAAGTCGACATAGGCCTCGTCGACCACCACCAGCCGGTCGGGATGCTCAATGAGCAGCGCCTCGATCGCAGCGCGCGGCAGCGCGATGCCGGTCGGTGCGTTGGGATTGCACAGCAGGATGGCGCTACCTGGCCGCCGGTAGTCGGCAAGATTGATCCGCATCGCGGCATCGAGCGGCACGACCTCGTAGCTGACGCCATAAAGGCGGCAATAGACCGGGTAGAAGCTGTAGGTGATATCAGGGAAGAGCAGCGGCGCGTCGTGCTTTAGCAGCGCCGGGAAGCTATGGGCCAGGATCTCGTCCGAGCCGTTGCCGACGAACACTTCGCCTGACGTCACGCCGTAGCGCGTCGCGATCGCCTCGCGCAGAACGGTCGCGCTCGGATCGGGATAGAGCCGCAGGCGATCCGTTGTTGCGGCAATCGCTGCCATGGCGCGTGGCGACGGCGGGTAGGGGTTCTCGTTGGTATTGAGCTTGACGAGGCCGTCGATCTTCGGCTGTTCGCCGGGTACGTATGGCGACAGATTGTGGACCACCGAACTCCAGAAGCGACTCATGATCTGCGATCCAGGGATGAATGCGATCAGAATACGGAATACGAGGCGCCGATGAAAGCGCCTCGTGATTTCCTCGCATTCTGATCGGCGTCGTTCGCGTGACCTACCAGGTCGCCGTGCCCTTCATGGTCGGCTGGCCCTCGGCATTGGCGGTCCACAGCTCCATGCCGCCGTCTTTGTCGCTGGCATTGATCGAGAATTCACTGCCCTCGAACAGCGGCTGCACGCCGCGATACGAAAGCTTCTTCGGCGGCTTGCCGCCGCGCAGCCTGGCAGCCATCTCGACGATGAAGGAGGCCTGCAGCGGACCGTGGAAGATCAGGCCCGGATAGCCTTCGACCTTGGTGACGTAGTCGCGATCGTAATGGATGCGGTGGCCGTTGAAGGTCAGTGCCGAGTAACGAAACAGCAGCACCGGGTCGGAGACGTGGCTTTCGCGGTGTTGTGCGACCGGGGGAGGCGGCGGTGCCTTGGCAGGCGCCGCGCCCTGCGTGCCGGTCATCTCGCGATAGACGATGTCCTGCCGCTCGCGGACCGCCAGTCCGCGCGACGTCGTCACCTCGTGATTGACCGAGACGAAGCAAAGGGTGCCGGTCGAGCCTGATTTCACCGTGACGTCGGCGATCTTCGAGGTGCGCTTGGCGTCGTCGCCGATCCGCAAGCTATCGAAGAATTCGAGCTCGCCGCCGGCCCACATCCGGCGCGGCAGCGGCACCGGCGGCAGGAAGCCGCCGCGGGTCGGATGACCGTCCTGGCTCAGTTGCGACATCGGAAACACCGGCTGCGCCAGGCACCAATGCGTGGTCCACGGCGCGGCATCGCCCGTCTTCGGCTCGCCGATCTCTTGGAACAGCGTCGCGCGCAGCCCCATGACGAGATATTTGGTGACGACGTCGGAGGCCTCCGTGCTGCGGCCGATCCACTGGCGGAGATGATCGAGGTCGAGTTGTTCGGTCATGATTGTGTTGCCCGGGCGGGAGAAATTTCAGGAACGTTTGGTGCGCTCGCCGATGGCGGGCACCTTGCCGTAGTGCCTGTCTTCGCCGACCACGATCGCGGCAGGTGCCGGATAGCTGACCTTGCCGTTTGGTGTGTCGACCTCGATGCGGCGCAGATGCGGATGCTTCGCAAGATCGTCCATGCTGTTGACCTCGGCAAAGGCGATATCGGCTTCCGCAAGCTTCGCCAGCAATTCCTCGCGCGTCAGTCTGCCAAAGCTGTCGCTGACGATCTGGTCGGTAGCCGTGCGGTTGCGCACGCGCTCGACCATGTTGGCGAAGCGCGGATCGTCGGGGAGAGTGGGCTGGCCCAGTACCTTGGCGCACAGCGTCTTCCACTCGCGCTCGCTCTGAATCGAGATCAGGATCTCCTTGCCGTCCTTCGAGCGGAACACGCCGTAGGGCGCAATCGAGGGATGGGCGAGCCCGATGCGTTTGGGCGACTTGCCGTCCTCGGCATTGAGCAGCGGCACGGTGAGCCAGTCGGCCATCACGTCGAACATCGAGATCCGGATGTCGGCTCCCTCTCCGGTGCGGCCGCGGCCGATCAGCGCCTCGAGGATCGCAGCATGCGCGGTGGCGCCGGTCGCGACATCGACGATCGACATGCCGACGCGCGAGGCGCCTTCGGGGCCGCCGGTGATCGAGGCGAGACCGCTCTCGGCCTGGATCAAGAGGTCATAGGCCTTGCGATCGGCATACGGCCCGGTGTCGCCATAGCCTGATATCGTGCACATGATCAGCTTCGGATAATCCTTGCGCAGCCGCTCGCGCGAGAAACCGAGCTTGTCCATCGAGCCGGGCTTGAGGTTCTGCAGCAGCACGTCGGCGCCCGCGATCAGTTGTTCCAGCTCTGCGCGGCCTTCCTTGGTGGCGAGATCGACCACCGCGGAATCCTTGCCGCGGTTGAGCCAGACGAAATAGCTGCTCTGGCCCTTCGCCGCGGCGTCGTAGCCGCGGGCGAAATCGCCCTCGGGCCGCTCGATCTTGATGACATGGGCGCCGGCATCGGCGAGGCGTGACGAGCAGAACGGCGCGGCAACGGCCTGTTCGACGGCAATGACGGTCAATCCCTCAAGCGGCAGCATGATCTTTAGAGCTCAGTAGGAGCGGGGCATGCCGAGCACGTGCTCGGCGACGAAGGAGAGGATCAGGTTGGTCGAGATCGGCGCCACCTGGTAGAGCCGGGTCTCGCGGAACTTGCGCTCGACGTCGTATTCCTCGGCGAAGCCGAAGCCGCCATGGGTCTGCACGCAGGCATTGGCCGCTTCCCAGGAGGCATCCGCCGCCAGCATCTTGGCCATGTTGGCTTCCGCGCCGCAGTCGAGCCCGGCCTCGTATTTGCGGGTGGCTTCCTTCACCATCAGCTCGGCCGCGCGCATCGACGCATAGGCTTTCGCAATCGGGAACTGGATGCCTTGATTCTGGCCGATCGGCCGGCCGAACACACTGCGCTCCTTGGCGTAGTTGGTGGCCTTCTGGATGAACCACTTGGCATCGCCGACGCATTCGGCCGCGATCAGGATGCGTTCGGCGTTCATGCCGGACAGGATGTAGCGGAAGCCCTTGCCTTCCTCGCCGATCAGATTCTCCGCCGGCACTTTCATGTCGGTGAAGAACACTTCGGTGGTGGCGTGGTTCATCATGGTGCGGATCGGGCGGATCTCCAGCCCCTTGCCCTTCACCTCGCGCATGTCGACGATGAACACCGAAAGCCCGTCGGTGCGCTTCTTCGACTGCTCCTTCGGCGTGGTGCGCGCGAGCAGGATCATCAGGTCGGAATATTCGGCGCGGCTGGTCCAGATCTTCTGGCCGTTGACGACGTAATGGTCGCCCTCGCGGCGCGCGAAGGTCTTCAGCGACGAGGTGTCGGTGCCGCTGGTCGGCTCGGTGACGCCGAACGCCTGCAGCCGCAACTCGCCGGTCGCGACCTTCGGCAGATACTTCGCCTTCTGCGCGTCATTGCCATGCCGCAGCACGGTGCCCATCGTGTACATCTGGGCGTGGCAGCCGCCGCCATTGCAGCCGGCGCGCTGGATCTCTTCCAGGATCGCCGCGGCCGCCGACAGCTTCAGGCCGGCACCGCCATATTCCTCGGGGATCAGCACCGAGAGGTAGCCGGCCTCCGTCAGCGCGTCGACGAATTCCTTCGGATAGGCCATCTGGCGATCGAGCTTGCGCCAGTATTCGCCGGGAAACTGCGCGCAGAGTTTTGCCACCGCGTCGCGGATGTCGGAATGGTCGTCGATTTGAGTCTCGTGTGCGGTCATTGTTTCGTCTTGCCGAGAGGTTGCGCCAGAGCGTTTTCGAGCGAACTGGAAGCCGGTTCGCGTGAAGAAAACGCCCGCTGTTGTGGGGCCCCGGTAAACTCCCTATGCTGTTTTGTTATAGCGTATGAACCTGCCTTCCAGGATTGGCAAGTATGGATTTCCGCCAGCTTAGGACCTTTGCGTGTGTCGCGGAACTCGGGAGCCTGAGCAAGGCATCCGATACCTTGCGGGTTGCGCAGCCGGCGCTGAGCCGGCAGATCAAGCTGCTGGAGCACGAGCTGCGCACCGAATTGTTCACGCGCAACGGCCGCGGCATGGTGCTGACCGACGCGGGGCGGCTGCTGCTGGCGCGCACCAGCGGTATCGTGCGGCAGATCGACCAGATCCGCGACGACATCCAGTCCGCCGGCGGCGCGCCGTCCGGGCGCGTCGTGCTCGGGCTGGTGCCGACAGTGAGCTGCGTGATCTCGGCGCGGCTGGCGCGGCGCACGGTGGAACGCTATCCCGGCATCTCGCTCTGCATTGTCGAAAGCTACAGCGGCCATCTGATCGAGTGGCTGCATCGCGGCGAGATGGATCTTGCAGTGATTTACGGCCCGTCGGTCGATCTGCATCTGGCGGTGCAGAGCCTCGGCCGCGACTCGATCGTTGCGGTCGGTCCGCGCGGCAGCGGGCTGAGCGAGAGGAAGCAGGTCGAGATCGGCTGGCTGCTGCGCCAGCGGCTGGTGCTGCCAAGTCATTCGCACGGGCTCCGCGCCATGATCGAGAACGCGGCGGCGAAGAAGAAGGTCACGCTCGACGTCAAGCTCGAGGCGGATTCGTTTCGGGTGCTGACCAGCCTGGTCGAGGAAGGGCTCGGATACACCATGCTGCCGCCCTCCTCGGTGCGCGGCGAGGTCGCCGAAGGCCGGCTCGAGACCGCGCCGATCGCGCGTCCCGCGCCGCGGCGCGAGCTGACACTGGCGTCGCCGGTCGAGCATCCCGGCTCGAACGCGATCACGCTGATCGCAAGATTGCTGCGCGACGAGGTCGCCGCGTGCCGCGCCGAGGGGCTCTGGGATATCCAGCTCGCCTGAGCGCGGCGGCACTCATTTCCGTCATTGCGAGGAGCTCGCGACAAAATTGCAAGGCAATTTTGCGCTGAAGCGACGAAGCAATCCATGCTTCCGCGGGTCTCCTGCGATGGATTGCTTCGCTTCGCTCGCAATGACGGGGTTGCATTCATTCAAATGCTCAGCTCACCTTGAAGCCGAGATGGCCGCGGAAGCGGTTCTTGAGGTAGGTGCCGTCGCGCGGCGGCAGCGCACGCTCGACCTCGCCGGACGCGATGCGGATCCGTGCCAGCCGCGGGCCGCCTTTGAGATCGCGCAGGCTGGCGCGGAAGCGTTCGATGCCAGCCATGTCGGCGATGTCAGAGACATTGCCGATGCCCGCGCCGCTCGCGATCACCTCGAGTTTGGCGCCAAGGCCGGAGTGGCTGAGCTGCATACCGGTTTCGCCGAAATGGCCGTTGTCGAGCACGGCGATCGAGAGATTACCCGGCCGCTTGGTTGCGATGGTCAGCAGGCTGCCGATGCCCATCAACTGCTCGCCGTCGCCGGTCACGACCAGCACCGGACGCTTCGGCTGCGCCAGCGCAAGCCCGAGCCCGACCATCGCGGCACCTCCCATCGCGCCCCAGAGATAGAAGTTGCCGGGATGCTCGCCGGCATCGAACACATCGTAGGACGAGGAGCCGAGCCCGGAGATCACGAGCAGCTCACCGCGCTCAGTGAGCAGCGCCTTCACGGCGGCGCGGCGATCCAGAGTGCCTGTTGCGGCTGACATCAATGCGTCTCCTTGGTCCACTTCTTGCGGCCGATCATCCGCTGCGAGATCAGCACGGCGACCTGCTGGTCGCCGTCATAGGCGAGCGAGGCGGCGGCCGAGATCACCTCCTCGGCGTCGTCGGGGTTCTCCAGCCGCAGCACGGTGGTGCCCATGATCTCGAAGGCCTGCGGCGTCGCCCGGCCCATCGGAATCTGCCAGGGATTGAACTCGGCCCATTCGCCGCGCATCGTCACCAGCGTCAGCAGCGGGAAACGGCAGCTCGCCATCAGCGACAGCATGTTGACGCAATTGCCGACGCCGCTCGATTGTATCAGCAGCACCGCGCGGTCGCCGCCGAGCCAGGCGCCCGCGGCCATCGCGACGCCTTCCTCCTCGGTGGTGAGCACCGTGGTCGTGATGTCGGCGTCCGCATGCGAGAGCTTGATCAGCGTGGAATGACCGGCGTCAGGAACGTAGGACACCTGCGCCACGCCAAAGCTCTTCAGCGTGCGGTAGATCGCAACCGGCCAGTCCCGGCTGGTCGCGCTGTCCTGGTGAACGGCAATCTGGTCCATCATGGCCTCGGTGAGAGCGTCTTCAGGCGAAGCGGGTTACCGGTTCGCGTGAACAAACGCGTCGAAACAACAATCGAGAATTCCGTTCCGATTCGACCGGAACGAAAGGCTCGAGGAACGCGCAGTGGCGCGTCCTCTCACCGAAGCGTTAGCCCGCGAGCAGCCATAATTCCCTTCGCATCTGGCGCGCGCAGCTATACCGGATTTGTATAACCCGCCAAAGCGAGCGAAACGGCGGCCGGAGCGGCTGCGTCCCCTTGGTCGGAGCGGCAAAGAGCCTATGTTTCAGATTGCGGAACGGCGGCAGCGCCGGGCTGCAGGCAGGGCTTCATTTTTTTGGCATATTGATCGACCCGTCGTATTTTCAGGTATCGGGGCATGATTGTCCGAGATCGGTTTCGCAGCCTCTTTCCGAAGTATTTTCTCGCGCTGTTCTTGGCCGTCGCGTTTCCGCTTGCGATCAACGGCGCTATTGAAGCCTGGTTCGGCTACCGCGACCAGCGCGCCAGGCTGGACCAGCTGCTCGGTGTCGAGGCGGCATCCGCTGCCGCTGAAATTCATAATTTTATCTCCGACATTCCAAGCCAGCTCGGGTGGCTGGTCCAGTTGCCATGGACCGACGAGCTCGATGAGGGGCGGCGGACCGATGCGCTGCGGCTGTTCCGCCAGGCACCCGCCATCGTCAGCCTGACGCTGATTGACAATAACGGGCTGGAGCGTCTCCATGTCTCGCGAGTCGGCCTCAATCGAATTGAAAGTCGCACTGATCGGTCGGCCGATCCCGCGCTGCTCGGCGCCCGCGCGAGCCAGGTCTGGTTCAGCGACGTCAGCTATAACAGGGGCTCAGAACCCTATTTGACGGTTGCGATCATGGGCAACCGGCCCGCGGTCGGCGCGGCCATCGCCGAAGTCAATCTCAAGCTGATCTGGGATGTCGTCGCGGCGATCACGGTGGGCGAAACCGGCCTCGCCTTTGTCCTGGACAGGCAGGGGCGCCTCATTGCCCATCCTGACATCAGCCTCGTCCTCCGCGGGGTGGAAGAGACGACGTCGCAGCCATTCCGCGCGATACGCGACGCGATCGGTCCGGGAGACGGCTTTGCAACGAGCCGTGACGCACAGGGACATCAAGTTGCCGCCAGCGAGGCGCCCGTGGCAGGGCCGGATTGGACCGTCGTGGTGGCGCAGCCGCTCTCGGAGGCTTACGCCCCGATCTACGCCGCCTTGCGACGGACGACGGTGCTTCTCGCAGGCAGCACCATATTCGCAGGGCTGCTCGCCTATGCATTCGCGCACCGGATGACGGAGCCGATCAGGCTGCTCGAGGAGGGGACGGAGCGGATCGGCGCCGGATCGTTCGAGCATCGCATTTCGATCCAGACCGGGGACGAGTTTCAGCGTCTGGCCAACAGCTTCAACAGGATGGCCGGCGAACTCGCGCTCGCGCAACAGCACCAGGAGCGGATCGCAAAGCTCAAGCGATTTCTCGCGCCGCAGGTCGCCGATCTCGTCGATCGCGCCGGTGACGACAGCGTGCTGGATGGCCGCCGCACCGACGTCGTCGTCGTGTTCTGCGATTTGCGCGGGTTCACCGCGTTTTCGGCAGGCGTTGCGCCTGAGGAAGTCATGAGCGTGCTCTCCGAGTATTATGAGGTTCTGGGCAGGGTCATTGCGCAATTTGAAGCGACACTGATCAGTTTCTCCGGCGACGGACTGATGGTGCTGGTGAACGCGCCCGTTCCGGTCGAGGAGCCGGCGCTCAGAGCCGTCGACCTTGCGGTCGAAATGCAGAAGCGTGTGCAAGGGCTGATCACGAGTTGGCGATCCCGAGGCTACCAGGTAGGCTTCGGAATAGGTCTCGCCAGCGGCCCGGCGACCGTTGGGCGGATCGGCTATGAGGACCGGCTCGATTACACCGCGATCGGCAGCGTCGTGAATCTCGCCGCCCGCCTGTGCGCATCTGCCGCAGATCGCGAAATCCTGATCGACACCGACACCGCGACAAGTGTGAGGGGCAAGCGCTCCGTCGAGGATTTCGGAAGTCGCCAAATCAAGGGCTTCGATGAGGCAATTCCGGTATTTGGAATTTCCCATGATGCGTTCTAGCCGAGACGGTTGCGGATGCCTGGCACAATCCGCGGGGCGACTGGCCGGGCATCGTGGGATATGCTCTTCCTGACGGCGGACGGGCAGCGGGTCGGTCGAGCATGAGTTGCGCTCACACTAGTGCAGCAACGTCGCGCGGACGCGCCAGGCGGCGCGACGTCCTGTTGTTGATGGCAGCCGCCGCGGCGTGGACCAGATCCTCGCACGCGCAGAAGCCGTCCATGCCCGTGATCGGCTATCTCTGTCCGGAATCGCCGGTGCTGTTTGACAGCCGGCTGAGGGCTTTCCACCAGGGACTTCGCGAAGCCGGCTTTGTCGAGGGCCGCAATGTTGCGATCGAGTATCGATGGGCCAACGGGCAGTATGCCCGGTTGCCTGCGTTGGCCGGTGAATTGATCGCGCGAGACGTCGATCTGGTGGTTGCGCCCGGAGGCGCGCCTGTCGCGCTTGCCGCAAAGGCGGCCGGCGTCACCAAGACAATCGTGTTTGAGATGGGCGGCGACCCTGTTCAATTGGGTGTGGTGGACAGCCTGTCGCGACCGGGAGGCAATATCACGGGCGTCTCGAGCCTGAGCGTCGACGTGTCGCCGAAGCGGCTCGAGTTGATGCACGAGCTGTTGCCGGCGGCGACCATATTGGGGGTCGTCACCAACCCGACAAGTCCGACCGCCGGATCGCAATTGCAGCGGCTTCACGCCGCCGCCGAAACCCTGGGGGTTCACCTGAAGATTCTGAGCGCGAGCAAGGAGGAAGAATTTGAATCCGTATTCGCTTCGGTGGCGCGAGAATCGGCAAACGCGTTGGTCTTCACCTCCGATCCCTATTTTGCGTTTCGTAGCCGGCGATTGGCCGATCTCGCGATGACCTATGGCGTTCCGGCAATCACGCAAACGCGGGACTTCCCCATGGCCGGAGGGTTGATGAGCTATGGCGGAGATTTCATGCAGTCGCATAGACGGGCGGGCATCTACGCCGGCCGGGTTCTGAAGGGGGAGAAGCCCGCCGATCTTCCGGTACAGCTGGTGACCAAGGTCGAGTTCGTCATCAACCTGAAGACCGCCAAGCTGCTTGGCCGCGAGTTCTCTCCTTCAGTCGTCAGCGGCGCAGACGAGGTGGTCGAATAGGCTATGCGTTCGCATTCGGTTGCAGAAACGTGCCGTATTGCTTGCTTGTGACAACCGCGGCGGCCGCCTGTCCGATGACGCGCATCGCCGCCAGCATGGGCCACGGCCCAAGGCTGATCCTGCGAACACCGGCGCGGGCGAGATCGGCGATTGCGGGAACGCCCTGTGTCACCATGATGTTGACCGGCAGCGGCGTCAGTTTCACGAGCCGCTCGATCAGCGCGAGGTCGGTGAGTCCCGGCACAAAAATTCCATCTGCACCGGCATCGGCATAGACCTTCGCACGCCGTGCCGCTTCATCCAGGCATTGCTCCGGCGATCCGAACTTCAGCAGAAACGGATCGGTTCGCGCATTGATGAAGAGATCGATGCCGAGTCTCCGAGCGGTGTCCCGCACCGCCCTGACCTTCGCGGCGTGCCGCCCGGGATCAACGAGCTGCCGTTTGCCGCCCAAAAGCCCATCCTCGATATTGATACCGATGGCGCCGGCCTTCAGGATCCTCGCCGCCGAATTCGCGGCTGCGTCCGGCGTGTCGCCATAGCCTGCCTCCAGATCGATCGATACCGGAACCGGCACCGAAGCGGTCATCCGGGAGACCAGGCCTTCCACCATGTCGAGCGGGGCATTCTCTCCGTCTGCATAGCCGAGCGCGGAGGCAACCGCGCCGCTGCTGGTCGCCACCGCCGGCGAGCTCTTCGCGATGGCTTTGGCGGTGGCGACGTCCCAGGCGTTGAACAGGACGAGCGGGTCGCCCGTGCGGTGAAGACTGCGAAACTCTTCGGCATATTTTTGCTGTGTCGAGGCGTCCATAGCGCGCACTCCTTCTCGGAAGATTTGCAGGATGGTGTGACTGATGTCGGCTGCAGGTCGCGGCACGCCAGCTCAGTCGGCGGCGTGCGTCGTGAACCAGGCCATGATCAGACCGGTGACCTTGGCCTCACGCTCGAGATGCGGGAAGTGCCCGACATCGGGCAAGACGACGCGCTGATGTGGCCCCTTGAAGAGCGGCTCTTCCTTCATCGAATACCGCGCTGTCGGATCGTTGCCGCCATAGATCGTGAGCGTTGGCGTATGCATGTCCTTGATCGGCAGCCGGCCCGCAACTCCCGCATCGACCAGGCCGTTGTAGTATTTCAGCGCCGCCTTCATGGTACCGGGAGAACTGAGCGTCTCCTTGACCGAGCGGAGATGCTCGTCGTTCTGCAGGGTGGGCGACCACAGCTTCCAAAGGTAGTCGACGAACGGAAGTCCCTCGATGTTGACCGCCGAGTGAGCGCCGGGCACCGTAAAGAAATAGACATGGAAGACCGATCGAACGGCATCGGGATCGCTCCTGAGGCTCGGGATTGTGATCGGGTGCGCGGTGTTCATGACGACCGCGGCCTTGATCGCCGACGGCGCCGTGACCAGCGCCTGGAAGGTTGAGGTGCCGCCCCAATCCATGCCGACGACGCAGGCCTGTCCGTCGTCGCTCAGCGCCGCGATCAGCGCTTCGAGATCCTGGCCCAGTGCGATCGGATCGAAGATGCCGTCGGCCGGAATCTCGGTCGGCGCATAGCCGCGCAGGAACGGCGCGACCGCACGATAGCCGGCGTCCGCGAACACCTGCAGCTGCTTTCGATAGGACCAGGCGTTGTCGGGAAAGCCGTGCATGAACATGACGAGCGGTCCGTTGCCCTGTTCGAGATAGGCAAAGCGCACGCCGTTGGCCTGCACGTATTTCAGCGTGGGCTCGTGGCCGGCGGCGTCGGGCGTTGCAAGTGCGGCGCTTCGGGTCGTCATCGCTACTCTCCATTTTGTCGTGGCTGCTCTCCTGGATAAATATGTGCGTAGCGCACATGTCAGGTCAAGTTGTTTTTTGTGCGCAGCGCACATATTATCGATCGCATGGAAAACGGAATCGCCAATCTGCTGGGCGCGCTGTCGCTCGCCGTCATGGATCGCATCGAGCAAGGCGCGCGCGAGGTCGTCGGCCGCGGCGGCGAGACGCCCGCGGCCCTCATCGTGATCGGCTACGGCCAGGGCATGACCAACGACAAGCTCAGGCGAATCCTCGGCCTGTCGCATTCCGGTACGGTCCGGCTGGTCGATCGTCTGGTTTCGGATCGGCTGGTCGAACGCCGCGCGGGGAAGGACGGCCGCGAGGTCGCCTTGCACCTGACGGCATCTGGCGCCGCGTCGCGGAATGAGCTGCTGGCATCGCGGATTTCGGCCGTGACGTCGCTGCTGGACGTGCTGTCAGCGGCTGAGCGGAAGCAGCTTGCAACGCTGATCCGCGAGCTCTTGGCAAGGCAGGACACCTCCGAGATGGATCGCTTCACGATCTGCCGGATGTGCGACGACCGGGTCTGCACCAACTGCCCGCTGCCGACAAACAAGGGCCAGCACGCGCGTTAGCACCGTGCCGTTAGTGCTCGCGCTTGCGCGCTGTGAACACGTACATGTCCCAGAACGTCTCGGGATGATCGACCTCGAAGCGGTGCCACTGATCCAGATTGGTCTCGTCGGCCGTGCCCGGAAAATGCTTGCGGAATTGGTCGAGCACCGCGGGATCGTCGAACGGCTCGAAGCCCTGGAACGTCAGGCCGTGCTCGTTCAGGAATGCCGCGATCGCGGGAATCGTGAGGCGGTGTTCCATGACGTTGAACAGCAGATCGCGGCAGCCGCTCATGCTGTAGAAATCCTTGGCGCCGATCAGCGGTTTCCATTGCTCCGCCTCGCGGAAGAGGTCCTGGCGGCACCGTCTGATGTCGTCGGCTGAGGCGCGATAGCCGCGCGCGGCGATGCGGGCGCGGGCGTCAACGATGACGCGGCGCGCCAGCTCGCTGTACAGGCCGATGCGCATCGTGCCGCCCGGCCGCAGCAGCGAGACCAGCACCCGCCAGCCGGCCATCGGTTCGGCAAGGTGGTGCAGCACGCCGACCGACTCGATGCTGTCGAAGCTGCGGCCGATCGCGCCCAATTCCAGGATATCCGCCTGGGCATATTCGATGTTGTGCAAGCCCAGCTCGTGCGTCTTGCGGCGCGCATAGGCGAGGCTGGTCATGCTGATGTCGACCGCGAGCAGACGGGCATTCGGATAGACCTGCGCGATCTGGATCGCGTGCGAGCCGGTGCCGCAACCGGCGATCAGGATTTCCTTTTCGGCCTGCTGTTCCGCGGTCGCGATGGTCCGTCCGCGCGCCCGGTCGGCCGCGAATGCGGTCAGCGGGTTCACCGTCCAGCGCGGATAGGGATTTTCCTCGTACTGGCGCATCACCTCGACCGATACGTCGTTCCTGATCGGGGTGAGCACCGCAATGGCGCTACGCTCTTCCATCTCCTCGCGCGGCTCGCGAAGCTGGACCTGCAACAGGCCGGCGGCGGCCAGAGGCCAGTCCCGGCGCAGCAGCGGATCCGCGGCCGGCAGGGCATGAAGCGGAAAATAGGCCGCGACGACCGCCAGCGTGAGCGGCGCGATCGCGGCGCCCGATGTCAGATCCTGCTGCAACCGATCGCGCAGTGCGCTTGCGAGTCCGGTTTCCGCCGCAGTCTGTCCAAAGGCATATTCGTTGATGAAGCATTGCCGGGCGAGCGCGCAGGCGAAGGCAACGACGTCATCGTCGACTTCATCCTCGACTTCACCCTCTCGGCCTTGCTTGCTCGCGAGCCGGAGCAGTTCGGCGCGTGCATGTCCGAGCAGCACCTCGAGCTGCATGCTTGCCAGCGTCGTCGCTTCCATCGCACAGCGCAGGAACAGGTCGCTCGCAAGCGGAGCGACGCGTTCGGGGCCGAACAATTCGTCGCTCGTGACCGGCAGCGGCCACTTACCGGCAATCCGCCCGACATAGCTGGTGACGGTCGGGCTCTGCAGGATGAAGCCGACGGCCTTTGCATCCATGCCGAGCGCCAAGGCCTTGCTGAAATGCGCGGCCGCCTTGGCACGATTGCCGAGCGCCTGGTAGGAATTGCCGGCATTGTAGTGGCAGGCGGCGTTCACCTCGTCTGACGCGATCGCCTTCGTGAACATCTTCGCGGCCGCGCGGTGATCGCCGGATGCCTGCGCCATCAGGCCGAGCAGGTTCAGGCTCTGCACATGCGCAGGCTCGCGCACGAGAATTTGCCGGCAGATCTCCTGCGCCTCGTTGAAGCGGCGCATCCCATAGAAGCGGCTGGCCTCGGCAGCGAGGCCGGCAATGCTGATGCCAGCGGCGCCGAAAGCAGGCGAACTCTTGGCGGACGCGTCCCGTTGCTTACCGGCCGCACGCCGTTCTTTCCGGTTCATGATCCGTCAACTAGATCGTAATGCGTTTCCACGGAAACGCATCACGATCTCATCTCTTTGTTTGAGCATGATCTTTTCGTAAAACCGGTTTCCACTTTTCCGGATCATGCTCTAGCCCAAACCGCAAGACGCCGGCAAGACATAGGGCCGAACGTAGGTGCAGCCAAGGATAATCTGGATCTAGCCCGGGATCCGCACCGGCAGGTTCTCGATGCCGCGCACGAAGCTGGAATAGACCCGCTTCGGCTCGCCGACCACCTCGATGCGGTCGAAGCGCTTCAGCATCTCCTGCCAGACGATCTTGAGCTGCAGCTCGGCAAGGCGCATGCCGACGCAGCGGTGGATGCCGAAGCCGAACGACAGATGGATGCGCGGCCGCGCGCGGTCGATGATGAACTCGTCAGGACGGTCGATCACCTCGTCGTCGCGGTTGCCGGAGACGTACCACATCACGACGCGGTCGCCCTTCCGGATCGTCTTGCCGCCGAGCTCGGTGTCCTGGAGCGCGGTGCGCCGCATATGCGCGAGCGGCGTTTGCCAGCGGATCACTTCCGGCACCATGGTGTCGATCAGCGCAGGGTTCTCCTTCAGCTTCCGGAACTGGTCGGGATGCTCGTGCAGCGCCAGCACCGAGCCGCTCATGGTGTTGCGCGTGGTATCATTGCCGCCGACGATGAGCAGGATGATGTTGCCCATCAGATTGTCGGGGTCCATGTGCCGGGTGGCGTCGCTATGCGCCATCATCGACAGCAAATCGTTGCGCGGCGGTGCGTTGACGCGCTCGTTCCAGAGCTTCGAGAAGTAGGCGTAGCACTCGTCCATCTCCTGCCGGCGCTGCTCCGGCGACTCGACGATGCCGCTCTTCGGCAGGGCGGTGGAGACGTCGGACCAGCGCGTCAGCTTACGCCGCTCCTCCCAGGGGAAGTCGAACAACGTCGCCAGCATCTGGGTGGTCAGTTCGATCGAGACGCGCTCGACGAAGTTGAAGGTCTCGTTGCGCGGCAGATTGTCGAGCACGCTGGCCGAGCGCTGGCGGATCAGCTTGGCCAGCTCGTCGAGATGATCGGGCGTGAACATCGGCGACACGGTCTTGCGCTGATGGGCGTGCTTCGGCTGGTCCATCGCGATGAAGCTCGGATAGTCGTAGCCGGGCGGCACGTCGCGGATCGAGATGCCGCCGAGCGTGGAGTCCGAGGAGAAGATGCCGTGGCTGGTGTCGACATGCATGATGTCGTTGTACTTCACAACCGACCAATACGGCTCGATCGGCGCATTGGTGCAGTAGTGCACCGGCTCTTCCTTGCGCAGCCGCTCGAACCACGGCCACAGCGTGTCGTCGCGGAACAGTTTTGGCGCGCCGGGATGAAAATCTTTCAGCGGCGTCGCATAGGCTTCCTCGCGCGCCTGGCGCTTTAGCTCGGCCCGGTCGGCACGGATGGCGGTCTGGACGTTCATCTCAACTAGCTCCAGTGAATGCTCTCACTCCCACCTCTCCCGTAAGCGGGAGAGGGAGAAACCTACCATGCGTCAGGCGGCAATGCGCACCGGCAGCGTCTCGTAGCCCTTGATGAAGCTGGAATACACCCGCTGCGGCTCCTCCACCACCTCGATGGTGTCGAAGCGCTTGAGGATCTCCTCCCAGATGATCTTGAGCTGCAGCTCGGCGAGGCGAAGGCCGACGCAGCGGTGGATGCCGAAGCCGAACGAGATGTGGGTGCGCGGCCGGGCGCGCTCGATGTCGAACACGTAGGGCCGCTCGATCGCCTCCTCGTCGCGGTTGCCCGAGACGTACCACATCACGACCTTGTCGCCCTTCTTGATCTGGCGGCCGCGGAATTCGTAGTCGGCGAGCGCGGTGCGCCGCATGTGGGCGAGCGGCGTCTGCCAGCGGATCACCTCGGGTACGAAGCTGTCGATCAGATCAGGGTTCTCGCGCAGCTTGCGATACTGCTCCGGATGCTTGCTCAGCGCATAGATGCTGCCGGACAGCGTGTTGCGCGTGGTGTCGTTGCCGCCGACGATCAAGAGGATCAGATTGCCGAGGAAGTTCTTCGGATCCATGTTCCGCGTGGCGTCGCTGTGCGCCATCATCGAGAGCAGGTCGCTCTTCGGCGGCTGGCTCGAGCGCTCCTTCCAGAGCCGGGCGAAATAGGTCGCGCATTCCATCAGTTCGGCCTGCCGCTCGTCCTCGGTGGCGACAAGGCCGCCGGCGCCGGGCAGGGTGGTGGCGACGTCGGACCAGCGCGTCAGCTTGCGGCGGTCCTCCCAGGGGAAGTCGAACAGCACCGCGAGCATCTGCGTCGTCAGCTCGATCGAGACTTTGTCGACCCAGTCGAACACCTCGCCGCGCGGCAAATTGTCGAGGCACTCGGTCGAGCGCCTGCGGATGTTGATGGCAAGCTCGTCGAGATGCGTCGGCGTGAACATCGGCGCCACGGTCTTGCGCTGCGCCGAATGGCGCGGCTGGTCCATCGCGATGAAGCTCTCGCGGCGCAGATCCGGCGGCACGTCGCGGATGGTGATGCCGCCGAGCGAGGCGGCCGAGGAGAACACCGAATGGTTGGTCTCGATGTCCATGATGTCGTTGTAGCGGGTGACCGACCAGTACGGACCGAACATCGAGTCCTTGCAGTAGTGCACCGGGTCTTCCTTGCGCAGCCGGTCGAAATACGGCCAGAATGTATCGCTCTTGAACAGCTCGGGATCGCCGGGATCGTAGTCCGCGAGCGCAAGCGTGTTGGCGCGCTCGCGGGCGGCGTCGAGATTCGTGGTGTCGGCGAGATCGATGGTCCCGTGCATGAGCGGCTCCTCAACCGTTGCAGCGGCCGGGGGCATCGCCGGCGCGGCATGTTTTACCGAATTACATTCCCATTCGGCGGTTTGCGCAAGGGCTCTCGACGCGCATTTGGCCGCATCGATACCAGACCAAAGCGGCCGAATCCGGGCCTTTCGCGGTTGGTGGAGGGGCATGGCGGCGACCACGCCCGTTTGAAACGCCGTTTGATTTGGTCGAGCCGCGGCGTGCGGACGGTGCAAGCGCCGCCTATTGGTTGTCGGTTTTCGCGCCGCCGGTTTTTTCGCTGCCGGTCTTTTCGCAGGGATAGGTGTCCTGCATCCCCCAGAGCAGCAGGAGCGCGACCACCATCTCGCCTTTCGCGGAGCGCTTGTCGGCCGACTTGAGCATGATCTCTTCGGTCTGCTCGCTGCTCAGTGCGAGGTCGCCCGGCATGCAGAACAACATCTGGCCACCATGCCGCTTCAGCCAGGCATTGGAAGCCATCAGGCCGCCCCTGACGCCGTCCAGGTACATATGATTGAAGATACGGAAGTTCTCGCTCTTTGGATTACGATAGGAATCCAGCCGCACGTCGGCCGCTGCAACGGGAGCTGCCGTGAGCGCCAGGACGCAAGCCGACAATACCCACGTCTTCATCGCACTTTTCCTCGCCTGCGGCGGCGTGGCTGCCGTTCCGTCGGCCTAGCGTAAGTATGCAATGCGCTGTTTTGGGTTCGAAGCTCGCTCCGCGGCACCTGGAAGGGCGTCGGCGCCGCCTGGGCTGCGCGGCTCCCCGCAATCCCGTTAAGGCAAAGCCAACCGCACCCCGCCAAAAACCGCCCCGGCCCTCGACCTCCTGTGAAACCTGGATCACACTCGCGGCGACAAACCTGTGCTTTTGATACGCAGAGATTGTCCCGTCCTGGAGCTATCCCGTGAACGACATGAGCTGGACCCCGCTGGGGCCGCCGCAGCCGCCGCCGCAACCGGTCCCGCCGCCGATGCCGGTGGCATTTTCAGGGAACCGGAAGGAGTTTTTCCGCCTGATCGCGCGCGGCGCCGGGCTCGAATTGGTCACGGTCGGCTTCTACCGGTTCTGGCTCACCACCGACATCCGCCGTCATCTCTGGTCCAACACCCAGATCGACGGCGACGCGCCGGAATATACCGGCCGCGGCAAGGAGCTCCTGATCGGCTTCCTGGTCGCGCTCGCGATCCTGGTGCCGATCTATCTCGGCTACTTCCTGATCGGCATCGAGGCGGAGCATCTCAAGGCATTCGCCTCGCTGCCGCTGGTCGCCTTCTTCTATCTGTTCGGCCAGTTCGCGATCTACCGCGCGCGGCGCTACCGGCTGACCCGCACGGTGTGGCGCGGCGTCCGCTTCTGGATGAGCGGCTCGGGCTGGATCTACGCGCTCAAGGCCTCGCTGTGGGGCCTGCTGGTCATGATCACGCTCGGCTTCGCCCTGCCGTGGCGCGAGGCGGCGCTCGAGCGCTACAAGATGCGGCATTCCTATTACGGCGATCTGCAGGGCTCGTTCGAGGGCCGCGGCTGGGACTTCTTCAAGCGCGGCTGGTGGCTCTGGCTCCTGATGCCGTTCGCGCTGATTTCCTACGTCTTCATCCCGTTCGCTTATGCCGCGTTCAAGGCGATCGAGTGGCGCTGGTGGCTGTCGGGCATCCGCTTCGGCGAGGTGAGGCTGGAATCCACGCTTCCCCGCGGCGCGCTGATCGGCTTCTACTGGAAGATGATCGGCTGGATCGTGCTGCTCGGCATGGTGTTCGCGGCCTATCTTGGACTCTGCACCTTCCTGGTCGCCAGCATCGACGGCTCCTCGATCGAGACCCTCTTCAAGACCGAGGGGTTCGCCAGGAGCATTCCCCTGATCGTCCTGTTCGGCATCGGCTATCTCGCCTTTGCGCTGGCGATGAACGTGGTGATGCGGGTCTATCTGATGCGCGATCTCTGGGTCCGGGTGCTGTCGTCGACTATCGTGCACAACATCGAGGCGGCGGCCGACGTCACCGCGCGCGGCGATCTCGCCAACGCGCTCGGCGAAGGCTTTGCCGACGGCCTCGACGTCGGTGGGTTCTAAAGCATGATCCGGAAAAGTGCGAAGCGGTTTTCCGAAAAGATCATGCTCAAAAAAGGAGCTAAAGCGCGATGACGATTCAACCCAATCTCAGCGCGCTCTAGCAACATGGAATCCGAGTCCGGCCCGGCCAACTCCGCGGCGCTGCCTGCTCGCGGCGGCGTGTTCTTCGACGGCCTGTCGAACCGGCGGCGCATCGTCGCGCTCAAACTGTCCGACGCGCTGGAGATCAGGGAAAACGGCGAGCCGCTGGCGCGCTGGCCGTTCCACGACATCCGCCGCGCCGACAGTCCGTCAGGCCTGTTGCGGCTGAGCTGTTTGACCGCCCCGTCGCTGGCGCGGCTGGAAATCCGCGACGCGCAGCTGATCGCCGAGCTCGTTGCGCGCTGCGACGCGCTCGAGGACGGGCTGCCGAGCCGCAGGGGCGTCGCCGCGATCGTCGGCTGGTCGCTCGCGGCCGCGGTCTCGATCGTGCTGGTGGTGCTGTTCGGCGTGCCGCTGGCCGCCGAGCGGCTGACGCCGCTGGTGCCGGATTCCTTCGAGCGGCGTCTCGGCGACGTCGCGGAGGCGCAGGTCAAGGTGGTGTTCGACGGCAAGCCGTGCAGCGCCAGCGCGGCGGGACAAGCGGCGTTCGAGAAGCTGGTCGGCGAGTTGCGGGCGGCCGCAGGTCTCGACAATTCGGTGCAGTCGGGCGTGCTGGCGACGCCGGTTCCGAACGCCTTCGCGCTGCCGGGCGGCAAGGTCTATCTGTTCGACGGGCTGCTGGCGAAAGCGGAAAGCCCCGATGAGATCGCCGGCGTCCTGGCGCATGAGCTCGGCCATCTCCGCCACCGCGACAGCATGCGCGAGCTGATCCACAATGGCGGCACCTCGTTCCTGATCGGGCTGCTGTTCGGCGACATCACCGGCTCCGGCGCGTTGATCTTCGCCTCGCGCTCGCTGGTGACGTCGTCCTATTCGCGCGACGCCGAGACCAACGCCGACACGTTCGCGATCGAGACCATGCACAAGCTCGGCCGTCCGGCGAAACCGATGGGCGAATTGATGTTCCGCGTCACCGGCAAGGAAGGCGGCAAGGGGTTCTCGATCGTCTCCGGCCATCCGCTGACCGAGGATCGCCTCGCGCGCATGGACAAGGCCGATGCCGCCAGCCGGCCCGACGGTCCGCCGCTGCTGTCATCGGCCGAATGGCAGGCGCTGAAGGGCATCTGCAGCGGCGCCGGCAAGGTGTGATGGCGCAGCCGCCGACGGTCCCTCGCTACTTCACCAGCCGGAATTTGCCGCCCTCGACCTTGATCAGGAACGCAGAGCGCTCGTCATAGCCGTTGTGGTCGATCGCGCTCATGGTCGAGAGGCCGTTGTTCAGGTAGACGTCCTTGCCGCGCTCGAGCTCGTCGCGCAGCGCGGCGCGGAATTCAGCCGTGCCGGGCTTTGCCGTCTTCAGCGCATTGGCCGCCGCGCGCTTGAACAGCGTGACCGCATCCCACAGATGCGCGCCGAAGATGTTCGGTTTCTGGCCGTTGGCCTTCTCGTAGGCCGAAACGAATTCGTCGCGCACCTGGCGGAACGGATCGTTGGCCGGCAGGTCGTCGGCGATCGTGAAGGCCTCGCCGGTGAAGACGGCGCCATCGATATTGGCGCCGCCGAGCTTGATGAATTCCTCCGACGCAACGCCGTGGGTCTGGAAGATCTTGCCGGCATAGCCGCGGCTGCGCAGCGCCTCCTGCGGCAGCACGGCGGGCGTGCCGGCAGAGGCGATGAACACCGCCTCCGGGTTGGTCGCGATCACCTTCAGCGCCTGGCCCATCGCGCTGGTGTCGGCGCGCGCATAGACCTCGTGCGTCGTGACGGTGATGCCGAGCTGAGGGGCGAGCCGCGACACTTCCTTGTAGTATCCTTCGCCATAGCCGTCGGACACGCCGATATAGCCGAGCGTCTTGATGCCGGATTTGGCGATGTATTTCAGGATCGCCGCCGCCATCAGATCGTCGTTGGGCACCACCTTGAATGCCCAGCGGCGGCGGTCGTCCATCGGCTGCACGATCGCGGTCGCCGCCGCGAGCGAGATGATCGGCGTCTTGGATTCCACCGCGACGTCGAGCATCGGCATGGTCACAGGGGTGAGCGAGGAGCCGATCAGGATGTCGACCCCGTCCTGGATCACGAGACGTCGGGCATTCTGGGTGCCCTTGGTGGGATCGGACTCGTCGTCGAGCGCGATATAGGTCACCTTCTCGCCGCCGATCTCCTTCGGGAGCGCGGCAATGGTCCGCATCTGCGGCTGGCCGAGCGCCGAGCCCGGACCCGAGCCGGACACCACGACGCCGACCTTGATGTCGGCACGTGCGTCCGGCGTAACCAGCATCGCGCCCGCGAGTACCCAGAGTCCGGCCACGGCCAGCTTCATTGCAAATCCTCCCAGCAAGTTCTTTTTGTATGCGGCCGATGATAGCCGACCGGCGTCCGGTCTCGCATCATATTGATTCCGCCGGATGCGTCTGTCCCCTGGATTGGGGACACCTGATTGGGGCGCCGGCATCGATCGCCGGAATTGCCGCGTCGCAAACCTGTCCCGAAACCTCGCGTTTACCACTTCCCTAAAGGCGGTGAGAACCAGTTTCCCTAATCCGGCGGCAACGACCTCCTGCTATTGATGGACGGGAAAAGGGAGTACGAACCATGTTCAGCATCGTTCGGATCCTGGTTTTGATCGCATGTGCGCATGCGGGATCCGCGTACGCGGAAATGCCGTCTGACGGCTCGCGGCCTTTGCAAGCAGTCCACGTCTACGCAGTCCACGTCGATGCGTGAACCTCATCCGATCGCGTCCGAGCACGCGCGCGCCATCTGCGAAGAAATCGGCGAGAGGCTGCGCTATGCCCTGCGCGGCGACTACGCCGATTTGCCGCCGAGGCTGCGGGAGCTCGTCAGTGAGCTCGCCCGGCAGGATTGCGCGGCGCCGTCGCTGGTGCCCGCGATGGCGGATATGACGAGGCCGCTGGTCGTCGCCGCCTAGGTCTTTCCTGGCCCATGAGCGGTCGCCATGTTGCTGATTGTATCTTGAGCGTGGCCACACGGCAGCGAACTCGCGCCGAATAGCAATCCCACGCAGTTGAATGTGTGCTAGCCTGCATCCCGGGATGGAATGACCGTCCGGCATTTGGGAGGACATGGCTATGAAAGGCTCGTCGTTCTTCGTCACGCATTTCGCCGTCGCACTCTTGTCGATCGTCCCACCGCTGTGCGCGTCGAGCAGCCCGGCATGGTCGCAGCCCAGCCCGCTTCCCGACATTTCGGTCAACGCGCCGAGGCATGTCGCCGCGCAACACAGGCCGAACCAGCGCGCGGCGGCCCGCGGCACCTCGTCTTCGTCTCCGCATGCGGCTGCGACTTCGGTGTTTTGCATCGGCGGCTGCATCTCGAGCATGAGGTCGGGTGACCGCCCCTGGGTCGGCTGCTCCTGGTCGGCCGGCGCGTCCGCCTACACCGGATGCAGAAACATCGGGCCCGGCGGCGTCCCCTTCAAGAGCTATAATGATTGCACGGAAACCGGACTGAAGAACGGCTGGAGAAGCGGTGAAGTCTCGGCGTATTGCTCCACGCTGGCGCTGAAGTAGAACAACATAGCCGTCGTTGTTCGCCGCGCTTGGGGGTAACTGAAGGGAGATGCTTCGTTGAGGCGCGTCCCGCCGGATCGACCGAACTCGGCCGAACTTTTGTGGAGTCGCCATGCGGGACCCTGTAACGAGTTCATTGCGATCGACCAGACGGCAGATGGAAAGGTCGCGTCCGTAACGGGAAAGCTCTATCCGGTTTGTCTCTAGCTTGTGCGGTCTCGATCGTGGCGTCGCGTCCGCGCTACACGTTCTTCGCGACTTTCCGCGTCCGCGTCGGTCCGGCGCCGGCAATTGCCGGCTTGATATTCCACACCGCGCGCACGCTCGCGAAGGCGTGGGCGATCACAGGCTCCTGGCGGCGGGCGGCGAGGCTGGCAAAGGAGAGATCGCAGGTGAGCTTCACCTTGTCGGCGACCACGAATTGATGCGGGCGCGCCATCCGCGGCGCCAGCACATTGTCGCGCGCGAGGCTGAGACAGAGGCCGGATTCGACGAAGTCGATCATCGCCTCTTCCTGGTCGGTGTAGCCGATGCGCTTCGGCAACGGGCCGAGCGGGCGGAAGATGTCGTCGAGCATCCTGCGGTGACCGGAGTGCGGCGGTGTCGCGAGCCAGGGCAGCTCGGCAAGCTCCGCCCAGCCCTTGCCCATCACCCGGTCCCGCCAGCCGATCGGCGCGATGACGCGGTAATCGTAGCTGAGCAGCGGCGCCAGCTGGTAGCGGCCGTCGGCAATGGTCCGCTCGGCGAAGCTGTGATGGATGAGCTGGTCCGGCGGCGTAGCGTCGACATAGTAGCCGACGTCGAGCTCGCCCCGGCCGATCTGCGCCAGCACGTCGTCGCTCACGCCATGGCGCAGGAAGACTTCGGTACGTTGCGACGACATCGCAAGGCTGCGGACAAACGGTCCGAGCCGGGTGAATTCGGGGTCGAGGATGGTGCCGACCCGCAGCGTGCCGCGCTGCGCCTCGTTCAGCGAGTCCGCCATCGCCTTGAAGTCGGATGCCGCCGCCACCGCCCGGTGCGCCAGCGGCAGCAGCGACGCACCGGCCTCGGTCAGCGTGAAGCCGCTGGGCGTGCGGTTGAACAGCTGCAGCCCGGTGCTTTCCTCGAGTGCCTTCAGTTGCAGGCTGACCGCGGGCTGGGTCAGTTTCAGCATCGCTGCTGCGCGCGACACGGTGCCCTCACGGGCGACCGTGATGAAGCAACGCAAGGCCTGGGTACGGGGAAGCTCGGTCATCGCAGCCGCTTATACCACACTTTTCAGGCGCGCATCCGACCTGCGTCGTGCATTGTCATGCAATGATAATACAACCAATGCGTGAATTCAGGACGACCGCCACGCAACCATGCCTTCGGTCCGCGCGCGCACCTCCGGCGAGGCGAGGCAGGTCGCAACCGCTTCATAGCCCACCGCGCCGGGGACGGGCCTGACGCAGACCGGCCGGCTGTGATTGGCGGGGCACAAGATGATCGCTTCATCGTCGCCGACCGTGTCGAGGTCCAGGATCGCGTTGGACCGCGTGAGGAAGAACAGCGGCCGCGCCTCCGGTCCACGACGGCGCAGATGCGCGATGATCGCTTCCTGGCTCGCCGCATCGAGCCCTTGCTCGAGCATGTCGATCACGAGGATCGCACCGTCGTCGGCCTCGAGCGAGGCGAGCAGGACGGTCAAGGCGATCGAGTCCGCCGCGCCGTCGGCCAACAGGACGGCACGGCTCGTTTCGACCCTGGCCCTGTGCGCCGCGTCGGCATCGAGCCGCGCAGATGCGGCCGCGCCGCCGTCGGCTGCGCGGTCCAGCCCCAGGAACGTGGCGCCGGGCAGCACGTCCGCGAGCCGCTGGGCGAGGCGCGTCTTGCCGCTGCCGAGCGGGCCGACGATATAGTTCAAGGCTTTGATGTCGCGCAGTTCGAAGCGCTCGCCGCCCCATGGCCACGGCAGGTCGAACGCGACACCGATCGCCGGCCGTGTCCTGACGGCACCGATCACATCACGCGTCGCGGGCACCTTGCCGCGGCCGAGGTCGCAGCGCAGCCGGCGCACTCGCGCGATGCTGTCGCTGCATTGGCGGATGCGTGCGTCGAGCGCGGCCTCATGCGCGGCCAGCACGCGGCCGAGGATGGCCGCGTCGCCGTTCAGGATCCGCGCCACTTCACCGATGCCGAGGCCGAGCGCGCGCAGCTCGACGATCTCGGCGCAGCGCGCCATCTCGGCGGCGCCATAGGCGCGCCATCCCGCCGGCGAGCGGACGGGTGCAATCAGGCCGCGCTCCTCGTACAGGCGCAGCGCTTTCGCCGAGATACCGAGCTGTCTCGCAGCTTCGGACGGGCCGAGGAAACGGGCGGCAGCAGCATTCATCGAATCACCTCGCGTCATCTGACCGCGCTTCCATGGAGGCGGCCGCAGGGGCAAGGTCAAGCGGGGAGGGGGGCTGTGCTGAATCCGGTGAGGTGACGACCGTGAGGTGAGCACGCATCTCAGGCTCCCTCTCCCCTTGCGGGAGAGGGTGGGGAGAGGGGTGAGCCCCGGGCGAGACGGTTGATGAGGGCACTGGTCGCGCAACTGCGTGCGCCTATTGTCGCGACGCATACGGCGAGCGCACGTCGTGTGGCACCCCTCTCCCTAACCCTCTCCCGCAAGGGGAGAGGGAATCCTGCTGCCGGTGTGTCCCTCACGCGCGGTGTGCCGCGAGCGTGCGCACCAATCGCGCCACGCTCACTCCAGATGGTTCACCTTCGTCACCCAGGCGCGGACGTCGGCGAGCACGGCGGGCAGCACGGCCTTGACCTCCTGCACGTTCATGCCGGGCTTGATGCGGCGGTCGTAGAGCAGATTGAGCAGATATTGGTCGTAGACATCGAAATAGCCCATCGAGACGCTGTCGTTGAACATGGTCCACGGCACCGTCGCGGTGTCGTTGATCGGGCCGAGCGACTGCAGCAGCTCCTCATAGGCGCAGTCGAGAAAGACGAAATCGCCATTGTCGACGGTGAGGATCACGTCGGAATGCTCGATCTCGTAGTTCTCGTTCTTGCGGAAGCCGGACAGGCATTGCGGGTCGAGCGAGGAGCGGATTTCCCTGGCGCGCTCCTGCCCGTAATAGGTCGCGATCGTGCGGTAGAGCTCGCGGTCGCGCACCAGCTTGACCACGACATTGGCGGCCTCGCTGTTCTCGGTCATCGCGATGTCGAGATGCTGCACCCTGGCGCGGATGTCGGCGACGACCTTGCCGAGCTGGGCCTTGCGGTCGGCGCGGCTGCCGTCGGCGAACACGCGCACTGGCCTGTCGTATTTGCGGATGCGGTCGACGCGCCCGGCCAGATGATATTCGGCGCCGAACGCGGTCTTCAAAAAGCCCTCGACGATCTCGGCGTCGGTGAAGACCTTCTTCTCGCTGCGCTGACGCGCGACGACGGCCGGCACCTCGGCGGCGGCTGCCGGCACGGTGGCGTCGGCAAGGCAGGCGGCGAGTGCTGCCGCGAGAAGGAGCAGGATCGAGGGGCGGGGCTGGGGCATTTTGACAACGCTGCCGCAAGGTCTGCGGCAGCGCAAGGAGGGATCAAGCCGTCGGGATCAGCGATCTTGCCGGACGGCGGAATTCGGTTCCGATGAAATCGCCGTGATCAATTTCTCACCACGACGGTGGCGCCGACCGAGACGCGACTATAGAGGTCGGTGACGTCCTCATTGGTCATGCGGAAGCAGCCCGACGAAACCGCCTGGCCGATCGTCTCCGGCTCGTTCGAGCCGTGGATGCGGTACAGCGTGGAGCCGAGATACATCGCGCGCGCGCCGAGCGGGTTCTCGATACCGCCGTTCATGTGGCGCGGCAAATCGGGGCGGCGGCGCAGCATCTGCGACGGCGGCGTCCAGGACGGCCATTCCTTCTTCGCGGAGATGCGGTGGACACCGCTCCAGCGGAAGCCGTCGCGGCCGACGCCGATGCCGTAGCGCAGCGCCTGGCCATTCGCCATCACCAGATAGAGCCTCCGCTCACCGGTGCTTATCACGATGGTGCCGGGGGCGTAGTTGGTCGGGTAGCTGACGGTGGTGCGCGGGATCGGACCGGAGCCGCCGCCGCCGAAGAAACTCGGGGTCTCGGACTGGTAGCCCCGGGAGTCGAAGAACTGGGCCTGGGCCTGGCCGGCACCTGCCAGGATCGTGAGCGCGGCAAACATCAAGGCAAACGGGCGCATGGTCGTCGTCCTCGCGAACAATCAAATATCAAGTCAGACAGGCCACAATTGCCGGCGTTTCGCAAGCGACGAAGCCGTGACTTCAGGCAGTTTCGGCCAACACGGTTTAAAAAGGCAACAGATCGGAGGCGATACCTGCATTGTCCGGCCAAGCCTTTGACGAAGCGGATGAAGAATGGTTGATCTGGATCAACCCAAAGAAACGTCATTGGCGGGAGCGAGATCATGAATGGTGCGGAAAGTCTGGTGCGGACATTGGTCGCAGGCGGCGTGGATGTCTGTTTTACCAACCCGGGCACCTCGGAGATGCATTTCGTCGCGGCGCTGGACAAGGTCCCGGGCATGCGCTGCGTGCTCGGCCTGTTCGAGGGCATCGTCACCGGTGCGGCCGACGGTTATTTCCGCATGAAAGGAACGCCGGCCTCGACGCTGCTGCATCTCGGGCCCGGTCTCGCCAACGGCCTCGCCAATCTGCACAACGCCAAGAAGGCGCATTCCGGCATCGTCAACATCGTCGGCCAGCACGCCACCTACCACATCGGCTACAACGCGCCGCTGACATCAGACATCGAGGGCCTGGCCCGCCCGATGTCGTCCTGGGTGCGCACCTCGCCGGACGCCAAGTCGGTGGCCGCCGATGGTGCCGCCGCGATCGCCGCGGCCAGGAGCGCGCCGCCGCAGATCGCGACCCTGATCCTGCCGGCCGACACCGCCTGGAACGAGGCCGACGGTGTCGCTGAGGTGCCCGTGGATACGCAGCGCCCGAGCTACTCGCCGCAGGCGGTCGACACCGCGGCAAGAATCCTGCACGGCGATGCCGCGCACACGCTGCTGCTGGTCACCGGCAGCGCGCTGACCGAGCACGGGTTGGCGCTCGCCGAGCGCATCGCCGGCAAGACCGGCTGCACCGTGATGGGCCAGACCTATCACCCGCGCATGGCGCGCGGCCGCGGCCGCTTCTCGGTCAACCGGATTCCCTATGTGATCGAGCAGGCGCTGCCGATCCTGAAGAATTTTCGTCACATCGTGCTGGCCGAGGCCAACGATCCGGTGGCGTTCTTCGCCTATCCGAACAAGCCGAGCATGCTGAAGGCGGAAGGCTGCGAGGTGCATCGCATGACCGCCTGGGGCGAGAATTCGGTCGCAGCCCTCGAGGCGCTCGCCAATGCGCTGCATGCAACCGCGCAGGACGTCAAGCCGCAGCAGCATCCGGAACTGGTCAAGCCGACCGGCGCGCTCAATCACGCGACGATCGCGCAGGCGATTGCGTGCGCGATCCCCGAGAACGCCATCATGGTGGACGAATCCGTCACCACCGGCCGCGGCTTCTTCCCGCCGACGGCGGGCGCTGCGCCGCATGACTGGTTGCAGAACATGGGCGGCTCGATCGGCTTCTCGACACCGGTCGCGACCGGCGCCGCGATCGCCTGTCCGGACCGCAAGGTGATCTGCATGGTCGGCGACGGCAGCGCCATGTACACCATCCAGTCGCTGTGGACGCAGGCGCGCGAAGGGCTCAACGTCGTGACGATCGTGTTCGCCAACCGGATCTACCAGATCCTGCGCGGCGAGTTCGACGGCGTCGGCGCCGGCGAGCCGGGCAAGCGGGCGCAGGACATGCTGAAGATCGACCGGCCGACGCTCGACTTCGTGGCGCTCGCGAGGGGCATGGGCGTACCGGGCAGGGCGGTGACCACGGCCGACGAGTTCAACAAGGCGCTGGCGGAAGCGGTTGCCGAACCGGGACCGCGGCTGATCGAAGTTCAGATGTAGCAGGGCGAGTTCATGGCCGCGGCGGCGGTCCAGTCCAGTCGGAGGCGCCAATGCAGACCGAGCTGAACAAGGTGATCGCCGCCGTACAGGAATTCTATGCGCAGGAGATGTTCCTGCTGGAGCGCGACGTCGGCGAGCGAACGCTTACTCACCGGCTCGCCGTCTATGTCGAGCGGCAATTTTCCGGCTGGCAGATCGATTGCAACTACGATCGGCTCGGCGAGCGCACGCTGCGGCTGCCGCGTGGCTCGACGATCTCGACCGACGACCATCTCGGCAAGTCGATCTATCCCGACATCGTCGTGCATCAGCGCGACATCCCGAACAATCTGCTGGCCATCGAGCTTCGCAAGGACAGCAATCATCAGCTCCTCGAGCACGATCAGCGCAAGCTGCAGGCGCTGACCGATCCGAATGTCTGGTTCGCCTATGCCATGGGCGTTCTGCTGATTGTCGGCACGAACGGAGTGAGCCTTTCCGAGGTCTATACTGGCGGAGCGATCGACAGCGCCGTGACGCTCTGGTTTGCCGAGCGGATGCGCGAGAGCGGGCTCGCGGGCGGGCGCGACGATGGCGCTCAGCATTAAGGTCTATCGGTGAATCTTTCTACGCGTTGCTGTGATAGCCCGTTTGGATCATGCGTGTTTGCTGCGCACGCGGCACAACAGAAGTCGCGGGAGGTGGAGCAATTACTGGAGCTGGTGGTCAATTTTCAGAACGATCCGATGGCGGTGCGGATTATCGGCTCTGCGCCTCTTTCGCTCCCTCTCCCGCACCTGATTTCACTGCCTCAAGCCTCACGGCCGCAAGCGATCGGCACATCTGATTGCGACGTGACGCGCGGAGGCACCTCCGCACCGGGACAGCAAAAAGGCCGCCTTCGGGCGGCCTTTTCCGTGAGCGCGATTGTTTCTGTTTATTGCTTGGCCGCATCGTCGCCGGCCGCGGCGGCGCCGGACTTGGTGCTCGATTTCTTTGCGGTCTTCTTCGCCTTCTTCGGCGCCATCTTGGTCGCCTCGCCCTTGGTCGTCGTGTTGGCGCCTTGCGCTGCGGGGGCCGGACTGCCGCCTGCCTTGTCCTGTGCGAGTGCGGCGGACGAAATGAAGGCGAGCGCGGTGGCAGCAAGGATCAGTGTTCGCATCGGATAGTTCTCCCAAGTTGGTCCCCAGCGCCCCTCAACGGGACAGAATGTCGCAGGGTTCCGCTGCGCCGATCAGCAGTCCGTGAATTGTGCGTGATCGGCGCGGCCGCCGCGAAGAGGAGGGAACCGGGAACCGCGCGCCGCGTTATGTCGCCGGGCAGGAGTTCCGAGGAGAGACGCCATGCGCTGGCGATCAGTGACGGAAACCACCAATACGGTGCTCGACACCGCCCCCGACGACACCTTCTACGCGGTGGGCTGGACCATCAGCGGGCTGGCGACCTTGGCCACCATCGTCGCGGTCTGGATGTTCGGGATCTGAGGGCGAGCGATCCGCGCAGTAGGCGGCCAGCTTGCCGCCGCCGACGGCCGATCGCGGCCGCTTACTTCCGCAGGATGACCAGCGCTTCCCGGTAGAGCTGGGAGAAACAGACCAAAAGCGCGCTCGACAGCAGGAACGTCGCGATGCGGTCATAGTCGTCGGCCGTGGGCCAGGCGAAATCGAAACAGGGGGGCATGAAGACCCACCAGACAATCGGAACCGTGATGATGGTCGCGAAGGCGCCGGCCGGCGCGCCACCCATCAGGCCGGCGATCAGGATCGCCGGGACGAAGCTCGCGAAATAGAATTGCATGCCGAAGCTCGCGAACATCTCCTGCGTCGCGGTGGCCAGCACCACGGCGAGCAGGGCGACGACGAACGTCGACAGCGACCAAGGCCGCAGCTTCAGAATGTAGTCGTTGCCCTTGCGCATCGAGACTCCCCCGGCCCCCGCGAGTTCCGGGAAGGTAGCCGAGGAGGCCTGCGAAAAAAACCCCGTAGGACTCCGTGGGACGGCTTTCTGCGCGATACCGTGAAAAGGAACCGACCCGGTCAAGTCCCTGCCGCATTGTCGCGCTTATTGCGCCGCAGCAGGGTGATTGGGGACAGCACAATGCTGGAATTTCTGATTGTCGTTCTCGTCGCCGGGGTCGGGTTCGTATCGGGGTACGGCGTCCGGGAGTTGATCTCGCGCCGCAAACGGCGGTCTCCGTTGCCTGTTCACGCGCCGGAGGTTCACGCGCCTCACGCCTGGCGACCCCGCCCGCGGCGGGATGATACCGGCGGCGATGCCGACGCCATCCTTGCCGCCAATGACGACATCTCCGCCCGTAGCCGGCATCGGGCGTCCGGTCTGCAACAGGCCGATCTCACCACCCCGCCCGATGAACTCGACTGCGCGGTTCGCGACCTGCTCGGCGAACTGAGCCGGCGCATCGCCAATCCGTCAGAGACACCGCAGCGCCGCCGGCAGTGAGCCGGAACGCCGGCCGCATCACACTCGCCTCGGCTCCTTTGCATGGGGTTGTTTTCGACATTTTGATGAGGCGGTCCCGAAGGACACCGGAATGTCGACAATCGTCCGCGCCCGGCAGGGGTTTGGAGGAATGGTGGACGCACAAGGGATCGAACCTTGGACCTCTCCCGTGTGAACCACAATCCGTAGATCCAGGCTGACCACGCACAGCCACAGTTTTGTCGAAATAATTCGTTTTATTGCAGTATCTTATGGCCGCTTTAGCCTCAGTAGACCATAAGCGGCCATACTGCATTTTGTGTGCCCCTGTTGTGCCCGCCGCAGATTTTCCCTTGGGGCACAACAATGAGGGAAGATCTGAGGTCTGGTCTCTCGATTCTTCCTTTTGGGGCACATTGTGAGGGAAGCTCTGAGAGCTTGCCCCGATTGGGCGCGATTGCCCCTCGCAGGGGCACACCGGGGCACAGAGGTGGGGAATGGATCATGACGGAGCCGACCAACCAGCTGACACTCACCGATGCGGTGATCCGCAACGCCGTGCTGCCGCCCGGCAAAGCTCAGCATTATCTCCACGACGACAAGCTGCCTGGCCTTGCCCTGCGCATGCGCGTCACCGGGGGCCGAACGTGGGTTTACCTCTTCACCAAGCCGGGAATAAGAGGGACGCAACGCAAGACCCTCGGCCCATGGCCCAAGTATAATGAGAAGGCTGCGCGCAAGGCCGCCACCATCGCCGCCGGCGAGGTGGTCAAGGGCATGGACCCCAACGACGCCAAACGCGAAGCGAGGCGGCAACAGGCAGCCGAAAAGCAGCGCACCATCCTGGCAGACCTCGTCGTCGACGATGGTCCCTACCAGACGTCCTTGACCGGACGTCAGGTCGTCAACTGGAAGCCAGCCATGTCGGCGTTGCGGCGCGGGCTCAAGGAGCACGCTGAGAGCGGCGTGGGGGACCTGACGCGGCGGCAAATCATGGCGGCGGTCGACCGCGTCGCCAAAACCGGCAAGCGGGGCGCGGCCAAGGACCTGCGCAAGCACACCCACACGTTCCTCGAATGGTGCGTTGGCGAGGGCTATGTCAACCACAATGTGCTGGCTGGCTATCGTGAGCCCAAGGAAACCCGCGCGCAAAGGGTCGCACGCCGAACGAAGGGCCGTGCACTGACCGATGAAGAAATCATCAAGGTCTGGCACGCATCCGGCAAGCTCGGCACCTTTGGGCTCCTGACGAGGGTGTGCCTACTCGGTGGCCCGCGCCGGAGCGAACCCACCCTGATCGAATGGCAGAAGCACATTATGGATGATCGCATCACCTTCGATGCGGCTTGGACCAAGATGGGCTTGCACCACGATGTACCGCGCACACACCTCGTTGATGAGGTGCTCGCGGCCGCGAAACATTTTCAGCGCGCCACGTCCGACTTCGTCTTCCCGTCACCGAAGACCGGTGGCCAGATGTCGGGCTTCACCAAGATGGTCAATCGGTTGATCAAAGAGGCGGGTGTTGCAAAATTCACCATGCATGACTTAAGGCGCAGTTTGCGCACCATCATGTCGCGCTGCGGCTACGACAACGAGATCCAGCGGCTGTGTGTCGGGCAAAAGCCGAGCGGAATCGATCAGGTCTACAATCACGACGAACAGTGGATCATCCGAAAAATGGCATTCGAAGCGGCCCATGATTACATCGCGGAGCTGGTCGGCGCGATGCGGGTCGGCAAAGTCGTGCGCCTGCAAAGAACGAATCCGCTCGATCCGATCAAGGCTGAACTGCTGGGTCGTCTCCGCGAGCATTATGCGGCTGAGACGGCTTAGTAGCTTTGTCTGATTTGGCCAGATAGTCCCGCACGGCATCGACTCGATAGAGCGGGCGGCCGTCGACGTAGCGCCATTTCAGCGGGTGGTTCGGATCGCGTCGCCACTGTTCCAGCGCCCCGGGTGTGCGCCGGATGACCGCGGCCGTTTCCAACGCCGTCAAATTGGAGCCGCCCGGCAGCGTATCGATATCGAACGTCGCGGGGGGCGGCATGCCACGACTCTTGCGACGGCGCTTCGGGCTACTCGGCGCTTTGCTGGAATCTGGCGATCCAAATGCCTCGTTCCGATTCTGGTCGTCGTTCATGCGCTCCGGACCAATGATCGGTCTGACGCAATAAGATCGTAGGCCGATCCAGCAAGAAAGAAATCAACTGCGAGGGTATGGCTGCTGGATGGCTGTGGCGTACAAATAGGACGAACCGGTTCAATTGGCCTACGAAGCGCTCGGGGGCGCAAATTGCGTTCATTCCGACCTTCGGCCTCATAACCTGAAGGTCTTAGGTTCAAATCCTATCCCCGCAACCACCGATGCTTGCGATAGCAAGCCATCCAGAGCCCCGGCTTCTGAGAGGAAGTCGGGGTTTTTCTTGCCCGCCGCAAAGCGCAGGATCGCGGCCAGGTCGCCGCGCAACACGATCGCCAGCTCTTCGCCATCGGGGACGAGTGTTACCTGATCGACCAACGCGCGCAAAACCTCCGCCGCTTCGGCTCTCCCGCCTTCACCTTGCAGGCTCAGGGCGACGATCTCGGACTGTGAGGCAGGCATGACCACGCCAAAGAAGAAATCCCAGATGTCGGTCTATCTCGATCCTGATGTCATGAAGGCGCTCTCGGCCTACGCGGCCCGCCGAGAGCAATCGCTATCGCTCATCGCAGAGGCCGCGATCGCGTCCTTCCTGTCGCCCGACGCCGACGCCGACGAGCGGCGGGAGGCCGCTATTGCCAAGCGCCTCGATCAGATCGACCGCCGGATCGCTCGCCTCGAGCGGGATGTCGGGATTTCGGTCGAGACCATCGCACTCTTCATCCGGTTCTGGCTCACGACGACACCGCTACTCCCCGAGCCAGCCGCAAAGGCCGCGCGGGCACAAGCGGGAGCGCGCTATGATAACTTCGTCGCAGCATTGGGCCGGCGGCTAAGCCATGGGCCCAAGCTGAGGCAGGAAATCCTGGATGACGTAGATGGCGTTCAATCTTCCGTCGGCCTAGACCAAGCGGGCTCCGAGGGTAGTTAGTCGTCCATTCTTTACAGCTCTGAGCACCGCAGCTCGGGGGAACGCACAGGACATTCACCGTCCAGCTGTCGCTGCCGCTAACATCCCTGCCGGTTAAGGCTGGACGGCGTTCTCAACGTCGAACCAAGCATCGGGCCGAGGCTCGTCAGCTTCTCGAAAGCTAGCGCACCATTGTGAGATCTCCGGACAATAAACCAACGCAAGGCCTTCGAAGCGGTGCTCTTGACTAGGCCGGAAAATTGCAAAGGGGGGCCGATTTTGACAGGCTGTTGTTTTCGAGCCTCGTCAATCAGCTTGTCGAGCTGAACCCTCCGCAGCCCGCGCGCCGGATCCGAGCTTAGCTCGGAGGTTGAGAAACCTCTATGTCCTCCACGGCGCGGCATAGATGCTTGTGCCTATTCAGAAAAACGGGACAGCAGATTTCATACCATAGCGAACACATTGTCGCCCGCATCGGAGATGGACTTTGATGAACACTAGCGGACTTGGCGGTCGGGCGCTTCCCAAACGGTCTGCAAGCATTCGCAATCAAAGTTCGAGCAAGTTAGCTTAGTCCCTCCCTGCGCGATGAGGGCTGCCATGCCCAGCACGATTTTCTTGATTCTCCGTAGTCCGACCGACCAGCACACCATTGTTCTCTGGCATGTCTATGACCATCGGGCCGCTCGCTTCGGGCGGCAGCCTTGTTCGAACATCCGCGAAAACTCCTGTCCGGCCGCTATTCACGCGGCTGAACAGCAAATTTATCGAAGTGCCAGTTGGTGCAGGAAACGCTTGGCGTGCTGGCGAGCACTGGCAGTTTTTAAGGCGCACCGATCCGCAGCTCGTGCTCTAGTGCCCCCTCGAATGATTCCGTCGTCATCGACCACGAACCCGTCGCGGTCCTCTGCCTTGGCTATTTCGATTCCGATCTGCATCGCGATCTCCTCTCATCCTGCCTGGCGGGGAAAGGTGTTAGCAGGCTCCATTCGGTGACTCACAAACCAGCTTTTCTGGTGGCGCGAAGCGCGCGATTCGTGTCCAAGTTCTGACTCGGGACAAAGTCAGTCAGGTTCAAAACACCGGCTGCGTTTGGGGCGCCTTGGGGTTTTCAAAGCGTAGTCAGGCGCTTGATGCGTGCTGACTGAGCTGGCACGCCTGTTGCTATTGGGATGCAGAACACGGAGTGAGGGCTGAGCGCACACCAGATGCGCAAAACGAGTGATGCTCTCCTTCTCTTGAACCCGTGTGCTCCGTTTCTGAGAGAGACAGGCTAGCACACGAAATCGCGCAACGAGTGGCAATAGTTTTGGAGAGCAACATGATGCTGCACATGGAGTCCCAAGCTCCCCCGATCAAGGTGGAGAACTGGCTGCGAGGCGAGCCCCTCACGAGCTTCCAGCCCGGGAAGGTGTACATCGTCGAATTTTGGGCAACTTGGTGCGGACCATGTGCGGCAGTGATGCCTCATCTAGTAGAGCTGCAAGAGAAATACAAAGACAGCGGACTTGAGGTGCTCGGCGTCGCAGCTTACGAAGAAGCTGCAACGGCGGACGAGGCCCGAAGAAGCCTGGACGCGTGGTTGACCGACAAGTTCTCGAACCTGAACTATCGGATCGGGTTCGACTCCACAGGCGAAATGAACAAGCTTTGGATGGAATCCAGCTTTTCTGTCGGGATTCCTACCTCGTTCGTCGTTGACCGTGACGGCCACATCGCCTTTATCGGTCCTCCGATGCAGCTCGATGACGTCTTGCCGAAAGTTCTTAACGGCAGCTGGCGGACCAGCGATGAAGCTAAAGCCGCCGACACAGAGCGGATCGAGACCGGACGACGCGAAATGGACGAAATGACGCGCGGGCGGGCGTTGACTGAGCCGATTCTCGCAGCGATGAAAGCGGAGGATTGGGCAAAGGCGGTTTCGGCGGTCGAAGAGGCCCTCGCGGTGATGCCGGACTACCTCGCCTTCCGCGGGCGCCATGCGGATCTGTTGCTTCACAAGCTGCGCAACATGCAGACCGGCTTGCCGGTTATGAGGCAATTCGCTCGCGACGCGATCGACAAAAACAATGAGGTGTGGATGGAAAAGGCGCTGCGTCAACTCTTCAATCCGGCGAATGACAACTCCCACTTCCCGTCTGCCGAGCGCCTTGCGATGGGCAAAGAGTTGTCCGAACACATTCTTGCGCTGAATCCTCCGCACCGGGACGGTGGCCTCAAGTGGCTGTCTTATGGGGCGGTCGCGCAGTATTATTATGAGAGCGGCAACAAGGATCGCGCAATCGAATTGGTCGAGGTGGCATTGAACTCGCTAAGCGGTCCTGAGCCTATCCCCGACGAACTGAAACAGCACGTCACGCCGCCGTTGGTCCAAGCGCTGGCCAACTACAAGGGTGAGAAGGCTTGCTATGAGAGTGTTTGTGCAACTCCGCAGGGAGCTCAGTGATGGCCCTGTAACTTGCTCACTTGGGATTTTTAATAAACACCAGGCGAACTACGCGCAGGCTCGACAGAACCTGATCGATCACATTTCACGCTACAGTCACACTAAGGGCCTCGATTCCGTGTGGTTCATCCAAGCAACGTCGACAGCTGTGGCGTTACCGGAATCCCATGACTCAACATCTTGCTAGCTGTCGCGAGCACAATCTCGCGGAGCAGTCCTGGCTGCCATCCGTGGCGTGGGTTGAGGGCCGGTTTATTGTCGTGCATGCCAAACGAACAGATTCTAGATTCGTGACTTGATCTGATACTCCTACATCTGGTTGAGCTAAACTGTCGACGTCAAATTAGGTTCATACCCTGCTCGCCCTACCTGCGACATCGCATAAGCGGCACTAGCGAACATTCAACAGCGCCGGTAGGTTTGTCACCTTGGCTGGTCGTCCGAGTATTTGGATGCCGCGGGTTGCGTTTGCACAAACAAGCCAAGTCTGGGAAACAACATGGCCACTGGGGGGGAACGCCTGCATGGGAAAAACTCGAAATCGGCCAATAAAGCAGCACTGCGTGCCACAGTGCTACCTGCGCCAGTTCGCCAATATGCATGGTAAGGCTCACGAAGGCTCACCACGTATCGGTCTTCGACCGCAAGAAGGCGCAGAGCTACAAGAACAACACCCAGGATGTGGCATGCCAGAACTACTTCAATCGCATCCCGCTCGACGGCATGGATCCGGATGCGCTCGAAGCAGCCATGTCGGAGTTCGAGACCAAGTTGGCCGATGCCTAGGGCGGTATCAATGAGGTGCGCCACCTAGAGAACGAAGACGATCGCGCGCACCTCCTCACGCTCATTGGGCTCGCGGCCTTGCGAAATCCAGATGTGCGTAAGAACATCCGCGACATCGCAAGCGACGTCGGCAGGATGAACATTGCCGCGCGCCTCCAGAACGAACTGACATACAACGCGAGCGTCCAAGAAGCCAAGGCTCAAGGTGGCTTGCCGGACGACTGCAACGTCACCCATAACGAAATGAAAGCGGCTTTTGAGGATGGCTGCTTCAAGATCGTCCTCGACAATAACGCGCTGATTAGCACAGCGAACCCGCTGCGCGTCTCGACTGCCTGTACCACCTTCCGCGGGATGCACGATCATCTTGACGCTCCCCGAGCGAATGCAGGCGTAATCACCCCAGGCAGCCCGTCGATACCACAAGCCAAGCATCGGCAGGGGAGGCGCATGGGCTGGTCATTGCGTTTGCCAGCATAGGATAATTGGACACCCCGCAGGGGCTTGAAGCTTACGCAGCGTCAGGTTGTATATTGCCAACCTTCGTGATGTGTAAGGGAGCAAAACGGCCGGTACTGGTAACCAGCGCTGGTGATGGACGACGAGACGCACCGCATATGATGCTCAGCTGCGCCACCGAGTTCGGTCCGCTGATCGTCTTCTATGCTGTGAATGCGAAATTTCAGTTGATGGCGGACGCTCAATTCTCAAGGGTGGGAGCGCACCTGACCTACCTGGATTGGTGGCCGCCGAATCCAACCGTTGGTCTATGCTGGTCCTTCAGGACTTGCAGATTTAGGAGAGATCAGGAGGCTACGAGAATGGCTAAACGCGCACGCATTCGCTACGTCAACAAGACAGGCAGAAAGAACCCTCACGAAAGAATCACACATGTTGGGGAGCTAACCCCGACGGGACGCCATCGACGCGAAGCATTGATCAGGTTATCAAAGATATCGAGATAATCATGGTTTGCAATACGCTATTGCATGCCGGGCGTGATCCTGTTGGCGGGCGATATCGTGCGCCGTCATGGTGATCTGCTCGATGAAGCCATCGTCCGCCGCGAGCTCGAAGGCAGCATTTGTCGCTGTACCGGCTAGCACAACATCATCAAGGCGGTGCTGGATGCGGCCGGCCGCATGAAGGTTTCGCAGGCCGCCGAATAAGCAGCGCGGCTCCGCCGATCGAGAGCTTTCAAAACGTAAGTGCGCAAATAAAGTTTGCTCGGGAAGACAGACATGGGTCTGGATGGGATTGGCGCCAGCGTTGTGCGCAAGGAAGGCAAGCGGTTCATTACTGGCAGGGGCCGGTTCGTGGACGACATCAAGTTGCCAGGCATGACCTATGCCCATTTCATCCGCAGCCCGCATGCACACGGCAAGGTAAAGAACATCGATGCCTCCGCCGCGCTGGGGATGCCTGGCGTGGTCGCGGTGCTCAATGGCAAGCAGATCGTCGACGACAAGGTCGGCAACCTGATCTGCGACTGGGCCATCACCTTCAAGGATGGCAGCCCGATGAAGATGGACGCATGGCCGGCGATGGCGCCGGAAACCGTGCGCTTCGTCGGACAGGCAATTGCGGTCGTGATCGCCGAAAGCAAGAATCTAGCGCGCGATGCGGCGGAGGCTGTGGTCGTCGACTACGAAGAGTTGGCGGCGGTTGCCGACGTGCACGCCGCGATCAAGGCCGGCGCGCCGCAACTTCACCCCGAAGCTCCCGGTAACCAGGTCTATGACTGGGTCATCGGCGGTGAAACCGCCGTGAACGGCGCCTTCGCCAAGGCCGTGAACGTGGTGAAGATGGATGTCACCAACAACCGCCTCGCGTCCAATCCGATGGAGCCGCGCTCGGCGATCGCCGACTATGACGCGGCCGAGGAGCACTACACGCTCTACACAACATCGCAGAATCCGCACGTCGCCCGCCTCGTGCTGTCGGCGTTCTACAACATCGCGCCCGAGCACAAGCTGCGCGTGATCGCGCCCGACGTCGGCGGCGGCTTCGGCTCCAAGATCTACATCTACCCGGAAGAGATGGTGGCGCTGTGGGCCTCCAAGAAGGTCGGCCGTCCGGTGAAATGGACCGGCGACCGCACCGAGGCCTTCCTCACCGACCCGCATGGCCGCGACCACGTCACCCAAGCCGAGACGGCGTTCGACAAGGACAACAAGATCCGCGGTTTGCGGGTGAAGACGCATGCCAATTTCGGCGCCTATATGTCGCTGTTCTCGTCGGCGGTGCCGACCTATCTCTACGCGACGCTGCTGTCGGGGCAGTACGTGATCCCGGCGATCTATGCCGAGGTGATCGGCGTCTACACCAACACGACGCCGGTCGACGCCTATCGGGGCGCGGGCCGACCCGAGGCGAGCGACCTGCTTGAGCGCATGATGGAGACCGCGGCGCGGCAGCTGAAGGTCGATCCGGCAGAGCTGCGCAAGAAGAACTTCATCACCACGTTTCCGTATCAGACGCCGGTTATCATCGCCTACGACGTCGGTGACTTTAACGCCTCGATCGATGCCGCGATGAAGGCGCTCGACTACGCAGGCTTCGCTGGCCGCAAGGCCAAGGCGAAGTCCGAAGGCAAGCTGCGCGGCATCGGCGTGTCCTGCTATATCGAGGCCGGCGGCATCACCCCCTCGAAGGCGGTCGGCAGCTTAGGCGCCGGCGTCGGCCTGTGGGAATCGGCTGAGATCCGCGTCAACCCGGTCGGCACCATCGAGGTGCTTACCGGTTCGCACAGCCACGGCCAGGGCCATGAGACGACGTTCTGCCAGATCATCGCGGAGCGGCTCGGCGTTCCCATCAGCCAGGTCTCGATCGTCCACGGCGACACCGACAAGGTGCAGTCCGGCATGGGCACCTACGGCTCGCGCTCGGCGGCTGTCGGTCTCAAGGCGATGGAGAAGACGGAGGCCAAGGCCAAGAAGATCGCCGCGCATGTTCGGAGGCCGACATCGTCATCGAAAACGGCGAGTTCAAGGTCACCGGCACCGACAAGTCGGTCGCGCTGCCGATGGTCGCGCTCGCCGCCTATACCACGCACAATACTTCGTGGCGGCCGACGACTTCGGCCGCCTCATCAACCCATGGTCGTCGAGGGCCAGGTCCATGGCGGCCTTGCCCAGGGCATCGGGCAGGCCATGCTCGAGCAGGCGGTCGAAAGCCCCAAAAGTCGTCGAATTACCGATCGGTCTCGAAATCAACATCTATGCGTGCGCCGTTCGCAAGGAGGTAACCAGAAAGCTGGGAGCGTGAAGGCAGATCCTATCCTTGCGGTCAACGATCGGAGTGAGCGCCACCCTCGTAAACAACACCACACCTTAGGCAATCTCAAGGAGGAGACAAGATGTCGATCACGATGACTCATAACGCCAAGTCTGCCGCTGAGGACCGTACTCAGCCGTTGGGGAATTTCAAACTTGCAGCAGGAGTCACTCTGGCGGTGCTGGCGCTGATGGTGTTCTGGCGCATCTTTCAGCAGGTCTATGCTTGGAGTGCCGGCCTCGATTCGACTGAGCCCGCGTTCGATGCTGCCTGGATGACGTTGCTGAAGGTTGAGCTTAGCGTCATCCCTTTGCTCTGGGTGGTGACTTGGGCGTATCTATGGTTCACGCGAGACCGCAATCTTGGCGCGCTCAAACCGCGGGAAGAGCTCCGGCGTTACTTCAATCTGGTCCTGTTCATCTTCGTCTATGCCTTTTGCGTCTGGTTCTCTACCAGCTTCTTTGCCGAGCAGGACGCCTCATGGCATCAGGTTGTGGTCCGGGATACAAGCTTCACGCCGAGTCACATCGTGCTGTTCTACGGCACCATGCCACTCTACGTGCTGTTTGGCGTGGGATCATTTCTGTACGCGATGACGAGGCTGCCGAAGTTCGCAACGCAGATCTCAATCCCATTCGTGCTCGTGGTTGTAGGTCCGTTTCTAATATTGCCGAACTTAGGCTACAACGAGTGGGGCCATGCCTTCTTCCTGATGGAAGAGGTGTTCTCCTATCCCTTGCACTGGGGTTTTGTCGTGATGGGCTGGAGTGTGCTGGCCTTGGGTGGGCTCCTGATCCAGATCGCGATGCACATGCTTGAAGTGATCGGGCGGCTTTCCCAAGAGGACGAAGTTTCGGTCGCCACCCAGCGGTGAAACCGCTTATGAACCATTAATCGCTGACAGCCCAGCATGTGCAAAGCATGCCGTCTTGTAATCATGTCGGGCGTCGGCTTCTAGGAAGGTCGATCTCAACTCGGTAGAAGAATTAGGAGGAAGCCATGCAAGGAGGAACGTCTGTGAGACTGTATGGGCTCGAATGGCCTAAAGAGTCAGCAAGAATCTCAAGAGTGTTTGACCTTCTCGTCGCCGCCATCCTTTTTCTGGCCATCTCCGGCGCATTCCACCTGCATTGCATGCTGACCGCAGGGGACTGGGATATGTGGATCGATTGGAAAGACAGACAGTGGTGGGTCACCCTGACTCCAATTATGGCCATAACATTCCCTGCAGCTTTGCAGTATGTGTTTTGGACGAAATTTAGACTTCCAATCGCCGCTACATTTGCGGTCGTTTGTCTCCTGTTCGGTCAGTGGATAAATCGATATTTCGGTTTCCACCTGTGGTCGTACTTTCCGATGAGCGAGGTCATTCCAGCGCTGCTGATACCTGGCGCACTAGTCCTCGATGTCGCTCTTTTGCTGACCGGGAATTTTTTGTTCACGGCGATGTCCGGCGCCTTTGCGTTCGCACTACTTTTCTACCCGACTAACTGGTTTTGGCTGGCGCCATATCGGCTACCCGTAGAAGTGATGGGGCAGCTTGTTTCCGTGGGCGATTACATCAGCTATGCCTTCACCCGCACCGCCCTGCCTGAGTATATCCGGCTGATAGAGCGGGGCACGCTTCGAACTTTTGGTGGCCACTCGGCCATTATCGCGTCCTTTTTCTCGGCATTCGTATCCATACTGATGTATTTGGCGTGGTGGCATATCGGAATGCTCCTCGCTCGCGTGGTAACGACGCCAAACACCCTGAAAAATTTCATGGGGCTCACCGATAAGGATGAGCCAGCTGAGACGGCCCGAAAATCCGTGGACGGTACCAGCCTGCAAGGGCGCTTCGTCGCAGCCGAATGATCCTGCTGGAACTGTGGAGGACTCCAAATGAGAACATTCTGTTTCCGCAAAGGCTCATGCGTGCGTGTAGTCTTATCGGCAGCGGCGGCGATCATGCAGATTGGAATACTGACCTTCGTCCCAGATGCTGCTCTGGCGCATGGTGAGCGCAATCAGGAGCCGTTTCTGCGGATGCGAACGGCTCATTTTTACGATGTGAAGTGGAGCACGAACGAAATTCCCGTGAACGGTGAAATCGTTGTCACCGGCAAGTTCCGACTCTTCCCGATCTGGCCAGTCAACCTACCCCTTCCCGAAGCGGCCTTTCTGGGAAACGGGACGCCGGGCCCGGTGCTAGCCCGAACCGAGAGCTACATTAATGGCGTCCCGGCAATTCAGTCCACCAAACTGGAGTTGAACCGGGACTATGAATTCAAAACAGTGCTCAAAGGACGAGTGCCAGGCCACCATCACGTCCATCCGATGATCAACGTGATGGGAGCCGGGCCGCTGCTCGGACCGGGAAACTGGCTGACGGTGACGGGGAACGAAAGCGACTTCAAGCTTTCAATCAAAACTCTCAGTGGCGAGACTATCGACAATCTCGAAACCTGGGGCCTTGGCAGGGTGTTCTTCTGGCATGGCTTGTGGGTTGCGATCGCCATCGTGTGGCTTGTCTGGTGGTTGCGCCGGCCGCTCCTGCTGCCACGTTTTCGCGCGTTGACGGAAAAAGGCGGCGATCGATCTCAGCTCGTTACCAGCATCGATCGCCTATTCGGGGCCGGTTTGCTCGTGGCGACGATTCTCATCGTATTCTTCGGCTTTCAGGCGACCGACACCGCTTATCCAAGGACGGTGCCGCTGCAAGGGTCCCGCGCAACCGTCGAGCCCCTACCGGAAGTGCCTGAGCAGGTCAAAGTTGCGGTCAACAAGTCAAACTATGACGTCCCTGGCCGCTCGCTTCGTATGAACGTGACACTGACGAACAATGGGAGCTCGTCAGTGCAGCTTGGCGAGCTCTTAACTTCCAATCAGCGCTTCATCAACCATGAGGTTAGCCAGGCAATGGCGACGGTGGATCCGAATTACCCCAAGGAATTGCTTCCTCCGAATGGGCTAAAGGTGAGCGACAGCCGACCGCTCAAGCCGGGTGAAACGAAGACAGTCGATATCGAAGCGGCCGACGCGGCATGGGAGACGGAGCGCTTGAGTAGCCTGATCAACGATCCGGACAACACGTTGGGAGGACTGTTGTTCTTCTATGACGAGCACGGCAAGCGGACAATCTCAAACGTCAGCGGCCCCATGGTTCCTGTATTCACCGATCCCGACAACCGCACGGCTGAGAATCCGAAAGGAGGGGCGGGTTGAACATAGTAAAAGCCGCAGTGCTTGGAATTCCATCTTTGCTCGTCATCCTGGACTGCGGTGGGGCGCGGCCAGCGATTGCACACGGGGGAGTATCGATGGAGAAAGACGTGTGCAAGCTTCGCGCAGGGCCCTATATGATGCATTTTACCGGATACCAGCCGGTCAAGCAGGGGAATCAGGAGTTTTGCGAGGACATTCCGGAAATCGGCCGCACCGTCATCGTCTTGGATACCATCGGCGATGTGCTACGTGATCTGCCCATCGAGGTGCGGTTGTTGCGAGACGCCGGCAACGACGTAGACAGCGAGGCCGTCCTTCGAATCCCGCCAAAAAAATATCCGACAGGCTCACTATCGTTTCAGTACACGTTCCCCGAATCCGGGCGCTTTGTGGGCCTCGTGACAGTCGGCGACGGACCGAAATACGTATCGAGATTTCCGTTTTCGGTTGGTTACGGCAACGGGATTTGGGTCCGATATAGGGACAGTTTCGCAATCGTTCTAGGAACGTTGGCAGCCGGGGCCGCCATGTTTTGGTACTCCACGTTGCGGAAGGAAAGCTAGGCTATCACTTTGTCGACCGCTGTCTTGCCATAAGGGGCACACGCATGTCTCACGAAAAACACAGAAACAAGAGCGATTGCATCCGAGTAGCGACGGGGCGGCCATCACTTGATCCTGCTGGCACGCCAAACTTGACTGCCGGCGCCGGCAGGGCGCGAACTAGGCTGATTGAAGGGACGGTAAAAGAACTCTCGTCCGCAAGCCGGCGTCCGGCATCAGCGCTTGGCATCACGTTGCTGTGCGTTGGCCTCGTGTGCCTGCCGACGGCTGCCTCTGCACATGCCGCTCTCGTGAAGTCAGATCCCGCGAGCCGGGCAGTGTTAGCTCATTCGCCGCAGCAGATCGAACTGTGCTTCAACGAACGCATAGAGCTCAAGTTTTCGAAAGTGGAGCTCAAGAACGCCAACGGTCAGTCGCTAACGCTCGGCAATTTGAAAGCAGGCAATGATCCGAAGTGCATGGTAACGGCAGTATCTGACATGAGACCGGGCAGCTATTCGGTTCATTACCGCGTGCTCTCGCAAGACGGGCATGTGGTGGACTACGGCTATCAGTTCACCGTCAAGGAACGTTAGGCATGCGGAATGACTGTATTGTTTCCAGCTCTGTGCAAGGCCATCGCTGACATTGCGCTTGCATGGGTCATAGGCGGAGTACTCTTTCTGTTGCTGGCAGGGCCGTCTTCCGATGCGTTCCTTGCCGCTTGGCAAAGACGAGTGCAGGTGAGCTTTCTCTGGGCAGCCGGCATTCACCTCTTCGCTACCGCCGGGTTATTTATCGCTCAAGTCGCGATTGCGACAGATATGGCCCTACTGGAGATAGTAGCGGCTGGCCAGACGCTGGAAAGCTTCGGATTTGACACACATTACGGTCGGATCACGCTTGCAAGGTTAGCGCTCTCTCTTCTTTTGCTGCTGCCGACAGCGATCCTAATTCGCGGCTGGTCGAGGGAGCGGCAACGTTCAGCTTCAATCGTGACAGCCGGGACAGCAGCACTGATCGCGCTGATTGGTCCACTTGCTGGACACGCCGCCGGGGAAGACGACAGCCGTTGGCTCGTTCCGACTTATCAACTTCACGTGCTCGCGGTTTCTGCTTGGCTTGGGGCCTTACCGGCTTGGATCTGGCTGGTGGCTTCGGTCGCTGTCACCACCACGGAGACTCGGCGCGTCTATGTCGCAGCGACGCTGCGACGTTTCTCCCAACTAGCAATCGGATTCGTGGTCGTCGTCGTCGCATCAGGTTTGGTGCTCGCGTTTAGCTCCACTAGTTCGGCTGGCGAGTGGCTTGGCACGACCTACGGTCAACTAATTATAACGAAGCTTGCTCTACTTGCATGCATCCTGTTGGTGGCCAATCGGATTCGCGCGCGCTTCCTACCCGTCATGGAAACCGTAGGAGCAAGACCCGTGGCTTTTCTTGCAGGAGCTGGATGGGCAGCAACTGAATTCTTTTGCGGTGTTCTGATCGTCGGCTGCGCAGCCGCGCTCTCTTCAGTCATACCAGCACGACATGATCAGCCCATCTGGTGGCTGCCGTTTCGCTTTTCGATCGAAGCCACGTGGCCGGCGTGGCCGACGCCCGTTATCGCGCCGGGCGCCTTCTCACTAGCACTATTGTCACTCTTCTGGGGCCTGCTCGTTTGTTTGAGAAAGCCGCAAAAGGTAAAAGCAGTCGCGGCAGGCGCCGCCGCCGTTATTTCGGTCGCAGGCGGTCTGTCGCAGATATCCGTGCAAGCCTATCCCGATACTTACCGCCGCCCTTCGGTTGCCTATTCGACGATATCAATAACCAATGGAAAGCGTCTATTTGCCCAGAATTGTGCGGATTGCCACGGCAGCGGAGGGCTTGGCGATGGTCCGGCGGCATCGACCCTTCCCAAGCCGCCCGCGAATTTGAGCGAACCGCATACTGCGCTGCACACGGCCGGCGACATGTTTTGGTGGCTTAGCCATGGAATTCCAAAAAGCGGCATGCCCGGATTTGCTGATGTATTGGACGAACAGGCCCGCTGGGATGTGATCAACTTCCTGCGGACGTTTTCAGAGGGATTTCAGGCGCGCCTCCTGTCGCCTGAAATCGTACCCGATCATCCGTGGCTGGGGGCTCCCAATTTTTTCTTAGAGGACGAAAATGGGGCGGAGAGGGAGCTGAAGGACTTCCGTGAGCAAAGCAATGTGCTGCTCGTGTTTCCCGAAAAGTCCGATGCAATGCGCGTTGAACAGCTACGCCTTGAGCAGAATAGATTCCGGAAAGAACGATTGTGGGCGATTATCGTGTCGCCGGACGCAAAGCTGGCGGCGGGCGTCCCGAATGTCCGGCGTGGAGCACAAGAGGTTAGAGAAAGCTACGATCTGCTCTCCCGGAGCACTACAAATCGTGGAGATCCCAAGCGTTTGGAAATGGGAAGACATTCCATGGAATTCCTAATCGACAGGTTCGGATACATCCGTGCGCGCTGGTTGCGGGAGGAGGACGAATGTGGTTGGGAAAATTCCGACGAGCTGATCTCGCGGGTCCGAGTTCTCAATAAAGAGCCCAAAATTCTCCCGCCAGCCGCTCAACATGTGCACTGAACTAGTGGAAATCTTTCAGGGCTCGCAAACAAAGGGAGGAAAGCATGCAAATATCATCCCGTCCCAACCGGTTTGGCGATCGATTCGAACAGTTCATTTGGTGCATGATTCTTGTGGCTGGCGCTCTGGTCGTGGCTCCAGCCCACGCACAACACCATGAGCCGGGCATGCACCATATGCACGGGTCTGACGGTGCGCCTATTGCGAGATCGGGAAATACCGGCGAGCTGCCCGCATTGAAGATCCTCCTGCCGCAATCGGGTAATACCATCGGCGAGCGTGTTGCTTTCGTTTTCCAAGCCGACGATAACATCGCAGAAATGACCATGAGCTCTGCCAATCCGAGCGTTCATCTGCATGTTTCGATGGACGAAACCGAGCTCATGCCAATGGCAGACCAGCTGATCCAGCTTGGTGATGGCCGCTATCTCTATGTTTTCGATCTTCCTGCCAAGCCCGGCCGGCACACAATAAGACTCTATTGGGCGGATCCGCAGCATCACACAATCTCCGAGACGGTACAGACCCTCAACGTGGTTGTGAAGGAATCAAAATGAGCAAGCCGTCAATCATTGGGGGCTTAGGGGTGAGGCATTATCAGGAAAGTCATGCGGGTGCGCTATGATCGGCTCGCCAAGGTTGTTCGACCGCAGGTCTCATGGACGCTCGTGCATTGCTGGCGTCATTTGCGTCGGCGCTTCGTCAAGCTGGCGCGCAACGGCAAATCGCCGATCGCCGAGGCCGCGGTTCACCAGATCGCACAGCTCTATGCGATCGAGGCCACGGTGCGCGGATCATCGCCGGAAATTCGGCTGGCCGCGCGCAGGAAAGCACGTTGCGCACGTGGGGTTTGCAGCTCCGGGAAAGAATCGGCTTCAAAAGAGCTGCCGTGGCTGTGGCGAGCAAGCTGGCAGTGATAATGCATACAATGCTTAAGACTGGCGAGCTGTTCAATCCGACAGCCGGAGCCATCGCATGAATCCGATTAGCGTTCTGAAGCTGAACGCTCGAGGTGTCCCTTGAGCCATTCCGCTGATGGGGTTGCACCGCTGACTCAGCAAAGTACGTCGTCCACATTGAAGGGCTCGTCCCGCGAAGCTCCATCATGCGCCGGCTACTATCGACCGCGAAGACAACCGTACACCCGGCAAGCACTTCAACAAGATTATATGCTTGACCTTTCAGCAGCGATTAGACAACCCCATCATAAACGGGATGGTGCGGGTCAGAGCGCGTTTAGGGATCAAGTGCGTATTCCACGGATGGTGATCAGCGATTGCAGGCGATCGTGATCACGGATTCCAGACGATGGTGATCACTTGCGGAGGCGAACACGACTGACGTGTTTAATGTGTGCTGGAAATGGTCTTCCTGGTCAAGACAGACGGGAGGGTTTGGAGATCGGTCCGGCGGTCCATGGGAGGGCCCCGCGCGCGGCGCGGAGTGGCCCCACGAGCGACGCAGCGGCGCGCGCGGGAGGGACCTGTGGGCCGGTGGGGCGATCGGGCGTGCGGTGGTCACGCGTTTGTCCTATCGTCGGCCCGCCGACGCAGGCTGTCGCCCTTGAGCTCGATGCGGTGTGCATTGTGAATGATGCGATCCAAGATGGCATCGCCAAGCGTGGGATCGGCAATCACGTCATGCCATTGCGACACGGGGAGCTGACTTGTGATCAACAATGATCCCTTGTCGTAGCGATCATCGACGATCTCGAGTAGATCACGACGCTGGTCGGCGGTGAGCGGTTCGGGTCCCCAGTCGTCAAGGATGAGTAGATTGACACGCTCCAGCGCCGCGATCAGACGGGCGAGACGGCCTTCGCCACGCGCCTGGGCGAGATCGGCGAACAAGCGGGGCACGCGCTTGTAGAGGACGGAGAAACCATCGCGGCATGCTCTGTTGCCGAGCGCGCAAGCCAGCCAGGACTTACCGGTGCCGGTCGGGCCGACAATCACCAGATGGTTGTGATCGCGGATCCATTGGCCGGAGGCGAGGGTCTGGAAGAGCGAACGGTCGAGACCGCGCGCGGTGCGATAGTCGACGTTCTCGATGGTGGCGGCCTGGCGGAGCTTGGCATTGCTCAAGCGGCGCGTGAGGCGACGGTTGTCGCGGGCGGTGACCTCGCGATCGACGAGGAGGCGGAGCCAATCGGGGTGCGGCATCTCGGCGGCCTCGGGATTGTTCTGCAGTTCGATGACGGTATCGGCCATGGCAGTGAGGCCGAGTGCGCGCAGGCGTTCGACGGTCGGATGGATGAGCACGATGATCTCCTGATCAGTTGTAGTAACCGCGGCCGCGGATGTTGGCGTGGAAGAGGATGGGTGCGTCCTGGGTCGGAGGCGCGGTTTTGTCGGTGCCGTTCTTGAGGATGGCAGCGACCGATTTGTAGGAACGGGCATTGAGCAAAAGGGCACGGGCGCAGGCGGCGTCGACGCGCTCCTGGCCATAGCGTTTGACCAGCCCGAGAATGCCGATGGCCGAGCGGAAGCCCTGCTCCGGATGCGGCCGCGAGCGCAGGATGACGTCGATCAGGGTCTCGGCGTCGGGCCCCACCTTGGCGGCTTCGGAGCGGATGCGCTCTTGGGTCCAGTCGCGGTAGCGGCGATGCGAGCTTGGCATATGCTCGGGGATCGTCGTCGGACGATGCGGCAGGGTGCTGCGCAGATGCGAGGCGACACGCTTGCCGCGCAGGAAAATCTCGACGGTTTTGAGGGTGATCCGTGCCTCGACCTCCTGATGCACGAGGTGGTGAGGCACGCTGTAATAATGTTTGGCAATCTCGATATGATAGTCGAGATTGACCCGGCAGCGCTTCCACTCGGCATACTCGTAGGGCTCATCCGGCAAGGGGGTCAGCGCCGGGCGATCGAGCTCCTCGAACAGGTCGCGCCGGCTTCGTCCCCAGCTCCGGAGAGGTCGATCGTTTAGCTCGACAAGGAGCGCGTAAATTGCCTCGTTGAGGGCGGCGAGCGAGAAGAAGCGGCGGTTGCGCAGGCGCGCCAGAATCCATCGCCCGACGATCTGGACCCCGACTTCGACCTTGGCCTTGTCGCGCGGACGATACGGCCGCGCCGGCACAATGGCGGTGCGGTAATGGCGGGCGAGATCGGCATAGGTCCGGTTCACCATCGGCTCGTGAAAGCAGGCCCGGGTGATGCCGGCCTTCAGATTGTCGCTCACCGTCTGCCGGGCGGTGCCGCCGAAATAGGCAAAGGCGCGGACGTGCGAGCCGATCCAGTCCGGCAGGCTCTGGCTGAGGCTGGCCTCGGCGTAGGTGTAGTTCGAGGCACCGAGCACGGCGACGAAGATCTGCGCGCTGCGCACCTCGCCGGTGAGCCCGTCAACCACCTCCATGGTGTGGCCAGAATAGTCGACGAACAGCTTCTCGCCGGCGACATGAACCTGGCGCAGGGTCGGCTTGAGGCGGCTGGCCCACTCCCTGTAGCGTTCGCAGAACCACGAATAGCTGAAACTGTCGGAGTGGGAGCCGCAATACTCCTCCCACAACAACATCAGCGTGACGTTCCTCCGCCGCAGCTCGCGATGCACGAGCGCCCAATCCGGCTGCGGCCGCTCGTCGCTGGGCAAATCGGACGGTGGCGGAAACAGCCGGTTCTCGAGCCGGACATCGTCATCGAGCTCCGGCGGCAACGGCCAGGTCAGGCCGGCCCGGCGCGCTAGGTTGAGGTACTTGTTGACCGTGCCCTGGGCCAGGCCGAGGCTGCGGGCAACCGCGCGCTGCGACATGCCGACGCTGTAGTGCAGGCGTAAAACTTCGCGAATGTGGCGCATGGACAGTCTCTCTGTCGGCATCTCGATCCTCTGCTGTCGGGCAAAAGATCAAGCTACCTGGGTTGCAGACTGTCAGTGGTGTCCGGCTCGCTGTCCCCGATCATGATCCGCTGGAAATAGCGATCACGATCCTGTGGAATTGGTGATCACGATCCCCTGGAAACGGTGATCACGATGCTCTGGAATGAGTGATCACGATGGCCTGGAATTGGTGATCACGATCGTCTGGAACGCGCAATCAAGAGCGTCATCCTGCATCGGCGCTCGAAGTCGAGCGATAATTTCGCCTGCTCGCTTACCGTCCTTAGCGATAGTACTAAGTGCTCGCCGGGCTTCTTCCAGATCTGGCGGTTGAGTGCCCAACCAGTTTAAGGCGGCCTCTGCATTGAGAATCGCGGCTGTGAGCGCGTCGACGACAGCACTATAGGTGCGCACAACCTCTGCTGACGTCTGCAATGGCGCTTCGCCCTTCGCCTTGCGCGGATTTCCTTTTGGTTCGCTGAACCGGCTGCGATGCACCTTGCGCGGCCTTAGGTGCAGAATGGCGTTTGCAGCCTTGCGGATCAGATCGAGTACCAGTTCGGGCTGGGCCCGCTTGGGGGCGCGGCGGCCGTCGATCTTAGGGACAGTCGAGCGTTTTGTGACAAGACATTGAAGGGCCGGTTGCACGATGCTGGCCTTGCCGCCCAAGATGTACCAACTCGGCTTCCACTTCCAGGACATAGCGCGCTCCTCTAGTGGGTCATGAGAACGCCTCGGCGCTGTCGGCCGAGGGAACCGTTTCAACGTCGATGGGACGCGAACAGCTCGCTGAGTACCGTCGAAAGTGCCGATCGTTGCGATAGCCAAGGCGCCAGCGACAGGATGGATCAACTTGATCATGAGTATCTTCCCTTCCTAAAAACAGCAGGGCTAGGTAACGCAGATGTCGGGCACGGCAACTTTCTGGAACAGATGAGGGGAAGCTACCGCCGAGGCCGGATAGGTGGCGATTTTTGCTAGAAAGTCAGGATGGGTGAAGGCCGCGCGGAAGTGTGCGGTGGATTCCCAGACGGCGTAGTTCAGATAGGTCGAGCTGTCGCCGAGAGCTCTGTGCAGCTGAGTGGAAATGAAGCCCGGCTGTCGCTTCATGAACGCTGCGTCGTCCTGCCAGGTTTTGAGAAAAGCCGCCTCATCGGCTTTGTCGAGAGTGAATAAGTTCACCAGGACGACCGAATTTGCCTCGATAGCAATCTGGCGGTCGATCGGGAAGGAAGGGTCCAGTGGGCGTAGCAACGACATGAGTGCCTCCATCGCTAGTTGATATGTGATGCCTAATTGGTATTATGATTACATAACAGATTGACATTATGATGTCAATATAAAATAATGGTGACAAATGAAAAAAGCCGAGCGAACCCCCGAGGGTGACGCCCTGACCGACCTTGTTCTCGATCTATTCAGGCTCTACAGCCTACTTCTGACGGCCGGCGACCGTCTGGTCGCCCCGCTTGGCCTAACAAGCGCACGCTGGCAGGTGCTTGGCGCCATTGTGTCCGCCGAACGTCCCCAACCGGTCGCTTGGCTCGCACGCGACCTGGGCGGCAATCGTCAAAACGTGCAGCGAATTATCAATGATCTGCACAGGGAGGGCCTCGTATCTTTTGAGGTCAACCCGCATCACCGACGGGCGCAGCTCGTCGTGCTCACTGAGAATGGACAGCGCGCCTTCGAAGCCGCAATGGAATTGCAGGCTCCCTGGATCAACGATCTTTCAGAAGGGCTGTCGGTCAAGGATATACGGATTGTCCATCGCGTGATCACGGCCTTGCGAGATAAGCTTGAGGGCGCGGGCGGCTGTGCCACCAGTTTCTCGAAATAGAACGCTGCCGGGTATGGCGCGACATGTATGGAACGGCCCGCGGGCGCAAGAGCTTTCTCAGTCGAGTTCACACATGGGAGCGGTGCGGTCATGTATACGGCCTGTAAAGCGCGGCGCATGACCGCTGGCCTCGATGAAGTCCGCGACACAAGGGGCTAAATCAATCAGACGCGCTTGAAGCGCATTGTCGCGCCAGCCTCACTCGTGTCGGGATTTCGTCCCGTGGGTTCATCGCCTGTTATTGCTCCTTGCCCTCTGCCGGCCCGCGCCGGTCAGATCTCTTTGACAACTGCTGTATTCATCAAGCGGCAGCCGTAGTCGTCGCTAGCGTCTCCGGATGCCGATAAATCCCGCCCCTGTTCAAGAGCGCCCAGGCAATTCGCGCTGTCTTGTTTGCAAGTGCGACCGCTGCCACCTTGTACGGACGTCTGGCGAGCAGCGACTTCAACCATGGCGGCGCCCGATCAGCCTTCCGGGCAATTCGCAGGACGGATGTCGCCCCAAGAACGAGGAGGCTCCGAAGCTCGGGGTTTCCCATCTTCGAGATTCGCCCCATCCGCTCCTTGCCCCCACTCGAATGCTGTCGCGGCGTCAGTCCCAGCCAGGCAGCGAAGTGACGAGCGGATTTGAAGCCGCCGGGATCTGGCACCAGCGCCGTGATGGTCGCCGCTGTCATGGCTCCAATGCCGGGGGTGGTAGTCAGTCGGCGCATGTCCTTGTCGGTCCTTGCCGCAGCAACAATGGCTCGCTCGAGCTTGTCAATCTGGTCCGCCTGAGCCTCGATCTGATCGGCAACTGCCGTCAGCACGAAGCGCGCTGCCGCAGGCAAGCGGATATCTGCTATATCCCGTACGATTGCAACCAACGCCTCGACCTTTGTCCGGCCGGCGGCGGCAATGATGCCCAACTCAGCCAGATGCGAGCGCAGGGCGTTGATCGTCTGCGTTTGCTGTTTCACCGGAAGTGCGCGACTCTTCAGGACCATCGTTCCGGCTTGTTGCTCGGCCGTTTTGATCGGAACGAAGCGCATGGTCTTGCGAGTCACGGCTTCGCTGATGGCCTCGGCATCCGCCGCATCCGTTTTTCCACGCTTCACAAACGGCTTGACGTAAGCTGGTGGGATCAGCCGCACTTCATGGCCGAGAGTTGCAATCTCGCGTGCCCAATAGTGAGCGCTGCCACAGGCTTCTATTCCGACAAGGCAGGCCGGCTGCTTCGAGAAGAAATGCAGCACCTCGCTGTGCCGTAGTCTCCGGTTGAACAGCGGCGAGCCATCGGCACCCGCGCCGTGAACTTGAAAAATGTGCTTCGCCAAATCACCGATGGTGCTAACCTGCTTCATGGAACGGTCCCTCCTTGTGGCGTTCGAACAACGACCACGTTTTAGCACGATGATGCTGTCGGAGCGGGCCGTTCCACCACATCAATCAGGATGAGAGCGCGTCACCTTGATCGCCGCCGCGCAGCCGGGCTCGAAATACATGTCCCGGCAGCGTTTCATTCTCAAACTGAGCCCTGAAATCCCAGTTAGCGCTACCCTAGCAATGGCCGTGCCACAGGTTCGTGACAGGAAACAACAAAACGGCCTCAAGCATTTTCCGGGGCTGGCTCGGACGCTGAGGCCGTATGGCCAGCGAGGAACGAGCAAGCAAAAAGACGACGACCGGCACCAATTTCTGAAGATCACTAGCCAGAACAAGGCTCGCCAGCGCGGAGTCCGGCAGTCAATTGAGGCGACCTTATCGGCTCGCCCGGTCTGCTGCCTCCGGCTCGTTTTTTGATCCGGAAAAACCTCCAAGCTGGGCCGGTTGGTCTACGTTGTCAGCGCCTTTCCCGGCTCCAGCAAACGCACGAAAGTCCCGCTCTCGTGTAGCTCGAGCCAACCCTTCTCAACTGCGTGCTTGATGCCAGCTCCGAACTCCGGTCCGCTGGTCTTGAGCGTGTAGAGAAATGGCGCGTTGATCCGCTCGATGTAGATGCGGCCATCCTGGACCTGCTCAATGCTGGCTGCCAATTCGACAAGCTTGCGCGCGGCGCTTCAGGGCTGGCGTAAGGTCGTTCAGCAGACAGCTTCAATTCTCAGCGATCCCTGGGCCACCAAACAGAAGGTGGATTACTGGCCGAGATCTTCGTGGTCCGTAAGACGACGAGATGGCTGCGCTTAAACGGGCGCCCCTGACCGAGCATTGCTTATCGCATATAGCGCCCGAGCTCGTGGATGAGCATGATCTGGGCCGCCGAACGATGTCGAGCGCTACGGTCTGGTGGTTGTCGCAGCCGGGACACTTCACCTCAAGATAGCGATAGCCGGCATTGAGGGCGTCCCCGGGGGCCGGGGAGGGCTGGGCAGGGCTTTGGAAACCAAACATGCGGGCATTCCAAGCCTGACAGGCTAGGTGTTTAGTCCCGGGCTTTGATGGTGCATTCTTGTCGCACGATTCGAAGGATGCGCTATGGGACAAGTTTTACACGGCTGCGCCACCACGACGGAGGCAGTCCGTCGAGCAATACAAAATAGTCAAGAGAGCCTGAGAGCACTCGCCAAGCGCTACGGGATCAACCAGAAGACTGTCGCGAAGTGGAAGCAGCGCGAGACCGTCGCCGATCGTTCGACAGGCCCCAAGGAAGCCAACTCGACAGTCCTTTCCATCGAGGAGGAGGCGGTCATCGTCGCTTTCCGGCGGCATACACTGCTGCCGCTCGACGATTGCCTCTATGCCCTGCAGCCGACCATCCCGCATCTGACGCGGTCGTCCCTGCATCGCTGCCTCCAGCGCCACGGCATCAGCCGATTGCCGGAGATTGAAGGCGGCAAGCCTTCGAAGAAAAAGTTCGAGGCTTATCCGATCGGCTATTTCCACATCGACATCGCTGAGCTCTAGACTGCCGAAGGCAAGCTCTACCTCTACGTCGCAATCGATCGCACCAGCAAGTTCGCCTTCGTGCAACTGGTCAGGAAGACGGGAAGGACCTCCGCCTCGGCCTTCCTCGAAGCTCTGATCGCGGCTGTCCCCTACAAGATCCACACAGTGCTCACCGACAATGGGATCCAGTTCACCTTCCCGCCCCGCTATGTGGACGGCCCGACAGCAAGATACGTGACGCATATGTTCGATATGCGATGCCAAGAAAACGGGATCGAACATCGGCTGACCAAGATCAAGTATCCCTGGACCAATGGCCAGGTCGAGCGCATGAACCGCACGATCAAGGAAGCGACCGTCCAACGCTACCATTATGATCGACACGATCAGCTCGAAGCTCACTTTGCCGACTTCATCACCGCCCACAACTACGCTCGGCGGCTGAAGACCCTGAAGGGCCTCACACCCTACGAATACATCTGCAAATGCTGGACTTCCCAGCCAGAACGATTCAAACTCAATCCGCTCCAGCAAATGCCGGGACTAAACACCTAGGGCGTCAGCGTCCTCGCGCGCTCTTCTTCAGGGACTTCAGCAATCTTCATTGCTGCGCGATGGACGAAACCCATGATGGCATCGAACGCTGCTTTTCTGGTCTGGCGTCACCGCCACTCTCCCCCCCGAAAATTGAAGGTTTATCGCAACTTCCGCAGCCAAGGCAGGGAGCCCGGAACCACCAGTTCGGGATGCGCGTAGGCTTAGATGGCGCCAATCTTCACGCAGATCGCGTGAGCTACGATGAATATCGGGAGCGCTATCAGGAACCACACAATGGCGTCCGCGTCGCGATCCGGCGCAAACTCTCGATTCGGGTGCGTCTCCCACCCGTGGGGCACTACTGAAACGGACTCGCTGGGCCGGCTACGCTCGACTGCGCGCCGCAATAGCTGTTTGACCGTAGCTTCGCGCTTTAACGTCGCATCTGTGCGTGTTTCTCGGTCGGACATCCCAAAAAGCTCCATCGCAGCGATATCTCGAGTGCCTACTGTTTGTCAGGTGGCTCGGGAGGTGTTTCCGGCGCGGCGGGTTCGGCGGCGGGTGTAGTACCCCTGAGCTCCGACGGTGTGACACAATCGCCTGCCCAAAGCTTGGTCCCCCTCACCGTTCCCACGAGCTTACAACCCATCGGGGCCAGCGGCTGTTTTTGCGGCTTGGCCGCGCGGGCTTTGGGGGGCGCGGTCGCCTTCGGCGCGGCAGTTTGAGCGTAGGCAGATGCCGAAAAGCCGAGAATGGCGGTGGCGAGAATCAGCGCAGGCCTCATCATCTTCCTTCTCCCCAGATTTACTATTTGGCGTCGGAGGTAACTTCGTCCTCGACTTCAGAGCTTACTCGGCGAGACCGTCCGATCAGGCCCAAGGCGCCGAGAACAATGAAGAGGCCGCCCGCGATTATGAGCCAATGCCCAAGCCTCACCGGCTGGAGTAGCTCGGCGAGCGCGTCCATCCCCTATCTCTTTGTGGGTCGGGGTTGATCGAGACGGTATTCCCGGAATTCCGAGGGCCCTTTCACCAACCTGCGCCTGCGAACCACCTTCTCTCTGGATGGAGTCTCCGGATCGGCTAAGCGAGCGATGGTTTTTTTTCGGCAAGTTCTTTGGCTCGAACAGCGATGGCGCCACCGGCCCTTGTCGCAGGCCTTGCAAATGAGAAGGCTCTGCCGAGCCCCAGCTCGACCAGGCGGCGGATGGCTTCGGAACGGCCGGGGAGGTCTTCTTGCTTGGCCGCCCAAGCATCGACGCTTTTCCGTAATTCCGAGGACAGGCGGATAGCCGTAACCGGGTCCTGACCGGTGGCCGGCCGGCCCGGACGTTTCCGTACTACGTTTTTCGTCGAGGGCTTCATAATAAGTGTAGTACGCTAATCGTTCTTGGAAAACAAGCGGGCTGGCGTCGTGTTGCAGAGCGAGACATGGACACAGCCGGAGCGAGGAGACCATGGTGGCGTGGGTCTTGGTGAATGTCCCCCTCGACGAAGCACGGAACGCTGGAGCTGCTCCAGTACGTCACCGCCAGACGCGGCTGGCCCGGTGATAGCTGGCACACCGGCCTGCCCGAGAAACTCGCCTCGGCCATCAACCGGTTCTTTGGGAGCGTCTCGTGAAGGTAATAAGCACGAACAAGTCGGTATCAGCTCAGAGATATGGTGGGGGACCGCGACAGAGGGCGGTGATAAGTTGGAAGGTTTTACGAACTGGGCTCCCGTCTTGAGTTGCGAAGGGAGCGGCACCCGGGGACGTGATATCCAATCTGGGATGATCCGCCCCAGACCGCTTTGCAGGCCGTCCTTTCCGCCATCAAAGCGAACTGAGCCTTCACAAGGCTAAAAACCCGTCGGTCACGCTGGCGGGTTTTCACCGGACGCAGAGTTTTGCCCGGACGTTGCCGGAGGGCAACGTCACCTCATAAATGAAGGGCACAACACTATCCGCTTAGTATCGGCTCCTTCGCGCACGCCGGATGTGCCATCCGCATTGCCGGCAACTGCGATGAGGATATTATCTTTCGCCCAAGGCATTCCATAGACGCGGGTCAGATATTCCCGCGATTCTTAAATTGGGTGCAGCCGTGCGCCAGCGCCGCTTCATCGTTGGTCAAGTCCGGTTTTGCTTTACGCCCAAGACGCATAAGTTCGGTAGGCGTGCATGCAAACTCATCATCGAACGCCTGGAAATGAAGACGGGAAAGAAACCGATTCAGTTCGCCGAGGTGATCTGGCCCTTCTGGGCTTACCAACAGATGGATGTTGACGAAGTTTCCCTTCACGATGCCCGTGTTCAACCGAAGCTCGATGTTAGGAAATAGCAATTCGCAATTCTTCAGGCGGCCCTTGTCCTTCTCCGCCCGGACGAACCCTCGTAGGATCGAGTAACGCAGTAGTGGCGGAGCGCGCCTGGGCCGCCGAATGGGTGACCGCGATCCTCGCCAAGGAGGGCGTCACGATCGATCCGACCGCGAAAGAGCATGTCTGGTCGGCGTTGACGTCACTCGCATCCTCACCCGTTGAGGAGCGGACGATCACTGGTCTGACCGTCCTGCTGCAATCGACCGCGCTCAAGCAGGCGCTGCAACCCTATTGTGTCGGCGGCCCCTCCGGCCGGCTGCTCGACGCCGAGGTCGAGCAACTCGGCTTGGCGTCGGTCCAGGCCTTTGAGACCGAGGGGCTGATCGGTGCCGGCGCGGCACCCGCCGTCCTTACCTACCTGTTCCATCGCATCGAAGGGCGACTCGATGGCCGGCCGACGCTCCTCATCATCGACGAGGGCTGGCTCGTGCTCGACGATCCCGCCTTCGCGCAGCAGCTCCGAGAATGGCTGAAGACGCTCCGGAAGAAAAACGCCTCCGTCGTCTTCGCCACGCAATCGCTCTCCGACATCGACGGCAGCAACATCGCACCCGCAATTGTCGAAAGCTGCCCGACGCGGATCTTTCTGCCCAACGAGCGCGCCATCGAGCCGTAGCTCACAGCAATCTATCGGCGCTTTGGTCTCAATGATCGCCGGATCGAGATCATCGCGCGGGCGACGCCCAAGCGGGACTACTACTGCCAATCAAGACGCGGCAATCGGCTGTTCGAGCTGGGGCTTGGCCCCGTCGCGCTTGCCTTCTGCGCCGGATCCTCTAGGCCGACCATGCTGCCATCGAATGTCTTCTCGCCGAGCACGGCCGCGAGAATTTTACGCCGGCCTGGCTCGCGGATCACGAGCTGCTATGGGCCGCCGACCTCATCCCTGACCTGACAAACCTGGAGGTGTAATCATGACCACCCGTAAATTGCGGCGCGCAGGCTTAATGGCCATGACCTCCCTCTCACTCGCCCTGTCGCTTCAGCCGCTTGTGACGACGCCTGCCTCGGCGCAGTGGATCGTCTACGACCCCTCCAACTTCAGCCAGAACGTGATGACGGCGGCGCGCGAGCTGCAGCAGATCAACAATCAGATCCAGATGCTGACCACCCAGGGCGCCAAGCTGATCGGTCAGTATGACAGCTCCGTTGCGTTCGGCCAGAGTCGGATCCTCCTGGTCTGGACCCGCATCATCATGCCGGACGGCAATTCGATCGTGCTGGAACGTCAGCCCGGCGCCGACACCGGTATCTCGTCGGGTCCGAAGGTGAGCGGGCGGTTGGCGCCCATCTTGACGCCGGTCCAGCCATTGTCGTTGTGCGAGGCGGTGACCATCGCAACGCAGGGCACGTCGAGATCGAACTGCGCGAAATAGGCCATCGGCGTCACCGCGAGCCCGATGTCGTGCACCTTGCAGCCTGCCGCCATCAGGCCCGAGATCAGCGCGTATTTGATCGAGGCGGAAATAGCCGCGGAAATCGTGGCCGGTGACAAAATCATAGTAATCCCTCAAGATGATAGTTCACGCCCGCTTTAACTTGGTTGACCCCGGATTCCACGGTTACGCTGTTGCCGAACGGGTTCGCGAACGTCAGGGTCTTGCTGCCGAAAGCAAGGTGATCATATTCGAGCTTCGCGGACCAGTGAGACCCCAACATGTATTCCAGGCCGCCGCCGGCGATCCATCCGGACCTGGTCGTGTTGGCCACGGTCGAACCGTCGAGCCCGCTGTTCACCTCCATACGGTAGTCGGCGTTCATCCACGCCGCGCCGCCCTTGGCGTAGAGCATCAGCGGCCCCGTGACATAGCCGACCCTGCCGCTCAAAGTGTCATACCAGTTGTGGTCGCTGGCAATCGAGAGCGACGCGGTCCCGGCGGGATCAACGAAATTGGTCTTGCCCTGCGCCGACGTCCAGCCGAGTTCTCCTTCGATGCCGACCAGCCAGTTCGATGCAAGCAGGTAGTTGTAACCGAACTGCAGACCGCCGAGCGCGCCGCTCGGATTGGTCGCGCCCCAGCCAATCGGCGTGAGCACGTGCTCGCCGGCGCTGAACGCGCCGCCGAAATTGGCGCCGACATAGGCGCCGTTCCAATAGTAGGCGATCGGGGCCGCGGCTGGGGCCTTGGTGGAGAAGCCGGGCAGGACACCGGTAGTTTTCTCGGGAGCCCCAAGCTTCTGGGATATGCCAAAATAGTATCCGCGCCGCGGTCCGTATTGCGGTGCGAACACGCCGATGCCGCTGCCGTTGCGGATCTGGTAGATGTAGTCGGCCACGTTGACCACGTCGAACCGGACCGTAACGGGCAATCCGTTCCAGCCATGGTCAAACTCATGCGAGACGCCGGTGTTGACCTGCCAATAGGATGGGAGGTGATCACCGTTCGGAACAACGGTGCCGTCTGGATTCTGAAGATCAGTACGCAAGCCGCTGCCGTAGATGAAGGTTGCGCTCACGGTGGTCCCGTCCAACCAGCTATGGGTATCGAACCATCGGTATGCGATCCTCCCCGAACCCGTATAGAGTTGTTCGTGGTCGGTGTGGATCCAATTGTTCTGGATGTAGACCAGATCGTCCGGGCCAAACAGAGTCTGGTTTGACACGACCTTCTTCGCGCGCTGAACCCCGTACGCCCAGCTGGTGTCGGCGGAGAAGCCACCGTATCTAAACCTGAGCGACAGCTCCGCACCATAATTGTAGGCCTTGTCGTAGTTGAACGCCGTAAGAGCGTAAGCTTGGCCGAACTGCCCATCGTCGAGCAAGTCCCTGGCGTTTTTGTAATAGATGCTGCCGGCGAGCTCGAGGCTCGGACAGTTTGCGACCGCGGTCGGAGCCTTGGTAGGCATTCCGCCCGGCCCGGTCGGACATTGCGGCAGCAGTTGCTGCTTGAAGCCGGCGTCATACACATCCGCCCGCTCGGGTTGGATCGCACCGACATTCTGGAGGGGCTGGCCAGCCACCTGGCCAGCCAGTACGGCGGCCTGATCGGGAGTGACGGTCGGGGTACTTGCGGTGGTCCCGTTGAAGATCTGGGTTGGAATTGTCCGACCAAGCGCCTGCGGTGCCGGCTCGAAAGTCCGCATGTAGCCGAGATGGAATACGGTCGACCACCATGGCTTATAGGTTAGGCTCGCGCGCGGACTGAACTGGTTGGCGTCGACATATTGGTAGATCTGATCGAACCGCAGGCCGTAATTGAGCGTGAGTTTGTCCGTCAGCCGCCACTCGTCCTGGGCGTAGGCTCCAAGCTGCCAGCCAAATAACTTGCTGCTGTCGAGAATGTTGAACGGTGTGTCGATCGCAGTCATGCCGTTCGGATCGTTCGGATCGAGCGGCTGCACCGTGCTTGTTGTTGCGATTCGGGTCTGTTCGCCTTGGGTGTAGAAGCCGGCCCGTAAGGTGTGCGCGTCGTTCAAGCGGTAGGAGAAATCGCCCGAGACGCCATTGAGGAATGAGCTGCGGAAGACATCGGACGCAACGTTGTTGATGAAGAGATCGCCCACCGGGTCGGGCACGAAGTGCAGATCGCTGTAGCGTGAATAGTACGAGAGCTGCGCATCGAAATTGCCCTCCGATTTCTGCCACGCGATAACATTGTAGGCGTTCTTTTCGTACTGGTTCTGGTTGAGGGTGGCCGAATCGAAAGCGCCTTTGCCAAAGGCCGTATAGGCGGGAGCAGTCGGGTTGGGGGTACCGTCAGGGTTGAGGCAGGGGTTCGCGGGGTCGAAAGGACCACCGCAGAAACCTCCCGCGTTGCCCGGCTGCCCCGGATTATTGGGAATCTGGTAACGGGTCTCGCCGAACCCTGTAAGAGTGACCACCCGCGTCGTTGGATCGAGGACGGTGGACGTGTAGGCGAAGAACCTGCCCTGTTCAGAATGATCGTGAATGGCGTTGGGGGAAGCTATGGGATTTTCAAGGCCGAGGCCGGTGCTGAGATAGCGGCCGGTGACGTAATAATCGGTCTTTCCCTCGACTCCTCCATATTCGAAGCTGGGCGTGATGGTCTGACGGCTGCCGCCGTAGAGGCTGACGCTGCCGCCGGACAGCGCCGCGCCGGTCTTGGACGTGATGTCGAAGACGCCAGCCGTATGCAGGCCGTATTGCGCCGGCAGCGCGCCGGTCAGCAGCTGTATGTTGCCGATAAATGAGGTTTCGAGTATCTGCGAAAAGCCGGACACGCCGTCGGGCAGAAGAATTCCGTTGATCCGGTACTGAACGTTGGCGTGCTCGTTACGGATGTGAAAATCGCCCGAGCTCGTCGAGTCTTGCGAGACGCCCGGAAATTGCAGCGCGAGGTCGCTGAGCTGGACGGCATTTCCCTGCGGAATATTCTCGATGTCCCTCTGAGTGAGTTCATAGGTCGTCGCGCCAACCTTGGGCAGAATGACATTGTCGCGCCGCTGGTCGAAGTTTTGGGTCTGCTGGACGACCTGACGATTGGCCGCTGCCTGGACCTGCTCTGGGGTAGGCGCCGGCTGCACCGGCGCGGGCTGCGCCGGTGCGGGCTCACGCCTTACCACGCGCGGCTTCTGCTTGGGCTTGGCCGGCTGCTTCGGCGCTTCCACCTTGGTCTCGGGAAGCACCTTGGGTGTATTTTCCGCAGGAGGTGGGGTCTGCGCGCGAGCCGTGGCGCCGAGGCCGCAGATCATGAGCGAGGCCACTCCGCTCGTTGCTAACATTCGCTTGAGAAAAACTGACATTATTCCGATTCCTGGAACGCGCGAGCGGAGTCGGCGCTGCGGGCGAATTCGCAAGCGCCTGCCGTCGGGCTGCGACGGACTGAATTCATTTCATTCGGGAGATCGCCTGGTGCGATTCTCGCGATACTAAATGGATGTCAGGAAATCGGAGGTGCGCGTGACTGAAACGCACGCCAAGCGGATGCCACGCGAGCGAAATCGCTCTCCGTGGTCAGAGCCGAGAATGCGACAATCTGCGGGAGCGGCAACGATGGCGGCGTGGCAAACAGCGCCACGTTAGCCATCGCCATCACAGCGCAGATGGCGCAAATGTCACCCGAGCGCTCGCCCGAGTTGTGATTGGAGGCAGGTTGCCGCTCATGCTGACTGCTGGCGGCCTGAGCGGCGAAGGAAAGCTCAGACGCGGCCAAGCTCAATTCAGGAGCAGCGATCGCAGCAGAGCCAACGCCGTGGAAATGGCCAAACGACAACGCAAGCTGGATGCCCAGCGCCAAAAACGCCAGCCAAGACACCCGCCTTGTGTTGGATCGGAACCACTTCATGCTGAAACGCGCCTTTCGTCGAAAGGTCGAACATTCAGACCTAATCGACGTCGACGAGAGTTTCGCGAACTTGATTGAACGCTGTCAACGGCAGTCAAGCAGAGCGTCGTCAGAATCAGGCACTCTGTGGGATTTTCGCAACGTGGAATTTTCGCAACGCTAGTTAATGCGGACACGTTCAGTCGACGCCCCCATGTGCCTTGTGAGATAGGCGCGCCTCGCGCATTCGCTCTAGCGGACAGGCCTCTCGCCGGCGAGCGCAAAAGCTAGTGCCCGAAATTAACGGGCGCGATGAAGCTGTCCTGCGTGCCGGGCTTGGCCGCGGGAAAGGCCGGGAATGGGCTGGCGCGGTGAAGGATGTCGAGCGCCTCCTGATCGAGGACGTTGTTACCCGAGGATTTTGTCACCTTGCTGGCGACCACCTCACCTGCGCGGTTCAACTCGAAACGCACCATCACCGTGCCCGATGCTCCGTGCGCAGCCAGCGGATAGCGCTTATAGCGCTGCAGGTGCCCGAAGATCAGCGCATTGTAGGCGTTCGAGCTGGCCACGCTGAACTCGGCGACGCGCTCGTTCTTGGGAACAGCGCGGGTCTCCGGCGCGGGAGTCATGAGTTGAGCCTCCGGCTTCTCGACCTTCTCCTCCTCCCGTGGCAACGTGACCTCCGCCTGCGGCTGCGGTGGAGGCTGCTCGACCTGCTCGACCGGCTTCTCCTCGACTTTGCGATCCTCTGTCGGCACGGCCTCCGCCTGTTGCATGGTTGGGCCAACCGCGATGTCCTGATTCTGAATCTCGGGCGAACTGGCTTCGACCGGCGCGAGTGTCACGGTGATGGCGGGAATGATGTTGGGCTCGACCGGCTCGCGGGCATACCACTCCACGAGCGAGGCAAGGATAGCTACATGCACGGCGAGGATCGTCATGCCAGCCAGCGTCCAGCGGGACAAACCGCGCCTCTCCGGAAGATACAGCGCGAGCGAATTCATTGCTTGGTTGCCGGCGTTTCGAGCCCGACCAGGGCGAGCTTGAGATATCCGGCGTCACGCAGGATGTTCATCACACTCATCAGGTCGCCATAGCTCACCAACTTGTCGGCGCGGATGAAAATTGTCTCGTCCCGGTGATCGTTGGTAGCCGTATCCAGCGCGGCCGGTAGCGCCTCGCGCGAAATGATGCTTTCGCCGAGCGCGATGGCGAGGTCCGGCTTGATGGTGATGAACACCGGCTTGTCAGGCCGCGGCTGCTCGGGTGCGGTCGAGGCGGGCAGGTTGACACCGATGTCGACGGTGGCAAGCGGAGCTGCCACCATGAAGATGATGAGCAGCACCAGTATGACGTCGATGAACGGCGTGACGTTGATCTCATGCAGGACCTCTAAACCGTCATCGCCTGATCGCGTGCCGAGACGAAACGCCATGCCACTCACTCCGCCGCCGCGCGCGGCAGGATCGCGGTGCGGCTGCTCTGGCTGCGGCTGATCAGGAGCAACAACTGCGCCGAGGCGTCGCCAAGCAGCATGCGGTAGCCAGCAATAACACGCGCGAGATGGTTATAGATAACGACCGCAGGAATGGCAGCGACAAGTCCAAACGCCGTGGCAAGCAGCGCTTCCGCGATGCCGGGAGCCACCACCGCGAGATTGGTGGTGTGGGACTCGGAAATCCCGATGAAGGAGTTCATGATGCCCCACACCGTGCCGAACAGGCCGACGAACGGCGCGGTGGCGCCGATCGTCGCAAGGATGCCGACCCCGCGCGAGACCTGCCGCGTCATCGCCGCTTCCACGCGCTCCAGCCGCAGGGCGACGCGCTCTTTGAAACCGTCGTCGATGGGGCCTTCGGATAGCTCCGCCTCGCGCGCGGCGGAAGAGACCAGTTGCGCAATCGCGTCTCGATCATCACGGCAGGCGCGCACCGCGTCCTGGAGACTACCGTCCGCCTCGAGCATCCGTATTCGCCGTCGCGCAAGCCGTGTCGCGATGCTGAGCTCGACGGTCTTGGAGAGCCAGACCGTCCAGGTCACAAGCGACGCAAAGGCAAGCCCAACCATGACAGCCTTCACCACGATGTCGGCATTGAGGAACATGCCCCATGGCGACAGGTTGTGCGGCAGCAGAGGGTTCGGAACTTGAGCAAGCGCGGGCCCTGTGAGCATCGCAAGTGTCGAGCAGACGATCGCGCTCCCCAGTCTCGTTCCGCGCCAGGGTTTCACGGACCACACGTTGCGCCCGCCTATCGATGATATGTCGTCGTGCATGGTCCTTACGGCCTCTGCCAGGTGTTCGGCGAAGTATCCGCAGCGCTGCCCAGGCATCGGGCGAACATGCTGATATCGAAACCGACCTGATACCTCTAGTTCGTGTCCACACGTCGGCCACGAATTCTGCTTCAGGCCGACGAAAACGCGAACACGCAAATGAAAAGACTCCGCCCCACTGTCGCCAGCGTGGCCGTGCACGCGGTGCCACAGCGGGAAGAAAGCGTAATGTCAGGAAACCGGTGGGGCGCGCGATTGAGCAACGTTGTCTTTCCAACCCCGAGGAAGCCGGACAAGATGGTGACGGGGAATTTTTGCATAAAGATCGAAGAGCCTTTTTAGGGGGCGGGTGCGTGTCAAGCGCCGGCAGCCCGATCGCTGTAATATCGTCATAGCCGTGAAGTCGGCCACGTTCAGACCCTAGATCTCTGTGTAGTCCAGGACCGTATGTTCTCCGGACCAGACCAGGTCTGCGTCGTAAATTCGTTCTCGGCGCTTGGACCTGAAGTCAATCCCGAGAATGATCTCGCCCGTGGCCCTGTTTTCGCCGTTGAAGACTCGGGACGGAGAAGAAGCGGGGAGGAGGCCCTCCTCCCGCGTTTGGGACTTGGTCATGAACGATCCTTGGTGTAATGTCGTAACAATACAGTGCCTGTTATACTGTTACACCTGGGACAGTCAAGGTGAGATGGAATGCACCGCGACCCAAATCCGCGCGGAACTCGCGTGCACGAGGAGATGCATGGTCACGCCGTCGGCGGCGACGCAGTTGAATCTCGCGCCCGCTCGTACGCGGTGTCGAAAGGGGTGCCGTTCACGCCGATGCGCCAAAGCGTGCTTGCCTTGCTCGCGACGTCTGGAAAGCCGATGAGCGCCTACGAGATCGCAGAGAAAGTGAGCGATGCGCGAAAGCTCAAGACCGTGCAAGTCTACCGTGCGCTCGAATTTTTGCAGGAGGCAGGGTGCGTCCATCGGCTGGCGTCCCGCTCGGCGTATTTCGCCTGCGATCATCTGCACGGAGAAGGCGAAACGGTTGTCTTCATGGTTTGCGCGCAATGTGGCGCAGTTCAAGAGGCAGCGTCCGAACTGGTGGCGCGCGGCTTGCGGGGCGCAGCGAAAACAACCGGCTTCAGGCCCTGGCATCCGATGATCGAGGTGGAGGGCCAGTGTGCGGAATGCGCGGGTACGCCTGAACGCTAGCCCTCAAGGCTTGTGGCAGGATCGGTCAATCTCGCGGTCAGGCGCAAGGAATATTGCTGGCGAGCAGCGGCAAGCGTCACACCCCGTCTGGGCTTCACTGCGGTGTCGATAGCTTTGGCGATTCTCTGTACCAGAGGTGTCTTGATCGGAAACGCTTTGGACAGTCACGCGATCGATCGGCGGGACGCGCGCCTGAGCGCGAGGCCGCCAAGCACGGATGCGAGCGCCAGCACCAACATGGCCCGCCACCAGATGCTCCATCTGATTTCGCTTGCCGGGATCTCAATCCAATGCCATCGGGGCAATGATGACAGGTCACGCACGGTCATGGCGCGGCTTTCCAGGATTCTGGGAGAGAAATACTGCCGCCATTTTTCGTGGAAAGTCTCGGTCTGATCCTTGAACGCGAGGAAACGACGTGAATCGGTACCGGCGATGGAGGTCAGCGCTTCATTGACGAGAATCGCAGGCGACAGCCAGCTCAGTCGATCGACAAGTTTTTGCTGTTGCAGCAGTTGCTGATCAAAGCGCTTCAAAAGCGGCTCGATTTGTTCGTCGACTTTTTGCTTGGCCAGAAAAAACGCGCGCATGCGCGACGGCACTTCGACGCGTTCGTCTTTCACCAGCAGCGCTTCCGGATCGGAGGCATAGCGGTAGTCCGCGCTATAGAGGCCCTCGTACTCGCGCAAGGATTCCGCCGTCGCAACGCGCGTGCGGCTCGCCAATTCCGTGCGGGAAGGCGCCGGGCTGACGAAACCTACGACAAGGTTCATTGTCACCGGCAAGACGAGCACAAGAAATGTCCAGGTCGCCACCATGATCAAGGCATTCGTCGAAGAGGAATAACCGCTGGCGTTGACCAGAGCCGCGACCGCAAACCAGAACAAAGTGTAAGCCGCGACCAGTGCTGACCACGAAAGCATCAAGACCAGTTGCTCCCCGCCTCGGGTTTCGGGACGGATGAGAATCAGCACGACAAGCGGCAGGGGAATCGCGATCGCCAGCAGCGCGAGCATGCGCACGACGATTTTCCCGATCAGCAAGGTACTGACGGAAAGGGGTTGCGAACATAGCATGCGTAGGGTGCCATGTTCACGCTCCGCCGACAGAAGGTTGTAGCCGAGCGTCGTGACCAGCAGAGGCAATACGAACACGATGACGAAGGCGAGGTCGAAGTGCCCGCTGAGCAGATTCCATGGATTTTCGATTTCCGTGTCGTACATGAACTGAACTTTGCTCAGATAGGTGATGCGATAATAATTGGGCATCATGTCCGACTGACCGATCGCCAGCGTCGCGAGCGGCGCGTTGGGCATGGTGGCGTAGCGCCCGGACAGGGAGCCTGCCATCGCAGCAGGGTTCGCCGGATTGGAGAAAGGTATCAGCGCGGTTTTGCCGCCGAGAACGGACTGGAGCGTCTCACTATTTGCCGCTTGGTTCTCTTTTTCGTGTTTGAGGACTTGGTCGACCATGCGGTCGCGGAGCGTTGCTTGCGCCAGTCCCACAAACAGTCCGTAACCTACCATGAGGGCCAGAACGCAACACACCAACGGCAGCGTGCGATCGCGCAAAAGGATGCGGGCTTCATGTCGTACAATCAGCGACAAATTCGAAAGCGGACGACGCTTGATCATTATCATCATCATCCGAATATCTAGCGCATCAGCGGACGGGTGAGCGCGTACAGCGCGAGCACGCCGGAGAGGCAGAACACGACGGCGAGCAGTACAAGGCTTGTCCAATGGTGCGCCAAGGCGAACGAAACAGACGGAAGTTCATACTTGAATTGCGGCACGCTCGCCCACAGCTCGGGACCAGCCTTATAGGTGAAGTGCGCATTGCCCAAGCGATCGGCGTGTTCGATCAGGTCTTCACTGACAATGTTTTGAATCGTCCGCCGCTGGGTTTCGGCCGCGGTTGAGAAGTCGCGATGTTGCGAAAAGTCCGTTCCCGCCATGCCCATCGAGAAGCCGCGGAGTGCAACGACCGGTGCAACGAGGCCGACCCAAACTTGCGCGCGCTGTTGACGCTCGAATGTATCCCAAAGCTTGCCGAAGTTCTCATCAAGTGCGCCGTAGCCAGCCTCGTCGTCAACCTTTAGCGCCGCACCCCATTTGTTGAGTGGAACCGATGGATCCCACGGCATTCGCGCACCGAAATGGGTGGACCAGGCCTTGCGGCCAGCATCGGCCACGTCGTGCGCGAGATGATTGTCAAAGTCGAGCCGGGACGGTGTAGGATAAAGCAAATTGGCTGCCTCGGAGGCGGTGCGCGGAGCAATCAGCGTTGCAGCGACCCAGAAGCTCAGCAGCAAGACCAGGGCTGCCCGCGATGAACGTACAAGAGCCGATACCGCAAGCGTCAGAAATACGAAAAAGCCGAGATAGAGCCCATATCCCACCGCGAGCCACGCGATCCGATACACCACGTCGAGGCGCTCTCCAGCGGGTAGGCGAGCAACGATGAGCACCGCAAAGGCCATGCCGACTGGAGCAGTCAAAGCACCAACGCAGATCGCTAGCGCAGCCGCTTTGCCGAAGAGGAGGCTTCGCGGGGGTACGCCCAGGCTGAGAAGCTGGCGCAACGTTCCGCGTTCGCGTTCGCCGCTCACGGCGTTGAAGCCGATGACGATAATGAGCAGTGGCACCAAAACCTGAAGTAGCCAGGCCGGTGATAACTCGCCGAACCGCTGCAATCCGGTGGCATCCTGGGCCGGTCGGAACTTGAGTTCGCTCTGGCGATGCGCCTGAAGCCAGACGGTCGAGCCGACAAACGGCCCAATGCCGGGATCGAAGACGGTAAGCGATGGTTCAGGCTTGAACACGTGCATGCCCTGTTCCGCCGCATCGTGCGGGTGGCGATAGCCTTGTTGAAGCCAGGCGTCGTAGTCGAGGGCTTGGCCGGCCGACCGTTCGCTATTCAGCTGAACTTGCCGATTCAACCCGGCCGCGAGAGCCACCAGCATGAGGACGACCACCAGACCTCCAGCCCAGATCAGGCGCCCGTCGTGAGCCAATTCGCGGAGATCCTTAACGGCGATGATTGCGAACACGTCAATTCTTCATGTGCTTGAGGTACAGCATTTCAAGATCGGCGTGGCTGACGTCCTCGCTCCTGAGTTCCTCCACCAGCCGCCCGTGCTTCATGATGCCGATGCGTGTCCCGGTCTGCTTCGCGTGAAAGAGATCGTGCGTCGTTGTAAATACCGCTACGCCGTCGTTGCTGGCCTTGACGAGAAGCTCGGAGAACTCGTTAGCCGCAGACGGATCAAGTCCCGAGGTCGGCTCGTCGAGCAGAAGGGCTTTGGCGTTCTTGGCCAGCGCGATGGCAATGCCCACCTTCTGGCGCATTCCTTTGGAGTAGGTCGCGACCCTGTCGTCGGCTGCTTGACGAGGCAGACCGGCTGCCTCGAGCAGCTCAAGCAGCCGCAGCCGCGGCAAGCGCTCACCAATTGCGAGCGAAGAGAAGAATGTCAGGTTTTCCAAACCTGTGAGCACGCCATAGAGCGTGACCTGTTCGGGGATATACGCGAGCAGCCGCTTCGTCTCGAGAGGCTGACGCACCACGTCAAGCTTGCCGATTTGCAGGCTACCGGATGTCGGTTGGAGAAAATTCAGGAACAGATTGACCAGCGTCGTCTTGCCTGCGCCGTTGGCCCCGAGCAGGCAGTAGATCTCGCCGGGCTGGACACTGAGCGAGACTTTGTCCAGGGCGCTTTTGGCGCCGAACTGTTTCGTTACTTCAATAGCATCGAGCATGGATTTCTTGAGCCTTAATCCGCCACCGCGCGACGACACTGTGGTGTGTGGTACCCAGCAACAGTGACGAGGGTCTCGCCGATGGCGATCCGTTCGCCTCTTGACGCATGCAACGTTATAACATTACATCATTCGCGCGGGGAAGCCTCGATGTGGGACGAGGTGGTTTGTGGGGGCAAGCGTGCGTTATCTGTCGAGTTCGGTTTCTCTTTCAACGCTTTTGATAGCGGCAGACGTTTTTTCTCTTGGCGTGGTCCAAGCGCAAGCTCAGATGCCTTCGTCACTAACCGGCCAGCCAGCGACTTCGTTGCCGCCGGTAACCGTTGATGCGCCACAGCAGCGATCAACGGCCAGAGTGGCGACGCCGTCGAGCGCGCAGAGAGGTCGGGTCTCGCGCACGAGCAGAAATCCGCGATTACCAACCACTGCCGAAGTGTCGCCGCACTCGCTAGGGCAACAGCAAATGCCGGCGACGCCGCTCAACACCAATACGGTTACGCAGAGCGCGAGCCGCTTGGGACTAACCGCGCGGGAAACTCCAGCGACAGTTGAGGTCGTCGACGCGAGCACGATCCGCGAGCAGGGCTACCACAACATGCTCGATACCGTTAAGGGAGCGACTGGCGTCCAGGCGGGAGATGCGCCGAACGACATCTCATTCGCGATGCGCGGTTTCCAAGGCAATCAGATCAACGTGACCTACAACGGCATCAATATTGGGCCGACGGGCTTCACGGCCTTGACGATGGAGACCTTCAATCTCGACCATGTTGAATTCCTCAAGGGTCCGTCGTCGCTGATGTCGGGCGAAGCCGCGGTCGGTGGCGCCATCAATTACGTCACCAAGACGCCGCACACCGGCCCCATCCAGAACGAGGCATTTGTCGGATTTGATTCCTACGGCAGCTACCGGACCGGCTTTGGATCCGGCGGCAGCACCAAAATTCAGGGTCTCGACTATCGCTTCGATATCAGTCAGTCGAACGTGAATGGATTCATCGATGGTACCGACGCGAAGAACCTGCACGTGTCTGGGCAACTCGACTATCGCCTCTCGGACACCTTCAAGGTGTTCGCCGCAGCAGAATACAAGAACTATTACGGCCACATCTACGAAGGAACACCGCTCGTTCCCGTAGCATTTAGTGGTCCCTACGCGACCAACGGGGTCGTATCGGGCACGAAGGTGTCAGATTACAACGGCACCAACCTCGGCGCTGTCACGATCGACAGCCGGACGCTCAACACGAACTACAATGTGCTGGACAACCACAAGACTATCGACGAGACGTGGTTCCGCACCGGATTTGAATGGAATCTCGCAAACAACGTCACGCTAAGAAGCCAGACTTACGAGTACAATTCGAGTCGTGACTGGTACAACAGCGAGGTCAGTGCCTTCAATACTACCGACAACAAGGTGGATCGCGAGCGCTTCTTCGTGCATCACAATCAGAACACCGTCGGCAACAATACCGACGTGACCTGGGACTCGCGTTTCTTCGGTTTGGACAATCGCCTGGTCACTGGCGTCGAGGCCTACCATCTGGACTTTACCCGCCCCGCGGCTGCCAACTTTCCTTACGACCAGGTCAACCTGGTCGACCCCACCCGCGGGTATTACGGCCTGCTTACGACACAGCGTCAGACCGCCACCATCGACAGCATCGCATTCAACATCGAAGATCGTCTGAAGCTGACGCCGACCTTCGCCCTGATTGGCGGCCTGCGCTACAATCCGTTCTCGCTCGATCGCGACTCGACAAACGTTTACGGCGCAACAAAGGCCGGCTTTCCCTACTCGGCCAACTGGGACCCGGTCACAGGCCGGATCGGCTACACCTGGGAAGCGTTTCAGGGCACCACGTTCTACAGCCAGTATGCCACGGCCAGCGATTTGTCAGGCGGAAGCATCTTTCTCTTGAGCCCGACGCAGAAGCTTGTGCTTACGGATGCGCGTAGCTACGAGACCGGCGTTAAGAACCTGTGGTGGAACGGCCGTGCCGAATGGACCTTTTCGGCCTTCGACATCGAGCGCAGCAATGTCTACACGGCGCAGGCCGGACAGACTCTCAACCTTGCAGGAAAGGTCAAATCGCAAGGTATCGAGTTCGCTGCGGCGGTGCGGCCGGTCCCCGAGCTCAAGCTCTGGGGCAACGTCGCCTACGTCCACGCCCGCTATGCGGACTATGATTTCACCGGCGGCTCATTCTCCGGAAACGCACCGCCCAACATTCCTGCGTTGGTGGTGAACGGCGGGGCATCCTACCGCTTCCTTAATCCGGGCTGGCTGCCGGTCGAAGCTGGCTTCTCGGTGCGTCACGTCGGTGATCGCTATACCACCGATGCCAACACGGTGACGATGCTGGCTTATACGACGGCTGACGTATTTGCGTTCGTCGACATTCCCAAATCCCGGACGTTCCCCACATTCGACAACACGCGTGTCACGTTCCGGGTTCGAAATCTCACGGACAAGATATATGCCGCCTGGAGTGACCCATTCTACCCTGACCAGATTTTCCTGGGAGCACGGCGAACATACGAAATTGAGACGTCGTTCAAGTTCTGATGGTAGTCCGCCTACAGCGATTCCTGGTCCTTATCCATCGCTGGCTGAGCATTCCGCTGTGCCTGCTGTTCGCGATGTGGTTTGCATCCGGTATCGTGATGCACTTTGTGCCGTTTCCTGTGCTCACCGAAACCGAACGGTTCGCTGGACTACCGGCCATCGACGTCTCCGTGATAAAGCACAGCCCGGCCGAGGCCGTCGCAGCGAGCCTTCTCAAGGGCGTTACGCGAGTGCGCTTGTGGCAGCGCAGCGACGGTCCTGTCTACCTGGTGTCTACGTCCTCCGGCATGAAAGCCTTGCGTGCCGACGATTTGCGCGCGGCCGATGTCGGGTCCGAGCTGGTTGCTGTGGCCATCGCGTCAGAGCATGCGCGTTTACGCGGCTTCGCTTCCGCTTCCACTACATTGGTTCGGCTGGCCGAATATGATCAATGGACGGTACCGAACAGCTTCGATCCTTATCGACCTCTCTATCGCGTTGCCCTGAACGATCATGCGGGAACGGAGCTTTACGTCTCCTCGCGCACCGGTGAGATCGTAAGCGACTCGACGCGCAGTGAGCGTGCATGGAACTACGTTGGAAGCATCGCGCATTGGATCTACCCGACCGTACTGCGCAGAAACTGGGCAGTCTGGAACGTTACGGTCTGGTGGCTATCCCTTGCTGCTGTCCTCGCGGCATTGTCGGGCGTTATCGTGGGTCTGTTTCGTCTCAAGCGCGTGCGGGGCCGTATCGTATCTCCTTACCGACGATGGCATGCTTGGCATCACTGGCTCGGATTGACGTGCGCCGTTTTCGTCATGACTTGGATTGTCAGCGGGTGGCTATCGATGGACCATGGCCGTCTCTTTTCCACCGGCGCGCTGACCACATCGGAAGCGGATCGGATTGCCGGCACGGCGGCTTGGGAAAGTCTGACGTCAATAGGAGTCGCCCCACCTACCACCCGAGAAATCGAATGGTTCGCTCTCGGCGCCCGTATCTATCGGCGTATTCGAACGGTGATCGACACTCAGCAGCTTTCCCTCGTCGATCCGCTGTCAGGTGCGTCGTCTTCCTCGTTCTTGCAGGCCGACGAAGTCAACGCCGCCATCGTCCACGCGCTCGGAGGCTGCTCGAGCACGTCCGTCGTGACGCGAGGCGATGAATATATCATCGCATCTGACGCTGCAGCGGCTCCGGTCTATCGGTCCATCTGCGGAGAGGTCTGGTACCAAGTCGATGGCGCCAGCGGCGCCAACCTGGAAAAGCTTGATCCACAACGTCGAAGCTATCGCTGGCTGTACCGCGCGCTGCATACCCTCGACCTTCCCGTCTTGATGGCGCGCCCAGAACTGCGTACGACCCTCGTTGTTGTTTTATGCGCTTTGGGCGCAGCATTCAGTGTCACCGGGATCCTGATTGCCTGGCGGCGACTGCGATTGGAATTTCGCTGACTCCGTCGAAATGATCTGCCCGTGCTCAGCTGGCGGAGCCTCTATCGCCGGGCCGGGAAACAGCGAGGTTGCAAGCGCTCGCAAAGGGGAAACCCGTGACTCTGACGAGAGCTTCTCAAAACTGCCAACTGGTCGTCGATATGCCTCGCAAGCCGACCGCTGCGGAATGATCTTGGCCATGGCGCAGATGTGGAACCTGCTCGCGGGTGATGCCGGTCTCGTCTCGTTCGGCCAAGGTGTTTGTCGGAATCGGGGCCTCTTTGGGATCACCGACGCGCTCGATGTGTCCCCCTATTTGGGGGCTGCCGATCGCGCCGCTTGCCTGCGCGGTGTTTGCCGCCGTGATTGCGCTGCAGCTGTTCGACCTGTTCCACGAATCCCAAAATCCCCACATGATGTAGCCGTAGGCCTCCCATCAAAGTCATGGACCGTGGCTACGTCTTGCCACGGTCCGCGCTAGGACAGGGCGGGCCTGTGCCCGCTGCGACGGGGAAATTCCTCGTAGCGCTCACTCACACTGCGGCTGATTCGCCAGAGGAGATCAGGCCAGTCTCAGGGGACCGTGATCGTCACAATGGTCGCCGTGGGCGTGATGCAAGCGTCCGTCGACGAGATAGTCGATGTGGTCCCCATGGGGCACTGCCTCATGTCCACAACCGGGGCCGTGGGTATGAGAGGCGCATTTCGTATCGGGCGTGCAGCGCACAGGGTTTGCGGCGCTGACAGCGATCACATGCTCATCGACATGATCGCCATGCATGTGATGCAGGTGACCGTCGTGCAGATAGTCGACATGGCCGTCATGTCGGACGGCGGTATGTCCGCAGTTCGGGCCATGTTGATGGGTGTGGTTGGCATGATGCTTCTCGTTACACGCGCTCATTGTTCATTCCTTCCGTATTGATCTCGAACTGCCCGAGATCAGATGTTGTGCCTTTCGGCGGCATGTTCGATGGCGCTCTCAACCAGTCGAAGAACATGGTCATCGGAGAGCGCATAGTAGATGTGCTTTGCCTCTCGCCTGCGCTTGACCAGCCGCACCGCATGGAGCGTCTTCAGGCGCGCCGATACCGTGGTCAAATTCTCGTCTTCCAACTCCGCCAGTTCCGACACACAGACTTCGCCGCTGGCGAGGTGGGCCAGCAAACGCAACCGGGCTGGATCGCCGAGCGCTCGAAACATCGCAGACGCCTCCTCAAGCTGGAGGTCGTTCGGCAGTTTTGCGATCGGCCGTGGAGAATGGAGATGCGTATTGCGTGCCATTCATACTCCATCAGTCCAACGATCCATGGATTAATAGTTGGACTTGGTGCTGTCAAGCCCGACGTGGCGGCGGCGGCCTTGAGTTGAAGGCGCTCGCGCAGACTCACCTGAGTTGGACCTTCAACGGCGTGGACCCTGCCACTGAGATGCTCAAGGTCGCCCGGGAACCCTAACTTCGCGCGTCGTCTGTCTCCCGCTGTCGAGGTACGTCGCGTTCGCAATTGCCTCCGGTGTGGATACTGAGCGCGCCCAGGCAATGCGCGGGATCATCGAGGCCAATCTGAATATGCTCAACCCCGAGCAGGACGAAGCGATTCTGCGTGAGGCTGGATTCTCCAACATCAGCCAGTTCTACGCCGCCTTCACTTGGCGAGGATGGGTGGCGCACGGCTGATCCGCTTCGCATCTGTCAAGCTCCACGAGCGGTTTGGCGACGCCAATTGCGAGCCAGTGATTCCCGAGCCAGACGTAGCATTTCTCCCGTCTGCTACATTGACGAGGTCTGATTCCAGCCCGCAGCCCAGCGCGCATCCGTGCGCCGGCACAGAACGGTGGGGCCCAAGCGTCGTATCGTGCTTTAAACCCGATGACGATGGTGAATGCAGCGCCAGCCTTGCAATGAGACAAACTCAAGGGGTAACTAGACCCGAATTCGGCGATCGGATCTTGGTGACAGCGTCGGGGAGGCATACGCTCCCAAAAGGTGGATGCTAGGAGCCAACCATCACGTCAGGTCGTCTTGATCGCCTCCAAAAGCCTTCACCAAATCCTTCAACGTCACTTCGGGAATCGGTTTATGGATGCGGGCCAGACGCGGCTTCTCGCCGTTGATGAGTACCGCGACGACTGTCTCGGTGTCGGGGCAATCCCTATCGCTGCAATTCAATTCGGTAACGGAAATTGTGACTTCTTCCGTCAGGTCCAGGTGCCGGCGCGCCTCTTCCTTCAACCGCGCGACGGATTCCGGGTACCCAATCTTTGATTTGCGGGCGAACGGATTTACAAATGACGATGACATGTCGTGCTTCAACCCGACTGTTCAATTCGGTCCTTGCATTGCGGGACTAGACTTGGCAGGCCTCAAATCCCGTGCGCAACACGTCTTCCGGCAAATTTCTTCCGATGAAGACGAGGCGGCTCTCGCGCGGCTCGGTCTCTTTCCAAGGCCGCTGTGGGGCGCCATCGATCAGCATGTGCACGCCCTGGACGACAAACCGGTCGGGGTCATCCCTGAAAGCCAGAATGCCTTTCATGCGAAGGATGTCCACGCCGAGTTTTTGGACGATCATCTGGATCCATGGCAGGAAACGATCGGGGTCCAAGTCTCGGCTTGACTTCAGCGACAAGCTCTTGACGTGACTGTCGTGCTCATGCGCGTGCGTCTCATTCATGAAGTCGGGCTCGAATTCCAGGATTCGATTCAGATCGAACGCATCCATGCCCATGACCTTGCCAAGGTCGACAGAGCACTTCTCGGTGTGATGTAGCTTGGCGTATGGGTTGATCTGGCGGATGCGAGCTTCAACTTGCTGGATTTCGTCAGAGGTGACCAGATCGGTCTTATTGATGAGAATGACATCGGCAAATGCGATCTGTTCCTGCGCCTCGTGCGCGCTCTCGATCTCGCCAAGCAGGTGCTTGGCGTCGATCACGGTCACGATCGCGTCGAGCTTCGTCCTCTTGCGAACCTCTTCGTCGACTATGAACGTTTGCGCAACTGGCGCGGGATCGGCCAGGCCCGTCGTTTCGACAATGATGCCGTCGAATTTACCTTTGCGCTTCATCAAGCCTTCGATGATGCGTATGAGATCTCCACGAACGGTGCAGCAGATGCAGCCGTTGTTCATCTCGAAGATCTCTTCATCGGCGTTGACGATGAGGTCGTTGTCGATGCCGACTTCGCCAAATTCGTTGACGATCACCGCATAGCGCTTCCCGTGGGTTTCGGTCAGAATGCGGTTCAACAGCGTGGTCTTGCCCGATCCGAGGTAACCCGTGAGAACAGTGACGGGCGTTTGAACGTCGAGGTTAGTCATCGTGAACACTCCGGGTCTGACGGGCCAAAAATCCACACGGTCTCGTCCAATCTATGAAGGGATAGTATAATATACGATACGCGTGGACAACGGTTATTCGGATAGCGCGGAGATCAAGGTCCGAAGGTTGGAACGAAACATGTCAAGATAGGTCGGTGCAGGGCCGTCGGGAGCCGAAAGAGAATCCGAGTAGAGCGTTCCACCGATCACCGCGCCGGTCTCGCTGGAAAGTTGACCAACAAGCCGAGGATCGGTGACGTTCTCCAGAAAGACGGCCGGGATTCTCTCGGTTTTGATCTGACGTACAATCCTGGCGAGGTCCTGCGCCGAAGGTGCGCTTTCGGTGCTGATACCTTCGGGGGCAATGAACTCGAAACCGTAGGCGGCACCGAAATAGCCGAACGCATCATGCGTGGTAATGATTTTGCGCCGCTCTGTTGGAATCTTGGCGACTGCGGCTCTCACCTCCGCATCGAGCTCGTCGATTTCATCAATCAGTCTTTGGGCATTCGTCTCGAATGTCGCCTTGTCGTTCGGATCTGCCTTGGCCAAGCCATCCCGTATGTTCGCAACATAGATCTTGCCATTTTGCAGATCCTGCCAGGCATGCGGATCGGTCACCCTGGTGCCGTCTTCCACCATTTCCCGCGGCTTGACGCCGGCGCTTGCTGTTACAAGGACGCCGCGAAAGCCGGACGCGTCATGCAATCGAGGCATCCAGCCTTCCAGTCCCAGGCCGTTCATAACAAGGACCTTCGCGTCTCCGAGATGTCTGGCATCAGCAGGCGTGGGATGGAACGTGTGAACATCGCCATTGGGCGCCACGAGCGTCATCACGGCTATGCGGTCGCCACCGACTTCGCGGGCGAGATCGCCGAGAATGGAAAATGATGTGACAACCAGAATCTTGTCGGAAGCATTCGCTGGATGTTCCCAACCAGCAAGCGCTGACATAAGCAAGGCGCTCAATATGCTGATCATCGCTCGATTGTGTCTCACGAGCTGCGTCCTCCAGGACAAACTGGGTCAGGCTTCGAGATGGCGCACCGGAAGCAACTTGGTGAGGACACTGCCGCGCGGACCAAAGAGCATGGAAAGAACGTAACACCCACCACAGGTGACGACGATGGTCGGGCCAGACGCCATGTTCAGGTAGTATGAGAGAAGGAGGCCAACGTAGCAGCCTGCAAGGGCGAAGATGACGGCGAACATGATGAGCTGGAAGACTTCGTCGGCCCAAAATCGCGCGGTCGCGGCGGGCAGGAGCATGATGCCGACGGCCATCAGTGTGCCGAGTGCGTTGAAGCTTCCCACGAGGCTCAACACCACCAAGACAAGAAAGGAAAGATGCACAACGGAACTGGAACGGCTCACGGAGCGCAGGAATTGTGCATCGATGCACTCCACGACGAGGGGGCGGTAGATGATCGCCAGTCCGATCATGCTGATGGTTGCGATGGCGCCCATCAAAAGCAGGGATTTGTTGTCAAGCGAGAGCACGGTGCCGAACAGGACCTGCATTAGATCGACATTTGAGCCACGGGCAGAAACGATGAGGACTCCAGCTGCGAGGGACATCAGGTAGAATGCCGCTAGGCTTGCATCCTCCTTGAGGACGGTGGATCGGCTGACCGCTCCCGCCAGGAGCGCAACGCTCAGGCCTGCGATCAAGCCGCCTGCGGACATGGCCGACAGGGAAAATCCCGCAACCAGATAGCCAATCGCGACCCCAGGCAGGATCGCGTGGCTCATCGCGTCCCCCATCAGGCTCATCCGTCGAAGCATCAAAAATACGCCGATCGGCGGGGCGCCTAGCGACAGCGCAAAGCATCCGACCAGCGCCCGGCGCATGAACGAGAACTCGACGAATGGCCCGATAAGAAGATCGATCATGACTTCTTTTGCGCCTCATGCTTTCCACGCTGACACAGTTCGGCATTCTCGTCCCACGCCTCGCACAGCTGACGCGCGCGCCTGAGATTATTGTCCGTCAGGACGGCCGCGCTGTCGCCCCAGGCAACCAGCTCGCGTGCGAGCAACAGAGTTTGTGGAAAGTTCGTTCGTGCTTGGTCGAGGTCATGGACTGCCGCGATGATGGTTCGTCCTTCCTCACGCCATCTCTGAATGATTGCAATCAGGTCCGACACTGTCCGGCTATCGATCGCAGCAAACGGTTCATCGAGCAGAATAATCGGCGCATCTTGCAGCATGAGTCGTGCAAATAGGGCCCGTTGGAACTGGCCACCGGAAAGAGAGCCGATCAGGCGATCTTCGAAGCCGGCGAGGCCGACCAAGTCGAGCGCCTGCCTCGCGCGCAGCTCCAGTTGCGTATCAAGGGGGCGCCAACCGCCAATCTCGTGCCACAGACCCATCGAGACCAGATCGAACAATCGCAACGGAAAGCTTCGATCGATTTCCTTCAGTTGGGGCAAATACGCGAAGTCGCGCGGATTTGCTCCCTTGCGGTCGAGTCTTCCCTGCAGCGGCTTGACATCCCCAATGATGCCTTTGAGCAGGGTCGATTTGCCTGCGCCATTGGGACCGACGAGGGCAATGAGATCGCCTCGCGCGACGGTGCCGTTGAGATGGTGCACTGCCGGATGCCGGTCGTATCCGAGCGTCAGATCCTCGAAGGAGAGAGCGACGTTGTTCGACTTCGGAGGAGCGGAATATACGATGGCCGGCCTCATGATCTGACGACCAGCGCAATTGCCAACCAAAGGATTGCTACCAACATCGTGATCGGAATCAGCCGGTGAGCGACGCCGGTGCGGAGCGGCGAAAAGCGAAGCCGCGACGTATCGTTGTCGCGCATCGCGGCGGGCTTGGAGTTCGCGGCCGTCATTGTGCCCAACCCCTTCGTTCGAATATGTTGTGCATGGCGTCCAATCACCGACGTTACATTATAGCAGTCGCTTCTATCGAAGTGGCCGTCAAGGCCTGCATGCGTGATGGAGAGAGAATGAAAACAGGCAGATTCCGCAAACTCGGACGACGGTCCTGCCAGTTCATTTCGGATAGATGTGTCGGCGTGCAAACAGAATCTGTCGGCCCGTATAAGGGATTGCAATCGCGATGGCCGGCGCGATGATGTTCCGACAGGTGGTTTGAGACCGACAGCACGGCTGCCCCCACCGCGATCGCAAACGCTGCAGCGATCAGCACAAGCGCGACGGGCGCAGCTCTCGGTCTCTTCAATCCGGCCAACACATCGAACAATTGCTGGACTGTCTCGGGATCGATATCCCGACAGATGAGGACAATGCGAGTTCGGCGATCCTCGGAGGGCCATTGTTCAAGACGGTGGAAGGGATAGACCGTGTGCTGCACCACATGAATCAAAATGGGCCGATCGACATCATCCGAAACTGAAATCAGGCCCTTGACGCGCAACAGCCGGTCGCCGGCGGCGCGCTGGAGCAGGAAGACAAATCCATCCAGATCCGTCTGTGAGACCGGCTCGTCTCTGATGATGCTGAACGTCTGTATCCGGCCGGCGTGGCGGCCCTTGGTGGTTGCGGCATGCTCGCCCGACTGCTCGGCCGCGAGCACGCGATCCAGCGCAAGCCAGTCTTCAACGTCCTCCTTGCGTTGCGCAGTCGCGAATTCGCGAGCCTCGAACAGATACGCGATGGCGAATCCGGCGCCGTGGCGGTCAACGACCTCCGCGGTCGGATTGATGTCGGCAATTTGCCGGCGCAGGTCCTCAATCGGGCTCTCTGCCAAGTCTATCTTGGTCAGGACGATGCGATCGGCAAATGCAATCTGCTTGAGGCACTCGAAATGTCGCTCCAGCGTTTGTTCAGCAGCCAGGACATCCACGACGCAGACAAAACCCGCCAAATGAAACCGCCGAGCTACGACGTGATCGCGCAAACCCGTTGCGGGCGTGCCGCCAGGAATAAGTTGGTTGACCACGGGGGCGGGATCCGCAAGACCTGTCGTCTCGACGATCACCCTTGAAAAGTTGCGGCCGAGTTGCTTTTGGACGCTCTCATGGAGTTCGAAGAGCGAGGTTCTGATGTCGCTGCCGGCGGTGCAGCACAGGCAGCCCGTTGTCGTGATCATCATCTCGCGTTCGCCAACGCGGACAAGATCGTGATCAATCGAGATGTCACCGAATTCATTGATGATGACGGCGGTGTCGCCGAATGCCGGGTCGCGGAGAAGGTCGTTCAAAAGCGTCGATTTGCCGGCGCCGAGAAAGCCGGAAAGCACGATTACTGGTGTCGATTGTGGCGCCACCATCTAGGCGTGCGATCCCACGCACGCATTGCATTGACCCTTGAGTTCAATGACTGCGGTTTCGATCTTGAAACCATGTTTGTCGGCTGTTGCTCTGAGACGCCGAAAGGCATCGGCTTCATCGAGTTCTTCCACATTGCCGCAGTCGCGACAGATTGCGAATACCGCAGCCCCATGCCGATGCTGGGGGTCAACGCAGGCGACATAGGCGTTGATTGTCTCAAGCCGGTGAGCAGCTCCCTGTTCGATCAGCTTGTTGAGTGCGCGATAGACCGTCGGCGGCGCTGATATCTCATGCTTGCGGGCGGCATCAAGGACTTCATAGGCCGTCATGGGCCCACCTGCCGTCTGCAGGATACGCAAAATCTGCTGATGTTTTGGCGCCTTGGCAATTGCGCGCTTCATCGAGGTCTCCTCAATTCTTCAAACGGCGGTTGACGGATGTTATAATATACGACTAAACCTGCCGCACAAGTCGCAGAGGCTCATGATGGCTCATCAAAATCTTCCGGTCACCGTTCTTTCTGGGTTCCTTGGCGCGGGCAAGACGACGCTCTTGAACCACATGCTCGCCAACAGCGAGGGACGCCGGATCGCGGTGATCGTCAACGACATGAGCGAAGTCAACATCGATGCGGAGCTTGTGCGCCAGGATGGAGGCCTGACGCGGACCGATGAAACGCTGGTCGAAATGACCAATGGCTGCATCTGTTGCACGCTCCGCGAGGATCTGCTGGTCGAAGTCCGGAAACTGGCTTCGAGCGGCCGCTTCGATGCCTTGGTGATTGAGTCGACCGGGGTTGGTGAACCGCTGCCGGTCGCGGCCACTTTCGAATTCCGGGACGAGGAGGGCGCCAGCCTTTCCGATGTTGCTCGTCTTGACACCATGGTGACGGTCGTGGATGCGGCCAGTCTGCTCGCGAACTATTCCAGCCAGGACTTCCTTCGAGATCGAGGCGAAGTTGCCGGCCCTGAGGACGACAGGGTGCTCGTCGACCTTCTGGTCGAGCAAATCGAGTTTGCCGACGTGATCGTGCTCAACAAGGTTTCGGCGGCCTCTCTGGAGCATCTCGAGATCGCGCGCGCGATCGTCCGGTCCCTGAATTCCGATGCCAGAATTATCGAGACAGATTTCGCGACTGTGCCTCTCGATCAGGTACTGGGGACCAATTCCTTCGATTTCGAGAAGGCTCATCGCCACCCGCTCTGGTTCAGGGAGCTCAACGGCTTCAAGGACCACATCCCGGAAACCGAGGAGTATGGCGTGCGGTCCTTCGTCTATCGTGCCCGCCGTCCGTTTCATCCCGGACGTTTCCAGGCATTCTGCAATGAACCCTGGCCGGGGGTCATTCGCGCCAAGGGATTCTTCTGGCTCGCGACGCGCCCGAATTTTGTCGGCGAACTGGCGCTTGCGGGAGCCATGGTCCGAACGTCGAAACGGGGGCTGTGGTGGTCGGCTGTCCCGCAGCAGCGATGGCCCGAGGATCCCGGTTGGCGGCAGAGCATGAAGCCTTATCTCGACCCGGTGTGGGGCGACCGGCGGCAGGAGATCGTGATCATCGGCATCGATCCGATGGACGAGGCGTCCATCCGCCGCCGTCTCGACAGCTGCCTGGTCGGAGAGTCCGATCATTTCACTCCGGAAGCGTGGCGCGGTTTGCCAGACCCATTCCCGTCCTGGACAAAGGACGCGGCATGACGAACCGAACGATCGGCCGCTTGCGGGAAGAGATGCTTCATACGTCCGAAGAGACGGACGCGTCAGCAGTACCGCCCCGCTTTGACGAAGCGCGCGATCACATCGGCTTGGCGATCGAACGCATCGAGCGGGCAGGCATTCCGGCTGAAACGCTTCACGCCGTCTTGATGAGCGAGACGTTGCCGCGCTTGATCCATGAGCACGGCCCGCTCTGGGTCGCTGCCATGCTTGCACAGTTTTCTTCGGCGCTCATTCGTGACGCTGGATCCAAGCGTCAATAGACAAGAGCATCAAAGCCCGAGTGAGATTGGAGTGTCATGATGCCACGATATGCGCTTCTCCTCACAATCATCGTGACGCTGTTTGGGATTCAGAGCGCCAGCGCTGGGAAAAAGCTCGACGTCGTCGCGACTTTCTCCATCCTTGGCGATCTCGTGAAAAATATCGGCGGCGACCGGGTCTACGTCAATACGCTTGTTGGGCCGAACGGCAACACTCACGTCTATACACCATCGCCTGCGGACGCAAAGAAGCTCGCCGACGCAGATGTCATCGTCGTGAACGGCTTGGGGCTTGAGGGTTGGTTGGACAGGTTAATCAATGCCTCTGGCACAAAGGCGGCGATCATTGTTGCAACCACGCGGATCAAACCGAAAGAGAGAGCCGGGAAGGCGGATGATGACGGTCATGGCAGCGCCGATCCTCATGCTTGGCAATCGGTCGCGAATGCAAAAACCTACGTCGAGAACATTCGCGATGGATTGGTCGCGGCCGATCCCGCGGGCAAGCCGGCGTATGAGGAGAACGCACGGCAATATCTCGCCCGTCTCGACCAGCTCGATCGTGACGTACGATCGACGATTTCAAACATCCCAGCCGACAAGCGGCTCATCGTTACGGACCATCGCGCGTTCGGATATTTCGAGCGGGAGTACGGCATCAAGTTTGCGTCGCCTCAGGGGCTTTCGACGGAAGCTGAACCCTCCGCGAAAGGCATGGCATCGATCATTACTGCTATCAAGCAGAGTAAGGCGCCTGCGGTATTTCTGGAAAACGTCACGGACCCGCGGCTAATGCAGCAAATTGCCACGGAAACCGGTGCCAGAATTGGAGGCACGCTGTACTCTGACGCTCTCACGGATCAAAAAGGCGATGCGCCCACATATATTGATCTTGTTCGGCACAATCTAAGGCAACTGTCCTCCGCACTTTCAAACTGAATCGGGAAAATCGCATTCTCGATGGTGCGGTTGTATGTTCAAATAGGATTGACTGGCTCTTGTGAATCGTACGATCCGACTAAATCTGCGACGCGCAGCCCTCGCCGCTGTTGCCATCGGCTTTTGCTGCTGGATGCTGCCAGATTCCGCGGCGGCCCACATCGCCTCGACGGGCTCCGGCGGCTTCGGAAGCGGGTTTGTCCATCCGCTCACCGGGCCAGACCATTTTCTTGCGATGTTCGCCGTCGGCCTGTGGGGCGCCCAGATGGGCGGTCGGCCGGTTTGGACGCTGCCGGTGACATTCCCGCTGATCATGGTTGCCGGCGGCGCTGCCGGAATGTTCGGCCTGCCGCTGCCGGGCGTGGAGATCGGCATCGCGCTCTCGATCCTCGCGCTGGGCCTGGCAATCGCTTTTGCCTGGAAGCCTGCGGAAGGGATAGCGCTCTGTTTGATAGCGGTTTTTGCGATCTGTCATGGATACGCGCACGGAGCTGAGTTGCCCCTTGCGGCCGATCCGGTCGACTACATCATTGGCTTCGTCCTCGCGACGGGCCTGATCCACGTCTTTGGTATCGGCGTCGGGCTTGGACTAGGCAAGCCGTTTGGGGGGCGCCTGGCGCGCGGGCTGGGAGTGCTGATCGGGCTTGGCGGAGTTTACTTCCTTGTCCCAGCGCTCTCCGCCAGGTGAACGTCTTGTCGACGTCCTCGCCATTGCGGGAAAATGGAGTGGCCCCGCACTGGTCGCTCTCGGATTGCTCGGGGCGGCGGCAATAGCGATGTGTCCCGCTGTGGGACGCAGCATGCTCGCGTGGTGGATATTATCGACTGCGCTCGCACCCGAGCAGGTGCTCCCGCTGGTCGGACTCGGCGTCGCCGTCGCACTGGTGGGCCGCAATTGCAGTCTCGGAGCACTTGCGCTGTTCGGCGGCGGCGTGGCTGTCGGCTTTTTCGGCCGAGACTGGCTGCTGTCGGCCCTGGCGGCAATTCCAGGGGCAACAAGCCACCATTTCCTGACGGCGACAATCTCCAGCGTGGCCGTCGGCGTCGCACTCGCGCTGCCCGATGGGCGACTGCGTTCAAGGCTTCTGCTCGTCGCCGCCGTCGTCGCCGGAAGCATGCTGGCGGTGACGATCCAGGTGACGGACCCCAGCCTTCACGATATTGCGATCCCCGTGGCGGGAGTGGCGCTCGGGTTTTGGATCATCGCGGCCGTTGCGCTGACCGCGCGGGCGTTCCGGCGGGACTGGTTTCCGATTCCGGCGCGCATTCTTGGCAGCTGGCTCATTGCCATCGGCCTGCTCTATGGCGGGGTGTCGCTGATACCGAAACATAAGTCCGAATCGCCACCGCCCGCCGGGCCGGCGCCGAATATCGTTCCGGACCCAGGGACAGCTGGCCTGGCTCCCGAGCTCCAGCCGCAGAGCCCGCCCTAGCATTCCGTTCCTCAAAGGCTCTGGCTCGATCGTATCCAGCACGCGCCTATAGGTCCGCAAAGCCACAATTGACTTGCAATTGCCCTGCGACTTGGCAACGATTCCCAAATCAGATACTCGGAGCATTGAGAAGCGTTAGAATAGCGTTTTGATAGGATTGGCATTGGACGGATATCTTTCGAGGCCGACATAGCGTGACTGTCAATGTCGGAAGACTGTAACTTCGTCGATGGGAGTCGAAGGTGATCCGGCGGAGCGGCCTCTACGTCATAGCAATCGCTGCAGGCATCGTCCTTCAGGCGCGCGCCGCGCACGCTCACCCCCATGTGTGGATCAAAGTTGCCAGTGAAATCGTCTATGATGCGGATGGAGCAATCACGGGCATCCGGCACGCCTGGGCGTTCGATGATATGTTTACAACCTATGCGCTTCAGGGGATCCACGCCAAGGCGGATGGCGCTTACAGTCGCGAAGAACTAGACCCACTCGCGCGAACAAACATCAAATCGCTCAAGGATGCCGACTATTTCACCTCCGTAGAGGTTGACGGAGAAGAGCAGAAGCTTGCCGACCCGATCGACTATTATTTCGAATACAACAACGAGGCGTTGGTCCTTGCATTTCACCCTTCCATTTCAAACGCCGGCCAAGCCAAAACGACTTGCGCTGGAGATATTCGATCCGGACTATTTCATCGAGTTTGCGTTGCAGGAACGAGAGCCTGTCCGGCTGGTCGGCGCACCCGCCGGGTGTACGATGACGATCCACAGTCCGACCGACGACGAGAGCACGGAGAAGCTCCAAGGGCAAAATTCGTCAGGGAATACCAATAGCAGTCTCGGAGCCGCATTTGCTGACCAGATCCGGGTGGATTGTCCGTGAGACTGCCTAGCATTAGAACCCTGGCGACGATTTCGGCCATTTTGCTCGTGGCTGCAGGGATGGATGGCCTGTCGCATGTCTTGATGGCGCAGAATCTGTTCGGAGGTACGCCGCGATCAGGCCTCGACACACAGACGAGCGGTCTTGTCGGCTGGCTTCTGAGGAAGCAGTCGGAATTTTATCGAGAGATTTCCTCCACTATTCGGGCCGCCAGGACCAGCGGCAGCGCGGTCTGGTCGCTGCTTGCCATCTCGTTTCTCTACGGCATCTTCCATGCCGCAGGTCCCGGGCATGGGAAGGCAGTGATTTCATCGTACCTCGTTGCCAATGGTGAGACCGCCCGACGAGGCATCATACTGTCTTTTGCTTCGGCCCTTATGCAGTCGCTGGTTGCGGTGGTGATTGTCGGCGTAGGGGCCTGGATCCTGAATGTGACGGCGAGATCCATGTGCGGTGCGGAGCGCGTGATTGAGATCGCGAGCTATGGTTTCATTGCCGTTTTTGGTGCTCGGCTGGCCTGGACGAAGGGCTGGGCGCTCATCCGCGTGCTACGCGTTCCGCGAGTATCGACCGTCACCCCGACCCCGGCATTCGCGTATGCCTCGCTTGAGGGCTACAAGGCCGCCGAGCATGGCCGAACGGAAACTCGATTTCTACATGCCGCCATGTCCGCGGACGAGCGGTATTCTCATGAACAAGACGATCGACTCACGTGGCAGCCGCACATTCACGACGAACATTGTGGGCATTCGCACGGTCCCCAGCCGGGCGACTTGGCGGGACCCGGCGGCTGGGGACGCGGGGTCGGCGCTCTTCTTACCGTCGGTGTGCGACCCTGTTCCGGTGCACTCCTGGTGTTGGTATTCGCTCTGGCTCAAGGTCTGTTTTGGGCGGGCATAGCCGCCACTTTCGTAATGGGATTGGGGACCGCAATCACGGTTGCGACGATCGCCATTGTCTCCGTCTATGCCAAGAACGTGGCGGTTCGTCTGATGACAAGACGTAACGCAGGATCGGCGTTGGTGTCCGGAGGTCTGGAATTCGCGGCCGCCGGTCTCGTTCTGCTCTTCGGTGTCGGGCTGCTGTTCGGGTACGTTGCCGCTGAGCGTGTAACCTGCTTTTGACGAAAGCGAGGTTCGTGCTGAAAGCCGAGGGTGCCACATAAAGCCGCGAGCGCCTACCGAAGTTGCCGGTATCACTATCGCGCGCGACCACTGATCGGCGGGCCCACAAATTTGTCTTAGTCCGGCGTTTGCGTGCCGGATTCTCGGACATAAGCAGCGTGCTCGCCGTTGAGGCGTCGGATTCGAACTGGGGCGGGGGCGAGCGCCTCTCTCTTGGCTAGAAGCTCCGACCCCGCGGGCTATCTTCAACTAGGAATGGACCCCGGCTGCCTCCTGTAAGAAATCCGGGCGAGGGCGGGCGCCAGCATGCCGTGGCTTTTGGGCTGGTAGGGCCGCGACGTATTCTGCCCAACGTTCGAGCGCCTCGCGCATCTCGGCCGCGTACCGCGCGCGGTTGTATACCCCGGCAACGCCAGCCCGGTGACCGCTGACGTGGTTCAGGATCGCCTCCACGATGTGTGGCAACACGCCGAGCTGGTCGGCCATCACCGTGGATGCCGACCTCCGAAGATCGTGAACCGTCCAATGGGGCAGGGGTTCCCCGAGGGCTTCCGCGATCCGTGCGTCAAGCGCCGCCTTCGACTTTGACCAGCCGGAGAACCCACGATGCGGGTCACCGCTGCGTCGGGGTCCGTCACCAAAGAGGAAGTCTCGGCCATCTCGGCGGGGTGGGAGTAGGGCCAGGGCCGCGGGAACAAATGGTAGCGAATGCTCGCGATGGTTCTTGGTCCGGGCGCTTGGCAGCGTCCAACGCCCCGAAATAGTATCAAGCTCGGCCCATTGCATGCTGCCCACTTCATCACGGCGTTGGGCTGTGAGCAGCAACAAGCGCACAATGCGTCCGTAATCGTCATCGCCACAGGCGTGCCAGATGGCAGATAGCTCCATCTCAGTGAGCACCCGTTCGCGGCTTCCCGGCTGCGCGGGTCGGTTAGTGCCGAGAACCGGGTTCGCAGCGATCTCAAGGCCCTCGCGTATTGCCCAGTTGAACATTGAGGACAGGGCTGTACGGGCGCGGGTTGCTGAGACCGCTCCATGAGCTGATGCGAAGTCAGCGATACGAGCCGAGATATGGCGGCGAGTGATCTGGAAAACTGAGACCGGATGCAGAGGTTTCCAGCTGACCAATAAGTAGCGTTCGATTTCTGAATAGGTGCGGGGCTTCAGTCTTTGTTTGGCGTTCCGCAGATACTGATCCGCGATTGCAAGGAGTGTGTCGGCCGCCTGCAGACGGGCCTTGGCTTTCTCGTCGGCCGGGTCTTTGCCATTGGCAACCAAACCCAAAAGCCGCTTGGCTTCCTTGCGTGCAAGCTCGGGTGTCCAAGGGGCGCCGTGGGGACCGATGGTGACGAAGCGCTGTCGACCGAACACTCGGTACTTGAGAACGTAGGTCGCTTGGTCGCGTTGGCGCCGAACGCCAAAGCCGCGCACTGCTTCGCGGTGGTCAGCGTCCCAGATAGTGTCGCCTGGCTTGAGCGCTTGTACCGCGCGGATCGTTACACTCGAAACAGCCATTTATCGCCTTTGTAGCTACCATGTAGCTACCACCATAGCGCCAATTGCAGCGCAGGTAAGGCGGGAGGCGGCGGGCCTATTTATTGATAATACTATGATTTTCGTACGAAAGGCGGGATTGGCGTAGTTCGGGCAAACCCCTCGCGGTGTCTGTGGAACAGGAGGTCGGTGGTTCGAGCCCACCCAACTGTACCACTACAGTTGAATTGCCCCGCACTCTCAGCATCTTACTGATAAGCCAAACGGATTTGCGCCTTGCAAAATACAAAAGGGCGCACAAATGGCGTTGCGGATGGTCGCACTAAATCGACTTGCTGATAACAGATGGATTGCTCGGAAGGTCATCCCTCAGGATGTCCGAGAGGAATACGCTCGCCTGTATCGGGTGAAGCGCGAAGTTCATCTAAAGCTGCCTGCGGACACACCTAAACACGAGGCCAAGGTTCGCCTCGCCGAATGGGTCTCTGAGGTCGAAACACAAATCGCCACGCTGCGCGCCAAACGGAACGGCGAAGGCCAGCCGCTCACGAAGCTCAACGCGTTAGCTTTGGCTGGCCGGTGGTACACTTGGTTTGTCGGGCAATACGAAGACGATCCGGGGCCACCGAAGCGTTGGCGGGAGATGAGCGATCACCTCGTTTGGAATGTGATCTACCCTGAGGCCCCCGAAAGCTATCATGAGAACCCGAAAGCCGATCCTCACTGGGAATGGCAGAAAGAACCTGAGGTTCGCGAAGCGGTGAGGCCGCAGGTCGCTGAGTTGGCGCGTGTCGCGACGTTTCTTGCCAGTGAGGGTAAGGCGCTAAACGCCGCTGCCTACGCGCTGTTCGTTGATGCCGTGAGCGACAATCTCTTGCCCGCCATAACGCTGCTGGAGCGGCGCGCCAATGGCGACTACTCCCCAGACGATACCCCGGAAACCTTCCCGCCGTTCGCGGATGGGCCGCGGCGAACCACCGGCATTAGCTGCTGGGATTTGTTCGAAGCATTCGTGAAGGCCATCAAGCCTGCAGACAACACGGTGCAGCGGTGGCGTGCCGTGTTCCTTTGGATGCAGCGCCATTTTGCAGACGTCGGCGCCGATGGGATCACTGAGGATACCGCGCGTTCGTGGGTGCGAGGCTTGGTCACTGCGGACCGTTCGGCAACTACTGTGCGTGAAGTCTGGCTTTCGTCGTCGCGTCGGGTGTTTGGTTGGGGCGCGGAGCATAAGCACGTCAGAAAGAACCCGTTCGCGGACATCAAGGTTGACGTTCCCAGAAAAGCGAGAAGCCGCGAGACGAAGGCGTTCACAGAGCAGGAAGCCCGGACAATCCTCGTGGCTTCCAGCGCTATCAAGGACCCCAAGACTCCTTGGGAGCGAGCAAAACGCTGGGTGCCATGGTTGTGTGCGTACTCGGGGGCTCGTGCAGGTGAGGTCACTCAGCTTCGTGCCGAGGACATAGAGAAGCGCGGCAGCTTCTACTTCATGAAGCTCATGCCAGATGCGGGCACGATCAAGACGAGGAAGGCGCGAGTTGTGCCACTCCACGAGCATCTGATCGCCCAAGGGTTCCTCGAAATGGTCCGCTCCGTCGGGAAGGGCGCGCTATTTTACGATGATAAGACACCGCACCGTGCTAGCAGCGATCCGATGAACCCCAGTCGGAGCCGCGCTGGCAATGTGCGCGGAGACTTGGCGGAATGGGTGCGAGAGCAAGGAGTGAGCGACCCAGAATTGAGCCCAACTCACGCGTGGCGGCACACGTTCAAGCAAATCGCCGAGCGCGTGGAGATAACCGAGAAAGTGCACGACGCTATCACAGGCCACGCTCCGGCGAGCGAGGGAAGGAAGTACGGACAACCGACCGCCGAAGACATGGCAACCGCGCTGAAGAAGTTCCCGCGATACAGGCTCGATTGACTGTCAACACCTTGCTCGGTGTCCAAAAACCTCAATGCGAACAGAGAATGATGCTCGCCAATACACAAGAAGAACTACAAGCCGCCAGTTACGCCGCCTTGAGAGCGCATGCGACGTCGGAACGAGCCAAAGTCCTCGTCGCGAAGCTCGCGTCAATGGTGGAGGAAAAAACACTCCAAATTGGACTGCGGCAGAGGAAGCGTAGAGGCGCCGCGGCATCGGCAAAGCTGGAGTACGCCACAGGAGCGTTCTTGGCTGACCTCTTGCGTCCATTCGACGCCGAGCAGCATAGCGGCTGGGTGTACAAGACCTTGAGCAAAGCGTCCTTCACGGGTGCTCCCGTCGGCCGACACGCCTTCTTTCAGCTGCGCGACGGTCTTGATGGACTGGGCTTCTTGCAGCACGTACCTGGACACAAGGTGTCAAGCGAACGCTCAGATGTGGGCCAGTACGCTGCCCGTTTCCGTGCCACACCAGAACTGTTGACGTTCTGCGCGGAGCAAGGAGTGCCTCCCAAGGCGGTGCTCGATCATTTCGAGTTCGAGTACGACCTTCCTAAGCATCCTGTCGAACTTCGGAGGCGTAAGCTCAAGAACTTCTACCGGAGGTCCGACATCCCCGGCGCACCCATGGAGTTCGAAAGGACACCGTCGATGCGTGGAATGGAGCACGTCATCTCTGAGCTGAACGAGTTCTTCGCCAAGCACACGCTGCGGGGAGGGCAGCACCATGGCTACATACGTATCTTCCACAACGGTGATGATCCTGACTTTGATTGGGACAAGGGAGGCCGGCTCTATAGCCAGCACTTCACTGACAGCTACCAAGTGATGCCGTCTGAGCTTCGGCGGAAGATGACGATCAATGGCGAACCGGTTGCTGAAATTGACATCAGCGGAAGCTATCTGACCATCTTCCTGTCTCTCCATGGGCTCCAATTGGACCTCACCGAGGACCCGTACTTACTCCCCGGACTTGGATTGGAGCACCGAGGAGCTGTGAAGCAGTGGTTCGTTGGGACCTTCGGCAACAACAAGCCCATCAAGAGATGGCCCAAAGACATGCTTGATGATGATCCCACTTTGGCTGAACACCGCGCTGCTGACATTACCAAGGCCGTCTTCGTCAAATACCCGGTGCTGAAGAACTGGGGGGAGCCATTCAATGGTCGCACCTACAGCTGGGCTGACCTGATGTACCTTGAGAGTGCCGTGATGTTTTCGACCATGCTGGGGTTGATGCACGAACACTCAACCCCGAGCCTGTCTGTCCATGACAGTCTCATCGTGCCAGTTTCCAAGGTAGAGGTGGCAAGCGAACTTCTGAGAAGCCGATTTCAGGACCGACAGAAGGTGCTCCCCAGATTGAAGGTCAATGAGCCGATCAATGACCAACTCCTCTAAAAAAAGTCACAGAGGGGATACCAAGGAATACTCAGGAAGACAGAGGGGACCAAGGGGAGCCACAAGGCGGGGGGAGTTGAAGATCACCACACTACAGCAGGGGCGGACAGAGAAAGGGGAGGGGAGGAGAGAAGGACAAGCGAAGACAAGGGAGAGATAGGTACACACGGACCACTATTATTTGCGGCAGTGCAGGGCCTCATCGATAGGCCGCACCATAGTACCGAAATGTAAATGACCGGGTGGGAAGTCCCGATCCCTCATCGCCCCATCCGACTTGTTGCACACCGATTACGAATGGCTCCGAGGCTCCTTTCGGGCCCTGTGCGCTCCGGTTAGTCTGAAGACGGCGTGTGGAAGCCATAGCGGGTCTGTGGGGCGAGCGTTCGCTTTGGAGCGTGGGGTGCACGTCCTCAGGAAAGATTCCTTGACGGCCCCCGGAGGCCATCTGAAGCGCCTACAAAGAATGGTGCGGCACTTGCCAAGTACGCATACGACGAGGACCGCGTGATGGACGCATGCGCGCGGGTACGGCGAGCTCTATGATGGCGTTGCGTGAAGGTCAGGCGGCCTGCTGATCGGCGGGCTTGTCGGCTTGGCGCAGGAGCTTCCATTCCCAGGGCAGCAATTCGTGCAGACGCGATGCGGGAAGATCGGCGATACGGGCGAGGACGTTGGCGAGCCAGGCTTTCGGATCGACGTCGTTGAGACGACAGGTCGTGATCATCGTCAGCATGATGGCGGCACGGTCGGCACCACGCTGGCTGCCGGCGAAGGTCCAGTTGCGCCTTCCCAAGGCGATGCCTCTCAATGCGCGCTCAGCACAATTGTTGGTCAAGCAGATCCTGCCATCGTCGAGGAAGCGGGCGAAGTCGTCCCAGCGCCTGAGCATGTAATTCATAGGCTTCAGGACCTCGGAGGAGCGAGAGAGGGTTTCGCGCTCACGCAGCAACCAGGCGTGCATGTCCCCGAGGAGCGGCTTGCTCTTTTCCTGGCGCACGGCGCGCCGCTCTTCGGCGCCGCAGCCGTTAATGGCGCGCTCGATCTCGAACAACACATCCAGGCGCCTGACCGCCTCCAGCGCGATCGGAGAGACCGGTTTACCTCTCTTGCCTTCCCGGGCATTCTTCTCGATGTCAGCCAGCTCGAAGAAGCCCCGCCGCGCATGGGCGAAGCAAAACGCCGGCGTAATCGGCAGCACCTTCTTCTGCGGGTCGAACAGCGGCTCGAAGCCGTTGTAGCAATCGGCTTGCAGGATGCCGGCGAAGGCGGCCAGATGCTTCTGCGGATGCTCGCCTCGTCGGTCGCTCGAGGCGTAATAGACCGCCGCCGGCGGCGCAGGCCCGGCAAAGGGCCGGTCATCCCGCACATAAGTCCAGATCCGCCCGGTCGTGCACTTGCCCTTCGCCAGGATACGGATGGTGGTGTCATCGCCATGAAGGCGCTCAGCAGCGAGCACATGGCGTTCGATCAAGTGGAAGAGTGGCATGACGGCGAAGGTCCCGTGGCCGACCTGGTCGGCCAGCGTCGACAGCGGCAAATCGATCCTCTCGGCCTTAAAGCGCGCACTCTGGCGGTTGAGCGGGATATGCATGCCGAACTTGTCGAACAGGATCGTCGCCAGCAATTGTGGGCCGATGAAGCCGCGCGGCGTGGCATGGAACGGCGCAGGCGGCTGGCTGATCTTCTCGCAATCGCGGCAGGTGAACTTCTCGCGCACTGTCTCGATGACCTTGAAGCGACGCGGGATCTCCTCCAGCGTCTTGGTCACATCCTCGCCGACCTTCGCCAGCCGCGATCCGCCGCAGCAGGCGCAGCTCGTCGGAGCGTCAATGACGACGCGCTCGTGTTCGATGTCGTCCGGCCAAGGCTTGCGCACCGGCCGCTTGCGCGTGAAGGGGCGGACGTTCTGCGTCTTCGCCGCTGCGGCCTGCGCCGCAAGCTCATCTATAGCGCGACAATCTGGGTGGGAAGCGCGCGACGATCAGGATGGCGAGTCGGTGTCGCGGCGTGGTGATGATTGCCGCGATGATTGTCGCGCGCAAGAGTTTTGTTGAACTCTGATTGTCGCGGAGCGTCAATCAGCGACAGTTTTGGGTGTCGCGTGCGAAGGCGGCCGTCCTGGACCGCGCTTTCGTTCGAGCGCGGTGCGCCTGCGATAGCTCTCGACGTTCATCTCGACGATGGTGGCATGGTGGACGAGGCGATCGATGGCGGCGAGGGTCATGGCGGGGTCCGGGAAGACCCTGTTCCATTCGCCAAATGGCTGATTGGCAGTGATCAGCATTGAACGCCGCTCGTAGCGTGCGCTGATGAGCTCGAACAGCACGCTGGTCTCGGCCTGATCCTTGGTGACGTATGCGAGGTCGTCAAGGATCATGAGATCGAAGCGATCGAGACGATTGATGGCGGCCTCGAGGTTGAGCTCGCGCCGCGCCACCTGGAGCTTCTGGACGAGATCGGTGGTGCGGGTGAAGAGGACGCGCCATCCGTTCTCGATCAGGGCGAGACCGATGGCTGCCGCCAAGTGGCTCTTTCCGCCGCCGGGCGGGCCGAACAGGAGCAGATTGGCACCTTTGCCCAACCAGCTGTCGCCGGCGGCGAGCGCAGTCACCTGCGCCTTGGAGATCATCGGCACGGCCTCGAAGTCGAAGTTGTCGAAGGTCTTTCCGGCGGGCAGCCGCGCCTCGACGAGATGGCGCTCGACGCGACGGCGGCCGCGTTCGGCGATCTCATGCTCGGCGATGGTGGCGAGGAAGCGGGCCGCCGGCCAACCTTCCTTGTCGGACTGTTCGGCGAACTGTGGCCATAGCACCTTGATGGCGGGTAGCCGCAGCTCGTTGAGCAACAGATTGAGGCGCCCAGTGTCGACTGTGTTGGCCGTGTTCATGCGGCGTCTCCGATCTGGCCGGCGCCGATGAGGCACTCATAGCTGGCGAGCGGGGCAAGCTGCACCATGACCTGCGGCACGCAGGCAGGATCGGGCGCGAAGTGGGCGCGCAGCCGTCCGAGGTCGGGCAGTTGGCCAGCGTTAAGGTCAGCCGCGAGCTGACCGGCGAGGTCGGCCTCGCAACCGCGCTCATGCGCCAGCGCGAGCAGATCGACCATGAGCCGGCAGGCTTTCTTGTCCGGCAGCCGTTCGCGCAAGGAGTCGAAGGTTCGACGATAGGCCTCGCGCGGGAACAGCCGATCACGGTAGACCAGATTGAGCAGCGCCATCGGCTTGCGCCGCAAGGAATGGATCACGTGCCGATAATCGACGACCTGGTCGTGCTTGCCGTTGGGATGCGGCCGCCCACGCGGCAGGGTGACGAGATGAGTGCCGCCGACGAACACGTCGAGACGATCATCGTAAAGGCGCACCCGCAGCTGGTGGCCGATCAGGCGTGACGGCACGGTGTAGAACACCTTGCGCAAGGTGAAGCCGCCGCTTGACGTCACGCGGACAATCACCTCCTCGTAGTCCGAGGTGCGGCGATCTGGCAACGCCTGCAGGGTGGCGCGCTCGTGGTCGATCCGCTTGGCGTTGCGGGCATTGCGGCGGCTGACGATCTCGTCGATGAAGCCGCGGTAGGCGGCGAGATCATCGAAGTCGGCAGTGCCGCGCAACAGCAGCGCATCGGCGATCGTCCGCTTGAGATGGCCATGCGAGCTCTCGATCGCCCCGTTCTCGTGGGCGATGCCGCGATTGTTGCGGGAAGGCCGCATGCCGTAATGGGCGCAGAGGTCCTCGTACCGCCGGGTCAGATCGTCCCTCGCATTGCGATCGAGATTGCAGAAGGCGGCCGACAGGCTGTCGGTCCGATGCTCCCGCGGTGCCCCACCGAGCGACCACAGGGCATTCTGCAGCCCTTCGGCCAAAGCGACGAAGCTCTCGCCACCAAGCACGACATGGGCGTGCTCAAACCCGCAATAGGCCAACCGGAAGTGATAGAGGCGATGATCGAGCGGCACGCCAGCGATGGTGACCCCAAGCTCGCCCATGTCGGTGAAGTCGGACAGGCCGACCTGGCCCGGTTCGTGGGTCTGGCGGAAGATGACCTCCTGCTCCTCGCCGTGGATCGCCCGCCAGGCGCGGATCCGGCGCTCCAGCGTGCGGCGGATTCCAGCTCCGAGCTCAGGATGGCGCCGCAACATCTCCTCGAAGATCGCAACCGGCCGCACGCCGGGGGCGGCCTTGAGCATTGGCACCACCTCTGTCTCAAACACATCGGCCAACGGGTCCGGCCGGCGACGGCCGCGCTCACCCTTCTTCTGCGATGGCAGGCGGGGATCCTTCTCGATCCGATACGCGGTTGACGGACTGAACGACGCCTTGGCAGCGGCCCCTGGCGGGCTATCGGTCTGACGGTACTTCATGTAGAGCCTCATCTGGTGATCATTGATGTGTCGGCCGGGCACGCGAGTGATTCCTCTTGGCGGAAGAACCACTTGCATAACCAGCCGGCCGCGATCACCAGACGGCGCGGTCCCCTGTGGATCGCGCCGTCGCCGGGCTCGTAACTCAGGTCGGGCTACGCCCTCCCTGCGTCACGAGCCCGGCGAAGCTCTCTCATCCTGATTGACGCTCCACTTCCATCCTGATTGCCGCGCCGCACTCATCCTCGCTCGCCGTGGCGACGAGGTCTTCGAGCTCCAGTTCCAACTGCTCGAGCAGCCGCGCCGTGCGCTCGGAGCGCTGCCCGTACAGTTCGCGTTTGAGCTTCTCGATCCGCAGCTCGAGATGCGCGACCAGCGCCTCGTTGTTCGACAGCTCCGCCTGCGCGCTGGCAGCCATCGCCTCAGCTCGCAGCCGCGCCTCACGCTCGGCCTGCAGCGCCGCCAGGGCACTGACAAGGTCCGATGGAAGATCGTCCGGCTTTGATATCACGAAGCCATTGAATCAGATCAAGCAGCAGATTCAAACCTGCAAAACGACTAACCGACCCGCGTCGGACGCTGGGTTTCTTGAGGGTTGCGCCAATCGATCCCGGACAACAGATAGCTCAATTGCGCCGGAGAGATCGTTACCGATTCACCGGCAACCGATGGCCAGATGAACCTTCCTCTCTCGAGTCTTTTGGTAAACAAGCATGCTCCCTGGCCATCGTGCCAGATCATCTTCACAAGATCGCTGCGGCGACCGCGGAAGACGAACAGATGACCGCTGAGCGGGTCTTTGCGCAACACCTCCTGCACTTGGAGTGCCAACGACGGAAAGCCTCTGCGCATATCCGTGTAGCCTGTCGCGAGCCACACTCGCGCGCCTGTCGGAACCGGGATCATCGGCGCACCAGGGCATCGAGAACTCGCCGCAGCGCGTCTCCATCAACGTCACCGTCGACCCGGATGCGGTGTCCGCTACCGAGATCAATCTCGATGATGCCCTGGCTCCTCCGTCGACGCGCCGGCGCCGTCGTCAATGGCGCTTCGGCCACATCCCGCGGCGGCACAGACGGCCCAATCTCGACCGGCACCAACGGCGCTACACTCGTTTCACCGTGCTTGCAAAGCTCTTTGCGCCACCTGAACAGCTGGCTCACATGAAGGCCGGCCATGCGAGCCACCTCGGAAACAGTGGCTCCGGGCTCGAACGATGCTGCAACTAGCCGTTCCTTCTCATCCTGTGACCACCGACGCCGCCGCTCGACCGATGTGATCACCTCTGCCCGCGAAATCGTCATAGCGCTTCTCCTAGGATTACCCCTAGGACCTGCAGCGCTCGCGTCCGTCAAACAAGGCGGCCCTCAATGGAGGGATACCTTGCCAAATCTGGCGGTTGGCTTCCGCTTGGGTGGCATCTGCTTCCAATGATGGTCGGGCGATACTCGCGGATGCTGTTCACGGTTCCTCCGGCGGGGTCTCCGAGAAGTAGATGCTGGTCAGATCACCATCGCCATAGCGTGGCTTGATGAAGCCCGCCTCGATGAACTTCAACCGGCCGCTCTTCAAGTCGGCCTGCAGCGCCCAGTATGCGGCCTCGGGCAGGTAGGCGGAGAACAATGCTCTATCTTTGCCGAGCCGCATGTTGAGTAAGAACGGCCTTTCCGGAACGGCCTGACCCTTGCCAATGCGCGGCCAGCGCTCTTCGTCAGGATCATCGACGCGACCATACTGGCGGGAGCACATGAGCGAGCAGGTCACTTCCTTGCCAAGGTGCTTGGGCATGTTGGGCGTCATTGCAACGATGCCGCAGAGCACATCAGTGATGGCTTCGTCCGAAACACCGTCGCCGTGTCTTCCCACGTAGTAACTCACCTTGACCGATTTCACAGTCGCGAGCAGTGTGTGCCCGGGCTCCGGCGGTGGTTTGCGCTTGCGTCTTCGTTCCTCTTTCACCACGTCCTCGCTTTCTCCAACTCCTGCTGTTGTCATCTCGGCGGCGGCCGGCCTCTTAAAGCCGAGCAGTTCGAAATCGGGAGGGGTGGGTCGGCTCAAGTTAGGATCCGGTGTCGCCGGAGAGGCTCATCTAGGGAGCCTCAATATGATGCTTACCCGCTGTGCCCCACGAGCCAGAACGCGACCGCGCCGAACACCGCAGCGGCCATAGGGGTCTCGAATGAGACCGCGACGGTCTTCAACGCGCGTTAGCCCTTGTTATCCACAACGACCAGTGTTGCCTTAAAGCACTCGTTACACACGGGCACCTGGAGATTTCCTGTTCCATCATTGTCGGTCGCGTCCTCATACCAGCGCGTAGCAGCGGCATCACATCTCGCGCACTGCTGATCCTCTACGGTTATCTCGCGGATAAAGGCGGCGATTGCTTCCTCGCGTGTCTCGTATACGCCCACCCACAAGGCACGGCCCTCATTCGAAATGATGTTCATCATGCGCTTCATGTGCTCAGTCCTCTTTCTTTTTTCCACTGTTGCGCTCGCGCTTCTCAAGACTCAACATGAGCTTGATCGCCGTGGCCGCGTATGGCTTCCCGGTCTTAGTCGTGTGACCGGCCTCTGCAAGCGCGGCTGAGACCTCGCGGAGCGAACGCCTACCCCCCTTGGGGCGCGACCGGGCCAATCTCCGCGCAAGCTCAACTGTCTCAGGCCGCTGCTCTGCGATGGACTTGCGGCCCTCGACCTTCAGACCCGTTCTGCGCTTGCGGTCTCGGGCGCCCTTGAGCTTTGCGACTAGCATTGCCTTCTCAAACTCAGAGACAGCGCCGAGGACCTGTCGGATCAAGCGCGCAGTGGGGGTGTCATCAAGGAATGACGTTGGGCTGTCCGCTGCGATAAGCTCGATGCCCCGCGTCCGCAGCATCGCATAACCAACTTCCTGGACCATAAGGTCCCGGGCAAATCGGTTGGTTGTCTCCACGATGATGGTTTTGGTGCCGTTCGCCTCCAAGGCCTCCAACATCTCGCCGAACCCCGGCCGTGTGTCGATAGGATCGGAGCCCTTCACCGCCTCATCGTGGTAAGTGCCAACCAGCTCAATGCCCGCGCGCTTCGCAAAACCCTCTATCGCCTGAAGCTGCCTGCGCCCGCTGTCCTTTTCTTCCCCAATGTTGGCCGCTGACGAAGTCCTGAGATAGGCAAATGCCTTAACAGATTTAGGTGGTTTTACCACGGTTTGCCCTCAGAAAACGTATCTTATTCCTGAGAATTAGATACAGGAGCCGTTGCGTTCAAGCGCCGGTTGGGAATCCCTTGCATGCGCTTTTGCATGAGTTTGGAAGGATCGATGCGGTGTTAGCTTCAGTCGCGCAAGTCTCGGAAAACCACCAAGCCCGCCACTTCTTCTGGGGTCTCACTCTCTTCTAAGAACGATGGGGGCGGTTGATCCCTCACATCTGTCTTTCTGTTCTGGTCCCCGATGTGCATTAGTCTCGCAACTCGCTCGGGGAGGGCGCCAAGCTTCGGCGCCGCCCCGGCTTTCCGTTCGTTGACGAATTTGGCCGCTGCTGTCGGCAGATCGGAAGTCGCCGCGTGGCAGACGAGGGCATGCCATGGTTGCATGAGGGGCTTTAATGCTTTGAGCTGGTCCGAGCCTGACTTTTTGATCTCGTCGGGAAACGCGAAAGCGCAACCCCAAAAGCTCGGAGCGCGATAGCCTTGGTTACAAGGATCCGGCCCGCCGAAACTCACGTGTGAATGCTGGAAACTGTAGAAACAATACAAGGGAAAAGCACCGGCCTGTTGCGCGTGATTAACCAGCTTATCCAGCTGCTGGTAGGGGTGCTGTCCGGCCTTTTTTAGAGCGCGATATGTCCCATCTTGATAGAGGCGCTTAGCCTGTATGCGGAAGCAGATTCCCTGATTTTTGTGAACTAGCCACCATTCCCAGTCTGCGCCGTGTTTGTTCTCAGCAGGCTTCGTGGCTAGATCGATAACAATATCCTTTTGTTGATGCGCAGCGGCGATGTCGAAGAGTGCGCACTCCGTGATTGTTTCCTCGCTGAGGGAAATCCCGAGCCGAGCTGCCCTTCGCATTCGATTCCATACGATCCCTGCTTCCTTGCGGAAGGTCTCACAAAGACAAAGCTTGGGCATGCTCGCTCGCCGGGCACTACTTTAGAACTAAATGGGTTGTGCCATGGGTGCCACACACTAGCAATAGTTGTGCGGTGGGTGATATCGTTCGTGAGAAACAAAACTATTGGCACAAAGCTTTTTTGCGGGGAGGGGATGAGGAGGCCAGTCCTTCTAAGGGCCATCTACCATGAGCTAAGAAGCACCTTGGGGCCAACCGCGACCGCGGGTGAGGTCCTGCGGCTCGCACACGTGTTGCTCAGGGCATATACAGATGATTTGCCGCCTGATGCTGATCCTGGGTACGAGACACGGCGGGGCTCAAAACCTTTCGGATCGTTGCCCGTCGATGAAGCGATGCAGGACGGGGGCTGGCGGGTTCTGGAATATGAAAACCACCTGATGCTGTCCCTGTGGGACCGTGATATCTCGACTTTAGCGAAGCTTCGTCCCCTAATTGAAAAGTACCTTGGTCCCGAATGGCAACATCAACAACCGACGGGTCGGCTCTCGCCATCAGTGCCGCTCGCGAACACCTCCTCTCAGGAAAGCCCCTAACGCGATTAGAAGCCCTGGTACTGTTTGGGCTATCGAATCTACCAGAGCTTGTGTACGAAATGCGAAAGAAGCAGGGTTTTATCGTTAAGTCCCGCAAGGTCACATATGCCGCAGCAATGGTACGAATCAATGAGCATGCGGTGCTGAAGCCGCCTCCGAATCTGCCTATTCGAGATATCGTCTTTACGGAGTATTGGATCAGTAGATGAGGCGAAGCTTCTCGCTGAGGCAGCGATTGATCCTTTTGCTGTTGAGCGGAGGGCGTTGCGCCGAATGCGGAGAAAAGCTGTCTCAAGGATTTCACGCTGATCACAAGAAGCCATTTTCGAAGCGTGGGCCCACGGTGACCTTCAATGGGCAGGCGCTATGCGAGCGTTGCAACCTCTTGAAAGGATCTAAGCAGATGCAGCTCAGGCCATGGCAAGTACAAGCGCTCCAGAAGGCCCTGGAGTGGCTGGTCGAGAAGCGCAGCGACAAGCATTTCCTAATCAATGCTGCTCCGGGTGCAGGCAAGACGATTGCTGCCTGTGTGATCGCAAAGAATTTGATCGAGATGGGCGAGATTGATCGGGTCATCGTAATTGCACCCCGCGTCGAGGTCGTAAAGCAGTGGGCTAAGGACTTCTATGCGGTGACTGGCCGTTTCATGGGCCGGGTAACTGGAAGCGACGATCGGATCGACATCGACGTTTGTGCCACTTGGGCGGCCGTGCAATCCTTGCAGGACGCATTTCAGCAGGTGTGCCAAGCCTCACGAGTGCTGATCATATGTGACGAGCATCACCACGCTGCGGTCGAAGCGGCTTGGGGCACAGGTGCGAGTGGTGCCTTTGCCGACGCTCAATTTACCTTGGTGCTAACAGGTACGCCGATCAGATCTGACGGGAAGAAGTCGATTTGGATGGCGTATACTGATCAGGGCCAGATAGATCACCCAGAAGAAGGTACCTACACCTTAAGCTATGGTGAGGCCGTCGAGCTCGGTTATTGCAGGCCCGCAACGTTCCATCGTCATGAAGGCAAGTTCACAGTTGACTTGGAGGACGGCGAAAAGGTCTTTGTCTCAGGAAGGCAAGAGGCTCAGCTCACGCCGACGTTGAAGCGCATTCCCGGTCTTCAAAGAGCGCTCAACTTCTACAAGCTCGCCTGCACGGCCCAATTCGATGCGGACGGCAACACGCCTCGGATCGATGGCTATCAAGGAACCATGCTCGAATGGGCGAGCGCCAAACTGGACGATCTGCGCCTCAGAATGCCGAATGCAGGTGGATTGGTCATCGCGCCGTCAATCGAAATGGCCGAATACATGGTTGCGTTGATCGAGAGGGTCGAGGGCGAGCGTCCGACCATCGTACACAGCCAACTGCCCAATGCGGATAGTCGGATCGATAGCTTCCGACACACGGACAAGCGCTGGCTCGTGTCAGTCGCGATGATCTCGGAAGGCGTCGACATCGCCCGTCTCAGGGTACTCATCTATCTTCCCAATGCATTGACAGAGCTTGCATTCCGCCAAGCCATCGGTCGCGTTGTGCGAACCGCCGGCCCGGACGATGATACGCGTGCGTACGTCGTCATGCCTTCGTTCGATGTATTCGAGGCGTTCGCGCTAAGGATCGAGGAGGAGATGCCCGCGGCTCAACGGAAGGACGTGGGGCCTCCCAAGACGAAGAAATGTCCCTCGTGCGCAAGCGAGATTCAGATAGGCGCCAAGTTTTGTGAGGCTTGCGGTTTCGAGTTCCCACCAACACCTACTCGGTTCAAGCCATGCGGGAAATGCGGTGGCCTGAACGTGATGACAGCGAAGACCTGCCAACACTGTGGCGAGGGCTTCGGTGCAGAGTTCGTGCTGACACTCGATGAGGCCTTGCGTGCGGGCGCCATCGTGAGGGGTATGGATCTGGACGAAGAGGAGGTCCAAGAAGCGGAAGCGATGGCAGGCACGCTCCGAAAGCACGTGCTGACAAGCGGCGATCAAAACATAGTCAGACTGATGAAACAGCTTCCGGAAGAAAGTTGGGCTCGTCTGAAGAAAATTCTAAGCGATCAGCCGTAGCGTTCCGTGCCATGCTTCGGTGGTCCGAGGAAGCGCCTTAACCTCTTACTGACACGGGCCGTGTCCGAGACCTCACACTCCCAGACTACAAGTGTCTTCCAACCTGCCGCTTGGGCTTCTTGCAGGAGACGACCATCGCGCGCTTTGTTGTTCGCGAATTTCCTCTCCCAGAACTCTCGTCGTGAGCTAGGGAGTTTGAAGAGGGGACAATCGTCGTGCGCATGCCAGAAGCATCCATGCACGAGAACTGCCTTCTTACGCTTCGTAAACGCAACATCTGGTCGACCGGGGACGCCTGCTAGGTGGATTCGGTAGCGATACCCTAGTTCAGTCAAAATGCGGCGGACGGCAAGTTCGGGCTTTGTATTCGCCCGCTTAATCTTGCTCATCAGTCGGCTTCTGTGCGCATTCCGATGAAGTCGGCCGTGGATTCCGAGCGAAGCCGGCCGCCTGTACCGATGGAAGCCGGCCGGGGATTCCGATGATCCCGGCCGCCTGCCGAGGCGGGCTCTCGCGACGACGTCGTCATCAGGTCAGTTGGCGGCCTCGTCGTCAAGCGTCTGACGCTTGGCGGCGGCTTTGCGCAGGCTCTCGCCCTTGAGGGTGAGCCTGTGGGCGTTGTGCACGAGGCGATCGAGGATGGCGTCGGCAATGGTTGGGTTGCCGATGAGTTCATGCCAATGCTCGACCGGGAGCTGGCTTGTCACCACGGTTGAGCCGCGGCCATGGCGATCCTCCATCATCTCCAGCAGGTCGCGTTGTTGCTCGGCCGTCATCGAGGCAAGCCCCCAGTCGTCAAGGATCAGGAGTTCCACGCGCGCCAGGGTCCTGAGGAGGCGAGCATGGCGGCCGTCGCCCCGCGCGAGGGCGAGCGCCTCAAACAGCCGCGGCAGCCGTTGATAGAGCACGGAGCGGTTGTCCCGGCAGGCCTTGTGGCCCAAGGCGCAAGCAATCCAGCTCTTGCCGACGCCGGTCGGGCCGATGATGAGCAGGTTTTGATGCCGGTCGATCCACTCGCCGGCGACGAGCTTTTGGAACAGCGGCTTGTCGAGTCCGCGCGGCGCCTTCATGTCGATATCCTCGACGACGGCGTTTTGCCGGAGGCTTGCGAACCGCAACCGGGCGACCAGGCGCTTGTTCTCGCGCTCGGTCGCCTCGCGGTCGACGAGCAGCGCGAGGCGCTCCTCGAAGGCCAGCGCGGCGATGTCAGGCTGTCGTTGCTGTTCGTCGAGGGCCTTCGCCATGCCATTGAGCCCGAGCGCGACGAGGCGCTCGTGAGTGGGATGTGTCAACATCGTCTCTCCTTTCTTCAGTGGTAGTAATCGGTGCCGCGGATGTTGCCGTGTCGGATTGGTGGCCCGTCCGGCGGCTGTTCATTCGCGTAGGCGCGATCGAGCCCGTGCTGCAGGATCGACTTGATCGAGCCGTAGGTGGTCGCGCCGATGTCGTTGCCGCGCTGGCAGGCGGCCTCGATGCGGGCCGAGCCGTAGCTGCGTGCGAGCCGCAGAATGCCGAGACAAGCCCGGAAGCCCTGCTCGGGGTGTGGCTTGGCTCTCATGATCGCCTCGACGAGAGCGATCGTGGCGGGGCCGATCTTGGCGGCTTCTCGTTTGATCCGCGCCGGCGTCCATTCGGCATAGCGCCGGTGCGCGCTCGGCATGTGCTCCGGGATCGTGGTGTGGCGATGGGGCACGTCAGAGCGGGCGTGGCTGGCCACCCGGATGCCCTTGTGCAGGATCTCGATCGTCCTGTCGGTGTTATGCGCGCCTCGAGCTCTTCGCGGATCAGACGTGAGGGCACCGAGTAGTAGTGACCGGCGAGCTCGACGTGATAGTCGGGCGCGACCCGGCACTTCTTCCACTCGGCATACTGATACGGCATCGGCGGTAGGGCTTTGAGCGCCGGCTTGTCGATCTGCGCGAACAGCTCATTGCGGCTCACGCCGAGCTTGCGCATGATCTTGGCGTTGAGGTCGGCGATCGCCTCGCGGATTGCCGCGTTGAGTTCGTCAAGCGAGAAGAAGCGCTGGTTCCGCAGCCTCGCCAGCACAAACCGCTGGACGATTTGCACCGCCACTTCCACCTTCGCCTTGTCGCGCGGCTTGCGCGGACGCGTGGGCAGGATCGCGGTGCCGTAATGCTGGGCCAGCTCCTGGTAGGTGCGGTTGATGCCCGGCTCATAGCGACAGGTGGCGGTGACGCCGGATTTCAGATTGTCGCAGACGATCGCCTTCGGCACGCCGCCGATCGCCCGCAAAGCATTGACGTGCACCGCAATCCAGTCAGCCAACCCCTCCGACCAGCGCGCCTCGGCAAAGGTGTAGTTGGATGCTCCCAGCACGGCGACAAAGACATGGGCCAGCCGCTGCGCGCCGGTAGCGGCGTCGAACACCGGCACCGTGTCGCCCGCGAAGTCGACGAACAGCTTCTCTCCAGGCCCATGCGCCTGCCGCATGGTCGGCGAGATCGTCTCGCTCCATTTCCGGTAGAGATCGCAGAACCGGCTGTAGCCATAGCCGTCCGCGTGCTCCGCGCGATATTCCTCCCACAGCAAGAGCAGCGTCACGCTGCGCCGCTTCAGCTCCCGGTGCACCGCCGTCCAGTCGGGCAACGGCCGCGCCGGCTTCTCCTCGAATGTCGGCGGCGTGAACAGCCGGCGCTCGAGCTCGCCGTCGTCCATCCCTTCCGGCACCGGCCAGGTGATGCCGATCACGGCAGCCCGCCGCAGATACTCGCCAACCGTCGATCGGCTGATGCCGACGGTGACGGCGATCTGCCGCTCGCTCACGCCAAGGGCGTGCCGCAGTCTCAAAACTTCTCGAACCTTCCGCATCGGCGCTCTCTCGGCGGGCATCAGACCTCCCCTTGCTCGGCCGCAAAGGGGGGCTGGTCCGCGATTCGATCGCCGTCTTCGAGAGCGTCAGGCCGGTCTCAACAGGGTGGCCGGCTTCGATCGGAATCGGTGGCCGACTTCCGTCGGAATCGGTGGCCGGGTTGCGTCGGAATCAGTGGCCGGCTTGCTTCGGATTACGCAGCTTCTGTCCTCAATAGAGAGGTGGTCGGTCATCCTTTACCCGGTGGCGCGTTTGCGTCCGCCTGAAGCACGGCCAAACGTTGTTGGTGTGGCCCGAGACAGGCACACATTCGCGGATGAGCCTACGATGAGCCCAGCCAAGATGGTGATCGCGTTCTTCAAGAGCTTGTCCTTGCCTTTGACTTTAGTCCCAGCGGTCTCAATCGTCTCCGACAGGATTTCTTCCGCGAGAGCCGCTTTGGGAAGCAGCAGGGCCTTAACGGTCGCAGCAGTAGCGTTCAGCCGATCCAAAAGTTCGAATGGTCGAACCGAGCTAGGGCCAGTGTGCGTCCAGACACGTTGAAGTTGGATCGGATCAGCCTGTTTGAGATACGAGCGCACCTCAGACAACTCGGAGTTTATTGCATCGCTATATTTGCGTGGCAACCTGCGCAGCAGTTTCTTGAGCAACCTATCATCTAGGTGAACCTCGTGAATGGACTTTGATGTTCCAAAATAGAAGGAAACGGCCCATACAACAGCGTCCTCTTCTACAGAATTTACCAGCTCAAACCGCACGCCGCTCTTGAGCCTCAACTCGGGAATGGAAAAGCGGAACGTTCGGTTCCAGCGATATCTACGAGCAGGCCGATCCGGGAGCGTTATGGGCGGCTTCTCTTGAGGAGGCTTGTGGGTCTCGAATGCTTTCCTGATCGATGGAGGGTTCTCCTCACCTCGGATGGCGGCGCCGATGTAAAATGAAAATGACGGCGGCATTGCGTTGCCGATCATGCGCAGTTTTTCAGAGTAGCGCTGGCCGAAGAACTCAAACGTGATCGGGAAACCTTGGAGGGATGCCCGTTCGCGGAGGGTTAGCCGACGATGCTCTCCAGCCTCATTCCGGATAACGATGCTTTCACGCCCTACGCGGGTGCATGTGGCTGTGATGGTGCGGGCGCTGCGGTCCAATCTATCAGGGAATGGCATCGCGTTGTAGACAGGGTGAAGCAGCTTGCTCGATCGATTTATCCGCACTTCTTCTTCGTCAAGCGGTTCCTCAGTGTAATGTTCCGTAAGTTCGTTCTTCGGCATTGCGAGACCGGAGAGTGGATCTCTTACTCGCTGCTTGCCGAGGGCAGCTACCACGTCACCTAATGTGGGTGATGCCAGCGCGGTGGAATAGCTTCGCAGGAGTTCAAAATCGAAGTTGCCGACGATGCATCGTTTGCGCCGCTGGGGCAGCCCGAACTCCTCCATGTTGAACGTTTCGATCGACATAGGGAGCTTGCTGAACCGTCGGAGCTTACCGCGCGGCCTAAGTTCTTGCTCTATGATCTGTGATACGCGGGGTACGTTCTCCATTGCCCAGAAACGCGGCTTCAAATGACTGACGACCTCAAAGAACAAGGTGATGTCCCTCAAGCCGTCCGAGATGTCGCCGTTGCCACCACGGTTTGCGAAGGAAAATTCAATGCAGGGTGGACTACCCACCACAACGTCGACATCCTTTGGTAAAGAAGCGAAGTCGAACTCGCGAAGATTCACGGTGTGGGTGCGATGCCGGTTGTTCTTTCGGTTGGTGAGATTTGCGAGTGCCGACCGCTCGTAGGAGGCAACCACCTTGATCCCAGACATCTTCAGCCCGAGCGACCAGCCCCCGACTCCAGAATACAGATCGATTGCCCTTAGTGCCTTAGGCCTGCCCATGAATGCCCCCTGAATCTCAACTTACAGCTGTTAGATCCTAAGGACGCGGATGGCGCAAGATCCTGCCAAACTTTTTGCGGGTTCGGGGATATGCGGGAAAGCTCTTCGACGAGCCAGGTGCGGCCGGTCCACGAGGGACTGCCTTAGTGGTCTTGCTAGGTGACGGGATGGGGTGCCCGGTCGACATAGACGGTGAGTCGAGCAAGGAAGTAGCCTGTGATCATGGTCTCATATTCTTCCTCTTGTCCGGCGTGTCGGAGGAAGCGGTAGGTTCACCATTAGCGTTCTGTCGGGGTTTTGGACCACGCCGCGGGCAACAAAGTTGATCTTGGGTCCAACCTTCGGAGCTTGCGGGACGCGATGGTCGCCTCATCAAGGCGCCCCAAAGCCGGGTCGCGTACCTCGTCGGAATGTCGTCGGCAGCGCGCTCCACTGGCCCTCACCACCTACGCTCGGCGGGAGAGTGTGGTTTACGCGGATACAAAACCCGGATACAAAAGGCCCCTGCGAAAGGCGAAATTCTCTAGGCTTATCAACGTTGAAGCTGACGGCTGGCAGTACCCACCCAACTGTACCATCGACACGATCATCCAACGCGGCGTCGCAAGTTCGAGCCATCGCAAGACCTATCCATCGCAAGATCGAGCCATCGCAAGGTTGCCTGCCATCTTCCTTCTCGCCGTTAGCGTGTCATCTCGCCTGCTTGCACTTCCCCGGGGCATCACCCACACTTGGCGAAACGACGACGCCTTCGTGGCACCTTGGGGGGACGCATGGGGACCGCCGGTTTAAGGAGTTTTTCGTTTGCGCTGATATCAGCCGTCGCCCTTGCGGCGCCGGCCAACGGCCAAGGCTACACGCCGGACCAGCAGCAGGCCTGCACGCCGGATGCATTCCGGCTCTGTGGCCCCGAGATTCCCGACGTCGATCGCATCACGGCCTGCATGATCAGGAACAAGGACCAACTCTCGCCGGCCTGCCGCGTGTTCTTCCGCGCCGATCCTGAGCCGCGTGAGACGAGCGAGCGTGCCGAGCGGCGGCCTGCCAAGCGCAAGGTCACCAGGTTGCAAAAGGCGAAGAAGTCCACGGACTGAAATCCGCTCGCTGATCCGGTCCCATCGCGCGCACGCCAGCGCCTTTCATTTGGCGCATTGTCTTCACGCGAACCTGCGTACGCTTCGTGCGAAAAACGCGCGTTGGATCGCGAGGCTGCGATTTCAAGACCGTCATGCGCGACAGACTGACGCCTTGTGACGCTGTCACGCAGCATCATCTGTGGGGCTTGTGTTGTTTGCAGAATCCGTTCCCGCTTGTGGAACGGATGGAGTGAGGCGCGTGAGCGATACCTACCAGCAAGAGATCGACCGGCACTTCGCCTGGTTCGAAGCAAAGCTTCCGGAAAAGCCGGCGCGCTTCGTCGCGTGGCTGCGCAAGCCGTCATCGCGCTACGTGCGGATTCCACTCGCGATCTTCCTGATCATCGGTGGCATTTTCAGCTTCCTGCCGGTGCTCGGACTCTGGATGCTGCCGCTCGGACTCCTTTTGTTCGCGCAGGATGTCCCGTTCCTGCAGAAACCCACGGCGCGATTGCTCGGCTGGATCGAGCGCAAATGGATCGAGCGCGAACGCGCCAAGGCTGCCGAAAAGCGCTAGGCCTTGAGTCAAATCAAACGCTTAGCGCTTCCATTTTCGGTTGCGTCATAAGCGCAGTGTGACTCAAAAAGCAAAATGCACCGGTAATCTTGGCCACTTTGCGGATTGCAAGAAATTTTTTCTTTCGCGAATCAGCGTGCTGATTCATTTTCGCCTTCTGGGGTCAATCTGGAGGCCAACGTATGAACGTGATTGTTTTCGCTTCGCGTAAGGGGGGCTCGGGAAAAAGTACCCTGGCTGCTCACCTCGCCGCGCAAGTGCACAAGGCAACGAAGCCCTGTCTGCTGATCGATGCCGATCCGCAGGGCTCGCTGACTCTCTGGCACAAGCTGCGCGGCACCAACGAACCGGCGATCAAGACGGCGGTGAACTCGGTCAGCGGCATCATTGCCCAAGCCAAGCGCGACGGCATCGAGTGGGTGTTCATCGACACGCCGCCGAACCTGTCGGCCGTGGTCGACGATTCCATCAAGAACGCCACCATGGTGATCATTCCGGCGCGGCCTGGCGTGTTCGACGTCAACGCGGTGCAGGAAACGATCCAGACCTGCCGCTCGATGCGCAAGCCCTATGCTGTCGTGATCAACGGCGCGCCGGCGCAGCGTGACAATGCTGAGAGCCGTATCGTCGCGATCGCCCGCGAAGCGCTGGCGAAATTCCGCGCACCGGTGTGGAGCGGCCAGATCACCAACCGCGCCGATCTTCTGATGGCGCTCGGCCAGGGTGAAGGCGCTCGCGAATATTATGCGGAAGGCCGTGCCGCCGCCGAGATCAACCGGCTGTGGGCCGCGATCGAACGTTCGATCAAGGCGATCCGCGGCACGGCGTCGGCGTCCGGCACGATGCACAAGCAGGCGGCGTAACAACGCCGCTTTGGTTCGAACCGGAAAGAACGCGCGTCTCTCGCGCGTTTTTTGTCGGCCCGTCATTGCGAGCCAACGGGTCGCGCGAACGCGCGCCCGATGACAGGCTCCGCGAAGCAATCCATCTCACCGCATGTGCGGAGCGATGGATTGCTTCGTCGCTTCAGCGCAAAATTGCTTCGCAATTTTGTCGCGAGCTCCTCGCAATGACGGTGCGAGTGGCCTCACGCCACCATCAGCAGATAGAACACGATCACCGGCGCCAGGGTCAGGATCACCGACCAGATGCCGACAGCCCATAAAATATCCTCGGTCGTGAAGCGCGGCCCGCCGGCCGACCTCACGGCAATAAAACCATTCCTCGAATTCACGACGCCCCCGCGTTGGTCTCAAGCGCAATGCGAAAGGCTGATACGCGAGCGGCTTTAAGATCCCTGCCGGAATTTCGCTGGCATTTGCGCGGGGGCGCTACTTCGGATTAACCACGGCCGGGCGGCAAGGCTGTTTGCTAATTCATCAAGCCCGCAGTTCAGTCCCAATCCAATTACCCCGGCGACTGGCCTCAGTGCATGCCTCCGTCCCGGTCGCGGATCGCGCCGAGATGCTCGTTGATCCGGAATACGATCAGGATGAATTCGGCGGCGATGCGCGAGAACACGATGCCGACGAAGACGCTGGCGATCGACGCGAGCAGCTGGATGAAGCCGACGAACGGGCTGATCGCCATTGCCGTGAGGCTCCACAGGATGCCGGAGATCCCGAACAGCACGATGACCGCGATCACCAGCCAGTAGAATGTCTTGATGATCGTGGGCGTGATGAAGCGGTCCCACTGCCAGAGGTCATGCCATTGAAACATTTGAAGAAATCCCCCTAGCTGGTCAGAATCACACCCACCATAATAGAAAAGTGTGTGTTATATCAAAGACTTACTGTTTCGGTTGAGGCGGGTGCGCACCTAACGGATTGCCGAAAATAGCGGCTATATTCAGGCTCTTGTAGGGAGATATCGCTGCGGTGGTGGAGCCGACTCATCTGCTCGTCTAAGATGCACCAGAGGGCAGAGGGCGAATGTCCTTGCCAATGAGCGCGCCAAGCGGGTGCTGAGCAGCTCGTAGGACTTCCACTTACGGCAAATCGCCCAAGGATATTGTTCGTGCTCGGCAACTGCATAATTCGCACCCCCGTCGGAGCCGATGCTCGGCTCGATGTGGGCGTCCTCTGCGAAGCCCTCTTATTCTTCTCAAAAACTCATGTTGTGCTCGATCTAGGCACGCTCCGGCTGTTCACGGAGAACGGATTTCTTGATGACTTCATTGAGATGTTGGAGCGCGGATATGTTTCAGCAAGCTTCATGCCCGATACGCCGGTACTATTCTCAGAGAGCACAGGTGGACTCCGCCAGCACTTTTTTACGATGTTTCGAGTCGTGTCGGACCCGCAGCATGGACCGATTCAACGGCCCGCCGACGCGATGCTCCTTCAACTCGGGCGTTCTTTGGGAGATCGAGGAAAAGCTAGAAGCTACGTTCGCCGTTTGAGCAAACACTTGTCGTTTAGGAAGCCTGATGAGAACGGAGATTTAGTTGTTAAGGCTGTCGATGATTTATCTGACCCAGCTTTTGCAAATGCGATTGCACGGATGAGCTTGGAAAGATTGGGCGTGCCACCTAGCGAAATAGGTAAATTCAGTGCGCGGATTTTTCCAACCGACAAGAACAAGTTTGCCATCCATACCGACATAGATTTCGAGCGCCTTCGCCAGTTCGTATTGGCTACTGAGCCGACCTTAGGGCCAAATCATCTTTTCCCAGCCGTAGGTGATGCACGCCTCGATATATCTCTGGCAGCTGAGCATAACGCCGCCTTTATCGGAAACGAAGGCAATCGCCGCATCGTTGAAATGATACTCAGCAAGGCAATCGGAGCTGCCGCGCAGACCGATAGAGTGCCAAGAGCCGTATATGATTTCGTTTCGTTGGATGCGCCCACGGTTCGTGAGGTCATAAACAGCGGTGAGCGGACGCCTCGCGAATTCATTGAGTTGCTCGGCAGCGCAAGCTCATTCAAGAAATGGCTGAACGAACAGAATCCCGACAAGGACTTGATTCAAGAGATGCTGCGAGAAAAGACCAAGAGCGGTTGGCTGGAAGCTCTGCCGGTAAAAGTCGCGCGGTTTGGGCTTTTTAGTGCTGCCGGATTTTTCTCGGACATGGCAATTCCAGGCTCTAGCGTTGCACTTGGCGCCGTTGATAGCTTTCTTGTTGGCAAGTTGATCAACAACTGGCGTCCTCATTTTTTCGTGGAGAACAAGTTGCGTGGATTCTTAGATGCCCGGAGAAACTGAGCTTGAACGCGATTGGCTGAACAACATGAATCTGCGAGAGGTCGATGTTTGGTCTGTTTAGTGCGCTGAAATGGAATAGCGATCCTAATCAACAAAGACTGGCACTGATAATTCTGGACGCCGCGAAATATGATGTTTCGCGGGGAGCCAGCGGCAAGCTTGTTAATATCCGCGAAATGTTCACCTTTACCCAAGGATGTGGGTGGGACGACAAAGAGGCGTCCAATCGATTTATCCACGCGGTGTCTATGTTGAAACCGATGGTCGATCCGGCAACTTTCAAAGCGGCCAAAGAAATCGGCCAAAATCTCTATAATGCTTACAGAGCTTAGAATACGGGGAAGCTAATGAAAGGCATGGCCGTCGTAGCTATCGTTCTATGTTGCACATCGTCATCCGCATTTCCGCAGATGACATTCAAAGATCTTCCATCCTACTGTACCGCAATGAGCGAAGCGTCCTCAGTGACTCTGCTCGCTCGGACGCAAGGAGTGCCGAGATCGCAAGCAGAATCGCTTATGCAAGGGATGACTGATCCTACGTCCATCCGCTTGGTCAAGGAGGTCATCGATTTTGCTTATTCTCAGCCAGCGGGCACCAGCATCGACACCATGCGGGCTGAGCTACGCAATCGGTGTCTCGCCAGAAAGATTTTTGTGCAATGAGCTTGTGACCTTCTGCTTCTGTAGGTTTGGATCATGGGTTTCTTTTCTGGGCCGTCCAAGTACGTGACTGTTCGTATGGGCCAAGGAGTTGCGAGCATCATCTTGCAATTGAGAATGTTGGATCAGCTAGACCAGGCAGCCAGAAACGAAATCTTGAACAGAATGAAGGCCGAAGGTGCTCCTACTTCGATGGATGAACTCATCTCGTCAGCCGGATCAGTAATTCGCGAGCACGAGATGGGGTCGTGGAAGAAAGCCCAGTTCTTGGGCGCGATTCGTAGTACCTTGATCGGAGCGGGAATGTCGGGGGCTGATGCCGCATATCTGACAGGCATGATCGAGCTTTCTAGAGGTCTCGCCATTCCCTTCCCCCACACGAAGCGAGGGCTAGCCGAACCGCCGCCACCTCAAGTGTCGCAAAAAGATCAGCCGTCTGAGGAGCCAAAGCAGAACACGGAGGGTGTTCAAAGGCCACGCCACGACGACAATGTCGGGACTGACGATGCGGATGCAAAGCTGACCAAGTTGATCGAGAACAACATATTGGTCGCCAATAAGCACGCGGAAGCAATGCGGGAGAAAACAAATGACGAAGCCCGCGACTACGTAAGAACGATATTTGAGACAAACGACGTGGTTTGGGGTGTGTGGAATGATCCGCGCGATGGTGTCGGCATGTTCCCGCTGAAAGGTGATGCGGTTCTTAGGAGAGCAATGGCTGGGGCCGGGGTTACAGATTTGAAGATGTCTGCCGTTATCTGTAGCGCCGAGGACGGGTTGGCGGCGCGGCGGCGAGAGCGCGGCGAATAGTTAGCGCCGTTGTGGTGTTAGCAATCCGATCTGCGTAAGGTGTTCAATGAGCCAATCCTGATAGAATGGATTGCGCCTACCTTTTCGCGCTACCCTGAACTGCCGCTTGATGTCGGCCCGTTGCTCTGGGCAAAGGGAAGCTAAGCGCTCAAGCGCAGCAATACGTAGCTTGCGATGACGAGCGGCTTTTTCCTTGCCTTGTCTTACCCGCTTCGATTGCGCGGCACGAAGTTCTTTCTGTTCGCGCGGCGTTAGTGGAGGTGATGGCGCAAAAAGGGGAACGTCGATTAGCTTACCAGTCCTGACGTTATATCGTCCGACAGTGAACAGTTTTTCAGCGCGACTACCTTCGTTCTCTTTAGGTTCCTTGTTCAATGGGGCCGGGACTGATGAAGCGGTCCCACTGAAAGAGATCCTGGAAATCGAACATCATTGGTTCTCCCGGCCAGCCGAAATATGATTCGCGTCTCGTTCATCCTACTGCGTCACCCCCGGCGCGATCACTTCATCCCGGGAGCCTGCGGGGAGGCGTCCGTCGGGACGAGGCGCTTCGCCGGGCCAATGGTTCGTCACGGCGCCAAAGCGCCTCCGCACCACCGGGATCGATACCGCAGAACCCCATCCGTCTCGCCTGTGGCGAGCCCCGGACCGGGCGCCGGCAGTCCAGGGGCGAGCTATGCGAGTGGGCCGGTTGTGATTGCCGCAAATAACGGCCACAATCGGGCTTCCCTCCGGCTATCCTCACCCAATGACCACGCTGACCTTCGAAGACTTCAAGCCCGGCCGCTTCGGCACGTTCGGGCCGCGCCATGTTTCGCGCGAGGAAATCCTCGCCTTCGCCGCCGAATTCGACCCGCAGCCGATGCATCTCGACGAGGAGGCGGCGAAGAAGTCCATGCTCCGCGGCCTGTCCGGCTCGGGCTGGCATCTCGGCTCGCTGATGATGCGGATGCTGTTCGACGGCTTCATCGGCCGCACCGCCTCGCTCGGCTCGCCCGGGGTCAACGAGATGCGCTGGGTGGCGCCGCTGCGCCCGGGCGACGATTTGACGCTGGACGTCGACGTCGTCGAGGCGCGCGTCTCGAAGAGCCGGCCCGAGACCGGCATCGTCACCTTCAAAGGCACGATCCGCAACGCGCGCGGCGAGATGCTGTGCGAGATGGAGTCGCCGATCATCATCAGTCGCCGGAACGGTGCGAGCAGCTAAATGCGTTTCTTTGAAGATATCGAGATCGGCGCGCGGCGCGAGTTCGGCTCATTCACCTTCACGCCCGAGGACATCAAGCGCTTTGCCGCGCAGTTCGATCCGCAGCGCTTCCATCTCGACGAGGAGGAGGGGCGCAACTCGCTGTTCGGCGGGCTTGCCGCATCGGGCTGGCATGTCGCAAGCGTCTGCATGAAGCTCCTGGTCGCAGACGGCAAGCGGCTCGCCGCGGAGGCCGCCGCGCGCGGCGAGACGGTCGCGGTCTGGGGACCTTCGCCGGGCTTCCGCGAACTGCGCTGGATCCGCCCGGTACTGGCCGGCGACACCATCAGCTTCACCAACCTGGTCGAGACCAAGCGGACGTCCGAGAAGCGGCCCGAATGGGGCATCCTTCAGGCCCGCAATACCGGCGTCAATCAGCGCAACGAGGTGGTGTTCTCGTTCCTCGCGACCGCCTTCGTGCCGCGCCGGAATCCCGGTTCCTGATGTTGCCCGCGCGCCTCTCATGTTGCACGGACGCCATGGTTGGCAGCTAGTTCTGCTGCCGGCTGAGTTGTGCGTTGCGTGGAACTCATTTTTTGCTAACGCATTTTGAACCTTTGTCCCTGCTCTATGGTTTGAGGGCACGGACATTCGGGCAAGTACGACTGGGGATACCATGGCAGATCGCAGCGCGCTGAAACTCGTCGGCATTATCTTCGCGACGGTAACGCTGGTGGTGATGCTGGCGACCGGCTTGGTCGTGAAGGGCTTTGCCGACGGCAATTATTCCTTCGAGACCACCGCAAGCATCGACCGCTGAGCTAGCCGTCTGTAACCGCAGGCGCTCGCGGAGCGCCCGGTGCGCGCTTGCGTCCTTCCATGTGATCTGCCGGCAGGTCGCGTCACACTTCTCCAGAGACCATTATCGATTCCAGATCAGCACCATCACGACGGTCGCGGCTGCAAGGATGCCGACGAAGCGGATCATGATCGTGCCGATGCCCTGCCGCGGCTGGCGCAGCGGAATCGGGTCGCCGTTATCGGGCCGGACGCTCTGCATGAATTTCTTCTCCAAATCGATGCCCCGCAATGCCTTGGTCCGGACTGCAATTCCGGATTTGGACGCGGGCGCGGCATCTAAAGTTGAAATCGGTTTCTGCAAGAATTGACGTCGCGGAGTTTATCTCGCGCACGATAACGAATCGTTCTGTGCTGAAGCAGGTGCGCAAAGCGAAGCCGCCGCTTCCCGGTCAGGAGGCGGCGGCCAGTCAGTGTCGGAAACCGTTCGGGATCAGCTGTTGCGCAGGCCGTCGGCGGCGCGCTTCCACTGCGAGACGTTGTCGGCGATCATGCGCGTCGACTTCATCGCGGCCTGGCTGAGCTGGGCATAGCCGGAGATCTCGCGCTGGACGCGCTGGCCCTCGGCATGCAGCAGGTCGCGCAGGCTCTCGAGCTCGCCGATCAGTTTCTCGATCTCGGCGAGCGAGGTGCCGGCGACGCGCTGGATCAGCGAGTTGACGTTGCTGACGGTGGCGTCGCCGTTGGTGTCGGCCGGCGCGGTCTCCGGGCTCGCCACCGGCCGGCGCAGATAGGCAATGTCGTTGCGCACGAAATCGCGGATGCCGGCTTCGACCTCCGAGACCGCAGCGAGGTTGGTGTCGACCTCGGAAGTCGCCTCTGTGGCTTCCTCGGTCCGGTTGGTGGCGTTCATCGGCTTTCCCCTGGTTCGCAATAGCGAAGCGCGGCGTGTCCCCCGCACGACGAATTGATGAAGTTACGGACCTATCAGTGCCGCCGAATTTGACCGCATCTGGGCCAAGTTGGGGCAATGCCTGATCATTAGCGCGACAGGGCTAACAGATCGTTCACCATGAGCGCTTGTAGCCGGCGCTGATGCTCTTGCTGGTCGTGCCCTGTGCGGTCTCGCCGACCGAGCCCGAGACGGTGACGCCGTCGAACAGCTTCTGTTCGGCGCCGATCCGGCGCAGCCATTTGTCGTCGGAGGTCGACAGCGTCTGGCCCGCGGTGAAGCTGGTGCCGGTGTCGTTAACGGACAGCCGTGCTGACTGATCGGTATCGTAGCTGCGCGCCGCGTGGCCCTCGACGCCGGGCACCGGGACCACACCCTGCTGGATCAGGTTGTAGCCGCTCTGCAGCGTCAGCGAATACTGCTCCGACAGCGGCACCGACTTGCTCAGGGAGGTGCCGACCTTGCTCTGGTCGGCGCCCGGATCGACCCGCGCCTCGACCGAGGTCTTGTCCCAGATCGAAGCCACGCCCGGCGCGGACATCGAAGCCCAGGCCGAGCCGCCGGATTGCGGCAGGCTGCCGCCATTGGCGAGCCGCTCCGACAATTGCTCCGACGCCGTCATCGTGCCCTGCCTGGCGACCGTCATGTCGGCGCCGATGCGGGTGTCGAGGAACGGCGAGATCGACTGCTTGACCGACACCGCCGAGGAGCCGTTGGCGTTGGCATTGGTGGTCCAGGACGGATCGTTGCCGGCGACACTGCTGCGCTTGGCCGCGTTCTTCGGCGCCAGCGTGGGCAGGCTGGTGGAATCGGTGTCGAGCTGGCTCCAGTCGAGCTTGCTCTCGTCGATGTCCTTCAGGAGGTCGGCGTCATTGGCATCGGCCGCCGGCTGCGCCTCGTCGGCCGCAGCCTCGGCGGCGTTCTGCGCGTTGTCCTTGGCATTGTCCCTGGCATCGTTCTGGACGGCGGGAGTGATCTGCAATGGCGGGCTCTGCGCCGCGGCCGGAAGCGCGATCGCCATGCTGAAGCCGGCCGCCAGCACCGGCAGCCTTGCCCAGCCAAATCGCAATGTGGAGGTCATTCCCAGCCCGCAAATTCCAGAGCCGCAGCATAGATTTGCCGTGTCGCAGAATTGTGGCAACGGCGCCGCGAAAAGCAAGTGATAGACGCGTGATCGTCATGTCCGGGACGAACGGAAGCGCGCATGGCGCGTCCCCGGGCACGGCCGTTCGGGGCTGGCTGAACGGCCGCCGCTGCCGGGGAGGGGGCCCCGGACATGACGAAGGCGTGAAATCGGGAAGCCGTCAGACCGCGATGCGCGGCAGATGGATCGGGTAACCGACGGTCTGCTCGACCAGGTCGAAACTGTCGACCATCATGCGGAAGCTCGTCAGCTTGCCGGACCTGAACTGCGCGAAATGCGCGATCCTGAGCGAGATCGGCTTGTTGGAGTCGAGTGCAGTCAGCGAATAGCGCAGCATCGAGGCCGCAGAATCCACGCCGAGCATGATCGACTCCCGGTCGAAGCGGTGAACCCGGAGGTTCTCGCCGATCTGCCTGATCACCTCGAGCACGGCGGCCTTGCCGCGGCGCGAGCCGAAGAAGGAAAACAGGTCGATCGGTCCATAGATGGCCCATTCGACCTCGTCATCGAGCAGCGGCTCGATGTCTGCAAGCTGGCGTTCGTTGATCGCGCGATGCAATGCGCGCGAAAAACGCCAGAGGCTATGCTCTGTCATTTTGGTCTCGTCCTGAAACTGGATTTTCAAAGCAAACGAATGGCAGGGGGTCAGCGCCGACGCCCTGCCAGGTTGCTGCACATCGCTATTGCCGGCTGAAATAGTGCGGAACGGCAAAAACGCAAATGACTTTTTTGCAATGCACAATTGCAGCGGTCCTTACCGGAATGTGACCGCCGGCCGCTTGTGACCGCAATTCACCGCAGTTCAGCGGTCGCGCTGCCGCACCGGCTGCCGTTCGATCACGATCTCGGTGTCGCGGATCGCCACCACCGCGAACAGCAGCGCGCCGCCGACGCCGCCGATCGCGGCGCCGAGCGGCATGAAGGTGAAGAACACCAGCGTTCCGCTGTCGAGACCTGAGGTTCTGGCCATTCCGATCCAGGTGAGCCCGGCTCCGATGCCGAGCGCAGCGCCGCCAAGGGCGCCCAGTGCAAGACCAAGCACGGCGAGCAATGCGACTTTCATGGTGATTCCAGCCCCGACCACAACAAGCCCAGAGATTAAGTCAGCGCGCAGCCGTCGAGGTTCAACGCCGGCGGGGGAATTTGCGGGACGGGGCGGGCGGATGCGCTGCCGTGGTCTTCCGGCAGCTTACTCCGCGTTCTGCCCGATCAGCGCCGCGGCGATGTCGCGCTCGAGCACCTGCTGGACGAGGTCGTAGGTGTCGATGATCTCGCGGATCTCGGTGATCCTGCCGTCGCGCAGCGTGTAGAACACCGCGACGTCGAATTGCACCACGCGGCGGTTGCCGCGCTTGCGGAAGAACACGCGGAGCTGGGCTGCGACCTTGTCGCCCTGGGCCACCACGACCGGCGCCTCGTAGCGCATCTCGGAATAGCGTTCGTGGATCGTGGTCCACATCTGGCGCAGCGCGGGCTTGCCGCGGTGCTGGCCCATATGCGGGAGAATGTCGACCGGGGCGTTGGCGAGAAACGCGACGTCGTCGCTGCAATGCTCGAGCGCGCCCTCGATGCCGCCGGCATAATAGACGTCGAGGAAGTTCAGTACGCGCTGCCGGTTCAAATCCCCGCTCATGATCGACTCCGCCGGTTCCATCCGACTCGCCTCGACTTGCCCTGTGACTTGCCTTGGCCCCGCATTGTGAACCGAAGCATCCCACAATCAAACACATGTTTGACGCGCGAAACGCGATTAGGTTCGGCAACCAGGACGTGTATTGTGGTGCAAATTGCACATGGCACGCCGGTCGTGCAGCACGGAACGCGTCTCGAAGACGTGAAGCGCGCCGGGCCGGGTGGCCCCGAATTAATGAAACCTCCGCGCGGACCCCCGGTTGGACTGCAACGGGCGACGCATCCGCTATCAGGAGTTCCTCATGAAGAATGCCATACCGCTTGCGGTCGCCGCGCTGCTGGCGTTGTCGGGCGTGAGCGCCGCCGCCGCCAAACCGATGTCCGGTCATGCCGGCAACAGGATGTCCGCCGCGAGCGATACGTTGCAGCTCTCCGATGCCCAGCAGAAATCGATCTGGAACGACGTCAGCAGTCACGCCTCGAACCAGACCGCGCCGTCGGGCTTCGATGCGACGGTCGGCGCCGCCGTGCCGTCCAATGTCAGCACCCATCCATTGCCGCGCCAGGCGCGCCGCGACGTGCCCGCAGTGCGGCCCTATCGCTATGCCATGATGCAGGACAAGGTGCTGATCGTGAATCCGTCGGATCACAAGATCGCCGACGTCGTCTCCAAATAGCCGATCTGAGCGCGCGCCGCGCGACGGTGAGCCGGCGCTTGAGGCCGGCCGAGGCCTTGAGCTCCTCCGGGGCCGGCCGGAGCACGACGCCGGCTCGCTGTCGCGGCGCGCTTGATCGCAATCAGTCCGCTGTCGCGGCCTTTAATCCGTTGGCGCGGCCTTGCCGGTCAGGAGGTCGATGATGAATCGCTTCTTCCTCTCGGCACCCTCCGGCACGAAGGCCTCGCCGGGCAGCAGGTCGTGGTAAAGCTCCTTCGGTTTCGGAAAGCCTTCGCCGCAGGCGGTGCGGATGGTCTCGTCGTCGGCATAGTCGATGTCGACCGAGACGGTGTAGCGGCGCGGGCCCGCGGCGAGGTTGGAGAGACCGAAATATTTCGGTCTCTCGTTGCATGTCACGACGTTGGCGCCATAGGCGCTGACCGCATCCTCGGCCCTGATCAGAAAGTCGGGTGCGATCTCGATCCGCTTGCCGGCCTTCCTGGCAAACTCCATCCGCGCCACCGCGCTTTCGAGGATGCCCTGGCCCATGTGACCGACCGTGCACACCAGCGCATCCTGCTGCTCGTCCTTGGGGACCACGATGCAGTCGTGGCCCTGCGCGCCGGGCAGGAAGAGCAAGAAACGGGTGGCAAAGCGCGTGGCCGTGCCGTTCTGCTCGAACAGCGCGACGCCGCCGAAATCGGTCGCGTGCGGCTCGCACTCGCTTTCATAGTTCACGACCAGCAGCGCGCGGCCCGCGGCGAGGAAGCGTCCGGCGTAATGCTCCTTGGTCAGCTTGACGTCGCAGGCCCGGCCGCCGGGATAGGATTTCGCCCGCGTGCAGGTCGATCCCTTGATGTTGGCGCTCGCGCAGAATGTGGCGAGCAGCGCGCGGTCGCTGTCCTCGGCGCGCGCTGGGCTGGAGATGAACTGGCTGGCGACGAACAGGATCGCTGCGCCAAGTGCCGGCGCGAGGAAGGCAATATGTGATGTCCGCATGATCTTCAAAAACACTGTCCGCAATGCGGCGGCATTTAGAGCATGATCGAGGCTTGAGCGCAGCGTATTTCTGCCGCGAAGCGGCCGGAACCGGCAGGGTGGCTCGGCCGTTGATGCCTGACAATTCCATTGGAGCTGCATCATGAAATCCATTCTTGTCGCATCCATTATTGCCGTCAGTGCACTAGCCGCAACTTCGCCTGCCGACGCGAAGGGCTGCATCAAGGGCGCAGTTGTCGGCGGTGTCGCCGGCCATTATGCCGGCCATCACGGCGTGCTCGGCGCGGCCGCCGGATGCCTCTACGGCCGTCATCACGCCAAGGAGCAGGAACGCCAACAGCAACAGGCGCAGCCCTCGCGCCAGGAGAAGCTGTAAGGCCCGGCTGGTTGTAACGTCGCGTTTCCGGAACGCCGCCCGTATGGGCGGCGTTGTCTTGTTGCGTAACGGAGACGATGATGACGAAACCAAAGACAAAGACCATCCAGCCCGTTCCCGACGACAACAAGAGCCACAAGGGCCCCGGCAGCACCCCCGGCGTTCCCCTCGATACCACCAAGGGCCATCGCGACGACGAGAAGCACAACATCCGCGAGCAGGCCGCGCACGGCAACCTGACCCAGAACACCAGCAACAAGCGGTCGGGGTAGCGCGCGAGGCGACATCCTCGCCGTGGTCCTGGCGAAGGCCAGGACCCATAGCCACCGCGGTTGATTGTGAACGGGACAGCGGCCCCAGCGGCGCGCAATAATTCGCATATGGGATAATGGGTCCTGGCTGCGTCGTGCTCGGCGATCCCGCTTATTGCGGGCGCTTCGGCTTCGTCAGCGACCGCGCACTGACCTATGGCGGCGAGCCGAGCCGTGGCGTCGCTGCGGCGACCTCCGTTTCCACGACGATCGCTGTCGTGATAACACCCCGTGTCGGCGGCAGCCTTCGGCTTCAGCGCAAGCCATTGTGGGCGTGGATGTCATTTGCGGACCTGCACCTTCTGAAGCTGTTCTGGGGCAAGATCTTCGCGGCGATCTTCCTCGGGCTTGTGCTGCTGTTCGCGAAGAACGCAATCCGGGCGCGCGGCATCAAGTACAACTGGGTTGCCGTCGTGGCGTCGTTTCTGGCGATCGGCTTCGCGATCTATGTGATGTTCTTCGTCCAGCCGTAGCGCTCGCCGGCCCTTCGGGAGCGGAGATCGACTGAGCTGAGAAGCCCGGCGCGCGTCATGATCTACCGCTTCTTCCACCCGCCCCGTTTCCCCGGCGCCCCGCCGCTCGACCGCGGCGACGGGCCGAACTCCGGCCCCGACTGCCGCGAATCCGTCGGCTGGATGATCCGGCTCGTGGTGCCGAACGGCTTTGCCGGCAGCGGGCCGCTCGGGCGGAAGGGCAGCGATTCCGGGCCGTGCATCTCGTCGAGATCGGGCTTGTGGATGCGTGAGCCGGCCTTGCCGCCGCGGCTCGCCTTGAGCGAGGTCTGCGCGGATTTGTTCTTCAGCGCACTGACCGGCAGGTTGGCGGCATCGCCGTACTTCCTGGTGCCGGCATAGGCGCCGGCCTGCTTCTGCACGTTGCGCTGCTTGGCGGTGGGGTCGTCGACCACGGCCATCTCGGTGGCGCGCAGCCGCTTGACCTCGTCGCGCAGCCGGGCGGCTTCCTCGAAGTTCAGGTCGGCCGCGGCCTCGCGCATCCTTGTTTCGAGATCGCCCAGCACGGCCTCGAAATTGTGCCCGATCGAGATCACGTCGTCGGCCATGCCGCCATCGCCGATCTCGACCAGCACGTGGTCGCGCTCGTAGACCGAGTTGAGGATGTCGCCGATCGACTTCTTGACGCTCTCCGGCGTGATGCCGTTGGCCTCGTTGTACTCGACCTGCTTCTCGCGGCGCCGCGTGGTCTCGGCCATCGCGCGCTCCATCGAGCCGGTCATGCCGTCGGCATAGAGGATCACCTTGCCGTCGACATTGCGCGCGGCGCGGCCGATGGTCTGGATCAGCGAGGTCTCGCTGCGCAAAAAACCTTCCTTGTCGGCGTCGAGGATCGCGACCAGCGCGCATTCGGGAATGTCGAGGCCCTCGCGCAGCAGATTGATGCCGACCAGCGCGTCGAATGCGCCGAGGCGGAGATCCCTGATGATCTCGATGCGCTCGATGGTGTCGATATCGCTATGCATGTAGCGAACGCGAATGCCCTGCTCATGCAGGTATTCGGTGAGATCCTCCGCCATGCGTTTTGTCAGCACGGTGATCAGCGAGCGATAGCCCGCCGCCGCGGTGGCGCGGACCTCGCCGACGAGGTCGTCGACCTGGGTGCGGGCAGGGCGGATGTCGACGGGAGGATCAATGAGGCCGGTCGGGCGGATCACCTGCTCGACGAACACGCCGCCGCTTTCGTTCAGCTCCCAGCCGCTCGGCGTCGCCGACACCGCCACCGTCTGCGGCCGCATCATGTCCCATTCCTCGAACCGGAGCGGGCGGTTGTCCATGCAGGAGGGCAGGCGGAAGCCGTATTCGGCCAGGGTCGCCTTGCGGCGGAAGTCGCCGCGGAACATGCCGCCGATCTGCGGCACGGTGACGTGGCTCTCGTCGGCGAAGACAAGCGCGTTGTCGGGGACGTATTCGAACAGCGTCGGCGGCGGCTCGCCGGGGCGGCGGCCGGTGAGATAGCGCGAATAGTTCTCGATGCCGGCGCAGCTTCCGGTCGCTTCCATCATCTCGAGGTCGAAGGTGGTGCGCTGCTCGAGCCGCTGCGCCTCCAGCAGCCGGCCCTGGTCGTTGAGCTGGTCGAGCCGCATCTTCAATTCTGATTTGATCGACTTGATCGCCTGCACCAGCGTCGGGCGCCGGCGTCACATAGTGCGAATTGGCGTACATCTTGATGAATTCGAGCTCGTCCTGCTTGTGGCCGGTGAGCGGGTCGAATTCCTCGATGGTCTCGATGGTGTCGCCGAACAGGTTCACGCGCCAGGCACGGTCCTCATAGTGCGCCGGAAAGATGTCGATGACGTCGCCGCGGACGCGGAAGGTGCCGCGGGTGAATTCGGCCTGGGTGCGCTTGTATTGCAGCGCGACGAGATCGGCGATCAATTGCCGCTGGTCGATGCGCTCGCCCTTCTTCAGCGCGAAGGTCATCGCGGTGTAGGTCTCGACCGAGCCGATACCGTAGATGCAGGACACCGAGGCGACGATGATGACGTCGTCGCGCTCGAGCAGCGCGCGCGTCGCCGAGTGGCGCATGCGGTCGATCTGCTCGTTGATCGAGGAATCCTTCTCGATATAGGTGTCGGTCCGCGGCACGTAGGCTTCGGGCTGGTAGTAGTCGTAATACGAGACGAAATACTCGACGGCGTTGTCGGGGAAGAAGTTCTTGAACTCGCCATAGAGCTGGGCCGCCAGCGTCTTGTTCGGGGCCAGGATCAGCGCCGGGCGCTGCGTCGCCTCGATCACCTTGGCCATGGTGTAGGTCTTGCCCGAGCCGGTGACGCCGAGCAGCACCTGGGTGCGGTCGTTGCGCTGGATGCCCTCGACCAGTTCCGCGATCGCGGTCGGCTGGTCGCCCTTGGGCTCGTAGGATGACTTGATCTCGAAGCGCACGCCGCCTTCGGATTTCTCCGGGCGCGGCGGGCGGTGCGGGGTCCACACCCGCATCGAGCCGTCGTCCTTGCGGAATTCGGGGCGGCCGTCGCGGATCAGGTTTTCCAGCGCGTCGGCGGTCGCCTTGACGCCGAGCGCCTCCATCTTGCTGCGCGGCGGCCGGGCCAGCGCGTCCTCGTCATCCCCGGCGGTCGGCAGCCCAAGCTGCCGCGCCAGTTCCGGATCGAGCGTCGGGATGGTGGCCGAGGTGCCGTAATTGGCCTGCGGGGCCTCCTCGAGGCCAGTGGCGTCGCGCCTGGCGACGTCTCCGCTGGTCTCGCGGGTCGACGCCCGCGCGCGATGCGCGGCGGCCTCGCCGCCGGCGCGGCGGTCCCATGAATTGTCCGGCGGCGGCTGCAGGCCGGTGCCCGAACCCATGCCGGCATCGCCGCGGTTGATCGCGGGATTGAGCAGTTCGGCGAGCGCAGGCCCGATCGGCAGGACCTCGGGCCGGTGTGCTTTGGATCTGGGGGATTTGCCGGGCTTTTTCGGAGTCTTCGGTGTCTTCGCCATGGCCGGAATATGGGACGAGTCCGGCAGCGAGAAAAGGGCAAAGGGGGGCCTGGATTTGCCGGCCGGCGAGGCTGCTGACAGCAGGGTGTCAGCAGCCGGCGCGGTCGCGAATGTCAGGCCCGCGGCAGGTCGACGATGTCGAGATGGATACCGCCGCAGTCATCGCAGCGCATGGTCCAGTATTCGGCGGCGCGCCCGGGAATGACGCGCAATAGCGAGAGCTGGGCGGCACATTCCGGGCAGCTGGTGCGGACCTGCGCGGGCCAGACCGGATCCGTCTCGCATTGCGGGACCACGGCGAGCACCACGTTGCCGGTTACGCCGACGCGCCGGTTGCCGGCATCGTCATGCCATAGCGCTGTGGGAACCGGTCGATAGTTTTCTTGGCGTCGGCGATCGCCGCATCCGGATCGGACCACGCAAAGCCGATGTCGAGCATCGGAAACGGCATGCCATCGATGACGACCGGCCTTTGATCGACCCGTTGAATCCTGGCGTGCCATTGCCCCTTCCCCACTTCGAACGACTTGATCTCAAAACCGCTGTAAATCATGTCTGACCTCGAGATGCCCTTCTCATAGGAAGCACGAGCGCGTGGCGCGAAATGTGAACCAGATCACAAGGCGCCTGGTTTATTTCCGCGGAGCAGAGGAACCGCGCGCCGCGATGTGATCGGCGAGATCAGCTGCGTCGTCGCCGACGCCCGACAGGAACGAGGATCGCATCTTCGACAGCCATTGCAGGCCCAGAAAATAGAGGCCCGGCACGTCGGAGACGCCGTGACGGTGCTGCGGTGTTCCATTGGCGTCCAGCACCGGTATGTCGATCCAGTTCAGGTCGAGGCCATAGCCGGTGGCCCAGATCACGCTGCCGATCCGCTCGGCGCGCAGGTCGATCGTCGCAAGCGGCGCGGTGAGGCAGGGCGGGTCGGGCAGGCGGATGCGTGCCGCCGGATCGTCGGGATGATCGAGGCCGCGAGCCGCAATGAAGTCGTCGACGATCCCGAGGAAGGTCGCGTAGTAGGCATCGCCATTGGCGATGTTGGTGACGAGATCGGGCGCGATCTCGAGCACGCCGTCGCGTGCCGCCGCCACGCGGCCGAGCAGCGTCACGCCAGCGGCGGCGAAGCGGCGGAAATCGATGGTGTGGCCGCCATGGGCACCCGAGATCACCGGCAGCAGGCGTGACGGGCCGCGCTGCTCGACCGGCGTCCGGTCGACGCCCATCTCGGCCAGCCACCAGAACAGGTCGCGGCCGCGATAGCGGCGCGGCAGGCGGTTGTGACGTCCGACCGACAGGAAGACATGGCGGCCGGCGCGCATCAGCTCTTCGGTGATCTGCGCCCCCGAGGCGCCGGCACCGACCACCAGCACCGCGCCATCCGGCAATTGCGCGGACTTTTTGTAGCTGGAGGCATGGACCTGAAACAGGCCGGGATGCTCGGCAAGCAGTTCGGGCCGCAGCGGCCGCTGATAGGGGCCGGTGGCAATCACGACGTTGCGGGCGGCGATGCTGCCTCCGGCAAATTCGGCAACGAAGCCCGTGGCGTCGCGGCGCAGCCTTGTCACCTCGACGCCGCAGCGGATCGGCGGCGCGACGAACGCGGCGTAGTTCTCGATGAAGGCGATGATGGCAGCGGTGTCCGAGAATCCGTCGGGATCGCCGTGCGGAAACGCGAACTCCGGCAGCCGCACCGACCAGTTCGGAAACTGGAACATCAACCCGTCCCAGCGTTCGCTGCGCCAGCGCTCGGCGATGCGTCCGCGCTCCAGCACCAGATGGCCGATGCCACGCTGCTTCAGCCGATGGCTCATGGTGAGCCCGGCCTGGCCGCCGCCGATGACGAGCGTATCGATCGTCTCAGCCGGCATTGCGCGTCGCCTTGCGGCCGGCGGCGGGCTCTGCCGCGGCGCGGATGATCCAGCGCCGGAACGCGGCGAAATCGCGCTGCTCGGCGTGGAAGCCGCGATAGACGAGATACCAGCGCATCCCCTTCGGCACGCTGAGCCCGAACGGCGCCACCAGCCGGCCGGCGGCGAGATCGTCATCGATATAGGGCCGGATGCCCATCGCGATCCCGAGCCCGTCCACCGCGGCTTGCAGCGCCTGGCCGTAGAACTGGAATTCCGGCCCGCGCGCGGTCAGGCGCGGCACGCCCGCGGCCTTCAGCCAGGACGGCCAGTCGTCGGGCGAATGCGCGACGCGGATCAGGCTCGGCCCCCTGAGGTCGGCGGGACGCTTCAGGCTGTTGGCGAGCCGCGCGGTGCACACCGGCATCAGGTCGGCGGCGAACAGCGGCTCGGCGACGAGACCCGGCCACTGGCCGTCGCCGAGCTGGATGCCGCAGCTCCAGTCGTCGGCGAACGGCACCGCCATGCCGCCGGTCGTGATCCGCACCTCGATGTCGGGCTCGGCTCTGCGGAATTCCGCGAGGTGCGGGATCATCCATTTCATCGCGAATGTCGGCCCGACGCCGACGGTCAGCACCCGCGCGCTCGCCGACGCCGTGACCTGCGCGGTGAGGCTCGCCAGCGCGTCGAAGATCGGCGTGAGCCCGCCTTGATAGGCGCGTCCGGCCGGCGTGGTGACGAGCCGGTTCGCCTTGCGCTCGAACAGCGCGACGCCGAGCCGCTCTTCCAGCAGATGCACCATGCGGCTGATCGCGGCGGCCGAGACGTTGAGCTCGTGCCCCGCGGCTGCGAAGCTGCCGGTCCGTGCCGCGGCTTCGAATGCCTTGATGCCGTTGAGAAAGAGCAGCCGCCGCATGAACCCTCAGGAAAACTGATGCAAGGTCAAGATAACTCAGTTTGCGGGCGGAGGCCAAGCAGCGCAGAAATATGCAGCAACGACTATCCCTGCTGACCCAAGCGAGGACCAAATGACTGAGACCACGGACGCCCTGGTGCTCGATCTCGTGGAATGGGTCGCCCGCGAGCCGCGGCCCTATGCCGAGGTGCTCGAGGTCTGGCGCACCTCATGCCCGCGGCTGACGATCTGGGAAGACGCCGTCGACCGCGGCTATGTCGCGCGCCGCCCCTCGGTGGAGGGTATGCGGGTGATGGTGACGGCAAGCGGCGAGACCTTCTTGCGCGCGCATGGGCGGATGCACTGAGCGTCCTGATTCAGTTGCGTCGCGATCAGCTCCATCCCCTCATCCTGAGGACCTTGCGAAGCAAGCGTCTCGAAGGACGAGGCCAGCGCCCGGGCCTCATGGTTCGAGACGGCGCTGGTGCGCCTCCTCACCATGAGGAGTAACCTCCGTCAGCGCGCCGGCGCGGCGAGCCGCGGCCGGATGATCTCGACCATCCGCTCGGCCGAGGTGCCCGGCGGAAAGAAGCCGAGATAATTGCCGTCGCGGTCCATCAGATAGATGTAGGCGGTGTGGTCGACGGTGTAGTCGCCGGCGTCCTGCGGCACCCGCGCGTAGTAGACCTTGTAGGCATCGGCGACCTTGCGGATCGCATCAGCGCTGCCGGTCAGCCCGATCAGCCGCGGGTGGAACATCGGCACGTAGTCGGCGAGATGGGCCGCGGTGTCGCGCTCGGGATCGACCGTGATGAAGATCGGCTGCACCTGATCGCCGTCTTGGCCGAGCTTGTCGAGCGCAAGTCCGATCGCCTGCAGATCGGTCGGGCAGACGTCGGGACAATACGTGAAGCCGAAATAGACCAGCATCAGGCTGCCGCGAAACTCCTTGTCCGTGCGCGCATGGCCGGCCTGATCGGTCAGCGCGAACGGGCCGCCGACCGGCTCCCTGTTCCACATCAGGATGTCCATGATCTCGGCGGCCGAGCGCGCCGACTGCTGTGGCGCGTCGCCGGCCAGCGCGGCCGCCGGCGTCAGCCACAGGCCGGCGCTGGCGCATGCCAGGCCCGCGGCAGCGCATGCAAGCGTACGCAGGATCGGCGTCATATGCCGAAGGAGAGGCGGCTGCCCGTCGTCGTGACCAGCACCTTGTCGCCCATCTGCGCGGTCGCCTCCTGCACAAAGTTGAGCCCGGAGCAATGCATCGGGACCACCACGTCGGGATCGAGCTTCTTGATCTCGGCCATGACCTCGGTGAGGTAATCCTTCGGCGCCGGTCCGAGATGGAAGCCGCCGACGATCGCGTGCACTTTCTGGACGCCCGAGACCTCCTGCGCCTGCTTCACCGAATTGACGATGCCGACATGGCCGCAGGACGAGATCACGACCAGGCCAAAATCCTTCACGTTGAAGCAGGTCGCGTGCTCATGGATGTGTTCGTCGGGCACGATCTTGCCGTCCAGCTCGGCCGGCAGATAGTGGCTGGCGTTGCAGCCGAGCCCGTCCTTGATGCCGAACTCGACCCAGGTCTGCGGCAGCACGCGCTCGATGCTGCGGCGGGTGATCTTGCCGGTCGTGAAGGCGTGGCCTGCGATCACGGTCGGCGTCTCGCACAGCACGGTGGTGACGCGCTGCGCGGCGAGCTGGCGGCGATCCAGCGTGCCGAAATCGGTGAACTGGCCCTTGGTCGGCGTCGGGCTGACGCGGTGGCAGAAATTGTCCTCACCGCCGGCATAGAGCTTGACGTCGGCCGGCAGCTTGTCGCGGAATTTGTCGAGGAAGCCGTTGAGGCCGCCGAAATGGTCGTAATGCCCATGGCTCACGATCAGCGCGTCGAGCTTCGACGGATCGGCGCCGACCAACTCCATGTTGTTGAGCAGCACTTCCGGCGTATAGCCATAGTCCAGCATCAGCGTGCGCTGGCTGCCCGCGGCCTCCGATTCCAGCCACAGCGACAGGCCCCATTCATTGTGCAGCGATTTGCGGAAGTCGGAGCCGCGCGCCGCCGGCGCGATCGAGACGCCGTGCGCCTGCTTCGGCCGCAGGAATAAATCGAAGCTGGAATCGACCAGGACGCGGATCGACAGTTTGTCGACGGTCGGCACCTCGATCGGCGCCGCGCTGGCGATCTCGACGCAGGAGAATGCGCCGGCGGCCGCGGCGCCCGCGATCGCTGCCGAACCCTTGAGGAAATCACGTCGTGCCAAATCCCGTGTCATTGAAATCCCCCTTGTTCTGAAAATTCTTCAATACGAAGCACGCCGAGCGTAGGAGCAATCGGGGCGCGGCTCAATCGGTCGCTTGCGTTGATTGCAGATCACATTCGCGCGCGGTGCAATGCGCGCGCCATTGACTCGGGCGCGGCTTTGCGCCCAAGTTCATGCATTCGCATCTTTCTCGCCGATGCCTCAGCAATCCCTTGAAATGCAGGGTCACCCCCATGATCGATCTCCATTACTGGTCCACGCCGAACGGTCACAAGATCACGATGTTCCTCGAAGAGACCGGCCTCGAATACAAGGTCTTCCCGGTGAACATCGGCAAGGGCGACCAGTTCAAGCCGGACTTCCTCCAGGTCGCGCCGAACAACCGCATTCCGGCCATCGTCGATCACGCGCCGAAGGGCGGCGGCAAGCCGATCTCCCTGTTCGAGTCCGGCGCGATCCTGCTCTATCTCGCCGAGAAGACCGGAAAATTCCTCCCCGAAGATCTCTACGGCCGCTATGACGCGATCCAGTGGGTGTTCTGGCAGATGGGCGGGCTCGGGCCCATGGCCGGGCAGAACCATCACTTCCGCAACTACGCGGTCGAGAAGCTCCCTTACGCGATCGACCGTTATGTCAACGAGACCAACCGGCTCTACGGCGTGCTCAACAAGCGGCTCGCCGACCGCGAGTTCATCGCCGGCACCTATTCGATCGCCGACATGGCGAGCTATCCCTGGGTCGTGCCGTACAAGAACCAGGGCCAGGAGATCGACGACTTCCCGCACCTGAAGCGCTGGTTGGAGACGATCGGCAAGCGCCCGGCGACCGAGCGCGCCTATGCCAAGGCGAAGGAGGTCAACCCGAATTTCGGCCAGCCCGCGATCCGCACCGAAGAGGAACGCAAGCTGCTGTTCGGGCAGACCGCGGCGGTGGTGCGGTAGGGCGCAGCGAGCCTATCCACCGTCATTGCGAGCGAAGCGAAGCAATCCATCTCTCCGGCATAACGGATGGATGGATTGCTTCGTCGCTTCGCTCCTCGCAATGACTGATGTGGCGTGAGTGGAGCTCACCCCCCGACATACTTCGCCGGCCGCCGCTCCTTCCACGCCGCGAGCCCCTCGGCGAGGTCGCGGCTCGGCACCAGTGCGGCGAACTGCTCGCTCTCGACCAGGAGGCCCTCGGCGATCGGCATGTTGAGCCCGCGCGTCACCGCGGTGATGGTGCCGGCGACGGCGCCGCGCGAATGCCTCGTGATCCGGCCGGCGAGTTCGCGCGCCGCCGTCAGCAGTTGATCGTGCGGCACGATCTGGTTGATGAGCCCGATCTCGCGCGCGTGCTCGGGCGGGAACGGATCGCCGGCCAGCAGCAACTCCAGTCCGCGCTTGCGTCCGGCCAGCCGGGGCAGCCGTTGCGTGCCGCCGAAGGTCGGGGGCATGCCGAGCTTGATCTCGGGCTTTGCAAACAGCGCGCGGTCGCTGGTGATCGCGAGATGCACCGCTTCCGTGATCTCGCAGCCGCCGCCGAAGGCGAGCCCGTTGACCGCGGCGATGACCGGCTTCTTGAACGCTTCGAGCCGCGCGGTCATGGCTTGTCCCCGGCGGACGAAGTCGCGCACCGCAACTGCTGCACCTTGTTTGACGCTGTCCGAGAATTCCTTGATGTCGGCGCCCGCCGAGAACGCGCGCTCGCCGGCGCCGGTCAGGATCACGGCGCGCACGTCGGCGTCGCCCTCGATGCGGTCGAGCGCCGCCATCAGCTGATCGATCAGCGCGTAGTTCAGCGCATTGAGCTGTTCGGGACGATTGAAGGTGATCAGGGCGATCCCGTCATTGGTCTCGAGCAGGATGAGGTCGGGCATGGTGCAGTCTCCGGCATTCGCGTGTGTCGGTATTGAATGTAGCGGCGGCCGGAATTTGTGTATATTCACTGGTTAGTATACATACGGCGGATGCCCAGACCGTCCGAGCCCACCCGCGCACGCATCGTCCAGGCGGCGAGCGCGCTGTTCTACAATGAAGGCATCCGCCGCGTCAGCGTCGACGAGGTCGCCGCCAAGGCCGGCCTCACCAAGCGCACGCTTTATTATCACTTCAAGAGCAAGGACGATCTGGTTGCCGCCTATCTCGCCGCGCGCGACCAGCCGAATCTCGCGCTGTTCCGCAAATGGTTCGCGGAGGCCGAGGGCGGCCTGCCGGTGAAGGTCGAGGCGATCTTCAAGAACCTCGCGCGCTCGGCGCGGCATCCGAAGTGGAAGGGGTGCGGCTTCCTGCGCACCTCTGCCGAGCTTGCCAACATGCCCGGCCATCCCGCGATCCGGATCGGCGCCGCGCACAAGAAGAAGTTCGAGGACTGGCTGCGCACGACGTTTGCGGAGCAGGGGATCGCCGATCCGCTCAAGCTGGCACGGCAGATCCTGCTGCTGCTGGACGGATCATTCGCCGTGGTGCTGCTGCATCGCGACGCGAGCTACATGGAGACCGCCGGCGAGGCTGCGCGCACGCTGATCGAGACGGCGCTGGCGAGGCCGGGGCGGAAACGAGGCTAGGGCGTGTAGTCCCGAGGCCGGTCCGCTTCGCTCTGATAAAGGCGAGGCCGGAGGAGATGGTGTTGAGCGGCATGGACGCCGCCCAACACGATCATGAATCTTATTTTGCCATTGCGGTCCTGGCGGCCTCGATTTTCGCCTTCACGGAATCGAGGTTGAAGCTCGCGCCCTTCTGCATCGGCGGAAACTCGATCGCGGTCATGGCCAGCTTCTCGACCTCCTGTTGAACGAACACGAAGCGCCAGAACTCATATTTGAACCAGTCGAAGTATTGTTGGGCGCCGTATTTGGTCCCGTCGTCGGGCCAGCCCGTTCGCTCGAACGGATCCAGGCGGAGGTTGATCAGGTAGGGGACGTCAACCTTGGTTTTTGCGCCCAGCCAGCCACCGGGCTGGTCGATGAAACGATACTTGTAGTCGTCGATGCGCACGGCCCCCAGCTCGCTCTCGCCGAAGTACCAGATTTCGTGTCGGTTGGACGGCCCCTTGCCGGTGATCATGTCCATCTGATTATAGCCATCCAGATGGCATTTGTAGGTGCGATCCCCGATTTGCTTGCCTTTCCTCAGTTCCTCGACAATGTTCGGGTGCCGGCAGCGGCCAGCAAGGTCGGGAACCAGTCAAGCCCGGAGATAATGCCGTTCTCGACCTTGCCCGCCGGCACCTTGCCCGGCCAGCGGATCATCGCGGGCGCCCGGCCGGTGATGAAGTGGCGCGGCCTGCGGTGCAACTTGCCTCGGCGTAATAATCGGTAAACAACATGCCTTCCGCGGCGATCTTGTCGAGGTTCGGCGACCGGCCGGCCATCATGCCACGATGTTGGGCCGCTGCCCGGCCGGCGCGGGCGCCGGGACCGGCGTCGGCTGCTGCGCTTGCGCGAAGCTTGTCGCCCCGGCGGCAGCGAGTGCTGAAGCGGCGACCAGCGAACTACCGCGCAACAAGAGATCGCGGCGTTTCAATCCCACGCTGTTCGGCCCGGTATTCTCAGGCTTTTCCGGAATCGTATCGTTACTCATGACAAGATCCTCTTCCTGATGATGCACCTGAAGCCGACATGGCTTGCTGAGGTGTCGTCGATCGGCTCGGCATGACACGCGGCCGAGCCCCTGATGACTATGCAAAAAGTGCCAGGGTTGTGGCGCCATGGACACAACCTTTCAATAAACCTCCGGCTGAACGCAAGTATGCCGAATTCGCGTGGACGAACGGCGGCGTCAGCTTATTGTTTCCGAGTTTCTACCCCGCCGGAGCAATGGTGGGATCGCGAGAGTCGGGGAATCGGCGATGCGGTACTTTAAATCGAACTTGGGACGTAGATTCTTTTCGCAGTGGCATTTGAGTGTTGGGGCGCTTGCCGCTCTGCTGGTGCTTTCCACCCAAGCGGCTCGCGCCGATGAAAACGGCATCAGCTTTTGGATACCCGGATTTTTTGGCAGCCTCGCGGCCGTTCCTCAGCAGGCGCCGGGCTGGTCGATGACCACGGTTTATTATCACACCTCTGTTTCCGCCGGCGGCGACGTGGCGCGGTCTCGCGAAATCACGCTTGGTCGCTTTCCCGCGAATCTGACAGCCAACGTCAACGCGAGCGTCAATGCGAATGTGAATCTTGGACTTGTCGCCGGGACTTACACCTTTGCAACGCCCGTGCTGGGCGGTCAGGCCTCTGCCAGCCTGTTGGCGACCTACGGCTCCAACTCCACGTCGCTGGCGGGATCGCTCGTTGGGACATTGACGGGACCGGGCGGCGCCGCGTTCCCGTTCTCCCGGTTCGACAGCATCGACAGCTCGCTGACTGCATTCGGCGACCTGATCCCGCAGTTCGCGCTGCGCTGGAATGCCGGTGTCAACAATTACATGACGTACATTACCGCCGACCTCCCGGCCGGCGCCTACCAGTCGGACCGCCTGGCGAATTTGGGGATTGGGCACTGGGCGATCGACGCGGGCGGTGGCTACACCTATTTCGATCCAAAGACCGGGCATGAATTTTCGACGGTGCTGGGATTCACCTACAACTTCGTCAACCCCGCCACTCAATATCAAAACGGCATCGACATGCACCTCGACTGGGGCGCATCGCAATTCCTGACCAAGCAGTGGCAGGTCGGCCTCGTCGGTTACCTCTATCAGCAGCTCGGCTGCGACAGTGGCTCCGGCGATCGCGTCGGCTGCTTCCGGTCGCGCGTGGCTGGCGTCGGCCCGCAGGTCGGCTACATTTTCCCGGTCGGAGACATGCAGGGATATTTGAACCTGAAGGGCTACGGCGAATTTGCCAATGAAAATCGGCCAGCAGGCTGGAACGTCTGGTTGACGTTCAATCTTCAGCCCGCGGCGCCAACGCCGCCGACACCTTCCAGGCCGAGATTCACGAAATAGGAGCTCCAGAGGGACCTTCACGATTTCGGAATATTAGAAGTGTATCCCTGATTTGCCCGACGCGTCAAGCGGCCCGGCCGAACGCTGGCGGCCGCCGGCTCCTTTGCATGGGGTTGTTTTCGATATTTTGGCGGCGCGCACCTCCGGCGGCCGCAAGGTGCCGCAGTCAACGGGCCTCCTCGCAATGACGGCTACAGCGCGCCGCGCTGCTGCAGCAGCGCCAGCACCGCATTGAGGTCCGGCAGCACGGCCGTGCATTTCGCACGCGTCTCTTCGGTCGGAGGCGCCATGTCCGGCACCATCAGCGTGATCGCGCCGGCGGCGTGGGCGGCGGCGACGCCGTGGTTGGAATCCTCGACCGCGATGCAGGCGGCCGGGGTCACGCCGAGCCGTGCAGCCGCCTTGAGATAGAGCGCCGGGTCCGGCTTGCCGTGCGTCACGTCGTCGAGCGTCAGCAGCGTCTCGAAGCGATCGCGGATACCGGCGAGGGTGAGGTTGCGTTCGGCCGAGCGGCGCGACGACGAGGTGACGATCGCCATCGGGCGTTCGGCCGTGGCGATGGCGTCGAGCAGATCGAGCGTGCCTGGTTTGAGCGGCAGGCCCGCGCGCATCATCCGATCGCGATGGTCGAGGAAGGCCTGGTTGACGGCCTCCAGCGGGAACGCCGCGCCGTAATGGTCGCGCAGCATCGCCTCGCAGTCCGGGCCGGGAAGACCGACCATCGAATGGCACAGCGCGACGACGTCGTCGGTGTAGCCGCATGCATTCAGCGCCGCGATCAGGCTGTCGAAGTAGACCTTCTCGGTGTCGAGCAAGGTGCCGTCCATGTCGAGCAGGACGGCGTCGACGGTCCAGCGTGTGTTCACGTGCCGCTCACTGCAGCTTGCTGTTCTGCCAGTTTCCGCAGGCATGCGGGGCAGAGGCAGTCGGTGCCGCCGGTCGGTATCGGCAGGCGAAAGCTCTCGTCGGAACACCAGCACGATCCCGTGAGCGAGCAGGAGAATTCGCTGCCGCATGCCGTGCAGGCAAGCCGGCGCGGCGAGGCTTGTTCGGGACGATCGTTTGACGAGAGGTCCATTTCTAACCGCGATTTAATGCGCGAATTAATCTCGGGTTCATCCCGGACCGCGCTATGATGCCGGCAACTGATATAGCCGGGATAGGCCGTTAAGGGAATTCTGATGGCCCGTGATTCGCAAGCCGCGCTGATTGCGCTCAACCGGTTTGGATTTGGCGCCCGCGGCGGGGCGTCCGGCGACTTCATCAATGCGGCGTCCGATCCGCGCGGTTTCGTGCTGGCGGAACTGGTGCGTCCGAACGGCGCGCTGCTCGAAGTGCCGGGCCTGCTCTCGACGCCGGAGCTTGGCAAGCAGGTGTTCGACTATCAGTTCGAGGTCCAGCAGGCGCGCAATGCTGCGAAGGCCGCGCAGCAAGGTGCGAGCGAGACGCCGCCGCAGGGACCGGACGCGAAACCACAGCAGCGGCGCAATCTGTCGCTGTCGACGGCCGCCAAGGAGATCGCCGGGAAGGATTCGGCGATGCAGCCGCAGGCGGCCGATGGTGCCAATGCGGCGATGACGCCGTCCGCGACGATGCAGCCTCCGACCATGCAGCCGGTGGCCGGTCCGCCGAAGCCGCCGGCGCAGCCGCTCAACATCATCCAGAAGACGTTCCGCGCCGAGGCGCTGGCGCGGCTGCAACGCGGCGTGGTCGCCGATTGCGGTTTCGTCGAGCGGCTCGTGGTGTTCTGGTCCAACCATTTCTGCGTCTCCGCCAACAAGGGCGCGCTGGCACGGATGTGGGCGGGCTCGTTCGAACGCGAGGCGATCCGCCCGCACGTGCTGGGCCGCTTCGGCGACATGCTGAAGGCCGTCGAGCAGCATCCGGCGATGCTGTTCTTCCTCGACAACCAACAATCGCTGGGGCCGGACTCGCGCGCCGGCATCAACCGCAATCGCGGGCTGAACGAGAATCTCGCGCGGGAGATCATGGAGCTGCATACGCTCGGCGTCGGCGGCGGCTACACCCAGGACGACGTGACCTCGCTGGCACGCGTCATCACCGGCTGGACCTTCGCCGGCCGCAAAGGCCAGCTCGGTGCGCCCGGCAGCTTCGTGTTCAATGCCAATGCGCACCAGCCCGGTCCGCAGCAGGTGCTGGGCAAGACCTACGCGCAGGCCGGCATCGCGCAGGGCGAGGCGGTGCTGTCCGACATCGCGCGGCATCCCTCGACCGCGAGATTCATCGCAACCAAGTTCGCCCGCCACTTCGTTGCCGACGAGCCGCCGCCGGCGCTGGTGGCGAAGCTGCAGGACAGCTTCAGCAAGACCGACGGCGATCTCAGGGCGCTCGCCACCGCGCTGGTCGGGTCCAACGAGGCGTGGCAGCCGCAACTCACAAAGATGCGCTCGCCTTACGAATTCCTGCTCGCCTCCGGCCGCCTGCTGGCGCGCAACCCGGAAGACCCGGGCCGCTATCTCAACGGCCTCAACCTGCTCGGCCAACCCTTGTGGTCGCCCGCCGGGCCGAACGGATTTCCGGATACCGCTGCGGCCTGGGCGGCGCCCGAAGGCATCAAGCTCAGGCTCGACATCTCCGCGCAGCTCGGCTCCCAGCTCGCCGACCGGTTCGACCCGCGCGACCTGCTCGAGTTGGTTGCCGCAGACGCCGCTTCGTCGGAGACGCGGCGCACCATCGAGCGCGCGGAATCGCGCCAGCAGGCGCTGGCGCTGCTGCTGATGTCGCCGGAATTCCAGAGGAGATGACGATGGATTGCTCCGAGAGCTCCTTGGTGCAGGCGACGTCGCGGCGCGCGCTGCTGCTCGGCGGTGCCTCGTTTGCGGCCTGGGCTTACTTGCCGAAATTCGCGCGCGCGGCCGATGGCCGCGATCCGCGCTTCGTCACCATCATCCTGCGCGGTGCGCTCGATGGCCTTGCTACAGTAGCTCCAGTCGGCGATCCCGACTATGCCGGCCTGCACGGCGCGATCGCGCTGAAAGCCGATGGCCAGAACGCCGCCGTGATACTCGATCCGTTCTTCGGCCTGCATCCGGCGATGCCGGAATTCGCGCGGATGTACCGCGCCAAGCAGGCTGCGGTGGTTCATGCGGTGGCGACCTCCTATCGCGACCGTTCGCATTTCGACGGCCAGGACGTGCTGGAGAGCGGCTTTCCCGGTCCCGGCCGCGTGCAGTCAGGCTGGCTCAACCGCGCGCTCGAAGCATTGCCGAAGGGCGAGCGGGTGACGAGCGCGCTCGCGGTCGGCCCGACCACGCCGCTGGTGCTGCGTGGCGCTGCGCCGACCGTCGGCTGGGCGCCGACCGCGCTGCCGCAGGCTGCCGACGACACCGCGATGCGGCTGCTTGACCTCTATCAGCACCGCGATCCGGTGCTGGCGAGCGCGCTGACCCAGGGCCTGCAGCTCGAGAAGCAGGCGCAGGGCGACGAGATGAAGCCGAAGCCCGGCGGCGGCGGCGCGGCGGCGATGCGGCTGGTGGCGCGCGGCGCCGCCAAGCTGATGGCCGCCGACGACGGTCCGCGGATCGGCGCGCTCGCCTTCGACGGCTGGGATACGCATGCCAACGAAGGCGGTCCGGTCGGCCGGCTTGCACAATTGCTCGGCGGGCTCGACGGCGCGCTGGCGGAATTTCAGAGCGGCCTCGGCGCGCGCTGGCGCGACACCGTGATCGTGGTCGCCACCGAGTTCGGCCGCACCGCGCGCATCAACGGCACAGAGGGCACCGACCACGGCACCGGCACCATCGCGCTGCTCGCCGGCGGCGCGGTGAATGGCGGGCGGATGATCACCGACTGGCCGGGCCTGAAGCCCGCCAACCTCTACCAGGCGCGCGATCTCGCCCCGACCACCGACCTGCGCGCCGTGATCAAGGGCGTGCTGCACGACCAGTTCGGGCTCGGCGAGCGGGTGCTGGCAGACACGGTGTTTCCGGACAGCGCGCCGGCGAAGCCGATGAAGGGGCTGGTGGCGTGAGTGGGGCGCCACATCCTCGGTGTCGTCCCGGCCGAGTGCGCAATTGCGCACGGGGGCCGGGACGCATTACCACCGTTGACGATTGATGGAATACGCTGGAGCCACAGCACGGCGCAACTACGAGGATTTGTGGTTATGGGTCCAGGCCTTCGCCGGGACGACGCAGATAACTAGCCCTTCGTCATCCGGTCGATTTCCGTCGTCCCCTTCGGAGAGCTTCCAGCGGATCGTTCTGCTCGATGTCACAAAAAAAGCGGTCCCGGTCAGACGCGGCGACTGACGGGGACCGCTCGGGGCGAAGATCTGAGACGGGGGGCCTGATCTTACGCGAGCGAAAGCGTAGCCGGGCTTTGTAACGTGCCGGTGACACCTCTGTGCAATCCACAGGCCGCGCATGTTCGCTCAGAGAATCTTGCGATAGATCACGAAGCCCGGTCTGTCCGCGACCTTGTCATATAGCTGCATTGCGGTGTGGTTGGTCTCGTGCGTCTGCCAGTAGACCCGCGGCGATCCCACGAGTTTCGCCTGCGCGTAGACGCCGTTGATCAATGCGCGGCCGACGCCCTTGCCGCGCGCGGCCTCGCTGGTGAAGAGATCCTGCAAATAGCAGGTCGGCGCGATCGCGGTGGTCGAGCGGTGGAACAGATAGTGCGTCAGTCCGAGCAGCGTGCCGCCGGCGTCGGCGACCAGCGCATGCACCGGTTCATAGGCGTCGAAGAAGCGCTCCCACGTCATCGCGGTGATCTCGGGCGCGAGCGCAGTCGGTCCGGATCGTTCATAGAACGCGTTGTAGCCGTCCCACAGAGCAAGCCATTGGGCGTAGTCGTCGCGCGTGACGAAGCGGATGGTGACGTCGTCGGACATGAATGATCCCTGGATGATCTCGCGTTACGCGATGTCTGCGCATCGCCTCGCAAGGTTCTAGAGCATGATCCGGAAAAGTGTGAAGCGGTTTTCCGAAAAGATCATGCTCAAAAGTGACGTCGCAGCCGTGGGGGATCAATTGCGAACGAGATCGCGCCTCATTCTGCGGCGCGCAACAGCCTTGCCGGATGGCCTCCGCGCCCGGCGCGCTGCGCCCGATATTCGTCGGCGCGGGCCGGATCGTCGGTATGCCGCACGAGATCCGTCACCGGCGTATAGCTCAGCATGCGGCCGCCGTCGGGCAGCGCCGTGCAGCTGAAGCGCAGCACCCGCCCGTCGGCGAGATTGAGATTGATCGGCGTTGAATCGCCTGAACGCATCATCTCGATCCGCTTGCTGACGAACGCGCTCAGCTCGTCTTCCCGCAGTTCATAGGCCCCGGTGTCGCGGCCGTGATACATCAGCGCCACGAAGGGCGGCTTGCTCTCGGCCTGCGCGTCCGACAGCGCGAAATAGTCGCGGAACGCACGATTGATGAACTCGGCGCGGGTGTCGGCGTCGAGCAGCACGATGCCGATGTCGACCTGGTCGAGCGCGGCGGCGAGCCGCTCCGCGGTGGCGTGATGCTGCTGGTCCGCGGCAAAGGCGTCGATCCATTTCTGCCGCAGCATTCCCGTGATCAGGGCGGTGCCGGCCGCGGTCGCCGCCAGCATCAGCATCCGCGCGACGTCGGCTGCGTCATAACCGGGCAACGCGCGATGATCGAGGAAGAACAGCGCCGAGGCAGCCACCGCGATCGCGGCGGAGATCAGCCCGGAGGCGATGCCGCTGATCGAGCTCGCAAGCGCCACGATGCAGACGAATAGCGGCGCGGGATTGGGGACGGCAACGACGAGGCGATCGATCAGGAAGGCGGCGAGCGCCGTGATCGCCGTCAAGGCCGGACCTGAAATTGCACGCCAGTCGAACCGCATGCTCGTTCTCGCTGTTCGCCAAACAAACGATACGGCACTCAGTTTGCCGACAGGCCTGCGACCGTGCCGGCATTTCCGTCCCGACCGTTAAGCCGGCCTTGCCGGGGCCGAACGAGCTTTCGCTGCTTTCAAATCAAATGATATGCAGATCGGGATGGAACCCGGTTTCGCGTCTGCGGGTTACCGCCTGCTTTGCCTTCATGAGGACATCGATGCCCGCCATTTCGCCTTCGCTGCTGCCGATCCTGATGCTGTTTGCCTCGAACGTCTTCATGACTTTCGCTTGGTACGGCCACCTCAAGTTCAAGGATCACTCGCTTCCCATCGTCATCATGGTGAGCTGGGGCATCGCCTTCTTCGAATACTGGCTGGCGGTGCCGGCCAATCGTTGGGGCAGCGAGGTCTATAGCGCGGCGCAGCTCAAGACCATGCAGGAGGTCATCACGCTGGTCGTATTCGCCGGTTTCTCGGTGCTGTACCTGAAGGAGCCGCTGGGCTGGAATCACGCGCTCGGATTTGCCTTCATCGCCGCCGGCGCGTTCTTCATCTTCCACAAATGGAGCTAGAGCCGAAGCGCTCTAGTGGCGCGGGGCCTGCTTGGCGGCGGGCGCCGTCGCGTGCGCGGGGTGGGCGCGGTCCTCGCCCTGCGTGCCGGTCACGATCAACAGCGATGCCGCCAGCAGGATCGCCGCCGACAGCGTCACGGTCACAAGTCCGACGGGGGTCTTCATCATGTCGCGCCGCTGTCTCTCCCGCGCCGTGCCGCGGATAAGGTGCCAAACCGGAATTGCTTGATTACGCCGGGATCGATGTTGCCATGGTGATGTTGCTCGAGAGCACCGTCACGGCGACGACCAGGCACAGCGTCAGCGCGCCAAGCGCAAGCGACGCGGCGATCGCGTTCGTCAGCCGGGATGATGCCACTGGGGCAGGGAGGCCATGGAAGCCTGCCGTGCCGGACCACCGTTTCATGGTCTAAATCCCTCAGGCCGCGAGCGAATCACTCGCGACATCCGAGCAAATCTGCCCATCGTCACCGGCAATATTGCGGCGGCGGAGTCCTCGGAAAATGGCGAAAATGCGGCCGCGGGGACGGTTTTGCCCGTTGTTTAGGCAGTTTCCCCGCTATTCCCTGAATTCAGAGCCCCGCCACGAGGCGCGGCTCCGGCTCGGCCTCGGGACCGGGTTGCCAATCCATCGAGACAAATCCGGGGGTCTGCTCGACCCGCTTCAGCCAGGCGCGGATCGACGGAAAGGTCGCCAGGTCGAAGTCGCAGCGGTCGGCGACGTGGGTATAGCCGTAGAGGGCGATGTCGGCGACGGTGAACTGCCCGGCGGCGAAATAGGCATGCCCCTTCAGGTGGTTTTCCATCACCTGCAGCGCCGCATAGCCGCGCTCCATCCAGTCCTCCAGCGCGTGGGTCTGCAGATCGCGCCCGCCCTTGACCAGCGACAGCCAGAAATAGGCGGCGCCGATATTCGGCTCCAGCGCGTGCTGCTCGAAGAACATCCACTGCAGCGCATCGGCGCGGTCGATCCGCGCCTCCGGCGCCAACGGCGTGCCGACCGCAACGTACCAGAGGATGGCGTTGGACTCGGCGAGATAGCGGCCGTCGTCGACCTCGAGCAACGGCACCTGGCCGCTTGGATTCTTGGCCAGGAATTCGGGGGTGCGGCTCTCGCCGCGCAGGATGTCGATCTCGATCGCCTCGTATGGCGTGTTCAGCACGGCGAGCGCCAGCCGGACCTTGTAGCTGTTGCCGGAGCGCTGCATCGAATAGAGCTTGTACATTGCGTTCGGGGTTCACACGATCGGGAAGACGGGCTGCAGGGAGACGGTACGCTCAAAATTGCGCGGCCTGTCACACCGCAACGCCGCTAAACAATGATGCCGACAGGGGTGCGTCGCAAGCCCTGGAGCGTGGAAAAAGTCGAAACGTCTACCGCACTGCACGCGTTCAGAACGATTCCATCAACACGGCGGGACAACTCGGATCACGCCTCTGCGACGGACTGCACGGTGCCGGTCGGCGCCTGGCCGGCGTGCCGCCAATCCACAATCCCTAACGCGCCATCCTTCTCGCGAGATGTGCCGCTCGGGCTGCGCCTGGCGGCGGGCCGCAGGCACCTTTCAGGCAAGCACCGCGGCACATTGTCCTCGGAGCAATCCGCGCTGGTGCAGGCGGCGACAGGCCTTGCCGGCGATGCCGGAGCGGCCGCCGGGAGGCTTGCCGGATATGCGTGATTTGGGGCCGGAACTTGCGGAATGTTGCGCGTGTTGCGAGCCATGCGCGAAAGTTTTCATAGTCTACCGCCAAGCTTCTTGCGGTGCAGCGGCGACAGGCCTAGGGTGCCGCGATCCCATTCAAATCAAGTCGTGGCGCAACCGCTCACGACGTTTGCCAGGAGATGATAATGGCCTTCCTGTCCGCTGCGCTCGACCGTGTGAAGCCGTCCGCGACGATCGCGGTCACGGACAAAGCACGCGCGCTGAAAGCCGCGGGCCGCAACGTCATCGGCCTCGGCGCCGGCGAGCCTGACTTCGACACGCCCGCCAACATCAAGCTGGCCGCGATCCGCGCGATCGAGGCCGGCAAGACCAAGTACACTGATGTCGGCGGCATTCCGGAGCTCAAGGAAGCCATCATCAACAAGTTCTCGCGCGAGAACGGCCTGACCTACAAGCCGAACCAGATCATCGTCGGCACCGGCGGCAAGCAGGTGCTCTACAACGCGCTGATGGCGACCATCAATCCGGGTGACGAGGTGATCATCCCGGCGCCGTACTGGGTCAGCTATCCCGAGATGGTGGCGCTCGCCGGCGGCGAGTCGGTGCCGGTGGTCTGCCCGGCGTCGACCGGCTTCAAGCTGCGCCCGGAAGATCTCGAGAAGGCGATCACGCCGAAGACCAAGTGGGTGATCCTGTGCTCGCCGTCGAACCCGACGGGCTCGGCCTATACCAGGAGCGAGCTCAAGGCGATCACCGATGTGCTGGTCAAGCATCCGCATGTCTGGGTGATGACCGACGACATGTACGAGCACCTCGTCTATGACGACTTCGTCTTCACCACGGCGGCGCAGGTCGAACCGAGCCTGTACGAGCGCACGCTGACCGTGAACGGCGTGTCGAAGGCCTACTGCATGACCGGCTGGCGCATTGGCTATGCCGGCGGCCCGGCGCATCTGATCAAGGCGATGGCGACGATCCAGTCGCAGTCGACCTCGAACCCGTCGTCGATCGCGCAATGGGCGTCGGTCGAAGCGCTCAACGGTCCGCAGGACTTCATCGCCGCGAACAACAAGGTGTTCAAGGAGCGTCGCGACCTCGTGGTGTCGATGCTCAACCAGGCGAGCGGCATCGAGTGCCCGCGGCCGGAAGGCGCGTTCTACGTCTATCCGTCCTGCGCCGGCACGATCGGCAAGAAGGCGCCGTCGGGCAAGGTGATCGACAACGACGAGGCCTTCGTCACCGAACTGCTCGAGAGCGAAGGCGTCGCTGTCGTGCAGGGTTCGGCATTCGGTCTCGGACCTGCATTCCGCATCTCCTACGCCACCAAGACCTCGGATCTCGAGGATGCCTGCAAGCGCATCCAGCGCTTCTGCGGCAATCTGAGGTAGCTCGGTTTCGAACCAGATAACGTCGAACAGGAAGACGCTCCCGCATCAGATGCGGGAGCGTTTCTGTTTGTGCGTTCACATCGCGCGTCGGTAAAATCGTGGAGTCAAATCACATCATGCTCAATCACGCGTGTGTGCGCGAACATCAATGCCACACGCGGGAAGTTTTTACGGCCGCTTTGCGCGCTGCCTTGTTTTGGACATGAGCCTTCCTTTGTGTCCGCCGCGCAAATTGCAATCTCAGTTCACCTTGCGGAGACAACCATGCGACTTCCCACCCTCACCCTTGCCACGCTCGCGTTGCTGGCGCCGTTCGCCACTGCCAACGCGGTGCCCCAGCAGGTTCAAGCCGGGGTTCTGCAATGCCAGGGCGGCGAGAATGTCGGCTTCGTTGTCGGCTCTGTGGCGCGCCTCGAATGCGTGTACCAGAGCGGCGGCCGTCGGCCCGAGCCCTATATCGCGACCGTGAAGCGGATCGGCGTCGACCTCGGCGTCACCGCGACGACGCAGCTCGCCTGGGCGGTCAGCGCGCCGACCATGCAGCTTCCGCGCGGTGCGCTTGCCGGCAGCTACGGCGGTCTCGGTGTCAACGCCTCGGTAGGCCTTGGTGCCGGCGGTAACTTCCTGTTCGGCGGTCCGAACAACGCCTACGCGCTGCAGCCGATCAGCGTGCAGGGCCAGACTGGTCTCAACGTTGCGGCCGGCATTGCCGGGATCGATCTCGAGCCGGTCGCCTACGGTCCGCGCCGCCATCATCGTCACCACCGTCATCATCACCACCACTAGAATTGGTCTTGACGCGTTTTCTTCACGCGAACCGGTATCCACTTCGCTCGAAAACGCTCTAGGCTGGTCGATGCCTGATCAAAGAGGCCCGCGAAAGCGGGCCTCTTTTTTTGCTGTCTGTTGCTGATCAAAGCGGCGGACTCGGAGGAACATAGCAACGCCGCAACATGTGCCAACAATCGGTGGCCGAGCACCGCAAATTCTGGCCGTTGATGCGATGCCATGGCATAGGATGCGAACGGCGCCGCAGACACGGCGCCGTTCTGTTTCTCTGCTCGCGTCATGCCTCTCAGCCGGAGACTCCCCAACATGCGTCGCTTCACTCTCCTCGCCGGTGCTGCCATTGCCGCGCTAACTGCAATCGTTGGCGCCAACGCCCAACAGCCGACCCGGCGCGTGCAGGTCGGCGTGCTGGAATGCCGCGGTGGCGCGAGCGTCGGCTTCATCGTCGGTTCCGTGACCAATCTCGGTTGCGTGCTGCGCGCCAATGGCCTGCCTGAGGATCGCTACATCGCGACCATTCACAAGGTCGGCATCGATCTCGGCATCACCCAGGAGTCGGCGCTGACCTGGGGCGTCTACGCACCGGTGGAACGGCTCGGACCGGGTGCGCTCTCCGGCAATTACGCCGGCGCGCAGGGCAGCGCGACGCTCGGCGTCGGCGTCGGCGGCAATGTTCTGGTCGGCGGCTCCGACAACACGATCGCCCTGCAGCCGCTCAGCGTGCAGGGCCAGGTCGGCGTCAACATCGCCGCCGGCCTCGAGAGCCTGGAGCTGCGTCCGGGACGCTAACGGCCTTATCGCCTCAGCGATCGGCGCGCGGCCATACGCCGCGCCGTGCGCCGCCGCACCGCAGCGAGTTTTCCGGCTTGCCAAAATCCCGGGACGGGCGGACGATCAAAGGTCGCCGACCCAATCATGGGCCGAGCTCCAACACGAGGAGGCGGCAATGGGACAAGACGTCAGAAGTCCCCGAGGTCCACGGTGCATCGCGCTGGTGGGCCCTTTCCAAAGCGGTAAAACCACACTTCTGGAAGCGATCCTGGCGCGCACGGGCGCCATCAAGAGTGCCGGCAGCGTCGACGCCGGAACTTCCGTCGGCGATGCCAGCCCCGAGGCGCGTCAGCACAAGATGGGCGTAGGCCTGACCGCCGCCACCACCAGCTTTATGGGCGACACTTACACCTTTATCGATTGCCCCGGCTCGGTCGAATTCGCGCACGATATGCGTGCCGCGTTGCCGGCGGTCGATGCCGCGGTCGTGGTCTGCGAGGCCGACGAGAAGAAGCTGCCGCAGTTGCAGATCATCCTGCGCGAGCTCGAGGAGCTCGGAATTCCCCGTTTTCTGTTTTTGAACAAGATCGACCGCGCCAACAAGCGTGTCCGCGAGACGCTCTTGACGCTGCAGCCGGCTTCGCGCGTGCCGCTGGTGCTGCGCCAGATCCCGATCTGGAACGGCGATCTGATCGAAGGCTTCGTCGATCTCGCGCTGGAGCGCGCCTTCGTCTATCGCGAGCACAAGCCGTCGGAGGTGATGGCGCTCGAGGGCGGCAATCTCGACCGCGAGAAGGAAGCGCGCTTCTCGATGCTGGAGAAGCTCGCCGATCACGACGACGCGCTGATGGAGCAGTTGCTGGAGGACATCCAGCCGCCGCGCGACGCCGTGTTCGACGATCTCGCGCGTGAACTGCGCGAAGGGCTGATCTGTCCGGTGCTGCTTGGTGCAGCGAGCCGCGAGCATGGCGTGCTCCGGTTGATGAAGGCGCTGCGCCATGAGGCGCCCGGCGTTGCCGACACTGCCAGGCGGCTCGGCATCAAGGATCAGAAGGACGCGCTGGCCTATGTGTTCAAGACCGTCCATCTGCAGCACGGCGGCAAGCTGTCACTGGGGCGCGTCCTTGCGGGTCGGCTCGACGACGGCGCGACGCTGCAATCCTCGTCCGGCGAGAGCGGGCGCGTGTCCGGCATCCTTGCCGTCTCGGGTGCGCATGACAGCAAGCGGCCGTCGGCGGAGGCGGGCGACACGGTCGCGCTCGGCAAGCTCGATGCGATCAAGACCGGCGATACCGTCTCGAGCGGCAAGACGGCTCCGGCCTCGCTGGCCAAGGTCGAACCGTCCGCTGCGGTGCTGTCGATCTCGATTGCCGCGATCGACCGCAAGGACGACGTCAAGCTCGGCCAGGCGCTGCTGCGGCTGAATGAGGAGGATCCTTCGCTGACAATGATCCAGAACCCGCGCACCCACGACACCGTGCTGTGGGGGCAGGGCGAGATGCATCTGCGCGTCGCGCAGGAGCGGCTCAAGGACCGCTACGGCGTCAACGTCAAATCGCATCCGCCGGCGATCGGCTACCAGGAGACCATCCGCAAGCCGATCACCCAGCGCGGCCGGCACAAGAAGCAGTCCGGCGGCCACGGCCAGTTCGGCGACGTCGTGCTCGACATCAAGCCGAAGCCGCGCGGCTCCGGTTTCGAATTCCACGAGAAGGTGGTCGGCGGCGCGGTGCCGCGCAACTATATCGGCGCGGTGGAAGAGGGCGTCGTCGACGCGCTGGCGCGCGGGCCGCTCGGCTTCCCCGTGATCGACGTCGACGTCACGCTGACCGACGGCTCCTATCACAGCGTCGATTCCTCCGACCTCGCGTTCCGCACCGCGGCGCGGATCGGGGTCAGCGAAGGGTTGCCGCAGTGCCAACCGGTGCTGCTGGAGCCGATCCACATGGTCGAGATCGTCTGTCCGACCGACGCCACCGCCAAGATCAACGCGATCCTGTCGGCGCGCCGCGGTCAGATCCTAGGCTTCGACACCCGCGAGGGCTGGAGTGGCTGGGACTGCGTTCGTGCCACGATGCCGGAATCCGAGATCGGCGACCTCATCGTCGAGCTGCGTTCGGCCACCGCCGGCGCCGGCACCTTCACCCGCCAGTTCGACCGCATGGCCGAAGTGACGGGCCGCGCCGCCGACCAGATCATCGCTGCGCATCGCGACGCGGCGTGATGGTGCGATGTCATTCCGGAGCGCTCGCGCTAGCGAGCGAATCCGGAATCTCGAGATTCCGGGTTTGGTCCTTCGGACCATCCCGGAATGACCAATGAGATTCCCTGCCAACTGTTTCCACCGTCATGCTTGAATCCCGTCGTAACCTGGCGCTGGCCTGCGCGCTCAGCGCGCTGGCCGGCTATGTCGACGGCATCGGCTATCTGCATCTCGGCGGGCTGTTCGTCTCCTTCATGAGTGGCAACTCGACGCGGCTCGGCGTGACGCTGGCCGAGGGGCATTGGCAGCACGCGCTGGAAGCACTGGCGCTGATCGTGCTGTTCGTCGCGGGGGCTGCGGCCGGCAGCCTGATCGTGCTGAGCCCGCTGGCGCATCGCCAGCCCCTGATCCTGCTCGTCGAGGCATTGCTGCTCGCGGCAGCGGCATTGGCCTATGCCTATGGCCTGCCGAATGCCGCGGTCGTCGCCATCGTGCTGGCGATGGGGCTCGAGAACGCCGTGTTCCAGCTGGCAGGCGGGGCCGGGCTCGGCCTGACCTATGTCACCGGCGCGCTGGTCAAGGCCGGCCAGCTGATCGCCGCCACGCTGACCGGCGGTGCAGGCTGGGCCTGGCTGCCCAACATCCTGCTGTGGGCGGCGCTGGTTGCGGGCGCGCTCGCCGGCGCATTTGCCTACGGCTGGATCAATCTCACCGCGATCTGGTTTGCCGCAGGCGCCGCCTTCGCCCTCAGCGCGCTGGTTGCCGCAACCGCGAAGCGGATGGATTGACAGCGCGCCTGCCTTGGCCGATGTCACGGCCATGACATCCCAAGGCAAGTCCCAAGGCAAATCACAGGGCAAAACCCGCGCCGCGTGCCTGATCGGCTGGCCGGCGGCGCATTCCCGCTCGCCGCTGATCCATCATTACTGGCTGCGCACCCTCGGCATCGAGGGCGGCTATGTGATCGAGGCGGTGCCGCCGGAGGAGTTCAAGGATTTCCTGTTCCGCCTGTCGCTGCGCGGCTTTGTCGGCGCCAACGTCACCCGTCCGCACAAGGAGAACGCGCTGGCGCTGTCCAAGCCGGATGAACGCGCCCGCGCCGTCGGCGCCGCCAACACGCTGTGGTTTGCGGACGGCGAGCTGCGCTCGACCAACACCGACGTCGAAGGCTTCATCAACAATCTCGACGCCTGCGCGCCGGGCTGGGACAAGACCGAAGACGTGCTGGTGCTCGGCGCCGGCGGCGCGTCGCGCGCGGTGGTGTTCGGCCTGATCGAGCGCGGCATCGCGCGTGTGCATCTGGTCAACCGCACCATTGATCGCGCCCGCGCGTTGGCCGGGCAGTTCGGCGATCGGGTACATCCGGCGACATGGGACACGGTCGGCGAGCTGTTGCCGCGCGCCGGCCTGCTCGTGAACACGACGTCGCTCGGACAGGACGGCCAGCCTCCGTTGGAGATCGATGTCGGGCTGTTGCCGCAGGACGCGGTCGTTTCAGATATTGTCTATGTGCCGCTGCTGACGCCGTTGCTTGCAGCAGCACAGGCGCGCAATCTGAAAACCGCCGACGGGCTCGGCATGCTGCTGCACCAGGCCGTGCGCGGTTTCGAATTGTGGTTCGGGCAGCGTCCGCACGTCACGCCGGAGCTGCGCGCGATCGTGGAAGCCGATCTCACAAAGACTTGAGGGCTGGAATAGCGTCTCCGGAACGGGGTCTGGTGTTAGTCGCCCCGCGTTTCCTCCCGGAGATCACTGATGCCTGCCAGCCGTTCCCATCTCATTCGTCCGTTCATTGCGCTTGCGATGGTGACGGCGTCCACGCTTTATGCGCTTGCGCAGCAGCCGCCGACGCCGACGCGGGTGCGTGGAACCGTCGAGAGTGTCGACGGCGATACGCTCGCGGTGAAGTCGCGCAGCGGCGAAGACGTCAAGCTGCACATGGCCGGCAACATGGTGGTGCTCGGTCTCACCAAGATCGCCCTGGCCGACATCAAGGTCGGTTCCTTCATCGGCACGACCACGGTGCCCGGCCCCGACGGCACGCCGAAGGCGGTCGAGGTGCATGTGTTCCCCGAGAACATGCGCGGTACCGGCGAGGGGTCGCGGCCGTACGATCTGAAGCCGAACAGCAGCATGACCAACGCGACGGTCGCGCAATCCGTCGTCAGCAATGACGGTCACACGCTGCTGGTCAAGTACAAGGACGGCGAGAAGAAGGTGCAGGTCGCGCCGGATACGCCGGTCGTGACCTATGTTCCCGGCGAGAAGGCGGACCTGAAGGCCGGCGCCAAGGTGATCGCCTTCATGAAGAAGCTGCCCGACGGCTCGTTCGAGACCGACCGCGTCAGCGTCGGCCGCGACGGCCTGATGCCGCCGATGTAACGCGCAGCGTGTAGCCCGGATGGAGCGAAGCGAAATCCGGGAATCCTTCAAGGGCGGTCCCCCGGATTTCGCTTCGCTCCATCCGGGCTACGGCTTGCTGCGCTCAAGCGCATCACCTGTCCGTGACCGCAGTAACGGCCCCTCATCCGGTGCGCAATTGTCGTGCGAGCCGCCACTCCAGCGAGGAGTTGTGGCTTGCACGGAATACCACCAATCCCCCGGTGTTCCCTGATTCGCCAGCCAAACCCATGAGGGACACCATGCCGAAATCGCCGCTCTTTGCTGCATTGCTTCTCGTTGCCTTTGCCTCGGCCGCATCCGCACAGCAGCCGCCGGCGCTGCGCATTCGCGGCACCATCGAGGCCGTCGATGGCGCTACGCTGTCGATCAAGTCACGCGACGGCGCCGACATGAAGGTACGGACCACCGACAACGTCGCGGTGTTCGGCGTCGCCAAGACCGATTTGTCGGAGATCAAGCCCGGTTCCTACATCGGCGTTACCGCGATGCCCGAGCCTGACGGAACACAAAAGGCAATTGCGGTTCACATCTTCCCGGAGAACCAGCGCGGCGCCGCCGAAGGCTTCCGTCCCTGGGACCTGCGCGCCAACTCGACCATGACCAACGCCACCGTCGCCGAGACCGTGAAGGGCACTGACGGCCAGAACATCACGGTGAAATACAAGGACGGCGAGAAGAAGGTTGTGGTGCCGCCGGGCACCCCGGTCGTCACCTTCGTCTCCGGCGACAAGTCGGAACTCAAGCCGGGCGCCAAGATCATCATCTTCGCCGCGGTGAAGAAGGAAGACGGCACGCTGGAGGCCAACCGCGTCAATGTCGGCCGCGACGGTGTTACGCCGCCGATGTGACGCGAAGCGTCATCCCGGGGCGAAGCGTAGCATCAAGCCCGGGATCTCGAGCCACAAGCTCCGCTGTCGTCCCGGCGAAAGCCGGCACGACGATGAGTGTTGCAGCGTGATCTAGACCGCCAGCACCTTGTCGTCGATCTCGGCGATGGTGTTGACGCCGCACAGACCCATCGTGGTGGTGAGCTCCTTGCCCAGGATGTCGAGCGCCTTGGCGACGCCGGCCTCGCCGCCGGCGCCGAGGCCGTAGGCATAGGCGCGGCCGATCATGCAGGACTTCGCGCCGAGCGCGAGCGCGCGCATGATGTCCATGCCGGTGCGGATGCCGCCGTCGAACATGATCTCGAGCTGTGATCCGACCTCGTCGACGATTTCAGGCAGCACCTCGATCGAGGACGGTGCGCCGTCGAGCTGGCGGCCGCCATGGTTGGAGACCACGATCGCCTGCGCGCCGCTCTTGGCGGCGAGCTCGGCGTCCTCGACGTCGAGAATGCCTTTCAGGATCAGCTTGCCCGGCCAGATCGAGCGGATCCAGTCGATGTCTTTCCAGTTCAGCGTGGTGTCGAACTGGGACGCGGTCCATTCTGACAGCTTGACGATGTCGTCCATGCCTTTGACGTGACCGGCAATGTTGCCGAAGGTCCGGCGCTTGCCGCGCAGCACGCCGGATACCCAGGCGGGCTTGGTCGCGAAGTCGACCAGCTTCGACAGCGACCATTCCGGCGGCACCGTCATGCCGTTCTTGATGTCCTGGTGGCGCTGGCCGATCACCTGCAGGTCGACGGTCAGCACCAGCGCCGAGCATTTTGCGGCGATCGCGCGCTCGATCAGCGCCTTGATGAAGCCGCGGTCCTTCATGACGTAGAGCTGGAACCAGAACGGCTTGTCGACCGCGGCGGCGATGTCCTCGATCGAGCAGATCGACATCGTGCTCTGCGTGAAGGGAATGCCGGCGGCCTGGGCGGCGCGGCAGGCGTAGATCTCGCCGTCGCCATGCTGCATGCCGAGCAGGCCGACCGGCGCCAGGATCAGCGGCATCGAGGCCTGCTCGCCGAGGATCGTGGTCGCCAGGCTGCGCTTGGACACGTCGACTAGGATGCGCTGGCGGAACTTGATCTGCTGCAGGTCCTCGGAGTTGGCGCGCAGCGTGTCCTCCGTATAGGAGCCGCGGTCCGCATAATCGAAAAACGCCTTCGGCACCCGGCGCTTGTGCAGCTGGCGCAGATCTTCGATGCAGGTAATGTGCTTCATGGACGGTCCCGGCCCTTCTTCTTCTATGTCGTCGCAAGTCTATTGAAGCGAGGCTTGCGGGTGTTCGCTCTTGCCGTCATCTAGCATGGTTGAAGGGGCTGCCAAATCGAAGACGGATGGGAGGTCACGATGACCCAATCAGGCTCCAAGCCGAAAGCAGACGACAGCGCCGAAAAGCGTCGGCTCGACGAGGCCCTGGAAGAGGGGCTGAAGGAGACGTTTCCCGGTTCCGACCCCGTCAATGTTACCCAGCCGGCCCCCACCAAGGGTGACCAGCACGTCAAGCGCAACGGCAAAGGATAGGGGACAGCGCTCGTTCCCGAGGGTTGCCGAGATGGAAATAATGTTATATTATTCAGTGTCTTAAGCTCAAGGAACGCGGTTTGGCCGCGGTAATGATTCATCATATTTTTTGAAGTCATTTTAGCGCCTGGCAGTCTATAAGGCCGATGCACGCTAGACTGGTGGGCGTTCGGGACTCTCTCGCCGGGTGGTTCGAGAGGTCCGTGTTGGGGGTACCATGAGCCGCAAATATTTCGGGACCGATGGGATTCGGGGCCGCGCCAATGGGCTGATCACGCCGGAGCTCGCGCTCAAGGTGGGGCAGGCCGCAGGCTTGGTGTTTCAGCGGGGCGACCATCGCCATCGCGTCGTGATCGGCAAGGACACGCGGCTGTCCGGCTACATGATCGAATACGCCATGGTCGCGGGCTTCACCTCGGTCGGCATGGACGTGCTGCTGGTCGGCCCGATGCCGACGCCGGCGATCGCGATGCTGACCAAGTCGATGCGCGCCGATCTCGGGGTGATGATCTCGGCGTCGCATAATCTTTTCGAGGACAACGGCATAAAGCTGTTCGGCCCGCAGGGCTTCAAGCTGTCCGACGACGTCGAGAAGCAGATCGAGCAGCTGCTCGACGAATCGCTCGACCGCCGCCTGGCGCAGAGCGCGAGCCTCGGCCGTGCCCGCCGCATCGACGGCGTCCATGACCGCTACATCGAATTCGCCAAGCGCACGCTGCCGCGCGACCTCTCGCTCGACGGCCTGCGCGTGGTGGTCGATTGCGCCAACGGCGCCGCCTACAAGGTGGTGCCGGAAGCGCTGTGGGAGCTCGGCGCCGACGTGGTGCCGATCGGCGTCGAACCCGACGGCTTCAACATCAACAAGGAATGCGGCTCCACCTCGCCGGAGGCGCTGTCGAGGAAGGTGCGCGAGATGCGCGCCGACATCGGCATCGCGCTCGACGGCGATGCCGATCGCGTCATCTTGGTCGACGAGCGCGGCCACATCGTCGACGGCGACCAACTGCTCGCGGTGATCGCGCAGAGCTGGAAGGAAGAGGGACGCCTCGCCAAGCCAGGCATCGTCACGACCGTGATGTCCAATCTCGGGTTGGAGCGCTTCCTGCAGGGCCACGGGCTCTCGATGGTCCGCACCCCTGTCGGCGACCGCTATGTGCTCGAGCAGATGCTGAGCGGCGGCTACAATCTCGGCGGCGAGCCGTCGGGCCACATCATCATGTCGGACTATTCGACGACCGGCGACGGCTTCGTCGCGGCGTTGCAGGTGCTGGCCGTGGTGCAGAAGCTGCGTCGTCCGGTGTCGGAGATCTGCCGGCGTTTTGATCCGTTGCCGCAGATTCTGAAGAACGTGCGCTATCGCAGCGGCAAGCCGCTCGACAATGCCGAGGTCAAGTCCGCGATCACCGACGGCGAGAACCGCCTCAACGGCCATGGCCGCCTGCTGATCCGTCCCTCCGGCACCGAGCCGGTGATCCGCGTGATGGGCGAGGGCGACGACCGCATCCTGGTGGAAGAGGTCGTCGACAACATCGTCAGCGCACTCGGCCACGCCGCCGCGGCTTAAAGGCTGCTGTTTCCAGTCGCAGGCTGTTGATCCCGTCATCCCGAGGAGCGCGCTTTAGCGCGCGTCTCGAAGGATGCACGGCCGCCAGCCGGGCCGTCGACCCTTCGAGACGCGCTAGGCGCTCCTCAGAGTGACGGTGAAAGAGCTTCGGACTGAGCGGACGCCTCCGCCACACAGCGCATCGCTGCCATCGGCTGGCGCAACTGGTCCCGGCTACCTCCGCGTCGTACGACACCGGTGCATTTGCGACTCGTCCGGGGAATCCTGCATTGAACAAGCCCGTCGTGAGCGAACAGGCGCTGGGTGAGCCGGTGCCGGTGCCGGAGTTGACGGCCGCGAAGGCGGCCGCCGCTGCGGGGCCGGCCTATGTCGTGCTCGCCGGCATCAGCTTCTCGCACTTCCTCAACGACACGATGCAGTCGCTGATCGCCTCGGTCTATCCGATCCTTAAGGACAATTACGCGCTCGACTTCGCGCAGATCGGCATGATCACGCTGGCGTTCCAGTTCACGGCGTCGCTGCTGCAGCCGCTGGTCGGGCATTTCACCGACAAGAAGGCGCAGCCGTTTTCGCTTTCGATCGGCATGGGCTTCACCTTCTTCGGGCTGTTGCTGCTCAGCGTCGCGCACTCTTACGGGATCATCCTGATCGCGGCTTCGCTGGTCGGCCTTGGGTCCGCAGTGTTCCACCCGGAATCGTCGCGCATCGCGCGGCTGGCTTCAGGCGGACGTTACGGTTTCGCGCAATCGGTGTTCCAGCTCGGCGGCAGTTTCGGCACCTCGATGGGGCCGGTGCTCGCCGCCTTGATCGTGGTGCCGTTCGGCCAGCCCTCGATCGCCTGGTTCTCCTCGATCGCGTTTCTTGCCATCGTGATCCTCTGGCGCATCGGCGGCTGGTACAAGCCGCAGATCGCAGGCAAGAAGGCGGCCGTCATCGCGCGGCATCCCGACCATCCGGACCAGCGGCGCGTGAGGATCGCGCTCGTCGTGCTGGTCGCGCTGCTGTTCTCCAAACAGCTCTATGTCTCGAGCCTGTCGAGCTATTACATCTTCTATCTGATCGACAGGTTCGGTGTCTCGACGCAGGCGGCGCAGCTCTATCTGTTCGTCTTCCTCGCCGCCAACGCCGTGGGTGCGTTCATCGGCGGGCCGCTCGGCGACCGCTTCGGCCGCAAATACGTGATCTGGTTCTCGATCCTCGGCGCGCTGCCGTTCACGCTGGCGCTGCCCTATGCCGGGCTGTTCGCCAGCGCTGTGCTGACGGTTGTGATCGGCTTGATCATCTCGTCGGCGACGTCGGCGATCATCGTGTTCGCGCAGGAATTGATGCCGCATCGCTTCGGCATGATCTCCGGCGTGTTCTTCGGTGCCGCCTTCGGCATCGGCGGCCTCGGCGCCGCGGTGCTCGGCAAGCTCGCCGACCACACCTCGATCGCGTTCGTCTATCAGCTGTGCGCATTCCTGCCGGCGATCGGCCTGCTCGCGGTGTTCCTGCCGAAGATGCCGAAGACTGTTCGCTGAACTCCCGCCGGCGAGGGACGCAGGCGCTTCGTCCGCGTTAAGCATTCGCTAACATTCGCGGCCCGCGTGCGCTGCAGACGGCGCGCATGCGTCAACGCTTCATTAGCACTTGTGGCGAGATCGCCATCTTTCGCGGCCGCATGCGCGCATTGATGGACCTATAAGCGACAGCCACACAAATAGGTGAGAGAAAATCAACCTTAAAAATTAGGGTTAAGTGCCGCTTAAACATTTCCTGCCATCGTCCACCCGTGAGTTTCAGACGTGGGGCTTTCGTGTGTCGCCTCACTTGGCCCAAAAGGACGAAGCCAATGCGTAGCGTAAAGACCCTGATTGCCGCAGGCGCGGCATCTCTGTTGTCCTCGGCGGCGTTCGCCGCCGACATGCCCATCATGCCGCCGCCCCCGATGGCGTATGCGCCTCCGCCGGTCCAGGATTTCGGCGGCTGGTATCTGCGCGGCGATGTCGGCGTGACCAACACCCGGGCTAGGCTGCACGTCAACGCCTACGACACGCTGCCGGCCGGCACCGCCTTCAACCAGTACGGTCACGGTTTCGATGGCGGCATGCTCTTCGGCCTCGGCGTCGGCTACCAGTTCAACAGCTGGTTCCGCGCCGACATCACCGGTGAGTATCGCTCGAAGGTGAGCTTCAACGGCACCGATTTCTTCACGTTCCCCGGGCCGAGCTCGCTGGGCGACACCTATCATGGCGGCATCCAGAGCTGGGTCGGCCTCGTCAACGTCTACGCCGATCTCGGCACCTGGGGCTGCCTGACGCCGTTCATCGGTGCGGGTGTCGGTGCCGCAGTGCTCAAGACGTCGGCGTTCTCCGACGTCGCGACGTTCCCGAGCGGGTCGGGCCTGACCAGCTCCTTCATCGCCGATGGCGCCACCAAGACCAACTTCGCCTGGGCGCTGCACGCCGGTGTCGCCTACAAGGTCACCAACAACTTCACGGTCGAGCTGGCCTATCGCTACCTCGACATGGGCACCGCCGGCCAGGGCCAGGGGCACTTCTTCGACGGCACGCCGACCGGTCCTTCGAGCTTCCAGTTCCGCGACATCACCTCGCAGGACGTCAAGCTCGGCGTGCGCATGGCCTTGCCCTGCTGCGACGTGCCGCCGCCGCCCCCGCCGCCCCCGCTGATCCGCAAGGGCTGATAAGGGTTAATTTCGTCCCTTCACGGTTAACGATTGAAACGGCGCGGAATCATCCCGCGCCGTTTTTCTTTGCCTGTCATGTGGCGAGCTTCTGCAACTTCCATGGTCGAAATCGGGCGGCAACAACGATTGGTTAAGGTTAACAGGCGATGATCAACGCGCATTCGATGAGTGGGATGGAGCGTTGCGATGCGTAGGTTCTTGCTGGCGGCGATGATGATGAGCGCTGTGACGGTTGCGCACGCGGCCGATATGCCGGACTTCCCGATTCTGCGCGGCGGTTTCAGCGATGCGCCCAGCGCACCCGTCAACTGGCGCGGCTTCTACATCGGTGGGCAGGGTGGCTACGGTTCATCAGATGAGAATTTCATCGGCACGAACGCCAACCTGCTGGCGGGGTTGCTGGATCACAATGTCATCCAGCAGATGGACGTCTCGAACTGGAATCTCGGTCTCGGCAAGGCATCCCAGCGATCCTCGGCCTGGGGTGGCTTCGCCGGCTACAACTGGCAATACGACGACGTCGTCGTCGGTATCGACGCGAGCTACATGCACGGAAAGTTCGGCGGTGCTTCCCTCGCGAGCAAGGAACTGGTGAGCGGCAATGCGCTCACCGACGGCAACTTCCATGACGTGCGGGTCGATTCGACTGCGTCGATCCGGATCAACGACATGGCCACGATTCGCGGCCGCGCCGCCTATGCCTGGGGCTGCTTCCTGCCTTACATCTTCGGCGGTGTCGCGTTCGGCAATGCCGATATCTCGCGCTCCGTCACAGTGAACGACGCAGTCAGCACCAGCCAATTGGGGCCATTCACGCAGCTCGCGCCACTGACCGCATCGGACGTCCAGCACAATCACCTGGTCTACGGCTACACCGGTGGTCTCGGCTTCGATGTCAATATCACCGGTGGGCTGTTCATGCGCGCCGAGTGGGAATACGTACGCTTCACCTCCACCGTCGATACCAGCATCAACACCGTGCGCGCCGGTCTCGGTTACAAGTTCTGAGGCAAAGCCGCGCAGCTTGACAGCGCATGGCGTGACTGATCGGATATTGCTCCGCAAGCGGAGCGACCTCGCATGAAAATCCACGGCGACGCCAATTCAGGCAATTGCCTGAAGGTGAAATGGGTGTGCGACAGGCTGGCGCTGCCCTACACATGGGTCGAGATCGACACCATGAAGGGCGGCAGCCGGACGGCGGAATTCCTCAAGCTGAACGGCTGGGGCCAGGTGCCGACGGTCGAGCTCGATGACGGCCGCACGCTCGCGCAATCCAACGCCATCATCCGCTACCTCGCGCGCGGCAGCGATCTGATCCCAAACGATCCCTATCGCGCGGCGCAGATGGATGCGTGGATGTTCTGGGAGCAGAACAGCCACGAGCCCTATGTCGCCGTCTGCCGTTTTCAGGTCGTGTATCTCGGCAAGGCGGTGTCGGAGATCGATCCGAATCTCCTGAAGCGCGGCTATGTCGCGCTCGATCATCTGGAGCGGCATCTTGCGGGCGCGCAATTCCTGGTCGGAGATCAATTCTCGCTGGCCGACGTGTCGCTGCTCGCCTACACGCGCATGGCCGAGGATGGCGGCCTCGCGCTCGAACGCTATCCCATGATCCGCCGCTGGATCGCCGATGCCGAGCATGAGCTCGCGCTGCCGCCCGTTCGCTGACCTCGTGTGAACACCGCCATGACTGACGCTTCATCGATCACGATCCGCCGCGCGCACCGCGAGGACGTTGCCGCCATCGTCGGCATGCTGGCGGACGATCCGCTCGGCAGCGCGCGCGAGCGGATCGAGGATCCGCTGCCGCAAAGCTATTACGAGGCTTTCGCGCGGGTCGAGCGCGATCCCAATCTGCAACTCGTCGTCGCCGTCGACGGGGAGGGCGCCGTGGTCGGCTGCCTGCAGCTTGCGGTTCTGCCGGGCATCAGCTCGCAGGGCGGCTGGCGCGGCCTGCTGGAGGACGTCCGTGTTGCAAAACATTGCCGCAGCCTCGGAATCGGTGAGAAACTGGTGCAGTGGGCGGTCGGAGAAGCGCGCGCGAAAGGCTGCATGCTCGTCGAGCTCCTGACGCATCACACGCGCGTCGATGCACAGCGCTTCTACGAACGGCTTGGATTCGCGCGCAGCCATGTCGGGATGACGCTGCGATTCTGAACGCGCAAGAAGTTGTGCCATCGAGCAGGCAATGCCTGCGGTAGCCGTAGCTGCTCTATCCGGTTAACAGCCAATAAACTAAGCCGGCCTCCGTGATTTTACGGGGCGGAACGAGTCCGGTATGTCGGACGTCTCCCACGGGGCGGCGGCAACTGGGGATTGGAATGTCGGACTATTCGATTGTGCGGGTCGGCAACGAGTACATCGTGCAGGCCGGCGACAAGAGCATTTTGAAGATTTCGAGCCGGCGCAGGGCGGTTAAGATCATGACTCTCGCGGCAGATTTGCTCGATCAGCAGCAGGTCGAGGACGCTCCTTCAATCAGCCGTGATCCGCCGATTGGTGCGGAAGAGCCCTAGCTTCCTTGACGTTTGAGGGCCTTTCCACTATCTCCGACCGCGGGAAACCTCTCCCCACCGAGAGGCAGCTATCTGGAAGGGTAGATTTATGACTGCAGCGAAGCCCGCTTCGCGGCCCAATGTGCCGCATTTTTCCTCCGGCCCCTGCGCCAAGCGCCCCGGCTGGAACCCCGAAAATCTCAAGGACGCCGCCCTCGGCCGCTCGCATCGCGCGAAGGTCGGTAAGGCCAAGCTGAAGCTCGCGATCGAACTGACGCGCGAAGTGCTTGAAGTGCCCGCCGATTACAAGATCGGCATCGTGCCGGCGTCGGACACCGGCGCGGTCGAGATGGCGCTGTGGTCGCTGCTCGGTGCGCGGCCCGTCACCACGCTCGCCTGGGAATCCTTCGGCGAGGGTTGGGTCAGCGACATCGTCAAGGAATTGAAGCTGAAGGACGTCACCAAGCTGAACGCGGCTTACGGTGAAATCCCCGATCTCTCCAAGGTCGATCCTGCGTCGGACGTCGTCTTCACCTGGAACGGCACCACCTCGGGCGTGCGCGTGCCGAACGCCGACTGGATCAGCGCAAGCCGTGAAGGTCTGACGATCTGCGACGCGACCTCGGCCGCCTTCGCGCAGCCGCTCGATTTCGCCAAGCTCGACGTCGTCACCTTCTCCTGGCAAAAGGCGCTCGGCGGTGAAGCCGCCCACGGCATGCTGATCCTGTCGCCGCGTGCGGTGGAACGGCTCGAGACCTACAAGCCGGCCTGGCCGCTGCCGAAGATCTTCCGCCTCACCAAGGGCGGCAAGCTCAACCAGGGCATCTTCGAAGGCGAGACCATCAACACGCCGTCGATGCTCTGCGTCGAGGACTATCTCGACGCGCTGAACTGGGCGAAGTCGATCGGCGGCCTGAAGGCGCTGATCGCCCGCGCCGACGCCAACACCAAGGCGCTCGCCGACTGGAAGGCGAAGACGCCCTGGATCGACTTCCTGGCCAAGGATCCCGCGATCCGCTCCAACACCTCGGTGTGCCTGAAGTTCACCGATCCCGCGATCACCTCGCTTCCCGCTGATGCGCAGGCCGACTTCTGCAAGAAGCTGGTCGCGCTGGTGGAGAAGGAGAACGCCGGTTTCGACTTCGCGTATTACCGCGATGCGCCGGCGGGCCTGCGGATCTGGTGCGGCGCCACTGTCGAGGCAAAGGACGTCGAGCTGCTGACGCAGTGGATTGACTGGGCTTTTGCGGAGACCAAGGCCGCGCTGCCGAAAGCGGCTTAAGCGAACTTTCTAGCTCATCTCGTCATGGCCGGGCCTGACCCGGCCATCCATCAAGAAAGATGGACCCCCGGGTAAAGCCCGCGGGTGACGACTGCAGATCAATCGTCATTGACGGATCACACCCATGACAAAACCCAAGGTTCTCATTTCCGACGCGCTGTCCCCGGCCGCCGTGCAGATCTTCAAGGATCGCGGCGTCGAGGTCGACTTCCAGCCCAACCTCGGCAAGGACAAGGACAAGCTCGCCGAGATCATCGGCAATTATGATGGCCTTGCGATCCGCTCGGCCACCAAGGCGACCGCCAAGATCATCGAGAAGGCGACGAAGCTGAAGGTGATCGGCCGCGCCGGCATCGGCGTCGACAATGTCGAGATCCCGGCTGCGACCGCCAAGGGCATCATCGTGATGAATACGCCGTTCGGCAATTCGATCACGACCGCCGAGCACGCCATCACCCTGATGCTGGCGCTGGCGCGCGAGATCCCGCAGGCCGACGCCTCGACCCAGGCCGGCAAGTGGGAGAAGAACCGCTTCATGGGCGTCGAGATCACCGCCAAGACGCTGGGCGTGATCGGCTGCGGCAATATCGGCTCGATCGTCGCCGACCGCGCGCTCGGCCTGCGCATGAAGGTGATCGCGTTCGATCCGTTCCTGTCGCCGGAGCGCGCCAAGGACATCGGCGTCGAGAAGGTCGAGCTCGACGACCTGCTCAAGCGCGCCGATTTCATCACGCTGCATACGCCGCTGACCGAGAAGACCCGCAACGTCATCGACGCGGCCGCGATCGCCAAGATGAAGAAGGGCGTCCGCATCATCAACTGCGCCCGCGGCGGCCTGGTCGACGAGCAGGCGCTGGTCGATGCGCTGAATTCCAAGCATGTCGCGGGCGCCGCCTTCGACGTCTTCGTCGAGGAGCCGGCGACGACGAACGTGCTGTTCGGCCATCCCAACGTGATTTGCACCCCGCATCTCGGCGCGTCCACCACGGAAGCGCAGGAGAACGTTGCGTTGCAGGTCGCCGAGCAGATGTCGGACTATCTGCTGTCGGGCGCGATTTCCAACGCGGTCAACTTCCCCTCGATCACGGCCGAAGAGGCGCCGAAGCTGAAGCCGTTCATCGAGCTCGCCGAAAAGCTCGGCTCGTTCGCGGGCCAGCTCACCGAGAGCGGCATCCTCAAGACCACGATCACCTATGAAGGCCATGTCGCCGAGATGAAGATCAAGGCGATCACTTCGGCTGTGCTGTCCGGCCTGCTGCGCCCGATGCTGGGCGAGGTCAACGTGGTGTCGGCGCCGGTCGTCGCCAAGGAGCGCGGCATGGTGGTGGACGAGGTGGTCCGCGCCGCGCAGAGCGACTATGAAAGCCTGATCACGGTCACCGTCGCGACCGAGCGCCAGGAGCGTTCGGTGTCCGGCACCGTCTACGCCGACGGCAAGCCGCGCCTGGTCGACATCAAGGGTATCCGCGTCGACGCCGAATTCGGCAAGTCGATGATCTACGTGACCAACGAGGACACGCCGGGCTTCATCGGCGCGTTCGCTAGCCTCTTGGGTGATGCGAAAATCAATATCGCGACCTTCCATCTCGGCCGCGTCAAGCAGGGCGGCGACGCCATCGCGCTGGTCGAGGTCGACGGCCCGGTGCCGGCGGAGCTGCTCGGCAAGGTGCAGACGTTGCCGCAGGTGAAGCAGGCCAAGGCGCTGACGTTTTAGAGGCGCTGACGTTCTAGGATGCCGACGTCTTAAACGCTGTTTGAGCGGTTCTCGTTGTCGTCCGGCGCGACGAACAAAGATACCGCTCAAGCGCATCGATATTCCGATCTGCGGAACATGACGCCGCCTCCGGTCCCGGAGGCGGCGTTTGCCGTTCTGGGGCCTCTGGTATCCCTGTTGCGCCCGCCGAAAAATGTGTACGAACGGGCCACGACACGCCACAATGACCGTCATCTCGAAGGGAGAAAACAATGCGTGAAGCCGTAATCGTTTCCTACGCGCGCACCGGCCTGGCAAAGTCCGGCCGTGGCGGATTCAACATCACCCCGCCGATGTCGCTTGCCGCGCACGCCATCCAGCATGCCGTCGAGCGCGCCGGCGTCGCCAAGGACTATGTCGAGGACTGCTATCTCGGCAATTGCGCGCATGGTGCGCCGAACATCGGCCGCCAGGCGGCGCTGCTCGCCGGCCTGCCGAAGACCACCGCCGGCGTCTCGGTGAACCGCTTTTGCTCGTCGGGCCTGCAGACCATCGCGATGGCCGCCAACTCGATCCGTTCGGATGGTTCCGACTGCATCGTCGCCGGCGGTGTCGAGAGCATCTCGATTCCCGGCGGCGGCTCGCCGAAGGAATCGATCGATCCGGAGCTGCTCAAGACCGCGCCCGACATCTTCATGGCGATGATCGATACCGCCGACATCGTCGCCGAGCGCTACAAGCTCAGCCGCGAATACCAGGACGAGTATTCGCTGGAGTCGCAGCGCCGCATGGCGGCCGCCCAGCAGGCCAACAAGTTCAAGGACGAAATCGTCCCCATGAAGACCAAGATGAAGGTGGTCGACAAGGCGACCAAGGCCGAGTCGATCGTCGACTACGTGGTCGACCGCGACGAGTGCAATCGTCCTGAGACCACGCTGGAAGGCCTTGCCAAGCTCGAGCCGGTCAAGGGCCCGGGCAAGTTCGTCACCGCCGGCAATGCCAGCCAGCTCTCCGACGGCGCCGCCGCCGTGGTGCTGATGGAAGCCAAGGATGCCGAGAAGCGCGGCCTCAACCCGCTCGGCCGCTTCGTGGCCTGGGCCTCGGCCGGCTGCGAGCCTGACGAGATGGGCATCGGGCCGGTGTTTGCTGTGCCGAAGCTGTTGAAGCGGCACGGCCTGAAGGTCGACGACATCGATCTCTGGGAGCTCAACGAGGCGTTCGCCAGCCAGTGCCTCTATTCGCGCGACCAGCTCGGCATCGATCCCGAGAAGTACAACGTCAATGGCGGCTCGATCGCGATCGGCCATCCGTTCGGCATGACCGGCGCCCGGCTCACCGGCCACCTGCTGCAGGAAGGCCGTCGCCGCAAGGCCAAGTGGGGCGTCGTGACCATGTGCATCGGCGGTGGTCAGGGCGGCGCCGGCCTGTTCGAGATCTACAGCTGAGCGCGATCAACCCTGATCGTGCACGAACGAGCGGTCCGGCGCCAACGCCGGGCCGCTTTTCATTTGAAGCCGGCTATGCCGCCGGCAAATCCGCCGCCCGGTCGCCGAATTCGAGCGCGGCGATCAGTTCGAGCGTCTGCCTGAGATCGGCAGCCTGCTTCGCGCCAAACGCCGTCTCGAAACGGTCCTGCGCCTCAAGCCATGCGGCCTGTGATTCCGCGAGCCTGGCTTCGCCGCGTTTGGTGAGCCGCACCAGCCTGCTGCGGCGGTCGTTCTTGTCGACGGTGATGGTCAGGAGGCCGTCGCGCTCGAGCGGCTTGAGGTTGTGGTTGAGGGCCGTACGGTCGAGCACCAGGGCTGCGGCAAGTTCGCCCATCGTCGGCGCACCGGACCTTTTGACATAGACCAGAATGGCCCGCTGCGTGCCGCGCAGCCCGGACCTCGCAAGGACCTGATCATAGAGCTGCGACACCCGCCGCGTCGCCTTGCGCAACGCCGTGAGATTGCACCGGCTGGTTTCGATCTTCGCCATCGCCGCCTCCCGTGACCTTGACAAATATATGTATATGCACCTAATGACAATAGGTGCATATACACGTATATCTGGAGGGGTGTGATGTCTGACGTCGAGGCGGAATCCATTGGGCTCGCTGTCGGGACGGATGTGCGGCCGCGGTCCCGCGCCGCAACGCCGCGCCAGGTGCTCGCGATCGTCTCGGTCGGAATCTGCCTCGCAAACCTCGACCTGTTCATCGTCAATGTCGGGCTGCCGAACATCGCGCAGGAATTCCGCGGCGCTTCGCTCGAGGATCTGTCCTGGATCCTGAATGCCTATGCGATTTCCTATGCGGCGCTGTTGGTGTTCTTCGGCCGGCTCGCCGAACGCCACAGCCGCAATCTCAGCTTCCTGCTTGGCGTCGCGCTGTTTACGGCCGCGTCGGCGGCCTGTGCTCTGGCGTCAAATGTCGAATTCCTGGTGGTCGCACGCATCGCGCAAGCCGCCGGGGCAGCCTTGATGACGCCGACGTCGATTGGTCTGCTGCTGGCATCCTTTCCGCCGGAGCAGCGTGCCGGTGCGGTGCGCACCTGGACGGCGGTAGGCGGCCTTGCGGCAGCGCTTGGGCCGCTGGTCGGTGGCGTGCTGGTGACCTTCGACTGGCGCTGGATCTTCATTGTCAACGTTCCGATCGGTCTCGTCGCCATTGTAATAGGTTGGCGGAAATTGCCCGAAGTGCCGGGCCATGACGCACCTCGCCCCAGTCCATGGGCGGCGCTGCTGGTGACCTGCGGAATCGGCGCGTTGACCTTCGCGATCGTGAAGGCGAACGATTGGGGCTGGAGCTCACGCGGCATCGTCTACAGCCTTGCCGCCGCGGCAATCTGCCTCGCAGCCTTTGCCTTGCACTGTCTCAGATCGCGAAACCCCTTCGTCGATCCCGCCCTGTTCAAGGTGCGGCCGTTCACCGGGGCCACCTTGGTCATGGCGCCTTACTCGGCGGCTTTCGGCGCGATGCTGCTGTCGGTGGCGCTGTGGGAGCAAACCGTGTGGGGCTGGTCAGCGCTGAAGTCCGGCGTTGCGATCGCGCCGGGTCCGCTGCTTGTCCCGTTCACCTCGCTGTTGTTCGCCGGCCGCCTGATCGCGCGATTTGGTGCTGCGGCCGTTGTATCCGCCGGCATCGTGTCGTTCGCGAGCGGCCTCACGATCTGGGCAACGTTGCTTGGTGCGGAGCCCAACATGCCTGCTTTTGTGGTCGGTATGATGTTCACCGGTATCGGCGTCGGACTGACCTTTCCGACCCTGATGGGGGTCGGTGCCGGCGCACTGCCGCCATCGTCGTTTGCCACCGGCTCCGGCGTCATCAACATGATCCGGCAGGCGGCGCTGGCGATCGGCGTCGCGATCTTCGTTGCGATCCTGGCAACGCCGGTCTCGATGACTGAGCGGATCGCGGCGTTTCAGCGCGGCTGGTGGATCATGATCGCGATCACGGTTGCCGGCTTCGTGCCGAATTATCTGTTCATCCGGCGCCGGGCCGGGCGCTAACGCGCGAAAGACACCGCCGCGCCATGCGGCAGCCTTGGCGACGCCATGGTCGCGCCGCAGGGAAACCTCAAGGAAACCTCAATCGAACCAGTCCCTTCCTCGCTGCGTCTCACCACCAGAAACGGCGCGCGCCCGCGTTTGGCGCGCTGTTCGTCTCGCGCGCGATGCGTTTTTCCGGAGGGATGTCATGCGAACAATTGCGAACTGTCTTGTTACCACCGGCCTGGTGCTGGTAGGTGCGCTGGTTGCCCGGCCGCTCTATGCAGCCAATCTCGACGCGGCGTCGCAGGTCGACGCGGTCACCGTCTATCCCGATGGCGCGAGCGTCACCCGCGTCATCACGCTGGATCTGCCCGCCGGCGACAACACGCTCATCGCGAAGGATTTCCCGATCGGGCTCGATCCGTCCTCGCTGCGGGTCGAGGGCGAGGGCGGAGCGAAGCTCACGATCGGTGCGATCGATACCAAGCTGCCTGGGCCGTTGCTGCCGCAAAATCTCTCCGAGATCGACAAGCGCATCGAGGCGCTCAACGATCAGCGCGCCGATTTGCAGGGACTGATCAGCGCAGCAGAGGCGCGGCGCAAGTTCGCCGAGCGCTTTGCCGAGGCGTCGCCCGCGGGCCTCGGCGAGAAGGGCGAGGCGCGTCCGCTCAGCGAGTGGCGCGCGGCGTTCTCGGCGGTGGCCGACGAGGTCGCAACCGCCGACAGCGCGATCCGTGACGCCGAGCGAAAGATTCGCGTGATCGACCGCGACCTTGCGCAGCTCGCTGCCGATCGCACCAGCAAGCCGCCGAGCAAGGTCGAGGTGCGGATCGACTTGGCCTCCCAGGCGGCGACCAAAGCGACCTTGCGGGTCACCTATGCGGTTTCCAACGCGCGCTGGATGCCGCTCTACGATGCCCGTCTCGATACCGGCGCCAAGGACCGCAAGCCCGCGATCGAGCTGGTGCGCCGCGCCGAGATCACCCAGTCGACCGGCGAGGACTGGTCGAACGTGGCGCTCGCGGTCTCCACCGTGCGCGTCGCGCGCGGCGGCAATGCGCCCGACCTCAATTCGCTGGTCGTGAGATATCCGCAGCCGCCGCGACCGATGGCGACGTCGCAGGCAGACCGCGCCATGAAATCACGTGAGGCCCTTGCGCCCGCGCCGGCGGCGCCGGCCGATGCGATCCAGGAATTTCGCTTTGGGGGCGGCGCCTCCTTCGACATCGCAGCCGAGCGAGAGGCGACCGCCCAAGCCGGCGCGTTCCAGGCCAGCTTCAAGATCCCCGGCCGCGTCAGCGTTGGCGCCAATGAAGGCGCCAAGAGCCTGCGCATTGCAACGGCGACGATCACGCCCGACCTCGCGGTCCGCGCGGTCCCGGTGATCGATCCGACCGCGTTCCTGGAGGCGAGCTTCGTGCAGGCCGACGACGCGCCGCTGCTGCCGGGGCAGGTGTCGATCTACCGCGACGGCATCTTTGTCGGCCGCGGCCGGATGACCGCAACCGCCAAGGACGAGACCGTGCGGCTCGGCTTCGGCGCCGACGACAAGGTCAAGATCGAGCGCACGGTGGTGAAGCGCAACGAAGGCTCCGCCGGCCTGATCGTGACGACGTCGAAGACCGACGAGCGCGCGTTCAAGACCACGGTGCGCAACGGCCACGACTTCCCGATCAAGGTCGCGATCCAGGATCAGCTCCCGGTCAGCGAGCACGACGATATCGTGGTCGAGATGCTGCCGTCGTCGACACCTGCGACCACAACCAATCTGCGCGACAAGCGCGGTGTGCTGGAGTGGGCGTTCGAGGCCAAACCGACCGAGGTCCGCGACATCAATTTCGCCTGGCGGATGCGCTGGCCCAAGGACAAGGGCGTCGTGATGGTGCCGGCGGGGTGATCTGCATCTTAGGCCGATGACATCCCTCCCGATCTCGGGCATCACTTTGCCAAAGGCAAAAAGCCTGAGATTGGGAGGAACCATGACCTATCAGCACATCATCGTCGATGATCCGCGTCCGCGCGTCCGCCGCATCACGCTGAATCGCCCCGAGAAGCGCAACGCGCTCAACAACCGCCTGCGCGGCGAGATTTTCGAGGTGCTGGAACAAGCCGATCGCGATCCCGATATTTCGATCTCGATCCTGCGCGGCGCGGGACCCTGCTTCTCGGCGGGTTACGATCTCTCCGCCGACAACCGCGTCGACCAGCCCTATCATTCGGCATCCGGCCCGGGTCAATGGTCGCGCCACGTCGTCGAGGGCTGGTTCTCGATCTGGGATCTCGCAAAGCCCGTGATCGCGCAGGTGCACGGCTATTGCCTCGCCGGCGGCACCGAGCTCGCGACCGCCTGCGACGTGGTCTATGTCGCCGACGATGCCCAGATCGGTTATCCGCCGGTGCGGCTGATGAGCCCGCCCGACATGCAGTATCACCCCTGGCTGGTCGGCATGCGCCGCGCCATGGAATTGATGCTGACGGGCGATGCGATGTCCGGCCGCGAGGCCGCCGAATGGGGCTATGCGACCCGGTCGTTTCCGCTCGCCGAGCTCGAGGGGAAGACGCTGGACTTCGCCGAGCGCGCGGCAAAGGTGCCGATCGAATTGCAGCAGCTCAACAAGCGCTCAGTGCATCGCGCGATGGAGATCATGGGTGCCCGCGCCGCGATGCGTGCCGGCACCGAGATCCAGGCGTTGGCCTTCACCACCGAGGCGAGCAAGGCCTACATGGCGGGCTTCCGCCGCGACGGCGGCAGCATGAAGGTCCAGCTCGACGAGCGCGACACCACGTTCGGGGATTACCGGACGAAGAAGGAGTGACGTGGCTTGCCGCGAGAAACGGCGCTAGAAGCCGGCGTCCTGCTCCAGCCATTGCCGGTTGTCCCAGCGCGCGCGCCGGCCGACGATATATTCGCGCGCATCATCCATGAAGCGCACCTTGCTGGCGAGTGCCCCGACGAAGGCGGCCGCTGCCGCGATCCAGGGCCATAGATGCGCGAGCAGGGAGGCGGGTATTTGATCGGCGAACCCCGCCTGCAGCGCGCTCATTGCGAAGTAAGCCAATATGGCCCATGCGAGGGCCAGGATCGTTGCCACTGCCGCGTAGCTGTTCTGATGCAGTCTCACCAATCGTCGCATCAGGCACACATAGGCAAAGTAGGCGATCACGCCGAGCATCAAGGCAATGCATCCCGGCGGAAGCCCCCAGCTTTGGTCCCAGGCCAGGTAGACAATAAAGACCGCGGCGATGAGCGCCTCGATGTAGGTCAGAGTGGATTTCTCTCGCATGATTTTGCCCCAAGGCGACTCAAGTATCAGCCGAGGCTAGCATCATCTAGCGCATCGGTAGAAGGGCAATCGGAAGACAACCGATGGAATGGCTTGGCCTGACGGCGGCTCGTCAAATATCCGCTGTCATGTCCCGCCTCGAGCGGGGCATCCATTACGCCGCGGCCTCTCCGTTGAAATCAAACGTCTCTGGAATACTGTCGTCGCCTGGTCAAGCCGGGCGACGACAGGCGTGTGTTTGGCGATGGTAAAGGCTCACTTCGCCTTCAGGAAGTCGCCGACTTCGAGCAGCATGAACTCGTCGTCATCGGCCTTGTTCGGGTCGCGGCTCGAGGAGAACGGCAGATTGTTGTCGTTGCCGACGATGATGTGGGTCTCGTCGACCCGGTCGACATTCTCGATGGTGAAGAACGGGAAGGTGTAGACGCCGTCGTTGAGCGGCTTGCGCGCCTTCTTGTCCGGATCGCGGATCTTCAGGAGGTCGATATAGGCGATCTTGCGCACGGGCTTGCCGACATTGGCGTCGGACAGCTCGATCTTGTAGACGCGCTTGAACTTGGCGATGTCGGGAAAACAGTTCTCGCCGCGCTGGCCTTGCGGGCAGGCCTTGTCGGCGGTGCCTTCGCCATTGTCGCGCTCGATCACGAGGCCCTGGGTCGGATCGATCATGTTGAAATCGCCGATCGCATTGCCGTTCTGCTCGAACACATACTGCCAGGTGCGTCCGGTGAACTTCTCCGCCGCGACGTCGAATTCGAGGATGCGCGAGGCTTCCTTGCCGTCGACCTTCTCCCAATCCTTCTTGTCGGCATCCCACAGCGGCCCTTCGAGCAGGCCGTAGAGGAACTTGCCATCCTTGGAGGAGGCAAAGCCCTCATAGCCCTTGGAGCGGCGCAGATTGACGTTGGTGTAGGAGGCCCCCGGCGCGCCGGGCGACTGCACCGCCCAGTGATCCGGCGAACGCACCGGCTTGCCGTCGGCAACCGTCTCGAACACGGCGAGGACCTTGCCGGTCTTGTCGGCCTTCAGGATATAGGGCCCGAACTCGTCGCCGATCCAGAACGTGTCGTTGATGATCTGGAAGCCCTCGGTGTCGAAGTCGGCGCCGGTGAGGTAACGCTTGGCGGTGTCCTCATGCACGATGCGGAACGGCACCTTCTTGTCGGGATCGTGCAGGAACACGGTCTCCTGGCGTTCGATCTTGCCGCCGGCCCAGTCCATCTTGTACCGGTTCAGGTACAGCATCGAATCCGCCGAGTTGTAGCGCGAGCCCATGCCGTTGTCGGTGATCACCCAGAACGAGCCGTCCGGCATCATCTTGATGCCGGAATGGCCCTGCAGCGGCTGGCCCTTGAACGGCAGCGACACGCCGGTCGGCCGCTCGTAGGATTTGCCCATCACGGTGCCGATCGCATCGACGCGCTTGCCGGTGGTGTATTTGCCCGAGGTCTTCAGATCGTCGGGCGCGTCTGACGGGGCGTCGATAAAGCTCTCGGCCGGCATCACGGCGTGTCCTGCCAGCGTCGCCGGAAATTCGCCTTCGCCCTGCGCGAACGCCGTTGTGGCGAACAGGAGCGAGGCGACGGAACAGAGCAGTGACAGGCGCATGGTTGATCTCCCAACGGATAAACGATGCGGTGTTCTCCGAGCCGCCTGTTACAGCCGCCTGACAGTTTTGTGAATCGCTGATGTTGCGACGGGGTAAGGCTTGCGGCGTTAGGTCGCCTCTCTCCTGCTGTCCTCATCCTGAGGAGGCCGCGCAGCGGCCGTCTCGAAGGATGGGCCGCAGGCGACAGCCGGGCCTCATGGTTCGAGACGCGCGTGCCGCGCTCCTCACCATGAGGGTCTAAACTGGCCGCATCGTCTGCGGCAGCAGGAACGGCACGCCATCCCCGGTGTAGTCGATCGCGGCGTCGATCTCGAAGATCCGCCGGAGCGTGTCGGCCTGCATGGCGGCGGTGCGGTCGCCGTCGACGGCAAGCCGGCCGTGATGCAGCAGCAGGATGCGGTCGGCGAACCGCATCGCGAGGTTGAGGTCGTGCAGGATCGCGATCACGGCGGTGCCGCGCGCGGCCCGGCGCCGTGCCGTTTCGACCAGGTCGATCTGGTGCCGCAGATCGAGGCTCGACGTCGGCTCGTCCAGTAGCAGCAGCCCGGACCCGTGCAGCGCCTCGCCGCAGGCGAGCTGCACCAGCACGCGGGCGAAATGCGCGCGCTGCTGCTCGCCGCCGGACAGCGTCGGCAGTTGCCGGAAACGGAAATGTTCGAGCCCGACCTCGTCCAACGCTGCTGCAACCAGGGCGCGCGCCATGGCGCGCGGGCTCTCGCCGGCGCCCATGCTGACGATTTCCTCGACCGTGAACGGAAAGCTGACGTTGACATGCTGCGACAGCATCGCGCGGTGCTGCGCCAGCGCGCGGGGCCCGTAGGTATTGAGGTCGCGCTGCTTCAGCGTGATCGTGCCGTGCGAGGGACGGAGGTCGCCGGACAGCAACCGCAGCAGGGTCGATTTGCCGGCGCCGTTGGGCCCGACGATCGCGACCATCTCGCCGGCGCCGATCTGCAGCGACACCGCGTCGACCAGCGTCGCGCCGCCGACCGTCATCGAGACCGACTGGGCCTCGAGCAGGGCGGTCATAGCGACACCAGCCCGCGCTGGCGCAGCAGCATGGCGAGGAAGAACGGCGCGCCGATCGCAGCGGTCAGGATGCCGATCGGCATTTCCGCCGGCGCCACGATGGTGCGCGCCACCGTATCGGCGCCGACCAGCAGGATGGCGCCCAGCAACCCCGACGCCGGCAACAGCAGCCGATGCGCGGGGCCGATCACCAGCCGCAGCAGATGCGGCACCACGATGCCGACGAAACCGACCACGCCGCAGACCGAGACCGCAACCCCGGTCATCGCCGAGACCAGCACGATCGAGATCCGCTTCAGCCGCTCGACATCGACGCCGCTATGGAACGCCTCGGCCTCGCCGAGCACCAGCACGTCGAGCCCGCGCGCGATCGAGAGACAGGCGATCAGGGCCGCGGCCAGCACGGGCACGAGCGCCGTGAGCTTGCTCCAGGTCGCGCCGCTGAGCGAGCCCAGCATCCAGAAGGTGATGTCGCGCAGCTGGCGGTCGTCGGCGACGAACACCAAAAGGCCGATGCCGGCATTGGCGATCGCGGCAATCGCGAGCCCGGCCAGCAAGAAGATCGCAATCGAGGTCCGGCCGCCGCGACTGGCGATGGCATAGAGCACGATGGTCGTGAGCAGCGAGCCGGCAAAGGCCGCGATCGGAAGCAACTGATGTTGCAGGAAGCGCAGGCTCTCGCCGAGATGGCTGTCGGTGAACACGATCGCCGCCGCTGCGGCAAACGCGCCGCCGGAGGAGACGCCGACCAGCGCGGGGTCGGCGAGGGGGTTGCGGAACAGGCCCTGCATGACTGTTCCTGATACGGCAAGGAGTCCGCCGACCATCGCGGCCGCCGCGATCCGCGGAATCCGGATCGACCACACCACGAGCCGGTCGCGCGCGAGCAACGGATCGGCCGTGCCGTCGGCCCAAAGGCCGAGCGCGGCCGGAAGCCGCGCTAGTGGAATGCCGGCGGCGCCGACCGTCAGAGCAATCAACGCCGTCCCCGCGAGCGCCGCAAGCAGGCAGAGCAGGGTGAGTGTCGTCGCCGGCCGGAGCGATATGGCGCCGCGCCGTCGTCCTGCACGTGCGCGGCGCTCGGCCAGCACGCTCATTGCCGGCAATTCGCCGTCAGCGCCGACGGCTTGAAGCTGTCGGCCTCTGCCGCCAGCGCCGGATAGAGCTTGACCGAGAGGTCGCGCGCGGCGGCCGCGGTGCGCGGTCCGAAGCCGAGCAGATAAAGTCCTTCCATCGAGACGAAGGCCTTGTTGGCGGCGACCGGCGTCAGCGCGAAGGCCGGGTGCGTGAGCACGGCCTCCGATGTCAGCGAGTCCTTGCCGCGGTCGATCGACAGCACGATGTCCGGCTTCGCCGCCACGATGGCCTCGTCATTGACCGGCTTGTAGCCGTCGTAGCCGTCGATCGCGTTGACGCCGCCGGCGAGCTGGATGATTTCATCCGCGGCGGTCTTGTGGCCCGCGGCCAACGCCCGGCCGTTCAGGAGCGACATCACGAACATCACGCGCACCGGCTTCGTCACCTTGGCGCGCAGCGCGCGCAGTTGCGCGAGATCGCTTTCCACCGCGGTGGTCAGGCAGGCCGCGCGCGGATCGGCGCCCATGGCATGACCCACCAGCCGGATCTTCTCGATCAGCCCGGCCTCCGAGAACGTCTCGGGGACCAGCACCAGCGGTACCTTGGCCGCCTCGAGCACGTCCATGGTCTCCTTCGGTCCGGAGCCCTGCATCGCGAGCACCAGCGACGGGTGCAGGCCGAGCACGCCTTCCGGCGAGAGCTGACGCATATAGCCGACGTCTGGCTTTTCGCGCAGCGCCGCCGGCGGGTAAAGGCTGGTCGCATCGACGCCGGCGATGCGGTCCTCGAAGCCGAGCGCGTAAAGGATCTCGGTGATCGCGCCGCCGATCGAGACGATCCGTGTGGGATCGTCGATCACGACGTCGCGGTCGCGGGCGTCATGCACGGTGATGCCTTCGGCGGTCGCCACGCCGATCGGCAGCAGGCACGAGAATGCGAGCAAAGCGAGCGTGCGACAAATTGTCATCGGGGCCGTCACTTGGTCAGGATCAGCTTGTTCTGCGAGGTCAGCCGCAGCCGGTAGTGCTCTTCGCCATGCACGATGATGATCTCGCGCTCGGCCGCGAACAGCTCGCGGCTGTCGAGACGATTTCCGCGCATGATGAGCGTTCTGGCCGCGTTCGGTGCGGACTCGGCCTGCTTTCCTGCCGCGCCGATAGGGTCTCCGGAAGTTGCCGACATTGTCGTGGTGCTGCGCCTTCGAAACTTCAATGGTGTCTGCTTGTATAAGCGGGCGAAGGCGCATTCCAACGGCTGCACTTTACAATCGATGTAAACAGCGCCGCCGCATTCTTGACCGCTTTGTTGCCGGCTCGTAACCAATCATCACGCGGTGCAGGCGGGTGGCTTGCATCGCAACGTAGCCAGCAAGCCGCTTACCAGAGCGCACGCCAGCCAAACCAGGAAAGCGATGATCGGGCTGGGGCTAGAATGGCTGACGGGGCTAGGGTTTCGCGCGCCTTGATTTTGGGCGCGTCGGTGTTTTCATTTGCGGCGGCGCTGCCGGACAGCGGTTTCGCGCAAACGCCCGATGCGTCGGCTGCGCGTCCGGCGACTGAGCGGCCGAAGCAGGCCAAGCGCAAGCCGAAGCCTGCGGCCGAACAGCAGGCGACATCGCCGGCAATGACGGCGCGTGCGCAGATCGGCGCGGTGCCGGTGCAGTCGCTCGACACCATCACGGCGGTGGCGTCCAAGACCGAAGAGCGCGCGATCGACGCGCTGGCGCCGGTCAGCTCCGTCACGCTGGAAAAGATCCAGGGCCTGCAGCCGAACAGGCTGTCGGACATTTTCTACAATGTGCCGGGCGTTTCGGTCCAGGAGCGCGGCGACGATCCGGCGACCGTGATCAATATCCGCGGCCTGCAGGATTTCGGCCGTGTCGCGGTTGTCGTCGACGGCGCGCGGCAGAACTATCAGCGCACCGGCCACAACGCCAACGGCTCGTTCTTCCTCGATCCCGAACTGATCGGCGGCGTCGACGTGGTGCGCGGCCCGACCGCGAACATCTACGGCTCCGGCGCGATCGGCGGCGTGGTCTCGTTCCGCACGAAGGATATCGACGATGTGGTGCGTCCCGGCGAGCGCTGGGGCGTCGACATGTCGGGCTCCTACGGCTCCAACACGGACCGCGGCATGGGCTCGGTGTTCGGCGGCGTGCGCGCCGATCCGAATGTCGATGTGTTCGGCGGCGCGGTCTACCGCACCCAGAGCAATTACAAGGACGGTGCCGGCACCGAGATCGGCAACACCGGTAATGATATCGCGGCCGGGCTGATGAAGGTGACGATCCGTCCGGCCGAAGGCCACGAGTTCAAGATCGGCGGCGTCTTCCAGGACTACCAGTACAATATCGGCCAAATGAACCGCGGCCCGACCACGACGGCGGCGCCGCTGGCGGCGATCGCGGGCTCCTCGGTTTACGCCTCCGACGCGAGGAACTACACAGGCACGCTGAGCTGGCGATATTCCAAGCCCGACGACATGCTGTTCGACTGGAACATCTCGGTCTACGGCAACCGCACCGACAACGACCAGGTCAAGACCTACAACAACCGCATCACGTCAGGCGGCGGCGTCTGCACGCTGGCCAATCCGGGCAACAACATCTCGGGTTGCGTCGGCGACAAGCGAGGCTATTCGCTCGACACCGTCGGCCTCGACGTCAACAACACCTCGCGCTTCAATTTCGGCGACTGGCGCAATGCCGTGACCTACGGCTTCGACGCCTTCCGCGACGATGTCGAGACCTTCGATGCCCGCGGCAACTCCAACATCACGACGCCGAGCGGCCAGCGCACGGTGTCTGGCGGCTTCGTGCAACTGAAGCAGAACTATTCGACCTGGCTCGAGCTGGTCAGCGCCGTGCGCTACGACCATTACGAGCTCAATTCGATCGGCACCACGACCAGCGGCGACCGGCTGTCGCCGAAGATCACGGTCGGCGTCACCCCGGTCGCGGGCTTCACACCCTATGTGAGCTATGCCGAAGGCTATCGCGCGCCGTCGATCACCGAGACCCTGATCGCGGGCGGCCACGCCACCGGCGGCGGGCCGGCGCTGTTCAACTGCCCCGACGGCACCAGCGGCCTGTTCTGCTTCCTGCCCAACGCGGCGCTGCGGCCCGAGGTCGGCAAGAACAAGGAAGCCGGCATCAACCTGAAGTATGATGGTATCTTCACCGCGAACGACTCGTTCCGCGGCAAGATCAACGTGTTCCAGAACGACGTCGACGGCTATATCGACCTCGTCGCCTCGACGCCGACCGCAACGCCGTTCGGACGCTTCAGCCAGTTCTACCAGTACCAGAACCTCGCCCATGCCCGCATCGAAGGCTTCGAGCTCGAGACGATGTATGACGCCGGCGACTGGTTCGTGGGCGTCGCCGGGCATCTGATGCGTGGCCGCAACACCGAGACCAATGTCGGGCTCGCCACCATCACGCCGCGCAAGGTGACGACGACGGGCGGCGTGCGGCTGCTCGACCGCTCGCTGATCATTGCCGCGCAATGGTCCTCGTTCGGCGCCAACAACGACCTGCCGGCGGGTTATCTGCCCTCGACCGGCTACGAGCTGGTCAACCTTTACCTGACCTGGAACGCCACCAAGGACATCACCTTCACGGCGTCGGTCGACAATCTCTTGAACCAGTATTACCGGCCCTATGCGATCCCGGGCTCCTCGACCGACGGCACGACCCAGAACGACGTGCTGTTTTCGAGCCCCGGTCCGGGCACCGTCTACAAGGCCGGGCTCAGGATTCACCTAGGTGGAGCGTAACGCGAGACGCCGATCATTCCATCCAGGTTGCTCCGGCCGCGCTGGTGCCCCCAGCGCGGCCTTGGCGTATTCCTTGGCGCGTTCATGTTATTAACGAGATCAAGCGGCAGGATCCAAGGCGTCATCCAAGGCATCGTCCAAGGCGTCCGCCGTCAAACAGGAGAGAGCTTTCATGTTCATCGCAATGAACCGGTTTCAGGTGATCAAGGGCAAGGAACAGGCGTTCGAGACGGTCTGGAAGACCCGCGAATCCTATCTCGGCGATCTGCCGGGCTTCATCGAGTTCCACCTCGTGAAGGGTCCCGAGGCCGAGGACCACACGCTCTATGCCACCCACACCGTGTGGGCCAGCAAGGCGGCGTTCGAGGACTGGACCAAGTCGGATGCGTTCCGCCGCGCCCATTCGCGCGCCGGCAACGAGACCGGCGGCAGCCTCTATCTCGGCCACCCCAGGTTCGAGGGCTTTGAGGTGCTGATCACCGAGCGCGCGAAGAGCCCGGCGTGACGGAGGCGGTCGTGGCCGATGCGGAGCGCGCCGCGCTACAGGCCTACATGGCCGACAATCCCGGCGCTGTGATCGAAGACGTCGCGCGCGAGCGCAGGGTGACGCCGCGCGCCGTGCTCGAGGCGCTGCCCGAGAGCATGGTGCGGATCGGTGCCGGCGAATTCGCCGCCGCGATGCAGGACATCGCGGAATGGGACGAGGTGACGCTGATCGTGCACACCGATGACGCGATCTTCGAATTCACCGGCGCCATTCCGAACGGCGAGATTGGCCGCGGCTATTTCAACCTGATGCAGCCGAAGGGCCTGCATGGCCACCTCAGGCATGAACGTTGCGCGGCGATCGCCTTCGTCGAGCGGCCCTTCATGGGCAAGGTGTCGGCCTTCATCGCCTTCATCAATCGCGACGGCGGCATCATGTTCAAGGTGTTCGTCGGCCGCGACGAGACGCGCGCGCTGCGCGGCGATCAGCTGGTGCGCTTCCACGCGCTGGCGGACCGCCTCGCACCGAAGGCGGGCTGAGGCGAACGGAAACGGAGGCGACCATGGCGTATCGGTGGCTTGGGCGACGCATCTGGACGGCGGCAGGCGCGATGCTCGGCATGCTGCCGGGCGCGGGGCTCGCCGCAACCGACGCCGCGCTGCTGCCGCGCAACCTCTCGCCCTGGGGCATGTTCGAGAGCGCCGACATCGTCGTGAAGGCGGTCATGATCGGGCTCGCATTCGCCTCGCTCGTCACCTGGACAGTGTGGCTCGCCAAGACTGTCGAGCTCCGGCGCAAGACTGCGCTCGCGAAGCAACGGATCGGCCTGTTGGAGCGGGACACGCAGCTTGCCGAGGTCGAGCAGGCGAGCCGCGACGGTCGTGATGCGGTGGCGCAGATCGTGCAGTCGGCGTCGCGCGAGGCTGCGCTCTCCGGCGGCATGTTCGACGACGGCTTCAAGGAGCGGATCGCGCTGCGGCTGGAGCGGGTCGAGGCGGCGATGTCGCGGCAGGTCGCGCGCGGCACCGGCGTGCTCGCCACCATCGGCGCCACGGCACCGTTCGTCGGCCTGTTCGGCACGGTGTGGGGCATCATGAATGCCTTCATCGGCATCTCCGAGGCGCACACCACCAACCTTGCGGTGGTCGCGCCGGGCATTGCCGAGGCGCTGCTCGCGACCGCGCTCGGCCTCGTCGCGGCGATCCCGGCGGTCGTGATCTACAATCATCTGACGCGGTCGATTGCGGCGTACCGCGCGCTGCTCGGCGACGCCTCCGCCATGGTGATGCTGCTGGTGAGCCGCGAGGGTGACCGCAGCCTGTTCCGGCTGGCCCGCGCCGCGGAGTGAGAGATGGCCGTCAAGCTCGGCTCCAGCGGTGCGTTCGGCGGCCGGCGTCGCGGCGACGATGACCTCGCCGAGGCGCATGAGATTAACGTCACGCCGTTCATCGACGTGATGCTTGTGTTGCTGATCATCTTCATGGTGGCGGCACCGCTCGCGACCGTCGATCTCGGCGTCGATCTGCCGGCCTCGACCGCCGAGCCGCAGCCGCGGCCGGACCAGCCGGTGTTCGTCACGGTGAAGCCCGACCTCTCGGTCGCGGTCGGTGAGGATGTGATTGCGCGCGATGCGCTGACGTCGGCGCTGGATGGCGCCACGCAGGGCAGGAAGGACGAACGCATCTTTCTGCGCGCCGACAAGGCGGTCAGCTATGGCGACCTGATGGAGGTGATGAACCTGCTGCGCAATGCCGGCTATCTCAAGATCGCGCTGGTCGGCCTTGACGGAAGAAGCTGATCCATGAACGCCTACGCGCTTCATGATGCGGGCGGCGATATCCGGCTGAGGCGCTGGGGCCTGTCGGCGGCGGCGATCCTGGCGGCGCACGCGGCGCTGCTCGCGCTTGGGATGACGTGGGTCTCGGCACCGCCGCCGGGTGTCGCGGTGCCGGCGGTGCTGGTCGACCTGACGCCGATCACCTCGGCGCCGGAGATTTCGGAAACCGAGTTGCCGCCGGGCCCGGCGATGCAGGAGGCCGACGCCGCGCCGCCGGAGCCTGCTGCCGCACAGCCGGTGCAAGAAGAGATCGCGCCGACGCCGCTGCAGGAGAAGCCCGAGGTCGCCGCGCCACCGGAGCAGAAGCAGCAGGTCACGCCGCCTAAGCCGGAGCCCGCGAAAGTCGTTCCGGAGCGAAAGCCCGAGCCAGTCAAGCCGAAGGTGGTCCGCCGGGAGGCCAAGAAGCCGACTGAAGCGACGCCGGCGCCGCGCACCACCGCGCCGAGCCGGGCCGAACGCCAGGCGCCGACAGCGTCCGCCATCAGCGCGGGAGCGGCGGCGTCGGCAATCGCGGCCTACAACGCACGCGTCCGCGCGCATCTGTTGCGCTTCCACTCCTATCCGGCCGGCGGCAACGGCCAGCGCGGCGTGGTCCGGCTGGTGTTCACGCTCGGCCGCGGCGGGCAGGTGCTGTCGAGCCATCTCGGCGGCTCATCAGGCAATCCGACCTTCGACGCGCGAGCGCTGGCGATGGTGCGCCAGGCCCAGCCGTTTCCGGCGTTTCCGCCTGAGATCACGCAGGGCTCGATGGGTTTTTCCGTGCCGGTCGCGTTCGTGCCGCGGTAGGACACGCCGTCATTGCGAGGAGCAACGCGACGAAGCAATCCACGGCTCCGCGCATCCAGCCGGATGGATTGCTTCGCTTCGCTCGCAATGACGGGGATAGAGCCGCCCGCTACTCTTTCACTGCCCCCGTCAGCGACGACACGTAGTAGTCGACGAACAGCGAGTAGAACAGCGCAACCGGCAGCGAGCCGAGCAGGGAGCCTGCCATCAGCGCGCCCCATTGGTAGACGTCGCCGGTGACGAGCTCGGTCAGGATCGCGACCGGCACCGTCTTGTTGGCGCCGCTCTGGATGAAGGCGAGCGCGTAGATGAACTCGTTCCAGGACAGCGTGAAGGAAAAGATGCCGGCAGAGATCAGGCCGGGCACCGCGAGCGGCAGCGTGATCCGCCACAGGATCTGCAGCCGCGTCGCACCGTCGACCAGCGCGCATTCCTCGAGCTCGTAGGGGATCGACTTGAAATAGCCGATCAGGAGCCAGGTGCAGAACGGCACCAGGAATGTCGGGTAGACCAGGATCAGCGCCAGCGGCGAATCGAACAGGCCGAACTGCACAATCACGGTGGCGAGCGGAATGAACAGGATCGACGGCGGCACCAGATAGGCGAGGTAGATGCCGAGGCCGACATAGGGGCTGCCGCGGAAGCGCAGCCGCTCGATCGCGTAGGCGGCGAGCGTCGAGGCGAACAGCGACAGGAAAGTCGAGCCGATCGCGACCATCATGGTGGTCTTCAGCCAGCGCGGATAGGAGGTGTCGAACAGCAGGTGCTTGACATGCGCGAGCGTCGGCGAGGTGATCCAGAACGGGTTGTGTTCCTTATAGTTCAGAAGCTCCGCGTTCGGCTTGAACGAGGTGATCGCCATCCAGTAGAACGGAAACAGCAGGATCAGGACGAAGCAGGCGAGCGGCAGATAGATCATCACCACGCGCCGGGTGCGGGAGTCCCACGCCATCGTGTCGGGCGTGGCGCTGGCGACGTTGGTGGGCTGGGCGGCAACGTCAGTCATTGGCTTCTCCCTGCTGCCATTTGCGCCGCGCGAGGCCGAAGTAGCTGAACAGGGTCGCGAACACCAGGAATGGGATCATCGAGACCGCGATCGCCGCACCCTCGCCGAGCTCGCCGCCGGCGATGCCGCGCTGGAACGCCAAGGTCGCGAGCAGATGGGTCGAGTTGACCGGGCCGCCGCGGGTGATGGCGTAGACGAGCTGGAAATCGGTGAAAGTGAAGATGATCGAGAACGTCATCACGATCGCCAGGATCGGCATCATCATCGGGAAGGTGATGTAGCGGAAGCGCTGCCAGGAGGTGGCGCCGTCGAGCATCGCCGCCTCATAGAGCGAGGGCGAGATGGTCTGCAATCCTGCCAGCAGCGAGATCGCGACAAACGGGATGCCGCGCCAGATATTGGCCGCGATCAGCGAGAACCGCGCCGGCCAGGGCGAGCCGAGGAAATCGACATTGCTGTCGCGCAAATGCAGCACCTCGACCAGCAGATAGGAGATGATCGAGAACTGCGGATCGTAGATCCACCAGAACGCCAATGCCGAGAGCACCGTCGGCACGATCCACGGCAGCAGCACGATGGCGCGGATCAGGCTCTTGAGCGGGAAATGGTTGTTGAGCAGCAGTGCCAGCCAGAAGCCGAGCGCGAATTTTCCGAAGGTTGCGACCGCGGTGTAGAAGATCGAGTAGAACACCGCGTTCCACCACAAGGGATCCTTCAGCAGGTACTGGAAGTTCTCCAGTCCGATATAGATGCCGCGCTGGCCGATCGTGGTGTCGGTGAAGGCGAGCCAGATGCCGAGGCCGAGCGGATAGGTGAGGAACACCGTGAGCAGGCCGATCGCGGGCGCCAGGCACATCACGATCAGGAACGGCTTGTAGTCGAACAGGCGCGCGAGCCAGCCGGGCTGCCGGAGCGCTACGCCGCGTGATGGGAGGGTGGTGACAGACATTGAATGCTCGTCTCCTCGTCATTGCGAGGAGCGAAGCGACGAAGCAATCCATTTCTCGTCTGGGGCGCTATGGATTGCTTCGCTTCGCTCGCAATGACGGTTGATTTAAGTTTCGCAGTTCAATGACCGCCGTTACCGGTTCTGCCGCCGGAAGTAGCGCTTGGCGCGCTGCTCGGCTTCCGCGGCGGCGGCCTCGGGCGTTGCCGCGTCGGTCGCGACCGAGGCGCACATCTGCACCAGCACGTAGTCGGCGGTGACGGCGCCGGTCGCGGTCGAGATCGGTCCCTTGTAGCCGTTGTAGTAGGCGCTCTTCATCGTCTCCTTGAAGATCGAGACCTTGGGATCGCCCGACCACACCGCAGCGTCCGCGTAGGCTGCGAGCGGCTGCGACCAGTATCCGGAGTTGGCGTTGAGCCAGGGCTCGTACTGCTCCTTCTCCAGCATGAATTGCAGGAACGCCTTCGCCGCATTGGGGTAGGGGCTGTGCTTGAACACCATCGCATTCAAGGTCAGGCCCGACATCGGCGAGGTCGATGCCAGTCCCTTGGGCAGGAACTGATGCGCGGTATCTTCGGCGATCGCCTTGGTCGCGGGATCGTTCTTCAGCGAGAAGTACAGCGAGACGCCGTTGGCGGTCAGACCGATCTCCTGCGACGAGTAGGCGCGGTTGTTGGAGACGTCGTTCCAGGATGGCGTGCCGGCGATGAAGGTCGGATAGAGCTCCTTGAGGTATTTCAGCGCGGCAACCGTTTCCTTGCTGTTGATGATGATATTGCCTTCCTCATCGAGCAGCGCGGCGTTGTGCGACCACAGCAGCCAGTTGGCGAAGCCGTTGCCGTCGCCGACGGCGTTGCCGAGCGCGAAGCCCGCCGGCTTGCCGGCCGCCTTCAATTTCTTGCAGAGTTCGAGGATGCCGGCATGGTCTTCCGGCACCTTGTCGTAGCCGGCCGCATTGACCAGCGACTTGCGGTAGACCAGCGGGCCGCCCGAGGCGCCGAACGGCAGGCCGATCCAGCTCTTCGACTTCGAGCGCATGCCGTAGCGCTTTGCCAGCGCGAGCCAGCCGCCGTAGCGCTTGTCGAGATAGTCGGCGACATCGGTCAGCTCGATCAGCTTGTCGATATAGATGTGCGGCGCATCGCCGAAGCCGATGATGATGTCGGGACCCGCACCGGAGTTCGAGGTCACCGCGGTCTGCTGGTTGATGTCCTCCCAGCCGACGAAGTCGACCTTGATCTCGACGCCGGTCTTGTCGGTGAATGTCTTGGCATTGGCGCGGAACACGTCCTCGTCGGCCTGGACGAAGCGTACCGGCCGCAGCATGCGCAGGCTCGCACCCTTTTCGATCGGCAGCGACGGCGCCGCCACGTCGGCAGCCTTGACCTTCGACGCTTCCTGCGCCGAGGCGCCGGTGATTGCCAGTGCCGCCGCGGAAGCCCCCAGCGCCAGCGCGTCGCGACGCGTGACCTCGTACGTCATGTCGTTTGCACTCCCTGTTTTTATCGTTCCTTCCCGTCGTTGGCCGTCGGTGAAGGGTCTTGTGGTCTCGGCGCGCCCGCCGCGCAAAGGGCTCGTGTCGCCAGCGAGACGAGCCCTTCGCGCGAGAAGTGCGCTCCGTCTAGCTGTTCGGACCGCGATCCATGCTGACGGGCTGCCAGCGGCGCAGCGCGGTGTTTTGCAGCACCGACGGGTTGACGCAGCTTACCGGCCACATGCCTTGGAGCACTAGTGACAATTCGTAGCCCACGCGGCGCTTGCGCGCCTCGTCAAAACGTGCCGATGCCGAGGCGACGTGGGCGGTCAAGGTAACATTGTCCATCCCGAGCATCGGGTTGTTGTGCGACGGCGGTTCCTTTTCCAGCACGTCGAGCGCGGCATGAGCGATCCAGCCTTCCTGCAGCGCCTTGATCAGGGATTCCTCGTCGACGGTGGCGCCGCGGCCGGTGTTGATGAAGATGGCCGACTTCTTCATCTGGCGAAAATGCTTCTCGGTCAGCATATGGTGCACCTCGGGCCGCGCCGGGGCGTGCATCGAGACGAAATCCGACTGCGACAGCACCTCCGACAGCGTCGAAGGGATTACGCCGTGGTCGTACATCAGCGTTTCCTGGATGAAGGGATCGTAGGCCACCATCCTGAGGCCGAACGGCGCGGCGCGCTTGGCCACCGCGCGGGCGACCCGGCCGAACGAAATGAAGCCGAGCGTCTGGCCCATCAGCCGCGGAATCTTCAATAGCGCCGGACGGCCCTCGGCCCAGCGGCCGCTGCGCGCCATCTTGTCCTGTTCGATCAGGCGACGGAAGCCGGCGAGCAGCAGCATCATGGCGTGGTCGGCGACCTCCTCGATGAAGGTATCGGGGATGTTGGTGACGGGAATGCCGCGCGCGGTCGCAGCCTTGACGTCGACCGAGTCGACGCCGACGCTACCGAGCGTGATCACCTTGCAGTTCTCGAGCGCATCGATGACCGCTTTGGTGATCGGCATGCCCTTGGCGTAGATCGCGTCGGCGGTCTTTGCGGCGGCGATGAACTCGGCTTCGTTGGCCGGCGCCTCGACGATCTCGGCGCCGATCGGATCGAGCGCCTCCCGCTCGTAATCATAGCCGCCGCCGGCGACCGTAAAGCTTGCGCCCTTCGGCGTGACCACCCTGAATTTCGACATTGTCTGCTCCCGATCTGAGGTCTTCTGTTCTTGCTTCTTGCTGGTTTGCTTCTTGATGTTCTTGCTTCTTGGAGCGCGGCTTGCATCACCGCTTCCCGTATTTGTACGCGAGCTGCGCTGCTCTCTCCACAATTGCCGGTTGGTCCGCGGCCCGATTCTCCGGGCTTCTACGGGGAACCTCCGTAACCATCAGGTAAAGGGTCTCACATTACGGTGCGCGGAATCAATCCGCCAATCGCGTCGCGTTCCCCACCTCTTCTGGAGATCCCCGTGAAGCTGTCAAATATGAAGATCACCCCCAAGCTCGGCATTCTGGTGGGGGTGACCCTCCTTGGTCTGTGCACGGCCGGCATCCTCGCCGGTCAGCTGATGCAGCGTGAGATGACAAATGCTCGCATCGACCAGGCCAAGGCCATCGTCGAGATGGCGAAGAACATGGCGGCGAGCCTGAAGAAGGAGGTCGACGCCGGGAAGATGACCAAGGAGGCCGCGCTGGCCGAGTTCGGCAAGCGCGCCAACGCCATGACTTACGACAACGGCTCGGGCTATCTGTTCGGCACCGATTACAGCGGCATCACGGTGCTGGCGCCCGATCCGAAGCAGGTCGGAACCAACCGCATGGACGTCGTGACCAACGGCCGCAAGCTGTCGCAGGAACTGATGGACGGCGTGAAGTCGAAGGGCGACATCCTGCTGTTCTACGAATACGTGAAGCCCGGCCAGGAGACGCCGATCCGCAAGCTCGGCTACGCGGTCGCGGTCCCCGGGTTCGACATGTATCTCGGCACCGGCGCCTATCTCGACGACATCGACGCCAAGATGCGCCCCATCGCCTGGCTGCTCGGCCTCGCGATCCTCGGCATCGGCATCATCTCGAGCTCGGTTGCCTGGCTGATCGGCCGCAGCATCTCCCGTCCGCTCAACCTGCTCGGCAGCCGCATGCGCGACATTGCCGACGGCAAGCTCGACGGCGACATTCCGGGCGTCGGCCGCGGCGACGAGGTCGGCGGGATGGCGGCGACCGTGCAGATCTTCAAGGACAACGCGATCCGTATCCGCGACCTCGAGCAGGCCGAGGCCGAGACCTAGGCGCGCGCCACGGCCGATCGCCGCAGCGCGATGCAGGGCCTTGCGAGCGATTTCGAGCGCAGCGTCAACGGCATCGTCCGCACGGTGGCCTCCGCCGCCGCCGGCATGCAGACCACGGCGCAGTCGATGACCGCGACCGCCAGCGACGCCAGTGCGCGCGCCGCGACGGTGGGCGCCGCCTCCGACAGCGCGTCCAACAATGTCGGCACCGTCGCGGCGGCGGCCGAGGAGCTCTCGAGCTCGGTCGCTGAAATTTCCCGCCAGGTGGCGCGCTCCAGCGAGGTCGCAAGCAAGGCCGTGGCCGATGCCGAGCGCACCAACGCCACCGTGCAGGCGCTCTCCACCGGCGCCGAGAAGATCGGCGAGGTGGTCAAGCTGATCCATTCGATCGCTGCGCAAACCAATCTGCTCGCGCTCAACGCCACCATCGAGGCGGCACGCGCCGGCGAATCCGGCCGCGGCTTTGCGGTGGTCGCGTCCGAGGTGAAGGCGCTGGCCAACCAGACCGCCAAGGCGACCGAGGAGATATCGGCGCAGGTCGCCGCGATGCAGGCCTCCACCGGCGAGGCGGTGACCTCGATCGGCGGCATCACGGCGACCATCGCGCAGATGAGCGAGATCACGGCCTCGATTTCGACCGCGATCGACCAGCAGGGTGACGCGACGCGCGAAATCGCGCGCAACATCCAGCAGGTCGCAGCCGGCTCCAGCGAGATTTCCGCCCATATCGGCGGCGTCACGTCAGCCGCCGCCGCCACCGGCACCGCGGCCGGCGACGTGCTGTCGAATGCGCGCGAGCTCGACGCCCAGTCCGGCATGCTGCGCAATGCGGTGGACGAGTTCCTGCAGAAGGTGCGCGCGGCGTAAGGCCGACTCTACCGTACGTCATTGCGAGGAGCTCGCGACAAAATTGCAAAGCAATTTTGCGCTGAAGCGACGAAGCGATCCATCTTTCCCAAAGCGGACGGATGGATTGCTTCGCGGAGCCTGTCATCCGGCGGCGCTTCGCGCCGACCGGGTGGCTCGCAATGACAGCCATTCGCCTACTGCTTCTCAATCCCTGCGTCGGCGATCAGCTTTTCCCACAGCACGAGCTGCTCCTTGAGGAATGCTTCGAACTCCTCGGGCGTGCCGGAGAATGCCTCCATGCCGCGCTCGGCAAGCTGGCTCTTGATGTCGGGCCGCTCGATGATCTTGCGGATCTCCGCGTTCAGCCTGACGACGACGTCCTTCGGCATGTTGGCTGGCCCGAGATAGCCCTGCCAGGAGGTGATATCGAAGCCCTTCACGGTGTCGTCCATCGTGGGCAGGTCCGGCAAGAGCGCCGACTTCCGCTTGGTGGTGACGGCGAGCGGCTTCAGCGCCTTGGCATTGACGTGCGGCAACCCGGTCGGGACGTCGATGAACATCATCGAAATGCGGCCGGCGATGACGTCGGTCAGCGCGGGCGGCGAACTCTTGTAGGGCACATGCAACAGGTCGATGCCGGCGAGGCGGGCAAAGGTCGCGCCGGAGACGCTCGCCGACGACGAGCCGCTGGCATAGGAGTATTTGCCCGGCTCCTTCTTGGCGAGTGCGATCAGCTCGGCGACCGAGTTCGCCGGGATATCGGGATGGATCACCAGCATGAAGGGCAGGTCGCCGGTGCGCGCGATCGGGGTGAAATCCCTGATCGGATCGTAGTTCATGGTCTTGAGCAGATACGGATTGGCCGAGTGCGTCGTGTTGGTGGTGACGAACAGCGTGTAGCCGTCGGGCGCGGCGCGGGCGACATAGTTCGCCGCGATCGAGCCGTTGGCGCCGGCGCGGTTGTCGATCACCATGCCGACGCCGAGCGCCACGCCGAGCTCCTTGGAGATCAGCCGCGTCGTGGTGTCGGTGCCGCTGCCGGCCGCAAACGGCAGCACCAGCGTGATGTTGCGGGTCGGATAGGGCTCGGCAAATGCCGCGCCGGACATCGCCGCGAGCACGGCGGCGGCCGCGGTCGCCAGGCACCAGTATCGTCTCAATCCCATGTCGTCGTCCCCCCGCGCGGGCCCGAACAGGCCCATTGCGGCCGAAGCTAGCCCGGCCGCCATGGCCGCGGAAGCCGTGCCGGGAGCAGCCTTTCGCCGCAGTTGCCACTCACGGTCCGTCGCCGGGGGGCGCTGCCAAAAATATCGAAAACAACCCCATGCAAAGGAGCCGGTGACGGCCGGCGAACGACCCGACTTGACACGTCGGGCAAATCAGTGTCATATTTCTAATATTCCGAAAACTTGGCCGTGAGAGCCTTACGATCCCGCCGGGAAGACCTGCGCGACGTGGAAGGCCTTGGTGGTGATAAGCCAGCGGCCGTCGATCCGATGAAACACGAGATGGTCGATGAAGCCGCTCTGGCCGGCCCGGACGCGCACCTTGGCGACGGCCAGATCGGGCGCGGTCTGGTCGATGCTGATGATGGCCTCCTCGCGCGGCGCTTTCATCGATGCCGGCGACGGACGGCTGCGGATGAAGTCGCGGAATTCCGCGGCCGACCTTACCGTGTGCTTGCCGTCCCGGATGCCGTGCACGATGCAGGCATCCGAGAAGACGTCACGGAACCGGCTATCGTCGACGTCATACATCAGGTCGAAATATCCATCGATCGCAGATGCGATGGCCCGGATGTCGCTCATTGCAAAATCTCCTTAGGCGATGATGTGGTGGTGGCCTCACCGGATCGAACCGGTGATCTGCCCCGACAGTGGCCGATATGGTGGCGGAGTGCTACGACTGGGCGGTCATCTCTTGGATGACTGAGAGGCATCGGCATGGATGAAGTTGACGGTCGGCTGGTTGGCGGCCTGGTGGTGCTCGCCGCGCTGGCGGATGCGCGCAGTTTTGGCCGCGCCGCCGAACGGCTCGGTATGACGCAATCCGGGGTCAGCAAGGCGATCGCCAAGCTCGAGGCGCGCCTCGATGCCAGGCTGGTTCACCGCACGAGCCGCGCCGTCGAGCTCACCGAGGAAGGACGCGCGCTGGTCGAGCGGGTTGCGGCGCATCTGGCCGGGATCGGCGAGGCGGCGGCGGAGACCTCGAAAGCGCGCGATGCGGTCCGCGGCAGGCTGCGGGTCAATGTCGACCCGCTGTTCTCCCGCATGGTGCTGTCGCCGAAGCTGAGCGAGTTCCTGCTGCAGAATCCAGGCATGGAGCTGCGCATCGAGACCCGCGACCGGATCGCCGATCTGGTCAGCGACGGTTTCGATCTGGCGGTGCGTTTCGGCGAGCCGGCGCCGTCGGCGCTGATTGCGCGCCGCGTCCTCGATGCGCGCGTGCTCACCGTGGCCTCGCCGATCTATCTCGAACGACACGGCCGGCCGCTTGATCCGCGGGAGCTGGCGAGCCGCGATCACCAGTGCATCCACGCCATCGACGCGGCGACCGGGCGTCCCTTCGACTGGGAGTTTTGGCGCGGCGGCGAGGTCGTGCCGGTCGCTGTCAACGGGCGGCTCACCGTGACCGATTCAGGAACCAAGCTCGGCGCCTGCCTGGCCGGGTTCGGCATCGCGCAGGTGATCGATATCGGACTCGACGATCACCTGAAGAGCGGCGCGCTGATCGAGCTGTTTCCGGACTGGCCCGACGAGCGTTTTCCGCTCTACGTCTACTACGCCTCGCGTAACCACGTGCCGGCCAAGGTGAGGCGGTTCATCGACTTCATCACGGAAACGCTGGCGGCAAAGCCCCATTCCCCACGCAAATCCGTTGGCTTGCGCAAGGTAGGCTAGCCATATCCTCGGCGGCAGTTAGCCCTTCGCCGACCCCTTCGCCGCCCCCTTAGCCGACCCTTGCCGCGAGGCGATGATGACGCCGGCGAGCACCAGCGCGTAGCCGATCAGATGAAACGGCGCCAGCGTCTCGCCGAGCAGCAGGATCGCCATCGCCGAGCCGAACACCGGCACCAGATGGAAGAACGGCGCGGCGCGGTTCGGGCCGATCAGCGCCACGCCGCGGTTGAAGAACAGATAGGCGAGCGTCGACGGGAAGATCAGCGTGTAGGCCAGCGTGGCAAATGTCAGAAGGTCGAGCTTCAGCGTCACGCCGTTGGCGAATTCCCAGGCGGCTGCCGGCAGCAGCATCATCGCACCACAGCAGGTGGTGAACGAGATCAGCGAGAGCTGATGGATTTTCGGCCGCCGCGGGATCAGCGCCGAATAAAGCCCGAACGACACCAGCGAGGCGCCGAACATGATGTCGCCCCGGTTGAAGGAGATGCTGGCGAGCGCCGAGAAGTCGCCGCGCAGGATGATGGTCAGCACGCCGGCCAGCGAGATCGCGATGCCGGCAAGCTGCGCCGGCGTCAGCCGCACGCCGAACAGGACCAGCGACCACAATGCCACGAACAGCGGCCCCGCCGACTGGATCAGCAGCGCGTTCAGCGCCTCGGTATATTGCATGGCCCAGTAGGAGATCGCGTTGTTGAAGGCGAAGCCGACCGCGGACAACAGCAGCATCAGCGGCAGCGCGCTGCGCAGCTTCGGCCAGTCCCGCTTCAGATGCGGCCAGGCGAACGGCAGCAGGATCAGGAATACGCCGAACCAGCGGATCGTGGTCAGCGTGATCGGCGGCACATGGCTGCCGACATGACGCGCCAGCACGATGTTGGCGGCCCAGAACAGCGACGTCAGGCTGAGCAGCAGATAGGGCTGGTTGTTGAGCCAGTGCAGCGGCGAGCGGCGTGGGGTGGTTGCGGGTGCGGGTGCGGGCAAGACGGTCATTATTGGGTGATGTTGTGCCCGAATCCGCCGTCGCCACAAGACGAAAGCGCGGATTGGAGCCATGCGCCGCGTGTCGTCACCCACAACGCAGAACTGAATCCCGTCATCCTGAGGAGCGCGGCACGCGCTCCTCAGGATGACGGGGATAGTCCTTGCGCGTGGCCCGGCACGCCCTACCTATCTCTGCGGCCCCGACAGCGAGATGTCGCGCTCGGCGCGAAACACGTTGCCGTAGAGATTGGCGATCCATTGCCGTCCGCTGGAGGTGATGTTGAGGTGGCGGATCGCCTTCTGGATATGCGGCGCGACGCTGTCCCAGTAGAAGCGCGGATAGAGATCGACGAGATCGGCCGGCGAATCGTAGCCGAGCTGGCGGTTCAGTCCGGCCTCCTCGAATTCGATGTACAGCGCGTTGGCCTTGCGGATGTAATGAGGATCGCCGAGCTGGCCGATCAGGTCGGCGGCCCGCAGCAGGGTGGCCTCGTCGCCGAAGTCCTCATCGTCGTCGGGGGCGGTCAGCGGAAAGCGCGTGCCCTCGATGGCGCGCGCGATGCGTTCCTTGTCGAGCTGGGCGACGCCCTTGATCCGCTCCATCACGAAGATCTTGGAGCGGTCGACATGATAGGACATCAGCGCCGCATCCGATGAGCCGCGCGGCAGGATCACCTTGCGGCCATCGGTATCGACCAGATAGCCGTCCTGGTCGTCGGCCTCGAACAGCCCGCGCACATAGCCGATGTCGTGGGTGAGGCAGGCGATGATGACATGCGCATAGTCCTCGGCGCTCATGTGCGAGTGCAACGCGCGGCCGCGCAGGATATCGTGGCCGGCCAGCGTGACCAGCATGGTGTGCTCGACATTGTGATAGAGCGCGTCGCTGTTGCCGATGCATTCGAGCGCGATCCGCGCGATCGAGGGCACCGTTTCCACCAGCTGGTTCTGCGAGCCGAACCGGCGCTGCATGTATTCGCCGAGGAATTTGCCGAGTGCGTCGGCCGCAAGTTCGGGAAGGGTCATCACGGCATTGACCTCCGAGATCGGGTGGTGAGCTTACGGCCTGCCAGCATTTCAGGGTAGTCCCGCGATGTGACATAATCGTTGCGGCCGGGTCGATCCGGCCGGACCGATACGACCATTGGCAGGAGCGGGTGATGGGTGTCGATCTCTTGAACGTCGAAGGCCTGAACGAGCTGGATCAAAAGGCTCCGGTGGTGATGGTCAATCTGATGCGGTTTCGCGCGCGCTCGCTCGACGGCGACGGCTCGGGCTGGGATGCCTATCTGCGCTACAGCGCGCTCACCGTCCCCATGATCAAGGCGCGCGGCGGCACGCTGCTCTGGACCGGCAATGCCGAGACGGTCGCGCTGGGCGAGCCGGCCGGCGGGCGCTGGGACTATCTCGCGCTGGTCTACTACCCGAACGTCGCCGCCTTCATCGACATGATGACCTCGGCCGACTACGAAACCCGCTGCGACCCGCACCGCCGCAACGGCTGCGAGGAGCACGTCATCATCGCGACGCGCGAGGCCTACAGTAAGTTCAAGCCTACATAGCAGCGTCACCCTGAGGAGGCCGCAACGCGGCCGTCTCGAAGGGTCGACGGCCCGAGTGTGGCCGATTCATCTTTCGTGACGCCGCTTCGCGGCTCCTCAGGATGACGGGTTTGAGAGGGTGAGCGGTGCCAGCACCGTATGGCAGGCCGCCTGCACGACGCGGCAGACCTCGTCCCTCGACCGCCCGGCGCTCAGCGACGCGAAGGTCGGATAGCTCGTCAGCGCGAAGATCAGGTCGACCGCATCCTTGCGGGCCTGCGCCGGCGCGCTCTTGCCCGCGATGCGGTCGATCAATCCGGTGAGGCCGCGGCGGCGGCGCTCGTTGCGCTCGCGCACGGCCTCGGCGAATTCGGGATCGGTCGCCATCGCGTCGTGCAGGCGTCCGACCGCGGAGTCGCGGCTCCAGAAGCCGCAGAAGATCTCGACCATGCGGTCGAGCGCGGCGCGCGGATCGGCCGTCGTCATGGCGTCGGCGAGCTGGTGCAGGCCGCCTTGGCGCGCGATTTCGTCGAACACGGCCTCGAGCAACCCGCGCCGCGAACCGAACTGGTTGTAGACGGTCAGCCGCGTCACCCCGGCCGCCTTCGCCACCGTATCCAGCGAGAAGCGCGCGATGCTCTCGCCCTCGCGCAGCGTCCGCGAGGCAGCCTCGATCACGCGCTCACGGGTCTCGGCGGCGGCCGCGCTGCGGACGGGGCTCACATAGCTGCGCGGCGGCATCGGTTTGCCTTGCTTTCGTCAGATTGATTATACATTATGTATATCTAATTTCCAATGCCGTTCGGAGCGAGATCATGCAGACCGCCCTCATCATAGCCTTGTCTCTTCACGTCCTGTCATCGGTGTTTTGGGCCGGCTCGAGCTTCACCCTGGCGCGCACCGGCGGCCTCGGCGGCGAAAAGCTGCTGTTGCCGCAAATCGGCGCCGCGACGGTTGCGATCGTGACCGGCGCCACGCTGTGGCGCCTGGTCCATGAAGGCTCGTTCGCGTTGTCGGAGCAGATCCTGGCCGGCGGCGCGATCGCGGCGCTTGCCGCGATTGCCGTGCAGATCATCGTCGGCGGCGGCGCAGTCCGGCAGCTCCGCAGCAGCGCGAGTGATCCGTCAGCGGCGCGGTCCCGGCTGGCGGTGGCACAGCGCATCGCGGCGGGGCTGCTCGCGATCACCGCGCTCTGCATGGGCGCGGCGCGCTATGCCTGAGCCTCGAGCACGATGAGATTGGGTTGAATCGGCTTGGCGAGGTCTTGGTTCACCTCTCCCAAGGGAGAAGTGAAGTTTCGACGCCGCTCCAGCTCGACCTGATCTCATCACGCTCTAGAACTTCCGCACCAGGTCGGGGGTGATCTCGTTCAGGCTGCGGATGCCGAGCAGGGCGAGGTCGCGGTCGATCTCGGCATGCAAGAGCGAGATCGCGCGCGACACGCCGGCCTCGCCGGCGACCACGGCGGCATAGAGGAACGGGCGGCCGACCCAGACGAAATCCGCTCCGAGCGCCAGCGCCTTGATCACGTCGGTGCCGCGGCGGATGCCGCCATCGACCATCACGGTCATGCCGCCCTTCTGTGCCGCGATCTCCGGCAGCGTGCGCAGGCCGGAGACGGTGTAGTCGAGCTGGCGGCCGCCATGGTTGGAGACCATCACGCCGTCGCAGCCGTGCTCGCGCGCCAGCCGGGCGTCTTCCGGCGAGATCAGCCCCTTGACCACGAGCTTGCCGCGCCAGCGCTTGCGGATCAGCTCGACATGCTTCCAGGCCAGCTGATCGCGGCTGCCGATGTTGCGCATCAAATTCTTGGACAGCACCGGCGGGCCCTGCTTGGCGTCCATGTTCTCGAAATGCGGCATGCCGTGGTTGAATACGGTGCGCGCCCAGGTGTTCAGCAGCCAGTCCGGATGGGTGATGGTGTCCCAGAAAACCCGCGGGGTGATCTCGAGCGGCACCTGGAAGCCGTTGCGGATGTTGTTCTCGCGGTTCGGCGGCACCGGCACGTCGGCGGTGACGACGAAGGTGTCGTAGCCGGCCGCCGCGACGCGATCGACCAGCGGCTCGATCCGCTCGGGCAGGCCGGCGAGATAGGCCTGGTACCAGGCCCGCGGGTTGGCAGCGCGGACGTCCTCCAGCGTAATCAGCGAGGAGGCCGAGAGGATCATCGGGACGTTGGCGGCAGCGGCTGCGCGCGTCAGCACGATGTCGCCGCGATAAGCGCACAGCGCCGAGGAGCCCATCGGTGGAATTCCGAACGGCGAGGCGTAGCTCTTGCCGAACAGCGTCGTGGTCTGGTCGCGGCCGGACACGTCCTGCAGCACGCGCGGCACGAAGCCGTATTCCTCGAACGCCCTGCGATTGTCTGACCGGGCCATATCGGTCTCGGCGCCGCCGGAGATGTAGCCGTAGAGGAATTTCGGCAGCAGCCGCCGCGCCTGCGGCTCGAAATCGTCGAGCGTGAGATAGCGCCGCAAATGCCGGGGCACCGCGGGCGCGGCGCGGCTGACGGTTGCGGGAGGCGGCGAGAGCGCAGCGGTGCGGTCGTGCATAGGGAACGTTTCCGTTGTTCTTGGTTCTTGGCCGGAGCGCGAGGTTAGCGTCTGCCGGCAGGCGGCACAAACTTCTCGTTGAACTTGTTGACGGACTGGCTGACGTCGCCGAGCGTCCTGCGGGTCTCGGCGATCATGGCGCCGGATTTCTTGTCGAAGCTCTGGATCAGCTCGCGCAGCGAGATCACGGTCGGCAGCAGCTCGCCGCCATATTTGTCGCTGCCGAAGCTTTTCAGGAACTTGTCGGCCGAGGTCAGCTTGGCGTCAACCGCGCTGATGCCGTCGTCGGCGGCGTCGATGAAGCCGGCGATCAGCTCGCCATTGCCGGACAGCGAATTGGTGAAGTTCTCGAGCCCGAGCAGCGAGTCCTTGATGTCGGCCTCGTTCTCGGTGATGACGCGATCGACATTGCGCAGCGCGACGCGCAGCTTCTCCTGGATGCCCATCGTGCCGTCGGCGTCGGCGGTCAGTTCGGGAATGCCGTCGGCGCCGAGCGCCGGCGGCGGAGCAGTTTCGGCGCCGCCGGTGAAGGAGATCGAGGCGATCCCGGTGAGACCCTGGAATTCGAGGCCGGCCTGGGTGTCCTTCTTGATCGGAACGGTGCCGTCGATCCGCGTCATCGCCACCACGCGGTGCCGGTCGAGCCTGATCGAGACCACCTCGCCGATCCGCACGCCGGCGAAGTTGACGCTGGCGCCGCGGCGCAAGCCGGAAGCCGAGCCCTCGAAGATGACGCGGAACGGCACCATCCGCTTGATGCCGGCATAGCGCTGATAGCCCAGCCAGCCGCCGAGCGAGCCGGCGATCAGGGCCAGCGTCAGGGTGCCGATCAAGAGATTGCTGGCGCGCGCCATGCGTTTGGGACCTGTCCGCGAAGCAGGCGTCGAGAGATAGCGGATTTGCTGCCGATAGTCACCGCACCTCCGGCCGGCCGGATCAGGCCGACTGCTTCCGCGACGCCGCGAACACGCCGGCCAGCACCAGCGCGAAGCCGATGAAATGGAACGCCTGCGGATGCTCGCCGATGAACACGATCGACATGACGGTGCCGAACACCGGAACCATGTGGAAGAACGGCGCGGCCCGGTTGGCGCCGATCAGCTGCACGCCGCGATTGAAGCAAAGATAGGCCAATGTCGAGGGGAACACCGCGACATAGAACAGCGACAGCAGGTTGTTTGTGGTGAGCTGCATCACCGGACGCGCGCCGAGTTCCCAGATGAAGAACGGGATCAGGAACAGCGCGCCGCAGCCGAAGGTGAAGGCCGCGACCGACAGGCCGTGGATCTTGGGCCGCTTCAAGGTCAGCACCGAATACAGCGCGAAGATCACCAGCGCGACGGTGAAGATCAGATCGCCCTTGTTGAAGTCGATCTTCGACAGCGTGGTGAGATCGCCATGCAGCAGGATGACAAGCACCCCGCACAGCGACAGCAACACGCCGCAGAGCTGCGCCAGCGTCAGCCGCGTGCCGAGCAGGATCAGCGACCACAGCGCGACGACGAGCGGCGCCGCCGATTGCAGCAGCAGCGTGTTGAGCGCCTGCGTGTGCTCGAGCGCCCAGTATTGCAGCGTGTTGAAGGCGCTGATGCCGGTGACCGACAGCAGCATCATGATGCCGAGATTGTTGCGGATCACGGGCCAGTCGCGGACGAGGTGCTTCCAGGCAAACGGCAGGATGATCAGGAAGGCCGCCGACCAGCGCAGGAACGACAGCGTCACCGGCGGAATGTGGCCGGCGGCAAGCCGGCCGACGATCGCATTGCCGGCCCAGCACATCGCGGTGATGCACAGCAAGAGATACGGCTGGTTGGCGATCCAGGAGCCGGACGCAGGCGTTGTGGTGGAATCGGAGGCAGACATTCGATGAGGCCCGGGTTCACGACGCCGCGGCCCGCCCGGCAGGCTGCGCCGGGCCGGAATGGATCGCCCCGGCCCCTGTCACAGACACGGATTCCGCCATTCCATCAATGGGGATAGACGCATCGCGACCATGCGCGAAGGCCCCCTTCCGGGAGCCCCCTCGCACTGTGCGCTGACGCGGCTCTTCCGGTCCGGATCATGCTCTAGCCGGCATCGGGCGGCGTGGTCTGGCGCTTGACGATCTGCTCGGCGAGCTCGATCAGGATCCGCTTGGTGTCGGGATCCTGCACATCGCGGAACACCCGCAGCATGCGCAGTTCGAGCAGGGATTGCAGCGATTCCGCCGCCTGGCCGCTTTGCGCCTGCGCGGGTGTGGCGGGCGGCCGATTGAGCATGTCGGCGGCGATCCCGAGCATCTCGGCAACGGTCGCCAGACGGCCGGTATCGATTTTCACCGTGCCGGTCACACCGTTCTTTTGCAGGGCGGCCCCGGCGCACAGGATCTCGGCGAGATCTGCCTGCGACAGGCCGATCTCGCGCCAGCGCGCTTGCACCAGTTGATCGATCCGGTCGTCCTGCGATGTGCTCATGGTGCGTTCAGGCCCTAGCCTTTTTATCAAGACCGTGTGCGAATGCAATCAGGGGGTGATCGGTGGGGTGAATCCAACCCGGATCTGTGACCTCGCCACATATCACGGCGTTTCCGCTTCGCGCGGCGATGCCGTGGGCGCAGAAGCTGCCCGGCCGTGCCGCGATGGCTCCGCGGTGCCGCTCACAAGTCGATGATCCCGAGCGCGATGCTCTTCGCCACCCCGTGCGTCTTGTTGGATGCCTCGAGCTTGCGCAGCGCCTGCTTGATGAAGCCCTCCACCGTCTCCGGCGAGATGCCGAGGATCTGCGCGGTGTCGGCCACGGTCTTGCCGCGCGCCGCCCAGGCGATCACCTCCTTTTCCCGCCCCGTCAGCTTGATGGTCTCGGCGGCGTCGGCGGGCTTCAGGATGGTCGGCGCATTGCGCTGGTCGCGGTTGACGATGTCCATCGCCCGCTGCACCCAGTAGATCATCAAGAGATGCAGTTCATGCCGATGGCAGATGAATAGCTTGTCGAAGTCGCGCTGCTCGTCCTCCCAGAAGAACACCGTCGAGCTCGAATGCACGGCGCCGACCCGGTCGCGATAGTGGAACGGCACGACGAAGCCGTCCCTGAAGCCGAACTCGCGGGCGGCATCCATCGTCTTGACCTCGGGCGCGCGCTTGTGCCCGCTCCGCTCCGGCAGCTTCAGGCTGCTCCAGCTGAACGGCGTGTTGGTGCGTCGCGACCGCGCCAGCGCCGGGTCGGCATGGACGAATTCATTCTGCACATACGCACGCTTCCAGGCATCGGGAAAAGTGCCGATATGGTAGGGCAGATCGAGGTCAGGCCGGCCGGCATCGACAAAGGCGAAGCCCGAAAAGCCATAGTTCTGGACAATACGGTGCAGTGACGAGCTGAGCTCGTTGATGCTGTCTGACGCTTCGATGGTCGAAATCGCGTCTACCAGGCCCATTGGCAAAAACCCCCGGTTTTCGGGGGTACCACAGTTAGCCCCTTTTGTCCCAGATGTTGCCGCATTTGGAGGACGGGGCAAATGCTTTATTCATTGGACGGCTATCATGCACTCATCACCCGGGAAGAGCTTGATCCGGCGCATGTCGAGGCGATGTTGCGGCTGCGCAAGCGCCTGTTCGTCGATCATTGCGGCTGGCTCCTGACCACGATCGGAGACGTCGAACGCGATCAGTTCGACTGTTGGTATACCGAACACTGCCTGTTGTTCTCCGGCGTCGAGCTCGTCGGCGGCTTCCGGGCGATCCGCACCGATTATCCCTATCTCACCAAGTCGGTCTTCCCGCAGCTGGCGCAGCGCCGTTTCCCCAGTCGCCGTGACGCCTGGGAAATCAGCCGCTTCGGCGTGCTGCCCGGCGCCGCCACCGCATCCGCCGCGCGGGTCAATTATGCGCTGATGTTTCGTTTTGCCGAGCTGCGCGGTGCGTCGGCGCTGGTGGCGATGGCCGACCTCACCTACGAGCGCTTCCTCGCCCGGATGGGCATCCACACCCACCGCTACGGCCCGCCGCAGGTGATCGGCGATGACCGCTCCGGCCGCCCGCTGACGGCGCTCGCCGGAGAAATCCCGCTTGGCCTCGCCGACAATCCCGGCCTGACCAAATTCCTCGACCTTGGACGGCAAATGGAGATCCACGATGCCTCATATGTTCTCGGACGTTCGAGCATTCCAGCGTGATCCGCTGCGTCTGTTGCTGACGCGCGGCAACGAGGCCGCGCTCGGGCTGGTGCCGTTGCGGCTCGGTCCCGCGCCCGTCTTCCTGGTCAACGATCCCGATCTGCTGCGTCCGATCCTCAAGGCGCCGGAGACCGACATCGGCAAGGGCAAGCTGATCAAGAAGCTGACGCCGGTGCTCGGCCGCAGCTCGCTGATGCTGAGCGGCGAGGAGCACAAGCGGCGGCGCACCGTGCTGCAGAAGCACATGGCGAAGGGCAGCGTCGAGAAATTCCTGCCGCATATGTGCGCCGAGATCCGCGCGGTCGGCGCCAGCCTGGCGCGGCTCGGATCGTTCGATCCGCACCATGTCACCGCGATGCTGGCGCTGCGGACGATCTGCGTCGCGATCTTCGGCTCCCAAGTGATGTCGTCCGGCGACGAGGAAGCCCTGGTTCAGGCCGTGGGCGCGATCGAGGACGATCTGGCCGAGGAGATGTTCCGCGCGTTGCCGTTCGGTCCGGTGGCTTGGTACCGGCGTCGCAAGAACCGGGTCTGTGCCAAGCTCGCCATGTCGACGGTGGTGCAGCGCCTGCGCCGCAAGGCAGGCTCGAGCAGCGCGCTGCGCGATCTCGAGGCGCTCGGCCTGAGCGATCGCGATCTCGAGGACGAAATCCTGACATTGCTGCTGGCCGGCCATCACACCACCGGCTCGACCGCGGCGTGGATGTTCTACCAGATGGCGGCCGATCCGGCGCTGATGGACGACATTGCCGATGAGGCGGCGGAGTGCCTTGGCGACGACGGCGAGTTGCGGCTTGACGCGGTCAAGCGTGCCAATTTGAGCGCGACCTTGGTCAAGGAGGTCTGCCGGCTCTATCCCAGCGCCTGGTGGTTCTCGCGCGAGGTGATGCAGCCGGTGACGATCGGCGGGCGCGAGCTCAAGGTCGGCACCTCGCTGCTGATCTGCCCGTGGCAATTGCAGCGCGATCCCAGGCATTTCGCGGATCCGGACCGCTTCCTGATGACGCGGCGCTACAACACCGACGCCTACATCCCGTTCGGCGCCGGTCCGCGCGCCTGCGCCGGCATGGGGGTTGCGATGCTCGAGCTGCAACTGCTCGCGCTCGAGATCGCCGCGGCCTATCGCTTCACCGGTGTCAGCCCGAATCCGGCGCCGTGGCCGAAAGCCTCGGTGACGCTGATTCCGCCGCCGATGACGATCGACATCGAGGTTCGCGAGCTGCCGTCCCGCATCCCGCATCTCGGCGAGGAAGCCGAGCGCCTGCCCTACATCCCAGCCGCCAGCGCGGCGTCCATCAGCACACTACAATCGGTATCCCAATGACAACTCAGATAACAACGGCCAGCATCGGGCAAAGGGCCATGGATCAAGTGCAAGTGCGCAGTCTGCGCGACGTCATCGCTGTCTTGATCGAGCAGCGCAGCATCGTGAGGGCGGCCGGCGCAAGCTTCGCCGCACATCTGCTCGACCTCGCGATCATGCAGCTGCGGCTCAACGTCAACGACATTTCGGCGGAGGAATTGACCGGCCTGTCCGACTTCGTCGGCGCGGAGTTTGCCAGGGACAAATCCTCGCATTGATCGCGGCGGTCGGTCCGAGGATCAGCCTCTGGATCAATCTCGGGATCAGTCTTGGGATCAGTCCTGCGTCGCCACCAGCGCCTTCATCATGGCGCCGGCGGCGAGCGCAGCGTCGTTCGGATCGATCTCGATCTGCAGGCCGCGCTGGCCGCCATTGACGAAGACGGTGACGTGGGTGAGGGCAGTCTCGTCGATCGCGGTCGGCACCTTCTTCTTCTGGCCGAACGGGCTGATGCCGCCGACATGGTAGCCGGTCAGCCGCTCGGCATCGGCCGGGCGCATCATCTTGGCCGACTTGCCGCCGAGCGCTGCGGCAAGCTTCTTCATGCTGACCTCGCAGTCGGACGGCACCACGGCGCAGACCGGCTTGCCGTCGACCTCCGCCATCAGCGTCTTGAGCATGCGGTTGGGGTCGACGCCGAGCGCCTCCGCCGCCTGCAGCCCGATGCTCTCGGCGCTGGAATCGTAGACATAGGTGTGAAGCTTGAAGGCGAGGCCTAGCTTCCTGAGCGCCATCGTTGCTGGTGTCGAATTGGGCATGGGCTCCGCCGGTTAACCCAGGTGAATGATCGCCGCAATGGAAGCTGCGATCAATCCGCAGCACGCCTGACGTCACGCGGCCGTAACATTAAATTCTCGCCAGCCCGGCGCCGACCGGCGCGATATGGAATTTTCAGGGGATATCAAAGGGTTGTAGCTCGTCTAAAAGGCGCAAATGACCCCGTTCTTGCTTGCGCAGCCGACCCGCTTCCTTTATCCGGTAGGCGCCTTGCGTGCGCGCGGCCGGGCGCCGTGATTTGGGCTGGGCATATCAATGCATGATCGCTGTGGGCGGACGCGTTTTCGCCGTGATCATGGTCTCTGAAACACCTGAAGGGAACATCTTCGCAATGGCCAATGTTGTCGTCGTCGGCGCCCAGTGGGGTGACGAGGGGAAGGGCAAGATCGTCGACTGGCTGTCGGAACAGGCCGACATCGTCGTGCGCTTCCAGGGCGGCCATAATGCCGGCCATACGCTCGTGATCAACGGCGAGACCTACAAGCTGGCGCTGCTGCCCTCCGGCGTGCTGCGCCCGAACAAGCTGGCGGTGATCGGCAACGGCGTGGTGTTCGATCCGCAGGCCTTCCTCGACGAGGTCGCCAAGCTGAAGGGGCAGGGCGTCGCGGTCGGACCGGACAATCTGCGGATCGCCGAGAACGTCACGCTGATCCTGCCGCTGCATCGCGAACTCGACGCCCTGCGCGAATCCTCCAACGCCATCACCTCGATCGGCACCACCCGCCGCGGCATCGGCCCGGCCTATGAGGACAAGGTCGGTCGCCGCGCCATCCGCCTGATGGACCTCGCCGACCTCGACACCCTGCCGCACAAGATCGAACGCCTGCTGGCGCACCACAACGCGCTGCGCCGCGGCCTCAACCTGGAAGAGATCGACGGCAAGAACATCCTGGCCGAGCTGTCGGCGATGGCGCCGAAGCTTTTGCCCTATGCCGAGACGGTGTGGCGGCTGCTCGACCTCAAGCGTCGCGAGGGCAAGCGGATCCTGTTCGAGGGCGCGCAGGGTGCGCTGCTCGACGTCGACCACGGCACCTATCCCTATGTGACGTCGTCCAACACGGTGGCGGGGCAGGCCGCGACCGGCACCGGCCTCGGCCCGGGCGCGGTCGGCTATGTCTTGGGCATCTGCAAGGCCTACACCACCCGCGTCGGCCAGGGTCCGTTCCCGACCGAGCTGCACGACGAGATCGGCGAGGAAATCGGCCGCCGCGGCAAGGAATTCGGCGTCAACACCGGGCGCAAGCGCCGGGTCGGCTGGTTCGACGCGATGCTGGTGCGGCAAACCGTCCGCACCTGCGGAATTGCCGGGCTGGCGCTGACCAAGCTCGATATCCTCGACGGGTTCGACAGCATCAAGGTCTGCATCGGCTACAAGCTCGACGGCAAGGAAATCGACCACCTGCCAGCGGGCGAGGGCGCGCAGGCCCGGGTCGAGCCGATCTACGAGATCATCGAGGGCTGGAAGCAGCCGACGGCCAATGCGCGGTCCTGGGCGGAACTGCCGGCCCAGGCCATTAAATATGTCCGCCGGGTCGAGGAACTGGTGGGGTGTCCGATCGCCCTGCTATCCACCAGTCCGGAACGTGAAGATACAATTCTGGTACAGAATCCGTTCGAGGCTTAACGGGATATTACCTATATCCCACCAATTGTGTGGAAATGGCTGACTACTACCCGCTGATCGCCCGCGCCATCGCCGGATTGGACCCCAACGCTCCCGGCGAAGCCCGCCGCGCGCTGTATGCGCGGGCGCGAACGGCGTTGATCCAGCAACTCCGCGGGGTGCAGCCGCCGCTGTCCGAATCCGAGATCACCCGCGAGCGGCTGTCGCTGGAAGAGGCGGTTCGCAAGGTCGAGTCCGAGGCCGCGCAGCGCGCCCGCGAGGCCTCGCGCCCCGGCGGCGGTGCGGCCCGCAGCAGCGACCCGCTGCGCCGTGCCAATCCAAGGCCGCCGGAGGCAAGTACAAGGCCGCCGGAGGCCAATCCCGCCGACATTGCCGCCCGTCCGCGGCCTCCGGCTCCGGCCGAACCCCGGCCGCCACGCAATTTGCGGCCCGAGGCTCCGCCGCGGCCGCAGAACCCCCACCAGGTTCCGCCGGGTCCCGAGACCCAGGCCCGGCCTGCTGCTCCGCCGCGCCGCGGTCCGGAAGCTGCGCAGCCGCAGGTGCCGCCGGCCTCGCAGGGCGTTCGCGGCTTCCGCGACATCACCGCCGATGCCGACGATCTCGGGCGTGCCGCGGCGCAGGCCAGCCGCAACGCACGCAAGACCTACGCCAACGTGCCGTCGCCCTCGCCGGAATTCGACCGGCTCGAGCCGAGCCTGGAAAACCGCGGCGGCGATCCCGAGGCGCCGTATTCCTACGACGAGTCGGTCGAGGAGGCCGAGCGCTACATGCCGCGGTCGCCGGACGGGCAGCCGCCGCAGCGGTCGCGGGTCGGCAATGGCGATCGCGAGCCGAAGAAGCCGCCGCGCATCGGCTCGATGTTCCCGTACAAGACCGCGATCGTGATTGGCATCCTGCTGATCCTGGTCGGCACCGGCATCCTGTTCCGGCAACAGGCCATGACGCTTGTCAGCAGCCTGTTCAAATCCTCCGCGCCCGTCGAGGCGCCGAAGGATGCATCGACGCCGGCGAGCAAGAAGATCACCGACCGCGTCGGCCAGCCCTCGTCGGGCGAACCGGTCGCCCCGGTGGCGCAGCGCGTGGTGCTCTATGACGAGGACCCGTCGGATCCGAAGGGCAAGCAATATGTCGGTTCGGTGGTCTGGCGCACCGAGCAGGTCAAGGGATCGGGCAACCAGAAGCCCGACATCGCCGTGCGCGCCGACATCGACATCCCGGATCGCAAGTTCAAGATGACGATGTCGTTCCGCCGCAACACCGACTCATCGCTGCCGGCGAGCCACACCGCGGAATTGACCTTCATCCTGCCGCAGGACTTCGCCAATGGCGGCGTCGGCAATGTGCCGGGCATCCTGATGAAGTCGAACGAGCAGGCGCGCGGCACGCCGCTGGCCGGCCTCGCGGTCAAGGTCACCGACGGCTTCTTCCTGGTCGGCCTCTCCAATGTCGACGCCGACCGCTCGCGCAATCTTCAGCTCCTGAAGGAGCGCTCGTGGTTCGATGTGCCGCTGGTCTATACCAACCAGCGCCGCGCCATCATCGCGATCGAGAAGGGCGCCCCCGGTGAGCGCGCCTTCAACGAAGCGTTCGCGGCGTGGGGTGAGTAACCGCCCTAGCACTCACCTCGGTGTTTCAAGACGTCATCGCCCGGCTCCGTCCGGGCGATTCCGTATCGCAGCGACGGCAGCGATTGTTGCAGCGCATTCGATCCGCAGACGTCCGGAACATTGCCGGGCGCTTTCGATTTTCCCTAGAACCGTCGCGTGACTGCGTTACACTTGGCTGACCTCGGGCAAGGGTGCGTCATGAAACGCTATCTGATCTTCGCAGCCATCGGGCCGTTCATCGGCGGCTTCCTGCTGCTGCTCATGACCACCTATCAGTCCGGCTACTGGACCGAGACCAATGGCGGCGAGGTGACGAAGCTGCTCGTCGTGTTCGTGAAGTCGCTGCAATACAATTATCTGTTCGGCATCGTGCCGTCGCTGATGTTCGGCGCGATCGACGACATCCTGATGCATGTGAAGCGGATTACGCCGCTGGTGCGGATGCTGCTGGTCGGAGCGGTGGCGTTTGTCGGCGCGGCGCTGACCTATGCCTCGCACGGCTCCGAGAGCGGCGCGGTGCAGTTCATCCTGTACGGCATGGTCGGCTTCATCCCGGGCGTGATCACGTCCTGGCTGGCGCACAAATATGCCGAGGAACTGCACGCGCCGGCGCAGCCGGCGTCCCAGCATTAGGCAGGTGCTCATTACCAAGGGAAAAGCAGAAATCGCTTTCGGCGACTTCGACCCACACCGAAATGAGTACGTTTCGATAGGACAGGGCCGCGCTGAACGCACGGCTCGGAATAGATCACCCATTGCAGTAATCGTATCAGCGCGTGAGGCGCCGGAGGTCCAGCTGCCTTCACACAATTGTCATATCATCGTCATGCAAACGTAGTCCCAATGTCATGTCCGCGTTCGTCCTCGCGACCGCGGCCGTCCGGGGGCAGCGGCGATGCTGATCTCGGGCCTGCTCTATTCTGTGTTCGCGCATTTATTTCAGCCGTCGCCGCAGACGACCGGGACTTACGGGATCTGCGTCGGGTTCGGAGAAAGGGAATTTCGAGTGGCAGATGCAAGCTTTAGCCTTCTGACGGGCAACAGTATCGAAACGCGCCTGGTCCGGGCCGGTGGCCTCATTTTTCGCGAGGGCGAGCAGGCCAACGAGCTGTTCGTGATCAAGAGCGGTTACGTGCGCATTCAGGTCGGTAACAAGACCATGGCGGAGCTGGCGCCCGACACGATCTTTGGCGAGATGGCGTTGATCGACAACGAGCCGAGGAGTGCGACCGCCACGGCGCTCACGGATGTCGAGCTTGTCCCGGTCTCGGAGAAACAGTTTCTCTTCCTGGTCAGCCAGACGCCGCATTTCGCCCTGAAGGTGATGAGGACGCTGGCGCAGCGGCTCAGAACCATGAACAAGGGCGTCTATTGAGCAAGGCGAACAGGCTCTCGATGACTGTCGATACGATCTGTCTCGATTGACCGCATCACGCATCTTCGGGCCCAAGGCCAAGCTAATCCAAGGCCGACATGCACGCCGCCGCTTCGGCTTGACGCCGACAGCGGCGCGCGGCACTTGATGCTTGAGCGTGATGCGGCGTTGAACGTGACACAGTGGTAATGTGACGCAACTTGAACCGCCTGCCTGCGTTACCATGTGATGGCCATGCCCGAGGACGACATCTTCACCCCCTATGCCACGCGATCGCGGCCGCCTTTCGGCGGAGCGCAGGCGCGCGGCAAGGTCATCGATCAGGACGGGCGCGAACTCGCCGATGGCCCGCTGCATCCGCAGTTCCAAGGCTTTCAGGAAGGCTTCCAGTTCGACTTCCGACACTCCACCGCCAATCCGTTCGGCAATCTGACGCGCGAGGAGCGGCTGGCGCGGCTCGAGACGATCGCAAAGCTGCTCGACGTCGCTTTCATCGTGCCGGGCACCAATGTCCGCTACGGCATCGACGGGCTGATCGGTCTGATTCCCGTGGTCGGCGATCTCATCACGACCGCGATCTCGCTGTGGCTGGTGCGCGAGGCGCGTCTGCTGGGCGCGCCCTGGCACATCACCGCGCGGATGCTCGCCAACGTCGCCGTCGACGGCGTGATCGGCATGGTGCCTGTGGCGGGCGATGCCTTCGACGTCATGTTCCGCGCCAACATCCGCAATGTGCGGATGCTGCGGCGCTGGCTCGACAAGCAGCCGCGCCTCTAGATCATGATGCGTTTCCACGGAATCGCATCACGATCTCATCTCTTTGTTTGAGCATGATCCTTTCGGAAAACCGGTTTCCACTTTTCCGGATCATGCTCTAGCGCATAATCCGGAAAAGTGTGCAGCGGTTTTCCCTCGCGACAAACGCAAGGCGCTTGCGCGGAGATCATGCGCAACAAGGAGTCTTCCAAAAAACAAAAGCCCTCGGACATCGCCGAGGGCTTTTCGTTGAGCGCGACGCAGAAATCTTATGCGGCGTCGGCGTCCGTCTGGCTAGCGGCGGGGCGCGGACGGCGCGGCAGCGGGAATGCCTCGCTCTCATAGAGCGAGCGGATGCCGTTCTGGTCGAAACGGGCTTCCTCGACCTGGAGGTAGGCGCCGTTCAGCGAATCCGCCGGCAGCTGCTCCATCGCGAACTGCACGGCCTCGGCAGCAGTGCCGAAACGGCGGTACGCGAAGCCCGCCCGCTTCTTCTTGCGGATCGCGGCGGGGAACAGTTCGGCTGATGTGTTATAGTTGAACGGACGCAGGGGACGCATGGTCGACGACCTCTTGTGTTCTTGTCAGTTAGCGTGGCGAAGGGATTTTGGGGACGGCGGCCTATAACCGGCGGCACGCCGTACATGTCATTTCCGGCCCCTAATATAGGCCTCTTTGACAAAAATGCGACCCCAGAAGCGCCCCCGACAGGGCACATGCTGAATCCGCGCATAGCACGCGGTTCCGCTAAATAAGTCCATTTATTTCAATGGCTTATGTCTCTCAAATCTTGTCGAGCCAGGCCAGGATCGCGACCACGATCAAAATCACCCCGAAAAGGCCCATTCCGGAGTGGCCGAGGCCATAGCCATAGCCGCGAATCCGGCCGCTATAGCCGCCCAGCAGGACAATCAGCAGGACGATGATGAGGATCAATCCGAGCGACATGGCGCCCTCCTCAGAAGAGGCGGCAGCCGCACGGCGAGACGCCGACGGCCCCGCGATTCCAGAGCAAAGCACATTCCGGGGCGCGAGTCGTTAAGGCCGCCGGCCGTTCACGAGGATGTTGTTGGGCGCCGGCGGCCAAAACCAAGCCCCGCGCGACCGGTTGTCGGTCTCGCGGGGCGGGGACATCGTCGGACGCCGGGAGCGGGAGATTGCCGCTACTTCTTCTCGTTCAGCTTCAGCGCCGCCGAGTTGATGCAGTAGCGCAGCCCGGTCGGGCCGGGACCGTCGTTGAAGACGTGGCCGAGGTGGCCGTCGCATTTCGAGCACAGCACCTCGGTGCGGATCATGCCGTGGCTCATGTCGCGCTCCTCGTCAACATGGCTCTCCGCCGCCGGCTTGGAGAAGCTCGGCCAGCCGCAGCCGGAATCGAACTTCTGGTCGGACTCGAACAGCGTCTGCCCGCAGCCGGCGCAGACATAGGTGCCGTTGCGGGGGTCATGCTCGTATTCGCCGGTGAACGGGCGCTCGGTCGCCTTCTCACGCAGCACGGCATACTGCATCGGCGTCAATTCCTTGCGCCACTCGGCCTCGCTCTTGCGGACCTTGCCGTCGGTTTTGGTATCGGACATGGAAACTCCCTTGTTGGCGTCATTGCGAGCGAAGCGAAGCAATCCAGTGTGAGGGACACGCGATGGATTGCTTCGTCCGCGGAGTTTATCATCGGGCCGGCCAAAAGGCCGGACCCGGTGGCTCCTCGCAATGACGGAGACTGTTCCGTCAGTTGGTGACCTTGGTGCTGCTCACCAGCGTCGGCTTCTCGATGTAATTCTCCGCGAAGATCTTCTTCAGGTTCTCGACCTTCGGGATGTCGTTATACGCAATATAGGGTTGGTTCGGGTGCAGCGTCAGATAGTCCTGGTGGTAGCCCTCCGCCGGATAGAACGCCTCCAGCGCGCCGACCTTGGTGACGATCGGCTTCTTGTAGACCTTGGCCGCGTTGAGCTGGGCGATATAGGCGTCCGCGACCTTCTTCTGCTCATCGCTGGTGGTGAAGATCGCCGAGCGATATTGCGTGCCGGAGTCGGGGCCCTGGCGGTTCAGCTGGGTCGGGTCGTGCACGACCGAGAAGAATATCTGCAGGATCTTGCCGTAGGAGATCTTCTGCGGATCGTACTTGATCTCGACCGATTCCGCGTGGCCGGTGGTGCCGGTCGAGACCTTCTCGTAGTCGGCATTGGCCTTGCTGCCGCCGGAGTAGCCCGACACCGCACTGACGATGCCGGCGGTGTGCTGGAACACGCCCTGCACACCCCAGAAGCAGCCGCCGGCGAGCACGGCGGTCTTGATGCCGTTCTCCGGCGAGCTCGCGGCCGGCGGCGGGATGATCACGGCGTCCTCGGCGGCAAGCGAGGGCGCGATTGCAAACGCGGCGACGGCCAGCGCGCCGATCGCGGCGGCGTAAAGCGGGAGGCGGCTGAGGGAGCGGCTGGACATGGGTTCCTCGTGGGATCGCAATTGGGGCCAGTCTAGAGCGGGAGCCGGCATTGGCAAATCAGGCCGGGCTGCTCCGACGCTTCAAAATACGGGCGAGGGGGCGTTTTGTTACGGCGCCGGCCACACGGTTTCGTGAGCAAAATGCCCGTCATTCAAGGGGCTAGGTGCCTCGCACCGTCATCCTGAGGTGCCGCGAAGCGGCGTCTCGAAGGATGCACGGCCCGGCTGCTTGGCCGTTCATCCTTCGAGACGCGCTACGCGCTCCTCAGGATGACGGGTCTATGATGACGGGTCTATGGAGTGCGCGAGACTCTCACACCACGACGCTCAGCCGCTTCGCCGCCCGAGTGATGCCGGTGTACAGCCACCTTGCGCGGCTGTCCTGAAACGCAAAGCTCTCGTCGAACAGCACGACGTCGTCCCATTGCGAGCCCTGCGACTTGTGCACGGTCAGCACATAGCCGTAGTCGAACTCGTCATAGGGCTTGCGCTGCTCCCACGGCACGCCCTCGACGCCGCCGTCGAAGCACTCGCCGCGCACGGAGACCTTGGTGACCTTGTAGCCGAAATCCTCGTCCGGCATCACGCGCATGGTAATGATCTTGGATTTCGACTGCGCGCGCGCCTTCACCCGCCACAGCCCGCCGTTGAACAGGCCCTTCTTGCGGTTGTTGCGCAGGCAGACCAGCTTGTCGCCGGCGACCGGCAGGGGATCCTCGATGTTCTGCCGCTGCCGCACCCGCATGTTGTAGGCGCGGCGGGTGTTGTTGCGGCCGACCAGCACCTGGTCGGCACCCATCACGCGGTCCGGATCGAGCTCCTTGCGCGACACCACCTCGCTCTCGCCGTGGCGGCCGATCTCGAGCTCGCGGCCCTCGCGGATGTCCATCGACATCCGCACGATCGGATCGTCCTGCGCCTGGCGGTGCACCTCGGTCAGCATCGCGTCCGGTTCGGCGTCGGTGAAGAAGCCGCCGCCCTGGATCGGCGGCAATTGCGCGGGATCGCCGAGCACCAAGAGCGGGCAGTCGAACGACATCAGGTCGCGGCCGAGCTCGGCGTCGACCATCGAGCATTCGTCGATCACGATCAGCTTGGCCTTCGATGCCGGCGCGTCGTCCCACAGCTCGAAGCTCGGCTGCTCGACGCCGGACTCGCGGGCGCGGTAGATCAGCGAATGGATCGTCGAGGCACTGTCGCAACCCTTGTTGCGCATCACCAGCGCCGCCTTGCCGGTGAAGGCCGCGAACTTCACCTCGCCGTCGACGCCTTCGGCGATGTGGCGGGCGAGCGTGGTCTTGCCGGTTCCGGCATACCCGAACAGGCGGAACACCGGCGGCGTGCCGTTCTGGCCGGGCTTGGCCTTCAGCCAGTCGGCAACGGCTTTCAGCGCAATGTCCTGGTGCGGCGTAAAGGTGGTCATGAGGCTTTCGGAAGAATGAGCGCGCGATCAATAACGCCGCGACTCAGGCCATGACAAGCTAACCATTCATGCGTTCCGATCAAGCGGGCTTCCCGCTGCGCGGAATTGGGGTTTCGCCCCTGAGGCTAGACTTGGGGTGCGACGCCATTAGACTGACCGACAATAACAAACGGTCGGGACCACAACATGTGGTCGGACCACAATAAGTGGTCGGGTACGCGACCTTGGGAGTGACGCCATGAAGTTCGGCATCTTTTACGAGCTGCAACTGCCGCGCCCCTGGAACGACGGCGACGAGCTCAGGCTCTACCAGAACGCGCTGACACAATTGGAGACGGCCGACCGGCTCGCGTACGACTACGCCTGGGTCGTCGAGCACCATTTCCTCGAGGAATATTCGCACTCGCCGGCGCCGGAATCCTTCCTCGCCGCCGCGAGCCAGCGCACGAAGAACATCCGGCTCGGCCATGGCATCTTCCAGCTCACGACAAATCATCCCGCGCGCGTCGCCGAGCGGGTCGCGGTGCTCGACCTGCTCTCTAACGGCCGCTGCGAGTTCGGCATGGGCGAGAGCGCCTCGATCACCGAGCTGACGCCGTTCGGCCGCGACATGGAGACCAAGCGCGAGGTGTTCGAGGAGGCGGTGCAAGCGATCTTCCCGATGTTCACCAAGGTCGGCACCGAGCATCACGGCAGGTATTTCGACATACCCTTGCGCAATGTCGTGCCGAAGCCGGTGCAGAAGCCGCATCCGCCGCTCTGGATGGCGTGCTCGCAATTGCCGACGATCGAGCGCGCCGGGCAGAACGGCTTCGGCGCGCTCGGCTTCCAGTTCGTCAGCGCCGAGGCGGCGCATGCCTGGGTGCACGCCTATTACAACGCGATCACCAAGCGGCTGAAGAAGCTCGCCGACTACGAGATCAATCCCAACATGGCGCTGGTCTCGTTCTTCATGTGCGCGAAGACCGACGAGGAGGCACGCAAGCGTGCAGACGGCGCGACCTTCTTCCAGTTCGCGCTGCGCTATTACGGCCAGGCGCAGAACCGGCAGCGCCCGGCGCCGGGCACCGTCAACATGTGGGACGAGTACAACAAGTGGAAGCGGGAGAATCCCGAGGCGCAGGAGGCCGCGCTGCGCGGCGGCCTGATCGGCTCGCCGGAGACGTTGCGCAAGAAACTGCGGCGCTTCCGCTCCTCGCATATCGATCAGGTGATCCTGCTCAATCAGGCCGGCAAGAATACGCATGAGCACATCTGCGAGTCGCTCGAGCTGTTCAGCAAGGAAGTGATGCCGGAGTTCCAGCACGATCCCGAGCACGATGCCTGGAAGAAGGGCGTGCTCGATGGTTCGATCCAGCTCGAGGAGATCGACACCCAGGCGTTCTCGGACCGCTACGGCAAACTCGCGGTCAATGTCGGCTCGAAAGCCGCTGCCGCAGGCTGATCAATTGATGTGCAGCGACCTCGCGATCTCGTGAGGAAAATAATTCGCTACACGCGATCGGCGCTTTAAAAGAAACGGCACGCGCGATGCCTGCACCGAAGTGCAGGCATCGCTATTTTTGTGCGGTGCTCGACAGCTTCATTCGCGCGCCCCATCATCCTGACATCGCATGATCGTGCAGCGCGGTAGCGCACTTGATCGTCAGGAGAGTCTTGGAATGAAGCGTCGTGAGTTCCTCCAACTGTCGCTCGTCACAGCCGCAGCCGCTGCGCTGTCACCACGCGCAGAGGCACAGGCGGACGCGAAGGAAATTCGTATCGGCTACCAGAAGAACGGCGTGCTCGTCATTACGCGGCAGCGCGAGGCCCTGGAAAATCATTTCAAGCCGCAGGGCATCAGCGTGAAATGGGTCGAGTTCTCCTCGGGCCCGCCGATGATGGAAGCGATGAATGTCGGCAGCGTCGATTACGGTGCGGTCGGCGATTCCCCGCCGATCTTCGCGCAGGCCGCGGGCGCGGCGATCGTCTATGCAGCGGCGCAGCCGATCATCAACGGCTCGGGCATCCTGGTGCCGCAGAATTCCGCAATCAGGGACATCACTGATCTCAAGGGCAAACGCGTCGGCTTCACCAAGGGGTCGAGCGCCCATAACGTCGTGATCCAGACGCTGGAGAAGGCGGGGCTCACCTACGACGACATCACGCCGGTCTATCTGACGCCGCCGGACGCCGGTCCGGCCTTCGCCAATGGCGGCATCGATGCCTGGGCGATCTGGGATCCGTATTTCGCGATCGCCGAGACCAAGCAGAATGGCCGCATTCTGGTCAAGACCCGCGATATCACCAAGACCAACTCGTTCTACATCGCCAACCGCGACTTCGCCCGCAATCACGGCGCCCTCCTGCAGCAGATCGTCGACGTCACGACGTCGAGTGCGGCATGGGCGCAGGCGCATCCCGATGAGGTCGCAAAATCACTGGCCGCGGTCACCGGCGTGCCGCTCGATATCCAGACCATCGCGGCGAAGCGGGCGGGCTTCTCGGTCGGGCCCGTGACCGACGACATCATCGCGACCCAGCAGGGCGTTGCCGATCGCTTCTTCAAGCTCGGCCTGATTCCGAAGCAGATCGCGATCCGCGACATCGTCTGGCGCAACACCCAGACCTGATCGGCGCGCCTTGCTCAATTCAATGCAGAGGACATTTCCATGACGCGTTTATTTCGACGCTGGGTTGCCCGCGCGGTGCTGTCGGTCAGCATCGTCGCGGCCGCCGTCGGCGCCTCCTACGGCCAGGAGAAAGTCGTCCGCATCGGCTTCCAGAAATACGGCAAGCTGGTGCTGCTGAAAAGCAAGGGCTCGCTCGAGCAGAAGCTGAAATCGGTCGGCTACACCGTGTTGTGGACCGAGTTTCCGTCCGGGCCGCCGCTGCTCGAAGCGCTGAACGTCGGCGCGATCGATTTCGGCAACACCGGCGAGGCGCCGCCGATCTTCGCGCAGGCCGCCGGCGCGCCGATCCAGTATGTCGCCTACGAGCCGCCGGCGCCGAAGGGCGAGGCGATCCTGGTGCCGAAGGACAGCCCGATCAGATCGGTTGCGGAGCTGAAGGGCAAGAAGGTTGCGGTGAACAAAGGCTCCAACGTCCACTATCTGCTGGTGAAGGCGCTGGAGAAAGCCGGCGTCAAATATTCCGAGATCGAGCCGGTGTTCCTGGCGCCGGCCGACGCGCGCGCGGCGTTCGAGCGCGGCGCGGTCGATGCCTGGGTGATCTGGGATCCGTTCCAGGCCGCAGCGGAAGCCGCGACCGGCGCGCGCACCGTCACTGATGGCACCGGCATCGTCGCCAACTATCAGTTCTATTTCGCCTCGAAGAAGTTTTTGCGGGCCGATCCGAAGATCGTCGAGCTCGTGCTGGCGCAGCTCAGCGAGGTCGACGATTGGGCCAGGGGCGATATCCACGCCGTCGCCGAACAGCTCGCGCCGAGCATCGGCCTGTCGGTGCCGGTGGTCGAGGTCGCGCTGAAGCGGCAGGCCTACGGCATCAAGCCGGTCACCGATGCGGTGATCGCAGATCAGCAGCAGGTCGCCGACACGTTCTTCGCGCTCGGCCTGATCCCCAAACCAATCAAGATTTCCGACGTCGCATGGAGACCCGGCACGTGAGCACCCCAACCAACGCCAATATCCTCTGGTTTCTGCCGACCCACGGCGACAGCCGCTATCTCGGCACGTCGATCGGCGGCCGCGAGGTGAACTTCAACTATCTGCGCCAGATCGCGCAGGCCGCCGACCAGCTCGGCTATTACGGCGTGTTGCTGCCGACCGGCCGAAGCTGCGAAGACTCCTGGGTGGTGGCCTCAGCCGTCGCGCCCTGGACCGAGCGCCTGCGCTATCTCGTGGCGGTCAGGCCCGGTTTGCAGTCGCCGAGCGTCGCCGCCCGCATGACCGCGACGCTCGACCGGCTGTCGAACGGCCGTCTGCTGATCAACGTCGTCACCGGCGGCGATCCGGTCGAGAACAAGGGCGACGGCATCTTCCTCGACCATGACCAGCGCTACGCGGTGACCCGCGAGTTCCTGAACGTCTACAGCGATCTCCTGGCAGGCAAGACGGTCAATGTCGAAGGCGAGCACATCCGGATCGAGGACGGCCGCCTGCTGTTCAATCCGGTGCAATCGCCGCGGCCGCCGCTGTATTTCGGCGGCTCGTCGGACGCCGGCATCGACGTCGCGGTCGACACGGTCGACAAATATCTGACCTGGGGCGAGCCGCCGGCGCAGGTCGCCGAGAAGATCGACAGGGTGAAGGCGGTGGCGGCGCAACGCGGCCGCAAGCTCTCGTTCGGCATCCGCCTGCACGTCATCGTGCGCGAGACCAATGCCGAGGCCTGGCGCGCCGCCGACGAGCTGATCCAGTACGTCACGGACGACACCGTCGCCGCCGCGCAGAAGATCTTTGCGCGGATGGACTCGGTCGGCCAGCAGCGCATGGCGCAGTTGCATGGCGGGCGCCGCGACCAACTCGAGATCAGTCCGAATCTCTGGGCCGGCGTCGGCCTGGTACGCGGCGGCGCCGGCACCGCGCTGGTCGGCGATCCCCAGACCGTCGCGGCACGGATCAAGGAGTATCAGGACATCGGCGTCGATACCTTCATCATGTCGGGTTACCCGCATCTCGAGGAAGCCTATCGCTTCGCCGAGCTGGTGTTCCCGCTGCTGTCGCTGGCGCAGCCCGGCAACGTGACGCCGATCCGCGTCAACACCGGGCCGTTCGGCGAAACCATCGGCAACGATTACCGTCCGCAGAAGCAGGCATCGCAATCATGAGCTTGATCGATTCACTACCGCGCGTCGGTGCGCCAAAACTCCCCAAGGTCGACGGCCTGATCCCGTGGATCGTGCCGCTCGCGATCGTGCTGATCTGGCAGCTCGCCTGCGTCACCGGCTTTGTTCCCTCGCGCGTGCTGCCGGCGCCGACCGATGTCGCGCTGGCGGGATGGAAGCTGCTGCTGTCGGGTGAATTGGTCCGCAACATCTGGGTCAGCTTCTGGCGCGCCTCGATCGGCTTTGTGATCGGTGGTGGCATCGGCTTCGCCTTCGGCCTCGCCAACGGGCTGTCGCAGCTGTCGGCGAAACTCACCGACACCACGTTGCAGATGGTGCGCAACATCCCGCATCTGGCGCTGATCCCGCTGGTCATCCTGTGGTTCGGCATCGACGAGTCGGCAAAACTGTTCCTGGTCGCGCTCGGCGTGTTCTTCCCGATCTATCTCAACACGCTGCACGGCATCCGCACCGTCGATCCGCAACTGATCGAGATGGGCCGCATCTACGGCATGACCGACGGCGAGCTGTTCCGCCGGGTGATCTTCCCGGGCGCGCTGCCGTCGATCTTCGTCGGCCTGCGCTTTGCGCTCGGCATCATGTGGCTGACCTTGATCGTCGCCGAGACCATCGCGGCCTCGTCGGGCCTCGGCTACATGGCGATGCAGGCGCGCGAATTCATGCTGATCGACGTCGTCGTGCTCTCGATCCTGATCTACGCCCTGCTCGGCAAGCTCGCCGACAGCGCCTCGCGGGCGCTGGAGCGGCTCACCCTGTCGTGGCACCCCGCCTTCCAGAAGAAGTGAGAATGAGAATGCAAGAAGCGCTTCGTTTCCAGCCCGTTGACGCCGAACCGGTCGACGACGCCGACATCGTCGTGAAGCCACGGCATTTGCGGCGAGTGACGGAAAATGCGGCCCGCGGCCTGTCGCTGACCATCCGTGGCTTGCGCAAAACGTTCGGCGACAATGAGGTGCTGCGCGGCATTGACCTGCACATTCCCTCCGGCCAGTTCGTCGCGATCGTCGGCCGCAGCGGCTGCGGCAAGAGCACGCTGCTGCGCCTGATCGCGGGTCTCGACGCGCCGACCGCGGGCAGCATCGCGTTTGGCGAGGAGCCGCGGGCGCAGGACGTCCGCGTCATGTTCCAGGAGCCGCGCCTGCTGCCCTGGGCGCGGGTGCTGTCCAATGTCGAGGTCGGGCTGGGACGCGAGCGCTCATCCGCCGACGCGCAGGCGCGTGCCGAGCGCGCGCTGGTCGAGGTCGGCCTCGGCGACAAGCGCGCCCAGTGGCCGTCGGTGCTCTCGGGCGGCCAGAAGCAGCGCGTGGCGCTGGCGCGGGCGCTGGTCAGCCAGCCACGGGTGTTGGCGTTCGACGAGCCGTTGGGCGCGCTCGACGCGCTGACGCGGATCTCGATGCAGCAATTGCTGGAACGGGTCTGGCGCGACCAGGGCTTCACCGCGATCCTGGTGACGCATGACGTCGCCGAGGCCGTCGCGCTCGCCGACCGCGTGCTTGTGATCGAGGACGGCCGGATCGCCGAGGATGTCACGATCGATCTGCCGCGGCCGCGCCGGCGCGGCTCGGCCGAGCTCGCCGCGCTGGAAGGCGAGATCCTGAAGCATCTGCTCGAGGGCAGCGAAGACACCCTGTGAGGTCGCCATGAACCCCGTCGTCCGCAATGTCTCGATCGAGCCCACAGTCTCCGCCGCGCAGTTTCGTGGTGCGATGCGCCACCTCACCGGCGGCGTCAGCGTGATCACGGCCGGTCGGGGCAAGGGCATTTCGGGAATGACGGTGACCTCGGTGACGTCGCTCTCGGTCGATCCGCCGTCGCTGATCGTCAGCATCAACCGCGCCGCCTCTTCATGGCCGCTGATCGCGCGCCATGGCGCCTTCGGCGTCAACATCCTGACCGCCGATCAGCTCGACATCGCCGAGCGCTTCACCGGCAAGGGCGGCTTGAAGGGCGCCGACCGCTTCACCGGCGCCGAATGGACGACGCGCGCGTCAGGCGTCCCGCTTTTGGTCGGCGCGCTTGCCGCGGTTGACTGCGAGGTCGAGGAGATCATCGAGCGGCACTCGCACGCGATCGTCATCGGCCGCGTGCTCGACGTGATCGCGTCGGAACGCACCGCCGCGCTGGCCTATTGGCACGGCGAATATGTCGCGATCGACCACGAGGAAGACGCCGTCAGGCTGGCCGAAGTCAGCCTGCCGTCGCGTCACGTCCATGCCCGCGGGCCGCGCTAGCTCATGATTGCGGTCAAGCTCGCGGGCGTGTCGATGACGACGGTGCTGCCGCGGACGCTGGACCAGACGGCCTGGATGGTCTGAGCGGTATTGCTGAGCGGGATGCCGGCCACCAGCGTGGTCGGGACACGACCGAAGGATTGTGGGGTCTGCTCGTTGTAGGTGAAGCCTGCGACCACCCCGGACATCACACCGTTGACGGTGATCCCGAAGCTGCCGCCGGGCGTATCGTTGCCTTGGGCGTAAGGGAACGGGATGTTCAGCATGATGATGGCGGTAATGCCGACGCCCTCAGGGAGGGTGATCGAGAGGCCTTTGATCGGGATGAACGAAGCGGAATTGGTGGTCATGGTGCCGCTGGTCTGCGCGTAAAGAGCCATATCACTCTCCAGTTGTTCAAAAATCGAAAACAATGAGAGATTGAGTACGGCAACTGACGCCAGGATTCAAGGATGAAAGGCCGGCGGCGGTACAAGACCTTTAGCCAAGACCTTTAGCCAAGACCTTTTAGCCAAGACCTTCCAGCCAAGACTTTGACCAGGACCTGTCGCGATATGTGGCCGGCGGGTGGTCTGTGGCAGCCTGGCGCGGCAAGTTGGCCGTGGCGCTTTTCCCGGCAAGCGCATTAAAAGCGCCGGAGATTTCGCAGACGTGACGGTTCGATGAAGCGCGTAGGAACCTGGCTGTTCTATATCGTCGGCGTAATCGCCGTCGCTTACCTTGCGCTCTATGCCTATGTGACCTTCACCGGCCGCGACATCACGCCGGGTGATCCGATCCGGATCTTTCGCAAGCCCGACGCGCCCAGCTACTCTTGATCCGAGGCCATTGCGGCGGAATTGCTCCGCCGCTTTCCAGATCTCAGCCGGCGTTCGCCATGCGCTGATAGTCAGGCGCGCCGTTGCCGGCCGGGGTGATCGGGATGCCGCCGTCGGCATATTCGTTCAGCTTGTTGCGCAGCGTGCGGATCGAGATGCCAAGGATGTTGGCGGCATGGGTGCGGTTGCCGAGGCAGTGCTTCAGCGTTTCCAGGATCAAATCGCGTTCGACGTCGGCGACGGTGCGGCCGACCAGCGCGCGGGTGACCTGCTCGGCGGCGAGGGTGGCGTGCGCGACCGCAGGCGCCGTCTTGGCGAGGTCGAGCCGGTCGCCGTCGGGGGTGAGGATCGCCTCAGAACCGATCTCGTCGCCCTGCGCCATCAGCACCGAGCGGTGGATGGTGTTCTCGAGCTCGCGGACGTTGCCCTGCCAGCGGTTCGCGGTCAGGACCCTGCGGGCATCGGTCGAGATCGGGCGGACCGGCAGGCCGTTGGCTTCGGCATATTTCTTGGCGAAATGCTGCGCCAGCTCGAGGATGTCGGCCGGACGATCGCGCAGCGGCGGGATCTTTAGGTTGACCACGTTGAGGCGGAACAGCAGGTCCTCGCGGAAAGTCCCCTCGCGCACCGCTTCCGAGAGGTTGCGGTTCGAGGTCGCGATGATGCGGATGTCGACCGGGACCGGCCTGGTGCCGCCGACGCGGTCGATCACGCGCTCCTGGATCGCGCGCAACAATTTTGATTGCAGCCGCACGTCCATCTCGGAGATTTCGTCGAGCAGCAGCGTGCCGCCGGTCGCCTCCTCGAACTTGCCGATGCGGCGCGCCACCGCGCCGGTGAAGGCGCCCTTCTCATGGCCGAACAGTTCGGATTCCAGCAGGTGCTCCGGGATCGCCGCGCAGTTGATCGAGATGAACGGCCGCTTGGCGCGGGCCGAGCGGGAGTGCACGTAGCGCGCCAGCACTTCCTTGCCGGTGCCGGACTCGCCGGTGATCATGACGGAGGCGTCGGAGCCCGCGATCTGCTGCGCGAGCTTGATCACCCGGCCCATCGCCTCGTCGCGATAGATCAGGTCGCGCGCGTCGTTGGCGACAGCGGCGAGCACGGCTGCGATCAGTTCCGGGTCGGGCGGCAGCGGGATGTATTCCTTGGCGCCGGCATGGATCGCGGCGACTGCGGCGCGGGCGTCGTTGGAGATGCCGCAGGCGACGATCGGCACGTGGATGTGCTCGGCTTCGAGCCGCATCACGAGGTCGCGGATGTCGAGGCCGACATCGACCAGCAGGAGGTCGGCGCCCTTGCCGCCGCGCAGCACGTTCATCGCCTGTTCGGCGGCCTCGGCGTGGGTCACCGAGGCGCCGTTGTCCATCGCGATCTTGGTCGCGGTCGTGAGCTGCCCCTTCAGGGTGCCAACGATGAGAAGCCGCATGATGATCTCCTGTTCGTCTGGTCGCGCAGATTCCGCGCGCTACCGCTGGATTGTTAAGAGCGTTCTGCCTTGATGATTTCGGTCATGGTCACGCCGAGCTTGTCTTCCACCAGCACCACTTCGCCACGCGCCACCAGGCGGTTGTTGACGTAGATGTCGATCGCCTCGCCGACGCGGCGATCGAGCTCGAGCACGGTGCCCGGTCCGAGCTTCAGGAGGTCGCCGACGTCCATCTTGGAGCGGCCGAGCACCGCCGAGACCTGCACCGGCACGTCGAACACGGCTTCGAGATCGGCCGCGATGCGCGCGGCATGTTCGTCCTCGTTGTAGCCGATCTCGTCGATCCCGGGCGCGTCGGCGGCGTTTGAGATCGGGAAGCGGGACGTTGGTGTCGCTCATGGTTCAGCCCTCAATCGCCTTCAACCGGTCTGGTCGCGGGACGCCAGATAGCGCCCGACGAGTTCGTTGATCTTCGCTTCGATCGCGGCGCGCTCGAGCACCACGCCGCCGTCGGCCCATTCGATCCGGCAATCGCCGGTCGCGATCGAAGGCTCGGCCAGGATCACCAGCCGGCCCTGGAAGCCGGAATGCGCCGCCATCCGCTCGATGCCGTCATGCGCCGCCTCGTAGAGCGCGTCGTTGATGCGGACCACGAGATGCGGCGTCGCCACCAGATGCGAGAAGCAGTCGGAGACCAGCGCGGCGATCTCGCCGAGCGGCTCGCGCGCGATCAGCTCGGCGCAGAGCTTGCGGGCGACCGCGACCGCGACATCGACCGCCTCGGTCTCCATCCGCGTCTCGATGCCGGCAAAGCGGGCCGCGATGCCCTTGATCGCGGCGCCGATCTCCTCCAGCGCCTGCGCGGCGCGGCGGTCGCTCTCGACCTTGGCTTCGCGCAGCGCGGCCTCGTAGCCGGCGCGATAGGCCCGCGCCTCGGCGTCGGCGACCTTCTGCGCGACCTCGGCCGGAGTCGGCGCGCGCTCGCGCGAGCGGTCGGGTGCGGAGAAGTCGGTGTCGAACAGGAATTTTGCGGGTGCGGCCATCAGTACACCAGCTCGTCGTCGGCGCGGTTCTTGGTCAGCGTGATCTCGCCGCGGGCGGCGAGGTCCTTGGCGAGGTTGACCAGGAGCGCCTGCGCCTCGTCGACGTCGCGCAGCCGCACCGGGCCCATCGCGGCCATGTCGTCCATCAGCATCTTGCCGGCGCGCGAGGACATGTTGCCGAGGAAGAATGCGCGCACCTCCTCGTTGGCGCTCTTCAGCGCGACGCCGAGCTTGTCCTTGTCGATGTTGCGCATCAGGGTCTGGGCCGAGGCGGAATCGAGCTTGATCAGATCGTCGAAGGTGAACATCAGCGCCTTGATGCGCTCGGCGGATTCGCGGTTCTCCTCTTCCAGCGAGGTGATGAAGCGGGTCTCGGTCTGGCGGTCGAAATTGTTGAAGATCTCGGCCATCACCTCATGGGCGTCGCGGCGGCGGGTCTGCGACAGGTTCGACATGAACTCGCTGCGCAGCGTCTGCTCGACGCGTTCGATGACTTCCTTCTGCACCGCCTCCATCCGCAGCATGCGGCCGACCACGTCGAGCGCCATGTCCTCGGGCAGGATCGCGAGCACCCGCGCGGCGTGCTCCGGCTTCAATTTCGACAGCACCACGGCGATGGTCTGCGGGTACTCGTTCTTGAGGTAGTTGGCGAGCACCTCTTCCTGCACGTTGGAGAGCTTCTCCCACATGTTGCGGCCGGCGGGGCCGCGGATCTCGTCCATGATGCCGGTGACGCGTTCGGCCGGCAGGTATTGCTGCAGCAGCCGTTCGGTGGCGTCGAAATTGCCCATCAGCGCGCCGGAGGCCGACATCCGCGAGACGAATTCCAGCATCAGGTCCTCGACCACGTCGGCCTCGACGGTGCCGAGCGTCGACATATGAACCGACAGCTCGCGGACCTCCTCGTCGTCGAGCATCGACCAGATCTTGCCGCCATATTGCTCGCCGAGCGCAAGCATCAGGATCGCCGCGCGCTTCGGCCCGGGCAGCGGCTTGCCCTTGGCGCGGCCGCTCTGCCGGCTCGCCAGCGTCGAGAGGACGGTGGCGATGTCGTTGGCGTTGGTGGTCTGCGGTACGGCGGCCATCTCAGTTCTCTACCGGCTCGCTGAGCCATTGACGGACGATGGAGACGGTTTCGTTCGGATTGCGTTCGGCGAGCTCGCCGACCCGATGCACGGCCTGGGCATGGACCTGGCCCTGGATCTGGGCGACGTCGATCAATTGCGCCGCGCCGCCGCCGGCGGGGATCAGCGCCTGGCCGGTCGCGCCGGCGCTCTCGGCATGGGCTTCGGCCAGCGCCGGCACGCCGCCACCGGTCAGCGCCGGAATCACGTCGGCCGCGACGATGCGCTTGACCAGCGGGCGGACCACCATGAACAGCACGACGAGACCGAGCATCATCATGACGCCGAGCTCGATGACGTACATCACGTCGTCCTTGGTGAATTGCAGCATGCCGAGCAGGCCGGTGGGCTCGGCGATCGGCTGCGCGGCAGGCGGCTCGGCGAAGCGGAGGTTGACGACCTCGACCTGGTCGCCGCGCTTCTGGTCGAAGCCGATCGCCGAACGGACCAAAGCGGCGATGCGGTCGAGCTGCTCCTTGGTGCGGTCCTGATAAACCAGTTCGCCCTTCTCGTTCTTGGCGTAGCTGCCGTCGACCAGCACCGCGACCGAGATGCGGTTGACGCGGCCGGCTTCGGTCACCTCGGTCTTGGTGGTGCGGGAAATCTCGTAATTGTTGGTTTCCTCGCTCTTCTTGCTCTGGTCGCGGGCGCGAGCGGCGTTGTCCTGGTTCTGGTTGCCCGGCAGCTCGTTGTTGACGGTGACCTGGCCGGAATTGTCGGCGGTGAGGCTCGATTCCTCGCGGGTCTGGGTCGAGCGCAGCACGCGGCCCTCGGGGTCGAACTTGTCCGAGGTCTGGGTGATCTTGTTGTAGTCGAAGTCGGCGGAGAGCTGGACGCGGGCGCGGCCGGCGCCGACCACCGAGGAGACGATGTCCTCGACCTGCTTGCGCATCCGCTTCTCGAAGGCGGCGCGGCGCTCGTCGCCGACCTGGGCATCGGCATCGGATTGGGCGCCGTCGGCGAGCAGCTGGCCGGCCTCGTCGACGATCGAGACCCGCTGCGGCTTCAGCCCGTTGACGGCGGAGGCGACGACGTGGCGGATCGCCCGGATCTGCTGCGGCTCCAGCGCGCCGCGGACCCGCAGCACGATCGAGGCCGAGGGTTCCGGGGTCTCGCGCGAGAACAGCGGCTTTTCCGGCAGCACGAGGTGGACGCGCGCGGCCTGGACGCGGTCGATGGCACGGATGGTGCGGGCGAGCTCGCCCTCCAGAGCCCGCAGATGATTGATGTTCTGGACGAAGCTCGTGGTGCCGAGCGCGTCCGATTTGTCGAAGATCTCGTAGCCGACGCCGCCCCCCTTGGGCATGCCGCCCTCGGCGAGCTTCATCCGCAGCCGCGTCACCTTGTCCTTCGGCACCATGATCGCGGCGCCGTCGTTGCGCAGCTCGAACGGGATCGTCTGGCGCTCCAGCTCTTTGATGATGGCCGAGGAATCCTCGGTCGAAAGGTCGGTGAAGAGGGTGGTCATCTGCGGCGTGGTGACCCGCATGATGACGAAGGCGAAGAAGCCGATCAGGGCCGCGGTGACTGCAACCATGGCCGCGAGGCGGGCCGCACCTAGACCTCTCAGGAAAGCAACCAGACTTTGCACCAACGGCCCCCAGGGATTCGGCCCAAGCGGGTCCGACTGGGCAAATATTGCCTAGGGTATGGTTTCCATATGGTTAACGAAGGTTAAGAACCGCGGCAAAAACGCGGACATGAAAAAAACCGGCTGCGCAAGGCAAAGCCGGTTTTCGTCAAATGCCACAGGATCGGCGTGGGTTTACTGCCGATATTGCTGGATACGGGTGGTGCGCAGTCCGGCCAGACCATGCTGGTCGATCGAGAACTGCCAGGAAAGGAATTCATCGACGGTCAGCGTGTAGCGGCTGCAAGCCTCCTCGAGGGAGAGCAGGCCGCCGCGGACCGCAGCGACGACTTCGGCCTTGCGGCGGATGACCCACCGTTTGGTACCGGGGGCCGGCAAATCCGCAATCGTTAACGGGCTGCCGTCAGGCCCGATGACGTATTTCACCCTCGGGCGATGGGGTTCTGTCATGGCGTACTCACAAACTCTCAACCACTGAACTCGCAAGAGGTAAGCTACGCCTCCCGGTTTAAAATTTGCCTAAGCCCAAGCGTTCAATACGAATCTCGTTGGAAGGGCCGGGAACAGGGGGCGCGAGGGGGCCGATGACTCGCTAGATGGCGGTATTCGCAGGTTCCGTTGGACCGCTGAGCAAGCGGCACCCCTCTCCCCAACCCTCCCCCGCAAGGGGGGAGGGAGCCCTCCGGCCAGTGCGTCCCGCAGTTCTCTTGCGCGCAGCCTGAGTGAGGCGAGCACAGCAGATTGGCTCCCTCCCCCCTTGCGGGGGAGGGTGGGGAGAGGGGTAAGCCCCGGGCGAGATGATCGATCTGAGGCTCGCTTTCACCATCACGGCCTGCACGCCGCGGAATGTGAACGATCGTCGAGCTTCCCGTCTGTTCAACTATCCTTGATCTCGGCGCCGCGCGTAACCGCGCGGCCTCGCGTGCGTAGGAGTGGGTGTCAGCTCACCGCAGGTGGGCGCGCTTGTCCAATCCCTCCGATCCGAGCCCTTGTCATGATGATGAACAGACGCACTTTCTCGACCGCCCTGCTTGCCGGCGCCGCTGCTTCACTGGTGTCCTCGCGCGGCATGGCCGCGACCACGCTACCGGTCAAGGCGCGCAACGTCGTGCTGGTGCACGGCCTGTTTGCCGACGGCTCCTGCTGGTCCGAGGTCATTCCGCGATTGCAGGCGGCCGGGCTCAATGTGACGTCGGTGCAAAATCCGCTGACCACGCTGCCGGAAGCGGTCGCCTCGGCGCAGCGGGTGCTCGATCGCCAGGATGGTCCGACCGTGCTGGTCGGCCATTCCTTCTCCGGAATGATCGTCACCGAGGCCGGCGTGCACCCGAATGTCTCGGCGCTGGTCTATGTCGCCGCGCGTGCCCCCGATGCCGACGAGGACTACACGGCGCTTGCAAAAACCTATCCGACGCCGCCCGCGAGCGCCGGCATCGTGTTCGATGGCGACGAGGGCCGGCTGAGCGAAGAAGCGTTCCTGCGCGATTTCGCCGGCGACCTGCCGGAAGCGAAGGCGAAGGTGCTCTATGCGGTGCAGCAGCCGTTCCACAAGCAATTGCTGGCGGGCAAGACCAGCCACGCGGCCTGGCGCAGCAAGCCGAGCTACTACGCCGTCTCGACCGAGGACCGCACCATCAATCCCGATCTCGAACGCTTCATGGCGAAGCGGATGGGCGCCACCACGATCGAGGTGAAGGCGAGCCACCTCGCACTGATCTCGCAGCCCGACGCGATCGCGCGGCTGATCCTCGACGCCGCGGGACGGTCGGCGTGAGCGTCGTCTCCCCCATGCGTCGATAACGAAACGGCCCCGGGAACGTGAAGGCGTTCCCGGGGCCGCCTAGCGCATGCTCTCAGAGGATATGCGCGCCGTGACTGTTGAGTATTCCGTGATCGCCCGTGAGCGGGATCAGGTCATGGACCACGGCATCGACGTCGACCGGCGCAGTCGTCGTATTGCCGGAGGCAATGTTGCCGGCCGGCGCAGGACTGAGATTGAGTCCGCCGAGCAGATTGCCGACCAGCCCATCCGCTCCGATGCCGCCGAGCGATGGAATGCTGAGCGGGCTGCCGGTGCCGGTCAGTACGCCGAGATCGAGCAGGTGCGGACCGCTCGGACCGACATCGACTGCGTTGACTTCGACGGTGTGGTGGTCGCCCGAGGTCGGCGCGGCGAGGATATCGATCGGTATGCCGTTCGGCTGCGTCGGACCGACGTCGACAGTAACAAGATGGCCGCTGTTCGGGTTGCTGAGGCTGCCGACGATGCCGCCCAGCAATCCGCCATCGCTGGCATTATTGCCGCCATTCGCGGTCACCAGCGGCAGGCTTTGCAGGTCGTGGCCGAGATCCTTGATCAGATTGTCGACGGGATTGGTCGGGTCGTCCTTGCCGTTGACCACGCCGGTCAACAGATCCGCCGGCACGGCATCCAACGCATGCACGGTATCGGTGAGGTCGGCGCCGAGATGCGTCGCGGCGTCGGTCGTATGACCTGCGAGGACTTCTCCAGGCGTGTTGAGCAGGTCGGTCACAAGATTGGAGTGTCCGTCAGCGGCAGGCGCGGCGCCGAGTTGTCCGAGCCCGATTGCGCCGGCGAGGCTGGTGACGTCGTGAACCGCGTTGTCGAGCCCGGCCTCGTGCCCGATCGCGGTGAGAAGACCGCTCGCATCGAACGCGGCGCCGTTGACCGCGTTCAGCACGGGTTGGAGCAGTCCGCCCTGTCCCGCGAGCACCAGGCCGCTGTCCTGGCCGAGACTACCCGGCACCGCGCCAATCGCATTCACGGTATCGGTGAGATCGGCGCCGAGATGAGCCACAGCGTCGGACGCATGACCCGCCAGCACTTCGCCGGGCGTGTTGAGCAGGTCGGTCAGGAGATTGGAGTGTCCGTCGGCGGCGGGCGTCGCGCCGAGCTGTCCGAGCCCGATTGTGCCGGCGAGACCGGTGACGTCGTGGACCGTGCTGTCCAGTCCGGCCTGCTGTCCGATCGTGGTGAGAAGACCGCCCGCGTTGGACGCGACAGCGTTGACCGGGTCGAGCACGGGCTGGAGCAGCCCGTCATGTCCGGCGAGCACCAGGCCGTTATCGAGGCCGGGCAATCCGCCGTTTCCCGAACCGCCACCCGACGTGCCGCCGCCTGAGGAGCCGCCACCCGAAGTGCCGCCATCCGATCCGCCGCCGGCGGACGTGCCGGTACCCGAGCCACCGCCGCCCGAAGTGCCACCACCCGCGCCACCCGCCGAGCTGCCGCCGCCCGAGGCGCCGGAGCCGCTACCCGACGCGCCGGAACCCGATGATCCCGTCATGCCGCCACCGCTACCGCCATCCGCGCCGCTACCGCCCGCCGATTGTCCAGATGATCCGGAGCCGCCCGATCCGGACGAGGAGCCTCCGGTAGAGGCCGCCTGTGACGGCGGCGCGCCCATGGCTTCATACTGATCAGCATACGCATTCGGGTCGCTCATGTGGTTGTCTCCGTGTTGCGTCTAACCGGAAGCAAAAACCGAAGCTTGCGCGGAATGGTTTCCGCGCCGACGCACGTGCGCCGGATCGTGGCAAATGACCGATGTCCGGCACGATTCAAGTTTTCATCAAGGGCGATGCGTTGGTCGCGGAGCGCTATCGACCGACGGGCCGCCCGCTCTTCATCGTTGGCCCGGTGTCGGCCGCCAGGAAAGGTCGTCGGACCACAGGTAGATTGCGATCGCTGCGAGGCACAATGCGATACCGATCCAGAAAACCGGTGAATGGTGGATGGGGCGTCGATCGCTCGGAGCCGGCTTCATTCGATGTACTCATCGCGCGGAAGTATTGAGAGTGTCGCTCGGGCAGGACCTCCCTTGCAAGACATCCTTTGCAAATGGCCCCGGGCACGCCGCCGTCGCGGGTGCGCCGGTTGCAAAGCAGAGTGAGCTTGATCTCGGCGTCTGCGTGCGCAACGCATCAGTGTTGCGAAGGACCCCAACGTCATGGCCAATATCGACCACACGCAAGGGACCAATACGATCGCCGCCAAAGGGCGGCGCCGAAGCGCAGCAGAGTGATAGAAGCGTTAGCCGAAGCGCATTAACGCATTCAGGCTGAAATATTTCCCGTAAACCTACGGGTGGTGCTGCACTGCGGCGCATTGATCTACATTGTCACCTGTCTGGACAGCTAAATCCGCCGTCGGTAACCTCAAGCAATTTGGGGGAGGACGATGGCCCGTGCAGATCAACCTGCAAACGCCCCGAAATTGAACGCGGGTATCATCTCAATCGTTTCTCGTGCTCGACATTATTTCAAGAAGTTCGGGACAGTCATTGCGTCAATCGCTGCGGTCGGTGCCGTGGTCGGAGGGCTCGCCGGCTATTGGCGCGCATGGGACGCCCTAAGCAGTCATAGACGCGGAGAGCCGCCGAAAGCTGCACAGTCTCCGTCATTGATTGTCACCAAAGGACCCGCGGTTGCGGTATTGCCCTTCACGAACCCGGCCAAGGTGGTGCCGCTCGATCCCTTCGCTGACATCATGACGCAACAGGTTGCGTCGTCGCTTGGTAAGTTCAGTACGCTACGTATTACCCCTCGTGCGCTGTCCGCGAACCTCTCAAAGGAGGGAAACGCGATCGAGGCGGCTCGCAAGGCCGGGACCGACTATCTCGTGACCGGTGAGGTCCGCCCGATGGGCGATGGCGCCCGCGCCAACATTCAGGTTGCCGATTTGCACACAGGCGCCGAACTGTGGTCGAAGTCTTTCAATGCGACTTCCGAAGGCGTGCAGACAGACACGGATGCCTACGAGATCGGCGATGCCGCCGCGGCTCAAATCGGGGGCTACCCTGGGCCAATCCTGAGCGCGGACTACACGAAACTCCAGAACAAGGCAGTCGCGGAATTCAGCCCATACGAGTGCATCGTCTATGCTATCGCGGGAGCCGCGAACGGCTCGTCATCGGACATTCTCAAGGGGCTGGAATGCTCGAAGCGACTGACAGAGCAACAGCCGAACAACGCGCTTGGATGGGCCGCACGCTCTAACGTTCTTTATACGCAGAGATTTCTGGCGGCTGGCTTGCCAGCCGAACAAGTCACTCACGCCGAGAAGCGTCTTTATCTGAATGAGGAGATTGTACGCACCGCCGCGCGGGCAGCAGAGCTTGCGCCGGACGATGCATATGTGCGGAGAGCCTACGCCCTCGCGATTGGGACCAAGTGTCAAATCGATCTGCTCAGGCAGGAGGCCGGCAAGGCCCTCGCACTCAATCCGAACGACGCTCGGTCGCTCGGAACGCTGGGCATGCCTCTGGCCTTCATGGGTGACTGGGACGAAGGTGCCGCAATGGCCGAAAAGGGCATCCGCTTGACGGGCCCCGGCGCTTCGTTTGCATGGTGGTACGTGCCGGCCAAGCGCCATTGGTGGAGAGGCGAATACCAACAATCAGTGGAAGATTTTCGGCATGCCTATCTCGAGGGATTTTGGCTCAGTCATCTCGATCAGGCGTATGCCCTGCCATTTCTCGGTCGGATCGACGAAGCAAAAGCGGAAGTAGCAAAGCTGCTAAAGCTTAGGCCCGACTTTACCATCCGTGAGGCGGACAGCTTCTACCGCATGTATTGCTTCTCGCCCGAATACATCGAGAAGATGAACGGCGCGCTTCGGCAAGCAGGGCTGCCGGAGTGAGGGAAACGGAATGACATCTGAGCGTTCGCTGTTCGCTCTGAATGGATGGTCTTAGGGCCTATCGGGGCCGGCCGCATTCGGGCCGGCATGTTCTTGGTCAGCCAATGCCCACGATGCGCAAAGCGCCCGCGCAATTCCCGCGAAGCCGGACGTCGGATTGGCAGAATGCAGCGAAACCTGAGTTTAGCTCGAGCCCGTCGCGCCGCGCACCACGCGCTTGATCTTGTCGGTGGTGTAGGTCTGGCCGCCGATCGAGAGCAGCGGCGGCGAGGCGGTGAGGTCGACGGAGTCCACGACCCCCTGAATCTCGGTCGAGATGGCGAGGTCGTTGCCCTTGGAATCCTTGCCGGTGGCGGTCAGCGTGTAGGTGCCGGCCGGCCATTGCGTGCCGTCATTGCCCTTGCCGTCCCAGACGAAGCTGGCGTTGCCCTGCTTCAGGTTGAAATTGCCGGAATAGGCGGTCTGGCCGGTCGAGCTCGTGATGGTGATGGTGGCGCTGGTGGCTTGCGGGGACACCAGATTCCAGGTCGCGGATTTGTCGAACTGCGTCTTGCTGCCGTCGACGGCCACCGTGTTGCCGACATAGACCAGCGCCTGGGTCGACTCCGCGCTCTTCTCGATCGCGATCAGCTGCTTCAGCTGGTCGTTGGATTTCAGTTGCTGCTCGACGCCGGCGAACTGCACCAGCTGCTGGGTGAACTGGTTGGTGTCGAGCGGATCGAGCGGGTTCTGGTTCTGCAACTGCGTGGTCAGTAGCGTCAGGAAGGTCTGGAAATTGTCGGCAATGCCCTGCGACGAGGTCGTCAGGCCGCTGCTGCTGCTTCCGGAGCTCGTTCCGTTGTTGGTGCCCGGTGCTGAGACGACGGGCGTCGGCATGGTTGCATCGACTGCCATGGTGAACTCCTTACACTCTGATATCGACGCCGCCGAGGGCGCCGGTTGCGCGGCCGTAGGAGCGGCCTGCCACTGCGGCGGAAGCGCTGTCTTCCTCGGTGACGATCAAACGATGGACGTTCGGATTGGACTGGCCATTGTTGTTCTGGCCCGACTGCGACTGGTCGCGCAGGCTGAACTGCAATCCGCTGTTGCCGGTCGACAGGCCCGCGTTGTCGAGCGCGCGCTGCAGCTGGTTGGCGTCCTGGCGCAGCATCGACAGCGTCTCGGGGCGTTCGACGGTGAGATGCGAGGTCACCTGGCCGTTGCGATCGACATCGATGCGGACATCGATGCGGCCGAGCTCGGCGGGGTCGAGCCGGATCTCGAAGCGGCTCTTGCCGCTCTTGGCGGAAGCTGCGATCTGCATCGCAAGCCCGCTGAGCGGCACGGCGGCGTTTTGCGCAGCGTTGGTCACGGTCAATTGCGCCGTCGCAGACGGCGTCGTCTGGCTGCTCGCCAGTTGGGCCTGGAAGGTATTTGCCGCCTGCGCGCTCGGATCGGGCGCCGTGAGCTGGGTCTGCGCGGCCGCCTGGCCGCCGACCGTCGGCGCGGCATTGCCGTCACCCTTCGCATCGGACTTGATGGCATCGGCGGCACCGTCGGCGGCGGCCTTCGCCTTGCCGGCAACCGCGGCCGATTGCGCGACCGCGGGAACGATGTTGGTCGGGGCAGCCTGTGCGGCGTTGTTGCTGCCCTGGGCGGCGCTGTCCTGGTCGGCAGGCGCCGTCGCAGCCGCGTCCTTTGCTGCAACCTGCGCCTTGGTTTGCGGCGTCGTCTTGGTGGCGGGCGTTCCGGCGGCAACCGTGGCGGCGAGCGTCGCATCGCCGGTCGCTGTCGCTGCGCCCGAAACGGTTGCTGCATCGGGGGTGATGACCTGCGCCTCGGTCTTGACGCCGGCGGCCTTGGCGACCTTGTCGGCATTCGCCGTGGTGGTCGCGGCGGTTGCGGTGTCGGCGCCGGCCGGCGCACCGGTGCCGGCAGCCGCAGCAGTGCCGGCGATGGCCGAGCTTGCCGCGATGGCCGCAGCTGCGATCGCCAGCGGCGCAGCGGGTTGATCGGATGGCGTGGTGGCCGTTGGCGCCGGAGTAGTCGCCGGTGCGGCCGGGGGCACGATCACCGCACTGGCTGCTGCCGCAGCGGACGGGTCGGTCTGGGCAGCGGTTTGCGTCGTAGCCGACTTGTCGCTGGTGGATTGCGTATCGGTGCTCGACGTCGAGTCGTCCGACTTCGATTTCGACTTGATCTTGCGCGGCGCGTCGGTGTCGCTGTCGTCATCGACCTTTTTGTCATCCGACGGTGTGCGGTCGGGGGCCGGGCTGTCGTCGCGGGAGCGCGCGTCGGTCGTCGAGGGCGAATCGTCGGACCGGCGCGCGGGCGCCGGTTGCGAGTCGTAGCGGCTGCCGTCGCTGCTCGACGCAGCGTTGCTGTCGACCAGCGCGGCAAAGCCGTCGTTCCCCGCCTGCAAGGCGGGATCGGGCCGCGCCGACCGCTGCGTCGCGCCCTGAAAAGACCGGCCTGCCAATGCTTCCGACGTGACGCTGACCACTGCCAACCCTCGCAAATGAGACTTCCGGCGTTTTGTCAGCAAGGAGCGGGCCAATCAGGCGGTATGGAAAATTATTAGTTGTTTCAATTGGTTGCATGTTGTCCTGGCAACCAGGAACCGGTTCCCGACAGGTCTCCTTTTTGCCCGGCGGCAAGAATTGCCCTCCACGCGCCGCAAGGCACGGCTTGCGCGGATTGCCTCCCCGGAATACGGCCTATATTAAAGGTGGCCTCGAGCCGTCCCGAACCGACCGACCCGGCCTTGGACGTGTTCTAAGGCTCTCTGGATAAAGACTTTTTCCAATTTCGTCGCGGAGCGCATAAGCTCGCCGCGACAGTGACCAATGACCGCTTAGAGATGCTCAACAGTCTGGATCTTGAAGGCCGCCCTGAAGACACACGGATCGTCGTTGCCATGTCCGGCGGCGTCGACTCGTCGGTGACGGCTGCGCTGTTGAAGTCGCAGGGCTATGACGTGGTCGGGATCACGCTGCAGCTCTATGACCATGGCGCCGCGACCCATCGCAAGGGCGCCTGCTGTGCCGGCCGCGACATCCACGACGCGCGCAATGTCGCCGAGCGGATCGGCATCCCGCATTACGTGCTCGATTACGAAAGCCGCTTCAAGCAGTCCGTGATCGACAATTTCGCCGACAGCTACGCGCTCGGCGAGACGCCGGTGCCGTGCATCGAGTGCAACCGTTCGGTCAAGTTCCGCGATCTGCTCGCGACCGCGCGCGAGCTCGGCGCGCAGGCGCTGGCCACCGGACATTATGTCGCCTCGCGCCGGCTTGCCGACGGATCGCGCTCGCTGGTCTGCGCGGCGGATGCCGATCGCGACCAGAGCTACTTCCTGTTCGCCACCACGCGCGAGCAGCTCGACTTCCTGCGCTTCCCGCTCGGCGACATGACCAAGCCGCAGACCCGCGAGCTGGCGCGGCGCTTCGATCTCGAGGTCGCCGACAAGCAGGACAGCCAGGACATCTGCTTCGTGCCGACCGGCCGCTATACCGACATCATCGGGCGGCTGAAGCCGAATGCGATCGCGCCGGGCGACATTGTCGATCTCGCAGGCAACGTCATCGGCCAGCATCAGGGCATCGTTCATTTCACCGTCGGCCAGCGCAAGGGTCTCGGCATCGCCTCCGGCCATCCGCTCTATGTGATCAAGCTCGATGCGGCGACGCGCCGGGTCGTGGTCGGACCGCGCGAGGCGCTGCGGATGGATCGCATCGCGCTGCGCGACGTCAACTGGATCGGCGACGGCGCGCTGGATCGCGTGATCGGCGATGGCATCGAGATCTATGTGCGTGTGCGCTCGACGCGCGCGCCGCAGCCGGCATGGTTGCGCGCCGCCGGTGGCGGCTACGAGGTCGAGCTCGTCGCAGGGGAAGAGGGCGTGTCGCCCGGCCAGGCCTGCGTGTTCTACGATGCGCCGTCCGGGCAGGCGCGTGTGCTTGGTGGCGGCTTCATCAGGAGCGCAAGCGCGAGCCGCGTCATGCGGGCCGCGACGCAGGATGCGATGGCGCCGCTCGCGGAAGTGGTTCGCGGCTAGCGCATGATCCGGAAAAGTGGGTACCGGTTTTCCGCGGCGATCATGCGCAAACAAAGGTGAGTTCGGGGCAGGGGATGGCTGGGGACATCGACCGCGAGGGGGTCGAAAAGGCGTATGGCCGCTGGGCACCGATCTACGATCTCGTGTTCGGCAAGGTGTTCGATCAGGGCCGGCAGTCGACGATCGCGGAAGCCGACCGGATCGGCGGCCGCGTGCTCGATGTCGGCGTTGGCACCGGATTGTCGCTGTCGGAATATGCGCGTACGACGAAACTGTGCGGCGTCGATATTTCCGAGCCGATGCTGCGGCGGGCACTCAAGCGCGTGCGTGTGCAGGGCCTCAGCAATGTCGAGACGCTGGCGGTGATGGATGCCAAGAATCTCGCCTTTCCGGATTCGTTCTTCGATGCGGTGGTCGCGCAATACGTCATCACCGCAGTGCCCGATCCCGAAGCGACGCTCGACGACTTCATTCGCGTGCTGAAGCCCGGCGGCGAGTTGATCCTGGTCAATCACATCGGTGCCGAGAGCGGCCCGCGCCGCGTCTTCGAGCTCGCCTTCGCGCCGCTGGCGCGGCGGCTCGGCTGGCGTCCGGAATTTCCATGGGAGCGGCTGACCAATTGGGCCGCGAAGCATGGCGGCGTTAGCCTTGCGGAACGACGGCCGATGCCGCCGATGGGGCATTTCTCGCTGATCCGTTTCCGCAAATCGTGAGGCTGTGGCGATTTTGACCGGGAACATCGGCGCGCCGTTCCGGTTTTCCCGTCATGAGGATCAATCGAACACTCGTTTTGTCCTGTGTGCTGATGCTGGCGCCCGCTGTTGCAGCGGCGCAGGCGCCGCCGGCGCCCGCCACGCCGCCGGCACAGACCGCGCCGCCGGCTCCGGCGCGCGCCGCCGCGAATTGCGCGCCGCAACAGCCCTCGCATCCCGGTGCTGCGGCGCCGGAGGGAACCACCACTGGGAAAGGCGCCCAGCCGCTGGGCGACAAGCTCGCCAAATCCGACGGCGTGCTGTGCCCGCCGGCGGGCGTCGATCCCGAAATGCGGGCGCCGACCCCGCAGGGCGGCAACACACCGGTGATTCCGCCGCCCGGCAGCCCCGGCGGCGACCCGTCGGTCAGGCCGAAATAGCCTCTCGCTGCAATAAGTTGCAGCTGCGTCCGCCTTTGCTTGACAGGCGCGCATCGCACTCTTTATATGCCGCGCGTTCGCCGCTGCGGCTGCATGCCGCCGATCGCGAACCTATGGCGGGGTAGCTCAGCTGGTTAGAGCACGGGAATCATAATCCTGGGGTCGGGGGTTCGAGTCCCTCTCCCGCTACCAACTTTCCCCTATCCGGCCCGGAGATACAGGTCACAGGTCGTACCTAAGACCGGTCGTACCTAAGACATGGGTGACAGCCTCGTGCCGAACGGGTTGTCGAGGGGTTGCAAGGCTTCTGCTCCGGGTCGAAGTATCCGACATCATGGTGCATGAAGCTTGCGAGCCAAATGCCATCATCAGCCTTCGCGTGCCTGCTCGCGGCCGTTCTACGGCGTCGTTGCTGCGTCCGCCCAGGCTCAACGCGCTTGGCTGGCCCGCTCGGGCACCGTCGCGCAAACCGTATGAAGGATCGACAATGACGGCGAGATCCTGTTGCCAATCATCCCGCTAGAAAGCCTCCATCCACCGCGACGACCGTTCCTGTCGCATATTGCGAGGCTGGCATGCAGAGGAAAGCGACGGCGCCGGCAATGTCCTCAGGCTGTCCCCAGCGCTTGAAGGCCGTGCGGTCGGCGATGCGCTGGTAATGCGCGCGGTCGGTTCGGCCGGCGGCGTTGATTGTCGTTTCGATATAGCCGGGTGCCACGGCGTTGACGCGGATGCCTTGTTCGGCCCAGGCAAGTGCCAGCGCCTTGGTCAGCATCACGACGCCGCCCTTGCTGGCGCAATAAGCCGGAATGCGCGGCAGCGCCAGCGTCGCGTTCATCGAGGCGATGTTGACGATCGAGCCTTTGCTCTCGGCAAGCTGGGGTCGGAACGCCATGCAGGTCCGGAACGTGCCGGTAAGATTGACATCGAGCACCTTCATGAAGGTCTCGATCTCGAATTCCTTGTCACGTGCGAGGATCCCGGCGCAATTGACCAGCGCGTCGACGCGCGCGTGTCGTGCCGCAAAGGCCGCCACTGCCGCATCGTCGGTCACGTCGAGCGTCACGAGCGTAACGCCGTCGCGGGGCTTGAGCAGCGTGCGCGCGAGGTCGGCGTCGTTGGCGCCAGTCGCAGTCACGGTCGCACCGAGATCGTAGAACTGGTTGCTGATCGCTGCGCCGATGTCGCCGGCACCGCCGATCACGACGGCGTGGAATCCAGGAACGAGGGAAAAGTTGGAAGGCATCGGCATCGTCTTTCAGGAGAGGGGCGGGGGTGCGGTCGATTCCCGAACCACCAGCGAATAATCGACCTCGTGGTGCATGATGGCCTGCTCGCCGGCAAGGCTGCGGACCAGATATTCGCCGGCGCGCTGCCAGGTCTCGCCGGTGGGAACGTAGATCGTGGTCAGGCTTGGCCGCAGATGGCGGCTCCAGTCGAGATCATCGAACCCGACGACCGAGAGGTCGCGCGGCACCGAGAAGCCGCTGCGTTCCGCCTCCAGCAGCACGCCATAGGCAATGACGTCGTTGCCGCAGACCACGGCCGTCGGCCGGTCGGCGAGGCTGAGAAGGTAACGTGCCGCTTCGCGCGCGTCGTCGAGCGTATAGGGCACTTCGACATGCCATGGCGTCGGCAGTTCGAGGCCGGCCTCGGTCAGGGCGCGGCGGAAACCGGCCACGCGGGCGCTGGCGCGGTCGTTGTTGCGCTGAAGCGCGGAGACGATTCCGATCCGGCGATGACCGAGCTCGATAACGTGCGCGGCCGCGCGATGCGCGGCCGCCTCATTGTCGGTGCCGACGCAAGGGTAGGGCTTGTCCGGCTGATAGATCCCGACATTGATAAAGGGCACGTCGTTGTCGGTTAGCAGCTTGCGAAGTCCTTCGTGATGGCAGTCGCCGCGCAGTACCAGGCCGTCGACGCCGCGGCTGATCAGGTTGCGCGCCTGCTGCAACTCGACTTCGAGGTCATAGCCGCTCGTGGTGAGGAACAGCATGTAGCCGACCGAAGAGAGGTACTTCTGCAGCGAGGCGATACCCCGCGCGAACATGGTGTTGTCGATGGTCGGGATGATCGCACCGAGCGTGCGCGACCGTCGCGACGACAGGATGCGCGCCGGCGCATGCGGGATGTATCCGACGGCCTCGATCGCCTGCGTAATGCGTTCGCGCAAGGCAGGGCTGACGGCATCGGGATTGTTGAGCGCGCGCGAGACCGACGCAGTCGAGACGCCGGCGCGTGCGGCGACGGCGCGGATGCCTTGCTTTGCGGATCGGGCGGGCGACAGGTTCATGTATGTAACGTTACATTGGCTCGCGACGGTTGTGCAGTGGTATTTTCCTCTATCTGCCGCATATTAGCCGAATTGTCCATCGCTTGACAGGTCATGGTTGAGGCATAGGATGTAACCGTTTTCAAAAATGGGTGTCGCCGGGAAGGCGAGCCGTGCCGGGTTAGGGAGGATTTCAATGAACGCCAGGATGTTTGCGGCTCGCGTCGCGTTGCCGGTTCTCGCGGTCGCCGCCATCACGGTCGATGCTCACGCGGCCGATTTCGACTGGAAGAGATTTCAGGGCAAGACCGTCACCTTCCTCGCCAACAACAATCCGGTCGCGCAGGCGCTGCTCACCTACAAGGACGATTTCGAGAAGCTGACCGGCATGACCTTGAAGGTCGACGGCTACCAGGAGCAGCAGATGCGCCAGCGGCTGGTCACCGTGATGAATGCGCACAGCGACGAGGTCGACGTGTTCATGACGTTGCCGTCGCGGGAAGGCGAGCAGTTCTCGGCGGCCGGCTGGTATGCCGATCTCACCAAGATGGCCAAGGACGATGTTGCGAAGGAGTACGACCCGGCGGGCCTCAGCCAGGCGCTGCTGAAAGCGGCGACCTTCGGCGGCAAGTTGACCAGCATGCCCATGAACATCGAAGGTCCGATCTTCTATTACCGGACCGACATCTTCAAGAAATGCGGCATCGAGAAACCGGCAACGATCAAGGATGTCGAGGCTGCGGCAACCAAGATCAAGGCCTGCGATAGCTCGCTCACGCCGTTCGTGTCGCGCGGCCTGAAGCCGGCGGTCGCCTATACCTTCAGCAACATGCTGCATAATATCGGCGGCAGCTACATCGCCAACGGCAAGTCGAACCTCTGCTCGGCCAAGGGCAAGGAAACGCTCGACACCTATAGCCGGCTGCTGCGTGACTTCGGGCCGCCCGGCGTCGTCAACTACAGCTTCCAGCAGATTTCCGCGCTCTACCGCAGCGGCCGCGCCGCGATGTCGTTCGAGTCCTCCAACGAGCTGCGCACCGTGATGGAAGGTGGCGCGCGCCTCAAGGATACAGCGCTGTTGCCGTTCCCGGCCGGCGAGGCCGGGCAGGTGCCGACCGTGATCGGCTGGGGCATGGCCGTCTCCTCGCACAGCAAGCAACCGGATGCGGCCTGGTACTTCGTGCAGTGGGCGACGAGCCCGGCGGTACAGAAGAAGATGGCGCTCCAGGGCATCGCGCCGCCGCGGCCCTCGATTGCCAATGATCCCGAGTATCGCAAATGGATCGACGAGGAGCCGGTGCGCAAGGAATGGCAGGCCGCGCTCGACGTGCTCGCCACCAAGGGCTCGTCCGAGGTGGGCTATCCCATCGTCGCCAATCCCGAGTCGCGCGAATTCGTCGGTCAAGCCGTGCAGGATCTGATCCTGAAGCAGAAGACCGTCGATCAGGCCTGCGCCGATGCCGACAAGGCGCTCGATGCGTTGATCGCTCAGAAGTAAGAGCGAAGGCGCGCTGGTCGAGATTGATCGGCCGGCGCATCGTTCAATCCAGAGGAAGCGAAGACATGTCGGACGCGGCTGCGACCATAACGCAGGACCGGCAGAGGCTGGAGTTGTCGGCACTCTCTGCGCCGGCGGTGATCTTCACTGTCGCCATGATCGCGTTTCCGGTCGTCTATACGATCTGGCTCGGCTTCCAGAGCTTTTCGACCACCGGCAAACAATCCTTCGTCGGCCTCGCGAATTATTCGAAGCTGATCTCCGACAACGAGTTCTGGCACGGGCTGTGGGTGACGATCGCGCTCTACGTGCTCTCGCTGGTGCTGCAGCTCGTGTTCGGCATCTGGCTGGCGCTGGTGCTGTTCCATGCCAAGCGCTTGCCCGGCATCGTGCGCTCGCTGTTCATTTCGCCCTTCATGATGCCGCCCGTGGTGGCGGGCATGATGTGGCTCGTGATCCTCGATCCCTCGCTGGGGGCGGCGAACTACATCCTGCAATCCCTTGGATTGCCGCCGTCGGATTGGCTGGCATCGCCCACTTGGGTCATCCCTACCGTCGCGCTGATCGACAGCTGGCAGTGGACCCCCTATGTCGCGCTGATCGTGCTCGGCGGCCTTCAGTCGCTTCCGCCGAGCGTCTATGAGGCCGCGCAGATCGACGGCGCCTCGGCATTCAAAACGTTTCAACGCATCACGCTGCCGCTGCTGCTGCCGACCATCGTGACCGCCGCGATCCTGCGCAGCGTCGATCTCTTGCGTTTCTTCGACATCATCTACATCACCACCCAGGGCGGGCCGGGCAACGCATCGAATACGCTCAATATCTACGGCTTCCGGGTCGGCTTCGAGTTCTTCAACATCGGTTACGCCAGCGCGCTGATGCTGACCTTGACCGCGATCGTGTTCGGCGCGGTGCTGGCCTGCAACCGCCTGCGCGGCGCGGTGGCCTGGTGATTTTCATGATGGATGCACCGACCGCCGACCGTTGGATCCGACGCCTCAACCTGCTGCAGCTGGTGTTGGCCGGCATCATCATCATGACGCCGACCGTCTGGATGGTGCTTTCGTCGTTCAAGCCGTCGTTCGAAGTGACCGCCTATCCGCCGACGGTGTTGTTCACGCCGACGATCGAGAATTACGTTCAGTTGACGAAGACGACGCCCTTCGTGAGCTACGCTGTCAACAGCCTGATCGTGACCGTCGGGTCGACCGCGCTCGGACTGCTGTTCGGCGTTCCCGCGGCCTTCGCGGTGTCCTGGACGCGGATCTCGTGGCCGGCAATCCTGACGCTTGCCGCGCGTATGGCGCCGGGCACTCTGTTCCTGTTGCCTTGGTACGTGATGTTCCGGCAGGTCGGAATGATCGGCTCCTACACTGCGCTGATTCTCAGCCACGCGGTCATCACCCTGCCGATCGTGATCTGGGTGCTGCTGCCGTCGTTCGACAGCATCCCGCGCAGCGTGTTTGAGGCGGCGCAGGTCGACGGCTGCAGCGTGACGCGGATCCTTTGGCGCATCGCGTTGCCGCTGGTGGCGTCCGGCATCGCCGTCTCGGCGATCCTCGCCTTCGTGTTCTCCTGGAACTATTTCCTGTTCGCACTGGTGCTGTCGAACGGTGACACCAAGACGCTGATCGCGGCGGCCTTCAATTTCATCGGCGAAGGCTCGACGCAATGGGGCGCGCTGATGGCGGCCGCGACATTGATCGCGCTGCCGCCGCTCATTCTCGCCGCGCTGGTGCAGCGCTGGCTGGTCTCCGGGCTGACGCTCGGTGCGGTGAAAGGCTAGGTCTTCGATGAACATATCGCCACGTCCCAATTCGATCATGCAGGCGGCCGTGTTCCACGGCAACGACCGCATCACCATCGAGCGCGTCGCGATGCCCGAAATTGCGGCCGGTGAGCTGCTGGTCCGGGTGTCGCGCACGGCGCTGTGCGGCTCGGACTTCAAGCTCTGGCACAAGGGCGCCGAATTCACTGCCGGTCACGAGATCTTCGGCGTCGTCGAGCAACCCGGCCATCGTCTGCACGGCAGGCGCTGCGCGGTGTACATTCCCCTGCATTGCGACCACTGTGCCGCCTGCAGGCGCGGCGACACGCAGATGTGCCTGGAGGTTTCGAGCCTGATCGGCTGGAACCGGCCGGGCGGCTATGCCGAATACGTTCCGGTGCCGGAGAACTGCCTGCTGCCGGTGCCCGACGACATCGAGGACAGCCTCGCGCCGCTGCTGCTGGATACGATCGGCACCTCCGGCCACGCCGTGCGGTTCGTCAGCCGCGTCGTGCCGCCGGGCGAGGTGGGACCGGTGCTGGTGATGGGCGCAGGACCGGTCGGGCTTGGCGTTGTCCTTGCTCTGCGCAGCCTCGGCTATGGCGATATCCACGTCGCGGACCCGAACGCAGCGCGCCTGAAGATCGCGCAATCCTTCGGCGCGAAAGCGCATCCGGTCGGCGATGCGTCGAAGCGCTTTGCGCTGATCATGGAATGCTCCGGGGTGCATGCCGCGCGCAATCTTGGAATCGAACTGGTGCTGCCGCGGGGCGCGCTGGTGCTGATCGGCGAGAACGCCGCGCCCTGGACCATCGAGGAGGGCAAGGTATTCCGCCGCAAGGATTTCTACATGATCCGCACCTTCTATTTTCCGGTCGGCGACTTCGAGCCGAACGTGGCGCTGCTGCGGCAGTACAAGGACGAATACCGTGTCCTGGTTGACCGTGAATTCGGCCTGTCGGCGCTACCGGAGAATTTTGCGCGCTTTGCGCGGGGCGAACTGATCAAGCCCGTGCTGGCGCTGGATTAGCGATCATGGCCTCGATCTCGATCCGCAACCTCGTTAAGCGCTACGGCAACTTTACCGTGATCCCGGATCTCAACCTCGAGATTGCCGATCACGAGTTTGTCGTCTTCGTCGGCCCGTCCGGCTGCGGCAAGTCGACCTTGCTTCGGATCATCGCAGGGCTTGAGCCAATCACGGCCGGCGAACTCTATATCGGCGACCGGCGCGTCAACGGCGTGCAGGCGGCGCAGCGCGATATTGCCATGGTATTTCAGGATTACGCGCTCTATCCGCACATGCGCGTCTACGACAACATGTCCTTTGCGCTGGAGTTGCGGGGCGTGTCGAAGGCGGAGATCGACGCACGGGTGAAGCGTGCGGCGGCGCTGCTGCACATCGAGCCCTATCTCGACCGCAAGCCGAAGGAGCTGTCCGGCGGTCAGCGTCAGCGCGTGGCGATGGGGCGCGCGATCGTACGTAATCCCAAGGCATTCCTGTTCGACGAGCCGTTGTCGAACCTCGACGCCAAGCTGCGCGGGCAGGTGCGCGCGGAGATCAAGGCGCTGTCGCAGGAGCTCAAGACCACCATGGTGTTCGTCACCCACGACCAGATCGAGGCGATGACGATGGCCGACCGGATCGTAGTGCTGCAGAGCGGCGTGGTGCAGCAATACGATACGCCCGAGACCGTCTACCAACGGCCGGCGAACCAGTTCGTGGCGGGCTTCATCGGCTCGCCCGCGATGAACTTCTTTCCGGTCGAGTGGCGCGACGATCGCGTCGTCTTTTCCGAGGGCGGAGCGGCCATCCCGCTCGACGGGAGGGGCACCAGCCGCTTGCGGGAGGCCGGCGCCGGTGTGCTCGGCATTCGACCCGAGCATTTTGCTGTCGCCACCAACCCGGCGGACGGCATCGCGATCAATGTCAAGCTCGTCGAGCCGCTCGGCTCGGACACGTTGATTCATTTCGATCTCGCGGGCGCCTCCGCCATTGCGCGGGTCGATCCGGAACTGCGTCCAAAGGTCGGTGACCAGCTGAGCCTCCGCCCGCAAGTGGGAAAGACGCATCTGTTCAACAGCGACGGCGGGCAGGTGCTGCGGTGAGCGTGTCAGCGAAACCCGATGCCCTGAAGCATTTCGCGTCCGGAGCACGAGGCGTGCGGGTGATATGCCTGGGTCTGTCCGCGCTCGACCAGATCTGGCGTGTTGATCGGGGCTTCAGCGGACAGAGCGAGAAGATCAAGAGCCTGGACTATTCGACGCTGGGCGGGGGCATGGCCGCGAACGCCGCAGTGACTGTTGCGCGGCTTGGTGGCTCGGTTTCATTCTGGGGCCGCGGTGGCGCGGATGCCGCGGGTCATGAAATGCGCGCAGCCTTCGTGGCGGCGGGGGTTGATGTCGAGCATTTTCGATTGTTTGCCGAAGGACGCTCGTCGGTGTCCGGCATCATCGTCGACAGGACCGGCGAACGGCAGATTGTGAATTTTCGCGGGCTCTATCCGGAAGCCGCCGACTGGCTGCCGCTGGACCAGGTGCCGCGGGCCTCGGCCGTGCTGGCTGATCCGCGCTGGGTCGAAGGCGCGGCGGTTCTGTTCGGCAAGGCCCGCGCGTTCGGCATTCCGACGGTGTTGGACGGCGATGTCGCCGATGCCGAGGTATTCGAGCGGCTGCTACCGCTCACCGATCATGCGGTTTTCTCCGAGCCCGCACTTGCGTCCCTCGCGGGGTCTGCCGGCGACGACTCGCTGGCTGCGCTGGCCCGATTTGGCTGCAGCGTCATCGCGGTCACGCGCGGTGAGAGCGGCGTGAGCTGGTATCAGGATGGCGGGCTGCATCGGCAACCGGCCTATCCAGTCGATGTCGTCGACACCACGGGAGCCGGCGATGTCTTCCACGGTGCCTACGCGCTTGCACTCGGCGCCGGGCTCGATGTGCGCGCCGCGATGGCCTTTGCCGCAGCGACCGCTGCGCTGAAATGTACTCATTCCGGCGGCCGGATCGGAATTCCCTCCATCAACGATAGCCTTGCATTCATGAGGACTGATCCATGAGAACGATTGGAAAGAATCGCGGCCTGGCACGCCTGGCCGACGCGGACGGCCACTTCCGCATGGTGGCGCTGGACCAGCGTCCACCGCTGTTCGATGCCATCGCGCAGGCGAGGGGGATCACGCGGGATCAGGTCGAATACACCGACGTGACGGCGGCGAAGCGCCTCCTGGTCGAGAATCTCGCGCCGCATTGCAGCTCGATGCTGTTCGACCCGAATTTTGCGGTGCCTGCGGCGATCGATCTGTTGCCACCGCGCTGCGGACTGATCATGACGCTGGAGGAGCACCGCGTCGAGGAAACGGCAGCCGGCCGCAAGTCGCGCGCAATCACCAATTGGAGCGTCGAGAAGATCCGCGCCATGGGCGGCGATGCCGTCAAGGTGCTGGCCTGGTACCGGCCCGATGCCGATCCGGCCGTGAACGCGCATCAGAGGCGTTTCGTGCGCGAGATCGGGGAAGACTGCGCGCGGCACGACATTCCCTATGTTCTCGAACTCCTGGTCTATCCGTTCCTCGGCAGCGCCAACCACACCGCCGATTATGTGGAGTCGCCGGGCAAGCTGCCGGATCTCGTGATCGAAAGCGTGCGCGAGTTCGCCAAGCCGGAATATGGCGTCGATCTCATGAAGCTCGAAAGCCCGCTCGCCGCCAACAGCCTGCCGGCGCGCGATGGCAGCGCGGCCGCGCAGGCGGCGCAGAACGAGTTCGATGCGATCGGCGACATCTGCCGCGAGCGCAACGTACCCTGGGTGTTGCTGTCCGGCGGCGCGGCGCCGGAGAAATTCGAGCGCGTGCTGGAATTCGCCTATGCCGCGGGCGCCGGCGGATTCCTCGCGGGCCGAACGATCTGGCTGGATGCCGTGCTCAGGAATTTCCCTGACCGCGCCGCGGTTGCGGCCAGCCTGCGCAAGGATGGTCTCGGCGTGCTGGAGCGCCTGAACGAGCTGACCATGGCCAAGGGAAAGCCGTGGAAGGCACGTTTCCCGGCTTTTACCGACATCAAGCAGGAGGGCGATTTCGCCCGAGCCTATTGACAAGGCAAGCGAGGCGCCGACCGCCGGCATCTGTCGGCGCCTTCGTGAACTTGATCATATCCTCCAGCAGCCGCCGGCTGGGCGGAGCACGGGTGCCTAGGCGATCGTCTTCAGATACAGGCTCGGATCAAAATACGTCTTCGCCGGCGTGAAATCCTTGATCCCGGCATTGGCCATGAAGAAGTCGGTCGACTGCTGCAGCCAGTTGGTCACGGTGCCATCCGAATAGAAGCGCTTCCATTCGCGCGACGTGAACATCTTTTGGGCCTTGAAGGACTCGTTGATGTCTGTCAACGGGGTCTGGCTGTAGTGCCCCTTCTGCAGCTTCTCCATCGCTTCCGTGCTGTTGGCGACGATGTAGTCATTGGCATCGGCCCAGCCACGGATCAGCTTGGCGAGCGTCTCCTTGTTCGGCTCGTAAAAGTCATTGGCCGCCGCCCAGCCGCCGATGATCGCGGCTTGCGGATAATAGGCGGATGCGTCGGCAAGCTTGACCGCACCCGGAACCTTGTCGCGCACCGTGACGTTGAAGGGCACCCAGAGCGCGACGGCGGGAACGGCGCCGGAGACGAAGGCGGTCACGGCGGCGGGCATGGTCTGGTTGACGAGCTCGACCTCCTTGGGGTCGATCTTGTTGGCGCGCAGCGCCTTGTCGAGGAACACATGCGCGGTGGTTCCGGTCGCGGTCGCGATGCGCTTGCCCTTCAAGTCCTCGAAAGTCTTGATGCCCTGATCCGGCCGCACCCACAATTGGGCGGTCGCGACTTCGATATCGTTGATCAAGAACACCTTGCCCTGGCCGCGGGCGGGGAAGTTGGAGAGCACCGCGCCGGTTGCGAGGACATCGAGGCTGCCGCCGATCAGCGCCTGAAAGATCTCGAGGCCGGTGTTGAACTGGCGCAGTTCGAGATCGAGACCTTCCTTTTCGAAACTGCCGCGATCCATGCCGGTCCAGATCTGCCCGTCGACCGCAACGGTGTGGAGATAGCCGACGCGGACCTTGGTCTTCATCTGCGCGATCGCGGGTGCTGCCGCGGTAAACGTTCCGAGCGCGAGGCCCGCGGTCGTTGTCAGGAATTGTCGGCGATCCATCGGGTTACTCCTCCGCGTTATGACTATTCCGAGAATGAAACCGGACGCATCTGCGCCTGTTGCGCGCGGTACTCGTCCATCACAAGCTGCCTGATATGGCCGCGCAGTTCGCTGAATTCAGGGCGCTCCTGGATGGATTCATCGCGCGGATATGGAAATGGAACCTCGATAATTTCCTTGATCCGCGCAGGCCGCGCCGTCACCACGACGATCCGTGAGGCGAGATAGATCGCTTCCTCCACAGAATGTGTGATCAGCATGACAGTCTTGCCCTCGGCTGCGAGCACCTTGAGCAGCAAGTTCTGCATGTTGGTGCGGGTCTGGGCGTCGAGCGCGCCGAACGGCTCGTCCATCAGCAGGAATTGCGGCTTCACGGCGTAAGCGCGGGCGATTGCCAGGCGCTGGCGCATGCCACCAGACAGATGCTTCGGGTAGGAACTGGCGAAATCGGCGAGACCCATCAGCTCGAGATAGTGATCGCAGATGGCGTCGCGGTCGGCATCCGCCTCGCGGTTGGCCTTGAGCTTCAGCCCGAACGCGATGTTCTGCTTCACCGTCAGCCAGGGGAATACGCCGTATTCCTGGAAGATCACGCCACGCTCGGGGCCGGGACCGCTGACCGGCGTGCCATCGAACAGCACCTTGCCGGTGGTCGGCTGCTGGAAGCCGGCCAGCATGCTCATCATCGTGGTCTTGCCGCAGCCGGACGGGCCGATCACGGCGATGAAGTCACCATCGTTGATGTCGTAGCTGACATTCTCGACGACGTTGAGCCGGCCCTTCGGTGTCTCGAACGACAGCGATACGTGCTCGAACTGCGCGCGCTTCTTCATGACACCGCCCGTTCCTGCCAGACGAGGAGGCGCGCGCTGATCTTGCGCAGGATCAGATCCATGATAAGGGCGACGAAGCCGATGCAGATGATGCCGACATAGATGACGTCGAGCAGGAAGTAGGTCGAGGCGTTCTGGATCATCGCGCCGAGCCCGCGCTGGGCGGCGATCAGCTCGGAGGCGACGAGGGTAGCCCAGGCGACCCCGAGCGCGACGCGGAACGCAGTCAGGATGTGCGGCACCGTCAGCGGAATGATGACCTTGCGGAAGATCTCGAACTCGTTGGCTCCGAGCGTCTTGGCAACGCGGATATAGAGCGGCGTGATCTGCGATACGCCCTCATACATTACGATCACGCCGGAGAAGAAGGCGGCGTAGAACAGGATGACGAGCTTGGCGAGTTCGTCGACGCCGAAATAGACGATCACCAGCGGGATCAGCGCGATCGGCGGCAGCGCGCGGAAGAAGTTGATCATCGGATCGGCAAAGGTGCGTGCCGGACGATACCAGCCGAGCAGGAAGCCGACGGGCACGGCGACCAGGATGCCGAGGATGACGCCAAGCAGCACGCGGCGCGACGACGCGTAGATGTCAAGCAGCAAGTTCTCGTGCATCAACAGGTCGTAGAACTTGACCGCGACCTGGTGCGGCGCGGGGATCAGCGAGGCCTTGACGAAGCCGGTCCAGCGAACGGCGTACCACAGCAGCACGGCGCCGACCCATGGCGCGAGTCCGAGCAGAAAACGCTTCACGACTCGTCCATTCATTCAGCGCGTCCGTCCCTGCATTTTCAGTTGATGCAAAGTCATATTATAAATAGGATGACCATACAAGAGGCGCTTTCGCCGCGCATCGCGCAGGTCTATCCCATGACAATGCAGGCTTTCACGGTCAAAACCGTCCAGGCATTTTGCTACCGCTATCCGCTGGCAACGCCGGTGGTTACATCATTCGGCAAGATGCTGAACCGGCCTGCGGTCTTTGTCCGCGCCGAGGATGAAGATGGAAATGTCGGCTGGGGCGAGGTCTGGTGCAATTTTCCTTCGACCGGTGCAGAGCATCGCGCGCGCCTCGTCAATGAGGTTCTGGCGCCGGCGGCCTGCGGCCAGGCGATCAATCAGCCGGCGGAGCTGTTCGAGAAGTTGACGCGCGGAACCGCCGTCCTCGCGCTGCAATCCGGCGAGGCCGGCCCGTTCGCGCAGGCGATCGCCGGCATCGATCTGGCGGTCTGGGATCTGTTCGCGCGGCGTAACAGGACGTCGCTCTGGCGATTGCTGGGCGCTGCCCGGAATACGATCAAGGTCTATGCGAGTGGAATCAATCCGACTGGTTCGCGCGAGATGGCGGAGGCGGCGCTTGCGCGCGGGCACCGCGCGCTGAAATTGAAGGTGGGATTTGCGCCCGAGACCGATCGCGCTAACCTGACCGCGTTGCGGCAACTGGTCGGCGGCGGAATGCTGGCCGCGGACGCCAATCAAGGATGGTCGCTCGAGCAGTCACTCGAGATGGTACCGCGACTGCAGGAATTTGGCCTCGCATGGCTCGAGGAGCCGATCCGCGCGGATCGGCCCTGGTCGGAATGGACGGCGCTTCGCGCCCGGGCCGACGTGCCGCTCGCCGCCGGCGAGAATATCGCGAGCCGCGCCGGATTTGCCCAGGCGCTGACCGGCGATGTGCTTTCCGTCGTGCAGCCCGACATTGCGAAATGGGGCGGGCTTTCGGTCTGCAGCAGAATAGCTCGCGACATCATGAAGGCCGGCAAGACGTTCTGCCCGCATTATCTCGGCGGCGGCGTCGGCTTGCTGGCATCGGCGCACCTTTTGGCCGGCGTCGGCGGGGAAGGATTGCTCGAGGTCGACGCCAATGACAACCCGTTGCGCGATCGCTTCTGCGGTGCGGTTGCCAACGTGCGCGACGGCAAGATCACGCTCGGCGACGAGCCGGGCCTCGGAATCGAGCCCGACCTGAACGCCATCGCGCAGTACCGGACCGCTTAGCATGGCCGCGCAAGGCTACGACTACATCATTGTCGGCGCCGGCTCGGCCGGCTGCGTGGTGGCGAACCGGCTCTCGGCCGATCCGGCCTGTCGCGTTCTGCTGCTGGAAGCCGGCGGGTCGGATCGGAATTTCTGGCTCAAGCTTCCCGTCGGTTACTACCGGACCATCTACAACGAGCGCTTCTCCCGGCTGTTCAATACCGAGCCGAGCGACGGCACCGGCGGCCGGGCGATCGTCTGGCCGCGCGGTCGCGTGGTCGGCGGCTCATCCTCGATCAACGGGCTGATCTTTATCCGCGGTCAGCATGAGGATTTCGACGACTGGGAGCGCCTCGGCGCCACCGGATGGAGCTATCGCGAACTGCTGCCGTATTTCCGGCGCTACGAACGCTATCGCGGCGGTGAAAGCCAGTATCACGGTGGCTTCGGTGAGTTCGACGTCTCCGAGTTGCGCAATGACAACCCGGCCTCGGCAGCCTGGGTCGAGGCCGGCGTCGAGTATGGCTTGCCACGTAACCCCGATTTCAACGGCGAGACGACGCTGGGCGTCGGCAGTTATCAGCTCGGCATCGGCCGGCACTGGCGCAGCAGTTCGGCATCGGCCTTTCTGCGGCCGGTCTCGGATCGCAAGAACCTGACCCTCGTCACCGGTGCGCAGGTCGGCAAGGTCGTGTTCAATGGCCGCAAGGCGGGCGGCGTCGAGTGGGTCAAGGACGGGCAGGTCTTCTCTGCAATGGCCGATCGCGAAATCATCCTGTCGGCCGGCGCGCTGCAGTCGCCGCAGCTGCTGCAATTGTCAGGCATCGGACCGGCCGGTCTGCTGCGCGCCCACGGAATTCCCGTCGTGGCCGATCTGGCTGAGGTGGGCGGCAACCTGCAGGACCATTACCAGGCCCGCCTGATCGTTCGCCTGAAGGATCCAATCTCGCTCAACGACCAGGTCCGCAATCCGGTCGCGCTTGCCGGAATGGGCCTGCAATGGCTGTTCGGCGGCCGCGGTCCGCTCACGGTGGGAGCCGGGCAGGTCGGCGGCGCCGCCTGCACGGAGCATGCGGTCGGTGGACGGCCCGATGTGCAATTCAATGTCATGCCGCTCTCGGTCGACAAGCCCGGCGATCCCCTGCATCGCTATTCCGGCTTTACCGCCTCGGCGTGGCAATGCCACGGCAAGTCGCGCGGACGGCTGGCGATCCGCTCGAGCGATCCATTCGACCAGCCGCGCATCGAGCCCAACTATTTTGCGGAGGAGATCGATCGCAAGACCATTGTCGGCGGTCTGAAGATTCTCCGCGAAATCTATCGACAGAAGGCCTTCCGTCCGTTGTGGGACGTCGAGATGGTGCCTGGCGAAGTCGCGCGCAGCGACAATGATCTGTGGGAGTTCGCCCGCAACACCGGCGGCACCGTGTTCCATTGCGTCGGCACGTGCCGCATGGGCAGCGACGAGCGGTCCGTCGTCGACCCGCTGCTGCGGGTGAGGGGTGTCGAGGGGCTGCGCGTGATCGACGCGTCGGTGATGCCGCAAATTACCTCTGCCAATACCAATGCGACGAGCCTGATGATCGGTGAACGAGGCGCCGCCCTCGTCCTGTCCTGAACATCCGATGCGGAGAGCGTGCGATGGATCTGAGTTCCGATAGTCACGTTCCGAAATATGCGCAGATCGCCGACATCTTCCGGCAGCGCATCGCGCGAGGCATCTGGGCGAAGGGCCTGCGGCTGCCGGCCAACGAGGAACTGGCCGCCGAGTTCAGCGTCTCCCGCGTGACCATTCGACAGGCCGTCGAGCTGCTGTCGCGCGAGGGTGTCATCGAAGCTCAGCAGGGGCGCGGCACCTTCGTGACCGGAACGGTCAAGCAGGATCGCTGGCTCAAGGTAGAGACGACGTTGTCGGACCTCGCCGAGATGTATCGCGACACATCGCCGGAAATCATCAACATTTCCGAAAGCCGCACCGACGCGCCGCTACTCCCCGACGACGGCAAACCCGCCTCGAAATACGTCTTCATGCGCCGCGTCCATTCACGTCAGAAAGCGCCGTATTGCGTGATCTCAATCTATCTCGACGAGACGATCTTCCGCCGCCATCCGAAGCGCTTTCGCAACGAAACCGTGATCCCGATCCTCAACGACCTCCGCGATCCCGAGATTGCGCGGGCGCGCCAGACCATGACCATCGGCACTGCCGACCTCGAGGTTGCGCGTCTCTTGAAGGTGCCGCTCAATTCGCCGGTCGCCGAGGTCCGCCGCGTGTTCACCAGCGCGGACGGAACAGTGATTTATCTCGGCGAGGTAACCTATCGCGGCGACTTCGTCCGCATCGACATGGATTTGCGGCCCTAGAGGCCGTTCTGGCTTCAGCGGAAGAACAGCTCTTCGTTGCGGCGCTCGAGCTCTTCGCCATAGATTCGCAGGACGTGCGACTCGCTGACGATCCCGATGGCGGCGCGATGATTGCTACGGTCGACCACGGCCAGAACATCGGCCTCGCTGCTCTCGAATTTCTTCATGATGTCGCGGATCGACGCGTGAGGCAGCAGGAATTCGTCGGTTTGCCGCGCCAGCGTCTTCAGTATTTGGTCGTCCTTGGCCGCGATGGAGTGGAGATCGGCCGAGGTCACGATCCCCGCATAGAGTCCATTGGGGTCGCGCAGCACGATCTGGCGGACCAGGGCTGGTGAAAAGGTCTTCTGGGCCTCCACGACCGGCATCGTAGTCAATGCACTCTCGAACTCGGTCCGCATCAGCGACGTCGCGCTGAGTTGGCGGACCCAGCCGACGTCTTGCGGCCCGCGAATGACCTCGCCGCGCAGGTGAAAGCGCCACGTCGCGAAGCTGTAGCCGAACAGCTCGCGCACGATCAGAGCGCATACGGAGGAGGCGACAACCGCGCCCACGGTGACGGAGAAGTCGCCGGTGATTTCGAGTGCAAGACAGATCATGCTGAAGGGAGCGCCGAGTACGCCGGTTCCGAACGCGGCGAGTGCGGCAATCGCTGCGGTGCCAGGCTGTAGCGCGATCCCCGCGAGCGGCCCCGTCATCACGACGCTATAGAGCTGGCCCAGCAGCGCGCCGAGCAGGAGCGAGGCGAAGAACAGGCCGCCGCGGAAACCGGAACCGAGTGTGACCGCCGAGGCCGCCATCTTGAACAGAATCGTGGTCGTCAGCAGCAACCAGGTCGGATTGCTGACGAGAAGGATCTGCATCGCGCCATGACCCGCGCCAAGGACGGTCGGGGTAAGGAGGGCCAAGCTGCCCAGCAGCGCGCCGCCGAGTATCGGACGCAGCAGGCCGCGAAAGACCGAGAGGCGCTGGAAACATTTCTCCGAGAAGGCGATCGCGAGCATCATCGCGATGCTGGCAAAGGCGCAGAGCACGCCGATGACGACGGTCTGCCCGATCATCTCGACCGAAACCGGGGAAGGAAAGCCCGGGACCATCAGGAATGATTGATGGGTCAGCTGGCGCGCGACCAGCCAGGCTGTCACTGCGCTCGCGATCACGGGGACGAGGCCGGCGGACGTGTAGGCGCCGAGCACGACCTCAAACGCGTAGAATGCGCCGGCCAGCGGCGCGGAAAATGCGGCGCTGATGGCGCCGGCGGCGCCGCAGGCAACCAGCAGTCGCATGTCGTTGCGCCGCGCCGCCAGCCGTTGGCCGATATGCGAGCCGAACATCGAGCAGATCTGGGTATAGCCGGCTTCGAGGCCGACCGATCCGCCGAATCCGTTGGACAGCAAGGTCTGCAGTGAAATGAGGAGGCTGCCCCTGAATGACAGGCGGCCGCCGTAGAGCGCATTTGCCTCGATCGCGTCCGCGAGCTGCTGTCCCTTGACGCGCTTGGCGAACAACAGGCCGACACCCGCTAGCGTGGTTCCACCGATCACTGGAATCAGAAGCGTCCGCTGCCAGGAAATGACGCCGGTGGCGCTGAGGTGGCCGTCGAGTGGAATGTCGAAGAGAAGGGCGTGCGCGACCTGGCTAAGGTGGGAGATCGCTGCGACCAGCAGCCCCGACAGCAGCCCAATCACGATCGCGACGGTGACCAGGCCGGTTTCCCGGCTGCGGACAAAATTGCGCAGCGGAGCCGGTAGCAGACGAACCGTCGGTGGTTTGGCAATGTTGACCGGCGATGTGACCGTCATGCTGGGCCTTGCATCGTCTCGAAGCGCACGACGCGGAAGCCGATATTGCTGCTGGCGGCCAGATCGTTCGTCTCGGTGCGATCCAGTTCCATGTCATAGAGTTCCCAAGTCCCCGGATACTTGCGCGCCGGCTTCCATTTGTCGATGCGAACCGCGGCGTTGCCCTCATGCTCCCAGAGCAGCGGTCCGCGCCTTCATAGGCCGAAGCGAACGATGGCACCAGGATTTCCGCTTCTAATGGCAGGATGCCGTTTCCGCCATACTCTTCCGGGTAGCTCGCACCGGTCACGTCGACGATCGTCGCCATGACGTCCGGCAGCCGGCTCGGATTGTGCCGCAGGGCCGCCCTTCTCCTGGATGCCGCGCGGCCAGTGCACGACGACAGGCAGCATGGCAAGAACAGACACGGCTGCGAGCTTGGCCCACGATGTCTGCGCCACCGACACGAAATTGAACATCGCAACCGTCACCAGCCTGACCTCAGGCTGGCGTTGCTGCACTGTGCGGCGGCGCTTGGCCGCAGGGTGGTCCGTCGCCTCGGCAGGCCACGGCTGCGGCCGAGCCCGCCGGCAGGCGCCGCGGAGCTGCCTATTTCAACATCGTCGCGACGTTGTCCTTGGTCACGACGTCGAGCCCGGTGTGGATGATCTGCGGCACCTTCTGGCCCTTCTTGATGGCAAACAGCGTATCCATCGCCTTCTCGCCCATCTCGAACGGACGCTGGCCGATCAGCGCGTTGGCATAACCCTCGTTGAGCAGCTCGAGCTGCATCCTGAGGGTATCGGCGACGACGAGCGTGAACTTGCCGGCGTCGATGTCCTTCCTGCTCTTGCTGGCGAACGCCTTGAAGCCTTCCGGGGCAAACATCGGCCAGCCGCCGACCGGGATGATCGCGGCGAGGTCGGGGGTCGCGGTGCGCAGATCGGTCATCTGCTGGACGCCCAGTGCGGGGTCGTCGTTGCAGAAGGTCGGCGAGCCCCCGACCTCGGTCCACTTCGAGCCCTTGAGCGCCTCACGGACGCCATCGACGCGTTCGGCCAGATTCGCCGCACCCGGCCCGCCGGAGATCATCGCGTATTTGCCGCCATCGGGCCGCAGCTTCAACAATTGCTTGCCGAGCGCGACGCCGAACTCTTTGTTGTCGGTGCCGATATAGGCAATCCGCTTCGAGCCAGGGGCGTCCGAGTCGAACGTGATGACGGGAATGCCGGCCGCGGTTGCGGCCTCGATCGACTTGGTCATCGCCGCGACGTCGGCGACCGAGATGGCGAGGCCGTCCACCTTCTGGGTGATGAAATCCTGGATGATCTGTGCTTGCGTCGCCGGCTCGTGCTCGACGGGACCCTTGTAGATGCATTCGACGGTGCCGATCTCCTTGGCGCGCTTCTGGCAGCCGTCGCGCGCGAAATCGAAGAACGGATTGTTCATTGCCTTGGGCACGATCACGAACTTGTAGTTCTGGGCAAAGCCCGGCGTCGTCATCAAGGCGACGATCGCGGCGGCAAGAAGTGCCTTCCTCATTGTTCCCTCCACATTGTTCTTGTGCCTATCCCTCGAACTCAGCGGCTCCCGGAGGTGGATAGGCGGATATTCATGAACCCTCCGGGACGAACTTGTCAGGCCATGCGCGAGCGGAGGCGATCGACCAGCACCGCCGCAATGATGATCACGCCCACCAGGGTCTGCTGCCAGTAGGAGTTGACCTGCGCGAGCACGAGGCCGTTGCGGATCACCTCGAGCAGCACGCAGCCGACAATGGCTCCGAGCGGGCCGCCGATGCCGCCGGCGAGATTGGCGCCGCCGATGACGGCGGCTGCGATCACGTTGAGCTCGTAGGACGTCGCCATGTTCGCCGGCGCCGATCCCAGCCAGCCGCAGATGATGATGCCTTGCAGGCCGGCGGCGAGCGCGCAGATCACATAGATCTCGATCTTGACCCGCACGACCGGAATGCCGGTCAGGGCGGCCGCCTTTTCGTTGCCGCCGACGGCAAAGACGTGCCGCCCGAAACTGGTGTGATGCAGCACGATCGCCATCGCCACCGCGAGAACCACGAGATAGATGAACGGCGCCGGCATGCCGAACACGACGCCCGATGTCAGCTTGTAGAAATAGTCGGCGTCGGGGCCGCTGGGAAAGCTGCCGCGGCCGTTGGAGACGACATAGCCGAGGCCCCGCACGATCGAGAGCATGCCGAGCGTGGTGACGAACGGCGACAGTCCAAGCACCGCGATGCAGAAGCCGTTGACGAGGCCGACCACGAGCGCGACGCCGAGTCCCGCGAGGATCGAGACCAGCAGGACCAAGCCGGGTACATTGGCGACCACGGTCTTGCCGTCGTCGGCCAGGTGCACGAACCACTCCGCGCCGGGCATGCCCGGTGTCGAGACGTGCGTCATGACCATCGAGGTGATCATCGCGGAAAAGCACATCACCGAGCCCACCGAGAGATCGATGCCGCCCGTGATGATGACGAAGGTCACGCCGAGCGTGGCGATGGCGATGAACGAAAAGTTCTTCGCCACGTTCTGGATGTTGCCTTCGGTGAGGAAATAGGGACTGGCGAAGTTCATCACCACGAACAGCGCCACCAGCGCGAGCAGGACGTAGCCGGTCTGCGAGGCGAAGAAGCCGCTTCGCCACCATTTGGCCCTGCCGACATTGGTGAAGGTGAGGGGAGATTCCAGGGGCGTGGCCATCACGCAGCCTCCTTCGCTCCCGTGATGAGGGAGGTGACTTCCTCGGGGCTGGTGTCGCCGATCGCCTTGTCGGCGCGCTTCTCGCCGCGGCGCATGACGACGACGCGGTCGCAGACCGCGAACACGTCGGGCATGCGGTGCGAGATCAGCATGACCGCGACGCCCTGCTCCTTCAGGCGATGGATCAGGCCCAGGACCTGCTCGACCTGGCGAACCGAGATCGCGGCCGTCGGCTCGTCCATCATCACCAGCTTGGCGTTGGAGAGCCGCGTCCGCGCGATCGCGACCGCCTGGCGCTGGCCGCCCGACATCTGCTTGACGAGATCGTCCGGACGGGTCTCCGAGCGCAGCTCGCCGAACAGCTCCAGCGCGCGCGCGGCCATCGCCTTGTGGTCGAGAAAGGCGAACGGACCAAGCTTGCGCTTGAGCTCACGGCCGAGGAAGACATTGGCCGCCGCCGTGAGATTGTCGGCGAGCGCGAGGTCCTGATAGACCACCTCGATCCCGACCGCACGGGCATCGATCGGCCGGGCGAAATGGACCGCCTGGCCGTCGAAGCGGATCTCGCCGTGACTTGGCGGGAAGTTGCCGGCGATGATCTTGACGAGCGTGGATTTGCCGGCGCCGTTGTCGCCCATCAGGCCGACAACCTCGCCGGGGGAGATATGCAGGTCGACGCCATGCAACGCACGAATGGCGCCGAACTCCTTGCCAATGCCCTTCAACTCCAGGACCGCCAGTCCGGCGTCGTGAGGGGTTACCATGGCTGGCCTCGCTCAGGCATGCCGGCGGATCACCCTCCGGCTCAGAAGTGCACCAGCGTGCGCAGGCCAAGGACCCAGGCGTTTTCGGTCTTCACGCCTGCGGCGTTGTACCCGCGACCGCCCGGATTGATCACATACTGGGCGTCGAACTTGAGGTTCATCCAGCCGGTCGCCTGCCACCCGTACCAGGCTTCGATCGGCACTTCGTTGCCGCCGGCGTTCGGGGTGAGCGCGGCCGAATTCACGTGGGTCGTGCCCACCGCAAAGCCGACTTCGTCTTCCGGACGCCAGGAGAACGTTCCCGTGTGCCTGAAGCCCAGCGCGACCTGGTAGTCCTGATACGCCGTGCGGTGATCGGCAACGGTCGTGTTGAGGAAGGTGTACCAGCCCTGCGCCTTGGGACCCTCAACGGTCAGCCGCTGCAGGATCGATTCATAGACGCCGTAGCGGCCGCGCTGATCTCCCAGATTTTGATCCGGGACACCGCCGATGCCCGGGGAGATCGCGATGATGCCCGGCAGGCCGCCGTCGATCGTCGACGCGCTGTCATACCAGCCGCCGAACCGCCAGGTGCCGTTCAACGGACCGCTCGGTGCCCAGACCAACTCGACCGGGACCAGCACGCCGGAGGCAGGGCTCGAGCCGGGCGCGCCGGGCAGGAAATAGGTCGCGGAGTCCGACGTCGTCAGGTAGTTCGGGTTGGCGTCGTAGACGCCGATCGACAGCTGGAAGTCCTTGGCGAAGTTGTAGTGGACCACGCCGGCCCATTGGCTGACCGGCCAGTTGTAGATGTAGCCACCCTGGATGTTGCCGGGCTGGCCGCCGCAGAAGGTCAGGTTGATGAACTCGCACAGGCCGAAGAAGAAGTCGGAGCCGACCGGCAGACGGCCGCCCTTCAGTTCGAGGCGATCGTCGAACAGCTTCTGCGAGTAGTAGAGTTCGGTCAGCCGCAGGATGCTGCCGCGGCCGAACACTTCGTTGGTCAGCTGCAGGGCCGGAATGCCGGCCTCGTCGTTCAGATTGCGGCCGAAGCGGTCGACCAGCGTGAGGCCAACCGTGCCGCCCTGGATGCCGGCAAGCTTCGCCATGTCGAACTTGGCCTGGAAGAACAGCTGTCCGGCCTGGGTCGCGGTGTTCCTGTTGCCGCCCGATAGGTTGCCGACAGCTTCGTCACCCAGCGTCAGCGCCAGCGAGATACCCCGTTCCTTCAGCTGCGTCCTGCCGAGATCACCGAACAGATACGGTCTCGTCCAGAAGTCGTCGGTTTCCGTGTAAGGCACGGGCGGAGCCTTCGTCAGCAGATCGGCCGCATGCGCGCCGCCGCCGCCGAATAGAGATAATAGGGCGATCCCCACGCCGCACGCCCACGCGGTGTTTACAGATCCAAGTGACATTTCCTGCACTCCCAGCGTCCCCGGCTTTGTCGATTTTTGTGTCACGTTCCCGCCCAAAGCCCTTCAGCGTGGAACGCGCCCCTTTCAGTGCACCGATCTCTCAACTTGAGATGGAAAACGTACGCACACCAAAGCCCTTCAATGCGGTTGTGAGGGTCGGTCCGCGGTCCGTCCGGCCTCGGCCTGCGGCGCCAACATGGGCGCGAGCGTCGTGTGCTTCATCAATCCTGCGCATCGAACTGCCCGGTTCTTCTACTCACGTCGCCGCGACCCTGTTTGCTGTGTCCGGTCGCGGCTTTCCCTATCGAATTGTCATGCCTGATCGCCCGTCGTCGTCGGCACCGCAGCCGCGCCGTGCGCAGCCGCGTTTTGCAGACGTGTGCTGTCTTTTGCTTTCGGCGCCGTGCGGGCGAGGCCCGCGAGCGCGGCCTTGCGCCGCCGACGGGCCTGCAACTGCTGATCCGCCAGTACGCCGATCAGAATCACGGTCCCCATGACCGCGAAGTTCAGCGAGTTGGGAATGCCCAGGATGTTCACGAGGTTCTGCAACACCTGCAGCAGCGCCGTCCCCAGCACGATACCGAGAATGGAGCCCTCGCCGCCACGCAGGCTGCAGCCGCCGAGCACGGCCGCCGCGATCGCATAGAGTTCGTAGAAATTGCCGAACGAACTCGGGGAGACCGAGTTGGTGTAGAAGACGAACATCACCGTCGAAACGCCGGCGAGGCCGCCGCTGATGACATAGGCGGTCGCGATCACGACATTGGTATTGATACCCGAGAAGCGCGCCGCTTCCTCGTTCTTGCCGACGGCATAAAGCCAGCGCCCGTAGACCGAACGATGCAGCAGCACGCCGAGGATCAGCGCAAGGATGATCAGGAAGATGAAGGTGTTCGGAATGCCTGCGACATTGCCGGAGGCGATGTTGCTCAGCGTGCTGGCCTCGTCGCCATAGCCGAAGCCGCGCGTCGAGTCGCTGGTGTAGTAACGCGCGGCGCCGCGATAGATCAGCAACCCGCACAGCGTCACGATGAACGGCTGCATCTTCAGCCGCGTGATCAGGAAGCCCTGGATGCCTCCCAGCGCAAGCCCGCCCATCAGGACGAGCAGCAGCGCGAACGGCCAGGGCACCTGATAGGTCGTCAGCAGATCGATGAAGATGACGCCGAGCAGCGCGAACATCGAGCCGAGCGAAAGATCGATGCCTCCGGTGATGATGACCAATCCTTCGCCGAGCGCGAACACACCGAACAGGCCGATCAGATTGGCCATGTTCAGCAGGTTGACGAACGACAGGAAGGCCGGATTGATCGCGCCCGTGATGGCGGAGATCACCGCCAGCAGCAGGAACAGGCCGAGTTCCTTCTTCATCATGGCGCCGCGGTCTCCATGGTTTCGAGCGCCTGGCCGACCGCCAGCCTCAACACGTTGTATTCGCTGAACTGGTCGCGCTCGAGCACGCCGCTGACGCTGCCTTCATGCATCACCGCCACCCGGTCGGAGACGCCGATCACTTCCTCCATATCCGAGGAGATCATCACGATCGCGACGCCCTGGTCGGCGAGGCTGCGCATCAGCGCATAGATCTCGCTCTTGGCGCCGACATCGATGCCGCGGGTCGGCTCGTCGAAGAACATCACGCGCGGCTGCATGGAGAGCCACTTGCCCAGCACCACCTTTTGCTGGTTGCCGCCGGAGAGCGTCACGGCTTCCATGTCGATGGTCGGCGCCTTGATGGACAGCCGTCGCGCCTGATCTTGCGCGATTTTGCGCTCGGCTGCGCCGTTGACCAGCCACATCCGCGCATGCTCCAGCAGGCTCGCGAGCGTCACGTTCTCCCGGATCGGCAGTTCCAGCACCAGCCCGGATTTCTTGCGATCCTCCGGCACCAGGTAGATTCCTTGCTTGATGGCGTCGCGCGGCGAAGCGACGCCGACCGCCATGTTGTCGATCCTGATCTCGCCGCCCAGCAGCGGGTCGACGCCGAACACCGCGCGGGCAAGCGAGGTGCGGCCGGCGCCGACGAGCCCGGCGAGGCCGAGGATCTCGCCGCGCTTGACCGATAGATTGATCTTCCGGTCGGGAAACGCCGTCGTCACGACGCCGGCGATATCGCAGCCGCCGGGCTGCGGCGCGTGCGCCGGCGGCGTATACAGCGCCTTCAGGTCGCGGCCGATCATCAGGCGGATCATCGCGGCATGGCTCAGCTCGTCCCGTGCCAGCTCGCCCACGGTGCGCCCGTCGCGCAGCACCACGACCCGATCGGCGCAGCTCATGATCTCGCCCAGCCGGTGCGAGATGTAGATGACCGAAATGCCGTGCGCCTTCAGGTCGGCGATCACCGCCAGCAGCCGTTCCGTCTCCGAAATCGTCAGGCTCGAGGTCGGCTCGTCCATGATGATCACGCGGGCGTCGATCGAGAGCGCCTTGGCGATCTCCACCATCTGACGCTCCGCGATCGACAGATTGTCGACCAGCGTGCCCGGCGTGAAATCGGCGCCCAGCCGTTCCAGCAGCGGCATCACCCGGGCACGCATCTCGGCATTGTCCACCAGCTTCAGCGGACCGCCGGCAAGCTTCTCGCGCCCGATGAAGACGTTGGCTGCGACGTCGAGATTCTCGAACAGGTTCAGCTCCTGGTGCACGAAGGCGATGCCGGCCAGGGTCGCCTCGGTCACCGTCATCCGGGAGTGCTCGATGCCGCCAATGCGGATCACGCCGGCGCTCGGCGCGATCACGCCGGCCAGCACGCGCATCAGCGTCGATTTGCCGGCGCCGTTCTCGCCGATCAGGCCCAGCACCTCGCCGCGACAGACGCGCAAATTGACGTCGTCAAGCGCCCTGACGCCGGGATAGGTCTTGCTGATTCCGCTGAGTTCGAGCAGCGTCTCCGCCATTCGGCATATCCTCCTGCACGCCGCCCGGCGCCTGTGGCGGCCGGGCGGCGAAGCCGACTGAAGTTACTTCTTCAGCAGATCCTTCAGATTTGCGGCGAACTCTGCGACGTTGCTCTTGTTGATCACCTTGGTCGGCACGATCAGCTTGCTGTCCTTCGGGATCCAGGACTTGTCGCCGTTCAGCGTCTTGATGATGTTGGTGGCGGAGAGGTAGCCGAACTCGTAGGGCTGCTGCACGACGGTGGATTCGATCGTGCCGTCGGAGATGCCGCGCAGCGTGCGCTGGTCTTCGTCGAAGCCGACGATCTTCACCTTGCCGGCCTTGCCCGCGGCCTTCACCGCGTCATAGATCAGCGGGGTCTCGTAGCTCCACAGCCCGGAAAGCAGCGCGATATCAGGATATTTGACGAGCACGTTCTCCATGTTCGCCTTGGCCTTGGCAAAGTCGACCTGGTCGGTGAACACGTCGACCAGCTCGACCTTGGTGCCGGCGATCGATTCCTTGATGCCCTGCACACGCTCGCGGGCGTTGTCGGCGTCCATCGTTCCGACGAACAGCGCGATTTTGCCGCCGCTTGGCAGCGCCTTCTTGATCTCCTCGCCGGCCTGCCGCCCGGCCGCAACGTTGTCGGTGCCGATATAGGCGAGGCGATTGCTCTGCGGCGCATCGCTATCCGTCGTGATCAGCACGGTCTTGGCGGCAACCTTGTTGAGCTCTTCGGTTGCATGCGGCGCGTCGTCGACGGAGATCGAGATACCGGCGACGCCGCGCACGAGCAGGTCATCCAGCTCGCGCCGCTGGCCTGCCGCCGTCCCCTCGTTGGTGACGATCAGCTCGATATTGTAGTCCGGGTGCTCCTTCTGCGCCTTCTCGAGCCCGCGGCCTGCGATGGTCCAGAAGTCGGCCGCGACATTGGTCACCAGCGCGATGGTCTTTTTCTGCTGTGCCTGTGCTATCCCCGTTGTCATGGCGAGCGCGGCCGCGCCCGCCAATAGCGGCACGATCAATCTTTTCATTGAGTCATTCATATGCACCTCCCTGTCGACATCCCCGGTGGGGGGATTTCACGCCCGGCGCTTTTCACGCCTTATTTTATTCACGTAACTAATAAATTAGCGCGACAAAATGTCCAGTCAAGGATGCTCATGATCAAGCCTTCAAGCAAAAATAGTGATGAGGTGATGTATTTCCGCCGCTATCAGCGCTTTTTGACCAACATCCGGGCCACGTCCGTTGAATAATTTTATCAAGCGAATTAAAAAAGCCGGTATGAACGAGCAGTCCGAACCGCTGAGACGTGCTTCAAGTCTGGCCCGCGGATCGAACCGCGACCGTCTCGTCGAGGTCTTGCGGCGTCAGGGGCCGTTGCCGCGGGTCGAACTCGCCCGCAGCACGGGCCTGAGCTTCCCGGCCATTTCGGCCATCACATCGAAGCTGATGGCGGAAGACCTGCTCTGCGAAGCCGAGACCGATGCGGCGACGTCGTGGCCGGACGATACCGACGAAGAGGATACGGAAGGTCTGAACAGCCGACGCCGCGGCCGGCCGGCGGTCTTGCTGACCCTGAACCCCGAATTCGGCCGCATCATTGCGGTCTCGCTGCGCATGAATCTGATCGAGACATTGATCGCTGATTACAGCGGCTCTGCCCTCGCGCAATCGCGGCTTGAACTGACGACGCGCGGCCTCGATGCAGACGCGTTGTGCGATCTCGTGATCGCGCAGATCGAGGCCATGCTCGACGCGACGGCCACGCCGCGCCATCGGCTGCTCGGAATCGGGATCGCGCTGCAGGGCATCGTCGACGGCGACACCGGCCGGCATCTGTGGAGCCCGGCACTGTCGATCACCGACGTCGATCTGGCAAAGCCGATCCGCCAGGAATTCGGCGTCGAAGTCGTGATGGCGAACGACGCGGTCGCGGTGGCGCTGGCCCTCGTGGCGGCCGAGCCGGCCCTGGCGCAGGGTCTCACGGCCACGCTCATGGTCGGTCACGGCATCGGCATGGGCATCGTCGTCGACGGTGAAGCGCGCTGGGGTGCCGGCGCGGGCAGCGAGATCGGCCATGTCAAGTTGGCGGCGAACGGTCCGCAGTGCCGCTGCGGTCAGCGCGGCTGCATCGAGGCCCATCTCGCCGACTATGCGCTCTACCGCGACGCCCGCACCTTTCTCGACCTGCCGCCGGCGGTGTCGCAGCAACCGTCCGAGGCCCAGATGGCTCTGCTGCGCGCGCGGGCACGGAGCGGCGATCCCCGTCTCGAGCACTTGTTCCAGCAGGCAGGCCGCGCGCTTGCCGAGGCGGTCGCCACAACGATATCGGTGCTGCGCCCGCACCATGTCGTCCTCGCAGGTCCCGGCCTCGAGGCATTTGACATGATGCGCAGTGCCTATGAGGAGCGGCTGGAGCAGGCGGTGTTGCCGTGGCTGCTCAAGTCCACGGCAATCCATGTGCATCCGAGCGAGTCGGCGACAATTGTCGACGGCATGGTGCGGCGGACGCTGCGGGTCGTGGACCGAAACCACATGGAGACAACCGAGTGAACCTCGGAGCTGTGGCCCTTGGTTTGGGCCGCGGCAATGCAATCGACGCCCTTCAGGCGCCAAATCGTGAGGATGCCAATGCAGGGTGCCATCTATCCAAGCCTCAAGGACCGAACCGTGCTGGTGACCGGCGGCGGTTCAGGGATCGGCGAGGCGATCGTCCGTCAGTTCATCAATCAGGGCGCGCGGGTCGGATTCATCGACATCGACCTGACGTCCTCGGAGCAGTTGCTGTCCGATCTGGGGAGGCAAGCCCGCGTGCACTTCGAACACGCCGATCTGCGCGACATCGGCGCGCTGCGCCGCGCGATTGCCGGTATCCGCGAGGCACTCGGGCCGATCACCATCCTGGTCAACAATGCGGCGCGCGACGACCGTCACGCGATCGAGGACGTCACACCCGAATTCTGGGACGAGCGGATCGCCGTCAACCTGAAGCATCAGTTCTTCAGCGCCCAGGCGGTTGCGCCGGACATGAAGCAGGCCGGCGGCGGCTCGATCATCAACATCGGCTCGGTGAGCTGGGTGATCGGTCAGGGCAACATGCCCTGCTACACCACGGCCAAATCGGCGGTTCAGGGCCTCACCCGCGCGCTGGCCCGCGATCTCGGACCGCACAATGTGCGGGTCAATTCCATCCTGCCCGGATGGATCATGACACAACGGCAGCAGGATCTGTGGTTGACGCCTGAAGGCGTCGCCGAGCTGATGCAGCGTCAATGCCTCAAGCGCAAGCTGGTGCCCGACGACATCGCCCGTGTCGTTCTGTTCTTCGCCGCCGACGACAGCGGCGCCTGCACCAACCAGAGCCATATCGTCGATGGCGGCTGGGTCTAGCAGCCATGGCGTGACCTCGAGACAGAGGCGCCATTCCAACTCGGCCATGGAATTGTTCGACCGGGTGGTCAATAAATGATGGTTCGGACGCGCCCTGCGGAAGCAGGGTCGTGGCCCTGGAACTATTGTTGATACACATCTCTGGTCGACGGCCGGACGGCCGGTCGGTGGAACGGAACGACATGGCCCGATCGCGCGCCAAGGACTACGACGACAAGCGCCTCTCGATGCTGCATCGCTCGGCCGAGCTGTTTGCCGCCTCGGGATATGTCGGCACGTCGATGAATACCATCGCCGACGCGTGCGGTGTCTCGAAGGCGCTGCTCTATCATTATTATCCCGACAAGGAAGCGATCCTGTTCGATATCCTGTCGTCGCATCTTACGAAGCTGGTGGCGGCGGTTCGCAAGGCGAGCGCGGCGGCCGGCGATCCCGTCGAGCGCTTCAGGACGATCGTTGCGACCCTGCTCGAACTCTACCGGCATGCCGACGCCGAGCATCAGGTCCAGATCGCAAGTCTCAAGCTGCTGCCGAAGGACAAGCAGCAACCGCTGCTGGCGAGCGAGCGGATCCTGGTCGGGATCATGTCGGACGCGCTGGCGGCCGCCGTGCCGGCGGCGAAGCAGAAGCGCGTGCTCAAGCCGCTGACGATGAGCGTGTTCGGCATGCTGAACTGGCATTATATGTGGTTTCGCGAGGGCGGGCCGATGACCCGCGCCGACTATGCCGGCTTCGTCGCGCAGCTGGTGCTGGCCGGTGCGGAGGAGGCGGCAGCAGCCGCCACCCGTCCGCGCAGCAAGGCGAAATCGGCCGGCCGCAGCCGGCAGGCCGAATTGCTCTGAGACGGGGCCGCTAGGCCCGCATCGCGTTCATCGTCAGCAGTTCATAGGTCGCCGCGGTCTCGCCGGTCCCGGTCGTGATCTCGACGTCCCACCGCACCTCGCCATATTGCTTGTTGCGCGGCGTCTTCTCCTTCGCGGTCAGGCGCACCTGGATCTGTTCGCCCGGCTGGACCGGTTTGAGGAAGCGCAGCGAGTCGAGGCCGTAATTCGCCAGCACCGGGCCGTAGTCGGGATCGACGAAAAGGCCGGCCGCGAACGACAGCAGCAGATAGCCGTGCGCGACACGGCCCGGGAAGAACGGATGCCCCTTGGTCGCTTCCTCGTCCATATGGGCGTAGAAGGTGTCGCCGGTGAAATGCGCGAAGTGCTCGATGTCCTCGAGCGTGATCTGCCGCGCCTTCGAGACCAGCGTGCGGCCGATCTCGAGATCGTCGTAGTGATAGCGGAACGGGTGCAGGTCGCCCTCCAGCATCGGGCTGCCCTTGAACCAGCGGCCGGTAACGCCGCTCAGCATGCGAGGGGAGCCCTGCAACGCGGTGCGCTGCGTGTAGTGCTGCAGGCTGCGGACGCCGCCCAATTCCTCGCCGCCGCCGGCGCGGCCCGGGCCGCCGTGAACCATCTGTGGCATCGGCGAACCGTGTCCGGTGTGCTCGGTCGCGCAGTCGCGGTCGATGATCGCGACACGGCCGTGGAAGCTGCCGATGCCGAACGCGAGCTCGGTCGCGGTCGGGATGTCGTGCGTGTAGACCGATGCGACCAGGCTGCCGCCGCCGCGATTGGTCAATGCGATGGCCTGGTCGAGATCGTCATAGCCCATCACGGTGCAGACCGGCCCGAACGCCTCGATCTCGTGCACGGCCGTGGCGACGATCGGCTTCACGCAATGCAGCAGCAGCGGCGGGACGAAGGCGCCGCGCTTCGCGTCGGCGTCGACCAGCGGGAAGTTGTCGGGATCGCCGGCGACGAGTTCGGCCTCGGTGCGGAGCTTTGCGACATGGGCAAGCACATCGCTGCGCTGGCCGAGGCCGACCAGCGGTCCCATCCGCACCTTGTCGCTTTCAGGATTGCCGATCGCGACCTTGGCCAGGCGCTCGCGCAGGGCGGTGATGACGGCATCGAGCTGCGCCGACGGCGCCAGCGCGCGGCGGATCGCGGTGCATTTCTGCCCGGTCTTGACCGTCATTTCCTTCGCGACTTCCTTGATGAAGAGATCGAACTCCGGGCTTCCCGGCACGGCGTCCGGAGCGAGGATCGCGGCGTTGAGCGAGTCCCGCTCGGCGATGAACCGCACGGCCTCACGCGCGATGACCGGATGCCGCTGCAGCTTTTGCGAGGTGTCGGCCGAGCCCGTAAAGGACACCACGTCCTGGCAGGTCAGATGGTCGAACAGGTCGCCGGTCGATCCGACGATGAATTGCAGGACGCCTTCCGGCAGCACGCCGGATTCGGCGATCATCCGGGCCAATTCGTACGCGACATAGGCGGTGACCGTCGCGGGCTTGGTGACGACGGGAACGCCGGCGAGCAGCGCCGGCGCCAGTTTCTCCAGCATGCCCCAGCACGGGAAGTTGAATGCGTTGATATGCACGGCAACGCCGTGCAACGACGTGACGATATGCTGACCGGCGAACGCACCGCCCTTGGAGAGCCCTTCGACGTTGCCGTCGAGCAGGAATCTGGTGTTCGGAAGCTCTCGGCGTCCCTTGCTGGCATAGGCGAACAGCGTGCCGATGCCGCCGTCGACGTCGATCATGGCGTCGGTGCGGGTGCAGCCGGCGAGGAACGACAGTTTGTAGAGCCGGTCCTTGTGCTGGCTCAGATGGTCGGCCAGCGCCTTCAGCAGGCCCGCGCGCTGGTGGAACGACAGTTTGCGGAGATTCTTGCCGCCGACCGTGCGGCCATAGGCGAGGATCTCGCGCATGTCGAGATCGCTTCTGGTCGCGAGCGCCACCACATCGCCGGTCACGGCACTGTGAATCTCGGCGGCCGGCGCGCCCGCGCCCGACCACTTTCCACGAACGAAGCTGTCGAGTTTCATGACTGTCATCGAAATTGGACCCTCTGACCTGTGATCAATGATGCGTCGCGGCTTGCCGGCCGAACGTTCAATCCTGGGTTCAGGATCAGCGCGCGGCAGGATTGTCGTGCTCTGCCGCGATCAGCGCGGCCATCAATGCGACGTGCGGATCGGCGCTGAACGAATTCAGGCGGTCGGGCCTGTCGAGTGTCAGGACGCGATACCCGGCACGAATATCGGTCAGTACCAGATCGCTGGCCATGATTGCCTCCCGTTGCGGCTTCTGATGACCGCAACTCGCGTGACCTGCGCTTGAATTACTATTGACCGTCCGGTCAGTCAATTATGATTCTCCGCGCGCCGCGGCGTTCCTGACCAGACGTTCATTCCGTTGGCGGAGTAGTCGTGCTGCGTGCCTACGGCTCGCCGCATCCAGGCACCCGCCGGATCTGTTCGATCAGCCGCTGCTGACACTGCGCTGGCAGCGTTCGCTCATTCGCGCACATCAGCATGGCGACGCACGCGGCCCTGGCTGTCGCACATCGAAGTCCTGTCTCAGGGCAGGGTCGCGCACCGACACACCGATGCCGATCTGCCCGCACGACAGAGAAACAACCTCGCGGTCTCGACGCAATGCGGCGCGGTCAAGGTCGGCGGCTACTATGAGATCGGGTTGAAGGACGCCGTCGAGGCCGCAGGACCGGTCGGCGCGCACGTCAAGTCGGAAGAGCCCCGCCGCTGGTGCGACCGTGATCAAATATCCGAGTGTTATGTGCCGTCACGCACACAGGCCGCTTCGATCATGCCGGTCGTGCGTATCAATCCATGCACCAATGCACGGCAACGTGTTTCACAATGTTGCCCGATGTCGCATATGTCCAATCCCCCGTCGCCTCAGTCCGAGCCTGCCGGCTATCGCGCGCATGCAAGGCAGCCCCCGGTGATCGTCGCACCCGGCGACATGAGTCGATTGCGATGCATTGAGGCGACTTGAGACCATCGAGGAGAATGTGATGAAGTTTACACTTCGAGGATATTTTCTTGCGCTCGGCGCGAGCCTGGCCTTGTCCGGCGCCGCCATGGCACAGGACATCAGTGTTGCCGTGGTCGGGCCGATGACCGGCTCGGAGGCGAGTTTCGGCCAGCAGTTCAAGAACGGTGCTGACCTCGCCATCGCCGACATCAATGCGGCGGGCGGCGTGCTCGGCAAGAAGCTGAAGCTGGAGGTCGGCGACGACGCCTGCGATCCGAAGCAGGCGGTGTCGGTTGCGGAGAAGATGGCGGGCGCGCGGATTCCGTTCGTCGTCGGGCACTTCTGCTCGTCGACCTCGATCCCCGCCTCGGATGCCTATGCCGAGGGCAATGTGCTGCAGATCACGCCGGGCTCGACCAACCCGTTGTTCACCGAGCGCGGCTTGTGGAACACGTTCCGTGTCTGCGGCCGGGATGACCAGCAGGGCATGGTCGCGGCCGCCTACATCATCAAGAACTACAAGAGCAAGAACGTCGCCATCATCCACGACAAGACGACCTACGGCAAAGGCCTCGCCGACGAAACCAAGAACGCCATCAACGCGGCGGGCGTGAAGGAAAAGCTCTATGAAGCGTACACCAAGGGCGACAAGGACTTTGCCGCGCTGGTGTCCCGCTTCAAGAAGGAGTCGATCGATTTCGTCTATGTCGGCGGCTACTACGCCGAAGCTGCGTTGATCCTGCGCCAGATGCGCGAGCAGGGCGTCAATGCCGTGCTGATGGGCGGCGACGCCCTGGTCGACAAGCAGTTCGCCGCGATCGCGGGTCCGCTTGCCGAGGGGTCGCTGTTCACCTTCTCGCCCGACCCGCGCAAGAAGGTGACCGCGGCCGCGACCTTGAAGAAATTCAAGGACAAGGGCATCGATCCCGACGGCTACACGCTTTACAGCTATGCCGCGTTCCAGATCTGGAGCCAGGCCGCGAGCCGCGCCCAGACCACCGACGCCAAGAAGGTCGCAGCGGCGATCAAGGCCGGAAGCTGGGATACCGTGCTCGGCAACATCAGCTATACGCCGAAGGGTGACATCACCCTGATCGACTACGTCGTGTACCGCCGCGACAAGGACGGCAACTACGCCGAACTGCCGGCCGGTCAATGATCGTTGGCCGCGACATCGGCGCTCCTCCCTTGTCGATGTCGCGGCGGCCGGCTCACAGCGCCAACGGATCAACCCTCGCGCCAGCCCCGGGGTGTTGGCGCGGCGCCCTCGCTCGGCCTGAGCCAGGTGTAGTTCCGCGTCGGCGATATCAGCACGATCGAGCTGGAACGGGATTTCGATGCGGTCGTCGGCCGGCTCGTCCTGATCTATGTGAAGGATCCCGCGGCGCTGGTTCGGCAATTGCTCGGTCACCTCAAGCCCGATGGCATCGTGGCGTTCCAGGATCTCGATTGGGGCGAGGGGCCGATCGCCGACCCGCCGTCGCCGCTGCTGTCGCAGGCATGGGGCTATGTGATGGAGATGTTCCCCCGGGCCGGGCTCAACAACCGGATGGGCTTTGCGTTGCACGGCGCCTTCGTCGCGGCCGGGCTTCCGGCGCCGCGCATGAGCCTGTTTGCTCCCGTCGGCGGCGGTGCGGATTTCGACGGCTACGACTACATGGGGCGAGCGGACTGCGCAGCAACCAGCCGCATATCGTCAAGCTCGGCGTCGCTACCGAGGCCGAGCTGGCGCCGGATAGCTTTGCCGCGCGCCTGCGCACGGAGGTGGTCGGCATGCAGGGCGTGTTTGCGCCGCCGACCTTCGTCGGCGCATGGTCGCGCAAACCCGGCTGAACCTCGCGGCGCTCGCGGCCGATCCGGACGGCTACACGTTCCGGCCAAAGCGCGCAGCGCCCGGGACCGGCGTGAGCCATGTCACGGCATGATCGGTATAGATTTCGATTTGAGGTCGTAGCCCCTCGATGTCGTCGAGCGTGCCGGCCTTCACCACGACCTTTCCGGGCATCAATGCGGTCCTCGCAAGAAGCGAAGACCCGCAGCGCCCGCAGAAATGGCGGTGGACCGGATGGCCGCTATCGCCCTGGTCGATGAACACCGTGGTCTCGCCGGACTGCTGATAATCGGCCTCCCGGATCACGAGGTTGAACGAAAACAAGCTGCCGCTTTGCTTCTGGCAATGCGTGCAATGACATATCGCGGCACCCCGCGGCTCGCCCTTCAGCGCATAGCGCACCGCTCCACAGAGGCAGCCACCGATCCGATCCTGCATCATGATTTCTCCGCTATTGGTCACCGGAACGGGAAGGCATCAGGGATTGCCGGTCACGGCGTCGATGAAGGTCCTGGCTGACTCCCTCAGCTGCTTGCGGCTGTATCCGGCGCGCTCCATCACGGCGAGGCCCCGCGTGAACGTCACGATGACGCGCGCCAGGCGGTTTGCATCGGCGGCGCTTCGCTTGCCCGGCGCAGTGCTGATGGCCTTGGCGATCAGCTGCTCGAGCCGGGAGAGCACGGCCTGCACGTGCTGGCGCACATCCGTGCTCGAGATGGCCGCGTCGAGCGCCGTGCGCGTGGTCAGACAGCCGCGCGGCGGCGAGCCACCCGTCATGTTGACGATGATCATGTCGAAGAAATTGCCGAGCCCCGCCGCGGTGCCGCCCTGCGCCAGCGCGTTGCCGGCCGCTTCCAGGAATTGCTCGGCATATTGATCGAAGGCGCGCAGGAAGATCGCTTCCTTGTCGCCATAGGCGTTGTAGAGGCTGCCGCGCTGCACGCCGGTCGCCTCCGCGAGATCCAGCATGGTCGCGTCGTGCAGGCCCTTGCGCCAGAACACGTCGAGCGCGGTCGCGATCACCTCGTCCTCGTTGAACTGACGCACACCTGCCATTCGGCTCGCTCCGATCATTCTTGACACTATCGTCGAGAATGACAATGATGTCAAGAATGATGCCCCGGGAGATCAGGATGATTACCGCCGTCACGTCTTTCAAATTGCCCAAGCCGGTCACGCGCGAGCAGGCGCGCGACATCTTCCTCAGCACTGCGCCGATCTATCGCGGCGTTCAGGGATTATTCCGCAAGACCTATCTGCTGTCCGAGGACGGCATGACGGCCGGCGGCATCTATTTCTGGAGTTCGAGGGCGGAGGCGGACGCTCTGTACACCGATGCGTGGCGCGCCCACGTCCGGGAGAAATACGGCGCCGATCCGACGGTGACCTATTTCGAAAGTCCCGTGGTGGTCGACAACCTTGCCCAGCAGATTGTTGCCGACGAGTAGCAGGGCGCCCGCAAGGCGGCGATGGCGGAGGCACGTCACAGCGCATTGAGCACTTTGTGCGACGGAGCGAGCGGCAGCCATTCCGGGATCCGGCGCCTGGCGAGCCAGTACGGCCGCCAAATCGCGTGCCAGGTCGAGCGGTCGAAAGGCGCGGTGCCCCATCTGCGTTGCTGGATCTCCATCCGCAACAGGTCATGGGTATGCAGCCATTGGCGCGCTGCCCACCAAACCTCGCGCGGCATCTCGGCATTTCGGATACCGGTGAGCTCGGCGATACCTGGCAATGGACCCTCAAAACGCGCCGCAACTCTCAGGGTGGCGACACGCTGCCCGCTTCGCCTGACGCTCCACAGCCGCGAGCGATTGTGAGCGAGATTGTAGCCGTAGGTGCGGAGGCAGTTCTGCATGGCTTCGGCCTCCTCCGAGATGTCCGCGGTCGAGTTCAGCGGGACGAAGTCGTAACCGGCGACGCGGCCTGGCCGCAGCCACATGTCCGCGATCGGCTCGGAGCCGAGGCAGACATGCAGCGCGATCATCGTGCGCCACGCGTCGGCAGCCGCGAGCGCCGAGCCGAACTGTATGCCCGGTGTCCACCTCCGGTCGATCAGCGCATGCCCCAACGTCGCCGGCTCTGTCGAGAACCACGCCCACAGGCTGACGAGCCGCAATCGGGCGGGATCGGCGCGCGGCGGCACACGGACCAATTCGCGCGCGATCCAGACGGTCGCCGGTCCATGCGCGAGTTCGGCGATGGTGGCGACGGATCTCAGCCAGATCGGCGCCAGCTTCGGTGATGGCGGCAGGTGGTTCGCGATCTGCCGGCGAAACAGCTCGTCATCGGGCAATCCTGTGATCGGCCCCGTGAACGTTTCCGGCGGCAGTTTTCGCAGCCACAGCGGAATGCCGGCCGCGGCCGCAGCGTCGGCGAGGGAGCACCCCTCGATGACGCATGCAAGTGCGGCCGCTGGATCGACCCCGGCTCGCGGGACCGCCAGCGTGAACAACAGCGCAGGAAAGCTTACGGCAAGGTCCGCCACGCGCATGTGCCGCCTGGCCAGCGCGCGGACCTTTCCCTGAACGTCCGGATGGTATCTCCGCAGCTGACGTTCGAGCAGCGCGGAGCGTGCGGCCTCCCGACGAGAGGTCAGCAGAAGCGTCGAGGTCATGACAATAGTTCCGCAAGCGCGGAGCCTGAGGCAGATTCGATTGTGTGGTGGGTGTCAGGATTTCACCCGGGATCCGATCCCGGGACACGCATCAAATATCGCGCGGCAAACCCGGGAAGCGCGCAGTCCTGAACATCGTCGCCTCCTTGATTGAAATTGCGGAGCGTTCCCATAGCCCATTTCTCGCCGACTGGCAACGTGAAGTTGTTCATTGCATCGGCGGCGTGATGCGCGCGCCGAGATCTCTTCACGATCCCGGCCGACGACGCTAGTCTGGTCGGAGGGGCTAACAAGAAACGACGGCGGGAGGCCGCAATGACCCAACAACAATCCTCCGATCCAGGTTCCGCGGCGCTGCCGCGCCGCAGGCTCGGCCGCACCGGGCTCGATGTCTCCATCCTCGGTTTCGGCACCGCGCCGCTCGGCGATCTCTTTGCGCGGCTCGACGACGCCACCGCGATCGCGGCGGCGGAGCGGGCGTTTGCACTGGGTGTCAACCTGCTGGATTCCTCGCCGCTTTACGGGCATGGCCTCGCCGAGCATCGCAGCGGGACGGCGCTGCGCCGCGTGGCGCGCGACGAGGTCGTCGTCTGCACCAAGGTCGGGCGCTGGATGGACCCGTTCCGCGGTCGCGGCGACGGCTCTAACTTCGTCGGCGGCCAGCCGCATCGCGCGGTGGTCGATTATTCCTATGACGGCACGATGCGCTCGGTGGAGCAGTCGCTGTTGCGGCTCGGCACCGATCGCATCGACCTGCTGCTGATCCACGACGTCGACGTCTGGACCCACGGCGCTGACGCGATCGAGGCGCGGTTTCGCGAGGCGATGGAGGGCGCCTATGTGGCGCTCGACAAGCTGCGCGCCGAGCGCGTGGTCAGGGGTATCGGGATCGGCGTCAACGAGGCCGAGATGTGCGTGCGCTTCGCCAAGGCGGGCACGTTCGACACCATGCTGCTCGCCGGCCGCTACTCGCTGCTGGAGCAACCGGCGCTCGCCGAGTTCCTGCCGCTCGCGCAGAAGCAGGGTATCGGCATGATGCTGGGCGGCGTGTTCAACTCCGGCATCCTGGCCACCGGCGCGGTTGCCGGCGCCAAGTACAATTACAAGGACGCGCCGCCGGATGTGATGCAGAAGGTTGCTGCGATCGAGCACGTCTGCCGCGCCCATGGCGTCGCGCTGCCGACCGCTGCGCTGCATTTCGCGCTGGGCCATCCGGCGGTCGCAAGCGTCGTGCTCGGCGCCCAGGCGCCGCAGGAGGTCGAGCGCAACGTCGCCGCGCTCTCGGCATCGGTCCCCGCTGCGCTGTGGCGTGACCTGAAGGCCGAGGGGCTGCTCGACCAGCATGCGCCGGTGCCGGCATGATGCGGATCGACGCCCACCACCACGTCTGGACCCTGGCGCGCGCCGATTATGGCTGGCTGACGCCCGAGCGCGGGCCGATCTATCGCGACTTCGGCCTGGCCGATCTCGCATCGTATCTCGAAGCCGCCCAAATCGAAGGCACGATCCTGGTGCAGGCCGCACCGACCGAGGCGGAGACGGCATTTTTGCTTGATGTCGCCAAGCGCGCCGAGCAGGTGCGCGGCGTGGTCGGCTGGATCGACTTCGACGCCGATGATGCCGTGGCGCGCGTTGACGCGGCTGCCGAACGCGAGCTCCTGGTCGGCTTGCGGCCGATGGTGCAGGACATCGCCGATGACGATTGGCTGCTGCGCCCCGAACTGGCGGCGCCGCTCGAGGCCATGGCGCGGCACGGCCTTGTATTCGACGCGCTGGTGCTGCCGCGCCATTTGCCGCGGCTCATTCAGGTGGTCGACCGGCATCCGGATCTGCAATTCGTGCTCGATCATTTCGGCAAGCCGAATCTCGCCACCGGCGAGATCGCGGCCTGGAAGGACGACATTGCAAGCCTGGCCACGCGGTCCAACGTCGTCTGCAAGCTGTCGGGCCTCGCCACGGAGACTGCGCCGAACTGGCAGGTCGCCGATCTGCGCGAGGCGGTGGATCATGCACTCGCATGCTTCGGGCCGCAGCGGATGCTGTGGGGCAGCGACTGGCCCGTCGTCAATCTCGCCGGCGGTTATGCGCACTGGTTCGCTGCCGCGGAGACCTTGCTCGCTGATTTGTCAAGTGAGGCGAGCGCTGCGATTTTCGGCGGCAATGCGGCGCGGGTTTATTTGTCAAGCCGCGGACGGGCAACATCCCAGAAATAGCGTGCGCGAGGCGCCAAATTTGATCCACAGCGCGCCTTGATGAATCATTCCGGGATGGTCCATAAGCGGCGTCCGCGCCGTCGGTGATCCGGCGGCGCAACGGGGTGAGAGCGTTTTCGAGCGAAGTGGCAACCGGTTCGCGTTAAGAAAACGCGACCAAACAAAAAGGCAAGAGCATGATGATCCTATTCGATCGGATCACCATGCTCGAGAGAGACGAGCGTGGCAAAAATTCATCATCAGATTGCGCAGGAGCTGGGGGTTCGCGACGAGCAGGTCGAGGCGGCGGTGACGCTGCTCGACGGCGGCGCCACGGTGCCGTTCATCGCGCGATACCGCAAGGAGCTCACCGGCGCGCTCGATGACGCGCAGCTGCGCACGCTGGAAGAGCGGCTGACGTACTTGCGCGAGCTCGAGGAGCGCCGCACCGCGGTGCTCAATTCGATCCGCGAGCAGGGCAAGCTCGATGCCGCGCTCGAAGCCCAGATCATGGCCGCCGACAGCAAGGGCCGTCTGGAAGACATCTATCTGCCGTACAAGCCGAAGCGCCGCACCAAGGCCGAGATCGCCAAGGAGGCCGGGCTCGAGCCGCTCGCCGATCTCTTGCTGACGAAGCCCGCGAACGATCCGAACGAGGCCGCCGCTCCCTTCGTCAATGCCGAGAAGCAGGTTGCCGACGTCACTGCTGCGCTGGACGGCGCGCGCGCGATCCTGGTCGAGCGCTTCGCCGAGGACGCCGACCTGATCGGCGCGCTGCGCGAGGAGATGTGGTCGAACGGCATCATGGGCTCGACCGTCCGCACCGGCAAGAAGACCGAAGGCGAGAAGTTCAAGGACTATTTCGATTTCTCCGAGCCGCTGCCGAAGCTGCCGTCGCACCGCATCCTGGCGCTGTTCCGCGGCGAGAAGGAGGAGATCCTCGACCTCGCCATCAAGCCGGAGGCGCAGGAGCCCGTCGTAGGCGTGCCCAGCCTCTACGAGCTCAGGATCATGAACCGCTTCGCGATCTCCAACCAGGGCCGCAAGGGCGATAAGTGGCTGACCGAGACGGTGCGCTGGGCCTGGCGCACCAAGATCCAGATCCATCTCAACATCGACCTGCGGATGCGGCTGTGGACCGCGGCCGAGACCGAGGCGGTGCGCGTGTTCGCCTCGAACCTGCGCGACCTGCTGCTTGCGGCGCCGGCCGGCGCGCGCGCCACCATGGGGCTCGACCCCGGCTATCGCACCGGCGTCAAGGTCGCGGTGATCGATGCGACCGGCAAGGTGGTGGCGCATACGGCGATCTTCCCGCACGAGCCGCAGCGGCGCTGGGACGAGGCGCTCGCTATCCTCGGCAAGCTCGCGATCGAGCACGGCGTCGAGTTGATCGCGATCGGCAACGGCACCGCTTCGCGCGAGACCGACAAGCTCGCCGCCGAGCTCGTCAAGCGGCTACCCGAGCGCAAGATGACCAAGATCGTGGTCTCCGAGGCCGGCGCGTCGGTCTATTCGGCCTCCGCCTTTGCCTCGAACGAATTGCCGGATCTCGACGTCACCATTCGCGGTGCGGTCTCGATCGCGCGGCGCCTGCAGGATCCGCTGGCCGAGCTGGTCAAGATCGATCCGAAGGCGATCGGCGTCGGCCAGTATCAGCACGATCTCGGTGAGGCCAAGCTGGCGCGCTCGCTCGATGCGGTGGTGGAAGACTGCGTGAACGCGGTCGGTGTCGATGCCAATACCGCCTCGGTGCCGTTGCTGGCGCGGGTGTCGGGCATCGGCCAGGGGCTGGCGCAGAGCATCGTGCAGCACCGCGACGCCAACGGCCCGTTCAAGTCGCGCAAGTCGCTCAAGGAGGTGCCGCGGCTCGGGCCGAAGGCGTTCGAGCAGTGCGCCGGCTTCCTGCGCATCAGCAATGGCGAGGATCCGCTCGATTCATCCGGCGTGCATCCGGAAGCCTATCCGGTGGTGCGGCGCATCCTCGAGGCGACCAAGAGCGACATCAAGGCGCTGATCGGCAACGCCGACGTGGTGCGGGGTCTCAAGCCGCAATCCTTCGTCGACGACACCTTCGGCCTGCCCACCGTCACCGACATTCTGCGCGAGCTGGAGAAGCCCGGCCGCGACCCGCGTCCGGCGTTCAAGGCGGCGGTGTTCAAGGAAGGCGTCGAGGAGGTCAAGGACCTCAAGACCGGCATGATCCTCGAGGGCACCGTGACCAACGTCGCCGCCTTCGGCGCCTTTGTCGACATCGGCGTGCATCAGGATGGGCTCGTGCACATCTCGGCGATGTCGCGGAACTTCATCAAGGATCCGCGCGAGGTGGTGAAGCCGGGCGACATCGTCAAGGTCAAGGTTCTGGATGTCGAGGTTGCGCGCAAGCGCATCGCGCTGACGCTGCGGCTCGACGACGAGATCGGGCCGAAGAAGGAGTCGTCGGGACCGTCGCGCGATTTTTCGCGTGGCTCTGCGAAGATGACGTCGTCAGCGCCGCGCCGCCCGCAGGAGCAGTCCGGCGGTGCGCTCGCCGACGCGCTGCGCCGCGCCGCCGAGAAGAGCGGGCGCGGCAAGCCGACCTGAGCCGTGAGAAGGGCGGCAAGCAGAGCTCGCCGCCCTCATTGTCGTTACAGCTTTCCGGCCGCGAACCTTGCCAGCGCCTCGGCGACGCCGTTGCCGTAGGCCGGATCGGCCTTGCTGCAATTCGCGATGTGCCGTTCCTGGATATGCTTCGACGCGTTGCCGACCTGCCGGGCGGTGTTGTCGAACAGTGCCTGCTTCTCGGCGGCACTCATCTTGCGGAACAGATTGCCCGGCTGCTGCCAGTGATCGTCATCCACGCGATGATCCCAATGCGCGGCCGCGCCTGACAGTTCGAGCGGCGGCTCGTTGAGCTGCGGCTGGTCGGTCCACTCGCCGTGGCTGTTCGGCCAGTAGGTTAGCGTGCCGCCCAGATTGCCGTCGGTGCGCATCGCGCCGTCGCGGTGATAGCTGTGGAACGGGCATTTCGGCGCGTTCACCGGGATCTGGTGGTGGTTGACGCCGAGCCGGTAGCGCTGCGCGTCGCCGTACGAGAACAGGCGGGCCTGCAGCATCTTGTCCGGCGAGTAGCCGATGCCGGGCACCACATTCGCCGGCGTGAACGCGGCCTGCTCGACCTCGGCGAAGAAGTTCTCTGGATTGCGATTGAGCTCGAAATAGCCGACCTCGATCAAGGGATAGTCCGCCTTCGGCCACACCTTGGTCAGGTCGAACGGGTTGAACGGGAACGCCTTGGCCTGCGCATCCGTCATGATCTGGATGAACAGCGTCCAGCGCGGGAAGTCGCCGCGTTCGATGCTGTTGAACAGATCGCGCTGATGGCTCTCGCGGTCCTTGCCGACCAATGCTTCGGCCTCGGCATCGGTCAGGTTCTGCACGCCCTGCTGGGTGCGGAAGTGGAATTTTACCCAGACGCGCTCGTTATTGGCGTTGATCATGCTGTAAGTGTGGCTGCCGAAGCCGTGCTGGTGACGGAAGCTCTTCGGGATGCCGCGCTCGCTCATGACGATGGTGACCTGGTGCAGCGCTTCCGGCAGCAGCGTCCAGAAATCCCAGTTCATGTCGGGGTCGCGCACGCCGGTGCGCGGATGCCGCTTGATGGCGTGATTGAGGTCGATGAAGCGCAAGGGATCGCGGAAGAAGAACACCGGCGTGTTGTTGCCCACCACGTCCCAATTGCCTTCATCGGTGTAGAATTTCAGCGCGAAGCCGCGGATGTCGCGCTCGGCATCCGCCGCGCCCCGCTCTCCGGCGACCGTCGAGAACCGCGCGAACATCGGCGTCTGCTTGCCGATCTCGGAGAAGATGCTGGCCTTGGTGTATCGGGTGATGTCGTGGGTCACGGTGAAGGTGCCGTACGCGCCGGCGCCCTTGGCGTGCATCCGCCGCTCCGGGATCACTTCGCGGTGAAAGTGCGCCAGCTTCTCGATCAGCCAGACGTCCTGCAGCAGCGCCGGCCCGCGCGGCCCCGCCGTCATGATGTTCACATTGTCGGCAACGGGGGCGCCGGAGGCGTGGGTCAGAAATGGTTTTTTGATTTCGTCGCTCATCGGAAGCTCCTTGCATCGCGCATTGGGTTGCGGCCGGCGAACAGGGAGAGCCCGATGATCGACATAATGTGATCAGGCGACCGATCTCTCGACGACGTCGTCCGTCTTGGATTGGCTCACGATTAGAAAACTCGCCTGATCGCTTCAACGACAGCCATCCGCTGATTTCAGCCAAATGTCCGTCGAACCCGGCCAACGCCGACGCGGCTCCCGATCCACGCATTTACCGCACCGGCGCGTCGACGCGCCAATCCTAAATCCGGCGTCAGAATCTGGCGCATTTGTCAGTTGAAGTCGGACGTGCGTCTTCTGATCATCCTCGGCGTGCGGCGATACGAGGTTCGCCGCGGTCCCAATCAGGGAGGATTTCATGAAGAACAGACTCTTCACGTTTCTCACGGCGGCGACGCTCGCGGCCAGTGTTGCGCTTGCGCCTGCAGCCATCGCCAGAGGGGGCGGCGGCGGAGGCGGTGGACATGGCGGTGGCGGTGGCTTCGGCGGCGGCCACGGTGGTGGCTTTGCTGGCGCCATGGGTGGCGGCATGCATGGCGGCGGCTTCGGCGGTGGAATGCATGGCGGCGGTTTTGGCGGCGGCATGCGTGGCGGCGGCACGGCGTTCGCTGCCATGGGCGGCGGTGGGCATTTCGCCGGCGGTCATTTCGGTGGCGGTCCCCGCTTCGCGGGCGCACCGGCATTCGGACCGCGATTTGCCGGCGCCGGATTCCATGGCTCGCGCTTCTTCCATCATGGCGGCTTTTTCCATCATCACCGCTTCCACCGTCGCTTCGCGTTCTTCGGCGCGCCGTACCTCTATGCCGGCTACGACTACAGCTGCTGGCGCAGGACGTGGACGCCCTACGGACTGCAATGGGTCAATGTGTGCGGGGACTATTGGTGATCGCCCAATCAACCGCACCGTTGTCGCGGCCGTCGCCAGACGTTCCATCCTGCCCCGGAATGGGATAGTCTGGCGGCGACCGTCGCGGGGCGCTCGGAGAGTTTGAGAACTCGGGGAGTTCGAGACAACTCGGAGAGTTCGAGACAATGACCGGAGCTCACCGCCGTATCCTCGTCGTCGAGGACGATCCTGAAACCGCGGGTCAGCTCGTCGAAGAGCTCACCACCAGCGGCTATGACGTCGATCTGGCTGCGAACGGCCGTGAGGCGCTGAGCCAGGGCGCGTCGCGCGACTACGCCGTGATCACGATCGATCGCATGCTGCCCGATATCGACGGCATCACGGTGATGCGCCAGATGCGCGACGACGGCATCGCCGTGCCGTTCCTGATCATCAGCGCGCTCGGCGAGGTCGATGATCGCGTGCGGGGCTTGCGCGCCGGCGGCGATGATTATCTGGTCAAGCCGTTTTCCTTTGTCGAGCTGCTGGCGCGGCTGGAGGCGCTCGGCCGCCGCAGCGAGACGGTCGCCAAGGAGACCATCCTGCGCGTCGGCGATCTCGCGGTCGACCTGATCGCGCGGACGGCAAGCCGCCGCGGCCGCAAGATCCCGCTGCTGCCGAAGGAATTTCAGCTGCTCGAATACCTCGCCCGCAACGAGGGCCGCGTGGTGTCGCGCGCCATGCTGCTGCAGCACGTCTGGGACCTGCACTTCGATCCCTCGACCAACATCATCGACGTCTATGTCGGGCGCGTGCGGCGCAAGGTCGATGACCAGCAAGCCTATCCGTTGATCCACACGATCCGCGGCATCGGATACTGTCTCCGTGCTCTTGGCTAAGACCTTCCGCTCGTCGACGTTCCGCCTGGCGTTGATCGCCATCGGCATCTTCGGCCTGATCGTGTCCGCGATCTTCGCTTACGTCTATTGGTCGACGTTGTCCTATGTGCGCGATCGGTCCGACCGCGCCATCATGACCGAGCTGGCGAGCCTCGACGATGCGTATGCGCGGTCCGGCCGCGATGGCCTGACCGCATTGATCGCGCAACGCATCGCGGACAAGGACTTTGCCGATCATGTCTATCTGTTGGCTGACCCCGGTGCGGCGGTGCTTGCAGGAAATCTCAAGCAGTGGCCGGCGGAGGCCGCTGGACAGGGATGGACCGAATTCCGGGTCTCGCTGCCGCAGCGTTCTCCGGGAACCTCTCTGGCGCGAGCCGTGACGGAGACCTTGTCAAACGGCGACCGGCTGCTGGTCGGCCGCGACATCAGCGATCTCGACGGCTTCATGGCGCAGATCAGGGCCGCGGGCATCGCCGTTGTCGTGCTGATCATCGCGCTGGCCGCGGCTGCCAGCATCGGGGTCACGCGGCGGACGGTCGGTCGGATCGAGTCGATCAATACGACCAGCCGCGCCATCATGCTCTCCGGCCTCGACCAGCGCATCCCGCTCCATGGCAGCCATGACGAATGGGATCGCGTCGCCGAGAACCTCAATTTGATGCTGGACCGCATCCAGACCCTGATGGGAGACGTCAAGCAGGTCAGCGAGAATATCGCGCACGATTTGCGCACGCCGCTGACCCGGATGCGCGGCCGGCTGGAAAAGGCCTACCATGCGCCACGCAACGGGGAGGGCGACGCGGCGCTGATCGGCGACACCATCGCCGATCTCGATGCAGTGCTCGGGATGTTCGCGTCGATCACGCGGATCTCCGAGATCGAGACGCGGGCCCGCAAGGGCGCGTTTCGGACCGTCAATCTCGCCGAGATCGCGGGCGAGGTGGTCGAGCTCTACGATGCCGCGGCCGAAGAGGTCACCACCCATCTCGCGCTTGCCGGCGATCGGGCGGTGCTGGCCACCGGCGACCGCGACCTGCTGTTCGACGCCATCGCCAACCTCGTCGACAACGCCATCAAGCACGGCCGCCCGGGTGGACGGGTGACGGTGACCTGCGACAATGACGAGGGCGGAGCGGTGATCTCGGTCGCCGATGACGGCCCCGGCATTCCCGCCGACCAGCACGATCGTGTTTTCAAGCGCTTCTACCGGCTCGAACAAAGCCGCTACACCCCGGGCAACGGCCTCGGCCTCAGCCTCGTTGCGGCGGTCGCGAGCCTGCACGGCGCCAGGATCGAGCTGCGCGACAACGCGCCGGGATTGCTGTTCAGGCTCGTCTTTCCCGCCGCGGAAACATAGAAACGTAGGTGATGACAATGGAGGAACTCCTCGCTAGGTGCGCGCCGCCGCAATCGCCGCGCTGTAAGCGACTCTCGCCACGCAAATGGGCGTCGCGAGACTGCGGAAGCATGAGTCACAGGCCGTGCAACATACTCGCCGTCGTCCCGGCGTAGGCCGGGACCCAGAACCCCAAATGCGGCTTGTTGCGCGACGCTGGAACGACGAGTGCCGTTCACAGTATCCGCCGCAGTGTATGGGTCCCGGCCTTCGCCGGGACGACGCAGTGGGAAGAGCCGTGGACATTGGACTACCCGCATGCGCGGATGATGATGACGTCGATAGCTTGGCTGCTTGACAAGTGAATCAACGGTCTCTCCCCGTCATTGCGAGGAGCGAAGCGACGAAGCAATCCATCGCTCAGCGTAGGCGGAGCGATGGATTGCTTCGCTTCGCTCGCAATGACGCAGATGGCCTGGCGAAGCGCGTATCAAAACCTCGCCGCCATCTCCGCGAGCCTGCGGTGTGCCGCCTCCCGCGCCGCGCGGATCGGCTCCGTGGGCCCGGTGGTCGGGCCGATCGGCACGAAGCGTACATCGTTGATGCCGATGAAGCGGAGCGCTTCGCGCAAGTACGGCGTCGCCATGTCGATGCGGCCGCGGTTCATGCCGGTGACGAAGTCGCTGCCGCTCGCCAGGATCACGACCGTCGGGCGGTCCTTGAGCAGCGGCAGATAGCCCTGTGCCGGGTCGAAGCGAAAGGTCAGTCCGGGCTGGATGATGACATCGAGCCACTGCTTGAGCTTGTAGGGAATGGAAAAATTCCACATCGGTGTCGAGATCAGCACGCGATCCGCCAGCGACAGCCGCAGCGCGAGACGCTCGGCGGCCGCAAAGGCGTCGCGCTGCGCATTGCTGAAAGCCTTGCCATCGATGCGGGCATATTTGGCCTCCAGCACATCGCCTTGGAACTCGGGCAGGGCATCGCGCCAGAGATCCATCGCATCGATCTCCCAGTCCGGGCGTGCCTGGCGGAAGCGTTCCACAAAGACGCGTGCACCGGCAGCCGATTCCGAATCGGCACGGGGAGAGCAGGCGAGATGCAGCAGTTTCGGCACCGCGCCTCCCTCAGCCGAGCGCCTTGATGACGGTGTCGGCGTTGGTGACGACGGAGACGTTCTGGAGCGCGAAGTTGACCGCGGCATTGTGCCAGTCGGCATTCATGGTCGAGCAGCAATCCTCCGGCACGATCATGAAATAGCCCTTGTCGGCGCCGGTGCGCGCGGTGTGCTCGACCGACATGTTGGTCCAGGCGCCGGTGTTGATGATCATGTCGCGGCCGGTGGCCTTCAGGATGGTCTCGAGCCGCGTGCCTTCCCAGGCGCTCATCCGCATCTTCTCGACCACGAAGTCGCCCGGGCGCGGCTCGAGCCCCGAGACCGGCGCGGCGCCCCAGCTGCCGCGCACCATCGCCTTGCTGTCGACCAGCCCCTCGAACAGCGGTGCGTTCAAGGTCACGCCGGGTGCGCCCGGCTCGACCACGAACCAGACATGGATGATGGCGACGCCGCGCGCACGCGCCGCCTCGGCCACGCGGCGGACATTCTCGACGACGTGCTGCTGGCGGGCATGGGCAGGCGCACCGGATTCGGCGAACGCGCCGCCGTCCATGATGACGTCGTTCTGCATGTCCTGGATGATCATCGCGCAGCGCGCTGGATCGAGCTGCATCTCGCCGGTAGTCAGGTTCGGCGCCGCGGGGGACGCTGCCGCGCCGGCGCCGCCGCGCGTGCCGCTCATATAGGGCTCGTGGCGCGGCCCGACCTTGGTCGAGATCGCGTAGACCGAATGGGTCGCGGTCAGATAGAGCGTGCGGAAATCGGCGCCCCCCCAGGCGAGGTTGGCGACGAGCTCGGGCAGGCGAACCTTGCCGAGCAGATTGCCATCAGGCGAATAGACCCAGACGCCGCCGGGCGCGGTGACCCAGACATTGCCGCGCTGGTCGCATTTCATGCCGTCGGGCAGGCCGGGTTCGAGCTCGGAGCGGATGCCGGAGGCGAACACACGTGGATTATTGAGCGAGCCGTCGGCGCCGACGTCGAAGGCGCGGATCAGCGCCTGCACGGTGTCGTTGACATAGAGGACGCGTTCGTCGGGCGAGAAGCACAGCCCGTTCGGCTGCTCGAACAGATAGCGGTCGACCAGCAGCTTCGGCGCGCCGCCGCCCGGCGGCACGCGATAGACGCCCTGGAAGCCGAGCTGGCGCGGCCGCTCGACGCCATAGACCGGCATGCGGCCATACCAGGGATCGGAGAAATAGATCGCACCGGAGGAATGGACGCAGACGTCGTTCGGGCTGTTGAGCTCCTGGTTCTCGTAATGCGAGGCCAGCACCTCGCGCCGGCCGTCGGGCCGCTCGCGGATCAGCGAGGACGTCGCATGCTCGCAGACGATCAGGTTGAGGTCGGCGTCGTAAGTCATGCCGTTGCATTTGTTCGACGGACGCCTGACCTCGACCACGCCGCGCCGCGCGTCCCAGCGCCGGCGCACGTCGCCCGGCATATCGGAGAACAGCAGGAAGTGATCGACGGGGTGCCAGATCGGCCCTTCCGTGAAATCGAAGCCGGTGCCGACCTGGCCGACCGGCGCATACGGGTCGATCAGGTCTTCAAACTCGGTGCGCAGCGTGACATGCGTCATCGCATTCGTCCTCGTTGCTTACGCCGGGAACCAGCTTCGTTGCGGCAGGCTCTGCACGACCGGCCCGGGCACCTGGTCGTGGAGGCGGCCGACCACGGTGCCGCCTTCGATCTTGGCCGGGCGATCATGGACCGGGAGCAGATAGCGCGAGCTGGAGAGCAGCTTCTTGATCGCGGCCTTCTCGGCGCGCTTGCTGGTGCCGTGGTTGCCGGTGGTGCGCGGCTCGGCGTCGTGGATCTCGTTGAAGGGCGTGACGATCTGGTCGTTGAAATCGTAGATCACGTCGCCGCAGATCGTGGCGATGCCGTCGGCGGTGTGGACGTGAATGTTCATCGAGCCTTCGGTGTGGGCGTTGGCGGCGTCGCAATAGACGCCGGGCATCAGCTCGACCGGACCGGTGATCTCGAGGTCGAGGAAACGCAGCGCGCTCTTGGTGTGCAGGCGGTCGATCAGGTGCTTGATGTCGGGCGCGGGATATTGCGGGTGCATCAGGCCGGAGACGGAGTACTCCAGTTCCTTGCGGTTCAGCACGACGGTCGTGTTCATCGGGAACAGGTCGTCCTTGCCGGCATGGTCGATGTGCAGATGGGTGTGGCAGACGAAGCGGACGTCGCCCATCCGCACGCCGTGGCGGGCAAGCTGGTTCTCGATCATGTTCTCGTGGAACTGGAGGCCGCGCATGCCGAGCGTCTCCATGATCTGGTTGGAGCGATAGCCGGTGTCGACCAGCACAGGGTAGGGGCCGCCGAGGATCAGGAAGCCGAGCGTCAGCACGCGGCGGGTGCGGCCGCAATTGTGCCCGAGCACGAGGAAGCTCGATTCCAGCTCGATATCGCCATAGTCCAGGATCTTGATCTCCAACGGCATCTCGCTCCCTCCAATTCCTGTTCGTCGTTGTGTCTCTGCTCGCGGCGCGTCTATGGCTCCAGCCGATAAACCCGCGCCGCCGTCGTGCTGAAGACCGCCTCGCGCTGCTCCGGGCCCAACCGCTCCGCTGCCGTCTTGAAGGCGTCGATCAGATCGCGGTAGCTCGTCCAGAGCTTCTCGATCGGAAAGTTCGAGCCGAACAGGCAGCGCTCCGCACCGAAGATCGCGACCGTGTCGGTCATCACGCCGGCGATATGCGCGGCATCGTTGCGATGGATGAAGGTGCCGAGCCCGGATAGCTTCGACACCACGTTCGGACATTGTGCGAGCTGCGCCATGCCGGCGCGCCAGGCGACGCGGCCCTGCGGCGACAGATCCTCGAGCATCCCGGCATGCTGCAGGATGAAGGTCACGTCGGGGCAGGCTGCGGCGAGGCCGGCCGCATCAGCCATCTGCGGCGCGAACACCTGCAGGTCAAAACTCCAGCCATAGTCGGCGAGGTGGCCGACATTACGCCGGATCACCGGATCGGTGCAGAGATCGGGACGCGCGGCGAAACGATAGAGCGGGTTCTCGTGCCAGTGCAGCTGCATGCGCACCCCACGCATCAGCGGGTAGCGCTTCAGGCGATCCAGTTGCGGCCGGACGTCGCCTGAGGAAAAATCGGCGTAGGCGACAAGGGCGTGCGGCCAGCCGTGCTGGTCGGCGGTCTGCTGCACCCAGGCCGCCTCATCCTCGAACTGGCCGCTCGGCCAGTTGGTCTGGACGTAGACCGAGCGGGTGACGCCGGTGCCCTTGAGGTCGTCGAGATATTCTTGAATCGGATAGTCGCGGCGGATCGGCTCGTAGGGGCCGAAGATGCGCGGCTGCATCGGGCCGGACAGCCAGGCAAGATCGGCCTGACGCCAGATGTGATGATGTCCGTCGACAAGTCCGGTCACGCAGCTCTCCTTGTTGCAAGCGACAGCAGATGTGCGACCACGGCCGCGCTCGATCCGCCGTCCACGAGATCATCGACAAAGCGCTGGATCGCGATCAGCGCCTCGGTTTGCGGCTTGAAGTTGGCTGCGGTCGCCAGCGGCGTCAGCCAGCTCACGCGCCAGGCCCGCCGCGACAGCTTTGCCACGGCATCGCGCAGCGCGGCCGGATCGCCGCGCTCGAGACCGTCGGAGACGATCACGACGGCCGCGCCGCGGGCATATCCGCCGAACCGCGGCACCGCGAGGAAGGCCTGCAGCGCATCGCCGATCCTGGTGCCGCCATCCCAGTCGCTGACCAGGAACGACGCTGCGTTCAGCGCCTGCTCGCGCCGCTTCAGCCGCAGTGCCGAGGTGACCCGGGTCAGCCGCGTGCCGAAGGTGAACACTTCGACATTGCCGGCCGCCTGCATCAGCGCATGCGCGAGCCGCATGTTCTCCTCGGTGCGCGCCTTCATCGAGCCGGAGACGTCGATCAACAACAGGATCTTGCGCGGCCGCTGGAGGCGGCGCATCCGTCCGAGCCGCAGCACCTCGCCGTCATTGCGCACGCTGTCGCGCAAGGTACGGCGCAGGTCGGCGAACGGGCCGCTGCGCGCGCGGCGGCGACGGTGGCCGCGCCGTCGCGGCAGCCGCCGGGCCGCCTCGCGCGACAGTCTTCGCAGCGGATCGCTGGTCGGGACTTGCGCAAAGCGGCGCTCGACCAGCGCCTCGGCCCGCGCCGCGGCGAGCCCGGATTCATTGGCTTCATCGGCGAGCGGCGGCTCGTCCTGGCCGCGACCTTCTTCCTGCAGGCGGACGGTCTCCTCGTCCTCGCCCTCGGCCTGCTCGATCGCCTCGGCGCCGCGGAAATGGATGTCGAACATCCGGTCATAGGTCGCGCGGCGCTCCGGCGGCGGCGCCAGCGTCGCGAGCCCGGCCCGGCGGATGTGTTCCAGGCTCCGAGGTCCGAGCAGCTCGATCGCGGCGAGGAAGCTCATCGTCTGCTCCGGCGCGACCGAGAAGCCGTTGGCGCGCAACAGCGCGACAAACGACACGAAGATCCGCGCGGCGCGCGGCAGCTCGAGGTCGGCGCTCACGCGGCCGCCTCCGCGATGATCGCGTCGAGCCGAGGTGAGATGAAATGCAGGTCCTCCTCGTCCTTCAGCGCGACGCCGATCGAGCGCTTGAACGCATCCGGCCAGCGCGCGCCGCCCTTGTTGAGCAGGGTCGCGGCCTCGGCCCAATCTACCGCCTCGGCGATGCCCGGCGCCTTGCTGAGCGGCTCGCGGCGCAGCCGGCCGACGGCGGCAACCACGGCGCGGGCAGTGGCTTCGGCGACGCTGGACGCCCGCATCATCACGATGCGCGCCTCGCGCTCGGCGTTCGGATAGTCGATCCAGTGATAGACGCAGCGCCGCCGCAGCGCCTCGTGCAAATCACGTGTCCGGTTCGAGGTCAGCACCACGACGGGATGCTCGGCGGCGCGCACGGTGCCGCGCTCCGGGATCGAGATCTGGAAGTCGGACAGGAATTCGAGCAGGAACGCCTCGAACTCCTGGTCGGCGCGGTCGATCTCGTCGATCAGCAGCACAGTCGCGTCAGGCGCGCGCAACGCGGCGAGCATCGGTCGCTCGATCAGGAACGACTCGCCGTAGATGTCGATGCTCTCTTCGCCGGCCTGCCGGATCGCCAGCATCTGGCGCGGATAGTTCCACTCGTAGAGCGCAGCGGCGGCGTCGATGCCTTCATAGCATTGCAACCGGATCAGCCGGCGGCCGAGCACGGCGGCGATCGCCTTCGCGGCCTCGGTCTTGCCGACTCCCGGCGCGCCTTCGAGCAGCAGCGGCTTGCCGAGTGCGAGCGAGAGATAGGAGGCGGTGGCGATGCCGTCGTCGGCGAGGTAATAGGCCGCGCGCAGCGCCTTCTCCAGCGCCTCGGGGCTGTCGATGCCGACGATGTTGCTGCGGACCGGCATGTCAAAACCTCAGCGCCGCGGTTGCGGCCGCGCGCCGCCCTGCGCCTTGATCGCGCGCAACACCTTCTCCGGCGTGATCGGCAGATCGTCGATCCGGACCCCGACGGCGTTGAAGATCGCGTTGGCGACCGCGGGCAGCACCGGGTTGGCGCACATCTCGCCCGGTCCCTTGGCGCCGAACGGGCCGTCGGGCGCCGGGCGTTCCAGCACTGCGATGTCGTGCGGGCAGATGTCGCCGGGCCCCGGCATCAGATATTCGACGAAATCGCGCGGGCCATGCACCGGCTCCGGATAGTAAGGCTCCGGCGTCTCGTAGAGCGCGTGGCTGACGCCCATCCAGGCACCGCCGACCAGCTGCTGCTCGACCAGCCGCGGATTGAGCGCACGGCCGAGCTCATAGGCCGAGTCCATCCTGACCATGTCGACCTCGCCGGTTTCGTCGTCGACCTCGACCTCGGCGACTAGGCAGGCATGCGCGTAGCAGGTCGCCGGCGACATCTCGCCGGTCTCGGGGTCGACGTCGGACAGCGGCACCAGGAAGATGCCGCGGCCGGAGATCGTCTTGCCCTGCTTGAATTGGGCTGCGATCGCGACGTCCTTGGTCGAGATCGAGCGGTGCGGCGCGCCCTTGACGTGGATGTTGCCGCGACCGTCCGTATCGAGATCGGCGGCATTCACCTCGAGCTCCTCGGCGGCCGCCTCCATCATCACGCCGCGCGCCTCCCGTGCCGCTGCCATCACGGCGTTGCCGACGCGATGGGTGCCGCGCGAGGCGAACGAGCCCATGCAGTGCGGACCGGTGTCGGAATCCGCGGTGTCTACATAGACGTCCTCGACCGGCACGCCGAGCGTCTCGGCGCAGATCTGCCGGGTCACCGACTTCATGCCCTGGCCGAGGTCGATCGACGACAATGCGACGGTGAACTTGCCGCTCGGGTTGGAATGCACCAGCGCCTGGCTCGGGTCGCCGCCGAGATTCATGCCGATGGGATAGTTGACCGACGCGATGCCGCGTCCGCGATGCCGGGTCATGGTCAGCGCCTCCTGGTGCCGAAGACGGAAGAGAAGCGGGTGGCGCCATGCGACGGCGCGCTAGGCCGCGGCGGCGGAGGTGACGGTGGCGGAGAAGAAGGCGGCGGTGGCGGCGGCTCGCGGGTCGCGACCGGTGCGCGATCATACGTCGTACGCTGCTGGGATGCTGCCGCCGGCGGCGCATGCATCTCGCGCGGCGTCGGCGTCACTGCAGCGCGGGCGCCGCCGCCATCCTTGCGTGACGACATCCGCTTGAAGTCCTCGCGGATCGGCCACTTCGCCTTCTCCGCAGCGACCTGCACGCATTCGATCAGTGCGGTGTTCTTGGCCTCGCGGCGGTGCGCCTTCATGTCGCCGTCGCGATACGCGTTGAGGATCCGGAACTCGATCGGGTCCATGCCGACCAGATGGGCGAGCTTGTCCATCTGGCATTCGATCGCAAAATCCATCGCCGTGACGCCGAAGCCGCGCATCGCGGTCGCGGGCGTCCGGTTGGTGAAGACGCAATAGACGTCGCCATGCACGTTCGGGATCGTGTAGGGGCCGGGCAGATGGGCGGCGCATTTCACCGCCGCATAGCTCGACAGCCGCGTGTAGGCGCCGCTGTCGAAATAGGCGCGCACCTTGCGGGCGACGACGCGCCCGTCGCGCATCACGCCGTCCTTGATGTAGATGCGCTCGGCGCCGCGCGGCGGGCCGTATTGCATCTCCTCCTCGCGCCCCAACACGTAGCGCACCGGCCGCCCGGTCAGCATCGCGCCGAGGATGCAGAGCGGCTCGGTCAGGGTATCGACCTTGCCGCCGAACCCGCCGCCGACGGTGCCGCCGATGAAGTGGAAGGTGTTGGAGGGCACGTCGAGGATCTTGGCGCAGGTGTCGACCGAGAAGAACAGCGCCTGGGTCGAAGTGTAGACGATGTAGCGGCCGTTGGTGTCGGGCGCTGCGATTGAGCCGTTGGTCTCGGTCGGCGCGTGCTCGATCGGCGACATCTGGTAGCGCTGCTCCAGCACGTGGTCGGCCGTGGCGAGCGCGCGATCGGAATCGCCGAAGCGCAGCTGCTGGTGATCGTAGGTCTCGTGATAGGTGAAGGTGTTCTTCGGATAGACCTCGTTGACCACGGGCGCGCCCGGCTTCAGCGCGTCCTCGACGTCGAAGACCGCCGGCAGCGGCTCATAGTCGATCTTGACCTTGGCGATGGCCTCAAAGGCCTCGCGCGGGCTGTCGGCGACGATGGCAACGATCGGCTCGCCCTTGTAGCGCACCTTGTCGACCGCGAGCGACGGCTCGTCGTCCTTGCCGAAATTGATCAGCGAGAGCAGCGTGTTCAGATTGCGCGGTACGTCGGCGGCGCGGATCACGCGCCGCACGCCCTGCGATCGCTCCGCTTCCGAGGTGTCGATGCGGCGCAGTCTTGCATGAGGATGCACGCTGCGCACCACTTTCAGGTGCAGCATGCCCTGCAGCTTGTGGTCGTCGAAATAGGGCGAGGTGCCGGTGACATGACCGAGCATGTCCTGGCGCTGCGTGCCCTTGCCGATTTCCTTCAAATTGTCGTCGCGCTCGTCGGCGAAGAGGTCCTTGCGCAATTCCAGCATGGCACTGTTTCCTTACGCGCGGGCCCGGCCGCCGGATGCGGCAGCCAGCACGGCGTTGATGATCGGCTCATAGCCGGTGCAGCGGCAGATATTGCCGGAGATTGCCTCGACGACTTCGGCGCGGCTGGGCTGCGGATTGCGGTCGAGCAGCGCCTTTGCGGCCATCAGCATGCCCGGGGTGCAATAGCCGCACTGCGCGGCGAAATTGTCGGCGAAGGCGCGTTGCAGCGGGTGCAGGTTGGGCCCGTCCTTGATGCCGTCGAGCGTCTCGACCGAGCGGCCGGCGACCGTCTCGGCCAGCGTCAGGCAGGAGAGATGCAGCTCGCCGTCGATCAGCACGCTGCAGGTGCCGCAGCCGCCCTGGCCGCAGCCGAATTTCGGCGTCATGTCTCCGATCAATTCGCGCAGCGCGACCAGCAGGTTGGTGCCGCCGTCGACGAAGATCGCGACGTCGCGGCCGTTGTGTTGGAACTGAAGCGCAGTCTTGGCCATCACGATTATTCCTGACCGGACAACAGGCGGCGGAGATGCACGCCGACGATCTCGCGGCGATACCAGCCGCTGGCGAGCGCGTTGTCGCCGGGCGACGTTCCCTCGACCGCTGCCGCTGCGGCCGCACCGATGGTGGAGGCGTCGAGCGCGCGGCCTTCCAGCGCGCGCTCGGCGGCGCGGGCGCGGATCGGCGTCGGCGCCATCGAGCCGAGCGCGACGCGTGCGCCGACAATGCGGCTGCCATTCATCGGAAGGTGCGCAGCCAAGGTGATGACGGCACCGCCCTTGGGCTTCGTCCGCGCGATCTTGCGGTAGCGGAAGGCCTCAGTGCTGCCGGGTTTTGCAAAGGAGATCGCGAGCACCAGCACGCCGGTCTGGCGGTCGCGCGATTGCAGGAACTCGTCGATCGGGATCTCGCGGCCGCCGAGGCCGCCCTGCACCGACACGACGGCGTCGAGCGCGAGCATCGCAACCGTGAAGTCGCCATACGGCACCGGCGCGAACAGATTGCCGCCGACCGTGCCCATGTTGCGCACCGCCGGTCCGCCGATCGAGCGGGCAGGGCCATGCAGGAAGCCGAGATCGCGCTCGGCCAGGATGCGCGCGAAGGTGATGCCGGCGCCGAGCGTGATGCGCGAGCCTGACGCGTCGATCCGCGTCATCGCATGGTCGCTGGCACGGACCACCGTCGAGATCGAGATGTCGCCCTCGTTCAGCGCCCGCATCACCAGCGTGCCGCCGCCGAGATAGCGGGCGCTGCGGTCCGACGACAGCGCCGCCGCGGCGTCATGGCTGCTGGTGAAGGTCTTCACCGTGACTGGCATGATGTGCTTCCCGCTTACGCGGCCTCCTTCAGATGCCGGCGGATGGCCTCGAAACCGGCCTGGTAGATGTCTTCGGAAACCATCTGGGTGATGCCGTCCCTGTCCTCGGTCCGCGTCGTGAAACGCGATTCCCAGTGCCAGAAGGTGCGGTCACCGTCGGTGACCGGCAGCAGGCGGACATGCGCCACGTAGTTGAACATCGGGATCGGCGTATCGAGCAGGCAGTAGCTGAACGACTGCTCGAGATCGGACAGCGCCAGCAGCTGCTCGCGCAGCTCGGCACCGTCCTTCAGCTTGAAGCGCCTGACGCAGCCGATCTTGTCCGAGGGCTGCGCGCGCTCGATGCCGCTGGTCGCGACTGCCGGGTGCCAGCGGTCATGGCCGTTGAAATCGCGCAGCACGGCCCACACCGCATCGGTCGGTGCATTCAGGATCGTGCTTTTGACGATGTGCGGCACGGCCTATCCTCCGAATGCCCGCTTCAGCGCGTCGAAGCCGCCCTGGAACACGCCGCCGCCGATATTGTTGACGAGCTCGGTCTCGCGTTCCGGCGCGCAGTCGAACTCGGCGGTCCATTCCAGGAAGGTCTGGTCGCCGTCGGTGACCGGCGTGAGCCGCAAGGTCGCGACATAGTTCTCGACGCCCATCGGCGATTCCAGGATCGAGTAGGTGCAGAACATGTCGTAGTCGGACAGCCCAAGCAGCTTCTCGCGGATGCGATCGCCGTTGCGCAGCCGGAAATCCCTGACGCAGCCGATCTTGTCGGAGGGCTCGCCGCCCTCGATCCGGCTCTCCGCGATCGCGGGGTGCCAGTTCGGCAGCCCGTTGAAATCGCGCACCCGGGCCCAGACCCGGTCATTGCGGGCGTTGACGACGGTGGAGACGTAAACCCGTGCCATGGCGTCAGCTCAGTCCTTCTTGCGCGGCGTGCGCTCAGGGCGCGCCGCCGGCTCGCCGCCGCCCTCGGGCGCCGCCGGCTTGGCGTCACCGCCGCTCTTGCGCGTGGAGTCCTTGATGCCCTGCATGTCGCGGGCCTCACGGATCAGGCCGGGCATCCTGGCGAGACTGCCGCCCTCGACGCCGATATCGGACAGGATCGAATCGATCAGCGGCGCCTGCACCCGGTAGCGCAGCGCCGAGTCGATCACCTCGTCGGTGGCGCTGCGGCCGTTGCCGCCGCCATTGCCGTTGCCGTTGAGGCCGTCGACCTGAAGGATGCGGATGCCCTCGATCTTCTCCATCGGCTTGACGCTCTCGCGCACGATGCCCTCGATCCGGTCGAGCAGCTTGCGGCGGAACAGCGAGTAGCGCGCCTGATCGGTCAGCACGTTCTCGGCCTCGTTGAGCATGCGCTGTGCCTCGGCCTCGACCGCGGCGCGGACGCGTTCGGCTTCGGCCGCGATCCTGGTCTCCTCGGCCTGCTTTTCGGCCAGCAGCACCTCGACGGTCTTGCGCCGCTTTGCGATCTCGCTCTCGCGGGCGGTGACGACGCGCTCGGCCGCTTCCGTCGCACGGATCCGCGCATCCTCGGCCGCGGCGCGCGCCGCAGACTCTTCCAGCGACTTCTGATGCAGCGCGATGGCCTTCTCCATCAGCGCGGTCTCGACGTCCTTCTCCCTGTTGACCTCGAGCTTGCGGAGCTCGCGCTCGCGGCCGACCCTCGCCTCGTCGAGTCCGCGATCCGAGGCAATGCGGGCGCGCTCCACCTCCTCGCGTGCGGCGATCTCGGCCTCCTGCAGCGACTGGTTGCGGGCGACCTCGAGCTGCTCGATCGCGCGGCGCCGTGCGATCCGGGCTGCCTCCAGCGCCTGCTCGCGCGAGACGTCGGTGGTGTCGATGTCCTTGCGCGCCACGATCTCGGCCTGCCGGACCTGCCGGTCGGCGTCGATCCGTTCCGAGCGCTTGGCGGCGAGCGCGATCACGCGCTCCTCATCAGCAAGCTCGATCGTCTTCTTCTGGTCGATATTGAGCACCTCGCGGGTCCGGGACGAGGCGATCCGCTCGCTTTCCAGCGCCAGCTCGACGTCGATCCGCTGCCGCTCGATGGCGTCGCGCCGGTTCAGCTCGGCCGCCTCGATCGCCTCGGTGCGCGCGATCTCGAGCCCGCGGGTTTCCCGCTCGGCCTGGATGCGCTGCGCGGCGACCGACTTCTCCTGCGAGATGCGTGCCGCCTCGATCGCCTCGCGGGAGGCGATGTCGGCTTGCTCGATCGCACGGGTGCGCGCGATCTCGAGCGAGCGGACATGCTCTTCCTGGGCGATCCGCGACGCCTCGGTGGCTTCGCGGGCGCTGATCCCGGCGATCTCGACCGCCTGGTTGCGCTCGATCTCGAGCTTGCGGGTGGTGTGATCGGCGGCGATGCGCTCGGCAGCCAGCGTCTTCTCGCGGGCGATCCGGGCGGCTTCGACTGCCTTCTGCGCCTCGATCTCGGCCTCCTGGATGGTGCGGACCTGCTGGATCTCCAGCGCCCGGGTGCGCTCGTCGGAGGAGATGCGCTCGACATTGACCGTCATGGTCTGGGCGATGCGCGCCTTCTCGGTGGCCTCGCGGGCCGCGATCTCGGCCTCGTCGACGGCGCGGGTGCGCTCGATCTCGCGGCGGCGGGTCTCTTCCTCATTGGCGATGCGGGCATCGGTGACGACGCGATCCTGCTGGATGCGCGCCTTCTCGATCGCCTCGCGGGCGGCGATCTCGGCTTCCTCGACCGTCCGCATCCGCTCGATCTCGCGTTGGCGCACCTCGCGCTCCGACGCGATCCGCGTGGTGTCGACCGAACGCTGGTTGGCGATCCTGACCCTCTCGATCTCCTCGCGGGCCAGCAGTTCCTTTTCCTCGACCGCGCGGGTGCGTTCGATCTCCTTGTGCCTGGTCTCGCGCTCCGAGGCGATGCGGGCTTCGGTGATCGCCTGCTCGTTGGCGATGCGCGCCTTCTCGATGGCTTCGCGCGCGGTGATCTGGGCCTGCTCGGCCTCGGTCTCGCGCAGCGCGCGCTCGCGGGCGACTTCGGTGCGCTGCAGGGCGCGCCGCATTTCGATGTCGCGTTCCTGTTCGAGGCGGGCGGTCTCGCTCTCGCGCTCGATCTCCAGCGCCTGCCGCTCGGCCTCCAAATTGCGGGAGCGGATCTTGATCATCGAGTCCTGCTCGATGTCGTTGCGCAGCTTGCGCTTGGCCTCGATGTCCTCCATCAGCCGGGTCAGGCCTTCGGCGTCGAACCGGTTCGAGGGGTTGAAATATTCGAGGTCGGTCTGGTCGAGATCGGTGATCGCGACCGACTCCAGTTCGAGGCCGTTCTGCGCCAGCGCCTCGGCGGCATTGGCCTTGACGCGGGCGACATAGTCACCGCGCTGCTCGTGCATCTGTTCCATCGTCATCTCGGACGCGACCGAGCGGATCGCGGAGATGAACTTGCCGGAAAGCAGGGTGTGCAGCTGCTGCGGCTCCATGGTTCGGCGGCCCAGCGTGGCGGCGGCGATCGAGACCGCCTCGCGGGTCGGCTGAACGCGGACGTAGAAATCGGCCTCGATGTCGACGCGCATGCGGTCGCGGGTGATCACGGCGTCCTGGCGGGAGCGCACGATCCCCATCGGCAGCACGTTCATGTTGACCGGCGTGTAATCGTGGATGAACGGCAGCACGAAGGCGCCGCCGTTGATTACCACGCGTTCGCCCATGAAGCCGGTGCGGACGAAGGAGACCTCCTTCGAGGAGCGGTGATACAGCCAGTTCACGACATAGACGATGATGACGATCGCGACGATCGCGACGATGAGCCAGAGGATCAATTCACCGACCAGCATCCCCGACATCTCTTCCTCCCTTGGTCACGGCGGCTCTAGCGCGCGCCGATCGCCTTGAATTTGCGAACCTGATCCGTCAGCGCCCGCTCGACCGGCAGGCGCTCCATCGAGGAAGCACCGTAGAAGCCGTGGCAGTTGCGGGTCTGCTTCATGATGAAATCGGCGTCTTCGGGGTCCGCGATCGGACCGCCATGCGCGAGCACGATGATGTTCGAATTGACGCTGAGCGCGGCGTCGGCCCAGGCCTCGATGCGGGCAGGGCAGTCGGCGAGCTTTGGCGCGGTCTGCGCGCCGATCGTGCCGCCCGTGGTCAGGCCCATGTGGCAGACGATGATGTCGGCGCCGGCGATCGCCATCGCGGCCGCCTCCTGCTCGCTGAACACATAGGGCGTGGTCAGCATGTTCTTGTCATGCGCTTTCGCGATCATGTCGATCTCGAGCGCGTAGGACATGCCGGTTTCTTCAAGGTTGGCGCGGAAGGTGCCGTCGATCAGCCCGACGGTCGGGAAGTTCTGTACCCCGGCGAAGCCGAGCGCCTTGAGCTGATCGAGGAACACGTCCATGTCGCGGAATGGATCGGTGCCGTTGACGCCGGCGAGCACCGGCGTCTTGGTCACGACCGGCAGCACCTCGCCGGCCATCTCGACGACGATCGCGTTGGCGTCGCCATAAGGCATCAGCCCGGCGAGCGAGCCGCGGCCGGCCATGCGGTAACGGCCGGAATTGTAGATCACGATCAGGTCGACGCCGCCGGCCTCCTCGCATTTCGCCGACAGCCCGGTGCCGGCGCCGCCGCCGACGATCGGCTCGCCGCGTGCGATCATGGCGTGAAACTTCTTCAACAGCGCCGCGCGTTCAAAGCTCGCCATGGGTCACCTCGCCACTCTCCGCCGGCCACCGGCGCGTCCGAGCAGTGGTCGGAACGCGCTGACGATGGCAGCGGTGAACTCGGGATCGTTGATGTTGCGCTTGATGCGGATGATCTGCCGGTTGCTGGTCTGGCGCACGGTGCGCTCCAGCGCGCGGAACAGCGCGGCGTCGGCATCCGGGTCCCAGAACGGCTGGCCGGGCGCATCGAGCGCGGAGACGCCGCCCTCGGCCAGGAAGAAACGCACCGGGCCGTCCATCTGGTTGAGGCGTTCGCCGATCCAGCGGCCCATGCGCTCGTTCTCTTCCGGCGTGGTCCGCATCAAGGTGACCTGCGGATTGTGGACGTGGAACTTGCGCTGCCGGTAGCGCTCCGGGATGGTATCGGGCGCGCCGAAGTTGACCATGTCAAGCGCACCGACCGAGCCGACATAGGGCACGCGGCTACGGATGATGGCGCCGAAGCGATCCTCGGTCGCCGGGAACACGCCGCCCATCAGGAGGTCGCAAACCTCGGTCGTGGTGAGGTCGATGACCCCTGCGAGCTGGCCCGACTCGACCAGCTTTTCCATCGAGCGGCCGCCGACGCCGGTGGCGTGGAACACCAGGCATTCGAAATCCTCGCGCAGGTCGGCGGAGATCTTCTGCACCGCCGGCGTGGTGACGCCGAACATGGTGATGCCGATGGCGGGGAGACCGGCGGCGGTATCGCGCTGTTTGCCAGCCTGCTCATCGAGCCGCGCTTTGACCATACCGACGAGCGCATGGGCGCCGTTGCCGAGCACGGTGCGTGAGATCGAGTTCAGGCCCTGCACGTCGGTGACCGAATACATCATGGTGATGTCGGCGGGGCCGACATAGGGACCGACGTCGCCGGAGGCGACCGAGGAGATGATCAGTTTCGGCACGCCGACCGGAAGCGTGCGCATGCCGGGCGCGACCAGCGACGCACCGCCGGAGCCACCCGCCGAAATGATGCCGGCGATATTGCCCTGACGCCGCAGCCAGCGTTCGAATGCCTCCGCCATCGCCGTCACCGAAGCGCCGCGATCGGTGCCGAACACGCCAGAGCCGCCGCGACCATGGTTCAGTGCGACCTCCTGCGCGGTGACGTCGCAGCTCGCCGCCTTGCCGCTGGTCGAGACGTCGACCAGCCGCGTGCGCAGGCCAGTGCCCGCGACGATGTCGCGGATGAAGCGCAGCTCGGCGCCCTTGGTGTCGAGCGTGCCGACGACCAGCACGACCGGCGGCCCGGATGTCCGGGACGTTGTCGGTTCGCGCCGCGTGCGGGTTGCTTCCTCGAGCCGCGTGACGGCGGCGGACTGCGTCCGTGCGGCGGCCTCGATCCGGGCTATCGGCACCGGCTGCGACCAGCGCGTCGGCAGCACGGGATTGGAGACGTAGATGCGGGCCGGCCCCTTGCGTTCCGGCTGCGGCGCGCCGGCCGCTTCGACCTTTGCCGGTGCGGCCTCGGCGTCGGTTTCGTCCGAGCCGTGAGTGCCGACGCCGAGCAATCGCTGCTGCAACTCGCGGTCGGTCGCGAGGCGTGCGGAGTCGATGATGCGGTTGATCCGGCCATTGACCATGATGGCGACGTTGCGCGACACCGCCGTCGCGACGCCGATGTTCTGCTCGATGACCAGGACGGAGATATCGCCTTCGTCGCCGAGGCGCAGCAGCATGTCCTCGACCTGGGCGACGATCACGGGCGCAAGGCCCTCGGTCGGCTCGTCCATGATCAGGAGATGTGGGTTGGTCAGCAGCGCGCGCGAGATCGCGAGCATCTGCTGCTCGCCGCCGGAAAGCTGGTTGCCGCCATTGTTCTTGCGCTCGGCGAGGCGCGGGAAGGTGTCGTAGATGCGCTCGATGGTCCAGGCGCCGCGGCGCAGGCCGGCGGCCAGCGCCAGGTGTTCGTCGACGGTCAGCGAACGCCACAGCCGCCGGCCCTGCGGCACATAGCCGACGCCGAGCCGGGCGATCCGCGCCGGATTGAGCCGCGTGACCTCCTCGCCGCGAACCCGGATCGAGCCGCCGCTGGCGCGCACCAGGCCCATGATCGCCTTGCACAGCGTGGTCTTGCCCATGCCGTTGCGGCCGACCACCGAGAACACGCCGCCATCGAGCGTGAGGTCGACGCCCTGCAGCGCGTGCGAATGGCCGTAATAGACGTCAAGGCCCTTCACTTCGAGCGCGGGAGCGGTGCGGCGGTCATTCATGGCCGCCTCCGAGATAAAGCTCCTGCACCTCGGGATCGGATTCGATCTCGCGCGGCAGGCCTTCCTTGAAGATGCGGCCGTTGTGCATCATCGTCACGCTCTCGACGACGCGCAGCGCGACGTCCATGTCGTGCTCGATGATGATGTAGCCGATATGCGCCGGCAGCGAGGTCAGGATCTCGATCAGCTCGCGCCGCTCGGTCGGCGACAGCCCTGCCGCCGGCTCGTCGAACAGGATGAAGCGCGGCGCGCCGGCCAGTGCCAGCGCGATCTCGAGCTGCCGCTGCTGGCCATGCGCCAGCTCGGCGACGCGCTGGTCCTTCACATCAGCGAGGTGCACGGCCTGCACCAGCGTTTCGGTCGCGTGCATCAGCGCATCGTGCTGCCCCGGGCGGCGGAACGAGAAGCGGCCACGCGAGACGCCGCGGCAGGCGAGGTAGATGTTGTCCTGCACGGTGAGCCCGGGGAACAGCGCCGAGATCTGGTAGGTGCGGCGCAAGCCCCGGCGAATCCGCTCATAGGGCGGGAACTGGGTGATGTCCTCGCCGAAGAAGCGGATCGTGCCGGAGGAGGGCGGGAAGTCGCCGGTGATGCAGTTGAACAGCGTGGTCTTGCCGGCGCCGTTCGAGCCGAGCACCGCGCGACGCTCGCCGGGGCGCACGGTGATGGTGACGTCGGTCAGCGCCGCCAGCGCGCCGAACAGCCGGGTCACGCCACGCAGCTCCAGCGCCGCGCCGGCGCCGACCGCGGACAGGCGCTGCGCGACGCTATCCATGGCGGCCTCCGCCGGAACGTTGCGTCGCGGAAGCATTCCGCAGGCGCCAGCGTTCCCACAGGCCGATCACGCCGTCGGACGACCAGAACACGATGGCGAGGAAGCCGAGCCCGATCAAGAGCCGGAAGCGGTTGCCGTCGAGCCCGAACTTGATCAGCACGTCGAGCGCGAAGGTGCGCAGCAGCACGAAGATCAGCGCACCGATGAATGGGCCGATCGGCCGCGTGATGCCGCCGACCACGGCGATGATCAGGACGTCGATGCAGGCGCCGACGCTGACCGAGCCGGGCGAGATCTGCCGGTAGTTCCAGACCTGCAGCACGCCGCCGAGCGCTGCGATGAAGGCGGCGAAGGCGTAGGCCGCGATGCGATGGGCATTGGGGTTGAAGCCGAGCGCCGCCATGCGGCGGGAATTGTCGCGCACGCCCTGCAGCGCGAGGCCGAACGGCGCCCGCGAGACATACTGGACGGCGAAGTAGCAGATCGCGGCGACGCCGAGCGTCACATAGTAGAAGGCGATATCGGCGCGCCAGTCGACGCCCCAGAAATGCGGCGTCGCGACGGTGTTGATGCCGGTGTGGCCGTTGAAGATCGCCCAGTTCTGGTTGGTGAAGTAGTAGAACGCCGCGCCGATCGCGAGCGTGATCATGATGGTGTAGATGCCCTCGGTGCGCACCGCGAGGGCGCCGCCGAGCGTGCCGAACAGCGTCGCCAGCGCCAGCGCCATCGGCGTTGCGAGCCACCACGGCCAGCCCAGGCTGATATTGGCATTGCCGCTCATGCCGAACACCGCGACCATGTAGCCGGCGAAGCCCGCGATCGTGAGCTGCATCAGGCTGACCATGCCGCCATAGCCGGCCAGGAACATCAGGCTGAGCGCGATGATGCCGAGGATCAGTGTGGTGGCGAAGATCTCGATCAGGAAGAAGCCGTTGGCGATCAGCGGCATGATCACGAGGATCAGCGCGACCAGCCAGGCCGCCGGATTCTGGAATTCCGGCCAGGCGCGGACCAGGGCGCGGCGGGTCGCGTTGGCGGAACGGTCGGGGCGGAACTGGGTGCTCTGGAGCAACGACATCTCATCGCCTCGCGAGCAGGCCCTGCGGCCGCAGCGCCAGCACCAGCACCATGATCAGGAAGGTGACGACGATGGCGTAGGTCGGGATGTAGACCGAGCCGAGCTGCTCGGCGAGGCCGATGATGACGGCGCCGAGCGCAGCCCCCGGGATCGAGCCCATGCCGCCGACGATCACGACGACGAGCGAGGCGAGCAGGAAGCGGGTGTCCTCGCCCGGCGACAGCGACTGGAAGGTGCCGCCGACGACGCCGGCGATCCCTGCGAGGCCGGCGCCGAGCGCGAATACCAGCACGAACACGAGCTGGATCCGCACGCCAGTGGCCGCGAGAATGTCGCGGTCGTCGACCCCGGCGCGCACGATCATGCCGATCCGGGTGCGGTTGAGCGCGAGCCACATCGCGATCCCGATCACGACGGAGGCGGCGAAGATCACCAGCCGCACCAGCGGATATTGCAGATAGACCGGCTCGCCGGATGATTTGATCGCGGTGAGCAGCGGCAGCTGCACCGGGCCGATCAGCCAGCTCGGGGTCTGGACCTGGTAGAAGTCGCCGCCGAACACCCACAGCATCAGGTCGGCGAACACGATCGAGAGCCCGATCGTGACCATGGTCTGCCTGAGGTCCTGGCCCTCCATGCGGCGGAACACGGCGAGCTGCAGGATCACGCCGACCAGCGCCACCGCGATGAAGGCGACGATGAAGGACAGGATCCACGATCCGGTCCAGGTGCTGATCGCGTAGCCGATATAGCCGCCGAACAGATAGAGCGAGCCGTGCGCGAGGTTGACGTTGCGCATCAGGCCGAAGATCAGCGTGAAGCCGCTCGCCACCAGGAAGTACAGCCCGCCGAGCGTGATGCCGTTCAGCACGGCGTTGAGGAATACGCGCTTGCGGCCGATCGCGGCTTCCAGCCCCGGCGGCCAGATCGCGAACACCAGCCACGCCAGCACCGCGACCGCGATGATCACGATCAGCGCCCAGGCCGGATGGCGTTCGATGAACCTGGCCATCTCCGTCGCGTTCCCTCTGACGTCGCGGCCGTCTGCCGGGCCGCGTGTCTGATATCCTACCGAGGGCGAAAGCGCCGGATTTGATCGAGAGTATCTTTTATCGTTTCCCTTTATCGCTTTTCTCGGGAACTCGCTTCACGGCCGCAACACCTTGGCGGCGCGGCGATAGTCGGTCGGGGCCATGCCGACATTGGCGGCGAAGAAGCGGGTGAAGCCGCTCTGCGAGGAGAAGCCGAGATCGAAGCCGATATCGGCGATCGGCGCTTCGGTCGCGACCAGCGCATCCAGCGCCTGCTCCATGATCAGCGTGTTCATGTAGAGGTGAGGGGTGACGCCGGTTTGCGTCCGGAACAGCCGGTAGAAATGCGGCCGTGACAGGCCAGCCTCGCGCGCGATCGCATCGAGCTCGATCTCGGCGCCGGGGCTTTCCGACATCAGCCTGATCGATTTGCGGACGCGGAAATCGGTCACCGCCGCGGCGGCGCGCGCGTCCTGCGCGGCCTGCCAGCTCTCCTCGTAGCAGGAGTCGATCAATTGCCTGAGCTCGCAATCAAGGCTGCGCAGCGACGGCGCGCCGCACACCAGTGCTGCGGTGCGGCGGATCAGCCGGTCGAGCGCTTCGGTGCGCGGAAAGAAGGTACGGCCGAACCGCAGGCCCTGTGCGCTGGCGGGCTGCGGCGTGAACCATTCGGCGTTGACATAGAGCACGAAGAAGATCGCGCCGTGATCCATGTCGGTCGGCAGGAAATTGTGCGGTTCCCACGGGTTGACCGCGACCACGGTGTCGTCCTTGAGCAGCAGGCGCTGCTCCGAGACGTCGATCTGCGCCGGCGTGCCGCCGACATGAAAGATCAGGTGCCCCTCGCGGTGCGCATGCACGTTGAAGGGACGGTTCAACTGATAGACCGTCGCGCGACCGAACCGGCCGTGGAAGACGGCAAGCGCCCTGCTCATGCCTCCCCTCCCGCGGGATGTTCTTGTCTTTTCGACAAGCGTTCATCATCCGCCCGCGGAAAGCAAGGGCGAGCAGGGCACTCGATGCAACCGCGCGCCTCCGTCACGGCTGGCTTGCTCGCACCTGCAACAAATACGTCAGTACTTCTTGCACTCCGGCACCGTGCGGCTCGGCAGGCCGATCTTGGCGAAAACAGCCGGGTCGTAGCCCAGGGTCTGGTTGACGTTTGGGATCACCTTCACGACCTTGCTGAACAGCGCGCCCTTGCCGTCATCGACCACTTCGGTGACGAAATTGGTGCCGATCGCCTGGCGGTTGGCGTCGAGCTTGATCTTGCCGTTCGGCGCGTCGATCTCGATCTTGGCCAGCGCGTCCTTCAGCTTGGCCTGGTTGTTGGAGAGATCGCCATTGACCTGCCGCAGCGCCAGGATCAGCGCCATCGTCGAGCCGTAATAGTTGGTGGCGAGCAGCGACGGGCTCGGGAACCGTTTGCTCTCCGGGAAGGAGTCCTGATAGGCCTTCACGAATTTCTGCCAGCCCGGATCCTCCCAGGTATCGGCCTGGCCGCTCGCGGCGATGGTGCCGACCAGCGCGTTCTTGGCGTTACCCTTGGACGACAGGATGGTCTGATCGATCATGATCGAGCCGCCCATCAGATGCGCCTTGCCGCCGGCCTGCTGATATTGGTTGAGGAAATTGACGGCGTCGGCGCCGCCTAGGCCGAGATAGATCGCATCGACATCGTCGGGCAGTGCCGCGATCACCGAGGCGAAATCCTTGGTGCCGAGCGGCACCCATTGCCGGTTGGTGACCTGGCCGCCGGCGCCGCAGAACTCGAGCACCAGGCCGAACACCTGGGTGTAGATGAAGGAGTAGTCCTCGCCGACGGTCGCGATCTTGCGATAGCCCTTGGTCTCATAGGCGTATTTGCCGAGGCCGACCTGCCACTGCGCGCCGTCCATGTTGTAGCGGAAGAAGTTTGGCGCCGGATCGACATAGGTCGTCTCCTGCGCGCCGGACGCGGCGTTGACGAAGGTCAGTTCGGGATGCGTCTTGGCAAAATTCTTCACCGCGATGCCCTCGTCGCCGGACAGCGGCGACAGCAGGATCTGCACCTTGTCCTGCTCGATCAGCTTGCGCACCGCGCGCACCGCGGAGTCCGGCGTCGCGTCGGTCGAGGCGACGACGAATTCGAGCTCCTTGTCGCCGATCTTCTTGCCGAGCACGTTGAGCGCGGTCTGGAAGCCGCGCATGCCGTCCTCGCCGAGCACCGTATAGGTGCCTTCGAGCGTTGCGGTGACGCCGACCTTGATCTTCTCCTGAGCGAACGCCGTGCCCGAAAGCAACAGGCTGCTCAACGCAATCAGTCCTAAACTGCCTTTCAACATCGCTCTCCTCCCTCGCTGTTGTCGCCGGCGTCCATTTGGCCTGACGAAGGCGGATGGCGTCCGGTTGTTGGCGGCAAAGCTAGCCGAAGGCGGGCGCGGCCCGGATGTCGTCGCCGTCCGATGGCTTAACGGGCAGTCTCATTTTGATTGTTGCGCCGCAGCGCAGTTCGCGGCGCAATGTCGCGGAGGTTGCGCAATGTGCGGTGCTCGAGCGAGTGTCGTACTGAGTCTTGATTCCGATAAACGGAAATGCCTTTGCGGCGGAGGCTTGCGCCGTCTAACAAATCGGCGGCAGGGCCGGATTGGCCCATGGGCCGCGCAACGCGCCGCGCGATGACGGGCTCCGCGTTGATCGGCCGCGGCAGTAGTCTGCCGGCTCGGCCTGATCCTGCCCCTCTGCATTTGCGAATTGGATCGGCCGAGCTTGCACTGTGCCTCTAGTAGCTGGCGACGATTCCAGCATCAGCGCCAAGCAATCCCGATGACGCGATGCGCGTGGTGGATTGTCGACAAGGTATGGTTGCCGGAACCGATGGTGACGCGCATCGGAGAGTCGATAACTGCGACGAACATCGAGGTTCCCTCACGTTTGCCCAACATTGTCCATCATGAGTGTATCAACTTCGCGTGTGGTGCCTGTTGAATGCGGAGACAGGGGATCGCCGGAACCCGAAGTGCGGAGACTCGGGTCGTGTCAACAGGCGAGGGCGGAGCGGAACAATCAAGCAAATCGTGGTGCGTCGATGCCTGCCGCCTCTGCCGGCGCGGGCAAGGCGAAGGTATTTCATCGCTGCAGCGCGACGCGTTCTTCGTTTGGCATGCGTCACCGTCGTCGGTTGCTCGCTGTGCGAGCAGGCCCACGCGCTCGACTTCTTTGGCCTGTTCGGTTCCGACGATCCGCCGCCGGTCAGCGCGACGACGCTGTCCTATCGGTTGCAGATCGAAGCCAAGACGCCGGACGGCAAGAGCGATAGCGACGCCGAACAGGCATTGCGCGATGCCGCGGGCACCTATCGGCTTCGACAGGAACCGCCACCGGGCGGCGAAGGTCTCGCGCGCCGGCTTCAGGCTGACGTCAATCCGCTGCTCGATGCCCTTTGGGGGCTTGGCCGCTACAACGCCCAGATCGATGTGACGATAGATGGAGTTCCAATCTCCCTCGACGAGGCCGGGCTTGCCGCCGCAGCACGCCGGGCCGACGGCTTTCGCAATCGGACCGTCGTGCCCGTCAAGGTCGTCGCGCGACTTGGTCCGTTGTTCAAGCTGCGCGCCGTTGATGTAGACTATCCGCGCGACCAGGCGCCGCAGGGATTGCCGCGCCGCGCGTTTGCGCTGAAGTCCGGCGATCCCGCGATCTCCGCCGATCTGCGCGCCGCGCAGTTGAAACTCGTCGACTGGTTCCGCAGCAACGGACATCCGCTCGCGAAGATCGCCGACGTCAAGGCCACCGTCGATCATGCCGCCGCCGCGATGGACCTTCGGTTGCGGGTCGAACCAGGTCCCAAGGCCGGCATCGGCGCCATGACGATCGCGGGCGGAGACGTCGATCCGCGAGTGGTGGCCACGCATGTCTATCTGAGAGAAGGCGAGCCCTATTCGCCAGAGCGGCTCGCCCTGGCGAAAACCTCGATCGCCAGGATCCCGGCGATCGGGGGAATTCGGGTCCGCGAGGCCGACAAGCTCGATGCCAATGGCAATCTGCCGGTCTTCATCGACTTGACGGAAAGGCCCAGGCACGTGGTGGGCCTCTCGGCGAAATATTCCACCGTCGATGGTCCCGGCATTGCAGGCTATTACGAGGATCGGAACATGTTCGGCGGCGGCGAGCGCCTGAGGCTCGAAGCGTCCGCCTCGCTTCTGCAACGGATCGACGGCACGTCCGTTACCAGCTTCAACAATCTGCACGCCTCGGATTTCGGTGCACGATTTACCGGCACTTTCATCAAGCCAGGCCTGTTCGGTACGGCCAACGATCTTCTGATCGAGGCCACTGCGTTCCGCGAGCGTGTCGGCAACAACGACCTCGGCGGTTACACCGACGATACGGTGCGCGGCACGTTCGGCGTGATCCATCGCTTTTCGGAGGCGGCTTCGCTGCAGGCCGGTCTTCAGGTCGAGCAATCGAAATCGCAGGACGTGCTGGGGCGCGTCGATGCGACATTGATCGGCTTCACGGCGACCGGCCGCTACGACACGACAGACAATCCGCTCGACCCCACGCGCGGTGTGCGCCTCTCGGCGACCGTCAATGCCTATCCGAAGCTGATGGGCTCCACGATCGATCTGTTCGAGGCGCGGGTTGCGGGCTCGGCCTACTATGCGCTCGACGAGCAGGCCGACTACGTTCTGGCGGGTCGCCTGGCCGCAGGCTCGCTTGCGGGCGCGCCGCTCGACCAGATTCCGGATGCGCATCGCTTCTTCGCCGGCGGCGGCGGATCCGTGCGCGGCTACGGCTTCAACACCATTTCGCCGATGATGTTCGGTCAAATCACCGGTGGTCGCGGCCTGATCGAGGGCTCCGCCGAGGTGCGGGTGAGGATCACGCCGACTATCGGCCTCGTGCCATTCTTCGACTTCGGCACCGCCTCCCGATCATCCCTGCCGGGCTTCGACGACTATGTGGGCTACGGCGCGGGGCTCGGCTTGCGTTATCTCACGCCGGTCGGCCCGATCCGCCTCGACGTTGCGACACCGCTGAATCCTCGCCCCGGCGACAGCCGCTACGCGATCTATGTCAGCATTGGGCAAGCCTTCTGATGCGCATCCGACGGCCGTTCATCATCGCTTCCGCTGCCGCGGCCCTGGGCCTCATTGCGGCCGCGGTGTTCGGTGTCGTTCTCTACGCGATGGCGGGCGGGAGCGGCGAGAACCAGCAGGATTTCCTGGCCAGCCTCGTCTCGCGGACGCTCTCGACGCCGGCGACCCAGGTCCATATCGGCGCCGTCGATGGCGTGCTGTCCTCGGATGCAACGGTGCGCGACGTCAGCATCACCGACAAGGACGGAGTCTGGTTGACGCTCGACAAGGCGCGTCTCGTCTGGCGACGCAGCGCACTGTTGCTGGGGCGACTGGAAATCGACCGCCTTGAGATCGGCACGCTTGGGATCAAGCGAAAGCCGCTGCCGTCCGACCAGCCTGCCGCCGAGTCCGATCAGCCGATCCTGCCCGACCTTCCGGTCAAGGTGCAGGTGAAGGCTTTCGACCTGCGGGCCCTGACGCTGGGACAGCCGGTTCTGGGGGAGGCCCTCAGTGTCGCGGCGACCGGCAATGCCGAGCTCGGCTCGCCCTCGGAAGGGCTCGTCTTCAATCTCGATGCCGCCCGCAAGGATTTCCCGGGCCACTTCAAGGCCGCTCTCGCCTACGTTCCGCAGGGAAATGCGCTGACCCTCAACGTCACGCTCGACGAGCCTGCCCACGGACTCATGTCGAAGCTCGGCCATCTGCCGGGCGAGCCGCCCGTCACATTCGCGCTGGGCGGCAAGGGCACGCTCGACAGCTTTCGTGGTGCCCTGAAGTTGCAGGCCGGCCCCACGATCGATGCGACCGGTACGATTACGCTCGACCGAAACGGGGCGGGCCGCGTGCTCGCGACCAGGCTCTCCAGCCATCTCGGGCCGTTGTTGCCGGCGATCGCCGCGCCGGTCTTCGCCGGTGAAACCAGCCTCGACAGTACGACGCGATTTGGTGACGACGGCAGCGTTGCCCTCGACGGGCTGACGCTTACGAGCCGTCTCGCGCGGCTCGACGCGAAAGGTCTGCTCGGAGCCGACAAGGTCGTGGATTTCGCAGCTTCGATCCGCGCCTTGCCAAGCAACGGCGACGTGACCGAGACCGACCAAGGCTCGATCCGAAGCCTCGTCTTCGACAGCCGCGTCAACGGCCCAATCAAGGCTCCCACGGCATCGGTCAAGCTCGCGCTGTCGGGCGCTCATCTGCCGGACGGAGATGTCGCGGCGCTTGATGCTGCCATCACAGCCGTCCCGCGTGCCGAAGCCAGCGATCCCGCGACGCGCATCGTCCTTGACGCGAACCTGCGCGCCACCGGCATGGCGCCACGCGATGCGAGTTTGGTGGCCGCGATCGGCGACACTGCGTCGCTCGTGCTCCACGGCGACACGGACCTGGGCGGCCATGCCAGGATCGAGCGATTCGAGATCGGGACATCTACGGTTCAGGCCAGCTATACGGGTGATGTCAGCGCCGATCGCCTGCATGGCCGTGCCACCGGAACCGTGCCCGACCTCGGCGCCTTTGCCGACCTTGCCGGGCTGAAGCTCAAGGGTTCGGTGGCGCTCGGCCTCGATCTCGACACGGATTTCCAGCGTGGCAGCTTCGATATGAGAATGTCGGGTGCCGGCGAGAAGCTTGCGACGGGAGTTGCGGCGCTCGATGGGTTCGTGGGGCCCCGGCTCGCACTTGCAGCCGACATCTCCGCCGATGGCCGTGACACCTACACGGTCCGCAGCGCGTCGCTCGATGGTGCCCATGTTGCGGTTCGCACCAAAGGGACGGTGACGCGCGACTCGAGCGACCTGTCGGCGCGTGTAGACCTGCCGGATCTCTCGGCGGCCGACACGCGCCTCACCGGTGCGGGCGCTCTCGACGTCAGCCTGACCGGCGGGCTCGCGCATCCCGGGGTTTCGCTCGCAGCCTCGGTGGATCGCGCCACCGCGATGCGGCGCCCGATTCCGCATCTCGAACTCGCCGCGACGGTCAACGACATCAATGGGCTCTGCGCCATCGACGTCAGGCTCGACGGCTCCGTCGACGGCAACCCGGCGCGCGGGATTGTTCAGGTGAGCCGCGGATCGTCGGAGCCCGAAGATCGCGCAGCTCCCGCCTTTGCCGGATGGCACGCAAAGACCATCGACATCGCGATCGGGTCGGCATCGCTGAAGGGGGCAGCAACGATCGACGCACAGAGATTCGCCAGCGGACAGATTCGCTTCACAGCCGGAACGCTCGCCGACCTCTCGCCGCTTGCCCTCACAGAGCTCGCCGGTTCGGCCTCGCTCGACGTTGCCGCTTCGGCCGATGGCGGCCAGCAATCCGTCCGTCTCGTTGGCAAGGGGGCGCGGATCCGCGCCGCCGGTGCGGCCGTCCGCAGTTTCGACCTGCGTGCCGATGGCGCCGATCTCTACAGCCATCCGGTGCTCAATGCCGATGCGCAGGTCAACGGTGTCGAGTTCGGCGGTCAGACGGTCTCGAACGTCACGCTGACGGCCAGGGGCAATGCCGATGCGAGCACGATCGGCCTGTCCGCCAAGGCTGCCGGCTTCGATCTCGACGCCGCGGGCGCACTGATGTCCAGGGAGCGGGTGCGGTTCGATCTCAACCGCTTCACCGCGCGGCGTGGCGCCAAGGCAATCGTGCTGCAGGGCCCCGCGAGCTTCACGCGCGACGATGGCACGGTGCTGATCGAGCACCTGGCGCTCGGGATTGGAAGCGGCCGCTTCACGGTCGATGGCAAGGCCGGCAAGACGCTCGACCTCAAGGCGGTGGCAAGCGCGATCCCGCTCGGCGAGGCCGATGTCGCGGTGCCTGGTTTGGGGCTCGCCGGGACGCTTGACGCCTCAGCCACGATCGCCGGCTCCGCGACCGCGCCGATCGGGCAATACAAGGTCGCCGTCAAGCAGCTGACGGCGCCGCAGACCAGAAGCGCCGGCCTGCCGCCGATCGACGTTGCCGCGGACGGGCGGCTCGATGGGAGCCGCGCGAGCCTGAACACCACCATTGCCGCGGGACGAGCCGGCACGATCACGGCGTCGGGCACAGTGCCGCTCGACGCCACGGGTCCGATCGCGCTCACTGCGAAGGGCCGCCTCGATGCCGCCGTCGCCAATGCCGCGCTTTCCGCCTCCGGCCGTACCGTGTCCGGCAACGTCGCGCTCGATGCTCGTGTCGGCGGCACGCGCGCCAAGCCCCAGATCGGCGGTGTCGTCACCATGAGCGGGGGCACCTTCCGCGACAGCATGCTCGGCACGCGCCTCGATGCCGTCGAGGCGAGAATCACCGCCGAAGGAGACCGCATCGTCGTTGAACGCCTGGCCGCGGTGACGCCCAACGGCGGCACGTTGTCCGGCTCCGGTCAGGTACGGGTCGCCCCGGATGCAGGTTTTCCCGGAACGGTCTCGGTTCGCGGTCAGCAGGCGACGCTTGCCTCCAGCGCGTTCGCGACCGCGCAGGCCAATCTCGCTATTGACGTCACAGGCGCCCTGGCGCGCGATCCGCGGATCGTCGGGCGCGTCGACTTGACCCGCGTTAACGTCGATATTCCGGACCGCCTGCCGTCGACACTGAAGCCGATCGACGGCATCAACCATGTGAACGCCTCGGGACAGGCCGCGGCACGGCTCGCGGCTGCGCGCCAGGCCGAGACGCCGAAAGGCAACAAGAAGCGCCCGGCGCTCTTCAACGCCGCGCTCGACGTGACGGTTTCGGCGCCGAACCACGTCTTCATCCATGGCCGCGGGGTGACCGCGGAACTCGGCGGCTCCGTTCACGTCGGCGGCACGAGCAACACGCCGGTTCCGAAGGGAGCCTTCTCGCTCTATCAGGGCAAGCTGGTGGTGCTCGGAAAGACGCTGACCTTCACCAAGGGCAATCTCTCCTTCAATGGCGATCTCGCGCCCGAGCTCGATTTCGCGGCGGAGATACAGGCCTCCGACATCACCGCGCAGGTCGGAATCTCGGGCCCCGCGGCCGCGCCGGTCTTCGCCTTCCATTCGCAGCCTGAACTGCCGCAGGACGAGATCCTGTCGCGCATTCTCTTTCAGAAAGCTTCCGGCAGCCTGACGACCTCACAGGCCGTGCAGCTCGCGGGGGCTGCGGCTCAGTTCGCGAGCGGTGGTGAGGGCACGGTGGACCGTATGCGCCGCTCGCTTGGGGTCGACAATCTGGACGTGGGCGCCGGGGCGGGCGGTCCGATGGTCGGCGCCTCGCGCGCAATCGGCGACAGGCTGAGCGTCGGCGTGCGGACCGGCGCGAGCGCCAGCCAGTCAGGAGTGTCGGCCAATGTCGACGTGACGCGCCACATCCGCGTCGAATCGGATGTCGATGCGAAGGGCTCGACATCCGTCGGGGTCGGCACGCGATTCGAATGGTGACGCGCGAACGCGGCTTTCAGCCGCACGTCCGAGAGCAGCCCCTGTCGATCGTCTTCGCCTGCAACCCGGCGCGCGCGACGGCGAGCATCGCGGATTCCGGCAATTGAGATCGCGCTTCACTTCGTCGTGTAGCCGCCGTTGACCAGGATGGTCTGGCCGGTCATCCACCAGCCGTCCGATACCAAGAGGCGGATCCAGGGCACGATATCCTTGATGTCGGTGAGGCCTGTCTTCGAGAAGCCGGACAGCGCCGCGGCCGATTTGTGGTAGGCGACCGCGTCCGCGCCTTCGGCGGGATAGAAGAACGGCGTGTCCATCGGGCCCGGGCCGATGGCGGTGACCGAGATGCCGCGTGCGCCGAACTCCTTCGATGCCGCGCGGGTGAAATGCTCGACCGGCGCCTTGGTGCCGGCATAGGCGGCGTAGAACGGCGTGTAGGCGCCGAGCAGCGACGTCACCAGCGTGCAGATCTTGCCGTTGTCGTTGACGTGACGGCCGGCCTCCTTGAGGAAGAAGAACGCGGACTTGGCGTTGACCGCGCTCATCGCGTCGTATTCGGCCTCCGAGATCTCGGCCATCGGCTTCTTCAGGACCTTGCCGACCGTGTTGATCGCGATGTCGGGGCGGCCGATCGCGGCGACCGCGTCGCTGAACAGTTTTTCCATTGCGCCCGCCGTCGTGAGGTTGGCCTGCAAGGCGACTGCCTTGGCGCCCGCGGCCTGCACCGCCGCCACGGTCGCGTCCGCATCGGTCTTGGTCGCCGGGCTGTTGTAGTGGATCGCGATCGCCTTCGCGCCGTGCGCCGCAAGATCGCGCGCGATCAGGCCGCCGAGATTCTTCGCGCCGCCGGCGATGATGACGGTTTTGCCCTTGATGCTGTCGTCGGTCATGACGCTCGTCTCCTCAGGTCTCGCGTCCGCACCTGCGGCCGCTTTCCGGAGCTAACGGTATCGTCTAGGATTCGCCGATAAAGCTGCCAATTCTGGCTTCACTTGTCAGAAGTCGCGAACAATATGGGGCCTGATCGTGGACCGCATCGATCTCTTCCGCATCTTCGCCCGCGTCGTCGAGTGCTCCAGCTTCACGCGCGCGGCCGACACGCTCGGCCTGCCGCGTTCGTCGGTCTCGGCGGCCGTCGCCGAGCTGGAGCAGCGCATCGGCGCGCGGCTGCTGCATCGCACGACGCGAAAGGTGTCGCCCACGCATGACGGCGCCGCGTTCTACGAACGCTGCCTGCGCGTCGTCGCCGATGTCGAGGAGGCCGAGGGCCTGTTTCGCCAGGCCGCCGCCGAACCCTCGGGCCGGCTCAGGGTCGACGTGCCCGGACGGATCGGCCGCCTGGTCATCGCGCCGGCGCTGCCCGCTTTTCTCGATCGCTATCCGCAGATCGACATCGATCTCGGCGTCACCGACCGTGCCATCAACCTGATCGAGGACTCCGTCGATTGCGCCGTGCGCGTCGGCCCGCTCGGCGATTCCGGCCTGATCGCGCGGCCGCTCGGCAATCTGACGCTGATCAATGTCGCAAGCCCCGGTTATCTCGCGCGTCACGGCACACCACGGGCGCCTGAAGATCTCGGCGCGCATTGGGCGGTCAACTATGCCTCGCCGTCGACCGGCCGCATCGAGGAATGGGAGTGGTGCGAGCAGGGCGCGGCGCGCACGATTGCGATGCGCGGCCGCGTCACGGTCAACAGCGCCGAGGCCTATATCGCCTGCTGCCTCGCCGGCCTCGGCCTGATCCAGATTCCAGCCTATGACGTGAAGCGGCATCTCGATGCCGGAGAACTCGTCGAGCTGATGCCGCAGCACCGCGCTACGCCGATGCCGATGACGTTGCTGTACCCGCACCGCCAGCATCTGTCGCGGCGGCTGCAGGTGTTTGCCGATTGGCTGGCAGCCCTGCTGAAGGAAAACCTGCTGGTCGCGAACTAAGGTATGGAGCCCGTTGGCTCCACTCATCTTACGGATGGCTCAAAGCGGCACTTGCGATATATAGACCGAATGATCTATATATCGGTCATGAGCCGCCAGACCCCAGCGCGGCAGCCCCGTGGCCGCCCCAGAAGTTTCGACGTCGAGGTCGCTGTCGAGCGCGCGATGAATGTGTTCTGGTCGCGCGGCTACCACGCGACGGCGCTCCCTGACCTGCTTCGTGCGACGAAGCTCTCGCGTGGCAGCCTTTACGCCGCTTTCGGTGACAAGCACTCGCTCTTCCTGCATGCGCTCGATCGCTATATTGCCGATGCGCTGACACGGATGGATACCGAACTCGATCCGAGCCGAGAGCCGGTCGACGGCCTGCGGACCTATCTTGCCGGCTACGTTGAGCGCAACAGCGGTGCCAATGGTCGACGCGGATGCCTGTTGGTAGCCACAGCGATGGAACTGGCTGGCCGCGATGCCGACGTTGATCGTCGCATCGGGGGCTTTTTCAAAGACATGGAGACCCGGGTGGCTGGTGCACTTTCCCGTGCGAAGGCAGCGGGCAAGTTGGCCGATGGCGTCGAGCCTTCGAGTGCCGCCCGAATTCTCGTCTGTTTCGTCGAGGGCCTGCGGGTGGTCGGTAAAACGGCACCGACACGGATCATTTCGCAAGCCACCGTTGACGCTTTTCTCGACCGCTTCATCAAGTAAGACAACCCATCGACGCCTCTTCTGTTGGTGCGCCGATATATAGACCGATCGGTCTTGAAAGAAGAAAGCTATGTCTCCCATCCAGATCGTTTGCGCGGTGCTCGTGCCCCTGCTCTGGGGCTATCAGTTCGTGGCCATCAAGGTGGGCGTTATGGAGTTTCCACCGCTCTTCTTTCTCGCACTGCGCTTTCTGGCCATCGCGCTGCTGCTTGTTCCGTTCGTCAAAAGGCCCACGCGGCAGCAGTTCGGCCCGATCGCCGCCATTTCGCTTTTCCTTGGTGGGTTGAATTTCGGGTTGTTCTATGTCGGCCTTGGGCTCGGCTCGGGAAGCATCTCGGCCGTCGCATATCAACTCGCTCCGCCCTTCACGGTCCTGTTGGCTTGGCCGCTGCTCGCGGAGAGGCCGTCTCTCACCACGTCCGCCGGGGTGGTGCTTGCATTCGTCGGTGTGGTCGTGTTGGCAACGGGGCCTGGGCTCTCGGCAAACGCGCTTCCGTTGCTGCTCGTGGTCGGGGCAGCCTTCGCGTTCGCGGTGTCCAACGTCTTGACGAAACGCTACGGTCCTTTTGATCCCCTGATGTTGATGGGGTGGTTCTCGCTGCTCACGGTGCCGCAGGTCATGTTGATGTCGTTGCTCCTTGAACATGGACAAGCGGCGAGCCTTGTCACGGCGAATGAGCGTGGCTGGCTGGCGCTCGCCTACACAATCTTCATCGGAGGAATTGCCGGGTTTGGCCTGTGGTTCTGGCTGATCGGGCGTTGCTCCATGGGCCGCGTCGCACCGTTCGGCCTGCTGCTTCCGGTGTTCGCCTTGATGTCGAGCGTGTTGTTCCTTGGCGAGCGCGTGACGCTGAAGCTGATCGTCGGCGGACTGCTCGCGATCTCCGGCGTCGCCATGACACAAGTCAGACCGGCCGCGCGACCGACCTGAAACCGGAAGTCGCGCAGTGGCTACGTCCGGGTTGGAGTCTCTCGTCAGAACTTCTGCGTGATGCCGGCGTAGAAGCCGCGGCGCGGACCGTATTGCGGGGCGAACACGCCGATGCCGGAGCCGTCGCGGATCTGGTAGATGGTGTCGAACAAATTGACGACGTCGAAGCGCAGTGTGGTCGGCTTGTTCGGCGCGACGATATTGAAGTCGTGCGAGACGCCGAGATTGACCTGGGTGTAGGCCGGCACCGTGCCGGTATTGGCGAAGCCGTCGCGCAGACCCGAGCCGTAGATCATCGAGGCGCTGAACTTGGTGTCGTGCCATTGATACCAGCCGCCGACCGACGCGGTCAGCGTCTGGGCATGGTCGGTGTTGACGTAATTGCCGGCGATGAAGGCCAGTTCGTCCGGATCGAACAGATACTGGTTGGACACGACTTGGGTGGCGACCTGCCGCGCGATCGCGACATTGCCGTAGAGATGCAGATTGTCGTGGTCGTAGGTCGCCTTCAGCTCGACGCCCTCATTGGTGCCCTTCGCGTAGTTGAAGGCGGTCAGCACATAGGCCGCGCCGAACTGGCCGTCGTCGAGCAGGTCGGTCGCGATCTTGTAATAGGCGTCCATGCCGACCTCGAGGCCGGGGATCGCATAGACCTTTTGCGTGACGCCGATGTCGAACACATGCGAGCGCTCCGGCCGCACGGGATCGTTGGCGGTGACGCCGGGCTGTGCCGTCGTGTTCTGCACCAGCGCCAGGTTGGTCGGCGCCGCCAGCACCTGCTCGGGCGGCGTGAAGTTGCGCGCATAGCCGGCATGGAAGGTCGTGCCTTCAGTGGGCTTCCAGGTCAGGCTGATCCGGGGGCTGAGCTGGTTGGCATCGACATATTGCCACATCTGGTCGAAGCGCAGGCCGGCGTTGAGCGTCAGCTGGTTGGTGATCTTCCACTCGTCGGCGACGTAGGTTGAGAACAGATATCCGGTCTTGGCGCTGGAATCGAACACCGAGAGCGGCGCGTCGATCGGGTTGCCGGCATCGTCCAGCGGCAGCACGGTCGAGCCATTGTTGACCAGCGAACGCTCGGCGCTGAAGGACATGCCGAACTTCAACGTGTGCGCGAAGCCGAGCCTGTAGGAGGTGTCCTCCTGGATGCCGTTGATATAGCTCTGGCGATACACGTCCGAGGCGACTCCGTTGAAGACGAGATCGCCGACCGGATCGGGCATGAAGTGCAGCTGGCTGTAGCGATTGAAATAGGCGATCTGGTAATCGAGTCCGTCGCCCGACTTCTGATAGGCAACGACGTTGAACTGGTTCAATTCCTGCTGCCGTTCGTTCAGCAGCGCGGAATCGAAGTTCGATACGCCGTAGGCCGTGAACGCCGGCGGCTGCCCCGGATTGTTGGGGATCTGGTAGGAGCCGTTGGAGACGCCGCCGATATAGGTCAACCGGCTGGTCGGATCGATCGCGGTGGAGACATAGGCAAAACCCTTCTCCTGATCGGTCCGGTCGTGAATGGCGTTATAGGCCCGCGTCGGATTCTCGATGCCGACGTCGCTGCCGAAATAGCGGCCGGAGACGTAGTACTGGGTTTGCCCGACAGTGCCGCCATAGTCGACGCTGGTCGTGAAGTTGCCGTGGCTGCCGCCATAGACGCTGATGCTGCCGGAATTGTCGAAGGCATTGGCCTTGGTCTGGATGTCGAGCACGCCGGCGGTGCGCAGGCCGTATTGCGCAGGCAGCGCGCCGGTGATCAGCGCCATGCTGCCGACGATGCCGGTATCGATGATCTGGCCGAAGGCGCCGACACCGTCCGGCAGCATGATCCCGTTGATGCGGTATTGCAGGTTGGCGTGCTCGTTGCGCACGTGCAACTCGCCGCTGGCGGCCGAGTCCTGCGAGACGCCCGGCGCCTGCAGCAGCGCCTTGTCCAGCGTGGTGTTGGTGCCCTGCGGCAGCGACTCCAGGAGTTGCTGGCTCATCTGGTAGGTGCCGGCGCCGGTCGGGGCCAGCAAAGCAGCGCGGGCCTGGTCGAGCCGCGCATTCTGGCCGGCGATGCCCCGCGCTTGAGCCTGCTCGGCGGATTCGGGCGCAGCCGATACCGCACCCGCTCTTCGTGCGCGTCGGCCGGTCCCGGTCGCAACGCGCGTCTTCGGTTTCTTCGGCCCTGATGGCGCGGTGTGGCGCTGCGGCGCCGTCACCGTGATGTCGGGAAGTTCGGTGGTCGGCGCTGTGGTCTGCGCCAATCCCGCGCCGTTCATCCCGCAGAACAAGAGCGATGCCGCGCCGACGGCTGCGTGTCGTCTGATATTTCCTGACATGTTGATTCCCGATCTCATCAGGCCGCGAGCCGGATCCTTCCTGAAAAGGACGCGGTCGAGCCCGCCGTCGATGCGCGACGGCCAGATTCCCCATTGCTCAAGCGGCGGCCGGCGTGCGGCTGCGCTCGAAGTTCAGTCGTGGTGGAATGTCAGGAGATCGGAGGTGCGCGCGGCTGAAAGTGAAGCCGGCCGATGTCGACCGGGGTCGCATGATTGTCGATGTGCCAGGAAAGCAGAGCGACGGCATCGGGCAATCGCAGTGGCGGCAGCGCCGGTGCCGGCGTCGCCGTGCTCGTCATCGCAACGACGGCGCAGATGGCGCAGAGGTCTGGGGCCTGATCGGAATCGGGAGTTGAAGGAGGCGCGTCGCGCGTGGTGTGTTCGAGATGCGCCGCGTTGGTCGTCGCCTGTGCCGACGCAATGGCATGAAAATGGCCGAACGACAGCACGAACTGGATCGACAGCACCAGAAGCGCCAGCCGAGCCCCGTGCCTGATGTTCGAACGAAACCACTTCATGACGACGCCATTCCCGCGTCGCAAGGTCATAGGACCAACGGACGGCGCATGCGACGCGGTGTCGCACAGTTTCGAAAACGTGTCAGCCTGTCAATCCGCATTGCTGGTTGATGTGACCAATTTCCAGGCGATCGGACGACTTTGCAAACGTCGCGATGTCGGCAGGGACACGACCGCGCTTCATGTGATCGAGTGAGGTGTAGGTTGGCTGTCAGGTTCGACCTGCTCAGACTAGCCATATCCTGACCGAGCTGCCCCGCTGGCATTGTCGACCCCCAAAGCGTATAGTTTCCGGGTACATGACGGTAACCTGATGTCCACTTTCGCAAGCAAGCTCGGTCTCGCAATTCCATTCCTGGCGCTGTGCCTCGCTGGCCAGGAGGCCAATGCGCAGGCCGGGCCTGTGCAGTATTGGACGCCGGGGTCGCTGTTCGGCTTCGGCGGCAGCCTGGCCGATGGCCAGAAGGCGGACACTTACGGCAACTTTCCGGGTTTTGACGCCACCGGCGCGCAAGGCGGTTCCGCCTATCTGAACGGCCGGCCGGACGGCTGGTTCGTCGGCAGCGAAGGCGGCCGTTACGGCTGGAGCGCGCTCAACCAGTCGGCGGCATTCGGCTCGCTCGAATATCAGGGCGCGCAGTTCGGCTACAATTTCAAGGGCGCCGGCAATACACCCGTGACGTTTTTCGCCGGGTTCGACTCATTGAAATACAATCCGCCCGGCGCCGGCGGGCCGCTGGCGCCGTTCAGCGGCAATCCCGGCGTCAACGCCGGCTATTCGGCGCGCGCGGGCGTCGAGTTCCGTCCGACCTCCAATCTCAGCCTCTCGTTCGGAGCGAGCTTCACCCAGCAGGGGGCGGAGCGCATGGACAGCGACATTCATTCGCAGCTGTTGCCCGGCCAGTCTCCGGTCCTGTTCGGCGGCCGCTAGAGATAGCGCTTCAGCGCAAGACGGCCGCGCCGCGGTCCTGATCCAACCAGAATCTCAACCAGCACCAAGAAGGCTCGAGGTCACGGGCACAGTCAGGATCGAAACATGGACATGCAGGGCAAGATCGCACTCGTCACCGCCGCAGCGTCGGGCGCCGGCCGCGCCGGCGCACGCATCCTCGCGCGCGAGGGCGCGGCGGTCGCGGTGGTCGACCAGAACGAGGCCGGCGCGAAGGCGGTGGCCGACGAGATCAACAAGGGTGGCGGGCGTGCGTTGGCGCTGACCGGCGATCTGCGCGACGACGGTTTTTCGCGCGACATCGTCACGGCGACGATGAAGGAATTCGGCGCGCTCGACTGCGTCTGGAATCATCTCGGCATTCCCGGTCCGTCCGTGATCGACGATCTGGAAGGCTGGGATCTCAGCGTCGACCTCAATCTGCGCTCGCAGCTGATCACCACCAATGCGGCGCTCGGAGAGATGACGGCGCGGCGCAAGGGCAGCATCCTGTTCACCGCTTCGACCTCGGGCCTGGTCGGCTCGCCCTGGAGCCCGACCTATTCGGCGGCCAAGGCCGGCGTGATCGGTCTCGCGCGGGCGCTTGCCAAGCGCCACGCCAAGGACGGCGTGCGCGTCAATGCGATCTGTCCCGGCGCGATCGACACGCCGATGCTGCGGGTGTTCGTCAACCGGCCCGACCAGGCGGGCCATAACGAGGCCGATCCCGAGGAACTGATCAAGGCCGCGGTGACCCGCAACCCGATGGGCCGCGCGGCGCGCCCCGAGGAGATCGCGGAGGTCGCGGTGTTCCTGCTGTCGGACAAGGCGTCGTTCGTCACCGGCATCGCGATGCCGGTCGACGGCGGGACGGTGGCGTAGCGTCTTCCAGGAATTGCCCTAGAACTTCGCCCTGATGCCGGCATAGGCCGCGAGCGGCATGCCGGGCACGAAGGTGCGTGGATCGGTCAGTTGGGCCATCAGGTTGGGCACGCCGCGGGTGGTGCTGGCGAAGCCACCGGTCTCGAAGAAGGCGCCGCCGAGATAATAATGCTGGTTGAACACGTTGTTGATCAGGCCGAACACCTCGATGTTCGGCGTGATCTTGTAGGAGGTGTGCAGGTTCACCACCGCGTAGGCCGGGACCTTCGGGCTCTGGTTGGTGTCGTCGCCGACGATCCACTGGCTGCCGACGACGTTGACGTCGGCGCCGATCTTCCACGCATCAGTGGCGAGGTACTCGACACCGGCCTTGAAGCGGTGCGCGGGAATGCCAGGGATATGATCGCCGGGCTTGACGTTGATGAACCGGACGTCATCGTTGTCCGGGTCGGTCAGGGCGTTCGGGTTGTCGGGAGCCGGCAACGTATTCGCGCTTCGATAGGTCGCGTCGACGAAGGTGTAGTTGGCATAGGCGTTCCAGCGGTTGACCTGATATTCGAGCTTCGCTTCGATGCCCTGCCGCAGGGTCTGTCCAGCATTCTGGAAATAGCCGAAATTGCCTGTGCCGATGGGGCTCTGCACCCGGATGATGTCGTCGTCGGACAGAGTGTGGAACGCGCCGAGGCCCCAGCTCAGCATGCCGGTCCTGGCGTCGTTGCCCCAGGTGCCGCGGAAGCCGGCCTCGACGGTGTGCGACACCACCTGCTTGAGCGGTGGATCGGACACCAGGAAGGCATCGATGACGCAGGGGCGCGCCGGATCGGAGCAGCCGAGCTCGAGCGGCGTCGGCGCCCGGTTGGCCTCCGAATAGCCGGCATAGAAGGTGAGGTTCGGGGTGATCTTGTAGGTGCCGCCGATCACCGGGTTGAGGCGCTGGAAGCGGTTGTTGCTGTTGAGCGCATCGTTGGTCCCGGTCTGGTCCTGCAAATCGATCTGGGCATAGTTGAATCGTCCACCGGCCGTGACCGAGAACCTGTTCGTCACGTCGAAGGTATCGGTGAGATAGACGCCGGCGTAGGTGTTGGTGGCGCGCAGGTCGACCGGGGCGAGACCGGCATCGGGCTGGTCGATGAAGATTCCGGTGCCGTTCACGAACAGGTTGTTCGGATTGATCGTTCCGAGCTCACTGGTCGCGTTGAACTTGGTGTTGCCGTGGTCGACGGCGACGCCCATCACGACATGATTGTTGTGGCCGAAGATCTGGTCGGTGTTGGTCAGCTGCGCGGTGCCGCCGTACGAATTGGTGGCGGCGTTGTTGCGGTCGATCTCGCCAAGGAAAGCCGTGCCGAGCGTGTTCGGGACCGGCGTCGCGCCGAAGATCGGCATATTATCCTCCGGACCGTCGAGACACAGATTGCGGCCACGATTGCAGGATTCGACATCGGTGCCGTTGCCGTCGGTGTGAGACTGCCGGAAGCCGCGGAAATAGGCGTTGCCCTGGAACGACCACGTGTCGGAGAAATTATGGTTCAGCGTGGCGTTGACGAAGGCGAGCTGCAGCAGCGTCGACTGCGGCCAGGTGTAGACGCTCGACCAGCGCTGACCCAGCATCTGAACCGGCGTCGCCGCGACATTGCCGAGCAGGTTGCTGGCGCCGGTGAAATTGACGTGAAATTCGGTGTCGTCGTTGCGTGCGCCAACGTCGACATACATGCGGTTGATATGCGACGAGTTGGCGTAGTCGCGCCAGCCGCGATCATACGCGGATTCGAACGCCGCATAGGCGGAGATGTTGTCCCTCTGGCCGCCGGCCTGCACGTTGCCCTGCACGCGCCCGTAGGAGCCGCCGAACAGTTCAGCCTCGGAGCCCTGATAGGTGAAGCCGTTCTTCATCTGGATGCTGAGCGCGCCGCCGATCGCGTTGAGGCCGAACACCGGGTTGTTGGGAAACAGCGCCATGCTGCCGATGGCCTTCTCCGGGATGAAGTCCCAGTTGACCACGTCGCCCCAGGATTCGTTGATGCGCACGCCGTTCTGATAGACCGCGAGCCCCTGCGGCGTACCCTGCACCGGCGAGGCGTTGAAGCCGCGATAATTGAGATCGCGCTGGAACGGATTGCCGGTTTGATCGCCGAGCGAAACGCCCGGCAGCTTGCGGTTCACCGCATCGAGGAAGTTGGTCGTGTAGTCGTGGCTGAAATCCCGCGTCGTCATCACCGCCGTGTTGGACGGGACCTTGTCGCGGTCGATCAGGGTGGCGTCGCGATCGGATGGGCCGGGGGTCGTGGTGCCGATATCAGCTGCCGCTGCCGGAGCAACAGGTCCGGTTCGGGTTCGCGCGGTTCGCGTGGTCCGAACCACCGGCCGTGCCGCCGGCCTTGCGCTGCGGGTGCCGGCCAGAGGTGTGGGCGCGATCACGTTGACGGGCGGCAGTTCGGTCGGAGCGGGGGTCTGGGCGGCCACGGTCAGCGGCGCTGCGGCTCCGATGGCGGTGAGAACCGCCGCAGCGCCGCGCGTGTAGACCGAAGAAGACAAAAACCGTGTTGCCGTACGCAACAACGTACCAGCCATGACGCCCACCCCTTAGCCGCGGTTCGGCTTTTATCCCCGACGAACCTTGGCTGGAGACTGCGGGAGCGCTGCGGCTTTGGCAAACAAGATGTGTTCCGGGGGATCGGGATTCTTTTCCATCCGTAATCGGGAAGAATTCCCGATGCCGGGCGCGAGTGTCGTCACGGGCCGCCGACCGGGTGATTCCGGCCGGCTTTTCCCTGGTTGGTGCCCAAGATGCGGGCATTCCCGCGTCTTGGGCTTCGGCAGGTCAGTCCTTGAACTCGCAGCCGAGGCGCTGCAAGGCCTCATCGACCCAGCGGCGGTCGCTGGTGCCGGCGAGGATCTGCTGGATCGCCTTTTCCTCGGTCGCCTTCTTGGCCTCGGTCAGCTTGCAGATCGCCTCGGCGTCGTCATGGGGCACGCAGAGCACGCCGTCGTCGTCGGCCACGATGAGATCGCCGGGCTCGACGATCATGCCGTCGATCGAGATGGCGCAATTGATCTCGCCCGGGCCGTCCTTGTAGGGCCCGCGATGGGCGATGCCTGCGGCGAACACCGGAAACGAGCCGGCGCGGATCGCGCCGGCATCGCGGATCGAGCCGTCGATCACGAAGCCCGCGACGCCCTTCTTCTCGGCCAGCGTCGACATGATCTCGCCGATGATCGCGTTGACGAGCACGCCGCCGGCATCGACCACGATCACGTCGCCGGGCTGGGCCATGTCGATCGCCTTGTGCACCATCAGATTGTCGCCGGGCCGGGTCTTCACGGTCAGCGCCGGACCGCCGAGCCAGCCGCCCTTATGCATCGGCCGCAGCCGGTTGGTGCCTGCGATCCGCGACATCGAATCGCTGATATTGGCGACCGGCAGCGTGCGGTAGCGCGCGACGAGATCGGGCGACACTTTCCGCTTCGCCTTGTGAATTGCAAATCCTATGGCCATCGGTTTTCTCCGGGTCTGCGATGCTTGCTTGACGTCGTTTGTCGGTCTTGCTGCCTGGTTAGACCCTTATGGTGAGGAGCGCGGAACGCGCGTCTCGAACCATGAGGCCTCGTCTGTGGCTTGCATCCGTCGAGACGCCCTGCGGGCTCCTCAGGATGAGGGGATAGAGCGTTGTTTCGTGACCGCTCAGTGCGCGCGGCGGTCGAGATGGGCGTTGAGGCGAGGGTAGACGCGGCGGGCATTGCCTTCAAAGATCTTGGCCTTGTCCGCGGCGCTCAGCGGCAGCGCGTCGATATAGCGGCGGGTGTCGTCGAAGTGATGACCGGTTTGGGGATCGATGCCGCGCACCGCGCCGACCATCTCGGATGCGAACAGGATGTTCTCGACCGGGATCACCCTGGTCAGCAGCTCGATTCCGGGGAGATGATACACACAGGTATCGAAGAACACGTTCTTCAGGAGATGCTCCGACAGCGGCGGCAGCTTCATGTCCTGCGCCAGGCCGCGGTAGCGGCCCCAGTGATAGGGCACCGCGCCGCCGCCATGCGGGATGATGAAGCGCAGGGTCGGGAATCGCTTGAACAGGTCCGAGGTCAGGAACTGCATGAAGGCGGTGGTGTCGCCGTTAAGATAGTGCGCGCCGGTGCCGTGGAAGCAGGGATTGCAGGACGAGGAGACATGGACCATCGCCGGCACGTCGAGCTCGACCATCTTCTCATAGAGCGGATACCACCATTCGTCTGATAGCGGCGGATCGCACCAGTAGCCGCCGGCCGGATCGGGGTTCAGGTTGCAGCCGACGAAGCCGAGCTGCGTCACGCAGCGCTCCAGCTCCTCGATGCAGTTCTTGGGCGCCACGCCCGGGCTCTGCGGCAGCTGGCAGACGGGGACGAAGTTCTGCGGGAACAGCGTGCAGACCCGGTGCACGAGGTCGTTGCAGATCGTGGTCCATTCGCGGCTGGTCGCTTCCTTGCCGACATGATGCGCCATGCCGGCGGCGCGCGGCGAGAAGATCGTGACGTCGGTGCCGCGCTCCTTCTGCAAGCGAAGCTGCGCGCCCTCGACGCTCGTGCGGATCTCGTCGTCGGTGATGCCGAGATTGGTGGTGAGCGGCCGGCGCGCCTTGTCGGCGAGACCAGCGAGCTGCTTGTCGCGGAAGATCTGCAGCTTGGCCGGCTCGGTGGTGTAGTGGCCGTGACAGTCGATGATCATGGTTGCTTCCTTAATTGCTTCCTTGGCAGGGTTGTCAGTGGGTGACGGATGACGGGATCGCGGCCGTCAATTCCGGCTCGCGCGGCTTGACGCGCATGGTGGCGGCGATGGCGGAGGCGACGACCAGGAAGCCGGCGATGCCGACCAGCGCCCAGGAGAAGCTTCCGGTGGAGTCCTTGATCAGGCCGATGCACCACGGGCCGATCAGCCCGCCGAACTGCGCCAGCGTATTGACCACGGCGATCGAGGCGGCGCCGGCCGCACCTGTCAGCAGCGAGGCATTGATGCTCCAGAACAGCGGATTGCCGGCGTTTAGGCTGAAGCCGACGATGCACAGGAACACGAAGGCCAGCACCGGGCTCGCGACATAGGCGCTGCCGAGCATCGCGACCGCGGCGAGCAGATAGACGGCCGCGAGATGAAACTTGCGGTCGCCGGTCTTGTCCGAGCTGCGGCTGACCACGATGGTGCCGATCACGCCGAGCAGCGGCGGGATCGCCGAGAGGAAGCCGACCTGGATGTTGCTGAGATTGCCCATGCCCTTGATGATCTGCGGCAGCCACAGCAGCAGGCCATAGATGCCGACCAGCGCGCAACCGAACAGCGCCGCCAGCAGCCAGACCCTGATGTCGAGGACGCATTCGATCAACCTGTGCTGCCCCTGTTGTTCGATTTCGGCCCGCTCGGCGGCGAGCTCGCTCTCCAGCCAGGTGGCCTGCTCCTTGGTGAGCCAGCTCGCCTTGGCCGGGCGGTCGGTCAGATAATAGAGCGTGAACAGGCCGAGCAGAATGGTCGGCACGCCCTCGGCGAGAAACATCCATTGCCAGCCATGCAGGCCGGCGGCGCCATCGAACCAGGTCATGATGCTGGTCGAGATCGGCCCGCCCAACACCGCCGAGAACGAGCCGGCGATGATGTAGCCGGCGACCGCGCGGGCGCGATAGCGCGCGGGGAACCAGTAGGTCAGGTAAAGCACGACGCCGGGCATGAAGCCGGCCTCCGCGACGCCGAGGCCGAACCGCATCACATAGAGGCTGAACGGATTCCAGACGAAGGCGGTCAGCGTGGCGACGAGGCCCCAGGTGATCAGGATCCGCGCCAGCCAGATCCGGGCCCCGAGCCAGTGCAGCATCAGATTGCTCGGGACTTCGAGCACCATGTAGCCGAGGAAGAAGATGCTGGCCGCGAAACCGAAGATCGCAGGGCTGAGGCCGAGATCCTTGTTCATCGTCAGTCCGGCATAGCCGAGATTGATGCGGTCGAGGTAGTTGAAGAACATCATCGCGAACAGGATCGGGATCAGCCGCCAATAGACCCGGCGGATGGTTTGCTGTTCCAGCTCGCTGACGGACGCACCACTCATTGCAGTCCTCCCGTTCAATGGGATGGCGTTCATTGGGTCGCGACGCCAGTTCGGATGTTGTTGGGGTGTTTGGCCTCGCGCCCGGCCGGCAGGCGTTCAGTGCCGTCAGGCGCGGAGGCTGCTGCCATCGTTCTGAGGTCGATGCCCTGCTGCTCGGGCAGCAGCACTGCGGCGCAGAAGGCGGCCGTGTAGCCGCAGATCGCGCAGATCGCCATGGCATCGCCGAGATGCATCCGGGTCGAGAGAATGCCGACGGTCGCCGGCACGATCGAGCCGAGGCCGCGTCCCGCGCTCAGCGCAAACCCTGCGCCATTGGCGCGGATATTGGTCGGGAACAGCTCGGCAAAGGTCGGCATCAGGCCCGAGGCGAGGCCGGCCTGCAACGCGCCGAGGAAGAAGCCGAGGATGATCGTGATGCCCTGGCCGATCGGCGCCTGGGTATAGGCGGCGACGTTCAGCGCCTGGCAGATCAGGAACAGCATAAAGCCCTTGCGGCGGCCGATGCGGTCGGCGATCAGGCCGAACGCAATCGGTCCGACGAACGATCCGAAGATGTTGACGGCGAGATAGCCGGCGGTGTGCGTGACCGGCAGATGCAATCCGGTTTGCAGATAGGTCGGCAGCCAGGTGATCATCACATAGGCCGCGCCCAGCGTGCCCGTGGTGAAGAACGTCGCGACCAGCGTCTTGAACAGATGCTCGCCGGTGAAGATGGTCCAGAAGTTGCTCGTCGCCGAGGTGGCGCGCTGCGCCTTCTCCTCGACGAAGATCGCGGACTCCGGCACGAAGCGGCGGACGAAGAAGACGAGCAGCGCGGGGAGGATTCCGATCGCGAAGAACACCCGCCAGGCCATGTCCTGCGACAGCCAGCCGAAGATGACGGGAAATGCCGCCACTGATAGCGCGTTGCCGACGGCATATCCGCTCTGGATCGCGGCGGCAACGCGGCCGCGCATGCCGGCCGAAACCACTTCCGCGACCAGCACGGCGCCGACGGCGGCCTCGCCGCCATAGCCCATGCCCTGGATCGCGCGTGCGACCAGGAGATACCAGAAGCCGTGGGCAAAGGCGGCGGCAAAGGTCGAGACCGCGACCAGCAGAATGGTGAATTGCAGCACGCGGACCCGGCCGAACCGGTCGGCGGCAATGCCGGCGAGCCAGCCGCCGACCGCGGTGCCGATCAGCGAGCTCGACGCCAGAATGCCGGCGTCGGGCCGCGACAGGCTGAGCGTCGCGATCAGCGCCGGCGTGACCAGCGCGTAGATCGTGGTGTCCATCGAATCGAGCGCAAGTCCGCCGAAGGCGGCGAAGAATGTCTTGCGTTCGACGGCGGACAGCTTGGACAGCCACCCCAGATTCATGTTCGTTTCCCCTGATGATGCCGGCCTCTTGTTGGGCCGTTGCTTTGTTTGAGCATGGTCTTTTCGGAAAACCGCTTCGCACTTCCCGGCGCGCCTTAAGGCGGGTCCAGCGCTGCCGGGTTCACCACGTTGGCGCGATCGATGTCGCGCTGCGTCAGGACGGCAACGATGTTGCGCGCGGCCTCGACGCCGGTCCGCGTGATCGATGCGCCGGTTTGCGCCGCGATGTGCGGCGTCACGATCACGTTCGGCGCCTGCAGGATCGGCCTGTCCTTCGCGGGCGGCTCTTCCGCGAGCGTATCGAGGCCGGCCCCGGCGAGATGTCCGCTGCGCAGCGCCGCGCACAATGCGTCCTCGTCGACCAGCGCGCCGCGCGCGGTATTGATCAGGATGGCGCCGGACTTCATCGCCGCGAGCCGCCCGGCATCGATCATGCCGCGCGTCGCGTCGGTGAGCGGTGCGTGCAGGCTGACGATGTCGGAGACCGCGAGCAGCTCGGCGAGATCGGCGGCTTCGCGCGCCAGCGCCGGGTCGACGCGGCCCTTGGTGCGGCCGAGCGCGACCGCGGTCATGCCGAGTGCCTCCGCTGCGCGCGCGACGTGCCGTGCGATGCGGCCGAAGCCGATCAGGCCGATCGTGCGGCCACGGACTTCGCGGCCGCGATAGGTGGCGCGGTCCCAGGCACCGGAATGGGTTCGTGCGTTCAGGCTGACGACGTCACGTCCGAGCGCGAGGATCAGCGCGATGGTGTGCTCGGCAACTGCCGGCGCATTGGCGTCGCCCGCCAACATCACCGGCACGCGCCTGGCGGTCGCCGCATCGATATCGACGCTGTCGACGCCGGCGCCGTGCTTTGCGATCACGCGCAGATGCGGATTGCCGGCAATGATCGCAGACGAGATGACCGGATTGCCGCGCATCAGGATCGCCTGTGTCGGCGCCGTCGCCATCTCGTGCATGAGGCGATCGGGCGTCACGGCATCGCGCATCAGCACGACATCTGCGCCGATCTCGCCGAGGACATCGACGGCCGCGGGGGCGAGGGTGTCGCCGGTGACGAGAACGCGGAACGGAGCGGTCATCGTCTATCTGCGATATTGCATGGCTGCCCCGCTGCGTGCGCCGCGCCATTCTGCCTGAACCTGACGCATTTCTCGGGCTTCTCCCTTGGAGGACAGGTGATTTCGCGCGAAGATCGGGAAACGGCCCCGTGAGGTCAAATACCTTGTTGACCCCCGACTTATAGGGAATCGGAATAAGCGATGGATTACAGGCAGCTTCGTTATTTCATCGCGGTGGCCGAAGAACTCAGCTTCAGCCGCGCCGCCAAGCGCCTGCATGTCAGCCAGCCGCCGCTGAGCACGCAGATCAAGGCGATGGAGGAAGAACTCGGCACGCGCCTGTTGGCGCGAACGCGGCGCGCGGTGGAACTGACACAGGCCGGGCAATTGCTGCTGGAACATGCGCGGCGCGCGGTCAGCGAGCTCGACCTCGCGTCGGAGACGGTGCGCCGTGCGGCCCGCGGCGAGGCCGGCATGATCCGTGTCGGCTTCACCGGCTCGGTGCCGATGCTCGACATGTTCGCCGAACTGTTCCGCAGCTTTCGCGCCAACTATCCGCGGGTGAAGATCGAGCTCCGGCACATGTCGACGGCGACGCAGCTGCGTGCGCTCGCCGACGCCGAGCTCGATGTCGCGATCATGCGGCCGCCGCTCGATTTCAGGCCGGCCGCGGACTTGCAGGTGCATGTGGTGTGGCGCGACCGGCTGATGGTGTTCCTGCCGCTGGATCATCCGCTCGCCGGCGCCAAAGGCGCGCTCGAGATGGCCGATCTTGCCGAGCATGAATTCGTCGGCATGGCCGAGAGCGGCTGTGGTGTCGGCGACCAGGCCGCGATGCTGTGCCGGCGGGCGGGCTTTGCGCCGCGCGTGGTGCAGGAGGCGCATGAGCTGCGCACCGTGCTCAGCCTGGTCGCAGCCGGGATCGGGCTCTCGATCCTGCCGTCCTGCTACCAGCAGGCCGGCGTGATGAATGTGGTGGCCAAGCCGCTGGATACGCCCGACGCGGAGAGCCGCATGCTGGTGGCGATGCGCTCGAACGCCTCGCTGCTGCCGCGCCGGTTCGTCGAATGCGCGCTGCAAGCGGCGTCGCGCAGCGCTCCGCCGCTGGTCCCCGAGGTGGCAGCAGCGAGCCGTTGATCGTGCTGCGTACCCCATACTTTCGTCTTCCGTAGTTTTCCGGAACGCAGTCTGGCGTTGCTCTTGCATGGCTGAATGCCAGGTGCTGGGGCGCGGATGTGTCGTGTTCTTGCCTGCAACGGCAGTGTTGCGGGCGAACAGTCTGTGATGCGCGCCCGCAGCTGGATCGACACTTACGGAGACGACAACGTGCACGCCATCACGCGTGCGGCACTGCTGCTTGGGACGGTGTGGTTGACATCCACGATGTGGATGGCATCGCCGGCCCTGGCGCGCGACGACGGCCGCTACGCCAATTCACCCCTAAAGCCCTGGTTCGAAAGCCTGCGCAGCGGCTACGGGCAATGCTGCTCGGACGCCGATGGCTATGTGGTCGCCGATCCCGATTGGGAATCGGATCACGGGCACTATCGCGTGCACATCGACGACGAATGGGTCGTGGTGCCGGACGAGGCATTGATCACCGAGCCGAACAAGGTCGGACGAACCATGGTCTGGAAGCACTATATCGACGGCCACCCGCGCGTGCGCTGCTTCATGCTGGGCAGCATGACCTGAGGAACTCTCTCAGGCGGGCGCATGTCGCGTGAGGAAGCGCGTGACCACGCCGCCGAGCGTGGCGTGGTCGAGCGGCGCGGTGAGCGATGCCTTGGCGGTGTCGACGACGGCATCGGGCGCGAGGCCGCGGCGCAGGTCGCACAGCGCGTCGGCGTAATCGGCGGTGAATTCCGGATGCGGCTGCACCGACAGCGTCGTGCCGTTGGCATAGAGCAGCCCGGCATGCGGCGTGAACGCTGATGACATGATGGTGCGTGCGGCGGCGGGCGGAGTGATCACCTGGTCCTGATGCGAGGCGGCGGCCGCGATCGTCTCGCCCTCGAGCAAGCCATTGTCCTGGGCGAGCCGATAGACGTGACGCCCGATGCCCCAGCCCTTCTCGGATTTGCGCACCGTGCCGCCGAGCGCCTGCGCAATCAGCTGATGGCCGAAGCAGACGCCGACCATCGGAACGCGGCTGTCATGGGCCGCGCGCACGAAGGCTTCGAGCGGTGCGATCCATGCGACATCATCGTAGACACCGGCCGATGATCCCGTGATCAGGATCGCATCCAGCGTGGCGGGATCGGGAAGCGCCTCGCCGTTGGCGACGCTCACGACGTGGCAGGCAACCGTCGGATCGGTTGATGCCACCATCCGCTGGAACATCTGCGGATAGCTGCCGTGGCGCTCGCGGTATTGCGGACTGACGAGTCCGGTTTCGATGATGGTGATGCGGGACATGGAACGCGCTGACGGAGGAGCGAGGATCACCCGGCCCTTACTCCGAAAGCGCCGGGGGCCACAAGCCAGGCGCGGCGGCTGCCGATCAATTCCGCGACGGTGCCGCCGCGTCGATCGTCGCGGTGTGCTGCGCCGGCGTCGTGTTCACGGTCGCAGGCGTCGTCGCGACGATTGCCGGCTCGGTGCGGTAGCGCGGCAGCTGACCTTCGAGCGAATAGCCGACGCAGAGCGCCAGGCTCGACCACACCGCCATGCTGAAATACAGCGACATCCAGGCGATCTCCTCGCGCCACTCGGCGATGTCATGGGTCACGACCCAGCGCCGGCTGACGTCGCGCAGGCCGTCGAGCGGATGCAGCAGCGTGCCGCCGGCGGCGAGATTGGCGCGCCAGCGGTTGAGATACATCGGAACGTCGATGGTCATCAGGAAGGCGAGGAAGCCGGCGATGCCGAGGATCGCGACGATGAAGGCCCAGCGCACCGGGCCGTGAAACTCGGGCAGCAGCCGGCACAGCGCAATCCCGACCAGGAAGAACACCACGGCCCAGATCGAGTTCTCGATCGCGTTGCAGAGATAATGGGTGGTCAGCACCGCATACCAGGAGAAGCATTCCGCGATCACGATCAGCGGCACGATGATCCACGCGATGGTTACGGTGGTCTCGGCGCCGGTCATGGTGCCGAGCTGATGCAGCACGATCGCCCATTGCGCGGCGAAGCAGACCTCGGCGACGGTGGCGACGGTGCGGCCGACCACGACGCTCGACAGCCAGGTGTCGAACAGGCAGATGCGCTGCACGTCGGCGCGCGGCAAGACCGAGCGGAAGGCGCAGCCGAACACATAGGCCGCGCAGAGCAGCAGCATCAGGCCGATGCCGGACGTGTTGCTGAAGCTGCCGCTCGCCTGCTCATGGAACTCGCGGTACAGCGCGAACCACACCGCGATGTTGGCGGCGCTGACGAGGCTCAAGAGGCCCCACCACCGGACCACCGGATTCGACCAGGCCAGCGAAACCGGCCGTGCCCGACGTTCCATGCTCATTCACCCGCTCCGCGTGTAACCGAATTGATATTGAACTGTAGTAATTCTGTCATAGAAGGCGGCGAATCACGACTAAAAAATGCGTGTGGAGCGGGCCGGGCGGCTACGCATTGTGACAGCGTTTGTGACAGCGCGGCGTTTGTGACAGCGCGCCCGGGCATGACTCGGCGTGAAGCTGGGCCTTCGCGATCGTGATCCAATGTGGCGCTCGCGCCGGTAGGCAGGCTCCGCCCGATCCTCTATTGAACGGCCTTCCTTTTTTCGGGCCGAACCCGCACGGGCTGGCTTCACACGAAGGCGCCCTGTGACGACGGACAAGACAGCCAGCTACGACCCGCTGCTGCGCAGGATTCACTGGGCGACGGCGGTGCTGTTCATCGCGGCGATGCTGATCGGGCTCTATTGCAGGCTGCAGCCGGCGGGGACGTCGCCGCGGCGCGAGCTGCTCGAGGTGCACAAGTCGCTCGGCATGACGCTATTCCTGCTGGCGATCCTGCGGCTGATCGCGCGGGCCGCGACGAAGGCACCGCCGGAGCCGGGATCATTCTCGCCGCTGGTCAGAATCGTAGCAAAGCTCAATCACTGGGCGCTCTACGCCATCCTCTTCGTGATGCCCGTGACGGGCTACATGTTCTCGTCGGCCGGCGGCTATTCGCTGCGCTATTTCTGGACCTTCAGCTGGCCGCGGCTGTTCGCGGACAACAAGGCGGTCGCACAGGCCGGCGAGCTTGCGCATGGCGCGCTCGCCTATGTCGTCTATGCCGTGGTCGCACTGCATATCGCCGCCACGCTCTGGCATGCTCTCGTCAAGCAGGACGAGACGCTGGCGCGGATGTGGCCGCGCGCGAGAGCGCGATCGTCTTGACCGCGGCTTCGGTTTACCTCTCCCCAGCGGGGAGAGGTCGATTTGCAGAGCAAATCGGGTGAGGGGCTTCTGTCCTAACGAGAGACCGCAACCCCTCACCCGGCGCTGCGCGCCGACCTCTCCCAAAGGGAGAGGTGAACCTTCTGTGCTGCTCAGCCGCGCAGCGCGGTCTCGGGAATGGTGCGGCGAACCACTTCGCGCATCGCGAAGCTGGAATGGATGCGGGCGACGCCCGGCATCCGCGACAGATGCTGCTTGTGGATGCGCTCGAAGTCGGCGATGTCGCGGGCGATGACTTGCAGATGATAATCGTCGCTGCCCGACATCAGATGGCAGGACACGACGTCGGGGCAGCGCGCGATTGCGGCCTCGAAGGCTGCGAGATAATCCTCGCTCTGCCTCTCCAGCGTGATGGTGACGACCACCGTCGTCACCAGCCCGAGTGTTGATGGTTCGAGGTCGACGCGGTAGCCGCGGATCACGCCGATCTCCTCGAGATGCCGGATGCGCCGCGCGCAGGCGGTCGGCGACAGACCGACTTTCTCGGCAAGCTCGATCTGGCTCGCGCGGGCATCGGCGACCAGCTCGGCGAGGATTCTGAGGTCGATACGATCGAGACCGTCCACGCAGCTTTCCTTCAATAGCCGAGCCGAATGCGAAGGATATGAGCGTATCACGCTGTGGGCAAGCCGGATTTCGCTGAGAAACGCCGTGTGACGGGGCATAGCCTTGTGGTCGGCGGAAACCAGTTTTGCAAGGAGCGGACCATGCGCGTCGGCGTGCCCAAGGAAGTCAAGGTCGAGGAATATCGGGTCGGGCTGACGCCCGCCTCGGTGCGGGAATATGTGGCGCATGGGCATGAGGTCGTGGTGCAGCGCGGCGCCGGTGACGGCATCGGTGCCGGTGACGATGCCTACACCCAGGCCGGCGCGCGGATCGCCGATACCGCCGAAGAGGTGTTCTCGGTCGCCGAGATGATCGTGAAGGTGAAGGAGCCGCAGCCGTCCGAATGGATCAGGCTGCGCGAGGGACAGATCCTCTTCACCTATCTGCATCTCGCGCCCGATGTGCCGCAGACCGCGGGGCTGATCGCCTCCGGCTGCACGGCGATCGCCTACGAGACCGTGACCGATGCGCATGGCGGGCTGCCGCTGCTCGCGCCGATGAGCGAGGTCGCCGGCCGGCTCGCGATCGAGGCCGCGGGCGCCGCGCTGCGCAAATCCGCCGACGGCATGGGCAAGCTGCTCGGCGGCGTGCCGGGCGTGCCGCCCGCGCGCGTCGCGATCATCGGTGGCGGCGTGGTCGGCACCCATGCGGCGCGGATGGCGGCGGGGCTCGGCAGCGATGTCACTATTCTGGACCGTTCATTGCCGCGCCTCCGCATGCTCGACGACCTCTTCATCGGACGCGTCCGCACCCGTTACGCCACGCTGGAAGCGATCGAGCAGGAAGTTTTCGCGGCCGACGTGGTGATCGGCGCGGTGCTGGTGCCCGGCGCCAGCGCGCCGAAACTGGTGTCGCGCGCGCAGCTTGGCGGCATGAAGCGCCGCGCGGTGCTGGTCGATGTCGCGATCGACCAGGGCGGCTGCTTCGAGACCTCGAAAGCGACCACGCACCAGGCGCCGACCTATCTGGTCGACGAGATCGTGCATTATTGCGTGGCCAACATGCCGGGTGCTGTGCCGGTCACCTCGAGCCACGCGCTCAACCACGCCACCTTGCCGTTCGGCCTTGCGCTGGCCGCGAAGGGACTGCGCGCGCTGGTCGAGGATCCGCACCTGCGCGCCGGCCTCAACGTCCATCGCGGCCGCATCACCAACCGTGCGGTTGCCGAGAGCCAGCATCTCGCGGCCGTGCTGCCCGAGGAAGCGCTGGCGTCGTAGGGATTCGACGCAAGGTCGAGCATTGTAGCCCGGATGTATCGAAGCGAAATCCGGGGCCGGCCCCTCCGTTGAGGGTGAACTGCACCCCTGATGTGAGACACGATAATCAGGGACAGGTGCCAACCGCCTGGTGCGGCTGGGCGGGTTGATGGGTTAGGGCCGCGACGCGGGGCTGCTGCGCAGCAGCCCCGCGTCGCGGTAGGTTTGCTTCGAACTCGGCCGGCGGCCGGTAGGCCAGGGCCGAGTGCAGCCGTTGACGATTGTACACGTCTTCGATGAAGGCGCCGATCGCATTTCTGGCATGCTGCGCATCGCGGTAGGTCTGACCGTTGACCTCCTCCTGTTTGAGGGTCTTCATGAAGCTCTCCGCCCTGGCGTTGTCATAGGGATTGCCGACCCGGCTCATGCTGGGAGCAATGTCGCGCTGCTGGAGCAGTTCGGTGTAGTTGCCGCAGGCGTATTGGATCCCGCGGTCGGAGTGGTGGATCAGGCTGCCGGGCGTCGGTTGGCGCGCCGCCAGCGCCATCGAGAGCGCGGCAACCGCCAGACGAGCTTCCAGATGCGTCTCCAGGGCCCAGCCGACCACGCGCCGGCTGAAGGCATCGAGCACGATGGCGAGATAGGCGAACTCCTCCCGCAGACGAATGTAAGTGATGTCCGCCACCCAGAGCTGGTCGAGGCCATCAGGCACCATGCCGCGGGCCAGGTTCGGGACCACCCGCCACGGATGGCGCGAGTCCGTCGTAACCGGCACGAACGGCCGCTGCCGCAAACACAGCAGATTATCCTCGCGCATCAGGCGCAGCACGCGTTTGTGGTTCACCGCAAAGCCCTCGCGGCGCAACTGCGCGGCGATCCGCCGATAGCCGTAATGCCTGTAAGAAAGCGCCAGCCGCTGGATCGCGTCCCGCACGCCAACCTCTTCGGCACGTGGCGCGGAAGCCGCCCAGTGCCGGTAATAGCCGGCCCGGCTGACACCAGCCAACCGGCACATCCGTTCGATCGTCAGTTCGCCTTGCTGCGAGGGGACCGTCATCGCTTGGATGACCGCGTAGACCCCGTCACGCCAGGCTCGCTGCTCGGCCGGCGTGCTTCCTTGACCCGCCGCAAGGCTTGCCGAAAAAAATCCAGTTCAATCTGCTGCTGGCCGATCTTGCGCTCAAGTTCCGCAATCCGCTCCGGCGCACCAGGGTCAGCAGCCGCGACTTCGCGCGCCCGCACCCTCACTCTCGGCGCAACGGCATCGCTCTTGCGCGGCCGACCGATCGGTCGCAGGGCTTCCGCCCCGCCCGCACGAAACAGATCGCGCCACGCGTACAGATCCTTGCGCAGCACCTTCAGCTCTTGCGAAAGCGCCCTGATGCGCTCCCCCGCCAGAATGCGGCGGACTGCCTCGAGCTTGAACTCGCGGCTGAAAACACGGGGTGATTTGTTGGGCATCCGTTCTCCGTTAGAGAACTGTCCCTAATTTCCCGTGTCTCACTTTTGGGGTGCACTCCAGGCGCGCTCCCGGATTTCGCTTTCGCTCCATCCGGGGCTACGCTTCTGTCGTCCGCACGACGCGTCAAGCGTCCGTGAGGTCATTTCTCGACGAACCTTGACCCGGCTTCATCTGCCAGTTCCTTCAGCCGGCTCTGCATGACTCCAATGATCTGCTCGCGCTTTGCCGCGATCCGTTCGATCGGTCCGCCGATGCCGATAGCCAGCGGAGCGCGTCGCTTTGGCAGGGGAACAAGCATGCCTATGGTGCTTGCGCCCGGCGTCGTACGGCCGCTCGTCTCGGAAAAGCCGCGGCGACGAATGCGCTCGACCTCTTCGAGGAACGCCGCTTCGCGAACGCGCGCCGGCAGACTCGGCTCCTCGGCGTTGTTGCGGCGGATAATGCCGCGAATCTTGGTGTTCGGCATTTGGCTCAGCAGCACATGTCCGAGCGCGGTCCGAACCATCGGTCGTATTTGACCGGCATGCGCAGTGTACTGAAGCTGAGAGCCGCCGGGGACAACGTGCAGATATTGCATCCCGGCGGCGCCGGCCTGCTGCCCAAGCATGACGGTTTCGCCGCCCGTTGCGGTCCAGAGTTCCTCCATCAGATCGGTGAGCTTTTTGTCACGGAACGGAGAACGACGGATCCAGTCGCCAAGCAGATTGACCCGGTAGCTCGGGATGAAGCGCCGCGTCTTTCGCTCGTATTCGAGGTAGTTCAATTCAACGAGACTGCGAAGCAACACTGACGTGCTCGATTGGGGCATCTCCAGTGCGGAAGCTATTTCAGTCACGGAAGCGGCCCGCTTCGTTTCCCGAAAGAACTCCAGAACTGCAAACGTCCGCATGGCCGATTTGACGATCGCCGTCTTATTCGCGTTCGGCATGGCTGTCTCCGCGGCGGGTCAATTGCCCGCCCCATCACATATGTGATGTTAGGCCGAAACTGCTTCACTTGACGACAACTTTGGCACAGATTGGCGCCAATAAGATCAAGATGCATGGAAACGCAGAGCACAGGGGAAGGCGGATGCCCGGCCGAAGTTTGCTCGAGAAGATCTGGGACCAGCATGTCATTGCCCGTTTGAGCGAGGACACCGATCTTCTTCATATCGACCGCCATCTGCTGCACGATCTCGGCGGCTCGCGCGGCCTGCTCGATCTCAAGAGCCGAGGCCTCAAGGTCCATAATCCCGAGCTGACGTTTGCGACGCCGGATCACGCGCTGTCGACGGCGCCCGGCCGCGCCGGGACCAGCAAGATCGGCATGGAATTGCTGGCCGCGCTGCGGGTCGAGACCGCGGCGAGCGGCATCACGCTGTTCGATGTCGATCAGCCCGGCCAAGGCATCGTCCACGTCATCGGGCCGGAGCTCGGCCTGAGCCTGCCGGGTGCGACGATCGTCTGCGGCGACAGCCACACCTGCACCCATGGCGGCCTCGGCGCGCTCGCCTTCGGCATCGGATCGAGCGAGCTCACCCATGTGCTGGCGACCCAGGCGCTGATCCAGCGCCGGCCCAAGACGATGCGCGCGCGCTTCGAGGGCAAGCTGCCGCCCGGCGTCACCGCCAAGGACATGATCCTGGCGCTGATCGGACATATCGGCGCTGCCGGCGGCACCGGCTATGCGGTCGAATATGCCGGCAGTGCGATCCGCGCGCTGCCGATTGAGGGAAGGCTGACGATCTGCAACCTCTCGATCGAGCTCGGCGCCAAGATGGGCATGGTGGCGCCCGACGAGAAGACCTTCGAATTCCTGCGCGGCCGTCCCTATGCGCCGCAAGGCGAGATGTGGGATCTCGCGGTCAAGGCATGGCGCGAATTGGCGAGCGATCCCGACGCGGTGTTCGACCGCGAGGTCGTGATCGACGTCGAAAAGATCATCCCGCAGGTGACCTGGGGCATCAGCCCCGAACATGTCGTCGGCGTCGACGGCGTCATTCCCGATCCGAAGGCGGTCGACGATCCCTTGCGGCGCGCCGCGATCGAGACCGCGCTCGAATATATGGGCCTGCAAGGCGGCGCGCCCATCGCGGGCACGCCGGTCGACTGGGTGTTCATCGGCTCCTGCACCAACAGCCGGCTCAGCGATCTGCGCGCCGCGGCCGAGGTCGCGCGCGGCCGCAAGGTCGCGGCCGGGGTCCGTGCCTGGGTGGTGCCGGGCTCGGAGAACGTCAAGCGGGAGGCGGTCGCCGAAGGGCTCGACAAGATCTTCATCGACGCCGGCTTCGAGTGGCGCGAGCCGGGCTGCTCGATGTGCCTGGCTGCCAATGGCGAGGTGGTGGCGCCCGGGCAGCGCTCGGTCTCGACCTCGAACCGCAATTTCGTCGGCCGGCAGGGGCCGCGCGCACGGACGCATCTGGCAAGCCCCGCGAGCGCGGCGGCCTCGGCCATTGCGGGTGCGATCGCCGATGTCAGGATGATGGGGCGCTAGACGATGCCGAAACCGTTCGACAAGCTCACCGCAACCGCCGCGCCGATCATGCGCAGCAATATCGATACCGACGTGATCATCCGCATCGAGCGGCTGGTCGGCAATTCGATCCGCGGCACGCTCGGCAAATGGGCGTTCGGCTCGCTGCGCTACCTGCCCGACGGCTCGGAGAACCCGGATTTCATCCTCAACCGCGAGCCGTACCGGGAGGCCGAGATCCTGGTGACGGGACCGAATTTCGGCTGCGGCTCGTCGCGCGAGGGCGCGGTGTGGTCGCTGCAGGAGCGCGGCGTCCGCGCCATCATCGGCTCCGGCTTCGGCGACATCTTCTTCGCCAACTGCTTCCAGAACGGAATTTTGCCCGTCATCGTCGACAAGGCGGTGGTCGATCAGCTCGCCGCCGACATCGAGGCGACACAGGGCGCCGGCAAGGTCTCGATTGACCTCGAGGCCCAGACCATCGTCTCGCCGTCCGGCGCCCGGCATTCCTTCGAGATCGACCCGCGGCGGCGCGAGGGACTGTTGAAGGGGCTCGACGAGGTGGCGCTGACATTGCGGCGCGATGACGAGATCCACGCGTTCCAGGCTGCCGACCGCACCGCGCGGCCCTGGATTCACTCCACAAGGATATCCGCATGAGCACGCAATCCAACATGGTCAAGGTCGCCGTCGTCGGCGGCGAGGGCATCGGACCCGAGGTCACCGCGCAGTCGCGCCGTGTGCTCGACTGGTTCGCCGCGAAACGTAATGTGCCGATGACGCTGCGCGAGGCGCAGTACGGCCTGATCCCGTATCTGGCGACCGGCAAGGTGCTGCCCGAGGACACCGCGGAAGCGATGGACGAGGCCGACGCGATCCTGTGGGGCGCGACCGGCGGACCCGAGACCACCGAAGTGCCCGCGGCCGCGCGCAAGGCCGGCAGCCTGCTGGGCCTGCGCAGCAAATACGATCTCTACGCCAATCTGCGCCCGATCATGGCGAGCCCGGCGCTGTCGGCGTCCGCGCCGCTCAAGGCTGAGGTGCTCGACGGCGTCGATTTCGTCATCATCCGCGAACTGACCAGCGGCATCTATTTCGGCGAGCCGCGCGGCATCGAGACATTGCCGGACGGGCAGCGCCGCGGCTTCAACACCGAGCAATACACCACAAACCAGATCCGCCGCGTGGCGCGTTCGGCGTTCGAGCTGGCGCGGACGCGGCGCAACAAGGTCTGCTCGGTCGACAAGGCCAATGTGCTGGAGACCAGCGTGGTCTGGCGCGAAGAGGTGATCAAGCTGCACAAGGAGGAGTTCTCCGACGTCGAGCTGACCCATCTCTATGTCGACAACGCCGCGATGCAGATCGTGCGCGAGCCGCGTCAGTTCGACGTGATGGTGACCGGCAATATCTTCGGCGACATCCTGTCGGATTGCGCGGCGATGGCGTCGGGCTCACTCGGCATGCTGCCGTCGGCCTCGCTCGGCCCGGTCGATCGCTTTGGCCGCCGCAAGGCGCTGTACGAGCCGGTGCATGGCAGCGCGCCCGACATCGCGGGCAAGGGCATCGCCAATCCGCTCGGCTCGATCCTCAGCGTAGCGATGCTGCTGCGGTTGACGCTGAACCGCCCCGATGACGCCGACTTGCTGGAGCAGGCGGTGCAGACCGCGCTTGCGTCCGGCGCGCGCACGGCCGATATCGCCGAAACCGGAGCGAAGAAACTCTCGACCGTCCAGATGGGCGATGCGGTGCTCGGCGCGCTCGACAGGATCTCGGCGAAGGAGCACGCGTGATGGCGCGCATCGCGGTGCCCAACCTGTCGCGGCGATCGGCCCTGACGGTGATCGCCGGCGGCGCGGCGCTGGCGACCGGGAGGGCATCGGCGCAGGCCATCACCGGCCGCGCGATCTATCCGGTCGCGGTGCCGGTCTATCAGACGCAGTTCGTGGCTGATCGGATCGGCTACTTCAAGGAAGCCGGGCTCGACTGCAAGCTGGTGCAGGGCGGCAGCGGTGTGAAGACCCGCGAGATCATCGCCTCGTCGCAGGGCGATATCGGCATCGGCGACGTCACCCATCCGATGCAGCTGACCAATCACGGCCGCGCCGCGCGGGTGCTGCTGCCGGTCGACACGCGGTCGAACTCGGTGATGTTCATCCTGCGCAAGGATTTGAAGGACCAAGGCATCAACTCGCTGGAGGCCTTCGCGCAATGGAAACGGCCGGACGGCCGCAAGCCGATCGTCTCGGTGTCCTCGCTCGGCGGCACTAACCATGTCTGGGCGTCCTACTACATGGAAACCATGGGGCTCGACGACAAGGTGACCTGGATCGGCACCGGCAATGTCGACACCATGCTGGGCTCGCTGAAATCGAAGCAGGTCGACATCCTCGTCAGCTCGCTGTCGCTGTTGAACGACGCACAGCAGCAGGGCTGGGGCGAACTCCTGTTCGATGGCACCGACGAGGCGATCTGGAACAAGCATATCGGCGGCAAGGTCCCGGTGACCGCGCATTTCACGCTGCAGGCCACCATCGACAAGGATCCCGCCAAGATGCAGGCCTATGTCACCGCGCTGTGGCGCGCCTCGCAATGGATCAAGGCGCACAAGCCGACCGAGGTCTACGACGCCATCGAACCCTATGTCGGCAGCACCTCGCGCGACGCCAATCTGCTCGAGATCACGGCGATCCAGAAGGTCGCGGACTATGAGGGCACCGTCGACGCGGCGAGCTTCGCGCGCGGCGAGAAAGTCTGGTTCCGCGAGATGACCGGCATCAAGCCGCTCAAGATCGCCGACGTGGTCAATTCCAACCTCATCGACGCGGCGCGAAAGGCCTATCCGGGTTGAGCGCGCTCGAGACAAGCGCAACCATATTGCCGCGCGCGCAGGCCGACCGCCGCGTCGAGGTCAAGGGCCTGAGCAAGTCGTTCCAGCTCGCCAAAACGACAATCGAGGCGGTGCGTGACGTCACCTTCGACGTCCGCCGCGGCGAGTTCGTCGCGCTGCTCGGCCCGTCGGGCTCCGGCAAGAGCACCGTGCTCAACATGATCGCCTCGCTGATCCGCCCCACCGGCGGCGAGATCCTGATTGACGGCAAGCGCGTCCTCCCCGGCAAGGCGACGCCCAATGTCGGTTATGTCTTCCAGCGCGATACGCTGTTTCCGTGGCGGACTGTTGGCGACAATATCGGCTACGGGCTGGAGCTATCGGGCGTGCCCGTGTCGGAACGCAAGGAGCGCATCGCGGAATGCGTCGCGCAAGCCGGCTTGAGAGGATTCGAGAACGCCTATCCGTCGGCGCTGTCGGGCGGCATGCGGCAGCGCGCGGCGCTGATGCGGACCCTGATCGTCGAGCCGCAAATCCTGCTGATGGACGAGCCGTTCGGCGCGCTCGACACGCACACCAAGATCGACATGCACGAGGTGCTGCTGCGGATCTGGGAGCGCGAGCAGCAGACCGTGCTGTTCGTGACCCACGATCTCGGCGAGGCGCTGACTTTGGCCGACCGCATCATCCTGTTCTCGGCGCGGCCGGGCCGCATCAAGGACATGTTCGAGGTCGATTTCGACCGCCCGCGCGATGCCGTGAAGGTGCGCGAGACCCCGCATTATGCCGAGCTGTTCCAGCACATCTGGCACTCGCTCGGCGAGGAATTCGTCAAGGGCCGCAGCGCATGAAGAGGTACGGCACGCTCGGCACGATCGGCTGGCAGGTCCTGATCTGCGCCGTCGTGCTGTCGGTCTGGCAATGGGGTTATGACCTCCGCACCAAGCTGCCGTGGCTGGTGCCCGATCTGCTCGATCCGTACTTCATCTCGAAACCGTCGATGATATCAGACAATTTCCTGATCCAGAGCTGCCTGACCTCGAAGCTCGGCACGTTCAACGGCTGGTTCAACGGCGAGTTCGCAAAGTGCCTAGCGCGCAACGAGAACAATCTGTGGGCCGCGACCGCGATCACGCTGAAGAACACCTTCTTCGGTTTCGTCACCGGCGTGGTCTCTGGCTTTGTCGCCGGGCTGATCCTCGGGCGATCGGATCGCCTCAGCGCGATCTTTCAGCCCTTCATCACCGCGGTGAATTCGATCCCGCGGATCGCGCTGGCGCCGATCATCGTGCTGGCGTTCGGGATCGGCGACATGTCGAAGATCGTGACCTCCTGGATCGTCGTGGTGTTCCTGGTGTTCTTCAACACCTTCGAGGGCGCGCGCTCGATCGACGAGGGGTTCACCAACGCCGCGCGGCTGCTCGGTGCCAGCGAGTGGCAGATCACCCGCACCGTGGTGATCCCCTCGACCATGGCCTGGGTGTTCGCCTCGCTGACGCCTGCGATCTCGTTCGCGCTGATCGGCGTGATCGTCGGCGAATTCATCGGCGCCGAGCGCGGCATCGGCCGTCTCATCATCGAGTCCGAGGCGCGCGGCGAAGCCTCCGGCATGATGGTCGCGGTCGTAGTGCTGATGCTGGTCGGCGTCGTGCTGTCGGCGATCATCTGGCGGCTGCAGGCCTATCTGCTGCGCTGGCAACGGCAGCGCAGCGCCGAGTAGCGTGGGAGCCGTGGCAGCGTCGCAATCGCCGCCACGAGCCCGGATCTAGGCAGCGCTCTGCGCCGGCGAGGTCTCGCCGTCGAGCCAGTCCTGTTCGATGGCCAGCGCGCGCCAGGCCGCTTCCATTCGCTTGAAGCGATTGTAGGTCGGCTCGTCGTCGGCGTGCTCGGCAAGCTGCGCGCAGTTCTCGGCATTGTCGAGGAAGTGCTGTGATTGCTTCATGGAACGTCCTCCTGTTAGTGAGGACGTGGGACATCAAATCAGGCTATTCAACGCGCGGAACATGAGCATTTCGCCACACACGTGAATGCCTGTTCAGCGAGTTCCCTGCTCGATGTTTCGAAATATGCGTATGAGCATCTGCAGCAGAGCCGGCATAGGAACTGTATGTCGTAGCCGACGTTCGTCCTTCACATCACAACTGGCAGGTATCGCGACCGCGATCGTGACCGCACCACGGTAATCAGGGAGCGCGAACCGCGTCGTGACCGCACCACTGTGACCAAGAGACAGGACGAGTACGGCAATCGCAGCAAGACCATCATCCATCACGACGATGACGACTGACGGTTGAGCGGCCGTGTGATCCAGAGTCCGCCGAGATCCCGTCTCGGCGGACTTGTGCTTGTCACCTTATCGCGGCGCCTGATCCGTGGAGAGGCAATGGCCGTCGAGACAGAGCTCAAATTTCGCGTTCCCGGGCGCAAGCTGAGGGCGCTGGAGAAGCCGCGGATCGCCGGCGCCAAGAGTGGTGAGCCGTCCGCGAGCGATCTCGTCTCGACCTATTTTGATACCGCGAGGCACAAGCTGAAGCGGCATGGGCTCACGCTGCGCGTGCGCAGCGACGGTCGCGACCATGTTCAGACGATCAAGTCCAGGGCGGGTCCGCAGTTTGAGCGGGGTGAATGGGAGACCGAACTCGAGGATGATGCGCTCGATCTCGACAAGGCCGAGGGTACACCGCTCGAGGAGCTCGCGTCCGGCAGGCTGCGCCGCAAGCTGAAGCCGGTGTTCGAGACGTCGGTGCGGCGCATCACGGTGCCGCTGCGCACCAAACGGAGCGAGATCGAACTCGCCATCGATCGCGGACACACAACAGCTGGCCGTCGGTCCCGTCCGATCCAGGAGGTCGAGCTCGAGCTGAAGAGCGGGCGGGTGCTCGATCTGTTCCGGATTGCCAGGGCGCTGGAGCGGCGGTCGGACGCCGAGCTCGATCTCTGTTCGAAGGCTGAGCGTGGGTATGAACTCGCCGGCAATGGCGAGCATGGCTTCGTCTCCGCCGAAAGCGTCGTGCTTGATTCCGGGCTCACGGCAGGCGAGGCCTTTCGGGTGATCGCGCGCGCCACGCTTCGTCACTTCTCATCGAATGTTGATGCCATCCGCGAAGGTGAGCCGGAAGGCGTTCACCAGATGCGGGTCGGCCTGCGGCGGCTGCGGGCGACGATCTCGCTGTTCTCGAAGATCTTGTCCACGGCCTCGACTGAAGAGGTCAAGGCGCAGTTGAAGTGGCTCACCAATGCGCTCGCGCCGGCGCGCGAACTGGATGTGTTCGTCAAGCAGGACATCGAGCCCGCGTTGCATGACGCGCTGTTGCGACGGGGCGGCAGGGCGATCCGGCGCGACTTCTCCGGCCGTCGCGACCGGGCATTTGCCCGCGCGAGGCAGGCGGTCGATTCGCAGCGTTATCGGTCGATGCTGATCGATACCGTGCAATGGATCGAAGCAAGACAGACGATCACTGCCGATGACGAAGGCGGCCCGATCGGAGAGTTCGCCGCCGCGGTGCTGCATCGCCGCATCAGGAAGCTGCGCAAGGACGGCCGGCATCTCGACGAACTGTCGGCCCGCGAGCGGCATAAGGTGCGCATCAGGGCCAAGAAGATCAGATACGCTATCGACTTCTTCGAGAGCCTCTTCCCGGGCAAGCACGAACGGAAGCAGCTCAAACGGCTGTCAAAGCACCTGAAGCGGATCCAGAATGCGCTCGGCTCGCTCAACGATTTCGTCGCGCACCGCAGGCTGGCGGTCGATGCCGCGCTGAAGGCCCCGCACCGTAGGGAGCGCGACCGTGCCTTTGCATCCGGCGTGGTGCTGGGTCGCGAGGAGCAGGCAGTCAAGCCGCTGATCAAGACCGCCGCGAATGAAGTGCGGGGACTGAAGGAGTTTTGACGCGTGCGACGCGCAAATCCCACTCGCCATTCCGGGGCGACGCGTCAGCGTCGAACCCGGAATCCATCGCGCCGCAGAGCAGATGGATGAAAGGATTCCGGGTTCGCGCGTTGCGCGCCCCGGAATGACGCGCGTGGGCAGCGTAGCGTTCAGGTCACCGGCGCCGGGTTGAACAGCGTGAGATCGTTGTGGATGCCCCAGCGGTCCGACCACGGTTTTGTGCGGCCGCTTGCGACGTCGAGGATCAGGTGGAACAGGTCCCAGCCGGTCTCTTCGATGGTCTTCTCGCCGGTCGCGATGCAGCCGGCGTCGAAGTCGATCAGATCCTTCCAGCGCCGCGCCAGCTCGCTGCGGGTCGCGACCTTGATGACGGGTGCGGCGGCCAGGCCGTAGGGCGTGCCGCGGCCGGTGGTGAACACCTGCAGCGTCATGCCGGAGGCGAGCTGCAGCGTGCCGCAGATGAAGTCGCTCGCCGGAGTCGCCGCGAACAGCATGCCCTTCTGACGCGCCTTTTCGCCGGGCGACAGCACGCCGGCGATCGGGCCGGAGCCCGACTTGACGATCGAGCCCAGGGATTTCTCGACGATGTTGGCGAGCCCGCCCTTCTTGTTGCCCGGCGTCGTGTTGGCGCTGCGGTCGGCGCCGCCGCGGGCCAGATAAGCATCATACCAGGCCATCTCGCGGATCAGCGCGCGGCCGACATCCGCGTTGACGGCGCGGCGGGTCAGCAGCTGGATCGCGTCGCGGACCTCGGTCACCTCGGAGAACATCACGGTCGCGCCGGCGCGGACCAGCAGGTCGGCGGCGAAGCCGACCGCGGGGTTCGCGGTGACGCCGGAGAACGCATCGCTGCCGCCGCATTGCAACCCGATCACGAGATCGGCGGCCGGGCAGGTCTCGCGCTCGCGCGTGTTGAGTACCTTCAGCCGCGCCTCCGCCTGGGTCATGATGGCATCGACGATGGCGCCGAAGCCGTCGAAGGCCTCGTCCTGCATCCGCACGATGGCATCGCCAACGCCTTCCGGCACCAGCCGCTCCGGCGCAAGCTTCTCGCAGCCGAGCCCGACGACCAGGATCTCGCCGCCGAAATTCGGATTGAGCGCGAGGTTCTGCAGGGTGCGGATCGGCACCACGGCATCGGGCGCCGTGATCGCGACGCCGCAGCCATAGGCGTGGGTCAGCGGTACGACGTCGTCGACATTGGGATATTTTGGCAGCAGCTCGGCGCGGATGCGCTTCACCGCATATTCCATCGTGCCCTTGACGCATTGCACTGACGAAGAGATGCCGAGGATGTTCTTGGTGCCGACCGAGCCGTCGGGATTGCGATAGCCCTCGAAGGTAAAGCCTTCGAGCGGCGGCAGCGCCGGCGGCACCGCGGTTGCGATCTCGAGCTGGTCGAGCGGCGGCGCGTCCGGCATGCGGATGCGGGCCTCGTCGACCCATTCGCCGGCCAGGATCGGCGACAGCGCATGGCCGATCACCTCGCCATAGCGAATGATCGCCGCGCCCTCGGCGATGTCTTCCAGCGCGGTCTTGTGGCCCTGCGGCACGAAGGCGCGCAGCGTCAGGCCCGAGGCGAAGCGCGAGCCGGCGGGCAGGCCGAAATCATTCACGACGATCGCGACATTGTCGCGCGCGTTGAGCTTGATATAGCGGGGCTGCTCTCTGGCGCCAGTGGATTGGTCCATGCGCTACGCTCCTCACGAGCAAAGGGTTCGTTGATCAATCAGACGGAGCTGCGAACTCCCACCTCTCCCCATCGGGGAGAGGTCGCGCCGAAGGCGCGGGTGAGGGCGTACAGGTCCCACGAGAGGGCGCAACCCCTCACCCGGAACGCATCTGACGATGCGTTCCGACCTCTCCCACAAGGGGAGAGGTGAGCACTTCCGTCGGGAAGACAGATGCAAATCCATCTTCAACCCGGGAAGGTGTAGGCCGTCTTCACCGTGGTGTAGAACTCGCGGGCATAGGCGCCCTGTTCGCGCGCGCCATAGCTCGAGCCTTTGCGGCCGCCGAACGGCACGTGGTAGTCGACGCCGGCGGTCGGCAGGTTGACCATCACCATGCCGGCCTCGCTGTTGCGCTTGTAATGCGAGGCGTATTTCAGGCTGGTGGTGCAGATCCCCGAGGCGAGGCCGAACTCGGTGTCGTTGGAGATCGCCAGCGCCTCCTCGTAATCCTTGGCGCGGATCACGCAGGCGACCGGGCCGAAGATCTCTTCGCGCGCGATGCGCATCTGGTTGGTCGCGCCGGTGAACAGCGCCGGTTGCAGGTAGAAGCCGGGCGTCTCGCGGTTGAGCAGCTCGCCGCCCCAGTGCAGGCGGGCGCCTTCGTCCTGGCCGATCTTGATGTAGCGGAGGTCCTGGTCGAGCTGGCTCTGGTCGACCACCGGGCCGACATGCACGCCGCTCTTCAACGCGTCGTCCACCGAGAGCCCCTTCATCCGCTCGGTCATCGCGTCGACGAAGCGATCGTGAATTCCCGCGGTGACGATCAGGCGTGACGACGCCGTGCAACGCTGCCCGGTCGAGAAATAGGCGCCGTTGACGGCGACCTCGACGGCGACCTTGACGTCGGCATCGTCGAGCACGACCAGCGGGTTCTTGCCGCCCATCTCGAGCTGGAACTTCTTCATGGGATTGGAGAGCACGCAGGCCTGCGCGATCTTGCGGCCGGTCTGCACTGAGCCGGTGAAGGAGATCGCGGCGACATCAGGGTGTTCGAGCAAGGTCTGGCCGACCACCGAGCCCGAGCCGACCACGAGGTTGAAGACGCCGGCCGGAATCCCGGAGCGGGCGATAATGTCGGACAGCGCGTGCGCGGAGCCCGGCACCAGCTCGGCCGGCTTGAACACCACCGAATTGCCGTAGCAGAGCGCCGGGGCGATCTTCCAGGCCGGGATCGCGATCGGGAAATTCCACGGCGTGATCATGCCGACGACGCCGACCGGCTCGCGCGTGATCTCGACGTCGAGGCCCGGGCGCACCGATGCACCCTTCTCGCCCATCAGCCGCAGCGCCTCGCCGGCGAAGAAAGCGAAGATCTGTCCGGCGCGCGCCACCTCGCCGATGCCTTCGGGCAGCGTCTTGCCTTCTTCGCGTGCCAGCAGGCGGCCGAGCTCTTCCTTGCGGGCAAGGATTTCGACGGAGATTTTCGTCAGCGCGTCAAAGCGCTCCTGCGGCGTCGAGCGCGCCCAGGCCGGGAAGGCGGCCTTCGCGGCGGTGATCGCCTTTTCGGTCTGCGTCTTGTCGGCCTTGGCGTATTCGCCGACCACGTCCTTGGTGTTGGAGGGGTTGATGTCCCGCGTGATGCCTGTTCCGTCGACCCATTCGCCGGCGATGAAGTTCTTCTGGTGAGCGGTCATGTTTCTCTCCAACCTTTCTTGTTAGCGCACGAGGCAGGGACGCTTGTCGTCGAAGGTCCAGCCGGGGATCAGGAACTGCATGGCCAGCGCGTCGTCGCGGGCGCCGAGGCCATGCTGCTTGTATAGCGCGTTCGCGGCCTCGATGGCACCGCGATCGAGCTCGATGCCGAGGCCCGGCCGATCCGGGATTGCGATCTTGCCGCCCTTGATCTGCAGCGGCTCCTTGGTCAACGCCTGGCCGTCCTGCCAGATCCAGTGGGTGTCGATCGCGGTCACCTTGCCGGGCGCGGCGGCGCCGACATGGGTGAACATCGCGAGCGAAATGTCGAAATGGTTGTTGGAGTGCGAGCCCCAGGTCAGGCCGTTGTCGCGGCAGGTCTGCGCCACCCGCACCGAGCCCTGCATGGTCCAGAAATGCGGATCGGCGAGCGGAATGTCGACGGCCCCGAGCCGCAGCGCGTGGGAGAGCTGGCGCCAATCGGTCGCGATCATGTTGGTCGCGGTCGGCAGCCCGGTGGCGCGGCGGAACTCGGCCATGATCTCGCGGCCGGAGAAGCCGGCCTCGGCGCCGCAGGGATCCTCGGCATAGGCGAGCACGCCACCCATGTTGCTGCAGAGCCGGATCGCCTCGTCGAGCGACCAGGCGCCGTTCGGGTCGAGCGTGACGCGTGCCTTCGGGAACCGCTTTGCAATGGCCGTGACGGCCTCGATCTCGGCTTCGCCGGCGAGCACGCCGCCCTTGAGCTTGAAGTCGGCGAAGCCGTAATGCGCCTGCGTCGCCTCGGCGAGGCGCACGATTGCCTCCGGCGTCATCGCCACCTGATGGCGCAGGTTGAACCAGTCTACCTTGCCGGTCTCGCCCTCGACGTAAGGAAGGCTGGTCTTTTTGCGATCGCCAACGAAGAAGAGATAGCCAAGCGTCTCGACATCAGCGCGCTGCTGGCCTTCGCCGAGCAGCGCCGCGACGGGGAGATTGAGATGCTGGCCGAGCAGATCGAGCAGCGCGGATTCCACCGCGGTCACGGCGTGGATGGTGACGCGGAGGTCGAAGGTCTGCTTGCCGCGGCCGCCGGCGTCGCGGTCGGCGAAGGCCTGGCGCATCGAGGCCAGGATGTTGTTGCAGGCGCCGATGGTCTGGCCGACGACGAGGCCGCTTGCATCCTCGAGCGTCTTCCTGATTTTTTCGCCGCCCGGCACCTCGCCGACGCCGGTGTGGCCGGAGTTGTCGGTGAGGACGACGAGGTTGCGGGTGAAGAACGGCGCATGCGCGCCGCTCAGATTGAGGAGCATGCCGTCGCGACCGGCGACCGGGATCACCTCCATCGCCGTGACGACAGGGGCGCCGGCAAAGCCGCTGCGGATCGTGTCTTGAATCATGGGCTCCTCCCTTCGTCGTTTGCCGTTCGGCTTATTCCGCTGCCTGCTGGGCTACGCCTTGCGGCAGCTTTGCCACCAGCGCCGCGAGTTCCGCGATCTCCTGCCCGGTGAGATCGGTGAGCGGCGGCCGCACCGGCCCGGAATCGCGGCCGATCACCTTCATGCCGGCCTTGATGATCGACACGGCGTAACCCTTCTTGCGGTTGCGTATCGCGATCAGCGGCAGGATGAAATCCTTCAGGCCTGCATGGATGGTCTGATGCTCGCGCCGGCGCACCGCGGCGTAGAATTTGGTGGCGAATTCCGGCACGAAATTGAACACCGCCGACGAATAGGTCGTGACGCCCATGTCGAGATAGGGCAACGCGAAGGTTTCCGCCGTGGGCAGTCCGCCGATATAGGTCAGGCGGTCGCCGAGCCGGGTGTAGACCCGGGTCATCAGCTCGATGTCGCCGATGCCGTCCTTGTAGCCGACCAGGTTCGGGCAGCGCTCGCACAGCCGCGCCAGCGTATCCGGCTGCAGGATCGCATTGTCGCGGTTGTAGACGATGACGCCGATCTTCACCGACGCGCACACCGCTTCGACGTGGGCAGCGAGGCCGTCCTGCTCGGCATGCGTGAGGTAGGGCGGCAGCAGCAGCAGGCCGTCAGCGCCGGCCTTTTCGGCGCCGATTGCGATCTCGCGCGCGATCGCGGTGCCGTAGCCGGTGCCGGCCAGCACGGGAACGCGGCCCTTGGTCTCCTCGACCGCGACCTTCACGACCTGCGGCACTTCACTCGGCGTCAGCGAGAAGAACTCGCCGGTGCCGCCCGCGGCGAACAAGCCGGCGACGTCATGGCCGCACAGCCAGTCCATGTTGGCGCGATAGGTTGCCTCGTCGAACGAGTAGTCCGCGTTGTACGGGGTCACCGGAAAAGACAGGAGGCCGCCACCGATTTGCCGGGCCATCTCCTGAGGGGTCATCTTGCTCATGGCGCCACTCCTTGAATGATGTTGGGAAGGATGCGCGAGCAGCGCGCGTCCATGGCGGAATTCTTAGGAAATGCTTCGATGCGCGTCCAAGCCAAACGCGGTATCGAGCGATGCTAACTCTGCATCAATCGCCGCGCAGCTGCGGCGCGGCGATTTCGGTCGCGATCTCGATCAGTGACGGCAGCAACTGGTTCTCGTGATCGCGCCGCCACACCATGAACAGTTCGACCGGCACCGCCGTGCGCAGCTTCAGCGGCTTCAGCTTGACGTCCGATATCTTCAGGCTGGCGGCCGCCTCCGGCACGATGGCGACGCCGAGCCCGGCGCGCACCATCGCGAGGATCGAGTGGATCTGGCTGAGATGCTGCACGTAGCGCGGCAGCACGTCGGCGCGGGTGAACATCGACACCAGGAGATCGTGGAAGTAGCGCGCCTCATACGGCGAATACATCACGAAGGGCTGGTCGTCGAAATCCTTGATGCTGACGGTCTCGGCCACAGCCAGCGGATGCTTCTTCGGGATCGCGGCAAGCAGCGGTTCGGCGACGACGCGCCGGCTCGCGAATTCCGGCCGCGCGATCGGCGGGCGCAGCAGGCCGGCATCGATCTGGCCGGTGGTGAGTGCCTCGAACTGATCGCCGGAGACCATCTCCTTCAGGGAAAAATCGACCTCGGGCATGCGGGAGCGGCAGGCTGCGATCAGATCGGGCAGGAAGCCGTAGGCCGCAGCAGCCGTGAAGCCGATCTTGAGCGAGCCGGTCTTGCCGAGCGCGATGCGGCGGGCGACTTGCGAGGCCGACTCCGCCAGCTTGAGGATGCGCCGTGCCTCGGGCAGGAAGCTGCGGCCCGCCGGGGTCAGCCGCACGGAACGGCTGGTGCGTTCCAGCAGCGGCGCGTCGATGATGTGCTCGAGCACCTGGATCTGCCGGCTCAGCGGCGGCTGCGTCATGTTGAGCCGCGCCGCGGCGCGGCCGAAGTGCAATTCTTCGGCCACCGTGACGAAACAGCGGAGCTGGCTCAGGTCGAACATCGATGCTAACCCGGAATGGATCGCTCGGGGATTTGTACGTTCTAGCATCGATGCCTCCCGCTGGCCAAGAAGACAAACAAGCAGACAAGCACGGCGGCTGCAGCCGCCGTTCTGGTTTTGCGTGTCAGCCCCTCATGGTGAGGAGCGCGGAACGCGCGTCTCGAACCATGAGGTCCGATTGTGGCCTGCATCCTTCGAGACGCCCGCTGCGCGGGCTCCTCAGGATGAGGAGATGGTCTGTCGAACCACCGTTCGGCTCAGGCCGCCTTCAGTTGCACCCGCTTGATCTCGCCGACGATGAACAGATAGGCGATCGCCGCGACCAGCGCGTTGGCGCCGACGAACACCAGCGCGCCGTTGAACGAGCCGGTGGCGGCCAGGATGTAGCCGATGATGATCGGCGTGGTGATCGAGGACAGGTTGCCGAAGGTGTTGAACAGGCCGCCGGAGACGCCGCCGGCTTCCTTCGGCGAGGTGTCGGAGACGACCGCCCAGCCGAGCGCGCCGATGCCCTTGCCGAAGAAGGCGAGCGCCATGAATCCGACCACCAGCGCCTGGCTGTCGACGTAGTTGCAGCCGATGATCACCATCGACAGCAGCATGCCGCCGACGATCGGGACCTTGCGCGCCATGGTCAGCGAGCCGGTGCGGCGCAGCAGGTAGTCCGAGATCACGCCACCGAGCACACCGCCGATGAAGCCGCACAGCGCCGGCAAGGTCGCGACGAAGCCGGCTTGCAGGATCGACAGCCCGCGCTCCTTCACGAGGTAAACCGGGAACCAGGTCAGGAAGAAGTAGGTCAGCGTGTTGATGCAGTATTGGCCGATATAGACGCCGAGCATCATTCGATTGGCGAGCAGCTGGCGGATGTGGTCCCAGCGCGGGCCGCTGTCATGCGCCTTGCCGTCCTTCGCCGCGTCCATGTCGACCAGCGCGCCGCCCTGCTTGATGTAGTCGAACTCGGCCTCGTTGATCCCAGGGTGATCCTTCGGCTCGTAAATCGTCTTGATCCAGACGATCCCCATGATGATACCGAGCCCGCCCATCACGTAGAACACGTGGCTCCAGCCATGCTCATGCGCGATCCAGCCCATCAGCGGCGCGAAGATCACAGTCGCGAAATACTGCCCCGAATTGAAGAAGGCCGATGCGGTGCCGCGCTCATTGCCGGGGAACCAGGCCGCGACGATGCGCGCATTGGCCGGGAATGACGGCGCCTCGGCAATGCCGACCAGGAAGCGCAGCGCGAACAGCATGACGACGGCGGTTCCCGCGGCCAGGAAGCCGACCATGCCCTGCAGCGCGGTGAGCACCGACCACACGATGATGCTGATCGCATAGACCCATTTGGAGCCGAAGCGATCGAGCAGCCAGCCGCACGGCACCTGCGCGATCACATAGGACCAGCCGAACGCCGAGAACACGTAGCCCATCGCGACGGGATCGAGATGCAGTTCCTTGGAAAGAGCGGGGCCGGCGATCGAGAGCGTGGCGCGATCGGCATAATTCACGGTGGTGACGAGAAACAGCATCGTCACGATCAACAGCCGGACGCGGGACCGCCGCGCATCCGTGGCGGACACAATTGCGCTCATTAGCGCCTCCTCGAAAATTTCCTCGGGGTCTGTCCTAGAGAGATGACGACAATGGGTCCAAGCCGAAACGGGTATTGATCCATACCGATTTTGAATGGATCGGCCCGGTGTCATGCCACCTTCGCCGCTGTTGCGTCGGTTCCTTAATTAGTGTACGTCTAGTACAGTTATTGGCGACGCAGCGTTGCGCCCTGCCGATCGAGGTCGAATGCGCATGACCACGCCACGCGACTATGAGGTGTTCGAGGCAGGCAAGGTGACCTTGCAGGGCGGCGCGGTATTTCCGCAGCTCAGGCTCGCGTACAAGACGTTCGGCACGCTGAATGCGGCGAGGGACAACGTCATCCTCTATCCGACGTCGTTCGCCGCACAGCATGCCGACATCGAATGGCTGGTGCAGCCGGGCGGGGCGCTCGACCCGCAGCGCTACTTCATCGTCATCGCAAACCTGTTCGGCAACGGCCTGTCGTCCTCGCCGTCGAATTCGGGCGAGGTGCTCGGCGGCGCGCCGTTTCCGGCTTTCACCTATCATGATGCGGTCACGATCCAGCGGCGGCTGCTAGTCGAGCGGTTCGGTGTGGCGAAGCTCGCGCTGGTCTACGGCTGGTCGATGGGCGGCATGCAGGCCTATCACTGGGCCGCGCGTTATCCCGATATGGTCGAGCGCGCAGCGGTGGTTTGCGGCAGCGCAAGGTGCTCGCCGTATAATCATGTCTTTCTCGAAGGCGTGAAGGCCGCGCTGACCGCCGATCCGGCCTTCCGGGACGGCCGTTTCGTCGCCAAGCCTGCGGCGGGCCTGCGCGCGATGGGACGCGTCTATGCCGGCTGGGCGATGTCGCATGAATTCTACCGCGAGGAAGTCTGGCGCAAGGCCGGCTTCACCTCGTTGGAAGACTACCTCGCGGGATCATGGGATGGCGCCTTCGCGCGGCGCGATGCCAATGACCTGCTGGCGCAGATCGCGATCTGGCAAGCCGGCGACATCAGCCGCTGCGACGAATTCGGCGGCGATTTCGACCGGGCGCTGGCCGCGATCAAGGCGCACGTCCTGCTGATGCCGGGTCGCACCGACCGCTATTTCGATCCGCGCGACAATGAGGACGAGCTCGGCCGCCTGGTCAACGCCCGCTCCGCGGCGCTGCACGCGATTCCCTCGATCCATGGGCATCGGGCCGGCAATCCCATCAACAACGCCGAAGACCGCGCCTTCATCAACGCCGAGATCGCGGCGCTGCTGCAACGCTGACAGGTGAGACGACCATGAGCACCGCAGAGACCAGTGATGCCGGACCCCGCCTGAAGCCGCTCAGCCCGCTGATCCTCCGCGATCTGTCGACCAAGTCGAACCTTGCCGGCACGGTGCGCGCGGCCAGCCACTACGGGATGATCGTGATCGTCGGCGCGCTGATCTCTTTGGTGTCGTCGCGCTCCGGCCTGGCATGGGCGCTGCCGCTGATTGCCGTGCAGGGCTACTTCGTCGCGTTTCTGTTCATGGTGGTGCATGAGACCGCGCACAAGACAGCGTTCCGCAGCCCTGCGCTCAATCTGGCGGTCGGCAATCTGTCCGCCTTCATGATCGGATTGCCCTATCAATACTACTGCCTGTTTCACTGGGACCATCATCGCTATACGCAGGATCCGGAGAAGGACCCAGAGTTGATCGTCGGTCCCAAGCCCGCATCGGATACCCAGCTTGCAATCGCGTATTCGGGGCTTCTGCAGGTGCTGGTCCGGATCCGGCTGATGTTGCGGCATGCACTCACGGGACAGGTGGTCGTGCCGTGGATTCCCCAGCACAAGCGCGCCGCGATCGTGCTGGAGGCGAGGCTCTATCTCGCCGGTTACCTGCTGTTGCTCGTGGCATCGTTCGCGCTGCACAGCGCGATCCTGCTGTGGGTGTGGATCGTGCCGCTGCTGGCCGGCCAGCTCATCCTGCGTCCCTATCTCTATGCGGAGCATACCGGGTGTGAGCGGACCCGGAGTGCGTTCGAGAACACCCGCACCACGATGACCGGTCGGATCATGAAATGGTTTGCCTGGAACATGCCCTATCACGTCGAGCACCATGCCTACCCGACGGTGCCGTTCCATGCGCTGCCGAAGCTGAACGCCATCGTCGATGGTCACATCGTGTATCGCGGAAGAAACTACCGCGCGGTGACGCGCGAAACCTGGGCCTGGTTCCGCCGCCAGCGCTCGGCCTGACATTCAAACGTCCGCGCGCGGTCGCAGCACCAGATTGACGAGGTTGCGGGCGTAGGCCGGCGTCAGCGGCTTGATGCCGAAGACATAGCGATAGAACAGGCTGCCATAAATCGCATCATAGATGTCGCCCGGCACGCCCGGCGCGCCGATGCTGCCGTCCTTCTGGCCCGCCGCGATGATCTCAAGCATCCTGGCGCGGCGAAGGCCAAGGTAACGTTCGTAGAACAATTCCGCCGTGCCGGTCTTCGAGATGCATTCCGAGATCACCGCAAGCTGCACCCGTCCGAATTCGCCCTGCAGCGCCTCGACATAGGTCGCGACATGGCGGCGGATGCGGGCCACGGGATTGCCCGCCTCCGGCAGCGGCACGGCCCGCGAGGCCTGATCGAGGAAGGCATCGATCAGCAACGCTTCGCGCGACGGCCACCATTTGTAGATCGTCATCTTCGAGACGTTGGAATGTCTGGCGATCGCGTCGATGGTGGTGGCGGCGAGGCCGGTGGTCGCCATCAGCGTATAGGCGCTTTGCAGGATCGCGGCCGTGGTCGCGGCGGAACGCGGCCGGCCGCGCCGCCCCGTTGCCGCATCCTCCGTCACCACCTTGCTCGCCATGGCCGGGATTTGTGTCCTGCGTCTTTGAATCATTGCGCTGCATGCGGACATAGCATGAAATCGCGCTCGGTTTCAGATCATCGCTGTCGCTGATAGTGTATGACGTGCCAGCGAAGGCTCGGCCCAGCTGCCCATCGAACAGGAGTGACCCGTGAAGGCCGTCTACAGTGATCTGCACCGCAGCCATGATCCGCAATTCTTCCTGGTCCGCGGTGTGGTCCAGCGCACCACCGAGCAGCCCGAGCGCGCCGACCGCCTGCTGGCGGGCCTGAAGGCCGGCCGGCACACGCTGATCGAGCCGACCGAATTCGGACAGGGACCGCGGGCGCGCGTGCACAGTCCGGAATATCTGAGCTTTCTCGAAGGCGCCTGGGAGGAATGGTCGGCGCTCGGCAATGCCGGACCGGAGATGATCGCGAACATGCATCCGGTGCGCAACGCCGGCACCTATCCGACCCACATTGTCGGCAAGCTCGGCTGGCACACGGTCGACACCGCGGCCCCGATCGGCCCCGGCACCTGGGCCGGCGCCTGCGCCTCGAGCGACGTCGCGGTCACCGCCGCGCAGATGGTGCTCGACGGCGAGGATGCCGTCTACGCGCTGTGCCGTCCGCCCGGCCACCACGCCTATCGCGATCTCGCCGGTGGCTTCTGCTTCCTCAACAACAGCGCGATCGCGGCCGAGCATCTGCGCCAGAAGCACGAGCGCGTCGCGATCCTCGATGTCGACGTGCATCACGGCAACGGCACGCAGGGCATCTTCTACGAGCGGCCGGATGTCTTCACCGTTTCGATCCATGCCGATCCGTCGTTCTTCTATCCGTTCGTCTGGGGCTATGCGCATGAGCGCGGCGCCGGGCCCGGCCTAGGCACCAATCTCAACATTCCTCTCGCCAAGGGCACCGGCGACGACGACTACATCAAGGCGCTTGCGGCGGCGGAGAAGGCGATCCGCGCCTTCGCGCCGACCGCGCTGGTGGTCGCGCTCGGTCTCGACGCCTCCGAGAAGGATCCGCTCGCGGGCCTCGCCGTCACCACCGACGGTTTCCGCCGCATCGGCGAGGGGCTGGCCCGGTTCGGACTGCCGACGGTGCTGGTGCAGGAGGGCGGCTATCTTTCCGATATCCTCGGTGCCAATCTGACGGCCGTGCTCGGCGGATTCGAGGCCGCGCGCTAGCGCGGCTTCGGGCGGGTGGTGACCGGTTCGCGCGAAAGAACGTGCGTCAAATCAAGGATCTGGAGCATCGGTTTTGATTGAACAGGACCGATGCCCGGGCCGCGCGACGCACAACAGGACGTCGCGGATTTGCGTGGTTGCAACCAAAACCGGATCATGCCGTTGGTACTCGGCGCTGGCTTCTGACCTTGCCTGGCGGCATCGGCCGACCGGGTGGGCATGAACGCGAGGACGGCCATGAGCGATCTGCTTCGTATCGCCATCGTCGGTTTCGGCGAGATCGCGTGCCGGCAGCATGTCCCTGCGATCGCCAAGACGTCAGGCGCGGCACTCGTCGCGGTGGTCGATCCCGCCAAGACCCCGCCCGGCCTGCCGCACTTCCGCGATCTGCAGGAATTGTTGCGCGACGGGCCGGAGATCGATGCGGTCGCGCTGTGCACGCCACCGCAGATCCGGCACACGCAGGCTGCCATCGCGCTCGCCGCCGGCAAGCATGTGCTGCTGGAGAAGCCGCCGGGCGCGACCGTCAACGAACTCGCACCATTGCTTGCGGCTGCGCATGATGCGAACAGGACGTTGTTCGCGACATGGCATTCGCGCTGTGCGCCCGCGGTCGGACCGGCGCGAAAATTGCTTGCGGGCCGCACCATCAACAAGGTGACCATTACCTGGAAGGAAGACGTGCGCGTCTGGCATCCCGGCCAAGCCTGGATCTTCGAGGCCGGTGGTTTCGGCGTGTTCGATCCCGGCATCAATGCGCTGTCGATCCTGACCGAGATCCTGCCGCATCAGCCCTTTGTCAGGAACGCGGTACTGGACTTTCCCTCCAATCGGGAGGCGCCGATTGCAGCGGCAATCGAGCTCTCCGATGCGAGCGGCCTGCCGATCCACGCCGCTTTCGATTTCCGCCAGCCCGGCCCGCCGATCTGGGACATCCTGTGCGAGACCGAGGCCGGGCCCGTGATGCTGTCGAAAGGCGGGAGGCAGCTGCGCGATGGCAACATGCTGGTGGTCGATGCTGCGGATGAGGAATATCCCGCGCTGTATCGCCGTTTCGTCGCGCTGACGTCGGACCGAAAATCCGACGTCGACCTCGCGCCCTTGCGGCTTGTCGCCGATAGCTTCATGCTGGGGCGACGGCGCCTCGTCGAGGCGTTCGGGGACTGACCACATGACATCAGCCGGAATTGCACGCGCGCCCTTCGGCAAAATGCCTGACGGCACCGTCGTGGAGCGCGTGACGCTGCGCGGTGCGCGCGGCTTTGAGGCCGTCATCATCCCTTTTGGCGCCGCGCTGCAATTGCTGTCGACACCGGATCGCGACGGGCATTGCGACGACATCGTGCTGGGCCATGACGAGTTCGATGGCTATCTGGCGCAACGCAAATTCTTCGGCGCGACGATCGGGCGCTATGCCAACCGGATCGCCGGCGCACGCTTCGTGCTCGACGGCGAGACGGTGAAGCTCGAGGCCAACAACGGTCTCAACGCGCTGCATGGCGGCGTGCAGGGTTTTGATCGCAAGCTGTGGCGGATCGTCGAACTGTCAGATGATCCGGGGCCGACGCTGGTGCTGGAGCGCGACAGCCCGCATGGCGAGGAGGGCTATCCGGGCAATCTCGCGATGCGCGTGACCTATCGCATCCGCAGTCCGATGGAACTCTCGGTCACCTATGAGGCGACGACCGACCGGCCGACCTGCCTCAATCTCACCAATCACAGCTTCTTCAACCTCGACGGCGCGCGCTCTGGGCGGCAAATCCTCGATCACCTGCTGACGATCCCGTCCGACCATTTCCTCGCGGTGGACGCCACCGCGATCCCGCTGCCGGGCCCGCCGCGGCCGGTCGACGGCACGCCGTTCGATTTCCGCACGCCGATCGCAATCGGCGCGCGGATCAGGATGAATGACGAGCAGCTGCGGCTCGGGCGCGGCTACGACCACAATTTCTGTCTGGCCTCGGGGACGGGCCTTCGCCTCGCTGCGCGTCTCGAGGCGCCGCACAGCGGCCGCGTGATGGAGCTGTTCACGGATCAGCCCGGATTGCAGTTCTATTCCGGCAATTTCCTCGACGGTTCCACCGCCGGCAAGGGCGATCGGTTGTACCGGCAATCCGATGCACTCTGTCTCGAGCCGCATGCCTGGCCGGATACGCCGAACCGGCCGGACTTTCCGTCGGCGCGGCTCGATCCCGGGCAGATCTATCGGCGCAGCATCGTCTACCGCTTTTCAACCCTGTGAGTGACGCAATGACCGACCGTGCCGCCGAGCCGCCGATGGAACAGGTGCCGACATCCGTGCTGTCGGCCGAGCGCTGTCATCTCGGCGAAGGCCCGACCTATGACGCATCGACCGACACCGCGTGGTGGTTCGACATCCGCGAGCGGCGCCTGTTCGAACATCGCTTTGCGAGCGGCCGCACCGTCATTCATGCGTTGCCGAAAATGGCGAGCGCACTGGCGCGGATCGACGGCGAGCAGCAGCTGATCCTGACCGAGGATGGACTTTATGTCCGGCAAGTCGCCGACGGCCGCCTGGAGCTGTTCGCAGCGCTCGAGGCCGACAACCCGGTGACGCGCTCCAACGATGCGCGCGTGCATCCGTCGGGCACCTTCTGGCTCGGCACCATGGGGCGCCAGGCCGAGCAAGGCGCCGGTGCGATCTACGCCCTGCATCGGGGCCGTATCACGCGGCTCTATCCCGGGATCACGATCCCGAATGCGATCTGCTTCTCACCCGCGGGCGATATCGGCTATTTCGCCGATACCGCGACCAACGTGCTGCATCGGGTACCGCTCGATCCGGCAACGGGATTGCCGACCGGCGAGCCCATCGATTTGATCAGGCATCAAGGCATCGGCGGACTCGACGGTGCGGTCGTCGATGCCGACGGGATGATCTGGAATGCGCGCTGGGGCGGCGGTCGCATCGATATCTATGATCCCGCCGGCCGGCACCTGCGCTCGCTGAAGGTGCCGGCGAGCCAATCGAGCTGTCCGGCCTTTGTCGGCCGCGATTTCTCGCGCGTGCTGGTCACCTCGGCCTGGCAGGACATGGACGCGGCGCAACGCTGCGCCGATCCAGGGCACGGCCAGACCTTCCTGCTCGATGCCGCGGCGCGCGGTCGTGCCGAGCCCGACGTCAAGCTGTCCTGACCGCGGGCCTGCGGGCCGCCTTGTTGACGCGACCTGATTATTTGGACGATAGTACAAATATGGTCCGCAAGCCCGTCAAATCCGACCTCAAGGCCGCCAGCACCCGCAAGCCGAACATGCGCGAGGCGATCCTCGCCGCGGCGGAGGAGTTGTTCTCGACCTACGGCTTCAACGCCGTCTCGGTGCGCGACATCGCGCAGGCCGCCGGCGCCAATCCCGGCAGCGTGACCTATCACTTCAAGACCAAGGATGGTCTGCTGCTCGAGATCTACCGGCGCCATTGCGGCCCGATGAACCGGCGGCGCTCCGAGCTGCTGGCCGCAGCGCGGCGGGTGCGCGATTTGCAGGACCGGCTGGAGGCGATCGTGCGCGCCTATGTGCTGCCGGCCTTCACCTCGGGCAGCGACCTTGCCGGCGGCGGGACGCGGTTCACGCGGCTGCGCGCGATCATGTCGGCCGAGGGCAACGAGGTGGTGCGCAAGATCATCGCGCAGACCTTCGACGACACCAGCCACGCTTTCATCGATGCGATCCATGAGAGCCTGCCGCATATTCCGCGCACCGACCTGGTCTGGCGCGGTCACTTCCTGCTCGGCGCGCTCTACTACACGCTGGTGACGCCGGAGCGCGTCTCGCGGCTGTCGCGCGGGAGCGCCGACGGCACCGACGCCGGCCACGCCATCGAGGAGCTGGTGCGCGCGACCGTCGCCGCGCTGCAGGCCGCGCCGCTCGACCAGAGTGCGCCCGCGCCGCGCAAGCCGGCGGGCGCGAATCCCGGACGAGCCCTGACCTGACCCTGCGGAGTTCGTCGCGATGGAGAAACTTCGGCTGCACACCGTGCTTGGCAATCACCCGCACATCCAAGCGGTGAAGCGCGGCGAGCTGCGCTCGGAATTGTTCGATCTCGACTTCACCGAGTTCTCGCCGACCAACGCCGCGTTCAAGCCGATGGTGCGCGAGCAGGCGTTCGACGTCTGCGAGATGGCGATCGTGACCTATCTGATGGCACGCGCGCACGGCAAGCCGCTGCTGCTGCTGCCGGCGGCGATGGTCGGTCGCTTCCAGCATGGCCATGCGCTTTGTCGTGCCGATCGCGGCACGCTCACGCCTGCCGATCTCGAAGGCAAGCGGGTCGGCATCCGCTCGTTCACGACCACGACGGGGGCATGGATGCGCGGCATCCTTGCCAATGACCATGGCGTGAACCTCGACCGCGTCAGCTGGGTCACGTTCGAGGATCCGCATGTCGCCGAATATGTCGACAGCACGGAGCGCGCGCCGAAGGGCAAAACCATCATCCAGATGCTGAAGGACGGCGAGCTCGATGCCGTGCTGGGCGAGACGTCGAGCGATCCGGCGCTCAAGCCGTTGTTCGCCGATCCGGCCGCAGAGGCGGCGCGGTGGTACGCGCGGCATGGCGTCGTGCCTGTCAATCACCTGGTCGTGGTGACGGAGCGGCTCGCGACGTCGCGGCCCGACGTGGTGCGCAGCCTCTACGATCTCCTCAAACGCAGCAAGGCAGAGGCGAGTCCGCCCGGGGTGCCTGATATGGTGCCGTTCGGCGTCGAGGCGAACCGCAAGCAGCTCGAACTGATGATCGACTATTGCGCCCAGCAGGCGCTGATCCCCCGGCGCGTCGCGGTCGATGCGCTCTTCGACGCCACAACACGGGACCTGAGCTGATGACAATCTCCAGCGATCCGCGGCAGTGGCAGATCGGCATGCTCGGCTATGGCGAGGTCGGCCGCATCCTGGCCGAAGATCTGCGCAAGCAGGGCGTCAAGGTCGCAGCCTACGACATCAAGCTCGACGCCGGGCAGGGTGCGCCGTTGCGCGCGCACGCGGCGGAGATCGGCGTCGAACTCGCGCAGTCCCATGCCGATCTGGCGGCGCGAGCCGATTTCATCATTTCGGCGGTGACGGCGAGCCAGGCGGTGCCGGTGGCCGAGGCGTGCGCGCCCGCAATCGGGAAGGGCGCGTGGTTTCTCGATTTCAACTCGGCGTCCCCGGGCGCCAAGCAGCGCGCGGCGGCCCACATCGACGGCGCCGGTGGCCGTTATGTCGAGGGCGCGGTGATGACCTCGCTGCCGCCGCATCGCATCAAGGTGCCGCTGTTGCTCGGCGGCCGTGGCGCGCGCGAGCTGGCGCCGCTTTTGGTCGCGCTCGGCTTCGCGGCCAAGGTCGCGAGCGACGAGCTCGGCGTTTCCTCGGCGGTCAAGATGTGCCGCAGCATCATGATCAAGGGGCTGGAGGCGATGGTGATCGAGAGCTTCACCACCGCACGCGCCTATGGCGTCGAGGATGCGGTGCTCGTCTCGCTCAAGGAGACCTTCCCTAGCATCGATTGGGAGAAGCAGGGCGCCTATTTCTTCCAGCGGGTGATCGAGCACGGCCGCCGGCGCGCCGAGGAGGTGCGCGAGGTGGCGGAGACCGTGCGCGAGGCCGGGCTGACGCCATGGTCCGCCTCCGGCACCGCCGAGCGGCAGGGCTGGATCGCCGATCTTGCCGACGAGGGCGTGTTTGGACCAAGGGGCACGGCGGACTTCGCCCGCAGCGCCGATTGGCGTACCGAGGCCGACCGGATTCTCGCGCACATCAATCCGGGATCACGCAAGGCGACGGCGTGACCGCCGGGCGGCATTGCGCCGGGTCAGGTCGAGACCGACAGCTTGGCGATCTCGGCCGCGTTCGGCAGGGTCTCGACATTCCAGCAGGTATCCATGACGCGGCGAGCCGCCGCGGCCGGAATGATGCCGTCGGCGAGGTCGGCGAATTTGGTCTCGAGCTGCTTGTCGGTCATCGGAACCTCGACGCTGCCGATGGCGTGCTCGATGTAGCGGTGCAGCGTGCGTCCGTCCCTGAGCACGACGGTCATGTCGACCTGCGCCGGATCGATGCCCGGCGTGACCACGGGCATCACCTTAGAGCGCAGCGCGACGATGGTCGGGTCGGTCACCGCGCGGTCGCTGAACTGCTTCTCGCCGCCGGCGCCTTCGACCAGCGCGACGGCGACCGCATGATAGATGCTGAACTTGCCTTCGAGCCCTTCGCGCGGCGTCTTCTTGCCGGTCAGCTCGAGCACCAGCGGATGCACCTTGAGATCGACGCGCTCGATCTGGTCGGCGGTCAGCTTGTTCTCGTTGCGCAGCTGGATGGCGGCGTCGATCGCCGGATGCATCACGATGCCGCAAGCAAACGGCTTGTAGGTGTTGAGCGCGGCTTCATAGCGCTTGCCGAGGTCGCCGAGGATCTCGTTGTAGTCCTGCTTGGTGCTGATCGTGTTCGCCCAGCCGCGCTTGGCCTCGATCATGCTGTCGGAGGAGGTAAAATTCTTCGAGGCGAGCATCGCGGCGAAGATGCCGTTCGACGCGGCACGGCCGGGATTGAAGCTCTTGTTCATCGAGCCGAAGGATTCGCGCAGGCCGACCGGCTGTGACGCGGCAAGGCCGAGCGCCCACACCATCTGCTGCTCGTTGAGGTTCAAGAGCTTGCCGACCGCAGCGGCCGCGCCGAACACGCCCGCGGTGCCGGTGATGTGCCAGCCGACGTCGTAATGGTTGGGATAGACCGCATTGCCGATTCGGCATTCGGTCTCGACACCCAGAACCAGCGCGTTGAGGAAGTCCTTGCCCGACACCGGTTGCATCTCCGACAGTGCGAGGATGGCGGACGCCACCGGCCCGGCCGGATGGATGATCGTCTTCAGATGGGTGTCGTCATAGTCGAAAATGTGGCTCGACACGCCGTTGAGGAAGGCGGCGTTCATGATGTCGAAGCGTTCGTGCCGCCCGAACAGCGAGGCCTGGGCCGGGCCCGAGAATGGCGCCAGCGCCGAGACCGCGATGTCGACGGTCTGATGATGCGAGCCGCCGATTGCGACGCCGACCCAGTTCAGCAGCGTGCGGACGCCTTCCTTGCGGACATTGGCCGGCAAGTCCTCGTAATTCGCCTCGACGAGATAATGCGCCAGCTTGCGCGTCACGTCCTTTGCGGGCGCAGGCGCGGGCTTGGCCGGTTCGGCCGGCGTCTGCGCCAGCGCCGTGGTTGCAGCCGATGCGACGAAGGGAATGGTGGCCGCAGCCTGCAGTAGCGATCGGCGGTCAGTGATCGACATGGTGGTCTCCCGGGGCGAGATTGGTATGGGCGGCTGAGCGAGCCGATCTCGGCGGGCTATATCAGGCTATCTCGGGCGGGAGGAGGCGCGCGAAGTGGTGGCCTGCTTCGCTGCCGCGACCGCTTGACGAAGACGTCGGAGTCGTTTCTGAAGCGCGGTTCGGAACGGCACGAGCAAGCAGCGTGCACTATAGTATGACGCCCTGATTGCAGCAGGTGACGGTGAATCCGTCGCGTTCCCCGACGCCGCGTTATAGGCTATTGCTCGGACCGCATCTTGCATCCGGCGCTGGCGGAACACGCAAACCGAAAATCCTGGAGGCACTCCCATGAAGAATCCCGGCAAGGTCGTCGCCATCACCGGCGCGGCGCGCGGCATCGGCAAGGCCTGCGCTGCGCGCTTCCTGTCCGATGGCGCCAGGGTCGTCATCTCGGATGTCGATGCCGCCGGGCTGGTCCACACCGCCCAGGAACTCGGACATGACGATCGGTTGCGGGCCGTCGAAGCCGACGTCAGCAAGCGTGCCGATGTCGACCGCATCGTCGCTCACGCGGTGAAGGAGTTCGGCCGGCTCGACGTCATGGTCAACAACGCCGGCGTCGCGCGCAACCGCGATTTCCTCGATATCAGCGAGGCCGAGTTCGACGACGTCATGGGGATCAACCTCAAGGGCGCGTTCTTCGGCGTCCAGGCCGCGGCGCGCCAGATGATCGCGCAGGGCGGTGGCGGCGTCGTCGTCAACATGTCCTCGGTCAATGCGCTGCTCGCGATCCCCTCGCTTGCGACCTATGCGATGTCCAAGGGCGCGATGAAGCAGCTCACCTCGGTGGCCGCGGTAGCGCTGGCGCCGCACGGCATTCGCGTCGTGGCGGTCGGGCCGGGCACGATCCTGACCGAGATGGTGGCGACCGCGATCTTCTCGTCGGAGGACGCGCGGCGCAGCGTGCTGTCGCGCACGCCGGCCGGCCGCTGCGGCGAGCCGAGCGAGGTCGCCTCCGTCGTGGCATTCCTCGCCAGCGACGATGCCTCCTACATCACCGGCCAGACCATCTATCCGGACGGCGGGCGGCTGATCCTGAACTATACGGTTCCGATCAACGAACAGAGGAAGTAGGCAGGATCGTCGCGAGGGCGTTGAAGCTGTGCTTCCCTCCCGGCAGGGGCGCTTGGACGATTTCGGAATATTGGAAATGTATCTCTGATTTGCCCGACGTGTCAAGTTACCCTGTCGAACGCCGGCAGCCGCCGGCTCCTTTGCATGGGGTTGTTTTCGATATTTTGGCAAGCGCGCACCTGCGGCGGCAGGGCAGGGCCGCTGGCGGGGCGGGGCAAGACTGCCGCGCTACCGGCCCTTGAACTGCGGCTTGCGCTTTTCCATGAATGCGTTGCGGCCCTCGCGGAAATCCGCGCTGTCCATGCAGTCGATGCCGATCTGCTTGATCGCGGCCATGTCGCGATCGGCGGGATCCTTCAGTACCTGCGCGATGGTGATCTTGGCGGCCTTGATCGCCAGCGGCGCGTTGCCCGAAATCGTGCGCGCGATCTCCATGGTCGCATCCCACAGCTCGGCATCCGGCAGCACGCGATCGACGAGGCCGATCCGCAGCGCTTCCGCGGAGTCGATTCGCATGCCCGTGTACATGATCAGCCGCGCCCAGGACGGGCCGACCAGCGACACCAGATGACGCAAGCCGTCATAGCCATAGGCGATGCCGAGCTTGGCCGCGGGAATGCCGAACTGGCCGCTCGAGCCGGAGATCCGGATGTCGGTCAGCATCGCGACCTGCATGCCGCCGCCGAGGCAGAAGCCGCGGATGCAGGCGATGGTCGGCTTCGGGTAGTCGGCGAGCAAAGCGCGCTGGGCGGCGCTACGCCGCGAATATTCCTCGGAGGCTTCCGCGTTGTGGCGGGTCTTCTCGAACTGGCTGATATCGGCGCCCGACACGAAGGCCTTGTCGCCGGCGCCGACCAGGATGACGACGCGGACCGCCGGATCGTCGCGCAGCGCGGTCAGTGCCTCGCCGAGCCCTTCCCACATCTCCAGCGACATCGCATTGCGCTTGTCGGGGTTGTTGAAGGTGATGACGCCGACGCCGTCGACCACGCTTTGCAGGATCTTGCCGTCGGCAAGCGATTTGTCCGAGATGTTTGCCATATAGGTCCGCTCTGATGAGGTCCGCTCTGATTTTCCGCCAAGCTAGCATCCGGCCGGAAGCCGAGGCAGGCGGTTTGGAGCACGGCCCGATTGCACCGGCGTGCGACAACTCTCCCGGTAGTTGTACGGCTCGCAAAATAAACTGCCGCGCAAGGGTTGCGCCATAGAGTGCGCCGCCGCGCTCCGTCCCGGCTTAACGTTTTCCTAGTTTTTCGACGGTACGACCGTACGTACCTGCGCGCCAGGAGCATTCCGCGACGCGCTGGGATGCGTGTCGCAGCCATCCGCTGCCATCGCGTCGGTAGCGGACGTCCCCCCACCGGACCGGCAAGGACGCCGGTCAACCCCCGACCTCCGTGTATTCACATCGCCTCGGGCGAGGTTCAGTCGTGTCTGTCGAAAAGTTTCTCAAGCAACGCGCAGTCAGGATCACGGTCAACGGCAGCTACACGTTGCCGAACTGGTATGACGCGCAGGGCAAGCTGCGCACCTTCGCCTGCCGGACCACGCGCGTGTCGCCGTTCCGCATGATCGTGGACGTGCCTGTCGTCGGCAAGATCGGCGACCGGCTAACCTCGTATTTCGAGGAGTTCGGCAAGTTCGACGGCTGCATCACCGACACGATGAGCGGCAGTTTCCTGCTCGAGCTCGAGATGACGCATGCGATGCGCGAGAAGTTCGCCGACAAGCTGACCTGGATCGAGAAGAAGCAGAAGGATCCGAGCATCCGCGAGGCCCGCAACAACCCGCGCTTCGTTCCGGTCGCACCGCATGCCATGCTGACGCTGGCGGACGGCACCATGCAGAGCTGCTTCATCATCGACATGTCGCTGTCGGGCGCGGCGGTGTCGTCCGAGGTGCAGCCGCCGGTCGGCATGCCGCTTGCGATCGGCGCCTGCGTCGGGCGCGTGGTCCGGCATCTGCCGAACGGCTTCGCCATCAAATTCGTCGAAACCTACAAGCAGAGCGAGCTGGCCCGCTTGATCGCGCGCAAGTCCAAGGAATTGCAGTCGGTGTCCGCCGACGTAGACCCCGTTGCCTGACCACGAGCTTTCCTACGTCAGCTGTTCCGGATCGTCGGCTCTGCGCATGCGCGCGATATTTTCTTCGGTTGCTGCCGTGCCGGCTGCCGCGATCGCGATCTCCCGCGCCAGATTGGTGCATTCGGCCCATAGCAGGAAGAACACCAGTGGCGGCCGCTCGCGCGCCTCCAGCAGCTGCCGGCAGCGATCCGCGGCGCCGTCGAGTGCCCACCACTGCCGGGCGACCACCATGACCTTGCGGAAGGCCCGCAGCCTGCCGGAGAATTTCTGCGGATCTGCATTCACGATGGAACCGCAATGGTTGAGCCAGTTCAAACCGGCGTAGATCGCGATGCCGTAATCCTCGATCGCGGTGCCCGTGAAGTCGACGACGGTCTTGTCGTGCGCGCGTTGACGCAGGAAGGCATCGATCATCTCGGCCTGGCGCGATGGATCGGCCAGCAACGAAGTGTCTTGCCGCGGCACCATCGGGACATAGCGCATCGCCTCGAGCCGCGTGTGCTCCCAGATCGCGCGGTCGTCGCCCAGCAGATCGCCAGACCGGCGCTTGCAGGCCGGATAGACCAGCACGCCGTTGTCGGCGAGATCGAGATAGCGCGGCACTACCTTGTCGAGCGCGGCGAGAAACGCCAATGGGTCGGTGAGGCCGCGCAAATCGCTGGCGGCGTCCTCCGCAGGTGCAGGCTTGTTGACGCGTGTCCAGCCGAAATTGGCCATCCCCGGACGCCTCGATCTCAACCTGTCCGTCAGGTTAGTTGGAAAATGCGGCGATGCAAATGCGGCATTTGCGGTTGCGCGGCCGCTGCCGGTTGACGCGGGAAACCGCCGCGCCTAGCTCATGGTTAAACCTTTCGGGATCGATCGCCATGACTGCTTCTGATCGCCATTCGCATTGGCAGACCGTCTATCAGACCAAGGGCGAGCAGCAGGTGAGCTGGTCGCAGGCCGATCCGCAGCCATCGCTGCGCCTGATCGAATCCGTCGTGCCCGGCCGCGACGCATCGATCATCGATATCGGGGGCGGGGCCTCGCGCCTCGTCGATGCGCTGCTGACGCGCGGCTTCCACGATCTCACGGTGCTCGATCTCTCCGAAGCTGCGCTGGCAAGCGCGCGGCAGCGGATCGGAGCGACGGGCGCAGCCGTGCGCTGGGTCGCTGCCGACGCGACGATCTGGCAGCCGCAGCAGGCCTTCGACGTCTGGCATGATCGCGCGGCGTTTCACTTTCTGGTCGAGGAGAAGGATCGCGCGGCCTATATCGAGAGGCTGCATCGCGGTGTCAGGGCAGGCGGACATGCCGTGATCGGTACCTTCGCGCTGGACGGTCCGGAGAAATGCAGCGGTCTGCCGGTGCAGCGCTATGATCCCGCAACGCTTAGCCGGACCATTGGTCCGGGATTCGAGCTGATCGCCGGGGAGCAGCATCGGCATGTCACGCCCTGGGGCGCGACGCAGTCGTTCCAGTTCAGCGTGCTGCGGCGCAGCTGACCGGTCGCAGAAGGAGAGGGTGAGATGACGGACGCGCCACGGACGATCGGCGAGATCGCGAGCTACCACGCCCATGTCTACTACGATCCTGCAACCAGCCGGGGCGAGGCGGAGCGGCTGCGCAACTGGATGGGCGAGCGCTTCCTGGTCACGCTCGGGCGCTGGCACGACGTCAAGGTCGGCCCGCACGACCAGGCGATGTATCAGGTGGCGTTCGCGGCCGAGCTGTTTCCGACGCTGGTGCCGTGGCTGATGCTGAACCATGGCAGCTTGAGCATCCTGGTGCATCCCAACACGACCAATCCGCGTCGCGATCATCGCGACGATCCGCTCTGGATCGGCACACCGCTGGCCGTCCATGTCGACAAGCTGCCGGATGAGGCCGAGATGGAGCAGGCGCCGGCGCCGAACACGTCGCCGACCTTGCGTCCCTGAACGTCGCGATCCAGGTTGTCCGATGCGTAAAGTTTGACGCAATTGTGCTAGAGGCAAGTCGGTTCAAACTCATGGCGTTTTGCAACGTGAGGTTAAGTCACGGTTCCTAGGCTCGGCCGATCATTTTAGGTCAGGGCGCATTGGGCATGTTCTTTTCATTTCGGAGCTGGTCGCTGTGGCGGGTGGTGGGGCCGCTGCTGGCGATCGTCCTGCTGCTGGGCGGTCTGTCGGCCGGCAGCCTGCAGGTGATGTCCGCGGTGCGCGCCTATGTGGCAGGCGAGAGCCTTTGGTCCAAGGGGCAGAAGGACGCCATTCATTATCTTCAAACCTATGTCAGTACCGGCGCGCCGCTCTATCTGCAGAAATTCGATGCCGCGATCGCAGTGCCGCTGGCCGATCGCACGGCGCGGCGCGCGCTGGAAGCGCCCGGCAACAACGACGCAGTGGCCCGCGAAGGTTTCGCCAGAGCCGGCAATCATGATGACGACATCGGCGGCCTGATCTGGCTGTTCAAGTATTTCCGCACGATGCACCACGTGGCCGGCGCGGTGACGGCATGGCGCAATTCGGATGCGCTGCTCGATCAGCTGATCGAGATCAGGAACGAGGCCGCGAACGACGTCGCGCTGCATGATCCGTCGGCTGCGACCATCAGGCACTGGGCCGAGCGGATCGGCGCGGTCGACGCCGCGTTGAGCACGCTTGCCGTCGATTTCTCGGATGAATTGGGCAAGGCGTCGCGCCAGGTCTCCGCGCTGCTGCTGCTGGTCAATCTCGTGATCGCGGGCTGCCTTGCCGGCATCGTGCTGGTCCATACGCGGCGGATGCTGTGGCGGCGCTGGCTTGCCGAGACTGCACTCGCCGTCGAGAAGGAGCGCGCTCAGCTCACGCTGGCCTCGATCGGCGACGCCGTGATCGTGACCACGCAGGACGATCGCGTCGGCTACATGAACGCCGCCGCGCAACGGCTGATCGCGTCGGGGCAGGATGTGACCGGATGGCAGCTTTCGTCGCTGTTCAGCATTGCCGAGCAGCCGGTGCGCGGGTCGTTCCAGAGCGCGGATGCCGATGACGACAGCCGGCCGCAGCAGCGGCTGCTGGTGCGGCCGGATCATTCCAGCGTGCCGGTCTCTGTGGTCGAGACCCCGATCGTGCATGAAGGCGAGCCGGCCGGCCGCGTCATGATCATTCACGACATGACCGCCGAGCGGCGGCTGGTCGAGGAACTGGCCTGGGCCGCCTCCCATGATGCGCTCACCGGCCTTGCCAACCGGCGGCAGTTCGAGTTCGAGCTGCACAAGGCGATGTCGGGCGCGGAGGGAATCGGCGCCGACCTGATGCTGATCGACCTCGATCAGTTCAAGATCGTCAACGACACCTGCGGCCACGTGGCGGGCGACCGGTTGCTGAAGCAGATCGCGCGGCTGCTGGCGGCCGAGGTCGGCGACAGCGGGCTGGTCGCGCGGCTCGGCGGCGACGAGTTCGGCATCCTGCTGCGCGACGACGGCTCCGCCACGCATGACGTCGCTGCCGACGTCGCGGAGCGGATCAGGGCGGTGGTCGAGCAGTCGAGTTTCGTCCATGAGGGCTCGAGCTTCCGGATCAGCACGAGCATCGGCCTAGTCGCGCTGGCCGATAGCGCCGGAGTGCAGGATGCGCTGCGGCTTGCCGACGTCGCCTGTTTCCTCGCCAAGGACAAGGGACGCAACCGCGTCCAGGAGCATCGTCCGTCCGACACCGGCATGGCGGTGCGCGTCGCGGAGATGAGCTGGGTCAATCGCATCCGCAAGGGATTGGACGAGGGACGCTTCTGCCTCTACGAGCAGGAAATCCGCCCGATCAACGGCGCGCTGAAGGGCCGCGACCGGCGCGAACTGCTGCTGCGCCTGCGCGACGAGAGCGGCGCCCTGGTGCCGCCCGGCAGCTTCCTGCCCGCCGCCGAGCGCTACGGGCTGATGCCGCTGATCGATCGCTGGGTGGTTCGCCGCGCCTTCGAGATCATCGCCGAGCGCAAGCACCATCCGCGCAAGATTGCGAGCTACGCCATCAATCTCTCCGGCGCCACCATCGGTGATGGCGACTTCGTCGACTTCGTCGCCGAGTTGTTCGCGCAGCATGACATCTCGCCGGCCCTGGTGTGTTTCGAGATCACCGAGACCAGCGCGATCTCCAATCTCGACGAGGCGCAGAAGTTCATCGCGCGGTTGCGCGACATCGGCTGCAGCTTCTCGCTCGACGATTTCGGCACCGGCATGTCCTCGATCGCCTATCTGAAGCATCTGCCGGTCGACATCATCAAGATCGACGGTTCGTTCGTGAAGGAGATCCTGAACAGCAAGGTCGATCGCGCGATGGTCGAGATGATCACCAAGACCGCGAAGATCATGCAGAAGCAGGTGGTCGCGGAATTCGTCGAGAGCCTCGCGATCCTGGACGAATTGCGCGTGATCGGGGTCGACTACGCCCAGGGATACGCGATCGGGAAGCCGGTTCCGGTCCTCACCCTCTGGGAAGAAAAGATCGCCTGAGTCGCCGAAATTGTCCCGAATCGGGACTTTTTTGGACGTTTCGGCCCTCCTCGGACTGATTCTCTGGCACTTTCGATCCGAAAAACGTTTAAAAAACTTGTCGTTGCCCGCTTCGTCTCGATTATGCCTTACTCTAATTCCCTGATATGATGAGCGATCGGTGAATCCCACGTGGGCCGGGCAACAGGCCCCAGAGCACCGAACTTGGGGATGGATGGGTCAACGAACGACGAAAGCTGCCGGGCGTAGGTCAAGCCGCGGCATGTCTCTGGTGGGCAGCACGGCGTTTGCCGTGAGCGCGCTTGCGATATCGTCTGGCCTTGCTGCCTGGATGGTCGGCATCGACCCCACCGCATGGCTGCATGGACCGGCATTCGCCAACACCACCGCCTCGTTGAACTTCGACGATCGCTTCGGCTCCCGCTCCACCATCAATACGTCCTCACTCTACTATCCACTGCGCCGCGGGTTCCGTTCGAGCCGCGGCGATTTCAATTCCGAGTTCGGTCAGATCGAGGACGCGCTGGCCGGCCAGCTGCGCGACACGCAGACCGACCTGCCGACCACCAGCCAGGCGGCGACGGCATCCGTCGCCGCCACGACCACGGCGACGACAACCACGGTGCCGATGCCGCGGTCGCGGCCGGCCGAGGCCAATCTGCTTGCACGGAACGATCAGCCGCCACCGCCGCAGGCGCCGGTGCAGCAGGGCGACAACCGGACGTTCTTCCAGAAGATCGCCGACATGATGCCGGGCAAGCTGCAGCTGGCCTCGCTCGATCCGAATGACGGCTTGCTGTCCGGTCCGAGCCCCAATCTGGGCGCCCTCGGCTATGACAGCACCACGGCGGTCTACGACATTACCGGCCGCATCGTGTACATGCCCGACGGCACCAAGTTCGAGGCGCATTCCGGCCTCGGCAATCTGCTCGACGATCCGGCGCATGTGAAAGCCCGCAACGCAGGCGCGACGCCGCCCGGCATCTATGAGATGAAGCCGCGCGAGAAGCTGTTCCACGGCGTGCCCGCGCTGCGCATGACCCCGGTCGACGGCAGCGAGACCTTCGGGCGCGTCGGCCTGCTGGTCCACAGCTACATGCTCGGGCCGAACGGCGACTCCAACGGCTGCATCTCGGTCAAGCACTACGACCGGTTCCTGCAGGCCTACCGCAACGGTACCGTCAAGCGGATCGCTGTCGTGATCAGCATCAAGGACACGCAATCGGCCTCGAGCCGTTCGGCGTCGAACTCGTAGGCCGAGAGGCCGGTCGCCGGCAGCGCTGGCGACCGATCTTGCCGTGCCCGGGCGGCGAGGGCGGTTAGCCGATCTCTTTCCTGACCGTCGCGGCGGCCTCACACATCGCCTTCAACTTTCCGAATGCGGTCTGGCGCGGCATGTATTTCATGCCGCAGTCCGGCGCGACCAGCAGCCGCTCCGCCGGCACGTGCTTCAGGCCGTTGCGAATGCGATCGGCGACGACGGAGACGGATTCGATCCCGGGATCTCCGAGGTCGAGCACGCCCAGCATGATCTTCTTCGATGACAGATCCCTGAGCACGCCGAGATCGAGCTTCGGCTGTGCCGCCTCGATCGAGATCTGGTCGGCGACGGTATCGTCGAGCTCGGCGAGGAAGGAGTAGCCGGCCGGCTTGGTCGAACCCGGCACCACTGCGGCATAGCCGAAGCAGAGATGCACCACGGTCGGGATCGTGATGCCCTGCAGCGCGCGATTGATCGCCTTCACGGCATAGCGCTTCGCCAGATCCGGATTGTTGCGCACCCAGGGCTCATCGAGCTGGATGACGTCGGCACCGGCCCTCTCGAGATCGAGTGCCTCGGCATTGACGGCTTCCGCGAAGGCCATCGCGAGCTCCTCGTCATCCTTGTAGAACTCGTTCTTGGCCTGCTGGCTCATCGTGAACGGGCCGGGCAGGGTGATCTTGGCGGCGCGATCGGTATTCTTGCGCAGGAACTGCATGTCGTGCAGTTCCACCGGACCTCTGCGCTTCACCGGGCCCACCACGCGCGGCACCGGCGTCTGCGTGTTGCCGGTGCGTGCGGTGATCATTGCGGGATTGTCGGCATCGACACCCTCAAGGGCGGTGGAGAACCGGTTGGAGTAGCTCTCGCGGCGGATCTCGCCATCGGTCACGATGTCGATGCCGGCGCGCTCCATGTCGCGGATCGCGACGATCGTCGCGTCGTCCTGGGATTCCTCGAGATGCTCGGCCGGCAGGCGCCACATCGCATGCATGCGGGTGCGCGGCACCGACTTCGACAGCATGGCGCGATCGACCAGCCATTCCGGCTGCGGGTAACTGCCGACGACGGTGGTCGGCAGCAGGTGCCTGGGCAGGTTCATGACGTCCTCCTTCTTGTTGTTGCGCGGCCCGATCAGGCCGCACGCGTTGCGGTTGCCGCGGCTTCGTCCTTGACCGGGTTGCGCAGCACGCCGATGCCGGAAACCTCGACCTCGACGACGTCGCCGTCCTTCATCCACAGCGGCGGCGTGCGATAGGCGCCGACGCCGCCGGTGGTGCCGGTGACGATGACGTCGCCCGGCACGAGCTCGGTGAAGGTCGAGCAATAGGCGATCAGGGTCGCGACGTCGAACACGAGATCCGAGATCGGCGCGGCCTGCACCTCGACGCCGTTGAGGCGGGTCGCGATATGCTGCTTGCTGATGTCGGGCAGTTCGTCTGATGTCACCATCCACGGCCCGAAGCCGCCGGTGCCGACGAAATTCTTGCCGGGCGCGAATTGCGAGGTGTGGCGCTGCCAGTCGCGGATGCTGCCGTCATTGTAGCAGGCATAGCCGGCGACATGGCCGAGCGCGGCCTCGCGCGGGATGCGGCGGCCAGCTTTGCCGATGATGACCGCCAATTCGCCTTCATAGTCGAAGCGCTCGGATTCCAGCGGCCGGATCATCGGCTGCCCGGCGCCGACCTGGCTGTTGGCGAAGCGGGTGAAGATCATCGGATGCGGCGGCGTCGGATGGCCGCTCTCGGCTAGATGCGTCGCATAGTTGACGCCGATGCAGAAGATCTTGTCGGGGTCGGGCACGGTCGGCAGCAGCACGATGTCCTTCAGCGCGTGATCGGCGTTCTCGCCTTGCAGCTTCTTCACATCATCCAGCGAACCGCTCGTCAGCAGCGCCTTCAACGTCGGGTACGCTTTCAGCCGCTTGCCGGCGTCGATCACGCCGGCATCAGTCACGATGCCGTAGCTTGCGGTGCCCGCCGCCTTGAAACTTGCGATCTTCATGGTCTCTCACTCACTCTCTTCAATGGAGGAAACATAGTCCCGGATGGGAAGCGCGATCTTGCCGTCGCGCATCGGAACGCATTGCGGCAGAAAATCCTGGCGGAAGCGGGCGCCGTTTGCGCCGGCGCGATCGAGGAAGCGGTCGAGATGCGCCATTGCACCGGTCGGCAGGTCGTGCAGCACCAATAGCGTCCATGGTTGCGCGCGGCATTGATCGAGCGCGCGCTCGGTCCAGCCGTCAGGATCGTCCCAGTCGCGCGGGACCGCGTTCCAGAGCACGCAGCTGTGCTTGTTGTGCGAGAGATAATCGACCACGGAGGGTTTCAGCAGCCGGTCGTCTAGATTGCCGCCGCCGCCAAACGGTCGGAACCAGCGGCTCGGATGGGCGAGGTCGCCGATCGCAGCTTGCGTGCGGCCGATCTCGCGCTCTGCCGTGTCCGCGGCGGGCTGCTGCCCGAGCGGGACGCTGTGCGTATAGGTATGATTACCGATCCAGTGGCCTTCGTCATGCGCACGTACGGCGAGGCGGCGGCGTGCGGGATCGCCGAGCTTCCCGCCGATCACGAAGAACGTGGTCTTGATGCCGCGCTCGCCCAGGACGTCGAGCACAAACGGCGTCACGTCGGGCTCGGGTCCATTGTCGAACGTCAAGGTCAGGTCGAACACGTCGCGATCCCCTTACGTGGCCGGCTGCATCGCACCGGAGCCGACCTCGTCGGCGGCGCCCTGGCCGGCGCGCGTTCCGGTCTGCCAGATCGCGGCCTTGCGCTCGACCCAGCGGATCGCCGTGCTGAAGGCGATCGCCATGAACAACACCAGCAGCACGCCGGCGAACACGTGCGGGCTGTCGAGAATGGTGCGGTAGCGCGAGATCAGATAGCCGATCCCGGCCGAGGAAATCAGCATCTCCGAGACCACTACGCCGACAATGACGAGCGCCCCGCCGATCCGCAGTCCCGACAGCACGGTCGGGATCGCCGCGGGGATGATGACGCGGACCAGCCGCTGGCTCAGCGTCGCGCCCATGCTGCGGGCGGCGAGCAGCAGTTGCGGATCGATGGTCTGGATTCCGGCGGCGGTCGCCAGCATGGTGGGCAGTAAGCCGTAGATCGAGGCGAAGGCGATTTTGGATTCCGCGCCGATCCCGAGCCAGACCGTGAACACCGGATAGAGGATCACGAGCGGCACCGCATAGAGGCTCGAGACCATCGGCATGATCAGGAGACGCGGCCTTGGCAGGCTGCCAACGACCGCGCCGAGCAAGATGCCGCCGCCACAGGCGAATGCCATCGAAACCGCGACTTCGTAAAGCGTCACCGCGAGTGCGTGACCATATTCGGCGGCTTCATTCCAGCCGGCGAGCAGGGTGGAGGACAACGACGGCAGGAACAGTTCCGGGATCAGGCCGGTGCGCGGCAACAGCTCCCATAGCACGAGTAGGCCGATGACGATCAGATGACGAAGTGTTTTCGCGCTCATCGCCGTCTCACGCCGATTTGCGGATGTGCCGCCAGATGCGGTCGCGCAGCGCGCCGAAAGCATCTCCGCTCAGCATCTCGTAGGTCCGCGGCCGCGGCAGCGTGACCTGCAACTGATCGACAATGCGGCCGGGCCGCGGCGACATCACGACGACGTCGTCGGCAAGATAGACCGCCTCGGTCAGGCTGTGGGTGACGAACACGACGGTCTTGCCGGTCGCGGCCCAGATGCGCAGCAACTCGTCGCCCATCGTCATGCGGGTCTGCTCGTCGAGCGCGGCAAACGGCTCGTCCATCAACAGCACCGGCGGATCCTGCACCAGGCCGCGCGCGATCGAGACGCGCTGCTTCATGCCGCCCGACAGCTCGTGCGGGTGCCGCTTGCCGAAACCTTCGAGGCCGACCAGCTTGAGGGCGTCCTGCGCCTTGGCCCGCCGCTCGGCCTTGGCGACGCTGCGCAGCGCCAGCGGAAACTCGACATTGTCCTCGGCGGTCAGCCACGGAAACAGGCTTGCTTCCTGGAACACGACGCCGACGCGGTTCGGGTCCGGCTGCGGGATCGGCGCACCGTTGATGGTGATGGTGCCCGAGGTCTGCGCGCGCAGGCCGGCCATCATCATCAGGAGCGTGGACTTGCCGCAGCCGCTCGGGCCGACCAGCACGACGAAGCGCCCCGGCTTGATGTCGAGCGAGACGTCTTCCAGCGCGACGACGTCCTGGGACCTGGTCCGGAAGACCTGGCCGGCATTCCTGACCTCGATTGCGCCGGCGCGCGGCGGAGGCTTCAACGGTGTCACGTTCGCCAATGGCTGCATCGTGTTTCCACCCATCTGATGAGTTCATTGAAGATCATGGCGATCGCGGCGACCATCACGACGCCGGCGAGCAGCTGCTTCATCTGGAAGTTCTCGCCCCAGGTCGCGATCTGGTGACCGATGCCGTCGCGCGAGGCGTACATCTCGGCGAGGATCACGCCGGTGAGGTTGAAGATCATCGAAATCCGCAGCGCTTCCAGCAGTATCGGCAGCATGCTCGGCAGATAGACGCGGAACGCGGTCTGCGCGCGCGTGGCGCCGTAGGAGCGGGCCACCGTCAGGTGTTCGACTTTGACCGATTCCACGGCCGTCGTGGTCGACATGATCACGATGAAGATCGTCGAGAAGAAGCCGAAGCCGACCTTCTGGGCGAAGCCGACCCCGAACACCAGGATGAACATCGGCAGGAAGATCGATTTCGGGATGCTGAAGGCGAAGAACAGCAGCGGCTTTGCGACATCGGCAAAATAGCGGTTCTCCGCGATCAGGAAGCCGATCAGCGCGCCCATCGGCACCGCGAGCGCGAAGGCGGTCAGCACCTCGGTCGCGGTCACCATGAGGTCGGTCCGGACGCTCGACCGTTGCAGGAGGTCGCCGAGCGTCACGAGGGTGTCCGATGCCGACGGCAGCAGGCGCGGATTGACGAGCCCGGTCCGCGACAGCGCCTCCCACAGCGCGAAGATCGCGATCACGATCGCGACCCGCGCGAGCTTGATGGTGAGGGTGGCCTGCATCTTACGGCTTGGTCGGCACTGGCTTGAATTTTGTGGAGATCACGTCCTCGACCGGAACGATGTCCTTCAATCCGCCGAGTTTTGCCAGATCGAGCGACAACTGCACCGCCGCCGGCACATTGGCCGCGCCCATATTGCCGTCGGTCTCGAGCTTCATGATCGTGCTGTCGTATTCCATCGCAGCGATCTCGGCCGGCATCTCGTAGAGGTCGGCAATCAGCTTCACGGTGACGTCGCGGTTGGCGCGCATGAATTGCACGGCGCCATAGAGCGCGTTGACGGCCTTCTGCACCACCTCGGGCTTGGCCTCGGCGAATTTGTCGAGCACGATCCAGCCCGCGGTGAGGTTCGGCGGCGCTGCGGTCGCATAATCGAGGATGGTCTTCGCTTCGCCCGATTTGGCGACCTGGAAGCTGAGCGGTGAATAGACCACGGCGGCATCGACGTTGCCGGCGAGCAGGTTCGGCACCAGGCCGCCGCCGCCGACCGGCACGCGGGTGAAGTCGATCTTCCTGTCCTGGATGGTCCAGAGCGCGAGCAGGTCGGAGCCGGAGCCTGCTGCGGTGATCCCGACCTTCTTGCCGTTGAGATCCTTGACCTCGAGCGTCGACTTGGCCGGGACCATCAATTGCCAGCCGAAATTGCCCATCGCCGCATTGGCGACGATCCGCGACATCACACCCTTCTTGCGGCCGGCTGATACCAGCGACGGCGGATCGAGGATGATGTCGGCGGCGCCTGCCGCCATGCCCTCGAAGGTCTCGGCGCCGCTGCGGTAGATGGTCAGTTCGGCCTTGATGCCTTCCTTCTCGAACAGTTTCTGACGTACCGCGGTCTCTGCGATCGTCGTCGGCCAATAGGTCTTGGTGGGCAGGCCCACGCGGATTGTCTCTGCGGCGAAGGCGGGACCGGCCAGCAAGGTGGTGGCGATCAGGGTTGCCAGCGCGCGGCGGCGCGTGATGTTCATGGTTCTGTTTCTCCCGGATATCGATTGTTGTTATTTTCCGCGCCTGGCGCGCCGTCGATCAGGTCGTGCCGTTGACCTCCGCTATGCGCGGAGCAGCGAGCTCGACGAATTCCTTGGTGATACCGAAGTGCTTTGACAATGCGCGAACTGCCGCATCCGCATCGCGCGCCAAAACGGCGTCCACAATCGCGGCGTGCTCGGCTTCGACGTCGCGGGTCCTGCCGACCTCGCGGCGGATCGAAAGCCGCCGATAGCGCTCGCTCTGCTCATGCAGCACGTCGCGGAAACCGAGCAGCCATTGCGAACCGCAGGCATTGACCAGCGCGCGATGGAAGATGCGATGACGGGCCACCCATTCCTCGTAGTGCACGGTTGGATCGTCGGGGTAGCGATAGGGGACGGCCTTCAGCGCTTCCCAGGCCGCCGCGACCGAGGACCGCCAAGTCTCGTCGCCGCGCTCGATCGAGCGCCGGATCGCGAGCCCCTCGATGTCGATCCGCGTCTGCGTGACGTCGGCGAGATCGGCGAGCGAGACCGGGCAAACGCGAAAGCCGCGCTGGTCGGAGGCTTGCACCAGGCCGTCGGCCACCAATCGCGACAACGCCTCGCGGACGGCGGCGAGGCTGACCGAGAACTGCTTGGCGAGGCCAGCAATGTGCAGCTTCTGGCCGGGAAGCAGCCGGGTCGACAGGATGTCGGCCCGCAGCCGCTCCTGAACCGCCGATGTCAGGCTTCGCGGCCCTGCGCCGGCCAAGCCCTCGCGAAAACTCAACCCGATGTTCATGGCCGGGCAGACTGGCTGACCGCGTTGTCGTCGTCAATCGAAAATCGATTTTCCAGTTGTTGACGCATTTGTATACCGAAGGTTAGGCTATTCGGGACGGTGTATCCAATTTACTTATAGATTTTCCTGTACGGAGGCGATTTCTGTATACAAAGAGAATGCAGAGTAGGGAGAAGCTCATGCCAAAGCCCTTTCCAATGAACGCGTGGTACGCGGCGGGCTGGGACGCCGAGATCAAGCACGCGCTGTTGCCGCGGACGATCTGCGGCAAGCACGTCGTGATGTACCGGAAGGGCGACGGCGAGGTGGCGGCGCTCGAGGATGCCTGCTGGCATCGCCTGGTGCCGCTGTCCAAGGGGCGGCTCCACGGCGACACCGTGGTCTGCGGCTATCACGGCCTGAAATACAATGCGCAGGGCCGCTGCACGTTCATGCCGTCGCAGGAGACGATCAATCCGTCGGCCTGCGTGCGCGCCTATCCGGTCGTTGAGCGCCACCGCTTCATCTGGCTCTGGATGGGCGATCCCGCGCTCGCCGATCCCGCGTTGGTGCCCGACATGCACTGGAACCACGATCCGGCTTGGGCCGGCGACGGCAAGACCATTCACGTCAAATGCGACTATCGACTCGTCGTCGACAATCTAATGGACCTGACCCACGAGACCTTCGTGCACGGCTCGAGCATCGGCAACGACGCGGTCGCCGAAGCGCCGTTCGACGTCACCCATGGCGAGAAGACCGTCACCGTCACGCGCTGGATGAAGGGCATCGAGGCGCCGCCGTTCTGGGCCAGGCAATTGCAGAAGCCGGGCCCGGTCGATCGCTGGCAGATCATCCGCTTCGAGGCGCCGTGCACCGTCAATATCGACGTCGGCGTCGCGCCGGCCGGATCGGGCGCGCCGGAGGGCGATCGCTCGCAGGGCGTCAACGGCTATGTGCTCAACACCATCACGCCGGAGACCGAGAAGACCTGCCATTACTTCTGGGCCTTCGTCCGCAACCACCGCATCACCGAGCAGCGCCTGACTACCGAAATCCGCGACGGCGTCGCCGGCATCTTTCACGAGGACGAGATCATCCTGGAAGCGCAGCAGCGCGCGATGGACGAGAATCCGGATCGCGTGTTCTACAATCTCCACATCGACGCCGGCGCGATGTGGGCGCGGCGCGTCATCGACCGCATGGTGGCGAAGGAAGATCCGCCGCAGCGGCTGCAGGCAGCGGAGTAAGAGGCATGGCGGACCGCGAGGCCGATCGCTCCGTGTCGCAGACCGTGCGGGCGCAGCTTGCGCTGCGCGACCTCGTGCTCTCCGGCCGCCTGCGGCCGGGCGAGCGCATCTCCGAGTTGCAGGCGGTCGAGATCACCGGGGTGTCGCGCACGCCGGTGCGGATGGCGCTGGTGCGGCTGGAGGAGGAAGGCCTGCTGGAGGCGATCCCGTCCGGCGGCTTCATGGTGAAGGCGTTTTCCGAGCGCGACATTCTCGATTCGATCGAGCTGCGGGGCACGCTGGAGGGGCTGGCGGCGCGCTTTGCCGCCGAACGCGGCGTGTCGTCGCGCGATCTCGAACCGCTGAAGCAATGCCTCGACGAGATCGACGGCCTGGTGCGGCAGGACCCGATCTCCGTCGAAGCGTTTTCGTCCTATGTCGCGCTCAACGCACGCTTCCATGCGCTGCTGACCGAACTGTCGCGCAGTCCGCCGCTGATCCGGCAGATCGATCGCGCCTCGGCGCTGCCGTTCGCCTCGCCGAGCGCCTTCGTGATGGCGCAATCGGCGCTGCCGGAGGCGCGCCAGATATTGCTGATCGCGCAGGATCATCATCGCGTGGTGGTCGACGCCATCGAGAACCGCGAGGGCGCGCGCGCCGAGGCTGTTATGCGCGAGCATGCCCGGCTTGCGGCGCGCAATCTGCGGCTGGCGCTGCGCAACCGCACCCATCTCGATCTGTTGCCGGCGCTGGCGCTGATCACATCAGGCTGAACGGAGCGCGCCATGCGATTCATCGAGACCTGGACGTCGGCGACGCTGCTCGCGACCCGCGACCTCACGCCCGGCATCCGCGAATTGCTGCTGCGGCCCGACAATTTCTCGGGCGCGCTTTATCCGGTCGGCAGCCATATCGATGTCGGCGTCACCATCGACGGCCGGCCGCAGGTCAGGTCCTATTCGCTGGTCGGCGAAGCCGGTCCGGAAGGTTATCGGATCGCGGTGCGGTGTACGCCGGATTCCCGCGGCGGCTCGCGCTACATGTGGTCGCTCGCGCCGGGCGCGCGGCTCAAGATCACGCAGCCCGCCTCGCTGGTGCAACTCGACTGGACGCGGCGGCAGTTCTGCCTGATCGCGGGCGGCGTCGGCATCACGCCGATTGTCGGCGCGGCGCAGGCGCTGGCCCGCCGCGACGCCGGCGTTGTGCTGCACTATGCGGTGCGAACGCGCGGCGATGCAGCGTACCTCGATACGCTCGAACAACTGCTCGGCGACCGTCTCGTCCTCCATGCTGGTGACGAGGGCAGGCGGCTCGACCTCGCGCGCGTCTTCGCAAGCCTACCGCAGGGGACCATGACGCTGTTCTGCGGCCCGATGCGGATGCTCGATGCAGCGCGACGGGCCTGGGAAGCCTCCGGGCGCCCGATGACCGACTTGCGCTACGAGACCTTCGGATCGAGCGGGTTGCTGCCGACCGAAGCGTTCCGCGTGCGGTTGAGGGACGAGGGGACCGAGTTCGTGATCCCGCGCGATCGCTCGATGCTGGACGTGCTCAACGAAGCCGGCCATGAGGTGATGAGCGACTGCCGGCGCGGCGAATGCGGGGTCTGCGCGCTCGACGTGGTCGATGTCGACGGCGAGATCGACCATCGCGACGTTTTCTTCAGCGACCATCAGAAGCGGGAGAGCCGCAAGATCTGCGCGTGCGTGTCGCGCGCCCGCGGCACCATCACGGTCGACACCCTGCATCGCGCCGACGCGCTCTGACGCGCGCGGACCTGCTACGCGGCGTGCACCGAGTGCCGCGGATCGTGATCGAGCAGCGCGGCAATCTCGCCGGCCGACATCGGCCGGCCGATCAGATAGCCTTGAACCTCGTCGCAGCTGGTCTGGCGCAGATATTCGAGCTGATCCGCGGTCTCGACGCCTTCGGCCACCACGCCGATCTGCAGGTCCTGCGCGAGCCCGATCACCGATTTGACGATCGCGGCGCAATCCGGCTGGCTTAGCATGTCCCGGATGAAGGACTGATCGATCTTGATGCGGCTGAACGGCAGCTTGCGCAGATAGGTCAACGACGAGAAGCCGGTGCCGAAATCGTCGAGCGCGACCGTCAGCCCGAGCTCGAGCAGCCCGTTGAGGATCGCGGGTGCCGAGCCGTATTTCGAGATCAGCATCGACTCGGTGATCTCGATCTCGAGCCGGTTCGGCGCGACATTCGCCTCGGCCAGCGCGTCGACGATGGTCTGCAGGATGCCCACGTTCTGGAACTGGACCGCGGAGAAATTCACCGCGATCCTGATGTCGTCCGGCCAGCGCGACAGCATCGCGCAGGCATGGCGGATCACCCACTCGCCGAGCTGGTGGATCAGCCCGCTCTCCTCGGCGATCGGGATGAAGATACTGGGCGGGATCAGGCCGCGCGTCGGATGCTGCCAGCGCAGCAGCGCCTCGAAGCCGGTGACGCGGCCTGTGCGGATGTCGAGGAACGGCTGGTAGACCAGAAACAGCTGGTCCGCCTCGATGGCCTGTTCCAGATCGCGCTGCAGGGCGCGGCGGTCGCGCGCCGATTGGTCGTCGCTCGCCTCGAAGAAGCAGATCGTGCCGGGGCCGGATTTCTTCGCCCGGTAGAGCGCGATGTCGACATGCTTGAGCAGGTCGTGGGACGTGCTGCCGTCCCGCGGCGCCAGCACGATGCCGATGCTGATCGTCCTGACGACCTCGAGCCCGTCGATCGTGAACGGGTCGGCAAAGGTCGCGACGAATCGTTCGGCGATCGCAAACGCATCCTCGGGTCGCGTCAGATTGGACATGATCAGCGCGAACTCGTCGCCGCCGATCCGCGCGACATGCTCGGCCGCGCGCGTGCAGCGCTGCAACCGGGCCGCGACCTGCACCAGGAACTCGTCGCCTGCCGGATGGCCGAACCTGTCGTTGATCTCCTTGAAGCGATCGAGATCGAGCAGCAGCACGGCGAATTCCTCGCCCGAGCGCGACAGGCGGTTCAGCGCGCCGTTGAGCGCCTCGTTGAAGGCGACGCGGTTCGGCAGATGCGTCAGCGGATCCTGCCGCACCGTCCGTTCGGCCTCGTGCTGGGCGATGATCCGCCGCCTGAACTCGAATGCGTTGACGAACACGCCGCGCAGGAGCACCGAGCCGTAGACCACGACCAGCACGGCCATCAGGAGATAGACGAAGTCGCCGTCCCGGCCGAGGCAGATCGCCGTGCCGACGAAGATCGGCGCGGTGAACGCGATCGCGGCGATCGGAATCGTGGAGAAGGCGAAGGCGCCGCCCGCCAGCATGCCGGCGCAAAGACAGGTGATCACCAATTGCGCGCCGCTCGATGCGTTCGCGAAGAAGGCGACCGGGACGACGCCCCAGGCGGTCCCCAGCGCCAGCGCATTGCGCACCAGCCGGTACATGGTTCGGCGCGAGACGAATTGCGGCTTGGCGATGCGGCGCGATGCGCGCGCCTGCAGGCCGAAGAACAGCGCCGCGCTGCTCACGGCGGCCGCCCACACCAGCGCAAAGGCCCAGTCCGGCGATTGCCATAGCGCGACCGCGAGCACCAGCGCGTTGCAGGCATTGGCCAGCATGATGCCGAAGGAATAGCCGAGCACGAGCGAAACCTGCTCGGCGCGGATGTGGCCGGCAAGCGCTTCATCGGTCGGTGGCGCACCGAAGGCCGCGAGGTCGCCCGCGAACAGGGTCGCGAAATATGATCTGAGATAGGTACGCATCTCACTACGTTGCCTGCGCGTCACTCGCCTGCGCGGTTTGGCGATGGCGCAGTGACGAAGAATTCTCTGCAAACCTTTGACAAAATATGAACTATTGGAACGGACCGTGCCGCGGCGGGCGTGTGTTCCGGTTCCACCGGCGGGCATTGCTAACAAATCGATACAAATGCGTGACGGGACGTCACTGACCGGCAAAGCCTGCCCAGCGCGGCCCTGCTTGATCGCCCGCCAGTTTTTCGCAAAGAGTCGGGTTCCCGCGAGCGGCAAAACCAGAAGGTGCGCATGAGCCTCCCGACCACGAACCACGATCCCGGGTTTCGTATCACACGGGCCAGCCATGTCGTCCTCACCGTCCGTAATCTCGCGGCGAGCCGGCAGTTCTACGAAAAGGTGATCGGACTGATCCTGACCGCGGAGGAGGGCGAGGCGCTGTATTTCCGCGGCGTCGAGGAGGCCTGTCATCACAGCCTCGTGTTGCGCAAGGGCGAAGGCGCCGTCTGCGCACGGCTCGGCCTGCGGGTGTTTAGGGACGACGACCTCGACCGGCTCAAGGCCTTCTTCGAGGCGCATGGCTGCCGCGCCGCGTGGGCCGAGGTTCCACATCAGGGCCGCACGCTGCATGCGACCGATCCGGCCGGCACGCCGCTGGAGTTCTGCGCGACCATGCCGGTCGAGCCGCGCATGATCACCCAATTCACCCGCCATGCCGGCGGCTCGGCGCTGCGGCTCGATCATTATCAGGTGCTGACGCCAGAGGTGCGCAAGGCGTGCGAGTTCTACACCGCGGCGGGCTTCCGGCTCAGCGAATATATCGCGCCCGTCGGCACCTTCGATCTGCGCGGCGCGTTCCTGCAGCGCAAGGGCAATCCGCACGACATCGTGTTCTTCAACGGCGCCGGACCGGCGGCTGCATCATTTCGCGTTCCTCGCGCCCGAGATCCATCATTTGCTGAACGCCTGCGATCTCGCCGGCGAGCTCGGCTATGGCGCCGCCGTCGAACGCGGCCCGGGGCGGCATGGGCCCGGACACGCGATGTATGTCTACATGCGCGATCCCGACGGGCATCGCGTCGAGCTGTTCAACACGCACTACCAGATCATGGATATCGAGAACGAGCCGATCGGCTGGGACCCGTCCGACCACAAGATCTCGTTTCCATGGGGACTGCCGGCGCGGCAGGCCTGGTTCGAGGAGGCGACGCCGTTTGCCGATGTTGCGATCCGCGAGCCGCAGGTGAAGCCGAAACCGCTGACGCTCGAGAGCTACCTCGCGAAGTAGCATGGCATTGTCAGCGGCAACCCCCATCCATGATGTGGCCGTCGTCGGTCTCGGGCCGGTCGGCGCGATCTTCGCCAATCTGCTCGCAAAGGACGGCTTGCGCGTCGCTGTCGTCGAGCGCGTTGCCGAGATCTACGACAAGCCGCGCGCGATCACGCTCGACCACGAGGCGCTGCGCGTGCTGCAGGCGATCGGGCTCGGCGACTTCATGGAGCAGGCGATCGCGCCGCATAACGGCTCGCACTATCTCGGCGTCGACGGCGAGATCATCAAGATCTTCGACCCGATGCCGCCACCGTTCCCGCTCGGCTGGATCCCGAACGTCACCTTCGTGCAGCCGGACGTCGAGCGGGCGCTGCGCGACAAGCTCGCCGACTATTCGGGCGCGGACGTTTTCCTTGCTGCCGCCGGCGTGGCGCTGGAGCAGGACGACGGCATGGTGACGCTGACTGCGCGGCGCGAGCGAGGTGAGGAGTTCCTGATCCGCGCGCGCTATCTGGTCGGCTGCGACGGCGCCAACAGCTTTGTGCGCAAGCAGCTCGACATTGGTCTCGAAGATCTCGCCTTCGATGAATGGTGGATGGTGGTGGATACGCTGACCAGCGATCCCGCCAAGCGACCGGCCAGGAGTTTCCAGTATTGCTGGCCGACGCGTCCGGGCACCTTCGTGCCAGGCCCGCGCAACCTGCGGCGCTGGGAGATCAAGCTGCTGCCCGGCGAGGATCCGGAGGCGGCCGGCGCGCCTGATAACGTCGTGAAGCTGCTCAAGGGCTTCACCGATACTTCCGACCTCACCATCTGGCGCTCGGCGGTCTATCGCTTCCACGCGCTGCTCGGGCAGCGCTGGCGCGACCGCCGCGTGCTGCTGATGGGGGACGCCGTGCACCAGACACCGCCGTTCCTCGGGCAAGGGCTGTGTGCCGGCATCCGCGATGCGGTCAACCTTGCCTGGAAGCTCCGCCTGGTGCTGCGTGGCGATGCCGACGAGACGCTGCTCGACAGCTACGAGATCGAGCGCAAGCCGCATGTCCGCGCCGTCGTCGCCAGCGCCAAGGAGTTCGGCAAGATCATCGGCGAGCTCGATCCGGACGCTGCCGCCGCACGCGACGCGCGGCTGCGCGCCGATCTGATGGCCGGCAAGGCAGAAACCATCAGGCAGAAATTCATCCCCGATCTCGTCTCAGGGCTTATTGCGCGCGATACCGGTCTTGCCGGGCGGCTGTTCGTGCAGCCGCATGTGCGCGCGCCGGACGGGCGGACATGCCGGCTCGACGATCTGCTGAAACCGGAATTTGCGATCGTGACGGCGGCGGCCGAGCCGATGGCGTGGCTGTCGGATGCGTGCTGTGCCGCCTGGCAGCATCTCGCCGGCGAGCGCGTCGTCATCGCGACATCTGGTGCAAGTTCTGATGCAAGCGGTATCCTGAGCGTGGTCGAGCGCGACGGTCTGTTCGCCGACTGGATGCGGCAACATGGCGCCGCGGCCGTGATCGTGCGGCCTGATCGCTACGTGTTCGGTGCGGCCGGGAACGCCGACGAGCTCAATATGCTTGTCGGGCAACTGCTCCAGAACCTCAGCGCATGGCACTAGAGCGTTTTCGAGCGAAGTGGACACCGGTTCGCGTGAAGAAATCGCGTCAAAACAAAAAGCTAGAGCTCCGTTCCGATCAAATCGGAATGGAGCTCTAGCCTTTTCAAGCCGCCGCTTTGTCTGTACCACCGGAAGAAAGACATTCCGGAAAAAGACTTGTCGGGGGAAACCAGTGAACAACAATGATGCGGCCGAGTTCGATTACGTCATCGTCGGCGCCGGCTCGGCCGGCTGCGTGCTCGCCAATCGCCTGAGCGCCGACGGCAAGCACTCGGTGCTGCTGCTCGAGGCCGGGCCGAAGGACACCAACATCTGGATCCATGTGCCGCTCGGCTACGGCAAGCTGTTCAAGGAAAAATCCGTCAACTGGATGTACCAGACCGAGCCCGAGCCCGGCCTGAACGGGCGGCAGGTGTTCCAGCCGCGCGGAAAAGTGCTCGGCGGCTCGAGCTCGATCAACGGCCTGCTCTATGTGCGCGGCCAGCATCAGGACTATGACCGCTGGCGGCAGCGCGGCAACGCCGGCTGGGGCTATGACGACGTGCTGCCGTATTTCCGGAAGGCGGAGGATCAGCAGCGCGGCGGCGACAAATATCACGGCGCCGGCGGACCGCTGCCGGTATCGGACTGGCGGCATCACGATCCGCTGTCGGAAGCCTTCGTTCATGCCGCGGCCGAGGTCGGCATTCCCACCAATCCGGATTTCAACGGCGCCAGCCAGGAGGGCGCGGGCTTCTTCCAGACCACGACGCGGCGTGGCCGGCGCGCCTCGACGGCGCGGTCCTATCTGCGGCCGGCGCTGAGGCGCGGCAATCTGCATGTCGAGACCTCGGCGCTGGCGCAGCGCATCCTGTTCGACGGCATCCGCGCGAGCGGCGTCGCCTACAAGCGGGACGGGCAATTGCGCAAGGCGAGGGCGCGCAAGGAGGTGCTGGTGTCGAGCGGCGCGTACAACTCGCCGCAATTGCTGCAGCTCTCCGGCGTCGGGCCGGCCGATCTCTTGAAGCAGCACGGCATCGAGATCGTGCTCGATGCGCCGGGCGTCGGCAACGATTTGCAGGATCACATGCAGGTGCGCATCGTCACCCGCTGCGCGCAGACCGTCACGCTGAACGACGTCATCAACAATCCGGTGCGCCGCGTGATGGCCGGCCTGCGCTATGCAGCGCTGCGCAAGGGACCGCTGACGATCGCCGCCGGCACGTCGGGTGCGTTCTTCAAGACCAGCCCGCGGCTGGCGTCGCCCGACATCCAGATCCACTTCCTGCCGTTCTCGACCGACAGGATGGGCGAGAAGCTGCATCCGTTCCCGGGCTTCACGGCATCGGTCTGCCAGCTGCGCCCGGAGAGCCGCGGCTCGCTGAAGATCAGGAGCGCGGACCCCAGCGTGCCGCCGGAAATCCGCATCAATTATCTCGCGACCGAGACCGACCGCCGCGCCTTCATCGACGGCATCCGCATCCTGCGCAAGATTTTGGCCGCACCGGCGCTGAAGTCATATTCGGTCGGCGAAGTCGATCCCGGCGCCAAGGTGGTCAGCGACGACGATCTGCTCGATTTCTGCCGCCGCACCGGCAGCACGGTCTATCATCCCACCTCGACCTGCCGAATGGGCAACGATGCGCTCGCGGTCGTCGACCAGCGGCTCAAGGTGCGCGGCATCGATGGCCTGCGCGTGGTCGATGCCTCCGTCATGCCGGACCTGATGTCGGGCAACACCAACGCGCCGACGATCATGATCGCGGAAAAGGCCGCGGACATGATTTTGGAGGACGCAAGGTAACATCTCGACCCGTAATCCTGAGGTGCAAGCGGAGCGAGCCTCGAAGGATGAATCGGCCACCGGCCGGGCCGTCGACCCTTCGAGGGCCGCTGGAGAAGCGGCCGCCTCAGGGTGACGGTGATAGAGCAGTGGCGTAGCCCGGGTGAAGCGAAGCGTAATCCGGGGCCGGTCCGTCGACCGGCGAGAGAGTCCCGGATTGCGCAGCGCTCCATCCGGGCTGCAGGACGTTAGCCCTTATACGCCCGCACCCGCGCGACCATCTGCTCGACATGGGCGATCGGCGTCTCCGGCAGGATGCCGTGGCCGAGATTGAAGATCAGCCGGCCCTGGCCGAAATTCTCCAGCACATCGTCCACCGCGCGGTCGAGCGCGGCGCCGCCGGTGATCAGGGCCAGCGGATCGAGATTGCCCTGCACGGCGACGCGGCCCTGCACGCGCTCGCGGATCATCGACGGCTCGGTTGCCCAATCGATCGAGACGGCATCGACGCCGGTCTGCTCGACATAGGCCGGCAGCATGCCGGCCGCGCCGCGCGGAAAGCCGATGATCCTGGCACCGGGGACCTGCTTGCGCACCCCGGCAACGATGCGTTTCGTCGGCTCGATCGACCAGCGGGTGAACTCGCGCGGCGGCAGCACGCCGGCCCAGGTGTCGAAGATCTGCAGGCAATCGGCACCGGCCTTCAGCTGGCCGACCAGATAGTGGATCGAGTTCTCGACCAGCACGTCGATGATCCCGGCGAAGGCGTCCGGATGACGGTAGGCGAGCATCCGCGCCGGTGCCTGGTCCGGCGTGCCTTGTCCGGCCACCATGTAGGTCGCAACCGTCCATGGCGCGCCGCAGAAGCCGATCAGCGCGATCTCGGGGGCGAGTTCGCGCCGGACCCGGCGCAGGGCTTCGAAGACCGGCTCAAGCTGGTCGAAATTGGCATGGGTGGCGAGGGTCGCGATCTCACCGGGAGTTGCCAGCGGATCGAGCCGCGGCCCTTCGCCGGCCTCGAAGCGCACCGAGCGGCCGAGCGCGTAGGGGATCACCAGGATGTCGGAGAAGATGATCGCGGCGTCGAAATTGAACCTGCGGATCGGCTGCAACGTGACCTCGGCCGCGAATTCGGGCGTGAAGCAGAGATCGAGGAAGCCGCCCGCCTTGGCGCGCAGTTCGCGATATTCCGGCAGATAGCGGCCGGCCTGCCGCATCATCCAGAGCGGCGGCACGGCCTGCCGGTGGCCCGACAGGACGTCGATGAGCGGCTTCTTGGTGGGATCCTGGGGCACGCGGATAGTTCCTGATCAGGTCAAATTTGCGCCCCTGATACACGCTGCGGCGCAACGGGCCAAGGCGGTTCTGGAACCCCCGTTTGCGTGGGCGCGTTGTCCTCCGGACGTTGTCTTGGGGGAAATGGAGGGACGATATGGCCCGGAAATTCGATCCTGCCCCGCATGACAAGCATGCCGAGAAGCCGCACGAGGCACAGGCTGCCGAGCGCAAGGCCCGCACCCCGCTGAAGGAGGGATTGGAGGATACCTTCCCGGCGTCCGATCCGGTCAGCGCCACGCAGCCCGCGCCGTCGAAGCACGACGGCGATCGGGACAATTAGCTGGTATATCCCAGCGGTTGCTAACCACGATCCAGAATGAGTTCGACCTTGCGGAGAACGAAGTGCGCCGCCCGTGGCCCTGGGGGCGCGAAGCCGCCGCATATTGCGGTCGTCGGGATAACTAGACCGGGCCGCCTTCGGGGCGCTGCATCCGGTCGAACTCGAAGGTCACGCCGAGCCGGCGCTCGAGCCGCCAGACCAGGATGCAATGCCGTCGGATCGGCTCGCTCTCGATCTCGAGGTCGAACGCGAACGGGAGTGCGGCATCGCTTTCCACCGCAAGCCCGGCCCCGCCGGTCGAGATGTTGAGCACGAGACATCCGACGCTGGTGTTGCGGAAGAAGATCGTTCCGCGCTTCATCAAGGCCGTTCGCTGGCTGTCGGTCTTGTATCTTATTGTTGTACTCACCGCAGTCTCCCTACCCCGATGTGATGCCCGTCGCGACTGGTCCCCTAGTTCACCAGGACCGCGCCGTCGCAGCGGACGCCCAGCACCCAGACGTCGACCTGGCCTAGTCCGATGCCGAGCGTCGAGAGCAAGGACGCCAGCACCTGATCGACCGAACTCGTCACGCCGTTCAGGATGCTCATGACCAGCGCACCCAATCCCGGGATCGGAAGCCCGAGCGGGCCGACATTGATGGTCAGCGAGAGGTCGCCGAGCAGACTTCCGGTCAGCGACGACAGGAAGTTGGTCGTCGTCACCGTCTTCTTCGTCCCCGCCTGGATGTCGCTGTAGCTGAAATTGACGTTGGTCGACGTGGTGTTGCCCATGCCGGCATGGGCACGGCCGGTGACGGTGACGAGACCAAGATTGACCAGCGTCGCCGGCGGCGGATTGGGCTTGGTCGTGAAGTTGGTCATGTCGGCAACCGTGACGTTGCCGATCCAGGCGTCCACGATGCCCGGCGTGACGCCGATCGTGACTTGCGAGGTGCTGATGTTCGGATGGCCGCACGACACCGCATTGAGCGTCGCGGTACCCGAGGCGACCTCGACATAGACCGGGAGGTTGACCGCGGAAACGCTGCCGGAGCCGAGGACGTTGACCGTCGCCAGGATCCTGGTCTGCGCCGTGTGGACGCTGACGCCCTGGGTGCCTATCGCGATCCAGCTCGAGCCGACCGGGCGCTCGCCGATCGTTGCGATCACCGACACGTTGGCGATGCCGGGCAGGCCGAGATTGATCGAGGTTGCGATCTGGTGGTTGCCGTTGGCGATCTGCGCCACCGTGTTGATGAGGTCGAACACCGAAACGCTGGCGCCGACCTTCGGCTTCTGCCCCACCGTGAGGTTGGCGAAGGGGCCGAGATCGACCAGGGTGCCCGGCGAGATCTTGGTCGAGGAGCCGGTGACCGCCTGGGAGATCGTCGACAGCGCGGTCGTCGCGGCGCCCGCGCCGTTGGTGATCTGCTGCGTGGTCAGCGCGGCCGCGATGATGTCGCCGACCTTGATGTTGCTGCTCAGCAGGTCGCTGTAGGTGATGCCGGTCAGGTTGACCCGGGTCGCCAGCGCCGACAGGAAGTCCAATGCGTCGATCTTGGCGCTGATCAGCGAATTATAGTCCATCACCGAGAGCGACAGCGTGGTGCCGAGCATCGAGCCGAGCAGCGCATTGAGCGCCCCGCCGTTGACCGAGAGCAGCCGCGAGCCGATCGCGAACGAAGCCATTTCGGTCGATGTCGCGGTGGCGGTCGTCGTGATGTTGAAGCTGTTCGCGCCGGTGAGGTAGCGCGCGAAGTAGAGCGGCGTCTTGGTCGTCAGTGTGACGCGCGCGGCGTTCGGAATGCCGACCGCCGGGGTCACGAAACGGGACTGTGGCGCGATGGCGCTGTTTGCGGTGTAGGTCCCCGTCTCGACCTTGACCAGCGCGCTGGCCGGATAATTGTTCTGCGTCACCGTCGCGCTGGCGGCGTTGACCGGATTGCTCAAATTGGCGGCGGCGACGATCGCGGCGAGGTCGGCGGTGCTCTGCGTCTTGCGCCGGTCGGCGAAGATCGAGCCGAGATCGATGGCAAGCCCGGCGCATCCGATCAGGAGCGTCATCAGGCCGGCCGAGATCATCGCGAAATTGCCGCGCTCGTCGGCGCCGAAGCGCTGCATCAGAATGAGGACGCCTCTCATTCTAGAATCCCCCGTACTGGATCGCCGCGGAGCGGACGATGGTGCTCGCAGGCGCCGGGACGAAGGGCAGCTTGTAGATGAAGTTGCCGGCCGCGTTGTAGTTGACCGTCACGACATAGACGTTGGCATTCGATGGCGACGGCGCGGCGTTGACCGTGAGATTGCCGGGAACGAGCAACGGATAGGTCGATGCGTTGGCGGTGACGTAATTTGTCGCGAGGCTGTTGCGTTCGGTGTCGGTCATTCCCGCGATGGAGGACCGCGCCGCTTCGGCGGCGAGTTGCTGAACGCCATGCACCATGGCGAGGTACGAGCCGAATACGATGATGCCGAAAATGAAGGCGAGAAACAGCGGCAGCATCAGCGCGAATTCGACAGCAGAAGCGCCGCTTCGGCAGCGGAAGAACCTGGTCATTGGCAATACCTCGGAACGCGAGCTACTGCGTCACGTTGCGGGGCTTTGATTAAGGAAAACTATGAAAACGCTTTCGCGAATCAGTGACGGCAATTCAGATGGATGGCAGCGCTAGAACTGATCGAGGGATCGCTGCGTTATGGGGTAATCAAAATGTTTGATGCCGTGTCCGCAGAAATCCGGGGACGCCTGCCGTTGCAGCGCTACGCGCGTGTGCAGATGCAGCCGTCCGATACCGTAGCTCTACGTGGCAATGCACGTAACAATACATAAGGACTGCAATCGCGGTGGTGTCGCGACAAATTGAAACTAAACGAAAGTGCAACCAAATGTTAGTATAGCTGAATCACATACTGGAGAACGTATTTGCGTCCCGTGCTGAGATTGGAGGGCCCGCGATGCACAGACCGCGTCAGCATTTGAATATTCCTACCGAGATCGTTCGCACCGTCGTTGCGATTGCAGAGACGGGAAGTCTGTCGAAGGCCGGTGAGCGTCTCGGCCTCAGTCAGCCGGCGATCAGTTCGCAGGTCAAGCGACTGCAAAGCCTGGTCGGTGGCGCGCTGTTCATCAGAACCGCAAATGGCACCACGACCACCGAGCTCGGCAAGGTTGCTGTGCAGCAGGCAAGGCGAATCCTCGAAGCGAACGATCAACTGCTGCGGCTCGGCGGCAATCATGAAGGACCGCAGCCATTGCGGCTCGGAATGAGCACGATGCTCGCCGAGGAATTCCTCAAGCTGCATCCGGCCGACGCGCTCGCCGATGTGCTGGTTCACGCCGACATGTCGCCGATCGTGATCAGGGGATTGATCGACGGCTACATCGACATCGCCTTCGTCTACAGCAATCCTTCGCTCGAGAGCGAAGACGAGGTGACGATCGCCGCCGAGGCCGACGAGCGTTCGGTGTGGGTGCGGTCACGCGACTTTGTTCTGCGGCCGGGCGCCCCGATCCCGATCCTGGCGTGGCCCGGTGACGACTGGATGATCCGGACGCTCACCAAGCACAACATCTCGTACAAGATCGTCTTCCGCAGCCCGAACCACCAACTGCGGCTGGAAGCCGCACGGGCCGGCTACGGCCTGACGGCGTGCCCCGAACGGATGATTCCGTCCTCCCTGGTTTCGGCGAAGGACTATTATCTTCCGGAACTGCCGGTGCAGAAACGCTTGCTGTGCGTTCGTCCGGGCCTCGAAGGCAGCCGCGCGACGGCGATGGTGCAGCGGCTGTCCAGCCTGTTCTTCAGCGGCGCGAAGCCGATGCGTCAGGTGAGCAACATGTAATCGGATGCCGCCGCAGTCGGTCGGCATCGATCAATAATGCGGTGGGCGCTCGTTGGCAGGGCCGGGAGCCTGGCGTTCGGCCTCCTGAAGCCGGTCGCGCAACTCTGCGATCTGGCGCGTCAGCGCGTCGATCTGTTTCCATTGTGCCGTGATGGTCTGGTTCAGCGTCTCGATGGCTTCGTCCTGGTAGGTCAGGCGGACTTCCAGCGCATCGATCCGTTCGCTCAGCCTTGCCGTGTCATTCATGGACCGCAGCCTCGCAAGAGCCGCTTGCGCTCTCCGCTTTGCCCGACAATGCCGTTGCACGCTCGCGCAGGCCGTGGCCCAGCGCGACGCGCTCGTCGAACACAAAGCAGTCGCCGCGCCAGCGGCTGTCCTGCTGCGGCGTTTCCTCGAGATATCTGAGGATGCCGCCCTTGAGGTGATAGACCTCGGCGAAGCCCTGCGCGAGCAGATAGGCGCTCGCCTTCTCGCAGCGGATGCCGCCGGTGCAGAACATCGCGATCCTGCGGTGCTTCTGGGGATCAAGCTGCCGCGCGGCAAACTCCTTGAATTGTCCGAAGCTCGCGATCCTGGGATCCACCGCGCCTTCGAAGGTGCCCATCGCGACCTCGAACGCGTTGCGGGTGTCGAGCAGCATGATGTCGGGCGCGGCGATCAGCTCGTTCCAGTCGGCGGCATCGACATAGGAGCCGACCTGCCGCGTCGGATCGACCGTGGCGTCGCCGAGCGTGACGATCTCCTTCTTCAGCCGCACCTTGAGCCGCTGGAACGGCATCTGCGCAGCTTCGGAGAATTTCAGCTCGAGATTGTCGAGGCGGCCGCCGAACAGCGGCCCGTGCCTGAGCTCGGCGACGAAGCGGTCGATGGCTTCACCGGTACCGGCAATGGTGCCGTTGATGCCCTCATGGGCGAGCAGCACGCTGCCCTTGAGATCAAGCTCGGTGCAGAACGCGCGCAGCGGCTCGCGCAGCGCGCGGAAGTCGGGCAGCGCGGCGAACTGGTAGAAGGCAGCGACCTTGAGGGGCATGGCCGGGGTTTATCAGGCCAACACGGCCCGCGAAACCCCGCAAAGCCATGCATTATCGGGATAATTCCTCTGGCATGCCAGGCATTGCCCTGCCGGGGATGAATGTGCCATGTACTTTGTAACCCCTTGGCATCCATCCGCCGCCGCACCATCAGACCATCACGATCAAGCGAGCACTCCGTTATGAGGAATTTCCATTTCGCCGGCCGTTCCACCGTCCACGCCCAGAACGCGATGGTGGCGACGTCGCATCCGGAGGCGGCACTCGTGGCCATCGAGGTGATGCGCGAGGGCGGCACGCGCTGCCGACGCTGCGGTCGCGGCCTGCGCGCTGCTCGGCGTCATCGAGCCGCAATCGACCGGCATCGGCGGCGACTGCTTCGCGCTGATCCAGCCGAAGGGCGAGGGCAAGATCACGGCCTACAACGGCAGCGGCCGGGCGCCGATGGCGGCCACCGCCGAGTGGTATCTCGAACGCAAGATCCATTCAGTGCCGCTGACCTCGGCGCATGCCGTCAGCATTCCCGGCGCCATCGATGCCTGGGACGTGATCCTGAGGGATCACGGCAAGTTCGGCTTCGACCGGCTGCTGCAGCCCGCGATCAAGGCCGCCGAAGAGGGCTACGTCGTCGCCCCGCGCATCGCCTTCGACTGGAAGAACGGTTTTGAGAAGCTGAAGAACGGCACCAACACCGAGCGCTACCTGCTGCCGCACGGCAAGCCTGCGGTCGCCGGCGACGTGATCCGCCAGCCCGAGCTCGGCAAGACGCTGCGCGCGATCGCGCAGAAGGGCCGCGACGCCTTCTATAGCGGCGAGATCGCCGCCGACATGGTGGACACGCTGCGCGGCATCGGCGGCCTGCACACGCTGGAGGACTTCGCGGCGCATGCGACCGAGACGACCTCGCCGATCGGCACGATGTACAAGGGCCACGACGTCTGGCAGTGCCCGCCGAACGGCCCCGGCATCACCATGCTGGTCATGCTCAACATCCTGTCACGCTTCGACCTGACCAAGTTCAAGCCGCTCAGCGTCGAGCGCTTCCACCTCGAGGCGGAAGCCGCGCGGATCGCCTACATGATGCGCGAGCAGCATATCGGCGATCCCCAGCAGGTGCATGTCGACGTCGCCGGCATCCTCTCCAGGGAGTTCGCCGACGAGCACATCAAGAACATCCGGATGGACCGGCTGCTCGACCTGCCGAACGTCGCGCCGCCGATGAATCCGTCGACGGTCTACATCACGGTGGTCGACAAGGATCGCAACGTCTGCTCCTTCATCAACTCGATCGCGCATTCGTTCGGCTCGGCGATCGTCTCCAACAAGACCGGCATCCTCCTGCAGAACCGCGCCGGCGGCTTCCGCATCCAGCCCGGCCATCCGAACTGCATCGCGCCGGGCAAGCGGCCGCTGCACACCATCATCCCGGCGCTGGCCACCAAAAACGGACGTGCCGTGATGCCGTTCGGCGTGATGGGCGGACAGTATCAGCCGGTCGGCCAGACCCACGTGCTGACCAACATGCTCGACTATGGCTGCGACATCCAGGAGGCGATCGACATGCCGCGCGGCCTGCACTACGAGGGCGTCTACCAGCTCGAGGACTCTGTGCCGGCGGAGATCGTCGAGGGCCTGAAGAAGATCGGCCACAAGACCACCAGCGTGGTCGCCCCGCTCGGCGGCGGCCAGGGCATCTGGATCGACTGGGACAAGGGTACGTTGACCGGCGGCTCCGATCCGCGCAAGGACGGCTGCGCGCTCGGCTACTGATCGGGATCGCTATCAATCAAGGAAGGACGTCCGGGATGCAATCTTCACGACGCACGATCATCAAGACTGCCTTCGCCGGCCTTGCGGCGGCGGTCTCCACGTCCGCTGCCGGAACGGCAACGGCCCAAACCGCAGGAAAGCCCATGACCACAGCTTCAGGCCTCCAGATCATCGACAGCAAGGTCGGCACCGGCGCCTCGCCGAAGACCGGCCAGACCTGCGTCATGCACTACACCGGCTGGCTCTATGAGAACGGCCAGAAGGGCAAGAAATTCGACTCTTCCGTCGACCGCAACGAGCCGTTCGAATTCCCGATCGGCCAGGGCCGCGTGATCAAGGGCTGGGACGAGGGCGTTGCCACCATGAAGGTCGGCGGCAAGCGGACGCTGATCATCCCGCCGAACCTCGGCTATGGTGCGCGCGGCGCCGGCGGCGCGATCCCGCCGAATGCGACGCTGATCTTCGACGTCGAACTGCTCGGCGTGAAGTAAGCTCCCGGCCGTCAGCTCATCGGCCCACAAGAAAGAGGGCGCAGCGATGAAGATCTCGATCCTCGACGATTATTTCGACACGCTGCGCTCCCTCGATTGCTTCCGCAAGCTCGACGGCTACGACGTCACCATCTGGAACGACCACGTCCAGGACGTCGATGCGCTTGCCGGGCGGCTGCGCGACACCGACGCGCTGGTGCTGATCCGCGAACGCACCCAGATCCGCACCCCGCTGCTCGAACGCCTGCCGAAGCTGAAGCTGATCAGCCAGCGCAGCGTCTATCCGCATATCGACATCGACAGCTGCACGCGGCTCGGCATCATCGTGTCGTCGAGCCAGCATGCCGATACGCCGTCCTACGCCACCGCCGAGTTCGCCTGGGGCCTGATCCTCGCGGCGATGCGCGCGATCCCGCAACAGATGGCGGCGCTGAAGGCCGGCAACTGGCAGATCGGCGTCGGTCATACGCTGCGCGGCAAGACGCTCGGCATCTATGGCTACGGCCGCATCGGCGCCGTGGTCGCGGGCTATGGCAGGGCGTTCGGCATGAACGTGCTGGTCTGGGCGCGGGAACCTGCGATGGCCAAGGCGCGCGCCGACGGCTACGAGACCGCGGCCAGCAAGGCCGATTTCTTTGCCCGCTGCGATGTGCTGTCGCTGCACATGCGGCTGGTCGACGCGACGCGCGGCATCGTTAAGGCGGAGGACCTCGCGCGGATGAAGGAGACTGCGCTGATCGTCAACACCAGCCGCGCCCCGCTGCTCGAGCCCGGCGCGCTGGTCGATGCGCTGCGCGCCGGCCGGCCCGGCATGGCGGCGATCGATGTCTACGAGAAGGAGCCGCTGCGCGACACGTCGGACCCGTTGCTCAACATGGACAATGTGGTCTGCACGCCGCATCTCGGCTATGTCTCGCGCGACGAATACGAGATCCAGTTCACCGATATCTTCGATCAGATCTTGGCCTACGCCGCCGGTGCGCCGACGAATGTGGTCAATCCGGATGTGCTGGCACATCCGGATGTGCTGGCACATCCGCGCCCGCGCAACTGACCAACGTTGCTCATGCTCGAGCAGCCGGCTCGATGGGACCGGCCGTCTCGTCTCTCTTTCAGCGAGGCCAGTGAGCCGCTGCGGTCACCCTATTGACGGTGTGTCTGACGATGCTCTTGACGCCGCCGAGTGCCTTCTGTCCCTTGCCCTTGGCTTCCAGGATCACGCCTCTGCCCTGCATCGCCGGAGAACCGGTGACCTTGCCAAGACGCCGTTTGAACCTCCCGATCGCCTCATTGGCCGTGCCCTTGATCTTGTCGGTCGTGCTACCCATGAAATTACTCCTTCTGAATACGCTGATGCAACGCGCCGGCACATGGCGATGTTCCCATTTTGCGCTCGCCTGCAGGGGCGCTTTTCGCTAGCGTTCCAGGCACGAAAATCGACCAACGAGAGCAAGAACGATGAGCGGTTCCCACGATCACCCCCACTCCCACGACCACCATCACGACGACGAGCGCTGGAAGCACGACGGCGTCCGTGTGATTCCCGGCAACCAGCTCGATCCGAATGTGCCGTCGACCGCCGGCATGGACCGCAAGGCCGCGATCAATTTCGCGCGCGTCGGCGCGCAGAAATTGTGGGCAGGCACCGTCAGCATCAAGCCGGACGCCAAGACCGGCGCGCATCATCACGGTCACCTCGAAAGCATCATCTATGTCGTGAAGGGCAAGGCGCGGATGCGCTGGGGCGAGAAGCTGCAGTTCACCGCCGAAGCCGGCCCCGGCGATTTCATCTTCGTGCCGCCCTACGTGCCGCACCAGGAGATCAATGCCAGCCCCGACGAGATGCTGGAATGCGTGCTGGTGCGCTCCGACGGCGAGGCGGTCGCGATCAATCTCGACATCGAGCCGGTCGAGAAGCCGGAGCACGTGCTGTGGGTCGACCCGGTGCACCGGCATCCCGACGAGAAGAAGTGACGACGCGGCCAGGCCGCGTTGAAAGAACAACAAAACAGGGAGGCCAGCATGACGCTCGTTCGTTACGAGAGTGCGGATCACGTCGCCACCATCACGATGACCCGCACCGAAAAGCACAATGCGCTGAACAATGCGCTGTGCAGCGAGTTGCGCGATACCTGGCTGCGATTCCGCGACAGCGACGATCGCGTCGCGGTGCTGGCTTCCTCGGAGGAGAAGTATTTCTCGGTCGGCGCCGATGTCGCCGACCTTCCAGCCAATATGTGGCACGCGGTCCCCGGTCTGGGCGTCGAGCTGGACAAGCCGGTCGTTGCGGCGACGTCTGGCTGGGTGGTCGGCGGGGCCTTCGTGCTGGTCCAGATGGCCGATTTGTGCGTGGCGTCGGAGACGACGCGTTTCATTTATCCCGAGGGCAAGATCGGAACCACGGCGGGCGGCGTCTCGTCGGTGATGGCGCGCATGCCGCACAAGATCGCGATGGAGTTTTTGCTGGTCGGCGAGGAAATGTCGGCGGAGCGTGCCTACCAGATCGGTTTCGTCAACAAGGTTGTGCCAAAGGGACAACATATCGCGATTGCACAGGAGATGGCCGCGAAGATCGCCGGCAACGCGCCGCTGGTGGTCCGCGCGCTGAAGAGGTTGGCCCGTGAAGCCATGCCGAAGGGGCCGCTGGAGACGGTCGCCGACGTGCGGCGGCTGCTCGATGAAGTCAGGGACAGCGACGATCTCAAGGAAGGCGTCAAGGCCTTCAGCGAGAAGCGCAAGCCGAAATTTCAGGGACGGTGAAACTCCGGCTGCTCGTCATTGCGAGCGAAGCGAAGCAGTCCATCTTTCCTTGCATGCGGATGAATGGATTGCTTCGTCGCTGTCGCTCCTCGCAATGACGGGCTAGAGCGTCACACAAACACCCGGTGATCGATCACTGCGTTTGGCACCACGTAGCCGTAGCGCGTGTGTGACGGCTCGGGGCCGGCCTTCTCATACTGCGCCTTCATCATCGCGAAGCGATCGCCCTTGAGGTCGAGCATCGCGCGCTTCGGCTGGATGTTGTAGAGCCGGGCGTTGTTGTCGCCGAAGATCGCGGTCTTCACCGGCCCGTCGGCGGGACCGAGCGGCGCGTAGCCGAACTTCTTCTGCATCACTTCGGGGATCTCCAGCCGCCGCAGGCCCTCGATCTGCCACTGCGGCGCGCCGGTCCACAACGCATCGGTGCCCCAGCAGACGTGATCGACGCCAAGCCCCTTGATCAGGGTGCCCATCAGCGCGGCGCAGACATTGGGCTCGGCGACGAGGGTAGTCGCGAACAATTGCCCGACATCGCCATAGACATTGTTGACGCCGTACTGCGCCGGGATGTCGGCGAGGTCGGAGGTCCAGGCGATCCGGCCGGTACGCTCGAATTCGGCGAGCGCGACCCTCGGGTCGCCGCCGACATGGCGATAAGCCGAGTGATAGATGATGAAGTTGAGCTGCGGCCAGTCCTTGGCCGCCTGGCCGACATCGGCAACGTCGGCGAAGCCGCGCAGGTTCGGGTACTGCTTCTCGATGCCGGGCGGGAACAGTCCCTTGTGGACGCAGACATTCTTGATGCCCGCCTTGACCATCTTCTCATAGCCCTTGTAGGCGACCTTCTCGTCGTCCAGCCGCCACGGGTAGCGGCTGATCTCCTTGTGGGTGTTGTCGCCGATCGTATAGCCCTTGCAGGATTCCGGCTTCAGCGCCAATGCGGCGTCGAGCTTGTCGAGCCAACCGGGCTGCCCGGGCGTGAAGATGGCGTGGCAGAACACGCGCCGCGACCCGGCCTCGTCGTTCATCTTCTTGCGCGCGTCGGCCATCTGCTCGTTGGTCAGGAACCAGTCCTGCTCGATATCCGAGGGCGCCGAGGAGATCAGCGCGATCTTGGTGTCGGAATCGAGAAACATCTCCTTCTTGTAGTTGTTGAACTTGAGATCCTCGATGGTCTGTTCGTGATCGTTGAGCTCCTTGTTCCAGCCGGCCTTGCCGACCGCCTTGCGCATTTCAACAAAGCCCATGATGCGGGTGTCGTCGCGCAGGAAATGCGTGTGCATGTCCATGATGAACTGGTCTTTCAATCCGTTGGCGCGCTCCTGCGCCATCGCGGGTGTCGCGGCCTCCGCCGGCGTCACGTCGAACAGTTCGCCGTAGACCTGGTTCATCGCGACGAAGGAGGCGGCCATGCCGGCCGCGGTCTGGAAGAATCTCCGGCGGTCGAGGCCGTGCTTGCCGCCGAGATCGTCGGCCATCGCGAGCAGTCGCGCCTCGACCTCGCGCTGCCGTTCGTTCTGCGGGTCGGGATAGAACTCGTCGCTGGAGACGATCTGGGTCGGGATCGGCGTCTGGTGCTGGCACAGTTCGGAGGGCATCAAGGCGGCAAGTTCTTCGTCGGTGAGATTGCTGCTCATTCTTCGCTCCCGCTTCTCGCCGGATGTTTCCGGTCGGATCGCCGCGGAGACTAGGGCCAAGTCCGTCCGTCGTCCGCGCCGAACGCCGGAATGCGCGTTCACAAAATCGTGCATCCACTGGCCGTCATTGCGAGGAGCTCGCGACAAAATTGCAAAGCAATTTGCGCTGAAGCGACGAAGCAATCCATGCTTCCGCAAGCAGCGCCATGGATTGCTTCGCTTGCGCTCGCAATGACGGTTGTGGATGCTAGCATCGTACAATCCGGCGGACGAACGAAGTCCCGTTGTTCCGAAGGGGAGGCCGGCCAAGATGCATTCCGACCATTCGCGGCGTACCATCATCAAGGGTATCGGCACTGCTGCGGCCGCCGGCGCGCTCGCAGCAGCGCCCGCGCAAGCCGCGACCGCCGTTCCCGCCGAGGGAGAAGTATGGAGCAACGAATACTGGGCGAAGAAGGGCGAGATCCCCTTGTGGATGTTCCGCAAGCGGATCGGCGCGCCGAAACCGGGCGAGCCGGCGCGGCCCGTGGTGTTCTTCGTTCACGGCTCGTCGGTGACATCGAGGGTGTTCGACCTCACCGTGCCGGGCAAGGGCGAGTATTCGTTGCTCAACACCTTCGCGCGCTACGGCTTCGACTGCTGGACCATGGACCATGAGAATTACGGCAAGTCCGGCCGCACGTCGGGCAATGCGGATATCGCGAGCGGTGTCGAGGACCTGAAGGCCGCGGTCGAGGTGATCGCGCGCGAGACCGGGCAGACGAAATATCACTTCCTCGGCGAATCCTCCGGCGCGCTGCGCGCCGGCGCGTTCGCGATGGCGGCCCCCGAGCGGATCGACCGGCTGGTGTTCGCCGCCTTCACCTACAAGGGCGAGGGCTCGCCGACGCTGGCGAAGCGCGCCGAGCAGCTTGCCTATTACCGCAGTCACAACAAGGGCGAGCGCGACCGCGACATGATCCGTTCGATTGCGACCCGCGACAGGCCCGGCACGTCGGACCCCGCGGTGATGGAAGTGCTGGCCGATGTCGAGATGCAGTTCGGCGACCAGATCCCGACCGGCACCTATCTCGACATGACCGCCAATCTGCCGGTGGTGCATCCGGAGCAGGTGCTGGCGCCGGTGCTGCTGGTCCGCGGCCAATATGACGGGATCGCGGCGGTCCCCGACCTCGAGGAGTTCTTCAACAAGCTGCCGAACGGCGACCGCCAGTTCATCATCCTGCCCGGCACCGCCCATTCGGTGGCGCTTGCCACCAATCGCGAGCTGTTCTGGCATGTGACGCGGGCATTTCTGACCATGCCGACGCCGATCGTGACCTGAAGTCGCCTGCGGCACGACGTCGCAATAAAAATCTGCGCGCCGATGTCGGGAAGCGGCTATGCGGTTCGTCCTCCGCGCACAACCCGCAAAAGGAGCGCCGTTCATGGCCAACCCCAAGATGATCTTCGTCAATTTGCCGGTCAGCAATCTGGCCCATGCCACCGCATTCTACGAGGCGATCGGCGCCACCAAGAATCCGCAATTCTCCGACGACACCGCCTCCTGCATGGTGATCTCGGAGACCATTTTCGTGATGTTGCTGACCCACGACAAATTCCGGCAGTTCACGCCGAAGAAGATCGCCGACGCCAGGACCACGAGCGAAGTGCTGGTCTGCCTTTCCGCCGAGAACCGCGACGCGGTCGACGGTTACGTGACCAAGGCCACCGGCGCGGGCGGCACCGCCGATCCGTCGCCGAAGCAGGACTACGGCTTCATGTATGGCCGTAGCTTCGAGGATCCCGATGGTCACATCTGGGAAGTGATGTGGATGGACGTCGAGGCTGCGACGAAGCAGTCCGCCGCTGCCACCGCCTGATCGCCCGCCGGCGCGGAGTTCATCGATGTCAAAGGTGTCACCCTGCCTGTGGTTCGACGGCGAGGCCGAGGAGGCCGCGAACGTCTATGTTTCGCTGCTGCCGGACTCCCGGATCGACAAGATCCAGCACAACACCATCGACGGTCCGGCCGGCAAGGCCGGCACCGTGCTGGTGGTCGAATTCACCCTGGCCGGTCAGCGCTTCATGGCGCTGAACGGCGGGATGAAGATGGAGTACACCCACGCGATCTCGTTCTCGATCGACTGCGTCGATCAGGCCGAGGTCGATCGGCTCTGGGCCGCGCTACTCGCTGATGGTGGTAAGGAGGAGCAGTGCGGCTGGCTGCGCGACCGCTTCGGCGTGTCCTGGCAGATCGTGCCGCGCGAACTTCACAGCTATATCGGCGGCCCCGACGCGGCGGGCGCCGCGCGCGCGATGCAGGCGTTGCTCGGCATGATCAAGCTCGACGTCGAGGGCCTGCGCCGGGCCTATGAAGGCAAGGCGGCGGCCTGAGCCACTTCTTCCTCGCTCCGCGCCTGCGGGGCGGGGAAGCGCTTGCTTCAATAATTGATCCGCAGACCGATGCCGCCGTGAACCGTGTTGCCGACCGGCTGCGGCCCGGCGGTGCCGTTGAGGAACAGGTCGGCGATCCAGCCCTTGGTGATGCGGAAGCCGGCCCGGCCGCCATATTCGAACCAGCCCTGGTTGCCCATCGTCGGCACGATGGTGCCGTCGCCGGTGACGGTCGCGACGATGCCGGAATGGGCGGCGAAGGATTGCACCCAGCCGCCATTGATGTTGGTCTCGACGCTCGATCCGAACAGATGCGTCCACTGGCCGCCGACCTTGACCAGGCTGGTGCGGTCGGTGCCGTCGGCGATGGTGGCGTCGAACGGATTGAAGGCCATGGCGGGATCGCTGTAGCCCTTGACCCGCTGCCACAGTTGCCAGACCTCGACGGAAGCTGCGACCTCGTCGCGCGCCGACAGCCGGCTGATCCAGCCCGCGCGTCCGTACACGCCGTAATTTTCGCTTGAGGTCTGACTGGTGACCGACACCGGGCCCAGGCTCGTGGCATAGCTGCGGGTGTAGCGCACCCTCTCCGACGGCGAGAGGATGGTGCCGATATCGAAGAACGGCCGCGACGAGCCCCAGTCGACGAAGTCGTAGCGCAACGCGAAGGCGCCGATCGGCGCGCTGGTGACGTTGTAGCCGCCCTCGCCATACTGCGTGTAGGCGATGCCGGCGAGCAGCGACAGGTTCGGCGTGATGGTCTTGCGGCCATGGATGCCGGCCGAGAACGAGCCGGCCGAGCCAAACGCGCTGATGCAGTCGCTGCAATTGACCTGCTCGTTGACGCCGAGCAGCACCGTGCCGAGCACGCGGTTGGTGATCATCTGGTTGAAGCGCTGGTCCGCGAGACCGTTGATCGAGCTGCCGCTCGACGGCGCCCCGGTGATCGGCGGCGGAGTTGGTGTCGGAGTTGGAGTCGGCGAGGGACTGGGCGAAGGGCTAGGCGTCGGTGTCGGCGTGGGGGGTGGTGTTGCTGCGGGAGTAGGCGTCGGCGTGGGACTCGATCCACAGTTCGGCGACACCGCGAATTCGGTATCGGGAATCGACGTGCAGCCTGTGGTTGGCGTCGACGTCGGCCTCGGGGTTTGCGCCTCGGCCGGTGCAGCCAGCGTCTGCAGCATAGCGAGCGACAGCGCGATCGTCAGAGCTGTCGGCAGGATCAAGTGACGGATGCGGCGCGCCATGCTCACCGCCCGCACAGCATGCCGGTCGGATCGTCGTCGACCGGCGGCGTCACCGGCGTCGCGTCGGCGTACTGGGTGACGGTGCAGAGCCCGGCTGCCTGGCTGCAAGTCGCGGCAAAAGTCCAGGGCGGGTTGTTGGTCTTCTGGATCATGGTGTGGCCGCCGCTCGAAGTGATGATCGCGGTGTCACCGGGCTGGGTCAGGTCAATGCACTGCCGGCTCGACGTGCACACCGTCGATGCGCCTTCCTGCAACACCACCGTGGTCTTGCCGCGCTGTGAGAGGATATCGAGCACCGTGCCGCGAACGCCGATGGTCGCGAGCGGCGTGACGATCTTGTAGGCGGCCTTGTCCGAGTGGCCGGTGACGAAGCGGAACGCGCCCGATGTCAGGCGGATCGCGACATCGCGATAGTGATGCTCGTCGTCGAACACTGTGCGATCGAGCTTGAGCGAGGCATTCGGCCCGAGTGAGAGATTGGTGCTGTCGGCCATCACGAGCCGCGCCGCGCTCTCGAGACCGGTGCGCACCGTCTCGTCGCGCAGCAGCGCGTCGCCGACATTGATCGGCGTAGTCGCCGCCGCAACGCGGACAACTTCGTTCTTCACCATCGCCGCTTCGCCGACGCGCGTCTGCGCCTGAGCAGGATGCGCCGTCAGTGCGGCGGCAAGACCGAGTGCAAGCAAGGGGAAAAAGCTGTGAGGCGAATTCATTGCAATACCGATCGACTTAACGTTGTCATCGTACCGGATCGTGCACGCGCCTGATATTGTATATTTGTCACAAGCCGAGCCGAGGTGAACTGGATGGTTAGTGTCTGTCGATGCGACTGCATTCAACGCTGCGGATACGTGAGTTCAGATCACACACGTCACGCGCGCGCACATCACACGCGCAGTCCGAGCTCACACTTCGCTCACACTCGTTCCGCCCGCGGCGTGCTTGCGCTTTGAACATCGCATCCGAATCCCGTTCCGTTCTGCGGCGTCCCGCCGCGCGCACGGCGATCGTCGCGGCGATCATCTTCATCGTCGCCCATGTCGTGCTGCTGCTCGGGATCACCACGCCGGACAAGCTCTATTTCGATGAGGTGCATTACGTGCCGGCGGCGCGGCAGATGCTGCTGCCGGTGCTCGAGGGCCCGATCCTCAACCCGATGCATCCGCCGCTCGCCAAGGAGATCATCGCACTCTCGATCAAGGCGTTCGGCGACGTGCCGCTGGGATGGCGCTATCCGGCGGCGCTGTTCGGTGCGCTTGCACTGGTCGGCGTCTATCTCGGTGCGCTGGCGCTGTTCGCGTCGCAGCAGCGCGCGATCGCAGCCGTGCTGCTCGCCTTCTTCAACCAGATGCTGTTCGTGCAGTCGCGGATTGCGATGCTGGATATTTTCGCACTCGCCTTCTGTCTGTTCGCGATCGCGGCTTTCATCCACGGCTTCAGGCAGACGCGGCCGCACTCCGCCTTCGCGCTGGCGGGCTTGGCCGCGGGGCTTGCGAGCGGCTGCAAATGGAGCGGGCTGTTCGTGCTCGCGACCTGCATCGCGATTGTCGTTGTGATCCACCTGATGCAGGGCTGGCGCACGCGCTTTGCCGACGCCAATGCGGAGGATTGGTACCGGCCGGACCTGTGGCCGGATTTCCGTCTCCCGCACTTCATCGTCTGTTTCGTGCTGATCCCGGCCGCCGTCTATCTCGCGACCTTCGTGCCGCTCTACGGTCTATCCTTCACCGACCTCATAGAGGCGCAGCGCCGCATCTTCGCCGACAACACCACGACCGCGATCGCGGGCCACACCTATATGAGCTCGTGGCCGTCCTGGCCGCTCCTGGTGCGCCCGGTCTGGTATCTGTTCGAGAAGGTCGGCGACGACAGGTTCGCCGCGATCGTGTTCCTCGGCAATCCGCTGGTGCTGTGGCCGGCATTGATCGCGCTGATCGTCGCGCTGCGCGACTGGATCGTCGGGCGCAGCCGCGGGGCGTTTCTGGTGCTTGCGTTCTATCTCGGCCCATATCTCGCCTGGGCGCTGCTGCCGCGCACGCTCGGCTTCATCTATTACTATCTGCCGGCCGCGACGACGGCGAGCTTCGTGCTGGTCCATGCGCTGACGCGCAAGGGAGTGCCAAGCTGGCTGCTGTGGGCTTTCGTGGCGGTCGGAGGCGCCGGCTTCATCGCCATGCTGCCGGTCACAGCGGCCGCCATCGAGACCTCGATGGCGACCTTCAATCGGCTGATGCTTTTCCAGAACTGGATCTAAGAATCGCGGAAGCACGCGATCCGCCAGCCGGACCAGAGCTGTCGCACATGAAGGAACGTGGCAGGGGGGCGTTGCCGCCCATCCTTCGAGACGCCCGCCTTTGGCGGGCTCCTCAGGATGAGGTGTTGTTCCCGGCGAAATCTTAGACCCTCATGGTGAGGAGCGCCGCTCGCGGCGCGTCTCGAACCACGAGGCCGAGCACGTTCATAGCCGCCAATGCGGGAGATTACTGCGAGGCCTTCTTGGTATCCATGTTGACGACCTGCACGCGACGATTGGTCGGGTCCATCGGCGCGTTCGGATCCTTCGGCCGGGTCTTGCCGTAGCCGACGGTCACGAGATCAGAGCCGTTCAGGCCGTAATGCTCGATCAGATACCTCTTGATGGTGTCGGCGCGGCGCTCCGACAGGTCCTGGTTATAGGCCTCGCTGCCAATCGCATCGGTGTGGCCGGCAATGACGAAGGTCGAGCCCTTCATGCTGGCGTCGGACAGCGCCTTGCCGAGCTCCTGCACCGTCTGGGTCGAGCCCCTGCTGATGTCAGCGGAGTTGTAGTCGAAGTGAATTTCCAGATCGATCTTCGGCTTGTTGGCGGCGATGTCGGCGATCTCCTGGCGCTCGCCCATCGACAGCGAGCGGGTCTGGCGGTTGCGAACGGTATTGAGGAAGCTCGCCTCCCTGGCCGAGGCGGCCGGGTCGGCCTGCGCACCGGCGGAGAGGCTGCGGGTGGCCTGCTTCGGCTTCAGCGCATTGAGGATCTGGGCGGCCGGAACGGTGTCGCTGCCGGCCAGTGCAACGCCCGCCGTCATCGACAGCGCGGCGCCGATTGTCAAAAGAGACAAGGCAAGGGAGCGGATCATGGTTTTCGTCCTTAAATGTCAGGCTAGCCAATCGGGCTTGCTGTCGTCTTGATGCTGGGAACCTAGGACTGGCTCAAGGCCCGGAATGTGATTTAGGTCACATTCGGATTCGGGCCGGTGACCCAGGTCTCCACAGCCGCGCGAATCTCACTACATTGCCGGGGCAATGCCCCGCGCCGCCGAACCCTTATCCCTGAACACTGCCGCCGCCCGCCACATCTGGCTGCGCGCGCAGCGGCTCGATACCAACGCGCCGTTCGGGGAGGGGGCGTCGGCGGTGGCCGCCGCCGTCGACCATCTCGGCTATGTGCAGATCGACACCATCAACGTGATCGAGCGCTGCCATCACCACATCCTGTTCACCCGCATTCCGGATTACCGCCGCGCCGACCTCAAGCAGGCGCAGAGCCAGGACAAGAGCGTGTTCGAATACTGGACGCACGCGCTGTCCTACGTGCCGTCCAAGGACATCAATATCTTTCTGCCTGTCATGAAGGCGCACAAGCGCGAGGGCCACAAATGGTTCGCGTCGGTGACGCCGGCGGACACGCGCAAGATCATGCGGTTGCTGCGCGAGGGGCCGCTGACCATCCGCGACATCGAAGACGACGTGCTGACCGAGAAGGAGCATCTCTGGCAGAGCCGCAAACCCTCCAAGCGTGCGCTGCAGCTCGCCTTCTATGGCGGCGTCGTCACGATCAGCGAACGCGCCGGCATGCTGAAGACCTACGAGCTGATGAGCAGGCATTTCGGCTGGGACAAGCCGCCGAAGCCCGCACCCGCCTCGGCCCGAACAGCCTATCTGCTCGACCGCGCGCTGCGCTCGCAGGGCATCGTCAGCCTGGACTCGATCTGCCATCTCGACGCGCCGAGCAAGAAGGCGGTGCGCAGCCTGATCGAGGCGCGCGTGCGCCGCAAGGAGCTGGTGCGGATCGCGCTCGAGGGCGCCGGCAAGCAGGAGCATTGGGCGCGGCCCGAGGTGCTGGAAGCGACCGGCGAGGGCGATCCCTCCTTGGTTCACATCCTCTCGCCGTTCGATCCCCTGATCATCCAGCGCAAGCGCACCGAGCTGTTCTTCGGCTACGGCCACCGCTTCGAGGCCTATGTGCCGAAGGAGAAGCGCCTGTTCGGCTATTTCGCGCTGCCGGTATTGGTCGGCGACGACATCGTTGCCGCTCTCGACCTCAAGACCGACCGGCAGAACAAGAAGCTGCTGATGCAGAAATGGAGCTGGGTCGGCAACGGCAAGAAGCAGGCGGGGCGCAAGGAGCTGAAGCGCCGCATAGAGGAGGAGCTCGATCGCTTCGCGCGCTTCCAGCTCGCCGAGTAGGGCTGACTGTCGCGTCCGTCATTGCGAGCGAAGCGAAGCAATCCATTTCACCGCGCATGCCGACCGATGGATTGCTTCGTCGCTTCGTTCGCTCGCAATGACGCGGTGCAAGGTCTTTCAGCCCGGCAAGGGGTCCCCGTTTGCGCTGTGTGCTGCGAGTTTTTGCCATTGCCGAAGGCTGAGCCACGCAATAATCCTCAAGGCAAGCAATAGCTTTGGGGGGAAACCGATGAGCCAGACCGCAACCGTCGCGCCGGATCGTGGCGCCCGCAGCGAGATCGAGACCTCGACGATCCGCGCGATCTCCTGGCGTTTGATCCCGTTCCTGATCCTGGCCTACTTCTTCTCCTATCTCGACCGCGTCAATCTCAGCTTCGCCGCGCTGACCATGAATGCCCAGCTGAAGTTCTCGCCGGTGGTGTTCTCGTTCGGCGCCGGCATCTTCTTCATCGGCTATTTCATCTTCGAGGTGCCGAGCAATCTGGCGCTGGAGAGGTTCGGCGCCAGGCGCTGGATCGCCCGCATCATGGTGAGCTGGGGTATCCTGTCGGCGCTGATGGCGGCGGTCTATGACGAGAACAGTTTCTACGCGCTGCGCTTCTTCCTCGGCGTGGCGGAGGCCGGCTTCTTCCCCGGCATCATCCTCTATCTGACCTACTGGTATCCGGCCGAGTATCGCGCGCACTTCCTCGCCGCCTTCGCGATCGCCGTGCCCGTGTCGACCGCGATCGGCGCGCCGATCTCCGGCCTGCTGCTTGGCCTCGACGGCGCGATTGGGCTGAAGGGCTGGCAGTGGCTGTTCGTGATCGAGGGCATCCCCTCGGTGCTGCTCGGCATCGTCACCTGGTTCTATCTCACCGACCGGCCGGAAAAGGCCGATTGGCTCTCGGCCGAGCAGAAGGCGTGGCTGAAGGCGAAGCTCGATGCCGAGGTCGCGGCCAAGCAGGCGGCGAGGCACTTCACGCTGTTCGAGGCGCTGTCCTCGCCGAAGGTGCTGGCGCTCAGCGCGATCTATTTCGGCTTCGTCGGCGCGCTCTATGGCGTGCAGTTCTGGCTGCCGCAGATCGTCAAGGCGTTCGGCCTGACCAACGCGCAGACCGGCTTCGTCACCGCGATCCCTTATGCGTTCGGCACTGTCGCGATGATCCTGTGGGCGCGCCGTTCGGACGCGACGCGCGAGCGCGTGTTCCATGTCGGCGCGCCGCTGCTGCTGACTGCGCTGGCGCTCGCCGTGTCGAGCTATATCAGCGATCCGACCCTGACCATGGTCGTGCTGACGGTCGCCGGGATCGGCATCTTCTGCACCTTCGCGGTGTTCTGGACGCTGCCGACGGCCTGGCTTGCCGGCACCGCCGCTGCCGGCGCGATCGCGCTGATCAACTCGATCGGCAACCTCGCCGGTTTCCTCGGGCCATATCTGATCGGCTGGGTCAAGGAGGCGACCGGCAGCACGTCCACGGGCTTGCTGGTGCTGTCGCTGCTGCCGTTGATCGGCGGCCTCTTGGTGTTCCTCGGCGGCCACGAGACCAAGACCGAGTTCGCCGGCGCGAAGTAGCCGGCGCAAGCCGTCGTCGCTCGTAGCCCGGATGGAGCGAAGCGTAGTCCATGGCCAATCACCTCATCGGCTGACCTCCCGGATTTCGCTTCGCTCCATCCGGGTTACGCAACCCCAAAGAATTGCCACTTCCCGCGCCGATCCCGGCTCGTCCTCACGAATAGGTTACTATTGACGAATATTGACATTCATCAGTGATAAATCGATACTCTTCATCAGTCATCAGCCCGATGGAGAATTCAGATGTTCGGCCGTTCCATTTTCTCGAGCTACTACAGGCTCTTGACGGGAGCATCGTTAGCTTTCGCGGTGTTCGCGCTGGCCGGCTGCAACGAAAAGGCGGCCGAACAGGCCGATCCGGGACGCCCCGTTCTGGTGGCGACCGTCCATTATGAAGCTGAAACCCCTGAGCGCAGCTTTGTCGGCACCATCAAGCCCCGTATCGAAGCCGATATGGGCTTTCGGGTTGCCGGCAAGGTGGCCAAGCGGCTGGTCGAGGTCGGACAGACAGTCGACGTCGACCAGCCCTTGGCCACGCTCGATGAGGTCGATCTGAAGCTGCAGGCCGAGCAGGCGGAGGCCGAATTCCGCGCCGCCACCGGCGTGCTGGCGCAGGCCGCGGCCGCCGAGCAGCGCGCCAAGGATCTGAAGGTGAAGGGCTGGACCACCGACGCGGCGCTCGATTCCGCCAAGGCCGCCGGCGACGAGGCCCGCGCGCGGCTGAACCGTGCCGAGCGCTCGGTCGAGCTGACCAGGAATTCCCTCTCTTATGCAACGCTCGTGGCCGACACCCGGGGTGTCGTCACAGCGACCATGATCGAGCCCGGCCAGGTGGTTGCCGCGGGTCAGGCTTCGATCCGTGTCGCCCGACTTGGCGAGAAGGAAGCTGTCGTCGCGATCCCAGAGACGCTTCTTGCTCGTGCCAGGTCGGGCGTTGCCACGGTGACGCTGTGGTCGGACGCGAAGAAGAGCTATGCCGCCAAGCTGCGCGAGGTCGCGCCGCAGGCGGACCCCGCCACCCGCACCTATCTCGCGAAGTTCTCGCTGCCGGATGCCGACGAGGCCGTCTCGCTCGGCATGACCGCGACGCTGACCCTGGCCGACAAGGCGAGCGAGCGGGTAGCGAAACTGCCGCTGTCGGCGCTGTACAGCCAGGGCGGCGATCCCTCGCTCTACATCGTCGACGACAAGGGTGACATCGCGCTGAAGCCGGTCAAGGTGAAGGCCTATGAGAGCAGCAACGTCGTCATCTCCGGCGGCGTCGACGATGGCGCCAAGGTGGTCGCCCTCGGTGTGCAGAAACTCGATCCGAGCCAGAAGGTGCGGGTCGTGTCGTCGCTGTCGTTTTAGTCCCGCGTCATTGCGAGGAGCGAAGCGACGAAGCAATCCACGTCGCGACGCACTGAAGAATGGATTGCTTCGCTTCGCTCGCAATGACGATTGAAGTCGATACGATTTGGACTTGGAGAGTTCGATGAAGCGCTTCAACCTTTCGGCCTGGGCGGTCAGCCATCCGACGCTGGTGCTGTTCCTGATGATCATCCTCGGCGCCGCCGGCTTCTTCTCCTACGAGAAGCTCGGCCGCGCCGAGGACCCGTTCTTCACCGTCAAGGTGGTGAACGTCTCGGTGATGTGGCCGGGCGCGACCTCGCAGGAAATGCAGATGCAGGTCGCCGATCCCATCGAGAAGAAGCTGCAGGAGCTGCCGTTCTTCGACAAGGTGCAGACCTATTCCAAGCCGGGCTTCACGGCGATGCAGGTCTCCTTCAAGGATTCGACCTCGCCGAAGGACGTGCCCTATTTCTTCTATCTCCTGCGCAAGAAGCTGGCCGACGTGCAGGGCGACTTGCCCTCCGGCATCCTCGGTCCCGTCGTCAACGACGAATTCTCCGACGTCGATTCGATCCTCTATATGATGACCGGCGACGGCGCCAATTACGCGCAGCTCAAGAAGGTCGCGGAAGGTTTCCGCCAGCGCCTGCTGAAGGTGCCGGGCGTCACCAAGATCGACCTTTACGGCATCCAGGACGAGCGCATCTTCGTCGAGTTCTCGCATGCCAAGCTCGCGACGCTCGGCATCACGCCGCAGGCGCTGTTCGACTCGCTCGCCAAGCAGAACAACGTCACGCCGGCCGGTACCGTCGAGACCTCGTCGCAGCGCGTGCCGCTGCGCGTCACCGGCGCGCTTGACGGCGTCAAGGCGGTTGCCGAAACGCCGGTCGAGAGCAACGGCCGCGTGTTCCGGCTCGGCGATATCGCGACCGTCAGCCACGGCTATGTCGATCCGCCGAGCTTCAAGGTTCGCCAGGAGGGCAAGCCCGCGCTCGGCATCGGCGTCGTCACCGCCAAGGGCGCCAACATCCTCGAGCTCGGCAAGGAGGTCCAGCAGGCGACCGCCGAGTTCATGAAGGCGGTGCCGCAGGGCATCGATATCAAGCAGATCGCCGACCAGCCCAAAGTGGTCGAGCACGCCGTCGGCGAGTTCGTGCACTCCTTCGTCGAGGCCCTCGCAATCGTGCTGTTCGTCTCCTTTGTCGCGCTCGGCTGGCGCACCGGCATCGTGGTGGCGCTGTCGGTGCCGCTGGTGCTCGGCATCGTCTTCATCGTGATGAACGCGATGTCCCTCGATCTGCACCGCATCACGCTCGGCGCGCTGATCATTGCGCTCGGCCTGCTGGTCGACGACGCCATCATCGCGGTCGAGATGATGGTGGTGAAGATGGAGCAGGGCTGGGACCGCATGAAGGCGGCGTCCTTTGCCTGGGAATCCACCGCGTTTCCGATGCTCACGGGAACGCTGGTGACGGCCGCCGGCTTCCTCCCCATCGGCTTTGCCAATTCCGCGGTCGGCGAATATGCCGGCGGCATCTTCTGGATCGTGGCGATCTCGCTGGTCGCCTCCTGGTTCGTCGCGGTGATCTTCACGCCCTATATCGGCGTCAAGCTGCTGCCCAACATCAAGGTGCACCAGAACCACGATCCGCACGCGATCTACGAGACGCGGATGTATCGCGGCCTGCGCCGCGTCGTGCAGTGGTGCGTCGATCACCGCATCAAGGTGGTGGCGGCGACCGTCGGCGTGTTCGTCGCCGCGATCGTAGGCTTCGGCCACGTCCAGCAGCAGTTCTTCCCGCTGTCGGAGCGGCCCGAGCTGTTCCTGCAGCTCCGCCTGCCCGAAGGCACCGCCTTCAACGTCACCGAGAAGGCAGTGAAGCAGGCCGAAGGGCTGTTGAAGGGCGACCAGGATATTGCGACCTACACCGCCTATGTCGGCCAGGGCTCGCCGCGCTTCTGGCTCGGCCTCAACCCGCAGCTGCCGAACGAGGCCTTCGCCGAGATCGTGATCCTCGCCAAGAACGTCGAGGCGCGTGAGCGCGTCAAGGCGAAGATCGAGCAGGCCGCCGCCGACGGCGCGCTGAACGAAGCGCGGGTTCGCGTCGACCGCTTCAACTTCGGTCCGCCGGTCGGCTTCCCGGTCCAGTTCCGCGTGATCGGCCCCGACGCCAACAAGGTGCGCGACATCGCCTACCAGGTCCGCGACGTCATGCGCCAGAATAAGAACGTCAAGGACGTCCAGCTCGACTGGAACGAGCAGTCACCCTACCTGAAGCTCGCCGTCGACCAGGACCGGGCGCGCGCGCTCGGCCTGACCCCGCAGGACGTCTCGCAGGCGCTGGCGATGCTGATCTCGGGCGCGCCGGTCACCACGATCCGCGACGGCATCGAAAAGGTCGGCGTGATCGCCCGTGCAGTGCCGTCCGAACGGCTCGATCTGGGTCGGGTCGGCGACCTCACCATCACGTCACGCAATGGTGTGGCGGTCCCGCTGCAGCAAATTGCAAAAATCGAATATGCGCATGAGGAGCCGATCCTGTGGCGGCGCAACCGCGACATGGCGATCACCGTGCGCTCCGACGTGGTCGACGGCGTGCAGGCGCCCGACGTCACCAACCAGATCTCGCCGAAGCTCAGGGATATCCAGGCCCATCTCGAGCCGGCCTACCGGATCGAGCCGGGCGGCGCGTTCGAGGAATCCGCCAAGGGCAATGCGTCGATCTTCATCCTCTTCCCGGTGATGGTCATGGTGATGCTGACGCTCTTGATGATCCAGCTGCAGAGCTTCTCGCGCCTGTTCCTGGTGTTCCTGACCGCGCCGCTCGGCATCGTCGGCGCCTCGCTCGGCTTGAACGTCGCCAACCAGCCGTTCGGCTTCGTGGCGCTGCTCGGCCTGATCGCGCTCGCCGGCATGATCATGCGCAACGCGGTGATCCTGGTCGATCAGATCGAGAGCGACGTGGCGTCCGGCCTGACCCGGCGCGAGGCGATCGTCGAAGCCACCGTCCGGCGCGCCCGGCCGGTGGTGCTGACCGCGCTCGCCGCGATCCTCGCCATGATCCCGCTGTCGCGCTCGGCGTTCTGGGGTCCGATGGCGATCACCATCATGGGCGGTTTGTTTGTTGCGACTTTCCTGACCTTGCTGTATCTGCCGGGCCTTTACGCCCTCTGGTTCCGCAAGACCCTCGAGGAAAGCGGCCCCGAGCAAACAGATACTGCGCCGCAGCATGCCGGCGATGCGCAACACGCATTTCCACTTGCTGAGGCGGCCGAATAATTGAAGATTGAGCAGGCCAACATGACACTGATCTCGGAACATAGCGAAACCGACACCCGCGAGCGGATTCTCGTGGTGGCGGAGCGCTTGTTCCGGCAGATCGGCTACCAGAAGACCACGGTCGCCGACATCGCCAAAGAGCTGCGGATGAGCCCCGCCAACGTGTACCGCTTCTTCGATTCGAAGAAGTCGATCCACGAAAGCGTGGCCCGCGGCTTGATGGGCGAGGTCGAGATCGAGGCGCAGCGCATCGCACGGTCGGAGGGGCCGGCCGCGCCGCGCCTGCGCCAGATGATGACGACCATCAATCGCATGAACACCGAGCGCTATGTCGGCGATTCCAAGCTGCACGAGATGGTTGAGATCGCGATGCAGGAGGACTGGGACGTCTGCGTCGCCCATATGGAGTGTATCGCCTCCATTATTGGCGAGGTGATCGCGCAAGGAGCCGCGTCGGGCGAGTTCGAGGCGCCGGACCTGCAACTCGCGTCGCTGTGCGCCTGCACCGCGATGATGCGGTTCTTCCATCCGCAGATGATCGCCCAATGCGCAACCAAGCCGGGACCGACCATCGACCAGATGATCGATTTCGTGATTGCCGGCCTGTCGCCGCGTTCCCGCGCCAACTGAGCGCCAACCCTTGAGCGCCAGCCCTGACATTTTCGTCAGTTGACTCTCCCGTCATTGCAGGCAAATCGAGTTTGTGGCCCGGATGGAGCCAACGGGTCGCGCGATCGCGCGCCCGATGACAGGCTCCGCGTAATCCGGGTATTCGATCCGCTTGCGAGACCGTCCCGGATTGCGCTGCGCTCCATCCGGGCTACTTAGGGGGCTGAGCCGTGACCGCAAAAGACCTGCATTTCTACGAGCCGAAGAACGGCCACGGCCTGAAGCACGACCCGTTCAACGCCATCGTGGCGCCGCGGCCGATCGGCTGGATTTCCTCCCGTGACAAGGGCGGCAACGTCAACCTCGCGCCCTACAGCTTTTTCAACGCCTTCTGCTACGTGCCGCCGATCATCGGCTTCTCCTCCACCAACTGGAAGGACAGCGTCGCCAACATCCAGGACACCGGCGAGTTCGTCTGGAACCTGGCGACGATGGATCTCGCCAAGCACATGAACGCGACCGCGGCGCATGTCGCGCGCGATGTCGACGAGTTCAAGATCGCTGGGCTGACGCCGGTCGCCGGCAAGCTCGTCAACGTGCCACGGGTCGCCGAAAGCCCGGTGTCGTTCGAATGCAAGGTGAGCCAGATCATCCAGCTCCAGGGCGCCGACGGCAAGAAGGCCGAGGCCTGGCTGACGCTCGGCGAGGTGGTCGCCGTCCACATCGACAAGGCCTTCATCAAGGACGGCGTCTACCAGACCGGCCTCGCGCACCCCATCGTCCGCGCCGGGCGGAGAGGTGACTATTTCGAGATCAAGCCGGAAAACATGTTCGAGATGATCCGGCCGGATTGAGCCGATCCGTATAACCGTCATTGCGAGCGAAGCGAAGCAATCCATCCGTCCACGGGCTGGGTGGATGGATTGCTTCCGCATTCGCCAAGGCTTCGGCGGACAGGTCGTCGCTTCGCTCCTCGCGATGACGGAAGCAGAAACCACAACAATGTGAAATTTCCGCCCTCGGGGATGAAAAACCGTCACTCGCAACCTCGGGGCGAGCAGTCTAACCTCCCGCGCGCCAGGCCGGATCAACGGCCGGCCAACAGAGTGGGATGATGCGATGACACGTCGAGAGCGGCGCGATCCGAACGTTTCACGGCGAACACTTGTCCAGGGATTGGCGGTGGGGGCGGCTGCTGCCGCAACCGGCGTCAGTGGCGCGCTGGCCCAGAACGCGCCCGCGCCGGTCGGGCCGCCGACCACGATCACGACCCCGCCGCGCGATTTCAGTCCGCGCGGTGCGCCGACCACCTATTTCTGGGACCCCGACATCATCGCGGTCGATCCGTCCTTCAACGATTTGGCCCAGCCCAACACCTCGATCAAGCGCCTCCATACCGGGCTGCTATGGGCCGAGGGCCCGGCCTGGAGCTCGCAGGGCCGCTATCTGCTGTGGAGCGATATTCCGAACAACCGGCAGATGCGCTGGTCGGAGGATGACGGCCATGTCAGCGTCTTCCGCATGCCGTCGAATTACAGCAACGGCAATTCGTTCGACTTCCAGGGCCGCCAGCTGTCCTGCGAGCATCTCACCCGCCGGGTGACGCGCTACGAGAATGACGGCACCGCGACCGTGCTCGCCGATTCCTACAACGGCAAGCGACTGAACTCGCCGAACGACGTCGTCGCGCATCCCGACGGCAGCTACTGGTTCACCGATCCGCCCTATGGCGGCCAGCTCTATGAGGGCGAGCCCGACGCTGCGGGTGGCCCGAGCAACGCGGCCGGCAAGCTCAATCCCCGGATCGGCCAGCCGGCGGGCTTCGTGCCGGCCAAGCGCGAGCTGCCGACCAATTGCTATCGCATCGATCCCTCCGGCCGCGTCGATCTCGTGGTGAGCGAGGACCAGGTGCCGGATCCCAACGGCCTCTGCTTCTCGCCCGACTACAAAAAGCTCTATGTCGTCTCGACCGGCAAGGGACCGGGCGATAGCGGCGCGGGCGGCAAGGGCGACGTCTTCGTGTTCGATGTCGGCGCCGACAATAAGCTCTCGAACGGCAAGCGGTTCAGCGATTTCACGATCGATGGCGTGAAGTGCGGACCGGACGGCGTCCGCTGCGACGTCAACGGCAATGTCTGGTGCTCGAGCAATGCCGGCCGCGCGGTCGGTTACAACGGCGTGACGGTGTGGTCGCCGGACGGCAAGCTGCTCGGCCGCATCCGGCTGCCCGAGGTCTGCGGCAACATCACCTTCGGCGGCCCCAAGCGCAATCGCCTGTTCATGGCCGCAAGCCAGTCGCTCTACGCGGTCTATACCGCGACCCAGGGCGCCGGGCCGGCGTAAGCTGTCGATCCTCATGGTGAGGAGGCGCCCTTGGCCGTCTCGAACCATGAGGCCCGGCTGGCGGCCTCATCCTTCGAGACGCCTGCTGCGCAGGCACCTCAGGATGAGGGGATGAAGCGGAAGCGCCGGCGTGACCCGCCGGCGCCATGCCTCGCTACCTGATTGTCGCAGCTCAGCTTTCGGAACTGAACGCGTCGCGTGCCGTTAACAAACGGCGCCGTGGCCGCGTCAATTTCGCTTTATTTGCGAGGCGAAGTGTTCACCCGTGACCGGCACTTTCCGTTAGGATGCCACCATCCGCGCCGATCCATGAGGGACCCCACCATGAGCTTCCGCCGCGATTACCTTTCCAAGCCGATCTTCTCCTGGGCGCGTGGCGTGCTGCCGACCATGTCGGACACCGAGCGCGAGGCGCTGGAAGCCGGCGACGTCTGGTGGGATGCCGATCTTTTCACCGGCAATCCCGACTGGTCGAAATTCCTGGCCTATGCGCCGGCCAAATTGACCGACGAGGAGACCGCCTTCCTGCACGGTCCGGTCGACGAGCTCTGCACAATGCTCGACGAGTGGAAGATCAACTGGGAATGGCGCGATCTGCCGCCCGAGGTCTGGGCCTTCATCAAGGCCAAGAAATTCTTCGGCATGATCATTCCGAAGGAATTCGGCGGGCTCGGCTTCTCGCCCTACGCGCATTCCGAAGTGGTGCGCAAGATCTCGTCGCGCTCGCTGACCGCGGCCGTCACCGTGATGGTGCCGAACTCGCTCGGGCCGGGCGAACTCCTGATGCGCTTCGGCACCAGAGAGCAGCAGGACAAATGGCTGCCGCGCCTCGCCTCCGGCCAGGACATTCCCTGCTTCGGCCTGACCAGCCCCGAGGCCGGCTCCGACGCCGCCTCGATGATCGACACCGGCATCATCTGCAAGGGCAATTTCGAAGACCGCGAGGTGCTCGGGCTGAGGCTGAACTGGCACAAGCGCTACATCACGCTGGGTCCGGTCTCGACGCTGCTCGGGCTTGCCTTCAAGGCCTATGATCCCGATCACCTCGTCGGCAACGAGGAAGAGCTCGGCATCACGGTCGCGCTGATCCCGACCCATCTGCCCGGCGTCTCGATCGGCCACCGCCACCTGCCGGCGATGCAGGTGTTCCAGAACGGCCCGAACTGGGGCAAGGACGTCTTCATCCCGCTCGACTACATCATCGGCGGCCAGGAGAGACTCGGCCAGGGCTGGAAGATGCTAATGACGGCGCTCGCCGCCGGCCGCGGCATCTCGCTGCCGTCGCTGTCGGCCGCCGGCGCCGCCTATGCCGCGCGCACCACCGGCGCCTATGCCCGCATCCGCGAGCAGTTCGGCATTTCCATTTCCAAGTTCGAGGGCATCGAGGAGCCGCTCGCGCGCATCGCCGGCACCGCCTACCTGCTCGACGCCGCGCGGCGGCTGACTTGTGCTGCGCTGAACGAGGGGCATCACCCCGCCGTGATCTCCGGGATCATGAAGCTGCACGCCACCGAGCGGATGCGGATCGCAATCGACGACGCGATGGACATCCATGGCGGCAAGGCGGTGATCGACGGGCCGCAGAACTATCTCGGCGGGCTCTACCGCTCGGTGCCGGTCGGCATCACGGTCGAGGGCGCCAACATCCTGACCCGCAATCTGATCGTGTTCGGGCAGGGCGCGATCCGCGCGCATCCCTATCTTTTGCAGGAGATGAACGCGCTCGGCGAAACCGATCGCGACAAGGGCCTGACCGCGTTCGACACCGCGTTTTGGAAGCATGTCGGCCACAGTTTTGCGACCATGTTCCGCGCCTGGGGCCGCAGCTGGAGCTTTGGCCTGTTCGCACCGGCGCCGGATGCCGGCGATGCCACTGAGTTCTATCGCCAGCTGTCGCGCTATTCGTCGGCGTTCGCGCTGTGCGCCGACATGGCGCTGCTCACGCTCGGCGGCGCGCTGAAGCGCAAGGAGATGCTCTCCGCGCGCTTCGGCGACATCCTGTCCGAGCTGTACCTGCTCTCGGCCGCGCTTAAACGCTGGCAGGACGAGGGTCGGCAGAAGGAGGATCTTCCGGCGCTCGAATGGTGCATGGCATCGGGCTTCAAGACCATCGAGAACCGTTTTGCGGAGATCCTTGCCAATCTGCCCAACCGCCCCGTGGCGTGGATGCTGAAATTCCTGATCCAGCCGTTCGGCGCCCGCGTCACCGGCCCGTCGGACCGGGTCGTGCATCTCTGCGCTCAGCTCGTGCTGTCACCATCGGCGGCGCGCGACCGCCTGACGCCGGACCTCGCCTTTGTCGAGGACGACGGCGGCATCGCGCGGCTGGAGAAGGCCTTCCGCCTCGTGCACGAGGCCGAGGACGCTGCCCGGCAGATGCGCGCTGCGCGCCTGCATGACTGGCAGGAGGCAATCAAGAAGGGCGTCATCAACCAGGCCGACGGTGAAAGGCTTGCGCGCTGCTCATGAAGCCGTCACAAAAGTCATCGAGGTCGATGATTTTGCGCCCGAGGCGCTGTCCCCGATTTACAAGAAATCCGCCGACGTGCATCAGTTCTTCCAGGAGCTGGGTGAGCAGAGGGCGGCGAGCTGATGGCGCGACCAGTCTTTATCGTCGACGGCAGCAGGACGCCGTTCCTGAAGGCGCGCTCCGGTCCCGGCCCGTTCACCCCGGTCGATCTCGCCGTGCAATGCGGCCGGCCGCTGCTGGCGCGGCAGCCCTTCGCGCCCACCGCCTTCGACCAGGTGATCCTCGGCTGCGTCAACGTGATCGCCGACGAGATGAATCCGGCGCGGGTCGCGGCGCTCCGGCTCGGCATGGGCGAACGGATGGTCGCCTTCACGGTGCAGATCAATTGCGGCTCCGGCATGCAATCGATCGACACCGGCTATCGCTATATCCGCGAGGGCATCTCCGACCTGATCCTCGCCGGCGGCGCCGAGGCGCTGAGCCACGCGCCGCTGGTCTGGCCCAATTCCGGCGTGCGCTGGTTCGCCGGTTTTGCCGGCGCCAAGGGCTTGGGGGCCAAGATCGCCGCAGCGCTGAGGGTGAAGCCGAGTTACTTCAAGCCGATCATCGGCCTCGAGCGCGGGCTGACCGACCCGATCACCGAGCTCAACATGGGGCAAACCGCCGAGAAGGTCGGCCATCTCTTCGGCATCACCCGCGCGCAGTCCGATGCCTACGCCGCCGAGAGCCATCAGCGGCTGGCGAATGCGCAGAAGGAAGGCTTCCTCAAGGGTGAAGTCGAGACGGCGTTCTCCCGCGACGGCAAGTTCTACGACCATGACGACGGCGTCCGCCCGGACTCGACATCCGAGACCCTGGCAAAGCTGAAGCCGGTGTTCGAGCGTCCCTGGGGCCAGGTCACCGCCGGCAATTCCTCGCAGATCACCGACGGCGCCTCCTGGGTGATCCTGGCGTCCGAAAAGGCGGTGGCCAAGCACGGGCTGACGCCGAAGGCGGTCATCCTCGACAGCCAATGGTCGGCGCTCGATCCCTCGATCATGGGCCTCGGCCCGGTGCTGTCGGCAAGCGCGCTCTTGAAGCGCAACGGAATGACGTTGCAGGACGTCGAGACCTGGGAGCTGAACGAGGCCTTTGCGACCCAGGTGCTGGGCTGCCTCGCGGCGTGGAAAGACGAGAAATTCTGCCGCGAGATTCTCGGGCTCGATGGCGAGGCGGGCGAGATCGACCGCGCCAAGTTGAACGTCGACGGCGGCGCGATCAGCCTCGGCCACCCGGTCGGCACCAGCGGCAACCGCATCGTGCTGCATCTGGTCAATGCGATGAAGCGGCTCGGCACCAGGCGCGGCGTCGCCACCGAATGCATCGGGGGCGGTCAGGGCGGCGCGATGTTGATAGAGACGGTGTGATCATGGATTCACGGATCATGGACCTTCTCGCCGACCGTGTGCTCGAACTCGGGCCGACGCCGGCCGCCGACAGTCCGTACAGGAATTTCAAGCTGACCCGCGACGAGGACGGCATTGCCTGGCTGCTGTTCGACCGCGCCGGCGTCAGCGCCAATACGTTGTCCGCCGATCTGCTCGAAGAGCTCGACGCCATCGTCACGGCGCTGGAGAACCAGCGCCCGACCGGCCTCGTGGTGCGCTCGGCGAAGAAGAGCGGCTTCATCGCCGGCGCCGACGTCAACGAGTTTCGCGGCGTCAGCGACCCCCGCGCGGTCGAGACCCAGATTGGCCGCGCCCACGCGGTGATCGACCGGCTCGAGGCGCTGCGCGTGCCGTCGGTCGCCGTCATCCACGGCTTCTGTCTCGGCGGCGGCCTCGAGGTCGCGCTGGCCTGCCAGATGCGGATCGCGATCGATGATGCCCGCTTCGGCTTCCCCGAGGTGATGCTCGGCCTGCATCCCGGCCTCGGCGGCACGGTGCGTTTCACCGAACTGGTCAACCCGATGCAGGCGATGACCCTGATGCTGACCGGCAAGACGATCGATGCGCGGCGCGCCAAAGCGCTCGGCCTGGTCGACGCCGTGACCCAGGAACGCCACGTCCGCAATGCGGTGAAGGACGCGGTGTTCGGCCGGCTGAAGCGCGCCAAGCCGGGCGCGCTCAACTCGCTGCTCAACATCGGTCCGGTCAGGGGCTTCCTCGCCTCGCGGATGCGCAGCGAGGCCGAGAAGGCGGCGCCGCGCAAGCACTATCCGGCGCCCTACGCGCTGATCGATCTCTGGGAAAAGCACGCCGGCAATCGCGCGGCGATGCTCAATGCGGAGAAGACCTCGTTCGCCAATCTGATGGTGACGCCGACGGCGCAGAATCTGATCCGGGTGTTCTTCCTGCGCGAGCAGATGAAGAAGGTGGCAGGCTCCGGCAACAAGGTGCAGCACGTCCATGTCATCGGCGCGGGTGCGATGGGCGGCGATATCGCGGCCTGGTGCGCCAACCAGGACATGCGGGTCACGCTCGCCGACATGAAGGCCGAGCCGATCGCGGGCGCGATGAAGCGGGCCGCGGAGCTGTTCGGCAAGATCATGCGCAAGAAGATCGACCAGCGCGACGCGCTCGACCGGCTGATCCCGGACATGGATGGCGAGGGCGTCCGCAATGCCGATCTCATCATCGAGGCGGTGCCTGAAAAGCTCGAGCTGAAGCAGAAGATCTACGCTTCGCTTGAGCCGAAGATGAAGCAGGGCGCGATCCTCGCTACCAACACGTCGAGCATCCCGTTGCAGGATCTGCGTACCACGCTCGCAACGCCGGAGCGGCTGCTCGGCTTGCACTTCTTCAATCCGGTGTCGCGGCTGCAGCTCGTCGAGGTCGTCAGCCATGACAGTGCCGATGCCGGCCTGCTCAGGCTGGCCCTGGCCTTCGTCGGCGCCATCGACCGCCTGCCGCTGCCGGTGAAGAGCTCGCCGGGCTTCCTCGTCAACCGCGCGCTGACGCCCTACATGCTGGAAGCGATGATGATGCTGGACGAGAAGACCGACCAGCGCCTGATCGACGCGGCCGCGGTCGAGTTCGGCATGCCGATGGGCCCGATCGAGCTCGCCGACCAGGTCGGCCTCGATATCTGCCTCGATGTCGGCGACATGCTGCGCTCGAAGTTTGGCGACACCTTGCCGCCGACGCCGGCCTGGCTGCGCGAGAAGGTCGCCAGGGGCGAGCTCGGCCGCAAGACCGGCAAGGGCTTCTACACCTGGAAGGACGGCAAGGCGGAGAAGACGCCGCTGCCGGAGACCGGACCGCGTGTGCCCGACGAAATGATCGACCGCCTGGTGCTGCCAATCTCCAATGTCTGCGTCGCCGCCCTGCGCGAAGGCATCGTGGACAACCCCGACATGGTCGACGGCGCGATGATCTTCGGCACCGGCTACGCCCCGTTCCGCGGCGGCCCGCTCAATTATGCGCGCAGCCGCGGCGCGGATAATGTGGTGTCGACCATGCAGACGCTGATGCGCAAGTTCGGCGGACGATTTGCGCCGGATCCCGGCTGGGAGGCCTTCAAGTGACCGACTCGCAAGTGACCGACACCCACGTTCACGCGCCGCCGATCAGCGGCAACGAGCCGCAGGGCGATCTCTGTATCCGCACGCTGGCGATGCCGGCCGACACCAATGCCAATGGCGATATCTTCGGCGGCTGGCTGCTCAGCCAGATGGATCTCGGCGGCGGCGTGTTCGCAGGAAAGGTCGCGAAGTCGCGCACCGTGACGGTCGCGATCGATGCGATGAACTTCCGCAAGGCCGTCTATGTCGGCGATCTCGTCTCGGTGCACGCCAACCTCGTGCGCGTCGGCCGCACCTCGATCACGGTGCATCTCGAAGCCTGGGTGCTGCGCCGCCGCGAGCAGCAGTCGATCCTGGTGACCGACGGCAATTTCACCTATGTCTCGATCGACGATCAGGGTCATCCGCAACCGATCCAGCGCGACGGTGCGACGATTTCGACCTGACGTCGTTCGCACAAAAGCGTTACCGATTCGGGCTCGGGAGAAACGCGTCGAAACTGGGGCCGGAGCGCGGCTTGAAGGCAAAAACGGCGCTTCGGTTCGCAAATAAACCGAGGAACAAACGGTCAGCGACACCGTTGTCGGCCCGGAATTAAACCGAGGCCGATAATGTCAGACTGCTACGTCATCGAGGTAAGTTCAGAGACCGCGGGTATCGTGGTGCGCGATGCACGCGGATACGAATTCTTTGCAGCCTCGCACCGCTTCCGGGCTCTTGAGGGCCAGATCTTCCGCAATGCACGCGAGGCCGAGCGTGCAGCGCGCCGCCTTGTCACTGGGCAGATTCTGCAGCTGGCCTCCTGACAAGGAGCTTGGCGGCGCGCCGTTTGCGCGCGCCGCAAGAGTCTGTATTGATGCATCCGGCTCACGGAAACATCTCCCGGATGTCGCAGACACAAAGTAGAGCGCTGCTCTTCGATATCGACGGCACGCTCGCCGACACCGATCCGCTGCATCTGGCGGCGTTCAACCAGGTGTTCGGCCCTCACGGACATTCGTTCGATCACGCGCGCTTCGGCAAGGAATTGCAGGGCTTCTCCAACGCGTCGATCGGCGAGCGCTTCCTTGCACACGAGCCGGCCGAGCGCCGCGCCGGCATTCTTGCCGAGAAGGAGCGGATCTTCCGCGAATTGGTCACTGGCCAGATCGTGCCGGTGCCGGGATTGATGGCGCTGCTGGAGCGCGCCGATCGCGCCGGCGTGCCCATGGTGGCGGTGACCAATGCGCCGCGCGCGAACGCCGAATTGCTGCTCGCCGGACTGGGCATCGCGCACCGCTTCAGGGCGCTGGTGATCGGCGACGAACTGGCGCACGGCAAGCCGCATCCTTTGCCCTATCTCGAGGGACTGCGCCTCGCGGGCGCGTCGGCGTCAGCGTCGCTGGCGTTCGAGGATTCGCGCTCCGGCATTCAGTCCGCGACGGCGGCAGGCATCGCGACGGTCGGAATGCGAACCGGGCTCAGTCATGCCGACCTGCTTGCGGCCGGCGCCGTCGCGAGCGCCGGGGCGTTCGACGATCCGGAATTGATTCGCCTGGTCGCCTCGGCCATGGGGTGGTGAGGATTGGCGTGGTGAGGATCATGCCGGAAGCACTGGCCGACATGCTGCAACGCAGTTCTTAACCCCACCGATGCTTGCTCGTTGACCTCCGTGCCGAACGGTCGCACCATAGGCTTGAGCACGATCCGGGAAAGTGCAAACCGGTTTTCCGAAATGATCCTGCTCCACCCGATTGCCGTTTCAAGGGGGCCGCCGTGGCCGGACTCTCCCACCGCCAGACTGAAATCCTCAACATCGCGCGCGCGTTCGGCCGGGTCATGGTCGAAGACCTCGCCAAGCGATTCGAGGTGTCGGCGCAGACCATCCGCAAGGACCTCAACGACCTCTGCGACGACCGGTCGCTGACCCGCATTCATGGCGGCGCGATCATCGCCTCGGGGGTCGAGAACCTCGCCTATGAGGCGCGCCGCTTCGTCGCCGCCGAGGAGAAAAAGGCGATCGGCGCCGCCGCGGCCGCCCGGATTCCGAACGGCTGCTCGCTGTTCATCAATATCGGCACCACGACGGAGGAGGTCGCCAGCGCGCTGACCTCGCACGAGGATCTCCTGGTCATCACCAATAACCTCAACGTCGCGATGCTGCTGTACCGGCATCCGCGCATCGAGGTGGTGGTGGCCGGCGGCACGGTGCGCCGGGCCGACGGTGCCGTGGTCGGCTCCACCGCGACGCAGCTGATCGGCCAGTTCAAGGTCGACTACGCCATCATCGGTGCGTCCGCGATCGACGAGGAGGGCGCGCTGCTCGACTTCGACTATCGCGAGGTGCAGGTGGCGCAGGCGATCATCGCCAATGCGCGCAACGTGATGCTGGTGTCGGATGCGACCAAGCTCCGCCGCAGCGCGCCGGTGCGCATCGCGCATATGAGCCAGATCCAGACCTTCGTCACCGATTCGCCGCTGCCTGCGGGCCTCGCCAACATCTGTCACAGCCGCGGTATCGAGGTGGTGGTCGCGATGGACAAGCCGGCCGTCGATATCGATGACAACGCAGACGCGCCACCGGCGACGCTGCGCAGCGCGCAGGGCGCCTGATTGTTCAAGTTTTAGCGAACTTGTTTCGGATGCTTTCCGACGGCTGCTGTAGGCTTGCCCGAGGGTGGAGCGTCCATTGGTCAGCGCGCAATTCAAGATCGTCTCGTCTTTGGGCATTGCGGCGATGTTCGGCATCGTCTCGTTTGCCCTTGGCTTTAGTACCGCATCCGCGTGCGCAACGGCGCTGGCTGGCGGTGTTGCTGCACGCGCGATGATGCACGCTTTCGAGGCCGAGACAAAGCCGCCACCGCAGCGCCTCCGTGCCGATATCTTTCGCTTCGGTAGCGGGAATGGCCCGGCCTGGCTTGCAGAACTGGAGCAGCAGAATGGTCGTGGCAGGAAACTGCTTTATGGACTGTCGCGGATTCTCCTGTCGGGATCGCTGTGTCAGTGCATCGCGAGCGGCGCTTTCCTCGCGCAGGCGGCAATCGGTGCGGTGGCGATCGTCCTGTTCTGGCTCGGCCAGGCGATGGGCTTCGACATGCGCTTGCTCACCATCCCGTCGCTCGCGAACCTCTTTGCGGACGCGATCCCGATTCCGGCGGACGCAGTCGTCGCGCGTGTCAGGTTCGAGCATCTCTTCCTGCCGCTGGTCGCGCTCTACGCCGTCACGTTTTCCCTGCTCCTGATAGCGTTGCTTGGCGATCTCGTGACGATCCTGCGCAATTGGCGCGAGCAGTGGCGTTATCTGCTGCTGCCGATATTCCCTTCGGATTCTGGGTGCTGCTGACGTATCGAAAATCGACGGGACACAGCGGCCTGCAAGTGGCGCTCGGTGGCGGATATGTCTGGGCCTACGTCGTGGTCTTCGTGCTTTTTCCGCTGTTCTTTCTCGTGATGTCGGCGTCGCTGCCAAGCAATCGGTCGATCCGGTGAACATGGATCGTTCCGTCGCGGGAATCTATTTCCGCTTCGCCTTCAAATGGTATGCGATCTTGTTCGTCGCGTGCTCGCTGTTCTACCTTCTGCTTGCCAGCGGTCATGCGTTGCTCGCCGCGATCGGCGTGCTTGCACTCATGGTTTGGTACGTGCGCGACAGTCGCGCGTACGCAAGGCGCGTGGGCGGTGAGGTTCGCCGCACCTACGACCCGGAGAAGGCTTTGCCGGAATTGCGTGTCGGACGATCGCCACGGCGCCCCTTATCTTCGGCCACCGTCTCGTCCGGTGCTACCTCAAGCGTTGCGCGGCCCGTCCGGTCTCCCAAAGCCCGCGCCGTGATCACTCCGCTCAAAAAATCCCCAACTAAAGTTCCCCATTTTCGGTTTGCTTTCGTTTTTGGTTGTGATTTACTCCAATCCGAAAGTAAAACCGTCAAAGCGAAGGCGGTTGCCGGGGGAAGCGTTCTTTGGATCGAATTTACGACCTCGCCATCATCGGAGGCGGCGTTAATGGCTGCGGCATCGCGCGCGATGCGGCGGGCCGGGGAAACTCTGTTTTCCTCTGTGAAATGAATGACTTGGCCAGCGGGACGTCGTCCTGGTCGACCAAGCTCGTGCATGGCGGCCTGCGCTATCTCGAATATTACGAGTTCCGTCTGGTGCGCGAGGCGCTGATCGAGCGCGAGATCCTCTGGCAGATCGCGCCCCACATCATCCGCCCGTTGCGTTTCGTTTTGCCGCACCATGCCGGCTTGCGCCCGGCCTGGCTGCTGCGGCTCGGCCTCTTCCTCTACGACCATATCGGCGGCCGGCATCTGCTGCCGGCGACGCGCTCGCTCGATCTGACCCGTGACGTGGTCGGCAAGCCGCTGATCCCGGGCCGCTACACCAAGGGCTTCGAATATTCCGACTGCTTCGTCGACGACGCGCGGCTGGTGGCACTCACCGCGCGCGACGCCGCCGATCGCGGCGCCGTGATCCGCACCCGTACCCGCGCGGTCGAGATCAGGCAGGTCGACGGCGTCTGGCACGTCACGGTCGAGGACACCACGAGCGGAGCGCGCGAGACGATCCAGTCGCGCGTGCTGGTCAACGCCGGCGGTCCCTGGGTCGAGCAGGTGCTGGCGTCGGGCGCCGGCGTCAACGCGCGCGCCAAGGTGCGCCTTGTGCAGGGCTCGCATATCGTGGTGCCGAAACTCTACGACCACGACCGCGCCTACATCTTCCAGAATGCCGACGGCCGCATCATCTTCGTGATTCCCTACCAGGACGATTTCTCGCTGATCGGCACCACCGATCGCGACTATGACGGCGATCCGGCCAAGGTGAAGGCGTCGCAGGAGGAGATCCAGTATCTCTGCGCCTCCGCCAGCGAATACCTCGCCAAGCCGGTGAAGCCCGAAGACGTGGTGTGGCATTACTCCGGCGTGCGTCCGCTCTATGACGACGGCGCCAGCGAAGCCAAGGCCGCGACCCGCGACTACGTGTTCGAGCTCGATACGCCCGGCGGTGCGCCGCTGCTGTCGATCTATGGCGGCAAGATCACGACCTATCGTCGCCTGTCCGAGGAGGCGCTGGAGCGGCTGTCGCCCTACCTCCGCGGCACAAAGGCGCAGGTGGGCTGGACCGGCAAGGCGCCGTTGCCCGGCGGCGACATGGATGTCTCCGCGGTCGCGGCGCTCGCCGCCGAGCTGGTTCACAACCATCCGTTCCTCGCGCCATCACATGCCGACCGTCTCGCGCACGCCTACGGCACGCGCGCCAGCAAGGTCTTGGGCAATGCAGCATCGGCCGAAGATCTCGGCCGCTCGTTCGGCGCCACCTTGACGGAGAGTGAAGTCCGGTACCTGATGGCGAACGAATGGGCTCGGACTGCGGACGATGTCGTCTGGCGACGATCCAAGCTGGGCTTGCGGATGACAGCGGGTGAAATCGCCGCGCTCGACGAGTGGATGTCCGCCAACCGCGCGTCCGGTGAACGTCCCCTCCGCGAAGCGGGAGGACGGGCATGAGCGTTACACTGCAGAACGTCACGCGAACCGTGGATGGCATTGCGACCATCCGCGACGTTTCGCTGACGCTGGAGCGTGGCACGCTCAGTGTGCTGCTCGGGCCGACGCTGTCGGGCAAGACCTCGATCATGCGGCTGCTCGCCGGCCTCGACAAGCCGACCACCGGCCGCGTGCTGGTCGACGGCAAGGACGTCACCGGCGCCGACGTGCGGCAGCGCTCGGTCGCGATGGTCTATCAGCAGTTCATCAACTATCCCTCGCTCTCGGTCTACGAGAACATCGCCTCGCCGCTGCGGGTGCAGGGCAAGCCGAAGGCCGAGATCGAGAAGCGGGTGGCGGAAGCGGCCGGCCTGCTGCGGCTCGAGCCGTATCTGAAGCGCACGCCGTTGCAGCTCTCCGGCGGCCAGCAGCAGCGCACCGCGATCGCGCGCGCGCTGGTCAAGGGGGCCGACCTGGTCCTGCTCGACGAGCCGCTCGCCAATCTCGATTACAAGCTGCGCGAGGAGCTGCGCGCCGAGTTGCCGCGGATCTTCGAGGCGTCGGGTGCGATCTTCGTCTATGCCACCACCGAGCCGTCGGAAGCGCTGCTGCTCGGCGGCGACACGGTGTGCATGTGGGAGGGCCAGGCGCTGCAGACCGGCGCGACGCCAAAGGTCTACCGCCATCCCGACACGCTGCGGGTCGCGCAGGTGTTCTCCGATCCGCCGCTCAACATCATCGGCATCGAGAAGAAGGGCGCCCAGGTGATCTATGCCGGCGGCGAGCAGGCGCCCGCGGCCGGCCTCTACGCCAATCTGCCTGACGGCGCCTACCGGATCGGCTTCCGCGCCCATCAGCTCGAGGTCGGCAGCGTTGCGGCCGGCCGCCACAAATTCTCCGCCGCGGTGACGGTGACCGAGATCACCGGCTCGGAGAGCTTTGTCCACGTCCATGTCCACGGCTCGAACTGGGTCGCGGTGCTGCATGGCGTGCATGAATATGAACCCGGGCAGGTGCTCGACGCCGCGCTCGATCCCGACAACATCTTCGTGTTCGACGCGGCCAATCGCCTCGTCGCTTCACCTGCGACAGCTTTTTCAAAGTGAGGGAGATGCTTCATGGCCCGCATTGACCTCGTCGATCTCGCGCACTCCTACGGCGGCAACGATGCGCCGCAGGAATCCTTTGCGCTGAAGCCGGTCACCATGACCTGGCGGCAAGGCGGCGCCTATGCGCTGCTCGGGCCGTCCGGCTGCGGCAAGACCACGCTGCTCAATCTGATTTCCGGCATCGTGACGCCGTCGCGCGGGCAGATCCTGTTCGACGGCCGTGACATCACGCCGCTGTCGACGCAGAAGCGCAACATCGCGCAGGTGTTCCAGTTCCCCGTGATCTACGACACCATGACGGTCGGCCAGAACCTGGCCTTCCCGCTGAAGAACCGCGGCGTCGCGAAATCCGAGGTCGATGCGCGGGTCAGGCAGATCGCCGATCTGCTCGACCTCACGCCGTATCTGAAGCGCAAGGCGACGCGGCTCACCGCCGACGCCAAGCAGAAGATCTCGCTCGGCCGCGGCCTGGTGCGCTCCGACGTCGCCGCCGTCTTGTTCGACGAGCCGCTGACCGTGATCGATCCCGAGCTGAAATGGCAGCTGCGCTCCAAGCTGAAGGCGCTGCATCGCGAGCTCGACCTCACGATGATCTACGTCACCCACGACCAGACCGAGGCGCTGACCTTCGCCGACACCGTCGTCGTCATGCATGACGGCCGCGTGGTGCAGAGCGGCACACCGGCCGAATTGTTCGACAAGCCGGCGCACACCTTCGTCGGCTATTTCATCGGCTCGCCCGGCATGAACATCGTGCCCGCCGAGGTCTCGGGCCACGAGGCGCGGATCGACGGCCATGTCATCGGCCTGCACCGCAATTACGGTGTCCTGCCGGCGGGCAAGAAGATCGAGATCGGCGTGCGGCCGGAATTCGTCGATGTCGCGGCGCCGGCGTCAGGGCTGCTGTCGGCCAGCATCGAGCGGATCGACGACCTCGGCCGCATCCAGTTCGCCCGTGTGCGCGTCGGCAACACCAAGCTCGCGGCGCGCGTGCCGCCGGGCTTCTCGGTTTCCGGCGACACCGCCGGCCTCGTCTTCAATCCCGCGCATGTCCACGTCTATGCCGACAGCCATTTGGTGGAAGGGGTCGCCTGATGGACAAGACCATCAACCAAAAAGCCTGGTTCCTGGTGCTGCCGGTGTTCCTGGTGGTCGCGTTCTCGGCTGTGCTGCCGCTGATGACCGTCGTGAACTATTCGATGCAGGACACCTTCGGCAACAACCAGTTCTTCTGGAACGGCGTCGGCTGGTTCAAGGAGCTGCTGGATCCCTCGACCGATCTCGGCGGCCGCTTCCTGGCCTCGCTCGGCCGCAATTTGTTGTTCTCGGCGATCATCCTCGCGATCGAGGTGCCGCTCGGCATCATCGTCGCGCTGTCGATGCCGCGCGAGGGTTGGAGCGTCGCGGCCTGCCTCGTCATCCTGGCGCTGCCGCTTCTGATTCCGTGGAACGTGGTCGGCACCATCTGGCAGATCTTCGGCCGTCCCGATATCGGCCTGCTCGGCTACACGCTGAACTACCTTGGCTTCAACTACAACTACGTCTCCAACGACATCGACGCCTGGGTCACCGTGATCGTGATGGACGTCTGGCACTGGACTAGCCTCGTTGCGTTGCTGTGCTACGCCGGCCTGAAGTCGATCCCTGACGCCTATTACCAGGCGGCACAGATCGACGGCGCTTCGCGCTGGGCGGTATTCAAGGCGATCCAGCTGCCGAAGATGAACCGCGTGCTGCTGATCGCGGTGCTGCTGCGCTTCATGGACAGCTTCATGATCTACACCGAGCCGTTCGTGGTCACCGGCGGCGGTCCCGGCAACTCGACGACCTTCGTTTCGATCGAGCTCGTCAAGATCGCGCTCGGCCAGTTCGACCTCGGCAAGGCCGCGGCGCTGTCGCTGGTCTACAATCTGATCATCCTGATCGTGTGCTGGGTGTTCTACACCGTGATGACCAATGCCGGCACCGAGCGTCCGGCCAAGGAAGGAGCGGCGTGATGCACTCGATCCCCGGCCGCCGCCTGATCATGGCGCTGTTCTTGATCTTCCTGCTGTTGCCGATCTACTGGCTCGTCAACATGAGCTTCAAGACCAACGCCGAGATCGTCTCGACGATGACCTTGTGGCCGCACACGCCGACGCTGCAGCACTACAAGCGCATCTTCACCGACGAGAGCTGGTATTCGGGCTACATCAATTCGCTCGAATATGTCGTGCTCAACACCGTCATCTCGATCGCGGTGGCGTTGCCGGCGGCCTATGCGTTCTCGCGCTACCGTTTCCTCGGCGACAAGCACCTGTTCTTCTGGCTTTTGTCGAACCGCATGGCGCCCGCGGCGGTCTACGCGCTGCCGTTCTTCAATCTCTACTCGGCGATCGGCCTGTTCGATACGCCGTGGGCGGTCGCGCTCGCGCACTGCATCTTCAATGTGCCGCTCGCGGTGTGGATCCTCGAAGGCTTTGTCTCCGGTGTGCCGCGCGAGATCGACGAGACCGCCTTCCTCGACGGCTATTCGTTCCCGCGCTTCTTCATCAAGATCCTGGTGCCGCTGATCGCGAGCGGCATCGGCGTCGCCGCGTTCTTCTGCTTCATGTTCTCCTGGGTCGAGCTCTTGCTCGCGCGCACGCTGACGTCGGTGCAGGCCAAGCCGATCGCGGCGATCATGACGCGCACGGTCTCGGCCGCCGGGATGGACTGGGGGCTGCTCGCCGCCGCGGGCGTGCTCACCATCATTCCGGGCGCGCTGGTGATCTGGTTCGTCCGCAACTACATCGCGCGCGGCTTCGCGCTCGGCCGGGTCTAGGAGGCAATCATGGAATCCATCGCATGGATGGCCTGGACGCTGCCGACCGCGATCTTCTTCGCGCTGCTCGCCTCGACGCTCGGCGTGATGACCTGGCTCGCGGCCGTCTATCCCGAGGCCGAGCGGGTCGGGGTGCTGCGCATCCCGACGACGCGCGGTGATCGTCTGTTCATTTCGCTGGTGCTGGCGGCGGTGATCCACCTGGTGTGGATCGGCCTCGTCGGCACCGATCCAATCCTCACCCTGCCGATCGGCGAGGGCGTGGAAATTTCGAGCCTGTGGCTCGCAACGCTGATTTCGCTTCTGTCGGCCGTGGCGATCTTTCGCACCGTCTGACGAAAGCGAAGAAGAGCAGATCCGGGGTCTACCCGGGCCTGGGGTTTTGTTTGTCGCTGCAACCGGAGGAATCACTATGCGACATTTGAGAACGACAAGGGATAGTCTTTTGACTATGACCAGCGCCGCCGCGCTGATCGCGACCTCGCTCGCGATCGCCACGCCGGCCCGCGCTGCCGACGACGCCGTGATCCAGAAGTGGATTGCGGAATTCCAGCCCTCGACGCTGTCGAAGGACGACCAGAAGAAGGAGCTCGAGTGGTTCGCCAGGGCGGCCGAACCCTTCAAGGGCATGGAGATCAACGTCGTCTCGGAAACGATCACGACGCACGAATATGAGTCGCAGACGCTGGCCAAGGCGTTTTCCGAACTCACCGGCATCAAGCTCAAGCACGACATCATCCAGGAAGGTGACGTCGTCGAGAAGCTGCAGACCCAGATGCAGTCCGGCAAGAACGTCTATGACGGCTGGATCAACGACTCCGACCTGATCGGTACGCACTTCCGCTACGGCCAGACCATCGTGCTCTCGGACTATATGAAGGGCGAGGGCAAGGACGTCACCGACCCGATGCTCGATGTCGACGACTTCATCGGCAAGTCGTTCACCACGTCGCCGGACGGTAAGCTCTATCAGCTTCCCGACCAGCAGTTCGCGAACCTCTACTGGTTCCGCTACGACTGGTTCACCAACCCCGAGTACAAGGCCAAGTTCAAGGCCAAGTACGGCTATGACCTGGGCGTGCCCGTGAACTGGTCGGCCTATGAAGACATCGCCGAGTTCTTCACCAACGACATCAAGGAGATCAACGGCGTCAAGATCTACGGCCATATGGACTATGGCAAGAAGGATCCCTCGCTCGGCTGGCGGTTCACCGACGCGTGGCTGTCGATGGCCGGCAACGGCGACAAGGGCATTCCGAACGGTCTGCCGGTCGACGAGTGGGGCATCCGCATGGAAGGCTGCCGCCCGGTCGGCTCCTCGGTCGAGCGTGGTGGCGACACCAACGGCCCGGCCGCGGTCTACTCGATCACCAAGTACCTCGACTGGCTGAAGAAGTACGCTCCGCCGCAGGCCCAGGGCATGACCTTCTCTGAAGCAGGTCCGGTGCCGGCGCAGGGCAACATCGCCCAGCAAATCTTCTGGTACACCGCCTTCACCGCCGACATGGTGAAGCCGGGCATCGCCGTGATGAACGCGGACGGTACGCCGAAGTGGCGTATGGCTCCGTCGCCGCACGGCGCCTACTGGAAGGAAGGCATGAAGCTCGGCTACCAGGACGCCGGCTCCGTGACGCTCCTGAAGTCGACCCCGCCGGATCGCCGCAAGGCGGCCTGGCTCTATCTCCAGTTCATCATCTCCAAGTCGGTGTCGCTGAAGAAGAGCCATGTCGGCCTCACCTTCATCCGTGAGTCCGATATCTGGGACAAGTCGTTCACCGAGCGTGCGCCGAAGCTCGGCGGCCTGATCGAGTTCTATCGCTCGCCTGCGCGCGTGCAATGGACCCCGACCGGCAACAACGTGCCCGACTATCCGAAGCTCGCGCAGCTGTGGTGGCAGAACATCGGCGATGCGTCGTCCGGTACCAAGACGCCGCAGCAGGCGATGGATGCGCTGGCCGCGGCCCAGGATTCGGTGATGGAGCGTCTTGAGAAGTCCGGTGTGCAGGGCGCCTGCGGACCGAAGCTGAACAAGAAGGAAACCGCCGAGTTCTGGTACAAGAAGGCCGAGAAGGACGGCACCATCGCTCCGCAGCGCAAGCTCGCGAACGAGAAGCCGAAGGGCGAGACTGTTGACTACGACACGCTGATCAAGTCGTGGCCGGCCAACCCGCCCAAGCGCGCCGAAGCCAAGTAAGCTTCGTCGTCACGCCATCCGAAAACAGCGAAAGGCCGGGAGCGATCCCGGCCTTTTTGTTTCACTGCCGTTTCAGCATTTCATTCGTCATTCCGGGTCTGCGCCTGGCGGCGCATCCTCAGGTGCGCAATTGCGCACCGGGGGAATGACGACCTGGGGATGTTGCGGCTTTCTTTCCCTCCGTCATTGCGAGCGAAGCGAAGCAATCCATGCCTCCGCGTATGCGGGTCGATGGATTGCTTCGTCGCTTCGCTCCTCGCAATGACGATCGCGAGGGAGCGAGGCCGACTTTATTCTGCCGCCTCGGTCGCTTTCAGCGTCGGGTAGTCGGTGTAGCCCTTGGCGCCGCCGCCGTAGAAGGTCGCCTTGTCCCATTCGTTGAGCGGGGCGCCGGCCTTGAGCCGTTCGACCAGGTCGGGGGTTGGAGATGAACGGCTTGCCGAACGCGATCAGGTCGGCGGCACCTGCCTCCAGCACCTTCTCCGCCAGCGCGAAGTCGTAGCCGTTGTTGGCGATATAGGCCTGCTTGAAGCGCTTGCGAAGCGAGGCGTAGTCGAACGGCGCGTTGTCGCGCGGGCCGCCGGTGGCGCCCTCGATGACGTGGATATAGGCCAGCTTCAGCGCATTGAGCTGGTCGACGATGTGGTCGAACAGCGGTTGCGGATTGGAGTCGGTGATGTCGTTGGCCGGCGTCACCGGCGAGATGCGGATGCCGGTGCGCTCGGCGCCGGCCTCGATGGTGACCGCCTTGGACACTTCCAGCATCAGCTGGGCGCGCTTCTCGATTCCGCCGCCATAGGCGTCGGTGCGCTTGTTGGTGCCGTCCCGGGCGAACTGGTCGAGCAGATACCCGTTGGCGCCGTGGATCTCGACACCGTCGAAGCCGGCGGCCAGCGCATTCGAGGTCGCCCGCTTGAAGTCTTCGATGATCCCGGCGATTTCCGACAGTTCGAGCGCGCGCGGCTCGGAGACGTCGGCAAAGGTGCCGTTCACGAAGGTCTTGCCCTTGGCGCGGATCGCGCTCGGCGCCACCGGCGCGCCGCCGTTCGGTTGCAGCGAGGTGTGCGAGATGCGGCCGACATGCCAGATCTGGATGAAGATGCGGCCGCCGCACTCATGCACGCGATCGGTGACCTTGCGCCAGCCTTCGACCTGCTCCTTCGAATAGATACCGGGCGTATCCTGATAGCCCTGGCCCTGCTGCGACACCTGGCTCGCTTCGGTGATCAGAAGGCCGGCGGAGGCGCGCTGGCCGTAATAGTCCACCGCGAGCGGGCTCGGCACCATGCCGGGCGGCACCGCGCGGTTGCGCGTCAGCGGCGCCATCACCAGGCGGTTCGGCAAGGTCAGCGCGCCCAGCTTGAAGGGCTCGAGGAGTTTGGTCGATTGGCTCATGTGAAATGTTCCAGACAGTGACTGATGAGGGAGAGTTGTGCATTGCCGCGACGAGCGCAATGGCCCGGGTATTCGCTGTTTGCAGGCTAGCCGCGCACGATTCCGCCCATGTGGCCGGCATCGAGGAACAAAGTGTGCGCGTTCACGTAGGACGATTCATTCGAAATCAGGAACAGCGCAGGATAGGCGACCTCCCAGCCGGTGCCCTGGCGGCCGAAAGGCACTGTCACGGCGCGGTCCGATCGCCTGCGGCTGGCGTCGCGACCCATCGGCGTATCCATGAAGCCGGGCGCGATCACGTTGCAGCGAATGCCCTTGTCCTCGCCGGCCCGGGCGATCGCCCGGCCCAGCGCGATCTGCGCCGCCTTGGAGGATTCATAGGCCGGGTTGCGGCCGCCGGCGCGCTGGCTCGCCATCGAGGAGATCAGGATGATCGCGCCGCCGGGCGCCATCACCTCCAGCGCCTTCTGCGCGAACAGCATGTGGCTGCGCACGTTGACGGCGTAGTCGCGGTCCCAGGCTTCCGCCGTCATCTTGGGCAGCGACAGGCCGGAGGAAATGCCGACGTTGAGCGCCAACCCGTCGAGCCCGCCCAGCTTTTGCGTACAGCGTTCGACCGCAGGCGCGATCGCCGCGACGTCGGAGACATCGACCACGTCGGTGAAGGCCTTGCCGCCTTCCTTCGTGATCTGCGCGACGGTGTCGTCGGCGGCTTCCTTGTTGACGTCGAGGCAGGCGACCGACGCGCCCTCGCGCGCGAACAACACGCTCATGGCGCGGCCGTTACCAACAGGCGGCTCCTCGTCGACAGTCCTGCGCTGTCCCGCACCGACCACAATGATGCGCCGGCCGGCGAGGCGGCCGTGGTTCTTAGCCAGTCCCAACGCTTCGGCATGCAGCGATGAAGAGGGATCGATGGCTTTCGGTGCGTGGGTTGTGGTCGACATATGGCGTGCTCCCTGACGTCTTGTTGTTGTCAGGGAGCAGTAGCACGGCTCTGCGTGCGAGGCTAAAATCCCGCGGCGGGGGAATATCACCTCGCGACCAGGTGATCCTCATCCTGAGGAGCCGCGCAGCGGCGTCTCGAAGGATGCGGCCCGAGTGGGGCCTCATGGTTCGAGACGCGCGAAGACGCGCTCCTCACCATGAGGAGCGCTTCGCGTCAGCTCACGCCGAGGAAATCGCGCTTGCCGACCTCGACGCCATTGTGGCGCAGGATGCCGTGCGCGGTGACGGCGTGGAAATAGAAGTTCGGGAATGAGAACGCGTTGAGGAATTGCTGACCCTTCAAGGTCATGGTGTTGCCGGCGCCGATCGGAAAAGTGACATCCTTGGCGTCGCCGTCCTCGAACTGCGCCGGCGTGAACGACTTCACATAGTCGATCGTCTTCGCCAGCCGCTGCTTCAGTTCCGCGAAAGTGGTCTCGGTGTCGGGCGTCGAGGGCACTTCGCTGTGCGTCAGCCGCGCGCAGCCCCGCGAGGCATGGTCGCAGACCAGCTGAATCTGCTTGGTCAGCGGCAGCATGTCCGGATAGAGCCGCGATCCCAGCAGCACCTCGGGTGCGATCTTCTTCGCCTCGCAATGCGCTTCGGCCTTGGTCAGCTCGCCGGTGAGGCTGTTGAGGATCTGCAAATAGGCGGGGACGACGGCGTCATGAAAGGACATGTGATGCTCCCTGGGTCTGATGAGGTCCGGATGTTACCGAACGGCGATGCTGCAAGTGGGGCTGCAAAGGGAAGAATACAACTGCGGGGAGCTGTAACAGTCGGTCAAATATTTTCCGTGGCGCCACCGTTCGACCGTCATTCTGAGGAGCCGCGTAGCGGCGTCTCGAAGGATGCACGGCCCGGCCGGTGGCCGTCGACCCTTCGAGACGCGCTACGCGCTCCTCAGGGTGACGGGGAGAAAGGGCCGAGCGATCCCCACTCTACCGCATCCCCGGCATCGCGGCGTCCGCGGCCGGCTGCGTGCGGCCGCCGCCGCGCATCCGTGCCAGCAGCTCGGCGGTCGGCCAGGAATCCGCTGGCAGCCCGTATTTCACCTGCATCGCCTTCACCGCGCTGCGGCTCGCCTGGCCGAGCACGCCGTCGATCTTGCCGACGTCGTAGCCGGCGCGCGCCAGGAGCCCCTGCAGCTCCTTGATCTCGTTGAACGGCAGCTGCGCGACCGGCGCGCGCGGCCGCTGCATCGGCGGTGCGCCCGCGATGCGGCCGGCGAGATAGCCCGCGGTGGTCGAATAGATCAGCGAGTTGTTCCACTCGGTGTAGGCGACGAAATTCGGGTAGGCCAGGAACGCCGGGCCCATCCGGCCCATCGGCAGCAGCAGCGAGGCCGGCATTTCGTCGTTCGGAAGGGCCTTGCCGTCGGTCAAGGTGACGCCGAGCGCCACCCATTTCGAGCGCGGCAGCTTGATGGTGAGATCGGCCTGGTCCCACGGAAAGTCCGCCGCCTGCGGCACGCGCACCTCCTGCAGCCACGGCTCGCCGCGTCGCCACTTCAATCCGTTGGCGATGTAGTTGGCGGTCGAGCCGATCACGTCGGGACCGCTGGCGAGCAGATTGCGATGGCCGTCGCCGTCATAGTCGACGGCGTAGTTGAAGTAATGCGTAGGCAGGAATTGCGTTTGGCCGAGCTCGCCGGCCCACGAGCCGATCATCTCGTCGGGCGTGAGATCGCCGCGCTCGATGATCTTCAGTGCCGCGATGGTCTCACCCTGGAACATCTCCGAGCGGCGGCAGTCATAGGCCAGCGACACCAGCGATTTCAGCGTCGGCAGGTTGCCCATCTGGACGCCGAAGTCGCTCTCCAGTCCCCAGAACGCGGCGATGACGGCCGGCGGCACGCCGTATTCCTTCTCGGCGCGCGCGAACGCGGCCGCATAGGTCCGGATATATTGCTGGCCCTGCTGCATCCGATAATTCGCGGCCATGCGGCCGGCGAACTGGGTGAAGATCTGTCCGAACACGCGCTGGCCGCGGTCGCGGTTGACGATGCCCTGGTCGTAGACCAGGTACGGCGCGGCCTCGGCGATCGTGCGCTGCGAGACGCCGGCGGCGACCGCCTTCTGCTTCAGCTCGGTGAGGAAGCGATCGAAGCTCTGCCCGTCGTGGCACGACGCAGCCCTCGGCGAGGCGACGGCGGCCGGGCGCGGCCTCACCGGGGCCGGCCCGGCGGGATTGGGCAGCAACTGTTGTGCCTGACCAAGCGAGGAGAGTGCCAACGCGCTTGCGATCGCTGCGATCATGATCGGGGCGCGGAGGGGAAAAGCTGGCATCGATGTCACCGGCTGGGAGAAGGGGAACGGGCCGATCCTGCATACACCAGGGCGACACCGGGCAACAACGGGGTGCCGCTGTTAGACCAATTGCGCTACGGGAAGCAGAGGCGCCGTCGCTATGATCGGTCGGTGATTCGCGGGCAGGGGTGTCGGTGGATCGATCACGCCCGGAGGGACCCATGTGGAGTTTTCTCGAGCGTCTTTTGGATTCGTCGACGTTCTCGCCACACGGCATCTGCCTGTTGTGGGAGCCGGAACTGATCTGGCTCCATGTGATTTCAGACGCGATCATTGCCGCTTCGTATTTCTCGATCCCGTTTGCGCTGGCGATCCTCGTCTCCAAACGGCGCGATTTTCAGTTCGGCTGGATGGCCTGGCCGTTCGCCGCGTTCATCCTCGCCTGCGGCCTCACGCATGTGTTCTCGATCTACACGCTGTGGGTGCCGATCTACGGTCTCGAAGGGCTGCTCAAGGCGCTGACCGCGATCGCCTCGATCTTCACCGCGGTGCTGCTCTGGCCGTTGATCCCGCGGATCCTCGCGATCCCGACCGAGGCGCAGCTGCGCGAGGCGCATGTCGCGCTCGCAGAGGAGGGGCGGCAGCGCCAGCGCTCGGAGTTTTTGCTCGAGCGCTTCCGCGAGGCCGAGGCCAATGAGAGCAAGATCCGCCAGGCGCAGAAGATGGAAGCGGTCGGCCAGCTCACCGGCGGCATCGCGCACGACTTCAACAACATCCTCACCGTCATCACCGGCACCATCGACATCCTGGCCGACGCGGTCACCCACAACCGCCAGCTCGTCGAGATCGCCGGGCTGATCCGCGACGCCGCCGAGCGCGGCGCATCGCTGACGCGGCATCTGCTCGCGTTCGCGCGCAAGCAGCCGCTGCAACCGAGCGATGTCGACATCAATGCGTTGATGGTCGACGCCATCGAGCTGCTGCGGCCGACCATCGGCGATCATGTCGACATCGATTTCCGTCCGATGCCCGATCTGCCGCGCGCGCTGGTCGATGCCAACCAGCTCGTCACCGCGATCATCAATCTTGCGCTCAACGCACGCGACGCGATGCCGAAGGGCGGCGGGCTCCGGATCGAGACCCGCACCGCCGAGCTCAAGCCATCGGACGTGTACGGCCATGACGGGCTGGCCGCCGGTGACTATGTCGCGATCTCCCTGATCGACAACGGTCAGGGCATCGCGGAAGCCGATCTGACAAAAGTGTTCGAGCCGTTCTTCACCACCAAGGACGTCGGCAAGGGCACCGGCCTGGGCTTGAGCATGGTCTACGGCTTCGTCAAGCAGTCGAACGGCCACATCGTGCTCGAGAGCGAGCTCGGCCGCGGCACCAGGGTCATGCTGTTCCTGCCGCGCGCGGCGGCCATCTCGCCGGCCGCTGTGCCCGAGCGGCGACAGCCGGAGGTCCGTGGCGCGCGGGAGATCGTGCTCGTCGTCGAGGACGACAGACTGGTGCGCTCCTACGTGCTGACCCAGATCGAGAGCCTTGGCTACACCACGCTGTCGGCCAACAATGGCGGCGAGGCGCTGGCGGTGCTCGACAGCGGCGCGCCGGTCGATCTGTTGTTCACCGACGTCATCATGCCCGGTGCGATGAATGGCCGCGACCTCGCCACCGAGGCGAAAAAGCGCCGCCCGGGGCTGCGCGTACTATTCACGTCGGGCTACACTGATGATGCCATCGACCAGGACGGCAAGCTCGAACAGGGCATCCTGTTCCTGGCAAAACCGTACAGCCGCGCCCAGCTCGCCCGCATACTCCGGGTCGCGCTGCGCGAGGCGCCGGCGGTGACCGCACGAGTGCCGGCGGAGTAGGCAGGGGCCGGTAGCCCGGATGAAGCGAAGTGCAATCCGGGATCACTTTCGCCGCGGGCATACCCGGATTTCGTTGCGGTTTATCCGGGCTACGGATGAGTGCCTACGGATGACCGATTGTTAATCCGCGCCGCGTCGCTGCGACGCACTGGTTCCCCTTGCGGCGCGATCGGCAAAATCCCTACCTCAGCGGCGTCAGTTGTGGCAGCATTCCGCCTGCCGCCAGGGAACCACGATGAACTATTTTCGTACCGCGCTCCTGCTTGCCGGCCTCACCGCGCTGTTCATGGGCGTCGGCTATCTGATCGGCGGCGGGACCGGCGCCGTGATCGCGCTGATCGTTGCGGCTGCGACAAACCTGTTCACCTACTGGAATTCCGATCGCATGGTGCTGTCGATGTACGGCGCCCATCAGGTCGACGCGCGCTCGGCGCCGGACCTTTACAATCTCGTCGCCGACCTCGCGCAGCGCGCGGCGCTCCCGATGCCGCGCGTGTTCGTGATGGACGAGGCCCAGCCCAATGCGTTCGCGACAGGGCGCAATCCGGAGAACGCGGCGGTCGCCGTCACGGTAGGATTGATGCAGCAGCTCAGCCGCGAGGAGCTCGCCGGCGTGATCGCGCACGAGCTTGCGCATATCAAGCATCACGACACGCTGACCATGACGATCACGGCGACGATCGCCGGTGCGATCTCGATGCTGGCGCAGTTCGGCATGTTCTTCGGCGGCAACCGCAACAACAACGGCCCCGGCATCATAGGCTCGATCGCGATGATGATCCTGGCGCCGCTCGGCGCGATGCTGGTGCAGATGGCGATCAGCCGCACCCGCGAATACGCCGCCGACAATTATGGCGCGCGCATCGTCGGCCAGCCGATGTGGCTGGCCTCCGCGCTCGCCAAGATCGAGAATTCGGCGCATCAGGTGCCGAACATGGAAGCGGAGCGCAATCCGGCTACTGCGCACATGTTCATCATCAATCCGCTGTCGGGCCACGGCGTCGACAATCTGTTCGCCACCCACCCCTCGACCGCGAACCGCATCGCCGCGCTCCAGCAGCTCGCCGCCGAGCTCGGCACCCAGACCGCGCCGCGCCCGGCCGGTGCGACCTATCCGCCGCGCAGCCCGTGGGGCGGATCGTCGGGCCAGCGCGGACCGTGGGGATAGGGCGGAATGAATTGAGCGCGGGCTTCGCTTGAATGCGCCCCGCGCGCGGCGGGGCTATTGCATCTCGCGCCCTCGGCGGCTGCGCGGGAGCTGGGCCTCGTGGTTCGAGACGCGCCGCAAGCGGCGCTCCTCACCATGAGGGTCTAGAATTGTGCCGCAAAACAAGGCCTCATCCCCGCGCAAAGGCTCCGCCTTTGTCGCTGGAGGAGCCCGCCTAAGGCGGGCGTCTCGAAGGATGGCCGCGAAGACGCCCGGAGTTGTAAGCCGAGCTACGCGCTCGCGGCGTCCAGCCGTTCGACCTGCGCCTTGGTCAGCTCGAGCTTCGTTGCCGCGACAAGGGTCGTGAGCTGCTCGGGCTTGGTCGCGCTGGCGATCGGCGCGGTGATGGAGGGCTTTGCCATCAGCCAGGCCAGCGCCACAGCGGCAGGCTCGGTGCGGGTCTCGGCTGCAACCTCGTCGAGACCGGCCAGGATGCGCATGCCGCGCGGGTTCATGTATTTCGGAATGCTGCGCGTCCCGCGCGGGCTCTTGGCGAAGTCGCTTTCCGAGCGATATTTGCCGGTCAGGAAGCCGGCGGCGAGCGAGAAGAACGTGATTACGCCGACGTCGTTCTCCTCGCAGACCCGTTGCAGCGCGCCTTCGTAGCTCGCTCGCTCCGCCAGGCTGTATTCGGGCTGCATGCTCTCGTAACGGGGCAGCCCGTTCGCCTTGGCAATATCGAGCGCACTCTGGAGCCGCTCAGGCGAAAAGTTCGAGGCGCCGATCGCCCTGACCTTGCCGGCCTTGATCAGCCTGTCATAGGCCGCGAGCGTCTCTTCCTGAGGGGTCGTCTCATCATCCTTGTGCGACTGGTAGAGATCGATGTGATCGGTCTGCAGCCGCCGCAGCGAGTCCTCGACGGCGCGGGCGATGTAGTCCGGCTTCAGCCCGACATTGCCATTGCCCATGTCCATGCCGACCTTGGTGGCGAGGATGATGCAGTTGCGGTTGCCGCGCGCCTTCATCCATTTGCCGAGGATCGTCTCGGACTCGCCGCCGCTGTGGCCCGGCACCCAGCGCGAATAGACGTCGGCCGTATCCAGGAACGTCAGCCCCTGATCGAGCGCGGTGTCTAGCAGGCGAAACGACGAGGCCTCGTCGACCGTCCAGCCGAACACGTTGCAGCCGAAGCAAAGGGGAGGAACGGTGAGGCCGGAGCGGCCGAGCGCGCGATGCTTCATGTTTGTTCTTTCGCTTGTTCTTGATGGCAGGCGCCGGACACTGCGGCAGATCGGCCTTGTTTGCAAGGCGCTGAGCCGGCCACAACGACCGGCAGACGCCATGCGGCGCTTGACCGCTCGCAGGATGGGTGGAGCGAGGCGATGCCCATCGATCGCCTGTCGCGTGAATGATTGACATCGCTGCGCTCCACCCATCCCACGCTTCTCGTTCTTGGCGGGGGACTCGGGACAGCGGGGCTTGCTCGCTCGTGCGTCAGGTCAGGCACGCTGCCCCTCAGCGCCGCGTTGATCATGGATCGATCTATTCGTGGCGCAGGAATGCGATTTCATTTGCACGATGTTTGATGTAGATTGCGCGGCGAGCTGCCACCGGTCACGCCGAATTCCGGAGAATGAGCGGCAGCGCGACTGGCCATCGGCAGGCCTCTTCTTCCTCATTTCATGACGTAATTGTCTTCTGCCTGGGTCCATGCCCGGGTGAATGTTGTTTTCATTCCCAGCCAACTGGAGCGATTGCCATGCATTTCTGCTTCTCGGGTGAATATACGCCGCGCTCTCTCAACAACATCATGGAGAACCCGGCGACCAATCGATACGAGGCCGCCAAGAAGCTGATCGAGGCGGGCGGAGGAAAATTGATTTCGATGTACAGCACATCAGTCGATGGTCCCGGCGTGATGGTGATCTTCGACGTGCCGGATCCGACCGTCGCACCCGCCATCAGCGGCGTGGTGGTGGCGGCCGGCGCCATGCAGAATGTGAAGCTGATCCGGTTGTTCACGCCGGACGAGATCAAGGTGGTGCGTCAGCACGCAAGCAAGCTCAAGGCAGCCTACTCGCCGCCGGGTAGCTGACGGCTACGAACCAAACACGGCGTAGATCGACCTGATGGCCGATGTCACTCTCGCGCGGCGGCGCTTCGCAGCGCCCCGCGCGGAGGCGGGGGCCGTTGCGCGCCACAGATCCGGGGCGCGTTCAACGGATGGGCATAGCTCAGGCGGATGTCGCGCGCGCATGCTGGCTCGCATAGCCCCGGCCGGTTGTGCTGTCGCATGATGTCCGTCCCCTCGCTGCGGCGCGCAGCCGACCTGCGACGATGTCTGACGGCACGCCGGCGTCCTGGCCACGAGCGTATCAGTTGGAGTCCGATGACTGCTCGTCCGTGTTCGCCTTCGGCGGCCAGGCGCCGCGCCGGACCAGCGCCTCGTGCAGCAGCTTTTCGATCTGGCCCTGGCGCGAGCGGAATTCCGCGGCGGCCAGGCGATCGAGGATGTCCAGCAGCGGACTGCCGAGCCGCAGCAGGATCGGCTCCTTGTCCGGCCCCTTGGGACGTCCGCGCTTAGGCATACAGCGTCCCGGTGTTGACGACCGGCGTCGCGTCCTTGTCGGAGACCAGCACGACCAGCAGGTTCGACACCATGGCCGCCTTGCGTTCGGGATCGAGGTCGATGTCGGTCTGCTCCTTCAGCTTGTCGAGCGCTTCCTTGACGATGTCGACCGCGCCGGACACGACGAGCTTGCGCGCCGCGATCACCGCGCTCGCCTGCTGGCGGCGCAGCATCACCGGGGCGATCTCCGGCGCGTAGGCGAGATGGTTGATCCAGGCCTCGTCGATGGTCACGCCGGCCACCGCAAGGCGCTCCTTGAGCTCGACGATCAACTCGTTGGTGACCTGGTCGCCGCTCTCGCGCAGCGACAGCGTGCGCGCCGCCACCTGGGCATGGCTGACCGCTTCATCGGGGCTCGCATGCGCGACCGCTTCGTCGAAATCATAGGGATGGCGGCCGGCGATGTGGCGCAGCGCCGATTCAGTCTGCGCGCCGACGAAGTCCGCATAATCGTCGATCTGGAAGATCGCCTTGGCGCTGTTGTCGACGCGCCAGACTACCACGGCGCCGATCTCGATCGGGTTGCCGATCAGATCGTTGACCTTCAGCTTGCCGCATTCATGGTAGCGGACCCGCTGCGATACTTTCGCGATCTTGAAGAACGGCACGGTCGCGCGCAATCCGGGCGCCGAATCCGTGCCGGCATAGGCGCCGAACAGCGTCAGCACCGCGCTCTCGTTCGGCTGCAACGAATAGATCGACGAGCCGAACAGGATCGCGATGACGAGGCACAGCAGCGCGCCGAGCAGCGACCAGGTCGAGGCATGGAGATCGCCATAGGCGTTGCGTGTGAACGCGCCATAGGTGATCCAGCAGGTGAGCGCGAGGAAGATCAGCGCGAGCAGAAGTGCGACATAGCCGCTGCCGACGAGGATGGCCGGGCGGTCGTCGACCCTGACCCTGATCGTGGACGGGCTCGAAGTGGCATGATCTTGCATGGTCATGGGAGCAACTCCCCGATGCGTCCAGCATAATTGCTGATATTTTTTGATATCATAAAATATGCCAAGACGAAAGAGGACTGTCGCCGACATTGGCGCGACGGACATATTTGCCAGCCAGAACAATCGTGTAGGCGGGTCGCCGGCGAAGCGCCGCCGCCCGAAATGTGGCACCCACTCAACCTGCGCTTCCTCGCTCAATCTGCGAAAGCCCTGAGCGTTTCCGGTTACAGCTGTGGTCTGCCCCCGAGCTTATCTCCATTGCTTGGAGCCCATGGGTGCGATCGGCACCCGGCTTTCGCTGCGCCGTCTGATTTCAGAGCCGCCGAACGAAGAGCAAAGCTCGGGCAGATGATGTCGCGAGACTGCGGATGTTTGACTCACAAGCGACAACACATACTCAGCGTCGTCCCGGCGAAGGCCGGGACCCATTACCACGAATGCGCATTGCTGCGCGACGCTAGGGCCACAATCTCATTCACAATGAAATGCGGTGGTTATGGGTCCTGGCTTTCGCCAGGACGACAACGAAGGATCCCGTCTACAATGTCTGCCGCGGAGTATGAGTCTCGGCCCCGTGCGCAACTGCACACCTGGCCGGGACGACGCATGGGGTGAACACCATGGCCAAACAACGATCAGGACGTTCGCGGCGCGCCGTCATCGGTGTTGCCATCGCGGGACTTCCCGCGACGCTTCTGCTGCGAGGTGCCGCAGCCTCCGACAAAATGACAAAACCGCAGGCCGACTATCAGGACACGCCGAACGGCATCTACTCCTGCGGCCTGTGCACGCTGTTCGTCGCGCCCGACGGCTGCAAGGTGGTCGAGGGCTCGATCAGCAAGGACGGCTGGTGCAAGGCCTTTGCGCCGGTGGATTGACTCTTGACCCTCCCCTGGAGGGCCCTCCAGGGGAAGATGAGAAAACGAGACTACAATTCCCGTGCGTTCGAGAACGCGAAGGACGACACCCGCCGGGTCGTTTCATCCAGGATCAGCGTGCGCGTGATCGGCGGCTCGGCGCGCTGGCTGCAGTTCTCGCGTTCGCAGAGCCGGCAGTTGACGCCGATCGGAGTGCCCTCGACCTTTTCCAGATCCATGCCGGTCGCATAGACGAGCTTTGCTGCATGCCGGATTTCGCAGCCGAGCCCGATCGCAAAGCGCGGCTGCGGCTGCGGATAGGGCGCCACCGGCCGGCGCACCATCTGCGCGATCGAGAAGTAGCGCGTGCCGTCGGGAAGCTCGATCACCTGGCTGAGCAGGCGGTCGGGCATGTCGAAGGTCGAATGCACGTTCCAGAGCGGGCAGGTGCCGCCGAACTTGGAGAACGGGAAGGTGCCGGAGGAAAACCGCTTCGACACGTTGCCGGCATTGTCGACGCGCAGCAGGAAGAACGGCACGCCGCGGGCGTTCGGCCGTTGCAGCGTGGTGAGGCGGTGGCAGACCTGTTCGAAGCCGGCGTTGAAGCGCTGCGCCAGCACGTGGACGTCGTAGCTCAACGCTTCGGCCGCGGAATGAAACGGCTGGTAGGGCATCATCGCGGCGGCCGCGAAGTAGTTGGCGAGCGTGATGCGGTAGAGCCTGCGCGCGGTGTCGTCGAGCGTGCCGGCGCGGCTGACGATGGCGTCGATCGCCGCGCCGCATTCGACAAAGCCGATCTGCAGCGCGAGCTGAAAGCTGCGGCCGGAACTGTCGACCAGCTCGGAGATCAGGAGCTGGCGGCGATGCCGGTCGAAACGGCGCAGTGTCTCGCGCATCACGTCGACCGGCATCACGTCGACCGGCATCACGCGGCAGACGATCGAATGTTTTTCGCGCAAGCGCGTGGCGAGCGCGGTGAACAGGCCCTCGGTCGGCACGTTGAGCTCGTCGCGCAGATTTTCCGCCGCGGTCTCGAGTTCCGGAAAATAGTTGCGGTTGGCCTCGATCAGGTCGCGCACCCGCTCGATCGGGTTGGCGTCGAACTGCGAGCCCTCGCGGTCGGCCATCTGCGCCGCCACCAGTGTCTCGCCGCGGCGCGCCTCGGTGTAGGCGGCGTAGAGCCGCTGCAGCGCGTGCGTCACGCCGGGGCAGAGCTCGGCGAGGTCGCGCAGTTCCTGCTTCGGCAGGTCGATCTGGCGGAACAGGGGATCGGAGAAGATCTCGTTGAGTTCCGCGAAGAAGCGGTCTTCGTCGGCGGTGGCGAGGTCGCGCAGATCGAGGTCGTAGGTCTCGGCCAGCCGCAGCAGGATCTGCGCCGTCACCGGGCGCTGGTTGCGCTCGATCAGGTTGATGTAGGAGGGCGAGATGCCGAGCCCCTCGGCGATCTGGGTCTGCGACAGCCCCAATTGCTGGCGGATCCGCCGGAACCGCGGACCGACGAACAGCTTCTTTCCGGACTCGCCAGACATGGCAGGCTTTCTGACCTATGTTGCGACAAAATTTACAAATCGACATTTATTACAAGTTCAGATGTTACATGACATCACCAATAAAAAACAAGGCATCTGTACGAACTTCGCCTTTTCGCGTTTATCTCCTGACACGCACTTCGCAATGCTCTGTCAAGAATGTCGAACCGGCGAACAGGCAGCGAGGATCAAGTTTCAGGCGGCTGAGCAAAGGCAGCACGGTTTTTCAAAGGAGACTGACGATGAGCAAGGGCAGCAATTTCTGGGTGATCGGCGGCGAGTTCGGGTCGATGAACTTCCACAAGCTCGTCGAAGGCTCCGCCCAGGTCCGCGGTCCGTTCAAGACCCGCAAGGAAGCCGAAGAGTGCTGGAAGGAAGTCTCCGAAGAGAGCCGCCACAAGGCCGGCGTGCGCTTCTCGATCGTCGAGGAGCCGTCGCGGGTTTCGGCGTAACGGCCGGGATTTTCAAAGCCAAGATTCTCAAAGCTAAGAAAACGTCCAAGGACGGCGGCCCCATCCGGTTCATCCGGGTGGGGTCGACCGCTTTGGGACAATGCGAGGGGTTTTTGATCTGGGGATAAGTGGCAGCCTAAGTGCTTGGGAACCAACGTCCTTTGCGGACGTCATGGTTGCTGATAGGTTAATGGGTAGGAAACCCGTTACCACGAGGCCCCGCGAGGCATGTCCGATCCGCAGAACACCGGCAGCGAGGCGCGCGAGATGCGGCCGACGCTGCGAGAGGCGCTGCGGCGGGCGCGGATCGAGGCTGCCGACCGCACCGGCGTCGTCGTCGAGTTGCGCGACGCCGAGGTGGCGCGGCTCGAGATCCTCAACGATGCGCTCGATCCGTTGTTTGCGCAGGTGCCCGAGAAGGTCGACCTGTTCGACCGCGGCATCAGTCAGGGCGAGACACCGCGGCTGTGGATCGATGTGGTCGCCCACGTGCTGATGGGCCGCGACAAGCGGATCTACCGCTTCGTGCAGGACACGAGGTTCGGCCGCATCGTGCTCGCCGAATCGCACGACGTCGCCGTGATCGTCGATGCCGTCACCGACTATGTGGCGCGGCGCCTGATCGAGCGCGAGCATGCGATGGTGGCAACGCCGCTTCCGGTCGCCGAGCCGCCGGCACCGCCGCCCGCCCCGGTGGCGGCACCGCCGAAGCGCCGCGGCCGGGTCGGCGTCTTCGTGTTAGGCTTCGTGATGGGCGCGCTGGCGCTGTTCGGCCTCGCGCTGCTGGCGAGCTTGCAGAATTTCTGAAACATGATCCGGAAAAGCGCGAAGCGGTTTTCCCTCGCGAAAAACGCGGAACGCGTTTGCGCGGAGATCATGCGCAAAAAGGGAGCTAAAGCGCGATGACGATTCAATCGCGCTTTAGCCGCTGACGGCGGGGGGGCATCGTGGTCGTAACACCCGCCTCGGCATTTTTCGGCGTCCTGGCGGCGGCCGCGGTGATCGGCAGCGCCGTGCTGTTCGGCAAATGGCAGACGCTGCGGCGCGCCGAATATATCCGCACCTTCAACTGGCCACAGGGCCTGCTGGCCCGGCTCGAAAAGCATCATCCCGGCTTCACCCGCAAGGACAGCGCGCTGGTCTCGCGCGGCTTGCGGCAGTTCTTCCTCGCCTATCTGATGAGCGGCAAGCGTTTCGTCTCGATGCCCTCGCAAGCCGCCGACGACCTCTGGCACGAATTCATCCTCTACACCCGCGAATACGACGCGTTCTGCCGCCGCGCCTTCGGTGGCTTCCTGCATCACAGGCCGGCCGTCGTGCTGGTGAAGGAGCAGCGCAGGAGCAATGAGGGGCTGCGGCGGGTGTGGTGGTACTGCTGCAAATACGAGAACATCGATCCCGTCAGGCCGACGCGGCTGCCGCTGTTGTTCGCGCTCGACGCCAAGCTGAACATCACGAACGGCTTCATCTATCACACCGACTGCGGGGCGCTGCGCCGCAGCGGCATCGGCGGCAGCAGCCCCTATTGCGGCGGCGACTTCTCGGACTCGTCGATCGATGGATCGTCGGCAGGCTTCGGCGATGCCGGCAGCGACGGAAGTGGCGGCGATGACGGCGGCCACGGCGGCGGTGATGGAGGCGGCGGCGACGGTGGAGGTGGCGGCGACAGCGGAGGCGGCTGCGGCGGTGGTTGTGGCGGCGGCGGGGGCGGAGATTAGGACAGCCGCGTTTGCTTCAATTCGCGAATGCCGTCGTGATCGCCGAGGCCACGCACGGTCTGCTCGCAGCGCCAGGCGTTGCCGTCGCGCTCGATCGAGAACAGATTATAGGCCGCCGCCGGATAGTGCTTGCGCGCCAGCGCCGATGCCGACGGCACGCCGATTGCCGGGATCTTCCGCTCGGGGCCGTCGAACCACATCGTCGAATGGATGTGGTCATGGCCATGCAGCACCAGCTCGACGCCATGCCGCTTGAGCAGCGCGAGCAGCTGATGCGAGTCGGTCAGCCGCTTGGCGCGCCCGTCGGAGTGCAGCGGGTGATGCACCAGCAGCACGCGGAAGGAGTTCTCCCGCGACAGCTGCGCGAGGATCGTGTCCAGCGCGCCGAGTTGCGCATGGCCGAGCCAGCCGGTCGCCATCAGCGGCGGCGTCGGCACCGCCGAGGAGACGCCGATCAGCGCCACCGGGCCGCGGCGGCGCAGGAACGGAAAATGGCTCGCCGCGCCATCGGCATCGCCGCGCAGATAGTCGCCGAAATGGCTGACGAAGCGATGCCGGGTCGCGCGCACATAGGCATCGTGATTGCCGGGGACCACGGTGACGTCGGCAGGCGGGCCTACCCCCTCCAGCCATTGCCGGGCCGGATTGAACTCGGCATCCAGCGCCAGGTTGACGAGATCGCCGGTAACGGCGACATGGTCCGGCTGTTGCGCCTGCATGTCCGACACCAGCGCGTCGAGCACGTCGCGGCGGTGAAATTTGTGACGGTTGCGCGTCCAGTTCAGATAGCCGAAGGCACGCTTGCCGGCGAGGTCGCGCAGCCGTGCCGCCGGCAGCGGCGGCAGATGCGGGTCCGACAGATGCGCGAGGCGGAACGCCGCCATCAGGCAATTCCCTTCGGATTGTCCGCGAAAAGTGGCCGGCAGCCGGTCATGTCGTGCTATCCCGAACGTGCTGTCCTGTATTGGCAAGAGCTGCGCGGGCGCGCAAGGATCAAAGCCAGGATCAAACACCATGATATCGGGGGTTCAGTGACGATCCTGCTGGATTTACGCAAGCGCTTCGAGCCGCAGATCAGATGGGTGTTTCACTTCTACTGGCGGCTGGTCCGCAGCATGACGCTCGGGGTCCGCGCGGTGGTGCTCGACGCCGACAACAAGGTGTTCCTGGTCAAGCACAGCTATGTCCATGGCTGGTACCTGCCCGGCGGCGGGGTCGAGGTTGGCGAAAGTTTTATCGAGTCGCTGCGGCGCGAGCTGGAGGAGGAGGGGCGGATCGAGCTCGCCGGCGAGCCGGTGCTGCACGGTATCTTCCACAACAGCCACGTCTCGCCGCGCGATCATGTCGCGGTCTATGTCGTCAGGAACTACCGGCAGGACCGGCTGCCGGATCCGAATCGCGAGATCGTGGCGTGCGGCTTCTTCGATCCGGCCGATCTGCCTGATGAGACCACCCCCGGGACGCGGCTGCGGATCGCGGAGGTGCTCGAGGGCAGGCAGCCCGCGGCGACATGGCGGTGATGGACCGCGCCCGCGCCAGATGCTATCCCGCGCCCCACAATGACCGAATTGTCCCTGACCATCCTGCCCGAGACCCCGAAAGACGCCCAGGCGATCGAGCGCCTGCACGAGCGCACCTTCGGGCCCGGCCGCTTCGTGCTCAGCGCCTACCGGCTGCGCGAGCATGTCGATCATCTGCTCGACGTCTCCTTCACCGCGCGGATCGGCACGCTGCTGGTCGGCTCGGTGCGCCAGCTGCCGATCACGATCGGCGATACGCCGGCGCTGATGCTCGGGCCGTTGACGGTCGAGCCGCCGTTCCGCAGCCGCGGCGTCGGCCGCGCGCTGCTCGAACGTGCAATCAATGACGCCCGCGCCAAGGGCCATCGGCTGATCGTGCTGGTCGGCGACGAGCCATATTATTCGCGGGTCGGCTTCAAACCGGTGGCGAAGGGGCGGATGACGATGCCCGGCCCGGTCGACTACAGTCGTCTGCTTGTCATGGAACTGGTCGACGGCGCGTTCGAGGGCGTGTCCGGGCAGATCCAGCCGGACTGGAGCAAGGCGATCTGACGTCTGCGCGAGCACTGCCGGAACGGTTGCGCCCTCCGGCAATCTGACGCACAGTTGAGGCAAGCGCCGGGACAAGACCGGCGCATGTCATATCAACAGGGAGAGTGCGCGCCATGATCAAGGTCAGTGTGATGTATCCGAACAATCCAGGCGCACGCTTTGATCACGATTATTACCGCGACAAGCACATGCCCCTGGTGAAGGCGCGGTTGGGCGACGCCTGCAAATACTACACCGTCGACAAAGGCATCGCCGGCGGCGCACCGGGCCAACCCGCCACCTATGTCGGCATGTGCCACATCTTCTGTGACTCGGTCGAGGCCTTCGCGGCCGGCATGGGCAAGCACGCCCAGGAGATCTTGGGCGACATTCCGAATTACACCGACCAGCAGCCGGTGATTCAGATCAGCGAAGTCGTCGTCGGCCACTGATCGCCAAGCGCCCGCACGGAGAAAATTCGTAGCCCGGATGGAGCGAAGCGAAATCCGGGACAGACCGTCCACGGCAAAAGTGGAGTGCACCCCAAAAGTGAGACACGGGAAATTAGGGACAGTTCTCTAACGGAGAACGGATGCCCAACAAATCACCCCGTGTTTTCAGCCGCGAGTTCAAGCTCGAGGCAGTCCGCCGCATTCTGGCGGGGGAGCGCATCAGGGCGCTTTCGCAAGAGCTGAAGGTGCTGCGCAAGGATCTGTACGCGTGGCGCGATCTGTTTCGTGCGGGCGGGGCGGAAGCCCTGCGACCGATCGGTCGGCCGCGCAAGAGCGATGCCGTTGCGCCGAGAGTGAGGGTGCGGGCGCGCGAAGTCGCGGCTGCTGACCCTGGTGCGCCGGAGCGGATTGCGGAACTTGAGCGCAAGATCGGCCAGCAGCAGATTGAACTGGATTTTTTTCGGCAAGCCTTGCGGCGGGTCAAGGAAGCACGCCGGCCGAGCAGCGAGCCTGGCGTGACGGGGTCTACGCGGTCATCCAAGCGATGACGGTCCCCTCGCAGCAAGGCGAACTGACGATCGAACGGATGTGCCGGTTGGCTGGTGTCAGCCGGGCCGGCTATTACCGGCACTGGGCGGCTTCCGCGCCACGTGCCGAAGAGGTTGGCGTGCGGGACGCGATCCAGCGGCTGGCGCTTTCTTACAGGCATTACGGCTATCGGCGGATCGCCGCGCAGTTGCGCCGCGAGGGCTTTGCGGTGAACCACAAACGCGTGCTGCGCCTGATGCGCGAGGATAATCTGCTGTGTTTGCGGCAGCGGCCGTTCGTGCCGGTTACGACGGACTCGCGCCATCCGTGGCGGGTGGTCCCGAACCTGGCCCGCGGCATGGTGCCTGATGGCCTCGACCAGCTCTGGGTGGCGGACATCACTTACATTCGTCTGCGGGAGGAGTTCGCCTATCTCGCCATCGTGCTCGATGCCTTCAGCCGGCGCGTGGTCGGCTGGGCCCTGGAGACGCATCTGGAAGCTCGTCTGGCGGTTGCCGCGCTCTCGATGGCGCTGGCGGCGCGCCAACCGACGCCCGGCAGCCTGATCCACCACTCCGACCGCGGGATCCAATACGCCTGCGGCAACTACACCGAACTGCTCCAGCAGCGCGACATTGCTCCCAGCATGAGCCGGGTCGGCAATCCCTATGACAACGCCAGGGCGGAGAGCTTCATGAAGACCCTCAAACAGGAGGAGGTCAACGGTCAGACCTACCGCGATGCGCAGCATGCCAGAAATGCGATCGGCGCCTTCATCGAAGACGTGTACAATCGTCAACGGCTGCACTCGGCCCTGGCCTACCGGCCGCCGGCCGAGTTCGAAGCAAACCTACCGCGACGCGGGGCTGCTGCGCAGCAGCCCCGCGTCGCGGCCCTAACCCATCAACCCGCCCAGCCGCACCAGGCGGTTGGCACCTGTCCCTGATTATCGTGTCTCACATCAGGGGTGCAGTTCAAAAGTAGTCCCGGATTGCGCTTCGCTCCATCCGGGCTACGCGACATAAATCCCTCTGCCGCTGACGGCAGAGGGATACGCTTGTCTCAGAACTTCAGATTGGCAAAAGCCCGCACGCCCAGGCCCGGCATCAGCACCTCGTCCTTGGTGTAGGAGACGGAGTTGCGGATGTTCTGGTTGAGCAGATTGTTGCCGGCCAGGCCAAGCGTCATCTCGCGCGCGCCGATCCATGACGAATTCAGCTTGGTGTTGTAGGTGACCTCCGCGTTCAGCAGATTGTAGCCCGCGGTCGGGGTCTCGCCGGTCACGGCGATGTCGCTCTGCGCGAAGGCGTGCACCAGGTTGATGCGCGTGAACCAGTTGCTGTCGCGCCAGTAGACGCCGCTGCCGAGCCGCACCGGCGGAATCCGCGGCACGTTGCTGCCGTCGGTGAAGGTGGCGCGCACCACGTCGAACTGGTTCTCGATGCCCCAGATGCCGCCGTTGAGCGGTCCGATATCGAGCTGGCTCTGGAACTCGGCGCCGCGGAAGATCGCGTCACGCTGCGCGTATCTCGCCTGGTTCAGCTCAAGCTGGTCCGGATTGGCTATGTCCACGCAAGCTGCACTGTCGCACGTGTTGCCGGTCAATTGGCGGTAGATAAAGCCGTTGAACTTCGTGTAGTAGCCGGTGAGTTCGAATCGCAACGGCCCCGTCGCCCGGCGTAGTCCGACCTCGATCGATTTTGCCGTCTCGATGCCGAGATTGGAATTGCCGATGTCAAAGGTGGCGGTCGCATCATGGGCGCCGCGCGAAAACAGCTCTGCCGGTTTCGGCGCGCGTTCGACGTATTGGCCGGTAATGCTCGCAACCAGATCCCACGGCAGGTTCTGGATCACGCCAATGCTCGCACTTTTCGGCGTGAAGTGCAGATCGCGCGGCGTGGCTGGACCAATACTGGCAGGGTCGGTGTTGACGTCGAACACGTCAGGTATGAATGCCGGCGTTGTCCCGGAGAGGTTGACGTGCTCGATGCGTGCGGCGATCTGCGCCTTGGTGGTCTCGCTGAATTTCAGCTCGTTGAAGACGTAACCGGCGACCCTGTTGTTGTTGTTAGGGTCCCACAATCCGTTGAGCGGGCTGCCTGGATCGTCCGGACTTGGGGCCCTCAATTCCTGATGGCCGGCCTGCAGGCCGAACGCCGTCGTCACGGCCGCGAAACGCGCGTTGAACGGCATCATCTGCACCTCGACGCGGGCTTCCTGCTCCTTGTTGGTGAAGGTCTGGCGCACGCCGTCGCTGAACAGGTCGGCCGGATCGGCAAGACCGAGTTCGTTGTGGCGATAGTCGGTCGCGCCGACCCAGAACCGCACGGCGTCGATCGCCGCCGCATCGGGCCGGTACTCGCCCTTGACGGCGATCTTGGTCTGGTGCGCGTCGATCCTTGTCTGATGATCGGCGCCGTCGGTGCCGGGGATGTGGTAGAGCGAATCGTTCTGGGTGATCGCCGCGCCGATATAGCCGCCCTGGAAGAAGTATGATGCGCCGACCGACGCACCGTCCGACTGCGTCGCGGAGTTCGGTTGGCGGCCGTTAAACGGCTGGCCCGGGACGAATAGATAAGGATAGCTCGGAATGCTGTAATCGCTGGTGGTACGGCCATAGACGTCGGCATGCACGGCGACATTGTTGCCGCCGGCGTCCAGCAGCATGCCTCCCTCGACGCCGCGATTGACCGAACTCACCGACGTGCGGGTCTCGACATTGAGGCAGCCCGGGCCGCCGGCATCGGCGAGCGGCGCCTTCACCGGCAGGCCGTAGGTCTGGAACGGCGTCGCCGCGCAGGTCGGCATCGCGTCGGGAATCCGGTTGTTGGTGGCGCTGACCACGCCGCCGATCGAGGTCGAGCCGTAGCGCAGCGCGGCAGGTCCCCGCACCACCTCGATCTGGTTGGTCGAGAACGGATCGATCGGCACGAAGTGATCTTCGCCGAGATCGGAGACGCCGCCGCCGCCGAGACCGTTCTCGACGATGCCGACGCGGTTGACGTCGAGGCCGCGGATGATCGGCCGGCTCGATGCGCCGGGTGCGAAGCTCGAACCGGTGATGCCGGGTTTCGAGAACAGCAGATCGCCGAGCGTTGCGCCGCCGGAGCGCCGCAGTTCCTCGTTCGGGATCACGGTCACGGTCGCGAACTGGTCCGTGACGACGGGCAGCACGCCCTGCTGCGGTGCCGGCGCCGTTGGCGCAGGCGTCGGCTGCACCGCTGCGGCGCGTTCGCGGTTGCGGCTCGGCGCGGCCCGGACCACGTGGGTCGGCGTGCGTGTTGGCGCGGTCCGGTGCCGCTGGATCGGGCTTGGCGCCGTCACGGTGATGTCAGGGAGTTGCGTCGGCGTGTCGTCCGCCAGCGCGCCGTGATGCATTGCGCCGAGCAATAGCCAGCTCGCGCCTCCGATGTGGAGTGCTCGTTTCTTCTGAAGTGTCATTGTCCCGATCCAAATCCGATCCAGATCCGTCGACATGACGGATCGATCCCGATTTGCCCCGCGGGAGCAGGCCGCAACTATGACGCGGCCGTCCGTTCAGGGCGTGCAGCAATCAGTCGATGTCAGGACAGTGGAGGTGCGCGGGAATGAAAGGCCGCGTGCGCCGACTTCAGATGGACGAATTCGGCATTGGTGGTGCGGAGCAGAAGCTCGACGGCTTCCGGAAGCAACAGCACCGGCGGCGCCGTGAACAGCATGCTGCTCGCGAGCGAGATGACGGTGCAGATCGCGCAATGGTCGGCCGGATGCCGGTCGTTGTCGTGCCTGGCGGGCGGCGCGGTCCCGGTCACCTGGACCGCGAGGTCCGGCGTCGCCGAGGTCCCGATATAGGCAAGATCGACCAGCGACAGGCCGGTATGCGTCGCGGGCGCCGCTTGGGCGGCCGCAATGGGGTGGAAATGCCCGAACGACAGCACGAACTGGACGGCGAGCGCGAACAGCGCCAGCCGCGAGCCAGTCCTGATGTGTTTCCGGAACCACTTCATGCCGATTGAGCCCACCCAACGGGACGGCGCTCGTTCCCCAGCCGCCCGATGTTACATTATAACATCGGAGGGCACCCGCGATGTCAACGGTGGTTCCGGCACACTGTGTCGATCCGTTGCTGGTGTGTGATTGAAGCAACGGGTCGGCTGGGATGTCAGGGCGTGACCGAACTCAGCGTCCCTCGCGTAGCCAGGTGGCCGCGAATGCGCCGAGCAACAGCAAGAGGCCGACCAGGCCGGCGAACATCGGCAGCACGCCGACGCCCTTGACCACGCTGGCGTCGCGCATCTTGACGCCGAGCCAGCCATCGCCGCGGAAGATCGAGGAGGCGCGCACCGGCACGATGCGCGGCATGTCGAGGCTCGATCCGTCGACGATGCGCCGCGCGTCGCCGCCGGTCGCCTGGGCCAGCGGCTTCAGCATGTCGGTGGTCGAGGTGACCTCCGAGAATTCCTTCGGGTTGGTCGGGCCGACATTGATCAGCGCCTTCAGAGTGCCGTCGGTGGCCTGCCACAGGCCGAGCTCGCTCGCGGGCAGCGTGGCGCGCCACTCGCCGGGATCGCCGGCGGTCAAGGTCAGTTCATGCGTGGCGCCGCTCGGCGACGTCACGGTGACCGGCGACACGGTGTCGGCCATGGTCTGTCGCACCACCATGAGGTCCTTGCCCTGCACCTGCATGCGCAGCGCCTCTTCGTCGAGATCGGGCTGCTTCATCAGCCAGTGCGACACCCGCCGCAGCAGATCGAGATGCGGGCCGCCGCCTTCATAGCCGCGCGCCCACAGCCAGATCTGGTCGGAGAGCAGGAGCGCGACGCGGCCTTCGCCGAATCGCGACAGCAGCAGCAGCGGCTTGCCGTCGGCGCCGGTCATGACAGGCGGGTTGATCGCATTGCGGGTGTCGACGGTGCGGAAGAACCGGCTCCAGTGCGGCGGCTCGGCATTCGAGCCTTCCAGCCCGCGCGTCACCGGATGGCGTTTCCCGGCATTGCTCAAATGCGCGTAGAACGGCTTCTCGGTGACGCCGACCGGCTCGGCCGGCAGCACCGAATCCAGCGGTGTGCGCCAGATGCTGGTGGTCGAGGCGTAGTCGGGACCGGCCGACACCAGCACCGCGCCGCCGGCGCGGACATAGCGCGCGATGTTGTCGAAATAGGCGATCGGCAGCACGCCCTGACGGGCGTAGCGATCGAAGATGATCAGCTGGAATTCGTTGATCTTCTGCTGGAACAGCTCGCGGGTCGGAAACGCGATCAGCGACAGCTCGTTGATCGGCGTGCCGTCCTGCTTCTCCGGCGGACGCAGGATGGTGAAGTGCACGAGATCAACGCTGGGGTCGGACTTCAGCAGGTTGCGCCAGGTGCGCTCGCCGGCATGCGGCTCGCCGGAGACCAAGAGCACGCGCAGCTTGTCGCGCACGCCGTCGATCGCGACCACGGCGCGGTTGTTGACCGGCGTCAGCTCGTTCTCGAGCGGCGAGGCCTCGATCTCGACGATGTTGGGACCGGCATGCTTGATGTCGATGTCGACGCTCGAGGTCTGGCCTGAGGTCATCGTGCGCTCGTTGACCACCTCGCCGTCGCGGCGGATCGTGACCTTGGCGCGTTCGCCCGTGACGCCCTGGTCGTCGAGCCGGAAGGTGATGGTCTGGGTCTGGCCGACGATGCCGAAACGCGGCGCGGCCGTGATCGCGATGCGGCGATCGCGCTCGTCCCTGCGGCCGGTGATCAAGGCATGCACCGGCGCCTGGAAGCCAAGCGCCTGCGCGTTGGCCGGAATATCGTGCACGCGGCCATCGGTGATCATGAACGCGCCGGCGACGCGCTCGACCGGAACGTCCGACAGCGCCGACGTCAGCGCGCCGAACAGCTTGGTGCCGTCGGTTTCGCCGTCGGCCTGGCCGGCCTCGACGACGCGGACCTCGAGGCCCTTGATCTGCTTCAGGCTGTCGACCAGCGCCTGCTTGGCCTTGTCGGTCTCCTGGTTGCGGGTGCCGAAATTCTGGCTCGGGCTCTTGTCGACCACGACCGCGGCGACCGAGGACAACGGTTCTCGGTCCTCGCGCGTGAACGAGGGATTGGCCAGCGCGAGCAGGATCAGCGCCAGCGCGGCGACACGCACCGCGGCACCGCGTGCGCGCGACACAAGCAGCAGCACCGCGATGACGACGATCGCGCCGAGCGCGAGCCACAGCACGAGGGAGGGAACCAGCGGTGTGAACGCAATACCGTAGTTCATATCATTGTCCCAGCCGCTCGATCAGGGCAGGCGCGTGCACCTGGTCGGCCTTGTAGTTGCCGGTCAGCGTGTACATCACGATGTTGACGCCGGCGCGGAAGGCGAATTCGCGCTGGCGCGGCTCGCCCGGTGTCAGCGGCAGCATCGGCTGGCCGTCGGGGCGGATCGCCCAGGCGCCGGCAAGATCGTTGGACGTGATGATGATCGGCGAGACGCCGTCACCGCCGCGCGCCGGGCGCTGCGCGGCCTCGTCGTCGTCCTCGCGCGGCAGCGCCTCGACCCAGGTCTGGCCCGAATTGAAGCGGCCGGGGAAGTCGCGCAGCAGATAGAAGGTCTTGGTCAGCACGTGCTCGCGCGGCACCGGCTCGAGCTCGGGCACGTCGAGGGTCGACAGCAATTCGCGCAGCGTCTGCATGGCTGGTGTCTGCGACGCGCCGTTGTCGCCCGGCGGCGCCTCGACGGCGTCGCGAGTGTCGAACAGCACGGTGCCGCCCTGCTTCATGTAGGCGTCGATCTTGTTGATGGCGTCCTGCGGCGGCTTCGGCGCACCAGGCACGATCGGCCAGTAGATCAGCGGGAAGAACGCGAGCTCGTCGCGCGCCGGATCGATCCCGACGGGATCGCCGGCCTCCAGCGCGGTGCGCTGGCCGAGGAACAGCGTCAATCCGGACATCCCGGCCTTGACGATGGAATCGACGTCCGCATTGCCGGTCACGACATAGGCCAGCCGGGTTTGCGACACCGACTTGATGGCGAAATCGTCGCTGCTGCCGTTCTGCGCGTGCGTCGGCGAGGGCACCATCGTGGTCGCAAGGATGAAGGCCAAGGCAAGCACCGCGGGCGCGGCGCGCCGCCGGATCAGCGCGGCGAGGCCGCCGCCGAGCATCGCCACCACGATCGCATCGAGCAGGAACAGCGCCAGCGCCGCCGACAGCATGATGCCGCGCAGGTCACGCGGCTCGGCGTTGGTGTAGCTCGCACGCTTCGCGCGCAGGCCAGAGATGTCGAGCGGCGCGATGCGGTCGGCGGAAGCGAGCGTGTTGACCGCGATCGGGCTCTCGGTGGTGCCGTAGAAGCCGGGCGGATGGTCGGCGGTGCCGCGGTCGCGATAGTCCGCCGACATCGGCTTCGCAGTCGACGGCGGCGGGCCGAACACGCCGAAGCCGTCGAGCGTGCGCAGCGGCGTGACCGTCTCGGCATTGGGATCGCTGGCGACGCCTGGGCCGGGCTTCGAGGTATAGCCGGACATGTCGATCAGCCGGCGCAGCATCTCGACGAACGTGCCGGACATCGGCAGATCCGACCAGCGCATGTCGGCGCCGACATGGAACAGGCTGACCACGCCCTTGCCGCGATGCTCGCCGGTGACGAGCGGCGTGCCGTCCTCCAGCGAGGCCCAGCTCTTGGTCGCGAGCACGGCGTCGGGCTCGGCCAGCACCTGGCGGCTGACGGTGATGTCCTTCGGCACGGTGAGGCCCGCGAACGGACCATCGGCGGCGAACGAGGCCATGTGTTGCGGCTTCTCCCAGGTCAGGCTGCCGCCGAGCGTGCGTCCGCCACGGCGCAGCTTGACGGGAACGAGGTCGTCATCGGCCTGCGCGAGGCGCGGGCCGGCGAAGCGCACCAGCACGCCGCCTTGCTCGATCCAGGCGTTGAGCCGGTCGCGGATCTCCGGCGACAGCGTGCCGACATCCGCCATCACGATCATCGGCAACCGCTGATCGAGGAATTGCCCGATCACCTGCTGCGGCGCGCCGCGATCGCCCAATCTGACATCGGCGAACGGCGATAGCGCGCGGGAGAGATAGAAGGTCGACGCCAAGAGCGGCTGCGCGGTGTCGTTGCTCGCGCCCGAGACCACGCCGATGGCGCGGCGGCGCCAGCGCCGGTCGAGCAGCTGCACGGCGCCGGCCGAATGCTCGCCGGAGATTTCGAGCCGCGCGATGTCGTTGCGCAATTCGACCGGAAGATCGAAGGCGGCTTCGGTCTCGCGATCCTGCGGGCCGAATGTGTAGCGGGCCTCGCCGATCGGCGAGCTCTTGGCGTCGAGCGCGCGCACCGTACCGGCCGCGATGCCGCTCTCGGTGCGCAGCACCTTCACGGTCATCCTGGCGGCGGCGTTCTCGGCCGCGACCAGCGCCTGCGCCGACTGCGTACCGCCCGCATAGATCGTCAGATTGCGGCTCTCGATCAACTTGCCGAGACCTTCAGTGAATTCGCTGCCGCGGCCGGTGTCGACGCCGTCGGACAGCCAGGCGATGTCGCAGTCGCCGGTCGATTTGAGGAAACGTCCAAGCGTGGCGAGGGTTTCAACGCGATCGATCGAGTAGGGTTTTGGCGCGAGCTGGCGCAGCGCGACGCGGGCGGCGCCGGCCGGCATCAGCGTGATGTCGCGTGCAGGCTCGGACAGCGGCACCAGCGCGACGCCGCGGCGGTCGCTGTCGGCATTGGCGATCAGCTCGTCGGCGGCCCTAATCCGCGCATCCCAGCTCGAAGCCGCACTCCAGCCGTCGTCGAGCAGGATCACCAGCGGCTGCTTGCCCGAGGCGATGCCGGTCTGCGGATTCCAGATCGGCCCGGCGGCGGCGAAGATCACGAGCGCGGCGGCGGCGAGCCGCAGCAGCGTCAGCCACCAAGGCGTGCGCGACGGCGTCTCCTCCTTGGGCGCGATGTCGAACAACAGCCGCGTCGGCGGAAATTCGATCCGGCGCGGCCGCGGCGGCATCACGCGGAGCAGCCACCACAGCACCGGCAGGCTGACCAGTCCCAGCAGCAGCAGCGGTTCGGCGAAGGAGAGGGGGAGGCCTGCGATCATGCGCTGCGTCCCGCCTTGACGGTTGAGCGGCCGCCGCCCTTGCTCACCATCATGCCGGCATGCAGGAACAACAGCAGTTCAGCCGCCGAGCGGCTGGTGGTGTGGGTCGAGAACAGCCAGTCGAGCCGGTTGGTCTCGGCGCGGATCTGCTCGCGATGCAGCGCGACACGGGCGACATAGTCGCTGGCCCAGCTCTCGGCGCGCCCTGCGGTGATGACGCTGCCGGCCTCGGGCTCGATGAACTCGATGCGGCCGGAATAGGGGAAGGTCTCTTCGGCCGGATCGACGACCTGGATCATGGTGCCGTGCGCGCCGGAGGAGGAAAGCCCGGCCAGCATCGTCGTGATCTCAGCGATCGGCGACCAGAAATCCGACAGCACGACCACTTCGGCCAGCGACGATGGCACGAAGGACGGCGGCAGGCTCGCGCGAGTCTTGTCGTCGTGCAACATCGCTTCCGCCATCTTGTCGATCACCTTAAGGCTTGCGGTCGGGTTCATCAGGCCGGGAATGCCGACGCGTTCTCCGCCCGCAACCAGCAGCTCGGCAAGCGCGAAGGCGACGATCAGTCCGCGCTCCAGCTTGCTGTCGCGCGCATCGCGTGAGGCAAAGGCCATCGAGGGCGACCGGTCGGGCCAGATCCACACGGTGTGCGCGGCCTCCCACTCCTGTTCGCGCACATAGAGATGGTCGTCGCGTGCCGAGCGGCGCCAGTCGACGCGCTGGGCCGGCTCGCCGGAGACGAAGCGGCGGTATTGCCAGAAGTTTTCGCCCGCGCCGGCGCGGCGGCGGCCGTGCAGGCCGTGGATGACGTTGGCAGCGACACGGCGGGCCTCAAGCACCAGGCGCGGCAACGATGCGGCGAGCGTTCGGCTTTCGCCATCTGCACGTCGAACCGCCAGGATCTCCTCGTTCTGGTGCTTGTTTTCTGCGGCCATCAACCGATCCGGGACTTCAACTGCTTGATCACGTCGGGAATGGTGCGGCCTTCGGCGCGCGCCGAGAAGGTCAGCGCCATGCGGTGCTTGAGCACGGGCTCGGCGAGATCGAGCACGTCGTCGATCGACGGCGCGAGCCGTCCGTCGAGCAGTGCGCGGGCGCGCACCGCGAGCATCAAGGCCTGGCTGGCGCGGGGACCCGGTCCCCAGGCGATCAGCTTGCCGGCATCGCCGCCCTCGGTGCCGGGACGCGCGGCACGGACCAGCGTCAGGATCGCTTCGACCACGGAATCGCCGACCGGCAGGCGGCGCACCAGGCGCTGCGCCGTGAGCAGCGTCTCCGCGTCCATCGACGGCTTGGCATGCGCCTCTTCGGCGCCGGTGGTTTCGAACAGGATGCGCCGCTCGGCGTCGCGATCGGGATAATCGACGTCGATTTCCATCAGGAAGCGGTCGAGCTGAGCCTCGGGCAACGGATAGGTGCCTTCCTGCTCGAGCGGGTTCTGCGTCGCGAGCACGTGGAATGGCTTCGGCAGATCGTGTCGCGCGCCGGCAATGGTGATGTGCTGCTCCTGCATGGCCTGCAGCAGCGCCGACTGGGTGCGCGGACTGGCGCGGTTGATCTCGTCAGCCATCAGGAGCTGCGCGAACACCGGACCCGAGATGAAGCGGAATGAGCGCTTGCCGGCGGAGCTCTCGTCGAGCACTTCGGCGCCGAGAATGTCCGACGGCATCAAATCGGGCGTGAACTGGATACGCTTGGCATCGAGCCCGAGCGTGACGCCGAGCGTCTCGACCAGCTTGGTCTTGGCCAGACCGGGGACGCCGATCAACAGCGCGTGGCCGCCGGATAGGATCGTCACCAGGGTGTTTTCGATCACCCGGTCCTGGCCGAAAATGACCGTGGACACCGCTTCCTTGGCGGCCTTGATCTGGCCCGCGACCTGCTCGGCCGAACGGACGATCACATCCTCCAGTTTTTCGACGCTGTCTGCACCAGCCATTCGATCCGCTCCTTCTCGACGATACGCTTGATTCCTGCGTCGTCATCTCCTGGCCCTCATGCTAAACCTGCGCGAAAGCCATGTATTCGTTGAATTAAACTATCCCCACCTTATCGGTATTTCAGGATATGAACGGCATCACGATGTGGCGAGAATATCCTTCCGACCACATCTCACGATATGTGCACCAAACGTGCCAGATTGAAGGTAGGAAACTTTAAGGCAAACAATGGCGAAGCAAGGGCAGAGCGATTCCGGCAGTGAAACTACGGGCATCCGAGGCAAGGGCCTCGAAGGGCTCACCAGCGCTGCCAATCAAGCTGCGACGTCGGGTCCGGCCGGACGCAAGGGCCTGCCGCCGGTTCACCTGTGGAATCCGCCATTCTGCGGCGATCTCGATATGCGAATCGCGCCTGACGGCACCTGGTTCTACATGGGAACGCCGATCGGCCGCCCCGCGCTGGTGCGGCTGTTCTCCACGATTCTGAAGCGCGAGGACGGCAAGCACTTTCTCGTGACACCGGTGGAGAAGGTCGGCATCCGCGTCGACGACGCGCCGTTCCTTGCCGTGGAAATGCGGACCGAGCAAGACGCGCGCGGCCGTTTGCTCAGGTTCCGCACCAATGTCGACGATTGGGTCGATTGCGAGAAGGGCCACGGCCTCAGATTCGAGGCCGCCGAAGATGGCGGATTGACGCCCTATCTGCATGTCCGCGCCGATCTGTGGGCCAAGGTGACCCGCGCGCTCTACTACGATCTGGTTGACATGGGCGAGCAGCGGATGGTCGATGGTCAGGAGATGTTCGGCATCGAGTCCGGCGGCGAATTTTTCGCGATGGCCGATGCGAGCCAGGTGAGGGACGCACTTTGAACGAGCCGTTGCTGAAGGTGAAGCCGGCGACGATCAGCTCGACGGAATTCTTCGCGCGGGCCCGCACGCGGCTCAATTTCGAAGTGCCGCCGGGGCTGGTCGATCCGCATATCATTCCGCGCACAGGAGATTCCGGCAACGACCGCATGCTCGAGATCGTCGCACAGGAGCAGCCGGTTCGCCCGGCCGCGGTGCTGATCCCGGTGGTCGATCATCCCGAGCCGACCGTGCTGCTGACGCAGCGCTCGCCCAATCTGTCGAGCCACGCCGGCCAGATCTCATTTCCCGGCGGCAAGATCGACGCCACCGATGCCTCGCCGCTCGATGCCGCGTTGCGCGAAGCCTGCGAAGAAGTCGGCTTGAGGCGGGAATTCATCGACCCGGTCGGCTATCTCGACCTCTATGGCACCGCGTTCGGCTTCCGCATCCTCCCGACGGTCGCCAAGGTGAAGCCGGGATTTGCGTTAGAGATCAACGAGGCCGAAGTCGTCGATGCGTTCGAGGTGCCCCTCGCCTTCCTGATGAATCCGGAGAATCACCAGATTCACACCAAGGAATTCCGCGGCATGGACCGGTCCTATTATGCGATGCCGTTCGCCGAGCGCTACATCTGGGGCGCGACCGCAGGCATCCTGCGTGTGCTATATGAGCGGATCTATCTGTCATGATCCGCACGGTGTTGACCGAGATCGGAATCTTTCTGATCCCTTTCGCGGTCTATGCCATCTTCCTCATCGCGACGCGGTCCGGCGTGACGCTGCCGGCGTCCTGGCCGCTCGACATGATCGCGAAGCTGACGCTGGCGGCGCTGGTGATGGTCATCGTGAGCTTCGTGCTGCTGGCCGAATTGACCGGCGCGCCGCCGAATTCGACCTACGTTCCCGCCCATATCGAGAATGGCAGGCTGGTGCCGGGAGCTGAGAAATGAGCGAGGTGCGCTTGTTGTCCGACGCGCCGTGGCTCGCTGCGGGGCCCGCGGCGCGCGTGCTCGGTCTGCTCAATGCCGACGGCGAGGAAGCACGCGTGATCGGCGGCGCGGTGCGCAACGCGCTGATGAAGATTCCGCTCGCCGACATCGACATCGCCACCACGGCGCTGCCGGAAGAGGTCATCCGCCGCGCCAAGCGAGCCGCCATCAAGAGCGTGCCGACCGGCATCGAACACGGCACGGTGACCCTGGTGGTCGACGGCCAGCCGTTCGAGGTGACGACCTTGCGCGAGGACACCGAGACCTATGGCCGCAAGGCCAAGGTGGCGTTCGGGCGCGACTGGGTGCGCGATGCAGAGCGGCGCGACTTCACCATCAACAGCCTGTCGGTCGACGCCTCGGGTGTCGTGCATGATCACGTCGGCGGCCTCGCCGACATCGAGGCGCGTCGCGTGCGCTTCATCGGCGATCCCGCGCAGCGGATTGCCGAGGACTATCTGCGTATCCCGCGCTTCTTCCGCTTCCACGCCGCCTATGGCGCAGGCGAGGTCGATCGCGCCGGCTATCTCGCCTGCGTCGGTGGGCGCGCCGGTCTTGCCGCCCTCTCGGCCGAGCGCATCCGCATGGAGATGCTCAAGCTCGTGGTTGCGAACGGTGCAGCCGGCGCGGTGGTCGCGATGAGCGACGGCGGGTTGCTGCTGCCGCTGTTCGGCGGCCTCGCCTATACCGGGCCGTTCGCGGCGATGATCGAGATCGAGAAGCTGATGGAGCTCGCGCCGAGCGCGATGCGCCGGCTCGCCGCGCTGACGGTCGCCGTGACCGAGGACGCGCGGCGGCGCATCGCGAGCCGGCTCAGGCTCTCCAACGCCGAGGCCAAGGCGCTCGATTCGATGGGCCATCGCTGGTGGCGCTTGCCCGGCATGGACGAGGCGCATGCCAAGCGCAGGCTGTACCGGCTCGACGAGGAGCCCTATCGCGACCGCCTGCTGCTCGCCTGGGCGCGAACCGGCGTCGGCCACGATGTCGATCAGTGGCGCGGACTCGTGACGCTGCCGCGACGCTGGCGCGCGCCGCATTTTCCGTTGCGGGCATCGGATTTCATCGCGCGCGGGATTGCCGAGGGACCGGCACTGGGACACGTCCTGACCTTGGCCGAGGATGCTTGGCTAGCCGCGGATTTTCCGCTGGAGCCCAAGAAACTGTCCGATATCGCCGACCAGACCGCGGCCCGTTTCACCCGCGACCACCGACTCTAAGTTCTATTGCCGGCATCTCGATGCCGCCGTGATCATCGGCGGCATGGTGACGATTCGCTGAACGACGATCAGTCGAACGTTGCATGGAGACGATGCCGCCGGCGCCTGCCAGGCAGCATCGCTCCAACAAATCTCACGCCGCCTTGCGCTTCTTCTTGCGGTCGCCGTCGTCGTCCTCGTCTTCGTCGTCTTCTTCCTCGTCGTCGTCTTCCTCTTCATCGTCTTCCGGATCGATCTCGGTCGACTCGAGTGCGACGAGCGGCAGGGTTTCGCGAAACAGATCGCCGTCCGTGCCCATCCACAGGCAATCGACCTTGTCTTCCTCGACTTCCACCACCGTGATCGGATGGCCGCCGGACTTCAGCATGACGACATCGCCTGGTTTCAGTTCCATCGGTAATCCCTCCGCGCTTGATGACGCGGGCGGCAGGCTAGCGACCGGTGATGACAGTCAAATCACGGCCGGCGCCGGGTGCGATGGAATTGACGTGGAAAACGGCTATTTGCGTTTGGCCGGAACCAGTTCGGTCAGCGAGCGGATGATGCGGTCCGGCTTGATCGTCGATCCCACCGGCAGCCCGACACCGTGCACGTCCATCCAGATCGCATAGATGCCAAGCCGCTGCGGCGCCACGACTTCCCACTCGAGATTGTCGCCGATCATCCAGGTGTCCGCTGCGGTGACACCGAGCGCCTCCATCGCGTGCAGATAGGCGCGCTCCTCCGGCTTGCCGAAGCCGTGCTCGCCCTCGATCTGGATGTGATCGAAGCGATGGCCGAGCGCGAAGCGCTCAACCTTGGCGCGCTGCATGTCGGCGGCGCCGTTGGTGACCAGCGCGAGCTTGATGCCGAGCGCCTTGAACGCATCGATCGCTTCATGTGCGCCGGGGAAGACGAACATCTCCTCCTCGCGATAGGCGGTGAAGCGATCGGCGATGCGGTCTGCGAGTTCGTCCGGTAGCGCGCGGTGGCCGGAGGCCGCAAGCTGAGCGAAGCCGCCCTTCACGGTCAGCCGCCGCGCCTCGCCGAGCTTGATCCGCCAGATCGGTTCGGCCGTCGACCAGAATTGCCGTGCATATGCGAGCAGCGCAGTCGCGACCATTTCGGGGGGCAGGGGAGCCAGCTCCGCGGCGAACTCGGTGGTGATCGTGTTCCAGGCGATCTCGGGGCGCCCATAGGCCGACAGGATGGTGTCATCCATGTCGATCAGCATTGCGCGCGGCAGGCTCGTTACGGCCATTTCACCTCCGGCGGCAGCGACGACAGGATCGAATCCACATTGCCGCCGGTCTTCAGTCCGAAGATGGTGCCGCGATCGTAGAGCAGGTTGAACTCGACATAGCGCCCGCGGCGGACCAGCTGCTCGTCGCGGTCCTCCGCGTTCCACGCCGCCTCGAAATTGCGCCGCACCAGCTCGGGATAGATTTTCAGGAAGCTGCGCCCGACGTCCTGGGTGAACGCGAGATCGGCTTCCCAGTCGCCGCTGTCGTGCCAGTCGTAGAAGATACCGCCGATGCCGCGGGCTTCCTTGCGATGCGGCAGATAGAAATAGTCGTCGCACCATTTCTTGTACTTGTCGTAGTCGGCGACGCCGTTCGGCCCGCTGCACGCCGCTTTCATTGCGGCATGGAAGGCGATCGTATCGGGGTCTTCCTGGGTGCGCCGCCGGTTCAGCACCGGCGTCAGGTCGGCGCCGCCGCCGAACCACGCCTTGGTGGTGACGACGAAGCGGGTGTTCATGTGCACGGCGGGCACGTTCGGATTGCGCAGATGCGCGATCAGCGAAATGCCCGAGGCCCAAAATCGTGGATCGTCTGCGGCGCCGGGAATCTGTGCGCGGAATTCGGGGGCGAACTCGCCATGCACCGTCGAGCAGTGCACGCCGACCTTTTCGAACAGCCGGCCCTTCATGATCGACATCACGCCGCCGCCGCCGGGCTTGCCGGTGTGGTCGGTGCGGTCCCACGGGGTGCGCGTGAAGCGGCCGGCGTGGCCGGGATAGAGCGCGGGGGAGGCGTCGTCCTCGAGCTTCTCGAGGGCCGCGCAGATGTCGTTGCGCAGCGCCTCGAACCAGCCGCGCGCACGCGCCTTGCGGTCCTCGATGATGGCAGGGTCTGTTGGCAGCATGACTAACCTTGCGGGCCGAAGTAAGTGCAGCTCTCGTTGCAGCTGTCGCGATGGACGCTGACGCGGGTCAGCTTGCCCGCATGTTGCAGCCGCTCCCAGATGAAGCGCGAGAGATTCTCCAAGGTCGGCACGCCGATCGCCTCGATCTTGTTCAGGAACTTGTGGTCGAGCGTCTTCTGTACCTCGGCCATGGCGCGCTCGAGCAGGCCGAGATCGATCACCATCCCGGTGGCCGGATCGGGCGTACCGCGGACGGTAACCTCGGCTCGAAACGAGTGACCGTGAATCTCCTCGCTGGCGGTGCCAAAGGTCGTTCCGGACAGCGCATGCGCAGCCTCGAACCGAAACGCTTTCGTCAATTCCCACATCTCGTTCAACAATCCAGTTCTGGCAAAGTAGAGTTCATCTGATCCCAAGCGTCTTGTGCGTCTGCACGCTGAGGCGCCATTGCGGGTGCTTCAGGCAATAGGCGATCGCCCGTTCGGTATTCTCGATCACGTCGGGGCCGTCCATCGGCTGCAGCGAGAAGCGCTCGAAGGCGAGCCCTGCGAAATCCTCCGGAGCGTTCTCCGGCTGCGGATAGACCAGCTTGAGCTCGTGCCCCTTGCGCACCACGAGCTCGGATGCGGCCTTCGGGCTGACGCAGATCCAGTCCAGCCCGTCGGGCGGCGCGATGGTGCCGTTGGTCTCGATCGCGATCGCAAAGCCGTGGCCATGCAGGGCCCCGATCAGCGCTGTATCGACCTGCAGCAGCGGCTCGCCGCCGGTCAGCACCACGTAGCGGTCGGCTTCGCCTCCGGTCCATTGCGCGGCGATGGTGCCGGCGAGCTCGGCCGCGTCGGCATAGCGGCCGCCGAGTGTGCCGTCGGTGCCGACGAAATCGGTGTCGCAGAACCGGCAGACGGCCCCGGTGCGGTCCTGCTCGCGGCCGCTCCAGAGGTTGCAGCCGGCGAAGCGGCAGAACACGGAGGCGCGGCCCGCATGGGCGCCTTCGCCCTGCAGGGTAAGAAAGATCTCCTTGACCGCGTAGCTCACCAAAAATCCCTTAAGTTGGCGAACCGGCCGTCATCGAACCGGTCTGCCGCAGCGCCTCGCCGACGGCCATGGCCACCGTGACGGCCACATTGAGCGACCGCATGGTCGGCCTGATCGGAATCACCAGCCGCGCATCCGCGGCAGCCACCACCGCGTCGGTCACACCTGCCGTTTCGCGCCCGAACAGCAGGACATCGGAGGCCGTATACGCGAAATCAAGGTAGGATTTCGCCGCCTTGGTCGTGAACAGGACCAGCCGGCATCCGGCCTCGGCCCGCCATTCCTTGAATTTCGACCATGAGTCGTGACGCTTCAACCGCACATGGTCGAGATAGTCCATACCCGCCCTGCGGAAATTCCGGTCCGAGGTGTCGAATCCCGCCGGTTCGATGATATGGGCTGCCACGTTCAGGCAGGCGCAGAGGCGCAGAATCGTCCCTGTGTTCTGAGGGATGTCGGGCTGGAACAGCGCGATCTGCATGGTGCGGGCGGCCTGTGAAATCCGGATGAAATTGTCTCAATAAAACATCGCTCGGCGCGGATTTCGTGCATTGCACGTGTGCGAGCCGATAGCGGGCTTGCGCTCGTCCGGCAAGGGTGCCAATAGAACGATTCTGGACTGCTGTTCCGCCATTTGGGGTGTGGAATGGCAGTTTTCTGCCGCCGCGGGGGCCGCGGGCGCCGGCAGCCTTTCTTGGGGCGTGTTCCACGTCTCTGGGGCGGTTCCACCGGCTGCAGAAAAGAAAGGGCTAGGAATCGTGACGACAGCGTCTTCGGCGGACCATCCCACACGCCGTGATTTTCTCTTTGTTGCAACCGGAGCTGCCGCCGCGGTCGGCGCAGCCGCCACCATCTGGCCGCTGGTTGCCCAGATGAACCCCGACGCCGCGACGATCGCGGCCGGCGCGCCGATCGAGGTCGATCTGACGCCGATCGCCGAGGGCCAGGACATCAAGGTCTTCTGGCGCGGCAAGCCGATCTACATCAGCCATCGCACCAAGAAGCAGATCCAGGAGGCCCAGAGCGTCGCGCTCTCGAGCCTGCCCGATCCGCAGCCCGACTCGGCCCGCGTCAAGGCCGGCCACGACCAGTGGCTGGTCGTGATCGGCATCTGCACCCATCTCGGCTGCATCCCGATCGCCCATGAGGGCAATTACGACGGCTTCTTCTGCCCCTGCCACGGCTCGCAGTACGACTCCTCCGGTCGTATCCGCCAGGGGCCGGCGCCCGCCAACCTGGCGGTGCCGCCCTACGCCTTCCTTTCCGACACCAAAATCCAGATCGGCTAAGTCCCGGCCCCTCCGGGACTTCGGCTTCCCCTTGGACCCATCGCGTCGTTTTTCTTCTTCAGGATCGCATCAATGAGCGGACCATCTGATTTCCAACCGAGCAACCCCGCCTTGAAGTGGATCGAACGGCGCCTTCCGATCTTCGGCCTGATCCACTCCTCGTTCGTGGCCTATCCGACGCCGCGCAACCTGAACTACTGGTGGACCTTCGGCGCCATCCTCTCGATGATGCTGGCGCTGCAGATCCTGACCGGCGTGATCCTGGCGATGCACTACACGCCGCACGCCGACCTCGCCTTCAAGTCGGTTGAACTGATCGTCCGCGACGTCAATTACGGCTGGCTGCTGCGCAACATGCATGCCTGCGGCGCGTCGATGTTCTTCTTCGCCGTCTACATCCACATGTTCCGCGGCCTCTACTACGGGTCGTACAAGGAGCCGCGCGAGGTGCTGTGGATCCTCGGCGTCATCATCTACCTCCTGATGATGGCAACCGGCTTCATGGGCTACGTGCTGCCGTGGGGCCAGATGAGCTTCTGGGGCGCCACCGTCATCACCAATCTGTTCTCGGCCGTGCCCTATTTCGGCGAGAGCATCGTGACCCTGCTGTGGGGCGGCTATTCGGTCGGCAACCCGACGCTGAACCGCTTCTTCTCGCTGCACTACCTGCTGCCGTTCGTGATCGCCGGCGTGGTCGTGCTGCACGTCTGGGCGCTGCACGTCGCGGGTCAGAACAACCCGGCCGGCGTCGAGGCCAAGACCGAGAAGGATACCGTTCCGTTCACGCCGTATGCGACGATCAAGGACGCGTTCGGCGTGTCGTGCTTCCTGATCTTCTTCGCCTGGTTCATCTTCTACATGCCGAACTATCTCGGCGACGCCGACAACTACATCCCGGCGAACCCGGGCGTGACCCCGGCGCACATCGTGCCCGAATGGTACTACCTGCCGTTCTACGCGATCCTGCGTTCGATCCCGAACAAGCTCGCCGGCGTCGTGGCGATGTTCTCGGCGATCATCATCCTGTGCTTCCTGCCTTGGCTCGACAGCGCACGGACCCGGTCGTCGAAGTATCGTCCGCTGGCCAAGCAGTTCTTCTGGATCTTCGTGGTGGTCTGCATCCTGCTCGGCTACCTCGGCTCGCAGCCGCCGGAAGGCATCTATGTGATCGCCGGCCGCATCCTGACGGTCTGCTACTTCGCCTACTTCCTGATCGTGCTGCCGCTGCTCGCCCGCATCGAGACGCCGCGGCCGGTGCCGAACTCGATCGCCGACGACGTGCTGGCGAAGAGCAAGGGCAGGGCCGCGACCGCAGCCTCCGTGATGCTCGCGCTGGTGGTCGCCGGTGGCCTGTTCGCCGGCAGCACCCAGAACGCCAAGGCGGAGGAGGGCGGCAATGCGCCGCCGCAGCAGCAGTGGTCCTTTTCGGGCTGGTTCGGCAAGTATGACCGCGGCTCGCTGCAGCGTGGCCTGAAGGTCTACAAGGAAGTCTGCTCGGCCTGCCACGGCCTGTCCTATGTCGCGTTCCGCAACCTCGCCGATCCCGGCGGCCCCGGTTACTCGCCGGCGCAGGCGGCGGCGTTCGCGTCCGAGTACAAGATCAAGGACGGTCCGAACGACCAGGGCGAGATGTTCGAGCGTCCGGGCCGCCCGGCGGACTACTTCCCGTCGCCGTTCCCGAACGAGCAGGCCGCGCGCGCAGCCAATGGCGGCGCAGCGCCGCCGGACCTGTCGCTGATCACCAAGGCGCGGTCCTACAAGCGTGGCTTCCCGCAATTCGTGATCGACTTCTTCACCACCTATCAGGAGCAGGGGCCCGACTACGTCGATGCCATTCTGCAGGGCTTCGAGGACAAGGTTCCGGCCGGCGTCACGATTCCCGAGGGCTCGTACTACAACAGGTACTTCCCCGGCCACGCCATCAAGATGCCGAAGCCGCTGTCCGACGGTCAGGTGACCTTCGACGACGGTTCGCCGGCGACGGTCAAGCAGTACGCGCACGACGTCACGACCTTCCTGATGTGGGCGGCCGAGCCGCACATGGAGGAGCGCAAGCGGATCGGCATGCAGGTGTTCTTCTTCCTGATCGTGTTCGCGATCCTGATGTACTTCACCAAGCGCAAGGTCTGGGCCGACGCCCACTAAGGCTTGGCGCAGAACGATCTGAAAAAGCCCCTTCGGGGGCTTTTTGCTTGATGCAAGTCAGTCCGGCGCGCTCATCAGAGCGAACCCCAATTCGCAATCGCGAACCGTGGAATCTCGAGATTCCGGGTTCGATGCTACCGCATCGCCCCGGAATGACAGTGTCGTCAATTGCGTCTGCCGCCGAGTGCGGACAAGATGCCGGCCAATCAGCCGGCAAACATTGCGGAGGAACTCATGGGTACCAGCATCAGCTTCAAGCGTCCGGACGGCAAGGAAGCGTCGGGCTATCTCGCCAACGCCGCGCGCGGTAACGCGCCTGGTGTCGTCGTGATCCAGGAATGGTGGGGCCTGTCGGACCAGATCAAGGGCCTGTGCGATCGCTTCGCGGTGGCCGGCTTCGATGCGCTGGCGCCCGATCTCTACAAGGGCAAGGTGGTGCCGTATCACGACACCGATGCGGCCGGCAAAGAGATGAACTCGCTCGACTTCATGGACGCCACCACGCAGACGGTGCGCGGCGCCGCGCAATATCTCGCCAAGAACGGCGCCAAGGTCGGCCTGACCGGCTTCTGCCTCGGCGGCGCGGTAACCATCATCGGCTCGGTGCACGTGCCGGAATTGACCGCGGGCGTCGTGTTCTACGGCATCCCGCCGGAGCAGGCCGCCAAGCCCGCCGACGTCAGGATCCCGCTGCAGGCGCATTTCGCCAACAAGGACGACTGGTGCACGCCGGAGCTGGTCGGCAATTTCGAGAAAGCGATGAAGGCCGCCGGCAAGTCGCTCGAGCTGTTCCGCTATGACGCCGAGCACGCTTTCGTCAACGAGCAGCGCCAGTCGGTCCACGATCGCGAGGCCGCCGAACTAGCCTGGGGCCGCGCCACGGACTTCTTCAAGAAGCATCTGGGGTAGGTGACCCAGCCGCAAAATGCGATGTCGTCCCTGCGAAAGCGCAGGGACGACGGAGAACTAGTTTTCCGCCTTTACCCCGTCCCACCACGGGCAGGTCCCCGACATCAGCTTGAAATTGCCTTCCAGCACCTGGACCGGTGCGCGCTTGCCTTCAGAGGCGGCACGCATCCGCATCTCGCGCGCAACCGCGCGATCCTCCGGCGACAGCCAGACGCGCTCGTGGCCCCACAGGCTCGGGCCGTCATGCATCTCGAACGGCGTCCAGTTCGCCGGGTCGATCTCGCGGCCGCCCCAGCCGCACTCGACCATGAAGGCGGACGGCGACTTGGCGTAGAACGACGTCATAAGGTCGTTGGTGTGACGGCCGAGCGTGACGTTGACCCGGTCCTCCTGCTGCGCGACGTCATAGGCCTGGCCGACATCGTCGAGCGAGAACAGCTCCACCATCAGATGATGCATGCCGTTCGTGCCGGTCTCGATCAGCGCCAGTGAGTGGTGGCGGGCATTGACGTGGAAGAAATAGGCGCGGAACGGTTTTTCGATGTAGTCGCTCAGTCCGAAGCCGAGCACGTCGACGTAGAACGCCATCACGGGCGCGATGTGCTCGACCGTCAGCACGGCATGGCCGAGCCCGAGCGCGCCGGTGCGGAAGCCGGAGATCGAACGTCCCGGCCTGAACGGCGTGTCGTCGATCTCGGCGCCATGAAACGCCTCCAGGCGGTTGCCGGCGGGATCCCGAAACGAGATCAGCCCACGCACCCGCCGGCTATCTGCGAGCGCCTGCGGCTCTGATGCCACGACAACGCCGGCATGCTCCAGCCGCGCCGCCAGCGCGTCGAGGGCCGCGGCGTCCGCGACCTCCCAGCCGAAGAACCTTGTGCCTTCGCCCTGGGCGCGGTCGATCACGATGCGTTGCTTGCGGTCGTCCATCCGGAAGGCGAGCAGCGAATTGCCGCGCTCGACCGCCTGCAGCCCGACCAGGCCGGTGCCGAATTGCCGCCAGTCGTCGAGCGCGTCGGAGCCGAAGCCGGCATATCCGAGACCCAAAATCGCCATCTGCGCCTCCGCCATCTGTCTGTTTCTTGGGCGGCCGACCGGCCGCCATTTCGACAAATCCTACGCGGATTCCCGTTCCTTCAAACCCGAAAATGCCGCCCAGAGGGCGTCCAGGATTGGGGCGGGGTGTGAGGCCATCCCTTGACACGGCCCGCGCCGGGTGGTGAGTAACGGGTCATGAGCACCGTCGCCAGTCCATCCCGTCGTTGGTGGCCCACCTTCTCATAGGTGGCCGGTGCGTTTTCTTTTTTCACAAACGTCGAAGGTCGCCATCGCAGTGCGACGGTACCTTCCTTTGTCCTGTGTGGCGCTCTCTCGGCAAGTCTCGTAAGAGGATCACATGAACAGGACAGTCTTCTCCCTGCCGGCCAAGAGCGAGTACCTGACCAATGGCGGCCTCGCGGTCGCACGCATGGTCGAGCAGTTCACCGGCGGCGCCAACCGCCTCGACGACCTGATCGCGCTGCTGGACCGCTGCCGCGGCGTGGTGCTGTCCTCGGGCACCACGGTGCCGGGCCGCTACGAGAGCTTTGACCTCGGCTTCGCCGATCCGCCGCTGGTGCTGGAAACCGCGGGCACCGATTTCTCGTTGCAGGCGCTGAACCCGCGCGGCGAGGTCCTGATCGCCTTCCTCGGCGACGTGCTGCGCGAGCCCTGCGTCGTGGTCTCGGAGCGCAGCGCAACGCGGCTCGCCGGCCATATCATCCGCGGCGAAGCGCCGGTCGAGGAAGACCAGCGCACCCGCCGCGCCAGCGTGATGTCGCTGGTGCGCGACATGGTCGCGGCATTCACCTCCAATGCCGATCCGCTGCTCGGCCTGTTTGGCGCCTTTGCCTATGACCTCGTGTTCCAGATCGAGGACCTCGTGCAGAAGCGCGCCCGCGAGGCCGACCAGCGCGACATCGTGCTCTACGTGCCGGACCGGCTGCTGGCCTATGACCGCGCCACCGGCCGCGGCGTGGCGCTGAATTACGAGTTCTCCTGGAAAGGCCAGTCGACCGCCGGCCAGTCGAACGAGACCGCGCCGAGCCTCTACGCCAAGACCGGGCGGCAGGGCTTTGCCGACCATGCGCCTGGCGAATACCAGGCGACGGTTGAAGTCGCGCGCGCGGCGTTCGCGCGTGGCGATTTGTTCGAGGCGGTGCCCGGGCAGCTGTTCGCCGAACCTTGCGAGCGCTCGCCGGCGGAAGTGTTCCAGCGGCTCTGCCGCATCAACCCGTCGCCCTATGGCGCGCTGATGAATCTCGGCGACGGCGAGTTCCTGGTTTCCGCCTCGCCGGAGATGTTCGTGCGCTCCGACGGCCGAAGGGTCGAGACCTGCCCGATCTCGGGCACCATCGCGCGCGGCTCGGACTCGATCGGCGATGCCGAGCAGATCCGCAAGCTCCTGAACTCGGAGAAGGACGAGTTCGAGCTCAACATGTGCACCGACGTCGACCGCAACGACAAGGCGCGTGTCTGCGTGCCCGGCACCATCAAGGTGCTGGCGCGGCGGCAGATCGAGACCTACTCAAAACTGTTCCACACCGTCGATCATGTCGAGGGCATGCTGCGGCCGGGCTTCGATTCGCTCGATGCCTTCCTGACCCACGCCTGGGCCGTGACGGTGACCGGCGCCCCGAAACTCTGGGCGATGCAGTTCGTCGAGGACCACGAGCGGTCGCCGCGGCGCTGGTATGCCGGCGCGATCGGCTGCGTGAATTTCGACGGCAGCATCAACACCGGGCTGACCATCCGCACCATCCGCATGAAGGATGGGCTCGCCGAGGTGCGCGTCGGCGCGACCTGCCTGTTCGACTCCGATCCGGCCGCGGAAGATCGCGAGTGCCAGGTCAAGGCGGCCGCGCTGTTCCAGGCGCTGCGCGGCGATCCGCCGAAGCCGCTGTCCGACTTCGCGCCCGACGCCACCGGCTCAGGCAAGAACGTGCTGCTGATCGATCATGACGACAGCTTCGTGCACATGCTGGCGGACTACTTCCGCCAGGTCGGCGCCAACGTCACCGTGGTCCGGCATGTCCATGCCCAGGACATGCTCAAGAAGAGGGGCTGGGACCTGCTGGTGCTGTCGCCCGGCCCGGGGCGCCCCGAGGATTTCGGCATCGCGAAAACCATCGACGCCGCGCTTGAGAAGAAGCTGCCGATCTTCGGCGTCTGCCTCGGCGTGCAGGCGATCGGCGAGTATTTCGGCGGGCAGCTCGGCCAGCTCGGCCAGCCCGCGCATGGCCGTCCGGCGCGCGTCCAGGTGCGCGGCGGCAGGCTGATGCGCAACCTGCCCAATGAGATCGTGATCGGACGCTACCACTCGCTCTATGTCGAGCGCGACAGCGTGCCCGAGGTGCTGGCGGTGACCGCGACCACCGAAGACGGCGTCGCGATGGTGATCGAGCACAAGACCCTGCCGGTCGGCGGCGTCCAATTCCATCCGGAATCGCTGATGTCGCTCGGCAACGAGGTGGGGCTGCGCATCGTCGAGAATGCATTCCGGCTTAATCCGGGAGTGAATTGATTTGGACCGTCATTGCGAGCGCAGCGAAGCAATCCATGCCTCAATCCGGGGAGAGATGGATTGCTTCGTCGCTTTAGCGCAAAATTGCCTTGCAATTTTGCCGCGAGCTCCTCGCAATGACGACGCGGAGAAAGCGAGACAGAAATGACCTTCGACCACGACATCAAGGCGACCGTTCGCACCATCCCGGACTACCCGAAGAAGGGCATCCTGTTTCGTGACATCACGACGCTGCTGGCGGATGCCCGTGCCTTCCGCCGGGCGGTCGATGAGCTGGTGCATCCCTGGGCGGGGGCGAAGGTCGACAAGGTCGCGGGCATCGAGGCCCGCGGCTTCATCCTCGGCGGCGCGGTGGCGCATCAGCTTTCCGCCGGCTTCGTGCCGATCCGCAAGAAGGGCAAGCTGCCGCACACCACGGTGCGGATCGCCTACTCCTTGGAATACGGCATCGACGAGATGGAGATGCATGCCGACGCAGTGCAGCCCGGCGAGCGCGTGATCCTGGTCGACGATCTGATCGCGACCGGCGGCACCGCGGAGGGCGCGGTGAAGCTGCTGCGCCAGATCGGCGCCAATGTGGTCGCCGCCTGCTTCATCATCGATTTGCCCGACCTCGGCGGCGCCGACAAGCTGCGCGCGATGGACGTTCCGGTGCGCACGCTGATGACGTTCGAGGGGCATTAGCTAGCTAGCGCTCCTCTCTCCATACGTCGTCCCGGCGAAGGCCGGGACCCATTAGCACGAATGCAAATTGTTGCGCGATGCTGAGGCCACAGCGTGTTTCAACGACGCTACCCTGTGGTTGATGGGGTGGACGGCCCCCTACGGCATCAGTGTGCCAGAATGAGGTTGTTGCAAATCTCAGACAAGGGAGCCGTCCGTGAGAGAGATTATCCGCATTGGAATGGATACGTCGAAGCATATTTTTGTGCTGCATGGGGTTGATGCGGCGGAGCAGGCGGTGTTGCGCAAGAAGCTGTCGCGCAAGCAGGTGCTGGAGTTCTTTGCCAAACTGCCGCCGACCGTGGTCGGGATGGAGGCGTGCGGTGCGGCCCATTACTGGGCTCGGGAGCTTGGCAAGCTCGGCCATGAGGTGAAGCTGATGGCGCCGCAGCTGGTGAAGCCGTATGTGGAACGCAACAAGAATGACGGGCGAGACGCGGACGGGCTGTGCGAAGCGATGAGCCGGCCGCGGATGCGGTTTGTGCCGGTGAAGAGCGCCGAGCAGCAGGCCGCGCTGATGCTGACGGGCGTCCGCGACGGGCTAATCGCCCGCCGCACCCAGCTCAGCAATGCGATCCGCGGCTATGCGGCGGAGTTTGGCCTGGTCGCCGCCAAGGGACTGGACAAGATCGAGCCGCTGCTGGCACGGATTGCGCAGGACGAGAGCCTTCCGGCGCTGGCGCGTGAGCTGTTCGCCATGCAGGGCCGCGACTACACGCAGCTGCAGGGCGAACTGAAGACGATCGAGGCCAAGCTTTTGGCCTGGCACCGGGCCAACGCCACGAGCCGCCGTCTGGCCCAGATCCCCTCGGTCGGTCCGATCATTGCGACGGCGTTGGTGATGAAGACCCCCGACCCGCACGCGTTCCGCTCCGGCCGGTGGTTCGCGGCCTGGCTCGGCCTGACACCCAAAGACCATTCCACCGCCGGCAAGACCAGGCTCGGCAAGATCACCCGCGCCGGCGACGAGACCCTGCGTCGGCTGCTCGTGGCAGGAGCCACTGCGGTGATCCGGCAAGCAAGGCTCGGACGCGGCCAGCCCTCGCGCTGGCTCGTTGCGCTGCTCAAGCGTAAGCCGCCGAAGCTGGCGGCGGTGGCGCTCGCCAACAAGGTTGCCCGCATCGCCTGGAAGCTGATGGTCACGGGCGAGAACTACGACGCCGCACGGATCAATGCCGCGCCGGCAATCGTCACCTAAGAGTTTGGCCGGCCGGACGCTGCACTCGCCGGCCGAACCGGAGCTGCAAGAGCAGATGGAATGATCGATCGATCCAGCACGCGAGACAAGCCGCGGGACCCATTGGCCTTCAGAAGGTCGCCAGGTTGTTTGGCACTCGCGTCGCGGAAACCATCTTGGCCCAGCGGTCAATCCGACCGCATCAAACAGGCCGGACATATGGATGACAGCGATCCGACCAGTTCCAGAAACCTCTTGTGCCACGGGGGCCGTCCACATATGGGTCCCGGCCTTCGCCGGGACGACGATCACGACCTCTGCAATAACACGCTCAGCTCGAGATCGCGGAACGTGGTGTAATTCCGCCGGATCCACTGATGCAGCTCGGTCGATGAATCCCTCTCCTGGCGCAAATAGCCGGTGAAGGAGAAGGTCAGCCGGTCGATATAGGTCTTCAGGAACACCGGCAGCGCGCGGAAGCGCAGGACCCGGCTGGCGGACATCACCGGCGGCAGCTCGCCGCGCACCACGAATTCATTGTCGATGACGATCAGCCCGTTCGGCGGGATCAGGCCCTGCAGCGTCTGGTAGCCGCGCACCGAAGCGCGGTCGGTATCGGCGACATAGAGGATGACCGGCGCGACGCGGCGGCGCAGCGCTTCCTTCATCAGCCCGATCTCGTCGCACATTTTGAAGAATTCGTCGAAGGCGTGGTAGCCGAGGTCGATCACCTTGGCGATGCCGTCATTGACGATGACGCGGTCCATCAGCTGCATCTTGCCGTAGGTGTCGATCACGTCTGCGGTTTCAGTGATCCGCGGCAGATAGTCGAGCAGCGACGGCTCCTTCAAATTGATGTCGTAGCAGGCCACATCGCCGTTCTTGAGCAGCAGGAATTCGCCGAGCAGCCGCGCGATCAGCGTCTTGCCGACCTGCGGGCGGGGCGAGCAGATGATGTAAACGGGCGTGGATGACATCGCCCGCTATATCAGGCCAAATTTTCGCCTAATCCAGCCCTATTGCCGCCCCGGGCGCGACTTTTTTCGCTACCCCGGGCGCGACTTTCCGCTGCCCCGGGCGCGACTTTTTCGATGCCTTTAAGCGCGACTATTTTTCGCCCTTGGCCGACTTGGCGCCGACCAGGTCGGTCAGCTTGATCCGGTCGTACTCGCTCCAGACATTGGCGAGCCAGTGCCGGACATAACCGCGCAGCACGAACGAGTAGTTCGCGGCGTCGTCGTTGATCTGCTTGTTGGCGACGAACTTCAGGAACGGAACCGAGGAGACCTCGACCTGCTCATAGGCCATTTCGTTGAGCTTGGGGATCGTGAGGTCGGTCGCGTCCTTGATGCGGTGGAAGTAGGAGTTGTAGGTCGCCTGGTCCCACTGGAAGAACTGGGTGTCGTTGATGAAGTTCTTCACCAGGAAGTATTTCGCGCCGCCCATGAAGCCGGCGGTCTCGGCGATCTCGTCCAGCGAGGCGATCGACGGGCCCAGGATGTGGAACACCGCGAAGGTGATCTGGCCGGAGCGCGCCGCGTCGAGGAAGCCGATGTCGCGCAGCGAGGCGAGCGCGGGCGACAACAGGCCGGCGCGGACGTCGATCACGGTGACCGAGGGGCCGGAGCTCAGCGTATCGAAGATCTTCATCTGGTCCGCGGTCGTCGTCATGTCGACGATCTCGGTGACGTCGGGGTGGAAGCGCTTCAGCGTGCCGCGCGGCGACTCGGTGTCGAACGCCCGGGTCTGCACATTGTTGGCACTGAAATAGTCCAGGAGCGTCCGCGAGACGGTGGTCTTGCCGACCCCGCCCTTGTCAGCGCCCACCACGATCACAACCGGCTTTGCCATGGAAGTCCCTTAAAGCGCGCTCCCGACCGCGATGGCGATCGGCAAGTCCCCACACTGCTTTGGGCGCGAACATGGCAGAAACGAGGGATAATTCAATTCCTTAAGGCGTCCACAATTGGTTTGGTAGCGATTTCCTTAATGGACTGAGTAGGCTAGGGCATGATCCGGAAAAGTGCGCAGCGGTTTCCTCGCGACGGACGCGGGGCGTTTGCGCCGAGATCATGATTATCGATGCCGCCCCCAGGGGCCTTGGAGCGGGCCTTGGAGTGGTCCCTGAAGCGGGCCGAGCGGTCCTTGCGTGGGGCTGGTGCCCGGCAGCGGCGGCGGATTGTTCGGTTGTGCCGGCGGCTTGTCGCCCCACGGGCCGTGGGTCACCGGCGGAGGCTGGTCGCCAGCCGTCGACGGCTGGTCCTGCGCCTCCGTCGCGTCCGATGTCTCATCCGGCAGCGCCAGCGGTCCCGGATCATGGCCGCCGGCATATTTCACCAGCGCATCGACCCGGGACTTCACCGACGGGTGGGTGGCGAACAGGTCGGCAAAGCCCTCGCGCGGATTGTCGACGCAGAGTTCCATCACCGCCGAAGTGGCGTCCGGCAGTTCGCCGCGGTTCTCGATCTTGCGCAGCGCCGAAATCATCGCATCGGGGTTCTTGGTCAGCTCGACCGATCCGGCATCGGCGAGAAATTCGCGCGAGCGTGACAGCGCGAGCTTGACCACCTGCGACAGCAGCCAGGCCAGCACGATCAGCGCGACCGCGATGATGATGACGACGATCGCGCCGCCGCCCGAGCCCTTGCTGTCGCGGTCCGAGGAGGATGACGACGATCGCGAGGATGACGAGGACGACCAGCCGCCTCCGCCGCCGCTCGAGTTCCACGACAGATTCGTGAACAGGCGGAAGAACAACTCGCCGAAGAAACCGACCACGCCGGCGATGATCACGGCGATCACCATCAGCTGCACGTCGCCGTTCTTGATATGGGTGAGCTCGTGGCCGAGCACGGCCTCGATCTCCTGGTCGTTCAGCGCCTTCAGGAGACCGGTGGTGACCGTGATGGAATATTGGCGTGGGTTCAGTCCGGTCGCGAACGCATTCAGCGCTGAACTGTCCATCACCTTCAGCTTCGGCATCGGAATGCCGCGCGAGATGCAGAGATTTTCCAGGAGATTGTAGAGCCGCGGCTGCTGCTGCCGCGTCACGCTCTCGCCGCCGGTGACGGCGTCGATCATCTTCTGATGGAAGAAATAGGCGATCACGATCCAGGCTATCGCTGCGATCGTCGCCCATGGGAAGGCCGAGACCAGGTCGCGCGAGGCCCGCGTCACATAATAGTCGACCGTGCGGCCGCTATCGATCATCACCTCCGCGACCAGCGCGCCGGCATAGACCAGCACGTAGATCAGCAGGAACAGGCCGGCGAGCAGCAGCATCGAACGAAACTTGTTCGATGCGATATGCGTGTAGAGACCATAGGCGGCCATGACGGAGCAGCCTCTCGCCGGCGTGCGTTGCGCCTCAGAACTTCACGCTCGGTGCCGCCTCGACCTCCGTGCGGCTGGCGCCGAGGTCGAAGAAATCCTTGCGGGTGAAGCCGAACATGCCGGCGAACAGCGCGGCCGGCATCTGCTGGATGCCGGTGTTGTACTCCTGGACCGCGTTGTTGAAGAAGCGGCGGCTGGCGGCGATCTTGTTCTCGAGATCGGAAAGCTCCGATGCGAGCTGCTGGAAATTGGCGTTGGCCTTGAGGTCCGGATAGGCCTCCGACAACGCGATCAGCCGGCCGAGCGCGCCGGAGAGCTGGTTCTCCGCCGCCGAGACCTGCGCCGGACCCTGCGCCGAGATCGCCGAGTTGCGCGCCTTGATGACGTCGTCGAGCGTGCCGCGCTCATGCGCGGCATAGCCCTTCACGGTCTCGACCAGGTTCGGGATCAGGTCGTGGCGCTGCTTGAGCTGCACGTCGATGTCGGCGAAGGCCTGGCCGACCCGCTGGCTGAGCGCGACCAGCCGGTTGTAGGCGCCGAACGCAAACAGCACGAGAAGGACGATGACGCCGATAACGATCCAGCTGGTCGACATGACAGGGCAACTCCTGATGGACGAGACGGCGGCACCGTAGCCCAAGATCGGGGCGCAGGGCAGCCCGCCGCGAAAAGGTGGGCAAAGGGTTGGTCGGGGCTGGCGGGGATTGGTTCAACATCGTCGTCCCGGCGAAGGCCGGGACCCATACGCCGCGGCCCGTGAAAAGGGCACAAGCGGCGTCGGCTTTGCTTCACGACCGAGATCGGTGGTTATGGGTCCCGGCCCCCGTGCGCACTGCGCACTAGGCCGGGACGACCCGCACTGGATATCTCGACCGCATCGCCCCAGCGCCAGCGCCGGGCGCGGGCGTATTCGGCCTTGGCGCGGCGCGGCACCTTGGCGACGATGACGCCGCCCATCGTGCACAGCTTGGCCGCGATCTCGACCTTGCCGACGTCCGGCTGCGCCAGCACGCGGGACGGTCGTGTTGCCAGTGGCGCCCGTGTCAGCGCGACATAGGCGAAGCGCTCGTCCTCGAACGGTGCGTCGGCGCCCTTGATCTGCTTGTGGGCGCGCGAGCGTTGCAGGCGCTGCGAGAAATGACACCAGTCGGGTGCAACCAGCGGACAGCCGCCGTCATGCGGGCAGGGCGCGGCGACATGCGCGCCGGCGGCGATCAATCGGGCGCGGAGCGCGATGATCCGCGCATAGCCGGCGGGGGTGCCGGGCTCGACGACCAGCAGGGTATCGCTGGTTTTCTCCCACATGACATCGGTGAGCGCGTCGCGCTCGGTGTCATTGAGCTCGTTGATGACGTAGCTCGCGATCACAAGCTCAGCAGGCTCGGCGTGCGCCGCATAAATGCGGGCCTGGCCGAGCTCGTAGGTGACGCGGCGCAGGCGGTCACTCCGGCGCGTGAGGTCCAGCGCCAGCGTGCGCAGGGCCTCATTGGCATCGAGCAGAGTGAACTCCTGCAACGACGGGAAGGCTTCCGCGGCCGCCCAGCTTGCCGTCCCCGGGCCCGCGCCGACATCGAGCAGGCTCGCCGGCGCGAAGTCCGGCCGGATCTCGCTCAGCGCATTGAGGCTCGCCACCACGGCGGCATAGGTCGCGGGCATCCGCGCCAGCGCGTATGCCAGCGCGTCGGTCTCGGTCCTGATCGTCGAGGAGCCGCCGCCTTCACGATAGGTCTGCGAGATCATCGCGGCGCGGCCGGCGGCATCGCTGCGCGACAGGCCTTCGAGCCTGGCGTTGAGGGCTGCGCGCAGTTCGGCGGGGAGGTCGGGTGAGGTCATGTGCCGTACCATTCCCATGTCATTGCGGGCAAAGCGAAGCAATCCATAGCGCCGCTTGCTGAAGCATGGATTGCTTCGTCGCTTCAGCGCAAAATTGCTCCGCAATTTTGTCGCCGAGCTCCTCGCAATGACGGTGCTTGGGCGAGTGTCGCGTTACGCCACGTTCTGGTCGAGGATGTCGACCGCGCCCTGCAGATCGACCGAGACCAGCTGCGACACGCCGCGCTCGGCCATGGTGACGCCGAACAGCCGGTTCATCCGCGCCATCGTGATCGGATTGTGCGTGATGATGATGAAGCGCGTCTCGGTCGAGCCGGTCATCTCGTTCAGCAGGGTGCAGAACCGTTCGACGTTGTGGTCGTCGAGCGGCGCGTCGACCTCGTCCAGCACGCAGATCGGCGACGGGTTGGTGAGGAACACCGCGAAGATCAGCGCGAGCGCCGTCAGCGCCTGCTCGCCGCCCGAGAGCAGCGACAGCGTCTGCGGCTTCTTGCCGGGCGGCTTGGCGATGATCTCGAGGCCGGCTTCGAGCGGATCGTCGCTCTCGATCAGGTGTAGCGCCGCTTCGCCGCCGCCGAACAGCTCGGTGAACAGCCGCTTGAAGTGGTTGTTGACGGTCTCGAACGAGGTCAGCAGACGCTCGCGCGCTTCGCGGTTGAGGCTCTGGATGCCCTGCCGCAACCGCTTGATCGCCTCGACCAGGTCGTCGCGCTCGGTGGTCAGCGCGGTGTGCTGGGTTTCGACCTCCTTCAACTCCTCCTCGGCGCGCAGATTGACGGCGCCCAGCCGCTCGCGGTCGCGGCGCAGCTTTTCGAGTTCTTCCTCGACCTGCGCGACCGGCGGCAGTTCGGCGCCGGGCTCGATCTCGGCCATGCCGACGACCGCGCTCGGCTCGACCTCGAGCATGTCGTGGATCTCGCGCTCGATATCGGCGAGGCGGCGGCGGGTGCCTTCCATGCGCTCTTCGGCGCGCGCGGTGGCTTCGCGGGACGACGAGAGCGCTTCGAGCGAGGCCTTGGCGAGACGATCGGTCTCCGCCATCGCGGCTTCCGCGGTCGCGAGCGCATCGGCGGCGATGCGGCGATCGCCCTCGGCGTGCTCGATCTCGGAGATCAGCGCGCTGCGCTTCTCGGCGAATACTTCCGGCGCATTGGCGAGTTCCTCGCGCTCGGCCGAGACTTCGGCGATACGCGCCTCGACGGTCTCGACCTGGGAAGCGGCGCTGGTCTTGCGGTTCTGCCACTCGTTGCGCTCGGCAACGATCGCCTGCACGCGGCGGTCGGCGAGTTCGGCCTCGCGGGCGAGCGCCTGCGCCTCGGCGCGGACTTGCGCCGCGGCACGGCGCTGGTTGTCGATCTCGGAGCGGACCGCGGCGAGCTGGGCCTCGGTCTCGACACCAGGCGGCAACTCAGACAGCGCGGCAACGGCGCTCTCATGCGCGGCTTCGGCCTCGGCGCGGTCGGCGGCGACGCGGCTGTGCGCCTCGGTCAGCGCCGATTTGCGCGCGGCGTGGCGGTTGATCTCGCGTTCGGTCGCGGCATGGCGCTCGCGCGCCGCATCGGTCTCGCGGCGGGCGGCACGCACGGCTTCGCGCGAGGCGCCCTCGGCGGCGGACGCCGAGCGCAATTCCTCTTCGGCGGCCTCCAGCGCCTGGCGCTTGGCGGCGGCATCGATGCGGGCCTGTTCGAGTTCATGCTCGATATCGACCAGGCGGGCGCGTTCGGCGAGGCGGCGCGCGGCGCCGGTCGGGGCATGCGCGTCGGCGACAAAGCCGTCCCAGCGCCAGACGTCGCCTTCAAGCGACACCAGCCGCTGGCCGGTCTTCAGCTGCGACACCAGCGCGGCGCCGCGTTCCCTGGCGACCACGCCGATCTGGGCCAGGCGGCGCGCCAGTTCCGGCGGCGCCTGGACGTGATCGGCCAGCCGTTCGACGCCGTCAGGCAGCGCAGGATCGCCCGCGGCTTCGCCGACATTGGTCCAGCGCATCGGCGCGGAGGAATCCACTGGAGCATCGAGGTCGTCGCCGAGCACGGCGCCGATCGCCTTCTCATAGCCCTTGGCGACCGTGATGCCGTCGATGATCGGCGGCCACAGATTCTTGGTCTCGCTGGTGACGAGCTTGGAGATGGTGCGGGCTTCGGTCTCGAGCCGCTGCACGCGCTTCTCCGCTTCGGTGAGCGGATTGCGGGAGGCTTCCAGCGTCTGCCGCGCGGCGGCGTGGTGCGCCTCGCTCGACTGCACGGTCGCCTCGGATTCGGCGAGCGTCTGCTGCGCCATCTCCATCGCGGCGGCGAGCGCGTCGATGTCGCCGAGATTGCCGGTCTCCTGCGCGAGCTTGGTCTCCTCGGCCTGGACGTTGGCGATCTCCTGGTCGAGCCGCGCCAGCCGGTCGCGATGCGTGCGCACGCCGGCTTCGAACTGGTTGCGCTTCGCGGTGAGATCGGCGAGCTGCGTGGTCAGCTCGGAGAACTGGCGCTCGGTTGCAGCCAGAATCTCCTCAGCCTCGGCAGCGCGCTCGTCGACGCCGGAGCGCTTCTCGACGCGCGACTTGATCTCTTCCTTCAGCTCGGCGTCTTCGGTGTCGAGCCGCTGCAGCGCGATGTCGGCATCCGAGGTCTGCTGCTGCTCGCGCGCGATGTCCTGTGCGAACTGGGTGAGGCGGCGATCGAGCTCGCCGACGCGCTCCTTGGCGCGCTGCTCCTCGCGGTCGAGCATCTCGCGCGCATTGGTCAGGCGCTGCAGGCCGGCAGCGGCGCGCGCCTCGGCGTCGCGCAGCGCCGGCAGTTCGGCGGCGCGGATCGCCTGGATGCGGGCGGATTCGGCCTGCTCGCGGGTGCGCTCGGCCATCTCGCGCACGGAGATATCATGGGTATGCGCGGCGTCGTTGACGTCGGCATTGGCCTCGATCCAGCGCAGGTGGAACAGCATGGCCTCGGACTTGCGCACCTTGGCCGCGACCTCGCGGTAGCGGATCGCCTGGCGGGCCTGCTTCTTCAGGCCTTCCATCTGGCCGGTGAGCTGGCCGATCACGTCCTCGACGCGGGTGAGATTGGTCTCGGCCGCCTTGAGCCGCAGCTCCGCCTCGTGACGGCGGGCATGCAGGCCGGCGACGCCGGCGGCGTCTTCCAGCACGCGGCGGCGCTGCTCCGGCTTGGCCTGGATGATCTCGCCGATCTTGCCCTGGTGGACCAGCGCCGGCGAGCGCGCGCCGGTGGCGGCGTCGGCGAACAGGATCTGGACGTCGCGGGCGCGCACGTCGCGGCCGTTGATACGGTAGACCGAGCCGGCCTCGCGCTCGATGCGGCGGGAGATTTCGAGCAGCTGGCTGTCGTTGACAGCAGCCGGCGCCGAGCGATCGGAATTGTCGATGGTCATCACGACTTCGGCGTGGTTGCGCGCCGGACGGTTGCCGGAGCCGGCGAAGATCACCGCATCCATGTCGGCGGCTCGCAGCGACTTGTGCGAGGTCTCGCCCATCGCCCAGCGCAGCGCTTCGACGAGATTGGATTTGCCGCAGCCGTTCGGTCCGACGACGCCGGTCAGGCCCGGCTCGATCATGAAATCGGTGGGTTCAACGAACGACTTGAAACCGTGCAGGCGGAGGCGCGTGAGCTTCATGTACACAAATCTCGTTTGGCCGGGCGCGAATCTCCCTGCCGTGACAATACCATGGATGGCAATGTCGGTGTTTGGGGTGAATAGCTGCGTGCAGCTCTCATGAGCGGCGACAATGGCGACGCCTGCGCGTCAGGGCAACCGCTTGACCCAGCTTTTCCCAAGGGATTTGCAGGGGTTTTGTGGCCTCCGCATGTCCTCTGAGATTCGCATCAAGCGAATCAGGTTTTCAACAACGAAATAATGCGACGGCCGCATGCCGTGATCGCAAATCATCCACAATTATCGTGCCCGACTCAAAACCGGGCACGACGACGCCAGGTTCAAAGGCGCGCGATCAGCTCTTCAGCAGCGGATCGATGTGCTTGCTGAAATCCTCGAACGAGGTCTCGCCCTTCAGCATCTCGCCGTTGATGAAGAAGGTCGGCGTCGAGTTCACCTTCAGCACGTCGTTGGCGTATTTCTGGTCGGCGGCGATCTTGTCGAGCAGCTTCTGATCCTTCAGGCAGTCCTCGACCTGCTGCTGGCTGAGGCCGGCCTGCTTGCCGATCCGCGTCAGCGTCTCGGTGGTGTTCTTGACCACCCAGTCGTTCTGCTGGCGGAACAGCAGGTCGATCACGGCGAAGTATTTCGGCGCATCGTCCTTGGCGATGCAGCGCGCCAGCATCGAGCCGGCGGCCGCCTTGATGTCGAGCGGGAATTCGCGGAACACGTAACGGACCTTGCCGGAGTCGATGTAGGTCGACTTGATCTTCGGGAACACGGTCTCGTTGAAGTTGGCGCAGTGCGGGCAGGTCATCGAGGCGTATTCGGTAATGGTCACCTTGGCGTCCTGCGGGCCGAGCGCCATGTCCGGCAGCGACTGCGGCTTGGCGACCTCGGCGGCGGACTGCGCGAACGCATCCGAGATCAGGCGCAGCGGCGACAGGCCGGCGAGGGCGGCAAGGCCGGTCAGCGAGAGAGCGGTGGTGAAAGCGCGGCGCGTGATGATCAAGGTCAGCTCCCGGATTGGCGCATTCACGCCGGAATGAAGGGGTCCCGAAAAGAAGCCTTCGCTAGCTTGAAACGACCATTGTGGCAATGCCGCGATCTCGCGGGAAAGCAGCCGAAAAGCGTCAATTTCGCTTGATCGAGGCACCCAGCCGGGCCAGCGCCGCGCGCAGGTCGTCGTCCTCCACAGCGCTAAGGTTGGCCGCCTCCCGGGCGATGGTTTTGGCGTCGGGCGGACGCGGCCGCGCCGGGCGGCTGCGGCGTGAGAGGGGCGCCTGGCGGATGGTCAGGCGGCCGACCGCGTGCCAGCCGAAGAAGCGGTTCACCCGCTCCAGGATGACGTCGGAGGAATGCTGGATCTCCAGCGCCATCGGCCCCTCGACCCGCAGCACCAGCGTCGCCGGCTCCTGCGGCTGCCCCTCGACGGGCCGCGGCCATTGCATCTTCAGGGGCTCGCAATAGGCCGCGATCCGCTCGCCCGCGATCTCGGTCCAGCGCGTCACCAGTTCGCGCGCGGCAAAGCCCTGCTTGGCATAGGCGTCGGTGAAGACGTCGCTGAGCAGGATCGACAGGGGCTTTGCGCTGATCGGGCCGGGTTTTGACATGACGGGGTTATAGCAGCGCCGGCGATGCGGCCGAAACAATGTTCATCATTGTGGCGACGTTTCGGTGCCCGGCGAAGAAAGACGTGGATGCCCGGGTCAGGCCCGGGCATGACGTGGCGAGATGTGCCTTAAGATGCGTTCATGAGCTCTCGCGCGGCCGCCAAAACCAGATCGCCCGACCGGAAGGCCGACCGCCCGGCGCGGCTGCTTGCCTGGTATGACCGGCATCGCCGCCGGCTGCCGTGGCGCGCGGCGGCGGGGGAGCGGGCGGATCCGTATCGCGTGTGGCTGTCGGAGATCATGCTGCAGCAGACCACGGTGAGGGCGGTCGGACCGTATTTCGAGAAATTCCTGTTGCGCTGGCCCGACGTGACCGCGCTCGGCCGTGCCTCGCTCGACGACGTGCTCAGAATGTGGGCCGGGCTCGGCTATTATTCGCGGGCGCGTAACCTGCATGCCTGCGCGGTCGCGGTGCTCACCGATCATGGCGGGGTCTTTCCGGACACCGAGGAGGGGCTGCGCGCGCTGCCCGGGATCGGGCCCTATACGGCGGCCGCGATCGCCGCGATCGCGTTCGACCGCCGCACCATGCCGGTCGACGGCAATATCGAGCGCGTGGTCACCCGGCTCTACGCCATCGAGGAGGCGCTGCCGCAGGCCAAGCCGCTGATCCAGCAGATGGCGGCGACCTTGCTCGGCCCGGCCCGCGCCGGCGACGAGAAGTCCCGCGCCGGTGACAGCGCGCAAGCCTTGATGGATCTCGGCGCCACGATCTGCACGCCGAAGAAGCCGGCCTGCGCCTTGTGTCCGCTGAATGACGATTGTACTGCACGCGTCCGCGGCGACCAGGAGACGTTTCCACGCAAGGCGCCGAAGAAGAGCGGCATCTTGCGCCGCGGCGCCGCCTTCGTGGTGACGCGGGGCGGCGAACTGTTGGTACGCTCGCGCCCGGAAAAGGGCCTGCTCGGCGGCATGACCGAGGTGCCGGGATCGCAATGGCTTGCCGGGCAGGAGGATGCCGCCGCACTGGCGCAGGCGCCGGAACTCAAGGGCATCGCGCGCTGGCACCGCAAGGCCGGTGCCGTCACCCACGTGTTCACGCATTTTCCGCTGGAGCTCGTCGTCTACACCGCCAGTGTTCCGCCGCGGACACGCGCGCCGGACGGCATGCGCTGGGTGCCGGTGGCGACGCTGGACGGCGAGGCGTTTCCCAATTTGATGCGCAAGGTCGTCGCGCACGGGCTCGATCTCTAGAGGATGGCGCCCTGCTGACACCATGCTGTCAGCAGCGACCAGCTACGACCTACCGCAGCACAACGGGGGCCGTCATGGTCGCAACCGCGCTCGACAACATTCCGATGCCGCCTGTCGCAAGACTGCTCGGCTGGCGCCTGCTCGACGCACGTCCGTACGACGGGTGGATCAGGATGGCGTTCGACGGCAAGCAGGATTTTTGCAATCCGGCCGGCTTCATCCAGGGCGGCATGCTCTCGGCGATGCTCGACGACACGATGGGACCGGCGGTGTTCGTGATGACCGAGGGCAGGCTCTTCACCACGACGATCTCCATGACTGTGAATTTCCTGGCGCCGGCAAAGCCCGGGCCGATCACCGGCGAGGCGACGGTGACCCAGCTCGGCAAGACCATCGCCTTTGTCGAAGGCCGGCTGACGGCCGCAGACGGCACGTTGCTCGCGACGGCGAGCAGCAGCATCCGCCTGGTGGAAGCGGCGCGGGCGCTGCGGTAGGGCGCTTGCGCTCCAGCTTAATCCGTCACCCTGAGAGGCTGTGACCCTATTTGAAGTTAGCAGCTGCGGTAAAGCGGGATTGGGCTTTGACGATTTGATGGCCAGGCTTCAAGCTGCAGCCTGGAGCAGGCGGTGGCCGGCCAGGATGTTGTTGGTGAGTGCGAACCAGCGCAGGACCGTCTGGACCTTTTTGAGGCCGCGTACGGTGAACTGCTGCAGGCCCCAGTTGCGGAAGCGAGCGTTGATACACTCCGCCTGGGCTCGACGCTTGTAGATCGACTTGCCACGTGGGCTCTTCATGCGGGCTCGCCAGGCGGCGACGCCGGGCCCATCGTTGTCGCGTGGCTCATATGGGTCGCGCTGGTGCTTGCTGCGTGAAGGCGGCCCGTAGACCTTGATGCCGCGGTCAGCCGCCCACTCGGTATCCTCATTCTTGTTGAAGCCGCCGTCGATCAGCAACCGCTTCGGCCATCGGCCATGGCGGCGGTTGATCTCCTCCAGCATCGGCCGGGCCAAGCCGCGGTCGGAGCCGACGGTTTTGACGTCCGGGATGATCACGATCTGGCCACCGGCGACGGTCGAGAGCTGGCAATTGTAGGCGGGGCGGAAGCCGCCATCGGCCATTTTCATGACGCGGGCATCGGGGTCGGTGGTGGAGGCGCGCGGCTCCTTCTGCTTCTCGACCTCCTTCTTGTTGGTCTTGCTGCGCCGTTCGCGTTCCGCCTCGATCTCGGCCAGCTTTTTCAGCGCTGCCGCCACGCGCTGCTCGCGTTCACGCAGGGCCCGTTCGTTGGCCGCAGCGATCCGCCGGCTGCTGGCTTGCGGATCGTCGGCTGCTTCGTCCTTCAGCTGTCGGATCAATCGTTGCGCCTTGCGCAACTCCTTGTGAAGCTTCCTGCGGCGGCGGAACGACTTGCTCCCAGCCGAGGCACGTACCCGCACTCCGTCCTGCGCCACCTCATCGAGGTCGATGATCTCGGCCACCGACAGGCTGGCGATGTTTTCGCTCAACAGCCGATCCAGAAGCTCCGGATGCGCCGTGCGGAAGTCGGCAAGGCCGTGATAGTTCACACTCACCCCGCCGCAGAGCCACCGATAGACGTCGTGGCTCTCACACAGCCTGGCCAGCGCTCGCGCGCTGCCAACCCCCTCGCTCGTCGCATAAAGCCACAGTGCCAGTAAAAGCCGCGGGCTCGCCGGGGCCTGTCCCGCCGTGTGGGTTCGAGCTCTAATCGCCTCTTCAAGCTCGCCCAGATCAAGCTTCTCGACGTAAGCCCAGATCACCCGGACTGGATGATCGGCGGCTACCAGCGCCTCCAGATCGACTGCCCGAAGCTCGATCTGATCGCGTACCGGTTCCCGCATCCGCGGCTGCCCCGGATCGCTCTCCCGCTCAGCTTTCTGTACCGGAAGATCGGCAAACAGTTCGTCGCCAGGCATCGCTGCACCTCTCGGATAGTACAGCTGCAGGAATCACTCCGCGTAGGAAAACTCAACCCTCATCCCGAACAAAGATTCACACCCTCTGAGGAGCGCGTAGCGCGTCTCGAAGGGTCGACGGCCACCGGCCGCGGCCGTGCATCCTTCGAGACGCGCTACGCGCTCCTCAGGATGACGCGAATAGATTGCAGCTCGGTTTGCGTCAGCCCTTCCGCTGCACGATCGGCGGCTTGGCGTTCAGCCCCTCGACCTGGAAGCCTGCGACGCGCTTGTAGTTGGCGGCGATGTCTTCCAGCTCCTGCTGCGACAGCACGTCGGTGACGACCTTGAAGCCATCGGGCGCGCGCTCCTCGACGAGCTGCATCACCTGTTCCGGGCCGTTGCGCCGGTTCAGCATCACGAGATCCGTGGTCGCGGGTCGCCGCTCGGCCTCGTAGGCCGCGAGCGCGCCCTGCGTCGGGCCATGCGCCAGAATCTCGCGCGTCAGCGTGCGTGCATCCAAAATCGCCTGCGAGGCGCCGTTCGAGCCGATCGGGTACATCGGGTGCGCGGCGTCGCCCATCAGCGTGACGCGGCCGAACGTCCATTGCGGGATCGGATCGCGATCGACCAGCGGATATTCGTAGGCGTGCGGACAGTTCCGGATCAGGCCCGGAACGTCGAGCCAGTCGAAGTTCCAGTTCTCGAACCACGGCAGGAACTCGTCGAGTTTCGCGGTGCGGTTATAGTCCTCGCGGCGCCACTGATAGGTCGGCGGCATGTGCCGCTCGGCGACCCAGTTGATGTCGAACTTGCCGTCCGCGCCTGCCTCCTTCGAGATCGGGTAGCAGACGAATTTCAGGATCTCGTGGCCGGCCATGATCATGGTGCGGCCGGTCCGGAAGGCGTTCGCCCGGGTGATGCCGCGCCACAGGATGCGGCCGTTCCAGATCGGCGGCCCCTCCTGCGGATAGAGCTTCTCGCGCACCGCAGAATGGATGCCGTCGGCGGCGATCAGCACCGCGCCGTCATGGCTGCCGGCTGGCTTGCCGGTGGCGCGGTCGATGAAGTCGGCGCGGACGCCGTCCGCGGTCTCGCTCCAGCCGGTGAGGTGATGGCTGGTCAGGATATTCTCGCGTCCCAGCCGTTCGGTCGCGGCATCGAGCAGCAGCTGCTGCAAGCGGCCGCGATGGATCGAGAACTGCGGCCATTTATAGCCAGCCTCGAGCCCGCGCGGCTCGCTCCAGATCGGCTTGCCGTGCTTGGAGAAATAGGCGAGCTCGCGTGTGCGCACCGCGGTCGCGTCGAGCACGTCGTGCAGGCCGAGCTCGATCAGTTCGCGCACCGCATGTGGCAGCACATTGATGCCGACGCCGAGCGGTTTCAGCTCGGGCACGCTTTCGAACACACGGCAGGGCACGCCGATCTGGTGCAGGCTGAGCGCCAGCGTCAGCCCGCCAATTCCGCCGCCCGCAATGAGTACAGTCATGAAATCCCTCTCGATCGGCCATGGTCATCGCACGTCGGCCACGCCGCGGGCAAGCTCCGCGGTACCGCGGGGTGGACGGCGACGGGTGGTGCCGCTAACGTCCGCCGCATCCCATAAAAAGGTAAGGGCCGGGTTCGCGACGGACCGACAAGGCCCGCAGAGGACAACGACATGCTCAAGCTCTATACCGCCCCCGGTACCTGTGCGCTCGCCTCTCATATCGCGCTGGCCGAAGCCGGCGCGCCCTATACGGTCGAGCGGCTCGACTTCAAGAACAACCAGCAGAACAGCCCGGAATATCTCAAGATCAATCCGAAGGGCCGGGTGCCGACGCTGGTCACCGACCGCGGCGTGCTGACCGAGACGCCGGCGATGCTGGCCTACATCGCGCAGACCTATCCGCAGGCGAAGCTCGCGCCGCTCGACGACGCCTTCGAGTTCGCCAGGCTGCAGGCCTTCAATTCCTATCTCTGCTCGACGGTGCATGTCTGCCACGCCCACAAGATGCGTGGTGCGCGCTGGGCGACCCAGGAGAGCTCGTTTGCCGACATGAAGACCATGATCCCGAAGACCATGGGCGCCTGCTTCAATCTGATCGAGCGCGACATGCTGAAGGGCCCGTGGGTGATGGGCGACGGCTACACGGTCAGCGACGCCTATCTCTACACGCTCACCCTCTGGCTCGACGGCGACGGCGTCGACATCGCGACCCTGCCCAAGGTGAAGGCGCATCGCGCGGCGATGGAGAGCCGCCCGGCGGTGCAGAAGGTGCTGGCGGAGCAGAGGGCGTAGGCAAAAAAACTCGGCGTCGTCCCGGCCAAGCGAAGCGCGAGCCGGGACCCCCATAACCACCGCTGCCAGTCGTTGAACAGGGCTGTGGCCCCAGCGTCGCGCCACACGAAGATTTGGGGTTGGGTCCCGGCCTTCGCCGGGACGACGGGGGGATAGAGCGTGCCGTTACGCCTTCCCCGTCTCCAGCTCGCGTCCCGTCTCCAGCATCAGCTTGCGCAGCCAGATCGAGCCCGGATCCATCTGCGCGCGTGTCGGATAGAACATGTGCTGCTCGTCGATCCCGGGATCAAGCGGCGGCGTCACCGTGACCAGCGAGAGCTGCTTCGACAACGCCGCGATCAGCCGGCGCGGCACGAAGGCGACGAGGTCGGTGCGCGCGGTGACGTGCAGCGCCTCGATATAGCCCGGCACCACCAGCGCGATCCGCCGCTCGATGCCCTTGGTGCGCAACCAGGTGTCGATCAGATCCTCGTTGTGGCCGCGGATGATCACGCCGACGTGCCGCGCGGCGAGGAACGCTTCGCGCTTCTTCAGTTTGGCGCCGACCGGGTGGCCACGCCGCACCGCGAGCGCGTCGATGTCGGTGTAGAGGCGTTGGCGGTGAAAGCCCTTGAAGGAGTCGCCGATCGAGATCACGAGATCGATGGTGCGGGCGAAATCGGGGGTGAAGATCGGCGAGCTCCGCCACGGCACCACGTCGATGGTGACGTTCGGCGCCAGCCGCGTCACCTTTTCCATCAGCGGCGGCATCAACAGCTCGACCGCGAGGTCGGGCATCATCAGGCGGAAATGCCGTTCGCTGCGCGCCGGGTCGAAAGCATCTGAGATGAACAGCGTGCGCACCTGGTCGAGCGCCTGCGCCAGCGGCAAGCGCAGCGCCTGCGCCCGCGGCGTGAGCTCCATCCGCGCGCCGTTGCGCACCAGCAGCGGATCGCCGATCAGATCGCGCAGCCGCTGCAGCGCGTGGCTGGTCGCCGGCTGCGACAGATGCAGCCGCATCGCGGCGCGGCTGACGCTGGCGTCGCGCAGCAGGGCGTCGAGCGCGACCAGCAGATTGAGGTCAAGCGAATTCAAATTCATCAGGTGAATATATATCATACTACCTATCGATTGGAAGAATGTTCGCCGGCGCCGCAGGATCGGAAAGCAAGGCGTTCTCGCGCGCGGCGGTTAGGGCTTCGCGTGAGGAAGCGCCTGAAATCACAGCCAACCCATCGCAAGGAGACGCGCCATGAGCGCAGCCGACAACAAGAAACTGGTGCAGGAGATGTTCGTGATCGCGGGCAGTCCCGATCCCGCGGTGCGCGAGAAATCGCTGTTCATGGCAACGCTTGCCGACGACGCGATCTGGACAGTGACCGGGCAATATTCCTGGTCGCGCACCTTCACCGGCAAGCAATCGATCATGACCGACCTGCACGGCCATGTCCGCTCGAGACTGGTCGAGCGCGGTCGCACCGTCGCCCATCGGATCATCGCCGATGGCGACATCGTCGTGGTCGAGGCCAAGGGCAACAACCTCACCAAGGAAGGTCAGCGCTACGACAACGACTATTGCCTGGTGTTCCGCTTCGATGGCGGCAGGATCAAGGAGGTGAGGGAATATTGCGACTCGGTCTTGACCGAAAAGGCCCTTGGTCCGTTTCCGGCTGCCGAGGTTCGCGCGGCGGGTTGAACCACTCACGGCGGCAGTCGCGGCGCTGGTCTGGTTCAGGCAATGGCGTGAGAACCGGCGCGCGTGGCGGCAGCTTGCCGCCATGAGCGAGCGCGAGCTGCAGGATGTCGGCGTGTGCCGCGCCGACATCTCGCATCATGGCCGGCACGACAAGGGCAGGCCGTACTGGCCGCCATGAGGCGCGATGCGAACATGCGCGGGGTGGGCAACACGCAAGCGCGCCCACCCCGCGTACCGTTTAAGGAGGCTTACGCCACCTTGTTCTTGAGGTGGCGGAACATGAAGTCGCGCGCCGCGTCGTCCATCTCGGCCTTGAAGGTGTGCTTGTCCTTCAGCGCGAGCGCGCGCGCCGCCGCCGGCCGCGCCGAGATCTCGTCGACCAGCCGCTTCACGTTCGGATATTTGGCGTAGCCTTCCTCTCCGAGAATGAACACCGCCATCCGTGCCCAGCCCCAGAACGCCATGTCGACGATCGTGTAGCTGTCGCCGACCATGTAGCGCGACTTCGCCAGATGATCGTCGAGCACCTTGTAGTGACGATGCGCCTCGAACTGGTAGCGGTTGTGGGCGTAGTCGATGACCTGCGGCGCGAAATGCTTGAAGTGCACGGCCTGGCCGGAATACGGGCCGAGGCCGGTCGCGATGAACATCAGCCAGGACAGCGTCGCGGCGCGGTTGGCCGGCGTGTTGGCGGGCAGGAACTTGCCGTGCTCCTCGGCGAGGTAGAGCAGGATCGCGTTGGAATCGAACACCAGCACGCCGTCATCGTCGATCGCCGGCACCTTGGCGTTCGGATTGATCTTCAGGAATTCCGGCGCGAACTGGTCGCCCTTGCGGGTGTCGACCGGGATCGCCTCGAACGGCAGGCCCGACTCTTCCAGAAATAGCGCGACCTTGGTCGGGTTCGGCGACCCGTTGAAATAGAATTTGATCATGAAGGGGACTCCCTTGGTTCTTGTGACCGGCGAGATCGGGATGGGCGGGGAAAGCCGCTGGACCCCTCATGCGCAAAATTCGCTGCGATGCGCAAGCGACGAGTTTGTGAATCAGGGTCGCGTGGCGCGCTGGTCAGCCGGCCAGGAGGCAGCCCAGGGTACCCGCTGCGACCAGCGCAACTCCCGCGATGTCCAGCATGGCGGCGGAGCGGGTCGCGGCATGCAGGTTTGACACCTGGGTCGCGCGCTCGGAGCCGCGGGCATAGCCGTGCACGATGATCTCTTCATTGAACTCGCCATGCGCCTCGAGGGCGAGCGTCAGTCCGACGCAGACGAGCAGGATGCCGAAAATGATCAGGCCGAAGAATCCGAGCAGGCCGATCAGCAGCATCGGAAACATGCCGAGCAGGAAGATCGGCAGCAGCGGCACCAGCAGCAATGTCTCGGATTGTCTTCGCATCGGACGACCAATCGAAACGGCGAGTGACGGGGCAGAGCGTAGGCCCGCTCCGCCGGTGCATCAAGATGGGGGCATTCAATTGTCAGTAGCTCGTGATCTGTCGCCTGTTTGTAGCTCGTGAAGTGTCGTGTTTTCGGTGCCCCGGAACGAGGGGGGCACGATGGGCACGGCATCCATTCACGAGGGTGTACGACGGATGCGGTTTTCAGATTTGCTGGAACGGACGGAGGCGAGGGAACTGACGCAGGAGGCTGCTGCGGAGGTTCTCGGGATCAGTGTTCGGACCTTCCAACGCTGGGCGGAGCGTTATGAGGCGGAGGGCGATGAGGGGCTGGTCGACCGACGCATGGGACGGCGATCGCCGCGGCGGGCTCCAGAGGAAGAACTGGAGCGGATGCTGGGACTGTTCCGGGACAAGTACGCGGACTTCACGGTGAAGCACTTCCACGAGCAGCTGCAAAAGCGGCATGACTATATGCTGGGCTATACGGTGACGAAGCTCGCCCTGCAGGCGGCGGGCCTGGTACGGAAGGCGCCGAAGCGTTCGGCGCACCGCAAGAAGCGCCCACGCCGGCCGCTGCCGGGGATGCTGTTGCACCAGGACGGGTCGCGCCACGTCTGGATCGAGGATCTGCCGGCGATGGACCTGATCGTGACGATGGACGATGCGACCAGTGAGGTCTACTCGATGCTGCTGGTCGAGGAAGAAGGCACGACCTCGACGTTCCAGGCCTTGCGCGAAGTGATTGGCGAGCGTGGCTTGTTCTGTGCGCTCTACACCGATCGCGGCAGCCATTATTTCCTTACCCCAAAAGCTGGCGAGAAGGTCTCGAAGACGCAACAAACCCAGGTGGGACGGGCTTTATCGCATCTTGGGATCGAGCATATTGCGGCCTATTCGCCGCAGGCGCGCGGGCGCTCCGAGCGGCTGTTTGGTACGCTGCAGGACCGCCTGCCAAAGGAGCTGCGGCTCGCCGGGATCAGGACGGTCGAAGCCGCCAATGCGTGGTTGAAGGCGCATTACATCGCCGAGCACAACGCCGCATTTGCGATCAAGGCCGAACAGCAAGGCACCGCCTTCGTGGCCGACCGCCACGAGGCCTGGCGCGAGGCGCTGTGCGTGATCGAGGAGCGAACCGTCGCCAACGACAATACCGTTGCATGGAACGGTCGGCGGCTGCAGCTGCCGCAGAGCCGGCTCAGGCCTCACTTCGTCAGGGCCTTGGTGCGAGTGCATGAGTATCCCGATGGCACCCTCAGCGTGTTCTTTGGCCCGCATCGATTGGCAAGGTTTGCGCCTGACGGACAGCAGCTCAGCCCCGACGCGCCTCAGCCTGGCAGCGTGCTCGGAGCCGTCAAGGACAAGCCCTGGCGGGCGCGCAAGCGCGCGTCCTTGACCGCTCCTGCGCGCGCCGCCGTCGAGAAAGCGCGGGTCGGGACGGAGAAACGGGCTTCAAATCGAACAAAGAAACCGACCCGCAGGGCTGACCAGACCCCTCTATCCATGGCATGACAAACTCGGCGCACCCGTCCACGCCTTCCGGGGGCGCCTAAAACTCCAAAACGAAGGCGACAGATCACGAGCTACAAAAACACGACATCTTCACCCGCTACGGACAGATGGGGGCATTCAATACCCCGTCATTCCGTGCGCCGCGACAATCGGGAGCAAACCGTGCCGGGCGATGCTTAACGTCGTTGTTTGGACATCCGCGGAAGGCCGGATGCCGCCTCAAGCAGCCGTTTACCGTTCCCGGATTCAACAGGAGGTAGCGGCTTGTCCGGCGCGCACGCGCGGCCTAATGCCGGGGATCGGGAGAACTCGCATGCCCTTGGTATCATCGCTCCGTCATGCCGGCCTGGCCGGTCTCGCCATCGCTGCCTTGGCCGGACAGCCCGCCGTCGCGCAAGCGCCGGCCGGGTCGCCGCCTTCGCCCGCAAAGGTCGCCCAGGAGCAGCTGCTGTTGCGGCTACCGGCAGGGCAGCCGCTGGATCGTTGCCTCGAGCAGCTTCGCAGCGAGTTCTTCAACCTTGATGCCGACGGCGACGGCAAGCTCACGCAGCGCGATGTCGAGCTACATGCGCTGATGGAAGCAGTCCAGGCAAGGTCCGTCGCTTGGATGTCCGTGCTGCGCTACGACCTCGACGGCGACGGCTTCGTGACCGAGGACGAGGTTCGCAGAAGCGCCACTTACGAGTCGCGGTGGTCACGCGCGCAGTCGATGATCGGCAAGTCGCCGCTTGGCCGCGGCGAGGAAGTGGTCCAGCGCGCGGTCACCATGATCATGGCGCTCGACGTGAACAAGGACGGCAAGGTCAGCCTTGCCGAAGCGGCGAAATTCAACGAGGCAAGCCAGCGGCAGGCCGCTGCGTTGAACGGCCTTGCGGCGAAAACCCGTCTTGCGCTGGCGCTCGAGGCGACGACATCAGGCGAACTGTCGCGCGCCGGCTACGAGGCCGCCGGCGAGGCGCTGTTTCGTGCGGTCGATACCGACCATGACGGGAAGATCTCGCAGCAGGAATTGATGGAATTCCGGCGCGCGCCCATGCCTCCCTCCAGCGACCCGGACGCTGCGCAAAGGCGCCTGCGCGAGCAGGAGGAACTGGCACGAAAGCGGCAGGTCGCGATCGACGCCGAACGGGCCGCTTGTGCGATGCCGGCGCCGTCCGCGGATGCGAAGGTCGTCTTGTTCAGTGCCTACAGCACCGAAGCCCTTTCGAGCGTGACGATCGGGCCGCAGGACGCGGTGATTCATGCCGGGCGTGTCGTCATCGAACCCGGCGCTGAGCCGCTCTATCTCGTGATGCCGACCTTCTCGCCCGTGATCTGGCAGTTCAGCGGCGCGGTCGACCGCGTCGAGCGGCTGGTCGTCAGCAGCATGGCGACCGGTCTCGAACGGTCGGACGGCAAGCAGCGATCGCTGGCCGGCGCCACTGGCCTGCCTAAGGACAGGGTGTCTTTCCTCGGATGGAGCTCTTGCCTCAGCTATTTCGACGACATTCCATCGAGCCCGTCGATCCGCGCAGTCGGTGCCGTGCGCGAGGCGACCGGCAGGGATCCGTCAAAGGTGCTTGCCGCACATTCGCTGGCCAGCGTCAGCTTGCCGTCGGGAAGCGTCGAAACGCTCGATCGGCAGCAGAACAGGCTTACCGTCATCAAGAATTCCGGTACGCTGCGGATCGACGGCGACGCCTCCAATATCATCGTGCGCGCAGGTCCGAGCCGGGCGCGCGACGATCTCTATAGTTATTCTCCGGGTGGACTCGTCACGATCGATCCGAAGTCCGTGATCGCCAGCCTCCCGGTGCAGCCTTACGAGGTCTTTCCGCAGGAGGCCGGACTGGTTCAGCTGCTGGAATCAGGTGCGCTGACGCAAAATCGCCACGGCGAATATATCGTCCAGAAGCCGATGCGCTTTCCGGCGGGCCTGCACGGTGCTCATTCCGTGAAATTCCTGGTGCTTCGCGATTCGCCGCTGCCACAAGGCGATCCCGGGCACTCCTGCGTCACCGTGGAAAATCAGCCGGCCGACCCAAGGTTCAAAGCCTGCAACTAGTGACGCGGGTCGCGGCAGGCTTGCTCAGCCCGCCGCCATCTCGGAGCGGATCTCGGCGCGCAGCTCGTCGATCAGCCTGAGGCCGGTCTTGGTCTCGACGTGCCAGAAGGTCCAGCCGTTGCAGGCGCCGGAGCCCTGCGCGACCGCGCCGATGCGGTGGATCGAGCCGACCTTGTCGCCGAGCATGATGGCGCCGTCGGCGCGCACCAGCGCGCCGTGGCGCTTCTTGGCGTCGACCAGCTTGGCGCCGGGCACGATCATGCCGCGCTCGATCAGTTCGGAGAACGCCACGCGCGGAGCCTCGCGCGCGGTCATGAACGGCGCCAGCGTTGCTTCCGGCAGCGGTTCGATCGCGGCGATGCGGGCTTCGGCGGCGGCGGCATAGGTCCGGTCGCGCTCGAAGCCGATGTAGCTGCGGCCGAGCCGCTTGGCGACGGCGCCGGTGGTGCCGGTGCCGTTGAACGGATCAATCACGAGATCGCCGGGTTTCGACGACGACAGCAGCACGCGCGCGAGCAGTTGCTCAGGCTTCTGCGTCGGATGGACCTTCTTGCCGTCGTCGTCCTTGAGGCGCTCCTCGCCGGTGCACAGCGGGATCAGCCAGTCGGAGCGCGCCTGCACGTCCTCGTTGGACGCCTTCAGCGCCTCGTAGTTGAAGGTGTAGCCCTTGGCCTTCTCGTCGCGCGCGGCCCAGATCATGGTCTCGTGCGCGTTGGTGAAGCGGCGGCCGCGGAAATTCGGCATCGGATTGGACTTGCGCCACACGATGTCGTTCAGGAGCCAGAAGCCGAGGTCCTGCATGATGGCGCCGACGCGGAAGATGTTGTGATAGGAGCCGATCACCCACAGCGTTGCCGACGGCTTCATCACGCGGCGGCAGGCCAAGAGCCAGGCGCGGGTGAAATCGTCATAGGCGGCGAACGACGAGAACTTGTCCCAGTCGTCGTCGACGGCATCGACATGCGACTCGTCGGGGCGCTTGAGATCGCCCTTGAGCTGCAGATTGTAGGGAGGATCTGCGAACACCAGATCGACCGAGCCTGACGGAAGCTTCGACAACTCGGCGACGCAATCGCCAATGACGATTCGGCTCGACGGGGCATTCTCAAATTTAGTGCGGGGCGCCTTTGCAGACGCCCCGCGACGCGACACTACCATGACTCAAGAACTCTGACTCAGGCGACGCTGTCGGCGACGCGGGACTAAACAACCGACTGGCGTCACATTGACCCGGCAAAGTAAAAATCGACTTAATTGGAAATCTTCATGCAAAAGATTGCAGCATCTTTTGCGCGGCATGACGCGTTGTCGTCGGCGTTGTGCTGCAACATCAGCGCGTTCGGCGAAAAAATTTGCGGATCATCAAACCGGCACGATTCGACCGGTAAATTGGCCGGCGCATGCAGCGTTCGCACCGCAAACGAGGTGCGTCTTCCGGGCTAGGCAATTTTTGCCGGGCAGGATATTGATTAACAGAATGGAAATTTTAAGTTGGTGTGTCCCGCATTGGGGCGCCGACTGGAATGAAGGGAAACCGCCATGCGCTACGATGATTTCCGCCGCAGCGACGACATCGAAGACCGTCGCGACGAAGGCGGGATGGGCGGAGGCGGGGGTGGCGGCTTCGGCATTCCGATGGGCGGTGGCGGGCTCGGCATCGGCACCATCATCGTGCTCGGCCTGCTCGGTTATGCCTTCGGTATCGACCCGCGCATCCTGATCGGCGGCGCCGAGATTCTGACCGGCGGCAACCAGGCGCCGACCTACCAGACCGATAGGCAGTCGTCGGGCGGGCAGACCAAGCGCGGCGCGCCGACCGACGAGATGGGCAGCATGATCGCCGGCATCCTCGGTGAAATCGACGATCGCTGGAGCGAGATCTTCCAGGCCTCCGGCCAGACCTACACCGGTCCGAAGATCGTGCTGTTCCGCAACGCCACCAATGGCGGCCGCTGCGGCATGGCGCAGTCGGCGATGGGACCGTTTTACTGTCCGCCGGACAAAACCATCTTCCTCGACACCGGCTTCTTCCGCGAGGTCGAGACGCGCTTCCGCGGCTGCTCGGGCAACGCCTGCAAATTCACCACGGCCTATATCATCGCGCATGAGGCCGGCCATCACATCCAGAACCTGCTCGGCATCATTCCGCGCGTGAACCGGCTGCAACAGCAGGCCGGCAGCAAGGCCGAAGCCAACGCGCTGCAGGTCAAGGTCGAGTTGCAGGCCGATTGCCTTTCCGGCGTCTGGGTCAACCGCGAGGAGAAGAAGCGGCCGGGCTTCCTCGAGGCCGGCGATATCGACGCCGCGCTGACTACCGCGAATGCGATCGGCGACGACACGCTGCAACGGCAGGCGACGGGCAGGGTGGTGCCGGATTCCTTCACCCACGGCTCCGCCGCGCAGCGCAAGCAATGGTTCATGACCGGCTTCCAGCAGGGCACCGTGCAGGCCTGCAACACGTTCGGCGGCGGTTAGTTTTGGTGCTCTCATGCCCCCGATGCAGCGCGGCATGAAATGCTGCGCTGCTGTTCCGGGGCCTGCCGCGATGCAAGATGGGTCCCGGCCCTGCGGAGCAGCGCTGAAGCGCTGCACCGCGTCCGGGACACGAGGTGATCGAAAATGTCCTCACTCGACGAATCCAAATCATTCATCCCGCTCAACATCGCGGTGCTGACGATTTCCGACACCCGCTCGCTGGCGGATGACAAGTCGGGCACCACGTTGGCTGACCGGCTCACCGCGGCCGGCCACAAGCTCGCGGCGCGCGAGATCGTCACCGACGATGTCGAGGCCATCAGAGCCGTGATCCGGCGCTGGATCGCCGATCCGGGCGTTGATGCCGTGATCACCACCGGCGGCACCGGCTTCACCGGCCGCGACGTGACGCCGGAGGCGGTCGAGCCGCTGTTCGAGAAGCGGATGGACGGCTTTTCGATCGCCTTCCACATGCTGAGCCACGCCAAGATCGGCGCATCGACGATCCAGAGCCGCGCCACCGCGGGTGTCGCGGGCGCAACCTTCATCTTCTGCCTGCCCGGTTCGCCCGGCGCCTGCCGCGACGGCTGGGACGGCATCCTGGCCGCGCAGCTCGACTACCGCACGCGCCCCTGCAATTTCGTCGAGATCATGCCGCGGCTCGACGAACATTTGCGCCGCCCGAAGGCGAAAGGCGCAAGCGCGTAGTCCTTGTATCTCTCCATCGTCATTCCGGGGCGTGCGAAGCACGAACCCGGAATCTCGAGATTCCGGGTTCATCGCTGCGCGATGCCCCGGAATGACGCGCGCGAACTGATCAACGACCCCTAAAGATTCTATTCAAGCCGCGCCACGCCGCCCGAACCGCCCTGCGATACGCCTCGGCCCGCAGCGCGTGGGCCCTGCGGGTATAGAATGTGATGAGCTCCGCCGTGACGCGCCGCCCGGTTTCGCGGCGCTGCGGTCTCACAGATCTAGCTCCCAGGTCTCGCCGATGAGGTCGACGCCGAAGCTGTGGTGCTTCTCTTCCTTCACGCGCTGAAAGCCGGCGCGGGCGTAGATGCCGCGTGCGGCGACCAGAATGCTCTGGGTCCACAGCGTCATCTTCCTGTAGCCCTTCTCGCGCGCGGTGCGGATGCATTGCTCGACCAGCGCGCGGCCGACGCCGAGCCCGCGCGCCTTCTCCTCGACCAGCAACAGCCGCAGCTTGGCGACCCCGTCGCCGCCGTTGACCAGGAAGATCGAGCCGACCGGCTCGCCATCGACCTCCGCGATCCAGCAATGCTCGCAGGCCGGATCAAACGATCGCAGAAACTGCGCGCAGATCTCGGCCACCAGCGCCTCGTAGCTGATGTCCCAGCCATATTCCTCTGCGTAGGCTTGTCCCTGACGCGAGACGACCCAGCCCATGTCGCCGACGCGGTGGCTGCGCAGCAGGAAGCCGACCGGCTTCTCAGCCGGTGGCTGCAGCGACTGCTCGATCGTGCCCATCGCACGCACCACGGCCGCACGGCGGTCGCCGTCCATCTGCTTCAGCAGCGCGCCGACCTCGGCGCGCGAGCGGCTTTCGAGGTCGGCGGACGCGGCGCGGCCCCTGGCGGTGAGGGCCACCTCATTGACCCGCTTGTCGGCCTTCGACGGCTTGCGCGTCACGATCTGGCGGCGCTGCAGTGCCGCCAGCGTGCGGCTGACGAAGCCGGCATCGAGGTCGAGATCGCGCACCAGGTCGGTCGCGGTGCAGTCCTCGCGATGCGCGAGCTCGTAGATGATCCGCGCTTCCTGCAGCGTGAACGGGGATTGCAGCAGCTTCGGCTCGATGATGCCGAGCTTGCGGGTATAGAACCGGTTGAAGCCGCGGACCGCGGCGACCTGGCTCTCGAGGGTGGCATTGGAATTTGATTTCATCAAACATATTATTTGACGGAATCAAACAATCTGCAAGCGCTTTCTCAAGCCACCATGATCCGGCTGCGCAGCATGGTGCGGGAGGAGCGGCCGAGCCGGCGCAACAACCGCGCCTCGGAGCGGGGGGCGTCCGGCCGGTAGCCGCCGATCCGCTCGTAATGCTGGCGCGCGATCAGCAGGCCCTGTTCCGCCGAGGGGCCGGCGATCATCCGGGCGACGAATTTGAGGCCGTCGCGCAGCCCGGGGTCGGAGTAGGGCGCGCGGGCGTAGCGGAAGATGCCGGCGCGGTCCTTGCCGCTGGCCGCCACCATCTGGATGAACTGGGTGGTCTCCTCGATCCAGCCGGCATCGAGCACCGCGCCAGGATGCAGGAACATCAGCCAGGGCGAGCGCGCCTGGCGTGCGCCGGCCGCGAGCGCCGCGGCGCGGGTGCCCTCGAAGCGCAGGAAGCGGCAGCCGGCGACGTCGGCGACGCGCTCCATGATGTCGGTATTGGTGCGGTCGACCAGCAGCACTTCGCGGATCACACCGGCGGCCGCGCCCGGCACCAGCGCCGCCAATGTCGCGACCGCGGTGCGCTCGATCCCGTCGGTTGGAATGATCACGCTCAGCATGATTTGAGGCTTCGCTGGCTCAAATGGTTCTGGAAACTCCGGCCGTGTTATCACCTTGTCATATTCAAAGCAGCCTGTTCGCCTGCAGATTTTTGCGCCATCACTTTGTGGAATTTCTCCGCTCGTGTTCTTGATTTGTTCCTAGGCTGTGCTAGCTTCAGAGCATGAGCCGAGCATCCTCTCATGCCCTCAAGCACCCGCCGGTAACGGCGCCCTCCGATAACCCGGCGGGTGCACCCACCCCTTTTCCCGAGCTTGCGGTCGCTATCGAGCGCGAGCGGCGGCGCGGCCGCGGCGCGCAGTCCAATGCCAGCGGCCGCTACGAGGCCGAGGCGCGGACAGCCTTCGATGACGGCTGGCAGAGCCTCGAAGACCTGCCGCCGTTCCAGACCTCGGTCGCGCTCGATACCTCGCGCAAGGTGATCACCCGCAACGACTCGCCCGACATCGGCTTCGATCGCTCGATCAATCCCTATCGCGGTTGCGAGCATGGCTGCGTCTATTGCTTCGCGCGGCCGACCCACGCCTATCTCGGCCTGTCGCCGGGGCTGGACTTCGAGTCAAAACTGTTCGCCAAGCCGGACGCGCCCGCGCTGCTCGAGAAGGAACTGGCGGCGCCCGACTACGAGGCGCGGATGATCGCGATCGGCACCAACACCGATCCGTATCAGCCGATCGAGCGCGAACGGAAGATCATGCGCGGGATCCTCGAGGTGCTGGAGCGCGCCGGCCATCCGGTCGGTATCGTGACCAAGTCGGCGCTGGTGACCCGCGATATCGACATCCTGGCGCGGATGGCCAAGCGCAACCTGGCCAAGGTTGCACTCTCGGTGACGACGCTCGACCCGAAGCTCGCCCGTACCATGGAGCCGCGCGCCTCGACCCCGCCGAAGCGGCTCGAGGCGATCAAGCGCCTTGCCGATACCGGCATCCCGACCACCGTGATGGTCGCACCGGTGATCCCGGCGCTGAACGACTCCGAGATCGAGCGCATCCTCGATGCCGCCGTGCACGCCGGCGCCAGGGAGGCGAGCTACGTGCTGCTGCGGCTGCCGCTCGAGGTCCGCGATCTCTTCCGCGAATGGCTGATGGCAAACTATCCCGACCGCTATCGCCACGTCTTCACGCTGATCCGCGACATGCGCGGCGGCCGCGATTACGATTCGCAGTGGGGCACGCGGATGAAGGGCACCGGCCCGATGGCCTGGATGATCGGCCGCCGCTTCGAAATCGCCTGCGAAAAGCTCGGCCTCAACAAGCGGCGCACCAAGCTGACCACCGATCACTTCGCCAAGCCGAAACGCAACGGGCAGCAGCTGAGCTTGTTCTAGCCGAAATCCAGTAGCCCGGATGAAGCGCAGCGAAATCCGGGAATCTTGCCGCTGACACGAGGCCCGGATTGCGCTTCGCTTCATCCGGGCTACGAAGAACAACAAGGCGACGACGCATAGATCCATAAATAGAGTGAGTGCAACAATGAGTAACGCCCCGACCGCACGCTTCACCGTCCTCACGCTCGGCGTCAGCAACATGCGCGCCAGCATCGCCTTCTACGAGTCCCTCGGCTTCACCAGGAAGATGCGCGCGACCGGCGAGGAGGTTGCGTTCTTCGAGACCGGCGGCAGCGTGCTCGGGCTGTTTCCGTGGCATCTGCTCGCCGACGATGTCGGGCTGCCCGATCAGCCGCGGCCGGCTGCATTCCGCGGCGTTTCGATCGCCTGGAACTGCAACGACGACGCCGAGGTCGATCGGGTGATGGCGTTCGCGCTGTCGAAGGGCGCCACATTGCTGAAGCCCGCGCAGCCGACCAGCTATGGCGGCTATTGCGGCTATTTCGGCGATCCCGACGGCCACGCCTGGGAAGTGGTGCGCGCGCCGGGTTTCGAGGTTCTCGATAACGGGCGGGTGTCGATTCCGGATTAGAGCGAGCCGGTTTGAATAACGGGGAAGGGCATCAGGTTCCCGGTTGCGCCGCCGGGCCAGCTTGATCACCATCCCCGCATGATTCGGGACAAGTCCAAAACCACGTCCAAGAAGGCGCCGGCCAAATCAGCCAAGCCGGACAAGCGCATCACCGTCGTGACGCGGCCGAGCTTCCGGCGTGAGCGCGCGCTGATCAAGCGCGGCGTCTGGCCGGTCGCCGGCTGCGACGAGGCCGGGCGTGGCCCCGCTGGCCGGGCCGGTGGTTGCCGCCGCCGTGGTGCTCGATCCTGCGCGCGTTCCCAAGGGGCTCGACGATTCCAAGCGGCTCTCCGCCGAGCGCCGCGAGGAACTGTTCGAGGAGATCTGCGCGACTGCCGCATTCTCGGTCGCGGTGGCCTCGCCGGCGCGAATCGACCGCGACAATATCCTGCGCGCCTCGCTGTGGGCGCTGGCGCGCGCGGTGCATGCGCTGCCGGAAATGCCCAACCACGTCTTCGTCGACGGCCGCGACAAGCTCGCCACGCCCTGCGACTGCGACGCCGTGATCGGCGGCGACGGCATCGTGGCCTCGATCGCGGCCGCCTCGATCATCGCCAAGGTGACGCGCGACCGCCTGATGTGCCAGCTGGCGCTGGATTGCCCCGGCTACGGCTTCGAACAGCACAAGGGCTATGGCGTGCCCGAGCACCTCGAGGCGCTGGACCGGCTCGGGCCGACCACCCATCACCGCAGCTTCTTCGCCCCCGTCGTCGCCGCGCGGCTCAAGCATTTCCCGCTTCTCGCCGAGCCCGACCTGTTCAAGGTCGATGCGGAAAGCGAAGCCGCGGCGTCAGAGGCGGCCTAGAGGGCGACGACGACCGCCCAGGCAGCGGCGCCAACGCACACAACGGTGTCGTCGCCCGGCTCGCCGCCTTCGCTGAAGCTTCGGCGCGCCCAGGTCCGCATGCCGCGTCGAAGCATTGGCGTAGACGGGGCCGGGCGATCCAGTATTCCAGCGACGGTCGTTTTCGCGAGAGGCCCCGGCGTACCGGATCATCCGCTTTCGCGGGATGACGACAGCGGAGTTTGAGGTTAAGTGCACCGGCATACTCGAGGCCGGTTGCCTCCACAGCCTTCGCCGTTTATCAAAACCCTCGGGATCAGATGGCGCCGCCGTGTTTTAGCATGATCTTTTCGGAAAACCGCTTCGCACTTTTCCGGATCATGCTCGCGGGTGGCTGGGGCATTTCAGGCGTTTCATGCGGTTTACCTCCCTGGTTGTCGAACTGATCCGCGCCCGGCCGCGCCTCGTGGTCTGGGTCGTGGTGCTGGTGCAGGCCGCGATCTGGCTGCTGCTGCCGCTGATCTTCTACGGCAGCCCGCCCGGCGATCTCGCCACCATCCTCGCCTTCGGCCGCGAATATCAGGTCGGCACCGACATGGGGCCGCCGCTGGCGTTCTGGCTCGCCGACATCGCCTTCCGCGCCGCCGGCAATCACGTGTTCGGCGTCTATCTGCTGGCGCAGGTCTGCGAGATCACAACCTTCATCGCCCTCTACCAGCTGGCACGCGCCATCGTCGGCGGCCCGCAGGGCGTGCTGGCGGTGCTGCTGTCGATGACGGTCGTGGTGTTCTCCTCGCCGAGCGTCGAGTTCGGCCCGCTGATCCTGGCGCGTCCGCTCTGGGCGCTGCTGCTGCTGCATTCCTGGCAGTTGATCGGGCAGAACCGGCGCAGCGCCTGGTTCGCCTGGTCGATCGATTGCGCGCCTGCTGCTGCTGACGACGCCGGCGGCGATCGGCATGATCCTGCTCGTGGTCGGTTTTGCGCTGGCGACCGAGCGCGGGCGGCGCACGCTCAAGTCGATCGATCCGCTCTACGCGCTGCTGGTCATCATTGTGCTGGCGCTGCCCTATCTGATCTGGCTGGTCCGCGCCCACGTGCTGGCGCCGCCGGCCTTGCCCGCGGCTGCCGATCTCAAGGCGCGCGCGCTGCGCTGGGGCGTCGTGCTCGGCGGGCTGATCGTGGCGACCGGTGGAATCGTGCTGCTGGCGATCCTCAATTCGCGCTGGTTCGCCCGCGACGCCGAGGACGCGCCGATCATCTATCGCCCCTCCGTCAGCCCGCTGGCGCAGCAATTCGTCTATTTCTTCGCGTTCGCGCCGGCGATCGTGAGCAGCTTCATCTCCGGGCTGTTCGATTTGGATCGCGCCTTCGGCGGCGCCGGCGTGGCGCTGTTGATGTCGGGGCTCGCCGTCGTCGTCGCAACCGGCGATCTGATCTCGCTCCGGCGGCAGCGGCTGTTGCGCTCGGTGTGGGCCCTGGCCATCGCTGCGCCCGCCGCGGTGGCGCTGGCCGCGGCGCTGTTCCTGCCCTGGACCAGCACGAAGGAGGTGCCGACCTCGCTGCCGGCAGCCGCGATGGGGCGCTTCTTCGACGACGCCTATGAGCGCCGCACCAACCAGCGCCTGCGCGCGGTGGCCGGCGACCCTGAAATCGCCAGCCTGATCGCGATGAACGGGCGCCGCCCGCATCTTTTGCTCGACGCCACGCCGCAGCGGACGCCGTGGCTGTCCGTTGCAAAATTCAACGAGACCGGCGGCGTCGTGGTCTGGCGCGCGCAGGACACCGCCGGCACGCCGCCGCCTGAACTCGCGCAGCGCTTTCCGGGTTTGGTGCCGGAAGTGCCGCGCTCGTTCGACCGGCTGGTCAATGGACGGCAGCCGGTGCTGCGGATCGGCTGGGCGATCGTGCGGCCGAAGGGGACGTGAGGGTCGGTTAGCAGTAGCCCGGATGGAGCGTAGCGAAATCCGGGGCCGCTTTCTCAACTTGCTGCGGCCTGACCCGGATTGCGCTTCGCTCCATCCGGGCTACGAAGTCATGAAGCCGTTGCTTGCTGCAGCACCTTCGAAATCGCGCGCAGATCCTGCCACGACAATCTCTTGTACGACGGCGAGCGCAGCAGATACGCCGGGTGGAACGTCGCAACCGCACGGATCGCGCGCGTGCCGGTGTCGTAGTCGATCCATTTGCCGCGCGTGCGCATGATGCCTTCGCGCGTGCCGAGCAGCGCCTGCGTCGAGGGGTTGCCGAGCGTCACCAGCACGTCGGGATTCACCAGTTCGATGTGGCGCTGAATGAAGGGCAGGCACACCTGCGTTTCCTGCGGCGTCGGCGTGCGGTTGCCCGGCGGCCGCCACGGGATGACGTTGGCGATATAGGCCTTGCTGCGGTCGAGCCCGATCGCCGCGATCATGCGGTCGAGCAGCTTGCCGGAGCGGCCGACGAACGGCAGCCCCTCGATGTCCTCGTCGCGGCCCGGCGCCTCGCCGACGAACATCACGCGCGCCTGCGGATTGCCGTCGGCGAACACCAGCCTGGTCGCGGTGTGTTTCAGCGCGCAGCCGTCGAACGTCTCCATCAGCGTGCGCAACGCTTCCAGCGTCGGCGCGGTCCGCGCCGCCTCGCGCGCCGAGGCGATCGCGGCATCAGGCGCGACGGTGATTTCGCTGCGCGGAACTGCCGGCATCGGCGGCGGACGCAGCGGATTGAGCGCCACCGGCCGCGGCGCGGCGGGAGCGGGAACTGGCTCCGGCTCCTCGAGCCGGTTGATCGGCTCGTCGCCAAGCGCGCAATCGACCCCGGCCTCGAGGTAAAAGGCCAGCAATTGCTGCAGTGTAGGGGTGGGCTCGGGCATCAGGGCCATGATGTCTGCAATCTAGAGCATGAATGGGAAAAGTGGAGGCCGGTTTTCGGAAAAGATTATTCTCTGCGGGATCGGGGCCGTGCAAACCCATCGAAGCGCAATTCCATGGTTGTCCTTCCGCGAAAAATCGGAAACAACGACTTTTGAAAAGCTTAGAAGCGTTCTCAATGGGCTGAGATCAAGATCATGAGTGCTGAAGACCTTCCTCCGCGCGAGTCTATGGAATTCGACGTCGTCATCGTCGGCGCCGGCCCGTCGGGCCTGTCGGCCGCGATCCGGCTGAAGCAGCTCAATCCGGAGCTCTCGATCGTCGTGGTGGAGAAGGGCTCCGAGGTCGGCGCGCACATTCTCTCGGGCGCGGTGATCGATCCGGCCGGCCTCGACAAGCTGGTGCCCGACTGGCGCGAGGATGCCGACTGCCCGCTGAAGACGCAGGTCACGAGCGACCGCTTCTATTTGACGACGTCGCAGGGCTGGTTCCGCATCCCGAACTTCATCATGCCGCCCTTGATGCACAATCATCACTGCTACATCGGCTCGCTCGGCAATGTCTGCCGCTGGCTGGCGCCGAAGGCGGAGGCGCTCGGCGTCGAGATCTATCCGGGCTTCGCCGCCACTGAGGTGCTCTATGACGACAACGGCGCGGTGCGCGGCATCGCGACCGGCGACATGGGCATCGCCAAGGACGGCAGCCACAAGGATTCCTACACCCGCGGCATGGAGCTGCTCGGCAAGTACACGCTGTTCGCCGAGGGCGCGCGCGGCTCGCTGTCGAAGCAGCTGATCGCGAAGTACCAGCTCGATGCCAAGAGCGAGCCGCCGAAGTTCGGCATCGGCTTGAAGGAAGTCTGGCAGATCGACCCGGCAAAGCACAAGAAGGGCCGGGTGCAGCATACGCTCGGATGGCCGCTGAAGGACAAGACCGGCGGGGGCTCGTTCCTCTATCACTACGACGACAACCGCGTCGCGGTCGGCTTCGTCGTGCATCTCAATTACGACGATCCCTATCTGTCGCCGTTCGACGAATTCCAGCGCTTCAAGACGCATCCCGACGTCCGCGAGCTGTTCGAGGGCGGCAAGCGCCTTGCCTATGGCGCGCGTGCCATCACCGAGGGCGGCTACCAGTCGGTGCCGCGGCTCTCGTTCCCGGGCGGCGCGCTGATCGGCTGCGCCGCGGGCTTCGTCAACGTGCCGCGCATCAAGGGCGTCCACAACGCGATGGGCTCGGGCATGCTCGCCGCCGAGCACGTCGCCGCCGCGCTCGGTGCCGGCCGTGCCAACGACGAACTCGTCGAGTACGAAAACGCCTGGCGCTCGTCGTCGATCGGCAAGGACCTGTTCAAGGTCCGCAACGCCAAGCCGTTCCTGTCGAAGTTCGGCACCATGTTCGGCATGGTGGTGTCCGGCTTCGACATGTGGTGCAACACGCTCGGCTTCTCGCTGTTCGGCACCCAGTCGCACGCCAAGCCGGACCGCAAGACGCTCGATCCGGCCAAGCAGCACCAGCCGATCGCCTATCCGAAGCCGGACGGCAAGATCTCGTTCGACAAGCTGTCGTCGGTGTTCCTGTCCAACACCAATCACGAGGAGGACCAGCCGGTCCACCTCAAGGTCGCCGACATGAACCTGCAGAAGACGTCGGAGCACGACGTGTTCGCCGGTCCCTCCAACCGCTACTGCCCGGCCGGCGTCTATGAGTGGGTCGAGGAGGGCTCCGCGCCGCGCTTCCAGATCAACGCGCAGAACTGCGTCCATTGCAAAACCTGCGACGTGAAGGACCCCAACGGCAACATCACCTGGGTTCCTCCGGAGGGCGGCGGCGGTCCGAACTACGAGGCGATGTAAGGCCCAAACGGCCGACCACATTTGCGTGAGCCGCAGCGCTTCCTGCGGCAACCACCGCTTGGCCTCTCCGCGCGTGGAGCGGCCGGATTGCACCGTCGGATGCATTGGGAGACGCGGAACAAGGGGGCCGTGGCGCCAGGATCGGGCGCTTTTTGCGTCTGCGCGCGAATATGCCCAGCCCGGTCACGATACCGCCATAGTGGGAGCGTCTTGCGGTGGGGCTGGCTGGATCGGCGGGTCTAAAGGCCTAATCTGTCAATTGATTCGCGACGGGCGATCCTTGCGGATAAACGCCAAAAGCGGCATTGTCGGCTCGCCGTGATGCCGCCGCTTGGGTTCGCATTTTGAGACTGATCGCAAGATCTTGGCCGTAAAATCCATCTTGGCTGTACATCCCTGGAGCAAGGCGACCGTGATGCTGTCCACCCGTTTCAACCGCTTGACGATTGCCCTTCTCGCTGCCGCGGCGCTCGCCGCGCCTGCGCAGCTGTCGGCGCAAACGCCGGACCACCCGACCGACAATACCGCGCAATTCCCGTCCAAGAACGACCTGAAGTCGCTGACGACAGCCGGCAGCTATCTCGCCGCCCGCCATGCCAGCGTCGAGCGCGATGCGGCCTCGGCCGCGGCGTTCTACCGCTCGGCGCTGCGCACCGATCCGAAGAATTCCGAGCTGCTCGACCGCGCCTTCATCTCCTCGCTCGCCGACGGCGACATCGAGGAGGCGGTCAAGCTCGCCGACCGCATCCTGACCCAGGACAAGGCCAACCGCGTCGCCCGCCTCGTGGTCGGCGTGCGCGACCTCAGGCTGAAGAAATACGCCGCCGCGCAGTCCAACATCAACCAGTCGGTCCGCGGCCCGATAACCGACCTCGTGGCCACGCTGCTGTCGGCTTGGGCGGCCTATGGCTCAGGCGACAGCAAGGCTGCGGTCGCCTCGATCGACAAGCTGACCGGCCCCGAGTGGTATCCGATCTTCAAGGACCTGCATGCCGGCATGATCTACGAGCTCGCCGGCAAGGAGAAGGATGCCGGCGCCCGCTTCGAGAAGGTCTACAAGCTCGACGATTCGATGCTGCGCACGGTCGACGAATATGCGCGCTGGACCTCGCGCAACAAGGATGCCGCCGCCGCCACCGCGATGTACGAGGCTTTCGACAAGAAGCTGCCGCGGCATCCGCTGGTGCTCGAAGGCATCAAGGAGACGAAGGCCGGCAAGAAGCTGCCGCCGCTGATCGATTCACCGCAGGCCGGCGCTGCGGAAGCGCTGTACGGCATCGGCGCGACGCTGACCCGCCGCGGCGGCGAGGACCTCGCGCTGGTCTATCTGCAGCTCGCGCTCTATCTGCAGCCGAACCATCCGTTGGCGCTGCTCTCGCTCGCCGATCTCTATGAATCGGTGAAGAAGCCGCAGATGGCGATCAAGGTCTATGAGCGGATGCCGGCGTCCTCGCCGCTGAAGCGCAACGCGCAGATCCAGCTCGCGACCAATCTCGACGCCGCCGACCGCAGCGAGGAGGCGATCAAGATCCTCAAGGAAGTCACGGCCGACCAGCCGAAGGACATCGAGGCGATCCTGGCACTCGGCAATATCGAGCGCGGCCGCAAGAAGTTCGCCGACTGCGCCACCACCTATTCGCAGGCGATCGACGCGCTGCCGGCCGCCGGCGGCGACAAGAATGCCTGGGTCACCTATTACTACCGCGGCATCTGTGAGGAGCGCTCCAAGCAGTGGAACAAGGCCGAGGCCGACATGCGCAAGGCGCTCGAGCTGCAGCCCGAGCAGCCGCATGTGCTGAACTATCTCGGCTATTCCTGGATCGACCAGGGCATCAACCTCGACGAAGGCATGAAGATGATCAAGCGTGCCGTCGATCAGCGCCCCGACGACGGCTACATCGTCGACTCGCTCGGTTGGGCCTACTATCGCATCGGCAATTACGATGAGGCGGTGAAGAACCTCGAGCGCGCGATCGACCTGAAGCCGGAAGATCCGACCATCAACGACCATCTCGGCGATGCCTATTGGCGCGTCGGCCGTACCCTGGAAGCCAAGTTCCAGTGGGCGCATGCCCGCGACCTCAAGCCCGAGCCGGAGGAGCTGCCGAAGATCCAGGCCAAGATCGACAACGGCCTGCCCGACGACACCTCCAACGCCGCCGCCGCCGACAAGAAGAAGGACGACGACGGCAAGGGCGGCTAGTCCGCGTCCTCGCACTGCATTTCCAGAAATACCGCGATGCCCGGGCTCTCCCCGGGCATTTGCGTCGATCCACCAGCCCGGTCATTCCGGGGCGTCCGAAGGGCGAACCTCAGATGCGCAATTGCGCATCGGGGAATCTCGAGATTCCGGGTTCGATGCTGCGCATCGCCCCGGAATGACGGAGCAGACATGGGCATCACTGTGAGGCGCCCTCGGATGTACCCCAAATCGCGGAATTTCCATGCAAACAAAGGGATAGGATCGTACGGCGATTTACGCTAATCGCATCATGATGTTTGTTTTTAGGGGTTTATCGCCGTGCCGGCGCTGATTGAAGAAGGGCGTGCCAAGGTCAACCTGACACTGAAGGTTGTCGGGCGGCGCGTCGATGGGTTCCACGACCTGGAGAGCGTCGTCGCGTTTGCCGATTGCGCCGATCGTCTCACGCTCGAGCCGGGCCGCGAGCTGTCGTTGACGATGGCGGGACCGCTGGCCGATGCCTGCGGCGATACATCGGACAATCTGGTGCTCAAGGCCGCGCGCCTGCTCGGCGAGCGCGTCGCGGATCTCGAGGTCGGCCACTTCACGCTGGAGAAGGTGCTGCCGGTTGCGGCCGGTATCGGCGGCGGCTCGGCGGACGCCGCGGCCGCGCTGCGGCTGTTGGCGCGGCTCAACGAGCTCTCGCTGGACGACAGCAGGATCATGGAGGTCGCGCTGCAGACCGGCGCCGACGTGCCGGTGTGCGTCGCCTCGCGGGCCTGCGACATGACCGGCGTCGGCGAAGGCCTGCTGCCGCTCGATCTGCCGAAGATGCCCTGCGTGCTGGTCAATCCGCGCGTGCCGGTTGCGACCAAGGATGTCTTCAATGCACTCGGCCTGCGCCATGGCGAACTGCTGATCGGCGCCACCGATGTCATGATCCAGGCGCCGTCCTGGCCGGAGGCCGGCTGTGTAATCGACGACTGGATCGAGGCGCTGTCGCGCGGCACCAACGATCTCGAAGGCCCTGCCGCGCGCATCGAGCCCGTGATCAGCGACGTGCTGTCCGCATTGCGCGAGACGACGTCCGTTCGTCTCGTGCGCATGTCGGGCTCCGGCGCGACCTGCTTTTCGGTCTTCGCCACCGACGCCGACGCAGAGGCCGCCGGCGAAAAGCTCCGCACCGATCACCCCGGCTGGTGGGTGCATGCGGGCTCGCTGAGCTGACGCAATCGCGGCGCGCGGCTCCCTCTCCATCGTCATTCCCCGGTGAGGGGGAGAGGGCGGGAGCAAAGCTCCGGCAGTTCATGCCGCGAGAATACAATGTTGTATCCTGCGTGCTTCGAATTGCGTGATGTCTCTCCCGTCATCCTGCGAGCAGAGCGAGCCTCGAAGGATGCACGGCCCGGCTGGTGGCCGCCGATCCTTCGAGACGCCGCTTCGCGTCTCCTCAGGATGACGGATTTGACAGAGTCACGGTAGCGACAGCGTTGGATGCCGCACCATCCCACCGCAACGCCGGGCAGCGTTGCGGGGCAATTGCTTGGCAAGCCAAACCCCGTTTGCGATAACAGGATGAAACAACAACGTTGCGCATGCGGGACCGTTTGGAATCCGCCTGCAGCCAAAGAGCCGGGAGGATGCCATGGCCAATATCCGAGTTCTCGCCACCGATCTCGAGTTTCCCGAAGGTCCGGTCGTCATGCCGGACGGTTCGGTCGTGCTGGTCGAAATCCGCGGCCAGCGGCTGACCCGGGTTTATCCCGATGGCCGCAAGGAGATCGTCGCCAAGGTGCCGGGCGGCCCGAACGGCGCGGCGCTCGGCCCCGACGGCAAGATGTACATCTGCAACAATGGCGGCTTCTCCTGGATCCCGACCCGCAACATGATCATGCCGGGGCCGCAGCCGGAGGATTATCTCGGCGGCTCGATCCAGCGCGTCGATCTGCAATCCGGCAAAGTCGAGACCGTGGTGACGAAGTGCGGCGAGCACGAACTGCGCGGGCCGAACGACCTGGTGTTCGACAGACAGGGCGGCCTGTGGTTCTCCGATCTCGGCAAGCGCCGTGCCCGCGACATGGATGTCGGCGCGTTCTACTATCTGAAGCCCGGCATGAACGAGATCGTCGAGGCCGTGCACGGCATCCTGCCGGCGAACGGTATCGGCCTCTCGCCGGATGAGAAGACCGTCTACATCGCGGAGACGCCGACCGCGCGGCTGTGGGCCTATGAGGTCTCCGAGCCCGGCACCATCAAGCCGCGCGACGTGATCTATCGCGGCGAGCGCGGCAAGCCGATCGCTGGCCTCGGCGGCTACCAGATGTTCGACTCGCTCGCCGTCGAAGCCAACGGCAATGTCTGTGTCGCGACGCTGATCTCGGGCTGCATCTCGGTGATCGCGCCCGACGGCACCGTGGTCGAGCAGGTGCCGACCGGCGACCGCGTCACCACCAACATCGCCTTCGGCGGCCCCGATCTGAAGACCGCCTACATCACGCTATCGGGCAAGGGCGAGCTGATCGCGATGGACTGGTCGCGCCCGGGATTGCCGCTGAATTTTCTGAACAAGTGACGTAGGAGCGTCATTGCGAGCGAAGCCAAGCAATCCATGTAGCCACGGACGCGGAGAGATGGATTGCTTCGTCGCTTCGCTCCTCGCAATGACGGAAAGGATGCAAAATGCCCTGGCTTGAACCGGTCACCCTTCGCGGCGCGCATGCGCGGCTGGAGCCGCTGTCCCACGATCATCGCGACGGGCTGGTCGAAGCGGTGAAGGACGGTGGCCTCTCGAACCTCTGGTACACCGCAATTCCGCAGCCGGAGAACATGGCCAAGGAGATCGACCGCAGGCTCGGCCTGCAGGCCGCCGGCACCATGCTGCCGTTCACGGTGTTCGACGTCGAAGACCGGATTTCCGGCATGACCACCTACATGAACATCGACACGCCGAACCGCCGCGTCGAGATCGGCTCGACCTGGTACGCGAAGCGTGTGCAGCGCAGCGCAGTCAATACGCAGTGCAAACTGCTGCTGCTCCAGCACGCGTTCGAGAAGCTCGATTGCATCGCGGTCGAGTTCCGTACGCATTTCTTCAATCACCAGAGCCGGCGCGGCATCGAGCGCCTGGGCGCCAAACAGGACGGCATTCTGCGCAGCCATCAGATCGCGCCCAACGGCACGTTGCGCGACACCGTGGTTTACAGCATCATCGCCAGCGAATGGCCGACGGTGAAGGCCCATCTCAACTATCAACTCCACGAAAAGGTGCGTTGACGCTGACGTCATCGCCAAGAAACGAGACGATGGAAACGTTCGATTATGTGATTATCGGCGCAGGCTCCGCCGGGAGCGTGCTGACCAACCGGTTGAGCGAAGACGCGGGCACCAGGGTCTGCGTGCTCGAGGCGGGGCCGAGCGACTGGCATCCCTACATCCATCTGCCGGCCGGCTTCATCAAGACCTTCCATATGAAGAGCGTGAACTGGGCCTACCAGCAGGAGCCGGGTCCCTATACCGGCGGGCGCAGCATCTACGCGCCGCGCGGCAAGACGCTTGGCGGTTCATCCTCGATCAACGGCCACATCTACAATCGCGGCCAGCGCCAGGATTTCGACACTTGGGCGCAGCTCGGCAATCGCGGCTGGGGCTATCCCGACGTGCTGCCGTATTTCCGGCGCATGGAGAGGCGGATCGGCGAGGGCGACGACACCTATCGCGGCCGCGACGGCAATCTCACCGTGACTACGATGGACTGGCAGGATCCGCTCTGCGAGGCCTTCATGGCCGGCGCGGTCTCGCTCGGCATTCCGCGCAACCCCGACTATAACGGCCAGATCCAGGAGGGTGTGTCCTACTGCCAGCGCACCATCCTGAACGGCCGCCGGGTCAGCGCCGCGACCGCGTTCCTGCATCCGGCGCGGCGTCGGCCGAATGTCGACGTGCGCACGCATGCCCATGTCACCGGCATCATCTTCGAGGGCAAGCGCGCGGTCGGCGTGCGCTACAACCGCGGCGGCAAGCACGGCGATCCCCTGGAGATCCGCGCCACCAAGGAAATCATCCTCTCCGGCGGCGCCTACAACTCGCCGCAGCTGTTGCAGCTCTCCGGCGTCGGTTCGCCCGAGCTGTTGCAGGCGCACGGCATCGAGGTGCGCCACGCGCTGCCGGGTGTCGGCGAAGGCCTGCAGGATCACTACGCGCCGCGCTCGGTGGCGCGGGTCAAGAACATCCGGACCATCAACGAAATGCGCCGCGGCCTCAGCCTGTGGGGCGAGGCGATCAAATGGGCGACGACGCGGCGCGGCCTGCTGTCGCTGTCTCCGACCATGGTCTACTGCTTCTGGCATTCCGGCGAGACCACCGAGAGCTCCGATCTGCAGCTCACCTTCACGCCGGCGAGCTACAAGGAAGGCGTGCAGGGCCAGCTCGAGGACGAGCCCGGCATGACGGTGGCGTCATGGCAGCAGCGGCCGGAGAGCCGCGGCTACGTCCGGATCCGCTCCGCCGATCCGTTTGCGCCGCCGATCATCCAGACCAATTATCTCGCCGAGGAAATCGACCGCCGTGTTGTCGTTGCCGGCATGAAGCTGGCGCGCCGGCTGCTCGCCTCCGAGCCGCTCAGCCCGTACTACGCCTATGAGGACTTTCCTGGTCCGAAGGTTACGAGCGACGACGAGCTGCTGGCGGCCGCGACCCAGCGCGGCACCACCACCTTTCATCCCGGCTGCACCTGCCGGATGGGACCGGCCGACGCGCCGTGGGCCGTGGTCGACGACCAGCTTCGGGTCCACGGCATGGAGGGCCTGCGCGTGATCGACGCCTCGATCATGCCGCGGATGATCTCAGCCAACCTCAACGCCTCGACCCTGATGATCGCCGACAAGGCCTCCGACATGATCCGCGGCAAGACCCCCGAAGCGGCGGCGAAGCTGCCGGAATATGCGTGAGGGAAGAGCTGGGCGCGACGATGATCGCTCAGCGTCGTCCCGGCGAAGGCCGGGACCCATAACCACCGAAACTCATTGTTGAGCGCCGGTGGAATGACGAGCCCCCGTCGACAACATACGCCGCGGAGTATGGGTCCCGGCCTTCGCCGGGACGACAGCGGTGGGTGTGTCGCCGTTGGAGACCGGAAAGCAGAAGAAGCTCAGCCGTAGACGAATGCCTTGTCCTCGAGGTCGATCGCCGGGAATTCGTCCTTCTCGGCCCAGTAGTCCTGGTTGTGCTGCCACTCCGGCTTGTCGCCGCGCTTCGGCAACAGGTGCATGCCGCGCATCATGTAGCCGGGGTTGAAGTTCTCCGGATCGATCCACGACAGCAGCGGCATGTTGTGGTCTTCGGGGCGCAGCGCCGGCGTCACCTTGCTCACGCCGGTCTCCTTCATGTGCTTGAGCATGCGGCAGACGAAGTCGGCGACGAGGTCGACGCGCAAGGTCCAGCTGGCCCGGAAATAGCCGAACACCCAGACGAGGTTAGGCACGCCGGTGAACATCATGCCGCGATAGGTCACGGTGTCGGCGAAGTCGAGCGGCTTGCCGTCGATCTCGAAGTCGATGCCGCCATTGGCGGAGAGGTGGAAGCCGGTCGCGGTGATGATGATGTCGGCCTCGAGCTCCTTGCCGGACTTGAGCAGGATGCCCTTCTCGGTGAAGCGATCGATCTCGTCGGTGACGACGGACGCCTTGCCGCCCTTGATGGCGTGGAACAGGTCGGCGTCCGGAACGAAGGCGATGCGCTGCCGCCACGGCCGGTAGCTCGGCGTGAAGTGGGTGGCGATGTCGTAGTCCTTGCCGAGGACGGCTTCGACCGCCGCCAGCAGGTCCTTCTTGGCGCCTTCCGGCTCGGCGAAGGTGCGCTTGGTGAAGGCGTCCTGCTCGAACAGGATCTTGCGCCTGACGATCTCGTGGATCCAGTGCTCGTCGACCTGCAGCCGGCGCAGCTCCTCGGCGATCTCGATCGCGTTGCGGCCGGTGCGGAAATAGGTCGGCGAACGCTGCAGCATGGTGACATGGCCGGCGTCCTTGGCCATCGCCGGGATCAAGGTCGCCGCGGTGGCGCCGGAGCCGATCACGATCACCCGCTTGCCCTTGTAGTCGAGGTCGTCGGGCCAGGTCTGCGGATGCACGACCGTGCCCTTGAACTTCGCCATGTCGGTCCATTCGGGCGTGTAGCCGGCGTCGTGGCGATAATAGCCCTGGCACATCCAGAAGAAGTTGGTGGTGAAGCGCAGCCGCTCGCCGCTGTCGATGCGCGTGGCATCGATGGTCCACAGATTGGTCTCGTTCGACCACTTCGCCGCGGTGATGGTGTGGCGATAGCGGATGTGGCGGGCGAGATCGTTCTCCTCGATCACCTCGCCCATGTATTTCAGGATCTCGGCCGCGGTCGCGATCGGCGCGCTGGTCCACGGCTTGAAGCGATAGCCGAAGGTGTGCAGGTCGCTGTCGGAGCGGATGCCGGGATAGCGATGCGTCGACCAGGTGCCGCCGAACGTCTTCTGCGTCTCCAGCACCACGAAGCTGGTGCCCTTGCATTGCGTGGCGAGGTGGTAGGCGGCGCCGACGCCGGAGATGCCGGCGCCGGCGATCAGGACGTCGAAATGCTCTGTCGTGACGGGCTCTTCGGCCCGGATCTGGGTCTGGACGTTCATCTTCCCTGGTCTTCTTGTTTGTTGGATTGTTTTTGTTGGATTGTTCGTTGAGCTATCGAAGCAAAACGCCGGAGCCATCGCCCGGCGCCTGCCGTTGTCGAAACTAGACTTCGCGGCGGCTGAGGAAGGCCAGCCGCTCGAACAGATGCACGTCCTGTTCGTTCTTGAGCAGCGCGCCGTGCAGCGGCGGGATCAGCTTGCGCGGATCGCGCTCCCTGAGCATCTCGGGCGTGATGTCCTCGTTCAACAGCAGCTTGAGCCAGTCGAGCAGCTCCGAGGTCGACGGCTTCTTCTTCAGGCCCGGCACCTCGCGGACTTCGAAGAAGATCCGCAGTGCTTCCTCAACCAGCCGCTTCTTGATGCCGGGGAAGTGCACGTCGACGATCTTGCCCATGGTGTCGGCGTCGGGGAACTTGATGTAGTGGAAGAAGCAGCGGCGCAGGAAGGCGTCCGGCAGTTCCTTCTCGTTGTTCGACGTGATCATCACGATCGGGCGCAGCTTCGCCTTGACGGTCTCGCCGGTCTCGTAGACGTGGAACTCCATGCGGTCGAGTTCGAGCAGCAGGTCGTTCGGAAATTCGATGTCGGCCTTGTCGATCTCGTCGATCAGCAGCACCGGGCGCTTCTCGTGGGTGAAGGCCTCCCACAGCTTGCCGCGCTTGATGTAGTTCTTGATGTCGGACACCCGCGCGTCGCCGAGCTGGCTGTCGCGCAGCCGCGACACCGCGTCGTATTCGTAGAGGCCCTGCTGCGCCTTGGTGGTCGACTTGATGTGCCAGGTCAGCAGCGGCGCATCGATCGCCTTGGCGACTTCCTCGGCCAGCACGGTCTTGCCGGTGCCGGGCTCGCCCTTCACCAGCAGCGGGCGCTCGAGCACGATGGCGGCATTGACGGCGACCTTGAGGTCATCGGTGGCGACGTAGTCCTTGGTACCCGTGAATTTCATCTATCTGTTTGCCTTGCTTCGTTCGCTGGCCGGTTCGGCCTCAACATGAAACGACCGCTCTCGCAGCGGTCGTTGGGGATGCGGATTTTCCGGTCACGCGCGTCTGATCACCGACAGGATCACCAGCACGATCACGGCGCCGATCGTCGCGTTGACGATGTCGCGGATCGCGCTGCCGCCGAGGCTGACGCCCAGTCGCGGCAACAGCCAACTCGCCACCAGCGCACCGATGATGCCGACGACGATGTTGCCGATCAGCCCGAAGCCCGCGCCGCGCACGATCAGCCCAGCGAGCCAGCCGGCAATCGCACCGATCACCAGTGCCGCAATGATGCCCATTCAAACGTCCTGCCCAATGTCTTGTCAGGCGCAATTGTAATTGAAAAAGCCGGGCGGTCTAGGGCGGATTCCGCAGCGCAGCGGTACCCTGGATGGCACCTGGCGCATAGTATGTCAGGCGTACTGTTTCCGCCCCGCGGAATGATTGTCACCGGCAAGCGACGAGGCCAGCACGGTGCGGTCGCGTCCCGAACGCTTCGCCTCGTAGAGCGCGAGATCGGCCTGGCCGAGCAATTCGGTCTCGTTCGCGGTCGCAGCCGATCGGCTGGCAATGCCGAGACTGATCGAGACCACGCCGCGCCGCGCCGCCGGGTTGGCGATCGCCAGCGATCGTACCGTCAGGCGCATGGCTTCGGCGACCTTCAGCGCATCCTGCTCGCCGACGCCGGGCAGGATGATCGCGAATTCCTCGCCGCCGTATCGCGCCGCCATCGCCGTCGTGTTGGTGGTGGCATCCGCGATCACGCGCGCCACCCGCCTCAGGCATTCGTCGCCGGCCTGATGGCCCTGCGTGTCGTTGAAACCCTTGAAGTGATCGATGTCGAGCATGATCAGGGAGATCACCTCGCGGTCGCGGAATTCGCGCGGCAGCGCGCTGTCGAAGCTGCGCCGGTTGGCGAGCGTGGTCAGGCCGTCGGTGGTCGCAAGCTCCGACAGGCGGAGGTTCAGCGCGTTGAGCTCGTCCTCCATCTTGCGGCGCTCGGTCACGTCGCGCAGCACGCCGACCACCTCGATGGCCTGGTGATCTTCCGCAAGTCCGGCCAGCTTGAAGTTGATCTCCACCCACACTTCGCTGCCGTCGGCGCGGAAGGTCTTGAATTCGACGGTCTTGGTGGTGGTCCAGTTGGTCAATTCCGCTGTCGCCCTGGCGACGTCGGCGAGGTGATCGGGATGCACGAAGTCGAAGCAGGATTTGCCGATCAGGTCGTCGGGCTTACGGCCGAGGATTGTCTCGACCGACTGCGACACGAACAGGAAGCGGCCGTCGCGGTCGAGCAGGATCACGACGTCGGCGATGTTGTCGGCAAGCAGCCGGTAGCGCGCCTCGCGTTCCCTCAGCATCCGCGCGACCTTGGCCCGCTTGGCGAATTCCTTGCCGAGCAGGATCGCGAACAGGATGACGCTTCCCATCAGGATGATGGCGACAAGCAGGTCGTTGCGCAGATCCTCGTGCCATGCGGCGAGCACCTGGGCTTCCGGCAGCGCGACGGTGACCACGATCGGATACTGCGATGCGCGTTCGAAACCGAGAAATTTGACGCGGCCATCGAACGGCGATGTGGTCTTCGTGTAGCCCGCGCGGTCCTGTTGGATCTGCGCCTTGAAGGCCGCGGAAACCTCCTTGCTCCACTTGCCCGTCGGCCAATGCGCGAGGACGACGCCGTCGAGGCGAAGCAGGGTAATTCCGGCATGCGGACCGAATTTGAAGGCCTGGTAGAACTTGTCGAAGTAGCTGCTTTCGATGGTCGCAAACAGCACGCCGCCGAAGCTGCCGTCTTCCCTGGTGACGCGCCGCGACAGCACGATGGTCGGTTGGCCGGTGAGGCGCGACTGCAACGGTTCGCTGATGTGCAGCGTCGCATCCGGCGAGTCGCGATGGCTGATGAAATAGCCGCGATCGGCATTGTTGTGCGCGGGCAACTCCGCGGCCGACGAATAGATCCGGTTGCCGTCGGGGTCGATCACGCCGATCTCCCTGATCTGCGGCAGCGCGTCTGCGGTCTTGCGCAGGGCGGCGTTGAAGCGGTCGACGCGCGGCTTCTGGTATTTCAGAAGGTCGACCATGGCGTTCATGGATACGTCGATCGCCTGGAGCGAGTGCGAGGCGTGCTCCGCCAGCGAGTGGGTGAGGTTGCGGATGTCGCGCTCGCCCTGCGCCAGCGCCGTCGTGCGCGACTCGACCGCCTTCCAGATCAACAGACCGAGCACGAAAACGCTCATCGCCGTCACGACGGCGGCGACGATCGCCGTCGGCGAAAACAGTTTCGGCAGCTTGGCAGGGCTGTTGGGCACGTCGATCGGGTCCACTGGCGTCGTGTTACCTCCAGTGATCAACGTCCCATCTTAACGTCACGTTTCGGGGGCCGGACCGAAGCTCGCCGGGGTGGTTAAGTGAAAGTGAATGGCTGATCCGCCGGAACGGGCTGGGGAGGGGCCCTTGACGGCACCGGCAGGGCGGGCGATTTAAGTAACCATGTTCCTGCAGTTCTTCACATCACTGCGCGACGCCCAGGTCCCCGTGACGCTACGGGAATATCTGACCTTGATGGAAGCGCTCGACGCCGATCTCGCCGAACAGACGGTCGAGAACTTCTACTATTTGTCGCGCGCTGCCCTGGTGAAGGACGAGCGCAATCTAGACAAGTTCGACCGCGTGTTCGGCACCGTGTTCAAGGGGCTCGAGAGCCTGCTCGACGCCATGGGCAAGGCGGAGATCCCCGAGGAGTGGCTGAAGAAGCTCGCCGAGAAATATCTCACTGAGGAAGAGAAGAAGCAGATCGAGGCCATGGGCTGGGACAAGCTCATGGAGACCTTGAAGAAGCGGCTCGAGGAACAGAAGGGCCGCCACCAGGGCGGCAGCAAGTGGATCGGCACCGCCGGCACCTCGCCGTTCGGCGCCCACGGCTACAATCCCGAGGGCGTGCGGATCGGGCAGGAGAAGAACCGCAACAACCGCGCCGTGAAGGTGTGGGACAAGCGCGAGTTCAAGGATCTCGACGGCAATGTCGAGCTCGGCATCCGCAACATCAAGGTTGCGCTGCGGCGGCTGCGCAAGTTCGCGCGCACCGGCGCGCCCGACGAGCTCGACCTCGACACCACGATCAAGGAGACCGCCAACCACGGCTATCTCGACGTGCACATGCGCCCCGAGCGGCGCAACGCGGTCAAGGTGCTGGTGTTCTTCGATATCGGCGGCTCGATGGATTCGCATATCGAGCAGGTCGAGGAATTGTTCTCGGCCGCCAAGAGCGAATTCAAGCACATGGAATATTTCTACTTCCACAACTGCCTCTATGAAGGCGTCTGGAAGCAGAACAAGCGGCGCTTCACCGATCGCACGCCGACTTGGGACGTGCTGCACAAATACCCGCACGACTACAAGGTGGTGTTCGTCGGCGACGCCTCGATGTCGCCTTACGAGATCATGGTTCCCGGCGGCTCGGTCGAGCATGTTAATGAAGAGGCCGGCTCGGTCTGGCTCGACCGCATCATCCGCACCTATCCGCATGCGGTGTGGCTCAATCCGGTGGCGCAGAAGCACTGGGACTATTCGGAATCGACCACCATCATCCGCCGCCTGTTCTCCGAGCGCATGTATCCGATCACGATCGAAGGTCTGGAGAACGCGATGCGGGAGCTGGTGCGGTAAACAATCGCGTCATTCCAGACGGTCCGCAGGACCGATCCGGAATCTCGAGCTGATGAAATTCGATCGAGATTCCGGGTTCGATGCTGCCGCATCGCCCCGGAATGACCAACAACAAAAAGCCAGGGAGAGCCCCATGCCCCAGAACATCCACCGCGGCATCAAGGTGATGATCGACGAGGCCAATGCCGAGATCGAGACCATCAGCGCGGCCGATGCGATCACCATGATCGGCAAGAACGACGTCGTGATCGTCGACATCCGCGATCCCCGCGAAATCGAGCGCGACGGCAAGATCCCCGGCGCGTTCTCCTGCACCCGCGGCATGCTCGAGTTCTGGATCGATCCGAACAGCCCCTACGCCAAGCCGATCTTCCAGGAAGACAAGAAGTTCATCTTCCACTGCGCCGGCGGCCTGCGCTCGGCGCTTGCCGCCAAGACCGCGAAGGACATGGGCCTGAAGCCGGTCGCGCACATGGGCGGCGGCTTTGCCGCCTGGCGCGAGGCCGGCGGTCCGATCGAGGCGTGGGAGCCGAAGAAGAAGGGCTGAAGGGCCCTCACGCCTGCAAGGACATCAAATCATGACCGCTCACGACGATCCGCTCGTTTCGACCGAATGGCTGGCTGCGTATCTCGGCGATGCCAACGTCAAGGTGCTCGACGCGACCTTCAAGCTGCCCGGCGTGCTGCCGCTGCCGAAGGACGATTATCTCGCCGCGCATCTGCCCGGCGCGGTGTTCTTCGACGTCGATGCGGTGTCGGACCATTCCAATCCGCTGCCGCACATGTTTCCGAGCGCCGAGCAGTTCGGCCACGACATCGGCGCGCTCGGCATCGGCAATGCCGACACGGTCGTGATCTACGACGCCGGCGGCTGGGTCGCAGCACCCCGCGCCTGGTGGATGTTCCTGTCCTACGGCCATCGCAACGTGCGCATTCTCAACGGCGGATTGAAGAAGTGGCGCGCCGAGGGCCGGGCGGTCGAGAGCGGCGAGGTCAAGCCGAAGCCTGCGACGTTCAAGGCGAGCTATGATCCGAAGCGCGTGCGCAGCATCGAGCAGATGATCGCCAATGTCGAAAGCCGTGCCGAGCAGGTGATCGATGCGCGCGCCGCCGATCGCTTCGAGGGCCGTGCGCCGGAGCCGCGGCCGGGCATCCGCGCCGGCCACATCCCGGGCGCCCGCAACGTGCCCTACAATCAGCTGTTCGATGCCGCGACCGGCGAGATGAAGCCGCTCGACGAGCTGCGCAAATCGTTCGCGGGTGCGGGCGTGACGCTCGACGCGCCGATCATCACCAGCTGCGGCTCCGGCGTCTCGGCCGGCGTGCTGACGCTTGCGCTCTACCGGATCGGTGTCACCGATACCGCGCTGTATGACGGCTCGTGGTCGGAATGGGGACAGGCGAGCGGCCCGCCGATCGCGACGGGACCAGCCTGAACGAGAGCGTTTTCGAGCGAAGTGGATGCCGGTTCGCGTGAAGAAAACGCGTCAAAACAAGAGCTCTAGCGTCGGGTGACCGGCACCAGGGTCGTCTGACCGAACGGATCGACCTGCTGAACCATCTGCCGGACCGGATGCGCGCGGACGATCCGCCGCCGCTCCTTGCGATGCGCCGGCTTGCTGGTCGCGCTGCGCTCCGGCTTCTTCGCCTCAACGGCCTTCGGCGCCGCCGGCTGTTCGACGACAACTTCCGGCCCGCCCAGCGTTGCAATTTTGGTCGCGGCCGCGATGGCCTCCGGTGACGGCGGCGGTGCGGGCTCCTCCGCCGCGGTCATTGCCGGGGCGGGTGGCGCCGGCGCGGGCTCGCTGGCTGCGGCGGGCGGATCCGCCACGGTGGCGACCTTGGGTTCGGCTGCGGCCGGTGCCGGCTCGGCAGCGGCCGGCGCCGCGTCGGCGGCAGCCGGTGTCGGCGGCGATGCGGGCACAGGATCCGCGGCCGGATCCTGTGCCGCAGTGTCGGCAGATTGGGCTGGCGGCGCCGGGGCCTCCGCGGCCTGGGCTTCCGGCGTCGGTGGGGCAGGCGGAGGCGGATCATCGGCCTTCACGGCGGCGACCTGCTCCGGCTCGGCAGCAGGCGGGGCTTCGGCGGGAGGCGCGGCCTCGGCTCGAGGCGCGGGCTCGGATGCGGCTGGCTCGGGCGGGGGCGCCGGGCTGTCGTCCGCCACGTTGTCCGCAGCGGGCGGGTCGACCCGCACCATGGCAAGCACCGGCGGGGCCTCGGGCTGCTGTGCGAATTGCGGCTCGGGCGGGGCCCGTCGGGCCGGAATGCTGGCGAATTCCTCATGCGCCGCGCGAAACAGCGAGGCTGCCCCCAACCCGAACACCAGAAGCGAGGTCGCCAGTACGATCGCAGCGAACAGGAAACGAAGGCCGGGAAGCATGGGCGCGGGTTCCCCCTTCTACGGGAGGGTGTCGATGTCGAGGGAACGCGGTGACCACACAAAAGGCCGGCGTCGCAAGCGCGAATCAGGCCGATTCGAGAATATCGCAACGCCCCGGGACTGTTCGTTACAAAATGCCGGCGATCGATGACTTTGGCCACGTAGACGGACTTTGCCGCGTCGTGAGACATCTTTGCCGCAGCAATGATGCGAATTCACAATGTGCCCGGAATAGCCCGGGTTTCGCGGAATTGTCTTGAATGCGCCGCTATCTTCCTTCATTGGGCCGTTAACGGTCCGGTGTGGCTTGGGGACTATACAAGAGCAATGATGATCAACCGCATTCTGACGATTTGCGCTGCCGCGGCTCTCGGCGTGGCAGGAACTTCGCTTGCGCATGCGCAGCAGGGTTATCCGGCGCCCCAGGGCACGGCCTATTCGACAGCGCCTCAGCCCTATCCGCCCGGCAACCTGCCGGATTTCGACGCCCTGAATGACGACGAGCCGCAGGATTCGGCTTCGCTGCCGCCGCCCGGCCCGGTGATGTCGCCGAACGACCCGCGCTATGGCCGTCCGCCGGCCTATTCCGATCGTGGCGCGCCGACCGGTCCCGTGATGTCGCCGGACGATCCGCGCTATGGCCGTCCGATGAACGCCCCGGTCTATTCCGACCGTGGTGCGCCGACCGGCCCCGTGATGTCGCCCGATGATCCCCGCTATGGCCGTCCCATGGGGCCGCCGCCGGTGATCTATGGCGATCGTCCGGGCGCGCAACAGGCCAACCGCGACAACGGTGTTCCGGCCGCCGGTGTTTCCTATGGCGACGACCGCGGCGGCATGCGTCCGCCCGAGGGCGTCACCGGAGCCGTGCCGCAGCAGCAGGCGCCGGTCGATGCCAATGGCAAGCCGGTACAGATCGCAGCGCTGCCGCCGGATGAGCAGCCGGAAAACGGCCCGGCGCAACTGGCGCCGAACCTGCGCCGCCAGGAAGTGGCGTTCGCGACCAAGGAGCCGGCCGGCACGATCGTCGTCGATACGGCGAACACCTACCTCTATTACATCCTGGGCAATGGCCGGGCGGTCCGCTACGGCGTCCGCGTCGGCCGCGACGGTTTCACCTGGACCGGCGTGCAGAAGATCACCCGCAAGGCCGAGTGGCCGGATTGGCATCCGCCGACCGAGATGATCGAGCGCCAGCCCTATCTGCCGCGCTTCATGGCCGGCGGACCCGGCAATCCGCTCGGCGCCCGTGCGATGTATCTCGGCTCGACCGTGTACCGCATTCACGGCACCAACCAGCCGTCGACGATCGGCAAGTTCGTCTCGTCAGGGTGCATCGGCATGCTGAACGAGGACGTCTCGGATCTGTTCGACCGCGCCAAGGTCGGCACCCGCGTGGTGGTGCTGCCCGGCGGCCCGCCGCCGGGAACGGCGACGGCCTCAGCCGCGCCGCCTCCGAACCCGATGGCCCCCGCGCCGACGCAGGCTCAGGCCGCGCCGCTGCCGGGCACGCAGCCGACCGCGGTGCAGCCGCTGCCCGCGCCGGTCACGGTGCGCTAGGCCAGCCGGCAATCAATCTGAAAAAGGCGCGCGAACAGCGCGCCTTTTTTGTTGCAACGAGTCAGTCTGTCTCGACGTTGCCGCCACGAGGCAACGCGATGCACGACGTCTGCGAGACCTATCCGCCGCTGAATACGCTGAAGCCGGTCGCCGATGACATCTGGATCATCGATGGTCCGATCATCCGGTTTGGTCCGCGCTGGTTCAAAATGCCGTTTCCAACGCGCGCGACAATCATTCGTCTGCCGGGTGGGCGGCTGTTCATTCATTCGCCGACACCATTGGCGGCTGAACTCGAGGCCGCAGTCACTGAACTCGGCGTACCGAATTGGATCATCGGTCCGAATCGTCTGCATTGCTGGTGGATTCCGGAATGGCATGCAGCCTATCCGGACGCGCGCATCTTCCTCGCGCGCGAGATCACGCAACAAGCCGGCGACCGACTGACCGTCGAAGGCGAGCCACTGGACCAATCATCCGGCTATCCCTGGGATCAGTGGATCGCAACGCTGCCGGTGGCGGGCAGCTATATGACGGAGGTCGTGTTCTTTCATCTGCCGTCGCGGACATTGCTGCTGACGGACTTGATCGAGAATTTTGAGGCCAAGCGAGTCCGCTCGCCCCTGATGCGGTTCCTGACCTGGCTGGGCGGCGTGCGCGATCCCGACGGCAGTATGCCAACCGATCTGCGCTCGTCGTTCTCGCAGGACAGTGACGCGCTGAAGGCGGCCGTCGCCCGCATGATCGAGTGGAATCCGGAGCGGATCATCCTCGCCCATGGGCGTTGGTATGACCGCAACGGCCGCGCGGAACTCGAACGCGCCTTCCGCTGGCTCGGCTAGCCGCCGCCGCGAAGGCTCCGTCAGGCCAGCCGCCGCGGCGGCTCGCTGCCCTTGGTGAAGGCGTCGATGCACGCGACCATCTGCTGATAATGCGTCTGCAGGCTCTCGCGCGTCGCATAGCCGAGATGCGGCGTGATCACGACATTGTCGAGCTTGCGAAGCGGGTGATCCGGCGGCAGCGGCTCGACCGAGAACACGTCGATGCCGGCGCCCGCGATTGTCTTGTCGCGCAGCGCCGCGAGCAGGGCGTCCTCGTCGACGATCGGCCCGCGCGCGGTGTTGACGAGATAGGCCGACCGCTTCATGCGGGCGAGATCGGCGGCGCCGACCAGTCCGCGCGAGCGCGGGCTGAGCACGACGTGGATGGTGATGATGTCGGCGTTCGCGAACAGTTCGTCCTTGCTGGCGTAGCCGACGCCGGCCTCCTTGCACTTCTCCGGCGTCAAATTGGGGCTCCAGGCGATCACGTTCATGCCGAACACCTTGGCCATGCCGGCGACCTTGCTGCCGAGCTTGCCGAGGCCGATGACGCCGAGCGTCTTGCCCTCGATCTCGGTGCCGGCAAAGGTCTGCCACGCCTCGCCGGCGTGCATGCGTGCATTCTCGCGGCCGATGCCGCGCGTCAGTTCCAGGATCAGCCCCATGGTCAGCGGCGCGGTGGGATCCTGGCTATATTGGGTGCCGCACAGCACCACCTGGCGCGCCTTGGCTGCCTCCATGTCGATCGCGGCGTTGCGCATGCCCGACGTGATCAGGAGCTTCAGCTTGGGCAGTGCCTCAATCAGGCTCTTCGGGAACGGGGTGCGTTCGCGCATCGCGCAGATGATCTCGAATTCCCTGAGCTTCGCCGCGGCCTCCGCCTCGCTTGCGAACGGCTTGTCGAACACGGTGACCTCGACGCGGTCCTCGACCTTTGGCCAGTCGGCCACCGAAAGCGCGATGTCGAAATAGTCGTCGAGGATTGCACAGCGGAGCCGCGTCATCGGAAAGGTCCATTCAGGGTGAGGGCGACGGCGGGAGATCAACCGTCGGAAGACCCGTCATGGTCGCGCGCAATCGGCGGGCGCGCAAGCGGCCGCGCTTTCAAATAAGGGCGAGCGTCATGCCGGCAGGGACGGCTTCCGCGCCTTCGTGGAGCGGATGTCTGCAAGCATCGAGCGGACCGCCGGCGACAATGCCATCTGCTTGGCGCGGCAGGCCGGGCCCGGGCCGCGCATGTAATGCAGTTCCGGACGGTAGGGATTGAAGGCCTTGGCAACGAAGGCCCGCCAGAAGGTGCGGAATTCGTCGAACATCGTCGCCTCGCCTTTGCTGGCCGGGCGCGAAAGAGGTGCTGAAATGATGGTAGCCATGACGTGGCCTCAACTGTTTTGGCCGCGGTTTTGCCGCGAAAATCGCCGTTTTCCAGCGTTGAGAACGAGTTTTGGCCTGATTTATTAAAAGATGGTTTCAATTGTCGTGATTCGGCGCACACATGGTGTCGAACCCGTAATCACCCGTGGTGAATGGACGGAACGTGGTGAACGGATGGAAAACGCACGCCCCGCGGTTGCGCTTTCGGGGGCCGGCCGTTACATCGGCGGCAGCAAAATTTCCACAAATCGGATCAATTCCAGGGACAGCGGATGGCTCGCCAGTTCATCTATTTCATGCAGGGTCTGACCAAGAGCTACCCGACCCGCAAGGTGCTCGATAACATCCATCTGAGCTTCTACCCGGATGCCAAGATCGGCGTGCTCGGCGTCAACGGCTCGGGCAAATCGACCCTGCTCAAGATCATGGCCGGCCTCGACAAGGAATATACCGGCGAGGCCTGGGTCGCCGAGGGCGCCCGCGTCGGCTACCTCGAGCAGGAGCCGCATCTCGACCCCAAGCTCTCGGTCCGCGAAAACGTCATGCAGGGCGTCGCCAAGCAGAAGGCGATCCTCGACCGCTACAACGAGCTCGCCGTCAACTACTCGGACGAGACCGCCGATGAGATGACCAAACTGCAGGACGAGATCGAGGCCCAGGGCCTGTGGGATCTCGACAGCAAGGTCGACCAGGCGATGGACGCGCTGCGCTGCCCGCCCGACGATGCCGACGTCACCAAGCTTTCGGGCGGCGAACGCCGCCGCGTCGCGCTGTGCCGCCTGCTGCTCGACCAGCCGGAATTGCTGCTGCTCGACGAACCGACCAACCATCTCGACGCCGAGTCGGTGTCGTGGCTGGAAGGCCATCTGCGCAACTATCCCGGCGCGATCCTGATCGTGACCCACGATCGCTACTTCCTCGACAACGTCACCGGCTGGATCCTCGAGCTCGACCGCGGCCGCGGCATTCCCTACGAGGGCAATTACTCGTCCTGGCTGGTGCAGAAGCAGAAGCGGCTCGAGCAGGAGGGCCGCGAGGACGCAGCTCACCAGAAGACGCTGGCCCGCGAGCAGGAATGGGTGGCGTCGTCGCCGAAGGCCCGCCAGGCCAAGTCGAAGGCGCGCTACCAGCGCTACGAGGATCTGCTCAAGAAGGCGAGCGAGAAGCAGACCCAGACCGCGCAGATCATCATCCCGGTCGCCGAGCGGCTCGGCGCCAACGTCGTCGACTTCGAGGGCCTCAGCAAGGGCTTTGCCGATCGGCTCTTGATCGACGATCTCACCTTCAAGCTGCCGCCCGGCGGCATCGTCGGCGTGATCGGCGCGAACGGCGCCGGCAAGACCACGCTGTTCAAGATGATCACCAAGCAGGAGACGCCTGACAAGGGCACCATCACGGTCGGCGAGACCGTGCATCTCGGCTATGTCGACCAGTCGCGCGATGCGCTCGAGGGCAACAAGACGGTGTGGGAGGAGATCTCCGGCGGTAACGAACTGATCCTGCTCGGCAAGAAGGAAGTCAATTCACGCGGCTATTGCTCGGCGTTCAACTTCAAGGGCGCCGACCAGCAGAAGAAGGTCGGCGCGCTGTCCGGCGGTGAACGCAACCGCGTGCATCTCGCCAAGATGCTGAAGTCGGGCGCCAACGTGCTGCTGCTCGACGAACCGACCAACGACCTCGACGTCGACACGTTGCGCGCGCTGGAAGAGGCGCTGGAGGATTTCGCCGGTTGCGCCGTCATCATCAGCCACGATCGCTGGTTCCTCGATCGCATCGCGACCCACATCCTGGCCTTCGAGGGCGACAGCCATGTCGAGTGGTTCGAGGGCAACTTCCAGGATTACGAAAAGGACAAGATGCGCCGGCTCGGCCAGGACAGCATCATCCCGCACCGCGTGAAGTACAAGAAGCTGACGCGGTGATCGGTTCGGTCGAGCGCCGCAATCGTGCCGCGTTCGACGGTTCCTTATTTGCAAGATCGTGACGGCAGCGCGGCGCAATCTGCGGCCTGTTGTCGCTTTTCAAGCGCGCGGGATTGCGTAGATAGAGCGCTCCCGCAAATCGAATCCTGCGAGCACTCCAACATGTCCGCACTTTCCGAGGCGCGCGCTCCGCTCAAGGGCCGGTCGCTGCGTCCCGTTCCCATGCTGATCTTCGGATCGCGCTGGCTGCAATTGCCGCTCTATGTCGGCCTGATCATCGCCCAGGGCGTCTATGTCGTGCTCTTCTTGAAAGAGCTCTGGCACCTGTTCGCCCATGCCTTCGATTTCAGCGAGCAGCAGATCATGCTGGCCGTCCTCGGCCTGATCGACGTCGTCATGATCTCGAACCTGCTGGTGATGGTGATCGTCGGCGGTTACGAGACCTTCGTCTCGCGCCTCAACCTGCAGGGCCATCCCGACGAGCCGGAATGGCTCAGCCACGTCAACGCCAGCGTCTTGAAGATCAAGCTGGCGATGGCGATCATCGGCATCTCCTCGATCCATCTGCTGCGCACCTTCATCGAGGCCGGCGCGCTGTCGTCGGGCAAGGGCAACTACACCGAGACCGGCGTGATGTGGCAGACCATCATCCACTGCGTCTTCATCCTGTCGGCCATCGGCATCGCCATCGTCGACAAGCTGTCGAACGACTCGATCGAGGGCGCCAAGCAGCAGGCGGGGCATTAGCGCGCCTGCGAGAAGGTTCACAGCAATCCAGTGTCGTGATAAGGCTCACGACACTGGATATCGCGGGTGTCCGCCGGATGGCGCGCCCATTGGACCGCTGCGTGAACAGGTTGTTGCATTTGGCATTCCTCCGCGCGCTTGCCTTCGGGCTTCTGCTTGCATCCTCATCCGTCGTCTCGCCTGCGCGCGCGGCCGACGCTGCCTTCACCCAGTTCATCGCCTCGCTATGGCCGGAGGTCCAGGCGGCCGGCGTGTCGCGCGCGACCTTCGAGCGCGAGACGCGCTCCCTCGAGCCCGACTACAAGCTGCCCGACCTGATCTTGCCCGGACGTCCCAAGACCGGCGCGCCGGCGCAGGCCGAGTTCGTGCAGGTGCCGGCCGACTACATCAAGGAAGCCTCGATCACGCGGCTTGCCGCGGAGGGGCAGCGGCTGTTGCAGAAGTATCGTCCGGCGCTCGATGCGATCGAGAGACGGTTCGGCGTTCCGGCCCCCATCGTGCTGGCGATCTGGGGCCGCGAGACCGACTATGGCCGCTATGCGCTGCCCTACGACACGCTGCGCGTGGTGGCGACGCAGGCCTATGTCGGCCGCCGCAAGGATCAGTACCGCAACGAGTTCATCCTCGCGCTGAAGATCCTCGGCGAGGGCGCCGTGACGCGCAAGGAGATGACCTCCTCCTGGGCGGGCGCGACCGGCTACACCCAGTTCCTGCCGTCGGAGTATTACAAGCACGGCGTCGATCTCGACGGCGACGGCAAGGTCGACATCTGGCACTCGGTGCCCGACGCGCTCGCTTCCGCGGCGCAGCAGCTGGTCAACAAGGGCTGGCAGCCCGGCGTGCGCTGGGCCTACGAGGTCACGGCGCCGTCCAATGCCGACTGCACGATGGGCGTGCCCGAGGTGACAAAGCCGATCAGCCAGTGGCTGCGCGCCGGCTTCGTGCCGGTGCGCGGGCAAAAGCTCAACGCCACCGAGCAGGCGCAATCGGCCTCGCTGCTGCAGCCGGAAGGCATCTACGGTCCGGCCTTCCTGACCACGCCGAACTACTTCGTGATCAAGGAGTACAATTTCTCCGATCTCTACGTGCTGTTCGTCGGCCATCTCGCCGACCGCATGACGAGCCCGCAGCCGTTCGCGACGCCGTGGTCGGCGTCGAAGCAGCTGCGCTCGGCCGATGTCGAGGCGATGCAGCAGCAGCTGACGAAGATCGGCCTCTACAAGGACAAGCTCGACGGCAAGGCCGGGATGCAGACCCGCGCGGCGCTCGGCGCCTACCAGAAGCAGGCCGGGCTGAAGGTCGATTGCTGGCCGAGCGAGGCGGTGCTGCGCGCGATGAACGGACAGCGCTAGGGCATGATCCGGAAAAGTACGAAGCGGTTTTCCGAAAAGATCATGCGCAAACAAAGAGCCTTAAGAACGACTGCCAGGATTGTTTCGCAGTAGAAAAGAAAAACCCGGCCGCGAAGCCGGGTTTTCGAGGGTGATGCAGATCACGTGTTGGTCGATCAGTCGCAAACCTGGATGCGACGGAAGCGCCAGCCGTAGCCGTCCCAGAAGCGCTCACGAACCCAGCGGCACGGAGCTTCTTCGACATAGGTCGGGGCCGGTGCAACATAGACCGGAGCGGGGCGGGCGCCTGCAATCGCGCCGCCGAGCAGGGCGCCGCCGATCAGGCCGCCGGCAACGCCGGCCGCGACGGCGCCGCCGTCACCAGCCTTGGCAGCCGGAGCAACGGCCAGCGAACCGGCAATCGTGGTAACGGCGACAAGGGCAGCTAAAGTCTTCTTCATGTCTTTGGCTCTCCTGGAAGGTGGTGGCGTCGTGGCTCGACGCCGGGTTTAGGTGACTCGCACGCTGATCTCGAACTGCTGTCTTGCTAAACAGCGCAGAACAGTCAACCGAAAGTAAACGTCCGCAGGCTGATCGCGCAGAAAAGCGGTTTTTTCTGGCCTTCGACAGCAGAGGTCCCGGAGAAACAGTCGGTTTTCCGGGACATCTGGTTCGATTTAATCGAGATGAACGGGATCAATCGCAAACGCGGACGCTGCGAACGCGCCAGGTGTAGCCGTCCCAGAACCGCTGACGCTGCCAGAAGCAGTCGGGGCCGTAACCTGGCTCGGCGACGTAAGCCGGACCGGGTGCGTAGTAGCCATAGCCCGGACCGTAATAGCGGTTCTGCGATGCGATCGCGCCGCCGACGATGGCACCACCGATCAATCCCGCAGCGACGCCGGCGGCGACACCGCGTTGTGCATGGGCCGGGGCGGGCACCGCCACGGTCGAAGCCGCCACAGCGGCAACGGCGCAAAGCGCCACCAATGTCTTCTTCATGGCCTCACCTTTCTCACGGGAGCAGTGACAGCGTGCGCTGGCGATCTGTCTGACGCCGAAGGTTCCATATTCAGCTTGAATGATCAATGAACGACGCTGCCGTATTCGCGTCCAAATGCTTGCAGCTTTTGGAATATCTTGCAACGCACAAGCTTGTAGTGCCGGGCCGACGCGGATTCTCGGGGCGGTTTGTGGTGATGGCGGCGCGGATCGGCCCGTGAGGCCGCCTGGCTTGGTATTCCCGAACCCGATGCGTTTTAGACTCATTCCAATATGAATCCCGCATCAGTTTGGAATTGCTACAAAAACCGCTTTTTCCTTTTGCATCGCGCAGGCGCCGACAATATCCATATTGCCAAGCATCACCGTTGGACCCTGCCTCTCTCCGATGATTGTCTGTTCCTGTAACGTCCTCAGCGACCATGATGTCCGCAATGCCGTGAATGGCGGCGGGTCTGTGACCCGAAATGCCAAGCAGGTGTATGGCTGCCTCGGCTGCAGTGCCGAATGCGGCCGCTGCGCGCGCACCATCAAGGCGATCATCGACGAGGCGCTTGGTCCCTGCGCCAAGGCCTGCTGCTCCGGTTGCCCCCATAGCGGCCATCCGCACGCCGCCAACGAGGACGCCGAGCCGGCCGAGTTCGCACTCGCGGCCTGCTAGAGCGATTTCCGGTTCGCCTCGAATCCGACCCGACGCCTCAGCTTTCTTGTCTTGACGTGCTGTCTTCACGCGAATCGGCTTCTCCTGCGCCGCACGATGGCCCTGTCTCCGCCAAATCCCCCAAATCCGATTATCCGCGCGCTGCTTCCGCGAAGGGTTGCTCTCTCCGGTAATCTGATTTAGAAGCATTCTAAATACGGTGCTGGCCGATTTGGCCGCGACAGGTGGAGTGGATCATGCAAGGCGACCCGAAGGTCATCGATTATCTGAACAAGGGGCTGCGCAGCGAACTGACCGCCATCAACCAGTACTGGCTGCACTACCGGATGCTCAACAATTGGGGCCTCCTGGAGATGGCCAAGGTCTGGCGCAAGGAGTCCATCGAGGAGATGGAGCACGCCGACAAATTCGTCGATCGCATCCTGTTTCTCGACGGTTTCCCGAACCTGCAGGTGCTCGATCCCCTGAAGATCGGCCAGGACGTCAAGGAGATCATCGAGTGTGATCTCGCCGCCGAGATCGGCGCCCGCACGCTCTACCAGGAGGCGGCGACCTACTGCCACGGCGTCAAGGACTATGTCAGCCGCGACCTGTTCGAGCAGCTGATGAAGGACGAGGAAGACCACATCGACTTCCTCGAGACCCAGCTCGACCTGATCAAGCGTATTGGTCTTGAGCTCTATACCCAGAAGCACGTCGGCCATCTGAAGGGCGAGGATTCCTGATCGCCTGCTTCGCGCGCGGAGAGCGACGCCGGAAATACGAGAGGCCGTCCTTGCGGGCGGCCTCTTTTTCTTGCGCGATCCTGGTCGCGTGCTTTCTCAGTAGCACCGCGTGATGTTGACGGTGCGGTCGCCGTTGCGGCCGGGCACCGTGACGCTCTCGGTCGGGCAGCTCGAGACATAGGGGCGATCCGACGGCACCACGGCCGGTGGATAGCGATGCGCCCAGTCCCACGGCACGTCCTGGGTGTAGGTGTAACGAACGTCGTTCGAGACCGGCGGCGGGACCTCGGCGGCGATCGGAGCAGCCGCCAATGCGTCGTCGTAATATCCGCTCGTCCCGGGCAACACGATGCCGGGCACCCGCACATGATGGCGGAATGCCGGATGGTGCGAGGAGAACGTACCGCGCGCCGCGCCTGCGGATCTCGCATCGGTCGCGGTCGAGGACGCGAGCAGCAGCGCTGCAACACCAAGGGACGCAATCAGCGCCCCATTTGTTCGAAAGCTCATGGCACGCACCAACCCGTGGTTACGGAGCATTGTGCGGACGCTAGGCCGGGCCGCGCTGCGCCCGCAAACTCATCCTTAATTATTGGTTAAAAAGTAAGGTTAACAAAGAGTATTTGTCTCAAATTGGCGCGATCTCGGGCGCGGGCTCTGCGCAGCGGGGGGCACCGCCTCAGACCGCGTCCGCCGGAACGAAGCACGCTGATGATGATGTTGCCGCGGTGGTGCACGTACCACACCACGGCCTCGCCGACCGGATTGCCGCGATCGCGGATCACGGCGCGCTCCGGCACCATCATCCATTCGCCCTCGATCGGCACCCAATAGGCGCCGCTGCGAACATCATAGCTCGTGCGATGGCCGTCGGAGATATCGCAGCACGGCACGCCGTTCGGCGCGATCACGCTCTTGAACCAGGCGCGGATGTCAGGCGGCACGTTGTCGTATTGGCCGTTGTCGAAAGCCAGCGCAGCGCCCGCCTTCATCGCGAGCCACGCGAGCACTGCGATATGCGTGAGCCTTCGCATTGCATTCCTCCGCGAAAACCTTTTGCGCGATTAGGCACGAACCGCGTGCGGGATGCATGCTCAAAGAATGAGCGAAGCAGTGTGGTCCTGCTTGATGCAGTGCGGGATCATGGCACTCAGGACGGCGTCTTCGCGCGTGGCCTTCTTCGCCGGCTTCGCCGCGATATTGTCCCGCGCCATTGTCAGTGCGCTGCGCAGCGTCGTTGCGTCGGCTTTCGCGAGGCGGACATTGGTGCTGCCGCCCTTGCCCCAGCCGCCCGGCACCGGCCGGAAGATCTCCGGCTCGGCCTCGACCACGACAGCCTGCTGCTCCGGCGTCAGCTTGACCACGCCCCAGTCCTTGTCGGGATAGCCGAGCGTTGCGAAGATGCGCGTGCCGACGCGGAAGTCGGCGGTGCCGTGATGCGCGCCTTCGACCACCTCGGAGAGACTCAGTGCGATCTTGCGGAAGCGGTCTTGCGACATCGCTTTGATCTCGGCTCTGATCTCCGCGACACCTACATCGTCCGCTGCGGCGCGGTCTGCAGCAACTCCTGCAACTGCTTCGCATAGAACTTGGCATCGCCGGTGGTGAGATGCCCGCGCGTCTCGGTGCTCGCCGGGATCAGATAGATCCTGCCGTTCTTGATCCGCTTCACTGCCGCTTCGGTGACGCCGGTCTCCGGCGGATTGCGTTCGTCGTCGGCCGCGTTGATCGCGAGCAGGGTGGCCTCAATCTTCTCCATTCCCGCCGACGGGTCGTAATCGTGCGAGGCCTCCCATTGATAGATGTAGTCATTGGCATCTGCGGTGACCGGCAGCGCCAGCTGGTCGTCGACCATCTTGTCGGCCTGCGGCGCAGTCGGCGCCAGCGTCTGGTAGCCGAGCGTGCCGCCGGCGCTCGCGAAGCGATAGGTCGCGATGGCGTATTTCATCATCCGCGGCTGGCTGGTGTAGTTGCCGCCATTGTAGTCGGGATCGTTGCGGATCGTGTCCAACATCGTCCGCCGCAGGATCCAGTTGCGCGCCGCCATCGCCGTCGGCTGCGAGGCCATCGGCACCAGGACATCCATCATCTGCGCATAGCGCACGCCCCAGATCCAGGTGTGCATGCCGCCCATCGAGTTGCCGATCACGAGCCGCAGGTGCTTGATGCCGAGCCCCTCGGTGACGAGCCGGTATTGCGCATCGACCATGTCGTTGTAGTCGTATTTCGGAAAGCTCGTCCGCATCGCATCAGACGGCTTCGACGATTTGCCGTGCCCGATGCCGTCGGGGATGATGACGTAGTACTTCGATGCGTCGAGCGGCTGGCCCGGGCCGAACAACTGGCCGGCAAAGGCCGGCGTCAGCATGCTGGCGGCGGAGCCGCCGGAACCGTGCAGCACCAGCACCGGCTGCCCGGTCGGCGCGCCGACCGTGGTGTAGTGCAGCCGCAGTTCCGGCATCACCTCGCCGCTGTGAAACTTGAAGTCCCTCGCGATCCACTCGCCATCTTGCGGCGCGGGATAATCTGCAGCCATGGCCGGTACCGACATCGAGACGAGGGCGGCCAGAAGCGCCGCGCACAAACGGATCATAGTGCTTCTCCCCATGCGCGGCGCGTTTGTCCAGCCGCGGCGGCGCAAGCCTAGCATGACGGAAAGCGTTGTCCGAGAGCTGCGCCGCGCGGCTGGCGAAGATGTGTCCCGCTAGCTCGCCTTCAGTACGTTCAGTGCATACCAACCCCAATAGACCCGGTGGCGCTGGATCAGGCCGTCCCTGATCTCCATGACCTCGACGAGATCCATCTGGTCGCCGTCCGGAGACTGGCGCGGATATTCCCAGGTAAGAATTTTGCCGTCGCTGAAGAAGCCCTGCTTGAAGCGCCGCCGCTGCGGCGGGTTGGTGCGGAACACGCGTGTGACGAATTCGCGCAGCGCGTTGCGGCCCTGGACGATGCCGTCCTTGCTCTGCATCAAATGCTGCACCAGCGGGCTCTCGATCGAGGCGTCTTGCGCGTAGAGCGCCAGTGCCGCCTCGAGGTCCTTGTTGCCGAGGGCTTCGTCCCAAAGCCTGTAGATGCGTTCCGCGTCGCTATTGCCTGCTGTCATGATTGTTCCCTTGTGTTTCGTTGACTGAAGCCGATTTGAGCGGAGGCGGCCGTCGCGACGTTTCAGGAAAATCTGAAATGAGTTTCGCGATGTTGCGAATGCGCGTAGGACGGTTCCAGCGTGAACTGGAGGACGGTGCGGTGGGATCATCCCAACCGGTGCAGACGGGATTTTCGCGGATCGCCGAGGCATTGGGCGATCCGGTGCGCGAGGCCATGGTCAGCGCGCTGGCCGACGGCAAGGCACTGCCCGCGGGCGAGCTCGCCGCGGTCGCCGGCATTTCGCCGCAAGGCGCCAGCGCGCATCTGCAGAAGCTGGTCGACGCGCGCGTGCTGTTGGTGTGGGCGCAGGGCCGGTTCAGATATTACCGGATCAGGGACGACGACGTCGCGGCGCTGATCGAGAACCTCGTCGATCTCGCGGCCAAGGGCACTGCCGGGCGCCGGCGTGCGATGCCGGCCGAGCAGCTCAGGCAATCGCGCACCTGCTACCATCACCTCGCCGGGCAGCTCGGCGTGCTGCTGTCGAATGCGCTGATCCGCCGCCGCCTCGTCATCATCGACGGCCGCGTTGGCCGGGTGACCGAGCAGGGGCTGGCCTGGTGCCGTGCCGAAGAGATCGACTTCGATCCGGCGCGGCAGCCGCATCTCAGGCTCTGCAATGACTGGACCGAGCGGGTGCCGCATCTCGCGGGTCCGTTTGCCAATGCCGTGCTCACACGGCTGGTCGAGATGCGCGGCGTTGCGCCGCACCGGATTCCACGCGCGCTGCGGGTCACCGATCGCGGGCGGGCCTTCTTCGATCGGCTCGGCGTGCAGGTTCCGTTCTGAAGCCGCGGCCGGACTAAAGCCTGATGAGATTGGGTTGAGCTGGAACGGCGTCAAAAGTTCACCTCTCCCTTGGGAGAGGTCGATTTGCGCAGCAAATCGGGTGAGGGGTTACGGTCTATCGAGAGAGCAAGAGCCTTCACCCGGATTGCTTCGCAATCCGACCTCTCCCCGTCGGGGAGAGGTGAAGCAAGACCGCACCAAGCCGATTCAACCAAAACTCATCGCGCTCTCATCTCTTTGTTTGAGCATGATCTTTTCGGAAAACCGGTTTCCACTTTTCCGGATCATGCTCTAGGCGGTGTGGACTCTAAGGATTCCCTTTTGAGGGCAAATCAGATTCAAGGCTTGTTTTGGGAGGCGGCCTTGGGTGTGATGGATCGTTTGGTGTTGAGCGACGCGGCTTGGGAGCGCATGGCGCCGCTCATCATCGGCCGGCCTGACCAGAAGGGTTCGACCGGACGCGACAACCGGATGTTCGTGGAAGGGGTGCTCTGGATCGTTCGCACCGGCTCTCCCTGGCGTGATCTTCCGGAGGCGTTTGGGGATTGGAACAGCGTGTTCCGGCGCTTCAGTCGATGGAGCACCAAGGGTGTCTGGTTGCGGATCTTCGAGGCGATGTCCGATGATCCGGACTTCGAATATCTGATCGTCGATTCCACCATCGTCCGGGCGCATCAGCACGCCGCCGGGGCGAAAAAAGGGGGTCTGAAGATCAGGCGATCGGCCGCTCGCGCGGCGGCTTGAGCACCAAGATACATATGGCCGTCCGAGGTTTGGGATGCCCCGTGCGGTTCACGCTCACCGCGGGCCAGAAGGGCGATGCACCGCAAGCCGCCACCTTGATTGAGGGATTGCCCGCCGAGGTGGTCATGGCCGATACGGCCTATGACGCCGATCACTTGCGCCAAGCCATCGCGGCCAAGGGCGCGCTCGCCGTCATCCCCAACAACCCGTCACGTGCACTCAAGCATCCGCTCGACAAGCATCTCTATGCCCAGCGGCATCTCGTCGAATGCTGCTTCAGCAAACTCAAGCAGTTCCGCCGCGTCGCAACGCGCTTCGAAAAGACAGCCCGAAATTACCGAGCCGTCGTCACTCTCGCTGCAATCGTCCTATGGACACGATAAGTGTCCACACCACCTAGCGGCCGTCCTCGACCTCGGTCTCCGGGCGATCGTTGCCGGAGGCGGTCTCGGTCAGCCATTTGCCGTCCGACGTTTCGTACTGGATCGCCTCGGTGCGTCCGGGAACACGCTGTTCATTGGCGGCGCGGCGGGCGGCGGCAAGCGCCGCGGCATGGGTTGGAAACGGTTCCGAGAACACCCCGTTGACGGTATAGGCCCAGCCGCCGTCGTGCTGGACCACCTTGTAGATCACGTGGCTCATCCGGAACCTCGCTCCCGCCGTGGACGATGGGGCTGCCAGAATAGACCACGATGTCGTATTTTGCAGCAGCCGATCGTCTTTGAGACAGCCGCCCGCCCCTGCGGGCGAGGGGAGACCGACATGTGCCGCAATATCAAGACGCTGTTCAACTTCGAGCCGCCCGCCACCGAGGATGAGATCCACGCCTCGGCGCTGCAGTTCGTGCGCAAATTGTCCGGCTTCAACAAGCCGTCGCAGTCCAATGAGGCCGCCTTCAACCTTGCCGTGACCGAGGTCTCGGACGCCGCGCGCAAGCTTCTGATCTCGTTGCAGACCGCGGCGCCGGCGCGCGATCGCGAGGTCGAGGCGGAGAAGGCGAGGGAGCGTTCGCGCCTGCGGTTCGGCTGAGGTCAGGGCATTCCGTGATGCAGGTCACGGTACGGCGCTTCCCTCCCGGGGCATCATTGCCGTCCGCCCGATCCGGAGCAACGCCATGAAGCCTGCCGCCCTGCTCACATTCTGTTCGATTGCGTTCGCCGTGCTCTGGACTTGCGGCATGCTGTGGTCGAGCGGCACGATCGACCTCGCCAACGTCATCATCCTGTCGGCGTGCGGCGCGTTCGCGGGTGTGGCCTGGTACTACGCGATGCGCTGGGTCTTTCAGCTCATGCAGCTCGGCCGGCCCTCCGATCCTCCGGCCAAACCCGGGACCGAGCGGTAAGCTTCGCGCGACCCGGACATGGCTGGCCGTGTCGTCGCAATGAAAGAAGGCTTACTTCTTGTCCTTCTTGCGGTGCTTCTTCTTTTTCTTGTGATCGTCGTCTTCGTCGTCATCCTCAGCGAAATCGACTGCGTCGACGTCAAGCGCGATCGCCTCCGCTGCGGCACGCTCGGCGGCATCGTGCTCGGCGAGCTCCGCGGCCTCACGCTCCTTGATGCGCTTGTAGTCTTCCCAGGCGTCGAAGATCATGTGCAGCCACGGCATCACCTGCTCGATCGACGGCAGTTGGCCGGGCGGGCCGGCTTCACCACGCGGGCCGGCCGGCCCCTGCGGTCCCTGAGGACCGGCTTCGCCGCGCGGACCCTGCACGCCAGCCTTGCCTTGCGCCCCCGGCTTGCCCTGCGGACCTGCCTTTCCAACCGCTCCAGCCTTGCCCTCGGGGCCTGGCTTGCCGCGCGCACCTTCCGGCCCCGGCCGTCCCGGGTGCCCCTGTGGTCCGGGCTTTCCCGGCTCGCCCTGACGGCCCTGCGGTCCCTGCGCACCTCGTGCCCCCTGGCGGGAAATTGTCTCGTCAGCCACTGATATACTCCGTCGCGATTTGAAGCCGCTTGTAACAGAGGTTGGACGACAGCTTCAATTCTGCCCATCGGCACCGATGCAATCGATCAACAGTCATAATTCCATGGGCATTATGACAACGGAGGACGTGTTGCGGGTTCTGGTCGGCAGCTACGGCGAAGCATCGCAACCGCTCGACATCGTCGTGACGCGGCACGATGTGCTCGACGAAGCGGCCTTTCGCAGCACCGGCGTGCTCGACCTCTACGAGGAGCTGTTTCCCGCGAGCGAGCGCGACAGCCCCGACGACATCGTGCGCTGGCTGCTGTCGGATGATGTCGGCGAGATCAGACAATTCAGCGTCGGCGGCCGCCAGATGTCCTATCGTCTCGACTCGCGCTGCTTCATCCTGCGCGCCGCCGGGCGCGCGATCGGGCTCGGCTTCTTCACCTATGATCACGCAAGCGATCTGATCTACTGCAACTACGTCGGCGTCGCAAAAGCGTGGCGTGGCGGCGGGCTGGCGCGCGCGTTCTACCGCGAGATGGTCGCCATGCTCGATGCGCTGTTTCCGCGCAATATCGGCGTGGTGCTCGAGGTCGAGCCGTACGATCGCGATCGCCTCGGCGCGATCATCGATGATCTCGGACGAACCGGCAGGCAGCAACTCGGGGCGGATGAGCAGGCCGAGATCCGCAGACTGCTCCGCGTCGGCTGGTACGACAAGCTCGGCTATTCAGTCTTCAGCGACACGCGCACGATGCGGCCAATAGCGTGTCGCTCGCCATGTCTCGATTCGTCACTGCCGTCATCGGATTGGGCAGCTGGCGAGGAAAGCTACTGGCTGATGTGGAAGGCGCGGGCCGGCGCGCGCCTTGTGGAGATGCGCGTCGGTGAACTCTGGCAAGAAGCGGTCAGGGCGATTTATATCGAGATCCTGGCCAAATCTCTCGTCGATGACGATCCGCATGGACGCCGCGACTATTGGGATTATGCGACGGCTCTGGTCGCGCAGATGCTGCAACAATCTGCGGCGGCCGACGTGCGTCTCGCACGTTGTCTCGGCGAGGACGCCAGCGAGTTGCTGACGCGCTGGCGGCGCCTTGCGATCGACCTGCCGATCTAGAAGATGATCTTGAAACGCGCGAAGCCGCTTTCCCTTGCGGCAAACGCCAGGCGCTCGCGCGAAGACCATTCCCAACCAAGAAAATAAAGCGCGATGACGATTCGTGATCTCATCGCGCCTTAGTGTGTTAGGCCGCGGCGTGCTCGCTCAGCGGCACGTCGATGCCTTCGGCCGAATATTCGCGGATCTTGTTCCGCAACGTCCGGACCGACAGTCCGAGCACCCGCGCAGCGCGGGTGCGGTTGCCGTCGCAGCGTGCGAGCGTTTGCAGCACCAGTTCCCGCTCGACTTCATCGACGGTTGCGCCGATCAGCAGTGGGACAATTTGATTTGGAGCCAGCGACGGCAGCAGTGCTTCCGGCGAAGGTACGGTGGATGCGTAAGACATGAACTCCTCCCGATCAACGCCCGCCTCGTCGATGAAGCGAAGACATCGAGAACCAACTACCCCGTAGATCCACGGTGTGCCGGTTTGGTTAACAAGCCCTTAACGCGCCGCTAACTCCCTGCTCTGTAAGCAAAATACCCAGAAATCGCCACGATTGCGGTTCCATCGGTCACAATGTGCGGTAGCCGCCGTCCACCATCACGATCGATCCCGAGACATAGGCCGACAGGTCCGAGGCGAGGAAGATCGCGGGACCGACGATGTCTTCCGGCTTGCCGGCGCGGCCGAGCGGAGTGTGGTCCATGAAGACTTTCACGAGGTCGGGATTGGTCGCGCGCACCTTCTCGTTCAGCGGCGTCTCGATGAAGCCGGGGCCGATCGCGTTGACGCGCACGCCGTCCTTGCCGAGCTCGGCGGCGAGCGCCTTGGTGAAGCCGAGCACGCCGTGCTTGGAGGCGGTGTAGGCCGGCGAACTCGGCGTGCGCAGATGCACGAAGGACTGGATCGAACCGATATTGACGATGCGCCCCTTGTTCTTGCGCAGCGGCGCGAGGAAGGAATGCGTCACGTTGAAGACGCCGGTGAGATTGATCGAGATGATGTCTTCCCAGTCCTTGATCACGGCCTCATCGGTGCCGAGCATGCCGTTGCGGCGCGCGATGCCGGCGTTGTTGACCAGGATCGAGACCGCTCCGACCTTGTCGGCCACCTGCTTCGCCATCGCGATACAGGCGTCGCGATCGGTGACGTCGAGCGCAAAGCTCTCCGCCTTGCCGCCGGCGTCGCGAATCTCCCTGGCCGCTTCCGCCGCCGCATCGCCGTTCATGTCGAGCAGCACCACGCGCGCACCTTCGCGGCCGTAACCCAATGCGATGGCGCGCCCGATCCCCGAGCCTGCACCGGTGATGACGGCGATGTGATTGTCGAGAAGGGCCATGGCGTTTCCTCGTTTCTGATTTGTGAGCGTTGTCGACAACACTATTCAAAACTGCGCCAACCGAAACGCCAAGCCGCGTTTGCGCGTTGCTGTTATCCGGATTCGGATGACAGTACGGACCGATCATGGACCCGCATATCAGACACTGGAAAGTTGCGATCGAGCGCTTCTGCGCGGCGCCGGATCCCGACTATCGCGAGATGGCCAAAATGGTCGCCGAGATCGCCGCGACCGACATCGACGAGACGCTGCGGCATGCGGCCGCACAGGTGCTGCCGATCCTGCGCCAGGCGGCGATTAAATCGGCCGACCGCCGCACCAAGTCGATGGCGCAGCGCCGCCTCGGCATCGTCAGCGATGCGCTGCACATGCTGTCCGCGCCGCAGTTCGGTCGTCGCGGCCTGACGCCGAAGGCGCTGACGCAAGACGAGCGCTACCGGCAATTGCTCGGCCTGCCGTTCGGCCGCCACCTTGCGGTGACCGAAGTCCAGCAGGCGTTCAAGCGCGCCGCCAAGACGGTGCATCCCGACGGCGGCGGCAACGGCGCGGCGTTCCTCGAACTCGCCGCCGCGCGCGACGCATTGATCAAGCATCACTGACGCTTGATCGCGTCATTCCGGACAACACGCGGGCGGGCGCCGCGGCATCACCGCGTGCCCGCCCGGCGCGTGATCGATCGGCGATTGCTCAGAACGCGCAGGTGCCGTTGTTCAGGAGACCGGTCTTGTAGACGAAGGCGGCGTCGAAAGTCGGCAGCTCCTCGCTGACGATCGCATAGTTCGCCGGCCACGGCGTGGTCGGGATGCTCTGGTCCCAGATCTGGCAGAAGCCGGTGTCCTGCCAGCGGATCAGGTGATAGGGCGTGGCGCTGGCCGGGCTTGCCGTGGCAAGCACGGACACGGTGGCAGCAACGGCGGCGCAGGCAATCGTAAGACGACGCATGGGAAATCTCCGGTTCGAAAAATATGGGCTCAGCGAGTTAAATCTTGCAGCTCTGGGGCCGATCGCCCCGGACATGCAGTGAGTATTGCCGTCCCGGGAACAGGTTCAATGCGTCTTGCGCCGAAGCAATTCGGGTGAACGGCCCCCGCTGTCCCAAATTGCGTCGGGTTGAGTGCTTGCTACAGTCGGCGGGTTGCGATTCGTATCCACGTCGCGACGTGAGCCATTCCTGGGGAGACCGCACATGAAACTTTCATCCACCCCTCGCGCCGCACTGGTCGCGCTGATCGCGTTCACGGGGCTTGCCTTCTCGTCCGCGGCCCGTGCCGACGGCGGCTTCGTCAGGCTCACGATCTACAAGGCCGGATGGATCATCGGCGGCTCCGGCGGCAGCGGCGTGCTGACGTTCCGCGGCCGCTCCTATCCGCTCTCGACCGGCGGTCTCGATTACGGCCTGGTGTTCGGCGGCTCCAAGACCGTGCTGCGCGGCCGCGTCAGCAACATCAATCGTCCGTCCGACGTTGCCGGCGTCTACGGCGCGGCCGGGGCAGGGCTCGCCCTCGGCCGCGGTGCCCGCGCGATCGTGCTGACCAACCAGAAGGGCGCGGTGCTCGAATTGACCGGTCATCAGGTCGGCCTGATGGCGAATGCCGATCTGAGCGGCCTTGCGATCACGATGCAGTAGTACGCTTCGTTCGATCTATCCCCGTCATCCTGAGGAGCGCGTCTTCGCGCGTCTCGAAGGATGCACGGCCCGGCCGGTGGCCGATTCATCCTTCGAGGCTCGCCGAAGAGGCTCGCACCTCAGGGTGACGGGGATAGGGGCCAGCGTGCGCTCGCGTGATTTCGGAATATTAGAAGCCTATCCGTGAGTTGCCCGACGTGTCAAGTCGAGCGCCGGCCGCAGTCGAGCGCCGGCCGCTGCTGGCTCCTTTGCATGGGGTTGTTTTCGATATTTTGGCAGCGCGCCTCCCTGCAAGTGGCCGCGGCGGTACCTACTTGAACAGATGTAGTGCTGCGTATTGCAGCAGCATGATGGTCTTGGCGTCGACGATGCGGCCGTCGCTGATCATGGCGAGCGCGTCGTCGATCGCAAGCTCCAGCACCTCGATGTCCTCGCCCTCGTCGGCGAGCCCGCCGCCGTCGCCGATCCGCATCGCGGCGTCGTATTCGGCGACGAAGAAATGCAGCTTCTCGGTCACCGCGCCCGGCGTCATGAACGCTTCGAACACTTTTCGCACGTGCTCGAGGCGATAACCGATCTCTTCCTCCGCCTCGGCGCGGATGCGTGCTTCCGGCGCGGCGTCGTCGAGCATGCCGGCGGCGGCCTCGATCAGGAGATCATCATAGCCGTTGGCGAAAGCGGGGTAGCGGAACTGCCGCACCAGCACCACCGTGCGGGCCTTCAGATTGTAGGGCAACAGCACCGCGCCGTTGCCGCGGTCGTAGACCTCGCGCACCTGGGTCTGCCATTCGCCATTGCTGCGGCGGTAATCGAAAGTCGCGCTCTTCAGCTCGTAGCGGCGCTTCGAAAGCAGCTCGACGTCCTTGACGCGGACGCGGTCGGCGATGCTCATGCGTCGATCCTCAACTCGCTCACGGCGTCGCTTCGCGACCGTCGAGCCATTTGGCCAGCATCACCGAGGTCGATTCCTCGTAGCCGAGCGTTTGGTAGAATGCACTGGCCTTGGCGTTCTCCCGCCGCACCAGCAATTGCAGCTTCGGCACGCCGGCCTGACGCAGCCAGCCCTCGACCGCGGTCATCATGACGCGACCAAGTCCCTCGCCCTGGCGGTTGGGATCGACCGCGACGTAATAGACCCAGCCGCGATGGCCGTCATGGCCGACCATCGCGGTCGCCACGATCGCGCTTGCATCGCGGCCGACCAGCACCGCCGAATTCGGTCCGCGCCGCGCCAGCGCGATATCCGAGGTGGGATCGTTCCACGGCCGTGTCAGGCCGCAGGCCTGCCACAGCGCGACGACGTCGGCGACGTCGGCGTCGGTGATCGCTGCAATCGCGAGGGAAGGGGAGGGCATTGTCGCCTGCACGGTCACAGCACCTTGCCCGGGTTCATGATGCCGAGCGGATCGAGCATCGCCTTGACCTGCCGCATCAGCTCGATCGCGACCTTGTCCTTGACGTCGGGCAGTTCGTCGCGCTTCAGCACGCCGATGCCGTGCTCGGCCGAGATCGAGCCGCCCATCCGCAGCACGATCTCGAACACGACGGCGTTGACGTCGTGCCAGCGCGCCAGGAAATCGGCCGCATTGGCGCCGACCGGCTGGCTGACATTGTAGTGGATGTTGCCGTCGCCGAGATGGCCGAACGGCACCGGCCGCGCGCCCGGGATCAGCTTCACGACCGCGGCATTGGCTTCCGCGATGAAGGCGGGCACGGCGGCGACCGGCACCGAGATGTCGTGCTTGATCGAGCCGCCCTCCGGCTTCTGCGCCGCCGACATCTCGTCGCGCAGCTTCCAGAACGCCTGGCGCTGGCTCAGATTGGCGGCGATGACGGCGTCGTCGACGATGCCGTCGTCCATGCCCTGGGCGAGGATCGCCTCCAGCGTGTCGCGCGCATCGTCGCGCGACGACGACAATTCCATCAGCACGTACCAGGGGTGCTTGCTCTCGAGCGGATCGCGGATATCGATGCCGTGGCGGATCGAGAAGTCAACCGCGATGTCGGCGAGCAATTCGAAGCTGGTCAGGCTGCCAGCCGCCTCGTTGCGCGAGATCGACAGCAGCTTGAGCGCGGCCGCGGGCGACTTCAGGCCGACATAGGCGGTCTCGACCGCGCGCGGCCGCGGAAACAGTTTCAGCGTCGCCGCGGTGATGATGCCGAGCGTGCCCTCGGCACCGATGAACAGGTTGCGCAGGTCGTAGCCGGTGTTGTCCTTTTTCAGCTTCGACAGCGCGTTGAGCACACGGCCGTCGGCCAGTACGACCTCGAGCCCGATCGCCATCTCGCGCGCCACGCCGTAGGCGAGCGCCGCGGTGCCGCCGGCATTGGTCGAGAGGTTGCCGCCGATCGTGCAACTGCCTTCGGCGCCGAGCGACAGCGGAAACAGCCGATCGACCTCGGCTGCCTTCTGCTGCGCGATCTGCAGCACCACGCCGGCCTCGCAGGTCATGGTGTTGGATTCGACGTCGATGTCGCGGATCTTGTCCAGCCGCCGCAGCGACACCACGACCTCGCCATTGTGCGGGGTCTGGCCGCCGACCAGCCCGGTGTTGCCGCCCTGCGGCACCAGCGCGATCCTGTGCTCGGTCGCGAGCTTGCAGATCGCGGCGACTTCGGCGGTCGAGCCCGGGCGCAGCACCAGCGGCGAGCGGCCGTGGAACAGGTCGCGCTCCTCGGTGACGTAGGGCTCGATGTCGGCGGCGTCGGTCACGGCATATTTCGCACCGACGATGGCGCGGAATTTTTCGAGCAATTCGGGCGGAAGCGGCGGCGCCGCTGATTGGACGATGTTCATTTTTTCTTGGTCTTTCACGCGAGCAGGGATTTAACCCCGTCCAACGGCTGCGCGGCGCAACCGGTCATTGATGGCTTCGCCCAGCCCGTCCTCGGGGATGGGCATCACCGCAATAGCATCCGCGCTTCTCTTGTCGAGCGTGCGAAGGTAGCCGAACAGATTGGCGGCAGCCTCGGCGAGATCGCCGCGTTCGGACAGGTTCATCACCACCAGCGCACATTCGCGCCGTGCGACCTTGGCCGGCCCGAACGCGAGCAGGGCTTCGCCGACATGGACGTCGCTGGCATTGAGCCGGACCGGGGTCCGCGGCGCGTAATGCGAGGCCAGCATGCCGGGGGCGACCGGCTGACCGTCGGCCTCGGCGTCGTGCGGCGGCGACTGCAAGGGATGGCCGAGCACGCGCTCGATCTCGGCGCGGGTCAGCCCGCCCGGCCGCAGCAGCACCGGATCGGAGAAGCAGCCGACGATGGTTGATTCGACCCCGACCTCGACCGGGCCGCCGTCGACGATCAGGTCGATGCGGCCGGCGAGATCGCCATTCACATGCTCGGCGGTGGTCGGCGAGACATGGCCGGACAGATTGGCCGACGGTGCGACCACGGCACCGCCAAAGGCCTTGATGATGTCGCGCGCCACCTTGTGGGCCGGGATGCGTATCGCGACCGTGTCGAGCCCGGCGGTCGCGAGTTCCGCGACCGGGCAGGACAACGCCTTCGGCAGCACCAGGGTCAGCGGACCCGGCCAGAACGCTTCCGCAAGCCGCAGGGCCTGCCCGTCGAACAGGGCGATCCGGCGGGCGGCGCCGAGATCGGCGACATGGGCGATCAGCGGATTGAAGGCCGGCCGGCCCTTGGCCTCGTACAGCCGGGCGATCGCCCCCGCGTTGCCGGCATCGGCGCCGAGGCCGTAAACCGTCTCGGTCGGAAACGCGACCAGGCCGCCTTCGGCCAGGACCCCGGCGGCGGTCGCCGTGGCGGCGGCGCCGGCGGGCAGAACATGGGTTTTCAGGCCTGTATCCACTGTGACTAGAATCCTCAATTGGGTGCCTTGTGGTCCCTTGCGGTCCCCGAAACCCGACGCTATAAGCCCGGCTCTTAGTCGGAGTGTGGCTCAGCCCGGTAGAGCACTGCGTTCGGGACGCAGGGGTCGCAGGTTCGAATCCTGCCACTCCGACCAGATTTCCTTAGGTTTTTTGTTCTCATCGGTGGCCGTTCCCGAGTCAACCACCGATTTGACCACCGCAACATACCGCGCTTTTTGCCCAATGGCTGCCGCCGCCCCGTGCAAATGATCGGGATGGTGATGGCCATAGGTTTCCTGCAGGACCTCCGGGGACATGCCGAGGAACTTGGCCGCCTCCCAGATCGACACGCCGCGCTGCATCAACCAGGTCGCTGCCGCATGGCGCAACGTGTGCGGAGTGACTTTCCCGGGCAGCTTGGCCAGGTCCACGGCAGATTTGAAGCCCTTTTTCACGGAAGCGACCGGCTTGCCATCGAATTCGACGAAGCAGGTGCTCATCAGCATGCGGTCTTTCCAACGACGCATATGAGCCAGTAGCCGGGGCGGAAGCGGGGCTGGCGTCTGACGCTTCTTGGTTGCTCGCTTCCCGATCGGCCTCCGGTAAAAGATACCACGCTCGAGATCGACGTACGAGTGCCCAGCTTCGGGGTACGGTGATGCCGCCGCGATCGCACCCCGCCCGCGTGCCGGTGTGGCGCGACCCAACCTTGATGTTAAAAGCAGGGTGAAAGCACCCTTTAGCGGGCAACGTGCGCTGCTTCTTCACCCATCCAAGTATGCTGTTGAAATCGCACGAAATGCGAGCGCCTTCCGAGCGCACCCATAAAGCCCACAATACAGCCGCGCCGGGCCGGACCGGCGACTCCCACTAGAGTTTGATTCCTTCCATCGATTTTCTCAGCTCGTCGGCCGATTGTTTGGCGAGAGCGCCGCCTTGCACGCTGACCCATGTCTCTGGCCACGCCTTCTTAATTCTTGAGATCGTGTGCCCGCCTAGTTTCGGGGGTGGGACCGTGCCGCTGCTATCGATGACGAGTGTCCCTATGAAGACGTCATCGTTGCTATGTGCGCAATTCGAAAGGCCGATGCAATGGACGAGTTCGTGCACCAGGATATGGAGCCGCATTGCCTGGCCAGCGTCAGCGCGGCCGACTTTCGGAGTTGCAGGCACTCGCAGCTTCACTGAACTCATCGAAGGGCCACTACGCGAGTCGACGATGGTCTGCACGGCGCTGCCGTGGAGGCCGGAACCCGGATACGTTTCGGCCACGATCGGGCTGCCAGCTGCACCGTCAGCCTTTTTGAACGCCAGATAGATGCCGTTCTGCTTGAGAAGCTCGTTGATCGTCGTGATCGCTGTATCGAGATCATTCACCCAAACGCTTGGAGTGAAACTTGGTCCAGGGAATATCTTTAGCTCACCCGTGCGCCGGACCCGTTCGGGCCAAGGCGTAATCTCCGGTTCCGTACACGCCACGATGCGGCCCCCGTAGAAGGTCGAGACAGGTCCTCGAGATATGTCTCGTCCCTGTTCAAATCGGTTCAACCGGCGTGGAACCGCGTCGCTACCCCTCACGGTCGTGTGTTCGTGAGCGGACGAACCGTTCGCATCTGCTTTGCGACTATTCAGCGTAGTGTCTCGGCGGACCATCGCGTGGCCGAATGCATAGTGTGGAGAGTTGCCATGGCCAACGATGTTGATCTTACGGAGCTGGACTACGATTTTTTAGGTTTTACCTTTCAGCAGAACGAGCAGTATAAAAAGTTCAACAAATATATCGATAAGCATGCATCGCCGCTCGAGGCTTCGATGTTGCAGTGGGATCTAGGCGATCCCGTGGTAGATGAAGGACTGCCGAACAGCATTCTCATAGCCTTCCGAAGCATGGGATCGTGGATGGTGGTGAACCATGAGAGTGCCGACACCCATGCCGGAAAATTTGATGCGCTGAAGCAGAAATACTTGGCGGCCAAGAACAGCTACAGGCGTCAGATTGTCGATCTCCTGAAACAAATACAAAGCCACCCGACTGGCCGGGCCTTGCTTGACGAATTCGGCACCAGCAAACCGTCGTTCGCGAGAATCCGCCCATATAACCTGGATGACGCCAACGCACTGACGGTGGCCGACGACCTTGATCAACAGCAATATATTATTGCCCGCGGTGCCCGCCTTACTGCCGATCCAAAGAAAAAGGAAATGTTCAAAGTCGTCGGGAAAGGCGGAGGCGCAAATTGTGATGTCCTGTTTTCGCCCGAGAAAGCAGAGCTTCTTCGAAAGAAATTCAAGAAGGCTCACCATGGCCATGCCCCCGCAATGGCAACTGACGAGGTGCTGTACCACGAACTCGTTCACGCCTCACGAATGATATCGGGCGTGATGAACTTTGCCCCAGCAGACCATTGGTACCAGGATTCTGAAGAGTACCTCGCAGTCATTTTGACGAACATATACGTGTCCGATAAGGGCGGGCCTCCGCTTTTCAGGGCGTTCTATGCGCCGACCGAAGGCCCCTATAAAGGCAAGGATCCTGCGCCCGATGATGCGTTGTGGGAAGCGGCCGTCTTCCTTGACAATCCGCAGAACACATCTCCATCGCCCGTGCAGATAATCGAGCGGTTCAGGCTCAGCCAGCCCGACCTGTACTGGAGGCTCGCTCGTCTGCCACCCATGGGCGGGTTGGTAAGGAAGTACAATTGGATTTACTGGTACGACCAGATCCGGATCAAAGGACGGACGCTTGCGCGCAGGCCGATGGTTGGTCGACCGTGAAGAAGTTTCCAGCGAAACCGCAATGTCACCGCTCTCCGGGCCGCCATGTTGACGGTGGGTTCATGGCCAAGGTCTTGTTGTCGGCTGGGCAGCGTTGGGACGGTTGGAAAGCGTCTCGGTAGCCGGCGAATGCCGGCGAGCGCCGCTTACGCCTTGGCAGCAACGTAGCCGTAATAATTCATCAGAAAATCCGCAAGGGGCAGGGGCTTCAGAGCCCCGCCTTTGCTCGGGTGCGGGATCGCGTAATCTCCCTTGCCCCAGGTGAAGATCGTTGTCGTCACGTTTCCGTTCGACACTTGAATCTTGTCGCGTAAGACGACCCAGTGCCGCGTGAGCACGGAACCTTCGTCAGACTGGTCGTCATATTCGATCATGTTGGCGCTTATGAAAAGGCATACGCGGTATCCGCCGGCGAGCAGGGCGTTGGCTTCCATGACGTTGTCGATGCCCTTGCTGAATTTCAGATTGGTCTCCTCCCGCACGTCCTGGTATCCCGCCTTCCGGAACCATTGCTCCATTTCGCTCGGCACGGTGATTCCAGCGACATCGCTTATTCTGCCGGTGTCGTCAAAATCGAGGAACCAATTTTCGGAGTCGCGGATGGAGGCGCATGTCAGCCAATCGACGTGGTCCAACGAATAGGGCGGCGTGTAGTTCTTTACGTCCTTTCCCGGCTTGATCAGCAGGCGGCCGAGGCTCGCTTGCCCCTTCTGATACAGGTCGATGGCGAACCGCGCATACTGCCCCGGCTTGTCGGATGCGTAGCTGAACATCAGCGCGGACGGTCCGCACAGGCTTGCCTGATCCTGATCGATGAGGCTCGGCTTCGCAACACGCCTGAGAATGCCTATCCCGACGCGGTGCGGATCGAGCTTCGGAAAGAACGTAGTCCTCGTGTTCTTCAGGAAATCGCAGACCATCTCCGCGGCGAGTTTCTTCTGATCCGAATTGAGGTCGTACGGTCCAACCCCAAGCCACTTCTTCTTTTCGTCGCCGACGAAGAGCGTGATGAGCTTTTTTGAAGTTGGCGAGAGCGTTCTGGAGGTGCTCGCAATGGTCGTCAGATCGTCCAGCTCGAATGCAGTAACCGTGCCGTCCGCGACGGTCGCCCTGATGATGTCAACCACTTCCGCGTAATCTAGCTTTGAATCGTCGATCAAACCCTTGCGGAGTGCGGCATCGACGGATGGGGTCGTGATTCCATCCCACTGGCCCTTTGGAGAGGGAGGCTTGGCGGCCGCCTTCGTCGAAAGGTCGACGAGCCTGCTGAAAGTTGGCCCGCCAGGTCGAATATAGCCGTCAGGGGTGCCCGCGAAGTTCTTTTGCTGGAAAAACAGAATGGAGGTGTAGAGGCTGTCGCTGGCATGACCTGTCACGACCATTTGCGGCTTGAGTGTGCTCTCCGCACCCCCGTCGGAAATGGCGATCTTGTTGAGCAGCGAGATGACCAGCTCCTGGTCTTGCTTCCAGTTCTGGCAGCTGCGACCCGTCGTCGCAAACCGACCGACCTTGTCTTTCAACTGCGGCATATCGCCTCCCAGATCCGGACCGCAGAACTACGAACCGCGTCAGCGTGTGCCTCTCGGTTTGGAGCCAAGCAAATCGTGCGTTCCACTGACGCTCAACGTTCCCGAGCACTCGAAGCCTCCGAAAATTCCGCAGGACCCGGTGACGGTGACGCGTAGGTCCTTGCGCTGATATAGGTCGACCGATATGCCAAATCGCGAAAAGTCATTGGCGCTGTTCGGCAGGATCAGGTCGATGTGATCGATTGCCCAGCGAGGCAAATGGGGGTTGCTCTTCCAGAACAGTTCGTTGACCGCGTGATGCCCGAAATTCGGTCCGACCGTGAGGGCGCCGTCTGCGCCTTCGAACACGAAGCCTGTCTCGTCGATGTGAACGTTGACCCGATCAGGCGCTACTGCGAAATGGAGCGACGTGATGTCTTGGGGCTGGGGGTCCTTGCCGAACTGCGCACTATAGTCGTCGCTCCATTGGCCTCTGCCGCGCCCAAGCCCGAAGCCGTGCCGGCCCGGGAGGTCTCGCGTTGAAAGTGGCCTGTCGGATAGCTTCGGACGCCAGATCTCTCGAAATCCCTTGCCGATCGTGGCTGCCATCGACAGATCAAGGGCCCAATGCGACGGTTTCTCCGGGCTCTTGCCTTCGGCGAAGGCATCAAATCCGTCCGACGTCTTGGCAATGCGCAGCGTCTTGATCAGGTCTTCCCAATCCTTGGGCAGGAAGGTGACGCCGTCGAGCGTGCTCGTCGCGGCCGCCACGCCGTACTTCTCCAATTGACGTCGGATATACGCCTTTTCGTCATAAAGGCGGACATTGGGATTCGGTCCCGCGAAATATTTCGACAGATCGATCTGCGGCCGAAGCATGCTTAGCCGCGCCGCGATCTTCCGGTAGGTGTCGGTCGTGGTCGGGTCGGTGGTCGTCACGAGGCCGCGCTCCGGGTCGGAGTCTATCTCCAATTGGTCTAGCCCCGACGTGGTCGGGTTCAATGAACCTCTCAACTGGAAGTGCCGACAACGATCCATGGAGCAGTCAGGACAAGGACGATCCGATGTCATTGCGAAGCAGGGTGCTAGACGTACTCCACGGCCCGGCCGTCGCGCGCATTCGCTTCCGGTTTCCGATCCGTGGCAGCCACGTGACGATTGCGCCGCAAACGTTCCATCACGTCGCACGCGCGATCCGGTTGGGACAGGTCACCGTCGGGATTCCGACCGATCTCGCGGCAGGCGTTGCGGCGCAATATAATGATGTCGCGCGAACCCGGGCGGACGGCACGGCCGTTGCGGCGAATACGCTGGAAGTCGTGTCGGCGACGGGAAGGCTGGACGAGGCCTATATCGTTCACGAGGCCTTGCATGCGGCTTACGACCTGTTGCGCACCGGCCTTGACGGCAATGCGGAGGAGGCGTCCGCGTATGTCTGCACAGCGCTTTACTGCCGCATGACGGGCCTACCGCGACCCCGCTGGGCGAATGGCCCGATCTACGCGAATGCCGCGGAGGTCGCCCGAACGCTGCTGTCGCAATATCAGAAGGGTGATCCCGGGATTCCTTGGGTCGGCGAGCATGAGTGGCGGATGCTGCGCGCCGGTGTAGGCCTCGATCCGGTCTATGCCGGCGGACCGGGCGGCATTCTCACTGGTTGGCTCCTTGGCCAGCAATACACCCACGATGGCTAATCGCCGGGGCTGACGTCCGCGCCGCAACATGATAGGCCGGCTCCTTGCCGTCCATCTTTGCCGAGGTCGACAGTTGCAGGTCTCAGGAAACTAGCAAACCCAACTTGCCGACCGTCGCCAGCGAACGGCCAACGCTTTGTCGGGTCGACAGCAGTAACGGCTCGGCGGGCCGCCCGGCATCGTCGATCTGCTTGACCTCGATGGTCGGTCCAAAGGCTTCGATCATTTCGGCCGTGATCTGCTCGATCGTCCGAGAGCCGTCGAGCAACTGCAGGAAGTGCCGCGTCCTGTCGTCCTCCAATTGCACCGTCTGGTGGAGCAGATTAGTGACCAGCGGGCCGGTCTGCGCCTGTTTGCGGGCGAGCAGGCTCGCGTGCGGCCGATCCATGACTTCTGTCACGAGAAAGGGCGGTGATTTCAGAAAGGAGACCTCTCCACTGCGAGTCAGGATATAGAGCGCTTCCGTTAATTTCCGTTGGTCGTCGCCTGTTTGCCGGCCCTCCAGCAGCGACCGGGCGCCATCGAGCAGTTCAGTGAACGAGAGTGCGCGCGGCCAGGCCCGGCCGAGACAAAGATGTGCAGCCTTCAGGAGCGGATCGGTCACCGTGATTCGGCTCCCGTTCTGATTTTCAAACTCCATCTCGGAATCGTCGGTGAGGCAGGCGTCGGATCGGCGTGGGCTGGAGGTGCCTAGCAGATAGAATCCGGTGACGAAGTCGAGGTCGACCCGGCGGTCAAGAGAGATGTCCTGGTGGCAGAGCAACGTACGCCGAAAGCCGTTGCCGTCAATGAAGTCCTGATACTGGTCGCGCGCCATGAATTCGCTTTCGGGAAAGCGCTGCAGCGTGGCGCGGACCTCCTCGGTATAGCCGGCAAGATGGCGTCGTGAGAAATCGGCATCGCTCAGATACTGCAGGCCGTGTCGGCCGGCATCTTCGACGACTTCGTGCAAAAGGAAGGCTGTCGCACCCTGATCCAGATCGTCGTGAAAAAGCAATTCGTCCGGAGCATTGAGGACGCGGTGACACTGATCGCGCATGACCGCGCCGTGCACCGAGCTGGACTTTGACCCTTCGCTGAGAAATTTCACGATGGCGCGGGCTTGTCCAACTTTCTCCTTCATCCCGGTGATGCTTCGGGTGTGGTAGCGCATCATGTCGCGGACCATGTCGCGAAGATGCGAGAACGGATGCGCGTTATAGCTGACGTAGCAGAGCCCCTGCGGTGCCAAATTCCGCTTGAAGATGGTCATCATCTTCTCGCGCACGATCGGCGGCACCCATGAATACACGCCATGGGCGATGATGTAGTCGAACTGTCCGAAGGCCGCGTCGACATCCATGATGTCGCAATGTAGAAGCCTGATGTTGCTCAGGCCCAATGCGGCGATGTTTCTCTGCCCACGCTCGATCGTCACACCGCTCAGGTCGATACCGATGAATTCGCTGTCCGGATACTGGAATGCCATCGGCAACAGATTGCCGCCAACGCCGCAGCCGAGCTCCAGAACCCGGCAGTGCTCGACTGGAGCCGGCCGCATGCCGTAGACGGTCGCGATCGTTGCCAGATGGTTCGGGTGAGTGAGCCCGTAGACATGCCCGGGATAATACACCTCATCGTATGGTGTGGCTCCGGTGGCCGGCTGGCGGTGCTCGGTCTGGATGTTCATCGCAGTCAGTTCCACGAGTATGCAAACTTGTCGTTCACGATCGAGACGTGCGTCTGTTTGACTTCCTCCTTGGCGAGAGACTTCCTGAGGAATTCACGCGACAGTTCGGGCAACAGCGTGTTGGTGATGATGTTATCGATCATCCGCCCGCCGGAGTCCGGATCGTTGCAACGGGATACGATGTGCTGGACAACCGCATCGTCATAGCCGAAGGCGGCCTTGTGATTGTCGCGGAGACGCTGTCCGATCCGGTCGAGCTGCAAGCTGACGATGCCCGCAAGCATCTCGTCTGAAAGCGGAAAGTAGGGGATCGAGACAATGCGCCCAAGCAACGCGGCAGGGAACACCTTCAGCAGCTCCGGCCGCAGCAGCTTGGCCAGCTCCTCCGGCTCGTTGCGATACTTTGGATCGCGCGCCAGGCCCATGATGAGATCGGTGCCGACGTTCGTGGTCAGAATGATCAATGTGTTCTTGAAGTCGATTCGCCGGCCGTTACCGTCTTCCATGACGCCCTTGTCGAACACCTGGAAGAATATCTCATGGACGTCGGGATGGGCCTTCTCCACCTCGTCGAGCAGGATAACGCTGTAGGGCTTGCGCCGGACCGCTTCGGTGAGCCGACCGCCTTCACCATATCCGACATAGCCCGGAGGTGCTCCTTTCAAGGTCGAGACCGTATGGGCCTCCTGGAACTCCGACATGTTGATCGTAATCATGTTCTGCTCGCCGCCATAAAGGGTTTCAGCAAGCGCGAGCGCGGTTTCCGTCTTGCCCACGCCCGACGGTCCGGCCAGCATGAAAACGCCAATCGGCTTGGACGGATTGTCCAACTTGGCGCGGCTGGTCTCGATTCTCTTGGCAATCATTGTCAGCCCGTGAGACTGGCCGACGACGCGGCGATTGAGAATTTCGGGTAGCTTCAAGACGGTCTCGATTTCGTCACGCATCATTCTGCCGGTCGGAATGCCGGTCCAGTCGGACACGACAGAGGCCACCGACTGCTGGTCGACATGGGCATAGATCATCCGCTTTTCCGGATTGATGCCCTCCAGTGTCTCGAACTTGCCGCGCAGCTCCATGCGTTTCGCTGCTCGATCTTCGTCGCCGTTCTCGGAGAGAATTTCGCGAATGCTGCGGATGTCCTTGACGAGCTCCTGTTCCCTGGCCCAGTCGGCCTCAAGACCGGTCAGCTTGTCCTTTAGCGTAGCTATGTCGCCGTCGACCGCGGCAATGCGCTCGCTGTTCTCGTCCCCGAGGTCGCCGTCGCTGACCAGCGCTGATCGTTCGGCCTCGTGAGCCGCAATGGCGACGCGAGCATCCTCGATCAGGGCTGGCGTCGCGCTTTGACTGATGGCTACCCGCGCCGAGGCTGTGTCCAGCAGGCTGACCGCCTTGTCCGGCAGCTGTCGGGATGGAATGTAGCGATGCGACAGGTTGACTGCGGTCACGATCGCGGCGTCCGAAATCCGAACGCCGTGGTGCTTCTCCATTGGACCCAGGAGGCCGCGCAGCATGATGCAACAGGTCTCGACATCCGGCTCGTCGACCTGGATCGGCTGAAAGCGCCGTGTGAGTGCAGGGTCTTTTTCGATGTATTGGCGATACTCTGCCCAGGTGGTCGCGGCGATGGTACGCAGCGTGCCGCGGGCGAGGGGAGGCTTAAGGAGATTGGCCGCGTCGCCGGTTCCGGCCGTGCCACCGGCCCCGATCAGCGTGTGAGCTTCGTCAATGAACAGGATAATCGGGGTGGGAGAATTCTGTACCTCGTCGATCACCGAGCGCAGGCGCTGCTCGAATTCACCCTTCATCGAGGCGCCGGCCTGCATCAGGCCGATATCCAGCGCGCAGAGCCTGACGTTGCGCAGTGGCGGCGGCACCTCGCCGGCAGCAATGCGCTGAGCAAATCCCTCGACCACGGCGGTCTTGCCGACGCCGGCCTCGCCGGTGAGGATCGGATTGTTTTGCCGTCGGCGCATCAGCACGTCGATCAATTGGCGGATTTCGTCGTCTCGACCGAGGATTGGATCCATCTCGCCCGATCTGGCTTTGGCGGTGAGATCCTGCGAGAACCTGTCGAGCGGCGTCGTTCCCTTGGGATTTGCCCGGTCTGCACCGTCAGAGGCGGCACCGGCCAATCCAGAGCCGTCCATCGGACGCATGGTCTCTTCCTCGGAGCCTGCCCAGACGGCGCGGTGCTCGGCTGCCAATGCGTCTACGTTTATCTTGGCGAATTCCTGCGAGATGCTGTTGAGCGCACGACGGATCTCATTCGATTTCAGTCCGGCGACCAGGAGATGGCCGGTGCGGATCTGAGTCTCGCCGAAGAACAGCGTGGCGTAGTGCCAGCCGCGGTCGAGAATATCGATCACCGAATTGGCGACCCCGGGCATGTCGGTTTCGTTCTTGCGGAAGCCGTTGATCACGCCTGCGAGGTCCGACAGCAGCCGCGCGCGGTCCAGCTTGTAGTGATCCACCGACAGGCTGAGGTCGGTTCGCTCCTGTTGCAGGATGTGAAACAGCCAGTGTGCGAGCTCGACGTTGCGGTTGCTCGCGCTTTTGGCGTGACGCAGGGCTTGTATGAAGGCGTCGTAGCCAGCGCGGTTCAGCTTTCCAGTCACGGCCTCAAGGCTGATGTCGGTCACGGTGGAGCCTCCTGCTCAATCCCCCGGGGGCGATACCCTGCTCATCGTGGAAATTGGCGCGAATTCCATGATGTTAGGACAATCGGGCCGGTGCATAGGTTCAAATGGGCGGGGCGTCTGTCGCGGTGCTTCGCCGGGCTCTCAGACGCTCGGCAAGGTGAAAGCGAGCATCGCGGCGGTATTCCTCGGTCGAGGCCCAGTTCGGTGAGACCCAGCTGGTCCACCCAAGGCGTCCGCTCTGTCCCAGCTTGGTCGGGACGACCGCTCCCGCCGGAATGGCGAGTTCCACCTCCCACTCGAGTTCGTCGCCGATATAGAAGTAGACGGCGTCAGCCAGCGGCTCGGACAGGTTAGGCACTTCGGTGGGCAGGAACTGCTCGTATTGAGCGAAATCCCTCACGAAAACGCGAACCCTGATCTTGTCTTCGACGCTGAACACCCGCGAGCCCAGAAGCGCGTCGTGGCCGAGCCTGGCGTGCGCCGTGCCGAGGCGGCTGCAATAGTTCGCGTCGAACGGGAGCCAGGTGCCCACAAATTCGTCGATCTCGACCCTGACATCGAACAGCCCCTGCAGCAGCCGGGCCAGTCGCGACGCGGATTTCGCCCTGGGTGAGACCAGCCCAGCGAAGCTGAGCTTCGCCATGTCCCGTACCGTGTCGCGATTGGCAAAGACGTCGGAGCCGAGGCCGGCAAAGGAGCCGACATAGGCGATGAAGCGGTCATCTGATGGCCTGTCATGCTGTGCGATCGGCCGTGCGTCCGCCCAGGCACGAAAGAACAATTGTAGAAAGCGTCCATTGAGAAGGTCGAGAAAGCGCGGAAAAGCATCGTCTCGCATCAACTGCCAGCCGACGCTCTCATCGGTGGTGGCCAGCGGCAGTGCGCCCTGCGGTCCGAGCAAGCCGAGGAATTTGACCAGGATCCTGAGCCTGCCATCGCGGTCTTCGACCGAGCTCAGATTGGAAGCGGGGAATTCCAGATAGGGGGTTTGGCCCAGCTCAACAAATTCCTCGCGACGCACGGCACTGTCGCCGATCCGCGGCTGATCCGGATTGGATCGCTCGAGCTGGCGGAGCGTCTGGAAAAAATCGAATCGCCAAGGCTCGGCCTTCATCTGGTCGATCAGCGTCACAGCGGCCTCCGGGTGCCCATGCGGCCCGGCCAGCGCATGATCTCGCCGCGTTCCGAAGTCGAGATGACGGTTTGGGTGAAGGTGTTGAAGCCCGAATAGTCGGCGAAGAAGCGCTCCAGCACAGCCCCGAGCAGGAACACGCCACTGCCTTCGAATGCCTTCTCGTCGAGAGTGACGGTGATCTCCAGCCCACGCGCTGCGCCACTGCCGGTACGCTCTCGCACCCGTCGCACCACGGGCCTGCTCTCGACGCTGCGAACGCCGCGAATCTTTCGTTCCGTAGCGTCGTCGAACTGGTCGGCGAACAGTGACAGCATCTCCCGCAGTGCTCCGGCATTCTTGCCGCCGCTGCGTTCCACGAGGCCGAGATAGTTCAGGCTCAGCATGTTGATCAGGCGCCAGCTGACAACGCCGCTGTTGGCGATTTCGCTGCGACTGCGCAACTGCGCCACCACCGGCTCGCGTGGCCGAGTGGGACCGGCTATGCACATTAGATCGAGCGAGGTGTCATCCAACAGGCGAAAGTCGGCTCCGCCCTGGCCGACCGGCAGATGTTCCGTGAGATGCCGGTTTGAGCACAACGCCCGGACGCTCAACTCGGCGGCGGATCTGTCGCCGCTCAGGTCGCCAGGTTCGAGCAGCGAAAGGAACATGTCCGTCCCGGTGTAGTCCGAGGCCGCGCCATATGTCTTTTCCTCGACGGTGCGGCGCCTCGGTAGCCGACGAACCGTAAAATAAAGTCCCTCGACCGATGCGGCCGTCCGGTCGACTGCGGCGGAGTAAAGCGGACGCACGTGCCGCTTGTCCTTTTCTGCAGGAAAGTGCGCGTATACCTCCAGCACCTGGTGCGGCTCGTATTCGAGATAGCGGCTTCGGTCGGGCACCACGTGGTATTCGTGCGTATTCGATTTGACAGGGATGCGATCGGTGGTTTTCTCGAACAGGTTGATTGCCGGGGCAGTGTAGAGACTGAAAGTCTCTGCCCGGACGGAGGCAGCAAGCCGAGAGTTGTGCTCATCGAACGCGAAGACGACATCGATTGACTTGCTGCGCAGCCGCGGCATCACAGCGCGAAGTCCCGTCAGATTGATGCCGAGGAACTTGCGCGGAAACACGAAATATTCCCGCAACAACTCCGAGCCGCGAAAGACCCGGTTATCGTTGGGAAACAGGGATTCGTCCTCGCCGAAGCCGACTTGTTGCACGCAGTCGTTCGGAGCCCGGATGACGACCGGATCACCGAAATCGTCGAGATAGCGAAAATAGACGCTGACGCAGTTCGAAATCAGCTGTTCGTAGAGCGCGATAGCGTCAGATTCGGCGCCGGTCAGATAGATGGGCAATTCGCTGGTGCGGCAGCCCGCGAACCAGGTTTCCGGCTTGTTGCGAGCCTCCGCGTCTGCCGGCTCTTCGTCGAGCCGCGCGGCGGTACGGTGGGTCATCGAGAGCCTGAGCCCCGCAATGACCTCTCCGCCGACTGGAATCCCGAGGGCCTGCAATGCGCCCGAGGTCACAAAATATTCGGCACCGGTGACGTCAAAGGGCCAAAGCACGATATCGCGGCAAAGCCTGAATCGGCAGGCGAGGCTCCGTTCCCTTTCGCGGTAGCTTGCATCGAAGTAGGCGCCCCGCGCGATTTTCCTCCCGTCGCGCAATGCCGGATCGGCATAGGGGGGCTGTGCCTTGACCAGCATGGCTGATGGAGTTGGCGCGAGATAGTTCGGAACCAGCTGTTCGAGCAGGTTTGCCGTGAATTCCGGAAATTCGTGTTTGAGCTTGAGCTGAACGCGGGCGGCGAGGAACGCGGCGCCTTCGAGCAGGCCCGAAATCATTGGATCCGAGCGATCGCGGATCAGCCCGCCGAGGCGCTCCGCGATGCCAGGATATTCGTCGGCGAAGTCTTCCGCGTGCTCGTACAGCAGCGACAGTTCACGGTTGTAGAAGTCGAGGAACTCGCGATCCATGTTATAGTCGATTGATCTGTATATCGCCGCTGTCGAGGTCGACGTCCGCGATGAATTCCACGGGCACGTTGAGCGGCTCGCACTTCAGGTCGGATTGCACGACAAAGCGCAGCTTGAGCTGTTCGGGGCCTACGGAGCTGTCGCGCCGCACCCGTATGGACTTGCGATCGAGCCGCGGCTCGTACGTCGTGAGCGATATGCGCAGGGCGTCGCTGAGCTCTTCGTCGGTGACTTCGTCGATCGAACGGTTTGCGATGTCGGGAAAACCATAGTTTAAAATCGAGGTGCGAACGCAGCCTTGGCCAGTCAGGTCGAGCGTCGATTCGAGGGCGATAGTATTAAGGAGCGTTTCAACGTCATGCGAAACCTCCCGCCTTAGCAACGTCTCCGAGATCGGGAAACGACCAGTGCTGCGCCGTCCCGCTATCACTCGCTCACCGTACTGATCGCGCAGTTCGAGTGGCTTGCGCGCATCACGAGCGTCGTAAGCCGCACGAAAGGCGAGCATCAATGGCGGAGAGAGCCGATCCTTCTTTGGCGCAACAGTCATTGACAATCCCCTGTACCGCCGGCGCTGATTGCCATTGCTGGCAACCGGCGCCGGACAGGATGCTTACGATCAGGCCCATTCCTTGTTTGCCGGAACGTCCCAGCCGAAGGTCGGCGATGCGCCGGCGCCGCCCTTTTCCGTCTGGGTCTTGTAGATCATCTTCACCTTCGCGAAGTTCAAGCTCACGTTCTCGGTGAGACGATCTTCGCCATGCGATCCGCCGGTCGATACGCTGGAGACCAGCACGTGCTTCATCTCGATCTTGAGATACTCCAGCGGATTTTCACCGGCCTTGCGGACGGTGAGGATCGCGGTATCGATGTGCTTGCCATTGGCGCAGACTTTGAACAGTTCAGGCGTGGCTTTGTCCACGAAGTGCGTGAAGTGGAGATCCTGAACGTTGACCTTGCCGGCGCCGCCGCCCGACCCGCTGTGGAAGGTGCCGCTCTGGCTCTCGCCAAACGACCAGCTCAAAATGTCGATTTCGTCCTTGTGTTTGTCGTCGAGCGATTCGCCCTTGATCGGATCAAGCTTCAGAAAGATGTCGACAGCCATAGCATGGCCCTTTCAAAAAAACTGGATGGGTGACGGTTGCGATAACGCGGCGTCAGGAGCTCGGGCCTGGAAGGCGCGAAACAAGGCTGAGACCGACGTCCATCGCTTCCAATTGAAAGTGTGGACGGAGAAAGAAGCGCGCGTTGTAGTATCCCGGGTTCTCCTCGTTTGCTATGACTTCCACCTTCGCAGCGGCCAGCGGCTTGCGCGCTTTCTGCGCCTCCGACGACAAGGCTGGATTGGCATCAACGTACTCGTTGATCCAGGTTTGCAGCCAGACCGTCAGCTCATCCTTTTCCTTCATGGATCCGATCTTGTCGCGAACCATGCATTTCAGGTAGTGCGCAAAGCGGGACACTGCGAACATGTAAGGCAGACGTGACGACAGGTTGTCGGATGCGGTTGCGTCCACACCCTTCTCGCCGAAGTATTTTTTCGGCTTGTAGAGCGACTGGGCACCGATGAAGGCGGCCTTGTCGGTATTCTTGCGGTGGATCAGCGGGATGAGGCCCGCCTTTGCAAGCTCGTGCTCGCGACGATCGCTGATCGCGATCTCGGTGGGGCATTTCAGGTCGACGCCACCGTCGTCGGTCGGGAACGTATGCGTCGGCAGGTTGATGACCTCGCCGCCCGACTGCACGCCGCGGATGCGCGTGCACCAGCCGAACTCCTTGAAGGCGCGGTTGATGTTCACTGCCATCGCATAAGCGGCGTTGATCCAGCCGTATTTGTCACCGGTGTGTCCGTCCGTCTCCTCTTCGAAGGCGAATTCTTCCACGGGCTCTGATTTGGCACCGTAGGGCAGGCGGCCCAGCGCACGCGGCATGCAAAGGCCGAGATAGCGCGAGTCGTCCTGATCGCGGAGTCCCTTCCATGCGGCGTATTCCGGCGTGTCGAACACCTTGCCGATGTCGCGAGGATTGGACAGTTCGGTCCAGGAGTCCATTCCCATCAGCGTAGGTTCGGCGCCGCTGAAGAAGGGGGCATGCGCGGCGCCGGCGATCTTGCTGAGATCGCGAAGCAGCTGCACGTCGGTCGGGAGGTGGCTGAAATAGTAGTCGCCGATCAGGCAGCCGAACGGCTCGCCGCCGAGCTGGCCGAATTCGTACTCGTAGATCTGCTTGAACAGGGGGCTCTGATCCCAGCGCGCATCGGGATAAAGCCGCAGGTTCCGATACAGCTCGGTCTTGGAGACGTTCATCACCCGGATCTTGAGGTTGGCGTCGGTCTCGGAATTGAAGACGAGGTAATGGAGGCCGCGCCAGGCGCTCTCGATCGCCTGGAATTCGGGTGCGTGCAGGATCTCGTTCATCTGCGCGGTCAGCTTCTGATCGATCCGCGCGATCATCTCCTCGATGGTGTCGAGCACGTCCGACTTGATGACGCTGGTGTCCTTGAGCGCCTCTTGAACGAGCGTGGACACCGCGTTCTCGACTTCGGTTGCCGCACGTTCGGTGCGCGGCTTGAAGCTTTGCTTCAGCAGGGCAGCAAACTCGTCAGCCTCGACGGTCCCGACCTGGGTGGTGGTCTCTTTATGGGTTGCTTCCTTGGCCATGGTCCCCATCCTTCCCTTAGCTGTTGGTGTCGGGTTCGGTGGACTGGCTGGCCGCGCGCTCGCGCAGTGCGGCCATCAGTTGAGGATCGGCGAGGAGTTTCTTCAGCTGGTCCTCGGCGCCCACCTTGCCGTCCATGTAGCGCAGCAGGTTGGCGAGTTGTTCGCGTGCCTGGAGCAGCGTGGCCGTCGCGGGTACCTGGCGGGCGACCGCCACGGGTGTGAAGTCCGACATCTTATTGAAGCGGAGGTTGACGGAGATCTTTTCGTCAGACCCATCGCTGAGACGATTGGCGACACGTGCCGTCACGCCGGGCTGGATCGCCGCCATGCGGTTGTCGAAATTGTCCATGTCGAACTCGAGGAACTTGCGCTCCTCGACCTTCGCCTTTTCGACGCCGGGGTTGTTGCCGGAAAGATCGGACAAGACGCCCATGACGAACGGCAATTCGATCAAGCGCTCGGCATCATACGGATCTTCATAAGTGATGTGCACGCGCGGTGCGCGGTTCCGGCGAATGAATTTTTGACCGCTATCGGTTGCCATTGGATGCCCTCTTCAAAAAATCTCTGCGGAAGCCGACTTGCGCGACGGAGGCAGGGAAGTGCCTTGGTCTTCGTCGGCGGGCTTCCTTCTGTTTGGTTAGTCCCGTCGAACGGAAGGCGGGTTCAATTCGATTTGTCGATCACCTTCAGAGCGCCCTCGGGCAGGACTTCGTTCAGCAGGCTGAGGAAGTCTCGCTGCGCGAGTTCGCGTGCGCGATCGACCAGGAACGGGATCGGGCTGGACGGCTCTGCGGTCCGGAAGAACGATGCAACCTTGCTCAGCAAGTCCAACGCCTGCGCTCTATTTTCTGCTGTAAAACCAGCATCTTGCGTGTCGCTTTCCGTTGCCGCCGGGAGCGCTGCCGCCAATTCCGCCATGCGCTGGATCGGCAGGTCGAAAACCTTGTCACGACCGATATTGATGGCCGCGCTCTCGACCTGGTCGGGCATCAGCATCCGCATCACTTCGATAAACGATTTGCCAACCATGTCCTGTGCCTGCCGCACCAGCAGCAGCGCCGGGCTCGACGGTTCCTTCCGCGCGAAATAGTCGGCAGCGGCCGCTAGCGCCGCAGATGCCTGTCCTGGCGAGGTCACCGCGCCGACGATTTCGATCGCAAGCTGCGGGCCGTCTCGAGCAGTCTCGTCCGGGGATGGAGCAATTGCGGCCGGATCGCGTGCGGTGACCAGAGCCGCGAGCCAGTTGGCCATGCCATTCGCGACACCCGCCACCCTGTCGAGACTGATGGGTTGCCCCGAGTTCAACTTTTCGTGCCAAACCGATTTGATGTCGGCGATCTCGGCCGCGACCGCGGAACAGCGGGCGCTGACCGCCTTCAGGGTGTCGAGATCGGTCTCGCCGACAATACGCTCGATGGTTGCAAGATCGGGAATCTCGACATCGGCGTCAGCGGCGGGAATTTCGCCCTTGGCAATCTGATAGGCACGGTAGTTGAGGCTGCCGTGCCTGCGGTTTTCGATCAGGGGAAGGAATTGGAGCGGGTTGATCACCGTCGGAAACACGTCGATGGCCTCGACGGTGACGGCGCGAAAAGCATAGTCGCCGTCCTCGCCTCTCGGGTGAACCGATTCCCATTGTTCGCGCAGCAACAGGGTGGTCGCTTTCAGGCAGCTGAGAAAGCCGTCGAGATCGCGGTTCAAGATGGAGAATTTGGCGAGCAGCATGGTCAGGCGCAGATCGCGGGTGCGTGCCAAGAGCGGCTGTGCGGCGGCGAACTGGCCGGCAATGTCGATGGCCTTTGGGTCGAAGCGTCCGCGTTCTCCGTTGGCGTTGACGACCTCGAAATACGACATTGGAAGCAGCGATTCCGCACCTGCGAAGAAATTGAGGTACTGGACATCCCCGGCCGCATCGAGGTCAGGCCCGCAAGGATCGTCCGGGGCTATGGGCTGGGTCAGGGATGTAACATCGAGCATGCCAAGATGGTCCGTCTGCGGGGCCCTGGCCCCCTTTGCCAAGTCCGTCACTAGCGGCGGATCAGGCGGGGATCATGATCCGATCGTCTGTTAGGTCAGATCAACGATGACCTCGGTTCATTCCCGGCGGCCACGACCGTTTCGCGTGAACCAACAAGCTCTTGGAGCCGACTACATGAGTGCCGGGATGTTCCATCGGGCGCGAGCTTTGGCGCGTCAGGAGAGGGCTACACCGGGCAGGCTGGCCGGTCGTCCCACCGATGGCTGGCTCGGATCTCAGTTGTTTCGTGCTTGACGACCTGATGCGCCCGTTGCGCGGATCGTGCGGTCAACGAAGGAGTTTAACGCCCACATGGGCCAGCTTACCCAGGATACCCGCCTTTGCGAGCTCAAGACCCCCCTTGGCAAGGACGTTCTGGTTTTTGTCAGGTTCGAGGCCTCTGAAGGTCTGAGCGAACTTTTCGAATATCGTATCGAATGCCTCAGCGAGGACGCCGATCTCGACTTTGATCGTGCGATCGGCCAGCAGTGCACGCTCACCATCAAGTTGCACGGGAAGGAGCGCGAGTTCAGCGGCATCCTCACGGAAGCGCAGTGGCTTGGGGTCAGGAACGACTATTTCAGCTACCGGATCGTGCTGAGGCCCTGGTTATGGCTACTGTCGCGCACTACCGATTGCAGGATTTTTCAGGACAAGAAGGCGCCCGACATCATCAAGGAGGTCTTCAACGAACGTGGCTTCACGGATTATGAGTCCAAGCTTACCGAAGAAGGCTCATGTCCAAAGCTCGAGTATTGCGTTCAATATCGCGAGAGCGATCTGGATTTCGTATGCCGTCTGATGGAGCAGCACGGCATCTACTACTTCTTCAAGCATGAGGGTGGCAAGCATACGCTGGTGCTGGCTGACTCCAAGTCCTCGCACAGCCCAATCAACGGTCTCGCAAAGATCCCCTATGTCCCGCTGACCGGATCCGACCGCCGCGAGGAGCAGCATATTTATGAATGGGTTTCCGAGCGCCGGTTTCGCACCGGAAAGTTCGAGCTCAACGACTACAACTACCAGAAACCCAACGCGCAGATGATCAGCGACGCCAAGGGCGCCGAGCACTACACGCGATCCGAGATGGAATTCTACGACTATCCCGGCAAGTTCAAGGAGAAATCCGAGGGCGAGCGATACGCCAAGATCCAGCTTCAGGCCGAGCAGGCGATGGATCGGCGCCGCCGCGGCAACGGCGACGCCGTCAATCTGTTCCCCGGCGGACTAACCAAGCTCGAGAAGCATTCGAAAGACTCGCAGAACGTTGAATATCTCGTCGTACGAGCAGCTCACTCGTTTTCCATCGAGTCCTACCGCACTGGCGGTCCCGGCGACGGTGGACAGCACGTCTACTTCGGCAGCTATGAATTTCTGCCAAGCGATCGGCCGTTTCGATCTCCCATGATGACGCCGAAGCCGAGGATCAATGGTATCCAGACGGCCAAGGTCGTCACCAAGGACGACAATTCGAGCGAGGAAATCGACGTCGAATCGTTGGGCGAAATCTACGTTCGCTTTTTCTGGGATCGAAAGAAGAAGCGGTCGTGCCGGTTGCGCGTGGCCCAGGTCTGGTCCGGCAAGCGCTGGGGCGGTCAGATCATCCCGCGCGTCGGGCAGGAAGTCGTCGTGGAATTCCTGGAAGGAGACCCCGACCGGCCCTTGGTTTATCGGTACGGTGTATAACGATGAATACAAGCTGCCCTACGATCTGCCGTCCAAGAAGACAATCGCGGGATTGAAGTCCGACTCGACCAAGGGAGGGGGCGGTTACAACGAATGGAACTTTGAGGACAAGAAAGGGTCCGAGAAGATCACCCTGCACGCCGAAAAGGACTACGACGTCACGGTCCGCGACACCGAGACCAGGACCATCGGTGAAGCCGCGTTCGGCGGCGATACCCGCAAGACCACACTCAAGAACGGCAACGACAAGCTCGATATCGAATTGGGTGGTCAGCACATCAAGCTGGCGATGGATCAGTCCGTCAATGCAGGGCTGAGCATCACGCTTACGGCCAATGTCAACATCACCCTCCAGGTTGGTCCCAGCCAGATCATCCTGTCCCCCGCCGGAATCGTCATCAACGCACCGACCATCACCATGACCGCGCAGGCCGCCATGGCGCTCGCGGCCGGCGGCCCGTTGGTTGCCCACGGCACACCAACCATTGTCGGCTGACGGCCATGGGTCAAGTTCGGTTCAGCACAGTCCGCGATCTGTTTGAAGCCTATCCGCTGGCGCGATACGACGTCGGCAACGCTGCCCCGGACAAGCTCTCGTTGGATTTCCTGCAGGAGGCCGCTGATGCAGGCAACTGGCACCAGGCTGTGTCCTTCTGCGCGTACCTGCTCCCCAGGCGCGTGGCTGTCGCCTGGGGATGTCGCTCGCTTCGGCAGATGTTCGACAATTTCGACGCCAATGAAGGCAGGTCACTCAGCTTTGCAGAGACCTGGGTCCGGCAGCCAGACGAGCAATCGCGCAACAAGGCGTTGGCGGTCGGCAATGCCAACGATCCCGAACAGCCGGCGACTTGGCTGGCGCTGGCGGCGGGCTGGTCCGGCGGGAGCGTCGTCCCTGCCGAATTTGCTCCGGTCGAAGCCAAGCCAGATCAGACGGCGCGGGCGGTTCGCGCGGCTCTTTTGATCGGACTTTGCCGGCTTACCCGTGAGTCCAGGGACCGGATAATGACGGCCTGCCTGGAGGATGGTATTCAATTGGCACGCGGCGAACCGCGCCCTCTGCGCTGACGAGACGATGTGATGGTGCTTCGCTTCAACATCGAGAACGAGCCCAACCTCCCCGATGGCGGACCCGTGTCATTTACGGTCACCGGCCGGCGCTCGGTCGATATAGGCCGCGATCGTCATCTCGATTGGACATTGCCCGATCCGTCCCGGATGATTTCGGGGAAGCATTGCGAGATCCACTATCGCGACGGCGGCTACTGGTTGCACGACGTCTCGACCAACGGCACCTTTCTCAACGGCGCCGACCAGCGCATGCGGGGAGCGCATCGGCTACGCAATGGCGATCGGCTCGTCATCGGCCATTATGTCATTGGCGTTTCGCTGGACCTGGACGAACGTGCCGAGGGCACTCCGAGCCATGGCGCGCAGCAGCAAGCTCCTCTCGCGCAGCAGCACGCCGATTACCAGGAGCTGTGGGCTCCCGGTCGCGACGTGCCGCCGCCAATCGACCCGCAGCAGTTGAGAAAGCCGCGCGAAGCAGCGCGGCCCGTCAATGCGGAATTCCTGGACTGGGCGGCGAGCGTTCCGCCGGCGGGCGTCGACCCCGTCCGGCATTCGCCCCAGATGCCTCAACGAGAGCTGCCTCCGCACGACGACATGAGCTGGGCAGGCGGTCCGGTCGCCACGCCCAAACCGCCGGTCGACGTGCAGCACGCGATGCCGACGCCGCGCCGGCCATCGGTCTGGGTCGACGATGAACCGGCTGTCCCGCCACCGCCGGCGCCACCGGGGGGGCATACGGGAGCGCCGCGGCCGCAGGTGGCCGAACCAGGGCCGGCTACAGCCACCTCGAGCGGCAATCTCGAATTCGCGCGCCTGGTGGCGCGTGCTGCCGGATTGCCGGAGAATTTCTTTGCCGACAAGACCGAGGCCGAACTCGCGGAGCAGCTTGGCATCATACTGCGCATGACGGTGGAAAGTTTGATGGCTCTGCTGCAGGCGCGGACCCAGGCCAAGCAGCTGACGCGTAGCACCAGTCAAACCACCATCCAGGCCATCGAGAACAATCCGTTGAAATTCTCGCCGACCGCGGAAGACGCGATGCGCATCCTGTTCGGGCCGCCGACGCGCAGTTACCTTGATGCGCCGCATGCCTTCGCTCAGGGCTTCAAGGATCTCAAATCCCATCAATTGAAGACCTATGCGGCAATGCAGCATGCCGTCAGCGGGCTGATCGCCAGTATCGATCCGACGCTGATGGCGCGCGAGCTCGAGCTTCAGCGCGGAGCAAGATCCTTTTTCGGCTCGAACAAGAGTAAGTTGTGGGATGAATTCTTGACGCGCTGGAAGGCGCATCTCGGTCGCGACGAAAGCGCGCCGATCGATACCTTCATGCTTCATTTCTCTGAATATTACGACCGCGCAGACAAGTCGGGGTCAAAGTGAACTGTCGGTGACGATGCCGTCGCCGATCATTGCCAAGTGGATGCAGGAATGTCCTGGTACAGCAAAGTTTTCTGGTCGGAAGGTCTGTTTCTGCGGCCGCATCATCTGCAGCAGAACGATCGTTATCTCGAGCATCTGCTGGAAAAGCGCGTTCGTTACACAACACCGCACCCGTGGGGCTTTGCGCAGCTCGAGATCGACAACGATCTTACACAGCAGAGCAAATTCGCCGTGCGCAGCGCGACCGGCGTCATGCCCGATGGGACGCCGTTCGATATCCCCGCCGACAGTCCGATCCCGGAAGCGATCGAGGTGCCGGATTCAGCCGCAGGCCAGATCGTCTGGCTGATGATGCCGGTCGCTGCGCCCAACACGCGGGAGGTGGATGAGGATCGCACCGACAGCGCAAGTCGCTACGTTCGGACTTCCGAGACGTTTATCGATTCAACTTCGGCGCTGCGCATCGAGGAAGAGATTGACATTGTCTATCCGCGGCTGTCGTTCGAACTGCGCAAGACCAGCAAGCCGGGATACATGGGCCTCGGCATTGCCCGTATCCTCGAAGTACGCGACAAGAATATCCTGTTCGATGACAAGTTTGTGCCGCCGATGCTGGTCTGCGCTGCACATCCGGTCGTCGATGGTTGGCTCAATCGAATCATTGGCTGGGTTGAGACCAAGCTCGATGAGCTCGCACGCTACGCGGTCGATCCATCGTCCGGCGGCGGCTTGCAGAGCGTCGATTACCTGGTGCTGCAGGTGCTGAACCGGACTATTCCCGTGCTGACTCATTTCAAGCGGTCCGGCAGCGTGCATCCGGAGCGGCTGTACGAGGAGCTATTGAGGTTTGCCGGTGAGCTTGCGACTTTCGCGACCACCGAACGACGCGCACGGGACTACCCGGCATACGATCACGATAACCTCGAATACGTCTTCACGCCTCTGGTGCGCGACATCCAGGACTTCCTCAGCGCGCGGCTCGGCAGGCGAGCGATCCGTCTGGAGATCATCGAACGCGCCCAGAACGCGTTCGTATCGCCGATCCGCGATCGGGCGTTGTTCCGAAATGCTACCTTGGTGCTGGAGGTTGCCGCGCGGCGACCTCTCGTCGAGATCCAGAACGAATTCCCGCATTTGTTCAAGGTCGGGCCCAATACCAAGATGACCGAGATTGTGCACGCAAATCTCCCGGGTTTGACCCTGGTGCACTTGCCGACGCCGCCACCGCACATCCGAGCCATCACGGACCACGTTTATTTCTATCTCGATCGCAAGTCGCCGTTGTGGCCAGAATTCAGCACTGCGGCGTCGATCGGGATGCATTTTTCCGGCGACTGGCCGGAGCTTGAGCTGTACCTTTGGGCGATCCTGGAAGAGCGGCCATGACCGACAGGGACAAGCCGGTTAACCCTTTCGGTCGGGGTGAGCGGACCATCATCCGTCCGAACCCCGGCGGGAAGATGCCGCCGGCTCCGGCTCCTCAACCTCCAGCAGGCGAGGGGCCTGCAAGCCGTCCAGTGTACTCGCCATCGCCCGTGGCTTCGCCGGGTAGCCCGTCGCCTCCGCCTTCATTTTCTCCCGTACCACAAAGCGCAAGCTACGCTGCCCCGCCGACCAGCCAGCCGTCGGAGGAATGGATTTCGACGCCGGCGCAGGCTCCGGCGCAGCAACCGATCTTGCCGCCCGGGCCGCCCTTGCGTGTCGACGATCTGGTCGCGCCAAACGCCAATCCGGTGATGCGCGCCGGCGGCCCCTTGCTGCAGCTGCTTGGCCGGCTGCGCGTAGCGCTGATGCGGGCGTCATTCGCGAGCCTGATGGAGCAAGTCGCCGACGCCATCAAGTTCTTCGAGAAGGATATCCGCTCGGCCGGCATTTCCGAGCACCAGGCCAATACGGCGAAGTACATCCTGTGCGCTACTGCCGACGACATCGTGCAACACATTCCGACCGACGATCGGCACGTCTGGGCGCAATACTCGATGCTCAGCCGGTTCTTCGGCGAACGCGTCGGTGGCGTACGCTTCTTTGAGATTCTCGACCATTTGAAGACTGATCCGCTGGTCAATTATCCGGTGCTCGAACTCCAGCACGCCTGTCTTGCACTCGGGTTCCAGGGCATTCACCGGACGTCGCCGGGCGGGCTTGCGAACCTTCAGGTGATCCAGCGCAACCTCTATGAGACGTTGCGCCGGGTTCGACCCAAGCCAACCAATGATTTGTCGCCCCACTGGCGCGGCCAGGCCTTGGCCGGTCGGCGGAAGCACCTCCGTATTCCGGTTTGGCTGGTGGCGGCCGTGGTCGCCGCGCTGCTCACGGGATCCTATTTTGTGCTGCGGACGTTGCTGGCTGGCCGTGCAGAGAATGCCGCCGAAGTCGCGCTGGCATTGCATCCCGGCGATCCAATCGAGCTCAAGCGCCGCGTCGTTGCGCCGCCGCCGCCTCCACCTCCGCCGCCACCCCCAGATCGCATCACCCAGCTGCAGCGCATTCGCAACGCGCTTGCACAGGAGAAGACGGCTTGCGCCATGACGGCGGATCAGACGGCGAGCTTCATCGTGATCAGGGTCTGCGATCTCGCATTATTTGCCTCGGGCCAGGCAACCATCCTGGATGGCTTCAAGCCGGTCGCGGCCCGCGTTGCGGCGACGCTCGACAAGGAGCCCGGCCGCATCCGGGTGGTTGGCCATACCGACAGCTCGCCGATCCGCACCGTGCGTTTCCCCTCGAATTTCGAATTGTCGGTCGAGCGCGCCAAGGCGGTAGCCGCCGCGCTGAAACCCGGCTTGGCCGATGGTTCGCGCGTCGATGTCGACGGCAAGGGATCGGATTCACCAATTGCCAGCAATTCGACACCCGAGGGGCGTGCCAAAAACCGTCGGGTCGAAATCTTCATCGAACGTAGCGAATAGGCGGACGCCAGAAGCTCCACGCGATAAGCGACAGGTATCGGTCAATATGCTCGCCAAGGACATACTACGCATCGTTCTCTATGGAGTCGGACTCAGCTCGCTTGGAGCAGTGATCTACCTTGCCGGTCCCTTCATTGCTTTCGGCGACTGGCATCCATTGGAAAATCACATCATTCGCCAGATCGCGATCCTGCTGCTCGGCGCCGCGGCAGCAGGTGTCGCCGGTCTTCATTTCTTCAAGCGACGCAGGAATGCGAAGGAAATCGCTGACGGCGTCAGCGGTGCGGATCAGGCCGTCAGCGACGAGCCCGTGCTCAAGGAGCGCATGAAGGATGCGCTCGCAACGCTTAAGACCGCGAGCGGCAACAAGTCCGGTTATCTCTACGATCTGCCCTGGTACGTCATCATCGGTCCGCCCGGCGCGGGAAAGACCACCGCGCTGGTGAATTCGGGGCTCAAGTTTCCGCTCGCGCGAGGGGCAACGCCGGCGGCGATCGCCGGGGTCGGCGGCACTCGCTACTGTGATTGGTGGTTCACCGACGAAGCGGTGCTGATCGATACCGCCGGTCGCTACACAACCCAGGACTCAAACGGCAAGGCCGACAAGGAAAGCTGGCTGTCGTTTCTGGACATCCTGAAAAAAAATCGGCCGCGCCAGCCGATCAACGGCGTTCTCGTCGCAATCAGTCTGGAGGACGTGCTGACGCTGCCCAAGCAGGAGCTCGAACTTCATGCCGATGCCATCAGGATGCGGCTCCTCGAACTGCATCAAAGGCTGAAAGTAAGCTTCCCGGTCTACGCGCTGTTCACCAAGGCCGATCTGGTTGCCGGTTTCACCGAATATTTCGCCTATCTCGGCGAGGCCGGCCGGCGCCAGGTCTGGGGCGCCACTTTCCAGACCGCCGACAAGACCCAGAATCTGGTGGGGCAGGTCCCGGTCGAGTTCGATCGCCTGCTGGAGCGCCTGAGCGAGGAAACGCTCGACCGTCTCCAGGACGAGCCTACGCCGCAGCATCGGGTGCAGTTGTTCGGCTTCCCGGCGCAGATGGCGCGGCTCAAGCCGCAAATGCACGATTTCCTCAATCAGATCTTTGAGCCGACACGGTACCACGTGAACGCCAATCTGCGTGGGTTCTATTTCACCTCGGGCACTCAGCAGGGTACGCCGATCGATCAATTGATCGGATCGTTGGCGCGTACATTTGGCGCGGAGGAAGTCGGTGCCGGATCATACTCCGGAACCGGCAAGAGCTATTTCCTCGCCGATTTGATTTCGAAGGTTATCATCGGCGAGGCGGACTGGGTTTCGACCGACCGTGCTGCAGTGCGCCGTGCCCTGATCCTCAAGACCGCGGCGCTGTCGGTGATAGGTTTGGTGGCGATCGGACTGATCGGTGCCTGGCTGACAAGCTACAAGCGCAACTCCGACTTGATCGAGCAGAGCCTGCAGGCGGACAAGGAGTATGCGGCCGCCGGGGCGCCGCTCATCAAGCAGACGCTGATCGCCGATCACGATCTCGACAAGGTGCTGCCGCTGCTCTACCGACTGCGGAATGCCCCCGCCGGCTATGCATCACGAAATGAGCCGGTAGCGCTCTCGGCACGCTACGGACTCAGTCAGCGCGCGCGCCTGTTGTCGCCCGCGAAGGCAGCATATCACACTGCGCTCGAGCGCATGTTCAGGCCTCGCTTGCTGTACCGTTTGGAAGAGCAGCTCAATGCGCGTATCAATGAGCCTGCCTTCGTCTATGAGGCGCTGAAGGTCTACCTGATGCTTGGCGGCCTGCAATCCCCGGACCGCGAGCTGATCCGCTCCTGGATGCAGCGCGACTGGGCGGACAACCTTTATCCCGGCGCGACCAATGCCGAAGGACGGCGTCTGCTCGATGAAAACCTTGTTGCGATGTTCGACCTCGAAACCGAGCAGCCGCCGCTGGTCGAGCTTGACGGCCGGCTGATCAAGCAGGCCCAGAATTCGCTGGCGCGCCTCAGCGTGTCGCAACGTGCCTACGAGTTCCTGAAGTCGGAGGCTCGTGGATCGACCGCCGGCGACTGGATCGCCAGCCGCCGAGGCGGTCCGGACGTGGCAGTTGTCTTCGAAACCACGACCGGCCAGCCCCTGGACAACGTGCGGGTACCCGAGTTCTTCACCTACAACGGCTTCAATCAGAAGTTCATCGCTCGACTGCCCGGATTGTCGGAGCGCATGAAGCGAGAGCGGTGGGTCCTGGGCGACGCCGGCCAGCAGTCGGCCATTGACCAGCAGTATGACAACCTGGCTGGCGATCTGCTCAGCATCTACTCCAATGAATTCGTGACGACGTGGCGGACTGCGCTTGGCAGTCTGCGTCTGAAAAAGTTGCTCGCCGACAAGCCGAAATACGAGGTGCTGAGGGCGCTTTCGGCGCCGACCTCGCCGATGCGGCAAATCCTGGAGTCGGTGCGCGACGAGACGATGCTGACCAAGGAACGCCCGAAGCCGGCAAGTTCCGGCACGCCTGCAGCGCCGCCTGCGGTCACCACGCCCGCACTGTTCAACAATGCCCGGGATGGCACGCCGGGCGCGGCGATCGAGTCGCAGTTCAAGCCCTACCATGCGGTGCTGGAAGGGGAGAGCACGCGCCGGCCAATCGACTCGACGATCGCAAACCTGAACGACATTGCACAGAATCTGACGTTGATGGTGGAGAATCCGCAACTGACGGCGCAGGCGACTGCGGGGCTTCAGACCCAGGTTGCGGCGCTGCGCAACAACGCCTCGCGCATGCCGCCGCCATTTTCCGACATGCTCCGAGCGGCGGCTGCGGAGTTCGAAGGCAGCATCGCCGCCTCCACGGCCGGTCAGATCCTGCAGTCGTTGCGCGATCAAGTTACGCCGGTCTGCCAGCAGACGGTGACCAACCGCTATCCGTTTGTGCGGAGCAGCGGTCAGGAAGTGCCGCTCGCGGATTTCGCCAAGCTGTTCAGTCCGAACGGCATCATGGACAAGTTCTTCACTCAATTCCTGGCGCCCTACGCAGATACGTCGCGTTCGGACTGGGTTTGGCGAAAGGAGAGCCCTGTCGGTCGATCTTTCTCGCCCGACACATTGAAGCAGTTCCAGAGTGCCGCCTATATCCGCGATGCCTTTTTCCAGACTGGCGGCGGCGTGCCGGCAGTGTCCCTTGCGATCCGGCCGCCACCTGCGGGCGGACCGGGCATCACAGTCAAGACCGAGATCGGCGGCACGACGATCACCAGCCCCACGACGCCAGGACCTGCCGCAGCTCCCTCCATGTTCGGTGCGCCGCAGCCCGCTGCTCCACCACCGCAGCAGAGCAATTCACCGACGACGGTCCTCTGGCCCGGGCCGTCGCCGCGGACAGCAATTTCGGTCAGCAACGAGACCGGCTCGCCATCCGTACTTGAGCGCGTCGGCCCCTGGTCATTGTTCCGAATGCTGGAGGCCGGCTCGCTGGTCGCGAAGGCGGAAACCGCCAGCGCAACCTTCATCGTTGCCGGACGTGAGCTCAACTATCAGATTTCGACAGGATCGTTGCGCAATCCGCTAAACCTGTCGGTGCTGCGCGAGTTTCGTTGCCCAACCGGAATTTGACCATGCGGTGCGGCTTATTCGGCAAGATCGGCGCCAAGCGTGATTTCATCGCGATCGCGACGCCGCGGAGCTTCCTTGAAGTCTGGGAGCCGTGGGTGCAGGCTGCTGTCTCCGCGAGCCGCAATCAACTTGGCGTCGCTTGGCAGGGAGCATTCCTGACCGCGCCGGTGTGGCGATTCTGGCTTGGTGCCGCAATCTGCGGCACCACCGTCGCGGGAGCGATCATGCCGTCGCTTGACGGCGTAGGGCGATACTATCCGTTGACGCTGCATTCGGTATCGGATGACGCCGCCGCGTTGCCGCCGCCGCACATCGATCCGCAGGACGAGTGGTTCGGGCAAGTGGAGACGTTCTTGCTATCGACCCTGGACCGGGCTGCGACGTTCGAGCGGATCGCTGATGCGGTGGATCGTCTCGCGCTCCCGCGTCTGCTGACGCCGCGGACCGATGCATCGTCCATCGTGGCGTTGAATGAGGCGACGCTGGGAATGGTTTCGAAGGTCGATGGGTTTGGCGAGTCGCTCTGGACGCTCTGCGGCGCCAACCCGCAAGTCTATGCCGCGGCAAGTTTCTGGTGGACCGCCGGAGGTGAGGGTTTCCCGCCGATGACGCTCTGTTGCCGCGGACTGCCGGATCCCTTTCACTATTCCACGCTGCTGACCGGCGACGTCGGCCGCGCGGTGTCCGGGACGGGATGACGCGCGATGGTACACGTCCCGTCCCTGTTCGATGTCGGTAGCGTCACCCACGCCGGACGGGTGCGGGCGCGAAACGAGGATTCATACCTGGTCAGAACCGACGTCGGCCTATGGGCCGTCGCTGACGGCATGGGCGGTCATGAGGCCGGCGATCTTGCGAGCCGCATCGTAGTGCAGTCGCTTGATGCGATCGGCGCGACGGACTCGGCCGCCGATCTGTTGGCGCAATGCGAAGCGCGTCTGTTCAGCGCCAACCAGCAGATCCTGGCACTCAGCCATGCAAGGCAGGGTGCCATTGTCGGCTCCACGACGGCAGTCCTGCTCGTGCGCGACGGCCACTATGCCTGTATTTGGGCGGGCGACAGCCGGGTATACCTGATCAATCGCTACGGTATCACGCAGGTGTCGCACGACCATAGCGAACTGGAGGAACTGATCGCCGGCGGCACACTATCGCGCGAAGAGGTCCAGGATTGGCCGAGCAATGCCATCACCCGGGCTGTCGGCGTTGTCGCCGAGCCCGAGTTTGAGGTGGTGACCGGTCCAGCCGAACCAGAAGACATCTTCGTGATTTGCAGCGACGGCTTGACGCGACACGTGCAGGATGACGAGATTCAGCAGCACGCGGCCACTCGACTTGCTCAGACAGCCTGCGACGACATGCTTGCGCTGGCGCTTGATCGCGGCGGGCTCGATAACGTTACGATCTTGATCGTGCGATTGCTCGCGCCGCGATCCTCAGAGCCCACGAGGACGCCGCTCAATCGGGAGCCGCGACCATGACCGCGAACGATCCGTTTCGGTCATCCTACCGCGGCGTGCCGGCCGGCACCCGGCTCAACGGCATTTACGAAATCGAAGCGATGATCGGATCAGGCGGCATGGGGGAGGTCTACCGATGCCGCGAGATCCAGACCGGATCGCCGGTCGCGGTCAAGATGTTGCTACCCGACATGGTCGAGAACGAGGCGGCACTCGCGCTGTTCCGCCGGGAGGCGGCGGCTCTTCACAATCTTCCGCATGAAGCAATCGTTCGCTACTTCCTGTTCACGGTCGAACCCGTGCTGCAGCGCCCGTATCTCGCGATGGAATTTGTGAACGGGCGCTCGCTGTCAAACATGCTCGACGATGGGCCGCTGACCTTCGAAGCGCTGGTCAAGTTGGTGCGGCGGGTCGCGTCGGGCCTTCAGGCCGCTCACGAGCACGGCATTGTCCATCGCGATGTCTCCCCCGACAACATCATCGTGCCGCTCGATGATGTAAGGCGGGCGAAGATCATCGACTTCGGGATCGCCCGGTCGACCCAGATGGGTGACAAGACCATCATCGGTTCCGGCTTCGCCGGCAAGGACAATTACGCCTCGCCGGAACAGGTCGGCCTGTACGGCAATGATGTCACCGCGAAGTCCGACGTCTACAGCTTTGGTCTCGTGCTGTTCCATGCCTTGACCGGACAAAAGCTCGATATGGGCGGCAGCCAGTTCCAACTGGTCGAGAAACGTCGGCGTGTGCCGGATCTCGGCGCAGTGGACATGCGCATCAGGCCGCTTCTCGAGAAGATGCTGCAGCCGGACCCGGCCTTGCGCCCGACCATGGCTGAGATCGCCAACTGGGGACCGGCGGGTTCGGCTCAGTCGTCCGCAGCACCGCTCTACGGCTTCGATCAATTGGCGAAGTCGCAAGCTGGCACGTCTGCGCCGCAGGAGCGGGCGCCGTTGCGGAGAGCTCGCCGCATCTGGGTCGGCGCCTGCGTCGCGGGGCTGCTGCTTGTTCTGGGCGGCGGTGGGTACACCTACTATAGATTTGTCTGGAAAACGTCGGGATTGGCGGCCTTACCGCCGCCTCCGAAACTCGCCGGGGCATCCGCGCCGCCGAGCGAGCCTGTCCCTTCGCAGCTAGCACGTCAGGAGCCGGTGAAGCTGCCGTCTCAGCCGACGGCGACGTCGTCTCCGTATCCCGATGGACCGGGGCGAGCCGAGCGCATCCGCAAATATGTCGCCCAATATGCGGGCGGAGACTGCTTCTTCATCCTGCCTGTTGCGGTGAGTTCAAGCGCAGCCGTCATTGAAGGTTACGGTGCTTCGACAGCGCCGTTCGATACCTTCGACAAAGCGTTTCGAAAGGAGCAGGGATTTGAGGCCACTGTCGGCGTCAGGCAGGTGAACCAAGCACAATGTCCGGCCGTCAGATTCCTGAGCCAGGTCGGAAGCGACCAGACACGTGCCCCGCGCATCAACCTGTCAGCTACCGAGTTGAAGGCCGGCGAGACCCTCAATGGGACCGTTGAGAATTTTGCCAACCGGGTGGTGGAACTGCTCATGGTCTCGGACCGCGGCGAGGTGCGTAGCCTGTCCTATCTCCTGAAGCCAGGCATCGACTCGCTTTCCTTTGCCCTGCCGATGGAGCGGACGACTGGTCCGCAACTCCTGCTGGTCGTTGCGGTCCCGCGGGTTCTGGATTCGTTGCGCCAGCCGCGACCGATGGCTGCCGACACATTCTTCCTGCAGGCGACGAGCGAAGCTCAGCGCAGCAACGTGACCATCATTGCGGCCGCGCGCTATGTGATGCTCACGAATTGAGCTGCTCTTTAGAACTTGCCGATTATCAAGATCTTCAGGTCGGCATCCGGCGTGAAGTCGCTCGCCGTAAATTGGCGCGAGTTGTTGGCAGATGACGGCTTGAGCCGCCCGGGACAAAAACTAGCCAGGCGGTCGTCACTTCCCGGATCGATCGTCAATGTGAAGGACCGGATTGGACCCGCCCAGTTCGCGCCCGTCTTGAGCACGTAGGAAATGCGCCGCTCCTGCAGTCCTGCGGTATTCGCCTGGTCGCTGCCTGCGCGCCTGTCCAATTCGGCAAGGAACGCATCCGTAATGCAATAGTCTCGCCTGTATCGCTCGACCTTGGGAGCTAGCGCCGCGTTGCGGCGCAGACCCGAGCGCAGGACCGTGTCAGGGCTGGAGCCGACGCTCGGGCGGTATTGATGTTCGACAATGACGGTACGCGCCGCAGGAAACACCTGCTCGCGAACAGCCGAAGTCTTGGTTATCCAGCCAGGCATGTATTGCTGGCGACCGTTGTCGTTCATGCCGGCAGGCATAAGAAGGCCGTCATCGATCAGCTTGGTTCGGGTCGCCGCAGGCAGGTCGGCGATCCGGATATCCCGATCGCCGAGCGGCAGCAAAGGCAGCCTAAATTGACGGAGGAGGGCGGTCACATCCTTGCTGCCGACCATGGCGCGTTGGTCGATGGTCAGCGGCACCGCGTTGCCGTCGATCTTGGTCTCGAACTCGACGAAGTTGACCGGATCGCTTGATGGAAAAGCAATGTTCTCGGCTTCGGACAAATCGATGTCGGGCAGCGGAAAGGCGACCGTGAGTGCCACCGGCTTGCTTGTCTGGTTGACGAATTGGTAGCGAACGCTGACCCTGTCCAACCCGATACGAAGCTCCTCGCTCGCCATGGCCACGTCCTTGGTGCGAACGAATTGCAGCCCGCCAATGGACAATTCGGCCGCGGAGTCGTTCGCCTGCGCGGGCCAACCGGTTGCGGCCAACAGGGCGATCATCAGGGCTTGCGATCTCAATGACTGCCCGCTTAACGCTCCACTTGCCATGCCGGCCTCCATGCGGCGCCGCAGCGCGGGATCAATTGATCGCCTGGTAGAGATCTCCCCATTCCGGCTTCCAGACACCATCCGGGTCGCAAACCACGATCGCCAGCTTCATGTCATTGGCGAGACGGATCGCGCCGCGAAAGGCATCCTGGGCAGGTAGTTGGGCGCTGACCTGGTCGCTGCTCAAGCGTCCTCCGCTTGCGGCGGCTGGCAACACGATTGACCCGGAGGCGCCCCCGTCGTCGCGCCTCAAGACCAGAGTGATCGCATCGGGCTGGATTTCGCTGACTTGCTCAAATCTGTTTCTGGCCATGATTTTGCACTGCAAGCTGAAGGAATTGGAACTATCACCGTCCAGTGAGAGAGTTGAACGGGATTGGGGTTGCTCGCCACTAATTGATGCTGCACTTGCGCGGTCTTGGATTAGTCGGACTGACGCCGCATTCGGTTCGGTTACATTGAGGCGGATATGCTTCGTCGATCTAGCTGGATCTGGCTCTTTGTCGTCTGCGCGACCATCGTTGCCAGCAGGGCAAGGGCCGACGATGCCGTGGTGCGAAGCTTTGCCAGCGGTTCGGCTGCATCCATGGTCGGGATCGTCCCGGCCGGCCAGGACGTCGAACTTGCGGGCCCGCAAGCGCTCAGCGCGGACGGACAGGGAAATCTGTTTGTGCTTGATCAGGTCAACGGCCGCATTCTGCAGTTCGACCCCAAACAACCGAACGCGGCTCCCGACATCCTTAAGATGCCTGGCGATGTGCAGCCCACCGACCTCGTCGTCCATAACGACGACATCATGGTCTGGGACGGCGGCGTGCGCATGCTGAAGGCGGCACCGGGACAGTCCACCCGCGGGCTGGGCGGAGACGTGATCCAGCTGGAGGAAGTCTCATCCCGCGGAGCGGACGATCAGGTCGCCATTTCGGCCTTCGCACAGATGGGCTCGCAGGCGCCGAGCAGCCCTACCGATTTGCTGGATCAGAATACGCGCGCGGCCATCGTGAGGACGACGCGGCAGCCCGACCGGCAGTATATCGCCTCGCGCAGCAAGGGATCGGTGATCGCCGACATTATTCCCGACAAGGGCAATGCCAGCGTTCGGGTCGAAATCCAGACCATGGTCTCCAACGAGACCATCGGTCAGCTCGGCCTGCGTGTCCGCAGCCAGCTCGGCACCGTGGAGTTTCTTGAGATCGACAACAGTGACCGCTTCTACGTGCTGGCCGAGGACATTCCTCCGTCGGGCAAGAATGCCTCTACATTCGTCGCACGCTATGCCGCGAACGGACGCCTTGAGGGCATCTACGAGCTGCCTCTGGAGAACACACCCGTTACCCGGCGGTTTGTCACCGTCTCAGGCGACGGCGATGTCTATTTTCTGCGGACCAAGCCGGAGGGTGTCGAGGTGGTTGGCGTCGGCTTCCGGCCCATGGGAAAGGTATCCGTCATTGACGTCAGGCCGTCGCGTACGGCGGTCGCGCCGGCGGCGCAGCCGGATATCAAGTTCAACGCGACCGCCGCCGTGCGGCCGTCCAATCGCCAGCAGGCGATCGAGACGGCCTTCGCCTTCGAGGGCATTCAGTGGAAGCTGACACCGGCGAACTACGGCAGCGATCCCGACAGCCAATGCTCCGGTTTCAGCCGGATTCGCCGGCCCTGGTATCTGCAGGGCAAGGTAAACCAGGAAGTGCGGGGCGTGCCCTATTGCTGGGGTTGCCATGGTTCGCTCGCGAATTTCCGACAGCGGATCGAAAGCGGGACGCTTGCGGGCAATGTCTGCACCCGCAACGAACCGCGACCGGATGTGGCGGGGGTCGACTGTTCGGCGTTCGTCAGCGCCACATGGGGACTTTCGGTCCACTACACGACCGCCGCGATCCCCGCGATCGCCGCACCCGTGACCAACCCATGGGATCTCAAGCCCGGTGACGCCCTGAACAAACCGGGTTCCCACGTGATGTTGTTCCTGCGGTTCACGCCGGATCGCAAGGCGGAGGTCATGGAATCCTCGACGGGCGGCTGCAACGGCAGGGTCTGCCGCAACGTCTATCCGCTCGCAAGCCTGCTCGCACGCGGTTACGTTCCGGTCCGCTTTCGCGCGTTCGCAGATGATCAGACCACTGTTTCCGTGAGCGCCTATCAGGAGACCGAGGCGCCGACGGGCCGTAAGACGGCGAACAGGCGGCGCTGAACCTGTGGTCTCCCTAGGGCTACAGATGAACATGGATCACCGCCTCTGCGCTGGTTTCTGGAGATCCAGGCGTCCTGCCGCTCTGCCATGCCGGTGCGGTTCCAGGGCGGGCCTGCTTGATATCGAGGTGGATCACGATGCGAAGGCTCAGGGGCTTTGATCAAAGGGCCGGTTGGCTGTGTGCAGCCATCCTGCTCGCTGCGTTGATCGGCCTGCCACTCCAGCACGCGCGCGCGGCGGGTGAACTGTCAATAAGCAATCCCGACGGTGCAGCTCTTAGAGCGCTCGTCATCGGCATCGACGACTACCAGCATGTCCGCAAATTGAAGGGCGCGGTCGCGGATGCCAATGACATCGTGTCCAGCTTGCGGACCATGGGCGTCAGCGATGTGGTGGAGCTGACCAACGCACAAGCTGATAGGGCAAGCGTGCTGCGTGAGATCAGCTCACTGGTGGAGCGGACAAGGAACAACGATCTCATCTTCCTGTCGATTGCAGGTCACGGCACGCAGGAACCCGAGCGCGTCAAGGGCTCCGAACCGGACGGAATGGAGAACGTGTTCCTGCTGCCCGAATTTGCGACCACGCCGGCCGGATCGGCCGAGCGGATTCTGGGAAGCGAATTCAACCATTTCATCCGGCAATTCGAATTGCGTGGCGCAAAAGTGATTTTCGTTGCGGATACCTGCCACGGCGGCGGAATGGTGCGCGATATCGATCCGCGTGCGGCGGAGATGAGCTTTCGACAGGTGCCACGCTACACACTGCTGGTTGATGAATTGAAGCCAGTGTCGAGCAGCGACGACCCGAAGTCCGAACTCGATCTCGACCACACTGCGTTTATCGCCGCGGTTGATCGTTACACCAAGGCGCCGGAAGTGCGAATTCCCGGGATCGATGGCTTGCGCGGCGCTTTGAGTTATGCCGTTGCGCGAGCCGTGGAGGGCAACGCGGACATCAATCATGATGGAAAAGTGACGCTGAAGGAGCTCTTCAGCAATGTTCGGCAGGTGGTCTATCAATTGTCCGACCAACGCCAGAACATCGTGACGGTATCGTCGCCGGCGCAGACGCCGGAGACCGAGGTGGCCTTCGAATTGACGCGCGGCGTAGTGCTGATCCAAGGGACGGCCGCGAGAGCTGCTCCCGGTCAGGTTCCTGCCCTCGCGCCTGCCGAGAAACAAGCCCCCGCGCCACCGGCCGTTACGGCCACTTCGCAAACCGCTCTGGCCGGCGTCGCCGCGCCCGGCTCGGCCGCGCCCGGTGCCGCGCTGTCGCCCTTCCGTCTCTTAACACCGATCCGCCTGGCGGCGCTTGACGGCAAGATCACCTATTTCGCGAACGTCAAACCACAGGACGCCAGTGTGCAGGCTGTTCAACCAACTGATAATCCCGACCTGATCTGGGACCCCGTGTCGCATGACGTAATTGCCTGGGGCGACGTGGTTGCTTATGGTGTTGACGTTGACGGCTTGACGACGGTGGTCAACAGAACTGCGGCAATTCGGGAGCTCAAGCGCATCGCGACGCGATCGCCGCAGGCGATGCGTATTTGGCCGGATGATCGACAACAGCGCAGCGGCCAGACCGTCGAGGTCGAATTGTCCGACGTCGGTTCGCGGGCGGTGCTGCTGTTCAACGTGTCCGGAGACGGAACTATCCAAATGCTGTATCCGGTGGGTTCCGATGCCGCGCTTGCTCGATCGGTAAATCTGCGGCTGCCTCTTCGGGTGGGCGAGCCGTTCGGTGCCGAGCAGATCGTTGCGGTGACTTCGCAACAGCGGATGGTTGATCTGGAGACGGTCCTGATGCAGCTCAACCGGCGCCGCGCCTCGGGGCAGATGATCAAGAGTCTGGAGCGCTATCTGCCGGCGGACGCGCGGATCGCGTCTATCGGCTTTTTCAGCGTTCCCTGACAATGCTGTGACTGCAGGTCATGTCGTCAGCGAAGCCGGTTTTCCCGAAGCAATCATGGCTCGCGCTGGTGCTCTCGCTGGCGGGAAGCGGGATCGTGAGCGCCGCGCCGCTGCCATCGGCATTTCCATCTGCCGTAAGAGATACTACCTTGCTGTGGCATGTGCAGGCCCCCCGCGGCTCGGCAAACGCTGCCAGCGTGTCGCTTGAAATTCTGCCGGGTCCAACTGTTAGCATTGGCGGCAAGGTATCATTCGGCGTAACGGCCAAGAAGCCTGGCTATCTGATGCTCGTGGATGTTGATGCGGAAGGGCGGATGTCCCAGATCTTTCCAACCGCCGAGCTATTGGCGCAGTCGATCGAACGGGACATCAATTTCGTGAAGCCTGGTGTTCAGTTCATTGTTCCGACTCCCGCAGCACAACAACATGGATTTGAGTATGTCGTCGCGCCGCCGGCCGGGTCCGCTGTGATCGTTGCGATCCTGAGCGAGCGACGTGTGCAATTGCTTGATTTGCCAGATATTCGGCGCAAGATTCAGGGGCCGGCCGATACGTTGAGCTATCTGTCGGATTGGACACGTCAGTTGCGTGTAACGGACAGCGGCAGCGGAAAGCTGGTGCCGAACAATTGGTCGTTCGACATCAAATCATACTCTATCAAGTAGGCAAGCGATCGCGTTGTTCCGGCTTACTCAGGCGGTTGAGGACACACTCCCGCGCGCGATCATGTGGTGAATACTCTCGCGGCCGAGGCTGCTGTTCGGCTCCTTGCGTCCAGGGAGCTGCGGCTTGGGCTCGTCAATTGCGGAAATTGCGGAGGGGACGGCGGCCCGTACACGATGTCGAGCGCGCCGCCCTGCATGCTGTCCTAGTTGCAGACTTCAACATTGCCGGTACCGCCGCCGGGACCTCCGCCGCCACGGTAATCGAGATGACACCCGCGACGGACCGGGCGGCATAGATAAGCATCGCACACGATCTGGCCGCTGCCACCAGCGGGCCTAGCGGTCGCTTGCCTTCGTTTGGGGAAATCGGCTTGCGGCTCGGAGATACCGCGTAGCGGACGATCCGCGCGCGACGGGCGCTCATCCATGTTGCGCTTCGCCACCGGCTTTTTCCCGCGGCGCTTCTCGCATTCGTTGTCGTCGTTCAGAAACGAGCCTTCGGCGCAGGTGATCTTGCGGCACTGATCGCCGTCCGCTCTATAGCCCTGCTCGCAAATCAACGGGCAAACCCGGGCTGGTTTCAGCTTGATTGCATCGAGCGCATCGAGGCTTGCTAGCTTGACGTCAAATTTGGTCCCGGCGTGCCGGTTGAAGAGGCTCAGGGAACGACGCGATGCGGCGTTCCACTCACCGTCGATGGAGCCTGTGAAACACCCAACCCGGCTCAATTCGCTCTGGACTGATTTGGCAATATCCTCCTGCGGCGGTGCCGTGTTCAAGGCGGCAACCTTCGTGCCCCCGCTATTCGAGGACGGGACGGCGGGTGCGGGACTGTCCGGCTTGGCACCGTCGGGGACGGGTCCATTGGCGGAAAGCATGGCGACCGTCGACGATTGGGATGCAGCCCGCTTCCGTTCAGCCTCGGCAGCTTGTTCCTGCGCTGCCAGCTTTGTTCTTTCAGCTGCGATACGGGCATCTTCCGCGGCCTTGAAATCTGCGGCCGCCTTTTCCTGCGCGGCGGGCTGGGCACCTTCGGACGCAAGTCGAGCCTTCTGCTCCTCCGCTTCTTGCGATTTCCGGGTTGCGGCAATGCGTGCGTCCTCTGCGTCGATCTGATTGAGCTGAAGCTTGGCCAGATTTGCGTAATAGCCATCGGGATGCTGGGCGAGGAACGCGCTCATAGCGGCCTTGTTGCCGAGTTGCAGGGCCAATTCGTAGTCGCGACGAATTTCCGACGATGCGTTGACCGGCGGCGGCACCTGCTCCTCTGCCTTCGGCACGAGCGCGACATCGTCGCCCCCCAGTGAACCGTAGACGTAAGGCTCCTGTCGGTTGCCCGTCGCTTGCAAGACGTCATCGCGGACGAAGCCGAAAGCCTTGCGCAAATCGAGCCCAGGCTTTGCGATATACTTGACTAGCGCCGTCGCGTAAGGACTGTTCTTGCTGTTGCCATCGAGTGCGGTCAGTCCGGCTTTGGCGGCAAATGCGATCAGCGTGTTGGATACCGAAGGTTCTACCCGGGCGAGCCCGCGGCTGATCGCGCGCGAAGCGACGGTTCGTTTCATCGTATCGGCGAACGGATTGTTGCGGCAGGCGTCAACGATCACGACGCGCAGTTGCTTCGCGGGCTCAATTGCCAGCAGGACACGATCGAGCGAGAAGGCCTCGTCATAAATATCAGTGTCGCGTTCAAGTCTGGCATCCGTTGGAATCAGATAATTCGTCCCGTCGATCTCGATTCCGTGACCCGCATAGTAGACGATGGCGATGTCTGCATCGCGAGCTTGATCGGCGAAATCCCTCAGTGCCCGCCGCATGTCGCTTGAGGTCAGGTTGAGACGAGACTCCACCAAATCGAACCCGGCATTCTTTAGGGTCGCGGCGATAGCGGTGGCATCATTGGCAGGATTCGGAAGTAGTGGCGCATTTTGATAGCTCGAATTTCCGACTACCAAAGCCACCCGCTTCGTTGCCCACGCAGGCTGCGAAGCCAGAAGAGCCGAAGCGGCAAGAAGAACAAAAACTTTGAAGTGTGTGTACAAGCTCATGGCCACCGTCCAGAATCGCCCGAACCAGTTCTATCGAAGTTGGCCCCGGACAAACTCGGCCGCGTCAAGCTCTGCAAGCGTCGGAAGGCCTTCCTCAGTACAAGTACCAATCTTCGGTTCAATCCATTCCTAGTATGGTCGTTCAGGGTGGCGAAGACGTTCAACCGCACACGGAAGAGTGTAAAGCCACGGACCACCCGGTGCGGGGTGCGATAAGATATTGAAATAGTTATAGTTTCTGCCCTTGCTTTTTAACCTGATGGCTGGCTGTGCTCTAGCAGGATAGCTGTCACATACATCGAGCGGTCGGCGTCGAGCGATCAGAAAGTTATTATTCCCTGGCGTGTGATTGATGGGCCGGAATCCGCTGGTGCTGTGGCGGATGAAATCATGAAGGCCCCATTGCACCGAGGTTCACGTACAATGATGGCAACCCGCCGCCATGATTTTCTAGGATGGCCGTTCAACGAAGGCGACGGCCTTGTTGCTATAAGTCCATATCGCGCCGTCGCGTTTGCTGACCCCGAGAAACGCGGTCTTTGTACCGGCATATTTCATGTCCATGTTGCCGCCGTCGATGCCATATGCCCATGGGTCGAGGCACAGAAACTCTGTGACCTTGTTGTCGGCTCCTGTAGTGCGGTGGCCGACGATGCCGACATAGTGGGCACCGCCGAGTGAGGCTCGTACCGGCACCTTGTTTTCGAGGTTCTTGATTGTCCAATCCACCGCTTTGCTGGGATCGCGGCCGGCGCTCACCTGGTCGCGAGCCGTCGGTTCGACCATTTTCCAACCCATGTAGCGGACGAATACGATCTTGAGGATCGAACCGCACCAATATTCATTGTTCACTGCCTTCAGGAATCCGCCGTTGTTCTGGTTCCATGGCAGCTTGCTCTTCTTGTAGTTTTCCATCGACTCGTCCGCGGTCGCCAGCAGAATGGGACGGGTGTTAAGCGGCTCGTCCACCAGCATTTCATAGACACGATGGCGGTTGTCCAATTCGTCGCTGGGGTCTCGGTTGCTGTAGAACTTGCGATAAGCGGCGGGCGCCTTGGCCGCGGTCGTGACGCTGTGGAAATAGTGCCAGATCAGGTCGGTTTTCCACGAGGGGTCGCGGGTATGGGTGTCGGGCATGGTGACCTTCCATATATCCAGCGGCGGTCGGACGAGGCGCGCTGAAAGGTTTGTCCTTGCTCGATTGATGACGGTTGACCTTGCAGCGGTGTGTCGGATTGCCGCAGGCATGAACATGCTGAGCCGTCTTAATGGAGATGCAGTCCCGATGCCTCGGCAGCATCATCGGGCGCCAGCCGCGATTCTGTTCAGAAGTTTACCTGGCTCGCTTGGACGCCAGTGACGGTAAGATCGACCATCGCCGTACCGTTGGTAGCGCTGCGCGCAAAAGGCGAGGTCGTCGTTACCCGCCCCGAGGACTGCAAGTGCGCCATGAATTTGGTGCCGTCATGGCTTGACGAGAATCTCGTCGACATTGCGCTCGTCAGGGATCAGGGATTGCCGGCCTCGAAGGCCAGCAGGACGTTGCCGGGCAATCCGCTCCATTGCGCGTAGCCGGAATTGACATACAGCATGCCATCGACGACGACCGGGCCGGGTCCGTCCATGGCGCCGCCATGGGCCTCAACGCCATTCACCGTGGTGTAGTCGCGCGCGGTGTCGATTTCCCACAGCAGCTTTGCATCATCGGTTGCGTAGGCGCGCAGGAAGCCGCTCACGCCGCCCGAGAAGACGACGCCGGGAATCACGGTGATCGCTGCGGACAGGGCGGGACTGCACTGGGGGCGATCGCCGCAGGCGACCGGCGCCACCTGCATCGCGATCTTTCCGGTGGCAAGGTCGAGGCCGAACAGGCCGCCGCCTTCGCTTGAATTCAGGCGCCGCGTGCCGTCGCGAAGGAACCGGACGTCCGAGTTGGCGACATAGATTCGGTCCTGGTCCGCGGCGGAGCCCCACTCGGTTCCTCCGAGCGCGCCACCCTTGCCGATCCGCGTCTGCCACAGGATCTTGCCTTCATGGTCGGGATCCAGCGCGTGGACCACGCCGGATTTCTGGCCGATCACCAGCACGCGTTTGCCGTCCCGCAAGCTCACCAGGATGGGCGATTGTCCGAAGTCATGGTCGGGGCCGCGGTCTTGCGGACAATTGCTCTGGTCGGCGCCGAAACACGCAACGACGAAGCTGTCCTTGGGCGTCGCCTGCTGATGCCAGAGCATTCGGCCGGTCGCGAGATCGAACGCGAGGATGGCATCGCTGGTGTCGGTTGCCGGATCGGCATAGCTGTTCGACGTCGCGACATAGAGCGCTTGGCGCCGCACGTCGATCGTCGGCGCGGACCAGACCGAGGCGCCGGCCGGGCCGAACAGTTGGGTGCCGAGGGCGTTGGTCCGCGTCGGATGCGGCGCTTCAGGGATCGTATAGGACTTCCAGATCTGCGCGCCGCTCTCGGCCTTCAGCGCAACGACGCTGCCGCGAAACGTGCAGCATTGGTAGGTCGGGCGAGACCCGATCGCCTCCTCGATCGACGACACGCCGACATAGACGACGCCGGAATGGAAGACGGGTGCTCCGGTGATCCGGGCGGCCAGATGATCCTCGACCTTGCTTTTCCAGATCAGCGCGCCGGTCGTCGCATTCACCGCGTAGACGTTGGCGCGCACATCGCCAAAGAAGATGGCGAACTGGTTGTTATCCAGCGGTGCAAAGCTGACGGCGGTCCGGACCGGCGCCTCGGTCGGAAACACCCAGCGGGTGCATCCGCTTTTGGCGTCGAGGGCGTGGACCTTGCGATCGCCGCCGCCGACGAACAGCAGGCCGCCGACCACGGCCGGCTGCGCGTTGGCGTTGGACGTGTCAGGGAATCCGAAGGCCCATTTCAGATGCAGCCGGGGGACTTGGTCTGGCGAGAGACCGGCCATGGCCGCCGGCTGAAACCGGCTGTTGTTGATGTCGGCGCCCCAGCCGTTCCAGCGCGGTCCGTCGATCGCCTGCGGAAAGCCGGCCTCGCTCTGCGCGCATTGACCTGCATTCTCGGCCGCCGCGTGCGAAGCGGTCTTTCCGGTGACGAGCGAGGCGATCGCCGCACGCTCGTCACCGGTCAGCCCCTGCGCGAACGATGCCATCGAGCCCGTGGTGATCGCGCCCAGAACCTCGTCGTAGGATCTTGATTGCAGCGCGGCGCGACTTGGCGCGCGAACATCCGTGTTGGTGCCCTCGTGACACTGCGCGCAGCGCTGCGCGTAGAGGGCGGCGGCGCCGCCGCCTTGCTGCGCCGTTGCAGGCAGGCAAGACCCGATCAGGACCACGGCAATCGCAGCACTCAGTTTCATCTGGGTTCACCGGCGTTGGCGTTGATGAGACGGGCGATCGAAGCGTAGCACAACCCGGATGGTTGTCGTCGTGCCCAGCGGAGGCCGGCGGCGGCGCGGCCGGCCGACCTCAATTCGGACGCCTGCCGGCGTGATCTCCCATTGACAGGCCGCCCGAGGTGATAGAATTATAACACAATAAGTTGCAAAAATAACAATGTGTCATCATCGTATCAGCGCCTCGCGCGGGTGATGGGAGGAAGGTTTGGAATTGTCCGGTTCGATCGCGGCCGAGCCTCGGCCGTCGACGTCGCTTTTGATGGTCGGTGGCATCAACAAGCGCTTTGGCGGCGTGCGGGCATTGCGCGACGTCAACCTCGAGGTCCGAGCCGGCGAGGTGCATGCGCTGCTGGGTGAGAACGGGGCCGGAAAATCCACGCTGATCAAGATCCTCAGCGGCGTTCATGCGGCCGACAGCGGCACCATCGAAATCGCCGGCAAACCAGTGACCTTCGACAGTCCGGCAAGATCGCGCGAGGCGGGGATTGCCGTCGTCTATCAGGACCTCAGCCTCGTTGAATCGCTGAGCGTCGCCAACAATCTGCTGCTCGGCCGCGAGCCGCGCGCGCGGTTCGGCTTTGTCCGGAAGCGCGAGCTGATGGCCAGGGCCGAAGCGTTCCTGGGCGAGCTTGGCATTCCACTGGACACCAGAGCGACCGTCGGCTCGCTGCCGTTCGCCTACCGCCAGATGACGGAGATCGCCAAGGCGCTGATGGGCGAAGTGCGGCTCTTGATCCTCGATGAGCCGACCTCCTCGCTGACATCGGATGAAGTCCGCATTCTGTTCGATGCGATCGGCAAGGCGACGCGCCGCGGCGTCGGCGTGATTTATGTCACCCATCGGCTCAACGAGGTGTTCGAGATCTCGCGACGCGTCACGGTGCTGCGCGACGGCGCCAATGCCGGCACCTTCGTCACTGCCGACACCGACATGAAGCGGCTGGTCAACGCCATTATCGGCACCGATCGATTGGCGCCCGCTGCGGCGCGCGTCGTGCCTGCCGCAACGCGCTCGTTCGATCCGTCGCCCGTCCTGTCGCTGTCGGGGGTGTCGAACGACCGTTTGTCCGCCGTCGACTTGTCCGTGATGAAGGGCGAGATCCACGGCCTTGCCGGATTGATCGGCAGCGGACGCACCGAGATTCTGGAGACCATCTTCGGACTTCAACCGGTCGAAAGCGGCACGCTCGCAATCGAAGGGCGACCGTGGCTGCCGAAGAGCGCAGCCGATGCGATCGAGCAGGGCGTCGCGCTGGTGCCGGAAGACCGGCACGTGCAGGGTCTGGTGCTGGATCATTCGATCGAGCGCAACATCACGTTGCCGCGGATTCCGCATTTCTCGCGCTGGGGCTTCATGCAGCAGCGCGCTGCCGCGAGGCGCGCGGACACTGCGGTCGCGCGGCTTTCGGTGAAGGCGCAGGGCGCCTCCAGCCTGGTCAGGACATTGTCCGGCGGCAACCAGCAGAAGGTCGTGTTCGGAAAGTGGAATGATCCGCGGCCGCGCGTGCTGCTGCTGGACGAACCGACGGTCGGCGTCGACGTCGGCGCACGCGAGGAGATCTATGGCGTCATCAGGAATGCCGCCCGCGACGGCAGCGGCGTCCTGGTGGTCTCGTCGGACCTCGTCGAACTGATCGAGCTTTGCGACCGCATCTCGGTGATCGTCGATGGGCGCGTGGCGCGGACGCTTGCGCGCGGCGAGATCGATGATGCCGAAGAGCTCCATCATCTGCTGCAGATCTACCAAGCTTCCGGACAAGGCGTATTGCAAGAGCTGCCCGCATGACCGAACTGACCGCGCCCAACGTCGTCGCTCCGTCGACCCGATCCGATCGTCGCCGCAAGCTCTTGCGGAATCTGCTGCGGGGCGAGCGGCCCTACATGCTGTACATCGCCTTCGTGGTGCTGCTGGTCGTGTTCAGCCTGTCCTCGCCCTGGTTCCTGTCGGTCGACAATTTCTTGAACATCGGACGCCAGACCACGCTGGTGTCGATCATCGCGGTCGGCATGACCTTCGTGATCATCGCGCGCCAGATCGATCTGTCGGTCGCATCGACACTGGCACTGTCGGGCATGGCGGCGGCACTCGCCATGAGCCAGATCAACAACAGCTGGATCGTCGGCGCCGTCGCAGGCCTCGGCACCGGTGCGCTGGTCGGGCTGCTCAACGGCATCCTGACCACGCAGCTCTCGATCCCGTCCTTCCTGGTCACGCTCGGCTCGCTCAGCATGGCGCGGGGCCTCGCGATGATGGTGACCAACACCAAGCCTGTCATCATCACCAACGAGACCTATTTCGCGATCTTCGGCGAAGGCTCGTTCCTGGGCATACCCGTTCCGATCGCCTGGACGCTGGTGGCGATGATCGTCGGCATCCTGCTGCTGCACTACAACGTGTTCGGCCGCCGCATCTATGCGGTCGGCGGCAATCCGACCGCGGCGCTCTATTCCGGCATCAACACCAAATGGGTGACGACCGCGGCTTTCGTGCTGACCGGCGCGCTGGCCGGGCTGGCGGCGCTTGTACTGTCGGCGCGCTCACATGCCGCGCGGCCCGACGTCGTGCAGGGCATGGAGCTCGACGTCATCGCCGCCGTGATCCTCGGTGGTTGCAGCCTGTTCGGCGGCCGCGGCTACATCCTGGGCACGCTGTTCGGCAGCCTCATCATCGGCACACTCAACAACGGCCTCGTGCTGCTCGGCGTCAGCTCGCCACTGCAGCTCGTCATCAAGGGAGCGATCATCGTGGCCGCCGTCGCCTTCACGAAACGCTAGAGCGTGATCCGGAAAGTGCCGCGCATCGGCCGCAAGCCGCTGCGCGGCGAGGTAGGGGCAAGGTCGCCGGCCTCCGGTCAATCGGCGACCAACACGGGAGGAAACAATGAAGCCAATCTTGCGACAAACCCTGCCGCTGACCGCGCTGATCGCGGCGACGGCCATTACGATCGTCCCCTCGGCCCGCGCCGAAGTGCCCGCGACCTGCGTCAAGGGTGTCGATCTCGCGACGCTCGGGCCGAAATCGATCGTCGGCCAGGGGCCGCACGGCGAGAAGGCTGCATCGCCCGAGGTGCTCGCGCTGTCGGACGCCGACGCCGCCAAGATCAAGGAGAAGCACTTCAAGGTCGGCATTTCCATGCAAACCGTCAATCTCGACTGGGCGCAACTGCAGATCCAGGGCATCACCGATACGCTGAAGAAGTACGGCGTGACGGTGACGGGTGTCGCGTCCGCCGAATATCAGGTCGACAAGCAGATCGCCGATATCGAGAACACCATCCAGCAGCATCCGGACGGTATCATCTCGATTCCGGTCGATTTCACCGCGACCGCGCCGACCTACAAGAAGGTCGCCAAGGCCGGTATCAAGCTGGTGCTGATGGACAGCATTCCGACCGGCCTCAAGCATCCCGACGAATATGCCTCGATGATTTCGGCGGACAATCTGGGCAATGGGCAGATAGCGGCGCAGATCCTGGCGTCCTGCATGGCGCAGGGCGCCACCATCGGTCTCGTCAACTTCGGCGTCGACTATTTCAGCACCAACGAGCGCACCAAGGGCGTTCGCGAGTGGATGCAGAAGAACCGGCCGGACATCAAGATGAAGCAGGTCGACTTCACCGATCCGCCGAAGGTGTCGCAGATCGCGGGCGACTTCCTCACCGGCAATCCCGACGTCAAGGGCGTGTTCGCGGTCTGGGATCAGCCGGCGCTGGATACGCTGAGCTCGATGCGCGCACAGGGTATCGACGTTCCGGTCACCACCGTGGATCTCGGCCTGCAATCGGCGATTGAGATCGCGAAAGGCGGGCCGCTGAAGGCGACCGGGTCGCAGCGTCCCTATGATCAGGGCGCCGCGGAGGCGATGGCCATGATGAACGCGCTGCTCGGCAAGGAAACGCCGGCCTGGGTCGGTGTGCAGTCGCTGCCGGTGACGCAGTCGAACGTGCTGGAATCCTACAAGACGGTGTTCAAGAAGGAGCCGCCGCCGGAGCTGACCGACGCTTGCAACAAGGCGAAGCCGGCCTGCAACTGATCTTTGGCCAGCGATGCGCGGTGTCGCAACGGCGTGCATCGTGGACGAAGCTGACCCGGGCGAGCCAGCCCCCGCCCGGGTCAGAACGTATTCGAGCGAAGGCTGCGCGCTCGTTTCACCTCTCCCCATGGGGAGAGGTCGATTTGCAGAGCAAATCGGGTGAGGGGGCGCAGCTCCAAAGAGCGACCGTAACCCCTCACCCGGCGCTGCGCGCCGACCTCTCCCAAGGGAGAGGTGAACCTCTGCCGGTTCAACCTAATCTCATCAAGAGATTGCGCTGGTCACATATTCCACGGGAAGGCTGCGGAAGTGCTTGCGCATGTCCGATGACGCCGTGCCACCGACGATGATCCGCGAGAACGCGCCGATATCGGAGAAGAATGCCGACTTCAGGCTGCCGAGCTTGCTCGCGTCGACCACCAGGATGCTCTCCATCGCGGTCTCGATCACGGCCTGCTTGACGGCGACCTCGTGAAAATTGGAGCAGCTCGCGCCGCGGGTCCAGTGCACGCCGCCGGCGGAGATGAAGGCCTTGTTGATCCCGAGCCGCCGCAGGTAGGACAGCCCGTCGTCCGACGCAAAGGATTGCGACGAGGGATGATAGAGGCCGCCCATCAGCATCACCTGCGTGGCCGGCCGGCGCGTGACGATCGACGCCACGTTCATCGAATAGCAGATCACCGAGAGCGGCAGGTCCTCAGGCAGGCAGTCCGCCAGTGACTGCATCGTCGTGCCGCAGTCGACGAAGATCGTATCATCCGCCTGGATCAGGGCAGCCGCGGCCCGGCAGGCGAGACGCTTGTCCTGGGTGTGCTGATCGATCTCCTGCTCGAACGCGTATTTGATCCCGGTCGGCGACGCCGCATTGACGACGTAGCCGCCGAGCAGCGCGAGCGCGGCGTCCGGCCCGGCGAGGTCGCGCCGGACGGTCATTTCGGAAACCTTGAGGAGCTCGGCGGCGTCCTTCAGATGCAACGTGCCGCTCGACTCGACGGCGCGGCGGAGCCTCTGCAGGCGCTGGACGCGCGTCTCGCTTGGTCGTGCGTTCGATGTTTCAGCCATTTTGATCGCCGGGCTTGCTTATCCGATTGACAATGATCTTACAATGTTGTGAGTTTATCAACGTCGATTTGTTACAATAATAACATTCAGTCCAACGGGCTGATCCGGTGGTCGGAACGATGTCGTTCCCAGGCAGTCGGCAAACCCAGCGGCAAGGTCAGGGGAGGATCACATGTTGCGATCGACACATTCAGTCTATCTGGCGATTTCGTCGATTCGCTAGGACCGCACGGCGCCGTCATGACGCAGAGCGTCTTCATACAGAATCCGTCGGCATTCGCTGCGCAGCCGTCCTCTCCGGGTGCGGAGCGTGCGTTCCCGCGCAACAGCGGCCGTGCGCTCGAGATGGATTGGGTCGACGAGATCAGGATCAATCTGTCGGCCGCCGAACGGCGGGTCGCGAGCCTGCCGGGCCGGCGCACGGTCAAGAAGGATGCGCAGGCAGCGTGGCTTCTCAAGGCGATCACCTGCATCGACCTGACGACGCTCAATGGCGACGATACGACCGAGCGGGTGAAGCGCCTCTGCGCGAAGGCCAAGGCGCCCGTGCGCGGCGATATCATCGAGAAGCTCGGCTTCGCCGGGCGCGAACTGCATACCGGCGCGGTCTGTGTCTACCACCGGTTTGTCGGCACGGCCGTCGAAGCGCTCGATGGATCCGGCATCCCGGTCGCCGCGGTCTCGACCGGCTTCCCGGCGGGGCTCGTTCCCCACGAACTCAAGCTGAAGGAGATCGAGGCGTCGGTGCGCGACGGCGCGCAGGAGATCGATATCGTCATCACGCGTGAGCATGTGCTGGCCGGCGACTGGCGGGCGCTTTACGCCGAGGTGCAGGATTTCCGCGCCGTCTGCGAGAACGCGCATCTAAAGACGATCCTGGCCACCGGCGACCTCAAGACGCTGCGCAACGTCGCCAAGGCATCGATGGTCTGCATGATGGCCGGTGCCGATTTCATCAAGACCTCGACCGGCAAGGAAGGCGTCAACGCGACATTGCCGGTGACGCTGGCGATGCTGCGGATGATCCGCGTCTATCAGGAGCGCACCGGCTTCAAGATCGGCTTCAAGCCGGCCGGCGGAATCTCGACGGCAAAGGACGTGCTCAACTACCAGTTCCTGATGAAGGAGGAGCTGGGACGCGACTGGCTTGAGCCGGACCTGTTCCGCGTCGGCGCCTCCAGCCTGCTCGCCGACATCGAGCGGCAGCTTGAGCATCACGTGACCGGCCACTACTCGGCCTTCAACCGCCACCCCGTGGGATGAGACTCCAGCGATGAGCGTCGCAAACTATTTCGAGACCATGGAGTATGGCCCCGCGCCCGAGGCGGACGGCGAGACACGCGCCTGGCTGGCGCGGCATGGCGCCACGTTCGGGCATTTCATTGCCGGCAAGTTCACGGCGCCGCATGCGGGCAAGCACCTCACCACGACCGAGCCCGCCACCGGCAAGACGCTGGCGCGCATCGCGCAGGGCGCTGCCGCCGACGTCGAGGCTGCGGTCAACGCCGCGCGCACCGCGCAGGCCGCGTGGGCGAAGCTCGGCGGCCACGGCCGCGCGCGTCATCTCTATGCCTTGGCGCGCATGCTGCAACGTCATGCCCGGCTGTTCGCGGTGCTGGAGGCGATCGACAACGGCAAGCCGATCCGGGAAACCCGCGATCTCGACGTGCCGCTTGCCGCGCGCCATTTCTACTATCACGCCGGCTGGGCGCAGTTGCAGGAGCGGGAATTCGCCGATCAGGCGCCGATCGGGGTGATCGGGCAGATCATCCCGTGGAATTTCCCGCTGCTGATGCTGGCCTGGAAGATCGCGCCGGCGCTCGCGGCGGGCAACACGGTGGTGCTGAAGCCGGCGGAGTTCACCTCGCTCACGGCGCTGCTGTTCGCCGAGCTTTCAGCCGAGGCCGGCCTGCCGCCGGGCGTGCTGAACGTCGTGACCGGCGACGGCGCGACCGGTGCGTTGCTGGTTGAAAGTCCTGTCGACAAGATCGCCTTCACCGGCTCGACCGAGGTCGGGCGGCTGATCCGCCAGTCGACCGCAGGCACCGGCAAATCGCTGACGCTTGAGCTCGGCGGCAAATCGCCGTTCATCGTGTTCGACGACGCCGATATCGATGGTGCGGTGGAAGGCGTTGTCGACGCTATCTGGTTCAACCAGGGCCAGGTCTGCTGCGCGGGGTCGCGGCTGCTGCTGCAGGAGGGTATTGCGGAGACCTTCCGCAGGCGCCTGATCCGCCGCATGGAGACGCTTCGCGTCGGCATGCCGCTCGACAAGGCGATCGACATGGGCGCGGTGGTGGCGCCGGTGCAGCTCGAGCGGATCAAGTCGCTGGTCGAGACCGGGGTGAAGGAGGGCGCCGAGAAATATCAGGCGTCCGGCGCGATCCCGGCGGAAGGATGCTTCTATCCGCCGACTTTGCTCTGGAACGTGCATCCATCCTCGACGGTTGCGACCGAAGAGATTTTCGGCCCGGTCCTGGTGGCGATGACGTTCCGTACGCCCGACGAGGCCGTGATGCTCGCCAACAACACGCGCTACGGCCTTGCCGCCAGCGTGTGGAGCGAGACGATCGGGCTGGCGCTCGACATCGCGCCGAAGCTTTTGGCCGGCGTGGTCTGGGTCAACGCCACCAATCTGTTCGACGCCAGCGTCGGCTTCGGCGGCTATCGCGAGTCCGGTTTCGGCCGCGAGGGCGGCCGGGAAGGCATGGTTGAGTACCTCAAGCCGAAGGCCTGGAGCGGGCGCAAGCCCCGGGTCAAGGCATCGCCCCTGCCGACGGCTTCCGGGGCCGGCGCCGGATTCGACGTGCCGCCGATCGATCGGACGGCAAAGCTGTTCGTCGGCGGCAAGCAGGTGCGTCCGGACGGCAATTATTCGCGCGCGGTGCTCTCGCCGAAGGGGCGGCGCCTGGGCGAGGCAGGCGAGGGCAATCGCAAGGACATCCGCAATGCGGTGGCGGCAGCGCGCTCCGCTGAATCGTGGGCGCGGGCGACGGCGCATAATCGCGCCCAGATCCTCTACTACCTTGCCGAGAACCTTTCCGCGCGCGGCGACGAGTTCGCCCGGCGCATCGCCGACATGACCGGCGTATCGCCGGCAAAGGCGCACGCGGAAGTCGATGCGAGCATCGAGCGGCTGTTCAGCTATGGCGCCTGGGCCGACAAGTTCGAGGGATCCATCCACGCGCCGCCGCTGCGCGGCGTGGCGCTCGCGATGCACGAGCCGATCGGCGTGGTCGGCGTCGCCTGTCCGGACGAGGCGCCGCTGCTTGCCTTCATCAGCCTGGTGGCGCCGTTGATCGCGATGGGCAACCGGGTCGTCGCCGTGCCGAGCGAGCGGCATCCGCTCGCCGCGACCGACTTCTACCAGGTGCTCGAGACGTCGGACGTGCCGGCTGGCGTGGTCAACATCGTCACCGGCGATCGCAACGAGTTGGTCAAGGTGCTTGCCGAGCACGACGATGTCGACGCGCTCTGGGCGTTCGGATCGCAGGAGGCCTCGGCGGCAGCCGAACGGCTGTCGATAGGCAATCTCAAGCGGACGCTGGTCGATCATGGCCTGGCGCTCGACTGGTACGACAAGGCCGCGAGCGAGGGCCCGATCCTGCTCCGCCATGCCGTGCAGGTGAAGAACATCTGGATTCCGTATGGCGACTAGCGCGTTTTCGAGCGAGTTCTAGAGACATCACCTTGCGGTGATACGGATGGGGGATCCGGACCGTCAGAGTTCGGCAAATTTGAAGACGAGGGAGGGACGCAACATGCTCAAGGGCATCAATCCACTGCTCAATGCCGACGTGCTCTATGCCCTGCGGGCGATGGGGCACGGCGATCGCCTGGTGGTGTGCGACACCAATTTTCCGGCCGACTCAATCGCGCGCCAGAGCGTGTTCGGCGAGTTGCTGCGCATCGACAATGTGAGCGCCGCCAAGGCCGTCGAAGCCGTGCTCTCAGTGATGCCGCTCGATACGTTCGTCGATGATGCCGCGATCCGCATGGAGATTGTCGGCCAGCCGCAGGAAGTGCCCCCCGTACAGCACGAGGTGCAGGCCGCGATCGATCGCGCCGAGGGACGATCCTGGCCTCTGGTCGGCGTCGAGCGCCATGCGTTCTACGAGAAGGCCAAGGCGGCCTATTGCGTGATCGCGACCGGCGAGCGCCGCTTCTACGGCTGCTTCTTGTTCAGCAAGGGCGTCATCGCGCCGGACGGGGAGTGACGACATGGGCAAGAATGGCGTCGCCGTCCTCGGCGTGTTCGTCGTCGACCTCGCGTTCCGCGCCGGCAACATGCCGGCGATCGGCGAGACGATCGCTGGGTCAGGCTTCGCCATGGGGCCCGGCGGCAAGGGATCCAACCAGGCGGTCGCGGCCGCGCGAGCCGGCGCCGGCGTGAGCTTCATCTCCCGGATCGGCAGCGACGCCTTCGGCGAGCTTGCGATCAAGACCTGGGAGGCCGAGGGAATCCGGCCGCGCGTGGCAAGGACTGCTGAAGCGCCGACCGGCGCGGCGTTCATCTATGTCCACGAGACGCGCGGCGACAACGCGATCATCGTGGTGCCGGGCGCCGCGGGCGGCATCAGCCCGGCCGATGTCGATGCGGTGGCGGACGCCATTTGCGACTCCCGTGTGTTCGTGACGCAGCTCGAGCAGCCGGTCGATGCGGCAATGCGCGGGCTCGAGATCGCGCGCGCGGCCGGCAGCATCACGGTGTTCAATCCGGCGCCGGCGATCAAGTTCGACGACAGCCTGTTTGCGCTTTGCGACTACGTCGTTCCCAACGAGACCGAGGCCGAAGCGCTGACCGGAATCGCGGTCGGCGACCTCGCCGGCGCCCGCCGCGCCGGCGACGCCTTGCTGGCGAGGGGCGCAGGCACCGCGCTGATCACGCTCGGCGAGCGCGGCGCGCTGTTCCATGGGCGCGACCGCTCGCTGCACGTGCCGCCCTTTGCCGCCGGCAAGGTGGTCGAAACCACCGGCGCGGGCGACGCCTTCGTCGGCGGCTTCGCGGCGGCGCTCGCCGACGGCGTCGATCCGCTCGAGGCCGCGCGGTTCGGTTCGGCCACGGCGGGAATCTCGGTGACCCGGCCGGGCACAGCGCCCGCGATGCCGCAGCGCGCAGAGATCGACGCGCTGCTAAAGGGTTGATGCTGCGATGATGCGGAATGATCCGATCAAGCATGTCTTCATCTGGCCCGCGGTGCTCGTCGTGCTGGCGATCTCGATCTTTCCGCTGATCTATTCGCTCACCACGAGTTTCCTCAGCTATCGCCTGATTCCGCCGATCCCGCCTCGCGTCGTCTGGCTCGGCAATTATGGCACGCTGTTGCAGGAGCCGCGGTTCTGGAACGCGCTCTTCACCACGACGCTGATTGCGCTCATCGCGGTCGGACTGCAATACGCGATCGGCTTCGGCGTGGCTCTCGCGTTGAATGCGCGTGTGCCCGGCGAGCGGCTGTTTCGCGTCGCCTTGCTGCTGCCGATGCTTCTAGCGCCGGTCGCGGTCGCGCTGGTGGCGCGCATGATCTTCAACCCGACCATGGGGCCGCTTAACCAGTTCCTGTCGAAGTTCGGCCTTGCAAACCTGCCGTTCCTCACCAATGGACATTGGGCGCTCGCCTGCATCATCGCGGTCGAGGTCTGGCAGTGGACCCCGTTCGTCATCCTGATGATGCTGGCCGGCCTGCAAACCCTTCCCGAGGATGTCTACGAGGCCGCCGAGCTCGAGAATGCCAGCGCCTGGCAGCAATTCTGGGGCATCACTTTTCCGATGATGCTGCCGATCTCGGCCGCGGTCGTCTTCATCCGCCTGATCGAGAGCTACAAGATCATGGATACGGTGTTCGTGATGACGGGCGGCGGGCCCGGCGTGGACACCGAGACGCTGACATTGTTCGCCTATCAGGAAGGCTTCAAGAAGTTCAATCTCGGCTACACGTCGGCGCTCAGCTTCCTGTTCCTGATCGCGATCACGATCATCGGCGTCACCTATCTGGCGCTGCTACGGCCGCATCTGGAGAAGCGCCGATGAGCGGACAGGGCTTGACCGGACTGTCGCCATGGAGCCGCCGCCTGGTCGCGGTCGGCGTTCTCGCCTGGTGCCTGATCACGGTGTTTCCGCTCTATTGGGTGGTGGTGACCGCATTCAAGACGCCGCCGGGCGTCGTCGGCGGGCCGACCTATCTGCCGTTTATCGATTTCACGCCGACCCTGCAGCCGTTCATCGATCTCTATCAGGGCATCCGCGGCGAGTTCTTCCGGACATTCCTGAACTCGACCATCGTGGGGCTGTCGGCGGCGGCGATCGCGACCGCGATCGGCGCGATGGCCGCCTATGCGCTGGTGCGGTTCGAATTCAGGGTCCGCCTCGGCGCGGGCCTCGCCTTCTTCCTGCTCGCGCTCGGCGGCTACCTGCTGTTCAACACGATGTTCGCCTTCACGCGGCCGCAGGCATTGCTGCTCGCCTTTCCGATCGCGCTGGTCGTGGCTGTGGTCGCCAATCGCCTGCCGCTGCCTGGACCGATCCTCGGCAATGAGGACATCCTGTTCTGGTTCGTCAGCCAACGCATGTTCCCGCCGATCGTCACCGCCTTTGCGCTGTATCTGCTCTACAGCGAGATCGGCCGGTTGGGTTTCCAGCTGATCGATAGCTTTGTCGGCCTGACGCTGTGCTACGTCGCTTTCTCGTTGCCGATCGTGGTCTGGCTGATGCGCGACTTCTTCGAGGCGATCCCGATCGAGGTCGAGGAAGCCGCGATGGTCGACAACGTGCCGAGCTGGCGCATCTTCATCGGCATCGTGGTGCCGATGTCGATGAACGGGCTGCTGGCGACGTTCATGATCACGCTGGCTTTCGTCTGGAACGAGTTTCTGTTCGCACTGTTCCTGACCAATTCGAGATGGCAGACGCTGCCCCCATCCTGGTCGCGGGACAGAACAGCCAGCGCGGCGACGAATGGTGGGCGATCTCGGCCGCGGCGCTCGTCGCCATCGTTCCCATGATGATCATGGCGGGCCTGCTCAGCCGGATGATGCGGTCGGGCCTGCTGCTCGGGGCCATCAAATAGCAAAAACTTTGTAGGGAGGACTACACGATGTTGCGACGGACGTTCCTGATGTTGACCACCTCGCTCGCGCTGGCCTGCGCCGCGAGCCAGGCGAACGCTGCCTGTAGTCCGGATTACACCGGCGTCACCCTGACGGTGGCGTCGCAGACCGGGCCGTATATCGCCTCCGCCCTCAAGCTCGGCGCGGATGAATGGGCCAAGAAGACCTGCGGCAAGGTCAATGTCGTCGAGTTTCCCTGGTCCGAGCTCTATCCGAAGATCGCGACATCGCTGACGGCATCGGACGCGACGTTCGATCTCGTCAGCTTCGCGCCGGCCTGGCTGCCGGACTTCGTGCCCTATCTCAGCGAGATGCCGAAGGAGATGCAGTCCGGCAAGGACTGGGACGACATCGAGCCGGCCTATCGCGAACGCCTGATGGTGTGGGAAGGCAAGATCTATTCGCAATCGATGGACGGCGACGTCCACACCTACACCTACCGCACCGACCTGTTCAGCGATCCCAAGGAGAAGGACGCCTTCAAGGCGAAATACGGCTACGACCTCGCGCCGCCGAAGACCTGGAAGCAGTATCTCGACATCGCGGAGTTCTTCCAGCGGCCCGACAAGGGGCTGTGGGGAACGGCGGAAGCCTTCCGTCGCGGCGGCCAGCAGTTCTGGTTCTTCTTCAGCCATGCGGCCGCCTACACCAACAATCCGAACTATCCGGGCGCGATGTTCTTCGATCCCGAGACGATGGATGCGCAGATCAACAATCCGGGCTGGGTGAAGGGGCTCGAGGAATACATCCGCGCATCCAAGCTCGGACCGCCCAACGCGCTGAACTTCTCGTTCGGCGAGGTGAACGCGGCGGTCGCTGGCGGCCAGGTGGCGGAATCGATCGGCTGGGGCGACACGGGTGTGATCGCCGCCGACCCGAAGCAATCGAAGATCTCGGGCAAGGTCGGCTCGGCGATGCTGCCCGGTTCGGACGAGATCTGGAACGCGAAGACCAAGAAATGGGATAAATTCCCGAGCGTCCTGCCGGGCCCGTTCATGGCATTCGGCGGCTGGCAGATCGCCGTGCCGAAGGCCGGCAAGAACCAGCAGGCGGCGTGGGACTTCGTCAAGACGCTGACGAGCCCCGAGGTGTCGGGCCAGGCGGCGATCACCGGCGGCAGCGGCGTCAATCCCTATCGCAAATCGCACACCGCCAATCTGCAGCTGTGGAGCAAGATCTTCTCGCCGCAGGAGGCCAAGGAATATCTCGGCGCGCAATCGGACTCCATCAACGCCAAGAACGTCGCGCTCGACATGCGTCTGCCCGGCTATTTCTCCTATACCGAGGTCGTCGAGATCGAGCTCGGCAAGGCGCTGGCCGGCCAGACCACACCGCAGGCGGCGCTCGACGCGATGGCGAAGGAGTGGAATCGCCTGACCGACGAATTCGGTAGGGCCAAGCAGCTCGCGGCCTATCGCGCGGCGATGGGCCTGCCGTCGAAGAACTAACTTTCAACCGAGGCGTCCCGGATGATGCGCGAGTGTCATCCGGGACTTGGCTTGCCGTCGACGAAGGGACGGAAAAGGATTCCATGGCGCACGTCGAGATCGAGAACGTCAGCAAGGCATACGGACCCTACAAGATCATCGAGGGGCTCGACCTCAACGTGGCCGACGAGGAGTTCGTCGTGCTGGTCGGCCCGTCCGGCTGCGGCAAGACCACGACGCTGCGCATGATCGCGGGACTGGAGGCCGTGACCAGCGGAACCATCCGCATCGGCAACCGCGACGTGACGCAATTGCGCCCCGGTCTGCGCAATTGCGCGATGGTGTTCCAGAACTACGCGCTCTATCCCCACATGACGGTCGCCGAGAACATCGGCTACGGCATGAAGGTGCGGGGCGAGCAGCGCGCCAGCATCGAGAAAGCGGTCAATGACGTGGCACGCGTCCTCGACCTCGAGCAATATCTGCAACGCCGGCCCAAGCAGCTGTCCGGCGGGCAGCGCCAGCGCGTCGCGATCGGCCGCGCCATCGTGCGTAGCCCGGACGTGTTCCTGTTCGACGAGCCGCTGTCCAATCTCGACGCCAAGCTCCGCATCGAGATGCGGACCGAGATCAAGGCGCTGCACCGCCGGCTCGCCAAGACGATCGTCTATGTCACGCACGACCAGGTCGAGGCCATGACGATGGCCGACCGCGTCGTGGTGATGAACAAGGGCCGGATCGAGCAGGCGGCCGATCCGATCACGATCTACGAGAGGCCCAGCAATCTCTTCGTCGCAGGCTTCATGGGCGCACCCAGCATGAATTTCATCCATGGCGAGATCGCAGCCCGCGACGGTGCGCTCATCTTCACCGAGCCGTCGGGCACGGCGCTGCGCGTGCCGAAGTCGCGCGAGGCGGCCTATGCCGGCAGCGTCGGCAAGCGCGTGGTGCTTGGCGTGCGGCCCGATCATGTGTTGCGGCAGGGCGTGACGGCGGGCTCTTCCGTCCGCATGCTCGTGAAGGACGTGGAGCCGCTGGGGCCGCACACGCTCGTGGTCGGGACCGTCGGCGCATTCGCGTTCACGGCGCAGATGCAGGTCGGCGTCGCCGCGGAGCCGGATCAATTCATCGAAGTCGCGCTCGACCTCGAACGAACGCATCTGTTCGACAAGGCATCGGGGATGGCGATTTCCTGATCCGCCGCTGCGGGCCCGACAACCGCCCGCCTAGCTGCAAAAACCTCGCGCGCGCCGGACGGTGTCGGACGGATAGAGGCCAAACGCCGAGCGGTACACCGCAGCGAACCGGCCCATATGGGTAAAGCCCCACTTCAATGCGACTTCGCTGATCGGAAGCATGTTCTCCGGTCGCGACAGCTCGTCGTGGATGGCCTCGAGCCGAATTTTGCGCAGATAGGCGACGGGCGTAGTGCCGTGGATCTTGCGGAAGCCCAATTGTAGCAACCGGCTGCTGACGCCGACCGTTGCGGCGATATCCGAGATCGTCAGCGGCAGGTGTGGATTGGCCCGCATATACTCGACAGCCCGCCGAATGTAGCGTGGCGGCGCATCCAGCGGGTGGCGGTTCAGGCGGTCGATCAGCCGATGGGGGACGTTCTCGAGGATGAGCTGTATCGCAGCTTCCGACAGCAGCGCGCTGGCCTTCGGAGAGCGCGCCAGGATCCCGTCATACAGACCGGCGGTGCTCGCACGCACGAGCTGAAGAAGAGTCTGCCCAACGCCCGTCGACAAATCGACGATTGGCGTCAGGTTGAGGTCTTCCAGCGCCGTGCTCCCGAACGCCGCAGACAGCACCTTCGTCACCATGCCCGTATGCAGGGTGAGGGTGACGCTCGAGTATCGTCCATCGACCGCTGCGACGCGCTGCGCCTGCATCGTCGGAAGCGGGACGATGGCGATCTCGGACGGGGTTCGCTCGACGCTCTTTCCTGCAATGAGCATCTCGGCCTTGCCGGCATTCAGCAGGCTTATCGCGAGCTCTCCAGCAGAGTCCTCGTATGAATAGTCCCAATCCCAGCCGGCGGAGAGTTCCGCCCTTACGACGTCGATTTCCGCTCCGATTGCAATGTCCGCATGCCAACGAAACGCGTCTTCAGGCCGCGGCGAGGAGTGCGCGTTGATCCCGTGCGGTCTGAGCATTTCGAGCAGTTCGTCAAACGAAGATCCCGACCGTGTGGGTGGTGCAGCGAGTACGTCTTCGACCATCAAATTCTAACCATTGGATGTTTGCCGTCCGCGAAATGCCTCGATCCATCCGACCGGAGATCCATCGCTGGGAACGTTCGCCACACGCATAGACCGCATCGTCACACTAGCACAGCTTTGACAAATCCGGCCTGAACTCTCCTTGATCCCTTCAGTATCCGATTTTCGAAGCAGGTATCCAAATCGCGCAATTCGGTGCCAAAGGTAGCATGTGATCTAGTTCACTATCCGAAATTGCACGAAAGTTCGGCCTTTGGCCAGCCGCGCCGACGTTTGAGAGCGCGAGCGAAGGCGCCGCTTTCGCGATCGATCGCTCTAGCCACAATCCGAATGCATCCATCCGGAATGCGACGGCATCCATGGACTCGTAGGCCATTTGGCCTAAATGCTCTCGACCAACTCAAACGGGTTATGAAAGCATGCTTACAAGGATTACTTGCGTACTCGCACTCACGGTTCTTTCGTCCATACCTGCGCTCGCCGATAGTTGCGCAGATCACGTCCAGAGCACCGGCGTTCCGATGGTCACGGGCATGACGCACAAGACCTGGATGATCTTCCCGTCGGTCAATCCCGGTGCTGCCCTCGACAAGGTGTCCCGCGCCGTTGCGGCGGAGGGTTTTGTCGGTGTGAACGTCGACAAGAAACTCGGCACAGTGACTACGCAGCAGGAGACCACCGGATCCGGCCGGCCACAAACATTGCAAGTTGTCGTCCGTAAGGACGTCAAGGGCAGCCGCATCGATGCGACCTTCATCTTGCCGCCGGGACAGTTGGCTCCAGGCATTGGCGATAACCTCTGCCGCGTCGTGAACGCAGCCGGCCAATGAACTCCGCCCGTCCGTGAAGCAGGCTGACGCGCGAATTGTAACCGGCCGCGCGTGTACGGGTGTCGTCCGGTCCGGGACCGGACGAGCCCATCCATGTAGAGGGAATCAGGACGCTGGCGCCGGCCTGCGTCCACAGCAATGAAGCAGGAGATATGATGCGTAGGGCTCGCTTTTTGAAAGTCGTTTTGACGGCCACCACCGGCGTTATGATGTTTTCCGTCTCCGCGATCTCGGCTCCGTTGCAGCACGACGCTGGTGTTGCGGCGGCAGTGCCCGCAGTGACCGAGAAGGTCTGGTGCCGCTACGGGCAGTGCGATGGCGGCGCTGCCGTCGGCGGGCTGGTCGGCGGCCTCATCGGGGGCGTCATCGCGGCCGGTGCGGCCAACGCGGCCGCGCAGCAGGAAGCTGCTGCCGCCCAGCAGCACGCGGCGTCCTGCGCCCAGCGCTATCGCTCGTACGATCCGGCGTCGAATACGTTCCAGGCCAAGGACGGCCGGCGCTATCCCTGCCAGTAAGCAGTTGGGATGCTGCCACAACTGCAGCAGACTTGCGGGGTACCGGAGCGGCGGAGTGAAACCGCCGCTCCGGACATAACCCCCCGCTGAGCCGAGCACCAACCGGAATTGACGGAGCTCCGGTCGGTGAGCCGGAGCAGGCGTTCCAACGCCCCAGGGGCCGCTGCCACGGGGCCTCTGCCGGCGAATTGACCAGGACATCTGACTGAATCGGTTCCCCCGCGTCTGGATGCGCGGATCGAGGGGACTTGATCGGGAATCGTTGGGCCAGCCGCCATGGCGCCTCTGGCCCGATTGTTTTCTATGTTATCACGTGATCCATCGAAACTGAGCTCGTGCAGAGACCTGCCCGAACCTACGAATCTGGATCTCGATGATGCTGTCGCTTCCCAAAACCAAGATACGCGTGCTGCTGCTGGAGGGCGTGAACGATTCCGCGGCCCGGATGTTCGAGGCGAACGGCTATACCGAGCTGCAGCGTCTGCCCAAGGCGCTGGGACCCAAGGAGCTCCGGCAAGCGCTGTCGGGCATCCATATGCTGGGAATTCGCTCACGGACCCAGCTGACCGCGGAAATCCTGGAGGCCGCTGATCGATTGCTCGTTGTCGGCTGCTTTTCGGTCGGCACAAATCAGGTCGATCTCGACGCCGCGCGAAAGCTCGGGATCCCCGTCTTCAACGCGCCATATTCCAACACCCGCAGCGTGGCGGAGCTGACGATCGCCGAGATCGTGATGCTGTTCCGCCGAATCTTTCCGCGGTCGGTTTCCGCGCATGCCGGCGGCTGGGACAAGTCCGCCGAAGGCAGCCGCGAGGTGCGCGGCAAGACGCTCGGTATCGTCGGCTATGGCAACATCGGCTCGCAGCTGTCGAACCTCGCGGAAGCGATGGGCATGCGCGTGATCTATTTTGATCACACCGACAAGCTCCGTCACGGCAATACCGAGCCGGTCGATACGCTCGACGAGCTGCTCGCGGCCAGCGACGTCGTGTCGCTGCATGTGCCGGAGACGCCGGCCACCGCCAACATGATTGGCGCGGCCCAGCTCCAGCTCATGAAGCCCGAGGCCTACCTGATCAACAATTCGCGCGGCACCGTGGTCGATCTCGATGCGCTGGCGAGCGCCCTGCGTGAGGGCCGGCTGGCGGGCGCCGCGGTCGACGTGTTTCCGGTCGAGCCGGTGTCGAACGAGGCGCGCTTCGTCTCGCCGCTGCAGGGCCTTCCCAATGTGATCCTTACGCCGCATGTCGGCGGTTCGACCGAAGAGGCGCAGGATCGCATCGGCGGCGAGGTTGCACGCAAGCTGATCGACTATTCCGATGTCGGGTCGACCTTCGGCGCGGTCAATTTTCCGCAGGTGCAATTGCCGGCGCGACCGATCGGCACCCGTTTCATCCACGTTCACCGCAACGTTCCGGGCGTCATGCGCCAGGTCAACGACGCGGTCTCCCGGCACGGCATCAACATCCTGGCGCAATATCTGCAGACCGATCCGGAAGTCGGCTATGTCGTGCTCGAGACCGACGTGGTCGGCGGCGAGGGCGAGGGGCTGCTGTCCGACTTGAGAGCCATTGACGGCACGATCCGCGTGCGGGTGCTGTATGACCAGACCCGGCCGCAGGGGTGATCGAGCGCCTCAGTCCGCCGAGAAGCCGAACGGAACGCTCGAGGTCCTGAAGTCGTCGGGAAGAATCTCGCGGCCGATCGGCGGCGCCGATCGCGCGGCGCATCTCGGGCGATGACAGACCCGGCAGGCGACGCCGATCGGCGTCGGCTCGTCCGGGTTCGGCCCCTGTCCGTCGCGCGCGTAGATCAACTGGCCCGCATGCTCGGCGGCGCAGCCGATCGCGATCGCCCGCTCGACGCGGATGGCGCCGAACGCGCCGCCGCCGGCGGTCACGGTACGCGCGATCGAGAAGAAGCGCTGCCCGTCGGGCAATTCCAGCCATTGCGTGACGATCTGGCGCGGCGTCTTGAAGATGTCGTGGACCGACCACAGCGGGCACGCGCCGCCGTGCTTCGCAAACGGGAAGCCGGCGCCGTCAAGCAGCTTGGAAATGTTTCCGGCCGGATCGACGCGGATCAGGAAGAACGGGACCTTCTCGAGGCCCGGCCGTTGCAGGGTCGTGACGCGGTGCGCGATCTGCTCGAAGCTGGTGCCGAATTGTCGCGCCAACGCCTCGAGGTCGTAGCGACGCGCCTCGACCGCCTTGGCAAACACCGAGTAGGGCATGATGAGCGCGGCCGCGGCATAGGCTGCAAGTGCTCGACGGGCCAGTAGCTCGGCGCTCTTGGTGGTGAACTTGCCGGCTTCGACGGCCGCGCTGATCTCGCCTTCCAGTTCCAGATAGGCCAGTTGCTTGGCCAATTGAAAGTTGAGGCCGGCGGTATCGAGCGAGTCCTCGAGCAGCAACTGCCTGCGATGCAGGTCGAGCCGACGGATTGAACCGAGCATGACGTTCGGCGGCAGATAGCGGACCTGGAGTTTGTGACGCTCCCGGAGCCGCTCGATGAATCCAGCCGGCCCGGCAGGTTCGTGGACGAGGCGCTCGGCGGCATCGTCAAGATTGGCGAAGTTGTTACGGCGCGCGGCGAGGAAGCGCCGCACCTCTGCGACGGGATCGTTGGCGTCATAGTTCTCCTGACCCGGGTGCGCCCCGGCGCCCGCCAGATCCGGCGCCCGTCGTTCCGCCAGGGCCAGTTGTTCCTCGCGATAGGCGGTGTAGAGGCGCAGAAATGCCTCGGTCATTCCGGGATAGCTGACCGCGAGATCGCTGACCTCGAGCGCGGGAATGTCGATGTCGGCAAACATCGGTTCCTTCAGCACCGACTGCATCCGCGCGGTGTGATCGGCACCACCGTCGCCGGCGAGATCGGCCAGATCGATCTTGTAGGTGCGGGCGAGCCGCAGCAGCATGTCCGCCGTCACCGGTCGCTGATTGCGTTCCAAGAGCGCGACATAGGGGGCCGAGATTTCGAGATCCGCCGCCATGTCGGTCTGGGTCAGCCCCAGGTCTCGCCGCAGCCGACGTAGCCGGGGTCCCATGAAGACGGAGCGGGCGCTTGAGGTTGCCATGGCCAAATCCGTTTTTGTAAGATTCTTACAACAATACATCAGTTTCTTGTAAGTTATGACAAGTTTTCCGCGCCAGGTCTAGCTCCCGGCGAGGCTGGGCTTACAAAAGAGCCCAGTTATTTCGTCACCGAAGGGATCACGGACATGAACTTCCAACCGCGCGGGATCAACGACCGGGCTATCCAGGGACCGGCTTCGTATCAGAGCGAGATCGAGGCGGCCGAGGCGCTGCTCAAGACCAAGGACACCTGGAACGGCGTCACCGCCGAAGCCGTGGCGCGCATGCGCCTGCAGAACCGCTTCAAGACCGGTCTGGACGTCGCCCGCTACACGGCTGCGCTGATGCGCGCCGACATGGCCGCCTATGACAACGACAGCACCAAGTACACCCAGTCGCTCGGCTGCTGGCACGGCTTCATCGCCCAGCAGAAGCTGATCTCGGTCAAGAAGCACTTCGGCAATACCGACCGCCGCTATTTGTATCTGTCCGGCTGGATGATCGCGGCGCTGCGCTCCGAGTTCGGCCCGCTGCCGGATCAGTCGATGCACGAGAAGACCTCGGTGCCGGCCCTGATCGAGGAGCTCTACACCTTCCTGCGTCAGGCGGATTCCCGCGAGCTCAACGACATCTTCCGCGCGCTCGATGCGGCCCGCAAGGAAGGCGACAAGGCCAAGGAAAAGGCGCTGATCGAGAAGATCGACAACTTCCAGACCCACGTCGTGCCTGTGATCGCCGACATCGACGCCGGCTTCGGCAATGCGGAGGCGACTTACCTGCTCGCCAAGAAGATGATCGAGGCGGGCGCCTGCGCCCTGCAGATCGAGAACCAGGTCTCCGACGAGAAGCAGTGCGGCCACCAGGACGGCAAGGTCACCGTGCCGCACGAGGTGTTCATCGCGAAGATCCGCGCCTGCCGCCATGCGTTCCTCGAGCTCGGCGTCGAGGACGGCGTCATCGTGACCCGCACCGACTCGCTCGGTGCCGGCCTGACGCAGCAAATTGCCGTCAGCCACAAGCCCGGCGACCTCGGCGACCAGTACAACAGCTTCCTTGATTGCGAGGAAGTGACGGCCGCCAATGCGCGCAACGGCGACGTCATCATCAACCAGAACGGCAAGATGATGCGTCCGAAGCGGCTTGCCAGCAACCTCTACCAGTTCCGTCCCGGTACCGGTGCGGATCGCTGCGTGCTCGACTGCATCACTTCGCTGCAGAACGGCGCCGACCTGCTGTGGATCGAGACCGAGAAGCCGCATATCGAGCAGATCGCTTCGATGGTCGATCGCATCCGCAAGGTCATTCCGAACGCGAAGCTGGCGTACAACAACTCGCCGTCGTTCAACTGGACGATCAACTTCCGTTGGCAGGTCTACGACGCGATGAAGGAAGCCGGCCAGGATGTCAGCAAGTACAACCGCGCCGAGCTGATGAAGCCGGAATACGACGAGACGCCGCTGGCGATCGAGGCCGACGAGCGCATCCGTACCTTCCAGGCGGATTCGGCCAAGCGCGCCGGCATCTTCCACCATCTGATCACGCTGCCGACCTATCACACGGCCGCGCTGTCGACCGATAATCTCGCGAAGGAGTATTTCGGGGAACAGGGTATGCTCGGATACGTCAAAAACGTGCAGCGCGCCGAAATCCGTCAGGGCATCGCCTGCGCCAAGCATCAGAACATGGCGGGCTCCGACATCGGCGACGATCACAAGGAATACTTCGCCGGTGAGGCTGCCCTCAAGGCGGGCGGCGCCCACAACACGATGAACCAGTTCGGCTAATCGATCGAACGGATCATTCTCGGCTGGACGGGTTGGCGCGCGAGCAGCATGCCTGTCCGCCTCAGCGGGGCGATTTTCGACCACGGCGACGCGGTCGAGGTCGCCCCGCAACGTTTCCGAAGCCGCTTTCCGCAGGTTTCCGCCCATCTGCAGAGCTTCACGCCTTCCACGCGCGCGTGGTATTGCGTCGTCGCGATCTCGAGGGCATGCCACGCGATGACAGTCGGGCATTACACATCCGCCGTCACCAGCTCCGCCGCGATGGAGCGGCTCAAGCCGTTCGATCCCCGCATCGTCGGAACGCTGCCGCTCGGGCTCGCAGTGCCCGGCAGCGACGTCGATATCGTCTGCCATGCGCCGGACCCGAACGCTTTCGCGGACATCGTCTGGACCCACTATCAATCGGCCGATGATTTCACCCTTTACCGCTGGACCTCTCCAACGCGGCCGGTGATTGCCCGCTTCGTATGGGATGGCTGGGCGTTCGAACTGTTCGGCGATCAGCGTCCGGTGGAGCAGCAGCCGGGCTGGATTCATTTCGAGGTCGAACGGCGGCTGCTCGCGCTCGATGATGGACGGCTGCAGCGAGCCATCAGAGAGTTAAGGACGGGCGGCGCCAAGACCGAGCCTGCGTTCGCCGCCGTGCTCGGGATATCGGGCGATCCCTATCGGGGATTGATCGAACTTGCTGCGGAGACGGACGCCACGTTGCGCGCCCGGCTCGCGGCGTGTGATTTCGGCTCGTGAATTCACTCGCCCGGAACGAGGTGAGCGACCGGCGGCCGCGCCAGCCGCCGGTGCCTGCGGCGGGACAGATAGAGCAGCAGGCCGGTCACGGCGAACAGCGGCATCATGGCGGCGGCCAGCATGAAGGCGAGCTTGCCGGGCCATCCCAGGATGGCACCGCGGTGGATATCGAGCACGCCGGCAAGGATGCGTTCGCCGAACGTCTTGTCGGCATAGCGGTCCGACGAGATGACGCGTCCGGTGACGGCATCGATACGGAATTCGTCGCGCACGCTCTCGAGCGACGAATCCTGCCCCCATGATCGCACGCGCACCGCCGTGCCGGCGCCGGCGGGCAGGGTCAGGAGGGCCCGTCCGTAGCTGCCATTCTCCTGCTGCAGGTACGCCGACCAGACGTGATCGAAAACAAGCGGCTTTGCCTCGGGCTTGGTATCGGTCTTGGCTTCAGACTTCGCTTCAGACTTGGCTTCAACCTTGCCCTTCTCGGCACCCGCCGCGCGCGGCGCCTTGGCCTGCATCGCCGCGGCCGCGGCTTGGGGCCGCGCGAACAGCCAGTTGGCGCCGGCCTTGTACCATTCGAACGAGTACCACAGCCCGGTCAGCGTCATCACCAGATAGACCGGCAGCACCCAGGTGCCGATCACGGCGTGCAGCGAGCGGTGCAGGCCGCGCCCGCGCAGTCCGAGATTTGGCTTCAGCCACATCTTCACGCTGCGCGCCCGATGCGGCCAGCGCAGCACGAGGCCGGTGACCAGCATCACGATCAGGCAGATCGCGGCAGTGCCGGTGATCTTGCGGCCAATGCCGTTGCCGTCGCCCGGCAACAGCAGCCAGCGATGCAGCTTGCGGACGGTGGCGAAGAAGTCCTCGCCGAGCGGCGAGCCGAGCACATGTCCGTCATAGGGGTCGACATAGACCGAGGACGGCCGCGCGCCGCCGTCGCTGCGCGCGAAGCGGATGCGCGCCGCGGCCGATGGATCGCTGGCCATCGATATGGCCGAGACCTTGCCGAAATCGCCCCCCGCCTGGAGCCGCGCGACCAGTTCGTCCGGCGTGAGCCGCCGGGCCGCGCTGGCGTCGACGCGCATGATCTGGCTGTTCAGGCTGGCCACGATCTCGTCCTCGAAAGCCATCGTCGCGCCGGTGAGACCGACCACGGCCCAGAGCAGCGCCAGCGTGAGGCCGGCGATGGAATGAACCTGCAACAGCGCGGCCTTGATCGGACGTCGGAGGTCACTCATCGAATCCGGCCTTTCGGATCAGCGCGATTGCGGCGGCCTGATGCGCGGCGATCTCGTCGATCGGCAGCGCATCGGCGGGGAACGATCCGAGCCCCTCGACGATCGGAGCCCGCTTGGCGGTCGCGAGCACGGGATATTCCAGCTCGGCGGCGGCAAAGATCGTCTGGGCTTCCGGCGTGATGAGGAATTCGAGGAAGGCACGCGCGGCCGCCGGATGCGGGGCATGCCGGGCGATCGCCGCGCCGGTCAGGTTGACGTGACTGCCACCGCTCTCGAATGCGGTCGGCACCGCCTTCACCGCGTCCGCCCATGCGCGCCAGTCACTGCCTTCACGGCCGCCGCGGAGCTGTGCGAGCGCGACCGTGTTGCCGATCCCGATGTCGCAGCGTCCCTCCGCGATCTCGCGAACCACGTCGTTGTCCTTGTCGGCCGGCCTGTGGACGAGATTGTTCTTCACGCCGGCAAGCCAGGTCTCTGTCGCGTCCGATCCGTGATGGGCGAGATAGGCCGCGATCAGCGCGACATTGTTCTGGTGCGAGGGCGATCGCATGCACAATTTTCCGCGCCATTTCGAGTCGGCGAGCTCCCGATAGCCGATCGCGGCGAGGAGACTGTCCTTGCGCGTGAACACCACGCGCGGACGGATGGCGAGCGCGACCCACTGGCCGCCGTTGCCGCGAAGGTTGGCCGGCACCGCCTGCTCAAGCGCTGGCGATGCGAACGCCTGCGTCAGCCCGCGCGCCGCAAGCTGGGTCGTCTTGTCGAGACCGATGGTGAGCAGGACATCGGCGGGCGAGTTGTCGCCTTCCGCCGTCAGGCGCTTGACCAGGCTGTCTTCAACGAAGACGGCCCTGACGGTAGTGCCGCGCTCTGCCGTGAAGGCCGCGATGACAGGCTCGAGCAAATTTGCTTCCCGGGTTGCGTAGAGCGTGAGCTCGTCGGCACGAACCGTGGTGCAGGTGACAGCGGTCGCGGCGAGGCCGGCCAGCAGTCCGATCGCTGTCCGCGCCATGGCCATGCTAGAATTTCATCGTCGCCGAGAGCGAGAAGCGCCGGGCATCGCCCATCGCCACGTTGAGATTGTTGACGGCGGACGGATAGTAGACGGTATCGAACAGGTTCTTGACGTTGAACTGGTAGATCACGGGCAGCGTCTCGACCTTGGTCTCGTAGGTCGCGAAGATGTCCGCCACCGCGTAGGACGGCAGCACGAAGGTGTTGGCGGCATCGCCGGGGCGATCGCCGACATAGCGCGCGCCGCCGCCGAGCCGAAGCCGGCCGGGCAGCGCCGTGCCGAAATCATAGACGAGGTAGAGCGAGGCCGTGTTCAGGGCGACGTTCTGCAACTGCTTGCCGGCGTAGGTCGGGTCCTCTGTCACCCGCGCGTCGGTGTAGCCGTAGCTGCCGATCAAGCTCCAATTGTCTGATAGCCTGCCGGTGACATCGAACTCGGCGCCGCGCGAGCGCACCTTGCCGGCCGCAGTGTACACGTTGAGGGCGGTTGCGGGATCGATCTGGCTGACCAGCACGTTCCGCTTCTCGATGTCGTAGACCGCGACCGTGCCGGAGAGCCGCTTGTTGAGGTCGAATTTGAGGCCGGTTTCGTATTGCGTGCCTTCCTCGGGCGCGATGTTCGAGCCGAGCACGACGCCGCCGCCATTGCTCAGGGGGGCGATCGTCGAATTAGGCTTCAGCGACTGGGTGTAGCTCGCATAGAGCGAAAGCTCGTCGGTGAGCTTGAAGATGGCGCCGCCGAGCGGCAGCACCTTGTCGGCGGACACGTTGGTGTTGGTGATAAACGGCCGTCCCTTGCCCGCGAGCTGGTCGTAATCCATGTAGCGTACGCCGCCGACCAGCGCGAAGCGCTCGGTCAGGTGCAGCGTGTCCTGGAAGAACAGCGACCACTGGCCGAGCTTGTCGGTCTGGGCGCTATCGGCAGCGGACACTGTGGTGCCCGGCGTGATCAGCCCGTAAACCGGATTGTAGAAGTTAAAGCTTGGCGTCGACTGCCGGATCAGATTGTCGCGATAGATGGTGCGGTACTGGCCGTCGCCGCCGAACAGCACCTCGTTGCGGAAACCGCCGAGCCAGACATTGCCCTGCAGATAGGATGTGCCGTAGCTCGCATTGCTGAGCGAGCCCTGCGTGCCGTCATTGCTGCGGGTCTCGACGCCGGTCTTGGTATTGATACCGGTGATACGGAGCTGGTTGGCGCTGAATGTCTCGGTGTTGTAGCTGTAGGCCGCGAACAGCTTCCAGTCCTGGTTCAGGCGGTGCTCGACCGAGGCCTGCATCAGGTCCGAGGTTCCCCACATGTTGTTGAAGGGCTCGTCGAGCCGGCGCGTCGCCGGGATCTTAAGCGGCGCCTTGGTTGCGGGATCGAACGCGGTGCCGCGGTCGAACGGCGTGATGAATTCACGGTGCTCGTAATTGAGCTGGACGGTGGTGTTCTCGCCGTACCAGGCCAGCGACGGCGCCACCAGCATCTCGCGGTGGCGCCCGAAATTGCGCCAGTAATCCTCGCTGACGTCGTAGCCGATGAAGCGGTAGGCGAGGCCGCGATCGCCGATCGGGCCGGTGATGTCGATGGTGCCGTCGGCGCCGCTCTTGTTGTTGGCGTAGGTCGAACCGAGCAGGGTCACCGAGCCGTGTTGGTAGAGCTCGGGGCGCTTGCTGATCGTATTGACGATGCCGCCGGGATCCATGATGCCGTAGAGCAGCGACGCCGGGCCCTTCAGCACCTCGACGCTTTCGACCGAGGCGTTGAGGCTGCGGCCCTGCACCAGCGGCATGCCGTTGCGCATGATCGAGCCGTCGCGGTTGTCGCCGAAGCCGCGGCGCATCACCGCATCCTGGGTGCCGGCCAGCGTGTTGGCCTGGGTGACGCCGCTGACATTGGCCAGCGCGTCGTCGAGGTTGCGCGGCAGCTGGTCTTTCAACACCTGCTCGGGCACGACATTGACCGTCTGCGAGGTGTCGAGCGGCGAGGCGCCGCTGCGCAGCGTGGTCGAGCTCGGCATCGCGCGATAGTGGAGCTTGGCTTCGTTCAGCACTGCTGCGGCCGCGGCCGCGCGCTCCGACGGTGTCGGGGGCGCCGACTGGGTATTGCGGCTGCGCTGCCGTGCCGCGGCAGCCGCCTGGGTTCGCTGCGCCGGCCTTGCCGTAGCGGCTGCCGGCTTGCGCTTCTGCATCGGCTGGTCGACCGAAACGGGCGGCAACGGGACGCTCGATTGGGCGTTTGCCGGCGTCGCCGCGGAGGAGACATCGGCAAGCAGGAATGCTGTACCGATCAGCAGGTAAGTGCGGCCCTTGTCGGCGGCATTTCGACGATCGCCGACAAGGCGGCCATCAGCATTCACAGGCACTCTTGGACTTCCGATTCACGCGAACACGTTCACGCCGCGCCTCTAGCAGTCGGCGCGCGTGAAAAGAACCGGAGCAGACTTGAAATCCCTCTAACTGGATCGGATTTGAAGCGTTCTAAGACGAGGCAGGGCTCGTGCATGTGCGCGAGCCCTGCACCTCATGACTTGATTGTCGCGTTAGCGCGTCAGACGGGCGCGCGATCACGGCGTCAAGCTGCGGTCGTCATCCTGTCACGCCTCAAGTGTAGTGTGATCGGGAGGTCGAACGATGTGCCTCAGGACATCGCGAGGCTGACGGGCGCCGAGCCGACCATTCCCGTGCTCACGCCGTCGCGTGCCATCGATTCGATCGTGCCCCAGTTCTCGCGGAAAATGCGCGCCGCCTCGTCGGCGGTTTCCGCCTGGATCGTCAGACTGCACGCGCGTCTCGTGCCATTGCTGGCGAGCTGGAAGTAGAGAACATATCCAGACGATTCCGCACTCCGTGCGCCCAGCGGTGCCTGCTGCATGTAGATTTTCCCCATAGTGTTCTTGTTGCGCCACCCGCAAGCAGGATTTGACAGGGATGCGGCACCTTCGTGATTCAAAACGCACAATCTGCACGATTGCGCGTTTTTGTCTGATGGTGTTGCCGGCATTCAACAGACGGTGGAACCGCTGACGATCAACGGCTGCAACTCAGCCGCGATCACGGCGCGGCCTCAACTCTCGAGGCGTGCCTGACGCATCGCCGTTCGAATGCACCATCAGGGCCTCCTGGATTGAAGTCGTGAGCAATCGTTCCGTCGCGGTCATTGACGCGCGCGATCGGTGGCCGACGCGAACGCGACGACCACCGCACCAGGCTGAGACCGTGGCACCGCCGACCACCGGGGATTGCAACCTTGCGCGCTGCGCCGGGGATGTCCGGCGTCCGTAATGCTGCTTGCCCGTCCGCGGCGCCCGTGCTATCTATTGATCAAACGACCGTTCGGATTATTATTGGCGGTCGGTGAAAGTATCCGCGGCAAGCGGCCGGCGAGGGAGACGGAGCGATGAACATGATGACCGGCGTCCCGCCGTGGGAACGGTTGATCCGGCCCGACCGGGTCCACGGATCGCTCTATACCGACCCCGAGATCTTCGAGGCCGAGCTCAAGAACATCTGGTACCGAACCTGGGTCTATGTCGGCCACGAGAGCGAGGTGCCGAACGCCAACGACTACGTCGTCAAGTCGATCGGCCCTCAATCCGTGATCATGACGCGCGACGAGCGGGGCAAGGTCAACCTGCTGCTGAATCGTTGCTCGCATCGCGGCAACCAGATCTGTTCCTATGACCGCGGCAATGCGCGTTCGTTCACCTGTCCGTTCCACTCCTGGACCTTTGCCAATGACGGCCGCCTGGTCGGCTATGCCTTCCCGGACGGTTACGAGGGACAGGACAAGTCGCAGCTCGCGCTCGGGCGGGTGACGCGCGTCGAGTCCTATCGCGGTTTCGTGTTCGGTTCCTTCGCCGCCGATGGCCCAACCCTGAAGAAGCATCTCGGCGGGGCCGCCGAGACCATCGATCGCCTGGTGCGCACTTCGCCCGAGGGCGAGGTCGAGATCACGGCGGGCTTCCTCAAGCACCGCGTCAAGGCGAATTGGAAGTTCATCCTGGAGAACGAGTGCGACGGCTATCATCCCGCCTTCGTGCACACCTCGATCTTCGGCGTCGCCGACAGCATGATCGGCAAGCTCTATGGCGGCGCATCGACCGCGCTGACGCGCGACTACGGCAACGGCCATACCGAGATCGACCTGCGGCCCGAATTCCGCAAGCGCGACGCGCCGATGAGCTGGTTCGGCACCAGCGAGGAACGGCTGCCCGATTACACCGCACGGATGAAGACGGCTTACGGCGACACCGCGGCGCGCGAGATCATGGTCGACGGCACGCCGCATGTGATGATCTTCCCGAACCTGTTCATCGCCGAGATCCAGATGTTCGTGATCCAGCCGCTCGGCGTCGACGACAGCGTGCAGCACGTCACCGCGCTGCAGTTCAAGGGCGCCCCCGACCTGAACCGAAGGCTGCGCCAGCAGACCATGGGCTCGGTCGGCCCGGCCGGCTTCCTGCTGGCGGATGATTCCGAAATGTACGAGCGCTGCCACCGCGGCGTGCTGGCGCGTAATCCGGAATGGATATTCCTCGGCCGCGGCGAGAAGCGCGAGCGGCAGGACGAGCTCGGCTTCACGGTTGGCCACGTCACCGACGAGGTGCCGTCGCGCGGGATCTGGACCCATTATCGCAAGCTGATGGAGCCTGCCTGATGCTGTCGCGCGAGAGCAGCGCCACGCTGATGAGCGCCATCACCACCTTGCTCTATCGCGAGGCGCGGTTGCAGGACGAGCATCAATACGAGGCCTGGGAAAAGCTCTGGACCGATGACGGGGTCTATTGGGTGCCGGCCAACGGCGCCGACATCGATCCCGAACGGCAGATGTCGATCATCTACGACAACCGCTCGCGGATCGCGCTGCGGGTTCGGCAGCTGATGACCGGCAAGCACTTCACCCAGACGCCGCAGTCGAACCTGCGCCGGTTGATCTCCAACATCGAGTTGATGGACGAGCAGCCGGACAATGGCGACATCGCGGTCGCCAGCAACAGCCTGATCTTCGAGTCGAGCCTGCGCGATGACACGCTGTGGGCGGCGCGCAATGAATACCGACTGCGCCATGTCGACGGCGAACTGCGGATGGCCGCCAAGAAGGTCATCCTCGTCAACAACGACAAGGCGATCTACACGCTGTCATTCCTGGTTTAGGGAAGATTTTGCCATGATCGACAAGGGCCCCGTTCTGCTCGACATCACCGACGGCATCGCACAGCTGCGGCTCAATCGTCCTGATGCGGCCAACGGCATGAGCGCCGAGCTGCTGAGCGCGCTGTGCGACGCCATCATGGTCTGCCACGGCCATCCGGATCTGCGCGTCGTGCTGCTGAGCGGCGAGGGCACGAATTTCTGCGCCGGCGGCGACGTCCGCGCCTTTGCTTCCAAGGGCGAGAAGCTGCCGGACTATATCCGGCAGGCCACCGCCTATCTGCAGAATGCGGTGACCGGATTGCTGCGGCTGGAGGCACCGGTCATCGCCTCGGTGCAAGGTTTCGCCGCGGGCGGCGGCGGGTTCGGCCTGGTCTGCGCCTCCGACATCGTGATCGCGGCGGAATCGGCCAAATTCCTCGCCGGCGCGACGCGGGTGGCAATGGCGCCGGACGCCGGCGTTTCCGTCACGCTGTCGCGGCTGGTCGGGCTGCGGCGGGCGATGTCGATCCTGCTGACCAATCCGGTGATCCCGGCGGCTGAGGCGTTGCAGATGGGTATCGTGACCAAGGTCGTACCCGATGCCGAGCTTGTCGATGCATCGCTGGCGCTGGCGCGCGAACTTGCCGCTGGCGCGCCGAAGGCGCTGGCAGCGACCAAGCGACTGGTCTGGGCCGGCACCGGCACCAGCATCGAGCAATGCCTGTCGGAAGAGGCGCGCACCGTCGCCGAGCTCTCGGGGATGGCCGACGCGCGCGAGGGGCTCGCCGCCGTGATAGAGCGGCGCAAGCCTGCATTCACGGGGCGCTGAGGTGGCGACCTTGCCATTCGGGCGTCTCGATGGCCGCCGCGCCTTCATCTCCGGCGGCGCGCGCGGCATTGGTGCCGCGATTGCCCGCAGCTTTGCCGGGGCAGGCGCCAGGGTCGTGATCGCCGATCTCGACGTGGCCGCAGCCTCCGAGCTCGCGCGCGAGACGGGAGCTGTGGTCGCAGGGCTCGATGTCAGCGATGCCACCGCGGTCCAGGCCGTGATGGCGCAGGACGGCCCGTTCGACATCGTCGTCAACAATGCCGGCATCGATCAGCACGCCTTCTTCACCGACACCAATGCGGAGGATTGGGCTCGGCTGATCGCGATCAATCTCACCTCGGTGCTGGCCTGCACCCACGCCGCATTGCCCGCAATGCAGGCCGCGCGCTTCGGCCGCATCATCAACATCACCTCGGAGGCGGCGCGGCTCGGCTCCAAGGGCGGCGCGGTCTATTCCGCGGCCAAGGGCGGCGTGATCTCCTTCACCAGGAGCATCGCACGGGAGAATGCACGCTATGGCATCACCGCGAACGCGATCGCGCCGGGGCCGATCCGCACGCCGATGCTGGAGCAGGCAGTCGCAAAGGGCGGCGACAAGATCCTGCAGGCCATGACGGGCGCAACGCTGCTCGGCCGCCTCGGCGAGCCGGAGGAGGTCGCGGCCGCCGCGCTGTTCCTCGCCTCCGACCAGGCCGCCTACATCACCGGCGAGACGCTCGGCGTGTCCGGCGGCATGGGCATCGGCGGCTGAGATGAGCGGCGCAGACGATATCGCAATCAGCCCGGTCGATCGTGCCGTCGAGCGCCTGCGTACGATCTATCGCAACTGGTTCCGCGACACGTCAGTGGCGCAGATGCGCCGCGATTGGGACCTGGCCTTTGCCGGCTGTTCGGTTCCGGTGACGTGCCAGCCTGTCTCTGCCGGCGACGTCGAGGCCGAATGGATCGCGCCGGCAGACGCACCGCGCGGCAAGGCGATCCTCTATCTTCACGGCGGCGGCTTTCGCATCGGCTCGGTCGTCTCGCATCGCGAGCTGATCGCGCGGATCGCCGATGCATCCGGCTGCCGCGTGCTCGCGATCAATTATCGGCTCGCGCCGGAGCATCGCTTCCCGGCCGCGCTCGATGATGCGCTGACTTCCTATCAATATCTGCGCGATCAGGGATTGCGCCCGGCGGACATTGCCTTCGCCGGCGACTCGGCCGGTGGCAATCTCGTGCTCGCTGCGATGTTGGCGGCGCGCGACCGTGGTCTGCCGCTGCCGGCGGCCGGTGCGCTGATGTCGCCATGGACCGATCTCGCTGCGACCGGCGCGAGCTACGAAAGCAGGGCCGAAGCCGATCCGATCCACCAGCGCGCGATGATCCTGGCGCTGGCGAAGAACTATCTCGGCAAGGACGGCAATCCCCGCGACCCGCTGGCCTCGCCGCTTTATGCCGATCTCGCCCCTCTGCCGCCGCTGTTGGTGCAGGTCGGAGATCGCGAAACCGTTCGCGACGACTCGACTGAACTGGCTGCGCGCGCGCGAGCCGCCGGCGTCGACGTCGAGCTAGAGGTCTGGGACGGCATGATCCACGTCTTCCAGATGTTTCCCGAGATTCCGCAGGCGCGAGAAGCGATCGCGTCGCTTGCGAAATTCCTGCGCAACCATCTTCACATCGGCCATGAGAGGGCGTCACAATGAACGTCATGACCTCGGACCCGCGCCAGCTCACCGAGACCGAATTCCATTTCACGGAGCAGCCCAATCTGCCCGAGGAGCTGCGCATGTTGCGCGAGCAGGTCCGCCGCTTCGTTGAGAAGGAAGTGGTGCCGCATGCCGAGGCGTGGGAACACGACGGCAAGATCCCGCGCGAGATCTATCGCCGCATGGGCGCGCTCGGCTTTCTCGGCATGCGTCACGCCGCCGAATATGGCGGCACCGACATGGGGCCGTTGGCGTCGATGGTGTTCGCCGAGGAACTCGGACGCTCGAGTTTCGGCGGCTTCACCTCGTCGATTCTGGTTCACACCGACATGTCGGCGGTGCACATCTCCTTGCGCGGCACGCCGGAGCAGAAGCAGAAGTACTTGCCGGCGATCATCCGCGGCGAGACGGTCTGCTCGATTGCGGTGACCGAGCCCGATGCCGGCTCTGATGTCGCAGGCCTGAAGACGCGCGCGCGGCGCGATGGCGATCATTGGGTGATCAACGGTGCAAAGATGTTCATCACCAACGCGGTCTATGGCGACATCCTGATCGTCGCCGCACGCACCGACCCGCACGCCAAGAGCAGCCGCGGCATCTCGCTGTTCATCGTCGAGCGCAACACGCCGGGCATCACGGCGACCAAGCTCGACAAGCATGGCTGGCTCTGTTCGGATACGGCCGAGCTCGCGTTCCAGGATGTGCGCGTGCCGGTGGAGAATCTGCTCGGCGAGGAGAGCAAGGGTTTCTATGGCATCATGGAGACCTTCCAGAACGAGCGCATCTGCATCGGCGGCATCTGCGCCGGCGAATCCGCCAAGGCGATCGAGCTGACCACGAACTATGTGAAGACACGGCAGGCGTTCGGCGGCCCGCTCTGGAACCAGCAGGGGGTGCGGCTGAAGCTCGCCCAGCTCGCCGCGAAGGCGGCCGCCGCGCGGGCGCTGGCCTATCATGCCGCCGAGCTCGCCGCGGCCGGGCAGGATTGCCTGCGCGAAGTGTCGATGGTGAAGGCGCTGTCGCCGGAGGTGCTGCACGAGGTCGTGCATGGCTGCCTGCAGCTGCACGGCGGCAGCGGCTTCATGCGCGGTACGGCGATCGAGCGCATGGTGCGCGACGCACGGGTGCTGACGATCGGCGGCGGCGCCACCGAAGTAATGCTGGAAGAAGTCGCCAAGCGAATGTGAGTTACGCCGTCGGCTTGCCCTGACCGACGGTCTGCGCGGTCACACCCGGCCTCAACCGCCAGTCTTTGCCGAAATCCGCGAGCGGATGGAAGAACAGCGGCTCAGTGGCCTCGATCTGCCGCAGCCGCTCGGCATAGTCGTCGAGATAGCGGTGCCGCGCGGCCTCGTCGACGAAGTTCACTGAATACGACACGAAGGGCGGCAGCACCTTGCAGCCGGCATAGGCCAGCGTGCCGTTCTGGATCGGCCACAGCACCACATCGAGCGCGCCCACCAGCCCGTTGGGCGCGCACATGCCGGGATAGGCGGCGGTCGAGGTCACGACCATGGCGCGGCGGCCGGCAAGGCCGCCGGTGTCGTAACGGCGGCCCGAGCCATAGATCGCGCCGTTGACGAACACGCGATCAATCCAGCCCTTCATGATGGCGGGGACGGAGAACCACCACAGCGGAAACTGCAGGATCAGGACGTCGCACCACAACAGCTTCTCGATCTCGGCGGCTATGTCGCCACTGAGCGCGCCCTGTTGCAGATTGTATTTCTGCTCGCGGTCATATTGCAGCCGGTCGGGAAACCGGCGCTCGCCGAAGTCTTCTGATGTCGCCACCGGGTTGAAGCGCATGGCGTACAGATCGGAGATCCTGACCATGTGCCCGAGCGCGGTCAATTCGGCAACCGACCGCGCCAGCATTGCAGCGTTGAATGACTGCGCCTCCTGATGAGCAAAGACGATCAGGACCTTCATGGCTCTAGTCCACCGGTTTGAAGCTGAGCGTCGCCGCGTCGGCCTGCATGATCTGCAGCTTCTGGTTGGAGAAGCGCACGCCGGGGCCGAAGCTGATCGGTGCCATCACGCCGGTCTCGACATTCTTGGTCTTCTCCAGCTCCGCGATGGTGCAGGCCCAGGTCGGCTGCTTGCCGCAACGCTCGATCGCCGCGACCAAGACCTTCGCGGCGGCGTAGCCGGTCATAGTGTAGCGGTTGATGCCCTTGAATTCGGCCTCCGAGACCAGCGGCTTGGCTTTCTCCAGGAACGCCTTGCCGGCGGCCCCCGCGAACGGCTCGACATAGTCGACTGCGTAGATGCCGTCGCCGGCCGGTCCCATCAGCTTCAGCACCGGCTCGATGCGGCCGGGCCAGAAGATACCGGTCACCGGCTTGATGCTGAGCTTCTCGAGCTCCTTCATCATCGCGATGTTCTCGGCGATGATGCCGCCGGCCAGGAACACCTCGGCGCCGGACTCCTTCAGTTGGAGCATGTCGGACGAGAAGTCCTGCTGGCCCTTCTTGTAATTGCCGCTGTAGACGACGTTCAGCTTCTTCGCCTTGACGACGGAGTCGAAGCCGTCGCGCACGGTGATGCCGTAGTCGTCGTCCTGGGTGATCAGGCCCCACTTCTTGCCGGGGCTCTTGTCGGCGAGGAAGTTGACGAGGTGGACGATGCCTTCCTCGTAGGATTGTCCGACCACGAACACGTTCTTGCGCGGAGGCTCCCACAGGAACTTGACCGGCGCGACGTCGATCACGGTCGGGATGCCGGATTTCTCCAGCACCGGCATCGCGGCGATCGACTGGCCCGAGCCCGAGATGCCGAGCATCGCAAACACCTTGTCGACGTCGATCACCTTCTTGACACCCTGGATGGTGCGCGCGGTGACGTAACCGTCATCCTCCAGCACATATTTGATCTTGCGGCCGTTGATGCCGCCGGCGGCGTTGGCTTCCGCGATCGCGATCTTGTGGCCGATCGAGGCTGCGACGCCGAGCAGCGCCGGCGGGCCGGTTAGCGGCTCGACGTCGCCGATCAGGATCTCGGTGTCGGTAATGCCGCGATCGGCGGCCGCAGCCGGGCCGATGGCAAGGCAGGCGGTGGAAAGCAGCAGCGAAGCCGCCGCCAGATGTCTGATCATTGTTTCCTCCTCATGGTGTTGTGTCTTTTCTTGTTAGTAGCGCAGCGGCCAGTGCACCCAGGTCCGCTTGATGTCGTGCCAGGCGCCGACCAGCCCTCTCGGCTGGAAGCGCAGGAACAGGATGATGACAAGACCATAGAGCATGCTCTTCAGCTCCTGCGCCCCGGTCGTGAAGGTCGCGTCCATCTGCGCGCTGAACAGGCTGAAGACGATCCGTGTCGCCTCCGGCAGCAGCACGATCAGGATGGTGCCGAGCACGGCACCGAGCGCCGAGCCGAGTCCGCCGACGATCAGGATCGCCAGCGCCTCGATCGAAAGCAGGAACGGAAAGCCCTCGACACTGACGAAGGAGAGATAGATGCCGTAGAGCGCGCCGGCGATGCCGGTGATGGACGCCGAGGTGACGAAGGCGAACAGCTTGTAGGCGTGCAAATTGATGCCCATGACGCGGGCCGCGGTGTCGTTGTCCCGGATCGCAACGAAGGCGCGGCCGACCCGGCTGCGGCGGATGTTGAGCGTCGCAAGCAGCGTCAGCGCCGCAATGGCGAGGCAGAGATAGGTGAACGCTGTATCGCTGTCGAAGCTGATGCCAAAAATCTCCGGCCGCTGCACCTGGATGCCGCGGGCGCCGTTGGTGAGCCAGCGCATTTCCAGGATCACGGTGTTGATGATGAAGGAGAACGCGAGCGTCGTGATCGCGAGATAGAGCCCCTTGAGGCGGAGCGACGGCGCGCCGACGATCAGGCTCGCCAGTGCCGGCACCACGCCGGCGCCGAGGAAACCGACCAGCGGCGGCATGTGGTACTTCGAGACCAGCACCGCATAGGCATAGGCGCCGGTGACGAGGAAGCCGACATGGCCGAGCGAAATCAGGCCGGTGTAGCCGGTCAGGATGTTGAGCCCGAGCGCGCCGGTCACCGTGATCAGGATGATCATCAGGAACGACAGCGCGTAGGAGTTCAGCAAGTAGGGTGCCGCGATCAGCGTCAGCAGCAGTACGGCCGACCAGAGCCAGACCGGAGGGGAATCGATCAGCGCAACCAACTCGCCATAGCTTTGTTTGTAATCGCCCGTGCGCATCACACCCTCTCGATGTCGCGTTCGCCGAAGATGCCGAACGGGCGGACCATCAGCACCACGATGATCATGGCAAAGCCCGCGACTTCCTTCATGCCGGAGCCGAGATAGCCGCCGGCAAGGTTCTCGGTGATGCCGATCAGGAGGCCGCCGAGGCCGGAGCCGAGCACCGCGTCGAGCCCGCCCAGAATGGTGGCCGGAAACGCCTTCAGCCCGAGTTGGAACATCGCCGGCGACAGGTCGTAGGACAGCGCGAAGAAAACACCACCGATGCCGGCGATCACCGACGACGCGGCCCAGGCCAGCGCATGCACCTTGGTGGCGCTGATGCCCATCAACAGCGCGGTGCGGTCGTCGGCCGCGACCGCGCGCATCGCGACGCCGACCTTGCTGTAGCGGAAGAACGCCCAGATCGCAGCGAGCAGCAACAGCAGTGTCGCGATCACGGCGAGTTGCCCGGTGCGCACGCCGATGCTGCCGAGATGCACGATGCCGCGGCCCATGCCGATATCGAGACCGTGCGGGTAGGCATCCCAGATGAAGTTGATCGCCGAGCGCAGGATCACGGCAAGGCCGATCGTGACCATCACGGTCGCGAACACCGGCTCGCCCAGCATCGGCCGCATCACCAGCCGCTCGATCACGAGCCCGAGTACGACCGCGGCGAGGATGGCGCCGACGGCGACGACGAACACATTGCCGCTGACCGTGATCGAGATCGTCCAGGCGATATAGGCCGTGATCATGGTCATCTCGCCCTGCGCGAAATTGACCAGCCCGGTCGACTTGTAGATCACCGCGAAGCCCATCGCGATCAGGCCGTAGATCGCGCCGATCGCGAGCCCCGAGATCAGGAGCTGGACGAGATACTGCATTCAGCCCTCCGCCTGGTAGATGACCGCAAGCTCGCGCGCGAACTTCTTCTCGATCATGGCGCGGCGCACCTTCTGCGTGGCGGTCAGCTCGCCGTCGTCATGGTCGAGCTCCTTCTCGAGGATGGCGAAGCGCCTGATGTTCTCGACCCGTGCGAACCGCTTGTTGGTCTCGTTAACAATGCGCTCGACCAGCTCGTGAACCTCGGGCAGTTGCGACAGTGACTTGTAGTTGGTGTAGGCCATCGCCCGGTCGCGGGCCCAGCGGCCGACATTGTCGTAATCGACCTGGATTATGGCGCCGAGATACTTCCTGGCCTCGCCGACCACGATCGCCTCCTTGATGAACTCGGAATCCTTCAGCGCGTTCTCGATCTCGGACGGCGCGATGTTCTTGCCGCCGGCGGTGATGATGATCGCCTTCTTGCGGTCGACCACGGCGATCTCGCCATTGTCGAGGACATCGATGATGTCGCCGGTGCGCAGCCAGCCGCCTTGTTCGAGCGATGCGGTCGAGGCCTTCTCGTCGAGGAAGTAGCCTTTGAAGACGCCGGGATTGCGCAGCAGGATCTCGCCGTCGGCATCGCACTTCCATTCGGTCTGCGGCAGGGGGATGCCGCAGCCGCCGATGCGGTGATGGCTTTCCGTCTGGATGAAGGCGACGCCGCCGCTTTCGGTGAGGCCATAGCCCTGCGACACCGGGCGGCCGATGATGTCGAAGAAGCGCAGCGTCTCCGGCGAGATCGAGGCGCCGGCGCAGAGCCGGTGCCGGCTATGGGCAAAGCCCAGGTGGCGCTGCAAATTGCGGAACATCAGCAGGTAAAGCAGCCCGTAGGCGGTGTGATCGAGCACATTAGCCTTGCCGGCCTGCCGGCGGTCGGACAGCCTGCGGCCCCAGGTGAGGCAGGCCTTGGTGAAACCCTGTCGCAGCCGGCCGCTCTCGCCGAGGCGGAACAGAAAGCCCTGCTGCAATTTTTCGTAGATGCGCGGCACGCCGACGAAGAAGGTCGGCGCGATCTCACGGATGTTGATGGCAACCGTGTCGATCGATTCGGCGAAGGAGACGGTGCCGCCGAGCACCAGATGCGTCACCGTGCCGTAGCAGCGCTCGGCGACGTGGCACAGCGGCAGATAGCTCACCGCCTCGAACGGCGTGTCAGCGATCCCTACGGTCTTGGCGTAGGCATAGGCGGCGTAGACGAGATTGCGATGGGTCAGCATCGCGCCCTTCGGCGGACCGGTCGTGCCCGAGGTATAGACGAGGATGCAGACATCGTCGGGCGCGGCCTGGCTGATCAGCCGGTCGAGCGTGGCGTTGGCCTCTGGGGTCTCCTGCGCGTAGGCTCTGCCGCGCTCGCACAGCGCGGCGAACGACATCAGCTCCGATTGCCGGTAATGGCGTAGGCCCTTCATGTCGATGCAGACGATGACCTCGAGGTCCGGCAGGCCGCCATTTTTGGCCATCGCGTCGAGCACCTTGTCGGTCTGCTCCTGATCGCCGGTGACGACGACGCGCGCGCCGGAATGCTTGACGATGTATTGCAGCTCGACCCAGGGATTGGTCGGGTAGATGCCGACTGCGACCGCGCCGATCATCTGGGCGCCGAGATCCGCATAGAACCATTCCGGCGTGTTTTCGCCGGCGATGGCGACGCGGTCGCCCGACTTGATGCCGAGTGACAGCAGGCCGAGCGCCACGGCGCGCGCGGTCTCGTAATAATGCCGCCAGGAATACGGGTTCCAGATGCCGTAATCCTTCTCGCGCAGGGCCAGCGCCTCGCCGTGCATCGCGGCGCGCTGCCGCAGCAATTGCGGGATGGTGGTGGCGGCATCCTCAAGCGCGGCCTGGAACGCGTCGGCGCCCGCCGTGGGCACAGTGCGCACGGCGTTCGCCTGGAGCGGCGGATGAGCGGTACGAAAACTGTCCAGCGTCGACATCACGCGCCCACCTTCATCGTCTCGGCGCGCTGGCCGCCGAGATAGGCCTCCGCGACCGCCGGATCGCGCTTGATCTCGTCCGGCGTGCCTTCGGCGATCTTGCGGCCGAAGTTCAGCACATGGACGCGGTCGGAGATGTCCATCACGATCCGCATCTCGTGCTCGATCATCACGACGGTGATGCCGAGCTCGTCGCGGATGTCGAGCACGAAGCGGGCGATGTCCTCGGTCTCCTCTTGATTCATGCCGGAAACCATTTCGTCGAGCAGCAACAGCTTCGGCTCGCAGGCGAGCGCGCGGCCGAGCTCGACGCGCTTCTGCTGGCCGTAGGACAGCGTGCCAACCACGGCGTCCCTGATGTGCTCGATCTCGAGGAATTCGATGATGTGCTCGACGCGCTGCCGGGCCGCGATCTCTTCTTTTCGGGTGCGGCCGAAGAACACCACGGCGTCGAGCACGGTCGAGCGCAGATGGGTGTGGCGGCCGGTCAGGATGTTCTCGACCACGGTGCCGTGCTTGAACAGCGCGAGATTCTGGAAGGTGCGGCCGATGCCGACGGCGGCGAACTTCCACGGCGAGATGGTCGCAAGGTCGATGCCGTCGAAGGTGATCCTGCCGCCGCTCGGCCGCAGCATGCCCGAGATCATGTTGAACAGCGTGGTCTTGCCGGCGCCGTTCGGGCCGATCACGCTGCAGATCTCGCCTGGCGTCACCTCAAGGCTGACATCGGCAACCGCCTGCAGGCCGCCGAAGCGTTTTGACAGGTTCTCGACCGTGAGCAGCGCGGTCACGACAGCCACCGCTTGCGACGCTTGTAATGCTTGACGTCCCGCAGGCTCCTGCGGCCGGCGCAGGAGACGCCGAGATAGAATTCCTGGACGTCCTCATTGGCCGTCAGCTTCCTTGCTGTACCGTCGAGCACGACGCGGCCGGTCTCCAGGATGTAGCCGTAGTCGGCGATGTCGAGCGCGCGCTGCGCGTTCTGCTCGACCAGCAGCACGGTCATCTTCAGCTCGTCGCGCAGCCGGACGATCACCTCATAGATGCGGTCGATGATCAGCGGCGCCAGCCCCAGCGACGGCTCGTCGAGCGCCAGCAGCACGGGATCGGTCATCAGCGCGCGGCCGATCGCCAGCATTTGCTGCTCGCCGCCGGACATGTAACCGGCGATCTGGTCGCGCCGCTCATAGAGCCGCGGGAACAGCGCGAATACCTTGTCGCGCCGCTCGCGCGCCTCGGCGCCGGTCTGGGTGTAGCCGCCCATCTGCAAATTCTCGTCTGTTGTCAGCGCCGCGAACACGCGGCGGCCCTCCGGCACCTGCACGATGCCGCGGCGGACCAGCTCGTCCGGCGCGAGACGATGCACCTCGTCGTTGCGGAAACGGATGCTGCCGTTCTCGATCACACCTTCCTCGGTATAGAGGATGCCGGACATCGCCTTCAGCAGCGTCGACTTGCCGGCGCCGTTGGCGCCGAGCAGGGCGACGATGTTGCCTTCGGGTACCGCGATCGAGACATCGCGGATCGCCTCGATCGCGTTGTCGTAGACGATCCGGATGTTGCGGAATTCGAGCAGGCAGTCCCGCTCCGGCGCGGTGAGCGGCGCTGCTTGCGGCGTCGGATGCGGGATGGTCGTCGGCATCGCGATCAGACCCGGCCGGCCGCGAGGTGCGGGCGCGCGGCAAAGATCGCATCGGTGACGATCTTGGCGGTTTCGGCGCAGGCCTGGGTGCCGCCATTGCCATATTGCTTCACCGCGTCGCCGACGCACCACAGGCCCTCGATGCCGGTCTCGCGCGGCAGGTCGTAGCCGGCGCAGCTGCGTTGCGCCGGCCAATCGTCGCGCATCACCCGGATCGAGAGGATTCTTGCCTGGTCGAAATTCGCGAACTGCTCGCGGAGGTCTTCGAGTGCGAGCGCGACCTCGGCATCCGCGTCGAAATTGCCGAGCGCCGGCACCGGCACGGCATAGGCGACATAGAGGTGCCAGCCGGGTGGAGCGAGCTCCGGACAGGTGGCGGACAGGTTCGCCATGTTGCAGAGCCTTCGTGTCTTGCCGAAGGTGACGATGCCGGGATGGTTGATCAGCGGCTCGCGGCTCGCGACATTGATGACGATGTTGGCGGCGGGGCGAAGGTCGTCCTTCACCCTGGCGATATAATCTGCCGGGAAAGCGTCACTGCCGGCAAGCGCGACGGTGGCCTTCGGCCCGGCGTTGCTGATGACGAGATCGGTATCGATCCGCACCCGCTCGCCGTTCCTGAGCACGGTGACGCCCTCGACGCGGCCGCTCGCGGTGTGGATCGCCGTCGCCGGCGTTTCGAGCCAGATCTCGCCATTGCGCCGGATCGCATTACCAAGGCTGTTCCAGACGCCGATCGTGCCCTGCGGGCAGAAACCGAACTTCTTGAACGCGCCCTTGCTGGTGAAATAGGTGAGGAAGGCGCGGGCCGGCAGTTCGGCGGCGTTGCAGGCGAAGATCGCGGCGCAGAGATTGCGGAACAGCGCGTGCACCGTGGCGTTGCTGGTGTAGCCCTTCAGCCAGTCCTCGGTCGATTGCCGCCCGTCGGGAAGATTGCCGGAGCGGGCGTCCGCGAATTTCTCCAGGATGCGCGAGGCCTGTTTTGTGAGCTGCCCGAGCAGCAGCGACCAGCCGCCGCGGCCGACATCAATCACCTTGCCGTCGATGAAGAACGAACTCGCGGGCTCCGGGGCGCGGATGTCGAGCGGGGCGCCGACGGTGTGGAAGGTCTCCTCGAACACGCCGCCGAACTCGATCGCGATCGCGCCGATATTGACTTTGAAGCCATCGATCTCCTCGGTCGAGGCGCGTCCGCCGAGCCGGTCCTTGTCGTCGACGACGAGCGTATGCAGCCCGCCATGGGCGAGGCGCGCCGCGGCGCACAGCCCGCCGGCGCCGGCTCCGATCACGACGGCATCGACCTTGTGAGCATCCACGCGCAGCCTCCCTCGATGCCGCCGGGTTGCTCCCGGCATGCGCAATCCACTTGCTTGATGACAGGCAGTCTAATATAATCCGACCGGTCGTTCAAATTATTTTTTGAGCAGGTCGAAGCCTCACGAGCGGTCGAACAGTTCTGGTGGATGGTGCCCGCAAAGAGGGGGAGGGCGCGGAGCGGCAGTAGTATAGAGAGACGGCGGCCGGGCGATTCCGGCGGCGCCGATGGTGGACGAGAGAGACAGGTATGGCGCGGACGCGCTCAGAAAATTACGACGAGATTCAGCGGGGCATTCTCACCACCGCCTGCGGCCTGTTCGCGCGGCAGGGCTACATGCGTGCCTCGATCGCCGACCTTGCGGATGCCTGCAAGCTGTCGCGCGGCGCGCTGTATCATTATTTCGACTCCAAGGAAGCGATCCTGTTCGCGATCCTCGATGCGCATATCCGCGAGATGATTGCGGATGTCGACGCCGCGATGGCCGGCAAGGCAACGGTGCTGGAGCAGTTTCGCGCCGCGATCCAGGCCATCGTCGCGCTCAATGCGCGTTCCAGCGACGAGCAGCGCGTGATCCTCAACGATCTCTCGTTCCTCGGCGAGACCGAGCAGGATGCGATCAAGGCGCTGGAGCGCCAACTGGTCGACACCGTCTCCGATCTCCTGGCCAAGCTCGACAAGGAAGGCAAGATCGTCAGGCGGACCAAGAAGATCTACAGCATGATGCTGTTCGGCATCCTGAACTTCAGCCACACCTGGTACGACCCGAAGGGCGGGATCGATCCAAGGGAGTTCGCCGACATGGTGGTGGACCTGTTCCTGTACGGTTTCACCATGCCGGTGCCGGCCAAGGACGCCGCGCGGCCACTGCGACAGCGCGCCTGAGACCGTCGCGGTTGGACGACGGACGTCATCACCTCGCCTGCACATCCTTGTGAACAGCGCGGCGATGTTCCGCGCGTAACGCGCCCACGGCGCGCTGCGTAGTCTGCCACGAGCGCCGCAACAGCGGCCGATGGTGGCATCGCAGCGAGGAAGAGACATCCGCATGAATCTGTCGTTCAAAATCGCCGAACAAGGCGAGGGATCTTATCGTCCGCTTGCCATCCTGCGCTGGGTCATGGTGGTGATCTTCGTGGCGTTCGGCATGCAGAAGTTCACGCTGCAATCGGCGCAAGGCATCGTGCAGTTCATCAGCAATAGCCCGTTTATCTCGTGGCTTTCCGTGTTCGGCCTCCGCGGCGAGGCCTATGTGCTCGGTGTCGCCGAATTCGGCATCGCCGTGCTGCTGGCCGCCGGCGCGTTCAGCCCGCTGCTGTCGGCGCTCGGTTCGCTGATGGGCGTGATCACCTTTGCCATCACGTGGTCGTTCTTCTTCACGACTCCCGGGGTGGTCAAATGGAGCCTGTCGACCGATCCAATGGCCTGGAACCTGGCCGGCGAGTTCCTGTTCAAGGACATCGTGCTGCTGTGCGTCTGCCTGGTGCTGCTGTTGGCGTCGTTGCCGCGGTCGATCGTCCGCTCGCGCGCCGCAAAGGTCCCGAACCTCGCGCTCGATGGTTAACTCACGCTTAATCCGCGATTGTGTGGCGCGAGCATCCGGAACAGGACAATTCGCCGCAGGCGGGCACGTCTTGTCACTCGAATCCGATCAGCCTATGCAACCGTTGATTGACGAATTGTTGCTACTAGGAAACGGTCCCCGGTTGGGAGCGGAATGTGACGAAGTCAGACATATCGATGGCCGGCCCGGAAAGCGTTGGTCTTGCCTTTGCGTCGAAGCACGCTCCCGACATTTTCAAACACCCCGCTTTTTTTAGTGTGATTTCAGTTCCCGCACCGTGGCTGGAGTGGGAGGGCGGCCGCGATCGCGATTTCCGGGAGTGACCCCCGGGACAAGCGATCGGGCCGCCCCTTTCCCGGCTGGGGCAGGTAACGGTGGAAGGCGCGCAATCGTGAATTCGGACGCGTAGGTTCCATCGCTAGGATCGCGATGTCGCCATCTCTGGATGGCTGAATGGGTTTGCCTGCGGGGTACATCGCAACATCGTCCCGATTTCGCTCTTGATGAAACAATGGTTCCCGGTCCGGATCGCGGCCGTCCTGCTTGCCGTCGCTGCTAGCGCGATTGTGGCGGCGCGCGCGGATTCCGACATGGATGCGCAGATCAGGGATATCGTCACGACGGAACTGGCGCCGACCGTGACTGCAGCCGATCCCGGCGGCCTTGCCGCGGCGGTCTATGCCGGCGGCCGGGTCGGCTTCTTCAACTACGGCTTCGCGGACGCTGCCGGGAAGCGGCCGATCACTTCAGACACGCTGTTCAATCTCGCCTCGCTGCGCAAGCTGGTCGAAGCGACGCTGGTTGCGCTCGGCACCGAGCGCGGCGAATTGCGGCTGGATGATCCCGTCGGCAAATATCTGCCCGAACTGCACGGCGACTATGTCAGCCGCGTCACCATCGGCGAACTCGTCAACCATACGTCGGGGCTGCTGCTGCCGACCGATCATCCGCCATGGCCTAACGAGACCTTCAGCCGGGATCAGTTCGTCGCGATGCTCAATGCATGGACGCCGCCTGAGGGCGTCGAGCCCGGCAAGCAGCGCATCTACAGCCACGCCGGCTATGTCCTGTTGCAGCTGGTGCTGGAGCGGCGCTACGGCACGCCGATCGCGACGCTGATCGAGAGCCGCATCCTCAAGCCGCTCGGAATGACATCGACCTTCGTTCCTGACCGTGCCGAAGACAACCGCGCGACGGTCGCGCCCGAGATCATGCAGCGCATGGTCCAGGGCTACGCCCACGATGGCACGCCGATCGGCCCAATCGGCGATCAGCAGAGCTATTACGATTTTCCGGGCACCGGTCAGATGTTCTCGTCGGCGCGCGATCTCGGCACCTTGCTGCGCGCCTGTCTCGACGGCGCGGTGATCGATCCCGAATTGCGCGCGGCGTTGCAGATGACCGAGCGCGAGAGCTTTCGCGTCGATGCGAAGTTCGGCCAGGCGATGGCATGGGAGCATGTGCGGCTGGACGGCGTCACCGTCATCGACAAGCCCGGCGGGCTCAACAATGCCTCGGCCTATATCGGCCTAGTGCCTGCGCGCAGGTTCGGCATCGTGCTGCTCGCCAATCGCGGCGACTATCCGCACGAGATCGCACGCTACAGGATTCTTCCGGCACTCGTGCGACTCTGATCAAAACGAAAGCACTTTAGCTACATCGCGTGCCAATCCGATGACACGGTCCGTGCGGCGGGGCAGAGGACGCATGCGAAAATCGTGATGGCCTAACACCCCGATCGGCTGTATAAGCCGGTAGCTTCTTCTCCCGCTTGAAGAGGCTGATATGACCGATATTAATCCTGATCTGCACATCTGGCTGTCGCAACAGCCCCACGGCCTGCGGACCTTCAGGAATTTCCAGCAAAAACTCGAGATCTTGAGCAAGGCCGACCCGGAGCAACGCGGCGTTTGCCGGCTGTTGAGCGGCCTCGTCGGCAACTACGTCGAAGCCTTCGATGAGGAGCCGCTGCCGGTTGCGGTCGCCGACCGCGCCTATGGCCGCCTGCTCGATCTCGTCGCAAGCCTTGATCTGAAGGGCAATCCCGACCGCCGCCTCGCCGATATCAACCGCATCGCGTCCTGCGATCTCTTGAATTAAGCGTGCTTCATCTGCGCGCGGCTGCGAGCTCGCGATAGAGCGCGGCATAGCGGCCGGCGCGGTTGTGCCAGGAGACATCGGTGGCCATGCCGGCCTGCTGCAGCCGGCGCCAGGTCACCTTGTCGTTGAACAGCAGGTTCGCCGTGCGCAAGCCGTGGGCGAGTGCCTCCGAAGTCACGGGGGCGAACTTGATGCCGGTTGCCGCACTGCCGGTGACGGTGGCTTCGTCGAAGCCTAGCACCGTGTCGGCAAGGCCGCCGACATTGGCAACGATCGGGATCGCGCCGTAGCGCAACGCGCAGAGCTGGGTGAGGCCGCACGGCTCGAACCGCGACGGCACCGCGAGCGCATCGGAGCCAGCCTGGATCAGGTGCGCCAGCGCCTCGTCATAGCCGATCACGACTGCGATCCGTCCCGGATTGTCGCGCGCCAGCGCGGCGTAGCGATCCTGCAGATCGCGATCGCCGCTGCCGAGCAGCGCGAGCTGAATGCCTTCGGCAAGCAGGGTTGGAATGTTCTCGAGCAGCAGGTCGAGGCCCTTCTGCCATGACAGCCGGCTGATGACGCCGAGCAGCATCGCATCCGGCGCAGGATCAAGCCCGAAGCGCCGCTGCAGCGCCGCCTTGTTGGCCGCGCGCTCCGGTATCTGCGGGGCGCTGAAGCGCGCCGCGATATCGGGGTCGATCGCCGGATTCCACACCGCGATATCGATGCCGTTGAGGATGCCGCTCAGCACGTCGGCGCGTTCGCGCAGCAGGCCGCCGAGCCCCATGCCGCCCTCGTCCGTCTGGATCTCCTGCGCATAGGTCGGCGACACCGTGGTGATGCGGTCGGCGAATTGCAGGCCGGCCTTCAACAGGCTGATGGTGCCGTAATATTCGACGCCGTGCAGCGAGTAGGCCTCGCCGGGCAGGCCGAACGTCGCCAGCATCTCCGGCGAGAACTGGCCCTGATAGGCCAGGTTGTGCACGGTCATCACCGTGCCCGGCCGCGGTTGTCCGCCATAATGCAGATAGGCCGGGGCGAGGCCGGCCTGCCAGTCATGCGCATGCACGATATCGGGGATGAAGGAGGCGATCGCACCGCGGCCGATGTCGGCCGCCATCCGCGACAGCGCCGCAAAGCGGATGCCGTTGTCGGGCCAGTCGCGTCCGTCGGGGCCGACATAGGGATTGCCGGGGCGTGCATAAAGGTGCGGCGCGTCGAGCGCGAGAAGATCGAGGCCGTCATGCGTGCCGCCGAGCACGCGGACCGGCCCGCCATAAAACTCCGGCCAGTGCAGCAGCGTCTCGGCCGAGGCCAGGGCGCTCAGCACAGCGGGATAGCCGGGCACCAGCGTCCGCGTCGTGACGCCGTGCTGCTGCAGCGCCGCCGGCAGCGCGCCGACCACGTCGGCGAGGCCGCCGGTCTTGACGATCGGGTAGACTTCCGAGGCGACCGCGAGGACGCGCAGTTGCGTCATGTGACGAGCCTGTCGATCATCGACTGCGTGATCAGCGTGATCCCGTTCTCGGTGGTGCGGAAGCGCTTGCCGTCGAATTCGGGATCCTCGCCGACCACGAGCCCCTCCGGAATCCGCACGCCGCGATCGATCACGACGTTTTTGAGCCGCGCGCCGCGGCCGATGTTCACATAGGGCATGATCACCGCGTTCTCGACACTGGCGTAGGAATTGACGTGGACACCGGTGAACAGCAGCGACCGTCGCAGCGACGCCCCTGAGATGATGCAGGCACCCGAGACCAGCGAGGTCACCGCCTGGCCGCGCCGTCCGTCCTCGTCGTGGACGAACTTGGCGGGCGGAGTGATCTCGGCATAGGTCCAGATCGGCCATGATCGATCGTAGAGATCGAGCTCCGGCACCACGTCGGTGAGATCGATGTTGGCACCCCAATAGGCATCGACGGTGCCGGCATCGCGCCAGTAGGAGCGGGGATCGTCGCCGGAGCGGACGCAGGAATCGTTGAACTGATGCGCGATCGCCCGGCCGTGCTTGACGATATGGGGAATGATGTCCTTGCCGAAATCGTGCGCCGAGTTCGGGTCGGCGGCATCGCGGCGCAATTCGTCGAACAGAAATTCCGAATTGAAGACATAGATGCCCATGCTGGCGAGCGACTTGTCGGGCTTGCCGGGCATCGGTGGCGGATCGGCGGGTTTCTCCAGGAAGGATTGGATCAGGCCGGTGTCGTCGATATGCATGATGCCGAAGGCGCTGGATTCCGCGCGCGGCATTTCGAGGCAGCCGACCGTGACGTCGGCGCCGCTTTCGACATGCTGCTTCAGCATGATCTCGTAGTCCATCTTGTAGACATGGTCGCCGGCGAGCACCAAAATGTACTTGGTGCCGTGCGCCTCGAGGATGTCGATGTTCTGGTAGACCGCGTCGGCCGTGCCGACGTACCACATCGTTTCAGACACGCGCTGGCTTGCGGGCAGGATGTCAAAGCTCTCGTTGCGTTCCGGGCGGAAGAAGTTCCAGCCGCCTTGCAGATGCCGGATCAGGCTGTGTGCCTTGTACTGGGTCGCCACCGCGATGCGGCGGATGCCCGAATTCACCGCATTGGAGAGCGCGAAATCGATGATGCGGGATTTGCCGCCGAAATAGACGGCGGGCTTGGCGCGCTTGTCGGTCAGCTCCTGAAGCCTGCTGCCGCGTCCGCCGGCCAGCACGAAAGCGAGGGCGTGACGCGACAATGGTTCATTTCCGACTGGTCTCATGGTCATCCTCCCAGAACTTCAGGCGTGGCTCCGCTACCTTCTCTTGTCCGGAAGGCCTGATCGGGCGCCAATGGGGCCGATTGGAACGTTAGCAAGCGCGCCCCGGTTGAGCAAAGCGGATGGCAGACTTTCGTTCCCCGGACCCTGGCTCATGAGGATCGGGGTTGCGGGCTGGTTAAGCCTATTGACGAGACGCGATTTCGGCCTAGAGCAGGCCTGCGCATTTTCTCGCCCAGGCCAGCAACTCATGACACTTTCTTCCGTCACCTCCCAGAACATCCGTGCAACGCTGTTACTGCGCCGGGAGATCGCGCTGCTAGACGTCAGGCATGAGGCGGAATTCGCCACCGGCCATCCGCTGTTTGCCGCCAACATGGCGGCGGACCGGATCGCGCTCGAAGCCGAGCTGCGCCTGCCGCGCAAGGACGTGCCGATCGTGCTCTATGACGATGGCGAGGGACTGGTCGCTGCCGCGGCCGACCAGTTGCGGGCGCTGGGCTATGGCAACGTCGCCGCGCTCGCAGGCGGCTTGCAGGGCTGGAAGGCGGCCGGCTACGAGGTGTTCGAGGACGTCAACTCCTATGCCAAGGCGTTCGGCGAGCTGGTCGAGTCGCGCAGGCATACGCCCTCGCTCAGCGCCGACGAGGTCGCCGCGCTGATCTCGGCCAAGGCCAACATCGCGATCCTCGATGTCCGCCGCTTCGACGAATATGCCACCATGAACATCCCGGGGTCGGTCAGCGTGCCCGGCGCGGAGCTGGTGCTGCGCGCGGGAAGCGCGGCGCCCGATCCCGACACCACGATCATCGTCAACTGCGCCGGCCGCACCCGCTCGATCATCGGCACCCAGTCGCTGATCAACGCGGGGTTGCCCAACAAGGTGCGGGCGCTGCGCAACGGCACGATCGGCTGGACGCTCGCGAAACACCATCTCGAACACGGCGCCGGCAAGCGCGGCGACGTCGGGCCGTTCGCGGGCGCTGCTGCCAATGCGCGCGACGTCGCCTATCGCGCCGCCGTCCGTCACATCGGCACCAGCGAACTCGTGGCGCTGGAGGGTGACGCGTATCGCACGTTGTACCGCTTCGACGTCCGCGATGCGGAGGAATATCCCGCAGGCCATCTTGCCGGCTTCCGCCATTATGCCGGCGGCCAGCTGGTCCAGGAGATCGACATGGCCGCGCCCGTGCGCGGCGCGCGCATCGTGCTGACCGACGACAGGAGCATCCGCGCCGACATGACGGCATCCTGGCTCGCGCAGATGGGCTGGGAAACTTACGTGCTCGACGGCGGCTATGACGGCCGGCTGGACGTCGGCCCGCCACGCGTCGTACCGCGGCCTGACCCCGCACATCGCTACCGGCGCCCTTATGAAGGCACCGGCGTCGCGGAGCAGGCGATGCAGGCCTATCTCGATTGGGAGTACGGCCTCGTTGACCAGCTCCGACGCGACGGCACGCATGGGTTTTATGTGATCTAGTCTGCCACGCGGCGCGGGAGTTTTCCGTATCCGTCATGGCCGGGACAAGCCCGGCCATGGCGGCGGCGGCCGCTACTTCGGCAGCGCGATCGGCGTCAGCTTGAACGGGCCGGGGTCCTTGCCCTTGTTCTCGCCGATCACGTAGGACAGCTTGCCCTCGGCGACCCAGCCGACGTCGCCGACCTCGGTCACTGAGACCGGCTCGGCCAGACCATCCTTGATGGTGTCGATCGTGGCCTCGCCGCCCTTCACCGTGACCTTGTCGAGCTTGCCGTTGCCCTCGATCAGCAGGAAGCCGCTGCCATGGGCGCGCAGCGCGTCGGCGTGGTCGAGCGGCCGCGACGGCTTCAGCTCGGTCACGGCGCCGGCCTTGCCGTCATTCACCTCGATCTTGAACAATTTTGCCGGGATGAAGGTCGTGACATAGAGATTGCCGTCGGCGCCGATCGCAATCCCGTCGAGCCCGACGCCGTCCTTGGCCGGCGCGAGCTGCGGATCGGTGGCGAATGTCGCGAGCGCGGTGCCGCCGGGCTTCAGGCTGTAGACCAACGGCGCGAAGGAATCGCTGACATAGGCGGTGCCGTCGGCGCCGACCACGATGTCGTTGCAGAACGATTTCGGATCGCTTAGGGCAAAGCTGCCTTTCGGTGCGCCGCTCTTGAGATCGAAGGTCTTCAGCCATGCGCCTTTGGTGTCGCCCGGCCCCGCGACGCCCATCGCGCTGATGTCGTTGGAGCAGACATAGAGCGTGCCGCTCTTCTCGTCGGCGAGCACGCCGAGCGTCGAGCGGCTGTCGGCAGCGCCAGGCTTGACCAGCTGCTCGGCCTTGCCGCCCGAGATCTTGGTCACGCCGCCATGATTGAAGCTGCCAACATATAGTGTGCCGTCGGAGGTCGAGGTCACGCTCTCCGGGAAACTCTTGTCGGGAACGCCGACCGGAGCTGTTTCGGCGCGTGCTATGGTGGCCGAGCCAAGCGCGAGAACGGTGGCCGTCGCGCTCAGCAGGGCTGCGCGGCGGATCTTGAGCAGTTCTCCCGTTGCGTGCGGACGTCCCGCGTCGCCTTTGTTCTTTATCATGATCGCGTTTCCTCGATGGAGCTGGTTGGACCAGGCAGGAATTGTGAGGCGATCGTCTCCGGCCGATGATTGTTGTGCGCAGGGTTCCCGACCGGATTGTTCACCCGCCTGCCTTGTCGGGTTCGATATATACGATAGTATATAGCGTACGGGAAGCAGCGAGCGCTGAAGAGCGCGTCATGGAACAGGAATTGGCATCGTACCACCAATGCGTGTGCTGCGGTGGCGTCATCGACGGCTCGCCGACAATGGTGCGGTCGGATTCGAACCGTGCATCGGCCTGTTTACGGATCAGTGTGCGTTCGTCTGCAACGAACGCACCGTGAGCATGATCGCGGCCGCAGCACGGGCGCAGGCAGGAAGCGGTGCGGCGGAGGTCATAAGGCGGGATGCTTCCGGTTCCGTCATTGCGAGGAGCACAAGCGACGAAGCAATCCATCTATCCCTTTGCCGAGAGATGGATTGCTTCGCTGCGCTCGCAATGACGGAGTGACTTAGTCCGGGCTGAACGCGTCGTAGACCAGCTTGCGGAACGCGGGCGTGATGCGCTGGCGTTCGTTCTGGGTCTGCTCGAGCATGATGTAGATCATGTCGAGCTTCGGATCGACGCCGAAATAGGTGCCGCTGCCGCTGTCCCATTTCAACTCGCCGATCGAGCCGGGCGGCGGCGGCTTAGCGATGCCGGGATCGGTGCGCACGGCGATGCCGTAGCCATAACCGAAGCCGTCGCCGGGGAAGTACCAGTAGTCGCGGCCGACGCCGGAGCCCGGGCCGATATGGTCCGTCGTCATGGTCTTGAAGGCGGCCGGACTGAGATAGCGTTTGCCGTCGAGCTCGCCGCCGTTGAGCAGCATCTGCGCGAACCGCGCATAGTTGAGAATAGTCGACACCAGGCCGCCGCCGCCGGATTCCCATTCCGGATGCGCACGCCGGTCGTTTTCGCCCTCGATCAGGATCTTGTCGGAGGGCAGCGGCTCGGCCAGCCGCGTCCGCTCGGTCTCGGCATCGAGCACGTATCTGGTGTCGTTCATCTTGAGGGGATCGAACAGGCGCTCCTTCTCGAACTGATAGAGCGTCTTGCCCGAGACGATTTCGATTACCCGGCCGAGCACGTCGGTGGAATGACCGTAGCGCCACAGCGTGCCGGGCTGCCGCGACAGCGGCAGCTTGGCGAGCCTTGCTGTGAATTCCTTGTTGTCGAACTTGCCGTCGAACAGATGTCCGGCGCGGTAGATCTTCTGGATCCAGTCGGCACCGATATATTCGTAGGTGATGCCCGAAGTGTGCCGCATGATATCTTCGATGGTCACCGGGCGGATCGGCGGCACCAGTTCCACCTTGGCCGGATCGTTGCCGCCGTCCGGTTCGATGGCGACCTTCACGTCGGCGAAGGCTGGAATGTATTTCGACAGCGGGTCCTGCGGCGACAGCTTGCCCTCGTCGACCAGCATCATCGCGGCGGTGTTGGTGATCGGCTTGGTCATCGAATGCAGCGCGAACATCGTGTCCGGCCGCATTGGCGATTTGGTCGTGACGTCGCGATAGCCGAAGGTCTTGAGATAGACCTGCTTGCCGTGCTGCTGGATCAGGATCACCGCGCCGGGAATCTTCCCGCTGTTGACCTCGTTGTTGAAGAATTCGGTGATGCGTTCGAGCTTGTCCGGCGACGGGGCAGGGGCGTCGGAGGCGCGCGCCGTGCCCGATGTGACAAACGCAAGACACAAGATCGCGGCCACTGCCTGACAAAGCATCCGCACGGCAATCCGGACTGCCCGATGATATCCGCACGTCATTGGAAAGCCTGCCCCTGCCTGATGCCTTGAACGCTCGATTTTTTAGCGCGAACGCCCCAGCACAATAATCTTTTTCGGGCGAGTTTATTCCCGGACGATGGTCGAAATTTGGGTGCTCGCCGAAGCAGCTTTACCATACTGCCACAGCAGGTCTTATCGAGAAAACCGGATGCTCTAAGGAATTTCTTAAGGCGGCTGCAACTTAGTTTTGCGATCCATGGGAATCCACAGGACGATCGGCCCCTATCAGATGGATGCAGAAACCAAAGTCGTCTCGCTGTCGCTGCTTGCGGCATTCATCTTGATCGGCCTGATTTGGATTGCAATTTCGCTTACCAAGCCGGACTGCCCGCCCGGCTTGGCTGCAATACGCGTATCGAAGTACGAAGGCGGCGGCTGGCGCTGCCTCCCGCCGCGACCGTGCATTGATAATCGTTTTCTGGCTTTTTTGTTTAATCGAGAATGCCAGTCGCCCAGTTCGGTACGACTCTAAAGCAGGAAGCCCGGGTCACCACCTCGGGAGTTCGCCAGCCGTCCGAAAATCGAAATAGACCACCGGCAAGATCAATCAGGCCGGTTAGCTGGAACCAGGCCAGTCCTGAATTTACACAATTTGCGTCGCGCCGACGGGCGTGCGCACCGCATTCGACAGCACCTGCAGCGCCTGGCCCAGTTCGGCGCGGTTGCGCGCCGCACCCAGCGACACGCGCAGGCCACGCGGCGCGGCTTCGCCCGCCGCAAAGGCGTCTTCGCCGACCACGGCGAGGCCGTTGCGCATCAGATGCGACAGCAGGTCGGTGCCGTCGAAATGCTTCGGCAGCGGCATCCAGAGATGGTGGCTCGCCGGCCGCGCCGCATAGCTGACGCCTTTGAGGAAGCGGGTCGCAAGCAGCTGGCGCGCGGCCGCCTCGTTGCGGACGGCGCGGATGATCTCGGCGGCGACGCCGGAACGCAGCCATTGCGTGACCAGCGCGACCATCAGCGACGGCGGCATCTGCATGGTGGCCTGCATGCCGGCGCGCATGCGCTGCTCGGCGGCGGCATCGGGTGCCAGGAGATAGGCGACGCGCAGCGCCGGCGCGATGCATTTTGCGATGCTCGCGGCGTAGTAGGTGCGCTCCGGAATCAGCGTTGCGATCGGCGCCATCTGCGGTTCGAGCGGGCCGTAGACGTCGTCCTCGATCAGGACGCAGCCGCGCTTGCTGATGATATCGGCGATCGCCTTGCGCCGCGCCGCGCCCATGGTCGCGGTGGTCGGATTCTGCTGCGTCGGAATCAGGTACACCGCCTTCGGCTTGTGCTTGCGGCAGGCCTCGTCGAGCGCGTCGGGCCTCGCGCCCTCCGCGTCCATCGCAACGCCGACCAGGCGGACATCGAGCCGCGCCGCCGCGGCCTTGATGCCGGGAAACGTCAGTGCCTCGGTCAGCACCACGTCGCCGGGCGACGTCAGTGCCAGCAGGGCGTTGAAGATGATCGCCTGCGCGCCCGGATAGATCACGATGCGGTCGGCGGATGCGTTCGGCACGCGCGGCTGTAGCCACGCGGCGCCGATCTGGCGTTCCTCAGTGGTGCCGCCGGGACGCGTATAGCCGAGATAGGCGGAGAACCCCGCCTCGGAGCGGATGGTGGCAAGTCCCTGCGCGATGCGCAGATCGAGATTGGCCTCGACCGGCTGCGGCGGCAGGTTCATCGACAGGTCGATGTTGACGGGCGCGGGCAGGTCGGACGCTGCGCGTTGGGTGGTCTCCGAGACGAAGGTGCCCTGGCCGACGCGGGCATCGAGCAGTCCGCGCCGCCGCGCCTCGCCATAGGCGCGCGTCACCGTGGTGAGATCGATGTCGAGCGCGGTCGCTAGCGCGCGATGGGTTGGCAGCCGCTGGCCGCGCACCAGCCGGCCGCTCGCGATATCGGCGGCAAGCGCATCGACGATGCGCAGGAATATCGGGCCGTGCCATTCCGAAACTGTAGGGATCCAATCCATGCAATTCGGCGCTTTGTCTTGATTGTATGCTATCGAGCGCATATTGTATGGATCATCAGATCAGGTCAAGGACAACAGCCAAAGGAACACGGCAATGACCGAGACGGTTTCCCTGCCAAAGGCGATGATGCGCGGTTTTGCGATGAAGTGCCCGAACTGCGGGCGCGGCCATCTGTTCGGGCGCTTTCTGAAGGTGGCGGACCATTGCGAGGCTTGCGGAGAGGACTTCACCCCGCAGCGCGCCGACGATTTCCCGGCCTATCTCGTGATCGTCGTTGTCGGCCACGTCGTGGTGCCGGCCCTGCTCTGGATGGAAATGACCTACGCGCCGCCGGCCTGGCTGCAACTGGCGATCTGGCTGCCGGTGACCCTGTTCAGCGCGCTCGCGCTGTTGCAGCCGACCAAGGGCGCGATCGTCGGCCTGCAGTGGCAACTCGGGATGGAGGGATTCGCGGCGACGCGGCGAGCGGTTGCGCCGGTGCGGAATGGCGTCGGGCGGACTCGCGAAGCTTGAGGCGGACTACGGAATTGTAGCCCGGATGAAGCGCAGCGAAATCCGGGGTCGTCCCACGGGCGATACCGTCCCGGATTGCGCTTCGCTCCATCCGGGCTGCGGATCTTCAAACCGGATGGTGATGCGGCCGGAACATGCGGCCCTTCTCCGTCACCAGCACGACCGCAAGCGCGGCCAGCGTGCACAGGAAGAAGCCGGTCGCGAACGGAAGCAGCGTGCCGTTGTAATCCTGGCCGATCGTGGTGCCCACCCCGATCCCGAGCAGCGTGGTGATGGTGCCGTAGAGCGAGGAGGCGGTGCCCGCGATCCTGCCCTGCGGCTCCATCGCGAGCGCGGTGAAGTTCGCCATCATCAGCCCGAAGGCGAACATCATCAGGCCCGACAGCGCCATGAACAGCGGCAGCGACAGCGTGTCGGTCTTCGCCGCGAGCAGCAGCGCGCCGGCGACCGCGGCAAAGCCGGTCAGCGCGGCGTGCGAGATCACCCGCATGCCGATGCGGCCGACGATGCGTGAATTGAGGAAGCCGGCGATCGCAACGCCGACCGCGCATGCGGCGAAGGCGACCGGGAAGTAATGTCCGAGCTTGAATATCTCGGTGAAGATCTGCTGCGACGAGAACACGAAGGCGAACAGCGAGCCCTGCACGCCGCCGGCGGCAAGCGCATAGCCGAGCGTCTGGCGGTTGGTGACGGTCTGGCGGAACGCGGACAGCACCTCCGGGATCGCCAGCGACTTGCGCATCTCCTGCGGCAGCGTCTCCGGCATCCGCATCGCGCTCCACGCCAGTGCGATCACGCCATAGATCATCAAAAGCACGAAGATGCCGCGCCAATGTGTCAGCAGCATCACTGCCTGGCCGAAGGACGGCGCGATCACAGGCACCGCGATGAACACCATCATCGCGAGCGACATCACGCTTGCCATGCGCCGTCCGGCGTAGCAGTCGCGCACGATCGAGGTCGCAATCACGCGCGTTGCCGCGGTGCCGAGGCCTTGCAGCGCGCGCGCCAGCAGCAGCGTCTCGAACGACGGCGCCATGATCGCAAGCAGGCCGGCGATGGTATAGACGGTCATGCCGCCGAGCAGCACCGGGCGGCGGCCGAAGCGGTCCGACAGCGGGCCCATCACGAACTGGCCGACGCCGAAGCCGACCAGGAAGATCGACAGCACCATCTGCGGCCGGTTGGCGTCGGCGATCTGGAACGCGGAGCGGATGTTCGGCAGCGCCGGCAGCATCATGTCCATCGCCAGCGGGTTCAGCGCCATGATGGAGGCGATGACGACGACAAATTCGGGAAAACCCATCGGGCGGTGGCCTGAGGAAACCCAGGCATCGGCATTGATGTCAGACACTTAAGACCTCTTGGAGAGCCGGGATCATAATGCTCTTGCTGCGTTGCACAATCCGCGTTTCGGGATGGGAGACCGTCGGCGGTGGCTGAGGTAATCCGGTCATGGAACCGGGCTTGCTGGTGTTCCAACAGCCATATCGTTGCTGCTGCAACTATTTTGCTCGTGCCGCGCAAAAACCTCTGCTAATCCCGGGGCCAGCATCCGTGCCGGACAGGCGCCTCGCCACCGTTCGCGCCCGCACGGCCAAGAACAAGTTCAAGAACGGGTTTTGGGGAGGCCACATGTCCATCGAAATGTCCGCGCGCTCGCGCGGCGCTACGCTGTCGGATGAGGAGCGCAAGGTCCTCACGGCAACGCTCGTCGGCACCACGATCGAATGGTACGACTTCTTCGTCTACGCCCAGGCGGCGGGCCTGGTGTTCGGCGCGCTGTTCTTCGCGCCGATGAACGCGAACAATCCGTTGCTGGCGCAGATCGTCGCGTTTGCGACGCTCGGCCTGTCATTCCTGTTCCGCCCGCTCGGCGCCATCGTCTGCGGCCATCTCGGCGACCGCTTCGGGCGCAAGAACATGCTGGTCGTTACGCTGCTGCTGATGGGGGCGGCGACCGCGCTGGTCGGCCTGCTGCCGACCTATGCGCAGATCGGCGCCTGGGCGCCGGCACTCCTTATTCTTCTCCGCATCCTGCAGGGCTTCTCGGCGGGCGGCGAGTGGGGCGGCGCGGCGCTGATGTCGGTGGAGTCGGCGCCTCGCGACAAGCGCAGCTTCTTCGGCTCGTTCCCGCAGATCGGCACGCCGCTCGGCATGATCCTCGCGACCGGCGTGTTGTGGGTGCTCACCACGACGCTCGGCAAGCAGGCGATGATCGAGTGGGGCTGGCGCATCCCGTTCCTGCTGTCGATCCTCCTGATCGTCGTCGGCATCGTGATCCGCCGTACCGTCGAGGAATCGCCGGTGTTCCAGGCGATGCAGCGGCGGCACAAGGAATCCTCCGCGCCGCTCAAGGAATTGATGCGCAACCACAGCAAGGAGATTCTCCGCACCGCGCTGATCTTCATGGCCAACAATGCGGCCGGCTACATCCTGATCGCGTTCCTGATCAGCTACGGTGCCAACACGCTGAAGATGCCGTCCGAGCAGCTGCTGCTGATCGGTACACTCGCGGCGGTGAGCTGGTTCATCTTCACGCTGGTCGGCGGTATCCTCGGCGACAGAATAGGCCGCGTCCGCTGCTTCCAAATCGGCTACTCCCTGATGGTGCTGTGGGCGGTGCCGATGTGGTTCCTGATCGACAGCAAGAACTTGCTGCTGTTCTTCGGCAGCGCCGTCGGCCTCACCGTCGCGCTCGGCCTGTCCTACGGTCCGCAGGCCGCGCTCTATGCGGAGCTGTTTCCGGCCAAGGTGCGCTATTCCGGTGTCTCGATCGGCTACGCGCTCGGCGCCATCTTCGGCGGCGCTTTCGCGCCGATGATCGCGCAATGGATCATCGGCACCTACGGCCAGTCCTGGCGCGTCGGCGTCTACATCGCGGTGCTGTCGCTGATCTCGCTGATCACGGTGTCGACGATTAGGGATCCGCAGGGCGTCGATCTCAACGTGACTGACGCGAAGACGTAGGATCAGTACGGCCCGGGTTCGCTCCTCCGTCATTGCGAGGACCGAAGCGACGAAGCAAATAAGGGCCTCAACAAGCAACGAAGGCTGCAATCGCAAGGGGGGAGATGTTTCGCATCGGGAGTTTGCCCTCATCTCAGCCGAAAGTTGGCCGCCTCAGCCTGGGAAGATTGTGTGACGCGCGGAAGATGACATCACATGAGCCTCCGCCGAGGCCGCGCGGCACACTATCGACAGACTCGTTTGTCGGCTACGGGCAAAAGCCGTCGGGGACTCGGCGTTTATGGTTGTGCTTTTTTGATCCCGAGCATCGCCTTCAGCTTCAGCACCGCGCTGTCGGGCGTCGTCAACACCTCGCGGCCGGTGGCTTCAGCGACGCGTTCTGCCGCGGGCGCCATGCTGTACTGGGCGAGCGCGATCAGATCGCAGTCGCGCAAATCCTTCGCCGCTTCGATCACGATGCGGTCGTGCTCGGCGCGATCGCCGCGATCGAGTGCCGCCAGCGCGCCCTCGGCGAGTTTGGCCACCAGCGTCACGGACGACGGAAATTCCGGCGGCATCGACACCAGCGTCGGCGGGAAGGTCGAGAGCAGACCGATCCGTTTTCCCCGCGCAACCGCCTGCTCGATCATCGCCTCGTTCGGCTTCAGGACCGGCATCGGCGCGTGCTCGCGGGCGCCACCGCCTCGATGCAGGGCCCGAACGCCGAGCAGGTGAACAGAATGCCGTTGGCACCGGTGCTTGCGGCATAGCGGCCCATGGTGAGGAAGCGCTCGGTCATGCGCTCCGTGAGCTTGCCGTCGCGCGCGAGGTCGGCCGAGAGAGAATCGTCGAGCAAATTCATCAGCCGCGCCTCCGGCCAATGACGTGCGAACGAGGTCTCGATCGGCACGATCGAGTGCTTCAGGGCATGAATGAGCGTGATGCGCATGATCGCTGTTTCTTCTCTCTCTCCCCGCTGTTCGCGGGGAGAGGTTGGGTGAAAGGCTCTCCCCGCATCCGCCTTCGCCAAGGCTTCGGCGAGACAGGCGCAGGGGCCACGTGACTTCGCTTACTTGAACGGGATCGCGTACATCAGGCCGCCCTTGCTCCAGGTGGCGTTGAGGCCGCGCTCGAGCTTCAAGGGGCTTGCCTTGCCGACATTGCGCTCGAAGATCTCGCCGTAATTGCCGCCGGCCTTGATCGCCCCGACCAGCCATTTGTTGTCGAGGCCGAGCCGCGAGCCGAGATCGCCGGATGCGCCGAGCAGGCGCTGGATCGCCGGGACCTGCGACTTCGTCATCTCGTCGACATTGGCCTGCGTGACGCCGAGCTCTTCGGCTTCGACCAACCCGTAGTGCAGCCAGGTGATGATGTCGCTCCAGACCTCGTCGCCATTGCGGGTGAACGGGCCGAGCGGCTCCTTGCTGATGGTCTGCGGCAGCACGACATAGTCGTCGGCCTTCGGTGCTGCGGTCGCGACCGCGCCGGCGAGCGCCGAGGCGTCCTGGGTCATGGCATCGCAGCGGCCGCCGAAGAAGGTCTGGTACATGGTGTCGGGGCGATCGAACACCAAAGGCTTCCAGTCGATGCCGTTGGCGCGGCCGTAATCGCCCAGCGTCACCTCATGCGTGGTGCCCTGGGCGACGCAGACGGTCGCGCCCTTGAGATCCTTCAGCTCCTTCACGCCGAGGTCCTTCTTCACCACGAAACCCTGGCCGTCGTAGAAATTGACCGGGCCCTGGCGCAGGCCGAGCGTGGTGCCGCGCAGATAGGTCTGCGTCGAGTTGCGGTAGAGCACGTCGATCTCGCCGGACTGCAGCGCGGTGAAGCGGTTCTGGGCGGTCAGCGCGACGTAGCGCACCTTGGCGGGATCGCCGAGGATGCCGGCGGCGAGCGCGCGGCAATAGTCGACATCGAGGCCCTTGAAATTGCCCTGCGAGTCCGGCGCCGAGAAGCCGGCAAAGCCGGTCGAGACGCCGCACACCAGCGTGCCGCGCTGCTTGACGGTGTCGAGCGTCGCCGCGCTTGCGGTCGAGAGCCCTGCGACCAGCAGGCTCGCCCCGATCAATACCTTCCTCATTTTGTCCTCCTCCCTTCTTGTTTCAGCATCATCCTCTCCGGATCATGCTCCGTGACCAATGTCCTTCAACGCGCTGTCTACCGCAGCGCCGAGCCTTTCGACGATCATGTCGATGTCGCCGGAAGTTGCGATATAGGGCGGGGCGAGCAGCACGTGATCGCCGCGCTGGCCGTCGGCGGTGCCGCCCGACGGATAGCAGCCGAGCCCGCCGGCAAACGCCGCGGACTTGATCCGCTGATGCAGCTTCAGCTTCGGATCGAATGCCTGCCGCGTGCCGCGGTCGGCGACCAGCTCGATGCCCCAGAACAGGCCGCGGCCCCTGATGTCGCCGACATGGCGGTGATTGCCGAAGCGTTCAATCAGCCGCTGCTCGAGCTGGCGTCCGCGCTCCTTGACCTGGTCGAGCAGCTTCTCCTCAGCGATCGTTTTCTGCACCTCGAGCGCCGCGGCGCAGGCGAGCGGATGCCCGAGATACGTGTGGCCGTGCTGGAACGCGCCGGAGCCGTTGCGCACGGCGTCGACGATGGTGCCGCTGGCGAGCATCGCGCCGATCGGCTGATAGCCGCCGCCGAGACCTTTGGCGATCGCCTGGATGTCGGGCGAGATGCCTTCCTGCTCCCACGCATGCAGCGTGCCGGTGCGACCCATGCCGCACATCACCTCGTCGAGGATGAGCAGCGCGCCGTGACGATTGCAGATCTCGCGCACCGCCTTGAAGTAGCCCTCCGGCGCCGGCACGCAGCCGGCGGTGGCGCCGACCACGGGCTCGGCAATGAAGGCCGCGACCGTATCGGGGCCGAGCCGCTGAAATTCGGCGTCGAGCTCGGCGGCGAGCCGCGCCACGAATGCCGCCTCCGATTCATCGTCGCGCTTCTCGTGATAGGCGAAGGCCGGCGTGACGTGGCTGAACGATGGCGACAGCAGCGGCGCGTAGGGCTCGCGGCGCCAGGCATTGCCGCCGGCCGACAGCGCGCCGAGCGTGTTGCCGTGATAGCTCTGCCGGCGCGCGATGAAGCGCGCGCGCTTCGGCTCGCCGCGTTCGATGAAATATTGCCGCGCCAGCTTGATCGAGGCCTCGATCGCCTCCGACCCGCCGCTGACGAAATAGACGTAACCGAGGCCGCCGGGCTCGTGGCCGACCAGCCGCTCGGCGAGCTCTTCCGCGGGCTCCGACGAGAAGAAGCTGGTGTGAGCGTAAGCAAGCTTTGAGGCCTGCTTGGCGATCGCGGCCAGGATCCGCGGGTGCTGATGGCCGAGGCAGGACACGGCGGCGCCGCCGGAGGAATCCAGAATGCGGTGGCCATCCTCTCCGATCAACCAGACGCCTTCGCCGCCAATCGCCTTCGGCGGGGTCTCGCGCAGGCTGCGATGCATCACGCGGCTCTTGCTGGCGGCCATGACGGTCATCCTTTCTCGACAGTGTATTGCGACATCTTGGCAAGCCTGGCCTCGGTCTCCTCCAGCTTGCGTTTTGCCCCTGCGCCGCCCAGCGTGAAGGCGACGGCGGCCAGCGACTGCGCGACTGCGATCGCGCCGGTGAGGCTCGGGAAGAAGCCGGGCGAGGAGGCGGCCTCGAACAGCAGCAGATGATCGGCGCCCTCGGCCATCGGCGCTGCGATCGTGTCGGCAATCGCGATCAGCGTGGCGCGCGCCTGATGCGCCGCACGCGCCGTCTCGACGCTGACCAGGGTGTAGGGTGCAAAGCCGATCACGACCACGGCGTCGTCGGCGCGGAAGGCGCCATGGTCGAGATCGAACGGGCCGGAACCGCCGACCAGCTGCACCGCGTCGGGGCGGAACAAGCGGAGCTGATAGGTCAGCAGTTCCGCAACGCTGCGGCAGCTGCGAAAGCCCGTGATCCAGATCCGGTTCGCCGTGTGCAGCGCACGCGCGGCATCTGCAATCGCGTTGGCGGAAATCCGCGCGAGCCCCGCCGCTTCAGCCTCGAGCTTGTCATGCACCAGTTTGACATCGGCATTCGGCCCGGCGCGGCGGCTCCTGGCGCGGCCGGAGAAGGGGGAACCCTGCGCGGGCCTGCGCGCTTCGGTCAGTGCGGCGCGCAACTCGTCCCAGCCGGAATAGCCGAGCGCTTTTGCCAGACGCGTAAACGAGGCAGGATCGGCGCCGGCGACGGAGGCAAGCTCGCGCATCGAGCGGGTGGTGGCGTCGTAATCATTGGCAGCGACGAACCGGCCGACCTCCTGCAACCGCATCGGCAGCGACGGCAGCGCGCTGCACAATTCGTTGAGGGGCGATGGTTTCGGCTGGGCCTGGGCCATGAAACATATGTTGCATGAATCTTAATTTGGTGCAACATATGAAGTGCGCAGTCTGGAGCTTCCCGTTCCGATGCAATCCTCACAAGGATCCTTGTGCTGTGACGACATCGACGCCGAAACGCCCTCCCGCCCGACCCTGGCGGCTTTCGCTCAGCGATCCCCGCGTCGCCGGCCTGTTCTGGCAGGTCCTGGTGGTCGGCATCGCGGTCGCCATCGTCGCCTTCCTGTGGTCGAACGCGCTGCATAATCTCTCGGTGCGGCGGATCTCGACCGGCTTTGCCTTCCTCGGTCGCGAGGCCGGCATGCCGATCGCCGACTCGTGGATCGACTACACGCCAAGGGACACCTATCTGCGCGCCTTCATCGTCGGCATCGTCAACACGCTGCGCGTCGCCGTGATCGGCATCGTGCTGGCGACCGTGATCGGCACACTGGTCGGCATCGCGCGGCTGTCGTCGAACTGGTTGCTGGCGCGGCTCGCCGCGGTCTATGTCGAGGTGTTGCGCGACCTGCCGCTGCTTTTGCAGCTGCTGTTCTGGTACGTGCTGATGCAGGGGCTGCCGGCGGCGCGCCAGGCGTGGAAGCCGGTCGAGGGCGTCTATCTCTCCAATCGCGGCCTGATCCTGCCGTCGGTCCCGCTCAGCGCGTCCAATTGGTGGACCATCCTCGCACTGGTGGCTGGCCTGGTCGCCTTCCGCTTCGTCCGGCGCCGCCTGATCGCGCAGCAGATGGTCGATGGCCGGGCGCGGCCGGCCTGGCCGTACGCGCTCAGCCTCGTCGTCGCACTGCCTGCGCTGGTGTCATGGCTTCTGGGTGCGAGCTGGAGCATTGCGCTGCCGGAACTGCGCGGTTTCAACTTCGTCGGTGGGCTGACTCTGGCGCCGGAATATTTCGCGCTCCTGATCGCGCTCGTCACCTACACCTCGGCCTTCATCGCCGAGATCGTGCGCAGCGGCATCCAGGCGGTGCCCCGCGGCCAGTCGGAGGCCGCCAAGGCGCTCGGGCTGAAGCGCGGCTTCGTGTTGCAGCACATCGTGCTGCCGCAGGCGCTGCGCGTCATCATCCCGCCGATGACCAGCCAGTATCTGAACCTGACCAAGAATTCCTCGCTCGCGGTCGCGGTCGGCTACCAGGACATCGTCTCGATCGCGAACACCACGCTGAACCAGACCGGGCAGGCGATCGAGTCGATCGCGCTGATCATGATGGTGTTCCTCACCATCAGCCTCGGCATCAGCCTGTTCATGAACTGGTACAATGCGCGGATCGCGCTGGTGGAGCGCTGACATGAGCTCGGTGGCACACCTTCCGCAGGATCCGCTCCCGATCGGCCCGCGCCCCGCACCGCGGGCGCTCGGCGGCCATTTCACGGCGTGGCTGCGTGCCAACCTGTTCGCCTCGATCCCGTCCAGCATCATGACCCTGCTGCTGCTGTTCCTGCTCGGCAAGGCGTGCTTCGCGTTCTGGCAATGGGGGATCGCGAATGCGGTCTGGATCGTCTCCGGCAACGACAGCAGCGCCTGCCGCGCGCTGCGCGGCATCGGCGCCTGCTGGGCAGTTGTCCCCGAGAAGTACCGCTTCATCCTGTTCGGCACCTATCCGTTCGACGAGCAGTGGCGGCCGGCGCTCGTGGTCCTGATCTTCATCGCGCTGTTCGCGGTCTCGAGCCGCCGCAGCTTCTGGCGCAAGGAGCTGTTCCTGTTGTGGGCCGCGGCCCTGATCGTGATCGGGTGCCTGATGTGGGGCGGCTTCCTCGGCCTGTCCTTTGTCACGCAGGATCGCTGGGGCGGGTTGCCGGTGACGCTGATCCTCGCGACCTTCGGATTGGCGTTCGGCTTCCCGCTCGGCATTCTGGTCGCGCTCGGCCGTCGCTCGAAGCTGCCGGCGATCCGTTCGCTCTGCGTGCTCTATGTCGAATTGATCCGCGGCGTACCGCTGATCAGCCTGTTGTTCATGGCGAGCGTGATGTTCCCGCTGTTCATGCCCGACGGCGTCAACATCGACAAACTGCTGCGCGCGCAGATCGCTTTCATCTTCTATGCCGGCGCCTACCTTGCGGAAGTCGTGCGCGGCGGCTTGCAGGCGGTGCCGCGCGGACAGTATGAAGCGGCCGATGCGCTCGGCCTGTCCTATTGGGAGAAGCACGCGCTGATCGTGCTGCCGCAGGCGATCCGCCACGTCATCCCGCCGCTGGTCAACACCTTCATCGCGTTCTTCAAGGACACCAGCCTGGTCCTGATCATTGGCATCTTCGATCTCTTGACCACGGCCAAGACCGCGATCGTCGATCCGGCCTGGCAGTCCTTCAGTGTCGAGGTCTACGTCTTCGTCGGCGTCATCTACTTCATGTTCTGCTTTGCGATGTCGCGCTACAGCCGCAGTCTCGAGGCACAGCGCGGGCACGGCTGAGGCCGTGACCACGTTCGAGAGAGAAGCCTCGGCCTCTATGCGTTTATCTGGGTCGCATCGTTCGCATAGGACGCCTTTTGGAGCCTGCCGGGATGGATCGATCCGCTTTGCGCAGAACCTGATATGCCCCATTTGGACAAGCTTGCGAAAGCGGAAAACATCTCCGTGAGTGCGTGAACCCCGGCAGCGGCAACTTGCACTCATGTGATGCGATCACGCTGCATGTGAGGAGGCTGATGCCATGGCACCCCCGAAACGCTCGCCTCATCCTATCGAACGACCACCAAAGGGCATGCCCGTCCCACGCAATTGGGGATTAATGCAAGGCGGCATTCCCTACCGGCCGCACGGCCCTGTCCGACCGGGAGATACCCGGCCTCAGGAAGACTGGTACACCGTCGCTGAGAAGTTCGGTGTCGGAGTCAAGGAACTGATCTATTTCAACTTCATGACCGACGACCCCGATGTGGTGAACTGGTACCTCAGCCGCTATGTGGGATGTGTCAAGGTTAGCCCCAGCGGCAACAACTGGATGTTCAGCAATTCGGCCAATCCCGGAATCATCTACATCCCACCCGTCGATCATGATCCGATCGATTTCGAGGCCGAGGATATCTGCGTCTGGACTCCAAACGATGCGAAGACGTTTCTGATGCGCCTCCTTGCGCTTGCGCAGGGCATGAAGGGCTACAAGGGGCAGCGCATCAAGAAGCTAGTGCAAGTGATCCTGAACGCTGGATATCCGGCGTGCCTGGACCTCTGGTACTACAACGATATGGTCATATCGGTGTATGTCGACATCAAGGAAGGCAACGCCAAGCGCCGCGAGATGATCAAGGCGACGCGCGGCGCGTTTCCGTTCAGTGGAGAGTCGGGTGTCTACGGGCAGCAGGGCAGCGAAGAGCGCCATCGCGGCATGTGGCAAATCCATCCGGTCAGAAGCCTGTTCACCGACTCTTGTCGCGCTTTCAATGCTCAGGCCATGAAGGACCGCTTGGAAAGCATCGACGAGGAAATGTACAGGGGCTGGCACGAGCTCGATATGGTATCCGCCAAGTCAAGCCAGGGCGGCGGCAGTGCCTTCGGAGAAATGGTCTGGGACTTTATCAACCATGTGAGACTGTTGTCGGAAGACGAGACGCACCTGTACTGGGCGTTTTCACAATAGCGGCCCATCGCTCGCCTGCCGCAACCATGCCGGCGCCTATCTCACCGAAGTCGTGCGCGGCGGATTGCAGGCGGTGTCGCGCGTACTCGGGCTGTCCTGCCGGGAGAAGCACGCGCTGATTCGACACGCCCAGAGTTTGCAGGGCGATCGCACAAGACATCAGAGCGTTGGCGTGCTGTTCCGTATCCGTCATGGCCGGCATAGCCGTCCGAACGACGACGTCGCTTCCGTATATCCCGGCCATCCGCGTCTTTTCCCGATGCGGTCGCCAAGACGCGGATGCTCGGGCCGAGCTTGGGCATGACAAGGAGAGGGGAAGCCGAGCAAGGCCCCTTGCCAAGCCGTTTCAGACCTATTTATGATTATAAAATGGATAAATCGGTTTTAGCGTCCCTCGACCCCTCTCGGCGCGCCTCGATCAAGCGCAAGCGCTCGGACGCCGTCGCCGACCTGATCCGCAGCCATATCTTCCAGGCCGGGTTGCAGCCCAACGACCGGCTGCCGCAGGAGGGTGAGCTGATCGCAATGTTCGGCTGCAGCCGCTCGACCATCCGCGAGGCGCTCAAGTCACTGGAAGTGCAGGGGCTGGTGCAGAACACCACTGGGCCCGGCGGCGGCGCGCGGGTGGCGCCGGTGTCGATCAACCGGATCGTCGGGCTGCTCAGCAACTACTTCTATTTCCAGTCGGTCTCGATCGCGCAGATCTACCAGATCCGCCGGTTGATCGAGCCGGAGCTCGCCTTCAGCGTGATCGGCCACCTCACGCCGGAGCATTTCGCGGCGCTCGGCAAGGCGATCGCGGTCCAGGAGCACCATCCCGGCGGCACCGCGGATTGGGAGCATCACCGCCACGCGGAGATCGATTTCCACGACATCCTGATCGAGGCCTGTCCCAATCGGCTGCTCGGCCTGGTCGCCCGCTTCGTCAACGAGGCGATCCGTCATCTGATCAGCGAGCAGGGCGTGCAGCGGTTTGCGTCTGAATTCACCTGCGAGAACATCGAGTTTCACAAGCGTCTGATGAGCGCGTTCCGCTCCGGCAATGCCGCGCGGGCCCGGCGCGTGATGCTCGATCATGTGCTCAGCGCCGAAGCGGTGGTCGTTCCCCCAGAGGACCGCGTGGATCAGCCCGTCTTTAGCGAGCCGTTGCGGCTCGACTGAACCAAGCAGCAAAAACAAGTGGAGGAAATAACGTGACGAATGCACCGATCTGGCAATGGTCGGCCGTGGATACGGCAAAGGCGATCAGGAATAGCGAAGTGACGTCGGAGCAGGTGGTTCGCGCCCATCTCGACCGCATGCATGACGCCAACCCGGCGCTCAACGCCGTGGTCGTCGACCTCGGCGACGCCGCGATGAAGGCCGCCAAGGCCGCGGACGAGGCGCTGGCTCAAAGCAAGCGCGGAGGCGGCGCTGTCGGGCCGCTGCACGGCGTGCCGGTCACGATCAAGATCAACATCGACGTCGAGGGCCAGGCCAATTCGAACGGCGTCGTCGCGTTCAAGGACAATATCGCGCCGGGCGACTCGCCGGTGACGGCCAATCTCAAGAAGGCCGGCGCCGTCATCATCGGCCTGACCAACACGCCGGAATTCTCGCTGCGCGGCTTCACCGACAACCCGCTGCACGGCCTGACGCGCAATCCCTGGAACGCCGACGTGACCTGCGGCGGCTCCTCGGGCGGCGCCGGCGCGTCGGTCGCAGCCGGCATCGGCACCATCGCGCATGGCAACGACATCGGCGGCTCGCTGCGCTGGCCGGCGCATTGCAACGGCATTGCCACCATCAAGCCGACCCAGGGCCGCATTCCCGCGTTCAATCCCAGCGCCACCGCGGAGCGGCCGCTGATGGCGCAGTTCATGTCGTCGCAGGGACCCTTGGCGCGCCACGTCGCAGACGTCCGTCTCGGCCTCGAGGTGATGGCGCAGCGCGACCCGCGCGATCCCTGGTATGTGCCGGCGCCGCTGACGGGGCCGAAGCCCGTGGCGCCGGTCAAGGTCGCGCTGGCAAAGATCCCGGAGGACATGGCGACCGATCGCGGCGTGATCGCGCTTCAGCGCAAGGCGGCCGATCATCTGGCCGATGCCGGCTACGCGGTCAGCGAGGTCGAGGTCCCCGACCTCAACAAGGTCTGGCAGCTCTGGTGCGACCTGATCATGACCGAGACCCGCGTGCTGCTGCAGGACCAAATGCTGGCGAACTCCAGCGCCGACTTCCGGAAGACGTTCCACGGCTTCATCGCGCTCGCCAATCAGCTCGACCAGGCCGGCTACATGAAGGCGATCGCCGAGCGCTCGCGCCACATCAGGAACTGGATGAGCTTCCTTGAGCAGCACCCACTGGTGCTGATGCCGACCACCGTGCGCAGGACGCCGGAGGTCAATGCCGATCTCGGCGGCAATCAGCGCGTCAAGGATCTGTTCTGGAATGACCTGCGCTTCATTTCGTCGATGAACGTGCTGGGACTGCCGGCGGCGGTGGTGCCGGTCGGGCTGCATGAAGGCTTGCCGGTCGGTGTCCAGATCGTCGGCTCGCGGTATCGCGAGGACCTGTGTCTCGACGCCGCCGAGGCGATCGAGCGCAAGGCCGGCGTTTTGACACGGCAATTGTGGGAGCGAGGCTGAGGCGACCTCGACGCCACTGCGCATTATCCAATCGTATGATCCTGGGAACGCCGCGACGAAATTGTCGCGGCGTTTGCATGAGCGGCGCCGCGATCGTGCCGGTGCCTCGGTCATGTTCCTTCTCCCGGAATTTCTGAAGGGAATCGCAGAGCGCCATGCTGGCGAACGGGGTTGTCGGTGATCTCCAATTCCTTCAGGAGATCGTCCGAACCATCCGAACTCTGGGAACGAAATGTCCATCACGAAACGCTCGCATGTCCTGATCGCAATTGCCGCCGTGTGTCTTTCATTCACTGCCGGTGCTGTCCGAGCGGAGGATGGCGTCCTGCGCGTCGGCATCATCACCGACATGAGCGGGCAATATTCGGACGGCAACGGCCCGGGATCGGTGATCGCGGCCCAAATGGCCGCGGAGGAAATCGGGGGCACGGTCGCGGGACGCAAGATCGAGATCGTTTCGGCCGATCACCAGAACAAGCCTGACGTGGCGACCGGCATCGTCCGCAACTGGATCGACAACAAGGGTGTCGACGTGGTCGCCGAAGGCGTCAATTCCGCGGTGGCGCTCGCGATCCAGACCGTGACGCGCGAACGCAAGAAGCTGTTCCTGATCTCGGGCTCCGGTTCGTCCGATCTCACCGGCAAGCAATGCTCGCCGACCAGCGTGCAGTGGACCTATGACACCTACGCCTCCTCGAACGCGACGGCGAAGGCCGTGGTTGCGCGCGGCGGCACGCCCTGGTTCTTCCTCACCGCGGATTATGCGTTCGGCCAGGCGCTGGAGCGCGACGCGAGCAAGGCCGTGACATCGGCCGGCGGCAAGGTGCTGGGCGCGGTCCGCCATCCGTTCGACACCGCCGATTTCTCGTCCTTCCTGCTGCAGGCCCAGTCCTCCGGCGCCAAGATCCTGGCGCTCGCCAATGCCGGCTCCGACTTCCGCAACGCGGTGTCGCAGGCCGACGAGTTCAACATCCGCGCCAGCATGCAGGTGGTCGCGCTGCAGGTGACGCTCACCGACGTGCCTGCACTGGGCCTCGCGCATGCGCACGATCTGCTGTTCACCGATTCCTTTTATTGGGATCGCACGCCCGAGACCCGCGTCTTCGCCCAGGAGTTCTTCAAGCGGCATGGCGCGATGCCGACGGCCTACCAGGCCGGCGTCAACTCGGCGCTGCGGCACTACTTCAAGGCGGTCGCCGCGACCAATTCGGTGGACTCGGAGACCGTGATCGCGCAGATGCGCAAGACCCCGGTCAATGATTTCTTTGCCCAAAACGGCGTCGTGCGCGAGGACGGCCGGATGGTGCATGACATGTACCTGATGCGCATCAAGAAGCCGGAAGAGTCCAAGAGCAAATGGGACGTCTACGAATATCTCGCGACGGTCCCTGGCGACCAGGCCTTCCGTCCGCTCGATGAAGGCGGCTGCCCCTACGTCGGCAAAGCGCACTAGCGCGCGAGGCGCGATGTTTCGGAACGTGTGAGGTGAGCACACCTCTCAGGCTCCCTCTCCCCTTGCGGGAGAGGGTGGGGAGAGGGGTGACCCGGGCGAGATGATTGGCGTGAAGTTCGCGCGAGCAAACTCGGCTATGTGCGGTGCGTGCTCGCCTGGCTGGAGAGGGCACGCCGTGTGGGCCCCTCTCCCTAACCTCTCCCGCAAGGGGAGAGGGAGCCCTTCCGCCGGTGGCTCCCTCACGCGCGCGTGCCACTGAGTTGCCCGACGGCGCAAGCCCCCGCGACAAAAATATTTCGCTTTATCCGAAGTATGGTTCAATGCTATAAATCCGAAGTCTCGCCCGATCGAGGGGCGCTTCGCGGTCGTCACGAACGCGGGTCGAGATGCGGTGGACGCCGATTGCGCAGCTGACGAGTGCGCATGAAGCGGACGGCGAAGTCGTGCAGGCCTGACGCCCTAGTGGCAGGTGTCCTCTCGCAGAACGCTTAGGCGTTCTTGCGAAGGCGGTGACAACAAAGCCCAGTCTCGCCGGGGAGAGCACGTATAAGCCGTAGCCCATCGTGCAGGGAAAGCCGGATTGCTCCGGTTACACCTGTGGTCCTACCCCCGAGCTTTCTACCCATTGCTCGGGGCCCATGGGTGCGATCGGCACCCGGCTTTCCCTGCGCCCTCTGTGAAGTGAGAGGGCGGAACCAAGAGCAAAGCTCGGGCAATTCATGCCGCGAGAACGCGGATATGTGACTCACAGACAGCGCAACAAACACGCTGTCGTCCCGGCGAAGGCCGGGACCCATAACCCCAAATGCAAATTGTTACGCAATGTTGGAATGACGAGTCCCGCCTGCAACACCCGCCGCGGCGTATGGGTCCCTGCTTTCGCCAGGACGACGGCTGTGATGAAATCGAGTCGTTCGAGTGTATCCTGCATCGCGGAACGACGTCGTCGTGACCGCATCTATCAAGAGGCGCCATGACCAGCACCATCGAGGCTTCCGACGGCGGCTACCGCTTCATGCCCGGCGTCAGCCAATATTCCTGTGGCGTCGGCGCGCTACCCGGCTTTGCCATCGAGCGCGTCAGGTTCCTTGAGCCTGTGCCGCTGAAAGCCGGCTTCGAGCGAATTGCAAAGATCCTCGAGGCCGTCGGGCGCCCGCTGACGGCATTCGCCGCCTGCGAACTGCGCTCGCCTGCGCCGTTCACCGAGGACGGATTCAGGGCCTTCAACGAGATCTATATCGAGACGCTGATCGCCTGGGGCGTGATGCGCGACGGCGTCAATCCGGTGGCGCGCAGCAATGTCTGTCCGAAGCTCGATCCGCCCGGAGAGCCCAGCTTCCACGCCTTCTGCTACACGTTGCCGGCCGCAAAGGACGCGCCTCGCAGCTTCGTCGTGGCCGGCAGCGGTGAGTCGGTCGAGGGTAAGGCCAACTACCGCGATCACACGGTTGCGCCCGGCGATACCAGCCCCGCCGGTATCCTGGCGAAGGCGAAGTTTGTGCTCGGTGAAATGGAACGCCGGATGAGCGCGTTCGACAGCTCCTGGCAGGACACCACCGCGGTGCAGCTCTATACCGTGCACGATGCCTATCCGGTGCTCGAAAGCGCGCTCGGCCGCCGCGGCGTGCTTCGCAACGGCTTGACCTGGCATTTCGACCGGCCGCCGGTGGTCGGGCTCGATTTCGAGATGGATTGCCGGCGCGTGCATCGCGAGCGTGTGGTGTGATGTATCGGTCGCGTCACGCATCAAAAGCGCGTGTGGGTGCATGTGGAAGCGTGTGCCCTTTCTTGACACGGATCGCGTCAACCGTTTCCCTTCGCCATCGAATTCAGTGGCTGGGTGAACGCGGGTGCAGAACGAATCTGTGATCAGGCGGCGGGATCTGCTGGCACTGATCGGGACCATCGCCGGCAGTTCGGCGATGTATCACGCGATGACGAGCCTCGGCTTCGCGTCCGAGTCCGCCTACAACGGGCCGCTCAAGCTCGCGGGCGACGTGAAGGGCACTTCTGTGCTGATCCTCGGCGCGGGGCTTGCCGGCATGACGGCGGCGCTGGAGCTGCGCAAGGCCGGCTACAAGGTTCAGATCCTCGAATTCAACAGCCGCGCCGGCGGCCGCAACTGGTCGATCCGCGGCGGCGACAGCTTTACGGAGCTCGGTGGCTTCAAGCAGACCTGCGAGTTCGAGCAGGGGCTCTATCTCAATCCCGGCCCGTGGCGGATTCCCTATCATCACCGCGCGCTGCTCGATTACTGCCGCCGGCTCAATGTGACGCTGGAACCCTTCATTCAGCTCAACCACAATGCCTATCTGCACGCGACGCGTGCATTCGAGGGCAAGCCGCAGCGCTTTCGCAGCATCAAGGCGGACTTCCAGGGCCAGGTATCGGAGCTGCTCGCGAAGGTCACCCAGCAGGGCAAGCTCGACGAGACCGTCAGCAAGGAGGATCAGGAGATCCTGTTGCAGGCGTTGCGCGATTGGGGCGCGCTGGATCGCGACTACAAGTACAATGCCAACCTCCGCTCAGCCGATGTCCGCGGCTATGCGCGCGATCCCGGCGGCGGCCTGATGCCCGATCCGCTGCCGAGCGACCCGATCTCGCTGCAAGAGCTCTTGCGGTCGCGAATGTGGCGCTACGTCCAGAGCTTTGCGCATTACGATTTCCAGACCACCATGTTCCAGCCGGTCGGCGGCATGGACATGATCGGCAAGGCGTTCGTGCGCGAAGTCGGCGATCTCATCCGCTACAATTCCAAGGTGACGCAGATCCAGCAGAGCAGCTCCGGCGTCACCGTGAGCTATGTCGATACGGCCAATTCGTCCGCGGTGCAGCAGGCGACCGCCGACTGGTGCATCTGCACCATCCCGCTGCCGATCCTGAGCCAGCTCCCGCTCGATGTCGGTGCGCCGATGAAGAGTGCGATCGATTCCTTGCCCTATGCCGCCTCGGTGAAGGTCGGACTGCAATTCAGGCGGCGGTTCTGGGAGGAGGATGAGGCGATCTATGGCGGCATCAGCTACACCGACCTGCCGATCCGGAATATCGGCTATCCGAACTATGGCTTCAACCGCGGTGGCCGTGGCGTCCTGCTCGGCGCCTATTTGTATGAGGGCGCCAATTCCTTCGAGTTCACGGCGATGACGCCGGCCGAGCGGGTCGCCAGCGCGGTCGAGTTCGGCTCCAAGATCCATCCGCAATACAAGAGCGAATTCGAGAATGGCGTCGCGGTAGCGTGGCATCGCGTGCCGTTCACGCTCGGCTGCGCCGGCGAATGGACCGAGGCCGGACGGGCGCAGCATTACCGCAATCTCTGCCAGATCGACGGCCGGATCGCGCTGGCGGGCGAGCACGCCTCGCAACTGCCGGCCTGGCAGGAGGGCGCAATCCTGTCCGCGCTCGATGCCATTACCCGATTGCACGAACGCGTGGTGAAGACGTGATGATGCGGACCGGAACATCTGTCGCCGCCGCGCTGGCGTTGCTGTCGGCGACCGCAGCCCTCGGGCAGGACAGCCCGGCGGGCAAGCGCACCTTCTCGTCGGGCTATCGTTTCGTGGAGATGACCGGCGAAGAACTGTTCGGCAATGTCTGCCAGGGCTGCCACATGGGGGATGCAACAGGCGCGAGCGGCGCCGGCACTTATCCATCGCTCGCCGGCAACAAGAATCTGGAGGCCGGCACCTATCCGATCTTCCTCGTCATCAATGGCCGCCGCGGCATGCCGGCTTTCGGCGACATGATGACCGATGGTCAGATCGCCGCCGTTGTGAATTATTTGCGGACGCACTTCGGCAACAACTATCAGGACGCGGTGACGACCAAGGATGTCCAGGACGCCCGCCGCTAGCAATATTTGGAGAGTTTGATGAGGTTCATCGGTATCGCATTGGGCGCCGCGCTGTCAGCGGTTGCGACCGCTGCCTGTGCGGATGTGGTCAGGCATCCGATTCCCAATTCCACATTCCCGATCGCACAGGCCGTGACGGTGACCGGCAACGCGACGACGGTCTATGTCAGCGGCCAGGTGCCGCCCGTCGCCAACAAGGATGTCGATCCGTCGAGCCCGCAGGCCTATGGCGACACCAAGACCCAGACCGTCGGCGTGCTCAACCGCATCAAGGCCATTCTGGAAGGCCAGGGGCTCGGCATGGGCGACGTCGTCAAGATGCAGGTGTTCCTGGTCCACACCACGTCCGCGCCGATGGACTTCAAGGCTTTCATGGAGGGCTACACCCAGTTCTTCGGCGGCAGCCAGCCGCACCTGCCGGCGCGCTCGGTGGTCGGCGTCGCGGCCCTCGCCAATCCGGGCTTCCTGGTCGAGATCGAGGTGATCGCGGTCAAGGACGCGAAATAAGGACTCCTGGTAGCGTGTGCGAAACTGCGGAGCATGCGCGCGGAAATTGAAGGGCTCGCCGTCTTGCCAAAGCGCGTGTCGCCTGTCTGAATTCATCTCCAATCAGGTGGTGGAGTTCTGGGAGAGCACGATGTCGCACAAGGCCCGAAACATGGTTCGATCGCTGCAGCTCGCGGCAGCGCTCGCTCCAGCGCTGCTCGCAACCGGCGCGGCGGCGCAGGGGCTGACCGAGCAGCAGCAATTTGCCCGCGGCATCTACCAGGAACTGGTCGAGATCAACACGACCACCGCGACCGGCGATACGCAGAAGGCGGCCGAGGCGATGGGCGCGCGGCTGCGTGCGGCCGGCTTCCCCGAGGCCGACGTGCACGTGTTCTCGCCGGCGCCGCACAAGGGCAATCTGGTGGCGCGGCTGCACGGCTCCGGCGCGCGCAAGCCGATCCTCCTGGTCGCCCATATCGACGTCGTCCCCGCCCTCCGGGAGGACTGGACGGTCGATCCATTCAAGCTCAGCGAGCAGGACGGCTATTTCTACGGTCGCGGTAGCAGCGACGACAAATACATGGCGTCCGCCTTCATCACCAATCTGATCCGCTACAAGAAGGAAGGCTACAAGCCCGATCGCGACATCATCGTCGCCCTCGAGACCGACGAGGAGATCCTCGATGCCAACGGTCTCGGCATGCAGTGGCTGATCAAGAACCACCGCGACTTGATCGACGCCGAGTTCGCGCTCAACGAAGGCGGCGGCGTCGGCCTGAAGAACGGCAAGGCGATCCGCAACAGCGTACAGACCAGCGAGAAGGTCTCGGTCGGCTACCAGCTCACGGTGAAGGATCGCGGCGGCCACTCATCGCTGCCGCGCAAGGACAACGCGATCTACCGGCTCGCCGAAGGTCTGGTCCGGCTGTCCAACTACAGCTTCCCGATGAATCTCAACGAGACCACGCGGATCTATTTCGCGAAGACCGCCGAGACCGAGAGCAAGGAGAATGCCGACGATATCAGGGCGATCCTGGCGCCGCAGCCCGACCCGTCGGCCCTGGCGCGGCTGTCGGACAAGCCCGGCTACAACGCGCAGCTCCGTACCACCTGCGTCGCGACTATGCTGGAGGGCGGCCACGCCATCAACGCGTTGCCGCAGCTGGCAACCGCCAAGGTGAACTGCCGGATCCTGCCCGGCGAGCCGGTCGACGGCGTGCAGGCCGCGATCGAGCGCGTGCTGGCCGACAAGCAGATCGAGGTGACCCCGACCGGCAAGGCGGTGCTGAGCCCGCCGTCGCCGCTGAACGAAGAGATCATGGGGTCGATCGAGAAGCTGTCGAAGGAGTTCTGGCCGGATGCCGCGATCATTCCAGTGATGAGCACCGGCGCGACCGACGGCAGCTATCTGCGCAATACCGGAATTCCAACCTACGGCCATTCCGGGCTGGCCGCCGATGTCGATGACAACAGGAATCATGGCAAGGACGAGCGCGTGCTCGTCAAATCGTTCTACGAAGGCGAGGAGTACCTCTATCGCCTGGTCAAGCAACTCGCCGGCGGGAAATGATGGCAGACGGGAAGACAAAGCTGCGGGTGGCGGTCGCCGGTCTCGGCGCGATCGGCGCCGATGTCGTCAAGGCGCTCGACGAGGGCATCGAGGGCCTGACGCTGGTTGCGGTGTCGGCGAACAGCCCGGACAAGCATCGCGGCTGGGTCGCGGAGCTCAGCTCTGCGCCGAAGCTGGTGCCGATCGAAGAGCTTGCCGAGATCGCCGACATCGTGGTCGAGTGCGCGCCGAGCAAGGTGGTCCGCGCGATCGTGGCGCCGGTGGTCGAGCGCGGCAAGACCGCGGTGGTGCTCAGCGTCGGCGCGCTGTTGCAGAACGAGGACCTCGTCGAACTCGCGAGAGCCCATGGCGGCCAGATCATCGTGCCGACCGGCGCGCTGATCGGGCTCGATGCGGTGACCGCGGCGGCGATCGGGACCATTCATTCGGTAAAGCTCGTGACGCGGAAGCCGGTCGCGGGCCTGCTTGGCGCGCCGCATCTGGTCGAGAACAACATCCGGATTGAAGGCATCACCGAGCCGCTGCGCATCTTCGAAGGGGCCGCGCGCGAGGCCGCGAAGGGCTTTCCGGCTAACCTGAACGTCGCGGTGGCGCTGTCGCTCGCCGGCATCGGCCCCGATCGCACAAGGGTCGAGATCTGGGCGGACCCGACCGTGACGCGCAACACCCACCGCATCGAGGTCGATTCCGACTCCGCGCGGTTCTCGATGATGATCGAGAACATCCCCTCGGAGAACCCGAAGACCGGCCGCATCACCGCACTGTCGGTGATCGCCTCGCCTGCCTGCGCAAGCTGCGTGCATCCTTGCGGATCGGCACATGATGAAGATCGAGCCCAACGATCTGCTGCTGATCATCGACGTGCAGAACGATTTCTGCCCCGGTGGCGCGCTGGCGGTGACGGATGGCGACGCCGTCGTGCCGGTGGTCAACCAGCTCGCCGCGCGCTTCGATCATGTCGTGTTGACCCAGGACTGGCATCCGGCAGGCCACAGCTCGTTTGCGACCTCGCATCCGGGCGCGGCCCCGTTCTCCTCGATCACCATGCCCTATGGGCCGCAGACGCTGTGGCCGGATCATTGCATCCAGGGCACCGCCGGCGCGGCGTTTCATCCTCGGCTTGCGACCGACCGCGCCGAGCTCGTGATCCGCAAGGGGTTCCGACCCGCGATCGATTCCTACTCGGCGTTCTTCGAGAACGACAGGACGACCCCGACCGGGCTCGCCGGCTATCTGCGCGAGCGCGGCCTCAGGCGCGTCGTGATGGCCGGGCTCGCGACGGATTTTTGCGTGCAGTATTCGGCGCTCGATGCGCGGCGGCTCGGTTTCGAGACCACGGTCGTGCTGTCGGGCTGCCGTGCCATCGATCTCGGCGGTTCGCTTGCATCAGCCGCCGCGGCGATGCGCGGCGCCGGCGTCGCGCTGGTCGAGGAGATCGCCTGAGCGGGCCGAGCTGGGGCAAAAACCATTGTTTTGACTGATCTTTTGTTCTAATCCCCAGCCGTTGATGATCACGCGCAACGGAGATTCCGTGTCGAGACAGGTTTTGCGGATAGGGACGCGCAAGAGCGCGATGGCGCTCGCGCAGACGGACGAAGTCGCGCGGCTGCTGCGCGCCTCGGCGGGCGACCTTGCCGTCGAAATCGTCAAGTTCGAGACTCGAGGCGACCAGGACCAGGCCAGCAAGCTGTTGCGGCACGGCGGCAAGGGCGGCGCCTTCGTCGCCGAGATCCGCGAGGCCATGCGCGCAGGCACGCTGCAGGCCGCGATGCATTCGCTGAAGGACGTGCCGGGCAATGAGGAGACGCCGGGTCTCGTCATCGCGGCGATGCTGGCGCGCGATGCCGCCAATGACAGCCTCGTGCTGCGGCCCGGCCTGTCGCTGGAGACGATCCGCACCGCACGCGGCAAGGGCTACATGGTCGGCACCAACGCGGTGCGCCGTGCCGCCTATCTGCGCCGGCTGTTTCCGGAAGCGACCGTGATCCATTATCGCGGCGCCGCCGACACGCGGGTGGCAAAGCTCGATCGCGGCGACAAGCAGCGGTTGCCCGACGGCGGCGAGGTGGGGCCCGCGGATGCGCTTGTCATGGCGCGCTCCGGCCTCGAGCGGATCGGCATGACCGCGCGCATCGCGCATGATTTCTCCGTCAACGAGATGCTGCCGGCGGTCGGCCAGGGCATCGTCGCGGTCGAATGCGTCGAGACCGACTGGGCGACGCGGGCGCGGCTTGCCAAGATCGACAACGCGCCGTCGCGGCTTGCCGCCGAGGCCGAGCGCGAGGTGCTGTGGGTGCTCAACGGCCATTGCAATTCGCCGATCGCCGGCCACGCCACGCTCGCGGGAGCCGAGATGACGCTGCGCGCCTCGGTGCTCGACGAGGCCGGAGCCGGCTTCATCGAGGTGGTGCGGAGCGGGCCCGCCGATCGGCCGCGTGAGCTCGGCCGCGCCGTCGGGATGGAACTGCTCGCGAAGGGCGCCGCCGAGATCATCGCCCGCACAAGGGTCGACGCGTAGCGGCCGCCGTTACGCGCGCAACGGCCAGCTTCCGATGATCTGGAAGCGTGACGAGCTATCCATCTGCTTGAACAACGCGATGCGGTCGATCGTGAGCCTCGTGAGGTCGATCGCCGCGAACCGCTCGCGCAGCTGTGCCACGATCGGGCCGCGCCGTTCGTCACTCAGCCGTCCCGTCAGCGTCATGTGGAAGCGGAATTCTTCCATGACGTAGGGATAGCCCCAGCGATCGAGATAGTCGCGTTGCCGCGCGGTGAGCCGCTCGGGCTTGCGCCGGGCGCGATCCGTCGCCGTCAGCGGCGCGCGGAACGCATCGAACTCGGTGACGCAGTCGGCGGCGAGCTGTTGCAGATCATCCGAGGGGCTGGCCGGGATCACCGCAATGAAGCCGCTGATCGCATCGACCACCGGTTCGATCACCGGAATGCGCCGGGCGCGGCCGGCGAAGGCGGCGCAGGCGTTGAGCAGCTCGGTCTCGTTCCTGCCGTCGGCGAGCGCGGTTGGTGCCTTCAACGTGGCGTGGAAGCCGTATTTGCGCGGGTCTTCCGTTACCTCGCGCCAGTCGGGCAGCACGCCATCGGGGAACGGCAGGTCATCGCCCGACACCGCATCATAGCCGAGCAGCGTCGAACCAAAACGATGAAGGGCGCTGTCGGGGGACGGCGCATAATAGATTGCGTAGCGCGGAGTGGTGGCCATAGGACTGGGCTACGCTGCCGCAACGGTCTTGCGCGGCGCCAGCGAGTGAACGAGGCAGCTCGCGTCCGCCAGATGCACCAGCCGTCCGGCCGAGATCACGGCGACGATGCGCGGCCGCAGCGGCACCTTGTCGTCGACGACGATGATGTCGGCACGGTGGCCCGCGGCGAGCACGCCGCGATCGGTGAGGCCCGCGGCGCGCGCCGGCGCCGACGAGATCAGGTCCCAAGCCTTGGCAAGCGGGAGGGTCCCGTCGGCGACCAGACGGAACGCGGCGAGCAGCTGCGCCGGATAGTAGTAGTCCGACGCCAGCACCGAGCAAAGGCCCTGTGCGATCATGTCTGATGCCTTGGTCCAGCCGGTGTGGCTGCCGCCGCGCACCACGTTGGGCGCGCCGAACACGATGAAGTCGCCCGCGACCGCGGCATCGCGCGCGGTCTCCACATTGACGGGGAATTCCGCGATCGCGGCGCCCAGCGCGCGAAACTCCTGACGCATCTCCGGGCTGTTGTCGTCATGCGAGAGCATGCGGATGTTTGCCGCGCGAGCAGCGGCGGCCAGCCGCGCGATCGAGGCCGGCACCTCCGGGCGGCGCGCCACGATCCGGTCGAGCATGTCGTTGACGGCGTCGATCGAGAGCCCGGTGCGTTCAGCAAGCTGGTTGCGCTTCTTCGGCTTGACGTTGCTGTGGTCGTTGAAGGCGAACAGGTCGATGCGGCCCTCGGTGAGCCATTGAATGATCTCGGCCTCGGCCTCGAGATTGTGGGTCTCGTGGCGCAGATGGAACCGCGTGTCGGCGGCAAGTTGCGGCCGCAGCGCCTCGATCGCATCGAGCAGCTTGCGTGCATTCTCCGCGCTGCGCAGCCCCGGCTCCCACGACCAGGTCGTGCCGTGGAACACGGTGGTGATGCCGTTGGCGATCGCCTGCCGGTCGCTGTCAACAAGCGCGACGTCGGTCGGGAAGTCGACGCTCGGGCGCGGCATCATCTGCCGCTCGAACGCATCGCCGTGCAGATCGATGATGCCGGGCAGCACCAGCAGGCCGCCGGCATCGATGTGGAGCGCGGTGCGACCCTGCTCGGCGTCGATCGCGCCGATGTCGCGGCCCGAGGTCCGCAGCGAGGTCTCGACGAACGCGCCGTCAACCAGCGCGCGGCCACCTTCGATGAAGATATCAGTCACGACGCGGCGCTCCGTTGTTTGTTCTTTGATTGGGATACGTCCTCGGCCTCGTACTTGTCGAGAAACTCTTCGACCGCGAGCCTGCGAAAGTCGGGGAGAGCGCGGCGGAGCGTCTCATGGTCCCAGTCCCACCACGCGAGCGCGGCGAGGCGATCCGCTGTTGTCTCGGAGAAGCGCCGCTTCACCGGACGCGCCGGATTGCCGGCAACGATGGTGTAGGCCGGTACATCCTTGGTCACGATCGCTCCGGCCGCGACGACCGCGCCGGTTCCTATGTTCCGTCCCGGCAAAAGAATCGCGCCATGACCGATCCAGACGTCATGGCCGATATGCACGTGATGCGCACGTCGCCAGTTGAAGAAGTCGGTGTCGTCGCTCTCTCCGGGAAAATATGCGCTGGCGCGGTAGGTGAAATGCGCCTGAGTCGCGCGATGCATCGGGTGGTTGCCGGGATTGATGCGGGTCATCGCCGCGATCGAGCAGAACTTGCCGATCGAGGTGTAGGTGATCTGGCTGTCGTTCACGACGTAGGAATAGTCGTCCATGCTGACTTCAAGCAGGATCGTGCGCGCGCCGACCTCGGTATATTTGCCGAGTTTGCTCTCGCGAACCGACGCAGTCGGGTCGACGGTCGGCACAACCGAGAGTGTTTTTCCGGCCATCAGGGCCTCCGCAAATGTCGAAGAATCTTGGGCTTCCGGGGGGATGCGCGCTCGTCTTCAGGATGCTTGATGACAACATCATGACGTTGCGATGACGGCAAGGGAGAGGGTGTGGACGATCGCCGCACCGCAGCGCGGTCGTCACATAACTGTAAAACGCCGGGGATAGCGATGGCGCAACGCGACGCGGTTGGAGCAATACATGCTGGTGGTAGAAGGTTTGACGTGCCGTTTCGGCACAAAAGCCGCAGTCGATAACGCGTCTTTTTCGATCGCACCGGGCAGCTTCGTCGGCGTCATCGGCCGCTCCGGTGCCGGCAAGTCGACGCTGCTGCGGATGATCAACCGCCTCGCCGATCCGACCTCCGGCCGTATCCTGTTCGAAGGCACTGATGTGACCGCGCTGCGCGGCAAGGCGCTGCGGCAGTGGCGGGCGCGTTCGGCGATGATCTTTCAGCAGTTCAATCTGGTCGGCCGCCTCGACGTGCTGACCAACGTGCTGATGGGCCGGCTGGCCCAGATCCCGTCCTGGCGCTCGCTGGCGCAGGTCTGGCCGGAGCAGGACAGGGCGCTCGCGCTGTCGGCGCTCGAGCAGTTCGACATCGCCCAGCTCGCCGCACAGCGCGCCGATCAGCTCTCCGGCGGCCAGCAGCAGCGCGTCGCGATCGCCCGCGCGCTGGTGCAGGAGCCCGACATCATTCTCGCCGACGAGCCGATTGCCTCGCTCGACCCGCGCAACACCAAGATCGTGATGGATGCGCTGCTGCGCATCAACAAGCATTTCGGCATCACGGTGCTCTGCAACCTGCACTCGCTCGACCTGGCGCGGACCTATTGCGATCGCCTGGTCGGCATGGCGGCGGGTCGCGTGGTGTTCGATGGCGCCCCCGCGGCGCTCACCGACCATATCGCCCGAGAGCTCTATGACCTCGAGGCCAATGACGTCATCGGCGCGGCACCGTTGCCTGCGCCCGACGGCGCAACTGCTCCGGCGCTCGGCTCGGCTGCCGCGGCCTGAGCGTCGCGCATTTCTCAATCCGGAAAGCCGGGCATTTGGCCCGGCCAACAGGTGTAACTACAACAAGGGGGTAGTCATGATCACTCGTCGCATCATTCTGGCCGGCGCTGCCGCGCTGGCATTCGCTGGTTCAGCGTCCGCGCAGGACTGGAAGGCAAAATATCCGGAACTCACCTTCGCGGTGGTGCCGGCCGAGAACGCCTCTGGCGTCACCGAACGCTGGACGCCGTTCGTCGCGTATCTGTCGAAGGAGCTCGGCGTGAAGGTCACGCTGCGCATCGCCAACGACTACGCGGCCGTCATCGAAGGTCAGCGCGCCGGTAACATTCAGATCGCAAGCTACGGCTCGGCCTCGTTCGCCCGCGCCCGCCTGACCGGCGTCAAGACCGACGCGTTCGCCAACGACATGAATGCCGACGGTTCGACCGGCTACTACTCGGTGTTCTTCGTCAAGGCCTCGAGCCCGTACAAGAAGGTGGATGATCTGAAGGGCAAGAACCTCGGCCTGGTCGATCCGAATTCGACCTCGGGCAACAACGTGCCGCGCTTCGAGCTCGACAAGATGGGCATCCACGATGCCGAGGGCTATTTCGGCAAGGTGGTGTTCACCGGCAGCCACGAGAACGCCGTGCTGGCGCTCGCGCAGGGCACGGTCGACATGGCGGCCAACCAGTGGACCAACGAAGACGACTCGACGCTTGCGCAGATGCTGACCAAGGGCATGCTGAAGAACGCCGACGGCTCGGCGATGAAGAAGGAAGACTTCCGCATCATCAACAAGTCGGCGCCGATCATCAACGGCCCCTACGCCTACAATGCCGACCTTCCGGAAGACCTGAAGGCGGCGATCGCCAAGGCTTTCTTCGACGCGCCGACCAAGGACAAGGCCGCCTTCGACCGCCTCTCCGACGGCCAGAAGAAGGGCTTCCATCCCGCCACCACCAAGGACTGGGACAGCACGATCGAGCTGATCAAGTTCGTCGACAGGCTGCGCAAGAAGGCGAGCTGATCTCACGACGGAGACACGCGGGGCCGGGTTCCATGACCCGGCTCCTTTCCGTTTAACCTCCAGCCCGGCTGACCAGAACGATGGCAACTGCCGTATCCATTCTTCCAGCGCAGCAATTGGCGGTGCTGGAAGATGCCTACCGCAAGGCGGTTGCGCGCAAGCGGCTGAAGGCCGCGCTGGCGGCTGCCTTGTTCTGCGCCGTCCTCGTGGTCGCGGCCTTCGGCGCGGAAGTGAACCTGCGCACGCTGTTCACCTATTTCGGCAATTTCGTCAGCTATTTCGACCGCATCCTGACGCTCGATTCGGGCGCGCGGGTCTGGACCGATTTGCCCGAATGGTTCTGGGGCTGGCACAAATGGCTGCGGATGCTCGGCGAAACGATCCTGATCAGCTATGTCGGCACGCTGACCGGCGCCGTGTTCGCGTTTGCGCTGAATTTCTTCGCCGCCCAGAACACCTCGCCGGGGCCGTGGGTGCGCTTCATCATCCGCCGCCTGCTGGAATTCGCCCGCACGGTGCCCGGCATCGTGTTCGCGCTGATCTTCGTGATCGCGTTCGGCCTCGGGCCGATGGCCGGCGTGCTGGCGATCGCGATCCATACCACCGGCGCGCTCGGCAAGCTGTTTACCGAGATAGTGGAAAACGCCGACATGAAGCCGGTCGAGGGCATCCGCTCCACCGGCGCGAGCTGGCTGTCCTGCATGCGCTTCGCAATCCTGCCGCAGGTCTCGGCGGGTTATGCCAGCTATGCGCTGCTGCGTTTCGAGATCAATGTGCGTGAGGCCTCGGTGATGGGCTTCGTCGGTGCCGGCGGCATCGGGCAGGAGCTCGTGGTCGCGATCCGCAAATTCTACTATTCCGACGTCAGCGCCATCCTCGTCACCATCATCGTTACCGTCTTCATCATCGACATCTCGACCGGCTGGCTGCGCGGCCGGCTGTTCGGCAAGGAGAGCCGCCGATGAGCCAGATGCCGAAGCCGGACGCCGCGGAACTGCGTGCAAAATACCCCGGCGTGTTCGAGCGTCCTGCGTCGGCACGGCTGGCGATGCCGGCCATGATCGTGGCCGCGCTCGCGATCTTCGTCTACGGCCTGGTCGATCTCGATTTCTCGCCCTCCAGGCTGATCGGCGGCCTCAGCCAGCTCGGCTGGATCACCATGCTGATGATCCCGCCCAATCCCGGCTCGTCGTTCCCGCTCTACATGCAGGCGCTCGGCGAGACGCTGTCGATCGCGCTGCTCGGCACCACGCTCGCGGCGCTCCTGGCGCTGCCGGTCAGCCTGCTGGCTGCGCGCAACATCATCCCCTCGAACCTGATCCGCTTTCCGGTGCGCCGCTTCCTGGATTCGATCCGCGGCATCGACACGCTGATCTGGGCGCTGGTCTGGATCAACGTCGTCGGCCTCGGCCCGTTCGCCGGCGTGCTCGCGATCATGGTGTCCGACTTCGGCGCGTTCGGAAAGTTGTTCTCCGAGGCGATCGAGGCGGCCGACCGCAAGCAGGTCGAGGGCATCCGCGCCTCCGGCGGCAACGCACTGCATGAGATCCGCTTCGGCCTGCTGCCGCAGGTGCTGCCCGTGATCGCAGGCCAGGTGCTGTACTTCATCGAATCGAACACCCGCTCGGCCACCATCATCGGCATCGTCGGCGCCGGCGGCATCGGCCTGCAACTCGCCGAGCAGATCCGCGTGCTGGAATGGCAGAAGGTGTCGTTCCTGATCCTGATGATCCTGATCGCGGTCGCCGCGATCGACTTCATCTCGAGCAAGCTGCGCTTTGCCATCATCGGCCAGCGGGCGGTGGTGTAGCTGCTCCTTCGCCTGTCCTCGCGCGCGGCCGCCGCGGCGGCGCGCAGCCAAAATATCGAAAACAACCCCATGCAAAGGAGCTGGCGGCTGCCGGCGTTCGACGAGTCAACTTGACACGTCGGGCAACTCAGGGATACATTTCCAATATTCCGAAATCGTGCGGGCGAGGGCGTATGCCGTCACCCGTTCTCGACTAGAAACTCGACGCGCTCGGCGGCAAAGCGCGAGCGCTTGGTCACCAGCGGCTGGTCCAGCATGTCGACGTCGGTCGCGTCGACCACCAGCACCGGCCGGCCCAGCGGCAGGTCGAGCCGCGCGGCGTCGGTCGCATCGACGATCGCCGCGGTGATCCGCGTCGAGGAGCGGTGGTAATCCTTGACGCCGTAATGCCCGAGCAGCTTCGTCATGGAGCGAACGTCGGCGAACACATTGCCTGCGTCGGGAAACCGTTCGGCCGACAGCCAGGTGGTGGAAACGCAGATCGGCGTCCGGTCGGCGAGGCGCACCGCTTCGATCCGGATCAGCGGCGCGCCGATCTTCAGGCCCAGTTCACGCGCGATCTCGCGGTTGGCGATGTCGCTGCTTGCCTCGATCAACTGGCCGCGCGGCTCGTGGCCGCCGGCGCCGACGATCTCCGAGAATCGGGTGCGTGAGCGCAGGGGATAGGCGAGGCGCTGGGCCTCGACATAGGTGCCGCTGCCGCGCTCGGCGCGCACCAGGCCGCGCTCGGCCAATGCGGCGAGAGCCCGCCGTACGGTGTGGCGGTTGACCCGGTAGGTCTCGGCGATCTCCATCTCGCCCGGCAGCTTTTCGCCCGCGGCAAAGCGGCCGTCAGCGATACCGCGCTCGATGCCGTCGGCGACCTGCCGCCACAAGGCGACACCGGAACTTTCCTGCATGCTCATGTCGCGGTGATACCAGAAATCGTTGGTTTGTCACGAAACAGTCATGGCGCTCCGCTATCAAGTTGTCTATTATCATAGACAACTTGATGCAGACAAGGTTGCTCATGAGTTCGACCGGACCCAGCAGTAAACAGGCCCAGCGCAAGGCCGCGATGAGCGTGCTGGCGCACTCCGCCGCCGCCGACATCGCAGGCCGGCTGGCGGCGATCACGCTGCCTGCGCATGAGAATTTGCGCGAGCCGGAGAACGGCCTTGTGATGGTGCGCGGGCGAATCGGCGGCGACGGCGCGCCGTTCAATCTCGGCGAGGCGACGGTGTCGCGCGCCGCGGTGCGGCTTGCGACCGGCGAGGTCGGCTTCGGCTACACGCTCGGCCGCGATGCGAAGAAGGCGCAGATGATCGCGCTGTGCGACGCCATGGTGCAGTCGGCGGAGTTGTCCGGCGAGGTGGAGGCCAAGGTGATCGCGCCGCTGCGCCTCGCCATGAACGCCGAACGCAGCCGCAAGGCCGCCGAGACCGCGGCGACGCGGGTCGATTTCTACACGATGGTGCGCGGTGAGGGATGATGCAATGACGACGATTGCCGAAATGCCCGCGGGCTTTGCCGACAAGGTGCTGTCGGCGCAATCAACTTTCCGCTCCGTGATGGATGCGATGGCGCGGCCGGGCAGCGTGCAGCGCGTCGCCGCCAGCGTCGGAACGCCGGCCGGCATGATGCGCGGCGCGGCCGCGATCGCGCTAACGCTGTTCGATCACGACACGCCGATCTGGCTCGACGCCGCGATGTCGGCAACGCCCGATGTCGCCCGCTGGCTGAAGTTTCATGCCAGTGCGCCGGTGATCTCGGATTCCTCGATCGCGAGCTTCGCGCTGATCGGCGACGCCGCGAACCTGCCGGCGCTGGAACGCTTCGCGTTCGGCAGCAGCGAATATCCCGATCGCTCGACCACGCTGATCCTGCAGGTCGACAGCCTGGCGCAGGGCCCGGCCTTCGAGCTGAAGGGGCCCGGCATCGACGGCAGCGCGCTGCTGCAGGCGATGATCAAGCCGCGCGACCTGTTCCAGCGGCTGTCGATCAACGAGGCCCTGTTCCCGCGCGGCATCGATGTCGTGCTGGTCCATGACGACAATATTGTCGCGATCCCGCGCACCACGCGGCTGATCGCAAGCGGAGTGTGAGCGATGTATGTAGCCGTCAAGGGAGGCGAGCGCGCCATCGAGAACGCCCATCGCCTGCTCGCGCATGAGCGGCGCGGCGACCGCGATGTGCCCGAGGTGACGCTGGCGCAGATCTCCGAACAGCTCGCGCTCGGTGTCGACCGCGTGATGACCGAGGGCTCGCTGTACGACCGCGAGCTCGCGGCGCTGGCGATCAAGCAGGCGCGCGGCGACATGATCGAGGCGATCTTCCTGGCGCGCGCCTTCCGCGCGACGCTGCCGCGCTTCGGCGCCACCGAGCCGGTCAACACCGGCGAGATGCAGGTGCGGCGCCGGATCTCCTCGACCTTCAAGGACGTGCCGGGCGGCCAGATCCTGGGGCCGACCTTCGACTACACCCATCGCCTGCTCGATCCGCAGCTTGCGGAAGGCTTTGTGCCGGAGCAGCCGGCGACCGCGGAGGCCGCGCAGGCGGCCACGCCCCGGGTCACCGACATTCTCGGCCGCGACGGCCTGATCGAATCCTCGCCGCAGGCCGATGCCGACGCTGTGGTCGGCGACCTCACGCGCGAGCCGCTGAGCTTCCCGGCCGATCGCGATCTGCGGCTGCAGAATCTCGCGCGCGGTGATGAAGGCTTCCTGCTCGCACTCGGCTATTCGACGCAGCGCGGCTACGGCCGCAACCATCCCTTCGCCGGCGAGATCCGCTTCGGCGAGGTCGAGGTCGAATTCTTCGCCGAGGACGCTGGCTTCGCCGTACCGCTCGGCTCGATCGAATTGACCGAGTGCCAGATGGTCAACCAGTTCAAGGGCTCGACCACCGAGGCGCCGTGCTTCACCCGCGGCTATGGCCTGGCGTTCGGCCAGAGCGAGCGCAAGACCATGTCGATGGCGCTGGTCGACCGCGCACTGCGTGCAGGCGAGCTCGGCGAGGAGGCGGCGGCGCCGGCGCAGGACGAGGAGTTCGTGATGTCGCACTCCGACAATGTGCAGTCGACCGGCTTCGTCGAGCATCTCAAGCTGCCGCATTACGTCGACTTCCAGTCCGAGCTCGGCCTGCTGCGCAAGCTGCGGCAGGAATTTGCCGAAGCCAATCAGGCTCCGGAACTGCGGGAGGCCGCGGAATGAACGCGCCGACTTACAACTTCGCCTATCTCGACGAGCAGACCAAGCGGATGATCCGCCGGGCGATCCTGAAGGCGATCGCGATCCCCGGCTACCAGGTGCCGTTTGCGAGCCGCGAGATGCCGATGCCCTATGGCTGGGGCACCGGCGGCGTGCAGGTCACCGCCGCGATCCTCGGGCCCGACGACGTGCTGAAGGTGATCGACCAGGGTTCGGACGACACCACGAACGCGATCTCGATCCGCAAATTCTTCGGCAAGACCGCGGGCGTTGCGACCACGACCTCGACCACGGACGCAACCGTGATCCAGACCCGCCACCGCATTCCCGAGGCGTCGCTGCATGCAGGCCAGGTGCTGGTCTACCAGGTGCCGATCCCCGAGCCGCTGCGCTTCCTCGAGCCGCGCGAGACCGAGACGCGGCGCATGCACGCGCTCGCCGAATACGGGCTGATGCATGTCAAGCTCTACGAGGACATCGCGCGCTTCGGCCACATCGCGACCGCCTACGCCTACCCGGTGAAAGTGAATGCGCGCTACGTGATGGACCCGTCGCCGACGCCGAAATTCGACAATCCGAAAATGGACAATTGCGCGGCGCTGCAGCTGTTCGGCGCCGGCCGCGAGAAGCGCATCTACGCGATCCCGCCCTACACCACCGTGGTGTCGCTGGATTTCGAGGATCATCCGTTTCACGCGCTACCGCTTCAACGCGCCCTGCGCGCTGTGCGGCGCCGACGATTCCTACCTCGACGAGATCGTCACCGACGACAGAGGCGGGCGGATGTTCGTCTGCTCCGATACCGACTTCTGCGAGCAGCGCCAGGCGGCCGGCCATCACGGCACCGAGAGTGCAGCGCCGCACAAGGAGAAGGCGCATGTCTGACCTTTCGAGCCTCGACAACGACGAGCCGCTGCTGGTGGCCGAAGGGCTTGCCAAGAATTACGGCCGGCTCGCGGCCTGCCGCGATGTCTCGTTTGCGCTGCATCCGGGCGAGGTGCTGGCGATCGTCGGCGAATCCGGTTCGGGCAAGTCGACGCTGCTGCAATTGCTCTCGGCGCAGCTCGCGCCGAGCGCGGGCCGGGTGTCCTACCGGATGCGCGACGGCGTGCTGCGCGATCTCGCCGAACTCGGCGAAGCGGAGCGGCGCTTCCTGTTCCGCACCGACTGGGGCTTTGTGCATCAGGACCCGGCGCAGGGCCTGCGCATGGGCGTGTCGGCCGGCGCCAATGTCGGCGAGCGGCTGATGGCGGTCGGCTGGAATCACTACGGCCGGATCCGCGACACTGCCTCGACCTGGCTGGAGCGGGTCGAGATCGATGTCGGCCGCATCGACGATGCGCCGAAGACCTATTCCGGCGGCATGCGGCAGCGGCTGCAGATCGCGCGCAACCTCGTCACCGAGCCGCGGCTGGTGTTCATGGACGAGCCGACCGGCGGCCTCGACGTCTCGGTGCAGGCGCGGCTGCTCGACCTGATGCGCAATCTGGTCAGCGAGCTCGGCCTTGCCGCCATCGTCGTGACCCACGATCTCGCCGTTGCGCGCCTGCTGTCGCATCGCGTGATGGTGATGAAGGGCGGCCGCGTCATCGAGACCGGCCTCACCGATCAGGTGCTCGACGATCCGCGCGAGCCCTACACGCAGCTGCTCGTTTCCTCGATTCTTCCGCCATGAGCTTGCCAATGACCGCGATGATCGAACTTGCCAACGCCGAGAAGACCTTCACCATGCATCTGCAGGGTGGCGTCGAGCTGCCCGTGGTGCGCGGCGTGTCGTTCCACGTCGTCGCAGGCGAATGCGTGGTGCTGTCGGGCCCGTCGGGCGCCGGCAAATCTTCGATCCTGAAGATGATCTTCGGCAACTACCGCTGCGACAGCGGCCGGATCGGCATCCGCCACCACGGCCAGGTGATCGACCTCGCCAGCGCCGAGCCGCGCCAGGTGCTGAGCATCCGCCGCTCGACCATCGGCTATGTCAGCCAGTTCCTGCGCGCGGTGCCGCGGGTGGCGACGATCGACGTGGTCGCCGAGCCGCTGATCGTCAACGGCGTGGCGCGCGAGGAGGCCCGCGAACGCGCCGGGAAGCTGCTGCGCCGGCTCAACATTCCGGAGCGGCTGTGGACCCTGCCGCCCTCGACCTTCTCCGGCGGCGAGCAGCAGCGCGTCAATATCGCGCGCGGCTTCATCTCGGACCTGCCGATCCTGCTGCTGGACGAACCGACCGCTTCGCTCGATGCGGCGAATCGCGCAGTAGTGGTCGAGCTGGTTGCGGAGAAAAAGACCAAGGGCGTCGCGATGGTCGCGATTGTCCATGACGACGAAATCCGGCATCTGATTGCCGACCGGATCGTCGATGTGACCTCGTTTGCGGCTGCTGCCTGAAGGACCGTTTGAAATGACCGCCAAGCAAGACACCCTCATCGGCAACGCCCGGCTGGTCCTCGCCGATCGCGTGATCGAGCAGGGCTGGGTCGCAATCGTTGACGGCAAGATCGCCGAGTTCGGCGAGGGCAGGGCGCCCGAGGCGGCCGAGGATGCCGCCGGCGATCTCCTGATGCCCGGGCTGATCGAGCTGCACACCGACCATCTCGAGATGCACTACGTGCCGCGGCCGAAGGTGTTCTGGAATCCGGTCGCCGCCGTGATCTCCTATGACGGGCAGCTCGCGACCTCGGGCATCACCACGGTGCTGGATTCGCTGCGGGTCTGGCGCGAGGACGGCGCCGAGGAAGTCGACGGCCGCGCCGGCGTGCTGGCGGCGGCGATCTCGGCGGCGCGCGAGGAGAACCTGCTGCGTGCCGATCACTTCCTGCATCTGCGCTGCGAAATCCCGATGCCCGACGTGGTCGAAGAGGCGAAGGAATTGATCGATCGCCCCGATGTGCGGTTGATGTCGCTGATGGATCATACGCCGGGCCAGCGCCAGTTCCGCGACGAGGTCAAGCTGCGCGACTACTATCGCGGCAAGGGCGGCGGCATGACGGACGCGCAGCTCGACGTGCTGTTCGCCCGGCGCTTCGCCTATCAGAAGGAATATGCCGCGACCAACATGCGTGCGATCGTCGCGCTGGCGCATCAGTACCGGATTCCGCTGGCGAGCCACGACGACACCACGGATGAGAACGTGGTGGACGCCATCAACGACAAGGTCGCGGTCGCGGAATTCCCGACCACGATGGAAGCCGCGCGCGGCCTGCACGCGGCCGGCATCGACATCCTGATGGGCGCGCCGAACGTGGTGCGCGGCGGCTCGCACTCCGGCAATATCGCAGCCGTCGATCTCGCTCGGGAAGGCATCCTCGACATCCTGTCGTCGGACTACATTCCGTCGAGCCTGTTGATGGCGGCGCTACAGCTGCCGCAGCACGTGCCGGCGATCGATCTCGCCTCCGCCGTCCGCACCGTGACCAAGACGCCGGCCGAAGCGGTCGGCCTGTCCGATCGCGGCGAGATCGCGGTCGGCAGGCGGGCCGACCTGATCCGCGTTCACGTCGCGCGCGACCTGCCGGTCGTGCGCAGCGTCTGGCGCGAAGGAGCCAGGGTCGCATGAGCGAAGTCCCTGCCGCCGCTGCCGCGCAGCACGCTACCACGATCGGTCCCGGCCGGTTGATCCTGATGGTCGGCCCGAGCGGCGCCGGCAAGGACACACTGCTGGGGCTGGCCAAGGCCGCCTGCGCCGGCGATCGCGACGTCGTGTTTCCGCGCCGGCTGATCACCCGCCAGGCCTCGGCGTCGGAGGATAATGAAGAGGTCAGCGCGGAAACCTTCCAGCGCGCGGCAGCCGGCGGCGACTACGCCATGCACTGGGAGGCGCACGGCCATCGCTACGCGCTGTCGCGGCAGATCAACGACGAGATCCGTGCCGGCCGCACCGTGATCGCGAATGTCTCGCGCACGGTGATCGCTGCGGCGCGGCGCAACTATGCCAATGCGGTCGTGGTGTCGGTCACGGCACCGCCCGACGTACTGGCGGCGCGACTGGCCGCGCGGGCCCGTGGCAGCGACGGCCCGCTCGCGCAGCGGCTGGCCCGCACCATCGACGAGAGCACGTCGGCGCCCGATTTCACCATCGTCAATTCCGGCACCGCCGAATATCACGCGCGGCAGCTTGTCCGCATCATCAAGGGCGAACGCTGGGACGGCTAGCAACAGGAGAACAGCACGAATGTCGGTGATCGAGACGGTCGAGCAGCTTGAGGCGATCTACGGTTTTCCGAACGACGCGTCGACCGTGAAGGTCGCCGACCACGTGACGCCGCTCTATCGTGTGCTCATCGAGAAATCGCCATTCGTGTCGCTCGCGACCTCGGGCCCCGAGGGGCTCGACTGTTCGCCGCGCGGCGACCTACCGGGCTTTGTGCGCATCCATGATGCGAAGACGCTGATGATGCCGGACCGCCGCGGCAACAATCGCTGCGATTCGCTGCGCAACATCGTGCGCGATCCCCGCGTCGGGCTGCTGTTCCTGATTCCGGGCTCCGGCAGCACGCTGCGCGTCAATGGCCGCGCCTATGTCACGGCCGAGCCGGAGCTCCTGGCTTCCTTCAAGATGGAAGGCAAGGCGCCGCGCACGGTCATCGTGATGAATGTGGAGGAGATCTACTTCCAGTGCGCCCGCGCGATCGTGCGCTCCGATCTCTGGAATCCGGACAAGCAGGTCGATCCGCGAACCTTGCCGACGCCGGGCCAGATCCTCGCCGAGATGAGCGAACACACGGTCGGCGGCGAGAAGTACGACCGCGAATGGCCGGAGCGCGCGCGGCAGACGATGTGGTGACGCGCTCCGGACCGCCGGGATCGAACCTAGGATTCAGTGCGGTCTTCCCAGTCCTCCCAGGTCACGTCGTCATTCACCTCGAGGTAGCGCGAAACGGCGACGCCGATGGTCGGGAAGAAGTTGTCCTCGCCAAGTTGCGCCAACAAGCCAAATTTCTTCAGCTTGTCCTTCACGGGATCCTTGAGCTCGGCAAAGCAAAGCTCGATAGCCCGCGCGTGCAGCGTCTCGTCCAGTTCGGCCAGAATGTCGCCGGCAGTCACGTCCACGCTGGTGACCGGCTCGGCCGCAACCACCAGCCAGCGCACCGGCGTCGGAGATTTCGCGATGGCAGCCAGCGCGCGTTCCCTGAAGAACTCGGCATTGGCGAAGAATAGCGGCGCATCCCAGCGGAACAGGACGAGCCCAGGGACCTGGCGGGCGCCCGGATATCGCGTGATGTCGTGATAGCCCTTCACGCCGGAGGCGCGGCCCAGCACGGCGGAATGCGGCCGCCAGCCGTCCCACAGGAACTCGACGATGGCGAGCACGATGGCGAGGCCTATTCCCGGAATCACGCCCAGCCCGGCGACGCCGACAAAGCAGACCACCGATAGCCAGAACTCCCACTGCTGAATGCGGTAGATTCGCCTGAGGTCGCTGATCTCGAACAGGCTGAGCGCGGCCGCAATGACGACGGCGGCCAGCGCGGCGTTGGGCAAGTGCTGGAGCAGGTTCGGCGCCATCAGCAGCAGGAGGGCGATGGCAAGCGCGCCGATGATGCTGGTCAATTGGGTGCGCGCTCCGGCGGCTTCAGCTACCGGCGTGCGTGAACTGCTGCTGCTGATCGGAAAGCCCTGAAAAAAGCCGGCCGCCAGATTGGCCGCGCCGAGCCCCACCATCTCCTGGTTGGGATCGACGCGATCGCCCAATCTTGCCGCATAGGATCGCGAAAGCACGCTGGTGTCGGCAAATGACACCAGCGCGACGGCGCAACCGCCGATCAGCACCTGCACGATATCGCCGTAGCCGATCCAGGGAATGGCGAAGCCCGGCAGGCCCTCGGGAAGCGGACCGAGAACCTTCACGCCATAGCGCGTCCCGAGACCGAGCACGCCGGTGACGACCGTCGCCGCAACGACGGCAATCAGAATGCTCGGCAGCCGCTTGTTCCGCGCGAGCAGCAGGATCACCGCCAATGTCGCAAGGCCGATCACGAGGGTGGCCCCATTTGTCTTTCCGTCGAGGATCGCGCCGACGATCGCCCAGAGACTGCGCAGCGGCCCGTCGCCTTCGATCGAGAAGCCGAACAGCTTTGGCAGCTGGCTGATCAGCACCGTCAGGGCGATTCCGTTCATGTAGCCGTAGCGGATCGGCTTGGACAGAAGCTCAGTGAGGAAACCCAACCGCGCGAGGCCCGCAACGATGCATATCGTTCCGGAGACGATCGCCATCATGGCGGCCAAGGTTACCGCGCGCTTGGGATCGCCGCCCGACAGCGGAGCGATGACGCCCAGGATGACGGCAGCAAGCGCCGAGTCCGGTCCGAGGACGAGGATACGGCTCGGTCCGAACACGGCATAGGCGAGGAGCGGGATGATCGTCGCGTAAAGTCCGTAGATGCCGGGCAAGCCCGACGCTTCCGCATAGGCGATGCCGACCGGGACCAGCATGGTCGCGAGCACAAGTCCGGCGAAGATATCGTGTGGAAGCCAGGCCCCTTGATATCGACGGAGCGTGTTGAGACCTGGTAGCCAGCCGGTCCAATGATTCATCGCCGGTCACTTCCAACCCCGTTGGAGCTCGCATGCGCTTGACGTGAACCGCTCTATCCTTTCGCCTGCTCCTCGAACGCCTTCAGCGACACCGCCGCGATCTCACGTAGCGTCTCGCGGTTCGCACCCGAGGAGGCCATCACGCACATGCCTGATGTCACCGCGGAGAGATAGCGCGCAAGCGTGGCTGGGTCGACGCTCTCGCCCAGGTCACCTTCGGCCCTGGCGCGGACAAAGCGTTCGCGCAACTGGTCCTCGGTGCGGGTGCGCCGCGCCGCCAGTTCGAACGGAACATTCTCCGAGCCGGTGCCGCAGGCCAGGCCGCCCTGGACCAGCAGACAGCCGGGCGGGTTGGCGGGGTCGGTCTGGGCGTCCGCATGCTCCATCAGAAATCGCTCGGCCACCTCATGCGCGGTCGGGGCATCGATCACCCTGTCCATCCAGGCGTCGCGCTTTTCGGTGTAACGGTCGAGCGCAGCCTTCAGCAGGCCTTCCTTGCTGCCGAAGGCGGCATAGAGGCTCGGCGGATTGATGCTCATTGCCTCGGTGAGCTGCGCGATCGTCGCGCCCTCGTAACCGTGGCGCCAGAACACGTCCATGGCCCGGTCCAAAGCAGCGTCCGCGTCGAAAGCGCGGGGGCGTCCCATTCCCATTTGTCGTCACTCCCTAAGCCGGGGCCGTTTCTTTGGCGGATTGTCCCTGGCTTATCCTCTTGTTGAACGTGATGTTTTTCCGCGACTTCCCATTTCCCCATGAATGAGATAAGAAATTCGTAGCGTCCGATACATAAGTATCTTGCGAAGCGGCGTCCAGCTCCACATCTGTAGCGAACACTACAGATCTCTGGAGCGCGTGAATGCCTTCGTCAACCCAAAATCCCCGTTCCGGCCGTTTCCGACGCGTCGTCGGCGGTGTCGTGATCCTTGGCGCCCTTGGGGTGGCCGGCTCGATCGCGACCGGCCATTATTTCCATGCCGCGCAGGCGACCGCTACCGCCGCTGCGCCCGAACCCGCGGTGCCGGTGACGGTTGCCGTGATCCAGCCCCGCCCGACCACTTTGTTCGATGACTTCTCGGGCCGGCTCGAAGCCGTCGACCGCGTCCAGCTCCGGCCGCGGGTGGCGGGCGCGATCCTGTCGACCAATTTCACCGAGGGCGCGCTGGTGAAGGCCGGCGACATCCTGTTCAAGATCGACCCCGCGCCATACGCGGCCGAGGTCGATCGGGCCCAGGCACAGCTCGACGCGGCGAAGGCCCGCGCGGTGTTTGCCGCCAACGAGGTCGAGCGCGGCGCGCAGTTGGTCGGCAACAACATCGTGACCAAGCGCGATTTCGACCAGCGCGACAACACCAATCGCGAGGCGATCGCCAACGTCAAGGCCGCCGAAGCCGCGCTGCAGACCGCAAAGCTCAATCTCGACTACACCGAGGTCCGCGCACCGGTCGATGGCCGGGTCGGCAGGATCGAGGTGACCGTCGGCAATCTCGTCGCGGCGGGCACCTCGTCGCCGGTCCTGACCTCGCTGGTCTCGGTCAATCCGATCTATGCGAGCTTCGACGCGGATGAGGAAGTCGTACTGCGCGCGCTGAACTCGATCGCGGATGCCTCCGGCAAGCGCGGCAATCTGGATCAGATCCCGGTCGACATGGTGACGTCGGGCGGTCTCAGCGCCAAGGGGCACATCCAGCTGATCGACAACCAGGTCAACGGGCAGAGCGGCACGATCCGGGTCCGCGCCGTGTTCAAGAACGACGACGGCCGGCTGATCCCCGGGCAGTTCGCCCGCGTGCGCATGGGCCAGCCCAAGCAGCAGACGCTGGTGCTGATCGACGAGCGTGCCGTCGGCACCGACCAGGACAAGAAGTTCGTCATGCTGGTCGGCGACGACAGCCGCGCGGTCTATCGCACCGTCACGCTTGGCGGTTCGGTCGACGGCCTGCGGATCGTCACCGCAGGCCTGAAATCCGGCGACCGCATCGTCGTCAACGGCCTGCAGCGCGTGCGACCCGGCGCACTCCTCAAGATGGAGGTCGCCGAGATGGGCGCCCGCGGCATGCAGCACGCATCCACTGAAACCAACCAGCACGTCGTGCAGCGCTAGGCGCTGCGCGCGGGGGGGGGCGGAGCCATGAATCTCTCAAAATTCTTTATCGACCGGCCGATCTTCGCCGGCGTGCTATCGATCCTGATCTTCCTGGCCGGCCTGATCTCGCTGGTGGCGATGCCGATCTCGGAATATCCCGACGTGGTGCCGCCATCGGTCGTGGTGCGCGCAACCTATCCCGGCGCCAATCCGAAGGTGATCGCCGAGACGGTCGCAACCCCGATCGAGGAGCAGATCAACGGCGTCGAGGGCATGCTCTATATGTCCAGCCAGGCGACCACCGACGGCGCGATGACGCTGACGGTGACCTTCCGGCTCGGCACCGACCCCGACAAGGCGACCCAGCTGGTGCAGAACCGCGTGCAGCAGGCCGAGCCGCGCCTGCCGGCCGTGGTGCGCCAGCTCGGCATCATCACCAAGAAAAGCTCGCCCGACCTCACCATGGTCGTGCATCTGCTGTCGCCGAACAACCGCTACGACATGACGTATCTGCGCAACTACGCCGTCCTCAACGTCAAGGACCGGCTGGCGCGGATCGACGGCGTCGGCGACGTCCAGCTCTACGGCGCCGGCGATTATTCGATGCGGGTCTGGGTCGATCCGCAGAAGGCGGCCGAGCATTCGCTGACGGCGAGCGACGTGGTGCGCGCGATCCAGGCGCAGAATGTCGAGGCCGCTGCGGGCGTTGTTGGCTCCTCGCCCAGCGTCAAGGGTCTCGACCTCCAGCTTTCCGTCAACGCCGAGGGACGGCTGTCGACCGAAGAGCAGTTCGGCGACATCGTGGTCAAGACCGGCGCAAACGGTGAGGTGGTGCGGTTGCGTGACGTCGCCCGGATCGAGCTCGGCGCCTCCGAATACGGGTTGCGCTCGCTGCTCGACAACAAGCAGGCGGTTGCGATCCCGATCTTCCAGGCGCCGGGCTCCAACGCGCTGGAGATCTCCGACCACGTCCGCGCCACCATGGCCGAGATCAAGAAGAACATGCCGGAAGGCGTGTCGTACCAGATCGTCTACGACCCGACGCAGTTCGTGCGCTCCTCGATCGAAGCCGTTATCCACACGCTGCTCGAGGCGATCGCGCTCGTCGTGCTGGTCGTGATCCTGTTCCTGCAGACCTGGCGCGCCTCGATCATTCCGCTGATCGCGGTTCCGGTGTCGATCGTCGGCACTTTCGCGGTGATGCATGTGTTCGGCTTCTCGATCAACGCGCTCAGCCTGTTCGGCCTCGTGCTCGCGATCGGCATCGTGGTCGACGACGCCATCGTCGTGGTCGAGAACGTCGAGCGCAACATCGAATCCGGCCTGTCGCCGCGCGACGCCACCAACCAGGCGATGCGCGAAGTGTCCGGCCCGATCATCGCGATCGCCTTGGTGCTGATCGCGGTGTTCGTGCCGCTCGCCTTCATCTCCGGCCTCACCGGGCAGTTCTACAAGCAGTTCGCGCTGACCATCGCGATCTCGACCGTGATCTCTGCGATCAACTCGCTGACGCTGTCGCCGGCGCTGTCGGCGCTGCTGCTGAAGGGCCATCACGAGCCGAAGGACTGGCTGACCCGGGGCATGGAAAGGTCGCTGGGCTGGTTCTTCCGCGGCTTCAACAAGGTGTTCACCAAGTCCTCCGAGAACTACGGTCGTACCGTCACCAAGGTGATCTATGGCAAGGCCGTGGTGATCGGCCTCTATGTGCTCTTGATCGGCCTCACCGGCGTGCTGTTCAAGCAGGTGCCGTCGGGCTTCGTGCCGGGGCAGGACAAACAGTATCTGGTCGGCTTTGCTCGGCTGCCCGACGGCGCGACGCTCGATCGCACCGAGGAGGTGATCCGCAAGATGAGCGACATCGCGCTAACCCAGCCGGGTGTCGAAAGCTCCGTGGCGTTTCCCGGCTTGTCGATTTCCGGCTTCACCAACTCCTCGAATGCCGGCATCGTGTTCTCGACGCTGAAGCCGTTCGACGAGCGCAAGGATCCGTCGCTGAGCGGTCCGGCGATCGCGGCCGCGCTGAACAAGAAATATGCCGGCATCCAGGACGCCTTCATCGCGATGTTCCCGCCGCCGCCGGTCAACGGCCTCGGCACCATCGGCGGCTTCAAGCTGCAGATCGAGGATCGCGCCGGCCTCGGCTATGAGGCGCTGAACGACACCACCAAGGCATTCATGGCGGCGATGCAGAAGGCGCCGGAGATCGCTGGCGTGTTCTCGAGCTTCCAGGTCAACGTGCCGCAGCTGTTTGCCGACATCGACCGCACCAAGGCGTTGCAGCTCGGCGTACCGGTCACCGAAGTCTTCAACACGCTGCAGATCTATCTCGGCTCCTACTACGTCAACGACTTCAACAAATTCGGCCGCACCTATTCGGTCTATGTGCAGGCGGACGCGCCGTTCCGCGCACGGGCCGACGACATCAGGCAGTTGAAGGTACGTTCGTCGTCCGGTGACATGGTGCCGCTGTCGGCTTTGCTGAAGGTCCGTCAGAGCGCAGGCCCGGAGCGTGCCATTCGCTACAACGGCTTCCTGTCGTCGGACATCAACGCCGCTGCCGCTCCCGGTTACTCCTCCGGCCAGGCGCAGGAGGCGGCGACGCGGATCGCGGCCGAAGTATTGCCGCCGGGCTTCGCCTTCGAATGGACCGACCTGACCTATCAGGAGTTCATCGCCGGCAATTCCGGAATCTGGGTGTTTCCGCTCGCGATCCTCCTGGTGTTCCTGGTGCTCGCCGCGCTCTATGAGAGCCTGGCGCTGCCGCTCTCGATCATCATGATCGTGCCGATGGGCCTCTTGGCCGCGATGTTCGGCGTCTGGCTGTCGAAGGGCGACAACAACGTCTTCACCCAGATCGGCCTGATCGTGCTGGTCGGATTGTCGGCCAAGAACGCCATCTTGATCGTCGAATTCGCGCGCGAGCTCGAATTCGCCGGGCGTTCGCCGATCAGAGCCGCAATCGAGGCGAGCCGGCTGCGGCTGCGGCCGATCCTGATGACGTCGATGGCGTTCATCATGGGCGTGCTGCCGTTGGTGCTGTCGACCGGCGCGGGCTCGGAGATGCGGCGCGCGATGGGTGTCGCGGTGTTCTCCGGCATGATCGGCGTCACGATCTTCGGTCTGTTCCTGACGCCGGTGTTCTACGTGCTGCTGCGTAGCGTCACCGGTATGAAGCCGCTGACGCAGCACGGCGAGGCGACCATTCCCGGAAAAGCACACGCGGCATGATGCCGCGTGTGTAAGCTTGATGTCAGCTTCGAAGGATCAGGCTGCGATATCGAGCAGCAATTGTGACGAACCGCGGACCAGCACCTTGCGGCCCGCGGGCGTCAGCTCAAACGCGTCGCCTCGTACCGCGACATAACCGAGCGTGATCAGGCTCTCGACGGCAAACCGGTTTAGCCGTGAGGGGTTTGCTGCGGGAGCCCGCAACGCTTTCAGCGCATCCCACTGATCGGGTCTGAGTTCGAATTCTTCGCTCATTGGTCCAGGCACTCCAGAAGTTCTTGGCGTGCGAGATACAGAGCGCAGATGAATTTCGTGCGACCACAACGAGTCAGGATTTCGATTTATGTGGACGCGCCGTCACATCGCCGTGTCATTGGAATACTTCAATTTTTTCGAATCGTTGCGGCGCAATAGCGCGTGATTGCGTCACAGAGATTAACCGCGCGTGGTCACATAGGTTAATCGCCAAGATTAATCGGGTTAATCGTCTGGGATTAATCGGGTTAAAGCGGCTGGTTAACCACGCCGCACGCTTGCGCCGCCGTCGACCGGCAACGTGACACCGGTCACGAAATTGGCCTCGTCGGAGGCGAGAAACAGCGCCGCATTGGCGACATCCCAGCCGGTGCCCATCTTGTGACGCAGCGGCACCTTGCTGTCACGCTCGGCCTCGACCTCGGCGCGGCTCTTCTTGAATTCGCGGGCGCGCGTGTCCACTGCCATCGGCGTGTTCATCAACCCCGGCAGGATCACGTTGGCGCGAACGCCGTATTGCGCATTCTGGTAGGCGAGCTGTTCGGTGAAGGCGATCATCGCCGACTTGGTCGCCTTGTAGGCGACGTAGGGATAGGTCGTGATCGCGGCCATCGACGAGATGTTGATGATGGAGCCGCGCTGCTGCTCGCGCATGATCGGGATCACGTGCTTGGCGGCGAGGATGCAACTCTTCAGATTGATCGCCACGCAGCGGTCGAATGCCTCCTCGGTGATGTCGAGCAGTTCGGCGTCGCCGCCGGAGAGGCTGACGCCGACATTGTTGTGCAGGATATCGACGCTGCCCCAGCGGCCATGCGCATCCGCCACCATCGCCTTGATGTCGGCATTGCTGGTGACGTCGGCCTTGAAAGCCGAGGCGGTGCCTCCCTTGGCCGCGATCAGGTCGACGGTCTCCTGCGCCGATGCCAGATTGTGATCGACACAGAGCACCTTGGCGCCTTCGCGGGCGAAGGTTAGCGCGGTGGCGCGGCCGTTACCGATGCCTTCGCCGGGGCTCTGGCCGGCGCCGACGACGATGGCGACGCGATCTTGCAGGCGCATGTCACTTCACTCCCTGTAACGGGTACTGTTGCAGTACCTCTTTGTAAGTTGGCTCGTTGTCGATTTGCATGGTGGCGAGCACGCGCACCACGGCGCAGTAGAATGCGATCGTCAGCACCAGATCGGTCATGTACTCGTCGGAGAGATGCTGCTTGATCTCGGCGAAGGTCGCATCCGACATCGCGAGCTCGCGCACCATCTCGCGGGCGCCCTTCAGGATGGCTTTCGCCAGCGGTTCGAGCTTCGACGGGTTGCCGTCGGTCTCCGCGATCAGGCCCTTGATGTCCTCGTCGGTGACGCCGAACTCCTTGCCGATCTTCACATGGTGGGTGAACTCGTACTCCGACTTCTCGAGCCAGCCGACCTGCAGGATGGCAAGCTCGCGCAGCCGTGGGTCGAGCTTGCTCTTGAAGCGGATATAGCCGCCGATACCGTTGAAGGCACGCGCCATGTCCGGCGAGTTGACCAGCAGCTTGTGCAGATTGGTGTTGCGCTTGAGCATGTCGCGATATTCGGGAGCGACCTGATCGGCTTCGAGATAAGGCAGGCGGGCCATTGTTGTTGTCCTTGTTTCGGCGGCTTGCGGAGAGGGCGGCTGTCGCTTCAGCCGTAGAGTGCCTTATGCTCGCTGGCATAGTTGGCGTAGGAGTCCTTCATGCTGGCGCCGTTCAGCAGCATGGTTGCGACCACGGCGTTGTCGGCATCGAACACGGTCGAGCGCACCCACATGCTCTCGGTGCGCTTGCTGCCGGAGAGCGCCACGACCTCGCGCTCGACCCAATAGGTTTCGCCCGGGAATAGCGGTCCGCGCAGCAGCCGGATCTCCTGATCGGCGAACAGCCCGACCGCGGGGCCGCGGACCGGCAGTCGGTCCTCGCGCGCGCGGTACTGGAACAGCACGCTCAGCATCTCCATCGGGATGATGGCCCGCCCCCATGGATTGTGCTCCTGCGCGTAGTAACCATCCGACGGCTCGGTGATCACCTTGAGCTTGTCGGCCAGCGAGAAGGGATAGAGGTCGCCCATGTTCTGGTCGAAATCCATCTTGATCGCCTGCCGGGCCGTCTTCATGCCGACCTTGATGTCGGCGAGGATCACGGGATCGGTCAGCGGTTTCAATTCACCGAGCCGGCGGCTCAGAGCCGTCTCGGTGCCATCGCCGTCGATTGAGGCCGTGCCGCGCAGGATTTCGGTGCCGTCGCGTTTGATCATCCCGATCTCGCATACGGTCTGGCCCGGCTGCGGCTTCTCGATCTGGGCCTGCACCTCTTCGCCTTCGAACACCGGGTTGCGGTAATGCGCGGACAGGCAGCCGGTCTCGAACCAGGCGCGGCCCCAGATTCGCTCGCCGAGCGGCGCGAACTGGCTGAAATGGGTCGGCCCCTCGATGGTGCCGCCGCGGAAGCCGAGCTTCTGCGCGGTGGCATCGTCGTGGATTGAGGCGTGGGAGTCGTAGGTCTGGGCCTGCAGCATCTGCTTCGGGCTGCGCCAGGGACCCACCAGCAGATTGCCGTTCTCCACGATTTCCGTCGTGAACGCGGATTCGACTGTAATCATCCTTGGTCTCCCTTTGCGCGCCACCGTTTCAAAGATGCCGGGGTTCGGCAAGGCCTCGCCGAGCAACAAGGCCTCGCAGGGCAACAAGGCCTCGCATGCGCAACATGAGATATGTGCTGCGGCCATGGAACGGCGCTGTTCATGCATAACAAAATCAGTGCATGCTGATGCATGATCATGTGCAAGATCAAGATAATGAGACCGGTGCGAACCGGCATGAAATAACTGACGGGGAAACTGATGGCGTTGATGGAAGTTGGACTGGACGACAAGTACCGGTTGGATACGAAACGAATCTTCCTCTCCGGTACCCAGGCGCTGGTCCGATTGCCCATGTTGCAGCGCGAACGCGACCGCGTGCACGGGCTGAACACCGCCGGTTTCATCTCCGGTTACCGCGGCTCGCCGCTCGGCATGTACGACCATGCGCTGTGGCGGGCGAAATCGTTCCTGAAAGAGCATGACATCGCCTTCGTTCCCGGCCTCAACGAGGATCTGGCGGCGACCGCGGTATGGGGCAGCCAGCAGGTCGGCATGTTCCCTGGCGCCAAGGTCGATGGCGTGTTCGGCATCTGGTACGGCAAAGGCCCCGGCGTCGACCGCTCGCTCGATGCGCTCAAGCACGCCAATTCCGCCGGTACCTCGCCCAATGGCGGCGTGATCGCGCTCGCCGGTGACGACCATGGCTGCCAGTCCTCCACGCTCGCGCATCAGAGCGAGCAGGTGTTCGCCTCGGCGCTGATGCCGGTGGTCAATCCCGCGACGCTGCAGGATTATCTCGACCTCGGCATCCTCGGCTTCGCGCTGTCGCGCTATTCCGGCTGCTGGGTCGGTTTCAAGGCGATCTCCGAGACGGTCGAAAGCTCGGCCTCGATCGTCAGCGATCCCGATCGCATCAAGATCATCATGCCCGACGATTTCGAGATGCCGCCGGACGGGCTCTCGATCCGCTGGCCGGATCCGCCGCTCGACGCCGAGCGCAGGCTGCACGGACCCAAGATGGAGGCGGTCGCGGCCTTCGCCCGCGTCAACCGGTTCGACCGCATCGTGCTGGATTCCAAGCCGGCGCGGCTCGGCATCATGGCGACCGGCAAGGCCTATCTCGATCTGCGCCAGGCGCTGGCCGATCTCGGCATCACCGATGCCGATGCCCAGATGCTGGGCCTGCGCATCTACAAGGTGGCGCTGACCTGGCCGCTGGAAGCGGGCGGCGCGCGTGCCTTCGCCGAAGGCTTGCAGGACGTCCTCGTGGTCGAGGAGAAGCGCGGCTTCATCGAGGACCAGCTGGTCCGCATCCTCTACAACATGGACGCTGCGAGGCGTCCCTCGGTGGTCGGCAAGCGCGACGAGAGCGGCGCGCCGTTGCTGCCAAGCGAGGGCGAGTTGACGCCGACCATGGTCGCCGCGGCCGTGGTGGCGCGGCTGCGCAAGCTCGGCCACCGCAGCCCGCTGCTGGAGCAGCGACTTGCAAAGCTCGAGGCGTTCGATCGCCCGGCCGAGGGCACCGGCACCGCCAAGCTGTCGCGCACGCCGTATTTCTGTTCCGGCTGCCCGCACAATTCGTCGACCAAGATTCCCGATGGCAGCCGCGCCATGGCCGGCATCGGTTGTCACGGCATGGCGCTGTCGGTGCCGAACCGCAATACGCAAACCATCTCGCACATGGGCGCGGAGGGCGTGAGCTGGATCGGGCAGGCGCCGTTCACCAGCGAACAGCACGTGTTCCAGAATCTCGGCGACGGCACCTATACCCATTCGGGTCTGCTGGCGCTGCGTGCGGCGGCCGCGGCCGGCGTCAACATCACCTACAAGATCCTCTACAACGACGCGGTCGCGATGACCGGCGGCCAGCCGGCCGAAGGCGGCTTCACGGTTTCGCAGATCGCGCATCAGGTCTGGGCGGAGGGCACCAGGAAGCTCGCGATCGTCTCCGACGATCCCGACAAATATCCCGCCAATTATTTCCCGTCCGGCGCCACACCATCCATCATCGCCGCGAGCTCGACGCCGTGCAGCGCACCCTGCGCGAGATCGAGGGCCTCACCGTCCTGATCTACGACCAGACCTGCGCCGCCGAGAAGCGCCGCCGCCGCAAGCGCGGGCTGTTTCCCGATCCGGCCAAGCGCGTCTTCATCAATGAGCGTGTCTGCGAAGGCTGCGGCGACTGCTCGGTCGCGTCGAACTGCGTCTCGGTGCAGCCGCTGGAGACCGAGCTCGGCCGCAAGCGCCGCATCGACCAGTCGAACTGCAACAAGGATTTCTCCTGCATCGAGGGCTTCTGCCCGAGCTTCGTGATGGTGCAGGATCCGAAGCTGCGCAAGGCCGACCGCACCGCCGCGGATCCGAAGGCGCTGTTCGCCGATCTGCCGACGCCGCCGGTGGCCGCGCTGAGCGCCCCCTACAACATCCTGATCACCGGCATCGGCGGCACCGGCGTCATCACCATCGGCGCGCTGCTCGGCATGGCCGCGCATGTCGAAGGGCTCGCCTGCTCGACGCTCGACTTCACCGGCCTGTCGCAGAAGAATGGCGCTGTCATGAGCCATGTCCGGCTCGCACCCAGTTCCGACATGCTGACCACGGTCCGCATCGCGCCGGGCAATGCCAATCTGATCCTCGGCTGCGACCTCGTCGTCGCCACCAGCGTGCCGGCGCTGAGCCGCGCCGAACGCGGCGTCACCCGCGCCGTCGTCAACGCCGACCTGCTGCCGACCGCGAGCTTCGTGATCGATCCCGACATCGACTTCGAGGCCAGCTCGATGCGCGATGCGCTCGACGGTGCGGTGACGCCTGGCGATCTCGACGTCCTCGATGCCACGGGGCTTGCCACCGCGCTGATGGGCGACAGCATCGCCACCAACGCCTTCATGCTCGGCTTCGCGTTCCAGCGCGGCGCGATCCCGCTGTCGCTGGAGGCGATCCTGAAGGCGATCGAGCTCAACGGCGCCGCGATCGAGATGAACAAGACCGCGTTCTCCTGGGGCCGGCTTGCCGCGCACGATCTGCCGCGCGTGGTCAGTGCCGCGCGCTTCAAGAATGCAGGCACCGTGCCGGCAAAGAAGACGCTCGATGAGGCGATCGCGTTCCGCGCCAAGTTCCTCACCGACTATCAGGACGCGGCTTACGCCAAGCGATATCTCGACGACGTCGCGCGCGTCCGCTCAGCCGAGGCCGCGTCAGCTCCGGGCTCGCAGGACCTGACCGAGGCTTTTGCAAAAGGCCTGTTCAAGCTGATGGCCTACAAGGACGAATACGAGGTCGCGCGGCTCTATTCCGACGGCGAATTCAGCAAGGCGTTGCGGGAGCAGTTCGAGGGCAAGTCCGGCTTGAAGGTGCTGCTGGCACCGCCGCTGCTGGCGCAGCGCGATCCCGTCACCGGGCGTTTGCAGAAACGCGAGTTCGGGCCGTGGATCTTCAAGGCGTTCGGCCTGCTGGCGGGGCTGAAGGGCCTGCGCGGCACCGCGTTCGACATCTTCGGCTACACCGCCGAGCGCAAGATGGAGCGCGCATTGCCTGTCGAGTATTCGGCGATGATCCTGCGTCATCTCGACGGCAAGAAGCCGCTCGATCTGCCGCGCCTCGTGGCGCTGGCGAAGGCTGCTGACCTCGTGCGCGGCTATGGCCACATCAAGGAAGGCAACGTCGCCCGCTACCGCACCGAATGTGCGCGGCTGCAGCGCGCGATCGGCCAGCCGCTGGCGCAGGCGGCTGAATAGGCCAAAGCGTTTTCGAGCGAAGGGGCTTCGCGTGAAGAGGATGCGCCAGAACAGAATCTAGAGCTCCGTTCCGATTCCATCGGAACGGGCTCGCGGGAACTTTCGGCTGCTGCCATCGTTGACTGGTAACCTTGCCCGCAAGCTGTGGCTGGATTCGTGCGGCCAGGCCCCTACATGATAGCTGTTCTGTTCGAGTGATTTCAGGAGGCCCTTTTGACGGTCCTGAAAACCGTTTTTGTTGCAACCGTTTGTACCGCGTGCCTGGCTTGGGGCGGCGTGGCGCTTGCCGACGACTATCGCCCAAGCGAGTTCTTCAGCCTCGATCTCTCCCGGGCCGTGCTGTCGCCGAAGCCGCTTGGCCCGCCGGCGCAGTTCGAGCCGGTTCCGGTCGAGGCAAAGTCCGACCACGGTCCGGATCAGCGGGCAGCCGTTGAGCCGAAGGTCGAGGAGCCGAAAGTCGAGCGGCAGAAGCCCGTGCGGACCACCAGGGTGACGCCGCATGAGACGGCGCCGCATGAGCGGAAGCGCGCAGTTGCGCGCGTTCCCGCCCGCGCCAAGCTCGCGCGGCGGCATTCCAACCCGCTCGATGCCGAAGCCCGCGACGTCAGGATCCAGACCTGGCCGTGCCGTACCGGCGGCATCTGCAACTGGCAGCGGTGAGAGGCGGCTGACGCCTCCACTCTCTCGATGCGCGCCAATCCCAAACCCGTCATCCTTCGAGGCTCGCCCAGCGGCGCAAGTGCGCCGCAAGGCTCGCACCTCCAGCGACAACGGCAAAGCCTTTGCGCGGGGATGATGGGGCGCGCAGCTCTATCCGCGTCATTGCGAGCGAAGCGAAGCAATCCATCGCGCGGCATACGCGGAAGCATGGATTGCTTCGTCGCTTCAGCGCAAAATTGCTTTGCAATTTTGTCGCGAGCTCCTCGCAATGACGGGGTGAATAGCTTCACAAGCTCTCAGGATGACGGGTTGGGCTTTCGGGCCGCCGTTGTTCGAGGGGCCTTCTTTCCCGAGTCATCCCGCCGTCGCAAAACTGTCGGCGCAGAGTCAAGAAACCGTAGGGGCGGAGTCAAACGGCGCGGGCAAAACCTTCGTTGCGATTCGACGAAGGTTACTGAATGCCGACAGCGATCTCCGCGAGCGGGCGAGGCCTCACCCGGCGTCAGCTTCTGGTGCGCTCGGCGTCCACGGCCGCGCTGGCGGGATTGGGTGCGCTGGCAAGACCCTATCTGAGCCGCGCCGCGGACCGTCCCGCCATCGCGGGCATCCAGTCAGGCGACGTCGCAAGCGATTCCGCCGTGATCTGGGCCCGCGCCGATCGCGCGGCGCGGATGCGCATCGAATGCGCCGCGGTCGAAAGCTTCGCCACCATCCTGCGCACCGCGACCGCCGACGCGCTGCCCGAGCGCGACTTCACCGCCAAGCTGCTGCTTGATGGTCTGCTGCCGGGCCAGGACATGTTCTATCGTGTCAGCTTCGAGGACCGCGACGGCATATCAGGCGAAAGCCGGGTGGGGCATTTCCGCACCGCGCCGGTCGACCGCCGTTCGATCTCGTTCGTCTGGTCCGGCGACGTCGTCGGGCAGGGCTGGGGTATCGACCCCGCGCGCGGCGGCTTGCGCAGCTACCGCACCATGCTGAACGAGCGCCCGGATTTCTTTATCCATTCCGGCGATCACATCTATGCCGATTGCACGGTGCCGGCGGAGCAGAAACTCCCGAACGGCGAGATATGGCGCAACATCGTCACTGAGGAAAAATCGGTCGTCGCGCACAGCCTCGAAGAGTTTCGCGGCAACTACAAATACAACTGGCTCGACGAGAACTTCCGCGCTTTCCATGCCGAGGTGCCTGTCTTCGCGCAGTGGGACGACCATGAGGTGGCCGACGACTGGTCGCCGATCGGGACGGCGGACGCAACCGGCTACGATGCGGATGGCACCTCGCGCCTGGTGGCGCGGGCGCGCCGCGCCTTCCATGAATTCATGCCGATGCGGCTGATGCCGGAGCGCGACGGCCGGGTCTATCGCAAGATCCCCTACGGGCCGCTGCTCGACGTCTTCGTCATCGACATGCGCTCCTACCGCGACTCCAACTGGAACAAGCAGGGCGATCCGGACAAGGCCTTCATCCTTGGCGACAGCCAGCTTGCCTGGCTGAAGCGCGAGCTGGTGGCGTCGGATGCGACCTGGAAGGTGATCGCGGCCGACCTGCCGATCGGGCTCGTCAGCCTGGATGCGGTCGCGCTCGGCGACGGCCCGCCCGAGCGACGCGAGCACGAGATCGCCGATCTGCTGTCCTTCATGAAGCGCGCCGGCATCCGCAACACGGTGTGGCTCACCGCCGACATGCATTACACCGCCGCGCATCACTATGATCCGAACCGCGCGGTGTTCCAGGAGTTCGAGCCGTTCTGGGAGTTCGTCTCCGGCCCGTTGCATGCCGGCACCTGGTCGCCGGGCGAACTCGACAACACCTTTGGTCCGAAGGCGATCTACCAGAAGGGCTGCTCGGCCGAGCAGGGCGACAACCTCGCGCCGTGCTTCGGCCTGCAATTCTTCGGCCGCGTCGACATCGACGGCAAGACCGGCGTGATGAAAGTGACGCTGAAGGACGTCGACAACCACGACCTCTGGTCGGTCGACATCGAGCCGCGGCCGGACGCGCGGCCCGGCCAGATCATGGCACAGCACATCTAGAGTCGTCTCTAAACCCCGTCGCGACATCTTGATTTGCGGGCGTCTTGCGCGAAAGGCCAGTTTGCGGGCAGACTGCTTATTGGCAGTTCTGCCATTTCATTCCTTTCAGCTGATTTGCTGGCGTGACGTCGTCGACGACATCGGCGTCCCACGCGTCAGGAGCGATCCATGGAAAATCTGCAGACACAGGGCATCAGCCTGCCGCAGCTCGGCCTCGGCACTTTCCGCATGCAGGGCGACGCCTGCCGCGCGGCGGTCGAGAGTGCGCTCGGGCTCGGTTACCGGCATATCGACACCGCCGAGATGTACGGCAATGAGGAGCCGATCGGAGCGGCGATTGCGGCCTCCAACGTCGCGCGCAAGGACCTGCATGTCACCACCAAGGTCTGGCACGAGAATCTCGCGCCGGATGCGATCCGCAAGGCGTTCGACGTCAGCCTGAACAAGCTGGGGCTCGATCACGTCGATCTCTATCTGGTGCACTGGCCGTCGCGGAGCATGAAGCTGCCCGACGTGTTCGAGACGCTGATGCGGCTGAAGGAAGAGGGCCGCACCCGCGCGATCGGTGTCGCCAATTTCACCACCGCACTGCTCAAGACCGTGGTCGAGGACATCAAGGCGCCGATCGCCTGCAACCAGATCGAATATCACGCGATGCTGGACCAGACGCCGGTGCGCAGATATCTCGCCGCGAAGTCGATCCCGCTGGTGGCCTATTGTCCGCTGGCGCAAGGCCGTTTCGCCACCGACGAGACGCTGGCGAAGATCGGCAGCAAGCATGATGTGACCGCAGCACAGGTGGCGCTGAAATGGCTGCTCGACCAGGACGGCGTTGCGGCGATTCCGAAGGCCTCGCGCGCAGAAAGCCAGCAGGCCAATCTCGACGCGCTGAAGCTCAGGCTCGATGACGACGACCGCAAGGCGATCGCCGCGCTGCGCAAGGACATGCGCTGTGTCAATCCGGGCTTTGCCCCGGCGTGGGACTGAGCCGCGTCGCCTTCCGAGACGGACGAAGAAAAAGAAAATGGCTCCGCAAGGAGCCATTTTCCGTTGTGTCGGTCTTTTCGTGTTTGCAGGTCTTCGGTATCGATTCCTTAGTAGCGATCGCGTCGGATCACGACCGTGCGGTCATGGTCGTGATGCCAGCCGCGATGCCAACCACGGTCATGGCGCATCTCGGCGCGCGCGCCCCAGCCACGATCCCAGTGATGGTGATGGCCGCGCTTGATCACGACGGTCTCGGCACTCGCGATCGACGGAACGGCCACTGCAAGCGTACCGATCGCCGCAAGAACAAAACCAATCTTTTTCATTTCATCCTCCTCAAATGATGCGAGGGGAAAACCGTGCAGGCATCGAAACGTTCCGCAGGAACCGGCGGAGTTTCCTGAACGGTTGTTCAGGTGGCCTTGCGTAACCACCGCGTCCGACGCATCATCGCACCACAAAATCAATGTTCGGGGGGACGTTGCCGTGAGCGAATTTTCACGTCGGGATTTTTTGAAAGGTACGGGATCGGCCGCTGCGGCTGTCATCGCAGGGCCGGCCGCTGCGGCGATGGGGCCCGACGACAAATTCGATCTCGTCATCAAGAGCGGCGACGTGATCGATCCCAGCCAGTCGCTGCGCGGCAAGCGCGACATCGGCATCCGCTGGGGCTTCATCGAGGCGATCGAAGACGAGATCCCGGCGGCGCGCGCCAGCAAGACCATCGACGCCTCGGGCAAGCTCGTGATGCCGGGCCTCGTCGATCTGCACTGCCACGTCTACCCCTATGGATCGGCGATCGGCATTCCCGCCGACGAGCTGGTGCAATTCCAGGGCACCACGACGGTGGTCTCGGCAGGCGATGCCGGCGTCAACAACCTCGCGGCGCTGCGGCGCTTCATCGTGGCGCAGTCGCGGGCGCGCATCTACGCCTTCGTTCACATCGCCAATAACGGCTTGTCGGCCTTCCCGGTGGCCGAGCTCTACAACATCGACAACGCCCAGGTCGAAGCCTGCGCGATGGCGCTCGCCGAGAACCCCGACTTCTTGATCGGGGTCAAGGTGCGGATGTCGGAAAACGTCATCTTCAAGCACGGCATCGAGCCGCTGAAGCGCGGCATCCAGGCCTGCGAGATGTGCGGCTGGCCGGCGCGGATGATGGTGCATATCGGCGGGGTCGAGACCAGGGAGTTGATGTCTGACATCCTCGATCTGCTGCGGCCGGGCGATATCCTGACCCACGCCTATTCCGGCGCGCCGAACATGTCCGGCGCTTTCACCAACATCGTGCAGGACGGCAAGCTCTTGCCGGCTGCGCTCGCGGCCAAGCAGCGCGGCGTGCTGTTCGATGTCGGCCACGGCGGCGGCAGTTTCGATTTCACCGTGGCCGAGATCGCGATCCCCGCGGGCTGCACGCCGGACACGATCTCATCAGACATCCATGTCTTCTCGGGCAACTCGCCCGGCATCCCGTTCCTGCCGAACGTGATGAGCAAATTCCTGGCGATGGGTTCGTCGCTGGATCAGGTCGTGGCGATGGCGACCTCGGTGCCGGCGCGGATCATCAACCGCACCCCGAAGATCGGCACGCTGCAGCGCGGCGCGCCCGGTGATGTCGCGATCATGGACCTCGTCGAAGGCCCGGTCACCTTCGTCGACACCCGCAACAACAAGCGCGACGGCAATCTGCAGCTGAAGCCGGTGCAGACGGTGGTCAACGGCGTGCCGTTCGGCCGGCCCTATCAGGCGCCGTTTTCGGTGCGGTGAGGGACGCGGACCGCTAGCCGCGCTTCTCCACATTGCTGCTGCGCGCTGGCACGCCGAACTCCTTGCGGCATACCTCGGCCAGCACGGCGACGCCTTCGCGGATCTGCTCGTGAGAGGGGCTGGCGAAGCAGAGGCGAAGCCGGCTGCCGGAATGCGCCTTGCTGGTCGACCATTCCGGTCCTGGATTGATCGACACGCCGGCGGCGAGCGCCGCCTGATAGAGTTTCAGCGTGTCGACGTTGTCGGGCAGCTTGACCCAGAGGAAGATGCCGCCCTTGGGCGCCTCGAATTCAGCCGAAGTGCCGAACTGCTCGTTCAGCGCCTCCATCAGCGTGTCGAGCTTGGCGCGCAGGCCCTTGGTCAGCCGCGGCACGTGGGTCGAGAAATGCGGCGCGCAATATTCTGACAGCACCATCTGTTCGAGCGCGCCGGAGCCGGCATCGGTCTTCAGCGGCAGCATCCGCGACATGATCTCCCAGGGCGCGACGATGAAGCCGACCCGCAGCGCCGGCGCTATCGACTTCGAGAATGAACCGATATGGATGACGCCGCCATGCTTGCTCATGGCATAGATTGCGGGCGGCCGTTCGCCGTTCCAGATCAGGTCGGCATAGCAATCGTCCTCGAAGATCGGCACGCCGTATTCTTTCGACAGCTTCAGCATCTCGGCGCGGCGGCTCTCTGGGAGGATCGAGCCGGTCGGGTTCTGCACGGTCGGGATGGTGTAGATGTATTTCGGCGTGATACCGCGCCGCTTGTGATCGGCGAGCGCCGCGGCGAGCGCATCGATCCTGATGCCCTCGCCGTCGAGGGGAATGCCGACCGCGTTGACGCCGAGCCGGTTCAGCCGGTTCAGCGAGCCCTGATAGGTCTCCTGCTCGATCAGCACGGTGTCGCCCTTGGCGAGCAGCGTCTGATTGACCAGGTCGAGCGCCTGCAACGAGCCGGAGACGATCATGATCTCGTCGGGCGTGCAGGCAATCCCGGCGTCGCGCTTCAGCTTCTCGGTGAGGAACTGGCGCAACGGCAGATAGCCCTGCGGCCCGTGCGCGAGATTGTAGGTCGCGAGATTTCTGCCCTCGCGCTTCAGCACGGCGTTGACCGCCTCCAGGAGCCCATCGACCGGGACCTGGTCAGGATCGTTGTTGCCGCCGACAAAGCTGTATTTGGCGAGCCCGGTCCAGCGCGCGGCCGGCGCAGGCAGACCGGCCGGAAGCAATGGTGCAAAGTCGAACTGGGCTGAAGTGGACATGGACGTTTCGCTCCGTGTTGTTGTCGTTGAGAAGGCCTCTGAAGGCCTTCCATGAGTCAGTTCTTGCCGGTCAGCCTGATCGGACGGCCCTGGCTGATGAAGGCGTAGTGCCCGGCGCCGACGCTGCCGACCATCAACGCCTCGACCGCCGGTTCCGCGATCTCGCCCGCCGCGGCCCAATCGACCACGAAATTCGCGCCGGTGCCGCCGCGGGTATCGGTCGTGGCGATCGAGACCTCGACGGTCGCAAACGGTTTTAGCGCGATCGGCGATTTGAGGTAGCTCTCCACCATCTTGCCTGATGTGTCGAAATAGGCGATCCGCTTCAGCACCAGCGGCCTGGTCTCGGAGGCGTTGTGCACGCTGAGCGTCACCGAGAAATCGGCCCTGAGCTTGCCCTGGCTCATCGACACGCTGGAATACACCGGCACGTAGAATGCGCCTGTTGCGGTGAGGCCCTCCGACGGCACGGCTGTCAGCGAGTTCGCAAAATTTTGTTCAATACTTGCGAGGGATTGTGCTAGCGCCTCCGTCATGCGCACGGTGAGCAGGCACAGCAGAACTGCCAGAAAAATGCCGCCTGCGCGGATGTGACACATTGCTCTGTTGATCCTCACGCCCGGCCCTCTAGGTTGCGGCAACAGGAAGTCTTTGACGCATGCATGAACTAGTCGGTGATATCACGCTCTGTATCCTGTTTGCCTGGGGGCTCGGGCTGCTCGCCCATTTCTCCCGACAACCACTGATACTGGCCTACCTTATCGCCGGCTTTTTCATTGGTCCATTCGGCATGGGCTGGGTCAAGTCCCAGGAGTCGATCAGCGTCATCTCCGAGCTCGGGCTGATCTTCATGCTGTTCATGATCGGGCTGGAGATCGACCTCAAGAAGATCATCCGCGCCGGCAAGGTCATCCTGTTTGCCGGCGCCGGCGAGCTGATCGGCGGCTGCCTGATCGGCGTGGCGTTCTTTGCGGGGATCGGGCTTGCGATCGGTGGCGGCAAGTTCGACGCGGTCTATCTCTGCGTCGCCTGCGCACTGTCCTCGACCGTCATCATCGTCAAGGTACTCTACGAGAAGCGCGAGCTGGATACGCTGCCGGGCCGCATCACGCTCGGCGTGCTGGTGCTGCAGGACATCTTCGCGATCCTGTTCCTGGCGGTGCAGCCGAGCCTGGACAATCTGCAGATCGGCGTGGTGCTGCTGTCGGTCGCCCGCGTCGCCGCATTGGTCGCGACCGCGCTGGTGCTGAGCCGTTACGTGCTGCCGCGGCTGTTCCACCAGATCGCGCGCCGGCCCGAGCTCGTGCTGCTCGGCGCGCTCGCCTGGTGCTTCCTGATCGGCGAGATCGCCGAGCGGCTGCATCTGTCGCGCGAGATGGGCTCGCTGGTCGCCGGCGTCTCGATCTCGACCTTTCCCTACGCGCTCGATGTCACCGCCAAGGTCACGACGCTCCGGGATTTCTTCATCACGCTGTTCTTCGTCGCGCTCGGCATGACGATCCCGATCCCGGGTCTCTCGGTGATCTGGCTTGCGCTCGTGATCGCGGCCTTCACGGTGGCGAGCCGCCTGGTCACGACCTTCACGCCGCTCTATTTGATGAAGCAGGGCCTGCGCGCCAGCCTGCTGCCGGCCATCAACCTGGCGCAGATCTCCGAGTTCTCGCTGGTGGTGATCCAGACCGGCGTCGCCGCCAACCATATCGCCACCGAGACCGCGAGCGCGGCCTCGTTCGCCTTCGTGGTGCTGGCGGTGCTCTCGACCTTCGCGATGGGCCGCAGCGATCAGATCGTGCGCGGCCTGATCGGCCCGTTGAAGCGGATCGGGCTGCACGACCTCGACCACGAAGGCCAGGGTCACGGAGAGGCAGGGCACGAGGGCGGGCATGGTGAAATCCGGCGCATCGTCATCCTCGGCTTTTTCCGCGCGGCGAGCGCGCTGGTCAGCCAGATCGAGCGGCAGAACCAGTCGCTGCTCGAGCAGATCAGCGTCATCGACTTCAATCCGCTGGTGTTCCGCACGCTGTCCGACCGCGGCATGCACGTGATCTACGGCGACATCAGCAATGTCGATACCCTGGTCCATGCCGGGATCGGCAAGGCCGAGATCATCATCCTCAGTGTGCCGGATTTCCTGCTGGTCGGCGCCGACAACGAGAAACTGGTGCGCCACGTCCGCGCCCTCAATCCGGACGCGCAGATCGTCGCCACCGCGGACCTGCTGTCCGGCGTCGACGATCTCTACGCCGCCGGCGCCAATTACGTGACGGTGACCCGGCTCAGCGACGCCGGCGAACTCTATTCGGTGATCGAGGCCGCCGATGCCGGCCTGCTCGACGACAAGCGCGCCGAGCTGGACACCCAGCTCGCCGATCGGCGCGAGGTGCTGCCGTAGCCGAACTTTTGAGCAACCGGCGACTTAGGTAACACTTCAACCCGACGACATGGGTAACACAATTCTCGTTTCGTTCAGGTCTGTTGTTGTTGAGGCTGTGGACCCTGAGGGCAACGCGGAGCGTTGTCCTCAAGTCCACAGCCTTTTGTCGTTCGTTTGGGCTTGCGAAGCTGGTCCCCACGATGAGCGATCGTGCCGAGCTCGATCGGGCCATAGCTGACGATCCAACCGTCCTGATCCTCGGCCAGGCCGACGGGTTCGCCGATCAGCGCTTCGCTGATGTAGATCGTGTTGCCGAGCCACTTGATCTCTCCGTTGTGCCGGACCGAGCGGACGTCCTGGTCATCGTATTCCGGCTTGCGCAAGACACCGTCGAAGCGGCGTGAGGAGGCCTGGTAACGGTCGGCTGGCGTAGCGTTATCGAGCGACTGGTGCGGACGCTCCTCATTGTAGAGATGCTGGAAGTTGCGGAGGCGCTTGAGCTGCTCGCGCATGGTGGGAGCCGGCGGATTGGCGGTGTCCTGCAACAGCGTCAGATGCATCCGCTCATGGCGGCCATTCTGCTGAGGTTTGCCCGGCGCAATGCGCTCCGGCGTCACGCCGGCCTTGATCAGGTTGACCGACAGCCGCGACAACCCACCGGCACCACGCGAGGCAAACGGCGAGCCGTTATCCGAACGCATGTAGTGCGGCAACCCAAACTCGCGGAACGCCGCATCGAGCACCGGCCAGACATGATCCGTGTCGGTGCGCGCCAGAGCCTGGCAGCGCAGCAGATAGCGGCTGTACGCGTCGGTGATCGTCAGCGGCTCGCATCGCTTGCCGTCGCCGGTCAGGAACCAGCCCTTGAAGTCGATGCACCACACATCATTGGCCGCCGCGCACGTCGCAAACGGCATGTTCGAGGGCGGCCCGCGCCGGCGCAGCTTGCGCTTCACCGTCAGTCCTTCGCGGTCGAACAGTTCCCCGATCGTGCTCGCCGCAGGCCATGCCGTCCGCGGTGACTTCCGTTCAAGAAAGGCGCGCACCTTGATCGGCCCCCAGGTCGGATGCGCCCGACGCACCTCAAGGCAACGCTCGGCGATCCCCTCGGCTATGCTCTGCGGATGATGCAGCCGAGCCCGCGACCGGTTGAACAGCCCACCGGCGCCTTCCTGCTCAAAACGCGTAAGCCATTTGTACCCCACACGGCGGCTCACCCCGAACCGCCGGCACACCGCCGCAAATGATTCCTCGTGCTTCTCCACCGCCACCACAAATCGCATCCGTTCTTCCACTGCACAGGTCTCCGTCCATCCCATCGGCAAGGCCCTCCTCGCCGATCAGTTGACCTGTTACCCATGTCGCCGGTCTATTCTGTTACCCATGTAGCCGGTTAGGACCCTTTCTCTTATCTCTCCCAAAGGGAGAGGTGAAGCGCCTGGTATGCCTGCCGGTCGGTGCCTGCCGGACGCATGGCGGGTTGCATAATGATACTGGCGCTGACATCGGAACCCGGCTAATCCACTGCCTGCATATAGCGAGATGTCAGGACAATGGCCGATACGATCCAGGAAGTGCTGCAAGCCTTTGCGAAGGGTGAACTCGTCGTCGTCACCGACGATGACGATCGGGAAGGCGAGGGCGATTTGATCGTCGCGGCGTCGTTCTGCACGGCGGAAAAGATGGCCTTCATCATCCGCCACACCTCCGGCATCGTCTGCGCGCCGATCACCACCGACGACGCCCGCCGGCTGCGGCTCGACCCGATGGTGGCGCACAACGAGTCCAACCACACCACGGCCTTCACCGTCTCGATCGACTACAAGCCCGATGGCGGCACCGGCATCTCGGCCGAGGAACGCGCCTCCTGCTGCCGCGCGCTCGCCAATCCCAATGCAGGCGCCAATGATTTCGCGCGTCCCGGCCACATCTTCCCGCTGATCGCGCGTGACGGCGGCGTGCTCTTGCGCTCCGGCCATACCGAGGCCGCGGTCGATCTGTGCCGGCTCTCGGGCCTGCCGCCGGTCGGCGTCATCAGCGAGCTGATGAACGACGATGGAACCGTGATGAAGGGCGAGCAGGTCGCGAAATTCGCCGCCGCCCACAAGCTCAAGCACGTCACGATCGCCGATATGATCGCCTATCGGCAGGCGCGCGAGAAGCTGATCGAGCGGGTCGCGACCTTCACCACCGAAAGCCCGATCGGTCCGCTGCAGGGCTATGCCTATCGCTCGCCTTTCGACGAGATCATGCACGCCGCCTTCGTCTACAACGGCATCGGCGACGGCCGGGACGTGCTGACCCGGCTGCACAAGCCCAACATCGTCAAGGACCTCTTCACCGGGCCGGCGCGCATGGAAGCCGTGCTGCGGCATTTCAAGGATGCCGGCCGCGGCGTGCTGGTATATCTGCGCGACGGCGCCGCCGGTGTTCCGGTCCAGCCGGTGAGCGAGCAGAAGTCGGCGGAGGCCGATCGCAACAAGCAGTGGCGCGAAGTCGGCGTCGGCGCGCAGATCCTGCGCGATCTCGGCATCACCTCGATCCGGCACCTCACCTCGTCGGTGCACGACTACAAGGGTTTGTCCGGTTTCGGCATCGAGATCGTGTCGAACGAGAAGTTCGACGGCTGACGCGGGTCATTCCGGTCGCGATGCGCGCGCATCGCCCCGGTCATGGCCTACGCCCAATTCAATTGCGCTTCGCAGCATAGCGCTTTAATTTATCCGCCAATTTCCGAGTGACGATGCGAAAGGATGTTTCATGAGCGTGCGCCCCCAGTCCAAGGACAAGCCGGCTGCCGCCAGCTTCCAGTGGGATGATCCGTTCCTGCTCGACGACCAGCTCACCGAAGACGAGCGTCTGATCCGCGACACGGCGCGAGCCTATGCGCAGGACAAGCTGTTGCCGCGGGTCACCAAGGCCTATCTGGAAGAGAAGACCGATCGCGAGATCTTCAACGAGATGGGTGAGCTCGGCCTGATCGGCGTGACGCTGCCCGAGGAGTATGGCTGCGCCAACGCGAGCTACGTGGCCTATGGCCTCGTCGCGCGCGAGATCGAGCGCGTCGACAGCGGTTATCGCTCGATGAACTCGGTGCAGTCGTCGCTGGTGATGTATCCGATCTACGCCTATGGCGACGAGAACCAGCGCAAGAAATATCTGCCCAAGCTCGCGACCGGCGAATGGGTCGGCTGTTTCGGCCTGACCGAGCCCGACGCCGGTTCCGATCCCGGCGGCATGAAGACCCGCGCCGAGAAGGTCGCCGACGGCTACAAGCTGAACGGCGCCAAGATGTGGATCTCGAACGCGCCGATCGCCGACGTGTTCGTGGTGTGGGCCAAGTCCGCCGCGCATGACAACCAGATCCGCGGCTTCATCCTCGAGAAGGGCATGAAGGGCCTGTCGGCGCCGAAGGTCGGCGGCAAGCTCTCGCTGCGTGCCTCGATCACCGGCGAGATCGTGCTCGACAATGTGGTGGTGCCGGAAAGCGCGCTGCTGCCCAACGTCTCCGGCCTCAAGGGCCCGTTCGGCTGCCTTAACCGCGCCCGTTACGGCATCTCCTGGGGTGCACTCGGCGCCGCCGAGGACTGCATGCACCGGGCGCGGCAGTACACGCTCGACCGCAAGCAGTTCAACCGGCCGCTCGCCGCCACCCAGCTGGTGCAGAAGAAGCTCGCCGACATGGAGACCGAGATCGCGCTCGGCCTGCAGGCCTCGTTGCGCGTCGGCCGCCTGATGGACGAGGGCAAGATGGCACCCGAGATGATCTCGATCGTCAAGCGCAACAATTGCGGCAAGTCGCTCGACATCGCCCGCATGGCGCGCGACATGCACGGCGGCAACGGCATCCAGATCGAGTATCACGTGATGCGCCATGCCGCGAACCTCGAGACGGTGAACACCTATGAGGGCACGCACGACGTCCACGCGCTGATCCTCGGCCGCGCGATCACCGGCATCCAGGCGTTCTCGTAAATCCTCTCACAGCCATTCCGGGGCGCGCGTGAGCGCGAACCCGGAATCTCGAGGTTCCGGGTTCGGCCCTGTCGGGCCGCCCCGGAATGACGTCGGAGTGAAATCCAAATGGCCGACAACGACGACATCCCGTTCAACCGCGATTTTCCGCTGAAGCCCGGCGTGGTCGAGCAGGTCCGCCCCGGCGTCCGCCGCGTGCTCTGCAACAATCCGAGCCCGTTCACCTTCACCGGCACGGTCAGCTACATCGTGGGGCAGGGCAAGGTCGCGATCATCGATCCCGGTCCCGACGACGAGGCGCACGCCAGGGCGCTGCTCGAAGCGGTCAACGGCGAGACCGTGACCCACATCCTGGTCACCCATACCCATCGCGACCATTCGCCGAACACGCCGCGGATCAAGGCTGCGACCGGGGCACCCGTTTATGCCGAGGGGCCGCACCGCGCCTCGCGCCCGCGCTTCGAGAGCGAGAAGCACAATCCGGAATCCGGAGCCGACCGCGATTTCCGGCCCGACATCGAGGTCAAGCACGGCGATGTCATCGAGGGCGCGGGCTTCGCGCTGGAGGCGGTCGCCACCCCTGGCCACACCGCCAACCATCTGGCGTTCGCCTGGGCCGAGCGCAGCATCAATTTCGTCGGCGACCACGTGATGGGCTGGTCGACCTCGATCGTGGCGCCGCCCGACGGTTCGATGATCGATTACATGGCCTCGCTGGAGCGGCTGGAGCAGCGGCCCGAGCAGCTCTATTTCTCCGGCCACGGCCCGGAGATTCCGGAGGGCCCGCGCTATGTTCGCTTCCTGGCGCGGCATCGCCGGGCCCGCGAGGCCTCGATCCTGCATCGCCTCGGCAAGGGCGAGGCCGATATCCCGACCATGGTGCGGGCGATCTATATCGGGCTCGATCCGCGGCTTGCCGGAGCTGCCGGCTATTCGGTGCTGGCGCATCTGGAGGATCTGGTCGCGCGCGGCGTCGTGGCGACCGACGGCGATCCGGTGATCGGCGGCACGTACAGGATGGCCTAGCCGTCATTCCCAGGTGCGCAATTGCGCACTTGGGGGAGTGCGAAGCACGAACCCGGAATCCACCGGGCCACAAGCTTTGCGGCGAAATGGATTCCAGGTTTGCGCTGCGCGCGCCCCCGGAATGACGAGCTACTTCTTCACCGTCTTCGCCGGCGGCGCCTTGGGCGCGACCGGGGCCGCCTTCTTCGCCGGCTTGGAATTGTCGTTTTCGGCGGCGGCGTTGAGGTCCTCGATCAGCTTCTTGACCCGCGCGGCGTTGCTGCCGAGATCGGTGTCGAAATAGCGCGACGCCGAGCGGATATCGACGCGCGAATCCTCGTCGTCGGGCGTGACCCGGATCGAGACGTCCTCGCGCAAGCCCATGATCGGCGTGCGCGCGACCGCCTCGATGCGGCCGATCCGGCGCGGTGGCTGCGGCGCGCGCGCGTCAATGACGAGCCATTTGCGCCGGTTCACCAGCCGCAAGGTCATCTCATAGGCCCGGTCGACCGGGACCTCGAGCTCGACGGTTTCGATATCGGGGTAGGCCGCGCGCTGCTTCTCGGCCGAATAGAGGCCGGCATAGGCGGCCGGGTTGGTGCCTTCACCGGTGCGCAGCCGCGCCAGCGCCTCGAATTTCGGCGGGTCGATCGCGTCGGTCGTGACGTCGTAGATCCGCGGCAGCTTGCGGTACTGGTAGATGAGATAGGCCGGGTAGGCGAGGATCGCAGCGTCGATCAGGAGCGCGAGCAGGATCCGGCCCATGCCGCGGGTGCCGTTCTGCCAGATCGCGGCGAACGCGGCGAGGCCGAGCAGGATCGATAGGCCGGCCAGGCCCAGCGCGCCGAAGAATGTCGCCAGCGCCGGTTTGACCTCGAGGAACCCGAAGCGGACGATGAGGATCGAGACCACCACCGCGACGACGGAAAAGATGGCGAGGTTGCGCGACCAGGTGGCGAGACCGGACACGGGCTCCTGCTGGTAGGGAGCGGAAAACCTGCGCGCCATCGTCGAAAAATCTACCGGTTGAGATGTCCCCGGGCGACCTCAGCCGCCGCTACTGGTCGTGTGAGACCACGGACCTGCGGCGAATTCAAGGGATTTGGGTGCCTTCTTCCCTTCTCCCCTTGCGGGAGAAGGTGGCGCGGACGCAGTCCGCGACGGATGAGGGGGCTGTCTCCGCGGAGAGAACCCCTCACCCGCGCTCGCTTTGCGAGCGCCCTCTCCCACAGGGGGAGAGGGTGAAGCGTCACGCCGCCGCGGTCGGGAAGGTGTAGTCCTTGAACTGGTCGCGCAGCGCCGTTTTCAGGATCTTGCCGGTCGCGGTGTGGGGAATGCCGTCGACGAAGGCGACGTCATCCGGCATCCACCATTTGGCGATCTTGCCGTCCATGAACTTCAGGATGTCCTCGCGCGTGGCGTTCTCGCCCTGCTTGAGCTGCACGATCAGGAGCGGCCGTTCGTCCCATTTGGGGTGATGGACGCCGATCACGGCGGCTTCCGCCACCGCCGGATGGCCGACCGCGAGGTTCTCGAGATCGATCGAGGAGATCCATTCGCCGCCGGACTTGATCACGTCCTTGGAGCGGTCGGTGATCCGCATGTAGCCGTGCTCGTCCATCGTCGAGACGTCGCCGGTGTCGAAATAGCCGGCATCGTCGAGGATGTTGGCATCGACGCGGAAATAGGCCTTGGCGATCGCGGGGCCGGAGACCTTGAGACGGCCGAAGGTCTTGCCGTCCCACGGCAGCTCCTTGCCGGCATCGTCGGTGATCTTCATCTCAACGCCGAACGGCGGGTAACCCTGGGTCTGCAGGATATCGAGCCGCTCCTCGCCGGTGAGTTCGGTGAACGGCGGCTTCACCGTCGCCAGCGTGCCGAGCGGGCTCATCTCGGTCATGCCCCAGGCGTGGCGCACCTGGCTGCCCATGTCGAGGAACGCCTTGATCATCGAACGCGGCATCGCCGACCCCCCGCAGATCACCATCTGCAGATCCGGCAGCGTGACGCTGTTGGCGGCCATGTATTGCAGCAGCATCAGCCACACCGTCGGAACACCCGCGGTATGGGTGACCTTCTCGGTCGACAGCAGTTCGTAGACGGACGCGCCGTCGAGCTTCGGGCCCGGCATCACGAGCTTGGTGCCCATCGACGGTGCGGAGAACGCGATGCCCCAGCTGTTGGCATGGAACAACGGGACCACCGGAAGCATTGTGTCCGAGGCGGAGGTGCCGAGCGCGTCCTTCGAGTTGGCCATCAGCGCGTGCAACACGTTGGAGCGGTGCGAATAGAGTACACCCTTGGGATCGCCTGTCGTGCCGGAGGTGTAGCACATCGCCGCCGCGGTGTTCTCGTCGAAGGTCTTCCACTCGAACTTGCCGTCGGATGCCGCGATCCAGTCCTCATAGGCGACCGCGTTCTTCAGCGTGGTCTGCGGCATGTGCGCCTTGTCGGTCAGCACCACGTAGCGCTCGACGCTCGGCAACTGGCTCGCGATCTTCTCCAGCACCGGAACGAAGGTGAGGTCGGTGATGACGATGCGGTCCTGGGCGTGGTTGACGATCCAGGCGATCTGTTCCGGAAACAGCCGTGGATTAACCGTATGGCAGATCGCGCCGATCCCCATGATGCCGTACCAGACCTCGAGGTGGCGCCAGGTGTTCCAGGCGATAGTGGCGACGCGGTCGCCGAGTTTGATGCCGTCGCGCTCCAGGCTCTGCGAGACCTTCAGAGCGCGGGCATGAATCTGGGCGTAGGTGGTGCGATGAATCGGACCTTCGACCGACCGCGTCACGACTTCCTGCGTGCCGTGATATTTGGCGGCGTGCTCAATAATCTTGTGGCACAGCAAGGGCCAATCTTGCATCAAACCAAGCATACGCAAATCCCTCCTCGATCCTCACGCATGATCTGCCGGCATCTTGGACGGCCGACAGTAAAATCATGGAACTGACATGAACTGTAGCGCGGAGAAAGCAAGCCGAAAATGGCCTGTTGGCGCGTTTCGTCGCGGGGGCGCGGCAATGGTTACCGCTGCCGCGGCGTTGCTTTGCCTTGGCATGCAAGCCTGGCCCGCGCAGGCTGCCCGCGGCGTGCCGAGCTTTCCGTGGGATGATTTGTTCGGCATCCGGCCGCACAGGGCGCACAAGGCGGTTCGCCGCTCGGCTGTGCCGCTGCCGAAGCCGCGCCCGGCCGAGGCGCCGCCAGCAATCGAGGCACCGCCAGCACGAGAGGTGCCGCCGGCAGCAGAGGCGCCGCCGGCTAAAGAGCCCGAGCCACCCGCGGCCAAGACGCAGCCTCCGGCCGCGCCTGCCGAGGCTGCGAGGCCCGGCGAGACGGCCAAGCCTACCGACAAGCCTGCCGAAGCAGCCAAGCCGGCCGAGCCGCCCAAGCCGCAGCTCTCGGCCTGCCGGCAGGCGCTTACCGAGGAGATCGCGATCGCACCGAGCATTCCCGATATCCACGGCGCCGGAGGCTGTGGCGGTGAGGATCTGGTGCGGCTCGAGGCCATCGTGCTGCGCGACAAGCGCAAGGTCGCGGTCAAGCCCGCGGCAATCCTTCGCTGCAAGATGGCGGCTGCGGTCGCGGACTGGATCCGCACCGATATCGCGCCGCTGGCGCTGAACCTCGGGGGCGGGATCAGCAACCTCGACAATGTCGACTCGTTCGAGTGCCGCGGCCGCAATCGCGTCGCTGGCGCGCAACTGTCCGAGCATGGCCGCGCCAATGCGCTCGACGTGCGCGCCTTCGGTTTCGCCAACGGCAAATCGATCTCGCTGACCGACCGCAGCGTGCCGCGGAGCTTGCGCGAGACCGTGCTGCATTCGGCCTGCGCCCGATTCTCCACCGTGCTCGGCCCGGGCTCGGACTGGTACCACGAGGACCATGTCCATCTCGACCTGATCGAGCGTCGCAGCAATTACCGGATCTGCCAGTGGAACGTGTACGACCCGCTGCCGCAGGTCGCGCCGCTCATGCCGGCCGGGCGCCCCGAAGAGGCCCCGCCGCGCGAGGTCGCCGCCAAATCCGAGGGCGGCAAGGCCGATGCCCCCAACGCGGAACATGGCAAGGCGCAACATGGCAAGGCGGATCATGACAAGGCTGGCGACGGCAAGCCGGACGCAGCGCAGTCACACGATGCGGCCGCACCCGACAACAGCGTTCAGAGCAAACCGCAGCCAACAAAAAAGCGCCGGCAAAGCCGGCGCCTTTGATCGCGATTGCGACGTGATCAGGATCAGTAGGGGACGTTGCCGCCGCCCTGCAGGGCCATCTGCGGCTTGTAGGGCGAGTCGCCATGCTTCGGCTCCAGCACCACGACGATGGTGCCGAGCTTGACGCGGTTGTAGAGGTCGATGACGTCCTCGTTGGTCATGCGGATGCAGCCCGAGGAGATCGACGAACCGATGTATTCCGGCTGGTTGGTGCCGTGGATGCGGAACAGCGTGTCTTTGCCGCCGGAGTAGAGATACATCGCGCGCGAGCCCATCGGATTGTCCGGGCCGGGTGCCACGAAGGTCGGAACGCCGAGGCGCGAGATTTCGCCGGGCGTCGGATGCCAGGCCGGCCATTCGGTCATGCTGCCGACCTTGGCAATGCCGGACCAGGCCATGGCTTCCTCGCCGACGGTGATGCCGTAGCGGATCGCCTTGCCGTCGTTCAGCACGTAATAGAGGTAGTGGTTGTCGGAATCGACCACGATGGAACCGGGGGATTCCTTGCGGTGATACTCGACGATCGCGCGGCGGAACGGTTCGGCGACCGGGGTCTTGACATAGGTGGTCTTGGCCAGGAGTTCCTTGTCACGTGGCTTGAAAGCTGCGGTATTGGTTGCCTCGTAGGTCGTGGCCTGCATGCAGCCCGACAACATCAGGCCCGCGGTCAGGATCCCGAGGGTAACTTTGAGCGACGACATGATTACATTCCAATCGAAAATCCGCGCCCGAAAGCGCCAACATTACGCCCCAAACGCCACGATTCCATGAGTGGCATTATTGCTGAAACCTGCCGTTCTTCCCAGACTTTAGATGGCTTTCCCGCATCGCGGGACGTTATCTGTGGCTTTTTTGCCGCAACTGTTCTGGCGTGGGGCCGGTTTTTGTGCAAACAGGCAACGGTCACCGAGTCGAAGCCGCGTCGCCGCACCTTCATCGCCACCTGGCTGCCACAAATGTGGACGCTCGGTTAATGCCCCGGTCATGAAGCGCCACCCAGAATCGCGCTAAGTCGGCGGGTCCTGCCAGCCCCTGTTTCGTGGAGTTCGTGATGCTGTCGGTGTTCGTTCCGTCCGAGTTTTCCCTCAAGAAGGCCGCCGCAACCGACCTCAACGCGCTGCCCGAGGGCGCTGTCTGGGTTGATCTGGTGAATCCGACCGTGGAGGAGGACCGGGCCGTCGAGAAGCTGGCGGGGATCGCGGTTCCGACCCGGGAAGACATGCAGGAGATCGAGATCTCCAGCCGCCTCTATATCGAGAACAGCGCGCGCTACATGACCGCGACGCTGATGTGCCAGTCCGACACCGACATGCCGCGCACCACGGCGGTCACCTTCATCCTGACCAGCCATCGTCTGGTTACAGTGCGCTACGACCTGCCGAAGCCGTTCGCGCTGGTCGAGAACAAGCTGGCCCGCGCCTGTGCTCCCTCCATCACCGGCGAGCAGGTGCTGATGGAACTGCTGGACGCCGTGATCGACCGTTGCGCCGACCTCCTGGAGCGTTGCGGGGCCGATATCGACCAGGTGTCCCACGACATCTTCGAGCCGGAGAGCGAGCGCCACGGCCATGCCAAGCAATACTCGCAGATCCTGATCGCGATCGGCCGCAAGGGCGACCTCACCTCCAAGGTGCGTGAAAGCCTGGTCTCGATCGGACGCCTCGTCACCTTCCTCTCCGCGATCGTGGAAGGCGTGAAATGGTCCAAGGACATGCGCGAGCAGCTCAAGACCATGCAGCGTGACGTGGCCTCACTGACGGATCACGCCTCCTATCTCTCCAGCAAGATCACGTTCGTGCTCGACGCCATGCTCGGCGTGGTCAACCTGGAACAGAACAACATCATCAAGCTGTTCTCGGTCATGGCCGTGGTGCTGATGCCGCCTACGCTGATTGCGTCGATCTACGGCATGAATTTCAAGGTGATGCCGGAACTCGAATGGGTGCACGGCTATCCGCTGGCGCTGGTGATGATGCTGATCGCGGCTGTTTGTTCCGTACTGGATCTTCAAGTGGAAGAAGTGGCTGTAAGGTCTGTTTTTTCGAGGCACGCGTCGCATTTTGGGATTCGGGCAACTGCCTTATTTCCTCTGCTAAAATTTGAGCGTTGCGCTGAACGTTTGGGCGAAACTTGTCTGCGATAACGCCCGCCTCGAAGCCGGAGGACAGCAATGGTTGAGAAGATCATAACGCCACGGCGTAACGTCATCGACTTTGCGCGCTATCAACAGGACCGCGCAGCAGGCAAGGTGCAGGCGATCTCGCCGAGACTTTGCCGCTACTGTGACGCTGCGCTGCTTGATGGCGAGGACGAAGACGAATGCTCCAGCGCGTTGAATGACGTCGCGCTGCGGCAGCCTGAGAAGAAGAAGTCACGCCGGTTTTACGCCGACTAGAGGCTGAAGCCTCGGAGGCAGAAGCCTCGTTTGCGTCGTTACGCCTGCCATCGAAGCAATCCCGAGAGTACGGCCGCGGCGGCGGCCGGGATCGCCTCGAACCTCTCTCCCCCGAAGTCACATCCAAGCCAAAGCTCAGACGTGCTGGCCACCATTGATGTGGATCTCGGCGCCATTCACGTAGGAACTGGTTTCGGTGCACAGCACGTAGATGATCTTGGCGACCTCGTCCGGGGTGCCGAGGCGGTGCATCGGGATCTGCTGGTCGACGATCTTCTCGGTGCCCGGCGACAGGATCGAGGTATCGATCTCGCCCGGCGCGATCGCGTTGACGCGAACGCCGACGCGGCCGAAGTCCGATGCCATCTCGCGCGTCAGCGCCGCAAGTGCCGCCTTCGACGTGGCATAGGCAGCGCCCGCGAACGGATGCACGCGGGAGCCCGCGATCGAGGTGACGTTCACCACCGCGCCCTTGGCGTGCTTCAGCTCCTCGATCAGGCCGCGCGCGATCATGATCGGTGCGAAGAAGTTGACGTGGAAGACGTGGGTCCAGGTCTCGATGTCGGTGTCCATGGTGCCGAGCCGGCCGCCGCCCACTGCCTTCGGCGAGATCGCGGCATTGTTGACCAGCGCGTGCAGTTCGTCGTTATCCAGCCGCCTGCGGATCTCCGAGATCGCACGCACGGTGTCGTCATGGCTGCCGAGATCGACCTCGATGTGGTCTTCCGGCCCGGCACCCCAGGGGCAGACCTCGGGAAACGCATGCCGCGAGAGCGTGATGACGCGCCAACCGGCGGACGAGAACCGGATCGCGGTGGCATGGCCGATGCCGCGGCTCGCGCCGGTCAGGAGCAGCGTGCGCCGCGGCGCATTGGATGGGCGGGTCATCGACGGTTTCTTTCGTTTTCGCCATGCGCGGCGGCGTGCCGGGCATCCACGTCTTCGAACGATTTGGGGATCAAGACGTCGACGGCCGGGGTCATCTTACACGAAGACGCGCTTCGCAGTTTCACCCGGCCGTGACGGTCGCCATTTTTCAGGGATAGAGCCGCACCTTCGACCAGGCGCTGCCGGCGCTATCGCGGCGGAATTCGATGCGGTCGTGCAGGCGGAACGGGCGGTCGTGCCAGAATTCGAGGCGCTGCGGCGTGATCCGCCAGCCGCTCCAGCCCGGCGGACGCGGCACCTCGCCGATGACGTATTTCGCGCCGACCTTGGCGATCGCCTGCTCGAAGGCGAAGCGGCTCTCCAGCGGCTGCGACTGCTTGCTGGCCCAGGCGCCGATCTGCGCCTGCTTCGGCCTAGTGGCGAAATAGGCGTCGGCCTCGGCATCCGTCACCGGCGTCACCGGTCCGCGGATGCGAACCTGACGGCGCAGCGATTTCCAGTGGAAGAGTAAAGCGGCCTTAGGATTTGCGGCCAATTCGCGGCCCTTGGCGCTTGCTGTGTGGCTGTAGAATACGAAGCCGTCGGCATCGAAGCCCTTCATCAGCACCATCCGCACGTCGGGCAGTCCGTCGGCATCGACCGTTGCGAGCGCCATCGCGTTCGGATCGTTCGGCTCGGACTTCACCGCCTCCGCAAACCATTCCGCGAACAGGGCGAACGGCTCCTCCGCCGCAGTGAAATCACCCGATGTTAACGGTGTCGGGTGTTTGATGGAGGTCGTGTCGGTCATGTCAGGAGTCCCGATTTGCATCCGCCCGCGTCCGAGAACGCGCTACTGGCCCTATATAGGGCATGGGGGCGCGTTGGCCTATCGGCGATCCACCCCGCGGGCGCGGTGGTGACATTGGTCCTGATCGGCGTCGGCGCAAGCGGCTGCAGCCTGTCGCGCACCGATGCCTTCGCCAGGATGGACGACAGGGATGTGACGGGCTCGCTCAGCCCGACCCGGATCAACGCATTGGTGCCGACCGACAGCGATCTCGCCTTCGCCCGCAACGCCGCCTCCGACGTGCTGACCAAGGGCGACAAGGATTCCAGCCAGCCCTGGGAAAACCCCGAGACCGGCGCGCGCGGCTCGGTGACGCCGCTGGCCCAATCCTACGCCGGCGAGGACGGCAAGACGTGCCGGGATTTCCTCGCCAGCTACGTCAACGGAGCCACCGAGAGCTGGCTGCAGGGGGCCGCCTGCAAGGCTGGACAGGGACGCTGGGAAATTCATAGTTTGAAGCCTTGGAGAAAGTCCTGAGAGTTCCGGCAGAAGCTGGTACCGGCCGAGTTGCAAAAATGCCACTGAGCCCCCAGATGAGAGGCAAGGTGGGCCCGGATGGGTTCCCAGTCAGGACTGACTTTTTCCCGTGAAGGAGACGTGACGGATGCGCGACCCCTATGAGGTCTTGGGGGTGCAGCGGAGCGCCAGCGCTGCGACGATCAAGAGCGCCTATCGCAAGCTCGCCAAGAAGCATCACCCGGACAACAACAAGAACGACCCGAAGGCGGCCGCCCGCTTTGCGGAGATCAATTCGGCCAACGAGATCGTCGGCGATGAGGACAAGCGCAAGCAGTTCGACCGCGGCGAGATCGATGCCGACGGCAAGCCGCGTTTCCAGGGCTTCCCCGGCGGCGGCAGCGCCGGCGGCCGGGCCGGCCCGGGTGGCTTCGAGTACAGCTTCCGCTCCGGCCCCAGCGGCGGCATGGGCGGCGGCAGCTTCGAGGACATCCTCAACAGCATGTTCGGCAACGCCGCGCGTGGCGGCGGTGGCGCCCGCGCCGGGCGCGCCAGCCCGTTTGAATTCGACGGCGGCGGGGTCGGCGTCGACCTCGATCTTTCGGTCGCCATGACTGTGTCGCTGGAGGAATCGGTCAGGGGCGGCGACAAGCGCGTCCGCCTGCCGACCGGCCGCGAGCTCAACGTCAAGATTCCGCCCGGCGTCGCCGCGGGCCAGCAGATCCGGCTGAAAGGGCAGGGCGAGACCGCGCAAGGCCATCCGCCCGGCGACCTCCTGATCACGATCTCGATCGCGCCGCATCCGTTCTTCAAGGTCGACGGCAACGATCTCCGGATCGATCTGCCCATCACCCTCTACGAGGCCGTGCTGGGCGGCAAGGTCCGCGTGCCGACGCTCGGCAGCGCGGTCGAACTGTCGATCCCGAAGAACACCTCGAGCGGCCGTACCTTCCGCCTCAAGGGCAAGGGGCTGTCGAAGCCGGGCGCCGTCGGCGACCTCTATGTCACGACCCGCATCATCCTCCCCGACGGGAACGATGCCGAGCTTGAGGCATTGATGCAGACGTGGCGGGAGCGTAACCCCTATAATCCGCGAAGCGATCTCGGCTGACCGCCGAGAGCGCGCCCCAGAGACGCGAAGACGCGAAACTGCAACTACCCCGGACTCTATCGGGGTAGACGCCGCGCCGTGAGCGCGTCAAAGGATGACCGGCCGTCCGAACTCCGGATCTGCGGCGTGCAGACCGGATGGCGGAAAGAGAGTGCGGCCTCGAGAGGGGGACCAGCGCGGTACACAAAACCCCAATCGAGGCCGCGTGCGCCGATCGGCGGATCGGGCGCAGATCATCTTCGCGTGAGCATCCGGTGCGATAATGAGACGCGTCGATGACGCGAATCGAAGTTTTCAATGTCGGAATTGGGACGCCGGGTGAGGCCGGATTCACTTACTCGAAACGGCACAATCCCGCGGCGCGATCTTCCGTAAAATTACGGGAGATCAGCCGCCGCTCTTCTCCATCTGATCGTAGACGGCTTGCGCGACCTGGGTCAGGCGCGTGCGGTCGGTGCCGCCGCTGACGACATAGGCGACGCCGCGATCGGCCCAGAACAGCGCGCCGTCGCTGCCCTGCGCGGCATAACGCATCTGGGTCACCTCGGTCTTCGCCTTGGCGGTGTAGACCGTGAAGCGCTCGCCGGACGTGCTCTCATACATCAGGAACGACGCCGGCCCGCTCGGCCCCGGCAACAGGCGGCCGCCGACCAGCTTCAGCCCGGTGAGCTCCGGCGCGCGGACATCCCAGCCGCAGCGCTTGGTCAGCCATTGCTGCAGATGGTCGCGCTCGCTGCCGGGCACCTCGACCGGATGGCGGACCTCGACCACGTAGAGGCGGTGCGCATCGAGCGCATCGAGCGTGAAGCTCTGAAAGGTCGACGGCGTAGCCGTGGCGCCGCGCGCCATCCAGCCGACGCCGCCCCCGGCCATGAAGGCCACCAGCGTTGCTGCCACCGCACCATAGATCCAGCGGCGCGGCTGGCGAACAAGCCGCTCGAGCTCGAGCCGCTTCGGCACCGCCTCGTCCAGCACGGTGTCGTAGCGCGCATGCAGCATCTCGGCCATCGCGCGCCATGACTGCACCCGGGCCGCGTCGTCGGGATGCGTGGCGAGCCACGCCTCGACATCGCCACGGCGTTCGGCCGGCAGCTCGTTGTCGACGTAAGCGTGCAGCTCGTCTTCGGTGACGGGGATGTTCGGGTCGGTCATATCAGTCGTCTCTGCCAAATCTTGTTCGAAAATAGCTCATGCGTAATGCCTGTGGTCGTGCAGATTATCATTTCACCCGCCGCAACGCCGGGCGCTGGCCCTCGATCGATGCCCGCACATGGGCGCGCGCGCGGGCGAGGCGGGACATCACGGTGCCGATCGGCACGCCCTGGATGTCGGCGACCTCCCGGTAGCTCATGCCCTCCAGCATCACGAGCAGCAGCACCGAGCGTTGCTCCTCGACCAGCGTCGACAGCGCGCGCTCGATGTCGCGTCCCTCGGCCTCGGTGCCGCTGGCGTCGGCATTGTTGTCGAGCAGCGGCATGAAGGTCGGCCGCCGCGCCAGCGAACGCCGCCGGTTCTTGTTCAGATTGGTCAGGATCGTATAGAGCCAGCTCCTGACGTCGCCGCCGAGAAACAACCGTTCCGAGCGCAGCGCCCGCACCAGCGTGTCCTGCACCAGATCGTCGGCGATATCCGTGTCACGCACCAGCGCGCGCGCATAGCGGCGGAGCGCCGGAATCATGGCTTCGACACTTTGACGAAACGCGGTCATGCATCCCAGTCTTCGATGGTCCCGGCGCTAGCCGCCTTATCAAGCATAACACCCTAGCGCCGTGGCTATTCCGGTTGCATCCACCTGCACGCATACCGCCTCAGCTGCGGCCGATTTGGGCTTGTCGCGGGCCAAAGCGCTGGTGTACCTCCGAGCCGAAAAATTCGAAGCGTGGAAGCCTTGATATCAGGCGCCCGTGATCTCGCTCAGCAGGGACCAGCCGTTACGGGAATGCCGGTGCCGACGATCTACTACATCCGCCACGGCGAAACCCCGTGGAACGCCGAAGGCCGGCTGCAGGGCGTGCAGGACATCGCTCTCAACGAGCGCGGCCGCGCGCAGGCGGCGCATGCCGGCCGCGTCCTCGCCGGTCTGCTGGCGCTCGACGGCCGTGACAAGACGACGCTGCCGTTCGTCGCAAGCCCGCTGATCCGAGCGCGCGCGACCATGGAGCTGGTGCGCGCCGAGCTCTGCCTTGCGCCGGACGACTACGGCCTTGACGCGCGGCTGCGCGAGATCGGCTATGGGACGTGGGAGGGCTCGACCCTGGCGCAGGCGCAGGCTTCCGACCCCGCCGTCTATGCCCGGCGCCTCGCCGAGAAATGGACGGTGTCGCCGGAGGGCGGCGAGAGCTATGTCGACGTGCAGGCGCGGATGACCGACTGGTACCATTCGGTGACGTCGGACACCGTCGTCGTCGCCCATGGCGGCACGGCGCGGGCGCTGATGGTGGCGCTTGGCTTCGAGACCCCGGCCTCGGCCGCCGACCTCACGATCGAGCAGGGCGCGGTCTACGTGTTCAGCGCCGCGGGCCTGCAGACGTATAGTTAAGCACTCCGTCATTCCGGGGCGGTCCGCAGCACCGAGCCCGGAATCTCGAGATTCCACAATTCGCAATTGCGAATTGCGGCTCGATGCTTCGCATCGCCCCGGAATGACTGGCTTGAAGTTTGACCCCGCAGCCCGCCCGCGTTACGACACGCCATGTCCTTCAATACTTTCGGCCATATGTTCCGCGTCACGACCTTCGGCGAGAGCCATGGGGTCGCGATCGGCTGCGTGGTGGACGGCTGCCCGCCGATGATCCCCCTGACGGTGGAGGAGATCCAGCACGATCTCGACCGCCGCCGGCCCGGCCAGTCGCGCTTCACCACCCAGCGCCAGGAGCCGGACGCGGTGAAGATCCTGTCCGGCGTGATGGCGCATCCGGAAAGCGGGGTGCAGGTCACAACCGGCACGCCGATCGCGCTGCTGATCGAGAACACCGACCAGCGTTCGAAGGATTATTCCGAGATCAAGGACAAGTACCGTCCCGGCCACGCCGACTTCACCTATGAGGCGAAATACGGCCTGCGCGACTATCGCGGCGGCGGGCGCTCGTCGGCGCGCGAGACCGCGACCCGCGTCGCGGCCGGCGCGATCGCGCGCAAGGTGCTGCCCGAAGTGAAGGTGCGCGGCGCGCTGGTGCAGATGGGCCCGCACAAGATCGACCGCGAGAAGTGGGACTGGGACGAGATCGCCAACAACCCGTTCTTCTGTCCCGACAAGGACAAGGCGGCGTTCTTCGAAAGCTATCTCGACGGCATCCGGAAGAGCGGCTCCTCGATCGGCGCCGTCATCGAGGTTGTCGCCGAGGGCGTGCCGGCCGGACTCGGCGCGCCGATCTACGCAAAACTCGACAGTGATCTGGCGGCGGCGATGATGAGCATCAATGCGGTCAAGGGCGTCGAGATCGGTGCCGGCTTCGGCGCCGCCGAACTGTCGGGCGAAGAGAATGCCGACGAGATGCGGACCGGCAACAACGGGACGCGTTTCCTGTCCAACCATGCAGGCGGTGTGCTGGGCGGCATCTCGACCGGCCAGCCGGTTGTGGTACGCTTTGCCGTCAAGCCGACCTCCTCGATCCTGACCACGCGCCGCACCGTCGACCGCAAGGGCGCCGATACCGACATCCTGACCAAGGGCCGCCACGACCCCTGCGTCGGCATCCGGGCGGTGCCGGTCGGCGAGGCCATGATGGCCTGCGTGTTGGCCGATCATTTTCTGCGCGACCGCGGGCAGACCGGGCGCTGATCCCCTATATAGTGGTGGTCACCGGATCGGGTGCTCGCCTGGGGAATGCCATGAACGCGTCGGAGCTTCGGGACATCATCGAATGGATGATCGGCGGCGCGCGGTCGGCGCCGACCCCGCCGCAGATGATGGCCGAATGCTGCGAACGCCTGGTGCGGGCCGGCCTCCCGTTGTGGCGCATCGGCGTCTTCGTGCGGACGCTGCATCCCGAGATCTACGGCCGGCATTTCTTCTGGAAGCCCGGCGCCGAGGTCGAAACCGGGACCGTCGATCACAATATCCTGGACACGCCGGAATATGCGGTCAGTCCGCTTTCGATCGTCTTCAAGCAGGGCGTTGAAGTGCGTGCGCGGCTCGACGACCCCGCCAGCAAGCGCTTTCCGATCGTCGTGGACCTGCAGGCGGAGGGCGTCACCGATTATATTGCCGTGCCTCTGGTCTATACCGACGGCCTCGTCAATGCCTCGAGCTGGACCACCAGGCAGCCGGGCGGCTTCACTGACGAGCAGCTGGATGCGATCCGCTCGATCACCGTGCCGCTGGCACGGTACATCGAGATCATCACGCTGCGTCGCACGGCCACGCTGCTGCTCGACACCTATGTCGGCAACCGTGCTGGCGAACGTATCATGGGCGGCCAGATCCGGCGCGGTCACGCCGATACGATGGATGCCGCGATCTGGCTGTCGGACCTGCGCGGCTTCACCGCGCTGTCGGACCGCTTGCCGGCCGAGACCGTGGTGGAGATCCTGAACCTCTATTTCGATTGCCAGGTCACCGCGATCCGCGACCATGGCGGCGAGGTGCTCAAATTCATGGGCGACGGCCTGCTCGCGGTGTTCCCGGTCGACGAATATCTTGGCGACGAGGTGCAGGTCTGCGCGCGGGTGCTGGAGGCGGCGCGGGCATCGCGCGCCGGGGTAGAGGCGCTGCAATTCCCCAATGGCGATGCTGTCGAACGCTTCCGCTTCGGCGTCGCGCTGCATCTCGGGCGCGTACTCTACGGCAATATCGGCGGCGGCAACCGGCTCGACTTCACCTGCATCGGTCCGGCGGTCAATCTCGCCGCGCGGCTGGAGAAGATCGCCGGCCGTCTCGGCCGCACGGTCGTCGCCTCCGAGCGCTTCGCCGGCATCCATGACGGCGGCTGGAGCGATCTCGGCGAGTTTCCGATCGCGGGGTTTGCCAAGGCCGAACGGGTCTACGGCCTGTTCGACGAGGCGCCGGTCGCAGCTGCGAGCTAGCATCGGTGCGACGTGACTGACACGGACGCGCAGCACCGCAAGGGGATTGCGCTGGTCGTGGCGGCTGCGGCGGCCTGGAGCACCGCACCGTTCTTCACCCGGCTGCTGCACTTCGATTCCTGGACCATCCTGTTCTGGCGCGGGCTGTTCGGCGGCGGCGCGATCGCGCTGTTCCTGGTCGCCATGCAGGGCCGTCGCGGCATGCGCGATCTCGTGATGATGCCGCCGAGCGGCTGGCTGGTGGCGGCGCTCTCGACCTTCGGCATGGTGACGTTCATTCCGGCGCTGCAACTGACCAGCGTCGCCAATGTCGCCGTGATCATCGCGATGCAGCCGTTTGCGGCGGCCGCGATCGCTTGGCTTTGGCTCAGCGAGCGGGCGCGGCCCGGCACGTTGCTGGCGAGCCTGGTCGCGCTGGCGGGTGTGGCTATCACCGTCAGCGGCGCCGGCGGCAGCATGGATTACCGGGGCATCGGCCTTGCCTGCGTGATGGTGCTGGCGATTTCGCTGATGACGGTGGTGATCCGCCGGCACAGGGGCACGCCGATGATCGCGGCCGCGGCGCTCTCGAACTTTCTTGGCAGCGTCATCAGCCTGCCGCTCGGGCAGGCGATCGGCGCGGTCAGCGGCGCCGATCTCGGCGTGCTCGCGCTGTTCGGGGCATGCCAAGTGGGGCTCGGGCTCACCTTGTTCACCGTCGGCTCCAGATTGCTGCCGTCGGCGCAGGCGTCGCTGATCGCCACGCTCGAAACGCCGCTAATGCCGTTCTGGGTCTGGCTGGCGTTTGCCGAGGTGCCGTCACTGCGCGCCCTGATCGGCGGCGCGCTGGTGATGGGGGCGGTCGTCGCCGACATCGTGGTCAGCCAGCGCGCGCAATTCGCGCGGCCGGCGGAACGCTAGCTGCCGCGCGCGTAAGACTGCTTTAGGCCGAAGGTCAGGATCGACAGCGTGATCCACAGCCTCAGCATCGCGAAGCTGAAGATGAAGACGACGTAGACCAGGTTCTTGACCGGCTGGCCCACCATCGATGTCTGCCAGAATTGCCAGATCGCGGTGCGCACAAGCTGCTGCCCGTAACCGAGCGCAACGTTGATCGCGCCGAGCACGAGCACCGCGGCGCCAAGCCACAGCGCGTGCCGGCCAAGGTCCCTGACGGCGGCAAACAGCGCGACGCGGCCGCCATTGCCCTCCGCGTTGACGATGATCATCAGCACCAGGGCCGCGATCGCAGCACTCCAGAACCGGCCGAGATCGGCGCCCTGATCGAACGCCATGCCGTCGAGGCCCCATAGCAGGTGCGGCGCAAACGAGGCGAAGCCGATCGCGGCGGTGGCGAGTGTCGCGATGATGATCACAAGCACGATCCGCCACAGGATCGACAGGGACAGCCTGATCTGCTCGGCCAGCGTCAATTCGCCGAGCGATGATTGGCCCCCGGCAGCCCGGATCGAACCCCGTGCCGTCGCAAAGAAGGCGAGCAGCACGCAGACGTCGGCCAGCACCAGCGCGGGCACAATCAGGCCGGGCTTGCCGAAGCCGACGATCCGTATCGCCGTCGCCATGACGAGCCACGGCAAAGCGGGCAGGGGGCGGAACGGACCGAACGAGGTTTCCGGTCGGGTTTTCCGCAGAGAAAGTTGTTGGCGCAGTGCGACGGACATGCCGCGTACGTGCCATGCGATCCCTAAAGCAGCGGTGGCTGCGATCGATAAAATGCGCGGCAAGGCCTGCGGCAATCTGGCGCTGGCATGCTATTCCTCGGGCTCGGTGGTGAATAGCAGCGGGTAGCCCTTGGCGCGGCCGGCATCGGTGGCGCGCGTCGCCTTGGTCTCGGCGACGTCCCTGGTGAAGACGGCGACGACGCAGACGCCGCGCTGATGCGCGGTCAGCATCACCTTGTAGGCCTGGTCGTCGGTCATACGGAATTCGCCCTTCAGCACGGTGACGACGAATTCGCGCGGCGTGTAGTCGTCGTTGACCAGGATCACCTTGTGCAGGCGTGGCCGCTCGACCTTGGTCTTCGTGCTGGTTCTCGGCTTGACGACGGTATCGGGCATCGCACTCCCTCGCGATTGCTCCGTAAGAATACCGTCTTCCGCCGCGCCTTGGAACCGTTCGATTTGCACGGCGTCATTGCGGCAACGGCACGGCGCGTGTTGCCGCATCCGAGGCGGTGAGTTCTCACCTGCAAGAGCGACTGGTTTGCAGGCCTCTAACTCGAATGTGAAGGACAGATGATATCTGCGCTTTTCGCCGCCTGATTTGCGTGTCACCATGACAGCACACGACGGGAGGGCCGCAATGCGCTGGTATGTCTCGATCGGAGCGGTGCTTGTCGCGGGCATGCTGGCCAGCGGCGATGTGGCCGGTGTTGCCGCGCCCGGCCCGGGAACTCAGCCCGGCAATCGCGTCGCCGAAAAGGAATCCACACCGAGCGTCGACATCGAGTTGATCATCGCGGTCGACGTCTCCTATTCGATGGACATGGACGAGCTCGCGATCCAACGCGAGGGCTATGCGCAGGCGATCGTCTCCAAGGATTTCCTGCAGGCGCTGAAGGCCGGCCCGAACGGCAAGATCTCGATCACCTATTTCGAATGGGCCGCCTCCAACGATCAGAAGATCATCATTCCCTGGCGGGTGATCGACGGCCCTGAATCCGCCGATGCGGTCTCGGCCGAGATCATGAAGACGCCGGTGCGCCGCGCCTCGCGCACCTCGATCTCCGGCGCGATCTATTTCGCGATCCCGATGTTCGACGAGAATCCGCATCGCGGCCTGCGCCGCGTGATCGATATTTCCGGCGACGGCCCCAACAACAACGGCACGCCGATCACGCCGGCGCGCGATGCGGCGCTCGACAAGGGCATCGTCATCAACGGCCTGCCGATCATGGTGAAGGAGCCGTCCTACTCGACGATGGATATCGAGAATCTCGACTACTACTACGAAGACTGCGTGATCGGCGGTCCCGGCTCCTTCGTGGTGACGATCAAGGATCGCGAAAAGTTCAAGGAGGCGATCCGCACCAAGCTGCTGCTCGAAGTCGCCGGCCGCACCCCCGAGCGCCCGGTCGTGCGCACCGCCGAGAAGGAACCGCGGGTCAATTGCATGATCGGCGAGAAGATCTGGCAGGACCGCTGGGGGCGATAGCTCATCTACCCGTCTTGCAGGTCTGCCGATATCTCCCGTAACTCACTCTCCAGCATCCGCAGCGTCCGCAATGCGGCCGCGTGCTCGGTGGCTCCGATATGCCGCCAGACCTCGGCGACGCGCCCGGCGAGGTCGCGAACCGTCACCGGAAAATCCGCCGCCTGCGCCAGCGCGCCTTTCTCGTTGATCAGATACTGCCCATTCAGCGCAAACAGCACCTGCGCGATGCAGGCCAGCGCGCGATAGGCGCAGCCGGCGATGTGCGTGGCGTCGCCGCGCGGCAGCGCGAGCCCGGCATTCTCGATGCTGAACCGGATTTCCCATTGAAAGCGCCGCGGATTATAGCGAGGACACTGCGCGCTGTGAAAGTCGCGGCGATGTCTTTAGATCGTAATGCGTTTCCACGGAAACGCATTACGATCTCATCTCTTTGTTGGAGCATGATCTTTTCGGAAAACCGGTTTCCACTTTTCCGGATCATGCTCTAGCGCGCGAACCGCGCCACCAGCTCGACATGCGGGGTGTGGCGGAACTGGTCGACCGGCGTGACCTCGGCGCTCCTGTAGCCGCCGTCGATCAGGATCTTTGCATCGCGCGCAAACGTTGCGGCGTTGCAGGACACCGCGACGACCACCGGCACCTTGCTCGCCGCCAGCTGCGTGACCTGCGCCAGCGCGCCCTGCCGCGGCGGATCGAACACCACGGCGTCATAGTCGCGCAATTCCTGCGGCATCAAGGGGCGGCGGAACAGGTCGCGCGCTTCGGCCTTGAGCGGCTTCAGCCCCGGCGTCGCCTGCGCGGCCTTCTGCAACGCCGTGACCGCACCCGCGTCGCTGTCGAAGGCCGCGATCCGCGCCTTCTCGGCGAGGCGAAGCGCGAACGGGCCGACGCCGCAAAACAGGTCGGCGATGTGCTTGGCGCGTCCGCACTGCGCGCGCACCAGCGCCGCAAGCGTCTCCTCGCCCTTGACGGTCGCCTGCAGGAACGAGCCCGGCGGCAGCACGACCTTCGCTTTTCCGATCGCAATGTCGGGCGAGCCGCGCATCACCACCAGCTCGCCGTGCCGGGTCAGCCGCGCCACCCGGTGCTTCTCCGCGACGCGCGAGAGGGTGGTGATCAGGCTGGTCGGCAGCGCGCCGGAGCCGCGCACGTCGATGTCGAGGCCGTTGAGGGTCGCAGTCACCTGGATGTCGAGCGGTTTGCCGATTGAGATCAGCGGCTCGGCCGTGGCCCAGGCCGCCTCGAGCGCGCCGTCGAGCGCGGGATCCAGGATCGGGCAGCGGTCGACCGGGACGATGTCGTGCGAACCTGCCGCGGCGAAGCCGACCTTGAGGATCTCATGGGTGCCCAGACGTCCGTGCAGCGTGATGCGGCGGCGGCCGGTGCCATGGGCGTCGACCAGCGGCGCGACCTCGGCCGCGATTTTCGCCTGCGCCAGCGTCTCGACCACGATGTTGCGCTTCCAGGCGCGGTACCCCTCATCATTCCAGTGCTGGATCGCGCAGCCGCCGCAGACGCCGAAATGCGGACAGAACGGCGCGATGCGCTCGGCGCTTGGCTGCGTGACCCGCAGCAGCCGTCGCCGGTCGGGATGATTGCCGGGAACGTCGTCGACCTCGACGGTTTCACCGGCCAGCGTATAGGGCACGAAGATCGACTGTGATCGGTCGATCGCGACGCCGTCGCCGCGATGGCCGACATGGTCGATGGTGAGGACTTCAGCCACGGCGCGCGCCGAGGAAGAATTCGATATTGCCGTCGCCGCCCGATATCGATGACGGGAACACCTGAATGTCGGTGCAGCCGAGCGAGGCGGCAAACGCCGTCATGTCGTCGCAGATCTCCTGGTGCACCATCGCGTTGCGGATGACACCCCGCTTGGAGTGTTTGCGCGCCGCCTCGAATTGCGGCTTGATCAGCGCCAAGAGATGCATCGGGGCTGCCGCCAGCGACAGCGCCACCGGCAGCACAAGCTTCAGCGAGATGAAGCTGACGTCGATCACGACGATGTCGGGCCGCGCCGGCAGGCGCTTGCCCTCGAAATTCCGGATGTCGGTCTCCTCCATGGAGACGATCTTCGGATGCCCCTGCAGCGAGGGATGCAGCTGGCCGCGGCCGACATCGATCGCAAACACCAGGCTCGCGCCGTTGGCGAGCAGCACCTCGGTGAAGCCGCCGGTCGAGGCGCCGACATCGAGGCAGACATGGCCCTCGACGTCGATCGGATAATGCTCGAGTGCGCCGGCGAGCTTGACGCCGCCGCGCGAGACATAGGGATGCGCCGGCTCGGCCAAGAGTACGGCTCCCGGTGCGACGATCTCGGACGCCTTTGCGATCTGCTTGCCGTCGGCGGTGACAAGGCCGGCGTCGATTGCGGCGCGCGCCCGCGCCCGGCTCTCGAACAGGCCGCGCTCGACCAGCAGCACGTCGATCCGCTTGCCGGCGGAGGCGTCGTTGTCGTTGTCGCCCGCCTTGGTCACTCGCTTGCTCACTTGGCGGCCTGCCAGCGCCGCGCGGCGGCCAGCCGCACGCAGGCCTCGAACGAGGTCAGGTCGTGCCACAGGTCGGCCGCTGGCTCGCGCGGCGTCACCAGCGGGCTGCCGTGCAGATCGAGCGCGTGCATCATCATCAGATTGTCCGGCAATCCAAACTCTTCCACCGTCAGCCCCTCCGCGTCGATCAGGCGTCCGTCGGATGCCGGTGCGACCTGCTGCAGCCGTGCCACGCGATTGGCGTAGGACGTGGGATCGTTCGAATAGGCGAGGCACAGTCTGCCGCGCCCCGCCATGTAGCCGAGTTCGTAGACGGTGCCTGCGTCGGCACTGGGGCCGCGAAACGGCGTCAAATTGGCGATGATGGCGTCCGCAGACTCCATCATCGCCTCGTTGCTTTTGAAGATGGTGAGCGAGGCACCGGCGGCGGCGGGATCGATGCTGTTGTCGAGCGGATACAGCCCGGTCAGCCCGTGATAGGCGCACACCTCCACCTTGCGGCGGCCGATCTCCACGGCATCCGGCAGGAACACGTCAGGACCTGCCAGATAGATTTTCATGGACTTGCCGGCGCCCGATGCGCCGCCCGGAACAATGAGAGCGTTTTCAAGCGAAGCGGCCGGAGCTCCGTTCCGATTCAATCGGAACGGAAAAGGCTCTAGGCGAGCTTGACGGTCTCGGTCTTGTAATCCTTGCCGAGGGTTTCGAACACCTTGGCAACGATGCTCTTGGCGTCGAGACCCGCGCGGGCATACATCGCCGCCGGCGTGTCGTGATCGAGGAACACGTCGGGCAGGATCATCGAGCGGAACTTGAGCATGCCGCTGTCGAGCATCGCATTGTCAGACAGGAACTGCATGACATGCGAGCCGAAGCCGCCGATCGAGCCTTCCTCGATCGTGATCAGGATCTCGTGGTCGCGGGCGAGCTTCATGATCATCTCCTCGTCGAGCGGCTTCATGAAGCGCGCATCGGCGATCGTGGCGGAGAGGCCGTGGGCGGCCAGCTCGTCGGCCGCCTTCTCGCACTCGGCGAGGCGGGTGCCGAACGAGAGCAGGGCGACCTGCTTGCCCTCGCGGATGATGCGGCCCTTGCCGATCGGCAGGGCAACGCCGACTTCCGGCATCTCGACGCCACGGCCTTCGCCGCGCGGATAGCGCAGCGCGCTCGGACGATCGTTGATCGCGACCTGGGTCGCCACCATGTGGACCATTTCCGCCTCGTCGGCGGCGGCCATGATCACCATGTTCGGCAGACAGCCGAGATAGGCGTTGTCGAACGAGCCTGCATGGGTCGCGCCGTCGGCGCCGACCAGGCCGGCGCGGTCGATCGCGAAGCGGACCGGCAGGCTCTGGATCGCGACGTCGTGGACCACCTGGTCATAGCCGCGCTGCAGGAAGGTCGAGTAGATCGCGCAGAACGGCTTGTAGCCTTCGGTGGCGAGGCCGGCTGCGAAGGTCACGGCGTGCTGTTCGGCGATGCCGACGTCGAAGGTGCGGTCCGGGAACGCCTTGTTGAAGAGGTCGACGCCGGTGCCCGACGGCATCGCCGCGGTGATGGCGACGATCTTGTCGTCCTTCTCGGCTTCCTTGACGAGGCTCTGGCCGAACACGTTCTGGTAGGCCGGCGCATTCGGCTTGGCCTTGGCCTGGGTGCCGGTCGCGACGTCGAACTTGACGACGGCGTGGTACTTGTCGGCGGAAGCCTCGGCCGGGCCGTAGCCCTTGCCCTTCTGCGTCACGACGTGGACCAGGATCGGCCCGGTCTCCATGTCGCGGACGTTCTTCAGCACCGGCAGCAGATGGTCGAGATTGTGACCGTCGATCGGGCCGACATAATAGAAGCCGAGTTCCTCGAACAGCGTGCCGCCGTCCATCATGAAGCCGCGGGAGTATTCCTCGACGCGGTTGGCGCGGTTGGCGAGGATCTTCGGCAGGCGCTTGTTGATCTGCTTGGCGGCCTCGCGCAGCGAGCGGTAGGTCTTGCCGGAGTAGAGGCGCGACAGATAAGCGCTCATCGCGCCGACCGGCGGCGCGATCGACATGTCGTTGTCGTTGAGGATCACGATCAGGCGCGAGTTCATCGCGCCGGCGTTGTTCATGGCTTCATAGGCCATGCCCGCCGACATCGCGCCGTCACCGATCACGGCGATAACGTTGTTCTTGCCGCCGGAGAGATCGCGCGCCACGGCCATGCCGAGGCCGGCCGAAATCGAGGTGGAGGAGTGCGCGGCGCCGAACGGATCGTAGTCGCTCTCGGTGCGCTTGGTGAAACCGGACAGGCCGCCGCCGGTGCGCAGCGTGCGGATGCGGTCGCGGCGTCCGGTCAGGATCTTGTGCGGATAGGCCTGGTGGCCGACGTCCCAGATCAGGCGGTCGCGCGGGGTGTCGAAGATGTAGTGGATGGCGGTGGTCAGTTCGACTACGCCGAGGCCGGCGCCGAAGTGGCCGCCGGTCACCGACACGGCATCGATGGTTTCCTGGCGGAGCTCGTCGGCAACTTGCTGCACCTGCTCGACCTTCAGCTTGCGCAGGTCATCCGGCGTGTGAATAGTGTCGAGAAGCGGCGTTTTACTAAATGTGGTCACAGCGAATTTCCAATTTTTGCCTGTCGGAACGAATCGCCCGACGCGAGATGGGTTGGCGCGCACATCGCGCAGCGAATGCCAGACATCGGGTGCCGCCCCGGCAGACCGTGCCTGGTTGTAAGCCTAGATTCACTCCGGATTGGACCACGTGATACGCATCACCTTGGTCGCTCTTCACCCGTCCCGGTTCAGTTTTGTCGAACCATTTGAGATGGATGCCGCCCGAAAATTCGGGCTGCGCGCCACCTTCAAATGCCCATAGAACTGGAAGCATTACACCAAAGCCGTAACCAAAGCCAACCCGATAGGCGGCGCAGGGTTCCTATGCGCTCTCTCGAAAAACCTAGACTTTTCAATGGTTGGGGTCGGAGGCGGGTTCCAATTTGGCTATTTTAGTGGCAGTCGGCCGGCCCGGATCGGCCCGATTCGCAGCCGCACCCGGTCGCCGCTGGCACCCCGCGGCGTGATGGATCAATGGAAATACGCAGCAACAAATGCCCGCGGTGGCGGACATCGTGTCGCATGATCGAGGTGGTCGGCGGCCCTACTGCACGTCCAGCGGCTCGGTGCCGTTCGGCTGGCCCGAGGCGTCGGTCGTGATCTTGTCGACGCGGGCCTCGGCCTGGCGCAGCAATTCCTCGCATCGGCGCTTCAGCGCCTCGCCGCGTTCGTAGATCGCGACCGATTCCTCAAGCGGGACCTTGCCGTCCTCGAGCCGCTTGACGATCGATTCGAGTTCCTCGATCGCGCGTTCAAAGGTCAGCTTCTTGACGTCGGCTTGAGTGTTTTCGGCCATTCTTTGCGTTCCCGATTGCGTGGATCAGATCGCAACCTGATCTTGTCGTCCAAACATGACCTGTCGCAGGCCATGCTCGCCCCGGCGCAGAATCAATCGAATTTTTGCGGGGGTATTGTGGCGGGGATTCAGGCGCCCATCAATGCGGTGACGTGAGATGCCACCGACTCTTTCAGGCCCTGCAGATCGTAGCCGCCCTCCAGGACGGAGACGACGCGGCCGCCGGCGCTCTTGTCGGCGAGATCCATCAGCTTGCGCGTGACCCAGCCGAAATCCTCGCCGGTCAGGTTGATCGAGGCCAGCGGATCGCGGTGATGCGCGTCGAAGCCCGCCGAGATGACGACGAGTTCTGGGGAAAACTTCTCGAGCTGCGGCAGGATCAGGTTCTCGAAGGCGGAACGGAACTTGGCGCCGCCGTCGCCGGGCGCCAGCGGGGCGTTGACGACGGTGTCGTGCTCGCCGCGCTCGCCCGAAGCGCCGGTGCCGGGGAACAGCGGCATCTGATGCGTCGAGCAATACATCACGGTCGGATCGGCCCAGAAGATATCCTGCGTGCCGTTGCCGTGATGGACGTCGAAATCGATGATCGCAGCGCGCTTGATGCCGTATTTGCGCTGCGCGTGGCGCGCGGCGATCGCGGCATTGTCGAAGAAGCAGAAGCCCATCGGCGTCGACTTCTCGGCGTGATGCCCGGGCGGGCGCACGGCGACGAAGGCGTTCTGGTGCTTGCCCTCCATCACCGCATCGGCCGCGGCCACCGCGCCGCCGACGCCGCGCATCACGGCTTCCCAGGTGCCCGGCGACATCGAGGTGTCGCCGTCGATATAGATCATGCCCGAGGTCGGCGCGATGTGGCGCAACTCGCCGACATAATGCTCGCCATGGCAGAGCAGCACGGTGTCGAGGTCGCCTTCCGGCGCGAGGTCGCGCACCAGCGCCTTGAAGCGATCCTCTGCCAGCACCTCGTCGACCGCGCGCAGCCGGTCAGGGCGTTCGGGATGTCCGGGAGGAGTCAAATGGTTGAGGCAGGCGGAGTGCGTGAGAAGCAGTGTCATGCAAATTCCCGGCGCAATGGATGCGCGTACGAGGACTCATGATCCGGAAACATGCGCAGCGGTTTTCCGAACAGGATCATGCGCGAACAGTCCCTAGTGTAGGCGGTTACCGGCCCACCGGAAAGGCCTCGCTCCGACCCTGTTCTCACCTTTTCGGGACGGCGGCCGCTAGAGAAGTCCCGGCTCTTCCCCCGTCATTGCGACCCAACGGGTCGCGCGAATGCGCGCCCGATGACAGGCTCCGCGAAGCAATCCATTGTCACCGAGCATGCGGAAGCATGGATTGCTTCGTCGCTTCAGCGCAAAATTGCTTTGCGATTTTGTCGCGAGCTCCTCGCAATGACGCGGATGGATATGTGTTCCAAGCCCGTACTTCACTCAATTGATCCGCTCGATCCGCCTTCCGGCGGTCGGGCCGACCGGGCTGTTGGCCTTGAAGTAGGCATAGAGCGCATCGACGTCGTAGATTCCGAATTGCTGCGCCGTGCCTGCCTTGAACACCGTGAAGCCGTCGCCGCCCTCGGCGAGATAGTTGTTGACGGTGACGCGGTAGCTTGCGGCCGGGTCGATCGGCTTGCCGTCGAGCGACATCCGCGCGGCGATGATGCGCGCGCCGTCACCCTTGCTCGCATCCCACGCATAGGCAAAGCCCTTCGAAACCTGCAGCGCGCGCGGCCGTTTCGGGTCGGCCCATTGCTGCTCCAGCGCGTCCTTGAGCTGCTTGCCGGTCAGCGTCATCGTCACCAGCTGGTTGCGGAACGGCTGGCTGGCGAAGATGTCGGCATAGGTGACCGCGCCGTCCTCGCGCCCGGTGATGTCGGTGCGAACGCCGCCGGGATTGGTGAAGGCGATCACGGCGCCGCCATTCGGCTCCGAGCTGGTCGCGAGCAGCTGCGCGTCGGCCACGATATCGCCGAGCACGCTTTCGCCGGTCTCGCCGGGCGTCCGCGACAATGTCTCGGTGACCGAGCCCGCCGCGCGGTTGGCGATCGGCGCGGCCAGCCGGTCATAGGCTTCCAGCAGCGCGGTCTGCTCGAGATCCTTGGCCGTGCCGGCGATCCGCACGATGGTGTTGTCGGCCTTGGCGCTGATCACGTCATGGCTCTTCGGATCGAGCTTGAGATCGATCGCGGTGACCAGCGTGCCGTATTTGTCGCCCGAGGTGACCAGCCGTCCGTCGATCTCGCAGACATAGGCCTGGTGGGTGTGACCGGAGATCACGACGTCGACCGCCTTGTCGAGCTTCTTGACGATGTCGACGATCGGACCGGAAATCCCCGGACACTCATTGTAATCGCCGGTCGGAAAGCCGCCTTCGTGGATCAGCACCACGATCGCCTCGACGCCCTTTGCCTTCAACTCGGGGATCAGTGCGTTGACGGTCTCGGCTTCGTCGCGGAAGTCGAGGCTCGCGACGCCGGCCGGCGACACCAGGTTCGGCGTGTTCTTCAGCGTCAGCCCGATGAAGGCCACCGGAACGCCGTCGAACTCCCTGATCTCGTAGGGTGGAAACACCGGCTTGCCGGTCGCCTTGTCGATCGTGGAGGCGGCGAGATAGCGGAATTTCGCGCCGGTGAAGGGATGCGGCCCCTGGCACTTGTCGACCGGGTGGCAGCCGCCGTTCTGCATCCGCCGCAATTCGTCCTTGCCCTCGTCGAATTCGTGGTTGCCGACCGATGAGATCGCCAGCCCCATCATCGAGAGCGACTCGATGGTCGGCTCGTCGTGGAACATCGCCGACAAAAACGGGCTCGCGCCGATCAGGTCGCCAGCCGCGACGAAGATGTTGTTCTTGTGTCCCTCGCGCAGCTGCTTGATGACAGTGGCGACCCGCTCGGCGCCGCCGGCGGGCACCATGACCTTCTTGGTTGCGTCAGCGGGATCGGTGATGCGGATGCCGCCCGGCGGCGGCCGCAGATAGCCGTGGAAATCGTTGATCGCGAGAATGCGCAAGTCGACCGGCGCGGCGCTCTGCGCCAGGCAGGGACTTGCTGCGGCGAGGCCAAGCGCGCAGAGCGCGGCGAGATGCGTAAGGCGAAGCTGTCTCATGACCTGTCCATGGAGCACACGATCATGGCGCGACGCCACTACAATTTTGCGACGCTTCGTTTCAAACCCGATGCTTCGCTTCAATCCTTCGTGCGCGCCATGAAGGCCTTGAAGGCGGCGATCGCCTCGTTGGAACGCATGCGCTCGCTGAACAGATGGTTCTCCTGCTCGATGCGGCGGGTGACGTCCTCCGGAGGCAGCCGGATCAGGCGGCGGGAGATCGCCACCGCCTCGGCCGGCAGCGCGCAGATCTCGCGCGCCACCTTGTGCGCCTCGACCTCGGCATGTCCCGGCGCCACCACGGTGTTGACGAAGCCGGCGACGCGGGCGTCGTCGGCCGACATGGTGCGGCCCATCACCAGCATCGCGAAGGCGCGCTGCTGGCCCATCATGCGCGGCATCAACAGGCTGGAGGCGCCTTCCGGCACCAGGCCGAAATTGGAGAACGGCGTCGAGAACAGCGCGGTCTTGCTCGCCAGCACATAGTCGCAGTGAAACAGCATCGTGGTGCCGATGCCCATCGCGACGCCGTCGACGGCGGCGATGATCGGCTTCACATTGTGGGCCAGTGAATACAGCAGCTTGACCAGGTCGGAGGCGGGCGGCGTCTCGCTGGTCGAGGTGCCCTGTTCGAGCAGGTCCTCGATGTCGTTGCCGGCGGTGAACACGCCGGAGCCGCCGGTGATGATCAGGCAGCGGACCTTCGGGTTGTTCTGCGCTTTGTCGATCGCGTCGCTGATGGCGCGAAACATCTCCTGGGTGATCGCGTTCTTCTTTTCAGGCCTGCGCAGCCGGATCACGCGCGTGGCGGCTTCGTCGGTCACTATGACATGCGCGGTCATCAAGCGGTCCCAGGGTCGGCCGGCTTCGTCGCCGGTGGAGTCGTGACGCTATCCTACATGATCCGGTGCAAGCCCCAAGGGTTCCGGGGCATTCTGGATCGCTTTTCCCCCTTGGCGAGCATGAGCGCGGCGCAGGGCCGTTAACCGGATTTGCCATTCCCAGCCGCCAGGCACCGCGCGGTGCGACCCGCGCCATGAGGGCGCAGCGCTCGCGAGGAGTTCAGGCGACCGCGAGAAACATTCCGCAGCCCGGGGCATTCACTCGATGGACCGGGCAGGCGCGTGCGGAGCCGCCGGGTTCCGGCGGGCGCGGCGTGAGATGCGAGAGGAGAGCGGCATGCAGATCTCCGGACGTTTGGAACTATCCCGGCGCCATCTGTTGATTGTGGGAGCCGCCTCGCTTGCGGCGTCGTCGGTCGCGACGCCGCGGCCTGCGGCCGCCGCCCAATCCGCCCCGACCGGAGCGCCCGTGATGACACGAATCTCCTTTGACGTGAACGGTGAAACCCATCAGCTCGAGCTCGATACCCGGACCACGCTGCTCGATGCCCTGCGCGAGCATCTGCATCTGACCGGCACCAAGAAGGGCTGCGACCACGGTCAATGCGGTGCATGCACCGTGATCGTCGACGGCCGGCGGATCAATTCCTGCCTGACGCTTGCGGTGATGCACCAGGGCAATGAGATCACGACGATCGAAGGGCTCGGCACGCCGGACGCGCTGCATCCGCTGCAGGCGGCGTTCGTCGAGCATGATGGCTATCAATGCGGCTATTGCACGCCGGGCCAGATCTGCTCGGCGGTCGCCATGCTGGCCGAGGTCAAGGCCGGCATCCCGAGCCATGTCACGGCCGATCTCAACGCGCCGGTGCGATTGACCAATGCCGAACTCCGCGAGCGCATGAGCGGCAACATCTGCCGCTGCGGCGCCTATTCCAACATCGCCGAGGCGATCAGCGAGGTCGCCGGGAGGAGTGCATGAGAGCATTCAGCTATGAGCGCGCCACGTCGCCGGGCGCCGCGGCCGCTGCCGCCGCCGGCACTGCGAACGCGAAATTCATCGCCGGCGGCACCAATCTGCTCGACCTGATGAAGCTCGAGATCGAGACGCCGGCGCATCTGATCGACGTCAGCGGCCTCGCGCTCGACCGGATCGAGCAGACCGCCGATGGGGGCTTGCGGGTCGGCGCGCTGGTGCGCAACACCGATCTGGCGGCGGACGCCCGCGTGCGGCGCGACTATGGCGTGCTGTCGCGTGCGCTGCTCGCCGGCGCCTCCGGCCAGTTGCGCAACAAGGCGACGACCGCCGGCAACCTGCTGCAGCGGACGCGCTGTCCTTACTTCTACGACACCAATCTGCCCTGCAACAAGCGCAAGCCCGGCAGCGGCTGCGCCGCGATCGGCGGCTTCAGCCGCCAGCATGCGGTGGTCGGTGCGAGCGAGGCCTGCATCGCGACCCATCCGAGCGACATGGCGGTGGCGATGCGCGCGCTCGATGCCGTGGTCGAGACGGTGCGGCCGGACGGCGCCACGCGCAGCATCCCGATCGCCGATTTGCATCGTCTGCCCGGCGACAGTCCGGAGATCGAAACCACGCTGCAACCCGGTGAATTGATCACCGCGGTGGCGCTGCCGAAACCCGTCGGCGGCACGCAGGCCTATCGCAAGGTGCGCGATCGCGCCTCCTATGCGTTCGCGCTGGTCTCGGTCGCCGCGATCGTGCAGGGCGACGGCACCGGCCGCGTCGCGCTCGGCGGCGTCGCGCACAAGCCGTGGCGGGTCGAGGCGGCGGAGGCGGAATTGCCCCGCGGCGCCAGGGCGGTCACCGCGCGGCTGCTCGCCGATGCAAAGCCGACCAAGGACAATGCGTACAAGCTGCCGCTCGCCGAGCGAACGCTGGCAGCGGTGCTGCGCGAGGCGAGGGCCTAGATCATGCGTTTTGAACATCCCGCGACCTTCAATCCGATCGACCAGCTCAAGGTGATCGGCCATCCGACCAGCCGGATCGAAGGACCGCTGAAGACCACCGGCACCGCGCCTTACGCCTATGAACGGCACGACGTCGTGGCCAACCAGGCCTATGGCTACGTGATCGGATCGGCCATCGGCAAAGGCCGGATCGCGGCGATCGATCTTGAGGCGGCGAAGGAGGCGCCCGGCGTGCTCGCTATCGTCACGGCCGAGAACGCCGGCAAGCTCGGCAAGGGCGAACGCAACGCGGCGCCGCTGCTCGGCGGGCCCGAGATCGCGCATTACCACCAGGCGGTCGCCGTCGTCGTCGCCGGCACCTTCGAGCAGGCTCGCGCAGCGGCACAGCTGGTCCGCATCGACTACGCGAAGGGCGACGGCCGGTTCGATCTTGCCGCCGGACGCGACAAGGCCATCACACCGAATCCGTCGTTCGGTGGCCCGGCCGACACCGCCGTCGGCGATTTCGCCGCCGCCTTTGCCGCGGCGCCCGTGCAGCTCGATGCCACCTACACCACGCCCGATCAGGGCCATGCCATGATGGAGCCCCACGCGTCGATCGCGGCCTGGGATGGCGACAAGCTCACGGTCTGGACCTCCAACCAGATGATCGCCTGGGGCGCGGAGGACATGGCCAAGACGCTTGGGATTCCCAGGGAGAACGTTCGTCTGGTGTCTCCCTATATCGGCGGCGGCTTCGGCGGCAAGCTGTTCCTGCGCGCCGACGTGTTGCTCGCAGCACTCGGTGCCCGCGCGGCGGGCCGTCCGGTCAAGGTGGCGCTGCAACGCCCGCTGATGTTCAACAACACGACGCACCGTCCGGCGACGATCCAGCGTATCCGCGTCGGTTCCGAGCGCGACGGCAAGATCACCGCGATCGGTCACGAAAGCTGGTCCGGCAATGTCAGCGACGGCGAGCCCGAGATGGCGGTGAGCCAGACGCGGCTGCTCTATGCCGGCGCCAACCGGATGACGGCAACGCGGCTCGCGGCACTCGATCTGCCCGAGGGCAACGCGATGCGCGCGCCCGGCGAGGCCTCCGGCATGATGGCGCTCGAGATCGCGATCGACGAACTGGCCGAGAAGCTCGGCATGGATCCGGTCGCGCTGCGGATCGAGAATGACACCGAGGTCGATCCCGAGCATCCGCAGCGGCACTTTTCGCAGCGTCAGCTCGTGCAATGCCTGAACGAGGGCGCTGCGCGGTTCGACTGGAGCAAGCGCAATCCGAAGCCCCGCCAGGTCCGCGACGGACGCTGGCTGATCGGCATGGGCGTTGCCGCCGCGTTCCGCAACAATCTCGTGACCAAATCGGCGGCGCGCGTGCGTCTCGATGCGGAGGGACACGTGACGGTCGAGACCGACATGACCGACATCGGCACCGGCTCCTACACCATCATCGCGCAGACCGCGGCCGAGATGATGGGCGTGCCGCTCGACAAGGTCTCGGTTCGGCTCGGCGATTCCGACTTTCCGGTGTCCTGCGGCTCTGGCGGGCAGTGGGGCGGCAACAATTCGACCGCCGGCGTCTATGCGGCCTGCGTCAAGTTGCGCGAGGCCATCGCACAGAAGCTCGGCTTCAACTCCGACGAAGCGGAATTCTCAGACGGCGTGGTTCGCGCCGGCAATCGCAGCGTGCCGTTGGCGCAGGCTGCGGGGAGCGACGGCCTCATCGCGGAAGACGCCATCGAGTACGGCGATCTCGCCAAGACCTATCAGCAATCGACCTTCGGCGCGCATTTCGTCGAGGTCGGCGTCGATGCCGATACGGCGGAAATTCGGGTGCGGCGGATGCTTGCGGTGTGCGCGGCCGGCCGCATCCTCAATCCGAAGGCGGCGCGCAGCCAGGTGATCGGCGCGATGACAATGGGTGTCGGCGCGGCGCTGATGGAGGACCTGGTGGTCGACAAGCGTCACGGCCTGTTCGTCACGCACGACCTCGCGGCGTACGAGGTGCCGGTCCATGCCGACATTCCGCACCAGGACATGATCTTCCTCGACGAGACCGATCCGATGTCCTCGCCGATGAAGGCCAAGGGCGTTGCCGAGCTCGGCATCTGCGGCGTCGCAGCCGCGGTCGCCAATGCGGTCACCAACGCGACCGGCGTGCGGGTGCGCGACTATCCGATCACGCTCGACAAGCTGCTCGCGGGGATGCCGGTCTAGCCGCGGCCGACAAACGAGCCGATGCCCCGGCCGATCGCGGCGCCATGCTGCAGCAGCGCGCCGAGATGGTCGCCGGGGACAGACATCGCGTCCAGGCCGTTCTCCGCGGCGAAGCGCTGCATCGGCGCGTGCGGACCGTCGTCCTGCCCGTTCCAGAGCAGCACCGGCACCCGCGAGGACAGCACCGCGTCCTTGGCGCCGTCGACCTGGCCCAGCGCATTGAAGCAGGCGCGCACGCCGCCTTCGAGATCGGGCGTCACCCATTCGGCGAGCTCCGGCACGGTGCGGCGGGCGAAGGTAATGAACGCGCCGTAGGTCAGCGGCCCGGCATTGCCGCGGGGCAGCCCGGTGAGAAAGTCCCAGCCGCCGATCGCCAGCGACGCCAGCCGCGTCGGGAAGAACCGGGCGACGCCGACCGCGACCCAGCCGCCCATCGAATGTCCCACCACATGCGCGCGCTCGCCGCCGAGATCGTCGATCACGGAGACGATGTCACCGGCGCGCTGCGCTTGGTTGTAGAGCGCGGGATCGTCGGGCTTGTCGCTCAAGCCATGTCCGAGCGAATCGACGCAGACCACGCGAAAGCGATCGGCAAGCGCGTCGACCACGCCGCATTGCTTCCAGCTCGCGGCATCGAGCAGCAGGCCGTGTTGCAGCACGATCAGCGGCCCGGACCCCTCCACGGTGTAATGGATGCGTTGGCCGCGATGGTTGGCGAATGGCATTCTTACGAGTTCCCCAGATATCACCGAGAGGTGGCGCGCAGCGGCCGGGATTCAAGACCTCATTGCGCCTCAGGAACCAGCCCACATCGACCCGGTAGCGGGTGGAACCTCACGTTTTCAACCGCCCCACACGGTGGCTTCGCTCCAGCCGAGTTCATTGAACTCGGCGGCGCGGAGCGGCGCTTCGCCGGCGGCGAAGAATTCGTCGAGCTGCGGCGGCTTCACCGTGGTTTCGGACAGCATCGCATGCGCCTGGCCGCGATGATGGATCTGGTGCTGGAACAGATGCATCAGCAGGCGGTCGCGCCGCTCGGTCTGCACGGAGGTGTCGCGATTGACCTTGACCACGTCATCGAGCCGCTCGGGCGTCAGCGCATCGCAGTGAGCGATCAGCCGCTGGTCGATCGCGCGCTGCGCAGCTTTCAGCGCTGCGACCGACGGGTAGGGCACTTCATTCGCCCACGCCTTCGGCCCGAGCCGGCCGCCTTCGAGCGCGTCGACGTAGAAGAGATCGATGACATGGATGTGGTTCAGCGTCGCCTGCAGGCTCGGGAAGAACCCGGTCCGCGCCGCGGCGAACTCCGTCTGGCTGAGCCCGGCGCAGGCGGTGAGCAGGCGATGATTGGCCCAGGTATTGTTGTAGGCAAAGGCACGAAAGGTCTGAACGAGGCTCGCCGGCATATCGGTCCTCACTGAATTGACTGTTTCAGGCGGGCTCGACCGCCAGCCGGTCGACCCGCGTTCCAGCTCGTGGTCGTCAATCCGGCCGATCCACGGGATCAACCCGTGGTCGATCGGACTGCGCCAGGAACACCATCTCAGATAGTGCGTTGATCGGGTCACCGCTGGCGGGCCTGGTCCTCAGCGGTGAGCGATTGTGCGCTGTTACATCTACTTCAAATTTTAGTCTTAGGTTATCGCAGAGGCGACGCGGCTCGCGGCCGTGGAAGTGGCTTCGGAATTGGCCTTGGATAATGCGGCCGTGGATGCGGCATATGGTCGTACTCAATTCTCGATTGAACCGCATGGACCCTGCCAAGCTGACCGCGCTATGGTCGGCCATAGCTATCGCTGCACGCTTAACTTGAAGTCTTTTCGCTCCCAGGAGCTGTTTTCGCTCCAAGAGAAAGACGTGTCGAGATGCAGACAGTTCAACCTGCCGACGTGCATCCGCCCGCCGTGCACCCTCCCGCCATGCACCCACCCGGCGTCTGGTCGTGCGTTCCGATATCGAGCATCGAGGATCTGAGTGATGCGGTGCGGGGCGCCGGCCTCGAGGCAACCCAGATGTCCGCCGGGCACTTGTCGGGCGGTCTCGCGTTCAGCGACGACGATGGGATCGTCTGCAGCAGCGGATTGATCGAGGGGCGGGTCTCCCTGTTCGGGCCGCTGTCGCAGGACCGGATCACCACCGGCGTTGCCTTGAGGATCGGAAGCGGTGCGCGCCACTGGCTGAACGAAATCAAGACGGGCAGCGTCGGTGTTTTCCTGCCGGGCGACGAGCACGACGCGCTCTACACGCCGGGATCGCTCTATGCCGCGGTCACGCTGTCGGCGGAGAAGCTGGCGGAAGAGGCCGCGAAGCAGGAGCTCGTTCTGGACAGCCGTCTGGGTGGGACAGGCATCCACCCGGTCTGTCTTGCACCGGCTGCGCTGGCGGAATTCGAGCGCGCCTTCCAGTCCGTTCATCACGGCGGAGGCGGCCACCACGCTCACCTCGCCAAACGCCTGTTGTCGGCGCTCATCGCGCACCTGGCGCGTCCGCCGCGCCAGGTCAACAGGGGACGCCAACGCGATCTGCACAGCAAGATCGTCGAGCGGGCGCGTGCCTACATTTACGACCGTCTGTCCGAACCGATCTCGATCGCGGAGCTCGCCGCCGCCTCCTACGCGTCGCGACGCACGCTGTTTCGGGCATTTGCGGATGTTCTCGACGATACGCCGCAAAGCTACGTGCGGCGGTTGCGGCTGCATCGTATCCGGCACGATCTGGCGAGCGACGCCGAGAAAGCCTGCACGATCGCGCTTGTCGCCAATCACTGGGGCATCAGCGAGCTGGGCCGGATGTCAGGCTGGTATCGCGAGCTGTTCGGCGAAAAGCCGAGCGAGACCGTCGCGGCGTTGCGAACCGCGGTTCCGCGAAGATTGGCACGAACGGCGTAGCAATCGGCGCGGCCATCTCCCTATCCTCGACGACGAAGTCGATCCAGGAGCTGGGATTTGTCGGCTGTCGCACTCGAAACGTGGCATCGCTTCGACATCAGCAGTGTCGATGATCTCAGGAACGCGGTGTTCGACGCCGAGCTTGAGGCGATCCAGCTGCCGGCCGGCCGGGTTCACGGCAGCCTCGCATTTGCGGCGCGGGACGGCATTGTCTTCAGCAGCGGCCTGATCCACGGCCATGCCCTCGTCACCGGCGCGATTTCCGGTGATGCGATGACGCTTGGCGTCGGCCTCAGGATCGGAACCGGCTCGCTGTTCTGGCTCAGCCACGTGATGGACGGCGACGTCGTCGTCATCCTGCCGGGCGGCAAATGCGATGTCCTGTTCAACGGCACGTCGCTCTATGTCACCGCAACCCTGACGGCAAAACAATTGCAGCGGGAAGCCGAGCAGGAAGGGCTCGTCATCAATCGTAGCCTGATAAGGCGGACCGGTCTTCACGCCGAACCGATCGAGCCCGATGCGCTCGCCGCGTTGAGCGAGCAGGTCGAAAGCCTTCACGCCTCCGGCGACATCAGGGACAAGCGGCTCGAAATTGGCAGGCGGATGCTGCGCACGCTGGTCAGTCACTATGCGCGCCTGCCCGATAGGGGCGGCGGCCGCGTTCGTCCCGTCGGGCAAGCGATGATCGTCCGGAAAGCCCGCGACTACATCAGAAGGCATCTGTCCACGGCGATCTCGGTCGATGACGTCGCGAGCGCCACGCAGACGTCGCCGCGCACGCTGTTTCGCGCGTTCTCGGAGACCCTGGGGGACACGCCGCATCACCATGTTCGCCGGCTGCGGCTGCACAGGATCAGACGGGAATTGCTTTCGAGCAACGCCGCGACGGTAGCTCTTGCAGCGCAGAAGTGGGGAATACCCGGGGATATGGGGCGCCTGGCAAAGGACTACCGGGATCTGTTCGGAGAAAACCCCAGCGCCACGCTCGCCCTTGGCCGTGCGCTGCAACGAGGCGATCTGCCGGTCTGAGCGATTGGCACGATCGACGTCGACGCCCTTCCTCCGAGGGACAATGCAAAGCTCGGACAGATCATGTCGCGAGAATGCGAGCGTGTGCCCACCGGCCGTTCGACAAATCCGGTGTCGTCCCTGCTTTCTTTCGCAGGGACGACGGCTGTGAATGTGGTGCGACGTGTGGCCGAGAGAACGCCGGGCAATTACCCCGCCAGCACCGCGTCTGCGCCGGTGACCGCCTCGGCGCTTTCCGTCACCGTCTTCTCCAGCGACGGTGCCTGCACGGCGATGTTCTCGGCGAAGAAGCGCGCCAGTGCGACGTAGCGCTGCGGCTCGGCCTCGCCATTGGCCTTCGCGGCCAGCGCCTCGCCGGCGAGCATGCAGCCGCCGAGCGTGGCGCCGAACAGCCGTAGGTATGGCGTCGCGCCGGCGAGCGCCTCGTTCGGCGCGGCGGCCAGCCGCTCGAGCAGCCATTTGCTGGCGCGCTCCAGCGCGGCGTGGGCGTCGCGCAACTTGGCGCCGGTGGTGCCGAACGCCGGATCGTTGGAGATCTCGACCTGCTTAATGGTCGCATTGATCTCGTCGAGCAGCGCCCACACTGAGGCGCCGCCATTGGCGCCGAGCTTGCGGGTGACGAGGTCGATCGACTGGATGCCGTTGGTGCCCTCATAGATCGAGGTGATGCGGGCATCGCGATAGTGCTGCGCGGCGCCGGTCTCCTCGATGAAGCCCATGCCGCCATGGACTTGCACGCCGAGATAGGAAACCTCGTTGCCGACATCGGTGGAGAACGCTTTCGCGATCGGGGTCAACAGCGCGCCGCGCGCGGCGGCGTCAGCGCGCACCTTGGCGTCCTTGGCGCGCACCGAGACGTCGAGCGCGACCGCGGTGGCGTAGCAGATCGTGCGCGCCGCCGCCGTCATGCTGCGCATCTGCATCAGCATGCGCTTGACGTCGGGGTGCACGATGATCGGATCCATGCCGTCGCCCTTGTGGCCGATAGCCTTGCCCTGGCGGCGTTCCTGCGCATAGGCCAACGCCTGCTGATAGGCGCGGTCGGCGATGCCGACGCCTTCGAGGCCGACGCCGAGGCGGGCCTGGTTCATCATCGTGAACATGCAGCGCATGCCGGCGTTTTCCTCGCCGATCAGAAAACCGATCGCGCCGCCCTTGTCGCCCATCGTCATGGTGCAGGTCGGCGAGGCGTGCATGCCGAGCTTGTGCTCGACGCCGCTGGCATGGATGTCGTTGCGCGCGCCGAGCGAGCCGTCGGCATTGACCAGGAATTTCGGCACCAGGAAAAGCGAGATTCCCTTGGTGCCCGCGGGCGCATCGGGCAAGCGTGCGAGCACGAAATGCACGATGTTGTCGGTCATGTCGTGCTCGCCATAGGTGATGAAGATCTTGGTGCCCTTGAGGCGGTAGGTGCCGTCATCGGCGCGTTCGGCGCGGGTGCGCAGCGCGCCGACGTCGGAGCCGGCATTGGGCTCGGTGAGCTGCATCGTGCCGGTCCATTCGCCGGTGACGAGCTTCTCGAGATAGATCTTCTTCAGCTCCGCGCTGCCATGGGCTTCGAGCGCCTCGATCGCCGACAGCGTCAGCAAGGGGCACAGGCCGAAGGCGACGTTCGACGCGCTCCAGATCTCGGTGCAGGCGGCGTTGATCGCGAGCGGCAGGCCCTGGCCGCCGAACGCTTCCGGGCCCGACACCGCGTTCCATCCCGCCGCTGTCCAGCGCTGATAGGCGTCGGGCCAGCCCGGCGCGGTCGTCACCTTGCCGTTGTCGAGCTTGATGCCGTGCTCGTCGCCGACCTTGTTCAGCGGCGCCAGCACATCGGAGGCGAACTTGCCGGCTTCTTCCAGGACCGCAGCGGTGATGTCGCCCTCGAAGTCGCCGTAGTGGCCGGCCTCCACGGCGGCAGCGAGCCCCGCACCGTGATTGAGGGACAGCAGGATATCGTTGATCGGTGCACGGTAGGTCATGGCGTTACTCCCGACGAGGCGTTTGCAAATTGTCATCCCATGAAACCGGCGGCCTCTCAACAGTCCGAACGGACATCGCGCGGTCTGTTTCGGCCACCAAGGCGTTGCGGCATCAGGCGGCCCGCCATCACGGGCGCGGCGGCATCACCCTGCGGCTTTCCTGCGTTTTCGCTCGCCGCCCTGTTGAAATGGCGGGACTCACCCTATAGACCGACGTGGCCCTCGATCGGCACGTTGGGGCGTAGCCAAGCGGTAAGGCAGCGGATTTTGATTCCGCCATTCGGAGGTTCGATCCCTCCCGCCCCAGCCAACTTAACGCATTGATAATTCATGTGATTTTAGTTTGTTCCGATCTGTCGTTCTGAACGGCGCTAGCAGCCGCATTCTGAACGTCTGTTGCCGCTTGGTTCGCAAGCACGTCGGCGTGCCGCTTCCGGGGCGCCGACAACATCCGCGCCTCGGTCCGTTTGGCATACCCGGCATAGCTTTCCCGGTGCGGTGCGCAGATAGGGCCCGACCTTGGCCCTCGGTGAGTTCGCCCTCTTCAAGCTCGGTCATGCCCCCGTGCCGGGAAGCGTCGAGGGTGAACTCTTTGGGCTGGCCGATTTCCTTCCTCATGCGCTGGACAATCTTTTGCATGCCAGAGAACGAGTAGGGCTTGGACACGCCTTCCTCGACTTCTCGCAGGATTATGGGCACGCCACGACGGGCTAGTTTCGCCAGGACCGCCTCGGCTTCCCTCGTAGAATTTGACGACCTCGCCACCGGCCAGCCGTTCTTCCAAAGGATGGTCAATCACGGCGCCGGTCTTACGGTGCTCGATCCGGATCGTCGGTCTTGGCCCGTTCCTGAAACCGGTCCATTTGATATGTCCGGCAATCACATCTTCTGGGCGTTGCAGCCACTCGAAACAGATCGCCGCGGCAGCACCGCACTCCGGCTCGCCGCGCTCGATGCAACCGTGAGCGAATTTGTAGGTCTGCTCTCGCGTGACGGCGTGTTTGACCAGCTTGACCCGCGTTGCCATCGTGACGCCCAGCCAGGGGTTTGGAACGTCCGACGGAAATTCGGCAGGATGCAGGCGGTGCACGACACGCCATGCCTTGCGGCACAGCACGACCAGCTTCTCAGCGGTTCGCAGCCGGTTGCCTTTTCCGCCCTTGACGAAGGCATCGTAGAGCTTGTCCGCCCCAAGCGGGCCAACTGATTGATCGGCCGGCCGCCGATGCGATCGCCGCGTTGGCGCGCAGCAATCGCTCAACTGCAAGCAAAGCAAAGTTGCTGCATCTTCCACCCAGATCAGGCTGGCCGCGTTGCCTCGGTATGACGAGCCGCTGCTAGGTCAAGCCGATCATTTTCGTGCTATCCCGCCGCTTGCGGGGAGGTCATTTGCTGAGCACGCCAGTCCAGGCCGAGGCTGTTCGCGCGCTCAATCGCTTTGTTGAACGTTCAGTAAAGTAGCATACTAAACATGCCGGCTGTGGCTAACCTTCTGGCTTTCCTGTTATCGGGACGGGCCGAAATGCGTCCGCCGGACCAGATCGGCAATCGTTGTTCGCCGCATTCGCTACAATCCTTGGGCAATTTGTTGCATTGCGAACATCGACGCTTGCGCGTGCTAGCGTCGGGAATATTTTCGCCAAGGTCGCGAGAACCGGCTTGACGGGCCAAAAAAATTTAGTACTACGTTTAGTAATACAAAAAACTAAACATCGCGCATCGAGCGCCGATGTGCAGGAGGAGCCCAAGCCATGCCGGAGCCGTCTCCGGCAGCGGTCCGTCTCGTCCTTCACTCATCGCTCCTCAAACTCGGTTTCAGGGTCTTGGCGTCGCTCCGGCAGGGCGCGCTGAGCGGGTTGGACGCTTCAACGAGAGAGGAAACGGATATGCGGACATTCAATTGGCTGAGAAGCTCAGCGGCCACCACGGTTCTCGGGGCGGCGCTGCTGGGGATATTTGGCGGAGGCGAAGCTGCGGCGCAGGGTAAGCAGCTCACGCTGTGCTGGGCGGCATGGGATCCGGCCAACGCGCTGGTCGAACTCGGTAAGGATTTCACCAAACAATCCGGCATCGAGATGAAGTACGAGTTTGTCCCCTGGACGAGCTACGCGGATCGCTTCCTCAACGAGCTCAACTCGCACGGCAAGCTCTGCGACCTGATCATCGGCGACAGCCAGTGGATCGGCGGCGCCGCCGAGAACAAGTGGTACGTCAAGCTCAACGATTTCTTCGACAAAGAGCACATCTCGATGGACGACTTCGTCCCGGCGACCGTTGTCGGCTATTCGCAGTGGCCGAAGAATTCGGCGAACTACTGGGCGCTGCCGGCGATGGCCGACGCCGTGGGCTGGACCTATCGCAAGGACTGGTTCTCGCGGCCCGACATTCAGTCGGCTTTCAAGGCCAAGTACGGTCGTGATCTGGTGCCGCCGAAAACCTATGACGAGTTGAAGCAGATCGCGGAGTTCTTCCAGGGCCGCGAGATCGACGGCAAGAAGGTCTATGGCGCCTACATCTTCACCGAGCGCGGCTCCGAAGGCATCACGATGGGCGTGACCAACGTGCTCTACAATTACGGCTTCAGTTACGACAATCCGAAGAAGCCGTACCAGATGCAAGGCATCGTCAATTCCGCCGAGGCGGCCAAGGGGCTCGAGTTCTACAAAGAACTCTACAAGTGCTGCACCGCGCCGGGCATGACCAACGCCTACATGCAGGAAGGGCTCGATGCCTTCAAGTCGGGCCAGGTGGCGATGCAAATGAACTGGTTCGCCTTCTTCCCCGGCCTCTACAAGGATCCGAATGTCGGCGGCGACAAGATAGGCTTCTTCGTCAATCCGGCCGGCCCGAACGGGCACTTCACCCAGCTCGGCGGACAGGGCATCTCGGTGGTTGCGACCTCCGACCGCAAGGACGACGCGCTCGCCTACATCAAGTGGTTCGCGCAGCCCGCCGTGCAGCAGAAATGGTGGCAGATCGGCGGCTACTCGGCGCTCAAGGCGGTGGTCGACGCGCCGGACTTCCCGAAGAGCGCGGCGTTCGCGCCGCAATTCCTGGAGTCGATGGGCATCGTCAAGGACTTCTGGGCCGAGCCGTCCTACGCCCAGCTGCTGCTTGATATGCAGAAGCGGGTGCACGACTACGTCGTCGCCGACAAGGGTACCGCGCAGCAGGCGCTCGATCTCCTGGTCAAGGACTGGACCAAGGTGTTCAAGGAACAGGGCAAGCAAGTCGCCTCGCAATAGCCCGAACGCCGCGCCCAACTGAACCGGCTTCCCCGAGGTCAGCCTCGGGGAAGCTGAACCAGCCCAGCCGATGGACAAGATGACGACGATCCTGCAACCCGAGCATGCTACCATCCCGGGCGTGAGCGAGCCCGCCAAATCCCGCGCCGCGCGCCGCGTCCATGGTCTGTCCGACCGGACCATCGCATGGCTGTTCGTCGCGCCGACGATTGCGCTGCTGCTTGCGATCAACATCTTCCCGCTGGTCTGGATGATCCGGCTGTCCTTCACCAGCCTCAACCTCAGCATGTCCTATCTGCCGCTGCGGTTTGTCGGGCTCGACAATTTCAACGACATACTCAACGACGAGGACGTCTGGTTCCGGCTCCAGACCACCGCGCAATTCGTGATCTGCTCGGTCGCCTTGCAGGTCGTGGTCGGCTTTGGGCTCGCGCTCCTGATCAACCGTCAATTCCGCGGCCACAGTTTCTGGACCACGATCATCCTTCTGCCGATGATGCTGTCGCCGGCGGTCGTCGGCAATTTCTGGACGCTGCTGTTGCAGCCGCAGATCGGCCCGTTCAACTATCTGATCAGCTTGTTCACCGGTGTGCCGCCGAGCTCTTTCAGCATGACAGGGCAGGTCGCGCTCGCGCCATGGACCATCGTGCTCGTCGACACCTGGATGTGGGCGCCCTACGTGATGCTGATCTGTCTCGCGGGGCTGCGCTCGATCCCGGATTACATCTACGAGGCAGCCGAAGTCGATCGTGCCTCGGCCTGGCGGCAGTTCTGGTCGATTACGCTGCCGATGACGGTGCCGTTCCTGATGCTGGCGGTGCTGTTTCGCGCGATCGAGAACTTCAAGATGTTCGACATGGTCAACCTGCTGACGTCGGGAGGGCCGGGATCGACCACCGAGCTCGTGTCGATCACACTGAAGCGCGCGGCATTCGAGAAGTGGCGCACCGGCTATTCCTCCGCGCTCGCCATCATCCTGTTCGTGGCCGTGTTCGGGGCCGCCAACATCTACGTCAAAGCGCTCAACAAGGTGAAGCAACGATGACCGCTGCCGTAGCCAAATCTGTCCTGGCCAGATCCAGCGCACACTCGATCGTCGAGGCCTCGCCGCGCACCAGGGCATTCGCTGGTGCTCTCGTCATCCTCTATGCGTTGATCACGATCCTGCCGCTGCTCTGGATCGTCGCCACCGCCTTCAAGTCGCAAAGCGATGCCATCGCCTATCCGCCCAAGGTGATCTTCGAGCCGACGCTCGAAGGTTATGTCAACCTGTTCACGGTGCGCACCCGCCAGACACCTGACTTCATCGCCAAGTTGCCGCCCCCGGAGACCTGGTATGACAAGCTGGTCCGCAAGCGTGACATGGTCACTGCCGGGCCGTCCAAAGTCGTTCCGCGCTTCGTCAACTCGCTGATCATCGGGTTCGGTTCGACTTTCCTCGCCGTCTTCCTCGGTACGCTCGCGGCCTACGCCTTCTCGCGCTTCCGCATTCCGTTGGCCGACGATCTCTTGTTCTTCATTCTGTCGACGCGGATGATGCCGCCGGTCGCGGTCGCGATCCCGATTTATCTGATGTACCGGCAGCTCAACTTGACCGACACCAGGCTCGGAATGATCCTGCTCTATACCGCGGTGAACGTCTCGCTCGCGGTCTGGCTACTCAAGGGGTTCATCGACGAGATCCCACGCGAGTACGAAGAGGCGGCCCTCATCGACGGCTATACGCGACTGCAGGCGTTGCGCAAGGTGGTGCTGCCGCAGGCCGTCACCGGAATTGCGGCGACCGCGATCTTCTGCCTGATCTTCTCCTGGAATGAATACGCCTTCGCGGTTCTGCTAACCAGCGGCGAGGCGCAGACCATGCCGCCCTTCATCCCGTTCATCATCGGTGAGGGCGGGCAGGACTGGCCGGCGGTTGCCGCCGCGACCACGCTGTTCGTCGTCCCGATCGTCATGTTCACCGTGCTGTTGCGCAAGCATCTGTTGCGCGGCATCACCTTCGGAGCCGTGCGCAAATGAGCAACTCTGCTGTTGCCAGGCGGGCCAACGGAACCAAGCGGACATTGCACCGCTTCTTCAGTCGCCGGCGCTGGGAGGCCGTTGCGATGACCCTGATCGGGGGCGGCATCTTCATGCTGGTGCAGCCCTTCTCGATCGATCTCTACAGCTACTCATTCGTGACGATTCTGGCCGGCACGGTAGGCTTCGTCGTCGTCAGCCACTTTCCGGAATAGGGACATGGCTCAGATTCGCATCGAAAATCTTCGCAAGTCGTTCGATCAGTTCACCGCGGTGGAAGGGTCGACCTTCACCATCGACGACGGCACTTTCTTCGCGTTGCTCGGCCCTTCCGGCTGCGGCAAGACCACCACCTTACGCATGATCGCCGGCCTCGAGCTGCCGACCGAGGGCAAGATCCTGCTCGACGGGGAGGATGTCACGTTCCACCGTGCCGCCGCCCGCGATATCGCGTTCGTGTTCCAGCTGTTCGCGCTCTATCCGCATATGGATGTCGGGCGGAATATCGGCTTCCCGCTGAAGTGCCAGGGCATGGCGCGGCACGAGATTCGTGAGCGGGTGCAGGAGACCGCGCGGATGCTGCGGATCGAGCATCTGCTGTCGAGTAAGACATCGAAGCTCTCGGGCGGTGACCGCCAGCGTGTCGCGCTCGGCCGAGCCATGGTGCGGCGCCCGAAGGCCTTCCTGATGGACGAGCCGCTGGGCGCGCTCGACGCCGAGTTTCGTCATCTGATGTGCGGCGAGCTGCGCGACTTGCACGATCGCATCAAGGCGACCACGGTTTATGTCACCCACGATCAACTCGAAGCGATGTCGATGGCCGACCGGATCGCGATCATGAACAAGGGGCTCGTGGAACAGATCGGCACGCCGCAGGAGGTTTACGACCGGCCTGCCAGCATGTTCGTCGCGGACTTCATCGGCTCGCCGCCGATGAACTTCCTGCGCTTCGAGGGCGGCCTGCGATCTGGTGACCGGGCGATCAATTTTCATGACACCAGGCTCGTGGTGCCCGAGATCCGCGAGGACCGCTCCAGCGTCGCGCTGGCCCTCGGGATTCGTCCGGAGCATATTCGCTTCAGCGACGCCGGATCCGTTCGTGGCGAGGTGTTTGGCGCGGAATATCTCGGCACGACGCAGATCGTCACAATCGACACGGCCTATGGACGGGTCGCGGCGCGGCTGCCGTCGAGCGCCTCGGTGCGGATCGGAGAGACCGTCGGCCTCGAATTCAACTCCGTTCGGCTCTCACTGTTCGATGCCGGCAGCGGCCTTGCAATCAGGACCGCCGGCGAGGAGGGAGGGCGCAATGGTTGACGTCAGTTTGCGCAATATCAGCAAGCGCTTCGGCGCGGTAGAGGCGGTGCTCGACCTCTCACTGACGGTGAACGACGGTGAGTTCCTCGTCCTGCTCGGGCCGAGCGGTGCCGGCAAGACCACGACGCTGCGGCTGATCACCGGGCTCGAGAGGCCCGACGCTGGTTCGGTCATGATCGGCGGCCACGACGTGACGCATGATCCGCCGGGTTCACGGGACATCGCATTCGTGTTCCAGCAATATTCGCTGTATCCGCATCTGTCGGTCTATGACAACCTCGCGTTCCCGCTGCGCTCTCCGGCGCGGCGCGTGCCGGAGCCACAGATCCGCAAGCGTGTCGAGCAGACCGCGGAGCTCCTGCATATCGCCAGCAAGCTGAATAATCGCGCCACTCGCCTGTCGGGAGGTGAGATGCAGCGGGTCGCGATCGGACGCGCGCTGGTGCGCGACCCCTCGATCTATCTGATGGACGAGCCACTGTCGTCGCTGGATGCAAAGCTTCGCGCAGAGCTTCGCCTCGAATTGAAACGGATCCAGCTTGAGCTCGGCGCGACCATCCTTTATGTGACCCACGATCAGGTCGAAGCCATGACGATGGCGTCAAGGATCGGCGTGATCAGGGACGGTCGGCTGCTTCAGCTCGGCACGCCGAGGGAGGTCTACGAAAATCCATCCAGCAGCTACGTCGCATCGCGGCTCGGGACGCCCCAGATCAACTTCCTGCCCGCACGGCTGCTGTCCGATGTGGCGATACCGCCGGAAACGGAGACGGTCGGCATCCGCACCGAGCACCTTCAGATCGCCGCGCGCAACGGCGGGCAGATGGTCGGTCGGGTGCATCGCGTCGAGCATCTCGGCGAGCAGAATCACGTTCACCTCGACTATAAGGGCGAAACGCTGGTGACGCTGGCGGATCCGCATCAACCGCTGCGGGCCGGCCAGGAGGTTGAATTGCAACTGCTGCGTCCGCTGTGTTTCGACCGTGCGGGGCAACGCATCGGCTCGATGGTTCAATAGGGGAGCGAGAGGTTCAGATAGATGTCTGTGCAACCGGAGACATTCAAGTCGCTGCTCAAGGCGGCCGCCGAGCAGGTCATCGCCAGCGCGCCGGAGCTCACGAGCCTGGACCAGGCGATCGGCGACGGCGACCACGGGACCAACATGAAGCGCGGCTTCGAAGCCGTGCTCGGCAAGCTCGATGCCATCTCGGAGCAGCCGCTCAACGAGGCATTCAAGGCGATCGGCAAGACCCTTGTCATGACGGTCGGCGGCGCCTCCGGCCCGCTTTATGGCAGTTTCTTTCTCGCCGCGGGCGAAGCGCTGTCGCGAGACAAACACCTGCCTGACGATCTCGCCGACGTGTTCGGTAGCGGAGTGGACGCGGTGAGCGCGCGCGGTCACTCGCAGGCCGGCGAGAAGACGATGCTCGATGTGCTCGTTCCGGTGCTGGAGACACTGAAAGCGGGCGCCGGCCAGCCCGATCTGATCGCGCGGGTGCGCATCACCGCAGCTGAAGCGGTCGACCGCACAGTGCCGATGCAAGCCACCAAGGGCCGGGCGTCGTTCCTCGGTGCGCGCAGCGTCGGTCATGTCGATCCCGGGGCACGATCGAGCTGCGTTCTGCTGCACGCTGTGTGCGCTGGCCTGGAGGCGCGGCAATGACCGATACCGTAGGGATCGTGATCGTCTCGCATTCCCGGGATATCGCCAAGGGAACCGCGGACATGGTGCGGCAGATGGTCGGCAGCGAGGTCAAGGTCGCCTTCTGCGGCGGCAATCCCGATGGTGGTCTCGGCACCAGCGTGCCGCTGATCATCGATGCCATCAACGATGCCTGGTCGTCGAAAGGCGTTGCTGTGCTTGTCGACCTCGGCGGCGCCGAGACGAACAGCGAAATGGCGGTCGAAATGCTGGAGCCGGCGAGGCGTGATCTCGTTGTCGTCTGCAACGCGCCGATCGTCGAGGGCGCCGTCATGGCGGCGACCGAGGCTGCGGGCGGCAGCTCGCTGACCCAGGTCAGAGCCGTGGCCGAGGAACTCTCTGCCGATTGAGATCGGCGACGCGATTAATGGATGATGAGCATGCTTGATAGAGCGGACGGACAGATTTTCGCCGGCAATGTGCAGCTGGTGCATGCAGTTGGCATGCACGCGCGCCCCGCGGTCAAGCTGACCAAGCTCGCGAAGAAGTTCCAGGCTCAGATCTCCGTGCGTGTCGCGGGCGCGCCGGAATGGATCAATGCCAAGAGCGTGGCCAAGATCATGGCAATGCGCGCGGCACATGGCAGCACGATCGAGATCAAGGCCTCCGGTAGCGATGCCGAGGCCGCGGTCGCGGCGCTGGTCGATCTGATCGCAGGCGATTTTCCGGATGGAGCACCATAGCATGCAGGGCGGCGCTGCAGGTCTGGCGTACCGCGGCAGGACCGCCTCGATCGGCTTTGCCCATGGCCCGTTTGTCCGTGTCGATGCGGGCGCGGCCGGCGAGCGCGTGGCCGGCACACTGGTCGAGGAGGCGCTGGCCTTGCGCAATGCGATCGACGTCGCGAGTGGGCAGATCGCCGATCTTGCCGCCAGCGCTGGCGGTGAAGCTGCGCAGATTCTCGAATTCCAAGTTGCGCTGCTGGAGGACGAGGATTTGATCGAGGCGATCTTTGCGTCGGTCGGCGAGGGACGTCCGGCCGATATCGCATGGCGCTCGACGCTCGACGCGCATATCGCCGACTACGATTCCGCACCGGACGACTATCTGAAAGCGCGTTCCTCCGATCTTGCGGATTTGCGCGACCGCGTGGTCCACATTCTGCGTGGCGACCAGGGGCAGCCGCTGAGGATCCCGAACGGGGGCGTGGTCTGCGCCGACGATTTGCCGCCGTCGCGATTCCTCGAGATCGACTGGTCCGGCGGCGGTGGCCTGGCGCTGTTGCGCGGCAGCCCGACCAGCCATGTCGCGATGCTGGCGCGCGCGCGCGGCATCCCGATGGTGGTGCAGCTCGGTTCAATTCCAGATTTCGGCACCATGGCGTTGCTCGACGGCGAAGGCGCGACGCTGGAGCTCGATCCCAATGCCGAACAAGTCCGTACTTTCGAGAAGCGGCGCGACAGCCATCTCAAGAGCAGGGCATCCGCGCGCGCGATCCTGCGGCGGCCGACAGCCTCCTGGCGCGGCGAGCGGATCAAGCTCTTCATCAATATCCAGCGCGTTGAGGATCTCGAGCATGCCGACGCGCAATATGCCGACGGCATCGGCCTGATGCGCACCGAGTTCCTGCTGACGGAGCGTGGTGGCTTGCCTGACGAGGAGACGCAGTTTCAGGCTTACGATGCGGTGTTGCGTTGGGCAGACCGGCGACCGGTCACCATTCGGACGTTTGACGCGGGCGGCGACAAGCCGGTGCCGGGCTTCACGGTGGACGGCGAAGCCAATCCGTTCCTCGGGGTGCGCGGCCTGCGCCTGTGCCTCGCTCGGCCCGAGATCTTTGCGGTTCAGCTCCGCGCGCTGGCGCGGGCCGCGGTGCGCGGCAATCTCAAGGTCATGTTCCCGATGGTCACCTCGGCGGACGAGCTCGAGGCGGGGCGGAAGCTGTTCGCAGATGTCGTGCAGCGCTTGCAGGCGGACGGCATTGCCGCGATGCTGCCCGAACTTGGAATCATGGTCGAGGTTCCGGCGGCGGCCCTGGCAATCGCGAGCTTCAAGACGTCCTTTTTCTCGATCGGCTCGAACGATCTCGCGCAATATGTGCTGGCCTGCGACCGTTCCAACGGAGCTCTCGCGCCCCTGATGGATCCGCTGCATCCGGCAGTACTTGAACTGATCGCGCGGACTGCGGAGCATGGGCGCCGCGCCGCCATCAGCGTCAGCCTCTGCGGCGACATGGCGGGTGATCCGCGCTGCCTGCCCGCCCTGCTGAATTGTGGCCTGCGCGAACTCTCCGTCAATGCATCGGCGCTCGCGCAGATCAAGCAGACCATCGACCGGCTGAGCAGCGGAGGCGGCCTTGGCTGACACGGCGGCCGATGACGCGCCCGAAGCCGGCGCGGTGGCAGTCTACAAGCGCATCTTCAAGGAGGTGCTGGAGAGCCGTCCCTCCGGCATGCGGCTTCGGCTGGCCCATGCCATGGGCAAGAACCGCAGCTTCGTCAGCCAGATCAGCAATCCCGCATATCCGGTGCCGATACCGGTGCAGCATCTCAACACGATCTTCGATGTCTGCCACTTTCCGCCACAGGCGAAGGCAGCCTTCCTGCGCGCCTATGCGCGCGCACATCCGCGCCGCGTCGGCCGGTTGAGCGAAGGCTCGCACGAGCGGATGCTGACGCTGCATCTGCCGGACCTCGGCAGCGCCAAGCGCAACGCCGAGCTCGACACGCTGCTCCAGGAGTTCACGCGGCGACTGATTGCCATCATGCGGGAAAAATAGGCGAGAAGCGCCAAACGGACGAAGCGGGAGGACACAATGAAGAAGTTCATCAATTCGGTTGATAACATGCTCGCGGAGAGCCTCGACGGCTTTGCCGCCGCGCATGCCGACCTAGTCATGCTCGGCGCTGAGCGGAAATTCGTCCGTCGCCGCGAACTGAACTCGAAGAAAGTCGCGCTGTTGTCGGGGGGCGGTAGCGGGCATGAGCCGCTGCATGCGGGCTTCGTCGGCTACGGCATGCTGGATGCCGCCTGTCCCGGCCAGGTGTTCACTTCGCCGACGCCGGACCAGATCGTCGAGGCCGCACAGGCGGTCGCGGGCGATGCCGGCGTCCTGTTCATTGTCAAGAACTATGCCGGCGACCGCATGAACTTCGAGATGGCAGCCGAGATCGCCGAGGGTCGGATCGCCACCATCGTGACCGATGACGATGTCGCGGTCGAGAAGTCTACCTACAGTACCGGGCGGCGCGGCGTCGCCGGCACGTTGATTGTCGAGAAGATCGTCGGCGCCGCCGCCGAGAGAGGCGCCGATCTCACCTCCTGCGCGGCGCTCGGCGAGCGCATCAACGCACAGACGCGCTCGATGGGCGTTGCGCTGACCAGCTGCACCGTGCCGGCTGCGGGCACGCCGACCTTTGCACTTGCCGAAGACGAGATGGAGATGGGGGTCGGCATTCACGGCGAGCCTGGCCGCCGCCGCGTCAAGCTCGCGCAGGCCGACGCAATCGCCGCCGAGATGATCAACGCGATCGCCGATGACCTTGGCGCGCGCACCGGTACCGAGGCGCTGCTGCTCGTCAACGGCTTCGGCGGCACGCCGACAATCGAGCTCTATCTGATGTACAACGCGGCGCGCCGGATGCTCGAGGAGCAGGGCCTGCGCATCGCCCGTTCGCTGGTCGGCAGCTACGTCACATCGCTGGACATGGCGGGCTGCTCGCTCACCGTGAGCCTGCTCGACAGCGAGTCCACAGCGCTCTGGGATCATCCCGTGCGTACGGCCGCATTGAAATGGTGACCACCGCGGTGAACGGCCGCTGATTTTCAGATTGCGCCCCGACCGACGATGGGCCGGGGTCTCAGGCATGCACCGGGAGTCTGCCGATTTACCCTCCCTGAAACTTGCCGTGTCCTTCGGGCGCGGCATCTTTTTTGCGCGGAGTAGACAGGATCTCCGGCGATCGCGAGTGCCGAGCCATTGATTTATTGGTGGGCCCGGCAGGACTCGAACCCGCAACCAGACCGTTATGAGCGGCAGAATAGCGATCAGCTTGGTCGCCTTTGCCGCCCATTCGGTCGCTTCTGCTCGCGTTTGTTGCGCTTTGACGATGATGTCGCTCCTGCTTTGGTCGCCAGCCAGCGATCAGTCAAAACGTCTCGGTAACCTTGCTCAGGCGAGGGGGACGATCCGGGTCAAATCCGCGCGCGCATGCCGCCTGCTCGATCATCCGGTAGGCCGGAACGAGCATGGTGATCGGGTCGGTGGCGGGGTCATCCTCGACCAACCAAGGCAGCGAGCCATGCGGTCCGCCGCAGAGATGCAGCGCGATCTTTTGCTCGCGCAATTCCTCTGCCAGTGCGTCCACCGTGGCCGCCGTTTCATCCATCACACGCATCATGACAACTGGCGTGCGCGACGATAGCGCGGCACGTGGCCCATGCTGCAGCTCGGCGGCGCTCAGTCCGATGGAGGGGAGGCGCATGATTTCCGAAAGCTTGAGCGCGATCTCCCTCGCCGAGCCCAGGCCCAGGCCCCGAGCCGCCACAAACACAGCTGATGCCTTGACGAGATCGTCGGCAATCTCCGACCAGTCGAGCGCCAGCGCGCGGTGCAGGCGCTCGGGCAGCCGGTCGAGGGCTGACCGCAGCGCACGATCTTGCGCCAGCTCGGCAACCAGTCCGGCACTGGCGGCCATCGAGCCGATCACGGTCTTCGTCGCCGCTACGGAGTGTTCTTGGCCGGCTTCGATCGGAACGACGAATTCCGCTTCGTCAGCCACCGGCGACGACGTCGCATTGACGATGGCAATCGTGCGCGCGCCCGAGGCTCGTGCCGACTTGGTCGCGGCGACGAGATCCGGGCTGCGCCCGGATTGCGAGATCACGATGAACAGCGCATCGCGCAGCATCAAGGGTGTGCAAAATGCCGTGATCACCGAGGGAGCACTTGCTGAAACGGGAAGGCGAAGCCGCGTCTCAACAAGATATCTCAAGAAAACCCCGGCATGCCCGGAGCTTCCCCGACCACACACGACGCACAAAGGGGCGGAGCCAATCCCAATCCGCTGCGCGATGTCGCGCGTGGCGGGTCGGCTGCGAACAATGTTAGCGACAACATCCGCGCTTTCCCCGATTTCGCTCGCCATCGCGGATGTCGTCACGGCTCAACCACTCCGCCTCGGCCGCGTCCCGCCGCTCCCTTTGGGAGTCGGTCACGATGCGAGTCACGATTCCTGGCGAGCTCGACAAACACTTGCCGAAGGTTGCCGTCGCAGTTCTTCAGGACGGTCTCCGCGTCAACCCTGTCGACACCGAGCGCCAGAAGGACTGCAATCTTGATGTCTCCCTCGGCCTGCCCGAGCGAGCGTGCCGCGTGCGACGGATTACAGCGTGCGATTTGCGCGACCATGGCCTCGGCGCGCCGCTTCAGCTTGGCGTTGGTCGGCGGCATGTTCACCATCATGCCGCGATATACCCGACCAAGGCGCAGCATGATTCCTGAGGAGATAAGGTTGAGCACGACCTTCTGCGCGGTGCCCGCCTTCATCCGCGTGGAGCCGGCGATCAGCTCGCGGCCGGTCTCGACGAGGATCGGAAACTTTGCCAATGCCAGCAGTGCGGTGCCGGGATTGTTGGCGACACCAATCGTCACTGCATCGAAAGACCCTGCCCGCTCCAGCGCCGCGACCGTGAACGGCGTTGTGCCGCTGGCGGCTACCGCAATCACCACATCGTGCGGCGTGAGCCGTGCGGCGTTGATCTGCGTAACCGCATCATCGACATCGTCCTCCGCGCCCTCGATGCTGGTGACGAACGCGCTGTCACCGCCGGCAACGACGAAGCGGACGCGCTCGCGGGGCCAGGCGAAGGTCGGCGTCAATTCGGCGCCGTCCTGGACAGCCACGCGGCCTGACGTGCCGGCGCCGACATATACGATGCGACCGCGATCGCCCAGCGCCGTCTTGGCCGCTTCGGCTGCCGCAGTGATCGCGGGAAGGCCATGGCCGATCGCGGCGACCGCCGCAAGCTGGCCCTCCCACATCGCTTCCATCGCTGACCTCAGCGACCATGCATCAAGGTCGGCAAATCTGGGATCGACTTCTTCGGTGGCCATATTGGTGATCCAAGCGCCATCAAACGCGGAACTTCGAAGCCTGTTCATGGTCAGTTTCTCTCTTGGGCGAGTCCAGCTCGGGCAGGTCGAGGTGCCCTCGCGCCACAAGCAGCGCACCGGCCGCTGCGTCGGCGTCAGGACGCCTCAGGCGGGCGCGCAGATCAGGCGTTAGCCAGGGCGTAATCGCATCCGCGAGCCCGCCCACCAGCGCGAGCCGGTCAATTCCTTTAGCCAGGAACAGATCAAGCAGATCGCCAATGGCATCGGCCGCGCGTTCGACAATGCGACGGCCGACCGGATCGCCCTGATTGGCGTGCCGCATCACGGTCGGCGCGAACGCGGCGTAGTCGGTGGCCCTGGCTTCTTCAGACCACGCCACGGCCTGATAAGGATCTTGATCGAACGCGCCCAGCACCTCTGCAAGCAATGGTGTCAGCTCGCTGCGGCGGTCCGCGGCCCGCAGCGCCAGTCGAACGACCTGCAGGCCAATGTCGGCGCCGCTGCCTTCGTCCGAAACTGGGAAGCCGTAACCGGCGATACGGATCTCGCGGCCGCCAATCAGGCCGACACCCACCGAGCCCGTGCCGGCCACCACGATGGCCCCGTCCGCGCCGCTATGGGCGCCGAGACAGGCAGCTAGGCCATCGCTGATGAAAATAACGGACGCAAAGGGATGCGGGATCTCTTTGAGCGCCGCTTTCGCGCCCCGGCGACCAATGCCGGCGAGGCTAATTCCGGCGTGCATCCGCGCGAAATCCTCGTGCGTCAGTTCGGACTGCGCGGCCGCCGCTTCGGTGGCCTCCATGATGGACCGCCAGGCCTTGTCGAAGCCAATCCGGGTCGTGGCAGGCCCCGAGCTCGCCTCACCAAGCACCCTGCCGTTTTCGTCCTCGATCCGGGCGCGGCAGCGGGTTCCGCCGCCATCGATGCCGAGATAGGTGGTACCTTTTGTTTCCATGAGAAGTTAACGCGAGGATTTAGCTCCGGGTCCCCGAAGCCCGTTGTGTACATATAAAGGACCAGTACAGCACGGGACTCGCCTCACGAGTCCGTGATTGCCATTCTCGGATCAGCACTTATGGGCCAAGCTGGGTCTTCCGTGGGTCTCTCGATTGCTGCGCAGCACATCTTTGATGGTGCCGACATGCGCGGGCCGGGGTTGGTCAGGATCTCGCAGGGGCGGATCGAAGGCATTACCGAGGAGGCGCGCGCCTCGATCCACCTTCCCCGAGATGCGATCCTTGCACCCGGATTCGTCGATGTTCAGATGAACGGAGGCGGCGGCGTTCTTCTCAACGACCAGCCAACGGAGGCCGGCGTTCGCCGCATCGTCGAGGCGCACCGCAAGGCTGGCACCACGGGCTGTTTGCCAACCCTCATCACCGATCGAAGCGAGGTCATCGAACGATTGGCTGTAGCAGCTCACGCGTGCCTCGAAATTCCTGGCGTGCTCGGCTTTCATCTGGAAGGTCCGGCCCTCAACAGGTCTCGCAAGGGCATTCATCCGGAAGCCGAGATACGCGTGCCCGATCGGCGCGATCTCGCCGCCATCAAAAGCTTCGGGGACCGCGGTCGCTCCATGGTGACCTTGGCCCCGGAATGCGTGCCCGCGTCCATGATCGATGAATTGATCGGCGCCGGATTGCGTCTCGCGGCCGGCCACAGCGACGCCACCGCAGCCGAAATCGGCAAGGCGGTCGATCGCGGTGTCTCGGGGGTGACCCATCTGTTCAATGCCATGTCGCAGTTGAACGCCCGAGAGCCGGGCTTGGTGGGCGCCGCGCTGGGAGATGACCGATTGTTTGCAGGGATCATCTGCGACGGCATCCACGTTGACCGCGCCGGCTTGCGTGTAGCCTTGCGCTGCAAGGGACGCGATCGATTGATGCTGGTTACCGATGCCATGCCATTGGCGGGCACGAACGACCGGCGGTTCCTGCTCCAGGGAAGGGAGATCACGTTGCACGACAATCGCCTGACTGACCGGGATGGCACGCTCGCGGGCGCTCACCTCACCATGATCGAGGCGGTTCGCAACGCGGTTGCGCTCATCGGAATCTCCCTTGTCGATGCTCTTATCATGGCTTCCCGGACGCCCGCGGCATTTCTGGGCCTTGGGTCCGAGCTTGGACGGATCGCGCCCGGATACCGCGCGGATCTTGTCGCCTTTAATCCAAACTTTGAGGTCGTCGGCACATGGATAGGCGGTGTCGGTTCGATGGGCGAGGCGAACAAGACTTCCGAGCGAGGTTAGATGCGCAACCAGCCCATCGTCGTGCAGAAATATGGTGGTGTCTGCCTTGAAACACCGGCGAAGATTCTCGCGGTTGCGCGCAGTCTCGCCGATCTGTACGGCCGCGGTCATCGTGTCGTGGCGATCGTCTCCGCCATGGGCAAAACCACCGACCAGTTGATCCAGATGGCCCATCAGGTCAGCCCGACACCCAATCGCCGCGAGCTCGATATGCTGCTCACGACTGGTGAGCGAATCAGCATGTCCCTGATGAGCATGGCGCTTTCCGATCTCGGCGTGCCGGCGATCAGTTTCACTGGCAGCCAGGCCGGCGTGATGACCGACGACTCCCATTCCTCCGCACGCATTCTGGATGTACGGCCCATTCGCGTGCTTGAGGAACTTGATCGCGGACGCGTTGTGGTGCTGGCGGGATTTCAGGGCGTGAACCCGGCGACCAGGGAAATCACCACGCTCGGCCGTGGCGGCAGCGACACCACGGCCGTCGCGATGGCCGCTGCGCTGAAAGCCGAACGCTGTGAAATCATCAAGGACGTCGACGGAATTTGTTCGGCCGATCCGCGCATCGTGCCGAATGCAAGGCCCCTGCGGCACGTGGACTTCGCATCCCTGTCGGAGATGTGCTTCTGGGGAGCAAGAATCCTGCATTTTCGCAGCGTAGAGCTGGCGCAAAGTCAGGATGTGCCTCTGGTCCTCAAGCAGTGGGGTGGCGTCGAGCACAGCACGCAAGTGATGAAAGAGGTTTTAGGCATGGAAAACGGGAAAGTTTTGGCCGTCAACTCGATAGCTCGCATTGAGCATGTGGAAATCGATTCCGGGGATCTCAATCAAGGATTCGAGAAACTCGCGCAGCATCTCAAGCAAAACAGCCTGGTCTGGCCGCAGCTCCTTGCATCGCACTTCGCCGCAGGAAAAACCAGCATGACCGTGGCCTACGATACGGAGTGGCTCGACGCCCTATTGCGCACGCTGGACCACGCTAGGGATCTGCGCAAGCAGCGCGAGGCTTCATGCTCGGTGAGTCTCACCTGCTTCGGTGGTGTCCCATCGGAATTGCCGTTCAGGGCGTTGCAGGTTCTCGGACATCACGGGATTGTCCCCGACAGCTACGTGTTGTCGCCGCATTCGGTCAGTTTGTTTGTCCCTTTGGAGAAGCGGGAGCCCGCGGTCAAGGCGTTGCATTCGCTCGTTCAGCAAACATAGCTTCGAGAAGCCAATGATCGCTCTCGCGATCTGGGAGACTTGATTCCGTTAGGCGCGGAGTCCACTGCACAACGGTCCTTAGCAACATGTGATCCGACTGAAGTTATTTCTGAGGCATTGCGAAAGGTACCTCTGACCGGGGAGCCTCGCTCCTCTCACACAGCACGACAGTCGCGCGCAAAATCCAGCAGATTTCGAGGAAAACTTTGAACCTGTGACACCTCCAGCTTCATTTGACAAAATCAACAATGATCGAAATAGGCTTACCACTGGCTCTCATATCTCTAGGAGGGCACCTGAAAACGAACATTTCGTTCTCGGGAAACGAATTCGTCACCGAAGTGTCATCGTCCACACAATAGTGGTGGAAGGTGATTTCCGAAGATTTCCTGATCTCGGATCGCAAGATCAGGTCTAGCACCTGCTCGTAGGTTGGAAACCATAGATGGGCAGAACCATCGGTCACGAATGCCGCTTTGTAGGCTGCGTTTTTGGCGTCATATTCGACTTTTCCACCCATCATCAAGTCAGCGAGCACGTTCCCTTTATGATCATATACAGTCCGTGCCTTAAGGAGAGGACTACGATAGTCCGGCACGCTGAGGCGGAAAACGCCGCCCGGCTCCAATGTGCGATAGACCTCATCCAAAAGACTTGGAACACGATCTTTCGGGATGTGCTCCATCACATCCTGCGCCTGGATCTTTCTTATTGAATTATCGGGCACCGGAAGCGGATCGTTCAGATCGTGCTTGATCTCTCGTTCATGTCGAGGAATGAGACAAAGACCGACGAAATTAGGGATCTTGTACTGCGGCTCTGTTTTACCGAGATTACCGAAATAGAGATACGGATTCTCGGGAAGCCCATCTGTAACCATGAAATACCTCGTCAGCTAACGGCTGGTCTATCACGACGTGCTCGGATCGAAGTCGCGACTCCTTTGCTGGCGTTCCGACCCTCAAGGCCTTGATCGAAATCCCCACAGTGGCACGGCTCCTCTTTAACACGTGAAGCTGCACTCTGCACGTTACATCTACCTTGGGTCGACCTCTATCCTGGGTAGGTCTCACGCCTACGCACCAACTACCGGCATTAGCAAAAGTGTCACATCCGAAAAATTCTAAATTTCGATCGGCGCGTAGATGCCGACGCAGAAGGCCCATACGGGGTCAGATCAGCACTATGGCCGCGCTGACGGCCGTGCATCACGTTGGGGTACCATGCACCATCATAACGATAGCAGCCCGCCAGCCGCCGGCAGCGTGATGGAGATCGGCCATCGCCACAGGAGCTGAACAGACTGCTTCATAGCCAGAACAGTACGGCAAGAAATCCCTTTGAGCCGCCGTGGTGGCTTCTCAGCCGAAACGTGCGCTCCCAACTCTGCTTCTGTTTGAATATCCTCGTTGAACTCCCCAGACCCGCCGCAACTGCAGGTCGCGGGTGGCGCTCGAGGCAATCATCCTTTGGGCATGCAGCGCTGAGGCGCTGCACGGCACCGTGGTCTTACGGGATGCAGAGTGTGCACCAGTTCAACAAATCCGCGGTGCTACATCTGCCAGATCGTCGCCCGCTGGGGATCTCAGGGGCACAGTAGCAGGACGCCGCCGGGACGGTATTTTTTCGAGCCCGACGCATTTTTTGCGGCGTGCGTGTGAAGCGCCGCTCGTTGCGCTAGGGATACCGCCCCCAAAGGACCGTTTTCGAGCTTTGCCCGGAGATCGCCGTGACGTAGGAGGCCGATTTCACGCCTTGAGACGTGATCCGGTTGCACGGTGGCCGGAAGCTGTTCCGGACGATGGTTGTCCCCGACGGTTCGGCTTGAACCTGGGTGCTGCCATGATCGTTCGTCCTGCCATTGCTCAGGCGGTCCACCATCGAGATGGAGATGCTGCCCGTCCCGCGCGCATGTCGAATCGCGTCGCAGCAGCCCCTCCAACGTGATGTCCCGGTACTCGACATCTGCGTAGAACTTCGGCTCTACCCGCTTGGCGCAATGCTAAGGCAGGCCATGGCAATGAGGCAACGTGGTCCGGCCTAATGCAAAGGTCAACCGTCTACCGCTGTTCAACCCTGGTGCGCCACAGGGCATCGAAAGTGTCCTGGCGAGTCGACGTCCATTCTTCTGAACCAATCGGATCGCTCGGCTTTTCTATGAGGGCGCTTGCAAGCGCTTCAGTGGGACGCGCCTGCGTCGAAACCCGCGCAGGCCACTCCAGCAATGATTTTGAGAGCATGGACCTGCCTACGTACCAGCATTTTCGTCCGTCGATGAGGCGCCAAGACCAATACTCGCGCGGATTTGGTGGCATCGCGGCGTTGCATTGTTGCTTCGCCTGAGTGCTTGGCATTCCAACTAGTAGAGACGAAGTGATGCAGGCTGCCAAAAGAATCAATGGAAATTGTTTCGTCATCTGAGCACTCAGAGACTACTTCGTTGCTGCAATCGGCTCACAGCAACGACCAGATCGGGCCGCTCAAGAACCTCCACCAACCTGTCGAGAATGCGCTCATTGTCGTGGGGGCGGGGTTGAAGGTATTCATTCAGTATGCGTTGGGCCTCGCTGACGGCCTGAAGAGCAAGTTGTTGATCGGTCATCACTTCTTACCCATTCGACGATGGAGGAACGCGAGATCAAAGAAGGATGAAGGATCAAGTCGTCTTTTGGACTTATCCCATCAAATTTTATTTCAATTGAGGGCGGCGGATTGGGAAATTGGGCCGCGCGGCACCAGGCGCTCCCTCGCTAGACCACGGGCACCATAAACTCGGCGGATAGCGGTTGGAGGAAACGTAGGTAGCCCCCTCCCTCGGACGTACCAACGGGCTAACGGTGACGCTCGCCCGCGCGAGCAGCCACGTGCAGTCTGACCCGATCTCGCTAGGAGAGATGCTTCCTTATTTGGAAATGCCTGTAAAGCAGTTGATACGACTGGAGGCGAATTCGGCCAATTTTTCCAAACACGGCTTGAAATCGTTGAATGATCAAGCAGGTTTTGATTCCGCCATTCGGAGGTTCGATCCCTCCCCAGCCAGCAAACAAGCTGTTGATTTCGATAGAAGAATCGATTTTTCCCGATCGGCCCTTGCCGGCATTTCGGGGCAGGATCGGGCCTTCTGTCTGGAAATCCGTGCCGCTTTGGTTTCCATGCCGGCGGCCGGCAGGCCCCGAGTCGCTCCGAGACGCATGTCAAAGGGCGAGCGTACTCACGAAATGACGACGGATTTGACGTGGCGAATACCAAGAAGGCCCGCGCCAAAGTTGGCGCGAAGAAGCAAAGCAAGGCATCGGCGCGTTCCGGGATTTCATCTTCCTCGCCGCTCGGCATGCTGGCGCTGCATCTCCTCGAGCAATGGAAGAAGTCCGGCCGCGACGGCATCGTCTTCCTGGCGGAAAGCGAGAACCGGGCGGAGCGCTTGGGCAGCGCGCTCCATTCGCTCGATGCTTCGCTCGACGTACTGGTGTTCCCGCGGCTGAATACCTTGCCGTTTGACGGGCTGGAGCCGTCGCGCGAGATCGCCGGCCGGCGCAGCTCGGTGTTGCGGCGTCTCGCCAAGAGCAGGAAGCCGGTCTTTCTGGTGTCGACGGCGGAGGCGATCATGGAGCGGTTGCCGTTGCCCACGAGCTGGGCGCGCCACAGCATCAGCCTGAAGGTCGGCGCGCCCTATGCCGAGCAGGACCTCAAGGAGCGTCTGGAAGCGCTCGGATACGATCTCGACGAAGAGGCGGATTTTCCCGGCAGCGTCCTGTTCCACGGCATGACGTTCGAGGTGTTTCCCGCCGGCGCGCTTGGGCCGTTCAGGATCGAGCATTCCGGCGGCGTAATCCGCAGGATCGCAGGCGTCGATCCGGACGAACACGACGTCGTCTTCGACACGCAGGAACTGCTGATCGATCCGATGTCCGAACAGATCGCACTGGGAGGCAAGCGGGCCCAGCGTGCGGCGCTGCCGGACTATTGTCAGCGCGCCCGCTGGATTGCGGACGCAGGCGTGTCGGGCCACGCCGACAGCTGGCTGAACACGATCAAGGAGGCGGCCGGCCGCAGAGAGGCGGAGCGCGAGTATTTCGGGTCCGCTGAGTGGAAGCGGCTGACCAAACAGATGAGCGTGCTGCCGCGCAAGGCGGCTTTCACCGCGACGCCTGATTTCTCGAAAGTCGCCTCGTCGCGGAAGGCCCTGCGCGCCTTCGTCGCTGACACCGAGCGCGCCGGATCGCGGCTGCTCTTCGTCGCGGCGGTGGAGGACGACCTGCGCGCGATGGAGCGCATGAGCGGGATCAAGGCGGAGCGCTTCGCCGACTGGGACGCGGCGGCGAGGGGAAGAGGCGAAGCGGCCTTGCTGGCCGATTTCGACACCGGCTTCATCGGGGCAGGCCGCAAGCCGCTTGTCGTGGTGACGGCGACCGACGTGCTCGGCAGCAGGGCTCATCATCCGCAGCCGATGGCGAAAGCCTGGAGTGCGGCGTTCGACCATCCAGACGTGCCGGAGCGCGGCGCGGCGGTCGTGCATTTGCAGCGCGGGCTCGCCGTGCTCGACGGCTTGCAGGCCTTCGACATGGGGAAAGGATCGTCACGCGAGATGGTCAGGCTGGCATTTGCCGGCGATGATGCCGTGCTCGTCCCGCCCGCCGACCTTGCGTTGATCTGGCCGTATGCGGCGGAACCCGGCAGGCTGACGCTGGACAGGGCCGATGGCAGTACATGGTGGGCGCGGCGCACCAAGGCGGAGCAGGAGATCCAGGCTGCCGCCAAGGCGCTTGCCAAGCACATCGCGCAGCGACGCCGCCGGCGCGCGCCCAGGCTGGTAGCTCCCGGTCCGGCATACGAGCGTTTCGTCGCGCGCTTTCCATATTTCACGACGGTCGACCAGGCGAGGGCGATCCGCGACGTGCTGGATGATCTCGCGTCGGGCCATCCGATGGATCGCGTGGTCTGCGGCGACGTCGGATTCGGCAAGACCGAGGTTGCCTTGCGTGCGGCGGCCGCCGTCGCGCTGTCGGGCAAGCAGGTTGCGATCGTCGTGCCGACGACGGTGCTGGCAAGGCAGCACGTCGCGACGTTCCGCAAGCGGTTTGCGCCGCTCGGCATCGAGGTCGGAAGCCTGTCGCGCGCGACCTCGGCCCAGGAGACGAGGGAGACCAAGGAGGGCCTGCGCAGCGGCAAGATGAAGATCGTGGTCGGCACGCAGGCGATCGCGGCGAAGGACGTGAAGTTCGCCAAGCTGAGCCTGGTCATCGTCGACGAGGAGCAGCACTTCGGGGCGGCGGAAAAGGCGAAGCTCTCGGGCCTGGCCAAGGGCGTCCATACGCTCTGGATGAGCGCCACGCCGATCCCGCGCACGCTTGCGGCGGGTCTCGCGGGCTTCAGGGATCTCAGCGTGATCGCTTCGCCGCCGGTTCACCGGCTGCCGGTGGTGACCAAGATCGCGCCGCTGTCGGACGCAGCCATTGCCGCTGCATTGCTGCGCGAGCAGCGACGCCACGGGCAAAGCTTCCTGATCTGTCCGCGGATCCAGGATCTCGACCCGCTGCTGGCGCGCGTGCAGGCGGTGGCCCCGGAGCTCCGCGTCGTCTGCCTGCACGGCAGGCTGCCTGCCGACGAACTCGACGACCGGATGATGAGCTTTGTCGAAGGCGAGGCGGACGTTCTGCTGGCGACCAACATCGTCGAGAGCGGCCTCGACATTCCCCGCGCCAACACCATCGTGGTCTGCTGGCCGGAAAAGTTCGGTCTGGCACAACTCCACCAGTTGAGAGGCCGGGTCGGACGCGGCGGCACGCGCGCCTTCGCCTACATGCTGACGGAATCGAGCTCGGAGCAGTCCGGCAAGCGTCTCGCCGTTCTGGAGGAGTTCAGCAGGCCGGGCGCCGGCTTCGCTATCAGCGAGCGTGATCTGGACCTCCGAGGCGCAGGGGATCTACTGTCCGAGCGGCAATCCGGCCATGTGCAGGTTTTCGGACCGGTGCTCTACAGCCACCTGCTCAAGCAGGCCTCGGAGAGGAGCAACGATCGGGCGGCCGATCTGTGGGTGCCCGATCTCAATCTTCCACTCGAGGATCTGCTGCCCAGGAGCTACGTGCAGTCAGAGTCGATGCGGCTTGAAATCTATGGCCGCGCCGCCAGGTGCCGCAGCGAAGACGATCTGGAAGATCTGGAGGAGGAGACCTCTCGCCGCTTCGGCAGGCTGCCGCCGGCGGCGCGCGATTTCTTCGCGGCGGCCCGACTCAGGATCGATTGCAAGCGGCGCGGCATCGTGAGACTCGACGTCGGGCCGGAGGCCGTCGCGGCGACGTTCCTCCCCGGGAGGTTGCCCAAATCGAGAGCACGATCGCTCGAGCGCGACGGCGATCGGGTATTCTACTCAGACAACACCCACGAGCCGCCCTTCGAGCGGATCGACGATCTCCTGGATATCCTGGACGAGTGAGTGTGACGTTGTTCCGGCGGCTCCGCAGCGACGATATGCGCTGACATCTCCCTGACATGTAGCCTCGTTACTCCACATACGTGGCGGTTCGCCCGCCGTCTTCCGGCCTGCTCCGAGCCATCGGAATGCCCCCTTCCAGGCGCGAGTCGGCGGTATCCAAGGCGGGCTATGTTGCTCAGATAGCGGTGTTTTTGCACCGGAATCCGGCGCCCGGGAGCCGGAATCAGCAGCGCCGAAGCCGGCTCCGACTTTCGTTTTATCCGTAGGACTACGCGCTTTGGGTTGCGTTCCGTCCGGTGTTGCCCAAAGTTACGCCCGCCAGCGTGATCTGAAATATTCTCGTTATCTTTCAGCGGCTTGTCGAAACGCCGCAGTTCAAATGCCCGTGATATTTGTGCAACATTTGCCCGAAAACAGCCGCAACTTCTCCCAAACCCAGCGGTCTTTTGTTGCGTGATCGGGGGCCTTCTGTCTCATATGGAACTGCGACGGAGGGGGGCATCCCAAGGTCGTCCCGTTTTAGGTGGTTCGCTTAAGTCCCTCGCGTTCATGCGGGTGTGTCCGAAGGCGCGAAGCGACTAGGCGGGGATTTTGAGGGACAAAGGGAACCAACCTGAGGGTGTTTTACCCGGCGGATCCGGAACCTTCCCTGAGATAGAGCAACTTGGAGGTTTAACATGAAGATGGTTAAGAGCCTTATCCTCGGCTCGGCGGCGGCTCTCGTCGCGGTCGGCGGAGCTCAGGCGGCCGATCTTCCCGTCAAGGCCAAAGCGGTCGAGTACGTGAAGGTTTGCTCCCTGTATGGTCCCGGTTTCTACTACATCCCGGGCACCGACACTTGTATCAAGCTGGGCGGCTACCTGCGCGCCGACGTTCTGGCGAACACCAACTCGGACCACACCGGCAACACCTCGGGTGCTGGTGGTGCGAACAACCGCTTCACCAACGGCTACACCTGGCGTTCGCGTGAAGACCTGAACATCGATACGCGCACCGCGACCGAGTACGGCGTGGTCCGCACCTTCTTCGATGCGACCTTCTCCTGGACCTCGGACAGCTACGCTGGTCAGGGCAACGGCGCGACCATTTATTCGCCGATCGGCGCGGTTTCGGCTCCGAACAACGCCAACTCTGGCGCTGTCGCTGGCGGTACGGTCGGCGTCTACTACGCCTTCATCCAGTTCGCCGGCTTCACCATCGGTAAGGCGGTCTCGCAGTTCTCGGCTCCGTGGGCCAACTACCCGGGCAACAGCTACGACGGTCTCGTCGGCGGCGGCGGTACGATCACTGGTGTGAACCAGTTCACCTACACCGCGCAGTTCGGCAACGGCGTATCGCTGTCTCTGTCGGCTCAAGACCAGTCGGCCTACTATCAGGCTGGCGTAGTCAACCTCGGTGCGCCCGTCACCTTCGGCGTTCCCGGCAACACCAACGTGTTCGGCATCAGCGACTACGCTGGCACGATCGCTCCGGATCTCGTCGCGATGCTGCGCGTCGATCAGGCTTGGGGTCTGTTCCAGGCATCGTTCGCCGCGCATGATAACCACGTGGCCTACTACGGCGGCACTGAGTTGACCGGTCATCCGGACGACAAGTGGGGCTGGGCTGGATCGCTGGCCTTGTCGATCAAGAACATCCCGACCGGACCTGGCGACACCATCAACTTGCAGGGTGTCTACACCAACGGTGCGACCCGCTATAACATCCAGGACCTCGCCGGTTCGGCTGGTGGCAACACCATCTTCGGCGGAACCAACGTTCCGGGTGCCTATCAGAGCATCGGCTTCGGCATCGCGCCGGACTCGATTTTCGTGACTGGCGGTCAGCAGCAGCTGATCACGACCTACGGCTTCCGTGGTGCATACGTGCACAACTGGAACCCGAACTGGAACACCAGCATCTACGGCGCCTGGGCCCAGGTTAACTACAACAGCACCGCCAAGGGCTACATCTGCGGTCCGGCTGGCAACGGTGTCGGCGGCTCGCTCAGCAACTTCTTCGGTGCTGGTGCAGCTCTGACGTCCTGCAACCCCGACTACAACATTGCGCAGATCGGCACGCAGACCCAGTGGACCCCGGTGAAGAACCTGACCTTCTCGGCCGACTTCACCTACACCCGTCTGGATCAGAGCTTTGCCGGTACGGTCGCTTTCCCGGGCAGTCCGACGATCGGCAAGCCGGGCGCAATCTACGAGCTGAAGGATCAGAACACCTACATGCTGCTCCTCCGCGCTCAGCGCAACTGGTAAGACCGGTTGATCTGATCAGGATCTAACAGAGCCCCCGGCGCCAAAACGCCGGGGGTTTTGCTTTGTGATGCTGCCGCTGCCGCCCTACGCGGCGAGCATGTCGCGCACCATCGGCACCACCGTGCTGCCGTAGAGCTCGATGCTCTTCATCAGCTTCTCGTGCGGCAGCGGGCCGGCCGAGTATTTCAGCTGGAAGCGCGCCGCGCCGAGCGCCTTCACGGTCGCCGCGATCTTGCGCGCAACGGTTTCCGGGGCGCCGACATAGAGCGAGCCGTGCTCGACCTCGGAGACGAACTCGTCGCGGCTCATCGGCGGGCCAGCCGCGCTCCTTGCCGATCCGGTCGCGCATGACCTTGTAGTCCGGCCATAGCTCCTCGCGGGCCCGCGCGTCGGTCTCGGCGACATAGCCCGGCGAATGCACGCCGATCGGCTTCGGTTCGCGGCCGAACTGCTGGTAGGCGCGCTGGTGCAGGTCGACATAGGGCGCAAAGCGCTTGGGATCGCCGCCGATGATGGCGAGCATCAGTGGCAGGTCGTAATGCGCCGCGCGCACCACCGATTCGGGGCTGCCGCCGACGCCGATCCAGGTCTTCAGCCGGCCGTGCTCGACCGGCGGGTAGACCGAGTGGCCCTTGAGCGGCGGCCGCAGCTTGCCTTCCCAGTTCACCGGCTCCTGCTTCAACAGCTCGGTGAACAGGTCGAGCTTCTCCTCGAACAGCTCGTTGTATTGCCGCAGGTCGAAGCCGAACAGCGGGAACGACTCGGTGAAGGAGCCACGGCCGAGGATCACCTCGGCGCGGCCGTTGGAGACCGCATCGACGGTTGCGAAGCGCTGGAAGACGCGAATCGGATCGTCCGAGCTCAGCACGGTCACCGCCGACCCGAGACGGATGGTGTTGGTACGGGCCGCGATCGCAGCCAGCACGGTCTCGGGCGAGGAGATCGCAAAGTCGGCCCGGTGATGCTCGCCGAGCCCGATGAAATCGATCCCGAGCTGATCGGCCAGCACCGCCTCGTCGACGACGTTGCGGATCACCTGGGCGTGGGGCAACGGCGCGCCGGCGGCGTCCTTGGTGACGTCGCCGAATGTGTCGAGCCCGAATTCGAGAGAGGTCGTCATCACATAGTCCAGTTGTCGGCGCAGCGGAGTATCCGCCACGGGCCACCCATCGCACGCAGGCCGAGAGGTCGTGTTGCTGCGGAGATGTCCGCAAGCCTGCGCTGTGGAGCCTTGGGTTGGAGATGGGAAGGTATGGCCTGTTCGCGGCCCGACAAGGTCACGCCGCGAAACCCAGCGTTTCCAGGCCGCGGTTGTGCGGCCGGTGGCCGAGCCCGCGGGAATCAGCCCGGAAGGACCAGGAAGCCGGCGCGCGGGAAATGCACCACGACCTCGCCCGCGCGTTCGTCGGACCGGCGGATCGCGATGTGCTGCGCCGACAGCGACACGATCTCGCCGCGGACCGGGATCTTGCCGTAGTCGTCCGGCATCACGGCGACGATGTCGCCGGGCTTGCGCCCGTTCGGATCCGTGGGGTCGCCGAACACAGGCGATTCCGGCTGCGCCTTCGCTGCGATCTCGAGCGCGTCGGCGGACGACATCTCGGTGCGCGTGCCGTGGCCGATGGCGCGGACGCGCTCCTCCCAGGCAGCGGCGCGCGGCATGGGCTTCATGATCTCGTCCATCGTGGCGAGGCTCTGCCGCGCGTACCACACGTTCATATAGGCGCTGACATCGGCGAGGCTGAACTCGCCGAGCAGCCACGGCCTGTTGTCGCCGAGTTGCGCTTCGATCCAGTCGACATGGGCGCGGAACTGGTCGCGCATCTGCGGCAGTGCCGCGGTCATGGCGGCGACGTCGAACTTGCCGCCGCGCAGTCTCTCGCGATCCTCGATGAAATCCCGCGGCACCTTGTCGCCGATGAAGCCGAACACCAGGTTCACCGTGTTCTGGAAGAACGGCCGGTCGGTCCACATGCCGAGCGCCCAGGGCATGCCGGCATGGCCTGCGGGAAACAGCGTCGGTGTCGGATAGCGCCGCTCCAGCTCGCGGATGATGATCTGAGTGTCGCAATAGATGTCCGCGCCGATCTGCATCGTCGGCGTGCGGCGATAGCCGCCGGTCATCGGCATCAGGTCCGGCCGCGGCATGATCCGGGAAATCCGCACCGAGTTCCAGGCGAGCTTCTTGAATCCGAAGATGATGCGGATCTTCTCGGAGAACGGCGACTGATCGAAATGATGCAGGATCGGCGTGGGCTGCGACATGATCCTCTCCCGGGGTAGGGTGCGTTCTCGACAGACCTTGTCGCCTAGCCTGACAAGATTCCGGCGGATCGCAACCGATATTCCCGGGCGAAGGACCGCAGTGCGGGGCGCTCAGAACGCCTCCGCCCACGGCCGCAGATCGAGCTCCAGCGTCCAGGCGCTGCGATGCTGGTGGTGCAGCACCCAATAGGCGTCGGCGATGGCGGCGATGTTGAGCAGGCCATCCGGCCCGCGTTCGTCCTTCAGTTGCGGACGCAGGCTCAGCAGGCGATCGCCCCCGATGCCGCCGTCGACCACGACGTGACCGACATGAATGCCCTGCGGCCCGAATTCCCGCGCCACGCTTTGCGCCAGTGCGCGGAGCGCGGCCTTGGCGGCGGCGAAGGGCGAGTAGTTGGCCTTGCCGCGCAGCGAGCCGCTGGCGCCGGTGAACACCAGCGTGCCGCCGCCGCGCGCAAGCAGCGCGGGGATTGCGGCCTGCGCCAGCTGGAAGCCGCCGAGCGCGTGCTCGCGCCAGTGCTCCTCGAAGCGCTGCTCGCTGACCTTGAGGAACGGCGCCGGCCGGTTGGAGCCCGCATTGTGCACGGCCATCGCGAGCGGTGCGAGCTTCTGCGCAGCCTCGACGAAGCGCGCAACGTCGGCTGCGATGGAGGCATCACCGACCACATGCGTGACCCTGGCGCCATCGGCGGCGAGTTCGGCGGCGGTTGCGGCGAGTTTCTCGACATTGCGCCCGGCGATCGCGACGGGATAGCCGCCGGCCGCAAAGCGTCGTGCGATCGCGGCGCCAAGGCCGTTGGATGCGCCGACGCCTGATATCAGCACGCTGCCCTGCACGGCGGTCGGCTCGAGGGTGGATCGGTCGTTCATCGCTCGCTCCGTCAAGAGCATGATCCGGAAAAGTGGAAACCGGTTTTCCGAAAAGATCATGCTCAAACAAACAAGGTGCCCGCGGCGCGGGCGAAATCATTCACCGGACGCCATCGCGACGATGCCGTCGCGCACCGTGCGCAGAACGGCGTCGGACCGCCTCTGGTCGGTGAGCACGCGCGAGATCGCGAGCGCGCCGACCATCGCGCTCACCGCCAGGATTGCGTTGCTATCGTCATCGTCGCCGAACGTCTCGGCGACCTTGGCGATGAAGGATTCGATGTGCGGCTCCATCACCGCGCGGCACTGCGCGTCGGCGCGGCCGACATCCGAGATCAGCGCGCCGATCGCGCAGCCCGATTTCGGCTGGTCGCGATGGGTGCGGCTGAGATAGCTGCGCACCAGCGCGTTGATGCTGACCGGCTTGTCGGGATCGCGCGCGGCGTGCGCCGACGCTTCGCCCGCGGTCAGCGCCTGTTGCAACGCCGCGGCGATCAGGTCGGAGCGCGAGGCGAAGTGCCCGTAGAAGCCGCCATGGGTCAGCTTCACCTGCTGCATCAGGCCGCCGATGCTGAGCGCCTCCAGCCCCTTGTCGCGGATCTGCGTCGCCGCCTCGTTCAGAATGCGCTCACGGCTCCTGGCCTTGTCGGCCTGGGAATGGCCCATTGCATAGCCCCTGTTTGACTCTCCATCTGGATTATGACCATCATTCATCTGGATGACAAGTATCATCCAGAAAATTTGTCAGTCACAAAGCAGGGAGGAACAGATGTCCGGCAGCGCGAGCGAAGGGCGGGTCCGCCACGAGCGGCACGACCGCATCCTGAAGATCATCATCGACAATCCCGCGAAGAAGAACGCGTTCAGTCCGGAGATGATGGCCGAGCTGTCCGACGCGCTGACGCTGCTCGACAATGATGATGGTCTCTGGGTCGGCGTGCTCTGCGCCGCCGGCGGCAGTTTCACCGCGGGTCTCGACATGCCGAAATTCTTCGGCCCGACGGCATCGCGCAAGCCACTGCCCGAGGGCAACGTCGATCCGTTCGGACTGTCGAAGCGATGCCGGAAGCCGATCGTCACTGCGGTGCAGGGCATCGTGTTCACCGTCGGCATCGAGATGATGCTGGCCGGCGATATCGTTATTGCCGCGGACGACAGCCGCTTCTGTCAGATGGAAGCCAAGCGCGGCATCGCGCCATTGGCGGGCGCGCATTTCCGCTACATCAGCCGCGTCGGGTGGGGCGATGCGATGTACCACCTGTTGCTGTGCGACGAGTTCTCCGCGGCCGAGGCGCATCGGATCGGTCTCGTGCAGGAGGTCGTGCCGGCCGGTCAGCAGATCGAGCGCGCGATGGCGCTTGCTGAGATCATCGCGCGCAATGCGCCGCTTGGAATCCAGGTCACCAAAGAGGCGGGCCGCAAGTTCATCGAAGCCGGCGAGCAGGCGGCGATTGCGATCATCCCAGAGATCCGCGAACGCGTGCTCAACACATCAGATGCCGCCGAGGGCATCAAGTCGTTCGTGGAACGCCGCGCGGCAGTGTTTCAGGGCCGCTAGTCCCGGGGCGCTAGTCTCCGGTGCGCTGGTCTTCGGGACGCTGGTCCCCGGGGCGCTAGTCCCTGAAACGTGCATTGCGTTCACGATACGTGCACTCAGCGCGGTTGTGACAATGTTGTCGCAACCCGCTGAATTTCGATCACGACAATGTTGCGACGACTCTTGTCGAGATTCGTCGAATCAGGGAGATTCGAGCCATTCATTAAATTCCATTTCGTCCTGCTTTGACTCAAGCGTCCATTAGGGATTCCCATGACAAACGCACGAGTAATCGTTGTAGGAAACAACAAGGGCGGCTCTGGCAAGTCGACGATTGCCATGCACGTCGCCATCGCACTGATCAAGGCGGGTCAGCGTGTCGCGACCATCGATCTCGACAACAAGCAGAAGTCGCTGACGCACTACGTCGAGAACCGGCGTGACTGGGAGCGGGAGACCTCGCTTGAGCTCGGCGTACCGACGCATATGTGCTTCGAGACGGTGAGCGGCAGGAGCAGCGAGGTCGAGACGCTCGGGCGCAGCGCGCTCGCCGAGATCGTCGAGCGGCTCGGCCGGTCGCACGACTTCGTCGTCATCGATTGCCCCGGCCACGATACGTACCTCACGACGTTCACGCATTCGCTGGCGAATACGCTGATCACGCCGCTCAACGACAGCTTCATCGATTTCGACGTGCTCGGCACCGTCCATCCGAACGACTTCAAGGTGACCGGCATCAGCCACTATTCGAAGATGGTGGAGGAGGCGCGACGCGAGCGTAGCGAACACGATCAGCCGGCGTTCGAATGGGTGGTGCTTCGCAACCGTCTGTCGACGCTCGGTTCGCGCAACAAGCGCCTGGTCGGCGAGGCGCTCCACGAATTGTCGAAGACGCTGAATTTCCGCCTGGTCGATGGCTTGGCCGAGCGGGTGATCTTCCGCGAATTCTATCCGCGTGGTCTGACGGCGGTCGACGACGTCAATCAGCTCGCACTCGGCGGCCGGCCGACCATGTCGCATGTCACCGCATGGCTCGAGATGGAGCGGCTGATGACCGCGATCATGCTTGGCCATCTGGTGCGCCCGGCGGAAGCCTCCGACGCCAGCCGCGACGCGGCGTAAGGCGACCTCGCTTCGCTACCGGCAATTGGCGTTGCCGGCGTTGGCAACGGTCAGGAACGTGATCGTTGCGGGAGCAAAGACGATCGCTCCTGCCGCAGCTGCATCACCCGTTAGGGCCGGGATCTGGTCGGAAGCCCCGAGCGCGAGCGTGCTGCCATTGAGCTGAACGGTGCCGTCGGCGGGCTTGGCGCTCGCCAATGTGTAGCGTTGCGCGGCGGCTGCCAGCGTCAACTTGCGTTGCGTCCGCCGATCATTGTTGATGACGAGCAGGGCTATGCCGCCGGGCATGTCACGCGCGCAGTGCGCATAGACGTGGAAACCGGTCTGGCGGCGAACGCCGGCGTCGAGCACGGTGGTTCCCATCAACCGCCGCCACAGCAGCGCGGCCCAGTAGTTCGGCCGAGGCAGATGGGTGCGCTCGTCTAGCAGCCCATAGTCGCTCGCCGCGAGCGTGTTGTGCATGACGACCTGAACGCCGGCCTTGGCCAGCCGTCCGAGTTGATCGAGATAGCGGAACGTATCGGTAAAGGTTGCGGCCCAGCGGTTGCCGCCGCATGCGGTCTCCGCGGTCTCGGTCAGCCAGATCGGCTTGCCCGGTGCAAGCCGGTCGCGCAGCGACCGGTAGAAGGTGAGTGTCTTGCCGGTTCGCGCCAGCCATTGGTCCGATAATGCCCGCTTCGCCGTACGATCGCCGCCGCATCGGGCAGAGAGGGCGCCGTAGTGATGGTAGGAGACCGCGTCGACGCCGGCCGCCGATACGGCGAAGCGGGCTCGAGCATCGGCACCGGTGCCGATCGTTCCCGGGCCGAGGATCGTCACGTCGGGCGCGCTGTTCTTCATGAAGGCACGAAACGCGGCAAAGTCCCGGTCGTACGCCGCGGCATCGTAGTGGTCCGGTGCGCCGCCGATCGCCGGCAGATCGGGCTCGTTCATGAACTCGGCTGCGGCGACCCGGCCGCCTGCCGATTGCGTGAAGGCGAGAAGCTGCTTGGCCTGTTCGGCACTCCATTGTCCCGACGCGTCGCGCGTGCCGGCGCTGATCGCAAAGGACGTGACGATGGCAGCGCCAACGGCGTGCGAGAAGTCGATCACATCTCGCCATTGCTGTCGCGTCAGCACGCCCTTGAAGCCGGCCGGCGGTGCGGCCGGTGGCGTCTCGGAACCCGCAAAGAACGTGCTGTTGGCCCAGGTGCCACTCACCCGCAGATACGCAGGCGAGAGGGCTGCTGCGAGCGTGCGTAACCTGCCGTCGTGCAGATCGATCGGCGCGCGCGCTGCGAAGCGTTCCGCGTTCGCGCCCGTTCGTGTGGTGGCGGCATAAGGCTTCCAGAATCGCCCGCCGGTCACCTCGACCATTTCGATGTTGTAGGACTGGAAGCGCGGGTCGATGGTCGCGACGCGCGGCATGGCTGCGACATCGAGCGTCCGTTCCGCCGCGATCGCCCTCGTGCAAAGGAGGGCGGCAACGACCGGCACGGCGACGTTCGTGAGGCGTCGAAGCGGATCGGACCGATGGCGGTTGCGCACGAATCCTCGCGGCGTTCTGAATTGCATTTCGCTTCAGAATGCCGCTGTGGCTTGTTTGAATCAACGCGGGAGCATCTTCTACGGCTCGTTCGCGATACGATCCCACAGCGCGCGGATCATGTCCTTCATGACCAGCGCGTCCTGCCAGCGGTCGGACAATTCCCTGCCGTCGGGCCCGGTGATGGCATAGGGCGGGGGACCGAGCTCGCACAGGAAGGTCAGGGTCGCATCGGGCCCGGCGCGCTTCCGCCAGGAGCGGATGCCGTAGTCCCACCAATCCATGAACAGCGACACCCAGCCCTGGTGCTGCGGGAAGCCGAGCGAGATCTGCACCTGCTCGCGGCTCGCGATGCGGCCGTGGATGCCCCAGGCATGGTCGAGGACGCGATGCATCATCGCGTGGTTGGCGTCATCGACTGGCCAGGCGAATTCGCGGCCGACCAGATAGTGCGAGAGATCGGCCGTCAGCCGCAGATCCGGAAAGCAGTCGAGCAGGTCGAGCATGAAGAACAGATCGGTCGTCATCCGGTCGCGATGGGTCTCGACATGCACGGCGACGCCGGCCTCGGTGGCAAGCCGCCGCCAGCCTTCGAGCAGGGGAATGCAGTCCGCGAGCCGGCGCGGTCGAATGTCCGGCTGGAGGTTGACATGATCGGCGCCGAGCTCGGCGACCAGCGCGAGCGCCGGCTTCAGATCGTCGACGCCCTTCGGGTAGCATTGCGCCTGCCAGGTCATGCCATGCGCGCGAAGGAAGATCGTCACCTCGCGCGCAAAGGCGGGGTCGATGAAGCGCACGCCGGCGCCGTCAAACCCGGCATCGCGGATCATCGCGAGCTGGGTTTGCAGCGGCCATTCATCCTCATCGGCCAGCCGCCGCTCCATCGCCCAGAGCGACTGCAGGACGCGCAGTTGCTGCGCCACCGTTCAGGCCCGCGCCGGGACCGCGGTGGGCAGCTCGGCCTGTTCGCTCTCGTCGGCGGCGATGTTCTCCTGATAGGTCTCGGGCCCGATCCAGATCGCAAGCACGGTGCAGGCCGACAGGAACATCGCGTAGCACGCCACCGGCCACCAGGTGCCGTAAGCCGCCACCAGCGCGGTGGCAACGAACGGCGCCGGACCGCCCGACAGCAGCGAGCCGAGTTCGCGCGCGAAGGCAAAACCTGCGAAGCGGCGCTGCGGCGGGAACAGCTCGGCGAAATACGCCGCCTGCGGCCCGAACATCGCCGCGGTCACGACGGCGCGCGCCAGGATGAAGGCGAGCGCGATCATGATCCATTCCTTGGTGCCGACCATCCAGAAGAACGGGAAGGCGAGCGCCACGCCGGCGAGCGCGCCGAACATGTAGACCGGCCGCCGTCCGATCCGGTCCGACAAGGCCGCAAAGCCGAGGATGGCGAACAGCTCGATCGTGAAGGCCAGCATCAAGGCGCTGAGCGCCTCCGCCTTCGGCACGCCAAGCGTCGTGATCACGTAGCTCAGGCCGAACACCGGGAAAAAGTAGCCGAGCCCGTTCTCGGCCATCCGCGCGCCGAGCACGACGAAGAAATTGCGCGGGTGCTGGCGCAGTGCCTCCATCGCCGGATTGCTCTCGACCTTGCCGCGCGCCACCACTGCCTCGGTATAGACCGGCGTCTCGGTGATGCGCATGCGGACGAAGATGCCGACGACGATCAAGAGGAAGCTCGCCAGGAACGGCAGGCGCCAACCCCAGCTCATCAGATCCTCGCGCGGCAGCATCGTCACCAGCGCGAAGGCGCCGGCGGCGAGCAGATTGCCGACGGAGACGCCGAGCGGCGCGAAGCCGCCCCAGAAGCCGCGATGCTTCGGCGGCGCATTTTCAACCAGATAGATCACGGCGCCGCCGTATTCGGCACCGGCGCCGAGGCCCTGGATGACGCGCATCGCGACCAGCAGCACCGGCGCCCAGATCCCGATCTGCCCATAGGTCGGCAGCAGGCCGATCGCGGTGGTACCGATGCCGATCATCAGGAGCGTGGCGACCAGCACCGGCTTGCGGCCATAGCGGTCGCCGAGGATGCCGAACAGCAGGCCGCCGAACGGCCGCACCACGAAGCCGACACCGAAGGTCAGGAACGACAGCAGCGTGCCGACGACAGGATCGCTCTTTGGAAAGAACAGTTCGCCGAACACCAGCGCGGCGGCGGTGCCGTAGAGGAAGAAGTCGTACCATTCGAGCGCGGAGCCGATGCTGGCTGCAAGAATCACACGCAGGCGTGATTTATTGGCGCCGTTTGCCATCTTGGTCATTCGTTTCCCCGTTGTGTCTGTTTTTATGTATTGAATGCAGCAATGCCCGCGGCGTGGCCGCGGGCATTGTCGTCGTCTTCAGGCGGCGCGCGTGAAGTAGGATTTCTTCGACGCCGATTGGGTCTCGTAGATCGATCCCTGCCGTTTCGCCGGCGGCAGCGGCATCCGCACCGGCACGTCGGTGAGCCGCGGTGCGACCACCGGCGGACCCGCCAGCAGGCGGCTGTTGAACTCGTCGAAGTCCTTGACGCCCATCAGCGGCCAGGCGTCGCTGGCGGCCACTTCATAGAGCAGCAGGTTGCGCGGCCGGTTCGACGTGTTGGTCGCCGAGCCGTGCAGCGCGCGCACGTGATGGAACGACATGCTGCCGGCCTTGCCTATGCAGGGCACCGCACGCTTGATGTCGTCCTGGATCCGGTCCGGATCGATCAGGCCGGCGAAGTGGCCGTCGTCGCCGTGATGATCCCACATCGTGTCGCCGGTGTGCGAGCCCGGCGTCACCAGCATCGGGCCGTTCTCGATGTCGCAATCGTCGAGCAGCACGCCGATCGCGAGGATGTCGTCATTGGTGTGCGGATAGAACGCCCAGTCCTGATGCCACTCGACCGGCGAGCCGTATTGCGCCGACTTCATGTTGAGCTTGGAGCCGTGCAGGCGAAGCGCGGGGCCGATCAGCTTGGTCAGGATCGAGATCACGGCCGGGCTGCGGACGATCTCGTCGAAGATCGGGTGCACCTTGTGCGGTGCCTTGATGCGGCGGACGCGCGGGGTCTCCGGCGTATGGCCCGGCTCGAGGTCGTAGACGTCGGTGTGCTCGGTCACACTGGCCGCACCGGCGACCAACTCCGCCAGCACCGTGCGCACTTTGGCGAGGGTCTCCTGGTTGAGCACCTCGGGGACCACGATCACCCCGTCGCGCTTATAGGCTTGAGCCTGCTCGTCCGAAATCATTCCGTCTCTCCCTTTTTGTTCCATGTTAGCGCTAACATGACCTGATGCTAGCGCTGACATAATGGCTTGGCAACCCGGAATCGTGCAGGCTCCGCCCATGAGCTCCGATCTGACCGACCCTAGGACCGTCTCGAACACCGGCCCGGCCGGTGCCGCGCCCACCCTGTCAGAGGTGGCCAAGCGCGCCGGCGTCTCCTCGATCACGGTAAGCCGGGTGGTGCGGATGCCCGACCTGGTCGCCCCGGAGACCCGGGCGCGGGTCGAGCAGGCGATGCGCGATCTCGGCTACATCCCGAACCTGGTGGCGGGCGCGCTGGCCAGCGCGCGCACCAATTCGGTCGGCGTGCTGGTGCCGACCATCGCCAACTCGATTTTCGCCGACACGGTGCAGGGCCTGTCCGACAAGCTCGAGCCGCTCGGCTTCTCCGTGATCCTGGCGCAGTCGCGCTACGATCCCGCGCGCGAGGACCGCATGCTGGCGGCACTGCTGTCGCGGCGGCCCGAGGCGATCATCATGGTCGGCTCGCCGGCGACCGAAGACGGCAGCCGCCTGCTGCGCAATGCGCGCATCCCGATCGTCGAGACCTGGGATTTGCCGGCCAGCCCGATCGACGCGGTCGCGGGCTTCGACAATTACAAGGCCGGGGTTGCCGTCGCGAAGCATCTGGTCGCGCAGGGACGCAGGCAGCTCGCCTTCATCGGCGGCGACGATCCGCGCGGCACGCGCCGCTGGCTCGGCTACAGGGACGAGGCGCTGACAAGCGGCCTCGCCGAGCCGCGAAGATTGATCCTGGACCGCAAGGACTCCGGCAGCGTGGCGGCACATGCACGCCTGCCTGGCGTCGACGCGGTCTTCGCCGCCAACGATGCGCACGCGATCGGTTTCATGTCCGGGCTGCGCAAGGCCGGGCTGCTGCGCGACGGGCCTGCATCGGCGCAGCCGGTCGCGGTGATCGGCCTCGGCGATCTCGAAATGGGCCGGCTGATCTCGCCGACGCTGAGCACGATCAGCGTGCATGGCGATGCCATCGGCCGCACCGCGGCGACATTGACGCTGGAGCGCGGCGGCGAGCGCCGGATCGATCTCGGCTTCGAGCTGGTGCTGCGCGACAGCGGCTAGTTTTTGCCCGGCCGCCGCCATCGTTCGACGCCGGCCGACAGCGCGGCGATCACGCAGCCGGTGATGATGCCGAACGTCAGGTCCTCGAAAACGGTCAGGCCGAAGGTCGGAAGCAGCACCACGGCGGCGCGCCAGTTCGTGATCAGCTGCACGAACGCTTCCTTCTCCGCCATGTACCAGCACACGACGACGAGGACGCCGGCCAGCGCCGACAGCGGGATATAGCTCGCAAGCGGTGCGGCCACGATCATGAACGAGAGCAGGAACGCCGCGTGCAGCATGCCGGACAGCGGGCTGCGTGCGCCCGCCCGGATGTTGGTCGCGGTCCGCGCGATCGTGCCGGTGACGCTGATGCCGCCGAACAGGGCGGAGGCGACGTTGGCGATGCCCTGCGCCACCAGCTCCATGTTGGAGCGGTGCTTGCGGCCGGTCATGCCGTCGGCGACCTTGGCCGAGAGCAGGCTCTCTACGCCGCCGAGCAGCGTAAAGGAGAGCGACGCCGGCAGGATCTGCAGCAGCAGGTCCCACGAGAATGCCGGCAGGTGCGGCACCGGCAGGCCGCGCGGAATTTCGCCGAACCGGCTGCCGATGGTCTCGATCGGCAGGTGCAGCAGCAGCGCCGCGATCGAGGCGATCGCAATCGCGATCAGCATCGCCGGCCAGTTCGGCCGCCAGGCGCGCAGCGCGAAGATCACGGCCGCCGAGCCGGCGCCGACCACGAGCGCGGACCAGTTCAGGGTCGGCAGCGCGTGGCCCAGCGCCGCGAGCTTCGGCAGGAACGGCCCGGGCTCGTGACCTGCAAGCGTCAGCCCGCCGAGATCGCGCAGCTGGCTGGCCAGGATGGTGACCGCAATTCCGCAGGTGAAGCCGACGGTGACGGGATGCGGGATGTAGCGGATCAGCGAGCCAAGTCCGGACGCGCCGATCAGCGTCAGCATCAAGCCGGACACCAGCACGGTGAGCATCAGGCCCTCGACGCCGAACTTCGCGGTGGTTGCCGCGACGAGCACGATGAAGGCGCCGGCCGGGCCGCCGATCTGGAAGCGGCTGCCGCCCAGTGCGGAGACCAGGAAGCCGCCGACGATGGCGGTGAACAGCCCGCGCTCCGGCGTCACGCCGGAGGCCACCGCGATCGCCATCGATAGCGGCAGCGCCACCACCGCCACTGTCAGTCCTGCCATCACGTCGTGCCGGAAGGCGCTGAGGCCGTAACCTTCGGTCAGCGTCGTGAGGAGCTTGGGACGATAGAGGTGGGCCGTAGAGGAGCCGTCAGGCATGGGGATAACCACAAGGAAGCGGATGAAGAAAACCAGCGAGGTCGCTGTGTGCGAAGGACGTGCTTGGGTTTGTTGCTGCGGGTGAGAGCGCCGCAGGCGGGGGACGGGGGGCTGCGTTCATTCGGCGATCTTCCGATAGACGGCCGCGGCGCGGCGCAGCAGCCGGCTTTTGCGCTTCTGCGCATGCACACGCTGATGCTTGGCCTTGCGCTCGCGGGCGCGCTGCGCGAGCGCATCGGCACTTTCGAACAGCTCGCGGCGGACCTCGTCATCGTTCAATTCGCCGAGCAGCTGTTGGCCCTTGCGCAGATGCTTCAGCACGGTCCGCCACGATGCGTAGACGTCGGCGGGCAATCCGCCTTCCGAGAACTCAATGGCGTAGCGCAGCCGCTTGCTGGCGAGGCGGACCCGGTGGCGCTTGTTCTTGCCCATGCCCTGCAGTCCGCGGCTCTTCTGACACAGTTTTCCATGCCATCGCGCCAGCCGGCGCGCGTGAAAGACCGCGACCGGCACGGCCCGCCGTTGCGCGGCGCGGCGGTTCTGCCGTGTGGTCCAGGGACCGCTGCCGACCCAGTCCCACATGCCGTCGAACCATTGCCAGTAGCGGTCGCTTTGCAACGCCTCCCTGAGCGCCTCGAACGCGTCGGCTCGCGCGGTCTGGAGCATGCGCTCTTCGGGCAGGCCTTTGCTGTTCTCGATCGCGACGTCGAGATCGCGCGCTGCGCCGAGATGGGCACGCAGCCATTTCAGCTCGGATTTCAGTCGCGTCCATTCGCTGTCCGCCACCATCGGGCCGTAGAAGGCGATCGCGGCCTTCAGCCGCGTCAGTGCAATGCGGGTCTGGTGGAGCGCGGCGGGATCGCCGGAGCTCATGGCGTCGTGGTTGGTCGAGACTTCCTCGAGGCATTCGGACAGGATCAGGCGAAACGCGGTCTCACAGCGCATGGCCTCGCTGAGATGGCGCGGCCGCTTCGGGCGGACAACGCGCTCCCTGTCCGGACTTGCCGCTGACGTCATGACACTCTCGTGACCCCGCCGGAGTCGCGATGCAACCGGCGGCTCCCGGGCGGAAAGATTTCCCGTTTGATCGATATCGATCAAGGGTTTTCTGCTGCGCCCCAGTGCAACGATCCGGCGACGCGATCAAAATGTCGCAACCGGCGGCTCATTCCGGTCAATCTGCGGGGTTCGCTCCGCCGGATCGCCGGATATTTCGCGTGCGAATTATCTTGATGTTTCGCATACGAAATATATAGTCGCGGCATGAAAGCGGAACACCGGCTGATCTTCCTTCTGACCGTGGCCTGTCGGCGGTTGCAGCGCGCCATCGATCAGGAGACGGCCGCGCACGATCTGACATCGGCCCAGGCCGGCGTGCTGTTCTTTCTCGGGCGCAATGACGGCGCGCTGATCGGCGACGTCTCGCAGGCGCTCGACATCGTGCCGTCGGCGATGTCCGGGCTCGCCGACCGGATGGAGCGTGCGGGCTTCGTGAAGCGCCGGCGCGATGGCGAGGACGGGCGCAGCCAGCGGCTCTATCTGACCGCGGCGGGGCAGGAGCTCGGCAAGCGCGCCGCGACGCGGACCAGGGTGATCAACAACCGCCTGATGGACGGATTCTCGGAAGCCGAGATCGACGTGGTGTCGCGCTGGCTGATCAGCCTGCAAGAGAAGTTTCCGAAGGACAAGGACGGCTAGAGTATGATCCGGAAAAGTGCGAAGCGGTTTTCCCTCGCGGCAAACGCCAAAGGCGCTTTCGCGGAGATCATGCTCAAATCAAAGGACCAGTTAGAGCGCTTTCAGCGAAGTCAAAGGAGTGAGACATGAGTGAAGTGGTCGTAACGCTGGACGGTGGCGTGCTCACCGTGACGATGGCGCGTCCGGACAAGAAGAATGCGATCACCAACGCGATGTATGGCGCGATGGCCGACGCGCTCGAACGCGCGGAGGGCGACCCGGCGATCCGCGCCGTGCTGCTCCAGGGCAACGGCGACAGCTTTACCGCAGGCAATGATCTCGCCGATTTTGCCGCGGTGTCGCGCGGGGTGCAGGGCGAGCGTCACGTGACGCGCTTTCTCGCCGCTCTTGCCAAGGCGACGCGGCCGCTGGTTGCCGCCGTGCAGGGCAATGCGGTCGGCATCGGCACCACCATGCTGCTGCATTGCGACCTCGTCTACCTCGCGCCGACCGCACGGCTGATCACGCCGTTCGTCAATCTGGCGCTGGTGCCGGAGGCGGCATCGACCTATCTGCTGCCGCAGCGGATCGGCTATGCGCGCGCCTATGCGATGTTCGCGCTCGGCGAGCCGATGGAGGCGGAGACGGCGGTCTCGATCGGCCTCGCCAATGCGGTGGTGCCGCTCGCGGATCTCCGCGCCAAGGCGCGCGCGGCGGCGGATGCACTGGCGAAGCGGCCGTTCGGCTCGCTCCAGCACACCAAGGCGCTGATGCGCGATCCCGCAAGGATCAGCGCGCAAATGGCGCGCGAGGGCGAAATCTTCCAGGAGCGATTGATGAGCGCGGAAGCGCGCGAAGCGTTTGCGGCCTTCGCCGAACGGCGGCAGCCTGATTTCTCCGGGATCTCCGGGTAGGCTCGGGGCTTGACGGCCTCGCCGGCATCGAACATTCGTGTCACGGCACGGCGCAACCCGGCGAGGCGAGGCATGAGCGACAGTCACACGCTGCGCGGCGATGGAATCGCCGCGACTATCAAGGCCGAGGGCGGCGAATTGTCGTCGCTCAGGAATGCCGAGGGGGCGGAACTGCTGTGGCAGGCCGGCCCGCAATGGCCGCGCCATGCACCGCTGCTGTTCCCGATCGTCGGCCGATTGAAGAACGATACGCTGCGCCACAATGGCAAGACCTATCCGATGACGCAAGCACGGCTTTGCACGCGACCGCCGCTTTGCCTGGGTGGAGCAGGGCCCGCGATCATGCAAGCTCGCGCTGACGGACGATGCGGAAACCCGGGCACGCTATCCGTTCGCGTTCAGGCTCGAGGTCACCTACGCCGTCGAAGGCGCCAATCTTGACGTCGGCTTCGAGGTCATCAACAGCGGTGATGAGATGCTGCCGGCCTCCCTCGGGGGGCACCCCGCCTTCAACTGGCCGTTGCTGCCGGGATTGCCCAAAGAAGCCTACACGCTGACCTTCGAGAAGGATGAGCCGGGGCCGATCCGGCGGCTCAGCGGTGGATTGATGCGGCCGCAAGCCGAGCCCACTCGGATCAAAGACAGGGTGCTCGAATTGTCGGAGCGATTGTTCGACGACGACGCCATGATCCTCGATCAAGTCGCGAGCACGTCGGTTCGCTTTGCTGCCGCGCAAGGGCCTGCGATCGAAGTGTCGTGGCGCGGCTTCCGCGAACTCGGCATCTGGTCGAAGCCCGGCGACCCGCCCTTCCTCTGCATCGAGCCGTGGCACGGCTTTGCCAGCCCCGAGGATTTCGACGGCGAGTTCGCCGGCAAGCCCGGCCTGATGCATCTCGCCCCGGGCGTACGCCGGTCGCTCAGCTATCGCATTCGCGTCAGCTGACGATCTGCTGTCGCGATCAGCTCAATGCGCGCGACCGCCGAGCGCACCGGTGAGCGCGCCCACTGATGGCGGATTTTCGTGCGCCCAGGCCTCATGCGCGGCGAGGTCGCGATAGTGCTCGGCCATCCGCAGCAACCGCTCGCGGATGCCGGCGTCCTCCTCGCCCTTGGCCTGATCGGCCAGCTGCGCGGCGCGTTCGAGAAGCGTTTTCGGATCGATCACGACAAGCTCCAAATCCGGTTTCGCCACAGCATGATCCGGAAAAGTGCGAAGCGGTTTTCCCTCGCGACGAACGCCAAAGGCATTTGCGCGGAGATCATGCTCAAAATGGACAACTGCCGCAGGCAAGCACAGTTCCCGCCATGGTTTGATGACAGGGTGGTCAGAGCTGGAACAAGCCCAGCCCCTCCGTGACATCGTGCTTCGTGCGATCCGTGATCTCCCGTGCCTTCCGGGTTCCACGCCTGATCACGTCCACGACGTGATCGCGATTGTCGGCGAGCTCGGCGCGCCGTGTCCGGATCGGCGCGATCAGCGCTTGCAGAATGTCTTCCAGCCGCCGTTTGACGGTGGCGTCGCCAAGTCCGCCGCGCCGATAGCGTGCCTTCAGCTCCTCGACGGCGAGGTGATCGTCGTCGAACGCGTCGAGATAGGTGAAGACGACATTGCCTTCGACCTCGCCGGGATCGGCGACGCGCAGATGACCGGGATCGGTGAACATCGCGCGCACTGCGGCCGAGATATCATCGGGTAATGCCGAAAGCGGGATCGCGTTGCCGGCGGACTTGCTCATCTTCGCGCGTCCGTCGACGCCGGGCAGCCGCCCCGCGCGCGGAATGATCGCTTCGGCTTCCGGCAGCAGCGGACGGCCCGCGAGCGCGTTGACGCGCCTGATGATCTCGTTGGTCTGCTCGATCAGCGGCGCCTGGTCCTCGCCGACCGGGACGACGGTCGCCCGAAACGCGGTGATGTCGGCGGCCTGTGCCACCGGGTAGCACAGGAAGCCCGCCGGGATGTCGCGTCCGAAACCGCGCGCACGGATCTCGTCCTTGATGGTGGGATTGCGCTCCAGCCGGGCGACGGTGACGAGGTTGAGATACAGCATCGACAGTTCCGCCAGCGCCGGAAGCTGCGATTGCAGGCAGATCGATGTTCGCCCGGGATCGATCCCGACGGCAAGATAGTCCAGCGCAACCTCGACGACGTTGCTGCGCACCTTGCCGATGTCATGGGCATTGTCGGTCAGCGCCTGCATGTCGGCGAGCAGCAGGAATTGCGTGTGGCTGTCCTGAAATTTCAGGCGGCTTCGCAGCGAGCCGGCGTAGTGGCCGAGATGCAGCGGCCCGGTGGTGCGGTCGCCGGTGAGGATGATGGGTTTGGACATGGGTGTCTCCATTCGGTTGAATGGGACGCCGCATGCGGGCTGATGACGTGAAAAAGGCCGCCCAATGCGGCGGCCCCGAAGATGCATGAACGCGTTCGGCCCGCCTGTCAGTCGGCGAGCCACCAGAAATTGGCGACGAGGATCAAGCGGTTCATGGCCTGACCCGTAAGGCAATCGAGCTGTGCGGTCAAGATGCCCCGGCTTCAGTTGAACGCCATGCCGCCGCTCATCGCGATGGTCTGGCCGGTCATGTAGGGATTGTTGACCAAGAGCATCACGGCCTGCGCGACTTCCTCGGCGGTGCCGAAACGGCCGACCGGGATCCGGCTGACCAGTTCGCTCTGTCCCTTCATCATGTCCGTCTCGATCAGTGACGGCGCAACGGCATTCACCGTGATGCCTTCCTTGACCAGCCGTGCGGCATAGCCGCGGGTCATGCCCTCCATGGCTGCCTTGGATGCGTTGTAGTGCGGCCCGATCGAGCCGGCGCCGCGCGCAGCACCGGAGGAGATGTTGACGATGCGGCCCCATTTGCGGGTACGCATCATCGGCAGCACCGCCTGCGTGCAGAGGAACGCGGATTTGAGATTGACCGTGATGGTGCGGTCGAAATCCTCTTCGGTGAGGTCGTCGACACCCCTGACGATCGCGATCCCGGCATTGTTGACGAGGATGTCGAGCGGGCCGAGCTCGGATTTGGCGCGCTCGACCAGGCCGGTCACGGCGGCGGCTTCCGAGACGTCGGCGGCGATCGCGACGGCGCGGCCGCCGGCGGCGACGATGCCCTTCGCCAGCGTCTCCGCCTCGGCCGCGCGTTCGCGGTAATTGATCGCGACGGCAGCGCCGGCGTCCGCCAGCATCTTGACGATCGCGGCACCAATGCCGCGCGATCCGCCGGTCACCAGCGCCACATGTCCGTGCAAACTGTTCGTTGTCATCTGGTCACCCTGTCTGACGTGTCTTGGCAGGCTCGCAAAGGGAAGGGCGGGGCGCAACGCAACCTTGCTCAAATCTGCGTTGCGGTGGACGCCATTGCGGCAAAAAACCAGCATTTCGGGCCGGAATCGGCCTTGCGTCCGGCGCGGGCCGGCGGCAATGGTTGGGGCGTCAATCCTTCCAGACCAGCCACGAGAGTTCGATGAGCAAACTGATTGTCCGCGCCGGCGAGTTCACGTTTGACGCCCGTTTCGAGGAGCAACTCGCGCCGAAGACGGTCGCCGCCTTCCGCGAGGCGATGCCTTTCGAGAGCCAGGCGATCCACGTGCGCTGGAGCGGCGAGGGCGTCTGGATGCCGCTCGGCGATCTCGATTTCGGCGTCTCCTACGAGAACCACACCAGCTATCCGGCGCCGGGCCAGATCATCCTTTATCCCGGCGGCATCAGCGAGACCGAGATCCTGCTCGCCTATGGCGGCGTGCATTTCGCCAGCAAGATGGGCCAGCTCGCCGGCAATCATTTCATCACGCTGACCTCGGGGCTGGAGAACCTCACCGCCTTCGGCAAGACCGTGCTGTGGAAGGGCGCGCAGAATATCCGTTTCGAGGAAATCTGATTTGACCGAGGCCCGCTATCCGCGCGATCTCCGCGGCTACGGCCGCACGCCGCCCGATCCGAAATGGCCCGATGCTGCGCGCATTGCGGTGCAGTTCGTGGTCAATTTCGAGGAGGGCGGCGAGAACAACATCCTGCACGGAGATCGCGCCTCGGAAGCGTTTCTGTCCGACGTGCTCGGCGCGCAGCCCTGGGCCGGCCGGCGTCACGCCAATATCGAAACCATGTTCGAATACGGCTCGCGCGCCGGCTTCTGGCGGCTGTGGCGGATCTTCACCGAACGGAAGCTGCCAACGACCGTGTTCGGCGTCGCGATGGCACTGAAGCGCAATCCGGATGTCGTCGCCGCGATGCGGGAGGCGAGCTGGGATATCGCGAGCCACAGCCTGCGCTGGGTCGAGCACAAGGACATGTCGGAGGACGAGGAGCGCGAGGAGATCGCGCGCGCCATTGCCGTCCATACCGAGGCGACCGGCGCGCGCCCCCTCGGCTGGTACACCGGCCGTTCCTCGATCAACACGCTGCGGCTTCTGATGGAGGCCGGCGGCCTGCGCTATCTCTGCGACTCCTATGCCGACGATCTGCCGTACTGGATCAAGGCTGCCGGCACCGAGCCGCATCTCGTGATCCCCTACACGCTCGATGCCAACGACATGCGCTTCATCAACGCGCAGGGCTTTGGCGGCGGCGACGAGTTCTACACCTATCTGAAGGACAGTTTCGACGTGCTCTATGCCGAGGGCGCGACGTCACCCAAGATGATGTCGGTCGGCCTGCATTGCCGTGTGGTCGGCCGTCCCGGCCGCGCCGCCGCGCTGATGCGCTTCCTCGATTACATCGGGAAGCACGAGCACGTCTGGGTGCCGACGCGGCTTCAGATCGCCGAGCACTGGCACGCCAATCTGAAGCATCTCGCCGAACAGGCGTTCGAGATCGGGTAGGCGATCGCTAGCGGCAACTGCCTCTTCGCCTCGCCCCGCGAAGGGTGGGGGCGAGGGGGGCTGTCCCGTCGTGGTCAATGCCCGGCCATGTGCCGGCCGATCTCGGTGAGGTCGGCCTCGCTGGCGCGGGCCTCGTGGACGAACGCGCCGTGGAACATCACGACCAGCCGGTCCGACAGCTCCAGCAGTTCGTCGAGGTCTTCGCTGACCAGCAGCACCGCCGCGCCGCGGTTGCGTGCGGCCATGATCTCGGCATGGATCTGCGCCACCGCCGCGAAGTCGAGCCCGAAGCACGGATTGGCGGCAATCAGCACCTCGACGTCGCCCGAGAGCTCGCGCGCCAGCACCGCGCGCTGCACATTGCCGCCCGACAGCGCCGCGATCGGTGTCTCCGGCGTGCGGGTCTTGATCTTGTAGCGGTTGATCTTGCGCTCGGCATCGTTGCGGAAGGCCGAGCGGTTCAGCCACCAGCCGCCGCGCGCGAACGGGGCGCGGTCGAATTCACGGAACGCGATGTTGTCGGCGACGCTCATGCCGCCGACGCAGGCGTTCTTCAGCGGCTCCTCCGGCAGCAGCGACATCCTGTGGCGGCGCATCTCCTCGCGGCTCGCAGCATAAGCCTCACCCTGGACACGGATCACGCCGCTCTCGGCTTCGCGCTGGCCCGCCAGCACCTCGACCAGTTGGCGCTGGCCATTGCCGGAGACGCCGGCGATGCCGACGATCTCGCCGCTCTTCACCGTCAGCGAAACACCGTGCACGGCGATCGCGCCGGCATCATCTAGCGCGGTAAGCTTGTCGAGTTCGAGCCGGGGTGCGCCGGTCTCGCCAGTCCGCGGCGGCTGCACCGTCAGCTGTTCGGCGCCGATCATGGTGCGGGCCATCTCGTCGGGCGTGACGTCGGCGACCCGGCCGGCGCCGGCGAGCTTGCCGCGGCGCAGGATCGTCACCTCGTCGGCAAACGCCATCACCTCGCGGAATTTGTGCGTGATCATCAGGATGGTGAGCTCGCCCGCGACCACCATGGCGCGCAGCATGCCGAGCACCTCGTCGGCTTCGGCAGGTGTCAGCACCGAGGTCGGCTCGTCGAGGATGAGGAAGCGGCGTTTCAGATAGAGCTGCTTGAGGATCTCGCATTTCTGCCGTTCGCCGGCCGAGATGTCCGAGACCTTTGCGTCGAGCGGCACCTTGAATGGCATCCGCGCCAGGAAAGCCTCCAACTTCTTCTTTTCCTTGCGCCAATCAACCACGGCCGGCACATCGTCGCGTGCCAATACCAGGTTTTCGGCCACCGTCATCGCCGGCACGAGGGTAAAGTGCTGGTAGACCATGCCGAGTCCGAGCGTGTGCGCATCCTTCGGGTTGGCGATCGCTTGCTGGCGGCCGCCGACCAGGATGTCGCCTTCGGTGGCGTGGTAATAGCCCATGATGCATTTCACGAGCGTGCTCTTGCCGGCGCCGTTCTCGCCGAGCAAAGCATGGAACGAGCCGGGGCGCACCTTGAGCTCGACATTGTCGAGCGCTGTGAAATCGCCGAACCGCATGGTCATCGCGATGGCGTCGACGCCGAACGCGCCTGAGGGGGCGGGCGGCTCGCCGATGATCACGACAGCGCCCCGATCAGGTCGGCCGATTTCGCCACCGCGCCAAACACGCCGCCCTGCATCTTGATCATCTTCAGTGCGTGGTCGTGATTGCCCTTGTCGGTGGCGCCGCAGCAATCCTCGACCAGCACGCATTCGAAGCCGCGGTCGTTGGCCTCGCGCATCGTGGTGTGGACGCAGACATCGGTGGTGATGCCTGATAGCACGATGTTCTCGATGCCGCGCAGCCGCAGCATCAGCTCGAGATCGGTGGCGCAGAACGAGCCCTTGCCGGGCTTGTCGATGATGGGTTCGCCCGGCAGCGGCGCGAGGTCGGGAATGATCTCCCAGCCCGGTTCGCCGCGCACCAGGATGCGGCCACAGGGGCCGGGATCGCCGATGCCGGCGCCGATCTGGCGCGAGCGCCAGCGCTTGTTGGCGGGCAGGTCGGCGAGATCAGGGCGGTGGCCTTCGCGGGTGTGGATGATGTGGAAACCCTGCGCGCGCATCACAGCGAGCAGCTTCCTGATCGGCTCGATCGGCGCGCGGGTCAGCGACAGGTCGTAGCCCATCTTGTCGACGTAGCCGCCGACGCCGCAGAAATCGGTCTGCATGTCGATGATGATGAGCGCGGTATTCTCTGGCCGCAGGTCGCCATTGTAGGGCCAGGCGTAGGGCTCGGACTTGATGAAGCGCTCGGGCATGGAACGATCTCGCAGGCTATCGGGTGATGGACAATTCGGCGGGCGCGCCGGTCAGCGTGCGCTTCGGCGAGCAGGTGATGATCATGATCGCCAAGGTCAGGATGTAGGGCGCGGCGTTGAACAAATGATAGCCGGAGGTGATGCCCACCGATTGCAGCGCGGGCCCGAGCGCTGCGGCGCCGCCGAAGGCGAGCGAGGCCCACAGGCACAGCATCGGGTCCCAGCGCGCGAAGATCACCAGCGCCACCGCCGTGATGCCCTGTCCGGAGGAGAGGCCTTCGTTCCAGCTGCCGGGATAGAACAGCGACAAGAACGAGCCGCCGATGCCGGCGAGGAAGCCGCCGACCATGGTGGCGCGCAACCGGATCAGCAGCACGGAATGGCCCATCGCGCGCGCAGCGTCCGCGCTTTCGCCGGCGGTGCGGATCAACAGCCCCCAGCGCGTGGTCCTGAAGGCCCAATAGAGCAGCGGGGCGATCGCGACGCCGATCAGGAACAACACGTTGATGCGGAGCGCCGCGCGGACCTGCGGGATGTCGCTCCACCAGCCGAAATCGATCGCCGGCAACCGTGCCGCGGTCGGCTCGATCAGCGGCTTGCCGAGAAAGAAGGCCAAACCAGTGCCGAGCAGCATCAGCGCGATGCCGACCGCGATGTCGTTGACCCGCGGCAGCGAGCAGATTCCGGCATGCAGCGCGCCGAACAACGCCCCGGTGATCCCGGCCGCGAGCACGCCGAGCCATGGCGAGCCGGAGAGATAGGAGATGCCGTAGGCGCTCATCGCGCCCATCACCAGCGTGCCTTCGAGACCGAGATTGATGCGGCCGCTCCGCTCGGTGATGCATTCGCCGAGGCTGACGAACAAGAACGGCGTCGAGACGCGGATGGCGCCCCCGAACACGGCGAGCGGAACGGTCCAGAGCCCGAGCGATGCATCCGCCATGTCAGGCCTTTCCCTTCAGGAAGTCGATCCGTCCGTAGAGCGCGTCGCTCGCCAGCACGAACACGAAGATGATGCCTTGCAGCACCAGCACGGACGCATCGGGCAGGCCGAGCCGTCGCTGCAGCAGGCCGCCGGAGGCCGAGATGCCGCCGAGCAGGATCGCCACCGGAATGATCGCGAGCGGATTCTGCCGCGCCAGGAACGCGACCAGGATGCCGGTGAAGCCGTAGCCCGCCGCGAGGTTGGCGTTGGTGCGGCCCTGCACGGCCGCGACCTCGATCATGCCGGCGAGCCCGGCGCTGCTGCCGGCGAGGAAACAGACGGTCAGGATCAGCTTGCCGACGGAAAGCCCCACGATCTTGGCGGCGCGGATGTTGCCGCCGGCGACACGCGCGGCGAAGCCGAAGGTGGTGTGATAGATCAGGATGTAGGCGGCGACAGCCGCGACCAGGCCGAACACCAGGCCCCAATGCACGTCGGTGCCGGGAATGGTGCCGATCATGTTGGCGGCGCCGATCTCGCGCGTCGACGGCTTGTTGAGGCTCGCCGGATCGCGCATCGGCCCCTCGACCAGATGGTTCAGGATCGCGAGCGCGATATAGACCAGCAGCAGGCTCGAGATCGTCTCGTTGACCCCGCGATATTGCCGCAGGCCGCCCGACAGCGTGATCCAGAGTCCGCCGCCGATCATGCCGGCGATCACCATCGCGATCTGCACCACGATCGGTGCCGTGCCTTGCAGCGCCAGCGCTGCCGCGGTCGCCGACAGCGCGCCGATCAGGAGCGCGCCTTCGCCGCCGATGATCACCATGCCGAGCTGTGCCGGCAGCGCCGTGCACAGCGCAGTCAGGATCAAGGGTGCGGCGCGGGTCAGCGTGTTCTGCCAGGAGAACCAGGTGCCGAACGCGCCGTAATACATGTAGAAATAGAGGTCGAGCGGGTTCTTGCCGTAGAGCGCGACAAAGCCGCCGAACACCGCGAGCGCGCCGACCAGCGCAGCAGCGGGGATCAGGATGTATTCGATGCTCGCGCCGTAGCGCTGGAGGAAACCGGGATCGGCGGCCGGAGCAACGCCGGCCGCCTCCACCGAATCCGCCGTCTCGGTCGTCACGCGGTGGCTCCGATCACGCCCTCGACCAGGTAGTCCATCTTCTCGAGCTCGGGATCCTGCTGGCCGCGATCGGTGCCGCCGGCGATCATCGTCTTGCCCTTGTTGTCGGTGATCGGGCCCTTGAAGATCGCGTACTCACCGGCCATGAACTTGGCCTTGACGTCGTCGGCGTGCCTGCGCGCCTCCACTGATACCATCTCGCCATAGGGCGAGACCTTGACGATCTCTTCCTTCAGGCCGCCGCGATAGAAGTTCGGGATCGCTTCACCCGCGGTGATCATCTTGACGAATTTCGGATAGAGCGCCTCCCAATTCCACTCGGCGCCGGTGAGATAGGCCTTCGGCGCCAGCGGCGACTGGTTGACGTGATAGCCGCACACGAAAGCGCCGCGGCGCGCGGCGTTCTCGACCATCGTCTTCGGTCCGTCGACATGGCAGGTCAGCACGTCGACGCCCTGGTCGATCAGGCTGTTGGTCGCCTCGGCCTCCTTGACCGGCATCGACCAATCGCCGGTGAAGATCACCTGCGTGGTCGCCTTCGGATTGGCGAGCCGGGCGCCGAGCGTGAACGCGTTGATGTTGCGCAGCACCTGCGGGATCGGCTTGGCGGCGACGAAGCCGAGCTTGCCGCTCTTGCTCGAGTAGCCGGCGACGATGCCGGAGATGTATTGCGCCTCGTCGATGTAACCGAAATAGCTGCCGGCGTTCTTCGGGTCCTTGTCGGTCCACAGCCCGCCGCAGTGCTCGAAGTGCAGCTTGGGAAACTTCGTCGCCATCTTGACGACGTGCGGGTTGTAGTAGCCGAACGAGGTCGGAAACAGCAGCGTGGCGCCGTCGAGATTGATCATGGACTCGATGGTCTTCTCGACCGCATCGGTCTCCGGCACCTTCTCTTCCTCGACCACCTTGATGCCGGGCAGCTTCTTCACTGCCGCCGCGCCCTGCGCGTGGGCCTGGTTGTAGCCGTAGTCGTCGCGCGACCCGACATAGATGAAGCCGACCGTGGTTTCCGCCGCCACCGCACCGCGAATGCCGAGCGTGCTGCCGAGCGCCAGTGCCGCGCTTCCCTGCAATAGATGCCGTCTTGAAATCCTGCCAAAATCCATCGCCTGCTCCCTCGGGGCGGGTCCGGCCCGCCTGTCCCTGTCGCCGCCGCCTGAAGGCGGAGCTTGACGGAGTGTCGCAAGCTTCGTGCCAGAGCACGTTTGGCGATCATGGATCCGTAAGTGATTGAATATGAATGGAAACGGTGATCACCATCAGGAGGCCTGGCAGTCAATGAAGGTCGACTTGCCTATTTTGTAAGCGATTGTTCGTCGTTGTATGCAATGCCGTTAAGCAACCGCTAACCGCCGGGCGGCTGACGCGAGCGCGGTCGGGGCGGCGCCCGAGGCGCCATTTGCCGGCTGGTGAATCGGATCGAGCCTGCTACGAGTGAAGCGGCTGCGACGCCGGGTTGGATCGAGGGGAGACAGCATGAGTGGGAACAATCCGTCCTCCCTTGGCGACGAGATCGTGGCGCGGATTGATCAGCTCGCGGCGATCTCCGAGACGCCGGAGCACTTGGCGCGCATCTTCCTCACCGACGAGCACCGCAAGGCGGCCGATCTCATCCTGTCCTGGATGCGGGAGGCCGGCATGAGCGCGCATCTCGACGCGATCGGCAATGTCTGCGGCCGCTACGAGGGCGAGCGGCCGGGCCTGCCGGCGCTGATGCTCGGCTCGCATTACGATACCGTGCGCGACGCCGGCCGGTGGGACGGCCCGCTCGGCGTCATCACCGCGATCGCCTGCGTCGCCGATCTGAACCGGCGCGGCAAGCGGCTGCCGTTTGCGATCGAGATCGTGGGCTTCGCGGACGAGGAGGGCGTGCGCTTCGCCTCGACCTTGCTCGGCAGCCGCGCGGTGGCCGGCACGTTCGACGCGAGCGTGCTCACCACGCGCGATCACGCCGACACATCGATGCGCGATGCGCTGATCGCCTTCGGGCTCGATCCCGCTCAGATCGGCAAGGCGGCGCGCGCCCGCCGCGAGCTGCTTGGCTATGTCGAGCTGCATATCGAGCAGGGGCCCGTGCTCGAGGAGAAGCGGCTGCCGGTCGGCGTCGTCACCGCGATCTCGGGCGCGACCCGGCTCGCCGCCAATCTGACAGGCATGGCCGGCCATGCCGGCACCGTGCCGATGCCGTTGCGGCGCGATGCGCTGGCGGGCGCTGCCGAATGCATCGTCGCGATCGAGCAGTTCTGCCGAAGCGACGAAGCCGGCCTCGTCGGCACCGTCGGCTATATCAACGCGATGCCCGGCGCCACCAACGTGATCCCGGGCAGGGTGTCCTTCACCATGGACATCCGCTCGCAGAGCGACACCCATCGCAAGCGCGCCGTCGCTGACATCGTCCGGCAGGTCGAGGCGATCGCAGCGCGCCGCGAGCTCGCCTTGCAGATCGACGTCACCCATGAAAACCGCAGCGTGCCCTGCGCGCCGTGGCTCAAGACGCAGATCGCCGCGGCGGTCGCCGCCGAGGGCCATGCCGTGTTCGAGCTGCCGAGCGGGGCGGGGCATGACGGCATGGCGATGGTCGATGTCGCCGATATCGGCATGATCTTCGTGCGCTGCCGCGGCGGAATCAGCCACAATCCGGCCGAGCATGTCGAGCTCGCCGACGCCGACACCGGCGCGCGGGTGCTGCTGCGCTTCATCGAGCATTTCCGACCGCACGATACAGTGCATATCTGAAGCTGCCGCGCCTGGCGGCCGACGCTGAGGAGCTAGGCGTGCGTCAGCACGCCGCAGGCGCCCTGGATCTGCCGTCGCCGGTCCGTGCCGAATCCGGACAGCCCTGACCGGCGTTGCTCGCTCAGTTGCCCCTATTGCGGGAACATCATGAACAGCTAAACTTGGCCTCAACGGGGGGAAAGGACATGAGGTCGTCCGTCGTCCACGACGTTCAGTTCCCAAAACAACCGGCGCTGCAGCTGATCTATGACACTGCACCGATCGGTCTTGCCTATCTCTCGCCCGATTGCCGTTACCTTCAGATCAACCAGCGGCTCACCGAGATCTGCGGCATTTCGGTCGAAGGCCATCTCGGACGGACCGTGCATGATTGCGTGCCCGCGCTGGCAACGGCGGTCGAAGATATCGTGCGCTCGATCATGGAGACCGGGCAGCCCGTGACCGGCGTGGAGGTGTATGGTCAGCGCCCCGGCCATAATGACGAGCGCTGCTGGATCACACATTGGCATCCGCAGCGCGAACCGAACGGCAGCATCGTCGGCGTCAACGTAGCGGCTGAGGAGATCACCGATCGCAAGCGCAGCGAGCGCGAGATCCGCGCCGCGCGCGACGCGGCCGAGAAGGCCTTGCACCATCTGCAGGAGACCCAGGCGTCGCTGATCGAGGCGGAAAAGCTCGCGGCGCTGGGCCGGCTGGTGGCCGGCGTCGCGCACGAGATCAACAGCCCGATCGGCACCAGCCTCACCGTCGCCTCGGTGCTGGAGCAGAAATGCGCCGACTTCGCCGCCGAGGCGGCGCGCGGCAAGCTGAAGCGCTCCAGTCTGAGCGATTTCGTCGAGGTCGTCGAAAGCGCGTCGTCGCTTTTGGTCGGCAACCTCCAGCGCGCAGCGGATCTGGTGCAATCGTTCAAGCAGGTGGCCGTCGATCGCAGCTATTTCGACCGCAGCCAGTTCGATCTCGGCGAGGCGACCGAGCAGGCGCTCTCGAACCTGCGTCCGGCTTTGCCGAAGAACAATCTGGCGCTCGAAGTTGATTGCCCGCCCGGTCTTGCGATGAACAGCTATCCCGGCCCCTACGGCCAGGTGTTGACCAACCTGTTCATCAATTCGGTCGCGCATGCATTTCCGGACGGCAAGGGCGGCACCATCACGATCCGGCTGCGGGCCTCGGGCGCGGACCAGGTGGAGGTCCTGTTCGCCGACGACGGCTGCGGGATGAGCGGCGACGTGCTGCGGCAAGCTTTCGATCCGTTCTTCACCACCCGCCGCGACACTGGACGTATCGGGCTCGGCCTCCACATCGTTCATAACATCGTGACGAACCGGCTGGGCGGAGAGCTCCATCTCGACAGCGCCCCGGGCACGGGGACCAGCGTTCGGATCACGCTGCCGCGCGTGGCGCCGCAGCGCGCGACCGATCATTGAGGCGTCGAGAAGGAAATACTCCCCGGCTGCGAGGGCGGGAAACGTCCTTCCAAGCAACCGGCGCAAAAGGCATTCCACGACCCTTGCTTCTGCCCCCGTCGTCGCGACATTGTTACCGTATTCCCTGATGGTCACGACGATGAGCCAATCCGCATTCGATCCCTTCGGTGAGCCGGTCCCCGCGGTCGATTCTTCGGCCGCAAGCGAGGGCGTGTCGAAATGGCTGAAGACCGCGGGCACCAGCGTGTTCTGGGTGCTGGTGGTCGGCATCGTCCTGGCGCGCGCGGTCTATTTCGAGCCCGGCGTATTCAGCTTCGAGCATGCCGTTGCCTGGGCGCAGGGTCTATTCGCCGCGCTCTAGCCGCTGATGCCAGCGGTGTCGCCTTCGCGGCCCGCTTCTCCCGAATGATTCCCTCGAATGCGACCGCCGCCGGCACGTCGAGCCGGCCGGACGATTTCAATTGCCAGAGCGTACGCTCGATATGGACGCCCTTGATCGGGATCACCTTGAGCTTTCCGAGCTTCACCTGATCGTCGATCGCCGCGATCGACACGATGGCGACGCCGACGCCTGACGCCACCGCCTGCTTGATCGCCTCGGTGCTGCCTATCTCAAGCGTGCGCTGCGGCTCGACGCGGTGGGTGGCGAGCGCCTGCGCCACCACCTCGCGGGTACCTGAGCCGGGCTCGCGCACGATCAGGATCTCGTCGTTGAGCAGGCGGAGGTCGATCGGGCCCGCGGCAGCCGCGAAGTGGTGATCCGGGGCCGCGATCAGCGCCATCAAATCGGTGCGCCAGGCATCGCTGGTCAGGTTCTCGTCCTCGACCGGCCCCTCGACCAGCGCGATTTCGATCTCGTGTCCCAGCATCAGCGCGGCGATATCGCTGGTGTTGGCGCTCACGACGTGCAGATCGATGCCGGGAAAGGCGCGGTGGAACACGCCGAGATATTCCGGGATCATGTAGGTCGCGATCGTCGTGCTGGCGCCGATGCGCAGCGAGCCGCTGTCGAGGTTGCGCAGCGCCTGCAACTCGTCCTCCGCGGCGCGCTCGGCCGCGAACAGCGTCTCGGCATGCCGCGCCAGCGCCGCGCCCTCCCGGGTCGGCCGGACCCCCTTCGGGGTGCGGTCGAGCAGCCGGCAGCCGACCTGCAGCTCGAAATCCCGCACCCCCTTGGAGATCGCCGGCTGGCTGATGTGCAGCAGGTCGGCGGCACGGGAGAAACTTCCGGTCCTCGCCACGGCCGCGAACAGGCGGAGCAGATGCAGGTTGAGGGACATAACTTCTCTCTATCGGGGCAGTTCGAAAAGATATTAGCCAAGAGGCACGTCCTGGCGCATAAAATCTTCTCCGAAAAGAGGATTTTGTGCCGGAACAACAACAAGACCAGGGCGAGAGGCAGGGGGCGCTGAAGCGCATTTTCCTGCTGATTCCCGGCATTCTGCTCTGCGGGGTGGTGACCGTCATCTCGCTCGGCATCCAGGCCGCCGAGGAGCGGGTTTTCGACCATCCCTATATCGAGGCCCTCGTTGTCGCGATCCTGCTCGGGATGGCGGTGCGCACCGCCTGGGAGCCCTCGGCGCGCTGGCGCTCGGGCATCGCCTTCAGCGCCAAGCAGCTGCTCGAGGTCGCGGTGATGCTGCTCGGCGCCTCCATCAGCTTTGCCGCGATCGTGGCGTCGGGCGGGCTCCTGATCGGCGCCATCGCCGTGACCGTCGTGATCATGCTGGGGGTGAGCTTTGGCCTCAGCCGGATGCTGGGGCTCAAGACCAAGCTCGCGATCCTGATCGCCTGCGGCAACTCGATCTGCGGCAACTCGGCGATCGCGGCGGTTGCGCCCGTGATCGAGGCCGATGGCGACGACATCGCCTCGTCGATCTCGTTCACCGCCATTCTCGGTGTGCTGATGGTGCTCGGCCTGCCGCTGCTGATCCCGCTCCTGAAGCTGACGGCGACGCAATACGGCATCCTCGCCGGTCTCACGGTCTATGCGGTGCCGCAGGTGCTGGCGGCGACGGTGCCGGCCGGCATCGTCTCGACCCAGATCGGCACGCTGGTGAAGCTGGTGCGGGTGCTGATGCTGGGCCCGATCGTGGTCGGCCTCTCGCTGTTGGTGGCGCGGCGGCGGAAGGAGGGCGCCACGAAGGCGACGCCGATCAGCCCGTTCAAGCTGGTGCCCTGGTTCATCATCGGCTTCCTGGTGCTGGCCGCGCTGCGCTCGTTCCAGCTCGTGCCAGATATCGCGATCGCGCCGGTGACCAAGACGGCGGCGATCCTCACCGTGGTCTCGATGGCCGCGCTCGGGCTCGGCGTCGACGTGCGCGTGCTCTCGACCGTCGGCGGCCGGGTGACGGCCGCGGTCACGCTGTCGCTGCTGCTGCTGCTGGCCCTCAGCATCTGCCTCGTGCACTTCTTCAGGTAGCGACAGCCGGCTGGCTACTCGGCAGCCTTCGCAGTCTTGCCGAACATCCGTGTCGGTGCAGGAAATCCGCAGGACGTGCCGTCGGTGACCTTGACCTGATCTTCCCAGGGCAGGCGGAACCGGCCGCACACCATGTCCTGCATGAACGTGTAGGGGCAATCCATCGCGCCGCCTTTCACCGCGACATAGCCGCGATGCCAAAGCTGATAGATGTTGTTCTCGACGCCCCAGTTGATCCGCGCCTCGCGCACGAGGTCGGGCCGCACCTCGGCGGTGATGATCTCGTCGGCGCGTCCCGTGGTCCCGTGTGCGATGACGCTGCCGTCGAAATTGACGATCATGCCTTCGCCCATCGAGTCGAACGACCCGTCCGAGCCGCACATGCAGACATTGGCAGTCACCATCAGGTTCTGGAATGCATTGGCCTGGTTGGTGAAGCGCCAGCTGTCGCGGATCGGCGCGGTATAGCCTGCGGTGCGGATCATGATCTCCGCGCCCTTGTACGCGCATTCGCGCGCCATTTCCGGGAACATGCCGTCGTGGCAGATGATCAGCGCGATCTTGGCGCCCTTCGGCCCGTCGATCACGGGAATGCCGACATCGCCCGGCTCCCACGGTTCGACCGGAATCCAGGGATGGAATTTGCGGTAATAGAGTTTGATCTCGCCCTGCTCGTCGATGATCAGCCCTGAATTGTAGGGATTGCCGTGCGGGTTGAACTCCATGATGGAGAAGCAGCCCCAGATCCGGTTGTCGATGCAGGCCTGCTTGAAGGCTGCGACTTCAGGCCCGTCGAGCCGGCACATGATCTCCGGATTGGTATCCATCGAGAGGCCGTGCAGCGAATATTCGGGGAACACGACCAGGTCCATGGTGGCGAGATTGCGCCGCGCCTTGCCGACCATCCAGACGATGCGCTCGGTCTGCCGCGCCAGATCGGCCTTGGTCGCGACCACGGGCAGTTGCAACTGCACCAGTCCGATCACCACGCCGTTCGGTGACTTGTTGAGACCGCCAAGTCCATTCATGCTGTCCTCCCGCTTGTTTGAGACGCTTGGGTCCTGCTTTCGGCTAGCAACGATCATGCCAGCACGATAGTTGCACCATGGCATGCGGTTTGCTTAACCAGGCGCGGGTCTTCTCGCATTCAAGGCGTGAGTCATGGCGAATTCAAGCGGCACAATCGCGGCGGAGCCGGAGCCGATCACGCTCGACTGGAGCAAGACCGCGCTCGTCATCATCGACATGCAGCGCGATTTCATGGAGCCCGGCGGGTTCGGCGAAACGCTCGGCAACGACGTCAGCCGGCTTGCCCGCGCGGTGCAGCCGATCGCCGCGGTGCTCGAGGCGGTGCGCGACGCCGGGCTGCTCGTGGTCCATACCCGCGAGGGCCATCTGCCCGATCTCTCCGACGCACCGCCGGCGAAGCTCGAGCGCGGTGCGCCGTCCTTGCGGATCGGCGATCCCGGTCCGATGGGACGGATCCTGATCCGCGGTGAGGCGGGGCACGACATCATCCCCGAGCTCTATCCGCTCGACAGCGAGATCGTGATCGACAAGCCCGGCAAGGGCGCGTTCTACGCCACCGAGCTCAGTGACATCCTGCAGAAATGCGGCATCGAGAATCTGCTGGTCTGCGGCGTCACCACCGAAGTCTGCGTCAACACCACGGTGCGCGAGGCCAATGACCGCGGCTATCGCTGCATCGTGATCTCCGATGGTTGCGCGTCCTACTTCCCGGAATTCCACGAGATGGGCCTGAAGATGATTAAGGCCCAAGGCGGCATTTTTGGTTGGGTCGCCGAGTCTGCCGCGGTGCTGGAGGCGCTCGCTGCCTAGAGCGAAATGAGATCAGGCTGCGGCCGCGAACGAATAAGGCGCGTTGCCTCTCGCGTCGTACTCATAACTCCGTGACGCCGGCTTTCAGGGACGAAGCAGACATGCGACCCGACGTCAGCGAAATCGCCTCTGACCCCGAAGCGGACATTGCTTGATCTGGATCAATAGCCGGCTTCCGCACCGCGCATTGATGGGCTCGGCCAGCCACGCCAGCCACGGATGCGTCGTAAAATGGGAGCCCAACAATGCCTAGTAGTCACCAAAATGGCAACGAAATCAGGCCCGTAATGCCCGACCGCCGCAAGATACTGCTCGGCTGTACAGCACTCGCCGCTGCCTCGGCTCTTAGCACACCCGCCTCGATCCCGACGGCGCTAGCACAGCAAGCGGGATCAACGGGCCGAAAGCCGAACATCCTCGTCATCATGGGGGACGATGTCGGATGGTTCAATATCGGCGCGTACCATCGCGGCATTATGTCGGGCAAGACGCCGAACCTCGACAAGCTGGCGTCCGAAGGCATGATGTTCACGGACTATTACGCCGAGGCAAGTTGCACAGCCGGCCGAGCAAACTTCATAACCGGCGAGCTTCCAATTCGCACTGGACTGACGACCGTTGGCCAGGCTGGAGCGGACGTCGGCATCCCTGCACAGGCGGCGACGCTGGCCACTGCACTGAAGGCGCAGGGCTATGCCACAGGTCAGTTTGGCAAAAACCATCTCGGTGATCTGAACAAATACCTGCCGACCCTGCACGGCTTCGACGAATTCTTCGGATATCTGTACCACCTTGACGCGATGTCTGATCCATACTGGTATTCATTTCCCGTCAATCAAGACTATTACAACGCGCATGGCCCGCGCAGCTTGATCCATAGCTTCGCGACCGAGACCGACGACGCGACCGAGATGCCGCGTTGGGGTAAAGTCGGAAAGCAGAGGATCATCGATGAGGGTCCTCTGCCGCCGTTCGCGGACATGTCGAACGTACCGAACATGCACGACTTGCCGTTCCTGAAGGCCAAGTACGACATGACGACCTTCGACGAGGTGCTGGTCAAGTCCTCCAGCGACTTTATGGACAAGGCCAAGCGGGACGGCAAACCGTTCTTCGTCTGGCACAACACGACTCGCATGCATGTTTGGACCTTCCTCGCGAAGAAGTACGGCGCCATGCAGAACAGCGAGACCAACTACGGTCTCGAAGAAGCGGGCATGGCGCAGCTCGATGACAGCGTCGGCGCCTTGCTCAAGAAGCTCGATGACATGGGTGAAGCCAACAACACCATCGTCATCTTCACCACGGACAACGGCGCGGAGGTGTTCACTTGGCCGGATGGCGGCATGACACCCTTCAAGAACACCAAGGGCACCGTTGGCGAAGGCGGCTTCCGCGTGCCGTGCATCATTCGTTGGCCGGGCCGCATCAAACCGGGGACCGTCGAGAACCAAATCATCTCCGGACTGGATTGGTTTCCCACCTTGATGGCCGCGGCAGGCAATCCCAATATCGGTGAGCAACTGCTGAAGGGCGTACAGCTCGGCGATCGGACCTACAAGAATCATCTGGACGGCTACAATCAGATGGATTTGCTCACCGGAACAGGCCCTTCCAAGCGCCATGAGATATTCTACTTCGGTGGTGCGCAGCTTGGCGCCGTCCGCGTCGACAACTTCAAGTTTCAGTTTTATCAACAGCCTTGGGGCTGGCCGGGCGAGAAAACCACGACCGACATGCCTTCATTGGTCAACATCCGGCAGGATCCGTTTGAGAGAACGCCGTTCATTCGCGGTGAATCGTCCAACACGGGCGCGTTCGGCTACGGAAACGACTTCTTCGCCCGAGAGTTCTGGCGGTTCGTCCTGGTTCAGCAGTATGTCGGGAAGCTGGCTCAAACGGGGATCGAATACCCGCCGATGCAAGACCCGGCTTCCTTCAATCTGGATTCGGTAAAGAAGAAGATCGAAGAGGCGATCAAGAACCGTCCGGGTCAGTAGTCATATCGACTAGAAGCCCGAGTTGGATCAAGCGGAAGGGGAGCGCGTGGGAGAGGCGCTCCCTTTCTCATCGTGCGATTCAAACGCGACTTGAGGGATGAATGTGAAGAAACCATTCGCTACCCGTTCATTGAAACGTAGCATGCCGGCTTATGCCGCCAGCGGACCTCATCGGTTGCCCCCGGGATGTCTGCAGTTCTCCTTAGCCGACATGAGCCGACACGACCAAGCGCGCCTCTTTCGTTCGCTTCTGACGGTAATACAGGCGTCATTCGGCGGGCGGATTTACGGGTACGCGCCCTAGCTAGCCGCCTTTCACCGCACCTGCCGTAAGCCCGGCCACGATCTGCCGCTGCGCTATCACGGTCAGCAGTAGCACCGGCGCAGTCACGATCAGCGCCGCCGCGGCGAGCGGGCCCCAGCTCAGCTGGTCGAATGAGATCATGTTGTAGACCGCGACCGGCAGCGTGCGGGTTTCGCGCCCGGCCAGCACGATGCCGAACACGAAGTTGTTCCAGGAGAAGATCACCGCGAGGATGAAGGCGACCGCGAGCCCGGGCCTGGCGATCGGCAGCGCGACGTGGCGGAACACCTGCCAGCGCGTGGCGCCGTCGATCAGCGCGGCTTCCTCCAGCTCCAGCGGCGTGGTCTCGAAATAGCCGATCATGATCCAGATTACGATCGGCACCGTGACCACGAGGTGGATGATGATCTGCGGCACCAGCGTGCCGAGCAGGCCGAGCCACTGGAATAGCAGGAACAGCGGGATCAGGTACGACAGGCCCGGCGTGATGCGCGCGATCAGGATCACGATCGCCGATTTATGCGCGGCCATCCGCGCAATGCCGTAGCCGGCGGGCACGCCGACGAGCATCGCAAGCGCCGTGGCGCAACCGGTGACGACAAGGCTGTTGGTGAAATAGGTCAGGAAGCGGTTCGAGGCGAACACGTCGGCATAGTTCTTCCAGGCGATATGCTCCGGGAAGAACACCGGCGGATAGGAGGCGTTGTCGATCTCGAATTTCAGCGACAGCGAGGCCATCCAGAGGAAGAACAGGATCGCCGGCGAGACGATGACGAACACCGACAGCCACAGCCCGATCCTGCCGAGGATATAGCGCGGGTTCATGCCTCGCTCCCGAGCTCGGACGTCCACAGCAGGCGCTTGCGCAAGTAAAGCAGCAGCGCCGCGAGCGCCACGATCAGCAGGAAGAACACCACCGCGATCGCCGAGCCGTAGCCGAGGTCGTAATAGACGAAGGCGACGCTGTAGAGATAGACGTTGATGGTTTCCGACGCCGAGCCCGGCCCGCCCTGGGTGATCGCGAAGATGATGTCGAAACTCTTCACCGCGTCGATCATGCGGATCATGCCGGCGATGAACAGGAACGGCATGATCAGCGGCAGCGTGATGAAGCGGAACACCTGCCAGAAATTGGCGCCGTCGATCTGCGCGCTCTCATAGGGCTCGGTCGGGATAGCGGCGAGGCCGCCGAGCACGATCAGCATCACCAGCGGCGTCCACTGCCAGGTCTCGACCAGCACCAGCGACGGGATCACCGTCGCCGGGTTGAACACCCAGAGCTGCGGCGGCAGGCCGACCAGCGAGAGCAGGTAGTTCAGCACGCCGAGCTGCGGGTGGAACATCATGGTCCACACCAGCGCGATCGCGACGGGCGTCGCCATCATCGGCATGATGAAGATGCCGCGCAGGAAGCCGCGCGCGGCGAATTTCTGGTGAAACACCACCGCCGCCAGCGTGCCGAACACCAGCGGCAGCAGCACCGACAGCGCCGTGTAGGACAGCGTGTGCCCGACCGCCTCGACGAAGCGCGGATCGGTCGGCAGCCGCAAATAGTTGGCAAGCCCGACGAAGACGGTCGGCGAGCCGACCTTCCATTCCTGCAGGCTCATCCAGATCGTGAACACCCACGGAAAGACGATCACCGCCAGCACCACGACGAGCGCCGGGATCACGAACGGCCAATACGACGGCGGACGCCATTCACGCGCCGGCGCGGCCTGCTCGGCCATCGCCGGCTCACTCTGTGTCACCACGCTCACGCTTTTTCGCTACGCTCCAGGATGGGGCGGAACTGCTCGTGCGCCTTCTTCAGCTCGGCGGCGGGATCGGCGCCCGACAGCGTCGCGGTCAGCGCCGCGCCGACGATGTCGCGGAATTCGGCGACCGGGATGATGACGGGCAGGCCGAGCTTGGAGATCTTGGCCGAGTCGACCACAGACTGCAGCCATTCCTTGGTCTTCACGCCCTTGGCGACCTCGGCGTCGTCGACGATCGAGTTGCGGAACGGCACGCCGCCGCCGGCTTGCAGCAGGCGCGCGCCCTGGCCGCGCGAGACCACCCATTGGCACAGCAGATAGGCGGCTTCCTTGTTCTTGCTCGCCGCCGCGATGCCGACGCCGTCGCCATAGGTCGACGAGAACTTACCCTTCGGGCCGGCCGGCACCAGCGTGTAGCCGACCTTGCCGACGACGCGCGAGGCGGCGAGGTCTTCCAGCGGCGGCGCCCAGCCGTCGGCGTCGATCCACATCGCCGACCGGCCTTGCGTGAAGGAGGCCATCGACTCCATCCAGTTGAAGCCGGCGACGCCGGGCGGCGCGCATTTCGTCAGCAGCCGCTGATAGAGCTTGGTGGCCTCGACCGCCTCGGGGCCGTCGGTCAGGATGTTGCCCTTCGCATCGAGGAATTCGCCGCCATAGTTCAGATAGAAGTTGGTCCACATCGCCATGTTGGCGTTGCGCAGGCCGCGGCCCACGAAGCCGTAGATGCCTTCCTTCGGGTCGGTCAGCTTCTCGGCGGCGACCACCATCTCGTCCAGCGTCTTCGGGACCTCGACGCCCTTCTTCTGGAACAGCTCCTTGTTGTAGTAGAGGATGAAATAGTCGACCGACCACGGCAGCGACAGCATCTGGCCCTTGTCGTTGCGCGCATATTGCAGGCCGGCCGCGGAGAAGTCGCTCTCGACGAGGTCCGGCAGCGTCATGCTCGGATCCTTCAGATAGGGCGACATGTCGGCGAGCCAGCCGGCCTTCTCGAATTGCCGCTTCTGCACGTGATAGCTGAGGTGCACGACGTCGAAGCTCGGTCTGCCCGAGGACAGCTCGATCACGCATTTCTGCCGCTGCTGCTGCTCGGGGACCTGCTCCGATTCGACCCTGATGCCGGTGAGCTCGGTGAATTCCTTGATGTATTTTTGCAGATTGTCGCCGCGCGGTCCCTTGGCGAGGCTGACCTCGAGCGTGGTGCCGGAATATTTCTTCCAGTTGACCTCGGCGCGAGCCGGAAATCCGGTCAATCCGACCGCACCAGCAGCGGCCGTGCCCGCCAGCATCTGCCGGCGCGAGATCAGGTGATGCGACATGTTGCTCTCCCCAGGACGATTTTCTTGTTTGGGAGAGATACTAGAGCATGATCCGGAAAAGTGAACAGCGGTTTTGCGGACGGAGCACGCATCGACCGATGCAGGAACAGCATTGATGCGATCAAAAATCGCATCGATGCTCGAGCTGCGGCGCCGCATGATGCAGCGCCGCGCAAGCTTGGGGCGCTACGCCTTGACGAAGGCGAGCAGGGTGCCGTTGGCCGCAGCCGGCGGCACGGTGATGCCGCCACTGCTCTTCACGCCGGTTGCGCCGAGGGCCTTCTCGGTTAAGGCAAGATCGGCTGCAATCACGAGGCCGGCGCCGCCGCGCTCGGACAGGCCATCCAGCGACACGCCGCCATAGCGCTTGCCGAGCTGCTCCCTGGTCAGGAACACGAAGTCGGCGCGGTCGCCGCCGGACGGCACCGTAACGGCACCGTCAGGATCGTTCCTGACCGCGATGTCGATCATCCTGGACAGATGAGCAGCATCGGTTGCGGGATCGGGCGAGACGATCAACACCTGCTTGAGACGTTTTGCCCCATTGGCGTGCGCCATCAGTTCGGGGATCCACACCGTCTCGCGGGTCTTGTGCTGGCAGGCGAAGATGCGGACGCCGCCGGGCGCTTCCGCGGTCGGCCACTGGAAGGTGCGGAATTTCGCCGCGGAGACCGTGCCATCAGGCAGCGTCACCGGGCGTTCGAAATCGGTCGGCCCGATCGGCGCATAGCCGCGCGCGCGGATCTCCTCGGCGCCGGCGGCGGAATCCACCGCGGTGAACGCGATCCGTTCGATGCCTTCGCCGCGCTTCTCCAGGAAGGCGCGCGCCGGCGCATTATGTTCTGTCGGCGTCAGCACGCCGAGCAATTCCATGTAGTCGGGGTCGAACATGATGGTGTAGTTGCCCGACCCCATATGCGCGCTGTGGGTGCCGCGCGGCGATACGGTGAAGCCGAGCCGTTTGTAATTCTCGGCGGCCTTGTCGAGGTCCTTCACCATGACCACGGCGTGATCGATTCCGATGACGTTCTTGAGTGCCACGTGTTGTCTTCCCGGCTGGAATAAGAGACCTTGCTTGAGCGTGATCTTTTCGGAAAACCGCTACGCACTTTTCCGGATCATGCTTTAAAGCTAACCAGAATGGCCGGGCACCCGCAAGAAAGGATCATGATGAGCAGCAATGCCGTGCGCTGGCCCAACTCGCTCTGGGCCGCGGTGACGCCGTCAGGCCCTGATTGCCCCGAACTGACCGGTGCGCAACAGGCCGATGTCGTCATCATCGGCGGCGGCTTCACGGGCCTGTCGACCGCGCTGCATCTGCGCGAGGCCAATGTCGACGTCGCGATCGTCGAGGCCGCCGAGCCGGGCTGGGGCGCCTCGGGGCGCAACAACGGGCAGGTGATCCCGACGCTGTCGCGTCCTGATCCCGACGACATCATCAAGAGGCACGGCGCGGCCGGCGAGCGCTTCGTCGCGATGCTGCGCGACAGCGCCGCCATGCTGTTCGACGTCGTCAGGCGCTACAACATCGAGGCCGAGCAGGAGCAGGCCGGTTGGGTGCAGCCGGTGCATTCGCCCGGCCGGATCAAGATCGCGGAGCGGCGGGTGCAGCAATGGTCGAAATTCGGCGCGCCGGTCGAGTTGCTGTCGCGCGACCAGACCAGGGAGATGCTCGGCTCGGATGCGTGGTATGGCGGCTTCTGGAACCGGACCGGCGGTCACGTCAATCCGCTGGCGCTGGCGCGGGGCCTTGCGCGCACCGTGCTCGGTCTCGGTGGGCGGATCTATGCCCGTTCGCCTGCGCTCGCCTTCGAGCGCCGCGGCGATCGCTGGGTGGTGAAGACCGAGAAGGGCGAAATTTCCGGCCGTGCGCTGGTTGTCGCGACCAATGCCTATAGCGGCGAGTTTGCGAAATCGCTGGTGCCTGAGATCGCGACCGAGGTGATGCCGGTGCTGTCCTGGCAGATGGCGACGCAGCCACTGTCGGACAATGTGCGCAAGACCATCATCCCCGGCCGGCAGGCGATGTCGGACACCCATGGCGAGCTGTATTTTGCGCGCTACGACGCCCGCAACCGCCTCGTCACCGGCGGCGCGGTGCTCGGCCCCGGCGACAAGACCGGGCGGCTGAAGGCGCAGGTGACCGAGCGGTTGCAGCGCTTGTGGCCGCAGATCGGCGACGTCTCCTTTGACTATGTCTGGAACGGCTATGTCGGGATGACCGCGGATTTCCTGCCCCGCATGCACAAGCTCGGACCGAACGCCTATGGCTGGACCGGATGCAACGGCCGCGCCGTCGCGCTGACGATCCCGCTCGGCCGCGAATTGGCGAAAGCGGTGCAGGGCGTGCCGGAAAGCGAACTGGCGCTGCCATTCACCGAGCCGGTGCAGTACATGGCGCACGGATTGCTGCGCAAGCTCGCGCCCTGGATGCTGGTGCTCTACCGGCGCCGCGATGCCCAGGAACTGGTCAGGGGCGATCGCTTCGAACTGCTGCGCTGGGCCGAGCATCTCCTCGCCTCGCGCCGGTCATAGATGCCTTGATCAGGCGATCAAGGCATCGCGCTTGCGCGTGAAGTCGCCGCCGGGGATCGCCGACAGCAGCGCCTGCGTATAGGGATGCTGCGGCTTGCCGAACACCTCGGCGGTCAGCCCTTGCTCGACCACGGCGCCATCCTTCATGACGGCGACGAGATCGCAGATCTGGGCGGCGACGCGCAGATCGTGGGTGATGAAGATGATGGAGAGGCCGAGCTGCTGGCGCAGTCCGGCGAGCAGCTTCAAGACCTGCGCCTGCACCGAGACGTCGAGCGCCGAGACAGGCTCGTCGGCGACCAGCACGTCGGGCTGCAGGGCCAGTGCCCGTGCCAGCCCGATGCGCTGCCGCTGGCCGCCGGAGAATTCGTGCGGGTAGCGATCGCCGGCGGATGGGTCGAGGCCGACCAGCTCGAACAGTTTTCGCGCGTCTGCAATGGCAGTGGCGCGGTCGGTGCCGTGCACGATCGGTCCCTGCGCCACCAGGTCGGCCGCCTTGCGGCGCGGATTGAGCGAGGCGAAGGGATCCTGGAACACCATCTGGATGTGACGGGTCTCGCGCCTGATCTCGTCGCGGCCGAGCTTCGCCCAGTCCTTGCCGTCGAGCACGATCGAGCCGCGGTCGGGATCGATCAACCGCACGATGCAGCGCGCCAGCGTCGATTTGCCCGAACCGGACTCGCCGACGATGCCGAGCGTCGCGCCGCGCGGCAGGCGCAGCGAGACGTTCTTGACCGCCTCGGTGACCCGCGCGCCGCGGCCGAGGAAGCCGCCGGTGCGGTAGGTTTTTGAAATCCCGTCGACGGTCAGGATGTCCTTGCCGGACAAGATACGTGGCGGCGGCGCCGTCAGCGGCGGCACGGCTGCGATCAGCTGCCTGGTGTAGGCATGCTGCGGATCGTTCAGCACCGCGTCGGCCGAGCCCTGCTCGACGATCGCGCCGTGCTGCATCACCACGACGCGGTCGGCGATCTCGGCGACGACGCCGAAATCATGGGTGATGAACAGCACCGCGGTCTTCTTGCGCTGCTGCAAATCGCGGATCAGCTTCAGGATCTGCGCCTGGGTCGTGACGTCGAGCGCTGTGGTCGGCTCGTCCGCGATCAGGAGCTTCGGGTCGAGCGCGAGCGCCATCGCGATCATGGCGCGCTGGCGCTGGCCGCCGGACAGCTCGTGCGGATAGGCCTTTGCGGCCGCCCTGGGATCGGGAATGCGGACGTCCTCGAGCAGGGCCAGCACCCGCGCATTGATCTCCGCCTTCGAGAGGCCGGTGTGGATCGCGAACATCTCGCCGATCTGGTCGCCGATGGTGCGCAGCGGATTGAGCGCCGTCATCGGCTCTTGGAAGATCATCGCGATCCCGGCGCCGCGCACCTCGCGCATCTCAGCCTGATCGGCGGCGCAGAGGTCGCGGCCGTCGAACATCATCCGGCCGCGCTCGATCGTCACCTCGTTCGGCAGCAGCCGCATGATGGCGTTGGCCATCATCGATTTGCCGGAGCCGGACTCGCCGACCACGCAGAGGATCTCGTTCGACGCGACCGACAACGACACGTCGGACAGCGCATGCGGCCGGTCGGCGCCCTTGGGCAGGCGCACGGTCAGCCCGTCGAGGGAAAGGACCGTCTCGCTCATCGGCTCTTCAGCCTCGGATTGAGCGCGTCGTTGAGGCCCTGGCCGACCAGCGACACCGCGAGCACGGTGATCAGGATTGCGATGCCGGGGATCGCCGAGACGTACCATTGCACCCGCAGCACGTCGCGTCCGAGCCCGATCAAATTGCCCCAGGAGGCGACGTTGGGATCGGACAGCCTCAGGAACGCGAGCGCGCTTTCCAAGAGGATCGCGACCGCCATCACCACGCTGGCATAGACGATCACCGGCGGCAGCGCGTTGGGCAGGATCTCGCCGAGGATCAACTGGACGTCCTTCATGCCGAGCGTCTTGCCGGCCTGCACGAATTCGCGGTTGCGCAGCGACAGGAACTCGGCGCGGGTCAGCCGCGCCGGCGCCGGCCACGACACCACGCCGACCGCGATGGTCACCGTGGTCAGGGTCGAGCCGAACACTGCGACCAGCACCAGCAGCAGCACGAAGTTCGGCAGCGTCTGGAACGCCTCGGTGATCCGCATCAGCACATTATCGACCCAGCCGCCGTAATAGCCGGCGAAGGCGCCGACCAGGATGCCGATCAGGATCGCGATCACGGTGGCGACCCCGCCGATCAGCAGCGAGATCCGCGCGCCGTAGAAGATCTGCGCGGCGATGTCGCGGCCGGAATTATCGGTGCCGAGCAGGAAGCGCGGGTTGGTGAACGGCCAGACCAGTGGCCGGCCGGCCAGAGCGAGCGGATCGCGCGGGTAGAGGAAGCCGGCGCTGATCGCCATCGCGATCACGAGCAGCAGCAGGATCAGGCCGATCACCGCGGCCGGGCTGCGGAAATAGCGTTTCATTGCGTCCATCGTCAGCCCTCCGCCGCGATGCGCCGATCGAGCCGCGCGTAGAGCAGGTCGACGACGAAGTTCACGAGTATGACCAGCAGCGCCGACACGAACACGATGCCGAGCAGAGTGTTGAGGTCGCGCTGCACCACCGACTCATAGGCGAGGCGGCCGAGGCCGGGCAGCGAGAACACGCTCTCGACCACAACCGAGCCGCCGAGCATGGTTCCGGCCTGTAGTCCAATCAGCGTCACCATCGGCAGCAGTGCGTTGCGCAGCACGTGGCGGGTGATGACGTGGGTCTCGTCCAGCCCCTTGGCGCGGGCGGTGCGGACGAAATCGAGGTTCAAGACCTCCAGCATCGAGGCGCGCATGATGCGCAGATAAATCGCAAGGAAGATCAGCCCGAGCGTCAGCGTCGGCAGCACCAGATGCGCGGCGATGTCGAGCACGCGCCAGATCCCGGTCTGGACGGTGCCGATGTCCTCGAAGCCGCCCGGCGGCAGCCATTGCAGATAGACCGAGAACACCACGATCGCCATCAGCCCGAACCAGAACGAGGGGGTGGCGTAGAAGATCAGGCCAAGGGTCGAGATCAGCGTGTCCGGCCAGCGGTTGACGCCGCGCGAGGCGATCACGCCGAACAGGAGGCCAAAGAAGAACGCGAACGACAGTGACGCGGTCATCAAGAGAATGGTCGGCGGCAGCCGTTCCAGGATCACGGTCGCCACCGGCTTGCCGTAGATCGAGGAGAAGCCGAGGTCGAGCCGCACCAGGTGCCACAGATAGTTGCCGAGCTGCGCGGGAACCGAGAGGTCGAGCCCGTAGAACTTGCGCAGCGCCTCGGCGGTCGCGGCATCGCCGCCGCCCATCTGCGCCATCAGCGCATCGACGGTGTCGCCCGGCGCGAGCTGCAACAGCAGGAACACGCCGATCAGGATCAGGAACAAGGTCGGAATCGAGGCGGCGAGCCGCCGCCCCGCAAGGCTCAGGATACGCATGCCGCTATTTTGGCTGATATGGGGGTGGAGCGCGACGATTTTTCGTCGCGCCATTTCGATCTATTCGTCATAAGCGATATTGCACGGTCCGCTTGGCGACCAGTATCTCCTCATCCTGAGGAGCTTGCGCAGCAAGCGTCTCAAAGGATGAGGCCACCGGCCGGGCCTCATGGTTCGAGACGCGCTGCGCGCTCCTCACCATGAGGGGTGAGCCGCAGCTCAGGCCGAAAGCCAGAGATCGTGCCAACTCGTCGAGCCCCAGCGCGGGGTGTTGGAGTGGTTGCGCGCCTTGGCCGTGATCACGGTGACGAAGATCTGCTCGATCGGCATCCAGACCGGCAGCTCGGTGTTCACCTCCTTGACGAAATCGGCATAGAGCGCCTTGCGCTTGACCGGATCGACTTCGGTCGCGGCGTTGTCGATGGTGGCATCGACGGTCTTGTCCTCCCAGCCCCACTGGTTGGTCCACGGCGCGCCCTTGGGCTGGCCGGAGCGGTACCACACCGTGGTCGAGACCGCGGGATCGTTGCGATACTGGTGCCAGCCGGTGGCGAGATCGAAGGCGTGGTCGTCATAGACCTGCTTGAGGAAGCCGCCACCGTCGTTGCGGACGATGTCGACCTGGATGCCGACTTCGCCCAGCGACTGCTGGATGAAGGTCGACCATAGCGAGATGTCCTCGCCCCACGGCGCCGGCAGCAGCCTCAGCGAGAAGCGGCTGCCGCCTGTGGCCTTGAAGCCGGCCTCGTCGAGCAGCGCGATCGCCTTGGCCTTGTCGTAAGGGTATTGCGGCGTGTTCGGCCCGGGATAGAAGTCGGTCGAGGTCGAGGGGATCGGGCCGGTGCCGAGCTTGGCGAAATCGCCGAGGAAATTCTCGATGAAAAACGGCACGTTGATCGCATGCGCGATGGCGCGGCGGACCCGGATGTCGGACAGTTCCTTGCGGCGGAAGTTGAACTCGATGGTGTTGGTGCGGGCGTTGCCTTCATTGCCCTTGGTCGAGACGATGAAGCGCTTGTCCTTGCCGAGCCGCGCCATGTCCGAGATCGTCAGCCCGGAGAACGGGCTGTAGTGCAGCTCGCCGGCCTCCATCTGCGCGGCCGCGGCGGCGCGGTCGGTGATCACCTTCCAGACGATACGGTCGAGATAGGGCGCATTCGGCCGCCAGTAGTTCGGGTTGCGGTCGGCGATGATGTATTGCCCGCGCTCATATTTGACGAATTTGAACGGGCCGGTGCCGACCGGCGCCAGATTGGTCGGGTTCTGGCGGATGTCGCCGCTCTCATAGAGATGCTTGGCGGAGACATAGCCGAGGTCGGGCAGGGCCCGCAGCAGCAGGTTCAGCGGCATCGGCCGCTCGTAGCGGAAGATCGCGGTCTGCGGATCAGGCGTATCGACCGAGGTGAGGAACAGCTGCAGTGTCGATCCGTAATTGAGGATCTTCTTCCACATGTTCATCGCGGTGAAGGCGACGTCCTCCGAGGTGAACGGCTTGCCGTCGTGCCAGGTGACGCCCTTGCGCAGCTTGAAGGTGACGGTCTTGCCGTCAGGCGCAGCCTCCCAGCTCTCGGCGAGCACGCCGACCGGCTGGCCGTTGGCGTCGAGGTCGACCAGGTTCTCCTGGATCTTGCCGCCGATGATGTAGACGCCGGTCGAGGCCTGGATGCTGGGGTTGAGCTGGCGCTGCTCGGCGCCGTAATGGACGTTGAACACGCCGCCCTTGCGCGGGGTCTCCTGCGCGAAGGCCCGCATCGGATTGATGACATTGGCCGCAATCGCGGCCGAGGTCAGAAGGGCCGTTCGGCGGTTGATCTCGAGGCGGCTCAAATCCATACGCGGGTCTCCAGAACTGATCAGGGCTTACATAAAGGCTTGGATCGGGGCGGCCAGCGGGTCGGTCGTGGCACCCCTTGCGATGTTACGATGGAATGGGAACCCGAGTCGAACCCGAGTCATTTTCTAATGCCTCGGTCTTTTGGAGGATCGTTTCCGAAACCTGAAGTGGCGTGCCGCAGCACCGCAACCCGGATTGCGCGCCACATTGTCGCGCGCTGGCGGCGCAAAAAGCGGGAAGTGATTCTCTCGAGGTGCCGTTTCGGGAGCCCCGAAGCCGCGCAAAGCCTGTAATTTTAGGGGTCGGAAGCGCCTTGACTGGAAAAAACACTGGAAAAATCCCTGATTCGGGGGCTGTCCACAGCGATATTGTGGTGGGGAGTGCAGAAAACACTGTTTTTCTCGGCGTTTTCCGCCATATCGTGCCCACTCCAGAATCAATGGAGCAACCATGGCTACCCAACTGTCGAAGTCGCAAGTGATCGAGAAGATCGCGACCACCACCGAACTCTCCAAGCGCGACGTCAAGAACGTTTTGGACTCGCTCGTCGATGTCGGCCACAAGGAGCTGAAGAAGGCCGGGGTGTTCCTCGTCCCCGGCTTCGCGAAGTTCGTTGTGGTCAAGAAGCCTGCGACCAAGGCGCGCAAGGGCACCAACCCCTTCACCGGCGAAGAGATGATGTTCAAGGCCAAGCCGGCCCGGAAGATCGTCCGCGCTCGGCCGGTCAAGGCCGCCAAGGACGCGGTTTAAGACGAAAAGGCCTCCGGTGACGGAGGCCTTTTGCTTTTGAGCCGTCGCTTCCTGCCCTGGGTTGCTGCCTGCCAAAGCAAGAAATCTGGAGCTTCGGTTCTGGTCGAACCAGAATCGGGGCTCTAGACAACCGGCGACCGGCCACCATCGACATTGATCGCGGTGCCGGTGATGTAGGAGCCTTGCTCCGAGGCCAGGAAGCAGGCGAGGTTGGCGAACTCCTCCGCCGTGCCGATGCGGCCGAGCGGCGTCCCCTTGGCAAGGGCCCTTGGCGAATTCCCCGAAATCCGTGTCCGGCGCCTGGGCGGCATGTCGCTTGACCCATTGATCGCTCATGATCAGGCCGACCAGGAGCGCATTCACCAGGATGTTGTGCTCGCCGCCTTCATTGGCCATCACCTTGGTCAGCGCCATGCCGGCGGCGCGCGACACCGAGGTCGGCGCGGAATTGCCGGCCGGCGCCTTCGCAAACGTGTTGAGCACGTTGATGATGCGGCCCCATTTGCGCTGCTTCATGCCCGGCCAGACCAGCCGGCTGAAGCGGATCGCGGCGAACAGTTTCAGGTCGAGGTCCTCCTGCCAGGCCTCGTCGCTGATGCCCTCGAAGGCCAGCGTGCGCGCCGTACCGGCGTTGTTGACCAGCACGTCGATCTTGCCGAGGTCCGCTATGATCTGGTCGTGGGCCTTGGTGATGTCGGCGGCCTTCGCGACGTCGCAGACGTAATCGCGCACCGCGAGGCCGTCCTTGGCGAGCGCCTCGCGCGCCGCCGCGAGGTCGGCGGCGCCGCGGGCGAGGATCGCGACCTTGGCGCCGGATTCCGCAAACCGCCGCGCCACCGCGATCCCGATGCCCTTGCTGCCGCCGGTGACCACCGCGACGCGGTCTTTCATCGATAGTTGCATGTTGCACTCCCTGTTGTCGTTGCGGGCGGCGCCAAAGAAATTCTGCCGCGCCGATGCTGCGTGAAAGGCTTGAACCGGAAATCGTCCATCTTTGAAATTGTCGCGACCGGCAAAATCAAACACGCTTCCCACTCCAATACTGACTTTCGAGGGGGAAAGCGAGCATGCGAAACTGGTTGGGTCGAAGTGTTGCGCTGGCGATGGCCGGCTTTCTCTTTGGTTGGACAGCGCTTCCGTCGGCGCAGGCGAGAGACAAGGTGTTTCGCATCGCGTTCCAGAAGGGCGGCGGCAATCTGATCTTCCTCAAGGAGCGTGGCATCCTCGAGCAGAAGCTGGCGCCGCTCGGCTGGACCGTGAGCTGGAACGAATTCCAGGCCGGACCGCAGCTGCTCGAATCCCTGAATATCGGCGCGGCTGATTTCGGGCCCGTGGGCGAGGCGCCGCCGATCTTCGCGCAGGCCGCCGGCGCCAACATCGTCTATGCCGGCTACGAGCCTGCGTCGCCGCGAAACGAGGCGATCATTGTTGCAAAGGACAGCCCGATCAAGACGATCTCTGATCTTCGCAAGAAGCGTGTCGCGCTGAACAAGGGGTCGAACGTCAATTACTTCCTGGTGCGCGCGCTGGAGGCCAATGGCCTGACCTACCAGGACATCGAGCCGGTCTATCTTGCGCCCGCGGACGCGGGTGCGGCGTTCGAACGCGGTGCGGTCGACGCCTGGGTGATCTGGGATCCCTACTATGCCGCGGCAGAGATCGGCCTCGGCGCGCGCAGCATCGCAGACGCGACCGGCCTCGCAGCCAATGTCTCCTTCTACATTGCGTCCCGGCCGATCGCGGAGGAAAACCCCAAGGTGTTGACCACCGTGCTGACCGCGATCGACGAGATCGATGTCTGGATCAGGGACAATCGCAAGCGGTACGCGGCCGAGCTCAGCCCGAAGATCAGCCTTCCTGCCGATATCATCGAACGCTCGGTCAACCGCGCCGAACTCGGCGCCCGGCGCGTCGACTCCGCGGTGCTGGCAGAGCAGCAGAAGATCGCGGACGTCTTCACCCGCCTCAAGCTGATCCCGAAGGCGATCAATGTGTTCGATGCCGAATGGAAGACGGAGTGAGAGGCTTCGTTCGTCGTTGCTTGGTGCGCTCCCGAGCGGCAACGTTGCTAGAATTCGTCGGGCAACTCGGCAACCAGAAATCGATTGGAACCGTCGGCGAACTCGTCTGCGAGATCGCGAAACAGCGCGGCCTCCGCCGCGGTTGCCTCGCGGATCCGCCAGGGTGCGCAGCGTTGCGACAGGTGAGGTTGCCGGCGATGAAAATCGTCGAGGGCCGCGGCGAGCCACGAGGTCTGCAGCAACTCCGTTGCGTGCGCAAGGCTCGCCGCCTCCAACGCGAACGCCGCATCGTGGCGCGTTTCGATCACGAATACCGATCGTCCTCCGCTGGCCATGATGCGTGGTCGGTCGGGTCTAGGCTGAAAGCATCACCAGCAGCATCATGCAGGCCAGATGCGCTGTGACGATCAGTGCGAGATGGAGCGGGCCGGACATCCGAGGTCTCCGTTTTGTGCATCAGGTGAGCACACTGCCTGTCTTCCTCGCCCGGAAAGGGGGAGGGCGGGGTGGGGGTTGCTCTCCACGGGCGCTCGCGTTCGCGGAGAGAGCCGATCCCCACCCGGTTTGCTGCGCAAACCGACCTCCCCTTTGCAAGGGGAGGTGAAGAACCGCCGCTAGTTCAAGCTCGCGCCGGCGGTAAAGCTGCGGTCGACCGCCTTGCTGACATCCAGCGTCTTGCCGAGGATGCCGTAGCGGGTGGCGCGGTCGGAGGCTGCCTGCACCTCCTTCACCACGGCATCGTCGATCGCGATCGGGCTCGTCTTCTGCGCGGTGTAGGCGGCGAGCAGCACGTCCTCCGGCAGCTTGGTCAGCTCGGCCGTGCTCCTGGCGTATTCGGCGAGATGGTCGAGCGACCACAGCCGCGCCTTGTTCAGCCGCTGCACCAGGTCCTGCACCGCGGCGCGCTTGGTCGCGATCGCGTTGTCGGAAGCGACGATGAAGGTGACGGTCGGCGTCAGCCCTTCGCCGTCGGCGACGATGCGCGCCTTGTCCTTCAGCGTCGCAAAGGAGACGTAGGGCTCCCACACCGCCCAGCCGTCGATCGAGCCGGCGACGAGCGCGATCTTGGCGTCGACCGGGCCGAGCGGCGCGAAGGTCGCGTCCTCGATCCTGTTGCCGGTCTTCTCCAGTGTCGCGTCGATCAGGAACTGGCCCCAGCCGCCGCGGGTGCCGGCCAGCCGCTTGCCCTTCAGGTCGGCCGCGGTCTTGATCGGCGAATCCGCGCGCACCAGGATCGCCTGCGTCTTCGGATCGGCGCGCGTGCCGCCGATCGCCTTGATCGGTGCGCCCGCGGCATAGACCGACAGGAAGGCGAGGTCACCGGTGTAGCCGACATCGAGCGCGCCGGCATTGAGCGCCTCGAGGATCGGCGCCGCGGCCGGGAATTCCGACCATTCGATCTTGTAGGGCAGGTCCTTGGCGAAGCCGGAAATCTCGAGCAGCGAGCGGTTGCCGCCCTTCTGGTCGCCGACCCGCAGCACGATGGCATCAGCCGCGAACGCCGCCGCCGATGTCGACAGCGTGATCACCGCCGTGATCAGCGCGGCCGCGGTGCGGCGGGTGAGAGTGTAGGGAGGGCCCGAGCGGGCGAGTTTGCGCATCTGGATTTTCTTTCTGATTCATTCGCTGCCCGGCGGAAGGCGCGGCAGCGTTCGCTCAAGTCTATGAGCAAGCCGTTCGCCGTCAACGAAACGGAAAACTGAAATCCGCCTGCGCGCAGCAAGGATGATCTCGCCGAGCTGCATCGCGTAGAAGACATCGCGCAAGCGATCTGTATTGGCTCAAATTTGGTGCAATCGATGCCGCGACGTTGCGCGCCTGCGTCGCGGCATCGGCAAAAATCCTTTCATCGTCGCGCGATGCGATCGTGGAGAGATCAGCTGCCGCGCCGATAACATTCGAAATTCCATTTCATTGACGGTGAACCTGCCGCGCCGCATCATTTGCGCGTTGCTTGAGTGCAATAGCGCCGGAGAGATCCGCTTTTTTCTAGAACCATGAGCTTCGAACGACGGGGCACGCGGACGGAGACGTTTTGCGTGCGGGGCGGAGCCTTGCCGAAATGCAGGAGTGATAATGTCTGTCGACCACAAGAAGACGGTGATCGATCGCCGCACATTGCTGCGTGCGGGCGCCGCCGCGGCGTTTGCCGCACCGCTCGGCGCCTATGGCGCACAGGCCTTCGCGCCGCGCGCGATCCCGCCGGCGATCGACTTCTCCGAATTCCCGATCTGCAAGACCGCCTCCGACGCGCCGTCGCTGGCAGGTAGCCCACGCAAGCTGAAACTGTCCTGGAACGCCGGCGCGGTCTGCCTCGCGCCGCTGCCGGTCGCGATCGACCATGGCTTCTTCCAGAAGCAGAACCTCGACGTCGAGCTCGTCAACTATTCAGGCTCGACCGACCAACTGCTGGAGGCGATCGCAACCGGCAAGAGCGACGCCGGGCTCGGCATGGCGCTGCGCTGGCTGAAGCCCTTGGAGCAGGGCTTCGACGTCAAGATCGCCGCCGGCACCCATGGCGGCTGCATGCGGGTGCTGACCCGCACCAATTCCGGCGTCGACAAGCTTGCCGACCTCAAAGGCAAGATCGTCGCGGTCGGCGACCTCGCGGGTCCGGACAAGAACTTCTTCTCGATCCAGCTCTCCAAGCTCGGCATCGACCCGGTCAGGGATGTCGACTGGCGCGCCTATCCCGGCAATCTGCTCAATGTCGCGGTCGCGAAGGGCGAGGTGCAGGCCTTCCTGTCGTCGGACCCGCTGGCCTATCTCTGGCTGAAGGATGCGCAATACAAGGAGGTCGCCTCCAACCTCGACGGCGAATACCGCGACAAGAGCTGCTGCATCGTCGGTCTCCGCGGCAGTCTGGTCCGCGAAGAGCCCCACGTCGCGCGCGCCATCACGCAGGCGCTGCTCGATGCCGCGATGTTCACCTCGCAGAACCCGGACAAGGCGGCGAAATCGTTCCAGCCCTATGCACCGAAGGCGGCGAGCCTCGCCGATCTCGAGGCGATGGCGCGCTACCACACCCATCACCATCATCCGACCGGCGAGGTGCTGAAGCGCGAGCTGAAGAGCTACGCCGACGACCTGAAATCGGTGCAGGTGTTCAAGCAGAGCACGGATACTGCCAAATTCGCGGAGCGGATCTATGTCGACGTATTCAGTGTCTGACGCGACAACCGCGGCCGCGCCGCGCGCCGCGGTCACGTTCGCGGACCTCTCCGGCAGCTACGGCGTCGGGCTAGCGGCAAGCCTCGCCTGGGCTGCCTTTGGGCTGTCATGCCTCTATTGGCCCGATGTCGGCGACTGGTCGCGGACCGGGTCACTCGGCATCGGCGCCATCGTCATCGCCGCCTTCATCCTGTTCGGCACGCTCGGCGCGGACTATCTCGGCGGCGCCGGCCGGGCATTGCGCAAGCGCGCGCCGTGGCTGGTGGCATTCGGCGCGTTCGTGACGCTGTGGGAAGTCGCCACCGCGAAACTTGCCTGGCTGCCGCTGCCGTTCTTCCCGCCGCCGCAGGCGATCCTGGAAGTCTATACCGACGATCTGCCGAAGCTGCTCGACAGCGTGTTCGCCTCGATCAAGCTGCAGATCGGCGGCTATATCATCGGCGCGACGATCGGTTTCATCACCGGTGTCTCGATCGGCTGGTCGCAGAGGATCGGCTATTGGGTGCACCCGGTGCTGCGCTTCATCGGTCCGCTGCCGGCCACCGCCTGGCTGCCGATCGCCTTCTTCACCTTTCCGTCGAGCTGGAGCGCCTCGACCTTCCTGATCGCGCTGGCCACCGGCTTCCCCGTGACGGTCCTGACATGGTCGGGCGTGGCGAGCGTGAGCAGTGCCTATTACGACGTCGCGCGCACGCTCGGCGCCAAGCCGTCCTTCCTGGTGCTGAAGGTCGCGATCCCCGCAGCGCTGCCGCATGTGTTCGTCGGCCTGTTCATGGGGCTCGGCTCGTCCTTCGCCGTGCTGGTGGTCGCCGAGATGATCGGCGTCAAGGCCGGGCTCGGCTGGTACCTGCAATGGGCGCAGGGCTGGGCGGCCTATGCCAATATGTATGCGGCGCTGATCGTGATGTCGCTGCTCTGCTCCGGCGCGATCACGCTGCTGTTCCGCACCCGCGATCGCCTGCTGGTCTGGCAGAAGGGCGTCGTGAAATGGTAGTGCAGTCCGCCGCCGAGGCGATCACCTATCCCGCCGTGGGCGCCGAGCTCGACATCGAAGGCGTCAGCCACGCCTTCGATATCGACGGCGCCGTCCTGCCGGTGCTCGACAATGTGAATCTCTCGATTGCGCCGGGCGAGTTCGTCGCGCTGCTCGGCCCGTCCGGCTGCGGCAAGTCGACCCTGCTGCGGTTGGTCGCGGGGCTGGAGAAGCCGCGCTCCGGGTCGCTGCGCGAGGATGAAGTCCGCATCAGTGGCCCGCATCCGTCGCGCGTCGTCGTGTTCCAGGATCCGACGCTGTTTCCCTGGCGCACGGTGTGGGACAATGTCGCGCTCGGGCTGGAGGCGCAGGGCATTCTGAAGACGCAGCGGCATCGGGTCGATGCCGTGATCGAGCTGGTCGGCCTGTCCTCGTTCCGCAGCGCCTATCCGCACCAGCTTTCCGGCGGCATGGCGCAGCGTGTGGCGCTGGCGCGCGCGCTGGTCAACGATCCGAAGATCCTCGTGCTCGACGAGCCGCTCGGCAAGCTCGACTCGTTGACGCGGATCGCGATGCAGTCCGAGCTCGTGGCGCTGTGGCAGCGCAAGGGCTTTACCACGCTGCTGGTCACACATGATGTCGAGGAAGCCCTGGTGCTCGCCAACCGCGTCATCGTGCTGTCCGACCGGCCGGCGCGGATCAAGGCCGACATCGCGGTCGGACGGCCATATCCGCGGCATCGCGGCGATCCTTATCTTGCGGAGCTGCGCAAGCAGATCCTCGGTCTGCTCGGACTGGAGGCGACATGGTGACATCAGCGGCGAGGGAGCTACCGCCGGGAGACGTGCCCGAGCACATCGCGCGCGCGTTGCGGCTCGCCGAAACATTTGCGGCGCGTGCGCCCGCGCATGATCGCGACGCCAGCTTTCCGTTCGAGAATTTCGCCGATCTGTCGCGCGAGGGATTGCTGGCGCTGGCCGTACCTGCTGCGCTCGGTGGCGGCGGGGCGGGCGCCCACGATGCCACGCGCGTGCTCGGCATCATCGGCAAGGCCGATCCGTCGACCGCGCTGGTGCTGTCGATGCACTACATCCAGCATCTGGTGATGGCACGCAGCACCCGCTGGCCGGCGCGGCTGTCGCGTAAGCTCGCCAGGGAGACGGTCGAAGGCGTGGCGCTGATCAACGCGTTGCGTGTCGAGCCCGAGCTCGGCTCGCCCGCGCGCGGCGGCCTGCCGGCGACCACGGCGCGCCGCACCGAGACTGGCTGGCGGCTGACGGGCCGCAAGATCTACTCGACCGGTGCGCCGATCCTGAAATGGTATTCGGTCTGGGCCAAGACCGACGAGCCGGAAACCCGTGTCGGATTATTTCTGGTTCCCGCCGGTCTGCCGGGAACGCGGATCGAGGAGACCTGGGATCATCTCGGCCTGCGCGCCAGCGGCAGCCACACCGTGGTCTTCGACGACGTCGTGTTTCCGCTGGACTACGAGATCGACGTGCGCAGGCCGGACGACTGGAAGGCTCCTGACGTGACCCAGGCAACCGTGCACGCGATCTTCGTCGCCGCGATCTATGACGGCATCGCCCGGGCCGCACGCGACTGGCTGGTCAAATTCCTGAGGGAACGGGTGCCAGCCAATCTGGGCGCGCCGCTCGCGACATTGCCACGGATGCAGGAGGTCGTCGGCGGTATCGAGGCGCGGCTTGCGGTCAATGCTCGCCTGATCGACAGCTCTGCCGCCGACTTCGATAACGGCTTCCAGCTCTCGGCGATCGAGTCTAACATCATCAAGCTGACGGTGACCAATAACGCCGCAGCAGTGGTGGAGGATGCCTTGTCGCTGACCAGCAATCACGGCCTGTCGCGAACCAATCCCCTGGAGCGGCATTATCGCGACGTGCTGTGCGGCCGCGTCCATACCCCGCAAGACGATGCCACCCGTGTCTCCGCCGGGCGCCTCGCGCTGGGCGTCTGAAAAAACAGCCAACAACAACGGAGTTCCCGCCATGCCGGTCGAGTTCATCGGCTTCATCACCAACAACAATGCCTCCGAGACCATCGTTCGATCAGGCCCGGTGCTCGATCCGCCCTATATCGAGACCGTCGCCAAGGCGCATGAGCTCGCCGGCTTCGACCGCGCGCTGCTCGCGTTCCATTCAACCACGCCGGATGCGCTGCAGGTCGCGCAGCATGTTTTGACCATCACGAAATCGCTGAAGGTGATGATCGCGCAGCGGCCGGGCTTCACCGCGCCGACGCTGCTGGCGCGACAACTGGCAACGCTGGACCAGTTCTATGGCGGCCGCGTCTCGCTCCACGTCATCACCGGCGGCAACGCGATCGAGCTGCGCCAGGACGGCAACACGCTCGACGACAAGGACGAGCGCTACGCCCGCACCAGCGAATTCCTCGACGTGGTGCGGCTGGAATGGACCAGCGAGAAGCCGTTCAACTACAGCGGCAAGTATTACAACGTCGAGAACGGCTTCTCGCAGGTGAAGCCGTTGCAAAAGGGCGGCATCTACACCTTCGTCGGCGGCGGCTCGGACGCCGCGGTCGAGGTCGCGGGCAAGCACGCCGACACCTTCGCGCTGTGGGGGTGAATCCTATGCGCAGGTGCGCGACGTCACCGCGCGGGTGCGCGCGGCTGCGGCCAGGCACGGCCGGCCGACGCCGCGCTTCAGCCTGTCGGTGCGGCCGATCCTGGCCGACACCGAGGAGAAGGCGTGGGCGAAGGCGGAAGCAATCCTCGAGCGCGCCACTGCCTTGCAGGACCAGACCGGCTACCGCCGGCCCAATCACGCGACCGACGGTGCCAAGCGGCTGTTGGCGCTCGCCGATCAGGGCACGCGCATCGACAAGCGGCTGTGGACTGAAATTGCAAAACTCACCGGCGCCAACAGCAACACCACGGCGCTGGTCGGCACGCCGGAGCAGGTCGCGGAGGTGTTCGCTGATTACTACGATCTCGGCGTCAGCCACTTCCTGATCCGCGGTTTCGATCCGCTGGTCGATGCGATCGACTACGGCCGCGCGCTGATCCCGCTGACCCGCAAGCTGATCGAGGCGCGCGACCAGCAGCGCGGGATCGCCGCCGAATGATCCGTCTCATTGTCGCGGCGGCGCTTGCGCTCGCCGCCATCGACGTCGCCGCCGCGCAGACCACGCTGCGCGTCGGCGACCAGAAGGGCAATTCGCAGGCGGTGATGGAAGCGGCCGGCGTACTCAAGGATGTTCCCTACAAGATCGAGTGGAAGGAGTTCGCCGCGGCGGCGCCGCTGCTGGAGGCACTTGGGGCGGGCGCGATCGACACCGGCCTGGTCGGCGACGCGCCGTTCACGTTCGCGGCCGCCGCCAAGATTCCGGTCAAGGCGATCGCGGCCGTGCGGCAATCGCGCGACGGGCTTGCGGTCGTGGTGCCGGAAAATTCCGCGATCAGGAGTTTTGACGATCTGCGCGGCAAGAAGATCGCAACCGGCCGCGGCTCGATCGGCCACCAGCTGATCCTGGCGGCGCTGGAGTCGAAGGGCTGGCAGGCCAGCGACGTGCAGATCGTGTTCCTCGCGCCGTCGGACGCGAAGGTCGCCTACACGCAAGGGCGCGGTCGATGCCTGGTCGACCTGGGAGCCGTATGTCAGTCAGGAAGAGGTGCTGTTCAAATCGCGCCGCGTCATCACGGCCGACGGCATCACACCCGGCCTCGGCTTCCAGGTTGCGACGCCGGATGCGATCAAGGCCAAGCGCGCCGAGCTCGAGGATTTCGTGCGCCGGCTTGCCGCCGCGCGTGCCTGGTCGCAGACCAATGTCGAGGGCTACGCTGCGACCTGGGGCAGGCTGATGAACATCCCGCCCGCCGTGCCGCGGAACTGGCTGACCCGGGCCAGGATCCGCATCGCGCCAATCGACGACAGCGTGGTCGCCGACGAGCAGAAGACCATCGATCTCTACGACCGCTGGGGCCTGATCCGGCACAAGATCAACGCCGCCGACATCGTCGACCGGTCGTTTGGCGCGGCGGTGGAGAAGGGCGCGGGGCTTTGAGTGAACGCCCGACCTCTGGTGCTTGCGCCGCGCATGTTGAGAGAGCGTGCCGTGTGGCACCCCTCTCCCTAACCCTCCCCCGCAAGGGGGGAGGGAACCGTGCCGTCCGTGCCTCCCTCACATCGGTGCGGCTCGCGTAGGATCCTTGCGTTCGTGAGGTGAGCACGTTGGTCGGGCTCCCTCCCCCACGCAACCGGGGTGTACCCCGGTTGCGCATTGCAAATCTGCGCAAGTCGGCCAGGCCCGACTTGCGTCGGGGGAGGGTGGGGAGAGGGGTAAGCCGCGAGCGAGCCTGTTCGATTGACCGCGGAATAACCATCCACTTTGCGATGATGTCACCGGAAGGAATTTTCCCGTTCGATGCCGGAGAGAACAGCAACGTTGCTATTTTCGCCGCGGCCTTGCCACACCCTCCGGCGCCGCCAAGATCAAGGGGACGAACAATCGAGTCCGGGAGATCACCATGGGCCTTCAACAAACTCGCATCGAGTCGCTGCCGTTTGTGACCGCTGAACTGAACTATCTCGCGCCGACGCCGGGCAAGCCGCGGACCTACGCTTTCGATCCGCCGCCCGGCGAACCCAAATCCACCGCGCTGCCTGAACCCCACAACGTTCCGATCTTCGACGGGCGCCTGATCGCGGACAGTTTCTCGCTCGACCGCGAGGGCTTTGCGCTGGTCAAGCATCCGACCAGCGTCAAGGACTATTACGACGACAACGAAGTCCGCAACGTCTACTACCCGGCCGTCGAGGCCTTCCTGAAGGCGACGCTGAAGGCGGATCGCGTCTTCATCTTCGATCACACCGTGCGCAAGCGCGTCGAAGGTGCGGCCGACATTCGCGGTGGTGGACCGCGCCAGCCCGCGACCCGCGTCCATGTCGATCAGACCGCGATCTCCGGACACAACCGGGTGTTCGAGCACCTGCCCGATGAGGCCAACGAACTGGTCAAGGGCCGCGTCCAGGTGATCAACCTTTGGCGCCCGATCCGCGGGCCGTTGCGCGATTCACCGCTGGCGATGGCCGACGGTACCACGATCGCGCCGGAGGATCTCGTTGCCTCCGACCTGATCTATCCGAACCGCAGCGGCGAGACTTATTCGGTGAAGTACAACCCGAACCATCGCTGGTTCTACATTCCCGAGATGACGCCGGACGAGGCGATCCTGCTGAAATGCTACGACTCGGCAACCGACGGCCGCACGCGGTTCGGGCCGCACACGGCGTTCATCGATCCGACCACGCCCGCCGACGCCGCGCCGCGCGAGAGCATCGAGCTGCGGACGCTGGTGTTCCATAAACAGTAAGGGCGACGAAATCTCAGCGAACTCGTCATGCCCGGGCTCGTCCCGGGCATTCACGTCTGCGGCCCTGCGTGAAGCAAGACGTGGATGGCCGGGCGCAAGCGAGCGGAAGCGACACGTCCTTCGGACGGCTATGCCCGACCATGACGGCGAAGGCAGGTGTGCCGCGAAAGTTGGCACCGTCAGCCCAATAATGTTACGCCCCTTCCCACAATGCTCGGGGAATAGGCGATTCATGGACGGCGTGGTGACGAAGGAAGAGGCGGGGATCGGGTTCCGTGCCCTGGTTCTTGCACTTCTGGCATTGGCCTCGGGCCACATGCTGTCGACATTGTTGCGGACGATTCCGGCGATCAGCCTCGACCTGATGGCGCGCGACTTCGGCACCTCGCCGCAAGCGCTGGCGAGCCTCACCTCGATCTATCATTTCTCTTTTGCCGCCTCGCAAATACCTGTTGGCGCCGCGATGGATCGTTTCGGCGTGCGGCCGGTGTCGCTGAGCCTGCTCGCCGGTACCGTGGTCGGAACGCTGGTCTCGGCGCTTGCGACAGGCCCCGCGAGCTTCGTGCTCGGGCAATTGATGCTGGGTGTCGCCACCTCGGGCATGCTGATGTGCCCGATGACGCTGGCCGCCAAGCAGATGTCGGCGGCGAAGTTCGGCCTGTGGTCCGGCCTGATCCTCTCGATCGGCAATATCGGCATGCTGCTGTCGGCAAGCCCGCTGGCCTTCGTGGTCGATCAGTTCGGCTGGCGCGCCGGCTTCTGGGTCTCGGCCGGCTTCGGTATTGCGGTGCTGATCGCGGTGTTCGCGCTGGTGCCGCGGCAGCCGGCCGCGCATGCGGATGACTCCTCGCCGCTGCACCAGATGGCCGAGGTGCTGCGGCTTGGCCTGTCGCGCGGCCTGCGCGGATTGATCGCGCTGTCGCTGGTGTCGCTCGGCGCGTCGCTGACCTTGCGCGGCCTGTGGGGCGGGCCGTGGCTGATGGATGTGAAGGGGTTGAGCCGCATCGAGGCGGGCAATGTGCTCGGCCTGTTCACGCTGGCGATGATCGTCGGTCCGGCCTGCATCGGCGCCTTCGATCGCAGGTTCGGGCACCGCCGCACCATGGTGGCGGCGACCCACGCTATCGCCGCGTTGCTGCTGGTGCTGATGGCGGCCGGCGCGCCGCATTTCCCGGTCTCGAACCTGCTCGGCGTTGCCGTGATGCCGTCGCAATATGACCTGGTGCTGCTGATCCTGATCGGGCTTGCGACCTCGGCGCAGCCGTTGATCTACGGCATGACGCGGCAGCTGGTCGATGCCCAGAACACCGGCAAGGCGCTGTCGTCGGTCAACCTTGCCTTCTTCCTCGGCGCGGCGCTGCTGCAATCGAGCACCGCCGGCGTCGCGGCGCTGTTCGGATTGCCCGCGGTGCTGCTGTTCATCGCCGGTGCGCTGGTGATCGGCACCGTGCTGTTCTGGGCCTACACCAAGCCTTAGCGCGCTTCTGCGTCAGATCGTCTGCGCCTGCTTGCGGATCTCGTTGGCAAGCGGTCGCAGCTGCTCGGCCGCGCCCGGTCCCACGAGGCTATAGCCCAATCCGCCATCGGCCCAGGAAAAGCCGGTGAAGTCGCGGCCCGAATGCGGTGCCATCGGCGCGTTCTGGTCGGTCGTCATCGGCCTGGTGAGCACGACGAGCCGCTCGCCGTGATCATCGTCATACATGAACATGGCCGCGGGGCCGTGTGCGGTCGGCACCACGCGTCCGCCCATGAAGCGGTATCCCGACTTGCTGAGATCAGGCAGCTTGACCGGTTGGCGCAATCGGCTGGACACCCACGCCGCGAGCTCGGTGCTGTCGCGCAGCTCGACCGGCCGGGTGTGATCGGAGGCGTACACGTGATAGGAATCGCTTGCTTCCTGGGCGAGCGCGGCAAGGCCGCCCGCCGGCGCCTCGGTCGCGCTACGGATCGACCAGCCGCCGACACCGCCGATCGCGAGCATCAGCATCGCCGCGATCGCCCAGCGGAACGACGATGCAGTCGAGCGGAGGCGCTTGCTCTCGATGATCCTGGACAGATTGAGCTGCGGCGGCAGCGGCTCTTCGGCAATCGGTGCAAGTGCCGAGCGTAGCAGGCTGCGCTGATCGGAAAACGCAGCAACGCGCTTTGCCACATCCGGATGACTCTCCAGATAGGCGGCGACCTCGGCTTTCCGTTCCGGTTCGAGCGCATGGTCGACATAGGCGTGCAGATCGTCTTCGGAGATGGGACGACCGCTCATGGCTTGCTCCGCAATTGCACGACGTTCCTCTGCTGGTTGTCGGCGGGATTCTCGAGTTCCTGCTGCAATCTCTCGCGCGCCCGCGACAGGCGCGACATCACGGTGCCGATGGGGATGCCGAGTACCTTGGCGGCTTCCGCATAGCTCAAATCTTCAACGGCGATGAGCAGCAGCACCGATCGCTGCTCGTCGGGAAGCCTGGCGAGTTTCCCGAGCACATCCTGATACATCAGTTTCTGTTCCTGCTCGGCATTTTGTCCGATCTCGTGTTCGCCCGCCTCGTCGATGGCGACGTGCCGGATGCGTGCGGACGCGCTGCGGAACTGGTTGACGGCAAGGTTGTGCAGGATGGCGAACAGCCATGACTTTGGGCTGCCGGTGTCGCGCCGCTGGTGCCAGTGAGTGACGGCGCGCTCCAGGCAGTCCTGCACCAGATCGTCGGCGGTCGCGCGGTTGCGGACCAGCGAGCGCGCGTAGCGGCGCAGCGCTGGAATGACCGGCTCGATCTGGTGCAGCATGTCGCTCATGGTGTCTGGACCTGCACGGCCGCGCCGAACTTCGACGGCTCACCGGGGGCAATCACCAGATAGCGGCGTTCGGCCTTGGCCGAGCTTTGCACGATCTGCCGGATCGGGCCAGACGCATTGACGATCGCGGAGCCTGCCGGGTTGGTCATGAAGGCGGCGAGCGGTTGTGCCGTGCCGGTCCCGTCGGCCTTGTCGGCCAGCGCCAGCACGTAATGCTGCTTCGGCTCGAGGCCTGTGACGGAGGCCTGCAGCACCTGGATCAGTCCCTGGTCGAACAGCGAGACGCTGGTCGGCGGTTTGTCGCCCTTGTTGTCACCCTTGACCTCCTTCTTTGGCGCGAGCGCGAGATGGGCGACCTGGCCGGCAACGCCGAGGGCCTGCAGGTTGTGGCGATCATCGGGATTCGGCGCAGCCTCCGGCACATAGGCGATCGCCTGCGGCGCCTGGCCGATCGGGATGTTGGCGATCACCTTGTTGGTCGCGGTGTCGATCGCGGCGAGCGCGTCGGCATTCTCCAGGCCGACATAGATCCGGGTGCCGTCACCGGACGGCCAGACGCCGTGCGGGAGATTGCCGACCGGAATGCTCGCGACTTGCGAGAAGTCGTCGGTGCGGAACACCTTGACCTGGTTGGTGCCGCCGATCGTCACATAAGCGAAGGTGCCCTTCGCCGTCCTGGCGAAGTTGACATGGTTGGTGATCGGACCGGTGTCGATGGTCTTGATCGGATTGAACGGCGGCTTGGCGTTGAACACCTGGGTCTTGCCGGTATCCTTCAGTGTGAACCACACCTGCTCGCCATCGGGCGAGGCTGCGATGTTCGGGCAGAACGGGCTTTCCTGCTTCACCTTGGCGACGATCTGGTGATCGGCCACCGAGACCACGTCGGTTTCCGGATTGAACGACGAGCAGATGTAGCCGTATTTGCCGTCGGGCGAGAATATCTGCATGCCAGGTCCGGGCGGCACCTCGATCCGCGTGGTTTCCTTGAAGCTCTGCGCGTCGATGACGGAGATGTAGTTCTCGCCGCGCACGGTGACCCAGACCTCCTTGCCGTCCGGTGTGAAGAAGGCCTCGTGCGGCGAACGTCCGACGTAGGTGACGTGCTTGACCGCGTTGGTCGTGGTGTCGATGAAAGTTACCGAGTTGGAGCCGATCGAGACCACGGCGAGGGTGTGGTGATCGGGCGAATAGCCCATGCCATGGACAAGCACCTGTCCCTTGTAGAGCGGGCTGAAATTGCCGGGCTGCGGATCGCCGAGCCGGATCACGCCGAGCAGCCTGTTGTCGACGGGATCGGTGACCGACACGGTGTTCGAGAACTGCTCGGCCGCATAGACCCGATCGTGATGGCTGACCGGAACATCCGGCGCTGCGGCGGCGCCGGGCGCCTGGCCGGCGAAGGCGGAGGTCGACATCGCGACCACGGTCGTGGCCAGCAGGATCTTCAGGAATTGGCGGTTCATCGTGTCGCGCTCCTACTTCTTCATCTCGTGAGACATGTTCATGTGGTCGTGCGTGGTCGGTGCCGCCGGAGCGGTTTGCGTCGGCGCCGGCGCGGATGCCGTCACCGGCTCGCCGATCGCGAGTTTCATCGCGTCAATCTCCTGCTGCTGCTCGACGATGATCTCCTGCGCGATGCGGCGGAGCTGCTCGTTCTTGCCGTAGCGGAGCTCGATCACGGCCATGTCGATCGCGCCCTGGTGGTGCGGCATCATCATCGCGACGAAATCGCGATCGATGTCGCCGCTCGGCCTGGCGGCCATGTCGTTCATCATCTTGGTCATCGCGGCGTCGTTCTCGGCGAGGAATGCGCTCTCTTCGGCCGACTGCGCCGTCGGCGCGTTCTGGGCCGGCTGATGGGCCTCGTGCGCGAGCACAACCGGAGAGGCGGCAAGGGCAACCAGGACGCGCGCGCCGAGCAGCGCGGCGCCGAGGCCGGGTTTGAGGTATCGCAGGATCATCGGTTCACCCCAGGGTTTGTCGGAGAGCATCGCTGCGATCCGGCCGGCGGTCGGTCCACAGAGGCCATTCCGCTCAGAATGCAGTCGGCTTGCATGGGTGGGACGCAATGGCGCGACTTCTATTCCGTGTGGAAACGAAGAATCCTTGCCGATCACGACTTGCTGATCGACGGAATATTCCAGGGCAAAGGGAGCGCCGGTTTGCGGTCACAACAGCTCTGGCTATAGGATGGACCCCGACGTTCCCGCCGTCCGGTCCAAAATCACCAATCAGCGCAACCTCCTGCGCCAACAAGGCAAAGATGTCCGCCAAGATCGATCCGATCACCCGCTCCGTCGTCCAGCACCGCCTGTCGTCGATCGTGAAGGAGATGGGCGAAGCCATGCTTCGCACTTCCTATTCGCAAATCCTCAATTCCAGCCGCGATTTCTCGCTGGCGATCTGCGACACCAGCGGGCGCCTGATCGCGCAGGCCGACCACATCCCGGTGCATGTCGGCGCCTTGCCGTGGGCGACGCTGGCGGTCGAGGAACGCTTCAAGGATGTCGCGCCCGGCGACGTCATCCTGCTCAACGATCCCTATCAGGGCGGCAGCCATCTGCCTGACCTGACCGCGTTCGTGCCGGTGTTCGACGGCGGCAAGCGGCTGCTCTGGACCATCGTGCGCGCGCATCAGAGCGACATCGGCGGCGCCACCCATGGCGCCTACAATCCGGCCGCGACCGAAATCTATCAGGAAGGCATCCGCATTCCGCCGATCAAGCTCTATGAGTCCGGCAAGCCGCGCGAGGATCTGCTCGACTTGCTGGCCTTGAACATCCGCAACCCCCGCGAATTCCGTGGCGACCTCGCCGCGATGCTGGGCGCCGCGCATCTCGGCGAGCGCCGGGTTGCAAAACTGTTCAGCGAGTTCGGCGCGGAGACGGTGGAAGCTGCGATCGAAGCGATCCTTGATGCGACCGAGCAGCAGACCCGCGCTGTGGTGTCCTCCTGGAAGGACGGCGTATTCTACGGCGAAGCGCTGCTCGACGACGACGGCCATGGCCGCACCGACATCAAGATCGCCGCCAAGGTGACCAAGAAAGGCAGCGACATCGAGGTCGATCTCACCGGCTCCGATCCGCAGTCGACCAGCTTTGTCAACTCCTCGCATGCCAACATGCAGGCGGCGGTCGCGATGGCGTTCGCCTATCTGATCGACGCCGATATCCCGAAGAACACCGGCGCGCTGCGGCCGCTCAAGGTGGTGGCGAAGCAGGGCACCATCGTGTGGGCCGATCCCGGCCGTCCCGTGACCTTGTGCACCAGCCATCCCTCCAACGAGATCGTGGAAGCCATCATCAAGGCGATGTCGGCATCCTGTCCGGATCGCGTGATGGGCGGCTGGGGCAGGCGCTTCCGGATCGCGATCCAGGGCGAGGATCCGCGCAACGGGCGCAACTTCATCTGGCACATGTTCCAGGCGCGGCCCGGCGGCGGCGCATCGCCCGGCGGCGACGGCTATTCGTCGATCGGCGAATGGCACTCGGTCGGCGGTCTCAAATTCGGCAGCATCGAGGTCGCCGAGGTGCGCTTCCCCCTGCATTTCCGCCAGCATGAATTCCGCCCCGACTCCGGTGGCGACGGCCAGCATCGCGGCGGCCTCGGCGTCGCGCTCGACATGGTGCTGGAGACGCAGAAGCCGGCCAAGGGCAACACCGCCGGCGACGGCGCGCGGCACGGCCCCTGCGGCATGCTCGGCGGCAAGGACGGCGAGCCGCATCACTATCGCCTCTTGTCGGAAGGCCGCGCGCCGCGCGTGCTCAGGACAAAAGAGGTCGGCATCGAGCTGCGTCCCGGCGATTGCCTCGAGATCCGCTCGTCCGGTGGCGGCGGCTGGGGACCGCCTGAGAAGCGCTCGGCGGAGGCGCGGGCGCGCGACGCCGCGCAGGGTCTGGTTTCGAAGGCGTTACAGGGCAGCGATGTATACGATCGGGGTTGACGTCGGCGGCACCTACACCGACCTGGTTGCAACTGACAAAACCGGGCGCACCGTTTTCGCGAAATCACCGTCCACGCCGGCCGATCAGTCGATCGGCGTCATGGCCGGACTGGAAGAGCTGGCGCGCCGCCTTGGCGTCACCCGCGCGGCGATGCTCGCTGCGACCGATCGCCTGGTGCACGGCACCACGGTTGCGACCAATGCGCTGCTCGAACGCAAGGGCGCCAGGGTCGCGCTGCTGACCACCGAGGGCCATCGCGATGTCGTCGAGATGCGCGAGGGACTGAAGCCGGATCGCTACGACCTGCGCACGCCGCCGCCCGAGCCGCTGGTGCCGCGCGAACGCCGCTTCGGCGTGCGCGAGCGGTTGACGGCCGACGGCAGCGCGGCAATCGCACTCGATGCCGCAGCGCTCGGCGATGTCATCGCCGAGGTGAAACGATCGGGTGCGAACTCGGTCGCAGTCTGCTTCCTGCACGCCTATCTCAACCCGGCGCATGAGCTCGCCGCGGTCGAACGGCTGGCCAAGGAGCTGCCCGATGTCAGCGTGTCGCGCTCCAGCGACGTGCTGCCGCAGATCAAGGAATACGAGCGCGTCTCGACCACCATCGTGAACGCCTATGTCGCGCCGACCGTGCGGCGCTATCTGACCAATCTGGAGCGCAGCCTGCATGAGGCCGGCTTCAAAGGCTCGCTGTTCGTCGTGCTGTCGCATGGCGGCATGGCGCCGGTCGAGGAAGCCTCGCGGCTTGCCGCGGGCACCGTGCTATCGGGACCGGCCGGTGGCATCTCCGGCAGCCGCCGCTGCGCCGAGATGCTCGCCATTCCCGACCTCGTGCCGTTCGACATGGGCGGCACCTCGACCGACATTTCCTTGATCGCTGACGGCCAGGCCTCGCTGTCGGCCGATGGTATGCTGGCCGGCCAGCGCATTGCGCTGCGCAGCCTCGACATCGCCAGCATCGCCGCCGGCGGCGGCTCGATTGCCAGCGTCGACGGCAGCCGCACGTTGCGGGTGGGACCGGAGAGCGCGGGCTCGGTGCCGGGCCCGGCCTGCTACGGCAATGGCGGAACGGCGGCCACCGTGACCGACGCCAACGTCGTGCTCGGCTATCTCGATGCTGCCGCCTTCATGGGCGGCGCGCGGCCGCTCGATCGCGCGGCGTCGGAGGCTGCGGTGGACCAGATCGCGCAGGCGCTCGAACTGTCGCGGATCGAGGCGGCCGCCGGCATCTACAAGATGATCAATCTGAAGATGGCCGACGGCATCCGCCTGATGACCTTGCGCCGCGGCGTCGATCCGCGCAAATTCGCGCTGCTCAGCTTTGGCGGCGCCGCCGGCATGCACGCCGCCGAGGTCGCGCGCGAGCTCGAGATCAAGCGCATCATCGTGCCGACGGTGGCCTCCGTGCTGTCGGCCTGGGGCATGCTGACCAGCGATCTGCGCTACGAGGTCAGCCGCACCCATTACGGCACGGGCCGGATTTCCGCCGGCGAAGTCCGTGCGCTGTTCGCCGCGCTGGAAGCGCAGGCGGCCGGCCGGCTGCGCGAGTGGTTCAAGGGCGACATCGCGATCGAGCGCTCGGCCGAGATGCGTTATGGCGAGCAGGTGTTCGAGATCGACGTGCCGCTCGGCGACCTCGATCTCGGCGCCGCCGACCTCGTGGCGCAGATCGAGGATCGCTTCCATCGCCGCCACGAGGAGCTCTACACCTATGCCTCGCGCGGGCAGGAGGTGGTGTTCGTCAATGCGCGCGTTGCCGCGGTCGGCAAGGTCGCGCCCGGCAGCAGCGATGCCGGAAAGGCCGGCTCGGCTGCATCCTGCGCGCCGCGCGGCAGGCGGCAGGCCTGGCTCGGCGGCTGGCGCGAGGTGCCGGTCTATGCGCTCGACGATCTCAAACCGGGCCATTCGCTCGCGGGTCCCGCTATTATCGAGGCCGAAACCACCACCGTTCTGGTCGATGACGGCGACCGTGTCGCGGTCAACCCGCTGGGCTGGCTCGACATGACATTGCGCTGAGGTCCGCCTCCGCCATCAACATTTCATTTTCCCGGTATTGGCTTGGACGATAAGGTCGGGTCGCTCGGGAGGAGCGCCGGTTGCGTGCCGGCGTTTGTGGCGATGTTGATGCAAACAAAAAGACAAACTGCGCTTTCGATATCTCTCGCAGCTGTTCTCGCGGCGGCGCCGTTATGCGCGCAGCAGGCGCCGACGGCGGCCGGCAGCGAAATCCGCATCGGCAACGTCATGCCTTACACCGGGCCGCTCGCCGCGTTCGCCACCATCGGGCGGGCCGAAGCGGCCTATTTCGAGATGGTCAACGACCACGGCGGCATCAACGGCCGCAAGGTCAAGTTCATCTCGGTCGATGACAGCTCCAATCCGAAGACCGCGATGGAGCAGACCCGCGATCTCGTCGAGAAGCAGGATGTCCTCGTGATGTTCGGCTCGTTCGGCACGCCGAGCAACCTCGCCGTTCGAAAATACCTCAACGAGAACAAGGTCCCGCAGCTGTTCGTCGCCTCCGGCGACGAGGAGTGGGCGCAGCCCCAAAGATTCCCCTGGTCGATGGGCTGGCAGCCGACCTTCCGCGCCGAGGGACGGATCTACGCCAACTACATCCAGGCCGCTTATCCCTCGCGCAAGATCGCGGTGCTCTGGCAGAACGACCAGTTCGGCCGCGACCTGTTCAGGGGATTGCAGGAGGGGCTCGGCGACACCGCGGGCATGATCGTTGCCGATCTCGCCTTCGACGCATCGGAGACCGCGATCCAGAACCAGATCGGCATCCTGAAGAATTCCGGCGCCGACATTCTGGTGTTCGACGGCGCGCCGGCGATCGCGGCGCGCGCGATCCGCGCCGCCGCCGAGCTCGACTGGCATCCGGTGTTCATCCTCGACAACGCCTCGGCCTCGATCGCCAGCGCGTTGCGGCCGGCGGGCCTGCAGAACTCGCTCGGCGTGGTCTCGACTTCGTTCCTGAAGGACGCCGACGATGCCTCCTGGAAGAACGACCCGCAGATCAAGGCGTGGCTCGCCTTCATGGACAAATATTATCCCGACGGCGACAAGGACGACATCTACGCCGTGTTCGGCTACGCCGCGGCCGACACGCTGATGCAGGTGCTGCGCCAGTGCGGCGACGATTTGTCGCGCGAGAACATCATGCGGCAGGCGGCCTCACTGAAGAACTACCAGAGCCCGATCGCGCTGCCGGGGATCGTCATCAATACCGGACCGAAGGATTTCCGCCCGATCAAGCAGATGCGGCTGGTGCAGTTCGACGGCAACGCTTGGCAGCCGATCGGCGACGTGATCGACAGCGCGTTCACGGCGGTGCGGGAGGATAATTGAGCGGCGCGCGGTGATTGAGGAAGCGTCGTCCCGGCGAAGGCCGGGACCCATTACCCCAACTGAATATTGGTTTGCTCCGCTGGGGCAATGATCCCTTTCACACCACGCAGCGGTGGTTATGGGTCCCGGCTCCCATGCGCAATTGCGCACTAGGCCGGGACGACGGCGTGGAGAGACCTACTTCTTCAGCCCGTAATTCAACAGCCCGCCCTTGTTCTTCGGCGGATGCACGCGCAGGCCTTCCTCGTTCGGCTCGGTGCCCCAGCCCGGGCGATCCGGGATCACGAGATGGCCGTCGACGAATTCAGGCACGTGGGTGAACAGCTCGTGGTCCCAGGCCAGCCGGTCGATGTCGGTTTCCATGATGCGCAGGTTCGGTACCGCCGCGCAGAAATGCGCGTTCATCATGGTGCAGAGATGGCCGTAGAAATTATGCGGCGCGACGTTGACCTCGAAATGTTCGGCGGCCGCGGCGATCTTCATCGACTGCCACACCCCGTTCCACGGCGTGTCGATGATCGCGACGTCCATCGCCTGTTCGGTGAAGTAGGGCAGGAATTCGCGCAGGCCGAGCAGCGTCTCGCAGGACGAGATCGGGTGCGGGCTCTGGCGGCGGATGTAGCCGAGCGCCTGCGGGTTGAAGGTGTCGATCTCGACCCAGAACATGTCCATCTTCTCGATGGCGCGCAGGATCTTCAGATAGCCCTCGGTCTTGGCGTTGAAATTGAGGTCGAGCAGCAGATCGACATCCGGCCCCGCGCCGTCGCGGATCGCCTCCAGATGCATGCAGAGATTGCGCAGCACGGTGCGATCGACATTGATCTCGGGCTGGAACGGCGAGCCGAAGCCGGGACGCCAGCCCATCGGCTTGCCGTCGGTGTAGACGAAGATGTTGGTCTTCATCGCCGTGAATTTCTTCTCGCGCACCTCGGCGCCGATCGCCTTGACGCCGTCGAGATCTGATATCGCCGGCTCGTACCAGTCGGGATGGTTGATGCGCCAGGTCGCGCAATGCGACCAGTAGACCCGCACGCGGTCGCGGATCTTGCCGCCGAGCAGGTCGTAGCAGGGCACGCCGAGCGCCTTGGCCTTGACGTCGAGCAGCGCGTTCTCGATCGCGCCCAATGCCAGCGCCACCACGCCGCCGGCGGCGGGGCGCGTTGCGGCAAACAGCTCGACATAGATCCGCTCGTGCTCGAACGCGTTCTTGCCGACCACCCGCGCCGACAACCGATCGATCGCCGCGGTCACGCCGGGTGCGCCGAATCCTTCGTCATATTCGCTCCAGCCGACCAGCCCGTTCGTGGTCGTCACCTTGACGAAATGATAATTCCGCCAGCCGGCATCGCAGGCGAGCGTCTCGACGCTTTTGATCGTGGTTGATTTGCTCATGGTTTCCCGCCCGGTTCTTGTTGATGTTGACGAAGTTCAACAACGGATCGGTGGACGCGTCAATTCGCGCTGGGGCAAGGCGACAATGCGCCCAGGTTGTTGCTGTGTCACATATCGCTGCGCGCGTTGCTACTCACTCCGTCATCCTGAGGAGCGCGGAACGCGTGTCTCGAAGGATGCACGGCCCCGCTGGTGGCCGTCGACCCTTCGAGACGCCGCTTCGCGGCTCCTCAGGATGACGGGGAGGGAGTGTTCGGTCTATGGCCGGAACAGCGTCGGCCGCGGACGTTCGAACGTCTTGCGGCCGCGCCTGAATCCCACCAGCACGTCCGGCAGTTCGGCGATCGCATTGGTTCCGCTGTCGGTGTCGAGCACGACGATGTCGGCGGGATTGCCGACCGCGATGCCGTAGTCGCGCAGGTTCATCAGCCGCGCCGGCAGGTCGGTGACGAGATCGAGGCAGGCGTCGAACTCGCCGATCCCGGCATGCGCGGCGTTGGCGTAGAGGTTCGCCATCCGCAGCAGCGATGCATCGCCGAACGGCGTGAACGGGTTCTGCACATTGTTGGTCGCGACCGAGCACAGCACGCCATCGGCGCCCAGCCGGTGCGCGGCCGTTAGTCCACGCGGCGCGTTATGGGTCGCATCGCGCCCCATCAGATAGAGGTCGGTCGCGGGCAGCACCGTGACCGCGACGCCGGCCGCGGCGAGGCGCGCGCTCGCCGCCTTCAGGCGATCAGGCGGCAGCGCGGAAAGTTTGGTCGCGTGCCCGATCGCGACACGGCCGTGATAGTTGCGCCGTTCGGTCTGGCGGCAGACCTCCTCCATATGCCACCAGGAGGGATCGAGATCGAAATCGAGATGGAGGTCGACATCGATGTCGAACGCCTGCGCGAGATCGAAGATGCGCGCGATCTGCGCGTTCGGGTCGCTGTCGACATAGGGACAGCCGCCGATCGCCTCGGCGCCGTCGTTGAGCGCGGCGACCAAAAGCTCGTCGGTGCCGGGATCGTTGGTCAGGCCCTCCTGCGGGAAGACACAAAGCGCGAGCTCGAGCGCCCAGGCATAATCGCGCTTCAAGGCCTTGACCGCCTCGAACCCACGCAGCCCGATCCGCGGGTCGATCTCGACATGGGTGCGCATCCGCGTGGTGCCCGCGGCGATCGCGCGCTCGATGACCTTGGCGCCGCGCGCATAAACATCCTCGACCGTGAAGTCGCGCTTCATCGCCGCCACCGCGCGGATCGCCTCCGCGACGCCGCTGTGATCATGGCCGCAGCGGCCGAGCAGGCAGGCCTTGTCAAGATGGATATGGGTGTCGACGAAGCCGGGCAGCGCCAGCCGCCCGCCGAGGTCGATCTCTATGGCCTCGCAGGAAAGCTGCGGCGCGATCGCGGCGATCCTGCCGTCGGCGACGCCGATATCGACCGCGGCGGGGGAGCCGCGCGTCAGGGCATTACGGAAGACCAGGTCGAAGGCAGGTTTCGCGATCATCGGGGAAGACGCATCAGGATGGTCTCAACCTAGCGGAAGGGCAGGGAACCGGCAGCACCAGATTGTGTGCAGGTTGCCTGCCAAATTGTTCAAAAAATGTGCATATACTTCGGAGGTCAGATTGTAGAGTCCTGATGATCCCTGGAGGCTCCGCCATGTCCGTCACCGCCAAAGCCGATGCCCGTCCACTGTCCGACGCCGAAATCGTCGAGGCTTATCTGACGGCGTCGATGATCCCCGATCCCGATGCGGCGGCGGCCTTTATGAAGCCGGGCACGGTGATCACCTTCACCGGCGGGCGCGAATTCGACCATCCGCGCGGCCCGACCGGCTTCAACGCCAAGCGCTATCGCTGGGTGAAGAAGCGGATGGACCGTTTCGACGTCTGTCCCGGCGCCGGCGAGACCGTGGTCTACAGTATCGGCACGCTGTACGGCGAATGGATCGACGGCACGCCGTTCGAAGGCAACCGCTATGTCGACCGTTTCGTCGTGAAGGGCGGGCAGATCGTCAAGATGGACGTCTGGAACGACAGCGCCGAGCGGATCTTGGTGCAGCGTGGGATTGAGGGATAATTGTCTCTCCGTCATCCAAGGTGCGAGCCCTTGCGAGCCTCGAAGGATGAACGGCCCGGCTGGTGGCCGTCGATCCTTCGAGACGCGCTGCGCGCTCCTCAGGATGACGGGTATAGATTAGCGGCCACTGCTACCGCCGCGCCGCCTTCGGCAGCTTCACCACCTTTTCGCCGCTCGCCTCGTCGGCATAGGGCGCCAGAATATCCAAGAGGTCCCGGCCGCGCTGGGGGCTTGGCGCGACCAGCGCGCGGGTCGCGACCGAATCCAGGTGGCTGTGCATCAGCCCCATCACCTTGTCGACGTCGCCCTTCACCAGCGCGGCGATGATCGCGCGGTGCTCGTTGATCGCGCATTCCGATGAATGCGGGCGGCTGTACAGCGACAGGGTCAGGCAGCAGCGATAGGCGACCTCGCTGACATAGCGCACCAGGATCGGGCTGTTCGTCATATGGGCGAGCAGGATGTGGAATTCGGTGGCGAGCCGGATCGACACCGCATCGGCGCCGTCGCGGGCGCGATCCTCGGCGTCGACATGGGCGGTGAGCTCGGCGATCTGCGGCTTGGTCAGCTTGCCGGCGAGCTGCCGCACCACCAGCCGCTCGAGCTCGATGCGGATGTCGAAGGCATCGCGCGCCTCCTGCCAGCTCGGCGTCGCCACCACAGCGATGCGGTTGCGGCGCAGCTCGACGAGGCCTTCTGCGGCGAGTTGCCCGAGCGCGTGCCGCGCGATGGTGCGGCTGACGCCGAACCGCTCGCCGAGCGAATCCTCGGGCAGTTTCGCGCCGGGCTCCAGCGCCTGCTCGATGATCGCCCGCCGCAGCGCGCGGCAGATCACGCTGACCTTGTCGGACGATTCAGCCGTCTTGCTGGTGTCGGCGCGTCCCGCCATTGCCGCGAATCCCTCTCCAAAGGTGCTCCGATGACCTCTCTATCATAGCGGAAAAGCAATCGAGCGCCCGAATTGCATGCAGTTTGGGCCGTGGATTGCCCAAATAAAATCCGGTTCGGCGCCCGCCGATTTCGCGATCCCCTTGATTTTCAACGAGCCATCGGCTGGCATCCAGCTTGCATGCACTTTGCTCGTGATGCGCATGCAACCAAATTCCGAATTTGCCGGCGAGCCGATGGCCGCCGGGTCCGCGCCGACCGCGATCGAGCTGTCGGAAGCCTCCGTCACCTTCGGCCGCGGCGCCCGCGCCGTGCCGGCTCTGTCGAAAACCACGCTGCGGATCGCCGACGGCGAGTTCGTGGCGCTGGTCGGGCCGTCCGGCTGCGGCAAGTCCACCATCCTGCGGCTGGTCAGTGGCCTGGCGCGGCCGACCACGGGCGTCGTCATCGTCGGCGGCCGCGAGGTCGCGGCGCGTGCGATGCGGGTCGGCATGGCGTTCCAGAACCCGACCATGCTGCCGTGGATGACGATCGAAAAGAACATCATGCTGCCGCTGAAGATCGTCGAGCCGTTCCGCTCGCAGTTCCGCAAGCTGCGCAAGACCGAGTTCCGCGACAAGGCCAATGCGCTGCTCGAGCAGGTCGGGCTTAAGGGCTTTGGCGGCCGCTATCCCTGGCAGCTTTCCGGCGGCATGCTCCAGCGCGCCAATCTGTGCCGCGCGCTGATCCACGAGCCGCGCATGCTGCTGCTCGACGAGCCGTTCGGCGCGCTCGACCAGTTCACCCGCGAGGAGCTGTGGGGAATCCTGCAAGCCCTTTGGATGACCCACAAGGCGACCGTGCTGCTGGTGACCCACGATCTCCGCGAGGCCGGATTTCTCGCCAGCCGCATCTGCGTGATGAGCGCGCGACCCGGCCGCATCCTCGATGACTCCAGGGTCGACTTCGCCCGCCCGCGCACGGTGGCGATGACCTTCGAGCCGGATTTCGTGGCGCTCAACCAGAAGCTCCGCGCCTTCATCGTCGACGCGCGCACCGCTGCGCGAGAGGGAGCCTGACCATGTCGGTGTCAGATGTCAGGCAGAAGGCCTGGTCCGTGGCGCTGATCGTGCTGTTCTTCGTCGCCTGGGAGCTGTTCTGCCTGATGACGGGGATGTCGGATCTCGTGCTGCCGCGGCCGTCGCAGATCTTCGTCACATTGATCGAGAAATTTCCGATCCTCTGGCCGCATATCGTGCAGACGCTGGTCACCACCATGATCGGCTTCGTGCTCGGCGTGGCGCTTGGTGTCGCGCTCGGCGCCGTGATCGGCGTGTCAAAAACCGCCTACGACACCTGCTATCCGCTGCTGGTCGGATTCTCGTCGATCCCGAAGGTCGCGGTGGTGCCGATCTTCGTGCTGTGGTTCGGCTCCGGCACGGTGCCGGCGGTGCTGACCTCGCTGTCGATCTGCTTCTTTCCGATCGTCGTCAACATTGCGACCGGCCTCGCCACCACCGAGCCCGAGCTCGAGGATGTGCTGAAGGCGCTCGGCGCCAGCAAGTTCGACATCCTCTGGAATGTCGGCCTGCCCAGGACGATGCCGTTCTTCTTCGCCTCGCTGAAGGTCGCGGTCTCCTACGCCTTCGTCGGCGCGGTGCTGTCGGAGACCGTCGCCTCGAACCGCGGCATCGGCAACGTCATGATGACCGCGTCGTCCAATTTCAACGTGCCGCTGGTGTTCGCCGGCTTGTTCGTGCTCGCCGGTCTCGGCGTCGCGCTCTACGTGCTGTTCTCGCTGATCGAGGGCCAGGTGACGGGCTGGGCGACGCGCAAGGACAACGTCATCGCCACCTGAGGGACTTCGTCAACCGTCAAGCAATGAAGCTTAAGGAGATCTCGATGCTGAGAAGAGTAAGCGCCGCACTGCTGGGATTGGCCCTGGTCGCGGGATCCGCGCGCGCCGAGGAAACCACCATCAAGTTCACGCTGGGCTGGAAGACGCAGGGCTCGGACGCCGCGTTCTTCTACGCCAAGGACCACGGCTACTTCAAGGAAGAGGGCCTCAACGTCGTGATCGACCAGGGCGAGGGCTCGGGTGCAACGGTGACCCGTATCATGTCGGGCGCCTATGACGCCGGATTCGGCGACGTCAACGCGATCATCCAGAACGCCGCGACCAAGCCGCAGGATGCGCCGGTCATGGTCTACATGATGTGGAACCAGCCGCCGTTCGCGATCGTCGCCAAGAACTCGAGCGGCATCAAGTCGATCAAGGATTTCGAGGGCCACACGCTCGGCGGCGCGCAGGGTACGCCGACCACGCGGCTGCTGCCGGTGTTCGTGCACAAGAACGGGCTCGACGGCGAGAAGATCAAGATCTCCAACATGGCGCCGAACCTGCAGGAGCCGATGCTGATCAAGGGCGACATCGATGCCGCGCTGGTGTTCAACATCACGAGCTATTTCAATCTCGTCCTGAACCGTCAGGACCCCGACAAGGACTTCAAATGGTTCTCGTTCGGCGACTATGGCCTCGATCTCTATTCCAACGGCGTGATGGTGTCGCGCAAGCTGATCGCCGCGAACCCGAAGGCGGTCGCCGGCCTCGTCCGCGCCATCAACAAGGGCGCGATCGCGGTCGCCAAGGACCAGAACGCCGGCATGAAGGCCGCGCTGAACTACGACAACCTGATCAATGTCGACGTCGAGAAGCGCCGGCTGCAATATTCGTTCGAGAAGCTGATCGTCTCGCCGGAGATGAAGGAGATCGGCGTCGGCGACGTCAAGGACGACCGCATGGCCCGCGCCATCGGCATCATCGTCGAAGGCTACCAGCTTGCCCGCGCGCCGACTCCGGCCGAAGTGTTTTCGCGTGATTTCCTGCCGCCGCGGGCGGAGCGGGAGTTGGTGTATTCGGCGAATTGAATCCGTCATTGCGAGCGAAGCGAAGCAATCCATTCCTCGGCATGGGGATAGATGGATTGCTTCGTCGCTTCGTTCCTCGCAATGACGGCGGAGGACGTTGCGATGGACGTCACAGCCACTCGTCTGTTTTGCGGGCCCGACCTCAACATCCGCGACAACGTCGTGCTCCATCACGACGGCGGCATCATCACCGATATCTCGAACGCGGTAACCCCAGCGACCGGCCCGCGCTCCCTCATTGTTCCTGCCTTTATCAACGCCCACGACCACGCCCGCCCGCGGGCGTCGAGCTTCGGCGCGGTCGGCATGCCCTTGGAGAGCTGGATTCTGCGCACGGTGGTGGGCACGCCGGTCGACCCATATCTCACCGCCGCCTCGGCGCTGGCGCGCGCGGCGCAGGCCGGCTGTGCGGCGATGATGGTGCACTACACTCGCCCGAGCGGCACCATGCCGCTGGTCGAGGAGGCCAAGGCGATTGGCCGCGCTGCCGCCGATGTCGGCATCCGCATCGCCTTTGCCATCGCGGTGCGCGACCAGAATCCGATCGTCTATGGCGACAGCGAACCGGTACTGTCCGGTCTCGCCGGCGACGACCGCAAGACGATCGAGGAACTGTTCGTTCGCACCCCGATGTCGCCAAAAGCCTACATCGAACTGACCGACGCGATCGCCGCGGCGATCTGCGGGCCGAAGGTCGACGTGCAGCTTGGGCCTGCCGGGGTGCAGTGGTGCTCGAAGTCGCTGCTGGAGGCGGTTGCGGAAAATTCCGCGCTGACCGGCCGCCGCATCCACATGCATCTGCTCGAGACGATCTATCAGCGCGCCTGGGCGGATCAGCATTTTCCCGGCGGCATCGTCCGCTATCTCAGCGATATCGGTTTCCTGTCGGAGCGGCTGACGCTCGCGCATTGCATCCACGCTCGGCCCGATGAGCTCGAGATGATCGCAGCGTCAGGCGCGCGCATCGTCACCAATTTCTCCTCCAATCTGCATCTGCGCTCCGGGCTGGCGCCGATCGCCGCGGCGCATGGCTGCGGCTGCGCGATTGCCGTCGGCGTCGACGGCCTGGCGCTCGACGAAGACGACGACGTGCTGCGCGAGATGCGGCTGGTGCAGATGATGCACGGCGGGCTCGGCTTCAAACGCACGTGGACGGCGCAGGAGTTTTTCACGCTCGCGATCCGCAATGGCCGCCGCGCCACCGGCGCGCCGGGAACGGGCGAACTCACTGTCGGTGCGCCGGCCGATTTGGCGCGCATCGATCTCGACCGGCTCGAGCGCAATCAGATTCTGGATGCCGATCCGCTCGACCTGCTGTTCGCGCGCGGCAATGCGTCGCTGGTCGAGGAGCTTGTGGTCGATGGTCGCACCGTCGCGAAGACCGGCCGGTGCCTCGGTGTTGATCTTCCCGCCATCGAGCAGGAACTGCACGGCATCCATCGCGCAAGCGTAACCTCATACGCGCATGTCTTGCGCGCATGGCCGCGATTGTCGCATCAGCTGCAACACTGGTTCGAAACGCAGCTCACCTGCAATTAGCTGCACAATCGTCGCTTCGCGCCGACCGCCAAGCGCAGTCGACCTCTGACTAATTCCGTCAAGCGGAAGAAAATTCCACTTGCATCACACAGTCGGCGCGGCTTCAAGTTCACCCCAACAAAAAACTGGATCAGTCGCGGTCACTGGCTGGTCATGTGGTTGGCGAGGAAGCCTGATGGGCGCGTTGTCGCATCTGCGGATTGTCGAGATCGGAAGTGCTGCGGCGACGAGCTATTGCGCGCGGCTGTTTGCCGATTTCGGCGCCGACGTGCAGAAGGTCGAACCGCCGGCGGGCGATCCGCTTCGCCGCACCGCGCCGCTGACGCCGCAGGGGCACAGCGCCTGGTTTGCGTTTCTCAATTTCAACAAATCGAGCGTCGTCCTCGATCAACGCGATGCGTCGCGCCTGCATGAGCTGATCGCGGGCTGCGACATCCTGCTCGATGGGCGCGGCATCGCTGCGGCGGATTGTCCCGACGTCGATGTCGATGCGATCAAGCGCGACAATCCGGGCCTGATCCATCTCGACCTCGCCTGGTTCGGCGATCGCGGTCCCTATGCCGATTTCGCCGCGACCGACTCCACGATCCGCGCGCTGACCGGGCTCGTGAAGCTGGTCGGTCCCGAGCAGGGACCGCCGATGCACGCGCCGGATTTCCAGACCGGTATTCTCGGCGGGCTGTGGGGCTTCATCGCGGCCGCCTCGTCGGTGCTCGGGCGCATGCAGGACGGGCGCGGGCGCCAAAACCATCTCAGCCTGTTGGAGGCCAGCATCGCGGTCACCGAATACATCATGTTCGAGGCGTTCCAGCGCGGCGACATCATGCGCCGGATCGGCGTCAACCGGTTCTGGCCGACCTTTCCGGTCGGCATCTACGAGACCAGGCAAGGCTGGCTCGGCGTCACCACGGTGACCCCGGCGCAATGGCGCGCGTTCTGCGAGATGCTCGGGCTGAATGATCTGCGCGACGATCCGACGCTGTTCATGGGCGTCGACCGGCTGCGCCATGTCGCCGAGATCGAAGGCAAGATCCTGCCGAAGCTGAAGCAGCGCACCGCGCAGGAATGGTTTGCCGAGGGCCTCAAGCGCAAGATCCCGATCGTGCCGGTGCCGGAGGTAGCGGATCTCATCGCCGATGAGGAGAAGCGCGCCCGCGGTGCCATCGTCCCGATCACCATCGGTGACGAGACCGGCTCTTCCGCTGGCACGATGCAGCGGCTGACGGCAACGCCGCCGCTGCGGGGTGGCCGCGTGCCCGGTATCGGCGAGCAGCAGGCCGCGTCAGTGACCGTGCCGCGTGCGCCGGTGCCGAAGCCGGCCGCAACCAATCGCTTGCCGCTCGAAGGCATCCGCGTCGTCGACTTCTCGATGGGCTGGGCCGGGCCGATCTGCACCCGCACACTCGCTGATCTCGGCGCCGACGTCATCAAGATCGAGGCGACGCAATATCCGGACTGGTGGCGCGGCGTCGACCGGCGTCCGGCCTATGTGCTGGAGCAGATGTACGAGAAGTCGGTGCGCTACTGCATCATGAACCGCAACAAGCGCGGCATCACGCTCGACCTGACCCGGCCGAAGGGGCTCGCGCTGGCGAAGCGCCTGCTCGCCGATGCCGACCTCGTGGTCGACAACTATTCGGTCGAGGTGCTGCCCAAGCTCGGTCTCGGTTACGAGGTGCTGAGCAAGATCAATCCAAAGCTCGTGATGATGTCGATGTCGGCGTTCGGCGCCGGCAGTGTGCATCGCGACTGCCGCGCTTATGGCTCGACGCTGGAGCAGGGCTCCGGCCTGCCGAGCGTGGTCGGCGATGCGGGCGGCCCGCCGGTCATGAGCCACACCGCGTTCGGCGATGCCGTCGGCGGCCTCAATGGCGCTGCCGCGGTGCTGACCGCGCTGATCCACGCCAAGCTGACGGGGCAGGGCCAGTTCATCGATCTTGCGCAGATCGAATGCATGATGCCGTTCGCAGCGCCCTGGATCGTCGCGCATTCGATCGGCGGCAAGCCGCCGGTCAAATATGGCAACCGCCATCCGGATTTCGTGCCGCACGGCTGCTTTCGCTGCAACGGTGACGACAACTGGATCGTGGTCGCGGTGTCCGACGACGCGATGTGGCCGAAGCTCGCGCGGCTGCTCGGCCGCGAGGATTGGGCATCGGACGAAAAGCTCGGGACGGCCGCGGGCCGCCGCGCCATCGAGGCTGAGATCGAGGCCGCGATCACGGCCTGGACTTCGGCGCACGATGCCGATGCGGCGATGGCCGCGCTGCAATCCGCCGGCGTTGCATCCGGCGTTGCGCGGCTGCCGATCGACCTTCTGAAGGACCCGCAGCTCCACGCCCGCGGCTTCATCCAGCAAGTCGACCGCGCCTTCATCGGACAACATCCGCAGCCGTCGATGCCGTTCCGCGAGGGCGATGCGCCGTTCGCGATCCGCTCGGTGCCGCCGACGCTCGGCGAGCATAACCGCGAGATCCTCGGTGGCATGCTCGGCGTCTCCGACGCCGAGCTCGATGAACTCACGCGCGAGGGCATCATCGGCACCGAGATGCTGATGGAGGAGCAGCTGGTGAAAGAGAAGAAGCGGGCGGCGGGCTGATGGGAGCAGGCCCACCGGCACAGCGCAGGGCGGAGGGTGCGCGCGACGGCGCGCGACCGCTGCTGTCCGTGCGCGGGCTCGGCATCCGCTTCAAGACAGCGCAAGGCGTCTGGCAGGCGACGCGGCGGATCGACTTCGACGTCGCGCCCGGCGAGCGCGTCGGCATTGTCGGTGAGAGCGGCTGCGGCAAGACCATCACCGGCCTGTCGATCCTGCGGCTCTTGCCGGGCAATTTCGCCGGGCTCGACGGCAAGATCATGTTCGACGGCGTCGATCTCGCCTCCTGCAGCGCGCGGCAGATGCGGGCGATCAGGGGCAAGCGGATCGCGATGATCTTCCAGGAGCCGATGAGCGCGCTCGACCCGGTATTCACCGTCGGCCACCAGATCGCCGAGACGCTGCGCGTCCACACCAATATCGGCCAGGAGGAGGCGCGCGCCAAGACGCTGGAAATGCTCCGCCGCGTCGGCATCGCCTCGCCGGAGCGGCGGATCGACGATTATCCGCACCAGCTCTCCGGCGGCATGCGTCAGCGCGTGATGATCGCGGCGAGCCTGATCTGCGGGCCGCAGCTCCTGATCGCGGACGAGCCGACCACCGCGCTCGACGTCACGGTGCAGGCGCAGATCCTCGAACTGCTGCGCGACATCAGCGAGACCTCGAAGACCGCGCTGATGCTGATCACCCACGATCTCGGCGTCGTCGCGGAGACCTGCACGCGGATGATCACGATGTATGCCGGCGAGGTGATCGAGGATGCCACCGTCGACGAGGCGCTGGTGCGGCCGCTGCATCCCTATACGTCGGGGCTTTTACGCTCGTTGCCGCATCTGAGCCCGCGCCACGGCCGGCTGCCGTCGATCCCGGGCCGGGTGCCGTCGATCGCGGAGATGCCGGCCGGCTGCCGCTTCCGCGCCCGCTGCGCGCATGCGGCCAAGGGCTGCGAGGCCGAGCAGACATTGCAGGATGCCGGCGGCGGCCGCAGGGTGCGCTGTCATCGCTTTGCCGAGCTCAACCTGCCGGGCGCGCTGCATCCGCCCGGCGCGCCGGCTGCCGTGAAGGTCGCGACCCAATGACCGCAGCCGCCGCCGAGCCGCGCCGCGACGCCATCGTTTCCGTGCGCGACCTCCAGGTCCGCTTCCAGACCTCGGACCGGCGCGCCACCGTGAAGGCGGTCGACGGCGTCAATTTCGACGTCCGCCGCGGCGAGACCTTTGGCATCATCGGCGAGTCCGGTTCGGGCAAGACCACGATCGGCCGCGCGCTGGTGTTCCTGCTCGATCCCAGCGCCGGCGCCATCCTGCATGACGGCATCGACCCGACGGCACTGTCGCGCCGGGAATTCCAGAACCATCGCCGCGACTACCAGATCATCTTCCAGGATCCGAACGCTGCGCTGAACCCGCGCATGACCATTCTGGCATCGGTGCTGGAGCCGCTGGAGCTTGCACGCATCGGCAACAGCGCCGAGCGCGAGCGGCTGGCGCGGGAGGCGCTGGAGCGCGTCGGGCTGCCGCAGGAATTCGGCGAGCGCTATCCGCATCAGCTCTCCGGCGGCCAGAAGCAGCGCGTGGTGATTGCCCGTGCGCTGACGCTCAAGCCCAAACTGATCGTCTGCGACGAGGTGGTGGCCGCGCTCGACATGTCGATCCGCGGCGACGTGCTCAACCTGTTCGCCGACCTGCAGCGCGATCTCGGCTTGACCTATGTCTTCATCACCCATGATCTCGCCGTGGTCTCGCATATCAGCGAGCGCGTCGCGGTGATGTATCTCGGCCAGTTCGTCGAGCTCGGACCGACCGAAGAGGTCGCCGAGCGGCCGCTGCATCCCTACACCATCGCGCTGCTGTCGGCCGAGCCGCGGCCGCTGCCATCATCGATGCGGCAGGAGAGCCGCATCGTGCTGCAGGGCGAGGTGCCGAGCCCGATCGATCCGCCGTCGGGCTGCCGCTTCCGCACCCGCTGCCCGCATGCGCAGCCGCTCTGCACCGATCGCGTGCCGGAGTGGCGCGAGCTGAAGCCCGATCACTGGGTGGCCTGCCATTTCGCCGACCGCCCGAATTTTTCGCCGAGATAGAGCATGATCCGGAAAAGTGTGAAGCGGTTTTCCGACAAGATCATGCTCCAAACCAAACTGGAGATTCACGCCATGACGATGACGACACGACGCGAGGCCTTGGCGTTGATCTCGGCTGCGCTGGCCGGCACTACGCTCGGCGGCCGCGCGTTCGCGGAAGGCACGCCGAAGAAGGGCGGCACCTTGCGCATCTCCGCGCCGGCCAATCCGTCGAGCCTCGATCCGGCGACCGGCGGTGCCGGCTCCGATCACGCCTTCCTGTTCACGATGTACGACACCCTGACCGAGTGGGACTTCGAGACGCTGAAGCCGAAGCCGGGCCTCGCCGAGAGCTGGAAGTTCAACGATCCGACCACGCTGGTGCTCAACCTCCGCGCCGGCGTCACTTTCCATGATGGCACGCCGCTCGATGCCGAGGCCGTCAGGTTCAATCTCGATCGCAACCGTGGCGATGCGAAGTCGAACATCAAGGCCGACCTGCTGTCGGTTGACTCGGTCGAGGTCACCGGTCCGCAGCAGGTCACGTTGAAGCTGAAGACGCCGGATACCGCGCTGCCCGGCATCCTCTCCGACCGCGCCGGCATGATGGTGTCGCCGACCGCGCTCAAGGCCGCCGAGGGCGGCGCCGTCACCCGCAAGCCGGTCGGCGCCGGCGCTTACGCCTTCGTGAGCTGGGCCGACGGCGAGAAGATCGTGGTCAAGCGCAACGAGAAATACTGGAAGCCGAACCGGCCCTATCCCGACGGCATCGAGTTCTCGATCATTCCCGAACTCACCACCGGCGCCCGCTCGGTCACTGCCGGGCAGAACGACCTGATCTATCAATTGCCGCCGCGGCAGAAGATGATCATCGAGCGCGCCCCGAGCGTGAAGGTCGTGCATGGCCCGACGCTCTATGTGTTCCAGATATTCCTGAACTGGGCGAAGCCGCCGTTCGACAACGTCAAGGTCCGCCAGGCGCTTAACTTCGCGATCGATCGCGAGTCCTTCGTCAAGGCCGCGCTCGCGGGGCTCGCCGAGCCGGCCTACATGAACCTGCCGAAGTCGCACTGGGCCTATGACGCCGAGGTCGCCAAGCTCTATCCTTATGATCCCGACAGAGCCCGCAAGCTGCTTGCGGAAGCCGGCTTCAAGGAGGGCACCCAGATCGAGATCGGCGGCTATTCCGACCAGGATTCGGTGCAGCGCGAAGAGATTCTGATCGAGCAGTTCCGCAAGGCCGGCATGAATGTGCGCTTCGTCAATGCGCCGATCGCGGAAGCCTCGGCGTCGTTCTTCGGTCCGGAGAAGAAGGGCTCCGGCCTGCTCGCCGCATGGACCGGGCGGCCCGACCCGAGCCTGACCTATTCGCTGATGTTCACCAAGGACGCCTATTACAATGGCGGCCGCGCACCGGTGCCACCGGAGCTTGAAGCTGCAATCAAGGCGTCGCGCGCGTCTGAAGATATCGAGGTCCGGCGCAAGGCCTTCTCCACCGTGCAGAAGCTGGTGATGGAAAACGCCTTCGTGGTGCCGCTGGCGTTCCAGTTCGAACTGGTCGCCATGAACAAGAAGGTACAGGGCTATCGGCCGAACCTGCTCGGCAAGCCGAAATACGACGACGTCTGGATCGAGAGCTAGCATGATCCGGAAAAGTGCAAAGCGGTTTTCCGAAAACGATCATGCTCAAAAAAGGAGTTAAAGCACGATGATGTTCCATCATAATCTCATCGTGCTTTAGCGATGGCGCGACGGTCACCGGTCAAGGTCATCGGCAGCCGCCTGGTGCAGGCGCTGCCGGTGATCCTGCTCGCGACCTTCATGGTGTTCGCGCTGCTCAAGCTGGTGCCCGGCGACATCGCGGTCACGCTTGCCGGCGACAACGCCACCGATGCGCGGATCACCGAGATCAGGCAGATCTACGGCCTCGACCGGCCGTTCCTGGTGCAATATGGCGCCTGGCTCGGTCATGTCGCGCAGGGCGATCTCTCGCAATCGCTTCTGACCGGCGAGAAGGTCGCTGATTCAATCGGCCGCGCCTTCCCGAACACGCTGCTGATCGTCGTGATCGCGCTGGTGCTGGCGCTCGTCACCGGAATCCCGATGGGCGTGATGGCCGCGATCAAGCCGAACGGCTGGGTCGACAAGCTGATCAGCATGATCGCCTCGCTCGGCGTCGCGGTCCCCGGCTTCTGGCTCGCGATGATTTTGGTTGCGGAATTCTCGCTGAAGCTGAACTGGCTGCCGGCGACCGGCGCGAAATCCTTCAGCGCCTCGCCGATCGATGCGATCCGGCACGCGCTGCTGCCTGCCATTGCGATCGCGGCCTATGGCATGGCCGAGGTCGCGCGCCAGCTGCGCGGCGCGCTGCTGGAGGTGCTGTCGTCGCAATATGTCCGCACGCTGCATGCCAAGGGCCTCTCGCTGTCCCGCATCCTTTGGCAGCACGGGCTGAAGAATGTCAGCGTCAACCTGCTCACGATCATCAGCCTGCTGGTCAACCGCATGCTGGCGGCGACCGTCGTGATCGAGGCGGTGTTCGCCATTCCCGGCCTCGGCAGCCTGATCGTGCGCGGCGCGATCCAGCGCGATTTCCCGATCGTGCAGGGCGTCGTCTTCACCATGGTGGTGGTCGTGATCGCGGTGAACCTGATCACCGATTTGTTGTGTGCGGCGGTCGATCCGAGGATCGAGCAATGACCGACACGGCGCTCGCATCCCTCAAGGCACCGGCCCGGCCGACCCGGCTGCGGCGGTTCGCGCGCTGGCTCGCCGGCGATCTGCGCGCGGCGCTGTCGATCCTGGTGCTCGTGGTGCTCGTTGTCGTCGCCATCGGCGCACCCTGGATCGCGCCCTATGCGCCGACGGCGCAGGACGTCAACAACATGCTGGCGCCGCCGGGGCCGCTGCATCTGCTCGGCACCGACGATCTCGGCCGCGACATCTTCTCGCGCCTGATCTACGGCGCGCCGGCGACTGTGTACGCCAGCCTGCTCGCGGTCGGCGTCGCGGTCCTGATCGGGCTCCCGGTCGGCCTTGTCGCCGGCTATTTCGGCGGCTGGATCGACGACATCATCAGCCGCATCATCGACACCTTCCTGTCGTTCCCGGCCATCGTGCTGGCGATCGCGGTCACCGGCGCGCTCGGCATCGGGCTCACCAACGGCATGATCGCGGTCGGCATCACGATGTTTCCGGCGCTGGCGCGCATCGTCCGCGCCCGCACCCTGATCGTGCGGCAGGAGCTCTATGTCGATGCGTCCAGAGGCTTTGGCGCGCCGACCTGGCATGTGCTGTGGCGCCACGTGCTGCCGAACACGCTGCAGCCGGTCATCGTGCAGGTGACCTTGCTGCTCGCCGCGGCGCTGCTGGCCGAAGCCAGCCTGTCGTTCCTCGGCCTCGGGATCCAGCCGCCGGACCCGAGCTGGGGCGCCATGCTGGCGCGCGCCTATCAATATATGGAAATCGCCCCCGAGCAGATGTACGCGCCGGGCCTTGCCATTCTCGTCGTCTCCCTGGCGTTCAACGCGCTGGGGGAATCCTTGCGTGTTGTGCTCGATCCGACCATGAAGGATCGTTAGAGCATGATCACGTCCCATGGCCGCGCGCGTCCTTTCACCTCTCCCCGCAAGCGGGGCGAGGTAAGCAACTCACGGAACCATCATGTCCTTCAAGAAATTGCTGATTGCCAACCGCGGTGAGATCGCGATCCGCATTGCCCGTGCCGCCAGCGAAAGCGGCCTTGCCACGGTCGCGATCTATCCGGCCGATGATGCCGCTTCGCTCCATGTCCGCTCGGCCGACGAGGCGCGCGAGGTCCCCGGTCGCGGCGCGCGGGCGTATCTCGACATCGAGGGGGTGATCGCGGCGGCCAAGGAAGCGGGCTGCGACGCGCTGCACCCGGGCTATGGCTTCCTCAGCGAGAACACCGGGCTCGCGCGGCGCTGCGCCGAGGAGAAGATCACATTCGTCGGGCCGTCGCCGGAGGCGCTCGATCTGTTCGGCGACAAGGCCAAGGCCAAGGCGCTGGCGAAAAAATGCGGCGTGCCGATCATCGCCGGCACTTCGGGCGCGACCTCGCTCGACGAGGCAAAGGCCTTCTTCGCCTCGCTCGGCGCCAATGCCGCCGTGATGATCAAGGCGATTGCCGGCGGCGGTGGCCGCGGCATGCGCGTGGTGGAGGAGGCGGCGAAACTCGATGAGGCCTATGCGCGCTGCCAGTCCGAGGCCAAGGCGGCGTTCGGCAGCGATGCGGTCTATGTCGAGCGCCTGATCCGCAAGGCGCGCCATATCGAGGTGCAGATCATCGGCGACCGCCACGGCGCGATCAGCCATCTCTGGGAGCGCGAATGCACCATCCAGCGCCGCAACCAGAAGCTCATCGAGGTGGCGCCGAGCCCATCGCTCAGTGAGAGCTTGCGTGCGCGCATCATCGAGGCGGCCAAGCAGCTCGCGACCGCCGCGCGCTATGACAATCTCGGCACGTTCGAATTCCTGGTCGATGACGAGGCCGGCGAGGGCGAGGGCGCGTTTGCCTTCATCGAGGCCAATCCGCGGCTTCAGGTCGAGCATACCGTCACCGAGGCGGTGCTTGGCATCGATCTCGTGCGATCGCAGCTCGCGGTCGCCGCCGGCGCCACGCTGGCTTCGCTTGGCCTCGCACAGGCCGCGGTGCCGCTGCCGCGCGGCTATGCGATGCAGCTCCGCGTCAACATGGAGGTGATGGACGAGAGGGGGATGACCAAGCCGACCGGCGGCACGCTCAGTGTGTTCGACCTGCCGTCCGGCCCCGGCGTCCGCGTCGATACGTTCGGCTATTCCGGCTACCGGACCAGCGCCGCCTTCGACTCGCTGCTGGCAAAGGTCATCGTGCATTCGCCGAGTTCGAAGTGGACCGATGTGGTGCACAAGGCGTCGCGCACCTTGCGCGAATTCCGGATCGGCGGCGTCGCCACCAACATCCCGTTCCTCGGCGCGATCCTGGCGCATCAGAGTTTTAGCCGGAACAAGATCAGCACTGGCTTCATCGACAGCCATGTCGCGGCGCTGGTCGGCGCCGCCAAGGATCTCGCCGCGCCGCTGGTCGAGGTGAACGAGACGGCCACGACCAAACCCGTCACCGCCGAAGCAGCCCCCGAAGGCTCGCTCCCGGTGCCGGCGCCGTTGCAGGGCACGATCGTGGCGATCGAGGTCGCGGAGGGCGATCTGGTCCGTCCCGGCCAGCAGATCGCGGTGCTGGAATCGATGAAGATGGAGCATCTCGTCACCGCACCACACGGCGGCCGGGTGACCAGGATCGCGGGCGGCATCGGCGTCACCCTGATGCATGGCGAGCCGATCCTGTTCCTGGAGCCCGCCGAGGTCGACGGCCATACCGCGGCGGAAGAGGCCGCGATCGATCTCAATCACATCCGCCCTGATCTCGCCGAGCTGATCGCGCGCAGGGCGATCACGCTGGATGAGAACCGCCCGGCCTCGGTCGAGCGGCGCCGCAAGACCAACCAGCGCACTGCGCGCGAGAACATTGCGCAGCTTGTCGATGAGGGTTCGTTCGTCGAATACGGCTCGCTCGCGATCGCCGCGCAACGCCGCCGCCGCAAGGTCGAGGACCTGATCAAGAACACGCCGGCCGACGGTCTCATCGCCGGCGTCGCCACCGTCAACGCGAAAGACTTCGGCCCCGACGGCGCGCGCTGCATGGTGATCTCCTACGACTACACCGTGCTCGCCGGCACCCAAGGCCACATGAACCACAAGAAGATCGACCGCATGCTCTCGCTGACCGAGCAGTGGCGGCTTCCGCTGGTGTTCTATGCCGAGGGTGGCGGCGGCCGACCCGGCGATACCGACCGGCTCGGCATGACCGGCCTCGACGGGCCGTCCTTCGTGCAGTTCGCAAAGCTCTCCGGTCTCGTGCCGGTGGTCGGCGTGGTCTCCGGCTATTGCTTCGCCGGCAACGCCGCGATGCTCGGCGTCTGCGACGTCATCATCGCGACTAAAAATGCCTCGATCGGCATGGGCGGTCCGGCGATGATCGAGGGCGGCGGGCTCGGCGTTTATCATCCGGCCGAGGTCGGCCCTGTCTCGTTCCAGTCGCCCAACGGCGTGATCGACATCCTGGTCGAGGACGAGGCTGAGGCGACGACGGTCGCGCAGAAATATTTGTCCTATTTCCAGGGCGCGGTTGCGGACTGGAAGGCGCCGGACCAGCGGCTGCTGCGCCGCGCGATCCCGGAGAATCGCCTTCGGGTCTATGACATCCGCAATGTGATCGACCTGATCGCTGACGAAGGCTCGGTGCTGGAGATCCGCAGGGATTTCGGCGTCGGCATGATCACCGCCTTCATCCGCATCGAAGGCAAGCCGTTCGGCCTGATCGCCAACAATCCAAAACATCTCGGCGGCGCGATCGATGCTGCGGCCGGCGACAAGGCTGCGCGCTTCATGCAGCTGTGCGACGCGTTCGACATCCCGATCGTCTCGCTGTGCGATACGCCGGGCTTCATGGTCGGCCCCGAGGCCGAGAAGACCGCGATCGTGCGCCACGTCGCGCGGATGTTCGTCACCGGCGCCAGCATCACGGTGCCGTTGTTCGGCGTCGTGCTGCGCAAGGGTTACGGCCTCGGCGCGCAATCGATGATCGGCGGCGGCTTCCATGCCTCGTTCTTCACGGTGGCGTGGCCGACCGGCGAATTCGGCGGCATGGGCCTGGAGGGCTATGTCCGGCTCGGCTTCCGCAAGGAGATGGAAGCGATCGAGGACCCCGTCGAGCGCGAGAAGTATTTCCAGACCAAGGTCGCCGAGCTCTACGCCAACGGCAAGGCCGTCTCGATTGCCTCGGTGCTGGAGATCGACGAGGTGATCGATCCCGCCGACACCAGGCACTGGATCATGGCCGGTCTCCGCTCGGTGCCGAAGGTAGAGCCGCGGACACACCGCAAGCGGCCGTGTATTGACGCGTGGTAGGGCTGCGTAGGGTATATAACTCGCGCAACAAGCTCGGTGTCGTCCCGGCGAAGGCCGGGACCCATAACCACAAATGCCGCTTGTTGCGCGATGCTGGAACGACCGATCCCATCATCAACTTCCGCCGCGGCGTATGGGTCCCGGCTTTCGCCGGGACGACGGCGGTGAATGGGGCGAGTGCCTCGCGTCACTGACACAGTCAGCCCAACCGCAACTCCACATACCCCTTCGCCGCCACCGCGTCGCATCTCTCACGATATGCCGGCGCGCTGCCGCTGTAGCGGGCGACGATGCGGGTCTGCTTGCCCTCGACGTTGCGGTTGATGCCGGTCATCCAGGAATCGACCTCGTTGGAGAGCAGGCCGACGCCGAGCGTCTTGACGTGATCGGTCCAGCCGGCGGTGCCTTCGGGCGTAGCGTCGAGGAAGGTCAGGCCTTTTTCCTGCGCGAAGCGGAGCAGGCCGGTGACCCAGTCGACGCTGTATTCGATGCTGCGCGGGATGTTGCCGAGCGCGGTGTGCGGGCCCATCAGCATCATCATGTTGGGGAAGCCGTCGACCATCAACCCGAGATAGGTCTCCGGGCCGTGCGTCCACTTCTCCTTCAGCCGCGCGCCACCGGCGCCACAGATATCGATCTTGTCGAAGCTGCCGGTGATGGCATCGAAGCCGGTGGCGTAGATGATGATGTCGAAGGCGTGGTCCTTATCGCTGGTGCGGATGCCCTCGGGCGTGATCCGCTCGATCGGCTTATCCTTGATGTCGACCAGCTCGACATTGTCGCGGTTGTAGACCTCGTAATAGAAGGTCTCGAGCGGCAACCGCCGGGTGCCAAAGCCGTGGTTCTTCGGGATCAGCTTCTCGGCCACCGCCTGGTCCTTGACGCGCGCGCGGATCTTGCGCGCGACGAAATCGCTGATCGTGGCATTCGCCGCGCGGTCGATCAGGATGTCCCTAAAATTGCCCTGCCAGATGCCGAAGCCGCGCTCGCCATAGAGCTTCTCGTAGAACGCCTCGCGCTCTTCGTTGCTCACCTCGAACGCGCCGCGCGGATCGGGCGTATGCACGAAGCAGGCGAAGGTCTCCTTGCAGCGCGCGAAAATCTCGGGATAGCCGGCCTTGATCTTGGCCTGGGTTTCGGAGTCGATCTTGCCGTTGTGCAGCGGCGCCGCCCAGTTGGCTGTGCGCTGGAACACGGTGAGGTGGCCGACCTCGCCGGCGATGGTCTGGATGGTCTGGATGCCGGTGGCGCCGGTGCCGATCACGGCGACGCGCTTGCCGGTGAAATCCACTTTCTCTTTCGGCCAGCGAGCGGTGTGAAACGATTGACCCCTGAAATCGTCGAGGCCCTCGACGCGCGGCAGGGTTGGGGTCGACAGCGGGCCGATCGCGGTGATCAGGAAGCGGCACGTATGCTGCGCGCCGCTCTCGAGCGTGATCTGCCAGCTCCGTGTCTCGTCCTGGTAGATCGCTGACGTGACGCGGCTCTCGAACTGGATGTCGCGGCGCAGATCGAACTTGTCGGCGACATAGTTGCAGTAGCGCAGGGTCTCGGGCTGGCCGGCGAAATGCTCCGACCATTCCCATTCCTCGAGCAGCTCCTTGGAAAACGAGTAGCCGTAGGAATAGCTTTCGGAATCAAAGCGCGCGCCGGGATACCGGTTCCAGTACCAGGTGCCGCCGACGCCGGTACCGGCCTCGAACACGCGCGCTGATAGGCCCAACTCGCGCAGCCGGTAGAGCTGGTACATGCCGGACAGGCCGGCGCCGATGATGATGACGTCGTAGTCCAGCGCAGCCGTCTGCGACGGGGCATGGTCCTGGCGCGATGCGGCCACCTGTCGTTGCTCCCTGATCGGTTTATTGCCGCAAGGCTAGCCGGTCCCGTTGCCGCCGACAAACATCGAAGAGCGGAGCAGCTATCGGGATTTGCCGGGTAGCCCGGCTGCGCGCATTCCGCACGGCGGACTGTCCGCCCCGTGGCTTTACTCGGCCGCGGGATTCCCTCTATCGTCGGCTTGACCCAACGATCGCCCGCCAAGCGGCGACGGAACCTGTGGGAGTGAAGCGATGGGAGAGGCGCGGCGCAGGCCGACGTCAACGGACGTCAGCAATCCCCGGCTTTATCAGGACGATATCTGGCGTCCGCTGTTCGCGCAGCTCCGTCGCGACGATCCCGTGCATTATTGCGAGGCATCGGCCTATGGCCCGTACTGGTCGGTGACGCGCTACGACGACATCTTTGCGGTCGAGCTCGATCACCAGAACTATTCGTCAGCCTCCGAGCTCGGCGGTATCCAGGTCGCTGACCAGCCGAAGGGGCAGGAGCGACCGAGCTTCATCCGCATGGACCCGCCCGGCCATACCGCGCAGCGCCGCACGGTGGCGCCGATCGTGGCGCCGTCGAACCTCGCCAATTTCGATGCCTTGATCCGTAAGCGCACCTCGACCGTGCTCGATGCGCTGCCGCGCAACGAGACTTTCGACTGGGCCGAGCGGGTCTCGGTCGACCTCACCAACATGATGCTGGCGACGCTGTTCGATTTCCCTTCGGAGGACCGCGCCAAGCTGACCTGGTGGTCGGATGTCGCGATCGCCAACGTCGAGTCATCAGACGCGGTGGTGCATTCCGAGGCCGAACGCACCGCCGAACTGGTCAGGATGGGAGAATATTTCCGCAAGCTATGGGACGCGCGGGTCGACGCGCCGCGGACCTTCGACCTGATCTCGATGCTGGCACATTCGGACGCGACGCGGAATCTGGAGCCGCGCGAGTTCATCGGCACGATCGGGCTCCTGATCGTCGGCGGCAACGACACCACGCGCAATTCGATGTCCGCCGGGCTGATGGCGCTGTGCGAGAATCCCGAGCAGTTCGAGCTGGTGCGCGGGCGGCCGGAGCTGATCCCGAACCTGGTGTCCGAGACCATCCGCTACCACACGCCGGTGCTGCACATGCGCCGCACCGCGCGCAACGATATCGAGCTCGCCGGGCGCCATATCAAGAAGGGCGACAAGGTCGTGATGTGGTACATCTCCGGCAACCGCGACGAGGACAAGATCGAGCGCCCCGACGAATTCATCATCGATCGCGCCAAGCCGCGTCAGCACCTGGCGTTCGGGGCCGGCATCCACCGCTGCGTCGGCGACCGCCTCGCCGAGCAGCAATTGCGCATCCTCTGGGAAGAGGTTCTGGCGCGTGATCTGCGTTTTGAGATCATGGGTCCGCCGCAAAGGCTCTATTCCAATTTCATCCGCGGTATACGAAGCTTGCCGGTGAGAATCGTCAATTAGGCCGCATCACCCCGTCATTGCGAGGAGCGAAGCGACGAAGCAATCCATCTCGCCGGGTGGGGACAGAATGGATTGCTTCGCTTCGCTCGCAATGACGGAAATAGAGACTCCAAGGAACAAGAATGAAGAACGATCCCGTTGACGTCCTGATCATCGGCGCCGGCGCCTCCGGCGCCGCGGTTGCCTGGAGCCTGGCCGACACCAAGATGCACATCCTCTGCCTCGATCAGGGCGGCTGGATGAATCCTGCCGAATATCCGAGCACCGGGCGCGATTGGGAGGCGAAGTTCTACGGCGAGTGGTCGTCGAGCCCCAATGTGCGACGCCGGCCCGAGGATTACCCGATCAATGACGACAATTCGCCGATCAAGGTGGTCAACTTCAACGCCGTCGGCGGCTCGACCGTGATGTACACCGCGCACTGGCCGCGGCTGCATCCCTCGGACTTCAAGGTGAAGACGCTCGACGGCGTCGCCGACGACTGGCCGATCGATTACGACGCGCTGACGCCGTTCTTCGAGGAGAACGATCGCATGATGGGCGTCTCGGGCCTGTCGGGCGATCCGCTGTCGCCGCTGTCGCATCCGCCGATGCCGCCGCAGCCGCTCGGGCTGTCAGGCCCGCTGCTCGGCAATGCCCTGAACAAGCTCGGCTGGCACTGGTGGCCGTCGGACACCACGGTCGCGACGATGGACTATGAGGGCAGGGCGCGCTGCATCAATCTCGGCCACTGCACGCCGGCCTGCGCGCAGGGCGCCAAGGCCTCGACCGACATCACCTATTGGCCGCACGCGATCCGCGCCGGCGTCGAGCTCAAGACCCATTGCCGGGTGCGCGAGATCCTGACCAATGAGCAGGGCATGGCGTCCGGCGTCGTCTATTACGACAAGGACGGCGTCGAGCAGTTCCAGCCGGCCGAGGTCGTCATCATCGCCTGCAACGGCGTCGGCACGCCGCGGCTGCTGCTCAATTCGGTGTCCGGAAAATTCCCGAACGGCCTCGCCAATTCGTCCGGCCTGGTCGGCAAGAATTTGATGTTCCATCCCTATGCGCAGATCTACGGCTTCGTGAAGGAGCCGACCGACAGCAACCGCGCGCCGCCGACCTGCCTGTGGAGCAAGGAGTTCTACGACACGGATCTGTCGCGCGGCTTCGTCCGCGGCTACGGCATCCAGTTCGGCCGCGGCGCCGGCCCGGTGTTCGAGGCGGTCGCGAGCGAGCAGAAGGGCATGCTGCCCTGGGGCAAGGAGCATCACCGCGTGTTCCGCAAGCTCAACGGTCATCGCCTGGCGGTATCGGCAATCTGCGAGGATCTGCCGGAGGAGCACAACCGCGTCACGCTCGATCCGGTCCTGAAGGACGGCCACGGCATTCCCGCGCCGAAGATCGACTACACGATCTCAGCCAACAGCCGGAAGATGATGGACCATGGGCTGGCGCGCGGCCGGGAGGTTCTGGAGGCCGCCGGCGCCACCGACATCTGCATCAACGATCCGATCCCGTGGGGCGGCTGGCATCTGCTCGGCACCGCGCGGATGGGCACCGATCCCGCGCGCTCCGTGGTCAACGAATGGGGCCGCTCGCACGACGTGAAGAACCTGTTCATCGTCGACGGCAGCATCTTCGTCACCTCGGGCGGCGTGAACCCGACCTCCACCATCCAGGCCCTCGCGCTCTACATCGCCGACCAGATGAAGCAGCGCCTCGCCAATCTGTTCGACTGAGAGCGCCAGAGACCGACATGTCCGATGTAAAAGAACTGACCACAGCCCAGCGCGCCGATCTCCGCATCGTCGCCGCGATGATCGTTCCCGCCAGTGACGAATACAAGGTGCCGGGTGCGGACGATGCGGCGATCCAGGCCGACATGCTGGCAACGCTCGGCCGCGACACCGCGCTGGTCGCGCAGGCGCTGGATCATCTGGCTGATCTTGCAGGCCAACCGCTGCCCGAGCTCGACGAGGCCAGGCGCGATGCGGTGGCGCAGGAGTTTCGCGCCCGCGGCGGCGCTGCTGCGGCCACGCTCGTCCGCGTGGTGCTGCAATGCTACTACCGCGACGATCGCGTGCTGCGCTCGCTCGGGCTCGAGCTGCGCGCGCCATTCCCGAAGGGCCACGTGCTGCCGGCCGGCGACTGGTCGCTGCTCGATCCGGTCAAAGCGCGCGGCGGAACGTTGCGGCGGGCGACCTAGCCAGCCGGGCAGGGGCCAGGCGTAACCACTTGCGGCGGCGGGAGCCGGTCACCATCTGAGGAGACCAAAGGACTCTCGCCATGCTGGATTTTACCTCAGATACCGCCGGTGACACGCCGTCACCGCGAACGGATGATGCTGCCCAAGTCGATGCCCCGGTCGATGGCCAAGTCGACGACCGGGCTCTGCTGGATGCCTATTCCAATGCCGTGATCGACGTCACCGACCGCGTCGGCCCCGCCGTGGTCCGCGTCGAGACCGGGCCGAAGGTCCGCAATGCGCGCGAGCGTGGCGGGCTCGGCTCGGGCATCGTGATCTCGCCCGACGGGTTCGTCTTGACCAACAGCCATGTGGTCGGATCGTCGAAGGAGATCCGGCTGCGCGACACCGAGGGCTTCGTCACCGACGCGCATGTGCTCGGCGTCGATCCCGACACCGATCTCGCGCTGCTGCGCGCCGATGGCGCGCGCGATCTGCCTTACGCCTCGCTCGGCAACTCCAAGACGCTGCGGCGCGGCCAGCTCGTGGTCGCGATCGGCAATCCGCTCGGCTTCGAATCGACGGTCACCGCCGGCGTGGTGTCGGCGCTCGGGCGCTCGATCCGCTCGGTCAGCGGGCGGACCATCGAGGACGTGATCCAGACCGATGCCGCGCTCAACCCCGGCAATTCCGGCGGGCCGCTGGTGTCGTCGAAGGGCGAGGTGATCGGGATCAACACCGCGATCATCAACGGCGCGCAGGGCATCTGTTTTGCGGTCGCCAGCAACACCGCGCAGTTCGTGCTGTCGGAGATCATCCGCCACGGCTATGTCCGCCGCGCCTATATCGGCGTGGCCGGCCAGACCGCGCCGGTGCCGCGGCGGCATGCGGTGCTCGCCGGCGTCGAGAACAAGATGGGTGCATTGCTGATGCAGATCGAGCCGGACAGTCCGGCTGCGCGGGCGAGCCTGTTGCCGGGCGACGTCGTGATCCGGCTCGACGGCATCGAGATCAACGGCGTCGACGACCTGATCCGCGCGCTCGATCACAGCCGGATCGACCGCACGCTGTCGATGGACGTGCTCCGCCTCGGCCGCCTGCGCGCGATCGACATCCACCCGATCGAGCGCAAGCCTGCGAAGTAGTGAGGGGCACGCGCTGATATCAGACCCTCATGGTGAGGAGCCGCGCAGCGGCGTCTCGAACCATGAGGCCTTGACTGTGGCCTCATCCTTCGAGACGCGCGTTCCGCGCTCCTCAGGATAGGGGTGAGCGTTGAGCGCGAGGATATTACCGTAGCGCCGCCAGCAGCCGCGTGGAAATTCTCTCCGACCGCCTGCGTGGTCGTGCTCGTAACGTTCTTGGCTACGCGATCCGTATGGACCGACTGGGCTGGCCCTCTAGCTTGCGGCCAGCGGTGTCTTGCCGCGTCCGAGTGCAAATTGACCGACCGCACTCTCGACATGAAATTCGAGCCCGGTGATTTTCGCAAACAGATCGATGTTGGTCGTGCCGATGGCGCAGCCGCCAAGGCCCATATCGGTCGCCGCCAGATAGAATGTCTGGATCATGATGCCGACATCCTTCAGGATCAGCGAATATGCGATTGAGCTGTATTTCCAGGACACCCGCCCAAACCGCGCGGCGATCGTGATCAGGACCTGCGGCGGGCCGGGCGCGTCCATGGCAAACTCGGCCGCCGTCGAGAGCGCCTGGAGCTGCTGGGCGGAAGCGCCGATCGCGACCAGTGCGTGACCACCCGCATCGTAGTGGTAAAATCCGCGCGCAAGCCCCGCGCAGTTCGAGACCGCCAGGTACAATTCCAGTTCGTAAGCGCTGCCCGCCGACGGATAAGGTCTTGCGCTGTAGGTGACTTCAGGACCACCGTCAAAATTCGCGCCGTTCTTCCATTCCGACAGCACGCGGGCGGTGGTGTCGAGAAACTGTGCGAGTTCGGCGAGCGTGACCGGGTGCTGGTCGTCGAAATCCCGTATCGAATGGCGTTCACGCAACAGCTTCGCGAAGGGCGAGATCGGCTCCGGCGTGGAGAGCTTGGCGAGGGCGATCTTCTCGCCTGGCCAACGCGGACGTATCGCAGGCAGCGGTGGAACGACGCCCGCATGGGTGAACGCGCCGCCAACTGGATCGGTATGCCGGCCCTCCGTGCTCCGCGTGTGAAACATCAGATCGTGGAAATCCCAGAGAACGAGATTGCCGTCGCCCTCATTCACCCGAAGGCCGTCGCCGTCTTTCGCATTGAGCTTGATCAGCATCTGGCTGTCGAGCAGCAATCCGAGCAGATCGAGGTTCAAGGAGGTCGCGTGGCGGCGAAGCTTGCTGATCTTCCGGGGCTGCGACAGCGCCGCGAGGGTGGCAGCGATGGCCGGGTCGCAAATCCGGAACAGTGCCCCGGCGCGCGGCGATTCCAGTACCATCTCGTTGCCGCGCCGGCGCAGATAGGCGAAGCGCGACAACACGATGATATCACCGTTCCCCAGCTTTGCAGGTTGCGGCCAGTATTCGGCGACCTGCGGCTCGATGACCACCAGGTCCTGCTCTTCGCGCGGAGAGGCGAGGCGATATTCGAGAAGCCCGTGCCGCGCCAGTCGCAGCACCAGGGCATGAACCTGCCTCGCGAGGGCGCTTTTGCCGGCAAAGGAGGCGAGCGGCAGGCCGGAGGCGAGATGTCCCGCACGGTCGATCGCCGCCGTGCTGAATTGTCCTAGGTTGACCGTATAGTGGCCGAGGGCAGCGGCGATGCTTCCGTCCGCCTGCATGTGAAGGGAAAACCGACCGTTCAATCGGGCGGCGATGACTGTTGCGATCTTCCTGGTCGGCTTTTTCCGGAACACGCGCACGGAGGCCAACCTTCAGGTGTGTGGGAGGAACGGAGTGAGTTCGCTTTCCAGTCGTGGGCGGTCCAATAATCCAAGCTTCACCGGAACATCGTAAAGCCGGCCGGGCGCGAAGCGGCGATAGAAATGCCGCAAGCCCGGAACGAGCACCCGGACGACGGGGACTTCGACGTCGGGCCGCGTCTGGTCGAGCACGAGGAAATCATGTCCGGCACCGGTGGCAATCTCGATGCAGGCATTGACCTGGTCGCTCGTATTGTCGTGAACCTTGAGGCCCGGTGCCGGCGGGACGATCGGATTGTCGCTGGGGATCAGGAAGGGATAATCGTCAAGTCGCAGCGACGTAACGCCGTCGAGCGTCGGCTTCTCGCCGCTTCCGCCGCCCATCATGCCAATCGACATGAACTGGGTCAGCTCCGTGAGGGAACGCAGCAGGGCTATGCGGCGATCGAAATGCGAGCCGGAGCCGAACTCGATATTTTCGTGCCCGTTCTGCATCCAGTGCGTGATCGCCACGTAGGAGGGAATGCCGAGATCGCTGGTGATGTCCAGCACCCAAAGCCTGCGCCCCGCATCGGCAAGCTGGGCTTGCAGATCGCGCACATAGGAATCGTCGAATTGCGTGAGGTCGACCTCGGCGCGCTGCAGCCGATTGTACCACCAGATGGCGTAGGCATCGCGTTCGACCAGTTCGAGGAAGCCTTGAACGATGGCTTCCTCACGGGTGTTGCCGGCCGCGCATCCGTTGGAATCCGTGTGGAAGCCGCCATAGAAAAAATAAAGCAGGCCGGTCGGAAGATATTTGAAGCGCTTGTCGCGTAACGACCAGACCGGCGACCACTCGGTTTTTGTCGAGGGATCGAACGGCTCGGGGACCGGGTGTGAATCGTCCGGCTGCGGGGCATGCCTGTTCTGAAACTGCGTGTCGCTGAAAAGCTGGACGTCGTTGGGAAGAAGAGCGTCACCGGGAGCGAAATCGGCAAAGCGGCGGTTCGTCCTGATCTCGTCACCCTGGAAAATGCCCGAATAGCGCTCGATCGCCTCCATCAGCGCGCTGGCCTCGCCCTGCTCGGCTGTGGAACCCTTGCCGAAGCTGCCGCCGCTCAGTCCGGATCTGAGCTGATCAACGTTCCAGGCCGGCGCGGAGAAATTGTGGTAGGCGAAAAAATTCGTATTCATCGGCAGATCGGCCTCGATCCGCTCGAGCCGCGAAACGACGCCGGTCAGCGGACTGACGTGTTTGCGGAACCGCGCGACGGTGGTTCGCGACGTCACGGTGCGGTATCCGCCGCTGGTGGCTATGAGCTTTCTGCCCTCGGCAAGCTCGATCGGGGTTGCGGCCCGGCGCGCGCTCTGCAGCTTCTTGCTGCCGCAAGTCGGACATTGCGGGCGTTTCGCGACATAGTGCTTGGCGATGACGGCACCAGTCAGGTCGAAGCTTGCAATGTGATCGCGCAGGTCGGTGCGAAAACCCGAGGCAATCGCCTTCGTGATCTCCAAGGCGGCGAAGTGAACTGCGGTCTGTCCAACGGTGTCGTGGACCAGGGGCGATACGGCGACCGCTTGCGCCGGTCCGCGGTCGAGAAATCCCTTGATCTCCCGATTGCGTATCATGCGATCGAACAGGCAGGTCCAGCAGGCGCTCTCGCCCGGCTTGAACACAGGTCCCACCAGCGGAATCACGCCGGACGGCTGCACCAGGAGCCACGGCGTCCCATCGGCGACGCGCACCCCGTTCAGCTCGGCGAGCCCTCGATCGAGATAGTCGTTCACCAGCGTGATGATGAGCCTCGGCGACCGCTTGGCGATCTGAACGCCAAGCTTGCTCAAGGCCGTGCTCAGTTCTCTGGCGCCTTTGACATCGATCGATTCCACCCGCACGGGACAATTGCGGAGATTCTGTTCCGCCACCTCGGGCGGCAGGCCAAGGCTCGCCCAATATCCATCAACGGCGCCTGCGAACGCGTGCGATGCTCCACCAACGACGTATTGGCGCTCCAACAGCCGCCTGATCGCTTCCTCGATCTTGTCGGCGGGAAAACTCTTTGAAAGCTGGCGAACGATCTCTGGCGCAGCCTTTCCATTTTTTCCGATCGCAGCGGCGACCGCACAATACAGTTCGCCGTGCAGGAAGAACTTGCGATTCTCCGAATAGAGACAGACCACATTGGGAGGAATGACATAGGCGGTGAAGTTCGGCGCGAAGCGCAAGACGCCCTTGCGGGTCTGCCTCGCGGCGCGGCTCTTGCGATTGACTGTCATCGGGTCAGCACGCCGATCCTGTTCCTGTCACTGCCGGTTGCCGGCGCACGACAAACCGCTGCCCCGCCCAACTTGTGCGCCGAGCTCGACCATTCTTCGAATAAGTTGGATCACACTCGCCCGCCATCGGCAAGCTGACCGGCCAGGCGCGCCGAACGTTGCAACGAAAGCAAGAAAATGGCCGGGTCGTTCGCGGGCCCGGCCGATGAAATCGCGACGTGTCGATACATAGTCAGGGAGCGCTGCGTCCTAGCACCAGCGGCAGCGGCCCCACGATGCACAGCACCCTGCGCATGACACCAATGGCACGCCTACCCCGATCCAACCAACGCCGCAGCCGCCACATCCACCGCAACCGACACCGCAGCGGCAGCCTCTGCACGCTCTGCAGCCGCCGCAACCTCTGCAGCCTCCGCAACCTCTGGCACCTCCGCAGCCATGACAACCACCGCATCCCCGCGCGAGCAGCACACCGCCCGCGGCGCTTCCATGATCGATGAGATTGAGATGGAAGGTGGCGAGGTTGACGTCGGCGAGTTCTTCCTCGCTGAGCGCGGTCACCTGGCCGGGCGCGAAGCTCGGCCTGTGTTGAACGTCACCGGTCGGTACAGCCGAAGCCGACGCACTTCCCGCCAGCGAAAAGGTTAGACCGGCTACTCCCAGCGCCGGCATCGCGGCTTTGGTCATTCGCTTCTTTTTCGAAGCTTGCTTCGCCCGCTGCATGGCCGCATCCTCCGATGTTGGAAGAACGATCTCCGTAAGCCGTGATCCTACGCCGAGCGAACAAGGCAGGCAAGATTTGGGGGTACGCGAAATGTAATGGGGCTGGGTTGCATTCATCTTCATGAACAATATCGCTACAATTTCATCGAAGGCGCCGAATATCCGCGCCCGTGAGCGGATTGCGACGGGCGGTTTGATGCAGTGCGCAATTGCCGGCCCGCTTGAACAGGGAAATTAGCTTGGTCGATCAGCCCGGACGCTTCGCCTGGTATGAACTCCTGACGACGGACATGCGGGCGGCAGCTGCCTTCTATGGCAAGGTGGTCGGCTGGGCGACGAAAGATGCGTCAACGCCGGAGCTGGCCTATACGGTGCTTGCTGCAGACGACACGCCGGTGGTTGGTCTCATGGAGCTCCCCGAAGAGGGGCTGCGATTGGGTGCAACGCCGAGATGGGTCGGCTATGTCGCCGTCGATGACATGGATGCCAAGGCCGCGCAGATCCGCCGTCTTGGCGGCGCCGTCCTGGTATCGCCGACCGACAGCAATATCGGCCGAATTTCAGTGGTCGCCGATCCGCAAGGAGCGACGTTTGCGCTGGTCACGGGACTGAAATATGGCCCACCGCAACCCGGCGGATTGGACGAGCCCGGGCGCGTGGGCTGGCACGAGTTGCTGGCCGAAGACCGGAACAGGATCTTTGCATTTTACGGCGAGCTTCTTGGCTGGCAGAAGGCCCATGCTGGAGTCGATCCGGCAGACGTGTATGAATTGTTTTCGGCGGCCGGACAGACGATCGGCGGCATGCTCACCAAGCTTCCGAGCGTGTCGCAGCCCTGTTGGCTCTACTACTTCAATGTCGACGACATCGGCACGGCCGCCAAGCGCGTTCATGCCGGCGGAGGCCGGGTCCTCCAGGGTCCGATCGAGTTGCCCGATGGTTGCTGGATCGTTCGATGTGCCGATCCCCAGGGCGCCCTGTTTGCGTTGCAGGGCACTTGGGATCAGACCCGCACCGAACGCCCCTCCACCTCGGAAGTCGGCTGGTCTGCCAGGTGGGGTGGCATTGCTTCAAAGGGCAGGATGGTGCTCCACAAGACGAAGCGCTAGGCCGAAGCATTTGCTGCTTGCGGCCTGAAGGCGGGACAGGCGGAATGGGTACGCGCCGATACCGCGTTTGAGGCAGATATCCGATCGGCCTTGCAGTGGCATGGTGGGTGAGAAATTTTCGGCCGCAATCACGACGGAAGCATGCGCTGCTGCGGTGGCGCCGGGGCGTTCGTGGGATTTCGGAATAATAGAAGATATCGCCGATTTGCCCGACATGTCAAGTTAAGTTGCTTGTCCAAGCGCCGGCGGCCGCTCTGCTCCTTTGCATGGGGTTGTTTTCGATATTTGGGAGGCGCTCACCTTCGGACGCAGACGTCTCGTCCGGCGCGGACTTGCGAATAGTCGATGCTCAGCATCGGCGTTCTTCAAAAACGGCGGCCGAAGGCCGCCTTTGGCGACCTTCTCCCACAAGGGAGAGGAGCCTGAGGCTCCGCTACCGCAGCGCCGCCAGCAGTTCGTCGGGCTGCTCGACCATCATCATGTGGCCGGCGCCCGCGAGCACCACGGTCCGCGCATTCGGCGTCGCGGCGGCGAGCGCCTTGCCGGCCTTGGCCGGGGTCATCATGTCGCGCTCGCCGAGGATGAAGGTCGCGGGCACCTTGACCGCGGCAGCCGCCGTCAGCGCGTTCTGGTAGGCGTTGCAGGCGCTGAGGTCGTTGTAGAGCACGCCGGGCTTTGCCTCCTGCAGCACCCGCTGCGCGCCCTGGTGCATCCATAGTCCCGGCGCGAGGCTGCCGCCGAGCTCGGCCTTGAAGCCGAGGCCCCAGATCGAGACCATGTCGATGGCTGCGACGTCATTGGCTTCGGCGGCCTTCAGCAGATCGGGGCCGACCGTCATGGTCGCGGCGGTGCCGATCAGCGCGAGGCCGGAGACCTTGTCGGGATGCCGCGCCGAGGTCTCGATCGCGATCAGCGAGCCCATTGAGTGGCCGATCAGCCGGGCCTTCGATGCGCCGGCCGCCGTGATCAGCGCGGCGATCCAGTCGGCCATCTCGGCGATCGTCTTCAGCGGCTTGCCGGCGGAGCGGCCATGGCCGGGCAGGTCGGGCGCCAGCACCGAATAGCCGTGATGCGCGAACCAGCGGCTGTGCAGCGCCCAGGTCGAAGAGTCGAAGCCGGCGCCGTGGATCATCACGACGGCCGGCAGCGACGCATCGAACGGCTTGCCGCCGGTTGCGATGAAGGTGTCAGCGCCGTTCACTGAAAGCTGCATGGCTCAGGTCCTTTGCGAGGCGCGCAGCGCCTGGCCGAGATCGTCGATGATATCCTGTGCGGTTTCGATGCCGACCGACAGCCGCACCAGCTCCTCGCCAATGCCGGCGGCCTTGAGCTGCTCGGCGTCCATCTGCTGGTGCGTGGTGCTGGCGGGGTGGATCACCAGCGTCTTGGCGTCGCCGACATTGGCGAGATGGCTGATCAGCTTCAACGACTCGATGAACTTCTTGCCGGCGGCGCGGCCGCCCTTGATGCCGAAGCTGATGATCGAGCCGGCGCCGCGCGGCAGCAGCTTCTTCGCCAGCGCGTGATCCGGATGGCTCTCCAGCGACGGATGCAGCACCCAGTCGACCGCCTTGTTCGCGGCGAGGGCGGCCAGCACCGCGTGGGTGTTGCTGACATGGCGGTCCATGCGGACGCCGAGCGTCTCGATGCCCTGCAACAGCTGGAAGGCGTTGGTCGGCGACAGGCAGGCGCCGAAATCGCGCAGGCCCTCGGTGCGGGCGCGCATGACGAAGGCCGCCTTGCCGAACTGTTCGTCGAAGACGATGCCGTGATAGCCGGCATAGGGCTCGGTGAGCTGCGGGAATTTGCCGGAGGCGCGCCAGTCGAACCGGCCGCCGTCGACGATGACGCCGCCGATCGCAATCCCGTGGCCGCCCATCCATTTGGTCGCCGAGTTCATCGTGATGTCGGCGCCGAGCTCGATCGGCTGGCTGAGATAGGGCGTCGCGAAAGTGTTGTCGATCAACAGCGGAATCTTCGCATCATGCGCGATCTGCGCGACTGCGGGGATATCCAGCACCTCGAGGCCGGGATTGCCGATGGTCTCGCCGATCACGAGCCGCGTGTTCGGCTTGATCGCTGCACGGAATTCGTCCAGCGCGCGCGGCTTCACGAAGGTTGTGGTGATGCCGAAGCGCGGCAGCGTGTGCGCGAGCAAATTGATGGTGCCGCCATAGAGCGAGGCGGAGGCGACGATGTGGTCGCCGGCGTTGAGCAGGGTTGCGATCGCAAGATGCATCGCGGCCATGCCGCTGGCGGTGCAGATCGCGCCGACGCCGCATTCGAGCGCCGCGATGCGCTCCTCCAGCACCGCCGTCGTCGGGTTGGAGATGCGGGTGTAGATGTGGCCGGCGCGTTCCAGGTTGAACAGCGCCGCGGCGTGGTCGGCATCCTGGAACACGTAGGACGTGGTCTGGTAGATCGGAACCGCGCGCGCGCCGGTCGCGGGATCGGGGCGCTGGCCGGCATGCAGGCTCAGGGTTTCGAAGGCAGGCGGCTTGGGTGCGGGCATGCGAAACTCGTCGGATCAGTCGATGGAAGGAATGTTCGCGTCAGCCTAGACGTGAACTGCGGTGCGAACGCGGCCGACATTGCCGAACACGCGCAGATAACGCTCGACCTCGGACGGGATGCCGGTCGCCTTCTCCGGATTGTCGGAGAGTTTCACGGCGGGACGGCCGTCGACCGACGTCACCTTGCAGACGATCGAGATCGGATCGAGCTCGGCGGTGCCGTCCGGCGCACAGCCGACGAAATCGTTGGTAAGGTTGGTGCCCCAGCCGAAGCTGACGCGCACCCGGCCCTTGAAGTGGTGGAATGTCTCCTCGATCGAGCCGACATCCATCGCATCGGAGAACACCAGGAGCTTCTCCTTGGGATCGCGGCCCTTCTGCTTCCACCACTTGATGATCTCTTCGCCGGCCGTGATCGGCGGCGCGCTGTCGGGACGGAAGCCGGTCCAGTCGGCGACCCAGTCCGGCGCGTCGCGCAGGAACGGCTTGGTGCCGAACGCGTCGGGCAGCGCGATCAGGAGGTTGCCGCCATAGGTGTGGCGCCACTGGTCGAGGATGCGATAGGGCGCCCAGCGCAGCGCCTCGTCGTCATTGGCGAGCGCAGCGGCGACCATCGGCAGCTCATGCGCATTGGTGCCGATCGCTTCGAGGTCGTTGTCCATCGCCAGCAGCACGTTCGACGTTCCGGTGAACGAGGAGCCGAGGCCTTCCTTCACCGCCTCGACGCACCAGCGTTGCCACAGGAAGCCGTGGCGGCGGCGTGTGCCGAAATCGGACAGCCGCAGGCCGTCGAGCTTGCGCAGCCGCTCGACCTTGGTCCACAGCTTGGCCTTGGCGCGGGCGTAGAGCACGTCGAGCGCGAACCGGCCGTAGGTCTTGGTCGCGGCGCGCGAGCGCAGCTCGTTGAGGATCGCGAGCGCCGGGATCTCCCACATCGTGGTGTGGGTCCACGGCCCGTGGAAATGCAGCTCATACTGGCCGTCGACCTTGTGCAGCTCGTATTCGGGCAGGCGGAAGGTCGAGAGCCAGTTGATGAAATCGGGCGAGAACATCTGGGTCTTGCCGTAGAACGTGTTGCCGGCGAGCCAGATCAGTTCCTTCTTGGTGAAGCGGATGGTGCGGGCGTGGTCGAGCTGGGCGCGCAGCTCGCCCTCGTCGATGACCTCGGCGAGCTTGATATGGGTCGAGCGGTTGATCACCGAAAAGGTCGTGCGGGTGTCCGGATAGCATTCCCGGATCATCTGCTGCATCAACAGCTTGTAGAAATCGGTGTCCAGCAGGCTGCGGACGATCGGGTCGAGCCGCCAGCCGTGGTTATAGGTCCGGGTCGCGATATCTGTCACGGTCATGCGGGAACCTTAGCCTGCCCCGTGGCGCCCGCCCAGTGGGTATCGGGCGGAACATGGCAGGTCAGCGCGCTATGGTCTGCCGTATACGGCCGACCCTGGCCGTGACATCGGCCCAGGCCGGCTTGTCCGGGGCAAATTGGCTGCGGAGGAAGGTGACGAGTTCTGTGACCTGGCCATCGGTCATGCTGTCCTTGAAGGCCGGCATGTAGCCGAGATCGGTCACGGCCGGCCTGGCGATGCCGTGCAGGATCACCTGGATCAGATTGTCGGGGATGTCGCTGTGCAGGTTGCTGTTGAGCGCCAGCGACGGCCGGCTGCCGAACAGCGGCGGCCCGCCGACCTCATGGCAGACGGCGCAGGCGCCTTGATAGATCCGGGCGCCCGCCGAGGTGGCGGCGGTGACAACGGTGCCGGTCTTGAGTTTCGCGGCGAGCGCATCATGGGCCTGTCGGTCGGTGGTCGCGTTGAACGAGGCGAGGTAGACCGCCATCGCGCGGATGTCCTGATCGGGCACCGCGGCAAGCTCCTGCACGACCGGCGCCATCGGCCCCGCGGCGACGCCGTGCAGGTGGGACTCGCCGGTGCGCAGATAGGCGTAGAGCTCGTCCTCGCTCCACGGGATCGGCGCCTTCGACAGCGAGGTCAGCGCCGGCGCCTCCCAGCCCTCGGCGAAGCCGCCGGCGAGATAGGCCGCCTGCCGTTCGGCGCCCAGCGCATTGCGCGGCGAGTGGCAGGCGCTGCAATGGCCGAGACCCTCGATCAGATAGGCGCCGCGATTCCACATCTCCGATTTCGTGGGATCGGGCCGGAACGTGTTCGGCTGATGGAACAGCGCATTCCATCCGGCGAGCAGCGGCCGCAGGTTGAACGGAAAGGCGAGCGCGTTGGCCGGTGTCGCGGCGCGCACCGGCGCCTGCGCCATCAGATGGGCGTAGAGCGCCTGCAGATCGGCATCGGTGGTTTGGGCGAAATGTGTGTACGGGAATGCCGGGTAGAGATGACGCCCGTCGCGATGAATGCCCTCGCGCATCGCACGCTCGAAGGCGGGATAGGACCAGGCGCCGATACCGGTGTCGACGTCGGGCGTGATGTTGGTCGTGTAGATCGTGCCGAACGGCGTTTCGAGCGGCCGGCCGCCGGCGTTGGCTACGCCGTGCTCCGAGGTGTGGCAGACGGCGCAGGCGCCGAGCGCCGCAAGCTCCTTGCCGCGCGCGATCGTGGCAGCGGAATAGACCGAGGCATCGGGTCGAGCGATCGGCGCGATCGCGCGCCAGGGCAACACGGCCGCGCCGATCCCGATCGCTGCCACGCAGAGCGCCGCAATGCCGGCGAGCACGCCGCCGCGCTTCGCAAATGGATTCTGCCATCGGTTGAGATCAGCCGCCTGCGCAGGCGGAGGAAGCGGCGTGGACGCGACAGGCTGTTCGCCGCGCAAGCCTTTCAAAATGCGCTCCGGCGTGAACGGCAGCTCGCGGAAGCGGACGCCGGTCGCATCGTAGATCGCATTGGCGATCGCGGCCGCACTCGGCACCGAGGCGGACTCGCCGACGCCGAGCGGCGGCTGGTCCTGCCGCGGCAGCATCAGCACGTCGATCTTTGGCAGCTCCGGGAATTTGATGATGGGGTAGGCGCCCCATTCCCGCGCCGTCACCGCGCCGCGCTCGAACGAGACCTCCTCCATCAGCGCGCGGCTGGCCGACTGGATCACGTTGCCTTCGATCTGGTGCCGGACACCCTCGGGATTGATCATCAAGCCGGAGTCCTGGCCGGCGACGACGCGCGTCACGCTGACATCGCCGGTCGCCTTGTTCACGGCGACGTCGGCGATCCACGCCGACCATGCCGCGCCGTAGCCGGGAAACTTGCTGTGCACGTAGACCGCATAGGCAAAGCCGCGGCCGCGCACGATGTCGCCATCCGCCTCGGGCTCTTTCCACACCGGGCGCGGCGTCCATCCGGCGCGCTCTGCGACCGCGTTGACGAGGTCGACCGCGCGCTTGTCCTTCAAATAGCGCAGCCGGTATTCGATCGGGTCGACGTCGGCCTCGGCGGCAAGCTCGTCGATATAGGATTCATGCGCAAAGGTGTTCGGCAGCGCTGAGACGCCGCGAAACCACGACGCGCGCACGATCGGCGGCATGTCGTTGGCGACCACGCGCATGTTCTCGTAGTCGTAGGGCGGGATCGCGGTGCGGTCGCCCATCTCGGACACGGCCGCTTCAGGCGCGATCCGTCCGGTGAGCAAGAGCGCCAGCGTCGGCGCGCCATTCGACGGATAGCGCGTGGCAAAATCGTAAGCAGCGACGCTGCCGTCGGCATTGAGCCCGCCATTGACGTCCATCAACTGCGCGGTGCCCTTCGGCTCCCAGGCGTGCTCCTGCTCGCGGGTGAGCTGCACCCGCACCGGGCGGCCGACCGCGCGTGACAGCAGCAGCGCATCGGCGGAGACGTCGTCGGCGCAGTTGCGGCCGTAGCAGCCGGCGGCCTCCATCCTGATCACGTCGATCTCGGACTCCGGCCGCTGGATCAGGAGCGCCAGATCGCCGCACAGGATGTGCGGGTTCTGGGTGCCAGACCAGACCCGGATCGCGCCCTCGCTGTAGTCGGCGACCGCGCAGGAGGGGCCGATCGAGCCGTGCATCTGGTAGGGCCAGAGGTAGCTCCGATGCATCGGCTTGGCGGCCGCCTTGATCGCGGCATCGACGTCGCCCTTGTCGATCAGCTCGCGCGGCGTCGACGGATTGGCGCGCAGCGCCTGCTCGATGTCGGAGAGGTCGGTCAGCGCCGGACCGGGCTTCCACGTCACCTTGAGCCGCGCAGCGGCCCTGATCGCGTTCTCCTCGCGCTCGGCGACGACGCCGACGAAATCGCCGATCCGCACCACCGCGACCAGGCCGAGAATATCGCGTACCGAGGCTTCATCGACCGCGATCAGGCTGGTGCCGACGAACGGGCCGGCATCGACGCCGGCGTAGGGCGGGCGGACGACGCGGCCGTGCAGCATCCCGGGCACGCGCACATCATGGACGTAAACCAGCTCGCCGGTCGCCTTCGCGGGCAGGTCGACGCGCGGCACCGACTTGCCGACGACGGAATAGGCGCTCACTTCCTTGACCGGGACATCATCGGCGAGTTCGAGCCGGATGGTCTCGTCCGCGATCAGCTCGCCATAGCTGACGCTGCGGTTGTCGTGACCGCGGATCAGGCCGTCTTCGATCGTGAGTTCATCGACTGGCAGCTCCAGCCGCTCGGCCGCGCGCACGAGCAAAAAATGCCGCGCCTGCGCGGCGGCCTTGCGCAACGGAACGGCGGTGATCTGGATGGTTTCGCTCGCGATCGTCGCGCCTTGGTTCGGCACCACGGCGGTGTCGCCGAGGATCACGACGACGCGGGCGAAGGAGACGTCAAGTTCCTCGGCGACGATCTGCCCGAGCGCGGTGCGGATGCCGGTGCCGAGATCGACGTGGCCGTTATAGGCGTTCACCGAACCGTCAGCCGTGATGGTGATGAAGGTCTCGAATGCGCCTTCCGCGCCCAGCACCGCCGGGCGAACGACCGACAGCGAGCCGCGTTTGCGTTGTTCCGGACCCGCCATCAATCGCGCGCCTCGAGCGCATGGCCGGCGGCGCGCATCGCCGCGCGGATGATCTCGATATGCGCGCCGCAGCGGCAGAGATTGTAGCGCAGCGCCTCCAGCACCTCATGCTCGGACGGATGGGGATTGCGCGTGAGCAGCGCCTTGGTTGTGATGATCATGCCGTTGAGGCAGTAGCCGCACTGCGCGGCCTGTTCGCGGATGAAGGCGTCCTGCACGGGATCGGGATGCTCGCGCGAGCCGAGGCCCTCCAGCGTGACGATGCTGCGCCCGGCGCAGCCCTCGATCGGAATCACGCAGGCGCGCGCCGCGACGCCGTCGATCAGCACCGCGCAGGCGCCGCACTCGCCGAGCCCGCAGCCATATTTCGGTCCGTTCAGTGCGAGGTCGTTGCGCAGCACGTACAGCAATGCGGTGTCGGGAGCGGCGTCGACATCATGATTCCTGCCGTTCACGGTCAGGCGCATTGCCCCGGTTCTCCCCTGATGTTTGCGCCGCAACGTCGGCGTCAAATCGCGGAGGAGGATAACGTTTGTATACAAACGTGCAAGCGGCGGCATGCCGCGCTGCAGCGCCTGCACGCTTTATGAACAGGGTGCGCAAGCGAATGGCAGCGTTTGATTGCAAAGGCCGCTTGACAGGTCCGAAGCTCGCGCGCAGGATCATTCGTATACGAACGATATAGGCGGGGAGGCCGAAGGGCAGTATGATCGACCGCCGCCACAAGTCCAGGCTTGGTCACGATGGCTGACACAATGACCGTCGCCGCCGGCGACAAGATCCGCTGCGATGCCTGTCCGGTGATGTGCTACATCAAGCCGGGCGCGGCCGGCGCCTGCGACCGTTATGCCAATCACGACGGCACGCTGGTGCGCGTCGATCCGCATGTCGTGCTGGAGCGCACCGTCTCGCATGGCGGCAAGCTGGTTCCGTTCCAGGTCAGCGGCGACTGGGACGGCAAGATCGTCCGTCAGCCCGACCTCTTCGTCACCGCGATCGGCGCCGGGACCACCTATCCGGACTACAAGCCGGCACCCTTCATCGTGTCGTCGGAGGTCGATGGCGTCGACATGGTCACCGTGGTGACCGAGGGCATTTTCTCCTATTGCGGCGTCAAGGTGAAGATCGACACCGATCGCTATCTCGGTCCGGAGACCGCGACTGTTCGCGCGGACGGCGAGGCGGTCGGCCACGTCACGACCAGCGAATACGGCTCGCAGATGCTGTCGCTCGGCGGCGTGCATCATCTGACCGGCGGCTCCAAGAAGGAAGGCCGCGTCACCTGCGACACGCTGATGGATCTCTCCAACTGCAAGGCGGTGGAGCTGACGATCGATGGCGGCGCCACCGTCGTGGTGCAGGCGGGCCGGCCGCCGATCGTCAATGGTGTGGCAGAAGAGCGCATGCGGGTCGGCTGCGGCTCGGCGACCATCGGCATGTTCGCCAAGCAGTGGCATGGCAAAGTCGACGAGGTCGTGGTGGTCGACGACCACATCACCGGCGTGCTCAGCGAACACCAGGCCGGCAAGTTGCTCGACATTGCCGATACCGGCATCAAGATGAAGGGGCGCCGTTCGACGCCCGGCCGCTATTTCCAGGTCGCCGATCCCGGCACCGGATGGGGCGGCACCAACATCTCCGATCCGCTGTCGATCCTCGGTCCCTTCAATGCGAAGGAGGCACGGCCGGGACTCACCATGCTGATGGTGTCGACGACCGGCGAGCATGCATCCTACTACGTGCTCGACGAGACGCTGAAGCCGGTCGAGACCGAGATGCCCGCCGATCTCCGCTTCTCTGTCGAGCGCATCCAGGAGAATTGCGAGCCGGCGCTGTGCACCGTGCTGTTCATGGGCGGCGCGGGCGGATCGCTGCGCGCCGGGGTCACCGACAATCCGGTGCGGCTGACCCGCTCGGTCAAGGACGCGCTCACAAGGGTCACCAGCGGCGGTGCGCCGGTTTATGTCTGGCCCGGCGGCGGCATCACCTTCATGGTCGATGTCACGCAGATGCCGGCCGGCGCCTTCGGCTATGTGCCAACGCCGGCGCTGGTGGCGCCGATCGAGTTCACGATGAAGCTCTCGGACTACGCGGCGCTCGGCGGCCACATGGACTATGTCCGGCCGCTGTCGTCGCTGCGCGATAGCGCCGAGGTCCGGCCGATGCCGTATCTTCCCGGGCGGCGCGCATGAGAAGGCTCCCGCAAATCGCGCTTCTTCCTGACGGCAAGCGGCTGCATTTGCAGGACGGTCCCATTGATCTCGTCATCGAAGCCAAGGGCAGGGATGCCGACGTCAGCGCCGCCTATCGGGCTGCGGCCGAGCGCTTCACCGGCTTGCTGGACGAGCTCTGCGTGGAGCTGGCCGCGCTGCGCAGTGCGGCGGATCCGCAGCGGTGCGTGCTGAAGGGTGTGGTCGCGCGGCGCATGCATGCGGCGGTCGTGCCGTTTGCCGCCGATTGTTTCATCACGCCGATGGCCGCCGTCGCGGGCTCAGTCGCCGAGGAAATCCTCGGCGCGATGCTGAGCGCCGCGACGCTCGACCGCGCCTATGTCAACAATGGCGGCGACATTGCCCTGCATCTCGCGGGTGGCGAACAGTTCACCGTCGGCCTGATGGACCGGCCGGACCGCCATGGCGTGATGCGCACCATGACCATCGATGCCGACATGCCGGTTCGCGGGATCGCGACCAGCGGTCGCCACGGCCGCAGCTTCTCGCTCGGCATCGCCGACGCCGTCACCGTGCTGGCGCGGACGGCGTCGCAGGCTGATGCCGCGGCGACGGTGATCGCCAATGCGATCGATCTGCCCGATCATCCCGCGATCCTGCGGCTTCCTGCGGTTGAATTGCAGCCCGACAGCGACCTCGGCGTACGGTTGGTGACTCGTGATGTCGGACCTCTGGCGGAACACGAGATCGAGCAGGCACTGGAGGCGGGGGCGGCGCGGGCGCGCGACCTCCTGATGTCGGGATTGATCGAGGGCGCGGCATTGCGTCTACTGGGCGAAACGCGGCTTGTCGGTGCATCTGGAAACGGGACGCCGGCGTCGCACGCGTTTCAAAGACGAACGTCAGAAATCATGCTGCGGGCATGACCGGGAGCGAGGCAAGATGAGCGCCGTCATTCGCAAGATCGTCACCGTGGTCGAGGAGACCCATCTGGAGATGGGCAAGACCATTGCGCCGCCGACAAGGCGCGCCGCCGCGATTGCCGTGATCGAAAACCCCTTTGCCGGCCGCTATGTCGAGGATCTGTCGCCGCTGATCGCGATTGGCGAGGAACTCGGCGAATTGCTGTCGAAGCGGGCGGTCGCCGCGCTCGGCATCGACGGCGCCAGGGCGCACAGCTACGGCAAGGCCGCCGCCGTCGGCGAGAATGGCGAACTCGAGCACGCGGCCGCGATCCTGCATCCGAAGATGGGCGCGCCGGTGCGGAAGGTGCTGTCCAAGGGCGCGGCGCTGATCCCGTCGTCGAAGAAGCGCTCGGGTCCCGGGACCACGCTGGACATTCCGCTCGGGCACAAGGACGCGGCTTTCGTGCGCAGCCATTTCGACGGCATGGAGGTGCAGATCAACGACGCGCCGCGGGCCAACGAGATCATGGTCGCGGTGGCTGTCACCGACAGCGGACGGCCGCTGCCGCGGGTCGGCGGGCTGACGGTTGACGAGATCAAAGGCGAAGACGGATTGCGATAATCTCTTCGAAGAAGAACTGGAGGACGGGATGCGTGGTTATTTCGTAGGGGCGGGATTGGCGATCGCGGTCGCGGCCATGGCAACGGGCGCCATGACGACGCAGGCCATGGCGCAGAGCGAAATCAAGATCGGCGAGATCAACTCCTATTCCTTGCTGCCGGCGTTCACCGAGCCCTATCGCAAGGGCTGGCAGCTTGCGGTGGAGGAGATTAATGCGGCCGGCGGCATCAACGGCAAGAAGCTCGTCGTCATTTCCAAGGATGACGGCGGCAAGCCGGCGGATGCGCAGACCGCGGCGAACGAGTTGGTGTCGAGCGAGAACGTCGCGATGCTGACGGGCACGTTCCTTTCCAACATCGGCCTCGCGGTCTCTGACTTCGCGAACCAGAAGAAGGTGTTCTTCCTCGCCGCGGAGCCGCTGACCGACGCCATCACCTGGTCGAAGGGTAACCGCTACACGTTCCGCCTGCGGCCGTCGAACTACATGCAGGCGGCAATGCTTGTGGAAGAAGCCGCGAAACTTCCCGCAAAACGCTGGGCGACGATCGCGCCGAACTATGAATACGGCCAGTCGGCGGTTGCGGTGTTCAAGAAGCTGATGTCGGAAAAGCGGCCCGATATCCAGTGGGTCGACGAGCAGTGGCCGCCGCAGGGCAAGATCGACGCCGGCCCGGTGGTGCAGGCGACTGCCGCAGCAAACCCGGAGGCAATCCTCAACGTCACCTTCGGCGCCGACCTGGTCAAGCTCGTGCGCGAAGGCAACACCCGCGGCCTGTTCAAGGGCCGCACCGTGGTGAGCTTCCTGACCGGCGAGCCGGAATATCTCGATCCGCTGAAGGACGAGACGCCGGAGGGCTGGATCGTCACCGGCTATCCCTGGTATTCGATCAAGACGCCGGAGCACGACGCCTTCCTGAAGGCCTACCAGGCCAAGTACAACGACTATCCTCGGCTCGGCTCGATCGTCGGCTACCAGACCATCAAGGCGGCGGCGGCGATCCTCGCCAAGGCGGGCTCGAGCGATCCCGAGAAGCTGATCGCGGCGGCGGAAGGCATCTCGATGCCTTCGCCGTTCGGTGAGATCACCTTCCGCAAGATCGATCACCAGTCGACGCTCGGGGCCTTCACCGGCAAGACCGCGCTGAAGGACGGCAAGGGCATCATGGTCGACACCGCCTATCGCAAGGGCTCGGACTATCTGCCGAGCGATGCCGAGATCGAGAAGCTGCGGCCGAAGGATTGAGGTCGCGAACATCGTGGGGCCTCATTGTTCGGGACGCGCGGCGTCGCCGCGCTCCTCACCATGAGGGTCTTGCACCTCATCCTGAGGCGGCGCGGAGCGCCGTCGCGAAGGATGAGGCCCTTGACGCAAATTCACGCTAGAGCGAATTGCCCATGGCCTTTTACGTCGTCCAGTTCCTGACCGGTCTTGCCAGCGCGGCGTCGCTGTTCCTGGTCGCTTCGGGCCTGTCGATCATCTTCGGCGTGACGCGAATTGTGAATTTCGCGCATGGTGCGTTCTACATGCTCGGTGCCTATGTCGCCTTCACGCTGACCGAGCGCTTCTCGGGCGCGTTCGGATTCTGGGGCGGCATCGTCGTGGCGGCGCTGGCGGTTGCTGCGATCGGCGTGCTGGTCGAGATGGTGCTGCTGCGCCGGATCTACCATTCGCCCGAGCTGTTCCAGCTGCTCGCGACCTTCGGCCTCACGCTGATGGTCGAGGACCTCGTGGTGCTGATCTGGGGCCCGGACGATCTGGTCGGCCGCCGCGCGCCGGGCTTCAAGGGCGCGATCGATTTCTTCGGGCAGAATGTTCCAAGCTATGATCTGTTTCTGATCGTGCTCGGGCCGGTGGTGCTCGGTGTGCTCTGGCTGTTGTTCCAGCGCACCCGCTGGGGCGTTCTGGTGCGCGCGGCGACGCAGGACCGCGACATGGTTGCGGCACTCGGCGTCAATCAGAAATGGCTGTTCACCAGCGTGTTCGCACTCGGCGTCTTCCTCGCCGCGCTTGGCGGCGCGCTGCAAATTCCGCGCGACGCGGTCAATCACGCGATGGATCTGCGGGTCATCGTCGAGGTCTTCGTCGTGGTCGTGATCGGCGGCCTCGGCAGCATCATCGGCGCGTTCGTCGCGGCCGTTCTCGTCTCGGAGCTCAACGCCTTCGGCATCCTGATCTTCCCGAAGATCTCCATCATCCTGGTGTTCCTGGTGATGGCGGTGGTGCTGATCGTCCGTCCGTGGGGTTTGTTCGGCAAGCCGGAGGCGCCGGCGCGGCGTACGCCCGGGCTCACCGTCAATCCGTGGCGGCCGCTGACCACGAATGAGCGGCTCGCCGCGATCGCCGCGCTCGTCGTCGCCGCCGCGCTGCCGTTCGTCGCCGGCAATTATTTGCTCACCGTCGGCTCCGAGATCGCGATCTTCGTGATCTTCGCCGTCAGCCTGCACTTCCTGATGTCGGTCGGCGGGCTCGCCTCGTTCGGCCACGCCGCCTATTTCGGCCTCGGCGCCTATGGCGTGGCGCTGCTCGCCAAGATGGCGGGCCTGCCGATGATCGCTTGCCTGCTGCTCGGCCCGCTGCTCGGACTGCTCGGCGCCGCCGTGTTCGGCTTCTTCGCGGTGCAGCTCTCGGGCGTCTATTTCGCGATGCTGACCTTGGCCTTTGCCCAGATCGTGTGGTCGATCGCGTTCCAATGGGTGTCGGTTACCGGCGGCGACAACGGCATTCTCGGCGTCTGGCCCTCGAGCTGGGCGGCGAGCCCGTCGCATTTCTACTGGTTGTCGCTCGGCATCGCCGCGCTCGCGGTCGTCATCCTGCGCATCATCGTGTTCTCCCCCTTCGGCTTCGCGCTGCGCGCGACGCGCGACTCTCCGCTGCGCAGCGAAGCGATCGGCATCAACGGCAAGCGCATCCAGTGGACCGCCTTCGTGATCGCGGGCACGGTCGCCGGCCTTGCCGGCGCGCTGTTCGCCTATCTCAAGGGCAGTGTCTTCCCCGACAACATGGGCATCTCGCTGTCGGTCGATGCGCTGGTCATGGTGCTGCTCGGCGGCGTCGAGACGGTGTCGGGCGCGGTGGTCGGCGCCATCGTCTACAAGGCGCTCAACATCTGGCTGGTCAGCCAGACCGATTGGTCGAAACTCGTGCTCGGCGCCTTCGTCGTGCTGATCGTGGTCGCCTTCCCGAAGGGCATCGTCGGCACATTGGAATCTTTCATGCATCGCCGCCGCAAATCCGCATCAACGGCGTCGTCGCCCTTGCTGACCTCCCGCATCGAGAGCGCCGAATGAGCATGGTTCCCACATTGCTGTCGGTCGAGGGGCTGACCAAATCCTATGGCGGCGTGCACGCCGTGCGCGGCGTCTCGTTCGAATTGCGCGCCGGGGAGATCCTGGCGCTGATCGGGCCGAACGGTGCGGGCAAGAGCACTTGCTTCGACATGCTCAATGGCCAGAACATTCCCGATAGCGGCCGCATCCGCGTGCTGGGCGCCGAGACCACCGGCAAGAAGCCGCGCGTGATCTGGCGCATGGGCGTCGGCCGCACCTTCCAGATCGCGGCGACATTCCCGACCATGACGGTGCGCGAGAACGTGCAGGTCGCGCTGGTCTCGCACGGCGGGCAATTGTTCAATCTGTGGGCTTCGACCGCGCGTCACGCCCGCGACGAGGCCGGGCGGCTGCTCGACCTGGTGGGCATGGGCGCCTACGCGGAGCGGCCCTGCGGCGAGCTCGCCTATGGCGATGTCAAGCGTCTGGAGCTGGCGATCGCGCTCGCCAACCAGCCGAAGCTATTGCTGATGGACGAGCCGACCGCCGGCATGGCGCCGCGCGAGCGCGTCGACCTGATGCGGCTGACGGCGCGGATCGCGCGCGAGCAGTCGATCGGCGTGCTGTTCACCGAGCACGACATGGACGTGGTGTTCGAGCATGCCGACCGCATCCTGGTGCTGAACCGCGGCAGCCTGATCGCCGAAGGCTCGCCCGAGGAAGTGCGCGGCAACGCCCAGGTGCGGGCGATCTATCTCGGCGAAGGCCTTGTCTATGATGCCCGGCACCGCGAGGGAGCATCGGCATGAAGCTCACGGTGAAGGACCTCAACAGCTTCTACGGCCCGGCGCATATCCTGTTCGACATCGCGCTCGAGGTCGGCGAGGGCGAGGTGGTGGCGTTGCTCGGCCGCAACGGCGCCGGCAAGTCGACCACGTTCCGCTCCATCGTCGGCCTGGTCGAGAACCGCTCCGGCCGCGTGATGTTCGAGGGCAGGGACGTCTCTGATCTGCCGACGCATGCGATCGTGCGCGGCGGGCTCGGCTATGTGCCGGAGGAACGGCGCATCTTCACCGACCTCACGGTTGAAGAAAATCTCGAGGTCGGCCGCCAGCCGAAGCGGGCGGGTGCGCCGCAATGGGACCGCGACAAGCTGTTCAAGCTGTTTCCCAATCTCGGCGAGATGCGCGGCCGGCCCGGCGGGCGGATGAGCGGTGGCGAGCAGCAGATGCTGACCATCGCGCGCACGCTGATGGGCAATCCGTCGCTGGTGCTGCTCGACGAGCCCTCGGAGGGCCTGTCGCCGAAGATCGTCGAGCAGATGGTGGATGCGATCCTGGCGATGAAGAAGGAGGGCGTCAGCATCGTCGTCTCCGAGCAGAATCTGCATTTCGCCCGGCTGATCTCGGATCGCGCCTACATCATCGAGCGCGGCCGGATCTGCTTCGGCGGCACCATGGCCGAACTCGATGCGCGTCCGGATATCCGCGACGCGCATCTGTCGCTGTAAGGGGCGGGGTTAAACAATGGCGAGGAGTGCTGCACAGAAGCGAAGCGTCAAGGCGACGAAACCGGGGTACGTGCTGGACGAGCAGATCGGCTTCATCCTGCGCCAGGTGTCGCAGCGCCACGCGGTGATCTTCGCCCGCGAGATCGGCATCAACCTGACGCCGACGCAGTGGGCGGCGCTGTCGAAGCTGTCGGAGGTCGGGGCCTGTTCGCAGAACCAGCTCGGGCGGCTGACCTCGATGGACGTTGCGACCATCAAGGGCGTGATCGATCGCCTGACCGCACGCGGCCTGACCGAGACTGCGCCCGATCCCGATGATGGTCGCCGGCTGCTGGTGAGCCTGACGCGCGCCGGCCAGCAGATGGCCGACAAGGCCGCACCGAATGCGCTTGTCATTTCCAGGGAGACACTGGCGCCGCTCGACGCCAAGGAGCGCGAGACCCTGATCGCGCTGCTCGGGAAATTGCGGTGATCTTACCCCTCCAGGGGAGGATGAAGAGAGTGCCACAGGATCGCGCCCGGACTACGTCGCAAGCGCCAGCGCGATGGCGCCGACCAGCACGAGGCTGATGGCCCAAACCCTATCTAGGTTGAACCAGCTCCGGGATACGAATTTGAGGCCGAGATAGCGGTAGACCAGCCACGCCAGGGAGCCCCCGGCGGCGATCATCGCGCCGGCGTGGACGACTGAGACCAATACGGCCATCGAGAGATTGGCGTCGATCAGCGAGCCGGCGGCAGCGTGAGCCTTGTCGGGATCGGCCAGCTGGCAGAGCCCGAGATAGATCGGCACCAGCATCAGCGCCGCGCCGTGGGCGATCGCCACGGCGAACGACCACAGCCCCAATTGAGCCGGGGGTATCCGCGCCAGGGCCCTCGGATGGCGCTGGTCGACAAGCCGGTAGATGCCGAAGCCGATGACGACGCAGCTCGCGCCGATTCGGATCGCGCGTTGCCATTCGACGAGGGCGACCAGCATCGCGAATGGCAGCAGCACGACCAGCATCGCGAGCAGGTGCCCGACCGCGAGCGGGCCGAGGGCCGCCACCAGTGCGCGCGAATTCCGTTGCATCAATCCGGCGGACACGGCGAGCGGCCAGCCCATTCCCGGGTTGAGCCCGTGATAGAGGCCGCTTGCGATGACCGCCAGCCACAGCCAGGCCGGAGTCCAGTCGGCTGCACTCACATTCAGGCCGACGGATAGCAGAACGAGTCGGTCGAGCAGTCGCCGCCGTCGAGCCGGATCTGGTGTGCCCGGTAGCCGTCGGGGAAGCTGACGAAGTAGTCCTTCGCCAGCTCGAGGCCTCCGCCCGGGCTTGCATTCGCCATCACCTCGGCGCCGGGAATGCCTTGCGGATAGAACTGGTCGTCCCAGCTCGAATACAGCGAATTGGTCCAATAGACCCGCTTGCCGTCGCGGCTGATCTCGACCATCTGCGGTCCGCCGGCAAAGGCCTGCCCGTTCGGGTGCGGCGCGCGGTGAACGATGCCGCCGATGCGGACCGATCCCGCGAGCTTCGGCTTTCGCGGATCGCTGACATCGTATTGACGCATCTCGCCGGTGCCCCAGCAGGCGACATAGAGAAACTTGTCGTCCATCGACAGGTCGATGTCGGTCACCAGCGGTGGCACCGCGCCGAATCCCTGCAGCAGCGGCGGCAACTGGTCCTTCGACGCCGGCTCGGGCGAAATCGTTGCCGTCTTCTCGATGTGAAACTTGCCGCCCTCGCGCCACCAGGTCCAGATCGACCCTTCGAGGTTGGTGGTGTCGACCACGACGCCGACAAAGCCGTATTCGCGAACCGGATCGTGGGCCGGCCGGACCTCCAGCGCCATCTGATGGTTGGCGCCGAGGTCGATGGTCTGGACGTTGCGCCGGGCGCGCAAGTCCCAGAAATGCAGCCGATGGCCATATTTGTTCGACAGCAGATCCTCCGGCACGATTCCGTTCTCGAACTGCGGCGGCAACGCCCACTCGCTGCTCACCATGTAGTCGCGCGGCAGGTTCCACCAGAAGTCATAATGCTTGGTCTGGGGGCCGCGATCGATCTCCCAGCGGCCGAGGACCTCGAAGGTCTCGCAGTCCATGATGAAGATGCCGGGCGGCCCGTCGGTGCCATCCTTGCCGCTGCCGCCGAGCGTGCTGACATAGATGCCTTCCGGTCCGCAGTGAATCGTGTGCGGCCGCGAGTAGCCGGTCTTCTTGAAGACCTCCTCGGGCTCGATGATCTTGTGCAGCTTCGCCTGCGTCGGATCCGGCTTGGTGTCGACGATATAGATCCGGGAGGATCGCATGCCGGGGATGATGAGATAGCGACGCTCGAGGAAGGCGTGTCCGGCAAGCGGCGACAGCGCCGACGAGCAGGCATTCCAGCCGAAATGGTGGAACTCGTCGCCCTTGTTCGGCATCGTGATAGTGTGGACGATCTTGCTGTAGCTCGGAGAGCCGCGCCTGACGTCGATCACGGCGAGCGCATCCGGCTTTGAAGCATCCGGACTGAGCAGCACGGTGTAGGCAAAATTCTCCGCAGGCGCCTCCATCGCGAGCCTCGGCGACGCGTGGAACGTGGGATCTGGCCTCATCGTCATCGTGCTGCCTCCTGATTGCCTGGTATGAACCAACACAGCGGCGGCGTGCAGCAGCAAGAACTATTCCGGATCGAAGAACGCCTCTTGCGAGTGCAGCCGGCCAGATTTGCTCACGGTCAGGATACACCGCAATGGTGACAGGTGGAAGGAACGTTCCTGACCCAACGTACGGGCCAAGCCGAGCGAAACGCCGCACCGCGTAACGCGAAGAAGCGTGTGACGCTGATCCGCTCGGCAAATTCCGATCCTCCCCTCCAGGGGAGGAAAGGGAAGCACCCCTTACTTCGCCACGATCTCCGGTACCTTGCCTGCGGGTGGCGTGTTGCGGCTGCGCTGGGTGCGGACGATGCCGTCGATGATAGTCATGCCGATGCCCGGAAGATCGCCGAGCTGAACGCTCTCCAGGATGTTCTTGCCCGGCGAATGCTGCGCCTTGTCCATCAGCACGAAATCCGCGGAGCGGCCGACGTCGATCAGGCCGCAATCGAGCTCGCGCATCCGCGCGGTGTTGCCGGTCGCAAGGCAGAACGCCAGCTCGGCGGGCAGCTCGCCGAGCGAGGACAACAGCGAGACCATCCGCAAAATGCCGAGCGGCTGCACGCCGGAGCCGGCCGGCGCGTCGGTGCCGAGGATGACGCGATGCAGATCGCCCATCTCGCGCGCGGTGCGCAGCGTGAACAGCGCCGAACGCTCATTGCCGTTGTGCACGAGCTCGAGCCCGCGCTTGCAGCCCTCGCAGATGCAGCGGATCTGGTCGTCGGGCAGCGCCGTGTGGCCGCCATTGATGTGACCGACCACGTCGGTATCGGCCTCCAGCACCACGTCCTTGTCGATCAGGCCCGAGCCCGGGATCGACGGGCCGCCGGTATGGATCGTGCTTTGAATGCCGTACTTGCGCGCCCAGCCGACCATTTTCCGCGCCGTCGGCCCGTCCTTCACGCCACCGAGCCCGACCTCGCCGAGCAGCTTGACGCCGGCGGCGGCCATTTCCTTGAAATCGTCCTCGACCATCTCGCATTCGATCACGGGCGCGCCGGCATGCACCTTCACGCCGCCTGGACGCAGCGTCCAGAATGCGCGCTGCGCGAAGATCGCCATCGCCTTCACCCCGACCACGTCGCGCGGCCGCCCGGGCATGTGCACCTCGCCGGCGGAGATCATGGTGGTGACGCCGCCATGCAGGTAGCTGTCGATCCAGTTGATCTGGTTCTGCCGCGGCGTCCAGTCGCCGGCGACGGGGTGGACGTGGCTGTCGATCAGGCCGGGCGCGACCGTCGTTCCCATGGCGTCGACGATGGTGGTGGCGTCTTCGGTGTCGACGTCCTTGAGACGGCCGATCGCAGTGATCTTGCCGTTCTCGGCGACGATGGTATCGGCGTCCAGGATCGGCTTCTCCAGCGCTCCCGACAGCAATAGCCCGATATTGCGGATCACCAGCTTGCTGGGGCCGGTGGCCTGGGGCGCGTCGTGAGCCATGGGTGTTTTCCTTCTGTTTTCTTTCCGGAATTGCCCGGGAATTTGAGCCCGGCTTGACTTTTCGATCAAGCCGGATTATTCGTTTGTATACGAATGATCGTATACAAACGATCCGGCCGGTCAACGAGGTCCAAATCCTCCTCCGCCGCAGCACAAATCAAGGGTTGGTGCGATGAGCAATTTCAACCAGGAAAGCGTCCTCAGCGTCCATCACTGGACCGACACGCTGTTCTCCTTCAAGACCACGCGCAATCCGTCGTTCCGCTTCCGCAACGGCGAGTTCACCATGATCGGGCTCAAGGTCGGCGAGAAGCCGCTGCTGCGGGCCTACAGCGTCGCCAGCGCCAACTACGAGGACACGCTGGAATTCTTCTCGATCAAGGTTCCGGACGGCCCGCTGACCTCGCGCCTCCAGCACCTCAAGGAAGGCGACGAGATCATCGTCAGCCGCAAGGCCACCGGGACGCTCGTCATCGACAACCTCGAGGACGGCCGCAATCTTTATCTCATCGGAACCGGCACCGGGCTCGCGCCGTTCCTCAGCGTGATCAAGGATCCCGAGACCTATGACCGCTTCGAGAAGGTCGTGCTGCTGCACGGCTGCCGCCGGGTCAAGGAGCTCGCCTATGGCGAGATGATCACCGAGAGGCTGCCGCAGGACGAATTGATCGGCGAGCTGGTGCGCGACCAGCTGATCTACTACCCAACCGTGACGCGCGACCCGTTCCGCAACCGCGGCCGCATCACCGACCTCATCACCTCGGGCAAGCTGTTCACCGATATCGGCCTGCCGGCGCTCGATGCCGCCCATGACCGCGTCATGATCTGCGGCTCGCCGGCGCTGGTTGCCGACACCCGCACGCTGCTGAACGGCCGCGGCTTCGTCGAAGGCAATCACGGCGAGCCGGCGCAGTTCGTGGTGGAGAAGGCGTTCGCCGAGCGCTGAGCTTCGTATTCCTTGCACTGACTGCCAGCCCCGTCATTGCGAGGAGCGAGCGACGAAGCAATCTATCTCTCCGCGCGGTTGGAAAGATGGATTGCTTCGCTGCGCTCGCATTGACGCGGATGGGGCTATTCGCAATCAAGGCCGCACCGCCGGCGTCTCGACCGGCATGCCGCGCGCCCTCGTCATCAGATAGAGCTCGAGCTCGACCAGCTCCGGCGAACCGTAATCATAGGCCTGCGCCCGGATGCCGGTGATGCAGGCGCGCAGCCGCCGCTGCAACGATCCGAGCGCCTGCCATTCCAGCCGGTAGAGCGGATAGCCGGTCGGCTGTCCTTGCGTGATCGCGCTGCCCGCGAGCTTCTTGTCCCAATTGTCGTCGTGGCAATTCGCACAGGCCAGATTGAGCTGGCCCTGCCGCTGCATGAACAGCGCGTGGCCCTTTTCGACGAAGGGGGCGAGCTCCGGATCGTCGCCGGCCGCGATCGGCGTGCCGCGCGATTGCTGCGCGACATAGGCTGATAGTGCCAGGAGCTCGCGGCTCTCATAGGCGAACGGCGATGCGTGCTGGTGGTTGGTACGGCAGAGGTTGATCCGCCCTTCGAGGTCGACCGGCCTTCCCAGTGTCTTCTCGAACGCAGGATAATGCGCCGCGACGCCCTTCATGCTGACGCGCGCATCATTGTGGCAGTCGGCGCAGGCCTTGTTCGCGGCGCCGGCCTTGCGCTTCCACAGCGTCTCGCCGTCGAGCACCGAGAGCATGCCGGGATTGTCAGTGTCCTCGTCCTGCATCGCCTTGGTGTCCGCGCTCATGAAGCTATAGCCGGAGCGGCGTTCGGCTTGCGGAATCTCGGCGGCGAGCGCCGCGCCCGCCATCGCCGTCAGCAGCGCGATGCAGACGGCAACCTTCATTCGACCGTGATCGAAGCCTGTGCGGTCTCCGAAAACCCCTTGTCGCCGATCCATTCGAACTCGAACTTGCCGCTCTCGGTCACTGTCGTGAAGAAGGTGATGAATGGATTGGCCGCGATCGCCGGAAACAGGTCGGCGCGGAACACCTCCGTGCCGTTGAAGCGGCAGGTGAAGCTCGTGATGATGTCGCGCGGCACCACGCTGCCGGACGCGGTGTGGCGATAGCCGGTCTCCATGATATGCGACATCAGCGTCTTGATCTCGATGACGTCGCCGCGCTTGGCCTTCTTCGGCACATTGATCAGGGCGGACGGCATCAGATCGCCTCCTCGGTGCAGGCGGCGAGCGTCACCACGACGTCTGCGCTCGCCGACCAGAACGTGTCGTCGGACAGCCGCGCGATGGCGGTGACCTTCTGGCTGTCGGCGAGGCGGATGCGGGTCGAGACCTGGGCGCGGCCGGCGTGCGGCCCGAGATAGAAATTGCCGATGTTCGGCTGCGGGTTCTTCTCGTTGAAGACGTGGATGCTCTTCACATATTCGTCCGCCGTCATCGGGCTCGTCACGCTGACCGTCATCGGCACCGTGTTGCCGTTCTCGACCAGCGGCGGGATGTCGAGCTTGACCTTGCCGGTTCGTACATTGGCTTCGCCGACGACGTTGCGGATCGCGGCTTGCAGCATCGCCGGCGTCGCGTCGGCAGGGCGAACGATCACCATCACTGCGGCGCCTCCGGCGAGGCCCAGTACTGTGCGGCGTGTGGTGTGGTTTGAATTCGCCATCGATTGATAAGTCCTAGTTCCGCAACGTCACCAGATAGGCCACGATATCCTCGATCTGCTCCGCCGGCAGGATCGGCTTGCCGCGCCATGAATTGCCGACGCGCGTGAGCCCGTCGACGCGATAATAGGACGGCATGATCGTCGCCGCATTGAGATGCGCCGCATCGACCAGCCGGAGCCGCAATTGTCCTTCCGACCAGCGAGCGCCGCTGCCGGAAAGGTTCGGCGCGAGGTCGCCTTGGAACGCCTGCTCGGCAAATGGGCCGCTGTGGCAGAGGATGCAAGTGGAGGAACGCTCGACCACGAGTGCACGGCCGCGCGTGGCGTCGCCCTTGGTTCCCGTCAACGGCCGCGGAATTGCGTCCCCCACGACGGTGTAGGGCCGCAGCTCCTGAGCGCCGGCCGGCCCGCAAGCCGCGATCAGTCCAGCGGCGAGGAACACTGTGAGGGTGAGCCTAGCCAAAGGCCTCTCCCGTGATGGTCTTGAACCAGTCGAGCGCCTGATCGGCCTCGCGCTGGCGCACCTCGCGCGGCGCGTCGACCGGGCTCGTGGTCACCTCGGCCTCGGCATACTGATCTTCCTTCGGCTGATAGATGCCCTTCAGCGAGAATGCGTAGCCGGGCGCGACCGTGTTGTAGCAGGCGCCGTCGAGCCGCGGTGTGTCCGGCGCCTTGCCCGCGAGCGCGTTCACGATCGCCGCCGCGCAGGCCCGGCCTTGCGCCGCCGCGGCGGAGGCGGATTTCGGAATGCCGCCGGCGATCGCGGCGTCGCCGATGACATGGATATTTGGCACGAGCTTCGAGGCGAAGGTCACCGGATCAATCGGGCACCAGCCGGTGTGGTCGGCGGCGCCGGCGATCTCGGCGATGCGGCCGGCCCTTTGCGGCGGGATCACATTGGCGACCGCGGCGGTGTAGTTGCCGAAGTCGGTGACGATCTCGTTGGTCGCCGGATTGACCGACGTGACGCGCCCGCCTTGCGACAGCGCGATGCGCTCGATCATGTCGGGATAGAGCTCGCTCCAGGCCTTCTCGAACAGCTTCTGCTGCGAGTAATTGTCCTTGGCGTCGAGCACCAGGATCTTCGACTTCGGTTTCCTGGCCTTCAGATAATGCGCGATCAGGCTGGCGCGCTCGTAAGGCGCCGGTGGACAGCGCAGCGGCGCGGCGGGGACCGCGATCACGACGAGGCCGCCATCGTCCATCGCCTCGAGCTGCCTGCGCAGCAGCAGCGTTTGCTCGCCGGCCCTCCAGGCGTGCGGCATTTTCTCCGTGGCCGCCTCGTCGTAGCCGGGCAAAGCGTCGAAGTGCATGTCGATGCCGGGGGTGAGCACCAGCCGGTCGTAGGACAGCGTCGTGCCGTCGGCGAGCGCGATGCTGCGCGCCTGCGCATCGACCTTGGTGGCGGCTTGGGCGGCAACCGTGATGCCGTCGGCCGCAACCTTGCCATAGGTGAATTGCTGCGCTGGAAGCTCGCGCAGACCTACGATCACCTCGTTGCTGAACGGGCAGGCGGTGAAGATCTTGTTTGGCTCGATCAGCGTGACCTGAAGCTTTGCATCGAGCCGCCGCAGCGCCCGTGCGCAGGCCGCGCCGCCGAAGCCGCCGCCGATCACCGCGATGCGCGGTGCCGCTTGCGCGAGCGCCGGACGCGCCAGTGCGGCCGCTGCGACGGCAGCGGCGCCACGGACCACATCCCTGCGCGTCTGATGACGCGTGACGGCCATGCACGACAATCCGGAAAAAGGAAACGGCGGCCGCTCGGGCCGCCGCTTCCGGTTTGCTCAGGCGAAGGAGATGTTCTGGGTGCGCAGCGGGAAAGAGCGGATGCGCTTACCCGTCGCCGCGAAATAGGCGTTGAGCACCGCCGGCGCCGCAACGCCGATGGTCGGCTCGCCGACGCCGCCCCAGAACCCGCCGCTCGGCACCATCACCGCTTCGACCTTCGGCATTTCGTTGATGCGCATCGAGTTGTAGGTGTCGAAGTTGGTCTGCTCGATGCGGCCGTCCTTCACGGTGCAGCCGCCGTAGAACAGCGCGCTGAGGCCGTAGACGAACGAGCCCGCGATCTGCCGTTCCACCTGCGCCGGGTTGACGATGTAACCCGGATCGGTGGAGGCGACGATGCGATGCACCTTGATCTTGCTGCCGTCGGTCACCGAGATCTCGGCGGCGCCGGCAACATAGCTGCCATAGCCCATCACCTGCGCGATGCCGCGATAGATGCCCTGCGGCGCCGGCGTGCCCCAGCCGATCTTCTCGGCCACGGCATTGAGCACCGCGAGATGTTTCGGGTTCTTGCCCATCAGCTTGCGGCGGAATTCGAGCGGGTCCTGGCCTGCGGCCAGCGCCAGCTCGTCCATGAAGCATTCCATGTAGATCGCGTTGTGATTGACGTTGACGCCGCGCCAGAACCCCGGCGGGACGTGCGGATTGCGCATGGAATGCTCGACCAGCAGGTTCGGCACCGAATAGCCGATCGCGGCCTCGCCGGCTTGCGCGACGCCCTGGAATGCGGCGGGGTCCATGCCGTTCTGCAACGCTTCGGGACGCACCGAGAACAGGATGGATTGGCCCGACAGCCGGTAGTGCAGCGCGACCAGGTTGTTGTCGGCATCGAACGCGCCGGTCAGCTTGCACTGCGTGACCGGATGGTACTTGCCGTGCTGCATGTCCTCTTCGCGCGACCACAACAGCTTGACCGGCGTACCCGGCATCTGCTTGGCGATCGCCACCGCCTGCCGGACATAGTCGGTCATGCCGCGCCGGCCGAAGCCGCCGCCGAGCATCAGCTTGTGCACGTCGACCTTGTCCGCCGGCAGGCCGGAGGCCTCGAGTGCCGCCGCGAACGCCGCCTCGCCATTCTGCGTGCCGCACCACACTTCGCATTTGTCAGGCGTGTAGAGCACGGTGGCGTTCATCGGCTCCATCGTGGCGTGGTTCTGGTAGGGATAGCTGTAGACCGCCTCGACCTTCTTGGCAGCGCTCGCGATCGCGGCTTTTGCATCGCCGTTCTGGTTGCCGATATAGGCCGGCTGCGCATTGTCGAGACCTTCGGCTAGCCACTTCGCGATCGTTTCGCTGGAAACCTTTGCGTTGTCGCCCTCATCCCAGACGATCGGCAGTGCATCCAGCGCCGTCTTGGCGTGCCACCAGGTGTCGGCGACGACGGCAACCGCGCTGTTGCCGACCGCCACCACCTTCTTGACGCCCTTCATGTTGGCGATCTTGGCTTCGTCGAAGCTTTTCACCTTGCCGCCGAACACCGGACAGTCCTTGATCGCGGCGTTCAGCATGCCCGGCAGCTTGACGTCGATGCCGTAGATCATCTTGCCGGTGGTCTTGTCCACGGTGTCGAGCCGCTTCAGGCCCTTGCCGGCGATGGTCCAGTCCTTCGGGTCCTTCAGCTTGACGTCGGCCGGCGGCTCGAGCTTGGCGGCGGCTTCCGCCACCTTGCCGTAGGTCGTGGTCTTGCCCGACGCCGTGTGGGTGATCACGCCGTTGGAGACCTTGCACTCGGTGGCCGGCACCTTCCACTCATTGGCCGCGGCCTGGATCAGCATCATGCGCGCGGTGGCGCCGCCCTTGCGGACATAATCCTGCGAAGTGCGGATGCCGCGGCTGCCGCCGGTGGAGAAATCGCCCCAGGCGCGCTTGCGGGCGACGCTCTGGCCGGGCGTCGGATATTCGGTGGTGACCTTCGACCAGTCGCATTCCAGCTCCTCGGCGACGAGCTGGGCGAGGCCGGTCAGCGTGCCCTGGCCCATCTCGGAACGGGCGATGCGGATCACCACCGTGTCGTCGGGCCGGATCACGACCCAGGCGTTGACCTCGGGCGCGCCGTCGGCTGCGCGCACCACGGTGGGGCCGCCGAACGGCAGATCAAGGCCGAGCGCGAGGCCGGCGCCGGCGGTTGCGGTGCCGATCACGAAGGCGCGGCGGTTGAGCTTCGGCATGACGTGCTGGTTGACTTGCAGATTCATGGCTGCCTCCTCACGCGTTCGCGGCAGCATGAATCGCCTCGCGCACCTGCTGGAAGGTGCCGCAGCGGCAAATATTGGTGATGGCGTCGTTGATGTCGTTGTCGTTCGGCTTCGGGTTCTCTTTCAAGAGCGCCGCCACGGCCATGATCATGCCGCTCTGGCAATAGCCGCATTGCGGCACGTCGCTGGCGATCCAGGCGAGCTGCACCTTGTGCATCACGCCGTTGACCTCGAGACCCTCGATGGTGGTGATGTCCTTGCCGGCCGCTTCGCTCACCGTCACGCCGCAGGAGCGCATCGCGACCCCATCGATATGCACGGTGCAGGCGCCGCATTGTGCAATGCCGCAGCCGTATTTGGTCCCCGTCAGTCCGACATTCTCGCGAATCGCCCACAGCAGTGGCGTGTCGTCCTCGACGTCTATAGTGATTGTCTTGCCGTTGATTTTGAGGTTTGCCATCGCTTTCCCCTGAATGGCCCGATCCTCCGATCGGACTTCAGCGCGATGTTGGCCTTGAAACTGGAACGGTTCAAATCAAGAAAATGCGCTTGCAGCGCGGAAGAAAGTTGATGCTGTGGTGTTTGGTCGCGCCTCTGCGCGCATCACATGCCTGTCATGACTTTTGCGGCGAAGCGACGGCCAGACGAAGGAAGCTCATGACGCTGCCGAGCGCGGCAAATCCGGCGCCGAGCGCCAGCGCCACCGTCGCACCCTCGCGGTCGGCCAGCGCGAAGCAAAGCGCGGCGAGCGCGGCGCCGGTGGTCTGCCCGGTCAACCGCGCGGTCGCGACAATGCCGCTGGCGCTGCCGCTGCGATGCGACGGTGCGCTCGACATGATCGCCTTCATGTTCGGGGTCTGGAAGAAGCCGAAGCCGATGCCGCAGATCATCGTGCGCCAGACGATGTTGGCGACGCTGGGGTCCGCGGGCAGGGTCGCGAGCAGCACCATGCCAAGCCCGAGCAGCAGCATGCCGATGCCGCCGAGGATGCCGGCCGGATAACGATCCGACAGCCGGCCGCCGATCGGCGCCATGAAGGCGACCACCAGCGGCCAGGGCGTCATGAAGAAGCCGGTCTCGACCTGCGAGCGGTGCAGAATGTCCTCGAAGTAGAACGGCAGCGACACGAAGGCGAGGCCCTGCACAGCAAATGAGCACACGGCGGTCGCGGCCGACAACGCGAAGATCGGCCGGCGGAACAGGTCGATCGGCAGCATCGGCGCCGGATGATCGGCATGCCGGCGGGTCAGGATCCAACCGAACAACAGCGCGCCGACGAGCTCGGCGATCACGAGCGCAGGCGTTGCCTTGTGCGCGGCGCTGCCGATGCCGATGATGAAGAGGCCGAGGCAAGCGCAGGCGAGCGCGGCGCCGGCGAAGTCGAAGGTGTGTTTGGCGCGTGGTGTTTTCGGCAGCGTCTTCATGCCAATCAGCAATGCGACGACGCCGAACGGAATGTTGACGGCAAACAGCCAGGGCCATGGACCCAGCGCGAGGATACCGGAGGCGATGGTCGGCCCCAGCGTGAAGGCGGTCGCGACGACCAGCGCATTGTGGCCGAAGCCGCGGCCGTGCATCCGGCTCGGATAGACGAAGCGCACCAGCGCGGTGTTGACGCTCATCAGGCCGCTGGCGCCGAGCCCTTGCAAGGTGCGCGCGATCAGCAGGCTCGGCAGCGACCACGCCAGGGCACAGCCGAGTGACGCCAACGTGAACAGCAGGAGGCCACCGAGATAGATCCGCTGGTGGCCGACGATTTCGCCGAGCGCGCCGAGCGGCAACAGCGTCGCGACCAGGGCGATCTGATAGACGTTGACCACCCACACCACCTCCGCAGGGCTGACATGCAAATCGGTGGCGATCGCGGGCAGCGCGATGTTGGCGATCGCGGTGTCGAGCGAGGCCATCGCCAGCGCCGTGAAGATCGCGGCCACCGCCCAGCGGCGCCGTTCCCAAGGCAGCCCGTCGGGCAATCCATCGCTGATCGGCGCGGCCGCCGCGCCGGTGATCGGGGTCTTCTCGAGCATGCCTGAAAATGTCTCCGCGATCGCCATGTACTACGCCGGCATCCCGTTCCCCAGCCGCGCCAGTGCATGATGCATATGCGAAGCGGCCTTGGCGGAAGGGCGCCTACAGATCCCGGCGTGGCCCGAACAGATATCCCTCGACGGCACGCAGCACCCGGCGGCTTGCCGCAGCCTGCGAAAGGTCCTGTTGAAGCGCATGGTCGACCATGGCGCGGCTGATCACGATCAAATCCTCGATGGCGTCATCGTCGACTGGCCTTGCGATCTCACAACGATGCCGGGCCAGCAGGGCGGCGACCAGGTCCTTCAATTCGCTGGCCGCTGACGTGCCCGATGACGTCGGGCGCAGGCGATCCTCCTCGGTCTCCAGAATGCGGTTGAGCCCGGCCCGCTCGGCGTGCGCCTCGAGTTGGGCGCGAATGATCAGGTTGAGCGACGCGGTCAAGCTCTTGCCTTCGGACGCTGCGACGGCATCCCGCACCTTCGCCAGCAGCGCGTCCTCGAACCTGGCGATCAAGGCCAGCGTCAGCGCGTCCTTGTTGGGGAAGTACTGGTAGACCGAGCCGACGCTGATCCCGCCGCGCTCGGCCACTGCATTGGTGTTGTAACCCTCGAGGCCGCGCGACTCCAAAACGCGAGCCGCGGCTTCAAGAATGACCGCCACGGTTTCCCGCGAACGCTGTTGAAGCGGCTGTTTCCGGGCCTTTACGCGCCGTTTTGCCGGCATGACGGACTGCTCCTGGAACGCGAGTTGTAGAACATGAGCAATTACTCGCATTATGGAGGCGAAAGGAGAACCAATCAATGGTGACACTGCAAACCACCTCGTCCCCCGTGCTTCCCGAACACGAGGACGATCCGCACACGTTTCATATCTTCGTCATGGTCAAGACCACGCGGCACTGGCTCGATCTGAAGACCGAGCAGCGCCTCGCATTCCTGCACGAGGAGGTCATTCCGCTGCTCCGGCGCCGTCCCGAGCTGAAGCTGCGCTGGTTCGAGCCGGAGGCCTTCTCGACCAGGGCGAGCGACGTCATGATCTGCGAAACCCGCGACCTCTCGGCCTGGGCGTGGTTCTGCGATCACCTGCGCGAGACGAGATTTTGGGATCATTATTTCGAAGTGCTGGACATCATGCCGGCGCTCGAAGGCAATTATCTTGCCTAGATTGCCGGCCCGGATCGTTCCGGCCGGCGTGGCGCGCCACATATTCAGTGTCGTCCCGGCCTAGCGCGCGATTGCGCACGGGGGCCCGGACGACGTGGGGAGGGAATCTTGCCACACTCAGCTGTCATCGCCCGGCTCGACCGGACGATCCGGTACGCCGCGGCCTCTCGGCTCACGCACCGCTGCCTCTGGAATGCTGGATCACCCGCTTTCCTGGATGATGACACCGAACAAGCTGTTCGACAGTTGAGCCAGAACTTGCCCCGTCATGATTGCGTGTGTTGAGCGAGAATGTTCCCGTGCTGCGTCATAGAAACGCGGCAAGCGACTTTCGGATAGCTTGCGTCACAGTCACGATCGACTACGCTTGGTATACAAGCAGGGCCGACGTCAGATCGGACCGCAAGAGGGAAGAGCGCATTGCACGGACAGGCCGACCGGCGCAGCGAAGCCATGCGAAGCGCCGGTGAGGGAACCCGGCGCCGCGCATTCACCGGCCTCTGGGTCACCGCATTGCTGGCGGTCCTCAGCTTCCTGGTGATCTATCCCGTCCTCATGCTGCTGCTCGGCGCACTCACCGATACCAATCCGGTGGTCGACGGCATCCGTCTCAGCCTGAGCCATCTGTCGATCGCCAATTTCCTCGCCGTGCTTGCCAATCCGAATGTCGGCGAAGCGCTGCTCAACACGCTGATCGCCTGCGGCGGCGGCACCGTCATCGCGGTCGCGATCGGGTTGCTGTTTTCCTGGATCGTGGTTCGCACCAACACGCCGTTCAAGGGCTTCATCGCCGCGGCCAGCATCCTGCCGCTGTTCGCGCCGCCGCTGGTCGCGGGCGTGGCCTGGGCCATCCTCGGCTCGCCGAAGACCGGGCTGATCAACACGATGTTCAAGTGGATGGGCTCCGACCTGCGCATCGATCTCTATTCGATGTGGGGCATGGTGTTCGTGTTCGGCATCTATTACGCGCCCTATGTCTACATGTTCACCTCGTCGGCGCTGCGCAACATGGACCCGAGCTTGGAGGAGGCCGCGGAAATATCCGGCGCCAGCGCGTTCGCCACTTTGTTCACGGTGACGTTCCCGCTGATCATGCCGGCGATCGTCTCGGGCATGCTGCTGTCGTTCATCGTGATGCTCGGCATCTACGGCATCCCGGCCGTGCTCGGCGCGCCGACCAACCTGAACGTGCTGACGACCTACATCTTCAAGCTCACCAACTGGTCGCCGCCGCTCTACAACACCGCGGCCGCGGTCGCGATCATCCTGATGGCGGTCACCGGGCTGCTGGTCTATCTGCAGCAGAAATTGCTCAGCGGGCGCAGCTATACCACCGTCGCCGGCAAGGCGTTCCGGCCGCGCAGCCTCGATCTCGGGCCGTGGCGCTGGGTGACCTTCGCGCTCGGGATGGTCTATCTCCTCATCGTCGTGGTGCTGCCGTCGCTGGCATTGATCGTCGCGGCCTTCCGCAAGTTCATGTTCATCCGCGACGCCGCCAGCCTGTTCGACATGCGGCAATACTCGCTGATGCATTTCGAGAGCATCTTCGACAATCCGCTGACCATGAGGTCGATCTACAACGCGGTCGAGGTCGGCATCATCACGGCTGTCGTCGGCGGCGCGCTCGCCTTTGCGATCGGCTACACCATCCATCGCACCCGCGTTGCCGGGCGCGGCGCCATCGACCTGATCTCGACCTTGCCGGTCGCGATCCCCGGGCTGGTGGTCGGCGTCGCCTATCTCTGGGCCTGGATCGGCGTGCCCGGCGGGCTCTACGGCACGATCTGGATTCTCGCGCTCGCCTTCATCGCGCGCTTCATGCCGGACACCGTGAAGGCGCTGTCGACCTCGTTCCTGCAGATCCATCGTGAGCTCGAGGAGGCTGCCTGGGTCTGCGGCCGGGGCATGCTCGGCACCATCACGACGATCGTGCTGCCGCTGGCGCGGCCGGGCGTACTGGCGTCGATGACGCTGCTGTTCGTGCTGGCGATCCGCGAGCTCGGCTCGTCGCTGTTCCTTTACACCAGCAACACCATGGTGATGTCGGTCTTGCTGCTCGACTATTACGAAGGCGGCAATATCGGCAAGACCGCGGCCTTCAGCCTGGTGCAGACGGTGCTGCTCGGGGTTCTGATCGGCGGCGCCAACTGGCTATCGCGCGGGTCCGCGCAGCGCAACGTGGCACGGACCGGATAACAATGAACGAGGGGAGGATTGGCGATGGATAGACGAACCTTCACCATATTGGCGGTGGCAAGCGTGGCGACGCTGGCGTTGGCCCCCGCGGCATGGACGCAGGAGTTCGGCTCGGCGGAACTGATCGCGGCGGCCAAGTCCGAAGGCAAGCTCGTCTACTACACCGCGAACTTCGCCGAGATCGAACAGCAGGTGATCAAGGCCTTCAACAAGCGCTTTCCCGCGATCAAGGTCGAGATGGTCCGCGCACCCGGCGGCCAGCTCATCACCCGCGTGAAGACGGAGGCCGCGGCCGGCAAGCTGATCGCCGACGTCGTCGACCATTCCGATCGCGCCCTCATGCAGCCGCTGGAAGATCTGTTCCAGGACTACGCGCCGCCGAACGCGGCCGACTACGACCCGCATGCGCTGATCTCGCCGAAGCTGTGGCCGCGCGCGACGATCGCCTGGTCGATCGCCTACAACACGGAGCTGGTGAAGGATCCGCCGAAGTCCTGGATGGATTTGACCAAGCCGCAATATGACAAGCTGATCGGACAGGTGTTCGCGCAATCCGGCGGCACCACCTGGACGCGAATCATGTTCGAGCGCCAGGTGCTCGGCGAGGAGTACTGGGCAAAGCAAGCGGCGACCCATCCGGTGCTCTATCCCTCCGGCGCGCCGACCGCCGATGCGCTGGTGCGCGGCGAGATCGCGATCGCGCCGCTGCTCTACAACGTCATCTACCAGAAGAAGAAGGACGGCGCGCCGATCGAGATCTTCTTTCCGCCGGAAGGATCCCCAGTCAATCCCTACGCGACCGGCATTCCCAAGACGGCGGCGCATCCGAACGCGGCCAAGCTGTTCCTGAACTGGTGCCTGTCGAAGGAAGGACAGACCTTCATGATCAAGGAGCTCGGCAACCTGACATCCTTGAAGGAGCCGCCGGCATATCCGGAAGGGTTCGATCCCAAGGTGGTCAAGCTCTGGTATCCGAACTTCGACCAGTATGTGAAGCTGCACGCGGCGTGGGTCGCGGACTGGGACAAGACGTTCGGTTACCGGCAATAGGCGGCGAGGCAAGCGATGACGGCGACGCTCGAGGTCACCGATCTCAGGAAGCAGTTTTCGATCGGCCGCCCGGCGATCGATGGCGTCAGCTTTGGCGTGCCGGCCGGCGAGATCGTGGTGCTGCTCGGGCCGTCCGGCTGCGGCAAGACCACGACGCTGCGCTGCGTCGCCGGGCTCGAGCATCCGACCGGTGGCGAGATCAGCATTTCCGGGCGGACGGTGTCGTCGCCGGCGCGCGGCATCCTGGTGCCGCCGCGTTCGCGCAATCTCGGCATGGTGTTCCAGTCCTATGCGGTGTGGCCGCACATGACGGTGCGGCAGAATGTGATCTATCCGCTGAAGCACCGGACGATCGGGCGCGCCGATGCCGCGCGCATGGTCGAGGAGGCGCTGGCGCTGGTCGGGCTGTCAGACTATGCCGACCGCCCGGTGGTGGCGCTGTCCGGCGGGCAGATGCAGCGCGTCGCGCTGGCGCGCAGCATGGTGTACCGGCCGCAACTGCTGCTGCTCGACGAGCCGCTGTCGAATCTCGACGCCAAACTGCGCCTGCGGCTGCGCGACGACCTCCGCGTCATCCTCAAGCAGACCGGGATGACCGCGCTCTATGTCACCCATGACCAGGCCGAGGCGGTCGTGCTCGGCGACCGGATCGGCGTCATGCGCGACGGCAAGCTGTTGCAGATGGATACGCCCGACGTGATCTACAATCGCCCGGCCGATTTGTTCGTCGCCAATTTCACCGGCGCGACCAATGAGCTCGCGGGAACGCTCGTCGCGTGCAACGGCAAGTATGGCACGGTCGATTTCGGCGACGGCAGGCAAGGCGAGGTGGCCCTCTGCCAGACGCTTAAGCCCGACGAGAAGGTACGGATCGCACTGCGGCCGGAGAACATCGCGATCGGCCGGCCCGACGGCGCCAACACGTTTGCGGCAAAGGTGCTCGACCGCCGCTACCAGGGCACCCAGACCGCCTACGGCATCGAGCTGTTCGGCAAGCGGCTGGAAGCGATCGAGCTCGGCACCGCCGCGCGCCATCAGGTCGGCGTCGAGGCACAGGTCGCACTGCCGCGCGAATGCCTGTGGGCATATCGCGACACCGGACCGGCATCCCCCGACTGACCGGAGACTACTGCAGTGCCATTCCTGCGGTCTTGATCACCGTCGTCAGTTTTTGCTGATCGGCCTTCATCAGCGCCGCGAGCTCGTCGAGCGACATCGGCTTGCCCGGAATATTGGCGAGCGACAGCTGGCGTTGCACGTCGGGGTTCTGCAACGCCTTGTTGATCGCCGCATTGATCTTCTCAAGCAGCGGTGCCGGCGTCGCGGCCGGCACGTAGATCCCGTACCAAGGCACGTAGGCGGCCTCGGCAAAGCCGGCTTCCGCAATCGTTGGAACGTCGGGCAGGTCGGGGACGCGCTTGTCGGTGAACACCGCAAGCGGCTTGACGCTGCCGGCCTTGATGTGCGGCAGCGCGAGTTCGAGCGAGACGATCTCGAAATGCATCAGGTTGGTCATCAGGTCGATCAGGGCCTGCGGCTGGCCCTTGTAGCCGACATTGGTCAGCTTGATGCCGGAGACCTGAAACAGCTTCTGCGCGCTGAGGTCGATCGACGATCCGGTGCCGGGATTGCCGAAGTTGAACTGTCCGGGCTGCTTGCGGGCCAGCTCGACGAACTCGCCGATGGTCTTCACCGGCATCGACGGATGCACCAGCGCCACACTCTGATTCCAGACGGCAAGGCCGACGCACCGGAAATCCTTGGCCGCATTCCAGCCGGCATCCTTGTAGAGATCGGGGTTGACCAGCAGAGCGGGGCCGGTGACGACCCAAGTGTAGCCATCCGGCTCGCTGCGCGCGACCGCGGCGGTGCCGATATTGCTGTTGCCGCCGGGCCGTGCCTCCACAACGACGGTCTGCTTCCAGTCGCGGCCGACCTGCTCGGTCACTGCGCGCGCGACGATGTCGACGATGCCGCCGGCAGGGTAGGGCACGATGATGTGGATCGGCCGGCTCGGATAATTGTCCTGTGCCTGCGCGTCGGCGCTGCCGCCCAGCGCCGCGACGATGCCCACGAGCAAGGCGATCGCGGTCGTGATGCCACGCATGTCTCCCTCCCCAGATGTGCCGCATCGTCGGTTGCGATGCGTGTCTAGTTGTTCGTCACCAGCGAGCGGATGCTGCGGGCGAGCCCGAGCATGCGCGGCCCGCATTCGCGCTCGATCTGCTCGGCGCTGAAGCGGAACGAGGGGATGCCGCAATTGACCGACAGGCAATCGCCGGCGGGTGTGCGATAGAGCGGCGCCGCGACGCCAAAAATCTCGCGACGCCATTCGCCGAGCGAGACCGCAAAGCCGCGCTCGTTGCAGAGCTCCACGTCCGGAAGTGTCCGCCGCTCGACATAGTCGAGCTCCTCGGGGCGTTCGGCCTTGACGCGCGCGACATAGTCGTCGCGCTCCTCCATCGTGAACAGCGACAGCAGCGCGCGCCCGACTGCGGTCGGCGCCAGCGAGGAGACGAAGCCCACGTCGGGCACGTGCGGCACCGCGTCCGTGGTGCGCAGCGTTTCGACATAAATGAAGTCGAGCCCGAACGGCATCGCGATCGACACCGTGCCGCCGGTGTAGGCGGCGAAGTCGCGCATCAGGGGGCGCGCGAGCTGACGGACCTTGAGCGACGACAGCACCGGATAGGCGGCCGCAAGCACGCCGAGCCCGAGCACGAAGCGGCCCTTGGCGTCGCGCCTGAGATAGCCGAGTTGCTCCAGCGTGTAGGTCAGGCGCGAGACGGTCGGCCGCGACAGGCCGGTGTGCCCGGCAAGCTCGGCATTCGAGAGCGGACCTGTGTGGTTGCGGAAGGCGGCCAGCACGTCGAGCCCATGCGCCAGGGTGGTCGCAAAGGACGGATCCGCCTGGGATTCGAGAGAGGACAATGCCGCCATACGAAATAATGATCTCAAATATGCAAGTTTGTCAATATATCGAAACGGAATTTGCAATTCGTTTCGATATAGGCTTATCTCCCGGCCAAAAGACGGAGGCGGCATGGATTTCGATCTGTCCGAACGATCGGAGCGTTGGCGGCGAGACCTGCTGGCCTTCTTCGAGAAGGAGGTGCTGCCGCGTCATCGCGCCTGGCTCGACCACGTCTGTACGCACGGCGACACGCCGCCCTTCATGGCCGAGCTGCAGCAGAAGGCCCGCGCGGCAGGCCTGTGGAATCTCGGCCTGCCCGAGCTTGCCGACGGCGAGCCGGGCACGCGGCTCTCCAATCTCGACTACGCACCGCTGGCGGAGATCATGGGCCGGCTGTTCTGGGCGCCGGAAGTCTTCAACTGCCAGGCGCCCGATGTGCCGAACATGATTGCGCTGCAGAACTGCGCGACGCCGGCGCAGAAGAAGCGCTGGCTGGCGCCGCTGCTCAACGCCGAGACGCGCTCCGCGTTCGGCATGACCGAGCCCGATGTCGCCTCGTCCGATGCCACCAACATTGCAACCCGGATGGCGCGCGACGGCGATCACTACGTCATCAACGGCCGCAAATGGTTCATCACCGGCGCCGCGCATCCGCGCTGCAGCTTCCTGATCGTCATGGGCGTGACGGATGCCGGCGCCGAGCGCACCAGCCGGCATTCCTGGATCATCGTGCCGATGGATGCGCCCGGCGTGCGGCTGGTGCGGCGGCTGCGCTGGATGGGCTGCGAAGATCACACGGCGCCGATCGGCGAGCTTGTGTTCGACAATGTGCGGGTGCCGGCGGAGAACCTGCTCGGCGGCCGAGGGTGAGGGTTTCAAGGTCGCGCAGGTTCGGCTCGGCCCGGCGCGCATCCATCACTGTATGCGCTCGATCGGGCTCTGCGAGCTGCTGATCGAGCTGATGATGGCGCGCGCCGCGGAGCGCAGCGCGTTCGGGCGCAGTGTGATCCAGTACGATACCGTGCAGCGCTGGATCGCCGAGGCCCGCGTCGAGCTGGAGCAGGCGCGGCTGCTCGCCTGGCGCTGTGCCTGGCGGCTCGACCAGACCGGCCATCACGGCGCCTGGCGCGACGTCTCGCTGATCAAGGTCGCGGTGCCCGCGATGCTGCAGAAGATCGCCGACCGCGCGATGCAGGTGTTCGGCGCGATGGGCGGCTCCGACGACACGCCGATCCATCAGGCGCTGGCGTGGGGACGTCTGCTGCGGATCGGTGACGGGCCGGACGAGGTGCATCTGCGGCAGATCTTCCGGATGGAGCCGATGCCGGACTGGTCGATCGCCAACTCGCCCTATCTTGCTGCACATCCCGCCTGAGCGGCGCTACAGTATCCACCTATTTCCCGAACGAGGCGCCTTCCGATGACGATGACCGAGCAAGCCCGAGACGCAAAGCCCGCCGCGATCGACAAGGAGCGGTTGCGCCTGAAATATCAGGAGGAGCGCAACAAGCGGCTGCGTCCCGACGGCAATGACCAGTATCTCCAGATCAAGGGCCAGCTCGCGCATTATCTCGAGGATCCCTACACGCCGGTCGTGGAGCGCGCGCCGAAGACCGACCATGTCAGCTTCGCCTTCATCGGCGGCGGCTTCGCCGGGCTTGCCACCGCGGCGCGGCTGACCGAGGCCGGTATCAAGGATGTCCGCATTGTCGAGAAGGGCGGCGATTTCGGCGGCACCTGGTACTGGAACCGCTATCCCGGCGCGCAATGCGACACGGCGTCGATGGTCTACATGCCGCTGCTCGAAGAGACCGGCCACATGCCGTCGGAGAAATACGCGCATGCGCCGGAGATCCTGGCGCACTGCCAGCGGATCGGCCGGCAGTTCAATCTCTACGACAATGCGCTGTTTCACACCGAGGTGACGAGCCTCGATTGGGATGCCGCGCAATCGCGCTGGCTCATCCGCACGACGCGGGGCGATGCCTTCACCGCGCAATATGCCGGCATCGGCACCGGCCCGCTGCACGTGCCGAAGCTGCCCGGCATTCCCGGCATCGAGCGCTTCAAGGGCCACTCGTTCCACACCAGCCGCTGGGATTACGACTACACCGGCGGCAGCCCTACGGGCGCGTTGATGGACAAGCTCGCCGACAAGCGCGTCGGCATCATCGGCACCGGTGCAACCTCGGTGCAATGCATTCCGCACCTCGCGCGCGCCTGCAAGGAGCTCTACGTCTTCCAGCGCACGCCGTCGTCGGTCGACGTCCGCGGCAATGGACCGATCGATCCGGACTGGTTTGCCGATATCGCGACGCCGGGCTGGCAACAGCGCTGGCTCGAGAATTTCACCGCCAACCAGGCCGGCGGATCGGCCGAGGAAGATCTGGTGCAGGACGGCTGGACCGACCTGTCGAAGCGGATCCGCGCCAAGGTCATGCTGCTGCCGCGCGAGCAGCGGACCTTGGAAAACATGCGCGCGGCATTCGAGGATTCCGACTTCGAGAAGATGGAGGAAATCCGCAACCGGATCGACACCATCGTGCGCGATCCCAAGACGGCGAAGGACCTCAAGGCCTGGTACGGCCAGCTCTGCAAGCGGCCTTGCTTTCACGACGCCTATCTTCAGGCGTTCAACACCCCTGGCACCCATCTGGTCGATACCGACGGCAAGGGCGTGGAGGAGATCACCGAGAACGGGATCGTCGTCGCGGGCAAGGAATACAAGCTCGACTGCATCATCTACGCGTCTGGCTTCGAGGTCGGTACCGAGTACAAGCGCCGGGCGGGTTTCGACGTGACGGGCCGGGACGGCGTCAAGCTGTCGCAGTATTGGGCCGACGGCATGCGCACCAAGCACGGCATCCACGTGCACGGCTTCCCGAACCTGTTCTTCGTGCAGCCGACGCAGGGCGCCAACCTGATCTCCAACGTGCCGCATAATCTGACCGAAGCAGCGCGCACCATCGCCCTGATGGTCGGTCATGCGCAGGCCAATGGCTTCAAGCAAATCGAAGTCAGCAAGGACGCCGAGAACCGCTGGGTCGAACTGCTGCTGACCGCGGTCGGCCGAATGATCGGCGGCCCCGACTGCACGCCCGGCTACTACAACAATGAGGGACGCGAGCCGGGGCCCGCGGCCAAGCTCAACGTCGGCTATCCGGCGGGCGCGCTGGCTTACTTCAAATATATCGAGGAGTGGCGCCGCAGCGGCCAGTTCGAAGGCGTGCAATTCCGCTGAAGGAAGCGCGATCGGGACCGATCTAACGAAGGAGTGCTGAGTATGAGCCAGACAACCGCAAGCGACACGCCGCACGAAGGCCCGAAGGCGGCGTCCGCGCCGGTTATCGCACAGCATGAAGCGACGCTGAAGGCGCTGCCGTTCGCCGACACCAGCGATTTCGATGACGCCGCGCGCGGCTTTCTCGGCACCATCGAGAACGCGCGCATCACCTCGGCCCAGGGCAGGGTGGTCTGGAGCCTGGAGCCTTACGGCTTCCTGTCCGAGGAGACGGCGCCGGCGACCGTCGATCCGAGCCTTTGGCGGCAGTCGCGGCTCAACATGCATCATGGCCTGTTCGAAGTTGTGCCGGGCGTCTACCAGGTGCGCGGCCTCGACATCGCCAACATGACGCTGATCGAGGGCGACAAGGGCGTCATCGTGGTCGACACCCTGACCTCGATCGAGGGCGCGCGCGCCGCGATGGAATTGTACTTCCAGCATCGCGGCAAGCGGCCGGTTGCCGCCGTCATCTTCACCCACACCCACACCGACCATTGGGGCGGCGCCCGCGGCGTGCTCGACCACGCCATGCTTGCGGCGGGCGTGCCGATCATCGCGCCGAACTTCTTCATGGAGCACGCGGTCTCCGAGAACATCATCGCGGGGCCGGCGATGCTGCGCCGCGCGCAATACCAGTTCGGGCCGTTTCTTGCGAAGGGCGTGCGCGGCCATGTCGATTGCGGGCTCGGCAAGACCATGGCGGCGGGTGGCGTGGCGCTGCTGCGGCCGACCGATCTGATCATCGCGACCGGCGACAAGCGCGTGATCGACGGCGTCGAGTTCGAATTCCAGATGGCGCCGAACAGCGAAGCGCCGGCGGAGATGCACTTCTTCATCCCGCGCTACAAGCTGCTGAACCTCGCGGAGAACTGTACGCACAATTTCCACAATCTGCTGCCGTTCCGCGGCGCCGACGTGCGCGACGCTCTGGCCTGGTCGAAATATCTCGGCGAGGCCTTGCAGATGTGGGGCGGCAAGGCCGAGGCGATGTGCGGCCAGCATCACTGGCCGGTGTGGGGACGCGAGCGGATCGACACCATGATCCGCGAGCAGCGCGACCTCTATAAATACGCGCACGACCAGACCATTCGCCTGATGAACCACGGCCTCAACGCAGCCGAGATTGCCGAGACGATCCGGCTGCCCGCGAGCCTCGAGGGCGCCTGGCACGGCCGCGGTTATTACGGCCATATCAGGCACAATGTGAAGGCGATCTACCAGAAGTATCTCGGCTGGTACGACGCCAATCCGGTCAATCTCGATCCACTGCCGCCGGTCGAGGCGGGCAGGAAATATGTCGAGTATATGGGCGGCGCGGATGCGATCCTGAAACGGGCAGCGGCCGATTTCGCCAAGGGTGAATTCCGGTTTGTGGCGCAGGCCGTCAGCCATCTCGTGTTCGCCGAGCCTGACAACCAGGCGGCTCGTGCGCTGCTGGCCGATACGTTCGAGCAGCTCGGCTACGCCGCCGAAAGTTCGACCTGGCGCAACGCCTATCTGTTCGGCGCCCAGGAGTTGCGGCAGGGCATGCCGAAGACGCCGCCGCGCTCGCCGATGCCGCGCGAGACGCTGGCTGCGCTGCGCAGCGAGCAGCTCTGGGACGTGCTCGGCATCCGTCTCAACGGCCCCAAGGCCGAAGGCAAGCGCATCGTGCTGAACTGGAGCTTTACCGACACCGGCGAGAGCTTCGTGCTCAATCTCGAGAACTCCGCGCTCACCTACGTCAAGGGCGCGCAGGCGGCCGATGCGCACGCCAGCTTCACGCTGGCGCGCAGCGTGCTCGACGAGGTCATCGCCAAGCTGACCACGTTCCCGGAAGCGGTCGGCGCCGGCAAGGTCAAGGTCTCCGGCGAGCCGCTGCGGCTCGGCGAATTGATGATGCTGATGGATGAATTCCCGCGGATGTGGGAAATCGTCGAGCCGAAGCGGACGCTGGTGACGTAGTCAATTCCCCGCCGTCATTGCGAGGAGCGAAGCGACGAAGCAATCCATCTCTCCCCGAGTGGAAAGGTGGATTGCTTCGCTTCGCTCGCAATGACGGCGAAGGCCACAAGCCGTTGTCTCATATCCCCAGATACGCCGCCTGCACCTGCTTGTTGTTGGCGAGCTCGGCGCTGGTGCCCTGCATGATCACGTTGCCGCTTTCCAGCACATAGGCGCGCTGCACCAGCGAGAGCGCGCGGCTGACATTCTGCTCGACCAGGAGGATCGCGGTGCCCATCTTGTGGATCTCGCCGATCTTCTCGAAGGTCACGTCGGTCATCACGGGGGCGAGGCCGAGCGAAGGCTCGTCCAGCATCAGCAGGCGGGGTTTGAGCATCAGGCCGCGGCCGACCGCGACCATCTGCTGCTCGCCGCCGCTCATGGTGCCGGCAAGCTGCTTCCTGCGGTCCGCGAGCCGCGGGAAGATGCTGTAGACCAGCTCCATGGTGCGCGCGCGATCCGCCTTGGCCTTCGGCACATAGGCGCCGATCTCGAGATTCTCCTGCACCGTCATTTCCGGGAACACCTGGCGGCCTTCCGGGACATGCGCGACGCCGAGCTCGGGGATCCGGTAGGGCGGCAGCATGGCGAGGTCGACGCCGTCGAACGTGACCTTGCCCGCGGACAGCTTGACGAGCCCGGAGACTGCGCGCAGCGTCGTGCTCTTGCCGGCGCCGTTGGCGCCCAGCAGGCCGACCGCTTCGCCCTCGCTAATGGAGATGCTGACATCGGTGATCGCAGGGACCGAGCCGTAGCTGGCGCTGACGCCGGAGAGCTCAAGCATGGGCGTCTCCCTGGGCCGGCGGATGCACGTAGGAGCCGAGATAGGCGCGGATCACTTCGGGGTTCTCCACAATCTCCTTCGGCGCGCCCTCGGCGATCTTCTGGCCGTGGTCGAGCACCACGATGTGACGGGCCACCGCCATGATCGCGCGCATCACATGCTCGACGATCACGATCGTCAGGCCGCTCGCCGAGAGCTTTTTCACCAGCGCAACCGCCTGGTCGATCTCGGCCGGGTTGAGCCCGGCCATCACCTCGTCGAGCAGCAGGATCTTCGGCTGCGTCGCCAGCGCGCGGGCCATCTCCAGCCGGCGCTGGTCGATCGTGGTGAGATCTTTCGCCGGGGTCTGCTCCTTGGCGCCGAGGCCGACGAACTCGATCGCCTCCAGCGCCTTGCTGCGGGCGGCGGCGACGTGCCGGTCGCGCAGGAAGGCGCCGGTCATCACATTGGCCAGCACCGTCATCGCGCCGAACGGTTTTGCCACCTGGAAGGTGCGGGCCATGCCGAGGGCGCAGACGTCGTGCGGCTTGAGCCCGACGACCTCGTGGCCGAAGGCGAGCACCGAGCCGGAATCCGGGCGATGAAATCCCGTGATCAAATGAAAGCTCGTGGTCTTGCCGGCGCCATTCGGCCCGATCAGCGCGACCGTCTCGTTCTCCTGCACCGTGAAGCTGACGTCCTGCACGGCGCGCAGGCCGCCGAAGCGCTTGCTGAGACCCTTGATGACCAGTGCTTCTGCCATCGCGACGACCTCAGGCGCGCGCCGGCTTGCGCCGGGCATAGCGGTGATAGAGGTCGGTCGCGAACCCGATCAGCCCGGTCGGCCGCCACAGGATCACGGCCATCAGGATCAGGCTGTAGACCGTGAGCTGGATGCCGCCCACCGAGCTGCCGAGCCAGCTCTGCAGCAGCGCCGACGTGGTCTCGAGCAGCACGGTGCCGATCACCGGGCCCCACAGCGTGCCGATGCCGCCGACGATCGACACCAGCGCCGCCTCGATCGAGACGTTGAAGCTGAACGCGGTCGCGGGATCGATGAAGTAGATGTACTGGGTGTAGAAGGTGCCGGCGAGCGCGGTCAGGAACGCGCTGATCATGTAGATGTCGCGCTTGATCTTCGGCGCGTTGACGCCGATCGCCTCGGCCGCGTCCTCGTCCTCGCCGATCGCGACAAGATAGTAGCCGATCCAGGATTTCTCGATGAGATGCGTGATCCACAGTCCGACGACGAGCAGCCCGAGCACGACGTAGTAATACGACGACTTCTCCTCGAACTGCATCATCAGCGGCGCGCTGCCGAGGTTCGGGATCGTGGTGCCTTCGGCGCCCCAGGCGAAATCGCGGAACTTGAGGAAGATCAGCATCAGCACCTGGGCGGTCGCGATCGTCGCGATGGTGAAATAGGGGCCGCGCAGGCGGAAGCAGAGCCAGCCGATCGGCAGGCTCGCGAGCATCGCCACCACGCCGCCCGCGATCATCCCGATCCAGGGCGAGATGCCGTAGTTCACCTGCATGATGGTCGAGGTGTAGGCGCCGAGCCCGAAATAGGCGGCGTGGCCGAGCGAGAGCTGCTTGGCATAGCCGCCCATCAGGTTCCAGGCGACGCCGATGAAGGAGAACAAGAGGATGCGGATGAAGATGTCGATCGCGAACGACGAGGTGACGAGCTGGGGCAGAGCGAGCATCACCACGGCCCCGATCGCGAGCCACAGCCGTTTCATATTGGTTGATGTCTGCATCAGCGGCCCCTCCTGGTACCAAGGCCGCTCGGCCTGAAGGCGAGCGTCAACAGCAGCAGCGCGAACACCACGATCAGGCCGGAATCGGCGCCGACGAACTGGATGCCGAGCGATTCCGCGATGCCCATCATCAGGCTCGCGACGAGCGCGCCCATCACGTTGCCGAGCGTGCCCATCACGACGGCGACGAACGCCATCAGCACGAACACCTGGCCGACGAACGGATAGGCCGAATAGAACGGCATCAAGAGCGAGCCGGCGGCGCCCGCCAGCGCCAGCGCGGTGCCGAACGCGACCGCGAACACGCGGTTCGGATTGATCCCCATCAGCATCGCGACATCGCGGTTCTGCGACGCCGCGCGCATGGCGCGGCCGAGATCGGTGGTGTGCAGGAATATCCAAAGCAGCCCGCTCAGCGCCATCGCGACCGCAAAGGCGATCAGTTTGGCCACCGGGATGTACAGCCCGCCGACGTGCCACGCCTCATCGGAATAGGAGGTGTGGACGGTGCGGTAATTGGCGCTGAACAGCATCAGCGAGAGATTGAGCAGCAACAGCGACAGCGCGAAGGTCAGGAAGATCTGCGGCATGTCGTTCGGGCCGAGCACCCTGCGGATCAGGAAGTGCTGGATCAGGACGCCGGCCACGAACAGCACCGGCATCGAGACCACCAGCGAGATCAGCGGATCGATGCCGAACTGGGTGGCGAGGAAGAACGAGATGTACATCCCGATCATCACGAACTCGCCCTGGGCGAAATTGACGATCTTGACCACGCCGAAGATCAGCGTGACGCCGATGCTGACGAGCGCGTAGATGCCGCCGATGAGCAGGCCGTTGATCACGGCCTGGGCCAGTGTCTCCCACATGCGATGCGACCGTGGTTCAGGTCTTCATCAGCGGGGCGCGGGCGTCTTCCTTGGGGAAGATGCTGGCGAGGTCGGCGTTCTGCCACTGCACGCCGACCGGGCGGCCATAGACGTTCTTGCCGTCGGGGCCGAACTTCACCTTGCCGCCCGGCGCCATCGCCGCATAGCCCGAGGAGACGTCGAGCGTCGACAGCGCTTCGCGCACCTTCTTGGGATCGGCGGAGGCGGCGCGTTCCAACGCGTCGGCCAGCATGAAGGTCTGCGCCACCAGGCCGCCGGCGTATTCGAACGCGAATTCGCCGGTGCGCTTCTTGAACTCGGCGTTGACCTTCTGCGCATCGTCGTTGACGTCATGGTTCCAGTGCGCGACGCCCTGCAGGCCCTCGGCCGCCTTGCCGACATTCTTGTAGAAGTCCGGCATCACGAAGCCGCCCGAGCCGCCATTGATCGCGATGTTGAGCCCGACCTGCTTCACCGTGCGCACGATCAGGATGAGGTCGTTGAGATAGGACAGCGAGAACAGCGTGTTGGCGCCGGAAGCCTTGACCTTGTTGATCAGCGGGCTCGCGTCGGTGAAGCCGGCCGAGTAGGGCTCGAACATCACGATCTCGACGCCTTCGCCGGGCGCGAGCTCCTTCAGCCCGTTCGAGGTCGAGGTGCCGAACGCGGTGTTCTCGAAGATGACGGCGATCTTGGCCTGTTCGCTGACCAGCTTCGCCATCTGCAACTGCGCCTTGGCGAATTGCGAAGCGCGCGCGAACGGCGTGAAGGTGTAGCTGCGTCCTTTGTTGAGCTGGTCGGAGCTCGATCCCGTGATGATCGGAACCCTGGCGCGCTCGCAGACCTCGCTCGCGATCAAGGTCAGCGCGCTGGCATAGCAGCCATGAATCGCCGACAGCTTGTTGCCGGTGATCAGACGGTCGGTCTCGGTGCGCGTCACCGTGGTGTCGCTCTGCACGTCGGAGACGATGAGGTTGAGCTTGGCGCCGCCGAGCGATTTGATGCCGCCGGCCTCGTTGACCATGTCGACCGCGAGCTTCGCCGCGGCCACACAGCCGGTGCCGATCTGCGCCATGCTGCCGGTGGTCGGATAGAGCGCGCCGATGTTGATCGGATCGGCAGCCCAGCCGCGCAGCGGGACGGCGCCGAACGCACCCGCCGCGAGCGCGCCGCCGGCTTTGACCAGGAATTTGCGGCGGTTCAGCTCTTTCTGTGAGGCTTTGATCGGCGCGGCATTATTAATGGCCGATGGCTTGCGATCCCCTGTCATGGCGTTCCCCCTGCGCGACCACGGCACGGTTGCTCCGCCCGCTCGCTTATTATTTTTTGCTCAAGTGCGGCGCATAAGAGCACGTAATTAGCCAATCGCAAAGGCGATATCGGCCGCGCTCACGGGGAAACGTGTGACGACGGGTGCGTCGCAGCAATCGCGCGACGCGCGCATGTGAGCAGCTTCGCTGCGTGGGTGTTGCCGCCGGAGATGACGGTATTATTGACAATCGAATGACCCGACGGACCGGCACTGATAGCGCCGGCCGGCCCGCCGGATCATTCGATCGGCCGCTGCAACGGCTACTCCGCGCTCGCTACCAGCTTGAAGCGCGGCTCGGCTTCCATCAGGCTGCGATAGGCGGCCAGATAGTCGAGCGCCATCCGCCGCGCGGTGAAGCGGGTCTCGAACCGCTGGCGGATCGCGTCGCGATTGAGCGTCGCGAGCCGGCCGACGGAGGAGACCGCGCTGATCTCGTCCTCGACGATGAAGCCGGTCAGGCCATGCTCGATGATCTCGGGCACCGAGCCGCGGTTATAGGCGATGACAGGCGTGCCGCAGGCCATCGCTTCGATCATCACAAGGCCGAACGGCTCCGGCCAATCGATCGGAACCAGGAGCCCGATCGCGCCGCTGAGAAAATCCGGCTTCTCGCGGTCGCTGATCTCGCCGATGAACTCGACCAGCGGATTGCTGGTGATCAGCGGCTTGATCAACTCATCGTAATATTCCTGGTCGGCGCGGTCGACCTTGGCTGCGATCTTCAGCGGAATGCCGCAGCGGGTTGCGATCTTGATCGCGCGATCGACGCCTTTCTCCGGCGCGATGCGCCCGAGCACGGCGAGATAGGATTGCTTGGCCGGTTGCGGCGTCAGCAAATTCTCCGGCAGGCCGTGATGGATGGTGCGCACCCAGTTCGCCTGCGGCACCGGCCGGCGCTGTGCATTGGAGATCGAGATCACCGGAATCTTGGAGAAGGTGTCGAAGACCGGCTGGTGCTCCGGCAGGTCGAGCCGTCCGTGCAGCGTGGTGACGAACGGCGTCGGCTGCCGCGCGAACAGTGACCATGGATAATAGTCGAGATGACAGTGCAGGAAATCGAACTCCTCGTCGTCGGCCTTCTGCCGAACGCGTTCCAGCATCACCATATGCAGCGCATTGGGATCGCGGACGGAGCCATCGAGGCGCAGTGCCTTCGGCCAGGTTGCATCGAGCTTCGCGGAGGTCTGTGAATCGCCGCTGGCGAACAACGTTACGTCATGTCCAAGTGTTACAAGTTCTTCGGTCAGCCAGTGCACGACCCGTTCGGTGCCGCCGTAGAGCTTCGGGGGAACAGCCTCTGTCAGCGGGGCAACCTGCGCGATGCGCATCTCTCCGTCTCCTGTTTGTAAGGTGAGTAAAAGTCAGACCCTCAGCCCTCTGATGGCATCAACATGCCGAAGACGGGAACGTTCTCGCACGTGCGAGGTTCCTTATGGGTGGGAGATCTGCCGCTTCTTTCTTCCATCACACTGTGGTCTTGGTGATGCCATCACGCTCCAACACGCTTTTGCCGACGCCAGCGTTGCAAAATTGTTGCGCAGTAATGGCTGCACCGAGGAATCCCACCGCCGCCCTTCACGTCATCGTGCACGAGAGCTTCGACTAAAATTTTCTCGTTCACCTTCAACAGGTTTTGCAGGACGTCATGGATCATCTGTCAGGATATGCGCACCGCCCCTTTCCCTTCGTGCTGCGCTATCTCCGCCGGCGGCTTCCGTCGCACATTGTGATCTTGTCGGCCGTTGTTGCCGCGGTTGCCTGCTCGGTGGGCACGCAATATGGCGTCAAGAATCTGGTCGACGCCTTGTCAGCCGGACCGTCAGCTGCGAATGGCGTATGGCTGGCATTCGCTCTGCTCATGTCGCTGATCGCGGCCGACAACTTCCTGTGGCGGATCGCGAGCTGGACCGCGAGTTACACCTTTGTCAGCGTCACCGGCGACCTTCGCCGCGACATGTTCCGCCATCTCACCGGTCATGCGCCGAGTTATTTCACGGACCGGCTGCCGGGCATGCTGACCAGCCGGATCACGGCCACGTCGAACGCGGTGTTCACGGTCGAGAACATGTTCGTATGGAACGTGTTGCCGCCATGCATCGCCACCTTCGCGGCGATCGCCCTGGTTGGAACCGTCAGCGTGACAATGTCAGCAGTGCTGATCCTGATCGCGGGAACCATGGTGGTGGCCATGTTCCGCATAGCCGCCGCCGGCCGGCCGCTGCATGACGATTTCGCCAACCGGGCGGCCGCCGTGGACGGCGAAATGGTCGACGTGATCAACAACCTGCCGCTCGTGCGCGCGTTCTGCGGCCTCGGCTACGAGCACGAACGCTTCGACGCGACCGTCAACCGGGAACTCGTCGCCCGCGGCCGTTCCCTGCGCTATCTCGAAAAGCTCCGTTTCATTCACGCCGGCGTGACCGTGCTCCTGACGATCGCGATGCTGGCCTGGGCCCTCAGCCTCTGGCAGCAGGGCGCGGCGACCACCGGCGACGTCGTGCTGGTCTGTACGCTCGGCATCTCGATCCTTTCTGCTACCCGCGATCTCGCCGTTGCGCTGGTCGACGTCACCCAGCATGTCGCCCGGCTCACCGAGGCGCTGGCGACACTGCTGCAGCCTCACGAACTGAAGGACCATCCGGAAGCCGAAGCGCTGGTGAAGAGCGGCGCGGCGATCGCCTTCAACAATGTCTCGTTCCGCTACCCCGGTGGCTTGCAGGTGTTCGAGCGCTTCAGCCTGCGCATCCAGCCTGGCCAGCGGGTCGGCCTGGTCGGCCAGTCCGGCGGCGGCAAGTCAACACTGTTTACCCTTCTGCAGCGCTTCTACGACGTCGAGCAGGGCAACATCACGGTCGACGGCCAGGACATCTCGCGCGTCACCCAGCAGAGCCTGCGTGCGGCGATCTCGGTGGTTCCGCAGGATATCTCGCTGTTCCACCGCTCGATCCTGGAGAACATCCGCTACGGCCGGCCGGACGCCACCGACGACGAGGTGCTGCGGGCGGCGATCGCTGCGCGCTGCGACTTCATCGAAACCTTGCCCGAGGGCATGAACACCATTGTCGGCGATCGCGGCGTCAAGGTCTCCGGCGGCCAGCGCCAGCGCATTGCGATCGCGCGCGCGTTCCTGAAGGACGCGCCGATCCTGCTGCTCGACGAGGCCACCGCGGCGCTCGATGCGGAATCCGAGGAGGCGATCCGCGAGGCGTTGTCCCGGCTGATGCGCGGGCGTACGGTGGTGGCGATCGCGCATCGCCTTGCGACGCTGCGCAGCTTCGACCGCGTGGTCGTGCTGCAGGGCGGCCGGATCGTCGAGGACGGTCCGCCCGATATCCTGGTGAAGGGAAGGGGCCCCTACCGCGACCTCGTGGCGCGCGAAATGGGCCGCCTCTCCACCAGCGCGGCCTGACCCCGCGTCATCAAGCGTGTTATTGCGTTCCGGTGCGTTTGTTCGGGCCGAGAGTCGAGATTTGAGCTAGGCAAGGTCGCCAGAGGTTCAGATGGCAGCTGACGTCGTTACGCAGATCATCACTGCTCGCATCACTGAGCACGTCGCCGAATCGCCGTTCTACATTCCGATGACCGGGCCCGCGGCCCGGCCGCGGCGCTCGCTCAAGCATGACGACACCTTCATCGTGCTCGACAGCCATGGCGATATCGGCGCCTCGGCCGGCGGGCCGGACGGCCTGTTCAACGCCGACACGCGCTACCTGGCGCGGCTGGAAATGGTGCTGGAGGACGTGCAGCCGCTGCTGCTCGGCTCCAACATGCGCGACGACAATTCGGCACTGACGGTCGATCTCACCAATTCCGATGTCTATCGCGACGGCCGCCTGACGCTGCAGAAGGATACGCTGCACATCGTGCGCTCGATCTTCCTGTGGCGCGGCACGGCCTATCAGCGCATCGGCCTGCAGAACCACGGCGATCATGCCGCGAGCTTCGATCTCACGCTGCTGTTCGACAATGATTTCGCCGATCTGTTCGAGGTGCGCGGCGAGCGCCGGCCGCGGCGCGGCATCGGCTCGAGCAAGCTATTGGGCCCGACCGACGTCGTGCTGGAATATTGCGGTCTCGACGAGCAGGCGCGGATCACCGCACTGCATTTCGATCCGCGGCCGACGCGGCTGTCGGTCAACGCGGCGACCTACCATTTCGACCTCGAGCCGGCGCAGGTGACGTCGCTGTTCGTCGCGGTCTCCTGCAACAAGCCGATCATGCAGAAGCCGGTGCCGTTCTTCCGCGGGCTGCTGGCGCATCGCCGCGAGATGCGGAATTCGTCGGCCGGCGCAGCCACTATCGAGACCTCGAACAACATCTTCAACGAGGTGCTGTGCCAGGCGATGGCCGACCTCAACATGCTGATGACCGAGACGCCGCAGGGCCGTTACCCCTATGCCGGCATTCCCTGGTACTCGACGACATTCGGCCGCGACGGGCTGATCACCGCGTTGCAGATGCTGTGGGTCGATCCGCGGATCGCCAAGGGCGTGCTGAAGCGGCTTGCTCTGTTCCAGGCCAAGGCGGTCGATCCGCTGGCCGATGCCGCGCCGGGCAAGATCCTGCACGAGATGCGCGGCGGCGAGATGGCAGCGCTCCGCGAGGTGCCGTTCGCGCATTATTACGGCAGCGTCGATTCGACCCCGCTGTTCGTGCTGCTCGCCGGGCTCTATCTGGAGCGCACCGGCGACATCGAGACGCTGCGCGAGCTGTGGCCCGCGGTCGAGGCCGGATTGCAATGGATCGACGGCCCGGGCGATCCCGACCGCGACGGTTTCATCGAATATCAGCGCGCGACCGACGAAGGCCTCCGGAACCAGGGCTGGAAGGACTCCTTCGATGCCATCTTCCATGCCGACGGCAGGCTCGCCGAGGGCAACATTGCGCTGGCCGAAGTGCAGGGCTATGTATTCGCCGGCAAGCGGCTCGCCGCGCTGGCGGCGCGCCAGCTTGGCTTTGCGGACAAGGCTGCGAAGCTCGAGGCCGAGGCCGAGCGGCTGCGCGCGCGGTTCGAGGAGGCGTTCTGGTGCGAGGAGCTCGGCACCTATGCGGTCGCGCTCGACGGCGCCAAGCAGCCGTGCAGGGTGCGCACGTCGAATGCCGGACAGACCTTGTTTTCCGGCATGGTGCGGCAGGACCGCGCGCAACGGGTTGCCGTCGATCTGATGAGCCAGAAATTCTTCTCGGGCTGGGGCATCCGCACCGTCGCCGTGGGCGAGGTGCGCTACAATCCGATGTCCTATCACGACGGCTCGGTCTGGCCGCATGACAATGCGCTGATCGCACTCGGATTTGCCCGTTACGGCTTCAAACATTCGGTCGCGCATCTGTTCAAGGGGCTGTTCGACGCCGCAAGCTATATGGAGTTGCGGCGGCTGCCCGAGCTGTTCTGTGGCTTCCGTCGCGAACGCCGGCGCGGCCCGGTGCTTTATCCCGTGGCCTGCGCGCCGCAGGCCTGGGCCAGCGCGACGCCGTTCACGCTGCTGGAGGCGGCGCTCGGCCTTGAATTCGACACCGGGCGCGGCGAGATCCGGCTGCGCGATCCGTGCCTGCCGGAATTCCTCAGCGACGTGGTGCTGCGTGATCTCAGGCTCGGCGCGTCCAGCGTCGATCTGCGGCTGCGCCGTCACGGCGACGAGGTGTCGCTCGAAGTGTTGCGCACGCGCGGCCAGATCCAGGTGTCGATCGTGCTGACGCATTGAGCCTCGTCGCGCGGCGTGCGCGCGTCAAGGAAATCGTGGGGAGAGTAACATGCGTCCGAGGGTCATGGTCATACTGGTCGCAGCGGCGCTGCTGACATGCGCTGGTGTCCGTGCTGCCGACGACGCATCACCGACGCCGGCACCATCGCCTTCACCGGCAGCGCAGGCACCGCCAGCAGCTCAGGCGCCGCCAGCAGCTCAAGCGCCGCCAGCAGCCGCTGCAGCGCCGAAGGAGCAGGCCAAGGAATCGTCCAAGGAGCCGTCGCCACCGCCATCGGTGACCGTGATCGGCGCGCGCGACGCGCACGGCATCCTCGGGCGCGATGTGCGCAGCTCGGCCAACGAGGACATGGGCCGCATCGTCGACGTCATCGTCGATCGCGACGGCAAGGTCCGCGCCGCCGTGATCGATTTCGGCGGGTTTCTCGGCGTCGGCAGCCGCAAGATCGTGGTCGACTGGAACGCGCTGCGTTTCGCCGGCGTTTCCAGCAAGAGCGACAGCATCACGCTGGATCTGAACAAGCAGCAGGTGAGCGCTGCGCCGGAATACAAGGAAGATACACCGCTGATCGTGCTGGGCGCGGCCGGCAATCTCCATCCATGGGATTATGAACATTAGGGGGCTAAAGCTGGTCGCGCGTCCGAACTCTTCTTTGGAGACGGTTGGCGACGATCGTGGCGAGCGATCAGCCGGCAGCACCAATGTTGTGCCGCTCGTGCCCGATCAACCCAGTCCCGAGCCGCCGCGCGGGCCGTCGCGCGAAAGTCAGCGCGGGCTCGACTGGTTCATCTTCTTCCTGGCCGACGTGCAGACCGGCTTCGGCCCGTTCATCGCGGTCTATCTGACGACGCAGAAATGGACCCAGGTGGAGATCGGTTTCGTGCTCTCGATCGGCGGCATCATCGGCCTGCTGGGCCAGATGCCGGGCGGTGCGATCGTCGATGCGGCGCGCTCGGAGCGGGTCGTCGCCGGCTGCGCAGTCGCGGCCATCGGCGCCAGCGCGCTGGCCTACGCGCTCTGGCCGATCTTGCCCGTGGTCACGCTCGCCGCGATACTGCACGCGCTCGCAAGCTGCGTGCTGGGACCTGCGATCGCCGCGATCAGCCTCGGCCTGGTCGGGCCGCTCGCGATCGGCGAGCGGCTCGGCCGCAATGCGCGCTTCGCCTCGCTCGGTAGCGGCTCGGCCGCGGCGCTGATGGGCGCCTGCGGCTACCTGTTGTCGAGCCGCGCGGTGTTCCTCGTCACCTTCATCCTGGCGATCCCGACGCTGTTGGCGCTGGCGCGGATCCGCGAGCGCGAGATCGACATCGCGCAGGCCCATGGCGCAGTGAAGCGCGAGGTGCCCGACAAGAAGGCGACCAGCGTCCTCGGCCTGGTGCGGAAGCGCACGCTTCTGATCTTTGCCGGCGCGATGATGCTGTTCCAACTCGCCAATGCCGCGATGCTGCCGCTGATGGCGGGCGTGGTCACGGTACGGTCGAGCCAATGGGCGCCCGTCTTGATCGCGGCCTGCATCATCGTGCCGCAGGCGATCGTCGCGTTGTCCTCGCCGTCGGTCGGCCGCAAGGCCCAGACCTGGGGCCGCCGGCCGCTGCTGCTGATCGCCTTCGCCGCGCTGATGATCCGCGGCCTGTTGTTCGCAACGGTGCGGGATCCCTATCTGCTGGTCGCGGTGCAGGTCTTCGACGGCGTCACCGCGGCGATCTTCAGCGTGATGGTGCCGCTGATCGTGGCCGACGTCGCGTTCGGCAGCGGCCATTTCAATCTGGCGCAGGGCATCGTCGGCACCGCCGTCGGCATCGGCGCGTCGCTCAGCACGGTGCTGGCCGGCTATGTCAGCGACAAGCTCGGCAGCAGCACCGCCTTCATGGGCCTCGCCGGCGTTGCCGCATTCGGGCTGTTCGTGATCTGGCTGGTGATGCCTGAGACGCGGCGGACGGCATGACGGCGAGGCTGCAGCACCGTTGGCGACCGCCTGCCGGGCCAGGGTTTCGGCGGCTTTGGGCCGGTTTTCGCTGCGCTGCACCCTTTCTCCTGCATGCGCCGTCATATATGAGTGAATATATGAGTGATTTGCTGCTGGAACGAGCGGATGTTCCCCGGGAAGGGATGTACGGCGTGGAGCGGTGGCGGCGATTAATCAATCCAAAATCGCGATCTGGTAGTTATCGGCGTAGCGCGGGCTGGCATTTCGACCGAGGAATGGCATGAGAAATCGAACAACGACGGCGCAATCCACCGGAGCGATGCGGCGTTGGGGGCATCCCGCCTTTGTGACTTTCGCAGCGATGGTCACATTCGCGCCGCTGACCGGCGGTGTCGCGGCGAAACAGCAGCGTCCCGCGGCAACCGTCGAGGCGACCGCGCCGCGTGCGGCGGGCGAGCCGATCATGGCGATCGTGTCGATCAGCGCCCAGAAGGTGACCTTCTACGACGCCGACGGCTGGATCTACCGCGCGCCGGTGTCGAGCGGCATCAAGGGACGTGAGACGCCGGCCGGCGTCTTTGCGCTGGTCGAGAAGGACAAGGACCATCACTCGACCATGTACGACGATGCCTGGATGCCGAACATGCAGCGGATCACCTGGAACGGCGTCGCGCTGCATGGTGGCCCGCTGCCGGGATATGCAGCGTCGCACGGCTGCGTGCGGATGCCTTATGACTTTGCCGAGAAGCTGTTCGACAAGACGCGAATCGGGATGCGGGTGATCATCGCGCCGAACGACGCGGCTCCGGTCGATTTCACCCATCCGGCGCTGTTCGTGCCGAACGCCAAGGCCATCGCGGATGCACCGGCGCGCGCCGAAAAGCTCACGCGCGAGGCCGCGGATGCCGCCAAGGTCGCCGACGAGGCGAAGAAGGCTTCCGCAGCCGCGACCAAGGAAGCGGCACAGTTCACGCCGGCGTCGCTGCGCAAGCTGCAGCAGATCAAGATCCGTGCCGACGCCGAGGTGGCGTTCGCCGACAAGACGCTCGCCAATGCCAAGACCGACCAGGCCAAGGCGCGCGCCGAGGATCTCAAGCAGAAGGCTGCGGCCAAGGCCGCGCAAGCGACCACGCAATACGAGGCTGCCCAGGGCGACGCCAAGCCGAAGCTCGATGCCGCAGCGGCGGCAAAGGATGCCGCCAAGGCGGCCGAGACCAACAAGGCCGATACCCAGAAGGCGGCGACCGAGGCGAAGCTCGCGCTCGAGCCGGTCTCGGTCTACATCAGCCGCGCGACGCAGAAGCTTTACGTTCGGCGCAACACCCACAAGCCATGGGCTGATGGCGGCGAGGTGTTCGATTCGAGCATCGAGGTTCCCGTCACCATCCGCGATCCGGACAAGCCGATTGGCACGCATATCTACACGGCGATGGCGCGCAAGGACACCGGCCTGCGCTGGACCGAGGTGACGATCGACGACGGCGATAACGCCAAGGACGCGCTCGACCGTGTCACCATCCCGCAGGATGTGCTGGATCGCATCGCGCCGACCGTCGCGCCGCGCTCGTCGATCATCATCTCGGACGAGCCGCTGAGTGCCGAGACCAACTATCGTACCGAGTTCGTCGCCGTGCTGAGCAACCAGCCCCAGGGTGGTTTCATCACGCGCAAGCCGACCCGGCCCATGATGAACGACGACATGGTTGCGAGCGGGGACGACGGTTTCGGCTTCTTCTCGCAGCGCAGCTGGAATCCCCAGTCGGGCACCCAATACGGCTATCCCCAATACGGCAACCCCCAGGGGCCGACCCAGTACGGCACTCCGTATTACGGCAATCCGCAAGCCGCCAATCCGCGCCGGCGCGGCGGCCAGTACTATTGGCAATCGCAGGATTGGTAGGGCGCCGGCGGCTTAGCCGCCGGTGGAATCACCGACCAGCACCACAGACCATTGGACGGCGGCGCGAGGCCGCCGTCCAATCGCGTAACCCTGTTACGGGCGAGCTTCCAGGATCAGGTTGAACGGTGTTTCCGCGGCACGGCGGAACCGCGAGAAGCCGCCCTGGCGCGCCACTTCGCGAAGCCTGGTCTCGCCAGCCTGTGCGCCGAGCGCGAGCCCGACCTCCTGGTCCAGCGAGGCGGGCGTACAGATCATCGTCGAGGCGGCGTAGTAGACGCGGCCGACCGGATTGAGGTTGTCCTCCAGCAGGTCGTTGGCGAACGGCTCGATCAGCAGGCAGGTGCCGTCGTCGGCGAGGGTGGAGCGGGTGTGCTTGAGGGCGCCGACCGGGTCGCCCATGTCGTGCAGGCAATCGAAGAAGCACACCAGGTCATACTTGTTGGCAGGGAAGTCCTTGGCGGAGTGCGTCTGGAAATGGACGCGGTCTGACAATCCCGCCTCCCGCGCGGACATCCGCGCCGTCTGGATCGAGCCGTCGTGATAGTCGAAGCCGTAGAAGGTCGATTTCGGAAATGCCTCCGCCATCAACCGCGTCGAGACGCCATGCCCGCAGCCGACATCGGCGACGACGGCACCCTTCTTCAGCTTGTCGACGACACCCTCGAGCGCCGGCAGCCATTCCTGGACCAGATAATGCTTGTAGCTGGTGCGGAAGAAGCGAGCGGTGCCGCAGAACAGACACTCGCTGCGCTTGTTCCAGCCGACGCCCTTGCCGGTCTTGAACGCGTCGGTGATTTTCGGCTCGTCGAGGAAGGTCGCACCGACCAGGCTTCCGACCGCGCCGAGGAAGACCGGGCTTTCTTCGTCGGCGAGCGCCAGCGCCTGCTCGGGCAGCATCGAGAACTTGCCGGACTTGCTGTCATATTCGACGTAGCCGGAGGCGGCTTGGGCCGAGAGCCATTCCTGAACGTAACGGCCGGCTGTTCCCGTTGCCTTGGCAAGGGCCGCCGCGTCCATCGGTCCTTGCTGCGCGAGAGCTCTGTAGAGCCCAAGCTTGTCTCCCAGCAGCATCAGCGAGGCGTTCATCGCCGCGCCGACATCGCCGATCATCTTTCCCATGAATGAATTGAGGCGTTCCTCGTTGACGTCCATGATGTTTCTCCATCGCAATCGCGTTTGGCCAAAAGTCCATCATTCGCAATTTCACGCATGCGTCGTCGTCCCCTCGTGGGGCGACGTGATCGCATGAAAGGTTCGGCGCAATGACCCGATTGTTACCGGTCCGCTGGGATCCCAGGGCGGTCGGGCTTCACAAGCCGGCGAGGCAGGCGGCCTAAGCCGCCGCCCGCCGCATGACGAGCCGCTTGTAGAGTGCGCTGTAGCAGGCGGCCGACAGGTCCCAGCTGTAGGACTTGGCCATGGCGCTGGCGCGCATGGCGTTGAGGCGATCCTTGGCGCGGTAGGCAGCGAACGCGCGCCTGACGCCGCCGAGGAAGGATTCCGCCGACGGCTGCGCGAACAGGAAGCCGGTCTCGCCGTCGGCGATGGTCTCCGCAAGGCCGCCGGTCTGGTGGCCGATCGGCAGCGAGCCGAAGCGCTGCGCATACATCTGGCTGAGGCCGCAAGGCTCGAAGCGCGACGGCATCAGGGTGAAATCGCTGCCGGCGAAGATTCGGCGCGCCTGCGCGTCATTGAACCCGATGATGACGCCGATCGCGTCGGGCCGGCGCCGGTGCGCGGCCACCAGCGCATCCTCGATCGCGGGCTCGCCGCTGCCGGTGACGACGATCTGTCCGCCGTCCCTGATGATCTCGTCGGCGGCCGACAGCACGAGGTCGACGCCCTTCTGATGCACCAGCCGCGCGACCAGGCCGAAGATCGGTCCCCGCGAGACCGCAAGCCCGAATTGGCGGCGGACATAGTCGGCATTGGCCTGCTTGCCCTTCCAGTCGCCGGCGCCGAACGGCTGCGCGAGCTGCGCGCAATGGCGCGGGTCCCAGCTCTCGTCGATGCCGTTGAGGATGCCGGTCAGCTGGTCGGCGTCGGAGCGCGCACGGAGCAGGCCCTCCAGCCCGCAGCCGAGCTCCGCGGTCGTGATCTCCTTCGCATAGGTCGCGCTGACCGTGGTCAGATGCGAGGCGTAGACCAGGCCGCCTTTGAGGAAGGACAGCTTGTCGTAGAACTCCAGCCCGTCGATGTGGAATGAGCTTTCCGGTGCGCCGATCCGCCGCAGCGAGTCCCGCGGAAACAGGCCCTGATAGGCGAGATTGTGGATGGTCAGGATCGACGGAATCCGTAGCTGACGCCATGCGAGGTAGGCGGGTGTGAGCGCGGCCTGCCAGTCATTGGCGTGAACGAGGTCCGCTGCCCAATTCTTGTCCAGCGTTCCGGCTGCAAGTTCGGCAGCGGCGGAGGCAAAACGCCCGAAGCGGATGTCGTTGTCGGGCCAGTCGCGGCCGGACTCATCGCCATAGGGATTGCCCGGCCGGTCGTAGAGTTGCGGACACAGCAGCACGTAGACCGGCAGCCCGTCCCTGGTCGATGCGCGTCCCAGCGTGCAGGCCGGCATCTCGGCAAGCGCTGCGCATTGTCCAACGATCTCAATATGCGCGAACTGCTCGACCACGTCCCGGTAACCGGGAAGCATGATCCTGACGTCGCTCCAGGGGCGGAGCGCCCGGGGGAGTGCAGCGGAAACGGCGCCGAGCCCGCCCACGCGGACGAAATCGTCCATCTCCGTCGTGACGAATAAGACCTTCAACAAGCGCCCTCGTTCCAGCCCGTGACAAGGCTATGCAAGATCGGGTCCAATCTGCCTTTGAGTAAAATGCAAGACCGCCCGCGGCCTCGGTCTGGACGAGACGCTTTCCTGTCGGGGCGGCTCACTTTAGGGTCACGCGACGCCAAACAATGACGAAGGTGGAGGAAGCCTTGGCAACGACAATAGCTGCTGACGATGAGGGGAATTTGACACGGAGCTTTGACGGCCTTCGCGTGCTCGATTTTTCGACCACGATCGCCGGACCTCATTGCACGCGGATGCTCGCCGACATGGGTGCGGAGGTGATCAAGATCGAACCCGCCGAAGGCGAGACGATGCGGACGCGGCCGCCGGTGCGCAACAATTGCTCGACGGCGTTCGGCCAGCTCAATATCGGCAAGAACAGTCTGGTGCTCGACCTGAAGTCGCCGGCCGGCGTCGAGGCCGTGCGCCGGCTGATCGCGACCGCCGACGTGCTGGTGGAGAATTTCCGCCCCGGCGTGATGCGGCGACTGAAGCTCGACTACGCTTCGGTCCGTGACATCAATCCGAAGTTGATCTTCTGCTCGATCTCCGGCTACGGCCAGACCGGCCCGTCGGCGGAATTGCCGGCCTATGCGCCGGTGATCCATGCCGCCTCGGGCTACGAGATGGCGCATCTCGCCTATCAGCCGGGCCGCAGCCGGCCGGATTATTGCGGCATCTATCATGCCGACGTGCTGACCGGCGTCTACGCCTTCGGCGCCATCTCGGCGGCGCTCTATCAGCGCAGCGCCAGCGGCAAAGGCCAGCATATCGACGTCTCGATGCTGGAATCGATGCTGGGCCTGACCCTGAACGAGCTGCAATGGTCGCAATTCGAGGTGAAGCAGACGCAGCGTCCGATGTTCGGCCCGATCGAAACCACCGACGGCTACGTGATGGTGGCGATCGCCAGCGAGAAGACGTTCCAGAACCTGATGCAGGTGATCGGCCGTCCCGAATGGGTGTCCGATCCGCGCTTTGCGAAATATTCCGATCGGCGGGAGAACTGGGCGGACCTGATGGAGGGCGTCGAGGCGTGGTCGCGCGCGGTCAGCACGCAGGCCTGTCTTGCCGCGCTCAACGAATATGGCGTGCCGTCGTCGGCCTATCGCACCGTGCGCGAGGCGCTCGCCGATCCGCAGATCGCTCATCGCGGTGCGCTGGCCGAGGTCGAGGACGGCGGCGGCAGTTTCAAGGTGCTCAATCTGCCGTTCCGCATGTCCGGTGCGACGGTCGGAGCCCGCAAGCGGATGTCGACGCTCGGCGAGCACACCCTGACCTATCTGAAGGAGATCGGCCTGTCCGACGATCAGATCGCAGGCTTCGCAGCGCAACCGGCGAAAGCGGCGCGCAGTTAAGCCTGCGGCTTTTCATCCGTTTTACGGTCTTGTCGCGCGCGGCGATTCCGGACAAGCTGCCGCCCGACATACGACGATCCGGAACACCGGACGTCGCCCACCTGGGAGGGAGCATTGATGACGCTGGTCGGGCGCGCGCATATGGTTGCGCGCATATTTCTTGTGGCGGGATTTGGTGCGGCGGCATTCGCTGCACCGGCCCATGCGCAGAAGCAGGGCGGTACGCTCACCGTCGGCCAGGAGCTCGACATTCCGGGCTTCGATCCGCTCAAAGTCGGCGTCTACGACACCTCGGCCAACACCGCGGCGGCAGCGATCTTCGACACGCTGACGACGCTCGACGAGAAGGGCGAGCCGAAGCCGAAGCTCGCGCTGTCGTGGGAGCATTCCGAAGACTTCAAGACCTGGACCATCAAGCTGCGGCCCGGCGTCAAATTCCAGGACGGCACGCCGTTCAATGCGCAGGCGGTGAAGGAGAACTTCGACCGCCAGAAGGATCCCGCCAACAAGTGCCGTTGCGCGTTCTACATCACCAGCATCAAGGGCGTGGACGTCATCGATGACCTCACCGTGCGCTACAATTTCAGCGACCCGGCGGTGAATTTTCCGGCGACGCAGTCGATCCAGAGCTCCAACAATGTGATGCAGTCGCCGACGGCGTGGAAGACCAAGGGCGACGACTACAACCGCAACCCGGTCGGCACCGGTCCCTACATCCTGAAATCCTGGACCGCCGGCGACCGCATGGTGCTCGAGAAGAACCCGGATTACTGGGACAAGGGCAAACCCTATCTCGACCGCATCATCCTGAAGCCGCTGCCGGATGCGCAGTCGCGCTTCGCCTCGCTGCAATCGGGCGAGGCCGACGTCATCTGGGACGACGAGGCCGACGCCGACAATATTATCAAGGCGCGCAAGGACGCGAGTCTGATCGTGCATACCTATCAAGGCTCGGGTGCCTCAGTCGCCGCCTTCAACACCAAGGTCCCACCTTTCGACGACGTGCGCGTGCGCCAGGCGCTGGTGATGGCGCTCGACCGCCAGAAGATGTCGCAAGCGATCACCAATGGTCTGGCGCGGCCGGCCAGCAATCCCTATGGCGACGGCTCCTGGGTGAAGTGCAAGGATGACGGCGCGTTGCCCTACGATGTCGAGAAGGCCAAGGCGTTGATCAAGGACTACGGCAAGCCGGTCGAGTTCAAGATGCTGGTCACGGCGACGCCACGCGGTCGCACCGGTGGCCAGGTGCTGCAACAATTCTGGAAGCGCATCGGCGCCAATATGGAGATCGAGCAGGTCGATCAGGCGACCATTCCGCCGCGCGCCTTCATGCGCCAGTTCCAGATCACGCCGTGGCGCATCGTCGATCTCGCCGATCCGGATCCGCAGATGTACGCCAATTTCCACACCGGCAGTCCGGTTGCGCTGGCGAACTATTCCAATCCCGAGCTCGACCGGCTGCTGGAGCATGCACGGACCACCGCCGACGTCGCCCAGCGTACCGACGATTACTGCGCGATCAGCCGCCTGATCAACAAGGAGGCGATCTGGTTCTGGACCTTCCAGAACACCTACTACGCGATGTCGAGCACGAAGGTGAAGGGCGTGCCAAAGATGTTCAACGGGGTGCTCGACGTCTCCTACGCCTGGAAGGAATAGCCTTTCATGCTGTTCTTCGTCGCGCGCCGGCTCCTGTACCTGGTACCGGTGCTGATCGCGGTCTCGGTCCTGACCTTCGTGATCGCCTCGCTGCTGCCCGGCGATCTCGCCTACGTGATCCTCGGCGACCAGGCGACGCCGGAGAATGTCGCGGCGCTGCGTCACGACCTGGGGCTCGATCAGCCGATCTGGCTGCGCTATCTCGGCTGGCTCTGGCACATCCTGCAGGGTGACTTCGGACGATCCTTCCGCACCGGGCAGACCGTGCTGCAGGCGGTCAGCGAACGCGTCCCGGTCTCGTTCGAGCTGATGATCCTGGCCGAGCTGATCGGGCTTGCGATCGGCGTGCCGCTCGCAATCGCCTGCGCGGCCAAGGCCGGCGGCGCGTTCGACCGCTTCATGACCGGCACGGCGTTCGGCATGCTGTCGGTACCGACCTTCCTGTCTGCGATCCTCTTGATCTATCTGTTTGCGGTCGAGCTGCGGCTGTTGCCGGCGACCGGCTACGTGCCGTTCACCGAGGATCCGGTCGCCAATCTGCGCTTCATGGTGCTGCCGGCGCTGACGCTCGGGCTCGCGGAATGGCCGGGCATCATGCGGGTGCTGCGCTCCGACATGATCGCGGCGCTGCAGGAGGATTATATCGCGCTTGCCAAGGCGAAGGGCCTGAAGCCGTCGCGCATCCTGTTCGTGCACGCGCTGAAACCGTCGTCGCTGACGCTCGTCACCATCACCGGCATCAATATCGGCCGCCTGATCGGCGGCGCCGTCATCGTGGAGACGATCTTCGCGCTGCCCGGCATCGGCCGTCTCCTGGTCGGCGCGATCCTGACCCGCGACCTCATCATCCTGCAGGGTGTGGTGCTGCTGGTCGGCGCGGGCTTCGTCATCATGAACTTCATCGTCGATCTGCTCTACGCCTTACTCGATCCTAGGATCCGCCATGGCCACGCTTGAGCTCAGCCTCGACGAGAGCGGTGCGGAGCCGGTGCGGCGCCGACGGCGGCTCGGTACGCTGTTCTGGTTCGCGATCGGCTGGATGGTGCTGGTGTTCGCGGTCGCGGTCTTTGCCGACCTGCTGCCGCTGCCGAGCCCGACCGACATGGACATGCTGGAACGGCGGGGGCCGATCTCCGCCGAGCACTGGCTTGGCACCGACGGCCTCGGCCGAGACGAGCTGTCGCGGCTGATCTACGGCGCGCGGATCTCGCTGATCGTCGGCCTCTGCGCGCCGATGATCGGGGTCACCATCGGCGGCGCGCTTGGCATGCTCGCCGGCTATTTCCGCGGCCGTTTTGAATCTTTCGTGGTCGGCAGCATGGATGTGCTGCTGGCGTTCCCGCCGCTGATCCTCGCGCTCGCGGTGACCGCCTATCTCGGCCAGTCGATCTTCAATCTGACCTGCATCCTCGGCGTGCTCGGCATTCCCGCCTTCATGCGGGTGTCGCGGGCCGCGACCCTGTCGCTGGCGCGGCGCGAGTTCGTCATCGCGGCGCAGGCGCTCGGCGCCACGCATGCGCGCATCCTGCTGCGCGAACTGCTACCGAACGTGATGCTGCCGCTGCTCGCCTTCTTCCTGCTCGGCGTCGCCGTCACCATCGTGGTCGAGGGTTCGCTGTCCTTCCTCGGCCTCGGCGTGCCGCCGCCGATCTCGAGCTGGGGCAGCATGATCGGCGAGGGGCGCGAAAGCCTCGATGTGGCGCCAATGCTCGCCTTCATTCCGGCGATTGCGATGTTTCTGACCGTGCTCTCCTTCAACCTGATCGGCGATACCATGCGTGCGCTGACCGACCCCAGGCAGGGTGCGCTATGAGCGATCCGTTGCTTTCGGTCGAGAACGCGGTGGTCGATTTGCCGACGCCGCGCGGCAATCTGCGGGCGGTCGATCATGTCGATCTCGCCGTCGGCGCCGGCAGGACGCTCGGCATCGTCGGCGAGTCCGGTTGCGGCAAGACCATGCTGTCGCGGGCGGTCCTGCAACTGCTGCCCAAGAAGGCGAAATTGTCCGGCCGCGTGGTGTTCGATGGCCAGGATCTGACAAGACTGCCGGCGGAGAAATTGCGCAAGCTGCGCGGCCGCTCGCTTGCGGTCGTGTTCCAGGACCCGATGACCTCGCTCAATCCGGTGCTGACCATCGGCACCCAGCTGATCGAGACCATCCAGGAACATCTCGAGCTCGATCTTGCCCAGGCCAGGCAGCGCAGCATCGAGCTGCTGGCGGCGGTCGGCATTCCCGCGCCCGAGCAGCGCCTGGCGCAATACCCGCACCAGCTCTCCGGCGGCATGCGCCAGCGCGTCGCGATTGCGGTGGCGCTGTCCTGCGAGCCGCAGCTCCTGATCGCGGACGAACCGACCACCGCGCTGGACGTCACGATCCAGGCGCAGATCCTCGATCTCCTGGCGCGCGAGCAGCAGCGCCGTCACATGGCGATGATCATCATCACCCATGACCTCGGCGTGGTCGCCGGCCGCACCGACGAGGTCGCGGTGATGTATGCCGGGCGCGTCGTCGAGCGCGCGCCGACACCGGCCTTGTTCAAGCAGATGCGGATGCCCTACACCGAGGCGCTGCTCGCCGCGCTGCCGAAGCTCGACGTCGCGCCGCACACGCCGCTGCCGGCGATATCAGGGCGGCCGCCCGATCCGACCCGGCCGCTCAAGGGCTGCTCGTTTTCGCCGCGCTGCCGCTATTCGGCCGAGCGTTGCGGCGCGGAGAAGCCGCAGCTCAGCCCGGCGGAGACGCCTGAGCATCTCTATGCCTGCTTCCATCCGATCGCCGCGAGGGTCAGCGCATGATGCTGCAGGCCGCGCCCAGTCCGCTGATGAAAGTGGAAAACCTCGTCGTCGAATATTCGGTTGGGGGCAAGACCATCCATGCCGTGTCCGACGTCAGCCTCGAAATCGCGCGAGGCGAGACGCTGGGGCTGGTCGGCGAATCCGGCTGCGGCAAGTCGACGCTCGGCCGCGCGGTGCTGCAATTGCGCCAGGCGGTTTCCGGCAAGGTGCTGTTCGACGGGCACGATCTCACCGCGCTGAGGGGCGAGGCGCTGCGCCAGATGCGCCGGCGCGTGCAGCTGATCTTCCAGGACCCGATCGCATCGCTCAACCCGCGGCGGCGGATCGGTGATATCGTCGCCGAGCCGCTGGTGATCGCGGGCGTCAGGGATCCCGAGGAACGCCGGCGGCGCGTCGCCGACGTGCTGTCGGCGGTCGGCCTCGATCCCGCGCTGGTGAGCGGACGGCTGCCGCATGAATTCTCCGGCGGGCAGTGCCAGCGCATCTGCATCGCCCGCTCGCTGGTGCTCAATCCGGAATTCGTGATCTGCGACGAGCCGGTGTCCGCGCTCGACGTTTCGATCCGCGCCCAGATCCTCAATCTGCTCGAGGAGATGAAGGCGCGCTACGGCTTGACCCTGCTGTTCATCGCCCACGACCTCGCCGTCGTGAAGGCGGTCTCAGATCGCGTCGCGGTGATGTATCTCGGCCGGCTCTGCGAGGTCGGTCCGTCGGAGCAGCTGTTCGCACGGCCGGCACATCCCTATACCGCGCTGCTCATCGAAGCCATCCCGGTGCCCGATCCGGACGTCCGTCCGACGCAGAGCGTGCCGGTCGGCGAGCCGCCGTCGCCGATCGCGCCGCCGTCGGGCTGCCGCTTCCGCACCCGCTGCCCGCGGGCCGATGCGCGCTGTGCCAGCGAGGTGCCGGAACTGCGCGTGGTCGCGCCGGGCCAGTACGCGGCTTGCCATCATCCGCTGGTCTGAATAGACGCATCGAGCGAGCTGCATGGCGGCTTGCTCGAAAATGGGGTCGCGATCCGTTTGTCCCCCGCGGGCAGGCGTGGCAAGGTCCGCCGCAACAAACAAGCTTCGGGAGAACAGCGATGAAGAGTTTCCAGGTCGTCGATTTCAACGCCCCCTTGAAGGAGGTCGATCAGCCGACGCCGCAGCCGTCGGGCACGCAGGTCTTGATCAAGGTCAAGGCCGCCGGCGTCTGCCACAGCGACCTGCACATCTGGGAGGGCGGTTACGATCTCGGCCATGGCCGCAAGCCGCTGTCGTTGAAGGATCGCGGCGTCTCGTTGCCGCGCACGATGGGCCATGAGACGGTCGGCGAAATCGTGGCCTTCGGGCCCGACGTCAAGGACGCCGACAAGGGCGGCCTCAAGGCCGGCGACGTCGCGCTGGCCTATCCATGGCTCGGCTGCGGCAAATGCCCGACCTGCCTCGGCGGCGACGAGAACATGTGCGCGATCAAGCCGAACGCGCTCGGCGTCTATTGCGACGGCGGCTACGCCGATCACATGACGGTGCCGCATCCGAAATATCTGCTCAACCTCAAGGGGCTCGATCCGGTCACCGCCGCACCCTACGCCTGCTCGGGTGTCACGACCTACAGCGCGCTGAAGAAGGTCGAGAAGGATCTCGACACGCCGATCGTGATCTTCGGCGCCGGCGGGCTCGGCCTGATGGCTCTGTCGCTGCTGAAGGCGATGGGCGGCAAGGGCGCGATCGTGGTCGATATCGACGCCAGGAAGCGCGAGGCGGCCGAAGCGGCCGGCGCGCTCGCGACCGTCGACGGCAAGGCACCCGATGCGCTGGAGCAACTCGTCAAGAAGGCCGGCCAGCCGATCCGCGCCGCGATCGACCTGGTCGGCAACGCCCAGACCTCGCAGCTCGGCTTCGACTGCCTGACCAAGGGCGGCAAGCTCGTGATCGTCGGCCTGTTCGGCGGCGGCGCGACCTGGGCACTGCCGCTGATCCCGATCAAGGCGGTCACCATCCAGGGCAGCTATGTCGGCAATCTGCGCGAGACGCAGGAGCTGCTCGACCTGGTGCGGACCAAGAAGATTCCAGCGATCCCGGTCACCCCGATGCCGCTCGCCAAGGCGAACGAGGCTCTGACCAATCTGCAGAAGGGCCAGCTTGTCGGACGCGCGGTGCTGACGCCGTAATTTCTAGCCGTCATTGCGAGGAGCGAAGCGACGAAGCAATCCATATCTCCGCGAGTGGCGGCATGGATTGCTTCGCTTCGCTCGCAATGACGACCAGACTTGCCATCTCGCTCCGATTTCCTGAGGAAATTCCCATGTCCGCCAACAACGCACTCCACATCGCCGTTCTCGGCGGCGACGGCATCGGCCCCGAGGTGATGGCGCCGGCGCTCGAAGTGCTGTGCAAGGTCGAGGCGGCTGCCGGCCTCAAATTCCGCTTCACCGAGGCGCCGGCCGGCGCCGGCCACTACAAGGAGACCGGCAAGTCGATGCCGGAGAGCACGATCCGGCTGTGCGAGGAGGCCGATGCGATCCTGCTCGGCGCCTGCGGCCTGCCGTCGGTGCGCTATCCTGACAACACCGAGATCGCGCCGCAGATCGAGTTGCGCATGATCTTCGATCTCTATGCCGGCGTGCGGCCCGCGCGGTTGATCCCGGGCGTGCCGAGCACGATCGTCGGCGCCGATCAGAAGGGCATCGACCTCGTCGTGATCAGGGAATCGACCGAGGGCCTGTTCGCCTCGATGGGCAAGGGCGTTGTTACCGACAGCGAAGCGCGCGAGACCATGGTGATCACGCGCCGCACCTCCGAGCGGCTGTTCGAGTTCTCGTTCCGGCTGGCCGAACGCCGCAAGGCGCGCGGCCGCGCTGGTGGCGGGCTGACCTGCGTCGACAAGGCGAACGTGTTCAAGGCGTTCGCATTCTTCCGCAACATCTTCGACGAGACCGCCAAGCGTCATCCCGACGTGAAAGCCGATCACCTCTATATCGACGCGACCGCGGCTGCGCTGGTGAAGCGCCCCTGGGACTTCGACGTCATGGTGACCGAGAACATGTTCGGCGACATCCTGTCCGATCTCACCGCCGGTCTGATCGGCGGCATGGGCATGGCGCCGTCGGCCGACATCGGCGATCGCTACGCGGTGTTCCAGCCGTGTCACGGCACGGCGCCCGACATCATGGGGCAGGGCAAGGCCAACCCGACCGCGATGATCCTGTCGGCCGCGATGATGCTGGACTGGCTCGCCGACAAGCACGGTCTCGAGAGCGCTGCCGAAGCCGGGGAGCGGATCGAGCGTGCGGTCGACAAGGTCTATGCCGGCGGTCTCACGCCGTTCGAGTTCGGCGGCAGCAATGGCACCGCCGATGTCGCGAAGGCGGTGCTGGCGGCGCTCTGATTTGAAGCGCAAAAAGGGTGAGGGGGCCGAAGCCCCCTCGTTGATTAGCGGTGGTGTCCGCCGTGATGTCCGCCGCCGTGATGACCGCCGCCATGATGGCGGTATCCGTGATGATGATAGCGGTGGTGGTAGTGCGGACGATGATGCCATCCGTGATGGCGCGGTCCATAGTAGCCATACGCGCCGGGGCGCCAGGTGCAGCGGCCCCAGCGATCGCAGACCTGGCGCACCTTGTCGACATTGGACGTCTCGCCAGCGATGTGGCCGGCCTGCGGCAGCCCGTTCGGCATCGCCGATGCCGCTCCGGACATCAACGCTACGCTTCCGAGCGCGGCGAGTCCAATAACGGCAAACTTGATGTTCATTAAGATCTCCTTGGTTGAAGCCTGAAAACGTCCATGCGGCCACTTCGTTGCTGCGACAAAAAAGACGAACCCGTGCACTTCGTTTTGGCGACGCCGGTTCAACGCAGCAAATGCGGGAGTTGTGGGGACGCCGCGTGTGCGGGCGACAATTGGCCGCGCGACAGAGTGGCGACGCATCGCGCAGATGCGCCGCATGAGATGTGCAGTCAGAGCGCGAGCTGAAAACGCCTGCGCGGATGCGGAGCCGCGTGCGCGAAGATCATGTTCAGGTGGAGCCATGGGATCATGACGCGACGCTTGCCATAGCGTCACGACCGCGCGTTCGGCGGCAGGTGGAGGAAGCCGGGATCACAAATTTTTGAGCGACCGGCGTCGTCGCGAGGGCAGTCAAAGAAAAAGCGCTGCCATCGCGGATGGCAGCGCTTCGCATCGTCCCGGCCGACCGGCGTGTCGCGGTCGCGGCAACCGGCCGATCCTTGCGGCGTGGTGGATCGCGTTCGCGGTCTCGCGACCCGATCCGCGGCTTAGTCTTCGTTGGCGGCGATCGATTCCATCAGCGACACCAGCTGGCGCTGCACGGTCTGATCCTTGATCTTGCTGTAGGCGCGGAGCAACCGGAGGCTGAACGCGCTGTCGAGGAACAGCAGGCTCTCGACTTCGCGAGCCTTGTTGTCGCCGTCGTAGAAGAAGGTGACCGGCACGTCGAGCGCCGTCGCGATCTGCTGCAGGCGGGCGGCGCCGACACGGTTGACGCCCTTCTCGTACTTCTGAACCTGCTGGAAGCTGACGCCGAGCTTGTCGCCGAGTTCAGCCTGCGAGATCTTCTGCTCGACACGGCGCAGGCGAATCCGCTTGCCCAACTCAATGTCCGGCTTGCCGGCACTGCGCTGCTTCATCTTCTTTGCTGCTGATCTGTTCATTCTTGTGACCCGTCCTTCAAATCGAGAATCCCTGGCCCGGCCGGGTCAGGGACACGTTGATGATGTACCGCGTTAAGCTCGAGTGGATCGTCAGTTCGTCTGAACTACGAAATCCAAGAAGATCGCGGGATGGTATCCAAACGCAAAAGCGCATCGGAAGCACCCTAGTACCGACTCGGTCGACTACCTGAAGTCGACCGCGCCAAGGTGTCACTCGACACCCCGCCCTCTACATTTGGCAAAATATTGACCAAACCACAACTAGCGCGAGTTTGATCGACGCAGATTTTGCACGCATGCTTACCAGGCGGCAATGCACGGCGCCCGTAGTTCTACGGGCAACTATATTGTACGGGCGTATTTGCGCGGATGCAACCCCAGCTAGTGCAGCCTGAGGTCGCGGGGACGCTCTCCGGTTGCTTGACTGAACGGCCGGTAATGCGAAATGTTTGACGTAAGTCCAAGTCAGGCTTTCGGAATGTTGCTGGACAATTGCCTAAAAGTTCTGAATCATCCGGAACAAATGTGTGCCTACGTGAAGCTGGCGAACTCTGGCGGGAGGGGCCTATGAAGCGGAAGAGGGAAAGGCCTCGACTCTACCTCGCGGCTTCGGGAGTGGAAGATATGCCGGTCGCAAAATACGCAGGAACGGTTGCTGGCGCTGCTCGCAACCCTCGAGGAATGTCAGACATTTCTGACCGACCGGGCGAACACCGAGACGGCGCGGCTGCTGTCGCTTGCCATCCTCGAGCTTCGGATGGAACTGCACAAGGTGACCGATTCCGAGCTGAAGGCGCTGTGCGACATGATCGTGTCGGACGAGCCGCTGCAGGAACCGGCGACCCGGCAGCTGCCGCCATATCTGAGGCTGATCAAGTAAGCCTGCGCCCCGCGCCAGGCGCGGGACGCTGCCGATCCCGTGCCGCGGCTCAGCCGGCGGTCACGTCCACCGCCTCGGCGCCTTCGAGCACGCGACGCGCCTTGTCACGGTCCAGGTCGCCTTCCCATGCCGCGACCACGACGGTGGCGACGCAATTGCCGATCAAATTGCCGACGGCGCGCGCCATGCCGATGAACCAGTCGACCGAGAGCACCAGCACGAGGCCGATTGCCGGGATGCTCGGCACCGCATTGAGCGTCGCTGCCAGGATCACGATCGCCGAGCCCGGCACGCCATGCGCGCCCTTCGAGGTGATCAGCGATACGCCGAGCACCAGCAGCAGGTCGCCGAACGACAGCGGCGTGTTGGTCGCCTGCGCGATGAAGACGACTGCAAGCGTCAGGTAGATCGAGAACGCATCGAGGTTGAAGGAATAGCCGGTCGGAATCACGAGGCCGACCACCGAATCCTTGACGCCGAAATGTTCCAGCTTGCGCATCACCTGCGGCAGCACTGCGTCGGAGGATGCGGTCGCGACCACGATCATCAGTTCCTCGCGCAGGTAGCCGAGGAACTTGAGGATGTTGATGCCGGCGAGCGCCATCACCCCGCCCAGTACGCCGAGCACGAAGATCGCGACCGACACGTAGAACAGCGCCACCAGCGACAGCAGCTGCTTCAGCGAGCCGACGCCGTATTTGCCGACCGTGTAGGCGACCGCGCCGAGCACGCCGATCGGCGCGAAACGCACGATCAGGCCCATGGCGCGGAACAGCACGGTCGAGACCGCGTCGATGAACGAGGAGATCCGCTCACCCTTCTCGCCGCCGACCAGCGCCAGGCTGACGCCGAAGATGATGGCGAAGAACAGGACCTGGAGCACGTCGTTGCGCGACAACGCGTCGAACGAGGTGGTCGGGATGATGTTGAGCAGGAAGCTGCCGATGCCTTCGCCCTTCAGCTTCTGCGCGTTGCTGGCATAGTTGCCGAGCGCCTTGGCGTCCAGCGTCGAGGTATCGATGTTCATGCCGTGACCCGGCCCGAACAGATAGGCGAGCAGCAGGCCGACCACCAGCGCGACCGTCGTCATTGCCTCGAAATACACCAGCGCCTTGACGCCGACGCGTCCGACCTTCCTGAGGTCGCCAGCGCCCGCGATGCCGTGGACGACGACGCAGAACACGATCGGCGCCACGATCATCGAGATCAGCTTCAGGAAGGCATCGCTGAAGATCTTCAGCCCGATCGCGAAATCCGGCGCGGTCATGCCGATGATGATGCCGAGCAGCAGCGCGACCAGCACCTGCACGAACAGTGATGTGTAGAGCGGCTTGCGCGCCACTGTGGCTTCCGCTGCGATGGTCGACATGACTTCCCCCTGTCTCTTGCCGGTGTTCTTGCCGGCCGAACCCGCCCCATCTTAGCAACTTGCATGCCAAGATGTCGCAGGAGTGGCCACTACTGCCCCGTCAATCGCCGGTTTCGAGGGTGCTGGTCACGGTGTAGACGACGCCCTGGGGCAGGAAGTCCACGGTGGCTTCGCCACCGAGCTGGTCGCGGGCGCTGCGCTCGATCAGGCGGGAGCCGAAGCCGCGCTGGACCGGCGCCGTGACCGGCGGGCCGCCGGCCTCCGCCCAGGTCATCCGCAGCCTCGGTTGGGCGCTTTCCTCCAGGATCTCCCAGCTCAGCATCACCGTGCCGGTGTCGTTGGACAGCGCGCCATATTTGGCCGCATTGGTCGCCATCTCATGCAGGAGCATCGACAGCATCAGAGCAAGCCGGGGCGACAGCGGCACGCGCGGCCCAGACATCCTGACCCGCTCGGAGGTGTTCAGGAGATACGGCTGCACCACGCGGCTGACCACGTCCTGGAGGTCGGAGCCCTGCCATTTGTCGGTCGAGAGCAAATTGTGCGCCTCGGCGAGCGCGCCGAGCCGTCCCTCGAATTTCTCGCGCTCGGCGCGGCTCGCGCTGCGGAAGGTCTGCGTGGCGATCGATTGCAGGATCGCCAGCGTGTTCTTGACGCGATGGTTGAGCTCCTCGATCAGGAGGTCGTGCAGCTTCTCGCCGCGCGCGATCGTGGTCGCCATCCTAACCGCAAAGCCAAGGCCGACCATGAGCAGGACGCCGCCGATCACGGCGGTGATCGCAAGCGAGCGCCACAGCGGCGCCACCAGCGAGTTCTCGGCGATGCCGGCGGCGACGGTCCAGCCGGTGACGCGCGACCGGGTGAAGCCGGTGATCAGCGCCACGCCTTCGAGCGATACGCTCGGCAGCGTCCCTTCGTTGCGGCTGAACATTTCGGCGGTCAGCGACGGCGCGGCACGCTGCCCGATGGTCTCCTGCGGATTCGGCACCCGCGCCAGGTTGACGCCGTCGCTGTCGAAGATCGAAATGGTCCAGTCCTGGTTCAAGCGCTGCTTCTCGATGATCGACTGGAAGACCTCGATCGGCGGGCTGAAGGAGATGTCGTAGAGCACCTCGCCGTCGCGGATCACCGGTACCTCGACGGTGATGATCAGACGCTGCTTCACCTTGCCGAAGAACAGGTTGGAGTATTGCGGCTGCCGGGTCGCAAACACCTTCTCGACGATATCGAGATTGTTGCGCGGCGGCAGGCTCGCGGTGTCCGGTGTCAGCGAGGAGAACGCCTGCCGTCCTCGGCGGTCGGCCACCAGCACCACGCCGTCCTTGCCGTACTGGTCGATGAAGCCGGCGGCGACGCGGCGGAAATTGTCGAACTCGCTGTTGCGCAGCGAGTTGGTCAGCGCCAGCACCTGCAGCCCGCCGGTCATCCGCTGCATTTCCGCATCGAGCAGCAGGCGGATGCTGCGCGCCGCCTCCAGCACGCGCTGCGTGGCGGCCTGGCGGTCGCGCTGATAGTTGTGGAAGACGATGCCGACGGCGAAAATGATCAGCGGCAACATCGTTCCCGCAACCAGCAGCACGAGACGCACTGGCAATGTCAGTTTCGGCACGAAGTCCCCGGGTCGCCGCCCATCTGCCGTGAGCCTAGGGGAAGCGGGAAAAGTTCGCCAAAGAAATTAGCTGGTTATCGGAAAAATTCCGCGGCGCCCGCCTTACGCCGCGGAAGAGCCCTTGGTCAGAGATTGCTCTCGGTGATCGCGGCGTAGACCATGGTGCGCAGCTCGCGCCGCAGCGGATAGGCGCTCGACGGCAGCACCTGGGTCATGAAGATGGTGATCAGCTCTTCGGCCGGATCGATGAAGAACGACGTCGTCGCCGCGCCGCCCCAGTTGAATTCGCCCGGGCTGCCCGCGATCAGCGTCTGCGCCGGGTGCATGGTGACGGCGAAGCCGAGGCCGAAACCGATGCCGTTATAGGCGGCTTCGGCGAACATCGAGCGCGACATCGCCGGCAGGTCGACGCCGCCGGGCAGATGGTTCGAGGTCATCAGCTTCAGCGTCTTGGGGCCGAGCAGGCGGACGCCGCCGAGCTCGCCGCCATTGAGCAGCGCACGGCAGAAGGTCAGATAGTCGGCCGCGGTCGAGCACAGCCCGCCGCCGCCCGAGATCAGCGAGGGCGGAGACAGGAACGAGCTGGTCGCCGGGTCGTCCTGCAGCGTCAGCGTGCCCTTGCGCTCGGCGGCGAGCGGGTTGAAGCCGCCCTGCGGATCGGCGGAATAGCAGGCGGCAAAGCGGTGCGCCTTGTCGGCCGGCACGAAGAAGTCGGTGTCGTTCATGCCGAGCGGCTTGAAGATGCGCTCCTTCAGGAACTGCTCGAACGGCATCCCTGAGATCTTGCCGACGAGATAGCCGAGCACGTCGGTGGAGACCGAGTAATTCCAGGCCTCGCCCGGTGAGAATTCCAGCGGGATCTTCGCCAGATCCTCGATCATGCTGTCGAGCGTGCCGGCCTTGATGACCTCGCCGATCTTCTTCTCGCGATAGGCGGCATCGACATTGGAGCGCTGCTGGAAGCCGTAGGTGAGGCCCGAAGTGTGGCGCAGCAGGTCGACGATCTGCATCGGCCGGCTCGGCGGGCGGGTCAGGAAGGCAGGCGCGGTGCCGGCGACGAACACGCCGAGGTTCTTCCATTCCGGAATGTATTTGGCGACCGGCTCGTCGATCGCGACCTTGCCTTCCTCGACCAGCATCATGAAGGCGACCGAGGTAATCGGCTTGGTCATCGAATAGATGCGGAAGATGGTGTCGTCCTTGACCGGCACCTTGCGCTCGAGATCGGCAAAGCCCTGCACGGTGGAATGCACGATCTTGCCGCGGCGGTAGATCAGGAGCTGGGTGCCGGGAAAGCGGCCGGACTCGATGTAGCGGCTCTTCAGGTGTGCTTCGAGGCGGTTCAGCGCTGTGGTCGACATTCCCGCGGATTCGGGCGAGGCAGGCGTGGGGGCTAGCATCAGGCGTTTCTCCGGCTTGCAAGGCAGCCTTGATAGCCGAAAAGTGTCCGTTTCACCAATCCGGCACCGCTTACGGGTGCAGCGCCGGTGGTGTACGCTCGCCCTTGCAATCGCGCCCTGAACGGGCCCAGGGAATACGCCAAGGGAAACGCCGAGATGACCCAGTTCAACGAAACCGAGCTCACCGCCGCCGTCATCCGCAGCTTCGACCAGACCCCCGATCCTAGGGCCAAGTTCCTGCTGCAGGAACTGGTGAAGTCGCTGCACGATTATGTGCGCAGGACAGATCTGACCTTCGAGGAGTGGGACCACGCGATCGGCTTCCTGACCCGCACCGGGCAGAAGTGCACCGACATCCGCCAGGAGTTCATCCTGCTGTCCGACGTGCTCGGCGTGTCGATGCTGGTCGATGCGGTCAACCACAGGGATCGCGACGGCGCCACCGAAACCACCGTGCTCGGCCCGTTCTATGTCGGCGAGCACAAGGTGACGCCGCACGGCACCGACGTCTCGGCAAGCCTGCCCGGCGAGCGCATGTTCGTGCAAAGCCGCGTCACCGATCTCGACGGCAAGCCGCTCGCCAATGTGCCGGTCGACATCTGGCATGCGGACGACGATGGTTTCTATGACTCGCAGAAACCGAGCTACGCCACCGAAGGTCCGTCGTCGCGGGCGCGCTTCATCACCGATGCCGATGGCCGCTTCTACTTCCGCACCATCGTGCCGTGCAGCTATCCGATCCCGACCGACGGCCCGGTCGGGCAGATGATCACGCAGACCAACCGCCACCCGATGCGGCCGGCGCATGTGCATTTCCTGGTCAACGCCAAGGGCTATGAGCCGCTGATCACGCATGTGTTCGTCGAGGGCGACAAGTACATCGACTCCGACGTCGTGTTCGGCGTGAAGGACGAACTGATCGCCAAGGTCGAGCGGCGCACCGATCCCGTGATGCCCGATGGCCAGCGCTCGGATGGTCCGTGGAGCCTGATGACCTACGAATTCCGCGTGAAGCCCGGTGGCGGAATGGCGCCCGCACCGCTCGGCACCAAGGTCAGCGAAGACGCCTGATTGCTATCGTCGCGTTCATCTGCTCAATCCTTGTGCGTCGCACAACAATTGAGCGAGCAGCAAATTTTAGGAGCGCGCGGAAAGCCCGCGCGCGCTGCGACAGGTTGCGCAAGACTTTGCAATAAAACCAATTTTTGCAGTGCGGTAGCTTGGCACAAGGCTTGAATAGCCAAGTTCCGACGCCATTGAAGCCGTCCCTCGAGGCCACCCCATCGGATTGCTGACGCCACCAGACCGGGGCCTCCCCGGTGCACGCCCTTTTGCGCCCTGCGCGCGTCGCTACCCGACGGACGGTGCTCGACGCACAGACGCAACACCGCAACGCAACGACGCAAAGGACGATCGATGACCAAGCCCACCAACACGCCCCCGAGCCGTGCGATCAGCCGTCGCCGGCTCCTGAAGGCAACCAGCGGCGGCGCCGCGCTGCTCGCAGCAGCCAGGCTCAACTTTCCCGCCGGTGTATTCGCACAGGGCTCGGGTCCCGAGGTGAAGGGCGCCAAGCTCGGATTCATCGCGCTGACCGATGCCTCGCCGCTGTTCGTCGCCAGGGAGAAGGGCATCTTCGCCAAATACGGCATGCCCGACGTCGAGGTGCAGAAGCAGGCTTCGTGGGGCACCACGCGCGACAATCTCGTGCTCGGCTCCGAGGGCAACGGCATTGACGGCGCGCATATTCTGACCCCGATGCCGTATCTGATCTCGGCCGGCAAGGTGACGCAGAACAATCAGCCGACGCCGATGTACATCATGGCGCGGCTCAATCTGAACGGCCAGTGCATCTCGGTCGCCAAGGAATATGCCGACCTCAAGGTCGGCATCGACACCGCGCCGTTCAAGGCGGCGCTGGAGAAGAAGAAGACCTCCGGCAAGGCGGTGAAAGCCGCGATGACCTTCCCGGGCGGCACGCATGATCTCTGGATCCGCTATTGGCTCGCCGCCGGCGGCATCGATCCCGACAAGGACATCGAGACCATCGTGGTGCCGCCGCCGCAGATGGTGGCCAACATGAAGGTCGGCACCATGGACTGCTTCTGCGTCTGCGAGCCGTGGAATCTGCAGCTGATCCACCAGGAGATCGGCTACACCGCGATCACCACGGGCGAGCTGTGGGACAAGCATCCGGAGAAATCGTTCGGCCTGCGCGCCGCCTGGGTCGACAAGAACCCGAAGGCCGCGAAGGCGCTCTTGATGGCCGTGATGGAAGCCCAGCAGTGGTGCGAGAAGATGGAGAACCGCGAGGAGACCGCAGCAATCTGCGCCAAGCGGCAGTGGATCAACTGCCCGGTCGAGGACATCACCGACCGCATGAAGGGCAAGTTCGACTACGGTACCGGCCGCGTGGTCGAGAACTCGCCGCAGCAGATGCGATTCTGGAAGGACAACGCCTCCTATCCCTATCAGAGCCACGACCTCTGGTTCCTGACCGAGGATATCCGCTGGGGCAAGTATGAGGCGGGCTTCGACACCAAGGCGCTGATTGCCAAGGTCAACCGCGAGGATCTCTGGAAGGAGGCCGCCAAGGAGCTTGGCGTGCCGGCATCGGAGATCCCGACCTCGACCTCGCGCGGCAAGGAGACCTTCTTCGACGGCAAGGTGTTCGATCCTGCCGATCCCGCCGCGTATCTGAAGTCGCTGTCCATCAAGCGTATCGATGTCTGAGCCCGACAGGGCCGCGCTCTCTTGCGCGGCCCGTCGCCTGACCACGGAGATCATCTGTCAATGTCGATGCCTGCCATGAAGACCGAAGTGTCAGCGGTGGCGATCCCGCAGGCCACCGCTGCGGCGCCGGTCGTGACCATGACGCCGAAGCGCGCGCCGCGCGCCGAGGCCTACGCCAGGATGGCGAAGGAGACCGCCGCGCGCGTCGTGCCGCCGCTGATCGTGGTCGCGCTGCTGCTCGTGGTGTGGGAGCTGATCTGCCGGCGCGCCGGCTCGAGCCTGCCGCCACCGTCAAAGGTGTTCAAGGACACCAAGGAGCTGATCCTCGATCCGTTCTTCGACAATGGCGGCATCGACAAGGGCCTGTTCTGGCATCTCTCCGCCAGCCTGCAGCGCGTCGCCTACGGCTACTCGCTCGCGGCGATCGCCGGCATCGCGCTCGGCACGCTGGTCGGACAGTCGGTCTGGGCGATGCGCGGGCTCGATCCGCTGTTCCAGGTGTTGCGCACGATCCCGCCGCTCGCCTGGCTGCCGCTGTCGCTCGCCGCGTTCCGCGACGGCCAGCCCTCGGCGATCTTCGTCATCTTCATCACCTCGGTGTGGCCGATCATCATCAACACCGCCGTCGGCATCCGCAACATCCCGCAGGACTACCGCAACGTCGCCGCCGTGGTGCAGCTCAATCCGCTGGAGTTCTTCACCAAGATCATGATCCCGGCGGCCGCACCCTACATGTTCACCGGCCTGCGCATCGGCATCGGCCTGTCGTGGCTTGCGATCGTCGCAGCCGAAATGCTGATCGGCGGCGTCGGCATCGGCTTCTTCATCTGGGATGCGTGGAATTCCTCGCACATCAGCGAGATCATCCTGGCGCTGTTCTATGTCGGCATCATCGGCTTCGTGCTCGACCGCCTCATCGCGGGCATGGGCAAGATCGTCACCCGCGGCACGGCGGCGAACTGAGGGGACAAGTCATGCAGGCCTATCTGAAGCTCGACCACATCGACAAGACCTTCACCCGCGGCAACGCCACCACCGAGGTGTTGAAGGACATCAACCTGACGATCGAGAAGGGCGGATACGTCTCGATCATCGGCCATTCCGGCTGCGGCAAGTCGACCCTGCTCAACATCGTCGCCGGCCTCACCGGCGCCACCAATGGCGGCGTGCTGCTGGAGAACCGCGAGGTCAATGCGCCGGGGCCGGATCGCGCCGTCGTGTTCCAGAACCACAGCCTGCTGCCGTGGCTCACCGTCTACGAGAACGTCAAGCTCGGCGTCGACAAGGTGTTTGCCAAAACGAAGAGCAGGGCCGAGCGCGATGCCTGGGTGATGCACAATCTCAGCCTGGTGCAGATGGCGCATGCCAGGGACAAACGGCCGAGCGAGATCTCGGGCGGCATGAAGCAGCGCGTCGGCATCGCGCGGGCGCTCGCGATGGAGCCGAAGGTGCTGCTGCTCGACGAGCCGTTCGGCGCGCTCGACGCGCTGACCCGGGCGCATCTGCAGGATTCGGTGATGGCGCTGCACCAGAAGCTCGGCAACACCATCCTGATGATCACCCACGACGTCGATGAGGCCGTGCTGCTGTCCGACCGCATCGTGATGATGACCAACGGCCCGAGCGCGCGGATCGGCGAGGTGCTCGATGTGCCGCTGGCGCGCCCGCGCAAGCGGCTCGAGCTCGCGACCAACCCCGGCTACCTGAAGTGCCGGCAGCGCGTGCTCGAATTCCTCTATGAGCGCCACAGCTTCGTCGAGGCGGCTTGATGATGACGTCAGTATCAGGCGCGCTTGCTTTGAACCGAAACGCCGGATGCGGCTACCAATGCTCGCATTTGCAAAGTCATTTCAGAATTCATTTCAGAACCGAGGAGAGTTGAGATGAATCCAGCCCAAAACAAGCTGGTTCAGGAAAGCTTTGGCAAGGTTGCGCCGATCTCGGAGCAAGCTGCCGTCATCTTCTACGATCGCCTGTTCGAAGTCGCGCCCACCGTGAAGGCGATGTTTCCGGCCGACATGAAGGAGCAGCGCAAGAAGCTGATGGCGACGCTCGCCGTCGTCGTCAACGGGCTGAGAAATCTCGACACGATCCTGCCGGTTGCGAGTGCTCTCGCCAAACGTCACGTCAGCTATGGCGCCAAGCCCGAGCATTATCCGGTGGTCGGCGGCGCGCTGCTGTGGACCTTGGAGAAGGGCCTCGGCGAAGCCTGGACGCCTGATGTTGCAGCCGCATGGACCGCGGCCTACGGCACGCTGTCCGGCTACATGATTTCGGAAGCCTACGGCGCGGCGTAAGCGGCGTTGCGGGCGGGGCCAATCCGGCATCGCGCAAGCGGATAGGTGGATTGCTTCGCTGCGCTCGCAATGACAGAGGCAAGCAACTAAGGTTCGCCTGTTCCGCCAACGAGTGAACCAACAATGATGTATCTGGAAACGCCGCCGAAACTGATCCCGACCGAGATATTCTCCGCTGTTCCCGCCGAATTCCGCCGCAAGGTGGCGAGCGAATGGGCCGATGCCAACCGGCCGGGTGCGGTGACCGACTGCTTCATCGAGGGACCGTCGTTCGATGCATCAGGCAATCTCTACATCGTCGACATCCCGTTCGGCCGCGTCTTTCGGATCGCGCCTGACAAATCATGGTCGCTGGTCGCCGAATATGACGGCTGGCCGAACGGACTGAAGATCGACGCCAAGGGCCGCATCCTGATCGCCGACTATCGGCACGGGCTGATGGAACTCGATGCCCGGTCGGGCAAGGTCACGGCGCTCTTACGTTCGCGCAATTCGGAATCGTTCCGCGGCTGCAACGATCTGCACATCGCCTCGAACGGCGACATCTATTTCACCGACCAGGGCCAGACCGGACTGCATGATCCGACCGGCCGCGTCTATCGCTTGCGGGAGAGCGGTGCGCTCGATTGCCTGATCGATACCGGGATCAGCCCGAACGGCCTGGTGCTCGATCCGCACGAGGCGGTGCTGTTCGTCGCGATGACACGCGACAATGCGGTGTGGCGCGCACCGTTCATGAAGGACGGCAACGTCTCGAAGGTCGGGCGCTTCTGTTCGCTGTTCGGCCCTAGCGGGCCCGACGGCATGACCATGGACAGGGCCGGGCGGCTGTTCGTCGCGCACGCCTCGCTCGGCCATGTCTTCGTGTTTGCGCCGAACGGCGAGTGCATCGCGCGGATCAAGTCCTGTGCCGGACAGAGCTGCACCAATGTCGCGATCGGCGGCGCCAACCGCGACCGCCTCTACATCACGGAATCGGTGACCGGATCGGTGCTGGTCGCCGACATCAGCGGGCTCGGCTGATCGTCGCGCGCCGGCGTCGCCCAGCGCCGCTGATCAGCGGTCGGAATGCATCTTCTCGAGAAACTCCTTCACGCCGCTGACGGCACCGGTCAGCGAGGCGACGTAGCCGGGAAGCGCGCCCACGGCCTTGTGAAACTCGCTGCTCTTCATGATGTCGAGCACGCGCTGCATCGGCTCGGTCTCGAGGAACGCACGCTTGCAGACGAAGAAGTAATCCTCCGTGAGCAGGCGGATGAAATCGAGCCCGAACTGCCGCGCGGCCGCCTCGACGCCGAAGCTCGCATCCGCCATGCCGCTCGCGACGTAGGCTGCGACCGCGGCGTGGGTGAACTCCATCTGCTGCGCGCCGCTGATCCGGCTTGCCGGGATCTTGTGCAGCGCCAGCAGTTGATCGAACAGTAGCCTTGTGCCGGAATCATGATCGCGGTTGACAAAGCGGGCCTTGCGGTCGACCAGGTCCTTCAGCGTGGTGATCTTCAGCGGATTGCCGCGCTTGACCATCAGGCCCATCTCGCGCGTCACGAAATTGATCACGCGGTCCTCGCGCGGATCGAGCCATTCGCGGCAGGCCTTGATGCCCTGCGCGCGCAGCTCGCCGCGCGGCAGATGCACGCCGGAGAGGTCGCAGGCGCCCTGCGCCAGCGAGACCAGCGAGTTCTGGTTGCTGACATAGCGCAAATCGACGCCGACGCCGCTCGCGCGATCGAGGAACTCACGCAGCTTGGACACCGCAAAGCCGTGGCTGGCATGGACCCGGATCACCTGCGGCCGCTGCTCGAGGAACGGCTTGATCTCGGTGACCAGTTCCTGCGCGAGGTTCTCGAGCTGCAAGCCGAGCCGCGCCTGCATGCGCTCGCCGGCCCACACCAGCTTCTCACCGAACGGCGTCAGCTTCGAGCCCTTGCCGCGCTGGGTCTCCACCAGAGGTACGCCGAAGAATTCTGACCATTGCTCGATCAGGTTCCAGACATGGCGATAGGACAGATGCGCGTCGCTGGCGGCGCTGGTGATCTTCCCGGTCTTCCTGATCTCGTTGAGGATGCCGAGCATCACGACCGCGGTCTGCGGTGAGTTCTCTTTCCGAAAGCGCCAGACGGTCTCGATCTCGATCTGCAGCATCGTGGCCACCACTTATGAAGCTTACTTCATATCCTGGCATACCAATAGGTACAAGATATCATATTTACTGCTGATCAAAGCCTCCTACGTTGAAGGACAATACCAGGAGGAAATATGATGTCGATTGCATATGACTTTGAACGCGACGCCCGCCGCGCCCCGACCGTTCGGGATGAACTGCTGCTGATCGACGGCGTCCGCGTCCGCTCGCTGTCCGGAAACACCTTCAAGTCGCTCAATCCCGCCACCGAGCAGGTGATCGCGACGGTCGCCGAAGGCAACGAGGCGGATGTAGATCGTGCGGTCGCGGCCGCCCGCCGCGCCTTCGAAGGCCGCTGGCGCAGCATGCGCGCCGCCGAGCGCGGTCACATCCTGCTGAAATGGGCCGAGCTGTTGAAGCAGCACGCCGACGAGATCGTGGCACTCGAGAGCCTCGATGCCGGCAAGCCGATCGCGGGCGTGCTGCGGCAGGATTTCCCGGCCGCCATCGACACGCTGACCTATTACGCCGGCTGGGCCGACAAGATCAGCGGCGACGTGGTCTCGACGCGCGACGATGCGCTGACCTACACGGTGCGCGAGCCGGTCGGCGTGGTCGCCGCGATCGTGCCGTGGAATTTCCCGCTGATGATCGGCATGTGGAAGCTCGCGCCGGCGCTGGCCGGCGGCTGCACGGTCGTGATGAAGCCGGCCGAGCTGACCTCGCTGTCGGCGCTCAGAATCGGCGAACTCGCGCTCGAGGCCGGCTTGCCGAAGGGCGTGCTCAACATCGTGACCGGACCCGGCCGCGTCGTCGGCGACGCGCTGGTCAATCATCCTGACGTCGACAAGGTGACGTTCACCGGCTCGCCCGGCGTCGGCCGCGGCATCATGAAGGGTGCCGCCGGCAACTTCAAACGCGTCTCGCTCGAGCTCGGCGGCAAGTCCGCCAATGTGATCTTCGACGACGCCAATCTCGACGCTGCCGCCAAGGCCGCGGCCGCCGGCATCTTCTTCAATGCCGGGCAGGTCTGCTCGGCCGGCTCCCGCGTGCTGGTGCAGGAGAAGGCCTATGACGAGGTCGTGGAGCGCCTGGTCGCCCGCGCCGAAAGCTTGCGCATCGGCGATCCCGCCGATCGCGCCACCGCGCTCGGGCCTGTGATCTCCGCGAAGCAGATGCGCTCGATCCTCGACTATGTCGAGATCGGCAGGAACGAGGGCGCGCAGCTCGCCACCGGCGGTGCGCGCGTCGGCGATCGCGGTTATTTCATCAGCCCCGCGGTGTTCGCCAATGTCGCGCACGAGATGCGGATCTCGCAGGAGGAGATCTTTGGTCCCGTCGTCAGCGTGATCAAGTTCAAGGACGAGGCCGATGCGCTGCGCATCGCCAACGGCACCGCCTACAGCCTCGCCGCCGGCGTCTGGAGCGCCGACATGGGCCGCGTGCAGCGCTTCGCCAAGAAGGCCCGCGCCGGCACCGTGTGGATCAACACCTATGGCTACACCGATGTGCGGTTGCCGTGGGGCGGCGAACGCGATTCCGGCCTCGGCCGCGAGCACGGGACCGCCGCGCTCGACAATTTCACCGAGCCGAAGGCGGTGTGGATGAACCTCAACGTTTGATGGCACGTAATGCCAGCAAGAAGGCGCGGATCGGAGGATCCGCGCTGCTAGCATAAGCGCGAGGGCGCGCCAAAGGGCTGTCGTCCCGGCGAACGCCGGGACGACGATGTTGTGACATCGAATGGAGTGGTGATCTCGACGGTGTGGAGACATCGTTGCCCGTTTCCGTTATCGTTCTGCGCGGGGCGAGATGCCAACCACGCAGAACGAGGCGATCGTGCAGACAAAAAAATTCGGCAACAACGACCCGCAGGTCTCGGTGATCGGGCAGGGCACCTGGTATCTCGATCGCGGCGACCGCAAGGCGGCCGTCGCTGCGCTGAAGCGCGGCATCGACGCCGGCATGACGCATATCGACACTGCCGAGATGTATGGCGACGCCGAGCTCGTGATCGCGGATGCGATCGCCGGCCGGCGTGACGAGCTGTTCCTGGTCTCGAAGGTGCTGCCGAGCAACGCCTCGCGGCGGGGCACTATCACCGCCTGCGAGCGCTCGCTGAAGCGGCTGAAGATCGATCGCCTCGATTGCTATCTGTTGCATTGGCGCGGAACCACTCCGCTCGCCGAGACGGTGGCTGCGTTCGACGAATTGATCGCGGCAGGCAAGATCCGCTCCTGGGGCGTCAGCAATTTCGATGTAGAGGATCTCGACGAACTGCTCGATGTGGCAGGCGAGGGCAAGATCGCCTGCAACCAGGTGCTCTACCATCTGCAGGAGCGGGCCATCGAGCACGCCGTGATCCCGTGGTGCGAGCAGCATGGCGTCGCCGTCGTCGCCTACTCGCCGTTCGGCCACAATGATTTTCCCTCGCCGTCGACCAGGGCCGGCACGGTGCTGCAATCGATCGCGCGGGCGCACAAGGCAACGCCGCGCCAGGTCGCGCTCAGCTTCCTCACGCGGCTGCCGTCGGTGCTCGCGATTCCGAAGGCGTCGAGTGCGGAGCATGCGGCGGAGAATGCCGCAGCGGGCACGTTGAAGCTCAGCGGTGCCGAGATCGCCGCACTCGACGAAGCGTTCCCGCGCGGGCCGAAGCCGCGCTCGCTGCCGATGCTTTAAAGGGACGCGTCATGCAACAATCCAGAGTCCCGCAAATTCGCGAGGTTCTCACCGCTCCGCTCCATACAGGGGTTAACAAACTGTTGCAGTTGCGGCCGCATTGCGGCTGCGGCGGGCCGTCGCGCGCACTGACGCATATCGGAGTCCCGTTTTCGGGCATTGTTCTCGCGGCGGAATTGGCGTTTTGTGCGAACAGCAGATTCCCCTTATTTTGCCTTCGAGATTGCCGTGACACCGCCCCCCGCCGCCGTAGCCGCCAGGCTGGACAGCGTTCCTCTTTCATTGCCCGCAAAGACTGCGCCCGCAACGACAAGCCTGGCGAGTAAAGCGCCGGCCCGCACCGACCGGCCGTTCAAGGGCATTGCGTTGATCCTGTTGTCGACGGTGTTTCTGGGCACATCCGACGTCACCGCAAAATATCTCTCGTCTTCGCTGCCTTCGATCGAGATCGCCTGGATCCGCTTCCTGGTGTTCGCGCTGATCATGACGCCTGCAATGCTGCCGGGCACGCCGCTGTTCGCGCTGCGCAGCAGCCGACCCGGCCTCCACGTGCTGCGTGGCGCCGCGCTGCTCGGCTCGTCCCTGGTCTTCATCACGGGTCTGGGCTTCCTGCCGATCGCCGAGGCCTCGGCCACCAGCTTCGTCTCGCCGCTGTTCGTCACCGCGCTGTCGATCGCTTTCCTTGGCGAGAAGGTCGGCATGCGACGCTGGATCGCGACCGCGGTCGGCCTCGCCGGCGTGTTCATCATCCTGCGGCCGGGCACCAGCGCCTTCCATCCCGCCGCGATCTTCCCGATCGTCTCGGCGCTGGCCTGGGCCGGCACGCTGATCCTGACGCGCATGATGAGCGGCAGCGAACGTCCGGTCACGGTGATGACCTATTCGTCCATCGTCGGCGTCGCCATCGTCAGCGCGCTGGTGCCGTTCGTCTGGGTCACGCCGAGCTGGCACGACATCATGTTCGGCATCCTGATCGGCGTTGCGTCGACGGTTGGACAGTGGATCGTGGTGCTGGCGTTCCGCTACGGCGATGCCTCGGTGCTCGCGCCGTTCTCCTATACGCAGCTGCTGTGGGTCAGCATCCTCGGCTTCCTGATCTTCGGCGAAGTGCCGGACAGCTGGACCATCCTCGGCGCCGGCTTCATCGTTGCCTCGGGCCTCTACACCGCGCATCGCGAGCGCATCCGCCGCTCGCAATTGCTGGAAGTGGCCAGCGAGCCGTCGCCGAACGCCTGAAGGTGCGACAAATCGTGCGCTGGTTGCGAAGATCGGTGCTCTGAACGTTGCGCGGGTACAACAGATCGCCCGAAACTTTGATTCCCTGACGCTGGCTCGGAGGATTCGGCAACAATCAGCAACCTCGCGGTTCGCTGCATGCTAACTTGACCCCAAGAGCGCCGTAGAGCGTTTGGGGGCAGTGCACGTGCATTTTGGTTTGTCGTTTTTTTCAGTGGGATATCGGCTGCGGGGATGCGCAATTGCGCTCTCGCTTTACATCCTGATCGTTTTACCGCTCGGTTCCGCCCGGGCCCAGAGCTACACTTGGGGTGGCGCCGGCAGCTCGACGAGTACCGACGTCTACGAACTGCCGACCAACTGGTCGACCACGTCGTCCGGCGCGCCGCCGATCCTCCCGAACCAATCAGCCATTTTCGATTCATCGGGATCGGCGACGGTCACCATTGGGCCCGGCTTGATGCTGCCAGGCTCCTGGACCTTCATCGCCAACTCGCAGTCCTACACGATCAACGGCAATCCGGTCGGCTTCAGCGTGTCAGGTCCGACCGGCGGCCTGATCAACCAGGCCAACAACGGCCAGACCATCACCATCAACGCCAACCTCACCAACGGCATTGGCGGGCCGGCGATGGTACAGCAACTCGGCAACAGCACGCTGGTGCTCGCGGGCACCAACGCCTACTCAGGCGGCACCGTGATCTCGGCGGGCACGGTGCAGGTGACGAACGCGGATTCGGTCGGCACCGGGAGCATCACGCTCAACGGCGGCACGTTCCAGATGCAGTCGCCGACAGTCTCGAGCGTGGCCTTCTCCAACGCCATCGCGGTCAACGCGGCCGGCGGCACCGTCGATGCGAACGGCGCCCAGGTCAATCTCCAGGGCGTGATCGCCGACGGCGCCGGCGCTGGGATCCTGCGCCTGATCGACTCGTCCGCGTCCGGGTTTTCCAACATTCAGCTCTCGGGCGCGAACACCTACACCGGCGGCACGCAGGTGGTCGATACGACCGTTGTCGTCACCAACAACAAGTCGGTCGGGTCAGGTACGGTCACGCTGGACAACGCCTCGTTCCAGGCCGATGGCCTGGGCAACCTGACCTTCGGCAACAATTTCAAGATCAACGCGTCGGCGATCGGCAGCGCGATCGACGCCAACGGCGTGACGCTCACGATCGCCGGCAACATCGCCGATGGCAACGGCTCCGGCAGGCTGACGGTGCTGGACAATTCGGGCGGCCTCGGCCGCGTGGTGTTGACGGGTACCAACACCTATACGCGGCGGCACCTCGATCTGCGATTGCGCGACGCTGCAACTTGGCGACGCCAGCCGCACCGCGTCGATCATCGGCGAGGTCGCCGTCGACGGCAAATTCGACATCGTCAATGCCAATACGGCTGGAATCACCAAGATCGTCAACGACGGCTTCAACGGGATCGCCACAACGACGTTCTACAATTCGACGACGGCGTCGACCGCGACGATCATCAACCGGAATTTCGGCATCACGGAGTTTCGCGACAGCAGCACCGCGGGTACCGCGGCCGTGTTCAATTCGAATGGTGCTTTCACGATCTTCCGAGACACCAGCTCGGCCGGCAATGCCACCTTCAAGAACGTCAATGGCGGCGGCGTCGTGTTCGGCGACGCGTTTGGGCCTCCCGGCGGCACCGACACCAGCACCGCCGGAAAGGCCGTGATCGACAATTACAGCGGCGGCGGCACGGTATTCCTGGGCCATACCAACGCGGGTCAGGCCACGATCACCAATTACGCCAATGGCGGCACCACGCAGTTCTTCGAGTTCTCGTCGGCGGCCTCGGCAACCATTGTCACGAAAGCGGGTGGGCAGGTCGCCTTCTTCCAGAACAGCACGGCGGCCAACGCCAGCTTCGACAACAGCGGCGTGCTCTATTTCGGATCGGCCGGTTTCGGCCCCCTCGAGGGACCGACCGCCGCCAACGCGTCGATCGTCAACCGGGGTGGCGGCGTCCTCCAGTTCGATGCCTACGCCACGGCGGGCAATGCGACCATCGACAACCAGGCCGGCGGCCAGCACATCTTCACGGCGTTCGCTACCGCGGGCGATGCCACCATTACCACCGAAGCCGGCGGCACCGTTCGCTTCTTCAACAATTCGACCGGCGGCAACGCACAGTTCGTCACCAACGGCACCGGCTGGGCCGATTTCTCGCTCAGCACCGGGTTGAACGGCGACGGGCGCATCACCGCGGGCTCGATCGCAGGCTCCGGATTCTACTATATCGGCCCAGGCAACACCCTCGCCGTCGGCAGCAACAATCTCTCGACGACGCTCAGCGGCGTGCTCGCCGACTTCAACCCGTTGGACCCGTTCCATATCTGCGGCTGCTTCGGCGGCGGCCGCACCGGTCCCGCCAATTTCGAGAAGACCGGCAGCGGCACGCTGACCCTGTCGGGCGTCAATACCTATACCGGCGCCACCACGGTCAATGGCGGCATCCTGCAGGTCGACGGCTCGATCGTGTCGTCGAGCTCGGTGACGGTGAATGCGGGCGGTGCGCTGTCCGGCGTCGGCAGCGTCGGCAATACGACGATTGCAAGCGGCGCCATCCTGCTGCCCGGCAACGGGACGCCAGGCACGTTCCTGAACGTGGCAGGCAATCTCGCGCTCCAGTCCGGCGCGCTGTATCTCGTCGCGCTCAATTCGACCGCGTCGACGTCGGCCAGGGTGACCGGCACGGCGACGCTGGCCGGATCGGTCGGCGTCAGCGCCGCTGCCGGCACGACGGTGGTGAAGCAATACACCATCCTGTCGGCGGCCGGCGGCCGCAGTGGAACGTTCTCCGGCGTCGATACGACCGGGCTGCCGTCGAACCTCGTTGCGACGCTCGGCTACGACGCCAACAATGCCTATCTCAATTTCGCGCTCGATTACGCCGCGAAATCGAAGCTCAACATCAACCAGAGCAACGTCGCCACCACGCTGCAGAATTTCTTCAATGCCAATGGCGGCATCAACGCGGTGTATGCGGGGCTCTCGCCGAACGGGCTGACGCAGGCGTCGGGCGAGGGGGCGACCGGCTCGCAGCAGGCGACATTCAACGCGATGGGCCTGTTCCTCGGTCTGTTGACCGATCCGTTCGTGGCCGGACGCGACGGCGGCTTCGGTGGCGGCGCGGGGGCGACGCCGTTCGCCGAGGAGAGCGCGCCGCTCGCCTATGCCGCGCGCAAGACCGGGCCGCGCGATGCGTTGGCCGCGATCTACACCAAGGCGCCGCCATTGCAGCCGAACTTCGAGCAGCGCTGGAGCGTGTGGGCGGCCGGCTATGGCGGCTCGCAGACCACCAGCGGCAATGCGGTGCTCGGCTCGAACAATAGCAGCAGCAGCATCTACGGCACGGCGGTCGGTGCTGACTACCGCTTCTCGCCGAACACCATCGCCGGCTTTGCGCTTGCCGGCGGCGCCACCAGCTTCAGCGTCAACGGGCTCGGCTGGGGGCGCTCCGACCTGTTCCAGGCCGGCGCGTTCGTTCGCCACACCGTCGGTGCGGCCTATCTGAGTGCCGCGCTCGCCTATGGCTGGCAGGACATCACCACCGACCGCATCGTCACCGCCGCAGGCGCCGATCATCTGCGCGCCAACTTCAATGCCAACGCCTGGTCGGGCCGGCTCGAGGGCGGCTATCGTACTGCGACGCCGTGGATCGGGCTGACGCCTTACGCGGCGGCGCAGTTCACGAGCTTCGAGCTGCCGAACTATGCGGAGAGCGTGGCCACCGGCGGCAGCGCCTTCGCGCTGAACTATGCGGCAAAGAGCGTCACCGATGTCAGGAGCGAGATCGGTCTGCGCTCCGACAAATCGTTTGCGGTCGACGGCGGCATCGCGACCTTGCGCGGCCGCGTCGCCTGGGCGCATGATTTCAACCCCGATCGCAGCGCCGCTGCCGTGTTCCAGTCGTTGCCGGGTGCGGCCTTCGTGGTCAATGGCGCGGCACAGGCCAGCGACTCCGCGCTGACCACGGCCGCGCTGGAGATGACGTGGCGCAACGGCTGGTCGGCGGCCGCGACCTTCGAAGGCGAATTCTCTGACGTCACCCGGTCCTACGCCGGCAAGGGCGTTATGCGCTATACGTGGTGACCCTCCGTGCTATAGCCTCCGGCGGCGAAAGCCTGTCGCGGACTTGATCCGCGACAGCATTTCGCGGGACGAAATACGCACCAAAATGAGTGGGGCAAAACCCACGCGGGAGGGAACATGCGCGCAGCGATCTTCAGGAACGGCGAGATTGTCGTCGACCAGATGCCGGAGCCGAAGCCGGGCGCCGGCCAAGTGCTGGTCAAATCGCTCGCCTGCGGCATCTGCGGATCCGATCTGCACGCACGCAAGCACGCCCACCGCATGGTGGAGCTGAGCAAGTTCCTGCCCGGCCGCACGCCGATGGACCTGTCGCGCGATGTCGTGTTCGGCCACGAGTTCAGCTGCGAGATCCTCGACTACGGTCCGGGCACCATGCGCAAGCTGAAGCCAGGCACCCGCGTGTGCTCGCTGCCGGCGCTGCTGACGCCGGAGGGACCGAAGGGCATCGGCTATTCCAACGATTATCTCGGCGGCTATGCCGAGCAGATGTTGCTCAGCGAGCCGCTGCTGCTCGAGGTGCCGAACGGGCTTGCCGCCGAGCACGCCGCGCTCACCGAGCCGCTTGCGGTCGGCGTCCATGCGGTGGCGATGGCCAACATTCAGGGCGGCGAGGTGCCGTTGGTGATCGGCTGCGGGCCGGTCGGGCTCGCGGTGATCGCGGCGCTGAAGATCCGGGGGCTGGGTCCGATCGTTGCCGCCGACTACTCGCCGGCGCGGCGCCTGCTCGCCGAGAAGATGGGCGCCGATGTCGTGGTCGATCCCGCCAGGACGCAGCCCTATGCGAGCTGGGCCGAGCACGCCCAGATGACCGAAACGGAGAAGGCGGCGCGTCCGCCGATGCAGGCGCTGCTGCCGCCGCTGAAGCCCGCGCTGATCTTCGAATGCGTCGGCGTGCCCGGCGTGCTGCAGCAGGTGTTCGAGGGCGCGCCACGCAGCGCCCGCGTCGTCGTGGTCGGCGTCTGCATGGAGACCGACAAGTCCGAGCCGATGCTCGGCATCATCAAGGAGCTGAACGTCCAGTACGTGCTCGGCTACACGCCCGAGGAGTTCGCCTATTCGCTGCGCCTGATCGCGGAAGGCCAGGTCGATGCCGCCTCGCTCGTCACCGGCCATGTCGGGATCGACGGCGTCGCGCAGGCGTTTGCCGATCTCGCCAATCCCGAGGCGCACACCAAGATCCTGGTTGAGCCGTGGCGGTGAACTCGGCGGTGAGTCGAGAGCGGGGCCCGATTTGCATTTCGTGACACCGATCCTATAGTTCGTTGTCTCTTATCGCACTGATCGCACGCACCTCATGCGCGTTTCAATCATCACGGGAGGCGGCTCCGGCATCGGCGCCGCGGTTGCACGCCGGCTCGCCGGCCCCGATCAGGGCCTGATGCTGCATGGGCAGGGTGCCGAGGCTTCCGGCCTCGCGCGGCTGAATTCGGTGGCGGAGCAATGCCGGGCCAAGGGTGCGAAGGTCGAAATCTCCACCGGCGATCTCGCGCACGCCGGCGCGGGCACGGCGCTGGTCGAGGCCGCGCGCGCCGCCTTCGGGCCGATCGATGCGATCGTGCACGCTGCGGGCTTTGCCGACCGGCGCGACTTCGCGAATCTGCCGCGCGCGGCTCTGGAGCGCGCCTTCGCGGTGATGGCGGCGGCATTCCACGAGATCGCGGCGGCCGCGCTGTCCGACCTCGCACGCGGCGCGCAGGGCCGCGTCGTCGCGGTGTCGAGCTTTGGGCCGCACCGCTTCGTGCCCGGCGCGACCTATCCGGGATCGGCGGCTGCGAAAGCCGCTCTCGAAGTGCTGGTGAAGTCGCTCGCGATCGACCTCGCCGCATCAGGCGCCACCGCCAACGCCGTGATGCCCGGCTACACCCGAAAGGATCCCGGCCTGCTCGGCGCACTCGATACCGCGACCTGGGAGCGCGTGGCAAAGGCCAATCCGATGCAGCGGCTGGCCGAGCCGGACGAGATCGCTGCCGTGGTCGCCTTCCTGCTGTCGCCGGAGGCGGGCCACGTCACCGGCGCGACGCTGCCGGTCGATGGCGGCCTGACCTTGATGTGAAAGGCGCGCGCGGCAACCGAGGGGCAGGATGAACTACGTCTGGGATTTCGGGATCCTCGCCAAGTACAGCCATTTGTTCTGGCTCGGGCTCGGCTGGACCATCGCCTACACGATCGGCACCATCATCCTGGGGACCTTGATCGGCCTGATCGTCGGCATGCTGCGGCTGCGGCGCATTCCGGTGATCGACTGGCTGCTGATCGCCTATATCGAGCTGTTCCGCTGCACGCCGTTGCTGGTGCAGATCATCTGGTTCTACTACGCGTTTCCGGTCGTGATCGGCGTCAACATCCCGGCGCATGTCGCGGCCGTCAGCGTGCTGTCGCTCTATGGCGGCGCGTTCTATGCCGAGATCGTGCGCGGCTCGATCGAAAGCGTGCCGGTCGGGCAGTGGGATGCGGCCAAGGCGCTCGGCTTCCGCGGCTGGCGGCTGATGCGGCTCGTGATCCTGCCCCAGGCGCTGAAGCCGATGATGGCGCCCTATGTCAACCAGTCGGTGACGCAGTTGAAGAACACCTCGCTGGTCTCGATCATCGCGGTGCCCGATCTCGTCTACAACGCGACGCTGATCAATGCCGACACCTACCGGCCGCTCGAGGTCTACACCATCGTGGCGCTGATCTATTTTGCGATCCTGTTTCCGTCGACGCTGGTGGCGCGCCGGCTGGAGCGCGGGCTGACCTACGACAAGGTGTGATCTTTCTTGCCTCTCCCTTTGTGGGAGAGGTCGGATCGCATGCAGCGAAGCGGAATGCGATCCGGGTGAGGGGTAATGCTTCCTCGTGGGACCTGAGACCCTCACCCGGCGCGTTGCGCCGACCTCTCCCGGAGGGAGAGGTGACAGGCGGAGCTCAGACCGAGCAAGAGCTAATCGTCAGATATTCAACTCCACCGGCACGTCCTCGGGCTTGACGCCGGCGAGGCCGAGGCCCTTGACGAACCACTCGCGCATCTGGCCGATGCCACGATTGTAGTCGATCCACACCGAGAGGAAATCGCGCCAGCGCTTGTCCTGTTCGCGGCGCACCGCCGTGCCGCTCGCGATCGTCACCGAGGGCGACGCCAGGATCTTGTAGGTGCCGAGGTTCGGGTTCTTGGCGATCGCGGTCAGCCCGAGCACCAGCGCGTTGACCACGCAATCGACGCGGCCCGACGACATCTCCAGCATCACCTCGTCGCGCGACTTCAGCGACTTGATGGTGGCGTTCGGCGCAAACCGCCGCGCCACCGCCTCGTTGGCCGAGCCGACGTCGACCGCGATCTTGACCTCGGGCTTGTTGATGTCGGCCCAGATTTTGGCCTCCAGCCCCTTCTTCAGCATCGCGCCGAACGGGTGCGGGAACACCAGATTGGTGAAATCCACCACCAGCGCGCGCTGCGGCGTCGGGTTGAGCGCGAAGCCGAGGTCGATCTTGTTGGCCTGCAGATCGAGAATGGAATTGCCGTAGGTCGACTCGACATATTCCAGCTTGACGTCGAGCAGTTTCGCCAGATCGTTGGCCATCTCGATCGAGAAGCCGGACCACGTGCCGGTGGCGAGGTCCTTGTTGAAATAGGGCAACTCGCCCGGCAGCACCGCGATCCGCAGCACCTTGTTGGCGCGAATGCGATCCAGCGTGTTGTCGGCTTGGGTCTGCGCCGAGGCCGGCGTTGCCATCGCGGCCGCGAGCGCCGCGCCGCTGCCGATCCCGAGCGCATAGCGCAGCGCGTCGCGGCGATCTTCGGAAATCTTCACGTCATCGGATTGAGTCAAGCGGGCCTCCCTGCACCAGATCGCCGAAGCCTAGCGTCGGGTTCCGGCGCCAGCAAGGGCACGCGCCTGCACCATTGGTAGGCGATGGGGTGCCTATCTGTTCACCACACCCCGCGCGTCCCCCGGTTTGCGTGTCCGGAAAATCCTCATGGTGGGGAGCGCGAAAGCGCGTCTCGAACCATGAGGTCCCGCTGGTGGCCTCGTCCTTCGAGACGCTTGCTGCGCAAGCTCCTCAGGATGAGGAGACAGACCGGTTGTGACGCACCCGGCCTCAATACCGTCCCGGCACATACATCTCCGGCGGGATCGGGCCGCGGTGATAGTCGGGGTTGCGCACGCGCGGCGGCAGCACCACCGGCTGGTGCGTGACCGCCTGATACGGAATCTGGCTCAACAGATGCGAGATGCAGTTGAGCCGGGCGCGCTTCTTGTCGACGGCATCGACGATCCACCACGGTGAATCAGCCAGGTGGGTGCGCTCCAGCATCGTCTCCTTGGCCTTGGTGTAGAGCTCCCAGCGGGTCCGCGCCTCGACGTCCATCGGGCTCAGCTTCCACTGCTTCAGCGGATCCTGGATCCGCATCGAGAACCGGAACGCCTGTTCCTCGTCGGTGATCGAGAACCAGTATTTCAGCAGGATGGTGCCGGAGCGGATCAGCATGCGCTCGAAGTCCGGCACCGAGTTGAAGAATTCCTCATACTGTTCGTCGGAGCAGAACCCCATCACCTTCTCGACGCCGGCGCGGTTGTACCAGCTGCGGTCGAACAGCACGATCTCGCCGCCGGCCGGCAGATGCGAGACGTAGCGCTGGAAGTACCATTGCGTGCGCTCGCGCTCGTTCGGCGCCGGCAGTGCCGCGATGCGGCAGACGCGCGGGTTGAGCCGCTGGGTGATGCGCTTGATGACGCCGCCCTTGCCGGCGGAATCGCGGCCCTCGAACAGCACGACGACCTTCTTCTTCTCGTGCTGCACCCAGTCCTGCAGCTTGACCAACTCGCCCTGCAGCCGCAGCAATTCGCGGAAGTAGAACTTCCGGTCGATCGACGGCTTTCCGGCCCCATCGTGGTCGAGCTCGTCGAGCCTCATGTCGTCGAGCTCGAGCTCGAGTTCCTCGTCGAGGCTGTCGGCCATCTCCTGGTGGATGCGGGCGCGCAGAGCTTCTTCGCGCAAGGCTTCATCTCGGGAGGCTTCGTCGGTGAGGTCGGAGGCGGTCATGAAGGTCCGTCTTTCAGTGTGTTAGTTGGATCGACGGGAGCATTGACGGGCGATGTTACCCCTCTATGACAATGCCATGACCGCTGTTTCACGCCGCCACCGGGACTGTGCTAACAACCGCCAACAAGACAAAAAAGGGAGACACCGATGATTTCGCTCACGCCAAAAGACGTCCTGCCGGAGGACGGCACCGCCGGCACGCTGGTCGGACGGGTCTGGCTGCCGCAGGCCGGCGGGCCCGCCGTGGTCGCGGTGCGGCCGGACGGCGTGTTCGACGTCACGGCGCGGTTCCCAACCGTCAGCGCGCTGTGCGAGGAGAGCGATCCCGCAGGCGCATTGCGCGCCACGCGCGGCGAGCGGATCGGCGAGTTGGAGGCGATCCTCGCCAACACGCCGCCCGATGGCCGCGACGCGACAAAGCCGCATCTGCTCGCGCCGGTCGACCTCCAGGTCCTGAAAGCCGCCGGCGTCACCTTCGCGATCTCGATGCTGGAGCGCGTGATCGAGGAGCGGGCGCGCGGCAATCCGTCCTCGGCGGATGCGATCCGCAAGGAGGTGGTGCGACTGGTCGGCGACGATCTCTCGAAGCTGAAGCCCGGCTCCGAACAGGCGATGCGGCTGAAGCAGGTGCTGATCGATCAGAACGCCTGGAGCCAGTATCTCGAGGTCGGCATCGGCCCGGACGCTGAAGTGTTCACCAAGGCGCCGACGCTGTCCTCGGTCGGGTCAGGCATGGATGCCGGGCTGCATCCGAAGTCGACCTGGAACAATCCGGAGCCGGAGGTCGTGCTGGTCGTCTCGGGCCGTGGCAAGATCGTCGGCGCCGCGCTCGGCAACGACGTCAATCTGCGCGACTTCGAGGGCCGCTCGGCGCTGCTGCTGTCGAAAGCCAAGGACAACAACGCCTCCTGCGCGATCGGTCCGCTGCTCCGGCTGTTCGATCAGACCTTCTCGCTCGACGACGTGAGACAGATGGATGTCGGTCTCACCGTGAAAGGCGTGGACGGCTTCGTGCTCGAGGGCCATTCCTCGATCTCAAAGATCAGCCGCGACCCGACCGACCTGGTCGCGCAGACCATCGGCCCCGTGCATCAATACCCCGATGGTTTTGCGCTGTTCCTCGGCACGATGTTCGCGCCGGTGAAGGACCGCGACGCCAAGGGTGAGGGCTTTACCCACAGGCGCGACGACATCGTCACCATCGCCGCGCCGCAGCTCGGCAAGCTCGTCAACCGGATGCGCAACAGCGACGAGTGCGAGCCCTGGACCTTCGGCGTCGGCGCGCTGATGAAGAACCTGGCGCAGCGCAAGCTGCTGTGAGGTGAGGGCGATGGTCAGGCTCCCTCCCCAGCAAGGGGGAGGGAGGGAACCCTTCCGCCGGTGGGCACCTCACATGATCGCTGCACCGATCCGCGACTGGATCGTCGGGCGATCGGCAGCGACGCCGGGCTAAGACGTGCTAGCGTTTGCTGAAGCCGCCGGCGTTATCGAACATGTTCAGAAACCTGGGCGGAAGATCAATGGCGCGCCGCAACTTCGGCGCGCGCAGATGTGCGAAATTCAGAGCGACCGCTTGTCGCGCTTTCATGTGAACCAGTTCATCCTCGTTCACGCTGATCCGTTTCAGCATATTGGCTCGACGCGAGCAGAAGGAGTCGCGGACATGAGCGAGCAGCCATCAAACGGAATGCCCGATTGGCTCACAACGGATATGCTGGTGATTGCCGTCTCACTGGCAATCATCGTGATCGGCATTTGGATTGCGCCGTAGCCTGGTTGCTCCCGCGGAGCCTAAAGGCCCATCATCCGGAAGATCATGCCGCCGATATTCGGACCGTGACGGTGGTGGCGGCGATGATGGCTTCGCGGCGGTTCGTCGCCGCTCGCAGCCATCGCCGTCCTGCCGCCGTCGCGCTCGGGGCCGACCGCGTCGAACGCGGCCTTCTGCTCGTCGCTGAGTGCGTTGTAGAAGGTGTCGAGCGCCGGACGTACCGTCCCGATCGCCTGCAGCATGGCATCGAGCCTCGCTGCGACTGCCGCAAGCCGTGCCGGTGGCGTGCGCGCATCGGTGGGCGGACAGGACGATTTCAGGGTGTCCTCGGCCTTCGTTGCCGCATCCCGCAAGGCGTCGAGGCTCGCCCGCTGGGCGTCGGTTGGCTTGACATTGCTGTCGATGACGTCGCCGGGCCACGCGATGGCGGCGGGTTGCGCCGCGTTGCAACTGCCGTTGCCTGACGTCGCTTCGCGCCCGCTGCGTTGCCGATCTGCCGCCAGCGCGGTCACCTTCGCTTTCTGATCGTCGCTGAGCAGCGCGTAGAATTTCTCCAGCGCCGGCTGCAGGATGCCCACCGCGTCGCGCATGGCCTGGACGCGCTGCTGCATCGAGGCGAGGCGGCTCGGCGCGGTCAACGGCACGTCCTTCGGACACGAGGTGAGAATGGTCAGGGACGCTTTCTGCGACGCCTTGGCGAGTTCGTCGAGCGCGTCGCTTTGCTCGGTATTGGGTTGGATCGCGCCGCGGAATTGCTCGATCGGGAAGCCCGCGATATCGCTTCTGTCGCTGCCGCACATGTCGGTCAGGGTCGTGGTTTGATCGGGCACGCCGGATCGACCTGTGACCGGCGGCCGCGGACCGGCGTAGCCGGGCAGATAGTAGGCATAGCCGCTCAGGGCATCGTAGTCGTAGGGGCCGAACAGGCCGGCATAGATATCGTTGTAGCCATAGTCCCAGAAGTACGGATCGTAGTCATTGCCCCACCAGGCATAGTCGTAGAGATCGTAATAGGCATAGGGCCAGAACACCGGACCGACCCAGCCGAAGCCGCCATGCGGATGGCGCCACCACCAGCCGCCATTATGGTTGCGAGATCCCCAGGCCGCCCCAGCGGCGGCCGTCATGATCGCAGCACGCGCCATCGGGTTCCGCAAACCGCCCGGCCTGTGCATGGCGGCCGCGATCGGACGAGAGGACAAGGTTCGGCCAACCGCGCGGGCGTTGCGCCCCATCGCGGCGGCCGCGGGCGCATGGCGGCCCGCAGCTACGCCATGCGAGCCGGCCGCATTGCGGCTGATGGCCGGGTTATGGGTGGTGGCTGGATTGCGGTTGGCATGGAATTGCCGCGCGCCGCCGCCGTGCCCCCTTGCCGCGGCATGGGGCGCGGCATGAATAGTATGGAAACCGCCGCCACGCGCGGCTCCGCCATGAAAGCCTCCTCCATGAAAGCCGCCCGCGCGAAGCCCGCCGCCGTGGAAGCCGCCGCCACCACCGTGAAATCCACCGCCGCCGCCGTGGAAACCTCCGCCGCCATGACCGCCCCCGCCATGACCGCCTCCACCGCCGCCATGACCTCCGCCGCGGGCCGCCAGCGTCGGATCCGCGAGCAGCGTCACGGATGCTGCAGTCGCGAAAATTGCGACGAGCGCCAACCATGGAAGTTTGCGGCGAGCCATGTTCGTTCTCACTTGTGTCAAACACTCAATATTGCGTGACATCAACACGCCACGTCGCCTCTCGGTTCCCGCCGGGAAACGAACCGCAAGCAACTCGTTGCGAGCCGGGTGTTCCGCAGAGGCCGCCACGCAGGATCCGATTCCGCCCTCCGGTGTGCAGCTCTCTCCCTGTCATTCCGGGTTCGCGCCAGGCTTCCCTGCGTCGTCTGTTTGAGGAGAGGGCGGAACGAAATCCAAAACTCGGACGATTCATGTCGCGAGAGTGCGAAGTTGCGCCCCATCTTCAGCTGTCATCGCCCGGCCTCGACCGGGCGATCCAGTACGCCCCGGCTTCTCGGCTCAAGCACTGCCGTCCCTGGAATGCTGGATCGCCCGCCGCGGAGTATGGGTCCCTGCTTTCGCATGCTTTCGCAGAGACGAACAGCGAGGTTGTGGCGCCCGCGGAGCCCACAGACAACAGCCCTCACACCGGCAACGCCGTCGAATATTTCACCTGGCTCAAGGCGAAACTCGACTCGATCGAGGCGATGCCGTCGAGGCGGGTCAGCTTGTTCTTCAGGAACGCTTCATAGGAGGAGAGGTCGGCAGCGACGACGCGCAGGAGATAGTCGCGGTTGCCGGTCATCAGGTAGCATTCGAGCACCTCGTCCCATTTCGAGATCGCGCGCGCGAAGCGGTTGAGGTCTTCCTCCTTCTGCCGCGCCAGCTTGATCGAAATGAAGACCGAGACGTGTAGTCCGATCGATTTCTGGTCGACGGTCGCGATGTAGCGCGAGATCACGCCGCGCTCCTCGAGCAGCTTGACCCGGCGATGGCACGGCGACACCGACAGGCCGACCTTGTCCGCGAGCTCCTGCATCGTCATGCGGCTGTCGGTCTGGAGCAGACTCAGGATCTTGCGGTCGATGGCGTCGAGGGCAGGCATTGGGATGAACTCGTTAGCTGGGGCCGGATCGTGGGAATTTATCCCAATTTTTCCTGTGCTGTCGCGTGGAATTGAGATTTTCGCCGGTCCCCGCGGCAGTAACATTGAAGATATCGCTCGGAGCACTGCCATGGGTATCACGCCTGAACGCCTCGACATGCTGTCCGCTTTGGCCCGCAAGGTGCTGTGGCTGTCGTCGTGGACCATCCATCACGCCAACCACGTGCGGCCCTCGACCGACGGGTTGAAGGTCGGCGGCCATCAGGCCTCGTCGGCTTCGCTCGCCAACATCATGTCGGCGCTCTATTTCTCGGTGCTGCGTCCGCAGGACCGCATCGCCGTGAAGCCGCATGCGAGCCCGGTGTTCCACGCCATCCAGTATCTGTTCGGCCACCAGACCCGCGACAAGCTGGAGAATTTCCGCGGCTACAAGGGTGCGCAGTCCTATCCGTCGCGCACCAAGGACAGCGACGACGTCGATTTCTCCACCGGCTCGGTCGGCCTCGGCGTGGCGCAGACGCTGTTCGCCTCGCTGGTGCAGGACTACGTCAAGGCGCACGGCTGGATGAAGGACCGGCCCGAGGGCCGCATGATCGCGCTGGTCGGCGATGCCGAGATGGACGAGGGCAACATCTTCGAGGCGCTGCTCGAGGGCTGGAAGCACGGCCTGCGCAACACCTGGTGGGTGGTCGACTACAACAGGCAGTCGCTCGACGCCGTGGTGCGCGAGGGGCTGTGGGCCAAGTTCGAGACCATGTTCCGCAATTTCGGCTGGGACGTGGTGATCGTGAAGTACGGCAAGCTGATGCTCGAAGCGTTCGCCGAGCCCGGCGGCGAGGCGCTGCGGCGCTGGATCGACAATTGCCCGAACCAGATGTACGCGGCGCTCTGCTTCCAGGGCGGTACGGCGTTCCGCAAGCATCTGCGCGACGACATCGGTGACCAGGGCGAGGTGTCGGCCCTGATCGATCGCCGCAGCGACGACGAGTTGCTGGCGCTGATGTCGAACCTCGGCGGTCACGACATGGCGAGCATGGTCGAGGCCTTCGAAGCTGTCGATCACGACCGTCCGGTCTGCTTCATCGCCTACACCATCAAGGGTGTCGGCCTGCCGATGCAGGGCCACAAGGACAACCATGCCGGGCTGATGACGGTGGCGCAGATGGAGAAGTGGCGCGCCGCGCAGAACATCCGCGCCGGCCACGAGTGGGACAAGTTCGAGGGCCTGTCGCAGGAGCCTGCGAAGCTCGAAGCATTTCTTGCAGGGGCGCCGTTCAACCGCGAGGGGCGCCGCCGGCTGTCGGCGCCTGAAATCGATGTGCCGGAGCGGCTGGCGTTCAAGGCCTCCGCGCAGATGTCGACGCAACAGGGCTTCGGTCTCGTGCTGCACGAGTTGGCGCGCGGCGACAGCGAGCTCGCATCGCGCATCGTCACGGCGTCGCCCGACGTCACCGTGTCGACCAATCTCGGCGGCTGGGTCAACCGCCGCGGCCTGTTTGCGAAACTGGAGAACCACGACCTGTTCCGGCAGGAGAAGATCCCGTCCGCCTACACTTGGGAGTACTCGCCGAAGGGCCAGCATCTCGAGCTCGGCATCGCCGAGATGAACCTGTTCATCATGCTCTCGGCGCTAGGCCTGTCGCACCAGATCAATGGCGCGCGGCTGCTGCCGGTCGGCACGCTGTACGATCCCTTCATCGAGCGCGGCCTCGATGCCTTGAACTATGCCTGCTACCAGGACGCCCGCTTCATGGTGGCGGCGACGCCGTCGGGCATCTCGCTCGCGCCGGAAGGCGGCGCGCATCAGTCGATCAAGACGCCGCTGATCGGGATCGGGCAGGACGGACTGGCCTCGTTCGACCCGGCCTTCGTCGATGAACTTGCCGTGATCATGGGGTGGGGCTTTGGCCACATGCAGCGCGAGGGCGCCGAGGGCGGTTCGGTTTACTTGCGACTCTCGACGCGGACGCTGGAGCAACCGCAACGGATCATGACCCCGGACCTGCAGCGCGACATCACCGATGGCGCGTACTGGATGCGCAAGCCGGGCCCGAACTGCGACATCGTGATTGCATATACCGGCACCGTCGCGCCGGAGGCGATCGAGGCGGTCGGCCTGATCGGCGAGAGCCACCGCGATGTCGGTTTGCTGGCGGTAACGTCCGCCGACCGGCTCTATGCCGGTTGGTCCGCGGCGCGGAATATGCGCCGCGACCGCCGCGGCGTGCAGCATTTGAGTCACATCGAGCGCATGCTGGCGCCGCTCGGCCGCGACTGCGGCATTGTGACCGTGATCGACGGCCATCCGGCGACGCTGGGCTGGCTCGGCAGCGTGCGCGGCCACCGCCTCGAGGCGCTCGGCGTCGAGCATTTCGGCCAGACCGGCACGATCAGCGACCTCTACCGCCACTACGGTATCGACGCCAACGCCATCATCGACGCGGCGGAAAGCGTCTCCGCCGGCGCCCCGGTGCGGCATCGCAAGATGGCGGTGTGAATTCACCCTCCCCTGGAGGGGGAGGGTCGGCTCGCATGGCGCGTAGCGACATGTGAGACGGGGTGGGGTGATCTTTCCACGCGGGTACTGTTCGAGCGGAGAGACTGTCACCCCACCCCGTTGCACATTCCGCTGCGCTTCATGCGCAACGACCCTCCCTCTCCAGGGAGGGTGGCACGGCTTGCCACGCGAGTAGCAGCGACATTATATGCGTTGGGCGTGCACGAGCCGCGCCCCGCATATGGCGGGTTCAATTCGGCCTGCTTTCGTGCAAGGATGCCTGCCGAACGCTTTCCGTTCCCAATTCCATACGCCCCGTACAAGAGGTTTCCGATGGTCAATCGCATGCAATTCTACATCGACGGCGCCTGGGTCGATCCCGTCGTCAAAGGCAAGTCCACCCCCGTCGTCAATCCGGCGACCGAAGAGGCGATGTATGAAGTTGCGCTCGGCTCCAAGGCCGATGTCGACAAGGCAGTCGCCGCCGCCAAGCGCGCGTTCGAGACTTATTCCAAAACCAGCCGCGAGGAGCGCATCGCGCTGCTCACCAAGGTCGTCGAGGTCTACAAGGGCCGCATGAAGGAAATCGGCGCCGCCGTTTCCGACGAGATGGGTGCGCCGCTGCCGATGGCCGAGAAGCTGCAGGCCGGCGCCGGCCTCGGCCACCTCATGAACACACTCGAGGTGCTGAAGAAGTACGAGTTCGAGGAGACCATGGGCACCGCCGTGATCGTCCGCGAGCCGGTCGGCGTCGTCGGCATGATCACCCCCTGGAACTGGCCGCTCAACCAGATCGCCTGCAAGGTCGCGCCCGCGCTCGCCGCCGGCTGCACCATGATCCTGAAACCGTCGGAGTTCACGCCGACCTCGGCGCTGATCTTCGCGGAAATCCTTCATGAAGCGGGCGTGCCGAAGGGCGTGTTCAACCTGCTCAACGGCCTCGGCCCGGAGGTTGGCGCCGCGATGAGCGAGCACCCGGACATCGACATGATCTCGTTCACCGGCTCGACCCGCGCCGGCGTCGACGTCGCCAAGCGTGCGGCGCCGACCGTCAAGCGCGTCAGCCAGGAACTCGGTGGCAAGTCGCCGAACGTGATCCTCGAAGGCGCCGACCTCGCCAAGGCGGTGGCCGGCGGCGTGATGCACATGTTCAACAACTCGGGCCAGTCCTGCAATGCGCCGTCGCGCATGATCGTGCCGCTCTCCAAGATGAAGGAAGTGGCCGCGATCGCGAAGGGCGTCGCCGACAAGACCAAGGCCGGCGATCCGCGTGCCGACGGCACCACGATCGGTCCGGTGGTCAACCGCGGCCAGTGGGACAAGATCCAGGCGCTGATCCAGAAGGGCATCGACGAAGGTGCAACGCTCGTCGCCGGTGGTCCGGGCCTGCCCGAGGGCGTCAACAAGGGCTTCTATGTCCGTCCGACCATCTTCGCCGACGTCACCAACGACATGACGATCGCCCGCGAAGAGATCTTCGGACCGGTGCTGACCATCCTCGGCGCCAAGGACGAAGCCGACGCGGTGAAGATCGCCAACGACACGCCGTATGGTCTTGCCGGTTACGTCTCGGCCGACACCGTGGAAACCGCGCGCCGCGTCGGCCGCCAGATCCGCGCCGGCAACGTCAACCTGCAGGGCGTGCCGAACGAGCGCACCGCGCCGTTCGGTGGCTACAAGCAGTCCGGCAACGGCCGCGAGTGGGGTCGTTACGGTCTGGAGGAATATCTCGAGGCCAAGGCGGTCGCCGGCTACAACGCCGCGTAAGCGCAAGCCACGAGAGACGACATTCTGACGCCGGGGCGGATCACCGCTCCGGCGTCAGACGTTCTGGAAGGTAGAAGTTGTTATCGTCGTCCCGGCCTAGTGCGCAATTGCGCACGGGGGCCGGGACCCATCACCACAGGGAGGAGTTTGGCGAAGACCGGCCGTGCCGCGGTACTGCGACTTCCTTGCTCGATAGATCACGCGGTATGGGTCCCGGCCTGCGCCGGCACGACGGAGAAGTCTAACCGCCGAGCGCGCCTTGGGTGTTGACGTAGAGCGCATAGATCGACTGGCTCGCCGCCATGAACAGGCGGTTGCGTTTCAGTCCGCCGAAGCAGAGGTTGGCGCAGCGCTCCGGCAGTGCGATGCGGCCTATCATGACGCCGTCGGGCGCGAACACGACGACGCCGTCGAGCTCGGGATCGCCCATGCCCCAGCCGCACCACAGATTGCCGTCGATGTCGCAGCGCATGCCGTCCGGCGTGCCGGGGCCGGCATCGATGAACACGCGCTTGTTGGAGATCGTCTTGCCGTCGGCGGAGACGTCATAGGCCAGGATCTTGCGGTTCGGCGCGCCGCGGGACTCCACGACATAGAGGATCTTCTCGTCGGGCGAGAAGCACAGCCCGTTCGGTCCCAGCACGCCCTCGGCGACGATTGCGGCCTTTCCGGTCGCGGGATCGAGCCGGTAGACATTCGCGTCGATCTCGGGCTCGGCCTTGTGGCCCTCGTAATTGCCGAGCAGGCCGAAGGTCGGATCGGAGAACCAGATCGAGTTGTCGGACTTCACCACGACATCGTTCGGCGAGTTCAGCCGCTTGCCGCCGAAGGAATCGATCAGCACCGTAATCGATCCGTCATATTCGGTGCGGACCACGCGGCGGCCGCCGTGCTCGCAGGTGATCAGCCGGCCGTGGCGGTCGCGGGTGTTGCCGTTGGCGAAATTCGACGGCTTGCGGAAGATGCTGACCGCGCCGGTCTCTTCCTCCCATTTGAGGATGCGCTGGTTCGGAATGTCGCTGCACAGGAGATAGCGGCCATCGCCGAACCACACCGGCCCTTCGGCCCAGCGCAGGCCGCTGGCGATGCGCTCGACGGCGGAGAGTTTCAGCCAGTATTTCTCGAAGCGCGGATCGAGCGCGTGGATCGCTGGATCGGGATAGCAGGTCGCAGGACGCCAGCCGGCGGAATGAACATCGGACATTTGCTGTTCTCGTTGTTGTGTTTCGATGGTGTTTCCTTGAGCGCATGGTTTGCTATCATTGTCGGCCTGCGACCGCAATTCGGCTGCAGCAACCAGGAAAGACGAGGGACGGCATGCCACGCATATTGATGACCGGTGCATCGGGTGGAATCGGAACGAGCCTGCGCAAGCTGCTGCCGCCGATCTATCCGGATCTCCTGCTCAGCGACATCAAGCAGCCCTCCGATCTCGGCAGCAACGAAAAGTTCAAGGCGGCCGATCTCGCCGACCTCGCCGAGGTCGAGGCGATCTGCGAGGGCGTCGAGGGCATCCTGCATTTCGGCGGCTATTCGGTCGAAGGATCGTGGGACCAGATCCATCAGGCCAACATCATCGGCTGCTACAATCTCTTCGAGGCGGCGCGCAAGCAGGGCGTCAAGCGCGTGATCTTCGCGTCCTCCAACCATGCGGTCGGCTTCTACCCGCGGCATCACCGCATCGGCACCGACGTGACGCCGCGGCCCGACAGCCGCTACGGTGTCAGCAAGGTGTTCGGCGAAGCGGTTGGCGCACTTTACGCCGACAAGCATGGGCTCAAGGTGACCTGCATCCGGATCGGCAATTTCGGCGAGGCGCCGCTCGATCACCGCAGGCTCTCGATCTGGCTCAAGCCGGAAGATCTGGTCCAGCTCTGCCGGATCGGGCTCGAGCACCCCGACATCCATTTCGAGGTGCTGTACGGAGCGTCCTACAACGAGCGCTCGTGGTGGGACAATCACCGCGCCTACGATCTCGGCTATCGTCCGGCGGGGCGAGGCGAAGACTTCCGCGAGCACGCGATGGCCGAGCAGGCCAAGCTGCCGCCGGATGCCGTCGGCGACTATTACCAGGGCGGCACGTTCTGCAGCATGGAGTTCGACGGCGACAAGAGCAGGGTGATCGACTGGAAGAAGTGATCAGTCCTCGCACTGCGGCAGTTGCTTGAAGGAGTCCGGTCGCTGCTGATGCAAGTCCTTCAGGTCCTTGTGCGTCACTTCAAATGCCTTGGGTTCGCTGCCGGGCCCGTCAAAGGCCTGGGCAAAGTGGGTGAGCGGAAAGGAGAGGCTGATCGTCTGCCCCGTCAGGTCCTTGGCTTCCATAGTGATCGCTTGCGCATGCTTCAGCCGTTCGATCAGCTCACTGTCGGCCTCAAGCGTGCCGCCGCAGCCCAGCGTGTAGCAGTGCGGCTTGGGGATCTGGATTGGCTCATCCTGATCGATTCGCAGGCTGATCGTGCCCTCCAGCATGGTCCGCGTTCCGACGTTTGCGGTGAGAAGCGCGCGCTTGCTGCTCTGTGGCGAAATGCTGATGCCTCCGCCCGAAGGGACACATTGGCCGCGCGCGGCGGCGCCGACGAAGCAGCTTGCCTGCGTCAGGCAGGTCTTGGTCCAGAGTTCGTAGGTGAGTTGCGTCGCGCGCGGATCGGCTGCGTTACTGGCGCCGGCAAGCGCAAGCTGCATGGCGAACGATCCCATCAACAAAGCCACGTAACGCATCGCCGTCTCCTTCACGAGGTGGCCGCATATCGCGCTATTGCGGCTTTTTGTCGTTGGAGATGCGGACGAGATAATCCGCCTTGCTGTACTGCATGTGATCGACGCACAGCTGTGCCAGCGCCCAGCTGTCGCGGCCCTTCAACAGCTCGATCATCAATTCGTGCTGGCGCCGCGACAGCGCCAGCCCCTCGCTGTCGGCGAGATTCTTGGCGCGCATCGGCAGCGTCAGGTTCATGTAGTCCTGCAGCGAGCGCACCAGATAGGGATTGCCGCAGGCGGAGAACAGCGCGAGGTGGAACGCATCGTTGGTCTCGTGAATGCCGCGCATGTCCTGCGCGTCGGCCTTGATGCAGTAATGCCGTTGCAGCTCGCTCAACTGGTCGATCAGGCCGTCGGGCGCGGGCAGGGCGATCATCAGCGCGGCCTGGCGCGTCAGCATCTCGCGCACCTCATAGATCTGCCGCACTTCCTCGGCCGAATAGAATCGCACCGTGGCGCCGACATTCTTCTCGCGCAGCACGATGCCCTGGCGCTCCAGCTGGAACAGCGCCTGGCGGACGAAATGCCGGCTCGCGCCGTAGCGCTGCATCAGCGTATCCTCGACCAGCCGCAGGCCGGGCGCGAAGCGGCCGAAGATGATGTCCTCCTCCAGTCTGCGGATCACTTCCGCCTGCTCCTCCTCGCGGGAGGGGGCCTGGATATCGGGGAGGGTGGGCTCGGCTTTCATGTGCTCTGGGTTTCGGATCGATATCAGGAGGTCAGCACGGCAGCGCAGCTATTGTCAATAATGGGGGCGATTTTGCCGCAGAGCAGCCACCCGCCACCGCCAGATTATCTCATATTGACAATAATTCCCGCCGCTCCTTAAGTGCGGCCGAACCACCAAAAGGACGAGAAGAAAATGGCCGACGGACTTCGCAAGGGACTGACCAGCTATGGTGACGCCGGCTTCTCGCTGTTCCTGCGCAAGGCCTTCATCAAGGCGATGGGCTATTCGGATGATGCACTCAATCGCCCGATCGTCGGCATCACCAATACCTACAGCGATTACAATCCCTGCCACGGCAACGTCCCGCAGATCATCGAAGCCGTGAAGCGCGGCGTGATGCTGTCGGGCGCGATGCCGTTCGTGTTCCCGACCATCTCGATCGCGGAGAGCTTTGCGCATCCGACCTCGATGTATCTGCGCAACCTGATGGCGATGGACACCGAGGAGATGATCCGCGCCCAGCCGATGGATGCGGTGATCGTGATCGGCGGCTGCGACAAGACCCTGCCGGCGCAGATCATGGCCGCGATCAGCGCCGATCTGCCGACGGTGGTGATTCCGGTCGGGCCGATGGTGGTCGGCCATCACAAGGGCGAGGTGCTCGGCGCCTGCACCGACTGCCGCAGGCTGTGGGGCAAGTATCGCGCCGGCGAGATCGACGACACCGAGATCGAGGCGGTGAACGGGCGCCTTGCGCCTTCCGTGGGCACTTGCATGGTGATGGGCACGGCCTCCACCATGGCCTGCATCACCGAGGCGCTCGGCCTGTCGCTGCCGATGAGCGCGACGATCCCGGCGCCGCACGCCGAACGCTTCCGTTCCGCCGAGGCCAGCGGCCGCGTCGCCGCCGAGATGGCGAAGACCAAGGGACCGAAGCCGAGCGAGATCCTGACGCCGTCCTCGTTCCGCAACGCGCAGGTGGTCATGCAGGCGATCGGCGGCTCGACCAACGGGCTGATCCATCTCACCGCGATCGCCAACCGCTCGCCGCACAAGATCGACCTCGAGGCGTTCGACAGGCTCGGCCGCGAGGTGCCCGTGCTGGTCGACCTCAAGCCGTCGGGCGAGCACTACATGGAGCACTTCCATCATGCCGGCGGCGTGCCGAAGCTGATGGCGCAACTCGGCGACCTCATCGACCTGGACGCGAAGACCATCACCGGACAGACCCTGCGCGAGGTTGTCGCCGGCGCGGAGGACGTGCCCGGGCAGGATGCGATCCGCTCCAAGGCGAACCCGATCAAGTCCGAAGGCGCGATGGCGATCCTGCACGGCAATCTCGCGCCGCGCGGTGCGGTGATCAAGCAGTCGGCAGCGAGCCCCAAACTATTGCAGCACACCGGCCGCGCCGTGGTGTTCGAATCGGTCGAGGACATGACGCTGCGGGTCGACGACCCCGCGCTCGATGTGACCGCCGATGACGTGCTGGTGCTGCGCAATGCCGGCCCGAAGGGCGCGCCGGGTATGCCGGAGGCGGGTTACCTGCCGATCCCGAAGAAGCTCGCGCGCGCCGGCGTGAAGGACATGGTCCGTATCTCGGACGCGCGGATGAGCGGCACCGCGTTCGGCACCATCGTGTTGCACATCACGCCGGAGTCCGCCGTCGGCGGACCGCTCGGCCTGGTGCGGAACGGCGACATGATCCGGCTCGACGTCGCCAAGCGCAGCATCGATCTGCTGGTCGACGAGGCCGAACTCGAGAAGCGTCGCGCCGCGCTCGCGCTGGCCGGTACCCCGGACTGGGCCAAACGCGGCTATGCGCATCTCTTCAACGAGACGATCCTTCAGGCCGACGAGGGCTGCGATTTCGACTTCATGCGCGCCAAGGGGAAGTAGCGGGCTCGACCTGCACCGCGGGTCGAATTGTCGATAATCTCTCGGCGCGCGAGGCTCATCGGCCATACGACGAGCTAATTACCTCTGTTTTATTGACAATCCCGCGGGACTGGTGGGATGATCGCGTCAATTAAAAACCAGGGGGAACGTCGCGATGGGCACTTCAGCCAGGATCGTCGGGATCGCCATGGCCGCGGCAGCGCTGCTGCTGCCGGTGCACGCCGGCGCGCAGGAGGTCAAGCACTTCCGCTTCGCCTATGACCAGCCGCGCAACACCGGCTATTCGGTCGCCGGTGATCTGTTCGCCGAGAAGCTCAAGGAATTGAGCAAGGGCACGATGATCGTCGATCAATACCCCGGCGCGCAGCTCGGCCAGGAGCCGCAGCTGCTGCAGCTCGTCAAGTCGGGCGATATCGAGTTCGCGATCATCTCCTCCGCCAACACCGCAACGATCTCGCCGCAGGCCGGCGTGATGTCGCTGCACTTCCTGTTCCGCAACGACGCCCATGTGATCAAGGCGTTGGCGGACCCGAAGGTGTTCGAGGCCATCAAGGCGATGATCGACGACACCGCGCAGGGCCTGCATGTGATCGGCACCGGCTCGCAGGGCGTCCGGCATATCTACAGCAAAAGGGAAATCCATAATGTCGGTGACCTCAAGGGCGTGAAGGTTCGGGTGCAGGCGACCGCGACTGAGGACACCATGTTCCCGGCCTATGGCGCGCAGACGGTGCACATGCCGTTCGGCAGCGTCTACACCTCGCTGCAGACCGGCGTGGTCGACGCCGCCGAGAACAGCATCAACGTCTATCTCGTCAACAAGCACTACGAGGTCGCGCCGGTGCTCTCGATCACCGAGCACGAGGCCAACAACGCGCTGCTGTTCGTCTCCGACAGGCTGTGGCAGAGCCTCTCCGCCGAGCAGAAGCAGTGGGTGCAGGCCGCCGCCAACGAGGTCAGCGCCAAGGAGCCGCAGAAGGCGTTCGAGCTGGAGCGGAACGCGCTGACCAAGCTGAAATCGTTCGGCGTCAAGGTGGTCGAAGACGTCGACAAGAAGAGCTTCACCGCGATCGCCGATCCCTATCTCGACAAGCTCGCCAGGGAGCTCGGCCCGCATGCGGAGAAGATCAAGAACCTGATCCGCGCGATCAACTAGAACCCGGCTCGACGGGAAGCGCTCCATGGCCATCGCCGACACGTTGGTGCTGCAACGACAGCGGCATCTGAAATGGCGGGCGCTCGACCGGTTCGAGCTGATCCTGATGATGCTGTGCGGCCTGCTGTGCTTCGGTTTCTCGTTGTCGGTCACGGCCGACATCGTCACCCGCACCATCGGTCATCCCTGGCTGTGGCTGCAGGAGGTGACCTCGACGCTATTCATCTACGCGATCTTCATCGGTGCCGCGGTCGCGACAAGGCGCAATGATCACCTTTATCTCACCGCGATCTCGGAGGCGATGCATGGCAGGTCGCGGCTGGTCGTCGAGATCGTCATCAGGCTGGTGGTGCTCGGCGTCGCCTTCTGCCTGGTCTGGTACGGCTATCAGAACTACCTCCGCGGCTTCGGCAGTTTCCGGCTGCCGTCAGGCACGCCGATCGCCTCGCTCTATGCCGTGATCCCGCTGTCCGGCATCCTGATCGGCCTGTTTACGATCGAGCAGCTCGTCAACGGCATCCGCAACGGCTTCGATCATCCGGAGCCGCCCGATGACGACCTTGCGATCCCTTCGATCAACACCGGCGCGACGACAGGAGTGCAGCCGTGAGCGCACCGGTCGTGCTTGTGCTGATGTCGTTCTGCTTCCTGTTCTTCGGCTATCTCGGCGTGCCGGTGCCGTTCTCGCTGATGGCCGGCGTGTTCGTCGGCGCGGTGCTGTCCGATGTCTCGCTGGCGGCGATCATCCAGAAGATCTTCGACGGCGTCGATTCCGAGGCGCTGCTGGCGATCCCGTTCTTCCTGCTGGTCGGCGAGCTCATGAGCTCGGCGAATGTCGTGGTCCGCATCGCCAATCTGTCGGTCTCGCTGGTCGGGCATATCAGGGGCGGGCTGTCGCAGGTCGTGGTCGTGTTCAGCATGTTCTTCTCGGAAATGTCGGGCTCGACCACCGCCGACGTCGCCGTCATGAGCCGGGCGCTCGGCGGGCCGATGCGGCGGGAGGGCTATGAGCCGGCCTTCATCGCCGCGATCATCGCCTCAGCCTCGACGATCGCGGCGCTGGTGCCGCCGAGCATCACGGCGGTGGTCTATGGTGCGGTCGGCAACGTCTCGATCGCCGGCCTGTTCATGGCGGGCGTGGTCCCCGGCCTGATGATCGGCTTCGGGCTGATGATCTACTGCTACTTCTTCGGCCCGTCGGGCCTGCGCAAGCCGCGGGCGCCGCTGCGGCAGATCGCGTTCGCCGCCGGCGACGCCGCGCTGCCGCTGATGATCCCGGTGATCCTGCTCGGCGGCATCCTGACCGGCTGGTTCACGCCGACCGAGGCCGGCGTGGTCGCGGTGGCCTACATCATCGTTGTGGTGATCCCGGCGCTGAACCGCGGGCACCTCAAGAAAATCCCCTACGATTTCTGCCTCGCCGGCCTGATCTTCTCCCTGCCGTTGATCACGATCGGCGCGGCGAACGCGTTCGGCTGGATGCTGGCCTATCTGCGCGGCGCGATCTACATCGCCGACTGGATCACCTCGATCGCCGGCAACGATCCGCATCTCATCATGCTGTTGATGGTGCTGCTGTTCACCGTGGTCGGCGATTTCATCGAGCCGGTGCCGACCATCATCATCTTCATGCCGCTGGTCAACGCGCTGACCCAGGCCGGCGACATCAACGGCGTGCACATGGGCGTGGTGCTGATCGCGACGCTGGCGTTCGGCCTGATCACGCCGCCCTACGGGCTCGTGCTGCTGATGGCCTCGAAATTCGTCGGCATCAGCTTCGCAAAAGCGCTGCGGGCAGCGCTGCCGATCTATGTCGTGTTCCTGGTCACGATCTGCTTCACGATCTATTTTCCGAAGGTCGTGCTGTGGCTGCCCAAGCAGGTGATCCCGGAATCGGTCGGCTGCTTCAAGGCACCCGGCGGCACGGGATACATCTGCCCGAACTAGGGGATGTGCTCTTGAATCCACTGCGTGTGTGGCGCTCGACTACCCACCCTTCAGCGCGTTGCGCATCGCGACCCGACCGCCGCCGGGCTTTTGGACATAAAGGTGCTGCTCCAGCACATTCTGCATGTTCTCGAACATCGCATAGAGATCATCGCAATAAACCGACGGATTGTCGTAGCCGTTGGCCTTCGAGAAGCGATGCGGAAGATAGCCGCCCCCGCAGACGTTCAGGAATTTGCATTTTTGACATTTAGCAGCGAGGTTGATCGAGGCGTCGCGCGCGGCTCGCCAGCGCGGTTCGTTGCGGACCTCATCGAGTGCGTGGTCGAAAATGTTGAATGTCGTCTGCGTGAAGCCGTCGCCCGCGATCCTGAGCACGTCATGCGCCTCGACCGAGCCGTCGGTCATGACGGTACACAGCTCCACGGGATGGTGACCTACACCTTCGGTCGGCGAGTTGTTGCCGAGCAACGCAGTGACCATGTCGGTGACGATGCGGATATTCACGGCCGGCCGGCTGCGGTTGGCCTCGAACCAGAGATCGAACAGGCCGTTGTAGAAGCCTGCGATCGCGGGCGGCTTCTCGTCGACCGTCGCATCCGGAATCATGATGTCGTAATGGGTGATGCCGCAATCGGCGAAGAATTCGACGTAGTCGCGCGGGGCGTAAGCCGGGTTGCAGACCGCCAGCGCACTGGTGCGGATGTCGCGCGAAACTAGCAAGCGCGCAGCGCGCGTCACCGCTTCATGGGTGCCGCCGCCCTGAAACGTCTTGCGGTGCAGGTCGTGGATATGCGCGGGCCCGTCGAGGCTGATCGCCACCGAAATTTGATGCCGCTCGAAACAGTCCAGCCATCTATCGTCGATCAGGACGCCATTGGTCGTGACCGAGATCGGGATGTCGCTACCCGTTCGTGTCGTAATGGCGGCGCAGGCTTCGGCAAAAGTATTGAAATTGTCTACGCCCCATAACAGCGGCTCGCCGCCATGCAGGACAATGGGCAAATCGCGCAGATCATGTTCGCGAACGTGCTCTTCGATGCGCAACAGTAGCTGACGCAGCACTGCAGCGCTCATCAGCTTTGGCTTGTCGTAGACGGCGGCGTCGCGAAACCAGTAGCAATATGAGCAATCGATGTTGCAGCGCGTGGCAACCTTGACCAACAGTTGCGCGATCGGCTGACTTGGGAAGTCGACCGTATCTGCCGCGTCAGGCAACATGCGGACACCGAACCAAGCGGAAAGACTCCGAAGAAGCTAGTAACCGCGGGCAAATCCACGGCGGAATCCGCCATACGGCACAGACGTACCCCGCCGGAAAGCGCCGCCGTGATAGGGCGCGCCGCGCACAAAACCGCGCCTGAAATAGGCCTCTGTCACCAGCGGCTGGTCTGACAGGAACTCTTCGGAAGCGGTCATGCCCGAGCCGTCTTGATCGGATCGGGTATCTTGCTTCGCGTTCTGATCGCGCATGTCGGGCAGCAACGCGTCAATTCCCGGATGATCACTCTGAATTGTCGCGCCCGGCCCATGCAATTGCAGAAGGCCCGCAAAGATCTTCAGCGTCAAAATAGACATCAGCTAAAATCCCTCTTCTCGCGGAGGATGCGTCAGAAGAAACACTATAGCTTTATGATCAGACCGGCAATGTGACGGTGCGTATTCGATAGGGAAGTACTGCTGACACGACTGTACCGGTGGCCGCCGCATCTCACCTTTGCGCCGTTCAGGCGCTGAGAGGACGCAGCGGTTCACAATTGGGCCATTCGGTCGGGGCCGATCTTGACCCGCTCATGGTCCGTATCCGGACAAGTCCGGATTCTTGAGGACATGCCTTAGAGAAGCCGTAGCGTTCCTACTTCGACTTGCTGGTGAACTTCTTCACGGCGACGCGGAAGTCGTCGGTGTGCATGGTCGTGATGATCTTGTGCTCCTCGGCGTCGAGCTGCTGCTTGGTCGGCGTGGTCGCGGCCTGATAGACCAGTGATTTGGTTGCTGCGATCGCGGCCGGCGGATTCTTTGCCAGGCGTTCGGCGAGTTGCCTTGTGGCGGCCTTCAGCTCTGCCGCGGGGACGGTCTTGACGACCAGTCCCCATTCATAGGCCTGCTGCGCGGTGAAGCCGTCCTCGGCCAGGAAGATCTGCAGCGCGCGGCGGGTGCCGACCGTGCCGACAATGCCGACAGTGCTGCCGCCGTCCGGCGACACGCCGATCTTGGCATAGGCCGGCGTGAAGCGGGCATCGTCCGCAGCGATGCAAAGATCGGTCACGAAGGCGAGGCCCATCCCGGCTCCCGCCGCCGAGCCGTGCACGCTCGACAGCACCATCTTCGGCATCCGCCGGACCGTCTCGATGAAGGCATGGTAGTGATGCAGCATCTCGCTGACCACGGGGGTGACAATGTTGGCTTCGGCGGCGGCGCCGATGGTCTGCAGATCGCCGCCGGCGCAGAAGGCGCGGCCATCGCCCTCGATGACCAGCACGCGGACATCTTTGTTGGCTTCGACCTCGGCGCTCAGCTGTTCGAGCTTTTTGGCGATCGTCAGGTCGATTGCGTTGAACGCGGCCGGGCGGTTCAGCGTGATGGTCGCGATGGCGCCGTCGATGCGGAGCAAAGCGGGGTCGTTGGCGGAGGCGGGGGCTGGCATTTTGAAGACCTTGGGCTTGTTGGTTCCGGGCATTTAAGGCCCTGGCGGGAGCCATGGCAATCCGGCCCGGTGCCGGAGGCGGGCTTGGCGTCCCCGAATTGGCGTCCCCGGATTGGCGTCCCCGGAATCGCCAGAAACCCCCTTGCGCCCGCGCGAGCCATGAGGCCAAATGGCCCGCGCCTTCGGTACGCAGACACGAGCGCTGTGGGAACGGGGCAAGCAAGCTAACATCGACAAGAGGAAACGGCATGGGTCACTCCTGCTCGCGCGTATGTGGGTTGTTCCGATGACAGGCTCGGTCATCATCGTCGGTGCCGGACATGCCGGTTTCCAGCTCGCGGCGTCGCTGCGCCAAGCGGGCTTTTCTGAGCGCATCACCCTGCTCAATGACGAAGGCCATCTGCCGTATCAGCGGCCGCCGCTGTCGAAGGCCTATCTGAAGGGGACGGGCGGGCCCGAGACCTTGATGTTCCGGCCCGACAAGTTCTACCAGGACAACAGAATCGAGCTGATCACCGATCGGGCGCACGCGATCGACCGCAATGCGCGGAAAGTGGCGCTGGCCTCCGGCACCTCGCTCGACTACGACCATCTGGTGTTCGCGACCGGTGCGCGGAACCGGCTGCTGGATATTCCGAACGCCAAGCTCGACGCAGTCCGCTACCTGCGCATTCTCGACGAAAGCCAGGCGCTGCGCGATTTGATCGCACCCGGCATGCGGGTCGTCGTCATTGGCGCGGGCTTCATCGGGCTCGAATTCGCTGCGACCGCGCGGGCCAAGGGCCTCGAGGTCGACGTGGTCGAACTCGCCTCCCGCGTGATGGCGCGGGCGGTGACCGCGGAGATCTCCGAGTTCTCGCAGTCCCGCCACGCCGCCGCCGGCATCCGGATTCATCTCGGGGTGCAGGTCACGGCGATCGAGGCCGATGGCGCCAAGGTCACCGGCGTCAGCCTGAGCAACGGCACGCATATCCCGGCCGACCTCGTCGTGGTCGGCGTCGGTGTACTGCCGAATGTCGAGCTTGCCGCGGAGGCCGGCCTGCCGGTCGCATCCGGCATCATCGTCGACGAGCATCTCCTGACCGCCGATCCGAATGTATCAGCGATCGGCGATTGCGCGCTCTATACCAGCAAGCGCTTCGGCGGATCGCTGCGGCTGGAGTCGGTGCAGAACGCCACCGATCATGCGCGCTGCGTGGCGTCGCGGCTGACCGGCAAGACCGAGGTCTATGACGGCCTGCCGTGGTTCTGGAGCGACCAGGGCCCCGACAAGCTGCAGATGGCAGGTCTCACCACCGGTTACGACCGCGTCGTGGTGCGCGGCGACCGCGCGCAGGGGGCATTCTCGGCATTCTGCTATCGTGGTGACAAGTTGCTCGGCATCGAATCGGTCAATCGCGCCGGTGATCACATGTTCGGCCGCAGGCTGCTCGGCGCCGGCGGCTCGATCACGCCGGAGCAGGCGGCGGATGCGAGTTTTGATTTGAAGAGCGCGCTTTCCTAGCACCATTGTCGTCCCGGCGCAGGCCGGGACCCATACGCCGCGGCGGTCGTTGGCGGCGATGAACGCAGTTACTGCGCGCGTGCCTTTTTCCGCGGCCGGTGGTTATGGGTCCCGGCCTTCGCCGGGACGACCCGTGGAAAGAACTGCCTTCACTTCTTCAACCGTCGGCATGGACGGCGCAGCGCCCATCCTCTGGACGCAGATCGATGCGGCGATGTTGGCGTATGACATCGCGGCCTGGATTGGCTGTCCGTCCGCGAGCAAGGCGGCGACGGCTCCGACAAAGCAGTCCCCGCCGCCGGTGCTGTCGACGGCTTTGACGGTCCGCCCCTGGTCGACGTGCATGTTGCCACCAACGAGCGCCACGGTGCCGCGCTTGCCCAATGTGACGCAGATGATCTGATCCGCGCGGGCCTGCAGCGACCGCGCGGCGTCCATCAATGTCGCGTATGTGTCGCCGTCCTTGAGCTCGCGCCCGGTGAGAAGGCCGAGTTCGGTCTCGTTGAGGATCAGGACATCGACGAGATCGAGCAACGCCGCATCAATCGGCTTTGCCGGCGCCGGATTGAGGATCGTGCTGGCGCCGGCGGCGCGGGCACGGCTGAAGAATGCCGCGATCGTCGGCAGCGGGATCTCGAACTGGCTGACCGCGACATCGCCTTTGGTAAGGACGGGTGCCGCGACATCGTCCGCATCAACCAGCCCGTTGGCGCCCGGCACGACCACGATCGTATTGTCGGCATTGGCGAGCGTGATGATCGCCGTGCCCGAATGCGCGCCGTCGGTGTCCTTGACGAAGCTGAGATCGACGCCTTGCGCGGCAAGGAACGTTCTCAGCTCCTTGCCAAATGCGTCGGTGCCGAGCCGGCCGACCAGCGTGGTCGGTACGCCGAGCTTGGCCGACGCCACCGCCTGGTTGGCGCCCTTGCCGCCGGGAAAATACAGCACAGCCTCGCCGGCGACGGTTTCGCCGATCCGCGGATGGCGCTCGGCGGTCGCCACCACGTCCATATTGATGCTGCCGGCGACGAAGACGCGCCCCATGGCTAGCTCCGCTTCGGCATCTCAAGCCTCCGCGCGAAACTCCTGCTTGACCGCCGCGATGTCGGCGAGCGTCGGCAGGCCGGCCTCGTTGCCGAGCTTCTGGATCTTGTAGGTCGAAGCCGCGCGCGCGAACTTGAAATGCTCATGCCAGCCTTTGCTCGGATTTGACAGGTAAGAGTAGATGTAGGCGCCGTGGAAGACGTCGCCGGCGCCGTTGGTATCGATGACGCGCTCGCGCGGGATCGGAAACGCGGGCAGGGTGCGCACCGTGCCGGCCTCGTCGTACCAGAGCAGGCCGCGCTCGCCCATGGTGACGCCGCCGACCTTGCAGCCGCGGTCCTTGAGATAATCGAGCATCTGCTCCGGCGTCTTGTCCATCTGCTCGCACAGCCGTTCGGCGACGATCGCAACATCGATGAATGCGAGCAGCTCGTGGGTGTTGGTGCGCAGGCCGCCGCCGTCGAGCGAGGTCAGGATGCCATCCTCGCGGCAGAGTTTTGCGTAGTGGATCGCGGCGTCCGGCTGGTGGCCGTCGATATGCAGCGCGCGGCAACCCTTGATGTTCAGCAGCGGAAAGGGGTGGATGTGCTGGTCGTCGCGGCAGCGCACGATGGCGCGCTTGCCGTCATGGGGCATGATGAAGGACAGCGAGGAGGAGTTGACCTTGCGGGGATGGAACGAGATGCCGTAGCGGTCGGCCATGTCCCAGAACATCCGGCCCAGCCAGTCATTGGCCATGGTGGCAATCAGGTCCGGGTGGATGCCGAGCTTGGCGCAGCAGAACGCCGCGGTGACCGCGTTGCCGCCGAACGACACCGCATAGGCGTCGGCGACGTGCTTCTCGTCGCCAACCGGCATGTGATCTGTGATGAAGGTGACGTCGATATAGGTCTGTCCAATGAAGAGAGCCTGCATTCGCTTTCCGTCGTGGCTTGCTGTGGTCCCGGCCGATGATCAGACTAGCACTGCTGGTCGGCCGATATCGCTGAAAATATTCGCAACCCTGCCTGGTTTGCGGGTACAGATGAAGCGGGCGCGCGGATCGAGGATCGTTCTGGCATTCGGCATAACGGCCGCCCGCGGCCCGTGGTTCCGGGATGCGCAAGGGAGAAGCACAATGACGGCAGATTCGGGGAGGCCGCAACCATGATTACCGGCCTCGATCATGTCGTCGTCCTGACCGGCGACATCACGGCTGCCAGCACCGCCTACGAGACGCTGTTCGCGCGGGCACCTTCCTGGCGCAACAGCGGCGACGGCGCCGACCGCGTGCTGTTCACGCTCGACAACACCACGCTGGAATTGATGGCACCGCGCGGCGATGATGCCGCAGCCGAGCGTGTCCGGACGGCGCTCGCTACCCAGGGCGAGGGGCTCGCGAGCCTCTGCTTCCGCACGAGCGATATCGCCAGGACGCACCGCCGGCTCGACCGGCTGACGCTGAAACCCGAGCCGGTCGCCGAGGTCGAAAGCCGCGATGAGGCGAGCGGGGCCACGCTGTCGTGGAAACGTACGCGCGCCGCGACCGATGCGACGCGCGGTGTGCGCATGTTCTTCCTGGAGCGGGAGCAGGAGCGGCCGTTGTCGGTGCGCACCACGCCGGCCTCGATCACCGCGATGGACCATGTCGTGGTCGCGACTGCCGACCCGGAACGCGCCGCCGCGCTTTATGGCGCGCGGCTCGGGCTCGACATGGCGCTCGACCGCTCGCATCCCGAGTGGGGCCGGCTGATGTTCTTCCGCTGCGGCGATCTCGTGGTCGAGGTCACGCACCGGCCTGGTAAGGAGAACAACAAGGCGGAGGCCGCCGCGCCGGACCGGCTGCGCGGCATCTGCTGGCGCGTCGCCGACATCGATGCTACCCGCGCGCGGCTGCTTGCCGCCGGCGTCGACGTCTCGGAGGTTCGGACCGGCCGCAAGCCCGGCACGCGCGTGATGACGGTGCGCAACGGCACCTGCAGTGTGCCGACGCTTCTGGTGCAGCCTTCGCAAGGGAAGGGCGAGTGAGAGGGACGAGCGCGTGATGCGGGGTGAGTTTGTCGACGTGTATCCCCGCCGTCGTCCTGGCGAAAGCCAGGACCCATAACCACCGCATTTGATGATGAAAGGGATCGTGGGCCCCAGCGCCGCGCAACGACAAGCGTTGGGGTAATGGGTCCTGGCTTTCGCCAGGACGACGCCGAATATGTTGCCTTGGCTTGGCCTGTACATCCGCATGATGCCTTCTGGGCTCGCGCCAACAGGGCCACGGAATGACGAAGGCGCACCGCGAAAATATTCCCGCAGCACCATCACGACAACATTCGTTCTCAAACGTCGTGCGTCGTGTTACACTGATCTATTCCGCATCACCGGGCGATCGAATTGGCGAAGGCAAAGCGAATACAGAGATGGCAGCGCGACCCCCAGGGGATGCGGCTGCGGATTCTTGAGGCCGCCAAGCAGGAATTCGCCGCCCATGGCCTCGCCGGCGCGCGGGTCGACCGCATCGCGGCCAATGCCGGCGCCAACAAGCGCATGCTGTACTACCACGTCGGCAACAAGGAGGATCTCTATCTCGAGGTGCTGGAAGGCGCCTATGAGAAGATCCGCGCCGAGGAGCGCACGCTCGATCTCGAGCATCTCGATCCGCCGGAGGCGATCGGGCGCCTGATCGACTTCACGTGGAACTATTTCCTGCGCAATCCCGAGTTCCTCGCGCTGCTGAATACGGAAAACCTCGCCAAGGCAAAGCACCTGAAGCGCTCGACCAAGGTCAAGTCGATGCACTCGCCCTTTGTCGAGATGATCCGCACCGTGGTGACGCGCGGGGTCGAAAGCGGCGACTTCCGCGTCGCGGTCGATCCGGTGCAGCTCTATATCTCGATCGCCGGGCTCGCGTTCTTCTATCTCTCAAACAGCGCCACCTTGAGCGTGATCTTCGGCCGCGACCTCCTGAAGAAGGACGCCCGCGACGAGCGCCTCGAGCACATGACCGCGCTGGTGCTGGCGGCACTGACCGGCAAGTCCACGGCTGAAGTCGGTAGCGCGATGCCGTTACTGCGCACCAGCGAACATCGGGTGGTGTGACGCTTCGCGGTTCGTCTGCAGTCATTGCCAAGCACGATAGCTCGTAGCCTGGATGAGCGTAGCGACATCCGGGACCAGACCATCCGCGGACAGGCTTTCCCCGAATATCGCTGCGCTCATCCGGGCTACAGCACCACAAAGCATTCGAACCAAAAATTCTTGCCTGACGAAAGTTGCATATTTCGGCGCGATTTTGCCGCGTGCGAGGGGCTGGACAGTATTTATCCAACGGGTTAATTTCTGGCCGAACAACAGAGACTGCAAGGGAGCGTGACGTGGCGGAGGCAAAGAGCCCTTCGGGCCTGTCGAAGGTGCTGAATGCGGCGTGGCTGCGCCCGTTCCTGTTCCTGGTCGTGATCGTGGCGGCCTGGGATCTCTCGATCCGGCTGTTCCATATCCCGGCCTATCAGATCCCGTCGCCCGGCGATGTCGTCGCGGTGCTCTGGACGGACTGGCCGGAACTGCTGCGGCAGTCCTGGCCGACCACCTACGCGACGCTGTGCGGCTTCCTGCTCTCGGCGCTGTTCGGCATTCCCGTCGCGATGCTGATCGCAGGCTCGAAGACGGTCGAGAGCTACGTCTATCCGCTGCTGGTGTTCTCCCAATCGGTGCCGAAGATCGCGATCGCGCCGCTGTTCGTGGTGTGGTTCGGCTTCGGCATCATTCCCAAGGTAATTTCCGCCTTCCTGCTCGGCTTCTTCCCCGTCGTGGTCTCGGCGGTGCAGGGCTTCAAGTCGGTCGATCCCGACATGGTCGATCTGGCGCGCGCCATGCAGGGCAGCCGCTTCCAGGTGTTCCGCGCGGTCAACCTGCCGCACGCGATGCCCGCGATCTTCTCCGGGCTGAAAGTCTCGGTGACACTCGCCGTGGTCGGGGCCGTGGTCGGCGAGTTCGTCGGCTCCAATTCCGGCATCGGTTATGTGATGCAGCGCTCGATCGGCACCTTCGACCTGCCGACGATGTTCGCGGCGCTGGTGATCCTGGCGCTGCTCGGCGTTATCCTGTTCGGGATCGTCGATCGCATCGAGCGGCTGGTGATTCCCTGGCACGTCAGCCAGCGCGACGACATCGGCTTTGCGTCCTAGCGCAGCAACCGGACAAGCGGCCCACACAAAAAAAATAAAGGGAGAACAACCATGAAGCGTTTGATTGCGATCGCAGGCGCCGCATTGGCCTGGACCGCGCTCGCGGTGGCCCCGGCATCCGCCGCCGACAAGGTCGTGCTGATGCTGAACTGGTACGTCTATGGCGAGCACGCGCCGTTCTATTACGGCAAGGCCAAGGGCATCTATGCTGCCGAGGGCATCGACCTCGAGATCCAGGAAGGCCGCGGCTCGGCCGCGACCACCCAGGCGGTGGCCGCCAAGACCGCGGATTTCGGCTATGTCGACGTGCCGACGATGATGCGTGCGGCGGTGAAGGGCGCGCCTGTGATCGCGACCGGCGTGCTGCTGCAGACCAGCCCGATGTCGGCGATGAGCCTCGCCGACAAGAACATCAGGAAGCCCGAGGATATCAAGGGCAAGACGGTCGCGATCACGCCGGCGGATTCGATGACCCAGATCTGGCCGCTGTTCCTGAAGAAGACCGGCTTGAAGGAAAGCGACTTCAACACTGTCGCCGGCGACGGCCAGACCAAGCTCAACGCCGTCATCAACGGCCAGGCCGATCTCTTGCTCGGCTACGTCATGGACCAGTCGATGAAGATCAAGGACGCCACCGGCAAGGACGTCTATCCGATCAAGTTCGCCGACTACGGCATCAACATGGTGTCGTCGGGCATCATCGCGAACTCCGACTACGTAAAGGCCAATGCCGATTTGGTCCGCCGCTTCATGTCGGCGACGACCAGGGCGGTTGAAGCCGCCGAGAAGGACCCGAAGGCCGCGGCGCAGTCGATCCTCGACGCCAATCCGAAGGGCGGCAAGATCGACACGCTGACGCAGGGTTTTGAGCTGACGATCCCGCTCTATCGCACGGCGGAGACCAAGACCAAGCGGCCGTTCCAGGTTACCGACCAGAACATGACCGAGTCGGTCGACCTGATGGTCGAATATGGCGGCCTCGACGCCAAGGCGAAGGCCAATCCGAAGGTGTTCTACACCAACGACTATCTGCCGAAGGGCAATTCGTGACCCACACTCAACTGTCGTCCCGGCCTAGTGCGCAATTTGCGCACGGGGGGCCGGGACCCACCACCACCGGCTCCAGTTGTTGCGAGAGGTCTCTCCCCATGTGCCCGAATGAAAGGCCGCGGCGTATGGGTCCCGGCCTTCGCCGGGACGACGGGGGGAGGGAGCTGCGATGAACCCTGCGACCAAGCCAACCCCCGTCAGCCAGCCCGCCGCGCATCTGCGTCTGGTGTCGGACCGCGCGGCCGGGGCTGCACCCGGCATCAAGCTATCGGGCGTGTCGAAGACCTACCGGTCGCGCGACGGCGACGTGCCGTCGCTGCGGCCGCTCGACTTCACCATCAATGACGGCGAGTTCTTCGTCGTGGTCGGGCCGTCCGGCTGCGGCAAGTCCACGCTGCTCAAGATGATCTCGGGCCTGTTGCCGCCGACCACGGGCGAGGTGCTGGTCGACGGCGAGCCGGTGACCAGGCCGCACGGCAATGTCGGCATCGTGTTCCAGAACGCACTGCTGCTGCCATGGCGCAACATCCTCTCCAACGTGATGCTGCCGATCGACATGACGCAGCTCCCGCGCGACAAATATCTCACCCGCGCCAGGGACCTGCTGAAGCTGGTCGGGCTCGAAGGTTTCGAGAAGAAGCTGCCCTGGCAGCTGTCCGGCGGCATGCAGCAGCGTGCCTCGATCTGCCGGGCGCTGGTGCACGATCCCAAGATCATGCTGATGGACGAGCCGTTCGGCGCGCTCGACGCCATGACGCGGGAGCGCATGAATGTCGAGCTGATGCGGATCCAACGCGAGACCGGCAAGACTGTGCTGTTGATCACGCATTCGATCCCCGAGGCGGTGTTCCTCGCCGACCGCGTGCTTGTCATGACCGAGCGGCCCGGCGCGATCGCAGCAATCTACGACGTGCCGATGCCGCGGCCGCGTTCGCTCGAGACGATGTCCGATCCTGTCTTCAACGAACTGGTGCAGCGGATCCGCAAGCATTTCTTCACGCAAGGATCGCTGGACTAACACCGAGCCTCCGATGCCGCTTCGCCTCGCAGTCAAGGATATCGCCTTCTTCGAACGGCCGCTGGTCTTTGCCCGGCCGTTCCGCTTCGGCGCGGTGACGATCACCGCGTCGACGCAGCTTTTCGCGCGGGTCGAGATCGAAGTGGAGGGCAAGGGCCGCGCGACCGGTGCGAGTGCCGAGATGCTGGCGCCGAAATGGTTCGACAAGCGGCACCATCTGACCGAAGCGCAGTCGCTCGACGGGCTGCGCCGCTCGCTTGCGATCGCACGCGAGCTCTATCTGGCGAATCGGGGCTTTGAGACCGCGTTCGGCCTGCACGCCTCGTGCATCGGCCCGCAGGTCGCGGCCTGCGCCGCGGAAGACGTCCCGGCGCTCGCCGCCGGCTTTGGCCCGGCCGAAATCGACAAAGCGATCCTCGATGCGCTGCTGCGCGCGGCCGGCGTCAATTTCTTCGACGGCATGGCCGGCAATATCGCCGGCATCGATGCGCGGCTGACGCCGGATCTCGACGATGCCGCGATCGCGCGGTTCCTTTCGACGCGCACGCGGCTCGAACGTGTCGCCGTCAGGCATACGGTCGGGATGGACGACAAGGTTGAAGGCGAGGGCGGCGTCGCGGACCCCAACGAGAATGCCGGTGCGCGCTATTTCAAGCTCAAGCTGAACGGCGATCCCGCGCATGACGCGGCGCGGCTGGCGCGGATCGGCAGCGAGCTTGCGAAGCTGCCTTACACCGCCAAGGTCACGCTCGATGCCAATGAGCAATATGCCGATGTCGCCGCGCTGAACGCGCTGGTCGACCGGCTCGACGGTGACGGAGCACTTCGGCCGATCGCGGCAAATCTGCTCTATATCGAGCAGCCGATGTCGCGCGATGTCACAATGGCGTCGCCGCTCTGGAGGCTTGCCGCGCGCGATTTCATCATCGATGAGGCCGACGATTCCTACGATGCCTTTCCGCAGGCGCGGGCGCTCGGCTATCGCGGCATCTCCTCGAAATCGTGCAAGGGGATCTACAAGTCGATCATCAATGCGACGCGCGCGGAGGCGTGGAGCGCGGATGGCGACCGATACTTCATCAGCGGCGAGGACCTGACCTGCCAGGCCGGGCTTGGCGTGCAGCAGGACCTCGCGCTCGGTGCGCTGATCGGCGTCACCCATGCCGAGCGCAACGGACACCACTATGTCGACGGCTTTGCGGACACCCCGGCCGACGAGGCCGACGCCTTCCTCACCGCGCATCCCGATCTCTATGTGCGCGACGGCGGCAAGGTCCGCCTCGCGATCCATGACGGCGATCTCCTGACCGGATCGATCGCTGGCTCGGCAGGATTTGCCAGTTCGATCCATCCGGACTGGTCCACCATGCAGCCGCTCAAGCGGCCAACACCACACGTTTCGCAGGAGCAGACAGTATGACGACCAAACGCCTCGGCCTGATCATGAACGGCGTCACCGGCCGGATGGGGCTCAACCAGCATCTGATCCGCTCGATCGTCGCGATCCGCGAGCAGGGCGGTGTGCTGCTGTCGAACGGCGACCGCGTCATGCCCGATCCGATCCTGGTCGGCCGCGACGCCGAGAAGGTCGGCGCATTGGCAAAGCGCTACAACATCGAGCGTCACACCACCGATCTTGATGGCGCGCTGGCCGACAAGGATGACACCGTGTTCTTCGACGCCGCCACCACGCAGGCGCGCCCCTCGCTGCTGACCAAAGCGATCAACGCCGGCAAGCATGTCTATTGCGAGAAGCCGATCGCGACCAATCTCGAGGAGGCGGTTGCGGTCGTGAAGCTCGCCAATGCCAAGAGACTCAAGCACGGCACGGTGCAGGACAAGCTGTTCCTGCCGGGCCTGAAGAAGCTCGCCTTCCTGCGCGACTCCGGTTTCTTCGGCCGCATGCTCTCGGTGCGCGGCGAGTTCGGCTATTGGGTGTTCGAGGGCGGCTGGCAGGAGGCGCAGCGACCGTCGTGGAACTACCGCACCGAGGACGGCGGCGGCATCATCCTGGACATGATCTGCCACTGGCGCTACGTGCTCGACAATCTGTTCGGCGAGGTCGAGAGCGTGGTCTGCATCGGCACCACAGACATTCCCGAGCGCTATGACGAGAAGGGCAAGAAGTACCAGGCGACCGCCGACGATTCCGCCTACGCCACCTTCCGTCTGAAGGGCGGCGTGATCGCGCATATCAACATGAGCTGGGTCACGCGCGTCTACCGCGACGATCTCGTCACCTTCCAGGTCGACGGCACCCATGGCTCGGCGGTGGCGGGCCTGACCGACTGCGTGATCCAGGCGCGCCAGGCGACGCCGCGGCCGGTGTGGAATCCGGACGAGAAGCGCATGCACGATTTCTATGCCGACTGGCAGAAGCTGCCCGAGAACGTCGTCTACGACAACGGCTTCAAGGAGCAGTGGGAGATGTTCATCCGCCATGTCTGCGAGGATGCGCCCTACAAGTACACCCTGCTCGAAGGCGCCAAGGGCGTGCAGCTCGCCGAATGCGCGCTGAAGAGCTGGAAGGAGCGGCGCTGGATCGACGTCGCCCCGATATCAGTCTGAGAAAGGACCTTGCCATGAACAAGCCAGTCCTGCCCAAGCCTATCCTGACAGAGTCGTCGCTGTCCTTGAACCTGCCGACCGCCGATGGCGGCATCGAGACCTATCGCCTGGCGGCGTCGCGGACCTTTCCGGCGAAGCTCGAGGGCACGCTCAATCGCGTCGCGTTCTCAGCCGCGCACGTGGTTGCCGATCCGCGCGCCGACGTCGATCCCTGGCTGACGGCCGCGATCGATTGGGACCGGACGATCGCGTTCCGCGAACACGTCTGGGACCTCGGCCTCGGCGTCGCCGAGGCGATGGACACCGCGCAGCGTGGCATGGGCCTCGATTGGGCGACCTCGGTCGAACTGATCCAGCGCTCGGTGAAGGCGGCGAAGGCCAGGGGCAATGCGCTGGTGTTCTCGGGCGCCGGCACCGACCACCTCGCGGTCGAGGATGCGATGTCGATCGACGACGTCATCCGCGCTTATGAGGAGCAGATCGCGGCGGTGGAGAAGGCCGGCGGCCGCATCATCCTGATGGCCTCGCGCGCGCTCGCAAAGCTCGGCAGGAATGCGGATGACTACGCGAAGGTTTACGACCGCGTGCTGTCGCAGGTTCGCGAGCCGGTGATCATCCACTGGCTCGGCGATGTGTTCGATCCGGCACTGGCCGGATATTGGGGCACGGCCGATCTCGACAGGGCGATGGACACGGCGGTTGCGATCATCAACGCCAATGCGGCCAAGGTCGACGGCGTCAAGGTCTCGCTGCTCGACAAGCAGCGCGAGATCGATATGCGGCGGCGGCTCGATCCGCGCGTCAAGATGTATACCGGCGACGACTTCAACTATGCGGAACTGATCGCCGGCGACGACAAGGGCTTCTCCCACGCGCTGCTCGGCATCTTCGACGCGATCGCGCCGGCGGCATCCTACGCGCTGTCGCGGCTCGCCGCGGGCGACGAGGCCGGCTTCCACGACGTGCTCGGACCGACGGTGCCGTTGTCGCGCCACATCTTCAAGGCGCCGACCCGATTCTACAAGACCGGCATCGTGTTCATGGCCTACCTCAACGGCCACCAGGATCACTTCACGATGGTCGGCGGCCAGGAGAGCGCGCGCTCGACCTTGCATCTCGCCGAGCTGTTCCGGCTCGCCGACAAAGCGGGACTGCTCGCCGATCCGGAGCTCGCGACGCGCCGGATGACGACGTTCCTCGCCACCCGCGGCGTTGAGCCCTGATGCGCGACTTTTCCAACGATCACCGCTGGCTGTCGTTGAACACGGCGACGGTCCGCAAGCAGGGCGATCTCACAGCCATCATCGAGGCCTGCGCGCGGCACGGCATTCGCGCCATCGATCCCTGGCGCGACCAGGTCGCGGCCGTCGGCCTCGACCGTGCCGTGCGCGCGGTCAGGGACGCCGGGCTCGATCTCTCAGGCTATTGCCGCGGCGGCATGTTCACGGCCGACGGTGCGCATCGCAGCGAGGCGCGGGACGACAACCGCCGCGCGGTCGACGAGGCGGTTGCGCTCGGCGCCTCCTGCATCGTGCTCGTGGTCGGCGGGCTGCCGCAATATTCGCGGCCGGGCAGCGCGGCCTCGAAGGACATCGCGGCCGCGCGCAATCAGGTGCATGACGGCATCGCCGAGATGCTGGAGCATGCAAGGCAAGCAAAACTGCCGCTCGCGATCGAGCCGCTGCATCCGGCCTATGCCGCCGACCGCGCCTGCGTGAACACGACGAGGCACGCACTCGACATCTGCGACGCGCTCGACCCCGGCCGCAGCGGCGCGATCGGCGTCGCGCTCGACGTCTATCATATCTGGTGGGATCCGGAGCTGATGAGCCAGATCGCGCGCGCCGGCAAGGACCGGCTGCTCGCGTTCCACGTCTGCGACTGGCTGGTGCCGACCAAGGACATCCTCAACGACCGCGGCATGATGGGTGACGGCGTCATCGACATCAAATCGGTGCGATCAGCGGTCGAGGCGCAGGGCTTTGCCGGCTATTCGGAGATCGAGATCTTCTCGAATGACTGGTGGAGCCGTCCGCTGGACGAGGTGCTGCGGACCTGCATCGCGCGCCACCGCACGGTCGTGTGACCCGACGACCGGTTCGGTGGACAAGGCGAAGCGTGCCCGTTATTCCGGAGGGGGCCGTTGAACTCCGCGGTCTGGACCTTCGGAGCACGACATGCGCTTGAGCGATTGCCACAATTTCCATGACTTTCGCGAACTGGCGCGGCGGCGGCTTCCGGGGCCGATCTTCGACTATATCGACGGTGGGGCAGACGACGAGACGACGCTTCGGCAGAACACCGCGAGCTTCGAGCGTTGCGATCTGGTGCCGAATATCTTGCGGGGGGTCGAGAACGTCGACCTTTCGGTCACCGTGATGGGCCAGAAGCTGGCAACGCCGATCTATTGTTCGCCGACCGCGCTGCAGCGCCTGTTTCATCATCAGGGCGAGCGGGCCGTCGCTGCCGCCGCGGCGAAATACGGTACGATGTTTGGCGTGTCCTCGCTCGGCACCGTGAGCCTCGAGGAACTGCGCAGGGCCTACGCTACGCCGCAGGTCTATCAGTTCTATTTTCACCGCGACCGCGGCCTGAACGCGGCGATGATGCAGCGCGCCAAGCAAGCCGGTGTCGACGTGATGATGTTGACCGTTGACAGCATTACCGGCGGCAACCGCGAGCGCGACCTGAGGACCGGGTTTTCGATTCCGTTCAGGCTCACACTCGGCGGCATGCTGCAATTCGCGATCAAGCCGACGTGGGCCGTCAACTATGTCACCCATGAGAGCTTCAAGCTGCCGCAACTCGACGAGCATGTCGACATGAGCGGCGGCGCGATGTCGATCGGGCGGTATTTCACCGAAATGCTCGATCCGGCCATGACATGGGACGACGTCGCGCAAATGGTCCGGCAGTGGAACGGCCAGTTCTGCCTCAAGGGCGTCATGTCGGTTGATGATGCCAAGCGCGCGGTCGAGATCGGCTGCACTGGCATCATTCTGTCCAATCACGGCGGTCGGCAGCTCGATGGCTCGCGGGCGGCGTTCGATCAGCTGGCCGAGATCGTCGATGCCGTGGGCGACCGAATCGACGTGATGATGGACGGCGGCATCAAGCGAGGCAGCCACGTCCTGAAGGCGCTGTCGCTGGGCGCCAAGGCCGTCGGTCTCGGGCGTTTCTACCTCTATCCGCTGGCGGCGGCCGGCCAGACTGGAGTCGAACGGGCGCTTGGTTTGCTGCAGGCGGAACTGGTGCGGGACATGCGGTTGATGGGGTATTCCTCGATCGGCCAGCTTTCGCGCGCAAACCTGCGGTTCAGGTAGCTGGTCGATTGGGCCTGGTCAGCGCTTCTTCACGACTCCTCGTTGCGGTGCTCGATCTCCAGCGTGACGAGCCGCGCCAGCAGCGTTGCCGGATAGAGCTGGCCGAAAATGGCCTCGAGATTGCACAGGCTTCGCGCGATCGGATGCAGCGGAGCCACGTCGCCATAACCTGTCGTCGTGAGCGTGGCGAAGCTGAAATAGAGGACGCGGTTCGCCAGCGTCGGGCTGTCCTCCACCTTCATGCCGGGAAATGCGTCGGGCCGCAGCGTGCCGACAAAGGTGAAGAGCGCAGCGAAGATCACGGCGACGGTGAGATAGAGCAGGACCGCACCGATTACACGGTGGTAGGTGACGCGGCCCGGCGCGAACGTCGCACGCGCCACCGTCACAGCCATGGTGAGGCCGACGAGCAGCCAGGAGCCGGCGAACAGGTTCAGATCGATGATCGAAGGTGAGCGCAATCTCAGGATTCCGCCCGTGACGATCATGACGAGCGCGACCAGCATTGTGACCACCGCCACCGCGCTTCCCGACATCAGGAAGACGCCGCCGACCAGGACCAGCGCGAGCAGGAGCTCGAAAATCTGAAATTCGAACAGGCCCAACGCCTGCAACGGCGCCACCACGAAAATCATGACCACGAGCAAGACAGTGAGCACTGTCAATATGGAATCGCCCCAGCGCTCGCGCAACTCGCCGATGCTCATCCTATCCCGTTTCATTCCTGCCCCGCCATTTGGCATCGCATCAGGATGCTGGCGCAAAACATTGCTGCGCGGCGGCCGCAAAGGCAAGACGGGGGACCGGCATCGCGCGCCGGGCGGTTAGGATCGCAGGCCGGCCCCTCAGGGGCTCGCGACCTGTTGCAGCGTGTTGAAGCGTGCCTTCTGCTCGCTGCTGAGCGTGGCATAGAACTTGTCCAGAGCGGGCTCGATCAGCTTGGCGGCCTTCTGCATGGCCTCGAGCCGGTGCTGCATCGCCTCCAGCCGGCCGACCGGCGTCAGCGGCACGTCGTTCGGGCAGGCCGCCTGCAGGTCCGCGATGGCCCTTGTGGTCGCGTCGCTCAGCCGGTCGAGCGCTTCCTTCTGCTTGCCCGCCGGATGAAGCGAGGCTTCGATCCGGTTGATCGGCAGTTGGGCCAGGTCGGATTTCGAATCGCCGCAATTGCCGGATTGCGCGGCCGTTTCCTGCTGTCGCGGCGAACGCTCGCCGACATGTGGACCGAGCGCATTGAAGCGGGCCTGTTGCTCGTCGCTGAGCGAGCTGTAGAAATTCTCGAGCGCAGGCCGCACGATCTTGATCGCCTCGAGCGTCGCGCTGATGCGGCTCAGCATCGACCGCAGGCGGCCGGTTGGCGTCATGGCATAGCTGTCGGCGCAGGTGTCCTTGAAGACATTGGCGGCCTCCGCCGCTGATGTCTTCAGGTCGTCGAGCAGGGCGCGCTGCTGCTGGCTCGGTCGCACCGCCCGCGCGATGTCGGCAAGCGGCCAGGCCGCGACGCCCTTGTCCGGTTCACCGCACAGCTGCTTGATGGCCTGCGGGCTCGTGTCGGCGCGTTGACGGGACCGGGTGCGCCCCGTGGCCGCCGGATAGTCGCCGGGCTCGATGCTGGCATAGGCGGAGTAGGGACTGTTGGTGTCCCAGAACACGGTGTCGACGAAGTCGTCATAGGCGTACGCCCAATAGCCGGGATCGTAAGCGTAGGACCAGAACGTGTAGTCGAAGATGTCGGAATAGGCGTAAGGCAGGAACACCGGGCCAAGCCACGCCACGAACGCCGCGCGGTGGCCGCGTCGCCAGGCATTGCGGGGTGCCCAGCCGCCTTGGCGCATCGCGAGTGCCGCCTGGCCTTGCGCGCCTGCCTGGTCGCGGAAGCGTGCGGCAAATCGCTCGCGCTGGGCGGCCTGCATTGCGGCCGTGGTTGCGGCGGCGGCGCCAACCGTCGCTGCCGGCGCCAATCGCTGCTGGCGGGTAAGGTCGGCTTGCTGCGAGCGCTGCTCGCGCTGCAACAGGCGGTTCTGCGCCTGCAGGGCACCGTCGTGGACGCGTTGCGCGCGTGCGCCCTGGACCTTTTGCGATTGCAATTGCTGCACGCGTTGCTGCAGGCGATCGATCCGGGTTTGCCGCTCCGCGGTCTGGCGCGAAAGGGCGTCATGCTGCCGCTGCTGCGCGGCCTGCTGGCGTTGCTGGACGAGTTGCTGGCGCTGCTGAACTCGCTCGGTCGGCGACGGCCGCTCGCTCAAGCGCGACGGTGGGCTCGAGCGCGACGGCGCGGCCACATGCGGAGCAGGGCGCTGCGGTGGTGCGCCACGATGGAATTCGGGTCGATGCGTTGCGACGCGCGGGGCGGCGATACGGGGAGCCTGGCGCACGGACGGCGCGGCGAAGTGCGGTGCCGGGCGCGGCGCCATCGCGGGCCGCTGTGGGGCATGGAAGGCAGGTGCGGCCGGCCGAGCCATCGCGGGTGGCCGGGCCATTGCTGGCGGTCGCGCCATTGCGGGCGGGGCGGCGTGTACCATCGGCGCGGAAGGACGCGCCATCGCCGGTGGTGCGGCTGGACGTGCCGCCGGTCCACCCTTTACGTGTGGCTGGGCGAACGCGCCGCCGCTCGCTGCGAGCATTGAGCCACCAATCAAAAAGACAATAAGTCCAGCGCGACGGGAAGGCATGAGCGTGGCTCTCCGTCCATTCCTGCCCGCAGAGCTTCAACGCATGGACGTTGAAATCGTTCTTGAAGATCGCAACCAGTTCTGCGGTCTTCCGACGCAGGGAACCGTCAGGAGAGATCCTGCGTCAGCGCAGCCGCGATCCGCTCCGACGCCCAGTCGACCTGATCGGCCGTAATCACCAGCGGCGGCGCGATGCGGATAGTGTGCTCGTGGGTGTCCTTGGCGAGGATGCCGCGCGCCTGCAGCGCGAGGCAGTAGCGGCGGGCGCCGCCGGCTTCCGGGTGCAGTTCGATCGCCAGCATCAGCCCGCGCCCGCGCACCTCGCGGATCACGTTGGCGCCGATGTCCTGCAATGCGGCGAGAAAGCGCGCGCCCTGTTGCGCGGCGTTCTCGATCATCCCTTCCTCGACCAGCACGCGCAGCGCCGCGCGCGCCACCGCACAGGCAAGCGGGTTGCCGCCGAAGGTCGAGCCATGCTGGCCCGGCCGCAGCGTGCCGAGCACGGCGTTGTTGGAGAGCACCGCCGACACCGGATAGAAGCCGCCCGACAGCGCCTTGCCGAGCAGCGTCACGTCGGCCTCGATCCCTTCGTGCTGTTCGGCGAGCAGCTTGCCGGTGCGGCCGAGCCCGGTCTGGATCTCGTCGAGCACGAGCATCACATTGTGCGCCGTGCACAGCTCGCGCACGCGCGCGAAATAGCCGGGCGGGGGAATGATGACGCCGGCCTCGCCCTGGACCGGCTCGACCAGGAAGGCCGCGGTGTTCGGCGTGATCGCCTGCTCGAGCGCTGCGACATCGCCGAACGGGATGATCTTGAAGCCCGGCGCGAACGGGCCGAAATGGTCGCGCGACCCGGCGTCGGTCGAGAACCCGACGATGCCGAGCGTGCGTCCGTGGAAATTGTTGGCGCAGACGATGATCTCGGCCTGACCGTCCGGCACGCCCTTGACCTCATAGGCCCATTTGCGCACCGACTTGATCGCGCTTTCCACCGCCTCGGCACCGCTGTTCATCGGCAGGACCTTGTGCGAGCCGGTCAGCTCGGCGAGCTCGCGGTAGAAGGGAGCGAGCTGGTCGTTGTGGAAGGCGCGCGAGGTCAGCGTCAGCCGATGCGCCTGCTCGATCATTGCTGCCAGGATCTTCGGATGACAGTGGCCCTGGCTCACCGCTGAATAGGCGGAGAGGCAGTCGAGATAGCGGTTGCCATCGGTGTCCCAGACCCAGACGCCTTCGCCGCGGGACAGCACGACGCCGATCGGCTCGTAATTGTAGGTGCCGAACTGCGCTTCGGTTGCAAGGAAATCAGTGACCAATGCATTCATCATGCGTCACTCCCGCTGCAGCGTACGAGAGATTACATCAATCGGTGCCCTCATTTGATTTGGGGATCAGTTCCTCCACAGGGAAGTGTTGTCGCAGACCAAATTCGCTGGGGACAATTATCCGCCGATGCTGCAGGGCACGCTGAGGAAGCCGCGGAAGCGAACCCGGCCGCCACGCACCGGCTCGCCGTCGAGCATGTAGTTCGGGAAGCGTGCCAGGAAGCGCGAGATCGCGATCGCGCCTTCGAGGCGCGCCAGCGCCATGCCCGCGCATTGGTGCGCGCCGGTGCCGAAGGCGAGGTGGCGGTTCGGCGTGCGCGCGACGTCGAAACCTTCAGGGTCGGGGAATTGCGCGGGATCGCGGTTGGCGGCGCCGATGCACAGCGTGACCAGCGTGCCGGCCGGCAGCTTGATGCCGCCGAGCTCGGTTTCTTCCACGATCATGCGGTTGCCGAGCTGGTTCGAGCTTTCGTAGCGCAGCATCTCCTCGACCGCCGTCTTGATCAGCTCGGGCTGCGCGATCAGCCGCCGCTTCTGATCCGGATTTTGGGTCAGCGTCACCAGCCCGTTGCCGATCAGATTGGTCGTGGTCTCGTGGCCGGCATTGAGCAGGAAGATGCAGTTGTGCAGCAATTCCTTCGCGGTCAGACGCTCGCCATTGTCCTCACCCTGGATCAATCGCGTCAGCACGTCGCGTTCGGGATTGCCCGGCTTGGCGCGGCGGCGTTCGACCAGGGTTTCGAGATAGGCGAGGAAATCCTTCACCGCGTTGTTGCCGCGGTCGAACACCTCTTTGCCGATCACTGGCTCCAGCGCGCCGAGAATGGCCAGCGACCAGTCGCGCAGCGGCTCGCGCTCGTCATGCGGCACGTCGAGCAGATTGCCGATCACCTCGACCGGGATTGCCGAGGCGAAGTCGCCGATCAGCTCGAAGCGGTCGCGGGTGGCGATCCGGTCGAGCAGGCTGTCGACCAGCGCGATCAGGTCCGGCTCCATGCCGGCGATCGCCCGCGGCGACAACGCGCCCATGATCAGCCGCCGCACGCGGGTATGCGCCGGCGGATCGTTGAAGACGAGGCTGGTCGTGTGGTGCTCGTAGAGCAGCGAGTCGCCGTATTTCGGCAGGAACTCCTTCTTCTTGTCGGAGGAGAACGCCTTGGTGTTCTTGTAGGCCGCGATCAGGTCGTCGTAGCGGGTGAGAAAATAGCAGCCGTTCGGCATTAGCTTGACCGGCGCGTTCTCGCGCAACGCGCGATAGGTCGGGTAGGGGTCGGCGTAGAACTCCGGCGTCAGCTTTTCGAGGTCGAAGCCGTCAGCCAGCTCTCGCGCGTGTCCGTTCATGGCGCATCCAACCTAATTAGTTTCATTTGCAACTATCGTAAGCCGCGGGCGCCGGCCGCGCAACTCAATTTGCAGGGTGCAGGAATGGCGCGATGTGCGCTGCGTGGTGCGAGTAAATCGCAGAGCCATATGCGGTTTTGCGCTTTGATGAAGCTCGCGCGCCCCTCTACAGTCGCGGCCAAACAACAGAGAGCCGGAAACGCCAATGCATGCCCGTGCCGACACCGCGGCCTCCTGGCCCGAGGAGATCTTTTCGATATTGCAGCGCTTCGAGGTGCGCCAGGTGCCCTACGTGCCGGACGCCGGGCATTCGGAGCTGATCGAGCGGGTGCTGGGCTCGTCCTCGATGCGCGGTATTGCGCTGACGACCGAGGAGGAGGGCGTGGCGCTGCTCGCGGGCGCCTGGGCCGGCGGCCAGCGCGGCGTGCTGCTGATGCAGTCGAGCGGGGTCGGCAACTGCATCAACATGCTGTCGCTGGTGCAGATCTTCCGCTTGCCGTTCCTCACACTGGTGACGATGCGCGGCGAATGGGGCGAGTTCAATCCCTGGCAAGTGCCGATGGGCTCGAACACGCAGGGCATTCTCGAATTGTCGGGGATCAAGGTGCTGCGCGCCTCGCATCCTGACGAAGTCTGCGAGGTCGTCGAAGCCGGCGCGGCGCAAGCCTACAACGCCTGCACGCCAACCGCCGTCCTGCTGTCGCAGCGCCTGATCGGGGCAAAGGTCTTCACCAAATGAGTAAAGCCAATCTCCTCGATCGCCGCGCCGTCGTTTCCGAACTGCTCAGGGATCGCAAGGGCGCCTTCGCCGTCGGCGGCCTGGGCGCCTCGACCTACGACATCGCCGCGGCCGGCGACCACGACCGCAACTTCTATCTCTGGGGCGGCATGGGCGGCGCCGTCATGATCGGGCTCGGTCTCGCGCTGGCCCAGCCGATGCTGCCGGTCGTCGTGATCACCGGCGACGGCGAGATGCTGATGGGGATGGGGAGCCTTGCGACCGTCGGCCTGCAGCAGCCCAAAAACCTCTCGATCATCGTGCTGGACAACGAGGCCTATGGCGAGACCGGCGGCCAGGCCAGCCACACCGGGGGAACCGCCGACCTCGTCGGTATTGCCAAGGCCTGCGGAATCGCAGATAGCCGCTCGATCAGCACGATGGCTGAGGTCGAGGCTTTTGCTGCGTCTTTGCAAGACGTTACGGCGGGGCCGCAGTTCGCCAGCGCGAAGATCGACGGCGCCAATCTGGAACGTGTGCTGTCGAGCCGCGACGGCACCTACATCGTCAACCGCATCAGAGGGTCGATCGGCCACACTCCGATATAAAGTGGCTTTCGCGGTGCAATAGAACCTTGACTTTTGGTAAAGTGAGTGATTACTCACGACCCAAATGTCTACCTTACGCATGACGAGTGACTTACGGCGTCAGTTGATCCTGAGCGCCGCAAAGCGATGCTTCGCCCGAAACGGCTTTGCCGGCACCACGACCAAGAGCGTGGCGGCCGCCGCTGCCATTTCGGAAGGGCTGCTGTTCAAGCACTTCCCGTCGAAGGCGGCGCTGTACGCCGAGATCCTTGCCGAGGAGTGCGAGGCGGATCCCGATCTCGCGCATCTGCTCGGCCAGGAACCGTCGACCGCGACGCTGGTCGAGCTGGTGCAGGGCATGGTCGGCCATTTCATGCAACTGCGGGATGCGCCGGACCAGGAAGAGGCGCAGCGGATGCGGCTGATGGTGACGAGCCATCTCGACGACGGCGAATTCGCGCGCCTGCTCTACGACAAGGTCGGCAAGCTGATCGGCCCGACCTTCGCCGCCTCGCTCGAGCGGGCCATCGCGGCCGGCGAGGCGACCCGGATCGGCGACGAGCCGCTCAACCTGTTCTGGTTTGCGCACCACACCGTGCTTATGGGCGCGCTGACCCAACTGCCTGCGACACCGTGTCTCCCCTATGGCGATGCCGCCGCGGCCGAGCGGCAACTTTGCCAGTTCATTCTTCGCGGAATCGGACTTACCGAAGCCGCAATTTCAACTCATTTGGGCCGCCAGCCGTCGCCGAGCGCAGGACCGTCGGTAACTGCAGAAAGTGCATGACATGAATATTCAGACCGAAAGTCACATCTCGGGACAACCGATCAAGGAGAAGCAAGCCAAGCGTCCCGTGCGCATGGTGCGTTGGTTCATCATCGTAGGCCTGTTGCTGGCCCTGCTGGTCGGCGCGCTGGTCGGCTTCAACGCCTTCCGCAGCCACATGATCGCGCAGTTCTTCGCCAACAATAAGCCGCCGCCGTCGAACGTCTCGGCCGTCGAGGCGAAGACCGAGGTGATTCCGAACCTCCTGACCGCCGTCGGCGACCTCGTCGCGGTGCACCAGGTCAACGTCACGACCGACGTGCCGGGCCGCATCACCGACATCATGTTCACCGCCGGCAGCCATGTGAAGGCGGGCACGCCGCTGGTGCAGCTGTTCGACGCGCCGGAGCAGGGCGACCTTGCCAGCTTCAGGGCGCAGGCGATCGTGGGCGAGCAGCAGCTCGACCGCGCCAAGCAGCTCGCGTCGCGCCAGTTCGGGCCGCAGTCGACCGTCGACACGGCGCAGGCGACCTACGACCAGGCCAAGGCGGGCATCGCCAAGACCGAGGCGCTGATCTCGCAGAAGCTGGTGCGCGCGCCGTTCGAAGGCGATCTCGGCGTTCGCCAGGTCGAAGTCGGCCAGTATCTGACGGCCGGCACGCAGATCGTGTCGCTGACCGATCTGTCGGTGCTGTACGCCAACCTGACCGTGACTGAGAAGCAGAGCTCGCAGATCAAGGTCGGCCAGGTCGTGCGCGTCTCGGTCGACGCCTATCCGGGCCGCACCTTCGAGGGCAAGCTCACCACCATCGAGCCGCAGATCTCGACCGACACCCGCAACATCCGGGTGCAGGCGACGATCCAGAATCCGGACAGCATCCTCAAGCCCGGCATGTTCGCGACCACCACGATCGTGCTGCCCGAGAAGCCGCCGGTCGTGACCATTCCGGAGACCGCGGTCGACTACACGCTGTACGGCGACTCCGTGTTCCTGATCACCGAGAAGAAGGGCGAGGACGGCAAGACCACCCTGACCGCGGACCGCACCTTCGTGAAGACGGGCAACCGCGTCGAAGGCCGCGTCGAGATCCTCAAGGGTCTGAAGCCGGGCGACAAGGTCGTGGCTGTCGGCCAGATCAAGCTGCAATCGGGCATGGCGGTCGCGATCTCGACCGATCCGCCGCCGCCGGTTCCTGCCGAGCCGCCGCGTTACTGATCTCCATTACTTGAACCAGGAGGGCCGATCGGCCCTCCGCCACTTGCGCCGCGAACCGGCAGACAACACGAATCGAGTTGGCGATGGCCTTCACTGATATTTTCATCAAGCGCCCGGTGCTCTCGGTCGTCGTCAGCCTGCTGATCCTCTTGATCGGCTTGCGCGCGGCGATGGTGCTGCCGATCCGGCAATATCCGAACCTCTCGAACACCGTCGTGACGATCACGACGTCGTATCCCGGTGCGTCGCCGGAGCTGATCAACGGCTTCATCACCACGCCGATCGAGCAGGCCGTCGCTTCGGCCGAAGGCGTCGACTACATGACGTCGAACTCGGTGCTCGGCACCTCGACGATCCAGGTCTACGTCAAGCTCAATCACGATCCGAACCAGGCGCTGACCGAGGTGCTCGCCAAGGTCAACTCGGTCAAATATCTGATCCCGAAGGAAGCCTTCGACCCGGTCGTGACCAAGGCGACCGGTGACACCATCGCCGTGATGTATCTCGGCTTCTCCAGCGAAGAGCTCACGGGATCGGCGATCTCGGACTATCTGACCCGCGTCGTGCAGCCGGTGCTCTCGACGGTCGATGGCGTCGCATCGGCCGACATTCTCGGCGGCCAGACCTTCGCGATGCGCGTCTGGCTCGATCCGACCCGGATGGCCGGACGCGGCGTGTCGCCCAACGACGTTGCGGCTGCGATCGCCGCCAACAACTTCCAGGCGGCCGCCGGCCAGACCAAGGGCTACTTCATCGTCTCCAACGTCTCGGCCAATACCGACCTTCAGAACATCGATCAGTTCAAGCGGATGATCGTGAAGGCGAAGGACGGCGGTTTCGTGCGCATCGAGGACATCGCGACGGTGGAGCTCGCGGCGCAGTCGACCGACGCCAGCGTCGCCTTCAACGGCGAGCATGCGATCTTCATCGGCATCAAGGCGACGCCGCAGGGCAACCCGCTGAGCCTGGTGAAGGGCGTGCGCGCGCTGTTCCCCGACCTCGAGCGCAATTTGCCGCCGTCGATGAAGATGAAGGTGGCCTACGACTCCACCAAGTTCATCCAATCCTCGATCGACGAGGTCGAGAAGACGCTGACCGAAGCGGTGCTGATCGTCGTGGTCGTGATCTTCCTGTTCCTGGCCTCGCTCCGCTCGGTGATCATCCCGGTCGTCACCATTCCGCTGTCGCTGATCGGCGTCTGCATCCTGATGCTGGCTGCCGGCTTCAGCTTCAACCTGCTGACACTGCTGGCGATGGTGCTGGCGATCGGCCTCGTGGTCGACGACGCCATCGTGGTGGTGGAGAACATCCATCGACATCTCGAGGAGGGCCTGCCACCCGTGCAGGCATCGCTGAAAGGTGCGCGCGAGATCGTCGGCCCCGTCGTCTCCATGACGATCACGCTCGCCGCGGTGTACGCGCCGATCGGCTTCCTCGGCGGCGTGACCGGCACGCTGTTCCGCGAATTCGCCTTCACGCTGGCCGGCTCGGTGATCGTGTCGGGCGTGATCGCGCTGACGCTGTCGCCGATGATGTGCTCGGTATTCCTCAAGAGCGCGGAAGAGGGGCGTTTCTCCAGGCTGGTCAATCGCGTGTTCGGCGCGATGACGCGCGGCTACGGCCGCATGCTCGACCGTTCGCTCGACTACCGCCCGATCACGGCGCTGTTCGCCGTGACCATCCTGGGCCTGGTCGGCTTCCTCTACATGCATATCCAGAAGGAGCTGGCGCCGCAGGAAGACCAGGGCATCGTGTTCGCGGTGACCAAGGCGCCCAAATACGCCAACATCGACTACATCGATTTCTACGGCGACAAGATGGACAAGGAGTTCCAGAAGTTTCCCGAGACCGATCTGCGGTTCATCCTGAACGGCATCACCGGTCCGCAGGGCGGCTTCGCCGGCATGTTGCTCAAGCCTTGGGATGAGCGCAAGCGCAGCGCCCAGACGCTGCAGCCGCTGGTGCAGAACGAGCTGTCGAAGATCGAAGGCATCAGCGCCTTCGCGTTCAGCCTGCCGCCGCTGCCCGGCGGGCCCGGCGGCCTGCCGGTGCAGATGGTGATCTCGTCGACCGCGGGCTTCCAGCAGGTGTTCGACCAGATGACCAAGCTGAAGGACGCCGCGCGCAAGAGCGGCCTGTTCATCGTCACCGACAGCGACCTCGACTTCAACCAGCCGGTGGTCCGGGTGAAGGTCGATCGCTCAAAGGCAAGCGACCTCGGCATTACCATGCAGTCGATCGGCGGCGCGCTGGCGACGCTGCTCGGCGGCAACTACGTCAACCGCTTCAACCTGGAAGGTCGCTCCTATCAGGTGATCCCGCAGGTGCCGCGCGCCAGCCGGCTCGCGCCTGAAGCGTTCAACGATTACTACGTCCCGACCGCGACCGGGCAGCTGGTGCGGCTGTCGACGGTGGTTTCGGTCGAGACCGGCGTCGATCCGAACGCGCTGACCCACTACAACCAGCTCAACTCGTCGACCTTCCAGGCCGTGCCGATGCCCGGCGTCTCGATGGGTCAGGCGGTCGAGTTCCTGCAGGGTCAAGCCAAGAAGCTGCCGTCCGGCTTCACCTACGACTTTCTGGCCGACTCCCGGCAGTACGTCCACGAAGGCAATCAGCTCTTGGTCACCTTCGCGTTCGCCATCATCATCATCTTCCTGGTGCTGGCGGCGCAGTTCGAGAGCCTGCGCGATCCGTTCGTGATCATGATCTCGGTGCCGATGGCGATCGTCGGCGCCTTGATCCCGCTGTTCTTCGGCGTCGCCACCATGAACATCTACACCCAGGTGGGCCTGCTGACGCTGGTCGGACTGATCACCAAGCACGGCATCCTGATGGTGGAGTTCGCCAACGAGCTGCAACTCAACGAGGGACTGGATCGCCGCGCGGCGATCGAGATGTCGGCGCGGATCCGCCTGCGTCCGATCCTGATGACGACGGCGGCCATGGTCACCGGCCTGCTGCCGTTGCTCACGGCCTCGGGCGCCGGCGCCGCCAGCCGCTTCTCGATCGGGCTCGTGGTCGTGGCCGGCATGACGATCGGCACGCTGTTCACCCTGTTCGTGCTGCCGATGGTCTACACCGTGATCGCGACCGACCACCAGGCCGCGGCCCATTCCGACCGCGCCAAGCAGATCGCCGACTACGAGCTCGACAAGCACGGCGGTGCACTGAAACCGACCTGAGCCCTCCAAGCTCATGCTCGCAGGGAAGGCGGCGCTGGCGAAAGCCACTGCCGCCTTTTCTTTGTCCCGTGATAGCTTTGTCGAAGGCGGGCAAAGTACTCGCCTCAAGAAATCCGGAGGAAACAGGCATGGCGAGCGAGTTTGCGGCGGGCAATTACCGGTTCATTCCGGCCGTGTTCCAATATTCAAGCGGCGCGCAGGCGAACGCGGGCTACGAGATCGAGCGGATACGCTTCGATCGCCTGCTGCCGCTTGCGGAAGGTTTTGCGCGGATCGCGGCCTACGTCAAGGAGGCGGGCCGACCGCTGACCTCGTTCTGCGCCTGCGAATTGCGTTCGCCGGCCGCCTTCACCGAGGATGGTTTTCGCGCATTCAACCAGCACTACGTCAAGACGCTCGCCGAATGGGGCCTGTTCGACGGCACCATCAATCCGGTGGCGCGCAGTAACGTCTGTCCCGAGATCGATCCGCCGGCGGAGCCGTCGTTCCAAGCCTTCTCGTTCACGCGGCCGAGCACGAGCACGTCGCCATCCTTCGTGATCGCGGGCGGCGCCGAGGCACGCGGCGGCACCGGCAGCTATCCGGATCGCATCGTCTGCTATCGCGATCTCAGCCCCGGCGCGTGGCGCGAGAAGGTCCGCTTCACCGCAAGCGAGATGGAGCGGCGCCTGGCCGAGTTCAGCTTCGGCTGGCAGGAGACGACGGCGGTGCAGGCCTACACCGTGCACGACATCCATCCCGTGGTCGTCGACGAGCTTGTCCGCCGCGGCGCCACGCGCTCCGGCCTGACCTGGCACTTCTGCCGCCCGCCGGTGGTCGATCTCGAATACGAGATGGATTGCCGGCGCGTGCTGCGGGAGGTGGTGATTTAGCGTCGTCATGGCGAGGAGCCAACGGGTCGCGCGAACGCGCGCCCGATGACAGGCTCCGCGACGAAGCAATCCATCGCTCCGCATACGTGGACCAATGGATTGCTTCGCTTCGCTCGCAATGACGACGGTTGGGGGCGTCGCGCAGCTTTTTCCTTCCGTCATCCTGAGCAGCGCGTAGCGCGTCTCGAAGGATGCACGGCCCGGCTGGTGGCCGTCGATCCTTCGAGGGCCGCTGAAGAAGCGGCCACCTCAGGATGACGGGGCAAATTGAGCGCTCGCTGCGGCAGGAACGGCGACGCGTCACCGCGCCTTCGGATCGAGCGCGTCGCGCAGGCCGTCGCCCACCAGGTTGAACGACAGCACGACCAGGAAGATCGCAAGGCCCGGCCACACCGCCATCCATGGCGCGCTGGTCAGGAAGCGCTGCGCGGCGTTGAGCATGCTGCCCCAGGACGGCGCCGGCGGCTGCTGGCCGAGGCCGAGGAAGGACAGCGCGGCTTCGGCGATGATCGCGGCCGCGATCGACAGCGTCGCCTGCACCAGCAGCGCCGGCAGGATGTTGGGCAGGATGTGGACCAGCGCGATGCGCCAGCGCGGATTGCCCATGGCGCGCGCAGCCTCGACATAGTCCTCGACCTTGACGCTCATCACCTGGCCGCGGGTCAGCCGGATGAAGATCGGGGTCGCCGAGACGCCGATCGCGATCATCGCATTGCCGAGGCTCGGGCCGAGGAAGGCGGCGAGCGCGATCGCCAGGATCAGGAACGGGCAGGCCAGCATCGCATCGGTGATGCGGCTGATCAGCGCGTCGATGAAGCCGCCGCGATAGCCGGCGAGCAATCCGAGCGGCACGCCGATCGCAAGCGCGATGCCGACCGAGATGACGCCGGCGACGAGTGAGGCGCGGGCGCCGTACACGACGCGGGCGAGCACGTCGCGGCCGAGCTCGTCGGTGCCGAACCAGTGCTGCATCGACGGCGCCTTGCGCACCAGCGACCAGCTCGTCGCAACGGGATCATAGGGAACGATCAGCGGCGCGAACACCGCGAGCAGGATGAAGAGTGCGATCACGGCGAGGCCGAGCATCGCGCCCTTGCGCTTGACCAGCCGCCGCCAGGCGCGCCGCGCCGGACTCTCCAGCGTCTCGGCGGCGAGCACCGCGGCAGGGGTGGCGAGCGTGACGTCGGTCATCCGGTCAGCCCCTCAGCCGCGGGTTGACGAGGATGTAGGCGATGTCGGCGATCAGGTTGAGCGTGATGTAGATCGTCGCCGTGGTCAGCACCACGCCCTGCACGACGGCATAGTCCCGGTTGAACACGGCGTCGACGATCAGCTTGCCGAAGCCGGGGATCGAGAAGATCTGCTCGGTGAGGACCGCGCCCGATAGCAGCGTGCCGAGCTCGAGCGCGCCGAGCGTGATGATCGGCGTCAGCGCGTTGCGCATCGCGTGCTTGAGGATCACCGTGCGCTCGGACAGGCCCTTGGCGCGCGCGGTGCGGACATAGTCGCTCTCCAGCACCTGCAGCATGGCGCTTCTTGTGTGCCGCATCAGGATCGCGGCGATCGCGTTGCCGAGCACGAAGGCCGGCATGATGGTGGCGGCGATGCTGGCGCGCCAGTTCTCGGTCAGCGGCACAAAGCCGGAGGCCGGCAGCCAGCCCAGTTCGATCGAGAACAGGAAGATCAGCATGATGCCGAGCCAGAAGTTCGGCGTCGAGATGCCCCACAGCGCGAACAGATTGGCGCCGTAGTCCCAGGCGGTGCCTTTCTTCACCGCCGAGACGATGCCGGCGGGAATGCCGATCAGGAAGGCGATCACGATCGCCATCGCCGCAAGCTGCAGCGTCACCGGCAGCTTCTGCGCGATCAGTTCCAGCACCGGCATCTTGTTGCGCAGGGACTCGCCGAAGTCGCCCGACAGCACGCCCTTGATCCAGTAGACGTACTGCACCGGGATCGGCTGATCGAGATGGTACTGCGCACGGATCTGCGCGATCACGGCGGGATCCCGTTCCTCGCCGGCCATCACCAGCGCCGGATCGCCGGGCAGCAAATGCTGCAGCGAGAAGATCAGCACCGAGACGAAGAACAGCGTCGGGACGATCTGAGCCAGCCGCTTGGCGAGGAAGTTCAGCATGTCTCAGCCTCGTGTCCCGGGCGCAGCGCAACATGCAATGTTGTGCTGCTGAACCGGGACCCATATCGGCCCCGCGATAGATCTCGGACCAGCGTTGCACCGCTGCGCGCTGCAACGCATCCGGGACGCGAGCGGTCCGCGTGCGTCGTCACTTCAGCTTCAGCCCGACCACGCGCACCAGCCCATCGGGCATCTGCTTGTAGCCGTCGAGTTTGGTGGTGTGCGCGATGATGATGCGGCGATGGTAGATGTAGAGGAGCGGCTCGTCCTCCTGTTCCAGCTTGGTCAGCTTGGCGTAGATCGCCTTGCGCTGCGTCATGTCGGTGGTGAGGCGGGCGTCGTCGAGCGCCTTGTCGGCCTCGGGATTGACCCAGGCGCTGTAGTTTTGCGGCGCGTCCTTGTGCAGGAAGACATAGGAGTTGCCGTCCGGATCGATGCGGCCGCTCCACGCCAGCATATAGGCCTGATATTCGCCGGACTCGGCCTGCTTCAGCGAGGTCGCGAACTCGGTGACCCGGATCTTCATGTCGAAGCCGGCTTCGGCCGCCATCGACTGGATGACCTGCGCGGTGGCCTCGGTTTCGGGGCCCTTCGGCACCATGAAATCGACGCTGACCGGCGGCGTCACGCCGGCCTCCTTCAACAGCGCCTTGGCCTTTGCGACATCGCGCGGGCGGATCGGAAAGTCCTTCTGGTAATAGGGATGGTCCGGGCTGATCCACTGGTTTCCGGGCTTGAACTCGCCGTTGAACACGACCTGGTTGATCGCCTCGCGGTCGATCGACAGATCAAGCGCCTGCCGGACCTTGGCCGATTGGCTCAGCGGGCCCTTGGCCTTGTCCTTGCCGATGTTGAGCGTGATGCCCTGATAGCCGAGCTCGATCGCGCTCGACACTTTCAGCCGCGAGTCGGCGCGCACGTCCTTCAGGTCGGTGGCAAGCACGCGCTCGATCAGGTCGAGCCCGCCGGATTTCAGATTGGCGAGCCGCACCGTGGCGTCCACGATCGGCAGATAGACGATGCGGTCGATGAAGACGTTGTCCTTGTTCCAGTAGTCGGCAAATTTCTCCAGCACGATGCGGTCCTGCTGGACGCGCTCGACGAATTTGTAGGGACCGGCGCAGACCGGATGCAGGCCGAACTTGTCGCCGGCCGCCTTGGCGGCCTTGGGCGACACCATCATGCCGGCGCGGTCGGTGAGCTGGGCGATCAGGGGCGAGAACGGCGCCTTGAGTACCAGCTTGATGGTCAGCGGATCGACGATTTCGATGTGATCGATGCTGGCAAGCTCCGGCTTGCGGAACGAGCCGGGGAAGGTCAGATGCCGCTCCAGCGAAAACTTCGCCGCCTCCGCATCGAGCGGCTCGCCGTCCTGGAACTTGACGCCCGGCCGGAGCTTGATGGTGACCTCCTTGCCGTCGGCGGAGGTCTCGTGCGATAGCGCGAGCTGCGGCACGATGTTGAGCTTCTCGTCGATGTCGAACAGCTTGTCGCACATCGCGGCGAACACGATGCGGCCGACATAGGTGCGCGCCATGGTCGGGTCGAGCACGTCGGGGTCCTCGGCAAGGCCGATCCGCAGGGTGGTCTGGGCCTGGGCGCTTGCCACGAGCGACAGCAGCAGGGCGGCGGCCGTCGCCGCCAAACGAAACATCCTCATCGCAACTCCCCATCTCATGCCTGCGGCACCGTTTCGACGTTACCAACCCCGCCGCGCCCGGTCCCTTCCGCCGCTCCGCTGAAGGCCGCGACCAATTTCTCCAGCGACGGCGAGAATCCGCCATCGGCGGGAACGATGTTCTCCGCCGGCGGCAGCTCTGCGGTACGGTGGCAGGCCGTGGCGTGGCCTGTGCCGTCCGCCAGCAACTGCGGAACCTCGCTGCGGCAGCGTGCGACCACATAGGGGCAGCGGGTATGGAAGCGGCAGCCGGAGGGCGGATTGAGCGCGCTCGGCAGTTCGCCTTCCAGCACGATGCGGCTGCGCTTCGCGCGCGGCTTCGGCACCGGGATCGCCGACAACAGCGCGCGGCTATAGGGATGGCGCGGGGCGGCGAACAGCACTTGCGCGTCCGCGGTCTCGACGATGGTGCCGAGATTCATCACGGCGACACGGTCGGCGATGTGCTTCACCACGGCCAGATCGTGCGAGACGAAGATGTAGGCGACCTTCAGGCGATCCTGCAGGTCGCGCAGCAGGTTGAGGATCTGCGAGCGGATCGAGACGTCGAGCGCCGACACCGGCTCGTCGCAGATGATCAGCTTCGGCTCGACCGCGAGCGCCCGGGCAATCGCGATGCGCTGGCGCTGGCCGCCGGAGAATTCGTGCGGATAGCGGCGCGCGAAACGCGGCTCGAGCCCGACCAGCCGCAACAGCTCATCGATCCGCTCGCGGCGGCCTGCCGCCGGCACGAGATCGTGCAGCGCCAGCGGCTCGGTCAGGATCTGGCTCACCGTCATGCGCGGGTTGAGCGAGGCATAGGGGTCCTGGAAGATCAGTTGCGCGTCGCGGCGGAACGCGCGCAGCTGCTCGGCATTGAGCGCGCCGAGGTCGCGGCCGGCAAAGCGGATACGTCCGGCGTCCGGCTCGATCAGCCGCAGCACCAGCCGGCTGACGGTGGATTTGCCGCAGCCGGATTCGCCGACCAGCGCCAGCGTCTTGCCGGCCTCGACCGTGAAGCTGACGCCGTCGACCGCCTTCACATAAGCGGTCGGCCGGCCGAACACCGAGCGTTCGGCGACGAAATGCTTCACCAGCCCTTCGACCTCGAGCAGCGCAGTCATTGGCGTGGCATCCGGCTGCCGTGTCCCGGGCGCAGTGCAACGCGAAGCGTTGCGCTGCTGAACCGGGACCCATGTCTCATCGCGCTCGCTGTGGGCCCCGGTTCTGCAGTGCACCACTGCGCTGCGCTTGTGCTGCACTGCGCCCGGGGCAATAGAGTGGAGAGCGCAAAACTCATGACACCAGCCGTTCCAGCGGCGCACGGATGCAGCGCGAGGCATGAGTCGCGCTCAGCATCGCGAGCGGCGGTGGCGGCGCTTGGGTGCAGGCACCCTCGACGAACGGGCAGCGCGCGGCGAAGCGGCAGCCCACAGGCGGGTTTGCCATGTTCGGCACCATGCCTTCGATGGTGGCGAGATGGCTGGCGCGGCGGTCGAGCCGCGGGATCGAGCCGAGCAGGCCGACCGTGTAGGGATGCTGCGGATTGGCAAATAGCTCATCGACCGGGGCGCGCTCGACGATCTCGCCGGCATACATCACCGCGACCTCGTCGCAGACCTCGGCGACGACGCCGAGATCGTGGGTGATCAGGATGATCGCAGCGCCACTCGCGGCCTTCAGCTCGCGCATCAGGTCGAGGATCTGCGCCTGCAACGTGACGTCCAGCGCGGTGGTCGGCTCGTCGGCGATCAGAAGCTGCGGATCGCAGGCGAGCGCCATCGCGATCATCACGCGCTGACGCATGCCGCCCGACAGCTTGTGCGGAAACTCGTCGATGCGTTTCTCGGGTGAGGGGATGTGCACACGGCGCAGCAGCTCGATGGTGCGTGCGCGCGCCGCGCGGCGGGAGCCGCCGCGGTGGCGCAGGATGGTCTCGGTGATCTGGTCGCCGATGGTGAAGCTCGGGTTGAGCGAGGTCATCGGCTCCTGGAAGATCATGGCGAGGCGATTGCCGCGCAGGTCGCGCAGCGTCGCATCGGGCACGTCGAGCAGGTCGAAGCCGTCGAAGCGGATTGCGCCGGTGACCGCGGCGGACTGCTTCGGCAGCAGCCCCATGATCGCGAGCGAGGTCACGCTCTTGCCGCAACCGGACTCGCCGACCAGGCCGAGCGTGGCGCCGTTCGCGACCGAAAGATCAACGCTGTCGACGGCATGCGTGACGCGGCCGTCATCGCCGTGGAAGCTGACGCGCAAACCCTCGATCTCGATCAGCGGGCCGGCGGTCATTCGCGGCTCGCGGTTGCCGCTGCGATGCCGGCGTCGATCGTCGCGCGGTCGCTGGTTCCGGCCGGATTGGCGCGGGTCGGCATGAAAGTGCGGAACGGCGCCCAGTGCTCGCGGCTGACCGCCTCCAGCCGCTCGAGCTCGCGCAGGGGATCGGTGTGGTCGTCGACCCGCAGGTCGAGCAACGGCCATTCCTCGGTGCCGTGGATCAGCAGCGCCGCCGATTGCTTGCCGCGCTTGTCGCCGCCGGCCGCTTCGCCGGCGAACATCGCCTTGATCAGCCGCTCTGCGAACGGGAGCTTCTCGTTCGCGGCATAGACGCGCGCGGTCTCGTCGAGCACCGCGGGCCCGGCCAGCATGTTGCCGGCGATCGAGAAGCCGTCGCCCGCGATATGGCCGAACCAGTCGATGCAGTCCTTGCCGGAGTGCGCCGCGATGCGGCCCTCGGCGTCCATGACATGCACCTGCCGGCTCTCGCGGCCGCCGTCGGACGCGATGAGCGCCGCGATCACCTGATGCGGGCTCTTGCCCTCGCGCAAGAGCGTAAGGCCGTCGATGCCGTAATAGGGGTTGACCAGCGCCTGCGTTGCAACGGCGCCGATCCCGGGCGCAATGTGCGGCACCAGCGCGCCGACCGCGAAGAACCGCGTCGCGACGGCGATGCCGAGCTGGCCGGTGGCGCTGTCGCGGGCGATGATCGACCAGGTCATCTCAAGCCTTCGTGTCCTAGACCATGATGCGATTGGATCGCATCATGGTCTACTATCCTTGTTTGACGCGTTTTCTTCACGCGAACCGGGTCCACTTCGCTCGAAAACGCTCTAACGGCCGGCGGCGTAGCCCTGCATGCCGCGCGGGTTGGCGGCGGCGCGGCGGCGGGGGCCGACCTTCGAGGCCGCGGTGAGACGGCCTTCCGACCAATCGGGGCCAATCTCAACCACATGGCCGCGGCGCTTCAATTCGTCGATGGTCGATTTCGGCACGCGATTTTCCAGCACCAGCACGCCGGGACGTGACGTGCGTGGCCAGAACGAGATCGGGAAATGCTCGGAGTGCCAGGCCGGCGCGTCGATCGCCTCCTGCAAATTGAGCTTGGCGTGGACATGGCGCAGGAAGAACTGCGTAATCCACTGGTCCTGCTGGTCGCCGCCGGGCGAGCCCCAGGAAAGATACGGCTCGCCGTCGCGCAGCGCCATGGTCGGCGACAGCGTGGTGCGCGGCCGCTTGCCCGGTGCAAGCGAGGCAGGGTGATTCTCCTCGAGCCAGAACATCTGGGCGCGGCTGCCGAGGCAGAAGCCGATCTCGGGAATCACCGGCGAGGACTGCAGCCAGCCGCCAGACGGCGTCGCCGAGATCATGTTGCCGGCCTTGTCGATAATGTCGAAATGCACGGTGTCGCCGCGCACCTCGCCGAACCGGCCGACGGTCGGCTCGCCTGCACCCATGGCGCCGACCGCTTCGCGATGCCCTTCGGCGTGTCGCAGTTTCACGACGCCGCCGAAGCCTTCGACCGAGCCGGGGCGGAAGTCGAGCGAAGCTTTGTTCCTTGAGATCAGCTTGCGCCGTTCGTTGTTATAGGCATCGGACAGCAGCGTCTCGATCGGGATGTCGCTGAACTTTGGGTCGCCATAGAACGTCTCACGATCGGCATAAGCGAGCTTGGCGGCTTCGATCTGCAGATGGATGAAGTCGGGGCCTGCGGGATCGAGCCCGTCGAGCGCAAAGCCCTTCAGCAGCGCGAGCTGCTGCAGCATCACCGGACCCTGGCTCCAGACGCCGGCTTTCTGCACGGTGTAGCGGCCGTAATCGTAGGTCAGCGGTGCCTCGATGGTCGGCTGCCAGCGCGCCATGTCGTCGGCCGACAACACGCCGCGGTGCGGCGAGCCGGAGACGTCCATCACCTCCCGGGTACGGCAGAACTTGTCGATCGCCTCGGCGACGAAGCCCTTCGACCAGGCGTGGCGCGCGCGCTCGATCTGCACGACGCGGTCGCTGCCGGCACTCTCTGCTTCATCGAGGATACGTGTGTAAGTCTCCGCGAGCGTCCTGTTGGTGAAGATGGTGCCGGGCTTTGGCACCTCACCGTTCGGCAGATAAACGTCGGCCGATGTGGTCCAATATTTCCGGAACAGCTGCTCGACGGTTTGGATGGTCGCCGCCGCACGCTCGACCAGCGGATAGCCGTCACGGGCGTAGGCGATCGCGGGCTCCAGCACGTCGCGCAGCTTCATGGTGCCGTAGTCGCGCAGCAGCAGCATCCAGGATTCGAACGTGCCGGGCACGCAGGCGGCGAGCAGGCCGGTGCCCGGTACCATCTCGAGGCCCTCGCTGCGGTAATGCGCGATGGTTGCCTTCGCCGGCGCCGGGCCCTGGCCGCAGATCACCTCGCTCTTGCCGCGCTTGACGTCGTGCACGATGATCGGCACGTCGCCGCCGGGGCCGTTCAGATGCGGCTCGACGACCTGCAGCGTGAAGGCGGTCGCGACCCCCGCATCAAAGGCGTTGCCGCCTTTCTCCAGCGTCGCCATGCCGACCGCGGTCGCGATCCAGTGCGTCGAGGTGACGACGCCGAAGGTGCCTTCGATTTCGGGCCGCGTGGTGAACGGATCGGGATTGACGTTGCTCATGACGATTCACCGTTAGGCGGTTTGTTTTTGGGCTTGCGTGCGCGCACTTGATCACAGCCGGGCTGGTATGCCAACCGCCTGGTGGACATGGCGGCTCCCATCCGCGTGATCATGCCGGAACGGCAGCGGTGGGATTGTTGATCGCGTGGCAGGCGACGCCGTCAATCAGTTCCGGCGCCCGCTCACGGCAGAGATCGAAGGCGAGGGGACAGCGCGGGTTGAACGAGCAGCCCTTCGGCGGATCGATCGGGTTCGGAATCTCGCCCTTGACCGGGATGCGCTGGCGGCCGGACATCGCAAGATCCGGAACCGCGCCGAGCAGCATCCTGGTGTAGGGCATCCGCGGGTCCTCGAACAGCTTTCGGCCCTCGGCGATCTCGACGATGCGGCCGAGATACATCACGCCGATCCGGCTCGCCATGTGGCGGACGACCGCGAGATTGTGGCTGATGAAGAGATAGGTCAGGCCGAACTTGTCCTGGAGGTCGCGCATCAGGTTGAGGATCTGCGCCTGCACGGAGACGTCGAGCGCCGAGGTCGGCTCGTCGCAGACGATGAATTCGGCCTCGGACGCCAGTGCGCGGGCGATCGCGATGCGCTGGCGCTGTCCGCCGGAAAATTCATGCGGGAATTTCTGGCCGTCGTCGGGGTGCAGGCCGACCAGCGAGAGCAACTCGCCGACCCGGTCCTTGATGTCGCGCTCGCCCTGGATCAGGTCGAAGGCGCGGATCGGCTCGGCGACGATGGCGGCGACCCGGTAGCGCGGATTGAGGCTCGCATAGGGATCCTGGAAAACCATCTGGATGCGCCGGCGCAAGCGGCGGCGCGCCTGGCCTTGCCGCGGGTCGGTCATCGAGACGCCGTCGATCACGACTTCGCCCGAACTCGGCGGCAGCAGGCCGACGACCATGCGCGCAACCGTGGTCTTGCCGGAGCCGGATTCCCCGACCAGCGCAAACGTCTCGCCGCGCTTGATGTCGAAGGAGACGCCGTCGACCGCTTTCAGGAATTCGGGATGGCCGCCCTCGATCACGCGGTTGAGCCATGGCTTCGAGACGTCGAAGACACGGCGCAAATTCCTGACCTCGATCAATGTCCCGCTCATGCCGCGGTCTCCTTCGCGGGCTCGAACAGATGGCAGGCCACGGATTGCGTGCCCTGCCTGATCGGTTCGGGGCGTTCGACCCGGCAGCGATCGAACGCGAACGCACAGCGCGGATTGAACGGGCAGCCCGGCGGGATCGCCGACAGCCGCGGCATCGAGCCCGGGATCTGCACCAGGCGCTTGTCCTCGCCCGCCAGCGTCGGGATCGCACCCATCAGGCCCTTGGCGTAGGGATGCAGCGGGTTGCGCACCACCTCCTGCACCGGGCCGATCTCGGCAATGCGGCCGGAATACATCACCGCGACGCGGTCGCAGGTCTCGGCGATCACGCCCATGTCGTGGGTCACCAGCATTACCGCGGTGCCGTGGTCGCGGCCGAGCCGCTTGATCAGCGCGATGATCTGCGCCTGCACGGAGACGTCGAGCGCGGTGGTCGGCTCGTCGGCGATGATCAGCTCGGGCTCGGCGCAGATCGCGAGCGCGATCACAACGCGCTGCCGCATGCCGCCGGAGAATTCGTGCGGGTAGCCGTCGATGCGCTTCTCGGGCGCGGGGATGCCGACCTCCGCTAGCAGGTCGATGGCGCGCCTGCGCGCGGCGCTTTCGCTCAGATTGGTGTGGGTGCGGATGGTCTCGACGATCTGGTCGCCGATCTTGTAGAGCGGATTGAGGCTGGTCAGCGGATCCTGGAAGATCATGCCGATCCGCTTGCCCCTGATCCGGCGGATTTCCTCCGGTGGAAGATGGTCGATGCGGGTGCCCGACAGCTCGATCTCGCCGGCGGAGATGCGGCCGGGCGGATCGATCAGCCCGATTACCGCAAGACCGGTGACCGACTTGCCGGCGCCGGACTCGCCGACCACGCCAAGCACCTCGCCCTTGGCGATATCGAACGACACCCCGTTGATGGCGCGCAGCGTCGCCCGGCGGGTGACGAATTCCACCTCGAGGTTGCGTACGGAGAGAACAGGCTGGGTCATCGGAGCTTCGGATTGAGGGCGTCGCGCAGCCAGTCGCCGAGCAGGTTGATAGAGAGGATCAGGCCGGCCAGCGCGATGCCCGGGAAGGCGACGATCCACCATTCGCCGGCGAACAGATAGTTGTTGCCGATCCGGATCAGGGTGCCGAGCGAGGGCATGGTGTCGGGCATGCCGGCGCCGAGGAACGACAGCGTCGCCTCGGTGATGATCGCGAGCGCGAGGTTGATGGTGGCGATGACGAGGATCGGGCCCATCGTGTTCGGCAGCACGTGCCGCAGCATGATCTTCGGCGCCGGCAGCCCGATCAGCTGCGCCGCCGCCACATAGTCCTTGTTCTTCTCGACCATGACCGAACCGCGCACGGTGCGGGCATATTGCACCCAGAAGCTGAGACCGATCGCGATGATCAGCACGCCGAGCGTGCTCATTTCGTCGAGCCGGTTGCCGAGCAGCGATTTGGCGACGCCGTTGACCAAAAGCGCGATCAGGATCGCGGGGAAGGTGAGCTGCACGTCGGCGATCCGCATGATCACACTGTCGACCACGCCGCCGAAATAGCCGGCGACCAGCCCGAGACCGATGCCGAGCGCGCCAGCGAAGATGACGCCCGCGAGGCCGACCGCAAGCGAGATGCGCAGGCCGTAGAGGATCGCCGAGAGCACGTCGCGGCCCTGCTCGTCGGTGCCGAGCAGGAACGGGCTCTGGCCGTCGGCGGTCCAGAGCGGCGCGATCCGCGAGTTGATCAGTTGCAGCTGCGCCGGATCGAACGGGTTCTGCACGGCGAGCCATGAGGCAAAGATCGCCAGCAGGAAGAACAGCAGCGTGATAACGGCGGCGACCATCGTCAGGCGGGAGCGGCGGAACGAATAGAAGATGTCGCTGTCGAGCGCGCGCCTGAACCAGCCGGACGCTGCGCGGCGGTCTTCGGAGCGATCGGGGACGACGGCGTCGGACATCGGTTGATCCCTCACGCCGCGCGGCCGACGGTCGAGCGCAAGCGCGGATCGACCACGGTGTAGAGGATGTCGACCACGAGATTGATGGTGACGAAGATCAGCGAGACCATCAGCAGATACGCGGCCATGATCGGGATATCGACGTTTTGCACGGCCTGCACGAACAGAAGCCCCATGCCCGGCCATTGGAACACGGTTTCGGTGATGATCGAGAAAGCAATAACCGAGCCAAACTGTAGGCCGGCCACCGTGATCACCGGAACCAGGGTGTTCTTCAGGGCATGGCCGAAATGGATCGCGCGCGTGGTCAGCCCGCGGGCGCGGGCGAAGCGGATATAGTCGGTCCGCAACACTTCCAGCATTTCGGCGCGCACCAGCCGCATGATCAGGGTCATCTGGAACAGCCCGAGCGTGATCGCCGGCATGATCAGCGCCTTCAGGCCCGAGACGGTCAGCAGTCCGGTGGTCCACCAGCCGAGCTTCACCACCTCGCCGCGGCCGAACGAGGGCAGCCAGCCCAGCGTCACCGCGAACAGATAGATCAGGAGGATGCCGATCAGGAAAGTCGGCAGCGAAATGCCGATCAGCGATACCGCCTGGAATAATTTGGCGAGCACGGTGTCGCGGCGCAGCGCCGAATAGACCCCCATCAGGATGCCGGCGACCATCGCAAACAGCGTCGCGCAGATCGCAAGCTCCAGCGTCGCCGGCAGCCGCTCCGCCAGCAGCGATGAGACCGGCAGGCGGAACTGGTAGGACACGCCGAACTTGAACTGCAGCGCATTGATGAAGTAGCGGCCGAACTGCACCAGCACGGGATCGTCCAGGCCGAGCGAATGCCGGATTTCAGCGCGCTGTGCGGCCGAGGTGTCGATCGAGACGATCTGGTTCACCGGATCGCCGGCGAAGCGGAACATCGCGAACGCGATGACGCCCACGGCGAGCATCACGCCGATCGCCTGCAGGAAGCGGCGAAGAGTGAAAGCCAGCATCTCTACCTTTCACTGCCCTTGACAACAGGCACGCGACATCTCGCGTACCGAAAACAACAAGTCCCGGAAGCCTGCGCTTCCGGGACTCAATTCGCTGAAGCCGCTATTCACCCTGTTTGGTCGCCCAATACAGCAGCACCTGGTTGTCCGCGCGCTGGGTCAGCTTGACCTTCTTCGACACGCCCCACACCAGCGGTTGCTGATGCAGCGGAATGTAGCCGTAATCCTTGATGACGATTTCGTAGGCCTGCTTGATCAACTGGTCGCGCTTGGCAGTGTCGCTCTCGACCAGGACCTTGTCGGTGAGCGCGTCGACTTCCTTGTTGCAATAGCCGCCGAGATTGGCCTCGCCCCTTGTGGCATCCTTCGGATCGTCGCGGCAGCCGAGGATGTCGTGCAGCACGTTGTGGGAATCCGAGGTCGCGGGCGTCCAGCCCAGCATGAAGAACGAGGTCTGGTAACCGCCGGGCTTCAGCACCTTGCCGAAATACTGCGCCTTCGGCTGCGCCAGCAGGTTCACCTTGACGCCGATGCGGGCCAGCATGCCGACCACTGCCTGGCAGATCGCGGCGTCGTTGACGTAACGGTCGTTCGGGCAATCCATCGTCACCTCGAAGCCGTTCGGGTAGCCGGCGTCGGCCAGCAGCTTCTTGGCACCATCAGGATCGAGCTTCGGCCGGATGAACTCCTTCGACAGCGGATAGAGTTCGGGGGCGATCATCAGCGTCGAGGGCGTCGACATGCCGCGCATGACGCGGGTCTTGATCAGGTCGACGTCGATCGTCTTGTAGAACGCTTCGCGGACGCGGATATCCTTGAACGGGTTCTTGCCCTTGATGTTGGAATACAGCAGCTCATCGCGCGCCGTATCCATGCCGATGAAGATGGTGCGGATCTCCGGCGCGGTCATCACGGTGGCGACGCCGCTGGAATTGACACGCTGGATGTCCTGGAGCGGAACCGGTTCGATGACATCGACCTCGCCGGAGAGCAACGCGGCGACGCGGGTGGCGTCGGAGCCGATCGGGGTGAAGATGATCTCCTTGAGATTGTGCTCGGGCTTGCGCCAATAGCCCGGAAACGCCTTGAACACGGTCTTCACGCCGGGCTGATGGCTCTCGATCGTGAAGGGACCGGTGCCGTTCTCGTGCAGCGCGGCGTAGCTCGGCGTGGTTGCGGAGGCCGGCGTCGGCGCAACCGAGTTGTTCTCCTCGCACCACTTCTTGTCCATGATGTACCAGCTATCCCATTGCGAGGTCAGGATGGGATTGGGCGAGTCCAGCGTCACGTCGACCGTGTAGTCGTCGACCTTGGTGAACTTGGCGTCGGCCGGGACGTTGCTGAGGAAATTGGAGCCCTTGGCGCGGACGCGCTCGGCGGAGAACAGCACGTCGTCGGCGGTGAAGGGATCGCCATTGTGGAATTTTACGCCCTTGCGCAGATGGAAGCGCCATTTGGTCGGGCTCAGCGTCTCCCAGCTTTCCGCCAGTGCGGGAATGATCTTGAGGTCCTTGTCGCGCGCGGTGAGGCCTTCGTAGACGTGGGCGTGGTGCGCGATCGTCGTGGTTTCCTTCAGCGTGTAGGGATCCAGCGACTTGAGTTCGCCCTGGTTGGCGTATTTCAAGGTCTGAGCCGATGCCGGAAAAGCAAGGGCGACGCATGCGACGGCAGTCGCCGCAAACAAACTCCAACGTACCGACATGTGATCCCGTGTCCCCGTTTTTGTCCGCCGGCTGCTTTGTCCGGCTGGTATTATTGATCCATGTTGCCAGAGTTTACCGGCCGCGCAAGCGCGATTTCCCAGAGGGTTAACCGGTTTTGCGCGGGTGCAGCGCAATGGATGGGATTTGAGAGTAGGCGGTCGATGCGAACGCGCGACATTCGACTTTCGGACTGGCCGCTTGCCGGTCATGGGAATGATCGCCGGCGAGGCCGCTTTATGCCGGTTGCTCCAAAAACGGTTTGGTTGACCATAACGGATGATTGAGGCCGACTGCACTTCGGGGCAGGTCAGGCTCACTTGCGTAACTCACCCCGTCGCGGCGATACTGAGGTGGGTCAGGCGCATTGAGGAGGCGGATATGAAAGTCAACGTCGAGATAGATTGTACGCCCCTCGAAGCGCGGCAGTTCTTCGGCCTGCCCGACGTGGCGCCGATGCAGACCGCTGTCATGGACAAGCTGCAACAGCAGATGCTGTCCAACATCGAGAAGATTTCCCCGGAATCGCTGATGCAGAGCTGGTTCACCTTCGATCCCAAGCTTGCCGAGCGTTTCCAGGACATGTTCGTGGCGATGGCCGGCTTCGGCGGCACGAGCAAGAAGAAATAGTGGCCGACATGGACAGGAGCGTTGATGGCACCGAACGCCGGTTGCGCCCGCCCAGCCTGCTCCTGATGCTGGCCGAAGGGCGCGGCCTGCTCGAATTCAACTCGAGCCTGCTGCTCTCGCCTCTGCTGATGCAGGCCCCGAAGGGCGACGGCCATGCGGTGCTGGCGCTGCCGGGCTTCCTCGCCAGCGACCTGTCGATGGTGCCGATGCGGCGCTATCTGAAGGAGCTCGGCTACGACGCCTTCGCCTGGAACATGGGCCGCAATTTCGGCGGGATCTCCAGCAGGCGGGCTGCGCTGCGCGACCTGCTCAAGCGGGTCCATGAGGCGTCCGGACGCAAGGTCTCGATCATCGGCTGGAGCCTCGGCGGCGTCTATGCGCGCGACCTGGCGTCGCAGATGCCCGAACTGGTGCGCTCGATCATCACGCTGGGCTGTCCGTTCGCCGGCGACATCCGCGCCACCAACGCGACCCGGCTGTATGAGCTGCTGTCCGGCGAGGAGGTGGACGACATTCCCGAAATTCGCGCGGCGGTCGCAGGCGACATGCCGGTGCCGGCCACCTCGATCTATTCCCGCACCGACGGCATCGTGAACTGGCGCACCTCGCGGGTGCGGCCGTCGCCGACCGCCGAGAACATCGAGGTGCATTTCGCCAGCCATATCGGACTCGGCGTCAACCCCGCGGCGCTATGGGCGATCGCGGACCGGCTGGCGCAGCCGGAAGGCGAATTCCGGCATTTTGACCGGTCGGGCCCCTTTGCCATTGCCTATGGACCGGCAGAACAGGCACAATCCTGACCGAACGATGAGAAGCGCCGCCAAGGCGCCCGAGTGAGTTGGCTCTCGGGAGGAGATCATGAGCGACGCCAAGAAGCTGTCCTCGCTGGACGCATCGTTTCTCTATCTGGAAACGCCGGAAATGCCGATGCATGTCGGCAGCATGGCGATCTTCCGCCTGCCCGACGGCTACAAGGGCGACTTCTTCGAGGAGTTCAAGGCGATGATCGCCTCGCGGCTGCACGTCGCGCCGATCCTCAAGGCGCGCCTGCAGAAGGCGCCGCTCGACATCGATCATCCGTCCTGGGTCGAGGACGACCAGTTCGACATCGATCGCCATATCTTCCGCGCCAGCCTGCCGGCGCCGCGCGACCGCGCCACGCTGGAACGCATCGTCGGCTGGATGCACGCCAAGCTGTTGAACCGGGCTCGCCCGCTCTGGGAGTTCTACGTCTTCGAGGGCATGAAGGACAACGAGATCGGGCTCTATTCCAAGATGCACCATGCCTGCATCGACGGCGGGGCAGGTGCTGCGCTGACCAGCATGATCTACGACCTGACGCCGGTGCCGCGCGAGATCGAGCCGCCGGGCGCGAAGAAGGTCGCGCAGGAGCCGCGCGACATCGCCGCCAATCTGATCGACGCCTATCAGCAGCTCTGGACCCAGCCGTTCGAGGCGGCCGCCGCCGCGCAGAAGAGCCTCGAACTGCCGCGCTCCGGCAAGAGCGACCTCGGCGTCGATCCTGTTCGACAACGCCATGTTCCAGATCGAGAGCGCGGTGAAGTTCGCGGGCTCGATGCCGACCGTCATGAAGAGCCTGTCCGACGTCGTCGCCAAGGTCGCCGATCCCAGGTCGCGGGAGAGCCTGCAGGCGATGTCGTCGCCGCCGACCATCCTCAACAAGGCGATCTCGTCCGAGCGCAGCTTTGCCGGCACCTCGATCTCGCTGTCGCGCGCCAAGGCGGTGGCGAAGGCGTCGGGCGGCAAGCTCAACGACGTCGTGCTGGCGCTCGCCTCCGGCGTGGTGCGGCGCTATCTGATCAGCCAGGGCGCGCTGCCGAACAAGTCGTTGACGGCAGGCGTGCCGATCTCGCTCCGCGAGGAAGGCAACGCCGAATCCAACAACCAGGTATTCGGCATGATCTGCTCGATCGCGACCGACATCGAGGATCCGAGGAAGCGGCTCGAGACCATCATCGCGCAGTCCACCAAGTCCAAGGAGATGTCGCATCCGCTGCGCGCTTTGGTGCCGCAGGTTTCCAACATCTCGCTGCTGGGGGCGCCGATCCTGGTGCAGATCATGGCGCTGCTCTATAGCCGCTCCGACCTCTCGAACGTGCTGCCGCCGGCGACCAACATCACGGTATCGAACGTGCCGGGACCGCGGCAGACGCTGTACGCGGCGGGCGCGGAGCTATTGCACATCTTCCCGGTTTCGATCTCGACCCACGGTGTTGCGCTCAACATCACCGTGCAGAGCTACCGCGATCAGCTCGATTTCGGCTTCATCGTGGGCGCCAACATCATTCCCCACGTGCAGGTGATGTGCGACATGCTGCCGCTCGAGTTCGATGCACTCGAGGCGGCGTTCGCTCCCCCGCCTGCGGACATCAAGGGCGCGGCCGAATAGGATTTGCTTCAATGATTGAGATGCCACCGCTGCAGTTCGCCGAGACGAACGGAATCCGCATGGGGTTCTACGAAGCGGGCCCCAGGACCGACGCGCCGCCCGTGGTGCTGTGCCACGGCTGGCCCGAACTGGCATTCTCCTGGCGTCACCAGATCAAGGCGCTGGGCGAAGCCGGCATCCGGGTGATCGCACCGGATCAGCGCGGCTATGGCGCGACCGACCGGCCCGAGCCGGTCGAGGCCTACGACATGGAGCACCTGACCGGCGATCTGGTCGGCCTGCTCGACCACCTCAAGATCGACAAGGCGATCTTCGTCGGTCACGACTGGGGCGGCTTTGTCGTCTGGCAGATGCCGCTCAGGCATCCTGCGCGGGTTGCCGGCATCGTCGGCGTCAACACGCCGCATTGGGACCGTGCGCCGATGGACCCGATCGCGCTGTTTCGCCAACGCTTCGGCGATCACATGTACATCGTCCAGTTCCAGGATCCGGCGCGCGAGCCCGACCGGATTTTTGGCAGCCGGGTCGAGCAGACCTTCGATGCCTTCATGCGCAAGCCGGCGCCGCGTCCGGCGGATGCGCCGCCCGAACAGCCGATCGCCGGCGTCGGCGCGTCGGCCCGGCTCAATCTGGCGTTTCCGCAAATGATCGCGAACTATGACGCCAAGCATGATCCGCGGACGCCGATCCTGTCGGCGGACGAGAAGAAGGTGTTCGTCGACACCTTCACCAGGACCGGCTTCACCGGCGGCATCAACTGGTATCGCAATTTCACCCGCAACTGGGAACGCTCGGCCGGGCTGGACCACCATGTGCGGGTGCCGTCGCTGATGATCATGGCCGAGAACGACGCGGTGTTGCCGCCCTCGGCCGCCGACGGCATGGAGAAGCTGGTGCCGGACCTTGAGAAGTACCTGGTCAAGGACAGCGGCCATTGGACGCAGCAGGAAAAGCCTGACGAGGTCAGCGCCAAGCTGATCGAGTGGCGTAAGAAACGGTTTGGATAATTCTCGCCGTCATTGCGAGGAGCGAAGCGACGAAGCAATCCATTTTCTCCCCTCGCGGCGCGATGGATTGCTTCGCTTCGCTCGCAATGACGGCGTAGTTCGGGGCAGGCACAGGGGGCAATTCCGAATGGCGTCCGGCAACAGACTGAGTCCGATCCCGCATCCGCCGACGAAGCCGGTGGTCGGCAACATGCTGTCGCTGGACTCCACCGCGCCGGTGCAGCATCTGGTGAAGCTCTCCAAGGAACTCGGGCCGATCTTCTGGCTCGACATGATGGGCGCGCCGCTCGTGATCGTGTCCGGCCACGACCTGGTCGACGAACTCTCCGACGAGAAGCGCTTCGACAAGGCGGTGCGCGGCTCGCTGCGCCGCGTGCGCGCGGGCGGCGGCGACGGGCTGTTCACCGCCGACACCAGGGAGCCGAACTGGAGCAAGGCGCACAACATCCTGATGCAGCCGTTCGGCAACCGCGCCATGCAGTCGTACCACCCGAGCATGGTCGATATCGCCGAGCAGCTGGTCAAGAAATGGGAGCGCCTCAACGCCGACGAGGAGATCGAGGTCGTCCACGACATGACGGCGCTGACGCTCGATACGATCGGGCTTTGCGGCTTCGACTACCGCTTCAATTCGTTCTACCGCCGCGATTACCACCCCTTCGTGGAATCGCTGGTGCGCTCGCTGGAAACCATCATGATGACCCGCGGCCTGCCGCTCGAGGGTCTGTGGATGCAGAAGCGGCGCAAGACGCTCGCCGACGACGTCGCCTTCATGAACAAGATGGTCGACGAGATCATCGCCGAGCGGCGCGGCAATACCGACGTGACCGACGACAAGAAGGACATGCTGGCCGCGATGATGACCGGCGTCGACCGCGCCACCGGCGAGCAGCTCGACGACGTCAACATCCGCTACCAGATCAACACCTTCCTGATCGCCGGCCACGAGACCACCAGCGGCCTCTTGTCATGCACGATCTACGCACTGCTGAAGCATCCCGACGTGCTTAAGAAGGCCTATGAGGAGGTCGACCGCGTCCTTGGTCCGGACATCAATGCGAGGCCGACCTATCAGCAGGTGACGCAGCTCACCTACATCACTCAATGCCTGAAGGAGGCGCTGCGGTTGTGGCCGCCGGCGCCGGCCTACGGTATCGCGCCGCTGAACGACGAGATGATCGGCGGCAAGTACAAGCTGAAGAAGAACACCTTCATCACCATCCTGGTGATGGCGCTGCACCGCGACCCCAGCGTCTGGGGCCCGAACCCCGACGTGTTCGATCCCGAGAATTTCAGCCGCGAGGCGGAGGCCAAGCGCCCGATCAATGCCTGGAAGCCGTTCGGCAACGGCCAGCGCGCCTGCATCGGCCGCGGCTTCGCCATGCACGAGGCCGCGCTCGCGATCGGCATGATCCTGCAACGCTTCAAGCTGCTCGACGTGCATCGCTACCAGATGCATCTGAAGGAGACGCTGACCGTCAAGCCCGACGGCTTCCGGATCAAGGTGCGGCCGCGCGACGACAGGGACCGCGGCGCATTCGCCGGCAGTGTAGGCGCAGTAGCCGCCGCGCCGAAGGCGCCGCGCGCGCCGGCCACGCGGCCCGGCCACAACACGCCGATGCTGGTGCTCTACGGCTCCAACCTCGGCTCGGCCGAGGAGCTGGCGACCCGCATGGCCGATCTGTCGGAGATCAACGGTTTTGCCACCCGGCTTGGTCCGCTGGATGATTATGTCGGCAAGCTGCCGGAGGAGGGCGGCGTGCTGATCATCTGCGCCTCCTATAACGGCGCGGCGCCCGACAATGCGACGCAGTTCGTCAAATGGCTGGACAGCGACCTGCCGAAGGACGCCTTCGCCAAGGTGCGCTATGCGGTGTTCGGCTGCGGCAACAGCGACTGGGCGGCGACCTACCAGTCGGTGCCGCGTTTCATCGACGAGCAACTGACCAGGCACGGTGCGCGCGCCGTCTATCCGCGCGGCGAGGGCGATGCGCGCAGCGATCTCGACGGCCAGTTCCAGAAATGGTTTCCGGAGGCGGCCAAGGTCGCGACCAAGGAATTCGGCATCGACTGGAATTTCACCCGCACCGCCGAGGACGAGCCGCTCTACGCGATCGAGCCGGTGGCGCAGGGCGCCGTCAACACCATCGTGACGCAAGGCGGCGCGGTGCCGATGAAGGTGCTCGCCAACAGCGAGCTGCAGAACAAGGAAGGCGCCCATCCATCGGAGCGCTCGACCCGGCACATTGAGGTCGAGCTGCCGGCCAGCCTGAAATACCGCGTCGGCGATCATCTCAGCGTGGTGCCGCGCAACGACCCGACCTTGGTCGATTCCGTCGCGCGCCGGTTCGGCTTCCTGCCGGCCGACCAGATCCGCCTGCAGGTCTCGGAAGGCCGCCGCGCGCAATTGCCGGTCGGCAACGCGGTGTCGGTCGGGCGGCTGCTCACCGAGTTCGTCGAGCTGCAGCAGGTCGCGACCCGCAAGCAGATCCAGACCATGGCCGAGCACACCCGCTGCCCGGTGACCAAGCCGAAGCTGATGGCCTATGTCGGCGATGACGAGGCCTCGGCCGCGCGCTATCGCACCGAGGTGCTGGCCAAACGCAAATCGGTGTTCGACCTGCTCGAGGAACATCCGGCTTGCGAGCTGCCGTTCCACCTTTATCTTGAAATGCTGTCGCTGCTGGCGCCGCGCTATTACTCGATCTCGTCGTCACCGGCCGGCGAGGCGCAGCGCTGCAGCGTCACCGTTGGTGTCGTCGAGGCGCCCGCAAGCTCGGGCCACGGCATCTACAAGGGCGTCTGCTCGAACTACCTGGCGCGCCGCAGAGCCGGCGACACCGTCCACGCCACGATCAAGGAGACCAAGGCCGGCTTCCGTCTGCCCGACGACAACGCCGTGCCGATCATCATGATCGGGCCGGGCACCGGGCTCGCGCCGTTCCGCGGCTTCCTGCAGGAGCGGGCTGCACGCAAGGCGCAGGGCGCGCAACTTGGCCCCGCGATGTTGTTCTTCGGCTGCCGCCATCCGGAGCAGGATTTCATCTATGCGGATGAGCTGAAGGCGTTCGCCGCCGACGGCGTTAGTGAACTCCACACCGCGTTCTCGCGCGCCGACGGACCCAAGACCTATGTGCAGCATCTCGTCGCTGCGCAGAAGGACCGGGTCTGGGAGCTGATCCAGAAAGGCGCGATCGTCTATGTCTGCGGCGATGGCGGCAAGATGGAGCCTGACGTCAAGGCGACCCTGATGTCGATCTATCGCGAGCGCACCGGCACTGATGCCGATGCCGCCGCGCGCTGGATCGAGGAGATGGGCACCAGGAACCGCTACGTGCTCGACGTCTGGGCGGGTGGTTAGCCCGTGCCTTCGTAGCCCGGATGAAGCGAAGCGTAATCCGGGACAGCGTCAGATGCGGACCGACCGGTTCCCGGATTTCGCTTCGCTCCATCCGGGCCACGCATGGGTGATTTGGGAGCACCGGTCATGATACAAGCCGCCGCATGATTCCATGGGAAAAGATCGATACCGCACGCATTCCCGGCACTGAAGGTGAATTGCGCCTGATGCGGCGCGGCCGCGAATTCTCGATCATGCTCGGCACCAACGAGCTGATGAACAGCCGCCTGTCGGGCTCGGAGGAGGCGCTGGCGACGCTCGCCGCCAAGAGGATCGAGACGGTCGCACGGCCGCATTTTCTGATCGGCGGCCTCGGCATGGGCTTTACGCTGCGGGCCGCGCTCGCGGTGCTCGGAGGCGACGCGCAGATCACGGTGGCCGAACTGGTGCCGGCCGTCGTCGCCTGGGCGAGAGGACCGATGGCCGAGATCTTCGGCAACAGCCTGAACGATCCGCGCGTGAGCATCAAGGAGGTGGATGTTGCCGATGTGATCGAGCGCCATCCGCGCAGCTTCGATGCCATTCTCCTCGACGTCGATAACGGCCCCGAAGGCCTGACCCGCAAGGCCAACGACGCGCTGTACGATGTCTCCGGCCTCAAGCTCGCGCACGCAGCGTTGCGGCGCGGCGGCGTGCTCGCGGTCTGGTCGTCAGGTCCGAATGCCAAATTCCCGAAATCACTGTCGCGGGCCGGTTTCGCCGTCAACGAGATCGCCGTTCGCGCCACGGGCCGCGGCCGCGGCGTGCGCCACGTGATCTGGCTTGCGGTGAAGGAATAAAGTGTGAGCCGGGGCGCCCCTTGGCCCCGGCCTTCGCGCTCAGAACATCGTGTTGTTGTTCGCCGGATTTTCCGGGATGGGCTGCACCACGTCCCAATGCTCGACGATCTTGCCGTCCTCGAGCTTGAAGATGTCGACGATCGCGTTACCGCGGGTGCCGGGCTCGCGCACGGCGTGGACATGCAGGATCACGTAATCGCCGTCGACGAAGGAGCGCTTGATCTCGCTGTGCGAGTTCGGAAACTTCTCGCGCAGGAAGCCGATGAACTTGCGGAATCCTTCGGGGCCGTCGGCCGCGCCGGGATTGTGCTGCACATAGCGGTTGCCGACATAGGCGAGCGCCGCGTCGGCGTCCTTCTGGTTCAGCCCCTTGTCGTAGAAGGCCAGCACCGCCTTGCGGTTGGCCTCCTGCTGGGCTTCGCTCGTGGCAGCCATCGCGGATGAGGATGCGAGCGCGAGGAGGAGGGCGACGACGGCTGTCCGTGGCCGGAGAAGGGTCTTCATCTGGGGACTCCCGGGGCTGATGGCGCGCGACCCGCGCGGTGCATCGCGCTCTCTACAGCCTCGATGCAGCGTCCGGAAGAACGCACCCCCGGCTCACATGGTCACCGGGAGATACCGGAACCCCGTTCCGATTGAACCGGGACGGGGCTCTCGATTCTGGCTTTGACGCGTTTTCTTGACGCGAACCGGTATCCACTTCGCTCGAAAACGCTCTAGCCTCACGCCGCCTTCGCCGCCGCGCCATGCGCGTGCTTGTCGATGGCGTCGATGATCTCTGGCCACATCGGGATCGGCAATGCGTGGCCCATGCCTTCGACCATCAGGAGCTTCGCGCCCGGGATCGAGGCCGCGGTGTCCTTGCCGCCTTCGGGATGCACCAGCGGATCGATCGTGCCGTGGATCACCAGCGTCGGCGCCTTGACGCTGCGCAGGCGCTCCTTGCGGCTGCCGGAGGCGAGGATGGCGCGCAGCTGGCGGCCGACACCCTCCGGATTGAGGCCGCGCTCATAGGTGCGCCGCGCGCGTTCGGGATCGAGCGCCTCATCCTCCGGGAATGAGCCGTTGCGCAACACCTTCCAGGTCTGCCCGAAGCGGATGAAATACTCCTCCTTGCTCTTCGGCGGCGGCGCCATCAGCACCGCGGTCGCCTCGCGCGTCGGCCCCGGGATCTTTGGATTGCCCGTGGTCGACATGATCGAGGTCAGCGAGCGGACGCGCTCGGGGAAGGTGATCGCGATCTCCTGCGCGATCATGCCGCCCATCGAGGCCCCGACCAGATGCGCGGTGCGGATGCCAAGCGTGTCCATCAGCCCGATCGTGTCCCGCGCCATGTCGGCAAGCTTGTAGGGCGCGGCGACCGGGATCTTCAGGAAGCGCAGCTTGATCAGTTCGAGCGCGGAGAGACGCTTGCCGCCGCTCATCCGGGAGGACTTGCCGATATCCCTGTTGTCGAATCGGATCACGCGAAAACCGCGCGCGGCGAGTTGGCGGCAGAACTCGTCGTCCCAATGGATCATCTGGGCGCCGAGGCCCATGATCAGCAGCAGCGGCTCGGCATTCGCATCGCCAAAAACCTCGTAGCAGATGTCGATGCCATTGGCGCGGGCGGTCTGCGGCGGCTGATGGGCGAGCGTGGTCACTGGCATCCCCTGCTTGTGGCGCGGTCAGGAACCTCTATGCCACGGATTGTCGCAGCGCAGAAGGGCTTCGACGCCGCGGGTCGTGGCATGCTGTTGACCGATCAGCGACAACAGTGTCGTATGGCACGAACAAGTCGAAGCGCGGCAAGCGCTCGGAATCGGTGAGGAGGAGCGCCGCATGGCCGACAAGGGCAACGATCCTGCCGTGATCTGGCAGACGATGATTGGCGAGATGGAGAAGGGGTTCAACTCCTTCGGCAACCAGCTCATGACCTCGCCGGAATTTTCCAAGGTGATGAACCAGGCGGGCGGCGTCGCGGCCGGCGCGCAGAAGCAGCTCGGCGAGTTGATGGAGAAATATCTTCTTGCGATGAACCTGCCGAGCCGCGCCCAACTCGTCGGCATGGCCGAGCGCCTGCAGTCGATGGAGAACCAGCTCAACGAGATCAAGACGCTGCTGCAGCAGGTGCACCACAATTCGCTGGCGCCGGATGGCGGCCACGGCGCAACGCCGCGGCCGCCGCGCACCAAGCAGCCGCCGGCGGAGGGAGGCAGCAAATGAATGCTCCCACCCCGTTTGATTTCGCCTCGATTTCCGAGCGAGTACAGTCCGAGGTGCAGCGCGCGATCCAGCGCAGCATCAAGGGCGTCGAGTACTTCTCCAGCTCCGGGCCCACGCTCGGCGAGACACCGAAGGACGTGCTGTATTCGCGCGGCACCATGAACCTCTATCACTACCGGCCGCAGGCGGATGAAGTCTATCGCGTGCCGGTGCTGATCGTGATGGCGACCACCAATCGCGGCTACATCCTCGATCTGGTGCCCGGCCAGAGCTTCATCGAATTCCTGCTCAAGCGCGGCTTCGACGTCTACATGCTGGACTGGACCGCGCCGAAGCCCGAGGAGAAGTCGCTCCGCATGGAGGATTACGTCCTCGACTTCATTCCGGAGTCGGTCCGCCGCGTGCAGCAGGACTCCGGCGAAAAGGACGTCTCGGTGATTGGCTATTGCTTCGGCGGCGTGTTGTCGCTGCTCTACGGCTCGATCTTCAACGACGGGCCGATGAAGAACCTGATCTGCTTCACCACGCCGATCGATTTCCGCGAGATGAAGCTGTTCTCGAACTTCGCCGACCGCCGCTATTTCGATGTCGATCGCCTGATCGACAGCACCGGCAACATGCCGCCCGAACTGATCCTGCAATCGTTCGACATGTTGCGGCCGGCCGCGCGCGTCGTCGGCCAGATCCAGCTCTGGGACAACATCTGGAACGACGAGTTCGTGAAGTCATACCGGATGTTCGATCGCTGGGCGACCGACACGCTGCCGCTCGCCGGCGAATATTTCCGCGCCATCACCAAGGACCTGATGTGGGACAACAAGCTCTACAACGACACCATGACCGTCGGCGGTCGCGCAGCAAAACTTGCCGACATCAAGGTGCCGATCCTGCACGCGGTCGCCGAGCACGACCACATCGTGCCGTATGACGCGGCAAAACATCTGATCACCAAGATCGGCTCTGATGACAAGGAGGAGGTGATGCTGAAAGGCGGTCACGTCTCGCTGGTCGCCGGCGCCAATGCAATCAAGCGGCTGTGGCCGAAACTGGATTCCTGGTTGGGCAAAAGATCGACCTAAGAAGGGTCGACTTGAGAGAGATCGACATGACCGAGCAACGTTCCTATCCGCGCCACGTCAAGACCGAGGCCGGCGACATCGAGTTTCGGCTGATGAAGCGAACCGACGAGGCCGCGGTGCTGGCCTTCGCGCAAAAGCTGCCGACGCATGATCTCTTGTTCCTGCCGCGCAACATCAGCCAGCCGAAGGTGCTGTCGGCCTGGATCAACGAGATCGAGCGCGGCGACATCACGAGCCTGCTCGCGATCAAGGACGGCCAGGTGGTCGGCTGCGGCACGCTGGTGCGCGATCCGCACTCCTGGTCGCCGCATGTCGGCGAGATCCGGATGGTGGTGTCGCTCGACGTACGCGGGCAGGGCGTCGGCCGGGCGCTGTCGCAGGAGACGTTCGCGATTGCCCTTGGTGCCGGGCTGGAGAAGTTCTCGGTGCAGATGACTGTCGATCAGCGGGCGGCGATCGCGCTGTTCGAAAGCCTCGGCTTCAAGGCGGAGGCCCTGTTGCGCGACCATGTCCGCGACGTCGAGGGCAAGACCCACGATATCGTCGTACTCGGGCACAACGTGGCGCAGGTCCGGGCGCAAATGGAGGCGTACGGGGTGTCCGACGCGGTGGGTGGTAATTAGAAACCGTTCATCGCCGGTTCCGTAGGCAATCTGCCGGATATTCGTGCCATTCACAGGCTCGTGATATCGCGCTGCAACATGGATATTGCGACGCACCATAGGGTGTGTCATAACACCGTTGCCCCGGGCCAATCCGGACGGGGTGAGCCCATAGCTCAAACCTGAGGATGGAGAGACCCCAATGACCACCGAAACCAATTCCGTGCTGAACAGCGTCAAGGAAGCTTTCGCGCCCGTCACCGAGGCGTTCACCAAGCTCCAGAACCTGGAAGTTCCGGAAGCTGCCCGTGAGTTCGTGAAGAAGCAGGCCGAGGCCGCCAAGACCCGCGCTGCCGACGCCTATGCCGGCTCCGAGAAGGTGACCAACGTGATCGAGACCGCCGTTGCCGGTTCGGTGACCGAGGCCGCCAAGATCAGCCGCAACATCCAGCAGGCGCTCTACCAGGACGCCGAGGCGTTCTTCGCCGGCATCGACAAGCTCGCGTCCGCCAAGTCGCTGAGCGAAGCTGCCCAGATCCAGTCGGACCTGGTCCGTGCGCGTGGCGAACTGTTCGTCTCGCGGGCGAAGGCCACCACCGAGTATCTCGGCAAGCTCGTCACCGACGGTGCGAAGACCGCGCAGGACAACTTCGCCAAGGTCTACGGCAAGACCGCCTGATCGCGCTTGCATTGACCGACTGCCCTTTTCGAAGGCCCGCCATTTTGCGGGCCTTCTTTTTTGGGCGCGTTCCTATACATCTCCTCATGGTGAGGAGGCGCTCTTGCGCCGTCTCGAACCATGAGGCCACCATACGGGCCTCGTCCTTCGAGACGCGCTTCGCGCTCCTCAGGATGAGGATCGTCGTTAAGTCGAAGGTCCCCATGACCCTTCCCGCCGCCCTCATCGCAACGCCTGTCGACACCGAACGCGCGGCCGAATTGCGCCGTGTGAAGTGGCTGGCGACCGGCGTGCTGGCGGCAACCCTGATCATCTTCATCGCAGCGAAGGCGCTGCTGCCGGTGCATCCGGTGTTCGGCTTCATCGCAGCCTTCGCCGAGGCCGCGACCATCGGCGGGCTCGCCGACTGGTATGCCGTCGTCGCGCTGTTCAAGCGGCCGCTCGGGCTGCCGATTCCGCACACCGCGATCATCCAGAGCAATCAGGAGCGCATCGCCGAGAAGCTCGGCGAATTCATCGAGAACAATTTTCTGGAATCCGGGCCGGTCGAGGCCAAGCTGCGCGAGATCGATTTCGGCTCGTTCATCGCCGACTGGCTGCGCGACCGCAAGCGTTCCGAGGATCTCGCCCGCTTCGTGCTGCGGATGCTGCCCGAAGCATTTGCTGCGACCGAGAGCTCGGGCTTGATGCAGTTCATCAGCCGCCGCATCACCACGCAGGTGCTCTCGATCGACCTCGCGCCGCTTGCCGCCGGTGCGCTGCGCGGCTTCGTGCAGGAGGGCAAGCATGGCGGCCTGCTCGACGACATCCTGCGCGTGCTGCACCAGACGCTGACGCAGCAGGAGACCATGGCCGTGATCCGCGACAAGGTCCGCGCGGAGATGCCGACGCTCTTAAGGCTCTATCGCGCCGACAAGTTCGTGGTGAACCGGATCATCGCGTCGGCCACGAAGTTCTTCGAGGAGGTGCGCAGCGATCCGCAGCATCCGTTCCGCGGCGAGTTCGACCGTATGCTCTTGTCCTTTGTCGACCGGCTCGGCAGCGACAAGGCCTTCGCCGATCGCATCGACGGGCTCAAGCGCGATCTGATGGCGCGGCCGGAGCTCGCCAATCTCGGGCGCACCATCTGGGCCAACGTCAAGGATTTCATCGAGCGCAGCGCCTCGGGCGAGTCGCAGGTGCTGCAGCATCAGCTGGCACGAATGTTCGTCGAGGCCGGCGACGCGCTCGACGGCGACGCCGAGCTGCGCGCCGAAATCAACCAGGGCCTGGTCGCGATCCTGCGCACGGTCGTTGCCGAGCAGAAGAGCGGCGTCTCGAGCTTCATCGCCGACCAGATGAAGAGCTGGGACATGGAGCAATTGATCTCGCTGATCGAGGTCAATGTCGGCAAGGACCTGCAATACATCCGCTTCAACGGCTCGCTGATCGGCGGACTTGCCGGGCTTGCGCTTTACACGCTGGAATACGCGCTGCGGTGGCTGTGACCGATTGGGCACGGAGGTCACAATAGTTGTGGCAAGTGTGATCTGGCCCGCTTGCACGAAAGTGATCAGTTCCCTAGCTTTTCAAGACAGATTGTTGCGTTGCGGAACGATTCCGCCGGGTTTGCGTCAATCCTGTTGACCCATTCCCGATGATCCCATTGCCGGCCGCCGCGACGTCAGGGGCCGTGAAGAGGAGCTGAAATGTCGGTTGCTGCGCAGACGCTACGCCCGCCGTCTAGGACGCTGATGTTTCTGGAAGGCCGCGCCATCCACGAGCTCGGTGCTTTCCTTGGTGCATTGCCGCTGCTGAGCCTGGCGCCGCGCGGCGACGGGCATCCGGTGCTGGTGCTGCCCGGACTGATCGCCTCCGACATGTCGACGCGGCCGCTGCGCGACTTCCTCAAGAGCAAGGGCTACGCCGTCAGCGGCTGGCGCCAGGGCCGCAACCTCGGGCTGCGCTCCGGCGTGCAGGACGGGATGGTCGACCTGCTGCAGGAGATGAATGACACCAGCGGCCGCAAGGTCTCGCTGATCGGCTGGAGCCTCGGCGGCCTTTATGCGCGGCAGCTCGCCAAGATGATGCCGGAGCGCGTGCGCCAGGTGATCACGCTCGGCAGCCCGTTTGCCGCAGGCCCGAAATCGACCAATGCCTGGCGCATCTACGAGATGGCCAGCGGTCGCCGCGCCGACGAAGAGGATTCGCGTTTCGGCGGCTCGCTCGCCAGTGCGCCGCCGGTGCCGACCACCGCGATCTTCAGCCGCACCGACGGCGTCTGCGCCTGGCAGGGCTGCCGCGAGCAGGCCTCGTCGATGACCGACAGCATCGAGGTCGAGAGCAGCCATTGCGGCATGGGTCATCATCCGGCCGTGGTCTACGCCGTCGCCGATCGCCTCGCGCAGAAGGAAGGCGAGTGGGCGCCGTTCGATCGCAGCGGCTGGCGCAGCTACGTCTATCCGGATCCGAACCGCTAACTTGCTTGCCTCGCCCCGCTTGCGGGGAGAGGCCGGATCGCATGAAGCGAAGCGCAATGCGATCCGGGTGAGGGGGACCCTCCGCGAGTCGTCTCTCACCGTGAACGCGGGGCAGCCCCTCACCCCAACCCTCTCCCCGCAAGAGCGGGGCGAGGGAGCAGAGACACCGCGCCCCCGCATTGTCGTGAATCGACAAAACGCGCTATGCGTTGAGGCATGCCACAGCCGCTTGCCCGCATCGTCGACCAGCTGAAGCGCGAGCCGTCACGCACCGGCTCGATCATCATCACCGTGTTCGGCGATTCCATCGTGCCGCGCGGCGGCTCGGTGTGGCTCGGCACGCTGCTGGAATTCTTCAAGTCGCTCGACATCGACGGCAACGTGGTGCGCACCGCGATGTCGCGGCTCGCCGCCGACGGCTGGCTCGAGCGCAGCAAGGTCGGCCGCAACAGCTTCTATCGACTGAACGCCAGGGGCCGGCAGACCTTCGATACTGCAACGCGGCACATCTACGATCCGCCGCCGTCGGACTGGACCGGTCGCTTCGAGCTGCTGTTGATCGGCAATGCCGAGGACCGCGACGCCGCGCGCGAGGCGCTGAAGAATGCAGGCTTCGGCAGCCCGTTGCCCGGGGTGTGGGTCGCGCCGTCGGGGGCACCGATCCCCGACGAGGCGGCGCGCGCGATCCGTCTCGAAGTGTCGGCGGAAGACGACAGCGGGCGCCGGCTGCTCAGCGAGAGCTGGCCGCTCGATCGCACCGCGGATGCCTATCTGAAGTTCATGAAGACCTTCGAGCCGCTGCACGGCTCAATCGTCCGCGGCGAGACGCTGAGCGATGCCGACGCCTTCACCGCGCGCATTCTCTTGATCCACCACTACCGCCGGGTCGTGCTGCGCGATCCGCTGCTGCCGGCGCCCCTGCTGCCGAACGATTGGCCGGGCAGGGCTGCGCGAAAGCTCTGCGGCGAGATCTATCGCGGGCTGCTTTCGCCGTCGGAACAATGGCTTGACGATCACGCAACCAACGAGGACGGGCCGCTGCCGAAGCCCGACGGGGCGGTGGCGCGGCGTTTCGAGGGCATCTGAACATATTACAGAAATATCTTGCGTTATGAAAATTGTGTTATATATTCCGCCCAACAACATACCGGGAGGTCGGCCATGTATACGCAGGCGCTCAATTCATCCGACGGCGACGATCGCGGCGTCGAGGATGTTGCCCGTGCCAGTCAGTTCCAGGCCCGCATCGACGCCGATGAGCGCATCGAGCCGAACGACTGGATGCCTGCGGCCTATCGCAAGACGCTGACCCGGCAGATCTCCCAGCACGCCCATTCCGAAATCGTCGGCATGCTCCCCGAGGGCAACTGGATTACCCGCGCGCCGTCGCTGCGCCGCAAGGCCGCGCTGCTCGCCAAGGTGCAGGACGAATGCGGCCACGGGCTCTATCTCTACGCCGCCGCCGAGACGCTCGGCACCTCGCGCGAGGAGCTGGTCGACGCGATGCTCTCGGGCAAGGCGAAGTATTCCTCAATCTTCAATTATCCGACCCTGACCTGGGCCGACATCGGCACGATCGGCTGGCTGGTCGACGGTGCGGCGATCATGAACCAGATCCCGCTGTGCCGCTGCTCCTACGGCCCCTATGCCCGCGCGATGATCCGCGTCTGCAAGGAGGAATCGTTCCACCAGCGCCAGGGTTTCGAGATCATGGTGACGCTGTGTCGCGGCACCGCGGCGCAGAAGGCGATGGCGCAGAACGCGCTCGATCGCTGGTGGTGGCCGGTCTTGATGATGTTCGGCCCGCCGGACCAGGTCAGCCAGCACAGCGACACCTCGACCAAGTGGAAGATCAAGCGCTTCTCCAACGACGAGCTGCGCCAGAAATTCATCGACGCCACCGTGCCGCAGGCCGAGTTCCTCGGGCTGACGATCCCCGATCCCGGCATGAAGCAGAACGAGAACGGCAATTGGGTGCACAGCCCGATCGACTGGGACGAGTTCAAGCAGGTGCTGGCCGGCAACGGCCCCTGCAACCGCGATCGTCTCGCCGCGCGCCGCAAGGCGCATGAGGAAGGCGCCTGGGTGCGCGATGCGGCCGCGGCCTATGCCGAGAAGCGCAAGAGCCGCCAGCTCGCGCAAGCCGCAGAATAAGGGAGCCGGAGATGACTACGCCGAACGTTCCGCTCTGGGAAGTCTTCATCCGCAGCCGCAACGGGCTTGCGCACAAGCACGTCGGCTCGCTGCACGCAGCGGACTCGACGCTCGCGCTGCAGGCCGCGCGCGACATCTACACCCGCCGCGGCGAGGGGCTGTCGATCTGGGTGGTGCCCTCGAATGCGATCACCGCGTCCGACCCGTCCGAGAAGGGCATGATGTTCGAGCCGGCAGAATCCAAGATCTACCGTCATCCGACCTTCTACGACGTTCCTGACGAAGTCGGGCATATGTGAATTTCACTCTCCCCTCATGGTGAGGAGCGCGCAGCGCGTCTCGAACCATGAGGCCCGTGCAGTGACCGCGGCCCATCCTTCGAGACGCGCGTTCCGCGCTCCTCAGGATGAGGTTGAGCAAGTGGATGCAGGTGGGAATAGAAACATGGCAGTTGCCAATATCGAAGTCTCCGAAACGCCGCTGGTGCTCTACGCGCTGCGCCGCGCCGACGATGCGCTGATCCTCGGCCATCGCCTGTCCGAATGGTGCGGCCATGCGCCCGCGATGGAAGAGGACATGGCGCTCGCCAATATGGGGCTCGACCTGCTCGGCCAGGCCCGCGAGCTCTATACCTACGCGGCCAAGGTCGAAGGCCGCGGCAACGACGAAGACAAGTTCGCCTATCTGCGCGACGTCCGGCAGTATCGCAATCTGCTGCTGGTCGAGCAGCCGAACGGCGACTTTGCCCGCACCATGGTGCGGCAGTTCTTCTATGCGGCGTTCGCCGATCTCTACTGGCGCGCGATGATGGCATCCTCCGATCCGACGTTTGCCGCGATCGCGGCGAAGTCGGAGAAGGAGAGTGCCTATCATGTCAGGCATTCGTCGGAATGGATCGTCCGCCTCGGCGACGGCACCGAGGAGAGCCATCGCCGCGCGCAGAATGCGATCGACGACCTCTGGGCCTATACCGGCGAGATGTTCGCGGTCGACGACGGCGAGCGCGGCCTGATCGACGCCGGCATCGCAATCGATTCGGCGGCGCTGAAGTCGCGCTGGCTGAAGACCGTCACCGGCATCGTCAACGAGGCGACGCTGGCGTTGCCGAAGAGCGACTGGATGCAGCAGGGCGGCCGCATCGGCAGCCATAGCGAGCATCTCGGCCATCTCCTCAGCGAGCTGCAATCGATGCAGCGGACCTTTCCGGGGGCGACATGGTAACCCTTGCGCTCAGCGATGCCGATCTGCGCCGGCGCGCCTGGAGCGCGGCTGCGCAGGTGGTCGATCCCGAAATCCCGGTGCTGACCATCGCCGATCTCGGTGTGCTGCGCGACGTCGCGGTCCACGACGGTCGTGTCGAGGTCGCGATCACGCCGACCTATTCCGGCTGTCCCGCGATGAACATGATCGCGCTCGAGATCGAGCTCGCGCTGGAGCGCGAGGGCATTCACAAGCCGAAGGTCCGCACCGTGCTGTCGCCGGCCTGGACCACCGACTGGATGAGCGAGGACGGCCGCCGCAAGTTGAGGGAATACGGCATCGCGCCGCCGCAGCCCGGCTCCTCGCGCCGCGCGCTGTTCGGTGAGCAGCAGGTGACGTGTCCGCAATGCAATTCGGTCGAGACCGAGCTCCTGTCCGAATTCGGCTCGACCTCCTGCAAGGCGTTGTGGCGTTGCAAGAGCTGCCGTGAACCCTTCGACTACTTCAAGTGTCATTGACCATGTCGACACCGCGCTTCCACCGTCTGTCCGTCAGCGATCTGCGCCGCGAGGCGTCGGACGCGATCTCGATGACCTTCGCGATCCCCGACGATCTGCAAGGCGACTACCGCTTCACGCCCGGCCAATACCTGACCCTGCGCACCACGATGGACGGCGAGGAAGTCCGCCGTTCCTATTCGATCTGCTCCGGTCCCGACGACGGTGAGCTGCGCATCGCGGTGAAGAAGGTCGATGGCGGCGCATTCTCGAACTGGGCCGCCGACGAGCTGAAAACCGGCGATGAGCTCGATGTGATGACACCGACCGGCCGATTCGGCGTCGCGCATGCGCCCGGCGAGGCGCGCACCTATGTCGGCTTCGCCGCCGGCAGCGGCATCACGCCGATCCTCTCGATCATCAAGGGCGTGCTTGCGCGCGAGCCGGACAGCCGCTTCTTCCTGTTCTACGGCAACCGCTCGACCGAAGGCGTCATGTTCCGCGAGGCGCTGGAGGAGCTGAAGGACCGCTTCATGCAGCGGCTCTCGGTGTTCCACGTCATTTCCGGCGAGGAGCAGGATATCCCGATCCTGCACGGCCGGCTCGACGGCGAAAAGGTGCGGGTGCTGCTGCGCTCGCTGGTGCCGGCCGCAACCGTCGATCACGTCTTCGTCTGCGGCCCGGCCGCGATGAGCGAGACCATCGAAGCGACCTGCCGCGAGATCGGCATTGCCGACGAGCGCATCCATGTCGAACGCTTCGTCTCGGAATTCGGCGGCAAGCCGCGTCCGAAAGTCGTCGTTGCGGCCGGCGCGCCGCCGAAGGCGATCGCCGGGCTGATCATCGACGGCAAACGCCGCGAAGTGCCGGTGGCCGACGGCGAGTCGATCCTCGACGCCGCGCTGCGCGCCGGCATGGACCTGCCCTTCGCCTGCAAGGGCGGCATGTGCTCGACCTGCCGCGCCAAGCTGGTCGAAGGCGAGGCGCCGATGGATCTGAATTATTCGCTGGAGCCGTGGGAGCTGAAGGCGGGGTTTGTCCTGACCTGCCAGGCCAAGCCGTGCTCCGAGAAGGTCGTGGTCGACTACGACCACGTTTGACTCGTCATTCCGGGATGCGCCGTAAGGCGCAGGCCCGGAATCCATACTCACGATGGTGGTTATGGATTCCGGGCTCATCGCTTCGCGATGCCCTCAGGTGCGCAATTGCGCACCGGGGAATGACGGAAGTAGCGTTGACGCCTCTCGCGTCGCGCCCAACACTGATGTGACACCAAGAGGCCCGTCGCAACGGGCCCGCGCACAGGGAGTTCGATGTGAACGTGAAGGCCACACTATCATCAGAAGATGTCGCCCGCGCCTGCGCGGATGCGATGTGGAAGGAAGACGACGCCAGCAAGGGCCTCGGCATGGAGCTCGTCGAGATCAAGCCGGGGCAGGCTGTGATGGCGATGACCGTGCAACCGCACATGGTCAACGGCCAGCGTATCTGCCACGGCGGCTACATCTTCACGCTTGCGGATTCAGCCTTCGCCTTTGCCTGCAACAGCCATAACGAACGCGCGGTGGCGGCACAGGGCAACATCACGTTCATCCGGCCGGGCAAGCTCGGCGACCGCCTGGTGGCGACCGCGCGCGAGATCTCGCGCAGCGGCCGTTCGGGAATCTACGACGTCCGCGTCACCGCCGGCGACAGCGTGATCGCCGAGTTCCGCGGACATTCGCGCGTGATACCCGGCAGCTGGCTGCCGGACACGGACATCAAGGCATAAGGTTTTGGGGGAAACGTCGATGGCAACGGCAAAGCTCAGGGTTAGGGATAGCGGCTATTACGCCGAGCTCGATGCGACTGAACGCGCCTCACGCGACGAGATGATGGCGTTGCAGACCAAGCGGCTGGCCTGGTCGCTCAAGCATGCCTATGACAATGTCGCGCACTACAAGAAAAGCTTCGACGCCGCGGGCGTGCACCCCACAGACTTCAAGCAGCTTTCCGATCTCGCCAGGTTTCCCTTCACGGTGAAGACGGACCTGCGCGACAATTACCCCTTCAACATGTTCGCGGTGCCGCGCGAGCAGCTGGTGCGGGTCCATGCCTCCTCGGGCACGACCGGCAAGCCGATCGTGGTCGGCTACACCAAGGGAGACATCGATATCTGGGCGGATGTGATGGCGCGCTCGATCCGCGCCGCCGGCGGCCGCAGCGGCATGCTGATGCATAATGCCTACGGCTATGGCCTGTTCACCGGCGGCCTCGGTGCGCATTACGGCGCCGAGCGGCTCGGCTGCACGGTGGTCCCGATCTCGGGCGGCATGACCGAGCGGCAGGTGCAGATCATCAACGATTTCCGGCCCGACATCATCACGGTGACGCCGAGCTATATGCTGGCGATCCTCGACGAGTTCAAGCGGCAGGGCCTCGACCCGCGCAAATCCTCGCTGAAGTTCGGCATCTTCGGCGCCGAGCCCTGGACCAACGCAATGCGCGTGGAGATCGAGCAGGCCTTCGACATGGACGCCACCGACATCTATGGCCTGTCCGAGGTGATCGGCCCCGGCGTCGCACAGGAATGCGTGGAGACCAAGGACGGGCTGCACATCTGGGAGGATCATTTTTACCCGGAGGTGATCGATCCCCTGACCGGCAAGGTGCTGCCGGACGGCGAGAAGGGCGAGCTGGTATTCACCTCGCTGACCAAGGAAGCCTTCCCGATCATCCGCTACCGCACCCGTGACCTGACGCGGCTCTTGCCCGGCACGGCGCGGCCCGGCATGCGGCGGATGGAGAAGGTGACCGGCCGCTCCGACGACATGATCATCCTGCGCGGCGTCAACGTGTTCCCGACCCAGATCGAGGAAGCGCTGCTGGCGACCGACTGGTGCGGCGGCCACTTCGTCATCGAGCTCACGCGCGAGGGCCGCATGGACGAGATGACGGTGCTCGCCGAGGCCCGGCCCGAGAGCTGGGACGGCGAGGGACTGACCGCGCATGCCGAGAAGGTCGCAGCCTTCATCAAGAACACGATCGGCATCTCCACCCGCGTCCGCGTCGTCGCGCCCGAAACGCTGGAACGTTCGCTCGGCAAGGCGAAGCGTGTTTACGACAAGCGGCCGAAAGGGTAACTCCTGCTCATCAGCAGAGCAGGGTGCCCCTTGATGCCGGTTTCGTCTCAATCCGCTGCGCGAACCTCCGTCGACGCGCGCTGCGTCCGCCTTCTGGCAAAGGCCGAGAATTTAGCGGCGGTGGCGCCGGTGATCGAGAACCATGCGCTGTCGCGTGGGGCCGACGATCTGCTCATCGAGGTGAAGGCGGCCGCGGTCAATCCGTCCGACGTCAAGGCCGCGACCGGGCTGATGCCCTATGCCGTGTTCCCGCGCACCTCCGGCCGCGACTATGCCGGCGTCGTGATCGACGGGCCGTCGGACATGATCGGGCGCGAGGTGTTCGGCTCGTCCGGCGACCTCGGCATCCGCCGCGACGGCACCCACGCCACGCATCTGGTGGTCGAGACCGATTCCGTGGTGGAGAAGCCTGCCTCCGTCTCCTGGGACGAAGCTGCCGGAATCGGCGTGCCCTTCGTCACCGCGATGGAAGGCCTGCGCCGCGCCGGCCTGCCGAAGGCAGGCGAGACTGTGCTCGTCATGGGCGTCAACGGCAAGGTCGGTCAGGCCGCGGTGCAGATCGCGAGCTGGCATGGCGCGCGCGTGATCGGCGTGGTGCGCAAGCGCGAGCCCTATGAGGGCCACAGCAATTCGCCGGTCGAGGTGATCGATGCCTCCGCCACCGATGTCGCGGCCCGCGTGCGCGAGCTGACCGGCGGCAAGGGCGCCGACATCGTCTACAACACGGTCGGCGATCCCTATTTCCAGGCTGCGCACAAGTCGCTGGCGCTGCGCGGCCGCCAGATCCTGATCGCGGCGGTGGACCGCATCGTCCAGTTCAACATCCTCGAATTCTACCGCGGTCAGCACACCTATGTCGGCATCGACACGCTCGCGTTCTCGTCGGTTGCGACCGGCGAGGTGTTGCGCGAGCTCGCGCCGGGTTTTGCCAGCGGACATCTGAAGCCGTTCCCGATCAAGCCGAGTGCGATCTATCCGCTGGAACAGGCCAGGGCGGCGTTTGTTGCCGTGGCAGGCTCGTCGCGCGATCGCGTGATCCTGCGGCCCTAATTCACCGTCATTGCGAGGAGCGAAGCGACGAAGCAATCCAATCTTTCCTGTTGCGGTGATATGGATTGCTTCGCTTCGCTCGCAATGACGAACCCTGAGGGACTCACATGGACCCGGCCACGATCGTCATCCTAGCCGCCTTCATCATCGGGCTGATCTACGGCTCGGTCGGGCTCGTCAGCGGCTTCTGCATGATGAGCGGCCTGCGTGGCTGGTGGGCGGAGGGCGACGGCCGGCTGGCGCGCACCTACGCGCTGGCGATGGGGGTTGCGATCGCGGCCTCGCAATTGCTGGCGGCGGCGGGTCTCGTCGATCTCGGCAAGTCGATCTACCTGCAACCGTCGTTCTCGGCGCCGGTGATGTTCCTCGGCGGGCTGTTGTTTGGTTACGGCATGGTGCTGTCGAACGGCTGCGGCTCGCGCGCGCTGGTGCTGCTCGGACGCGGCAATCTGCGCTCCTTCGTTGTCGTGATCGTGCTCGGCATTTTCGCCGAGATGACGCTGAAGGGCCTGATCGCGCCGGCGCGGATCGCGATGGTGCAGGCTTCGCAGGCCACGGTCGCGGCCAATTCGGTGCCGGCGCTGCTGGCAAGCGGCGGCCTCGCCGCCGTGCCGGCGCGGATGGTTGCAGCCTCGGTGCTCGCGGCTGTCCTGATCATCTTTGCCTTTGCCCATGCGCCGTTCCGAAAATCGCCCGGCCAGATCGCCGCCGGGCTGATCGTCGGCCTGCTGGTGGCGGGCGGCTGGTACGCGACCGGCTACCTCGGCGCCGACGATTTCAATCCGGTGCCGGTGACGTCGCTGACCTTCATCGCGCCGATCGCCGATGCCCTGCAATATGTCATGCTGTCGACCGGCTCGACGCTCAATTTCGGCATCGTCACCGTGTTCGGCGTGTTCGCCGGCAGCCTGGTCACCGCGCTCGCCACCGGGCGCTTCCAGCTCGAAGGCTACCGCTCGCCGCAGCACATGCTGCGCTCGGCCGGCGGCGCTGCGCTGATGGGCGCGGGCGGCGTGATGGCGTTCGGCTGCTCGGTCGGGCAGGGGCTGACCGGTCTGTCGACGCTGTCGCTGTCGTCGTTCATCGCGATCGCCGGCATCATGCTCGGCACCGGCGCCGGGCTGCGCGGCGCGCTGCGGGTCAGGCCGCTCGCAACGGCCTGAAGCGGATCATGCTCTAAAGCGTGATGGGTTTAGATCGAGGCGCTTCGCCCGGAACTCGGTCGAGCACCTCTCCCCGACGGGGAGAGGTCGATTTGCGTAGCAAATCGGGTGAGGGACCGCAGTTCTCACGAGGGACCTTAAACCCTCACCCGGCGCTACGCGCCGACCTCTCCCAAGGGAGAGGTGAACTTGGCCCGCCGCTGCTCCAACTCAACTTATTCCCATCCTGCTTCAGGCACGCGCCGGCGCATCCGCGAGCGAGCTCAGCGCGATGCCGCCGACGATCAGGGCTGCGGCAATCGCCAGCGACAGATCGATCGGCTCGCCGAGCAGCAGCGCTGCGGTGACAATGCCGACGATCGGCGTTGCGGTGGTGCCGAGCGAGGTAGTCAGCGCCGGCAGGCTCTTGTTGACAACAGACATCGCCCAATAGGCCAGCGCCGTGCCGATGAAGCCGGAATAGAGGAACAGCAGCACGAGGTGCGGCGACCATGTCACGGAGGGCACGCCCTCCGTGACCAGCGCCGTCGTCGTCAGCACCAGCGTCGCGACCAGGACCTGCCACAGCAGCAATTGCAGCGGCGTCGCGATCCAGCGGTGCGATCGGATATAGATGATGTTCGCGGCCCAGCAGATCGCGGCGATGATGATCATGCCGGCGCCCGCGATGACATGCAGATTGCTCCAGTCGAGCGACGCCGGGTTGAGGATCACGCAGAGGCCGGCGAGCCCCGACGCGACGCCGACGAGCTTGAGCGCGCCGAGCCGTTCGGTTCGCACCGTGCCCGCGGCCAGCGCGACCCAGAGCGGCGTGGTGTAGCCGAGCACGACGCCCTTGCTCGCGGGCAGGTAACGCAGGCCGGCCGCGACCAGCGTCGAGAAGAACGTCATGTGCAGCAGCGCGACGCTGAGCACGACCGGGACGTCGGCGATCCCTGGAATGATCAGGTTGCCGCTGGCGCGCAGGATCACCAGCAGCGCGATCAGGGCGACCCAGCTGCGGATCGATGCGGTCCACAGCGGCGGCACCGTCTCGACCAGTGATTTCGTGACCGACCAGTTGATGCCCCAGGCCAGCACCACGACGATGAACAGGGCGGCGGCCCTGGCGGGAGAAAGCGATTGGTTCACGACAGAATCCTTGCAGGCGGTACCCCCTGTGAATAGGATCGCACTGGTCCTATCGAAAGGGCCAGATTGGATAGAACAGAGGAACCAGTTTGATCCTCGCCGAATTGCTCGACCTGAAGCGCTCCGACGAGGCCGGGCTCGCCGCGCAGCTAACCCAGCAGCTTCGCGCGTTGATGTCCGGCGGTCAGATCCGGAGCGGCGCCATGCTGCCGTCGAGCCGCAGTCTTGCGGCCGGGCTCGACGTGGCGCGCAACACGGTGATCCACGCCTATGAGCAACTGGCGGCCGAGGGCTATCTGCGTCTCTCCCCGCGGCGGCGTCCTGTTGTGACCGACGATATCGAAGCGCGCTTTGCCAGACCCGCGCCTGCGCCTAAACGCGAGGCCGCGCGCAAGCCGTTGCTGTCGCCCTGGGCGTTGCAGCTCTCCGACACCGATTGGCCGCTGTCCTACCAGGCGAACTTCCGGCCGCTCCGTTCCGGGCTTGCGGACGCGCGCGAGTTTCCGCACGAGATCTGGGCGCGCTGCCTGCGCCGCAGCGCGCTGCGCCGCCGCTTCAACGACCAGACCTTGGTCAACCGGCCCAGTCTGCGCGAAGCCTTGCGCGATTACCTCGAGGTCAGCAGAGGCGTGCACGCCGAGGCCGACCAGATACTGATCCTGCCGACGGCGCAGGCGGCGCTGACGCTGATCGCCGCGACCACGATCGTCGCCGGCGATGCGGTGTGGACCGAGGATCCCGGCTATCCCGGCGCTGCGGCAGCGTTTCGCGCGGCCGGCGCCGACGTCGTCGGCATCAGGCTGGATCAATGGGGTATGATGCGCACGCGAGTCGCACGCGTGCCGAAACTCATCTTCGCGACGCCGTCGCATCAGCACCCGACCGGACGCGTGATGCCGGTGGCGCGCCGCACCGAGCTGCTGGCTTCCGCCACGCCCGGCAAGACCTGGGTCGTCGAGGACGATTACGACGGCGAGTTTCACTATGACAGCCGGCCGATGCCGGCCCTGCAGGGGCTCGATCGCGAGGGCCGCGTGCTCTATCTCGGCACGTTTGCAAAAGCGATGACCGCCGATATCCGCCTCGGCTATCTGGTGGTGCCGCCGCAACTGGCGCGGACGATGGAGATCGCGCAGCGCCATCTCGGGCTGATCGCCTCCGTGCACGTCCAGGAGGCGCTGGCCGGCTTCATGTCCGACGGACATTTCCTGGCGCATGTCAGGCGGATGCGGCGGATCTACCGCGCCCGCCGCGATCATCTCGCGACAGCGCTGGCGCGGCAGCTCGGCGGAGTCCTCACAGCCGAGGTCCCGGCGGGCGGCATGCAATTGATCGCGCGCTTTCAGAGCGGCGCCTCCGACCAGGACGCCGTGGCGCGGCTGGTCGGGGCCGGTGTCGAGGTGCGCGCGCTCTCGACCCTTGCCGCCGGGCGACCACGTGATTTCGGCCTTCTGCTCGGCTTCGCCGCCTGGCGCGAGAACGAGATAGGCGCCGCGGTCCGCACCATGGCGAACTGCCTGACCGGCAAGCGCGCAGGCTACGCCTGACCATCGCCGTCATTGCGAGGAAGCTCGCGACAAAATTGCAAAGCAATTTTGCGCTGAAGCGACGAAGCAATCCATTTTTCCGCTTGCGGCGCGATGGATTGCTTCGCTTCGCTCGCAATGACGGGGACAGGGTGAGGCGTTTGCCTCATTTCGGAATATTGGAAATGTATCCCTGAGTTGCCCGACGTGTCAAGCCGTCTGGTCGAACACCGGCCGCCGCCGGCTCCTTTGCATGGGGTTGTTTTCGATATTTTGGCGGCGCCCGCCTGCGGCGCCCCGCAAGCAGGAGAGGGACGTCGTTCCGATGCCGTTACGAGTCGACCTGGTCCCAGTACACCAATAGCTACTCCGCGGCCTTGGTGACGATCCGTATCTCCGACGTCAGCGTCTTGTGCACCGGGCACTTGTCGGCGATCTCCATCAGCCGCTTGCGCTGGTCGGCGTCGAGGTCGCCCTCGATCCTGATGACGCGGTCGATCTGGTCGAGCATGCCCTCGCGGGTCTCGCACTCCTCGCAATCCTTCGCATAGATCTTGCTGTGCGTGAGCGTCACGGTGACGCGATCGAGCGGCAGCGACTTGCGGTCGGCATACATCCGCATGGTCATCGAGGTGCAGGCGCCAAGTCCGGCCAGCACGAAGTCGTAGGGACCGGGGCCGGAGTCCTGGCCGCCGACGGCAGCCGGCTCATCGGCCACCAGGCGGTGCGGACCGGTCGTGACGGTCTGCTGGAATTTGCTGGCGCGGGTCTCCTGCACCACGACGTTGCGCGGCGCATTGCCGGCGTCCGCCGTGGTCTGTGCAGCGAGGTCGACGTAGCGTTCGGCCCAGGCCCCGATCACGTCGGCGACATAGGCGGCATCCTGCTTGCCGCTCAGAAGATGGTCCGCGCCGGCAAGCGAGACGAAGCTCTTCGGATGCCTGGCTGCGATGAAGATGTTCGTGGCGTTGTCGATGCCGACGGTGTCGTCGGTCGGCGAGTGCATCACCAGCAGCGCCTTGTGCAACTGCTTCACCTGCGCCATCAAATTCTGCTCGGCGACGTCGTCGAGGAATTCGCGCTTGATGCGGAACGGGCGGCCGGCGAGCGACACCTCGCCTTCGCCTTGCGCGCGGATGTCCTCGATGCGGTCCTTGAAGAAATGCGTGACATGGACGGGATCGGACGGCGCGGCGATGGTCGCGACCGCCTTCGCCTCGGGAATCTGGCTGGCGGCCGCGAGGATCGCGGCGCCGCCCAGGCTGTGGCCGATCAGGATCGCCGGCGCCTCGCGGGTCTCGCGCAGATGGTCGGCGGCGCGGACGAGATCGGCGACGTTCGACGAGAAGGTCGAATTGGCGAAATCGCCTTCGCTGGAGCCGAGGCCGGTGAAATCGAACCGCAGCGTGGCGATACCCCTGGCCGCGAGCGCGACCGCGATGCGCTTCGCCGCCAGCACGTCCTTGCCGCAGGTGAAGCAATGCGCGAACAGCGCATACGCCTTGATCGGCCCGTCCGGCGTATCAAGTGCGGCGGCAAGCTGATGCCCGCCGACACCGGTGAATTGAAAGCGTTCGTGCGGCACGACGGTTCTCCCTGCCATTGGTGGCCTCGTGGTTCGAGACGCGCGGCGCCGCCGCGCTCCGCACCATGAGGGTCTGGAGTCTTGCTCGGTGGATGACCTCATCCCGAGGAGCCGCCGCACGGCCGCGTCTCGAAGGATGAAGCCACATATCGACCTCGTTACTCGATGTTCTAGTCGCCAGAATAGCGCTGTTCGGCCCAGGGATCACCGCGATTGTGATAGCCGCGGACCTCCCAGAAGCCCGGCGCATCCGCAGGTAAAAATTCGATGCGCTGCAGCCATTTGGCGCTCTTCCAGAAATAGAGATGCGGCACCACCAGCCGCACCGGGCCGCCATGCTCCTGCTCGAGCGGCTTGCCCGACCAGCTATGGGCGAGCAGCGCGTCCTCGGCGGCAAAGTCCTCGAGCGGCAGGTTCGTCGTATAACCGTCATACGAATGCAGCGCGACGAAGCGCGCCTCCTCGCGCGGCTGGCAGGCCGCGAGCAGGTCGCGCGTCGCAAGTCCTTCCCACTGATTGTCGTAGCGCGACCAGGTGGTGACGCAGTGGATGTCGGAGACGAACTTGGTCTGCGGTTGCGCCATGAATTGCGGCCAGTCCCAGTAGATCGTCTGCTCGACCGCACCATGGACGTCGAGCCGCCAGCGCTGCTGTGTCACGTTCGGCAGCAGCCCGAGATCGAGCACCGGCCAATCCGCCGTCAGATGCTGGCCCGGCGGCAGGCGCTGCTCCTCCGGCCGGGTGATCTTGCCGGTGAGGAATTTGCCCTCACGCGCCCAGCGCTGCTTGCTGCGCGTCAGCTTGCTCTCGGGCGGTTCCTGATCGTCAGCCATCGCGTCAGGCCATCATTCGTGACGATGCATCGCAGAGTCGTGCTTGGTGTCGCGCATGGTCGAGTAGATCAAGAGCGACAGGAAGATCATGCCGCTGAGATAATAGTAGAACCAGTCCTCGTGCCCGATGCTCTTGAAATAGAGCGCGACCGCGGGCGCGGTGCCGCCGAAGATCGACACCGTGATGGCGTAGGGCAGGCCGACGCCGAGTGCGCGGACATTGGTCGGGAACAGCTCGGCCTTCACGATCGCGTTGATCGAGGTGTAGCCGGCGACGAAGATCCAGGCGCCGCAGATCAGCAGGAAGGCGGTGAACGGCGACTTGGTCTCCTTCAGCGTGGTCAGGATCGGGACCGTCGCCAGCGTGCCGGCGATGCCGAAGAAGATCAGGAGCGGCTTGCGGCCGATTTTATCGGAGAGGCCGCCATAGATCGGCTGCAGGAAGGTCGCGAAGATCAGCGAGCCGAAGATCACGAAGGTGGTCTGGTCCTCGGTGAGGCCGACCGACAGTTTCACGAAGGTCTGCATGTAGGTGGTGAAGGTGTAGAACGCCGCGGTGCCGCCGGCGGTGAGACCGACCACCAGCAGCAGTTCGCGGGGATAATTCAGGAGGCCGACGATCGAGCCGGTGGGCTTCGAGACCTTCTTGGCCTCCTCGAACGCCTCGGTCTCGTGCAGGCCGCGCCGCATCACCGCCGCGAAGATCGCGAGCATGGCGCCGATCACGAACGGAATCCGCCAGCCCCAGGCCTTCAGCTCGTCCGGCGTCAGGAACACCTTCTGCAGCAGCAACAGCACGATGATCGCGGTGAGTTGGCCGCCGATCAAGGTGACATACTGGAAGCTCGAATAGAAGCCGCGATGCTTGGGATCGGCGACCTCGCTGAGATAGGTGGCGCTTGCGCCGTATTCGCCGCCGAGGCTAAGGCCCTCGATGACCCGCGCCACCGCCAGGATCGCCGGCGCCGCAAAGCCGATCGTGGCATAGGTCGGCGTCACCGCGATGATCAGCGAGCCGAAGCACATGCAGACCACCGACAATGTCAAGGACAGCCGCCGGCCGTAGCGGTCGGCGATGAAACCGAACAGCCAGCCGCCGAGCGGGCGCATCAGGAAGGTCGCGGCGAACAGCACGGCGGCATTGAGCTGCTGCACCACCGGGTCGCTGTGCGGGAAGAACGCCGGCGCGAAATACAGCGCGAACGCCGTGTAGGCATAGAAATCATACCACTCGACGAGATTGCCGACCGAGCCGATGAAGATCGCCTTCACCCGCCGCTCGACGTCGTGGATGTCGAGATGATCGCTCGCGGGCTGAGCGGTTTGATCGGTCATAGCTTTGCTCCCGGACTCGTCGGTTCGATTCCGGGGCAAGCTACCTCATTGGGTTGTGCGATGTAACTGCTGTCCGGTTCCTCAGACGTTCTTGCCGAACAAGACGGGCAGTTGACGTGGGCCGCGCACCGTGCCCTCGGACCAGGTGACCTTGCCGGCCGCGTCGAGGCGGAAATCCGGGATTCGCTTCAGCCATTCCTCGATCGCGACCTGCATCTCCATCCGCGCCAAATTGGAACCGACGCAGCGGTGGATGCCGAGGCCGAACGCGGCATGGCGGTTCTCCTTGCGGTCGATCACCACCTTGTCGGCGTCGGGGAACATGGCCGGGTCGCGGTTGGCCGCGGGAAAGGACAGCAGCACCATATTGCCTGCCTTGACCGGGCAGCCGGAGATTGTGGTCTCCTTCATCACCTCGCGCGCCATCGTCACCGGCGAATAGGCGCGCAGGAATTCCTCGATCGCGGTCGGGATCAGCGCCGGCTCCGCGACGAGGCGCTCGCGATCGGCCGGCGTCCTGGCGAGGTGCCAGAGCGAGGAGCCGATCGCGCTCCAGGTGGTGTCGATGCCCGCGATCAGGAGGAGCCGCAGCGAGCCGAGCACGTGCTCGTCGGTGAGCTGCTGGCCGCCGGGGCCCTTGGCCCGCAGCAGCTGCGAGATCAGATCGTCGCCCGGCTCAAGCTTGCGCTGCTCGAGATGGGCCATGAAGTAGCCGGTCATCTCGCGCACGCCGTTCATCAGCTCCTCTTCCTTCTTGATGCCGAGCTCGAGGATCTGGTGGATCCACTTGATGAAGAGGTCGCCGTCCTTCTCGGGGATCCCGAGCATATGCGCGATGGCGCGCACCGGGATGTGCTTGGTGTAGCGCGCCGCGGCGTCGCAACGGCCGTCGGCGATGAATTCGTCGATCAGCTCGTTGCAGATCGCGCGCACCCGCGGCTCCAGCCGCTTCATCGCATCCGGCGTGAACGGCGGCAGCAGCACCTGCTTGGCGGGCTTGTGCTCCGGCGGATCGGAGGTGATCGGCGGCGCGCGGGCGGTGATCTCGGGGCGGACGTCACGCACGATGACGCGGCGCGAGGAGAAATGCTCGGTGTCGTAGGCGATCTCCTTCACCGCCTGATAGGTGGTCGGCATGTAGCAGCCGAGGAAGCGCTCGGTGTGCACGACGGGCGAAGCCGCGCGCAACGTCTCCCAGATCGGGAACGGGTCATCGGTCCAGACCGGATCGGTGTGGTCGAAATCATGGACCCAGTCGGTGACCGGGGGATGTTCGGGCAGATAGCTTGCGGACGGGGAATCGGACATCAGCTCGTTTCCTTCTCGTTCGATCAGACGCTGGTCGGCTCAACGGCCGGCGCTATTCCTCGGTGACTTCGATCGCGATTTCCGGGCAGTTGGTCTGTGCGAGCCAGGCCTTGTCCTCGAGCCCGGCCGGCACCGTGCCGTCGCCGACCTCGTGGGCGTTGCCGTATTCGTCGAGCTCGAACAGTTCGGGGGCGAGTGATTTGCAGCGGGCGTGACCCTGGCATTTGTCCTGGTCGACGTGGATTCTGAGCTTGGTCATGCAAGCGCTCTCCCTCGGCTCTGGCGCAGTGCGGGTTGCGCCGGGTTCCTCATTCCGGTTTATGCAAGTTCTAAGCTTGCTTGAGCGGACGGCTCTTAACCGGGCCGCTAAGTTATAGCATATTACATTATCGTCGGGCTTGCAGGTCAAGCGAAAATTCAGCGATCATTGCCGCAATGGGACAAATCGTTCGTAAGCCGTTGAAAACCTACCACCATGGCGACCTCCGCGAAGCGCTGATCCAGGCCGCGCTGCAGGAGGTCGAGCTTGGCGGGCCGGAGGCGATCAGCATCAAGGCGCTGGCCAAGCAGCTCGGCGTCTCGCAGCCGGCGCCGTACCGCCATTTCGCCGACCGCGAGGCGCTGCTGGAGGCGGTCACCGCGGAGGCGTTCCGGCAGTTCAACGTGATCATGCGCGCGGCGATCGAACAGCCCGGCAAGGGCTCGAAGCTGTCGCGCTTCGCCCAGGCCGCGCTCGCCTTCGGGCTCGAGCGCCACGGCATCTACCGGCTGATGTTCGCGTCGCGAACCATGGCCTGCGCGCCGAAGGGCAGCGAGCTGCACACCGCGGCGATGGAAACGCTGGCGCTGCTGATCGAATCGTTCGAGGCGCCGGCCGTCGGGCTGTTGCGCGAGCGGCAGGCGCTGAAGATCTGGGCCGGGCTGCACGGCATCGTGATGCTCGCCGAGCAGGGCCTGCTCACCGGCGAGTCCGCCCAGATCAGCCGCGAGGAGCTGATGGACGAGATCGTCGAGCAGACCAAGCTCGCCCTGTCGGTCGCGCTGCAGGCGAAGGAAGATAAGGCTTAGGCTCTCGCAGCGTTGGATATCCCTGATCCCTCATCCTGAGGAGCTTGCGGAGCAAGCGTCTCGAAGGATGAGGCCACAGGCTCGGCCTCATGGTTCGAGACGCGCTTGCGCGCTCCTCACCATGAGGGCGAGGAACGCCTTATCTCGGCGGCCGCGGATCGATCGGGGTGGTGCCGCGCACACCGAGAATATCCTCCAGCACTTTCGCACCGGCCAGCAGCTGCGCCTCGGCACGCGGTTTTGCGATCATCTGCAAACCGACCGGCAGGCCCGACGCGGTGAAGCCGCAGGGCAGCGACAGCGCCGGGCAGCAGGCCAATGTGATCGCGTAGACGATGCCGAGCCATTCGACGTAATTGTCGAACTTCTTGCCGTCGCATTCGGCGACATAGCGATGTTCGACTGGGAACGGCGCCACGATGGTCGCGGGTGCCAGCAGCAGGTCATACCTGCCGAAGAATTCGAGCGCACGCGCGGTGATCGCGACGCGCTGCGCCTCGGCGCGCTCGAGCTTCTCGACCGTGAGCTTCAGCCCTTCCTCGATGTTCCAGATCACCTCAGGCTTCAGCAGATTGCGCTTGGTGCGCAGCAATTCGGCCTTGCTGATCGCGAAATCGAACGCACGCAGGACGTGGAAGCATTCATGGGCTTCGCTGAAATCGGGAGATGCCTCCTCGACGATCGCACCGGCTTCGGCGAAACGCTCGGCCGCCTTGCGGGTCACCGCCTTGACCTCGGGATCGACAGCCGTGATGCCGAGATCGGGTGAATAGGCGATGCGTTCCGGCTTGTTGCCTGCGCGTGCCGCGGACAGGAACGACGTCGGCAGCACCGGCAGCGACAGCGGATCGGCGGCGTGCTCGCCGCTCATCGCGTCGAGCAGGAGCGCGAGGTCCTCGACGTTGCGCGCCATCGGTCCCTGCTGGCCGAGCGTGCGGTCGACGCCGAATTTCGGCGTCTGCGCGACGCGGCCGATCGACGGCCGCAGGCCGACGATGCCGCAGAAGCTCGCCGGGTTGCGCAGGCTGCCGCCCATGTCGGAGCCGTGCGCGAGCCACGCGGTGCCGCTGGCCAGCGCCGCCGCGGCGCCACCGGAGGAGCCGGCCGCCGAGCGCGATGTGTCCCAGGGATTGCGGGTCGGGCCGAAAACCTCGTTGAAGGTGTTGGCGCCGGCGCCGAATTCCGGCGTGTTCGACTTGGCGTAGATCACGCCGCCATTCTGTTCGAGACGCTCGACCAGGATGTCCGACTTCGCCGGGACGTTGTCCTTGAAGATCGGCGAGCCCAGCGTGGTCAGCACGCCGGAAACCGCCGTGAGGTCCTTGATCGGAACGGGAAGGCCCGCAAGCAGGCCGCGCTCGCCGACCGGCTTCTGCATCAGGGCCCTGGCGTGGGTGCGGGCGCGATCGAAGCAGAGCGTCGGCAGCGCGTTGACCTTGCCGTCCACCTCGGCGATGCGCTGTTCCAGCACGTCGAGCAGGTCGAGCGGCGTGACGTCACCGGCTTTCAGTTTCTCGACGACGGCGCATGCCGTTTCCTTCACCAAGCCCTGATCAGCCATGCACCGTTGCTCCTATATGTTCTGTTTGCTTGTGCTGTAGAACATTTCCTGCGGTCGTGGCAATGCGACGAGAACGGAAGGGGCAGGGATGGCAGCGTTGTTTTCCGCGCTGGACTGGCGCGCGATGAGCCAGCAGGAGCGTGACCTCGGCTTGAACAACGGCGTTGCCGTCAAGGGCAGCGCCGAGATCGCCGCCGGCTGGGAGCAGCGCTCCGCGGCATTGCGGCAGAAGCACTCTGATCATCTCGACCTCAGATACGGCCCGCGTGAGCGCAACCGGATCGATTTCCTGAAAGCCCGCGACGGCGCGCCGACGCTGTTGTTCATCCACGGCGGCTATTGGCAGACCCGCGCCAAGGAGGTGTTCACGATCTTCGCCGAAGGGCCGATGGCGCACGGCATCAATGTGGCACTGATCGGCTACACGCTGACGCCCGATGCGACGCTCGATGACATCGTCGCCGAGATCCACACAGGCATCGATTATCTGGCCCAGCGGCTGCCCGCGCTCGGCGCCGCTGCCGATGGCATCGTCGTGTCGGGTTGGTCGGCGGGCAGCCACCTGACATCGATGGCACTGTCGAATGCCCATGTCCGGGCCGGCATGGCGATCTCGGGCATCTATGACCTCGAGCCGATCAGGCACTCCTACCTCAACGAGAAACTCAGGCTCGACGAAGCCGCCTCGCGGCGCAACTCGCCGATGATGCAGGAGGGTGGCACGGCAAAGCCGCTGTCGCTGGTGGTCGGCAGCGCCGAGCTGCCGCTGCTGCGCAAGCAGACCGCCGATTTCGCCGGCCACCGCGCCCGCTACGGCTTGCCGGTGACCTATGAGGAGATCGCAGGCGCTGATCATTTCTCGATCATGAACCAGATGCTGGCGCCGCACGGCCGCATCACGACGCTGGTACGGCAGTTGTTTGAACGAACGGCCGACTAAGCCGTCATTGCGAGGAGCGAAGCGACGAAGCAATCCATCTCCCCACAAGCGGCCAGATGGATTGCTTCGCTCGCAATGACGCGGAGAGGCCCTAACCCCACCCGGACGTCAGCCCGCCGTCCACCGTGTAGATCACGCCCGACGTGTAGCCCGCACGGTCGGATGCCAAAAACGCCATCAGGTCGCCGATCTCGCGCGCATGCGCGGGGCGGCCGAGCGGCAGGCCCTTCTGGAATTCCTTGTAGCGGTTCTCGTCGCCGAACTGGTTCCTGGCGCGGGTCTTGAGCAGCGTGACGTGGCGGTCGGTGCCGACCGGGCCGGGATTGATGCCGACGACGCGGATGTTGTCGGCGAGGCTCTTGCCGCCGAGCGCGCGGGTGAACGACATCAGTGCCGCATTGCCGGCGCTGCCGCAGATATAATTGGCGTCGAACTTCTCGCCGGCCGCGCCGATATCGTTGACGATCACGCCGCCGCCGCGCGCCTTCATCTGGGCATAGATCGCGCGCGTCAGATTAACGTAGCCGAACACTTTGAGCTCCCAGGCGTGCCGCCAGGTCGCCTCGTCGATCTTGTCGATCGAGCCGCCCGGGATGTCGCCCGCATTGTTGACCAGGATGTCGATGTCGGCCGCCTCCTTGGCCAGCCGCGCGAGGTCCTCGGACTTGCGCAGGTCGACCACGCTGATCGCGGCATCGATCTGGTGCGCGGAGCGCAGCCGCTCGGCGAGCGCCTTGAGCTGATCGCCGCTACGGGCGGCGAGCAGCAGATTGGCGCCTTCCTCGGCAAAGGCTTCGGCGGCGGCCGCGCCAATGCCCTTGGAGGCGCCGGTGATCAGGACACGTTTGCCGCGCAGATGCAGATCCATGGAATGTCTCGCTGGTTATGAGGAGTAGGGTGTCGGCGAATTTGGTGGGGCAGGGTCGCGTCGCGGTCAACACTGCACTGCAGCGTTGCGCTGGCGCGAAGTTTGGTCCATTGCAGGGCGATCAGGATAGGCGGCATTGCCGGCCGGGCAAATCACAAGGGTGTTCTCGATGAGCAGCAAAAAGCAGTATCGGATTGCGGTCATTCCCGGCGACGGCATCGGCAAGGAAGTGATGCCGGAGGGCCTGCGCGTCATCGAGGCGGCGGCGAAGAAGCACGGCGTCGACGTGAAGTTCGACCATTTCGACTTCGCCTCATACGACTATTACGAGAAGCACGGCGAGATGATGCCGGCCGACTGGAAGGACAAGATCGGCAAGCATGATGCGATCTATTTCGGCGCGGTCGGCTGGCCGGCCAAGATCCCGGATCACGTCTCGCTGTGGGGCTCGCTGATCAAGTTCCGCCGCGAGTTCGACCAGTACGTCAATTTGCGCCCGGTGCGGCTGATGCCCGGCGTGCCGTCGCCGCTGGCGAACCGCAAACCCGGCGACATCGATTTCTGGGTGGTGCGCGAGAATACCGAGGGTGAATACTCCTCGGTCGGCGGCCGCATGTTCCCGGACACCGACCGCGAATTCGTCACCCAGCAGACCGTGATGACCCGCACCGGCGTCGACCGCATCCTGAAATTCGCGTTTGACCTGGCGCAGTCGCGGCCGAAGAAGCATCTGACCTCGGCGACCAAGTCGAACGGCATCTCCATCACCATGCCTTATTGGGACGAGCGCGTGGAGGCGATGGCCAAGAAGTATCCCGGCGTGAAGTGGGACAAGTACCACATCGACATCCTGACCGCGAATTTCGTGCTGCATCCGGACTGGTTCGACGTCGTGGTCGGCTCGAATCTGTTCGGGGACATCCTCTCCGACCTCGGCCCGGCCTGCACCGGCACGATTGGCATCGCGCCGTCGGGCAACATCAATCCGGAAGGCGATTTCCCCTCGGTGTTCGAGCCAGTGCACGGCTCGGCGCCTGATATTGCCGGCCAAGGCATTGCCAACCCGATCGGCATGATCTGGTCGGGCGCGATGATGCTGGAGCATCTCGGCGAGAAGCAGGCCGCTGACGCGATCGTCGGCGCGATCGAGCGCACGCTCGGCGAACGCACCCTGCGCACCCGCGACCTCGGCGGCAATGCCGACACCACCGCGTGCGGCAAGGCCGTGGCGGAGATGGTGGATTAAGTTGCGCTGTCAATCACGGGGTCGTCCTGGCGAAAGCCAGGACCCATTACCCCGAATGCTTGATGGTTTGATAGGTCTGGCCACCGCCCTGCGCGATGGCACAGGCCGGCGGTTATGGGTCCTGGATCGCGCTCGCCACGCTCGCTTGTCCAGGACGACGTCGAAAATTATTGCTTCACGATCCTTCGGCAATGCTCCCATGCCGCATGGATCAAATTCTCGCTCGCCTCGGGCGTGCGGAATGCGGAGTGCGCCGACAGCGTCACGTTCGGGATCCTGGTCAGCGGATGATCCTTCGGCAGCGGCTCGATGTTGTAGACATCGAGGCCGGCGTGGCGGATCTGGCCCGAATTGAGCGCATCGATCATCGCGTGCTCGTCCACGATGGCGCCGCGCGCGGTGTTGATCAAGACCACGCCCTTCTTCATCTTCGCGATCTTCTCGCGTGTGATCAGGCCGCGGGTCTCGTCGTTCAGCAGCAGATGGATCGAGACCACGTCGCTGTTTGCCAGCACGGTGTCGAGGTCGACGAATTCGACGCCAGGATGGCTCTTGGGCGACCGGTTCCAGGCGATCACCTTCATGCCGCTGCCGAGCGCAATGCGGGCGACCTCGGCGGCGATGCCGCCGAAGCCGACCAGGCCGAGCGTCTTGCCGGTGAGCTGCATGCCGTCCTCGCGCAGCCAGTTGCCGGCTCGCATCTCGCGGTCCATCTGCGCGATCACCCGCGCCGACGACCACATCAGCGCGATCGCGGACTCCGCAACCGCAGTGTCGCCATAGCCCTTGATCAGGTGCACGGAGATGCCGAGCTCGGCGAGCTCCTCCGGGTTCATGTAGCTGCGTGCGCCGGTGCCGAGGAACACGACGTGCTTCAGGCCGGCGCACCTCTTCGCAACATCGGTCGGCAGCGCGGTGTGATCGACCACCGCGATCTCGGCGCCGTCGAGCACCGCCGGATAGTCCTCGGACTTGATGTCCGGGTTGCGGTTGATCCGCATCGCGGGATCGCCGGGTTTTCCGAGGCGCTCGGTGATGACAGCGAGCGATTCATTGGCGTCGACGAACACTGCGCGCACAAAAGCCTCCATCGAAGGGGAGAAGGGTTGATCAGGACGCGACGCCGGCGAGCGCCAGCACCGTGTGCAGCAGGACGTTGGCGCCGGCGGCGCAATCGGTCTGCGTGGCGTCTTCCAGCTCGTTGTGGCTGATGCCATCCTTGCAGGGCACGAACACCATCGCGGCCGGCATCACCGTGTTGAGGTTGCAGGCGTCGTGGCCGGCGCCGGAGGTGATGCGGCGATGCGAATAGCCGAGCTGCTTGGCGGCGTTCTCGACGGCATCGACCAGCTTGGGATCGAAATGCGTCGGCGCCTTGCGCCAGACGAGATCGAGCTGCACCTCGACCTTGCGTTTTGCTGCGATCTCGGTAACCGCGGCACGCAGGTCGCGATCGAGTGCATCCATGATCGCGGCATCGGCGCTGCGGCAATCCACCGTGAAGGCGATCTCGCCGGGGATGACGTTGCGCGAGGGACTTGCGATCACGGCTTCGCCGATGGTGCCGACCGCCTTCGGGCCGTGCTTCTTCGCGATGCTTTCCATCGCCAGCACGATCTCCGACAGCGTCGCCAGCGCATCGCGGCGCAGCGGCATCGGGGTCGAGCCCGCATGGCTCTCGAAGCCGATGATCTTGCCGTCGTACCACAATACGCCCTGGCCGGAATCGACCACGCCGATGGTCTTGTTCTCGGCCTCCAGGATCGGGCCCTGCTCGATATGCAGCTCGACGAAGCTGGTGAACTTCTGGCGGCCGACCGGGGCATCGCCGCGATAGCCAATCGAGTCCAGCGCCTGCGCCACCGTGACGCCTTCGGCGTCCTTGCGCGACAAAATGTCGTCGGTGGTGAAATCGCCGACATAGGCGGCCGAGGCCATCATCGCCGGCGCAAAGCGCGAGCCTTCCTCATTGGTCCAGTTGCAGATGCAGATCGGCAGCTCGGTCTCGATCCCGGCATCGTTCAGCGTCCGCACCATTTCGAGCGCGGCGAGCGTGCCGAGGATGCCGTCATATTTCCCGCCGGTCGGCTGGGTGTCGAGATGCGAGCCGACGCCGATCGGCGGCTTCGACATGTCACGCCCCTTGCGCAGGCCGAACATCGAGCCGAGCGCATCGACCTGCACTTCGAGGCCGGCGCTCTCGCAGGCCTTGCGGAACCAGTCGCGCACCTGCTTGTCCTCGGCGCTCAGGGTCAGTCGCCGCACGCCGCCCTTTGGCGTTGCACCGAACTGCGCGGTTTCGTGGATGGTGCCCCAGAGGCGGGCGGAATCGATCTGCAGGTTGGTGGCGGCTCGGCTCATGTCGTCAGTCCATTTTTATTTTCGTCATTCCGGGGCGATGCGTCAGCATCGAACCCGGAATCTCGAGATTCCGGGTCTGGTCCTTCGGACCATCCCGGAATGACGTTCGATTATCCGGCAATCGTTCAATGACGCGCCACTCCCGCGCCGTCAACCGCCACGCTCGCCTGTGCGATCTGCCGGGCGAGATTGGCGACGCGCTCGATGGCGACCGCATCGGGCGAGGCGAGCCAGCTCGCGGTGAAGGTGAGGGGCGGCAGCTTGAGGTCGGTGTCGAGCAGTTGCAGCCGGCCGTCAGCAAGTTCGTTCTCGACGATCGCCGCCGGGATCACCGCAATGCCAAGCCCTTCATTGGCCATGTGGATCACGGTCGCGAGCGAGGTCGAGGCGTGCAGCCGGATCGGCGGCAGGTCGGGTGCGTTGAACAGCGCACGCACGGTCTCGTAGGGCTGCGTCTTACGCGGAAAGGTGATGATCGGAAACCGCGCCAGGTCCTGCCGCGCCACCGGACCAGCGCCGAGGCCGAGCGCCGGGCTCGCCAGGAAGCCGATCGGGTAATCGCACAGCACATGGTTGTGCGCGCCGGAGGCCGAGACCGGCCCGAGCACGAAGGCGAGCTCGATCTCCTGTGCCAGCAGCCGTTGCGTCAAATTGGGCGTGATGTCGACCTCGATCTCCAGCGACAGGTTCGGGTAGATCTCATTGACGCTCTTGACCAGCCGCGGCAGCCAGGTGTGCACGATGGTCTCCGCGACACCGAGCCGCAGCGCGCCGCGCATCGCCGAGCGGTCGCCGACCTCGGCCATCATCTCCGAGCGCAGGCCGATCAGCTTCTCGGCATAGATCATCATCAGCCGTCCGCTCGGCGTCGGCGAGGCCACGCGGTGATCGCGGTTCAACAGCTTGACGCCCATCTCGCGCTCGAGCTGGGCAATGCGCTGGGAGATCGCCGGCTGGGTGGTGTTGAGCCGCTGGGCGGCGCCGCGGAAGCTGCCGAGCTTGACGACCCAAAGGAATGTTTCGATCGAGCGGAAGTCCGTCATTGGAAGCAATTTCCCGATCGATAAATTCACTTTATCGATTTTGATTAGAAAGGACGATTAGACATTATATCACGCTTGGTGTTGGTTTGTCCTTGTCGAGATTATGGGCAGGAGAATCCCATGACTGTTTTTGCGGCAGTGCAGCGATCTCAGGGGGAACCGGTGCTGGCGAGCGTCGAAGCGCGGCGTGCCTGCCGCGACGGCGTGGCGTCGGCCACGACGGCCGGTCTCGCCAATGGATTCGTCCAGGGCAATCTCGCGATCCTGCCGGAGAAACTCGCCGGCGCCTTCCACCGATTCTGCCAGCTCAACCCGAAGCCGTGCCCGATTATCGGCATGTCCGACGTCGGCGATTTCCGCATCCCGGCGCTCGGCCTCGACCTCGACATCCGCACCGATGTGCCGCGCTACCGGGTCTGGCGCGACGGCGAGGTCGCCGACGAGCCGGCCGACATCACAAAGTACTGGCGCGACGATCTCGTCACCTTCGTGCTCGGCTGCTCCTACTCGTTCGAGGAGGCGCTGCTGGATGACGGACTGCCGATCCGTCACATTGAACGCAACCTGCGTGTGCCAATGTACCGGACCAACATCGCCTGCCAGCCGTCGGGCCCGTTCGCGGGCCCGATGGTGGTGTCGATGCGCCCGTTCAAGCCGGCGGATGCGATCCGCGCGGTGCAGATCACCTCGCGCTTCCCCTCTGTGCATGGCGCACCGGTGCATCTCGGCCATCCGCATGCGATCGGCATAAAGGATATCGCCAAACCCGACTATGGCGACGCGGTACCGGTGGCCGATGACGAGATTCCGGTGTTCTGGGCCTGTGGCGTCACGCCGCAATCGGTGATCGCAGCTGCGAAGCTGCCGTTCGCGATCACGCATTCGCCGGGGCTGATGCTGGTGACCGATCTCAGGAACAAGCAGCTCGCTGTGCTCTGAATAGGCAATTCGTGCAATTCATTGAGGCTTTACTGCGCGCTACAAGCGTCACATCGATAATAACAAGCTGACCAAGGGGAAATTTCGATGACGATCTCTCGCCGTAACGTGTTGCTGGGTGCCACTGCCGCCGCCGCGCTCGGTCCGATGACCGCGCGCGCGCAAACCAGCGAAGTGGCAATCGGTGTGATCTATCCGCTGTCCGGTTCCAGCGCAGCGATCGGCGTCGACGCGCAGCATGCCTTCAACACCGCGGCCGACATCATCAACAAGAACTACGATTTCGCGCTGCCGCTCGCCAAGGGCGAGGGCCTGTCCGGCCTCGGCGGCGCCAAGGTCAAGCTCGTGTTCGCCGACCACCAGGCCGATCCGCAGAAGGGCCGCGCCGAGACCGAGCGCCTGATCACCCAGGAGAAGGTCTGTGCCGTCGTCGGCACCTATCAGAGCGCGGTCGCCGTCACCGTCAGCCAGACCTGCGAGCGTTACGGCGTGCCGTTCATCTCGGCCGACAATTCCTCGCCGAGCCTGCATCGCCGCGGCCTGAAATACTATTTCCGCGCCTCGCCGCATGACGAGATGTTCTCGGCCGCGATGTTCGACTTCTTCGATGCGATGAAGAAGAAGGGCCAGAAGATCGAGACGCTGGCGCTGTTCCACGAGGACACCATCTTCGGCACCGATTCGGCGAACGCCCAGACCAAGCTCGCCGCCGAGCGCGGCTACAAGATCGTCAGCGACATCAAGTACCGCGCCAACTCGCCGTCGCTCACCGCCGAGGTGCAGCAACTCAAGGCGGCGAACGCCGACGTGCTGATGCCGTCGAGCTACACCACCGACTCGATCCTCCTGGTCAAGACCATGGCCGAGCTCGGCTACAAGCCGAAGAACATCATGGCGCAGGACGCCGGCTTCTCGGAGAAGGCGACCTATGACGCGGTCGGCGACAAGCTCGAGGGCGTGATCTCGCGCGGCAGCTTCTCGCTCGATTTGGCGCAGAAGCGGCCGATGGTCGGCCTGATCAACGAGATGTTCCGCGCCAAGTCCGGCAAGGACTTCAACGACTATTCGTCGCGCCAGTTCATGGGCCTCATCATCATGGCTGATGCCATCAACCGCGCCAAGTCGACCGACGGCGAGAAGATCCGCGAGGCGCTGGTCGCGACCGACATGCCGGGCGACGTGACCATCATGCCGTGGCGGCGCGTCAAGTTCGACGAGATGGGGCAGAACAATTTCGCCGATCCGGTGCTGCTGCAATATACCGCGAAGAACTTCGTGACGATCTTCCCGGAACAGGCCGCCGTCTCCGAGGCGATCTGGCCGATGAACAGCTGATCGGTCGGACGCTAGAGGGGGGCAGAGGGCGGTGACAGTCGAAGACATCACACGGAGTCTCGCATGTTCCGTCATTGCGAGCGAAGCGAAGCAATCCATCTCTCCGCAAAAAGGAAGCATGGATTGCTTCGTCGCTTCGCTCCTCGCAATGACGGGGGCTGACGACAACGCCCGGAACATGGAGCGTCAACGGTGACAGCCGAGACCATTGTCCAGAGTTTGGCGAGCGGCCTCCTGATGGGGCTGCTCTACGGGCTGATCGCCGCGGGCCTCGCATTGATCTTCGGATTGATGGACGTCGTGAACTTCGCGCACGGCGAGTTCCTGATGATCGCGATGTACGTGACCTTCTTTTTGTTCGCGTTCTTCGCGATCGATCCCTTGCTCGCGGCGCCGCTGGTCGCCGCGGCTTTGTTCGTGTTCGGCGCGGTGGTCTATCTCCTGATCGTCCGCTTCGCGATGCGGGCCAAGGCCAATGCCGGCATGGTGCAGATTTTCTCGACCTTTGGCCTCGCGATCGTGATGCGCGGCCTCGCCCAGTTCTTCTTCACGCCCGACTACCGCAGCGTCACCAACTCCTTGGTCGGCGGCAAGACGGTGTCGATCGCCGGCATCTATCTGCCGGAGCCGCAGCTGATCGGCGCGCTGCTGTCGATCGCGGCCTTCGTCGCGCTCTACTTCTTCATCAATCGCACCGATTTCGGCCGCGCGCTCGAGGCGACGCGCGAGGACGCCGGCGCGGTGGCGCTGGTCGGCATCGACAAGAACCGGGTGTTCGCGCTCGGCTGGGGCCTTGGTGCGGCGCTGGTCGGCCTCGCCGGCGCCATCATGGCGATCTTCTTCTACATCTATCCCGACGTCGGAGCATCGTTTGCCCTGATCGCTTACGTCACCGTGGCGCTCGGCGGTTTCGGCAGCGTGTTCGGCGCCTTTGCCGGCGGCATCATCGTCGGCCTGGTCGAAGCGACCACCGCGCTGATCCTGCCGCCGTCGCTGAAATCGGTCGGCATCTACGCCGTCTATCTCCTGGTCGTCTTCATCCGCCCGCGCGGCCTGTTCGGATCGATGTGATGGACACCCACTTCGCCCAACGCCGCAGGCGTGACCTGATCGTGGCGGCCTGCCTTGCGGTGATTGCCGCGCTGGTGCCGCTGTTCGTCAAGGACGTCTACGTCCAGAACATCATGGTGCTGACGCTGATGTACGCGGCGCTGTCGCAGAGCTGGAACATCCTGTCCGGCTATTGCGGGCAGATCTCGCTCGGCCATGCGCTCTATTTCGGGCTCGGCGCCTATACCACCGCGCTGTTGTTCACCAAGTTCGGCGTGCTGCCGTGGTTCGGCATGCTGGCGGGCGGGGCGATTTCTGCCGTGATCGCGATGGCGCTCGGCTATCCCTGCTTCCGCCTGCGCGGGCATTACTTCGTGATCGCGACCATCGTGATCGCCGAGATCGCGCTGCTGCTGATCCAGAACTGGGATTGGGCGGGCGCAGCCCTCGGCATCGATATCCCGGTGCGCGGCGACAGCTGGCTGAAATTCCAGTTCACCCGCTCGAAGCTGCCTTACTTCTATTTCGCGCTGGCGCTGGCCTGCATCGCCTGGTTCGTCACCTGGTGGCTGGAAGACTCCAAATGGGGCTATTGGTGGCGCGCGGTGAAGGACAACCCGGACGCCGCCGAAAGCCTCGGCGTGGTCGTGTTCAATTCCAAGATGGGCGCGGCGGCGGTCTCGGCGTTCCTGGTCGCGGTCGGCGGCAGCTTCTATGCCCAGTTCGTGTCCTATATCGATCCGGAGAGCGTGATGGGCTTCCAGTTCTCGCTGCTGATGGCGCTGCCCGCGGTGTTAGGGGGCATCGGCACGCTGTGGGGGCCGGTGCTCGGCGCCGTCATCCTGATCCCGCTCACCGAGCTGACGCGCTCCTATGTCGGCGGCTCCGGCCGTGGCGTCGATCTGATCGTCTACGGCGCGCTGATCGTCGCGATCTCGCTGGCGCTGCCGCGCGGCTTGATCAGCGTGTTCTCGTTGCGCAAGGGAGCGGCACGATGACGGCGCGTCCGCAAACCCCGCTCCTGGAGACGCGCGGCGTCTGGCAACGCTTTGGCGGCCTCGTCGCCAACAGCGACGTCTCGATCTCGGTCGGGCGCGGCGAGATCGTCGGCCTGATCGGCCCGAACGGCGCCGGCAAGTCGACGCTGTTCAACCTGATCGCGGGCGTGCTGCCGCCCACCCAGGGCTCGATCATTTTCGACGGCGAGGACGTCACCCGGTTGCCGGCGGCGGAGCGCTGCGAGCGCGGCGTCGGGCGCACCTTCCAGGTGGTCAAGAGCTTCGAGACCATGACCGTGATCGACAACGTCATCGTCGGTGCGCTGATCCGCAACACCAAGATGCGCGTCGCGCGGCAGAAGGCCTATGAGGTGCTGGAGTTCTGCGGCCTCGCGGCCCGCGCCGACAAGCTCGCGGCCGATCTTGTTCCGTCCGAAAAGCGCCGGCTCGAAGTCGCCCGTGCGCTGGCGACCGAGCCGAAGCTTTTGCTGCTCGACGAAGTCCTCACCGGCCTGACCCCGGTCGAAGCGCAGACCGGCGTCGAGCTGGTGCGCAAGGTGCGCGCCACCGGCGTCACCGTGCTGATGGTCGAGCATGTGATGGAGATCGTGATGCCGCTGGTCGACCGCGCCATCGTGCTCAATCTCGGCAAGGTGCTGGTCGAAGGCAAGCCCGCCGAGGTCGTCCGCAATCCGGAAGTCATTTCCGCCTATCTCGGGGATCGTCATGCTGTCGGTGCGTGAAGTCACCACCGCCTATCAGGGCCTGGTCGCGATCTCCTCGGTGTCGCTCGACGTCACCAAGGGCGAGATCGTCTGCGTCGCCGGCGCCAACGGCGCGGGCAAGTCGACGCTGTTGAAATCGATCGCCGGCGCCGAACGGCCGCGCGCGGGCACGGTCACCTTCGACGGCAAGCGTATCGACGGCCAGCCGCAGCATGTCATCACGTCAGGCGGCATCGCCTTCGTGCCGGAGAACCGCCGGCTGTTTCCGCGGCTCTCGGTGCGCGACAATCTGCGCCTCGGCAGCTACCTCTATCGCAGCCAGTCCGACCGCGATGCGCCGCTCGACCTGGTGTTCAAGCTGTTTCCGCGGCTCGGTGAGCGGCTCGACCAGCGCGCCGAGACGCTGTCCGGCGGCGAGCAGCAGATGCTCGCGATCGGCCGCGCGCTGATGACGCGGCCCCGGCTCCTGATGCTCGACGAGCCGTCGCAGGGCATCATGCCGAAACTGGTCGACGAGATCTTCCAGGCCGTGAAACGCATCCGCGATGCCGGCATGACGGTCCTGATCGTCGAGCAGCGCATGGCCGAATGCCTCGAGATCGCCGACCGCGCCTACATCCTGCAGACCGGCCGCGTGCTGATGCAGGGCACGGCGGCCGAGATCAGCGGCAATCCCGACGTGCGTAAGGCGTATCTGGGGCTGTAGTCTTATCGTCATTGCGAGCCACCCGGTCGGCGCGAAGCGCCGCCGGATGACAGGCTCAGCAAAGCAATCCATCTCTCTACTCGGGGAAAGATGGATTGCTTCGTCGCTTCGCTCCTCGCAATGACGGCGAGGATAGTGCTCCGCAACCCGCAGCCTACTTGTTCTCTTGCTTGCTCTCGTCGATCTTTTCGACCTTGGCGGCGAGGTCGGGCACGCGGCTGACGCGATAGGTCGCGTTGCTGCAGGTCAGCGTCCAGGCCTCGTTGTCGGGCTTGGAGAGCTTGTCGTCCCGCTCGGCCTTGAGCGGCTTGTCGCAGGGATAGCCCTGCGCGCGCAGCTGGGTTGCCAGCATGCCTTGCAAGGTCTCTTCGGTCCGTGCGTCCGATGCCGCAAGGCCGACGGCGAACGGTGCCGCTAACGCCAAGCCCGTGAACTTCATCATGACTGTCCTCCGCATACGATCCTCCGCTTGATCTAGTGAGGGTGGTCCGGCAGCACGAGCCCGAATGTCCTGGTCAAATCCGCCACCTGTTCGGGCGAGAGATAGCGCGGGTTCAGGCCGCGCAGCAGCAGATAGAGTTTGGCGGTTTCCTCCAGCTCCTCGGTCGCGAACACCGCCGCTTCCAGCGTGTCGCCGGAGACGACCGGTCCGTGGTTGGCGAGCAGCACCGATGAATATCTGCCGGCCAGCCCCCTGATCGCGTCGGCGACGGCGGGGTCGCCGGGGCGATAATAGGGCACCAGCGCGGTCTGGCCGCACTTCATGACGTAATAGGCCGTCATCGCCGGCAGCACGGCGCGCGGATCGATCTCGGGCAGCATCGAGAGCGCGACCGAATGGGTGGAGTGGAGGTGTACCACGGCGCCGGCGCTCGCGCGCGACTGGTAGAGTGCGGTGTGCAGCGGCACTTCCTTGGTCGGGGCATCGCCGGAGACCAGCCGGCCGTTGCCGTCAAGCCGCGACATTTTCGCCGGATCGAGGAAGCCGAGCGAGGCGTTGGTCGGCGTCACCAGCCAGCCGCCATCGTGGAGCCGGACGCTGATATTGCCCGAGGAGCCCGGGGTTAGCCCGCGCTCGAACAGCGAGCGGCCGAAGCGGCAGATGTCTTCACGAAGCTTTGTTTCGCTCATCCGGTTTCGCTCTTGGCGCCATCCGTTTTCAGCCTTCCCGGCGCCATTCGTTCTCAGCTTTGTCTCATGCTTTGGCAGCGCGGCCAAGCCGTGATAGGCAAGCAGCAACGCGCATGACCGGGAAGGGTGAAAGCCGGTTTTCCGAAAATGCTCAAACAACCAAAAATGTTCAGGGATCGCCTCATGTCCAGTTCCGCAACACCACAGGTCGCCGTCATCGGGCTGGGCTCGATGGGATACGGCATGGCGACCTCGCTCAAGCGCGCCGGCTTAGGGGTGACCGGCTGCGACGTTTCCGCCGATGCGGTCGCGCGCTTCGTGGCTGATGGCGGCAAGGGCGCGAAAACGCCGGCCGAGGCGGCACGGGATGCCGACATTGTCGTCAGCGTCGTCGTCAATGCGGCGCAGACCGAGGCGATCCTGTTCGGCAAGGACGGCGCCGCCGAGACGCTGGCGAAGGACGCGGTCTTCATTTCCTCGGCAACGATGGATCCCGAGATCGCGCGGCGTCTCGCAAAACAGCTCGAGGCGACCGGCCGGCATTATCTCGACGCCCCGATCTCCGGCGGTGCCCAGCGCGCCGCGCAGGGCGAATTGACCATACTCGCGTCCGGCAGTGCGCCGGCCTTTGCCAAGGCGCGGCCGGCGCTGGATGCGATGGCGGCCAAACTCTACGAGCTCGGCGATGCCGCAGGGCAGGGCGCCGCGTTCAAGATGATCAATCAATTGCTGGCCGGCGTGCATATCGCGGCCGCCTCGGAGGCGATCGCCTTTGCCGCCAAGCAGGGCCTCGACATCAGGAAGGTCTATGAAGTGATCACGGCCTCCGCCGGCAATTCCTGGATGTTCGAGAACCGCATGCCGCGCGTGCTCGACGGCGACTATGCGCCGCGCAGCGCGGTCGAGATTTTCGTGAAAGACCTCGGCATCATCCAGGACATGGCGCGCAATGCGCGCTTCCCGGTGCCGGTCTCGGCCGCGGCGCTGCAGATGTTCCTGATGACCGCGGCCGCCGGCATGGGCCGCGACGACGATGCGTCGGTGGCGCGGATGTATGCCCAGGTCACCGGCACCAAGCTTCCCGGCGCGAAATAAGAGGATCCAGCAATGCCCCGCTTTGCCGCCAACCTCACCATGATGTTCAACGAGGTCCCGTTCCTCGACCGCTTCGATGCGGCGGCGAAGGCGGGCTTCACCGCGGTCGAGTTCCTGTTTCCCTACGACCATCCGGCCGAGGAGGTCGGCAGGCGGCTGAAGGGCGCCGGGCTGACGCAGGCGCTGTTCAACCTGCCGCCCGGCGACTGGAACGCCGGCGAAAAGGGCTTTGCCGCGCTGCCGGATCGCTTCGCCGATTTGCAAGCGAGCCTGAAGACCGCGCTGCCCTACGCCCAAGCGACCGGCGTCACGCGGGTACACCTGATGGCGGGGATCGCCGACCGCAGTGACCCCAAGGCGGTCGCGGCGTTCCGCAAGTCGGTCGCCCATGCCGCCGAGTTTTTCGCGCCGCACGGCCTCGACGTCGTGATCGAGCCGATCAATCCGCGCAACGTGCCCGGCTACTTCCTCAACGACTTCATCTTCGCGCGCGACCTGATCAACGAGCTGAAGATTCCGAACCTCAAGCTGCAGTTCGACATCTATCACTGCCAGATCATCCATGGCGATGTCACGATGCGGCTGCGCGAGATGATGCCGATCATCGGCCACATCCAGATCGCCTCGATCCCTTCGCGCAACGAGCCCGACGGCGAGGAGCTGAACTATCCGTTCCTGTTCGGCGAACTCGACCGGCTCGGCTATGGCGGCTTCGTCGGCTGCGAATACAATCCGCGCGGCAAGACCACCGATGGTCTTGCCTGGTTCAGGCCCTATGCCGGAGCAAAATCGTGACGCTGGCCCTTGGCTGCATCGCCGACGACTATACCGGCGCCTCCGACCTCGCCAACACGCTGACCCGCGCCGGCCTGCGCACGGTGCAGACCATCGGCGTGCCCGCGGACGATCTCGCGCTGCCCGAGGTCGACGCCGTCGTGGTGTCGCTGAAGAGCCGCTCGATCGAGGCCGGCCTTGCGGTGACGCGCTCGCGCGCCGCGGAGGCCTGGCTGCGCGGCCGCGGGGCCAAGCATATCCTGTTCAAGATCTGCTCGACCTTCGATTCCACCGACGCCGGCAATATCGGCCCGGTGATGGACGCGTTGCGCGCCGACTCCAAGGACGCCATCGTGCTGGTGACGCCGGCGTTCCCGGAAACCGGCCGCACCGTCTATCAGGGCAATCTGTTCGTCGGCTCGGTGCCGCTGAACGAGAGCCCGTTGAAGGACCATCCGCTCAACCCGATGCATGATTCCAACCTGGTCCGGGTGCTGGCGCGCCAGAGCAAGACCAAGGTCGGCCTGGTCGATCTCGCAACGCTCGCCCGCGGTGCGGAGGCGGTGCGCGCCAGGCTGGCCGAACTCGCGCAGGGCGGCATCGGCGCCGCCATCATCGACGCGGTGTTCGACCGCGACCTCGAGACCATCGGGCAGGTGGCGCTGGATCACCGGCTTTCGGTCGGCGCTTCCGGCATCGGGCTTGGATTGGCGCGGGCGCTGGCCGCCGCGGGCAACGCCAAGCCGGGTGCAACGGATGCGGTGCTCGGGACGCCGGTCGGCGGCCCGGCTGCCTGCCTCGCCGGCAGTTGTTCGCAGGCGACCCTGCGGCAGATCGCCAGCGCCGAGAAGGTGATGCCGGTGCTGCACCTCGATCCCGAACGGGTGATCGCCGGCAAGGACGAAGCGCAGCGTGCGCTCGCCTGGGCCAAGGATCGGCTCGGGAGGGGGCCGGTCCTGATCGCGAGCAGCTCGACTCCGGATGAGGTCGCAGCTCTGCAATCCCGTCATGGTCGTGATGCGGCCGGGCATGCCATCGAACAAGCGATGGCAGACATCGCGGATGGTCTGGTGCAGTCGGGCGTGCACAGGCTGGTGGTCGCCGGTGGTGAAACGTCAGGCGCCGTCGTCGATCGCCTGCGCATCCCGGGATTTTTGGTCGGAGCGGAAATCGCCGCGGGCGTGCCGGTCCTGCGCGCGGTCGGCGCCGCGAGAGGCGAGATGGTGCTTGCCCTCAAATCAGGCAATTTCGGCGGTCCGGAGTTCTTCTCGGATGCGCTCGCATTGATGCCCTGATGCGCCTGTTGCGCGTCATGTCACTGTGGTGAAGGGCATCTCCGTAGTTCAACGGGGAACTAAATTAACCCTACTTAAGGAGGGGGGCTGGCTTTGATGTCTGTGGCGTCCCGCCGCGCCCCCAGCCATTCGATCGGACCTCGCGAGCCCGATATCCAAGAGACCCCACGATGTTCGCCAAATACTCGATCCGCGCCAAGATCATTGCCGTGGTTGCGTTCCTGCTTGTCGCGCTGACCGGCATGGGTCTGCTGGCGGTCATGAATTTGCGATCGATCAATGCCAACACCGTCGACATCACGACAAGCTGGCTGCCGAGCGTGCGTGCGCTCGGGGATCTGCGCGCCGGCGTCATCACCTACCGCAACGTGATCCGCGAACACATGCTGTCCGAGACGCTGGAGGACAAGCTGGCGCAGGAAAAGACCCTCGCGACTGTGGTCGAAGCCAACCTCAAGGCCCGTGCGGCCTATGAGCCGCTGATCAACTCCCCAGAGGAGCGCGCGCTCTACAATCAGTGGGTCGACGCCTGGACCCGCTACAAGAAGGGCACCGAGGAGGTGATGGCGCTTTCGCGAAGGGACGCCGGCAAGATTCCGCGCGAAGCGCATGAGCTGAACGCGAAGACGGTGAACAAGATCGGCCTCGAGTCCGATGATATCCTGCGCAAGGACATCGACCTCAACAATACCGGTGCCGACAAGGCGGCGCAGGACGCCGCAAACAGCTACGCATCGACCGTCATGCTGCTTGCGATGATCCTTGGCGCCGCCATCATCGTCGGCGTCGGCGTCAGCTTCCTGATGATCCGCGACGTCTCTGCCGGCATTGCCTCGATCGTCAACCCGATGCAGGCGCTCGGCCGCGGCGACCTCACTGCAGTCGTCCCGCATCAGGGCGAGAAGACCGAGATCGGCGCGATGGCTGATACGCTGCAGGTGTTCAAGGAAGCCCTGGTCGCCAAGAAGGCGGCCGATGAGGCCGCCGCTGCCGATGCCGAAGCCAAGATCGAGCGCGGCCGCCGGGTCGACACCATCACCCGCAATTTCGAGCAGATGATCGGCGAGATCGTGCAGACCGTGTCGTCGGCCTCGACCCAGCTCGAAGCCTCGGCCTCTACGCTGTCGTCGACCGCAAGGCGTTCGCAGGAGTTGACCACCTCGGTTGCGGCGGCGTCCGAGGAGGCCTCGACCAACGTGCAGTCGGTGGCGTCGGCGACCGAGGAGCTGTCGTCGTCGGTGACCGAGATCAGCCGCCAGGTCCAGGAGTCCGCACGGATGGCCGGCGACGCCGTCGGCCAGGCGCGCACCACCAACGATCGCGTCAGCGAGCTGTCGAAGGCCGCCGCCCGGATCGGCGACGTGGTCGAGCTGATCAACACCATCGCAGGCCAGACCAATCTGCTGGCGCTGAACGCCACCATCGAGGCGGCGCGCGCCGGCGAGGCCGGCCGCGGCTTCGCGGTCGTGGCGTCCGAGGTGAAGGCGCTGGCCGAGCAGACCGCAAAGGCGACCGGGGAGATCGGCCAGCAGATCGCCGGCATTCAGACCGCGACCCAGGAGTCGGTCGGGGCGATCAAGGAGATCTCGTCGACCATCGAGCGGCTGTCGGAGATCTCGTCCACCATCGCCGCCGCGGTCGAGGAGCAGGGCGCGGCGACGCAGGAGATTTCCCGCAACGTGCAACAGGCGGCGCAGGGCACCCAGCAGGTTTCGGCCAACATCACCGACGTGCAGCACGGCGCCAGCGAGACCGGCTCGGCGTCGACCCAGGTGCTGTCGGCGGCGCAGTCGCTCTCGGGCGACAGCAACCGCCTCAAGCTCGAGGTCGGCAAGTTCCTCGAGGCCGTGCGCGCGGCCTGACGCTGGCGGCGTTCGAACGGCCCGCATTGTCTCGGGCAACGAAACAGCAACGTGGTGGGCCGGCCGGCTCACCACGTTTTGCATTTTTGCAGAGCTGCGATGCGTTAGCGTCGCGTCAGTCGAAATGGCGTCCTCGGCTTGCCCGCATTCGCAGCAGAGCTGTCTCTTTTTGACGATGATCCGAGCGCGTCCCGCGGCGGTGCAGCTGGCACGGCCGACCGGCGCGCGCGTCGCTTCAACGGACTATGCCAAGGAAGTGAAGGCCGCGGCGGCTCCGCGGGTTGGCGTTTTGCCCGCCATCGGGTAAATCGGCCGCTGCGGAACGGCTTTTGCAATGTCGATTCCTCTGCCTGGGCGGGCTTCATTTCGGGAATGCTTGTTTTATGATCGCACTGGTCCGTATCGCGCTGAGCCGGCCATATACTTTCGTCGTGCTCGCGATCCTGCTGCTGATTATCGGACCGCTGGCGGCGCTGCGCACGCCGACCGACATCTTTCCCGAAATTCGCATCCCTGTGATCGGTGTGGCCTGGTCCTACACTGGCCTGCCTCCCGACCAGATGTCCGGGCGTATCACGACACCGTTCGAGCGGACGCTGACCACGACGGTCAACGACATCGAGCACATCGTTGCAAACTCCTATAACGGCATCGGCATCGTCAAGATTTTCTTCCAGCCGAACGTCGACATCCGCACCGCCAACGCGCAGGTCACGGCGATTGCCCAGACCCTGCTGAAGCAATTGCCGCCGGGCGCGACTCCACCGCTGATCCTCAACTACAGCGCCTCGACGGTTCCGATCATTCAGGTCGCGCTGTCGGGCGAAGGCCTCACAGAGCAGAACCTCGCCGACATCGGCATCAACCAGCTGCGCACGCCGCTGGTCACGGTGCCCGGCGCCGCGATCCCTTATCCGTATGGCGGCAAGCAGCGCCAGGTCCAGATCGACCTCAATTCGACCGCGCTGCAGGCGCGCGGCCTGTCGGGGCAGGACGTCGCCAATGCGCTCGCCGCGCAGAACCTGATCACGCCGGTCGGTACCCAGAAGATCGGCAATTTCGAATACACCATCAATCTGAACAACTCGCCGCTCCGTATCGAGGAGCTCGGCGACCTGCCGATCAAGACCGTCAACGGCGCGATGGTCTATGTGCGCGACGTCGCCACCGTCCGCGACGGCAACCCGCCGCAGACCAACATCGTCCATGTCGACGGTAATCGCTCGGTGCTGATGATGGTGCTGAAGGCCGGCGCGGTTTCGACGCTCGATATCATCGCCGGCATCAAGCAGAAGGTGATCGACGTCAAGGACCAGCTGCCGGACGCGCTCAAGATCGGCTTCGTCGGCGACCAGTCGGTGTTCGTCCGCGGCGCGATCACCGGCGTCGCCTTCGAGGGCGTGATCGCGGCGCTTCTGACCAGCGTCATGATCCTGCTGTTCCTCGGCAGCTGGCGCTCGACCGTCATCATCGCGGTCTCGATCCCGCTGTCGTCGTGCTCGGCGCCATCATCATGCTGTCCTTGATCGGCGAGACGCTCAACATCATGACGCTCGGCGGCCTCGCGCTCGCGGTCGGCATCCTGGTCGACGACGCCACGGTGACGATCGAGAACATCAACTACCATCTCGAGCAGGGCAAGCCGGTCGAGCAGTCGATCCTCGACGGCGCCAACCAGATCGTGACGCCGGCCTTCGTCTCGCTGCTCTGTATCTGCATCGTGTTCGTGCCGATGTTCTTCCTCTCGGGCGTCGCGCGCTTCCTGTTCGTGCCGATGGCCGAAGCGGTGATGTTCGCGATGATCTGGTCGTTCATCCTGTCGCGCACCCTGGTGCCGACGATGGCGAACTATCTGTTGCAGCCGCATGTCCATCACGAAGGCGCGCCGCCGAAGTCGCGCAATCCCTTCGTCTGGTTCCAGCGCGGCTTCGAGGCCCGGTTCGAGCGCATCCGCAGCGGCTATCGCGGGCTGCTCGATATGGCGCTCGGCCATCGCAAGGTGTTCGTCGGCGGCTTCCTCGCGGTCGTGGCCGCGTCGTTCCTGCTGGTGCCGTTCCTCGGCCGCAACTTCTTCCCCGCGGTCGACGCCGGCAACATCCTGATGCATGTCCGCACCCAGGTCGGCACCCGCGTCGAGGAGACCGCCAACCAGATGGCGGATGTCCAGAAGGCGATCCGCAAGCTGATCCCGGGCGAGATCGACACCATGACCGACAACATCGGCATGCCGATCTCCAGCATCAACCTGACCTACAACAACACCGGCGTGATCGGCCCGCAGGATGCCGACATCCAGATCAAGCTGAAGGAAGGCCACAAGCCGACCGAGGAGCATGTGCGCACGCTGCGTGAGCAGTTGCCGCGGCTGTTCCCGGGCACCAGCTTCTCCTTCCTGCCGGCCGATATCGTCAGCCAGATCCTGAACTTCGGCGCGCCGGCGCCGATCGATCTGCAGATCCGCGGCGCAAATCTCGAGGCCAACTACGCCTATGCCAACAAGCTGCTGGCGAAGATCAAGCGCATTCCCGGCATCGCCGACGCGCGGATCCAGCAGTCGCCGAACAACCCGACCTTCAACATCGACGTCGACCGCACCCGCGCACAATATGTCGGCCTGACCGAGCGCGACGTCACCAACGCGCTTGTGGTCAATCTCGCCGGCTCGTCGCAGGTCGCGCCGACCTACTATCTCAATCCCGACAACGGCGTGTCGTATTCGATCGTGATGCAGACGCCGCAATACCAGATCGACTCGCTGAGCGCGTTGCAGACCCTGCCGATCACCGCGACCGGCAACACCCAGGCGCCGATCCTCGGCGGCATCGCCGACATCAAGCGCGCGACCTCGAGCGCGGTGGTGTCGCAATACGACATCCAGTCGCTGGTGCAGATCTACGCGACGACGCAGGGCCGCGATCTCGGTGGCGTCGCAACCGACGTGCGGCAATTGATCGCCGACACCGCCAAGGAGGTGCCGAAGGGCTCGTCCGTGGTGCTGCTCGGCCAGGTGCAGACCATGAACTCGGCCTTCACCGGCCTGCTGTTCGGTCTGCTCGGCGCGGTCGTCCTGATCTACTTCCTGATCGTGGTGAACTTCCAGTCTTGGTCGGACCCGTTCGTGATCATCACGGCACTGCCCGCCGCGCTTGCCGGCATCATCTGGATGCTGTTCACGACCGAGACCACGCTGTCGGTTCCGGCGCTCACCGGCGCCATCATGTGCATGGGCGTCGCGACCGCCAACAGCGTGCTGGTGATCAGCTTCGCCCGCGAGCGCTATGAGGAGCTCGGCGACCCCGTCGCGGCCGCCCTGGAGGCCGGCTTCGTCCGGTTCCGCCCGGTGCTGATGACCGCGCTCGCCATGATCATCGGCATGGCGCCGATGGCGCTGGGGCTTGGCGAGGGCGGCGAGCAGAACGCCCCGCTCGGCCGGGCCGTGATCGGTGGCCTGATCTTCGCCACCTTTGCGACGCTGATGTTTGTTCCCGTGGTATTCAGTATGGTACACAAGAAGCAAGGCGCCAAAGCCGCCGCCTCATCGGAGATTCCGCATGCAGCCCACTGAACAGCGCCCGCCGGTGTCCCGCCGGAGATTGGGCATATTCGGCGTGGTTGCACTGGTCGGTGCCGGTCTGATCGTCGGCACCGGCATCCGCGCCCGCGAGGAGCAGGACACCAAGCTGAAGGAATGGACCGACGACCAGGCCATTCCGACCGTTGCGGTGGCGCTGCCGAGCGCCAAGGCGCTGAGCCCGACCATCGACCTGCCGGGCCGGCTCGAGGCCTATTCCCGCGCCCCGATCTATGCCCGGGTGTCCGGCTATCTGAAGAACTGGGACGCCGACATCGGCGCCCGCGTCAAGGCCGGCCAGGTCATCGCCGAGATCGAGGCGCCCGACCTTGACCAGCAATTGCTGCAGGCGCGCGCCGACCTCGCCAGCGCCCAGGCCTCGGCCAAGCTCTCCGAGGCGACGCTGAACCGGCGCAAGACGCTGGTGGCCTCGAACTTCGTCTCGGCGCAGGAGATTGACGAGCGCACCGCCGACCTCTCCAACAAGAACGGTGCGGTCAGGGCCGGCCAGGCCAATGTCGAGCGGCTGGAAGCGCTCGCCGGCTACAAGAAGATCACGGCCCCGTTCGACGGCGTGGTGACTTCGCGCGACACCGACGTCGGCGCGCTGATCAACGCCGGCGGCAACTCGGGTCCCGCGATGTTCACGGTCTCCGACATCACCAAGCTGCGCGTCTACGTCAACGTGCCGCAGAACTACGTGCCGGCGATCAAGATGGGCGCCAAGGCCGCGCTGACCTTGCCGGACTATCCGAACCGCACCTTCCAGGCGACGGTGGAGGCTTCCTCGCAGGCGGTCGATGTCGCCTCCGGCACGACGCGGATGCAACTCGGGCTCGACAATTCCTCTGGCGAACTGATGCCGGGCAGCTATGCCAGCGTGAAGCTCAATCTGCAGCGCGATTCCACGCCGCTCAGCATTCCCGCCAGCGCGCTGATCTTCAACGGCAACGGCCTGCGGGTCGCGACCGTCGGCCCTGACGACAAGGTGTTGTTCAAGACCGTGAAGATCGGCCGCGACCTCGGCAAGGAGATCGAGATCGCCTCGGGCCTCGCCCCCGACGACCGCATCATCACCGCCCCGCCGGATGGACTGGCCGATGGCGATCATGTGCGCGTGGTCGGAGTCGGCGCCAAGGGCAAGCCGACGACGGCCTCCGAAAAGCAGGACGTGAAGGGGTAGGTCTTTACTAGCCCGGATGGAGCGAAGCGAAATCCGGGGCAGACCTATCAGTGGATGGAGTGCCCCCGGATTGCGCTGCGCTCCATCCGGGCTACGCGATCGCCCTTACCCCACCCGCCATTCCAGCATGCCGTCGCCGGCGGTGACGATGTCGCCCGTGGTGCCGACCGGCGTGCGGTCGAGGTTCTGCAGATAGGCCAAGGTCGCCGTATCGCTCGCCGGGATACGGCCGAGCGTACGGGCGGCCGTCTTCGGTGCGCAGCATGGTGACGCCATGCTCGACCTCGCCATTGGCGCGATAGATCACGGTGAAGGCCTCGACCTTGCCTTTGCCCGTTGCTTCGGCCGTGAAGTCGGGCACGTTGCGCCTGTTGCGGTCGGCCTCCGCCTGCACGGAAGTGTCCTGCTTCAGCACGGCTTGCGGCGCCGCGCGCGACAGCACGAGGCCATGGTGCTTGGTGACGAAGCCGCCCTGGCCGTAGAGCAGGCCGAGCGTGCCGCCGCTGCGCAGCTTGCGTACCATCGCGCAGGCCGAATGCGTCATGTAGGTGTTGAGCGGCGCGCCGAAGAACGTCAGACCCCCCGTCACGGTTGGCTGCACGTCCGGCCCAAGGCCGAGCGTCCGGCGCGCCATCTTCGGCACGCAGGGGAAGCAGCTATAGAGCTCGATCGCGTCGAACTTCTTGCCGTCGCCGCCGACGAGATCCATCACCGCCTTCAGCACCGCGGTCTGAGCGTGGCTCTCGACGAACTGGTCGCGGATCAGATAGTCGCGCGGCTCTTCTGCCGAGGCGCCGCCGAGCGGATAGATCAGCTTCTCCTCCGGCACGCCGGCCGCGCGCGCCTTGGCGAGGCTGGTCAGGATCAGCGCGCCGCCCATGTTCACCGTCGGGTTCGCCACCATCAGTTTGGTGTACGGCCAGGCGATCATCCGGTTATCCGGCGTCGCGGTGGTGATCTCGTCGCCGGTGAATTTCTTCTTCAGCCAGGAGTTCGGATTGTCGGCGGCGACGCGCGCATAGGTCGACCACAGGTCGCCGGATTCCGTCAGCGCCTCGCGCGGGGTCTGGCCCCAATGCGCCGAGGTTGCGGACTCATAGAGCGGATAGACCGTGATCGGCCGGAACACGCCGAGCGTCACGGCCATCGGCTTCTGGAACGCGGCGCCGCGCTTCGGCTCCTCGACGTCATGCGCGAACGGCGTCCACGGCAACTCGACGCCGGCGCGCTGCGCCTTGGTCGCGGTCGACTGCGCCTCCGCGCCGCAGACCGCCGCGACGCTGCATTCGCCGCGCGCGATGCGCTGCGCCGCCTCGTGCAAATAGCGGATCGGGCTCTCGCCGCCGACCGGGCCGTAATAGAGATGTGCAGGCGCAATGCCGAGCCGCGCGGCGAGCTGCTTCTCCGGATCGCGATAGCGCCAGCTCAGGAAGTTGACGACGTCGAGCGACTGCACGTCGGAAAGCAGCTTTGCGCCACTATCCGCCTCGGCGCGCTTCAGCGCCTCCACCAGCAGCGTGAGCGGCTCGAGGCCGGCTGCGATGTCCTTTGGACGATCGACGATCTCGCCGACGCCGACGATGACGGGAATGCGGTCTTCGGGAATTTGAGATGTGGTCATTTTTTCTTGCTTCACTTTCTAGGTCTTCACCACGCCGTCGCCCTTCGAGGCCTCCGCTGCGCTACGGCACCTCAGGGTGACGGCTACGGGCACACCGTCATCCTGAGGAGCGGCCACTTGGCCGCGTCTCGAAGGATGGGCCACGTGTACTACTCCGCCACCAGCGTATTCATGTGCTCGACGGCCTCGACGAACTCTTCCTTGAACTCCTGCACCACGGCGCCGGCGGACTTCACGCTGTCGACCAGGCCGACGCCCTGGCCGACGAAATAGCTGACGAGATCGCGCGCCTTCTCGTTGCCGGCAGCGGCCGCGCGGTCGATGGCGTGGAAGGCGTCGCGGCTGATGATACTTTGCAGCGGCATCGGCAGCGCGCCGGGGCACTCCGGCGAGCGGTCCCAGGCGTCGGTCCACACCGAGCGGAGCTGCCGCGCCGGTTTGCCGGTGCGGCCCTTGGAGCGGATGGCGTCGCGCGAGGAGGCCGCGATCATCTTCTCGCGGAAGATCTCCGAGGTCTCCGACTCCACCGTGGCGAGCCACACCGAGCCGGTCCAGGCGCCGGCCGCGCCCATCGCCATGCAGGCCGCCATCTGGCTTCCGGTCATGATGCCGCCGGCGGCGAGCACCGGCACGTCGCGGATCTTCCTGATCGCCTTGATCACCTCGGGCACCAGCACCATGGTCGAGACCTCGCCGCAATGGCCGCCGGCCTCGGTGCCCTGCGCGACCAGGATGTCGACGCCGGCCGCGACCTGGCGCAGCGCATGCTCCTTGGAGCCGACCAATGCGGCGACCGGCACGCCGTGCTTGCGGCCCATCTCGATCATCGGCCTCGGCGGCACGCCGAGCGCGTTGGCAATCAGCCTGATCGGATGGCGGAACGAGACCTCGAGCAATTCGAGCGCGGTTTCTGCGTCGAACGGCTGCGGCTGGTTGTCGGCGACACTCTCGGTCGTGAGCTCGATGTTGTATTTCTTCAGGAGATTGCGGGTGAAATCGCGATGTTCCTGCGAGACGCGCTTCTCGAGGCTCTTCCAGGTGACGTTCTTCTCACCGGCGGTCGAGATGTTCTCGGGGATCAGCACGTCGATGCCGTAGGGCTTGCCGTCGACGTGATCGTCGATCCATTTCAGTTCCTGCTCCAGCGTCTCCGGCAGATACCGGGTCGCGCCGAGCACGCCGAAGCCGCCGGCGCGGCTGACCGCCGCCACCACGTCGCGGCAATGGCTGAAAGCGAGCAGGGGGAATTCGATCCCCAGCATGTCGCAGATCGGTGATTTCATGGATTGGTTTTCTCCCGGCGGCTGCTTCTTGTGCTTGTTGGCATCAGCCCCTGCAACGCTAGCGCATCACGGTCAGCGAAGCCAAGCGGGTTTCGGCCGCGGCGATCTTGCGTGCAGACGCTGCTTGGCAGCATCGCGCGCTGTGCATTCCGCAAAGTGGAAAATGCGATCGCGCGGGGTGGGCAAAGCGAAGTGTGCCCACCATCTAGTGCGGATATGCGGATGGGCACGGCGGTCGCCGCGCCATGGAAAAATGTAAAAGCCGGGAGCTAACGACGTGACTGACGACACCTCTGCCTACGAGCCGCCGAAAGTCTGGACCTGGAACAAGGAGAGCGGCGGGCGCTTCGCCAGCATCAACCGGCCGATCGCAGGCCCCACCCATGACAAGGAACTGCTGATCGGCCGCCATCCGCTGCAGCTCTATTCGCTGGCGACGCCGAACGGCGTCAAGGTCACCGTGATGCTGGAAGAGCTGCTGGCCGCGGGCCACACCGGCGCGGAATACGACGCCTGGCTGATCAAGATCGACGGCAACCAGTTCGGCAGCGGCTTCGTTGCGGTCAATCCGAACTCGAAGATCCCGGCGCTGATGGATCGCAGCGGCAAGGAGCCAATCAGGGTGTTCGAGTCGGGCTCGATCCTGGTCTACCTCGCGGAGAAATTCGGCGCCTTCCTGCCGACCGATGCCAAGACCCGCGCGGAGACGTTCTCCTGGCTGTTCTGGCAGATGGGCGCCGCGCCCTATCTCGGCGGCGGCTTCGGACACTTCTATGCCTACGCGCCGACCAAGATCGAATACGCCATCGATCGCTTTGCGATGGAGGTGAAGCGCCAGCTCGACGTGCTCGACCGCCGGCTCGCCGACAACGAATATCTCGCGGGCGATGTCTACACCATCGCCGACATGGCGGTGTGGCCCTGGTACGGCAGCCTTGCCAAGGGCCTGCTCTATGGCGGCGGCGAATTCCTCTCGGTGCAGGACTACAAGAACGTGCAGCGCTGGACCGACGCGATCGCGGCGCGGCCCGCCGTGAAGCGCGGCCGCATGGTCAACCGCACCTGGGGCGAGCCGTCGAGCCAGCTCCACGAGCGCCATGACGCCAGCGATTTCGAGACGAAGACGCAGGACAAGATCGGCGAGCAGGCGGCGTCGTAGGTGTATGACCCTCATCCTGAGGAGCCCGCAAAGCGGGCGTCTCGAAGGATGTGGGCCACAGACAGGGCCTCATGGTTCGAGACGCGCGTTCCGCGCTCCTCACCATGAGGGTCTGGCAGGTCGCATAACCGCTAGTCCACATCACCCCAGCAAATCATCGTACTCCGGATGCTTCTTCATGAAGCCCTGGAGGAACTCGCACTTCACGACAAGCTTGATCTTCTGCGCGCGCACCGCGTCCAGCGTGGCGCGGGCAAGTTTTGAGCCGATGCCGCGGCCGCCGAGCTCCGGCGGCACCTCGGTGTGAACCAGCGTGATCGTATCCGGCGTCTTGCGGTAGACCACGAAGGCGGTGTGGCCGTCGACGTCGAGCTCGAACCGGCTCTGCGCCTCGTTGTCGCGGAATGCTTCAGTCATTGTCTGGTCTCCGGCTATTTCTTCTTTGCGCCCTCGGCCGCCGGAAACACCACGCGGTCGTCGGTGCGGCAGTAGCGGTCAGCGAACATGCGGCCGATCGGGTGGTAGCGCTCCATGTGGACGCGCATCGCGTCATGGTCCCACAATTCGTCGCGGATGTGGAAATGGATGCCTTCACCCATGATCAGCTGCCGGTCACCGTTGACGTCGATCAGCTTCCAGGTCCTGCACTCCATCGCGAACGGCGCATCGGCAAGCCGGGGCACGGCGATCCTGCTGGAGGGCGCGAGCCTCAGGCCGAGATAATCGGGCTCGCCGATCTCGGGCGGGAAGTCGCCGGAGCTCTCGTGCATCGCGCGCGCCAGCGGCTCGTCGGTGAGATTGACCACGAATTCACCGAGGCGCTGGATGTTGGCCAGCGTGTCCTTTTCGCGGCCGTCGGGTCTCCGATTGACCGCGAACATGCAGAGCGGCGGGTCCTCGCAGAACACGTTGAAGAACGAGAACGGCGCCGCGTTAACCACGCCATCCGCGCCGAGGCTCGTCACCCAGGCGATCGGCCGCGGCAGCACGAAGGAGGTCAGCACCTTGTAGCGTTCGCGCTGGGTGAGGTCGCGGGGGGAATATTCCATGAGATGATCCAAAAATGCAGCACGGGGTTGGCGGCTTGTCCGCCGTAGCTCGTCGAGCGAAGGCGGAAGCGTAACCCGCCGCCGACGGACCGCAAAGTAAAAGGCGGGTTACGCTTGCGCGAACCCGCCTTGCAGACTTGCTCTTGCTTTCTTACCTCGCCCCGCTTGCGCGGAGAAGGGGAAGATAAGTTACGGCATGCTCAGCTCGTGGCGGCCGACCACCATCCAGTGCACCTCGTCCGGACCGTCGGCGAAGCGGAGATGGCGAACGTCCTGGTACATTTCGCCGAGCGGCGACCATTGCGAGATGCCGGTGGCGCCGTGCATCTGGATCGCCTGGTCGATCACCTTGCAGGCGCGCTCGGGGACCATGGCCTTGACCATCGAGACCCAGACGCGGGCTTCCTTGTTGCCGAGCACGTCCATCGCCTTGGCCGCCTTCAGCACCATCAGCCGCATCGCTTCGATTTCGCAGCGGGCCTGGGCGATGATCTGCATGTTGCCGCCGAGATGGGCGATCTTCTTGCCGAAGGCTTCGCGGGTCAGCCCACGCTGCACCATCATGTCGAGCGCCTTCTCAGCCTTGCCGATGGTGCGCATGCAGTGATGGATGCGGCCCGGGCCGAGGCGGACCTGGGAGATCTCGAAGCCGCGGCCTTCGCCGAGCAGCATGTTCTCCTTCGGCACCTTGCAATTGTTGAAGCGCAGATGCATGTGGCCGCGCGGCGCATGGTCATGGCCGAACACGTGCATCGGTCCCAGGATCTCGACGCCGGGGGTGTCGATCGGCACCAGGATCTGCGACTGCTGCTTGCTCGGCGCCGCGTCGGGATTGGTCTTCACCATCACGATCATGATCTTGCAGCGCGGATCGCCGGCGCCGGAGATGTAATACTTCTCGCCGTTGATCACCCACTCGTCGCCGACCAGCTTTGCGGTGGTCGAGATGTTCTTAGCGTCGGAGGAGGCGACGTTCGGCTCGGTCATCGCATAGGCCGAGCGAATCTCGCCGTTGAGCAGCGGCTTCAGCCACTTCTCCTTCTGCGCCTTGGTGCCGACGCGCTCCAGCACCTCCATGTTGCCGGTGTCGGGCGCCGAGCAGTTCATGGTCTCGGAGGCCAGCGGGCTCTTGCCGAGCTCGGCGGCGATATAGGCGTAGTCGAGATTGTTGAGGCCTTCGCCGGTCTCGGCATCGGGCAGGAAGAAGTTCCATAGACCGACTTCCTTGGCCTTGTCCTTGGCCTTCTGCAGGATCGCGAGCTGCTCGTCGGTGAAGCTCCAGCGGTTGGTCTTCTTCTCGCCGGCGCGATAGAACTCGACCGACATCGGGTCGACGGTGTCGCGGATGAACTGCTTCACATGGTCGTAGAGCGGACGGACCTTGTCCGACATGCGGAGATCGTTGAGCTCGTCGCCCGGATTGAGCGTGTAGTTCGTGGTGCGCGGCACATAGGCATGTTTCATTGTCTTTTCTCCCTCGCGAAGGCGCGTTTCGCGGCGGACAATAGACGCGCGCGGCGCCAAGCGCGAGCACCGATTTCGCACGATCGCTACCGTATTGCGGAATATCGCGACGACGTTTCAAACGTTGTTTGAACGCCGCCGCTGACCAGCGCTTGGCCGGACCGTCAGGTCATCCGATGCATCGCACAGATCTTGTTGCCGTCGAGATCGCGCAGATAAGCGAGGTAGAGCTTGATGCCGCTGCCCTCCCGCACGCCCGGCGGATCCTCGATAGGCTTGCCGCCATTGGCGACGCCGGCCGCGTGCCAGGCCTCGACCTGCTCCGGCGAAGAGCAGGCAAAGCCGATCGTGCCGCCATTGGCGTGCGTCGCCGGCTCGCCGTTGATCGGCTTGGACACCATGAAAATGCCGGCCTTGGTCAGGTACATGATGCGGTGACCGTCGACCCGGGCCGGCCGGACATCGAGCGTGCCAAGCAGCGCATCATAAAACGCCTTGGCCTTGTCCAGATCGTTGGTGCCAACCATCACGTGTGAAAACATCTGAAATATCCTCCCTCTTGGTTTGCGAAAGCCGCGTCGTTGCGCCCTTGCAGTTGGAACGCTTAGCAGCAGTTTTGCCGCGACGGAAACGACGCTGCGTCGCGCATCTGACTCACAAGGCGTGCAACACATTCAGTGTCGTCCTGGCGAAAGCCAGGACCCATTACCCCAATCGCCAATTGCTGCGCGACGCTGGAGCCACGATCCCGTTCACAATCGAATGTGGTGGTTATGGGTCCCAGCCTGCGCCGGGACGACGGTTGGAGATGCGGAAGCGCCGCAACAATCAGAATGCCGTGTACCCGCCGTCGATCACGAAACAATCAGCCGTATGATAGGACGACGCCTTGCTCATGAGGTAGACGGCGATGCCGCCGAAATCGCTCGGCTCGCCGAACCGGCGCACCGGGATACGCGGCATCACGTTGGCGACGAACTTGTCGTTGGCCATGATGCCGGCGGTCATGTCGCTCTTGATCCAGCCGGGCAGGATCGCGTTGGCGGTGACGCCGTAGCGGGCAAGCTCCACGCCGAGCGCGCGGCACAGCGCATTCAGCGCGGCCTTGGTGCCGGCATAGTGCTCATTGCGCGCGGTGCCGAACAGCGAGGCGAGGCTCGAGGTTGCGACCAGACGGCCGAACTTGTCGCCGGCCTCGGCGCGTTCGGTCATGTGCCGTGCCGCAGCCTGGAATACGTGAAACACACCGTCGAGATTGGTCGCGAACATCTTGCGCCATTCCTCCTCGGTGCGGTCGATGAAGGCACGGCGTCCGCCGCCGCCGATGCCGGCATTGGCGAAGCAGCCGTCGACGCGGCCGAAGGTGTCGAGCGTCGCCTTCATCGCGGTCTTGACCGAGCCGGGATCGCTGACGTCGCAGAATTGCGTCGAGACCTTGCCGGGGCCCGCCTTCATCGAGGCGGCGGCGTTGGCGTTTTTTTCCGCGTTGCGGCCCCAGATCGCGACGTTGCAGCCGGCGGCGTTGAGCGCCTGCGCGATGCCGAGGCCGATGCCGCCATTGCCGCCGGTGATGACAGCGACGCGGCCGGTGAGATCGAAGATGCCACTCATTGGGGTTTCCATTTGGTTTGGTGCGCGCTAATCACGCGTTCACGGATGGGCTTGGCCGCCGACCATGGACAAGCCCGGCACAAAAATCAAATATAGGTCGACCCATCGACCTACCGCGGTACCAACCGCCGAAGCAACACAGAGAGGGAGCCATGCAGTTCAAGCACGTCACGCTCGACTTCGACGGATCGGTCGCGATCCTCAAGCTCGACCATCAGGAAGTCATGAACGCGGTCTCGCTCGACATGCTGGGCGGGCTCGCCGAGGCGCTCGATGCGATCGACGACAAGCGTGACGTGGTGCGCTGCCTGGTTATCACGGGCGCCGGCCGCGCCTTCTGCACCGGCGCCAATCTGCAGGGCCGCAACCAGCAGCAGAAGCCCGGCAAGAGCAACGCCGGCGCGGCGCTGGAAACCGCGTTCCATCCGTTCCTGCGCCGATTGCGTAAGCTGCACTGTCCGATCGTCACCGCGGTGAACGGTCCGGCCGCCGGCGCCGGGATGAGCTTCGCGCTAATGGGCGACCTCGTGCTGTGCGCGCGCTCGTCTTATTTCCTGCAGGCATTCCGCCGCATCGGCCTGGTGCCGGATTGCGGCTCGACCTGGCTGCTGCCGCGGCTGATCGGCAAGGCGCGTTCGGTCGAGCTGTCGCTGCTCGGCGAGCGGCTGCCGGCCGAGAAGGCGCTGGAATGGGGCCTCGTCAACCGCGTCTATGACGACGCCGCGCTGATGGAAGAGACCATGAAGATGGCGCACGATCTCGCCAACGGCCCGACGGTGGCGCTGTCGCTGATCCGCAAGCTCTATTGGGACAGCCCGGAAAATACCCTCGAGGATCAGCTCAACCTGGAATTCGAGTCGCAGCGGATCGCGGGCAGCGCCGAGGATTTCAAGGAAGGTGTCACCGCATTCCTCGAGAAGCGGCCGGCGAAGTTCAAGGGCAAATGATCGAGACCGAGCTCAGGCGCTGCGTCGCCGCGTTTCATCCCGGCGCGACCGGCGTCACCGGCGCCGCAAAGCTGTCCGGCGGCGCCAGCCAGGAGACCTGGACATTCGACATCGTGCACCCCAGCGGCAATGTCGGCGCGATCCTGCGCCGCGCGCCGCCGGGCTACGGTGCTGCACCGGGCCGCGCCGCCGGCCTCGATGCCGAGGCCACGCTGATGCAGCTCGCGCATGACGCGGGCCTGCCGTCGCCGAAGGTGATGCATGTGCTGAGGCCGGAAGACGGCCTCGGTCGCGGCTTCATCATGGCGCGGGTCGAAGGCGAGACCATCGCGCGGAAAATTTTGCGCGACGAGGAATATGCCGGCGCGCGTCCGATGCTGGCTCGCCAGCTCGGGCGCGTCATCGCCGGCATCCACGGCCTGCCGCAGGCCAAGCTGCCGCAGTTGCGCAGCCTGACCGCGACCAAGGAGATCGAAGATCTCGGCCGCGAGTATCACAGCTTCAACTGGCCGCGTCCGGTGTTCGAGCTGGCGCTGCGCTGGCTGCGCGATCACGATCCCGGACCGTCGTCCGAGGTGACGCTGGTGCATGGCGACTTCCGCCACGGCAACCTGATCATCGGTCCCGACGGGGTGCGCGCGGTGCTCGACTGGGAGCTCGCGCATACCGGCGATCCGATGGAGGACTTGGGGTGGATCTGCGTCAACTCGTGGCGCTTCGGCGAGATCGACAAGCCGGTCGGCGGCTTCGGCTCCCGCGAGGATCTGTTCGCGGGCTACGCGGAGGCCGGGCGCAAGGTCGATCCCGATCGCGTGATGTTCTGGGAAGTGATGGGCACGCTGCGCTGGGGCGTGATGTGCTGCGGCATGATGCAGCGCTTCCGCCTCGGCCCCGATCACTCGATGGAGCGCGCGATGATCGGCCGCCGCGCGTCCGAGACCGAGATCGATCTGTTGCGGTTGCTAGCTCCGCGCGCATGATCCCGAGAAGTGGAGGCCGGTTTTCGGAATAGATCATGCGCAAGAAAGAGAGCAAATGACATGCAAGACGAACCAACGCCAACCGAACTGATCAAGGCCGTCGCCGAGTTCCTGCGCACCGAGATCGCGCCCGCGATCAAGGGCCACAACGGCTTCAAGCTGCGCGTCGGCATCAACGCGCTCGATCTGGTGACGCGGCAGCTCGCGCTCGCCGAGGCGGGCGACGCGACCGAGGCCGCGCGGCTGAAGGCGCTGCTCGGTGCGGACGGCTCGCTGATGGAGCTCAACCGCGCGCTGTCGGAGAAGATCGCAAGCGGCGAGGTGGACCTGAAGACCCCGGGCCTGCCGGAGCATCTCTGGCAGACCACGATGGACAAGCTCGCCGTCGATCAGCCGAACTACGCGTCCTACAAGAGGGAGCTCGAAAAGTAGGACGGGGGAAGCGAAGCAATCCATCTCACCGCAAGCCGAGACATGGATTGCTTCGTCGCTGCGCTCCTCGCAATGACGTGGAAAGAGCGATTACCGCCCCAGCCAATTCGGCGGGCGCTTCTCGGAGAACGCCTTCGGGCCCTCGATGTAATCCTGCGAGGCGGCCATCGCCTTCACTGCGGGATATTCACGCTGCTCGGTCATCGCCTGCTCGAGCGAGACTTCGAGGCCCTTCTGGATCGCCTGCTTGGAGGCGCGGATCGACATCGGCGAGTTCTTGGCGATGGTCTCGGCCCAGCGCTCGGCAGCCGCCAGCGCTTCGCCCTGCGGCACCACTTCGTTGACGAAGCCGAGTTCGAGGCCTTCCTTGGCGCTGACATGGCGCGCGGTCAGGATCATGCCCATGGCGCGCTTCAGCCCGATCTGCCGCGGCAGCCGCTGCAGGCCGCCGGCCAGCGCGGCGAGGCCGACGCGCGGCTCGGGCAGGGCGAAAGTCGCGTTTTCCGCGGCGATGATCAGGTCGCAGGCCAGCGCGACCTCGAAGCCGCCGCCCATCGCAACGCCGTTGACGGCGGCGATGATCGGCTTGTCGCAGTCGAAGCGGGTGGTGAGGCCGGCGAAGCCGCCCTTGTCCCAGCCGCGTTTGCCGCCGGCGGCTTGCCATTTCAGGTCGTTGCCGGCGCAGAACGCCTTGTCGCCGGCGCCGGTGACGATCGCCACCCACTGCTCCGGATCGGCCGAGAAGTCGTCGAACACCTTGTTAAGCTCGAAATGCGCGTCGATATGCAGCGCGTTGTAAACTTCGGGCCGCGACAGCGTCACGATGGTGATGGGACCCTTGCGCGTCACCTTGGAGAATTTCAGATCCATGTTTGCTCCCGTGGATTTTCTGCGGCGAAGAATATGACCGATATCCTAGCGCCTGCACGCCGCTCCGTGCCATCCAATTACGCAACGCGACCGCGCATGCAAGCCTCGCTCGGCTGCTTGACTTGGCCACGGGCTTCTCACCTTAATCGATCTGGACGCGCATCCGCGATAGCGCCTAAACGCAAAACCAGAATCAACAATATCTTCGGGAGAGACCGCCTTGGATTTCAATCTGCCGGCTGACCTGACAGCCTATCTCGCCGAGCTCGATCGCTTCATCGAACGCGAGATCAAGCCGCTGGAAGAGGCTGACGACAACATCCGCTTCTTCGATCATCGCCGCGAATGGGCGCGCACCGATTTCGACAAGGGCGGCCTGCCGCGCCATGAATGGGAGCTCTTGCTGCGCAAGGCCAAGAACCTGGCCGACGCCGCCGGCCATCTGCGCTTCGCGATCCCGAAGCGTTACGGCGGCAAGGACGGCTCCAACCTCTGGATGGCCGTGATCCGCGAGCATTTCGCCTCGAAGGGGCTCGGCCTGCACAACGATCTGCAGAACGAGCATTCGATCGTCGGCAATCTCCCCATCGTCACTATGCTCGACCGCTATGGAACCGACGAGCAGAAGGCGATGATCGACGGCTCGATCACCGGCAAGTACCGCATCACGTTTGGCCTCACAGAGCCCGACCACGGCTCGGACGCGACACATATGGAGACCAAAGCCGTCCAGGCCACGCGTGACAACGTCAAGGGCTGGATCATCAACGGCGAGAAGATGTGGACGACGGGCATGCATGTCGCGACGCACTGCGCGCTGTTTGCCCGCACCTCCGGCAATGACGGCGATGCCCGCGGCATCAGCTGCTTCCTGGTGCCGGCGAAATCGGCGGGCGTGAAGGTCGAGGAGTATATGTGGACCTTCAACATGCCGACCGATCATCCGCGGGTCAGCTTCACCGATGTGTTCGTGCCCGAGGATGCGCAGTTCGGCGAGGTCGGCCGCGGCCTGTCGCTGGCGCAATGCTTCGTGCACGAGAACCGCATCCGCCAGGCCGCGAGCTCGCTCGGTGCTGCGGTCTACTGCATCAACGAGAGCGTGAAATATGCGCGCGAGCGCAAGCCGTTCGGCAAGGCGCTGGCGGAGAACCAGGCGATCCAGTGGCCGCTGGTCGAGCTTGCGACCCAGGCCGAGATGCTGCGGCTGTTGATCCGCAAGACCGCCTGGGAGATGGATCAGCTGACCCAGGCGCAGGTCGAGCACACGCTGTCGGACCGGGTCTCGATGTGCAATTACTGGGCAAATCGCCTGTGTTGCGAAGCCGCCGACCGCGCGATGCAGGTGCATGGCGGCATGGGCTATTCACGCCACAAGCCGTTCGAGCACATCTACCGCCACCACCGCCGCTATCGCATCACCGAGGGTAGCGAGGAGATCCAGAAGCGCAAGGTGGCGGGCTTCCTGTTCGGCTACATGGGAGCGGGGAAGCACTGAGCTACCAGAGCGTTTTCGAGCGAAGTGGATGCCGGTTCGCGTGAAGAAAACGCGTCAAACAAGGACCTAGAGGCGGTACGACATGGAAGGTGGATGCACCTGCAGAAACGTCCGCTACCGCCTCGCCGGCGGGCCGATGATCGTGCACGCCTGCCACTGCACCTGGTGCCAGCGCGAGACCGGCACCGTGCACGCGCTCAATGCGATGTACGAGGCCGAGCGGGTCGCGCACATTGCGGCCGAGCCGGAGATCGTCGACACGCCGTCGGCGAGCGGCAAGGGCCAGAAGATCGCCCGCTGCCCGCGTTGCAAGGTCGCGGTGTGGAGCAACTATCCGGGCTCGGGACCCGCAGTGCGCTTCGTCCGCGTCGGCACGATGGATGATCCGAGCCAGTGCCCGCCCGATGTCCACATCTTCACGTCGTCGAAACTGCCCTGGGTGACGTTCCCGCCGGGCGCAAAAGTGTTCGCGGAGTATTATGATCGACGGACGGTCTGGCCGGAGGAGGCGCAGGAGCGCTGGCGCGTCCTGCGGGAGAAGACGAAGAAGGGTTGATGAGCGCTTCTCTCTCCACCGTCGTCCCGGCGAAGGCCGGGACCCACAACCACAAGGGGTCGTTGATGGAGCGAGATGTGGCTCCAGCGGGTTACCACCATGAGCAATGGTGGCTATCGGTCCCGGCCTTCGCCGGGACGACGGGAGCTAATTCACCTGCCGGTGCTTGCCCGCCCAATACGGTTCACGCAGGCTTCGTCGCAAAATCTTGCCCGACGGGTTGCGCGGCAGGGCGGTGATGAAGTCGACCGATTTCGGCGTCTTGTAGCCGGCGATGCGTTCGCGGGTGAAGTTGATGATGTCGGTCGCGGTCGCACTCTTGCCGGGCTTCATCACCACGACAGCCTTCACCGCCTCGCCCCATTTGTCGTCGGGGATGCCGATCACGGCGGCTTCGGCGACATCCGGGTGGTCGCACAGCGCGCTCTCGACCTCGGCCGGATAGATGTTCTCGCCGCCGGAGATGATCATGTCCTTGATGCGGTCGTGGATGTAGAGATAGCCGTCGCTGTCCATGTAGCCGGCATCGCCGGTGCGCAGCCAGCCGTTGCTATCAATCGTGTGCGCGGTGGCCTCGGGCAGATTCCAGTAGCCCGCCATGTTGGAGCCGGAGCGGGTGGCGATCTCGCCGACTTCGCCCGGCGGCAGCGGCTTGCCGTCGGCGTCGAGGATCGCAAGCTCGACGCCGGCCAGCGCCTTGCCGGCCGAGCGCATCCGCTCGAGCCCCTCGATGTGATCCTCGGGCGGGAGCGCGACGATGGTGCCGGTGGTCTCGGTCATGCCGTACATCTGCACGAAGCCGCATTTGAAGACCTCGATGCATTCCTTCAGCAGCGCCGCCGGGATCGGCGAGGCGCCATAGAGCATGTATTTCAGGCGGGAGAAATCGACCTGCCGCGCGCGCGGCTGCCGCACCACGAATTGCATCGCCGCCGGCACCATGAACAGTTTGGTGATGCCGGACTGCTCGAAGAAGTCGAGCACCTTGGTCGGATCGAACTCGCGCGCGATCACGCCGCGGGCGCCGTGATAGAGCCCCATCACGCCCCAGCCGGAGCCGCCGATGTGGAAGATCGGCATCGCGACCAGCGAGACGTCGTCGGTGGTCCACCGGTTCCATTCCGGCTTCTCGGCCTCGTTGCCGCTCTGCACCAGGTTGAGGAAGTTGGCGTGCGACAGCATCGCGCCCTTCGGCTTGCCTGTCGTGCCCGAGGTGTAGAGCTGGATCGCGATGTCCTTCGGCTCGATCGCAACGCGCGGGTCGTCGCCGCTCTGCGCATCGCGCCAGGCGAGAAAATCGGGCCATTCCGGCGCACCGCCCTCGGTGGTGATGATGGTGCGGACGCTGGGCAGCTTGTCGGCGATGTTGCGGGCCTGGGTGATGAATTCGGGACCGACGAACAGCACCGGCGCCTTGCAGTCGTCGACGATGAAGGCGACCTCGGGGCCGGCGAGCCGCCAGTTCACCGGCGCCATCACCACGCCGGCCTTCATCGCGCCCATCAGGAGCTCGAAATAGAAGTCGCTGTTCTTGCCGAGATAGGCGATGCGCTCGCCCTTCTTGATGCCCATCGCGATCAGCGCGTTGGCGACGCGGTTGGTCTTGGTGTCGAACTCGGCGAAAGAGGTTTGCCGGCCTTCGAACTCATAGGCCAGCGCATCGCCGCGGCTCCTGGCGCGGTCGCGCACCATGTCGGCAAGATTGCTCAGTTTCGGCGCGTCGGACATGTTTCCCCCGTGACGTCTTGTTTTGGTTGCGCGGAGTGTGGCGGCATCGCGCGGGAAAAACAATACGGGGAATTGGCCGCGCTGTTCCAACATCGTCGTCCCGGCGCAGGCCGGGACCCATAACCACGAATGCCAGTGTGGTACGACGCTGTGGCCGCAGCTTGCGAACAACACAAAGCGGTGGTTGATGGGGTGGACGGCCCCCTACGGCATCAGTGTGCCAGAATGAGGTTGTTGCAAATCTCAGACAAGGGAGCCGTCCGTGAGAGAGATTATCCGCATTGGAATGGATACGTCGAAGCATATTTTTGTGCTGCATGGGGTTGATGCGGCGGAGCAGGCGGTGTTGCGCAAGAAGCTGTCGCGCAAGCAGGTGCTGGAGTTCTTTGCCAAACTGCCGCCGACCGTGGTCGGGATGGAGGCGTGCGGTGCGGCCCATTACTGGGCTCGGGAGCTTGGCAAGCTCGGCCATGAGGTGAAGCTGATGGCGCCGCAGCTGGTGAAGCCGTATGTGGAACGCAACAAGAATGACGGGCGAGACGCGGACGGGCTGTGCGAAGCGATGAGCCGGCCGCGGATGCGGTTTGTGCCGGTGAAGAGCGCCGAGCAGCAGGCCGCGCTGATGCTGACGGGCGTCCGCGACGGGCTAATCGCCCGCCGCACCCAGCTCAGCAATGCGATCCGCGGCTATGCGGCGGAGTTTGGCCTGGTCGCCGCCAAGGGACTGGACAAGATCGAGCCGCTGCTGGCACGGATTGCGCAGGACGAGAGCCTTCCGGCGCTGGCGCGTGAGCTGTTCGCCATGCAGGGCCGCGACTACACGCAGCTGCAGGGCGAACTGAAGACGATCGAGGCCAAGCTTTTGGCCTGGCACCGGGCCAACGCCACGAGCCGCCGTCTGGCCCAGATCCCCTCGGTCGGTCCGATCATTGCGACGGCGTTGGTGATGAAGACCCCCGACCCGCACGCGTTCCGCTCCGGCCGGTGGTTCGCGGCCTGGCTCGGCCTGACACCCAAAGACCATTCCACCGCCGGCAAGACCAGGCTCGGCAAGATCACCCGCGCCGGCGACGAGACCCTGCGTCGGCTGCTCGTGGCAGGAGCCACTGCGGTGATCCGGCAAGCAAGGCTCGGACGCGGCCAGCCCTCGCGCTGGCTCGTTGCGCTGCTCAAGCGTAAGCCGCCGAAGCTGGCGGCGGTGGCGCTCGCCAACAAGGTTGCCCGCATCGCCTGGAAGCTGATGGTCACGGGCGAGAACTACGACGCCGCACGGATCAATGCCGCGCCGGCAATCGTCACCTAAGAGTTTGGCCGGCCGGACGCTGCACTCGCCGGCCGAACCGGAGCTGCAAGAGCAGATGGAATGATCGATCGATCCAGCACGCGAGACAAGCCGCGGGACCCATTGGCCTTCAGAAGGTCGCCAGGTTGTTTGGCACTCGCGTCGCGGAAACCATCTTGGCCCAGCGGTCAATCCGACCGCATCAAACAGGCCGGACATATGGATGACAGCGATCCGACCAGTTCCAGAAACCTCTTGTGCCACGGGGGCCGTCCACATATGGGTCCCGGCCTGCGCCGGGACGACATCGGACGAAGACGCAAGCCCGGGCCTCAACCCCGCGCGGCGCGATCCTTCTCGTTCTGGGCCTTGATCGACTCGCGCGCCTTGGTCCAGTCGTCATCGCTCCAGTCGCGGAGCTGGTAGAAATTGCCGCCCATCGCCAGCGCCTGCGCGCCGTCCATCGCGATGGTCTCGCCGTTGATCCAGTCGCAGCCGCCGGAGATCAGGAACACCGCAAGGTTCTGCAGCTCCTCCATGGTGCCGACGCGGCCCATCGGGTTCATCGCCTTGGTGCGCGCGCCGGCCTCGTCGCCCGGCTTGATGCGCTTGCTCATGCCTTCGGTCGGAATCTCGCCGGGCGCGATGGTGTTGAGGCGGATGCCGTGGCGGCCCCATTCGATCGCGAGCGACATGGTCATGGCGTGGATCGCCGACTTGCTCATCGCCGATGGCACCACATAGGGCGAGCCGTTGCGCACCCAGGTCACCGTGATCGACACCACGTTGCCGCGGTGGCCGCCGGCGATCCAGCGCCGGCCCACCGCGTGGGTCACATAGAAGGTGCCGTGCATCACGATGTTGGCCACGGCATCGAAGCCGCGCGCGGAGAGCTCTTCCGAGCGCGAGATGAAATTGCCGGCGGCGTTGTTGATGAGATCGGTGAGGGGGCCGCTGGTGGTCCAGATCGCCTCGATCATCTCGTCGACCGCCATGGCATTGCGGATGTCGACGCCGTGGCTAACCACGCGCCCGCCATGCTCGGCCATCAGCTCGGTGGCGGTCTCGTCGCAGACGCTTTTGCGGCGGCCGCAGATATGTACCTCGGCGCCGAGTTGCAGGAACCGTGTGGCCATGGCCTTGCCGAGGCCGGTGCCGCCGCCGGTTACCAGGATGCGCCGCCCGGCAAGAAGCTGATCAGAGAACATCGTTTCCTCCACGGGGGTTGTCAGTTAATTGGTCGATTGACTAAAACCGGACAACGGCCTTTCTGTAAAGCGCCAACGAGGAACAGCGGAGGAGATTTCAATGGAAGATCGCGTTTCGATATCGATTTCAGACGGTATCGCCGATGTCCGCCTGGTGCGGGCGGACAAGATGAACGCGCTCGATGCCGCGATGTTCGAGGCATTGGTCGCCGCAACCGACCGTCTTTCCAAGGAAAAATCCGTTCGGGTGGTCGTGCTGTCAGGCGAGGGCCGGGCGTTCTGCGCCGGCCTCGACATGGGCCGGTTCGCGGCCATGAAGGATGGCGGTAATGGGGTGCCGGGCGGCGAGAAGCGTGATCTCACGATCCGGACCCACGGCAAGGCCAATTTCCCGCAGCAGGCGGTCTGGGGCTGGCGCCAGCTCCCGGTGCCTGTCATCGCCGCGGTCCACGGCGTCGCGTTCGGCGGCGGCTTCCAGCTCGCGCTCGGCGCCGACATGCGCTTCCTCTCGGCGGACGCGCGGATGTCGATCATGGAGATCAAGTGGGGCCTCGTGCCCGACATGGCGGGCACGCCGATCCTCGCGAGCCTGGTGCGCGACGACATCCTGCGCGAGCTCACCTATGCCGGCCGGATCTTCTCGGCGCAGGAAGCCCAAAGCTATGGCTTGGCCACCCGCATCTGCGACGACCCGCGTGCCGCGGCGCTCGAGGTCGCGCGCGAGATCGCCGGCAAGAGCCCGGATGCGATCCGCGCCGCCAAGCGCATGCTGAACAATCTGTCGGTCGATCCGGCGGCGGCGCTGCTGGCGGAATCGGTCGAGCAGCAGAAGCTGCTCGGCAGCCCGAACCAGACCGAGTCCGTACGCGCCAATCTGGAGAAGCGTGCGCCGAAGTTTGCGGATGCTGGGTAGAAGTCACACCGTCATTCCGGGATGGTCCGAAGGACCAGACACCTCAGATGTGCACTGCGCATCGGGGAATCTCGAGATTCCGGGTTTGATGCTTCGCATCGCCCCGGAATGACAACCTAACTTCGAACCGACGAAAGATCGGACAACGACAATGGAAACGTCCCAACCCTTCCTCGGCATCGTCAGCGGCGGTCGCCGGCGTGATCACGCAGCGGTCGACGACCGCGCCGACCGCATCGCCAGCGGCCTGAACAAGCTCGGCATCACACCGGGCGACAGCGTCTGCATGCTGATGCGCAACGACATCGCCTTCATCGAGGCGGCCTATGCCGCGATGCGGCTCGGCGCCTATGGCGTGCCGATCAACTGGCACTTCAAGCCGGAGGAGATCAACTACGTGTTGACCGATTCCGGCACACGCGTCCTGATCGGCCATGCCGACATGCTGCACCGGCTGCGCGGCGCGATTCCGCCCGACGTCACGGTGCTCAGCGTACCGACGCCGCCGGAAATCCTCGCCAACTACAAGATCAATCCCGAGCATCTCGCGACGCCGGATTTCGCGATCGATTTCGAGTCCTGGCTGACGCAATTCCCGCGCTATGACGGTCCTGTCGTGCCGCAGCCGCAGAACATGATCTACACCTCGGGTACCACGGGCCATCCGAAGGGCGTGCGCCGCTTCGCGCCGACGCCGGAGCAGACCGCGAATGCGGAAGCGATGCGCCGGATGATCTACGGCCTCCGGCCCGGGGCCCGCGCGATCCTGCCGGGACCGCTCTACCATTCGGCGCCGAACTCGTTCGGGCTGCGCTCCGGCAAGCTCGGTGGTGCGCTGGTGCTGATGCCGCGCTTCGATGCGGAGGAGTTTCTGGCGCTGATCGAGCGCGAGAGGATCGACACCATCTTCATGGTGCCGACGATGTTCATCCGCCTGATGAAACTGCCCGAGGACGTGCGCAGGAAGTACGACATGTCGTCGCTGCGCCACATCATCCATGCCGCCGCGCCGTGCCCGGCCGATGTCAAGCGCGCCATGATCGATTGGTGGGGGCCGGTGATCTACGAGTTCTACGGCTCGACCGAGTCCGGCGCGGTGACGTTCGCGACGTCGGAGGACGCGCTGAAGAAGCCGGGAACGGTCGGCAAGATCTCGCCCGGCGCCGAGCTTCGCTTCATCGGCGACGACGGCCGCGAGGTGGCGCAGGGCCAGATCGGCGAGATCTATTCGCGGATCGCGGGCAATCCCGATTTCACCTATCACAACAAGTCCGAGAAGCGCGCCGAGATCGACCGGCAGGGATTCATCACCTCCGGCGACGTCGGCTATATCGACGCCGACGGCTACGTCTTCATCTGCGATCGCAAGCGCGACATGGTGATCTCGGGCGGCGTCAACATCTACCCCGCCGAGATCGAGGCGGTGCTGCATGCGGTGCCCGGCGTGCATGATTGCGCGGTGTTCGGCATTCCGGACGCCGAGTTCGGCGAGGCGCTGATGGCGGTGGTCGAGCCGCAGCCGGGCGTTGCGCTCGACATCGGCTCGGTGCGCGCCCAGCTCAAGACCGCGCTCGCCGACTACAAGGTGCCCAAGCACATCGAGATCCAGAGCAACCTGCCGCGCGAGGATTCCGGAAAGATCTTCAAGCGCCGGCTGCGCGACCCGTATTGGGAACGGGCGGGAAGGCGGATCTAAATCTCGATCATCATGGTGAGGGGGCGCGAAGCGCCGTCTCGAACCATGGGGCCCGTGGCCCATCCCTCGAGATGCCGCTCCCGCGGCTCCTCGGGATGAGGTCGAGGGCACGGGGCGGCATTTGCGCGGGCTGGTGCACCGCCCCCAAGTTCATCTTGCGCTGCGGCAAAAAAAGCGCACACTCGGGAGGAGCCGGGCAGCCTCTGGAGTAGCCAAGCCATGTCTCCCCAGACTTTGCCTCCCCAGACTTTGCCTCCCCAGACCATGCCTTCCGAGCCCGACATTCGTGCCAAGAGCGCCGCGGACGTGCAGGCACAGGAGGAGGACGCGCGGCTCCGGAACGACATCCGGCTGCTGGGACGCGTGCTGGGCGACACCGTGCGCGACCAGGAGGGGGCCGACGTCTTCGACCTCGTCGAGCGCATCCGCCAGACCTCGGTCCGGTTCCATCGCGACGAGGACAAGCTGGCGCGCCGGGAGCTGGAAGGCATCCTCGACGGCATGTCGATCGCCGAGACGCTGCGGATCGTCCGCGCCTTCAGCTATTTCTCCCACCTCGCCAACATCGCCGAGGACCAGAACAACATCCGCCAGATGCGCAGCCGCGGGCCCAGTGGCGCGCCGCGGCCGAGCACGCTGGAGCAGACGCTGGTGCATGCCCGGCAGGCCGGCATCAGCCCGGCCGACCTGCGCAGCTTCTTCAAGAGCGCGCTGGTCAGCCCGGTCTTGACCGCGCATCCGACCGAGGTCCGCCGCAAGAGCACGATGGACCGCGAGATGGAGATCGCCGAGCTGCTCGACCGCCGTGAGCGGTTGCAGATGACGCCCGATGAGAGCGAGGCCAGCGACGAGCAGTTGCGCCGCGCGGTCGTGACGCTGTGGCAGACCAATCTGCTGCGCCGGACCAAGCTGACAGTGCTCGATGAGGTCGCCAACGGCCTGTCGTTCTACGACTACACCTTCCTGCAGGAGGTGCCGCGGCTGCATTGCGCGCTGGAGGACCGGCTCAACAAGGAGGGCGGCGAGGCCGGCGATCTCGCCTCGTTCCTCAGGATGGGAAGCTGGATCGGCGGCGATCGCGACGGCAATCCGTTCGTCACCGCGGAGGTGATGCGCGGCACGCTGCGGCTGCAGTCGAGCCGGGTGCTCAGCTTCTATCTCGAGGAGCTGCACGCGCTCGGCGCCGAGCTGTCGCTGGCAACGCATCTCGCCGACGTCTCGGAGGAGCTGCGGATCCTTGCCGAGCGTTCGCCCGACACCTCGCCGCATCGCAGCGGCGAGCCGTATCGCCTGGCGGTCTCCGGCATCTATGCGCGGCTCGCAGCCACCGCGACGCGGCTCGAGGTCGAGACCACGCGGCCGCCGGTCGGCAAGGCCGAGCCGTACGCGACCGTGAAAGAGTTTCAGGCCGATCTCGACGTGCTGAATCGCTCGCTGATCGCGAACAATTCCGGCGTGATCGCGCGCGGACGGCTGCGGCAGTTGCGGCGGGCGGTGGATTGCTTCGGCTTCCATCTGGCGCGGCTCGACATCCGCCAGAACTCGGCGGTGCACGAGCGCACCATCGCCGAGCTGCTCGACACCGCCAATCCCGGCATGTCGTATCTCGCGCTCGGCGAGGAGGCGCGCGTCAACCTGCTGCTCGGCGAATTGCGCAACGCGCGGCCGCTGGCCTCGCCCTTCGTCAAATATTCCGAGGAGACCCAAAGCGAGCTCGCGGTGTTCCGCGCCGCAGCCGAGGCGCATGCGAAATTCGGCCCCGAGGTGATTTCCCAATGCATCATCTCGATGTGCCAGGGCATGTCCGACATACTCGAGGTCGCGGTGCTGCTGAAGGAGGTTGGCCTCGTCAATCCGTCCGGCCGCAGCGCCGTCAACATCGTGCCGCTGTTCGAGACCATCGAGGATTTGCAGGCCTCGAGCGGCATCATGGACCGCATGCTGGCGCTGCACGACTACCGCAAGCTGGTCGATAGCCTCGGCAGCGTGCAGGAGGTGATGCTCGGCTATTCCGACAGCAACAAGGATGGCGGCTTCGTCACCTCGGGCTGGGAGCTCTACAAGGCGGAGATCGGCCTCGTCGACGTGTTCGAGCGCCACGGCGTGCGGCTGCGCCTGTTCCACGGCCGCGGCGGTTCGGTCGGCCGCGGCGGCGGCCCGAGCTATGACGCGATCATCGCGCAGCCCGGCGGCGCGGTGAACGGCCAGATCCGCATCACCGAGCAGGGCGAGATCATCTCGTCGAAATATTCCAACGCCGAGGTCGGCCGCAGCAATCTGGCAATCCTCGCCGCGGCGACGCTGGAGACCAGCCTGCTGCAGCCGCGGCAGAGCGCGCCGCGCCCCGAATATCTCAAGGCGATGGAGGAAATTTCCGCGCTCGCCTTCAAGGCCTATCGTGGTCTCGTCTATGAAACCGAAGGCTTCGCCGACTATTTCTGGGGCTCGACGGTCATCAACGAGATCGCGACCTTGAACATCGGCAGCCGCCCGGCCTCGCGCAAGAAGACCCGCGAGATCGAGGACCTGCGCGCCATTCCGTGGGTGTTCTCCTGGGCGCAATGCCGGCTGATGCTGCCGGGCTGGTATGGCTTCGGCAGCGCGGTCGAGACCTGGATCGCGGAGCATCCGGAGCAGGGCATGCCGTTCCTGCAGGAACTCTACAAGGAATGGCCGTTCTTCCGCACGCTGCTGTCCAACATGGACATGGTGCTGGCAAAGAGCTCGATCGCGATCGCCTCGCGCTATGCCGAGCTGGTGCCCGACGTCGCGTTGCGCGAAAAAATCTTCGGCCAGATCCGCCGCGAGTGGCATCTTTCGATCGAGACGCTGCTCGACATCATGGGGCACGACCGGCTGCTGCAGGGCAACCCGCTGCTGGAACGTGGCATCCGCAACCGCTTCCCCTACATGGACCCGCTCAACCACGTGCAGGTCGAGCTGTTGAAGGAGCATCGCGCGCAGAACCCGGACGAGCAGGTGCTGCGCGGGATCCAGATCACGATCAACGGGATTTCGGCTGGGCTGAGGAACAGCGGTTAACGACATCGTCGTCCCGGCGAACGCCGGGACCCATAACCACGACCGGAAGTGTCGTGAACGGTTTGGGCCCCAGCTTTTTCTTGCAATCGACAGCGGTGGTAATGGGTCCCGGCCTTCGCCGGGACGACGGTTAGATCAGCAGTTGTGCGCTCCCCGCGTCTCCACATACACCGCATAGAGCGACTGGCTCGCGGTCATGAACAGACGGTTGCGCTTCTTGCCGCCGAAGGTGAGGTTGGCGCAGGTTTCCGGCAGCAGGATCTGGCCGATCCGCTGACCGTCGGGCGCGAACACCTGCACGCCGTCATAGCCTGGTCCGACCCAGCCGGCGCCGACCCAGATGTTGCCGTCGATGTCGACACGCATGCCGTCCGGGAAGCCCGACTTGCCATCCAGCGTCATGTCGATCAGCGTGCGCGGGTTGGAGAGCTTGTCGCCGTTGAGATCGTATTGCCAGACGATGTTCTTCGCGTTCGGATAATGCGTGATGCCGGTGTCGCAGACATAGACCTTCTTGTAGTCGTGGCTGAAGGCGATGCCGTTCGGCTTGAACGGCTCGTCGGCCACCTTGGTGATCTGCCCGGTCGCAGCATCGATGCGGTAGACCGCTTCCTTCTGGTAGGGCTGCTTCGAACCGGTGCCGGCCACTTGGCCCTCATAGATCGAGATCGCGCCGTAGCCGGGATCGGTGAACCAGATCGACTTGTCGTTGGGATGCACGACCATGTCGTTCGGCCCGTTGAGCTGCTTGCCGTTGGCCTGCTCGGCCAATGACGTCACGGTTCCGTCGTGCTCGTAGCGCACCAGCCGCGTGCGCTCGGCGGTGATCTGGCGGCCCTCGAAATCGAAGGTCGAGCCGTTGGCCTCGTTCGACGGCTTGTGGAACTGCTCGGAGATGTGGCCGTCATCGTCGAGATAGCGCAACTGCCGGTTGGCGGGAATGTCGCTCCACACCAGATACTGGCCCTGCGCGTTCCACGCCGGGCCTTCGGCCCAGAGGCAGCCGGTGTACAGCCGCTTGATCGCGGTGTTGCCGACCTTGGCCTTGAAGCGCTTGTCGTCGATCACGACGATATCAGGATCGGGATAGCGCTGCGGCTCCGCATTGGGGCCGAAGTCGCGCGCTGCGGCATCGGATGCGGCCAGCGCGGTTGCAGCAAGCGCGGTTGCGCCGCGCAAAATCGTTCGACGGTCGAACGCCTTCGTTCCGTCGCCCTCGTGTTTCTCTGTGTTGCTAGGATTGATCACGAAAGTCCTCCCAGGTTTCTTGTTATCGGGAGGACGATCTTACCCCCGCAATTCAGGCACAATGCGGGCGCGCTATGAAGAAACAACCAAAGAGTGTGTCGCCTCCGCTGTTTCGCGGAGGCGACCAATTCATAAAACTGTTAGATCGCGGACCTCATCCTGAGGAGCCGCGCAAGCGGCGTCTCGAAGGATGGGCCACGGGCCTCATGGGTTCGAGACGGCGCGTTGCGCCTCCTCACCATGAGGGTCTCAGATCGGATCCCAGGTGAAGACGTCGGCCGAGCGGTCGAGCTTGGCGAACGATCCCTTCAGCGCCGGCATGCCGTGTTCGGCAATGGTCTCGGGCGTCCAGCCTTCGCCGCGATGCACCGAGCGCACCGGACGATGCTGGCCGAACAGGAAGATCTCGTTCATGCGCACGCCGAAGATCTGTCCGGTGACGTCCTTGGCGGCATCCGACAGCAGATAGGCGCAGACCGGCGCAATCTTCTCCGGGCCCATCTGCTTGATCTTCTCGACGCGCGCCTTCTCGGCGTCGGTCTCGGTCGGGATGGTGCCGATCATGCGGGTCCAGGCGAACGGCGACACGCAGTTCGAACGCACGTTGAAGCGGCCCATGTCGAGCGCGATCGATTTCGACAGGCCGACGATGCCGAGCTTGGCGGCGGCGTAGTTGGCCTGGCCGTAATTGCCGATCAGGCCGGAGGTCGAGGTGAAGTGCACGAACGAGCCCGACTCCTGCTCGCGGTAGATGCGCGCCGCGGCGTGGCTGACGTAAAACGAGCCCATCAGATGTACCTTGATGACGGCCTCGAAGGCTTCCACGCTCATCTTGTGGAAGATCATGTCGCGCAGGATGCCGGCATTGTTGACGACGCCGTCGAGCCGGCCGAAGTGATCGGTCGCGGTCTTCACGATCTTGCTGGCGGGAATCGCTTCCGCCACCGACTCGAAATTGGCGACCGCGGTGCCGCCACGCTTCTTGATCTCCTCGACGACCTCCTCGGCGGGCGCGGCGCTGGTGCCGGCGCCATCGGACGCGCCGCCGGGATCGTTGACCACGACCTTGGCGCCTTCCGCCGCGCAAAGCAGCGCAATCTCGCGGCCGATGCCGCGGCCCGCGCCGGTGACGATGATGACCTTATCCTGCAGTGATTTTGCCATGTGGGTTCTCCTATCTATTCCGTCATTCCGGGGTACACGAAGTGCGAACTATGTTGCGCAATTGCGCACCTGAGAATCTCGAGATTCCGGGTCTGGTCCTTCGGACCATCCCGGAATGACGGAGGTTGTTACCTCTCGTTCGTAAAGATGATCGTGCCTGACGCGGCGAACATGCCGCCGACGCCGTGACAGACCGAGATCTTGGCGTTCGGCACCTGCGCCGGCGCGATGCCGCGCATCTGCCGCACGCTCTCCTGCAGCGCGTACATGCCGTACATGCCGGAGTGCATGTAGCTCAGGCCGCCGCCATTGGTGTTGAGCGGCAGCTTGCCGCCGGGGCGGGTGTTGCCGTCGGCGATGAACTTGCCGGTTTCCTCATAGGGCATGAAGCCGAGGTCGCCGAGGCCGTACAGCGGCAGATGCGCGAAGGCGTCGTAGATCATCAGATGATCGACGTCCTTGTGGGTGATGCCGGCTTCCTTGAAGGCGAGCGGGCCCGCCACCTTGAAGGCGCGCGAACTGTCAAACGTCTTCATCTGGCTGACCATCGGTGTTTCCACGCTCTCGCCGGTGCCGAGGATGTAGACCGGCTTCCGCGGGAAATCCTTGGCGCGGTCGGCCGAGGTGAGGATCAGCGCGCCGCCGCCGTCGGTGACGAGGCAGCATTGCAGCAGCCGGAACGGATAGGCGATCATCCGCGAATTCAGCACGTCGGCGACCGTGATCGGATCCTTCATGGTCGCGCGCGGATTCTTCGCCGCCCATTCGCGCTGCACGACCGCGACCATCGCAAGCTGCTCATGGGTGATGCCGTGCGTCTTCATGAAGCGCAGCACGGGAATCGGGAACATGCTCGGCGGGCCGTAGACGCCGAACGGTGCCTCGAATTGCCCGTTGAGGCTGTCGGGTGCGGTGAAGCGCGGCTGCTTGCCGATCATCGACTTGCCGCTCTCGGCGTGCGTGATCAGCACGGTCTTGCAGAGCCCGGCCTCGATCGCGGCCGCGGCGTGGCGGACATGCAGCATGAAGGAGCAGCCGCCGACCGAGGTGCCGTCGACCCAGGTCGGCGTGATGCCGAGATAGTGCGCCATCTGCTGCGGGGTCTCGACGGCGGTGGCGAAGCCGTCGATGTCCGACAGCTTCAGGCCGGCATCCGCGATCGCATTCAGCGCCGCGTCCGCGTGCAGCTGGATCTGCGACATGTTGGGGATGACGCCGAGTTCGGTGGTTTCGGCCGCACCGACGACGGCAACCTGGTTCCTGCGCATCGCGTTACCCCTTCGCCGGACGGAACAAGGGAAGCGTGATCTTGTCGTCGAGTGCCTCGAAGGCGACCTCGAGCGGCATGTCGAGCTCGAGCGCTTCCGGCGTCTGCGGACAATCGATGATGTTGCTCATCATGCGCGGACCCTCGTCGAGCTCGACGACCGCGATCGCATAAGGCGGCGTGAAGCCGGGTGCGGCGGGGCGATGGTTGATGACATAGCTGTAGAGCTTGCCCTTGCCGCTGGCCTTGAAGACGGAGACCTTGCGCGAGGCGCAGGAGGGGCAGAACGGCCGCGGCGGAAAGTAGACATTGGCGCAGGCGTCGCAGCGCTGCAGACGCAGCTCGCCGGCCTTGGTGCCGTCCCAGAAATGCTGGGTCTCGGGCGTCGGTTTTGGTTTCGCGCGCGCGGGCTCGGCCATGTCTGATGTCTCCTCCCGAAATCGTTCCAGTCTTGATGCGCCATTGAACCGAGGCCCGTCAACGGTCCATCCATGCACCGCGCAGCGGCCTGTGTCCTGCGCATGCCGCATATTCCGCCCCTCGCACAATTGCTAAGGCCGCGATGCTTGTGTCGCTTCGATCCGGCGCGTAGAAGGGCCGCGTCCAAGACACGCCCAGACACGTCAGAGATACCCGGGGAGGAATAATATGATGCTGAGGATCATCGGCGCGGCACTCGCTGCCAGCCTCGCATTTGCCACGCAGGCCGGCGTTACGCAGGCAGTGGCCGCCGACGCACCGTCGGAGATCAAGATCGGCACGCTCTACGCATCCTCGGGGCGCTACGCCTCGATCTCGATGCCGGTCTACAGCTCGCTGAAATTGTGGGTCGAGCAGAAGAACGCCGAGGGTGGCGTCTTCGTGAAGGCGTTCGACAAGAAGATCCCGATCAAGCTCGTCTCCTATGACGACCAGAGCAACACGGCGACCGCCGCGACGCTTTATAACCAGCTCGTCACCCAGGATAAGGTCGACCTCCTGGTCGCCGATTCCGGATCGGTGCTGACGGCGCCCGCGGTTGCGATCGCGCGCGATCACAAGATGTTCCTGTTCGACCAGACCGGCACCGGCGCGAGCTTCTTCTCCAAGGACAATCCCTACATCGCGCTGATGGCCGACCCGGTGTCGACGGTCTGGCCGAAGCCGGTCGCCGACTTCATCAGCCACGACGGCCCGGGCCTCGGCATCAAGAAGGTCGCGATTCTCTATTCGACCAACGAGTTCACCGGCACCCAGGCCAACGCGTTCCGCAAGTTCGTCAAGGAGTCCGGCGCGCCGATCGAGATCGTCTACGACCAGGGCGTTCCGACCGAGACCACCAACTACAACGTCATCATCAACAACATCAGCAACGCCAATCCCGACGCGGTGATCCATTTCGGCTATGCGCCGAACGACATCGCCTTCCTGCGCAACGTCCAGGACGTCGGCACCAAGTTCAAGATGCTGTTCGCGATCTACGCCGGTCTCGAGACCGAGCTGCTCGAGAAGAACGTCGGCGCCAAGGGGCTGGAGCACATCTGGACCTATGTGCCGCCGTCCGAGCTGGACTATCCCGTCAATTTCGGGATGAACATGAAGGATTTCCGCGCCGCCTGGACCAAGAAGTACAACGACGGCAAGATGGAGTTCGGCTTCAACGCGGTGGCCGGCTACACCACTGCGCTGGTGATCGAGAAGACGCTGTCGGTTGCGACCAGCCTCGACCAGATGGAGCTGCGCCGCGCGGTGTTCTCGCTGAGCGGCCAGCTCAAGACGCTGGACGGCACCTTCGCGCTGGACGAGACCGGCGGCCAGATCGGCGAACTGACGCCGCTCGGCCAGCTCACGGTCGACGAGCACGATCACATCAAGTTCGTCTCGATCTACCCGCACGAGACCGCCACCGGCAAGCCGATCTATCCGGCGCCGTGATGCAGTCTGAAGTGGCAGGCGTAACGTTCGGCGGCGAGCGGTAGCATGACCTATGCGCTCGTTGCCGGCGTGCTGTTCGGGCTGTATTTCAGCCTGGTCGGCATCGGTCTCAATCTCGTGTTCGGCGTCATGCGCATCGTCAATCTTGCGCATGGCGACATCCTGATGCTGGGCGCCTTCATCGCGCTCGGCGTGGTCGGCATCGCCGGCATCGACCCGCTGTTCGCGGTGCCGCTGGCCTTCGTGGTCTTCGTGCTGGCGGGCGTGCTGCTGTACTGGGTGCTGGTGCCGCGGCTGCAGGGCTCGGCCAATCCGGAAATGCTGTCGATCATCCTGTTCTTCGGCCTCTCGCAGGTGATCGAAGCCATCACCACGATCTTCGCCGGCACCAGCGAGCGCTCGATCCAGAGCCGGCTGCTCGGCACCGTGTTCACGACCATCAAGGTGAAGTGGTTCGGCGGCAAGGCCGGTGGCGCTGGGCCGATCCAGATCTTCGGCCAGGGCTTTCCCGCGCCCTGGGTGATCGCCGCCATCACCAGCCTGATCGCGATCGCGCTGGTTTATCTCTATCTCTATCACACGCGGCTCGGCACCCTGACGCGCGCGGTGATGTCGCGCCGCGACGAGGCCTTGGCGACCGGCATCGACGTCGATCGCGTCTCGGCTGCGGCGTTCGGCATCGGCCTCGGGATCGCTGCGGTCGCCGGCGTGTTCGCTCCCTTCATGTTCGGCTCGGTGACGCCGGCCTTCGGCGCCGATGCGACGGTGACGTCGTTTGCGATCGTCGTGCTGGGTTCGCTCGGCAATCCGCTCGGCACCGCGCTCGGCGGTGTCGTCTACGGTCTCTGCTACATGCTGGTGCAGACCTATCTCAGTTCCTGGGCCGACTTGCTGCCCTATGTGTTGCTGATCGTGATCCTGTTGTTGCGCCCGAGCGGTCTGCTCGGAAGGCGGGTGCGCGTTGCATAACGCCTCGAAACACCTGCTGTTCATCCTGGCGCCGCTGGTGGTGGTGTTCGCACTGCTGCCCGGCGTCTATCAAAACCATCTGCTGCTGTTCAACTTCGTGATCTTCCTGATCCTCGCGCAAGGCGTGAACATCATCTATGGTTTCACCGGCTATCTGCCGTTCGGCTATGTCGGCTTCTTCGGGGCCGGCGCCTATGGCTTTGCCATCATGGTGATGCATCTGCACATGCCGGCGCCGTTCGCCGTGCTGGTCGGCGGCGGCGTCGCGGTTCTGCTCGGCCTGCTTCTGACGCCGCTGCTGCGGCTATCGGGTGCGTATTTTGCGATCGCCAACCTCGCGGCCTCGCTCGCGGTGCTGCACTTCGTCGCCAACCCGGCGCTGGAGGGGATCACCAAGGGGCCGTACGGCGTGTCGCTCACCGGCACGTTCAATCCGACGCACGCATATTATGCGGCTGTCGTGGTGATGGCGCTGACCGTCGGTGCGGTGGTGTATCTGAAGAACTCGCCGTTCGGGCTCGCGCTGCAGGCCGTGCGCGAGGATGCGGTGTCGGCCTCGATGGCCGGCGTCAATATCGTGAAGATGCGCGTGATCGCCTGGCTGGCCTCGGCACTGGTCGCGGGCCTCGCGGGCGGCATCTACGCCTGGTATGTCTCGGTGTTCTATCCCGACAACGTGTTCTCCGGCGAGTTCTCGATCTTCGCGATCGTGTTCGCGCTGTTCGGCGGCGTCGCCACCATCACCGGACCGATTGTCGGCGTGCTGATCCTCTACGGCATCTACAATCTGATCGGCTTCACCACGCCGCAATATTTCCAGTTGATCTACGGCCTGTTGATCATGGGCCTGGTGCTGTTCCTGCCCGCAGGACTGGTGTCGCTGGCAACGCGCAGGGGGTGGCATGTCCCTTGAGAAAGCCCCCATCCTCGAGGTCTCGAAGCTGATCAAGCGCTTCGGCGGCTTCCACGCGCTCGACGGCCTCAGCTTCCATGTCGTACCCGGCGAGATTCTCGGCCTCGTCGGTCCGAACGGCTCGGGCAAGACCACGGCGATCAACGTGATCTCCGGCCTTTATGCGCCCGACGGCGGCGAAGTGGTGTTCGACGGCGCGTCCGCCGGCGGCGTCGCCTCGCACAGGCTCGTGCACCGCGGTATCAACCGCACCTTCCAGGTGCCGAAACCGTTCCTGTCGCTCACAGTGCGCGAGAACATCCAGGTGGCGCTGGCCTATGGCGGCGCGACCGGCGCGCCATCGATTGCCGAGTTGCTCGAGGAATACAGGCTCAAGGAGGTCGCCGACCGTCCCGCCGCCGATCTCAACAGCGCACAGCAGAAGATGCTCGATCTGACCCGCGCGCTCGCCACACGGCCGCGGCTGCTGCTGCTCGACGAACTCGCGGCCGGCCTCAACCCGGCGGAGCTCGACTGGATCGCCGGGCGTATCAAGGCGCTGGCCGCGACCGGCATGGCGATCATCGTGGTCGAGCATCTGATGGGCTTCATCGAACAGATCACCGACCGCGTCATCGTGCTCAATGCGGGCAAGGAGATCTTCGAGGGTACGCTTGCCACCGCGGTGCGCGAGCCGCAGGTGATCGAAGTGTTTCTGGGAGGCGAGCATGCCCACTGATGCAGCGCCGCTTCTGGACGCCAAGCCACTTCTTGACGCAAAGCGCGTCGATGCCGGCTACGGCACCATGCAGGTCTTGTGGGGCGTCGATCTCGACGTTCGCCCCGGCGAGACCGTGCTGCTGCTCGGCGCCAACGGCGCGGGCAAGACCACCTTCCTGAAATCGCTGGTCGGCCTGATCGAGGCCCGCAACGGCCACATCAAGCTCGGCGGCGAGGACATCACCCGAATGCGATCGTCGGATCGCATGAAACGCGGCATGACCTACATGTCGGAGCTCGCGGTGTTTCCGGATCTGTCGATCGAGGAGAACATCCGCGTCGGCGCGCAGGCGCTGGGTCATGCCAATCCGGGTGCGCGGGTCGACGAACTGTACGGCCTGTTCCCGGTGCTGCGCGACAAGCGCCGCGATCCCGCCTCCAGCCTGTCGGGCGGCCAGCGCAAGATGCTCGGCATCGCCAAGGCGTTGTCGGCCGAGCCGAAGCTCCTGGTGATGGACGAGCCTTCGGCCGGGCTGTCGCCGCTGTTTGTCAAGGAGGTGCTCCGTGCGCTGTCCAGCCTGCAGGGCCGCGGATTGGCGCTCTTGATCGCCGAGCAAAATATCGGTTTTCTTGAGATTGCCACCCGCGTATTTGTGCTGGAAGGCGGACGCATCCGCTTCTCCGGCTCGGTTGCCGAGATGAGCGGCAATGAAGAGCTGCACCGGGCGTACTTCGGATTGAAGTGATGCGGACGATCAGGATCGGATCTGGCGCAGGCTATTCGGGTGACCGGATCGAGCCTGCGGTCGAGCTCGCCGAAAAGGGTGGGATCGATTACCTCGTGTTCGAATGCCTCGGCGAGCGCACGGTCGCGCTGGCGCAGCAGGCGCGCATGAAGGATCCGCAGAGCGGTTATGATCCGCTGCTCGAGGAACGGATGCGCGCCGTGCTGCCGCTCTGTGCCGGGAAGGGCATCAAGATTGTCACCAATATGGGCGCGGCCAATCCCGAGGCCGCGGCACTCAAGACCGCCGAGATCGCGAAGTCGCTCGGGCTGGCGTCGCTGAAAGTCGCGGCTGTCGTCGGCGACGACGTGCTTGATGCCTGCAAGGCCGGCGATCTTCCCATCATGGAGTTCGACGGCACGATCGGGCAACTCGGCAACCGGCTGTTGTCGGCCAATGCCTACCTTGGTGCGGAGCCGATGGCGGAAGCGCTGAATGCCGGCGCCGATATTGTGATCACAGGGCGAGTGTCCGATCCGGCGCTGTTCCTGGCGCCGATGATTCACGCATTCGGCTGGAAGATGGATGACTGGAATCTGCTGGGGCAGGGCACGGTCGCCGGCCATCTTCTGGAATGCGCCGGTCAGATCACCGGCGGCTATTTTGCCGATCCCGGCTACAAGGATGTCGCCGGCCTTGCGCGGCTCGGTTTTCCGATCGGCGAGGTCAGTGAAGACGGCTCGCTGGTCGTGACCAAGGTCGCCGGCAGCGGCGGCGCGGTCACCGCGCAGACCTGCAAGGAGCAATTGCTCTATGAGGTTCATGATCCGGCCAGATATCTGCAGCCGGACGTGGTTGCGGATTTCTCCGAGGTGACCGTCGAGGAGATCGGCCCCGACCGTGTCCGTGTGAGCGGCGGCCGTGGCACCAGGCGCACCGAGACGCTGAAGGTGTCGGTCGGCTATGTCGACAGCTATATCGGCGAAGGGCAGATCTCCTATGCCGGACCCGGCGCCCTGGCGCGTGGCCGGCTCGCGCTGGAGATCGTCCGCGAGCGGTTGAAGCTGACCGGTGTGGCCACAAGCGAGTTGCGGTTCGACCTGATCGGAATCGATGCCCTGCACGGTCCCGAGGTCTCCGCCGTCGCAAACGAGCCCTATGAGGTCCGGGTCCGCGTGACCGGCCGCACCGAGAATCTCCGTGAGGCGGTTCGCATCGGCAACGAGGTCGAGACGCTCTACACAAACGGCCCGGCGGCGGGTGGCGGCGCCTGGAAATCGGCGCGCGACGTCGTCGCGGTTGCCTCGGTCCTGCTGCCGCGCGAACTGGCAAAACCGCAAATCCGCTTCGTGGGAGCCTGATGTGAAGTTGCGCGAGATCGCCCATTCCCGCACCGGCGACAAGGGCAACACATCGAACATTTCGGTGATTGCCTATGATCCCAGGCATTACCCGCTGCTGCTGGCGCAGGTGACGAGCGAGCGGGTCAAGGCGCATTTTGCCGGCGTGGTCGAAGGCGGGGTGACCCGCTACGAGCTTCCCGGCATCTCGGCGCTCAACTTCGTGATGACCGGAACGCTTGGCGGCGGGGTGACGCGATCGCTCGCGCTCGATGCGCATGGTAAATCACTGAGCTCGGCGCTGCTCGATCTGGAAATCGACGGCAATCCGGGTGACAATCAGCCATCAGTCACGAAGTGAAAGCCATGCCGCAGAATCCGACACTCGCCTCCCTTGCCGCCGATCTCGCCAGCGGCGCGACCTCCGCCCGCAAGCTCGTCGAGCAGTGCATCGCCAAAATTGCCGATCCCGCCGGCGAGGGCCAGCGCACCTTCATCCATGTCGACCGCGAAGCCGCGCTCGACGCCGCCGATGCGATGGACCGGCTGCGCAAGGCCAATGCCGCGCCGTCGCCCTTTGCCGGCATTCCGGTCTCGATCAAGGACCTGTTCGACATCAAGGGGCAGGTGACGCGCGCGGGCTCCCGGGCGCTGGAGGATTCGGCGCCGGCTGATGTCGACGCGCCTGTCGTGGCGCGGCTCAAGCGCGCCGGCTTTATCGTGATCGGCCGCACCAACATGACCGAGTTCGCCTATTCGGGCATCGGCATCAATCCGCATTACGGCACGCCGAAGAGCGCCTGGAACCGGAGCGTCGGCCATGTGCCCGGTGGGTCGTCCTCGGGTGCTGCGGTCTCGATCGCCGACCGCATGGCGTTCGGCGCGCTCGGCACCGACACCGGCGGCTCCTGCCGGATCCCGGCCGCGTTCAACGGCATCGTCGGCTACAAGCCGACGCAGCGCCGGATTCCGCTCGATGGCGGCGTGCCGCTGTCGTTCACCTTGGACAGCTACGGCCCGCTGGCCAATTCAGTCGCCTGCTGTGCCGCGCTCGATGCGGTGCTGGCCGATGAGCCGGTGACGCCGGTCACTCCGCGTCCGGTGAAGGGCATGCGGCTCGCGGTGCCGTCCACGGTCGCGCTCGACGACCTTGACGATGCGGTCGCAAAAACCTTCGAGCGCGCGCTCGCGGCGTTGTCGCGCGCCGGCGCGCTGGTCGAGCACATCGAGGTGCCTGAGCTGCTCGACGTCGGCGTCATGAACGCCAAGGGCGGCTTTGCCGCAGCCGAGAGCTATGCCTGGCACCGCTTCCTGCTGGCGAGCAAGGGCGACATCTACGATCCGCGCGTCGCCGTGCGCATCCAGCGCGGCGAAGGGTTCCTCGCTGCCGACTATATCGACCTCCTCAATGCGCGCCGTTCCTTCATCGCCCGCACCGAGAAGCGGATCGCGCCCTATGATGCGCTGGTGCTGCCGACCACCGCGAACCTGCCGCCGAGCATCGCCAGCCTCGCCGACGACAAGGCGTTCGCCACCGAGAACCTGCGCGCGCTGCGCAACCCCTCGCTGATCAACACGCTCGATGGCTGCGCCATCTCGTTGCCCGCGCATCGCGAGGGAGAGGCGCCGGTCGGCCTGATGCTCGCCGCCGCGGGCGGTTCGGATCGCCGCATCTTCGAGCTCGCGGCCGGAATGGAGACCGTCATCCGTGTTTGATCTCACCTTCAATGTCGACGACAAGGGCGTCGCTACGCCGCTCACGCTCGAAATCAGGCAGGCCGTGATCGCCGGCTGGACCGGCCGCGATCCGGTGGCGCGCGACAAGCATATCGCCGAGCTCGAAGCGCTTGGCATCGCGCGGCCGGCGACCACGCCGATCTACTACCGCTGCTCGGCGCGCCGGCTCACATTCGCCGACACCATCGAAGTCTGCGGCGAGGATTCGAGCGGCGAGGTCGAGTTCGTGCTGATCGGCTGGCAGGGCCGCACCTTCGTCGGCTGCGGCTCGGATCATACCGACCGCAAGGTCGAGAGCTACAGCGTCACGGTGTCGAAGCAGATGTGCGACAAGCCGGTCGCTTCCGAACTCTGGGAGCTCGAAGATGTCATCGGCCACTGGGACCAGCTGGTGCTGCGCTCCTGGGCCACGATCGGCGGCGAGCGCGTGCTCTATCAGGAAGGCACGCTCGATCACATGCTGCCGGTGAAGGACCTGATCGCGCGCGGTTTCGACAACGGCGTGCTGCCCGATGGCTGCGCCATGTTCGGCGGCACCTTCGCGGCCAAGGGCGGCATCCGTCCCGCCAGCCGCTTCGAGTTCGAGCTGGAAGACCCGGTGCTGAAGCGGAAGATCGGCCACGGCTACGACGTGATCACGCTGCCGGTGCGGGGCTAAATTCTTTCCGCGCGTGCCGTCATAGAGCGGACGAATACTCTCTCCGCGCGTCGTCCCGGCGAAGGCCGGGACGACGCCGTGAATGTGGCGGCGATCTTGAAACATTCCACTCGGAAATCGGGTGGCGCGGGCCGGGATGAAGGGCCAGATTTCGGCCCATGACAGCAACAGCCAAAACCATCACCCGCAGCCCAGCCATTGGCGTCCCAGCCCGTGTCGACGGGCTCCCCTGGGACCAGATCACGGCCGACCTCGACGGGCAGGGCTGCGCCGTTCTGGGCGGCCTGCTGACGGCTGAGGAATGCGATGCCATCGCCGCGCTCTATCCCGACGATAGCCGGTTTCGCAGCAAGGTCGTGATGGGCCACCACGGCTTTGGCCGCGGCGAGTACAAATACTTCTCCTATCCGCTGCCGGACCTGATCGCGGAGCTGCGGCCGGCGCTGTATGCGCGGCTGACCGCGACTGCCAATCGCTGGAACCAGACGATGGGGATCGAGATCAGCTATCCCCCATCCCACACGGCATTCCTGAAGCGCTGCCATGACGCCGGGCAGGCGCGGCCGACGCCGCTGCTGCTGCAATATGGCGAAGGCGACTACAATTGCCTGCACCAGGATCTCTACGGCGAGCACGTGTTTCCGATCCAGGTCGCGATCCTGCTGTCGCAGCCGGGACGTGATTTCACCGGCGGCGAGTTCGTGCTGACCGAGCAGCGGCCGCGGATGCAGTCGCGGCCCGAGGTGGTGCCGCTGACGAAGGGCGATGCGGTGGCGTTTGCCGTGCATCATCGTCCGGTGCAGGGGACACGCGGGCCCTATCGTGTCAATCTGCGCCACGGCGTCAGCCGGATTCGCACCGGCCATCGCCACACCGTCGGTGTGATCTTCCACGACGCGAAGTGAGTGCGAGAGAGGCGTGGCTGCTGATCTGTTCGAAATGGTTGGCGATGCGCGGCCGCCGCGCGAGACGATCGCTGACGGTGCGGTGCTGTTGCGCGGCTTTGTCCGGCCGTTCGAGGCCGAGCTGATCCCGGCTCTGCGCGTGATCGTCAAGCAGGCGCCGTTCCGGCATCTGATCACGCCGGGCGGCCACCGCATGTCGGTCGCCATGACCAATTGCGGCAGCGTCGGCTGGGTCTCCGATCCCAGCGGTTATCGCTATGATCCGATCGATCCTGACTCAGGACAGAACTGGCCGGCGATGCCGGACGTGTTGTGCAGGCTCGCCGCCGTTGCCGCTGCCGAGGCCGGCTTCAACGGTTTTGCGCCACAGGCCTGCCTGATCAATCGCTACGTCCCCGGCGCAAAGCTGTCGCTGCATCAGGACAAGGACGAGCTCGATTACGGCGCGCCGATTGTCTCGATCTCGCTCGGGTTGCCGGCAATCTTCCTGTTCGGCGGCCTGAAGCGCAGCGACACGCCGCGCCGCTACAGACTTGAACATGGCGATGTTGCGGTGTGGGGCGGGCCGTCACGGTTATTTTATCACGGCGTCGCGGCGCTCGCTGATGGCGAGCACAGCGTGCTCGGCCGCCAGCGCATCAATCTGACCTTCCGCAAGGTACGCTAGCCATTGCGTTGCGGAGGGTGGCTGTATTATTTCGGAATAATGGAAGTATGCAACTGAGTTGCCCGACGCGTCAAGCGCTTTTCCGAGTGCTGGCGGCCGCTTGCTCCTTTGCATGGGGTTGTTTTCGATATTTTTGGCAGCTCGTACCTTTGCTTCGTCGCTTCAGTCAGGCTAAGGGCCTCCCGCAAATGGGAGAGCTGGTCTAAACTGAGCTGATGACCACCAGGGCCGACCGCGCCGTCAATCGCACCGGCGTCTATCTCGCCGTGCTGCAGCTCGTCTTCACGCTGGGCTGGACCACCTACCTGATCTTTCTGCCGAAGCTGTGTGCCGATGTCGGAATCGCGCCGTCGACCGTCATCCTGATCCTGATGCTGGACCAGGGCATCTTCACCGTCACCGACACCGCGACGGGCATGGCCGCCGACAGAATTGCAAGCCTAGTCGGCCGTCTCGGCGTGTTCGTCGGCGTTCTTGCCGCGATCTCCTGCGCCGCCTTCATCGCGTTGCCCTACGTCGCCGGCACCGGGCCGGGCGCGAAATTCTGGCTGATCGTGTTGATCGTGATCTGGGCTGTCACATCGTCGGCTTTGCGCGCACCGCCATTGACCTTGCTCGGCAAGTATCGCGCACAACCATCGGTCCCGTTCCTCGCGGCACTGGCGATGCTGGGTTACGGCATCGCGGGCGCGCTCTCGCCCTATCTCGGGGTCGTGCTGCGCGATCATGATGCGCGGCTGCCGTTCGTGCTGTCGGGCGCCGTGCTGCTACTGACTGCGCTCGCGTTTTCAGGGATCGAGCGCCGCATCGCCGAGGAGGTACAGCCCGAGCGGCTTGCACCGCCGGCTAAGCGGCTCGGGGCGGTGCCGATGTTCCTGATCGGGTCGATGGTGCTGCTCTCGCTCGGCTATCAGCTGCACTTCAACATCAACAGCGCACCATTCTATTTGCGCTTTGCCAAATCAAATGAGTTGCAATGGCTGATGCCGGTGTTCTGGATCGGCTTCAACGTCGCGATGTTTCCGGCGAGCATCGTCGTCAAGCATCGCGGCGGCCTGATCGTGATGGGCGCAGCGGGGCTGCTCGGCGCCTTCGCGATCGTCGCCGCCGAGATCGCCGGCAGCCTCAATGTCCTGATCGTGGCGCAGTTCATGGCGGGAGCCGCCTGGGGCTGCATGCTGATGAGCGCGGTGTCTGCGGCGCTTGCGATCGGCGAGACCGGCGCCGAAGGCAAGGTCACCGGCCTCGTCTTCTCCGCGCTGGCGCTCGCGACCTTTGCGCGGATGGCGGCAGTTGCGGGCGGCCTGCAGAAGCTGCCGGACTATGCGCCGCTGGTGCACTGGGCGCCGGTCGCTTGCTGGTCGGTCGCCGGCGCCGGCCTGCTCGTGATCGCCGCGTCGCGGCTGCAACGCGGCGCAAAGCGCGTTTAGCTTAGTTATTCCGCGCCGGGTGAATGAAGGCCCAAGGGCTGACTTCCGAATCCGTCGGCACTTCCACCGAGATCACGTAGGGCCCGCCATCGGCCAGCGCCTTCTCCAGCACGGGGCGGAAGTGATCGGGCGAGGTGACGCGCGCGGCGCCGGCGCCGAAGGATTCCGCGAGCTTGACGAAGTCAGGATTGACCAGGTCGGAGGCGACGACGCGGCCGTCGAAGCGCTCGCGCTGGTCGCGGCGGACATTGCCGTAGGCATTGTTGTTGAACACCAGCGTCACGACGCCGATCCTGAACTGCACCGCGGTGGCGAGCTCCTGCACGCCGAACATGAAGCCGCCGTCGCCGGTGATCGCGACCACCGGCTTGTTCGGGTTGGCGACCTTGGCGCCGAGCGCAGTCGGAAAGCCCGAGCCGAGCGTGCCCTGATAGCCCGAGGTGACGAACGTCCGCGGCTCGTAGATCGGAAAGCCATACCAGGAGGCGAAGCCGACCTGCGACAGCTCGTCGGTGACGATAGCGTTGGCCGGCAGCACCTCGCGCAGGATCTTCAGGTAGGCCATCTGCGGCTGGATGCGCTGGATCTCCTGCTCGGTGGCGGCGGTCGCCTCGCGGATTGCGGCGCGGCGGCCCGAGGTCTTGCTGTAGCCCACCTTGCGGACGGCCGCGACGAGGTCGGCGGTGCCGGCCTTGGCGTCGGCGATCACGCCGGCATCGGCCGGCCAGCGGCGCAGCTCGACCGGATCGATGTCGATGCGCACGCACTTCAGCCCGGCCGGCTGATAGGGCCAGCGCGACATCGTCGGCAGCTCCAGCCGCGTGCCGATGCCGATCATCAGGTCGGTCTTCGGCCAGAGCTTGTAGGCGGAGGCCATCGTGAGCCCGAGCTCGTGCGCGTTGGAGACGATGCCGCGGCCGCTGCGGAATGCAACCACCGGCGCGTCGCTCATCTCGGCAAGCTCGAGGATCTCCTCGCGCGCCTCGATGGCGCCGCTGCCGACGAAGATCATCGGCGCCTTGCTGCCGGCAATCAGATCGGCCGCCGCCTTGATCCGATCCGGATCGGGTTGCGGCGCCGGCAACGGGTCGAACGGCTTCACGGAAGCGACCTGGCTGCGCTGGGTGAATACGTCCCACGGCATCTCAAGCGAGGCGGGGCCGCGGCGGCCCGACAGCATCTCCTGGAATGCGCGTGACACGATCGCGGGCGCGTTGTCGGGGTATTCGATCCGCTCCGCCCATTTCACGAAAGTGCGCAGCGTCGCGAGCTGGTCCGGCATCTCGTGCAGATGGCCGCGGCCCTTGCCCAGGAATTGGGTCGGCACCTGGCCGGTCAGGCACAGCACCGGCTCGTTGCAGCCGAACGCGGTCAGCAGCGCCGCCGAGGCGTTGAGCACGCCGGGGCCGGGTACCACGCTGAACACGCCGGGTCTGCCGCTGGAGCGGGCGTAGCCGAACGCCATGTAGCCGCAGGCCTGCTCGTGCCGCGCACCGATCACCTTGAGCTGCGCCTGGTGAAAGGCGTCGAACAGGCCGTAGATCTGCGCGCCGGGCAGGCCGAACACGGTGTCGACACCGTGGGCGACGAGGCCGTTGACGATCGCTTCGCCGCCGGATGTTGAGGTCATGGCACTGTCCACTTGCTTGTGAGTCTAGTTGGCTTCGTCGACGACGCCGTTGCGCAGAACGCCGACGCCTTCGGCTTCGACCTCGACGACATCGCCGGGCTTCAGATAGCGCGGCGGATCGAACCGCGCCCCCGCGCCGGTCGGCGTTCCCGTGACGATGATGTCGCCGGGAACCAGCGTCGTGAAGGTCGAGATGTAGTTGATGAGGTAGCGGAAGCCGAAGATCAAGCGTGAGGTGCGGTCGTCCTGCCTGACTTCGCCGTTGACCCGCGTGGTCAGGCGGATATCGGCGATCTGCGCTTCGCCGGTGTAGGGCACGATCCACGGGCCGAGACTGCCGGTGGAATCGAAGTTCTTGCCCTGGGTGACGTTGAACTTGGCGTGGCGCACCCAGTCGCGGATGGTGCCTTCATTGCAGAGCGTGATCGCGGCGATGTGATCGAGTGCTGTGCTCTCGGCGATGTGCCGGCCGGCCTTGCCGATCACCAGCACGAGCTCGCCCTCATAGTCGAGCTGCGGCGAGATGCGCGGCCGCACCACCGGTGTGTTGTGGCCGACGAAGGAACGCGGCACCCGCAGGAACATGCTGGGGTATTTCGGCGCATCCGAGCCGTCCTTGTACTCGGCATTGCGGTCCGGATAGTTGACGCCGATGCAGATGATCTTGTCCGGAGAGGGGATCGGCGGCTGCCAGGCAACCGCGTCGAGCGCGTGGTCGGGTGCGCGCTTGGCGACGTCCTCCACGAGCCTCGTCAGCGCGCCGGCGGCGATCGCTTCACGCAGGGTCGGGTAGTCCTTGGCGAAGCGCGCGGAGAGGTCGACGATGCCGCTGTCGGTGACGGCGCCATATTTGGTTGCGCCGTTGACGGAATAGGTAGCGAGGCGAGGGGCTGACATCAAATTCTCCGTCAATCCGCAACCAGCACGTCAGCGACGAAGCGCGGCTCGCGCACCGCCTGGCCCGCGAAGGTCGAGCCTTCCTCGAACCAGGAGCGCGGCGCCGGCGCGCCCCACAGCGTCTGGCGGCGCGGATCGCGCAGCGACCAGCGCAGCGGTTCGTGATCGTGATCGCCGGTGAAATAGTCGCTGGTGTAGAGCTCGATGCGATGGCCGTCGGGATCGCGGATGTAGAGGAAGAAGGCGTTGGAGATGCCGTGCCGGCCCGGACCACGCTCGATGTTCTTGAGGAAACCGGAGGAGGCCATCACGTCGCAGAGATGCACGATGTTCATCGCGGTCGGCACCCAATAGGCGATGTGGTGCAGCCGGGGACCCTTGCCGTTGGTGATGGCGAAGTCGTGGACATTGCCCTTGCGGTGCATCCAGGCGGCTGCGATGCGGCCGTTGTCGCCGTCCTCCTCGGCATATTCAGTGAGGCGGAAGCCGAGCCGGGCGTAGAAATCGACGGTGTCCTGCACCTCGGCGGCGAACACGTTGAAATGGTCGAGCCGCTGCGGATGGCAGCCCTTGTAGAGGTCGTAGCGCCGCAAGAGATGCGGGCGCTTCTCCATCGTGGCGTAGAGCTCGATCTGGAAGCCGAACGGATCGGTGAATTGCAGCGTGCGGCCCTGGAACGGCTGGTCGACGAAGGCGTAGGTGATGCCGTTCTCGGAGCAGAAGGACGCGGCCTTGTCGAGGTCGCCGTCATTGCCGACCTTGAAGCCGAGCCGGTTGCAGGCGGCCTTCGCCGCCTTGCGGAGCACCACCGAATGATGCTGGTGCTCCTCGCTGGCGCGCAGATAGACCGACTTGTCGTCGCGGTCCTCGATATGGAGGCCGACCGTCTTCTCGTAGAAGGCAGCGCTCTTGTCGAGGTCCGTGACGTCGAGCACGGCGTGGCTGCAGCGGATGATATTGAACGGCGGATCGAAGACGTGGGTCGGAACGGGCATCGGTGTTTCCTCAATCTTTGTCGTCATTCCGGGGCTCGCGAAGCGAGAACCCGGAATCTCGAGGTTCCACAATTCGCAATTGCGAATTGGGGTTCGATGCTGCGCATCGCCCCGGAACGACGGCTGGTTAAATTCCCAGTTTCTGAATCTTGTGCGTCCCGCGCGCGAGCGAGACGTGCTTGGTTTCCATGTAGAAGTCGAACGAATAGTCGCCGCCGTCGCGGCCGATGCCTGACGACTTCATGCCGCCGAACGGGGTCGGCAGATGGCGGACGTTTTCCGAATTGAGCCAGATCATGCCGGCCTCCAGCGCATCGGCGACGCGGAGCGCGCGGCCCATGTCGCCGGTCCAGACATAGCCGGTCAGTCCGTATTGCACGCCGTTGGCGATCTCGATCGCGTCGGCCTCGTCCTTGAACGGGATCACGGTCAGGAACGGACCGAACACCTCTTCCTGGGCGACGCGCATGTTCGCGTTGGCGCCGGTGACCAGCGTCGGCTGCACATAATGGCCGCCGCCGGGACCGTCATGCGGCTTGCCGCCGACCGCGATGGTGGCGCCGTCCTTCTTTGCGACGTCGAAATAGCTGCACACCTTGGCGAGGTGCCGCTCATGGATCAGCGGCCCGATCTCGGTGGCGGGATCGAGAGGGTGACCGACCTTCAGCGCCTTCACGCGCGCGGTCAGCTTCTCGATGAACTTGCCGGCGATGCTCTCCTGAACCAGCAGCCGGCTCGATGACGTGCAACGCTCGCCATTGAGCGAATAGATCATGAACACGACGGCGTCGAGCGCACGGTCGAGATCGGCGTCGTCGAACACGATCACCGGGTTCTTGCCGCCGAGCTCGAAATGCACGCGCTTCAGGGTCGGCGCGCCCTGCGCCATGATCGCCGAGCCCGTCGCGCTCTCGCCGACGAAGCCGATCGCCTTGATGGCGGGGTGCTCGGTCAGCGCCTTGCCGGCTTCCTCGCCGAAACCGTGCACGGTGTTGAGCACGCCGTCCGGGAGGCCGGCCTGTTTTGCGAGTTTGACCAGCATATCGGCTGTCACCGGCGACCATTCCGCCGGCTTGTGCACCACCGTGCAGCCGGCCGCGAGCGCGGGCGCGATCTTCCAGGTCGACAGCATGAACGGCGTATTCCACGGCGTGATCACGCCGACCGGCCCGATCGGCACGCGGGTCGAGATGTTCCAATGCTCGTCCGAGGGGGTGTTGAGGCCGTCGCGCGCTTCGCCGCATTTGTCGGCGAAGAAGCGGAAATTCTCCGCGGCGCGGATCGCAGCCTTGGCCATGAAGCGGTGCGCCTGGCCGGTGTCGATGCATTCGAGCACCGCGATGTCGTCGGCGCGCTCCTCGATCGCATCGGCGACGCGATGCAAGAGCTTGCGGCGCTGGGCCGCCGGCATGTCGCGCCAGGCCTTGAACGCCTTCGACGCAGCGCTCGCGGCACGGTCGATATCCTCGGCATTGCCGCGCGCGACCGTCGCCAGCACAGCGCCGTCTATCGGCGATTTGGTCTCGAAGGTCGGGCCGGAGGCGGCCGGCACGACCTTGCCGTCGATCACATTGCCGATGCCTTCTGCCTTCAGCTTCGCGAGCAGCGGGCCGGCGCGATCGCGATTGGCCTGGAACACGTCGGCTGACGATTTCGCCGTCGCTTTATCCATTGACCGTCTCCACCTTCAGTGCGTCGTGAATGTTGTTGCGTTTCCAGCTGGTTTCCTTGTCGTTGATCTGCACGTCGAACGACAAGGCGAACTTGCTGTTGGCGAAGACCGGATCGAGATGGGCCGACAGCGCCTTGAAGATGTGCTCGCCGGCCTTCTTGCGGGTGGCGAGGTCGCGGCCTTCGCCGAGCCGCAGCACCATGTCGAGGAAGCCGTAATTCTTGCGGCCGTCGGCGATCGCATAGTGTTCGCATCTGACCGCGCGGACGCGGATGCCGCCGAGCGGGAAGATGCCGGTCTCGACCGCGGCCTTGCGGACCAGTTCGACGGTTGCGCCCATGTCGACGAGGCCGTCGAGATTGGCAGAATATTCAAGCGTGAAATGCGGCATGCAGCGCTCCTGCGGGGTGCGTCAGGCGAAGTAGCAGCTCACGGAACCGTACGGTCCGTAATCGGCCTGGATGGTGTCGCCCTTGCGGGTCTCGATCGGACGGATGAACGAGCCCGCCAGCACGATTTGGCCGGCCTCCAGCGCCAACCCGTTCGGCGCGATCTTGTTGGCGAGCCACGCCACCGCCGTCGCCGGATGGTTCAACACGCCGGCGGCGAGACCGGTCTCCTCGAGCTGGCCGTTGCGGAAGCACAGCGCGCCGATCCAGCGCAGGTCGGCCTCCAGCGGGCGGATCGGCCGGCCGCCGAGCACGATGCCGGCATTGGCGGCGTTGTCGGCGATGGTGTCGAAGATCTTGCGCGTCGCCTTCGTCTCGGGATCGACGCGCTCGACCCGTGTATCCAGGATTTCCAGCGCCGGCACCACGAAGTCGGTGGCGTTGAGCACGTCGAACAGCGTGCAGTCCGGTCCGGCGAGACGATGCTTCATCACGAAGGCGAGTTCGGCCTCGACGCGGGTCGCGATGAAGCGGTCGCTCGGCACGAGGCCGCCATCGGCAAAGAACATGTCGTCGAGCAGGATGCCGGAATCGGGCTCGTCGATATTGAGCGCGCTCTGCATTGCCTTCGAGGTCAGGCCGATCTTGTGACCCTTGACGACGCGGCCCTGCGCCACCTTCATCTCGACCCAGGCCTTCTGAATCGCGTAGGCGTCTTCGAGGCTAATGCGGGGGTATTCCAGCGACAGCTGGCGGATTTGCTTGCGGGTCTTTTCCGCATTGTCGAGCCGCTCGGCGGCAGCGCTGATATCGTCCTTGGAGAGGGCCATGCGTGCTACACAAAAGTGGATGTCGGGAGATGATTAACATGTTAAGTTATTTCCTGCAAACTGAATCGGGGCATGTTGCAGCGCAAAATTTCGCAGTGGATTAGTCAATGGCGCGCAAGAAATTGGACGAGGTCCGGCCGGAGCAGGGCGACGACGCGGCGGCGCGACGGACCCCGATGCGCGAGTTCTCGCGCTCGCTGCCGATGTCGCTGCTCCGTGCGCGCGAAGCGGTGATGCGGCAGTTCCGTCCGTCGCTGCGCAATCACGGGCTGACCGAGCAGCAGTGGCGGATACTGCGTGCGCTCACCGCGGTCGAGGAGATCGAGGTCACCGAGCTTGCCCGTATGGCGTTTCTGCTCGGCCCGAGCCTGTCACGCATCCTGCGCGATCTCGAGGGCCGCGCGCTGATCGAGCGCAAGGCGGCGGAGAACGACGCGCGGCGCGCGGTGGTCTCGATTTCCGCCAAGGGATTGAAGCTGATCGAGGCGGTGGCGCCGACATCGGAGGTGATCTACGCCGCGATCACCAAACGCTATGGCGCGCGCAAGCTTGCGGAACTGCAGGAGATGCTCGGCGCGCTGGAGGCGAGCCTTGCCGGAATGGGCTCGGCCGAGGATGCCGAAGTCGAGGCCGACGAGTAAGCTGCAATCATGCGCGGCAATGCCGCTCAGGCCATGTAGGGCACGCGCGAGATCACGTTGATGGCGCGGAATTCGGCAATCCAGCCCGCGACCTTCGAGTGGGACCACTCGATATGGCGGCGCAGGGTCGCGGCCGCCGCGTCGCCGTCGCGCGCGCGCAAGGCGTCGATAATCACCAGATGCTCGTCCATGAAGGAGTCGATCTGCGGCGCGGTCAGGGCGACCTGAATGTGCTTGCCGATCACGAAGGCACAGTGGGTGCGCTTGAGGGCTTCGAGCATCTCGCGATTGGCGCCGTAGCCCAGGCAGCGAATATGGAGGTCGCCTTCGATCTCGTCGAGCTCGCCGACGCCGACGCGGCTGCGGAATTGAATCCCCTCGCGCAGCCGCTCCGCCATCCGGTCAAGCAGTGCGGCAGGAATCCGCGCCGTCGCGGATTTGAGCAGCAGCGGTTCGAGGGTCGCGCGCACCTCGAAGATGTCGCGGAGGCGCTCCTCATCCAGCGGCACCACGTACCAATGTGCCTTGGCGCCTTTCTCCAGGATTCCGATTGCCTGCGCACGTAGCAGTAGATTGCGTGCCACTGTGCGTCCGACCCGGAAGTGCCGCGCCAGCGCGAGCTCGCTGACGCGGAAACGTCCGAACAGCGACCGGTAGATGATCTCGCGTTCGAGCCTGTAGTAGAGCGTGTCCCAGGCGTCGCTTCGCACGGCGTCGACGGGGCCGTCGGTCAGCCCGAACATTGCCGGCGTGATCGGGACGCGCCGCGGCTCGACCTTGCGTTTGCCCGCGATGACGCCGCGGCCGTCGAACCGGCGTACCAGGCCGATGTGCTCCAATTGCTCGAAGGCCTGCCGCACCGGGGAGCGGCTTGAGCCGAACAAGGTCGCAATCGCCGACTCGGAGAGAACCGTTCCGGGCGGAACGGCGCCGGTCCGGATGTGCTTCGCCAATGCGCTCTTGATCAGCGCGTAGGCCGGCTGTTTCCGTCTGGTCTGCGATTTCGCTCTTGGAATCGACATGGATGGCTGCCCGCAGGCCACATTATCACGCGATCGCGTCTTGGTCGCTCGTAGCAGGCATTTACGCACCGTTACCAGCGAACTTTTGGCTATTGCGTGCAATGTGCAATCATGTTTAGCTATTTCAAACGCCAGATCGATGGCCGCCGTTGCACGTCTTGTGCGCTGCAGCGGTACCCATGTTTGTTCATCGCGCCATTGATGGCTGCGGACAGGGCAACAGATCGACGCGTCAGCTCGTCTCAACGCAGCCGGCATCAAGCTCGGCGCATCACAGGGAGGATGGAATGAAACTGACGAGGCGTGAGTTTTCCGCCGGCTTGGCGGCAGGTCTCGCTGCTCCCGCGCTGATGCGCAGCGCCTGGGCGCAAGGAGCGACCATCAAGATCGGCATGTGCGTGCCGGTAACCGGACCGGCCGCGGAGCAGGGGCTGTGGGCCCAGAACGGCGCCAAGCTGGCACTCGCCGCGGTCAACAAGGCCGGCGGCGTGCTCGGCAAGCAGGTCGAGCTCGTCATCGAGGACGACCAGACCACCAATCCTGGCATCGTGCTGGCGTTCTCCAAGCTCGCCGCGCAATCCGACATCGTCGCCTTCCTCGGCTCGATCCGCTCGACCCAGGTGCAGGCGATGGCGCCCGACGTGATCAAGGTCGGCAAGCCTGTCATGATCGGCGGCACCAATCCCGATCTCACCCATTCCGGCAATCCCTGGCTGTTCCGCTTCCGCCCGAACGACAATTATTCCGGCCGCGTGATCGCCGACTTCGGCGTCAACACGCTCGGCAAGAAGAAGTGGGCGATCGTCCATTCCACCGACGCGTTCGGCACCGCGGGCGGCAAGGCGCTCTCGGAAGCGCTGACCAAGCTTGGCGCGCCGCCGGTGCTCGACCAGGGCTATGCCAACCAGAGCCAGGACTTCACCCCGGTGGTGCTGGCCGTGAAGCAGTCCGGCGCCGATGTGCTCGGCACCTACTTCACCTTCGAGAACGACCTCGGCATCTTCGCCCGGCAGCTGCGCCAGCTCGGCGTCAACATCCCCTGGGTCGGTTCGCCCTCGGTGGTGGCGGTGTCCTCGACCAAGCTCGCCGGCCCGGCGCTGTTCAACACCTACGGTGTCGCCGACTTCGCCGAAGACTCGAGCGATGCCGCGAAGGCATTCGGCAAGGCCTATCGCGACGCCTACAAGACCGCGCCCGACAACCAGAGCGCCTGGCCGTACGACGCGATCACCATCCTGTCGGCCGCGATCAACAAGGCCGGCTCGACCGATCCGAACAAGGTTCGCGACGCCATCCTGGCGACACAGAAGTTCGCCGGCGCCGAAGGCGAATATAATTTCGACAAGAACGGCGACGGTCTGCACGGCTACAATGTCGTGAAGAACGACAAGGGCAAGATCGTCTACGACAAGCACATCGACTTCAACGATTGATCAGGAAGTGCGGTCACAGGTCCGAGTGTCGGCCTCGTGCGCTGAACGTGAGTCAGGGAGGCACGAACGGGTGGGTTCCCTCCCCCCTTGCGGGGGAGGGTTAGGGAGAGGGGTAAGCCGCGCGGGCGGTGTTTGCGGCTTACCCCTCTCTCCAACTCTCCCCCGCAAGGGGGGAGAGAGCCCAGCCACCTCCCGCATGGCCTTCGACGCGATTCTGTGAATACGACAGCCATTCGGACCCGGCCCGCCACTGGGATCTTCGCTTCATCCTCAATCGAACGCTCGTCATGGATCTCATCCTTCAACTGCTCTTCACCGGAATCGGCATCGGCGCGGTCTACGCGCTGGTCGCGCTCGGTTTCGTGCTGATCTTCCGCGCCACCAACGTGGTGAACTTCGCGCAGGGCGAATTCTCGATGGTCGCCGCCTATCTGATGGTGGTGTTCTCGGTCGATCTCGGCTGGCCCTACTGGCTGTCGTTCCTGATCGCGCTCGCCGGCATGGCGCTGTTCGGCGTCATCTTCAATCTCGGCGTCTACTATCCGCTGCGCAACCGCACCTATCTTCCCGTCATCATCGCCACCATCGGCGCCTCGATCCTGCTCTCGAACTCGGTGCTCGCGATCTACGGTCCGCAGCCGCAGGTGCTGCAAGGCTGGTTCGATACGCCCGGCATCCAGCTCGGCCCGGTCTATCTCGACAGCCAGTACCTGTTGATCATCGGCGTCACGATCCTGCTGGTGCTGTTCAATTTCTGGTTCTTCGAGAAGACGCTGCTCGGCAAGAAGCTGCAGGCGACCTCGCAGGACAAGGAAATGGCCTCGCTGCTCGGCATTTCCGTCTCGACCATGATCATGATCACCTTCATCTATTCGGCCGTGCTCGGCGGTCTCGCCGGCATCCTGGTGGCGCCCGTGCTGTTCGTGTCGATCCAGATGGGCTCGACCATCGCGCTGAAGGCGTTTGCCGCAACCATCATCGGCGGCTTCGGCGACGTCGCCGGCGCCATCGTCGGCGGCCTCGCGCTCGGCGTGATCGAGACATTCGGCGCCGCCTATATCTCGGTGCCGTACAAGGACGGCTTTGCCTTCCTGGTGCTGATCGCCTTCCTGGTGTTCCGGCCGCAGGGCATCTTCGGCGAACGTGTCGCGGAGAAAGCATGAGCGCCAGCGACAACATGATTCCGGCGCCGGCCGTGCGCTCGAAGCCGCTGATCATCCGGCATCTGCCGTATTTCATCGGCGCCGCGGTGCTGGTGGCGCTCGCCGCCGGCATGCAGTTCGACGGCTACATCCTCAACATCCTGCTGCAGGCCACGACCTTCTCGATTGCGGTGTTCGGGCTCTCGGTCGTGCTCGGCCTGTGCGGCCAGATCAACCTGGCGCAGGCTGCGTTCTTTGGCTTCGGCGCGTATGCGGTCGGCATCGGCACCGCCGACCTGCACCTGAACTTCTGGCTCTGCCTCGCTGGCGGCTGCGCGATCACGCTGGTTGCCGGCGCGTTCCTCGGCATGTCGACGCTGCGGCTCGGCGGACATTACCTTGCGATGGTGACGATCTCGTTCCAGCAGATCGTGACGTTGGTGATGATCAACGCCATCTGGCTCACCCACGGGCCTGACGGCGTCGCCAACATTCGCCGGCCCGAGCTGTTCCAGAACTCGCAGAGCTATCTCGCGTTCTGCGTCGCGATGCTCGCGATCACAGGCTATCTGGTCTGGCACCTGCCTGACACCAAGCTCGGCCGCGCCATGCGCGCGGTGCGCGACAACGAGCTTGCGGCCGGCGTCAACGGCATCGACGTGTTCCGCACCAAGGTCTACGCCTTTGCGGTGTGTGCGGTCCTCGGCGGCCTCGCGGGCGGCCTGTTCGCCGGCGGTTTCGCCTATGTCAGTCCGGACCAGTTCTCGTTCGCGGAATCCATTCAATTCCTGACCATGTCGCTGCTCGGCGGCGTGGCCTCGCCGATCGGCTCGGCGATTGGCACCGGGCTCTTGATCCTGATCCCGGAATGGCTGCGCTTCCTGAAGAGCGTGCCGGGCCTTTACCTCGCGATCTACGGCCTGTCGGTGATCCTGATCATCCGCTTCATGCCTGATGGCATCTGGGGCTTCGTGTCGGATGCGTTCGCGCGCTGGCGTGCGCACACCAAGGCGCCGCCGACAGCGGCGGCCTTGCAGCTCAAGCCGGCAACGTCAGGCGGCGACACCGTGCTCGAAGTCACCGGGCTCTCGAAGCATTTCGGCGGCCTCAAGGCGGTCGATGGCGTCGACATTGCCGTGAAGCGCGGCAGCGTGCATGCGCTGATCGGGCCCAACGGCTCCGGCAAGACCACGACCTTGAACGTGCTGTCCGGCCTCTACAAGGCCACGTCAGGCAGGATCGTGCTCGACGGCACCGACATCACCAACATGGCGCCGCATCAGCGCACCGCTGCGGGTCTCGGCCGCACCTTCCAGAACATCCGCCTGTTCCGCTCGATGACCGCGCTCGAAAACGTCGAGATCGGCGCCGAGCGGCCCGGCAACACCATGATCGGGAAGGGCGAGGACGCGCTGACCGAACGCGCAATGGAGGCGCTGACCTTCGTCGGCCTCGGCAACCGCGCCAACGAGCTGATCTCGAGCTTCTCCTACGGCCATCAGCGCCTGATCGAGATCGCGCGGGCGCTGGCGTCGAACCCGACGCTCCTGCTGCTCGACGAGCCGGCCGCCGGCCTCAATTCGACCGAAAAGCTCGAACTGCATGAGCTGCTGAAGCGCATTGCGGCCCAGGGCCTCACCATCCTGATCATCGATCACGACATGACGCTGGTCTCGGAAGCCGCCCAGCACATCACCGTGCTGAACTTCGGACGCCGCATCGCGGACGGCGAGTCCATGGCCGTGCTGCGCCATCCCGACGTCGTCTCCGCCTATCTCGGGAGCGAATGATGCCGCTGCTCGAAATCCGCAATCTCGTGGTCCGCTACGGCGAGATCGAGGCGCTGCGCGGCGTCACCATCGCCGTGGAGCAGGGGCAGGTGGTCACGCTGCTCGGCGCCAACGGTGCCGGCAAGTCGACCACGCTGCGCGCGATAAGCGGCCTCGCCAAGCCCGCCTCAGGCGACATCCTGTTCGACGGTCATTCGATCGCGGGCCTCGGCCCGGAAGCGATCGTCCGGCTCGGCATTTCGCATGTGCCGGAAGGCCGCCGCGTGTTTCCCGGCCTCACCGTGAAAGAGAACATCATGCTCGGCGCGTCGAACCGGAAGGCGTCGGCGTCGCAGATCTCGCGCGAGGCCGACGCGATGTTCGATTTGTTCCCTGACATCCGGACCTTCTCCAACGCGCTCGGCTGGACGCTGTCCGGCGGCCAGTTGCAGATGGTCGCGGTGGCGCGCGGCCTGATGGCCAAGCCGCGGCTCTTGCTGCTCGACGAGCCGTCGCTCGGTCTCGCGCCTGTCATCGTGCAGGCGGTGTTCCGCATCATTTCGCAGATCAGGAAGGACACCACGGTCTTGCTCGTCGAGCAAAATGCGCGCATGGGACTCTCGGTCGCCGATCACGGCTTCGTCCTGGAGACCGGGCGGATCGTGCTGGGCGGCAAGCCCGACGAATTGTGGGGCAATGAAGCCATCGCCGCGGCCTATCTCGGCGGCCACGCCAAAACCCACGTCTGACAACGCACCGTGCCTTATCGAGCGAGCTAGTATTTCATGGTCACCATCAAGGTCGATAATCTCATCAACTTCGTGTCCGAGGTGTTTTCCCATTCGGAGTCCTCTCCGGACGAGGCGAAGCGCATCGCGACCTACCTGACGACTGCGAACCTTACCGGCCATGACAGCCATGGCGTGATCCGCGTGCCCGTCTATGTCAGGTGGAAGAAGATGGGTTCGATCGTGCCGAACCAGACTCCCGAGGTCGTGGTCGACACGCCGTCGCTCGCGGTGGTCGACGGCAAGTTCGGCTATGGCCAGACCGTCACGCCGATCGCGGTCAAGCTCGGCATCGAGAAGTGCAAGAAGGCCGGGCTCGCCGCGGTCGCGTTGCGCAACTCCGGTCATCTCGGCCGCGTTGGCGACTGGGCCGAAATGGCCGCTGCCGAAGGCCTCGTTTCAATTCATTTCGTGACCGCGGCGGGTTCGCTGCTTGTCGCGCCCTATGGCGGCGTCGAGAAGCGGCTGTCGACCGCGCCCTATTGCGTCGGAATTCCGCGTCAGGGCCAGGACCCGATCGTGCTCGATTTCGCCACCTCGGTTGTCGCCGAGGGCAAGTGCCTGGTCGCAAGCCGCGGCGGCAAGAAGCTGCCGCACGGCGCGCTGGTCGACGCCGACGGCACGCTGAGCGAGGATCCGCATGTGCTGTACGGCCCGTACACGCCCGACGGCCCGCGCGACCACACCAAGGGTACCGGTGCGATCCGCGCCTTCGGCGATCACAAGGGTTCGGGCCTCGCCTTCATCTGCGAGTTGCTCGGCGGCGCACTGACCGGCACCGGCGCGACATCGTCGGACCGGCGCTTCGCCAATGGCATGATGGCGTTCTACATCGATCCCAAGGTGATCGACACCAGCAATTTCTTCGACGGCGAAATCACCCGCTACACTGACTTCATTCGCGCCACCAAGCCGATCGCGGGCACGGATTCCGTGCTGGTTCCAGGCGATCCGGAGCGGAAAACCCGTGCCGACCGCACCAAGAACGGCATCCCCTTGCCTGACGACACTTGGGCGGCGATAGTGAATACCGCGCGCGAAGTCGGCGTCAGCGAAGTCTCGATCCAGCGGGCGACCAGCTGAGGTCTGCCCTCCAAGAAGCACGCAAGAAACACGCAAGAACCACAAAAGGAAACGTGATCAATGGCAAACAAGGTCAAGCAGGTCTGGGCATCGGGCAAAGCAGTGGTGAACGCGTGGCTCGCGATCCCCTCCGGGTTTTCGGCCGAAGTGATCGCGCAATGCGGCTTCGACAGCGTCACCGTCGACATGCAGCATGGCGTGCAGGACTATCAGTCGATGGTGCAATGCTTCCAGTCGATGCACGCCCATCCGGTGACGCCGATGGTCCGCGTGCCCTGGAATGAGCCGGGCATCATCGGCAAGGTGCTGGACGGCGGCGCCTATGGCGTGATCTGCCCGATGGTCAATACGCCGCAGGAAGCCAAGAACCTCGTCTCCTACGCAAAATATCCGCCGAAGGGCGTGCGCTCCAACGGCCCGATCCGCGCCGGCATGTACGGCTCGGCCGGCACCTATCAGCAGACTGCCAACGACGAGATCGTGCTGCTGCCGATGATGGAGACCAAGACCGCGGTCGAGAACATGGAAGCGATCCTCGATGTCGAAGGCATCGACGGCGTCTATATCGGCCCGTCCGACCTCGGCTTCTCCTATGGCCTGGTGCCGAAGCTCGATCGCGACGAGCCGGAGATCCTCAAGATCTACGAGAAGATCATCAAGGAGTGCGGCAAGCGCGGCCTCAACCCGGGCATCCACTGCTCCGGCGCCGAAGGCGCGGTGCGCGCGATCAACATGGGCTTCAAGCTCGTGACCCTGTCGAACGAGGTCGGCCTGATGCAGGTCTACGCCAAGATGCAGGTCAACGCGACCCGCGAGAAGTCCGGCGGCAAGGCGTAATCGCCTTCGCGAATGGCGAATTGGGAGTAGCGAATAGCGCTGCTCCCAATTCCATTCGCTGCTCGCCATTCGCTATTCGCCCCAAAGGAGAACCCCCATGGCCTCGGCACAAGTGATCCGCCTGCACGCCGACGACAGCGTCCTGATCGCGCGCGCGAGCCTGCCACCGGGGCTCGAGGTGACCGAGGGCGTCACCACGGTCGATCGCATTCCGGCCGGCCACAAGGTCGCGATCAGGCCGATCGCGCAAGGCGAGCCGATCCGGCGCTATGGCCAGATCATCGGCTTTGCGACGCAGGCGATCGCGCCCGGCCAGCATGTGCACACCCAGAACTGCGGCATGGGTGATTTCGCCAAGGACTATGCCTACGGCGTCGACGTCAAGCCGGTGCCGAACTTCGATCTGCCTGCCACGTTTGAAGGCATCCGCCGCGCCGACGGCCGCGTCGCGACGCGAAACTATATCGGCATCCTCACCTCGGTAAATTGCAGCGCCCATGTCGCCGGCATCGTTGCCGACATGTTCAAGAAGAACCCGTTCACAGGCGACAACCCGCTGGCCGATTTCCCGAATGTCGACGGCGTCGTCGCGCTGACCCACAAGACCGGCTGCGGCATGACCCAGGACGAGCCGCTGGCGCTGCTTCGCCGTACGCTTGGCGGCTATGCGCGGCACGTCAATTTTTCCAACGTCATCGTACTCGGCCTCGGCTGCGAGGTGAACCAGATCGGCGGCCTGATGCAGGAACAGAAGCTCGCCGGCCGCCTGCGCGCGATGGACATCCAGGAGGTCGGCGGCACGCGCAAGACCGTGGAGGCCGGCGTTGCCTTCGTGAAGGAAGCGCTCGCCGACGCCAACAAGGTCAAGCGCGAGGCGGTGCCGGCGAGCGAGCTCACCGTGGCGCTGCAATGCGGCGGCTCGGACGGTTATTCGGGCGTGTCGGCCAATCCGGCGCTAGGCGCGGCGAGCGATCTCTTGGTCCGTCACGGCGGCACGGTGATCCTCTCCGAGACGCCGGAGACCTACGGCGCCGAGCACCTGTTGACCCGTCGCGCCGTCAGCCGCGAGGTCGGCGAGAAGCTGGTCGGCCTGATGCGCTGGTGGGAAGAATACACCCAGCGTGAGGGTGCCGAGATGAATGCCAATCCGAGCCCCGGCAACAAGGCCGGCGGTCTCACGACGATCCTGGAAAAGTCGCTCGGTGCGATGGCCAAGGCCGGCAGCACCAATCTCGTCGACGTCCTGCATTACGCCGAGCCCGTCACCAAAAAGGGTTTTGTGTTCATGGACACGCCCGGCTACGACCCGGTCGCCGCGACCGGGCAGGTCGCCGGCGGCGCCAACCTCGTCTGCTTCACCACCGGCCGCGGCAGCGTGTTCGGCTGCAAGCCCGCGCCGTCGATCAAGCTCGCCACCAACACGCCGATGTACAAGCGGATGCAGGACGACATGGACGTCAATTGCGGCACCATCCTCGACGGCGAGGAGAGCGTGCAGGAATGCGGCCAGCGCATCTTCGACCTCATCCTCAAGACCGCCTCGGGCCAACCGACCAAGAGTGAGAGTTTTGATTTCGGCGGCGCCGAGTTCGCGCCGTGGGTGCTCGGCGCGACGATGTAGCGCTTAGGCGCGCAATCCAAGCCACACTTTCGCTGTCGTCCCGGCGAAAGCCGGGACCCATACGGCGTGATCTATCGATTAGGGGTGCAGGCAGACATCTTCCGCGTCACCGCGGCCGGTGGTTGTGGGTCCCGGCCTTCGCCGGCACGACGAGGAAGTACGTTGGCGAATGAAGCTTCCCGGATTACGCTACGCTCCATCCGAGCTACGGACTGGACGGAGGACCCATGCGCTCGCGTCGGTTCGGAATAATTGGGTGCTTCGCTTTTCTCACCGCTTTGAGCCTCGGTGTCGCCTCCGCTGATGCCGCAACCATCGTTGCGCTTGGCGCGAGCAACACCTACGGCAAGGGCGTGGCGCGCAACCAGGCCTATCCCGCACAGCTCGAAGCGATCTTGCGGGCGAAGGGACTGAATGTCCGTGTCGTGAACGCCGGCATCAATGGCGACACCACGGAAGGGATGCTGCAGCGGCTGGACCGGGCGGTCCCGAACGGCACCAGTGCGGTTATCTTGCAGCCGGGCGGCAATGATCGGCGCAAGGGCAGCCCCGACCGGACGGCGGATATTCAAAACCGTCTCAGCGCCCGTGGTATCAAGGTGATCATGCTCTCGAACGGGATGCTGCACGGACTTCCCCATCAGCCCGACGGTGTGCATTTGACCCCCGAAGGCTATCAGATGCTCGCCCAGTCGCTCGCTTCGCAGGTCTCCGGCGCGATCGGCCGCTAGCCGGTGACGGCGACCAGCCGCGCCAATTGCTGAGGCCGGGACAACGCACGGATAATTCGTGGGCAATCGCTGCCCGTTGTTAGTGCTTGATGTCGGCCGGAACCAGTGTTCTGCTCAAAAAAGCCGCTGGAGTCCTCGGTCTGTGTCGATATCAGTCGCACTGCATCACGTCACGCACTACAAATACGACCGGCCGATCGATCTCGGGCCCCAGACCATTCGGCTCCGGCCCGCGCCGCATACGCGCACGCCGATCCTGAGCTATTCGCTCAAGGTCACGCCATCAAACCACTTCGTGAACTGGCAGCAGGACCCGCAGGGCAACTGGCTGGCGCGCTACGTGTTTCCGGAGAAGGCGACCGAACTCAAAGTCGAGGTCGACTTCACCGCCGAGATGATCGTGGTCAATCCGTTCGACTTCTTTGTCGAACCCTACGCCAACAGCTTTCCGTTCGAATACCCAGGCGATCTCAGGACCGAACTCGCGCCCTATCTCGAGACCGACGAGCCCGGGCCCTTGCTCGCGGCTTACCTGAAGGAGATTCCGCACCAGGCCGAGAGCACCGTCAACTTTCTGGTCGAGCTGAACGCGCAGCTGCAAAAGAAGATCAGCTACATCGTCCGCATGGAGACCGGCGTGCAGACGCCGGAGGAGACGCTGGCCGCAAACTCCGGCTCCTGCCGCGACTCGGCATGGCTGCTGGTCCAGACGTTGCGTCACCTCGGGCTCGCTGCCCGTTTCGTCTCCGGCTATCTGATTCAGTTGCGGCCCGACATCGATCCGCTCGAGGGGCCGCGCGAGGTCGAGAGCGATTTCACAGATCTGCACGCCTGGGCCGAAGTCTATCTGCCGGGCGCGGGCTGGATCGGTTTCGACGTCACCTCCGGCATGCTGACCGGCGAGGGCCACATCCCGGTCTGCGCCACGCCGCATTATCGTTCGGCCGCCCCGGTGACCGGCATGCTTGGCGCTGCCAACAGCGATTTCGCCTTCGAGATGAGCGTCAAGCGGATCCGCGAGGCGCCACGCATCACCAGGCCGTTCTCGGATCAATCCTGGGCGCAGCTCGACCAACTCGGCGAGCAGGTCGATGCCGACCTGACGAAGGACGACGTGCGGCTCACCATGGGCGGCGAGCCGACCTTCGTCTCGGTCGATGATCTGGAATCGCCCGAGTGGAACGTTGCGGCTGTCGGCCCGACCAAGCGCGCGCTCGCCGATGAACTGATCCGCAAGCTGCGCACGCGGTTCGCGCCCGGCGGCCTGCTGCATTACGGCCAGGGCAAATGGTATCCCGGCGAGAGCTTGCCGCGCTGGGCGTTCGGCCTCTACTGGCGCAAGGACGGCAAGCCGATCTGGAAGAATGTCGACCTGATCGCTGGCATCGAGAATACGCGCAAGGCCGAGATCGCCGAAGCCAAGCGCTTTGTTGAGACCACCGCCGCGAAGCTCGGTCTCGGTGCCGATTATGCCATGCCCGCCTATGAAGATCCCGCCTTCTGGCTGCAGCGTGAAGCCGGTCTGCCGGCCAATGTGACCCCTGCGAATTCCAGACTGACCGATCCGGAAGAGCGCGCGCGGATGGCGCGGGTGTTCGATGAGGGGCTGACCACGCCGAAAGGCTATGTGCTGCCGATCCAGCGCTGGTCGCCGCTTGGCGATCGCGTGCCGGCGCGTTGGCGCAGCGAGCGCTGGAAGATCCGGCGCAGCCATCTGTTCCTGTCGCCGGGTGATTCCCCGCTGGGCCTGCGGCTTCCGATCTCCTCGCTCGAATATGTCCCGCCTGACGACTATCCCTACGTCGTCGAGCGCGATCCGATGGCGCCGCGCGATGCGCTCTCCGACGAACTGCGGCAAGGACTGAAGGAAATTCCCGAGCCGCTGCCGGTGCGCACCGCGATGTCGATCGAGGTGCGTGACGGTGTGCTCTGCGCCTTCATGCCGCCGGTCGAGAAGGCCGAGGATTATCTCGACCTGATCGCCGCGATCGAGACCGCCGCCGAAGAGCTGCAACTGCAAGTCCACGTCGAAGGCTACGCGCCGCCGTTCGATCCGCGGATCGAGGTGATCAAGGTGACCCCGGATCCCGGTGTGATCGAGATCAACGTGCAGCCGGCGCAAAGCTGGCGCGAGGCCGTCGACATCACCCTCGGCCTCTATGAGGACTCAGCAAAGACACGGCTCGGCGCCAACCGCTTCCTGATCGACGGCCGCCACACCGGCACCGGCGGCGGCAACCACATCGTGGTCGGCGGCAGCAAGCCGGAGGATTCGCCGTTCCTGCCGCCGGCCCGATCTGTTGAAGAGCCTCGTGCTGTACTGGCAGCGGCATCCGTCGCTATCCTACCTGTTCTCCGGCATGTTCATCGGCCCGACCAGCCAGGCACCGCGCATCGACGAGGCGCGGCACGACGGGCTCTATGAGCTGGAGATCGCGCTGTCGCATGTGCCGCCTGCGGGCATGGACGCGCCGCTGTGGCTGGTCGACCGGCTGTTCCGGCACATCCTGGTCGACATCACCGGCAACACCCATCGCGCCGAAATCTGCATCGACAAGCTCTATTCGCCCGATGGTCCGACCGGCCGGCTCGGCCTGGTCGAATTCCGCGCGCTCGAAATGCCGCCCGATCCGCGCATGTCGCTGGCGCAGCAGCTTCTGATCCGCGCGCTGATCGCAAAGCTGTGGCGCGAGCCGCAGCAGGGCAGGTTCGTGCGCTGGGGCACCGCGCTGCATGACCGTTTCATGCTGCCGCATTTCCTCTGGGAGGATTTTTTGGGCGTGCTCGCCGAGCTCAAGCAGGCCGGCTACGACGTCGAACCGGAGTGGTATCAGGCCCAGCTCGAATTCCGCTTTCCCGCCTTCGGCCGAGTCCACCATGGCGGCGTCAGCCTCGAACTGCGCCAGGCGCTCGAGCCCTGGCACGTGCTGGGAGAGGAGGGTACGTCGGGCGGCACCGTGCGCTACGTCGATTCCTCGGTCGAGCGGCTGCAAGTGAAGGCAACCGGATTCGTGGAGGGCCGCCATGTCGTCACCTGCAATGGCAGGCGGATGCCGATGACCGAAACCGGCCGCGCCGGTGAGGCGGTCGCCGGCGTCCGCTTCAAGGCCTGGCAGCCGGCTTCCGGCCTGCATCCGACCATTCCGGTGCACGCGCCGCTGACATTCGACCTGATCGACACCTGGAACGGCCGCTCGCTCGGCGGCTGCGTCTATCACGTCGCCCATCCCGGCGGCCGCAACTACGAGACCAAGCCGGTCAATTCCTACGAGGCCGAGGCGCGGCGGTTGGCGCGCTTCCAGGAGCACGGCCACACCCCCGGCAAGATCGAGACGCCACCGGAGGAACGCACAATTGAGTTTCCGTTGACCCTCGACTTGCGGACGCCGCTCCTGCACTAATTGGCTGCAGGGGAAGTGGAATGACCGGATCGGGTGGCCAAGGCGGGAGCAGTCAGGAGAGCAGGGCCCGTCCCGGCCAGCGCCGGATGGCGCAGTGGACCCGCGATTATGTCCGGCTGCCCGGCATTCCCGACGAATATATTGCGGAGAACGGCGCACCGCGGCCGGTCTGGGCCCGCTTCTTCGACGCCTTTGCCGCGCTGTCACCGGCCGACATCGAGCGCCGCTTCGGCTCCGCCGACCGTCATCTGCACGAGGCCGGCGTCACCTATCGCGCGCCTGGCGACACTTCGGACCGGATCTGGCCGCTCAGCCATCTGCCGCTGATCATCGACGCCGCCGACTGGCAGCAGCTCGCCGCCGGTGTCACGCAGCGCGCGCAGCTCTTGGAAATGGTGCTGGCGGATCTCTACGGCGAGGGCCGCCTCGTTACCGATGGTGCGATCCCCGCAGCGGCGATCGCCGGCAGCAGCGAGTATCTACGCGCGGTCAGCGGCATCAAGCCGCCGGGCGGCCGCTATCTGCATCTCTATGCCGCCGATATCGGCCGCGGGCCTGACGGCCGCTGGTGGGTGCTCGGCGATCGCACGCAGGCGCCGTCGGGTGCGGGTTATGCGCTGGAAAACCGCCTGGTGCTGTCGCGCGCCTTTTCCAATCTCTACAAGTCGATGAATGTCGAGCGCGTCGCGCCGTTCTTCGAAGCGTTCCGCGATTCGCTGCGCGCCAGCGCCGACCGCGACGAGCCGAGGATCGGCCTGCTGACGCCGGGCGCGTTCAGCGAGACCTATTTCGAGCACGCCACGCTCGCGCGCTATCTCGGCTTCCTCTTGGTCGAAGGAGACGATCTCGCGGTCTCCGGCGACCGCATCCACATCCGCACCGTCGCCGGATTGAAGCGGCTCGACGTGCTGCTGCGCCGGGTCGATTCCAACATGCTCGATCCGCTCGAGCTCGACGCATCCTCCTATCTCGGCGTGCCCGGGCTCGTCGACGTCCTGCGCAAGGGCGGCGTCGTGGTCACCAACATGCCGGGCTCGGGCGTGATGGAGGCGAGGGCGCTGCTCGGCTTCCTGCCCAATCTCTGCCGGCGCCTGCTCTCCGAAGATCTGATGATGCCGCATATCGCGACCTGGTGGTGCGGCCAGAAATCCGCCCGCGAGGAGGTGCTGTCGCGGCTCGACGAATTTGCGATCGAGGGTGCGTATGGTCGCGGCGTTCCGGACTTTCCGGGCAATGGCCCGGTGCTGCCGGGCGAACTGTCGGCGGCCGACCGCGATCGCCTGAAGGATGCGATCAGTCATCGCGGCATCGACTATGTCGGCCAGGAGCTGGTGCGGCTGTCGACCACGCCGGTGTGGGAAAACGGCAGGATCGCGCCGCGACCGTTCGTGCTGCGGGTGTTCGCGGCGGCGACGCCGAACGGCTGGACGGTGTTGCCCGGTGGTTTCTGCCGGATTGCCGATCGGGCGGATGCGCGCGCGGTGTCGATGGGTGATGGCGCGGTGTCCGCCGATGTCTGGGTGGTCTCCGACAAGGCGGTCGCGACCTCGACCCTGCTGCCGGCGGTCGACACGGTCCGCATCCGCCGCATCGCCGGCGTGCTGCCGAGCCGCGCCGCCGACAATCTGTTCTGGCTCGGCCGCTATCTCGAGCGCGCCGAGGCCACCATTCGCTTGATCCGCGCGCTGTGCACGCCGCTGCGCGATCCGGCGCGCGCGAATTCGAACGGCTCTTCCCCGGCGATGCATTCGGCCGAGCGCATCCAGCGCATGCTGGTGGCCTGGGGCGCGGCCTCGCAGACCGCGCGCGCCAATCCCGCCAAGGTCGCGCTCGAAGCGCTGCAGAACGAGGAGAAATTCGGCTCGGCGCTGTCGCTGGTGCGCTCGGCGCAGCGCACCGCGACCTCGCTGCGCGAACGGCTGTCGCCAGACGCCTGGCAGGTCATTACCGAGATGGCCGATCGGCTCGCGATCGAAGTCCATGACGATGACGGCGTCATCAGCGCCGCCGAGCTGACCTTGCAGGAACTCGCGAGTTTCGCCGGCCTCGCGCAGGAGAACATGAACCGCGCCGCCGGCTGGCGCTTCCTCGAGATGGGCCGTCGCGCCGAGCGCGCCATCAACACCACGCGCTTTGCCCGCCAGTTCGCCTATGACGAAGCCGGCGACGAGGACCTCGACGTCCTGCTCACCCTGGTCGACTGCCAGATCACCTATCGCTCGCGCTATCTGGTGCAGCCGCTACTGACACCGGTGCGCGATCTCGCGGTGCTCGACCCCTACAATCCGCGCTCGGTCGCGTTCCAGGTCGCGGCGCTGAACGAGCATATCGCCGCGTTGCCGAGCCTGAAGGAGCACGGCCTGATCGAGCGGCCGCAGCGGCTCGCGGTCGCGGTCGAGGCGATGCTGACGACGGCCGAAGCCGGCAGTCTCGACGTCAAGACGCTGTTTGCGCTGGAGCAGGACCTGCTCAACCTCGCCGACGCGGTCGGGCTGCATTATTTCCCGCACGGACCAAATGCCAGCCGGCCGGAGAAGCTCACGGGGCTGGCGTGATCTACGACATCCGCCACGTCACGACCTACAGCTACGAGACCCAGGTCAGCTTCGCCCGCTGCGCGCTGCGGCTCGAGCCCGTCAGCAGCGGCGGGCAACAATTGATCTCGCATGCGGTCGAGATCCGCCCGAAGCCTGCGGAACGCACGGCGCGGCGCGACTTCTTCGGCACGCTGACCGAGAGCGTCCTGATCGAGACCGCGCATCGCAGTCTTCGCATCGACGCCCGCTCGCGGGTCTCGGTGGCGCGGCTGCCGCCGGCGCGTGACGCCGCGAGCCCGGCCTGGGAAAGCGTGCGCGACAATGCATTCGAGGCGTTGAGCCTCGATGCGGCTTCGCCGGTCGGCTACGTCTTTGCCAGCGCGCTGGTGCCGGTGCTGCGGCCGGTGACGGCCTATGCCTCCGCGAGCTTTGCGCCCGGCGGCGGCATCCTCGCCGGCGCGGCCGGCCTGATGCGCCGCATCCGCAGTGATTTCAAATACGATCCCAAGGCGACCGTGATCTCGACGCCGCTGCGCGACGTGTTCGAGAAGCGCCACGGCGTCTGCCAGGACTTTGCCCATGTGATGATCGCGGGCCTGCGCGGGCTCGGCCTGCCCGCGGCCTATGTCAGCGGCTATCTGCGTACCATTCCGCCGCCGGGCCAGCCGCGGCTGCAGGGCGCGGACGCAACCCATGCCTGGGTGTCGGTCTGGTGCGGCAGGGAGCTCGGCTGGGTCGGGTTCGATCCGACCAACGATCTCATGGTGGCCAACGACCACATCATTCTCGGCATCGGCCGCGACTTCGCCGACGTCTCGCCGGTCGACGGCGTCATCGTCGGCGCGCGCAAGCAGAAGCTTGCCGTCGCCGTCGACGTGCTGCCGGTGGAGTGAGCGAGGCGGGCGAACGCATCCGCGGCACCGCGATCTTGATCAGGCGACGTGCCGCTTACCCGATTTGTCCCAGCCGATCGGGCTGACGACGACGCGGTCGCGGCCTTCACGCTTGGCTTGATAAAGCGCAAGGTCCGCCGCCTTGAGCAGCTCGCGCGACGTGCGCTCGTGGTCGGGGACGAGGCAAGACAATCCGATGCTGACGGTCGGCAACGTAGGCTCGGACTCGCGCGCGGCCGTCAGCTTGGCGCGAATCCGTTCGGCAACTTCCATTGCCCCCGCCTTGCCGATGCCGGGCAGCAGCACCGAGAACTCCTCGCCGCCATAGCGCGCGCCGAGATCAGTCGTGCGCTTGGCGCTCTCTGCGATGCACCGTCCCACGGTGGCGAGCACGGCGTCGCCGGCCTGATGCCCGTAGCTGTCGTTGAAGGTCTTGAAATGATCGACGTCGATCATCAGAAGCGAGACCGGCGACTTTGCGCGCATGCCGCGACGCCATTCGACGTCAAGGGTATCGTCGAGGCGGCGGCGGTTCGCAAGGCCGGTCAGCGCATCCGTGCTCGCGAGGTGCGCGAGCCGGTCTTCCGCGGCGGCCCGCCGTTTGAGCGCGGCCAGCAGGTAGAACATCAGGACGATCGAGACGCCGCACAGCGCTGCCACCACACTGCCGATCAGCCAGAGCTGTTGCCACCAGTCGGCATAGATGCCGTCGAGCGCGAGACCTTCGGTGATGAGCAGCGGATGGTGTCCGACCGCCTGAAAAACATAGAGCCGGCTGACATGATCGACAATCGATTTCGTCATGTAGGAGCCGGATTGCCGTGCCGGATACTGCTTGAAGACCAGGGAGTCCCTGATGCTTTGCCCGATCTTGCCGATGTCGAACGGTGCGCGCATCAGCATGACGCCATCGGTGTTGAACAGTGCCATGCTGTCGCCGAAGCCGAAGTTCAGCTTGCGAAACAGATTGTGGAAATAGCTGAGCCGCATGCTGCCGGCGACCACGCCGGCGAAGGACCCGTCGTCATTGCTGATGCGGCGGCTCAGGCTGATCAGATACTCGCCGTCCGACGTGACCCAGGGAGTACTGATGAACAGTCCGCTGTCCGCGCGCGTCCGATGCACCCGGAAGAAGTCTCGATCGGCGAAGTTTGCGCTCTGCGGCGTCAACGTCCGGGAATCGAGCGTGACGTCTCCCGCCGCATTCAGCACCAGGATCGAGCCGAGGTCCTTGGCGGTGGCGGCACGGTCGAACAGCAGGACCTGGCGAAGCTCCGGGCTGATCCTGGCGAGCTCCGGCAGCTTGACGCCGTCGGCGACGGCCTGCAGCGAGAGGTCATAGAGCTCGATGTTGCGGTCGATCTCGCTGGCGATGGAGGCGACGAGGTTGGTCGCGGCTTCCTTCGCATGCCGATAGTCCTTGTCCGCCATTGCCCAGAGAATGGAGGCGCAGATTGCCGAAAAGCACAGAACGAGGCCGATCCCGAGCGCAAGCAGCCGTTTGGTCGGGACCGCTCTCGGCTTTGGCAAAAGCCCGTTCATCGCTCGCTTCCACTTCCCTGCGCCGCCGCGCTCTGATGCCTTCTATGGCGGCATCAAATTGAGAAATGCGACCTGAAGCGAAGGCAATTTGCGTCGGTGGGTTGGGAGAGTCTTAACCATGGCTGGCCGGGACTTGCGTGGCGCCCCGGCGCAGCGCATGACCGGTTCAGGTCCCGGTGCGCCGCAGGCCGTCGGTGGCGTCGGTGCGCAGGTTGCGGAAGAACTGCTCGACCTCGCGCGACAGCGTCTCTGCGGTTGCGGTCAGATCGTTCGATGCCGCGAGCACCGATTCTGCCGCCTTGCTGGTCTGGTCCATGTCGTCGCGCAGCGAGCCGACGTTCGTCACCAGGGTTTCATTGCCCTGGGCCGCCATCTGCGCGTTGGCCGAAATCTCGCGGGTGGCGGCGTCCTGCTGGCCGATCGCGCTGGCGATATTTGAGGTGACGTTGCTGATCTCGCGCACGGCTTGGCCGATCTCGCGCACGGCGGCCACCGAGTTGCGGGTCGAGGCCTGGATCAGGCCGACATTCTCGCTGATCTCGGCGGTTGCCTTGGCGGTCTGCCCGGCCAGCGCCTTGACCTCGTGCGCGACGACGGCAAAGCCGCGGCCGGCATCGCCGGCGCGGGCGGCTTCGATGGTGGCGTTCAGCGCGAGCAGATTGGTCTGCTCGGCGATCGCCTGGATCAGGCTGAGCACGCCGTCGATGCGCTGGGTGGTGGCGGCAAGTCCCTCGATCTCGGTGATCGAGCGGTCGGTGCGCGCACCGGCCTGGTCGACCGCGCCGGAGGACTGCTTGACCTGGCGGCCGATCTCCTCGACCGAGGCGGAGAGTTCTTCGGCGGCGCCCGCCACTGCCGAGACGTTGCTGGATGCCTGTTCGGTCGCGCCTGCCGCCGCAACCGCGCGGCCGCTGGCGTCCGTCGCGACGGTCGCGATGGTCTGCGCGGTTTGCCGCATCGTCGCAGCATTGTCGTGCACCGCGCGGAGCACCTCACCGATGGTGCCGCGGAATGCCTCAACGAAGCTCTCGATATGCCGGCCGCGCGCGTCCCGGGCCTCGGAATCCTGCAGGACCTGCGCGTTCAGGCTGCGATTGCGATCCATCGCCTCCTGGAAGACCTTGATGGCGCGCGCCAGTGCGCCGATCTCGTCGCCGCGCTCGACATGCGGCACTTCGACATGGTCGGCACCCTCGGCGACGCGCTTGATGGTCGTGGTAATCTGCGACAGCGGCCGCGCTACCGAGCGGGCAATGATCAGCACGCCGAGCACCACCACGATCAGGGCGGCCGCACCGAGTCCGGTCAGCAACAGCGCCATCACACGGTTGGCGCCGGTCTGCTGCGCGAGCTTCTTGCTGCGCTCGGCATAGATCTTGGAGAGCGCCTCGAGATCCTTGTTCAGCGCGGAGCGCACGTCGCGGTTGGCGTCGTTGTCGCCCCACTCGCGCCCGGCTGCGGCGCCGATCTCGACGCCGCGGCGAACCAGCTCCTTGCGGAACTCGACGAACTGCTCGATGCGCTTCTTGAACACCGCGAACTGCGCGGCGTCATCGGCCTGCACCAGGCTTTCCCAGTTCTTGACCACGCCGAGGATGCGCTCGTTGAACGCCAAGAGCCCGTCGCCGTATTTCTTCACCGCCGCCGGTTCGGTCGACATGTAGATGCCGCGCGATTCCATCACCACGGCATAGACCAGTGAATTGACCCGCTCGACATTCTGCGCGGCACGGCTTGCGAGGTCGACGGCCTCGGTCAGCTCGGCATTGCGCCGCGCATTGTAGTCGGACAGGACGGTGACGGCCGCGGTCAGCGCCGCAATCAGCGCAAACGTCGAGTACAGCCTGGCAGCAAGCGAGAATCGGGATGCCATTGGAGGCCGGGACATTGAGATGGGGGATGTGACAGGGGCGAGCATTGAGGGCACTCCAAGAGGCCGGGGAGTACCTTCGGCCAATTAAAGCTTATGCAAAATCTTCATGGACAATTTCTTAACGCGGGCGTTTTGCGCAGCCGCAACCATTAAAATCTCTAAATAATCCCAATGCCTTATGAGGCGCTCCGGGTCCGTTGGGTTCCGGTGGCTCGCCGCAGTGTGTCGAATGACAAGCCGCCATCATTGTTAGTCATCAACATCCCCGGCGCTCGGCGCGAAGCCGATGGCACGACTTTCGCAAAGTGGTGCTAGGTTACGCTGCCCGAGCCCTCGACGCGAATTCCCATGCTCTATCGTCACACCATCGACGCCACCAATTACGCATTCGACGATCTGCGCATCCTGCTCGCCAAGGCCTCGCCGCCGCGGTCAGGCGATCGCCTGGCCGGCATCGCGGCCGATAGCGCCGAGGAGATGATCGCCGCGCGGCTGGCGCTGGCCAACGTTCCGCTCCAGCAATTCCTCGATGAGCCTGTCATCCCCTATGAGGACGACGAAGTCACCCGCCTGATCCTCGACAGCCACGACGTTGCCGGCTTCCTGCCGGTGTCATCGCTCACCGTCGGCGGTTTCCGCGACTGGCTGCTGTCGGACGCCGCCACCGGTGACACGATCAGGAAGATCTCGCGCGGCATCACACCGGAGATGGTGGCGGCGGTGTCGAAGCTGATGCGCAACCAGGACCTGATCTTGGTCGCGAAGAAATGCGAGGTGACGACCCGCTTCCGCAACACCGTCGGCCTGCGCGGCCGCATGAGCACGCGGCTACAGCCCAACCATCCCTTCGACGATCCCAAGGGCATCACCGCCTCGATCCTCGACGGTCTGTTGCTCGGCTCGGGCGATGCCTGCATCGGCATCAATCCGGCGAGCGACGATCCGAAGGTCATCGCCACCCTGCTGCGGCTCCTGGACGACATCATCACGCGGCTCGAGATTCCGACGCAGGGCTGCGTGCTGACGCATGTGACGACCTCGCTCGGACTGATCGGGCAGGGGGTGCCGGTCGATCTGGTATTCCAGTCGATCGCCGGCACCGAGGCGGCCAACCGCAGCTTCGGCGTCGACCTCTCGCTGCTGCGGGAGGCGCGCGAGGCCGGGCTGTCGCTGCGCCGCGGCACGGTCGGTGACAATGTGATGTATTTCGAGACCGGGCAGGGCTCGGCGCTGTCGGCCAACGCCCATCACCGGGTCGACCAGCAGACCTGCGAGGCGCGGGCCTATGCGGTGGCGCGCGCGTTCGATCCGCTGCTCGTCAACAGCGTGGTCGGCTTCATCGGTCCCGAATACCTCTATGACGGCAAGGAAATCATCCGTGCCGGGCTCGAGGATCATTTCTGCGGCAAGCTGCTCGGCCTGCCGCTCGGGATCGACGTCTGCTATACCAACCATGCCGAGGCCGACCAGGACGACATGGACAATCTCCTGACGCTGCTTGCCGCCGCCGGCGTGAACTTCATCATGGGCGTGCCGGGCGCGGATGACGTTATGCTGAACTATCAGTCGACATCGTTTCACGATGCGCTCTACATCCGCGACCTGTTCGGCCTGAAGCGGGCGCCCGAATTCGACGACTGGCTGTTGCGTGTCGGCCTTGCCGGGCCGGATTTTCGTCTTGCCGCCGACGCCGGGGGGCTGCCCGATCTCGCTGCCAGGCTCTTGACCTGACGGGATGGCAAAATTCTGCAGAGCAACTATCTCGCCGTTGTGACGTTAGTTGGTGCCACAATGTTGAAGAAATTCTGGCCCAGCGTTCCACGCCATGGTTAGATTTGCGGGTGCTTCGGGGTCATTCGATGAGAGCTGAGGGCATAGAGACGGCACGGCGTATCCTCTGCGTCTTTCCGCGCTATACGTCGTCCTTTGGGACCTTCGAGCATTCCTATCCGCTGACCGACGGCGTCAAGGCGTTCATGCCGCCGCAGGGCCTGCTGCTGATCGCCGCATATCTTCCCGAGAACTGGCCGGTCCGTTTCGTCGACGAGAACCTGCGTCCGGCGACGGAGGAGGATTTCGAGTGGGCGGAGGCCGTGTTCGTCAGCGGTATGCACATCCAGCGCCAGCAGATGAACGACATCTGCCGTCGCGCGCATGACCATGACCTTGTGGTCGCGATCGGCGGCCCGTCGGTCAGCGCCTGCCCGGACTACTATCCCTCATTCGACTACCTTCACGTCGGCGAGCTCGGCGATGCCACCAATGAGCTGATCAGGCGTCTGGCCGATGACACCAGCCGTCCCGACCAGCAGGTGGTGCTGAAGACCCTCGACCGCCTGCCGATGACGGAATTCCCGCTGCCGGCCTATGAACTCGCCGAGACCAAGAAGTACTTCCTCGGCAGCATCCAGTTTTCCTCGGGCTGCCCCTATCAGTGCGAGTTCTGTGACATCCCCGGGCTCTACGGCCGCAATCCGCGCCTGAAGTCGCCGGAACAGATCATCGCCGAGCTCGACAAGCTGCGCGCATGCGGCGCGACCGACACCGTCTATTTCGTCGACGACAATTTCATCGGCAACCGCAAGGCGGCGAGCGAATTGCTGCCGCATCTGATCGAATGGCAGAAGCGGACCGGCTATGTCACGCGGCTCGCCTGCGAGGCGACGCTCAATATCGCCAAGCGGCCCGAGATCCTGGAGAAGATGCGCGAAGCCTTCTTCGTGACGATCTTCGTCGGCATCGAGACGCCCGACCCCGACGCGCTGAAGGCCATGCACAAGGATCAGAACATGATGGTTCCGATCCTGGAGGGCGTGCGCACCATCAATTCATTCGGCATGGAGGTCGTCTCGGGCATCATCATGGGGCTCGATACCGACAAGCCGCAGACAGGCGACGCGCTGATCTCCTTTGTCGAGGAGTCCCGGATTCCGCTGCTCACCATCAACCTGCTGCAGGCGCTGCCGAAGACGCCGCTGTGGGACCGGCTCGAAAAGGCGGGGCGGCTGATCCATGACGACGGCCGCGACTCCAATGTCGAGTTCCTGCTGCCCTATGAGGACGTGGTCAGTTCCTGGCGCAAGTGCATGGAGCTCGCCTATGAGCCGAAGAAGCTGTTCGAGCGCTATTTGCATCAATGCAACTACACCTATGCCAACCGCATCAAGGTGCCGGTCAGTCCGGAGATGAAGAGCTGGGCCAACATCCGGCGCGGCCTGATCATGCTGCGCAACATCTTCTGGAAGGTCGGTGTGCTCGGCGACTACAAGCGCGTGTTCTGGAAGTTCGCACTCGGCCGGCTCAAGCGCGGCGACATCGAAGGGCTGATCTCGGCGACGCTGGTGGCGCATCATCTGATCACGTTCGCGCGTGCGGCCTCCAGCGGCCGGCAGAACGCCTCGAATTACTCGCTCCGGCTGCGCGAGGCCTCCGTTCCCGCCGAATAACAGCATGACGACACCGCCGGCGCCATCGTCTCCCTCGCTTCCTGATTTGCGCGACCTCACGCCGGCGCGTGTCGGTCTTGGCCGGTCCGGAGCCAGCCTGCCGACCGATGCGCTGCTGTCCTTCACGCTCGACCACGCCCGTGCCCGCGATGCCGTGCACGCAGCCTTCGATGTCAGCGGAATTGCGGCCGGTCTTGCCGGCCTCGGCATCACGCCGCTCGACGTGTCGAGCCAGGCGCACAGCCGGCGCGACTATCTGCGCCGGCCCGATCTCGGGCGCATGCTGGATTCCGCCTCGCGGCGGTCGCTGGAGGGGAGTGGCATCAGCGCGTGCCGCTGCGCGATCGTGATCGGTGACGGCCTGTCGCCGACCGCGGTCAATGTGCATGCCGTCGAACTGATCCGGCATCTCGTGCCGCATCTTACCGCCGACGGGATCGACGCCCGCCCGGTGATCACAGCGTCGGGCGCGCGGGTCGCGCTCGGTGACGAGATCGGCGCTATCATCGGCGCGCGCATGCTGGTGATGCTGATCGGCGAGCGGCCCGGCCTCTCCGCGCCCGACAGCCTTGGCGCCTATCTCACCTTCGCGCCGCGGATCGGTCTCACCGATGCCGACCGCAACTGCGTCTCCAACGTCCACCGCGCCGGGCTGAGCCATGCGGAAGCCGCGTTCAGGATTTCGTGGCTTGTGCGTGAGGGCCTGGCACGCCAGATCACAGGGGTCGCGTTGAAGGGTGAAAGCGGCGGTGGATCGTCACAGAATGCGCTACCGGGGTGTGACAAATCAGCTACTTAATGGCGATGATCGGCGGTTCCCCGCCGATTTCATCCGACCCTCGCGCTTGCGAGCAAGGGGGCGGGCAGGTAAAACCGGCGCCGGTCAATATTCGCGTGTTTTCAAGGACTAGCGCCGATCGGTTGCGCTCACCCGCCTCATTCGCGCCCCTAGAGCATGATCCGGAAAAATGCGAAGCGGTTTTCCGAAAAGATCATGCGCAAACAAGACGCTAAAAGCGCGATGATTCAACCCGATCTCATCGCGCTTTAGACCCAAGCTAGACAGATTGAGCCGTTTTCAGAACTGGACAGGGCATGCTCGAAAAGAATTCCGAAAGTCAGGTCCACGTCGAGAAGGTCGAAGAGCCGCGGTCGGGTCCCAGCATCGCGTTCGGAATCGAGCGGCTCGGCCTGATCCCGATGCGGGCACCGATCCTGTCCTGCATCGTCCTCGTCCTGTTGCTGATCGGCGCCGTGTTCGGTGTGCACCGGATCAAGATCGACGATTCGCTGTCGCAGCTGTTCCGCTCCAACTCCAAGGACTACAAGCAGTACGAGGCGGTGACCAAGCGCTTCCCGGCGACCGAGTTCGACGTCCTCGTCGTGGTCGAAGGCAAGACGCTGCTTGAGCGCGATAATCTCGGCAAGCTCCGTGACATGGTCACTGACCTGCAGCTGGTCGAGGGCGTGCGCGGCCTGGTCTCGCTGTTCTCGGCGCGCCAGGCGCCGGAGCGCGGCAAGCTGCCGGCGGCGCTGTTCCCGAACGAGCTTCCGGAGGGCGCGGCCTACGACAAGTTCGTCGAGACCGTCAAAAGCAACGAGATCATCCGCGGCAAGTTGTTGTCGGAGGACGGCACCCTTGCGCTGATCGTGCTGTCGCTCGAACCCGAGGTGGTCGGCAGCAACAAGCTCGGCAAGGTGATCGGCGACATCAGGAAGATCATGGCCGACGATCTCGGCGGCAGCGGGCTCAATGCCCAACTGTCCGGCGTGCCGGTCATGCAGCTCGAGATCCGCAACGCGGTCGAGCGTGACGGATTGACCTACAACATCCTCGGCATTCTTGCCGGCTGCGTCATCGCCATCATCTTCTTCCGCAAGATTTCCTTCATGGTGGCGGCGGCGTTCCCGCCGATGATCGCGATCCTGCTGGCGCTCGGCGGCCTCGGCTGGGCCAATTTCAATCTCAACATGTTCCTCAACGTGATGACGCCGCTCATCATGGTGATCAGCTTCTCCGACTCGATGCAGCTGACATTCGCGGCGCGCGACCGGCTGATCGCGGGCCAGGACAAGTTCACCGCGTTCAAGAACGCGGTGCTGGTGGTCGGCCCGGCCTGCGTGCTGACCCACGGCACGGCCGGCATTTCCTTCATTGCCTTGCAATTCTCGGATTCCGACCTGATCCGCAAGTTCGGCGAGGCCGGGCTTGCGGCGACCATCATCGCGCTGGTCGCGGTGCTCTCGCTGGTGCCGGTGTTCGGTGTCCTGTTCGTGCGCAACGAGAAGATCTTTGCGGTCAAGTTCCAGAGCGCCGATGCCGGCGTGCAGGCGCTGCGCAATTTCTGCTACTGGATCGCGGTGCGCATGGTTGGCCGTCCGGGCCTGTTCAGCCTGCTTGCGCTGATCGTGGTCGGCGGCCTCGGCATCATCTACGCCAATCTCGAGCCCCGTTACCGGCTGGCCGACCAGGTGCCGGACAAGCGGCAGGCGGTGGCGGCGTCGAATCGGCTCGACGCCAAACTGACCGGCGCCAATCCGGTCGATGTGCTGATCGAATTCCCCAAGGGGCAATCGCTGTACTCGCCGGAGACGTTGAAAACGATCGCCGACGTGCATGCGATGGTCGAGGAGTCCGCCGGCGTCGGCAACGTCTGGTCGCTGGAGACCTTGCGGCGCTGGCTCGCCGAAAAGGCCGGCAGCAATGATGTCGCGACGCTGAAGGAATATGTCGACCTGATCCCCGAGCATCTGGTGCGTCGCTTCATCGACAAGAATCAGGATGCCGTCGTGGTGTCGGGCCGCGTCCCGGATCTGGATTCGAGCCAGTTGCTTCCGGTCGTGAACAAGCTTGATCACTCGCTGGACAAGGTGCGGGCCGAGCATCCCGGTTACGAAATCGCGGTGACCGGCCTGTCGGTGATTGCCGCGCGCAACAGCGCGAACATGATCGAGAAGCTCAACCACGGCCTCACCATCGAGTTCCTGCTGGTCGCGATCTTCATCGGGCTCGCGTTCCGCTCCGTCGTGGTGATGTTCTCCTGCATCCTGCCCGGCATCTTCCCCGTGGTGCTGTCAGGCACCGTGCTGTGGCTGCTCGGGGAGGGACTGCAATTCGCCAGCGTGGTGGCACTGACCGTCTCGTTCGGCCTCGGTCTCTCGGCCACTATCCACTTCCTCAACCGACTGCGGCTGGAGACCAAGCCGGGTGTCACGCCGGAGCTCGCGGTCGAGCGCGCCACCGTCCTGGTCGGTCCGGCGCTGATCCTGACCACGGTGGTGCTGGCCTGCGGCCTGGTCGTCACCGTGTTCTCCGACCTGCCGTCGCTGCGGCTGTTCGGCTGGCTCAGCGCGTTCTCGATGGTCGCAGCCCTGGTCGCGGACCTCTTCATCCTGCGGCCGACCTCGATGTTCCTGATCAATCTGTCGCAAAGGCTCCGCGGCAAGGGCGGTCAACCGGCGCCGATCGAGAAGGCCTGATCGATCGATAACAAAAGGCCCGGTTCCGAAGCTTCGGAACCGGGCCTTTTCTATTGGCCGGCGAAAACGATCGGGAGCGTCAGGTCTTCGTCATCGTGATCGTGACGCCGCGGATCTCGCCCTTGGAGTCGATCTGCACGACCTGCTTGGAGCCGTTGGTCTGCAGGTTGAGGTTCGCTGCGAAGCCGGAGGCCTCGACGAACACGTCGATCCGTCCGCCGCCCGCGGTGCCCTGCAAATTGCCGAAGATGTTGCGGCTCGCCTCGCTCCAGTTGCCGGAGATCCGGTCGCCCTGGCTGGTGACGTCGCTCGATAGATCGAACTTGTAGCTGTCGCTGGCGCAATGCAGGGATTGCTTCAGGCTCATGCCCGACGGCGCGACCTTGTAATCGGCCTTGCAACGAATCCGTTCCGTGGTGCCGTTGGACAACGCCACCGTGCCCGTTCCGGTCCACGAGCCGGCAAACCCGGCAAAGGGCCCGCTGGCTTGCGCATGGACCGCGGAGGCCGACAGCATCAGCGCGGCGCCGACGCCCACAGCCCTGAGGGCCTGACCACAAAGGCTGGAACCAAACAGTTTCATTGTGAATTTTCCCATCAAAATCAACGCTTCCTTCGCAAGAAAAGCGTCTCGCCGCATCGAAGGTTTAGTGTCACCGAAGATTGTTAGGTTCAAACGACAGAAGGAGCGCTCGCGACGCCTAATGTTGTCATCGAACAGAATCGCAAACCGCCAGCCCCCGGCGTTGCATGTAGCTTTGCGCAAGCACTGTCCGCAATACCCAAACGCGACAAAGTGATGGCGTAAATCGCTTTTGTAAATCAATGGCTTATATGGGGGTTTACAGCGCCGCAAATTTAGCCGCATTTAGCGGTGCTTGTCGTCGATCCGTTGCCGCGTTATGCGGCGTCTGCAATCCCTAAAAATCCGTCCCGGCCAATGCCGAAGCGCTTTTCGGGAACAGATTTTCTGCTGTCGGAAATGAAGGAATACGATGCGTAAATTTCTCCTGGCTCTTGCCCTGTTGTCGATCCCGCTCTCGTCCAGCGCCTTTGCCCAGCAGGGTCGCGGCACACCCGACGAGCAGAAGGCCTGCACCCGCGACGTGCAGCGTCACTGCCGTGCCGTGATCGATCAGGGCGATTTCACCATTCTCGCCTGCCTGCAGCAGAACCGCAGCAAGATCAGCGCCGCCTGCGACGCGGTCTTGAAGAACCACGGCCAGTAAGACCGGATTCAGGTCTCAAGGGACCGCTACCAACACCGCGGCTGGCAGCCATGCCGGCCGCGGCCACATATGCTGGCGGTCACAGATAGCATTGGTTTTGGTGGCATATTCCCCTATATGGGGCTCGCAAATCCCCGCATGCGCCTGACCGTTTCGCGCCTGCGTCGTGCCATGACCAGTGTAGCCCAAATTTCCCATGACCACCGCGAGCGACCTGCGATCCGGAAAGACCCACCGCGACGAGAATTTTCCGGTCGCGTCGTGGATCATTCATCCGCGGCATCGTGCCCTGATCCTGGCCTTCTACAATTTCGTCCGCACGGCCGACGATATCGCCGATCACGCTACGCTGCCGGCTGAGGAGAAGCTGCGCTATCTCGACCTCATGGAGGCCGAACTGCTCGGCAATGGCGAGACCCAGAAGGAAGCGGTCAATCTGCGCCGGGCTCTCGCCGAGCGCGGCATGCCGCCGCGGCACGCGCTCGACGTGCTGGTGGCGTTCCGACTCGACGTCACCAAGCTGCGCTACGAAACCTGGGATGACGTGATCGACTACTGCCGCTACTCGGCGATGCCGGTCGGGCGGTTCATGCTCGACGTCCATGGCGAGGCCACCTCGACCTGGGCGGCGTCGGATGCGCTCTGCGCCGGCCTGCAGATCAACAATCATCTTCAGGACTGCGGCAAGGACTACCGGAACCTGAACCGCGTCTACCTGCCGCGCGATGCTCTGGCCGCCGCCGGCGCAACCGTCGAGATGCTCGGCGAGGCGAAGTCGCAGCCGGCCCTGCTGAAGTGCCTGCAGGCGCTCGCGGTGCGCACCGAGGCGCTGCTCGACCAGAGCAAGTCGCTCGCCGCCGAGGTCAGGGACTTCAGGCTGGGGCTCGAGATCTCCGTGATCCAGGCTTTCGCCGACAAGATCGTCAACATGCTGAAGGTGCGCGATCCGCTCAGCGAGCGCGTGCATCTGAGCAAGGTCGAACTGCTGCTGCAGAGCCTTGGCGGCGTCGCCGGCGAGACCGCGCAGCGCGCGACCGGTCGGCGTGCGGTCTCCAAGACGGCGGCGGGCGCATGAGCGTCGAGGCGGCGGCCAACGCAAATTACGACAGCACCGCGTCGGGCAGCTCGTTCTATGCCGCGATGCGCATCCTGCCGCGCGCGCAGCGCGAGGCGATGTTCCAGATCTACAGCTTCTGCCGCCAGGTCGACGACATCGCGGATTCCGACGGCCCGCGGCCGGAGCGGCTGGCTGCGCTGCAGCAGTGGCGCGACGATATCGACGCGCTCTATGCGGGGCATCCGCCGGAGCGCCTGAAGGACTATGTCGGGTCGGTGAAGACCTTCGGCTTGAAACGCGAAGATTTCGTAGCGATCGTAGACGGCATGGAGATGGACGTGCCGCAGGACATCCGCGCGCCGGATCTCGCCACGCTCGATTTGTATTGCGATCGTGTCGCGAGCGCGGTCGGCCGGCTGTCGGTGCGGGTGTTCGGCCTGCCCGAGGAGGATGGCATCCAGCTCGCGCATCACCTCGGCCGCGCGCTGCAGCTCACCAACATCCTGCGCGACATCGACGAGGATGCCGGTCTCGGCCGTCTCTATCTGCCGCGCGAATGGCTCTGGCACGCCGGCATCACCAACAACGACCCGGCCCGAGTCACCGCCGACCGCGCGTTGCCGAAGGTGTGCGCGCCGCTTGCCGAGCGCGCCAAGATGCATTTCCAGAAGTCCGACGAGATCATGAAGCGCAATTCGCGCCGCGCCGTGCGCGCGCCGCGCATCATGTCGAAATACTACCGTGCGATCCTCGATCTGTTGATCGCGCGCGGCTTCACGGCTCCGCGTGAGCCGGTGCGTGTGTCCAAGGCGGCCAAGATCGGCATTCTTCTTCGTTACGCGATCATCTGATGCAAAAGACCGTTCATATCATCGGTGCCGGTATTTCCGGCCTCTCCGCGGCCGTGCGGCTCGCCAATGGCGGCTACAAGGTGGCCGTCCACGAGGCGACGCAACAGGCCGGCGGCCGCTGCCGCTCCTATTTCGACGCCGCCACCAACCTCACCATCGACAATGGCAACCATCTCCTGCTGTCGGGCAACCGTCATGCGCTGAGCTACGCGCGCTCGATCGGCACCGGGGCCGGCCTCGTGGGGCCCGCGCGCGCACAGTTTCCGTTCGTCGATCTTGCCTCTGGCCAGCGCTGGCAGCTCGACCTCGGCGATTCCCGCCTGCCGCTGTGGGTGTTCGACGAGGCGCGGCGCGTCCCGGACACGACCTTGCGCGACTATCTCGCATTGGCGCCGCTGGCCTGGGCCGGCACCGAGGCGCTGGTCGGCAACACCATTCCCTGCAAGGGCACGCTGTATGACCGCCTGGTGCAGCCGCTGCTGCTCGCGGCACTGAACGTCGATCCGCCGGAGGGCTCGGCAGGGCTCGCCGGCGCCATCGTGCGCGAGACACTGCTCGCGGGCGGGCAGGCCTGCCGTCCGTTGATCGCGCGCGACGGCCTGAGCTCGGTTCTGATCGAGCCGGCCGTGAAGCTGCTGCAGGAGCGGGGCCACAGCGTCCAGTTCAGTCACGAATTGCGTACGCTTGGCATGTCGGGTGACCGCGTCAGCGAGCTCGACTTTGGCAATGGCGACAAGATCGCGCTGGCGGCCGACGATGCCGTCGTGCTCGCGGTGCCGCCGCGCGCCGCGGCATCGCTGCTGCCGGGGCTGAAAACGCCGACCAAATTCCGCGCCATCGTGAACGCGCATTTCCGCGTCGATCCGCCGCGCGACGCGGCGCCCATTCTCGGCGTGGTCGGCGGCCTCGTGGAGTGGCTGTTCGCGTTCCCGCAGCGGCTGTCCGTGACGATCAGCAACGGCGACCGGCTGGTCGACATGCCGCGCGAGGAGCTCGCGCAGGCGATCTGGCGGGACATCTGCAAGGCATCCGGCGTGTCCGGCGACCTGCCGCCCTGGCAGATCGTGCGTGAGCGCCGTGCCACATTTGAGGCGACGCCGGAGCAGAACGCCCTGCGTCCGGGTGCCGCAACGGCGCAAAAAAACCTGTTCCTTGCCGGCGACTGGACTGCTACCGGGTTGCCAGCAACCATCGAGGGATCGGTGCGGTCGGGTGATCGCGCCGCAGATCTGGTTCTGGCCACGCGCTAGATTCGACCTGTTGAGTGGGCACGGCTTTCGATCAGCCGGCCCCGCGATGAAGAGGATATCGAGGGAAATGCTTTCGAGAGATCACGGCGTTGCAGTCGATACGGTCGCGCTGGAGAAGAGCATCTCCAAGGCAACCGAAGCGCTGCTCGGCTATCGCCAGTCCGACGGGCACTGGGTGTTCGAGCTCGAGGCCGACAGCACCATTCCGGCCGAATACATCCTGCTGCGCCATTATCTCGCCGAGCCCGTCGACACCGGGCTCGAGGCCAAGATCGGCAACTATCTGCGCCGCGTTCAGGGCGCGCATGGCGGCTGGCCGCTGGTGCATGACGGCCCGTTCGACATGAGCGCCAGCGTGAAGTCGTACTTCGCGCTGAAGATGATCGGCGATTCCGTCGACGCGCCGCATATGGTGCGGGCGCGCGAGGCGATCCGTTCGCGCGGCGGCGCTTCGGGCAGCAACGTGTTCACGCGCTTCCTGCTCGCGCTCTATGGCGTCGTGACCTGGCGCGCAACGCCGGTGCTGCCGATCGAGATCATGCTGCTGCCGATGTGGTCGCCGTTCCACATCAACAAGATCTCGTACTGGGCGCGCACCACGATGGTGCCGCTGATGGTGCTTGCCGCGCTGAAGCCGCGTGCGAAGAATCCGAAGGGCGTCGGCATCGACGAGTTGTTCCTGGAAGATCCGAAATCGGTCCGCATGGCGCCGAAGGCCCCGCATCAGAGCGCGGGCTGGTTCTATCTGTTCCGCTCGCTCGACGCCGTGCTGCGCGCGATCGAGCCGATGTTTCCGAAGAGCCTGCGCCAGCGCGCGATCGACGCCGCGCTCGCCTTCACCGAGGAGCGGCTCAACGGCGAGGACGGCATGGGCGCGATCTATCCGCCGATGGCCAACATCGTCATGATGTATGAGGCGCTCGGCAAGGACGAGAGCTTCCCGCCGCGCGCGATCACCCGCCGCGGCATCGACAAGCTGCTCGTGATCGGCGACGACGAGGCCTATTGCCAGCCCTGCGTCTCGCCGGTGTGGGACACCGCGCTGACGTGCCATGCGCTGCAGGAAGCCGGCGGCGACGATACGTTCGCCAACGCCAAACAGGCTCTCGACTGGCTGAAGCCGCGCCAGGTGCTGGAGTTGAAGGGCGACTGGGCGGTCAAGGCGCCCGGCGTGCGGCCCGGCGGCTGGGCGTTCCAGTACAACAACGATCACTATCCCGATCTCGACGACACCGCCGTTGTCGTGATGGCGATGGATCGCGCGCGGCGCCACACCGGGACCCGGGAATATGACGACGCGATCGCGCGCGGCCGCGAGTGGATCGAGGGGCTGCAGAGCCGCGACGGCGGCTGGGCCGCGTTCGACGTCAACAACCTCGAATACTACCTCAACAACATCCCGTTCTCCGACCACGGCGCCTTGCTCGATCCGCCGACCGAGGACGTCACCGCGCGCTGTATCTCGATGCTGGGCCAGCTCGGCGCGACCCCCGAGAGCAGCAAGGTGATGGCCGACGGCCTCGCCTATCTGCGCCGCACCCAGCTGCCCGACGGCTCCTGGTACGGCCGCTGGGGCCTGAATTACGTCTACGGTACCTGGTCGGTGCTCTGTGCGCTGAATGTCGCAGGGGTCGACCGCAACGACCCGATGATTCGGAAGGCGGTCGACTGGCTGGCGTCGGTCCAGAATCAGGACGGCGGCTGGGGCGAGGACGCCGTCAGTTACCGGCTGGATTACAGGGGTTATGAGGTTGCGCCGTCGACCTCCTCGCAAACGGCATGGGCTTTGCTTGGATTGATGGCGGCCGGTGAGGTCGAAAACCCTGCTGTTGTGCGGGGGGTGGAGTACCTAAAGGCAACACAGACGGAAAAAGGACTGTGGGACGAGCAGCGATACACCGCTACGGGGTTTCCGCGGGTATTTTACTTGCGATATCATGGCTACTCGAAGTTCTTTCCGCTCTGGGCGCTGGCGCGGTACCGGAATTTAAAAAGCACCAATAGCAGGGTGGTAGGGGTCGGGATGTGATTGTTGAGGCGGGGGCCGCCGAGACCGTGGGCAGTAGAATTGATCCTCGGCCGGTATTGATTGTGACTGGATTGGTGCAGGAGGCCCGCATCGCGGCAGGTCCCGGCATGATCGTGATCTGCAGTTCGAGCGATCCGCAGCAGCTGCGTGCGCTGCTGGCGACGCTGGATCCGACGACATTCCGCGGCGTGATTTCGTTCGGTGTGGCCGGTGGGCTCGACCCGTCGCTCAAATCGGGCGACGTCGTGGTCGCGACCGAGGTGATGTCCGGCGATACGCGGTTCCTGGCGGCATCCGCCTTGAACGAGCAGATGATCGCCAGCGCCGCGCTGAAGCGGCGCAGGATCGTCCGCGGCAGACTTGCCGGCGTGGAAGAGGTGATCGCGGCGAAGGCCTGCAAGGCCGCGCTGCGCTCGCTGACGGGCGCAGCCGCAGTCGACATGGAGAGCCATATCGCGGCAGCCTATGCCGCCAAAGCAGGCATTCCGTTCGCCGCGCTGCGCGTGATCAGCGATCCCGCGCACCGGGCGCTGCCGGAACTCGCGAAATCGGCGGTGAAGCCGAACGGCGACATCGACCTGCGCAAGGTGCTGCGCGGCATCGCGCGCAACCCACGGACGCTGCGGGCGCTGGTGTCGACCGGGATCGACTTCAACCGTGCGCTGCGCTCGCTGCGCAGCTGCCGCGGTTTCCTGCTCGGCAACGATGTGCTGATGCCTGTGGACGACGTCCTGGTTACGGCCAAGGCGGCCTGATCCGACGGCGGGGCCCGGGACGCGGTTCCTCGCCGCATCAAGCTCGAGACGATCAAGTTCAAAAACAAAGGCCCGATCGCATCGCGATCGGGCCTTTGCGTTTGGTGCCTGGACGGGGCGGCTTACGCGGCCGTGGAAGCCTTCTGGGCCGCAGCGGCAGCCTTCTGCTGGGCGGCCGCAGCCTCGTCCCGGCGGATCTCCGAGAGCTTCTTCTGCACCTGCTCGGCGAAGATGTACTGCGCCGGACGCTGCTTCGACATGTCGATCTCGGGCGCCATCGGGCCCGAGGTCTTGATGCCGCGCAGCGCGACCCACATCGCCTTCAGCGGATTGTTGATCGCAGCGGTCGCCGCGGTCGGCTCGTAGCCGCAATGGGCCATACAGTCGGCGCACTTCTCGTACTTGCCCGTGCCGTAGGTGTCCCAGTCGGTGGTGTCCATCAGCTCCTTGAAGGTCTTGGCGTAGCCTTCACCGAGCAGATAGCAGGGCTTCTGCCAGCCGAAGATGTTGCGCGCCGGCATGCCCCACGGCGTGCACTCGTATTCCTGGTTGCCGGCGAGGAAGTCGAGGAACAGGCCGGAATGCATGAAATTCCACTTCTTGCCCTTGCCGAGGGCGAAGACGTCGCGGAACAGCTTCTTGGTCTTGGTGCGGTTGAGGAAGTGCTCCTGGTCGGGCGCACGCTCATAGGCATAACCCGGCGACATCGAGACGCCGACGCCGAGCTCGGTGGTGAAGTCGAGGAACTTGGCGATCTCCTCGGCCGGATGGCCGTCGAAGATCGTGGCGTTGACGTTGACGGTGAAGCCGCGGGCCTTGGCGGCCTTGATCGCCGAGACGGCGCGATCGAACACGCCCTTCTGCGACACCGCCTTGTCGTGATGGTCCTTCAGGCCGTCGAGATGCACCGAGAAGAACAGGTACGGCGAGGGCTCGAACAGATCGAGCTTCTTCTCGAGCAGCAGCGCGTTGGTGCACAGCGAGACGAACTTCTTGCGCGCCACGAGGCCGCGCACGATCTCGCCGATCTCCTTGTGGATCAGCGGCTCGCCGCCGGGAATCGCCACCATCGGCGCGCCGCACTCGTCGGCCGCGTCCCAGCACTCCTGTGCGGTCATGCGGCGGTTGAGGATCGCGTCCGGATAATCGATCTTGCCGCAGCCGACGCAGGCGAGGTTGCAGCGGAACAAGGGTTCGAGCATCAGCACGAGCGGATAGCGTTTGCGGCCAAGCAGTTTCTGCTTGATCAGATAACCGCCGATACGCATTTCCTTGAAGAACGGTATAGCCATTAGACGATTTTCTTTCTGCACTTATCAAAGGGAAGTGGGTTCAGATCAGCCCGCAGTCAGTTCGGCTGGCAGTCGGAATTCGATATTCTCTTCTCGGCCCGGAACGACCGAGACCGACACTGGTCCGATGCGCCGCAGGGCCTCGATGACATCGTCGACCAGGACTTCAGGCGCCGAGGCGCCCGCCGTGATGCCGACGGCCTTCGCATCCTTCAGCCAGTCCGGATTGAGCTCGCTCCCATCGGCAATGAGATAACTCGCGACGCCGACCTCGGTGCCGATTTCACGAAGCCTGTTCGAGTTGGAACTATTGGCGGCCCCCACCACCAAAATGACGTCCACCAGCTTACTTAGGTCCCTTACCGCAGATTGGCGGTTCTGTGTCGCATAGCAGATATCCCTGATGTTCGGGCCTTGAATATCTGTAAATTTGGCTTGAAGAGCCGCGATTATGTCCTTGGTGTCGTCCACGGACAACGTTGTCTGGGTGATATAGGCGACCGGAGCGTCGGTCGGCAGCTGCAATTCCGCCACGTCCTGGACGCTCTGGACCAGCAGGACCGGCCCCGGAACCTGGCCCATGGTTCCCTCGACCTCGGGATGGCCGGCATGCCCGATCAGGATCAGGGCGCGGCCCTTCGCGATATAGCGTTTGCCCTGGTTGTGGACCTTCGTGACGAGCGGGCACGTGGCATTGAGCACGGGCAGGTCGCGGGCTTCTGCCTCCTCCTCGACGCTCCTGGCCACGCCATGGGCACTGAACACGGTCACCGCCTTGGCCGGCACTTCCGACAGGTCCTCCACGAAGATCGCGCCCTTCTTCTTCAGGCTTTCGACCACGTATTTGTTGTGAACGATCTCGTGGCGGACGTAGACCGGCGGACCGTACTTCGCCAACGCGCGTTCGACGATCTCGATCGCGCGAACAACGCCCGCGCAAAAGCCGCGCGGCTGAGCCAGAAACACTTCCATAGGACGTTCGTTACGCAAATTTGCACCAATCTCATTCAATGCCCTGCGGCCTTTTCGGCAACGCAGCTCGCCCGGCCGGGCACCGCAACGTTAGCTGCAATGTCCGCACCATCTCTGGTCATGCACGTGATCCGCGCCCTCAAAGGCATGGAAATACAGGGTTTTGTGTCAAAAAGGTAGCGCCTCGACAGGTCGGGAGGTCAGCGGGGAATGATCGTTGAGGTAATATAGTGTGGGATATCGGCCCCTGCGACCGTCTGTCCCCTCACTTGTTCGTCACTTTATCGCCCACTGATGCGGTTTATACCGGCCATTCGTGGCCGCGTCCTGTCGTTTGGAACCTCCTCGCCATCCCGTCGAGGAAGATAACCAAAACAACATTAGATCGGTCCCGGGAACTCCGCTACAGAGCGAGCGTTTTCGGCCATGCTTCCCTGAAATTAGAAAGAAACGAAGTGCTGACAAATATTGTCGTCTCCGTTGTTAGAACCTGTACGCGTTTTGCCCTTCCGGTTGTCATTTTTGCTGTGCTGTTGTCGATCGGGGCCGGCTTCTATGCGGCGCGCAATTTCTCGATCAACACCGACATCAACAAGCTGATCTCGCCGGATCTGGATTGGCGCAAGCGTGACAACCAGTTCGAGGAAGCCTTTGACCGCGAGCGGCTGATCCTGGTTGTTGTCGAGGCAGCGACGCCAGAGCTGACCAGCTCGGCCGCCAAGGCGCTCACCGCGAAGCTTTCAGCCGACAAGAAGAACTTCGAGGCGATCACCGCGCTCGGCTCCGGCGAATTCTTCGAGAAGAACGGTTTGCTGTTCCTGCCGACCGAAGAGGTCGGCAAGGTCACGGGGCAGCTCGAATCGGCCGCGCCGCTGATCGAGATCATGGCCGGCGATCCTTCGATCCGCGGACTGACCGGCGCGCTCGAAACCGGCCTTGCCGGCGTCAAGCGCGGGCAGGTCAAGCTCGACAACACAGCCCCGCCCTTCAACCTGATCTCCGAGACTGTCGAGACCATCCTCGCCAAGGGCAATGCGACCTTCTCCTGGCGCGAACTCACCAGCGACAAGCCGCTGACCGATTCCGACAAGCGCGCCTTCATCGAGGTCAAACCGATCATCGACTATTCTGCGCTGGAGCCCGGCAAGTCCGCGACCGACGCGATCCGCCAAGCGGCCGCCGACCTGAAATTCCCGACCGAATATCACGCGCGCGTGCGCCTGACCGGACCGGTGCCGATCGCCAACGAGGAATACGCCACCGTACAGGACGGGGCCATCACCAACGGCATCGGCACCGTGGTGATCGTGCTGATCATCCTCTGGCTGGCGCTGCACTCCGGCAAGATCATCTTCGCCGTGTTCGTGAATCTGTTCATCGGCCTTGCCATCACGACGGCAGTCGGCCTGATGATGGTCGGATCGCTGAACCTGCTCTCGATTGCTTTCGCCGTGTTGTTCGTCGGCCTCGGCGTCGACTTCGGCATCCAGTTCAGCGTGCGCTACCGCTCCGAGCGCTTCAAGAACGACAATCTGACATTGGCGCTCGAAAACGCCGCGCGCCGCTCGGCGGTACCGCTGTCGCTTGCGGCGATGGCGACCGCCGCCGGCTTCCTGTGCTTCCTGCCGACCGACTACAAGGGCATCTCCGAACTTGGCAAGATCGCCGGCGCCGGCATGCTGGTGGCCTTCATCACCAGCATCACGGTGCTGCCGGCGCTGCTCGACCTGCTCAACCCGCCGGGCGAGAGGGAGCCGGTCGGCTACGCCTTCCTGGCGCCGGTCGACCACTTCCTGGAGAAGCATCGTATTCCGATCATTGTCGGCACGCTCTTGGTCACGGTCGCGGGCCTGCCGCTGCTCCACTACATGAAGTTCGACTTCAACCCGATCAATCTGCGCAACAAGCACGCGGAATCGATCGCGACCTTCCTCGACCTGCGCAAGGACCCGAACACTGGCGCCAACGCCATCGACGTGATGACGCGCTCGGAAGCCGACGCCAGGAAGATCGAGGCCAAGCTCGCGAAGCTGCCGGAAGTGTCGCGCGTGATGTCGCTCGACAGCTTCGTGCCCGACGACCAGCCCGCCAAGCTGAAGCTGATTGCGCAGGCGGCCAAGACGCTCGGGCCTGCGCTCAACCCCGACTCGGTCGATCCGGCGCCGTCGGATCAGGAGAATGTCGAGTCGCTGAAGAGCTCGGTCGACAGCCTGCGCAAGACCGCGGGTGACGGCAAGGGGCCGGGCGCGGTTGCCGCGCGCCGGCTCGCCGACGCCCTGCAGAAGCTTGCCGATTCGACCCAGGCCACCCGCGACAAGGCCCAGGAGATCTTCGTCGCGCCGATGAAGATCGTGTTCGATCAGCTCCGCAACACGCTGCAGGCCCAGACCGTCACGCTGCAGAACCTGCCGCCGGAACTGGTCGCGAGCTGGAAGACCAAGGACGGCCTGATGCGTGTCGAGGCGGAGCCGAAGGGTGATCCGAACGACAACGACAATCTGCGCCGTTTTGCGGACGCGGTGCTCGCCGCCGAGCCGACCGCGATCGGCGGACCGGTCTCGATCCTGAAGTCGGGCGACGTCATCGTGAACGCCTTCATCCACGCCGGCATTCTGGCGCTGGTCACGATCAGCCTGCTGTTGTGGCTGACCCTGCGCCGCGTCGTCGACGTGCTGATGACGCTGGTGCCGCTCCTGGTTGCCGGCATCGTCACGCTGGAGATCTGCGTGCTGATCGGGCTGCCGCTCAACTTCGCCAACATCGTCGCGCTGCCGCTGCTGCTCGGCGTCGGCGTGGCGTTCAAGATCTATTATGTCACGGCGTGGCGGCAGGGCAGGACGAACCTGCTGCAGTCGAGTCTGACGCGCGCGATCTTTTTCAGCGCGCTGACCACGGCGACCGCGTTCGGCAGCCTGTGGCTGTCGAGCCATCCCGGCACCGCGAGCATGGGCAAGCTGCTTGCGCTGTCGCTCGTCACCACGCTCGCGGCGGTGTTGCTGTTCCAGCCGGCGCTGATGGGCAAGCCGCGCGAGGCCATCAAGGAGGAGGATATCGCCAACGACGTCACCTGACGCGTTGGGGCTTGGATCCGGCTTGGCGGCAGATGCCGCCGAGCCGGATTGCGGACGGGGTCGTGTAGCCCGCCGGTCCGTTGTTGCGCGGTCCGTTATTGCGTCGGTCGCGCGATGTCCGGGAGCAGGCAGATATCGCCCACGGTGTCGGCCGATGCATTGGCGTTGGCCGGGGCGTGAGCTCCCTGCTTTTGACCAGGCTTGGTGGCAGGCGCCACAGAGCCGGTGGTCTTTTGGTTCTGCGCCGCCGATTTGGGGGCGGCGCCCTTCGCCGCCGGGTTGCCGGCTGTGCTCACCGGGATCGGCGGACCGACGCGGGTCCAGGTTTCGCCGCCGCACAGGAAGCCGAGTACGCAACCCTGGATCTCGAGCTGATCGGTGCCGACGGGCTTGATGGTCGAGCTGTAGAGCTGGCCGTCCTTCGCGTTGTAGACTTGGCCTTCCCACGCATCGACGCCGGGCTTCTTCTTCATGTCGATCAGGATCGGCATGCCGAGCGTCGGCCTGCTCTGCTTCGCAGGATCAGGATTGTTCTTATCCTTGCCGCCGGGGGTTTTTTCCCAGGAAACCGCTCCCCACATGTTGCCATTGCACTGGGCGACGCGGATGGTGGCGACACCGTCAGCGACCTTCCAGTCGCCGGTCGGGTCCGCTGCTAGGGCCGGTGATAGTACGGTGGCCAAAAATAAACCCGAAAAGGCTATTGTGTGCGCGAAAGTTCTTGGGCAGTGCAACATGGTCCAAACCTGTGCTTAACTAGACGATCCGAGCGGGGGGCAAAACGCCGCTAGCGAGCGTTTTAAGTTGACGAGATGGCCATCAACCGACGTATGTAACGAATGGTAAGTTCCAATTTAGACGTTTCCGAGATTTTTGTGGAGCGCGAGGGGCAGCGCGGTGCCATGCACACGCGGCACCTCAACGAGCAGCTCGTTCGCGTCCTCAAGACCATCGGCTACGACGTCGGCTTCCAGAAGGGGCAAGGCCAATACCTCTTCGATCGTCAGGGGGCTCGTTATCTTGATCTATTGAGCGGATTTGGCGTTTTTGCGATTGGCCGCAATCATCCGGCCCTGCGCAAGGCGCTGAAGAGCGTGCTCGACGCCGATCTGCCCAATCTCGTGCAACTCGACGTCTCGACGCTCGCCGGCGTGCTCGCGGAACGGCTGCTGGAATATGTCCCATATCTGGACAAGGTGTTTTTCGCTAATTCCGGCGCCGAAACCGTCGAGGCCGCGATCAAGTTCGCGCGCGGCGCCACCGGCCGTCCCGGGATCGTCTATTGCGGGCATTCGTTCCATGGCCTGTCCTACGGCGCGCTGTCGCTGACGGATGATTCGAATTTCCGCAGCGGTTTCGAGCCGCTGCTGCCGGGCTGCACCCCGATTTCCTACAACGATCTCGAGGCGCTGGAGAAGGCGCTGTCGTCGCGTCAGGTTGCCGCGTTCATCGTCGAGCCGATCCAGGGAAAGGGCGTCAACATGCCCACCGACGAGTTCCTGCCCGGTGCGCTGGCGCTGTGCCGCAAATATGGCACGCTGTTCATCGCCGACGAGATCCAGACCGGCATCGGCCGCACCGGCAAGTTCCTCGCGATCGAGCACTGGGGCATCGAGCCCGACATGGTGCTGCTGGCGAAGGCGCTCTCCGGAGGTCACGTGCCGATCGGCGCGCTGCTGACACGCAAGAGCATCTTCGACAAGATCTTCAACCAGATGGACCGCGCCGTCGTGCATGGCTCGACCTTCGCGAAGAACGATCTGGCGATGGCCGCCGGCATCGCCACGCTCGACGTCATCAAGGCCGAGAGGCTGGTCGAGAACGCCGCCAAGCGCGGCGCCGAGCTCCGCCTCGCGTTGACGCGCATGGTGCCCGGCTATGAACTGATGAAGGAAGTCCGCGGCAAGGGCCTGATGATCGGCGTCGAATTCGGTCCGCCGAAATCGCTGCGGCTCAAGGCGTCGTGGAATCTGCTGGAGACCGCCAACAAGGGCCTGTTCTGCCAGCTGATCACGGTGCCGCTGTTCAAGGATCACAAGATCCTGACCCAGGTCGCCGGCCACGGCCTCCACACCATCAAGCTGCTGCCGCCGCTCACGATCACCGAAGAGGACTGCAGCTGGATCGAGAAGTCGTTCGACGACGTGATCGCCGGCAGCCACAAGGTGCCCGGCGCAATCTGGTCGCTCGGGAAGACGCTGGTCGACAACGCGGTACGCAAGTCGGCGTGAGGTTCGAAGACGTCGCTCGGATGGAGCGCAGCGAAATCCGGGGTTCTCGATACTTGCAAGACGCTTCCCGGATTGCGCTGCCCTCCATCCGGGCTACGAAACTGTCTCATCGACTTTGCGAGCGAAGTGAAGCAATCCATGTTGCCGCAAGCGGGGAGGTGGATTGCTGCGTCGCTGTCGCTCCTCGCAATGACGATTGATGGGCTCACCCTTCCTTGTTCGCGCGCATTGCGTTTTCGAACTTGTCGCCGAACTCGCTCAGTTCATCGGCGCCGAGGTCGCTGACCGCCCAGTAGTTCAGGCCGCGGTCGCTCCAGCGGCGGATGTTGAAGCCCTGCAATGTCGAGATCCTCGCACTCTTCCGTTCGGTGTTCGCGGTCTGCGCCACGAACAGATTGATCACGTGCTGGCGCCGCTTGTAGACCACGGCGCCGATCTCGCGGGCGTTGACGTAATCGAGCCGGCCGCCGATCAGCGTAAAGCCCTGCGCGGTGAGGTCGATCACCGGAGGTGAAACGTCGAGCTTGCCGTTGAACCACGGCTTGACCGTATGCTGATCGGTCGAGACCACGTCGATCAGGTGGCCGGCCTGCAGCGAGCGCAGATGCGCGGACACCACCTCGTTCTCGATGCGCTGCTCGTCGTCATTGCGCAGCACGATCGCAACGAGGCCGGTTGCCGCCATCGCCGATACCGCGGAGCCCATCGCAAAGCCGCGCAGCACCGAGCGGCGGCTCGGTGCCGCCTGCGCCTGCGTCTGCGGCAATGCCTTCTCGATCTTGCGGCGCAGCTCGAGCGGCGCCTTATAGCGTACGTCGCTCTCGGCGATCGCCTGGCGGATCTCCTGATATTCCTTCATCAGCGCGGCGCAATGCGCGCACCCCGCGATATGGGCTTCCACTTCGCGCGCATGGCCGGCGTCGAGTTCGCCGTCGATCAGCGCGTGGATCAGCACTTCGGCTTCCTCGCAGGTCATTTCACTTGCTCCTGTTCCGCAAGCCAGGCCGATCGCAGCATGGCGCGGGCGCGCGCGAGGCGGGACATCACGGTGCCGACAGGCACGGCGGCGACATCGGCGATCTCGCGGTATGATAGATTCTGGATTTCCCTGAGCACGAAGGTCTCGCGGAACGGCTCGGCGAGAGCTGCGACCAGCTTGCGCACGGTGTCGCCGTCGAAGCGGCGCAGCAGCTGCTTTTCCGGCGTCTCCGGGGCCTCATTCCACATCGGGGTCTGGTCGCCACCCTCGGGCAGCTCCTCGACCGCCGTGGGCGCGGTCTTGCGCCGGGCATATTCGGCGCGGCAGACGTTGCGCAGGATCGCAAACAGCCACGGCTTCATCGCAGGTCCGCGGTAGCTGTCGAAATGCTTGTAGGCGCGCAGATAGCATTCCTGCACCGCGTCCTCGGCGTCGGCGGCATCGCGCAGCAGATAGCGCGCCAGCGTATAGGCGTCGTCGAGGTACGGCAGCGCGGCCTCGCGGAAGCGCCGCGCCTTTTCGGGGTCGTCCTGCGACGCGTTGACAACCATCGTGTCCTGCCCGGCATGTCGAGAGACGGCTTGTGCCCGGCTGGGGGCTGAGGGCCACCGGCCGGGCATGGTTGTGATTGTATGGCTGGTCACGTTACCCAACCTTGATACTGCCTGTCATGTGCGGATGCAGCGAGCAGAAATACTTGTACTCGCCGGGCTCCGTGAAGGTGAACGAGAAGGTGCCGTCGGTATCCATGGTCTTGGAGCGGAATTTGCCCGCGCACACCACGGTGTGCGGGATGTCGTCGCGGTTGGTCCAGGTCACTGTCGTGCCAACCTTCACGTCGAGCGGGGTCGGCGCGAACGAGAAGTTGTCGATGTGGACCGCGGCATCTTCGGCGCGGGCCGCCGTGACCGGCAGCAGCATGGTTGCGACCACGGCGATGCCGAAGTCGCGTCGGTTGATCGAGCTCATCGGTGTCTTCCCTTGGCCTTGTCCTTCAGCCTTGCAGCGGCGTGTCGATGATCGCCAGCGGCTGGCTGTTCTGCTTGAAGTTGATGCTGGCGACGCCGAGCATGCTGCGCAGCTTGGCATCCTCGACCTTCATCGGGCCGGGCGAGGGGGCGGCACCCGGCGCCGGCTGCGGGAACGCGGTCGAACGCGCGGTGTGGAAGGTGACGTTGCCCTCGACCTTCTGCATCACCTGGTGGATGTGGCCATTGAGCACGGTGACCGAGCCGAAGCCCTTGACGTATTCCAGCGCGCGGGCGCCGTCCTCGGTGCCCCAGCCCCATTGCGGATAGACCGTCCACAGCGGGATATGGGCGAACAGCACGATCGGCGTCGACTTCGAGCGGCCCTTGAGGTCGTTCTCGAGCCATTCGAGCTGCTCATTGCCGAGATTACCGAGGCCGCCGCCCTTGAGGTCGACGACGTTGACGAGGCCGACGAAGTGAACCCCGCCGGCGTCGAACGAATAATAGCCCGGGCCCTTGGTGCCCTTGCCGTAACGCTCCTTGTAGAGCTTGACCTCCTCGTCGATGAAGTCGTGCTCGCCCGGTACGTAATGCACGTCGAGCTTGGCCTGCGAGATGATGCGATCGGCGTCATCGAATTCGGATGCCTTCGACAGATGCGTGATGTCGCCGGTATGGATCATGAAGGACGGCTTGACCTGCATCGCCCGGACCTTGTTGACGGCCTCTTCCAGCGTGCCGATGGCATTCGGGTTGGCCGGCTTGTCGAAGCCGACATGGCTGTCGCTGATCTGCATGAAGGTCATGCCGGTGGTGGCTTCCGCAGCCGCGGCCGAGCCGACGATGCCGAGCGAATGCGGCACGCCGCCGGTGACGGTCCACAGCACGCCGGTGCCGGCCCAGGTCATGCATTCCAGCACCTTGCGTCGGCTGACGCCTTTCTCTTCGTCGTGGTGATTGTGATCGTGTCCGCTCATGACAAGTCTCCCGTGGTCCCAGGGATTGGGTTTCCGGGGAGGTGATCGGCGGCGCCGGGGCTTTATTCCCGGGGCCCTGGGCGCTGAGAGCGGGGATGACGATTTCGTGAGCGTCCGCGCGACAGGTGGACGCAAGGCAAGATGCGTCATTGAAGACCAACGGCTCGCGACGCTATCCATCCGGCAAACCACTAATCGGTCGGAGGAAACCATGGGCAACGTGACGGGAGGCTGTCACTGCGGCGAGATTCGCTACGAGGTGACCGGGGAACCGGTCGTCCATGCGCTGTGCCACTGCACAGACTGCCGGCGCCATGCCGGCGCGCCGATGGTCGGTTGGGTAATGGTCGCCGAGGCCGCCCTCAAGGTGACCAAGGGTCAGTCCACGATCTACCGATCCTCCGAGCACGGCCGGCGGCACTTCTGTGCGAATTGCGGCACCGGGCTTTTCTACACCAATGGCAACATGTTGCCCGGATTCATCGACATCCAGAGCGGGACCTATGACGATCCTGATGCGGTGCCGGCCACCATGCACATCCAGGTCGCGGAACGGCTGCGCTGGATGGAAGCGGCGCACGAGCTGCCGGCCTTCGAGCGCTTTCCGCCGCCGGAATGACCGACGGCGCATCGGCGGCGATGCGCGCCGCAACATGTCAGCGTCCTGCAAGGTAGATGAACGGCCGCAACAAAGCTGTCTTGCTGCCGTCAGCATAATGTCAGCGCTGCCGCATAAGGATGGCGAACTTCATTCGCCAGACCGGGAGATCACTATGAGCGACCACGCAGGCGTTGAGCATCACAACAAGGCAGCCGAGCATCACGAGCACGCGGCGCGTCACCACCGCGAAGCCGCCAAGCACCACGAAGAGGGCAATCACGAGAAGGCGGCGCATCACGCCCACAGCGCCCATGGCCATGCGAGCCATGCCCAGCACCACCACACCGAAGCGAGCCGGCATCACGCCGAGCACCACGGCAAGCACTAAAAACGTTCCAGTACTGCGTGAGTGGCTTCCGCCGTCCCCGCAAGGGGGCGGCGCTTTCTTTTGGCCGGGGGCGCGCGTGACGACGGCGTTAGGTCGTGCGCGCCGCAAACGCCGTGAGCGCCGCGACCATCAGCTCCGGCCCTTCCTGCGCTACGCAATGGCCGACGCCATCAAACGTCCGTCGGCTGGCGTGCGGGATCAGGGCTGCGGCGCGGTCGGCCATCTCCTTGTAGATCGGCCATGACTGCTCAGCGGTTGCGATGCGGACCGGGCAGGCGATGTCGGAGAACCACGGGAATGGGTTGCCGCGGGCGTCGCCGGTGTAGATCTGTTCCATGGCCTGGAAGATCGGCTTGAGCATGGCTTGCTCGATCTCCGGCGTGCAGCGGAGCTGCATGCGGCCATTGTCGAGCCGCGCAAAGCCGTGATGGACATAGGCCCACAGCGATCGTTCGGTCCATGGCGCGAAGGCGGGCGCGGCGCGCAGCCGCTGGAACACATCGTCGGCATTGTCGAATTCGGCGCGGCGGCGCAGCACACCTTGCACCGATGCGTTGGCGATCTCGCTCAAGCTCCCGCTGCGCGGCGCGCGCGGATCCATCGCAGTCGGCTCCGTTACGAACAGCCGCGCGAAGCGGTCCGGCATCGGCTTGGTCGCGAGCAGCAGGTCGGTCGCGCCGGCGCTGTGGCCGATGCCGTAGATGTTCTGGAGGTCGAGGCGTTCGACCACCATGCAGACATCCTCGGCGAAATCCTGGAAGTGATAGCGGTCGGCGGCCGGCTTGTGGCTCAGGCCGTGGCCGCGGCGGTCGAGCGCGTAGACGGTGTAGTCGGCGGCCAGCGCTTCCGCGACCTCGGTCCAGACTTCGGCGACAAAGCCCGTGCCGTGCACCAGCAACGCCACAGGCTTGCCGGAGGCCGGCTCGCCCCATCGTGCCACCGCGACCTGCGCGCCGGCATCGCCAACGAGAATGCGCTGCGGCTGCGTCATTGGTTGCTATCGCGCATCCTGCAGGATCATCATTGCTGCCTTCTCGGCGATCATCGCAGTCGGCGTGTTGGTGTTGCCTGAGGTGATCGTCGGCATCACCGAGGCATCCGCGATGCGCAGGCCGTGCAGGCCGTAAAAGCGCAGCCGCTCGTCGACCACGGCCATCGGATCGTTGGCCGTACCCATCTTCGCGGTGCCGACCGGGTGGAAGATCGTGGTGCCGATGTCGCCGGCGGCCTTGGCGAGCGAGGCGTCGTCATCGGCGACGGAGGGGCCGGGCAGGAACTCCTCAGGGTGATATTTCTCGAGCGCCTTCTGCTTCATCAATTTGCGCGTGGTGCGGATCGCGTCGGCCGCGACCTGGCGGTCGTCCTCGGTCGACAGATAGTTCGGCGCGATCGACGGCTTGTCGTCCGGCGCCGTCGAGCGAATCCGCACGGTGCCGCGCGAGGTCGGCTGCAGGTTGCAGGCGCTCACGGTGATCGCGGGGAAGCGGTGCAAGGGATCGCCGAACTTGTCGAGCGACAGCGGCTGCACGTGGAACTGGATGTTGGCGCGCGAGCGCGTCGCATCCGAGCGCGTGAAGATGCCGAGCTGCGACGGCGCCATGGTCAGCGGACCGCGGCGGCGGAACGCGTAGTCGAGTCCCATCAGGCCGCGGCGCACCAGGTTGTAATAGGTCTCGTTCAGCGTCCGCACGCCTGACACCTTGTAGATCGCGCGCTGCTGCAGATGGTCCTGCAGATTTTGGCCGATGCCCTGCACATCGAGCACGATGTCGATGCCGAGCGGCGACAGCCATTCGGACGGGCCGATTCCGGAGCGCTGCAGCACCTGGGTGGTGCCGATCGAGCCGGCGCAGAGGATCACCTCGCCCTTGGCGCGCGCCTCGACGACCTCGTTGCCCTGGCGGAACAGCACGCCGGCGGCGCGGCCGCTCTCGATGATCAGGCGGTCGACCAGCACGTCGGTCTCGAGCCTGAGATTGCTGCGGTTCAGCGCCGGCTTGAGGAAGCCGCGCGCCGACGACCAGCGCCGGCCGCGCTTCTGGTTGACGTGGAAATAGCTGGTGCCTTCGTTGTCGCCGGTGTTGAAATCGGGAATGCGTTTGATGCCCATCTCTTCGGCGGCATCGCCGACCGCATCGAGGATCTGCCACGACAGCCGCGGCGCCTCGATGCGCCAGCCGCCGCCGACACCGTGATGCTCGCTTTCACCGAGGAAATGATCCTCCAGCCGCTTGAACGCCGGCAGCACGTCGCTGTAGCTCCAGCCGGTGAGCCCGAGCTGCCGCCAGTGATCGTAATCCGCGGCCTGGCCGCGCATCGAGATCATCGCGTTGATCGCCGACGAACCGCCGATCACCTTGCCGCGCGGGTAGGCGAGCGCACGGCCGTTGAGGCCGGGCTCGGCCTCGGTCTTGAACATCCAGTCCGAGCGCGGATTGCCGATCGCAAAGAGATAGCCGACCGGGATGTGAAACCAGATCCAGTTGTCCTTGCCGCCGGCTTCCAGCAGCAGCACGCGCTTCTTCGGATCGGCCGACAGGCGGTTGGCCATGATGCAGCCCGCCGTGCCCGCGCCGACGATAATGTAGTCGAAATCACCCTCGAGCCTTCGCGGCATGTCCTCGTTCCCGGCAAGCGTCTTTTATTGACTTCCTATTAGTCAGACGCGGCGGGTGGAGACAAGCCCGGGCGGTGGATGCCGGGCGTGCGCTGGATGATCAGGGACGGCTCGGTTCAGCCAGTGTGACCTCATGTCTTGCTCGGGGAACGCAGACGATCAGCGTCAGCATGCCGATACCAAGCACGGCGCCGACGAGGGCGAGCGGTGCGTAGATGCTCCCGGTCGCGACGTTCATCCAGCCGATCAGGGCAGGGCAGACCGCGCCGCCGAACGAACCGATCGCGCTGATCAGCGCGATGCCGCCGGCCGCGGCACTGCCCTCCAGCATCGCGTTCGGAATGGTCCAGAACAGCGACAGGATCGCGAAGATGCCGATCGATGCGATCGCGAGTAGCGTCACGGTGAAGAGGACGCTGCCCTGCGCGGCCTGCAGGGCAATGAAGCAGGCGGCTGCGACGAGGCCGCAGCAAACCACGTGCCGGCGCCGTTCCCGCGTGCGATCGGAGCTGTAGCCGATCGCGACCATGCCGATTGCCGACGCGATCGAGATCGCGCCGCTCAGCCAGCCGATCTCGGTGGCCGTCGCCACGCCGACGCGCTTCAGCAGCGTCGGCGTCCACAACAGAATGGTGTTGAGCGAGCAGAAGAACGCGAAATAGATGAAGGACAGCAGATAGACGCGCGGCTCGCGCAGCGCTGCCGCGAAGCTGCGCGTGGTGCCGGGTGCGGCGGCGCGATCGCGGGCAAGATCGCTTGCGACCTGCCGTCGCTCGTCGGCGCTGAGCCAGCTTGCAGTCTGCGGCCCGTCGGCGAGATAGAGATAGGCGGCGATGCCGAGCAGCACGGCGGGAACGCCTTCGAGGATGAACAGCCACTGCCAACCGTGCAGGCCGTGGACGCCCTGCATGTGATCCATGATCAGGCCCGACAACGGTCCCGCGATGACGCCGCCGAGCGGTACCGCCATCACGAACAGGCTCGTCATGCGGCCGCGCACGCGGTCGGGAAACCACAGCGTCAGGTAATAAAGGATGCCGGGGAAGAAGCCGCCCTCGGCGGCGCCGAGCAGGAAGCGCAGCAGATAGAGGTGATACTGGTTCTGCACCAGCGCGAGTAGCACAGTCACGGTGCCCCACAGCACCATGATCCGCAGCAGCGTCTTGCGGACGCCGACCTTGACCAGCAGCAGGTTGCTCGGCACCTCGAGCGCGACGTAGCCGACCGAGAAGACGCCGGCGGCAAGCCCGAACACCGCGTCATCGATGTTCAGGTCGTGCAGGAATTGCAGCTTGGCGAAGCCGATGTTGAAGCGGTCGATGATCGCCGTCGTGTAGCACGCCAGCAGGAACGGAATCAGGCGCCAGGCGATCCGTCCATAGAGCCGCGATTGGGCCGCATCCTGCATCGAAACCTCCTTGAGCGATTTTGTTTTGGTTGTCAGGGCGAATGGCGCGCCGCAATGGCGCTGCGCTCCCTCGCCCCGTTCTTGCGGGGAGAGGGTTGCGGTGTGGGGCTGCTTCCGCACAACCCGGCGATAGTTGCTCGCGGAGGCTCCCCCTCACCCGGAACGCATCTGACGATCCGTTCCGGCCTCTCCCCGCACGCTGAGCGAGGCGAAGGGGCGCGTGCTGCTCGATGCGAGCGCGCGGCTAGCTCGCCGGAAACTCCAGCATCGCTTCGCCGGCCGCGACCGTTTCGCCGCGCTGGTTCTGCACCGCGACGTCGACCAGCACCCAGCGCGACTTGCTGGTGACCTGCTTTGCCTTGATGGTGCCGCCGGGGCGGATGGTGTCGCCGGGCTTCACCGGCTTCAGCCAGCGCGTCTCGAGCCTGCGATGGATCGCGCCTGCGGGTGTCGCCCAGTCGGTCAGCATGCGCGAGATCAGGCCGAAATTGTTCATGCCATGCATGATAATGCCACCGAAATTGGTCTTGCCGAAATCGCCCTTCATGTAGTTGTCGTCGAGATGCAGCGGGTTGTAGTCGAGCGACGCGTCGCAGAACAGGCGGATCGATTCGCGCGAGACCGCGAAGGCGGGGCCGTCGATGCTGTCGCCGGCCTTAAGCTGGTCGAAATTCACTGATGTCATCGTGATCCTCCTTACATCGGACGGATGGTCTGGCCGCGACCCGAGCAGATCACGTCGCCATGCTGGTTGAAGAAGACGTTGTCGTGCACCACGAACAGCCGCTCGCGCTTGATGAACTTGTCGAGCGCGCGGGCCTGCAGGGTGATGGTGTCGCCGGGGCGGGCAGGGATGTTGTAGCTCCAGGACTGTCCGGCATTGACGGTGCCCGGCGAGCGCATCCAGTCGTCGGCCGGCGTGCAGGCGAACATCAGGAGAATGTGGATCGCGGGCGGCGCGATCAGCCCGCCATAGGGCCCGGCCTTGGCGGCGGCTTCGTCCAGATAGAGCGGATTGGTCTCGCCGACGGCGCGGCAGTACAGCGCGATCGCCTCCTGGGTCAGCTTGTAGGGCAGCGTCTTGCGCGGCTCGCCGGGGACGATGTCGTCCCACATCTTGCGCAGCTTCGCGTCCTTCCAGAAATCGGTTTCGAACGGGGTGGCCGCAGAACTTTCTGCTTGCGCCATCGTGGATCCTCCTGCTATTCAGTTCGCCAGGCGAACAATTCATTCGCTGTATGAATTAACGCTAGCGCGGTCGGGAGTCCCTGACAAGCGCGCAGGGCCGCGTCATGTGCAGGCAGCCATGCGGGCTGCGATGTCATGAGCGGAACGAATGTCCCCCGCACAACGGCGCCATGAGTGAACCGCGATGAGCAAAGAGAGTGACGGCTTCGTGCGCGCGATCGCGCGCGGTTTCTCGATCATCGAGGCGCTCGGTAAGCCGCCGGGCCGGCACACGCTGGCGGAAGCCGCCGACACCGCGGGCCTCAACCGCGCCACTGCGCGCCGCATCCTCGCGACCCTGGTGGCGCTGAAATACTGCGCGTCCGATGGGCGCTATTTCAGTCTGCGGCCGCGCGCGCTCGGGCTCGGCCTGTCCTATCTCAACGCACTGCCATACTGGGGGCATGCACAGCGTGCGCTGGAAAATCTGCGCAACGAGATCGGCGAGTCCTGCGCGATGGCGGTGCTCGACGAGGACGAGATCGTCTACGCGCTGCGCCTCCCGGCGCGGCGGATCCTGTCGGCCAATCTCGGCGTCGGCAGCCGGCTGCCCGCGCATCTGGTGTCGCTCGGCCGCGTCATGCTCGCGGCGCTGCCGCCAGGCACCCGCGAGGCTTATCTCGCGACCGGCGGCTTCAAGCAGGTCACGCCGCGCACCATCACCGATCCGGAGCGGCTCGGCGAATTGCTGGTGCGGGTCGAGAGCGAAGGCTATGCCTGGGTCGACGGCGAGCTCGATCCGGCGATCTGCGGCATCGCGGTGCCGTTGCGCGATCCGGCCGGCACGGTGGTTGCGGCGCTCAGCGTCAACACGATTTCCGGCACGGTCAGCGAGGCCGGCGCGCGCAAGAAATTCCTGCTGCCGTTGCGCCGCACCGCACAGGAGATCCGCAGCCAGATGCTGACGTCAGGCTAGCTGGATAGGTCGTTGTCTCCGATCGCGTTGCCTGCTTAGATCACGCACCGAGCACGGCTTGGTGATGTAAGGTCATTCGGAACGCAGTATCCGGATTTCGGCGGGAGCGATTGCCATGACCAGAATGGTTTTGACTCTGTTTGCGTCCGCCGCGCTCTGCGCGTCACTGCCGCACCGGGCGAATGCCGAGCTTGACGTCGTCACGCTAAAGGGCGCAATCGAGAAAACGGTCGAGGCCGACTATGCGAAGCTCGACGCGCTCTACAAGGACATTCACGCCCACCCGGAGATCGCCTTCCAGGAGGAGAAGACCGCAGCCAAACTGGCCGCCGAAATGCGGGCGCTTGGCTTCGACGTGACGGAACATGTCGGCAAGACCGGGCTGGTCGCGCTTTACAGAAATGGCGAGGGCCCCACCATCATGGTGCGCACCGAGCTCGATGCGCTGCCGATGGAGGAAAAGACCGGACTTCCCTATGCCAGCCACGACAAGACGACATGGCAGGGACGGGAAACCTTCGTGGCCCATAGTTGCGGCCACGACATCCACATGGCGAGCTGGGTCGGCGCGGCGAAGACGCTGGTCGGCCTGAAAGACCAGTGGCACGGCACGCTGATGTTCATCGCCCAGCCGGCCGAAGAAATCGTGGCGGGCGCCAAGGCGATGCTGGCGGATGGCCTGTTCACGCGATTTCCAAAGCCGGATTTCGGCTTCGCCTTGCACGATGGCCCGTTCGCCTATGGAACGGTGCGCTATCGCGTCGGTATCGGCTCCTCCGCCGCCGATGGCCTCTATGTCAAATTCCGTGGCCGCGGCGGCCACGGCGCGGTGCCGCAGGCGACCATTGACCCCGTGATGATGGCCGCGCGCTTTGTCGTCGATGTTCAAAGTGTAATCAGCCGCGAAAAGGACCCGACCGAATTTGGCGTCGTCAGCATCGGCGCAATTCACGGCGGCACCGCGGCGAACATCATTCCTGACGATGTGGTGCTGCTCGGCACCATTCGCTCGTTCAAGCCCGAGGTCCGCGCCAGGATGCTTGCGGGCATTGAGCGCACGGCAAAGGCGGTCGCCGCCATGTCGAACGCGCCGGAGCCGGAGATAAACCTCACCGAAGGGACCAAGGCGGTGATCAACGATCCCGGTGTGGTCGGCACGGCGGAAAAGATGCTGAAGCTGGCGTTCGGCGACAAATTCGCACCTTCACCGCCCGGCACGCCCAGCGAAGATTATTCGGAGTTCATCAACGCCGGCGTGCCCTCGATGTTCTTCAATATCGGTATCTACGAGCCGGAACGCGTCGCCGCGGCGCGCGACGGCACCGGCCCGCAATTGCCGTCCAACCATTCGCCCTTGTTCGCGCCGGTGCCGGAGCCGACGATCAAGACCGGTATTAAGGCGATGACGCTTGCCGTGCTGAGTGCGTTCGACCAGCAGGCACGAGAAAAATAGCCGTCTGCGTGGGGGTGGCCTTGATCGACGCCTTTCGGCCAGTCGGCCTTCGATGGCTTTCACGCAGATGACGAATGAAAAGGCTTTCGCTTCATTGGCCGGCCAGATTGCCAGGCTCAACTCGCTGGAGGATTCCCGTGGCAGACCCGGTCCGCGCCCCCTTCTACCACGACGGAATGCGTGAGTTGCAGGACCGCTTCGATGGCCGTCGTGTCGCCGACGGCCTCGAGAAGCACCGTCTCCATTTTGAGTTCTGGGAGCAGGATCGCAAGCTGATCGAAGAGACGCGATTCTTTTTCATTGCGACGAGCTATCAGGACAACGTCGATTGTTCGATGCGTTCCGGAGATCCGGGCTTCGTGAAGATCACCGGGCCAGACACGCTCGAGTTCCCTGAGTACGACGGCAACAACATGTACCGCACGCTCGGCAATATTCATCGCAACCCGAATGTCGGGCTGCTGTTCGTCCGCCTCGACGGCAAGACGTTTCGCACGCGCATCCGAGGCAAGGCAGCGATCCACGACGATGCTGAAACGCTTGCCCGGCATCACGGCGCGAAGGTTGCCGTGCGCGTCAAGTGCGAAATCTTTCCGAATTGCCCGCGCTACGTTCCGGACCTGATGAGCGCTTCGGTGGACGTGCCGGCGAATCTGTTCGTTCCTCGGCCCGGGTACGAGCCGCCCGCACCGGAATGGAAGAGCCGGGACTACCTCAAGGACGTGCTTTCGAAATACGATCCGCATCGGAAGCCTGAGGCATAGCGGCTGGCGAAGATCGCCAAGAATCGCATCCGGGCGGAGCCGCAAGCCGCGATCAGGGCAGCGGCGCCATGTAGGGAATGCTGCCGATCAGCGCCAACACCTGGACCGCGTTGCACAGCATGCCGCCCCAATGCAGGCGGCGCAGCCGCCGCACCGCGGTGGGATCGCCTGAGTCTCGCGCATCCGCCTCGGTATCGAGTCGCCGCAGAAACCAACGGCGCGCCAGCACCGCGAACGCTGCGATCGAGGCGATGCCGAGCGCGACTGCCGGTCGGCTCGCCGCGGCAAAGGCGAGGGTCCCGATCACGCCGGATACGGTCAGCACCAGGAAGTAGGCGTTGAACATGCCGCGCAGCAGGCGGGTGACGGGCGGCACGTCGAGCTTCACCAGCAGGAACGCCGGCGCCGCCAGCAGGAAGTAGCCCATCGGCACCAGCAGGATGATGGTGGAAAACAGGACCGCCTGATCCGGCGTCATGCTGCCGCCCCTTCTTTGGAAGACGAGAGGATCCCGGTGCGGAAAACCTGGAGTAGTATCCGCAGCGGATATCTCCGGCACTATTGGGCTTTGGTCGGATGCGATAGTAGCAGGCCTGACCCCCGGCGGTCTTGAAGTCACTCGGTCCCGCGTTCGGGGAACATTCCGTATCCTCTCATCAATACACGCCCCAGCCGGCGGCATGCCTCATCTGTTTGGGTGGACCGGCTTTTGCATGCTAGAGGTGATCTACGTCCAACCTCTGAGGTCAAAAGTCTCATGCCCATCGTCAACCGCGTCGCCGATCTGCAACCCGATATCCAGGCCTGGCGCCGCGACATCCACGAAAATCCCGAGCTGCTCTACGATGTGCACCGCACTGCATCATTCGTGGCCGATCGTCTCAGGGAATTCGGCTGCGACGAGGTCGCGACCGGCCTCGGCAAGACCGGCGTGGTCGGCGTCATCAAGGGCAAGAAGGGGCCGGCCAAGGGCGACGTCAAGGTGATCGGCCTGCGCGCCGACATGGATGCGCTGCCGATCCACGAGCAGACCAACCTGCCTTACGCCTCGAAGACGCCGGGCAAGATGCACGCCTGTGGCCATGACGGCCACACCGCGATGCTGCTCGGCGCCGCGCGCTATCTCGCCGAGACGCGCAATTTCGCCGGTGATGCCGTGGTGATCTTCCAGCCGGCCGAGGAGGGCGGCGCCGGTGCCGCCGCCATGATCAAGGACGGCCTGATGGACCGCTTCGGCATCGAGCAGGTTTACGGCATGCACAATGGTCCGGGGATTCCGATCGGCTCGTTCGCGATCCGAACCGGTCCGATCATGGCCGCGACCGATGCGATCGACATCAAGATCGAAGGGCTCGGCGGTCACGCCGCGCGGCCGCACAAATGCATCGATTCCGTGCTGGTCGGCGCGCAGCTCGTCACCGCGTTGCAGCAGATCGTCGCGCGCACCGTCGATCCGCTCGATTCCGCCGTGATCTCGATGTGCGAATTCCACGCCGGCAACGCCCGCAACGTGATCCCGCAGACCGCGGAGCTGCGCGGCACCGTGCGCACGCTGACGAGGGAGGTGCGCGATCTCATCGAGAAGCGCGTGCGCGAGGTGGTCGATGGCGTCGCCAAGATGACCGGCGCCAAGATCGATCTCACCTATGAGCGCGGCTATCCGGTCACCGTCAACCATGAGGCGCAGACCGAATTCGCGAGCCGCATCGCGCGCGACGTCGCGGGTGCGTCCAACGTGCACGAAATGCCGCCGCTGATGGGCGCCGAGGATTTCTCCTACATGCTCGAAGCGCGTCCCGGCGCCTTCATCTTCTGCGGTAACGGCGACAGCGCGGGCCTGCATCACCCCGCCTACAATTTCAACGACGACGCGATCGTTTACGGCACCTCGTATTTCGTGAAGATCGTGGAGAACGCGCTGGCGGCGTGAGGCTCACAGCCACCGCCCTTTCTGCCGTCATTGCGAGCGAGGCGAAGCAATCCATCTGTCTGCATCCTCGCAATGACTTGGGAGCGTGAAACCTCACGCATCCCATCGCACCGGCAACGACACCGGTCCGCGGAATACCCAGCCGCGGACGACGGGCGGCGTCTGCTCGCTGAGGCGCAGATTGCGCAGGCGTTCGAACAGCATCGGCGCCACGATCTTGCCGACCGTGAGCCGCGACACCCAGGTGCCGGCGCAGAAATGCGGTCCGGCACCGAACGCCAGATGCGATTGCTTCGGTCGTGTCACGTCGAAGCGATCGGGCTCGGCGAAGCGGTTGCCGTCGCGGTTCGCGGCGCCGACGCAGAGGCCGATCTGGAGGTCTTGCGGCAGCACGGTGCCGGACAGCTCGACATCGCGGGTGACGCGGCGTGGATACATGCCGATCGGCGAGATCCAGCGCACCGCTTCCTCGAGCGCGGCCGGCCATAGCTCCGGCTTGGCCAGAACGCGGTCCTTCTGCGCCGGGTTTTCCAGGAGGCCGAGCACTAGCGTCAGGATCGCGTCGCGCGGCTCGTTCAGTCCGCCGCCGATGATCACCTTGATGTTGGCGCGGATGCCCTCGATCGGCATCGGCGGATCGGCGTTGACCATCGAGGACAGGATCGAGGGGTTGGGATGGCTGCGGTGCTCGTCGAGCACCGCGTCGATCGCGGCATCGACATCTGCGCTCGCCCGCATCGCCTTGCGCTCGATCTCGGCATCGGCCGCGTAATTGCCCGCGCCGTCGATCAGCGCTTGCGACCAGTCGGCCAGGGTCTGCCACGGCATCGCGCGAAAGCCGATCATCGCCATCAGGCTGAGCGAGGCCATCGGCGCGGCGAGCGTCGAGAACAGATCGGCCTCACCAGCCGCGGACAGATTATCGATCAGTTCTTGCGCGATCGCGGTGAATTGCGGCGCCCAGTGCTGCTTTATCGTCGCGGGCCGGAACGAAGGCTCGATCGCCTTGCGGCCGACCGCGTGCTCGACGCCGTCCTTGCGCATGAAGGTCGGTCCCATCACCCTGTTGACCAGCGAGGCCGGATTGTCGGCCGAATAGGTCGCCGGATCGCGCTCGATCCGCGCGATGTCGTCGAAGCGCGTCACCAGCGTGAGCTTCGCCGGCTCGACAAAGACCGCCGGCGCCATCTCGCGCAGGCGGCGAAAGATCGGATAGGGGTCGTCGAGCAGATCCTGATACGCGATGTCGGTGACGACAGGCACGGCGCTGGTCATTGATCCTCCCGGGAATGCTTTTGGCGAAGCCTAGCTCTGGAGGCGTAATCGCTCAATTCGATGGGATCGATCTTGACCATCGAAATATTGCATGACTATGTGATAGGCTGCACCGCCGGCGAATGCGGAGGTGCAACGTGGCAGCCAATTCCTCGATCGATCCGATCGACATCGGGACCTTGCGGATGCTCGTGCTGGTCTACGACCTGCAGTCGTTCTCGGCCGCTGCCAAGCGCCTCGACGTCAACCAGTCCACGATCAGCTATGCGATCGAGCGGCTGCGCGGCGCGCTGCACGACCCGCTGTTCGTCCGCAACGGCAATGGCGTAACCGCCACCGAGCGCTGCGCGGCGCTGGTCGGCTGGGCGCGCGACATGATCGGCGAGATCGACGGGCTTGCGTCACCGGCAGAATTCGATCCGGCGACGGCGCAGGGCAGCGTGACGATCTCCTGCAACTATCACGAACGCCAGACCCTGATCCCGCAGTTCAGCGCGCGGCTGCGGACCGGTGCACCAAAGGTCCGTCTCGTCCTGCTCGACGCCGCGGGTCATGGCGACGTCCATCTCAGGCAGAACCAGTGCGACATCGTGCTCGGTCCGGTCGGGATCGCCGGCGAAAACTTCTTCAGGCGCCACATTCTCACCGATCACTATGTCTGCGTGATGGATCCGGCCAATCCGCTGGCGCGCGGCCGGATCGCGCTGTCGGCCTATGCGAAGGCCGAACATGTCTTCATCACCCATAGCGGCGAGTGGCAGCCGCTCTATCTCGAAGCGCTGAAGGCGAGGCAGATCGAGATCGAGCCGGTGGTCAGCCTTCCCAACCACGACAGTCTGGAGCGCATCGTCGCCGGCACGAGGCTCGTCGCGACCATCCCGCATCACCTGGCGCGGGCGATGCGCGGCGGGCTGCATGTCGCGGCGCTGCCGTTCCGCGTGCCGATCTCGATCGACATGTACTGGAGCGCCAGGACGGCCAAGTCCGGCCTGCACAAATGGGCGCGCGGCCTGCTCGCCGAGGATGCCAAGGCGTACGACAAGGCGTCCGCCGCGTGTGCCGGCGGTTTCCGCCCCGCAAGCAGCAAAAAGCAAAAGGCCCGCACCTGATGTGCGGGCCTTCCGTCCGGCGCGTTGCGGCACCGAAAGCATTTGGCATCAGAACACGTGGTAGAACACGTAGTAGAGCACGCCCGAGAGGATCATCGCGGCCGGCAGGGTCAGCACCCAAGCCATCGCGATGTTGCGGATCGTCGCCCATTGCAGGCCGGAGCCGTTGGCGGCCATGGTGCCGGCGATGCCTGACGACAGCACGTGCGTGGTCGAGACCGGCAGGCCGTAGCCGTCGGCCGCCGCGATCGTCGCAGCTGCCGTGATTTCAGCGCAGGCGCCCTGCGCGTAGGTCAGGTGGGTCTTGCCGATCTTCTCGCCGACGGTGACGACGATGCGTTTCCAGCCGACCATGGTGCCGAGGCCGAGCGCGATGGCGACGGCGAACTTCACCCAGCTCGGGATGAACTTCGTCGCGGCATCGAGCGAGCTCTTGTACTCGTTCAGCGTGGCGACGTCGGCGGCAGAGAGCTCGGCTTCCTTGTCCTTCATCAGGAAACGGATCGCCTCGGAGACCAGGTACATGTCGTTACGGGTGTTGCCGACCGCGTCTGCCGGGAACTTGGCCAGCGAGCCATACTGGGCGACCTGCTGTCCGATGTCGCGCACCAGCACCGCCAGCGATGGGAAGGTGCCTTCGTTGATCTGGTGCTGCGCGACGTAGTTGGTCACGGCCGGGCGCGGGTTGCCGATCACATTGTAACCGGCGGCCTTGCCTTCGATGACCTTGCTGGCCGCGGCCGAGCGCGCGGCGAACTGCTCGATCTGGCTCGCCGGCATCGCGCGGTTCAGCGCGTAGGCGGTCGGCACGGTGCCGATCAGGATCAGCATGATCAGGCCCATGCCCTTCTGGCCGTCGTTCGAGCCGTGGAAGAAGCTGACCAGCGTACAGGTCAGGATCAGGATGCCACGGATCCACCACGGCGGCGGCTGGTCGCCGACCGGCTCACCGAACAGGGCCGGGGTGGCGCGCTGCAGGACGATCTTGAGGACGTAGAGCAGACCGGCGGCGAGCGCGAAGCCGAACAGCGGCGACAGCAGCAGAGCCTTGGCGATGTTGGTCGCCTGCGACCAGTCCACGCCCGAGGTGCCGTCACGGCCGCGCAGCAGCGCGTTGGTGATGCCGACGCCCATGATCGAACCGATCAGGGTGTGCGAGCTCGAGGCCGGTAGGCCGAGCCACCAGGTGCCGAGATTCCAGATGATGGCGGCGATCAGGAGCGCGAACACCATCGCAAAGCCGGCGCTGGAGCCGACCTGGAGGATCAGCTCGACCGGGAGCAGCGACACGATGCCGAACGCGACGGCGCCGCTGGAGAGCAGCACGCCGATCAGGTTGAACATGCCCGACCACACCACGGCGATATGCGCCGGCAGCGAGCGGGTGTAGATCACGGTCGCGACCGCGTTGGCGGTGTCGTGGAAGCCGTTGACGAATTCGAAGCCGAGCGCAATCAGCAGCGCCACGAAGAGCAGGATGTACGGCAGGAACGAAGTGACACGCGTGCCGGTCGCGTCAACATCGGAATAGATGCTGTAGGCAACGAACAGCAGCGCGGCCGCGACCACGCCCATATAAATAATCCCCGTCATAGGGTGGAAGCCCTTGTCGAGGTCCGGCCCCTTTTTCAAGGCGGGCTCGATCGATCCGGGTAACGCCATATCGCTCATGGTAAACTCCTGTCCCAATGCGTGCGATTTTGCGCGATGCATATGACAAGCAATTGAAATCCGCCGCGTGAAATGAGCTTGCGCCCCTCGCGGTGGAGGTGCGGGCCGAATTTTTGTGCAACGCGTTGAAGGCGCACGAGACCTCGCGGTCTCGTGGCAATCTTCGGCAACAATGGGTCACCGATCGGGACGGAAACGTGCCGCCCGCGTTTCGCGGGGCGAGACATTGTGGGAATGAGGCCACAGCCACGGCCGGGCCATGCTTGGTGACCGTGACATGAATGCTGCGGGAGGCGACGCTGGAGCCGCAGTACCGCGAGACGGCAGGGCGTGGTCGCGCGAGCGGAGAGATCGTGGGCGGAGAGATGAGGTGGCGCGCCGCACGATCGGGGCTAGCAAACCGCGCAGCGCGCCCGCCTCAGGGTACGTCATGGCGTGAACATGACGCCCGATACCTGCGGAACACGTCACAGTACCACGGATCAATTAAAGGTTGTAGGCATTTGTCAGCGATTAGAACAATTTCACGTTGAAGTGTGGTTCCCGGGTTCCGTTGGTTTTGCGGAGCTCAAGCCGCGCGGGCCGAGCGGCGGAGCTGGCTCGCCGCGATTTTGAGGTCGTCGATAAAGCGCTGATATTCCAGCGCCTTGGCTTTTTCGTCAGGCAGCCGCAACAGATAGGATGGGTGCACGGTGACGAGCACCTTGGTTCCGTCGTAGTCGATCAGCTGGCCGCGGTTCTTGTTGATCGGTGTGATCTTGCCGAGCACGCTGTGTGCCGCAGTGGCGCCGAGCGCTACCACGAGCTCCGGCTTGATGACTGCCAGCTCGCGCTCGTACCACTGACGGCAGGCGCGGATTTCCGGCGTGTTCGGCTTCTGGTGCAGCCGGATCTTGCCGCGCGACACGAATTTGAAATGCTTCACAGCGTTGGTGATGTAGACCTTGCCGCGCGCGATGCCGGCTTCCTCGAGCGCGCGGTCGAGCATCTGTCCGGCCGGTCCGACGAAGGGATGGCCTGCGAGATCTTCCTTGTCGCCGGGCTGCTCCCCGACCAGCATCAGCGTCGCGCCTTGCGGCCCTTCGCCGAACACGGTTTGGGTTGCGTCCTTCCACAGCGGGCAGGCGCGGCAATCCGCGGCCTCATCGCGCAGGGCCGCAATGGTGTCGCGCACCTGTGCATCCTGGGTTTGCTTGCGGGCCATTGGTTCGTCCTGCCGCTGCTGCGGCGCGGCCGCCTTGCGTGCGATGAAGGGGCCGCTGGTCATGCGCATGGCGTCTTCGATCAAGGGCTTAATGATCGAGTCCTCGGGCAGGTTCCTCCAATAGGCCTGCGGCATCTCCATCAATTTCAGCCGTGCAGAATTGGAGAAGCCGTTGTCGTGACGCCGCCAGGCCTCCTCGAGCCGATCCTCGCTCGGCACCTCGGATTTGGCGACGCCCGGCGTGATCGAGATCGCGTGCCCGTCCCAATGGGCGCAGACGTCGGGAGTGAGGATCGACCACGGCATGTCGGCGAAGCGGCCGGCGAAGAAAGGTGCGGCGAGCTCGACGATGCGATGCTCCGGCTCGAACCAAGCGACGTAGTGTGCCGTCCGCTCGCGCCCGATCTCGCGGAAGCGGAGATGCGCGTGCATCCTGTCGATGTCGCAATAGACCGCGCGCGCCATCGCGTGGACCTCGGCGACATCGGGATCGTCAGTCGTGCCGAGCAGGTCGTGCTGGCTGCGCAGCCGCCACAGCAGGCGATAGAGCAGGGCGAAGCGCTCGTCATTACGATGCAGGATCGCGGTCTTTGCGAGCTCGACGAATTTGGCTGGGACGTTGAACTTCGCCTGCGGCGTGTCAGGCAATTCATTGACGCAGGATGCCGGCGACAATTCGTCGTCGCGGCGGATTGTCCACGTGACCTCCGCAGGCTCCACGTCATTCAGTGCCAGTCGCCGCGCGGCTTTGCGCCAGCCTTCGAAATCGGTGTCGTTGTCGAGCACGATGATACGCATGCGATTGCTCCGTTTCCGTCCTGCCGTCATTTTCGAGGCGAGCGCGCCTGACACTTGCGGAAGATCACGGCCCGTCCGGTTCAGCGGCCGCTGAATCCCATTGATTCCACTCATGAATCACTGAGCTCACCAATCCGATTGACTCCGCGGGCCCTGTTAGCTTTATATTAGAACATATCATGAACAAATGAGCCAGTCCCTGGTTCGTGTTCAGACCAGTGACGGCCTCAAATTTTGCTTGGAAGGAGCGGCGCATATGAATGGCGCACGCATGGGTACGCTTGCGTCTCTGCGCGGCAGCATCGCGCGCATCGAGGCGCCATCGGAGGCGGCGATGCCGAACCGCATCGCGCTTGGCCACACCAGCGCCGACGCGATGCTGCGCGGCGGGCTTGCGCCGGCTGTGCTGCACGAGGTGTTCGCCGCCGGCCATCAGGGCGGTGCTGCGACCGGCTTCATCGCGGGGCTTGCCGGACGGATATCGGCGCGCAAGCCGCTGGTCTGGGTACGGCAGGATTTTTCCGATCGCGAGAATGGCGCGCTGTCGATGCGCGGGCTCGCCGAACTCGGCCTCGATCCGCGCCTCCTGGTCACGGTGCGCGCCGCCGATGTCGATGCCGCAATGCGCAGCGCGGCCGACGCGCTCGCCTGCGATGCGCTCGGCGCTGTCGTGCTCGAAGTCTGGGGTCCTGCGCGCCAGCTCGATCTCGTCGCCAGCCGTAAATTGACCTTGGCCGCGCAAGCCTCAGGCGTCACCGCGCTGGTGCTGCGGATCGCGGCCACGCCAATTCCCTCGACCGCGGAGACGCGCTGGATCGTGCGCGCGGCCCATTCACCGCCCGGCAATGCCGCCAGCACCTGGGGCGCGCCGCGCTTCGAGGCCGAACTCGTGCGCAATCGTCATGGCCCGGTCGGGCGATGGATCATGGAATGGAAATGTGATGAGTGCCAATTCAGTGAACCATCGGCGTATCCTCAGCCTGTGGCTGCCACGTCTGCCCATCGACCGCATCAAGCGCAAGCTCGCGCAGGACATCGCCTCGCAAGCTGATGGGCAAGGCAACGTCTCTCCGCCTGACACACGGGAGGTAGCTGAACCTTCAAGTGAGGTGAGCACATTGGCAGGGCTCTCTCCCCCCTTGCGGGGGAGAGTTGGAGAGAGGGGTGGCCACGAGCACCGCCCGGGCGGCTCACCCCTCTCCCTAACCTCGAGAGCGAGCTCCGCTCGCCTCGGACCCCGCAAGGGGGGAGGGAACCCATCCGTCCATGCGTCCCTTACGAACGAGGCGAAGCAAGCAGAACTCCCCAGCGTCGTGGTGGCAAAAGACCACAACGCGATCCTGCTGCATGCGATCGACGAGGCCGCGGTGCGCGCCGGGCTGTCGATCGGGCTGCCGCTCGCCAATGCACGGGCGATCTGCCCGGAGCTCACGGTCTACGACGCCGATCCGGCCGCCGACCTGAAGACGCTGAACGACATCGCCGACTGGTGCGACCGCTTCACGCCGCTGGTCGCGCTCGATCCGCCTTACGGACTGTTCCTCGACATCACTGGCTGCGCGCATCTATTCGGCGGCGAGCACGCGCTGTTGCAGATCGTGATCAATGCACTGCGCCGGCGCGGCTTTGCCGTCAGCGCGGCCATCGCCGGCACCTCGACCGCGGCGCGCACGCTGACGCGTTATGCCTCGGGGCAGATCGTCGCCAATGGCGTGGAAGCGGCGGCCGTCGGTCCGCTGCCGGTGTCGGCGCTCGGCGCCGATGCCACGATCACCACCGGCCTGCGCCGCGCCGGCCTGAAGACCATCGGCGATGTCGCCTCGCGCGCGCCGCATGAAATCTCGGCGCGGTTCGGTGCGGCTTTCACCACCTTGCTCTCCCACGCGCTCGGGCAGGGCGATGCCCCGATCAGCCCGCGCAAGCCGCTGCCCGATTACATCGTCGAGAAGCGCTTTCCCGAGCCGATCGCGACCGACACCGTGATCGCGCTGACGCTCTCGAGCCTTGCCAAAATGCTGGTTGCGGCGATGGACAAGCAGGGCAAGGGCGCAAGGCAACTGGAGGCGAGCTTCTTCCGTACTGACGGTGCGGTGCGCACGATCATGGTCGAGACCGGCCGTCCGGTGACGCGGCCGGAGATGATCGACCGCCTGTTCGGCGAGCGGCTCGATGCGCTCAACGATCCCCTTGATCCCGGCTTCGGCTTCGATCTCATCCGGCTTGCCGCCGGGCGTACCGAGATCGTGGTGCAGCAGCAGCGCGACCTCGACGCGACCGTGCACGACAATGACGAGATCTCGGCGCTGATCGACCGCATCGCCGCCCGCATCGGCGGAAAACGCGTCGTCGTGCATCTGCCGCTCGAGAGTCACATCCCCGAACGATCCGCGCTCGCGCTGCCGGCGCAGCATCATCTGGCCGCGGCGAGCGCCGCCGCGTGGCCGGAGCGCGTCGCAGGCGAGCCGCCGCTGCGGCCGCTCAGGCTGTTCGAACGGCCCGAGCCGATCAAGGTGCCGTTCGCGACCGTGCCCGACGGTCCGCCGCATCAATTCACCTGGCGGCGCGCACAGCACGACGTGGTGCGGGTCGAGGGTCCCGAGCGCATCGCGATGGAATGGTGGAAGCAGGACGGCGCGGCACTGACGCGCGACTATTTTCGCGTCGAGGATGCCGAGGGCCAGCGCTTCTGGATCTTTCGCGACGGTCTTTACGAGAGTGAACTGCGCGACGAGGAAGGCAAGCCCGTTCCAGCCAATTGGTATGTGCACGGGCTGTTTGCATGAAGACACCCGTCACAGACTATGCCGAGATCGGTATCACCAGCAATTTCTCCTTCCTGCGCGGCGGCTCCGATCCACGCGCCTATGTGCATCAGGCGAGCGAACTGAAGCTTCCCGTGATCGGGATCGCCGATCACAACACGCTGGCCGGCGTGGTGCGCGCCTGGAAGGAGCTCGACAGCGAGAAGGTCGCCGATCCGCCAAAGTTCCTGGTCGGCGCCCGCATCGTCTTCATCGACGGCACGCCCGATATCCTGGTCTACCCGCGCGATCGCGCCGCCTATGGCCGGCTGTGCCAGCTCCTGACCCGCGGCAAGCGCGGCGATGGCCTTGTGAAGATCGAGAAGGGCGACTGCCGGCTCACGCTGTCCGATCTGATCGATTTCGCCGAAGGCCAGCTCCTGGTGCTGGCATTGCCGCATCGTTTCGAGGCGGAGAAAGCGCTCGACGTTCTCACGCGCTTGAAGGCGAGCGCCGCCGACGGCGTCTGGCTCGCCGCAAGCCTGCTCTATCGCGGCGACGACAGGCGCCGCCTCGCGCGGCTGCATGGTCTCGCCACCGAGGCCAATGTGCCGCTGCTCGCCACCAACGAGGTGCTCTATCATCATCCCGCGCGCCGCCCGTTGCAGGACGTGCTGACCTGCATCCGCGAAAAGACCACGATCGAGGCTGTCGGCCGCAGGCTCGAGGCCAATGCCGAGCGCCATCTCAAGCCGGCGCATGAGATGATCAGGCTGTTTCGCGATCTGCCGGACGCGATCGCGGAAACCATGCGCTTTGCGAAACGCATCTCGTTCTCGCTCGACCAGCTCAAATACCAGTATCCCGACGAGCCGGTGCCGCCGGGCAAGACCGCACAACGTCATTTGGAGGATTTAACCTGGAAGGGGGCGCATAGAAAATTTCCAATTCGCATTTCGCCTAGACTCAAGAAGACCCTGCACAAGGAATTGCGCCTCATCAGAAAGCTGAAATACGCGCATTACTTCCTCACCGTGCACGACATCGTGCACTATGCGCGCAGCCAGAACATCCTGTGCCAGGGCCGCGGCTCGGCGGCGAATTCGGCGGTCTGCTTCGTGCTCGGCGTCACCTCGGTAGATCCGACCAAGGTCGATCTGTTGTTCGAGCGCTTCATCTCCAAGGAGCGACTGGAGCCGCCCGACATCGACGTCGATTTCGAGCATTCGCGGCGCGAGGAGGTGATGCAATATGTCTATCGCCGCTACGGCCGCCATCGCGCCGCGATCATCGCCACCGTGATCCATTACCGCCCGCGCAGCGCGATCCGCGATGTCGGCAAGGCGCTCGGGCTGACCGAGGACGTCACCGCGGCGCTCGCCGACACCGTGTGGGGCAGCTGGGGCAAGGGCCTCAACGACATGCAGGTGCGGCAGGCCGGGCTGGACCCTGCGAACGCGATGATCAATCTCGCGGTCGAGCTCGCCACCGAGCTGATCGAGTTTCCGCGCCATCTCTCGCAGCATGTCGGCGGCTATGTATTGACCCAGGACCGGCTCGACACTTATGTGCCGATCGGCAACGCCGCGATGGACGACCGCACCTTCATCGAATGGGACAAGGACGACGTCGACGCGCTTCACATGATGAAGGTCGACGTGCTGGCGCTGGGCATGCTGACCTGCATCCGCAAATGCTTCGACCTGATCGCCGACCACAAGGGCGAGCGCTGGGAGCTCGCCTCGGTCCCGCAGGACGAAGAAGAAGTCTACGACATGCTGTGCCGCGGCGAGTCGCTCGGCGTGTTCCAGGTCGAGAGTCGCGCCCAGATGAACATGCTGCCGCGGCTGAGGCCACGCACCTTCTACGACCTCGTCATCGAGGTCGCGATCGTGCGCCCCGGTCCGATCCAGGGCGACATGGTGCATCCTTATCTGCGCCGGCGGAACAATCAGGAGCAGGTGACTTATCCGTCGCCGGCGCCCGACCAGGGCGACAAGAACGAGCTCTACAACGTGTTGCACAAGACGCTCGGCGTCCCGCTGTTCCAGGAGCAGGCGATGCGGATCGCGATCGAGGCGGCGCACTTCACTTCGGAGGAAGCCAACGGCCTGCGCCGCTCGATGGCGACCTTCCGCAATCTCGGCACCATCGGCACCTATGAGGAGAAGCTGGTCGGCAACATGGTGGCGCGCGGCTATTCGCCCGACTTCGCCCGCAGCTGCTTCGACCAGATCAAGGGTTTCGGCTCCTACGGCTTCCCGGAAAGCCACGCCGCGAGCTTCGCGCAGCTCGTCTACATCTCCTCATGGCTGAAGCATTATCATCCCGACGCGTTCTGCTGCGGCCTGCTCAACTCGCAGCCGATGGGCTTCTATGCCCCGGCGCAGATCGTCGGCGACGCCCGCAAGAACGGCGTCACGGTACGCGAGGTCGATGTCTCCTTCAGCTTTGCACAGAACACGCTGGAGGAGAAGGTCGGCGAGCATTGCGCGGTGCGGCTCGGCTTCCGCCAGATCGACGGGTTTCACTGGCTGGATGAGGATGAGGAGAGGCTGAAACGAATGCAGTCGTTATTCCGGGATACGCAAAGCGTAGATGTGCATGAGTCAGGGAGGCACGAACGGATGGGCTCTCTCCCCCCTTGCGGGGGAGAGTTGGAGAGAGGGGTAAGCCACGACCCGAGCGGCTTACCCCTCTCCCTAACCTCGAGAGCGAGCTTCGCTCGCCTCGGACCCCGCAAGGGGGGAGGGAACCCGCCCACCTCCCGCGCGGCCTTGGACAGAGATGAGCTCGACTGGGCCGACCGCATCGTCGCGGCGCGCAACCGCCGGCCCTTCACCTCGCTGGAAGACTTCGCCCGCGACACCGGCCTGCCCAAGCGCGCGCTGATCCTGCTTGCCGATGCCGATGCATTCCGCTCGCTCGGGCTCGACCGCCGCGAGGCGCTGTGGGCGGTGCGGCGGCTGCCCGACGACGTGCCGCTGCCGCTGTTCGAGGCCGCCACCGCGCGCGAGCAGCCGGATGAAGGAACAAAACCGCTGCCGGAGATGCCGCGCCCCGAGCAGGTGGTCGCCGACTATCAGACCATCCGCCTGTCGCTGAAGGGCCACCCGATGGAATTCCTGCGCGAGATGTTCAGCAAAGAGCGCGTCGTCGCCTGCCACACCATCAACCGCAGCAACGACCGCCGCCGCGTCAGTTGTGCCGGCGTCGTGCTGGTGCGGCAGCGGCCGGGCAGCGCCAAGGGCGTCGTGTTCATGACGCTGGAGGACGAGACCGGCATCGCCAACATCGTGGTGTGGCCGAAGGTGATGGAGCAGTACCGCAAGGAAGTGATGGGCGCGCGCCTGATCCTGGTCGAAGGCTATATCCAGAGCAGCCCCGAGGGTGTGACGCATCTGGTGGCGCAGCGCATGACCGATCGCTCCCACGATCTGATCGGCCTCGCCAACGAATCCTTAAGCCGCAAGCATCCGGTGCCGGCGGGCCCCGCGCTGATCGAGCCGCTCAACGACATCAGCCGCGATCACGGCGACAACTCGCCGCAAAGAATCCGCCACCCGCGCAACGTCCGCATCCTGCCGCCGTCCCGCGACTTTCATTGAGGGGATGCCGGAATCGTAGGGCGGATTAGCCGAAGGCGTAATCCGCCGCTCATATCAACCGACGTGAAGCTCATGCCGAATTATCGTCGTGCGTTCGTCCCTGGTGGCTGCTGGTTCTTCACGGTCAACCTGCTGGACCGACGGCAAACCCTGCTCGTGGATCACATTGCCGAATTGCGTGCCGCAGTTGCGGCGACTCGCCGGGACTATTCCTTCACGATCGACGCATTCGTCATCCTGCCCGACCACCTGCACGCGATCTGGACCTTGCCGCCCGGCGATACCGATTTTTCGACGCGCTGGCGACTCATCAAGCATCGCTTCGCGAGAGTACTTCCAAAGCATGAAATGCTCAGCGACGTTCGTGTCGCCCGCAACGAACGAGGAATCTGGCAACGTCGGTTCTGGGAGCATCTGATCGGCGCGAACTGAACTTCCTCGCCGGACTGCTTGACGCGGAGCCCCTGCGAGACGAGATCGTGCGCACGATCGAGTGGTGCGCTAGCGACCGGGAGTACCTGTCTGATCCGAGTTTCCGGCAGCGTGAGGATCACGGCCAGATTGAAACCCTGCGCCATCTGAATGTGCCGAACTGGCTCATCAGATTGATGCTGTGGGTGATCTGGCGGCGGCGGTTGCGCAGCTTCGCCGCCAACAATAACGGCGAAGCTGAGCGAGTTGCGGCAAAACAACCCGACGAGCAACTCAGCTAAAGTCTGTCAATCCCCGGCGATGAAAATATTTCGCTTTATCCGAAGTATATCCAGATGCTATAAATCCGAAATCTCACCCGGCACGAGGGGCGCTTCGCGGTCGTCACGAACGTGGGTCGAGATGCGGTGGACGCCGAGCGCGGTACTGACGAGAGCGCGTGACGCGGACGGTGAAGTCGTGCAGGCCTGACGCCCTAGTGGCAGGTGTCTTTTCGCATTGCGCGGTGCGCGTTGCGAAGACGGTGACAACAAAGCCCAGTCTCGCCGGGGAGAGCACGTATAAGCCGTAGCCCATCGCGCAGGGAAAGCCGGATTGCTCCGGTTACACCTGTGGTCCTACCCCCGAGCTTTCTACCCATTGCTCGGGGCCCATGGGTGCGATCGGCACCCGGCTTTCCCTGCGCCCTCTGATGTCAGAGCGGCGAAACGCAAAGCAAAGCTCGGACAAATCATGTCGCGAGGACGCGGACGTATGACTCACTGGTCGCGCAACATACTCGCCATCGTCCCGGCGAAGGCCGGGACCCATAACCACCGATGGTGATGGTGCGCGATGCTCGAACGACGAGCCCCATTCACAATATCCGCCACGGAGTATGGGTCCCTGGCGTGCGCCGGGACGACACCGGAAGAAGCCGCAGCTTCTCGGCTCAAGCTCAGGCGTCTCTGGAATACTGGATCACCCGCTTTCGCGGGCGATGACACTCAGATCTTGGCTCATGCCGCGGGAAAGCTGTCGTGAAGCTTACACGCGAATGCTGACACGGAGCTTACAAATGATCTCCGTCAGATCGGTCTCGTGTTCGCATGCCGGATGAATTCTTCGGCAGCTGCACGCTATTCGACCGCCGCACCCACCGGCGGTCCGCCGGGCGGGCGGTGCAGGAAAGTGATCGATGCATAGGCGCCGAGCCACGACCCCGCTGCGGCGAAGGCGACATACACCCAGTTTTCGGTGTAACTGATCACCGCGTACGAGGAGAGCAGATACCAGATGCTGCTCCAGGTCGCCGCCGGCACGCGCTTGCGCGCCACGACCGCCGAAGTAAACATGACATAGACCGCGTCGGTGGCCGCGGTCGCGATGAAGACAGCACCGGCAGTGATGGGATCGATGGCAGCCATTGCAACTCCTGTTCGGGTCGGGCAGAAGGCATGATACGGAAAAGTGTGAAACGGTTTTCCGAAAAGGTCATGCCCAAACAAGCTATGATCCGGAAAAGTGTGAAGCGGTTTTCCCTCGCGACGAACGCGGAACGTGTTGGCGCGGAGGTTACGCCCAAACAAGGCATGACGGGTGAGATCGGACAACGCTTTTGTGTCATCATGCTCGGGCATAAAATAATCGCAAACGGGGATGCGCATGCAGGGCATCCGTGAAATTCTTGCCGACGTGTGGACCGGCGCCGGCGGCGCGCCGTCCGCGCTCGATGCCGTCAGGCTGACCGGCAGCGAACCGCAATTGCCGTCGTCGTTTCGTGTCGCGGCCGCGGCGCAGGCTCCGATCGCGGCGGCCGGCTTGGCCGCCGCCGAGATCTGGAAAGCGCGCAGCGGCGAGACCCAGGAGGTCGCGGTCGATATCCGCCATGCCGTCGTCGAATGCCGCAGCGAGCGCTATTTGCGCGTCGACGACAAGCCGCCGCCACCGGCCTGGGACAAGATCGCCGGCGTCTACCGCGTCCGCGACGGCCGCTTCGTCCGCCTCCACACCAATTTTCCGCATCATCGCCACGCCGTCTGCAAGGTGCTCGGCTGCAACGCCGAGCGCGACGAGGTCCAGGCCGCGCTGTTGCAATGGGACGGCGAGGCGTTCGAGACCGCGGCCCATGCCGCCGGCGGCGTGGTCGCCTTGATGCGCTCTTATGACGAATGGTCGGCGACGCCGCATGCAAGAGAACTGGCAAGGCTGCCGCTGATCTCGATCGAGAAGATCGGCGAGGCCGCGCCGAAGCCATGGCCCGCCGGCGACCGGCCGCTGGGGGGCATCCGCGTGCTCGATCTGTCGCGCGTGATCGCCGGTCCGGTCGCCGGCCGCACGCTCGCCGCGCATGGCGCCGACGTGCTGCTGATCTCCGGTCCCGACCTGCCTGATATCCCGTGGCTCACCATCGACACCGGACGCGGCAAGCTCTCGAGCTTCGTCGAGCTGCGCAGCGAACAGGGGCGCGGCGTGATGCGCGGTCTGGTGGCGCAGGCCGATATTCTTTCTCAGGGCTATCGCCCGCAGGCGATCGCGCGGCTCGGCTTTTCGCCGGAGGACGCGGCGCGCATCAATCCCGGCATCGTCTATGTGACGCTCTCGGCCTATGGCCATGCCGGACCGTGGGCCGAGCGCCGCGGCTTCGACTCGCTGGTGCAGACCACGACCGGTTTCAATCATGCCGAAGGGCAGGCGGCCGGCGTCGAGGGCCCGAAGGAATTGCCGGCCCAGATGCTCGACCACGCCACCGGATATTTCATGGCGTTCGGCGCCATGATGGCCAAGGCCCGCCAGGCGTGCGAGGGCGGCAGCTGGCACGTCCGGGTGTCGCTGGCGCAGACCGGGCGCTGGCTGTGGAATCTCGGCCGTCTCAAAGAGGGCCTGGCGACGGCTGACCTCACGGCGGATGCGGTGCTGCCCTTCATCGAGCAGCTTCCGTCCGGCTTTGGCACGCTGAGTTCGGTCCGGCATGCGGCCGTGCTGTCGCGGACGCCGGCCCATTGGTCCCGTCCGGCGATGCCGCTCGGCAGCCATCCCCCGGAGTTTCCCGGATGAGACATTCAGCAGCCATTCAGGCTATCCGAACTTTAACAGCCGGCATCGCCGAACCGCGATTTTTAGGTTGTTTGCGACACCAATTCGGCACTATTACCGCACCGCTGGGGCCGTCCCGCCGGAAGCTGCAACGATCGATCCCCGGACCCCATGCTTAAAGAGCTTACCAAGCGAATGCAGACCCTTAGCCGACCGCGGCTGGTGACGGTGGTGGTGGTGGCGGCGCTGGCTGGCGCCGGCGCCTACGGCTATACGCATCTCAGCGCGGCCAAGCCGACGCCCTCGTCCGAGGTTTCCAGCCAGTCCCGCAAGGGGGGATCCCGTTACACCCCGACCGGGGCCGAATGGGCCAGCCTGACCTTCCAGACCGCGACCGAGCACACCTTCCGCTCCGAACTGGTGACCGAGGGCAAGATCGGGATCGATGAAGATCGCTCGACTCCGGTGTACTCGCCGTATACCGGCCGCGTCACCCGCCTGCTGGTGCGGCCGGGCGAGAGCGTGACCAAGGGACAGCCGCTGTTTGTGATCGAGGCCGCCGACACGGTGCAGGCGCAAAACGATTATGTCGCGGCGATGACGGGTCTCAACAAGGCACAGTCGGCGCTTGATCTTGCCGCGATCCAGGAGAAACGCGCCAAGGACCTGTCCGACGGAAAGGCAATCCCGCTGAAGGATTATCAGCAGGCGCAGGCGACGCTGGTGCAGGCGCAGAACGATGCGCGCTCGGCGCAGACCCTGCTGGAAGCGGCGCAGAACAAGCTGCACATCCTGGGCTTCGGCGACGACGCCATCACCACGCTGCAGCAGAAGGGCCGCCTCAACCCGGAGACGACGGTGTTCGCGCCGCTCGGCGGCACCATCGTCCAGCGCAAGGCGGGGCCGGGTCAGTATGTCTCGACCGGCGCGAGCGACCCGGTCTACGTGATCGGCGATCTCTCCACGGTCTGGCTGATCGCTTTTGTCCGCGAATCCGACGCCGACAATGTCGCGGTCGGGCAGGACCTCAACTTCAACGTGATGGCGCTGCCGGGCAAGGTGCTCAACGCCCGGGTCAACTACGTGGCCGCGGCGATCGACCCGACGTCGCGCCGGCTATTGGTCCGAGCCACCATCGACAACGCGGACAATCGGCTGAAGCCCGAGATGTTCGCCAATGTGACGCTGTATTCGAAGGGCGATCATCCAGCGGTCGGCGTGCCGAAGCAGGCGCTGATCTACGAGGGCGATCAGGTTCGGCTCTGGGTCGCGCATGCCGATGACAAGACAATCGAGCTGCGCCAGATCAGGCCCGGCCTCACCAACGGCGATCTGGTCGAGGTGGCCGGCAACCTGAAGCCCGGCGAACAGATCGTGACGAAGGGAAGCCTCTTCATCGACCGCGCCGCATCCGGCACCTGAGACGCATGATCCGGACAAGCGCGAACCGGTTTTCCTTCGCGGCCAGCGCGCAACACGTTGGCGCCGCGACCCTGCCCAATCAAGAAAAGTCCTTCCAGCTGAAAGCTCCGATCTGAAATGGATCGCCTTGTCGCAATCGCTGTCAGTCGCCGCTACTTGATGGTGGCGTTGTTCGCCATCGTCATCATCGGCGGTCTGGTCGCGTTCCAGCACCTCAATATCGAGGCCTATCCCGATCCGACCCCGCCGATGGTCGACATCGTGACCCAAAGCCCGGGCCTCTCGGCCGAGGAGATCGAGCGCTACATCACGATTCCGATCGAGACCCAGGTCGCCGGCATCAAGAACCTCAAGACGATCCGGACCATCTCGCTGTACGGTCTGTCCGACGTCAAGCTGCAGTTCTCCTTCGACTACACCTATGACGAGGCGCTGCAGCAGGTGCTGAACCGCCTGTCGCAACTGGCGCCGTTGCCGGGCAACGTGCAACCCGGCATCTCGCCGACCAGCCCGATCGGTGAAATCTTCCGCTATCGCCTCAAGGGACCGCCGAACTACAGCGTGCTCGACCTGAAGACGCTGCAGGACTGGGTGCTGCAACGCCGCTTCCGCGCCGTGCCCGGCGTCATCGACGTCACCGGTTGGGGCGGCAAGACCAAGACCTACGAGATCCAGGTCGACTTCAACAAGCTGGTCGCCAACGGCCTGACCCTGCCGCAGGTGCTGCAGGCGGTCTCCAACGCCAACATCAATGTCGGCGGCAACACCGTGAACATCGGCTCGCAATCGGCGGTGGTGCGCGGCGTCGGCCTGATCCGCTCGATCGACGATCTCGCCAACACCATGATCTCGCAATCCGGCGGCAATCCGGTGCTGGTCAGGGACATCGGCGCCGTCACGATCGGCGAGAAGCCGCGGCTTGGCATCGCCGGCATCGACGGTGACGACGACATCGTGCAGGGCATCGTCCTGATGCGGCGTGGCGAGCAGAGCTCGCCGACGATTTCCCGCGTCGAGCATCTGGTCAACCAGATCAACAATTCCTCGATCCTGCCGCCGGGCGTCAAGATCGAGCGCATCTACGACCGCAAGGACCTGATCGAGCTGACCACCCACACCGTGCTGCACAACATGGTGGTCGGCATCCTCTTGATCGTGCTGCTGCAGTGGATCTTCCTCGGCGACCTCCGCAGCGCACTGATCGTCGGTGCGACGATCCCGTTCGCGCTGTTCTTCGCCGTGATCATCCTGGTGCTGCGCGGCGAATCCGCCAATCTGCTGTCGGTCGGCGCGATCGATTTCGGCCTGATCGTCGACGCCACCGTCATCATGGTGGAGGCGATCTTCCGCCGGCTGTCGCAGACCACCGCGCTGTCGGAGGCCGAGCGGGCCCACATCTCCGAGGATACGGTGATGGGGATGAAGAGCCATGCGATCCTGTCGGCCGCGGCCGACGTCTCGCGCTCGATCTTCTTCGCCGCCACCATCATCGTCGCCGCGTTCCTGCCGCTGTTCACGCTGGGCGGCGTCGAGGGCAATATCTTCGGGCCGATGGCGCGGACCTATGCCTATGCATTGGCGGGCGGACTGCTGGCGACGTTCACGATCACGCCGGCGCTGAGTGCGATCATCCTGCCGGCGCATATCCACGAAACCGAGACCTGGATCGTCAAGCAGCTCGACGCGATCTACCTGCCGGCGCTGAACTGGGCAATCGGCAACCGCAAGATCGTGATGGCCGGCGCCGCCGGCCTCGTGGTCATGACCATCATCTTCGCGCGGATGCTCGGCCTCGAATTCCTGCCCAAGCTGGAAGAGGGCAATCTGTGGATCCGCGCCACGCTGCCGCCGACGATCTCGCTGCAGGAAGGCAACACCTATGTCAACGAGATGCGGAAGCTGATCCGCGACCGTCCCGAGGTGGTGGCGGTGGTGTCGCAGCACGGCCGTCCCGACGACGGCACCGACGCCGCTGGATTCTTCAATGCTGAATTCTTCGCGCCGCTGAAGCCGGCCAGCGAATGGCCGGGCACGCATGACAAGGACGAACTCACCGCGCAATTGCTCGGTCAGTTGCAGGACAAGTTCCCCGGTGTCGAATTCAACTTCTCGCAATACCTGCAGGACAACGTCTCGGAGGCGGTGTCGGGCGTGAAGGGCGAGAATTCGATCAAGCTCTATGGCAACGATCTGCAGGCGCTGACCGACACCGCCAACAAGATCAAATCCGTGTTGTCGACCGTGCAGGGCGTCACCGACCTCGCGGTGTTCACCTCGCTTGGCCAGCCGACCGTCCAGATCGACGTCGACCGCGCGCGGGCTGCGCGCTACGGCCTGTCGCCGGGCGACATCAATGCAACGATCAAGGTCGCGGTCGGCGGCGACAGCGCCGGCGACCTCTACGAGCCGGGCAGCGACCGGCACTTCCCGATCATCGTCCGGCTTGCGCCGGAGTATCGCAAGAGTGCCGAGGCGATCCAGAACCTGCGGGTCGGGGTGACCAACGCCAATGGCGGCATCACGCAAATCCCGCTCAGCGAGGTCGCTTCGATCAAGCTGATCTCCGGCGCGGCCTACATCTATCGCGAGCAGCAGGAGCGCTATCTGCCGATCAAGTTCTCGGTGCGTGACCGCGATCTCGGCAGCGCGATCCTGGAGGCGCAGCAGAAGGTCAACGAGCAGGTCCAGTTGCCGCCCGGTTCGCATCTCGAATGGGTGGGCGAGTTCGGCAATCTGCAGGACGCGATCAAGCGGCTGTCGATCGTGGTGCCGATCAGCCTCGCGCTGATCGCGGTGCTGCTGTTCTTCAATTTCGGCTCGATGGTCGACACCATGCTCGCGATGAGCGTGATCCCGATGGCGATCTTCGGCGGCGTGCTCGGGCTCTTGATCTCGGGCATCCCGTTCAGCGTCTCGGCCGCGATCGGCTTCATCGCGCTGTTCGGCATCGCCGTGATGGACGGCATCATCATCCTGTCGCAGTTCAACCAGCTGATCGACGAAGGCTACGACCGGATGCGCGCGGTGATCCGCACCGGCGAATTGCAGCTTCGTCCGGTGCTGATGACCTGCGTGGTCGCCGGCATCGGGCTGTTGCCGGCGGCGGTGTCGGCGGGCATCGGTTCGCAGGTGCAGAAGCCGCTCGCGATCGTGGTCGTCACCGGCATGATGCTGGCGCCGCTGGTGATCCTGATCACGCTGCCGGTCCTGATCTCCTACTTCTCGCGCCGGCCAAAGGACAACGTCAGGTAAAGCCGTAGAGCCGCGCTGGATTGTCGACCAGGATGGTCTTGCGGACCGCGGCGTCCGGCGCCCAGACCGGAAGCTGGTTGAGCAGGCGGCCGTCGTCGATCTGGTACAGCGGCGTCACGTCGGTGACCTGCTTGCCCGCCGGCGTCACCGAATCAGGGTGCGGCCAGTCGGTGCCCCAGACGATGCGCTCGGCGTTAGCAGCGATCAGCGCCTGCGCCAGCGGCGTTGCGTCGGCATAGTCGGGCGCGAGCTTGGAGGCACGGTAGGCGCCGGAAATCTTGACATAGGCCTTGCCGGACTTGACCAGCGCGAGCAGGTCGTCAAATCCCGGCTGGCCGGTGCCGAGCGCGGCCTCGGCGCCGCCGAAATGGTCGAACACGACCGGCACCGGCGCCGTGGCGACCAGGTCCTTGATCGCGGAGATCATCGCGAGGCTAGTGAACAGCTGCACATGCCAGCCGCGCGCCTTCATCCGCTTGATCGCGGCCGAGAAGCGCTGCCGGCCGACATTGGGATCGTTGACGCCGCCGGTCGCGAGGTTGAGGCGGATGCCGCGGAAGCCGGCCTTCTGCATCGCGTCGAGATCGCTTTCGCTGGTCTTGTCGTCGATCACGGCGACGCCCCGCGCCGTCGGCCCGCGCGCCGTCATGCCGAACAGGGTCGATGAATTGTCGGGGCCGTAGACGCTCGGCGTCACGATCACCACGCGCTCGACATGCAGCGCCTTGTGCAGCGCGCTCATTTCCTCCGGCGAGGCCGGTTCCGGCGTGTAGACGCGGCCGGCGAAGAACGGGAACTTCGCCGGGTCGCCATGGATGTGGGTGTGGCAGTCGCACGCACCGGCAGGCACGTCGAAGTTCACCGGGGTCGATGGTTGCGCTGCCTTGGAAAATGCGTTGCTGCTGGTCATGGTCACTCCCGTCGCGATGGAAGCCAGCATCATACTGCGTCGCGTCAGCATTGGACGTCTCCCTGCGTGCTCGGCTGTTATGCGCGTGAACCGCGCACCGGCGTTATCGGTCGCCGGCGAGGGCGGAGGTTATCGGCGGAGAGCGCGGGCGGAAAGGGGCCGTTCGCGGTGCGAACGGTTCCAAAAAGCCTATTGTCCCGACGGCGTGCGCAGGCCGTGCCAGGCGTCGCGCACCTGATGGTAGTGCACCTCGGGCAGGTAGTCCGGCGTCTTGAGATTGAGCGTCTTGACGTCGAGGCGTCCGATCGCGCTGAGCAGCGTGTAGGAGGCGATCACGCGGTCGCGCTGCGCGCCGATCAGCCGTGCGCGGGCGGTGATCAGATCCTGCTGGGCGTTGAGCACGTCGACTGTGGTGCGCTGGCCGCCGGCGGCTTCCTTCTGCACGCCGGCCAGCGCAACCTCGGCGGCCTTCATCTCCGATTCGGACGCCGACACCGCGATCTTGGCGCCCTCATTGGCGACCCATGCGCTGACCGCGGCGGTCCTGGCCTGATTGCGGACCTGGTCGAGCACGAGCCGGCTCTGCGCCGCCACTTCCTTGGCCTGCCGGGTCTGCGAGGCCGCGGTGCCGCCGTCGTAGATCGGCTGCGTGACCTGGCCGATCACCGAGGCCTGGTCGGTCGCGAAGGTGCCGAGCGTCTGGTCGGTGTCGCGGCTGCGGCTGACGCTGCCCTGCACGGTGACGTTCGGCATCAGGCTGCTCTCGGTGACGCGAATCGAGGTCGAGGCGACATCGACGTCAAAACCGGCGGCGGTCACGGCAGGGTGCTCGCGGAGCGCAAGCGCGATCGCGTCCTCGCGGCTGCGCGGCAGCAGCCGGTCGGTGGTGTCGGCGGCACGCAATTGCGACGGTGCGTTGCCGATCACCTGCGCATAGGTGGCCTGGCTGACCGCGAGGTTGACCTCGGCGGCGTTGAGATCGGCGAGGCCGCGGTTGAGCCGGGCCTCGGCCTGGGCGGTATCGGTCGGCGTGACGTCGCCGGCATTGAGGCGGCGCTCGGTGATTGCTCGGGTCTCCTTCAGGAAGGCGACGTTGGACCGCTGCGCCTCGACCAGGGTCTGGTTGGCCAGCACGTTGGTGTAGGCGGTGACGGCGTCGAGCAGCACGCCCTGGCCGACATTGCGCAGCGCCTCGCGGCCGGACTGCACCTGCAATTCGGCGACGCGGACGCTGTTGGCGGTCTTGAAGCCGTTGAACAGGGTCTGGGTCACCGTGACCCCGATCTGCCACGGCTTCAGCGTCGCGGTCTGGATCACATTGCCAGGCAGCTGGTCGCGCACCGCCTGCAGGCCGAGCGAGAGGCTGGCAGCGACCTGGGGGCGGTAGCCGGCCAGCGCCTGCGGCACGTTCTCGTCGGTCGCACGCTGGCGCGCCCGTTCGGCATTGAGCTGCGGATTGGTCTGGTACGCCTTGACCAGCGCTTCGGGCAGGCTCTCGGCGTGGGCGGCAGGGGTGGTCAGGAGCGCGCATGCCAATGCGCCGAGGCCGATGCCCGACAAAAGCACGCGCCTCGCCACGTTGCCAATATCAGCGGCACGCTCAACCATGTGATCCCGCAAACCAAACCCGGCAGTCCGCTTCCGCCGACGCCGTCGACACATCTACCTGTTTAGGGGGAGGCGCCGCCACAGGCAAACCACCGCGCGACATCTGCACATCATTTCAGTTCTTGTCTGTTGCCGGTTCGTCACAGGCGAACGTGTCAGGCATATGAAGTATAAGTTCGGGCCGCCGACCGCCGATTCAGCGGCGCCGGTTATCCACCGCGTGCCCGGGTTCAATGCAGATGCCCAAATTTTTCTCCGACCCCGAGGCGATCGCGGAGCACATCGTTCGCGACGTCGGAACCGAACTGGTGGTGGGGCTGCCGCTCGGCCTCGGCAAGGCCAACCACATCGTCAACGCGCTGTATGCGCGGGCGGTCGCCGACCGCTCGATCAATCTGACGCTGTTCTCCGCGCTGACGCTGGAGAAGCCGAAGCCGAAGAGCCTGCTCGAACAGCGCTTCATCGGCCCGGTGATCGATCGCCTGTTCGGCTCCTATCCGGATCTCACCTACGCCGATGCACTGCATCGCGGGGCGCTTCCGCCCAACATCAAGGTGATCGAGTTCTTCTTCCTCGCGGGGCAGTGGCTGTATCAGCCGTTCGCCCAGCAGCACTACATTTCCGCCAACTACACCCACGCGGCGTCGTATCTGCTGTCGCGCAGATTGAATGTCGTCCCTCAGCTCGTCGCCAAGCGTGTGGTCGACGGCGTGCCGCGCTACAGTCTGAGCTGCAACACCGACACGACGCTCGACGTGTTGCGCGCCCGTGCAGCGGGGCGGGCGTCATTCAAGCTGATCGGCCAGGTCAATTCCGAACTGCCGTTCATGCCCGGACCCGGCGATCTGCCGGCGGATGAATTCGACGCGGTGCTCGACAGTCCGGACACCGATTTTCCGCTGTTCGCGCCGCCGTCGGAGCCGATCAGCGACACCAAATATGCGATCGGATTGCATGCCGCCGGTCTGGTCCGCGACGGCGGCACGCTGCAGATCGGCATCGGGCAGGTCGGCGATGCGCTGGCGCAAGGTCTCGTGGTCCGCCACCGCGACAACGCCCAATTCCACGGCATCATGAAGCGGCTGGCGCCCGATACCGAACAGCTCGCGGTGGCAGAGACCGGGCCGTTCGAGAAGGGCCTCTACGGCGTCAGCGAGATGCTGTTCGAGGCGTTCCTCGGGCTGATCGACGCCGGCATCCTCAGGCGCGACGTCGACGGTGTGATCCTGCACGGCGCATTCTTCCTCGGACCGCAATCATTCTACCGCACTCTGCGCGAGATGCCACCGGAGCAACTGGCCCGCATCCAGATGATGCCGGTGTCCTTCACCAACGAGATCTTCGGCGACGAGGAGGGCAAGCGCCGCGCCCGCGTCGATGCGCGCTTTGTCAACAACGCGATGATGGCGACGCTGTTGGGCGCTGCGATCTCCGACGGGCTCGAGAACGGCCAGGTCGTGAGCGGCGTCGGCGGCCAGTACAATTTCGTGGCGCAGGCCTTCACGCTCGAGGGCGGGCGCTCGGTGCTGGCGCTGGAGGCAACCCATCAGTCCGGCAAGCAGATGCAGTCCAACATCCGCTGGTCCTACGGCCATGAGACCATTCCGCGGCACCTGCGCGATATCTTCGTCACCGAGTACGGCGTTGCCGATACGCGCGGCAAATCTGATGCGGACGTGATTGCTGCGATGTTGCAGGTGTCGGACTCTCGCTTCCAAAGCGAACTGATGCGGCAGGCCAAGGACGCCGGCAAGCTGCCGCGCAATCACGAAATCCCGGCCGCTCATCGCGAGAATTATCCCGAGCGCATCCGCGATGCGCTGAAGCCCGCGCGCGATGCCGGGCTCCTGCCGTCATTCCCGTTCGGCAGCGACTTCTCCGATGTCGAGCAGCGGCTGATTCCGGCGCTGCAGATACTGCAGCAAGCGCAGCGGACGCCGCTGCAGCTCGCCGGCCTGCTGTGGCAGGGGATGCGGCATCCGCCCAATGCCGGTGATCGCGAATGCCTGGCGCGGCTCGGTCTCGACAAGCCGACGCATGTCGCCGAGCGCGCCTATCGCGCGCTCGTCACCGCGGCGTTGCGGCGGAGCCGAATGGGCTAGCGGTTCTTGTTGACCGGCTTGCGCTTCTCGATGAAGGCCGCCATGCCCTCGGAGCGATCCTCGAGCGCGAAGGTCGAGTGGAACAGATTGCGCTCGACATTCATGCCTTCGGCGAGCGGCGTCTCGAACGCGCGGTTGATGGCTTCCTTGGCCATCGCGGCGGCCGGGCGCGACATCGAGGCGATCTTCTCGGCTGCCGCGAGCGCCTCTTCCATCAGCTTGTCGGCCGGAACGATCCGCGACACGAGGCCGGAGCGTTCGGCTTCCGCCGCGTCCATCATCCGTCCGGTGAGGCAGAGATCCATCGCCTTCGACTTGCCGATCGCGCGGGTCAGGCGCTGGGTGCCGCCGATCCCGGGAATGGTGCCGAGGGTGATTTCCGGTTGGCCGAACTTGGCGGTGTCGGCGGCGATGATGATGTCGCACATCATTGCAAGCTCGCAGCCGCCGCCGAGCGCATAGCCCGCGACCGCCGCGATCGTCGGCTTGCGGCAACGGGCGACGCGGTCACCGCCGATCGCGGTGAAGTCGCTGTTGAACATGTCGATGAAGCCCTTCGGCTGCATCTCCTTGATGTCGGCGCCGGCGGCAAAGGCCTTCTCGCTGCCGGTGATCAGGATGCAGCCGATCTTGTCGTCGGCCTCGAGATCGTCGACCGCCGCGGCGATCTCGCGGAACACGCCGAACGACAGCGCATTCAGCATCTTGGGCCGGTTCAGCGTGATGACGCCGACCGGTCCCTCGCTTTCGACAATGATGAATTCGAACGTAGCCATGACGCAAACCCCGTGCCTTGATTTGCCGGGCAATGTGCCCGCTGCCGGGATGCGCTTCAAGTGGTTGAAACGGGGCTGTGGGCGGCGGTGCGGCGCGCGCCGCGCCGCAGCCAAGTGCCTCGGCTAGGCCATGAACATCCGGGCGGCGGAGGCCACCGTGAGCAGGGCGCCGAAACCGATGAAGATCTTGCCGATCAGCGAGGTCTGGTCCCAGCTCGCGCTGTCGCTGCTCGCCAGAACCGGGGCCGGCTTGGGTTCGGCTGCCGGCGCGGCCGGCGGCTGCGCCGGGGGCGCCTCCGGCTGGGCGGCCTGCTGTTGAGTCGGCTGCGGCGGTTCCGACGGCTGCTCCTGCTGCAGGGCCCGATCAACGTCGTTGAGCTGGTCGGATGCCACCACGTTGCCGTCAGGCTGCTGGTCGGCGGGTTTGTCGGCCGCAGCAATCAACGCATTGGCCTTGACCGTGGTCGATGCCGCATTGTCGTCGCCGGAGGTCAGCTCCGCATTGGCGTTGGCGACGGTGGCGGGCATGCCTGCCGACGTCACGCTTCCGGCGTCGCTACCGGCCTTCTGGCTCTCGGATTTGTCGGCTGTCTTGGAGGAGCTGTGGCGCGCATGGCGCCGGCTATGCCGCGAACTCTGCTGCGCGGACTTGTCGGTCGTCGCACTGTCGGATTTCGATGCTGATGCGTCCGGACTGGCAAGCGCCGGCAGCGGAGCTGCGAGATACACAACAAACCCTGTCAGCCCTGTCGCAACCATCAAGGCCAAGCGCCCGCTGGCTTTGATCTTCATTCTGATGATCTCCCCATTTTGCCCGCCCAAGGCCGAAATGAGACCCCGCTGCGTGTCCACACCGGGGCAAAAAGAGGGAATCTTCGGGCTTCAGGGGGCGAAAGCTGGGCAATTTCATCCTAGTAGGTCATCGGGCGCCCGCAACCCCGATGCTTGCCGGACCGATCGGTGTTATGAGCCGTGATGTCTGGAAACCCGCCGGAGCGATTCTCTGAGGCTGACGCTCGGCGCGGTCTTGCCGGAGGATCGCGATCACGAATTCGTGATCTCTTGGCTTGCCGCGTAACGAACTGAAAGATCGGCCGAATTGCAATTCAGGAGCCTGCGTGCGCGAACGTGAGGATGAATGGACCGACCTGATGCGGTCGGCCATTTCAGGCGATGACGCGGCGTATCATCGCCTGCTCAAGGCCATCACGCCGGTACTCCGTGCCGCGGCGCGACGCGGCTTGGCGCGCGCGGGACAACCGGTCGATCAGTCCGAGGACATCGTGCAGGACATCTTGCTGGCAGTGCATTTGAAGCGACAGACCTGGGACACGAACGCCCCGTTCGCGCCGTGGCTGTTCGCGATCGCGCGCAACAAGCTGATCGATGCGCTGCGCCGCCGCGGCAAGCGCATCTTCGTCAACATCGATGATTTCGCCGAGACGCTGCCGGGGGAAACACCGGAGCCGACGGCGTCGCCCGGCGAGGTCACCGCCCAGTTGCAGACGCTGCCCGCGCGGCAGCGCGACGTGCTGCAATCGATTGCGGTCGACAGCGCCTCGATCAAGGATACCGCCGCGAAATTCTCGATGACCGAGGGCGCGGTGCGGGTGGCGCTGCATCGCGGGCTTGCGAGCCTCACCGCGAAATTACGGGATCGATGAGCATGGACACGGATCAACTCATTCGAACCCTTGCCGCGGACAACGCTTATCGCGCGCGTCCGATCGGCCTTGCGCTGATGCTGGCGCTGCTGGCGGCGGCGCCGGTCTCTCTCCTGATCTTCTTCGCCGAACTCGGCGTGCGGCCCGACGTGATGACGGCGATGCACAATCCGTTCTTCGACCTGAAGTTCGCGGTGACGCTGGCGCTCGCCGCCTCGGCGATCGCGGTCAGCCTGCATCTGTCGCGGCCGGAAGCCTCGCTGCGCGGTTTCGGCTGGTGGCTGCTGATTCCGGCCGGCATTCTGGTGGCCGCCATCAGCGGCGAGATGATGATGCCGCAACGTACGCCGATGATGACGCGGTTGATCGGCAAGAACTCGATGGCGTGCATGACCGCGATTCCCGCGATGTCGCTGCCGCTGCTGGTCGGCGCGCTGTTCGGGTTGCGGCAGGGCGCACCGGCGCGGCCGGCCGTCGCCGGTGCTATTGCCGGCCTGCTGTCGGCGGGGCTCGCGGCAACCGTCTATGCGTCGCACTGCACGGATGATTCACCGCTGTTCGTCGCCACCTGGTACACGCTGGCGACCGCGATCGTCGCGAGCGTCGGCGCGCTGATGGGGAAGCGGGCGCTGCGGTACTGACTGTTTGTAGCCCGGATGCAGCGAAGCGAAATCCGGGTTTCTATCCGCGGGCGAACTGGTCCCGGATTGCGCTGCGCTTCATCCGGGCTACGGAAAGTAGGTTGAGATACTACGCCGCGGGCGCGGACTGCTGCATGCGATGGAAGCGCAGCACTTGCTGCGCGGTCGAGGGCCGCAGCCGCTCATAGGTATCCTTGCAGGCCTGCAAATCGGTCGGCTCGCCGCCCGAAATGTCGTCGCGCAGGTTGATGATCGCTCGCACCGTCGACCATGACAGGCCCGAGACCTTGGCCAGGATCATCACGCCCTCGGCGCAGGTTTCGATCATCATGTTCTCGGCGACGCTGACCGAGACATTGGCGAGCGCGGCAAGCGAGGCATTGGTCTCGTCGAACTTGCCGGCCTCGGCGAAGGCCGCGAGCTGGAATTCGTCGAGCCGGCCGTCCCGGTAGAGCGACTTGACCAGCGCATGCGCGATCGTGGTGTCCGGCGTCACGCCGGCGGGTGCCGAGCGCGCGCGTCGCGTGGCTTCCTTCACCGCGATCGGAATCTCCTTGGCCTGCTGCGGATTGGCGGCCTCGAGCCGCTGCCGGACGGTGTCCGAGGCCTTGGCGACCAGCTTGAGATAGAGGTGCCGCGGGATGTTCGGGCGCAGGCCGACGCAGGTCGACAGATTCTCGTCGCCCTCGGCGCGGCTGACCAGGCGGGTGAAGCCGCGCTCGGTGAACTCCGCGCCGGGATTGTTGACCGCGCTCTGGATCACCTCGTCATTGCCGCGCAGCACCAGCACGTCGGTGACGGCGCCGCTCAGCGTCTTGCGGTTGGCGATCGCGAGCAGATGCGCCTGGCTCTTGCTGCGCGCCGTCTCGATCAGGGTGTCGTCGTCGAGCCGCGGCGACAGCGTCAGCACCGGGCCTGCGACCTCGATCAGGTCGTCGAAGGCGAGCGTGCGGATGGTCTGCGGCGGCGCGGTCTCGATCGGCGCGAGGCGGTCGGCGAGCAGCGCCTTGGCCGAGTTTTCGATGTGCTCGAGCAGGCATTGGAATACGTCGTCGAACAGCACGATCTGTTCGTTCGAGTAGTTCACCGATCCGTTGATGAAGAGGTCGGTCACGCGACGCAGCGTCTCGACACGGCGTGCGACGGTGCCGTGGGCAAGCGTTGTCTGCAACTCGTCGAGCAGACTTTCGGGGGCGGTCGCGGGCTTCGAACTCATGACTCTGTCCTGGAGCGGTGGCGACGGCTTCTCCGTCGCCGAATAGGGAAATGAAAGATCAGGCGCTGGCGATGCGGTTGCGTCCTCTCGCCTTGGCTGCGTAAAGCGCGCCGTCGGCGCGGGCAAGCAACGTGTCGGAGTTTTCGCGCGGCTGGAGCGTGGTGACGCCTGCGGAGATCGTCACCCGCATGCCCGGCGAGAACGCGCTCCAGTCGAGATCGGCGATGATCGTGCGCAGCCGCTCGAGCGCGCGCATCGCCTGATCCTGCGACAGGTCGGGCAGCACCAGCAGGAATTCCTCGCCGCCGTAGCGGCCGAACCGGTCGATGCTGCGGAGATTGGCGAACATGCCGATGGCGAAGGTGCGTAGCGCCTCGTCGCCGATCGGATGGCCGTAGACGTCGTTGATGCGCTTGAAATGGTCGAGGTCGATCAGCGCGACCGCGCAGGAGCTGCCGTTGCGGGCGCAGCGCGCAATCTCCTCCTCGAGCGTGCGCATGATGCTGCGGCGATTGGAGGCGCCGGTCAGCTCATCGAGCTCAGCGAGCTCCTCGATGCGCCGGTAGGCTTCCTTCAGCTTCTTTCCGCTCTGGTACAGCGATTTCTGCATCGAGCTGGAGAAGATGCCGAGATACATGCAGCGCCCGATCGTCAGCGCGAACACCAGCATGGTGGCGAGGCGGTCGATCCGCGTGCCCATCGGCATCCCGATCGCCTTGTCGGTGCCGAGGAACAGCGCGGCCAGGCCCAGCACCATGATGGTCCAGATGATCGCGGTCTGCCGCGCAGAGGTGCGCAGCGCGCCGAAGCCGAACACCACGAACAGGTTGCAGAGGAACAGCACGCCGACTTCCGGCGCGATGTAGGTGAACACCAGCAGGTTCACCATGTTGACGGCCGATTGCGGCGCGACCAGGTAGTGGTCGAGGAAGCGCTCGTGAAAGCCGCGCTCGGAGAGCACCACATAGACCGCGACGAGGGAGAGGCCGGTCAGGGCATAGGCCGCCGCCACCAGGACCGACGTAGTGCCGGCATGCGCGTAGATCAGCAGCGCGACGGCATCGAGCACGAAGCAGCCGGCGATCATCGACTGGATCTGGCGGCGCTGCCTGGCCCGGCGCGCGAGGCGTTCGAGCGTCAGCCTGGGACGGCCGCTTTCCGATGCGCCCGCGATCGGACTGGGAAGTGACGACGCAGCGCTGCCCATGGTCTCGCCATTGGTGAAATCCGGCGAAATCTAAGTGGGAAAGCCTTTAGGTTTGGTATCTTTTGGAACCGAATCTGGCTCCGGCGTAATGCGGTCATCACCCTTGTTTCGTAAGGGGAATCCGTTCACTGACGCGGGGCGGAAGCGATCGGGCAGGGGACCTGCGCCGATACCCGCTTCGCGACGATGCTGGCTTGCCGGCAAAGCCTTGATATGGTCCCGGCCGGACGGTGGGCGTCCGCGAGAGTGTTCTGTATTATGATACCGTTATTCGAGCCTTCGGCGATTATTTCTCATTTGGATCGCCGACTGTGTCATAGATCACACATGCGGTCCGCACATTGCCGTATTGTGAAGAATCTTGGCTCTCGCGTCGAACCACGCACCACCCCCCTCAGACCAACTTTGCGAGACGGCCATTGAGCGCGACACAGGCGGCTTCAGACGAGGTTCTGATCGCTCGGATCGCTCAAGGCGACCGGCTCGCCATGCAGGTGCTGTACGGACGGCATCATGTCAGGGTGTACCGCTTCGGGCTTCGGCTCGTGCGGGACGAACAGGTGGCGGAGGATCTCATAAGCGAGGTCTTTCTGGACGTGTGGCGTCAGGCGGGCAAATTCGAGGGACGATCCGCCGTTTCAACCTGGCTTCTGGCGATTACTCGGTTCAAGGCGTTGTCTTCGCTGCGGCGAAGGAAAGACGCCGAATTGGACGATGAGGCCGCGAACGCGATCGAGGACACGTCCGACGATCCGGAAACGGTAGTGCAGAAGAAGGACACCGGCGCGACGCTGCGCAGGTGCCTGACGGGACTATCGGCGGAACACCGGGAGATCGTCGATCTTGTCTACTATCACGAGAAGTCCGTGGAAGACGTCGCTGAGATCGTCGGCATTCCGGAGAACACCGTGAAGACGCGCCTGTTCTATGCGCGCAAGAAACTTGCCGAGTTGCTGAAGGCAGCCGGTGTCGAGCGAGGTTGGCCATGATGGCTGCGAGCAACAAGAAAGTGCAAGAGCCCGACGAAGTCGAGATGCTGCTGCCCTGGCATGCCGCCGGCACGCTGAACTCACGCGACGCGCGCCGCGTCGAGGACGCGCTGGCGAGCGATCCGGAGCTGGCCCGGCAATATGCCGTGATCCGCCAGGAATATGCCGAGACCATCGGCCTCAACGAGAGCCTCGGTGCGCCTTCGGCGCGCGCCATGCAGAAGCTGTTTGCCGCGATCGACGCCGAGCCTGAGCGCAAGCCGTCGGCGGGCACGCGCATGTCGGCCGGGATCTCGGAGTTCTTTTCGAAATTGTCGCCGCGGACGCTGGCCTGGTCGTCGAGCCTTGGTGCGCTCGTGGTGCTGTTGCAGGCGGGCGTGATCGGCGCGGTGCTGATGCGCAGTCCGCCGGGCTCGTTCCAGACCGCATCGCTCGACGTCGCCGAGCAGCGCAGCGCGCCGAGCGCGGCCGTCGCCCCCAGTGCAGCGCCGGTCGCGCCCAGCGCGCCGATCACCCGCGACCTCAGCGCGAGCGTGGCGGCGGCGCCGACCCGGCTGCTGGTGCGCTTTGCGCCGGATGCCAGGATCGCCGACATCTCGTCGCTGCTGGACAACTACCAGGCTTCGATCGTCGACGGGAAGGGCGGGATGTTCCGCTTGCAGTTCCGCGCGATGGACAAGGACGCCGTCGCGGCGCTGATTGCGCGACTGCAGAGAGAGAAGATCGTCAGCCTCGCCGTCGAGACGCCGTAAGCGGCGGCCGGCGGTTCTGCGCCAGTTGCGGTCATCGCGACCGCCCGACGGACCGACCATGTGCCCGGTTGCCGCAGCGTTGGACAAACCACCGCAGTCTCCGCAATCTCCTCAGACAGCCGGACGGCAATAACACTTCCGTGAGCCGCGTGTTGAATGATGCTGCGCCATCGATCGCATCGGACGATTTCGCTGCAAATTGCCTTGCTATGCAGTGATTTTCGCCGCCGAACGCCTCCGATGGTGCGATGGAACCTCGCGGCGGGAACGTTAAAAAAGTCGCCGACGGTTTGAACGTCCGTGTTCCTCTCACGACTTAACTGTGTGGGAGCGGTTTATCCCTCCCCGGCTATATCAGGCGCGAGCGCCCATCCACCCCAAGCGCCCATATGGCTTTGACCCGTCCGGTTGTCCCCCCGGACGGGTCTTTCATTTTTGGGCACTCTTGCATGACGGACCGGCCGGACGTGGCCGGCGGCCCCGACGCTGCGCAGCGCGATCGCTGCGGCGGGTGCGCGAGCGCGGCTGACAGTTTGCTATGGATCGTTCGGCAGCGGTGCGCGGGAGCGAAGCGCATCGCCAGCATTGCAAGTCGATGACTTGACCATGCTTCGGGCGAAAAACTCCGTAGTCGAGCGGACTTCTTTCGTCACCCTTCCGCGATTAAGAATTTAGTTAGACTTTATTTACCTTTTCCACAGAATATCAGCGTCACGTCCAGTTGATTCGGTTCGGTTGCGTCTGCGTCCGTTTCTTTTCCTGCGGGCAAGTTGAAATGACACATCGGACCGACGTGGCCAGGGGCCAGGAGATCGTTGCACGCTGGTGCAACCTTGCCGAGCAAAGGCTGGAACACCTCACCGAACTGTTCGAAACCGGACGCTGGCGCCGCTATCACAGCGAGCAGGCCTTCCTCGAGAACATCAGGGAAGCCCGGGCCGCGGTCGAGATCTGGCGGGAATTGCTGTCCCGCGAAGCCTCGCTCGACAATTCGCCGATCGACCTGTCCTGGCTCGGCCGCGGCAAGTCCAAGCTGCCGCCGCCTGACATCTCGCCGATGCCGGAGCGCCGGTCTGAGGCGGCAATTCTGGCGGAGGCCGCGATGACCGCGGTCGCAGCCGCCCTGGAGACGGCAGCCGAGGTCCTCGAGAAGCCGCCCACCGTGGCCGACGCGCCACTGCTGGAGATGCCCCCTCCGGCGATGCCCCCGCCGGTGCTCGATCTCGACACCATCCAGCGCCGCTATCCGCTGCTGCGCAACGCGCTGTAGGCGACCGCTCTAGCGGCGCACCGCATTCGCGCCAATCGTCAATTGCGCATATTGCTGGGCGCCGCCCGCCGAGAGATCCGATGTGATCGGGCGGGCGTGGTCGAGCCCGACCACCGCCCCGCGCGGGGTCTCCGAGATCATGTTGTTGTTGATCAGCGCGGAGCCCGCGCCCGGCACCACCGAGACGCCGATGCCGATGGGCGCGTTGCGGACGACGTTGCCTGATATCGCAACGTCGCGCAGATACTTGCCCCAGCCGGCGACGATGCCGAAGGTCGGCGCGTTCTCGATCACATTGCCGGTGACGGCGCTGTCGGCCTCGACATAGATGCCGATGCCGGCGCCGTCGTTGGGGTCGGTGCCGATCGGGCGCTTCGGCAGCAAATTGCGGATGATGTTGCCCTGGACCACCGCGATGCGGCCGCCCTCGTTGAAATTGCACACGGAGACGCCGATCGCCGCGCCGTCGACCGTGTTGTTGGCGATCACGGAGGCCTCGAAGGAGAACTCCGAGTAGAGCGCGACCTCGCGGACATTGCTGACGCTGTTGTCGGTGATGTGGATGTTGGAGGCGGAATTGCCTCGCACCGCCGAGAAGTCGCAGTTTTTGATGCGGTTGCCGCGCACGATCACATTGCCGGCGCGGAACGCGTTGATGGCGTTGCCGTACTGTCCGGAGCCGCCGGGGCCGGCCTTGATGTCCTCGATGCGGTTGTCGGCGACGATCGAGCCGTCATCGCCGATCGCGCTGCGCAGGATCTCGATGCCGTTGTCGCTGGTGCCCTTGATGGTGTTACGCGAGACGATCAGGCCGAGCGCGTCGAACGACACCAGCGCCGTGGTCGCGATGTCGGTGAAGATGTTGTTGCTGACGTCGCCCGACATCTGCTCGAACCAGATGCCGTTGCCGCCGCTGCCGATGAACTGGCAATCGGTGATGCGGATGTCGCGGCCGGACAGGCAGTGCACGAGGCCGCGCCGGGTCGGCAGCGGCACGTTGCCGCCGTCGAAAGACAGCCCCATCAGCACGATGCCGCCGGCGCCTTCGGCCTCCAGCAGCGAGGCGCCGCCGTTGAACGCCAGCCGGCTGGCGCCGCGCACCCCGATCAACTGGCTGCCGGGCGCAAGGCGAAGGAGACCGGTGCGGTAGGCGCCGGGCGGGAAGGCGAGCGGCACCTGGGCCCGCGCGGCATCGTCGATCGCGCGTTGCAAATTGCGGGTCTGGTCGTCGGGGCTGCCGGGGCGGACGCCATATTGGGTGACGTCGCGGCCGAGTGAGCCGGCGGACTGCGCGGCGCGCACGACATCCGGCGACATCGTCAGCGCGCCGGCAGCGCCTGCGGCGGATGCTCCGATCAGATGGCGGCGGTTGACGTCCATGGGCTCGGCCCTCGCAAACATTCGCGAGCGGTGACGTTCGCGGGTCGAGTGGTAGCGCGAAACGCGGCGCGGCATGATGAACACACTGGCGCAGCCGGGCGATTGTTGGCGGTAGGGTTAACCACTGCTGAGGGCTGACTGGCTGTGTCGCACTCGGTATGACCAGAAACGGTCGTCGGCCATGCCGGACAGTGTCTCAACATACTGCTATAAGCGTTGAGCTTCCCAAGATGCTGTCGGAACGGGCAACTTGCCCGAGCGCAGCCGAGGCGCCTGCGGGCGATTACCCGACGTTGCTATCTGCCTATTCTCGCCCTTCGACGTGTTTGAGGGTTCTGGAAATTGACTTCATCAGTGCAGGATACGGAGCGACATTGACGAAGAGGGGCGGCGTTGTCGAACATTGTCAGGGAATTGCGGAAATGTAGCACACGCAAGAGCGCCGGAAGACGCCCCTTTCCGTGCGTTCGAGACCTCCTCGCCGACCATGCGGAAACTGCGCCGGAGCGCCATGCCATTCTGGCTCCGGCGCGCCGTCCGATGACGTATGGCGCGCTATGGACGCAGGCAAATGAAGTGGTTTTCGGGTTGCGGGACGTCGGCGTGCGCCGAACTGACAGGGTCGCGGTCGTGTTGTCGGACGGACCAGAGGCTGCAGTGGCGGCGATCACGGTTGCGGCCGGCGCGGTTTGTGTACCTCTCAATCCGGGTTTCACCTGTGATGAATACCAGCGTTATTTCGCCGAGTTGCAATTGGCGGCGCTATTGACGCACGCTGACTTGAATTCGGCTAGCCGACTCGCCGCCCAAATCCAGGGCATGCCCGTGATCGATGTGTCGATGCGGCCGAACGAGGGAGCCGGCGCGTTCAGTGTTACCGGTCGGGCACCGCAGCTCCTGGCTGACGACGAGTTTGCGTCCGGCGCTGACGACGCGTTCATCCTGATGACATCCGGCAGCACGTCGCGGCCCAAAACGGTCCCTCTGACCCATGCGAGCGTCTGTCTGTCAGCCGACAACGTTGGCGCCGCCTTGGAACTGGAGGCTCGCGACCGATTGCTAAGCGTACTGCCTCTCTTTCATGGGCATGGCTTGATCTCGGGACTTCTGGCCGCGCTTGCGGCAGGCTCCAGTGCGGTCTGTCCGCCCGGCTTCGATGCCGCAGCGTTCTTCGGCTGGCTGACGGAGTTTCGACCAACCTGGTACACGGCGGTACCGGCAATCCATCGCGCGCTATTGGCGGCGGCGGATCCCTACAGGCAGGCCGCGCGGCGGTCCTCCTTGCGGCTCGTTCGTTCGGCTTCGACGTCTCTGTCTTCGGAAGTGCTCGACGGACTGGAAGCGCTATTTGGTGTTCCCGTTATAGACACCTACGGCATGACGGAGGCCGCCACCCAGATCGCGGCAAATCCGTTGCAGCGGCGAAAGCGCGGTTCAGTCGGCCGGCCGGCCGGTCCCGAGATCGCGATACTGGACAGGGGAGGCCGTCGCTTGCCATCCGGCAAACGCGGAGAGATCGCGCTGCGAGGTCCCACCATAACCAGGGGGTACGACAACGATGCCGCCGCTACAGCGTCCGCATTTCAGGACGGCTGGTTCCGGACCCGGCGACCTCGGATACCTGGACGCCGACCGGTATCTCTTCATCGTCGGTCGCATCAAGGAGATCATCCATAAGGGCGGGCAGAAGGTTGCTCCCGCCGAGGTAGAGGGCGCTTTGCTGAGCCATCCGGCTGTGATCGAAGCCGCTGTTTTCCCTGTCCCCCATGAGCGACTAGGCACGGACGTCGCCGCCGCCGTCGTGCTGCGTCAGGACGCAAAGGTGAGCGTACAAAGTCTCCGAGACTTCGCCCGAGGACGCCTGGCCGGGTTTAAGGTCCCTGGCCTCATCGCGATTGTACCGGAGATTCCGAAAGGCCCCGGCGGGAAGGTCAAGCGCAATGAACTTGCGGCCGGCTTTTCAAAGACTGGACCAATCCAGGACGACGGCAAAGGAGTTGCGCCCAGCTCGGAATTGGAGCGTCAACTGGCCGGTATCTGGAAGGACATCCTCGACATCGATCGGATCAGCGTTGATCAGGATGTCTTCGCGCTCGGGGTGGATTCACTTGCCATGACCCAGTTGATTTTGCGTGTGGAAGAGCGCTTCGGCATCATGCTGTCGTTCGAGGATATCTTTAATTCGTCGACCGTTGCGGCGCTTGCGCTTCGTCTTGAATCATCAAAAGGGGAGGCCGGCTCGTTCGCGCGCCCGCACGATCCGCCATTGCAGATCTCGCTTGCTGATGCAGATGGCGCACAGCCAATCTCCATCGTGCAGGAGCGCATGCTACGCATCGAGCGAAAATTACCCGGCTTACCCCAGTTCAACCTGCCGTTCGCTTATCGATTACAGGGCCGACTAAGCATTCCCGCTCTCGAGCAGAGCCTTGCCGAGGTCGTGCGTCGGCACGACCTGCTGCGCACGGCGTTCATCTGGCAGGATGAGGTTCCCCTTGCTCGCGTCTTGCCGGACGTCGATGTCAGATCAATCCTGGCTGTGAAGGATTATGCAGCTCCGACGCATACCGGAGATACCCGTGCCAAGGAACTTCTGCTGGTAAAGGCGAAGTTGGAAGCCGAACGGTGCTCTCTGGCGCCGATCGACATGAACAATGCACCACTGTTCCGGGCCCATATCTTCCGGCTCGACGCCAGCGACCATGTTTTGCTTCTGGTCATGCACGATATCGTCATCGATGGCTGGTCGATGGCAATCTTCATGGAAGAGCTTCTGGAGATCTATGCCGCTTCGATCTCTGGCGCGAAGGCGCAGCTGCCCAAACGATCGTTTCAGTTTTCCGATTTCGCTCGCTGGCAGCGTTTGTGGTCCAGCACCGAGGAAGCAAACAGGCAGTTCGCATACTGGAAGCGGTGCCTCGACAAAGCCTCACCTCCATTTGCAGCCCCGAAAAGCAGCGTTGGAGGCGAATTGACCTCGCGCGTTCTCCAGGAACCATTTCAAATATCGAACAATCTGGTGACGCAGCTGAGCGCCATGAGCCGTGACCGGGGCGCAACTCTGTTCATGAGTCTACTCGCCGGGTTCAAGACCCTGCTGTTGCTCCGGAGCGAACGCAACGACATTTGTGTGGCGACTTTGATGGCCAATCGGCCTCAACTCAGGACAGAACGCGTGATCGGTCCGTTCGCGAACACAACGATCATCCGCACCCAACTAGATGCTGGTCTGAGCTTTAGCGAAGCGCTTAAACGCGTGCGCAGGGCCGTCTTGGAGGCTTACGCCAGACAAGAACTTCCCTTCGATATCATTGCCAGCCGACTAGCGGAAGAAACCGGCTTGTGCCCGGCATCACTCGTTCAAGTTTATTTCGTTCTCCAAGTTGCGTTCCGCCGAGCGCACCAGCTGCCCGATCTGGCGGTTCACCCGTTCGGCTACCAGGAAGATCGGTCTGCCATGCCGATCGATCGCGCTTGGCTCTCGATTACGCTTAAGGACACCCCGTCGGGAATGACCGGTATATGCGGGCGCAAGGACGACTTGTTCGAGCCAAACACCGTCCAGAATTGGGTTGCCGATTACACGGCAATCTTGGTCAATGCGGCCGCAAACCCCGACGAGCAGCTTGGGCGATTGATTGATCCTTGAAGCGATCAGGTCGGTCGCGCCAAGCCGGTGAAGAAAGTGCGACGCCGGTGCCGGTGTCCTGCCGTGCGCAAGGTCGCCCAAAATTCGTCCGACCCGAGGATCATCCAGCTTGATTATCCACCAGAAATTGTCGACAATTCAGGGGTACATTGGACAATGGATTGATCAAATCTAATTTTGCCACTTGGAGGCGGCGATGTGTAGATTTGCAGTGGATCTCATCGACTTTGAGGAATTGACCGCGGCGCAAAGGAAGGCGTTGCTGAAGGACCTACAGAAGCGCAGGGATGCTCTGCAAGCGCAGCTGGAGGGGGTCAATGAATCGCTGAAGGGCGTCAATCAAGCGCTCAAGACGGTCCAGAAAGTATCAAAGCGCCGTTAGTGCCCGGGTCGTCAGCGCCCGACAACGCTGCAGTCTGGTCTCCGCGCTTCATCCGTGCAGGGGCTCCGCCGAATGCGGAAAAGACAGCGGAGGGCCTGACCAAACGGCACGTGAAATCGACGCGGCTTCGGACGGCAGGCTGTGAAGCTCCGGTTACGTCACGTCCGGCCACCGTTGTGGCTGTGTCACGGTTGAATTCCGAGCACCTTAAGTATTGGCGTCCACTGGGTGTAATCTTTCTCATGCATTGCTCGTGCCTCCGCACCGGATCGCCATACTTGCCTAAATCCGACATTCTGCAGTTTCTCCTGAGAACGTTGCGATGCCTGCCGGAAGATTTCGGAGAGTCGGGAGACTTCCTCCGCTGATGTTTCCGGCGGAGCGAAGATGCCGACCCATCCTTCCGTCTCGATCCCGCTGCCGGTTTGCGCAAGAATGCGAAGCGAATCTTGAAACGGGAGAAAGTCCGGAAAAGGAACAATCGCAACCGCGACATGCCCCCCAAGGACACTGAGGATCGCTGGCGCCGACCCTTGATAGGGTACGTGCACCATCGGCACTCCGTAATCGTTGAAAAGCTTTGTACCTATGAGATGGGGAATACTCCCGGCGCCCGCGGTGGCTACGGTGCGATATTTCTCCTCGCGCGAGGCCTCCTGCATGTATTCAGCAAGATGCGCGGCCGCATCTTTTCTCGTGACGGCGACGTATGAGAAGGTCGCCAAAATTCCGATGGGCACGAGCTCGCTTTGAGGAGACGTTCTGAGCGACGACGTGGAGGACATGAACAGGAGTGTTTGAGTCCCCTTTTGCCGAAGTACCCAATCCGCCGCTATTGCTCCTCCTGCGCCAGGTCGATTTTCCACGATCGTCGAGGTTCGCGCGATCTGCTCTGCTGCTTCAGCAACGATTCTGGCTGCGGTTGAAGAGGTCCCCCCTGCCGCGAATCCCACAACCAATGTAATCTGTCCATCATTCGGCCGTGCGGGACTGGAGAGCATCACAAGTGCGGCGAGAAAAAGCGGCGTGAATCTCGTCATTCGCTGATCCCCTTTTTCAACGAGTATCGCGATTTTCAAGGACAGCTGGATCACGTTCCCTTCGAGGGCGCAATCTCCGAAAGAACGTCATCCGGCCGGCCTGGCTCTCCGGCACGCTGCGCGCGCGCCCATCCGTCCGTAACCCGCACGCGGTTCGCCGTCAAAGCGGGCAGAATTCGATACCGAGCTCGATCTCGCCAAGCTCGTAGGCGGGCTGGCACCACCTGAAGGACACCGGTGTTCGGAGCCCGATAGACACCTCCTGCTTCTGACAATAGACTTTGACCAAAGATCGGATCGGATCAGGGCGAGCTTTTATGGCCGCAGACCGTGTGGAACGGCGACTGAGTGCTATTTTCGTGGCCGATGTGGCTGGCTATAGCCGCCTGATGGGCGCTGATGAGGAGGGGACGCACGCCCGGCTGAACGAGCATCTGTCCGCCCTCCTCCATCCCGAGATCGAAAAGCACGGCGGGCGGCTTATCAGGAGCGCCGGCGACGGAGTGTTGGTGGAGTTTGCCAGCGTGGTCGGCGCTATGCGATGCGCCGTTGCCATACAGCGCGGCATGATCACCCGAAACACCGATGTGCGAATTGAAAAGCGGATCGAGTTCCGCATTGGCATCAATGCCGGCGACATCATCATAGAAGGCGGCGATATCTTTGGGGACGGGGTAAATGTTGCGGCTCGGCTCGAGGCGCTTTGCGAGCCGGGCGGCATCTGTGTATCGCAACGCGTACGAGAAGATGCGCAGGATAAGCTTGACGTCGAATTCGAAGATAGTGGCGAGCATCAACTGAAGAACATCGCACGGCCGGTGCGGGTCTATCGCGTGTCGTTCGGCAACGCTCCGGCGCGACCGGCGCTTGCGCTTCCCGACAAGCCATCGGTCGCCGTCCTGGCTTTCGAGAATATGAGTCGCGACCCGGAGCAGGAGTACTTTGCGGATGGAATTTCGGAAGATATCATCACCGAGTTGTCCCGCTTCTCCGACTTGTTCGTGATCGCACGCAATTCGAGTTTTCGATACAAGGGCAGTGCGGTTGATTTGCGTCAGGTGGGTCGAGAACTCGGCGTGCGCTATGTTCTGGAGGGCAGCGTTCGACGGGGCAAAGACCGAGTTCGGATAACGGCTCAGCTGATTGATGCTGCAAGTGGCGTCCACCGCTGGGCCGAGCGCTATGACCAGAAGTTAAAGGATGTATTTGCGATCCAGGACGACGTGGCGCGGACGATCGCCGCAATTCTGGTCGCGCATGTGAACATGGCGGAAGCCGAGCGCACCTTGCTCAAGCCGCCCGCGACTTGGCAGGCCTACGATCACTACATGCGCGCAGCGGCGGCCTGGATATCATTCCAGTCCTCGTGGCAAATGGCGGAATTATTGAGGACACGAGGGCACCTTGCAGATTCGCTGGCCATCGATCCGAAATATGCCCGTTGCTATACAATGCTGGCAAGCACTCACCGGGTGGCTTGGCTCAATCCGCTGAATGATGAATATTTGAGCCCGACTATTCTTGACTTGGCCATCAAATTGGCGCGCACGGCAATTGCCCACAATCCGAGCCTGCCCGAAGCCTATGCCGAGTTGGGCTATAACATCATCCGGAAGCGTGACTTCGACGCAGCGACTGGCGCCGCCGAAAGAGCGCTGGCGCTAAACCCCAATTTCGCGGATTACCGCCTCGCGCAAATATTTTACTCGGTGGGAGAGCCGACCAGAGCCATTGCCATCGCCAAGTTGCAAATGCGCCTTGATCCATTCCATCCGCATTTTGCGCCGTTGATGGCCGGCGTAGCTCACTATCACCTCAAAGAATACCACGATGCCCAACATTGGTTGACTGAAGCGATTGGCCGCGCGCCCAATCACCAGTATGGCCACGCCTTCCTGGCAGCGACGTACGCTCAGCTGGGACGAATGGAAGACGCTCGTGCAGAGGCAAGCGAGGTTCTGCGCTTGAATCCGAGATACAGCATCAGCGGCACCCAGCAACAGGTATCGATTCTGAAACGCGCCGAGGATCTGGAGCACCTGGTTGACGGGCTGCGAAAGGCCGGCCTTCCAGCATAGTCTCGGCAAATGAGTCTTGGCGAATGCGCGGGGGCAAGACAGCAGCCCTCCGTCTTGCGCGGTAGTGCTCGGCCGAAGTTTGCTTGTGGCGCGACTCGGACCTCTGGCGACGTACGTTTGCGCACCGCCCGTGAGGCGTTGGCAGACCTCCGATGACGTCCAGATGCGTTGTGTCCCGGCTCGTGAGGACCACTATCGAATTCGCGTCGCTCACGCGCGCGCAGCCTCTCGGGTCAGTTTCACCAGCTCCATCAGCATGGCTTCGCCGGCATCGACCAGATGCTCCAGTGTCATCCCTGATTTGCCCGATGCGGTTGTCCCGTCGTGAGCAAGCGGCGGAACGTGGATGAATTGCGCGAGGTGCAGGTCGTTGTCGCCGTTCACGGCCTCAATCGCGCGCCAGCTCAGATAGTTGCAGAGATAGCTGCCGGCGTCGCGCGACAGCCGCGCATCGATGCCGGTCATGAGCGCGGCGCGTAGCAGCTTCTCGCTGTGCGGCCCGAACATCCGTGCATCGGCACCGCCGGCGATCGATCCCTTGCGCGCGTGCTGGCGGCCGGCATCGGGGAAGCGCGTGGTCACCGCGTTGCGGGCGCGGCTTTCGATCCGCAGATATTCGGTGCGGCCGGCGAGGCCGAACATCAACAGCGCCTGCGGGCGATGGCTTGCGATCAGCTCCGGCAGGTCGCGGTCGACGGTCGCGTAGGTGACGTCGAAGATGTGGCTGGTCAGCGCGACATTGTCGAAGGCCGGCCGGCGCAGCGCGGTCAGCCGCTTCACCAGCGGCACGGTCGGGTTGAACGGCGCACCCGGGAACGCGCCGAAGCCGGTGACGAGGATGCGCAGCCTCTCGCTCAATGCAGCATCTCCGCGATCTGCTCGGCGGCGACCGCCGGCGAGATGCGGCCGGCGGCGACCTCGGCTTCCATCTTCTTCACCTTGGCGCGAATGGCGGCATCCGAGCGCAGCCGCGCCATCATCCGGCTCTCCAGCATCGACCACATCCACTTCACCTGCTGATCCCTGCGGCGGCTTGCGAACTCGCCCGAGGCGTTCATCGCGGTGCGGTGGTCGAGGATCTTCTGCCAGAGCTTGTCGAGCCCGGCGCCGGTCAGCGCGGAATAGGTCTCGACCGGCGGATGCCAGTGCTCGGAGCGCGGTGCGAGGATATGCAGCGCGCCGCGATAATCGGCGGCGGCGAGGTTGGCGCGCTTGAGGTTGTCGCCATCGGCCTTGTTGATCGCGATCATGTCGGCGAGCTCGACGAGGCCCTTCTTGATGCCCTGCAATTCGTCGCCGGCGCCCGGCAGCATCAGCGCCAGGAAGAAATCGGTCATGTCGCAGACCGCGGTCTCGGACTGGCCGATGCCGACGGTCTCGACCAGCACGACGTCGAAGCCGGCGGCCTCGCACAACAGCATCGCCTCGCGGGTTTTCGCCGCAACGCCGCCGAGCGTGCCCGACGAGGGCGAGGGGCGGATAAAGGCCTGGTCGGAGACGGCGAGCCGCGCCATCCGCGTCTTGTCGCCGAGGATCGAGCCGCCGGTGCGCGCCGAGGAGGGATCGACCGCCAGCACCGCGACCTTGTGGCCGCGTTCGATCAGGAACATGCCGAGCGCGTCGATGGTGGTCGACTTGCCGACGCCGGGCGAGCCGGTGATGCCGACACGCACCGCCTTGCCGGTGTCGGGCAGCAGGGCCTGCACCAGCTCGCGCGCCGCCGCCTGGTGATCGCCGCGCCGGCTCTCGACCAGCGTGATCGCCCGCGCCAGCGCCGCGCGGTGGCCGGCGCGTAGGTCCTTGGCGAGGGTGCGGATGTCGGGAGCGGCAGGCTTCGATGCGATCATGGTCTTGCTTTACAACGGCCGGCCATTGCAGGCGAGGGGAACGCGGATCGGCACCGGCGCGGCCTGTTGATGGCGCTGCTGCGGCACCTCTCCCGCTTGTCGTATCGCAACAAGGTGCGAGACGGGTGGGGGCTCTCTTCCACAGCGTGACTCGTGGAGAGAGCCCACCTCGGCCTTCCCGCGCGAGCCGGGCTAGACCCGGCCTCGCCCTACCGGCGAACAGGACCCGCTACCGCAGAATGTCGCACGGTGCTTAGCCGGCGATGGTGGAGGAACTCGCCACTACAGGTGCGCGCGACCAAAATATCGAAAACAACCCCATGCAAAGGAGCTGGCGGCGACCGGCGTCCGACAAGGCAGCTTGACCCGTCGGGCAAATCAGGGATATATTTCCAATATTCCGAAATCGCACGAGCGCTCCCCACCCGCAAGGTTTTCGCATGTGGCGTAGCCCGTCGGGCCCGGGACAAGCGCGGGCATGACGAGTCTTTGCGGACGGGGATACGGCGGCGTTATTCCGCCGCCGCCTCGCTATGGCCGAGCCGGGCGTTGAGCTTGTGGATCAGCTCCTCGGCGGCGTCGGAGATCACGGTGCCGGGCGGGAAGATCGCCTCGGCGCCGGCCTTGTACAGCGCGTCGTAATCCTGCGGCGGCACCACGCCGCCGATGATGATCATGATGTCCTCGCGGCCGTGCTTCTTCAGCGCGGCCTTCAATTCCGGTACCGCGGTGAGATGGGCTGCTGCGAGCGAGGAGACGCCGAGGATGTGGACGTCGTTCTCGACCGCCTGGCGCGCGGCCTCGTCGGCGGTCGCGAACAGCGGCCCGATATCGACGTCGAAGCCGACATCGGCGAAGGCTGATGCGATCACCTTCTGGCCGCGGTCGTGGCCGTCCTGGCCGATCTTGGCCACCAGGATGCGGGGGCGGCGGCCTTCGGCCTCCTCGAACGCACCGATCAGGGCCTGCACCTTTTCGACCTTGTTGGACATCGCCGCTGCCTCTCGCTTGTAGACGCCGGTGATGGACTTGATCTCGGCGCGGTGGCGGCCGAACACCTTTTCCATAGCGTCCGAAATCTCGCCGACGGTTGCCTTGGCGCGCGCAGCATCGATGGCAAGCGCCAGCAGATTGCCGTTGCCTTCGCCGGCCGAGCGGGTCAGCGCGGCAAGCGCCGCATCGACGTCCTTCTGGTTGCGCTCCTTCTTGAGCCGCGCCAGCTTGTCGATCTGCAGCCGTCGCACGGTGGAGTTCTCCACCTTGAGCACGTCGATCGACCTCTCATTCTCCGGCTTGAACTTGTTGACGCCGATCACCGCCTGGCGGCCGGCATCGATCCGCGCCTGGGTCTTGGCGGAGGCTTCCTCGATCCTGAGCTTCGGCACGCCGGCCTCGATCGCCTTGGCCATGCCGCCGAGTTCCTCGACCTCCTGGATGTGGCCCCAGGCCTTCTGCGCGAGGTCGCGGGTCAGCCGCTCGACATAATAGGAGCCGCCCCAGGGATCGATGATGCGGTTGGTGCCGCTCTCCTGCTGCAGGAACAATTGCGTGTTGCGGGCGATGCGCGCCGAGAAATCGGTCGGCAGCGCCAGCGCCTCGTCGAGCGCGTTGGTGTGCAGCGACTGGGTGTGGCCCTGGGTTGCCGCCATCGCCTCGATGGTGGTGCGCATCACGTTGTTGAACACGTCCTGCGCGGTCAGCGACCAGCCCGAGGTCTGGCAATGCGTGCGCAGCGACAGCGAGCGCGGGTCCTTCGGGTTGAACTGCTTCAGCAGCTTGGCCCACAGCAGCCGCGCGGCGCGCATCTTGGCGACTTCCATGAAGAAGTTCATGCCGATCGCCCAGAAGAACGACAGCCGGGGGGCAAAACGGTCGACGTCGAGGCCCGCGGCCAAGCCCGCGCGCAGATATTCGACGCCGTCGGCGAGCGTATAGGCGAGCTCGAGGTCCTGCGTCGCGCCGGCCTCCTGCATGTGATAGCCGGAGATCGAAATGGAATTGTATTTCGGCATCCGCTGCGAGGTGTAGGTGAAGATATCCGAGATGATCCGCATCGAGGGCGCGGGCGGATAGATGTAGGTGTTGCGCACCATGAACTCTTTCAGAATGTCGTTCTGAATGGTGCCCGACAGTTTTTCCGGCGGCACGCCCTGTTCCTCGGCGGCCGCGACGAACAGCGCGAGGATCGGCAACACCGCGCCGTTCATGGTCATCGACACGCTCATCTGGTCGAGCGGGATGCCCGCGAACAGCGTGCGCATGTCGTAGATGGAATCGATCGCGACACCGGCCATGCCGACGTCGCCGGAGACGCGCGGATGATCCGAGTCGTAGCCGCGGTGGGTGGCGAGGTCGAATGCGACCGAGAGGCCCTTCTGTCCCGCCGCGAGGTTGCGGCGATAGAAGGCGTTGGAATCCTCCGCCGTGGAGAACCCTGCATATTGCCGGATGGTCCAGGGCTGGTTGACGTACATGGTCGGGTAGGGGCCGCGCAGATAGGGCGCGATGCCCGGCCAGGTCTCGAGGAAATCGATGCCTTCGAGATCGGCCTCGCTGTAGACGGATTTCACCGGAATGCCTTCGGGCGTCAGCCACGGCTCGGCGCTCGCAGCCGGCGCGGCGGTGGCGACGGGCTGGAACGCGACATCGGCGAAATTGGGAATGCGGGTCATTCCTTGGCTTCCTTAATCATGATCCGGATGCTGGTGGCTGACGATGGTCGCCATCTTGTCCGGTCCGTAATTCTGCATCGTGGTCTGGCTCGGCAGATTGGCGATCCCGACCACCCAGCCGTGGCGGGACTCGGTGCCGAATTGCTGCGTCGGGATCACCCGGTCGGGCCGGTCGAAGGCGCCGGTCATGATCTCGATGCGGGGACCGTCGATCCGGCGGAAGCTGAGCGGCGTGCCGCAGGCGGCGCAGAAGTCGCGCTCGGCGATCGAGGAGGATTTGAACGCCGCCGGCGTGCCGCGGGTCCAGGCGAAATCCTCCTTGTTGATGTCGGCGAAGGAGGCGAACGGCGCCCCGGAGGCCTTCTGGCACATCCGGCAGTGGCAGATGCTGACCCGGTTCGGTGCCGCCGACACCGCAAAGCGCACGGCGCCGCACTGGCAGCCGCCGGTCAGAACGGGTTTTGCTGGTGCCTCTGCCGTCATGCCTGCTCCATCCGCCGATAGGCGTCGCGCAATATCGCCAGCGCATCGCCGCCGGCGAAGACGAACTCACCGATGCCGGCCGCCCGCAGCGCTGCTTCCTGGTCGCCGGGTCGCCCTGCCAAATAGATATGCCTTGCATCGGCGCCGTGAAGGGCCTTGGCGGCCTCCGTAGCGCTGGCGGCATAGACCTTGTCCGAGGAACAAATGCACGCCATCACCGCGCCCGAGGCCTTGAAGGCCGCGGCCAGCGCTGCCGGGTCGGCAGAGGCCTCGCTGTCGATGGCCTCGATCCCGCCGGTCTCGAAGAAGCTCTTTGCGAACGTCGCGCGGGCGGTGAAATCCGCCGGGGTGCCGAGGTTGGCGAGGAAGATCCTGGGCCGTGCGCCCTGCGCCTTCAGCGCGACGTCCGACTTGTCGCGCAGTGCCTCGAACGGCTCGGCGAGCCGCATCGGCGCGAGCGCATCGAACCTGACCTTGGCATCGGCTGATGTCACCCGCGCGGCCGGTTTCACGTCCAGCACCGCGAGATCGGCCTCGTGCAGGTTCGGAAATTCGCTGGCGCCGGTCAGCACGTCGCGGCGCTTGGCGACGTTGGTTTCGCGCTGCGCCCGCGTCGCGGCGACTTTCTTCTGCAGCAGCCCCTGCTCGAGCGCGGCGAAGATGCCGCCGGCCTTCTCGATCTCCTGGAACAGCGTCCATGCCGCCTCGCAGAGCTGCGAGGTCAGCGTCTCGATGCCGCCGGCGCCGGCCGCGGGATCGGAGACTTTTGCGAGGTTGGACTCGTCGAGCAGCACGAGCTGGGTGTTGCGCGCGACGCGCCGGGCGAAATCGTCAGGCAGGCCGAGCGCCAGCGTGTGCGGCAGCACGGTGATCGCATTGGCGCCGCCGAGCCCGGCCGCAAAAGTCGCGATCGTCGCGCGCAGCATGTTCACGTTGGGGTCGCGCTGGGTCAGCATCCGCCAGGCGGTCTGCGCGTTGACGAAGATCGGCTTCGGCGCAAGGCCGCAGGCTTGCTCGACCCGCGCCCACAACAGCCGCAGCGCGCGGAATTTCGCCATGGTCAGGAACTGGTCGGCATCGGCGCTGAGCCGGAACGAGATCGCCGCACGCGCCGCATCGAGATCGAGACCGGCGGCTTCCAGCATGCGCAGATAAGCGAGCCCGACCGCGAGCGTGAAGGCGAGCTCCTGCACCTCGGATCCGCCGGCATCATGGACCGGCCGGCCATCGGCCAGCACGAACGGCCCCTTGAAGCCGCGCTTGATCAGGCCGTTGACGACCTGGCCGAACGACTTCTCATAGTTGGGCCAGGCGATCGCCGCAGCACCACGCACGGCCATGGTGCTGAGCGCCTGGTAATTGAAATGCAGATCGAGCTTGGCCGGGTCGAGCTTGCGCGCCTCGACCATGTCGGCAAAGGTCTCGCCGGCGTTCTCGCGTCCGATTACCGGGTTGAGCGCGATCATGATGCCGGCATCGAGATGGATACCGCCGCAGGCGCGCGCCAAGGTCTTCTTGCTGGCATCGGCGAGACCGAAGCCGCGTGCGCCGGGACCGCCGGCGAATTCGAACTCGAGGCCGGTCGCGCCGTTCTCGAGATCATGCAACGCCAGCGCATTGGCCTGCGCGGCGTCGGGATGGTCGACCCGCTGCAGGACCTGCCACGGGGCCGCGGCGGCGCGACCCGGAAGCGGGCTCGAATTGGTGGCGCGGCGGTAGATCGGATCGATCTTCAGGCCATCATAGGTCTTGCCGACCAGCTTCTCGAACGGCGCGCCCTTCAGCACGCCGTCGACCAGCTTGCGCCAGTCGTCATGGGTCGCTGCCGGAAAATCCGAAGCCAGAGGCAAATCGTCAGTCGAGGTCGTCATCCGCCCAGAATATCCTTCACCGGCCCCGCGCGGGGCCCCTTGATTTGGCCGGAAATTGCCACGGGCGAGCGGCCAAGCCAAACTTTTGTTTGAGGCGTGAGGCTTTAATCGAGGTCCGCAAGACGGAAAATACCGTCTGTCGAGACCCCCGCCAGCGCGTCCGCGACGCGGCGTCCGGCGATGACGCGGTCGGGAACGATCTCGGCCAGCGGCACCAGCACGAAGGCACGTTCAAACAAACGCGGGTGCGGCAGCGTCAGTTCCGGCTTGTTCAGCGTGATATCGTCATAGGCGATCAGGTCGAGGTCGAGGGTTCGCGGGCCCCAGCGCTGCTCGTTGGCCCGGTCGCGGCCGAATTTCTTCTCGATCTTGTGCAGCGTGAACAGCAGCGCATGCGGATCGAGGCTGGTGTCGATCTCGATGCAGGCATTGATGAAGCTGTCCTGCTGCGCTTCGCCCCAGGGCGGCGTCGAATAATCCGACGAGCGCGCCAAGAGCGCGGCCTGCGTCATGCCGCAGATATTGGCGATCGCCTTGCGAAACGTTGAGCGGACGTCGCCGACATTGCCGCCGAGGGCGATCAGGACGTCGGCCATCAGCGTTCAACCATGCGACGTCGGATGGCGCGAGCGGGTCAGCACCACGCCGACATCGTCGAAGATCGCGGCGATCGGCGCATGCGGCTTGTGCACGGTGACCTTGACGGCCCTGACGCGCGGGAAGGTGGCCAGGATGTCCTCGGCCACCGCGCCGGCGGCGCGCTCGAGCAGCTTGTAGTTGGTGTTCTTGAATGCCGACGTCGCGGTCGCCACCACGTTGGAATAGGACACCGTGTCGGAGAGGCGGTCGGTGCGCGAGGATTCCGAGAGGTCGGTGTAGAGCTCGAGGTCGATGACGAAGCGCTGCCCGACCTCGGTCTCATGTTCCATCACGCCATGACGGGCATGGATGACGATCCCGGTGATGAAGATCGTATCGGTCATTGCTGTCCCTCGATTGCCGCGGCCACCCGCAGCGCCTGAACGGTTTCCGCGACGTCATGCGCGCGGATGATGCGGGCACCATTCTGCGCGGCGATCAGATGCGCCGCGAGCGAGCCGCCGATCCGCTGTTGCGGCTCCGACGGCACGACCGTGCTGATGAAGCGCTTGCGCGAGGCGCCGACCAGCACCGGCAGGCGGAACGCGTTGAGCTCGGCAAGCCGTGCCAGCGCGATCATGCTCTGCTCCGGGGTCTTGCCGAAGCCGATGCCGGGATCGAGCACGATCCGGTCGGACGCAATGCCGGCACGCGCTGCGATCTCGAGCGAGCGGGTGAAGAAGGCGGCGATGTCCTGCATGATGTCGATCGCAGGATCCGCGCTCTCGCGATTGTGCATGACGATGACAGGCACGCCGCGAGCGGCGACCAGCGGCGCCATGCCGGCATCGCGCTGCAGGCCCCAGACGTCATTGGCGATAACAGCGCCCTGGTCGAGCGCCCAGGCCACGACCTCGGACTTCATGCTGTCGATCGAGACCGGCACGCCGAGCGCGATCACCTCGGCCAGCACCGGCTTAAGCCGCGCCATTTCGGCCTCCGCCGTGACCGGCTCCGAGCCATAGGGACGGGTCGATTCCGCCCCGATGTCGATGATGTCGGCGCTCTCGGTGACCAGCCTGCGGGCCTGCGCCAGCGCCTGTTCGGGCGTGATGAACCGGCCGCCGTCGGAGAACGAGTCCGGCGTCACGTTCAGGATGCCCATCACGGCCGGATACGGCCGCGACAACAGCGCCGGCAGCACCGTTGATACGGCCGGGCCGGACACCGCCGATGCTATGGGCTTGGTCGCCATCATGCGGTGGCTTTGCGCTGACGGCAGCGGCAAGTCAAGGTGCCGCGACGACGGCTGGCGCCGCCACCGCCGAATGCCGTTAAAACCGGCTAATGGCGATGCTAATAGGTGCAGTTAATAGGTGATTTTGGGAGGTAGCTTGCGTGCCTCTTCGATCAGCAGCTCGACCGACTTCTCCGAGGGCATCACGCGGACGAGCTTCCGCCGCACATTGGCGTCCTTCATGCTCTGCGCCAGCCGCGAGGGGTTGCGGTGCGCGAGCTCACGCACGGTGGTGACGCCGGCGGCGCGGACCAGGCCGACCTTCGCCTTGCCCATCCCGGGAATCCGCATGTAGTCGGAGATGTTGGCCCATTCGAGCAGTTGTTGTTCGCTGATCCCGGTCTTGGAGGAGAGCGCCTTGCGTCCCTTGACGGTGCGGGCGGCTTCAAGCAGTGCGTCGGTCGTGCGGATACCCTGCGATTTCAGTTTGGTGGCGCAATAGGCGGACAGGCCTTCGATCTCGGAGAGGGGGTATGTCATGATACTCGTATGCAGGTAGAAGGGGAGCGCACGTGCAAGGGCGTCGCGAGGAGTGCTTCAGGCAAACTGGCTGAGGCCCGGTGTCCCCGAGATGATCTCGCCCATTTGATCCGCTCCGATTTTGTCGCGACCGAACCTGAAAAGTTCACGCGCAACGTTCTGAATCTCACTCATGCTCAAGCCAAGCCCCATCAGGCGGGTGCCGACAGCCATCAGTCCGCCACCCATCAACCGCGATAGACCACCGCTGTTGTTGGAGGCGGCAATAGCCGCTTCGGCGCCGGGGATTTGGTCGATCAGAGCCTGGACTTTGTCGGAAGGTCCCTCGTTACGGAGGAAACCCAGAACGATGCCGATGGTTTTTTCAGCGACAGCGCCATCGATGCCGGCCTTAGCGGCCAGCTGTCCAACCAATTCGTCCATCTTGCCCCGCCTCAACCGGACTTTGCCGGATCATTCTTGAAGATTTATCTTGAGCGCCTGTGTCACGAAATACAAGCGATCCGCGCATTTCAGTTCGTATTCTTTTTCGATCGCGCCGTGACTGTGGCCTCGCTGCAAGAGTGAGCGGCGGATTCACACCATCTTGTCGCAATGCGCAATGCCTTTCGTCACTTGGCCGGGAATAAAGTATGAGGAACCACTGGGGCGACAATGTACGTCAGCATCCGTCAATGGTTTCAATCGACCTGCGACATGCAATATGATGGCATCGGTTGGAAGATGATGCCGGATTCGACGATCGAACCGATCTAATCTGCGCGAAGAGGCGAAGCGATGACGACCTCCGACAACAAGTTGGCCGATACCGATGAAAAAATCTTTATCGGCAAGGGCGAGGAGACCGCCTGGTTGACGCTTGCGCTGGCCAACCGGCACGGCCTCGTGACCGGCGCGACCGGAACCGGCAAGACTGTCTCGCTGCAGGTGATGGCGGAAGGATTTGCGCGCGCGGGCGTGCCGGTTTTCGCAGCCGACATCAAGGGCGATCTGTCCGGCATTTCGGAAGTCGGCGAGGCGAAGGACTTTATCCTGAAGCGCGCCAAGGAGATGGGGCTGACTTTCCAGCCCGATCAGTTCTCGACGGTGTTCTGGGACGTGTTCGGCGAGCAGGGCCATCCGGTGCGGGCGACCGTCACAGAGATGGGACCGCTGCTGCTGTCTCGGATGCTCGATCTGAACGACGTGCAGGAAGGCGTGCTCAACGTCGCCTTCCGTGTCGCCGACGAGAACGGTCTCACGCTGATCGACATGAAGGATCTGCGGGCCCTGCTGGATGCGATCGCCCCTGACGGCAGCAAAAAGAGCGCCGACGACGAGGAAGACCCGCTGGCGCCGATCCGCAAGGCCGCACAAAGTTACGGCAACGTGTCCAAGGCCACCGTCGGAACGATCCAGCGTCAGCTGCTGGTGCTCGAGAACCAGGGCGGCGCAAAGTTCTTCGGCGAGCCGGCGCTGACGCTGAAGGATTTCATGCGCACCGACCGCGACGGCCGCGGCATGGTTAATATCCTCGTCGCCGACAAGCTGATGCAGAGCCCGCGGCTTTACGCCACGTTCCTGCTCTGGATGCTCTCGGAATTGTTCGAGGAATTGCCGGAGGCCGGCGACCTGCCGAAGCCGAAGCTGGTGTTCTTCTTCGACGAGGCGCATCTGTTGTTCACCGACGCGCCGAAGGCGCTGATGGACAAGATCGAGCAGGTGGTGAGGCTGATCCGCTCCAAGGGCGTCGGTGTCTATTTCGTCACGCAAAATCCGATCGACGTGCCGGACAAGGTGCTGGCGCAGCTCGGCAACCGCGTGCAGCACGCGCTGCGCGCCTTCACGCCGCGCGACCAGAAGGCGGTCGCCGCGGCTGCGCAGACCTTCCGCCCCAATCCGAAGCTCGACACCGCGCGGGTGATCATGGAGCTCGGCAAGGGCGAGGCGCTGGTGTCGTTCCTCGAGGGCGGCGGCACGCCGTCGATGGTCGAGCGGATCATGGTGCGGCCGCCGTCGGCGCGGATCGGGCCGATCACGGCGGAGGAGCGCAAGGCGATCATGGATGCGAGCCCGGTGAAGGGCAAATACGACACCGCTGTTGACGCCGAGTCCGCCTACGAGATCATCCAGAAGCGGCTCGCCGGGACGGCAGCGCCGGCCGATGGCAGTGGCGGAGGCGAGGGCGGCGGCATCCTCGGCCAGATCGGCTCGATCGCCGCAACGATCTTCGGCACCAATGTCAAGCGCGGCCGGCTCTCGACCGGGCAGGTGATCGCGCGCAACGTCACGCGCTCGGTGACCGACAAGGTGGTCGGCGGCGTGGTCGCGGATCTCGGCAAGTCGGTCGGCGGTTCGGTCGGCGGCTCGATCGGCCGTGCGCTGGTGCGCGGCGCCCTGGGCGGCTTGCTGCGCAGATAATATTAGGGGTATCATCTCAGCATTTTCGTTATCCGTTTGGATCGAATCTTTGCTGAGATATCCGTCGCTGAAGGCGCCGTTTCATCTGTTGTTTTTGGTCTGCTGCATCGGGCTGACCGCAGATGTTCTGGTCCCCGAAATTTGGGGACACGGCAAGACGAAGGATTATCCGTTGTGGTTCTGGGCCGGACAGCAGGTGCTGCACGGTCGGAGCCTCTATCCGGTCGATTCCTCCGGCTATTTCGAGTTCATCTACCCGCCGTTGCCGGCGGTGCTCCTCGCGCCGCTGACCCTCTTCGGCAAGATCCCGCTTTACCTGTGCCTTTGCCTGCTCAATGTCGCTGCGGCGTGGCTGGTTGCGCAGTTCTCGCATGCGCTGGCGGGTTCAGGCCGCGAGCCGGGGCCCTGGCTCGAGGCGCTGCCGGGCTGCATCATGATCACCTTCGTCCTCGATATTTTCGACCTTGGGCAGCCGAACCTGCTTCTGCTCGTGATGATGCTCTGCGGCTTCTGGCTGTTGCGGGGCGGGCGGCCGTGGCTTGCAGGCGGCGCGTTCGCCCTGGCGACCGCCATCAAGGTGTTTCCCATTGCGGTATTGCCCTATCTCGTCTGGCGCCGGCGCTGGGGCGCGGTCGCCGGCATGGCCGTGTTTCTGGCCTTCTTCCTGTTCATCCTGCCGGCGTCGTTCCGTGGCTTCCAGCACAACGTCGCCGAATTGAAGACCTGGTACCACGGCATGGTCGGGACCAGTTCGGCCGAGGGGTTTGGCCAGCGGGCCGAGCAGAACTGGTCGTCGGTCAACCAGTCGATCATCGCGGTATCGCATCGGCTGCTGCGGCCGCTGAACTACAATCAGGACGATCCGCGCAAGCCGCCGCGCTACATGAACATCGTCGATCTCGACTTCGCGACGGCGAACTGGGTCACCGCCGCGGTCTGCGTGCTGATCGGGCTCGGCTACATCTGGCTGATGCCGTCGGCCTGGCTGCGGACCGAAAAGTCGGATGCGGAGGAGATCGGCATCCTGTTCTGCCTGATGACGGTGGCTTCGCCACTGGCGCGGGAATATTACTTCGTCTGGTTGTTCTTCCCGATCACGGTGTTGGTGCATCGCGCTGCCCATCATCCGCGGCCTGAGGCGCGGACCGGAACCTGGCTCGTGCTTGTGGCCGTCTGCGTCCTGCTCGGCTTCTCGTTACCGGTGTATCCGATCGCGCTGCAGGCCTATGGCAACAATCTCGCCGCGACCTTCGTGCTGATCGCGGGCCTGGCCTGGCACCTCAAGTCTCCGCTCAAGCAAAGTGGAGAAGCTTTGCCTCCGGCGCCCGGCGCGCTACAACTTGGCGCAACGTCCAACCAATAGGATATCCGCGATGTCCAACGCCAAGCTGCAGCCCGTCCTCGACCGCATCGATGCCGATTTCGACAACAGTCTCGAGCGGCTGTTCACGCTGCTGCGGATCAAATCGATCTCGGCCGATCCGGCTTTCGCCAATGACTGCAAGGCGGCTGCCGATCATCTCGCCAAGGATATCGCAACGCTGGGCTTCAAGACCGAGGTGCGGCCGACGGCGGGCCATCCGGCTGTGATCGGCAAGCTGAACGGCTCGACCGACGGCCGCCCGCATGTGCTGTTCTACGGGCACTACGACGTGCAGCCGGTCGATCCCTTGAATCTCTGGCACCGTCCGCCCTTCGAGCCCGTCGTGACCGACCATGCCGACGGGCGCAAGATCATCGTCGCGCGCGGCGCGGAGGACGACAAGGGGCAGTTGATGACCTTCGTCGAGGCCTGCCGCGCCTGGAAGAATGTGACGGGATCGCTGCCGGTCGACATCACCATCATCATCGAGGGCGAGGAGGAGATCGGCTCGAAGAATTTCGTGCCGTTCCTCGAGGCGAACAAGGCCGAGCTCGAGGCCGATTTCGCATTGGTCTGCGATACCGGGATGTGGGATCCCAACACACCGGCGATCACGACTTCGCTGCGCGGCCTGGTCTATGACGAGGTCAAGATCAAGGCCGCCAGTCGCGACCTGCATTCCGGCGTGTTCGGCGGCGGCGCGCAGAACCCGATCCGCGTGCTGACGCGGATTCTCGGCGGCCTGCATGACGACAACGGCCACATCACCATCCCCGGTTTCTATGACGGCGTGAAGGATCTGCCGCCGGACATTCTGGCGCAGTGGAAGCAGCTCAATCTGACGCCGGAGAGCTTCCTCAAGCCGATCGGCCTCTCGGTGCCGGCTGGCGAAAAGGACCGGCTGCTGATCGAGCAGGTCTCCTCGCGCCCGACCTGCGACATCAACGGCATCGTCGGCGGCTATACCGGCGAGGGCTCGAAGACGGTGATCCCGGCCGAGGCGTCGGCGAAGGTCTCGTTCCGCCTGGCCGAGGGACAGGATCCCGAGAAGATCCGCAAGGCGTTCCGCGACTACGTGAAGGCGCGCGTACCGGCGGATTGCAAGGCCGAGTTCACCGATCATTCCAGCGCGCCGGCGATCGCGCTCGACTGGAACATGAAGCCGCTCGCGGCCGCCCGGCGCGCGCTGACCGACGAATGGGGCAAGGAGGCGCTGCTGATCGGCTCCGGCGCCTCGATCCCGATCGTCGCCGATTTCAAGCGCACGCTCGGCCTCGACAGCGTGCTGGTCGGCTTCGGGCTCGACGATGACAACATCCATTCGCCGAACGAGAAGTACGACCTCAAGAGCTACCACAAGGGCATCCGCTCCTGGGCGCGGATTTTGGCGGCCTTCGCCGACGCCAAATAGCGCGAGACACTCCGAACGCAAAAACGCCGCCCGGAATTGGGCGGCGTTTTGATTCCGATAGTGCAGAGGGTGTTGGCGGATAGCCTACCCCAAAATTGTGAAATTTCAATCACGGTAGCCGGGATTGACCCGGTCGAGCTTGCGCAGCAGCGGCGGCCAGACCAGCTGGGTCGAGCGCAACTCGGCACGGTCCGGGTTCGACAGCAGCTCGGTGTTCTTGTCGATCGCGAGCTGGTCGACCGGATAGGCGGTGCCGCCGAGCGCGCGGGTCGCCACCTGCATCGAGCAGGCGCGCTCCAGATGGTACATCCGCTCGAAGGCGGAGGCGACCGAGCGGCCGACCGTCAGCGTGCCGTGATTGCGCAGCAGCATGTGGTTCTTGGTGCCGAGATCACGCTGCAGGCGCGGACGCTCGTCATGATCGAGCGCGATGCCCTCATAGTCGTGATAGGCGAGGTCGTGGGTCACGAGCTGCGCGGTCTGGTTCAGCGGCAGCAGCCCATCGGGGCCGCTCGACACCGCCGTGCCGTCGATCGTGTGCAGATGGAGCACGCAGCCGGCGTCCTCGCGCACCTCGTGGATCGCCGAATGGATGGTGAAGCCGGCCGGGTTGATGCTGTAGTCGCTCTTCGAGAGCTGGTTGCCGTCGAGGTCGACCTTGACGAGGCTCGATGCGGTGATCTCGTCGAACATCAGCCCGTAGGGGTTGATCAGGAAGTGGTGCTCGGGCCCCGGCACGCGGGCGGAGATGTGGGTATCGACGAGATCGTCCCAGCCGTAGAGTGCGACCAGCCGGTAGCAGGCGGCCAGATTGATCCGCTGCTCCCATTCCGCCGCACTCATATCCGACGGCACTTCCTTCAGGCGCGCTTCCGCTGGCGACATGGCCGATTGCTCCATTGACGGCTGTTTCCTGCGTCGAACCTAGCGTCGGTGCCTGATCGCGGCAAGGCAGCGTAACGGCGTGACAGTCATGTCAGCATGCGACGGCTGGCCCACGATCCGGGAGATCATGCTCCAGGAGTGGGCAGGAGCGCAACAGACGTGCTGTGCGCTACGGCGCCGGGATCGCCAGCAGGCTCGAGATGCTGCGGCCGCGGATGTCGTAGACGCGGGCGAACACGACGTCGTCGCGCTTGATCTCGACCATCACGGGCGCGGCCAGGCCCTTGCAGTAGAATTCGCCGAGCGTCATCGCGAAGTCGGCGGCATTGCTGTCCCAGCCGATCGTGAAGTCGGGCCCGAGCGCGACCTGCGCGGGGCGCTGCGGTCCGCACACCGCGACCTTCCACTTGCGGTTCTGCGGCGGCACTTCCTGCCGCTCCGCCAGCTGCTCGCGCAGCCCGTCGGATGCCTGCTTCAGCGCCAGGCCCCAATAGTCCAGCATGAAGAAGTTGTCCGCGGTGCGCACCGTGCCGGCGATATGGTTGAAGTGCGTATACTGATACGGATGCAGGCGGATCATTTCGCTGAGCGGCAGCAGCAGGCCGAATGCGAACATGGCAAGCGCCGCCGGCTGCCAGACGCGGCGGTTCTCGCCGAGCCAGTCCATGCCGCGAGCGAACGCGACACCGCCGAGCACCGCCATCGGCGGGATCACGAAGATGAAATGACGGATGCCGTTGTAGAGCGCCGGCCGCTTCACCATTGCGATCGCCAGCGGCAGCGTCGCCGCCAGGGTCAGCATCAGCATGATCGACTTGCGCTTCGCGGTCACATCGATGCGCGACAGCGACATCAAGGTGGCGACGACAGCCGCGGTCAGCAGCACCAGCATCACTTCGGGAAGCTGCAGCGCGAACAGAGTGGGCAGATAGGACCACGGCATGTCCGGTACCGACACCAGCGCGCCGTCGAACATTTCCTTCCACGGTTTCTCGAAGAAGTGCGAGAAGTAGGTCACCGCCTCCAGCGGATGGCCGGGCTCCATGATCGACCACGGCCAGATCAGGCCCATCACGAGATAGCCAAGCACAAGTCCCGGGATCAGCACATAGACGACGTGGGCGAAGCGGCGGGTCGCTTCGCGCGTCCCCTGCTTGCGGAATTCCTCGATCCCGAGCGGGATGAAGCCGATCACGGCGTAGATCAGCGCGAGCCCGCCAAGCACGCGGCAACCGATCGACAGGCCCGCGCCGAGGCCCACGATCAGGATCGTGCGCGGCGAGGGGGCCGGATATTCCTCGATCAGGCGGACGAGGCCCATGATCAGGACCACCATCGCGACCGCGAAAGGTGCGTCCTTCGGATTCATGAACATGTGGCCGTAGAAGGTTGGGCACAGCGCCAGCAGCAGCAGCGCCGCCAGTCCCGCCAGCGGGCCACCAACGCGGCGCGCGAGGCGCCAGGTCACGGCAAGGCCGATAACGCCGACGATCGCGCCGAGCAGGCGGCGCGTCTCGAACAATTCGAGCGGAATGACCTTGTGCAGCAGGGCTGCTGCCATATCGAAGCCGCCGCCGTACATGTAGAGATTGGCGAATGACAGCGCGCCGGTGTCCTTGAACCCGGACTCGTACATGCGCAGCAGCAGGTCGGCATATTCAGCGTGGGTGTAATCGTCCCAGCCCAAGCCATAATCGCGGAAAGTGAGGCCGGCGACCACGGCGACCACGCCGAGGACGAGGAATGCGAGATCGTCGCAGGTCTTCTCCACGGAGCGCCGCGCAGGCGCCTCGATGGCAGACGTCGTAATCGATGACATAGCTAGTGATACCGGCGTGCCTGTGGCCCAGTTTGGCGCTTTAGGGCCTCATTCCCCGGCATCCATAGCGCAGTTCCGTTTCCAAGTAATTGGTAATTGTGGCGTAATTTCCCAGATGCGTTGCAATAAATTGGCAGCAATTCGTCGTCAGTAAATCTACGGGAGCGGCGCGCCGGCGCAGTCGGCCTTGGCGCGCGAGGGCAGCGCGTCCGCGTGGTTAAGCGGGATTTTAGGGAACTGCGTCTACAGTTGGCGGTTGGCGGTGTGGGCAATATGACGGTATCGTGGCGTTGGTGGCCCGCGCCGATTTTCGGTCGGATCTCCAGGGGGTTAGTTCGATGATGGTTGGTCTGTTGGTCGTCGGCGCGGGCCTGGTTGTGGCGGGCTTGGCGGCGGTCGGCCTGGGAATCCCCTACAAGGAATTCAGCGTCGGTGGCACGTTGATCACGACAGGTGTGACCGGGGTATGCACGGGCGTGCTTGTGCTGGCGCTTGCCGCCGTGCTCCGGGAACTCCAGCACATCGCCGCGCGGTTCGAGCCCGGTGCCGCGGGCGTCCGGTTCGAGGTTCCGCTGCCGTCGGCGACTTCCCCGCGCAATGCACCCGAGGATGCGGTTTTCCCGCCGCCGCGTGAGACGAAGGTCGCAGCCCCTCCGCCGGTCGCGCCCTCCGCGCCCGCGTCGGCGCCGCCCTGGCACGACGAAATCGCCCCGCGCAGCGCGCCCGCCGAAATGCCGCCGCCCGTGCCGGGCGCAGCGCCGACCGACGGCGAGGCGCCGCCGAAGCGGCGCAACCTGCTGTTTACTTCCTCGCGGAAGGAGCGTGAGCGGACCCAGGCGCGTGCCTCCGAGCCGCTGACGCCGGATATGCTGTCGCCGGAACTGCGTCCGAATCCCGCCGCCTCGGCCGAGCCCGCGGCGCCGACATTCGACGATGCCTGGCCGAAGGCCGAGCGGCCGAGGTCGGTCGATGCCGCCTCGCGGCGCACGCCCCGTCCGTCAACCTTTGGCGAGACCCAGCCGCCGGCAGCACAGCCGTCGTCAGGCCGTCCGCCGTCGCCGCAGGAGCAGCCCCCGGTGACAGTGCTCAAATCGGGCGTCGTCGACGGCATGGCCTATTCGCTCTATTCGGACGGTTCGATCGAGGCGCAGATGCCGGAGGGCATGATGCGGTTTGCCTCGATCGACGAGCTCCGCTCGCACCTGGAGCAACGCCCGTAGATCTACGGCAATACTTGCGAACGGTGGGCCCGAAGTCTAAAACACGGGCGTTCTTGTCAGATTTCCTGTAATCCGCTCATATTCGTGAAGTAGTCAGCGATTCTGTTAATGTATTGTCGCGCTCGGATACTGTCCGAGCGGCCCGCAACGCCGCGCCGTCGAGAGCGCCGAGAAGGTTGAGCCATGTCCGATACGTCAGGCAAAACGCCGGTCGAGCTGACCGCAAATATCGTTTCGGCCTATCTCAGCAACAATCCGACGCCGGCCTCGGATATTCCGAGCCTGATCGGTCAGGTCCACGCGGCGCTGCTGCGGGTGTCGAGCGGGCGCAGCGATACGCCGAGCGAACCGGCCAAGCCTGCGGTGTCGATGAAGAAGTCGATCACGCCGGAATATCTGGTGTGTCTCGAGGACGGCAAGCGCTTCAAGTCGCTCAAGCGCCATCTGCGCACCCAATACAACATGACGCCGGAACAGTATCGCGACAAATGGGGGCTGCCGGCCGACTATCCGATGGTGGCGCCGAACTATGCGGTGGCGCGATCGCAACTCGCCAAGAAGATGGGACTTGGCCAGCAGACCCGGAAGCGGAAGTAACGGCCTGCTACGCGGCGGACGCCAGCGCCTCGCGCGCATCGTTGCGGATGCGATCGACCATCGAGCGCAGCCCGTTGGAGCGCTGCGGCGTGAGATGGTCGCGGAAGCCGAATTCGTCGAACAGCGCGAGCGCATCGGTCGCGAGGATTTGCTGCGGCGTGTGCCCGGAAAACAGCGTCAGCACGATCGCGACCAGGCCGCGCACGATGTGGGCGTCGCTGTCGCCGATATAGATCAGGCGCGGTTCGCCGCTGGCATCGCGCTCGATCCGCTTCGACAGCCAGACCTGGCTGACGCAGCCCTGCACCTTGTTCTCGGCCGAGTGCTCCGCCTCCGACAACGGCTCCAGCGTGCGGCCGAGCTCGATCACGTAGCGGTAACGGTCGTCCCACTCGTCGAGCAGTGCAAAATTGTCCCTGATTTCGTCGATCGTCGTCATCGTGGCCCGCGTCCTGTCCTTAACGGCTTATATAGGAAGGCGGGCCGCGAAAGCGACGAAAATGGAACCGGTTCCCGGTTGTTTTGACGGGTTTTCTTGACGCGAACCGGTGCCCGCTTGGCTCGAAACGCTCTGATTGGTGCTCACGGCGTCGGCGGCAGGCGGAATTCGATCGCCTCATCGTCCGCGGTCAGCGTGTCGCGGGACGCGCTGGCGAGGTCGGTATCGTCGTTGCCGATCGAGCCGGTGTGGTCAGGCGGCTTCTTGTCGGTGATGATCTGGTAGAGCTTGCGCGCGCCATCGGTCGCGCGCTGGCCGATGGCGGTCGCGGCCTGGCCGCCGACTTCGCAGGCGGACGGCTGACGCTTGCAGAACTGACCCATGTCGTTGATCGTCGCGGTCGCAGCCGACACCGCGTCGGACGCGCTGATCTGCGGCGTCTTGTCCGATTCAGGTGTTTTGTCTCTCGGCAGCAGCACGAGCACTAGCCCGAGCCAGAATGCCAAACGCAACAGGAAGAACATGGCGCGATCCCGGTCGTCTGTCTTGTCTTTTGCTTCTTGCGCGGTCGATGCCGCTATTGCCCTCAGGGTTAGCATCGGTCGATAAATCGGAAGTATCTGCATTGAAGTAAATCCGCCGAAAAATCGCGGAAAATTCGCCCGATTTGATTCGCCGTAAATATTCGATTGATGCGCGGTGGGTGCGCAGGATGTGCCGCATCCACCATTTCGAAACCATAGAGTGTCGCATCCGGAAACCAGCCGTTCACCATCACCGACAAATGACCGGTGAACAGCAGCGCCGAAGCCTCGCCAATGCACGGTGTTTGGCAGCAGGCCGCCCCGCCTTAGCGTTCGCTTAAGTTCGCTCTGACACGTTGGCCTGCAATCACGAAGGAGGCGTTCCGGCGCGTCTGTCTGACGATTGAGCCGAAGCGCGAGTGCTGTGAGTAGTTTGAGTCTGATCCGCGATTGCCTGGATGCGCTGCTGCATCCGTCGGCGCAATATGATGCGCTGACGCGTGCGCGCCATCGTGCCTTCATGGCGCCGCGGCTGCTCGGCAGCCTGGCGGCGCTGGCCTCGTTCCCGGCCTTTCTGGCCATGCGCGGCGCGCCGACGGCGATCGAGGTCGCGGCCTTCGCCTGGCTGATCGCGCCGATCCTGCTGTCCTGGTTCCTGTCGCGCACCGGCCGCTATGAAGGCGCGCATGTGCTGTCGTCGCTGGCGCTTGCCGGTCTCGTGATGATGATCGCGGCGTCGACCGGCGGCATCGCGTCATTTGCCGCGGTTTGGCTCGTTGTCATTCCGATCGAGGCGGCGCTGTCGGCCTCGCGGCGCGTGGTGGCCTTTGCGTTTGCGCTGGCGATGATCTGCGCGGCGCTGCTGACCGTGCTCGGCCATTATCACGTGCTGCTGGTGGTCGATCCCGCGATTGTGTCGAACGCCACGCTGGCCGGCTTCGGCGTCGTATCGGCGATCTTCTATGCGGCCGGGCTCGCCTTCGGCGCGGAGTCGCTGGCGCGCACCAGTGTCGCGCTGCTCTATGTCGAGGAAGAGCGCTACCGCCTGCTCGCCCACAACATGAGCGACGTGCTGTCGCGGCACAGCCGCAACGGCGCGGTGCGCTTCATCTCGCCTGCGGCCGAGATCATGCTCGGCGGCGTGCCGGCCGCGCGGCTGCTGGGTCACGGCCTGTTCGACCGCGTTCATGTCGCCGATCGCCCGGCCTATCTCACCGCGCTGTCGGATGCCGCGCGCGGCGAGTCCCGCAGCGTCGAGTTCCGCGTGCGGCGCGATGCCGCGCGCGGCGAGACCGCAGAATTCATCTGGGTCGAGATGCGCTGCCGTCCGCTCGACCAGACCTCGGCCGACGCCGAGGTCGTCGCCGTGATCCGCGACGTGACCGATCGCAAGGTGCAGGAGCAGGCGCTCGAACAGGCGCGCAACGTCGCCGAGCAGGCCGACGCGTCGAAGACGCGTTTCCTGGCCACCATGAGCCACGAGCTGCGCACCCCGCTCAACGCCATCATCGGTTTCTCCGAGATGATCGCGCAGGAAGACGTGCTCGGGCTCGACGCGCCCCGTCGCAAGGAATACGCCCAGCTCATCAACGATTCCGGCCAGCATTTGCTGTCGGTCGTCAACGGCATCCTCGACATGTCGAAGATGGAGTCCGGCAATTTCGAGATTTCGCCGGAGCCGTTCGCGCCGCGGCCGGCGCTGCTCAATTGCTGCAACCTGGTGGCGTTGAAGGCCCGCGAGAACGGTGTCGACCTCGTCACCCGCGTGCCCGACGACCTGCCGATCGTGAACGGCGATCCGCGCGCGTTCAAGCAGATCGTGCTCAATCTCGTCTCCAACGCCGTCAAGTTCACCGAGCGCGGCGGCAAGGTGACCGTGTCGGCCGGCGTCGAGGGATCGCGGCTCTTGCTGCGGGTCTCGGACACCGGCGTCGGCATCGCGGCCGACGACCTCAAGCGGATCGGCGACCCGTTCTTCCAGGCCGGCAAGACCTATCAGCGCCGCCACGAAGGCACCGGCCTCGGCCTGTCCATCGTGAAGGGACTGGTCGGTCTGCATCACGGCGAAATGAATGTGGAGAGCAAGGTGGGCGAGGGCACCATCGTGTCGGTCGCGCTGCCGCTGGCGCTCACCCCGCCGGCCGCCGGCGAGCCGTCCAGCAATGTCTCGACCCTGAAGCCCGCGCTGCGCTCCGGATTACAAGAGCAAACCCATCAGGTGAAGAAGAGTGCCTAGACAGACTTTGGATGATGATGAAACGCCGCGCCGTCGTCGCGGCGCCAAGGCGGCGGCGATCGCGGTCGAGGAAGAGCGTGGCCTCGTCCTGCGCGTGCTGCTGCACAGTCCGAAGGATATGGTCGCGGGCGTGTTGGCGGCGTCTGCCATTGTCGCGATCCTGATCAATGCGCTGTTCCTGCAGGCCGGCCGTCATCCGTCGCCGATGTTCGGCGGCTCGGTGGTGACGCTGCCGCCACCGGCCCCGGTTGCCGCGGCCGCGAGCCCGATACCGCGTCCGCGTCCGGCCGAGGCTGCCGCCCGATCGGCCGAGCCCGCCGCCGCGGAGCCGCCGAAGCCGGTCGACGTCAAGCCGGTGGAGACCAAGCCGGCCGAGACCAGGTCCGTCGAATCCAAACCGGCGGAACCAAAACCGGCTGAAGCAAAGCCGGTCGACCCCATGGCCAATCTGGTGCTGAAGTCGACCGCCGCGCCGCCGGCCGCCGCCCCGTCCAATGCCATTCGTCCGCCGGCGCCGATCCCGACCGCGCATCTGAGCCCGGCCGGCAAACGTATCGCCGCGGTCCAGCGCGCGCTGACCGAATATGGCTACGGCCAGCTCAAGCCGACCGGCACGATCGGTGCTGATACCCAGCATGCGATCGCGAAGTTCGAGCGCGCGCGCAAGCTGCCGGTGACCGGACAGATGTCCGATCGCCTCGTGCACGAGCTCGGCGCGATGATCGGACATTCGATCGACTAGGCTCAGCTCCTCAGAGACCGTGAAGCTATCAACCTCGTCATTGCGAGGAGCGATAGCGACGAAGCAATCCATCTCTGCATTTGCTGCGCAATGGATTGCTTCGCTTCGCTCGCAATGACGGGATGGATAGAAACACAGCCTCTCATACAGAGTCGCCCAGCAGAACGTCCCTGACCTCATCGGAGAACAGCTTCCTGCGGCCGGCCAGCAGCACCCATTCCGGATCGTCGCGATCCGGCACGGCGCGCGGCATCCCGTGATCGAGCAGGGCCTGCGCGCAGCCCGCCCAATCGCCGTCACTGACCGGCTCGTTGCACGAGGCCCACGAGAGGCTTCCGGACGCGTTGTCGCCGAAGCCGTGCTGCTCGGTCCAATCCGCGCCGTGCTCGAGCAGGAAGCGCGTCAGCGCCGCGTTGCCGCGGAACACCGCGTGATTGAGCGCCGACGCATCCCAGTCGGCGCCGCGCACCGCGACGGGCCAGCCGAGCTCGACCATCAGCCGCACCGCGTCGTCGCCGCCTGCGGCGGCGAGCTCGGGAAGCAGCCGCAACTGCTGTGGTGAAAGCAAAGCCGGAAGATCGGGCCTCTCGGCCTGGATCCGCCGCGCCTCGCGCGCGTCGCCGCTGCTGCACGCCGCGACGAACCGCTCGTCATCGGCCAATGTCTCGTCGCCGGTGCGCGCGCGCAGCAGCTCGGCGACCTCGGTCAAACCGAACTGCAATGCGTACCGGTAGGCGCTCAACCCGTCCGGTGTCGTGATGTGCGGATCTGCACCGGCGTCGAGCAAGGTCGCGATGCATGTCCGCGACCGCCGTCGCCGGATTGCCCACATCAAGGGCGAACCGCTATCCGTCAGCGGCGCATTGCGGGCGGGTTCGTTCGGGTTGCCGCCGTGCCGCAGCAGCAATTCGAGCGCCGCCACGTTCTCGTCGTCGAGCACCTTGTACATCGCGTTGGTGTTCGCGATCCGTGCGCCATGCTCGAGCAGGGCGCCAGTCGTCACGAAGCCTTCCAGCGAGTGGTACAGCGATTCATTGTCGTTCGGATCGGCGCCCGCCTCCAGCAGCAGCCGGGTCAGCTCGAGATCATGGTTGCGTCCCGCTGCGCCATACAGCGCCGACAGCGGATTGCTGTCATCGGGCGCGTCGAGCGATCCCGGCGGCCAGCGGCTGCTGATGTGCTGGTTGGGATCGGCGCCCGCCTGCAACAGCAGGCGCGCGCAGCGATGCAGCCGAGCTCGAAACTCCGGAATCTGCAGCAGGCCGGAATGCGTCACCGCGACCAGCGGCGGCAGTTTTAGAGGACCGCCGGGACGGTTGACCCATGTGGCGTCATTGGTTGCGGTACGTCGCACCATCTCCTCGTCGCCGACGGCGCAGGCGAGATAGGGATCGTCGGCGACGAGGCCGGGATCCTCGGTGAGCATCCGTACTGCGACGCGCGGATTGGCGCGATCAGTGGTGCCGTCAACGTCTGCGGCATAGACCAGTTGCAGCCAGCGCCGGACGCGATCGGCCTTGCTCTTGCCGGGCGGCAATTGCGCTTCGACATAACGCCGCAGGTCCGGCCACGAGGCGAAGCCGAGATCGCGCGCCACGCGTGCGCCACGCAGGACTGCGCATCGTGCAGCTTCAGATCAAGCGCGGCGATTTGCGCGTCGCTGCGCCCGGCCGCGGCCGGCAGCGCCTGCCGGAAACGCGCGTAGGCCTCCGGCGCCTGCCGCCGGTAGAGGCGGATGAGCTCCTTGGCCTGCTTCTTCAGATGTTCGAGATTCAATCGCGCGGGCGATCGGTTCATGGAAACCTCCGTGCATCAATCGCCGATGGTCCACAAAACCGGCCGCACAAAGGCTTGGTTGTCCGCATCTTCGCTGCAAGTGGGTTCAACCCTTCCCGTGGACCCGGGTGCGGCTTGCACCGCACATGCAAGGATATGAGCGACCCTTGTGTCGGTCAACCCGCCGCTGCGGACACCCGCCGCTGCGGACACCCGCCGCTGCGTGACGGCATCTGTGACAATTGGACGTGGCCGCGCCGCTGGCCTATAGGTCGGCGCATGCGATTGAAAACCAGCATATGGGTCGCGGCGTATCTGCGCCGCTGCCAGACCGAGGGCGTGTTCGGCGCGGTCCGCAAGAAGGGCGCCGAAGAGGCGGGGGCCGTGTTCGTCAAGGTGGCGCTGATGGACGGCAACGCGATGCTGTACGCGCCGGCGCCGCAGACGGTCTATGACGACAGCCGTCCAGTAGAGCGGCTGTTCGTACCGACCGCGCCACAGCCGGTGTCCGAGCCGTCGGTCGAGGAGCGGCTGACCAAGGAGCTGCGCTTCGATCCCGATGCCTGGATCGTCGAGACCGAGGACCGCGCCGGGCGGCATTTTCTCGACCTGGCGAAGGGCTAGGGCGCAGCCTCGGCTGCTTGGGAAGCAAGCGCATTTGATGTCCGCTTGCCCCATAACGGCCGCGCAAATCCCGACATTCAACGACTTCGCGGTCCGACCAGATCCGGACACGACCGCCGCGCCCCCGAGACCGCGCGGCGTGGCCAGGCGAAGCGCGGTCGGTCGGACTGGTGCGCCGATGCACAGCCGTTGTCGAGCACTGCGCAGTCCCGTTCGGCAGCCCGCGACCCCAAGTACGCTGCCAAGGGCCGAGCCGGTGAGCGCATCCGTGATGCCGCCAGGCTCGACGCACGAGAAAGGACAGGATCGATGGGCAGACTGCAAGGGTGGATAGCAATCGTCGCGCAAGCGGCCTTTGTCTCGCGGCGTCGAAGCGCTTCGCGGCAGAGAGAGCGACCGTCGTGATGGTTAGCCGGCGCATCTCTGATACCCAAAATAGCGAAACGCCTGACGACGGCTTGCGTCAATGCACTCTGGTCGACTGTCTCTCGCGCCCCGGAAACGTCCCATGTCCAGTCTTGACGTCCTGTTCAGATCCTACCGCCTGAACGCCCTCGACCTGCCGAACCGCGTCGTGATGGCTCCGATGACGCGGTCCATGTCTCCAGGCGGCGTACCCACCGCGGAGGTCGCCGCCTATTATCGCCGCCGCGCAGAGAGCGGCGTCGGCCTCATCATCACCGAGGGGACAGGGGTCGGTCGCCCGGCCGCGCTCAACGAGCCCGATATGCCCCGCTTCCACGGCGAGACGGCGCTCGCCGGCTGGAAGAAAGTGGTGGACGAGGTTCACGCGGCAGGTGGGCGCATCGCGCCGCAGTTGGTTCATGTGGGGCATAAGCTCTCGAACGCGGTACCGGACTGGACACCGCCGGCGCCCTATGAAAGTCCCTCGGGGCTTTCAGTGACAGGCGAGCGCGTCAATCAGCCGATGAGCGAGGCCGACGTGGCCGACATCATCGATGCGTTCGCGAAGGCAGCAATGGATGCCGAGCGGCTCGGCTTCGACGGCATAGAGCTGATGGGGGCGCACGGCTATCTCATCAATCAGTTCTTTTACGACCATCTCAACTTGCGCGACGACGTATACGGTGGCTCGACGCTCGTCGAGCGTTCTCGCTTCGTGGTCGAGATTCTGAACGCAATCCGGTCGGTGGTGACCTCGGGCTTTCCGGTGATTCTCCGCCTTTCACAATGGAAGCCGAAAGACTTCAGTGCACGGTTGGCCGCGACGCCGAAGGCGCTGGAACAATGGCTTTCCGTCCTTGTCGACGCGGGAGCGGATGCCTTCCACCTCTCGCAGCCAAAGTTCTGGCAGCCCGCTTTCCCTGAAATCGATCGGGAGCTGAACCTTGCCGGCTGGGCGAAGAAGCTTACGGGGGTCACCGCGATAACCGTTGGCGCTGTCGGCTTGTCTTGTGACGTCTACGCATCCTTGGCGGGCGAGAGCGCCCAATCCACGCCGCTGGATGGACTGCTCAGGCGGCTGGAACGCGGCGAGTTCGACCTGGTCGCGGTCGGACGCGCGTTGCTGCAGGATGCCACCTGGCTCGAGAAAGTACGGCAAGGTCGCGAGATCGCCGAGTTCACGCCGGCCGCGTTCGCCACCCTGAGTTAATCGGCGGGACGGGTGGCAGGGCGCCACGACGACCTTGCCGCGCCAGCGAGTCCACGCTTGCCCCGAATAAAGCTGGAACGCGATGGTCGCGCCTTAGCTTCCGGATTTCTGGTTGCGGATGGCGGGCGCGCTGCCGGGCTGCACCGAAGGTCGCGTCTGCGCTGGCGCGGTGCGCACGCGATGGCGTTCGTCGTCATAAAGCGACGAGCGGTACTTGGCGCGAGCCACCGCCATGGTCGAGCCGCGCCACGCCGCCAGCATCACCAGCGCCGAGCGCTCGCTGAGCCGATCGTAGAGCCGCGACAGCCGATAGACGTAGTTGACCGACGAACCGGCTTCCGGATCGAGGAACATCAGGATCCGCTGGAACGCGGCGCTCGACACGTCGAGCGCACGCATCGCGCAGGCGAGCGGCTCGCCGCCGGGATCGTTGACCACTTCGGCGGCGATCCGCGACGGCAGGATCAGCGCCTCGCCGAGCTCGAGTATGAAGTTGTCGAGGTCCTCGGCGAACGCCGCCATCTCCAGGATGTGGATCGCGCGCGCGGCGCGTGCCGCCGGAATCCGCGCCGCGGCCTTCAGCGGCGTCTCCTGCAGATTGTGCAGGATCTGCGCGCGTTCCTTCGCGCTGGCGGCGAAGAACATGTCGGAGATTTCGGCGGCATCGTTCGGCCGCATCGCAAGGCTCGCGGCCATCCGCAGCTCGGCCTCGGTCGGGATTTTGGCCGACGGCGCCGATGGTGCCGGCGCGGCAAGCGGAGCGGCTGCCGGCGGCGGCTGGTCGGGACCGATGCGGCGCAGCCCGAGCTTGTCCATGATCCTGGCGGGCGTCGCCGGATAGATCGCAAGCCGCGCGCGGACGGCGGCGCGGGTCGCGTCGTCGACCTCGTCGATCAGGCGCGACGTCAGCTCGACGAACTGACGCTCTTCATCGGCGGAGTGCGCGCTCGCCTGCACATAGAGATCGGTCAGGACGCGCAGCAGCGTCGGGCGGATGTCGACGCCCTCGCGACGGGAGAGCGTCATCAGCCCATCGAAACCAGGAAATAGCGGAGCTGCGCTCATCTCGGGCGTACGCGACTTGCCAATCAGACTCGGTTTGAAAACCCTGTGGCAGCGAGCCTACGCAGGCTGTTTTAAGACGCAGTTAAGGAAAACAAGCCGTGAAGCTGAACGCTCGATTTTGCGCGTGGCCATTAAGGCACAGCGCCACATCCGTAACCGTCCGTATCGGCAGATTAAGATGTCATTAACCATGGCCGTTCTTAACTCGGCGTGCGCGGGGCAAATCATGTCCGTGCGGGGCCAGAGAGAACGGAACATGGGCACCATCGTTGAGTTTCCGGCGGATGCGGCTGCACGGCGGCCGAGCACGGCCGGTGCTGCCGGCGAAGGCATGGGGACCGTGCTGATCCTTCCCGTCGTTCGGATCGAGCGAACGACGGAGGGGACCGGCGGTGGTCGCGGACCGGAGCAGGGCACTGCGCAGGGCCGCCGTCGCCGGCGTCGCTCCTGATCGCGGGCATCGTGCAATGCCGCAGCTTGTGCAGCGGACCGCCGCTCGTCGGTCACTCCCGGTGCTGATCCTGCTGTTGGCGGGCTCGGCGCTCGCGGGCTGCAGCGGCGGCGATTTCGGCCGCACCCGCGCCGATTTCCGCAACGACGACATGCATCGCTGGATGGGCGCCGAGGCCACCGGCAGCGTCGGCATGAAAGCCTCGCAATTCCAGCTCACCGAACACGAACGCCAGCTGCGCGATCTCGCCTATCAGTTCGTCGAGGCGCCGCTGTCGCGCCCGGCGTGGAAGAGCGTGTTCGGCGACTATCAGCGGCTGCCCGCGCCGTGGCGGCAGAATGTCGTGTTCGACCGCACCGCCTACGGCCGCAACCTGATCGACGAGCCGCATCGCTCGTTCGCTTCGCGCTACGCGCTGCTGATCGACGAGGTGCGCGACGACATCACCCGGTTCGAGCCGTTCTTCGCCACCGCGGCCCAGGTGATCGAACTCGACCGCAGGCGCAATGCCAGCCTCCACATGATCGCCGACGTGTCGCCGCGCGAGCGGGCCGACGCGGTGGCGCGGATGGAAGAGAACATGCTGATCGTGCAATGGGTGCAGCAGGCGCTCGAGCGGCGGATCTCGTCCTATCGCTGGGCGCTGGAGCGGCTGGTGATCCAGGCACCCGACGGCATGGCCGCCGACGCCGAACGCCAGATCAACGAGCTTGCCCGGCTCACCGCCAATTCACCGCTCATCTCCGCGCCGGTCGCGGGCCAGGCCGTGGTGACGAAGGGCTAGTGTCCCGAATCCGAAGTTCGGATCATTTGCCGCACCTTCGGAGCGAACTTCGGATTCGATAAGGACACTAGCAAACTATGATTCTAGTGTGCTTTATGAATGCGAAGTTCGTGAAAGTGGCTGCCGCGAAATCGCACGAACTTCGCATTCAGCACACTAGGCCCGCTTCATCTTCTTCGTTGTCGGCTTGATGCGGCGGCTGCTTGGTTGCCGCGGCAGACTCGCAATGAACGCCTTCAGCGCATCGGATGGCGGGTGCGCCGAGGGATAGGCGAGTCCGATCTGGCGCGTGACGTCGATCTCGATTGCACGCACCGCGACATCGGGATTGCCGCGCGCCACGCCTTCGGGGACGATCGCGACGCCGACCCCGGCCGCAACCAGTGCCATCGCCCATTCCTCGGATTCCGCGATTGCCACCGGCCTGCGCGGCGGCGCTGCGCGCTTGAAGAATTCCTGCTGCTCGCAATGGCAGCGATCGATCATCGGAACGCCGGCGAAGTCGCTGGTCCGAAGCGTCTCCTTCAGGGTGAGGGGATGTGACGGCGGCAACGCCGCGACGTAGCGTTCGCTCCACAGCGGGATGAAGTGCTCGCCTGCGCCGATCATGGTCTTTGCGACGATCCGCGCGTCGGCCTTCTCGCTGGCGCCGACCAGCCGAAGCGCGAGATCGGCATTGCCGGTCAGCGGCTTCAGCAGCGCGATCGTCCGCGCCTGATCGAGCGTCCGCAACAGGCCGAGCGTCAGCGTCTGCTTTGTCGCTGGTTTGCGAAACAGGTTTCGCGCCGCGTCCGCCTCGTCGATGATCTTGCGCGCGATGCCGTGAAACTGCGCGGCTGACTCCGTCGGCGCCATACCCTTCTTGTGCCGGATGAACAGCGTGGTGCCGAGCTCGGCCTCGAGGTTGGTGATCGCCGCCGAGATCGACGGCTGCGAGATGAAGCAGCGCTTCGCCGCAGCCGTCAGATTACGCTCGCGGTAGACCGCGGCGAAGTAGCGGAGCTCGCGGATATCCATAGTTCCATCCTATCATATCGATAGAGAGACAATATTTTACCTATGGAATGGCGAGTGGCAAGTCTGCATCTGTTTCAGCGGAGGATTTGTCATGCGCATCCATCATCTCAACACCGGCACGATGTGCCCGATCGGCAAGCGGCTCGTGAACGGCAGCGGCAGCATCTTCCAGCGGGCGCGGATGGTCTGTCACTGCCTGCTGGTCGAGAGCAATGACGGCCTCGTGCTGGTCGACACCGGGATCGGGCTCGACGACATCGGCAATCCGCCCCCGGCTCGGGCGCAGATGGGTGCGGCAAACGACGCCGCGGCTCGATCCGGCCGAGACCGCCGTGCGGCAGGTCAAGGCGCTCGGCTTCTCGCCCGACGATGTCCGCCATCTGCTGCTGACGCATCTCGATCGCGATCACGCCGGCGGCGTGCCGGACTTTCCGAAGGCCAAGGTGCATGTCCATCGCAAGGAGTACGAGATGGCGGTGACGCATCAGGTCACGCCGCCCGAGGGACGCTACATCACGGCGCAGTGGAAGCACGGGCCGGACTGGGCGTTCTATGGCGAGGGCGGCGAGGACTGGTTCGGCTTCAGGGGCGTGCGCGCGCTCGGTGACCGCGAGCCGGATATCCTGATGGTCCCGCTGCCGGGCCACACGCTCGGTCATTGCGGGATCGCGGTGCGCGACAAGAACGGATGGCTGCTGCACGCCGGCGATGCCTATTTCCATCACGCGCAGCTCGATGCCCGGCCGCGGATCCCGCTGGTGCTCGGCATGTTCCAGCGCCGCGCGGACATGGATCGCGCGACGCGGATCCAGAACCAGGAGCGGCTGCGCCAGTTGAAGGCGACGCATGGCAAGAGCGTCACGATCGTCAACAGCCACGATCCCGTCGACTACGAGACCTGCCGTTGCGGCCGGCACGCGCTGGCTCGTTGATTTGAGCATGATCTACGCGCAAACGCCTCGCGTTTGTCGCGGGGAAAACCGCTACACACTTTTCCGGATCATGCTCTAGCTAGCGCTTGCGTGCCGCCGGCGGCGGTGCCGGGACGGGCAGCGGCGGCGGTGCCTCCTGCTTGGCGGCGACCGGCTCGGTCTGCACCTTGCACGACGAGGCCGCGAGCGAGGCCTGCGCCTGCGGCATCAGGCCGGGCTCCGGCGCCAGCGCCTTCAGCAGGATCAGGCCGGTCGAGGTCGGCGAATCGATGATCAGCCGGTCGGCGGCGGTGATTTCCTCGTCCTCGGGCAGCTCGTTGTGCTGCGCTTCCGTCATCAGGTCGAGCTCAATCACCTTCTTGCCGGCGGAGCGGTCGTTGATGGCGTAATAGGCGACCTCGTTGCGGGTGTAGAACGACACCGAAGTATAGGCCTGGCTGACCGGCACGGTGAGCTTGAGCGGGCCCGTCGAGAGATCGTAGCGGCAGATCGCCACCGCGAAGGCCGGATCCATCAGCGGCATCGGCGAATGGGTCGGGTCCGCCAGCGGCAGCTGCGTCACCTCGTTGAGCTTGGTCATCGGCGTCAGCCGCGAATAGGCGTCCTGCGAGGCGATCCGCGGCAGTGCCAGCACGCTGACGAGATGCACCACGCCGCCGAGCAGCACGCCTGCGAGGATGGTGAACAGCAAGCGGATCATGGGCAGCCCGTCGTCGTGATCGAGGGCATCGGCGCGTCGCGCTGCGTGCGGGTCGCGACCCCGACCGGCGTGTCGTAGAGCCGCAGCATCAGCGCGTAGCGCTCGATGCCGCCGGTCGGCAGCCAGTTGCCGGCGCGCGAGCGCGAGGCGATGTGGATTTCGAACGTGCCGTCGGAGGCGCGCATGATCTCCTGGCTGGTGAAGCCGTAGCGTTGCAGCGTGTTGGCGACCAGATGGCCCTTGCGGTCGAACAGCGTCAGCGTCCAGAACCGCGCGGCCGGCGTCACGCCGCTGACCACGATGTCGCAGCGGCCGTCGAGCGGCTTGTCCTTGTCGTCCCTGGTTGCCGAGAACGCGATACCGTCGCCGGTGCCGATCGGCAGCTCGCCGCTGCGCGCGATGGTGGCGCGCGAATAGGGGTCGACGTCGGAGGTGCCGCTCTTCGGCCGCGCGGTCCAGGCGCCGATCTTCAGCGTGCCGAGATCGGTGCCGCGCGTCGCCGTCGCGTAGGTCAGGCCGAGGCCGACGGCGGTGGCGATGACGAGTGCCAGCAGGGTGGTGAGGAGGAGCCGCACGTCAGTTCTTGCGTGGCACGGTAGCCGTCGTCGTGCCGTCCGGCCCGGCCACGGCAACGTAGTTTTCGGGGAACGCCAGCGCGCTCGAGGACTCCGGCTTGCCGGTCTTCGAGGGCTCGTTCAGCGTCGTCTTGCCGGCGGCCCTGGCCGCGTCGTCGAGCAGCTTCTCGACCCGCACCAGGATGTCCGCGCCGCGCTTGGTCAGCACCGGCGGCGGACCCGGCTTGGTCTCCAGGACGCGCGGCGCCACGTTCGCCTGGGCATTGGCCTGCGCCGGCTGCGGCGGCAGCTTCTGGCCCATACCGACGCCGACCAGCTCTTTCACTTCCACGCCCTGATGCGCGGCGACCATGATGTCGTGCCAGGTCTGCGCCGGCAGCGAACCGCCGGTCATGCGGTTGGTCGGCGAATAGTCGTCATTGCCGTACCAGACCGCGCAGGTGAAGTTGCCGGTGTAGCCGACGAACCAGGCGTCGCGATAGGCGTTGGTGGTGCCGGTCTTGCCCGCGGTCGGAATGCCGTCGAGCGCGGCGCGGCGCGCGGTGCCTTCGCTGACCACGTGGCTCATCATGCCGGCCATGTCGGCGGCGATATTCGGCGGAATGGCCTGGCGCGGCTTCGGACCGTCGCGGTCCCAGCGCCACACCAGATCGCCGGCGCCGGTGCGCACTTCGAGCACCGAATGCGGCGTCACCGCCTTGCCGCGGTTCGGGAAGGTCGCATAGGCCACCGCGTGCTCCAGCACCGTGACCTCGTCGGAGCCGATCGGCAGCGACGGCGTGTCGGGCAGCGGCGCCTTGAGACCGAAGCGGCGCGCGACCTCGACGATCTTGGCGCGGCCCGCCTTCGGCCCTTCCTTGCCGCCGAGCATGATCGAGAGCTTGACCGGCACCACGTTGATCGAGCGGGTGATCGCCTGCGTCAGCGTGACCTGACCCGAATAGGAATGGCCATAGTTCTGCGGGCACCAGTTGCCGATGCAGACCGGGCCGTCGACGATCTTCGAGTTCGGCGTGAAGCCGTTCAGCAGCGCCGTCGTGTAGACATAGGGCTTGAACGACGAGCCGGGCTGCCGGTAGGCGTCGGTGGCGCGGTTGAACTGGCTCGCACCGTAGTCGCGACCGCCGACCATGGCGCGGATGCCGCCGTCGAGATCGGACACCACGGTTGCGGCCTGCGTCGCATGATAGTCGCGCCCGAACTGGCGGAGCTGGTTCTCGATCGCTTCCTCGGCCGCCTTCTGCACGTTCATGTCGATCGCGGTGCGGACCACGAAGACGCGCTCGGTGTAGGATTTCGGGAAGGTGTCGACCAGCTTGCGCATCTCGTCGAAGGCGTAGTCGAGATAGTAGTTCGGCGAGTTCTCGTCGCGCCGGTCGACCGCGACCGCCGGATTGCGGCGGGCGCCGAACACCTGGCCCTCGGTCATGAAGCCGGCATCGACCAGGTTGTCGAGCACGACGTTGGCGCGGGCGCGTGCGGCGGGCAGGTTGATGTGCGGAGCGTATTTGGTCGGCGCCTTGAACAGGCCGGCGAGCATCGCGGCTTCCGCGAGGTTCACGTCGCGCACCGACTTGTTGAAGTAGAAGTGCGCCGCGCCGTCGACGCCGAAGGTGCCGCCGCCCATATAGGCTCGGTCGAGATAGAGCTTCAGGATCTCGTTCTTGGTCAGGCGCGTTTCCAGCCAGATCGCAAGGAAGGCTTCCTTCACCTTGCGCTCGATGGTGCGCTCGTTGTTCAGGAACAGGTTCTTGGCGAGCTGCTGGGTGATCGACGAACCGCCCTGGCGGACACCGCCGGCCTGCGCGTTGGTGACGAGCGCGCGGGCGAGGCCCGGCACGTCGATGCCGAAATGGTCATAGAAGCGGCGGTCCTCGGTCGCGAGCGTCGCCTTGATCAGATTGTCCGGAAAATCTTCCAGCGGAATCGAGTCGTTGTGCTTGATGCCGCGGCTGCCGATCGGATTGCCGTAGCGGTCGAGGAAGGTCACCGCGAGGTCGGACTTCTTCAGCCAGTCCTCGTCCGCGGTCTCGCGGAACGCCGGGATCGCGAGCGTCAGCATCAGGATCATGCCGCCGAGCCCGATGGTCGCGGCTTCCGAGAGCGGCTCGATGAACACCCAGCGCTTCCAGCGGCCGACATAGAAGCGGTCCATGAAGGTGGAATAGCGCTCGTAGAGTTCGCGCAGGCCCTTGCCCGACGAGAACAGCGCCGAGTCGATACGCGCATCGAGGTCCAGGAAGAAGTTCCGGACCTTCTGTTTCCAATGCGACGGCATGATCTGAAGGACCGGACCCTTGATCAGTTCGACAGCGCTGCGGGCGCCCCAAACGGGCACAGGCGAGCGTCTTGCTTCGATGTTGCGGCAATCCCAAGGCGCTTTTGCGTCGTTGGGGACTCGTTCGTTGTTCTATCCGAGCGGCTGCCATAAACCAATGGCGCGGCTCGTGAATTTAATGAAAGCCCTAACGCTGCCCACCGCCTTTCGCGACGCCGCAATAGCACCCCCTTGCAGACGGGGCGCTGGCGTCCCAAGAAGAGTTGTACCGCCATTTCAGGGATACCATGACCGCACCGCCCAAGCGCCCGTCGGGCCAGGAGGGATTCTTCTGGAAAACCAAGACGTTGGAGGAAATGTCCAACGCCGAATGGGAGAGCCTGTGTGACGGCTGCGCACGGTGCTGCCTGGAGAAGCTCGAGGACGAGGACACCGGGAAGATCTACTTCACCCATATCTCCTGCAAGCTGCTCGATTCCGGCCTGTGCGCCTGCAAGGACTATACGAACCGCTCCGACCAGGTTCCGGATTGCGTGCGGCTGACGCCGGAAAACGTCCGGACGCTGAACTGGCTGCCGCCGAGCTGCGGCTACCGCCTCGTGGCCGAGGGGCGCGACCTTTATTGGTGGCATCCCCTGATCTCGGGCGATCCCAACACTGTTCATGAAGCCGGGGTCTCGGTGCGCGGACGGGTGGAGGGCACCGAGCTCGACGTCAACGACGCCGATCTCGAGGATCACATCGTGCGCTGGCCGGCTCTGCTGCCGAAGCGGGCACAATTGAAGAAGCGGCCGAAGGTCTCCAAGACCTAATCGTCCAAGAACTAATCTTCCAAGACTTAATCCAAGACGTAACGATGACGCCGCAACTGCCGTCGCCGGCTCGTCTGTCATCACGTCATCGCGAGAACGCTGCGGCGGGATGCACCCATGCGCTGGGGTGCCTGCCTCAGCAACGAATTGCTGCATAAATTACGAAGCAGAGAATGATTCCATCGCGGGATGTGCCCGCGCAGCAGCCTTACGCCTCAAATGAACAAGTATGAACGGCAGAGCCGTTTTCCTGCCGACCAATCCACATTGCCTGAAGATATTGCCGAAGAGCTGTCCCATCTCCCGAGCGAGGTGATCGAACTCAGCGATGCGCCGCCGCTGGCGCCGCCGGCTCCGCTCAATCCGGACGAAGTCCGCACCATCGTGATCAGCCTGATGCTGACGATGTTCCTGGCTGCGCTCGACCAGACCATCGTCGCAACCGCGCTGCCGACGATCGGGCGCCAGTTTCACGACGTCACCAATCTGTCCTGGGTGATCACGGCCTATCTGCTGGCCTCGACCGCGGTGGCGCCGGTGTTCGGCACCTTGAGCGACATCTATGGCCGCCGCGTCATGATCATCACCTCGCTCAGCCTGTTCGTGGTCGGCTCCGTGCTGTGCGCGATCGCGCCCAGCATGACCATGCTGATCGTTGCCCGCGGCCTGCAGGGGCTCGGCGGCGGCGGCATCATGCCTGTCGTCCAGACCGTGATCTCCGACGTGGTCACCCCGCGCGAACGCGGTCGCTACCAGGCCTATTTCTCCAGCGTCTGGATGGCCGGCGGCATTCTCGGGCCGGTGGTCGGCGGCGTGTTCGCCGAGCATCTGCACTGGTCGATGATCTTCTGGATCAACCTGCCGCTGGCGGCGGCGGCGCTGGCGCTGCTGCTGCCGAAGATGAGCAAGATCCCGGTGTTCCACCGCAAGCGCAAGGTCGACTGGCTCGGCGGCGTGCTGCTGATGGCTTCGGCCGTGGTGCTGATGCTGGTCTTGACCTGGGGCGGCACCCGTCTGTCCTGGCTGTCGCCGACGATTACCGCGATGATCGGGGCCTCGATCGCGCTCGCCGGCGCCTTCGTCTGGCATGCGCGCCGCGCCGACGAGCCGTTCCTGCCGCTGTCGCTGCTCGGCGGCTCGGTGGTGCCGTTCGCGATGGGCGCGGGCGGCTGCGCGCTCGGCGCCATGGTCGGTCTCACCGTACACCTGCCGCTCTATTACGAGGTGGTCTATCACCTCACCGCGAGCGAAGCCGGCCTTGCGCTGATCCCGCTCGCGGCGATCTCGACCTTTGGCGCTGCAATCGCCGGCCGCACCATGGCGAAGGCCAAGCACTACAAGCGCGTCGCGATCGTCGGCACTTCGGTGGCTGCGATCTGTGCCGTCGGCATGGCGGTGACGACGCTGCCGCTGTGGGGCTTGCTGACGCTGATGAGCGTGTTCGCGCTCGGGCTCGGCACCACGTTCCCGATCAGCGTGGTGTCGCTGCAGAATGCGGTGGCGCGGCCGCAGGTCGGCACCGTGACCGGTGCGATGAACTTCTTCCGCGCGATGATGGCCTCCTTCACGGTCGCCGCCTTCACCACGATCCTGCTGATGACGCTCGGCACCGACATCTCGCTCGCCGGCGAGCATCACGCCGCGGCGGCCAGCACGGTGAGCGCGATCCCGATGGCCGACATGATCACGGCGTTCCGCTACGTGTTCGGCGCGGCCGCCGTGCTGCTGACCACCGCCTCGATCTGCATGATCACGATGGAAGAGCGCCCGCTCGCCGGCCCCGCCGCGCGACCGCCGGCGGAGATGGCGGAGTAGGGCGGGGTCCTCCCGAGCGTCGTCCTGGCTTTTGCCAGGACGACGATGTTGATGGGTCCTCGATTCAAGATGCCAAACACGCGATGACAGGTGAGGATGCGGACGCAGCTTCGCATTCGCGCGACGCGAATCGTTACTGAATTTATGCTGATAAACCGAAATCTTTCCTCAGCGGGAATTGCGCATCGGTGAATGACGTGCTGAGAGACCTCAGCCCACGACGATTATTCCCGCGCTGCCTCATATTTGTTCAGACGGTGAGCGTCGACCCACTACTTTAGTCGCCGTCCGCGCATGGCGATCTGCGCGCAGTTTCACTTGCTGCACATCTTGTCGCGGCTATAGTCCCGCCCCAAGAGCTCGAAGCAGCCGAAGAACAACAAGAGGAGAGAAACAGAGTGACAAGAACATCGCGACTGCCATTTCATGCGATGCAGCAATTCGCCGGCGCAGCCGCTTTGGGCCTTGTCGCGCTCGCGCCCGGCGGGGCGCAGGCCGCCGACACCCTCAAGATCGGCGTGATCGCGGAAGCGCAGGCAATTGCCGGTGCGTCGATCCCGCAGGCGGCGCAGCTGGCCGCCGACGAGATCAACGCCAAGGGCGGCATCGACGGCCGCAAGATCGAGATCGTCTCTTACGACAATCACTCATCCTCGGCGGATTCGGTGCGCGCATTCCAGCGCGCGGTCAACGAGGACAAGGTCAACGTCGTCATCTCGAGCTACATCAGCGAGGTGGTGCTGGCGCTTGAGCCTTGGGCCTCGCGCCTGAAGACGCCGTTCGTCACGCCAGGCGCCGCCTCCAACGAGATCAGCAAGAGCGTCCACGCCGATTACGAGAAGAACAAGTACACCTTCCACGGCTATCTGACCTCGGCGGCGCTGGCGCTGTCGGTCTGCGACGCCGCCAAGGAGCTTTTGGTCGATCAGAAGCACATGAAGACCGCGGTCATCATGAGCGAGGACGCGGCGTGGACCAAGCCGCTCGACGTCGGCTACGAGGAGTGCCTGCCGAAGATCGGGCTCAAGGTCGTCGACCATATCCGCTTCTCGCCCGATACCACCGACTTCACGCCGATCTTCAACAAGGTCGAAGGCTCCAAGCCCGACGTCATCATCACCGGCATCTCGCATGTCGGGGTGCAGCCGACGGTGCAGTGGAAGAACCAGCAGGTGCCGATTCCGATGTTCGGCATCTCCTCGCAGGCGACCAACGAGACCTTCGGCAAGGACACCAACGACGCGGCGGAAGGCGTGCTGTACCAGGGCGTGTCGGGCCCGAACGTTGCGGTGACGCCGAAGTCGGTGCCGTTCGCGGAAGGCTTCAAGAAGCGTTACGGCAACTATCCGTCCTACGCGGGCTACACCGCCTATGACGAGGTCTACTACATCGCGGATGCGGTGAAGCGCGCCGGCTCGGTCGAGGCCGACAAGATGGTCGATGCGCTGGAGAAGACCGATTGGGAAGGCACGATCGGACGCGTCCAGTTCTACGGCAAGGACGATCCGTTCACCCATTCGATCAAGTACGGCAAGGGCCTGATCACCGGATTGATGTTGCAGTGGCAGGGCGGCAAGCAGGTCGCGGTCTGGCCGAAGGAGGTCGCCAAGAGCGACCTCAAGTTCCCGAGCTTCATCAAGGTCACCACGAACTGACTGTCGACCAAGCTCCCGGGCCCCTCCCGGGAGCATCGGTCTTCGGTTCCGTGTCCTCCACAACAGGCAGCCCTGCTGCCGCGGCCGATATGAGATGCTTGCCCTACAGATCCTGATCGATGGCTTCGCCATCAGTGCGCTCTATGCGCTCGGCGCTACCGGCTTCACCCTGATCTTCGGTGTGTCCGGTGTTCTCAACCTCTCCCACGGCGCCATCATGGTGGCCGCTGCGGTCGCGGCCTGGGCCGCGGCCAGCTTGCTGCACCTCGACATCTACACCGGCGCGCTGTTCGGTGTCGGCGTGGCGCTGATCGTGTCGTTCGCGACCTATTTCGCGGTCGTGAAGCCGATCCAGAATTCGACGCGGATCCCCAACGAGGAGAAGGAAATCTTCGTCCTCACCGGCACGCTGCTGTGGGGTATCATGATCCAGGAGTTGATCGCCTATTTCTTCACCAACAACGCCAAGACGGTGCTGCCGATCGTCGAGGGCGTCGTCGATATCTTCGGCAACCGCACGCCGCGCAACAATATCTTCACCGCGTTGGTGTGCTGCCTCGTGATCGGCCTGCTGTGGCTGCTGGTCAACCGCACCCGGACCGGTAAGGCGGTGCTGGCGGCCTCGATGAACCCGCGCGGCGTCACGCTGCTCGGCCTCGAGCTCACCCAGATCTACATCGTGGTGTGGGGCATCTACGGCATCCTGGCCGGCATCGCCGGCGTGCTGCTCGGCATGTTCTTGGGCGTCAGCTCCTACAGCGTGGGGCCGCTGACCGCGAGCGCGTTTTCGATCGTGGTGCTCGGCGGCCTCGGCAGCGTCTCGGGCTCGCTGATCGCGGCCTTCGTCGTCGGCTATCTCGAGACCATCACGGCCTACATGATCTCGCCGGCCTACCGCACCATCCCGGCGCTGCTGCTGCTGGTCTTCGTGATGTATATCCGGCCCCAGGGCCTGTTGGGGAGGCGCTGAGATGGCCAACTTCTTCTCCTCGCGCCTGTTCTTCATTTCACTCGCCTGCGTGGTGATCGCCGCGACGCTGCCGTTCTACGTCTCCGGCTACATCCTCGGGCTGCTCACGGTCGCGTTCTATTTCGGCGTGTTCGCGATGGCCTGGGACCTGTTGTTCGGCTTCGCCGGCGAGGTCAATTTCGGCCCGACCTTCCTGATCGGCACCGGCGCCTACACCGCCGGCATCCTCAACAACCAGTTCGGCTGGTCGGTCTATGTCTGCATCCTGCTCGGCGCGCTGGCGTCGGTGGTCGCGGGCTTCGTGCTGGCGCTGCCGGCGCTGCGGGTGAGGGGACCGTATTTCGGCCTCACCACGCTGGTGGCGGTCTTGATGTTGCAGAACTTCGTGGTGGTGTTCGCCGACCTCACCGGCGGCGAGATCGGGCTCACCATCCCTGACGTCATCACCATCAATGCCGGCGCCAATTACTGGATCGCGCTCGGCTTCATGACCGTGAGCGCTGCGATCCTGTACGGGCTTTCGCAATCACCTGTCGGCCTCGTGCTGCAGGCGAGCGGGCAGGATCCGGTGCAGGCCGGCGCGCTCGGCTTCAACATCGTCAAGCACAAGCTCGCGGCGTTCATCGTCAGCGCGTTCTTCTCGGGACTGTCAGGGGCGCTGCTGGTGTTCTACTTCGGCACCGCTTCGGTCGGCACCGTGGTCGACGTCGCGGTCGGCGTCAACGTGATCGTCTCCGCCGTGCTCGGCGGCCGGCGCACGGTGCTGGGGGCGGCGCTGGGTGCGATCTTCCTGGTCGTGGCCGGTGAATTCCTGCGTCCGACCGGCGAGCTTGCGACCTTCATCGTCTCGGCGGTGGCGCTGCTCGTCGTCCTGTTCTTCCCCGGCGGTTTCCTCGGAGCGGCCCTGTCACGCGAGGCGCGCTCATGATGGACCAGACCGTGACCACAGCAACGCTCACCGTTCGCGGATTGACCAAGCGATTCGGCGGCCTGACTGCCGTGAAGAACCTCTCGTTCGACCTGCATCCCGGCGAGATCCTCGGCCTGATCGGGCCGAACGGCTCGGGCAAATCGACCGCGATGAAGAGCGTGATGGGCATCGAGCGCCCGACCGCGGGCGAGGTGCTGTTCGAGGGCAAGAACGTCGCGGGCCTGCCAGCGCACAAGATCGCGCGCAAGGGTTTTGGCATGGTGTTCCAGCACTCGCGGCCGCTGAACCGGCAGACCGTGCTGGAGAACATCATGGTCGCGCTGCTGCCCGACAGCCTGTTCATGCTGTTCCCCGACAAGGCGCTGACCGAGCGCGCCAAGTGGATCGCCGAGCGCGTCGGGCTCGGGGCGGTGATGCACCGCCGGCCGCCGACACTGCCGTTCGCCGATCTGCGCCGGCTGGAACTGGCGAAGGCGATCGCGCGTGACCCGAAGGTGGTGCTGGTCGACGAGCCCTTTGCCGGGCTGACCAGCGCCGAGGTCGGTACATTCTCCGCACTGATCCGCAGCTTCCGCGACGAGGGGCGCGCGGTGATGCTGGTCGACCACAACGTCAAGAGCGTCGCGGCGCTGGTCGACCGCGTGCTCGCGATGTATCTCGGCGAGGAGATCACAACCGGCCGCGCCGAGGACGTGATGAAGAACGAGACCGTGCGGCGGGTCTATCTCGGCGGCGCGATCGAGACCCATGCGCGGCCCGAGACCTCGTTCAAGGACAAGGTGCCGCTGCTGCAGGTCGAGAATGTCAGCGTGCATTACGGCAAGGCGCAGGCGCTGGAGAATGTCTCGATCCACGTCCATGAGGGCGAGTTCGTCTCCGTCGTCGGCCTGAACGGCGCCGGCAAGACCACGCTGTTCAACACCATCTCCGGCTTCCTGCCCTATACCGGCGAGATCCTGCGCGGCGGCGAGAAGCTGCGTGGCACCGGGCCTGCGAAGATCGCCCGCTCCGGCCTCGTGCAGTGTCCGGAATCGCGCGAGCTGTTCGGCGAGATGACAGTGCGCGAGAACCTCGACCTCGGCGGCCAGCATCTCGACGACGCGGCGCGGGCCAAGCAGCTCGCTTGGCTGTTTGAGCTGTTCCCGATCCTGAAGGAGCGGCAGGGCCAGATGGCGCAGACACTGTCCGGCGGCGAGCAGCAGATGCTGGCGATCGGCCGCGCGCTGATGATGCAGCCGCAGATCCTCATCCTCGACGAGCCGACGCTCGGATTGGCGCCGGTGATCCTCGAACTGCTGTCGAAGGCGCTGGAGAAGCTGCGCCAGACCACCAAGATCACGGTGCTGCTCGGCGAGCAGAACGTGACCTTCGCGCTTCCGCATGCCGACCGCGTCTATGTGCTGGAGCACGCGCGGATCGTCTGGGAGGGCGATCCGGGCCGCTTCGCCGCGGAGGCCGGCAAGGACTTTCTCTGACGTTCGAAAGTTTCAAACAACAAAACAAAGCAAGGGAGATCATGATGTCAGGATTTTCAACCACCCGCGTGAGCCTGTTGGCCTCGGCGCTCGCGCTCTGCCTCGCGGCACCGGCCTATGCGCAGTCCAAGGATCCGATCAAGATCGGCATCATCGCTGAGGTGCAGTCGATCGCGGGCGCGGCGACCCCGGGCGGCGCGCAGATCGCGGCGGACGAGATCAACGCCAAGGGCGGCGTGATGGGCCGCAAGATCGAGATCGTCACCTATGACAACAAGAGCTCGTCGGCCGATTCGGTGCGCGCGTTCCAGCGCGCCGTGAGCGAGGACAAGGTTTCGGCCGTGATCGCAAGCTACATCAGCGAGGTCGTGCTGGCGCTGGAGCCGTGGGCATCGCGGCTGAAGATGCCGCTGATCACGCCCGGCGCCGCCTCGAACGAGATCACCAAGGCGGTCCACAACGACTACGAGAAGAACAAGTACACCTTCCACGGCTATCTGACCTCGGCCGCGCAGGCGCAGCTCGTCTGCGACGCCGCCAAGGAGCTCTTGGTCGACCAGCTCAAGTTCAAGTCGGCGGCGATCATGAGCGAGGACGCGGCCTGGACCAAGCCGCTCGACGTCGGCTACGAGGCCTGCCTGCCGAAGGCCGGGCTGAAGGTGGTCGAGCACATCCGCTTCTCGCCCGACACCACCGACTTCACGCCGATCTTCAACAAGATGGAAGCCGCCAAGCCCGACGTGATCGTCACCGGCATCTCCCATGTCGGCGTGCAGCCGACGGTGCAGTGGAAGAACCAGCAGGTGCCGATCCCGATGTTCGGCATCAGCGCGCAGGCGCTGAGCCCGACCTTCTGGGGCGACACCAATGGTGCTGCCGAGGGCGTGCCCTCGCTCGCGGTGGCGACGCCCGACGTCGCGGTCACGCCGAAGACAAAACCGTTCGCGGCGGCGTTCAAGGCCAAGTTCGGCACGCCGCCGGCCTATACCGGCTACACCGCCTATGACGAGGTCTACATCATCGCGGAGGCGATCCAGCGCGCCGGCTCGACCGATCCGGACAAGATGGTCGCCGAACTCGAGAAGACAGACTTCGAGGGCACGATCGGCAAGATCCAGTTCTACGGCAAGAACGATGAGTTCACCCACGGCATCAAGTCCGGCCCGGGCGCCGTCACCGGCCTCGTGTTCCAGTGGCAGGGCGGCAAGCAGATCACGGTCTGGCCGAAGGCGATCGCCGAGGGCCAGATGAAGTTTCCGAACTTTGTGAAGCTGTCGCAGTAACAGACGTACCCGCCGTCATTGCGAGCGAAGCGAAGCAATCCATGCCTCCGCACGGGGATAGATGGATTGCTTCGTCGCTTCGCTCCTCGCAATGACGGCGTGGAAAGACGCCCCTTTGCTACTTGCGCGTCGGCGGCGCCGTCTGGATCGTCGGCGCTGCCGCCGCGAGCAGCTCGGCGCGGTCGCCGTTGCGCGGCGGATAGATGCGCTGCTGGTTGATGGTCTGCTTGGTGAGTTTTGCGGCAGCACCTGTGGTGTGCACCTCGCGGTCCCAGCCGGTGGTATAGAGCGCGCCCCAGGCGCCGAGATCGAGCACCGTCACATACCAGTCGATATTGAGTGGCAGCAGCTCTTCGCCGAACAGGTCCGCCACCACATTGTGGCCCGCGAACCGGCCCATCGGCCGCGCGAACTGGCAGGACATCACGGTCGGATGCTCGCCGTCGATCAGGCAGGCGGCGACGTCGCCGGCGGCGAACACGCCGCGAAGACCTTCGACGCGCATGAAATGGTCCACGGCGAGGCGGCCGAGCTTGTCGCGCTCGGCCGGCATTGTTGCGGCAAGCGGGCTGGCGCGCATGCCGCCGCACCACACCACGGTCGCGGCCGGAATGATCTCGCCGCTATCGAGCGTGATGCTGTCGGCGCCGACGGCGCTGACCCGGACGTTGAGCCGCGTCTCGACGCCCAGCGCGGCCAGCGCCTCGTTGATGACGGGACGGCCATGCGCGCCGAACGTCGCGCCGACCACGGGATTGGGGTCGATCAGGATGACGCGGTGATCGCCGCCGATGCCGGCATGCGCGAGCTTGGCCGGCATCTCGGCCGCGACCTCGATCCCGGTGAAACCTGCGCCGACCACCGCGACCGTCGCACGTGCCGGCGATGGCGGCTCCTTGCCGAGCGCCGCCAGATGCGCGCCGAGCCGCATCGCCGCGTAGTACGTGTCGACGTCGAAGCCATGGTCGGCAAGGCCCGGGATGGCGGGCCGGACCAGCTCGCTGCCGGTCGTCAGCACCAGCCGGTCATAGCTCAGCGTCTCCGCGCCAGGGCCTGTCTTGACCACGACCTCGCGCTTGGCCGGATCGATCGCCGCGACCTCGGCGACCATGTGCCTGATGCCGACGGGATCGAGCAGCTCGTTCAGCGGCAGCGCGACATCGCCGAGGTCGACCTCGTAATTGCGCACCCGGATGTTGTGGTAGGCGTTGCGATCGACGACCAGGATCTCGACATCAGCCGCGCGCGCGCCGATCTCGTCGCGCTTGCGGGCGGCGCCGAGCGCGGCCCACAGTCCGGCAAAGCCGGCACCCAGCACCAGGATGCGCGCCATCTCTCCCTCCGATGTTGCACCGGAGGGAGCTTGCCTGCGCAGGCGAGGTCAAATCAAGTGGGTGAGGGCGTGTGAGGTGCCGTCACGTCCCCGCCCGCGACACCTCGGTCTCCTTGCTTGTGATGAATTCCAGCAGCACCGGCACGCCCTCCCTGGTCTTCTGGATGCCGCGCTTGATCGCAGGGATGATGTCCTCGGGCTTGGTCACCCGCTCGCCATAGCCGCCGAAGGCGCGGGCCATCGCGGCGTAGTCGCCGGAGATGTCGGTCGAGCGGTATTTCTCGGTCGAGATCGGCATCACCTTCAGCTCGATCGCCATCGAGAAATTGTTGAGCAGGATCGACATGATCGGAATCCGCTCGCGCACCGCGGTCTCGAAATCCATCCCGGTGAAGCCGATCGCGGCGTCGCCCCAGACATTGATGCAGAGCTTGTCGGGTTTGGCCAATTTGGCGCCCATCGCGAGGCCGAGGCCATAGCCGAGTTGCGTGGTCTTGCCCCAGCCGATATAGGACAGCGGCTCGACCGATTTCCAGAACGGCGACAGCTGGTCGCGCGGGCTGCCGGCGTCGTGGGTGATGATGGTATTGCGGATGTCGACGGTGTGCTGCAGGTCCCACAGCACGCGGTAGGGATTGAGCGGCGCGTCATTGTGCGTCAGCTTCGGCATCCACTTGGCGAGCCACTCCTTGTGGGAAGCCGCAATCTCCTCCGCGATCGCGCCGGCGTTGCGGTCGGACGTGACAGTCTTGCCGATCTCGTCCAGCAGTGCGTCGAGCACCAGGCCGGCGTCGCCGACCAGCCCGACCTTGGCCTCGACATCCTTGTTGATGTGGTTCGGATCGACCGTCGAATGGATGATGGTCTTGCCCTTCGGCATCGCGACGCCGAACGAGGTCTCGGTGAAGGAGCAGCCGATGCCGAAGATCACGTCGGCCTCGCCGAGGAATTTCGGCACCGCGCGCGGCATGCCGACGCCGCCGGAGCCGAGCGAGAGTGGATGCGTCTCGGGGAATGACGACTTGCCGCCGAGGCTGGTGCAGACCGGGATCGCAACCCGCTCGGCGAGCCGCTTCAGCTGCGGCCAGGCTTTTGCGTAGTGCACGCCCTGGCCGGCATAGATCACCGGGCGCTTGGCGTTGACGAGCAGCGCAGCGGCTTCCTTGACATGCACGGGGTCGGCGCCGTAACGCGTCCGCAGCACCGGCGTGTAGTTCAGCGGCTCCGGCACCTCCTCGTTCCACATGTCGGCGGGAATCTCGACGATCACCGGGCCGCCGCGGCCGTTCTTCAGTTTTGTAAACGCACGCCGAAAGATGTTGCAGACCTCCGCTGCGATGTTGATCGGCTCCGAGGATTTGGAAAACGCCTTCATCGCCTGGCTGGAATTGAAGTTCGGATCGATGTTGGCAAGCCGGCGCGCATAGCCCATCGGCAGCACCAGCACGGGAACGGATTCGCCATAGCATTGCGCGACGCCGCCCATCGCGTTCTCGGCGCCCGGGCCGTGCTGCATGCAGAACGCGCCGATCTTCTCGCCCGAGGTCACGCGGGAGATCGCGTCCGCCATGTGCACACCGATGCGCTCCTGGCGCACCATCACGGGGCGGATGTCGGCATTGGCGGCGTATTCGATCAGGTGGTTGACCGGGTAGCCCGTGAGGATCTCGATCCCCTCGCGCTTCATGATTTCCGCGATCGCGGTGCCGAGCTTCATGACGGTCACTCCCTTTGGATGCGGCCGGTTCGCTCCGGCCTCGTTGTCGTCCTGTCCGATAAAGGAACAGGATTCCGCCGGTCGGTAAAGCCGGGCTGCGGCCGGATCAGGTAGTCCTGATATGCGTTTACGCCCAATCGCGGTTTCGGGGCCCGCCGCGCGGCGGCGTGATTGCAGGCAGAACTGGCAGCGAAATTCGCTGCAACCCTTAAGCGATCGTTCATCCTGTCCGTCAATGGGCCGTCAACCAATGTGGCCTAGTTTTGCTGGCATATTACTACGGCGCGGGAGAGAAAGCCGCGAGCGTCGGACAGGAGCTTTTCATGCGCGCGTTGCTGGCAAGATTTCTGCGTGATGAGGTCGGGGCGACAGCCATCGAATACGCGATCATTGCTGGCGGCATCAGCATCGTGATCGTCGCGGGCGTCAGGGGCATCGGCACCAGCGTGAGCGGCCAATTTAATGCCGTCAGTTCGGCATTCAAGTAAGCGCTGCCGGACATCGCTTCAGCCTCTCCCAATTCAGCCGCCGCCATCTCCGTTCAACGCGCGCAGCATCGCGATGCGCGCGAACATCAGCCAGCCCGCGCCTTGTTCCGCCGCGTTGATCAGATGCTCGACCGCGATCTGCCAGCGCGCCTCCTGCTGGGTGTCTTCCGATAGCGTCATGATGTAGTCGGCGGCGTGCTGCAGCGTCACCAGCGCGCCGCCGCGGTGCAGCGCGATCGGCTCGTCAAACGGCGTCGACCAGGGCATTGCGGTCAGGACGTCTCAGGCGCGGCGTGTCGAGGTCATCTTGCGCTCGCCGCGCTAGCCTGCCTTCTTGCGCGCCGCGGTGCTTTGCGCGCGCGTGGCCTTCTCGGCCTTCTTCGGCTCGGGCTTCGCGACCTCCTTGGGCTCGCGCTTGCCGCTGCCCGAGATCGGCAGCAGCATTTCGCGCTGGCCCTCGATGCGCTTCTTCGGCTTCTTGCCCTTGGCCGCCTTCGCTTCGGCTTTCGCCGGCGCGGCCTGTTTCTCGTTGGCGAGGCTCTTCTTCAGCGCGTCCATCAGGTTGATGACGTTACCGCTGGTCTTCGCCGCGGGCTTGGCGATCTTGGTGCCGTTGCGCTTCTGGTTGATCAGGTCGATCAGCGCCTGCTCGTAGCGATCCTCGAACTCCTCCGGATCGAACTCGGCCGATTTCTGCTCGACGATGTGTTTGGCGAGATCGAGCATGTCCTTGGTGATCTTCACATCCTGGATGTCGTCGAAATATTCCTTCTCGCTGCGCACCTCATAGGGATAGCGCAACAGCGTGCCCATCAGTCCGTTGTCGAGCGGCTCGAGCGCGATGATGTGCTCGCGGTTGGTCAGCACCACGCGGCCGATCGCGACCTTGTTCAGGCTGCGGATGGTTTCGCGGATCACTGCGAAGGCGTCGTGGCCGACCTTGCCGTCGGGGACGAGATAATAGGGGCGGATCAGATAGCGGCTGTCGATCTCGCTGCGCGGCACGAATTCGTCGATCTCGATGGTGCGGGTGGAATCCAGCGCGATGTCGTCGAGCTCTTCCTTGGTGACCTCGATATAGGTGTCGGTGTCGACCTTGTAGCCCTTCATGATGTCTTCGGTGGAGACTTCCTCGCCCGTCTCCGCGTCGACCTTGGCGTATTTGATCCGGTGGCCGGTCTTGCGGTTGATCTGGTTGAAGGAGACCTTCTCGGTATCCGACGTCGCCGGGTACAAGGCAACCGGGCAGGTCACGAGCGAAAGGCGCAAAAAGCCCTTCCAGTTGGCGCGAGGGGCCATAGGGAAAACTCCGATTACGCAACCGACGGAACGGTCAAGGATAACACCGGGAACCCCAATTTGAAACAACGCGGCCCGGTGAATCTCGCAACGGCGTTAACCGTCCTCGCGCCTGCGCCCGTTTGACGCGCCGCGTGGACCGTCATCGGGCAGTCGCCGAAAACGGCTCGGAACATCACTCCGGATCACGCGTTGGCCTTCCGAAGGGGAGCGGCAATCGCCGGAGTTACAGGCACTTAAGCAAAGAGGTCTCTATGGCAGCGGAACGACACGGTCAGATCATCGAAACCCCGGCCGAGGTGCGCTATGCCGAACCGGGACCTTCGTTTCTGGCGCTGCTCACCGCCTCGACAGGGCTCGCTGTTCTGATCCTCGGCGTTATCTGGTTCGCCTTTTTCCACGTGTAACATTGCGATTGTTCCTCGTCCGCAGGTGAGATCCCCATTCTTGAACTGAGGTGCGGCCGGCGCAGCGATCCGTCCGTGCGACTGCGTGCGGCTGGTCACGCTTGCCTGAGTCTGTCCCGCGCGGCGGTCGCGCGGCATTCTCGAACTGCATGGCATGCTCGAACGGCATCGCATGCTCAAGCCGCGCAATCCTGCTGATGCGCGACGCATGGTTGTGCGCTGGTCGAAATATCATGCGACTCAAAATTCCGACACGCGGTTGTCGTGGTCGCCGAAGTCGAACCCCTGAGGATGTCGAGTAGAATCTTCTTGAGCCACGAATTTTCTTGAGCCAAGTGTTGGGCCAAGAATTTTTGTTGAGCCCAGGAATTTTCTCGAACGACCGCGTGCGGGTTCACGAGATTTTGCAGTGATGTTCTGTGGTGCGCGGGGCGAATTGCTGACGCGACGCGTCACGAGATCATCGAAATTGGCTGCTAGCTGATTTGAGCCATATGCGTCTTGAGCTTGAGATGTTCTATCCGCAGGAAGAAAAAAACTCGTTGTTAGTGCGCTTCAAGGAAAAAAGCGTATCAGGTGTCTTCGTCGGACTGACCGTGCTGGCGATGGTGGGGTGGATTTATCTTCTCAGCTCGATGTTCCTGAAATTCATGCTCTGGTGGTTCTCCTGAGCGGTTTCTCTCGCGAGAACAACCGGCGTTGGCGCCTGGTGATTGTTGCGCCGTTCGATTGCACAAAAATTCCAGCAGCTGAACAATCTTTCGGCGCGCCCAATCATGATGTCGTCATAACTTTCGAATGTTAATAACATCGGGGCGAACGTGGACGACTGTGATGCTTTCTCCTGTTCTCATTCTCGCGGCGGCATTCGTCGCAGGCTTCTTCTCCGGTTTCGCCGCGCGTTCGTGGCGCTCGCACAGGCGCCGCGCTCAATATCGGATCTATGCGCCGTACGTGGCGCCGTCGGCCGCTAAATCGTCGCGGCGGGAACGGCCGGTCTCGGCGTTCGGCCATATGCGCCGCGCGTTCTAGCGGGCTAGTTCGATCGAGGTAGCGCGACGGTGTGGTGAGTTGGGGTTGGCGGGCGACATGCAATCGGTCATCATATCCGCGTTCGTGCCGCAGGCTGGCTGGTCGCGTGTCGGCGCCGGTCTGATCGCGTCGCCGGCCCCGCGGATCGCAAGGGAACTTTCGCAACATGAGTGATCTCAGGGGGCATTCGCCGCGGCGGTATGTTGTCGATGTCAGTGGCCGGCGCGTGCTGGTCGGTCTCACGCCTGAAGAGACGTCGGAATTCGAGGGCCTGGACTCCTCGCTGCCGGTGCTCGCGGACCCGGGAGACCAGGAGGCGGGGCTGATGCCGCCGGCCGGCGAGGGACGGTGGCTCGAGCTCTACGACAAGCACGACAAGGCCTGGATCAAGTGGAAGGCCGATCTGAGGGCCGGGTACGAAGACAATTCACTCTTCTTTAACTAAGACCGGGCGATTTTCGACCGTCCTGCCTGACTGGGCCCGAACCGGATACTGACAGATGTTTCAGCTGTTTTTGCGGTCTCGCGCGCATGACCTGATCAGGTCGCGGCGTGAGGAGCAGGGTTTCAAAGCACGCTCGGCCGAGCGCGATGCCGAGACCGACCGCGCCCGGATCGGATCGATCATGGCCGCAATCGAGGCGGCGTTGCAGGCGGCCGAAAGCGAGCAATCCGGCCTCGGCCGCCGGGTCGATGATGTTCTGGCCCGCGCGGCGGTGACGCTGGGCAACGGCACCGACGAATATCTGGAACGCGAGGCGCTTGACAACTATCATCAGGACCTGTTTGACGCCGAGATCTCCAACGGCCAGCGCCGGCTGAAGGAACTGGCGACCGAGATCGCGCACTTCAAGTTCATGAAGGCCGCGGTCCTGAGCCGCTTTCCCGACTACAAGCCTCCGGCCGCCGGCAACTGACGCTCTGCGGCCACATGTGACGGCGTATTCGGCCTGGTCCGGCGCAAGGCGAAAGGCACAGGCAGGACGTGATGATCGCAGGCAATCTACTCGTCACGGGCTGCGCCGGCTTTATCGGCTTCCATCTGGCGGAGCACCTGCTGCGGGCAGGGCAGCCGGTGATCGGCATCGACAATCTGAACAGCTATTACGATCCGGCGCTGAAGCGCGCGCGCCTCGACCTGCTCAAGCAGCACCGCGGCTTTACCTTCCTGGAGCTCGACCTCGCCGACCGCGCCGGAATGAAGGCGCTGTTCGAGCGCTATCGCTTCGAGATCGTGGTGCACCTCGCTGCGCAGGCCGGCGTGCGCTATTCCCTGCAGAATCCGCATGCCTATGTGGATTCCAATCTGGAGGGCTTCCTCAACATCCTCGAGGGCTGCCGGCATACCGCGTGCAGGCACCTGCTGTTTGCGTCCTCATCGTCGGTCTATGGCGCCAATACCAAGCTGCCGTTCTCGATCCACGACAACGTCGATCATCCGGTCAGCCTGTACGCCGCGACCAAGAAGGCTAACGAGCTGCTCGCCCATTCCTACAGCCATCTCTATCGGATACCGACGACCGGGCTGCGGTTTTTCACCGTGTATGGGACATGGTACCGGCCGGATATGGCGCTCTATACGTTCGCGGATGCGATCACCAAGGGGACGCCGATCCAGTTGTTCAACAACGGCAATATGCGGCGCGACTTCACCTATGTCGACGACGTGGTCGAGGCGATGGCGCGGCTGATCGGCCGCGCGCCCGAGGGCGACGTCGACTGGTCCGGAGCGCATCCCGATCCGGGTTCGAGCAAGGCGCCCTGGCGGGTCTACAATATCGGCAACAGCAGGCCGGAAGAACTGCTGCACGTGGTGGCGCTGCTCGAGCACGGCCTCGGGCGGCAAGCCGAAAAGCAGTTGCTGCCGATGCAACCAGGGGATGTCCTGGAGACGTCAGCCGATGTCTCCGACCTCGAGCGTGAAATCGGCTTCCGGCCGCGGACGCGGATCGAGGATGGCATTGCCAAGTTTGTCGCCTGGTACCGGGCCTATCACGACGTCGACCGCATGTAGTGCGCTCGTTGCCAATCCGGGCTCGCGAAAAAATCTGGTTCGGTGTGGAACGGAGTGTCGCGATGAGAGTTACCAATGGTTTTGCCATGGCCGCAGCCGTGATGGTCGTTTCCAGCGCAATCGCGCCGGCGCATGCGATCGACGTCCAGGTCGCGCGCGCCTGCGACGCCTTGGTGGCGAAGGCATTTCCGCCGCGACAGCCGGGCAATCCGGCTTCCAGTAGCGCGAGCGGCAATGCGAAGGTCCAGCGCGACTACTTCAACAAGTGTGTCGCCAATGGCGGCAAGATGGACGACGACGCTCCTCCCAAATCGAAATAGCGTGCGATCGCGACGCGCCTTGCGAATTAGAGATGCTTATGGCGGTTGGTGGCGCCGATTGCTCTTCGTTGCAATGATCGTGCAAAGCGCATGTGCAATCGAATAAACGAAGTGCAAAGGCGTACGCTGATCTATCCAGGCCGGAGCGTGGCGACGCCGCGCAATCTTCGAATGAGAATAGCATTGCAGCGTTTGGTCCCTGGTCGAGACGATTATTTTGCACGTCCGTATCTGACGCGTTGAAGTCTTCCATCGCATCGTTGGAGCCGATCACAACGCTCAAACGCGACGGCGATCTTGCTATCGTAATGGTTCGAAACATTTTGCGATCAGTGCGAATGGCGGCGTCGGCTGCGAATTCCCATGCTGCTCGGTTCAACCTGTTATGCACAGAGCAAATCCAGCTGGATGCGAAGCAGCAGATTTAGTGTGTGCACAGCGTTCCAGGTGGAATATCTGGTTCGTAACGGAACGCCTCTTCAAGGCCCGGCCCTCGACGCGGCCACATTGTAGTGACGGACGGGTCGCGCCTCCGGCTTCGACGGCACGGGCTGCGATCAACGATCACCGAATGATTTCATGCTGTTGGTCACGTCTCACGATCGGCGCCAACCGCGCGCTTGCGCCGCGGGCCTCATCGCTGCCGCCGGCGTCCCATCGCGACGACACAATGCGGCCATCGATTAAACCTTTCGCGATCAGGTTGTGGAACCCGATTGGGAAATTTTCTGTCAGGGTGACGTTGGTCGCAAACCTGCCCCATTAACCGCATTCCATGTGCGTGATCTAACTCTGTCATCGAAACTTCAATCACATCGCTCATACCCTTAACTGCAGAGCGAGGGCGCGCCATGAAGCAGCACAAGATTCAACATTTGCATCAGCCTATCGAAGAGGCGTTGCTCGCGACCAATCAATCGCTACGCAACGAAGTCGTCGCGTTGATGCTGGATATCGCTGAGTTGCGTGAGATTCACGAGCGCCCGCTTGCGTCTCGATCCTTCAGTGTATCGCGTGAGCAGACCACTCCGCGCGCCGCGTTGCGCCGGGTTCATCGCTGACGTTCGTCGGCGAATTCCTCACCCAGCAATTGCCACCATTTCCGCGCCGGCATGGCGAGGATGGTGGTTTGTCTATGGGTGCGGATAACTCAATTTAAAATAGAGAGGTGAATCGGCCCCCAAATCGTGTTGGGTGCAAGGTGCACCGCGCCCAACTTGCTCTGAGCCCAACTTGCTTTGCAGCCAGGCCGCATGGCGTCCCACTTGCCTAGGGCGGGCAGCCTCGTGGGCCGCCCGGGGCGGCTTTCCCAAGGGACTTGCGCTTGCGGGTCTTGCGCTTGAGGGCAGGGCTAGAGCGTTCAGTGCTCTTGCGGCACGGACTTGTGCGCTCCGACGTCGGACAGACGCTCGCGCAGGATCCAAGTCTGCAAGACCAACTCGACGGCGGTGTGCCGGAGCTCGAAATTCTCTGCGACGAGGCGCTCCAGGGCGTCGGCCCCCTCACTGGACGCGGATTGATTCCCCTCGAAGACCTTGAGACGCGCCATAGTGTCGATCCTCGCAATATTGTTGGTCAGAGCTAGGCTCTGACAAGCGTCAGCACAGAGAAAAGTTCACGGATAATCGGGCGGTCGTGGTTCCGCCTGACGGTCTCGGATAGGAAAGCGCTTAATTGATAATTCGTGGATCGAGCTACAGTTGTTAGGTTCCGTGAAAATAATCCTTAAATATGTTGAAACCCTCATGACACCTAACAGCTTAGTAACTACTGCTGCGCGTGTGCACCCGCAAGCCGCCGGACACGACGGGTGCGAGATTAATTTGTTAGAATTTTGTGAAACTCGCGCTTGACTGGCGCGGCAGATATCACAGGGAGGCATGATGCACTCACAATCTGTCGAGGGACCGATTGGATATTCTCATTTGGGAATGCAAACAGTGCGCCAGTTATCCCGATCAAATTCTCATACGCAGAAAGTCGTATAACTTTTTGTGTCGGATGCCTTCTGCGGGGGAATATTGGTCACATAATCCGGTAAATCCCTTGCAGCTTCGGCGTTTCTTCGCACAATGCGTTGCTGCCGACGGAAAGTTTGAGGCTTCCGAAAGACCCCCGGGAAATCCTCAATTTGAATTTCCTGTTGCATTTACATAGCTTATAGGCCATGCGATTATTGCTAATCTAGGGGGCAACGAGATGACCAATGAGGCGTCATTCTACTGACGAGATCACTTCCAAGGTCAAACAGGCCGAGGAACTCATGGCGCGGGGGCAGTCACAAGCCCAAGCGTGCAAGGTGCTGGGCGTTAGCGTGATGACATTTCATCGCTGGCGTAAGCAGGAGGCCGCGCGCGGCCACCAGGCGAATGGTACTGTTACCGAGTTCGCTGCTCACACCGAAGATCGAGATGGGATCCCCCCTGTCCGCAACCGTATTGACGAATTGCGGCTGGAAAATGAACGGCTGCGCCGGATCGTGACCGACCTGCTACTCGAGAAAATGAAGATCGAGGAAAAGCTTGCGCTCAGATCGAGCGGCGGGAACAGTCTGCCCCGCCGTGGCGAAGTTCAGAGCTGACAAAGACTGATCCGTTAATGGATACGCGAGGGCCTGGGGGCCAGCAGCAGCTGGTCGCTCAGATGCGCTTTCTCGGACCTCGCGCGGAGCTCTTCTAGGATTGGACGAAGTCTGGCCTGTGCGAGGTCCAGACCTTTGACGATGTCCTGATTCGGCATTTCGGCCGGAAATCGGGCCGATCGCAGCTTTGTCTCGACCGCCTTGACCAGCAGCTCGACGTCGTCGCGATGCTGGCCTGCGACGAGCTCTGCGCCCATCAGGCGGATCAAGTGAAGGAGGGCCACCAGCGCGGCCTCTGTTTCGCCAGCAGATGAACTCATCGACGGTCTCTGTCCGATACTCCCGGCAGGCCTTGCGAGCTCGCGACCTGCCTGATATTAAACATATAAATTGTTAACACGAATGTTAATTCCCGATGACCGACCTTTCGGACGCTCGATTGGCGAAGGTACCGGTTAACTTCGGCGGCCTCTCGTTCGCTTTTGCCTCTCTCGAAGCGTTTGCCGTCGCTTTCGAGATGATCATCGTCGTGCTGTCCAGCATCATTGGCGGCGCGGCCTATCATCTGTTTTACTACCACACGGTTTATAGCAACAGCTTCGAGGGTTTTCTAGGGATCGGGGTCCTCGCCGCCATCCTTCACATGTTCGTGGCTAAGTCGCAGGGGCTCTATAACGCACAGGTGCTGGCCGGGCTCGACCGGCGCTGGAGCAGCCTGCTCGGCGGGTGGCTGCTCGTCGTCCTGCTGATGACCCTGATCATCTTCCTCCTGAAGGTTGGCTCCGGCGTCTCGCGCGGCTCGGTGTTGTCATTCGGTCTGATCGGCGGCCTCGGGCTGGTGACCGGACGGATACTGCTGCAGGCGCCGCTGCAACGCGCGATCGATCGCGGCATGCTGGCGACGCGCCGCGCGGTCGTGGTCGGCATGGCGGACGAATTGTCCCGGGTGCGGCAATCGAGCCTGCTGCGCGATTTCGGCCTCAGCGAGGTGTGGCGGGTGCAGCTGTCCGGAATGTCCGACGACGAGGGCGATCGGGCGGCCGTCGCGTCAGCCATTCGCGCGGCGCGGGAGTGCGGCGCCGACGAGATCATCCTGGCGATGCCCTGGCAGCAGGAGCCGCGCATCCAGTTCGTGTGCGATCAGCTGCGCGCGTCGCCGTTGCCGGTGCGGCTGCTGCCCGATCGGACGGCGGAGCGCTTCCTGGCGCTGCGGATGGTGGCGAGCGGCCCGATCCCGACGGTGGAGATGCAGCGCTCGCCGCTCACCTCGCTCGAGCGTGCCGGCAAGCGGCTGTTCGACATCCTGGCATCCAGCGGCCTGCTGGTGCTGTTTGCGCCGCTTCTGGTCGGGACGGCGATCGCGATCAAGCTCGACTCCAAGGGACCGGTGCTGTTCCGGCAGCGCCGCAACGGGTTTGACGGCAAGCAATTCACCATCCTCAAATTCCGCTCGATGCATGTGCTCGAGGATGGCGATGTTATTACGCAGGCGCGCCCGAACGATTCGCGGCTGACCGGGATCGGCGCAACGCTGCGCCGGCGCAGCATCGACGAATTGCCGCAGCTGGTGAACGTGCTGCGCGGCGACATGTCGCTGGTCGGGCCGCGGCCGCACGCGCTGGCGCATGACGACAAATATTCCAAGCTGATCGCGAGCTATGCGCAGCGCCAGCACGTCAAGCCGGGCATCACCGGCCTTGCCCAGGTGCAGGGGCTGCGCGGCGCGACGCCCGCGATCGAGGACATGCAGCTGCGCGTCGCGCACGACCTCATCTACATCAAGAGCTGGAGCTTCGTGCTCGACCTGCGCATCCTGCTGCGCACGTTCGGCGCGGTGCTGCGGCACACGGGCATCTGACGGCCGCCCGCGTGCTGACGGCCATCCGCGTGCCGACGCGGACTACTCCGGAATGCTCTGATTGGCGTCCTTGAATTCCGCCTCGATGATGTGCCGGTTGGCGTCGGTCGCCACGCGATAGGCCTGGCTGATGACAGGCTTCAGCTCCGGCGCGCGGGTAAGGATCAGGCCGATCTGCCGCTGCAGCAGATCGACCAGCTCGACGTCGCGCGTGGTGTCGACCTGTGCCAGCAGGATCAGGCGCGGCGCGATCAGGTCGCCGCGGTTGAAGCCGGTGTAGTAGGACATCTTCAGCGCCTTCGACGCCGTCGGGTTCAGCCAGTCGAACCGCCCGGTCGCCGAGGCGAGACCGAACCAGGCGCCGGCGTCCATCGGCGACAGCCGGAGCGCGCGCGTGAAGGCGGCCTCGGCCGCCTCAGGGGATGTCGGCAATTCGTTCCAGCCGTCGCGCAGCCACAATTCGCTCCTGACCATGCCGGTCCCGGCCGCGAGTGAGGGCTTGGCGCGCAACGCATCAGCGCCGAGCCACCAGGCCGACAATGCCAGCGTTGCAGCGCCGATCGCGGCTGCGACCGGCACGAAGGCCGGCGACAAGGGCCGCGCATATCGCCGGGCCGCGTCAGTCATCGTGTCAGCCATGGCGCGCCGCCCGGTTGCCGGTCATCAGCAGGCTTCGCCGTGCTCCCTCCAGCTTGACGCAGGTGAGGCGGCCGGTCGCATAGGCGCCCGTGTCGACGTTGATGCGATTGCGCAGCAGCTCGGCCTCATGCACCGGCGTGTGGCCGTGGACCACGACCTTGCCGAAATCATCCTCCGACACCAGGAAGTCGTCGCGGATCCAGAGCAGGTCTTCCTTGCGCTGTTGCGCCAGCGCGATGCCGGGCCTGACGCCGGCATGCACAAAGAAATAACGGCCGTAGGAATAGGTGATCGGCAGCGAGCGCAGGAAGGCGAGATGGGCGGGCGGCATCTGCCGGATCAGCTGCTGGGCGAGTGCCCGCCGTTCCGCGGCATCCGGATTGGGCGAGGGCGTCAATCCATACGACATCAGCGTTTGCAGGCCGCCGAACTGCCGCCACTGCGCGAGCATGTCGGGATTGACGAGAAATTGCAGCAGGCAGGCCTCGTGATTGCCGAGCAGGCAGACCATGCTGCGGGTCCGCCGGCGCTGCTCGAGCATGGCGATCACGTCGCGCGAATCCGGTCCGCGATCGATGTAGTCGCCGAGGAACACCTGGATCGGCCGCGCCGGCCGGAACTTGCGGATATCGGCGTCGATGCGTGCGCAGATCTCATGCAGCAGGTCGGCGTGTCCGTGGATGTCACCGACGGCGTAGATGCAGGTCTCGTCGCCCTCATGCTCGAGGTCGCCGGTCTGGCCGACAATGCGCCGGAGCAGGCTGCGCATCTATCGCCTAACCCGCCCGCAACCGTGAACGGCTGAGCCGCTGTGCCAGTCCTGTTCCGATCACGGCTCCCAACACGATCACTCCGGGCAGCGCCGGCAATTCCGGCAAGGTGAAGGCGGCAAGCGCCAGCGTCAGCAACACGGCGGCCGCCGCCGCGGGATAGGACCAGTCGCGGCCGCGATTGCGGGCACCGGCGGTGAACGCCGCGATGCCGACGATCGTAACGGCGAGTAGAGTCCAGAACATGGCGGAACCGAACTGGGCGATCAAGGCGGCGGCGCTGGTGGCGACCGCCGGCCGCGCGGTTGCGCCCTGCCAGTCGATGTAGGTCGATGCCAGCATTGCCGTGGTGCCGGCGCCGCTGCCGAGCGCGGGCAGGTCGGCGAGCAGATTGTGGGTCGATTGCACGAGCTCGGCCGGCGCATCGGCGAAGGCGACAGCAAGCGCCACATCGGGGTGACGGTTGGCGATCGCCGTCGCCAGCGCGATCAGCGCGATCGCGGCGGCGGCACCGGCGCTGCTCCAGCGATGCAGATGCAGTTTTCGCGCGGCGAAGATCATCAGGACGAGCGCGATGCCCGCAGCAATCGCGATCGCGGCGCCGCGGCGCCCGTACCAGCAGGCGCAAATGGCACAAAACAACGCGCCGGCGGCGAGCAGCCGGCGCAGCTGCGTCAGCTGGGCCGCCGTGCGGCCGTCGGCATGTCCGCCGACATCGAGCGCGCGCGCAAGGCTGAGCGGAACGCCAATCAGAACGACGAGCAGGAATCCGTTTGCCGTCTCATCGCGCGCAGCGCCCGCGCCAAGCCAGAGTTTGATCGGATCGCTATATAGCAGCAGGATCAATGCCGCGACGGCGGCCGTCGCTGCGACGGCGCGGGCCACCAGATCGGCGCGGCGGGCATCGATCGCGATCGCCGCGGCTGATATCATGACCGACAGCAGCGAGAGCCAGAGCAGCAGCGCGCCGAGGCTGGCGCCGGTGTCGATCGTGATGCTGCCGCTGAGCGGGGCACCTAATGTCTCGCCGGCGAATTTCCACACCGGATGCGCCAGCGACGGCAATGGAAGCATCTGCAGGATGATCCAGAGCATCGGCACCAGCGCCGCCGCGATGGCGGGGCCGGCGACCGACCTCAGGAAAGACAATTCACCGGGACGGATCGCCATCAGGCTTGCCAACAGGCCGAGCGACGCTGCGGCGCCGACGAGACCGGTGGCGAGCGATGTGTCGATGAGACCCACCGGAATCGACGCCCCGATCAGGATGCAGATGAAAGCCGTGACGTTCCACACGAGAAGGCGGGGTCCTGGGTGGATGAGAACGCAAGGCAGCGGGATGCCCCGGGCTCGCCGCGAGGTCAATGGAAATCGGGCGCGCCCAACGCGGCAGCGTTGTGTCGCGTCAGTGCGGACGGCGCAGGGCGAGGCGCGGCATCGAAGAGCGCGACCAGAACAGCGGCGCGAATGTGCTCGCGAGAGATCCGCCTTGCAGCGATACGATCGCGATGATCATGAACAGCGCCGTCTCCGGCCACGACAGGCGCGCGCTTCCGATGGCGGCCAGCAGTGCGAGTTCCGCAAACGCCACCGGCGCCAGCACCAGGCAGTGCTGACGCAGCCCGAGAACGGCACCGCCGATCAAATTACCAAGGAAAACAAATAACATAACCAAACCTGCGCCCGCACCATAGCGGGCCGGGTCCTAAACCGGGGTTAAGGCAACCGTCGCGATTCCGCCGGGCGAGACGCGGATGACCGGTGGTTACGTTAAGTTATTAACATTCAGAACGGGCGCAGATCGCCGTAACTATAGGCGGCCCAGTAGTCACGGCCGCCATACGGTCCATAGGCGCCGTAGAGCGGCGCGCAGGAGTAGCGATCCGGGCAGCCGTGCCAGCAGACCCGTTTCCACTGGCAGACATCGCCATGACAATATTGCAGCCGCTGGCAGTTGCCGCCGATGCGCTGCACCGCGCGCGGGGCAGGGGAAATGCCAAGTTCTGCGGCAAAAACGCCAGAGCAGCCAAGGGAGTAGCCGAGCAGGACGGCGGCGGTCCCGAATGCGATCGCCAGTGGCTTCATGCGGGCCATCGAACCCTCAATCCATTAACTCAAACCATCTCATTCACAGATAACTGGAACATCACACGAAATCAAAGCCGGAGTGAGGTTCGCACGCCGTTGGTCGCACGGCGAGGCGCCGGTGTCGCCGAATTGCCTCACCTTGCTAACATTCCTTATCAATTGCGCCGCAACATATCGTGGAAACTTGTGATTGTGATATTTGGCGTGTTACGGCACGGCCGGAGTATTTAAATGTCGCGTGCGAATTTCATTCGAGCAATGTTATTGCTTGCGGCCGCCTGTTGGGTCGGCGGTTGCCACTACATGCCGACTAACGGTCCGACGAGTTCTGATGTCGTTGCCGGGCAACGGGATTCGGAAAGCCTGCCCTACGCGATGGTCAAGATCACGCCGCAGGTCGAGAACGTGCTGGCGTCATTCGCGCCGCAACTCGCCGGCGGCATCCAGGGCCCGCCGCCCAAGGACATTCATTTCGGCATCGGCGACGTCGTCAGCGTCACGATCTTCGAGGCCGCCGCCGGCGGTCTGTTCATCCCGGTCGAGGCCGGCGTGCGTCCCGGCAACTACATCACGCTGCCGAACCAGAACGTCGATACCGACGGCAACATCTCGGTGCCCTATGCCGGCGCGATCCGCGCCAAGAACCGCACGCCGACCGAAGTGCAGCGCTCGATCGTCGACGCGCTGAAGAACCGCGCGATCGAGCCGCAGGCCGTGGTCGCTCTGATCGAGCAGCGCACCTCGCTGATCTCCGTGCTCGGCGAGGTCAATACGCCGAACCGCTTCCCTGCCAACGCCGCGGGCGAACGCGTGCTCGACGCCATCACGCGCGCCGGCGGCCCGAAGGGGCAGGGTTTTGACACATGGGTGATGCTGGAGCGCGACGGCAAGCGGACGACCGTGCCGTTCGGCCAGCTGGTCTATGAGCCCAAGAGCAACATCTATGCGCATCCGGGCGACACCATTTATGTCTACCGCGAGCCGCAGACCTTCGTCGCCTTTGGTGCCTCGGGCGCGCAAGGCCAGTTCAATTTCGAGGCCTGGCGCATCTCGCTCGCCGAAGCCGTCGCCAAGGCGGGCGGCCTGAACGACTCCTCGGCCGATCCGGCCTCGGTGTTCGTCTATCGCGGCGAGCTGCCGGAAGTGGCCGCCAAGCTCGGCGTCGACGTCAGCAAATATTCAGGGCCGATCATCCCGGTCGTCTACAACATCAATTTCCGCGATCCGGCCGGCTATTTCCTGGCCACGCGTTTTCAGTTGCGCAACAAGGACGTGCTTTATGCGTCGAACGCGGCCTCGGTCGAGGACGCCAAGGTCATGCAGCAGATCCGCCTCGTGACCGCAACGGTGAACGATCCGATCGTGGCCGCCTACAACGCAACCTTACTTCGTAATTCGATCAAGCTTGCGCCCTGATTTTCGGGCGTGAGCCGGCCCGACCGGCTTCATGACACGTTCACGACTAGCTCTCGGCGCGAGCGAGGCGACGGCATTGCCTTTGCCGGTGCGCTGGTCGTCGTGGCTGTTCTGCGCCGTCGTTGCGCTGGCGCCGCTGCCGCTCGGCTCGGTCGGTGTCGTCGCACCCGCGATCTGGTCGATCCTGCTCGGCATCGCGCTGCTCGGAGTCTTGCCGATGCGCCTGCGCGACACTCAGCTCGCGATCCTCGCGGTGACGGCACTGCTGACCGCGCTCGCCATGCTGGTGCTGCACGAGCAATCGGCGGCGCGGCCCTGGCTGGGCGTGGCGCCGAGCGCGCTGTGGGCGGAAGCCGGCAAATTGCTGCCCGCCGAGCTTCCGCCGGCCGTCACGATCGTGCGCAATCAGCCGTTTTATTCGGCGGGTGTCGGGATCGTCTGCCTGCTCAGCTTTGCGATCGGCGTCGTGCTCGGCGCCAACCGCGCATTGGCGCGCGGGTTGTTGCGGGCGGTGGCCGCGGCCGGCCTCGTCTACGCGATCGCCGGCATCGTCACCTTCGCGATCGATCCCGCCCGGATCTACCTGCTGCACGAGAAGCAGGCACATCTGGAGTGGCTGACGTCGCCGTTCGTCAATCGCAACACGGCGGGCATCTATTATGGCTGCTGCGCCCTGATCTGGCTGCTGTTCGGCTGCGAGCTGATCGAGCGGCATTTGCCATCGCGCCGGCCCAGCCTGCTGCGGTTGCTGGCGCGCCTTGATCCGCCGACGCGTCGCCGGCTTGTCGGTCATGCGTTCGGCTGGCTTATCTGCCTGCTCGCGATGTTTCTGACCGGATCGCGCGGCGGCGTCGGGATCTCGCTGCTGGCTGCGGTGATCGCGGCCGCGATCTTCTTTCGCAAACGGGTGCCGCGCCGCTATGGCCTGATCGCGGCGATTGGTATCGGCAGCCTGGTCGCGCTGGCCTTGCTGCAGCTTCTCGGCGGTGGCGTCGGTGCGCGCTTCAGCACGATGGGCCTGTCGGATGAGGGCCGGTTCTCGACCTATCGCGCGACGTTGCGGATGATCTCCGACCACCCCTGGCTCGGCGACGGTTTCGGGAGCTTCGAATGGGTCTATCCGGCCTATCGCACCGACGACATCTCGCTGCGCGGGACCTGGAACCGGGCGCATAACAGCTGGCTCGAACTGGCGTCCGACGGCGGAATGTTAGTGGCCGGCGCGGTCATGATCGCGCTGCTCGCAGCGTTCGGCGTGCTCGCGCATGGCGTGCGGACCCGCCGCCGCGACGTTATCGTGCCGCTTGCGGCGCTGTGCGCGTCGGTTGCCGGCGCACTGCATTCGATGATTGATTTCTCGCTCCAGATCACCGGCTACGCCGTTGTTATTGCGGCCCTGCTTGGCGCGGGCCTGTCGCAATCGTTCCGCGCCGGCAGCGGTGCCGGCGGTCACCGTGACGCCCGTGTTACGGCCGGGGCGGCCGGTTAACGCTGATTTTGCGCGCGGTGCCCGGGCCGCGGCCGGGCAGGGGTTTTAATTGGCACGATAACTCTGACTATGCTAACGAACTGTTAGTATTGGTTAGGGAGATAGCTGTGTTCACATTTGAACGATCCGGCGGCTTTTCCGCTCCGCGTCTGGCGGTATTCGCGGTGTTGGCACTCGCTGCGCCCGGCGGCGCGGCGTTGGCGCAAACGTCTGGCGGGCTGATCCAGCTCTCGCAGGCGGTGACGAATTTCAAGGCCAGTCCGGAACAGTTGCTGACCCAGTATCCGAACGCGGGCGTGGAATTGACCTCGCGGGCGCGCGACTTCGCCGTCAACGATCCGACGTCGCTCAATCCGCTGATCGCGCTGCTTGCCAAGGCAAGCAAGGATCAGAAGACGGCGATCGCAGCCGGTCTCGCCCAGGCCGCGCGGATCGTCGTGCGCAGCAACCAGTCCTATGCGACGCGGATCCAGCAGGCGATCGCCGACACCAAGGATCTCGACGCCGTGATGGCGTTTGCCGCAGCGTCGGGTGATACCGGCACCGCCGCGGCCGGTGCCGGCGGCGCGGGCAGCGCCGGTGCTTCCGGCGGCCAGACCAGCGCGCTCGGCGCCACCGGCGCAGGCGGCGGCACGCTCGAAGCCATCAACGGCAACAGCGTGAACACCGGAATCTTCAGCTTCACCTCATCGGTCACTGGATCCGGCAACGGGACGACGGGTGCGACCACCGGCACCACCACGCTCCTCACAACCGTCACTCCCTGAGCGGGCTTCCGATCGCCAATGGAGAACTTTCTGCAGCAACGCGCTTCGGTGTCAGCGGCGGGACGCTTCCCAGGATCATTGGAGGGCGCGAGGGCAGGACGCATCCTGTCGGCGCGGCGATAGGACGAGATGCTTCAGCGCAACCAGATTTCACCGTCTGTCGATCTGAGAAATCGTCCGGCCGAACTGCCGTCGCTGGCGGAAACGTTCGACGCCTTCGTCACCTATCTGCTGCGGCAATACTGGGTGATTCTCGGCACCGCCGGGCTCTGCCTGTTCGGCGGCATCTGCTACCTGATGACGGCGGCGCCGAGCTATACCGCGCTTGCCACCATGATCATCGACACGCGGAAATTCCAGGCCTTCCAGCAGCAATCGCCGGTGAGCGACGTCCCGGTCGATTCCTCCGCGGTCGAGAGCCAGGTGGAAATCCTGAAGTCGGAGAACGTGGCGCTCGCGGTGATCCGCGAACTCAAGCTCAACGAGGATCCGGAATTCATCGGCTCCAAGGCCGGCGCGGCAGGAGCCGTGATCGATTTCGTGTCCGGTCTGTTCGCCGGCGGCGCGCCGCCCAACGAGTTCGACCGGACCCGGCGCGCGGTTCGCACCTTCCAGAAGCAGCTCGACGTCCGCCGCCGCGGCATGACCTATGTGATCGAGGTCAGCTTCCGCTCGCTCGATCCGGAGCGCGCGGCGCAGATCGCCAACGCGGTCGCCGACGCCTATATCGTCGACCAGCTCGATTCCAAGTATCAGGCGACGCGCCGCGCCAGCGTCTGGCTGCAGGACCGCATCCAGGAGCTGCGCACGCAGGCATCCAACGCCGAGCGCGCGGTGCTCGACTACAAGAAGACCAACAACATCGTCACCTCCAGCGGCAAGCTGCTCAACGAGCAGCAGCTCGGCGAGCTCAACACGCAGCTGGTCCACGTCAAGTCGCAGGTCACCGACGCCAAGGCCAAGCTCGACCGCATCGAGGCGGTGGTGAAGGGGGGCGTCCCCGATGCGACGGTTGCCGATACCCTGAACAACCAGGTCATCACCAAGCTGCGCTCGCAATATCTCGAGCTCGCCAATCGCGAGGCCGACTGGTCGTCGCGCTACGGCTACAACCATCTGGCCGCCGTCAATCTGCGCAACCAGATGCGCGAGATCCAGTCGTCGATCATCGACGAATTGAAGCGGCTCGCCGAGAGCTACAAGAGCGACTACGCGATCGCCCTGCAGCGCCAGAACGAGATCGAGCGCGCCGTGAACGACTCGGTGTCGCAGTCGCAGTCGACCAACCAGGCGCAGGTCACGCTGCGCGAGCTCGAGAGCTCGGCGCAGACCTATCGCTCGCTCTACGACAATTTCCTGCAGCGCTACATGGAAAATGTGCAGCAGCAGTCGTTCCCGGTCAGCGAGGCGAGGGTGATCACCCGTGCCTCGCGTCCGCTCAGCAAGAGCCACCCGCAGACCCTGGTGGTGCTCGCGCTCTCGACGCTCGGCGGCCTGATCGCCGGGCTCGGGCTCGGCGTGCTGCGCGATCTCTACGACCGGGTGTTCCGCACCGCTGAAATGGTCGAGACCATCCTCGACGCGGATTGCGTCGCCATCGTGCCCCGCGTCTCGCCAAGCCGGCTCAAGGCACCGGTTGCCGGTCGTCCCAATCTGCCGGTCGGGCCGCGCACGATCCGGCGCGGCGACGAGCCGGTGCTGTGGGCGGCGATCGATTCGCCGTTCTCGCGGTTCTCGGAAGCGATCCGCTCGATCAAGGTCAATGCCGACCTCAACGTCACCAAGCCGTCAAAGATCCTCGGTCTGACCTCGGCGCTGCCCAACGAGGGCAAGTCGACGCTGGCCTTCGTGTTCGCGCAACTGGTCGCGCAGAGCGGGGCGCGCGTGCTGCTGGTCGATTGCGACCTGCGCAATCCCTCGCTCAGCCGCAAGGTTGCCGCGACTGCCGAGCGCGGCATTCTCGACATCCTGTCGAACAATGCGACATTGCAGGAGACGCTGTGGCGCGATCCGGAGACCGGCCTTGTCTTCCTGCCGGGCGCCACGCGGTCGCGTATCGCGCATTCGCACGACGTGCTGGCCTCCGATCAGATGAAGGATTTCATCGACGCGGCGCGTAGCCAGTATGACTATGTGATCGTCGATTTCCCGCCGCTGACGCCGGTGGTCGATGTCCGCATCACCGCGCACTTCGTCGATTCCTTCGTCTTCATCGTGGAGTGGGGCAAGACCCAGGTCCAGGTGGTCGAGCGCGCGCTGCGCAGTGCGCGCTCGGTCAACGAGAACCTGCTCGGCGTCGTGCTCAACAAGGCCGATATCGCCGCGATGAGCCGCTATAGCGGCTACGGCGGCAAGAACTACTATTACAACTCGCATTATGGGCGATATGGCTACACCGAGTGAGACACGTGGTGGGATGCCCCGGGGCGCCGCCTGGCTTGCGCGCGGCTTCCTGGCCGCGGTTGCGTGCTCTTCGGTCGCCTGGGGCGCGGCCGCCTTGCCTGACTTTGTCGACCAGACCCGGCTGGATGGCGCCAGCGACCTGATCCTCCGCAACGTACCGGTCAGCGACGCCGAGCTCGGCGGCCTCGGTCCGCTGCTGTCGCGCGCCGCGGCGCGACCGGATTGCATGCCGGCCATCGATCGCAGCGCGGCAGTGATCCGGCTGCGGTTCGCCGAGAATGCCCTCGCATCCGGTGATCAGGTCGACGCCCGGATGGGCGAGCTCGACACGGCCGTCCGCAAGTCGCTCGGCTGCGCGCCGTCCGATCCCTATCTCTGGGTCGTGCTGTTCTGGCTTCGCAACATCAGGCAGGGGTTGAGCGACGCCAATTTCGACCTGCTGCGGATGTCGTACCGGCTCGGACCGAATGAGGGGTGGATCGTGGTCAAGCGCAGCGCCATGGCGCTCGCAATGCTCGATGCCCTGCCGCCCGACCTGTCGGACGCCGTGGTTGCCGAGTTCGCGCGTCTGGTGAAGACGGAACTGTACACCGAGGCGATCGATCTGTTGAAGGGACCGGGCTGGGTGCACCGGGACAGGCTGCTGGCCGGCCTTGCCGCTGTCCCGCAACGGAACGTCGACATCCTGACCCGCACCATGGCCGACATCGGATACGATCTCGACCGCCGCTCGCCGGCGGAACGGCGCGATCTGGAGCGCAAATCGAACGATCGCCCCGACGAGCTTGCCCGAATGCCGCCCCGAGCGATGGCTAGACCATGACGATGGAATTCAGCGTCGGACGACATAACGCACATTATGAGGGCGTCTATTCGGCGAGCGAGCGCGACTGGCGGCGCGTCTGTGCGGTCGACAAGGCGGATCACATCAAAGGCTTGCTCGGCGCCTGCGCCGGCAAGATCGGCAGCGTGCTCGAGGTCGGTTGCGGCACCGGCGCGGTGCTGGCGCGGCTGTCGGCAATCGGTGTCGGTCGCGATTTCACCGGCATCGACGTCATCGATCCAGCGACCAACCTGGAGATCGACGGCGCTGCCCGGGCGCCGTTCCGCTGGTCGCGCTATGACGGTGCGACGATCCCGTTCGCCGACGGCGCGTTCGACCTTGTCTATGCCAGCCATGTGCTGGAGCATGTGCCCGAACCGCGCGCCTTGCTTCACGAGCTCGCCCGCGTCTCGCGGGACTTCATCTATGTCGAGGTGCCGTGCGAACTGCACGCGCGGACCAGTCGCCGCGCGCTGCAATCGACGCTCGACATCGGCCATATCAATTTCTACACGCCCGATACGTTCCGGCTGCTGCTGGAGACCGTGGGGCTCAAGGTCAAGGACGTCGGCACCTGGGACCACAGCCTGCCGGTGCATGCGTTCCACACCTCGCGCGCGAAGGGGCTCGCCAAAAGCATCGTGCGGAAGTCGTTGCTGACGGTCGGCCCGGCGCTCGCGACCCGGCTTGCGACGTATCATTGCGGGGCGATCTGCCGGCACGACCCGGCGCCGCCACGGGACCGATGAGCCATGGCGCCGCGCGTGGTCGTCTTCAACAACATGATCACACCCTACACCAACCGGCTCTACAACGAGCTGGTTGACCGTGGACTGGATCTCGCCGTGCTGTCCTGCACTGCGCAGGAGGCCGATCGCTTCTGGGCCGGATCGTTCACGCCGCGCTATGTCACGCGCACGGTGCCCGGTGTCTCGATCCCGCTGTCGCGGTCGCGCCATACCCATGTCAATATCGGGATCGGCCGCGCCTTGAACGCGCTCGCGCCCGACCTGCTGTTCGTCAACGGGCTTTATCCCTCGATGCTGGCCGGCGCGGCATGGGCGCGCGCCAACGGCAAGGCGCTCGCCCTGACGATCGACGGCTGGCGTGAGACGATGCCCAATACTGCCTATCATCGGCTGGCGCGGCCCTGGCTGCTGCGCCAGTGCGACGCGGTGGTGTGTTGCAGCGACAAGGGCAGGGCCTACTTCCGCGACCAGGGCGTTGGCGACGACGATCTGTTCGTGGTGCCGCTGGTGCCGGCGTGGGATCCGCCGCCGTCGGTGCCGGCATTCCACGATCGCCCGTTTCATTTGCTCTGGTGCGCCCGCATCAACGACGACGCCAAGAATGCGATCTTCTTCGAGAACATCGCCATCGCGCTCGGCCGGATCCTGCCCGAGCTGAAGGTTCGCGTGGTCGGGTCCGGCACGGCCGAGCAGCGCATGCTGGCGCGGCTCGGTAGCGCAGGCATCGATGTCAGGCACGACGGCTACGTGCCCTGGCAGGCGATATCGAAGGTCTATCTGCAATCAAGGCTGCTGCTGCTGCCCTCGCTGCTGGAGCCGTGGGGGCTGGTGTGCAACGAGGCCTTGCAGTGCGGGGTTCCCTGCCTGGTGTCGCCCCATGTCGGGGCGGGCGGCGAGCTGGTACGCGACTGCGATAACGGACATGTCTGCGCGCTCGATGAACAAGTCTGGGTCGACGCGGCGCGCGGCCTGCTCGAACATCCCGCGCGCTGGGAGGCGATGTCGAAACAGGCCCGGCACAGCGTACGACAAGATGCGCTTGGCGACGCCGCCGCGCGCTTCACGGCGGCGGTCGATCATCTCTCGAGGGCGCCGGCCCGGCAGGAAGCTGTGCCATGATCGGCAGATGGTGGTTCCGAACCGACGTCTTCCTGCACGCCTATCTGGTGATGGTGCTCGGCTGCATCTATTTCCTGTTCAATTTCATCGAGGGCATCTCGTTCGCGGAGCGGGCCGGCGAATCCACCCTGTTCCGCGGGGCGTGGCTGCTGCTCTACATCCTGTTGATGCTGCACATTGCGGTCGATCGGAAGCGCTTCGGCCTGCTGATGCTGCAATCGCATCTCTATCTGACGTTCATCGCCTTTGCGCTGGTATCGCTGGCGCTGAGCGCCGACCCCGCGGGCGGGTCGATCAAGTTCGCGATGTATCTGTTGACCACGATGTTCTCGGCATGGGTCGTGATCAGCTGTCCGGTCGATCGCCTCGTCGACACCCTGTTCCGGATCGGGGTGGTGGTGCTGATCGTTCACGTCATCCTGTTTCCGGTGATCGGCTCGCAATGGGATTACGACCCGCTGCATCGGCCGACGGTGCTCGGGACCCAGGCCTATGCCGGCGTGTTCGGCCACAAGAATCTGGCGGGCGCCTTCTTCGGCCTGATGGTGCTGATCTGCTTCGTTCGCATGCTGGCGGGGCCGCGCAAGCAATTCGGCTGGTCGCTGCTGCTGATGGGATGTCATCTCTTTGCGCTCGCCGCGGCCGGCGCCGCGGGACCGCTGATCAGCATGCTGACGGCGCTCGCCGTGACCTTCGGGCTGCTGCTGGTTGTGCTCGGGCACAGGGGGGCTGCCTCGATCTACTGGCTTTGCCTCGCCTTTGTCGCCCTTGTCGTGTTCGCGGTGCCGAGCGACGAATTGTACGGGCTGGTCGGCCGCAGCGGAAACCTGACCGGCCGCTCATTCCTCTGGTCGGTCTGGCCGTACTTCTTCTGGCAGCACCCCTGGCTCGGCTATGGGTTTTCGGGGTTCTTCAACGAGCTGCCGAACTCGCCCGCGAACGAGCTGACCAGCATGGCGCCGTGGAATACCGAGTTCGGCTCGTTCGAGAATTCCTACCTCGACGCCTTCCTCCAGTTCGGTCTGCTGGGCGGCGTGCTCTATATCCTGCTGTTGGCGCGCGCGTTGTGGAACACCATCGTGTTCACATTCGAGCGGAGAGGGATGTACTGGCTGGCGCCGTTCGCGATGCTGCTGTTCGTCGTGATCGCGTCGGCCAACGATTCGAGCCAGCTGCTGCACAATTATTTCGGCTGCGTGCTGGTGTTCTGGTGCTATTTCGGCCCGGAGGCCAGGCTGCAAGTGGCGCCGCGGCGGGCGTTCACCAGACTGCGTGTGAGTGAGGCGTGAGTGCGTTGACCGACAGGCTGGACCGGGTGGCGGCCCAAACAGGGCTCGCCGGTGCCGTGAGCGGATCGCTCCGCCGGCTGCGGCGCGCCGGCGGCAATGTCGCGCTCGGCCTGGTCGATCAGGCGCTGCTCAGCGGCTCCGCCTTCGTGCTGACCATCGTGCTGGCCAATGTGCTCGACATCAATTCGTTCGGCCGGTTCAGTGTTGCATGGTCGTTCTCGATCCTGATCGAGGCGGTGTTTCTGCGCGGCCTGTTCGACGACGGGCTGCCAGCGACGGCGCACCGGATTCCGAAATCGCTCTGGCCGCAGTTGCGGCTCGGCCTCTATCTGTCGTCGCTCGCCGTCTCGGCGGCGCTCGGCCTGCTGCTGGTGATTGCGGGCTTTGTGATCGCAGTGATCGGCGGCAACACGGGCGAGCTTGTGATCGCAACCGGGCTCGCGATCCCGGCGGTTCGGCTGCAAAGCATGTTCCGCCGCATCTGCTATCTCGACGGACGGCTGCCGCGCGCGGTGGCGTCGTCGCTGACCTATTGCGTGGCGCTGGTCGCCTCGGCCGGCCTGATGATCGCCTTCAAGCTCGCGGGCGCCGCGGCGGCGATGGCGTGCATCGCGATCTCGGCGGCAGTCGCCGCGAGCCTGCTGCTGCTCCACACCAGCGAGCTGGCCTGGCCGCAAGGCAGGATCTTCCGCGGCTCGCTGCGGCGGCTGTTCAGGAATGGTCGCTGGTTCGTCGCCACCTCGCTCACCTACTGGATCGGCAGCATCGGGCTGATCCCGGTTTGCGGCTTCCTCATCGGGCTGGATGCGAGCGCGGCGCTGCGGATCCTGCTGCTGGTGTTCGCGCCGCTCAGCCAATTCTGTGCGACGATGTTCTCGGTCCGCCTGCCGGAGATCGCGGCCGAGCTGCGCGCCGGCAGGCGCCGCGCAGTCGCCGCGGCCGCGCGCGAAAATGCCCTGCTGCTCGGGTCGATCGCGGCCGCCTATGGCGCGATGGTCGTGCTGTTCGGCCAGCGCATTCTCGCGCTGGTCATTCACGGGCAGACGTACGGGATCGGCACCGGCAGCCTCGCTCTGATGGGCGCCGCGATGGCGCTCGATGCGGTGTGGCTCGGCCTCGCGCTGCCGCTGTTTGCCACCGGCAAGCCGCAGCGGTTCATGCTGAGCCGGATCGCCGGCCTCGTCGCGCTGTGCTGCGTCCTGCCGTTCGCCGCAATGGCCTTGCAGGTGATGGGCGCGGTCGCGGCGATGGTGGCCTCCAGCGCGGCGTCGGTGATAACAGTCGTGCTGACCAATCCGGCGCGGGAGCAGGCATGACTGACGACGCGCGCGGCGGCTCGCTCCAGAAGCTGCATATCGGCGCCTTCAATTGCGGCATCGAAGGCTGGATCAACACCGACATCACAGTGCATCTGTGGATCGCGCGCCTGCCGTTCGCGGCGAAAGCGCTGCATCTCACGGGCCTCCTGAGCGATGCCCGCTATGCCGAGCACCGCCAGGGCAAGTTTGCCGCCCTGCGCTACATGGACCTGACCAGGCCGCTGCCGTTCGCGGATGGCAGCGTCTCGGCGGTGTTCAGCGCGCATGTGTTCGAGCATCTGTTTCCGGACGAGGTCGAGCGGCTGGCGCACGAGATCGCGCGGGTGCTGGCGCCGGGCGGGGTGTGCCGCATCGTCGTTCCCGACATGGAGAGGATCGTCGCGCTCTATGATCCGGCGGCGCCGCAGGCCTTCCTCAAGGGCGTGTTCGAGATCGAGCGCCGCGGGGAGGCCGCCTTCGCGCATCACTGGGGCTTTACCCGTGCCTCGCTCGCGGCGCTGTTCCGCGCGGCAGGGTGTTCAGAGACGCACGCACGGGCCTATCGCGAAGGCGTCTGTCCCGATATCGACCGGCTCGATAACCGGCCGGATGAGTCGATCTTCTTCGAGGCCATCAAGTGAGCGCGATCGGCAAATCGATGCACGCTAACGTGAACGGTCGCGCGTGCCGTGCTAGATCGGGCCGATCGACAGCAGGAGACTGACATTGCTGGGCGCTATTCAAGCCCGATTTTCCAGTGCAGCGCGCCAGCGGCGCGGCGAGTTCCTCGTCCGCACCGTGAACCTGCCGCTCGATGCAAAAATCCTCGATCTCGGCGGCGGCACCGGCCGGCACATCCGCGCGATCTTGCCCCGCCATACCGACATCACGGTTTGCGACATCTCAGCCGACGATTTGAAATTCGCGCGCGAGCGCTTCGGCTTCAAGACGGTGCTGCTGCAGGAGACCGAACGACTGCCGTTCGACGATCAGGCGTTCGATTTCTGCTTCTGCTCGTCGGTGATCGAGCATGTCACCGGGCCGAAGCAGGACGTCGTGACGATCGAGAACGACACGGCGTTCCGGAAGATCGCGCGGGAGCACCAGAACCGCTTTGCGGGCGAGATCTCGCGGGTCGCAAGGTCGTTCTATGTGCAGACGCCGTACCGGTACTTTCCGATCGAGAGCCATACCTGGCTGCCCGGAATCATCGTTCTGTTGCCGCGGCGGCTGCAGATCTCACTGATCGCGGTCTTCAACCACTTCTGGTTCAAGCGGACCGCGCCCGACTGGCATTTGTTCGACTGGCGCGAGATGACGGAAACGTTTCCGGACGCCAAGATCTACCGCGAACGCTATCTCGGCATGACCAAGTCGCTGATGGCGATCAAGGCATGATGCGGGCGGCCGCCCGCCGCATCAATCGTCGCGCCGCGCGAGGACATTGATCAGGGTGCCCAATGCGGGCTGCCTGTCGAGCGCCGGCGGGAGCGGGGAACCGGCGAAGCTCGTCTTCAGCATCGTGAGGCCATGTTGCCGCAGCAGGCCCTGCATCGCGGCCGGCGACGTGTCGAATTTGGAGAAGGCGAGGTAGCGGAACAGCGGCCGCCCCAACACCAGCGAGGAGGCGGCATGCGCGAGCTTGTAGCCCTGACGCAGCAGCGATCCGCGGTTGGGGATCGAGACCAGCAGCAATCCGCCGGGCCTGAGCACGCGATGGATCTCGGCGAGGCACTGCGCCACGTCGGGGACATATTCCAGCACGCTCGCGCAGAGCACGCCGTCGAAGGATCGCTCCGCAAATGGCAGGCTTGCGATGGTCGGAATCTGCTGGAATGCGAGCCGTTCGGCCGGCGCGCCGTCGGCGGGGCGGCCGCGTGCGGCGGCAATCATCTCCGACGACGCGTCGACGCCGGTGACCTCGCAGCCGCGTGCGGCAAGCAGGCGGGACAGCGTTCCGGTGCCGCAACCGGCATCCAGCCAACGCTGCCCGTTGAGGTCCGCATTCGCGAGCAAACCGAACATCGCAGCCGTGCGCGCCCTGAAGGTTCGGCTCCGATGCAGCGTCTCCCATCCCGACGAAATCTCGTCGTGAAAGCGGATTTCGGGTCGGTCGCGGGTCTGGGCCATGGTGGCCATGGTATACCCTACCAGTGGAAGCCGCTCACCTTGGCGCGCACGCCCTGCGGCAGCCCGATCTCCGACAGTTCGAGCACGACCTGGTCGGGGCGGGTTGCCTTCAGCGCCGCGACGAAGCGCGGATCGGCCGTTGTCAGCACGATGATATCGGCCCATTCGATCGTCGTACTGACATCGTCATGCAGCAGGCCGACCAGATCCGGGTTGCGCATCAGGAAGTCCCGGTTGGCGCCGATCAGTTGCGACAGCTGCACATTGGGGTCGTAGATCCGGATCTCCCGCTGCTCGCCGCGCAGGCCCTTGACCAGCGTCACGAACGGGCTCTCGCGCACGTCGTCGGTGCCGGCCTTGAAGCTGATGCCGAGGAAGGCGATGCGGCGGCCCTCATGCGACAGGATCCAGTCGGCGCCGCGCGACATGATCATGTCGTTGCTTGGCAGGATGCTTTCGAGCACCGGCATCGACAGTCCGCGGCTATGCGCCAGATGTTTCAGCGCCTTGACGTCCTTGGGCAGGCAGGAGCCGCCGAAGGCAAAGCCCGGGCGCAGATAGGCCGCCGAGATGTTGAGCCGCGTGTCCTGCATGAAGATGTTCATGACGTCGCGCCCGTCGATGCCGAGCGTCTTCGCGATCGTGCCGATCTCGTTGGCGAAGCTGACCTTCAGCGCATGCCAGCTGTTGTCGACATATTTGACCAGCTCCGCGGTCTCGACCGGCGGCGTGATCTTGGCGCCGGGCAGATCCTTGTAGAGCGCCATGACGCGGTCGGCGGTTTCCTGGTTGAAGGCGCCGACCACGGTCTTGGACGGCGCGTTGAAGTCCGCAATCGCTGAGCCTTCGCGCAGGAACTCCGGATTGAAAGCGAGGTCGAAATCGCGTCCGATCTTGTTGCCGGAGGCTTCCTCGATCAGCGGCCCGACGGTGCCGCGGGTGGTGCCGGGCAGCACGGTGGAGCGGATCGCCACGGTGTGCGGCGCATTCTTCGCGCGCAGCCCGTGGCCGATCTCGACGGCAACCTGCCGGATCGCGGTGAGATCGAGATTGCCATTGCCGGACGATGGCGTGCCGACGCAGACCATCGAGATGTCGCTGTTGACGATCGCCTCGGTGGCGTCGGTGGTCGCGGTCAACTGACCCGTTGCCACCGCGCGCGCCACCTTGTCCGAGATGCCCGGCTCGATCACCGGCGATCGGCCTTTGCGGATCAGGTCGACCTTCGCGACGCTCTTGTCGACGCCGATGATCTGGTGGCCGAGTTCGGTGAAGCATGCCGCGCACACCGTTCCCACGTAACCAAGGCCGAAAATGCTGACGTTCATGCTTCGACCTTCAGTAACGCGGGGACCTGCGCGCGGCCGCGGCCGCGTCGCGCTTGACGTGAGTGAGGCGGAGGGGCGTTCAATGCGATGCCCGCCCGGCGGCTGCATTGGCGTTGACGCTGGACGTCTGCGAGGCCGGCCGCTCGGCGGCTGCATTCGCGCGTGGCGCGCGGCTCTGCCGGGGTGCCGTTTTGGCGAACAGCGTCTCATAGGCGGCGAGCAGCTTCGGCTCCTCATGCGTCCAGGACAATACGCGCTCGACGCGGCTGCGGCCAAAGGTACCCATCGTCTGGCGCAGCGACGTATTATCGATCAGCGTGATGATCTTGCCGGCGAAGTCCTTCGGGTCGTTCTCCGCCGCATAGAGCGAGGCATCGAGCGCGGAGCGGCGGCCTTCGCGGACGTCGAACTGCACGATCGGCCGTCCGAGCGCCATGTATTCCATGATCTTGTTCATGGTGGAGATGTCGTTCATCGGCGTGACGCGGTCCGGATTGACGCAAACGTCAGCGGTCGAGAGCATCGTGAACAGCGCATCGTCGGTGATCGCGCCGGTGAAGTTTACGTAGTCGGAGAGCTGCATCTCCTCGCAGAGCTTGACCACGGCGTTCCATTCCGGCCCCGTGCCGGCGATGTTGAACTGGATGTCGGTGCGTCCGAGATCGTGCACGATGTGGCCGATCGACCGCAGCAGGAGATCGATGCCTTCCGACTGGCCGATCACGCCGACATAACCGACGCTGTACCGCCGGCCACGACGCCAGGCCGGATCGGTCGGACGGGAGCGCACCCGCTCGAGATTGGGGCCGGAGCGCACCACGAAGACGCGGTCGGCAGGCATGCGGCCGCGCGTGATCGCGATCTCGCGATAGGATTCGTTGGTCGCGATCGAGATGCTGGCCGTCTTGAAGGTGAGATATTCGACCAGCCGCAGCAGCTGCCAGAAAACGTCCCTGCGGCCGAATTTGGCTTCATAGAGCTCGGGATTGACGTCGTGATGATCGAACACGAAGCGCTTGCCGCCGAGCTTGAACAACAGGCCGATCAGGAAGATCAGGTCGGGCGGATTGCAGCCCTGGATGACGTCGAAGCCGTGCTTCCACGCGACCTTGATCGCAAGCAGCGCTTCCCAGAACAGCGCGACCGGGTATTCGATCAGATAAGCGGCGATTCCGCGTGCTTCCACCGGCATCGGATGGCGGTAGATGTGAATGCCCTCGAGGCATTCGTAAGATGCGTCATGGCCGCGGCCCTTCGGGCAGATCACCGAAACTTCATAGCCCGCCTTGCGCAGCGACGTTGCTTCGCACCACACCCTGCGATCGAAAGGAACCGGTAGGTTCTCGACGATGATCAGGATCCGCCGCGGCGATGGTTCAGCTCTCGACATCTGCGATGATCTATACCATTGACCTAACAACATCACAATCCGACTAACATCGGCATTAACATGCGCGGCTTGCACTATGCAATCCCGGCACCGATGTGACGGCGACGAGACACGGACATGGCAGGCGGGATGAGGGATTGGGGCCACAGGGTATTGATTGCACTGGTTTTGGGCGCGCTGCTGCCGCTGGCCTACAAGTGGCCGTTGCAATGGAGCGGTTCGGCGGCAAACGATGCGCTTAACGCGAACCGCGTGAACGCGGTGATCCCGCCCTCGCTTTTCGGCATGACGATCAACGCGATCGGGCAGTCGCAGCCATGGCCGGAGCTCAAGTTTGACGGCGTCCGGCTGTGGGGCGCGATCTACTGGGCGCAGATCAATCCGGCGCCCGGCATCTACAATTGGGCGCGCTTCGACGCGATCCTTGCGGCGGCCGAGCGCGAGCACGTCGAGATCGTGCTCAATCTCGCCTACACGCCGAGATGGGCCGCGTCGGTGAAAGACGCGCCGCCGGCGTTCACGCCCGGCGCGAGCTCGCCGCCTGCCGATCTGGCGTCATGGGATGAATGGGTGCGCGCGGCCGTTACACGCGCCGCCGGCCGCATCAAATACTGGGAAATCTGGAACGAGCCCGAGGATCCCAAATATTACTCGGGCGATATCGCGACCATGGTCCAGATGCAGAAGCGGGCCTACGAGATCATCAAGGCCAGCGATCCCAGCCTGACCGTGCTGACGCCGCCGTCCAACGGCACGCCCGATGGCTATCGCTGGCAACAGGCCTTCATGGCGCAGGGCGGCGGACAATATGCCGACGTGTTCGCCTTCCACGGCTATACGAGCAAGCCCGAAGCGGTGATTGGCATCATCGCGCGCTTCAAGCGGATCCTCGCCGCGCATGGTCTGTCCGCACGGCCGATCTGGGACACCGAGGCCGGCTGGTCGTCCTATGAGGACAATCCGGACGGGTGTCTGGCACGCGCCTACATCCTGAAATGGATCAGCGGTGTCGACCGGTTCTATTGGTACGAGTTTGCCGGTGGCGGCAGCGACTTTGGCAAATTATGGGATCCCGCACGCGGGCTGCTTCCGAGCGGAGTGGCCTACCGCACGATCCAGTCCTGGCTGGTCGGCGCAAGCGTCGTCGCCGCAGGCAGGACGTCGCCGTCGACCTGGCACGTCGAGCTTCGCATGCCGGATGGCCGCAACGGCTTGATCTTGTGGACCACCACGAGCCGGTCCGTCTATCGCGTCGATCCGCATTTCAGCCGCTACCAGGGCCTCGATGGCGGCGAAGGAGCTGTCGCCAATGGTGAGGTCGAGATCTCGCCCAAACCGGTCCTGTTGCTCGAATGATAAGGATGTTAAACACCGGACGATGCGATAACTATGACGATGTTCTTGTCTTCATTACGAGCGATGGGCGCGATAAAAGGAGCGCTGTTGACTTGAGGCGATTGACCGACTGTGAAGCAGATCGCGCAAAACTATAAGAGCGGCGAGCTCATGCTGATCGACGTGCCTGCGCCGCGCTGCCGCCCCGGCGGAGTTCTGGTGCGCACGGCGTTCTCGGCGGTATCGACCGGCACCGAGATGATGAAGTTCACCGAAGGCCGCCTGTCGCTGCTCGGCAAGGCGCGCGCGCGACCCGATCAGGTCGCCAAGGTGGTGCGTTCGGTCCGCCAGCAGGGACTGCTTGCGACCTATCAGAAGGTGATGAACCGCCTCGATTCCTACACGCCGCTCGGTTACTCGCTGTCGGGCACCGTCGTGGAGGTCGGCGAGGGCGTCGCCGGCTTCTCGGTCGGGCAGCGCGTCTGCTGCGGCGGCAATCAATATGCAACCCATGCTGAATATAATTGGGTGCCGGTGAACCTCTGCGTGCCGCTGCCGGACAGCGCATCGCTCGACCAGGCCGCATTCACCACGATCGCCTCGATCGCGTTGCAGGCAATGCGCCAGTCGGAGATCCGTTTCGGCGAAACCGCCTGCGTGATCGGCCTTGGCCTGATCGGGCAGATCATGGTGCGCCTGCTGCGCAGTGCCGGTGTCGTGGTCATGGGGCTCGACAGGCTGGAGGCGCGCTGTCGTCAGGCCGAGGCTGCGGGCGCTGCGATGTGCGCCGTCGCATCTGACGATGCCGCGGCCGAGTTTCGCGCGCGGATCGATCAGCTGACGGCAGCAAACGGCGTCGACTGCGTGTTCATCACGGCGGGCAGCGACGATCCCGATCTCGCATCGCGCGCGGCTGCGTTGCTGCGCGACCGCGGCCGCATCGTCGACATCGGCAAGTGCACGCTCAACCTGCCGTGGAACGAGTTCTACGACAAGGAGCTCGACGTTCGCTTCTCGCGCTCCTACGGCCCCGGCCGCTACGACCCGCTCTACGAGGAGGGCGGCATCGATTATCCGATCGGCCACGTGCGCTGGACCGAGAAGCGCAACATGGAAGCGATCGTCGCGCTGCTCGCCGACGGGCGGCTCGATTTTTCGTCGCTGATTTCCGAAGCCGTGCCGCTGGAGCAGGCGACGTCGGCGTTCGAGCGCATGAGCCGGGGCGAGGTCGGCCTGGGCATGGTGTTCGCCTATCCGGACGCTGCCCCGCGCGCGATGCAGATGACCTATCGTCCAGCCGTTGCGCTACGCAGCGGCCGGGTGCGGCTCGGCGTCATCGGCGCCGGCAATTATGCCTCCAGCATGCTGCTGCCGCAGTTGGCCAATCACGCGCGCGTCGATCTCGTCGAGGTCGCCACCAATACCGGTCTCAGCGGCGCCACCGCGGTGCGCAAGTTCGGCTTCGCGCGTGCCTCGACGGATGCGGCCTCGATGATCGCGGCCGACGACATCGATGCCGTGCTGATCGCGACGCGCCATGCCTCCCATGCCGACCTCGCAGCGCAGGTGTTGCGCGCCGGCAAGGCGGTGTTCGTCGAAAAGCCGCTGGCGATCGATACAGACTCGCTCGATCAGGTGGCGCAGGTGATCCGCGAAACCGGCAATAACCGACTGATGGTCGGCTTCAATCGCCGCTTCTCGCCGTTGCTGCAGGGCATGCGCGCGGCGTTCGCGCCGGCAGGGCCGCAGACCCTGCAATATCGCGTCATCGCCGGCCCGCTGGAGAAATCGTCCTGGTATCTGCAGGCCGAGAGCGAAGGCAGCCGCTTCGTCGGCGAGGGCGGCCATTTCATCGACGTGTTGTCCTGGTGGCTCGGTGCCGCGCCGGTCCGTGTCTTTGCGCGTGTCGCGGGTAAGGATGTCGACAATCTCGTCGCCACCTTCGACTTTGCCGATGGTTCGGTCGCGAGCCTCAGCTATCTCACCGGCGGCGATCCGCGGGTGCCGAAGGAAGCGCTCGAAATATCGGCCAGCACGGGCTTTGCCGCGTTCGACAATTTCTCGGGCTTCGAGGTTTGGCATGCCGGGCAGCGGACGGCGAAGACGGCGCGGCTCGACAAGGGCCAGCGGCCGATGCTGGATGCCTTCGTCGCGGCGGTCGCATCGGGGGCCGCAATGCCGATCGCGCTCGATTCGCTGCTTGCGACCACCCGCGCGACGCTTGCGGTGCAGGAGAGCGCGGCGGCCGGGATGCCGGTCGATCTCACGATCGGTGCAGCAGAGCAGGGCGTCGCGCGCGCCTCGACCGCGTCGAGATGAATCCGGCCTGGTATCTGCGCAGGCTACGGCGCATGGAGCCGTCCGAGCTTGCCGGACGGGCGAACGATCAGGTGCTGCGCCTGCTCTGGCGCATCACGCCGCCCGATATCGCGCGACGCGCCGGCGCCAGCCTCGTCGCCGGTCCACGGCAGCCGCGGCTGAAGCCGTTGCCCTTGCCGGCCGACGCGCCGCGAGCGGCCGCCCAGCGGCTGATCCAGTGCGCCGATCAGATTCTCGCCGGACACTGGCGGGTCTTTGCCAAGGACCATGGTGTGCTCGGCGAACGGCCCGACTGGTTCGTCGATGCCCGCAGCGGCAAGCGGGCGCCTGCGGACGTGTACGCGTTTGCGGTGCCCTATCGCGACGAAGCCGCGGTCGGAAACATCAAATACATCTGGGAGCCGTCGCGGCACCACCATCTGACCGTGCTCGCGGCGGCGTATGAGCTGACTTCGGACGAGCGCTACGCCCGGCGCGTCGCCGAGCATCTCACAAGCTGGTGGCGCGAAAATCCGTTCCCGCGCGGCCCGCACTGGGTCAGCGGCATCGAGCTTGGCATACGGCTGATCTCGTGGGCCTGGGTGCGCCAGCTACTGCGGAACTGGCCCGGCGCTGCGGCGCTGTTCGAGGACAACGACCTGTTCGTGACGCAGCTCTACGCGCATCAATACTGGCTGTCGCAGTTCCCGAGCCGCGGCTCTTCCGCCAACAACCACGTCATCGCGGAGGCTGCCGGACAGTTCGTGGCAGCCTGCGTGTTTCCCTTTTTCAGCGACAGCGCGCGATGGCGCGAGCAATCCGCTCGCACATTGGCGCACGAGGCCATTGCGCAAACCCTTGCCTGCGGCAGCAATGGCGAGCTTGCGACCGACTATCACGGCTTTGTCCTCGAACTGTTGCTTGCCGCGGCAGTGCAGGGCGAGTCGTCCGGACATCCGCTTGACGATGCGGTCTGGACCACGATGTGCCGCATGAGCGATGTCATTGCCGCGATGCTGGACGATCGCGCCCATCCGCCGCGCCAGGGTGACGGCGACGACGGCATCGGCCTGCTGCTCGACGATCACGCCGGCAATCGTTGGCTCGGCCTGCTCGCCACCGGTGCACGCCTGTTCGGCGATCTGCCATGGTGGCCCAAACTGCCGGAGCCCGACCTGCGGACGTTCATTCTGACCGACGGCATCGAGGCGCGTGCAATAGCCGCGCGTCCCGCGCGTCGTCCGCATCTGCTCGATGCGGCGGGACAGACCTTTCTCGTCGATGCCGACAGAGCGGTGTGGTGCCGCTGCGATCATGGTCCGCACGGCTTCGGGCGCATTGCGGCGCATGCCCATGCGGATGCGCTGTCGCTCGAATGCAGGATCGGCGGGGTCGAGATACTCGCCGATCCCGGCACCTATTGCTACCACGGCGATCCGCGATGGCGCGCCTACTTCCGCTCCACGCTGGCGCACAACACGCTCTGCTTGTTCGCGCGCGACCAGTCGGTGTCGGGCGGGCCGTTTCTCTGGACGCGGCATGCGCAAAGCCGGCTCGTCGCATCGAGCGGCCTGGATGATCGTGATGCGGACGCCAGCTGGGTCGCCGAGCATTCCGGATATCAGGATGAAGCCGGTCTCGTGCATCGCCGCGCGGTGCAATTGCAGCGTCAGGCGGCGCGGCTCGTCGTGACAGATATTGTGCTTTCCGATGAGGGGCTTGCGGCGCCGGCGAGCCTCAGCTGGCACCTCGGTCCCGAGGTCGAATGCAGGCTCGAAGGGCGCACGGCGCAGCTCGCATGGCCGGGCGGGCGAGGCGAGCTCGATCTGCCGGCAGAGCTCAGCTGGGTGTCGTATCGCGGCGACGAGACCATGCCGGCCGGCTGGTATTCGCCGTCCTTCGACGTGAAGGTGCCGGCGACGACGCTGATCGGCTCCGGGACGCTCGCCGCCGGTCAAAGTCTGGTGACGGAGCTGCGCTGGTTTGCGGAGCCGGCACGCCGATCATGAAGATCCTGGTCGCGCACAACCGATATCAGGGCCGCGGCGGCGAGGACGTCGTGTTCGAGGCCGAAGTCGATCTGCTGCGCGGCGCGGGACACAGTGTTGAAACCCTTACGGTCAGCAACGAGGCGATCAATTCGCTCGCCGCGCGCATCACCACGACGCTGTCGGTCGCCGACAACGCCGAGGGAAAACGGGTGATGGCGGCGGCGATCGACCGCTTTCGTCCCGACGTCGTGCACGTCCACAATTTCTTCCCGCTGCTGTCGCCCGCGGTGTTCGACCTCTGCCGGCGAAAGCGCGTGCCTGCGGTGGTGACGCTGCACAATTATCGCACCATCTGCACCGGCGGCATGCTGCTGCGCGACGGCCGCATCTGCCACAAGTGCCTCGACCGCGGCCATCTCTGGGGCGTTGCGCATCGCTGCTATCGCGGATCGCTGCCGGGCTCGATGGCCTCGGCCTACATGATCGCGCGGCATCAGCGCCGCGGCACCTGGACACGTCCCGGCCTGCGCCTGATCGCGCTGACGCAGTTTGCCCGGCGCCTGTTCACCCAGGCAGGCTTCGACGCAGACCGGATCGATGTGAAGCCGAACTTCATGGCCGATCCGGGCGCGCCCGAGCCGGCTCTGCCGCGTGCCGGGCTGCTCTATGTCGGACGGCTGAGCCGCGAGAAGGGCGTCGGCGTGCTGCTCGAGGCTGTTGCGGGGACCGGCGTGCCGTTGCGGATCGTGGGTGAGGGGCCGGAGCGCGCCGCGCTCGCGGCGCGGGCGACCGGCAATGTCACGTTCCTTGGTGCGCGCTCGCGCGCGGAGGTGCTCCGGGAAATGGCGAATGCCCAGGCATTGGTCGTGCCGTCGCTCTGGTACGAGGGATTTCCGATGGTCGTGGTCGAGGCCTTCGCACGGGGCACGCCGGTGATCGCGTCCGAGATCGGCGGACTTGCCGAGGTGGTGACCGCGGGCAAGACCGGCGCTCTGGTGGCGCCGGGCGACGCTGCCTCGCTCCGCGGCCGGATCGCCGACATTCTAGGCACCGCAGACCTCGCCGCGGCGTGGGGGCGGGCCGCGCGCGCCGCGTATCTCGAACTCTACGCGCCGGCCGAGAATCTCCGGCAACTCGAGGCGATCTACGCGCGCGCCGCCGCCGGATGATCGCACCGGAACGGTGGCTTCGCCCGTGATCGGGCGCCGTCTCGCGGATTTCGCGGGTCTCGCCACTAACAAATTGCGGCAAATCTGATGTTAATTTGTTATTTTGGGAGGCCGATCCGGCGCCGCGCCCGCTCTGGCCGGGCGATCGAATTGCCCCGATTCTCCGATTGATTCCCCGGTTTCCGCTCAAGCGGAGCCCACGAGCTACAACCAGGAACCGGTATAACGTCCGCCGGCTTGCCGGCCGGTTGCGAAGTTTGAAGCTTTTTTGGAAAAGCTCTCATGCGGCGCAGAAATATTTTTTCGGAATAGAAAATCGCCTTGAAGCGCGGGCAACGGCTGCGAAATTCGGCGCTCCGGCGTGATCCAGGGACCCGATGAAACCCCGTATAATCACTACCCTTTTTTGCGCCGCGGCTAACATTGGTGGGTGGCTTGCGCTGAATGTTAGTGCGCATGCGAAACGATGCTAAGTCTCACATAAATCACGTGGAACCGGTCGTTAACAGCACATTGCTGATTGACACTTCGGCCCTGCGGACTTAACAATGGACTTAACAAGTTCGTAACGTATGTCCACATTTGAGTTGCGTCGCAACAAACCAGTTGTGAATCAACAACTTACGTGTGGGCGAGCGGCTTGAATCCTCGTATCCCAAGCAGGGGCTACATCGATGGCGACTTACAATCTAGACCAAACTGACCTCAAAGCAGCGATCCACTCCAATATCGATCACACAACCCAGCAACAGATCCTTGACTATCTGATCAACGCGGGGGTCGGCTACACCAAGCCGGATAACGGCGCGACGATTCCGGTGCAGGAAGGGGCCGGGATCACCAACCCGGATCCGAACGCCAATGTTCTGATCGAAACCAACCCCGTTAACACTGTTAACACCGACGCCAACCTGAAGGCGATCATTGAGAACACCAGCCAGGACGTCACGCTGACGGTGAACGGCAGCACCCCGGTGCTGGTCGCGACCGGCCACGGCAACGATCAGGTGTTCATCAACAACACCGGCGACACGACGGTTCTCACCGGCTCCGGCAACGACACCATCTTCGGCGGTGCCGGTCACGACTCGATCGATGCCGGCTCTGGCAACGACGTGCTGGTCGACAACGCCTCCGGCCACAGCACGCTGGATGGCGGCAAGGGCAACGATCTGCTGTTCGGCTCCGGTGCCGACACGCTGAACGGTGGCTCCGGCAACGACACGCTTTACGGCGGCAGCTCGTCGCAGCTGAGCGGCGGCAACGGCAACGACGTGCTGGCGTCCGGCAGCACCGCCGGCAATTCCAGCACGCTGGATGGCGGCAAGGGCAACGATGCGCTGTACGCTGGTGCAGGCAATGACAGCCTGGACGGCGGCGCCGGCAACGACTCGCTGTATGGCGGTTCCGGTGTCGACACGCTGTATGGCGGCAACGGCAACGATCTCCTTGTCGGCGGTGCCCAGACTGCTTCTGAGTTCGGCGGCAACGGCAAGGACGTGCTCTACTCGGGCAGCGATGCGTCGCACGCGACCTCGCTCGATGGCGGTGCCGGCAACGACTCGCTCTACGGCGGTGCCGGCAACGACACGCTCTATGGCGGTTCCGGCAACGACACGCTGGTCGCCGGTTCGGGCAACCAGACGCTGATCGGCGGCGCCGGCAAGGACTCGTTCGTCGGCTCCGACACTGGTACGGCCTCGATGGTTGGTGGCTCTGGTCAGGACTACTTCTACCTGAACAACGCCAGCAGCAATGACACCATCGACGGCGGTGGCGGCAACAAGGACTCCCTGACCTTCCTTGATCACGCCTCGACCGATGTGACCGACATCAGCGCTGGCAAGGATGGTTCTCTGGACGTGAACTTCAGCAACGGCCAGGTGACCCAGATCAGCAACATCGAATACCTGATCTTCAACGATGGTCACTCGACCAAGCTGTAAGGTCCTAGGTCTTCACTAAGCGAAGGCGCCGCCTCAACCCTGGTTGAGGCGGCGCTTTTTTTGGACGGCATGTGGCGTTGTGATATGTCGTCTGATAATCTAAGGTAGTATCACGGGCTGCTCTCACGTGAGTCATCGAGAGAACTGACGAGCGGCTTGAATCCTTGTTTTCCAGGCAGGGGGGCACGTCGATGGCGACGTCCAATCTGAACCAGACCGACCTCGAAGCCGCAATCAACTCCACGATCGATCCCGCGACCCGGCAGCAGCTTCTCGACTATCTGATCGCCGCGGGGATCGGCTACACCAGCCCGGATAACGGCGCGACGGTCCCGGTTCAGCAGGGAGCTGGGATCAGCAATCCGGATCCGGACGCCAATGTTCTGATCGAAATCAATCCCAACAATACGGTTTACGTCGACGCCAACCTGAAGGCGATCGTCGAAGCCATCAACAGCGACGTGACGCTGTCGGTGATCGGCAGCGGCCCGGTGCTGGTCGCGACCGGCGCCGGAAACGACTATGTCTCCTTTATCAGCAGCAGGGGTACGGATTTTATCGGCGATACGACGGTCTTTTCCGGCGCCGGCAACGACACGGTGTTCGGTGGTGGCGCGTCGGAACTGTACGGCGATAGCGGCGACGACGTGCTGGTGTCGGGCAGCGTGGAGGACGGCAAACCCAGCACGCTTTACGGCGGTACCGGAAACGACACGTTGGTTGGTGGTTGGGCCGAAGATAGCCTGTATGGCGGCGACGGTGACGACTGGTTGAGCGCGGGTCCGGGTCTTAGCTACGAGGTCCTCGACGGCGGCCCGGGCAATGACACCCTCGTCGGCGGCCAATACTTGCTCGGCGTCGGCGGCTTCGGCGGCGAGCTCGACGGCGGCGCCGGCGACGACGTGCTCTACGCGGGTGAGTGGGTGCGTCCAGGCTCGATAATGATGCTGTCGGGCGGCGACGGCAACGACACGCTGCATGGCGCTGCGAGTGCCCTTGCCAACACGATGGATGGCGGCGCCGGCAACGACCTGCTGGTTGGCAGCGCCGGCACTGTTGCGGAGTACGGTGGCAGCGGGAACGACATTCTCTATTCAAACGCGCGTGACGTGTTGGGGGTCGTGCTCGAAGGCGGTGCGGGCGACGACACGCTGTTTGGTGGTGTCTTCGCTGGTACCGAAACGCTGCATGGCGACGCCGGCAACGACGTGCTGATCGGCGCCGCCGAGACCGGTTCCGAATACGGCGGCAGCGACAACGACATGCTCTACTCGGGCAGCGCTGCGGGGGGCGGCTCGTACCTCTCCGGCGATGACGGCAACGACTCGCTCTACGGCGGAGCGGGTACCGACATTCTGGATGGCGGCACCGGCAACGACATGCTGGTTGGCGGCGCTGGTAACGAGACGCTGTACGGCCGCGCCGGCGACGATGTGCTCTACTCGGGCGGCGATGCGTTCCACGCGAGCTTGCTTTTCGGTGGTGACGGCAACGACACGCTCGATGGCTCGCTCTCTGGCGACGCCCGCGGCGGCACGCTGCGAGGCGACGCCGGTAACGACCGGCTGATTGGCGGCAAGGGGGGCTTTACCGAGTACGGCGGCAGCGGCAACGACGTGCTCTACTCGGGCAGCGAGGCGTCGCGCGCGAACGTGCTTTTTGGCAATGACGGCAATGACGTGCTCTATGGCGGCGCCGGCAACGACACGATGTATGGCGACGCCGGCAACGATACACTGGTCGCCGGTTCCGGCCACCAGTGGCTGGTCGGCGACGGCAATGACGGGTCGTCGTTCGTCGGCTCCGCCACCGGCACGGCCTCGATGGTTGGCGGCTGGGGTCAGGATTACTTCTATCTGTCCAACGCCCACAGCAGTGACAGGGTCGACGGCCGTGGCGGCGACAAGGACTCGCTGACCTTCCTGGATCACGCCGTGACCGATGTGACCGGCATCACCGTCGGCAACAATGGTTTCCTGGACGTCAACTTCAGCAGCGGCCAGGTGATCCAGATCACCAACATCGAGTACCTGATCTTCAACGACGGTCAATCGATCAGGTTGTAAGATCGCAGGTCTCCGCTCAACCAGGGCGCCCTCTCAACCCGGGTTGGGCGGCGTCTTCCTTTTGATCGACCGCGCTGATCGGAACTTTGTCGACCGATCAGCGCCGATGCGCCGAATCCCTACCACAAGTTCCGCTTCGGGCATGTCCGCTAACGGATGTTAGAAGTTAGTTCGTCACATTCGGACCACGTAGCTTTTGTAAAGCGTAGTGCTCGCTCGACACGACGGAACTGTGGCCGGTGGTTTTCTGCCGCCGTGGTGAAGTGGGGTCGGGACGAACGATCGCTGCAGAAATCAGCAGCTCAATGCGCGAACCTTGGAGCTTTCGAATTGGCCAAGAAGAAAATGCTGAATGCCGGCGCTGGATCGACGGTGACCAAGCGCATCCAGCCGCTCATGACATCGCAGGACTGGGAGGAGATTCGGCTCGACGTCGACGGCGGCGTGAATCCCGACGTCGTCGGATCGATCACCGATCTCTCTCGATTGTTCCCGCTGGCCTCGTTCGACGCGATCTGGTGCTCCCATGTCATGGAGCATCTCTACGCCCATGAGATTCACCCGACGTTCGTCCAGTTCCGCGAGGTGCTCAAGCCGGACGGCTTCGCGCTGATCATGTCGCCCGACCTCGAGGCGGTCGCCCAGCACATGCTGATCCATGGTCTTGGCGCCGTCGCCTATGTGTCGCCGGCCGGCCCGATCCGGCCGCTCGACATGATCTACGGCCACTCCGGCGCAATCGAGCAGGGGCGCCATCACATGGCGCACAAGACCGGCTTTTCGACCGAGCGGATGGGGAACCTGCTGCTCAGCGCCGGTTTTCCGACCGTCTCCGTCCGGAGCGGGAACTTCGAGGTGTGCGCGCTGGCGCTGATGCCGGAAGCCAAGGACGAGCGGATCCGGCCGCAACTGGAGGCCTGCGGATTCGACTTCCAGGAGACGGTGGCCGCCGCCTCCTAGTTGTCGATGTTAAACAATGTTATAAAGTTCCGTGGTTGAACTGTCCGGGCGATGTTCGAAGCCGGCATCTCAACACGCCGCCTCTCATATCTTTTTGAGGCGGTCCACTGAAATGCTGCGTTAGCGAACTAACAGTGATAAGTTATGTCCTGCTCGAGACCGGTTCTTGCGCAGTCGAAACTTCGAGGCATTCATGACCAAACACCTCTCGCTCGTCGGCGCACCTTCGGTGGAGGGGCTGCCACCCTCGGGTCTCGCCTGTCTCGTCATCGTGGCAAGACAGCATGGTCTGCACCTGACCCCGTCCCAGCTGATCCACGACAATCTCCTGGGCGATCAGGAAGTCACGCTGCCCGAGCTTCTGAAGTGCGCCAATTCGTCGGGCATGACGGCAAAGCACGTCACGCTGGACTGGCAGGGCCTGAGCCACCTCAAGCGGGCGCTGCCGGCCATCGTTCGCCTGCGCGATGGCAGCCACATGGTGTTGCTGCGCCTCGAGGGCGATGAAAACAGCACCCGGGTGGTGTTGCAGGATCCGAACGCGAGCGAGGACGCGCTGCTCGTGATCGATCAGCCGCGCTTCGAGGACATCTGGTCGGGCGACGTCGTCATGGCCAAGCGCGACTACGAGATTTCCGACGAGACCCAGCCTTTCAGCTTCGGCTTTGTCACCGCCCTGCTGTTCCGGGAACGGCGCATCCTGCGTGACGTCGCGATCGCGGCGCTGATCCTGGGCTTCATGGGCCTGGCGCCGATCATGTTCTGGCGCCTGCTGTCGGACAAGGTCATTTTCTACAAGGCCTACAACACGTTCTACGTGCTGTGCATCGCGATGTTCGTGGTCATCATGTTCGAGGCCGCGTTCTCGTTCCTGCGCCAGTATCTCGTCCAGCGCCTGACGGCGCGTCTCGACGTCAAGCTGTCGACCTACGTGTTCGAGAAGATGCTCAACCTGCCGATCGACTATTTCGAGCAGAACCCGGTCGGTCTGGTCTCCCGCGACATCCGCGAAGTGTTCCGCATCCGCGGCTTCCTGACCGGCCAGCTGTTCGGAACCATTCTCGATTCGACGACGCTGTTCTTCTTCCTGCCAGTCATGTTCTTCTTCAGCCCGATCATGACGCTGATGGTTCTGGCCTTTGCCGGGATGATCGTGACCTGGCTCATCCTGATGCTGCCGGCCTACCGGAAGAAGTCCTCGGCCACCCTTGCGGCCGAAGGCGCGCAGGGCGCGTTCCTGATCCAGAGCCTGAACGGCATCAGGACCATCAAGTCGCTGGCGCTCGATGCGCGCCAGCGCCACATGTGGGACGTGCTTGTTGCGCGCGTCGCCAAGGCGCGTCTCGCCGAAGGCATGACTGGAACCGCCATTCAGACGGTGGTGAAGCCGTTGGAACGGCTGGCGGTGAGCGCTCCCTATGCGTTCGGTGTCTACCTTGCCGTGTCGAGCGGCGATCCGGTCTATGTCGGCGCGCTGTTTGCCTTCCTGATGCTGTCGCAGCGCGTTGCCGGCCCGCTGATGCAGATGGCCCAGCTCATCAACCAGTATGACGAGGCGCGCACGGCGGTGACGATCGTCGGCAGGCTGGTGAACCAGCCTCCCGAGGAGGGGCGCACCGGCCATGGCGTGCGGGCGCCGCTCAAGGGGCTGATCGAATTCTCCGGCGTCACGTTCAAGTACAAGGGCGCCGTCTCGCCGGCGCTGAACAACATCTCGTTCGAGATTCCGCTCGGCACGACGCTGGGCGTGATGGGTAAGAGCGGCTCGGGCAAGACCACGATCACGCGGCTGTTGCAGCGCCTGCATTCCGACTACGGCGGGTTGATCAAGGTCGATGGCATCGACGTTCGCGAATACGACGTCGACCATCTCCGGCGCAACGTCGGCGTGGTGCTGCAGGAGAACTTCCTGTTCAGCGGCACGATCCGCGAGAATATTTCGGCCGCAAAGCCCGATGCGACCTTCGACGACGTCGTCAGGGCGGCGCGAATGGCCGGCGCCGAGGAGTTCATCGACAAGTTGCCGCGCGGCTACGAGACCTATGTCTACGAGGGATCCACCAATCTCTCCGGCGGCCAGCGCCAGCGCCTCGCGATCGCGCGGGCGTTGATCGTCAATCCGCCGATCCTGATCCTCGACGAAGCGACCAGCGCGCTCGATGCGGAGAGCGAGACGATCGTCAACGCGAACATTTCGCGGATCGCGCACGGCCGCACGCTCATCATCATCTCGCACCGCCTGTCGTCGCTGACCAAGGCCGACGCGATCCTTGTGCTCAATCGCGGCGTGGTCAACGACATTGGCCGCCACGAGGAACTGCTGGAACGCAACGACATCTACAGCTCGCTCTGGTACCAGCAGAATACCCATCTTGTGCCGGCGGGCCGCCCCGAAAAGAACTTCAGGAGTCCGACCCTTGTCTCCTAATCAAGCGTCGCTTGCGACCGTTCGTCAGTTCCAGTCCGAAACCGATGCCATCCGCGAGGCGGCCGAGCCGTTGCTGGCCCGCGCCACGCTGTTCGTCCTGGCCGGGTTCCTGGTATCCGTCGTGGCGATCATGTGCTTCACGCGCGTCGATCGGGTGATCACGAGCGTGGGCGGCAAGATCGTTCCCGTCGATCAGATCAACGTGCTGCAGGCATTGGACGCGTCGATCATCAAGACGATCGATGTTCGAGAGGGTGAGCAGGTCGAGACGGGGCAGCAGCTTGCGACTCTCGACTCGACGTTCACCGCTGCCGACGTCACGCAGTACAAGCTGCAGATTGCGAGCCTCGAGGCGCAGGTCGCGCGGGACGAGGCCGAATTGTCCGGAAAGCAGTTGTCGTTCGGGCAATCCAAGGACCCCGAGGTCACCAGGTACAACGCCTTGCAAAAGGCGCTCTACGACCAGCGCATTGCCCAGTACACCGCGCAGGTGAACAGCTACGATTCCAAGATCAGCCAAACCGAAGCGACGATCCAGAAGGCGAAGAAGGACGACGAGCGGTACAGTCAGCGTGCCGAGATCGCCGGCAAGATCGAGGACATGCGCTCGACGCTCGCCGAAAGCGGCAGCGGATCCAAGCTCAACCTGTATCTGTCGCAGGATAACCGCCTGGAGCTGCTGCGTCAGATCGACAACACGCACAACGCCCTGCTGGAAGCGCAACACCAGCTGGATTCGCTGAAGGCGGATCGCAACGCCTTCGCCGAGCAGTGGAATGCGCAACTGAGCCAGGATCTGGTCACGACGCGCAACAATTTGGATACGGCCCGCTCACAGTATGACAAGGCGATCAAGCACCAGGACCTCGTGCGGTGGACCGCTGCCGAGCCCTCGGTCGTGCTGACGCTCGCCAAGCTCTCGGTCGGATCGGTGCTGAAGCCGGGCGATCCCTTCATCACGCTGATGCCGCTCAAGACGCGGCTCGAAGCCGAGATCCAGATCCTGTCGCGCGACGTCGGCTTTGTCCGGCCGAACGATCCGTGCACGATGAAGGTCGACGCCTTCAACGCGGCGGAGCACGGCACGGCGCAGGGCAAGATTCGCTGGATCAGCGAAGGCGCCTTCACGAACGATGACGACGGAAAGCCCGTCGACGCCTTCTACAAGGCGCGGTGTTCGGTCGACCAGACCAACTTCAAGGATGTTCCGAAGAACTTCCGCCTGATCCCCGGCATGACGCTGCAGGGCGACGTCAATGTCGGTACCCGCTCGGTGGCGATGTATCTGCTCGGCGGCATGCTGCGCAGCGCCAAAGAAGCAATGCGTGAGCCATGACGGCGGTGACGCGATCGCTTCTCGGGATGCTCCGACCCGGCTCGTCCCGTTCAGACTCCAAGCAGTTTGAGCGGGGGCTGGAGGCGTATGAGAACCGGCAATATCTCGAGGCGCTGCGCTTCTGGCGGCTCGCCTCGCGCGCGGGCAATCCGGAGGCGGATTACCGGATCGGGCTGCTCTACGCGAGGAATGAGGGCGTTATCGGCAGCCTGCCGGACGCGGTTGCGTGGTATGAACGCGCGGCGCTGAACGGACATACCGAAGCGCAATTCCAGCTCGGCTTGATCTACCTCAACGGGGTCAAGGCCATGGTCGGACCGAACAGGCCCGAGATGTGGCGGCAATCCACCACGGCGCGCCTCGGTGACAAGGCGACCAATCTCCATGATCTGGTCTTCCCGAACGGCATCGGTGTGCCGAAGGATGTCGACGCCGCCTTCCTCTGGCTGTCGGTGGCGGCGGAGGCCGGCAAGGCGGGGGCGCAGGCGATCCTCGGCGACATGTACGCCAACGGGTGGGGCTGCACCAAGGATCACGCTGTTGCCCTGCGCTGGTACGAGGCCGCGGCCGAGCAGAAGGCGGCGTCCGGCGAATTCGCGCTCGGCGATGTGCATTATCAAGGACGCGGCGTTCCCGTCGATTTCGAGCAGGCCGCGATCTGGTATCACAAGGCCGCGGAGCAGGGGCATGTACGCGCACAGGTTGCGCTCGCTTTCATGTGCCTCAAGGGCACCGGGCTCCCCGAGAATGTCGAAGAAGCCGCGCGGCTGTTCCAGAGTGCGGCTGCGCATGACGATGCAGTCGCGCTCTACAACATTGCGCTGTTGCGGCTGAGCGGCAAAGGGGCGGTCAAGGATCTCGACAAGGCCGAGACCGCGCTGCGCAAGGCGGCACGCAGGGACTACCTGCCGGCGATCCAGGCTCTGGCCGAGTTCTACGCGCTCGGCACCGCCGCCGAGCCGGATCTGCGCGAGGCGGCGTACTGGTACGAGAAGGCGGCCGAGCGTGGCGACGTGCAGGCGCAGTTCTTTACCGGACGTTTCTATGCCACCGGCACCGGCGTTCCGCCGAGCATCCGCCAGGCTGCGAAATGGTTCGAACGCGCGGCCGAGAGCGGCCACGCCACGGCGGCCCACAACATCGCGGTGTTCTATCTCAACGGCAACGGCGTCACGCGCGACGTCGCGGCGGCGATCAAGTGGTTCGAGCGCGCCTCCGAGGGAGGCATCAGCGCCGCGGGCGTGCAGCTCGGCCGGCTCTACTCGGCGGGCAACGGCGTGCCGCGCGATCAGGCGCGCGCCGCTGAATGGCTCAGCAAGGCGGCCAAGGGCGGCGACGCCGATGCGAAGACGGCCTACGCCATGTTTCTCATCCAGGAGGAGCCCTCCGAAGCGCGTCTTGCGCAGGCACGCACGCTGCTGACCGACGCTGCCGAGCACGGTCATTCGGCCGCGGCGTTCCAGTTGGGCGGGCTCCACATGGGAAGGTCCGGCGGCGCCGTCGATCTTCCGGCGGCTGCGCAATGGTTCAAGCGTGCGGCGAGTGCCGGCCATGTCGAGGCCCAGCACACCCTGGCGTTGCTGTATTCCGATCCCAAGAGCGGCCTCAAGGATCCGCAGGCCGCCGCCGGCTGGATCGTCAAGGCCGCCGACGGCGGCAACGCAGCCGCGCAGTTCAAGCTTGCCGTTATGTATTGCACCGGGCAGGGCGTCGACCAGGACCTTGCTCAGGGCGTGACGTGGTACGAGGCCGCGGCGCGCCAGGGCCACACCACGGCGCAATACAACCTTGCCGTGATGCTGGGCCGCGGACAGGGCCGCGAGGCCGATCCGGCGAAGGCGGCCGAGTGGTTCGAGGCGGCTGCAAAGCAGGGCATGGTCGAGGCGCAGCTCGCAATCGGCGATGCGCTGCGCGCCGGCAACGGCGTCACGCAGGACCGCGACCAGGCGCTGCGCTGGTATCGACAGGCGGCGCAGCAGAACAACGAAGGCGCGCTGCGTCGTCTGCAGGCAATGGGCGAGAGCGTCGGCTGAGATTGCTGGAGGCGGACAATTCGTCGCGCGCCGCAACGGCAGACATGATGAACGGCTCTGTTTTTGAGCGCGAAGGCACGGAAGCGGGCACGACTGCGTGACAATCTAGGCAGGACTAACAATGGCTTTCATATCGACGACAGAGAGATTGCGTTAATGTCGTGTTCGCGGAATAAATGCTCATTGTACCCTCTGGTTGTGTGAAGATGATCGATAAGCACCAGGGGGTCGCGATCTTGAGCGTGTCATGCAATGTGATCCCGGCATCGAACTTCCGCATGACCGGGAAAGAAACTGGAGCCAGCGTTAAACGTTGGCAGGAGATTGAGTGGCAATGAACAAGATTGTGGAACGGAGCGTCAGGGACACGAAGGAAATGTTGCCCGTTGCCAGTCCGGTTCAACAGGAAGACCATCCGCAGAGCCTGTTCCTGGATCCCGATGTAAGCGACCTGCAGTCAGGACCGCGGCTGCGTGGCGCGATCCTCGAATATTCGGGGCGAGGGATCTCGGGCTGGATTGTCGATGCCCAGTCGCCTGCTTCAACCGTTTCGCTCGCGCTGTTTGTCGCTTCGCACTGTGTCGAGGAGGGACGGACGGGCCGATCCATGCCGTCGCGCGTCGGTCCGCGCAGTGTAATCGGGCGTCCCGGATTTCGTATCGATCTATCCACGCCGGGTGTGCGCCGTCGTCTGTCGCGCGCCCTGAGAAATGCGCTTCTGGATCCCAAGCATGCGCAGATCTATCTCCGCATCAGCCTGAGCGACGGCGAATATTACGAGATACCGCTGTTCGAGAACTTTACGCCGGGTGAAGTGGTCGTTGCGCTCGGCTTCTCGACCGCGGATTACGACGACCTGCTGTTTCCCAGCAGCGACAGGATCGTGACCGGACTGGCGGACGCTCCCGCCAAGGAGGTGCGCTACATTTGCTTCTACCTGCCGCAATTCCATTCATTTGAAGAAAATGACAGATGGTGGGGACCGGGATTCACCGAGTGGACGAACGTCGCGCGCATGCGCGCCCAGTTTCCGGCGCATGAATCCCCGTGGCTGCCGGCCGATCTCGGATTCTACGACGTCCGGCTGCCGGAGACGCGTCGTCAGCAGGGCGAGCTGGCGCGCAAATACGGCATCGATGGCTTCTGTTACTATGTGTATTGGTTCCAGGGCCGCAGGCTGCTGGAGAAGCCGCTCCAATTGATGCTCGAGGACGGCGAGCCGAACCTGCCGTTTTGCATTTGCTGGGCAAACGAGAACTGGTCCCGCCGGTGGGACGGCTCGGATGCCGAGCTGCTGCTCGGGCAAAATCACTCGCTGGACGACGATGTTCGCTTCATCGACGACATGGCCGACCTGCTGCTCGATGAACGCTACATCACCGTCGATGGCCGCAAGGTCATCGTCATCTACAGACCGTCATTGTTGCCGGACAAGCAGCGCCTGTTCGAGATCTGGCGCGAGCGGGCAAGAGAGCTCGGAATCGGCGAGTTGCTGATCTGCAACGCGATGACCTTCGGCGAGTTCGATCCGCGCGATGTCAATTGCGATGCGGCGATCGAGTTTCCGCCGCACACCGTCTCGACGAGGGAAGTGCCGCCGACCGAAGTCGATGCACCGCCGACCTTCGCCGGAAAGGTGTACGACTATGTCGATGCGATGCGATCGTCGATCGGCAAGACCTACGATTTCCCGTTCTTTCCCGCGGTGATGCCGCGTTGGGACAATACGCCCCGCAAGGGCGCGCGCGGCCACGTCTTTACCCGGTCCAGTCCGGAGGCGTTCGAGGTTTGGCTTCGCGATGCGACCCTGCGGGCCAAGGGCAACAGCTTTTCCGAGTCTTTGGTGTTTATCAATTCCTGGAACGAGTGGGCGGAAGGTGCGCATCTCGAACCGGATTCGCGTTATGGACGGGCGTTCCTCGAGGTCGTGCGCAGGGTCGCATCGGCCGAGCCCATTTCAACCCAGATTCGGAACAGCCCGGACCTGCTGGATTGCCTGAGCCGGCAGGAGCTCGAGTGGGCGGTGAAGGAGGCCTCGACGCATGTCGAAGTGCTCGCAAGCCTGCATCGATCGGGCCTCACGCATTCGGGGGTGCAGCGCCTCAGAAGCGGCATTCCGGTCGAGCTGGCAGGCGCGTCCGATCATCCGGCAGGTTCGCTGCTGGTCATCGAAAACATCAATTCTCAAACGGGCGAACGCGTGATCGTTGATCCGCGCTACGAGATATTGGTGCGGGGATGGATTTGCGCGGGCAATGCGTTCGAGGCAAGCCGGCAACGGACGGGCTTCCTGACCCTGTCGGGGCTCACGCCGGAGAGCGCGGTCAACAGCGGCTACTGCCTGATGGTCGATTGGCACGAGCGCGTGGACGTGAAGGAATACATGAAGGCGGAGAGCAAGGACTGCTATTTCGGCTTCCAGGTGTCCTTCTCGATCAGGGATTTGCCGGATGGCGAGTATCAGCTCGCGGTGCTGGAGGTCGGCGACGGCGCCAGTGCCCTTGTGAGGTCCCGCCATTCGATCATCGTGAGACGTTGAGGTCGCGCCGATGCTCGCAAGTGTCGTCATCGCCTGCTACAAGCACGAGCAGTATCTCGAGGAATGCCTCGAGACTGTCTATCAACAGACTTTTGCCGATATTGAGCTCGTCATCGTGGACGACCATTCGCCGGACAAGAGCTTTGAAGTCGCGCAGAAGATGATCAAGAAGCGGTCGTTCGGAAAGCGCTTTCTTTCCTGCCGGCTGCTCAAGAACCCCCAGAACCTTGGTGCGCACTACACCTGGAACAGGGCGTTGTCGTTGACCAAGGGCGACATGATCTTCCTTTTGAACTCGGACGATGCGTTCTCGAAGGACCGGGTTCGACTGTTCGCGGACAAGCACGGCGACGAGCGGCTGTTCTTCGGCTTCTCGGCCGTCGAGCCGATCGACGAACATGGAAAGTCGATCAGCAACTACCAGTTTCCGACGCGCCTGCGCTATGCGATCGATCGGGCCCAGATTGCCGGTGCGCCGCTGTCATGGACGTTTCTGGATTCCCAGATTGCCGCGTCGACCGGAAACTTCGTCTTTAGCCGTGAACTGCTGCGGCAGGTGGGTTGGCTCGCCGACCTCAAATACTGCCACGACTGGGACTTCGCGCTGCGCGCCGTGACCAAGGTCGAGCCGACCTATCTCGAGGAGGATCGATATCTCTATCGACTTCATTCGACCAACAGCTTCCGAAGTCTGAGCAAGGTGGCAGAGAGCGAGACCAAGGCCTGCATGATGTCGTATTGCCTGAACGCAATCGCCACGCGGCCGCAAAACAAGACCTGCCTCAGCCCGTCCAATTTCGGCGATTCATTCTACGACTTCGTGAAGCTTCACCCGAACTTCAATTATTGGGTGAAGCAGATCTACGCGCCCTATCATCTGGAACATCGGACGGTGGAGTCCAACGATCGGACCAGGCCGATCCGTTGGCGCTGATCGAGCCGCGCAAAGCCGCAAAGGTCCCTTCCGATCATCTCGGAGCGGACCTTTGATTTTTGATTTTCGGTGCGTCTGCCGACCGCGTCGGCACCCGGATTGGCGGCCTCTCGGCCCAGGAATTTCGTGTCCGGCCGGCACGATGTAGGGCTCGCCGTGGCCGGCTGCGTTCGCATCGGATCTGAACTTGCTCAGTCGGGCGCGTAGGCCCTGCACGCCGCCCCAGATTCGCTGCACATCGGCACCCCTTGATGAAGCCCAGGGCAGAAGGCTTGCGGATAACGAAGTCAAAAACATCCTTCTTGCAAGCGCGAACGGCTTGCGGCCTGCTTCGTTCCCACTGTCCGTGGCGATCTCCGATCGTTCCCGCCCTGTGGCACGGTTTCATGCAAATGACATCGAGCCTTGTACTCTATTGTATTGATTTTCCTCGAAATAACCTTACAACAGTTAACTGTGAGCACTGCGTGTTATGGCCTTATTCTTGTAGGATAAGTGCGCTAATAAGGAATTCGTGGTGCGAACCAATGTTAATTGCTTGTTGATCTCGTGGGGAGCGGCTCAGGTTGGACATGGAAATTCCGGCATTGTCTAGTTTCAGCTCAGGCGTGAATCTCGATACGCTTCCAGCAAGTGAGATCGAGACAAGGCTTAGAGATTTCTTTTCCGGGCGGATCGCGAATCCGAAACCCGACGAGTTGATCCAATCGGTCAAGCAGTTGGAGCAGCAATTCGGCGATTACAAGGAATTCCAGTTTGCAAAGGCGGCCATGCTTGTGCAGGCATGTGACTTCGCCGGAGCGCGTGGGATCCTTCTCGACCTCGTCAAGCAGTTGCCATCCGACTCGCGGGTGCTGCATCGCCTTGCGATCGCGGATCTCAACATGGGGTCCGCCCAGGAAGCGCAGGACGTCTATCTTGCGGCGCTCGCTGCGGCCCCGAAGAGCGAAAATCTGCGGCGCGAGTTCGCCGGGCTGCTGCGCGTGATGGAAGCGAAGAAGCTCTACGCCGGCGTCGACCGGAAGAAGCACGGTCTGGCTGTCGTGTGCGCCATCAAGAACGAGGGCGACGATCTGCTGGAGTGGCTGCACTTCCACCGGCTGGTCGGAGTCGATCACTTCTACCTCTACGACAACGGCAGCACCGATAATACGCGTGCCGTCATCGAGTCCTTCCCATGGCCCGAAATGATCACCTATCATTTCGTGGAAGGGGAATTCGGCCAGATGCGCGCCTTCTCGCACGCGATCGACAGCTATCGCAATTGCGCGGAATGGTGCGCCTTCATCGATGCCGACGAGTATCTGTTTCCGACCAAGGCCGGCAACATCAGGGACGTCCTGGCGCAGGTCGGTCCGGCGCCGGCGGTGGCGGTCCACTGGCTGAACTTCGGGTCGAACGGTCACGACGCGAGGCCGGCGGGCCTGTGCATCGAGTCCTTCACGCGCCGCGCTCCGGACGACTTCCCGGATCACTTCATCATGAAGTCGATCGTGCGGCCCGACACCATCGTGTCCTACCTGCATCCCCACCAATCGCTTGTCTTGGGGTGCTACGTCGCCGAGGACGGCACGCCTGTCTTCCCGATCGGCGGGCGCTGCACCGCGCCCAAGCGCGACAAGCTCGTGATCAATCACTACTACACGAAGTCAAAGCAGCAATTGCTGAAGAAGCGTGAGCGCGGCAGGCCGCTGGGCGATGGCGATCCTGAAAAGATCCGCGCGATGGAGTTCTTCACGTTGCGGGATCGCAACGACGTGGAAGACGCAACCATTCAACGGTTTCTTCCGGAGCTGAAGAAACTGGTTCAGGGCTGAAGCGGGGGAATAGCGACGTCAACGCTAGACTAAAAGGGCGCGCCGAGTGGCGCGCCCTTTTAGCGTTTGAAGTGAAAAAGTGATCTCGCTTCGATCGCGCTGCGCGGCGAACGGCTACAGCGGCTCCAGCCGATATTTCGCAAGCAGCTGCTGCGCGGCGGCGAGGTCGATCTGCGCCGGCCGCTGGAAGATCGACATGTTGTTGGCGCGGGCGATTTCGCGAGCGACCGTCCGCACCGAATGGTAGTGGGGACGGTTCTCGAAGTCGTGAATTGCGATGAAGGCGCCGGGTGCGCCGTGCAGCACGCACTGCACGAAGCACGCCACACGAAACCGGCCGTCGACGAAATACAGGTCCGCGGTCCTGCTTTCCGGACGCTGCCAGACACGCTCGTGATAATCGGGCCAGGAGCTCTCCTTCTCCTTCTCCACCGGATAACCCCACTCGCGCAGCTTGCCGATATCGACGTGCAGCAGCTGCGGCTGGGTGCTCGCGCCGCGTGTGGCGTCGCCGACATTGTTGAGCCATTCCAGGGAGGAATCGATCGAGATGACCCAGTCCTTCCTGGTTTGACAGGCGAGCCAGGTGCTGCCTCCCGAGCCAAATTCCAGATAGCGTTTCGAGAGATCCACGAAACTTTTGAACAGTGTCAGTTCCTGACCGTCCATTGCGATTTTCATGGCGGGACCCCGTGGTTTCTCGATTTGCTGTTTGGCGGGTGGCTGCCAATCCACTGTCGGAAGGCGGTCGCTGCTCGCCGAGCCGCGATGAGATTCCGCTGAATCCTCATCGCGCTTCTCGGCTTCGTGCTGGCTATCCACGCCGCTGATCTGGAGAGATCGGCGATTACTGGTTCAGGCCGACGCGCTCGACCTTGTAGCCCCGCTCCAGGATCGTGCGCCACCAGGGTTGCTCGTCGACATACCAGCGCACCGTCTTGGCGATGCCGGTCTCGAAATTCTCCTCGGCGCGCCAGCCGAGTTCGGTTTCGAGCTTGGTGGCGTCGATGGCGTAGCGGCGGTCATGGCCGGGACGGTCGGCGACGAAGTTGATCAGCCGGCGCCGCGGGCCTGCCGCGGCCGGCGCCACCTCGTCGAGCAGGTCGCAGATGCTTTCCACGACGTGCAGGTTGGTGCGCTCGTTGCGGCCGCCGACATTGTAGGTCTCGCCGACCTCGCCGCGCTCCAGCACCAGCGTCAGCGCCTTGGCGTGATCCTCGACGAACAGCCAGTCGCGGATATTCTGGCCGTCGCCATAGACCGGCAGCGGCTCGCCGGCGAGCCCCTTGATGATCATGTGCGGGATCAGCTTTTCCGGGAAGTGATAGGGGCCGTAATTGTTGGAGCAGTTCGTCACCATGGTCGGCAGATCATAGGTCTCGCGCCAGGCGCGCACCAGGTGATCGGACGATGCCTTGCTGGCCGAATAGGGCGAGTTCGGCGCATACGCCGTGGTCTCGGTGAACAGCCCGTCGTCGCCGAGCGAGCCGAACACCTCGTCGGTCGAGATATGCAGGAAGCGGAACTGGTCGCGCTTCTCGGGCGAGAGCGTGCGCCAGTGCCGCAGTGCCTCCTGCAGGATCGTGAAGGTGCCGACAATGTTGGTCTGGATGAATTCGCCGGGGCCGTCGATCGAGCGGTCGACATGGCTCTCCGCGGCAAGGTTCATCACCGCATCGGGCTGATACTTCTCGAACAGCCGCCGCAGCACCTGTCCCTCGCAGATGCAGGCCTTTTCGAAGCTGTAGTTCAGGCTCTCGGTCGAGCCGGGCAGGGACCCCAGATTGGCCGCATAGGTCAGCTTGTCGATGTTGACGACGCGGGCGTGGGTGTCGCGCAGCAGGTGACGGACCACGGCGGAGCCGATGAAACCTGCTCCGCCGGTGACGAAAATCGTCGATCCCTTAAACCGCATGTTTGAATACCTCTGCCGTGCGGGGCTGACCCTGGAATGCGCGGTATACCGACAGCAGGTACTCGCCGTAGCTGCTCTTGGCGGTCTTTTGCGCCACCCTCGCGAAGGCCTCGAGCGAGATGTAGCCCTGGCGCAGCGCGATCTCCTCGGGGCAGGCGATGCGCAGGCCCTGGCGCTGCTCCAGGATCTGGACGAAATGGCTGGCCTCGACCAGCGAGGAGTGGGTGCCGGTGTCGAGCCAAGCGAAGCCGCGGCCGAGCACCTCGACATAGAGCTCGCCACGCTCGAGATAGGCCTTGTTCACGTCGGTGATCTCGATCTCACCGCGCGGCGACGGCTTGATGCCGGCGGCGATGTCGACGACATCATTGTCGTAGAAATAGAGGCCGGTGACGGCGACGTTGGACTTCGGCCGCTTCGGCTTCTCCTCGATCGACAGCGCCCGTCCGGTGCCGTCCAGCTCGATCACGCCATACTGCTCCGGCGCGTTGACGACGTAGCCGAACACGGTGGCGCCCTTCTTGCGGACCGAGGCGGCGGACAGCATGCTCGGCAGGCCGTGGCCGTAGAAAATGTTATCGCCTAACACAAGGGCAACGGAGTCATCACCGATGAAGTCGCGTCCGACGATGAAGGCGTCGGCAAGACCGCGCGGGGTTTCCTGCGTGGCGTAGGAGAACCGGACACCGATCTCGCTGCCGTCGCCGAGCAAGCGCTGGAACAGCGGCTTGTCCTGCGGCGTGGAGATGATCAGAATGTCGCGGATTCCGCCCAGCATCAGCGTCGACAGCGGATAGTAGATCATCGGCTTGTCGAACACAGGCAGCAGCTGCTTGGAGACGACAGTGGTCACCGGATAGAGGCGCGAGCCGGTGCCACCGGCAAGGATAATGCCTTTCATGGTCCCTCACAATTTGACTATCAGAACATAACATATAGCGTGCGCTGCACAAGTTTGTTATGAGAGGGAAATTAACATTTCAAGCGCGTCAAACTGGAACAAATGTTAGATGAACGTCATCAAGACCGAGCTTCCTGAAGTTCTGATCGTCGAGCCGAAGCTGTTCGGCGACCAGCGCGGCTTCTTCCTCGAGACCTACCAGTCTCCGCGTTATGTCGAGCACGGCATCACGCGTCCGTTCGTGCAGGACAACATGTCCCGCTCGGCCTATGGCGTGCTGCGCGGGCTGCATCTGCAAAACCCGGTCACCCAGGGCAAGCTCGTCTCCGTGCTGCGCGGCAAGGTGCTGGACGTTGCCGTCGACGTGCGCGTCGGCAGTCCGAATTTCGGCAAGCATGTCGCGGTCGAATTGAGCGAGGAGAACCGCCGACAATTATGGGTGCCGCGCGGCTTCGCCCACGGCTTCGTGGTGCTCTCGGACACCGCCGACTTCTTCTACAAATGCGACGATTTCTACAGCCCGAAGAACGAGCTCTCGATCCGGTGGAATGATCCCGCGATCGGGATCAAATGGGGCGTCGACAAGCCGCAGCTGTCGGCCAAGGATGCGGACGCGCCGCTTCTGGCCGACGCCAGCAACCTTCCGACCTATGGACAAATCTGATGCGGATCTTGTTGACCGGAACGCGCGGCCAGGTTGGCAGTGCGCTGAAGCCTCTGCTGGAAAGCCATGGCACGATCCTCGCGCCGCCGACCGCGGAGTTCGATCTGTCGAAGCCGGAATTGCTGACGGGCCAGCTTGACGCGCTGAGGCCCGATCTCATCATCAATCCGGCTGCCTATACCGCGGTCGATCGCGCCGAGGACGAGCGCGAGCTGGCGTTCAGGGTCAATGCGAAAGGGCCCGAAGCCATCGCCAAATGGGCGGCAACGAACAGTGTGCCGGTGGTGCACTTCTCCACCGACTACGTTTTCAATGGATCAGGCGACAGGCCGTGGCGCGAGGACAGCCCGACCGAACCGTTGTCGGCCTACGGCGCCAGCAAGCTTGCCGGCGATGCCGCGATTCAGGCAGCGGGCGGAGCGCATCTGATCGTGCGCACCTCCTGGGTCTATGCCGCAAAGGGCACGAATTTCCTCCGCACGATCGCGCGGCTCGCCGGCGAGCGCAAGGAGCTGCGCATTGTCGCCGATCAGATCGGCGCGCCGACGACGGCACCGGCGATCGCCAGTGCGGTCGCCGGCATCGTTCTGCCGAACCTCACCACGCTGCGCGACCAGCTGGTGCGCAGGGGCGGCGTCGTCAATCTCGTTTGCGCCGGCGAGACCAGCTGGCACGGCTTTGCAACCGCCATCGTCGGCGGGCTGAGGTCGCGTGGCGTCGCGCTGGCCGTCGAGAACATCGTTCCGATCGCGACCGCCGATTTCCCAACCAAGGCGGTGCGTCCGGGCAATTCGCGGCTGGATCTGTCGCGGCTGAAGGCGCAGTTCGGCGTGGCGATGCCGACCTGGCAGGAAGCGCTCGCGCGCGAGCTGGATGCATTCGTCCAGCCCGGTGCGCCCGCTCATGCCTAGAACGATTTCGAGCAAAGCGGCCCAGCGGGTGCGCGTGAAGCGTTGAACAAAAATTGAAAGCCCCGTTCCAATTCGGTCGGAACGGGGCTTTGGGATTGACCTGACGACCGGCTTCCATCGGCGCCGGTCGGCTGCGGCCGCTCAGCGCGGCCGTCCGATGCTGTCGTAGGTGAAGCCGTGCGTGGCCATCTCGTCCGGACGGTAGATGTTGCGCAGGTCGACGACGATCGGATGCTTCATCTCCTGCTTGATGCGCTTGAGATCGAGCGCGCGGAATTGGCGCCACTCGGTCACGATGACGAGCGCATCCGCCTGTCGCGCGCATTCATAAGCGTCCTTGCTGTACTCGATTTCGGGCAATTCCTTGCGGGCCTGCTCCATGCCGACGGGATCGTAGGCCCGAACCTTGGCACCGAAGTCGAGCAGGCCGTTGATCAGCGGGATCGAGGGAGCCTCGCGCATGTCGTCGGTGTCGGGCTTGAAGGTCAGGCCGAGCACGCCGATCGTCTTGCCGCGCAGTTCGCCGCCGAGCACGTTGGCAACCTTGCGCGCCATCGCGCGCTTGCGGTTGTCGTTGGCGGTCAGCGTGGCTTCGACGATCTTCAGCTGGACGTCGTGGTCGAGCGCCGTCTTGAACAGCGCGCGAGTGTCCTTCGGGAAGCACGAGCCGCCATAACCGGCGCCGGCATGCAGGAACTTGGTTCCAATGCGGTTGTCGAGCCCGATGCCGCGCGCGACCTCCTGCACGTTCGCCCCGACCTTCTCGGAGAGATCGGCGATCTCGTTGATGAAGGTGATCTTGGTGGCAAGGAAGGCATTTGCGGCGTATTTGATCAATTCTGCCGTGCGCCGTGCGGTATAGAGGATCGGCGCCTGGTTCAGGTAGAGTGGGCGATAGACTTCGCCCATCACCCTCTTGGCGCGCTCGTCCTCGGTGCCGACGACGATCCGGTCGGGATGACGAAAATCCTGGATCGCGGCGCCTTCGCGCAGGAATTCGGGGTTCGACGCAACGGCGAAATCAGCGTCGGGACGGGTCTCGCGGATCAGGCGTTCGACCTCGTCGCCGGTGCCCACCGGCACGGTCGACTTCGTCACCACCACAGTGAACTTCCTGAGCGCTGCGCCGATCTCCTTGGCGGCCGCATAGACATAGCTGAGATCCGCATGGCCATCGCCGCGCCGCGACGGTGTTCCCACCGCGATGAACACGGCATCGGCGTCCGCGACAGCCCCCGCGAGCTCCGTCGTGAAGGTCAGCCGGCCGGCGGCGGTGTTGGTCTCGACGAGCTTGTCGAGGTCCGTTTCGTAGATCGGGATCGTGCCGCGCTTCAGGGCTTCGATCTTGCCGGCGTCCTTGTCGACGCAAACGACCTGATGGCCGAAATCGGCAAAACACGCTCCTGACACGAGACCTACATATCCCGTTCCAACCATTGCAATCTTCATGAATCCGCTCGTCGATCAGTGTGGAGAGGAGGAGTTAGCACTAGCACAATTAGCGCCGATAACGCCAAGTTTTATAACGTATGGTTTGTGTTGAAGGTCGGCGGCTTTTTGTGCAAACGGTGATTTGCGCTGGTGCAGATGAGTGCTCGCTAGTCATCCAGGGCACGCCATGGCCACAATCTCAGTTTGAAGTCGATTGACAATCGAGCCGCCGTTTGAGGGTTGGACATGAGCACGAAGACGATCAGCAGGCACAGACCCTCAGGAACTGAATACGCGTCACTACAAACGCAATTCTCCAGATACGATCGCACGACGTTTTCTGGGTTTGTTTATGACCGCGCAGATCTCGGCCGCCGCTACACCGTCGAGCTGCTCGTCGACGGCGAGCCATACATGTCATCATTGTGTGACGAGTTTGTAACAGAGCTCGCCGACGCCGCGATCGGCGACGGTCGATTTGGCTTTACCTTCAACGTGCAGGATCAGGTCAGCTCGAACGCCAAGATCATCGAGGCGAGATTGGCAAATATCGGACGTCCCGTCGGTGCTCCGATTCGTTGCGATGTCGCAGTGCCCGAAGCGCGGTGGCACCGGATCGGCGATATCGAATGGGTCGGAGGTTTGCGCTTCGAGGGCTGGCTTGCGCAGGACATCGACGAAGACATCGAGATCCTGATCGCGCAACGTCCCGTGATGACGGTGAAGCCGACCGGATGGACCAACGTTGCGCGAGGAAGCGAGTTCGGCGTCGGCCGCCGGATCGATTTTCATCTGCCCGAGCATTTTGCCGACGGCCGCATGCGTGGACTGTCTGCGCGGACGATTTCCGGACGGAGCCTGATTTCGGAGCCGGTTGCCTTTGTCGCTTTCGATCGCGGATTGGAGCAGACGCTCGCGGATCTCGGGCGCTGGGAGAGCGAGCGATTGCGCGGCGAGCTGTTCGACCGGGTGCTGCCGGCATCGTTGCCGTTTCACGCCTATCACGGCTGGAAGGAGCGCTTCGCGCCGGCCATGGAGTCGGACGTTTCGTCCGAAGCGGCCGTCGTGCTGATCGGCGAGGTCAGGGTGGACGAGAGCATCGAAAGCCTCGAAGCCCAACGGCACCCGGCCTGGTCGGCGGCGTGCCTGCCGACGCGCGCGTTCAGTCAGTTCGATCCGAAAGCGGCGCGCGAGTTTGTCGACGGCGATGCCGCCAACAGCGCTTTCTTCGTCTTCTGTCTGAGCGGGACCATCCTCGCGGAAGATGCCTTGCTGCGCTTCGCCGATCTGTTCGCGTCTGAACCCGGCTGCGATCTGGCCTATGGCGACGTCGAGGTTCCCGCGGGCGTCGGCGCAGTCTGGCCGCTGGTGTTTTCGGCATTCGATCTCGAACGCGCGCTCGAGCAGGGCTATGGGGCGTATTGCTTCGCGGTGCGCCGCGACCGCGCCGTGGATGCGCTGCGAACGGCGACGTCGCTCTACGACATCTTCCTGTCCTGCGCGGAGCCTGACCGGACCTATCATCTCCCGGGATCGGTCGCGGCATTGCCGCGGATCGATGCGCAGGCTGCAACCACCGAGCTGGTCGCCGCAGCTAAGGCGTATTTTGCCAGGTCCGGCATCGAGGCGACGGTCGAGCCGCGAAAGGCGGGTCTGCTTCCCGCCGTTCAGGTCAAGCGCGCGGTCGATTGGAACGAGCGCACCACCATCATCATTCCCACCAGAAATCGCGCCGAGCTGCTCAAGCGGTGCATCGAGACGGTGACGCCGGCGGCAAACGAGACGAACGCCCGGATTCTCGTCGTCGACAACAGCTCGACCGAGCCGGAAACGCTGGACTATCTGGAGAGCCTGTCCGCGGAGGACATCGACGTCATCTCGGTCGAGGGGCCCTTCAACTTCGCATTCATCAACAACGCCGCCGTCGATTGCGTCGACACCGAGAACATCTGCTTCCTCAACAACGACATCGAGGCGCTCGACGACGGCTGGCTCGCGGAGCTGCTGTGGCGGCTCGCTGCTCCCGATGTCGGTGCCGTCGGCGCAAAGCTGCTTTGGCCGAGCAGCGTCGTGCAGCATGGCGGGGTGGTGCTGGGGGCCAATTTCTCGGCCGCCCACGCCTTCAACGACCGCATGGATGGCGATCCCGGCTACGGCGACCTTCTCCAGGTGGCGCACGAATGTTCGGCGGTGACGGGAGCGTGCCTGATGATGCGCAAGCGCGATTTCCTGGCGGTCGGCGGCATGGACGAGATCCGCTTTCCGATCAGCTTCAACGATATCGATCTCTGCCTGAAGCTGCGCCAGCTCGGAAAGCGGATCGTCTTCACGCCGGATGCGAAACTCGTTCATCTGGAATCGGCAAGCCGCGGCCGCGATTCCGCGCCGGATCGCAAGGCGCGCTTCAAGCGCGAGCTGTCGATGCTGCGCGCGAAGTGGGGCGAGGTGCTGCTCGACGATCCCTATTACAGCCCGCTGCTCGGGCTGGACGCGACGCCGTTCTCTTCGCTTGCATGGCCGCCGCGGTCATGGAAGCCGCGCGCCAACCTGCCGCCGGTGCCGACCGCTCCTCCGATCGGGATGTAGCAGGACGTCCTCGACCACCCAGTCGAGCACGGCGGCAATCGTCTCATCGGCGTCAAGGCCCGGCTCTAGCTTCAGGTCGGCATTGCGGCCGGGCGCCGGCGGTGTCGGAATCCACTCCGTCGCGGCGGCCGGCAGCCCGGTTGCCAGCAGCGCGTCCACCAGCGGATGCCCGAACGCCGGTTGGCCGATGTCGAGAACCAGTTTCGTGATGCCGTGACCTTCGATGAGCGTGGCAATATCATCGACGGCGATTTCGCCGGTGACCGTGACATTCGCGCGTTGCATCAGCTTGAGATCGTCGAGGGTGGTCCCCAGCACGATGATCTCGACGTCTTCGTCGGCGTCGGCGATCTGATCGCTCAACGCTCTGATGAAGCGGAATTCCGCCGCGCCGGCGTGCAAAGCGAGCAGGCCGAGACACGCCGGACCGCTCACGTCGTGATGCAGCGCCGGCAGTACACGCGCCTCGCTCAGACGTGCCGCTTGCAGGCCGAGAACCGCTTCCGAGAATGCGACCCCGTCTGCACCGATCGCAGCCACGCGCCGAGCCCCGGCGATCAGGCCCGTCCAGTCCGGATGGACGCCGGACCCCACCGTCGTGTGCAGTGCAAGTGCGGTGTCGGTGATCAGGAGCTCGTAGGTGAAACGCTGCGTGAGCAGGGCAAGGCATGCGCCGGGGATGCGGTTCGGTTCCGCAATCTCGATCGAGCGGACCCTGAGATCGGTGAAAAGCTTCAGAAGGGCCTCGCGGCCTTCAGGCATCGCAACGTCGAGTGCGATCGACTGCGGAGCGTCGCCGTCCGGATCGAACATCGCAGCCAGCTGACGCTGTCCCTCGGCACGGAACTGCACGATCAGGCGGCGCTCGTCTTCGGCCGCGAGCTGCCTGCACCGCCTGACGGCAATCTCGCGGCCGATCGAGGAGCCACAGAGGATGACATGCGGGCCGGCAGCGCGCTGTTGGTTCGACAGCAGTCTGAGCTCGAGCGCCGCGCGGCCATCGCGCAGCGGGTCGGCCAGCAGGAACGCGGCGCACTCCGTCGCATAGCGCCGGTAACGGTGCTCGAGAACGCGAAGATTGCGCAGCACCAGCGAACGCTTTTCGCCGAGAAACGAGCGTGAGCCCTCGTGTCCGACAAACACCGAGGCGATGCACACGTTGCGGAAGCCGGCTTCCGCGGCGCGCAGGCAGAAGTCGACGTCCTCGAGATAGCCGCGATAGAAGTCGTCAGAGAGCTCGCGCACGGCGTCGAGGCATTCGCGGGTGATGTAGAGGCAAAACCCGATGCCGTTGGGGATGTCGATGGCCATCCCGGCATTGGCACTGCCGGCAAGTTCGTCCAGCAACTCCAATTCGTCTGGCGAGGGCAGGGGATTCGACCGGTTCGCGATTGGAAAGCTGGTGTATTCGCCGTTGTTGGAGAGCGGCGTCGCCGTCCCCACGCGCGGCGTCGATTGCACGGCGCTGCGCAGGCGTTGCAGCGCGTATTTCGGCACGATCGTGTCCGAGTTCAGCAGCACGACGTCGCCGGCGCCGGTCTCGTTGAGGGCCCGGTTGACCGCGCCGACAAAGCCGAGATTGTGCTCGTTGGTCAGCAGCCGGATGCGGAGCTCCGCGGCCAGCTCGCCGAGCAGGCGCTTAATATCGCGTTCGGGCGACGCGTCATCCACGACGACGATGGTCGAGCCCGGCGTGCAGGCGGCAGCCGTCAATGCGCTCTCGATGCAGGCACGCGTTGCGTCCAGGTCCCGGTATACCGGGATGATGATGGTGAGCGGAGGAGCTTCGCCGTTTCGCGCCCGAGCCGGCCGCTGTGACGCGTTGCGGCGATCCGGCACGCGGTTGGCGGGCAGCTGAATGCTCGCGATGACCTGGTCCGCCTGCGTGATCTCGAGGCGTTGCGAGGTCTCGGACGCCGGCCGTATCAGGCGGAAGCTTGCGGCGCGCCGTCCATCGAGGGCGAATCTGTGACGGGGATCGGCGGGAAGCTGGAGGGCGCTGGATTGATCCGCCTGCGCCAGCGAAAGGTGCGGATCGTCGGCGCCTCGCCACGTCACCCATCCCTTGACCTCCTCGTCGAGGAAGTCGATGCGCGCGCAACTGTCCTGACCGCTCGCTTCGAGCAGCACGAGGGCGTTCCTGACCGAATCCGGATCATCATCGCGCCGCGCGATGCTTCGTGCCGCCTCGATCTGCTGGAGGCCGTCGCCCCAGGCCATCATGCGCCGCGCAGCGGCCAGATCGTCCGGTTCGAGTTCGATCGCCTTCGCCACGGCGGCGACAGCCGCATCGCCGAGATCGAGGCGGAACAGCGCTTCGGCGCGCAGCAGGTGGGCGCGGGCGCCCGGGTGCGGCAGGATCCGGCAGCGCCGGTCGGCGAGCGCGAATGCGCGGCGGAAATCACGCGCCTCGAGCGCCTCGACAGCGGCGCGCTCGAGATCGACGTGGTGGAGCGTTCTGGACGTAAAGGCGATCCTGCGCGCGTCGGCGGTCAAATGTCGCCCTTGTCTGCCCGCATCTCAGCTCGCCGTCTTGACGGCGCTCTGCCGGCTCCGGAACACGCGCACCCGTCCCTCAAGGCGCGGTCCCTCAGGGCGTGGCGCCGGATTGACGGGTTCGGGGCGCCTCGGCTGCTGGGGTGCGAGCGGCGCTGCCTGCACGCGGCGCTCTTCGAGGTTGAGCTTGAGGCCGACCAGCGGTTCCCGGCCTGAAGGGCCCGACACCACGATCCGGTTCCCGGTAACCCGCAGGGCGGGCGCGCCCAGGAAGATGGTCTCGGCCGAAATCGTATAGCGGTCCGCGCTGGGACCTGTGGCTTCCAGCGAGAAGCCCGTGATGGCCAGCGCGCGTCCCCGGGTTCCAGCAAAGGTTCCAAGCGGAACGAACTGGTTGTCGCCCTGCTGCGGCCTGGCGAACTTGACCGCATATTGCAGGTTGAGATCGTGCGGCTTGTTCGGCCATTCGAGGGAAATGCCCTCGATTCGGGCCGGAGCGGCCGGTCCCGCAATCCAGGTGTTCGGGCCGACGGTGACATCACCCAGACCCGCAACATGCGCGAGCAGCTTGAGGTCGATCAGCGCGCCGAGGGCAGTCTCGGGCTCGTACATGTCGTATCGCTGGCCGGCCGGCTGCTGCGCGGCCGGTTGCCCCTGGGTCAGCGGCTCGATCTTGATATTGGCGGCGGTCGACCCGCCGGCGCGTCCTGCCGTGACCTCGACGATCAGCCGGCTCGGCCGGGCGACCGATATGACCAGCGCGGTTTCGGGCGCAAACAGGGTTCCATTGACCGCGTCGGGCCCGGTAATGATATTACAATTGTTAACACTGGCGCGTTCAGCATATACGCGTACTACCGGAGGTGACGTCTTGTCCTCCGCGCCATTGTACCGAACCAGGAAAAGACCTCGTGCCAGGTCAATGGTTTTCTGCTGAATCTGTTCGTTCATCGTCGCCTGCGAGCCTAACGGAATGGGTCGATATGTCTCTCACACAGTGTGCCCCAAAAATCTGTGTGATAGAAGGGGTCTTAATGTTAATCCGGTAAGATAGTTTCGCACGTGAATATCGAAGACACATCGCAGGTCATGGTATCGACCCTGACCCCAATCGAAGACCGCGCGGCCGGGGGGCGCGCTCGCCCGCCCATGAACGTGCTCTTCGTCCACAATAACTTTCCGGCACAGTACCGCCACATTGCGCGTGCTCTCGCGGAGCAGCCCGGAAACAGAGTCGTTGCAGTCGGTTCATCGACCGCGAGCACGACGCCGGATATCCGGCTGCTGAAGTATTCGACGACCAAGTCGGATTCCTCACCCGTGCATCCCTTTGCCCGCCGCTTCGATGTCGAGGCGCGACGTGCCGAGGAGGTGCTGTATGCGCTGTCGTCGCTGTCGGGTCAGGGCTTCGTGCCCGACCTGATCTTCGCGCATCCCGGCTGGGGTGAGACGCTGCCGCTGCGCACGATGTTTCCGCGCGCGCGGATCATCCTCTACTGCGAATTCTACTACGGTGCCGAGGGCAGGGACGTCGGCTTCGATCCCGAGTTTCCGATGACGGGCCTCGACGGCAATGTCGCACTCCATCTGAAGAATGCGACCACGCTGCTGGCGCTCACCGAATGCGATACCGGCGTCTCGCCGACGCCGTGGCAGCGGTCGACCTTTCCCCGAGAGTTTCAGAGCAAGATCGAGGTCATCCACGAGGGCGTGGACACCGACGAGGTGAAGCCCAATCCCGTCGCGAGGTTTCAGCTTCCGAACGGCGCGACGTTGTCGGCGGACGACGAGGTGATCACCTACGTCTCGCGCAATCTGGAGCCGGTGCGCGGATTCCATGTCTTCATGCGATCGCTGCCGAGGATCATGGCAGCGCGGCCGAATGCGCAGGTGGTGATCGTCGGCGGCAGCGGGACATCCTACGGGGCGAATCCGCCCAAGGGCTCAAGCTGGAAGTCGATGTTCCTGGACGAGATCAGGTCGGACATCGATCTTCGCCGCGTGCATTTCCTCGGCCGGATTCCGCGGAAACCCTATCTCGAACTGCTGCAGATCTCCTCGGTGCACGTCTACCTGACCTATCCCTTCGTGCTGTCATGGTCGCTGCTGGAGGCCATGAGCGCGGGATGCGCGGTGGTGGCGTCGGACACGGCGCCGCTGCGCGACATCATCACTGATGGCAACGGCCTGCTGGCGCCGTTTTTTGATATTGATGCGCTGTCGGATCAGGTAATCTCGGTGCTGTCACGGCCCAAGGCCTTCAAGAAGATGCGGATGAAGGCAAGGAGCTTCGTGCGCGACAATTACGACGCAAAGCGGGTCTGTCTGCCCCGGATGCTGACGCTCGTTGATGAAGGTGTCCTCCCGCGCACGCACGGGGGATAACGCCAGGAGCTTGCGATGCCGCTTGTCATCTCGGTTGCCCAGCGCAAAGGCGGGGTCGGAAAGACGACTCTTGCGGTCTTGCTGGCCGCAGAGCTGGACCGGCGCACGGGCGTGGTGGGACTGGTCGATGCCGACTCCCAGGCGTCCGCCTGTCACTGGGCCGAGCCTGGCAATCTGACGTTCCCCGTCTACCAGCTTGATCCGGAAACCCGCCCCGTGGCCGAATGGGCCAAGCTGATGCGCCAGATTCCGCACCAGATCATCGTCGTGGATTCCGCGCCGAACGACCGGGTGCTGGGCGCCGTGCTCGCGGTTGCCAACATCGTGCTGATGCCCTGTACGCCGTCCGGCCTCGATATCGAGGCCACCGCGCGGACGCTCGACATCGTGCGGGAGGTGCGCGCCACGCGGCGCACCGCGCTGCGTGCCATGATCGTGCCGAACCGCGTCGACCAGCGCACGCTCGAGGGCCAGCAACTGATCGAAGAACTGGATACGCTCGACGAGGAGATCGGGCCGATGATCGGAAGCCGCTCCGCCTATGTCCGCGCCGTCGCATTGGGGCAATCGGTCGCCGATTTCGCCGGCGGCACGCCCGCGGATCTCGAGATCAAGATGCTCGCCGATCTCGTCATGAACTGGTGCGGGATCGCCCCCCGGCAGCGGGTGACGATGTAACAGAGCGCGCCGGCCGCTTCACGTCGGGCTAACCATGTCCGCACGGGAACAAAAATTCCCGCGCCGCAAACAACGCCTCCCCTGACGGCGGCGTCCACAAAAATCGCGGGAAAAGACCGCCTGGAAGATAACAAAGCTGCGATCGAATGCCCGGCGAGAGCGTTATCATTCGCGGCCGGCAGCCTGCCGGCGCGGAGGGCCGCTTGGTTAACGGATCGCTCGCGTGCATCTGAGCATTTGAGGCAAATGCCGCCGCGCGCTTGAGCCTAAGCTCAAGACATTTCCCGTACTTGCTTCCCGTCACTGTGGGGAGTGAAGACATGTACAGCGTCAAGAAAGTGATGGTCCTGGTTCTGGCCATCGTTGCGCTCGGGGCAAGCGCGCGGGACACGCAAGCGGGTATGGTCGGCTTCCCGCTGCCGTTGCACGGCGTGATCGAGAAGATCCGCTTCAGCGAACCGACGCTGGCGCCGATGGCCTACACCATGTTCTGCATGCGCTATGCCGACGAATGCAAGTCGCAGCCGCGCGCCCGCATGGTCTTCCGCGGCGGCGCGACACGCATGACCAAGCAGCGCATCGCCGACCTGATCGAGGTCAATGCTTCGGTCAATCGCAGCATCGCGCCGCAGCGCAACGAACGCGGCCTGGCCGGCGAGGAATGGCTGATCAATCCGGCGCGCGGCGATTGCAACGACTACGCCGTCAGCAAGCGCCATGAGCTCTTGGCGCGCGGCTGGCCGATGCGCAACCTGCTGCTGAGCGAGGTGGTGACGTCCTGGGGCGAGCATCATCTCGTGCTCGTGGTCCGCGCCAAGGGCGGCGACGTCGTGCTCGACAATCTGAACGCGCAGATCCGCAACTGGTCGCAGGCGCATTATCGCTGGGTGAGGATGCAGACCCCGGCCAACCCCGATCACTGGGCCGCCGTCGCGCAGGCCCGCGTCTGAACGTCCGAGTGAGCCCCATCAAGTGGCGTGGCGAGACATTTCGCCGCGCCACTTTTCGTATGGGGATGATGAAGATCGCAGGCGCGCTGCCACGATATCCGGAACGATCGGACGTTTGCCCCGTTGATTCCGACCCAATCCATCGAGGCATCGACATGAAGCTGGCCGGCCTTGTCATAACCGCGACGCTGGTCGTCGCCACAGCAGCCCCGGTGCTCGCACAGGGGACCCGGCAGACCTCGCAGGGCGCAACGCGTTATTCGATCGATGGACCGGGCGGCGGCGTCCCGACGTCGCGGCCGCCGGCGACCCGGCCGGTGCCGCCGGCAATGCCGGCTTACCCGAATGGGAGGCCGTCGCGATACGGGCCGCCGGTCGGGCAACAGACCAACGTTCCGCTGGGGCCGCGTTAACCGTCACCCGGCGGCAGACCCGTGCGGTCTTAACGCTATTCCCATCGTCGTTTTGCCGCGCTAGGCGGAATGTCGTACCCATGCAGCGACCGCGTCTGTTGAGACGCAGGATTGGTCCGCGCAGGGACGACATTTTCAATGACGAGCAGGGGTTCGATTCTCATCACGGGCGGCGCGGGATACATTGGCTCCCATTGCGCCAAGGCCGTTGCCGAGGCCGGTTTTGTCCCGGTCGTCTATGACAATCTGTCGACCGGGCATCGCAATTTCGTGCAATGGGGACCGCTCGTGATCGGCGATGTCGCCGATCACGACAAGATCGCCGCCACGATCCGCGAGCACAATGCGCTTGCCGTGATGCATTTCGCCGCGTTCAGCGCGGTCGGCGAGTCGGTCGCCGATCCGCAGAAATACTTCACCAACAACGTTGCCGGAACGCTCGGCCTGCTGCGCGGCATGCGGGAAGCGGGGTGCGACCGCCTGGTGTTTTCCTCGACCGGCGCCGTCTATGGCAATGCCGGGCGCGATCCGATTCCCGAAAGCGCCGCGGGACCGACCGTCAATCCCTACGGCCGCTCCAAATTCATGATCGAGCAGATGCTGGCCGACTACCGCGCGGCCTATCGGTTCAACTCGGTGTGCCTGCGCTATTTCAACGCCTGCGGCGCCGACGCCTCCGGCACCATCGGCGAGCTCCGCGATCCCGAGACGCATCTGATTCCGCGCGCGCTGATGGCGCTGCTCGGGCACGTGCCTGATTTCGCGATCTTCGGCGAGGACTACGAGACGCCCGACGGCACCGCGGTGCGCGACTACATCCATGTCGACGATCTCGCCAGCGCCCATATCGCGGCGCTCGAGCTGCTGCTGAAGGGCGACGCCGGCGGCGTGTTCAACCTCGGCACCGGCACCGGCTATTCGGTGCGCGAGGTGCTCGACGCGATCCGCGCCGAGACCGGCGAGGCGGTGCCGAGCGTGGTGCGCGAACGCCGGGCCGGCGATCCGCCGATCCTGGTCGCCGATCCCTCCAAGTCGGAGAGCGGTCTCGGCTTCAAGGCGAGCCGATCGGATCTCGGCTACATCATCCGCTCGGCCTGGGCGTGGCATCAGAAGGCGCATCCGCGCCGGCGCTAACTCGTCGCGGCTTAATCTTACTTCGTCATAAGCCCCTCATGGTGGGGAGCGCGGAGCGCGTCTCGAACCATGAGGCCCCGACTGTGGCCTACATCCTTCGAGACGCCCGCGTCCCGCGGGCTCCTCAGGATGAGGGGAAAGGGACTTGTGCCGCAGTCGTATTAATCCAGCGTGATGTAGTGCTGCTCCGCGAGCCTGCTCAGGAACGGCATGTCGACGAAGCTTGCCATCAGGAAGACGGCGATCAGCGTCAGCACGATCAGCATCAGGCCGCGCTCGCCATAGAGCTTCTCGGGCTTCTGCGCCGACGAGCCCGGCGATGTCGACATCGAGAAGTAGGTGGTGAACAGCATCACCACCAGCGGCATCGCAAGGATGTACTCGATGCGGTACTTCACCAGGAATACCGAGAGGAAGAACACCGAGAACAGCGAATAGCTGAGGCAGGAGGCGGTCAGCGACACCTCGGTATAGTCTGCAAAGCTCGCGCGGTAGCGCGCCAGCAGCTCCCTGCCGTGGGACGCCGCGATCTCGCGATATTCAGACAGCCGCTTGGCGGCCATCAGGAACGCGCCGCCGAACCAATAGCACAGGATCACCGAGCCGGGCGGCAGCGAGGTCGGGTCGATCATCGCCCAGCCGATCAACAGCCGCAGCGGATTGTTGACGGATTCCGAGATGACGTCGAAATAGGCCTTGTCCTTGCTGCGCAGCGGCGGGACGTTGTAGACGATGCCCTGCAGGGCAAAGATGCCGGTTGCGAACAGCATCAGGCGGCTGCTCGCTGCCGCGCAGACGAGGCCAAGCGCGACCAGCAGCAGCCATTCGAGTCCGATGATCCTGCCGTCCATCGCACTCTGCACCGCGGAGCGTTGCGACTTGGTCGGATGATGCCGGTCGAAGTCGCGGTCGAACCATTCGTTGATCACGTAGTTGGCTGACGCGATGCAGACCGCGGCGACAAGGCCAAGGGCGATGGAGAGGGCGAGATCATCGGCTCTCGCGCCGCGCAACATCCAGGCGAGAATGATCCCGGGAACGATGAAGACGTGCTTGGTGCTGTGATCGAGCCGCAGGATCGCAAGATACTGCCGGATGCTTGCGGCAGGCAGCTTGCGGGCTTCGACCTTGCTGTCCATCAGCGCCATCGCGCGGTCCTTTCCTGTCGTCGTCGATCGATCGCCTATTTGAGGAGGTAGACGTCGAAACTCTCGTCGGTCTTGGCGGGGTCGAAGCGGCGGATCATCGTGGTCGCTTCGCGGAATTCGCGGATCTGCGCGGCCGAGGCACGGAACGTCCTCCAGTCCTTGCCTTCGTCGTAGGTCTGGTCGGGCGTGATCTGATCGAGCCGATAGGCCAGCAGGATGATGACGGGCGCACCTGATGTTTCGCGGAGCTCGCGTGCCAGCCGCAAGGTCTCGCCGAGATCGCTGTCCATCCTGCCTTTGCGCGTGAAGATCACGACGCTGCCGAATTTGTGGTCGCGCGCCAGATAGAGCCGGTTGCTGACGTAGTAGGGCAGTGCCTCGACGAGCCATTCCGGCTCGCTGAGGATGACCGCGTTGGCGAGATCGGCGCGCGAGGCGATCAGGCGGCCGAGATCGGCGCTGCGGCTCGCGACCGCACCGGTCGCCGCGTTGCGCAAATCGTTGATGCCCGCGGCGGTCTGGATCGCGAGCAGCAGCAGGAGCGATGCGCGTCCGATCGCCGGCAGAAGCCCGTCGAGCCCCGTAGAAGCCGGTGCCGCCGTGATTTTGCTCCAGCCGATCCAGTACAGCGTGATCAGGAAGCACAGCCAGACCGCGGCGTGGCGGTAGGCGCCATTGGCCGCGACGGCGAAGAACAGCGACGTCAGCAGCAGCGCGGCCAGCGCGGCGAGAAAGGCCGGTCGCCGCGGCAGCAATCCGAGCGTCGCGGCGAACAGCAGCACCGATCCCACGACCCCCGGCAGCAGATTGGCAAACAGCGCGCCGAGCGACGTCGTGCCGGGGTTCACCAGGGAACGGATTGTGGCCGCCAGCACTGAAGCGTGCGACCAGTCCCGGGCCGCCGCGTCATTATAGGTCGGCAGCATCGTCACCGCGCAGATCGCGACGCCGAGCGTCGCGATGATCGCATTGATCGCGAAATTGCTGAGTTGCGGCGACCAGCGCCAGCCGAGTTGGTTCGCGAGCTGGGTCTCGAGCAGGTCGAGCAGCCAGAACAGCAGAAGCCCGCCGGCCACGATGGCGCCGACGACATTGGTGTTGGCGAGCAGGAGCAGCAGTACGCCGAGCAGGATGCCGCGGTCGCGGTGGGCCGGATAGCAGGCTGCGATCGCGAACAGGAACAGCGCCGAGATGCCGTAATTCCTGGCCATCACGACATATTCGAACAGCAGCGCGTGGCTCGTGATCAGCAGCAGGACCAGCGGCCGCGGGAACGGCGAGCGGAAGATCAGCAGCGCGACCGTGAGGAGCCCGACCACCAAGGCGACGCCGGGCAGCACCTCGACCCGGTCGAAGGCGGCGTGCGCGCCGCGCAGCAGCAGATACCAGAGGGCAGGGTGACCTTCGCCGTGCAGCCCCCTCAGCATGGTGATCACATTGTCGCCGTTCAGGGCAATGGTGAGCGCGCGGACCTCGTCGCGCCACATCACGTGGCGGGCGATCTGGAAGCCGGCCAGCGCGATCCATCCCGCGAACAGCAGGAGGTCCGGCCAGGACCGGCGGTCCCGCTTCGGCGCGAAGAACCAGTCGTCCAGGATCTGCAAAGTACGGGTCAATGAATCCTGCTGCTCGGATTGGTAACGTCAGACCGCGACGTCATCTGCGGGCATTGTCATTTGTGTTAACTGTAGAAGCCACCTAGAATGTTGTAACATTATGGGTAAACCAGACTAACATTTATGACGTCGACCCCAGCCCAGAGGACGGTCAGGGACATCAGCCCTGCGCACCCCGAGGTGGAGTTCGCGCTGGTGCTGGCGCGGACCATCGACTCCGTCAGCTCCGACCCGCAGCAGCTGCGCAGCGCGGTCTACGAGCTGGCGCGGCAGAAGCTGCAGCAGCTCGCGCACGAGGACCCGAGCGAAAAACAGCGTCTGATGCAGGCGCTGGAAGTGGCGATCGAGGGCGTCGAAGCGCACACCAGGGACAATCTGTTCGAAAAATTCGCCGTGCGGTCGGGGCGGGCGCTGCCCGCATTCCTGGAGGCGGCCGGCGCGGCGCGGCGGATCGAGGGGCCTCCGCGGATCGATGCCGAGGAGGCATTTGCCACGACGCTCGAGCCTGCCGAGCTGCCGCGCCGTCCGTTGTGGTCGTCGTCGGCGCCGCTGCGTTATGTTGCGATGCTGGCGCTCTTTGGATTGATCGCGGCCGTCGTCCTGCTGCAGCAACGCGGTGTGTCGTTGGCCGCGGCGCGCGCGATGATTGCGGGCACGCTCGCACCGTCGCCGGCGCAACCCCAGAAGCCGGCGGTCGTTGTGGCCGTGCCGCAGCCTGCGGTGCCCGCCGCGCCGCTGGCGCCGAAACGGCCGTTGCCGACCGCCTATGGCGTCTACGCCGAGAGCGGTGGCAAGCTCTACGAGCTGCAACTGATCCAGGGCCGCGCACCGGATCCGCGCATCGCGATTTCGGCCGCGATCACGAAGCCGAGCGAGACCACACTGCCTGATGGGCATCTCCGCTTCATCGTGTTCCGGCGCGAGGGCTCCAGCGGCGCCTCCGACCCGATCGATGTGCGCCTGATCGCGCGCGTGACCCAGCAGACCACGTTCGACGCCACCGGCAAGCCGGTGGTGTCACCGGGCGACGACAACTGGGTGATCCGCAACATCTCGATCCCGTTCCGCGCAGCGCCGCTGATGGAGGATCCGCAGATGTTCGAGGTCCAGCCGCGCGACGACGCGCCGCTGTCGCCCGGACGCTACGCGCTGATCCTGAAGGCGCAGGCCTATGATTTCACGGTCGAGGGCGCGGTGACCGACAAGCGCCATTGCCTGCAGCGGCTGGCGGCCGCGAACGGCGTGTTCTACTCGGAATGCGAGAAGCCGTGAGCGGCGTTTCCGTCGGGTTCGGTGCGGTGCTGGCGCTCTTGCTGGCGTCGCATGCCGCGCTCGCGGCGCCCGATGCCGAGACGGCGAAGCGATGCCTGCGCGCGGCCTATCTGGTCTATCCGTACAAGCGCCCGGGGGCCGGGCCGATGAACGGCGACCGGCTGCACTTCTTTCAGCAATGCATGACGCAGGACGGCACAAGGTCCGCGGAAGCGCCGAAGCGCGATTAGCTCGCCGGATTTTCCGCGCGCGATCTCAACCGGCCAAACTGGCTGCGCAGCACCAGCAGGATGAAGTGACCCGCGCCGACGCCGGCGAGCCCTCCCGCAACCTTGACGATCGCATCGAGCAGCCGGCCGTGACGGTCCGCTGTCAGCAATTGCATCGCCTCAAGCGTGAACGCGCTGAAGACGACAAAGAACAAGATCAGGGCAGTGCGCCGCGGGTAACCCAGCACGAAGGCCAGTCCCATCACCGCAAACGCGGCGAAGCGCTCGGCCTGAGGATGCAAAAACGACGGACGGTCCTGGATCGGGGACAATGTGACGAATACGATGAAGGCCAGCGCCAGCCATCCGGCAACCAGCCCAAACGTCTTGATCTTTGAAATAAGCAACAAAGTATTCCCGGTCTCTGTGCCCCGCCGCGCCGCGCTGGATTAGCGCATCGTGCGTAGCCGCGACAATTAAATGCCCGCCGAAGGTTAACCAGCAGCCGTCCGTGACACCACTGACGGAGCCGACGGGTTGATACCGCGATCATGGATGAGCAATGCGAACATCTTAAGTCCAGATCGTAATGCGTTTCCACGGAAACGCATCACGATCTCATCTCTTTGTTTGAGCATGATCTTTTCGGAAAACCGGTTTCCACTTTTCCGGATCATGCTCTAGGTGCAAATCTAGGTGTTATATTACCTCAATCTGAAACCCAGCCTCGTTTCATCCGCATCTGATCGAGGGAACCTGCGGCGCTTGCGCGGGTTCCCGGGATGGTGCACCTGACAAAAAAATAAGCTCAGCCTTGCGGATCCATTCATAGGCCGTTCACGGCCGGAAGCCTCATTTGATGACGGATGATCGCAATGCTCACTCTCGGAGGCCAAAGTGCGTCTGCTCGTCGTTGAGGATGACCCGGATCTGAACCGCCAGCTCACCACCGCCTTGACGGACGCCGGCTATGTGGTCGATCGCGCGTTCGACGGCGAAGAGGGGCATTTCCTGGGCGATAGCGAGCCCTACGACGCCGTCGTGCTGGATATCGGCCTGCCGAAGATGGACGGTATCTCGGTGCTGGAGGCCTGGCGGCGGAACAAGCGGGTGATGCCGGTGCTGATTCTCACCGCGCGCGATCGCTGGAGCGACAAGGTTCAGGGCTTCGACGCGGGCGCCGACGATTATGTCGCCAAGCCCTTTCATCTGGAGGAGGTGCTGGCACGGATCCGTGCGCTGCTGCGCCGCGCCACCGGGCATGCCCAGGTCGAACTGAACTGCGGGCCGGTCGCGCTCAATACCCGCACCAAGCGCGTCACCGTCAACGGCAACCCGATCAAGCTGACCTCGCACGAGTACAATCTGCTCGACTATCTGATGCACCACACCGGGCGGGTGGTCTCGCGCACCGAGCTGGTCGAACATCTCTACGACCAGGACTTCGACCGCGACTCCAACACGATCGAGGTGTTCGTCGGCCGCATCCGCAAGAAGCTGGAAGTTGATATTATCCAGACTGTTCGGGGCTTGGGTTACATGCTGTCGCCGCCGACTTAAAGCGATTTCGAGCACAGTGGATGTTTGGGTTCGCGTGAAGAAGAAGGCGCGACCAAACAAAAGGATAGGGGCATCTCCTGTGCAATCGGATCATGCTCTTAATGCGCTTGATCGCGATGCGGGCATCGGCATGATCCGCGCCAGGAGGACTGGATTCGCCATGTCTGAACCCGCTTTGTCGCGGCCCGCCGACACGCTGTTCGAGCTCGTGCCCTGATGGGCGGCAGCTCGCTTGCGACCCGCCTGTTCGTCTCGGCGACCGCCTGGGTGGTGGTGATCCTGGCGATCACCGGCGTCATCCTCTCGTCGGTCTACCGCGACGCCACCGAGCGCGCCTTCGACCGCCGGCTCAATCTCTATCTGCGCACCCTGATCGCCGAAGTGGCGACGCCGGACGAGCCGGCGGACCGCCAGTTCCAGTCGCTCGGCGAGCCGCTGTTCGACCTGCCGCTGTCGGGTTGGTACTGGCAAATCACCCGCACCGACACCGAAAAGGGCGAGACCCGCGCCTCGCGCTCGCTGTGGGACAAGAAGCTGCCGAAGCTCGAAGAGCACGGCGCCGAGCTGACCGCCGCCGGCGTCCGCCTCGGCTATGTCGACGGGCCGGAGGGCCAGAGCCTGCGCGTGGTGGAGCGGCCGGTCGATCTCGGCGCCGACGGCAGGTTCCTGGTCAGCGTCGCCGGCGATGCGACCGAGATCTTCGATGAGACCCGCAGCTTCGACTATTATCTCGGCGGCACCTTCGCCGCCCTCGGCATCGTGTTGCTGCTGACCACGATCTTCCAGGTGCGCTACGGCCTGGCGCCGCTCAAGCGCATTTCGGACGCGATCGCCGATATCCGCTCCGGCCGCGCCGAGCGGCTGGAAGGCAAGTTTCCGGTCGAGATCGCGCCGCTCGCGCGCGAGACCAACGCGCTGATCGATGCCAACCGGGAGATCGTCGAGCGCTCGCGCACCCATGTCGGCAACCTCGCACATGCGATCAAGACGCCGTTGTCGGTGATCGTGAACGAGGCGGCCGCGCATGCCGCGGACCCTTTCGCCAGCAAGGTGCTGGAGCAAGCCGATGTGATGCGAGACCAGGTCGCGCATCACCTCGAGCGCGCGCGGATCGCGGCCCGCGCCACCATCGTCTCGACCATCACCGACGTCGCGCCCGTGATCGAGGCGCTGCGCCGGACCATGGAGAAGATCCATCGCGATCGCGATCTCTCGATCGAGGCGAAGGCCGATCCGGCGGCGCGGTTTCGCGGCGAGCGGCAGGACCTCGAGGAGATGGTCGGCAATCTCGTCGACAACGCCTGCAAATGGGCGGCCTCGCAGGTGTCCATCGAGGTCAGCGTGGTGCCGCCGGAGGTGTCGGGCGCCGGGCCGCGATTGCGCATCGTGGTCGACGACGACGGCCGCGGCTTGTCGGAAGCCGAGCGCGCCCAGGTGTCGCGGCGCGGCCAGCGGCTCGATGAATCGAAGCCCGGCTCGGGGCTTGGCCTGTCGATCGTGACCGATCTCGCCGGCCTCTATGGCGGCAATCTCGTTCTGAACAGCGCGCCGATCGGCGGCCTGCGGGCCGAGCTGATGCTGCCGGCGGTGTAGGGCAGGATGAGATTGAGCTGGATCGGCAGCGGAGGTTCACCTCTCCCTTGGGAGAGGTCGGCGCGTAGCGCCGGGTGAGGGGTTACGGTCCCTCGTTAGAGCGGCGGGCCCTCACCCGATTTGCTTCGCAAATCGACCTCTCCCCATCGGGGAGAGGTGAAGCGAGCGCCGACAGTATTCCTAAACGCGTTCTTAACGCGCCCCCCTCTATCATCGCGGGCTGACGGGCTGCGGCGTTTGCCGGGCACCAAGCTTTCACGACCGGGCGCATGAGCCAGAAATCGACCGAGCGGCTGAGGGATTATCTCGCGCAGCTTCCGCCGCAATCGCAGGCGTTGCTGATGCGGGAGCTGGAGCGCGCCGTCGAACGCGGCGACGACGTCACTGTGGCCAATCTGGTCCTGGAGCAGCTGCGCAAGATCGTGCGCGGGGCCGAGGAGGACGAGCGGATCGAGCCGCGCAGCGACGACCCGGCGCGGCTCCTGTTCCGGCCGCTCGAGCCGTTCCTTGTCGAGACCAATTTCCCGACCCGGCCGGGCCAGCTCCGGCGCGCCTCGCTGCTGCCGATCTGGCAGTGGCTGGCCCGCGAGGGCGCGCCTGAGGCCGCCCGCGAATTCGAGACGGCACTGGCGGCGGCCACCGAGAGCGGTCCGATGGAGGTCGCAGCGCGCAAGTTCCAGCTCGCGGCTGCGGAAGCCATCCTCAAGATCGCCGGGCCGACCCAGGACGACCGCCAGCGCGCGCTGGCACGCGTCGGTCCGCCGAGCGTCGTCGAGGACCTGCTGCCGATCGGCCTCGTGCTGCAGGCCCGCGAGGCGCTGGAAACCCTCGGCAGCCGGCTGCCGAGCCAGATCCGCGTCTTCACCGACTCCCAGATCGCGTCCGCCACGGAAGCGCTCAAGCTGCCGTCGCTGCAGACGCCGCAGCTGCTGCCGTTCGCGCTGTCATTGATTGCGCAACGGCTCGCCGCGCCGTGGCAGATCGTCCGCCTCGCGATCAAGATGGCGGCCTCCGACGACGAGTTGCGGGTTGCGGCCACGCCCTATGGCGTCGCCGTCACCATCGCGCTGCATGACCTGTCTTTCGTCGCGGCCTGCCTGCGCACCGACATCAGGCGCGGCCATTTCGATTATGTCGGCGAGCAGCTCAAGACCCTGCATGACGGGGTCCGCGGCCTGCGCACCGAACTTGACCTGCGCAACGATTCCACCTGGGGCCGCCAGCTCACGTCGGTGCGTGCGGATACCTCCAACGCGCTGCAATCGGAGATCGACAGCGTGCCGGGCCGGGTCCGCCGCATCCTGCGCCAGCGCGCCGACAAGGATATCACCGCCGGCGCCAAGATCGACCAATCCGAGGTCGAGGACGCCGCCGCCCTGATCGATTTCGTCGCGGTGTGCCGCACCTATGCCAGCGAGCTCGCCATCAACGAGGTGACGCTGCGGACCTTCTCCGACCTGCAACATTATGTCGAGCAGTCGACCGAGGGGCTGGTGCAGTCACTGCGCGGCGGCGACGCCCGGGTCCGGGCCTTCCGCCAGCAGCAGGTCAAGGCCGCGATCCGCTTCTGCGAGGTGCTGTTCGGCCACGACTACGCCTCTCTGATGAACCGGGCGGCCGAGAACGCCGTGACCGGTGAGCGGAAGTCGTCGCGCGCGGGGTAGGGCGCTGTCACCGGCTCGGCGCCAGCCGTACCGGCAGACCATCGCTATCACGCCAGCCTGCTGAAGCTGCCACCCTCAAATTATTTTTTGTGTCGCGACCCCGACGCCGGGTTTGCGCCCTCTTGTCTGGGTGAAGCGCCATAGCGGCGCGTCACGAACCGGAGCACAGAACCATGTTGTACAGGAAGAACGTTGGCGGGTGGGAGCGCGCGGCCAGGCTGATCAGCGGGGGCTTGATGCTCATCTGCGGCGTGGTTGCGCTACACGCTTCGCCGCTCGGACTACTGCTGAGCGGCGCGGGTGTCGTGACCCTGGTCACCGCCGTGTTAGGCTATTGCCCTGCCTGCGCCATCGCCGGGCGCGAGCCACTGAAGGGGTGACTGCCTTGGCGCGCGTTTCAGACGATCTCTTGCTCGCGGCACAGTCGGGTGACCGGCATGCGCTGACAGAGCTATTGGTGGCGCTGCAGCCGGACATTCGACGCTACGCCCGGCGCCTTTGCTACCGCGCCTCGGTTATCGAGGATGTGGTGCAGGAAGCACTCATCGTCGTGTACCGGCGCGTGGGGACGATCCGCAGTCCAGCCGCACTCGCCGGCTGGCTGCTGACCGTCATCGCGCGCCTTTGCATGCTGCCGGCGCTGATGCTGATGCGCGGAGTCGAGGAGCTCGCCAGCCTGGAAGAGTCACGCGAGCTCGCAAAGGTCCCGCCGGACGAGTTGCGCATAGACTTGGTCAATGCGATCGAGTCGCTTTCGCCGTCCCATCGCGAAGTGCTGCTGCTGCGGGATCTCGAAGATCTGACGATCTGGGAAATCGCCGGGCGGCTCGGCGTGACGCGCGAAGCGGCCAAAAGCCGCCTGCGCCGCGCCCGCGCACTGGTGCGCGAATACCTGCTCGGCACAAAGGACAGCGGACGAGAGAGCACATGAATTACCTTCGTGGAGTCGGCATGTTCGGGAGCGCCTTCCTGGGCGCACACCTGATGCGCGGCGCGGCTGCGGCGGCGCTACTCGCTTGGGCCATCGTCCACCAGACCGCGCACCCTTGGCTTTCCTTGGGCGCGGGCGTTGCCGCCCTCGTCGCGCTACGCGGATGCCCGATGTGCTGGACAGTGGGCCTGGTCGAGACGCTTACGCAAGGCCGTCGCGATTCAACTGCTGAACACGCTGACCGGACATCGCTGCATTAACATTGCGACAGGACGGGAAGGAGGTGCCGTGCGGAAAGCGCTCGCGGTATTGGGCTCTGCCCTCTTCTTTGCGGTTGCGCCCAGCTCGGTGGCGGGGCTCGTTCCCTGGTGGATTACGCGTTGGGAGTTTCAGCCGCCCTTCTTCGATCTCGACGCGACGCGCGCCGTCGGGATCCTGTTGATCCTCGCCGGTCTCCCCGGGATTGTCGACTCGTTTGCACGCTTTGCGCTGCAGGGATTGGGCACGCCGGCGCCGATCGCGCCGACGCAGAACCTGGTGGTGACGGGTCTCTATCGCTATGTGCGCAATCCCATTTACGTTGCCCTTGTCGCCGTCATTCTGGGCGAGGCGCTTCTGTTCGGCGATTGGCGCCTGTTCCTTTACGGAGCGCTGGTGTTTGTCGCTTTCCACATCTTTGTACTCGCCTATGAGGAGCCGACGCTGAGGGAAAGCTACGGAACCGAGTATGAAACCTATTGCGCCAACGTGCCGCGCTGGCTCCCCCGCTTTACTGCCTGGCGAACCCTGTAGCGCACAATTTCTGAATAATAGAAGTGTGGCGCTGATTTGCCCGACGTGTCAAGTCGGCATTCGAGCGCTAGCGGCCGCCCGCCGGCTCCTTTGCATGGGGTTGTTTTCGATATTTTGGTCGCGCGCGCCTTCACCCCGCAAACGCGCTTGCAACACCGCCGGAACGGCCACCGCAAGCCGCTTGTTCCGGCCATCGTCCGATCCAGTAATTGTCAATTGCCGGGCTCGCCGCCGGTAGTGTAAAGCGATTCTAAGGCGGCTCGCCTGAAGCCGCCGTTCCATCCGGGAACCGCTTGATGACGCTGTGGTTTGTGTTCGCCATGATGACGGTCGCGGCGATCTTTGCCGTGCTGTGGCCGCTCAGCCGCCGCGGGCGGACGGACACTGGCGGCAGCGAGGTCGTGGTCTACCGGGACCAACTCGCCGAAATCGACCGCGACATGGCTGCCGGCATCATCGGCGCCGCCGAGGCCGATGCCGCGCGGATCGAGATCAGCCGCCGGCTGCTGGCCGCTGCCGACCAGAGCGGGCGCGACACCCCGGTGCAGGGCAGTCTCAGTCTGCGGCGCACTGCTGCGATCGTGGCCCTGGTCGGGCTGCCGGTGATTGCGTCGAGCTTCTATCTCGCGCTCGGCTCGCCGCGGCTCGGCGACTTTCCGCTCGCCGAGCGCAGCCGGGTGGCCGATGCCAACCAGCCGCTCGCCAATCTGGTCGAGCAGGTCGAGGCCCATCTGGAGAAGAACCCGACCGACGGCCGCGGCTGGACCGTGCTGGCGCCGGTGCTGTCGCGCCTCGGCCGCTACGATGATGCCGTCCGCGCCTATCGCAACGCGATCACCTATGCCGGCGAGACCGCCGATCGCCGCGCCGATCTCGGCGAGGCGCTGATGGGAACCGCCGGCGGCGTCGTCACCGCGGACGCCAAGACCGAGTTCGAGCGCGCCGTCGCGCTGAATGGCGATGATGCCAAGGCGAACTATTTCCTCGGCCTCGCCGCCGAGCAGGACGGCCGCAAGGCTGATGCCGCCGCACTCTGGCAGAAGATGCTGGCCAAGGGGCCGTCCGACGCGCCGTGGCGGCCGCTGGTGCAGGCTGCATTGGTGCGGGTCGGCGGCAGCGTGCCCGGCGGCGTCAGCTCGCCCGGCGGCGCCATCGCTCCCGGTGGCGCGAGCGCACCGGCGCTGCCCGAGGGCGTGGTGGCCGCGGCCAAGGACATGAGCGAGGCCGATCGCGGCACCATGATCAAGGGCATGGTCGACCGGCTGGCGACGCGGCTGAAGACCAACGGCGACGATGTCGAGGGCTGGCTGCGGCTGGTCCGCGCCTATCTCGTGATGGGAGAGCGCGACAAGGCGATGAGCGCGCTCGCGGATGCCCGTCAGGCGGTGGCCAACGATGCGGACCGGTTGCGTCAGCTCAATGAGGGGCTGAAGAATCTCGGGTTGGATGGATAGAGCATGACGCCGAAAAGTGTGCAGCGGTTTTCGGATGATGTCATGCGCAAGGATAGAGCATGACCAGGAAGCAACGGCGTTTGACATTGATCGGCTGCGCGCTCGTCGTGCTCGCGATCGCTGCGGGTCTGGTGCTGAACGCACTGCGCGATTCCATCGTGTTCTTCTCGACGCCGTCGATGGTCGCCGAGAAGCATCTCGGTCCGGGCAAGCGTTTCCGCCTCGGCGGCCTGGTGGAACAGGGCTCGCTTAAACGGGGTGACAATCTCGCCGTGACCTTCACCGTCGGCGACGGCGGCGCGACGCTGCCGGTCGCCTACAAGGGCATCCTGCCGGATCTGTTCCGCGAGGGGCAGGGCGTGGTCGCGGAAGGCGCGCTCGATGCGTCAGGCGTGTTCCGCGCCGACACCGTGCTCGCCAAGCATGACGAGACCTACATGCCCAAGGACGTCGCCGACGCCCTGAAGAAGCAGGGCCACTGGAAGGACGATTACGCCAAGTCAGGCAACATGCCGAGCGCCTCCGCGGCGCCGACTCAGGGAGCGATGCGGTGATCGCCGAAAGCGGACATTATGCCCTGGTGCTCGCGCTCGGGCTCGCGCTGATCCAGTCAATCGTGCCGATCGTCGGTGCGCGCTGGCGCGATGCGGCGCTGATGAACGTCGCGCGCTCGACCGCGCTCGCCCAGTTGCTGTTCGTCGCGGCGTCGTTCGCGGCGCTGGTGACGCTGCACGTCACCTCGGATTTCTCGGTCGCCAATGTCTACGAGAATTCGCATTCGCTGAAGCCGCTGCTCTACAAGATCACCGGCGTGTGGGGAAACCATGAAGGATCGATGCTGCTGTGGGTGTCGATCCTGGCGCTGTTCGGCGGCCTCGTCGCGGCGTTCGGCAACAATCTGCCGCTGTCGCTGCGTGCGCATGTGCTGGCGGTGCAGGCCTGGGTCGCCAGTGCCTTCTATCTGTTCATCCTGATCACCTCGAACCCGTTCCTGCGCATCGCCAATCCGCCGCTGGAGGGACGCGACCTCAATCCGGTGCTGCAGGACATCGGCCTCGCGGTGCACCCGCCAATGCTCTATCTCGGCTATGTCGGTTTCTCGATCTCGTTCTCGTTCGCGGTGGCGGCGCTGCTCGAGGGACGGATCGACGCCGCCTGGGCGCGCTGGGTGCGGCCGTGGACGCTGATGGCGTGGATATTCCTGACGCTCGGCATCGCGATGGGCTCCTACTGGGCCTATTACGAGCTCGGCTGGGGCGGCTGGTGGTTCTGGGATCCGGTCGAGAACGCCTCGCTGATGCCGTGGCTTGCCGGCACCGCGCTATTGCATTCGGCGCTGGTGATGGAGAAGCGCAACGCGCTGAAGGTGTGGACCGTGCTGCTGTCGATCCTGACCTTCTCGCTGTCGCTGCTCGGCACCTTCCTGGTGCGCTCCGGCGTGCTGACGTCGGTTCACGCCTTCGCGACCGATCCGACCCGCGGTGTGTTCATCCTGCTGATCCTGTTCGTCTTCATCGGCGGCAGCCTGTCGCTCTATGCCTGGCGGGCGCCGGCGCTGAAGCAGGGCGGGCTGTTCGCGCCGATCTCGCGCGAAGGCGCACTGGTGCTCAACAACCTGCTGCTGACCACCGCGTGCGCGACGGTGTTCATCGGCACGCTGTATCCGCTGGCGCTCGAGGTCTTGACCGGCGAGAAGATCTCGGTCGGCGCGCCGTTCTTCAATTTCACCTTCGCGCCGCTGTTCGTGCCGCTGCTGCTCGCCGTGCCGTTCGGGCCGCTCTTGGCCTGGAAGCGCGGCGACCTGCTCGGCGCCGCGCAGCGGTTGATGGTCGCGGGCACCGCAGCACTTGTTGCGATGGCCCTGGTGTTTGCGTGGACCTATGGCGGCGCGACCCTGGCGCCGCTCGCGATTGCGCTCGCGGTGTTCGTCATATCAGGCGCACTGTGCGATCTCGCCGAGCGCATCGCGCTGTTCCGGATTCCGCTGTCGCTCTCGCTGCGCCGCGCACGCGGCTTGCCGCGCGCGACCTGGGGCACGGCATTCGCGCATGCCGGTCTGGGCATAGCGCTGATCGGGATCGTCTGCGAGACCACCTGGAACACCGAATATATCGGCACAATGAAGCCGGACGACGTCGCCCGCGTCGCCGGCTACCAACTGCGGCTCGACGGCCTGAACCCGCGGCAGGGGCCGAACTTCCGCGAGATGGTCGCGCAATTCACCGTGACGCGCGACGGCGAGAAGATCAGCGTGATGACGCCGTCGAAGCGCAACTTCACGACCCGCGGCGCCTCGACCACCGAGGCCGCGCTGCTGACCCGCGGCGCAAGCCAGCTCTATATCTCGCTCGGCGATAGCTCCGCCGACGGCGCGATCGCGGTGCGCATCTATCACAAGCCGCTGGTGCTGATGATCTGGTGGGGACCGGTGCTGATGGCGTTCGGCGGATTGCTGTCGCTGTCCGACCGCCGCCTGCGGGTCGGTGCGCCGAAACCGGCCAAAGCGGCTCGCGCATTGCAGGCGGCCGAGTGATGCGGTCGCGCGCTCTTGCAGCCACTGTGCTTGCGGCGACCCTGGTGCTCGGCGCGATGCCGGCCCGCGCCGTGCTGCCCGACGAAATCATGTCCGATCCGGCCAGGGAGGCGAGGGCGCGCGAGCTCTCCAAAGAGCTGCGCTGCATGGTCTGCCAGAACCAGTCGATCGACGATTCGGAGGCGCCGCTCGCGCGCGACCTCCGCCTGCTGGTGCGTGAACGCATTTCGGCCGGCGACAGCGACCGCCAGGTGATCGATTTCCTGGTCGCCCGCTATGGCGAGTTCGTGCTGCTGAAGCCGCGCCTCAACGAGCACACGCTGGTGCTGTGGCTGACCCCGCCGCTGGCGCTTCTCTTGGGCGGTTTTGCGCTCTGGCGCCTCGGCCGGCGCAAGGCAAATCCGGCTGCCGGCGGGGGCGATTCAGCCCCCGGATTGACCTCCGACGAGGAGGCGCGCCTGGAACGGCTGCTGGCCGCGGAATCCGCGCCGGACAAGCCGGTTTAGTTCCCCTCTAAGCCCTTTATTTGCCTGCGCTATTCTGCCGCAGCGCAGGTCTGCTCAATTACAAAAGTTTAATTCCGCAGCCAGCGCGCTGTAAGGCTGATGACCCCATGTTCAGACGCATCAGGTGCTCGCCCCGGCACCAATGATTCTGGCCCTGGAGATTTCAAGACATGACCGACCGTCCCGACCTCTCGTCCCTTCCGTCCTACAAGGCGCCGAAGCGCTCGCTGTTCTCTGCCCGCAAACTCGCGCTGATGGCGTCGGTCGTGGCCGGCCTCGGTGCCGCCACCTACGGCTTCAGCCCGTCGCACAACCCGGCCGACCTGTTCACGACGCCCGCGCATGCGCAGGTCAACAACGAGGTCAAGAAGGTTCAGCAGCCGGTCGGGTTTGCCGACATCGTCGAGCGCGTCAAGCCGTCGGTGATCTCGGTCAAGGTCAACCTTCGCGAGAAGGTCGCGAAGGACGACGGCAACAATGAGGATTCGCCGTTCCAGCCCGGTTCGCCGATGGAGCGCTTCTTCCGCCGCTTTGGCGGTCCGGATGGCTTGCCCCCGGGCCTGCGCGGTGGACCGCGTGGCGGTGGCGTGGTGACGGGCCAGGGCTCCGGCTTCTTCATCTCGGCTGACGGCTTTGCCGTGACCAACAATCACGTCGTCGACGGCGCCGACAAGGTCGAAGTCACGACCGATGACGGCAAGACCTACTCCGCCAAGGTGATCGGCACCGATCCGCGCACCGATCTCGCGCTGATCAAGGTCGAGGGCGGCTCCAACTTCCAGTTCGCCAAGCTCTCCGACAGCAAGCCGCGCATCGGCGACTGGGTGCTGGCGGTCGGCAATCCGTTCGGCCTCGGCGGCACCGTGACCGCGGGCATCGTCTCGGCCTCCGGCCGCGACATCGGCAACGGCCCGTATGACGATTTCATCCAGATCGATGCGCCCGTGAACAAGGGCAATTCGGGTGGCCCGGCGTTCGATGTCTCCGGCGAAGTGATGGGCGTCAACACCGCGATCTACTCGCCGTCCGGCGGCAGCGTCGGCATCGCGTTCTCGATCCCGGCCCAGACCGTCAAGAGCGTCGTCGCCCAGCTGAAGGACAAGGGCTCGGTCAGCCGCGGCTGGATCGGCGTCCAGATCCAGCCGGTGACCTCAGACATCGCCGACAGCCTCGGCATGAAGAAGGCCGAAGGCGCGCTGGTTGCCGAACCGCAGGCCAATGGTCCCGCGGCCAAGGCCGGCATCGAGTCCGGTGACGTCATCACCGCCGTCAATGGCGAGGCGGTGAAGGATGCGCGCGAACTCGCCCGCACCATCGGCGGCCTCGCGCCTGGCAATGCCGTGAAGCTGAACGTGCTGCACAAGGGCCAGGACAAGACCGTGAACCTCACGCTCGGCCAGTTGCCGAACAACCTGGAAGCCAAGGCCGACACCAACAATGACGGCGACAAGGGCAACTCGTCCCGCGGCACCGACGTGCCGAAGCTGGGCCTGACGGTGGCGCCCGCCAACAGCGTGGCCGGCGCCGGCAAGGAAGGCGTGGTCGTGACCGAAGTCGATCCCAAGAGTGCTGCCGCTGAGCGGGGCTTCAAGGAAGGCGACGTGATCCTCGAGGTCGCCGGCAAGTCCGTCGGCACCGCCGGTGAGGTGCGTGATGCGATTACCGCGGCGCGTAATGACAGCAAGAACAGCGTTCTCATGCGCGTGAAGAGCGGCGGTTCGTCGCGCTTTGTGGCAGTGCCGTTGGCCAAGGGATAACTATCTATGTGTTGGGAAGCGTCGCCGGCATCAGTCGCCCCCGCCGACGGCGCTTTCCGGGGGGCGGGCCCCTTGCTCGCTCCCTATGTTGCCTTTCGATGGAATATGCCCCCCTCCGTCGGAAGGTCTCAGGGCGGTGAAGTCCCCCAGCTTCACCGCCCACTTTTTCCCAACATTTCGAGAATATGCGCGGTCGTCTTGCATGTGCAGGCCGGCCGCGTCATGCTGACAGAGGGCCCATTCCCGTGACCGCAATCGCTCCGCAAATGCGCATCCTGATCATCGAAGATGACCGCGAGTCAGCCGACTATCTGGTCAAGGCGTTCCGTGAAGTCGGCTATATCGCCGATCTCGCCTCCGACGGCGAGGAGGGGCTGTCGATGGCCGAAACCGGCGATTACGATGTGCTGGTCGTGGACCGCATGCTGCCGAAGCGGGATGGCTTGTCGCTTATCGGCAGCCTGCGCGACAAGGGCAACCGGACGCCGGTCCTGATCCTCTCGGCGCTGGGCCAGGTCGATGACCGGATCAAGGGCCTGCGCGCGGGCGGCGACGACTATCTGCCAAAGCCCTATTCCTTCGCCGAGCTGCTGGCGCGCGTCGAGGTGCTGTCGCGGCGCAATGTCGGGCCGGCCGAGGAGACCACCTACAAGGTCGGCGACCTCGAGCTCGATCGGCTGTCGCATCGCGTCGCCCGCGGCAAGGATGAGCTGACCTTGCAGCCGCGCGAGTTCCGTCTGCTCGAATATCTCATGAAGCATGCAGGGCAGGTGGTGACGCGCACGATGCTGCTCGAGAACGTCTGGGACTATCATTTCGATCCGCAGACCAATGTCATCGACGTTCACATCTCGCGGCTGCGCTCCAAGATCGACAAGGGCTTCGAGCGGCCGCTGCTGCATACCATCCGCGGTGCGGGGTATATGATCCGTGACGGCATTCGGTAAACTGATCCGGACCACGGCGTTTCGGCTGACGCTGGTCTACCTGTTCCTGTTCGCGCTGTTCGCCGCCTCGCTGCTGGCTTACTTCGCCTGGAACACGCGGCGGCTGATCACCGAGCAGATCACGACGACGGTCAATGTCGAGGTCAACGAGATCATCGACATCTATAATCGCCGCGGGCTGCACGGCCTGCTGAACGGCATGGGCTATCGTGCGCTGCGGCCGGGCGCCAACCTCTATCTCCTGACGGCGCCGAACGGGCAGGCGCTCGCCGGCAATGTCGGCTCGCTGGCGCCGGGCGTGATGAGCGTGCAGGGCTGGACCGAGACCGCCTATCGCCGGATCGACGACCAGGACAAGACCGATCACCGCGCGCTGGTGCGGGTCACCGAGATGACCAACGGCTTCCACCTTCTGGTCGGACGCGACCTCGAGGAGCGGCGGCGGCTGTTCGGCATCGTTGCCAAGGCCGCGCAATGGTCGATCCTCGTCGTCGTCGTGCTCGGCATCGGCGGCGGGATCTTCGTCGCCCGCCGCGTGCTGCACCGGATCGACGCCATGACCGGCACGACGCGGCGGATCATGGCGGGCGATCTGTCCGGCCGGCTGCCGGTCGGCCGCAGCGGCGACGAGCTCGACCGCCTCGCGGAAAATCTCAACGCCATGCTGGAGCGCATCGAGGCGCTGATGACGGGGCTGAAGGAGGTCTCCGACAACATCGCTCACGACCTCAAGACCCCGCTGACGCGGCTGCGCAACCGCGCCGAGGAGGCGCTGGCGAAGTCCGGCTGCGAGGCCGATTATCGCGCCGCGCTGGAGCGGACCATCGACGAGTCCGACGGGTTGATCCGCACCTTCAATGCGCTGCTGATGATCGCGCGTGCCGAGTCCGGCCAGGCGCGCGGCAACATGGACGATTTCGACGGCGCCGACGTCGCCAACGGCATCCACGAATTGTACGAGCCGCTGGCCGAGGACGACGGCATGACGTTGCAGGTGAAGACCGCGCCGGCGCCGATTCACGGCAACCGCGAATTGATCAGCCAGGCGGTTGCCAACCTGGTCGAGAACGCCATCAAATATGGCAAGCCCGACACCGGCATCGAGCCGCTGAAGGCCGATGCGCGGGAGATCCTGATCGAGGCGCGGCGCGAGGGCGATCAGGTCCTGCTCAGCGTCACCGACCATGGTCCCGGCATTCCCGAGGGCGACCGCAAGCACGCGGTGGAGCGCTTCGTCCGGCTCGAGGCGAGCCGCACCTTACCCGGTTCCGGTCTCGGCCTCAGCCTGGCCTCGGCGGTGGCCACGCTCCATGGCGGCGAGCTGCGGCTCGGCGATGCCCATCCGGGGCTGGTGGCAACCCTGGTCCTGCCCGTGCGAGCGGGCGGCAGTGACAGGCTTGCGGCTCAAACGCAGGATGTGCCACAGAAGGCGGCATGAATGCCGCCGCGCCGGGAAACGCGGATCGACGTCGTCTGGCCGCACGGTTCGCGGACGGGCCGCATGTCGCCGCGCCCGAATCCGCCGATCAGCGCCTGACTGACTGGTTCGCCGAGCTCGAGCCGGCCCAATCGGCCGCGCTGTCGAAACTGCTGGAACATCCGTTCGCGCGCGACATCCTGCGCGGCATCGCCGGGTTCTCGCCCTATCTGTTCGAGCTCGCGCGCGCCGACGCCGCGCGGCTGATCCGGATCCTGTCATGCGACCCGGAGTCGCATCTTGCCGATCTGATCGAGACGACCTCGCGCGAGGTGCTCGCCGCCGGCAGCGAGGCCGATGTGATGATCCTGCTCCGCCGCATGAAGGCGGAGGCGGCGCTGATGATCGCGCTGTGCGACATCGGCGGCGTCTGGCCGGTGATGCGGGTCACCGCGGCGCTGACCGACATTGCGGTGAATTCGGTGCAGTCGGCGCTGCGCTATTTGTTCCGGCAGGAAGTCGCCCGCGGTCGGATGACCGCCGCCGATCCCGACCATCCCGAGATCGGCTCAGGGCTGATCGTGCTCGCGATGGGCAAGATGGGCGCGGGCGAACTGAACTATTCCAGCGACATCGACCTGATCGTGTTCTTCGATCGCGCGGCCACCTCGCTCGCCGAGGACATCGAGCCGCAGCCGTTCTTCGTGCGGGTCACCCAGGCGATGGCGCGGATGCTGCAGCAGCGCTCGGGCGAGGGCTATGTGTTCCGGGTCGATCTCAGGCTACGGCCGGACCCGGCCTCGACCCAGGTCGCGATCTCGACCGACGCGGCCTTGCACTATTACGAGCGCGAGGGCCGCACCTGGGAGCGCGCCGCGATGATCAAGGCGCGAGCCTGCGCTGGCGATCCCAAGGCCGGCGATGCGCTGATCGCCGAGCTTGCGCCGTTCGTCTGGCGCAAGCATCTGGACTTCGCCGCTCTTGCCGACGTCCACGACATGAAGCGGCAGATGCAGACCTATCGCGGCCAGAGCGAGATCTCGGTCGAGGGCCACAACGTCAAGGTCGGCCGCGGCGGCATTCGCGAGATCGAGTTCTTCGCCCAGACCCAGCAGCTGATCGCCGGCGGCCGCCATCCGGAATTGCGGGTGCGGCCGACGCTGGAGGCGCTCAACGTGCTCGCCGGCAGCAACTGGATCACCCACGAGGCGCGCGACGAGCTGACCACGGCCTATGAATTCCTGCGCCGGGTCGAGCACCGGCTGCAGATGATCGCCGACGAGCAGACCCATTCGCTGCCCGAAGCGCCCGAAGACGTCGAGCGCTTCGCGCATTTCTTCGGCTACGAGAATCGCCAGGCGTTTGCGAAGGACCTGCTCGGTCAGCTCAAGACCGTGCAGAGCCATTACGGCAAGCTGTTCGAGGGCGACGATCCGACCGGCACCGCGAAGCTGCCGGATATCGACTACGGCGCCGGGCCCGAAGATGCGCGCCTGATCGAGCATCTCGCCCATCTCGGCTTCAAGAAGCCCGTCGCAGTCGCCGGCACCGTGCAGCAGTGGATCGCGGGCGATTACCGTGCGCTGCGCGTCGAGGCGACGCGCGCGGCGTTCCTCGAATTCATTCCCGGCCTGATCGACGGCCTCGCGCATGCCGAGGAGCCCGACGACGCGGTGGCGGCATTCGACCGTTTCCTGGGCGCCCTGCAGCGCGGCGGGCGGCTGATCTCGCTACTCAGCCAGAACCGCGATTTCGTGGCGCTGGTCGCCTTGATCCTCGGCGCGGCGCCGCGACTCGGCGACATGCTGGCGCGGCAGCCGCAGATCATGGACGGCCTGGTCGATCCGCGCTTCTTCGGCGCGATGCCGGACAAGAAGGAGCTTTCCGAACGGCTCGCGACCACGTTGCAGGACGCGTCATCCTACGAGGACTTCCTCGATCGCCTGAGACTGTTCGGCCAGGAGAGCCTGTTCCTGATCGGCACGCGGATCCTGTCGGGCACGGTGTCGGCGCAGCATGCCAGCACGGCCTTCGCCGACGTCGCCGAGGGCATCGTGCACACCGTGCACGGCCTCGTCACCGACCAGTTCGCCGCTCAATACGGCCGGATCAAGGGGCAGGAGACCGCGATCCTCGCGATGGGCCGGCTCGGCAGCCGCGAGATGACGGCGTCCTCCGATCTCGATCTGATCCTGCTCTACGATTTCGACAGCGAGGCGCCGGACTCCGACGGCGAGCGCTCGCTGCACGGCGCGCAGTATTTCGCCCGCTTCACCCAGCGCCTGATCAGCGCGTTCACGACCCGGACCAATTACGGCGTGCTCTACGAGGTCGACATGCGGCTGCGCCCCTCGGGGCGCGCGGGTCCGGTCGCCTCGCGGATCGACTCCTTCGCCGACTATCAGGAGCGCGAGGCGTGGACCTGGGAGCACATGGCGCTGACGCGCGCGCGCGTGATCTCGTCATCGCCTGAGTTCCGCGAGAAGATCGAGGCGATCATCCGCGGCGTCCTGACCCGGCCGCGCGATGCGGCGTCGACCGCGGCCGATGTTGCCGACATGCGGCGCGCAATCGCGCTGGAGAAGGGCGAGGACGACGTCTGGGACCTCAAGCTCGCCGCCGGCGGGCTCGTCGACATCGATTTCATCGCGCAATATCTCCAGCTCGCGCACGCCGCGGCGAAGCCGGAGATCCTCAGCGTCTCCACGCTGCAGGTGCTCGACAATGCCGCCAAGCTCGGCCTGCTCGGCCAGTCCGAGGCCGAGATACTGCGCTCGGCGGCGCGGCTCTATCATGACCTCACGCAAATCCTGCGGCTCTGCGTCTCCGGCAAGTTCAATCCCGAGACGGCCGGGGAGGACCTGCTGCGCGTGATGGCGCGGGCCGGCGACACGCCGGATTTCTCCGCGCTGGAAGCCCGCCTGCGCGAGACGCAGAGCGAGGTGCGCCGCGTCTTCAACGCGATCGTGGGCTAGGTCGCGCGGGCTCGTCGACGGGGGAGCCGATGGGCTCGGGATATCCCGGGCATCCACGACGAGACCCGATCGGCCATTGATCAAGCAATCGATGCTCTACCGGGCGGCGAGATACCATGCCGCCTTTTCCCATGTGGGATCGTTATCGATGCGATAATCGAAGTGCCGCGGATATTCCTTGTTGCTCAAGATCTCTCGCAGGACGCGATCAGCCGCATGGGGATCGTGGACCCGCCAGACGATCTCCCTCAAGGAATTGTGCGTGACGCGAGCAAGAAACAACGCGTTGTTGTTCGCTTTTATGCGTGGATCAAGCCTGCCCTCGAAGGCGTAAAGCAGGTCCTGTTCGTCGCCGGAAGGCAGCTGAAGCTCGATGCAGTCGACGCAATGGATGATAACGGAGAGATGCCATTCGAACAGGCTCTTGGACTCGAATGTCTGAAGTGCCGAGTTAACGGTCGCGAACCCCGGACATTTCTGCCGATGAAACTCGATCACCGAATGGACTTCTTCGGGGATAACTTCCTTGCCGATGTTCATCTGGCGCTTCGCGGTCCACCGTGGGCCAAAACCGCGGACATTGAAATCTCGATTTGGCGCAGGTGCAACCCCGAATCATGCCGGCCGTAGAGGCATTTTGCCGGGCGGGAGATCGGCCCGGTTTTCGCTGCGCTTTGCGAGCACCCGATCGGCTAACCCACCCCGCGATCTGAGCCGGCTACGCCTGCTGCCTCAGCTTGAGCAACGCGTCGCGGACGTCGGGGTCGAGACCGGCGCCGCCGGCGTCGAGATGGGCGAAGATCTGCTTGCGCATCCGCGGGTCCCAGAACTTCCAGATGTGCTCGGAAATGCCCTGCACGGCGCGGTCGTGCCCCTGGCTCTGGAAGAATTTTCCGATCTGGTTCGCCATATAGACCAGTTTGTCAGGCGACGACGACATAGGCGGACTCCTTGCCGGGCACCGCGCCTGTGACGCGTTCCGGATGCGTAAAGATTTCAAATCCATCGGCGCGGGCGATCGCGGCAAGCGTGATGCCGGCGGCATCCGCCATCCGTACCGCAAGCGCGGTCGGCGCCGATACGGCCGCAATCAGCGGCGCGCCGATCGCGGCGGTCTTCTGCACCATTTCGACCGAGACGCGGCTGGTCAGCAGCACCATGCCGTCGCTCGTGACGACGTTGTCGCGGGCCAGCGCGCCGGCGAGCTTGTCGAGCGCATTGTGGCGGCCGACATCCTCGCGCAGCGCCACGATGCCGCGCGAGGCCGTCCAGAACGCGGCGGCGTGCACGGCGCGGGTCTGGTGGTTGATCTCCTGCAGCGGCGCGACCGCCGCCACTGCGATCATGATCTCGCGGGGCGAGAACACGCGGCTCGCCGGCACCACCGCGGCCGGCCGAACCGCCTCGCTGATCGAATCCAGTCCGCACAGGCCGCAGCCGGTCGGCCCGGCGATGTTGCGGCGCCGCTCGGCGATCCGCTCGGCCTTGTCGGGCCCGAGCCACATCCGAAGCTCGATGCCGTCGTCGAGCTCGACGATGTCGAGGGTCTCGATCTCGTCGGCCGATTGCACGATGCCTTCGCTCAGGCTGAAGCCGACGGCGAAGTCGCCGAGGTCCTCGGGCGAGCCCATCATCACGGCGTAGGTGCCGCCATTATAGGTCAGCGCGAGCGGCGTCTCCTCCGGGATCAGGCGCGCGCCGTCGTTGAAGACGCCGTCGCGCCAGACCTTTCGGATCGCCTTGTGGACGGGCTCGCGCATCGTTACTCCGCAGCTTCCACGACAGGCGCGATGCGGCGGGAGTTGCGTGCCTGCTCGTCATAGGCCTTCTGCCAGTCGGACGGACCGTTCGACGGCGAGATCTGCACGGCGGTGACCTTGTACTCGGGACAGTTGGTCGCCCAGTCGGAGAAGTCGGTCGTGATGACGTTGGCCTGGGTGTCCGGATGGTGGAACGTGGTGTAGACCACGCCCGGCGCCACGCGATCGGTGATCTCGGCGCGCAGCGTGGTCTCGCCGGCGCGGCTCGCCAGCCGCACCCAGTCGCCGTCGCGCACGCCGCGCTGCTCGGCGTCGTGCGGGTGGATCTCCAGCCGGTCCTCGGCGTGCCACACCACGTTCTCGGTGCGTCGGGTCTGCGCACCGACATTGTACTGGCTGAGGATGCGTCCGGTGGTCAGCAGCAGCGGATAGCGCGGGCCGGTGCGTTCGTCGGTCGCGACATATTCGGTGAGGATGAACTTGCCCTTGCCGCGCACGAAGCCGCCGATATGCATCACCGGCGTGCCTTCCGGCGCCTTCTCGTTGCAGGGCCACTGCACCGAGCCGAGCTCCTCGAGCCTGGCATAGGACACGCCGGCGAAGGTCGGCGTCAGCGCGGCAATCTCGTCCATGATCTCGGACGGATGAGAGTAGTTCATCTCGAATCCCATGGCCTTGCCAAGCATGATCGTCACTTCCCAGTCGGCATAGCCGTTGAGCGGCGTCATCACCTTGCGGACGCGCTGGATACGGCGTTCGGCATTGGTGAAGGTACCGTCTTTCTCGAGGAAGGTCGAGCCGGGTAGGAAGACGTGGGCGTAGTTCGCGGTCTCGTTCAGGAACAGGTCGTGGACGATGACGCATTCCATCGCCGACAGTGCCGCCACCACATGCTTGGTGTTCGGGTCGGACTGCAGGATGTCCTCGCCCTGCACGTAGAGCCCCATGAAGGAGCCCTCGATCGCGGCGTCGAACATGTTGGGGATGCGCAGGCCCGGCTCGTTGTTGAGCTTGACGTTCCACATCGCCTCGAACTGCTCGCGCACCGCGTCGCCGGCGATGTGGCGGTAGCCGGGCAGCTCGTGCGGGAACGAACCCATGTCGCAGGAGCCCTGCACGTTGTTCTGGCCGCGCAGCGGGTTCACGCCGACGCCGGGCCGGCCGATATTGCCGGTCGCCATCGCGAGGTTGGCGATCGCGATCACCGTGGTCGAGCCCTGGCTGTGCTCGGTGACGCCGAGCCCGTAATAGATCGCGGCGCTGCCGCCGGTGGCATAGATCCGCGCCGCCTCGCGCAGCGCCTTCGGATCGACGCCGGTCATGATCGCGGTGGCTTCCGGGCTGTGCTTGTCCTGGGCGACGAAGGCGGCCCAGTCCTCGAACTCGCTCCAGTCGCAGCGCTCGCGCACGAAGGCCTCGTTGGCGAGCCCTTCGGTGACGATGACATGGGCGAGTGCCGTGAGCACCGCGACGTTGGTGCCGGGCATCAGCGGCAGATGCAGCGCCTTCACATGCGGCGATTCCACCATCTCGGTGCGGCGCGGATCGATCACGATCAGCCTGGCGCCCTGGCGCAGCCGCTTCTTCAGCCGCGAGGCGAACACCGGGTGGGCCGAGGCCGGATTGGCGCCGATGATCATCACGACGTCGGTGTCCTCCACCGAGTCGAAGTCCTGCGTGCCGGCCGAGGTGCCGAAGGTCTGCGACAGGCCGTAGCCGGTCGGCGAATGGCAGACGCGGGCGCAGGTGTCGACATTGTTGTTGCCGAAGCCGGCGCGAATCAGCTTCTGCACCAGATAGGTCTCTTCATTGGTGCAGCGTGACGAGGTGATGCCGCCGACGGAGTCGCGGCCGTATTTCTGCTGGATGCCCTTGAACTTCGCGGCGGCGAAGTTCAGCGCCTCGTCCCACGACACTTCCTGCCAGGGATCCTCGATCCGCTCGCGGATCATCGGCTTCAGGATGCGCTCCTTGTGGGTGGTGTAGCCCCAGGCGAAGCGGCCCTTGACGCAGGAATGGCCGCGATTGGCCTTGCCGTCCTTCCACGGCACCATGCGCACCACTTCCTCGCCGCGCATCTCGGCCTTGAAGGCGCAGCCGACGCCGCAATAGGCGCAGGTGGTGACGACCGAATGCTCGGGCTGGCCGATCTCGATCACGGATTTCTCGGTCAGCGTCGCGGTCGGGCAGGCCTGCACGCAGGCGCCGCAGGATACGCATTCGGAGCCGAGGAAGCTCTCGTTCATGCCGGGCGACACGCGGCTGTCGAAGCCGCGGCCGGAAATCGTCAGCGCGAAGGTGCCTTGCACCTCCTCGCAGGCGCGGACGCAGCGCGAGCAGACGATGCACTTGGAGGGATCGTAGGTGAAGTACGGATTGGATTCGTCCTTCGGCATCCAGTTGTCGTTTTCGCAGCCCTGCGCCGAATTCTTGGAAGACTTGGCGAAGACGTGGTTCTCGCCCTCATAGCCGTAGCGCACGTCGCGCAGGCCGACCGCGCCCGCCATGTCCTGCAATTCGCAGTCGCCGTTCGCGGCGCAGGTCAGGCAGTCCAGCGGATGGTCGGAGATGTAGAGCTCCATCACGCCCTTGCGCAGCTTCTTCAGCCGCTCGCTCTGGGTGTGCACCACGAGGCCGGGCATGACCGGCGTGGTGCAGGAGGCCGGCGTGCCGGCGCGGCCCTCGACCTCGACGAGGCAGAGCCGGCAGGAGCCGAACGCATCGACCATGTCGGTCGCGCAGAGTTTTGGAATCTGGGTGCCGGCTTCCATCGCCGCGCGCATGATCGAGGTGCCCTCGGGCACCGTGATCTGATTGCCGTCGATGGTCAGCGTGACCATCGTCTCGGATTTGGACTTGGGCGTGCCGAAATCGGTTTCCTGGATCAGCGACATCGTGATTTCCTTGCTATTCCGCGGCCTGCAGCCGGGCCGGTGCGGGACCGAAATCTTCCCGGAAGTGCTTCAGTGCGCTCATCACGGGGTAGGGCGTGAAGCCGCCGAGCGCGCAGAGCGAGCCGAACTTCATGGTGTTGCAGAGGTCTTCGATCACGGCGAGGTTTTCCGCCACGCGCTCGCCGTTGATGATCTTGTTGATGGTCTCGACGCCGCGGGTCGAACCGATCCGGCACGGCGTGCACTTGCCGCAGGACTCGATCGCGCAGAACTCCATCGCGAAGCGCGCCTGCTTGACCATGTCGACGGTGTCGTCGAACACCACGATGCCGCCATGGCCGATCAGGCCGTCGCGCGCGGCGAACGCTTCATAGTCGAACGGCGTGTCGAACAGCGCGCGCGGGAAGTAGGCCCCTAACGGCCCACCGACCTGCACGGCACGCACCTCGCGTCCGGTGAAGGTACCGCCGCCGATCTCGTCGACGAGTTCGCCGAGCGTGACGCCGAACGCGGTCTCGAACAGCCCGGCATATCTGATGTTGCCGGCGAGCTGGATCGGCATCGTGCCCCGCGAGCGGCCCATGCCGAAATCGGCGTAAGCCTTGGCGCCGTTGTCGAGGATGAAGGGGATCGCCGCGAACGATAGCACGTTGTTGATGACGCTCGGCCGGCCGAACAGGCCCTTGTGCGCGGGCAGCGGCGGCTTGGCGCGGACGATGCCGCGGCGGCCCTCGAGGCTTTCCAAGAGCGAGGTCTCTTCGCCGCAGACATAGGCCCCGGCCCCGACCCGGACCTCGAGATCGAACTCATGCTTGGTGCCGCCGATGCGCTTGCCGAGCAGGCCGGCGCGGCGGGCGGCTACGATCGCCGCATTCATGGCCTCGACTGCGTGCGGATATTCCGAGCGGATGTAGATGTAGCCCTTGGCGGCCCCGACCGTGATACCAGCGATCGTCATGCCTTCGATCACGACGAAGGGGTCGCCTTCCATGATCATGCGGTCGGCGAAGGTGCCGCTGTCGCCTTCGTCGGCGTTGCAGACGATGTATTTGCGGTCGGCGCTGGCCTGCGCCACCGTCTTCCACTTGATGCCGGTCGGGAAGCCGGCGCCGCCGCGGCCGCGCAGGCCCGACGTCGTGACGTCGGCAAGGATCTGGTCGGAGGTCAGCGTCAGCGCCCGCTCGAGACCTCGGTAGCCGCCATGGGCGCGGTAGTCGTCGACCGAGCGCGGATCGACGACGCCGCAGCGGACGAAGGTGAGGCGGGTCTGGCGCTTAAGCCAGGGAATCTCGTCTGTGACACCAAGCCGCAGCGTGTGCTGGCCGTTGCCGGCCATCGCATCGAGCAGGGACGGCACGTCCGCCGGCGTCACCGGGCCGAAGCCGACGCGGCCCTGCGCGGTCGCCAGTTCGACCATCGGCTCCAGCCAGTACAGGCCACGCGAACCGGTCCTGACGATCTCGACCGGCTTGCCGCGCGCCGCTGCGGCCTGCTCGAAAGCGAGGGCGACGTCGTCGGCGCCGACGGCAACCGCGCCGGCATCGCGGGGAATGAAGATCCGCGTCGTCATCGCTGTGCCTCCGCGACCAGCGCGTCGACGCGCGCTTCGTCGAGCCGGCCGACGACGCGGCCATCCAGCATCGCCGACGGCGCGGTGGCGCACAGTCCGAGGCAGTAGATTGGCTCCAGCGTCACGCGGTCGTCCGCGGTGGTGTTTCCGAGGGAAACGCCGAGCTTGGCCTCTGCGCGCGCCGCAAGCCGATCGCCGCCGGCAGCCTGGCAGGCCTCGGCACGGCAGAGCTTGAGGACGTGGCGTCCGGCAGGGGCTTTCCGGAAGTCATGGTAGAAGGTGAACACGCCGTGCACCTCGGCACGGGACAGATTGAGCGCCTCCGCGACCATCGGAATCGCCGGCTCGGGCACGTAGCCGAAGGCGTCCTGCAGCGCGTGCAGGATCACCAGCGTGGCGCCTTCAAGGCCGGCGTGCTCGGCGATGATCTCGGCGCCGCGCGCCGTGTCCCAAGGTTCGTATCCCACCGTCATCAGCGCTTCTCACGATCCGTTTTTTGCTGCGCGCATCTGAGTTGGAATCGTTCGAAACATCAATAAAGCTGTCTCATGCGGCGATTGCGAAACGCGATTAATAGCGTTGTGCGATGGGCTGATTTAGGATCGCAATAATGGTCTGGAATCACGCACTTCCGGGGCGCTTTGGATTTCGGAATCGCACCCGGATCGTGCTACCTATGGACGCGTCGGACTGCCGTTTGGGGCGCCGTTTTCCGAAGGGGATTGAACCTTGATCGACAAGCTGGAACTTCTGCTGGCACTGGCCAAGGAGCGGCATTTCGGCCGGGCTGCGGAGGCCTGCGGCGTCACCCAGCCGACCATGTCGACCAGCCTCAAGCAGCTCGAGGAGATCCTCGGCGTCATGCTGGTGCAGCGCGGATCGCGCTTCCAGGGTTTTACGCCGGAGGGCGAGCGGACGCTGGATTGGGCGCGGCGCATCGTGGGCGATGCGCGGGCGATGAAGCAGGAGATCAACAGCCTCAAGGACAAGCTATCGGGCGAGATCCGGATCGCGGCGATCCCGACCGCGCTCGGCATGGTGGCCTCGCTGACCACGCCGTTCCGGGCGCGCCATCCCGATGTGCGTTTCCGTATCCAGTCCTGCACGTCGGCCGACGTGCTCGGCCTGCTCGAGAATCTCGAGGTCGATGCCGGCCTGACCTACATCGAGAACGAGCCGATCGGCAAGGTCCGCACCATCCCGCTCTACAACGAGAGCTATCGTCTGCTGACCGCGCCCGACGCGATGTTCGGCGACCGCAAGCAGGTGACGTGGAAGGAAGTCGGCACGGTGCCGCTCTGCCTGCTGACGCCCGACATGCAGAACCGCCGCATCATCGATCGCGCGCTGACCTCGGTCGGCGCGGAGGCGACACCAACGCTGACCTCGAACTCGCTGTTGGTGCTCTACACCCATGTGAAGACCGGGCGCTGGGCCAGCGTGATGCCAGCCAAGCTCGCCGAGACGCTCGGCCTTGCGGATGCCGTGCGCAGCATTCCGATCGTCGATCCGGTCGTGGACTACAGCATCGGCCTGGTGATCCCGCAGCGCGATCCGATGACGCCGCTGATCGCAGCCCTGGTGCAGGTCGCGCGCGAGGTCGCGCCGACGCTGGAGAGCGCGTAGCGTCGCGCAATCCGCCGCGGCGCTTGCACCGCGGTTCCAATGTCAGGCGATCTCTGTTGCTCGCAGCAACGATGGAACTCCTCGCGCGCTCGGAGGTTTCATTGCGGCGTCCCGGATAGCGAGCAGGAGTTGCATTGAATCGTCGCCAGTTACTCCACGGGTCGGCCGTGTTGCCGACCTTGATGTTGTTGCCGCAGCGCGAGGCTGCCGCCGCAGGGAACACGCCGGACGCAGCTTTCAACCCGTCGATGGTGCGGGATCTCGCCCGCAACCTTGCGAGCAAGGCGTTCGAGGCGCCCGACGAGAAGCTGCCGAGCGGCCTGAAGGATCTGACTTACGATCAGTACCGCACGATCCGCTTCGTGCCCGAGCGCGCGCTATGGCACGGTCAGAAGCTTCCGTTCGAGGCGCAGTTCTTCCACCGCGGCTTCTTCTACAAGAACAAGGTTCAGATCTTCGAGGTCGCCGATGGCAAGGTCAGCGAAGTCGGCTACAGCAAGGACAGTTTTTCGTTCGGCAACGACGTGCCGTCGTTCACCGAGACGGATCTCGGCTTTGCCGGATTTCGGATCCATGCGCCGATCAACAAGCCGGACTATTACGACGAAGTCTGCGTCTTCCTCGGCGCGAGCTATTTCCGCGCTGTCGCCAGGGATGAGACCTACGGCCTGTCGGCGCGCGGCCTGTCGATCGACACCGGCGAGGCCAAGGGCGAGGAGTTTCCGTTCTTCAAGGCGTTCTGGCTCGAGCGTCCCGTGCCCAACGCGACCTCGCTCGTGATCCATGCCTTGCTCGACAGCAAGAGCTGCGCGGCGAGCTATCGCTTCGCGATCAGGCCTGGGAAGACCACGGTGTTCGATGTCGAGGCATCGGTCTATCCGCGCGCCGATCTCGAGCACGCCGGCCTTGCGCCGATGACGAGCATGTTCTTCTTCGGGCCCAATGACCGCACCGAGGTCGATGACTTCAGGCCGTCGGTGCATGATTCCGACGGGCTTGCGATCTACAACGGCAAGGGCGAGAGCCTGTGGCGTCCGCTGAGCAATCCGCGCGACCTCCAGATCAGCACGTTCCAGGACATCAACCCGCACGGGTTCGGGCTGATGCAGCGGGAGAAGAATTTCTTCGCCTATCAGGACATCGAATCGCGCTTCGAGAAACGTCCGAGCCTGTGGGTCGAGCCGATCGGCGACTGGGGCGAGGGCGCGGTCATCCTGATCGAGATTCCGACCAAAGAAGAGATCCACGACAACATCGCCGCGTTCTGGCGGCCGAAGGCGCCGCTCAAGGCCAAGAGCGAGACCAATCTGACCTATCGCCTGCATTGGGGGCCCGACGCGCCGAAGCCGCATTCTCTCGCGCGCTTCACCCGCACCGGCATCGGCGCCCGCGGCGAGGACAGCAAGCTGTTCGTGCTCGACCTCGCCGGCGACAATCTGAAGGGGATCGATCCCGACAGCGTCAAGGGCGTCGTGTCGGCGGAGAAGGCCGAGATCACCAACATCGTCACGCAGCCGAACCCGAATACGGGCGGATGGCGGCTCAGCTTCCAATGTGCCCTCAAGAAGGACCCGATCGAGCTGCGCGCTCATCTGGCGCAGGAAGACAAGCCGCTCTCGGAGATCTGGGTCTATCGATGGGCGCCATAGTCACGTCGCCGCATCCCGGCGCCGCCACGGCGGCCGACGGCTTCCTGCCGCAGGAGAGCCCGCTCGCGATGGCGGCGGCCGATCTTGACCGGCCGCCACACGCTTTGAGCAAGCCGGTGCCGGTCGGTGCGGGCATGTTCATGCGCCGCGCGTTCATCCTTCTGCTGACGGCGGCGCTGACCGCCGCGGGTGCCTACGAGATGTACATGGTGCTCCAGGTCGGCGGCGTGACGATCATGGAATGGATGGTGCTGGTGCTGTTCGTGGCGCTGCTCGCCTGGATCGCGTTTTCGTTCGCCTCGGCGCTCGCCGGCTTCTTCGTTCTGCTTGGACGCAGGGGCAATGCCCTGCCGATCCGCGTCGACGGTCCGTTGCCGCAACTCGCAAGCCGGACCGCGGTGCTGCTCCCGACCTATAACGAGAATCCACATCAATTGATGGCACGCCTGCGCGCCATCCATGAATCGATCGAGGCGACCGGACAGGCCGAACGCTTCGACTGGTTCGTGCTGAGCGACACCCGCGATCCCGATATCTGGATCGCCGAGGAGCGGGCGTTCCTCGATCTCAGCGCGGCCTGTGGCGGCGGGCGGCTCTACTACCGGCATCGCGCCGACAACACGGCACGGAAGTCCGGCAATGTCGGCGAGTGGATCACGCGGTTCGGCGGCGGCTACCAGTTCATGATCGTGCTCGACGCCGACAGCCTGATGTTGGGCGACACCATGGTGCGGATGGTTCACGCCATGGAGACCAACCCGCAGGCGGCGCTGCTGCAGACGCTGCCCGTCATCGTTAACGCGCGCAGCCTGTTCAGCCGCCTGCAGCAGTTCGCCGGCCGGCTCTATGGTCCGATGGTCGCCGCGGGCGTGGCGTGGTGGCACGGCTCCGAGGGCAATTATTGGGGCCACAATGCGATCATCCGAATTCAGGCCTTCGCGGAGCAGGCGGGCCTGCCCGAGCTCTCCGGCCGCAAGCCGTTCGGCGGACATATCTTGAGCCACGATTTCGTCGAGGCGGCGCTGATGCGGCGCGCTGGCTGGGGCATCTACATGGCGCCGACGCTCGGCGGCAGTTTTGAGGAGGTGCCGCCGTCGCTTTTGGATTTCGCCGCGCGCGACCGGCGCTGGTGCCAGGGCAATCTGCAGCATCTCGCCGTGCTGACCACGCGCCGCCTGCACTGGATCTCGCGGCTGCATTTCATGACCGGGATCGGCTCCTACATCACCGCGCCGCTCTGGCTGTCGTTCCTGCTGCTCGGAATCCTGATCTCGTTGCAGGCGCGCTTCATTCGCCCCGAATATTTTCCGAAGGGCTTTTCGCTGTTCCCGAACTGGCCGGCGCAGGACCCGGTGCTCGCCGCCTGGGTCTTCGGCCTCACCATGGCGCTCTTGATCGTGCCGAAGCTGCTCGGCTTCATCCTGTTGCTGACGCAGCGGGAGGCGCGCCGGCAATTCGGCGGCGGCTTCCGGACGCTTGCAGGCGTCATTGCCGAGCTGCTGATCTCGGCGATGATCGCGCCCGTCATGATGGTGTTCCAGTCGATCGCCGTCGTCGAGATCCTGCTCGGCCGCGATGCGGGCTGGCAGACGCAGCGGCGCGACGACGGTGAGGTCGAGCGGCGCGAGCTGTACCGGAAATACGGCATCCCGACCGCCTGTGGCGTCGCGATGGCGGCAAGCGCCTATGCGGTCTCGCTGCCGCTGCTGCTGTGGATGTCGCCGGTGATCGTGGGCCTCTTGTTTGCGATCCCGATCGGGGCCTGGACGGCCAAGCCCGCGATGCGCGCGCTGTTCATGACGCCGGAGGAGAGCGGACCGCCGAGTGTGCTGGTTCGCGCCAACGAACTGGCGGCGGCGCCTGCCCACGCGTCGGCCCCCGCGCTCGCGACGTTGCGGCAGGATTCCGGCCTGCTGCATCGTCATCTGTCGTCGTTGCCGCCGGCGCGGCGCGGCGGCCCCGGCGAGATCGATCTCAACCTCGCGGTGGCGCGCGCACGGATCGAGGCAAGCGACAGCTTCGACGAGGCGGTCGGGCATCTCAGCCCGCGCGAGACGCTGGCCGTCCTCGGCGATGGTCCCTCGCTGGAAGGCGTGCTCGCGAAGTAATTTGGGGCTCAGGCCGCCTCCGGAAGCCTGGTTTGCAGGGGCCGCGGATCGCGGGGCAGCGTGACGCGGACCACGGTGCCGACGCCGAGCTTGGACCGCAGCTTCATCGAGCCGCCGTGCAGATTGGTGAGCGAGCGTGCGATCGCAAGTCCGAGGCCGGAGCCTTGGTAGCTCTTGGTGAGCTGGCTCTCGACCTGCTCGAACGGCTTGCCGAGCCGCCGCAGCGATTCTGGTGCGATGCCGATGCCGCTGTCGGCGATCAGCAGCACGATCGAGTCGTCCAGCATCTGGCCGCGCACCAGCACGCGACCATTGTCGGGCGTGAACTTCACGGCGTTGGAGAGCAGGTTGACGATGATCTGCTTGACCGAGCGGCGGTCGGCGACGACCGAGATCGTGCTTTCGATATCCGACTCCAGCGACAGCCCCTTGTGCTCGGCGCGGCCGGAGACGACGCGGAGCGATTCCGCGAGGATGCCGGAGAGGTCGAGCGGCTCCATGTCGAACTTCATGCGGCCGGCCTCGATCTTCGACATGTCGAGAATGTCGTTGATGACCTCGAGCAAGTATTTCCCCGAGGTCAGGATGTCGTGGCAGTACTCCGCATACTTGTCCGAGCCGAGCGTTCCGAACAGGCCAGAGCCCATGATCTCGGAGAAGCCGATGATGGCGTTGAGCGGCGTGCGCAGCTCGTGGCTCATATTGGCGAGGAACTTGGACTTCGCGGCGTTGGCGTCCTCGGCGCGGGTCTTCTCCTGCGAATATTTTTCGGCGAGGTCGGCGAGTTCGACCGCCTGCCGCTCCAGCTCGGCTTGCGAGCGCTGCAGATCGATCACGGTGGCGCGCAGGCGCAGATCGTTGTCGACCAGCTTCTGCTCGTGCGCCTTGATGCGGGTGATGTCGGTGCCGACCGAGACGTAGCCGCCGTCCTTGGTGCGGCGCTCGCTGATGTGCAGCCAGCTGCCGTCGTCGAGCTGGGCCTCGAAGGTGCGGGCGCCCGGCGCCGGCACGCCGCTCTCGTGCAGGCGGGTGCGTACCTCCGGCATACTGCCGACCTCGATCACGGTCTCATAGGAAGTGCCGGGGCTGACGGCGGTATCCGGCAGCTTGTGTAGCCGCTGGAAGTGCGAGTTGCAGAGCACGAGGCGGTCATCGGCATCCCAGAGCACGAAGGCCTCCGGAATGGTCTCGATCGCGTCGCGCAGCCGGAGGTCGGCTTCAACCGACTTCTCGGCGAGGCTCTTCTGTTCGGTGATGTCGACCGCGATTCCGATCAGGTGCAGGCCGCCGTCGGCGGCGGCGTGGCTGAGCTCGCAGCGCACGCGCAGCCAGATCCAGTGGCCGCCGACATGGCGCATGCGGAAGCTCTGGTCGATGTGATGAATCTTGTTCGAGATCAGCTGGTCGGCGATGTCGAACAGGTTGATGTCGTCGGAATTCACCAGCGCGTTGACCTCGCCGAAGGTGAGCAGGTCGTTGCGGCTATCGAGCCCGAGCAGGGTGAACATCGACTGCGACCAGAAGATCCGGCCACGCGACAGGTCCCAGTCCCACAAGCCGCAGCGGCCGCGATTGAGCGCGGTGTCGATCCGGCCGCGCACGGCGTCGTTGATCAGGTCGCCCTCGCGGGCACGGGTCGATTGCCAGTGGAACGCGAAGCCGAGGATCAGCACCACGAAGCTCGTGGTCGCCGACAGCGTCACCGAGAGCGCGGCGTCGGATCCCCAGATCGGCTCGTTCATCTCCTGGATCACGACGACCTGGCCGGGGAGCGACTTGACGAGCTGCGAGATCGCCAGCGCGCCGGTGCCGTTCGGCAGCGTCATGTCGTTGACCGTGCCCTGCTGGCCCGGTGCGATCAGGAGCTGCGCGGTGGAGACGATGTCGAGGACGCGGTCGGTCTCGCCGCTGCCGTCGATCGGCACGCGCGCCAGCACGCGATGATCGGCGCTGGTGATGATGACGTGGCGGCCGTAGGCGATGCCCCAGGACGGGATCAGGTCCGGCAGCAGCTCCTGTATCCGCTCGATATTGGCGAGGCGCTCGCGGCGCACCGAGGTCAGCCGGTCGAGACGTTCGGCGAGGATGTCGGAGAGCGCGGCAAGGTCGCGCTTCATCGCGCCGCGCTTCTGCCGGTTCTGGTCGATTACCTGGACGAAGGCGCCGAGGCAGATCGTGATGAGGAAGGCGATGATGAGGGTAGGCACGGCGCGGCGCAGTGCAGGCTCGGCCGTCAAGAGCCTGTGATAGGCCGGTTTCGCGATCGACTGCGCCAATCCCTTGATCGAATCGGATTGGACGCACGCGTTCGCTGCATGCGCGCGCGCCATGCTTGAGACCCCCGCTCTAAGCTGATTTTTACCCAGTTCGGATGCTCCCCACGATGCATCCGAATCATGATCATTTGAATCCAGATTTCCGGGACTGTCGAGAGTCAACGATTCGTTAATGCGAAATAATTCTTGCCCAAAGCAGAATCGGTGGACTCAAAGTGAGTCCGAAACAGGAACGGCTCCGTAGAATTACGCGCGCGCCGGTTCTGCGTGACTGATCACACGCTTCACCGTGGGGAATGTGCGACGCAGTTTGCGTTCAATCTCGTCGACGCTTTCGTGCACCTTGATCACACTCATCGATGGCGCAGCGCGGCAATGGAAGTTGACGACCTCGCCGGCGTCGGTGTTGCGGACCCGCACATTGTGGATGTCATGGATCGCGCCGCCATCGGCAAATCCGGTCAGCGCGGTCTTGATGGCCTCGACGCGGTCGGGCGCGGCGTCGGTTCCCCATGGCAATTCTGGCTCGAGCGGCTCGATGTGGGTGTCGACCTCGACGTCCTCGCCGAAATCCTCGCGGATCGCGCGCTCGAGCTGGTGGGCGATGTCGTGCGCGGCGTCCAGCGCCATGTCGCTGTCGAGCTCGAGGTCGATGCCGACGATCAGCTTGCCGCCGATATCGTGAACGGTAACATGGTGGATGGCGAGGCCGGAATTGCGCGCGATCACCATGATGCGCTCGCGCACGCTCTCATTGTCGCGCGCCACCGGCACCGCGGTGAAGGTGAGGTCGGCGTCGCCGAACGTCTTGGTCATCGCCTGCTGGGCCCGGCGCTTGATGTCCTCGACGCGGTCAATCGGGTAGGTGCGCGGCACCTTGGCGATGGCGTCGATGAAATGCGTTGCGCCGACCATGCGGACCCGCAGCCGGTCGACGTCGACCACCCCAGGCACCGCCTTGATGGCGGCGGTGGCCTTTTCCAATGCGCCTTCGGGCGCGCGGTCGAGCAGGGTCTCGACCGTCTCCCGCGCCATGCGCAGGCCGAGCAAGGCGATCATCACCGCGACCGCGATCGCGGCAGCGGCGTCACCCCACCAGAAGCCGAAGCCCGCCAGCACGAGGCCGACAATGACGGCGGTCGAGCCCATCACGTCGGAGGCGAAATGCAGCGCGTCGGCGGCCAGCGCCTGGCTCTTGGTGTCGCGCGCGGCGCGATGCAGCGCGCGGGCGCGCCACAGATTGACGCCGATATCGACGACGAGGACGATGAAGGGAATGGCCGAGATCGACGGCGGCGGGGCGCCCTCGCGCAGATGGCTGTAGGCCTGCACCAGGATGCCGCCGGCCAACACGTAGAGCAGGGCGATGATGAAGAGCGCCGAGACGCTCTCGAACTTGCCGTGGCCGTAGTGATGCTCGGCGTCGGCCGGCTGGTCCGACACCCGCACCACCGCCCAGGTGATGATGGTGGCGACCAGGTCGATCGACGAGTGCAGCGCCTCTGATATCAGCGCCAGCGAGCCGATTGCGATGCCGACGATGAACTTCGCCAGGGCCATGCTGCCGCTGGCAAGGATCGAGATCGCGGCGACGGATGTCTTGGTGGAGGGTGCGCTGGTGTTTGAAGGGCTCATGGGCGGCGGTTTAGCAGGCCAACTGTGAACATCAAGTGTCGCGCGTCGTTCGCCATGCGCAAGCGCAACTCACTTGCAAGAGCGCGTCTCGGGAGTGGAGTTGTTGCGAACTATTCCGAATCTCAAGATGTGCACTGTGCGAGACCGTCGTCCTGGCGAAAGCCAGGAGCCATGACCACAGGGTTGTGTTGCTGAGGTGAGCTGTAGCAACTGCATCGCGTCATGACTCGCATTCGAGGTGATGGGTCCTGGCTTTCGCCAGGACGACGATGAGGATGGTTCTCGGCGATACGACGCGGCGTTATTGCGTACCTGTTTCCGGTGTCATCTCCTGCTGGTCACCGCCCTCGCATTTCTGATAAAGCGAAATATTTTTGGCGCGAGGGATTGACACGTTTTGCCGAGTTGCCCGTCGTGTCGAATGGGCAACAGTCATCATCGCCGCAAGACGACGATCCTGCTTATCACGAGACGCCAAGCGCGCTATCATACGATCACTTGGGCGAGACTGAACGGGGTGCTGGGCGCTGATCGACCTGACGGATAACCGAGACGGCAGTCTTGGATGACATTGGACGGAAGAGGGACACGCCAATGAGCTCCACACCCACTCCGAATGCAGGTGAACCTGGTGAGGGGCCGGCCGCGAGCGCCGATGAACGGCTGGCGGAAGCCCACAAGCAGATCGTCCGCGCCGATGAAGAGCTCACACGCCTGAGCGAGCGGCTTGCGAGGATGGAGCGCGACGCGGCGCCCCCACCGTCGGCTGAACCTGTCCCGCCCTCGGTCGAACCTGCTGCTTCGTCGGGCGCTGCTGCTTCGTCCGGACCTGCTGCCGCGCTCGAACGCAGCCCGCAATCGTCGTCCGGAAGGCCGGCTTTCCGCGCCCTTGCCGCCCTGTCACTGGCGGCATGCATCATTGTCGCTGTCCTGGCTTCGCAGTCGTCCTATGGCGCGAGAGCCAAGCTGGTTGTCGCCCGCTGGGCGCCGCAGCTCGCTTCAGCTCGATCATTGCCGCCGGATGATCCGCCGCTTCCCGCGCAGCGCACTCCATCTGCCGTTCAAATTGCCGCGGCCGAGACCGCACCACCGCAACCGACGCCCGCGCCTTCGCCCGCAACGCAGGACGCCGCGCCGAAAGCAGCGCAGGACAACGCGCCACCGGCTCCCGCGGCGCTTCCCGATCAAGCCGGGCTGCTGCAAACCATCGCGCGCGATCTCGCGAACGTGCAGCGAAACATCGAACAGCTCAAGGCGGACCAGCAACAAGCCGCCCGCGAGAGCTCCAAAGCCATCGAGGAGCTCAAGGCAAGCCAGGAGGAATTGAAGCGGGCGCTCGCGAAGGTCTCCGAGCAGAAGGTTTCCGAGCAGAAGACGTCAGCGCCTGCGGCGCCGCCGGCTCCGGCCCCGCGCAAGCCCCAGCGGACCTATGAGCCGCCCTACGCGAGGGCGCCACCTCGAATGCCGCCAAGGGAGTGGCTCTACGACGACTGGTAGCCGTCGATGTGGTGATCATCGAATCTGATCCGGCAACGGCGCCTCGTGCGGAAAGTGACGCCGAGTCACCCTTCACGCGCCGTCGAAGAAGTTCTGTTCAGTCATGTTGCTGACGCAATCTCTGTCTTAACCGGGCGAGAACTAAAAACACTGTGTGGGACCGCTTTGGTTCCCACAATGGTTCCGTCGCCGGAATTGGCACGAATCCGCAAAGAACTGGCCCGAGTTAACGCCTCCACGTTCGCTCGACCACGTTTGCGGAATCGGGAACCGAACGATCAAAAATCAATCGAGGAGTGATGATGCTGTTCGGCTCGAGCGCCGCAGTTTGCGGCGCCGTGGTTGCGTTCGCCATTTTTGGCTCTGCTGCTGGAAGTGAAATCGGTGCGGTTCATTCAAGAGACGTCGTCAATGCCGCGTGTGGGGATGCAATCGTTGGCGCGGCATCCATGTACAATCCGTTCAAGCCCGGCAAGGAGGAGGGCGGTCCGAGCACAGCCTCCGGCGAACGCTATGATCGCTGGGTCTGGGCGGCTGCCATCAAGACAAGCCTGCGTCAGAAGTTTGGTGGGGTCGAATTTGGTGCGAGGCCGAAATATGCCCTGGTCGAGGCTGCAGGCAAGAAGGTCATCGTCAAGATAAATGATGTGGGGCCGCTGAGGCCTGGCCGCATCATTGACCTCAATGAGCGGACGATGCGCTATTTCGATCCGAGCCTGGAGCTCGGAGTCATTAGCGACGTAAAGGTTAGACCGCTCGCGGGGGATTATTGGGTCCCCGGACCGGTCGGCTGAACGTCGCACGAGAAAGAGCCACAGCTCTTCTGGAAGCACGTAGGACGGATTAGCCGGGCCGCGCTTTGCGCGGACCCGTTGGCCAATCCGCCAGACGCACCGTCGCTACAGCGTCACCACGATCTTGCCGAGGTGCTTGTTGGCTTCCATGTGTTCGAACGCCTTGCCGATGTCGGCGAATTTGTAGACCCGGTCGATCGGCAGCTGCAGCTTGCGCGCCTCGACCGCGGGCCAGATGTCCTTGCGCACCTCGTCGAAGATCTCGCGGATCTCCTCGATCGTGCGGGTGCGGAAGGTGACGCCGATATACTGGATGCGGCGCGCCGCGTGCAGGTCGAAGTTGAAGTCGCCATGGGTGCCGCCGAGCCGGCCGACATTGACGATGCGGCCCTTGACCTTGGTCGCCTTCAGATTCTGGTTCGCTATCGATCCGGAGACCTGATCGACGATCAGATCGACGCCTTCGCCTGATGTCGCCTGCAACACCTGATCGACCCAGCCGGGATCCTTGGAATCCACCGCGAGATCGGCGCCGAATTCCGTCAAGCGGCCGCGGCGCATCGCGTCGGTCGACGAACCCACGACGAGCTTCGCGCCCTTCAGCTTTGCGATCTGCATCGCCATCAGGCCGACGCCGGAGCTCGCGCCCTGGATCAGCACGGTCTGGCCCGCTTGCAGCGCGCCGTTGGTGACGACGGCGTTGTGCATGGTGGCGAGCGCGACGGGTAGCGTTGCGGCCTCGTCGAAATTCATGTTCGATGGTGAGCGGAACAGACGGCCGTGATCGGCGAGCGTGTATTCGGCGAACGCAGCAGCACCGGAGCCCATGATCTTGTCGCCGACCTTGACGCCCTTCGCGTCGGGGCCGAGCTCGGCGACTTCGCCGGCCCATTCCATGCCGAGTACGGTGCCGACGCCCCCGGCCGCGCCGTGGGCGTGGCCTTTGGTCATGCCGAGATCGGCCCGGTTCAGCCCGCAGGCATGAACCTTGACCAGCACCTGCTGGCCCTTCGGCGCGGGCTTGGCGACGTCGGTGATCTCAGGGCCATTGGCTCCGTACACGTAGGCTTTCATTTGGGCTGCCATCTGGTTCTCTCCAGCTGTGTTGGCCGAGACGTACCTTGGGTCAAAGTTTTTTGGCACGTCGCGCTGTTGTTGATCTGATGTCAGGGCTGATGCACGTCCAGCTGCTCGCGGAAGAAGGCGAGGATGTCGGCGTTCAACTCCTTGTGGAACGCAACGCGGTCGAAGCCCGGCCGGTCCGTGCAGATCTTTGGCCGCTTGGCCGCCAGCGTTGCAGAGCAGGGCACCAGGAACACGAAGTGCCCGGCATTGCGGACCACATGATAGTCGGTCTTGATCGGCAGGCTCTCGTTGATCGCCGCGACGTAGCCGGGATTGATCTCGGTGATCGTGTCTTCGCCGCTGAGCTCCGAGGCCCAGAGCTGGGTCGGGATCGTTACACCCCTCAGGGCATAGCGATCGAACAACGGAGCGAATGCCGGATCGGCAAGCACCATCGCCTTCACGCGCGGGTCATGCACGACAGCCTGCGCCGGGATTTCGTTGCGTTGCAATTCCTCGCAACTCGGCTTGCGATAGGGCACGTCGCAGAAGGCGGTGGCCTTGCGGATATCAGGATTGGCGCCGGCGACGACGAGGCCGGTGTAGCCGCCGCGCGAGAAGCCGAAGAAACCGATCTTGCCGGGATCGAGCCTAGTGCGGTCCGGCCATGCGTCGAGCATGTAGTCGATCGCCCGTTTGATGTCGGCTGAGCGCTCGACAAGCGCGGCCAGCGTATCGGCCCGGGTCATGTCGCCGGCGCCGCTATCGACGGGATGGTTGATAGCGACCACGACGAAGCCGGCATCCGCCAGCGTCTCGGCGGTATCGTGATGTCCGGTGAAGCTGCCGCCGAAGCCGTGCGAGATCAGGATCAGCGGCAGCTTCTCACCGACCACAGGGCAATCCGCCGTTCCCGGCAGCGTCGTCGTCGCCAGCTTCACCTCGCCCGCGGGAGCGGCGCAGGGCGACCACACCGCAATCTGCAGCGGTTCGGCGCCATCCGCCTTCACCTTGATGAGCCGGAGACCGGCCGCGTGTGCGCACGCGGCCGACAGGCAGAGGATGACCGCAACGGCTGCCTTGAGGAGACGCATGCTAACTCTCGCCGGCTGTCCCGAAGATATCATGATGCGAAGGTAGCGCATCATGGTCTGGTTCTCGTTTGTGTCGTCAAACGCGAGATGACTCTAGTCCCGTCATCCTGAGCTGGCCGCTTCTTCAGCGGCCCTCGAAGGATGCGCGGCCCGGCTGGCGGCCGTCGCCCTTCGAGGCTCGCTTCGCGAGCACCTCAGGCCGACGGACGAAACTTCCTGCTCCCGGCCGGCTACTCCGCAGCCTGGCGCTTGGCGCCGGACATCATCGCCTCGAGCCGCTCGCGGATGATCGCTTCCGCCTCGTGGACGATGCGCGAGATGAGCTCGGCGCAGGATGGGATGTCGTGGATCAGGCCCTGCACCTGGCCGGCCGACCAGATGCCTTCGTCGGCATCGCCGGTCGCGTAGACCATCTTGCCGCGGGCGCCGGCGACCAGCTCGCGGACGTCCTCGAACTTGGCGCCTTCCTTCTCCATCTGCACGACCTTGGTCGAGATCGCATTCCTGGCGACGCGCGAGGTGTTGCGCATGGTGCGGAAGATCAGCTCGGTCTCGCGCTCGTCATTGGCGACGATGCGCTCCTTCACGAGCTGGTGGATCGGGCTTTCCTTGGTGCACATGAAGCGCGTGCCCATGTTGATGCCTTCGGCGCCGAGCGCGAGTGCGGCGACGAGGCCGCGGGCATCGCCGAAGCCGCCCGAGGCGATCATCGGGATCTTGACCTTGTCGGCGGCCGCCGGGATCAGGATCAGGCCGGGCGTGTCGTCCTCGCCGGGATGTCCGGCGCATTCAAAGCCGTCGATCGAGATCGCGTCGGCGCCCATCCGCTCGGCGGACAGCGCGTGGCGCACGCTGGTGCATTTGTGCAGCACCTTGATGCCGTGCTTCTTGAACTCGTCGACATGCTCCTGCGGCTTGTTGCCGGCGGTCTCGACGATCTTGATGCCGCTCTCGATGATGGCCTGGCGATACTCGGCGTAGGGCGGCGGCTTGATCGCGGGCAGGATGGTCAGGTTCACGCCGAACGGCTTGTCGGTCAGCTCGCGGCAGCGCGCGATCTCCTTGCGCAGATCGTCCGGCGTCGGCTGCGTCAGCGCGGTGATCATGCCGAGCGCGCCGGCATTGGCGACGGCCGCCACCAGCTCCGCGCGTCCCACCCATTGCATGCCGCCCTGCACGATCGGGTGGTCGACGCCGAACATCTCGGTGAAACGTGTCTTGATCATTCTGCCCTCGTTTCCATCAGAATTTTCCGCGACGCGGACGGCCGCGCACGGTGTTGTTTTTGGATGTCGAGGGAAGGATGCAGTCCTGTCCGGCAAATGTCTACCGGTGACCTGCGGCGTGCCCATGCGGAAATGACGGGGCGCGGAGGTCAGGCGAAGGTGGGGCAGGGAGTTTCGGTCAACTGCTCAGGCGCGCGGACCGGTGCGCACTTCCATCCACGTCATTGCGAGCCAGCCGGTCGGCGGAAGCGCCGCCGGATGACAAGCTCCGCGAAGCAATCCATTTCGCCGCTTGCGGAGCGATGGATTGCTTCGTCGCTTCAGCGCAAAATTGCCTTGCAATTTTGTCGCGAGCTCCTCGCAATGACGGTGGCTGGCGCATGTTACGCCGGCACGGCTTCCTTGCGCGCCGCGGCGGTTTCCTCGTCGAACGCGGCCGCGATGTCGCGCATGCTGACGACGCCGATCAGGCTGTAATTGTCGATGACAGGCACGTGGCGAATATGGTGCTTGGTCATGAGATGACGGATGTGCTCGAGCGTGTCGCTCGATGTGCACGACACCAGCTGCTGCACCGAGACGAACTGCGACACCTTCATGCCGGCGCCGGCCGCGCCGTGCTCGGCAATCGCGCGCACCACGTCGCGCTCGGTGAACATGCCGACGGCGGTGTTGCCTTCGGTGCGAACGACATCCTTGACCACGAGCGCGCTGATATTGCTGGCGCGCATCAATTGCGCGGCGATCGCCACCGTCTCGTTCATGCGAACCGTGGCAACGCGAGGGGTCTTCTTGCGCAGGATATCTCCGACTTGCATGGCAACCTCCTTGGGGTTTATCGTTGGCACCAAGTCTGGTATACAAGATACCAATTGTCAACGGGCCGTCTGAGGAATCTACCATCGGGAAACAGCTTAAATAGGCAGGTTTGCTGACGTTTCGGCCGATTGTGAGCGGCCGTCAATGGTGACGCCAAGCAATCGTTTCAAGTGCACTGGTATCTGGTATCCCTGATGGGTGACGGTGTCCTGACCAAAAGAAAGAGGCGCACCGAGGTGCGCCTCCGGCAGTCCAGGGGAGAGTTCGGGCCAGGCCGTCCTGATCAGGCCGTCCTTGATCAGGCGGTCTTGGCGCTCGTCGCGGTCTCGGCTGCGGCGGCGGCCGCTTCGTTGCCATTGATGAACGCGCGGCGCATCGGCTTGATCACGAGCAGCGCCATCAGCGCCGCGGTGGCATTGAGCGCGACCGCGATCACGAACACCGCCTGCCAGCCGTAGCTGGCGGCAACGATGCTGGCGGCCGGCACCAGCAGCGCGGCGGTGCCCTTCGCGGTGTAGAGCATGCCGTTGTTGGTGGTCGCGAATTTCGAGCCGAATGTGTCGCCGCAGGTCGCCGGGAACAGCGAGTAGATCTCGCCGAACACGCCGAAATAGACCGCGGTCGCCAGCACGAACACCAGCGGGTTATGGCCCCAGGTCGAGAGCGTCAGCAGCATCAGCGCGCCGGTGCCGAACGCGATGAACATGGTGTGCTCGCGGCCGATATTGTCGGAGACCCAGCCGAAGAACGGCCGTCCGAAACCGTCGAAGATGCGGTCGAGCGAAATCGCGAAGGTCAGCGCGGCCATCTGGAAGCCGGCGAGCGTGACCGGCGTCGTGGCAATCTTGTAGTCGTGCGCGATCGGTGCGATCTGCGCCGCCGCCATCAGGCCGCCGGATGCGACCATCACGAACACCAGATACATGACCCAGAAGATCGGGCTGCGCAGCACCTGCGGCGGCGTGAAGTCGATCTTGGTCTGCGGCAGGTTGAGCTGCTTCTTCTTCGGCGGGATCGAGACCGCGGGCGGCTGGATGAAGAAGGCGAGTAGGAAGACGATCAATCCCTGTCCGATGCCGAAATCGAAGAACGCGGTCTGATAGCCGCTGGTGGCGATCATCTTTGCAATCGGCACCACGGTGAGCGCAGCGCCGGCGCCGAATCCGGCCGCGGTTGCGCCGGCGGCAAGGCCGCGGCGATCGGGGAACCACTTCAGCGCGTTGCCGACGCAGGTGCCGTACACCGCGCCCGCGCCGATGCCGCCGAACACGGCGGCGGTGTAAAGCAGGGCGAGCGAGTCGGCATAGGAGTTCAGCACCCAGGCGAGCGCGATCATGACGCCGCCGAACATGATGACGAGCCGCGGGCCGTATTTGTCGACGAACCAGGCTTCGATCGGCACCAGCCAGGTCTCGGTCACGACGAAAATCGTGAAGGCGAATTGGATCGATGCGCGGCCCCAGTGATGCGCGCCGTCGATCGGATCGACGAACAGCGTCCAGCCGTACTGCAGGTTCGCGATCATCGCCATGCAGACGATGCCCATGACGAGCTGCAGCCAGCGGAAGCCGCTGGACGAAGGTTGAGCTTGTGTGACGGCAGTATTGCTGGAAACCATCAAGTCCTCCCAAGCGCGCCTGGTCTTCATGAGACCCAGTGTCGCAATTATTGTGGCGTATCGTCGCAAGCGCTTCGGCGGATGTTGGTATACTATATTCCAGAAAGCAAGCCCATCACCCTGCTGCATCGCAGCAAATCTGGCATACGGGGCACAGACTTTCGGCCTATGCGATGGCCTGGCGGATAACGAAAAACGCCCGGCGGTGAGCCGGGCGCTTCGTCGACAGCAGTGAAAGCGGGTTGCCTAGGTCGCGGCGACAGCCGATTTCTCGACCACGATTTTCCGCCACGGCTTGAGCAGCACGATCGCGAGCAGCGAGGCGAGGATGTTGGCGCCGGCTGCGACGATGAACACGCTGTCCCAATGGCCCGACGACTGCTGCATGTAGTTGGCGATCGGCACCAGCAGCGCTGCGGTGCCTTTCGCGGTGTAGAGCAGGCCCGCATTCGTCGTTGCGAATTTCGCGCCGAACGTATCGGTGCAGGTCGAGGGGAACAGCGAGTAGATCTCGCCCCAGGCAAAGAACACGAAGCCCGAGAGCAGCACGAACCAGACGGGATCGTGACCCCAGAGATAGAGCATCCAGATGCCGATGCCTTCCATGCCGAAGGCGATGAACATCGTGTTCTCGCGGCCGATCATGTCGGAGATCCAGCCGAAGAACGGACGCGTCAGGCCGTTGAGCACGCGGTCGATGGTCGCCGCGAAGGTCACCGCCGTCATCGTCATGCCGATCAGCGTCACCGGCACGCTGTCGACCTTCCAGTCGACCGCGATCGGCTTCAGGTTCGCCGTCACCATCAGGCCGCCGGCGCCGACGATCACGAACATGAAGTACATCAGCCAGAAGATCGGCTGCCGCAGCACTTCGGTCGGCTGATAGTTGCGCCTGGTCTGGACCAGATTGGCATTCTGCGCCACCGGCGGCACCTGGCCCGGCTTCGGCGCGAGCAGGAAGAAGGAGAGCAGCACGATGATGATGCCCTGGCCGAGACCGAAATACAGGAAGGTGGTCTGGAAGCCGGAGTCCTTGATCATCGCCTGGATCGGCGCGACCGTGAGCGCCGAGCCCGCGCCGAAACCGGCTGCGGTGATGCCCGCGGCGAGCCCGCGCTTGTCGGGAAACCATTTCAGCGCATTGCCGACGCAGGTGCCGTAGACGGCGCCGGCGCCGATGCCTGCGATGATCATGCCGAGATAGTAGCCGTTGAGCGAGGTCGCCTGCGCGTTGATCGCCCAGCCGATCGCGCAGAGAATGCCGCCGATCAGCACGACGAGGCGCGGACCGTATTTGTCGACGAACCATCCCTCGATCGGCACCAGCCAGGTCTCGAACAGCACGAAGAGTGTAAAGGCCCACTGGATCGATGCGCGATCCCAGCCAAACTTTTTCTGGATGTCGGGGACGAAGAATGTCCATCCGTATTGATAGTTTGCGATCATCACCATCGCGGCGACGCCGATCGCAAGTTGCGTCCAGCGATAAGTGTCGCTGACACGCGCGGCCGCGGGGGCCGCAGTTGCCTGAACCATGTCCGACATTGATCCTCCCAGTGCGCCCCTTGTCGTTGCTTATGAGCGCGCGATGGCCATCTTGGTATCCGATATGCCAAGGTTCAAGCTGTCGCAGTGGCGGCGTGCGCATATGCCGCACAGGACTCAGCAGCCATCGCGGAAGACTAATTCACCGCGCAAAGAAAATGGCCCCGAAAATCGGGGCCATTGGTCGAAGGTTCAATGCGAGGTCGCATCCTAGCGCCGAAACAGCATCGGCGAAGAGCGCCCGGAATCTCTTGGCTTAGAGGCCGAAGCGCGGCAGGTCGCCGTTGCGGTTGGAAATCTCCGCGCTCTTCATCAGCAGGCGGTCGATCGTGGCCAGCAGGCGGCCGAACAGGGTGGACGAGGGCGCGAGGGTAATAGCGGCAGTCTTGGACATTGGTGTCCCCTTTCATTGGAGGCCAGCAATGGGCCGGCTCATCATCTGAAGCCAAATTATGTATACCAGATGCCAGATACAACGGATTTGTTTGCATAGCAGCATTCACGACTGTGCAACGCAGCATAATGGGCTGGTTGGCATCCCAGATCGGGAGGAAAGGCGCGCGAAACCAGGGCCTTGAATGGGTCTTGGAACCCGGCGAATGGCCTTGGAACCGGCCTTGGAACGCGGCCCCGGACCGGGCGCGAAGTCTAGGTCGGTAGCAGCTCTTTCGCCCAGGCCGGGAACTCTTGCCGAACAGCGCGAGCCGGATGCCGCCGAACCGGGAACAGCGATCATAAAGAAGGCCGCCTGATGGCAGAGGCGGCCTTGAGTTGGAGGGTTTGCTTTTCTTCTTGGCCGATGAAGGGTCGGGGCCAGTCCCTTCACCGCGTCCAGTCTTCGCCGGCGCACAGCGTTCCCATGCAGCCGCGAACGGTGAGGGTGCCGGACGAGACCAGCGTCACCGAGCTCTCATAGGTCTTGCCGTCATCGGCGTTGTAGATTCGCCCCGCCCATTTGTTCGGGCCTGCGGGCTGCATGTTGATGAACAGCGACATGCCCATCACCGGGCGATTTCGCTGTGCGGGATCGGCATTCTTGTCGTCGCGCTGCGGCTTGCCGGTGGCCCTGTCCATCGGCTCCTTCAGCCAGATGACGCGGCCGCACAGCGCGCTGCCGCAGCGGTTCACCTTGATCCTGGCGTCGCCGGACTGGGTCAGCCAGACGCCGGCCGGATCGTTGGCCTTGTCGCCAGCCTTGGCGGCGTCGGCGGGGCTGCCGAGCAGCGGGATGTGGAATGCCGCCGCGATCAGGCGGCGGGTGAGGTGAGCGTGGATCAGCTGCTTTAAGGCCTTATGCAGGCCGTCATGGTCTGGGATTACCGTCATCATCCACCCTCTTCATGAAACATTTCATGATAAACATGAAATTAATCACGTTTAAGGTTGAGTCAATGACATTACCGCAGCATGATGCGGTCCGGCCGTAACGGCCTGTTGTGGAAAAAATTTTCGGATGGATGCGATGGGGAATTCGGTTCGTGAACAGCGCCAGCTTTGGTTTCGCAGGCTGGATCGGGCGTTCTGGGTGATCTGGGCCGCGCTGCCGGTCGTGCTGTGGCTGGCCTATTACCGCACCACGACAGCCTCGGCCACGATCGCCGAAAGCCTGATTGGCGAGCAGGCCAAGTGTGCCGCGATCGTCGCCAACCCGCTCACCATGTCGGCCACGGGCAAGATGCTGTTCTGGTCGCTGTTTGCGCTTGGGGTATCGTTTTATGCCGTGCTGATCGGCATCCTTCACCGGATGGTGAATCGATTCGCCGGCGGACGGATCTTCGTGTCCGAAACCTTGCAGGGGGTCTGGTGGATCGGGATCTTCCTGGTGGTCTGGCCGTTTGTGGATACGATCACGACCAACGCGGTGACCTATGCCCTCTATCAGCTCGGTGACATCAAGTTCTTTCTGCCGAGCTATGGCGTCGACGTCGGCACCGTCGCAGGCGGTGTCTTCCTGATGGCGCTGAAATTCGTGATTGAGCACGCCATCCTGCTGCAGTCCGAAAACGAGCTCACGATCTGAGGGCGATGCCGGTGCCGATCGTGGTGAACCTCGATGTCATGCTCGCCAAGCGCAAGCGCCGCCTCGGCGACCTCGCGGACGCGATCGGCATTTCGATCCAGAACCTGTCGATTCTGAAAACCGGCAAGGCGAAGGCGATGCGCTTCTCGACGCTGTCGGCGATCTGCCGCGAGCTGGACTGCCGGCCGGGGGATATTCTGGAGTATGTGCCAGGCGATGAGGGCGGTGACGCCGAGGGCGGCGAGGGCGGTTGATCGCAGGCGCGGCCGATTGCGAAGCATCGCCATGACGCGCGGTCTCCGCCGCCTTCTTGCCTCCGCGGAAAAGAACGGCTTGTTGCGCGGATAGCACACACACTTCGCGCCAATTCAGTTACATTCAGACCATATTTGGAAAAATTTAGCATCATCCGGAGCGATGCATGGCGTCAGACGCCGTCAGCCTGGTTGGTACATCAAGTATAGCCGACGCGGCCGCTGCTCCGGCGCGGTTTGACGTGAAGATACTGACGCGCGGCGAAATCGCTGATAGCCCCGCCTGGGCCGCCACCTTCGCCGACCTGCGCAAGGATCACCGCTACTACGAGATCCTCGAGGACACGCTCCGCGAAGGCGTCGAGTACCGGTACGTCGCGATCATCGACCGGGCCGACTGTATCCAGGCCGTGCAGCCGTTCTTTCTGCTCGAGCAGGATATTCTCGAAGGACTTGGCGCGCAATGGCAGCCGCTGCTGGCGCGCATCCGGCGCTTCGTGCCCGGATTTCTCAAGATGCGGACCTTGATGGTCGGGTGCTTCGCCGGGGAAGGGCATCTCGCCGGATCAGACACGGTGCCGCCTGCCGAAATTGCGGAAATTCTCTGCCGCGAGATCGTCAATCTCGCAAGGTCGTGCCGGGCGCAGCTGATCGTGCTGAAGGAATTCCCTGCGCGCTACCGGCCGGTGCTGGATTGCTTCGTCCGGCGCGGCTTCGCCCGTGCGCCGAGCATGCCGATGACGGCGCTCAACATCGAGCACGACGATTTCGAGGCCTACATGCGAACTGCGCTGTCGCGGTCGGCGCGCTGGCAGCTGCGCAAGAAGTTCAAGGCGACCGACGGCGAAACCATTGTTCTCACCGTCACCGATGACGCGAGCGATGCCGTCGACGAGATCCATCCGCTCTATCTGCAGGTGTTCGAGCGTTCGAAATTCCGTTTCGAGAAGCTGACGACCGATTATGTCCGCCGGCTCGGCGGCGACATGAAGGACAAGGTCCGCTTCTTCATCTGGCGCCGGGGCGGGCAGGCGGTCGCCTTCAGCCTCTGCATGGTCGAAGGCGACAGTCTGTTCTGGGAATATGTCGGGCTGGATTATGCCGTCGCGCTCGACCTCCATCTCTACTACTACACCATCCGCGACATGATGAGCTGGGCGATGGCCAACGGCTACAAATGGCTTCGCAGTACGGGCCTCAGCTACGAGCCGAAATTCCGGATGCGGCACGATCTCGATCCGCTCGACCTCTATGTGCGGCTTCGCTCCCCGCTTCCGAACGCGATCTTCAAGCTGCTGCTGCCCTGGATCGTGCCGGCCCGCTACGACAAGACCCTGCGCAGGTTCGCGAACTATCGCGATCTCTGGTAGCGGAAACGGGCCAAATAAAAATGGCCGCGGTTGCCCGCGGCCATTTGTTGTGTTGCTTGAGCGCAGCCCTTACTCGGCGGCCTGCTTGCGCGGCGGATCGAGGGCGCCGGAGTCGTGGATCTCGGCGACCTGGTGATCGCTGAAGCCGAGCACCTCGCGCAGGATCTCGTCGGTGTGCTCACCGAGCAGCGGCGAGCGCTGCACGTCGCTTGGCGAATCCGACAGCTTGATCGGGTTGCCGACCGAGACATACTTGCCGCGGGTCGGGTGATCGACCTCGACCACGGTGCCGGTCGCGCGCAGCGACTGGTCTTCCGCGATCTCCTTCATCGACAGGATCGGGCCGCAGGGGATGTCGTCCTTGTTGAGGATCTCCATCGCCTCGAACTTGGTCTTGGTCATCGTCCACTGTTCGATGCGGCCGAAGATCTCGTTGAGGCGCGGCAGGCGGGCCGGCGGCTTGGCGTAGTTCGGATCGGTCTTCCAGGTCGGCTCGCCGATCACGTCGCAGATCTTCTCCCAGACCGGGGCCTGGGTGATGAAGTAGATGTAGGCGTTCGGGTCGGTCTCCCAGCCCTTGCACTTCAGGATGCGGCCGGGCTGACCGCCGCCGGAATCGTTGCCGGCGCGCGGCACGGCGTCGCCGAACGGGATGCCTTCGCCGAACTGGCTGTATTCCTTGAGCGGACCATGGGCGAGGCGCTGCTGGTCGCGCAGTTTCACGCGCGCCAGATTCAAAACACCATCCTGCATCGCCGCGGTGACGCGCTGGCCCTTGCCCGAATGGGTGCGCTGATAGAGCGCGGTGACGATGCCGAGCGCGAGGTGGAGGCCGGTGCCCGAGTCGCCGATCTGCGCGCCGGTGACGAGCGGCAGGCCGTCGCGGAAGCCGGTAGTCGAGGCGGCGCCGCCGGTGCACTGCGCGACGTTCTCATAGACCTTGCAGTCCTCATACGGGCCGGGGCCGAAACCCTTGATCGAGGCGACGATCATCTTCGGGTTGATGGCCTGGATCTTCTCCCAGGGGAAGCCCATGCGATCGAGCACGCCGGGGCCGAAATTCTCGACCAGCACGTCGCACTGCTTGATCAGCGCGGTCAACACTTCCTTGCCCTTCGGGTTCTTGGTGTCGAGCGTGATCGAGCGCTTGTTGTGGTTCAGCATGGTGAAATACAGGCTGTCCACGTTCGGGATGTCCTGCAGCTGGCCGCGCGTGATGTCGCCGACGCCGGGGCGCTCGACCTTGATCACGTCGGCGCCGAACCAGGCCAGCAATTGCGTGCAGGTCGGACCCGACTGAACGTGGGTGAAATCGAGAATGCGAACGCCCTTGAGCGCCTTGGTCATAATGTTTGCTCCGTACTCTGGTCTACCCCTGCACCCGCAGGGAGTGATGGGGTTTAAGGGGTTACTTCTTCTTCTGCAGAACGCTCTGCGGATTGAGGTTGCCGATACGGCCGCTCTCCGAGCCCGCCGCCGGATCGATCACCGCGTTGATCAGCGTCGGCTTGCCGCTATCCAGCGCCGCATTGACCGCGCGCTTCAGCTCATCCGGAGAGGTGGCGTTGACGCCCACGCCGCCGAAGGCTTCCATCATCTTGTCGTAGCGCGAGCCCTTGACGAACACGGTGGTCGCCGGATCGTCGCCCGCGCTGTTGACGTCGGTGCCACGATAGATGCCGTCATTGTTGAAGATCACGACGCAGATCGGCAGCTTGTAGCGGCAGATGGTCTCGACCTCCATGCCGGAGAAGCCGAACGCGCTGTCGCCTTCGACCGCGAGCACGGGCAGGCCGGTCTCGACCGCGGCCGCGATCGAATAGCCCATGCCGATGCCCATCACGCCCCAGGTGCCGACGTCGAGCCGCTTGCGCGGCTTGTGCATGTCGACGACGCCGCGGGCGAGGTCGAGCGTGTTGGCGCCCTCGTTGACGAAGATGGTGTCCGGACGCTCCGCGATGATCGCGCGCAGCGCGCCGAGCGCACCGTGATAATCCATCGGGGAAGCATTGCTCATCAGCTTCGGCGCCATCTTGGCGACGTTGTCGTCCCGCTTCTTGGCGATGGTCGAGAGCCAGTCGGAAGGCGCCGCGGTCCAGTTCGTGCCCATCGCGTCGAGGAACGCGGAGACGCAGGAGCCGATGTCGCCGACCACGGGGGCAACGATCTCGACGTTGGAATCCATTTCCTTCGGCTCGATGTCGACCTGGATGAACTTCTTCGGGGCTTCACCCCAGGTCTTGCCCTTGCCGTGCGACAGCAGCCAGTTGAGACGGGCGCCGATCAGCATCACGACGTCGGCTTCCTTCAGCACGGTCGAGCGCGCAGCGCCCGCGCATTGCGGATGCAGGTCGGGCAGCAGGCCCTTGGCCATGCTCATCGGCAGGAACGGCACGCCGCTCTTCTCGACGAAATTCTTGATCGCCTCGTCGGCCTGCGCGTAGGCCGCGCCCTTGCCGAGGATGATCAGCGGACGCTTTGCGCTCTTCAGCACGTCGAGCGCGCGCTTGACCGAAGACGGCGAGGGGATCTGCTCGGGCGCCGCGTCGATCACCTTGACCAGCGACTTCTGGCCGGCATCGGCGTTCATCACCTGCGAGAACAGCTTTGCCGGCAGGTCGAGATAGACGCCGCCCGGACGGCCCGACACCGCGGCGCGGATCGCGCGTGCGAGGCCGATGCCGATGTCCTGGGCGTGCAGCACGCGGAACGCCGCCTTGCACAGCGGCTTGGCGATCGCGAGCTGGTCCATTTCCTCATAGTCGCCCTGCTGCAGGTCGACGATTTCGCGCTCGGAGGAGCCCGAGACCAGGATCATCGGGAAGCAGTTGGTGGTGGCGTGCGCCAGCGCGGTGAGGCCGTTGAGGAAGCCGGGCGCAGACACCGTCAGACAGACGCCGGGCTTCTTGGTGAGGAAGCCGGCGATCGAGGCAGCGTAGCCGGCGTTCTGCTCGTGGCGGAACGAGAGCACGCGAATGCCCGCCGCCTGGGCCATGCGGCCCAGGTCCGTGATCGGGATACCCGGCACGCCGTAGACGGTGTCGATGCCGTTGAGCTTGAGCGCGTCGATGACGAGATGGAAGCCATCCGTCAGCTCTTGCTCGGTGCCCGGTGCCTCGGACTTCACAGCGGTATTCAGCATCGGCATCATCTCCCTGATCGTTCTTGTTCGGACGATCTATTCGTCGTCTGAAGCGTGAGTGAACTCTAAAACCTAAGTGAACAGTGCTCTCTAAGTGAACAGTTCCTGGCCGTGCGCCTCGACATAGGCGGCAAGGCCAAGCGTGTGGTCGCGTGCCCGCTTTTCGGCGAGCTCGGTGTCGCGCGCTTCCAGCGCCTCGATGATTCCGAGATGCTCCGGCAGCGAGGTCGCGGTGCGGTCCTTGCGGCCGATCGTGAGCTGGCGATAGCCGCGCACGTGCAGCAGCAGGTCATTGGTGAGGTCGACCAGCACAGGCGATTCCGACAGCGAGATCAGCGCCTGATGGAAGGCGATGTTGGCCTTGGAATATTCCTCGACGTGATCCTGCGGCAGGCGATCGTCGCTGAAATCCTTGAAGAAGTCGCGCAGCGCCGAAATGTCCTTCTTGCGCGCGGTGGTCGTGATCAGGCGCGCCGCCATGCTCTCCAGCGCAGCCCAGGCGCGGATCATGTCGACGATCTCCGCCTTGGTGCGGCGGACCACGACGATGCCGCGGCGCGGCACGGTTTTCACGAACCCGTCCTGCTCGAGCATCGCGATGGCTTCGCGGATCGGCGTGCGGCTGACGCCGAGGCGCTCGGACAGCGCGCGCTCGTCGAGCATCACGGGCTCCGGCGTCGCGTAGATGTCCATCCTCAAGATAGCTTCCTTCAAGGCCTCATAGGCCTTGTTCTTGAAGCTCGTCTCCGGAGCGATCCGGACGATGGCGATATCTGTGTCAGCCATGATTGGCGACGCCTTGGTCTGTTTCGGGTCAGGCACGACTCGTCTCCTCCAGTTGGAGACGTCTTCTTAGCAGAAGAAATTACCTTAGATTTTTGGCATGCCAAATACCAGAATGTCAAGGTGGCCTTATTTTTCGATGTTTTTGGGTATCGACCGATCTTGACAATTACGTTTTTGGCATACCAAATGCCACGAAATTGTCCCAGGAGGAAGCCGATGTCAAATTCTAAGGATGCGGTCCGCAAAATTCTCGATGCGGTCAAGGCCGACAAGCGCACGAGCCTCACCGCGCCCGAAGGCAAGGTGGTGTGCGACGCCTACGGCATTCCGGTGCCAAAGGAAGGCGTCGCCAAATCGGCCTCCGAGGCCGCCCGGATCGCCTCCGACATGGGCTTCCCGGTGGTGATGAAGATCGTCTCGCCCGACATCCTCCACAAGACCGAGGCCGGCGGCGTGGTGGTCGGCGTCAAGAGCGCCGCCGACGCCGAGAAGAGCTACGAGACCATTCTCGCCAACGCCAAGAAATACAAGGCCGATGCCAAGATCGAGGGCATCCAGGTCCAGCAGATGCTGGGCGGCGGCACCGAGGTGATCGTCGGCTCGATCACCGACGGCTCGTTCGGCAAGCTGGTCGCCTTCGGCCTCGGCGGCGTGCTGGTCGAGATCCTCAAGGACATCACCTTCCGCCTCGCGCCCGCGACCAAGGACGACGCGCTGTCGATGCTCGACGGCATCCAGGCCCATGAGATGCTGAAGGGCGTGCGCGGCGGCGACCCGGTCAATCGCGAGGCGCTCGCCGACGTCATCGTCAAGGTGTCGCAGCTGGTCAGCGATTTCCCCGAGATCGTCGAACTCGACCTCAACCCGGTGTTCGCCACCAGCAAGAATGCGATCGCGGCCGACGTCCGCATCGTGGTCGACTTCAACTACAAGCCGCGCCCGGCGCCGCGTCCGACCGAAGAGATCGTCGCCGCGATGAACCGCATCATGCAGCCGAAGGGCGTCGCCGTGATCGGCGCCTCCGCCGAGGACGGCAAGATCGGCAACTCCGTGATGAAGAATCTCATCAACGGCGGCTACAAGGGCGAGATCTATCCGATCCACCCGAAGGCGGAAGAGATCTTGGGCTACAAGGCCTACAAGAGCGTCAAGGACGTGCCCGGCGTGATAGACACCGCCGTGTTCGCGATCCCGGCGAAGTTCGTCGCCGGCGCGCTCGCCGAGTGCGGCGAGAAGAAGATCCCCGGCGCGGTGTTGATTCCCTCGGGCTTTGCCGAAGCCGGCGCGCCGGAATTGCAGGCCGAGATCGTCGAGGTCGGCAAGAAGTACAACATCCGCCTGATGGGGCCGAACATCTACGGCTTCTACTACACGCCGGCCAATCTCTGCGCCACGTTCTGCACCGCCTACGACGTCAAGGGCCACGCCGCGCTGTCGTCGCAGTCGGGCGGCATCGGCATGGCGATCATCGGATTCTCGCGCTCGGCCAAGATGGGCGTGTCGGCGATCGTTGGCCTCGGCAACAAGTCCGACATCGACGAGGACGATCTGCTCGCCTTCTTCGAGCAGGACCCCAACACCAACCTGATCGCGCAGCACTGCGAGGACCTCAAGGACGGCCGTGCCTTCGCGGAGGCCGCCAAGCGCGTCTCCAAGAAGAAGCCGGTGGTCGTGCTCAAGGCCGGCCGCACGTCTGCGGGCGCGAAAGCGGCCTCGTCGCACACCGGCGCGCTCGCCGGCAACGACAAGATCTATGAGGACGTGTTCAAGCAGTCCGGCGTGATCCGCGCGCGCTCGCTCCGGCAGCTCTTGGAGTTCGCCCGCGGCGTGCCGGTGCTGCCGACACCGAAGGGCGAGAACGTGCTGATCATCACCGGCGCCGGCGGCTCCGGCGTGCTGCTGTCCGACTCGGTGGTCGACAATGGCCTGTCGCTGATGCAGATGCCGCCGGATCTCGACGCCGCGTTCCGCAAGTTCATCCCGCCGTTCGGCGCGGCCGGAAATCCTGTGGATATCACCGGCGGCGAGCCGCCGATCACCTACGTCAACACCGTGAAGCTCGGCCTGTCGGACGAGCGCATCCACGCGCTGATCCTCGGCTATTGGCACACCATCGTGACGCCGCCGATGGTGTTCGCGCGCAACATGGTCGAGGTGAAGAAGGAGATGGAGGCCAAGGGCTTCGTGAAGCCGATCGTCGCCTCGCTCGCCGGCGACGTCGAGGTCGAGGAAGCCGCCGAATATCTCTACCAGAACGGCATTCCGGCCTACGCCTATTCGACCGAACTGCCGGTCGAGGTGCTGGGCGCCAAGTACAAGTGGGCGCGCGGCGCGGGCCTGCTCTGATCTTTTGATCTGTCAAAGACCAGTGGCCGCCTCGGACCTCGTCCGGGGCGGCCTTTTCGTTGGGCCGCCCCGATCTCAAACTTGCCGCCGAGGTGCGCGAAGAGGGCGCCACCAGCCGATCTCTCGAAACCATCCCGGTTTTTCCGCACCGCGCCCGGCCGACGAAGGCGGCTTGCCTTCCGTATCTGATGTGCTACTGATATGTCAGTTGAAGCGCGATGGAGGAACCGGCGATGGAGTTGGCTGCAACAGGGATGACCGACCGCCAGCGCAAATATCGCGCGACCTACCGCGAGCGGGTGGTGGGCTGGTACAATGGCTGGCTGCATGTCGTGCTGATCTACACCATCGGCTTCACGGCGCTGTACGTCTACCTGGCCAATGTGCACGACGTGAAATGGTGGGAATACCTCACCATACCCGCGGTCTTCCTGATTGCGAACTTCTTCGAGTGGGCGGTGCATCGCTTCGTCATGCACCGGCCCTCGAACGTGCCGTTGCTGCGCGCGATCTACAGCCGCCACACGCTGATGCACCATCAATTCTTCACCGAGGAGGAGATGCGCTTCGCCGATCATCACGACTGGCGCGTCACCTTTTTCCCGCCCTATGCGCTCGTGGTGTTCACCCTGATGTCGATCCCGCCGGCGATCGTCGCAGGCCTCGTGATCTCGGCCAATACCGGTTGGCTGCTGATCACCACGACCACGTCAATGTACCTGATCTACGAATTCATGCATTTCTGCTGCCATGTCGAGGAAAATGCCTTCGTGCGCAACATGCCGTTCGTCAACACCATCCGCCGGCATCATACCGCCCATCATAACCAGTCGATCATGATGGAGCGGAACATGAACCTGACTTTCCCGGTGATGGACTATCTGTTCGGCACCTCCGATCTCAATCGTGGCCTGCTTGGCCACGTCTTCAACGGCTACAGCACGCGCTACGTGAAGACCGACATGCGGCGCACGGCGCGGACGCCGCGGGTTCCGATGAAGGAGCAATCGGTGCCGCATGCCGCAGCTTGAACCCAATCTCACGGGCCTCGCCTGGTTCGGCCTGTTGTGGAGCGTGTGCTGCATCGGCTTCCTGCAACTGGCGGGGATGTATCCGCTGCGCGGACGCGCCATTCTGCCGGTGACGATGACGACGCTGTTGTGGGTGATGTTGCTCGCCGGCACGCTGGTATTCGCCCTGGTGGAGCTGCGCTGGACCACCGTTATCGTGGTGGGCGGTGTGCTGTTCCTGTTCCTGCCCGAGCTGTTTCAGGCGCTGCCGGCATGGTGGCGCGACGGACGCGCGGGATTGCGCCTGTCCTGTTGCGCCATGATCGCGGCGCTGGCGCTGCTCGTCGGCGTCGCTGCACCGTCGTTTCACATCTGGACCTGAGGGAACGTTTCGATGCCAAGCCACATCAAGCTCATGCTATCGCTGGCATGCCTCGCCACGGCGGCCTGCGGATATGTCTTCATGGTCTATCTGGGACAGCAGGGACCGAGCTACGCGGTCGCCTTCCTCGGCGTATTCGCCACGGTTGCGATGTGGATCTTCCCCGAGGTCGTCAAGAAGGACCTCAAGGTCCGTTCACCAGGATCCTGATAAGGCACCTGATACGATGCTGCAGCACAGGGAGGATCCGATGGCAAGCTATACCGGGGACCGTACCATCGACGGCATTTCCGTCCTGGTCGACGGCGAGCCGTTGTCACCGCATTACGACCAGTTCAGACTCACCGAGCACGGTTTTGAATGGAGCTATGAGGGGCCCGAGCCGGCCCAATTGGCCTTCGCGCTGCTCTATGATCATCTGCACGACGCCACTGCCGCGAAGGCGCTGCACGAGAGCTTCATGCGGCGGGTGGTCGCCAATTTCGACAATGAATGGGAGCTCTCCTCGACCGATCTCGACGAGGCCGTCGCGGCGCTGCGGTCCGGACAAGCGGCCTGACCCGCACTGATGTCTCCAGCAGAGAACCTCCGAGATGACCCTGACCTGTCGCGCGGCGGTGCTGCATCGAAGCGGAACGCCACTGTCCGTCGAGCGCGTTTCGCTTGCACCGCCCACGTCGACCGACGTCGTGGTGAAGGTGCGTGCTGCGGGCCTCTGCCACACCGACCTGGAGGTGATCGACGGATCGCTGCGCTATCCCTTGCCGATGATCCTCGGGCACGAGGCGGCCGGCATCGTCGAGGCGGTCGGCAGTGCGGTGCGCGACGTGCGCGTCGGCGATCACGTCATCCTGTCCTGGAATCCGCATTGCGGGCACTGCTTTCACTGCGACCGCGCGCAGCCGATCCTGTGCGAGACCTATCTCGCGCGGGGCGCGGAAGGCTTGCATTTCGACGGCGCGTCGAAGGCGCGGCTCGCGGACGACCGCAACCTGGCGCACCTGATGTTCCTCGGCGCATTCTCGGAATATGTCGTGCTGCCGGCCCAGCAGGCGATCGTCGTGCCGAACGACATCCCGTTCGACCGCGCGTGCCTGATCGGCTGCGGCGTCATGACCGGCGTCGGCGCCGCGCTGAACGTCGCGGCCATCGGTCACGGTGATACCGTGATGGTCACCGGCTGCGGCGCGGTCGGGCTGGCAGCGGTGCAGGGCGCCCGGCTTGCCGGCGCCGGTGCTGTTATCGCGGTCGACCTCGACGATGCAAAGCTTGGCCTCGCGCGGCAGCTCGGCGCCACGCACGTCGTCAACGCGGCCCGCGAGGATCCGGTCCAGGTCGCAAAGCAGACGACGTGCGGCCGGGGAGCCGACGTCATCCTCGAAGCGGCGGGCCAGGCGCTGGCGTATCGGCAGACCGCGGAGGCGGTGCGGCCGGGCGGCGAGGTGATCTGGCTCGGCAAGATCGACGTCTCGCACGACGTGAGCTTCCGCTGGGGAGCTTTGATGGGGGAGAAGCGATTTCGGCGCTCGAGCTACGGCGGCGCGCGGCCGCGGCGCGACTTTCCCTGGCTGGCGCAGGCCTATCTCGATGGCCGGCTCAAGCTCGATGAGCTGATCACTGCCCGCTGCACCCTCGACGGTATCAATGATGGCTTCGAGGCGTTGCGGCGCGGACGGTCGATTCGTACTGTCGTCGAGTTCTAAAGCATGATCCGCAAAAGTGGATCCGGTTTTCCCTCGCGACAAACGCGGACCGCGTTTGCGCGGAGATCATGCTCAAGCAAAGGTTCTCAGAGCGTCGAACGCGCAAAACTTTCGATGTAGTCGATCAGGCTGTCGGAGGCAGCACCGGCCGCGTCGACGCGGCGCTCGGCGATGGCTTCGGCGACGTCGGCATGCAGCCGCGCCGCGAGCGGCAGATCGGCAGCTTCCTTATAGTGCTGGTACCAGAAGCGGCGCGACAGGCCATGCATCAGACCCATGGCGCGGGAGGCGAATTCGTTGCGCGACGCCGCGGAGATCAGGTTGTTGAACTGGTGATCCAGCCGCATGAACAGCAGATCGTCGGATTTTTCCGCCGCGCGCCGCATGCCGGCGGCGATCTCGGAGAACTGCGTGCGTTGCTCGCTCGTGGCGCGCTCGGCGGCGCCGCGTGCCATCAGCCGCTCCAGCTCGCGCCGCACTTCGAGGAGGCGGAGCTGGGCCCTGAGGTCGATGTCGGACACCAGCACGCCCCGACGGGCAAGGATGTTGACGAGACCGTCGCGCGACAGACGCTGCAATGCCTCGCGGATCGGGGTACGGCCGATGTCGAGCCGCTTGGCAAGCACGAGTTCGGAGAGTGCGGTGCCGGGCGGCAGCTGCAGCGTCACGATCAGCTCTTCCAGCTCGGCATAGGCGCGATCGGTGAGCGTGACGTCGCTTGGCGGGAGAACCGCCTGCACGGACGCCCGCGGCTTGTTGCCGGCGGCGGAGGATTGCCGCGCCGGCCGGCGGCTCCCTGCCGCGTGAGCGCGCATCGTGCTGGATCGTTTGTTCGAATCTGCCATCGGGATCGCGAGTGCTGCTGTACAGCAGATATCTCACACGCCCGATGGCGCTGACAAGGCCGGTCGATCGGCGCCGCGCCGAATCGGGCGGCGCGTAGCGCGCCCATCAGTGCGAAATGCTCTCCAGCGTGCGGCCGCGGGTTTCCTCGCCGAGCAACAGCACCGCCAGTGCCGCCACCACGAACGCGCCGGCGCCGAGCGCGAACACGCCGCCCTGTCCCGCGGCCGGCAGGATCACGCCGATCACATAGGGGCCGATCAGCGAACCGATTCGGCCGACGGCCGAGGCAAAACCCGTTCCGGTGGCACGGATATGGGTCGGATACAGTTCGGGCGTATAGGCGTAAAGCGCCGACCACATGCCGAACAGGAAGAACTGCATGCAGAGGCCGGCGATGATGAGCTGGGTCTGGTCGGTCGCCCCGCCATAGAAGTGGCAGGCGATCGCGCCGCAGAGCAGGTTCATTACCAGCGTCGCCTTGCGGCCCCAGGATTCGACGAGCCAGGCCGAGACCAGGAAGCCGGGGATGCCCGCGAGCGAGATCAGGATGGTGTAGAATACCGATTTGGTGATCGGGAATCCCTTGGCCTGCAGCAACGCGCCGAGCCATGTGGTCAGGCCGTAGAAGCCGAGCAGCGCGAAGAACCACAGGGTCCACAACATCGTGGTCCGCCTGGCATAGATGCCTGAAAACAGCGTCCGCACGCCCGTCACTTCGGACGCGGGGGCCGCCGCCTGGCGCACCACCGGCGGCAGTTCCTTGCTGCCGAGACGATCGCGGACCTTGCTCTCGATGGCGCGCACGGTCGCTTCGGCCCGTTCTGAATAGCCGTGAGAGGCAAGCCAGCGCGGCGATTCCGGAACGTAGCGGCGTACCACGAGCACAAAGACGGCCGGGATCGCCTGCAGGATGAACACCCAGCGCCAATCGGCGGCCTGCAGCACGAAGTAAGTCAACAGTCCCGACGCGATGAAGCCGAGCGGCCAAAATCCTTCGAGGAAGGCGATGTAGCGGCCGCGGTTGCTGGCCGGCATGATCTCCGAGACCATCGACTGCGCGACCGGAAATTCCATGCCCATTCCGAAGCCGAGCAGCAGGCGGGATGCGCCGAGTGCGGTCGCCGTCGTGGAGAGACCGCAGAACAGGCTGCCCAATCCCCAGAAGATCATGCTGACCTGGAAGACGCGGGCGCGGCCGAAGCGGTCGGCAAGCAGGCCGGCGGACGCGGCGCCTGCGAACATACCGAGGAAGCTCATGCTGGACAGCAGCCCGGCTTCCGCGGTCGAGAGGCCGAAGGTCTGGCGGATCGAGCCGAGCACGAAGGTCAGCGCGGCCAGATCCATGCTGTCGAAGAACCACGCCGTTGCGATGATCCCGAAGATCCATCGCTGATAGGACGTCAGCGGCAGGCGTTCGAGCCGCGCCGCGATATCGGCGACCTGCTGCGCTTGCGCGGTTCGGGCGACGGCGGCCGGAGCCCGACTTCCGGCTCCTGCGGTGACGTCGGAAATGGTCATTGCTGCCTCCCCAGGTGGACGTTCAAGGGCTCTTGCTGGCCTCTTTAATAAAATGTCACACGAATGGCAGTCATATGTCAATTGGTGATCACACGCACGGTGCCGGACGAGGTGGGGACAAATCGGCGCCTAGCGCGGACTTTCCGTGATCCGATCTAGGTTCGACGTAGCTTCGGGCTCCTTCCGAAGCGGCACCAAAACCCGGTTAACGGCATCCGAGAAATCGGGGGCTAACGGATAATCCGGCTTTAATCGGGAGCCGATTAAACGTCTCGGGTTGCAACGTGCCGGATGCCTGGAAGCATCCGATATTGCGTCCGGAGGAGGCGTTTTCCCCATCATGTCAGTTCAGGTCGATTCGGATTTTGCGAGCGACGATCGCGCCAGGGCGCAGATCGGCGCGGCGGTGAACTACCTGCTCAGGGACGCGACCGGCGTCGCGCGCGAGCATGCCGTCGAGACCATCGTCGAGATGGTGCGCGATGTCGCGAGCCGGCCGCCCGCGCTCGAAACGCCGTCGATTCAACCGCTGATGAGCGGCGTCACCTACCGGGACTTTGTCATCGATGCCTACCGGCGCGATGTCGATCGCTGGCGCGCGACCATCCGCCGCTCGAACGGCAAGAAGATCCGGATCGCTTCTCCGCCGTCGGTGCGCGACGAGGCGACGACGACCGCGGACGCGATCACCGCCGAGAAGGCCATCGAGTTCGCCAGGCGCGCGATCGATCTCGGCGAGGTGATCTGATCCGCCTGCGGCTGCCGCGTCTCGGCAGTCGTTGAGCCTATGCTTGGGACGCGCGATATGCGAATCTTGACGCATCGCGTCCCAGCTGAGAAATGCCATGCCTTCCGAACTCCGTTCACCGCGTCTCGCCGTCCTGATCGACGCCGACAATGCATCTGCCAGGATCGCCGATGGGCTGTTCGAGGAGATCGCCAAGATCGGCGAGGCCAGCGTGCGCCGCATCTACGGCGACTTCTCCAATCCCAGGTCCAAGGGCTGGGCCGACATCCTGTCGAAGCACGCCATCATCCCGCAGCAGCAGTTTGCCTATACGACCGGCAAGAATGCATCCGACATCACGCTGGTGATCGACGCCATGGACCTGCTGCACAGCGGCCGGTTCGACGGCTTCTGCCTGGTGTCGTCGGACAGCGATTTCACCCGTCTTGCCGCCCGCATCCGCGAGCACGGCATCGACGTGTTCGGGTTCGGCGAGCAGAAGACGCCCGAGAGTTTTCGGCAGGCCTGCCGCAGGTTCGTCTACACCGAGAATTTGCGTGGCGGCGCGGCGAGCAACCAGGATGCGGCCGCGCGTGCCCAGCCGTTGCAGCAGCCCGAGGCCGCCACGCCGATCATCAAGCAGGTCCTCGGCCAGATGGCCAGCGAAGACGGCTGGGTCACGCTTGGCGAGGTCGGACGCCAGCTGCAAAATTTTGCCTCCGATTTCGATCAACGGACCTACGGCTTCCGCACCCTGGGCGAGCTGGTGCGCAGGACCAACGCCTTCGAGATCGATCATCCCAAGGGCGGGACGATGCGAATTCGCATCAAGCAGGCGGCGGCACCGCCGCCACGACGGCGAACGCCGAGACGGCGAACCGGTCAAAAGCCGCCGGAATGAAAGGCGCGCGGCGCGGACCCGGGCCGTCTCTGAATCTGAACCAACGATGAATGCCGCTTACGACATGCTCGAAGCGGCATTTTCATTTGCGCCGGAACCAGAGCGAGTTGCGGCGGAACTGGAATCTGCGCGCAAGTTGCCGCGCCGGAACTGGAACGTCTCATTCGCTGCGATGTTGAAGGGGCATCTCATAGCTCGGAGGAGGAGAAGATGATGAACAAGCGTTTTGCCATTTCCCTTGTTGCTGCCACGTCGCTGCTCGTGTCCGGTTCGGCCTTCGCGCAGTCCACGACTGCTGCGGGCGCCGCAAACGGTGCGCGGACCGGCGGCGAGATTGCGGGCCCGGTTGGCGAGATCGTCGGCGGCACGGTTGGTGCTGCGGTCGGCGCCGGCCTCGAGATTCCGAATGCGGTGATCTCCTCGATCCCGCGCAACGAGCCATCGGTCGTGGTGCGTGAGCGCATCGTGGTCGGCGAGCCGCTGCCCGACACCGTCGTGGTGCGCCCGGTGCCGCGCTACACCGAATATCGCTACGCCATCGTCAACGATCGCCGCGTGATTGTCGACGCGCGCTCCCACCGGATCGTCAAGATCATCGACTGATCGGCCAAGCCTTTGATGATCGAATCCCCGCGGGCTCGTCGTCCGCGGGGATTCGTCTGTCCCATGAATACCGGCATGGCACGGGCCCGCTTTTTTCATGCAGCGACCGGTTGGCCTGACCGCCCGATCCCCTAGACTGCCCGCCAACGGACGGACGCAGCACACGTCTGTCTCAATCAAGAGCAGGGGGATCGAAACATGGGTCGGAAGATCGCGATCGTCGGCGCGGGTGCGGTCGGCGGCTACGCCGGAGCCCACATGGTGCAGGCGGGTGAGGACGTCACCTTCATCGATCCCTGGCCTGAGCATGTCGAGCACATGCGCAAGCACGGGCTGCGCGTCACACACGCGATGGACGTCGCGGAATTCGCGGTGCCGGTGCGCGCGCTTGATATCACCGACGCGCAGCAACTCGCCAAGGAGAAGCCGGTTGACATCGCCTTCGTCTGCATGAAGTCCTACGATACGGCCTGGGCCACCATGCTGATCCGGCAATATCTCGCGGCCGACGGCTATGTCGTCTCGCTGCAGAACTGCATGAACGAGGAGACGATCGCCGGCATCGTCGGCTGGGGCAAGACGCTCGGCTGCATCGCGAGCAGCATCACCGTCAATCTGCCCGAGCCCGGCCATATCCACCGCGGCGCCGGCAAGGGCGGCGCTGCCCACACCGTGTTTCGCGCCGGCGAGGTGCATGGCCGCATCACCGCGCGGGCCGAGGAGGTGTGCCGGCTGGTCGGTTTCTCCGACAGCGCCAAGGTCACCTTCAACCTCTGGGGCGAGCGCTGGTCGAAACTCGTCGCCAATGTGATGGGTAACGGGCTGTCGGCCTGCACCGGCCTGCCGGGCAGCGAGGTGCTGCAAAGCGAACCGCTGCGCCGTTTCTCGACCCGGCTCGGCAGCGAGGCGATCCGCGTCGGCCAGGCGCATGGCTATCAGCTCGAGGAGATCCTGCACCTGCCGCCGGAGACCATCGCGCGCGCCGGCGAGGGCGACGAGGCCGCGACGCGGGCGTGCGACGAGCAGCGCTTCAAGGATGCCAAGCGCACCTCATCCGCGCAGCGTCCCTCGATGGGCCAGGACATGCAGAAGGGCCGCCGCACCGAGATCGAATTCCTCAACGGCTTCGTGGTGCGCGAGGGCGAGAAGCTCGGCCTTGCGTGCAACGCCAATGCCGCCCTGACCGACATCGTCAAGCGCGTCGAGCGCGGCGAGCTCGCGCCCGATCCGCGGCACATCACCGAGCTCAGGATGAATTGAGGCGGCGCCGTCGTCATTGCGAGCGAAGCGAAGCAATCCATCTCTCGGCATATGAGGAAAGTTGGATTGCTTCGTCGCTTCGCTCCTCGCAATGACGCTGTGCAGGCAGCAAGCGCTTTCTGGACTACAGCAGCTGCCGTACCCCCATCCCGTGCATGAACCGCTCGCGGATCTGCACGGGATCGCGCCTCGTCGTGCCGGTGCCGGGCTTGTCGTCGATGCGGACGCCGATCAGGCTCGGGCCTGCGGCCTGCTTCGATTGCTCGATCAGCCGCTCGAAATCGTCCTCATCGGCGGCCCAGGAGCTGCTCGCAAGCCCGCTGGCGATTGCGACCTGGACGACATCGGTATGGCCGGCGGCGGGCGTCGGCTGGCTGCCGGTGATCTGGTAGATGCCGTTGTCCATCACCACCATGGTGAGGTTCTTCGGCGCCAGTGTCGCGATGGTCGAGAGGCAGCCGAGCTGCATCAACAGCGAGCCGTCGCCTTCGAGCGCGAACACGCGGCGTTTCGGCTGCGCCAGCGCGACGCCGAGGGCGATCGGAAACGCCAGTCCCATGCTGCCCAGCATGTAGAAATTCTCGGGCCGGTGGCCGGCGGCCCACAGGTCGAAGTTGGTGTTGCCGATGCCGCCGATCACGGCCTCGTCCTTCAATTTGGCGACGAGGCGCTGGGTGAGGTCGAAGCGGTTCATCACCTTGGTGTTGCGTTGTGTGCTGGTCATGGCTGATCTCACTTGTCGAAGGTCTTGCCGCCGGTCAGAAGCGGCGAGAGGATCAGCGCCACCGGCGCCTGGGTGGTGACGGCCTGCTTGATCGAACGGTCGGCGATGAATTCGAGCTCGTCGAGCCGGGTGATGGTGTGGTGTTCCATCGCCAGCGAATCCAGCACCGGCCGCATGGTGCGGCAGACCAGCGCCTGGCCGTAATTGAACTCGCCGAGCGTGCCGCGCTCGGAGACGAACATGATCAGTGGGATCTGGTAGGGCACCGCGAGCGAGGCCAGCACGTTGGCGAGCGTGGCGAAGCCCGAGGTCTGCATCAGCACGGCGCCGCGCATCCCGGCCATCCAGGCGCCGGAGACGATGCCGACGGCCTCTTCCTCGCGCGCGGTCGGAAATGTCGTGAAATAGGGATCGGCGTGCAGGTCCTTGATCAGGGTGGTCAGCACCCGGTCGGGCACATAGGGCACGAGCTTGATCTCGTTCCGTTTCAGCGTCTGCAGCACGATGCCGTGCCAGCTGGTCGCCGACTTCTGGGGCGAGGCTTGTTCCGCGGCCGCCATCCTGTTCTCCCTCTCGCGCGACGCTGATGTTCGCTTGCGGATCGCAACTTGACGCGGTGCCTGTGATTGTCAACATGCCGCGGCCGCAACGCGATCTGCGGAATTCGGCCACCCCAGCGCCGAACCGACGTGCGATACAGACGGTAACGATAAAGACGGGAGGCGCGGATGGCCGGATGGATCTGGCGGACGACCGTTGCGGCGGCGGCGGTGTTCGCGGCCGGGCTTGCGTCCGCGCAGCCGTATCCGGCCAAGGCGGTTCACATTCTCGTTCCGTATCCACCCGGCGGCGGCGTCGACGTGCTGACGCGGACGCTCGCCGAAACGGTGTCGAAAACCTGGACGCAATCGATCGTGGTCGAGAACCGGCCCGGCGCGGGCGGGGTGATCGCCTCGCAGGCGATCGCGACATCGGCGCCCGACGGCTACAACCTGATCATGGTGGCGAGCGGCCACGCCACCAATCCGTTCCTCTATCCAAAACTGCCCTACGACACGTTTAAGGACTTCTCGCCGATCTCGCTGTTGGCGTCGTCGCCGAACGTGCTGCTGGTGCGCGCGGATTCGCCGTTCAAGTCGGTCGGCGACGTCATCACTGCTGCGAAGGCGAAGCCGGGTAGCCTGTCGTTCGCCCATGCCGGCAACGGCACCTCGACCCATCTGGCCGGTGAGCTGCTCAACAGCCTCGCCAAGATCGATCTCAGCGCGATCCCCTACAAGGGCGGCGCGCCCGCGATCAACGATCTGCTCGGCGGGCAGATTCCGATGTCGTTCAACAACGGACCGGAATCGGTCGGGCAGCTGCAGGCCGGCACGGTTCGCGCGTTGGCAGTGACGACGGCCTCGCGGGCACCGTTCCTGGCCGACGTGCCCAGCATGTCGGAGACCGTGCCGGGTTACGACACCGAGGTGTGGTGGGGCCTGCTCGGACCCGGCAACATGCCGCCCGATCTCGTTGCGAAGATCTCGCACGATTTCGTCGCGGCGCTGAATACCGATGACGTGAAGCAGCGGCTCGGCAAGCTCGGCGCGATCCCGATCGGCTCCACGCCGGACAAGTTCGCCGCCAAGATCAAGGCCGACTACGACAAATGGGGGCCGATCATCAAGGCCGCCGGCATGAAGGCGGAATAGAGAATGGCCGCATCAGAGATCCCCGCCTGCCTGCCGCCGCGTCCGGTGACGCCGCCGCGGGAGAGACTGCCCGCGAAGGCCTGCGATACCCATGCGCATGTGTTCGGTCCGGCCGACCGCTTCCCCTATGCGGAGAATCGCAGCTACACGCCGCCCGACGCGCCGCTTGCGACCTATCTCGGCATGCTCGATGCGCTCGGCTTCGCGCGCGGCGTGCTGGTACAGGGCAGTGCGCATGGCCGCGACAATTCGGCGATGCTGGACGCTTTGCAGCGCGAGCCGGCGCGGCTGCGCGGCGTCGCGGTGGCCGACGCCGATGTCGCGGCGGGCACGCTGCGGCAATGGCATGTGCTCGGCGTGCGCGGCCTGCGCTTCAACCATTTCTACCGCGGCGGGCAGTTGCATTATCGCGGCGGCATTCCGCTTGGCGTCGCCGAGACGCATGCTCCCGTGATGGCCGAGCTCGGCTGGCATCTGCAGCTCTGGATCGATGTCAAGGATCTGCCCGACACGATCCCGGCGCTGAAGGCGCTGGGATTGCCGGTCGTGGTCGATCACATGGGCCGCACCGACGCTGCCGCCGGCATCAACACCGCGGGCTTCCAGAGCCTGCTGCGTGCGGTGGACGAAGGCTGGTGCTGGGCCAAACTGTCGGGCGCGCATCGCCTGAGCCGGCAGGCGCCGGATTATCCGGATGCGCGGCCGTTCCACGAGGCGCTGGTCTCGGCCAACCCTGATAGGCTGGTGTGGGGCGGCGACTGGCCGCATCCGCGGGTCGAGGGCGAGATGCCCGATGCCGGACATCTGCTCGACCTGTTTCACGAATGGACGCCGGATGCCGCGACACGTCACCGCATCCTCGTCGACAATCCCGCAAGACTCTATGGCTTCCCAAACTGAGAGCTGCTCGAAGACATGACCGTCAACAACAAGCGCGTGTTCTACGTCAAATACCTCGCCCACGAGATCTACGTCGATATCTTGAAGAAGCGGCCGGATGTCCGGCTCGACCGTCTCGAGAACGAGACGCCGGAAGCGACATTCGCGCCTGTCCTCGCCGAGGCGCACGCCTACCAGATCGGCGCGGCGCGTGACGAGCTGGCACCGCATTTCCATGCCCATGCCGAGCTGTTGAAGCGCGCGCCGAACCTTCTGATCGTGTCTTCGAACGGTGCCGGGTTTGATCCCGTCGACGTCGATGCCTGCACCGCGGCGGGCGTGCTTGTCGTCAACCAGTCCGGCGGTAACGCCAACTCGGTCGCCGAGCACGCGCTCGGCATGATGCTGACGCTGTCGAAGCGCATCATCCAGTCCGACCGCAGGCTGCGGCGCGAGGCCAACGTCAACCGCAACGATTTGATCGGCAACGAGCTGAAGGAGAAGACCGTCGGCATCGTCGGCCTCGGCAATGTCGGCCGCCGCATCGCCGAGCTGTGCAAGGGCCTGCTGCACATGAAGGTGATCGCCTACGATCCCTATCTCACGGCGGATGAGATGGCGAAGCGGGGCGGGGAGAAGGTCGAGCTCGACGATCTCCTGCGTCGCGCGGACTTTGTTTCGATCTCGTGTCCGCTGGACAAGAACAGCCGCGGCATGATCGGCGCGCGCCAGTTCGCGCTGATGCAGCCGCACGCCTATTTCGTCACCACTGCGCGCGGCTTCATCCACGACGAGAAGGCGCTGGAGGACGCGCTGCGTGACAAACGCATCGCCGGCGCCGGGCTCGACGTCTGGGACAAGGAGCCGCCGCCGCCGGACCATCCGCTGCTGCAGTTCGACAATGTGCTGGCAAGCCCGCACACCGCCGGCGTCACCCGCGAGGCGCGCATCAACATGGGCCGCATCGCCGCCGAGCAGATCCTCGATGCGCTCGACGGCAAGCGCCCGCCGCGCATCATCAATCCCGAGGTCTGGCCGGTGTATGCGAAGCGGTTCGAGAAGGCGTTCGGGTTCATGCCGGGGTAGGTGGCGGTGGTAGCTCTCGCCTTCGTCAGGTGAGCACGCTTGTCAGGCTTCCTCTCCCCTTGCGGGAGAGGGTGGGGAGAGGGGTGGCCCCGGGCGAGATGATCGACGAAGGCGCGACTATCGCAATTCGGACCCCGTGTCGTTCAAGCGCAAAGCGAGAGAGCACCCGTGTGGTACCCCTCTCCCTAACCTCGAGAGCGAGCTTCGCTCGCCTCGGACCCCGCAAGGGGGGAGGGAACCCTGCCGTTGGTGCGTCCCTCACTAGCGCGCGGCCAAAATATCGAAAACAACCCCATGCAAAGGAGCCGGCAGCCACCGGCGTTCGAGCAGGTAACTTGACGCGTCGGGCAACTCAGGGGTACATTTCCAATATTCCGAAATTGTGAAATGCCCGCGGCGCAGGAGAGCAACGGGGAGGAACCTGTTCCGTCGCCGCGCCGCGCCGCTCGGTGAGGTGAGCACGCTGGTCAGGCTCCCTCCGCCCTTGCGGGGGAGGGTGGGGAGAGGGGTGGCCCCGGGCGAGATGATTGATGAAGATATCGTTGCCGGAACTCCCGCCGGCGCGTGTCGTTCAAGCGCAAAGTGGAGAGCGTGTGCCGTGTGGCACCCCTCTCCCTAACCCTCCCCCGCAAGGGGGGAGGGAACCCTTGCGTCAGTGCGTCCCTCACCAGCGAAGCTAAAAGCGTGGGAACGTGACAGCTGAAATCGCCGGAGAAAATCTCCTTCGTCATTGCTCCAAAACAAGCAACAAACCCACTGCCAAACAAACGTCGCGCAGTGCCTCCGTTGTTATTTTCCCTGAGATATCGACGGCTTAGCTGGATATCGCCATTTTCTATGTGCGCCCGACCATTCCGGGTTCGGAAGGAAGATGTGTCATGCGACAGGTCCAGTCATTGCTCCGCACCGCGCCCGCGAAAATCGGCCGGCGTCTTGCGCAGATCGTTGCGATCGCTGCCGCCAGCCTGCCCCAGGCCGGCGCGTAGCTTTCCCCGCTGCGAGCAGTCACGACCCCTTCGAATTAACTCACTCTTATTTCGCGTTAGTGCTAGCGTGGTACCCCCGGGCTCTGCCGGTGCAGCAGGGAGGGTTCCATGTCACGCTTCGTCGTTCATTTCATGAAAGACGTGCTCGGCGGCAACGGCCGCGAGCGCGAGGTCTGTCAGGGCGCGCTTGAGATCGACGCTATGAGCGAAGGCCAGGCCACCGAGATGGCCAAGGTCAAATTCTGTCAGGAACAATCGCTGTGCGACTGGTCACTGCATGCCGACCGCATCCGGATCGAGGCGGCCGACCTGCATGTGAGCTGACGCGTCGCGCGCGAGCACACTCGATTGGCATCGAAAATCACCTCTCCCCGCTGGGGAGAGGTAAGGGGAAGCTGCGGGCGCCCCGGATAACGTCGCGCGTATCACTCCGGCAGGATGCGCACCGCACCCTTCGCCGCGCTGCTCGCGAACGCCGCATAGGCCTTCAGCGCGGTCGAGACGGCGCGCTTGCGCGGCGCCGCCGGCTTCCATGCCGCGTTGCCCTTGGCTTCCATTGCCGCGCGACGGCGCTTCAGCTCGGCGTCATCCACCTTGAGGTTGACCTTGCGGTTCGGGATGTCGAACTCGATGACGTCGCCTTCCTCGACCAGACCGATCAGGCCGCCTTCGGCGGCTTCCGGCGAGACGTGGCCGATCGACAGGCCCGACGATCCGCCGGAGAAGCGGCCGTCGGTGATCAGCGCGCAGGCCTTTCCGAGCCCCTTCGACTTCAGATAGCTGGTCGGATAGAGCATCTCCTGCATGCCCGGGCCGCCGCGCGGGCCCTCATAGCGGATCAGCACGACATCGCCGGCCTTCACCTTGTTGGTGAGGATGGCTTCGACCGACGCGTCCTGGCTCTCGAAGATGCGGGCCGGGCCGGAGAACTTCAGGATGCTCTCGTCGACGCCCGCGGTCTTCACGATGCAGCCGTCCCCGGCGAGGTTGCCGAACAGCACGGCGAGGCCGCCGTCCTTGGAATAGGCGTGCGCCGCGTCGCGGATGACGCCTGTTTCGCGGTCGAGATCGACCTCGTCGAAGCGGCGGTCCTGGCTGAAGGCTTCCTGGGTCGGCACGCCGCCGGGCGCTGCGCGGTAGAAATTGCGCACCTTGTCGCTCGTGGTCCGCACCACGTCCCAGCGGTTCAGCGCGTCGTCCAGCGTCGCGGCGTGCACGGTCGGGCCGTCGGTCGTGAGCAGCCTGGCGCGGTCGAGCTCGCCCAGGATCGCCATGATGCCGCCGGCGTGATGCACGTCCTCCATGTGGACGTCCTGCACCGAGGGCGCGACCTTGCAGAGCACCGGCACCTTGCGTGAGAGACGGTCGATGTCGGTCATCGTGAACGGCACCTCGCCCTCGCGCGCGGCGGCGAGCAGATGCAGCACGGTGTTGGTCGAGCCGCCCATCGCGATGTCGAGCGTCATCGCGTTCTCGAACGACTTGAAGTTCGCGATGTTGCGCGGCAGCACCTTGGCGTCGTCCTGCTCGTAGTAGCGGCGGGCGAGGTCGACGATCAGATGGCCGGCCTCGACGAACAGGCTCTTGCGGTCGGCATGCGTCGCCAGCACCGAGCCGTTGCCGGGCAGCGCGAGGCCGAGCGCTTCGGTCAGGCAGTTCATCGAGTTCGCGGTGAACATGCCGGAGCAGGAACCGCAGGTCGGGCAGGCCGAGCGCTCGATCACCTCGACGTCCTCATCCGACACGTTGGAGTCGGCGGCCGCGACCATCGCGTCGATCAGGTCGACCGCGCGCTTCTTGCCCTTGAGCAGGATCTTGCCCGACTCCATCGGGCCGCCCGAGACGAACACGGTCGGAATGTTGAGGCGCAGCGTCGCCATCAGCATGCCGGGCGTGATCTTGTCGCAATTGGAGATGCAGACCATCGCGTCGGCGCAATGCGCATTGACCATGTATTCGACGCTGTCGGCGATCAACTCGCGCGACGGCAGGCTGTAGAGCATGCCGTCATGGCCCATCGCGATGCCGTCATCGACCGCGATGGTGTTGAATTCCTTGGCGACGCCGCCGGCCTTCTCGATTTCCCGCGCCACGAGCTGGCCGAGATTCTGGAGATGCACATGCCCGGGCACGAACTGGGTGAAGGAATTGACCACCGCGATGATCGGCTTGCCGAAATCCTCGTTCTTCATGCCGGTGGCGCGCCAGAGGCCGCGTGCACCCGCCATGTTGCGGCCGTGGGTGGTGGTGCGGGAGCGATAGGCGGGCATCGTAGATCCTTCTCAAATCCTTGCTCAAATCTTTGGGCTAAGGCCGTTTTTTAAGGGAGATGGCGCTCCTTATGCCCGCCCGCGGATGCGGATTCAAGCGCGGAACCGCATGGCTGAACCCCGCAATTCGGGCAATGTCGAGCGGTCGGCTTGATCTCGATCGTCCCGGTGCATTAGGTGGACGCGCCGGGAAGCCGGACAACAAGTCAACGAACAAGAAGCAACGAAAAGGGAGAGACGCGTGGCAAGGCTGCCCCTGATTGATCCGGACACCACCAGCGGAGACATCCGCGCCTCGTTCGACCGCATGCCGGTCAAGCTCAACATCTTCCGCATGATGGCGCACGCCGAGGCCAACATGATCCCGGCGATGCGGCTCGGCAATTCGATCCTGCACAAGCAGAAGCTCTCGGGCGTCAACCGTGAGCTTCTGATCCTGCAGGCCGCGCAGCTCGAGGGCGGCGCCTATGAGTGGCGCCAGCATGTGCCGATCGCGCTCGGCGTCGGCGTCAAACAAGCGCAGATCGACGCGGTCGAGCGCGGCAGTTACGAGGATGCGGCACTGAATGCGGCCGAGCGCGCGCTGCTGACCTTCGGCCGCGAGGTGGTCGAGAATGTCCGCGTCGGCGATGCCGTGTTTGCCGGCATGCGCACGCATTTCAGCGACCAGGAGATCGTCGAGGCGATCGTCACGCTCGGCTTCTACATGATGATGGCGCGGCTGACCGAGGCGACCGAGACCGATCTCGATCCGGCCGCCGGCATGGCGGTCTTCGAGGGCGGCAAGAAGCGGGGTTGATGAGATGTCGGACACTTCGCCAGAGACTTCGCAAGACTCCAAGCCGGAGCGCCCCGTCCGCTGAGCGCGGAATCCTCAGGCACCGCGCCGGGCAGGGGACGCCTCACGGGCCGCCGCATCCTGGTGGTCGGCGGCGGCCAGCGCGTGTTCGACGCCGCGACCGATCCGATCGGCAATGGCCGCGCCATGAGCCTGCTGTTCGGGCGCGAGGGTGCGCATGTCGCGGTCGCCGATCTCAACCTTGCCTCCGCGGAGGACACCGTCGCGCGCATCACGGCGGATGGCGGCCGCGGCTTCGCGATCGCCGCCGACGTCACCAGGGAGGCCGACGTCATCAGGATGATTGATGAAGCTCATCACGCGATGGGCGGGCTCGACGGCATGGTGCTGAACATCGGCACCTTCGGCAAGACCGGGCTCGACAATGTCAGCGCGGAGGAGTGGAACAGGATCTACGACGTCAACGTCCGCGGTCCGATGCTGTGCTGCCGCGCCGCTCTGCCGAAATTCGCAGACGGCGGCTCGATCGTGTTCATCTCCTCGATCGCGGCGCTGAAGGCCGGATCGCAGATGGCGGTCTATGATTCCTCGAAGGCCGCGCTCGGCGGCCTGATGCGCAATATCGCGCATACCGGCGCGCGCCGCGGCATCCGCGCCAACCTGGTCTATCCCGGGCTGGTCGACACGCCGAACGGCCGCGAGGCCGGTGCAGGCCGGCCCTCGCGCGGCAGGGGGCACGTCCCGTTCGGCCGCCAGGCGACGGCGTGGGAGATCGCCTATGCCGTGCTGTTCTTCATGTCGGATGAAAGCGTCTACGTCACCGCGCAGACGCTAGCGGTCGACAGCGGCCTGAGCGGGCTCTGACGGCGTGGAGCATCGGCGCTATTCGGCGGCGATGCTGGCCGGGATCGGGATTGCCACCTTCGGGCCCGTCTTTGCCGTGCGCCGGTTCTTCTTGCTGAAGCGGCTGCCCGCCAGCAGCGCCGCCGCCCCGCGCAGCTGTTCGCGCAGCCATTGATTGGTGGTGTCGCCCTCGGCGGTGGCATGCCAATAGAGATAGTTGACGTGCGGGCTGATCGGGAACGGGCAGGGGAAGCACTGCAACAGCCCGGGATCCTCCAGCACGGAGGCTGCGCTTTCGGACGCCGTCAGCAACATGTTGCTGCGGCTCACGACGTGACAGGCGGTCGCGAAATTCTGGCAGGTCAGTCGAACGGTGCGCGTCAGGCCGAGGCGCTGGAGCTGAAAATCCTCGAACGACACGCCGCTGCGCCGCGACGTCACGCAGACATGCTCCATGCGCAGGTACGCCTTCTTGTCGAGCCGCGCGCCGAGCTCGGGATGGCCGCGCCGGGCGAACACCGCGATATGCTCGGTCAGGATCTGCTCGCGCCGCACCTCGGTCGACAGCGGCAACAGCGTATCGATCGCGACGTCAAGCGTGCCGGTGGCAAGCTCGCGCTCCAGATTGTTGCGCTCGCTGCGCACGGTGGCGATCTCGACCAGCGGCGCGACCGTGCTGATGCGGTTGATCAGCGCGCTCAGCATCGGCGCCTCCAGATTGTTGCGCAGGCCGATCACGAACCGCTTGGGCGTCTTGGCCGGATCGAAGCGGTTGGTGTGGGTCAGCGTCGTCTCGAGGCCATTGAGCGCCTGGCGCACGGTGGTGATGATCTGGCGTGCCAGCGGGGTCGGCGTCATCACGTGGTGGCGGCGCACGAACAAGGGATCGTTGAACATCGCGCGCAGCCGGCTCAGCGCATGGCTCACCGCGGGCTGGGTCAAATTGAGGCGGAAGCAGGCGCGGCTGACGCCGCCCTCGGAATAGATCGCGTCGAACACGACGAACAGGTTCAGATCGATGTCGCGTACATGCATGGAAATAATCAATCCGTATCCGTCGAATGCATTTGACGAATATGATTTGGCACTCTTAAAGTCTCAAGCAAAATAATACCTGGAGGAAACGATGAGCGTGCAATCGCCATCGCGCGGCGTTGCTGTCCCTGCGGCATCATCTCGCTCGGGCACAACGTTTGCAAAGCCGAGCCAGGAGCAGATCGTGCTCCTGATCACGATCGCGCTTCTGGTCGTGTTCGGCCTGACGTTGAACGGCTTTGCCACCGTCTCCAATCTCCTCAATCTGTTGCGCAGTATTTCCATCCTCGGCGTGCTCGGCCTTGGCATGGGGCTGATCGTGATCAGCCGCGGCATCGACCTGTCCGAGGTCGCGATCATGGCGGGTTCCTGGGCGATCGCGCTGATCTACATGCAGGACGGTATGCCCGTTTTCACGGCAGTGCTGCTGGCGCTGGCAATCGCGGTGCTGATCGGCGTCGTCAACGGCGTGATGGTCGCCTTCGTCGAGGCGCCGGCGCTGTTCGTGACGCTCGCCGCGGGCTTCGTGATCTATGGCCTCGCGTTCTGGATCGCGCCGGCCTGGGTGGTCTATGCGCCGAAGGATGCGCCGGGCCTGATGTATCTCGGCGCCGGACGGCTGTTCGGCGTCCCGGTTCCGATCCTGGTGTTCGCGGTCGCGGCGATCGCGATGCATTTGTTCCTGTCGCGCACCTCGATCGGCCGTTTCATCTATGCGCAGGGCGACAATCCGGAGGCCGCGCGGCTGACCGGCATTCCGCTGCGGCCGCTGATCGTGCTCGAGCACGTGCTGGTTGCGCTGCTCGCCTGGATTGCAGGCCTGGTCTGGGTCGGCACGACGGGCAGCATGCAGATGGCGATCACGCAGGGGACCATGATCTTCGACGTCGTGCTGGTCGTCGTGATCGGCGGCATCAGCCTGATCGGCGGCCGCGGCAGCGTGTTCAGCGTCGTGGTCGGCTGCGTCCTGATCGGCACGCTGCTCAACGCCTTCACCATCATGGACGTCAACAGCGAGGTGCAGAACATCATCAAGGGCGTGGTGCTGCTGGCGGCGATCGTGCTCGACAACTGGCTGCATCCCCGCGACGAGGAGACCGCGCGGCAAGGGGACTGAGCGAGCTTCCCGCGCCAATCAAAAAAACAATTCCAAAATCAATCAAAAGAATTTTGTGTGGAGGAGACGATGAAGACGACCAAGTTCTGGACGATGCTGCTTGCCGGGGTGGCGGTTGCCGCGATGCCGTTCGCGGCATCCGCGCAGGAGGAAGGCACCAAGGCCGGGCGCGAGCTGCGCGGCGCCTACGACAAGGCGCTGCAGGGCAAGACCATCGCCTACCTGCCGATCGCGCTGGGCGTGCCGCTGTCCGACGAATGGGGCCGCGTGGTGCAGGAAGAGGCCGAGTGGCGCGGCATGAAATACATCGTGCGCGATCCCAACAACAATCCGTCCGCCATGCAGCAGGCGCTGACCGCGCTGGTCGACCAGAAGCCCGACGTCCTGATCGTGCAGAACCCGAGCGTGACGCTGCTGATGAAGGACCTCAAGCGCGCCGAGGCCCAGGGCACGCATGTGATCCAGGTCAACATGGCCTCGAACTACAAGTCCGGCGCCTTCGTCGGCGTCGACTGGCGTGAGATCGGCAGGATGCTCGCCAACGAAGCCGTCAAGGCCTGCGGCACCGGCTCCGGCAAGTCGGGCAAGGTGCAGATCGTGCAGGGCGAACTGACCGCAGCCGCCAGCGTCGACCAGGTCGGCGCCATCATGGACGTCCTGAACAAGGATCCCAACATCAAGGTGGTGTCGAACCAGGCCGCGAATTGGGACGCCAACACCGCGCTCAACATCACCGCCACCGTGATCCAGCAGCATCCCGATCTCTGCGCCTCGATCGGCTTCTGGGGCATCATGGAGTCGGGCGCCGCGCAAGCGATCCGCAACGCCGGCAAGATCGATGACGTGAAGGTGTTCGCCTCGGGTGAGGGCTCGCAGCTCGACTGCGACCAGGTCAATTCGGGCAATTTCAGCAAGTTCCTCAGCTACAAGGCGACCGAGCAGGGCCACGATCTGATGTTCGCGGCCGAGACGCTGCTGATGTCCGGCGACAAGCCCGGCTCTAAGAACCTGTCCTACTACACGCGGCCGATCTGGATCGATAAGTCGAACGCCTCGCTCGGCGGCACCTGTTTCGCGCTACCCAAGAAAAATTAACAAGGCGCGGGGCAGCCGGCGCGGGGGGCATTCCCGCGCCGGCTGTATCACGGGAGTGATCCGGAGACGTGGACGCCGGATCGAGGGAGTGCATTCGCGATGTCGATGGCAGTTGATTCGTTTTCCGCGTCGGTGCGGCGGTTTTCACCCCGGCTCCTGCTGTCGGAGCTGTTGCTGAAACAGTGGTTCGAGCCGGTCGTTCCCTTCACGGTGATGATCGGGCTGTGGGCGTATTTCGCGCTCACCATTCCCGACTACGCCTCGGTGCAGAACTCGGTGTCGCTGCTGCGGCTGTTCGCCGAATTCGGCTTCGTCGCGCTCGCGATGGGCTTCTGCCTCGTCACCGGCGGCATCGACCTTTCGGTCGGCGCGATCTTCGCGCTGTGCAATTTCGCCGCGCTGTATTTCCTGCTGGTGCGCGAATGGCCGGTCGGCCTCGCCGTGCCGGCGACGTTATTGGTCGGCGCGCTGCTCGGCAGCATCAACGGCTTCCTGATCGGCTTCCTGAAGACGCGGCCGTTCCTGACCACGCTGGTGACGCTGATCATCCTGCGTGCCTCGGTCAACCTGCTCAACACCAGCTATGCCCAGGTGTTCGCGACCAACTCGATCGAGAGCGACGCCTGGGATTTCATCGGCGGCGGCAGCGTGCTCGGCATTCCCGTCAACGCGGCGACGCTGTTCGTGGTGCTCCTGATCTGCCACATCTTCCTGTCGCGCTCGCGTTATGGCTGGCACCTCACGGCGATCGGCGCCAGCCGCAAGGCGGCGCGCCATGCCGGCATCCGCGTCCGCCTGATGCTGTTCATGACCTATGTGCTGTCGGGCACGCTGTGCGCGGCGAGCGGCATCTTCTACGCCGCGCGCCAGGCCTCGACCGATTCCACCACCGGCGTCGGCTGGGAGTTCCAGGCGCTGACCGCCGTGGTGCTCGGCGGCGTGTCGCTCGCCGGCGGCAAGGGCACGGTGTGGCGGGCGATGATCGGCGCGCTGATCATCTTCCTGCTGATCAACGGCCTCGTGCGGATGGGCATCCCGGGCTACGTCACTTCGGCGGTGACGGGCATGATCCTGCTCGCTGCCGTCGGCATCGACGTCAAATGGTCGAAGAACCGTGGCAAGGCGATCCAGAAGATCTACGTCAATCCGGCCTTCGTGCCGCTCGCCTCGGCGCCGGCGGTGCAGCCCGGCGCGGCGTCGCCTTATGCGCAGAACGACCGGCTGATCAACGCGCAGGCGATCGGCGTCGATCAGGTCGAGGGCCCCGAGGACGTCATCCTCGACCGCCAGGGCCGGCTCTACGGCTCGACCCGCGACGGCAATGTGATCCGCTTCTCCGGGCCGAACTTCGAAACCCGCGAGGTGTTCGCCCATATCGGCGGCCGGCCGCTCGGCATGCAGTTCGATCGCGACGAGAACCTGATCGTCGCGGTCGCCGGCATGGGTGTCTACGGCGTCGCGCCCGACGGAGGCATCTTCAAGGTCACCGACGAGACCAACCGCACCTGGTACAAGCTGAACGACGATAGCCGGCTGCGCATGGCCGATGACCTCGACATCGCGCCCGACGGCAAGATCTATTTCAGCGACTGCACCACGCGCTACGAGATGACCACCAACACCCTCGACATTCTCGAGGGGCGGCCGAACGGCCGCGTGGTCTGCTACGATCCGGCAACCAAGACCACGCGTACGGTGATCAACCACTTCTATTTCCCGAACGGGATTTGCGTCTCCCATGACGGCAAGTCGATCCTGATCGCGTCGACCTCGCTGTGCAAGATCTTCCGGCACTGGATCGACGGCCCGAACAAGGGCAAGACCGAAGTGCTGATGGACGAGTTGCCGGGCAATCCCGACAACATCAACCGCGCGTCCGACGGAACGTACTGGTTGGCGCTGGTCGGCATCCGCACCCCGACATTCGACCTCGCCGCGCGAAAACCCGGCTTCCGCCTGCGCATGGTCAAGCAGGTGCCGACCGACGAATGGCTGGCGCCCGCGCTCAACCATGGCTGCGTGCTGAAGTTCAACGAGCAGGGCGAGGCGCTGGAGTCGTGGTGGGACCCGACCGGCATCTCGCATTCGACCCTGACCTCGATGCGCGAGCACCAGGGCTATCTCTATCTCGGCGGGCTCGAGAACAACCGGATCGGCCGCATCAAGCTCGACGGCGTCGACGACAGCTGGACCGGCTACGACGCGTACTGGGGCGCAAAAAGCAGGGTGGCGACGTAATGGGCTTCTTCGATCATCTGCTGCGCGATATCCGCAGCGTCGTCGACCGTGACGGCGGCCAGAACGCGATCCCGCCGCTCGACGGCGCACTGAGCCCGAACGACCGGCTCGACAGCGCGGAGCCGATCGGCGAGCCGCTGCCCGGCGTCGATGACGTCATCGCCGCCGGCGACGGCGCGATCTTTGTCTCCGCCGGCCACAAGGTGCTGAAGCTCAGCGGCGCGGATTTCTCGACACGTACGGTCGTGGCCGAGTTCGAGGACGACGCCGGTGGGCTCTCCCTGCATCCCGACGGCCGCCTGCTGGTCTGCGTCGTGGGCAGGGGACTTGCCGCGATCGATCCGGCGAAGCCCGATCCGCGCTGGCTGGAATCTGCCGGCGGCAGCGCGCTCACAGGATTGCTGTCGGTGACGGCCGCGCCCGATGGCCGCATCTATGCCGTCGAAGGCAGCGCCGGGCGCCGTCCCGGTGAATGGCGGCACGATCTGATGGAGAAGCGCGCCAATGGCCGCCTCATCAGCTGCGGCGCCGGCCTCGACAATCCGCAGGTGCTGCAGCGCGACCTGCCATATCCCTACGGCGTGATGGTCTCCGCCGACGGCAGGAGCCTGTGGCTCACCGAGAGCTGGGCGCACCGCCTCAGCCGCTTCGCGCTCACTGCCAACGGGCTTGGTCCGCGCGAGACCGTCGCTGCCAACATGCCGGGCTATCCGGCGCGGCTGCATCCGGACGGCCATGCCGGGCTGCTGCTCGGCATGTTCGCGCGCCGCACCCATCTGATCGAATTCGTGCTCAAGGAAGACGATTTCCGCGAGGAGATGATGGCGACGATGCCGCCCGATTACTGGGTGGCGCCGGCCCTGGTCGGCGGCAGCGATTGCCTGGAGCCGATGCAGATCGGCAGCGTCAAGGCGCTCGGCATCCAGAAGCCCTGGGCGCCGCCGCGCTCCTACGGCCTGCTGGTTCATCTCGATGCCGAGGGCGATGCGACCGACAGCATGCACAGCCGTGCCGGCGGCCGCTTCCACGGCATCACCGCCGCTTGTGCTGCGCCCTCCGGCATCGTCATCGCGGCGCGCGGCGCCGGACGGCTGCTGCGCTATACGGGAGACCTGCGATGAATGACGGCGTGATGCAGGCGGCAACCGCAACCCCCTCCGCAGCCCGCGAGCCGGTGCTGCGGATCAGCAACGGCTCCAAGATCTATGGCGGCGTCCACGCCATCGAGGGTGTCAATTTCGACCTCTATCCCGGCGAGGTGCACGCGCTGGTCGGCGAGAACGGCGCCGGCAAGTCGACGCTGTGCAAGGCGATCGCGGGTGCGATCAATCTCACCTCGGGCGACTTCCTGCTCGACGGCAAGCCCGCCGATTTCGAGCAGCCGCGCGACGCGCTCGATGCGGGCATCTGCATGGTCTATCAGGAGACCAGCCTGGTGCCGACGATGACCGCGGCGCAGAACATCGAGCTCGGCAACGAGAAGCTGCTGACGCGCTTCCGCACCCTGAACATCCAGGCGCAGCAGCTGCTGCAGTCGCTCAACTTCCACGTCGATCCGGCCACGCCGGTGGCGCTGCTCGGCACCGCCAAGAAGCAGATGGTGGAGATCGCGCGCGCGATCTACAACAAGGCGCGCATCATCATCTTCGACGAGCCGACCGCGTCGCTGACGCCGGAGGAGATCGTCCACTTCTTCCATCTGGTGCGCGACCTGCGCGCCCGCGGCGTCTCGATCATCTACATCTCGCATGCGCTGGAGGAATCGCTGCAGATCGCCGACCGCATCACCGTGCTGCGCGACGGCAAGCTCGTGATCACGGCGCCGGCGAAGCAGCTCACCCGCGACGCGCTGGTGCAGCACATGGTCGGGCGCGAGGTGGCGCAGGCGGTCTATGGCGGCAAGGCCAAGACCCATCAGCGCCGCGAGAAGGTGCTGACGGTCGAGAACGTCACGATGGGCATGGCGGTCAAGAACATGTCGTTCTCGGTCTATGCCGGCGAGGTGGTCGGCATCGCCGGCCTGATCGGCTCGGGCCGCACCGAGATCGCCAAGATCATCTACGGCGCGCTGAAGCGCAATCTGGTCAACGGCGGCACCATAAGGTTGCGCGGAAAACCGATCCGCTACCGCGTGCCGCGGCAGGCGATCAATGACGGCATCGCCTACATCACCGAGGACCGCAAGGCCAACGGCTTCTTCGAGACCATGGTGGTCGACGACAACGTCTATATCGGCAGCCTCGCCACGCGGAAGGGCTGGAGCTTGCTGCTGTCGCGCGCCAGGCGCAGCAAGCTCGCCAACTACTGGGTCGACCGGCTCAAGATCAGCGCGTTGCAGCGCAAAGCGCGGATCATCGAATTGTCCGGCGGCAACCAGCAGAAGGTGGTGCTGGCCAAGACCCTGGTGCAGGACCCCTCGATCATCATCTTCGACGAGCCCACGCGCGGCGTTGACGTCGGCACCATCCCGCATATCCACGGCGAGATCCGCCGTCTCGCCGACGAGGGCAAGGCGGTGGTGGTGATCTCGTCGTATTTGCCCGAGATCCTCGCCGTCTCCGACCGCATCCTGGTCGCCCGCACCGGCCGCATCGTCGCCGAGTTCGACGCCGCGGATGCGACCCAGGACAAGATCCTGTACGCCGCGGTGCATTGAGTTCGCGCGGCGCGCCACAAACTCAGTGTCGTCCCAAACGCGGAAGCAGGGACCATAGCCACCAATTGCTGTTGGTTTACAGCGCTGGGCCACAGCCCATTTCAACAACGCGATCCTGCGGTTATGGGCCCCTGCTTGCGCCGGGACGACGGTTATGGTTGCGGCCCAACCCATCTTGACAATTATTTTAAGTATAAAATAATATGCGGTATCGGCTGGCCGGAGAACCGACCCCGGCCGAAGCCAACGGGAGAACGCCATGCGCATCGTTTGCATTGGAGGCGGGCCGGCCGGGCTTTATTTCGGCATCCTGATGAAGATGCTGGATCCCGCGCATCGTATTTCCGTGGTCGAGCGCAACCGGCCCTACGACACCTTCGGTTTCGGCGTGGTGTTTTCCGATGCGACCATGGACAACATGCGCAGATGGGACCCGGCCACCCGCTGACACGATCGAGCAGGCCTTCAACCACTGGGACGACATCGAGGTTCTGATCAAGGGCCGCCGCATGCGCACCACCGGCCATGGCTTCGTCGGCATCGGCCGCAAGCGGCTGCTCAACATCCTGCAGGCGCGGGCCGAGGAGCTCGGCGTCGAATTGATCTTCGAGCGCGAGGTGAATTCCGATCTCGAGTTTCCCGACGCCGACCTGATCGTGGCGTGCGACGGCGTGAATTCGAAGGTGCGCGTCAAATACGCCGAGACCTTCCAGCCCGACATGCTGATGCGGCCGAACCGCTATATCTGGCTCGGCACCGTCAGGCCGTTCGACGCCTTCACCTTCGACTTCCGCAAGACCGAGCATGGCTGGTTTCAGGCGCACATCTACAAATTCGAGGAGGGCGCGGCGACCTTCATCGTCGAGACCACCGAGGAAGCGTATCTCGCCCATGGCCTCGACAAGATGGAGCAGGGCGAGTCCATCGCGTTCTGCGAGAACGTGTTCGCGGAAATCCTCGAGGGCCATCATCTGGTCTCCAACGCGCGGCATCTGCGCGGTTCGGCCTGGCTGTCGTTCCCGCGGCTGATCTGCGGCAAGTGGACCGCGTTCAACGGCAACAGCCATGTCGTGCTGATGGGCGACGCCGCCCACACCGCGCATTTCGCGATCGGCTCGGGCACCAAGCTCGCGCTGGAAGACGCGATCGAGCTGACCAACCAGTTCAAGATCCACGGCGCGACGCGGGACAGCATTCCCGCGGTGCTAAAGGCCTATGAGGAGCTGCGCCGGGTCGACGTGGCGCGGATCCAGAATGCCGCCCGCAATGCGATGGAATGGTTCGAGGTGGTCGGCTCGCGCTATGCCGACACGCTCGAGCCGGAGCAGTTCATGTACTCGCTGCTGACCCGCTCGCAGCGCATCAGCCACGAGAACCTAAGGCTGCGCGACAAGACGTGGCTCGAAGGCTATGAGCGCTGGTTCGCGGAGCGCAGCGGCGTGCCCGCCACCAACGACCGCGTCACGCCGCCGATGCTGACGCCGTTCCAGATCCGCGGCCTGTCGCTGCACAACCGGATCATCGTCTCGCCGATGGCGATGTATTCGGCGGAGGAGGGCGTGCCGGGCGATTTCCATCTGGTGCATTTCGGCTCGCGCGCGCTCGGCGGCGCCGGCCTCTTGTTCACCGAGATGACCTGCGTCTCGCCGGAAGCGCGGATCACGCCCGGCTGCTGCGGCCTGTGGAATGATGCGCAGGCAGCGGCCTACAGGCGCATCGTCGACTTCGTGCATCGCAACTCGCAAGCGAAAATCGGCATCCAGCTCGGCCATGCCGGCCGCAAGGGCTCGACGCGCGTCGCCTGGGAAGGGATGGACGAGCCGTTGCCCGACCATAACTGGCCGCTGGTGTCGGCTTCATCGGTGCCCTATCTGCCCGACGGCCAGATCCCGGAGCCGATGAGCCGCGCCGAGATGGACGAGGTGCGCGACCAGTTCGTGGCGGCGGCCAAACGCGGCGCCACCGCGGGCTTCGATATCCTGGAGCTGCACTGCGCGCACGGCTATCTGCTGTCGAGCTTCCTGTCGCCGCTGACCAACCGCCGCACCGATGACTACGGCGGATCGATCGAGAACCGCGCGCGTTATCCGCTGGAGGTGTTCCGCGCCGTCCGCGCGGTGTGGCCGGAGGACAAGCCGATGTCGGTCCGTCTGTCCTGTCACGACTGGGCCGAGGGCGGCAACACGCCCGAGGACGCGCTCGCCTTCGCAAAACTGTTCAAGCAGGCCGGCGTCGACCTGATCGACTGCTCGTCGGGCCAGGTCTGGGCCGACGACCATCCGGTCTATGGCCGGCTCTACCAGACGCCGTTCGCCGACAAGATCCGCAACGAGGTCGGCATCGCCACCATCGCGGTCGGTGCGATCTCGGAGGCCGACCACGCCAACTCGATCATCGCCGCCGGCCGCGCCGATCTCTGCGCCATCGCGCGGCCGCATCTCGCCGATCCGGCCTGGACGCTGCACGAGGCCGCGAAGATCGGCGTCAAGCAGATCGCCTGGCCGAAGCAATACCTGTCGGGCAAGTCGCAATATGAGGCCAATCTCGAACGTGCAGCCGCCGGAGGGAAGGCATGATGAGGTTCTGGTCCAACGCCCATGCGCTGGTTACCGGTGCCGGTTCCGGCATCGGCGCTGCCACGGCGATCGCGCTGGCGAATGCGGGCGTGCGCGTCAGCATCGCCGGGCGCCGGATCGATGCGCTGAAGGCGACGGCAGCGTCGCTTGGCAAGCACGTGGGCTCGGTCGTCTCGATCGACGTGACCGATGAAGCCGCGGTGACCAAGGGTGTCGCTGGGATCGAGGCCGAGGCGGGCCCGATCGACATCCTCGTCAACAATGCCGGCAAGGCCGGCAGTGCGCCGTTCGACAAGACGAATGGGGCGCTGTGGGCGGATATGCTGGCGAGCAACCTCTCCAGCGTGTTCCTGGTGACGCATGCGGTGCTGCCCGGAATGGCGCAGCGCGGCCGCGGGCGGGTGATCAATGTCGCCTCGACCGCGGGCCTCACGGGTTACGCGTACGTCTCCGCCTATGTCGCCGCCAAGCACGGCGTCGTCGGCCTGACCCGTTCGCTGGCGCTGGAATATGCGCGGCGCGGCGTCACTGTGAATGCGGTCTGCCCCGGCTACACCGATACGCCGCTGGTGGCGGATGCCGCCGCGAACATCGTCGCCAAGACCGGCCGCAGCGAGCAGGAAGCGCGCGCCGCGCTGGCAAAAGTCAATCCGATGCAGCGGTTGGTCACGCCGGAGGAGGTCGCCGACAGCATCCTCTGGCTAGCCTCCGAGGGCGCATCGTCAATCAACGGACAAGCCGTGGCGGTCGCCGGCGGCGAAGTCTTTACCGGGTGAAGGAACAGATCATGTCCGAGATGAAAGCAAAGCTCCGGCCGTTCAAGGATTATCCCGCCAAGCACTTCCGCTGGTCGACCGACGCGACCGGCCGCGTCGCGACTATTACGCTGAACCGGCCGGACAAGAAGAACCCGCTGACCTTCGAGTCCTACGAAGAGCTGCGCGACCTCTTCACCAATCTCAAATATGCCTCCGATGTCCGCACCATCGTGCTCACCGGTGCCGAAGGGAATTTCTGCTCCGGCGGCGACGTGTTCGAGATCATCGAGCCGCTGACGCGGATGGCGATGCCGGACCTGCTCGCCTTCACCCGGATGACCGGCGAGGTGGTGCGGGCGATGCGCAAATGTCCGCAGATCATCGTCGCCGCGATCGACGGCATCTGCGCGGGCGCCGGCGCGATGCTGGCGCTGGCGTCCGATTTGCGGCTGGCGACGCCGCAGGCCAAGACCGCCTTTCTGTTCACCCGCGTCGGCCTCGCCGGCGCCGACATGGGCGCATGCGGATTGTTGCCGCGGGTAATCGGGCAGGGGCATGCCGCCGATCTGCTCTACACTGGCCGCGCGATGAGCGCCGACGAAGGCTTTGCGTGGGGCTTCCACAATCGCCTGGTGCCGCCGGCCGAGCTCGCCGCTGCCGCGCAGGAGCTGGCGCGCTCGCTCGCGGATGGCCCGTGGTTCGCACATGGCGTGACCAAGACGATGTTCAACCAGGAATGGGCGATGGGCGTCGACGAGATGATCGAGTCCGAAGCGCAGGCGCAGGCGATCTGCATGGTGACGGGCGATTTCCGCCGCGCCTTCGAGGCCTTCGCCGCCAAGCAGAAACCGGCCTTCGAGGGCAATTGAGATGATCGAGATCCTGCAACCGGACGGATGGGCGAAGCCGATCGGCTACGCCAACGGCATGGCCGCGCGCGGCAAACAGATCTTCATCGCCGGCCAGATCGGCTGGAACGGGCAATGCGTGTTCGAGACCGACGATCTCGTGGCGCAGATCGGCCAGACCCTGCGCAACATTGTCGCGGTCGCCGCCGCTGGCGGCGCCGGGCCCGAGCACATCGTCTCGATGACCTGGTTCCTGCTCGATCGCAAGGAATATTCCGCGCGGCTGAAGGAGATCGGCACCGTCTATCGCGACATCATCGGCCGGCGCTTTCCGGCAATGACCGCGATCCAGGTTGCCGGCCTGATCGAGGACCGCGCCAAGGTGGAAATCCAGGCCATTGCGGTGGTGCCGGATTGATGGATCGCGACCATGCTGGTCCGGTCATCCTGAGGAGCGGCGAAGCCGCGTCTCGAAGGATGCACGGCCGGGCTAGTGGCCGTCGACCCTTCGAGACGCCGCTCCGCGGCTCCTCAGGGTGACGGGAATAGATGGGAGCGCGCTGAGCGAATGTTAATCCTAAGCCGAACCGGCGCGGGTCAATTAGGGGCTAAGGCCGCCAAGCCGCTTGCGGCGGGACAAGCGGGCGTGCGACCCTAGGCGCAAACGCAAATACGTCCTGTTGTGTGTGGAGTTGAGGACGATGAAGGCGATTATCGTCGGAGGCGGAATCGGAGGCCTCACCACCGCGCTGATGCTGCGCTCGCGCGGCATCGCTTGCGAGCTGTACGAGCAGTCCGAGACGATCCGCGAGCTCGGCGTCGGCATCAACACGCTGCCGCATGCGATCCGCGAGCTGGCGGGGCTTGGCCTGCTCGACAGGCTCGACGAGGTCGCGATCCGGACCTATGAGCTGTTCTACCTGACGCGCCATGGCCAGCAGGTCTGGCACGAGAAGCGCGGGCTCGATGCCGGCCACGACGTGCCGCAATTCTCGATCCATCGCGGCCGCCTGCAAAGCGTGATCCATCAGGCGGTGATCGACCGGCTCGGCGCGGATGCGATCCGCACCGGCTGCCGGCTCGGCTCCTTCACGCAGGACGAGGGCGGCGTCTCGGCCTATTTCTTCGACCGCAGCGGCGCCCATGTGCACACCGCGCGCGGCGACATATTGATCGGCGCCGACGGCATCCACTCCAAAGTGCGCGAGACGCTGTTCCCGGGCGAGGGCGGGCCGTGCTGGAACGGACTGATGCTGTGGCGCGGCGCCACCGACTGGCCGGCCTTCCTGACCGGACGCTCGATGATCATCGCGGGCGGGCTGAACGCCAAGGCCGTGATCTATCCGATCGCGCCGGGGTCGAGCCCGGCGAGCCGGCTCACCAACTGGGCGGTGCTGGTGCGGATCGGCGACGGCTCCTCGCCGCCGCCGCGCCGCGAGGGCTGGTCCAATCTCGGCCGGCGCGACGAGATGATGCCCTATGTCACGAGCTTCACGGTTCCGCAGGTCGACTTCGCCGGACTGGTCAGCGCGACGCCGGAGTTCTGGGAGTATCCGTGCTGCGACCGCGATCCGCTACCGTACTGGTCGAGCGGCCGCGTCACGCTGCTCGGCGACGCGGCGCATCCGATGTATCCGGTCGGCTCGAACGGTGCTTCGCAGGCGATCCTCGATGCGCGGTGCCTCGCCGACATGCTGGCGCGATCAGAGCATCCGCGCCAGGCGCTGGCGGCCTATGAGCGGCAGCGGCTGCCGATGACCGCCGACATCGTCGCCTCCAACCGCCGCGGCGGGCCGGAGGGCGTGATCGACGCCGTCGAGCAGCTCGCGCCGCAGGGCTTTACCGACGTCGACACCATCCTCAATTACGAGGCGCGCGAGGCGATCGTGCGCGGCTATGCCGCGAAGGCCGGCTTTGCCGCGCGCGTGGTCGCGCGGCAGTAGGGCGAGCCGAGACGATTGCTTCTCTCCTAGTGAGGCAGCAATTTCCGTCACCCTGAGGAGGCCGCAACGCGGCCGTCTCGAAGGGGCGACGGCCACCAGCGCGGCCGTGCATCCTTCGAGACGCCGCTTCGCGGCTCCTCAGGATGACGAGGAGAGACCGCGCGTCCTAGCCAGGAGGCGGCGGCAGGAAGTGGATGTTGTGCTCGGCGGCGAGCCGCACCACGTCATCCGGGTTCTGTTCCTTCATGTTGTGGATCGCCCAGAACAGGTCGTAGAGCCGGCGCGTCGGCGATACCCAGAACAGCGTCTTGGCGGTCTGCTGCGACTTGTTGAAGATGCCGTGCGGCTTGCCCATCGGCAGGCGCACCAAATCGCCCGGAGTGGCCGATTCATCAGCGCCGTCGAGCATGAAGTCGAGCTTGCCCTCGAGGATGTAGAGGTACTCGTCCTGGTCGGGATGGATGTGCGGCGGAACGAACGTGCCCGGCGGGAAGGTGGCGTGCCAGGAGAACGAATGCTCGGTGCGGCTCTTCGGCACGTAGGTCTGGCCAAGGATGCTCCAGGAAATGCCCTGGATGCCCTCATTGGCGCGGGTGATGCCGGCGATCTCGTCTTTCATCGTCATGGTTCCCTCTCTTTTGCTTAACGCGTTTTCTTCACGCGAACCGGTGTCTACTTCGCTTGAAAACGCTTTGTGACTTACTTGGCCGCGCAGTCCTTGGCGTAGCGGTCGCCGTAGTTCGAAAACACCTTTTCGACGATCTCGGTCTGGAATTTGCCGTCCGGCCGCTTTGCCACCTTGGTGAGGTAGAAATCCTGGATCGGATAGCCGTTGTTGCTGAACTTGAAGTTACCGCGCAGCGAGGTGAAGTCGGCCTTCTTCAGCGCCGCCGCGACGGCGTCCTTGTTGGAGAGGTCGCCCTTCACGGCCTTGACCGCGCTGTCGATCAGGAGCGCGGCGTCATAGGCCTGCATGGCATAGGTGCCGGGCACGCCGTTGTAGGCCGCCTCATAGGCCGCGACGAACTTCTTGCTCTTGGGGTTGTCGAGGTTGGGCGCCCAGTTCGCGCCGCCGAACATGCCGACCGCGGCGTCCTGCTGCGCGGGCAGGGTGGACTCATCGACGGTGAAGGCGGAGAGCACCGGCACGGTGGCGCCGGCCTGCTTGTACTGCTTCACGAGGTTCACGCCCATGCCGCCCGGCATGAAGGTGAACAGCGCATCCGGCTTCTGCGCGGCGATCTTGGAGAGCTCGGGCTGGAAATCCAGCGTGTTCAGCGGCGTGTAGGATTCCTCTGTTATCTCGCCCTTGTAGTCGAGCTTGAAGCCGGCGACGGAATCGCGGCCGGCCTGATAGTTCGGCACCAGGAGGTAGACGCGCTTGTAGCCGCGATCCTGCGCTACCTTGCCGAGGATCTCGTGCACCTGGTCGTTCTGGTACGAGGTCACATAGAAGAACGGGTTGCACTCCTTGCCGGCATAGCTGGAAGGGCCGGCATTCGGGCTGATCAAAAAGGTCTTGCTGTCGGTGACCGGGCGATGGATCGCGAGCAGGATGTTGGAGAAGATCGGGCCGACCACGAAATCGACCTTGTCGCGCTCGAGCAGGCCGCGCACCTTGACCACCGCGCCGTCGGGCTTCAGCTCGTCGTCGGCGTTGACGATCTCGACATCGCGGCCGGCCATCTTGCCGCCGAGGTCTTTGATCGCGAGCGCAAAGCCGTCGCGGACCTGCTGCCCAAGCGCCGCGGCAGGTCCCGAGGTCGTCACCAGCACGCCGATCTTGATCTTCTCCTGGGCCGTCGCCGGGGTCGCCGCGATTCCCAGCAGCGCCGCCAATCCCGCGAGCCCCGTCAATTGCTTCATGTCACTCCCCAATCACTGTCTCGATGCCTTTCGCAGCTTGGCCGCAGCTTAGTCTGACGCGCGCAACCGCCGCAAGCGATGTGGCATTGCGTCAGGGCGATGGTCGCGCGCCATGCAGGCGCCGCCGCGCACCATGCAAGCGCCGCGCCAATTGCTTGAAGTTTAAAGAAATTGCAGGATCGCGCCGGCATTCCCCGCAAGATTCGCAATTGTCCTTGCAGGGCGCCACGAATTGCTTGAAGCTCAAAGTAATCGGTCCGACCGAAACCCGCCGCGGAGGCACGATCGCCGCATGATCCTCGATTCCGAAACCAAAGCCGTCGAACTGCCCGACGATCACGGCACCGAGCTCCGGCTGTGGCTGCGGCTCCTGACCTGCACCACGCTGATCGAAGGCGAGGTCCGCAGCCGGCTGCGCGAGAAATTCGACGTCACGCTGCCGCGCTTCGACCTGATGGCCCAGCTCGACAAGGTATCCGACGGCATGACCCTGTCGGACCTGTCGAAGCGGATGATGGTGTCGAACGGCAACGTCACCGGGCTGGTCGAGCGCCTCGTCGAGTCCGGCCATCTCGATCGCCGCACCTCGGAGACCGATCGCCGCGTGCAGTTCATCCGGCTGACCAAGCTTGGCCGGGCCGAATTCCGCAAGATGGCGGCCGAGCACGAGAAATGGATCGCCGATATCTTCGGCGATCTCTCGCCGAAGGATATCCGTGAATTGATGCGGCTGCTCGCCAAGGCCAAGGGCTCGGCGCAGCGCTCCGCCAAGGCGAGGACTGCGTAGCGCCGTGAGCGAGATCGATTACGAGGTCGAATACAACAACCGGGCGCGGGTGCCGGAGAACCCGGCGATCATGGCCGGTTGGGCGAGGGACTCCGCGGCCTATTGCGAGCAGCACCCGCCGCGGCGGCTGACCTACGGCCCCGGCAACCGCAACGTCATCGATCTCTTTGAGGGCGATCGCGACGGGCCGCTCGTGGTCTTCATCCATGGCGGCTACTGGCAGGCGCTCGACGGCTCGTCCTCGAGCCACTGTGCGCGGGGCCTCAACGGTCACGGCATCAGTGTCGCAGTGCCGAGCTACGATCTCTGTCCCAATGTCTCGGTCAACGACATCGTCGGCGAGATGCGCGCGGCGTGCCGCGAACTGGCGAAGCTCGGCCGGCCGTTGGTCGTGTCGGGACACTCCGCCGGCGGACATCTTGCCGCATGCATGCTCGCGACCGATTGGCCGGCCTATGATGCGTCGCTGCCGAGGGACATGGTCAGGGCTGCTTACGCGATCTCCGGCCTGTTCGAACTCGAGCCGCTGGTCGGCACCACCATCAACAAGGCGCTTGGCCTCGACCGCGACGCAGCAAGGGCCGCGAGCCCGCTGCTCTGGAAAGCACCCACGGGCGCGACGTTCGATGCCGTCGTCGGCGGCGCCGAGAGCGCGGAATATCACCGGCAGAGCCGGACCATCGCCGATGTTTGGGGCAAAGCGGGCGTTGCAACGCGCTTTGGCACCGTGCCCGACGCCAATCATTTCACCGCGATCGCACCGCTCGCCGACCCGGGCTCGGCGATGGTCGCGCGGCTGAAGCAGCTCACGCAGATCTGAGGCTCTAAAGGACCTCGCCATCTCCACGCGATATCCACCCTTGCGCCGAATTATTTTAAGTATAAAATGATTGGCGATTGGAACGCTGCCGGGCGTCCTCGATATTGGCGATGTTGGTCTTTGGCCTTTCTGGATGGAAAGCGAGGGGCAATCGAATGTCAGGTGAATTTCCCGGGCTCGGCCCATCCGGGCATGTCGACGATTTCGCGCGGCGCAACCTGCCTCCATCGGAGCAATGGCCGCAGCTCGTGCTCGACCGGCCCGAATTCAAGTATCCCGATTATCTCAACGCCGCGGTCGAATTGACCGACCGCATCGTCGAGCAGGGGATGGGCGATCGCATCGCGCTGATCGGCAACGGCCGCCAGCGCACCTACAAGGAACTGACCGACTGGTCGAACCGCCTGGCGCATGCGCTGGTGGAGAACTATGGCGTCAAGCCCGGCAATCGCGTCCTGATCCGCTCGGGCAACAACCCGGCACTGGTCGCGGCCTGGCTCGCCGCGACCAAGGCGGGCGCCGTCGTCGTCAACACCATGCCGATGCTGCGCGCAGGCGAGCTTGCCAAGATCGTCGACAAGGCCGAGATCGCGCTGGCGCTGACCGACAGTCGCATCGCCGACGAACTGGTGGCCTGCGCCAAGACCAGCAAATTCCTCAAGCAGGTCGTCAATTTTGACGGCACGCAGAACCACGACGCCGAGCTCGACCGGATCGCGCTGAACAAGCCGGTCAAGTTCGAAGCGGTGAAGACCGGCCGCGACGACGTCGCGCTGCTCGGCTTCACGTCGGGCACGACAGGCGAACCCAAGGCGACGATGCATTTCCACCGCGATCTTCTGATCGTCGCGGACGGCTATGCGAGCGAAGTGCTCAAGGTGACGCCGGACGATGTGTTCGTCGGCTCGCCGCCGCTTGCATTTACCTTCGGCCTCGGCGGACTCGCCATCTTCCCGCTGCGCTTCGGCGCCACCGCGACGCTGCTGGAGAACGCGGCGCCGAGCGAGATGATCAGGATCATCGAGACCTACAAGGCGACGATCTGCTTCACTGCGCCGACCGCCTACCGGGCGATGATGGCGGCGATGGACAAGGGCGCCGATCTGTCGTCGCTGCGGCTCGCGGTCTCGGCCGGCGAGACGCTGCCGGCACCGGTGTTCGAGAGCTGGACCAGGAAGACCGGCAAGCCGATCCTCGACGGCATCGGCAGCACCGAGCTGCTGCACATCTTCATCACCAACCGCGCCGGTAGCGCCGTCGGCGGCACCACGGGTACGCCGGTCGCCGGTTACGAGGCGAAGATCGTCGACGAGGACATGAACGAGCTGCCGGCGGGGCAGGTCGGCAAGCTCGCGGTGCGCGGCCCGACCGGTTGCCGCTACCTCGCGGACTCCAGGCAGACCAAATATGTCCGCGACGGCTGGAACATCACCGGCGACGCCTTCGTCAGCGACGAGACCGGCCGGCTGTCGTTCGTGGCGCGCGCCGACGACATGATCATCTCGGCGGGCTACAACATCGCCGGTCCCGAGGTCGAGGCGGCGCTGCTCGGGCATCCCGATGTCGCGGAATGCGCCGTGATCGGCGCACCCGACGAGGAGCGGGGACAGATCGTCTCGGCCTTCATCGTCCTGAAGCAGGGTGCGCGCAGCGACGATGTCGAGGTCAAGCTGCTGCAGGATCACGTCAAGGCGACGATCGCGCCCTACAAATATCCCCGCGCGATCGCCTTCGTCGAGGCGCTGCCGAAGACCCAGACCGGGAAGATCCAGCGCTTCAAGCTGCGCGAAGCCAGCTAGGAACGGGACGGCGGCTCTTCGCCGCCGCCCCTTTGGGGATCGTCGAGAAATCAATCAATGCGCCGCGCTGCCGCCGGCCGTGCTCTTCGGCTTGCCGGTCAGCACGATCGCGATCGCGGCCAAGACCAGCACGATGCCGATGACGGCGAAGGCGTCGCTGAAGCCCAGCACGAGCGCCTGGCGCTTCACGATGTTGCCGATTGCCACGATCGCCTGGTTGTGCGCGGTGGCAGGGTCGGAGATGCCGTGGCTCAGGAAGTAGTTGGTGACCTCGGCGATCCGCGTGCGCACCTCCTCACGGCCGAGGTGGACCGACTGGCCGATGATGTTGGAGTGGAACTGCTCGCGCTTGGTGACGATGGTCGAGAGCAGCGCCGTTCCGATCGCGCCGCCGAGGTTGCGCATCATGTTGGAGATGCCGGAGGCCGCCGGCGCATCCTGCGGGGCGACGCTGCCCAGGCTGACGGCCGACAGCGGCGCCAGCATGATCGCCTGACCGATGGCGCGAACGATGTTCGGGACGAAGAACTGGTCGCCGGAGTAGTCGAGCGACATCTGGATGTTCATGAAGGACGAGACCGCGAACAGGATCATGCCGGTGAAGGCGATGTAGCGGGCATCGAAGCGCTGCATCAGCTTCGGCACCAGCGGGATCAGGATCAGCTGCGGCAGGCCGGTCCATGCCAGCACTTGGCCGATCTGCTCGGCATTGTAGCGCTGCACCTGGCCGAGATAGGCCGGCAGCAGATAGACCGAGCCGAACAGCGCGAAGCCGACGAACACGGCCGAGATGGTGCCGAAGCCGAAGCTGCGCTGGGTCAAGAGGCGCAACCGGATCAGCGGCTTCTCCACCACGAGCTCGATCCAGACGAACAGCGTGAGGCTGACGGCCGCGATCACCGCGAGCTTGACGATGAAGGGCGAGCCGAACCAGTCGTCCTTGTTGCCTTCCTCGAGCACCGCCTGCAGCGCCGACAGGCCGATCGCCATCGTGGCGATGCCGAGCCAGTCGCCCTCGCGCAGCAGGTGCAGCTGCATCGGCTGCCGATCCAGCGTGAGATAGAGGGTGGCGACCATGACAGCCGTCGGGACCACGTTGACGAAGAAGATGGTCTGCCAGCCGTAATTCTCGGTGAGGTAGCCGCCGATGGTCGGGCCGATCGCCGGGGCAAAGGTCACGGCCAGCGCGAACATCGCAAGCCCGATCGGCTGCTGCACCTTCGGCAGCTTGGTGAACACGAGCGTGAAGGCCATCGGGATCAGCACGCCGCCGAAGAAGCCCTGCAGGCCGCGCATCGCGATCATCGAGGGCAGGTCGTGGGTGAATGCACAGGCGACCGAGAAGATCGCGAACAGCGTGGCGAAGGAGATGATGATCTTGCGGAACGAGAACACCCGGCTGAGATAGTCGGTCAGCGGGATCACCACGATCTCGCCGATCAGGTAGGACGTCGAGATCCAGGAGCCGTTGTCGACGCCGGTGCCGATGCCCCCCTCGATGTTGAGCAGCGAGGCGTTGGTGATCTGGATGTTGAGGATCGCCATGAAGGCGCCGATCATCGCGGCGACGATGGAGATCCAGACGGCCATGCTGGCGCGGTTGGGATCGACCGCTACCGCGCGGGGCGCGGCAGCCGGGGAGGAGAGCGCGAGGTCGGACATGACATCACCTATTTGAAGGAGGCGACAGCGAGTTTCGGCGTGGCTTTTGCGTGCGGAGCTTCATCGGCAGGATGTGAAAGCGTCGCGATGGTCGGGATCACGGACATGCCTGGCCGCAGTTCGACGGGCGTCGCGTCGAGCGCGATCTTCACCGGGATGCGCTGCACCACCTTGGTGAAGTTGCCGGTCGCGTTGTCGGGCGGCAGCAGCGCGAATTCCTGGCCGCTCGCCGGCGCCAGGCTGTCGACATGGCCGCGTACGACCTGACCGGGGAACATGTCGACCTCGATCTCGACCGGCTGGCCCTTGCGGACATTGGTGAGCTGCGTCTCCTTGTAGTTCGCGATCACGTAGGCGCCGGTGGCCGGCACCAGCGACATCAACTGCGTGCCGGCCTGCACGTACTGGCCGGTACGCAGCGTGCGGTTGCCGACGACGCCATCGATCGGGGCAATGATAGTGGTGTAGCCGAGATTCAGCTCGGCCTGATGCTGGAGCGCGGTCGCCCGTGCCTGCGTCGCAATGGCCTGGGCAATGTCGGCCTTGAGCAGTTCCACCTGGCGCTCGGCAGAAGCGAGGTTTGCGGTGTCGCGGGCGATAGCGGCCTGCGCGCTGGCGTAGCGCGACTGCGCCTGCTGCGCGTTCTGCACGCTGCCGTAGCCGGTGCCGGCGAGGTCGGTGTAGCGCTTGTTCTCCTGCTCGGCGAAGGTCTGCGTCGCGGTGTCGACGGCGAGCGTCGCGCGTGCCGACTCGATCACCGAGTGCTGCACGTCGAGTTGGGCACGCTTGCTGGTGATCGCGGCTTCGGCGGCAGCGACGTCAGCCTTCGACTGATCGAGCGCGACCTTGAAATCGCGCTCGTCGATCCGGGCCAACACCTGGCCGGCGTGCACATGCTCGTTGTCGCCCACCAGCACCGCGCTGAGATAGCCGGAGACCTTCGGCGCGATCGTGGTGTTGTCGGCCTTCACATAGGCGTCGTCGGTCGAGACCTGAAAGCGGCCGACCGTCCAGTAGTCCCAGCCGTACCAGGCGCCGCCCGCGAGGGCGGCGACGGCGGCGGTGGCGAGAAGCAGGCGGCGAAGCTTGCCCTTCGCAGCGCCCGGCGTCGGCACGGCGGCTTCCGAATCGGCGATCAATTGCTTGGCGGTATCGGCCGGAACCTGGCTCTCGGCCTTGAAAGAGGTTTCATGCTGGCTCATGGCAGTCGCTCCTGGAAGCTCTCTATCTCTCTGGGAAACCTTGTGATTTCTGGTCTTGGTCGCCCGAGATAATTAGGAAACTTGATGTTTTCCAAAATAGAGCCCATATTGGAACTGTCAATAGAATGACAGTCATCATCTAAAAGCATGGCTCGCCGATGAACCGGAATGACAAAGCCCAGACTGAGCAGGCCCTGGCGGCGCCGGAGCGGCGCGGCCGCGGCCGGCCGCAGCTGCGCTCCGACGACGAGACGCGCGCGCTGATCTATGACGCTGCGCGGCGCGAGTTCTCGGAGCGCGGATTCGCTGCGGCGAATATCGCCGACGTGGCCTGCCGCGCCGGCGTGTCCACCAAGACGCTGTACCGGCTGGTCCCGACCAAGCTGGCGCTGTTCGAGGAAACGGTGACGGATCGGATGGATCGGTTCGTGTCGATCGTGAATTTTGGCGCCTGCGACGGCCGCGACGTGTCGGCGGCGCTGGAGGGCGTGCTGCTGACCTGCGCCGAACTCGTGCTCGATGCCGAGGTCATCGCCCTGCAACGCATCATCCTGGCCGACAGCGACAAATTTCCCGACATTGCCGAGACGTTCTACGAGAAGGCGATGCAGCGGACCATTGCCGCGCTGGCGAGCTGGCTGAACGTGCAGCAGCGGCGAGGGCGGATCGTGCTCGACGATAGTGAGGCCGCAGCGGGCATGCTGCTCGGCATGCTCGTCTTCAAGCCGCAGCGCGATGTCATGTACGGGCACAAGCCCGCGCTCGTGCACAGCGAGATGGAAGCACGCGCCAAGGCCTGCGCGGCGCTCTTCCTGTCCGGCTGCGCCGTGCCGGCCGACCGGAGCAACAAGCAGAGTGAAGGCACGTGATGCCGGAGCCGGTCGAAACCTGCTCGAGTTTCGGTCCTGGCTAGCCCCGCGTTACTTGGCTGCCGCCACCGCCGGCGGTTGGGTCAGCACCTGCCGGATCATCCGGGCGAGATCGGCCTTGCGATAGGGCTTCGGCAACAGCGTCACATCGGGGTCGAGGCGGCCGTGATGGATGATCGCGTCCTCGGTATAGCCCGACGTAAAGAGCACGCGCACCGAGGGCAGCCTGGCGACCACGGCATCGGCCACCTGCCTTCCGTTCATGCCGCCGGACATGATGACGTCGGTGAACAGCACGTCGCAGACGAACCCGTTGTCGACCGCAGCCAATGCTTCCGGACCGTTGGCGGTGACCATCGTGCGGTAGCCGAGCTGCTCGAGCTGGGCGCTGACGTAATTGCGGACCAGCGGATCGTCCTCGACGACCAGGATGGATTCGTTGCCGCCACGCGTGTCGACCGGAGCCGGCGGCTCGACGTCGACCATGTCGCCCATGCTGCGCGGCAGATAGAGCTTGATCGACGTGCCGTGGCCTTCTTCGGAGTAGATCTTGAGATGCCCGTCGGACTGCTTGATGAAGCCGTAGACCATGCTCAGCCCGAGGCCGGTACCCTTGCCGGTGTCCTTGGTGGTGAAGAACGGCTCGAACACCTTGTCGCGGATCGCCGCCGGGATGCCGCCGCCGGTATCGCTGACCGCGACCATCACATATTCGCCCGCCCGCACGTCGGGATTGGCGGCGGCATAGACCTCGTCGAGGATGACGTTGCTGGTCTCCAGCATCAGCTTGCCGCCGTCGGGCATCGCATCGCGGGCATTGACCGCGAGGTTGAGCAGCGCGGTCGCCATGTGGTTCGGATCGATGAAGGCCGACCAGGCGTCGGGCTCGAGCGCGGTGTCGATTTCGATCTGCTCGCCGAGCGAGGGGCGCAACAGCCGCGCGGTGTCCTGCACCAGGGTGTTCAGATCGGCTTCGCGGGGCTGCAGCGGCTGCTGCCGCGAAAAGGCGAGCAAATGCTTGGTCACCTCGGCACCGCGAAATGCGGCATCAGAGATCATCTTGGTGACGGACGATAGCGCGGCATCGTGCTCGACGGCCTCGGCGAGGATGTCGATCAGGCCGGTGATGACGGTCAGGATGTTGTTGAAGTCGTGTGCAATGCCGCCGGTGAGGTGCCCGACGGCTTCCATCTTCTGCACTTGGCGCAACTTCTGCTCGGCTTCGAGCTGCTCGCGCGCGGCCTCGACCTCGCGCGCGCGCATGAAGATCTCGGCTTCCATCTGCTCGGTGCGCTCGCGCAGCCGGTCGGTCAGCTTGTCCTGCTCGGCGCCGCGCTGCTTCAGCTGGATGAAGCCGGTGACGTCTTCCACCCGATGGATGATGTAGATGAACTGACCGCTCGGCCCGAACACCGGCGTATTGCGCGGGCTCCAGTACTTTTCCTCGAATCCGCCGCCCTCCGACTCGGGCTTGCGGATATCGTATTTCTGCACCGACATGGTGTCGGGGCGGCGGAACTGGACCACGCGCTCGAGCGAGGCGCGCAGGTTCCGCACCCCGTCGGCGGCCGGATCGTCCGGATTGTCGGGAAAGATTTCGAACAGGTTGCGCCCGAGGACCGCTGCGCGCTCGGTCTTGGTGGCGCGCAGATAGGCGTCGCTTGCTGCCACGATACGGAAGTCGGGCTGGGTCAGCACCAGATAAAGGCCGGGCGCCGCCTCGAATAACGCCTTGAAGTCAGGCATCGGCGGGGACTGATTTTGCAGTTCATCCTCCCTCGCAGGGATACGGTCCGCCACTGACCGCACCCAAGATGTGACATGCGTTTGCCGGAACTTCAATGGTTAACATACGGTACCGGCTTGATTTTCTCGATCGCGCACGCGTTGCGGCTGGTGCGAGTTCGGCAGATAGCGCCAGCCCTCCTTGCCCAGGAAGTCCAGCATCGCCTGCGCGGGTGGCAGCAGGATCTTGTCGGTGCGCCTAATCGCGTGCCACTGCCGGACGATCGGCAGGCCCTTCACCTTGAGCACCACCAGCCGACCGTCCTCCAGCTCATGAAACACCGTGTGCTGGGAGATGAAGGCGATGCCGAGCCCGGCCATGACCGCCTGCTTGATGGTCTCGTTGCTGTCCATGGCCATGCCGAGTTTCGGCTCCAGCCCGACCCGTTCGAAATACTGCTGCATCAGCATCCGGGTGCCCGATCCCTGCTCGCGGGTGATGAAGGTTTCGTTGGCGAGCTCCGGCGGCGAGACGTGCCGCCGCCGTGCCAGCCGATGATCGGGCGAGGCGATGATGAAATGCGGATGCCGGCCGAGCGGCTTCATCTCGACCTCGACATCGGCCGGCGGACGCCCCATCACCGCGATGTCGAGATCGTAGCCGCGCAACGCGTCGCGGATCTCCTCGCGGTTGCCGATCCTGAGCGTGACTTCGATTTTCGGGAAGCGGCGCGAGAACGCCGCGATCGCGAACGGCACGAAATATTTCGCGGTACTGACCGCGCCCATCGCGACGCGGCCGCCGCTGCGGCCTGCGATCATGTCGAGCGATTGCTCGCAATCCTTCAGCGCCGCCTCGATCCGCTCGACCAGCGTCAGCACATGCGTGCCCGCATCCGTCAGCGCCATGCCGTCGCCGGTACGTTGGATCAGCGGCAATCCTGCGAGCGCCTGCAGGTTGCGGAGCTGCAGCGTCACCGCGGGCTGGGTCAGGTTCAGGCGGTTGGCCGCCGACGTGATCGAGCCGGCCTCGTGCAGGGTGGACAGCGCGCGCAGCTGGCGGATGGTCAGATCGCGCGAGAAGTTGCCGGCCATGACAAGCTCCATAAGAAATACTTTGCCCGGACCAAAGATAATAAAATTTCCCTAATTGGGCAATTCGCGCGTTGATACGGCGGAAGGCGACTCCCCTGAGGTCGCCTCTCGAAGCCTCGGGACAGAGGGCGCGATCAAAGGGAGAGGCCGGTGGAGATTCGTCCTGCATTGCATGCCCATCTGGAATGGCCGGCGCAGCATAACCCGCTGCGTGCCGCGACCGTCGCGGTGATCGAAGCCCTTGCCGGTGCCGCGATCGAGCTCTCGCGCATCATTGCCGCCGGGCCGCTCGCCGGCATCGGCGGCGAAAGCGGCGGCGTCAATCCCGACGGCGATCGCCAAAAGACCATCGACATCGTCGCCGACGGCTTGATGCGCGACGCGCTGCGCACCGCGCCGGTTGCAGCGGTTTTGTCGGAGGAGGTCGAGCTGCCGGAGATGCTCGATACCGACGCGCCGCTCTGTGTCGCGATCGATCCGCTCGATGGATCCGCCAATCTCGAAAACAACATCTCGATCGGCACGATCTTCTCGATCCGGCCGAAGGGCAACGACATCATCTCGACCTTCTTCGAGCCCGGCACGGCGCAATGCGCCGCAGGCTGCTTCATCTACGGACCGCAGACCGTGCTGGTGCTGGCACTCGACCAGCGTGTTGACTGCTTCACGCTCGACCCGCGAACTGGCGAGTTCGTCCTGACGGCGCGCGACCTGCGGGTGCCGCAGGACGCGTCCGAATTCGCCATCAATGCCTCGAACCGCCGGCACTGGAGCGGCCCGGTGCGCAACTATATCGACGAGTGCCTCGCCGGCGTGAACGGCGAGCGCGGGCAGGATTTCAACATGCGCTGGATCGGCTCGCTGGTGGCGGAAGCCTACCGCATCCTGATGCGCGGCGGCGTGTTCCTGTATCCGGCGGATGCGCGCCAGGGGTATCGCGAGGGCCGGCTGCGGCTGCTGTACGAGGCGCATCCGATCGCGCTGATCATGGAATGGGCCGGCGGTGCGGCATCCAATGGCCGCTCGCGCATCCTCGAACTCTCGGCACGCACGCCGCATCAGCGCGTGCCGCTGATCATGGGATCGGCCCGCGCCGTGCGCGACGTCGATGCGATTCACCTGACCGTCGAGCCGTTGTTCGAGAGCAGCGATGCCCCGCTGTTCGCGCGGCGCGGCCTGTTCCGCTGAGGGGAAGCGCATGTCTCGCAGACACCCCATCATCTCGATCACCGGCTCCTCCGGCGCCGGCACCACCTCGGTGAAGAAGACGTTCGAGAACATCTTCCGCCGCGAGAACGTGGTCGCGGCCTATATCGAGGGCGACGCGTTCCACCGCTACGACCGCGCCGAGATGCGCAGCCTGATGGCGGAGCGGGCCGAGCGCGGCAACAAGAACTTCAGCCATTTCAGCCCCGAGACGAATCTGTTCGAGGAGCTGGAGAAGCTGTTCCGCGACTATGCCGAGACCGGCACCGGAACGACGCGGCACTATGTCCACGACGAGGAAGAAGCGCGGCTCTATGGCGCCAAGCCCGGTACCTTCACCGCATGGGAGGCGTTGCCGGAGAATTCCGACCTCTTGTTCTATGAGGGCCTGCACGGCGCCGTGGTCACCGACAAGGTGAACGTCGCGCAGCACGCCGACCTCAAGATCGGCGTCGTGCCGGTCATCAACCTCGAATGGATCCAGAAGCTGCACCGCGACCGCAGCCATCGCGGCTATTCCACCGAGGCGGTGACCGACACCATCCTGCGCCGCATGCCGGACTACGTGAACTACATCTGCCCGCAATTCACCGAGACCGACATCAACTTCCAGCGCGTGCCGACGGTCGACACGTCGAACCCGTTCATCGCGCGCTGGATCCCGACGCCGGATGAATCGATGGTCGTGATCCGGCTGAAGAACCCGCGCGGCATCGATTTTCCCTATCTGCTCTCGATGATCCCGCACAGCTTCATGTCGCGCGCCAATTCGATCGTGGTGCACGGCGCCAAGCTCGACCTCGCGATGCAGCTCATCCTGACCCCGCTGATCCTGCAACTGATCGAACGAAAGAGGCGAACGATATGACCGCACTTGCGTCCGTTGCCAGCCGCCCCGACATCAGCCACGACGAGATGGCGAACGCCATCCGTTTCCTCGCCGTCGATGCGGTGGAGCAGGCGAAATCCGGTCATCCCGGCATGCCGATGGGCATGGCCGATGTCGCGACCGTGCTGTTCACCGACTTCCTGAAGTTCGATCCGGCCGATCCGGCCTGGCCCGACCGCGACCGTTTCGTGCTGTCGGCCGGTCACGGCTCGATGCTGCTCTACGCGCTGCTCTATCTGACCGGCTACGAGAGCATGACGCTCGATCAGCTCAAGGCATTCCGGCAGTGGGGATCGCAGACCCCGGGACATCCCGAGTATGGCCATACGCCTGGAGTCGAGACCACGACCGGGCCGCTCGGGCAGGGGATCGCGACCGCAGTCGGAATGGCGCTCGCCGAGCGCTTGATGAACGCCCGCTTCGGCGACGACCTCGTGGACCATTACACCTATGTGATCGCCGGCGATGGCTGCCTGATGGAGGGCCTCAGCCATGAGGCGATCTCGCTCGCCGGCCATTTGCGGCTGAACCGGCTGATCGTGCTGTTCGACGACAACCACATCTCGATCGATGGTGCGACCTCGTTGTCCTGCTCGGATGATCAGGCGGCGCGGTTCAGGGCGAGCGGCTGGAACGTCTGCCGCATCGACGGCCACGATCCGCAGGCGATCACTGCGGCGATCAGGCAGGCGCGAGCGAGCGATCGCCCGTCGCTGATCGCCTGCCGCACGGTGATCGGGTTCGGTGCGCCGAACCGGCAGGGCAGCGAGAAGGTGCATGGCGCGCCGCTCGGCACCGATGAGGTGGCCAAGACCCGTGCCGCGCTGCGCTGGCCGTATCCGGCCTTCGAAGTCCCCGAGGCGGTGCTGGCCGAATGGCGTGAGCTCGGCGGCCGCGGCCGCGATGGGCGGCGTGCCTGGATCGAGCGCTCGCGCAGCGCCTGCAAGGCCGAGCGATCGCCGTTCCACGACGCGCTGAACCGGAAACTGCCCTGTGCCTACAGCAAGGCAATGGCGGCGCTCGTCGAGCGCTTTGCGACCGAGCGGCCGAAGCTCGCGACGCGGCAGGCCTCGCAGCAGGTCATCGACGTGATCGCGGAAGCTTTGCCGAACCTGCTCGGTGGCTCGGCTGACCTCACGCACTCCAATCTCACGCTGGCGAAGTCGCAAGTTTCGGTGCGGCCGGAAACGCTCGAGGGCAGCTACATCCACTACGGCATCCGTGAGCACGGCATGGCGGCGGCGATGAACGGCATCGCCTTGCATGGCGGGTTCATTCCCTATGGCGGCACTTTCCTCAGCTTCGCCGATTACAGCCGGCCGGCGATCCGCATGGCGGCGCTGATGGGCATCCGCGTCATCCACGTGATGACCCATGATTCGATCGGGCTCGGCGAGGACGGGCCGACGCATCAGCCGGTCGAGCATCTGGCGGCGCTGCGGGCGATCCCGAACCTGCTGGTGTTCCGTCCGGCCGATGCGGTCGAGACCGCGGAAGCATGGGACTGCGCGCTGAAGGCGGAGGCCTCGCCGTCGATCCTCTGCCTGTCGCGGCAGGCGCTGCCGACGGTCCGCGAGGCCAGCACGGACAACCAGGTCGCGCTCGGCGCCTACGTTCTCGTCGAGCCGTCCTTCGCGCGTGACGTCACCCTGATTGCAACGGGTTCGGAGGTGGCGATCGCGCTCGAAGCCGCAAAGCTGCTGGCGGAAGGAGGGGTGCAGGCCGCGGTCGTCTCGGCCCCGTGCTTCGACCTGTTCCGCCAGCAGCCGAGCGACTACCGCGCGAAGGTGCTGGGCAGCGCCCCGCGTGTCGGCGTGGAAGCTGCCGTCGAGGGCGACTGGGCGCGCTGGCTTGGCGACGACGGTACGTTCGTGGGCATGACCGGTTTCGGCGCCTCCGCGCCGGCCGACGTGTTGTACCGGGAATTCGGCATCACGCCTGCGGCAGTCGCCGCGGCGGCAAAACAGCTCATCCAACGAGCGAATTGAAAGGAGGACGCCACGATGGCGCGGATCACACTGAGACAATTGCTGGATCATGCCGCCGAACGCGGCTACGGCGTGCCGGCCTTCAACATCAACAACATGGAACAGGGCCTCGCCATCATGGAGGCGGCGGCGGGCTGCGATGCGCCCGTCATCATCCAGGCCTCGCGCGGCGCGCGGTCCTATGCCAACGACATCATGCTGGCGAAGATGATCGATGCGCTGGAGGAGATGTATCCGCAGATCCCGCTCTGCCTGCATCTCGATCACGGCAACGAGGAGGCGACCTGCGCCACCGCGATCCGCTACGGCTTCACCTCCGTCATGATGGACGGCTCGCTCAAGGCCGACGCCAAGACCGTCGCCGACTACGACTACAACGTCGACATCACCCGGCGCGTCGTCGAGATGGCGCACTGGGTCGGCGCGTCGGTCGAAGGCGAGCTCGGCGTGCTGGGCTCGCTCGAGCATGGCGGCGGCGAGCAGGAAGACGGCCACGGCGTCGAAGGCAAGCTGAGCCAGGATCAGCTGCTCACCGATCCCGATCAGGCGGTCGATTTCGTCCGCGCCACCAAGGTCGACGCGCTCGCGATCGCAATGGGCACCTCACATGGCGCCTACAAGTTCACCCGCAAGCCCGACGGCGAGATCCTGGCGATGCGCGTGGTCGAGGAGATCCATACGCGGCTGCCCAACACGCATCTGGTGATGCACGGCTCGTCCTCGGTGCCGCAGCCGCTCCAGGACATGTTCAACGCATTCGGCGGCGAGATGCCGCAGACCTGGGGCGTCCCGGTCGAGGAGATCGTCCGCGGCATCAAGCATGGCGTGCGCAAGGTCAATATCGACACTGACTGCCGGCTGGCGATGGCCGCTGCCTTCCGCAAGGTCGCGGTCCAGTCGAAGAGCGAGTTCGACCCGCGCAAGTTCCTCACACCCGCGATGGATGCGCTGCGCGAGCTCTGCCGCGACCGTTTCGAGCAGTTCGGCACCGCCGGCAATGCCGCCAAAATCAAGGTGGTTGCGCTGCCGGAAATGGCCCGTCGCTATCGCGCCGGCGCGCTCGATCCGCAGATTGGAAAGATGACCCAGGCCGCCTGAGCAGATCGCGGCGAACGACAGGAGATTTCGATGAATGTGCAGCAGTCGATCACCGTGCGCGGCAAGGATCGCTACAAGTCCGGCGTGATGGAATACAAGCGGATGGGTTATTGGGAGCCGAACTACGAGCCCAAGGACACCGACGTCATCGCGCTGTTCCGTGTCACCCCGCAGGACGGCGTCGATCCGACCGAAGCCTGCGCGGCGGTGGCCGGCGAATCCTCGACCGCGACCTGGACCGTGGTGTGGACCGACCGGCTGACCGCCGCCGAGAAATACCGCGCGAAGTGCTATCGCGTCGATCCGGTGCCGAACTCGCCGGGCAGCTACTTTGCTTACATCGCCTACGACCTCGATCTGTTCGAGCCGGGTTCGATCTCGAACCTGACGGCCTCGATCATCGGCAACGTGTTCGGCTTCAAGCCGCTGAAGGCGTTGCGCCTCGAGGATATGCGGCTTCCGACCGCCTATGTGAAGACGTTCCAGGGCCCGGCAACCGGCATCGTGGTCGAGCGCGAGCGGCTCGACAAGTTCGGCCGTCCCTTGCTCGGCGCCACGGTGAAGCCGAAGCTCGGCCTGTCCGGCCGCAACTACGGCCGCGTCGTCTATGAAGCGCTGAAGGGCGGGCTCGATTTCACCAAGGACGACGAGAACATCAACTCGCAGCCTTTCATGCACTGGCGCGAGCGCTTCCTGTACTGCATGGAGGCGGTCAACCGCGCGCAGGCGGCGACCGGCGAGATCAAGGGCACCTATCTCAACGTCACCGCGGCGACCATGGAGGACATGTACGAGCGCGCCGAGTTCGCCCATGAGCTCGGTTCCAACATCGTCATGATCGACCTCGTGATCGGCTACACCGCGATCCAGTCGATGGCGAAGTGGGCACGCCGGAACAACATGATCCTGCATCTGCACCGGGCGGGTCACTCGACCTACACCAGGCAGCGCAACCATGGCGTCTCGTTCCGGGTGATCGCGAAATGGATGCGGCTCGCCGGCGTCGATCACATCCATGCCGGCACCGTGGTCGGCAAGCTCGAGGGCGATCCGAACACCACGCGCGGCTACTACGACATCTGCCGCGAGGACTTCAATCCGACGCAGCTCGAGCACGGCGTGTTCTTCGACCAGAACTGGGCGAGCCTCAACAAGCTGATGCCGGTGGCCTCCGGCGGCATTCACGCCGGCCAGATGCACCAGCTGCTCGATCTGCTCGGCGAGGACGTCGTGCTGCAGTTCGGCGGCGGCACCATCGGCCATCCCCGCGGCATCCAGGCCGGCGCCACCGCCAACCGCGTCGCGCTGGAAGCCATGATCCTCGCCCGCAACGAGGGACGCGACTACGTCCATGAGGGCCCCGAGATCCTGGCCAAGGCGGCGCAGACCTGCACGCCGCTGCGCGAGGCGCTCGACGTCTGGAAGGACGTCACCTTCAACTACGAGTCGACGGACGCCCCCGATTTCGTTCCCACGCCGAGCATGGCGGTCTGACAGGAGTTTCTCATGCGCGTAACCCAAGGCTGCTTCTCGTTCCTGCCCGATCTCACCGATGAACAGATCGCCGCGCAGGTGCAATACTGCCTCGACAAGGGCTGGGCGGTGAACATCGAGTTCACCGACGATCCGCATCCCCGCAACACCTATTGGGACATGTGGGGCCTGCCGATGTTCGACCTGCGCGATGCCGCCGGCATCATGAAGGAGCTCGCCGATTGCCGGCGGGTCTATGGCGACCGCTACATCCGGATCTCCGGCTTCGATTCCGGCCATGGCTGGGAGTCGGTCCGGATCTCCTTCATCGTCAACCGGCCGCGCGAGGAGCCGGGCTTCCGGCTCGACCGTCAGGAGGCGGCCGGACGCAACCTGCGTTACGCCACGCATTCCTATGCGGCGGGCCGTCCCGAGGGCGAGCGCTACGCCGATCAGTGACCGCGTCCGGTTGGCAAGCCAGGCGGGTTGCTCCCTCGACCGCCTGGTCCGGATGCACTTCTCCGTCGTCGCCCGCCGCGGCGACGGAGCTTTTTTCCAAGCGAGAGGATAATGACCCAAGCACAAGAACAAATCAGCGAACAGATCCGCGAGACGCCACCCGAGACGATCGACCTCCGGCATGAATTCGCCGACCTCGGCATCGGCGACGTGCTCGACCAGCTTGATTCCGAACTAATCGGCCTGAAGCCCGTGAAGACCCGCATCCGGGAGATCGCATCGCTGCTGCTGGTCGAACGCATCAGGCAGAAGATGGCGCTGGCGACGACATTTCCGACCCTGCACATGTCGTTCACCGGCAATCCCGGCACCGGCAAGACCACGGTCGCGCTCCGGATGGCCGGCATCCTGCACCGGCTCGGCTTCGTGCGCCGCGGCCATGTCATCAGCGTCACGCGCGATGACCTCGTCGGGCAATATATCGGCCACACCGCGCCGAAGACGAAAGAGATCCTCAAGAAGGCGATGGGCGGCGTGCTGTTCATCGACGAGGCCTATTACCTCTATCGCCCCGAAAACGAGCGCGATTACGGCCAGGAGGCGATCGAGATCCTGCTGCAGATCATGGAGCAGCAGCGCGAGGATCTGGTGGTGATCCTGGCCGGCTACGGCGACCGGATGGAGAAGTTCTTCCAGAGCAATCCGGGTTTCCGCTCGCGCATCGCGCACCACATCGACTTCCCGGACTATTCGGACGGCGAGCTGCTCTGGATCGCCGAGCTGATGCTGCAGCAGCAGAATTATCGTTTCTCCCCGGAAGCGCGCGAGGCTTTCACCAGATACATTGGCATCCGCAAGGAGCAACCGCTGTTCTCCAACGCGCGCTCGATGCGCAACGCGCTCGACCGCATCCGGCTGCGCCAGGCCAACCGGATCGTGGCGAAGCTTGACCGTACGCTGACGGCCGACGACGTGATGTCGATCGAGGCGGGCGACGTGCTGGCGAGCCGGGTGTTCGCCAAGGGTACCTCTGCGGCGGGCGAGGGGCGATGAACCAGGCGCTCGCGGCGATCCGGACCGCCGGGATGCGCGACATCATTGCGGGCGCCCGCGCATTGATCTTCGATGTCGACGGCACGCTCGCCGAGACCGAGGAGGTGCATCGTCGCGCCTTCAACGAGGCGTTTGCCGAAGCCGGGCTCGACTGGTTCTGGGATCAGGTCACCTATGGGCGCCTGCTTCGCGTCGCCGGCGGCAAGGAGCGTATCCGCGCCTTCGACCAGCGCAATGCGGTTCCATCGCTGACATTCGCCGACATCGCCGACCTGCACCGGATCAAGACCGCCCGCTATGCCGCGTTGATCGCGGCGGGCGGATGTCCACTGCGTCCCGGGGTGCGCGCGTTCCTCGCTGGTGCACGCCGCCGCGGCCAGCGCCTGGCGATCGCGACGACGACCTCGCATGGCAATATCGACGCCTTGCTCGCGGTCGCGCTTGGGCTGGACTGGGCCGAACTGTTCGAGACGATCGTGGCCGGCGACGACGTTCCGCGGAAGAAACCGGCGCCCGATGTCTATGTCGAGGTCTTGGCGCGGCTTGGTCTCGTGCCGGCGGACTGCATTGCGATCGAAGACTCCGGCAACGGCCTCGTTGCCGCATCGCGCGCCGGCATCCCGGTGGTCATTACCCGCAGCGCATATTTCGGCGACGATGATTTTGCCGAGGCGCTTCTGGTCGTCGATGATCTCTCCGAGATCGCCGACTGAAGGCCATTGCTGCCGCTGGACGGCGCTTCCGATCAATTTATTCGGAAAGTTAAATAAATCGCGCTTGCGTCGATGGCGAATTAGGGGCACCTTCGGCCAGAAGCTGCGCCCGGCCTCCAGAAATTCTGGCGACCGGTGGCGGCTGCGAATAATTCCGGGAGACAGCGCCTCATGATCGTCCGTGTCTCGGATCAATTTTCTTCGGATGATTGAATAAATCGTGCTTGCATCGATGGCACAGCAGGGGCACCATCCACCAAAAGTTGCCAGAAGCGGTACCAAGCCACCAGAGGTTCTGGGGGCGCTGGCGCTTGCCAACAATTCCGGGAGACAGCGCCTCATGATCCTCATTGCTACGCCTCGTTCGCCCGACGGCCTGACGCGCGGGTGACCTAGGCATTGCAGGATCGATATGGCTGATCGTGCGGAGTGAGCATGGTGCTGCTGACGGGTTCAATCGACTTTCCACGATTTCGGTTCGTAATGGCCCCGGTGCCGATCCGACATCGTCGTAGACCTGCGACCAGCCAACGAATGATAGCCGTCGGTTGACGCTGGCCAACGCAACGATACCCAACTCAAAAAGCCAAGGGAGTGACGCATGTTCAGACTGAAGGTCTCGTTGATCGCATTGGCGTTGGCGGGTCTCACCGCGGCCGCACCGGACGCGCTGGCCCAAAGCAAGCCGACCATCGGCATCGCGATGCCGACCAAATCCTCGGCACGCTGGATCGACGACGGCAACAACATGGTCAAGGTGCTGAAGGAGCGCGGCTACGGCACCGACCTGCAATATGCCGACGACGACATTCCGAACCAGCTCTCCCAGGTCGAGAACATGGTGACCAAGGGCTCCAAGGTCCTGGTTATCGCGGCGATCGACGGCACCACGCTGTCCGACGCGCTGAAGCAGGCCAAGGCGCAGGGCATCACTGTCATCGCCTACGACCGCCTGATCCGCGACACGCCGAACGTGGACTACTACGCGACCTTCGACAATTTCCAGGTCGGCGTGCTGCAGGCAAGCTCGCTCGTGAACGCACTCGGGCTGAAGGAGGGCAAGGGGCCCTTCAACATTGAGCTGTTCGGCGGCTCGCCCGACGACAACAACGCCTATTTCTTCTACGACGGCGCGATGTCGGTGCTGAAGCCATACATCGACAGCGGCAAGCTGGTGGTCGCCAGCGGCCAGATGGGCATGGACAAGGTCGCGACCCTGCGCTGGGACGGCGCCACCGCGCAGGCTCGGATGGACAATCTGCTCAGCGCCTTCTACGGCAAGAAGCGGGTCGATGCGGTGCTGTCGCCCTATGACGGTCTGTCGATCGGCATCATCTCTTCCCTGAAGGGTGTCGGCTACGGCAGCAAGGACCAGCCGATGCCGTATATCAGCGGCCAGGACGCCGAGGTGCCGTCGATCAAGGCCATGTTGCGCGGCGAGCAATACTCGACCATCTTCAAGGACACCCGCGATCTCGCCAAGGTGACCGCCGACATGGTCGATGCCGTGCTGAGCAAGAAGGAGGTCAGCGTCAACGACACCAAGACCTACAACAACGGCGTCAAGGTGGTTCCGTCCTATCTGCTTAAGCCGGTCGTGGTGGACAAGACCAATTGGGAGAAAGTCCTGATTGACAGCAGCTACTATAAGCGCTCGCAATTCGACTAAGGCGGGTGAGCGGGGCGCACCACGCCGAGGCCGATCGACGCTGCGGGACATGATCCGATGACGGCAATGCTTGAGATGCGCGGCGTCAGCAAGAGCTTTGCCGGCGTGCAGGCGTTGCGCGACGTCAGTTTCACCGTGGAAGCCGGCCAGATCCATGCGCTGGTCGGCGAGAACGGCGCCGGCAAGTCGACCCTGATGAAGGTGCTGAGCGGGGTCTACCCCGCCGGCAGCTATGAAGGCGCGATCCTGTTCGATGGCGAGGAGCGCCGGTTCGGAGACATCAACGACTCCGAGGACCTGGGGATCATCATCATCCACCAGGAGCTGGCGCTGATCCCGCTGATGTCGATCGCCGAGAACATATTTCTCTCTCGTGCCCCGTCGCGCTTCGGGGTGGTCGACCGCAATGCGGCGTTCCGGCGGACGGCGGAGCTGCTGAGCCAGGTCGGCCTGCGGGAATCGCCCGATACCCTAGTCACCGATCTCGGCGTCGGCAAGCAGCAGCTGGTCGAGATCGCCAAGGCATTGTCGAAAAAGGTGCGCCTGTTGATCCTGGACGAGCCGACCGCGAGCCTCAACGAGGCCGACAGCGCCGCGCTGCTGGACCGGCTGCTCGTGTTCCGCGAGCAGGGCATCGCCTCGATCCTGATCTCGCACAAGCTCAACGAGGTCGCGCGCGTCGCCGACCGGATCACGGTGCTGCGCGACGGCCGCACCGTCGACAGTATCGATTGCCGGACCGAACAGGTCGACGAGGACCGGATCATCCGCAGCATGGTCAATCGCGACCTCGCGCATCGCTTCCCCGAGCGGAACGTTGCGATCGGCGATCCCGTGATGACGGTGGAGAACTGGTCGGTGTATCACCCGCTGCATACCGCCCGGCAGGTGATCAAGAACGTCGATTTCAGGGTGCGCCGCGGCGAGGTGGTCGGCATTGCACGGCCTGATGGGCGCCGGCCGCACCGAGTTCGCCATGAGCCTGTTCGGCCGCGCCTGGGGCTACAACATCACCGGCAGGATCAGCCTGGATGGACGTCAGGCCGACGTCTCCAGCGTGCCGGCGGCGATCCGTGCCGGCCTTGCCTATGTCACTGAGGACCGCAAGCAGCTCGGGCTCGTGCTCGCCGACGACGTCCGCAAGAACGTGACGCTGGCGAGCCTCCGCCAGGTGTCGGATCGCGGCGTGATCGACGATGTCGTCGAGCTGAAGGCCGCGAGCGATTATCGCAACCGGATGCGAATCCGTTGTTCCGACGTCTACCAGGAGACCGGGCAGCTCTCGGGCGGCAACCAGCAGAAGGTGGTGCTGTCGAAATGGCTGATGACCGATCCGCAGGTGTTGCTGCTGGACGAGCCGACCCGCGGCATCGATGTCGGGGCGAAATACGAGATCTACTGTATCATCAACGAGCTCGCGGAGGCCGGCAAGGGCGTCGTGGTGATCTCGTCGGAAATGCCGGAATTGCTCGGCATCTGCGACCGGATCTGCGTGATGAATGACGGCGCCTTCGTCGGCGAATTCGCCAAGGACGATGCCACGCAGGAGAAGATCATGCGCGCCATCATGCGCAATATCAGGGTATCCGGAAACGGCGCGCATCACGATGCCGTGCGGGCGGCAGGAGCAGCGCAATGACCGACAAGACGGTGTCACTTCCCGAAGCCCCCAAGCATTCCGGCTTCATCAAGAACAACCTGCGCAACTACGGCATGCTGCTGTCGCTGCTCGCGATCATGCTGTTCTTCGAGATCGTGACCGACGGCACGCTGTTGCAGCCGGTCAATCTCACCAATCTCGTGCTGCAGAACAGCTACATCGTGATCATGGCGCTCGGCATGCTGCTCGTGATCGTCACCGGGCATATCGACCTGTCGGTCGGCTCGGTCGCGGGATTCGTCGGCGCGGTCGCGGCGGTGCTGATGGTGACCTACCATGTCGACTATCCCGTCGCGTTCGTCGCCTGTCTTTTGATCGGTGCTGCGATCGGCGCGGCGCAGGGCTACTGGGTCGCCTATTTCAAGATCCCGTCCTTCATCGTGACCCTGGCGGGCATGCTGGTGTTCAAGGGCCTTGCACTCGCGGTGCTGCAAGGCCGGTCGGTCGGGCCGTTTCCGCCGACCTTCCAGAAGCTGTCGTCCGGCTTCATCCCCGAGCTGTTCCCGAGCGCCGGCACGCTCTATCCGACCTCGCTCTTGATCGGGGTCGTGCTTGCGTTCGCGCTGGTGCTGGCGAGCGCCAGGAGCCGGGCGCGCGAGCAGTCGCACGGCATCGAGGTCGAGCCCTACGCGTTCTTCATCGTCAAGAGCATCGCGCTGGCCGGCGCGGTGCTCTATTTCACCTATCTGATCGCCTCGCATCGCGGCCTGCCCAACGTGCTCGTCATCATGACCGTGCTGATCGCGCTGTACGGCTTCGTCACGCGGCGGACGGTGATCGGCCGGCAGATCTATGCCGTCGGCGGCAACGCCAAGGCCGCCAAGCTGTCCGGCGTCAAGACCGAGCGGCTCACCTTCTTCACCTTCGTCAACATGGGCGTGCTCGCCGCGCTCGCCGGCCTGGTGTTCGCCGCGCGGCTCAACACCGCGACGCCGAAGGCCGGCCTCGGCTTCGAGCTCGACGTGATCGCCGCCTGCTTCATCGGCGGCGCGTCGGCCTATGGCGGCGTCGGCCGGGTCGGCGGCGCGGTGGTCGGTGCCATGATCATGGGCGTGATGAACAACGGCATGTCGATTCTCGGTATCGGCATCGATTATCAGCAGGTGATCAAGGGCCTCGTGCTGCTCGGCGCCGTCTGCATCGACGTCTACAACCAGCGCCGATAATTCGCTCCGGGCGCGATCTGTCGCGCCGGCGGCTTGTCAACATGCGGTTGCGGAATCAGCTGTATGATTCGAACGCAACGCAGGAGAATGCCGCGTGAAACTGTCCCATGCCGATGCGCTGAACATCGGAAACATCCTCGCGGAGGTCGGCCGCAGCGAGATCATGCCGCGGTTCCGCCGCGTGCGGGAGATCGAGGCCCGCACCAAGACCTCGGCATTCGACGTCGTCACCGAGGCCGACGAACTCGCCGAGCAGGCGATATCGACGGCGCTGCTCCGGGCATTTCCGAAGGCGACCGTCATCGGCGAGGAAGCGACGTCGCGCGATCCGGCCGCGCTCGATCAGGTCGGCACTGCGGAGCTTGCCTTCATCATCGATCCGATCGACGGCACGCGGAACTTCACCTCGAGCCTGCCGCTGTTCGGCACCATGGTCGCCGCCACGATGCGCGGCGAGATCGTGTTCGGCGCGATCCATGATCCCGTCAGCAACGATACCGCGTTCGCGCTGCGCGGCGAGGGCGCGTGGCTCGAACTGCCTGACGGCAAGCGTCACGATTTGAAAGTCGCCGCGCCCGTGCCGGTCAAGCAGATGGACGCGATCGTCGGCGTCAATTTCCTGCCTGAGCCGCTGCGCGCGATCGTCTCCGGCAATCTTTCCAAGCTTGCCGTCAGCGCCTGGCTCAGGTGCTCCGCGCATGAGTATCGCATGGCGGCATCCGGCCATTGCCATCTGCTGTTCTACAACAAGCTGATGCCGTGGGATCACGCCGCGGGCTGGCTGCTGCATCGCGAGGCCGGCGGCTACAGCGCACATTTCGACGGATCGCCCTACAAGCCGGTCAACCTGACCGGCGGCCTGCTCTGCGCGCCCGACAAGGAAAGCTGGCAAGCGGCACGGCAGGCGATCCTGACGCCGGCCGGATAAGTTCTGAGTTCAATCAGTCAAACAGCTTGTTTGATGCCATCACCGGCACAACGGCTCCTTCCTGCCGTGGTCCCAGCGAAAGCAGGGCCCCATAACCACAGGCCTGCGTTGTTGAAGTGAGCTGTGGCCCCAGCGTCGTGCAACAATCACGATCGGTGGTTATGGGTCCCGGGTCGCGCGGAGCCTGTCATCGGGCGGCGCTTCGCGCCGACCCGTTGGCTTGCCCGGGACGACATCGAGCTTGCTGCGAGGGCTTGGGCCGTCCGGCAAATCAGGGATTGGCAATTTTGGCCGGAGCGTCACCAGGCGGCAGATGCCGGATGCGTCGGGCGAGCAGCGCAACGAGCGCTATACCGGCGATCGGCGCCAGTTGCAGGCCGTTGGCGCTCGCAGGCACCATCGCGAACGGGGTCAGGTAAAGCGCGGCAAGGGCGATGCGTTCGTAGGGAAGCCATCCCTGCTCAAGCGCTTGCGAGATCAGCCAGGCGCCCGGGATCGCCAGCATCACCATCTCGTAATTGCCGAGCGAGGGGATGCACAGTCCGGTCACGGCCACCATCAGCGCGATCTCGGCCGCGCCGCCGCGGCGTTTCCACAGCAGCACGATCAGGATGATGACCGCGATCGCGGCCGCGGCCAGCTGAACGAGCCAGGCAGCGCCGGCCGATCCGCCCGCCAGCCTGATTGCAGCGTAGGGACTTGCGAACTTCTCGAAGCCGGGCGCGCCGCCGATGCTCCAGGCGCTTGCTTCCGGAAGCACGGCAACAAACTTGATCCACGGGTCGATCCCGAAGATCGCTGATGTCGCCAGGATGAGCACGAGTGTTGTTGCGGCCGCTGCGCCGAGTGCGCGCCAGCGCCGCGTCAGGATCAGCACAAGCGGCGCCAGCAAAGCGAGCTGCGGCTTGTAGGCAAAACATCCGAGCAGGGCGCCGGCGATCACCGGATAGCGATCCAGCGTCACCGCCGATCCGCCGAGCAGGGCCGCCGAGAACAGCGAGTTCTGCCCGAACAACGCGCACACCCATACGCCGGGAAAGGCGAGCGCCGGAATGATCGATCCGCCCTTGAGGATGGCTCGCATGGCAGTCGCATAGGCGGCGCCGGTCGCGACGATCCAGATGAAAACGGCCGTCGCGAACGGCAGCAGTGCGAAGGGAAGCCAGAACAGCAAAGACGTCGGCGGGTAGAAGAACGGCGCGTAGTTCTTCGGACCGAGCACGGCTGCTACGGCGGCGCGGCCCGCCTCGCCATAGGCGTCGCCGGCGCGGCCGTCGAGCGCGAGCCTTGCGGCGGTCCAGAACGCCGCGAAGTCATGGCCGACGTCCATCGTCGGCGCTGCCCACGGGATCATCGCGATGCAGCCGACGAACAGGACGAGGAAGACGCGGGAGAAGGCGGTGATGCGATCGGACGTGAGCCAGTCGGCGTCGCGCAGCGCGGAGATCAGCGCGTCTGCGCCGGACATCCGGCCGATGGTTCCGCGCTGTGTCGCAGCGCCTGGATCTGCCTCATCCGACGCCGCCAGATGACGCGCGGCATCATCAGCGAAGGCCAGCCTGTGTCCCTCGAGGTCCGACTTTTGCGACATCGGCCGCTTCATTCCAATCGCGTCGTGCACGAGCAACATCTGGACCAAATCGTCTAAGGTTGCGTAAACCCGGCCGCTGCAATTAGCCACGGCATCATTGGAACCCGAGGCCGGCATGGCCCTTGCCCGCGGCCCGTGGCGCCGGGCATGGTAAATGAACCCGCAACGCTGGCGGCAGCGTGCCCGGCGTTCGACGGACATCGGAAATGGCGATGTTGCAGGCCTTCGGCGACGACATCTGGATTGCCGACGGACCTGATGTCACGGTCGCCGGCTTTCACTATCCCACCCGGATGGCCGTCATCCGCCTTGCGGACGGTGGCCTCTTCGTCTGGTCGCCGGTTCGATTGACCAGGGAGTTGCAGGCCGCGGTGGACGCGCTCGGCCAGGTCAGGCACATCGTGGCGCCCAATTCATTGCATCATCTGTTCCTCGCCGAGTGGAAGCAGGCCTATCCGGCCGCCGTGCTCCACGCCCCGCCGGGCCTGCGCAAGCGGCGTCGCGATCTTGCCTTCGGTGCCGATCTCGCCGACGGAGCGAGCCTTGATTGGCTTGGGCAGATCGACCAGGCGGTGATGCGTGGCAACCTGATCACCACGGAGGTGGTGTTCTTCCACATCACGAGCGGGACCGTGCTGTTCACCGATCTGCTGCAGCAGATACCTGCCGAGCTGGTCTCGGGCTGGCGTGCAACGATTGCGAAACTCGACCTGATGGTCGGGCCGGAGCCGTCGGTGCCGCGCAAGTTCCGCGTTGCCTTCACAGGCCGCCGTGCGGCGCGCAGGGCGATGCAGCGGATTCTGGCGTGGCCCGCCGAAAAGGTGCTGATGGCCCACGGAACGCCGGTCGAGCAGGATGCGCCGGCGTTCTTGCGCCGCGCCTTCGGCTGGCTGACTGGATGACGATCGCTTGCGTCATGCCCGAGGCATCCGGCGCGACGGCGCGCTTCGTGCTTTTGCAGCGGGCATGACGAACCGAGGCAGCATCACCGCGCTAATATTCGCTGCCGACCTCGCCGGTGATGATGTTGCCGAACAGCTTCCAGCTCTCGCCTTCGAACCGCATCAGCTGCGACTGCTCGATGGGGCGGAAGTCGTTCGGACCGGTGTTGATCCGGATCCCGGGCAGGATCATCTTCGGTGCAAAGTCCTTCAGGCTGGCGGCCTGCTTCATGACGTTCTCGCGTGTCAGATCGTCGCCGCACTGCTTGAGCACCTGCGCGAGCGTTTGCGCGGCGGCGTAGCCATAGACGTGATTGCCGTTGGTCTTGTCGCCGTCGGGCATGTACTTGTCCATGAAGGCGCGCCATTCCTTCGTTTCAGCGTCATCGTTCCAGATCGTATCGGTCGGATCCTTGAGGTAGGCGACCGAGATGATGCCTTGCGAATGCTCGATGCCGGCGGCGCGCATCACCGAGGCGACCGAGGTTGCGGTCGAGGTCAGGAAGAAGGTCGGCTTCCAGCCGAGCTCGGCGACCTTCTTGATGGTCTGCGCCGCGCCCTTCGGCGCCGCCCAGGTGAACAGGATGTCGGCGCCCGAGGCACGCAGCGCCACGATCTGCGAGTCCAGCGTCGGATCGGTGAGTTCATACGACTTGTCGGCCACGATCATGCTGCTGGCCCTGTCGCCGAGTCCGTCGCGCAGTCCCTTGAGCGCATCCTTGCCCGCATCGTCGTTCTGCCAGAGCACGGCGATCTTGCCGTTCGGAAATTTGTCCAGGATGTATTTGGCGTAGATGCGCCCCTCGCTCTGGTAGTTCGGCTGCCAGCCCATCGTCCAGGGAAAGCCCTTGGGATCGCCGAAGCGCGTCGCGCCCGACGCGATGAAGAGGTGAGGGACCTTCTTGCCGTTGAGATATTTCTGGATCGCGACATTGGGGGCGGTGCCGAGCGGCTGGAACACCAGCAGCACCTCGTCGCCCTCGACCAGCTTGCGCGCCTGCTCGACCGATTTCGGCGGCGAGAAACCGTCGTCATAGCTGATGAAGTTGATCTTGCGTCCGTTGATGCCGCCCTGGTCGTTGATCATCTTGAAATAGGCCGCCTCGGTGCGGCCGATCGCGCCGTAGGCGGAGGCGGGGCCGCTATACGGCATGATGTTGCCGATCTTGATCTCGGTATCCGAGGCCCCCGGGCCGTAGTTCTTCTGCGCGAGCACAGGCGACAGCCCGCCGATCGTTGCCGCGATCGCTACAAGCGCGCGAAGACAAAAACCGTCCAACATCCCTCAGTCTCTCCCTGATGATTCCCGATCGCCTTGTGACGGTCGCGGGCCCGAAGGCCTCGCGTTGACGCCCGGCGACAATTATCGTATGCGCTTCCAGTCTGGAAACGTTTCCAGACTAGCGCGTGTTCCCAGCGATGGCAATATTCCTGCGGCCGGAGAGGTGTGACAAATGAGCAGACTGGAGCAGGCGAGCCCGGACCGTGGTGCGAGGCCGCCGCTTGTCGTCGAATGCGATGCCGTCGTGGTCGGTGCCGGCTTCGGCGGGCTATACGCGATCTACCGGTTGCGCGAGCTCGGGCTGAAGGTGATCGGAATCGAGGCGGCGTCGGATGTCGGCGGCACCTGGTACTGGAATCGCTATCCCGGCGCGCGCTGCGACATACCGAGCCTATTCTATTCCTACACCTGGTCGGAGGAGCTGCGGCAGGAATGGCGCTGGAGCGAGAAATACGCCGCGCAGCCGGAGATCGTGCGCTATGCGCAGCACGTCGCCGACCGGTTCGAGCTGCGCTCGCTGATCCGCTTCGATACTCGCGTGACTGATGCCGACTGGGGCGAGACGGGTGAGAGTTGGACGGTGCGCACCGATCGCGGCGATTGCATCGTCGCATCGATCTGCGTGATGGCGACCGGCAATCTCTCGGTGCCCAACAAGCCGAAGCTGCCGGGGCTGGAACGCTTCCGCGGGTCCATCTACCACACCGGGCAGTGGCCGCATCAGGAGGTCGACTTCTCCGGCTTGCGCGTTGCCGTGATCGGCACCGGCTCGTCGGGCGTGCAGACGATCCCGATGGTCGCCAAGGCGGCGGGCCGCCTGACCGTGTTCCAGCGCACGCCGAACTACTCGGTGCCGGCGCGCAACACGCCGCTGTCGGACACCGACATCGCGGCCGCCGAGCCCGTGATCGCGAAATATCGCGAGAGCCTCGAGACGCCGGAGTTCGGGCGGGTGCCCGCGAACGCCTTCGACGCGCCGGTGCCGGAGCGCGACGTGCAATGGGCGCGCTACGAGCAACTCTGGGAGCAGGGCGGCGGCGGCATCCTGACCGCGTTCCCGAACATCCTGACCGACGAGGCCGTCAACGACGTCGCCTGCGACTTCGTGCGCGACAAGATCCGTGGCATCGTGAAGGACGAGATGACGGCGGAGGCACTGTCGCCGAAGGATTACCCGCTCGGCGTCAAGCGCATCTGCATCGATACCGGTTATTTCGCGACCTACAACCTGCCGCATGTCGAACTGGTCGATCTGCGCGCGGAGCCGCTGACGACGGTCACCGAGACCGGCGTCGAGACCACGACGCGGTCCTTCGCGCTCGATGCGCTGGTGCTGGCGACGGGCTATGACGCGATGACCGGCGCGCTCGCTGCGATGCAGATTCGCGGACGCGACGGAACGACGTTGCAGGAGGCCTGGGCCGACGGGCCCCGCGCTTATCTCGGCCTGATGGTGTCGGGCTTCCCGAACCTGTTCGTCGTCACCGGGCCGGGCAGCCCATCGGTGATCGGCAACGTGATCCATGCCTGCGAAAACCATGTCGAGTGGATCACGGCCTGCCTCGGCAACATGCGCGCCAAGGGGCTGACGCGGATCGAGCCGGAGCGCGACGCCGAGCAAGCCTGGATGGCGCATGTCGCGGATGCCGCCAGCCGCACGCTCTATCCGAAGGCCAATTCCTGGTACCAGGGCGCCAACATCGCCGGCAAGCCGCGCGTGTTCATGCCCTATGTCGGCCAGGGCTATCGCCACCGCATCGCGCAGATCGCGCAACGCGACTACGAGGGCTTCGTGCTGCGCTGAGGCTGAGGTGTGGCGGGCGCCGGCCCTCTCCGTCATTGCGAGGAGCGATAGCGACGAAGCAATCCATCGCGAGGCATACGCGGGACGATGGATTGCTTCGCTTCGCTCGCAATGACGTAGATAGGGCTTGTACGGAAAGACTGGAACCGTTTCCAGCGCTAGCATAGATCAGAACGCTACTTCCGCCCGCGCGCAGGCGTCGCCGGCGCGGCGCAGGAATGGCGAAGGATGAGGCGCGTCGGCAGGAACACCGGTGCGCGGCTGCCGGCAGGCTTGTCGCCCTCGCGAATCCGCTCCAGCAACAGCCGCGCGGCGGTGCGGCCGACCTCGTTCATGTCCCAGCTCAGGGCCGAGATCGCGGGCGTCGCATGGCGGGCGAGGTCGGTGTCGCCGCTGCACACGATCGAGACGTCCTGCGGATAGCGTAGGCCGTTGCTGGTGATCGCCTCCAGCACCTCCGCCAGCATGCTGGTGCCGAGCGAGATGATCGCGGTCGGCGGTTTTGCCGATTGCAGGAGCTGGCACACCGAGCTGAAGGCGGTGTTGGCGCCCTGCATGTGCGGGCGGATCAGGGTCGGGTCGACCTCGATCTTTGCCTCCTGATGCGCCTGCCGGTAACCCGCAAGCCGCTCCGAACTCGGCAGCACCGCGGCGCTGCCGGTCAACAGTGCGATCCGGCGATGGCCGAGGCCGATCAGGTAGCGCGTCGCCTCCAGCGCGCCGCCGCGGTGATCGACGCGAACCGGGATGCTATCGGGCACGTCGCGGTCGACGGTGACGCAGGGCAGGTCGAGCGTTGCCAGCCCCTTCATGAAATCCTTGTGCGAGTTGTCGCCGGCGAACAGCAGCAGTCCATCCATCTGGCGCCGCCGTACCGCCGACAGGAACGCGGCCTCGCGCGCCTCCTCGTGCTTGGTCGCGGCCAGCATCAGGAGGAACCCGGCGCGCTGGAATTCCTCCTCCGCCGCGCTCACCATGCCGGTGTAGTGCGGATTGGAGAAGTCGGCCACCATGCAGCCGATCGTATTTGACGCCCGCGAGCGCAGCGCTTGCGCCGCCTGGTCGGGCTCGAAGCCCAGCCGCTTCACCGCGCGCATGATGCGGGCATGCAGCTCCGCGCTGGTATAGATGCCGCCATTGAGCGTGCGGCTGACGCTTGAGACGGACACGCCGGCCTCGGCCGCGACGTCACGAATCGTCGGTCGTGTCCGTCGCGCCTTTGCCATTCGTGGTCGGGTCCTGTCGCATCTGGTGTTGCCGAACCTAATCAGGCTCGGCCGCGAATCTCAAATGATTCTTGGATGTGAGGCGCGGTGCGCCGCCTGCTATCGCCGCGACGCGCTCAGGAACAGCGGCCGGAAGATATCCAGAAATCCGGTCGCAGCCGGCGTCAGCGGGCGGTTCTTCAGCCGCAGGATTCCGATCTTGCGGACCAGCGGCGGCGAAACCAGCCGCTTGACGACCACGCCGCGCGGGGCGCGCGGCGGCAGCGCCGAGGCCGGGACGATCGAGATGCCGACATTGGCGCCGACGAAGTCGTACAGCGTGCCGAATTGCTCGACGATGGTGCTGTGCTTGAGCACGATGCCGTTCGCGGTCGCGACGCTGTCGATCTGCTGCCGCAGGCCCGAGCCGGTCGGAAGCGAGACGAACGCCTCGTTGCGCAGTTCGCGCAGGCTCAGCGTGCTCTTGTCGCGCAAAGCATGGCGTGACGGCAGGATCGCGAAGCAGGACTCCTGCACCACGTCGTCGCTGACGACCTCCTGGCCGAGTGCGGTGACGTTGCCGACGCCAAAGTCGGCAAAGCCGCTGCGCACGTCTTCATAGACCTGGCTGCCGAGGCCCTCGCGCAAATGGATTTCGACGCCCGGATGCGCCTTCCTGTATTTCAGCACGGCCTCCGGCACCACGTGGTGGGTGAGTGACAGCAGGCAGGAGATGATCAGGCGTCCCTTGATCTGTTCGCCCAGCGCGCGGGCGTTGTCGACCTGGGCGCCGAGATCGGCGAGCAGGCGCTGGATCGCCGCCGTGAACTCGCGGCCCGGCGCGGTCAGGATCACGTTGCGCGTCGACCGCAGGAACAGCGAGACGCCGAGCTGCCGCTCGAGCTGAAGCACGAGGCGGCTTACGGCCGATTGCGTCATGCCGAGGTCGGCGGCGGCCGCGGTGAAGCTGCCATACACCGCCACCGAGTTGGCGGCGCGAAGATGTTTGAGGCTGACCTCGAACCCGCGTGGACGTCGCTCGCGCATCATTCATTCCATTTACGCATCAATAATCCAGATTGGAAAATATTTGACCTATATGGCCGCGGCGTCAACGATGAACACAACGACAGAGCAGCGAGCGGGAAGGGAAATTGCGGATGACGGCGAGCCCGACGATGACGAGGCAAGGCGCGCTGCACGGTATCCGCGTTCTCGATCTCACGCGGTTCTATTCCGGTCCGTTCGCGACCTTGATGCTGGCCGGCTTCGGTGCCGAGGTCATTCGCATCGACACCCCGGAGCAGGGCGACCCCACCATGGCCGGGCCGCCGTTCCTCGGCAAGGACGGCGTCGCGCTCGACCGCAAGCATGACAGCGATCTCGGCCTCGCCTATCTGAAGCGCTGCCGCGACAAGAAGTCGATCACGCTGAACATGCGCACGGCGGAGGGCATGGAGCTGTTCCATGCGCTGCTGCGCAAGTCCGACATCCTGGTCGAGAACCTGCGGCCCGGCGCCGCCGAGCGGCTTGGGATCGACTACGGGGCAAACCGCCAGGTCAACCCCGCGATCGTGCATTGCGCGCTGACCGGCTACGGCTCGACCGGTGCCGATCGGCGTCTCAAGGCCTACGATTTGATGATCCAGGCGGCCGCAGGGTTGATGTCGATCACCGGCGCGCCGGACGGCGGTCCGAGCAAAGCCGGCACCGCGCTCGCCGACGGCATCACTGGCGCCTTTGCCGTCTCCGGCATTCTTGCGGCGCTGACCGAGCAGCGGATGTCGGGGCGAGGCCAGTTCGTCGATGTCGCGATGGCCGATTGCCTGCTGTCGCTGGTGCTCGACGAGCCGCTGGATTGTTACCCGCAGATGGGAATGGCGCCGCGGCAGGGCAATCGCATCATGCGGTTCTCGCCGTTCAACACCTATGCCACGCGCGACGGGGCGATCGCGCTCGGCGCCGCGACCAACGAGGACTGGCTGGCGCTGCTGCGCGTGATGGACCGGCTCGACCTCGCCGAAGACGCGAAGTTCATGAACACCGGCTGGCGTGTGGCTAACAACGCGATCATCGACGCCATCGTCACCGAATGGACGAGGGCGCGGACCACGTCGGAGGCGATCGACGCGCTCAATGGCGGCGACGTCGCCGCAAGCCCGATCCGTGACATCGACGACATCCTGGCCTGGGAGCATCTCGGTGCGCGCGACATGCTGCAGGCGGTCGAGCATCCGACCGAGACGTTGGAGCAGCGCGTCGTCGGCGCCGGGTTCCCGATCAAGATGGGACGGACCCACAAGGGATACACCGCGCCGGCTCCGACGCTCGGGCAGAACAATCAGGAGATCTATGCCGGCCTGCTCGGCCTCTCGGACCAGCGGATCGAAGATCTGAAGTCCAGGCGGATCATCTGAAAGCTAAGAAGGCCGGCACATGCATGCCGTCCTAAGCGGGGAGCGTCGAGGACAGTCATGGCGAGGAAACGAACAATCTCAAATACGGCAATCGCGTTACTGGTCGGCAGCGTGATGCTGACGCCGGTGCGGGCGCAGGATGTGCAGCCGGTCAGGATCGGCGTGCTCACCGACATGTCGGGGATGTACCGCGACATCATGGGACCGGGTTCGGTGCTCTCAGCGAAAATGGCGGTCGAGGATTTCGGCGGCAAGGTGCTGGACCGCCCGATCGAGGTCGTCTCCGGCGATCACCAGGCGAAGGCCGATATCGGGGCGGCGATTGCCCGCAACTGGTTCGACAATGGCGGCGCGGATGTCGTGGTCGACGTCGCGCAGTCGGCGGTGGCGCTCGCCGTGCAGGAGCTGGCGCGGGCGCGCAACAAGATCGTGATCCACGGCGTCACCGGGAGTCCCGCGATCACCCAGCAGGCCTGCGCGCCGACCGCGTTCTCCTGGTCGCTCAATGCCTACGCCATTTCGGCTCCGCTGCCGAAGCCGCTGATCGAGCGCGGTCTCGACAGCTTCTTCTTCCTGTCGGCCGACTATTCCTTCGGCAAGGCGATGGAGGACGCTGCGGCGGGCGCGATCAAGGCCGCCGGCGGCAAGGTGCTGGGCTCGGTGCGCTTCCCGCAGAACAATCCCGACTTCAGCTCCTTCCTGCTGCAGGCGGTAGCGTCGAAGGCCAAGGTGATCTGGCTGATCTCGGCGGCCGAGGACACCACCAACGCGTTGAAGCAGGCCAAGGAGTTCGGCATCGCCGAGGGCGGCCAGCACATCGTGGTGCCGCTGACCTACATCACCAACGTGCACGCGCTCGGGATCGCCAACGTGCAAGGGCTGACCTTTGCGACACCGTTCTACTGGGACCGGACCGACAAGACGCGTGCCTGGTCGGAGCGCTTCTTCAGGCAGCATCGCGCGATGCCGACCATGGACCAGGCCGCGGTCTACTCGGGTACGCTGCACTATCTCCAGGCCGTCGCTGCCGCCGGGACGCTGGACGGTCTGAAGGTCGCCGACGAGATCCGCAAGCTGCCGGTCAACGACATGTATGTCGAGAACGGATCGGTGCGCGCCGACGGCTGGCTGATGCATCCGTTCTACATGGCGAGCATCAAGGCCCCCGGCGAGGTCAGTAAGCCCTGGGACTACTACACCATCGAGAAGGTCATTCCGGCATCCGAGGCGGCGCAGCCGTTGTCGCAGAGCCAGTGCCCGCTCGTCGCCCAATCGCAATGACATCGAAAGGAGAGGCCATGTCCCGTGAAGTTCTCAAGATGTATTCGGACTACAAGAGCCCCTATGCCTGGCTGGCGTTCGATCCGGTGTTCGAGTTGGAGAAGAAGTTCGACATCAGGGTGCAGTGGCGGCCGTTCCAGCTCCGCATCAAGGGCTCCGGCCAGCGCAGCGTCTATTCCGAATACAAGGTCAAGTATTCCTACATGGATGCACGGCGGAGCGCCAATGAGCGCGGCGACAAGAAGATCATCCGCGGCCCCCTGAAGATCTTCGACACCGCGCCCGCACTGATCGGCGGGCTGTTCGCGGAGAAGCAGGGGCGCCTGATCGAGTACAGCCGGCTGGTCTATGAGCTGTTCTTCCGCCGCGAACTCGCGGTCGACGAGGTCGATGCGGTGGAGCGCTTCATCGAATCGCTCGGCATGTCCGGTGTGGAATTCCGCAGCTATTTCGAGGGCGACGGCCGGCGCGAATATGAGGAGGCGCAGCAGGAGAGCCAGGGCGATCACATCTTCGGCGTGCCGATCTGCGTGTTCCGCGGCGAGCAGTTCTGGGGCAACGACCGGGTGCCGATGCTCGAGCGGCGGCTGCACGAGGCCGGGCTCTCGCTGTCGCGCGAAAAGCAGCTGGCGTGAGCTGCCGGAGGCCCCGATGATCGACCTTCATTTCGCGCCGACGCCGAATGGCTGGAAGATCTCGATCATGCTCGAGGAATGCGGGCTGCCGTACGCCGTCGTGCCGGTCAACATTACGCGCGGCGACCAGTTCAGGCCCGAATTCCGGAAGCTCAATCCGAACGGCCGGATCCCTGTCATCGTCGACAGGGATCCACCCGGCGGCGGCGCGCCGCTGACGATCTTCGAGTCCGGGGCGATCCTGCTTTACCTCGCGGAGAAGACCGGCCGGTTCTTTCCACGAGATCTGCGTGGCCGCACCCGCGTGCAGCAATGGCTGATGTGGCAGATGAGCGCGCTCGGGCCGATGCTGGGCCAGAACGGACATTTCTCGCTCTATGCGCCGGACAGGATTCCCTATGCGGTCGAGCGCTACCGCAACGAGGCGCGCCGTCTCTACGGCGTGCTCAACGACCGGCTCAGCGAGAGCGGCTATGTCGCCGGCGACGATTATTCGATCGCCGACGTCGCCTGCTTTCCCTGGGTGATGACCCACAAGGCGCAGGGTTTCACGCTCGACGATTTCCCGCACGTCAGGCGCTGGTTCACTGAGCTGCGCGCGCGGCCCAGGCTCCAGCAGGGGCTGGCGGTCGGGCGCCGCGCGGTGCGCAGGACGCTCGACGATGAGGCGCGCAGCAATCTGTTTGGAACGAGGCCGGCGGGCGGAGACGCGCCCGGCGGAGCGCTGCCATCACAACAAGTGGATCGGTGAGATGACCCTGCCTCCGAAAATGCTGAGCGGCTACCGCGTGCTCGATATCACCCAGTTCGTCGCGGGCCCGACTTGCACGCGTCTATTGGCCGAGGCCGGCGCCGACGTGATCAAGATCGAGCTTGCGCCGTTCGGCGATCGATCGCGCTTCCAGGGCCTGAAGCCGCGCGACCCCGCCTACAAGAACACGTCGCAGAGCACCTATTTCTTCCAGCAGAACCACTCGAAGCGTAGCCTCGCGCTCGATTTCAAGCATGAGAAGAGCCGCCGGATCCTGACCCGCCTCGCGGCCAAGGCCGACGTTCTGGTGGAGAATTTTACGCCCGGCGTGATGGAACGCGCCGGACTCGGCTACGAGACACTGAAGAAAATCAATCCGCGGCTGATCATGTGCTCGATCTCGTTCGCGGGACAGACTGGTCCGTTGAGCGACAAGCCCGGCTTCGACTACATCGCGCAGGCATTCGCAGGGATCACCGGGGTGATCGGCGATCCCGATGGCAAGCCGGCGCAGGTGCCGGTCGCGATCGGAGACGCCTCGACCGGTGTCGCCGCGGCGATGGCCGTCGGCTTTGCGCTGCTTCACCGCGAGCGGACCGGAGAGGGGCAGTTCATCGAATCGACGCTGCTCGACACCTACTTTCATATGCACGAGGCCAATGTGCCGAAGGTCGCGCTGCGCGGCGACAATTTTGTGCCGCAGCGGGAAGGTTCGCTGCATCCGAATGGCGGCCCGGTCGGGGTGTTCGATTGCGGCCGGGGCGAATTTCTCGTGATCTGCGCGCTGGCGCATCAATGGCCGCAGATGGTCCGCGCGCTGGGCCGGCCGGAGCTCGAGAAGGATCCGCGCTTTGAGTCCGCGCGCGCCCGTGCCGACAACCGGGTGCTGGTCGGCGAGATCGTGGAAACGTGGCTCAAGAGCTTCCCGTCGCGCGAGGCGGCGATTGCAGCACTCGAGCAGGAGAGGATTCCCTGTGCGCCGGTGCTGACCCTGAATGACGCGATGGCCCAGCCGCATCTGATCGAGCGCGGCACGGTCCGCCAGGTCAGCGATCCCAGGATCGGCCAGTTCGCAATTCCGGGCGCGCCGATGCGCTTCTCGGGATGGCCGCAGCGCACTGAGCTGAGGGCCGACCTGCTCGGCGAGCACAATGAAGAAATCCTAGGCGAACTCGGGCTGTCCGAGCAGGACATCGACCAGCTCTATGCGGAGCAGGTGCTGGTGCAGGACAGGGAGTTGCGGGCTGGAAAGCGGCTCAGGCAGGCGAGCTGAGCCGTGTCGCGATCAGGCCCGTGGCGGTCACGCCGACGCGGGCCGATCGAAATACGCGAACGCGGCGCTGGTCAGGCTGCCGAGCAGCGACCAGAACACCAGGCTCGTCAACGTGACCGCGACCACGAACTGATGCGACAGGGACGAGGGCACGTTGGTCTCGACATGCTCGAGCTCCGGCGCGCCGATCAAATGCGGCAGCATGATCAGGACAACGCCGGCGATCGCGGCCGGCATCGAGCGCCGGAACACGATCAGCCCGAGGCCGGCTGAGGTCGCCAGCACCGCCGTCACCCACCAGATCTGACGCGACAGCAGCGGAGCGGCAGGCACGCCCGGCAATTCGGGCGGCAGCCCAAGGCCGGGGGCGATAGTGAAGACGGCAAAGCCTGCGAGCCCCCACATCAGGCCTTCGTGCCACGAGATCGGCTCGCCGGTCGCACCGCTGCGGACCGAGAGGAAGCCGCAGAGCAGCAGCGCAAAGCCGATCCCGGTCAGGATGTTCGCACCAGCGGTATAGAGATTGCGCTCCAGGCCGTCCTTCGGCTCCCACGCCTCGGCGCGATGATCGTGATCGGCGTGATCGTGCACCAGGATGGCCTGCGGCGGCGCTGAGGCTTCGTGCTTGTGCTCGGCCACCTTCTCATACACCTCGGCCCTGAGGATCAGGGGGACGGTGCCGAATTGCTGGACCGCGGTGACGATCAGGCCAACGATGAATCCGGCAATGACCGACGAGAAGACGATCGAGCGAAACGTGTTCATGCCAACGAGGTCAGTGGCAGGGGAACGCGTTGGAGTGGCGCAGGTCGTGCGCGGCATTGTGGATCACGTCGATGTGCGAGAAGCCGACCACGCCGACGATGAACAGGCCGAGCGTCATCGCCATCAGGGACTGGGCAAGCCGTCCCACCTGTCCGGTGGCGACCGGCAGATGCGTCGTCTGGGTTTGCGCGGCCCGGGATTGGCTCATGGTCGTTCTCCACGTTCGATTTGGTCGGCTTCTAGCAGCTTTCGGGCGATGTCGCGACTGGTAAGATGCAGATTTGTTCCAAGGGGGATGCCCTTGCGCAGGATTTTGGCACGTGCCGCGGCCCTGAACGCGTCTTGATACCGCTCGAAATGGCGGATGCAGGCCTCCGGCGCCGGCTCCATGCCGAGCAGCGTCCGAAACGCGCCCTGATGCACCGCGCAGATCGCGCCGTGCTCCGGGACGGGAAAGATCAGCGAGGCGATGTCGCCGCGCCAGTGCACGCCGCCGTTCTCAGCAGCGCCTTCAGCGTCGAATGGTGAATTCACCGGGACCTCGCCGCGATTCCCACTTGGCCTGTTCGAGCTCCGGTCGGTCGCATTCGGCCTGAGGGTAGCCGATGCAGAGATAGCCGATGAATTTCCAGGCGTCCGGAATCTCCAGGATCTCATGAACGCGGCCTGGATTGAGGATCGAGACCCAGCCGAGCCCGATGCCTTCGGCGCGCGCGGCAAGCCACATCGCGCAGATCGCGGCCACCACGGAATATTCCGTCGTCTCCGGCATCGTCGCGCGGCCGAGGCCGGAGCCGATGTGGTCGGACTTCTCGGCGAACACGGCGAGATGGCCCGGCGCCTCCTCGAGGCCGGATAGTTTCAACGCGGCATATTTTGCGGCACGTTCGCCGGAATAGGACCGCAGCGCATCGGCGTTGCAGGCCTTGAAGTCGTCGATGACAGCGCGGCGCCGTGCCGCATCGTCGACAATGACGAACCGCCACGGCTGGCTCAGCCCGACCGAAGGCGACAGGCAGGCGATCTCGATCAACCGCTCGATCGACCCATCCGGAAGCGGATCGGTCCGGAAGCGCCGCACGTCGCGCCGCCACACGAACAACTCGTGCAGTTGCCGGCGGAACGCATCGTCGAATGAGATCATCGCGCGCCTTTGATACGCTGGGTAGCGGACATCATTTAAGCTTCATCGGCAAGCCTGCCACGACGAATTCCACCTCGTCAGCCACACCCGCAATCATCTGGTTCATCAGCCCGGCGGCGTCGCGGAAGGTCCGCGCCAGCGCGTTATCGGGCACGATGCCGAGGCCAACCTCGTTGGTGACGAAGATGACCGGGCTGCGCTGACGCGGCAGTGCATCTGCCAGCAGCGTGACCTCCCGCGACCAGTCGCGCTCCGCATGCAGCAGGTTGGACAGCCACAGCGTCAGGCAATCGACCAGCCTTGCGCCACCGCCGTCGGTCGCGGACAGCACGTCAACGAGATCGAGCGGCACCTCGCGCTCGATCCAGTCGTTGCCGCGCCGCGCGCGATGTTTGGCGATCCGCTCGTCCATTTCCGCATCGAGGGCCTCGGCGGTGGCGACATAGACCGGCTGCCCCGGAAAGCCGCGCGCCCGCAATTCGGCGCGCCGGCTTTTCCCGGATCGGGCCCCGCCCGTGATCAGAATGACGGACATGTGATCTCCTTTACGCCCGCTCTAACCACCAATCGCAGTGAAAGACAAAGCCGAAATCCGTCACGGAGGGCTTGCGCTCGGTTCACGTCTTGCGCATCAGGGGGATCGCGGCGAGGAGAGGGTTAAGTGGGTTTTGCGGGAGCGATGGCGGTGGCGATGGCCGTGGATGCCTTGATCGGCTGGCCGGCGTGGCTGTTTGCACGCATCGGCCATCCCGTGACCTGGCTCGGCCGCCTGATCCATTTTGCCGATTCCAACTGGAACCGGACCGCCGATGCACCGGCGTTTCGGCGCATGGCTGGCGTCGCGGCTGCTGTCCTGGTGATCGCGCTGGTGGTCGCACTCGGTTGGGCCGTTCAGTCCGCGCTCGCATCCGGATGGGTGCGCGTCGCCCTTGTGGGTGCGCTGGCGTGGCCGCTGGTGGCGTTGCGTTCGTTGCATGATCACGTCGCTGCGGTGGCCAATCCATTGGCGTCCGACGATATCACAGCGGCGCGTTCGGCGGTCGCGCAAATTGTCGGGCGCGATCCGGCAACGCTCGACGAGGCCGGCATCGCGCGCGCGACCATCGAAAGCCTCGCCGAGAATGCCTCCGACGGCATCGTGGCGCCGGTGTTCTGGGGCGCGCTGTTCGGCCTGCCGGGCATCCTTGGCTACAAGGCGATCAACACGCTGGATTCCATGATCGGCCATCGCACCGCGCGGCACGAAGCCTTCGGCTGGGCCGCAGCCCGGATCGACGATCTCGCCAATCTCGCTCCGGCGCGGTTGACCGGCGTTCTGTTCGTGCTGCTCGCGCCAAACCGTTCGCAGGCGTGGTCATGCATGTTGCGCGATGCAAGCCGGCATCGTTCACCGAATGCCGGCTGGCCGGAAGCGGCGATGGCCGCCGCGCTCGGGGTGCGGCTCAGCGGTCCCCGCATCTATCACGGCAGCATCGCAAACGAGCCCTGGCTGAATGAGGGCGCGCGCGATCCGGCGGCCGCGGACATCTTCGCCGGGCTGAAGCTCTATCGTCGCGCCATGACGCTGCTGGCCGGGGTGTTCGTCGCCCTCGCGTTGCTGTAAGAGGGCAGCGCATGCGTGAGCACGGCGGAAATCTCGATGTCGCCCAACAACGCTTCGGCGGCACGGTGGACGGCTGGATCGACCTGTCGACCGGGATCAATCGGGTGCCGTATCCTGTCGTCGATGTGGAGCCGCGGCAATGGAGCGCGTTGCCGTCGCGATCCGAACTTGAATCGCTGCACGATGCCGCGCGGCGGGCCTATGCCACCAAGGCGCCGATCGTGGCAATGGGCGGTGCGCAGGCTGCCATTCAGTCGCTGCCGCATCTGGCGTCTCGGGGGCGGGCGCGCATACTGGCGCCGACTTACAATGAATATACCGCGGTGTTGTCAGCGGCCGGTTGGGACGTCGCCGAGGTATCCGATCTGGCAGCGCTTGCGGGAGCTGATGTTGCCGTCGTCGTCAATCCGAACAACCCCGACGGACAGCACCATGATCGGGACGAACTGCTGGCGCTGCTGCCGCGCGTTGGCCGGCTCGTCATAGACGAGAGTTTTGCGGACGCCGTGCCCGGCATCTCGCTTGCGTCGGAAACCGGACGAGCAGGGCTCCTGATCCTGCGCTCGTTCGGAAAATTTTACGGACTGGCCGGCTTGCGGCTCGGCTTTGCGCTCGGCAGCGAGGCGGATATCGCCGCGCTTGCGGCGATGGCGGGGCCATGGCCGGTGTCGGGCGCCGCAATTGCGATCGGACGGCGCGCGTTGCTCGATCGCGACTGGGCACAGGCGACGGCCGCGCGGCTGGCGGACGACTGCGTCAGGCTCGATGCGGAGGCGCGCGTGCAGGGCTGGACGCTGGTCGGTGGCACGCCGCTGTTCCGGCTCTATGAGACTGGCGATGCGCTGGCCGCGCAGGACAAGCTCGCCCGCGGCCAGATCTGGTCGCGCGTCTTCCAGCAAAGGCCGGGATGGCTGCGCCTCGGCTTGCCGGGCAATGAGGCCGAGTGGTCCCGCCTGTCTGCCGTGCTGTCCGTTTAGCACGCCAGCGCGAGCAGCCCTTCGACATCGAGATGGGTCTCGATGTGCTCGGCAAGCGCGTCGAGCGCGCTCTCGACCCTGGCGCCGTAGGGCTGATCAGTCGCGGGCACGTCGAGCTGCGCAAGGAACGCCTTACGGAAATCGTCCGAGCTGAACAAGCCGTGCAGGTAGCTGCCATACACGCGTCCATCGGCGGAAATCGCACCTTCCGGTGAGCCGTTTAGCAATGAAAAAGGCCGCGCGCGATCCGGGCCGTCGGTATGCCCGATATGGATTTCGTAGGCGCTGATCGGTTGACCGGTCGCAGCATGCACCGCGCTGACGCGGGTCAGCGTCTTCTGCTCGGTCATCGTGGTGGTGACATCGAGCAATCCGAGGCCGCGCGTTTCGCCGGCGGGACCCTCGATTCCCTCGGGATCGGCGACGGTGTGTCCGAGCATCTGGTAGCCGCCGCACAGGCCGAGGGCATGGCCGCCGCGGCGATGATGCGCCAGCAGATCGATGTCCCATCCTTGCGCGCGCAGGAAGGCGAGATCGCCGCGGGTCGATTTCGAGCCGGGCAGGATGACGAGCCGCGCATCGCCCGGGATGGCCTCACCCGGACGTACCATCACGAGATCGACGCCGGGCTCGAGCTTGAGCGGATCGAGGTCGTCGAAATTGGCGATCCGCGACAGCGCCAGAAAGGCGATCTTGCACTGGCCGGGCTTGCGCGCCTCGCCGAGTCCGAGCGCGTCTTCGGCCGGAAGCTCGCCGGCGCGGGCGAACCAGGGCAGCACGCCAAGGCCGCGCCACGCGGTGCGGACCTCGATCAGGCGGTAGCCGTCATCGAACAGAGAGGGATCACCGCGGAATTTGTTGATGACAAAACCCCGGATCATCGCGGCATCGTCAGGATCGATCACCGTCTTGATGCCGACGAGCTGCGCGATGACGCCGCCGCGGTCGATGTCGCCGACCAGCACCACGGGCACGTCGGCCCTGCGCGCAAAGCCCATATTGGCGATATCGGCCTTGCGTAAGTTAACCTCCGCGGGGCTGCCGGCACCCTCGACCAGCACAAGGTCGGCGCGCGCCTTGAGGCGTTCAAAGCTCTTCAGCACCGCGCCCATCAGCGATGGCTTCATCGCGGCATATTCCCGGGCGCGCGCGGTCGCGATCCGCTTGCCGTGCACGATGATCTGGGCTCCGACATCGGTTTCGGGCTTCAGCAGCACCGGATTCATGTCGGTGTGTGGCTCGACGCCGGCGGCGAGCGCCTGCAAGGCCTGCGCGCGTCCGATCTCGCCGCCGTCGACGGTCACTGCGGCGTTGTTCGACATGTTCTGCGGCTTGAACGGCAGCACGCGCAGGCCGCGCCGTGTAGCGGCGCGTGCGAGGCCCGCGACGATGAGCGACTTGCCGACGTCCGAGCCGGCTCCCTGGATCATCAATGCGCGCGCCATCGTGATATCGGTCAGAACTCGACGCCCGGCTGGGCCTTGATGCCGGAGCGGAACGGGTGCTTCACCAGCGTCATCTCGGTGACGAGATCGGCGATCTCGATCAACTCGTCCTTGGCGTTGCGTCCGGTGAGCACGACATGCGTCATCGGCGGCTTCGACGTCGTCAGGAATTCGACGACATCGGCGATCGCGAGATAATCGTAGCGCAGCGCGATGTTGATCTCGTCGAGCACTACCATGCGTAGGCTCGGCTCTGATATCAGCTGCTTGGCCTTTTCCCAGCCGGCCTGGGCCGCCGCGATGTCGCGGGCGCGATCCTGGGTCTCCCAGGTAAAGCCTTCGCCCATGGCATGGAACTGACAGAGATCGCCGAAATGTCCGGTGAGCAGGCGGCGCTCGCCGGTATCCCAGGCACCCTTGATGAACTGCACCACCGCGCAGGGAAAGCCGTGCGCGACACAGCGCACGATCATGCCGAACGCGGAGGAGGATTTTCCTTTGCCGGCGCCGGTATGAACGATAATCAGGCCCTTTTCGCCACTCTTCGTCGCCATGATGCGGTCGCGGGCGGCCTTCTTTTTCGCCATCTTGTCGGCATGGCGCGCATCCAGCGAGGGGTCGGTGCCGACGGCGCCGTCCTGAGCGTCGTTTCCATCAGAAATCATCATGGTCCTTCGGCTTGACAAGTGCGAGCCATCGACGAATGGTGGGCCCGCGTTGGTTCCTGTCCTACGACAGGCGAAGAGGGAATGCGATAGGGCTCCGCTAAATCGGGCTTGAAGCGCAGCCGCCCCCGCGACCGTGACCGGAGAGATGTCCAAGCCACTGATTCCATGTGGAGTCGGGAAGGTGGGCATCGAGGGGTAAAACCTGCTCCGCAAGCCGGGAGACCTGCCAGCGCAACATGTTGTGAGACCGGCGGACGGGGTGTTCCGCGACGGGGGAAACGAACCTGCTTGAAGTCGGTTCGTGTGCCTCATCGCTTCCCGCTGTCAATCCAGGAAGGGCGATGAGCGTTACACTTCATGTCTGCATCACCTGTCGCGCCGGCCAGACGCTGGCGGAAGGCGAGATCGCACCCGGCGCGCGCCTGCATGCCGCGCTTGTCGAGGCCGGCGTGCCCGATAACGTCAATCTGGTTCCCGTCGAATGCCTGTCGGCCTGCAGCCAGGGTTGCTCGGTCGCGCTCAGCGCGCCGGGGCGGTGGTCCTATGTCTACGGCCGCCTGTCCGAAGCCAATGCCAGGGATGTGATCGCCGGCGCCTCTGCCTATGCCGCGGCGCCCGACGGCATCGTGCCGTGGCGCAGCCGTCCCGAAATCTTCCGCAAGCAATCGCTTGCCCGCATTCCACCCATCGCTGTCGTGCCGGAGGCCGCAGAATGACGACACTCGCCAAGGTTCCGGTCACGGTCGTGACCGGCTTTCTCGGGTCCGGCAAGACGACGCTGATCCAGCATCTGCTCCGCAATGCCAATGGCAAGAAGCTCGCGGTTCTGGTGAACGAGTTCGGCAGCGAAGGTGTCGACGGCGAGATATTGAAGTCGTGCGCCGATGCCAATTGCCCGACCGAGAACATCGTCGAGCTCGCCAATGGCTGCATCTGCTGCACCGTCGCCGACGATTTCATCCCGGCGATGGAGCAGTTGCTTGCACGCCCCGTGAAGCCCGATCATATCGTGATCGAAACATCGGGGCTCGCGCTGCCGAAGCCATTGCTCAAGGCATTCGACTGGCCGGAGATCCGCTCGCGGATCACGGTGGACGGCGTGATCGCGCTGGCCGATGCCGAGGCGGTCGCAGCCGGCCGCTTTGCGCCTGACGTGGCCGCGGTCGATGCGCAGCGGGCGGCCGACGAGAATCTCGACCACGAGACGCCGCTGTCCGAAGTGTTCGAGGACCAGATCGCCTGCGCCGATATCGTGCTCCTGACCAAGGCCGATCTCGCAGGCGCAGAGGGGATCAAGGCAGCAAAAGAGGTGATCGCGGCCGAAATGCCGCGCGAGGTGCCGATGTTGCCCATTGTCGACGGCACGATCGACGCGCGCGTGATCCTCGGCCTTGGGGCCGCGGCGGAAGACGATCTCGCCGCACGTCCGTCGCATCACGACGGCGAAGAGGAACACGAGCACGACGATTTCAATTCGGTGGTGATCGATCTTCCCGAGATTGCTGACGTCGATGCGTTGGTCACGTCGATCAAGGGCCTGGCCCGCGAGCAGAACGTGCTCCGTGCCAAGGGCTACATTGCAGTCGAAGGCAAGCCGATGCGGTTGCTCGTGCAATCGGTCGGCGAACGGGTGCGGCATCAGTTCGACATGCCCTGGGGCGCGCGCCCGCGGCAGTCCAAGCTGGTCGTGATCGGCGAACATGCCGATATCGATGAGACCGCGATCAGGGCGCGACTTGGTGTCTGATGCACGTCATCTTCCGCGAGAGCCGCGGCCTTGAGGAGACCGCGACACCGAGAGACCTCGGCCAGGATCCGGCCGATCTCGTGGTGTTGTCGTTTTCCGACAGCGATCTCGCGGCGTTCGCGGCCGGCTGGCGGCGCGGCCGCGCCGCGCTGCCGTCGCTGCGGCTCGCCAATCTCGCGGAGCTGCGCCACCCGCTGTCGGTCGACACCTATATTGAGCGGACCCTGTCGCATGCACGCGGCATTCTCGTCCGCCTGATCGGCGGCGAGCCCTATTGGTCGTACGGGCTGGCCGCGGTGCATCGGCTGGCGAAGGAGCGCGGCATCGCCCTGGTCGTGCTGCCGGCGGACGGCCGCGACGATCTGCGGCTGGATGAGTTCTCGACGCTGCCGGTCTCGACGCTGCGCCGCCTGAAGGTGCTGTGCGACAAGGGCGGCCCGGTTGCCGCGCAGGCCGTGATCGCGCAGCTGGCGCTGGCGTCCGGTCTCTATGCCGGACCCGTCGTCGGCGAGATCGATCTCCCCGAAATCGGCGTCTACGATTCCGTGCGCGGTGCCGTCGCGGCTCTGCCGGCCTCCGGCGACAGGCCGCGGGTGCTGGTGACCTTCTATCGCTCCTATCTCGCGGCCGGCGACACCGCGCCGGTCGATGCATTGATCGATGCGTTGCGCGACAAGGGCTTCGATGCCCACGGTGTGTTCGTCACCTCGTTGAAGGCGGCGGGCGTCGCCGATTGGCTGCGCACCCAATTCGCGCAATGCCCGCCGGCCGCCATTGTCAATGCGACCGCATTCTCGGCAGCCGGTGACGACGGCACGACGCCGTTCGATATCGCATCGTGCCCGGTGTTCCAGGTCGCGCTGTCCACGGCGCGGCGCGAGGATTGGGCCTTGTCGCTGCGCGGCCTTTCGCCCGGCGATCTCGCGATGCATGTCGTGCTGCCGGAGGTCGACGGCCGCCTGTTCGCGGGCGTCGTGAGCTTCAAGTCGGCAGGCGAGCGCGATCCCGAACTGCAATTCGCGCACCTCGCGCATCGGCCGGATGCCGAGCGCGTTGCGGCAATTGTCGCGCGTGTGGCGGCCTGGCATCGGCTTACCAGCAAGCCGGCGCGGGACAAACATCTCGCGCTCGTGCTCTCGAACTATCCGGGCCGTCCGCATCAGATCGCGCACGCCGTCGGCCTCGATGCGCTGGCCTCGGTCGAGGTGTTGCTGACCGATCTCGCGGCTGCGGGATTTTATCTCGAGCCGGTGGCGTCGCTGGGCGATGCACTTCTGCGACGGAAACTGACTTGGGGCGTGGTCGAATATCGCGCGGCGATCTCCAACTTGCCGGTGCAACTCCAGGACGACCTTGCCAGCACATGGGGCGCGCCGGAGGATGATCCCGATTGCCGCGACGGCGCATTTCATTTCGCGGCGATCCAGTGCGGCAGGTCGGTCATCGCCGTGCAGCCGGAGCGCGGTGAGGCCGGTCGTCGCGATGCCGACTACCACGATCTCTCGCGCACGCCGCGTCATGCCTATGTCGCGTTCCATCTGTGGCTCAGGCAGCAGGGCATCGATGCTGTCGTCCACATGGGCACGCATGGCACGCTGGAATGGCTGCCCGGCAAGTCGGTCGCCCTGTCATCGGCATGCTGGCCGGAAGCGCTGATCGGCGATCTGCCCGTCATCTATCCCTTCATCGTCAACGATCCCGGCGAGGCCGCCCAGGCCAAGCGCCGGATCGGCGCCGTGACGATCGGCCATCTGCCGCCGCCGCTGGCGCAGGCGGTGGTGCCGGAGGGCCTGCGCGGTCTCGAGCGCTTGCTCGACGAGTATTCGACCGCCGATGGCCTCGATCCGGCGCGGCGGCAGCGCCTGATTGCCGCAATCCGCGAGGAGGCGCGCATTGCCGGGCTGGAGGACGATCTTGGCCTGGCGGCGTCGGTCTCGGCGGCGGAGGCGATTCCGCAGATCGATCGCTTCGTCTGCGATCTCAAGGAAAGCCAATTCGGCGACGGCCTGCATGTGTTCGGGCAGGGCGCTTGCGGCGAAGCGGAGAGGGCTACCATGCGTGATGCGCTCGCCGGCCGGCGCGTTGCGCCGGGCCCAGCGGGCTCGCCCTATCGCGGGCGCAGCGACGTGCTGCCGACCGGGCGCAATCTGTTTGCGGTCGATCCGCGCGCGGTGCCGACGCCGTCGGCGCATGCGCAGGGCGTGAAGCTCGCCGAAGAGCTGCTGCGCCGTCATTTGCAGGATCACGGCGATTGGCCGAAGGGACTCGTCGTCGATCTCTGGGGCTCGTCGACGATGCGCACCGCCGGCGAAGACTTTGCGATGGCCCTGCATCTCGCCGGCATCGCGCCGCGCTGGGATCATGGGTCGGGCCGGGTGTCGGGCTACGACATCATCGCGCCGGCGGAACTCGCCCGTCCCCGCATCGACGTGACGCTGCGCGTGTCGGGTCTGTTCCGCGACGTCTTTTCGGGACTTGCGCAATTGTTCGAGGCCGCGACGGAGGCGTTGTCCGAACGCAGCGATGAGGCGGACGAGAATCCGTACCGGCAGCGCATCGCGCGCGTGTTCGGTCCGCCGCCCGGACATTACGGCGCCGGCATTGCGTCGATCCCCGATGTCTTCACGCCGGAGACGCGCGACGCGGCCGGCGAGACCTGGCTGTCGGCATCGTCCTGGGCGATTGCGTCCGACGGCGAGAGCAGGCCGGATCGCGCTGGCATCGAGGCACGGCTCGCTGCTGCAGACAGCTTCGTCCACACCCAGGATCTGCCCGAGACGGATCTGCTGCTGGCGGCGGACTACGCGGCGCATGAGGCCGGTATCGCGGCGGCGGCCCGGCGCCTCGGCGCAAACGTCCCGGCGCTGTATCACCTCGATGCAACGCGGCCGGATCAGCCGCACGCGCGGTCCTTGACCGAGGAAATCTCGCGCGTGGTGCGGGCGCGCGCCGCCAATCCCGCATGGATCGCCGGCATGATGCGCCACGGCTTCCGCGGCGCCGCCGAGATCACCGCGACGCTGGAGCACATGGCGGCGTTCGCCCATCTCGCCGGCGCGGTGCCGCCGCATCTGTTCGACCTCTACTACGACGCGACGCTCGGCAATGACGAGGTGCGCGCTTTCATGGCGCGCGAGAATCCGGCGGCGCTGGCTGCGATCGAAACCTGCTTCACCCGGCTGCATGAAGCGTCGCTTTGGCAGACGCGGCGCAATTCGATTGCGGCCGCGCTGCAGGAGGTTTTATGAGCGCGGTCGCGATCAAGGGCTGGTGTCCCGGCGCGCTGCGGCCGATGCAATCTGGCGACGGCCTCGTGGTGCGGATTCGACCGCGTGGCGGGCGGCTGGACGCGGCGCAGGCGGCGGGAATCGCCGAACTGGCTGCGCGATACGGCAACGGCCTGATCGATCTGACCAGCCGCGCCAATCTCCAGATCCGTGGCGTCAGCGATGCGAGCTATCCAGCCTTGATCGATGGGCTCGCCCAGCTCGGGTTGCTGGATGAAGACTCCAATACCGAGGCGCAGCGCAACATTCTGGTGACGCCGTTCTGGACTGTCGGTGACGACACCCGCTCGCTCGCGGCCGAGTTGGAGCGGGCGCTTGCCGGTGCTTCGTTCGATCTTCCGACCAAGTTCGGCTTCGCAATCGATGACGGCAACGCGCGCGTGCTGGCTGGCGCCTCTGCGGATATCAGGATCGAGCGCGATCGTAATGGTGGCCTGCTGGTGCGCGCCGATGGCGCGCAATTCGGGCGGTCGGTCGCGCTGAGCGAGGCTGTCCAGGTCGCGCTGGCGCTGGCCGAATGGTTTGTGGCCTCCGGCGGAGCCAAGGGTGAGAAGCGACGAATGGCGGCGCATCTCGTCGGCGGAGCGAGCTTGTCCGAATCGCTTCGCGGCGATGCCGAGCCAGCGCCTCGATCGGCGGATCCTGTTCCCGGTCTCTATCCGACCGGCGCGATGGTTGGCGTGACCTTCGGGCAAATGCCGCACCAGACGCTCAGCCATCTCGCCGGATGCGCGCAGGCGCTTCGCATGACGCCGTGGCGGATGGTGCTGGCGGAGGGATTGCACGAGATGCCCCATGGGGCGGATCTCGTCACCGACGCCGACGATCCTGCGCTGCGCGTCACCGCCTGCAGCGGCGCACCGCGCTGCGCCGAGGCGTATGCCGATACGCGGGCACTGGCATCGGCGCTTGCGCCACATGTCCCATCCGATGCCCGGCTTCACGTCTCCGGCTGCGCCAAGGGCTGTGCCCATTCCGGCTCTGCGGATGTCACCCTCGTTGCGTCATGCGAGGGCTTTGACCTCATCCGCTGCGGCACGACGCGGGATGCACCGGTCATGCGAGGATTGACCAACACGTACCTCCTGGCAAATCCCGCCGTGCTGACGGGAGGCCGCTGATGCCGCACGTCTATGAAACCGATGGCGCGGCGATCTATCGCCAGTCCTTTGCCACCATCCGGTCCGAGGCCGACCTTGCCCGCTTTACGCCGGACGAAGAGCCGGTCGTGGTGCGCATGATCCATGCCGCGGGCATGGTGGGCCTGGAAGCGCATGTCCGCTTCACGCCAGGCATGGCCGCCAGCGCACGGGCAGCTTTGCAGAACGGTGCGCCGATCCTCTGCGACGCGCGCATGGTGTCGGAGGGAATTACGCGCGCGCGACTGCCGGCCGGCAACGAAGTGATCTGTACGCTTGGCGACCCCCAAGTTCCCGCGCTCGCGCAATCGATGCACAACACGCGCTCGGCGGCGGCGCTCGAGCTGTGGCGGCCGCATCTGGCGGGGGCGATCGTCGCGATCGGCAACGCGCCGACGGCGCTGTTTCATCTGCTCAACATGCTGGAGGATACCGACTGCCCGCGGCCGGCGGCGATCATCGGCTGTCCCGTCGGATTCGTCGGCGCCGCCGAGTCCAAGGCGGCCTTGATGGCCGAGCCGCCCGTGCCGGCGCTGACGGTCGAGGGACGTCTCGGCGGGTCGGCGATCACGGTTGCCGCCGTCAATGCGCTGGCGAGCCGGAGCGAATAGCGATGGGACGCATCATCTGCTGCGGCCTCGGCCCAGGCGATCCGGATCTGATGAGCGTGCGCACCGACCGCATCGTGCGTGCCGCAAAGGACGTCGCCTATTTCCGCAAGAAGGGGCAGCCGGGGCAGGCGCGCCGCATCGTCGAAGGCATGCTCGCGGATGACGTCAACGAATATCCGATGGAATATCCCGTCACCACGGAGATCGCGTTTGACAGTCCCGAATACGCGCGGCAGTTGGCTGATTTCTACGATGCATGGGCCGAGCGGTTGGTGCGGCTTGCGCGCGAGATCGATGTCGTCGTGCTGTGTGAGGGCGATCCCTATTTCTACGGCTCGTTCATGCACCTGCATACGCGGCTGCAGGGACGTGTCGGGATCGAGGTGATCGCCGGCATTCCCGGCATGGTCGGCTGCTGGAATGCGGTCGGCCAGCCGTTCGCGCTCGCTGACGATGTGACCACGGTCCTGATGGGCACGCTGCCGGAGGCCGAACTCGCAGCGCGGATGCGCAACTCTGACGCGCTGGTCGTCATGAAGACCGGCCGCAATCTTCCGAAGATCCGCCGTGCGCTGGCTTCCGCCGGGCGTCTCGACGATGCCTGGCTCGTCGAGCGCGGCACCATGCCGGACCAGCGGGTCATCAGGCTCGCTGAGATTGGCGAGGCCGATTGTCCGTATTTTGCGATCGTGCTGGTGCACGGGCAGGGGCGGCGCCGGGAGGCGGCGCAATGACCGGCACGCTGACCATCGCGGGACTTGGGCCGGGCGACGAGGCGCTGGTCACGCCGGAAGTCACTGCTGCGCTCGCTGCGGCAACTGACATCGTCGGCTACGCGCCCTATGTGACGCGGGTGCCGCCACGCGCCGGGCTCACGCTGCATCCGTCGGACAATCGCGTCGAGTTGCAGCGCGCCGCTGAGGCGCTGCGGCTGGCGGCCGAGGGACGCCGCGTCGTGGTGGTGTCATCTGGCGATCCCGGCGTGTTCGCGATGGCATCCGCCGTGTTCGAGGCGCTCGAGGAAACGCCGCAATGGCACGATTTGCCGATTCGCGTTCTACCTGGCGTCACGGCGATGCTGGCGGCGGCGGCGAGCGCCGGCGCGCCGCTCGGTCATGATTTTTGCGCGATCAACCTGTCGGACAATCTCAAGCCATGGCCGTTGATCGAGAAGCGGCTGCGGCTCGCGGCCGAGGGCGACTTTGCGATTGCGATGTACAATCCGCGCTCGGCCCGCCGCCCGGAAGGTTTCGGTCGCGCGCTCGAGATCCTGCGCGAGGCCGGCTGTGGCGAGCGGATCGTGGTGTTCGCGCGCGCCGTCTCGACGCCCGAGCAGCGGATCGAGACGGTTGAGTTGCGCGACGCGCGACCCGAGATGGCCGACATGCGGACGCTAGTCATCGTCGGTAATTCGGCGACGCGGCGGGTCGGCCGCTGGGTCTATGCACCGAGGCAGGTGCGATGACCGAGCCATTCCATTACTTCGCTGACGCTTTCCACCCGCGGCCGGTCGGGCAGCGGCGGCCGCGTGATCATGATGACGGGAAGGCCAAGCATGCGGGCCGCGTCGATCTTGGCGTATGCGCCGGTTCCGCCGGAGTTGCGGGCGACGATCCACTCAATGGCGCGCGTGCGCATCATCTCGAGCTCGCGCTCGAGCGTGAATGGTCCACGCGAGACGATGATACCTACATCGGGCAATGGCAGCGTTTCGCCAGGCGGGTCGACGAACCGCAACGTATAGGCATGCTGCGGCTGGTCGCTGAAGGGCGCGATGTGCTGGCGGCCGATCGCAAGGAACACGTTGGCGCGGCGCTCCGGCAAGGCCGCGACCGCGGTGGCGACGTCCGCGACCTCGATCCAGTGATCGCCGGAGGTCTTGTCCCAGGGCGGGCGTTCGAGGGCAATCAATGGCGTTGCGGTTTGCGCGCAAGCCGCGATCGCGTTGCGGCTCATCTCGGCCGCGAACGGATGCGTCGCGTCGATCACATGCGTAATGGTTTCGCCACGCAGATAATCGGCAAGCCCGCCGACGCCGCCGAAGCCGCCACTGCGGACCGGCAATGGCTGATCAGCCGGCGCGCGGGTGCGGCCGCCATAGGAATAGACCGCGTCGATTCCCGCGCGCGCGACCGCAGCGGCAAGCAGATTGGCGTCGGCGGTTCCGCCCAGGATCAGGGCGCGCATCATGGGTAATCCCTGGTTGACCATCATCGGCATCGGCGAAGATGGCCTTGCGGGGCTGTCAGACGCAAGCCGAAACGCGCTTCGTGAAGCCGAAACGGTTTTCGGCGGCGAACGGCACCTCGCGCTTGCCGGCATCAGCGACCGCGGCCGCGTTTGGCCGGTGCCGTTCGATGCGGGGATTGTGCTTGAATGCCGCGGTCGTCCGACCGTTGTGCTCGCCTCGGGCGATCCGTTCTGGCATGGCGCTGGCGGAAGCCTTGTCGAGAAACTTCAGCCCGGCGAGTGGATCGCGCACTCCGCGCCGTCGACATTCTCGCTGGCGACAGCGCGTCTGGGCTGGCGGCTCGAGAATGTGATCTGTCTCGGTCTTCATGCGGCACCGTTCGAGCGGCTGTTGCCGCATCTGGCCCGCGATGCGCGGATCATCTGTCTGGTGCGTGACGGCAAGGCGGCTTCCGATCTCGCGCGCTGGCTTGCGGACCATGGCTGGGGGGCATCGGCGATGTGGACGCTGTCAGCGCTTGGCGGACTGCGTGAATCGATCACGCAGCATCGCGCTGACTCTTATGCCGGCGATTCCGGTGAGAGTCTGGTCGCGATTGCGCTGGAGGCGAGGGGCGCGCAGGGCATCGCGCGCAGCTCGGGTCTTCCCGACACGCTCTTCGTGCATGACGGGCAACTGACCAAGCGGCCGATTCGCGCTCTTGCGCTGTCGGCGCTTTCGCCACGGCCCGGCGAGCGGCTGTGGGATGTCGGCGCAGGCTCGGGCTCGATCTCGATCGAATGGGCGCTGTGCGGAGGGACGGCGATCGCCATCGAGGCCCGCGGCGAACGCGCCGCCAATATCCGCAGCAATGCAGCCAGCTTCGGCCTGGCGCACCGGATCACCGTCATCGAGGGTGAGGCGCCCGGCGCTCTATCGGACCTCGCGGCGCCCGATGCAGTGTTCATCGGTGGCGGCCTCGATGCTGACATGTTCGACGCGATCTGGTCGCGCATCGCGCCGGGCACGCGGCTGGTCGCGCATGCGGTGACGCTTGAAACCGAGGTGCTGCTGTCCGATCTGCACCAGCGGCATGGCGGCGAACTGATGCGCCTTGAGATTGCGCAGGCTGAACCGCTGGGCCGGTATCGTTCCTGGAAGGCGGCGCGGCCGATCGTGCAATGGAGTGTGGTCCGATGAAGGTCGCGGGCCTGGGATTCAGGCGCGATGCCAATGTTGCGTCCTTGCGCGACGCGCTCGACGCGGCCGGCGGCCCCGAAGGGCTTGCGGCGCTTGCCACGGTGAGCGACAAGGCCGATGCAACCGCGTTGATAGTCCTGGCGCAGGAACTCGGGCTGTCGATCCGGGGCATCCCCGCCGAGACGCTGGCCGAGGTCGAAACCGTGACGCAATCCGAGTTGATCCGTGCCGAGTTCGGCACGGGCTCCGTCGCAGAAGCCGCGGCGCTCGCGGCGGCGGGGCGCGGTGCACGCCTGATTTCGGCGAGGGCCGTTTCGCAGGATCGGATGGCGACCGCAGCGATCGCGGAAGGAGACGGCGAATGACGGTGCATTTCATCGGCGCAGGGCCCGGCGCCGCCGACCTCCTGACCTTGCGCGGGCGCGATCTCATCGCCTCGTGCCCGGTCTGTCTCTACGCCGGATCGCTGGTGCCATCAGGCGTTCTGGCGCATTGCCCGAAGGACGCACGCATCATCAACACCGCGCCGATGTCGCTCGACGAGATCATCGCCGAGATCGCTACCGCGCATGCAGAGGGCATGGACGTCGCGCGGCTGCATTCGGGCGATCTCTCGATCTGGTCGGCGATGGGCGAACAGCTGCGCCGGTTGCGGGCCTTGCAGATTCCGTATTCGGTCACGCCCGGCGTGCCGTCCTTCTCGGCGGCCGCGGCGGCACTGGAGGCCGAGCTGACGCTGCCGGGCGTTGCGCAATCGGTGGTGCTGACGCGCACGCCGGGGAGGGCGAGCGCGATGCCCGACGGCGAGACGCTTGCAGCCTTTGCCGCGACCGGCGCGGTGCTCGCGATCCATCTGTCGATCCATCTGCTGGACAAGGTCGTCGCCGAACTCACGCAGCATTACGGCGTTGACTGTCCGGTGGCGATCGTCTGGCGCGCGAGCTGGCCGGATCAGCGCATCGTGCGTGCCACGCTCGCGACGCTCGATGCTGCTGTCGGCCCCGAGCTCGAACGCACCGCGCTGATCCTGGTCGGCAAGACACTCGGCGCGGACGAGTTCGCCGAGAGCCGTCTCTATGCAGCCGATTACGACCGCCGCTACCGTCCGGTGGGGGCGGAACCACGCTTTCCGGAATCATCGCCGGAATCACCACAATGACCGCAGCGCTCGTGATCTCGGCGCCGGCATCCGGTGTCGGCAAGACGACGCTGACTCTGGCGCTGGCCCGCGCCTATCGCAATCGCGGATTGAAGGTGCAGTGCCTGAAGAGCGGGCCGGACTATATCGATCCTGCCTTTCACGCGGTCGCAACCGGCCGCGCATCCGTCAACATCGATAGCTGGGCGATGGCGCGTGATGCGATCGCGCATCTGGCGAGCCGCGGTGCGGATGCCGATCTGGTGCTGGCCGAAGGCTCGATGGGATTGTTCGATGGCGTTGCCGCGGCTGGCGTCTCCGGCACCGGCGCCACCGCCGACATTGCCGAGATGATGGGATGGCCGGTGCTGCTGGTGATCGATCCCTCCGGCCAGGCGCAGACGGCGGCGGCGGTCGCGGCTGGGTTGCGCGACTTTCGCCCGGGCGCGCGGCTTGCGGGCGTCGTCCTCAACCGCGTCGCGAGCGCGCGGCATGAAGCCCTGGTGCGCAGTGCCATGGCGGGGGCGGGCATTTCGGTGTTGGGCGCGTTACCCCGCCACGCCGAGATCGCGTTGCCGAAGCGTCACCTCGGCCTGGTGCAGGCCGAAGAGCAGGCCGAGATCGACGGCCTGATCGACGAAGCCGCACGCTTTGTCGTCGAGCATGTCGATCTCGACGCCGTGATGCAATCGGCGCGGGTCTGGTCGCCGCAATCAACCGCGCGCGGGCTGGACATCACGCCGCCCGGCCAGCGCATCGCGCTTGCGCGCGACGCAGCCTTCTCCTTCGTCTATCCCCACATGCTGGAGGCCTGGCGCTCAGCCGGCGCTGACATCGTGACCTTCTCGCCGCTTGCCGACGAGGGCCCCGACGCGGACGCCGACGTGTGCTGGTTGCCCGGAGGTTACCCTGAACTGCATGCGGGCCGGCTTGCCGCCAACCGGCGATTCCTCGGTGAGCTGCGTGCCTTCGCCGGGACGAAGCCGGTGCACGGCGAATGCGGGGGCTACATGGTGCTGGGCGCCGCGCTGACCGATGCCGAAGGCGTGCGCCATGAAATGGCGGGGTTGCTCGGGCTTGAGTCCAGCTATGCCAAGCGCCGCATGCATCTGGGCTACCGGCTCGCCGAACTTGCCGCACCGATGCCGGGCCACGGTCCGGGCGTACGCCTGCGTGGCCACGAATTTCACTATTCGACGATCATCGCGCAGCCGGACACGCCGCTTGCGGTGGTGCGCGATGCGACCGGCGCGATCGTTGCGGAGACCGGATCGCGGCGGGGCAACGCAACGGGGACATTCTTCCATCTGATCGCGGAGGACCGGTGAGCGGCTTCGTCGCCTTCGTCTCGGCCGGTCCCGGCGACCCCGAACTCCTGACCATGAAGGGAGCCGCGCGGCTGCGCGAGGCCGACGTGGTGCTCTATGATGATCTTGCCTCGGGCGCGATCCTCGATCTCGCGCGCCCCGGCGCCAATCTCGTTGCGGTCGGCAAGCGGGCCGGCCGGCTGTCCGCGCGGCAGCATCATGTCAGCCGGCTGCTGGTCGACTATGCTGGGACCGGCGTGCGGGTGGTGCGGCTGAAATCGGGCGATGCCGGAATCTTTGGCCGGCTCGAGGAGGAGATCGAGGCGTTGCGCGCGGCCGGCATCGGCTATGAGATCATTCCCGGCGTCACCTCGGCCTCGGTGGCCGCCGCGCAGGCCGGCATTCCGCTGACGCGACGGCTGACCTCGCGCCGGGTCCAGTTCGTGACCGGCGCCGATGTCACCGGCGAGTTGCCAAATGACCTCAACTGGGCGGCGCTGGCCGATCCCGAAGCGACCACCGTCGTCTATATGGGCCGGCGCACGTTCCCCGTGCTCGCCGCAACGCTGATCGCGCAGGGCCTCGCGCCCGATACGCCTGCGCTGCTGGCGGAGTCGCTCGGCCACGCCGATGAGCGGCTTGTCCGCACCACGATCGCAGAGCTGGCCGAACGGCTCACGCATGCCGGCGCCGCCACGGCGGCTGCCGTCATTCTGTTCGGCGCGCTGGCGCCGGATCGAGGTTGACGCGGCCATGTTGAGGCTTTCGCTGATCGGTATCGGTTGCGGCGACCCCCGGCAGCTCACCCGCGCCGCAACAGACGCGATCAATGCCGCCGATCTGATCCTGATCCCGCGCAAGGGAGCGGCAAAATCCGATCTCGCCGATTTGCGCCGGACGATCTGCGCGGAGGCATTGAGCAGCGACCGCACTCGCCTTGCCGAGTTCGACCTGCCGGTGCGTGACGCCGGCGAGGAGGACTATCGCAAGGGTGTCGACGATTGGCACGACGCGGTCGCCGCGACCTGGTCGCAGGAGATCGCGCGGCATCTTGGCGGCGAGGGGCGCGTCGCGCTGCTGATCTGGGGCGATCCGTCGCTCTACGATTCGAGCTTGAGGATTGCGCAACGGCTCGATCCTTTGCCATCGATCGACGTGATCCCGGGCATTACGTCGATCCAGGCATTGTGCGCGGCGCACGCGCTGCCGCTCAATGAGATCGGCGAGCCATTCCTGGTCACGACAGGCCGGCGGCTGCGCGAGGGCGGTTGGCCGCCCGGCGTCGACACTATCGTCGTGATGCTCGACGGCGGAGCGGCCTTCCAGACGCTCGATCCTGAGGGCCTGAAGATCTGGTGGGGCGCCTATCTCGGCATGCCCGATCAGATTCTCATGGCGGGGGAACTCGCGGAGGTCGGCCCGCGCATCGTCGCCGCGCGCCGGGATGCACGTGCGCAGCACGGCTGGATCATGGACAGTTACGTCCTGAAGCGGAGATCGTGATCCGGCGTGGCGATCACGTCTTCAAGCCGCGGATCGAGGGTTGGATCGTCAGGCGGTAGGCAACGAGCTTGTCACCATCGAACTGCTCGAGCGTTGTTTCGCAGACCGGGCAGCGATACTCGCCCTTGCTTCCTGATCCTGCTGCCAGCTCAAGGCGTCGGAATCCGGCCCCGCAGCGCGGACACGTGACGTCGTCCTTTTTCATCAACTCACCCCAGAACAACACCGGCGCCACTTCTTAGCCCAGACCGCGCGGCGGAACTATGTTCACGGCCGGAGAACTACGGATCATTCGTGCATGGGAATAAACTATGCGCGCTCGTCGAATGGGGGCCGCCGCACCACCGAGCGCGCTTTACAGATGGCCAATTTCAAGCCATTCCGCAAATTCGGCAATGGGTTATGGCTTGGCCTTGAAAGGCCGTGGGCGACCGGCCTGCGCAAATAATACAATAATGACTGCCATGTCGCTGTATCCGGAAGGCACTGCGCCTGTTCAATCGCTGGGCAATGCGCGATCGCCGGCGAACGCGGGGTTCGCCGGCGATCCATCGCCATCAGCGGATGCCACCTATTGCCGCGTCAGGCGAACCACGTCCTGTCGCAGCAAATAGAGCGAGACGGCCAGCAGAACGACGTCCTTCATCAGGAAGGGCACGTTGCCGGTCATCGCGGGGAAGCCGCCGGCGGCAACGTCCCAGCCATCAGGCATGAACGGGATGATGGTGACCGTCGCGATGAAGGTGCCGGTCGAGCCAAGCGCGCCGAGGACGCCGAGCCGCTTGTCCCAGAAACCCGCGAACAGCAGCGAGCCGAACGTCCATTCCGAGGCGCCGAGGAAGTAGCTGGCGCCGGCGTGGCCGAAGGCCGGATACAGCCACCAGATCAGCGGCCCGTTGCTGATGAACGGGACCAGCCGTTCGAACTCGTACGGGAACCACTTCTGGTAACCGAAGAACAGGAACATGATCACCATCGCGGCCCGGACGACGTGGTAGTCGAGATCCTCCGCGAGCAGACCGGACCTGTCGAGCGCGCGGACGAGCGGATTTTGTGTGGTGTTGGCAAGCGTGGTCATAGCCGTGATCCTTCCGTTCGACTGACTCCGGTCGCGTCACGCGACTGCGGGGAAGTCGATGTCGGTGTCGTTGATGCGATTGAAGACGTTGGTGAAGACGATGGTCGCGAACGCCAGGCTGATCTCCACCAACTGCGCGTCGCTGTAGCCGGCGGCCTTGATCGCGGCGAAATCCTCGTCGCTCACGGTGCCGCTCGACTGCGCGAGCTTGCGGACGAAATTGATCAGCACATCGTGCTTGGCATCGCCGGTCGGCTCGCCATCACGGATCTGCTTCAGCGCGTCGGGCTTCACGCCGGCGAGCTTGGCGAGGTGCGAATGCGCGGCGACACAGTAGTCGCAGCCGCCGGCGGCGCTGATCACGAGCTTGATGATCTCCCGCTCGCGCTTGGACAGGGTACCGCCGGCGAGCACGGCATCGGCTGTCAGCATCGACTTGAGTGCGGCCGGGCCGTGGGCGGCGATGGCTGAATAGGCATTCGGGACACTGCCGGCCGCCTTCTTGACCTGGGCGTAAATCTGGCCCGACGGGCCGGTGTCGGTTTCGAGATTGGGGACTGAAAGACGAGACATGGTGGCGCTCCTTGTTTGGGGTGGTGGACGAGTACCCAGCCACAATAGGAGCGAGATTTGAGACATTGAATGTTCATATGTCTCGATTATATGCTCAATCGTCTCATGAAGCCCCTGAACGGAGGATCGGCCATGGATTGGCTCAGCCGGCTGTTCGAGATGATGCCGGTGCGCGGTCGGCTCGACCTTCGCTGCAGCTACAGCGTCCCCTGGCGCATCGAGCAGGGGCCGGGCGCAACCAACGAGATCCCCTATCATGCGGTGTTGGCCGGCTCGGCGATCCTGGACGATCCCGCGGGCGGACGGCCGTTGCTGCTGAAGCCCGGCGACATCCTTCTGCTTCCCGGCAACCCGCGACACGTGATGCACGACGGCAGTGGGGCGAGACCGCTGCCGGCGCGCAACCGGGCGGCGCAGAATTTCGCGATCAGCGAAAATCTCGGGTCGGACGAGCGGCTTGACCTGTTGTGCGGGCACTTCGCGGTTGCGCCCCCACACGACCGTCTGTTGCGCGGCTATCTTCCGCCGCGTCTCGTCGTGCATGCCGGCACGCGTATGGGCAAGGGGACGGCCGCGCAACTCACCGGACTTGTTTCGCTGATGCGGGGGGAAACCGCGGACGATCATCTCGGCGGGTGCGCCATGCTCAACGCGCTGTCCACGGCGATGTTTGCACTCGTGCTGCGGCTTGCGAGCGAGAGCGACGCCACGACACGCGGTCTGCTTGCGCTGGCCGGTGATCCTCGCCTTGCACCGGCGGTGGCTGCGATGTTCAACGAGCCCGCGCGCGCATGGTCGCTGCCGGAGCTCGCGCGTCTGTGCAACATGTCGCGCGCGACGCTTGCGCGGCAATTCCAGGAGAAGCTTGGCCGATCAGCGAGCGACCTGCTCACCGATATCAGGATGACGCTCGCGGCGAACGAGTTGAAGGGATCGTCGCTTTCGACCGGCGCCGTTGCGGAAATGGTCGGCTACCAGTCGGAGGCCGCGTTTCAGCGGGCCTTCAAGAGCCACATGGGCGTGACGCCGGCGCAGTGGCGAAAGGCGCAGCCGCTCGAGCAGGAAGTGTCGCTGGAGCCTTCCCGCGACAATTGATCCGGATGCTACGACTTGCGATGTCGTGCGTTGACGGCGATCGCGGCGGCGGCGGTGCGGTTCTCGACGCCGAGCTTGGCGTAGATCTGCTCGAGATGCTTGTCGACGGTGCGCGGGCTGAGACCCAGGATCTGTGCAATGTCGCGGTTGGTCTTGCCCTTGGAGAGCCAGGACAGCACCTCGCCCTCGCGGGTGGTGAGGCCGAGCTCGCTGGAGAACTCGGCGGGCATGTCGCCGCTGGTGTCCTTGGCGAGCCGCAGCAGGAACTCATTGGGGCCGAGCTTGCCCATATATTGCAGCCGCAGCTGCTCGTTGCCGGGGAAGGACGCCACCGTCGCGGTCTTTGGTGCCGCCTTGCCCTTGTGCGCCTGCTCCAGCCATTGCGGCATCGGGCCCGGCAGCACGAAATTGTCGGCGGCATCGGCGAGCGTGTCCGACAGCAGGCGCTGCGCTTGCGGCGTCGCCCACAACAGCGCGCCTGCGCTGTTGACCGCGAGCAGGTAGCGGCCGGAGACGTCGAGCGCCGCGCGGGCACTTTGCGTCATCCGCGCATTGGCGAGATGGACCCGGATGCGTGCCAGCATCTCCTCGACCACGATCGGCTTCGTCACATAGTCGACGCCGCCGGCCTCCAGCCCGCGCACGATGTGCTCGGTCTCGGCCAGCCCCGTCATGAAGATGATCGGGACGCCGTCGAGCCCGGCATCGCGCTTCAGCCGCTTGCAGGTCTCGAACCCGTCCATGCCGGGCATCACGGCATCGAGCAGCACGATATCGGGCGTGATCTGGTCGACGATGCGCATCGCAGACGCCCCGTCGAGCGCGACCATCACGGTCATGCCGGCGCCGTCGAGCGCGTCGGTGAGCAGACGCAACGTCTCCGGCGAGTCGTCGACGACGAGCGCGACGTCGCGCTTTCTCTGTTCAATGGTCATAGCTGTGCAATGTCTTCAACGTCGCCATAAATTGATCGAGATCGAACCGGTCGATCAGCGTGCGCATCTGGCCGACGAAATCGGCATGTTCGGGATACTCGTTGCCGATTTCGTCGAGCTTGAGCTGGATCGCCCTGACATAGCCGAGCTGGCCGAGGCTGATCAGCTCCTCAACATATTTCACCGGCGGGCGCGAGCCCGTGTCCGGCTTCCATTGCGGAGGCGGAGCCTGCTCGGCCTCGTACTGCCACTCGATCTTGAGCAGCTGGCGGATGGTCTCGAGCAGCCGCGGGATGTCGATCGGCTTCATCAGATAGCCGTCGTGGAACGGTTGCGCCAGCGGTGCGCCGTGAGCCTCCAATGCGCTCGCGGAGATCATCAGGATGCGCGCCTGATGATGGCCTTCGGAGCGCAGGGTTTCGGCGACCCTCCAGCCGTCCATGCCGGCCATCGAGATGTCGAGCAGGAACATGTCCGGCCGGCAATGCTGGGCGAGGGCAAGGCAGCCCGGCCCGTCCGGCGCACTGAGCAGGATGAAGCCGAGCGGCGCCAGGATCTCGCGCAGGAGGTCGCGGTGGGTCGGGTCATCGTCGGTGATCAGGATCGTCTTGCGCGGGCCGTGATAGCCGTACACGGGAGCGTCGACCGGCGCATCGCGGCGCGGATTGGTGACTTCGGACAGCAATAGCTTGACGCGGAACGTGCTGCCGGTGCCGACCGTGCTCAAAACCTTGATGTCGCCGCCCATCACACCCGCGAGCAGGCGGCTGATGGTCAGGCCGAGCCCGGTGCCGGTCTGCGGCTGGGTGACGCCGAGCGCACCGCGCTCGAACGGCGCGAAGATGCGTTCGAGGTCGTCGGGTTGGATGCCCGGCCCGGTGTCGATCACCTCGAACTCGGCGACCGGGCTGCGGTAATGCACCACGAACTGCACCTGGCCGGATTGGGTGAACTTGATCGCGTTCGACAGCAGGTTGATCAGGATCTGCCGCAGCCGCTTTTCATCGGCATAGACAACGACGGGCAGCACAGCGGGCCGCCTGAACACGAAGTCGATGCCTTTTGCGGCGGCTTGCAGGCGGAACATGCCGACCAGCTGCTCGAGGAAATCGTTCAGCCGCACCTCGTCGCGCGACAGATAGAGCCGGCCGGCCTCAATCTTGGAGATATCGAGGATGCCATCGATCAGGCCCGACAGATGGTCGGCGCTGCGCCGGACCACGCGCACCTGCTCGCGCGGCCGTATATGGAGGCTGTCGTCCTGCTCCAGCAGCTGCGCGTAGCCGGAGATCGCGTTCAGCGGCGAGCGGAGTTCATGGCTGAGGCCGACGACATAGCGGCTCTTCGCAAGATTTGCGGACTCCGCGACTTCCTTGGCGCGCTGCAACTCGGCGTCGGTGCGCTTGTGGGCGTCGATTTCCTGGATCAGCAGCGTGGTCTGCCGCCGTGTCTCCGCTTCCGCGGCGCGCCGGCTCTGTTGCGCCAGCACGAACAGCCAGGCGACCACGCCGATGATCAGGGTCAGCGCGAAGAACACCTTCCACAGCACGTCGGCGAGCAACTCGTTGGCATGCACGGCCGCTGTGGTCTGCAGGTAGATCAGGCCGAGCACCAGCGCCACGAGGCCGGCCGAGACTGCGAACACGCCGAGGTAATGTCCGAGCTGCGAGTTGATGCGGGCGTAGATCGGCCGCGGCATCACCTTGCCCAGCGTGTCCGAGACCTGCGCGCCGATCCGGCCATGCGGCTTGCAGAGGTCGTGGCAGCGCGCGTCGAGCGAGCAGCACAGTGAGCAGATCGGGCCGGCATAGGCCGGGCAGGCGGCCATGTCCTCGGGCTCGAACGCATGCTCGCAGATACAGCACTGGATCGATTCGATGTTCTGCCAGCTCCGTTTCGGCTTGCGCGCGATGTAATACTTGCCGCCGGTCGCCCAGGCAATCAGGGGAGCCGTGATGAACGCGACCGCCAGCGCAACGAAAGCGGACAGCGCCTTCGCGGTCGGGCTGAACAGGCCGTAGAACGCGCTGATCGACACCACGGTCGCGATGGTCATCGCGCCGACGCCGACCGGATTGATGTCGCAGAGATGGGCGCGCTTGAACTCGATGTGCTGCGGCCGCAGGCCAAGCGGCTTGTTGATGACGAGATCGGCCACCAGCGCGCCGACCCAGGCGATCGCGACGTTCGAGTAGAGCGCGAGCGTCTGCTCCAGCGCCTTGTAGACGCCGATCTCCATCAACAGCAGCGCGACCACCACGTTGAACACCAGCCACACCACGCGGCCGGGATGCGAATGGGTGAGGCGGGAGAAGAAGTTCGACCAGGCGATCGAGCCGGCATAGGCGTTGGTGACGTTGATCTTGACTTGCGACAGGATCACGAACGTCCCGGTCAGCGCCATCGCGAGGTCCGGCTGCGACAGCACGTAACGAAACGCTTCAAGATACATGTTGGCGGGCTCGGCCGCGTGCTCGGCCGAGACGCCGTGGCTCAGCGCGAAGAAGGCCAGGAAGGAGCCGGCCAGCAGCTTGAGCGCGCCGAGCACGATCCAGCCCGGACCGGCGGAGAGCAGCGCGATCCACCAGGCCTTGCGCGAGGTACGGCGGTCGCGCGGCAGGAAGCGCAGGAAGTCGACCTGCTCGCCGATCTGCGCCACCAGCGCGAACACGACGGAGGCCGCCGTGCCGAACAGCAGCAGGTCGAGATTCCCTGCGGGATCACCGTGGTCGCCGGCGAATTTGCGCCATTCCGTGAACGAATGCGGATTGGCCCAGGCGATTGCCGCGAACGGCATGATGTGGAGGATGACCCACAGCGGCTGGGTCCAGAGCTGGAAGCGGCTGATCAGCGTGATGCCGTAGATGACAAGCGGAATGATCACGACCGCGCTGATCAGATACCCGATCGGCCGCGGAATGCCGAAGCACATGTCGAGCGCGCTGGCCAGGATCACCGCCTCGATCGCGAAGAAGATGAAGGTGAAGGAGGCGTAGATCAGCGAGGTGATGGTCGAGCCGATATAGCCGAAGCCGGCGCCGCGGGTTAGCAGGTCGATGTCGATGCCGCTTTTTGCGGCATGGTAGGCAATCGGCAATCCGCACAGGAAGATGATGACGCTGACCACCAGGATCGCTGCGGAGGCGTTGATCGCGCCATAATTGAGCGTGATGGTGCCGCCGATCGCTTCCAGCGCGAGGAAGGAGATCGCGCCGAGCGCGGTGTTGGCGACGCGGGCGGCGGACCAGCGCCGCGCGCTCTTGGCGGTGAAGCGCAGCGCGTAGTCTTCCAGCGTCTGGTTGGCGACCCATTGATTGTATTGGCGCCTGACGCGGTCTATCCGCTGCCGCCCTGCCACCCGCTCGTACTCCTGGTCCGTGATGCTCCGACCGTGTCGCGAGCAAATCCCGTACCAAAATCTACGTCGCTATTTTGCGGTGCCGTATACGCGATCTCACGTATCAGTGCGGTGCACAAAACTGAGCAATCCTCGCCCCATCAATAAGCGTTCTCGAACCAGATGGGGTGCTCATGTCAGACGAAACAAGACCAGGCCTGAAGTCTCCGCTCCGGCGCAAGCTCTTGATGGGAATGGCGGCTTTGCCGGCGGTCTCGATGCTGGGCCGTCCCGCATTTGCCGACTTTCCCGCAACCTCCGCGGTCAACACCACGGGCCTTGCAGTCACCGATAGCGAAGTCACGGTCGGCATCCTGCACTCCGTCACTGGCACCATGGCGATCTCCGAGACCGGGTCGGTCGAGGCCGAGAAGCTCGCGATCGAGCAGATCAACGCCGCCGGCGGCGTGCTCGGCCGCAAGATCAAGTTCATCCAGGAGGACGGCGCCAGCGACTGGCCGACCTTCGCGGAAAAGGCCAAGAAGCTCCTGGTCAACGACAAATGCGCCGCCGTGATGGGCTGCTGGACCTCGGCCTCGCGCAAGGCGGTGCTGCCGGTGTTCGAGCAGTACAACGGCATGCTGTACTACCCGACCTTCTATGAGGGCCTCGAGCAGTCCAAGAATGTGATCTACACCGGCCAGGAGGCGACGCAGCAGATCATCGCCGGGCTGGACTGGGTCAACAAGACCAAGGGCGCCAAGAGCTTCTATCTGCTCGGCTCCGACTACATTTGGCCGCGCACCTCGAACAAGATCGCGCGCAAGCACATCGAGAACCATTTGCAGGGCTGCAAGGTGGTCGGTGAGGAATACTTCCCGCTCGGCTCGACTCAATTCAACTCGGTCATCAACAAGATCAAGCTGACCAAGCCGGACGTGATCTACGCGATCATCGTCGGCGGCTCGAACGTCGCGTTCTACAAGCAGCTCAAGGCGGCCGGCATCGATCTGTCGAAGCAGACGCTGCTCACGATCTCGGTGACCGAGGACGAGATCGACGGCATCGGCGGCGAGAACATCGCGGGCGCCTATGCCTGCATGAAGTATTTCCAGTCGCTCGACAATGCGAACAACAAGGCCTTCGTGCCCGCGTTCAAGAAGATGTGGGGCGAGAAGACCGTGATCGGCGACGTCACGCAAGCCGCCTATCTCGGTCCGTGGCTGTGGAAATTGACGGTGGAGAAGGCGCAGAGCTTCGACATCGACAAGATCGCGGCGGCTTCCCCCGGCGTCGAGTTCAAGGGCGCGCCGGAAGGCTACGTCCGGATCCACGAAAACCATCACCTCTGGTCGAAGACCCGCGTCGGGCGGGCCAAGGCCGATGGCCAGTACGAGCTGATCTACGAGACCGCCGATCTCGTCGAGCCGGATCCGTTCCCCAAGGGCTACCAGTGAGATCGAGCGCCTAAGGCGCAGCTCACATCAAGCATCGCAGCGTGGACGTCATCGCCCACGCCGCCGATCGGGCGCCGCTCGCGTCGCGGCGCATGCCCCTTGGACTGGAGGACGACTGATGTTCGGCGACTATTCGATCAGCGATCTCGGCGCCATCCTTGCGATGCAGGGCTTTGCCGGGCTCATCCTGTTCTCCGTCTATGTGCTGATGGCGCTCGGGCTTGCCATCATCTTCGGCCAGATGGGCGTCATCAACATGGCCCATGGCGAGTTCATGATTCTGGGGGCTTACGTCACCTGGATGACGTCGAACGCCGTGCAGCACGTCGCGCCCTGGCTGTTCCCCGGTTACTTCTTCATCGCCATGATCCTGGCGTTCATCGCCTCCGGTGCGCTCGGCATGCTGGTCGAGTGGGCGCTGATCCGCCATCTCTACAAGCGTCCGCTCGATACGCTGCTCGCGACCTGGGGCCTCAGCCTGATCCTGCAGCAGGCTTACCGCTCGATCTTCGGCGCGCGCGAGGTCGGCGTCGAGCTGCCGGAATGGATGATGGGCTCCTGGCAGGCGACCGATTCCATCCAGATCCCGATCAACGGCATGTTCGTGATGGGGCTGACCATCCTGATCACGATCGTCGTCTTCTACATCCTGTTCTGGTCGAGCTGGGGCAAGCAGGTGCGCGCGGTGGTGCAGAACCGCGTGATGGCGGGTGCCGTCGGCATCAATACCGAGAAGGTCGACCGTTACACCTTCGGGCTCGGGTGCGGCATCGCCGGGATCGCGGGCTCGGCCTTCACCATGATCGGCTCGACCGGGCCGACCGCCGGCCAGCTCTACATCGTCGACACCTTCCTGGTCGTCGTGTTCGGCGGCGCGGCCTCGCTGTTCGGCACGATCGCCTCCGCCTTCTCGATCTCGCAGACCCAGTCGACGCTGGAGTTCTTCCTGTCGGGATCGATGGCCAAGGTGATCACGCTGTTGACCATCGTCGCGATCCTGATGGTGCGTCCGCAGGGGCTCTTCGCGCTCAAGGTCCGCAAATAAGAACAAGCAGGCTGGTCATGATCAACTCGCGCTTTTTCAATCGTTCCGAACTGCTCGGCTTCCTTGCGCTCGCGGTGCTGCTGTTTGTCATCCTGCCGCTGTCGCTCGATATCTTTCGCCTCAACCTGGTCGCCAAATATCTGACCTACGCCTTCGTCGGCATCGGCCTCGTGCTGTGCTGGGGCTATGGCGGCATCCTCAGCCTGGGGCAGGGCGTGTTCTTCGGCCTCGGCGGCTACTGCATGGCGATGTACCTCAAGCTCGAGGCGTCTTCGGTCGCGAACACCAAGATCCAGTCGACGCCGGGCATCCCGGACTTCATGGACTGGAACCAGCTCACCTCGCTGCCGTTCTTCTGGAAGCCGTTCCACAGCTTTCCGGTTACGCTGCTGGCGATCTTGCTGGTTCCCGCCTTCTTCGCGCTGATCATCGGCGCCGCGATGTTCAAGCGCCGGGTCGGCGGCGTGTACTTTGCGATCATCACGCAAGCGATTGCGGCGATCCTCACCATCCTGATCGTCGGACAGCAGGGCTACACCGGCGGCATCAACGGCATTACCGACTTGCGCACCCTGCACGGTTGGGACATCCGTACCGATCACGCCAAGTTCATTCTGTATTTCGTCGAGGTTGTGCTGCTGTTCGGATGCATCGTCGCCGCGCAGTTCATCCGCCTGACAAAACTCGGGCGCATCCTGGTGGCGATGCGGGAGCAGGAGGATCGCGTGCGTTTCTCCGGTTACAGCGTCGCCAACTTCAAGATCTTCGCATTCTGCGCCGCGGCGGTGTTCGCTGCGATCGGCGGCGCCATGTTCACGCTCGAGGTCGGCTTCATGTCGCCGTCGTTCGTCGGCATCGTGCCGTCGATCGAGATGGTGATCTACACCGCCGTCGGCGGCCGGATGTCGATCTTCGGCGCAGTCTGGGGTGCGCTCTTGGTCAATTTCGCCAAGACCAGCCTGTCGGAATCCTTCCCGCAGCTCTGGCTGTTCGGCCTCGGCGCGCTGTTCATCGCGGTCGTGCTGGCCTTCCCGAACGGGCTCTCCGGCATCTGGGCGGATCACGTCCAGCCCCGCATCGACCGGCTGTTGGCATCACGCAAATCGAAATCGGCGGCCGGCATGATCGCCGACGGCGCACCGGCCGAGTGAGGAGGGATCATCATGCTCGTCGGCCATCAGCCCAAGGACTTCCTGCTCGCGGTCTCCGGCCTCACCGTGTCCTTTGACGGCTTCAAGGCCGTCAACGATCTCTCCTTCTACGTCGAGGAGAACGAGATCCGCGTCATCATCGGCCCGAACGGCGCCGGCAAGACCACGGTGCTCGACCTGATCTGTGGCAAGACCCGCGCCACGTCGGGCTCGATCCAGTTCCGCGGCCAGGAGCTGACAAAGCTGCGCGAGAACGAGATCGTGCAGGCCGGCGTCGGGCGCAAGTTCCAGACGCCGTCGGTGTTCGAGGATCTCACCGTGTTCGAGAACCTCGAAATCTCCTTCCCGCGCGGACGCACCGTGTTCGGCTCGCTGACCTTCCAGCGCGACGACACCGTCAAGCAGCGGGTCGAGGAGGTCGCGGAGATGATCTTCCTCAAGGACAAGCTCAACACCTATGCCGATCAGCTCAGCCATGGCCAGAAGCAATGGCTCGAGATCGGCATGCTGCTGATCCAGGATCCGGACTTGCTGATGCTCGACGAGCCGGTCGCCGGCATGAGCGTGTCCGAGCGCGCCAAGACCGCCGAGCTGCTTAACCGCATCATCAAGGACCGCTCGGTGCTGGTGATCGAGCACGACATGAAGTTCGTCGAGGACATCGCCCACAAGGTCACCGTGCTGCACCAGGGACAGATCCTGTCCGAGGGGACGATGGAGCACGTCAAGAACGATCCCAAGGTCATTGAAGTTTATCTGGGTCATTGAGGACGAGAACGATGCTGGCAATCAATGATCTTCATGTCGCCTACGGCCAGAGCGAGGTGCTGCACGGCCTCAACGTATCCGTCGCGCCCAACGAGATCGTCGCGATCATGGGCCGCAACGGCATGGGCAAGACCACGCTGATGAAGTCGCTGATGGGCATCCTGCCGGCCAAGAGCGGCAAGGTGACCATGGACGGCGCCGAGCTCGGCGCCATGAAGAGCTACGAGCGGGTGGCGAAGGGTCTCGCTTACGTGCCGCAAGGCCGCATGATCTTCTCCACCATGACGGTCAAGGAGAACATCGAGACCGGGCTCGTGGTGTCCGGCGGCTCCGAGGTACCCGGCGACATCTACGAGCTGTTCCCGGTGCTGCTCGAGATGAAAGGCCGCCGCGGCGGCAATCTCTCGGGCGGTCAGCAGCAGCAGCTCGCGATCGCGCGTGCGCTGGCGACCAAGCCGAAGGTGCTGCTGCTCGACGAGCCGACCGAAGGCATCCAGCCCTCGATCATCAAGGACATGGCGCGCACCCTGAAGCGGATCCGCGACGAGCGGGGGCTATCGATCGTCGTCTCCGAGCAGGTGCTGAGCTTCGCGCTCGACATCGCCGACCGCGTGCTCGTCATCGAGAACGGCGAGATCGTCCGCGACGATCCGCGCGCCAGCGTCGATGCCGGGCAGATCTCCAAATATCTGTCCGTGTAACCAACCACCATCAGTAACCCAAGGGGAGCATCGCGATGCCAGACACACTGATCAAGGTCGATCTCAGCAAGTCGGCCTATGAAAACGACAAGATCCACAACCGCTGGCATCCTGAGGTTCCGATCGTCGAGTGGGTCAGCCCGGGCGACGACTTCATCATCGAGACCGTCGACTGGACCGGTGGCTTCATCAAGAACAACGATTCTGCCGACGACGTGCGCGACATCGATCTGTCGATCGTGCACTTCCTGTCCGGCCCGATCGGCGTCAAGGGCGCCGAGCCCGGCGATCTTCTGGTCGTGGATTTGCTCGACGTCGGTCCGCTGAAGGAGAGCCTGTGGGGCTTCAACGGCTTCTTCTCCAAGCAGAACGGCGGCGGCTTCCTCACCGACCATTTCCCGCTGGCGCAGAAGTCGATCTGGGACATCAAGGGCCTCTACACCTCGTCGCGCCACGTTCCCGGCGTCAACTTCGCAGGCCTGATCCATCCCGGCCTGATCGGCTGTCTGCCCGATGCCAAGATGCTGGCGGCCTGGAATGCGCGCGAAGCCGAGTTGATCGCGACCAACCCGACCCGCGTGCCGGGCCTCGCCAATCCGCCGTTCGCGCCGACCGCGCATGCGGGACAAGCCAAGGGCGACGTCAAGGCCAAGATCGGCCTCGAAGGCGCCCGCACCGTGCCGCCGCGCGAGCATGGCGGCAATTGCGACATCAAGGACCTCTCGCGCGGCTCGAAGATCTATTTCCCGGTCTATGTGCCAGGCGGCGGCCTCTCGATGGGCGACCTGCATTTCAGCCAGGGCGACGGCGAGATCACCTTCTGCGGTGCCATCGAAATGGCCGGCTGGCTGCACATCAAGGTCGACGTCATCAAGGACGGCGTCTCGAAATACGGCATCAAGAATCCTGTGTTCAAGCCGTCGCCGATCACGCCGAACTACAAGGACTACTTGATCTTCGAGGGCATCTCGGTCGACGAGGCCGGCAAGCAGCACTATCTCGACGTCCACATCGCCTATCGCCAGGCCTGCCTGAACGCGATCGAGTATCTGAAGAAGTTCGGCTACTCCGGCGCCCAGGCCTACTCGATCCTCGGCACCGCGCCGTGCCAGGGCCACATCTCCGGCGTGGTCGACGTGCCCAACGCCTGCGCCACGCTGTGGCTGCCGACCGAGATATTCGACTTCGACGTCATGCCATCGTCGGCGGGACCGATCAAGCACATCAAGGGCGACATCCAGATGCCGATCTCGCCGGATAAGTGATTCTGCAAGTGAATCCCTGCGCGAAGGGTGTGGGACGGCTGCGTATTGGCCGCCCCGCATCCATCGCCGGATGTCACGACTGCGCAAGGATTTGGGACATGCCGATCTACGAATATCTCTGCAACGACTGCGGCCCGTTCACCGATATGCGACCGATGGCGGAATGCGATCTGCCGCAGGACTGCCCGCAATGCGAGGCGACGTCGCCGCGGGTGCTCCTCACTGCGCCCGCGTTCTTCTGCATGCCCTCCGACAAGCGCAAGGCGCACGCCACCAACGAAGAGAACCGCCACGCGCCGAAGACGCTCGATCAGTACAAGGCCGCGCACGGCCCGGGCTGCGGCTGCTGCTCCACGGGAAAGAAGAAGCCGGCGCGGCTGATGACGAAGACGAAAAACGGCGCCAAGGGCTTTCCGACGGCACGTCCCTGGATGATCAGCCACTAATCATCAGGCCTGTTCGGCGACCTTCAGCGCCTCGGTGCGGATCTCCTCCACCAGCCGCTCCTTGAGGGCGACGAATTCGGGCGTGGTCTTGATCTTGTAGGAGCGGGGGTGCGGCAGGTCGACCGCGATCTCCGCCTTGATGCGGCCGGGACGCGCGCTCATCACGATGACGCGGCTGCCGAGGAAGATCGCTTCCTCGATGTCGTGCGTGACGAACAGCACCGTCTTCTGGTCGCGCTCCCAGATGCCGAGCAGCATCTCCTGCATCAAGGCCCGCGTCTGGTTGTCGAGCGCGCCGAACGGCTCGTCGAGCAACAGGATTTTCGGATCGTTGGCCAGCGCCCGGGCGATCGCGGTGCGTTGCTGCATGCCGCCCGACAGCTGCTTGGGCCAGTGGTTTTCGAAGCCCGACAGCCCGACCCGGCGGATGAACGCATCGGCGATGTCGTGGCGTTTCTTCTCCGGCACGCCGCGCTCGCGCAGGCCGAAGGCGATGTTCTCGCGCACGGTCAGCCAGGGAAACAGCGTGTAGGACTGAAACACCATGCCGCGATCGGCGCCGGGCCCGGTGACCTCGCGCCCATCGAGCGTGACGCGCCCGCTGCTCGGCCGGTCGAGGCCCGCGATGATCCGGAGCAGCGTGGACTTTCCGCAGCCGGAGGGGCCCAGGATGGTGACGAAGTCGTTGTCGCCGACATCGAGCGTGGTCGGCTCCAATGCCCTGGTCGGCGCGTTGCCGGCGCGCGCCGGAAAAGTTCGCGAGACCTGATCGATCCGAAGCAGGGTCATGCGAGCTTCCACGGGAACAGCCAGGCGTTGAACGCTTTGAACAGGAAATCGGAGATCAGGCCGATCAGCCCGATCACGATGATGCCGAAGATGATCTGCCCGGTGTTGAGCAGCGCCTGGCTGTCGGTAATCATGTGCCCGATGCCGGACGACGAGCCGATCAGCTCAGCCACGATCACGTAGGTCCACGCCCAGCCGAGTACCAGGCGGAGGATCTCGGCGATCTCGGGCGCCGCGGAAGGCAGCAGCACGCGGCGGATGATGCCGCTGTCGCGGGCGCCGAGTGTATAGGCGGCCTCGACCAGGTCGCGCCTGGTGGCGCCGACGGTGACCGCGACCATCAGGATGATCTGGAACACCGCGCCGATGAAGATCACCAGCAGCTTTTGCAACTCGCCGATGCCGGCCCACAGGATCAACAGCGGGATGAAGGCCGAGGCCGGCAGATAGCGCGCAAAGGACACGAACGGTTCGAGGCAGGCCTCGACCGGCTTGTAGGCCCCCATCAGCACGCCGAGCGGCACGGCGATGATGGCGGCGAGGACAAACCCGCCGATGACGCGCCAGATCGTCATTCCGATGTCGAACAGGAAGCCTCGCCTGGCGAGCAGCTCGTAGCCTTCCTGCACCATGGTCAGCGGGTTGGCGAGGAAGGTCTTCGACACATGGCCGCCGAAGGTTGCCCAGGACCAGAGGGCGACGAACAGCACGAAGAACGCGAAGCCATACGCCACGCGCTGCGTCGATGTGGTGGGCTCGAGAGGACGCATTACTTGATGAAGCTGGCGTCGTAGATGTCTTCGACCTTCGGTGCGGCCTTGATGATGCCGACCTCCAGCAGGAGCTCAGCGGCCTCCTTGTTGAAGGTGAGGAAGTCGCCGGCGAAGAACCTCTGGTTGGCGGCCTTGTCCTGCCAGCGCAGATATTTTGCCGAGTTGCCGAACTGCTCGCCGCTCTGCTTCACGTCCGCGCCCATGATCTCGTAGGACTTGGCCTGATCCTTGGCGATCATGTCGAGCGCGTCGAAATAACTGTTGGCCAGCGCCTGCGCCGCCTTCGGATTGTCGGTGAGGAATTTCGGCGTGCAGCCGAAGGTGTCCATCACGATCGGATAATCGAGCGTAGTAGCGATGATCTTGCCCTTGTCGGGAGCGGCGCGCACGGTCGACAGATAGGGCTCGTAGGTCATCGCGGCATCGTTCTGGCCGGAGACGAAGGCCTGCGCCGCGGCGGCCGGCTCCAGGTTCACCACGGTGACGTCCTTCACCGAGAGGCCGTTCTTCTTCAGCATCCAGGCCAGCGCGAAATAGGGCGAGGTTCCCGGCGCCGACGCCGCGACGGTCTTGCCCTTGAGGTTTTTGATCGCGGCGACGTCATTGCGCACGGCCATGCCGTCGGCGCCGTAGCTTTTGTCGAGCTGGAAGATCTGCTTGGTCGCGACGCCATTGGCGTTCCAGGAGATCCAGGTTTCGACCGTGGTGGCCGCGCACTGGATGTCGCCCGAGGCGATGGCGAGATGCCGGTCCTTCTGCGGGATCTTTTTGAGCGTCACATCGAGGCCGTTCTTCTTGAAGATGCCGGCTTCCTTGGCGAGCGTCAGCGGTGCGAAGCCGGTCCATCCCGAGATGCCGACTCCGACCTTGACGTCATCCGCGAACGCGGCTGTGGATGCGAGCAGCGCGACGATTGCCGGAAATACTTTGAAAGAACGCATGATTGACCCCCTGCCGAATGTTGGATTGAACCCTGTTGATTGTCCCACGTCAGTCGCGGCGGATTGCCGCATGAAACAACTTGGACGGACGGCGGTCCATCATGCGTTGCATGAATTGTGCCGACCCGAACATCATCTCAGCCTCCCTTGAAGCGAGCCACCAGACGGTGCGTCTCGCCTGGATAATGCAGCCGCACCGCTGTCAGCGTGCGCGCGCTGCGCCAGGTGTAGCGGTCGATCACGAGGCAGGGCGCACCGACGGCGATTCCCAGTGCCTTGGCGGTGCGATCGTCAGCAATGACGGCGCTGATCGTGTGCTCAGCTTCCGTCCACGGCACGTGATGCAGCAGCCATGATCCCGGCGGTTCGCGGGCGAAATCCGCGGTTGCAGCTTCCGGAACCGTGGAAAGATCAATCAGCCTGTCCTCGACGGCGAACGGCACATCGTCCGCGCTGTGCCGGCAGGCGATCGCGACCACCTTGCCGGCCGTGCTCACGCCGAGCCGTGCACGATCGGCCGCCGTCGCAGTGCGCCGCCGGCAATCGATCAGCTGGTAGCCATAGCTGCGGCCGAGCGCGTTGATCTCGGCCCTGATGTCGGCGATCTTGAGCACCGCCGACATGTGCTGCGGACGGCGCACGAAGGTGCCGGCCCGCCGCCTTCGCTCGATCAGATCGGCCTGCGCCAGTTCCGACAGCGCCTTGTTGACAGTCATCCGCGAGCAACGATAGCGCGCCATCAACTGGTGCTCGAAGGGAATGCGGTGGCCGGGCGGCCATTCGCCGGTCAGGATCCGCGTCTCGATGTCGAGCCGGATCCGCCTGTAGAGCGTCGGCTTGCCGGCCGCACGGGGCTTGACCCGATCGGAGGCGAGGCTCATGCGACGAGCCTCCTGACGCTTGCATTGAACCGCTCGCGCGCTCTGTCGCGCAGCCGGTGCCGTCCGCCCGCGACCACCTTATCGCCGCCGGCCCATACGCAGTCGATCGCGTCGCCGCCGGTCGCAAACAGCCAACCGTCGAGAACCGCATCGCCCGACCGTCCCGCCAGCGACGGATGCGCGGCGTCGAGGCTGACGATGTCGGCGCGCGCGCCGGGGACAAGTCCAGCCTTGGTCTGCGCCAGCGCCTGCGCGCCGCCCGCAAGCGCGTGGTCGAACAAGGCGCGGCCGGTGGACGCGCCGGGCCGCCCCGAGAGCACGTTGCGCTCACGGTGCTTCAGGCGCTGGCCGTATTCGAGCTGGCGAAGCTCGTCGGCGACCCCGGCCAGCACGTTGGAATCGGTGCCGATGCCGAAGCTGCCGCCCGCCGCGAGGAATTCGCGCGCCGAAAAGATGCCGTCGCCGAGGCTCGCTTCGGTGACGGGGCAAAGGCCGGCGACTGCGCCGCTGGCGGCAAGTCCGGCGACTTCACTGTCCGTCATGTGGGTCGCGTGTATCAGGCACCAGCGCTGATCGACCGGCGCATGTTCGAGCAGCCATTGCACCGGCCGTTGCCCAGACCAGGCCAGACAATCCTCCACCTCGCGCACCTGTTCGGCGGCGTGGATGTGGATCGGGTCGGCCCCGGCAAGCGGAATGATCGCGGCGAGTTCATCCGGCGCCACGGCGCGCAGGCTGTGCGGGGCGATGCCGATATTGGCGCCCGGCAGCTTCCGGATCGCTTCGCGCGAGCCGGCCATCAGCGCCGCGAACTGATCGACCGAGCAGATGAAGCGGCGTTGCCCGGCATGCGGCGCTGCACCGCCGAAGGTGCCGTGCGCATAGAAGCTCGGCAGCAGCGTGAGTCCGATGCCCGCGGCTTCGGTTGCCTCCGCAATGCGCACGGCCATCTCGGCGGGATTGGCGTAGAGCGAGCCGTCGCGATCATGGTGGAGATAGTGAAACTCGCCGACGCGGGTAAAGCCGCGCTCGAGCATCTCGACGTAAAGGAGTGTTGCAACGGCTGTGACGTCGTCCGGCGTCATCGTCAGCGCGAAGCGATACATCGTCTCGCGCCAGGTCCAGAATGTGTCGGTCGTATCGCCGCGTAGTTCGGCAAGGCCGGCCATGCCGCGTTGAAAGGCGTGGCTGTGCAGGCTCGCCAAGCCTGGAACCGCCAATTGGTGTCGTTCGTCGTCCCCGGCCGGCGCGACGCCTGCCGTCACCACGGCGATCGCGCCGTCGGCAACCTCGACCCGCACGTCATTGGCCCAGCCGGTGGGCAGCAGCGCGCATGCGAAATGCAATCGTGTCATTTTTCCACGCCGGCTGGACAGAACCCGGACACGATTATATGTCTAGACATATAAGTCAAGCATCCCACCTCGAAGGGACGATCGCATGGCAGAGCGCTTCGACCGTATCTGGCACAGTGCCCACCTCGCCACGATGCGCAGCGACCGCGCCGATCTCGGCGAGATCGAGCAGGGCCTGATCGCGGCGCGCGACGGCCGCATCGTTTATGCGGGCACGCGGTCGGATTTTCCTGTGAATGCAGACGCCGTCGAGCGGATCGATTGCGGCGGCCGCTGGATCACGCCCGGGCTGGTCGATTGCCACACGCATCTCGTGTTCGGCGGCAATCGTGCGCATGAGTTCGAGCTTCGCCTCAAGGGCGCGAGCTACGAAGAAATCGCGTGCGCGGGCGGCGGCATCGTCTCGACCGTTGCAGCGACGCGCAAGGCGACCGAGGCCGAGCTCGTTGCGGGCGCGCTGCCGCGGCTCGACGCGCTGATCGGCGAGGGCGCAACCACCGTCGAGATCAAGTCCGGCTATGGTCTCGATGCCGAGACCGAGATGCGACAGCTTGCGGCCGCGCGCAGCCTCGGCCGCCTGCGGCAGGTTGCGATCCGCACGTCGTTTCTCGGTGCACATGCGCTGCCGCCCGAGGCCAATGGCGACAAGGACCGCTACATCGATCTGGTCTGCAACGAGATGCTGCCGGCCGTGGCCAAGGCCGGCCTTGCCGATGCCGTCGACGGTTTCATGGAGGGCATCGCATTTTCCGGCGAGCAGACGGCGCGGGTGTTTGAGGCGGCGCGCGCGCTTGGACTGCCCGTGAAGCTGCATGCGGATCAGCTGTCGAATCTTGGCGGCGCGGCGCTCGCCGCAAATTTTGCCGCGCTGTCGGCCGATCATCTGGAGCACACCGACGAGGCCGGCATCGCCGCGATGGCGAAATCGGGAACAGTCGCGGTGCTGCTGCCCGGCGCGTTCTACTTTATCCGTGAAACGCAGAAGCCGTCGGTCGAACTGTTTCGCAAGCACGGCGTAAAGATGGCGCTGGCGACCGACTGCAATCCCGGCAGTTCGCCACTGACCTCATTGCTGCTGACCATGAACATGGGCGCGACTCTGTTCCGGATGACCGTCGCCGAATGCCTCTCCGGCGTGACGCGGGAAGGGGCGCGCGCGCTCGGCATGCTCGCCGAGACCGGCACGCTCGAAGCCGGCAAATACTGCGATCTCGCGATCTGGGACATCGAACGCCCGGCCGAACTGGTCTACCGCATTGGCTTCAACCCGCTGCACAGCAGGGTGTGGAGGGGACAATGAACGCTCCTGCCGCGCCTGTCGTCGTGAGGCCCGGCACCGTCGGCCTCGACGTTCTGGCGCGTGTGCTCGACGGCGCGCCCGTCGTGCTCGATCCATCGTTCTGGCCGCGCGTCGAGGCGGCCGCGGCGATCGTGGCAAAGGCCGCGCAGATCGACGTTCCCGCCTACGGCATCAATACCGGTTTCGGGAAGCTGGCCTCGACGCGGATCGCGCCCGACCAGACCGCGCTGCTCCAGCGTAACCTGATCCTGTCGCATTGCTGCGGCGTGGGCGCGGCCACGCCCGAGCCGATCGTGCGCCTGATGATGGCGTTGAAGGTGATCTCGCTCGGACGCGGCGCGTCGGGCGTGCGCCGCGACGTCATCGAGCAGTTGCAGGGCATGCTGGCGCGCGGCGTCACTCCGCTGGTGCCGCAGCAGGGCTCGGTCGGCGCCTCCGGCGATCTCGCGCCACTCGCCCATATGACCGCCGTGATGATCGGCGAGGGGCAGGCGATCCTTGATGGCAAGGTCGCGCCGGGCCACGAAGCGCTTGCAGCGGCCGGGCTCGCGCCGTTGACGCTCGGTCCGAAGGAAGGGCTCGCACTGATCAACGGCACGCAGTTTTCGACCGCTTATGCGATCTCCGGTCTGCTGCGCGCGCATCGGCTGGCGTGTACCGCGCTGGTGACAGGCGCGTTGTCGGTCGATGCGGCGATGGCCTCCACAGTGCCGTTTCGCCCCGAGATTCAATCATTGCGCGGCCATGACGGGCAGATCACCGCGGCTGCGGCGTTGATGGCACTGCTCGACGGCAGCGACATCAGGCAATCGCATCTCGAGGGCGACGAGCGCGTGCAGGATCCTTATTGCCTGCGCTGCCAGCCGCAGGTCGCGGGCGCCGTGCTCGACCTGCTCGCGCAAGTCGCGCGCGGGCTCGTCATTGAAGCCAATGCCGTCACCGACAACCCGCTGGTCCTGGTCGAGACCGGCGAGATCGTGTCCGGCGGCAATTTCCACGCCGAACCGGTGGCGTTCGCCGCCGATCAGATCGCGCTGGCGCTCTCCGAGATCGGCGCGACCAGCGAGCGCCGGATCGCGACCCTCGTCGACCCCGCGCTGAACTTCGGCTTGCCACCGTTCCTGACGCCGGAGCCCGGCATCAATTCCGGGTTCATGATCGCCGAGGTGACGGCGGCGGCGCTTTATGCCGAGAACAAGCAGCGCGCGATGCCGTGCTCGATCGATTCCACGCCGACCAGCGCCAACCAGGAGGATCATGTCTCGATGGCCGCGCATGCCGCGCGCCGGCTGTCTGACATGGCCGACAATCTCGCGGCCATCCTCGGCATCGAGCTGCTGGTCGCGGCGCAGGGCATCACGCTGCGCGCACCGCATTCGACCAGCGCGCCGCTCGCCGCGGTCATCGCCGCGTTTGCGCGCGCATGTTCCGGCACTCGCTGCCGACCGTTACATGGCCGACGATCTCGCGCGGGCAGCACGGCTGATCGAGGCCGACGCGCTGCCCGCCGCCGCGATCGCGGCACTTTCGACCGATCCGTTTCCAAAACTTGCTTAGCCGACAGGGACATCCGTCATGAACCGCCGACTGGATAATGAACGTATCATCCGCGCTCCCCGCGGCAGCGACATCAGCGCGAAGAGCTGGCTGACCGAGGCGCCGCTGCGCATGCTGATGAACAACCTGGATCCTGATGTCGCCGAGCGTCCGAGCGAGCTCGTGGTGTATGGCGGCATCGGCCGCGCGGCGCGCGACTGGGAGAGCTTTGACCGGATCGCAGCCTCCTTGCGCAAGCTGGAGGGCGACCAGACGCTGCTGGTGCAATCCGGCAAGCCGGTCGGCGTCTTCCGCACCCATGCCGACGCGCCGCGGGTGCTGATCGCGAATTCGAACCTGGTGCCGCATTGGGCAACGCTCGATCATTTCAACGAGCTCGACCGCCAGGGCCTGATGATGTTCGGCCAGATGACGGCGGGCTCATGGATCTATATCGGCAGCCAGGGCATCGTGCAGGGGACCTACGAGACGTTCGTCGAGGTCGGGCGTCGCCACTATGGCGGCAACCTCGCCGGCAAATGGATCCTCACCGCGGGCCTCGGCGGCATGGGCGGCGCCCAGCCGCTGGCGGCGACCATGGCCGGAGCCTCGATGCTCGCCGTTGAGTGCCAGCCGAGCCGCATCGAGATGCGGCTGCGCACGGGTTATCTCGACCGCCAGGCGGCGACGCTCGACGAAGCGCTGGCGATCATTGCCGACGCCGCCAAGACCGTGAAGCCGGTGTCGGTCGGTCTGCTCGGCAATGCGGCCGAGATCTTTCCGGAGCTGGTGCGGCGCGGTGTGCGGCCGGACATCGTCACCGATCAGACCAGCGCGCATGATCCGATCAACGGCTATCTGCCCAAGGGATGGACGCTCGGCGAATGGGAGGCGCGGCGCGCTGCTGACCCGAAGGCGGTCGAGACGGCAGCCAAGACCTCGATGGTCGATCACGTCCAGGCCATGCTGGATTTCCACGCGCAGGGAATCCCGACGCTCGATTACGGCAACAACATCCGCCAGATGGCCAAGGACATGGGCCTGAAGCAGGCATTCGACTTTCCGGGCTTCGTTCCGGCCTATATCCGTCCGCTGTTCTGCCGCGGCGTGGGTCCGTTCCGCTGGGCGGCGCTGTCGGGCGATCCCGAGGACATCTTCAAGACCGACGCCAAGGTCAAGGAGTTGATGCCCAACGACGGTCACCTGCACAACTGGCTCGACATGGCGAAGGCACGCATCAAGTTCCAGGGGCTGCCGGCGCGGATCTGCTGGGTCGGCCTTGGCGACCGCCATCGGCTTGGTCTTGCCTTCAACGAGATGGTGGCGCGCGGCGAGCTCAAGGCGCCGATCGTGATCGGCCGCGATCATCTCGACAGCGGCTCGGTGGCGAGCCCGAACCGCGAGACCGAGGCGATGCGCGACGGCTCCGATGCGGTGTCGGATTGGCCGCTGCTCAACGCGCTGCTCAATTGTGCGAGCGGCGCCACCTGGGTGTCGCTGCATCACGGCGGCGGCGTTGGCATCGGCTATTCACAGCATGCCGGCATGGTGATCGTCGCGGACGGTACGCCGGAGGCGGCGCGGCGGCTGGAACGCGTGCTTTGGAACGACCCGGCGACAGGCGTCATGCGCCACGCCGACGCCGGCTACGACACGGCGATCGAATGCGCGCGCGCCAACGGGCTTGATCTGCCGAGCCTGCGCTGACGGCGAAGGATAGCGCGAGGTCTCCTTGCGGCTCTCAACCTTCCGGTTGATGTACGCGAGTTGACCGGACACGCCTTGATACGGGAAATCGATCGCAGGTCTACCGGAGATAGATATCCGGTGGACCGCTGCACCTTTAATCCGCCGCCGTTGCCTGCTTTCGCGTCAGCGTCGCTGACAGGATGAGCGGCGAGGGTCCTTGTCTCGCGGCAGATGACATGCAATCTTCCGCTCCCGGCAAAGCTGTTCGAGAGCAACAAGAACAATAATCCCTCTCGTCCCTCCAATTCTGTCGAGGGCCTGATCATGTCGAACCTTACCCAGACAACCTCCGCTCCGTGGCGGATAGGAGTGCTGTTCTCGCGCACCGGCTTCATGTCGGTGATCGAGGAGACCCAGTATCAGGGCACGCAACTCGCGATCGAAGAGGTGAACGAAGCGGGCGGCGTCTGCGGCCGCGAGCTGGTTCCCGTTGCCTATGACCCCGGCTCGGACTCGGCCGCCTATGGCCATTACGCCAAGCGGCTGATGGTCGAGGACCAGGTCAGCACCATCTTCGGCTGCTACACCTCGTCGAGCCGCAAGGCCGTGCTGCCGGTGGTCGAACGGCTGAACGGTCTGCTTTGGTATCCAACGCTTTACGAGGGTTTCGAGGCGTCGCCCAACGTGATCTACACCGGCGCCTCGCCGAACCAGAACAGCCTCGCGCTGTGCCGCTATCTGATGGATACGTTCGGGACCCGGTTCTATTTCGTGGGATCAGATTACATCTACCCGCGCGAGTCGAACCGGGTGATGCGGGAACTGCTCAAGAGCAACGGCGGCTCGGTGGTGGGCGAGCGCTATGTCAATGTCTATGCGCGCTGGCAGGATTTCGTGCCGATCATCCAGGACATCAAGCGGGTCAGGCCCGACGTGATCTTCTCGACGGTCGTCGGCGAAGGCACGGTATTTCTCTATCAGGCCTATGCCAATGTCGGGCTCGATCCGAAGCAGGTGCCGATCGCCAGCCTGACGACCACGGAAGCCGAGATCGCCGCCATGGGCTTCGACGTCGGCGAGGGACACGTCACGGCGGCATCGTATTTCCAGGGCGTCGAGGGCAGCGCCAACAACGCCTTTGTGCAGCGCTTCAAGAAGCGGTTCGGCGCCGATGTCTCGACCAACATGTGTGCCGAGGCATCCTATTTCCAGCTGCATCTGTTCGCGAAAGCGCTCGAGCAGGTCAATTCGCTCGACACCGAAGTGTTGCGCTCCATGGTGTTCGGCACCAGCTTTGATGCACCGCAAGGTGCCGTGACCGTCAACCCGATGTCGGGGCATACCGATCTATGGACCCGCATCGGGCGCGCCAACCGCCAGGGACAGTTCGACGTCGTCAGTCAGTCAAAAGAGCCGGTGCATGCGGATCCGTTCCTGATCGGATATGGTCGTGCAACGCAAACAGGAAGCGTCCAATGAACGAGATGTCACGTAAGCCGTCGCTGAGCCGAGACGTCGGCGGACGCAAGACCATGGTCCAGGAGCTTGCCGATCTGTCGGCCGTGGTGGTCGCGCCGGTCGACGATCAGGTCGGCATGCTGCTGCGCGAATTGCAGCGCTTCAGGATGCGGGTGCGTCAGGTCTGGCCGATGCCGGAGAGCGTGCCGGCCGATGCCGACGTGGTGTATTGCGAATATTCGCCTGATCTGGCGCGGCGGCTGCCGTGGATTCCGGGCGACGCGCGTTCGGCGCTGGTCGTGATCCTGCCGGCGACGGAAACCGTTCACGCCGACGCGCTGTGTCATGCAACGCCCAACGCCGTGCTGCCGCGGCCGTTCACGCAGAATGCGGTGTTGTCCAGCCTCGTGCTGGCGCGCAGCCAGTTCGGTTACGAACGGCGGCTGCGCAGCAAGATCGAGAAGCTCGACGACAATCTGCGCTCGATGCGCACGGTGGAACGCGCCAAGGCCATCCTGATGGCGACGCGGCAGATGCCGGAAACCGAGGCCTACGGATTCATCAGACGGCAGGCGATGGATCGTCGCGTGTCCGCAAGCGCAGTCGCCGCGGCGATTGTTGACTCGTTCGAACTGCTTGGCTACGATCATCAACAGTAAGCCCCAATAGCGGGGCCGGCGGCGACAGCGCCGCCTTCGACACAACCGGCAACAAAGCCCTCCCAATGCTCGCGTCAGCGCGCATCGGGAGGGCTTTTTGTTTTTTCAGTCCTGAAGGGAGCAAGGGATGAGCATTTCACGGCGGACTTTGCTGAGGAATACCGCGGCGCTTGGCGCGTTTGCCGGTGCCGGACTGCCGCACATCTGGATCAAGAACGCCGACCTCGCTTACGCCGCCGGCGGCGAGATCAAGGTCGGCGTGCTGTTCTCGCTGACGGGAACGACCGCGATCATCGAGGAATCGCTCAACAAGGCGACGCTGCTCGCGATCGAGGAGATCAACGCAGCCGGCGGCATCAAGGGCAGCAAGATCGTGCCGATCGTCGAGGATCCCGCATCCGATCCGGCAACGTTCTCGGAGAAGGCGCGCAAGCTCGTCGTCGGCGACAAATGCGTCAGCGTGTTCGGCTCCTACACCTCGGCGAGCCGCAAGGCGGTGCTGCCGGTGTTCGAGCGGCAGAACAACCTCTATTGGTATCCGACGCTCTATGAAGGCCGCGAGTGCTCCAAGAACGTGATCTACACCGGCGCGGTGCCGAACCAGCAGCAGGACGAGTTCGTACCCTGGCTGGTCAAGAAGTTCGGCAAGAAGTTCTATCTGATCGGGTCGAACTACATCTACCCGAAGGAAGAGAACAACTACTGCAAGAAGCTGCTCGAGAAGCTCGGCGGCGAGGTGGTGGCGGAGGAATATGTACCGCTCGGCCATTCCGAATTCTCTTCCGTCATCAACAAGATCCGCTCGACGCAGCCGAACGTGATCTTCTCCACCGTGGTCGGCGATTCCGTGGTCGCGCTGCATCGCCAGTACAAGGCCGCAGGCCTCGATCCCGAGAAGATGCCGATGGCGAGTCTGACGACCTCCGAGAACGAGGTCGCGGCGATGGGCGGTGAGGCGGCCGCCGGTCACTTCACTTCGGCGCCATACTTCATGGTGCACAAGTCGCCGGAGAACGAGAAGTTCGTCGAGGCCTACAAGAAGCGCTGGGGCGCCGACAAGGTCACGCATTTCGTGTCGGAGGCCTGCTACTTCCAGACCTATCTGTTCAAGCAGGCCGTCGAGAAGCTCGCGACCAGCGACCTGACGCCGCCGAACATCCGCGATGCGGTCAAGGGCCAGAGCATGATTGCGCCGCAGGGCAAGGTCGAGATCGAGTCGGAGAACCTGCACACCTGGCTGTGGCCGAAGATCGCCCAGGCCAAATCGAACGGTCAGTTCGAGATTCTCGTCGAGGCCAAGGAGTGGCTGAAGCCGGTGCCCTATGCGGCCTATCCCGGGCAGTCCTGCACCGAGAAGGGCCTGGTCGAGAAGAGCTGACGGCGGGGCTGACGAAGGCCGTCGGCGTGCGGCGGCGGCGGCCGGCTTCCGGACGAATGCCACCCTCGCGCGCATCGGGCGAGGGCAGGGCGCAGCAAACGAACACCGAAGAGCGGATCCCGGCGTGGACCAATTCATCGAACAAATCGTCACCGGCCTCAGCATCGGGTCGATCCTGCTGCTGGTGGCGCTGGGCCTGTCGATCATCTACGGGTCGATGGGCATCATCAATCTCGCCCATGGCGAGTTCGTGATGCTCGGGGCCTACGCCGCCTGGGTGTTCCACACCTATCTCGGGCTCGGCCTGCTGGCGAGCCTGGTGCCGATCTTCCTGGTGGTCGCCGCGTTCGGCTGGGTCATCGAGCGCTACGTCCTGAGCCTGCTCAATAACAGGCCGCTCGATACGATCCTCGCGACCTGGGGCGTCGGCATCATGCTGCAGCAGGCGGTGCGGCTGATGGTCGGAAGCGAATTGCGCTACGTGCAGCTGCCGCCGGCGCTATCCGACAGCATGAACGTGTTCGGCATCCCGATCTCGTCGTATCGGGTGTTCCTGTTCATCATCTCGATCGCGCTGTTCGGTGCGACCTGGCTGCTGATGAACCGCACCACGGTCGGGATGAAGCTGCGCGCCATCATCCAGGACCGCTCAGTTGCCGCCTCGTTCGGCATCAATGCCAAGCGGGTCTATGCGCTGACCTTCGCCTATGGCGCGGGGCTTGCGGGACTTGCCGGCGCGCTGGTGTCGCCGCTCAAGAGCGTGTCGCCCGATATGGGCACCGGCTATGTGGTCGACGCCTTCATGGTGGTCGTGCTCGGCGGCGTGCAGAGCCTCGCCGGAACCGTGGCGAGCGCCTTCATCCTCGGCGAGCTCTCCGGCGGCATCGCGTTCCTGCAGAACGACACGGTGGCCAAGGCGATCGTGCTGCTCGCCATCGTCGTCCTCATCCGTTTCCGCCCCGAAGGGCTTTTCACCGCGCGCGTGCGGATCTGAGACAGATCGCTCATTCATGTCGTCGAATGTTCCCAACTCCAGCGGATTGCAGCGCCTGATCGCGCAGCTTGCACCGATACTGATCGTCTGTGCGATCGTGTTTGCGCTGCCGGTGCTGCTCAACAATGACTTCCTGCTCAACAAGGTCGCGCGCTACCTGGTGCTGGGCATTCTCACGATATCGCTCGGGCTGTCCTGGGGATTCGGCGGCATCCTCAATCTCGGCCAGGCGATGAGTTTCGGGCTCGGCTCCTACGCCATGGCGATGGCGCTGAAGCTCAAGACCGTTCCTGTGCACACCGGAGCAAGTGGCCTGCCGGACTTCATGGTCTGGAACAACGTCCAGTATCTGCCGTGGTTCTGGGAACCGTTCCGCTCGCTGTCCTTCGCCATCGCCGCGGGCCTGATCGTGCCGGCGCTGGTCGCGGCGGCGCTGGGCTGGTTCATGTTCCGCGGCCGGGTCACCGGCGTCTACGTCTCGATCATCACGCTCGCGACCATGGTGGTGATCAATCTCGTGATCATCGACCAGCAGAGCTACACCGGCGGCTTCAACGGCATCACCGATCTCGCCCAGCTCGAGATCTTCGGCGTCGCCTTCGATGCCTATGGCCGCGCAACCTACTACCTCGTCGCCGGATGCGTGCTGTTCAGCCTACTGGTTGCCTTCGCCTTCACGAAGTCCAAGGCCGGCCTGATCGTGCAGGCGATCCGCGACCACGAGAGCCGGGTGCGCTACTTCGGCTACGACGTCGCGCTCTACCAGATCTTCGTGTTCGCGCTGTCGGCGGCGATCGCGGGCCTTGCCGGCATGCTCTACACGGTGGTGATGGAGTTTGCCTCGCCGACCTTCCTCGGCGTGCAGCTTTCGCTCTCGGTCGTGGTGTGGTGCGCGGTCGGCGGCCGGCAGAGCCTGGTCGGCGCGTTCCTCGGCGCGGTGCTGGTCGCGGGCATGCAGGGCGCGTTGTCGGAGTCCGCGGCGTTCCTGGAAACCTGGACGCTGGTGATGGGCGCGCTGTTCGTGCTCGTGGTGCTGTTCCTGCCGAAGGGGCTCGCCGGCCTCGCGCAGGTCGTGTTGCGCTGGATCGCGCAGCGCCGGCAGGCTGCCGGCCGCGGCGTTGCGCAAAGCGTCGGCCAGACGGAGGGCAGCACATGAGCTCGCATCTCGACCTTCGTGACGTCTCGGTCAGCTTCAACGGCTTCAAGGCGCTCAACGCGCTCAACATGAGCGTGCGCAAGGGCGAGTTGCGCTGCCTGATCGGGCCGAACGGCGCGGGCAAGACCACGGCGCTGGACATCATCTGCGGCAAGGTCAAGCCGAGCGCCGGCACCGTCAGCTTCGACGGCACCGCGCTGCAGGATCTCGAAGAATACGAGATTGCCCGCGCCGGCGTTGGCCGCAAGTTCCAGGTGCCGAGCGTGTTCCGGGAGCTCACGGTCTCCGAGAATCTCGACGTGGCCCGCGCGCGCCGGACCTCCGTGCTCGGCAATCTCCGCTGGAGTATCGGCAACTCCGGACGGGAAGATATCGAGCGTCTCGCCGAACTGGTCGGGCTCACCGAGCAGCTCGACCGGCCCGCCGCCTATCTATCGCACGGCCAGACCCAGTGGCTCGAGATCGGCATGCTGGTCGCCCAAGACGCCGAGCTGATCCTGATGGACGAGCCCACCGCCGGCATGACGGCGCAGGAAACCCGCAAGACCGCCGAACTGTTCGCGCGCCTGAAGGGCAGGCACACGCTGATCGTGGTCGAGCACGACATGGGTTTTGTGAAGGCGATTGGCGACATCATCTCGGTGATGCATATGGGCCAGATGCTGGCTGAGGGTACCGCGGCGGAAGTCGAGGCGCATCCCGAGGTGCGCCGCGCCTATTTGGGATCGGGAGGCATCAGCCATGCTTGAGCTGACCGACGTCGACGCTTTCTACGGCAACAGCCGCGCTCTGCAGGGCATCAACCTGATGGTCGGCAGTGGCGAGTTCCTCTCGGTGCTCGGCCGCAACGGCGTCGGCAAGACCACGCTGATGCGCAGCATCCTCGGCCTGATGGACCGGTGCACCGGACGCCTGTCGCTCGATGGTGCGGACATTTCGCCGCTCCGCACCTATCAGCGCGCCAAGGCCGGCATTGCCTATGTGCCGCAGGGCCGCGGGATCCTGCCGAAGTTCACTGTGCGGGAGAATCTGACGCTCGGGACCTTCGCTGCGAAATCCGCCGGCGGCATCGAGGAATGGGTGCTCGAGCTGTTTCCGGTGCTCAAGGATTTTCTCAATCGGTACGGCGGCAATCTCTCCGGCGGCCAGCAGCAGCAGCTCGCGATCGCGCGTGCGCTGCTGGCTCAGCCCAAGGTCATCCTGCTGGACGAGCCGACCGAGGGCATCCAGCCGAACATCGTCGAGCAGATCGAGGACGTGATCACGCGGCTCAATCGCGAGCGCGGCATCACGGTCGTGCTGGTCGAACAGAATGTCGCGTTCGCGCGGCGCGCGTCTCACCGCTTCGCGCTGCTCGAAAAGGGTCGCGTCGTCGCCAAGGGCGCGATCGGTGAGCTCACGGATGATCTCATCCAGCTGCACATGGCCGTGTAGCGGGAATTATCAAGAAAGGGAGTCGAGACATGTTGCATGGAGACATATCGAGCAGCAAAGACACGGTCGGCGTTGCCGTGGTCAATTACAAGATGCCGCGTCTGCACACCAAGGCCGAGGTGCTGGATAACGCGCGCAACATCGCCAAAATGGTCGAGGGCATGAAGCTCGGCCTGCCGGGCATGGACCTCGTGATCTTCCCGGAATACTCGACCCACGGCATCATGTACGACTCCAAGGAGATGTACGAGACGGCGTCGTCGGTGCCGGGCGAGGAGACCCGCATCTTCGCCGACGCCTGCCGCAAGGCCAAGGTCTGGGGCGTATTCTCGCTGACCGGCGAGCGGCATGAGGAGCATCCCAACAAGGCGCCGTACAACACCCTGATCCTGATGAACGACAAGGGCGACATCGTCCAGAAGTATCGCAAGATCATGCCGTGGGTCCCGATCGAGGGCTGGTATCCCGGCGACTGCACCTACGTCTCTGATGGTCCGAAGGGGCTGAAGATCAGCCTGATCATCTGCGATGACGGCAACTATCCGGAGATCTGGCGCGACTGCGCCATGCGTGGCGCCGAGCTGATCGTCCGCTGCCAGGGCTACATGTACCCGGCCAAGGAGCAGCAGATCCAGATCTCGAAGTCGATGGCCTGGGCCAACAACTGCTACGTCGCGGTCGCCAACGCCTCGGGCTTCGACGGCGTCTATTCTTACTTCGGCCACTCGGCGCTGATCGGTTTCGACGGCCGCACGCTCGGGGAGTGCGGTACCGAGGAGAACGGCATCCAGTACGCGCAGCTCTCGGTGTCGCTGATCCGCGATGCTCGCCGCAACATGCAGTCGCAGAACCATCTCTTCAAGCTGATGCACCGCGGCTATACCGGCCTGATCAACTCCGGCGACGGTGATCGCGGCCACGCGGTCTGCCCCTACACCTTCTACAAGAACTGGATCACTGACCCCGAGGGCACGCGCGAGATGGTCGAGGCCATGACCCGTCCGACCGTCGGAACCGACGAGTGCCCGATCGAGGGCATTCCGAACCAGAAAGTCGCACATCGCTAGGCGATATCGACGATCTGCGCCGGCGCGATGTTTCGCGCCGGCGTGGTTCGATGCAGCGGCGGAGACTTCCTCGTAGAGGAAAAAGGGGGGGGGGACATCATGAGCGGTCAATCGAATAGCGGGCTGGTTCATCACACCGAGGAACAGATCGACGATCTTCTCGGCCACGAATTCGAGCACGAGCCGGTGCCGATCAGCGCCCGGCGCAGCGCCTTCTCGGTCACGATGGTGTGGCTGGGCTTTCCGATGATCATCACCGGCGCGATGACCGGATCGCTGCTGGTGCTGGGCATGGGCTTCAAGAATGCGCTGGTGGCGATGATCATCGGCAATCTGATCATGTTTGCCTATGTCGGCGCGCTCGGCCTGATCGGCACCCGGCGCGGCATGAACTTCGCGCTGATCGCGAGCATCGTGTTCGGCAAGAAGGGCTACGTGCTAGCGTCCGGCCTGCTGTCGACTTTGCTGCTCGGCTGGTATGCGGTGCAGACCGGCATCACCGGCGCATTGATCTCCTCGACCTACGGCCTCAACTACGTGGCGATGACCATCGTCGCGGGCGTGCTGTATATCGGGATCACCTTCGTCGGTGTGAAGGGATTGCACTATATCGGGCTGGCATCGGTGCCGCTGTTCGTCGTGCTCGGCCTCTGGGTCGCGGCCGATGCGGCGTCGACCACGACGTCAGCCGCGATCTTCGGTTATGCCGGCAACAATGGCGCGGCCAGCATGTCGATGGGCGTCGGCCTGACGGTGGTGCTGGCGCTGTTCATCGACGCCGGAACGGTGACGGCGGACTTCAACCGCTGGGCGCCGAGTTCGCGGGCGTCGCTGTTCGCCACGTTCAGCGCGTTTCCGTTCGCCAATCTGGTGGCGATGCTGGTCGGCGGCGTGATGACCGCTGCGCTTGCCGTGCCAAACGCCAATCCGTTCGGGGTCGACAACATGTTCGGCTACATGAACGGCAAGCAGTTGACCTGGCTCAGCATTCTCGCCTTCATCTTCCTCTACACCAATCTCGGCTCGGTCTGCTCGCACTGCCTTTACAATGCGGCGACCGGCTGGTCGCGGATCCTCGGCACCAATATGCGCCTGATGGCGGTGATCCTCGGCGCCATCGGCATCGTCGTCGCCGCGGGCAATGTCTGGGCGTTCTTCATCCAGTGGCTGTCGCTGCTCGGCATCCTCGTGCCGCCGATCGGCGCGATCATCCTGGTCGATCAGTATCTGTTGCGCGCCGAGGCACGGGCGGACGCGGACTGGCGCGCGAAGCCGTTCATTGCCTGGGGCATCGGGTCGCTGTGCGCCTTTGCGGTTGAAAACCTGATGCCGGGGTTGTCCACTGCGATATCAGCCGCGCTGGTCGCCGGCATCGTCTACGGGGCGATCGCGCGGGTGGAGTCGTCGGCAGAGAAGGTAGCGCGTCCCGCGTAAGCGACGATCTCGATCAAGCAAGAAGGGTATATCAAATGAGCGTCGACTATCAGATCCATGATCTCGGCAATCTGGCCTTGCAGCGCGGCGCGACCATTCGCGATTGCAAGCTCGCGTACAAGACCTATGGCCAGCTCAACGCGGCCAAGGACAACGTCATCGTCTATCCGACCTGGTACTCCGGCCAGCACTACGACAATGAATGGCTGATCGGACCGGGCAGGGCGCTCGATCCGTCGAAATACTTCATCATCATTCCGAACATGCTGGGCAACGGCCTGTCGTCGTCGCCGAGCAACACACCGGAACCTTATAATGGACCGCGCTTCCCGCAGGTGACGGCCTATGACAATGTCCGCGCCCAGCACCGCTTGGTGACGGAGAAATTCGGCATCAAGCACATCCGCCTAGTGGTCGGCTGGTCTATGGGCGCGTTGCAGACGTTCCATTGGGGCGCGCTCTATCCGGACATGATGGACCTTTTGGCGCCGTTCTGCGGCTCGGCAAAATGCTCGCGCCACAATTTTGTGTTCCTCGAAGGCGTCAAGGCGGCACTCACCGCGGATGCCGCCTGGAAGGAGGGCTGGTACACCGACAAGCCGGCCCGTGGCCTGCGCGCCGCCGCGCGGGTCTATGCCGGCTGGGGCTTCTCGCAGGCCTTCTACCGCGAGCAGCTCGACATCAAGACGCTCGGCTATTCGTCGCTGGAGGATTTCCTGGTGGCGTTCTGGGAAGGCTTCTTCCTGCCGAAGGATGCCAACAACCTGCTCACCATGCTGTGGACCTGGCAGAACGGTGACATCAGCGCCAACGAGATCTACAACGGTGACTTCAAGGCCGCTCTGAAGGCGATCAAAGCGAAGACGTATGTCATGCCGGGGCAGACCGATCTCTACTTCCCGCCTGAAGACAGCGAGTTCGAGGTCGCGAACATGCCGAACGCCAAGTTCGTGCCGGTGCCGTCGATCTGGGGCCACTTCGCGGGCGGGCCGGGGACCAATCCGGTCGACGTCGCCTTCATCGATAGCAAGCTCAAGGAGCTGCTCGCATCGTGAGTTCGAACGATTGCGAACGGTTGCCTGTGCGATCATGGGAGGCGTGAGCTTTGTCCAATCCCGCTTTGCTGCTTGACCAGTACCGCATCCGGGAGGAGCCGTACTACCGGCCCCTCAGGGATGAGGTCGAACTGTTCGGTGCAGCTTATGCGAACCGCATGCCGGTGATGCTGAAAGGCCCCACCGGCTGCGGCAAGACCCGCTTCATCGAATACATGGCCTGGCGGCTCGGCCGTCCGCTCATCACGGTCGCCTGTCACGAGGACATGACGGCGGCGGATCTGGTCGGGCGCTGGCTGCTCGATGCCGAGGGGACTGTGTGGAGCGACGGGCCGCTCACGACAGCCGTACGCCTCGGCGCGATCTGCTATCTCGACGAGATCGTCGAGGCGCGCCAGGACACCACCGTCGTGATCCATCCCTTGACCGACGATCGCCGCGTGCTGCCGCTGGAAAAGCGGGGTGAGCTGATCCACGCTCATTCCGACTTCCAGCTCGTGATTTCCTACAATCCGGGCTACCAGAGCGCGATCAAGGACCTCAAGGAATCCACCAAACAGCGCTTCGCGGCGCTGGATTTCGGCTATCCAGACCGATCGGCGGAAACCGAGGTGGTGTCGCGCGAAGCCGGCATCGAGCCTGATCTCGCTGATCTCCTGGTGAAGATCGCCCGGCACAGTCGCAACCTGAAGGGCCAGGGTCTCGACGAGGGCGCCTCGACCCGGATGCTGGTCAATGCCGGCCGCCTCATCGGATGCGGCATCAGCCTTGAAAAGGCCTGCGAGACCACGATCGTCGTTCCCTTGACCGATGACGCGGACACCAGGAACACGTTGCGCGACGTGATCTCGGCCTGCGCGTGAACGGAAGTCTTGAGGTGGCGGTCGCGCAAATCAGTTCGTTCGATAGCTTCCGATCCGGACGTCGGCTTGCGGCACTGCTGCGCGGTCACGATGACATCAGTTCAGCCGTGCAGGCGGCGCGGGCTGCACTGCACCGGACCGGGCCGTTCGATCATCTCGCGGCCTGGGACGGGACTGTGCATGACCTGTTCGAGGCGAACCTCGGCCAGACCGTGGTGCTCGGCTTTCTGCGTCTATCGGAGCAATGGCCGGCGCAGCGATCGATCGATGATCTGATCGCGATTGGCCACGCCGCCGGCGATATCGGCCGAAACGCCGGAAGCCGCGTCGCGCACGCGTTGCTGACCGAAATGGCCAAGGTGCTGCCGCGGCTCGCGGGTGCCGGAGATCTCACCGCCGTTCTTGCCGCGCTCGGCCAGCTCGCGGAGACAGGGCCGGAATCCGTGGGCCTTGCGATCGACCGGCTGGGGCCACTGCTTGCGCATGCCGGCGGCGAAGATTTTTCTGCCTGGGTTTCAGCGGGCCTGCGCGCAAGCGGCGGTCGTGCTGCGCGACGACGGGCTTATTTCGCGCTCGATGATCCCCTGTCGGCGCGGCTGTTCGCCGTCGGCCGGACCGGCGATGATTTCGCACGGTTGGAGCAGCGCCTCGCCGCAACCACGCTCGCGCTGTGGAACAGAAAGCCGCGTTTCCGCAAACTTGGCGTTGCGCCGACGCCGGTGCCGCGGCGTCCCTCGCTCGCCGCCGGCTTTATCGGCTTCCCAGAGACCTTTCCCGGCTTCGAAGGTGAGGGCGCCGATATGGTCTATCTTGCGGCGATCGCGCATGCCGGCGCGCATCTGGTGCATTCCGCCGTCCGCTTTCCCGTGGGGCGGCTGAAGGCACTGCAGATTGCGCTGGTCTCGCTGCTCGAGGACGCCAGGGTCGAGGCGCTGGCGCTGCGCGAGATGCCCGGGTTGCGCCGGCTGTGGCTGCCGTTCCACGCTGCCACACCATCGGGGCAAGCAACAGCAGGCGGGCTGATGATGCGGTTGGCGCGGGCGCTGATCGATCCGGACTATCAGGATCCTGATGCGTGGGTGACTAAAGGACGTACGCTGTTTGCCGATGCCGCCGGCCGCTGGACCGATCCGGCGATCAGTCGCGAGATCGGCGGACTGCTTGGCAACGACATCGGGCAGATGCGGCTGCAATTCAACGCCAAGAGCTATGTCGTCGAGCCCGCTTACCGCGACGACAATCTGGCGCTGTGGGATTTTGGCGACCAGCCGGACAGTCCGACCGAGACGATCGAACTTGCGGTCGATTCCGTGCGGATCGAGCGTCGCGACGATGCAGGTGGAAAATCCACCGACGACAACGCCGAGCCGGACGAGACGTTGCGCGCAAAAGCCAGCGCGGTGACGCTGCTGGACGGATTTCCGGTCGCGACCTATCCGGAATGGGATTATGCCGCGCGCACGGAGCGGGCGGACTGGACGACGATCCTGGAGGCCGACGCCGCGGTGTCCGCGCAGCCGTTCGATCCTTCGACGGACACCGAGGCGATGCGCTGGATCACCGAGTTGACCCGCGACGCGTCGATCGGCCGTCGTATCAGGCACAAGGGCCAGCGCGATGGCGATGCGCTCGACATCGACGCGGCGATCGCGCTCACCATCGAGCGGCGTGGCGGCAGCATCAGCGAGCCCAGGGTCTATCAGCGCGATGCGCCGGGCCCGCGCGATCTCGCCATTCTGCTGCTCCTGGACCTGTCGCAATCGACGGCGGACCGTGACCGCCGTGGCCGAACGGTTCTCGACGTCGAGCAGAAGGCCGCCGCGATCATGGCGTCGGCGGTCGACGCTGCCAATGACGCGATCGCCGTGCATGGCTTCAGCTCCGACGGCCGCGAGCGCGTGCGCTATCTGCGCATCAAGGGTTTTGAGGAGCCGATGGACGCCGTCGTTCGCTCTCGTCTCGTGGGGCTCGGCAGCAGCCATTCCACCCGGCTGGGCGCGGCGTTGCGCCATGCCGGGGGCTACCTCGCCGGACGACGCGCATTCCGGAAGGTGCTGCTGGTGCTGACCGACGGCGAGCCGTCCGACGTCGATGCGCCCGACCCGCAATATCTTGTGGAGGACGCGCGCCGTGCCGCGCAGCAGCTGCGGCGGCGCGGTACCGATCTTTTCGCTTTTGGGATAGGCGAAGACAGATTTCCCCAGCTCGATCGCATCTTCGGTGATCGCTATGCGCTGCGCGTGCCGCGCATCGAGGTGCTACCGCAACGGGTGATGCAGCTCTATGCGGAGCTGAAGAAATAGTCGCAGCGATCTAGCCCGTCGCCCGGGGCAGGGATCCCTTTGCCGTGATCTCGGCAGCGAGCTCCTCGATGGTCTTGCGCTGCTCCATGGCGGCGCGCCGGATCAGCGCAAAGGCGGCCGGCTCGGCCAGCGCATGGGTGTGCATGACCTGTAGCACCGCCGCGAGCACGACGCGGCGTGATCGCAACCGCTGCTCAAGCTTGAGCACCTGCTGCTTCAGTTCGTGGGTCCGCTCGCTTCGTTCGAAGGCCAGCACGAGCGCGGCATAGATGCCGGCCGAGCGCAGCGGCTTGACCAGGAACGATGCCGGCTCGAGGTCGAGCACCAGCTTCAAGCGGCTCGGCGTCTCGGTGCCGAGCAGGGCGATCACCGGGCTTCGTCCAAGCGATGCGCGCTGCGCCGCTGAGGTGAGCGGCAGGAACTCGTCGTCGATCAACGTCACGTCCGGCCGACAGTCGATCTTGGCGCCGCCATCCCAGCCGCCATGCCATGTGACGATGTCGATCCCGAGACGCTCGAACTGGCGCCTCACGATGGCGGCGTCGCGCTCGTCCTTGATGGCAACGAGCGCCTTGCGTCCGCGCAACGAAAATGACGACGGCTTGCTCATTTCACCACCCGCAAATGTGGCGCATTCGGCAGCGTCCCATCCCTTGCGGGGCTTGCGGCGATGTCGAGCTGCGTCAGATAGGGATCCGGCTTAACTGGAGCTTCAGCTTCCCAGAAGATATCAAACTGTCCTTCGGCGTTGGAGACGGCGAGCCGCGGCGTCAGGACGCAGTGATTGTTGCTGCCGTCGATCCAGACCGGACCTTGCGGCGAATTGTAGCGATGGCCGGCCGCGGCGCGCCGCACGTCGCCGATATCGGATGTGCCGGCGCGCTGCAGCGCGCGGGCCAGCAGATAGACCGCGACATAGGCCGATTGGCCATCCACGGACGGGCTAGAGTGGTCGCCATGACGCGCCTTCCAGCGCGCGACGAAGGCTCGGTTCTCGGGCAGGCGAATGCTCTCGAAATAGGCCGACGAGGTGATGCAACCGGCCGATGCGGGACCCGCGATCTTGAGCTCGGGCTCGCACAGGCTGCAGCTCAGCATCGGAATGTCGAGGCCCGCCGCGCTGGTTGCGGCATGAAAGGCGCGGATGAAATCATAGCTCGAACTGCCGACCAGCGTGTTGAACACGACAGGCGGCCGGCGCCGCACGATCTCGTCGACGATGTGCGCGACCGCGCTTTCGCCGAGCTCGAGCAGGCGTTCCGCGAGAATCTTTCCGCGCGCCGCCGTCACCAGCTCGCGGGTGACGCGATTGGTTTCCCAGGTCCAGACATAGTTGGAGCCGACACAGAAGATCTCGCGTGACAAATTGTCGAGCACGTAACGTACCAGCGGCAGCACATTGTGATTGGGCGAGGCGCCGACATAGATGACGTTGTCGGAACATTCGAATCCCTCGTAGCGCGCCGGATACCAGAGCAGGCGGTCGGTGCGCTCGACGATCGGCAGCACCTGCTTGCGCGAGGCCGAAGTGTAGCAGCCGATGATATGCTCGACCCCGACATTGCGAATGAGGTCGTCGCAGACCGTATGGTATTCCGAAATGATTCCGTGGGGATCGCGGACATGCGCTGCGATCGAGAAGTCGAACTCGTCCTGCTCGTTGATCTCGTCGACCGCCATCATGGCGCTCTTGAGGATCTCGCGGCCCATGGCCTGATAAGGCCCGTGCTGCGAGCAGATGATGCCAACGGGAATGGACGGCTTTGTCATCGGCGGCTTTCATTGCAACTCAGTAAGGAAATCATCTTCGCAGAGGTCGGGGCAAGAGGTCATGCCGATTTGCTGCGCATGCACCTCGCGAAATTTGTGCAGTCAGCCTCGTTGACAATGCGCTGCACACTTCCTTAGAATTTTCTCCTACAGGGCTTCCTGTCGAACCTTGCGCGCGTCGATTTGGCCGATGACGTCCCGATCGCCGCGCAGAGTGCTCCGTTCGATCACGGTCCCTTGCGACAGTTCATAGCCGCGGCATTTGGGCCATTCGTCACCTTCGTTTGGAGGGGCGGGTGGCTTTTTGCTTTTGCCGCGAAACAAATTGGCGACACGCCCGTGTCGTCAAGCCGGAGGCGCATGCGCGGTGATGGGCGGTGCCTGCGCTTGTGTCGTGCCAAGTGCGGGGATGAGAAACGATGGCGACGACGGATCTTCACTATCTCGGATTGATTGAGGTCGGGCAGCAAATCCAGGCCGGGAAGCTCTCGCCGGTCGAGGTGACCAAGGCGATGCTCGGGCGGATCGGGCAGCTCGACGGCAAGCTCAAGAGCTACGCCCATGTGATGGGCGAGGCCGCGCTTGCCGAAGCGGCCGCAGCCGAAAAGGAGATCGCGTCCGGCAAGATCAAGGGGCCGCTGCACGGCGTGCCGATCGCGGTCAAGGACCTGTGCTGGGCCAAGGGCGCGCCTGCCGCGCATGGCATGACCATCCACCGCGATTTCCGTCCGAGCGAGGATGCCACGGTGGTTGCGCGGCTGAAGGACGCCGGCGCTGTTATCCTCGGCAAGCTGCAGCAGACCGAAGGCGCCTATGCCGACCATCACCCGAAGATCGATCCGCCGAAGAACCCATGGAATGCTGATCTGTGGTCCGGCGCATCCTCGAGCGGTTCCGGCGTCGCCACCGCAGCGGGGCTTTGCTTTGGTTCGCTTGGAACCGACACCGGCGGCTCGATCCGGTTTCCCTCGGCCGCCAACGGCGTCACCGGGCTGAAGCCGACCTGGGGCCGCGTCAGCCGATACGGCGCTTTCGAACTCGCGGCAACGCTGGATCATATCGGTCCGATGGCACGCAGCGCCGTCGACTGCGGCGCAATCCTTGCCGTGATCGCCGGCCAGGATCCCAAGGACACGACGTCGGTGCCGTTGCCGGTGCCGGACTATCTCGCCGGCCTGACCGGAGATTTGCGCGGCGTGTCAATCGGCGTCGATCGGCGCTGGACGAGCGAGGGCACCGATGAGCCCGCCGGCAAGGTGCTCAGCGAAGGCCTGCGTGTTGCCGCCGACCTCGGTGCCAAGATCAAGGACATCACGTTCCCCGATCCGAAGGCCGTGATCGAGGACTGGTTCCCGCTGTGCGGCATCGAAGTCGCCGTCGCGCACGCGGAAACCTACCCCGCGCGCAAGGACGAATACGGTCCGGCGCTCGCAAGCCTGCTCGATCTCGGTCGGGCGCAATCCGGCATGGACTATCAGAAGATCGTGCTGCGGCGCGAAGCGTTCCGCGGAGCGGTGCGGCTGCTGTTCGAGACCGTCGACCTGATCGCGGTCCCGGCCCAGGCTTTCGCCGCGCCGACATTGGCCAAGATGGCGGCGTTGGGTGAGGACCCGTCGCTGATTACCGGGCTGCTGCGCTTCACCTGTCCGTTCGACATGACCGGCAGCCCGACCGTGACGCTTCCCGGCGGCTTTGCGCCGAACGGCGGCCCGATCGCCTTCCAGTTCGTCGGCCGTCACTTCGACGAGGCAAGCCTCGTCCGCGCGGGCGATGCCTTCCAGCGCGTCACCGAGTGGCACAAGCGCCATCCCGCGATCTGAGTGAGGAGCCGTTCGCATGACCGAAGATTGGTTGAAGAGTTCCATAATGGCCAATCGCGCCGTCGCCAAGGGCGCGACCGGTACGACCCATAGTCTGACGATCGAGCAGCAGGGTGGCTTCCATTACGTCTACGGACCCTATGCCAAGCCGACCTTGTCGATCGATCCCGGTGGAGTCGTCGTCGTCGAGACCGAGGATGCGTTCGGCGGCGTGCTCACGAGCGAGACCGACAGCCCTACGGCGAAGCTGAATTTCCCGTACCTGAACCCGCAATGCGGGCCGATCGCCGTCAAGGGCGCCAAAAAGGGCGATTGCCTCGCGGTCTATATCCGTGACGTCGAGACCCGCGGCGCGCAGCCGGCCGGGACGACCTGCATCATTCCGGAGTTCGGCGGCCTGGTCGGGACGGCGTCGACGGCAATGCTCAATCCGCCGCTGCCGGAGCGCGTCAAGAAGCTGCATGTCGATCGCAACGGCGTGCGCTGGAACGACAAGATCACGCTGCCCTATGAGCCGTTCATCGGCACGATCGGCGTATCGCCCGAGATCGAGGCGATCTCCTCGCTGCAGCCCGACTATCACGGCGGCAACATGGACCTGCCCGACGTCGCGCCGGGCGCGATCATCTATTTTCCGGTGCATGCCGAAGGCGGGCTGCTCTATGTCGGCGACTGCCACGCCACGCAGGGCGACGGCGAGCTTTCGGGCGTCGCGCTCGAACAGCGTGCGACCGTGACGCTGCAGATCGATCTGATCAAGAACTGGAGCTTCGCCTGGCCGCGGCTCGAGACCCGCGACTTCATCATGACGATCGGCAGCGCGCGACCGCTCGAAGACGCGGCGCGGATCGCCTATCGCGAGCTCGTGCGGTGGATGAGCGCCGATTACGGCTTCGATGAGATCGACGCCTACATGCTGCTCAGCCAGGCCGGCCGCATGCGGCTCGGCAACATGGTCGACCCCAAATACACGATGGGGGCGTCGATTCTGAAGAATTACCTCAAGGCGTGACTTCATTCATCCTTCAACGACAGGGGATATCGAGATGTATTCGGGGCGTATGGTCGGAATGGCGTTGCTTGGTGTCGTGCTCGGGACGATGGCGATAGGTAGCGCTCGGGCGGCCGAGCCGCCGCTGAAGGTCGGCCTGCTGGAAGACGTCTCCGGCGACCTCGCGTTCATGGGCATGCCGAAGCTGCACGGCTCGCAGCTGGCGGTCGAGGAGATCAACAAGAGCGGCGGCATTCTCGGCCGCCAAATCGAGCTGATCCACCTTGATCCCCAGGGCGACAATGCCCGCTATCAGGAGTTCGGCCGACGGCTGCTCAACCGCGACAAGGTCGACGTGCTGATCGGCGGCATCACCTCGGCCTCGCGCGAGGCGCTGCGTCCGATCGTCGATCGCACCACCACGCCGTACTTCTATACGAACCAGTATGAAGGCGGCGTCTGCGACGCCAGCATGATCAGCATGGGCGCGGTGCCCGAGCAGCAGTTCTCGACCCTGATCCCCTGGATGGTCCAGAAGTTCGGCAAGAAGGTCTACGTCATCGCCGCCGACTACAATTTCGGTCAGATCTCCGCCGAGTGGAACCGGAAGATCATGAAGGACCTCGGCGGCGAGGTCGTTGGCGAGGAATTCATCCCGCTCGGCGTGTCGCAATTCGCGCAGACGATCCAGAACATCCAGAAGGCGAAGCCGGACTGGCTGTTGACGATCAATGTCGGCGCCGCGCAGGACTCGTTCTTCGAGCAGGCGGCGGCGGCCAATCTCAATCTGCCGATGGGGTCCTCGATCAAGATCATGCTCGGCTTCGAGCACAAGCGGTTCAAGCCGCCGGCACTCAACAACATGCATGCGACCGCCAACTGGTTCGAGGAGATCGATACGCCCGAAGCCAACGACTTCAAGAAGCGCTGGCACGCCAAATTCCCCGACGAGCTCTACATCAACGACATGGGCTACAACGCCTACAACGCGCTCTACATGTACAAGACGCTGGTCGAGAAGGCGAAGTCTACCAAGCTCGAGGACATGCGCAAGGTGATTGCGACGGGCGATGCCTGCATCGATGCGCCCGAGGGCAAGGTCTGCATCGATCCGAAGAGCCAGCATACCTCGCACCGCATGCGCCTGATCTCGGTCGGGCCCAAGCACGAGGTAACGGTCGAGAAGGACTACGGAACGATCCAGCCGTACTGGCTCGGCGAGATCGGCTGCGATCTGACCAAGAAGAACGACAAGGATCAGTACACGCCGAGTCATCTTCCCAGCAAATCTTGATGCGCGGGCACGAATCTTGCTCGTGCCTTGCATCACAGCTTCGAAACGAACCGGCGCCGCAATGATGCGGCGCCGTGATCACGGAGACCGGAATGTCGGCTGAACTCTTCTCGGTATTCTATCAGTTCGCCGACGTTTTCGCGTTCCTGATCCTGTCGGCTGCGGGCCTTGCCATCGTGTTCGGCATGATGGGCGTCATCAACATGGCGCATGGCGAGTTCATCATGTGCGGGGCCTATGTGACGGTCGGCCTGGTGAATCTCGGCGTGCCGCTCCCGATTGCCCAGATCCTGGCCGCGCTGACGGCGGGGGTCATCGGCATGATCGTCGAGCTGCTGATCGTGCGCCGCTTCTACAAGCGTCCGCTCGACTCGCTGCTCGCGACTTGGGGCCTCAGCCTGATCGTGACGCAGTCGATGCTGCTGATCGTCGGCTCCGCCGTGCGCGGGATCGGTACGCCGGAAGGAAGTTTTGCGATCGGTGGCTACACGTTCTCGACCTACCGGCTGGTGCTGTTCGGTTGCGCGGTGGCGGTGCTGGCGGGGCTCTATATCATCTTCATGAAGACGCGCTTTGGCGTGATCGCGCGCGCGACGATGCAGAACGCCGCGATGGCGAAGGCGCTCGGGGCGCGCACCGGGCGCATCTACTCCATCAGCTTCGGGATCGGCACGGCGCTCGCGGGGCTGTGCGGCGCGCTCTACGCGCCGACCATGACGCTGATCCCGACCATGGGAGCGACCTTCGTGGTCGAGAGCTTCGTCACGGTCGTGATCGGCGGCGCCAACGTGCTGCTCGGGACCGCGCCGGCCGCGGTGTTCCTGGCGATGATCAGGATGGCGCTCAATGCGAGCTATGGGCAGATCATCGGGCAGATCGGCATGCTGTTTGCCGTGATCCTGATCATACGTGTGCTGCCCGAAGGGCTATCCAGCGTGCTGGTGCGTCGTGGGCGCTAGACGGGAATTTCCGATGTTGAAGCTGCTCGACGGCCCGCAGACGCTCGGACGCGGCAAGATCTTCTGGTCCTGCTTCCTTGCCGTGCTGGCGGGCGCGCTGATCTATCCGCTGTTCGCCGATTCCTATGATGTCGGCAATTTCGCCTACTTCCTGATCTGGATCTTCATGGCGCTGGGGCTCTGCCTGATGTGGGGCTATGGCGGGATGCTGTCGTTCGGCCAGACCTTCTTCTTCGGTATCGCCGGTTACGGCTATGGCGTGCTTGCCATCAACATGGGCGGCGGAACGGCCACGATCGCCGCGCTCGTTCTCTCGGTCGTCATCGCGATGATCGCGGCGGGGGTCCTCGGCTACTTCATGATCTGGGGCGGCATTAGCGGGATCTTCTTCGGCATTGTGACGCTGTCGGCGACGCTGGTGCTGGCCTTCTTCCTTGGCCAGACCGCCGGACCCGAATGGCATATCGGGCCGGCCCGCCTGAACGGCTTCAACGGCATGAAGGGGATGGACCCGCTCACCGTCGGCGACTTCGATATCGAGGGATCGGCGCTCTATTACCTCATGATCGCGCTGATCGTGATCGTCTACATCGCGTTGCGCATGCTGGTGAACTCGAGCGTCGGCAACGTGATCGTGGCGACACGGGAGAATCCGCAGCGCGCCGAGATGCTCGGCTACGATGTCCGCAAGTATCAGCTTCTGACCTTTGTGATCGGGAGCGGCCTCGCGGGGCTGAGCGGCGCGCTGTACACGTCCTGGGGCCAGTTCATCACCCCGTCCAGCATCGGCCTGCCGGCGGCTGCCATGCCGATCGTGTGGGTGGCGTTCTCCGGACGCAACGATCTGACCGCGACGCTGGTCGGGTCGTTCCTGCTGCTGTTCGGCTTTCAGACCATCACGGTCTACAGCCAGCAGGCGGCGCTGGTGCTGATGGGCGTGCTGCTGCTCGCCACCGTAATGCTGGCGCCGCAGGGATTTGTGCTCGGCATCGGCAAGCTCGTTGTCGATTGGTGGAACCGGCGCCGTCGTCACGACGAGAGCCCCGCAGTGGCCGATACCGGCCGCCTGCAATCGGATGAGACCTGATCCATGGCACTGGTCGATGTGAAAGGCGTCTCCAAGCGTTTCGGCGGATTGACCGCGGTCTCCGACGTCGATCTGACGGTCAACGCCGGCGAGGTGCACTGCCTGATCGGGCCTAACGGAGCCGGGAAGAGCACGCTGTTCAAGCTGATCGTCGGCCTCTATCCGCCGACCGCGGGCAGCATTTTCTTCGATTCCATCGATATCACCGCCGAGCGTCCTTACGCGCGGGTGCAGCGCGGCATGAGCATCAAGATGCAGGCGCCGAGCGTGTTCAAGGAATTGCCGGTGCGGCAGAACATCCAGGTCGCGTTGCAGGAACGTCTTTCGGGCGCCGAACGCGTTGCCGAGGAGAAGCGGCTGCTGGCGCTGCTCAATCTGTCTGACGACAGCGGCAAGCTTGCCGGCGCGCTGTCGCACGGCCAGCAGCAATGGCTGGAGATCGGGATGGCGCTGGCGTTGCAGCCGCAACTCCTGTTGCTCGACGAGCCGACCGCCGGCATGTCGCCGGAAGAGACCTATAAGACCGGCGAGCTGATCAAGTCGTTCAACGCGGAGGGCATGACGGTGCTGGTCGTCGAGCATGATATGGCATTCGTGCGTCAGGTCGCCCAGCGCGTTACTGTTCTGCATCTTGGCAAGATCTTCGCGCGCGGCAGCCTCGAGGCCATCCTGGAAGACGAGAAGGTCGCGGAGATCTATCTGGGCAAGACTCATGCCCACTGATCGCATTCTGGACGTTTCGGGACTGTGGGCGGGCTACGGCGCGACGCCGATCCTGCAGGGCGTCAGCATGCAGGTTGCGCGCGGCGAGATCGTCGGGGTGATCGGCCGCAACGGCGTCGGCAAGTCGACCCTGATGCGGTGCCTGATCGGCCTGCTGCAGAGCTGGCGCGGCACTATCACCTTCATGGACCAGGATGTCACGCAGCTCGAGGCCGACGCGCGGGCGCGCGCCGGCTTCGGCTACATCCCGCAGGGCCGCGATGTGTTTCCGCAGATGAGCGTCGAGGAAAACCTCCAGGTCGGCGAGCTGATCGGCGGCCCCGAAGGGAAGAAGATGCCGGAGCTCGTCTACCAGTATTTTCCGCGCCTCAAGGAGCGCCGGCGGCAGATCGCGGGGACGATGTCGGGCGGCGAGCAGCAGCAACTGGCGATCGGCCGTGCGCTGATCGGCAACCCGGCCTTGATGATCCTCGACGAGCCGTCGGAGGGCATCCAACCCTCGATCGTGCAGCACATTTGCGAGGCGCTGAAATCGTTCCGCACCGAGCTTGGGACCACGATCATCTTCGTCGAGCAGAATCTCGACACCATCCTGGAGATCGCGCAGCGCTGCTACATCATGGAGAAGGGCAAGATCACGCGATCGCTGGCCGGCGAGGAGGTCAACGAAGACAATGTTCGCGCGCAGCTGCTGCTTTGACCGGCTGCGCCACGTGGTGAAGTGCAGTTTCCATAATCGATAATAACGGAGGGAATGGACATGGATCTCGGACTCAAGGGAGCAAAGGTTCTCGTCACCGGCAGCACCAAGGGCATCGGCAGGGCGATCGCGGACACATTTGCGGCCGAGGGCGCCAATGTCGGCATCTGCGCGCGCAACCATGCTGACGTCGACGGCGCAGTTACCGCAATCAAGGCCAAGGGCGTGGCGGCGTTCGGCGCTGCGGTCGACGTCTCGAACGGACCGGCGCTGAAGGCCTGGGTCGCCGACATGGCGTCGAAACTCGGCGGCATCGATGTCGTGGTCGCCAATGTCAGCGCGCTGTCGATCGGACAGGACGAGGAGAGCTGGGAGAAGGAATTCTCCACCGACATGATGGGGACGGTGCGCCTCGTCAATGCCGCGATGCCGTATCTCGAGAAGAGCAAGGCCGCCGCGATCGTCACCATCTCCAGCGTGTCCGGCCGCGAGGTCGATTTCGCCAGCGGTCCTTACGGCACGTTCAAGGCCGCGATCATCCACTACACCCAGGGCCTGGCCTACCAGCTCGCGGCCAAGGGCATCCGCGCCAATTCGGTGTCGCCGGGCAATACCTATTTCGAGGGCGGCGTCTGGAACATGATCAAGGACGGCAATCCCGAACTGTACAAGAGCGCGCTGGCGCTCAATCCGACCGGCCGCATGGGCACGCCGCAGGAGATGGCGAACGCCGCCGTGTTCCTTGCGAGCAAGGCGGCGAGCTTCATCACGGGGACCAACCTCGTTGTGGACGGTGCGTTGACGCGCCGCGTTCAGTTCTAGGCGCATCACGCCGTCAGCACAGCTGCGAGACCGCCGCTCGGAGCGGCGGTCCGCGCCGGCATTCTCAAATAACAACGGGGCGTCAGATGTCAGCGGATCCTCTGCACTACAAGCCGATTACCGAGATCTCCGGGCTCATTCGAAGCGGCGAGGCGAAGCCTTCGGAGATCACGGAGGCGATCCTGGGCCGGATCGCAAAGCTGGACGGACAGTTTCACGGCTACGCGCTCGTGCTTGCGGAGCGGGCGATGGCCCAGGCCAGGCAATACGACGCCGAGATCGCCAGGGGCATCTGGCGCGGCCCGCTGCATGGCGTTCCAATTGGGCTGAAGGACCTCTGCTATACGTCGTTCGCGCCGACCGCGGGCGGCACGACGATCCACGCCAGGTTCGTGCCGTCGTTCAATGCCACGATCGTCGACCGGCTCGAAGTTGCCGGCGCGGTGACGCTCGGCAAGCTCAAGATGACGGAGGGCGCCTACACCAGCCACCATCCGGCAATCCAGGCGCCACTCAATCCGTGGAACGTGAACTATTGGGTCGGCTCGTCGTCGACCGGGTCGGGCGTCGCGACCTCGGCCGGGCTCTGCTACGGCTCGATCGGCAGCGACACCGGCGGCTCGATCAGGTTTCCGTCGGCGACCTGCGGTCTGACCGGCATCAAGCCGACCTGGGGGCGCGTCAGCCGGCACGGCGTCTTCCCGCTGGCGGATTCGCTCGATCATGTCGGACCGATGTGCCGCAGCGCCGCCGATGCAGCTGCGGTGCTCGGCGTCATCGCGGGCGCCGACGTCAACGATCCGACCGCGTTGCGGGCGCCGGTGCCGAACTATCTGGCCGGGACAGGCGATGGCATCAGGGGCCTTCGGATCGGCGTCGATCGCAGGTACACCCAGGAGGGCATCGACCGCCAGGTTGTGACGGCCCTGCTGCAGGCCGAGCGCACGCTCGCCGCGCTCGGTGCCGACATCCGCGAGGTGCATTTCCCGCCCTATCAGAAGCTGGTCAGCCAGTGGATTGCGATGTGCTCGGTCGAGACGGCGGAGGCGCATCTCGACACCTACCCGTCGCAGAAGTCGGAATATGGACCGGACCTCGCCCAGCTGATCGAGCAGGGCAGGGCGACGAGCGGCGTCGATGTTGCCGCGATCCATCACGAGCGGCTGAAGTTCGCTGGCAGTCTGACTGCGATGTTCGAGGATATCGACCTGCTGCTGATCCCGACCATGCCGGTGCCGATCCCGACGCTGACGAAGATGAGCGAATACGGCGCCGATCCCAGCGTGCTCCTGAGCATCCTGCGCTTCACCGCGGTATTCGACTTCTCGGGCAGCCCGACCATCACGCTGCCGATGGGCATCGCGTCGGACCAGATGCCGCTTAGCATGCAACTGGTCGGCCCGCATCTTTCCGAAGACGTACTGGTCCGCGCCGGTTGCGCGTTCCAGTCGGTCACGGATTGGCATACGCGGCGGCCGCCGATCGAATAGGAGGCCCGTCAACCGGTCTTGTCGACGTTCCAGAACAGCGGCACCGGCGCGCGGACGATGTCCTTCAGCGCTTTCCGCGTCGCGGCCGGTTGATTGTACTGCCCGGTCGGCACGTGGGTGACCACCTCATAGGCGCGCGCCTGGATCTTGTCGGCCAGCGCCTTCTGATCCGGCGTCGCCGCGGCGCGGGCAAAGCTGTCGCGCAGCCGCTCGAGCTCGGCGTCCTCGACCCAGCCGAAGAAGCCCCCATTCTTGCCCTTGCCGTTGACGCAGGCATTGCCGATCGGATTGACGAGGTCGGCGCTGGCCCAGGTCGAATGATAGAGCGACCAGCCGCCCTCGGCCGGCATCGACTGCTTGGCGCGCCGCGCCACCACCGAACCCCAGTCCATCGCCAGCAAATTGACGTTCATCCCGATCGCGCGCAGCGCCTCGGCGGTGACCGTGCCGAGCGCGGTGATGATCGGGGCGTCGGTCGCGTGCAGGATCGTGATCGGCTCGCCCTTGTAGCCGCCCTGCTTGAGCAGTTCCTTGGCCTTTGCGGTGTCCGCCTTGGTCGACCAACCGACCGCGCTTTCGAACGGCGTGCCGGCGATGAAGATCGCGGGCGTGACCTTGTAGTAATCGGGGTTGCCGATCTGGGTGTCGAGCCAGTCCTTCTGGTTCACCGCGTGCAGCACCGCCTGGCGAATCTCCGGCCGGTCGAACGGCGGCACCAGCCAGTTCATCCGGCACATGCCGGAGAAGCCGAGCGTGTTGTAATCGGTCAGCTCGACATTCGCGGCGCGCGCGAGCATCGCATGATGATCGTGCGGCGGCACCTCGAAATAGTCGATCTCGTCGTTCATCAGCGCGTTGGTCGCGATCTGGAAGTCCGGCACGCTGATCCATTCGTAGCGGCCGATCTTCACCACCTTGCTGCCGCCGGTGCCGTCGGACGGTTCCTCGCGCGACACGTAGTCCGGATTTTTCTCGTACGCGGCCTTCACGCCGGGCTGGAATTCTGACGTCACGAAGCGGAATGGCCCGGAGCCGAGATGATCCGTGATGGCCCGGTCGGCGGGCGTCGCCGCGATCCGAGCGGGCACGATGAAGGGCACGTTGGCGGTCGGCTTGCCGAGTGCCGCCAGTACGAAGCCGCACGGCTCCTTCAGCACCATTCGGAAGGTGCGCTCGTCGACCGCCTTCAGCTCGGCGACGAATTCGAACAGTTTCTGGCCCATCGTGTCGCGCCTGGCCCAGCGCTGCAGCGAAGGGATTGCGTCGGCCGACGTCACCGCGCTGCCGTCATGGAATTTGAGGCCGGGCCGCAGGCGGAACGTGTAGGTCAGGCTGTCGGCGGAGACCTCCCGGGCCTCGACCATCTGCGGCTTGATCTCGAATTTTGAGTTGGTCGAGAACAGCGTGTCGTAGATCATGTAGCCGTGGTTGCGCGCCGTCCACGCCGTCGTCATGATCGGATCGGTGGCACGCAGCGGTGCGTGCATCACCGCGGTGATCGTCTTCGAACTCGCCCTTGCGATGCGCGGCATCGCGAGGCCGAGGCCTGCGCCTGCGCTGAGCTGCAGCAGACGGCGGCGGTTGATCGATGGTCCCATGATGTCCCCCTGTCGCGAGCCCTCAGGCCTTCCCGGCAAGCTTCGCCGCGATCGCGCGATAGCCGCGCATCCACATGTGATCGAGATCGAGGTCCATCGGCAGCGGCTGCGAGGAGACGCGCGCGATCACCGTCTCGCTGGCCGGATCGATGTAGATCCATTGGCCATGGATGCCGACGGCTGCAAACGGCGTTTCGCGCCGGTCGATCGTGTACCACTTGTTGCGGTAGTTGCCGTTCGGAAACACCTTGGTCAGATCACCGCGCGACCACGCCTCGGCATTGCCGTTCCGCCTGATGTCGTCGACCCACCAGCCGGGCACGACCTGGCGACCATTGCTGATGCCGTGATTGCGCATCATCTCGCCAAAGCGGGCGAGGTCGCGCACCGTCGCGCAGATGCCGCCGGCGACCCGCGCCGCGCCGTGCGAATCGACCGTGATGTAGGCGTCGTGCTCGGCGCCCATCGGCTGCCACAGATATTGCGAGAGGATTTTTGCGTAGGACATGCCGCAGGCGCGCTCATAGACCCAGCCGAGCACGTCGGTGTTGGTCGAGACGTAGTGGAAGGTCTGTCCGTGCGGCGCGCCGTTTGGCCGCAGCGTGCGCAGATAGTCGCGCAGGTTGCTCGGCGGAACGGATGGATCCGGCGGTTCCCAGCCGGTCGAGCGCCGGTAGTTCATGACGTCGCCGTCGCGCGCCATGTAATCCTCGTCGAAGCGGATGCCGACGCTCATGTCGAGCAGGTGGCGTACCGTGCAGCTGCCACCATAGGCCGATCCATCCATCTCCGGGATATAGCGCGTCACCGGCGCATCGGGATCGAGCATGCCGCGATCGGTGAGGATGCCGCCGAGCGTTCCAGCGACCGACTTGCTGACGGAGAAGATCAGATGTGGGGTATCAGGCGTCAGGCCGTGGGCATACCATTCGAACACGACCTGTCCGCGATGCGACACCACGATGCCGTCGGTGTGGCTGGCGCGCAGGGCCTCGCCGACACCCACCGTTTCGCCGCGCGGGTTGGCGAAGCTGACATCATCGAGATAGCGCGGCGCAAAGGACAGCGGCGCCGGCGTCGCGCCGCGTGCGATGTTCGCGGTGGGCAGCAGCTCGCGGACATTGCGGAATGCCCATTCACTAAACGGATGCTGACGCCAGTTGGCGAGCGTGACCTGTTCGTCGGCCGCGGGAGGGAAGGCGGCCATGATGCGACGCGAATTCATTCTTGATCCAGCAATGCCATTGGAAGACGGGCAAAAGTTCCGCATGCGCCGCGCCGCTCGCAATCAACCGGATGGTGGAGGGGGCCGCCGGGTTACTTCGGCGTAACTGTTTTCCCGGATGTGCGCTTTGTGCGCTTGGCCCGCAATTTGCTTGACTATGCCCCGCGGCTGCCCCAGCGTGACAACCATGCGACGCGCAGACGTTCGCCATCGGGAAACATCGGGAGGTAGGTCATGATCGCGCTTCTGGGCCGACCGGATCCGGCAACCACGCAAGCCATCCAGTTCGCACGGGGGATTCTCGAGGGCTCCGCGACCGCGTTCTACGAGGTCGACGGCAATTTGACGCTCAACCGCTTCGTGCTCTCCAGCAACGTCCCGCCGAGCTTTCACGACCAGTATCTCGCCGGCATGAACCGGCTCGATCCGCTGCATCCGCGTTCCGCCAGCAACCGGCCGATTGCGCGGCTCAGCGTCGCGCTCGACCAATGCGCGTCGCAGGAAGCGGCGACCTACCGTGCCTTCGCCGGCCAATGCGGCGTGGCCGACATGATCGAGTTCTTCTTCCGCCGCAACGACCGGATCGTGGCCGGAATGAGCGTGCTGTGGGCGCCGGGCTGTGCAATCCCCGACGGCAGCATGCATATTGCCGAGAAGATCCATGACTATCTCGAGTTCAACCTGACCGGCCGCCTGTCGTCGAATGCCGACGAGCCGGCGCGCTACGGTCTGACCTCGCGCGAGATGGAGGTCGTCGAACTGTTGTGCTGCGGCCGGACCAATCGCGAGATCGGCGAGTGCCTGAACATCGGGCTCGCGACGGTGAAGACGCACCTGATCCATATCTTCGAGAAACTCGGCGTCGAGACCCGCTCGGCCGTCGTGGCGCTGATGTCGCGGCCGCATTAGGTCGTGGTGCCGGGCGCGGCGTTTCGGCTGCATTCCGGCGTCGTCCCGCGAAAGCAGGGACCCGTTACCACAGGCTTGCGTAGGAGAAAGCTGCGGCCCCAGCGTCGTGCAGCAATGATCGTTGGTGGTTATGGGTCGCGTTGGGCTTGCCCGGGACTACATCGAGTATGTTGCGCCAGCGGGAGTCAAACATCCGCGTTCTCGCGACATGAATTGTCTGAGCTTTGCCCTTCGTTCCGGCATCTCTCGAAGAGGGCGCAGGGAAAGCCGGGCGCCGATCGCACCCATGGGCCCCACGCAAAGGTAGAAAGCACGGTAACCGCTTCGCAGGGTTACCGACGAGCGGAACTCAGTCCTCTATCACCAGACCTGACGGAAAGTAGGCGGGCAACGTCCCGTTGGGTGGACCGTACTTCCAGAAGCCGGCGGCGCGGTGAAAGCCATCGATCAATATTGGAAAGCTAAACGACCGACCGAACGTAATCGGATCTGCGGGAGACTCATAGTTGGTTCCCCTAGGCACTACATTTCTGGGATCGTCCGGCTTGGCGCTGGTCGTTCCCATGTATTCAGCGAACGAAACGAAACGTCCCTCGCTCTCAGGATCCCACACATTTGGCGGCACGAACATCGAGCCCAATCTGGTCCGTCCAACCTTAACAAGGTCGAACGAAGTCACTCCCGTCAGAAACGCGAGCAGGACCGGCCGAGCGCACGCCGTACCAAAAGCAAGTTCATATTGTTCGGCGTCGGAGAGCTGCTCGAACGAAGTCCCGTCCAATCGCTTCGCGACAAGATGCCCTAAATCAGAATAATGCCGGGCCGCCGGAGAACCGGTCAACTCGCTGTAGCCCCATCGTGCCTGGACCTCCAACAAGGGGACGTTTTGCAGTCTCAAGTCGTTTCCCTTCTTAAGGTCGCAATTGTTCACGGCATTTCCGCACTGGCGGCATACGCGACTATCCGCTTCTCAAGCGGTCGCTGAGACCATCGTCGCGCTGGGACGACGAGGGGAGGAATGCAAACGAAGCTACGCATTGTCTGGTACGCATTGTTCATGGCGCCGTCGATCCCCTGATCCTGATTTACGATTGGCGTTCCAGGAAACGGTACCAATTGCTTCCTGAGGGGCAGCACTGCATTCAAGAGACGGCTCGCTCCACGTGGACTGACCGAGTATGCCTGCGTGCCGAAAGCGTGTCTAAGACGATGGGGACGATAAATTGGGCGGCCGTCCGTGGTATCGCTCCAGGCAAAGGGTTCGGCTCGATCGTAAAACCGAAGCTCCGCAGCTGAGAATCCAAGATCGACCCAAAGGAAAAGCGGATCGTAAACATAGCCCCATAAGATGATATCCCAGTCGGCGGGAAGTTGTGCCAGCACGGCTGCTCGATGCTCGTCGAACGCGGGATGGCTAAGGGCGTCGTCCTCGAAAATCGTCACAGGATGTTCTTGAGACGCAGCCTTTTGCCAAAGTTGAATGTGAGAGAGCGCACAGCCCAAGGCTCCGGCGCCGTAGTCAAGTCCGGGCGCGATGAGGCCCTGCTTTTCGAGCTGGAGGCGATCTAGCTTGGTGCCCTCGATCGCTGAAATTCGTTCAAAGTTGGCCAGGTGGGCATTGCGGGCTTTGAACTTGTCCCAGCGAATGGTGCTCTGGTCCAAGTTGAGTACACAAATCTCATCCCTTGATCGCCCGTCCTTCTCCATGGGGAGGTCAGGCACCGTCGATTCCTTTGCGAGGAGGAACGAACCTAGGCCATCTGCAATGATCGAGCGAGCCACGACCTCGGCGCCGACCGAGTTTAGGTGAAAAGCATCTTGAAAAATATCGGTGCGGTGGGCGAGTTGTGCCTCTAAATCACAAAGGGCGTGCCCTCCCGCACGAGCGACAGCGCGTGTCGTCTCGTTGATGGACAAGCGACTTCGCTCCACAGCCGGATCGGCTCCTTCGCCCTGGCGATGGGGAACGGTCGCGAACCAGAGTTCGATGCCAAAGGATCGAGCGACGGACGAAAAGATATCCAGCAGTCGACGACGATCCTCAAAGGTCGGTGTAGAGAGGGTGTTGTGATCCCGCCACGAGTTGTTTGTGTTCAGGTCAATGATCGGCTCGAGCCAGCAATCACGACTCCAAAAGCTGGCCTCCAGGTTCGCCACGTCGACATCGACAATCCCCGTCATCAGGATGACGAGGTCGGGCTTGAGCGGAATGATCTTGTTGAGAAACAAATTCAGCATATGGAGCGTCGTAGCTCCGCTGTAGCCGCCGTTTCTTACGATAACATCAAGCTGCTTCTCGCTGCGAAGAATCGTCTCGAGCTTCGCGCAAAACCGGTCATCGGGATCGAGGTACATGCCCTCGACCACGCTGTCGCCTAGAACAATCACACTTTGAGCCGCTACAGCCGGAGATTTTGATCCGCGAATGAAGCCGATGGCATCAGTCTCCAGGAGATAAGGCTTGCGGACGAGGCTGTGCTTTCGACTCTCGACGTATTCATCTGAAGGTGTGTGAGACAAGGATATGTTCGCAGGATACTCCTTCAGCCGTATCGTTCGTTTCCCACTACTGAGCGGAGCGCCGTCCTCTCTTGCTGCTTTCTGCGCCGATTTTGCTGGAAGTTCTGCGGCGATCAGCGGTCGGATTGCCTCCCCATCGGACGCGAAGGTCAGCCATCCGTAGATTTCGCGAGTGTCCAATGTCTGGGACAATCCCGCGCGGCGCGCGCTGTGGGCGAATACGACATATTCATAGCGGCCCGATCCGTCATCGTAGGTCAATTGCGGTATGGCGTCTGCGCGAACCAGATATGTGCAATGTACCACCGGCACCTCGTGGAGGCCTGGCGACGACCGGCTGAGAATATTGTTGTATTCGTCGCTCGGAAGAAAATATCCGTTCGCGTCGATCTTCTGGTGATAGTTCGAGTACAGCGGCCGATCGGCGTCGACACACTTGAGCAGAGGCGCCACGATCGGAAGATTGAGCTCTACAAGGTGCCGCAGGGTGAGGGGGCGCAGGTAGTTGTCGACGTCGACCACGAAATAGTAGTCGCATCCCAGAGCCAGAGTCTGGTTCATGCTGTGTTGGCGGATTCGACCTAGCACGGAGAAGCGAGTGCCGTTCCACTCATGGTCCGCAAAGTCCTGAACGCGTTCCGATACATCACTATCGTCGAATTCTACGTGCGAATACCGCGGTCCGACACGCTGAAGCCAGTCCCGGAGAATTTCGGCGGTATCATCCCGATTGTTGTTGGTCCGGATGTAAAGCGCGATCCGCTCCGACGGATAGTCGAGCGCCTCGATGCACTCCAGAAACAACGGCAGGTGGCCAGCTTTGCTTTTGGCAAGGATTGCTATCAGTACTTTAGGAAGCGGGCGATTTTCGTCGGGTACGTCGGCTACATTCGGTGGGTCGATGCTTTCGGAGATCCGGTCCGTCGCAAAGCGCAGATTGTCTTCTACGCGGCGCCTCAGGCCTTCATCGATTGACCGGCTTTGAAGAATACGAAGGCAGGCGTCTATGCAGTCTTGATAATCGCCAGACCAATATGCGTTGACGGCGAATTCATCGAGTAGCCCGAACTCGTAGATCCATTCTTCGGCGAAGAGCGCTCCAATAGGTATCGGTAGGTCAATGCCGCGGCGGGCGAAGTCAGCTCCCTCCTTGTTGCGACCCTTTGAACGGCAGTAGCGGCTCGCACCGTGCAATGCTTCAGCTCTCGCGGGCTGAGAATCGGCGGCTCGCTGATAGGCCGCAATCACGTCGTCTTCAGAATGATCGAGCGCTTCCTTGAGTCGCGCCGCAGCATTGAGTGAAATGAAAACCTCTTCCTGCCAAAAGCCCATTTCAGCCCGGGCCAAGTAGTGCCTGAGAGCCTTCTCAGGCTCGTGGCAGTCGCGATAGCTTTGAGCAAGGTAGAACGTGTAACGGGAGCGGAGAAACGCGTCCGTCTCGTTCTGTAGGGCGCCCTCTAGCAGCGCAGCATCCTTGCGGTACTTCGTGGGGTCCTGGCTGCGCGCACCGCCGCCGCCAATCTGGATCGCAAAGCCCGAGGCGGTCTCCCGACCGTGGGCATCGGCCGGCGCTTCCACGAATTCGTGCAGGACGCCGCGAAAATGGAACTCCTTCTTGTTACTGCACAGGTGCGGTCGATAATGACGGACGCCGTTGTGGTTGATGGTGACGTCATAGAGGTCTGCGGTCATGCCAGACTTGAACGCGGCGATGTCAAATTCCGGCTCGATGGTGAGGGCGTCATCGGCGTCGATGATGAGGGCGTAATCGACGTCCGGGTTCCGACGCAGGCAAGCGAGCGCATGCGACCGGTTGTATGCGAAATCGCGCCAGGGTTCGTCGATGACTTCGCCCGCCAATCCGTTCCTGTCGAGCCACTGTCGAATGATGTCCTGCGTGCCGTCGGTCGAGCCGGTGTCTTCGATCAACACATAGTCGATCATCGGTCGGACACTGTCGAGGCAACGGACGATAACCGCCGCCTCGTTCTTGACGATCATGCACAGGCCGATCGACTTTCCACTTGGTTTCGACAACCCTGACTCCTTGACCGCGGGTTCTTTACTTCTGCGCTCGTTCTCGGACCGATGGGGAGACGGCGCAGCAGAAACCTCGGTTGGCGCCGCCGAATTACCTTCAAGTGAAGCACGCACTTCGGCTGCCTCAATCGAGGCGATCCAGGATTCGCTATCGGCGACACCGTAGGATACGAGCAAGCGACGGCCGTCCGGATGCCAGGCCAGACCGGCCGCGAACTCGACCCCTTTGTCCTTGAAATAGAACGGGCGACTAAGCCGGCTCAGATTGCTTTCGCGATCGAACCATACAAAGCGATGCTGATAGAACCTTCGATCGTTCTGCCAGTGAACTTCGTGGACGAGTGCGAGCCAGCCTTCGTCGAATTCAATGAGTTGCGTTCCGCCTCGGAACTGTTCGACCGCAAAGCCAGCAGCATTCGCTGAGACGAATTTACCCCTATCGTCTACAATCCTGGTCGGGTCGCACGAGTAGACGAAGCGCAGAGCGGCGCCGTTGGCTTGTGGCATCCAGTTCTTTTCGTGGAGGCGTGGGCCCTCAGGACGGAGCACGCGCCACTCAGCGAGCCGGGTTTCCGTATTGCTTCGCTGTTCAATCCGGGCGATCAACTGTTCGCACCAGCCCTCGGCATTCAGTTCGCGGACGCATGAAATGCCCCATAGCGAGCCATTCCAGCTGAACAGACGAATATCCTCGAGTCCTTGCACTTCCTCGAATTGGGCTGTTGGGTAGTCGGCGGGCTGCAGAAGTTCGGCCGCCGCTTGCACCCCGAGGTCCGCGTTCAGCCGTAGCAGAAAGTTGCGCGTTCGGATGGGAGCGCCGTTGTCCGTCTCGTAGGTGCCGTCTTTGAGCAGCCGAAAATTCACTGCCCGCTGCACGAGATAGAGGTCATTTCCATGACGCGAGACGGAGGGGTTGGTTGGCCGATAGCCTTGGGGGACATCGTAATCCACCGGTCGTGCAGAAAATGATCCAAAGAGCCGCTCTGCCGGCTGCAGGTAAAAGAACAGATTTGTCCGCGCAAGCTCACGTGGGGCGTCCGGAATTGCTCGGTCGAGCGCCAGATCGTTGCAGATCGAGTAGCCACGGTCCCAGCGAGCGGCATCCTGACAATAATTTGCGGCGACCGAGAACTCCTCACGCAGACCGGTCTGATAGACGTCGGTTTCGACGAAAAGGATGTCGTTTTCGGGGGCAGGTATAGAAAGTCCGAGCTCGGAAAAGTGGAGGCTCGTCTCATGCCTGCCGCGTTCTCGATAGTATCGTGCTAGATCGTAAAGGGGCTCCGCGCGTGTCGGCCTTTGCTTGAATGCTTCGAGTGCCTTGCTGACGAATCCATCCTCGTCGCCCAGATCTCGCAGGCAACGTGCGTGCTGCAGCCGCGCCATCCACGCCTCTTCGTCCCAGCCTCCCATACCCGCGCGCTTGGCAAAGGCTGCGGCGGCTTTGCCATATTGGCCGGCATCTCGGTAGGACCACGCAAGATAAAACCAGTACCGAGCGTTGTCGGGCTCAAGTTCGAGCGCCGCTTCGAGCAGTCGGATATCCCGCTCTGATTTGTCGCCACGATTGGATCCGCTGGCGTGATCGATGTACCAGGCGCCCTGCAATTCCATGACGTCTCCCGGGACGTCGATATATTCATGTGTCACGCCACAATACTTCGAACCGCTGTCACGCCGGACCAGTCGGGTGTTCCAGTAGCTCAACCCGCCCGACGCCCGTTGCAAGAGACGGTAGCCAGGACCGGTAAGGGATTTGCGAAATTCGGCGTCGTCGACAACGAGCTCCATATCGGCGTCGTTGAACAGGATATAATCGAAATCAAGCGGTGAGGCGCAGGCACGATCGAGCGCGTCGTTCCGAGCTTGCCCGAAATTGTCGAATGGAATCGTATGGAGTTCTCCCGGTAGATTGCGCCGGGCAAAGAACGTCTTGATGAAGTCCTGCGTGCCGTCAGACGAGCCGGTATCGCAGATGACCCAGCAAGCGATGTGGTCAGCGACCGCCGCCAGGCAGCGCTCGAGATTTGCCACCTCGTTCTTGACGATCATGTTGAGGCAAAGGCGCTTGTTTTCCACCACCGCCAAACTTTTTCGGTTGACGCAACCAATTATGAAAAGTTCAAACCAGCAAATATTGAAGTGCTCGACGCCCTATGTCGGTGACCCCTTGGTTCCATCGGACGTTGCGAAACAACTTAGCTGAAATTGTTCGGGCAGCAAATTCAGTGAGTTGTGCGCCCTGTAGCGTCAGCTTGAAGGTTAATGGAACCCGACAGGGAAATAATTTGACTTATCTTGATTTCGATTTTGAATTTTCTTGCGCTCGTTTTCTCGGCCCCCTATGATTAAGGGATAATTAATTTTTGCGGTCCGTCTGCGCTTCAGGCGGGAACTTTTGGAATGACGTTTCAATCTTGGAATGTGGTCGTCAGCCCGTCGCTGACGACTGAAGTGAGCATAGCGAGCACCACCCAAGGTTGAGCCGCGAAATTGTGGTCGGTTCGAGCGTCGGTCTCCGGACGAGCGTTTTCCGGGATTCGATCTCGTTGAATGCGTTGGGGTGGCGTCGCATGGTTAAGTCAGGTCCGGCCGACAAATCGGCTTCTTCCGGCAGCTCTGTTCCCGTGACACCTCCCATAACGGGCAAAGGCGTTGCCCAGTATGCGGGGCTTCTCTCCGCGGGCATCTCAAACGAGATCACAGTGACCGGATCGTTGCCGCGTGGCGCGACCACCCAGAACGTGACCTACTTCGTCGTCGATCGAGCGACCAAGACGATCGTTTCCCAAGTCATTTTGCCGGACGCGTCCGATCGCTTCAACGCGGTCGAGATGCGGATCAAGGTCGGGCGCTACGCGAGTGCTTACGACATCGGCACTTTTGATGCGAACGGAGAGTTTACGGTCTGTCCGTTTCTGTCCGTCCGAAGCTCCCTGAGTCTCTCACCACCAAACGGACCAAGCAGCGAATAGTCTGAACGCACTACAGAGCGTCTGCACATTGATTTGGGCTGAGGCGGCAACCCGCGCTCGGCCTGACGTGAATTGTTGTAAGTCAAAAACAGGACCAATTTCATGGCCCACAAATCAGAGCTTCTGTTCGTCGATCCGTTCGTTCCCGATCTGAACACGCTGCTGGAGCATCTCCGGCCCGAGGTTCGGGCTATTGTGCTAGACGGTGCAAGGCCAGCTGCAAAGCAGATGGCGGAAGCATTGAGTGGCGCTGAGCGCTGGGACGCGATCCATGTAGTCGCGCATGGCGCACCGGGCCGAGTGGTCTTCAGCTCAGGTGAATGGTCGTCGGCGACGCTGCCAGGCGATGGGAGTGAGCTCGCAACGATTGGTCGCGCGCTCAAAGAGGGCGGTGACTTGCGCCTGTGGAGCTGTCGTACCGCGCTCGCTGACGAAGGCTGCCATTTTCTGGAAGCACTCGAGGATGCGACCGGCGCTGTCGTTCATGGCGCCAGCAGCTTCATCGGTGCAGAGACGCTGGGTGGCGGTTGGACGCTCGACTCCAGCAGCAGCGATCGTCACGCGGAAGCCCCGATGACCGCGATTGGCGCGCAAAGTTATCAAGGCTTGCTCGCTGCGGTCTTGACGCTCAATGGCACGATCGGAAACTCAGGTCAGCCCCAAATCAACACATTCTACGTGGTTGACCTCAGCAACTTCACGATTGTTTCCTCATTCCAACTGCCGTCGAAGGGGTTCGGCGCTGGCACGGGTAACGTCTCAGGCTTCAGCGTTGAGACCCTGCTTCCAAGCGCGACCGGGACTTACGGAGTCTACTACAACTCAAACGGGGATAACTACGTCTCGGTCGCAACGATCACGAACGGGGTGTTCTCGGGCGGCGGTACGGCGAACGGCGATACATTCTCGTCTGGAAGCGTTTCCGCCTCAACCGGAGCTACGGGCGCGACTGGTCCGACCGGTGCAACGGGAGCGACGGGTGCGACCGGTGCAACGGGAGCGACGGGTGCGACCGGAGCAACAGGTGCGTCCGGAGCAACAGGCGCGACAGGCGCGTCCGGAGCCACAGGTTCGACCGGGGCCACGGGCGCGACCGGCCCGACGGGTACGACCGGAGCAACAGGCTCGACCGGAGGCACAGGTGCGACAGGTGCGTCTGGGGCCACCGGCGCGACCGGAGCCGCAGGTTCGACTGGCGCAACAGGTGCGACCGGCGATCCCGGCGCGACCGGCGCCACGGGTGCGACCGGTGACACTGGCGCGACCGGAGCCACAGGTTCGACCGGCGCCACGGGTGCGACCGGTGACACTGGCGCGACCGGAGCCACAGGTTCGACCGGCGCCACAGGTGCGACCGGAGACACCGGCGCGACTGGCGCCACGGGTGCGACCGGTGACACCGGCGCGACCGGAGCCACAGGTTCGACCGGCGCCACAGGTGCGACCGGAGACACCGGCGCGACCGGAGCCACAGGTTCGACCGGCGCCACGGGGGCGACCGGAGACACCGGCGCGACCGGAGCCACAGGTTCGACCGGCGCCACGGGGGCGACCGGAGACACCGGCGCGACCGGAGCCACAGGTTCGACTGGCGCCACGGGTGCGACCGGAGACACCGGCGCGACCGGAGCCACAGGTTCGACCGGCGCCACAGGTGCGACCGGAGACACCGGCGCGACTGGCGCCACAGGTGCGACCGGAGCCACGGGTTCGACTGGCGCCACGGGTGACACCGGCGCGACCGGCGCCACAGGTGCGACCGGAGACACCGGCGCGACTGGCGCCACCGGCGCGACCGGAACCACGGGTTCGACTGGCGCCACGGGTGCGACCGGTGACACCGGCGCGACCGGAGCCACAGGTTCGACTGGCGCCACGGGTGCGACCGGTGACACCGGCGCGACCGGAGCCACGGGTGCGACCGGCGCCACAGGTGCGACCGGAGACACCGGCGCGACTGGCGCCACAGGTGCGACCGGAGCCACGGGTTCGACTGGCGCCACGGGTGCGACCGGCGACACCGGCGCGACCGGAGCCACGGGTGCGACTGGTGCCACGGGTGCGACCGGAGCCACCGGCGCGACTGGCGGCACAGGTGCGACCGGCGCCACCGGCTTGACGGGAGCCACCGGCTCGACCGGAGCTACCGGCTCGACCGGAGCCACTGGTTCGACTGGTGCGACCGGAGCAACGGGCTCGACGGGTGCAACAGGTTCGACAGGTGCAACAGGAGCCACCGGTGCCACCGGCTTGACTGGAGCAACCGGCGCGACAGGTGCAACTGGAGCTACCGGCGCGACTGGAGCAACGGGGCGTACCGGCGCAACGGGGGCCACCGGCTCGACCGGTTCAACTGGTGCTACCGGAGCCACGGGTGCGACTGGGGCAACGGGACGAACGGGAGCCACCGGCGCGACCGGAGCAACGGGCTCGACGGGTGCAACAGGTTCGACTGGTGCAACAGGAGCCACAGGTGCCACTGGCTTGACTGGAGCAACCGGCGCGACAGGTGCAACTGGAGCCACCGGCTCAACCGGTGCCACCGGCGCGACGGGTGCAACGGGACGTACCGGCGCAACGGGGGCCACCGGCTCGACCGGTGCTACCGGAGCAACGGGGGCGACTGGAGCAACGGGACGAACGGGCGCGACCGGAGCAACCGGCGCGACAGGAGCAACTGGTGCCACCGGCGCGACCGGAGCAACGGGAGCCACCGGCGCAACGGGTGCGACCGGAGCCACCGGCTCGACGGGAGCCACCGGCGCGACGGGTGCGACTGGAGCCACGGGCGCGACCGGAGCAACGGGAGCCACCGGCGCAACGGGTGCGACCGGAGCCACCGGCTCGACGGGAGCAACTGGTGCCACCGGCGCAACGGGTGCGACCGGAGCCACCGGCTCGACGGGAGCGACTGGTGCCACCGGCGCGACCGGAGCAACGGGTGCCACCGGCGCAACGGGAGCAACGGGAGCCACTGGCGCAACGGGTGCGACCGGAGCCACCGGCTCGACGGGAGCCACTGGTGCCACCGGCGCGACGGGTGCGACTGGAGCCACGGGCGCGACCGGAGCAACGGGAGCCACCGGCGCAACGGGTGCGACTGGAGCAACGGGCTCGACGGGAGCAACGGGAGCCACCGGCGCGACGGGTGCGACTGGAGCCACGGGCGCGACCGGAGCCACTGGTGCCACCGGCGCGACGGGTGCGACCGGAGCCACCGGCTCGACGGGAGCAACGGGAGCCACCGGCGCAACGGGTGCGACTGGAGCAACGGGCTCGACGGGAGCAACGGGAGCCACCGGCGCGACGGGTGCGACTGGAGCCACGGGCGCGACCGGAGCCACTGGTGCCACCGGCGCGACGGGTGCGACCGGTGCAACGGGCTCGACGGGAGCAACTGGTGCCACCGGCGCAACGGGTGCGACTGGAGCCACCGGCGCAACGGGTGCGACCGGAGCCACCGGCTCGACGGGAGCCACTGGTGCCACCGGCTCGACGGGTGCGACCGGTGCAACGGGCTCGACGGGTGCGACTGGAGCAACAGGTGATCCTGGTGCAACGGGAGCTACCGGCTCGACCGGTGCAACGGGCTCGACCGGCGCAACCGGTGCAACCGGCTCGACTGGAGCAACCGGCTCGACGGGTGCGACTGGAGCAACGGGCGATCCTGGTGCGACTGGAGCCACGGGCGCAACGGGAGCTACCGGCCCGAGGGGGTCGACCGGGGCGACCGGCTCGACTGGTCCGCGCGGTCCGAGAGGGCCGACCGGCCCGACAGGCCGCAACGGTCACACCGGCCCGACGGGTCCGACGGGCTCAGCCGGTGCAACGGGTGCAACCGGTCCGGCGGGTTCGACTGGAGCGACCGGCTCGACTGGTCCGCGTGGTCCGAGAGGGCCGACCGGCCCGACAGGCCGCCACGGTCACACCGGCCCGACGGGTCCGACGGGCTCAGCCGGTGCAACGGGTGCAACCGGTCCGGCGGGTACGACTGGAGCGACCGGCTCGACAGGTCCACGTGGTCCGAGAGGGCCGACCGGCCCGACAGGCCGCCACGGTCACACCGGCCCGACAGGTCCGACGGGCGCGGCCGGAGCGACGGGAGCAACCGGGGCGACTGGCGCAGCTGGTTCGACCGGAGCCACCGGGGCGACAGGTGCTGGTGCGACGGGCTCGACAGGCCCGGCGGGTGCAACAGGGATGGCTGGTCAGCAAGACGATCAGTCGTCGCTGACCACCACGATCAGTCCCGATACGACCGTTGGATCGTTGAGTCCGGTGCTGCTAAGATTGGAGGCTGCAGTCGCGGACCTGGCGCTTGCCATGGCGGGAGGGTCGATGAATGGCCAGCAGTTGCAGGCCGATCTCACGACGATCAAGAGCTTGGCGCAGATGCTGTTGTCCCGCATGGGCAACACCGATGGCGGTTCGGCTTTCGATCAAGCCCGTCCGGGTGGTGCCGGAACGATTGGTCAATTCGATCAATCGAACAGGCCCAACCTCAACCTGCCGAAACACGACTCTTAAGGTCGGCGGCTGAAGAAGTAACGGACGAGGAAGCCAGGGATCGCGCATCCCTGGCTTTCTCACCGATCAGGCCGAGAATAGCCGATGGTTGGCACGACGAAGATCAACCGCCGACGCTTCCTCGTTCTCTCGAGCAGTGCGGCGGTTCTTACCGTTAAGGGAAGCAGAAGGGGTTTCGGGCGCGAGATCGCGTCGACAGAAAACCTTCGGAGCGCTCCGATCGAATTATCGGGCGATTGGCATGCGGCACCGACCGACGCCGTGATGCGTGTACTCACGCGGATCCGGGAGGTCGATCTGTCGGGAATGCGATTGCTGTCGGATCGGCAACCCAAGAAGCTTCGTATCGAAAATCACGGCGAAGTTGCGCCTGCGATCTGGCTGCACAGCGATCAGCCCGACATGGCATCGATCGTCGTGAACATCGGCTATGCCGACTGGTGCAGGCTGGCCTATCAATTCGGTCACGAGCTTGGGCATGTCCTGAGCAACAGCTGGCAATTTTCCGCAAAGCCGCAACCTCCGACACAATGGCTCGAGGAGGTGCTCGTGGAGACATTTTCGGTTCGCGGTCTGAGGCTGCTCGCTGATAGCTGGGAGAGATCGCCACCGTTTGCGGGGGACTCAGGTTTTGCGCGTGCTGTTCGCCAATATGGCTCCGCGCTGCTGGACAAGTTCAAAGCGGACGATCTTTCGCCGCTCGAGTGGTTCCGCGAGAATCGCGCGAAGCTGGAAGTCAGATCCGGCAAGGAGGTTCCGTGGGGACCCGCGGTGGTCGGCGTCCTCCAGATCTACGAGGACGTCAAAATTGGGAAACAAACCTGTCTCGATGATCTGGGAGCCTTGAACCGCTGGCCGGAGCGGACATCCGTTCCGATCGAACGCTATCTCGATTTGTGGACCGAAAGCTGTGTTGCAATTGGTTCCACCGGCGAATTGCCGTCCCGGCTACGGCAATTGTTCGCGATCGCGTGAGATGTCGGTGGGAGCAGGGGTCCAATCGCGTCAACCAACTGCGGGAATTTCGGTGTTGCGGCCGGTCGAATTCGTCTACATTGCCGCTATATAGTGACGATTTTTATTCTGTTGTCGATTTTGGAGGGTGACCGTGGACCCGCATAGCGGCTCCTTTGGGGAGCCAGGGCCTGGCAAGTACGTCCGCTTGCTGCAGAACGCAATTGACGATCTTCGTGCGGACGATGAAGCGTCGCGTAATGCACTTTACAGCCGGGCACGTGCCCTTTTGGAGAGCCGGCTCGCCGCCAGAAAGAATTTGTCCCAGGCCCAAATCGACACTGAGAAATGTGATTTCGACGAAGCGGTGTGGCGCGTCGAAGGGCAGGTCCGCCTCAGCGCAACGGCGCCGGTCCGAATAGAGTCTGTGCCCGGCGATCTGCACATTATTCCCGCGCACGACGGCGATACGTCCCAGCGCCTGGTGTCACCAGATATTCGCACCGAATCTCCGAGCGGGCGTCCGCGCGCCGCCCGAAAGCCTGGTGCATCGCGACCTGGCTCCTGGCTGGCAGCGAAAGCGCAATTCGCTGCGCGATGGTCCGTTCTGCTGCGTGCGCCCAAGGACATCGTCCGTGGCGGTCGTGAACTATTGATTGAGCTCGGTATCCGCGTGCGCCTCTTCGTGAAACGGATCTGCGCCGAATTCGCTGCAAAGGGCAAAGCAAAGGTGCGATCAGAACCGCTGGTCGTCTCATCCAGAACGAAGTCAACCGATCTTGGTCCGCCGCAGGGGCATTCTGTCAATCGCTTGGAAGCGCAACGTAGTCCGCAATATCAGGCGCGATTGCAAGCCATTATCCAAGTCGCGCGTCATCATGGCGTCGAGCTTGATGTGGGGGAGTTGAAGACCGACGAATCCGACATCTATCCATCGGCCGCAGCGCTCTCGACCTGGGCGCAGAATGCGGGCCTGTGGTCGCGTGCCGTACGAACCACCTGGCGCCACCTGCTTGGGATGGGCGAGGCCGATCCGGTCGTCCTGCTGCTTGCCGATGGCGGCGCCGCGGTTATGGTCAATGCGAACGCCGATCAGAATATCGTCATGCTCAGGGATCCAGGTGCCTCTGCAGACGGAGCCGTACCCGTTGACGAGTTGCGTCTTTCCCAGGTGTGGAACGGTGAGGCCATCCTGCTGCGCGCGAGCCGAAGTCGCGTCGCAGCCGACGCGCCGTTTGATCTGCGCTGGCTTTTCGATCTCGTCCTGCACGAAAGGCGCCTGTTGCGCGACATCGGGATTGCCTCGCTCACCATCAGCTTCCTCACCATCTTCCCACCACTCCTGGTGATGACGATGGTGAACAAGGTCCTGCAATTCCACAGTACGTCTACGTTGTTGATGCTTGCGGCTGTCATGGCGGTCGTAGTCCTCTACGAATCCCTCCTGGGGCATGCGCGACGTCATATCATTGCGGTTGTTGGCGCCAGGCTCGACGCGAAACTCAATCTGCACGTTTTCAACCGCCTGCTTCGTCTGCCGCTCGATTATTTCGAACGTCATCCGGCGGGCGAAACGATGTATCGTATCGCGCAGGTCTATCGCGTTCGCGAATTCCTGACGGGTCGCCTTCTGACGACGTTTCTCGACCTGATGACGCTTTGCGTACTGCTCCCGTTTCTGTTCTATCTCAGCCCGATCCTGGCCAGTATTGTGCTCGGCTGCGCCGGCGCGATCCTGCTGATCATCATCGCGTTCCTGAAACCGATGCGAGAGATGTACGGACGGGTCACCACGGCTGAGACGTGGAAATCGGCAACGCTTGGCGAGACAATCGTGGGCATCAAGACGGTCAAGGCGTTGGCCCTGGAGCCGCAGCGCCGCGCTCTTTGGGACGAACGCATCGCCGAGGCGGGAAAATGGCGGCTGGAGTTTGGTCGTCTGTCAAACTGGCCGCAGACGCTGGTTACACCGATTGAGCGGCTGATGGTGCTCGGCACCACCATGCTTGGTGCCTATCTCGCGATTAACGACCCGTCAGGCTACATGGTGGGTGGATTGTTCGCATTCCTGATGCTGAGCGCGCGGGCCGCCCAACCGCTGGTTGGATTAGCCCGGTTGATCGAGGACTATGAGGAGGTTGGGGCAGCGATCGGAGAGGCGAGCTCCGTCCTCAATCGGCCTACCGAGAGCAGCGCGCGAGCGGCGGGCTTGAGACCGAAGTTTGAGGGCGCAATCGCCTTCCAGGATGTCAGCTTCACTTACCTCAACACGACTGTCCCGGCGCTCGACAGGATCAGCTTTTCAGTGCCGGCCGGATCGACGTTGGGAATCGTCGGTCGCAGCGGATCAGGCAAATCTACGGTCACGCGCCTGCTGCAGGGAATCAACCGTGATTATAAGGGATTTGTGAAGATCGATGGCGCCGACTTGCGCGATGTCGATCTGCGTCACCTTCGACAGAGCCTCGGCGTTGTCTTGCAGGAGAACTTCCTGTTTCGCGGCTCCATCAGAGATAACATCATCGCCGGTCGACCGGGCCTGACGTTGTCTGATGCCGTCTATGCAGCAAGGCTTGCAGGCGCGGAGGAGTTCATCGAACGGATGCCCAATGGCTTTGAAACCTACATCGAAGAGGGATCTCCCAACCTTTCGGGCGGCCAAAGGCAGCGACTGGCGATTGCACGAGCGCTCATCACGGACCCGCGCATTCTGATACTGGACGAAGCGACCAGCGCGCTCGACCCGGAAAGCGAAGCTGTCGTGACGGCAAACCTCGAGCGAATCGCGAGCGGGCGGACGATGATCATCGTTTCGCACCGGCTGTCCTCGCTGGTCGGCTGCGATCAAATTCTCGTTCTTGATCAAGGAACGATCGTCGATTGCGGCGCACACAATGCGTTGGTCGAGCGTTGCGCGATCTATCGACAACTCTGGAATCAGCAGAATCGGCATAGCGAAACGACACGACCCTCGGTATCTCCGAAGCTGATCTCGGGCGGAGCGAACGAACCATGAGCGAAGTCCAGGCCAATTTGCTGCCGCTTCCGTTCAGATCCAAAAAGATCGATCCGACGTTGCCGGTGATCCTTGAGTTCCAGCAACCGTCAACGGCGATCATCAATGCACCTGTGCCGCGCATGGCTCGTGGCACAATTTGGATCGTCTCCAGTATGGTTGCTGCCTTGGTCCTTGTCGCGGGTGTATTGCCCGTCGATCAGGTCGTCACGGCGCGCGGCCTGGTGGTCTCGCAATCCTCCACCATCCTTGTACAGCCGCTGGAGACCGCCATCGTCCGCTCTATCGACGTAAGCGAAGGCCAACGCGTGCGTGCGGGTGACGTGCTGGCGCGTCTCGATCCGACCTTTGCCGAAGCGGACCGAGTGGCCTTGGAGGGGCAGCTGAACAGCCTCGAGCCCGAGCTTGCTCGCCTGCGCGCGGAAGCCGACGGCCAGCCGTTCACGTACTCCGGCAATGATCCAAACTGGACGTTGCAGGCCTCGATTTTCAGTCATCGAAAGGCGCAGTTTGATGCCAAGATCGAAAACTACGAGCATCGGCTGCAGGAATTGAATGCGGTTATAGCGAGGGCGGACTCTGATGCAGTAGGCTATCGTGATCGCCTCGGTGTGGCTCAAAGCATCGAGGATATGCGTCGGCAGCTGGAAGCGACCCAGACCGGAAGTCGGCTGAATTCGCTGATCGCCAAGGATACACGCGTTGAAATGCAGCGGTCGCTTTCCAACGCGATTGCGACAGGGGAGGGGGCAAAACGCGATCAATCGGCACTTGCTTCCGACCGCGACGCTTACGTCCGCGGCTGGAAGGCCGAAGCATCGCAAAAGTTGCAGGAGATCACCGTCAAGGCGGCCGATACACGCGAGCTGCTGACCAAGGCAAACCTGCGACGCAAACTGGTCGAATTGCGTGCCGGGCTTGATGCGATCGTGCAATCGGTTGCAAAGGTCTCGGTGGGTTCAGTCATGCAGTCGGGGCAACAATTCATTACTCTTGTGCCGGCAGACGCCCCGCTCGAGGTCGAGGTCAACATTGCGGGCAAAGATAACGGCTTCGTGCATGTCAAGGATCCCGTGTCTGTCAAGTTCGACACGTTTCCGTTCTCTCAATACGGGATGGCCGAAGGCGTCGTTCGCATCGTGAGTCCGGATAGCTTCAATGCTCAGGTCGAGGCCCGCAACCCCACCAGTGCGATTCCGACTACCAATCTGGAGCCATTTTACCGCAGCCGGATAAGCATCGATCGCGTGGCCCTGCACGATGTTCCGGCGGGCTTCCAGATCACGCCGGGAATGCCCGTAACCGCCGACATCAAAGTCGGTCAGCGGACCGTGCTGAAGTACTTGCTCGGCCTTGTGCTTCCGGTGACGCAGGAGGCGATGCGCGAGCCCTGAACGATATGGCTCTGCAGCGCTGATGGATGGAGCCTTCTAGAAATGCTCTTTGATCGCTTGATCGGAAAGGCGTCACCTGAAAAGGAGCTGCGCCGAGCGATCGCTCTCATAGAGAGAGAGCGATTCGCCGAAGCGTTGCCACAATTGGCTCGAATGGCCGAGGCTGGCAGCGCTGAAGCAGCGTATCATATCGGAAGGCTCTACCTTCAGGGAAGCGGCGTACCGTTCAGTCGTACGGAGAGCGCGCGCTGGCTTGAGCGCGCGGCGTTAGATGGGTACGTCGAGGCGCAGTCCCTGCTGGCGGCGCTCTTGCTCCAGGGGCTCGGCTCGCATGCACGTGAAGGCGGCGATGCTGCCGCGCGATTGTTTTCGCACGAAGGCAGGGCAAAGCCGGATTTCGATGCCGCGTTAAAATGGGCTCGCGTGGCGGCTGATGCAGGGTCTCCTGAGGCGCAAGCGCTTCTGGCGTACATTCTAACCTACGGTGCGTCGCCGCTCAGAGATCTAACCCAGGCGAGAGAATGGTATCGCCGTTCCGCCGCCGCAGGCTGTGCCCAAGGACAATTGGGATATGCGCTCTCGCTCGCAGGGGATCCGGATCGGGCCGCTTACAAGGACGAGGTCGTCAAGAACATGCAAGCGGCGGCGGCCGCTGAAATTCCCACGGCCGTATTCATGCTGGCGGTCCTGACGGAAGGAGGAATAAGCGGCACCAAAGATCCAATTGCCGCTGCCGAGCTATACCGCAAGGCTGCCGAATTGGGACACCGCGGTGCGCAGATAAAATGGGGTACTGCGCTGATTGAAGGAACTGTTGTGGCCAAGGATCCCGTATTGGGAGAAACTTGGCTTCGCCGCGCCGCCCTCGCTGGCGACGCTCGTGCTGCGGAATTGGTCGGCAACCTCTACGCCAAAGGCGGGGCGTTGCCGCCGAATTATGTGGAAGCTGCGAGCTGGTATCGTCGGGCTGCCGAGGCGGGCAATGCAGCGGCAGCCCGGTCGTTGAGCTCGTTCTATATGACAGGGGCCGGTGTACCCCAGGATAATCACGAAGCAGCGCGTTGGCTGCGCGTCGCTGCCGAAGCGGGGGATTTGGATGCGCAGGTCGACGTCGGAAATGATTTGCTTGAGCGAGCGGCCAGAGGAGAAGAATGCCCTCCGGTTGCGGACTGGTTCATGCAGACGGCGAAAGACGGTAACCTCGTTGCGGCGTTCAACCTCGGCGTTTGCCTTCTGCAGGGCATAGGCGTTGAGCGGAACGAGCAGCAGGCGGCAGTTTGGCTACGGCGTGCGGCCGAAGGAGTTCCAGAGGCGCAGTTCATGATTGGTCGACTTGTTGCTGATGGACGCGGCCTACCGGCCGATCCGAAAGCAGCACGTGGCTGGTTCGCAAGGGCGGCACATGGAGGAATCACCGATGCGCAGGTGGCTCTGGCCGAGATGCTCGTGAACGGCCGCGGGGGCCCCCAGGATGCGTCAGAGGCGCTCAGGTTGTGCGAGCAGGCTGCGGCGAAGGGGCACGCCGGGGCGATGTTTGCGCTAGGTGCGATGTATAGCGGCGGTCATGCCATTCCCGTTGACCGGGGCAAAGCCGAGCATTGGTTTCGCGCGGCCGCAGAACGCGGCCATGGACAGGCTCAACTCATGCTTGGGCGCTATCTGCGAAGCGGTGCGGCCGGCCACAGCGACCTCAAGCAGGCGAGCCACTGGTTAGAAATGGCGGCCGCCCAAGGCATTGCCGATGCAGACGCAGAGCTGGCCGCTCTGACAAGAACAGCGTCCGGATAATCTCACGAACGGGCAGGTCGTCCTGACGCGCCCCGTCAGCCCTCTGCTCCGTTCTGCGCGATGATGGAGCGTCGTGCCGACACGCTCCTCCGAGCTTTCGAGCAATACCGACGATGAAGCGGGAGACGGTCGGCACCGCAAATAGCGGAGATATCAGGGCTTGAAGCGAGCACCGCGCACTCCAATGAATCTCTCGCCGCTTTAGTGCTTCCGTGAAGTTCCGCATTCGGGGCCAGCGACGTGATTTTATCAGAGCCGGCCCGAATTGACGAACATCAACCCGCTCTGCCGCATGTAAACAGCACCGTCCCGCTCAGCGAGAGTCCTGACGCGACGTGTGTCAGCTTCAAGATACTCGCACCCTTTTCGATGCAGATGGTCGATCCAGTATTCCGATGTCTGCAAGTTGACGTGGTGGTATCCGATTTGCCCGGGAACGGCATGGGTCATCAGGATGTATTTGCCACATGTGAGACTGAGAAGAACGTTCTCCAGGTATTGTTCGTCAATGTGCTCGACGACCTCTTGGCAATGAACCAAGTCTGTTCGAGTGACGATCGGGGCTTGGGTAATATCGTGCTGAAACGCCGGATAAGTCGATTTTTCCACGCTTTCGGGAAATCCATCGGTCGCCAACACCATGAGACCGGCTTTGTGAAAGTAGTGAGCAGAGTTTCCGCATCCACTGCCAAGGTCCAATACCGATTGAATACAAAATCTGGAAATGACGTAGTCCCATACCGAAGGACAGTAGGTGAAGGGATCGCCAGCCTTGATGCTTCCGCCAAGATGCGGCGTGTTCTGATCTGCGGCGTTTTGCAGTCCGCGATATGTAACGGGTTCCATTTTTAACACCTCAAAAGAAGGTTTGATACTCGCAATTGGAGGCTGCCGCGTCTAGGACTTTCTCGGCCTGAGCGCGCAGGCGCATGCTCGCCGGTATGGCTACTTCGCATCAGGCAACAACGCTGAGACGTTGTTCAGATGCCGCAATATCGGACCACTTGTTCCAAACGCAAAGGGCAAAGCGGGCGAAGCCTGCAGGCTTTTGCAGCTATCTGTCCAAGCCTCTAGATATTGCTCGAGTGGGATCGCGCTAAGGCCATCCCATAGGTTCAGCGCGCCAAGCGCCTCAATGCCGGCCGGGTCGCGCTCGTATTCGTCGAGAATGAAGAGGGACGCTGCTTGCGCAAAGGCATTGAGGCAAGGATTCGCTTCCATGGCGGAACGGTTCTGCCTGAACCAGGCGCCGGGGCTTTCTATATTGCCTTGTTCGCTCGCCAACTTCCCGTAGCGCTCGACAGCAGCTTGCCGGTAGACGGCAACGGCGGCGCCAAAGCCACTGTCATCTCTGAACGGAGGATCGCGCGACCAGCTTTTTCTCGTTCTCAGACTTACTCAAAGCGTGCCGGCCAACTCGCTTGTGACATCGAACCAGAAGCGGGCAGGCGAGGCTAGCCAACTTTCGGTCTTAAGCTTGTCTATAGCACCTCCGTTGGGCGGGACCGTCGCTCCGTGGGCAGAAGCGACGATCCCTGGTCGCGCGATATGCATGGACGGAGTGTTGAGTTGACCTCGACCAATCCGCACGAGTAGGGGTATCGTAGATCGACAAGAGCGCGCGGCAATTGCCATTCTGAACTAGCCCTATCTGACTGATCTGGCGGCCAGCAGAGCAGCGCAAAAGTAGTAGCGCGGCGCAGCAATAGCCTGGGCGTGCACGTTCGAAGCGCAGCAAGGATGTGTCAATCAAAGGCGCGAGCCGATCCTCGTTGCCGCAGCCTTCGTCGCTGCCTTCGACCTTGCGCGTGTCGTCGCTCGCCGATCAGCTTGGCATGCCGGGATGCCGCACGATGCAATGTGTATTCCTGACCATTGACCGGCCTGAGATGCGCGGTCTCCATTCAAATATGGTCGGCCAACTCCGAACTGCTTCTCGTTCGTCGATCTCCTTCCATAATATCTTGGTTTCGTTTGCCCGCTCGTCCTTGTCGCAGGACAAGCCTCGTCCGCGTCCAAACGATCCACCTTACGGTGGATTGCCGCTTACCGCGCCACCAACCGAAAATTCCCCGAAGGACCGGTGTCGTATTCGACAATGTTGGCGAGCGGCTGCAGCTCGCAACATCAGAGGAAGCGACATGCGTGATTTCATGGCCATCGGCCGCTCGGTGGCGGTTGCGGAGCGGGGGATGACCGCAACCTCGCACCCGCAGGCGACGCTCGCCGCGGTCGAGATGCTGAAGGCCGGTGGCAATGCCGTCGATGCCGCGGTGGCGGCGGCGCGGTGCAGGGCGTGGTCGAACCGCAGATGACCGGGATCGGCGGCGACTGTTTTGCGCTGGTTTCGCCCAAGGCCGGCGAACCGATCGCGCTGAATGGCTCGGGCCGCACGCCGGCCGCGACCGATGTCGATAAATTTGCCGCAAGCGACGCGCGCGACATTCCGCCGACCGCGCCAGAGGCGGTGACCGTGCCCGGCGCGATCGATGCCTGGTGCAGGCTGGTCGCCGATCACGGCAGCAAGTCGCTGGAGGAGATCTTCCGGCCGGCGATCTCGGCCGCCGAGCAGGGCTTTTGCGTGACGCCGCGCGTCGCCGAGGACTGGCGCCGCTTCCGGGCCCGGATCGAGATCGACCCCAACGCGGCCGCGCAGTTCCTTCCCGGCGGCAAGGCGCCTGAGGTCGGCGATGTCCGCACGCAACCTGCGCTCGGCCGCACCCTGCGCCGGATCGCGCAGCACGGGCGCTGCGCGTTCTACGCCGGCGAGGCCGCCGAGGAGATGACGGGCATCTTGCGCGGATTGGGCGGCGATTTCGCCGCGCAGACGTCGGACTATGTGCGGCCGATCTCGGCGCGCTACCGCGACCATGACGTGGTCGAATGTCCGCCGAACGGGCAGGGCTTGGCGGCGCTGATGATCCTGCGGACGCTCGCGGGCTTCGACGTCGGCGCGCTGGCGCAGGCCGATCGGATCCATCTGCTCGCCGAAGCCACCAAGGCTGCCTACCGTGCGCGCGACGCCTTCTTCTGCGATCCCGCCACCGGCAGGGTCGATCCGGCCGCCTTCCTTGCCGACGACTATATCGGGGCGATCCGCAGCAAAATCGACATGGGCCGCGCTTCGACGCCTGCGACCTGGGACGATATCGAGCACCGCGACACCGTCTATGTCACGGTGGTCGATCGCGACCTCAATGCGGTCTCGCTGATCAACTCGCTGTTCTATCCGTTCGGCAGCGGCATCTATGCGCCCAGGTCAGGTGTCCTGCTGCACAACCGCGGCTGGAGCTTTCGTGCCAGGCCCGGGCATCCGAACTCGCTCGGGCCGCGCAAGCGCCCGATGCACACCATCATCCCAGGCCTCGTCCGCAAGGACGGCAAGACCGTGATGTCGTTCGGCGTGATGGGCGGGCATTACCAGGCTGCCGGCCATGCCAATCTGCTGTCGAACATTTTTGACATGAAGATGGACATCCAGACGGCGGCCGAGGCGCCGCGTTCCTTTGCCTTCGACGGTCTGCTGTCGCTGGAGACGGCGATCTCTTCCGATATCCGCGACGATTTACGCGCCCGCGGCCACGACGCCCGGTTTTCGGAGGAGCCGATCGGCGGCTGCCAGGCGATCCGCATCGACCATGCGCGCGGCGTTCTGCTGGGCCTCCGATCACCGCAAGGACGGGCTGGCGCTGGGGTTTTGAGAGTCCGTAAAATTCACCCCGTCGTTGCGAGGAGCGATAGCGACGAAGCAATCCATGCATCCGCACATGCTGTGCGATGGATTGCTTCGCTTCGCTCGCAATGACGAACATAGATCCGTCATCCCAGGGGGGCCGGCCGCCCGCAATGCAGCCGCCGCCGAGCATCCACCGGATGGTGGATTGTTCCAAATGCCGACATGCCGAACGTTTGGCGTCACGCTGGCGTCGCGCGTGGTTCGGCCGCTGTGCACCGCACGGCGAGCGGCTGAGCGCTCCAGGCTTTCCCAATCGAGAAGTTGATCTGCATGAACAGGACATTCGCCGACACGGTCTTCCGCAACGGCCGGATCTACACGTCGAACCGCGGGCAGCCCTGGGCGACATGCGCGGCGGTCAAGGCTGGCCGGTTCATCGCCGTGGGCGAGGAGCGCGACGTGGCGTCGCTGATCGACGAGGGGACGGCAACCGTCGACCTCCGCGGCCGGATGGCGATGGCGGGGATCGTCGACATCCACAACCACATCATGATGGGCGGGCAGGCCGATCTCTACGAGCTGCGCTTCTCCAACGCCGACAGCATTCCAAGGATCGCCGAGACGCTGCACAAGGCAGCGTCGGAAGCTGCGCCCGGCGCCTGGATCGTCGGCGGGCAGTTCGGCAACAATCTCCTGAACGAGATGAACACCGTGGAATCCTGCGCGCTGCTGGATGCGGCCTGCCTTGGCCATCCCGTCGTGCTGCGCGACGACACCTATCACAATCGCTGGGCGAGCTCGGCGGCGCTGCGGCTTGCCGGCGTGCAGGCCGACGCGCCTGATCCGACCGACGGCGAGATCGGCCGCGACCTCAAGACCGGCACATTGACCGGGATCATGATCGAGGCGGCCTCCGGCCTGGTCGAGCGCGCGCTCGCGGCCTCCGGTCACTACACCGCCGAGATGGACCGCGCGGCGGTGGCGCGCTCGATCTCGGTGCTGAACACCTATGGCGTCACCGCTTTCATCGATGCCGCCAGCATGCAGCCGATCATGGCGGCGCTGAAGGGGCTCGACGATCGCGGCGAGCTCACCGCCTGGGCGGTCTGCGCGATGCCGGTGGTCGAGCCCGGCTTCATGTTCGGCAAGGCCGGCGAGGAGCTGTTTGCGCTGCGCGAGGATTACCGCGGTGCCCATGTGAAGCCCGATTATGTGAAGGTGTTCCTCGACGGCGTGCCGGGCGCCAAGACCGCGGCCTTCCACGAGCCGTATGTCGCCGATCCGGTGCGCGGCTGCTGCTTCCGCGGCGCGACCATGCTGACCGTGCCGGACCTGATCCGCTGGCTCGGCCGCTGCGAGAAGCTCGGCCTTGCCGCCAAGATCCATTGCGCTGGAGATGCCGCGGTGACGCAGGCGCTCGACGCCATCGATGTGGTGCGCAGCTTCAACGGCCCGACCCATCTGATTCATCAGATCGCGCATGCGAGCTATATCGCGCCGGACGACATCAAGCGCTTTGCCGAGCTTGGCGTTGCTGCCGACCTGTCACCGATCATCTGGTATCCGACCGTCTTCCTCGAGGCGCACAAGGCCGCGATGGGCGAGGAGCGTGCGCAGCGCTTTTGGCCGAACCGGGATTTGAAGGAGGCCGGCGCACTGATGGCGGGCGGCTCGGACTGGCCGGTGATCCCGATCCCCGATCCTTGGCAGGGCATCGAGGGCATGGTGACAAGGCAAAATCCCACCGGGGATTTTCCCGGCAAGTCGCTATGGGCCGAGCAGGCGCTCGATCTTGCGACCGTGATCGACATCTACACCATCGACGCAGCGCGGGCGGCCGGGCTCGGCCAGTCGATCGGCTCGATCGAGGTGGGTAAGTCGGCCGACCTGATCGTGCTCGACCAGATGATCTTCGACATCCCGCCGGATCAACTGGCCGATACAAGGGTCGAGATGACCTTCTTCGAGGGCCGCAAGGTCTACCAGCGAGGCAAGTGATGGCATCAGCGGACCAGATCCCGGTCACGGTGCTGACCGGCTTCCTCGGCAGCGGCAAGACCACGGTGCTGAACCATCTGCTGCGCCAGCCGGAGCTCGATGGCGTCGTCGCCATCATCAACGAGTTCGGCGAGGTGGCGCTGGATCATCTGCTGGTCGAGAGCAGCGAGGACCGCCTCGCGCTGCTCGATAATGGCTGCATCTGCTGCTCGGTGCGCGAGGATCTGATCGAAACGCTGGCCGATCTCGCGTCGCGCCGCGCTGCCGGCAGGATCCCGCCGTTCCACCGCGTGCTGGTCGAGACCACCGGGCTTGCCGATCCCGTGCCGGTGCTGCATACGCTGATGACGGCGCCCGACATCGTCGGCTGCTACCGGATCGACGGCGTGGTCGCAACCGTCGATGCGGCGAACGGCGCACGCACCTTCGAGGCGCACAGCGAAGCCGTCCGGCAGGTCGCGGTCGCCGACCGGCTGCTGGTGACCAAGACCGACCTGGCCGCCGATGATGCGCTGGCGCGGCTCGACGCGCGGCTCGCGGCGATCAATCCGGTCGCGGCTCGCCACCGCGTCCGCAATGGAAGCGTTGACCCGGCCAAGGTCCTCGATGCCGGAATGTTCGATCCGTCGGCGCGCTCGGCGGACGTCGTGCGCTGGTTCGATCTGGCGTCGCAAGCGGCGAATGCGCCGCACGACCACACGGATCATCACTGCGCCGGCGAGGCGTGCAGCCACCACAGCCATCATGCACACGACACCGGCGTGTCGTCCTGCAGCCTGATCATCGACGAGCCGATCCAGCGCGACGCGTTCGCGCGCTGGCTCGATTACGTCGCGGCGCTCAAAGGCGAGGACCTGCTGCGCTTCAAGGCGATCGTGCATGTCGCCGAGCAGCCCGAGGCGCCGATGGTGGTGCATGGCGTGCAGCACGTGTTCCATCCGCCGATTACGCTGCAGGGTTGGCCGTCGGCCGACCGGCGCTCGCGGCTGGTCTTCATCGTGCGCGGCATCCCGCGCCAGATCATCGAGAACACCTTGTGCAAATTTGCCGCGGTGAGCCGTGCGGCGATCCGGCAATCCGCGGCGTAAGCCCGCAGCCGGACATTTTCATCATTGGTTATGGAGGAGAGGGACATGACTGAGACAAAGAACGACAAGCCGGTTGGCGCGTTCAATCGGCGCACGCTGCTCAAAGCAGCCGGTGCCACCGGTCTCGCGTCGGCGATGAACCTGCCGCTGGTCAACGTCGCACGCGCCGCAGGCAACACCATCAAGATCGGCTGGGTCGGCTGCCTGTCCGGCGTCCGCGCCCAGTTCGCCGAGCCAGATCCCTGGATTCATGAGCGCATCAAGGCGCGGCTGAAGGACGGTTTGAAGATCGGCGGCAAGACCTATCAGGTCGAGCTGGTGTTCAAGGACAATCAATCCGACCCGAACCGCTCGTCGGTGATCGCAAGCGAATTGGTACTCCGTGAAAAATGCGACCTGATCCTGATCGAGGACGGCGACGCCCAGCCTCCGGTGCAGGAGCTCGCCGACGCCCGCGGTATTCCCACGATCTCGACCATGGTGCCGTGGCAGGGCTGGATGTTCCCGCGCAAGTCGACGCCGGACAAAGGCTTTCCCTACAGCTATCACTTCTTCTGGGGCGCCGATGACGTCGCCAGGAATTTCCTCGGCATGTGGCAGTCGGTCGAGACCAACAAGAAGGTCGGCACGCTCTATATCGACAATCCGCCTGGCCAGGCGTTCTCCGATCCGAAGCTCGGCCTGCCGGCGGGCATCTCGGGCGCCGGCTACCAGGAATTTTCGGCCGGCAAATTCCAGATCGCAACAGACGACTTCACCAACCAGATCGCGCTGTTCAAGAACAACGGCGTCGACATCGTCTCCGGCTTCACCTTCAGCAATCACTGGGTGACCTTGTGGAACCAGGCGGCGCAGGCCGGCTTCCGGCCGCAGATCTGCACGGTGGCGGCGGCGTTCCTGTTCCCGGCCGCGGTGAACGCGCTCGGCGATCGCGGCGACGGCATGTCGACCGAGGTGTGGTGGACGCCGGCCTATCCGTTCAAGTCGTCGTTGACCGGGCAAAGCGCCGCCGAACTCGCCGCGGAGTGGGAGAAGACCACCGGCAAGCAATGGACCCAGCCGATCGGCTATGCTCACGCGCTGTGGGAGGTCGGACTCGCGGCGCTGCAGAACAGCGATCCCAAGGACAAGAACTCGCTGCGCGATGCGATCGCAGGCCTCGACATGGAGACCGTGGTCGGCCGGGTCAAATTCAAGGACAGCCCGATCAAGAACGTCGCGGTGACGTCGCTGTCGGGCGGGCAGTGGCGCAAGAGCAAGGGCGGCAAGTCGAAATACGAGCTCCTGATCGTGCACAACGGCACCGCGCCGTTCATCCCGAAGCAGGCCGATCTCCAGCTGCTCTCCAAGCTGGCCTGAGATGGCACCGCTTCTGCGCGTCAGCGGGCTGTCGAAACGCTTTGGCGAGATCGTGGTCGCCGATGCCGTCAGCTTCGAGCTGGCGCGCGGCGAATGCCTCGGCGTGATCGGCCCGAACGGCGCCGGCAAGAGCTCGCTCTTGAACCTGATCGTCGGCCTGCTCACGGCCGACGGCGGCTCGATCATGCTCGACGACAAGGAGATCACCGGACTGCCGCCGCATCGCCGGGCGCGAATGGGGCTCGGGCGCGCGTTCCAGATTCCGCAGCCGTTCCCGCATCTGTCGGTCTATGAGAACGCGCTGGTCGCTGCATCCTATGGTGCCGGCCTGTACGGCGAGGCGGCCTCGCACTGGACGATGGAGGTGCTGCAGCGGACCGGGCTTGACACCAAGGCGGACAAGCTCGCGGGCGCCCTGCCGCTGATCGACCGCAAGCGGCTGGAATTCGCCAAGGCGCTGGCCTCGAAACCGAAGCTGATCCTGCTCGACGAGATCGCCGCCGGGCTCACCGAGCCCGAGGTCGAGCGCCTGGTCGCGATCATCAAGGGTGTGAAGGCCGATCACGCGATGATCTGGATCGAGCATATTCCGCACGCCCTGCGCGCGGTATCGGACCGCATCCTGGTGCTCGATTTCGGCCGCAAGGTGCTGGAAGGACCGCCGGCCGAGGTGATGGACAGCGCGGTGGTGCGCGAGATCTACATGGGATTGAAGGCCGATGGCGTTGCTTGATGTGAACGGCCTTGAGATATTCTACGGAGATCTCCAGGCCGTGTTCGACATGAACTTCACTGTTGCCGACGGCGAGGCGGTGGCGCTGGTCGGCGCCAACGGCGCCGGCAAGTCGACGTTCCTGAAGGCGCTGGTCGGGCTCAACGAGGAGCGGCGAGGGGCGGTGCAGTTCGACGGCATCGACATCTCGCAGATGCCGGCCGAGCAGGTGTCGCGGCTCGGCCTCATCATGGTGCCCGAGGGACGCCTGCTGTTCGACTCGCTGACCGTCGAGGAGAACCTGCTGATGGGCACGGTGAACCGGCGCAAGGGCAGCTGGACACTGCGGCGGGTGTTCGACCTTTTTCCGATCCTGGAAGAGCGGCGGCGGATGTTTCCGGGCCAGCTCTCCGGCGGCCAGCAGCAGATGGCGGCGATCGGCCGCGCGCTGATGTCGAACCCGCGGCTGCTGTTGTGCGACGAGATTTCGCTCGGGCTCGCGCCGGTCGTGGTCGAGCAGATCTATCGCTCCTTTGCCGACATTCGCCGCGAGGGCACCGCCGTCGTGCTGGTCGAGCAGGACGTCAAGCGGGCGCTCGCGACCTCGGAGCGGATCTATTGCCTGTTGAAGGGACGGGTGTCGCTGAGCGGGCCGGCGCAAGGGTTGCAGCCGGAGCAGCTGACGCACGCCTATTTCGGTAACTAGCCAGGATTGGCAACGAACATGATCTGGGTTGAGACATTGATCAACGGGGCCCTGCTGGGCGGGCTCTACGGCCTGCTCGGCATCGGGCTCGCACTGGTGTTCGGCGTGATGCGGATCGTCAACATCGCGCATGGCGAGTTCATGGTGCTGAGCGCGTTCTGCGCTGTACTGCTCTCCAGCCTGTTTCCGCAAGTGTCGCCGGTCTTGATGCTGATCCCGGTGATCGCTTTGTCCTTTGCTGTCGGCTGGCTGTACCAGGCCGTCATCGTCAACCGCGTCGTGACGTCGCCCGATCCGCTGTCGCCGTTGCTGCTGACCTTCGGCGTCTCGGTGATCCTGCGCAACGTCATGGTCGAGGTGTTCGGCGCCGACGTGCGCAGCCTCCAGGTCGGCGAGCTCTCGCGCGCCAGCCTCGAGATCGCCGGCCTCAACATCGGCATCATGCCGCTGCTGACGCTGGTGCTCGCCGCACTGCTGTTCATGGCGCTGCAGCTCGTGCTGCGCCACACTGAGTTCGGCCGGATCGTGCGCGCCACCGCCGACCGCCGCGACATCGTCCGGCTGTCCGGGGTCAAGCCGGACCGCGTCTACAACTATGTGATGGGCCTGTCGCTCGCGCTCGGCGCGATCGGCGGGGTGCTGCTCGCGGTCCGTTCGAGCTTCACACCGTTCTCCGGCGCCGAGCGGCTCCTGATCGCCTTCGAGGTGGTGGTGCTCGGCGGGCTCGGCTCGTTCTGGGGCGCGCTGCTCGGCGGCATCGCGCTCGGCATGGCGCAACTGATCGGGCTGAAGGTCGATCCGAATGCGGGGCTGCTCTACGCGCATCTCCTGTTCTTCGTCATGCTGCTGATCCGGCCGTCGGGTCTCGTGTCGAGCAGGGTGTGACGCCGATGCCGACGCGGACCATTCTCACTGCCTCTGCCATCGTGCTCGTCGCTGTGATCGCCGGTGCGCCTTTCGCGCTGAACGAAGGTTTCCTGCGGCTCGCGACCGAGTGCCTGTTGCTGCTGACGATGGCGCAGATGTGGAACCTGCTGGCGGGCTATGCCGGGCTGGTGTCGCTCGGCCACCAGGTCTTCATCGCCTTCGGCGCCTATGCGCTGTTCCTGACCTCGGGCTGGCTCGAGGTGACGCCGATCTGGGTGCTGCCGGTCGCGCCGCTGGTGGCCAGCGCGGTCGCTGCGATCATCGCCTTTCCGCTGTTCCGGCTGCGCGACGCCTATTTCTCGATCGCGATGTGGGTGTTCGCCGAGATCATCGGCGCCTTCACGATGAAGTCGCAGGCCGTCGGCGGCACCTCGGGCGTGCCGCTCGCGACCAGCAAGCTGATCGATTTCGACTGGTTCGAGCCGACCATGTTCTGGCTCGCCGGCGGCCTGACGCTCGTCACCATCGCGGCGCTGTACAGGATGATGACCTCGAGCTTCGGGCTCGGGTTGATGAGCGTGCGCGACAATGATCTCGCCGCGATGAGCGTCGGCGTCGACGTCCGCCACAACCGCTTCGTCGCCTTCGTGCTGTCGGCGGCCGGATGCGGGCTGGCTGGTGCGTTGAGCTTCATGGGCAATCTTTTCATCGCGCCGCTCGCGGCATTCGACGTCAACTGGTCCGTCTACATGATGTTCATCGTGATCATCGGCGGCATCGGCACGCTGGAAGGCCCGATCCTCGGCGTCATCATCTTCTTCGGCCTGCGCGAATTGATGACCGGGCCGCTCGGCATGTCGGGCGGCTGGTATCTGGTTGGGCTCGGCATCATCGCCGTCGTCGTGATGATCGTCGCGCCGCGCGGCATCTGGCCGGCCTTGCGCGATCGCCTCGGGGTGCGGCTGCTTGATGTCCACCGTGCCGCGCCGCGCCCGGCCGCGGCGGCGATCCTGCCGACGCCGTCGGAACAGGTTACCGGGTGAGACGGGCCTTCACGCCGTCACCTTTGCTTGTATTCTGACGGTTCTGGCTTCGAGTGGAGGGCGTGATGGCTCTGATATCCCGGCATGGCGGATGGGCATTGGTGGGCCTGGTTGCGGTGATCTTGGCGGAGCCGACGGCCGCGCAGGCCGAGCGCAGGATGTGGCCGCAGGCGGCCGCGACGCACCCAATGGACGGTCTCACGACAGACGAGATCCGCTCGGTCACCGAAATCCTCCGCGGTGCCGGCAAGCTCGACGATGCGGCGCGGGTGGTTTCGATGACGGTCGAACAGGACCCCAAGGACGAGGTGCGGGCGTGGAAGCCCGGCCAGCCCTTCGCGCGCCGGGCGCACGCGACGCTGCTGAGCGGCGGGCATCTCCACGAAGCGCATATCGATCTCGCCGCGCGCAGCCTGCTCGGCTGGGACGAGGTCAGCGATCATGAGGCCGCGCTGACCATCGACGAACTGATGTCCGCCGGCGATCTGCCGAAGCAGGACCCGCGCTGGATTGCGGCGATGGCCAAGCGCGGCATCACCGATTTCAAGAATGTGCTGTGCCTGCCGCTGACGGTCGGGCCGGTGACCGACCCGGCCCTGAAAGACCGCCGCCTGCTCAACGTGCCCTGCGTCGACACCACGGGGGCCGCCAATAATCTCTGGGGCAAGCCGATCGAGAATTTGTTCGCGCAGATCGATCTCAAGAGCAAAACGGTGCTGTCGGTGACCGATCTCGGCGTGGTGCCGCCACCGCCGCAGACGCCGTCGCACGCCTATGCCGACTCCGGAAAATATCGCAAGCCGCCGAAGCCGGTCGAGATCACCGCGCCGGAGGGCAGCAATGTGAAGGTGGAGGGCGGCCAGGTCCGCTGGGACAATTGGTCGTTCCATGTCCGCCTCGAGCCGCGCGTTGGCGCGGTGCTGTCGCTGATCCGCTACGACGACCACGGCACGTTCCGCGACATCGCCTACCAGATCTCGGCGAGCGAGATGTTCGTGCCCTATATGGATCCGGCGCCGACCTGGTCGTTCCGCGCCTATATGGATATCGGCGAGTATGGTTTTGGCGTGCTGTCCAGCGAATTGCAGCGCGGCATCGACTGTCCCGAGGGCGCGCATTTTCTCGATCTGACGATCTCGGACACTAAGGGCAATCCGGTCGTCTCCAAGGGCGCGGTCTGCATCTTCGAGCGCCCGACCGGCGATCCGATCTGGCGCCACAGCGAGTTGCTCAACAACACCGCCGAGGTGCGTCCGAACAACGAGCTGGTGGTGCGGATGGCGCCGGTGGTCGGCAATTACGACTATCTGGTCGATTACGTGTTCGACCGCGCCGGCAATATCGATGTGCGGCTCGGCGCCTACGGCATCGACGCGACCAAGGGTGTCGCGAGCAAGACGCTGAGCGACCCGACCGCCGCGCAGGATACGGCCACCGGAACGCTGGTCGACGAGCGCTTGCTGGCCGTCAATCACGATCACTACATGACGTTCCGCATCGACATGGATGTCGACGGCACCTCGAACCGGCTGGTCGAGGATCGCTTCAAGGTCCGCCGACTGGATGAGGGCCAGCGCAAGAGCCTCTGGCAGGTCGACACCAGGCCGGTCGCGACCGAAGGCCCGGTCACGACGCCGCTGAGCGCGGCGCAGTTCCGGATCGAGAGCACGGGCAAGACCAACAAGCTGGGTTATCGCACCAGCTATCAAGTCATGCCCGGCCATTCCGACGTCTCGCTGCTCGCCAAGGACGATCCGATCCAGTTGCGCGCCGGCTTCAGCGCCTACACGCTGTGGACCTCGGCCTATGCCGAGGACGAGCGCTACGCCGCGGGCCAATATCCGAATGAAAATGCCGAGGTCGACGGCCTGCCGAAATGGACCGCGGCGAAGCGGCCGATCGAGGATCGTGACCTCGTGCTATGGTATACGGTCGGCTTCCGCCACGTGCCGCGCGCCGAGGATTGGCCGGTGATGCCGGGCCTTTGGCACGGCTTCCGGCTGCGTCCCTTCAATTTCTTCGATCGCAATCCGGCGCTCGACGTGCCGCCTGTCGCCACGGTCAGGGAAGCGAAATGAAGGGGCCTGCACGCTGCCGGCATTGGTGATCCCTTCTGAAGGATCACCAATATTGGATGCACCCGAAATGGACGTGAGACGCCATCTCTACAGTGCGGCGGTCCATCTGTTGCGATGACGGTAGAGCTTTGACAGGCTGAAGTTGCCGACTTCCTTGCTGCCTTTGCGAAAAATCGCAATCGCCTTCTGAACACTCATTTCCGATATGATGTCAGGCCTGCTCCCGCAGAGCATGACGAGCTCGAAAATCAGGTTGGTGAGCGCCGGCATGTCACTCCATAGCTGCGTCTGATAAGGCTCTTCCCAATGAGCCCAGGCCCAATCTTCGATCAGATAGAGGCCCTCACTTTTGAGATAGTGGAACGATGCCTCAAAGCTTGCTCGGGAGAGCTCGTATTGATGCGAGGCGTCGTCGATGATCATATCGATGCGTTGTCCAGGGAATTCCTTCCTGATGATGTCCTGGACACGCGCGAGGTCACCCTGTGATGTATTGTAGTAAAGCTTTACACGATCCGTCAGACCATGGTCCCGTATCAGGCCAAGCACCGCCGGGCTCGCAGGTCTGATGTCGATGCCGACGAACTTGATACGTTCCTCGATTGCAGCAAGCAGCAAAGCCGAGCCGCCTTCGAAGATACCAAACTCCAGGATATTGGTTACCCCGTTCTCGCGAATGAGGCTCTTGTAGCGATCGATCATCCCGCGGTTCTTGATGATCGCTACGGTGTCTTTCGTCGTCCTGGCGTCGTTGAAATTCTGCCGAATCAGATTGAACTTCATGTTGTTGATCACGAAGTTGTTCTCATCACTCCAGACTTCATCCATTGGAACCCCCTGTCGCTATAGGATCGTCGTTGTCATTTGCCCTGCGATGAGCAGAGCCTCTCTCGCCAGATGAGCGGTGTTTTCTCGCCTTCCTCTGAAGGCCCTTCGCGCAATTCCTCGCTGGCAACCTGCATGCCCGGCGGACATGGCCACGCAGTCGTCATCGAGTCATCGGCCGATTTGCATCCGGCACTTGCCTTTGTAGTTGATATGGATGACGAACCAACGGCGCAGGCCTTCGGATCGATCCGGGTCGGCCACACGAGCTTGAAGGGCGGAATTGTCGGATGCCGACCCGTCGCACTGGCTATCACCTTGAGCCGGCGTACGCCTTCTGACAACGTCGGCTGGATCCAGCCACCTTCCGAACTTTCGTTCCAGGCATAAATCACGACGCTCTGGAAGCGACCGTTGCGCGGATTACGAGCCGCCTCGCTGATCGCACCGCGGATTTGCTGCGTCCATTCCGCATCGGTGGCGGGCTGGCACCAATCAGGATTCGGCTTGCGCGTTTTCTGTTCCTGCGGATCGCGCAAGGCCGGACGATAATCCCACCCGAGCGTAACGGTTGGCAGGAAGCCTCCCGCGCCATTCTTGGTTTCCGCGTGCCATGCGCTCTGCGCGAGGGCGGCGCAACTTGCATATGGCAGGGACTTTCCATTCGACCCAAGGGCGGTGGCATATGTGCTGGTCGCATCAAATCCGATCCTGTGAGCGACGGGCCCTGTTTCTGGCAGGTTGAAGAGCAAGGCGACCAGATAGAGATTTTGGCCCGTCGCGGCCTTGACGCGATCCTTGATGTCTTTGAGGGCTGCCTTTGCGTTTTCCTCGCCCCCGAAGCCTTTCAGCCATGGAGTCATGGTATTCACCAGGAAGTACACCGGCGCCGAGCCGTCGTTTGTGCGCATGTAGTCGGGCCCGCGCACTGCCTTGGCGATCGCATCGCTGACCATTGGCACGTCACGCGAAGGAAAAGACAGGTTGAAATTCAACGCGTATTTGATGCCGAGCTTGTTGGGAAGGCGAACGAAATTCTCCATGGCGCGATTGAGCGCTACGGAACGCTTCGGATCGCGTCCCCAGGCGGAACTCTCCAGGTAGTAGCCGAAGATGAAGTAATCCAGGCCTGCGGATTTCGCATAATGGACGTCCGCATTGAGTGCTCTTTCGGTGTTTCCAGGAAAGCCCAATTGCCCATTCGCCAGGCGCTCTGTGTAGTATGGAGTGCGCTCCCGCAATCCGGGGTCGGCCAGGACCTGCCCATAGGGGCTGTCGAGACTCCAATTGTCCCACCTGATAGCACCCAACGTGACCTTGCTTGATGACGCTGGTGCCGCAGTGGGAGAATTGCCTTTGCTCACCTGAGCCGTGACAGGGAACGAGGAGACTGCCGTCGCAAGCACAATAAGTAGGCGTATCGACCGGTGTACGGCTATCGGCATCATCGCTATCCCTTGGTCCCCTCAATCATGTGGTTCGCATCCATTCAAGGAGCAACTGAGGGCGCTTATGTGGCGGCAGGTTGCAATCGTGATGTTCTGCGTGTGGCGTGACTTCGGCGTGACATTGCGACGTCAGGTTGTGTTCCGTGGATCCGGATTCTCGCGTGCAAGTATCATGCAACCGATACATCTCAGCTCGAGTGGAACTCCCTTTGCCAATGATCATGGCATGCGACAGCCGCCGGAGCGGGATCAGTGGAACTTGACGCGCCTTGCATGCCGTTCGCTGGATTTCTCCGCCGCCAAGATAAGGCTTGCGCAAAGTGGGACAAAATTGGGCGTCCATACCAGGTCAGGCTTGATCGCCGGTTGACACGGTTACGCGCAACCTTCAGCGTCGCTGCGCTGTCAACCTCGATGGCGAATGCCAGGACGTCAAATGAGCGGTCGCGTGCATCGCATCGGTACAACGACCCGTGTGCTGCTGGTGTTGTTGGCAATCGGTCAGGCTGCACGCAGTGCGCCAGCTTCGCCCGAAGGCAGCGCCGACGCTGCATCCTTGCTCTATCTGAGCAGCGGCGACTGGGAGCGGCAGTCTTCTCCGCGCAAGGTTGCGCTCGCGGCCGACTTCATGCGGATCTTCTGCACCGACCAGCGGATGTCGGCGGCATCGCTGGCCGACTGCCTCGACCGTGACGCGGCCGATGGCGCGCTGTTCGAGCGCGCCATGGCCTGCGTGAGCGCGCTGTCAGCCGGCCGCTGAGAGGCCGGCGTCGATCCCCTCGGCGATCCGCTTCACGTCGGCCGCGGTGAGGACCAGGGGCGGCGACAGGATCAGATTGTTGCCGGAAACGCGCAGCATCACGCCGGCTTCGTAGGCGCTGTCCGCGACCTTCGCCATCGTGTTCTTGTCGGCGGGCTTCTTGCTGTCGCGATCGGCGACCAGCTCGAGCGCCGCCATCAGACCCTTGCCCCTGACGTCGCCGACCAGTGCGTGCTTCGCCTTCAGCGCGGCCAGCGCTTGGGCGAGGTCCTTGCCGCGCGCAGCGGCGTTCTCGTCAAGCCTGAGGCGGCGGGTCTCGGCGAGTGCCGCAATACCGGCGGCGCAGCCGACCGGATGGCCCGAATAGGTGTAGCCATGGCCGATCGAGCCGAACGTCGTGGTGTCGGCCTCGAAGGCCTCCGCGACCTGCTCGCCGATCAAGGTCGCGCCGAGCGGGAAATAGCCCGAGGTGATCGCCTTGGCCATCGTCATCATGTCCGGCTTCACGCCCCACAGTCGCGAGCCCGACCACGCGCCGGTGCGTCCGAACCCGGTGACGACCTCGTCCGCAATCATCAGGATGCCGTGACGGTCGCAGATTCCGCGTGCGAGCTTCATGAAGCTGTCCGGCGGAACGATCACGCCGCCGGCCCCCAGCACAGGCTCCATGATGAAGGCCGCGATGGTGTCGGCGCCCTGGAACGCGATCTCCTCTTCCATCGCCGCCGCGCAGAGCTGCGCGAGCTTGGCAGGGTCGGTCTCGTTGAAGGGATTGCGATAGGTCGACGGCGCCGGGATGTGGAATACGCCCGGCAGCATCGGCTCGTAGTTGCGGCGGAAATTGGCGTTGCCGTTGACCGACGCGCCGCCGAAATGGGTGCCGTGATAGCCCTTCTTCAGCGCCAGGAATTTGGTGCGGTCGGCCTGGCCCTTGATCTTCCAGTATTGCCGCGCGAGCCGCAGCGCGGTCTCGACCGAGTCCGATCCACCCGACGTGAAGAAGGCGCGCACCATGCCTTCCGGCTTGAACCATTCGGTGAGCTCATAGGCGAGCTCGATCGAGGGGCCGGATGAGGTGCCACGGAAGCCCGAATAATACGGCAGCGCGCTGAGTTGGTCCGCGATCGCCTGCTTGATCGGATCGCAGCTGTAGCCGAGATTGACGTTCCACAGCCCGCCGACCGCATCGATCACGGTCTTGCCGTCGATGTCGGTGACTTCAACGCCTTCACCCTTCATCACGATCCGCGGCGGCTGCGCCCGCATCTCGGCGGGATGGGCCATCGGGTGCCAGATCGGCTTGGCGTTGTTCTCAACCAGGAAGTTTCTGTCGCGCATGTCCGTACCCACTTCGCTCGAAAACGCTTTACTCGAATTGCAGCCCGAAATGCCGCAGCGCCTCGCTGTACGACGCGGCCGGGTTGCGCACGTCGAACAGCACGGTGCGCATGTTGCACGCGGCGGCGCCGGTGACGTTGCGACGCTGGTCGTCGACGAAGACGCAATTGTCTGCCTCCAGCGCCAGTTCGTCCAGCACGCTTTGATACGCGCGCGGGTCGGGCTTCAGGATTCCGGTATGGGTCGCATCGACAATAGTGCCGAAGCGCTTCAGGATCGACAGGCGGCTGCGGAAATCGGCGCCGTAGAACAGGTCGAGCTCGTTCGAGAGGATGGCGAGCCGGAACCCGGCGTCGGCGGCGAGGTTGATCGCGCGTGCCGCCTCGGGGCGGATCACGGTTTCGGGATCGGCACCGCGCGCACGTTTCACGAAGGTTTCCATGTCCGTCCAGTCTTCGCCGACCATGCGCCCGACCTCGCGGCTGCGGGTCAGCCAGTAGTCGCGCTCCGAAATTTCGCCACGCTGCATCGACGTCCACAGGGGATCGCTGTTCGGGGCGAACGGTCCGAGCCATTTCAGCGTGCACGGTGCGAGCCCGAGCGCGCGCTCGGTCAGGTCATGGGTCTCGAACAGGGTCTTCGAGATGACACCGCCGAAGTCGAGCACCAGCGCCTGGGCTAGCGGCCTTGTCACGCGGCCGCCGTCGTGCGGCCGGGCGGGACAATGCCGGCCGCGACCCAGCGGTCGAAGATGCCGAGCACCGTTTCATTGAACGCCGCGCTGTTGATATGGTCTTTGATCTCGTGCAGCTCGACCGGCGATTGGACCGCCGATCGCATCGCATCGACGAAGGCGGCGAGGGCGTCGGGATCGTGTAACGCTTCGCCTTCGCGGTCCCATTGCTGGATGCCGCCGGCGGGCAGCACCAACGCCACCGGTGCGCTGGCGCGCCCCAGTTTCTCGGCAATCGCGCCTGCGATCCTGCGGCGATCGTCGGCCCCTGAAGTGGCCGACGCGAGCAGCCGGTTGTGCGCGTGGAACGGACGATCCGACAGCTCGCTCGGGACCCCGAGCCACGCAGGGAAATCCACCATGTCGATCGCCCCGGGGGCAACGATCTGCGGAATGCCGGCTCGGCCCGCATTCTCCAGCCGGTCGGCGCCGGAATTGACCACCGAGCCGGTGAGCTGATTGGCGACCTCCTGCAGGCTGAGGTCGAGCACCGCGGCGAAACCGCCCTGGGCGGCGATCGACTCCATCGCGCGGCCGCCCATGCCGGTGGTGTGGAAGACGACCACCTCATAGCCGCGCCGTTCGAGCTGCGGCTTGAGCTCGACCATGTAGCGCAGGCAGCTCTTGCCGAGCGAGGTGATCGCAACAACCGGCCGATCCTTGCGCGGCTTGATTGCGCTCCTCGCCGCGCCGACGATCGCGCCGCAGGCTTGCGACAGCACGGCGGTGCAGGTGCCGTTGAGGCCATAGAGGCCGCCGGCCCACAGGATCATCATCAGATCGGCGGCGACCCGCTCCGGCGGAATCAGATGCGAGAACGCAACAGTCGAGACGATCATTTTCGGCAGGCCGAGCGGCAGCGCCTGCGCGACGTCGAGCGCAAGGTCGGTTCCCATCGTGCCGCCGATCGCGATCACGCCGTCGATGGCATCGCTCGTCGCAAGTTCGCGCGCCAGATTGGCGGCGCCGACCGCCATCAGCGACATCGCGGAGTTCTCGTCGCCACTCGATGCGATGGCTTCGATCGTGGTCTTGGCGGCACCGGCCACCGCGTGCTTGTCATGCGCCACCTGGTACGGCGGATCGCCGAGCACGCTGATGTCCATCATGATGGTTCTACCGCCGGCGCGAGCGATGCACTCGCTCATGAACAGCAGTTCGTCGGCCTTGGTGTCTCCCGTTCCGATCAGGAGAATGCGGGGCTGCGTAATCTCGGACATGACCTTGTCAGTGCTCGCCGGCAGGCGTGAATGATGGGCGACTGGTGTGCACCGAGCGTGCAAGGCGTTCGGCCATCGTGCGATCACGCTATGAGTGCAGTGGCCGCGATGACATCCACCTATCGGTTGATTGCTGCCAAGGCCTTGATTTGGCGAGGATTGCACAATGCCAGCGGTCCTTACTCGTGAGCCGCATATTGTCACCGTCGCAATGATCTCGCATGCAGCAAGCCCAGATCGATCTAATCCGATCGGCCGCAATTCCGGCCCAGCAACTCTTCATCGGCGGCCGGCCGGTGCAGGCGGTCAGCGAGGCGCGGCTCGATGTCGTGTCGCCGATCGACGGCCGGCTGCTGACGACCATTGCTGACGGCGATGCGGCCGATGTCGACCTTGCGGTGAGGCACGCGCGACAGGCCTTCGAGCAGGGCAGCTGGTCGCGTGCGGCGCCCGCGCAGCGCAAGAAGGTGCTGCTGCGGTTCGCCGAGCTCATTGAGCAGCACGCGCTCGAGATCGCGGTGCTCGGTGTGCGCGACAACGGCACCGAGATCGGCATGGCCTACAAGGCCGAACCGCTGTCGGCGGCCGGTACTGTCAGGTACTACGCCGAGGCGATCGACAAGGTGTATGGCGAAATCGCGCCGACCTCGGGTGACGTGCTCGGGCTGGTGCATCGCGAGCCGCTCGGCGTCGTCGGCGTGATCGTTCCCTGGAATTTCCCATTGATGATCGGCGCGTGGAAGATCGGTCCCGCGCTCGCCGCCGGCAATTCGGTCGTGGTCAAGCCGCCGGAGCTGGCGTCGCTGACGCTGTTGCGGCTTGCCGAACTCGCGACGGAAGCAGGCCTGCCGGACGGTGTGCTCAATGTCGTCACCGGCCGCGGCGCATCGGCCGGCGAGGCGCTCGCGCTGCACATGGATGTCGACGTGCTCGCCTTCACCGGCTCAGGCGCGGTTGGCCGGCGGCTCTTGGAATGCTCGGCGCGATCGAACCTGAAGCGCGTCCACCTCGAGCTCGGCGGCAAGTCGCCCAATATCGTGTTCGCCGATGTGCCAGACATCAGGCACGCGGCCAAGGTCTCGGCTAACGGCATCTTCCGCAACTCCGGCCAGGTCTGTGTCGCCGGCTCGCGGCTGCTGGTGCAGTCATCGATCTATGATCGCTTCGTGGCTGAGCTGCTCGACGCTACCGCCAAGCTCAGGGTTGGCGACCCCCTCGAATTGACCTCTGATATCGGCGCCATTTCGAGCAAGGCGCAGCTGCGCAAGAATCTCGACGCCGTTGCCCGCGCAGAAGCGCAGGGCGCGAAGCGGCTGATCGGCGGCGAGCAGATCCGCGCCGAGAGCGGCGGCAACTTCATGGCGCCCGCGATCCTCGCCGAGGTGACGCCGTCGATGGAGGTCTGGCGCGAGGAGGTGTTCGGCCCGGTGCTGTCGGTCACGCGGTTCGATGGCGAGGAAGATGCCACAGCGCTTGCCAATGCGACGCCCTATGGATTGGCGTCGGCGGTGTGGACCGGCGCCCTGTCAACGGCGCACCGCATGGTGCGCGCCATCAGGGCCGGCGTCGTGCACGTCAACGCCTATGGCGGCGCCGACATCACGGTACCGCTCGGCGGCTTCAAGCAATCCGGCTTCGGGCGCGACAAGTCGCTCCACGCCCTCGACGCCTACACCGACCTCAAGACCGCCTGGATCGCGCTATGACATCTCTGGCCGCCGAACGCACCGGCGTTCTCAACCGATTGCTCGATGCCGAGCAGGAGCGATTCCGGGCGCTGCATCCGCGCTCGGCCGCGGCCTGGCAGCAAGGCAGGCAGCACTATCTTTACGGCGGCCCGTCGCACTGGATGCGGCGCTGGGCCGGCGGCTTTCCCGTCTATGTCGAGCAGGCGCAGGGTGCACATATCCGGGACATCGACGGCCGCGACTATATCGATTTCTGTCTCGGCGATACCGGCGGCATGTGCGGCCACGCGCCCGAGGCGGTGACGGAGGCCGCACTCGCGCAGCTCAAGCGTGGCGCGACCATGATGCTGCCGACGGCGGACAGTCTCTGGGTCGGCGCCGAGCTGTCGCGCCGCTTCGGTCCGAAATACTGGACCCTGACGACGTCGGCGACCGACGCCAACCGCGCCGCGATCCGGATCGCGCGCATGATCACCGGCCGGCGCAAGGTGCTGGTGTTCTCCGGCTGCTACCATGGCGGCGTCGAGGAGGCGCATGTCGAGATCCGCGACGGGCGGGTCGGCCTGCGCAACATGATCCATCCCAACGGCATCGATCATGACGCAGTGAGCCGGGTGGTCGAGTTCAACGATCTCGCAGCACTCGAGGCGGCGCTGGCGCAGGGCGACGTCGCCTGCGTGTTGGCCGAGCCGCTGATGACGAATTTCGGCATGATCCCGGTCGATCCTGGTTTTCACGGGGCGCTGCGCGACCTGACCCGCCGCGCCGGCACCGTGCTCATCATCGACGAGACCCACACGCTGTCCTGCGGGCCGGGCGGCTACACCGGGAGCCATGGGCTCGAGCCCGATATCTTCGTTGCCGGCAAGGCGATCGCGGGCGGCATTCCCGCCGGCGTGTTCGGCCTTGCCCACGAAATCGCCGAGCGGCTCTGGAAACTCGTCCCCCACGTCAACCCGCGCGAGCGGCAGTCGGCGCATCTTGGCTTCGGCGGCACGCTCGCCGGCAACGCGCTGACGGTCGCGACCATGCGCGCGGTGCTGGAGAAGGTGCTGACCTCAGCAAATTACGAGCGGATGATCGGAACGGCGACGTGGCTCGCGCGGGAGGCGCGCCGGCTGATCGAGGCGGCCGGTCTGCCCTGGCATGTCACGCAAATCGGTGCGCGCGCCGAGATCATGTTCATGCCGCACCCGCCGCGCAGCGGCGCCGACGTCATCGCGGGCCGGCAACCCGATCTCGAAACCCTGCTGCATGCGTTCTACATGAACGAGGGCATTCTGGTGACCCCGTTCCACACTATGCTCTTGATGTGTCCGGCAACATCGGCGCGGGACGTGGACAGGCACACCGCGGCGTTTGCGAGCTTCATCGATCTGCTGCGAGGAGCGGGAGCAATCTGATGGCGGTGCTTCCGTTCAATCTCGACGGTCGGGTTGCCATCGTCACCGGGGGCGGACGGGGGATCGGCGCGGCCACCGTGACCCGGCTGGCGCAAGCCGGCGCGACCGTGGTGATCGCCAACCGGACGCCTGATGTGGCCGAGGCACTGGCGCGCGAGCTGGTGGCGGATGGACGGACGGCGCATTGCGTCCCGTTCGACCGGCTCGATCGCGCCAGCTTGCGTGCAATGGTCGACGGTGTCGCTGGCAAACATGGACGGCTCGACATCGTCGTGCACAATGCCGGCGGTTGTCCGTGGGCCTCGCTGGAAGAACTCGATGAAGCCAAGCTCGACGAGACGCTGGCGCTGAACCTGAACGCCAGCATCTGGCTTGCGCAGGCCGCCGTTCCGCATATGCGCGCGATCGGCGTCGGGCGCATCCTCGTGACATCCTCGGTCTCCGCGCGCGTCGCGATGGGCGGCGGCGCGCATTACTCCGCGGCGAAAGCCGGCGTCAACGCGTTCATCCGCGGCGCCGCGTTCGAGCTGGCGCGCGACGGCATCACGGTCAATGGCGTCGAGGCCGGCTTCATCGAGAAGCCGGGCCGCGGCACCATGAGCGCGCCGGAGAACAAGGCGAAGCTCGAACGCTTCATTCCGATGGGGCATATGGGGAGCGCCGACGACATCGCCTGCGCGATGCTCTATCTCGCCTCGAGCGAAGCCGGATACGTCACCGGGCAGACCATCGTCGTCGACGGCGGCTCGACGCTGCCGGAGACCGGGTTTGCCGTCGAACGGCAGTGGGGAGTCTAGATATGAGCATGATCTTTTCGGAAAACCGGTTTCCACTTTTCCGGATCATGCTCTGATGCCGCGGCTGGACGGAAAGACGGCGCTGGTGACGGGCGCAGCCACCGGGATCGGCCGGGCCACCGCCGCGCTGCTGGCATTGAGCGGCGCGCGCGTCGTGCTGTTCGGCCTTGGTGAGGTCGAGCTTCAGGCCGCGGCCGCCGAGTGCGGAGGGCAGGCGGTCCATGGCGACGTCACCCGGCCGGACGACGTCGCCAAGGCCGTCACCGCCTGCGGCGCGTGGCTCGACATCGTCGTCAACGCCGCCGGGCTGATCGTGCCGGATCACCCCGCAAGCGTCTCCGACGAGGTCTGGGCCAGGACGCTCGACGTCAATCTCACGGGGACCATGCGGGTCTGTCGCGCATCCTTGCCGCTGCTCCGGCAGCGCGGCGGCGCGATCGTCAACGTCGCCTCCGTGGCCGCGTTCAATGCGAGCCCGGATAGTGCAAGTTACGCCGCGAGCAAGGCGGGTGTCGTCGCCTATACGCGGTCGCTGGCCTACGCGCATGGCGCCGACGGCATCCGCGCCAACGCCGTCGCGCCCGGCTGGGTGCGGACGCCGATGAGTGCCTATGAGATGCAATTGCTCGCGGACCAGAATGGCACCACGCCGGAGGTCGAGTTCAGCAGTGTCGAACGCCGGATCGCCTTGGGGCGGATGGCCGAGCCTGCCGAGATTGCCGCGTGCTGCCTGTTCCTGGCCTCCGGCGAGGCGTCGTTCGTGACCGGGGCGGTGCTGGTCGCCGATGGCGGCGGCCGCTCGCCGACGCAGAATCGCGCGGTCTAGAACGGTCGATTGGCGTCGAGGTGTGGCGGCCGGCACCTTGATAAGGCCCGGTGGATTTGGCACTCTTTGCGCCGTCACGTCATTCGATCGAGGGCGTTATGAGCAAGTCATTTTCTGTGATCATTGCCGCGGCCGCTTCAATCGTCGTTCTGTCGTCGACCGCGGCGCGATGCGGCGACTATCCGTTTGGCGATCCGCCGTACCGGCTGGACTACATACGGGAGCCTCAGATCGACTCGGGCTGCTGGAAATGGAATTGGCAGCTCTATCAGTGGCAGGATTACTGCCCGGTCTACGTCTATCCGAAAGCTTACATGTTCTCGCGGTCGTCGCGCGCCGTGCTCCGCGCCAAGGGCTGAGCATCAGCCCTGCTGCCTGACCTGCTCCGCGTCCGCCAAAATGGGGACGACGCGGAGTGAGCGTTAGACGAAAACGCTCTGATCAGTGCGCGATGGTGCAGGCCACCTGGTGGTGCTTGCCGAAGTTGAGGAGCGCGTTTTCCCGGAAGCCGTCCAGCCAGATGCCGCGACCGGCATAGCGATATCCCACGCCCATCGGAACGTGCCGTACATGGACGCCGCCGCGGCCGGTGAGCAGTGAGGCCGTGACCACTTCGCCCTCGACCGACACCGCGCGCGGGCACAGCGGATACTGGTGGCCGTTCTGGCAGGTGAAGACGATCTCGGAGCAGGTGCCGACCGGTGCTTTCGTGACCAGGCCGAGATCCGCGGCCGCGGCCGGCCGTGAATTGCCTGACAGCGTTGCACCGAGAGCCAAAATGCCTGCGACCACGTAGCGAAACCGAATACGCATCAGTGCCCCCTCGTCCAGCGATACGCTAAGTAATTGAGGAAAATATCTCACGCTAAATGAGCAAAAAAAGCTTCCTAGGTCAAACCTGCGTCGGAGGCAGTGTCAGTAGCTCGTGATCTGTCGCCTGTTTGTAGCTCGTGAAGTGTCGTGTTTTCGGTGCCCCGGAACGAGGGGGGCACGATGGGCACGGCATCCATTCACGAGGGTGTACGACGGATGCGGTTTTCAGATTTGCTGGAACGGACGGAGGCGAGGGAACTGACGCAGGAGGCTGCTGCGGAGGTTCTCGGGATCAGTGTTCGGACCTTCCAACGCTGGGCGGAGCGTTATGAGGCGGAGGGCGATGAGGGGCTGGTCGACCGACGCATGGGACGGCGATCGCCGCGGCGGGCTCCAGAGGAAGAACTGGAAGCGGATGCTGGGACTGTTCCGGGACAAGTACGCGGACTTCACGGTGAAGCACTTCCACGAGCAGCTGCAAAAGCGGCATGACTATATGCTGGGCTATACGGTGACGAAGCTCGCCCTGCAGGCGGCGGGCCTGGTACGGAAGGCGCCGAAGCGTTCGGCGCACCGCAAGAAGCGCCCACGCCGGCCGCTGCCGGGGATGCTGTTGCACCAGGACGGGTCGCGCCACGTCTGGATCGAGGATCTGCCGGCGATGGACCTGATCGTGACGATGGACGATGCGACCAGTGAGGTCTACTCGATGCTGCTGGTCGAGGAAGAAGGCACGACCTCGACGTTCCAGGCCTTGCGCGAAGTGATTGGCGAGCGTGGCTTGTTCTGTGCGCTCTACACCGATCGCGGCAGCCATTATTTCCTTACCCCAAAAGCTGGCGAGAAGGTCTCGAAGACGCAACAAACCCAGGTGGGACGGGCTTTATCGCATCTTGGGATCGAGCATATTGCGGCCTATTCGCCGCAGGCGCGCGGGCGCTCCGAGCGGCTGTTTGGTACGCTGCAGGACCGCCTGCCAAAGGAGCTGCGGCTCGCCGGGATCAGGACGGTCGAAGCCGCCAATGCGTGGTTGAAGGCGCATTACATCGCCGAGCACAACGCCGCATTTGCGATCAAGGCCGAACAGCAAGGCACCGCCTTCGTGGCCGACCGCCACGAGGCCTGGCGCGAGGCGCTGTGCGTGATCGAGGAGCGAACCGTCGCCAACGACAATACCGTTGCATGGAACGGTCGGCGGCTGCAGCTGCCGCAGAGCCGGCTCAGGCCTCACTTCGTCAGGGCCTTGGTGCGAGTGCATGAGTATCCCGATGGCACCCTCAGCGTGTTCTTTGGCCCGCATCGATTGGCAAGGTTTGCGCCTGACGGACAGCAGCTCAGCCCCGACGCGCCTCAGCCTGGCAGCGTGCTCGGAGCCGTCAAGGACAAGCCCTGGCGGGCGCGCAAGCGCGCGTCCTTGACCGCTCCTGCGCGCGCCGCCGTCGAGAAAGCGCGGGTCGGGACGGAGAAACGGGCTTCAAATCGAACAAAGAAACCGACCCGCAGGGCTGACCAGACCCCTCTATCCATGGCATGACAAACTCGGCGCACCCGTCCACGCCTTCCGGGGGCGCCTAAAACTCCAAAACGAAGGCGACAGATCACGAGCTACAAAAACACGACATCTTCACCCGCTACGGACAACCTGCGTCGGAGGCAGACACAGGGTTGGAGCGCCGGGTGTTGCAAGTTTGCTGCAGTGGAACGGAATTGAGCTGAAGGCTGTCCGGCCGCGACAACGCGCCTTTACTGGCCACAATTGGCTTGCAAGTGGTGACGGGTACTTGGGTGGTTTCTGGGACAGTTTCAGAGCCTGACCGGATCGCATCGCGAACAGGTTTTGGGCCAGCATCGGGGGTGGGAATGAACTACCGTGGTGCCATTGCGGGTTCGCTACTCACCCTGATGATCGTCTCCGCATCGTCCCTGATGGCGCAAGCGCAAGAGCCGTCTGCGCAACCGGCGAACGGCCGGGCCGCGGCGGTCCGGCCCGGTCAGGACGATCAAACCTTTTCCGGCCCGAGCTTTCGCAAGGGCTTGTGGCGCTTTGTGCGTACGCTCGATGTCGCCAGGTCCGCGAACAAGAACTTCAAGTATCGCGTGGTCAACGCGGAGACGACACGCTGTGTCGACCCAACCCACGCCATGAAGGCAACCTTCTCGCCAGAACCGGTCGGAAGCTGCGTCTCGGACAAGCCTGAGAAGGTCGGCAATCAATACACTTTCGGGCACCGATGCGATTACATGGGCACGGTCAGCACCGTCATTAGCGTGCGCAGCGATGAGGCCTACACCGAGTTGAACGAGGTCAGCACGGGCGAGCATCCGAGATCCGATATGATCGTCGCGACGAGGATCGGCGACTGCGACGATGGCGGCACCGCGAACTCCGACAAATCAGCAGCGGCGCGTTTGCAGCACTAGGCGGCGATCAGCCCGACCGTTCAGTCCGTCGGAGGCCCGGGCGCGCAGGCCCGGCGCAGCGGACTTGGGTTCGACCGTATTTCTCCGGAGCAGGTTTTCCGCGGTCGGCCTTGATCTTGCCTTGCGCAGGGGCGAGCATTTGGGCGCGGAGAAGCTCAACCAAAAGGGCGAATATTTACTCGACCTTAACGCGAAGTGTTCTGGAATGAATTGAGGTTGGGCGTGTTTCAAGTGAAGTCTCGCAATGCGCAGCGTGCAGCCGATAAGGATTCAACAAATGATGTCGCGTGAGGGCTTCGGGCAGTCGAAGGTCTTCGCATGCGCGCTTGGCGTTGTGACCGCGCTTGCCGTGTCCCTGCTTACCTCGCCCAGCATGGCGGCCGAGGAAAGCTTCAGCGGGCCGACCTTCCGGAAAGGGATGTGGCGGTTCGTGCGGACGCTGGAGCTCGTGTCGCCATCGAACGGTCGGCAAAAGCTGCTCGAGCGCGAGATGACGCGCTGCGTCGACCCGACCCAGGCGATGAAGGCAACCTTCTCGTCGCCTTCGATCGGAAATTGCCATTCTTCAAGGCCGGAGAAGGTGAACAACAGATACGTCTTCTCCAACCGGTGCGACTATCTGGGACCGGTCAGCACCGTCATTACGGTTCTGAGCGATGAGGCCTATACCGAGGTCAACGAAGTCCACGGCCGGGCGCCGCGGATGGACCGGGTGGTGGCCCGCCGAATCAGCGATTGCCACGAGGACCGGGCTGCGCTCAGCCGGCCGGCCGCCGCACCGAGCGAGGTCTCGCACGATGGCGAGCTGGAGTCGGCTAAAGGCGAGCCGCTCTAAGGCGATGTTTATCCCATAGCGATTTGGATGTCGGTGCGCCTCGTCGCAGGGCCGTTCAATCTCGCCCGTGCGCGGCGCGATCAGATCTTTTGCTGGCCGCCTGGCCCGCTCACCTTGACGGTGATCTTCTGAATCTCGGTGCGGCCGCCCTGGTACTTGACCTCGATGGTCAGGGCATCGTCGCCGAGGAATTCCGGCGGCGCCTTGTAGAAGGCGACATAGGCGGGCACCTCGAGCGCAAGGCAGGCCTTATAATTGGTCGCCTTGGCCTTCGCCGATTTCACCACAACCTTTCCGACGGCCGGCGGCGTGACCAGCCGGATGGTCGGCAGCGGCCCTGACGTGCAATCGGGCTGCACATTGAGATAGAGGCCGATCTGGGTGTCCCGGTTCGGCAGGGCCCGAAACTGGCGCTCGATCGTGGTCTCCTGCGGGACTGGCTGCTGAGGGGCTTGCGCGGCCACCGCGCCGAAAGAGTCCCAAATCAAGACGGCGGCACACGCCCGAAGAAGAATCACCCGCATCGACCGCTCCGAAATCGCCGGCAGGACGAACAGGCCCCGGGCAAATACTGCCCTTCGGCCGATCGAACCGCCTAAGCCGTTGTTCTTGCAGCCCCGGCCTGTTCGGTCTTTACCACACTCGCAGGGAAAGCATTGATTAACCAAATAGATTTCTTGACCAGGCGGAGGGTTAACAATAGCCTAAAACTAAATTTTTCTACAATTTTTCCTCTAAACGCATTTTGCGGAGCTGATAATGCAAGGATCGTTTCAGGTGGCTCAGGCTACCGGCGTCAGCAATTCCACCAATTCGGCTCCCGTACGAATCTACAAACTGACCAAGCCGCTGACCGATCAGGCCGTCGTCGTCAATCTTGGATACGACCAGAAGGCCAAGGTCGACTTTTCGTCGATCGCCAACGAAAAGATTACGCTGGTTCATATCGGCGAAAAGCTGATTATTCTGTTTGACAACCAGTCGACCGTCACGGTTGAGCCGTTCTTCGACTCCCGCGCGGATGGGCAGAACAACATCACGATCGAGATGGCGCCCGGCCGCGACGTCTCGGTCCAGGAATTCGCAAGTCTGTTTCCGATCAGCACGGATGGCTCCGTGTTGCCGGCGGCCGACAATGGCGGCAATTCGAACGGCAATGCGCAGGCGAGCGGTGCGTACTTCAGCCCGTTCGCGGTTGATCCGCTGGATCCCGTCCCCACCAATCAACTGGCGCCGCCGGAAGATCTGCCGGGTTTCACGACCACGCAGCCGACCGGCACCAATCTTCCGCAGACAACTACCGCGCTCGCTCCCACGATTTCCGGCGGCCTCGTGCCGTCGCTGATCGTCGACGAGAGCTTCCTGACGGCTGCGACCAACCTTGGCGTCGCCGGCTCGGGACTGGGCCCTGCGGGGACAACGGTCGCGACCGTTCAGGTGACGTTCAACATCAATGCGCCGGGCGGGCAGCAATCGCTGACCTATGCGCTGTCCATCGCTTCACCGAACGAGGACTCCGGCCTGATCGATTCCGCGACCGGTCAGCACGTCCTGCTGACGGTCAATGCGGCCGGTGTCGTGGAAGGGCGAACCGCCATCGGCGGCGATCTTGTCTTCACGATCGCGGTTGATGCCACCGGCCATGTGACGCTGACGGATCTGCGTGCCGTTCATGAGGGAACAGCTGGCGACTTCAATGAAGGGATTTCGCTGGCATTCGGTCTGGTCACACTGACCGCGACGGTGACGGACAATATCGGCCAGACGGCAAGTGCGAGCGTCGACATCGGCTCGCAGCTGACGATTCTCGACGATGGTCCGGTCAACAATGCGACGACGGCCGCGATTGCGGTTGCGGAAGACACGCTGCCCGGCGGCAATCTGGATCCCGGCTCGCCGCTGACAACGACGGCGACGTTTAGCGGGGCCACCATTGCCAGCCTGGTCAATAGCGGCGCGGATGCGCCGATTACGATCAGCTTCAACACCGCGATCAACGGCGTCGACACCGGCCTGACCCAGACCGCGGTGTTCGGCGGCACGGCGTTCAAGATCGTGTGGAGCTATGTCAGCGCCACCGAGATCGACGGCATCGTCTCGGGCGGTCCGAACAACGGCGACAAGGTGTTCACGCTGGTCAAGACGGCGGGCGGGGACTTCGCCTTCACGCTGCTGGAGCATGTCGACAACGGCATCGGCGAAACCAATACGACCACGCTGAACCTGAACAACGTGTTCACGGCGACGGACGCGGACGGCGATAGCGTCGTGATCGACAATGGCGCGACGGTGACGATCCAGAACGACGCGCCGACCCAGAACGCGGCGACCGTCGCGATTGCGGTTGCGGAAGACACGCTGCCCGGCGGCAACCCGGATAAGGGCTCGACGCTGACGACGGAGGCGTCGTTCACCGGTGCGCAGATCCAGGGCCTGGTAAGCGCGGGCGCGGATACGCCGGTGCTGATCGGATTCAACGGCGCGATCGCAGGCACCAATACCGGTCTGACGCAGACGGCGGTGTTCGGTGGCACGGCGTACAACATCGTGTGGGCCGCCAACGGCGCTCATGAGATGGACGGCGTGGTGAGCGGCGGCCCGAACAACGGGCAGCTGGTGTTCAAGCTGGTGCAGAGCGCCGGTGGTGACGGCACCTTCGGGACAGCGGACGACACGTTCACCTTCACGCTGCTGGAGCACGTCGACAACGGCACCGGCGAGACCAACACCACGACCTTGAACCTGAACAACGTGTTCAAGGCGACCGATACCGACGGCGACGTCATTGTGATCGACAATGGCGCCGCGGTGACGATCCAGAACGACGTGCCGCTGTACAATCCCGCGGCCAAGCCGGTCGACTATGTGGTCGGCGAGGATCACCTGGCGAACGGCAACTCCGCCACCGACAATCCGGCGGCGCCGCCGACCACGGCGACGATCACGGTTGCGGACCTGCAGTCGCTGGTGCTGGGCGGGGCCGACTCGCCGACGCTGGTGTTCGCGTTCAACAGCGCGGCGGCGATCGACGGGACCTCGACGGGCCTGACGCAGACGCTGCAGTTCGGCGGCGTGGCCGAGGCGATCAACTGGAAGTACATCGACGCGACGCATCTCGAGGGCGTGGTGGCGGGCGGTCCGAAGGCCGGCGACGTGGTGTTCACGCTGACCGACAACGGCAACGGCACCTTCACGTTCACGCTGCTGGAGCACATCGACAATGGCGGCTCCGACACCTCGAGCAAGGACCTGAGCCTGGCGAACGTCTTCGTCGCCACCGACACCGACGGCGACCAGGTTGCGCTTGGCGGCAACATCGCGGTGACGATCCAGAACGACGTGCCGCTGTACAATCCCGCGGCCAAGCCGGTCGACTATGTGGTCGGCGAGGATCACCTGGCGAACGGCAACTCCGCCACCGACAATCCGGCGGCGCCGCCGACCACGGCGACGATCACGGTTGCGGACCTGCAGTCGCTGGTGCTGGGCGGGGCCGACTCGCCGACGCTGGTGTTCGCGTTCAACAGCGCGGCGGCGATCGACGGGACCTCGACGGGCCTGACGCAGACGCTGCAGTTCGGCGGCGTGGCCGAGGCGATCAACTGGAAGTATATCGACGCGACGCATCTCGAGGGCGTGGTGGCGGCCGGTCCGAAGGCCGGCGACGTGGTGTTCACGCTGACCGACAACGGCAACGGCACCTTCACGTTCACGCTGCTGGAGCACATCGACAATGGCGGCTCCGACACCTCGAGCAAGGACCTGAGCCTGGCGAACGTCTTCGTCGCCACCGACACCGACGGCGACCAGGTTGCGCTTGGCGGCAACATCGCGGTGACGATCCAGAACGACGTGCCGCTGTACAATCCCGCGGCCAAGCCGGTCGACTATGTGGTCGGCGAGGATCACCTGGCGAACGGCAACTCCGCCACCGACAATCCGGCGGCGCCGCCGACCACGGCGACGATCACGGTTGCGGACCTGCAGTCGCTGGTGCTGGGCGGGGCCGACTCGCCGACGCTGGTGTTCGCGTTCAACAGCGCGGCGGCGATCGACGGGACCTCGACGGGCCTGACGCAGACGCTGCAGTTCGGCGGCGTGGCCGAGGCGATCAACTGGAAGTACATCGACGCGACGCATCTCGAGGGCGTGGTGGCGGGCGGTCCGAAGGCCGGCGACGTGGTGTTCACGCTGACCGACAACGGCAACGGCACCTTCACGTTCACGCTGCTGGAGCACATCGACAATGGCGGCTCCGACACCTCGAGCAAGGACCTGAGCCTGGCGAACGTCTTCGTCGCCACCGACACCGACGGCGACCAGGTCGCGCTCGGCGGCAACATCGCGGTGACGATCCAGAACGACGTGCCGACGCAGAACGCCAATACGGTGACGGCGGCGGTCGCGGAAGACATGCTGCCCGGCGGCAATCTGGATGCGGGCTCGCCGCTGACGACGACGGCGTCGTTCACCGGGGCGCAGATCCAGGGTCTGGTCAACGCGGGTGCGGATGCGCCGGTGGTGATCGGCTTCAACGGCGCGATCGCGGGCACCAACACCGGTCTGACGCAGACGGCGGTGTTCGGTGGCACGGCGTACGACATCGTGTGGAAGGCTAATGGCGTCCACGAGATGGACGGCGTGGTGAGCGGTGGCCCGAACAACGGGCAGGTGGTGTTCAAGCTGGTGCAGACCGCCGGCGGCGACGGCACCTTCGGGACCTCGGACGACGCCTTCACCTTCACGCTGATCAACCACGTCGACAACGGCACCGGCGAGACCAAGACGGCAACGCTCAGTCTTGCCAGTGTGTTCACGGCGACCGATACCGACGGCGACAAGGTCGTGATCGATGCTGGCGCTTCGGTGACGATCCAGAATGACGCGCCGACCCAGAACGGCTGCTGCGTGACGATTGCGGTCGCGGAAGACGCATTGCCCGGCGGCAACCAGGATGTCGGCTCGCCGCTGACGACGACGGCGTCGTTCACCGGTGCGGAGATCCAGGGCCTGGTGAGTGCCGGTGCGGACGCGCCGGTGGTGATCGGCTTCAACGGCGCGATCGCGGGCACCAACACCGGTCTGACGCAGACGGCGGTGTTTGGCGGCACGGCGTACAACATCAAGTGGGCCGCCAACGGCGCCCACGAGATGGACGGCGTGGTGAGCGGTGGCCCGAACAACGGGCAGGTGGTGTTCAAGCTGGTGCAGACCGCCGGCGGCGACGGCACCTTTGGGACCTCAGACGACGCGTTCACTTTCACGCTGGTCAACCACGTCGACAACGGCACCGGCGATGCGAACACGACGACGCTGAACCTGAACAATGTGTTCACGGCGACCGATACCGACGGCGACAAGGTCGTGATCGACGACGGCGCCTCGGTGACGATCCAGAACGACGCGCCGAAGCAGAACGCGGTGACCGTGACGATTGCCGTCGCGGAAGACATGCTGCCCGGCGGCAATCTGGATGCCGGCTCGCCGCTGACAACGACGGCGTCGTTCACCGGGGCGCAGATCCAGGGCCTGGTGAGTGCTGGTGCGGACGCGCCGGTGGTGATCGGCTTCAACGGCACGATCGCGGGCACCAACACCGGTCTGACGCAGACGGCGGTGTTCGGTGGCACGGCGTACGACATCGTGTGGAAGGCTAATGGCGCCCACGAGATGGACGGCGTGGTGAGCGGTGGCCCGAACAACGGGCAGGTGGTGTTCAAGCTGGTGCAGACCGCCGGCGGCGACGGCACCTTTGGGACCTCAGACGACGCGTTCACTTTCACGCTGGTCAACCACGTCGACAACGGCACCGGCGATGCGAACACGACGACGCTGAACCTGAACAGCGTGTTCACGGCGACTGACACCGACGGCGACAAGGTCGTGATCGACGACGGCGCCTCGGTGACGATCCAGAACGACGCGCCGACGCAGAACGCGGCGACCGTGACGGTCGGGGTTGCGGAAGACATGCTGCCCGGCGGCAATCTGGATGCGGGCTCGCCGCTGACGACGACGGCGTCATTCACCGGTGCCCAAATCCAGGGCCTGGTCAACGCGGGTGCGGATGTGCCGGTGGTGATCGGCTTCAACGGCACGATCGCGGGCACCAATACCGGGCTGACGCAGACGGCGGTGTTCGGCGGCACGGCGTACGACATCGTGTGGAAGGCTAATGGCGCCCACGAGATGGACGGCGTGGTGAGCGGTGGCCCGAACAACGGGCAGGTGGTGTTCAAGCTGGTGCAGACCGCCGGCGGCGACGGCACCTTTGGGACCTCGGACGACGCGTTCACCTTCACGCTGGTCAACCACGTCGACAACGGCACCGGCGATGCGAACACGACGACGCTGAACCTGAACAGCGTGTTCACGGCGACTGACACCGACGGCGACAAGGTCGTGATCGACAATGGCGCCTCGGTGACGATCGAGAACGACGCGCCGGTAGCGACGTCAACGGTGCTGAGCGGGACGGTGGATGAGGACTCGCTGCCTGGCGCGCTGGCGCCGGGCGAGGTGGCGGCTGCGCCGGCAACGGCGAGTGGCAACGTGTCGGCGCTGTTCCTTGCCGGCGCGGATGCACCACTGCATTACTCGTTCTCGGCGGACATCTCGAGCCTGACGGCGCAGGACCTGAAGTCGGGCGGCGTGGCGCTGACCTATACGGTGACGGTTGCGTCCGGTATCGAGACGCTGACGGCGACGGCGGGCGCAACCACGGTGTTCACGCTGACGCTGAACGAGACCACCGGCGCCTATACCTTTACGCTGGCCTCCCATCTCGACCACGCACCGCCGCCGGCGGGAACGGCAGTGGAGAACACGCTGGCGATCAACTTCGGCGCGGTGATCCAGGCCACCGACACCGACGGCGACACGGTGACGGCATCGGCTGCGTCATCGATCGCAGTCACGGTGATCGACGACGTGCCGCAATTCGGCACGATCGAGCATGGCATCATGCCGGATCAGGGGGGCCTGTCCGTGCTTGGCAACATAGCCGTGTACTCGGGCGCCGATGGTTTCGGCGAATATGTCTTCAGCCTGGCCGGAAATACAGCGCCGGCCGGCCTGATGTTCGATGGCCAGGCCGTGCACTACGCCATCGACGCATTCGGACTGAACTTGACGGCCTATATCGGTGCGGCCCCGTCGGCAGCGAATGATATATTCACGTTGAACCTGGATCCCTCGACCGACCAATACTTGTTCACATTGCTTCAGCCATTCACCACGACGACGGTCGAGAACGTCGGCGGCGCAACATCATTCGGCACTGGACCTTCCACAGAGTACGTTCTTGCTTCGGGCGCCCATCAACTGGCAGTCATTTCGGGCACGGCCTCCGACGGTTCTCAAGGTGAAGTGAACGGCTCTACCCCTGGTTGGGGCGTCGGCAACAACGGCTTCAATGTAAACGAGAAGCTGCTGTTCGATTTCACGGACACCGCAAGCGCCAGTCCGCAAGGCAATGCATCATTCCATCCGCCCGGACCGGAATCTGTCGCGAACTACACGTTCTCCAACTACAAGGGCGGCGACGACATCCATTACGTCGTCTCCTATTGGGACGGCGTGAACACGGCCTCCATCGTATCGGTGTCCGGTGATTTCGACCCTTCCACGCATGCCTCGGTTGCACACGAATGGTCGACGCCGGCGGCACCGGCGGGCTTGCAGCTCTACACGGTCCAGTTCACGGACGTGACGGGTAGCGGCAAGGTCGACCTGGTCAGCGTCGGAGTCGAGTCGACCACGAATCTCTCCGAGAACCTGAGCTTCAACGTGTCGACGATTGATAGCGACGGCGACATGGCGCACAGCACGATCAACATCGACATCAATGGCAGCACGACTCTCATGGGCACGGCCGGCAATGATGTCCTTATCGCTGGAAAAACCAGCGCTACGCTCACGGGCAATGGCGGGGACGATAAATTTGTCCTCAATTACAGCCACGATATCATCACTGATTTCAACAGCGGTGACTTGCTCCTTCTCGACGTGGCCGGTCTGAACCTTCCGCTCGGCGCTTCAAACACCGTTACGGCCGCTCAGTTCACGTCATCGGCAGCCACCAACGGTACCGAAAACAGCGCAAGCGCCTGGAACGAAAGCGGAAGCACGAACAAGTTCTTCTTCAACAATAACACGCACGAACTCTGGTACTCGGCGAATGGCACCGGGTCCGACAAGGTGGATCTGGCCCATCTGAGCACCGGCGTGCCGGCGGCCGCGAACATTCATATTTTCTAGGCCCGGCTCGCAGCCAAGCGAAGATCCGCGGAGAGCCCTCCGCGGATCTTTCTTGGAGTTTCCCTTGATTGATGACGCGCGCAAATCACATCAGCGCGGGCAGGAAGCCGGTGAGGGGGCTCGCTGCTTCAAGCGGCTCCATCCCGATCCATTCGGCGTCCGCCGCATCGGCGGCCGCCGGTGCCGCGTCGATCTCGCCATCGAGCGGGAGGCGCTTGGCGTAAGGAGCGGCAAACAGCTGCACGCCGCGCTCGTTGATCGCAAACATCGGCGTGAAATTGTCGAGCTCGCCGTCGTCGATCATCTCGGAGCGGCGGCTGTCCAGGATCAGCCAGCGGCCATCCAGCCGTGCCGCCAGCACGGCGTGGTCCTGGCGGATGGCGCGATCGCGGCCCAGCACCAGGCGCAGCTCCTCGCGTGCAAAGCCGGCTTCGCTGAGCGCGATGTATTTTGCGATCGCGTAGTCCTCGCAATCGCCCTTGCCGGTCGCAAAGGTGGCGAGCGGGGCGGTCCAGCGGTCGGCCTCGCCGTGCTGGGCGAAGTCGCTGACATAGCGGATCGCCTGGTTGACGGCGCGGTTGGCCTCGTCCAGGCGGTCGCGCCCGGACTTGGACTCGACCGCGTTGATCAGGCGGAGGAATTGCGCAGCATTGGGCGGGCAGCCGGCCGCATTCTCCCTGCATTGCGCGAGGATCGTCTGCTCCTTGGCCAGATCGGCTTCGAGGCCGCGCCATTTGCGCCACAGGCCGTTTTCGGGCGCGCGGAAGGTGAACAGGCCGAACGGCTCGGCGCCCACCGGAGGGAGCGGCTTCGCCGCGGGCGATGCGTCGGTCGCGGTATTCAGCGGCGTGAGCGAGGCGGTGCGAATGGCGTTCGGACCACGGCCGCGCTGCCGGTCGAGCTTGGCCAGGACGTCGGTGATGGTGAAGAAAGTGGCGGGCGGGCGGTTCGCTGCGGCGTTGCCGAGAGTGAGTTCATCCGCGGCAAACGCGGATGGCGCTGCGCAAAGACTGATAGAAAACGCCGCCACGGCCACGACGGCCGACGAAGCAAACTTCAGCGACTTCATATGACGTCCCCAATGTCGGGGACCGTCAACGTCTGTGCGTCGATCTGCGTCCCCGCTGTTATCGGGACGCAGACTGGCGCCTTGGCCGCTTAAGCGGAGTTAAGTGGAGGGGCGGGCTCCGGGGATTGTCGGAAAGGCGGTCAATCCAGGGTTTGCCGGTTCGTTCGAAATTGAACGACCGCAGGTCACGATCGGTTAACCACGCGGTCCGCGGTCTCGATCAGCGCTCGCGCAGGGCCTCATCGCGCAGCAGGCGCGCGGGCTTGATGATGTAGTCCAGCACGGACTTCTCGCCGGTCAAGACCTCGACCGTTGTCACCATGCCCGGAATGATCGGCAGCGGATGCTGCTCGGTGCCGAGATGGTTCTTGTCGGTACGCACCATGACCCGATAGAAGGTCTCCTGGCGTTCGGTCCTTTCCGCCTTGTCGTCGACGATGGTGTCGGCGCTGATGCGCTCGACCTTGCCCTTAAGCGATCCGTAGACCGAGGAGTCATAGGCGCTGATCTTCACCACCGCGTCCTGGTCGGGGCGGATGAAGGCGATGTCCTGCGGACGAATCCGGCCTTCCACCAGCAGCGTATCGTCCAGGGGGACGATATCCATGAGGTTGGCGCCCGGCGCCACGACGGCGCCGATGGTGCTGACGTTCAGTTTGTTGACGATGCCATGGACCGGCGCCTTCAGGTCGGTGCGGCGCACCCGGTCCTGGGCGGACTTGATGTTCTCGTCGAGCACGGCGAGGTCGCCGCGTGATTTAGCCAGATCCTCGTCCGCCTGGGAGCGGAACGAGGTGGTGATGTTGGCGATCTTCGATTGCGCCTCGGCGAGTTGGCCCTTCATCTCGGTCGCCTGCCGGTCGAGCCGCAGCATCTCGATCTCAGGGACGACCTTCTGCTCATAGAGCTTGCGTGTCAGAGTCTGCTCGCGCTCCAGGAGCTTGAGGGAGCCGGTGAGGCGAGTGACCTGCTGGTTGAGCACGTCGATGTCCTGCGCGACCTTCTGGCCCCGCATCTTGAACACGCTGGTCTCGGTCGCAACGGCAGCGGGAACCATCTTGTCGAGATCATCCGGAAAGGTGATCTCGCTTCGTCCCCGTGCCTCGGCGTCGAGGCGGGCGACCCGCGCCGCCATCGCCGCGCGGCGCTCGCGGATCTCGCCGAACTCGGAGGCGAATTTGGTATCGTCGATGCGCATCAGCGACTGGCCCTGCTGAACGATGTCGCCTTCGCGGACCAGGATGTCGCCGACGATGCCGCCTTCGAGCGATTGCACGACCTGCATCTGCCGCGACGGCACCACGCGGCCGCTGCCGCGCTTGACTTCATCGAGCACGGCGAAATGCGCCCAGACCACAAACGTCGCGAGCAGCGCGCAGGAGGTCCACAGCAGCATGCGCGAGGTGCGGGGCGTGCGCAGCAACGCCGCGGACCGGATATCATTTGCAAACGCAAAATCGGAAGACGCCATAATATTCGCTCGTTATGCAGATTTCGGCTGGATCGTATTCTCGGGCGATGGAGGCGTGGCCGCGGGCTTGCCCTGCAGCAGGGCGAGCACCTTGTCGCGCGGGCCGTCGGCAACCAGGCGGCCATTGTCGAACAGCAGCAGGCGATCGACCATGTTCAGCAATGACAGACGATGGGTCGAAATGATGATGGTCATGCGCTCGTCGCGGAGCCCCCTGAGGCGCTCGAGGAATTCCTGCTCGCTCCGAATATCGAAGTGCGCGGTCGGCTCATCGAGAAACAGCACGCGAGGCTTGCGGATCAGGACGCGCGCGAGCCCGATGGCCTGCTTCTGGCCGCCCGACAGGCTGCGGCCGCCTTCCGAGATGGGCATGTCATAGCCCATCGGGTGGCCGGCGATGAAGCTCTCGACGCCGGAAAGCCGCGCGGCGAGCAGGATTTCCTCGTCGGTCGCCTCTGGCTTGCCGAGGGCGATGTTGTCACGCAGCTTGCCGAAGAACAGGTCGGTATCCTGCATCGCAAAGCCGATGCCGGCGCGCAGGTCCGAGGGATCGTATTGGCGCGAGTCCACGCCATCGACCATGATGCGGCCTTCCTTCGGCTCGTAGAATCCGAGCAGCAGCCGGCCGACCGTGGTCTTGCCCGATCCGACCCGGCCGATGATGCCGACCCTTTCTCCGCCCTCGATCTTGAAGCTGACCTTTTCGAGCGCGTTGCCCGGCGCGTTGGGGTAGGCGAACGAGACGTTCTCGAACGCGACCTTGCCGTCGTCGATCCGCCTTGCGACATAGGATCGGGTCGGCGATCGTTCCCGCTCGATCGACATGATGCGGTCGATCGCCTTGAGGGCCGTCATCGTCTGCGTGCCCTTGGTGATCACCGAGGCGATCCCGGCGATCGGCGCCAGAACGCGGCCGGCGAGCATGTTGGCGGCGACCAGCGCGCCGACGCTCAGCTTGCCGTCGAGGATCAGGAAAATGCCGACGATGACGAGCAGCAGGCTCGTGATCTGCTGGGCCGTGCTCGCGCTCGTCAGCGACATCGACGACCAGAAGTGAACGTCCTCACCCGATCGCGCGGTCGCTGCGACCGAACGCTCCCACAGGGTCTGCATGCGGGCCTCGGCGCCGGTCGCGCGGACGGTCTCCAGGCTGGACAGCGACTCGACCAGCACGCCGTGCCGGGCGGCGGATTCGGCTTGCAGGCGCTTCATGGCGCGATCGAGCGGGCGTTGCAGCAGGAAGCCGATCAGCATGACGAGAGGGAGCATGATTAGCGGGATCCAGGCCAGCGGTCCGGCGATGATGAACAGCACCCCGACGAACAGGATAGCAAACAGCAGGTCCGTCGCGGACACCACGCTGCCGGACGTGAAGAATTCGCGCACCGAGTCGAAGTCCCGGAGCTGATTGGCGATGATGCCGACGGAGGTCGGCCGCTGCGCCATCTTCACCGCCATCACGTGCTCGAAGATGTTGGCGGCGAGCACGACGTCGATGGTCTTGCCGGTCACGTCGATCATGCGGCTGCGGACCATGCGGAAGATGAAGTCGAAGGCGATGCCGAGCCCCATGCCGATCGAGAGGGCGATCAAGGAGGGGATCGCTCCGTTGGGGATGACGCGGTCGTACACGCTCATCGTGAACAGCGGCGTCGCCAGCGCGAGGATGTTGGTCAGGAAGGCGGCGATCGCGATGTGGCCGTAGCTGCGCCAATGCGCTTTCACCACAGACCAGAACCAGTGGTTCTTGGGGATGTCTCCTGCGGCGACTGCACGTGCGTCGGCCTGCGGAGCGCTTCTCACCAGAAACGCGTAGCCGGTATAGTCGTCGGCGATCGGGGCGATCTCGGTGACGCGCGGGGCGTTCGGCGTCGCCGGATCAACGATCCTGATCGTCTTGTTCGCGGCGTCCACACCGAGCAGGATGAGCGCGGAGCCGTTCTTCATGATGAGGACAGCCGGCAGGACCAGCGGGGGAATGTCCGGGATGTCGCGCTGGACGGCCTCGGTCTCCAGACTGGCACGTCTGGCCGCGCGGTCGTAGAGCGAAACGGACAGGCGTCCGTCCGTGATCGGAAGTCCGCCGAGGAGAGCCTCGCGGCTTACCGCGCGACCGTGATGGGCGGCGAGATAGGTCAGCGACGCGGTGAGGGGATCGTCACCCAGTGCGCGTGGCCGGCTCGTCTCGGCAGGCTTTGAAGTTGAATCATCCACCGAAGGGCGGCCGGCGTCAGCCGCCGTGCTGGGAGTTCGAAATAACAACTGAAACCTCGACAACCAAAATGGAAATGCAGCAATCGCATTCGAAGATTTGGCGCAGACTACAACAAATGGCGAACGAAATCAGCGAAACTTGCTTTAAGTATTAATACGGGAACTGAAAAGGGCCCCGTTAGGGGCCCTTCCGGAAGTCCTGACCTTGGCTGACCGCTCCTACTGAGCGGAGCTCGGGAAGGCCGACAGCAGCCAGTGCGGCTTGGTCGACGCATAAGAACTGGCATTCGCCGTGACCGACGGATCGGCGTAAATGACGTTCGGGCCGTCCGCAGCGCTCTTTTGCTGCTGCATCCATTCCGAGGAACCGGGCACCGAGGCGGTGGTCGTCGCACCGGTGAAGCGGTCAGCAAAGCCCACATCCTTCGGCTGTGCCGCCGCATAGCCTTCCTTGTAACCCTTGGCCGGGCGAACGGTGCCCGTGGGAGCCGGAACGCCGACGTGCAGCGGCTCAGAGCCGGTTTGCGGCAGGTTCACGCGAAGGGTGGGGAACGAGTAGCGGGGCAGGCCAATCGAGAGCATGTCCGTCGGCGCAGCGTCGACCGGCGGAGGCGCCTTCAGATACTCGATCAGGGTCCCCATCGCCGCCAGCAGCTGATAGTCGGCGAAAACGACGACGCTGCGGGCGGAGGTGAGCGAGACCGACGCGTTGAAGAACTGGTTCTGCGCGTTGAGCAGGTCGATCAGGGATCGCTGACCGAGCTCGTATTCCTTCTGGAACGCCGCGATGGTCTTCCTGTCCGCTTCCAGCTGGCGCGTCAGAGCCGCGATGCGTGTGGCCGTAATCGTACGGGCATTCCACGCCTTGTCGATCGACTCATAGGCGTCGCGCTGCAAGCGCGCGTGGCGCATGGTGGCCTCGGTAAAGCGCTCCGCCTTTTCCGATCTGTTCCAGGCATCTTGGCCGCCGCGGAAGATGTCCCAGGACATCACGACCTTGCCGCTGTAGTCCTCATGGGTAGTGGCGGGCGTTCCGGTGGCCGCCACGTAGGGGTAGGAGTTGTCGTAGTGGGTTGCCCGTCCCTCGAGATAGAACTTCGGGCCGAACGTTCCGTCGGTTGCCTTGAACGCGTGCTTGGCGGCGTCGGCATCGGACTGTGCCGCCGCGATCGTCGAATTGAACCGAAGCGTGGTTGCCAGCGCTTCGTCGCGGCTGTGCGGCAATCCGCTGAGCGGGGCGGGGAAGCGGACATTGGTCGGCTCAAGGCCGACAACCTTGCGATACTTCGCCCTGGCGTCATCGAGGCTGCGCTGGAATTCCGCGAGTGCCGCGCGGGCGCTCTCGACGCGCTCCCGCGCTTGCTCCAGATCGCCTTCGCCGGCGCGGCCGCCCGAGAAGCGTGAGTTCACGTTGGCGAAGATCTTCTCGTGATTGGCGACGTTCTGTTGCGCAAGGCTCACCAGCCGGATGTAGCGCACGACGTCCATGTAGCCTTCGGCGGCGTCGAGGGCCAGCAGCTCGGTCCGTTCCTTGACGCGGGAGGCCGCCGCATTCACGCGCGCGGTCTGGCGCCAGACATCGTAGATCGACGAGAAGCCGTCCCAGAGCAGCTGGCGCACAACCACCGATTCCTGGCTGCCATCGCGCCACGGTCCTGCACCCACGACCGGTGCCGACTGAATGTTAGGGGAGATGAAGCCCGGCGGTTGATCGAATTTTTCCGGTCCGTAGCTGGCGTCGATGCGCACCTGCGGCAGCAGCGTGCTCTGGGTCTGTCTCAGCTCACTTTCGGTCGCGCGCCGGTTTGCGGACGCTTCGCCCACGCCCGGATTGGTCAGCATCGCCTGGCGCAACGCGTCGTTAATGGAAAAAACCTCGGCACATGCTGGCGTTGCCGCCAGGCATAGGCATGCGATGACCGTGTATGCCGATCTCATTATTCCCAGCCCCACTCACAAAAATATTACGTAGAATCCGCAGAAGGCTAACAGCGGATGGTTCCGTAACATATGACATTTCAGCCACACAGCTGCTCTAACTGACGCGGCGCAACTCGGCATCGGTAGGCGCAGCTATCTACATTTCTATTAAAATCCAATGATTTACGATAGGTTTCTAGAGTGTTGCCTTGGTGCCCGTCAGCAACACCGGCGGTCGGAACAGAAGAGGTCGGTTAAGTCTGTCTTAACGGCGGGACAATCAGCACCCGCTCTTGCTGGTCGGCCCTACAGCCCACGGCAGGTTGCCAGGTAGGTCGCAACGAAGGGGTGGTCTTCGAGTCGGGCGAGGGGGCGTCCAGTCGGCTCGTTAGCTTGCAGAGCGTCTTTGCTGGCGAAAAAGAACCGGAAAATCTCGGCCGCGGACTCATCCACGCAGGTCGCAAAGATCGACGCAGCGCTCCGATGAGCCGCCGCAAAGACATAGGTCGTGAGCTTCGGTCCTGCCTTGCCGTCAGCGACCGACATTCCCCAGCTGACCGCGAAGGTTTCCCCATCGATCACGACGGCCGGTCGGACCGTCTCCAAGTCGTCATCGATCCACTGGGCCTCATTGCCCTTGCCCGAGGCGCTAAGCTCGACCCGCTTGCTTCGCGGGGCGACGCAGGTAAATTTCGAAGGTTCAGCTATCGCGGCGCTTGTTGTCGCCAAGGTCAACAGGAAGCAGCCGATCGACCTCAACATCGGTGTCACCCACTCGTTGCGCTATTTCGGGATGGTGATGTCGGCGTTCAACTTGCGCGACTCGGCGACCTACGGACGCGCTCGACCGGACTCCGCTTCCGATAGTTTCGGTTAGGACGAGGCCGCTACGTCACTCCGGTGCAATCGGATGCGGTGGGCGCTCGATCGATGCCCGAAGGCTCTCAAGCTCGACGAAGACGTCAGCGTGCCTGCGAAGCTCGTCGGCGATCATCGGAGGTTTCGTTCGGATGCTGGAAACGACAGTGACGCGGACGCCCATCCGCCTGACGGCGTCGACGACCGCTCGCAAATCACCATCGCCAGAGAACACGTAAGCGTGGTCGATGCGGTGAGCGATTTCCATGGCATCGACGGCGAGGTCGATGCCGACGCTCCGCTTCATTCGGCGCCGTCCTTCGCCGTCGTCATGCTGTTTGGCTGACTTTCTCCTGACCGTATACCCGTTGTAGTCGAGCCAATCCACCAGCGGCCGAAGGCTGCTGAACTCGTCGTCATCTCTTACGACCGTGTAGAAGTATGCACGGACCATCTGCCCATGCTTGCTGAACTCTGCGAGCAATCGCCGGAAGTCGATCTCAAAGCCAAGGTTCTTGACCGTGGTGTGCAGATTCGCGCCATCGATGAAAAGTGCTATGCGATTGGTCATCCCAAATCCCCATGACGCCGGGATCATTCGCTTTCTGTTTCTGGTTCTAGAAATTCCTCGAGCGCATCGTGCGGCGTCTTCGCTTAATCACTTAATTCTAGAGCAACGACTTGGTCGCGAAAAAGTAGAAGTTTGAGTGTCACGATCACCGCGCGGATCGTGCGCTTATTGATAAAGATAGCAGCCGAAGCGATGCGGCCGGCTCTCGTGTGCGCACGAGCCGGTCGACGTTGAACAATGATGCTGGCCGGTCCCCGACGTACACACTCCCAGCCAGTAGGTGAACAGTGCGCTATGGCGCTTTGATGGCACCGGCCGCAGCGGCCGTGCGTTTATCTCCTATCAAGACAGTTGGACCTTCAGAACGATCGGACGGCAGCATCCCTGGGCGAACGTTGCTGCGATCGCCAAGCAATAATGCGGCGCAACGGTTCTGACGAGCCGCCACACACCGTCCGGCTTAGTGAACAAGACTACATCGAAAATCGATCTGCCGTGCTGGCACCGCGTCGGACTGGTACGATATTTCGAGATACCACTTTTTTGCAGACGAGGTTTTTCGCCGATACAAGCTATGCAGGGGCAGACTCTGTTGTGAAGACTCAAAATGCGCGCGATGCCCGGTCGTTGTGTTGCTCTGCATCTTCTTGTCCTGTTGCGGGGCCCCTCGCCAGGCCATCGAAAAGGAGACGGGACCGGCGACGGCAGAGCCGACCGAGACGCCAGCGGCAGCAGCAACATAGCCGGTAACGGCAACGGTCAATCTTGGCGGCGCGCTCGTAGAATGCCGTAACGCCTTTCCGGATCAGATCGCACAGGCGGTGGCGCGGGCGTCATGCGTGATCAAGGCGACCGAGCTCGTACGGCCGCTGCTGCTGTTCCTGAACTGCTCGATCGCGAGAACGCGCTGCGCAAGACGCTGGCCGAGCAGGTTCAGACGAGAACGATGTCCCTGCTCGCTCGCAACATCCAGATCCAGAAGCTTCATTCGCAGCTCCTCGAAGAGGAGCGCGGCGGGCTGACGGCCGCGCCGGCCGAAGCGAGCAAGCCGCCGCTGGCGGTCACGCAGTGGGCGACAATCAAACCCGGAGGGCTGCGGCCGGCTCGGCGGGATTCTGGGGCCTGCTTCTGAGACGAGCGAGGTCCGCCAAGGAAACGGTCGGATCTGGATCGCCAATCGTCTTACTAGCCCCATGCCGGTAGGACGCTGGAAGAGGTAGCTCATTCTGTGCAAGCAGCGGTGTCGGGGCATTGTTCTGGCGGCCGGAGGGCACTGACCGTGACTTCAGGGCGCGTGGGACTACCGCTTGTCGGGGCGTCCCCGTAAAGTCACGGATACCCCATGTGGTGTAGAGGAACCCCTTGGCGTATCGACGTTAATCTTAAAGACGGGGATCTCGTGCGGCGCTAGACGGCCGCGCAAATTTGCGGCAAATTGCATCTAAATTACGTTTTTGGGAATACTTGCTCGCATTTCTTGCGGACACAAAGTGCGAGCCTTCCCTCGACAAAAATACTTTTAGGTCAAAGAATTTTAATGCGTGCGGAGTTCAGAGCCGCACCGAAGCGGGCAGGGTAGTGCGTTCGAGGTCTTTTACAGCGCGGCGGACATGCAAATAACACAAAAGGCAATTGCTTGTCGGTCGAAACGTTCGCAGATTTTTTAGACGAGCGTCTGGGTAGTTTGCTGAATTGATTTTCGACTGCATTCACACCTGCTCTGCGTCGGCCGAGCTTTTTAGGAGTGTGTATTGCGTCGCGTTCATTTCATCCGGAAGGCCGAGCCACCGATCAACTGGGCCGAGGTCGAAGCGCGTCTCCACGAGCTTTTGAGTTCTGCCTCCTCGACGTCAATCGATCTTTCGATTGGGTCCTTGCTTTCCATTGCGAACGATCCGCCAGTGCTGATTGATCAGCCGGCGCCAAGTGAGACACCGCCAATCGCCACACGCGGCCGCGTTTCAAAGGCTGTCGTTGCCGGCAGCAATTTCATCCACATAGACGCTTTTTAGCACCAGCCGATTGCAGGATAGCATCATGACCGCTCAATCTAACGTTGTTTCAGTCATTCCGAGCACATCGGCTGCCATCGCGGGGATCCGGCTCGATCATTGCCAGTTGGGGGTGCCCAAGGGGATAACCTCTAAACGCGAGATCGCCTTCATCGATCGCGGCATCGATGACCTCGAAACGCTACGAGCCGGCATCCGGCCGGATGTTGAAGCGATCCTGCTCTCTGATGACGAGCCGGCTGTCCGCCAGATGGCGCGGGCGGTCCAGGCTAGGAGCGGGCTGAAAGCAATCCACATTGTCGTTCACGGACAACCTGGAACGATGGCCTTTTCGGCTGGGCTGCTGTCGCTTGACACCTTGGATCGCGTCGCGGGTGATCTGGCACATCTCGGCAGCGCGATCACCCGGGGAGGCGAACTACGGCTGTGGAGCTGCGCGGTCGCGCAGGGCGAGCACGGCGCGGCGTTCATCGACGCGATCGCGGCCGCAACCGGCGCCAAGGTGGTAGCTTCAGCCCAACGCCTCGGTGCCGCCATACGCGGCGGCAACTGGGACCTTTCGTCGCTCGACAATCCAGTTTTTGCAGAGCCGCCGATTACGGCCGCCGGGCAGAGGGCCTATGCCGGCGTGTTGGACACCAACAACACCACGATCTCCGGCAACAACAGCACCAACACGCTGACTGTGACCGGAAGCAACGACAAGGTCAGCGATGGCAACGGGACCAATTCGGTCACGGTCACCGGAAACAACAATACCATCTCTGATGGCAACGGCACCAACACGGTCACGGTAACAGGAAACAACAATACCGTTAGCGACGGCAACGGCGCCAATACCATCACGGTCTCGGGCAACAACAACACCATCAGCGACGGTAACGGCTCCAACACCATCATCGTCAGCGGCAGCAACGCGACGATTAGCGATGGCAACGGCGGCAACCTGATCTATGCCGCCAATACCACCGGCACCAACACGATCAGCGATGGCAATGGCAGCAACGTCATCGTTGGTGGCAGCGGGACCGATACCATCAATGCGGGCAACGGCAGCAATATCATCTATGGTGGGGCCGGAAGCGACACGATCAAAGTTGGGAACGGCAGCAATATCATCATGGCGGGCGCCGGCAGCGACACGGTCACCGCCGGCAACGGAAGCGATCTCTTCATTTATGCGCTATCCGACCACTATCAAATCGTCGGCAGCTCGTTGCAGTCGTTGTCGCCAGCCGGCGATGTTGACAAATACAGTGCTGGCGGCGGCAACGACACCATTCGTATCGTGGTGACCGCGGCCGAATATGCGCTGATAAGCACCAATCTTGCGAGCTACGCCGGTTGGTTGGTGGCCAATCAGGGGAACAGTTCGACCTATTCGTTTAGTTTTGGCAATAGCGGCAGTCTGTCCCTCAACGGCTTCGAGGCGCTCCAGGTCCAAGTTGTCAACACCGGTTTGATCAATGTCGGTTTGGCCGGTACTACCGCCACGGGTTCGCTCAACAGTCTCCCGCTGTTCAACGACACTGTCGGCACCAGTTCGGTTCACTTCACGGATACCTACAAGATCGTTGGAGTGACGGCCGGCACGACCGGTCCTGCAGCGACGTCGCTCGACCCATCGATCCAAGTGGCCGAATATCTTAAGGGCACGGCGACACTACCGGCCTCCTACAGCAATATTGTGGGTCAAGACGGAACGCTGACGGTCAATGCGGACGGGACCTACAGCTACACGGTGACGTCTCACACTACAGCGACTGACACTTTCACTCTTACGACGCTCGATCAGAACGGCTTCGTTACGTCGACGACGCTTACCTTTGACATGACTCCGACCGGGGGGGCGCCCGACCTGGTCGATTCGTCGGATTCAGGTGCTTTGCACACCGATAACATCACCAACGTCACGAGCCCGACATTCAGAGTATCCCTAGATGGAAGCGTGGCACTCGGCGACAAGGTTGAACTGTGGCTTGGTGGCTCGTCGCTGGCTCATCCGGTCGTGCACATCATCAACGCGACCGATCTGGCAAATCACTACGTCGATCTGACTGTCACGTCGGGCGATCTTGGCGCGGATGGCGTCAAGTCGATTTCGGCGCACTTCACAGACAGGGCGAGCAATTCGTCGACGACGGGTGCACTGCAGATCACGCTCGACACCACCAACCCTGCGGCCGGGATGCTGTCGTTCAGCAACCTGACCGACACCGGCACGGCCAACACGCCACCGGTGACCACCGACAACAGCTTTGACCTGACGCTTTCGGGTCAGGGCGACACCAACGGCATCGGCGGTGTGGTGTACGAGAAGTCGATCAACGGTGGCGCCACATGGACGACCACGGCGGCCAACCAGAGCGGCTTGGCTGATGGCGACTATCTGTTCCATGCGGTGGTAACTGACAACGCCGGCAACTCGTCGACCACGAGCGCCATTGAGGTAAAGGTCGACAACACGGCGCCGACCGCAGGCACGCTGACCTTCAGCAACCTGACCGATACGGGCAGCGCCAACACGCCGCCGGTGACGACGGACAACAACTTTAACCTGACGCTTTCGGGTCAGGGCGACACCAACGGCATCGGCGGTGTGGTGTACGAGAAGTCGATCAACGGTGGCGCCACATGGACGACCACGGCGGCCAACCAGAGCGGCTTGGCTGATGGCGACTATCTGTTCCATGCGGTGGTAACTGACAACGCCGGCAACTCGTCGACCACGAGCGCCATTGAGGTAAAGGTCGACAACACGGCGCCGGCCGCCGGCACGCTGGCGTTTGCCAACCTGACCGACACCGGCAGCAGCGACCCGACGCCGATCACCAAGGACGGCACCTTCGACCTCAGCCTGAGCGGCAATGCCGACCTCAACGGCACCAGTGTGTCCTATGAGGTTTCCACCGACGGCGGCGCCACCTGGAGCACGACCTCGGCGAACCAGAGCACGCTGGCCGACGGCACCTACAGCTTCCACGCGGTCGTCACCGACCCGGCCGGCAACAGCTCGACCAGCAACGCGATCACGGTCACCGTCGACAACACGGCGCCGGCCGCCGGCACGCTGGCGTTTGCCAACCTGACCGACACCGGCAGCAGCGACCCGACGCCGATCACCAAGGACGGCACCTTCGACCTCAGCCTGAGCGGCAATGCCGACCTCAACGGCACCAGTGTGTCCTATGAGGTTTCCACCGACGGCGGCGCCACCTGGAGCACGACCTCGGCGAACCAGAGCACGCTGGCCGACGGCACCTACAGCTTCCACGCGGTCGTCACCGACCCGGCCGGCAACAGCTCGACCAGCAACGCGATCACGGTCACCGTCGACAACACGGCGCCGGCCGCCGGCACGCTGGCGTTTGCCAACCTGACCGACACCGGCAGCAGCGACCCGACGCCGATCACCAAGGACGGCACCTTCGACCTCAGCCTGAGCGGCAATGCCGACCTCAACGGCACCAGTGTGTCCTATGAGGTTTCCACCGACGGCGGCGCCACCTGGAGCACGACCTCGGCGAACCAGAGCACGCTGGCCGACGGCACCTACAGCTTCCACGCGGTCGTCACCGACCCGGCCGGCAACAGCTCGACCAGCAACGCGATCACGGTCACCGTCGACAACACGGCGCCGGCCGCCGGCACGCTGGCGTTTGCCAACCTGACCGACACCGGCAGCAGCGACCCGACGCCGATCACCAAGGACGGCACCTTCGACCTCAGCCTGAGCGGCAATGCCGACCTCAACGGCACCAGTGTGTCCTATGAGGTTTCCACCGACGGCGGCGCCACCTGGAGCACGACCTCGGCGAACCAGAGCACGCTGGCCGACGGCACCTACAGCTTCCACGCGGTCGTCACCGACCCGGCCGGCAACAGCTCGACCAGCAACGCGATCACGGTCACCGTCGACAACACGGCGCCGGCCGCCGGCACGCTGGCGTTTGCCAACCTGACCGACACCGGCAGCAGCGACCCGACGCCGATCACCAAGGACGGCACCTTCGACCTCAGCCTGAGCGGCAATGCCGACCTCAACGGCACCAGTGTGTCCTATGAGGTTTCCACCGACGGCGGCGCCACCTGGAGCACGACCTCGGCGAACCAGAGCACGCTGGCCGACGGCACCTACAGCTTCCACGCGGTCGTCACCGACCCGGCCGGCAACAGCTCGACCAGCAACGCGATCACGGTCACCGTCGACAACACGGCGCCGGCCGCCGGCACGCTGGCGTTTGCCAACCTGACCGACACCGGCAGCAGCGACCCGACGCCGATCACCAAGGACGGCACCTTCGACCTCAGCCTGAGCGGCAATGCCGACCTCAACGGCACCAGTGTGTCCTATGAGGTTTCCACCGACGGCGGCGCCACCTGGAGCACGACCTCGGCGAACCAGAGCACGCTGGCCGACGGCACCTACAGCTTCCACGCGGTCGTCACCGACCCGGCCGGCAACAGCTCGACCAGCAACGCGATCACGGTCACCGTCGACAACACGGCGCCGGCCGCCGGCACGCTGGCGTTTGCCAACCTGACCGACACCGGCAGCAGCGACCCGACGCCGATCACCAAGGACGGCACCTTCGACCTCAGCCTGAGCGGCAATGCCGACCTCAACGGCACCAGTGTGTCCTATGAGGTTTCCACCGACGGCGGCGCCACCTGGAGCACGACCTCGGCGAACCAGAGCACGCTGGCCGACGGCACCTACAGCTTCCACGCGGTCGTCACCGACCCGGCCGGCAACAGCTCGACCAGCAACGCGATCACGGTCACCGTCGACAACACGGCGCCGGCCGCCGGCACGCTGGCGTTTGCCAACCTGACCGACACCGGCAGCAGCGACCCGACGCCGATCACCAAGGACGGCACCTTCGACCTCAGCCTGAGCGGCAATGCCGACCTCAACGGCACCAGTGTGTCCTATGAGGTTTCCACCGACGGCGGCGCCACCTGGAGCACGACCTCGGCGAACCAGAGCACGCTGGCCGACGGCACCTACAGCTTCCACGCGGTCGTCACCGACCCGGCCGGCAACAGCTCGACCAGCAACGCGATCACGGTCACCGTCGACAACACGGCGCCGGCCGCCGGCACGCTGGCGTTTGCCAACCTGACCGACACCGGCAGCAGCGACCCGACGCCGATCACCAAGGACGGCACCTTCGACCTCAGCCTGAGCGGCAATGCCGACCTCAACGGCACCAGTGTGTCCTATGAGGTTTCCACCGACGGCGGCGCCACCTGGAGCACGACCTCGGCGAACCAGAGCACGCTGGCCGACGGCACCTACAGCTTCCACGCGGTCGTCACCGACCCGGCCGGCAACAGCTCGACCAGCAACGCGATCACGGTCACCGTCGACAACACGGCGCCGGCCGCCGGCACGCTGGCGTTTGCCAACCTGACCGACACCGGCAGCAGCGACCCGACGCCGATCACCAAGGACGGCACCTTCGACCTCAGCCTGAGCGGCAATGCCGACCTCAACGGCACCAGTGTGTCCTATGAGGTTTCCACCGACGGCGGCGCCACCTGGAGCACGACCTCGGCGAACCAGAGCACGCTGGCCGACGGCACCTACAGCTTCCACGCGGTCGTCACCGACCCGGCCGGCAACAGCTCGACCAGCAACGCGATCACGGTCACCGTCGACAACACGGCGCCGGCCGCCGGCACGCTGGCGTTTGCCAACCTGACCGACACCGGCAGCAGCGACCCGACGCCGATCACCAAGGACGGCACCTTCGACCTCAGCCTGAGCGGCAATGCCGACCTCAACGGCACCAGTGTGTCCTATGAGGTTTCCACCGACGGCGGCGCCACCTGGAGCACGACCTCGGCGAACCAGAGCACGCTGGCCGACGGCACCTACAGCTTCCACGCGGTCGTCACCGACCCGGCCGGCAACAGCTCGACCAGCAACGCGATCACGGTCACCGTCGACAACACGGCGCCGGCCGCCGGCACGCTGGCGTTTGCCAACCTGACCGACACCGGCAGCAGCGACCCGACGCCGATCACCAAGGACGGCACCTTCGACCTCAGCCTGAGCGGCAATGCCGACCTCAACGGCACCAGTGTGTCCTATGAGGTTTCCACCGACGGCGGCGCCACCTGGAGCACGACCTCGGCGAACCAGAGCACGCTGGCCGACGGCACCTACAGCTTCCACGCGGTCGTCACCGACCCGGCCGGCAACAGCTCGACCAGCAACGCGATCACGGTCACCGTCGACAACACGGCGCCGGCCGCCGGCACGCTGGCGTTTGCCAACCTGACCGACACCGGCAGCAGCGACCCGACGCCGATCACCAAGGACGGCACCTTCGACCTCAGCCTGAGCGGCAATGCCGACCTCAACGGCACCAGTGTGTCCTATGAGGTTTCCACCGACGGCGGCGCCACCTGGAGCACGACCTCGGCGAACCAGAGCACGCTGGCCGACGGCACCTACAGCTTCCACGCGGTCGTCACCGACCCGGCCGGCAACAGCTCGACCAGCAACGCGATCACGGTCACCGTCGACAACACGGCGCCGGCCGCCGGCACGCTGGCGTTTGCCAACCTGACCGACACCGGCAGCAGCGACCCGACGCCGATCACCAAGGACGGCACCTTCGACCTCAGCCTGAGCGGCAATGCCGACCTCAACGGCACCAGTGTGTCCTATGAGGTTTCCACCGACGGCGGCGCCACCTGGAGCACGACCTCGGCGAACCAGAGCACGCTGGCCGACGGCACCTACAGCTTCCACGCGGTCGTCACCGACCCGGCCGGCAACAGCTCGACCAGCAACGCGATCACGGTCACCGTCGACAACACGGCGCCGGCGGCTCCGACGGGTCTCGACCTGAACGCGGCGGATGACACCGGCTCGAGCAGCGCCGACAACATCACCAAGAACACGTCCGCCCTTACGATCAGCGGATCGGGTGAGACTGGGGCAACAGTGACGCTCTACGACGACACCAACAACAATGGTGTCCAGGACGGGGGCGAGGCGACGCTTGGGACGACGACGATTGCGAGCGGGACGACGTTCTCGACCGACATATCGCTGGCAGCCGGCCTGCACCATGTGCGGGCATTTCAGACCGATATGGCAGGCAACAAGAGCGCGACCAGCTCGGCCTCGCTCGATATCACGGTAGATACCACTGCACCGAACGTCAGCTCCATCGACAATCAGAATCCGGCAAGCGCCACCACGAATGCGGACAGCGTGACGTTTCGGGTGACGTTCAACGAAGCAGTTACCAACGTGTCTGCCGGGGACTTCACTGTAAGCGGCACAACGGCCACGATCACCGGAGTTTCACAAGTTAACTCAAACACCTATGACGTGACGATTTCGGGCGGCAATCTGGCCAGTCTGAATGGCACAGTCACGCTGAGCTTTGCCGGCGGCCAGGACATCACTGATACCGCTGGCAATGCCCTAACCAACACCACCCCAACGGTAACGAACCATAATACCTATACCGTCGACAACACGGCGCCGGCGGCTCCGACGGGTCTCGACCTGAACGCGGCGGATGACACCGGCTCGAGCAGCGCCGACAACATCACCAAGAACACGTCCGCCCTTACGATCAGCGGGTCGGGTGAGACTGGGGCAACAGTGACGCTCTACGACGACACCAACAACAATGGTGTCCAGGACGGGGGCGAGGCGACGCTTGGGACGACGACGATTGCGAGCGGGACGACGTTCTCGACCGACATATCGCTGGCAGCCGGCCTGCACCATGTGCGGGCATTTCAGACCGATATGGCAGGCAACAAGAGCGCGACCAGCTCGGCCTCGCTCGATATCACGGTAGATACCACTGCACCGAACGTCAGCTCCATCGACAATCAGAATCCGGCAAGCGCCACCACGAATGCGGACAGCGTGACGTTTCGGGTGACGTTCAACGAAGCAGTTACCAACGTGTCTGCCGGGGACTTCACTGTAAGCGGCACAACGGCCACGATCACCGGAGTTTCACAAGTTAACTCAAACACCTATGACGTGACGATTTCGGGCGGCAATCTGGCCAGTCTGAATGGCACAGTCACGCTGAGCTTTGCCGGCGGCCAGGACATCACTGATACCGCTGGCAATGCCCTAACCAACACCACCCCAACGGTAACGAACCATAATACCTATACCGTCGACAACACGGCGCCGGCGGCTCCGACGGGTCTCGACCTGAACGCGGCGGATGACACCGGCTCGAGCAGCGCCGACAACATCACCAAGAACACGTCCGCCCTTACGATCAGCGGGTCGGGTGAGACTGGGGCAACAGTGACGCTCTACGACGACACCAACAACAATGGTGTCCAGGACGGGGGCGAGGCGACGCTTGGGACGACGACGATTGCGAGCGGGACGACGTTCTCGACCGACATATCGCTGGCAGCCGGCCTGCACCATGTGCGGGCATTTCAGACCGATATGGCAGGCAACAAGAGCGCGACCAGCTCGGCCTCGCTCGATATCACGGTAGATACGACGGCGCCGATCCCAACAAGCACGACTAATCTCGTCAACAATGGCAACAACAACTTCTCAGTAGGAGTGACGGACACCGGCGGATCTGGAGTCGTTTCTGTTCATGTCGTGGACAATACGAACTCGACTTCTTTTGATGCGGCTCTCACAAGTGGATCTGCTACGAGCGGCACTTGGACAAAATCTAGCACAACTCAGCAGGGCAACAATGACAGCCTAACGCTCACCTTGACGGATCTTGCTGGTAACGTGAACGTCGTATCGGCTACTGCCCCAGCCGGCGTGGCTGGAGAATTGGTCAACCTGGGCCTATCGGAACCGAATGAGCACGTTGGTGCGATCTCGCTTCTGGTTTCCGGTATGCTGTCTGGATGGAGTCTGAGTGAGGGCGTTAACAACGGTGATGGAACTTGGAGTGTGCAGACCAACGATATCAGAGCGCTCACGATCACGTCGCCAAGCACCTACACTGGTGCGCTACTTCTCAATGTGACAGAAACCTGGACCAATGCGGACGGCAGCATCGGAAACGCAATCGTCGCCAACAACGTCGAAGCCTACGCGCCCGGCACCCCAATCTTCGCCTGGTCCGGCAACGATCATCTGACCGGCTCGAGCGGCCACGATACGTTCGTGTTCTCGCAGCCGATCGGCGACGACGTCGTGCATAGCTTCGAGGTGTCATCGGATGTGATCGACCTGATTAGCTACGGCTGGCAGAGCTTCGCGGACGTTCAGGCCCATACCGCCGATGACGCCAACGGAAACGCCGTGATCACGCTCGCCGATGGCCAGACGATCACTCTCGACCACGTGCATGCGGCGGACCTGACCGCGGCGAACTTCGAGTTCGACGTGACGCCGACCACGGAAAACCCGGGCTCGATGACCATCGGCGATGGTGCGATGCTGCCGCTGTCGGGCGTCATCCACAACACCGGCGAGATCGACCTGCAGGCCTCCGGCGACGACACGCTGCTGCAGCTGATCCAAACAGGGATCACGCTCAACGGCGGCGGTCATGTGGTCCTGTCCGACGATGACCACAACGTCATTGCCGGCACGGCCTCGAACGTCACGCTCGACAACGTCGACAACTTGATCTCCGGCGCGGGCCAGATCGGGCAGGGCAGTCTGACCCTGAGCAATGAGGGCACCATCGATGCCACTGGCACCCACGCGCTGGTCATCGATACTGGCGCCAACGTGATCGCTAACGCCGGCACGCTAGAGGCGACCGGCGCGGGTGGACTGGTGCTCGCCAGCGTGGTGGCCAACAGCGGCCTGATCTGGGCCAATGGCGGCACGGTCACAGCAGAGGGCGAGGTGACCGGCAACGGCAGCGCCTTGATTAGCGGGGCCGGCACCATCGAGTTCGGGTCAGCCTCGGCGGCGGGCGTTACCTTCGACACGACCGCCGCTGGCCACCTGATCCTGGATGATGCGTTCCACTTCTCCGGCACGGTGAGCGGCCTGGATGGCAATGACGACATCGACATCAAGGGCATCAGCTTCGGTGCTGGCACGACGCATAGCTTCACAGAGAACCAGGCGGGGACCGGGGGCACTCTGACGGTATCGGACGGCGCTCACACGGCCAACATCGTTCTGCTCGGTCAATACGATCCGAATGGCTTTGCCGAGAAAGCTGGCACCACGAACGGCACGTTGATCACCTATGATCCGCATCACATCGCTTGAGCGGCGTGAACGCATCTACCATGGGAGAGAACCACGCGAGGAGAAGGCGAACCCCGTATGTTTACCCTCCTGCCTGTTTTGCGGCGGCGGCAACTATCAACGCGGCTGCCACCCATGCTAAATGGGGGGATTGGATGATTGATTTATTTGAATCTTTCGACTGCTGCCCAGGTGCAGCCAGCGATCATGTTTAGAAGGTGGCTCCGGCCAATTTCCGCGTGAGTATTCCCCGTAAGAAAGCGGATGAATTCCGGCAGTCGCTGCAAGCCTGCCAGAGCTATTTTGTCACTGCGGCCATATTCAGCCTGGCCATTAACCTTCTCTACCTGGCTGGCCCGCTGTACATGCTGCAGGTCTATGACCGCGTGATCTCAAGCGCCAGCGAGGTCACTTTGCTGATGTTGACTCTCGCGCTGTTGCTAGCGTTCATGGCGCTTGCGGGTCTCGATGCGGTACGGGCACGCGTGCTGACACGCACCAGCATCCGCCTCGATCGGAAGATCGCGCCGCGGGTGATGACCGCCATCATCGACCATTCGGCAAAAATCGGCGGCGCGCGCAGCCAGCTCTTGCGCGATTTTGATACGTTCCGCCAATTCATCACCGGGTCCGGAATTCACGCTGTCTTCGATCTGCCGTGGTCGCCGATCTACATCGCGGTGATCTTTTGCCTGCACCCGTTCCTGGGCGCTTTTGCACTCGGGTGCTCGATTATTCTGGTCCTGATGGCCTTTCTCAATGAATGGATCGTTAAGCCTCCGCTCTCCGAATCCAGCGAGGCGGCAAATCGAAATTACAGTTTTACGGAGATGAGCCTGCGCAACACCGAAGTGGTGCGCGCCATGGGGATGACCGCGGGCCTCCTGAATCGCTGGAGTAGGGACCGCAACCGAATGCTGGAGCGCCAGGTCGCCGCGAGCGATCGCGCGGCGACGATGCAGAGCATGATCCGTTTCCTGCGGCTGTCGATGCAATCCTTGATCCTTGGTCTTGGTGCCTATCTGGTGATCGAGCGCATGACCACCGCCGGTGCCATGTTTGCCGCCAGCATCCTGCTTGGCCGCGCGTTGCAGCCGATTGAACAGATCGTTGGATCCTGGCGCAGTCTCGTCTCGGCCCGCGGCGCATTCCTGCGGGTGCGCGAGCTGTTGGGAGCCAATCCGCCGCGCCAATCAGGACTGACGCTGCCACGGCCCGAGGGTCGTCTTTCCGTCGAAGCGCTGTCCTTTGCCGCGCCTGGAACATCAAAGCCCATTCTGCGCGGTGTCACCTTCCAGATCGAACCGGGTGAGGTATTGGGGATTATCGGCCCCTCTGGCGCCGGCAAATCCACGCTGGCGCGTCATATTGTCGGCGTTCAGGCGCCATCTGCAGGGGCCGTTCGCCTCGACGGGTCTGACGTTTCGAGCTGGATCAGGTCGTCGCTCGGCGAGCATCTTGGCTATCTACCCCAGGATATCGAGCTGTTTGCCGATACGGTGGCCGCCAATATTTGTCGGTTCAAGGACGGAGACGACAAGGACATCATTCTGGCGGCGCGAATGTCCGACGTGCACGAGATGATCCTGCGGCTCGCCGATGGCTATGACACCCAGGTCGGGGAGGGTGGCGCGATCCTGTCCGGAGGCTACCGCCAGCGCATCGGACTCGCACGCGCGGTCTACGGCAATCCGAGCTTGGTCGTGCTCGACGAGCCGAGCTCGAACCTTGATGCCGAGGGCGATGCAGCGCTGGCCGACTGCATCACGCAGCTGAAGAAGCGCGGGACCACGGTGGTGATCATTTCCCATCGGCCGGCCACAATCGGCGTGGTCGACAAGATATTGGTGCTGCGCGAAGGCGTGGCCGAGATGTTCGGACCGCGGAGCGAAATCCTGGCGCGCCTCACGCGGCCTGTGCCGGTTCCTGCAGTTCGGGGAGCGACCGGTTAGGAGAAATCATGACATTGCTTAATGTCGCAGAGCTGTCGATGCGCCCTGGCGCCGCCCCGCGCGGGACAAAGGGCGCGAACAAGGCTGGCATGCCAAACGACTCCATTCGCAATGTCTCTGTGGCGGGGTGGCTGATTATTGCGATCTTCTTCGGCGGCATCGGCACCTGGGCGGTGACCGCGCCGCTCAACGGGGCGGTGGTCGCCAATGCGGTCGTGAAGGTCGACGGCAACCGCAAGAGCCTCCAGCACCTCGATGGCGGCATCGTCAAGGAATTGCATGTCAGGGAAGGCGACAAGGTGCTCGCGGGCGATCTGCTGATCGTCCTGGACGAGACCCAGGCGCGCGCAGAACATGAGGTGCTGACGCAGCAATATGCCGTGCTGCGCGCAACGGAAGTCCGGCTGCTGACCGAGCTTGACCATGGCTCCCAGCTTGTCATGCCGCCGGATCTGAAGGCGCGCTCCGACGATCCCTACTTCAAGAGCGTCTGGAACGGGCAGGTCAGCCAGTTTGACACCCGCCGGGCCTCGCTCGAAGGGCAAAGAAGCGTCGTCCGCGAGAAGATCAATCAGCTAGGGTCCCAGATCGTTGGCGCAGAAGCGCAGGTGAAATCGTTCACCAATCAGATCGACTCGGTGCGCAAGGAGGCCAGGGACGTCGCTCCGCTCGTCGAACGCGGGTTGATCGCCCGTCCCCGCATCCTGCAGCTGGAGCGGACCGCCTACGGTCTCGAAGGCCAGATCGCCGATGCAAACGCCAATATCGCCAAGGCGCGCCAGGCGATCGCGGAGCAGGAGCAGCAGATCGCCCAGTTCGACAACGACCGGATGACCGACGTCACCAAGGACTTGCGCGACACCCAAGCCAGACTGCTGGAGGTCATCCCGAAGGCGATGAACGCCAAGGCAGTGCTGGGCCGGATGGAAATTCGCGCTCCCTATACAGGACGCGTGGTTGGCCTCAGCGTGTTTTCGATGGGAGGCGTCATCCAGCGCGGCGACAAAATCCTGGACATCGTGCCTGACGAGGATTCGCTGACGATCGAAGCCCAAGTGGCCGTCGAGGATATCAGCGACGTGCACCCGAACACGCGCGCGGAGGTTCACCTAACCGCCTACAAGCAGCGGATCGTCCCGATCATCCATGGCGACGTCATTCAGGTCTCGGCGGACCGCTTGACCGATCCCAAGACCAACAATCCCTTCTACACGGCCTACGTTCGGATCGACCAGGACGAGTTGGCAACCATGCCCAACATCCATCTTTATCCGGGAATGCCGGCAACCGTGATGATCCCGACGATCCAGCGAACCGCGTTTGATTACATCGTCGGGCCCCTCGTGATGTCGTTCAATCACGCGTTTCGGCAGAAGTGATCGCCTCAACTGACTCTCCGCATACGGCCTGCGGAAACGGCGCGTGGCGGTAGCCGCAAATTGCTTTCTCTTAGGGTGACGGCTGCGCGGCTCGATGTAGCGGCGTGACGTCTTGGCCCGGACGAAGGGGGCGAGAGACGATTGATACCTGACGGCTCAAAGGGAGCGGGGCGATGCGTACCATTGGGCCCCGCCATCGGCCCTCGCAGTGGAAAATGGGTGATCTCAAGTGAGTCACATCGGCCTCCTTGACCACCAGCGGCGGATGACAGGTGCGTGCAGTCAGGATCAACGGAACGGTGGATGGAGGCTCCTTCGCTTCCCTTGGTGATTGAATTGGTGAGCGACCGCGAGTAACATCTTGAAATTGCGGTTGTAAATATAGGATCGAACATGCGTGGTTTATTGATCAGCTGCGCGATGAGCGCCGCCATTCTCGCCGGATACGCCAGCGCCCAAGCACCGCGTGAGGTTGTTGCGAATGACACGATTGAGCTGCGGGCCGAACAGGCGCGCACATTTGCCTTTGATGAGCCGGTGACCAAATTCACCCTTTCCTCGGAGGGTGTCGCGCAAGTCATTCCTGAGACTGATCGGACATTTACCGTTCGAGCGCTAACCCAAGGTCGAGTCTTGATGACGGCCTACGCTCCGGACGGCCGCATTGTCCATCGATCGAATATTGTGGTCGGGCCAACGGAAGGCTTTGTGAAAATCTATGGCGATTCAAAAGGCAAGGACTTCGTCGGATTCTACTGTTCAAACAATGGCTGCGCGCGCGCTGATCCGGATAAAGTACCGTACACGGCATCATTGCAGCAGACGCGGCAGAGGAACAGAAGTGACAACGATCCGACCAGAGACGAGGATCGGTGAGGGGGACTCGCTTTGCCCTTGCCCTGGAATGCCGGTCCCCCGCTCGGTTCGTTTGCTCTGTCTGACTATCACCGACCTTGAAGCGCTGTGCCTGTCTGTCCAGCCGGCCGCGCGGGTGGACATTCGAGGCGGAAGAGATCGATGTTCAGCTTGCATTCCGCCATCGCGGACGCGGCATGGGCGTCACGCAGAAATCTCCGTTGAGCTAGTTGTCCCAAATCAGTTCCCGGTCGATGCCGTGGCATTGTTGGAGCCTGCGATGAAAGGCTGAACAGCAGCGGAGCGTCGCCCCTTGCGCACGGTGCGCGATGGCGGGGCGGCGAACAGGTTTGATGACCAGGGGCCGGCGCTCGCGGAAACGACCGAAAATCAGGAGTCCAGCGCTATGCGGCTCGGATATGGCGGGATTGCCGCAGATCTGGCGCGTACGATGCAAAAGACGAGCTCGCGCGACTCACTGCAGTTATCGCTAACGCTGGCGTGGGCATTAAGCAGTTTCGGAACTTCGAATTGCGCCCATAGATCGATGCTGGCAATGATCGACTTGCCAGGACAGTGAGCATGGACTCCAGCAGTAGTTCGAGTCAGGCGGTTACAGAGGCCGAACCGAGCGTGCCGCATACGCGCAGCGAGAGCCTTCGGCTGTGGTTGCCATTCATCATCGGGGGCACGGTTTACCTGATGCTCATCAGCAGGATGAGCAGCCTTTTAAGGGACTCTGATGCCTATTGGCATATCGTGGTCGGCCAGTGGATTGTCAATCATCGTGCCGTACCGCACGTTGATTCGTTCTCCTTTACGATGTACGGCGCTCCTTGGATAACCAGCGCATGGTTGTCTGAAGTCATTTACTTCGTCGCGTTTAAATTGGCAGGATGGGCAGGACCCGCAATTCTTGCTGCACTGTCGGCGTCTGTCGCGTTCTTCCTGCTTACGCTCTTGCTGCTGAAAAGGTTGCCGAGCGTGCCTGTTGCGATCTTGGTCAGTGCCGGAATTGGCATGGCGACGCAGCACGTACTCGCCCGGCCGCATGTCTTGATTTTTCCCTTGATGGTGCTTTGGGCTAACGCCCTGTGTCAGGCGAGCGAAGAAAGACGAGCGCCTTCGATCGCATATCTCCCAATCGTCACGCTTTGGGCGAACCTTCATGGGAGCTTTACTCTGGGCTTGGCGTTGATTGTGCCGTTTGCCTTCGAGGCATATTGGACCGCAGAGAAGTCCGCTCGCTCAACTATTGCGTGGCAATGGCTTCGATTTGGGTTGTTGGCGTTAGGTGCAGCCTGCATCACTCCATATGGGCTTGAGTCGGTTCTGGTTACGATACGAATCTTGAAACTTGGAGAAACCCTTTCAAACATCGGCGAGTGGGCGCCGATAGAATTCGGCACCCTAAATCCGGTCACCGTATGCTTTCTCGCGGGCGCCGCTTACATCCTCTACACCGGGTTCAAACTGTCCCCGCTCAGGATTGCTGGCCTTCTGGCTCTGATTTATGAGACGTTCGCCCATATACGCTATGTCGACGTCGCTGCACTGGTTGTGCCGTTCTTCATTGCTAGTCCGCTAGGAGCGCATCTTTCGTGGACCCAGCTGCAGCACGACCGGATGATGGCTCCTCCCGCACGGAAATCGATCGTTGCTATCGCGGCTCTCGGTATCGCGACCGCACTGGTTCTGGCCTTGACCAATCCCGCGCCACCTCGTGTTCCGAGCGCCGCGGTGGAAAAGCTCAAAGAGCTGAAGGCAAATCGCGTATTCAATGACTATCCTTTCGGCGGATACCTGATCTTGCAGGGTATCCCGACCTTCATCGACTCACGTGCCGAGCTCTATGGGGCGGCCTTCCTCAAGCGCTATCTTCGCGCCATCACATTAGAGGATTTGCCGGATCTTGTGAGATTGCTGGACGAATACAAAGTCGAGTCGACGATGCTATTGCCGTCGACTCCGGCTGTAGGTCTGCTGGATCGACTGCCAGAGTGGGAGCGGGTCTTTGCCGATGACGTGGCCGTCATCCACATTCGGCGTGTGCCGTCTATGAACGGGAATACCACGAAGTGAGCGGGCAATCTGATTTCAGGTCATTGCGTTGTCTCGGCCTGTGCGGGGCGACGCACTCGCGCTAAATTCCACGCTGGAGGCCGCGCGCATGCCTGCAGATGAGTGCAGGAAGTGACGGCGCGATGACGGACGACATGCGCCGTTAGGGAATGATGGGGGCCGGACGCATGCGCCGAACGCCTCGTATGGCGTTGCGCGCGGGAACCTCAATCAGACAATACGTGCCGATCGAGACAAGAAAAATCCCAGGAACGAGAATAAGCCTTTGCCAGCTGTCGACGGTGTGAAACGAGCCGACGAATAGAACAATAAGGACAATATGAATCATATAGATCGAGTACGAAATAGTACCGAGAAAGTGCAGCGGCTTTGAGCCCAGCAAGCGCGACGTGGCTGAATCCGGATAGGTCGAAGCAAGCACCACGAACGGAAAGAAGAACACGAGCGCCTGCTGGTTGAGCAGTCCGCAGTATCGCAGGACGATCGCCAAGAACATGCCCGACCAAATCAGCATGGAAAACCTCATGCAGAACGCGTGGGTCCGGTCGCGCCTCTCAAAACTTGCGAAAGCGATCCAGCCGGCGGTGAAGCCAAAGACTCCGCGGCAAAAGTTGACCCAGTAACTCAATTGACTTCTTGGAGTATGGAGCTCCGCGTTGAATAGGCTGGGGTCAAAATAACTCACGAAAAGATAGTAGGAGCCGGCTTGCAGCACGATCATGCAGGCCAGTCTGATTGGCGCAGACTGCGGCGCCTTCTGGAACAATAGCAAAGGAAACAGCAGGACATAGCAAAACCATTCGATTGAGATGGACCATGCCGCCGGATTCCAATGCACGCCTGAGCCGATGACAGGCCAGCAGTTGAGCATGGCGGCTTGGAGCAGGAAATCGACCGACGCCGATCTGGCAGGATAGGTTGCCGGATTGACTATTCCCGGTAGAACCCACGCTGCTCCGGCAATGGTGAGCGTGAGGAAATACAACGGATAAATCCGCGCAATACGCGCCGTCAGATAACTTGAAAACCGAAACGTCCCTTGACTGTAGACGTAGGACAGCGTGAATCCGCTGAGACAAAAGAACAAATCAACAGCGTTGTGCCACATCAAAACGCCATCGTCGTTGGGGAGCGCCTGCTGAAGGTGTGCAAGGGCAATGGTCGTTGCGGCCAAGCCGCGAAGCCCTGTCAGAGCTCTTAGCTCGGGTCGCGAATGAGCATCAAGAACGTCCTGATTGGACTGTCGGTCCATCATTGCTCCGCGGTCTTCCCTGACGATCGATGATACTCGGAAGTGGCCGCTCCACCAACTGCCTTGCCAGGATTGCGTACCGTTTGATGTCCGTAATCGCTCGTTGAGCTTCTGAAATGGAGCTTGCATTTTGTGGGCCGCCACCCGGTTGCGACCTGCGCCTGCGAATGCTGAGCACGCAGGTTACGATCGACGGTCTTGTGTTCGGAGCATCGCGTTTCCGCGGCCAGTCGGTTGGATCGCGCGTCGGTGAGCGGGGATTGCGTGGGGCGATGGGACCACGGATCAATCTGCAGTCGCAATTTCGCAGAGACGAATGCGGCGGACCGTCGCCGGGTGGCCGCGTGCGAAGATGCAGAAGGAGGCCCTTCCGAAGATCTGCTCCCTAAATCTGCAGGCTATGTCAGGAAGCTGTCGTTTGAACCTGTTCAAACTGCAATTCTACTGGCGAGCCTGTCGTCTCTCGCGTCGCGCCCTCCTGCCGGGCCTTCTCGGATGCACCTATCGGTTCTGGCCAGCAGCCAGCATCGGCGTGCTTCAGAGCGCGTTTGCCGCTCATTTTCGGATCGAATCGGGTCTCGTTGCCCCGGGAGATTACGGAGAATCCGGCGAAAGTAAGGTTAAGGAAGGATTAGCGGTCGACAATTTTAGATCAAGTATTGTAGAATTTTTGCAGTTGGTATCGGCTTTAGCTGCTGCTGACGAATTGCGAATTCATCTCTTTCAAGAAGGAATTTCATCCTATGTTGAAGTATTATATTCAGGTCACCGAAGCTCTGAAGCGCCTGCGCAACAATGAGAACGGCGTTGTGTCGTTCGAGTACGTGATCGTGGCAGCGGCTGTCGTCGGCGCAGTTGTTCTCGCGTTCGGCGCCGCTGGCGGTGCTGGTCCCATCAGCGATGCGCTGAAAAAGGGAATCGATGCCGTCACCGCGAAGATCACCTGATATTTCTATGCTAGGGGGCATGGGATTTGTGCCCCCTGGCATCTTTGACGAAAATGCAATTGACGAATGATTTGCTCCCAAAGTTGATTTCAAATTTGCGTTCGACTCGAAGGGATTTCTGGTGTGTGGAGATATTGTTTTTAGAGCCACGCGCGCGTTGAACCGTCTGATCATAGACAAGGGCGGTGTGGTCTCGTTCGAATACGTCCTGGTTGCGGCTGCTATCATTGGCGCGGTCGTGGCCACATTCGGTAGTGCGGCTGGTAACGGGCCGATCGGCGACGCGTTGGCAAGCGCGTTGAACACGGTCATCAACAATTTCAAGGCTACAGTGGGAGCTTAGTTTTTATACGGTCGCCTATTTGGGGTTTTGACCGGCAATCGACTTTTTTAAGGCGCGTATTTTATGAGTTGGATTGTTGCCATAACCTCGGTTCTGGAAATCTTGTTGCTACTCTATGTGGCAACGTTTGATATCGCGTTGCGATTGATCCGGAACGAGATTTGTCTGGCGCTGGCGTTGCTCGGGATCGTGAGCCAACTTGCCAGCCCAATGCAGGTTCTCCAATCGCTGGTAACCGCTGCGATCTTGTTGCTGGTGCTGTTGATCGTCCATACGCGTGGATGGATGGGCGGCGGCGACGTCAAGTTGCTGGTTGCTTTGGTAGTTGGTCTGCCGCTCACAGGTGTGGTTCAGCTGTTGACGATTACAGCGCTAGCTGGCGGCGTCCTTGCGCTCGTTCATCTTATGATGCGCCTCCTGCCATATCCCAGGCTAGCACCCGCAGGATCGTCACTGGTACGCCGTGTCTATGCAGTGGAGCGTTGGCGACATTTGCGACACGCGCCTCTTCCTTATGGCGTCGCCATAGCGTGCGGCGGCATTTGGGCCATTTTCAGCCGAGGATTTTGACATGTCATCTGCTTTGCGTCTCTCGATTATCGCCGTGCTGTTCCTGGCAACCACGGCACTTGGGCTCATCGGGTACAACATGAGTCTGCCGAAGCAGACGCCGGTGCAGATCGCTGAGCCGGAGCCGACGAAGCCCGCCACAGTCAGCTATTTTGTCGCAGCACGTCCTCTTCCAAGAGGCACATTGGCGCGCGAGGAAGATTTCACGGTTCGCTCGGTACCGGCGGAGCGTGTTCCCCCGGGCGCGATCCTTGAAACAGCCGAAACCAAGGTTGGGCTTCCCGGCTCGCTGGTTCGCAAATTCGTCGACGCTGGGAGCCCCGTCACTTTGCACGACATTCTGCGCCCGCGGGATCGCGGTTTTCTCGCCAGTGTCTTGGCCCCCGATAGTCGTGCCATCACCATCAAGGTTGACGAGGAAACCGGCGTGGCCGGCCTCATCAGGCCGGGAGATCATGTGGATGTGGTGTTGACCCAGGTATTCGAGAAGGCAGATCCCACCCGTCGCGCCTTGAGCGAGACTGTTTTGCGCAACGTTCGGATTATTGCGATTGACCAGGAGATTGCACAGGGCGGACGCCCCGTCGCTGCTACGCTTGGCAAGATTGCGCAAACGGTGTCGATGGAGCTCTCGCCGGAGCAGGTGAAGAGGATCACGGTTGCAAAGCAACTCGGAACGCTTTCGTTGGCGGTACGAGCAGCAGTCGATCAGTGGGAAAAAGCAGACAACGGCGCTGTGTCCAGTTGCGATGTGTCGCCGGAACTTGCTCGGCAGAATGCGCTTGCCGGCCAGAGCACAGCGGTGGTGGTTCATTCCGGCGGTGAGGTCAAGCAATACTCGGTGAGGAAGCAGGACTCGGAAGACAACGAAATCAGCGTCAGCTGCGATGGGTCGCAGGACGCAACTCGCCAGACCGCAACGGCCATCGGCTACGTTGGCAAAGCGGTGGAGAAACGTTGATGAGCATGGCAGTGGTAGATCAGCGTGAAGAAGTCACATCTGTTGTAGCGCGCAATCGAGTCGTCTGTTTTGTGAACGACGAGCTGAGTGCTGCGGCGTTGCGCAAGGGTCTCGACGGCAGCAATCTGGTGATCAGGCGCGGCACGATCCGCCACGCCGTCCGGATGCTTGAAACCGACACCGATCTGTTCGCACTCGTGACCGACATCAGCGGCATCGAGGACCCGTTCGCCGAGCTGGAAAGGTTGGCGAGCGTCTGCCCTCCCGATGTCCGGGTGGCTCTGGTGGGTGAGAGCAGGGAGATCACCTTCTACCGCGAGCTGATGGAACTTGGGTTGACCGAGTACCTTCCCAAGCCGCTCACGCGGGACATGGTACTGGACCAGCTGCGCCCGAAGCTCCTTGGCGACGTGGTGGCCGGTCAGGCCGATCGTGGCGGGCATGTGATCTCGATCTGCGGCGCGCAAGGGGGCGCCGGAGCAACGAGCATCGCCATCAATCTAGCGCTGCAATTGGCCGAGACCACCAAGGCCAAGGTCGCACTGCTCGATCTCCATCTACAGGGGGGCGAGACGGCGGTGATGCTGGGTGTTCGGCCCGGACCCGGGCTTCGCATCGCTCTGGAAAACCCCATGCGCGCGGACACCTTGTTCCTCGAGCGCGCCGCCATCGAGGTCAACGAGCGGGTTTCGCTGATCTCCGGCGATGAAGATCTGGATGCGCAGCTGGATATCACCGAAGGGGGGGTGAGACACGTGCTGGGGCTACTTCGGCAACGGTTCAATTACATCGTCGTCGATATTCCGGTCCCGTTTCCGCCATCCCTCCATCCGGTAATCACTCTTTCCCGGCATGTGCTCGTGTTGCTGGAAGCGGAGGTTACCGGACTTCGCAATGCTCATGCGCTTCGCGCTGCCGTGACCAATATCGCCGGCAAGGATCGGGTCTTTACGTTGCTCAATCGTGCCAATCGTCCGGGCGGTCTTCCCAGGGCTACGGTCGTCAAGGCCCTGGGTGCAGAACCGGACATGGTGATTCCCGACCTTGGGAAGAAGATGACCGAGGCGGTCAATCTCGGAATTCCGGCCCTGAAGCACGTATCGGGGCTGCGACGCCACCTTGCGCCGATCGTGCGGGAGATCTCCGGTGTCGGCGCCGTGCAGACGGGACGGTGGAGGAGGCTGCTTGGGCTATGAAGAAATTTGGTCGGCGTGACGACGATACGCCAGCTCGATTGCCGGCATTGATGCCAAGCTCGCCTTCGTCGACGGCAAGCACCACATCCACCTTGCCTCCATCCGTGCCAAGGTCGCCTGCGTCCTCCCCAAGCCCGCCTGCGGCACCGTCCCCAAGGCGCGACGAGCGTTCGAGTCAAGAGGCGCCCGCGCTCTCGGCTTCGTTGCGCGAACGGGTCATCGAGCAGATCGAGCCGGCCGCGGCGGCAACGGTTCCGCGAGAAGTTCTCAGGCGACAGATTGAGGAGATCATCCATCAAATCGCCAACGAGGAGCGGCTTGAACTGTCCGGTCGGGAGCAGCTTCTGCTCGCGGACGAGATCGCAGATGACATGACCGGCTACGGTCCACTGCGTCCGCTTCTGCTGGATGAGACGATCAACGACATCATGATCAACGGTCCGAGCAACGTCTACGTTGAGCGAGGCGGCAAGCTGGAACGGGTTGCGGTGCGATTCCGGGACAACGATCACATCGCGTCGGTCGCGCAGAAGATTGCCGCACAGGTCGGGCGACGCATCGACGAATCCAGTCCCATGGTGGATTGCCGCTTGCCGGACGGAAGCCGTGTTAACATCATCTTTCCGCCTCTGGCGATCCATAGCCCCTGTATTTCCATTCGAAAATTTCCAAGCCGCCGTTTGGATATGGCAGGCTTGATCGAAAACGGTTCGATGACCCCGGCCATCGGACAGTTGCTCGAGATCGCGGCCCGATCTCGGCTCAACGTGCTGGTTTCCGGCGGCACGGGCTCGGGCAAGACCACGCTATTGAATGCCCTGAGCCAGTTCATCGATCACAGCGAGCGGATTGTCACCATCGAGGATGCGGCAGAGTTGCAGTTGCAGCAGCCGCACGTGATCAGCCTCGAGACGCGGCCTCCCAGCCTGGAAGGCACGGGGCAGGTGACGCAACGCGATCTGCTGTGGAATGCCCTGCGCATGCGTCCTGACCGAATCGTCGTGGGCGAGGTACGCAGCGCCGAAGCATTTGACATGCTGCAGGCGATGAATACCGGACACGATGGTTCGATCTCGACGGTGCATGCGAATAGCAGCCGTGATGCCCTGACCCGCATCGAAAACATGGTGCAGATGGGCCAGGTGAACCTGCCGTCGCGAGCCATACGGTCTCAGATCGTCGCTGCGCTGGATATCATCGTGCAAGTCGAACGAATGCGCGATGGACAGCGTCGCATCGTCCAGGTCAGCGAAGTGATCGGCCTGGAAGGCGATGTCATCACCACCAACGACATCGCGGCGTTCGAATACAAGGACGAGGATATTCACGGCAGGATATCGGGCACGTACAGATCCACGTACGCGATCCCGAAGTTCAAGAGCCGCCTTGTCTATTACGGGCTCGATCGGGCGTGGGCGGAGGCGATGAAGCAAATATGATACCACAGTCCGTCATTCTGACCGTTCTGACGCTGTTGCTTTGCGCAATAGGCGTGTCGCTATGGCTGGACGCTCGAGAGCGGCGCATGGATCGTCAGCTGACGACAGCTCTGCCGGCCTCTCATCCCGCCAGCCTGATCTCCATACGTCGCCTCGAGGCCCGGTCGCGCGTGGCGTTTCTCCATCGCCTGGCAAATTACAACGCCGGAATGGCTTACCCCTGGCGTCCGGTCTATGTGCTGATCGCCGGCTTCCTGGCAGCAGCAGCAGTTATCTATGCCAATCAGCTGTTTGGATTTTCCACCCCTACCGTGTCGATCGCGGCTGGGCTTGTCGGCTTGATGGTCGTGAGAGGTTTGTTCGGATGGCAGCAACGTCGTCTGACCAACCAGCTTTTTAGCCAGCTGCCGGACGCAATCCAGTTGGTGACGAGCACCGTACGATCCGGATTGCCGGTGAACGAGGCATTGAGGGTGGTCGCCCGCGAAATGCCGCAACCGATACAGGGGCATTTCGCGATCGTATGCAGCGAAGTGAGCCTGGGAAAACCTGCCGACGAGGCGGTCGAAGCCGTCTATCAGCGAACACAAGTGCCCGAGTTTGCGATGTTTGCGGTGACGCTGGCAGTCCAGTTGAAGTCGGGTGGCAGTCTGGCCGAAACCTTGCAGACGCTCGGAGACACGGTGACGCAGAGGGTTGCGCTGGCTGCTCGCGCGAAGGCGCTCGCAGGAGAGGTGATCTTTTCGTCCCGTGCGCTGACGTGTGCGCCTTTTATCGTAGGGGGGTTGCTATACCTGGCCTCGCCGCAATCGCTTGACATGCTGTTCTATGACCCCCTCGGAAACAAGCTTCTGGCTTATGCAATTGGGTCGGTGGTTCTGGGTCACTTCGTTATACGTTGGATGATTAGAAGGGAGACAGCAATATGACTGCTGGTCTCAGTCTTGTAGCCGTCGCCATTGTAGCCGCGGCCGCAACTCTGGTGCTGATCATCCGCGAGATTCACACGCGGGCGCTGAACACGCGCGTGTCGAATGCTGTGTTGGGTATCGCTGATCCATCAGTAGGCTCCGCAGACCTGATCGGCTGGTTTTCGTCGATCGGCATGCGCTATCGCCGTTTCTATGCTGACGACAATCTGGACCAGCTGCGAGCGATCCTTCAATCCGCGGGCTTGAATCACCATCGGACGCTGCCGATCTGGATCGGCGTCAAGATTGTCTGCATGGCCTTGTGTCCCATCTTCGCCTTCGTTGCTGCGCAGCTCATGGGGAAGTCGTCCACCAGTGTGCTGATCCTGACGCTCATCGGCCTGGTGATCGGAATCATGGGACCGCGGTTGGTATTGTTGCTGCTGCGTCGGCGTTTTGATGCCGCCATTCGGCTGGGCACGCCAGATACGATCGATTTGCTGGTCGTGTGCAGCGAAGCGGGAATGGGCCTGGAAAGCGGGCTGGAACGTGTGGCGGCTGAGATGGGCCAGACCAATCCCGCCATGGCGCGGGTCTTGAACGGTCTTCTCGACGATCTCCGGATTCTGCCAAATCGCAGCGACGCCTTCGAGAAATTGGGGTCGATGTCAGATGGGCTCCGCCGGTTCGGTACCGTGATCAGCCAAAGCCTGCAATATGGAACGCCATTGGGTCAGGCTTTGCGCACGATTGCCGCCGACTTGCGGAGAGAACGCATTACCAAGCTGGAAGAAAAAGCACACAAGCTGGGTGCCAAGCTGATTATTCCGATGGTGTTGTTTCTGCTTCCGGCCATGTTTATCGTTTTGGGTGCAAGTCCGTTCCTGCACCTCATTCGTACGTTCAAATAAATTCAGGTGCGGATTTGACCCATGAGCACGGTTCGTAACTGGCGAGGTGGGCTTCGGAGCCGTAAGGAGGGTCTGCTGGCGGATCAGCGCGGCGCGGTCGCGTTTGAGATGCCTTTTGTGTACGGGGTGGTGATTTTCACCATGCTCCTGCCGCTCGCCGACCTTGCCTTTGCAGGCTTCCGGTACATATCGGCGTGGGAGGCGTTGCGCGCCTTTGGGCAATCCATTCAGTATTCGCCGCCACCTGATTTCACGAACACATCAAACTGGGCATCAAACGCGATCGCCAAGGCTGATCCCTCGTATCCCATCCCGAGCATCAATCTCCTTTGCGGAGACGGCCAAGCGCAATGCTCCGCCGGCAACACGGCGTCCCCTAAGTTCTATTCGTACACGACGACCGTCACCCTAACACCAATCTTGCTGAAATCCGTGTTGTGCACGAGTGGCACTGGCGATGGTTGTACGTTCACGCTGTCTTACTCACAACGGTTTCAATAGGACATTTCCATGCGCAACATGCTCCGTTGCCGTCGAGGTTCGGCCGCATTCGCAACCGTCGTCGCCCTGGTCCCGCTGATCGGATTCGTTGCACTCGGAGCCGAGGGGGGATCATGGTACGTCACGAAGCAACGCGCTCAGAACGCCGCTGATACAGCGGCCTATTCGAGCGGCTTGTGGTTGGCGTGCTCTCTCGCTCCGTCTACCTGCACCGCCGATACCCAATCGATGGACTATCGCGGCAAGCAATTCGCAGCCCAGAACGCATTCTGCAACACCGGCGACGGAACTGCCTACCCAGGTAGCCGGTGCGTCACCCTTCCGAGCGGTACGTCTCAAACCGTAACGATAACACCCGTGGGATCGGATTCCGTTCAGGCTCGCGTCACCCAGACACAACCAGGATACCTGGCAAAAGTGCTTGGTTTGTCAACGATAACTATCGGCGCAACAGCTGTTGCTCAGGTGAAGACTTTGGCGAACCCATGCGTCCTCAGTCTCCAGGACCCGCTCGCCTTTCAGGGGAGTACAACTGTACAGGCCCAGAAGTGCGGCCTGTCATCGAACAGCACGCAGTCCAACTCCCTCAATTTCACCGGCAACGGTCTTGACGTCAGCAAGGCTGGAGCAATTTCGGGGCAGGGGGATTGTAAAGACAATGGTGGCGGTCAGTGCAGCAAGGCAATCACCTTTGCACCACCCGTGCCCGATCCCCTCGGTGGGCTCAATACATTGATGTCAGCGCTGAAAACGAGCAATTTCACCGGCTCGTGCAATACAACTGCGCTGCTGACGGCATACGATGCCACCCACAAGTGCTACAATAATATGGGTAATGGTGCCAACAAGTTCAATTTTGGCAACATGGCGTACACTCTGAATGGAGTCTACTTTTTGAATGGGAGTGTCACAATCGGTGGCAGCACCATCATCAAAGGAACGGCCACTCTCATATTGATGCCCGGATCGTCGTTGACGATCAATGGCAATCCAGTCATCCAGCTTACGGCGCTAAGCACGGTAACGACCGCGCAGGTCCCAGCCGCATTGGCCTCGCTTGTCGGCTTGATGAGCAACTTGCTGATTTATGATCCAGAAAAAACTACAGGCAACCAGAGTGTCAAGATAACGGGAAGTTCTGACAGCTTCTTCACTGGCATTACATATGCGCCGAATGCCGACATCGTCTACCAGGGCAGCACAGCGAGTTCGACGTGCGTGGAAGTCATAGCAAAAGGCGTCACGTTGTCAGGTAACTCCAATTTTGACAATTCGGGATGTCCCGCAAGCTCCAAGATCGTCAGTCAATACGTTCGATTGGTGCAATGATGAGAAAGCTCGATCAGCGCGGTGTCGCGGCGTTGGAGTTCTCTCTTGTCGCAGCGGCCCTGTTCGCCGTCATGTTCGCCGTCTTCGATCTCGGGCGTTATGCCATGACCGTGCAATCGTTGCGGCGGCTTGCAGACGCCGGTGCCCGCGCGATCATGATCAACTGCTACACGGACGCTGCAATCGCAAAAAAGGCACCGAGTTGCAGCGGTGATCCCCTCTCGTCCACAGCAGACAAGCGTGACGCTGCCCCGTTTCTGTTTCTCGGCGGTCTCACGCCGACGCTGAGTGCGACCGGAAGCTCCCCAATCGTCGTTACGGCATCTCAACCGGGTTTCACCATGATCATGCCGATCTGGGGCGCAAAATTCCAGGCGCCCAGCGTGTCCACCCAAATACCCTCTCCGGTCTAGGGCAAGTTCGTCCGGCTGTTGATGTGGCAACCGGCGCCGGCAGACGATCCACGGGCCAACCCAAACGGGGCCGGTGGCTCGCAGGTCCGGACGCGGCAAACTGCTGCAAAAACGAAGTGCGGATCGGCCCGGGCAGGGCGGGAAAAAGTGGTGCTCGCTGGCAACATCGGTGAGTTTTCTCTGGGGGCGCGACGTCCCGGTGCGGCTCTCGCCTTGCCAACGAGGCGAATGACGGATGATGATCCTCATGCCGCGTTTGCGGCCGGCGGGAGAGGTGTCCCCAGCGGAGCCTGAACTGATTTGGTGCGATCGATCAGCGCACGCCGGGATATGGAATTGCAAAGTAACGAATTTATAGTGAGACCAAGAGTAATCTCGGATGGCGTGGTGCGTGCAGGGGAGAGTTGCCAGGGTGCCGAGGCCGTAAATTTACGGGGATGAAATTGGATCGCGGCGAGGGGAAGCGAATGTGTGGCGGTCGCGTTTCGGGCATGGGAAGTAGGAAGCTTGTCGCCGTAAGTGCGATAGCGCTTGGCGCAGCGCTCGCCTCGTTTGGCTCGGCAGACCGCGCGGCGGCTGCGGACCGGCGGACCTCCAGCGGCGGCGTCTTCGTCAGCGAGATGACCGACGTCCAGCGGGTCAGGTTGACCGTCAACAAGTCGCGCACCTTCAGGGTCGATCAGGCATTCTCGACCATCGTGGCCGGCTCGCCCGAGATCGTCGACGTGAAGTCGCTGAGCGACCACCTCATCTACGTCCAGGGCAAGAAGACCGGCACCACCAACGTCATCCTGTTCGACAGCTCGATGAAGCAGATCGGCATTCTCGATGTTGAGGTGACCGTCGACATCGGCAATCTGCAGCAGAACATCTCGGCCGGCACGGGTACGCGCGGCATTCGCGTGTCTGCGTCCGAAGGCCAGGTGGTGCTGAGCGGAATGGCGGCCGATGCGGTCGCCGCGGAGAAGGCGCTGACGATTGCCAAGGGCAGCGTCCCCGAGGGCGGCATCGTCGTCAATGCCATGAGCGTTGCGGCGCCGCAGCAGGTGATGCTCGAGGTGCGCTTCCTCGAGGTCTCCAGGCAGGCAGGGCGTGACCTCGGCGTCAATCTTTTTGCGGCGAACGCGAATGGCACCAATGTTGCCAACACTGGGTTCGGCAGCGCCACGGCGGGCCGTGCGCCTATTGGTGGCATCAATACTAACGGCAATGTCGGCGCACCTCCTACCGGGAGCCTTCCACTGCTCGCGACGGCTGGAACGCTTGTCGGTTCTGCCGGCGGCATATCTCCTGCTCCGTTTGGAAGCCTGCTGACCAGTATCTTGAGGACCAGCAACGGCAGCTCCGTGGACCTTCTGATCACTGCGCTGGAAACGAAAGGACTCGCGCGCCGGCTGGCCGAGCCGAATCTGACTACGCTATCTGGCGACGCCGCGCGCTTCCTGGCCGGCGGTGAATTTCCGGTGCCGATCCCGAACACGACGACGAACGGCTTTCCGACCGTAACGATCGACTACAAGAAGTTCGGCGTCGAGCTGGCCTTCGTACCCACCGTGCTCTCGCGCGGGGTCATCAACCTACGGGTCGAACCCTCGGTCAGCGAGCTCGATTTTTCCAATGCGGTGACGATCCAGGGCACGACGGTGCCATCTTTGACACGCCGCGACGCGCGCACCACGGTCGAACTGCGCGACGGCCAGAGCTTTGCAATCGCAGGTCTCTTGCAGACCCGCAACCGGCAGGACGTTTCGCAATTGCCCTGGATTGGCTCGGTGCCGGTGCTTGGAAGCCTGTTTGGCAGCAAGTCGTACCAGCAGGAAGAAACCGATCTGGTCATCATCGTGACGCCGCGCCTGGTCGCGCCGGCGGCGCCCGGCCAGCAGCTGGCATCGCCGCTCGACTCCCGCCTGCCGGCCAACGATGTCGACTTCTTCCTCAACGGCCAGATGGAAGTGCGCAAGCGCTATGACGACTACGTCAACTCCGGCGGCGACGTGAAGGGGCCTTACGGCCACATCATTGCGCCCAATGCAATCGTGCCCGTTCCGCCTCCGGCCGTTGGTGCAAACCAGCCGGTCGTGAAGGCGCTGAACTGAGAGGAGGCGAGGATGACCATCAGGTATCTGGCCCTGCTCGCACCGTTCCTGCTCGGCGGCTGCTACGGCGTTTACGGTCATGACGAGATGGACCGCTACGTCCAGCGTTCCGACACCATCACGATGAGTGCCGGTAACGCCAAGGAGGTCAACGCGGCCACCCATACGATCCATCCATGGCCGGCTTATGTCGGCGATCGCAGGATCGCGTACGACGCGCGGCGCACGGGCGGTGCAGTGACACGCTATGGCAATCAGCAACGCCCACTGGATCAACTGCCCGACATGGGCGATCCGACGAGGGCAATGGGCCAGGCGCCGCCCGTCACCACAATTCAGAATGTCAACACAACCGGATTGGGAGCGGGGACCGGTGGATCGGTGGCAATCGGGGTAGGAGGCGGAGGCAGGTAACAGTGACCTGAAGGGTCTCGGCTCGAAGGGGAAGATGCGACGTTGGCTTCTGGCACTGACCAGCTGTTTCGGTCATGCCGTCTGTTTTTCGTAGGTAGTTTCGCGATGATGTTTCGATTGGTGCAGGAAATGCGCTGGGACTGGGGAGTGGGGCGAGGATTGCATCGTCTTGCGCCAGCGTTGATCTGTTGCGGCTTGGCGACCGGCCTTGGGGCCTGTGACTACACGACGCGGGAAGCCGCGATCGTCGCGCCCGTGGATCCGCCGGGCGGCGACCCCGTGCAGGAGCCGACCGACGTCAAATATTATCCTTCCGACGAGCCGGTGCGGCTGGGCTTGGAGCATTACAACCGCGGCAATTACGGAATGGCGCAGCGCTATTTCAAGGATGCGGTCGAGAAATCGCCGAAGGACGTGACCGCCTGGGTCGGCCTCGCGGCGAGCTATGACAGGATTCGCCGCTTCGATCTCGCCGATCAGGCCTACGCGCAGGCGATCCGACTTGGCGGCGAGACCGTCCAGATCCTCAACGACCAGGGCTACTCCCTCATGCTGCGCGGCAATCTGTCCGGCGCACGGCGGAAGTTCGAGAAGGCGTATTCGCTCGATCCGGGTAACCCGGTCATCGCCAACAACCTCGAGCTTCTCAACGGCAGCCGGAAGTTCATTGAGCGGCCGCCGAACAATCAGCCTTAAGCTCGATCGCGCTATAACATCTTGATTTTAATAATGTTTCTGCGCCTAGCCGACGCGGCGAAAGGGCGCGCGTTAAGACAAGTTAAAGGCTTTGGAACCAAGATAGGCCAGACGTTTTTTTGACGTATGGCTTACTCCATGGATCGACTTTTCAAGCTGCAATTTCTCGGCCCATCCGTGCTCTTCGCCGCCACGCTTGGCGCTGAACTGGCTGCGCAAGCATTGCAATATTCGCCCAGCTCCGAACTGCTCTGGCTGATCAATCTCAAGATCTTCGGCATCTTTCAGCGCAGCCACGCCTTGTTGAGCGAGTACGTCGCGGTCGACGGCTTTCAGCTCTTCGGGATAGCGCTGCCGCTCTTCCTGCTGGCCTGCCTCGGGCTCGTGGCCAAGGCGAGACCCGCCTTCACCATCGCAACCCATTTGAGCGCGGGCTATGCGGGTTTCCTGGTTTACTCCTGGCAAGCCGGTGTGCCTACCACGGCACAAGCGTCGCTCGGATCGATCGCGATCCCGTCCGGTGCTGGCCTGTACGTGATGATGACGATCCTGGGCGCCTGCTTGCTGTCATTTGCGATCACGCACGTGCTTTATCTGCAGGCCGTGCGGAACGAGATCGGGTCCCTGATGCGCTGGCTGTGGCCTGTCTCGGCGTAACGGCTGTCTTGCTTGCTTGAGCGCACCGGACGGCTCGCTGCGAAGCAAGCCGGATCAACGGTGAAGCTTCGCGTCGAGAACCGCACCAAGAATGTTGGCGTAGTCATCGGTCCACGCATCTCTCGAACTGGAATCGAGGTGCGTCCATCCCTGCGCCGGCAAATCGCCAAGGTCCGCTACACTTCGAGCAAACACGACGACATCAGCTGGAGCACGTATATCGTCGTTGGTCATGGCCGGCGGGACCTGCGCTTTGACAAAAACAGCGAGACGTTCTGCGGCGCCGACCGCGGCCGCCGGCCCCCGCAGCGCCATGTGCCGGTTCGAGATATGCAGAACTATGACGCCGTGGGCGGTGAGGTGCGATAAATATGCGGCGAATGCCTCGCGCGTCAGCAGATGCACAGGGATGGCATCGGAGGAGAACGCGTCGAGCACGATCAGATCATAGCGCTCAGCCGATGCGGTCAGGGTCAGCCGTGCATCTCCGAGCACAATGCGGATGTCTGGTGCGCATTCCGCCAGGAAGTGGAACAGCGCCGGGTCGCGTGCGATCCGGACCACATGCGGGTCGAGCTCGAAGAATGTCCAGTCCTCGCCATCTCGGCGATGGCAAGCAAGGCTGCCGGCGCCGAGCCCGACTACCGCAACTCGCGCCAGCCGTCCTTGCGCGCGGCGGGCTGCTGCAATCGCATCGCTGATCGGCCCGCCGAAATAATAATATGTGGTCGGTTCGGGGCGGCCGCTGACCGGCGTTCCATCCGCATTGCGGATGCGTTCGGCGCCATGCAGGGTCGTACCGTGCAGCAGCAGTCGGAAGTGCCCGGAGCGGTCTTCGACCACGCGATGCACGCCGAAGAAGCTGCGGATTTGCTCGACCGGTGCGAACAGGGGATCGAGCTTGGCGATCACGAAGGCCAGCACCGCAAGGCCGAAGAACATTGCCGGTTGCCGCCGCACCAAAACCATGACACCGGCCAGCACAATGAGCGCGATATCAATGGCCAGCGCGGTGCTGGCTGGAATGCGGACGTGCAGCCAGACAATACCGAGAGCCGCCGCGGCCAATGCGAGAGCGGGACCACTCTTCCACAAAAACCGTCCCGGCCCGCCGTCAAACGCGCCGGGCATTGCCAGCAGTCCGGCCAGCACCAGGATGGGATACTCGACGACACCATTGAATATGTGTGGTGCGATCAACCCCGCGAAGATCCCGCCAAGCATGCCGCCGAATGAGGTCCACAGATAGAATTCCGTCAGGCGTGCCGGCACCGGCCGGCGACGATAGAGTTCGCCATGGCAGGCGAGGGCGATCACTAGAAAACTCGCAAGATGCGTCACCAGCACGGCGCTCAAATACGGCCGAACCACGGTAGACGCGGTTGCGACGATAGCCACTGCAGCGAATGGCATCAGCTTCAGCACGCGTTCGTGCGCCACCCAGGCACGGTCGCGGAAGATCGCCACGAAGGTCAGAAGGTAGAGCGATAACGGCAGAACCCAGAGGAAGGGCGCCGCCGCCAGGTCGACCGAGATCGCAGCCGTGACGGCGACCACAAGACCCGCCGGAATCGCGGCGAGCGCCGTCCACATCGCACGTTCGGCGATCGTGGGAGCGGCGACCTCGCCCGGCCGGTTGATCGAAGGTTTCGATGCGCGACCGAGCGTGATCGCCGCCGTCGCAATGAGCAATACAAGAAAGAAATAGCCGAACGACCACATCTGGGTCTGCGCGTGAAGCGTAGACAGCGGCTCGACGATGAAAGGATACGTCATGAGCGCTACAAACGATCCAAGATTGGACGCCGCATATAGAAGGTAGGGATTTGCAGCGTGCGGGTGGCCGCTCGCCGCGAACCAGTTTTGCAACAAGGGGGCGGTAGCGGCGAGCGCGACGAACGGCAACCCGATCGATGCGGCAAACAATGTCAGCAGCCAGAGCTCGAGCCCGTCCTGCGGCGCGGCCTCGAATCCGTGAGCGATTCCGATTGGCAGCATGGCGGCGGCAATTGCCAGGAAGGCAAGATGGACGAGGGCCGAGCGGGGCGGCGACAGCATGCGGCTGAGCAGGTGTGCGTAAGCATAACCCAGCAATAATGCCGACTGGAAGAAGACCATTGCGACTGACCAGATGGCCGCGGCGCCGCCGAGCCGTGGCAGTACCATCTTTGCGAACATCGGCTGGATTGCAAAAAGCAAAAGCGCCGAGAGGAACAGCGCCGCGGGGTAAACGACAGGCGCCAAACGCACGGTTCGCGCCAACGCCGTCTGAGAATCCATCTGACCATCGAAATGCATAAGTCGCTACTATGCCTGCCCGCGGTAGCTGGCGCTAAAATCGACGCCAGAAATCGGTCGCTGAAATCGGAAAAGTATATGCTTATGGATGCGTCAAGGCATCCTCGAAACAGAAGGGTTCACCCCTTAAGGATAACACCGCGAAGACAACTCACCTGGGAACCGGAAAAATTCACCACCACGTTCCTGCGAAACTTGCCGTTTTCAATGGTTCTGGCGCAATCGCCGTGAGTCAACGATAGGGTGGCCGCCTTTAACTTGCAAATCGATCGATGGTCTTAGCTTGTGAGGGCACGGTTAATCCGTATGATCACGGGGTTGCGAAAATGCAGTGATTTTCCACTGGCAGACCATCTCATCGACGAACCAAAATGGCGGACGTCCGGAGCGGCTCGGCTCAGAAGCCGATGAAGCGCGAACCAACGGGGGTGAATGGTGGATAACGACAAGCTCGACGAGCGCCTCAGCTATCTGGAGGGACAAGTCTCTCGATTACTAACGGCCCTTTGCTGCGCGCTCAGTGTCATACTCGTGTTCATCTTCTATGACCGACGTACATTTTATTTCGACCAGGATTTCGCCACCACACTCGCAAGAATGGCTGGAGTCGTCGCGTTAGCCTTCCTGGTAGGCTGGCCAATCGTGCGGTGGGTCGTCGGCAAGAAGTCGGAACCGCGTTAGGCTAATCCCGCGCGGACCGTCCATCGCACGGTTTGGAATGGTCCGATCATCGTGGGTAAGCCTCCCTGCCAGTATTTGTTCCCTCAGTTGGCCTGATTGATCCAGCCTGAGTAGGCGAAGCCGCTGCGTATCACCTCTGTTTCCTTTGACTTCGGGCTGATTGCCGGCTCGAAACTCTCAGGGCAGCGGGCCGCTGTGGCGTCCGGCGCATCCAAGTCGTCCTCGCCCTATACCCACAAGGGCAAAGAGAGCGTAGCGCCGGGCATAAGTGAGGGCGATTCCCATCTGGTGTGCAGCATTGATTTCGCTGACCGCACACACCAGCCACTCCAAGGATATCCGTTCTCCGGACGAATGCGCTAAGAGCGTTGTCAAACGAACAAGGCCCGTCGCTTGGTCGATACCTGTCATTCAAGGCGATAGCCCTACGACGCACACCCCTGCGATATGCGCGAGCTCGCGGGCGATTCATGCTGGCAAAATGACTCAATAAGCCGATCATCGTCTTCAAGAGAGCTCATCGCGGCCAGGCTCACCGGTTTCGCCGGAACCGAGACGCCAAACACGCTAGCCTAGGAGGCGATGTCTCTCGATCTCCCTGACGAGCATGAGCCGTTTGGACTGCGCGGCACTGAGCAGGCCCTCGAACAAGACGAAGATCTCGCGCGCCTGGACCTAGACATCGGTGTTGATGGAGTGCTGATCGAAACCGTACCACGCCAGTCGCGCCTCGATTTCGGTCGTCGCAACAGGATCGAGCCGCCAACTCAGCGCGTTATGACGTGTGTAGTAGTCGGCCTCGCCTTCGAACCCAGGCGCGACCCCGGCCATATCGATGCGGCGTAAGGCGGCCTCGATCGCGTTTTGCCGGTAGGTCGCAAGCAGCCGGTGACGCAAGAGGCGGTAGCGCTGGATCTCCCAGGACAGTTCAGCGACGTCGATGGCAAGCAGCCATTCGATGGTCGATCGCGGCGCCAAATCGACGAAGATCACCCGCCGCAGCGCGTGGTAGTGGTCAAGGCTCTCACCGGGGAGCAGCAGGGGAGCCGGCGCCAACACCTCAAACGCGACCGGCGGCGTTGTTGCGGTCAGCCCATGCGCGGTTTGGAACGGCCCGTTCATCGTGGGGAAGCCTCCGACCCCAGGCGTCAGGGAGCGGCCGGGCCCACCGTCGCCGTGAGCGGGCGGTGGACCGGACTTGCCGTCCACAAGTCATGCGCCACCCGCAATGGCTCGATCTTCAGGTTCGCCCACCAAGCCCTTTCATTGCCCTGTCGATGCAGTTCGTGGTGATGGGCGCGGCACAACGGGACATTGTACTCGTCGCTGACCTTGCGGCCGAGAGCCTTGGGTTGAGCGAACTTCAGATGGTGGGCATCGCACGGGCTTTGCCGGCAAACGAGGCAAGGCTGTTCCCGGACAAGCAGCAAGTGCGCCTTGCTGCGCTTGCGCACGGGCTCTTTGGGAAAGCAAGATTGATCGTCGCATCGCTTGGGGTGTTCTCGAACCTCGACTGCTTCATTTCCGTCTCCTTTCAGGTGACGAATTCTGCCACTCCTGGAGCAGATTGCGAGGCGCGGGTCACGACATCGATTGAACTCCCTCCAACGTGGGCGTCCTACTGCGATAACCTATCGACCGTTACGACAGTGATCGATTTCCTTGAGCAAGAGCGTTCGGCGCTTCTGGGCCGCAATCAACAGTCCCTCGAACATCAAGAAGGTTTCCCTGGTTTCGACAAAGACCTCCAGGTTCAACGATTGCTGGTCAAATCCGTAAGCCGCCAGGCGAGCCTCGATTTCGTGCGCGGCGGCGCGATCCGACCGCCAGCTTAGGGCATTTTGACGGAGGTGGGTGCTGGCGTCGTCGGCGAATTCCGGTGCGATGCCCGCGAGGTCGATGCGGCGCAGCGCGGCCTCGATCGCTTGCTGGCGGTGGTCCCCCAGGAGCGCGTGGCGCAGCAGTCGGTAGCGGCGGATTTCCCATGAGAGCTCCGCGATATCGATGGCGCGCAGCCATTCGAGGGCCGATCGCGGCGCGAGGTCGGCGAAGACGGCCTGCTGCAGCAGATGATAGGCTTCGAGACTCTCGCCGGGCAGCAACAGCGGCGCGGGTATTAAGGCCTCAAGCTCTAGCGGCAGCGCGGTGATCGCCAGTTGACGGGCGGCGGGGACGGCCCCGTTCATGACGCGGCGGCCTCCCGACCGACGCTGGCGGCGCGCGCGCCGTTGTCAATAGGCTCCGTGCGGGGTTCCTGGACGGGGCTTGCCGTCCACAGCCCCTGAGCGATCGGCAGGGGTGTGATCTGCAGGTTGGCCCACCAGGCCTTTTCGTTGCCATGGCGGTGCAGATCCTGGTGGTGGGTGCGGCAGAGAGGCACGGTGAACTCGTCGCTGACCTTGCGGCCGAGCGCTCGCGGCTGGGCGAACTTGAGGTGGTGGGCGTCGGTCGGGGTCTGTTTGCAGACGAGACAAGGCTGTCCCCGGACGAAGAGCAGATGCGCCTTGCTGCGCTTGCGAGGGCTCTCCTTGGGTAAAGCGAGCCCGGCGTCGCCAGCATCGTGAAGAGCGTGATCTTGTCCGGCCTCGGCGCCCGCCGCGGCTTCCGGCCGCGGCCGTGGGGCGGAGGCCGGCGACGCTGATGCGGACGGCTCGCCCTTTGGCTCGTCGGTCGCGGGAGACACCGTCTCAAGCCGCCGCTGGTAGGCGGCCTCAACGCGCCGGGCGTCATCCTCGATGAGGGTGTTCTTGTGCGGCAGGTTCGCCTTGGCCCAGGTGAGCAGGTCCTCGGTCGAGCGAGAGGTCTCGAGCTGGGTCAGCAGCCGCACGCAGAGCACGGCGGATTGCTCGCCGCCAAGCACCGCCGGACGGTTGAGGACGCCCTTGGCGGGCTTTGCCTTCGATCCGGGGACACTTTGGGGCTCGACGGCCGGTGGTGGGCCGGCCATCGCGTCGGGCGCGTCCAGATCATCCTCGCCGGCAATCCCGACCAGGGCGAACAGCGCGTAGCGACGGGCATAGGTTAAGGCCGCGCCCATGCGGTGCGGCGCCTCGGTGTCCTTGGCGGCGCAGACCGGCAGATCGGAGGAGATCCACTCCCCGGAGGAATGCGCGAGCAGGGTGGTTAGATGAATCTGCCCGCTGGCCGCCTCCAGACGGGTGGTCTGGACGGTGGCGATCTCCTGCTGGCTCAAGGTTTTGCGGACGATGTCGAGGCCGCTTGCGAGCGAGGCGTAGCGGAAGGTCCGATCATCCTCCCTGGGGAAAGGCGAGCGGATGGTGGCGGTGAGCGTCTTTTCGGGGTTGACGAGGTCGGCCTGGGCCCTGGCCAGGGCCGCGGCGATGGCGCCGATCTGCTCACTGGACTGCAGCATCGGCGTTCTCCATCTCGATGGCATCGAAGCTGATGGCGCCGGATTTGGACCGTTTGGCGCGCACGCCGTGGCCGGTCGCCTCTTTGGCATCCTCGGGGACGAGCGTCTTCAGGTCCGCTTTCGCCACCTCGTGGTCGCCATGGGCGACCCGGGTGCGCAGATAGGTCGCGGCAAGCTCCGCCCAGAGATTGGACCCGCTCATGTCAACCACCTTGACCGCCTCCAGCCGCGGCCGCGGCGGCTCCACGTCGAACAGGGCCGGCGGCTCGCCTGTCTGAACGCAGCGCCAGAACTTCTTCTCGGCGGTGAGCAGGAGATGCTGGTAGAGCGGATCGGCGTGAACCTTGATCTCGACCCATTTGCCGCCACCGGTGATCACCGACAGCGCGGCCGAGCGCGCCGCGATCACCCACATGTTGTGCTGCAGCTGCGCCATGTGCTTTGCAGCAGCTGTCTCTTCGGTGAAGGCCCAGGGCAGCATGAACTTGGCCTCGAACACCGCGCCGGTCGGCTCGACGATGCCGTCCAGGGTTGCGGCCATCCAGCGATGGACGGGATGCCGGACCCGCTTCTGGACGTCCGCAATGGTGTGCCCGCTGTGGCGCTGGTACCAAGAGCGGTTCAACTCTTCGGTGATGCTGCCGAGCTGCACAACAAGATTGTTGGAGAGGTCTTCCGGCGCGATTTCGCCGCGCTTCTCCCGCCACAGCCGCGCGAGGTCCGCGGCATCCTGGCCCATGATGACGCGCGCATCCGAGCCGCCGATGAAATGACGGCGATCGGCCGGATTGAACTTGACGAGTTGGAATTGTGGCTCTGTGACGCCACCGGTCTGAACAGCACGCATCGGTCTCTCCTGATGTGAACAGCGCGGCGATGGTTGCCGCACTGCCCAAACCCCGCGGGATGCGAGGTGAGAGACCGAGGCCGTTTTTTGCCCGGCCGACTCAGTAACGCTCCAGTGGCGTGGGAATGCCAGTCCTTTCTGCAGCAACAATCTTGCTCTTTTGCGCGCCAAAGCTTGATGCGGAGAGCGGATCGGAGCGAGCTGGTGGACGTGACCGATAACGGGAGAATATAGCATGGCGTCAGAGCGACAAATCGAAGCCAATCGCAACAACGCTAGGCGCAGTACAGGCCCGAAGACCGGCCAGGGCAAGGCCCGATCAAGTCGGAATGCGCTGCGTCACGGCCTGTCGCGGCCGGACGCGCATGACGGTGCAGTGTACGAGGCGTCGAGACGGGTTCTTCTGGATCAGTTGGCGCAAGAGTCGCCCTCGATCGAACCAACCGATATCGCGAGCGCCCAGTTGGAGCTAGCCCGCGTTCGCGCCGTGCGTCACGCATTGCTTGCGGCCTACCTAGCGGCGCCCGATGCAACATTGGCAAAGCGGCTATGGGGCCTTGCGCGTTATGAACGTGCGGCGTTTGCACGGCAGAAGCGGATGATGCGAGGGCGCAGGGGAGCGAAGCCGAGCTGACAGCTGATAAAAAAAGCCAAGCTGGAATCCTTGCAGTATCAATAGTCACCGCAACCGGAACTCTGAATCATTCTTGAGCGCTTCCCAAAAACTTACTGGCGTCCGTCGCGTTCGTCATTACGTCTGCGCGCCGCAACCGTTGCGAAGGGTTCCCCGGTGTCGGCGAGGATCGCGGTCGTGCGCGTTGCCGTTTCATAGCGTCGGATGATGATATCCACGTAGCGTGGATCAAGCTCGACGCCGCAGCACAGCCGTCCGGTATTCTCGGCGGCCATAAGGGTTGACCCGGAGCCGAGGAAGGAGTCGAGGACAATCTCGCCGCGGTTGGTTAGATCGATCAGCGCATCCTGCAACATTGCGGTTGGCTTCACGGTCGGATGATCCTGAAGACCTTTCCGGGCGTCGGATCCAACTGAGGATGCGCCGGGATAGGTCCATAAGTTCGAGCGGTGGCGGCCTCGCTTGCCAAGAGCGATGTTGTTTACGTGCGGGGCGCTTCCTTTCTTGAAGAGCGGCAGCAGTTCGTGCTGAGATCGGTAGAGGCTCCCCATGCCGGCGTTGGTTTTCGCCCAGACGATGAGATTGAGAGGGATCAATCCCAAGGCGGTTGCGGCGGAGTGCGCGATGGGCAGGCCACGCCAATCGATGAACGTACCGAGGAGTCCTCCGTCCACTAGATAGGGAAGGATGGCATCCATCCATTTCTGATTAAAGTCGCGGAACTGTGCATCAGTCATTTCTCCGGAGGCCATCACGAATTCCCGATGCTCGCCTCCGGTCACATGGCCTCCGATCGCGACATTGAACGGTTCATCTGTAAAGACCAAGCGGGCGACATCGGTCCGCATCAACCGACTGAGAACGGCCGGATCGGTGGCATCCCCGCAGATCAGGCGATGAGACCCGAGCAGAAACAGGTCGCCGACCTGAGCGATCGCAGAGTCCTCGGATGGCGCAAGGTCAGCGGCTTCGTATCCATCCAGGTCGGCGCCGATGATGACTTGGTCAATTTCGTCGGAACCAAAGCCGGAAATTTCAATTGGCGCGTCGGCGATAATGAGTTCCCTGAACTCAGCTTCCAGTTCGCCAAGGTCCCAGGTGCCTTTTTCGCCCAATCGATTGACGGCTAATCGGAGCAAGCGCTGCTCGGTCTCGTCCAGGTGATCGACGCGAATGCACGGCACAGATGATAGGCCGAGCACTTTAGCGGCCTCTAACCTCGAATCCCCATCGACCACTACGTTATTTTTGCCGACCAGGAGAGGCACATTGAATCCCAGCGTGCGGATCGAATTCGCAATTTCACGAACGTGCGCGGGATCGCTCTTGCGGAGTTTGCGTGCGTGCAATTTTAGTCCGTCGACGGGGCAGAGCTCGATGCGAAGCGCAGGAAGCATGTCGTTTCGGCTGGGCCGCAGGCCGGCTTTTTCCGCCTCGGCATTCCTTGCCGCGGCCTTTCGGCGCGAACGCCCCTTGGCTTTCAACCCCTCACGTAAACTGTCTCGGCTCAAACCGTCGTCAGTCATCAGGCATCGTCCAGGGTGTCATCTTTTGGTTCGGGCGGCTTTGGCTGAAGGGTACGCCGGGATATTTGAAGCGCCCTGTGCCTTATGTTTCTCGCGGCGTCTCTCTGGAGAAAGACGTAGTATTTTTTCAGTTCTTTGAGCTCTCGCCTCAGCAATTTGTTTGTTGGGTCGTCCTCGAGGGCCTTCTCGATTTCGAAATACCGCTGCACTGACTCAAGTACGTGCGGCCGAACAGCTTCGCGCGCGCGAGCCTGGTCCTTGCTGGTCGGCCCGTCAATTGTGACTTCACCGGTGGTCTCATCGGTGATGATGTCATCTGGGTGGGGGTAAATATCCGGAGGATCAAGCCCCTCACGTTCGTGTTGTTCGAAAATTGGCCCGTACTTTTCTTTGTATTGGGCCGCATACTGTAACATCTCCACCGCAGCGGCAGTCCGCTGGCCTTCCGCGCGCGCAATCAAGTCCATCAGTTGACGTGCAGCTTTGATATCTCCCTTCGCAGCGGCTCTGAACATGGTTCGAAGCAGAGCCTGCATCGCAGGCATCTTCGAGGTCGTTTCGCCTTCGCGAACCGTGACCGGCCGCGTCGCTTCATTGAGGGCCATGGCTGCCAAGCGGTCAGTAATCCCGCCGCCTACAGCTCCAAGTCCAGCTTGGGCTTTTTTCTTTGGCCGCCCGCTACGGTTGCCGGATGCCCCCTTCTTGAATTGGTGCTCGATGGGTGGCTTGCGATAGTTGTCGGACCGGGAGTCTTTGGACGACATGGCCAAGCTCGCTTACCCCTGTTATGGAACCGTATTCACCCTGTTATTGAGTCGGGATTGCCTGATTTGACGGTCAGGCAGATTTAGGGTGTTATCGTTGCAAATCAATAGGATAAATTGGAGGCGGTAGCCCGAAGCGGCAAAACGGGGGATTGCTTGCCCCTGAAAAATTTCAAATAACAGGGAATAACAGGGGAGCGCGCGGAGACCGGTTTCGCTGGACTGCATCCGCCAAGCCCAAAGGGCGAAGGCGGGCCTTTGGCCGCGAGCCACTTCTCGAAACCCAAATAGATCTGGTATCTGTCATTGCTGCGAAGCGACGAAGCAAATTCCATCGGTGGGGTGAAATGGATTGCTTCGCTCGCGCGGCCCGCGCAGATCTAGTGTCCCGAATCCGAAGTTCGCATCATTTGCCGCACCTTCGGAGCGAACTTCGGATTCGATAAGGACACTAGCAAGCTTATGATTCTAGTGTGCTTTATGAATGCGAAGTTCGTGAAAGTGGCTGCCGCGAAATCGCACGAACTTCGCATTCAGCACACTAGTTCGGCATCAGCACGGCATCGATGCGGCGGCTGTTTCGTGTGCTGATGATGATGGCGCCGTTGCGGGTGGCAAATCGCGCGCCGAGCAGTCTTGGAATTCTTTCGGTCAGCGGTGAGGGCAGCGGAATCATTCCGCCGGCGACGGGATCGCCGACATTGATCGGCGGTGCAGCTGCGCCGGGCGAGGGCGCGGCCTTGATGTACTCCCTGACCAATTGAATCTCCTCTCGCGAAAGGGTGAGCGCGGGCTGTTCACTGCCGGCGTCCGATGCTTTCTTCGCCTCGGCCTTCTCTTGCGCGTCTTGCTGCTGGGCGGCATCGCGTTTCGCGGCGTCTTGTTCGAGCCGTGCAAGGCGGTCCCTGAGCGGCACGAGCTCGCGGTGCAGTGCGGCGTTGTCCGACTTCAGCGAAGAGACCTGACCGAGTGCAATCGCCGCGGCAACGCAGGCAACGACCGAGACCAGGCTGAGGCATCCAACCGCCAGCCCCGTCAGTCCGCCGCGATTTTCGGCGCTGCGATCCGGGACGTCGTCCGCAGATCGCCTTTGCCGCGCGCCCGCGAATTTGGGCATGACGGTGCCGAGGAGGCTGAGCGGACCAGACAGCCAGGCAGCCTTACGGTTTGCGGGCTGCATCGAGCCGAATGCAGGCTCGAGCAGGATCGGAGAGTCCCCCAGGTGTATTTCGGGTGCGGTTGATCGGCCCGCGCCGGGTGGCGCGCGATCGTCGTGGTCTTGGCTCGTCATGCCGGGGAGCTCGAGATCGATGTGGTCGGATTGGTCGATCCTGCCGTCCGTGACCGCAGGGCGCGTGTCGGCAGCAATGCCCTCCAGCCGTTCTGCTTCCTCCTGATCGTGTCCTTGTTCGGACGCTTCGAGCTCGCGCCATAGCGACAGACCGGAGTCGGTGATCTGCAGGCCTGCATCGTTGATGGATACCCATCCGGATTGGAAGACATCGGCATCGCCGAGCTTGGATGACCGCTTCAACCGGGTGGCTTCATCGCCCGCCGCGATCATGCGCTTGACCTCGCGGCTCACCTCGTCAATCGCGATCCTCTGTTCAGGCCTTGCGGCCAGCACACTCAGGATCGCCAGATTGAATCTCATGCGGCGCCTCTCGATGCCCCATCAACGATCGCGCTGGCGATTTCGCGGGTCGCACCGGAGATCGAGGCGGATGCATGATGCCGGAATGGACGTCCGTCAGCCAGAGCGCCGGGCAATTGTAGCGAGTCGCGTCCGGGCAAACAATCCGGCGCGGCGTGCGTAACCGAAGGATAAGTCCGCGGGCGAACGGGAGGCGATGGAATCAGCTACGCCGAAAGACCTCTCAGAGAAACTCGCGAAGCCGGGAGAGCTCGATCACATGCTCGGGCGACAGCACGTCTGAAACGAGGGGAGGCTGCGGCGCGGTCCTGATCTCGTAGAGATGTCGCGTCCTCTCGGGCTTGCCCATGAAGTCCCGAATGCATTGGTCGAGTGTGCCGTTGACGACCATGTAGGGCGCACGGTCCTCTCGCCTGGAGTTGTTGAGCGAAGGCCATTTGTAAAGGTAGGCCGCAGCTTGGAAGTCCACCTGATGAGAGTGGTCGGTCATTCCCGATATCTATCCGAAAAAGCCTGTTCGTCAAAGTCACCCGGCCAACGAGTGGGCTGATGCGAGAGCGGCGTGTCGCCGCGCCCATGCGCAGAGCATGCAATCTTGCATGCCGCGTGATCCGCCAACGTGCCTTCCGCGCAGCAAGCGCGCGCGAAGGATCGGCGACGCTCGTCGACGGCTCGGCTCTTGGCGCGCGGCCGCGACGACGAATGTCGGTTGATTGTGTTCTTGTTTTGTTCTAAAGTCAATTGGTGCGCCCAAGGACGGCGGTCTCGCTCAGGCCAAGGATGAACGGGTTGAGATGGCAGCCGCAGCCACCATCCTTCACGCGGACCTGGACGCGTTTTACGCGTCGGTCGAGCAGCTGCTCGAGCCGTCGCTGCGCGGCAAGCCGATCGCCGTCGGCGGCGGGGTCGTGCTTGCTGCGTCCTACGAGGCCAAGGCCTTCGGGGTGCGCGGCGGCATGTCGGGACGGGACGCGCGCCGGCTGCGCCCGCAACTCATTTTCGTCGGCGGCCATTTCAGCGACTACCAGCGGTTGGGTGACGCGGCCATCAAGGTGATCGGCGACTTCACGCCGCTGGTCGAGCGCATCTCGATCGACGAGGCGTTCGCCGACGTGGCCGGCTGCACGCATTTGTTCGGAACACCAGCCGAAATCGCCGCGACGATCCGGCGGCGCGTGCGCAGCGAGCTTGGTCTTCCGATCTCGGTCGGCGTCGCGCGCACCAAGCATCTGGCGAAGATCGCCTCACAAGTCGCGAAGCCTGATGGGCTTGTCGTCGTCGATCCCGACGCCGAGCTGGCTTTCCTGCACGAATTGCCGGTTGAGTTGATGTGGGGAGTAGGGCCGGTCACCAGGGCGCGGCTGGATGCGATCGGCGTCGCAACGATCGGGCAGCTCGCCAGGCTGTCGGAACGATCGCTGACGCGGTTGCTGGGTCCGGCGGCGGGCGAGAAGCTCGCGGCCCTCTCCTGGAATCGCGATCCGCGACAACTCACGCCGCACCGGCGCGCGCGATCGGCGGGCGCACAATCGGCGCTTGGCCGCAAGCCCGCGATCGAGCAGGTCATCCGGCCGACATTGCTTCATCTGGCCGACCGCGTCGCCACGCGGCTGCGGGCGAAATCCCGGCCCGGACGAACCGTGACGGTACGCGTGCGTTTCGCCGATCTGAAGTCGGTGACGCGCTCGATCACGCTCGATGCGCCGGTGTGCACGACGACGACGCTCGCCCGGCTCGCCGGGAATCTGGTGCGCGCCACGCTTGCGGACCATCCGCGCGAGAAGATCATTTCGCTGCTGGCGATCTCGGTGTCGCATCTCGAGGCGCATTGGGATCTTGCGCTGGAGCTTCCGCTCGGACTGGAGGATGAAGCGCTTCGGCCGGGGAGCTCGATCGGGATGGCCCGCTGGGCGGCAGACTGCGCGATCGACAAGATCCGCGATCGCTTCGGCTGGGAGGCGATCGGATACGGTTCGGCCGCGCTGGAGGCGGTCCGTTCGGTCCCGGACGCGTTTCGCAAGCTTGCCGAGAAAGAGCTCTAGCGCTCGCCGGTTCACGCAGCTGTCATTTCATTAAGAAATGGCAATTCGGAATCGCGCCCTTGTGAGTGGTGACCTCGCGCACTCGGCCTATTCTGCGGACGCGGAGGACAAACCATGCAGTACAGCTCCGAACTGATCCAGACGATGCGCGATGCGTTGGACGCGGTCATGGCAAGCGTACCGCCGGATCAATCCGTGTTCGGTCTCAAGGCAGCCGTCGCCGAATGCATCTTGCGGGCCGCGGCGCACGGCCAGACATCGTTCGATGGACTGGTGACGTCGGCTTCCGATCAGCTTCAATCGATCATCTCGATGCTGACCTAGAGCATGATCCGGAAAAAGGTGCGAAGCGGTTTTCCGAAAAGATCATGCTCGAATGAGAAGCCGAGGCGCCATGACGGCTCGACCTGAACTCATCCAAGTCGCTACCTTTCGCCTGCATTTAGCTGCGCGATGACACGTTGCCGTGGCACGAGATACGCTGGGCGTCTCGTTCAAGGCCTGCAGTCCCGTCTAGGAAAAGATACTCAAGGCTGAGAGCCAGGCATTCCGATCATTCGTCGGGCACAAGTGGCCAAGTCTGCGTCGTGCCCGTGACGGAACTGCAGGAGAAGGGCTGCGGCGATGTGAAGGCGTGATCTGCGGTTACCCCGAAAGGGGTGGGCGGGTCCTCGATCCGGATTATAGGCATGCCGCGAATGTTAGGCGCATAATGCCGCACTTTGACAGCACGGGTCCCTGCGGGAGGGTGACTGCGATGGAGCGCACGGCTCTCCTCAGTGACGAAGCAGCCTGCGAAACCATAGGCTCGGCCCTTGGGCATCTGCTGAAAGTGAGGCAACCCGCGCTGTTTTTGACCACCGTCGCAATGCTTGCAATGGCTGGGGCGTCCGAAACTCGGGCGTCACCCAATCCGGCGTGCCTCTCGCCGGACGGGCTGCGTGTGATGGTTGCCTGCGATCTCGATTCCGCCGGAGCGCCGGCGAGCGGCAATTCCGGAGCCGTGCCGCCGGGCCAAGGTCGTAGCGGCGAAGCGGTGGTGCTTGCGCAGGGAGAAGTCCCCGGGACCGGACGACCTTCGGAACAGGAGCCAAACTGGGGGGAGAGACTGTCCTGCGAACTCTCCAGTGCCCGGCTTGATATAGGCCTGCTGCAGCGTTTCGAGCACGAGCGTGAGCGGGCGGAAGGCCTGGAGCAAGACCTTGCCGCGGCCCGACGCGACGTCGAAATCCAGGCCTCACTGGCGACCAAGGCGCGCGAAGACGTTGCCAGGTTGAAGCAAGCCGTCGTGCCAGGCGGTACGGAGCTCCAGAACGTCCTCCAACAGGAGCGTGAGCGGGCAGGAAAGCTGGAACAGGATCTTGCTGCGGCCCGGCGCGATATCGAGGCCCAGACCGCGCTGACAGCGCGGGCGGTTGAGGAAACCTCCCGACTGAAGACAGAACGGGGCGACGCGACGAAGTTGCAGGCATCCTTGCAGCAGGAGCGCGAGCGGTCCGCGCGACTTGAGCAGGATCTTGCCACGGCCCGGCGTGATGTGGAGACCCAGACCGCGCTGGCGACGAAGACAAGCGAAGAAGCGTCCCGACTGAGGAAAGCGGAAGAGAGCGGCGCGGCGAACTTGCAGGCAGCGCTGCAACAGGAGCGAGAGCAATCCGCGCGGCTGGAGCGGGACCTTGCGGCGGCGCGGCGTGACGTGGAGACCCAGACCGCGCTGGCAACGAAGGCAGGCGAGGAAGCGTCCCGATTGAAGGAGGCTGGCAAGGGCGACGCAGCGACGTTACAGGCATCTCTGCAGCAGGAGCGCGAGCGGTCTGCGCAGCTTGATCGGGATCTCGCGGCGGCACGGCTTGATGTCGGGGCTCAGACCGCGTTGGCGGCGAAGGCAGGCGAGGAGGTCTTGCGGCAGAAATTGGCGGTGGAAGCCGCGGCCGCCGATCTAAAGCAATCGCGCGCGAAGACTGACGCGCTGACACAAGAGCTTTCCCAGGCACGCAGCTCGATCTACGCCCATGAGGCGCAGGCCCTCAAAGCCGGGGAAGAGGCGGCGAAACTCAGGCAGGCGGCTGAAACCGGCGCAGCCTCGACTCAAAAAGCCGTGCCCGACGAGCCAGGGCGATTGGCCCGGCTGGAGCAGGACCTTGCGGCTGCCCGCAGTGATGTCGAGACCCAGGCCGCGCTGGCGGCGAAAGCAACCGAGGAAGCCGCCCGGCTGAAACGGGAGAGGGAAGGCAGCGCGGGCGAGCTGCAGAACTTGCTGCAAGCGGCACGGCAGCGCGCTGACAGGCTGGAGCAGGATCTCGCGGGCGCGCGGCGCGACGTCGAGTCCAAGGCTGCGCTGGTGACCAAGGGAGCCGACGAAACGTCGCGGGTGCAAGCGGCGGGGAAGAGCGCCGCCGAAGACCTGCAAAAGGAGCGTGAGCGCTCCGCACGACTGGAGCAGGATCTTGCGGCGGCGCGGCGTGACGTCGAGTCCAAGACTGCGCTCGCAACCAAGGGAGCCGAGGAGACGTCCCGGCTGCAGGCGGCGGGGAAGAGTGCCGCAGCGGATCTGCAAAAGGAGCGTGAGCGGTCCGCGCGGCTGGAGCAGGATCTTGCGGCGTCGCGGCGTGACATCGAATCCAAGACGGCGCTGGTAACCAAGGCAGCCGAGGAGACGTCCCGGCTGCAAGCGACGGGGAAGAGCGTCGCAGTGGACCTGCAGAAGGAGCGTGAGCGCTCCGCACGACTGGAGCAGGATCTTGCGGCGTCGCGGCGTGACGTCGAATCCAAGACGGCGCTGGTAACCAAGGCAGCCGAGGAGACGTCCCGACTGCAAGCGACGGGGAAGAACGTTGCAGCGGATCTGCAAAAAGAGAGCGAGCGGTCCGCGCGGTTCGAGCAGGATCTGGCGGCTGCACGTCGCGATCGTGAGGCCGAGACGGAGCGCGCGGCGAAGGCAAGCGAGGAGCTCTTGCTGCAGAAGAAAGCGGCGGAAGCCGCTGCTGCCGAATTGCAACAGTTGCGCGCCAAGCTAAACCTGCAAGCACAGAACCTCTCGCTCGGGGTGAGTGCGATCCATGCCTATGAGGCCCAGGCTCGCGGCTCGCACGGCGTCGCATCACAGCCCGTAACGACCGGCTCGACCGCGTGGGGCAAGTCTATCGAGATGGCACCCATTCCAGTGGCCGAGCGGGGGCGGGCAGCGCCTGCCGCCGTTGTCGAGCCGGCGCCAGGGCAAGCCGCAGAAGCTGCAGGGTTGGTCGCGCGAGCGAGTTCGCTACTCGGGCAGGGCGATATAGGCGGGGCGCGGCTTGTACTCGAGCGCGCCATCGAAATGGGCAGTGCCCAGGCGAAATTCGCGCTGGCGGAAACCTACGATCCCCTGATCCTTGCGAAATGGGGGACTTACGGTACGCGCGGTGACGCCAAAAAGGCACAAGACCTCTATGCCAATGCCCACGCTGCGGGAGTGAAGGAGGCAAAATCGCGGTTTGACGCGCTGCGTCGATAGCGCATCCGCCATCAACCGGCGATCTCACCGCAATCCTGTTGACGACCTACGTCACCCGCGCTTTTCGGTCCAGAGTGGAGGTGCCTGACTGCCTCCGTTCAGCGCTCGCGCAGGGCCTCCTGTCGGTAACGTGCCAGCGGTGAAAGGAGGTAGCTGATGATCCTGCGCGTGCCGGTCTTGATTTCGACCGTCACCGCCATGCCCGGTCCGAGTTTGACGAGCTTGTCCTCGATCTGCATCTGCGTTCGGTCGAGCGAAACGCGTGCGGCATATTCCAGCTCCTGACCTTTCGGCTCACTGCTGCCCTGCGCTGCGCCCAATGTCCGGTCATTGGCACCGCCCTGCGGCCGATCGCGCGTAATGGCATCCGTCGATACGCTGAGCACATCGCCATGAAGCAGCCCGTAGCGGGTGAAGTTGAACGTATCGACCTTGATCTCCGCTTTCTGTCCGGGATGAACGAAGCCGATATCGCGGTTGGAGAGCATGGCCTCAATCTCGAGATGGCTCTCGCTCGGGACCACAACGGCCAGCGCCTGAGCCGGCGTCACCACGCCGCCCACCGTATGGACGGCAAGCTGCTGCACCACGCCGTCGACAGGTGCGGTCAAGCGCTGCAGCTTCGTTCGCCGATCGGCCTTGACCACCTCCTGCGCGGCACTCGCAGCCTTCTGTTCGGCCTTCGCAAGCGCATCATAGGTCGCGCGGCGGTATTCGGCGCCGGTCCTGTCCTTGGTCTCCTTCAATAGCGCTATCGCCGCATCGGCTTCGCGCAGCCTACTCTGCTGCAGCACGAGGTCCTGCTGCATAGCGACCAGCTCCTGATATTCGGAGAGATAGACGACCCTCGACGCCAGTGCCTTTTCGACGAGACCCTTGCGGATATCGACGCGCTCCTGGAGCACCGGGATCGTCGCCTCCAGCTTGGCGACGCTCGCCGATGTCGTTGCCCGCTCAGCTTCCTTCTGACCCTGCTGGCGCTCGATTTCGGAAAGCTTTGCCGTTTGTTCGGCGCGCTGGCTGATCAGGAACTGGCGATGCATCTCAATCTCGGCGGCGCTTGCGTTCTGCGGCGGCTTGAAGGCCGCGAGCGGATCCGCGGTCAGCGCCGCCCGTAGCCGCGCGACGTCGAGCTCGGCCGCAAGTAGGTCGCTCTTCTGGCGCTCCTGATCCGCTTCCGTCATTGTCGGGTCGAGCTCGATCAGGACGTCGCCGGCCTTGACGCTCTGGCCGTCGCGAACGTGAATGGCGCGGACGACGCCGGTTTCGAACGGCTGGATCAGCTTGGTGCGTCCGCCCGGCACGATCTTACCGGAGGCGCTGGCGACGATATCGACGCTGCCGAGCGTTGCCCATGCCAGCGCGACGCAGAACGCAGCGATGATGCTCGCCCCGATCGCGCGCCCGATCGGCGATGGCGGCGACTCGGCAATCTCGAGCGCCGCCGGCAGAAAGGCGATTTCGTGTTCGCGGCGGCGAAGTTCGCGTTTCGGAAACGCGACGATGTTGCGGCTAGCGGACGTCATGGATCCCCGCCTGAAGATAGTGAAGATTGGCGTAACGGCCGTTGGTGCGGATCAGCTCGTCATGGTTGCCATCTTCAACGATGCGGCCATGCTCAAGGGTGATGATCCGGTTTGCGTTGCGTACGGTCGATAGCCGGTGCGCGATCACGAACACGGTCCGCCCGGCGGAAATCCGCTTCATGTTCTGTTGGATCGCGCGCTCGCTCTCGTAGTCCAGTGCGCTGGTCGCCTCGTCGAGGATCAGGATGCGTGGATCGGTGATGAGCGCACGGGCGATGGCGATGCGCTGGCGCTGGCCGCCGGACAGGCTGCTGCCGCGCTCCCCCACAACGGTGTCGTAACCCTCCGGCAGCTCCAGGATGAAATCATGCGCGCCCGCGAGCATTGCCGCCTCGATGACGCGCTCCATCGGCATCGCCGGATCGACCAGCGCGATGTTGTCGCGGATCGTGCGGTTGAACAGCACGTTCTCCTGCAGCACAACGCCGATCTGGCGCCGCAGCCAGCTCAGATCGACCATCGCAAGATCGACGCCGTCGACCAGCACGCGCCCGCTCTCCGGTACGTAGAGACGCTGGATCAGCTTGGTGATGGTGCTCTTGCCCGAGCCCGATGAGCCCACAATGCCGATGACCTGACCCGGCTCGACACTGAATGATACGTTGTGCAGCACCTCGGGACCGTCGATGCGATAGCGGAAAGTCGCGTGCTCGAATGTGACCTGGCCGCGGATCGGCGGCAGGGCCGCCCGGGCGGGCGTAAAGCTCGGCTCAGGGATGGTGTTGAGGATATCGCCGAGACGATCAATCGACAGGCGGGCCTGATGGAAGTCCTGCCAGATCTGCGCGAGCCTCAGCACCGGCGTGCTGACGCGCGCCGCCAGCATGTTGAACGCGACGAGCTCGCCCACGGTCAGATCTCCGCCGATCACCAGGCGGGCACCGAAGTAGAGCGTCGCGGCGACGACCAGCTTGTTGATCATCTGGACCGTCTGGCTTGCCGTGTTGTTCAGGCTGAGGACGCGGAAACTTGCGGACACATAGCCGGCAAGCTGCTCCTCCCAACGGCGTTGCATCTGCGGTTCGACCGCCATGGCCTTCAGCGTCTCGACACCGGTGACGCTCTCGACCAGGAAGGCCTGGTTTTCGGAGCCGCGATTGAACTTCTCATCGAGGCGCGCGCGGAACAGCGGCGCGGCGCCGGCGGAGATACCGATGTAGAACGGGAAGGATGCCAGCACGATCCACGTCAACGTCGTCGAGTAGTAGAACATCACGGCAAGGAAGACGACGGTAAATACCAGATCGATCACCAGCGTGAGCGCCGAACTGGTCAGGAACTGGCGGATGTTCTCGAGCTCGCGTACGCGTGCCACCGAATCGCCGACGCGGCGAGCCTGGAAATAGGCGATCGGCAGCGCCATCAGGTGGCGAAACAGCCTGGCGCCGAGCTCGACGTCGATACGGTTTGTCGTATGCGCGAACAAATAGACGCGCAGAATCTCCAGAACTGTCTCGAACACGGTCAGGACAACAAGACCGATCACCAGCACATCCAGCGTGCTCATGCTTCGATGCACGAGCACCTTGTCGATGACTACCTGGAAAAACAGCGGTGAGATAACGGCAAAGATCTGAAGAAAGAACGAGGCGACCAGCACCTCGCTCAGGAGCCGGCGATACTTTTGCATGGCGCCGACGAACCAGCCGATATCGAAGCGTCGTGCGAGATCGGTCAGGCTCGCCCGCCGAGCCATTAGGATGATGGCACCGTCCCAGATCGCCTCGAGCTGGGCTTGCGTGATTGCCTCGGGTCGTGGAGACAGCGGCCATTGAACGAGAAGCTTGTCGTCGACGACCTTGCCGAGGACCAGGAAGCCGCCGTCGCGCAGTACCGCAATTCCCGGAATCGGAGTGATCGCGAGCCGATTCCAGCTCGTCCTTTGGATCTTCGCCTTGAGCCCGAATTCCTTGGCACAGCGCAGGATTTCAGTCACGCCGAGGCGTATCGCACCTACCCGATGGCGGATTTGGCCCGGATCGGCCGCGATGCCGTGGCAACGCAGGAGGATCGCCAGCGCAATGAGCCCGGATTCATCGTGATCTTGGGAATCAGAACCCGCGGCCGAGGCTTCGGGAGCCGGCGGATGGTCTGCGACATCGGTGGCGGCGAGGGCCCGGCTCATTAAAGTGCCGCGCGCCATCACAAGGACGCTTTTGCCGGCCGCGGTCAGAGTATCGCGCGCGCCTGTCAGGGCGTCGCTCGCGCGCCGCGCCAGGCGGATGCCCAACTCGACGAATTGCGCGCTGAGGCCGGGAAGAGCGTGAAGCGGGTGGCTCTTGGATCCCGCCAAAATCAGACGGCCGTCCCAGATCGCCTCGAACTCCGCGCGTGGCATCCGGATTGGATGCGACGAGGCCGGGTGCAGGACGAGAGCCACCTGGTCCTCGATTTTTCCAAGAAGCATAAATCCGCCGTCACGCAACGAAGCGATTCCGGGCAGTTCGATGCCGGCAAGGCGGGTCCAGTCCGTCGTTCGTGATCGGACCTTGACGCCAAGTTCGCGGGCACAGCGAAGCATGGCGCCGATGCCGATCTCATCGCTCGCGCAGCGATCGCGGAGCTGGTCCGGGGTAGTATTGACGCCATGGAGGCGCATGAAGAGAGCTAGCGCGCGAAGCCCCAAATCTCTGGCGTGGGCATTTCCATTCTGGATTGCCATTTCTTTCGTCTACCCTTCGCGGTTACGGCCGCTGTTACTTCCTTCTCATGCATTTCCAAGTACAGGGAATTCCAACGTCGCGTATCGCCAATGCACGCAACGCACCGCCTGCTCGCAGCCAATTGCCGCAAGCAGAAATCAAAGCACGAAGGCCTCGAACCGCGAGGAGATTTCAGAAGCAGTCGGACATTTTGGAAATTGCCCCCCGACTGCTGGGCAGGCTGGTTAATGAACAAACATGGCGAAAAAAGTTTCAATCCATGGTTTTTTCACAGGTATTTTGCGCCTGATACTTGCCGCATACGGCGTTTCTTGCGCCGCGCTTGATCGGTACGAAAGGCCGTCGCGAGCGGCGAAGCCAATCGAATCAATGCGCGCGCCAGACAATCTCTTCGCTGCCACGTCGAGGATCGGTGTTCGACTTCTAGCCAGGCATTGAGGCTGCTGCACCGAGGCGCAGAACGCCTCGGTGCAGCAATTGGACTAACCTTGAGGTCTGGTGAGGAATGAGTTCTGTGTCCAGGTAGCACCGTTCGACATGGCCGCTGCGATGTGACCGCCGTCGACCCGACCGGAACTACTTGCCATACACTGGTTGAGCAGCGCGAAGCTGTGGCTTGCCATGGGACGCTGCCGTCGTGCCGTGATCCGATGAGGTCGTCGTCGACCCGGTGGTTGCCAGCGTGCCGGTGTTCGACCCAACGAGGTCTGCAAAGTTGCGATGTGGCGTGATCGGTGAGCTCGGCCACGAAGTGGACGGCCGAGGATCTGTCACAGTGATCCTCTGCGACGCCGCTGACTTCACATCGCCGGTGACCGGGTCCTTCGCACTGGCGGTAAGCGTGAGAGTGGCCTCGGGATGAGCATTGCCCCTGTAGTACGATGTCAGCGTCAGTCCGCTGGCGACCTGTGCGGAGCTCAGAGTGATGTCGTCGCCCCTGAACGTGGTACCATCGCCGGTCGTGATCGTCTCATATCTCGGCAATCCCTTGATGTTCAGGCTGACGTGATCGTCGGAGTCGGTCGTCGACACCTTTGCCCCCAGATCGACCTGACCGCCTCGGCCGGCTACCCAGAGCGAGTTGTCCGCGATAGCGAGCGAAGGCGTGGTCACGGTCGGAGTCGAGGGAGAAGTCGGAGTTGACGGAGATGTCGGCGTGGTCGGTTGCGTAGGCGGAGTCGTGGGAGCTGCCGTCGAGACCTGGAGACCGGAGAATGTCTTGACCGCGCCCGAGAGATCCGCAGCGAGGCCGCCGGAATCCTTGATGCTCGCGCCGTTCGGGGTCTTGACACCGGTGATGGCGAGTGCCGACGTATTGGTGTCCGTGGCCGAGACCGTCGTTTTAAAGGTGAGCGTGTTCGACCCTGAGCCGCCTACGTAGGAGGCACTAGCGCCGTCATTGAGCGTCAGCGTCGGCGTGCCCGTCACGGTTACAGCCTCGCTGAAACCGAGAGTCAACGTGATGACGTCACCGACATGCTCCGTTCCGGTCCCCGGTGAAGCGGAGGCTTGCGTAACTGATGGTGCGACGTTCGGGGTCGTTGGCGTCGTTGGCGTCGTGACCGGTTGTGTCGGAGTCGTGGGGGCAGAAGTGCCCTGCAGCGGAGGCGGCAGATCGGCCTGCAACTGCGTCTGATTCATCGTCGTGAAGTAGAGTGTCTTATAGTTGGTGGTCAGCTCAACCCAGTTGCTCATCCCGACGCCGGGATTGTTCACGAATACGCCGTTCTGGTAGACGTATCCGGCGGTGGCGCTTCTCCACCAGTCGGCACCGATATTGGCAACGTAATGCTCGTTCGGATTGTCGACTTTCATGCTCGCCGTGACGAAAACGCCGTCGATCGATCCGGGTGTGTAGGTTCCGCGGGACCCGCCCGGCCAGAAATGGTCGTTGTATCCACTGGCCGGTGCATCCACCGACACACTGCCGTCCGCGTTTTTCGTTTCATTCCACGAAATGTTGGCGTTCCCGACGAAGTCGGCGGTGAAGTGGGCGCCTCCGATGGAGCTCGTTGCCTGGTCCTGCACCTTGACCCAGCCGCCGGTCTTGAGATGCACCCAGGTCTGGAAATTTGCTATGTCGACGCTACCCGGATTAACCGCCTGCCCGACCTCGGGATAGATCTGACCCCATCCTGTAATGGCCGAGAAGTCCGCAGGAGGAGTGCCTCCTCCACCGTTTCGGCCGGAATACCAAGAATAGGATGAAGGAACGCCCAGCGGGAATCCTTCGCTTTTTCCTGTCGTGTTTTGATTGATGACGTCGTCGAGAACGGTCACTCTAATTCTCCATTGCAGACCAAATTGAGGACGAGACATTCCGCTGCCGCGCGTTAGGCACGCGCGACATACTGCATGCTCGCAAGGCCTTGCGGCCGCGAACAGATTTCAATGCAACTTCAGCCTCGAACCGCGAGGAGATTTCAATGCAGCGGGTTCAATGGATTCGCCCCCCCGGCTGCTGAGCGGGTTGGTTAATAAGCAAAAATGGCGAAAAAACTCTCAAATCGTGATTTATACACACGTATATTGGGCGCAAACCCTTGTTCTCGACGCACATATGTTGCGGCGACGAATGCTTGTTGATGAAAGCGCGGATTGAGTTCTGCGCTCCGGGGTAGCCCGCATGGATTATTGCGACGACCTCAAGATCAAGAACACACTTGCCGGCAGAGATGGATCGTTTCTCTTTGAATGGCGGGTCGTGGATTGACGAATTTGAAGCCCGGCGATTTGGCGATCCGACGGCACCGAAAGGACACGCGGCCGCCCGGTCGCCTGATCGCGCACTATGAACTCGAACGCACGCCCTCGGCGCGGCTGCAATTCGCAGGCTGAGGCAAGCGCAATTCATTGAGGGAGAGAACGATGGCTGTCAGCACAGGGGCAGAGTTCGGGTCCAACGATCTCTATACCGGGAAAGGTTATGCCGAGGCCCATCCAGGCTGGCATGACGAAGACGCTGGCACGAAGGCTGCGAAGATCGCCAAGATCGTGCGCGACAACAAGGTCACCTGCCGGACGATCGTCGACATCGGTTGCGGGGTGGGAGGCGTTCTGAATGCCCTGCTTGAGCACGACATCTTCCGTGACTCGACCGCCGTTGGGTACGATATCGCCCCCTATGCCATCACCGCCGCCAAACCACGCGAGCGGGACAATTTGCGCTTCCACTGCGGAGACTTCGCGGATACCAGCGAAAATTACGATCTTCTATTGTGCATCGATGTGTTCGAGCACATCGATGACTATATGGGCTTTCTGCGAAGGCTCAGAGGGCGTTCGAAATACTACGTGTTTCATATCCCCCTCGACATGACCATCCTCGGCGTGCTGCGCGGTCTGCCCCTCCAGCGGCGCAAAGAGGTCGGTCACCTGCACTACTTCGACCAGACGACCGCTTTGGCGACGCTGCGCGACACCGGCTTCGAGATTATCGACAACCAATACACCCGGATGGAGGATTTCCTCCACATCCATCCTGAATGGCGAACCGCGAAATCAACCCTCGCCAAAGCGGGGCGGCAAATGGTTCGAAGCATCGCCGGAGAGGATCTGTCGGTGCGGGTGCTTGGCGGAGCCTCGTTGATGGTCCTCACCAGCTAGTCAGAATTCCGTCGAGAACCAGAGCTCAGATCGACTACCGCAAGGGTGGTGGTGGGTCGGTTTGCAGCTGTGCCCTGGTCATGGTTGTGAAGAAGAAGTACTGGTAGGCCGTCGTCAATCTGACCCACGCACCCATGCCGATGCCAGGATTGTTCACGAACACTCCATTGCGGTAGAGGTACGGAGCCGAGGTGTCTCTCCACCAGTCTCCGCCGAAGTTTGCAATCAGATTTGCGTTCGCACTATCGGTGCGCAGTTGTGCCAGCGAGAATACTCCGTCGATCGTTTCGGGAGCGTACGAGCCCCTCGGTTCCATCCAGAAATGATCATTGTAGCCGGGCGACGGCGAACTCATCCTGATGCTTTGGTCCGATTCAACGATAAGCTCCATCGCCGTGGAGGAGTTGTTGGAGAAATCTGCCACGTAGTGCCCGCCATCGACCGAATTCGCGGCCTGATCCTGCACGAGCAGCCAGCCACCGCTCGTCAAGTGCACATAGACGCGATAGTCCTTCAGATAAACATTGGCAGCAATGTTCGGAGCTCCGGCTTGCGGATAGATCTGTCCCCAACCCGTCAGCGAAGAGAAATCAGGAGGCGGAGCGCCGCGTCCTGTGGCGGCAGCGCCTCCGGCATACCACGAGTAGGAGGTCCTGACCCCGTGTGGATAGATGCCGGCGTCATACCCGGAATTTTGGGATACGACGCATTCGATAGATAGGGACACGCAAATGGGGTGGAGAGCACGCTCGCCGCCGGCACTCGGCAGCGGGACGACGGCTTGTAGGACCAAGAGCGCTGTGAGGGAAATGGCCAGATTCGTCTTCACGCAAAGAATCCCTAGCGGGGCCAGTATGACAGTAGCGAAGTTGGGCTCAGATGGTTCCGGGGCTCCTCAATGCTTCAGTCCGCGAATCGCCGCTCATTGGGATCGGCGATTCACGCGACCCGGGGACGCGTTCGACAGCAGCTTCAGGTTCGGCCAGCACCAGGAAAATACCGAGGATCACGTACGACAACGCCACCGTTTCCCTGTTGAAGCTGTCATCGAACAACGCCACCAGCGTTACGCCAATGAACATCGCAATCCAGAGATTCAAAGGTCGGATTTCCGCGGACCTGCTTCCATAGCAGGCAACTAGCTTCTGCCGGTCCGACATTGCAGCCAGCGGAAGGCTGAACCAGAACACGGTAAAGGAGATCAGGCCGACCACGCCGGTTTCGAAGAACATTTCCACGAACGCACTATGCGCAAGAAGAGCGAATGGGCTGTAGAGCGGCGTTTGACCGGGACCATATCCGATCAACGGTTGTTCGAGTGCTTGCGTCGACAGATAGTACCAGTGGAAAATGCGCCAATGGACGGAACTCGGAGCCGTGCGCCAATCCCAAACCGTGTAGTTGCCGCTCCAGATATAGTCCGGAACAGAGCTCAGCTCCGAAAACGACGCTCCAAATGGAGACGTCCATATGACGATAACGAATGCCGCGGCGAACGCGGGCAGGAGGGCCGGCCTCTGGGCAAAGATATATATAGCGAAGGTCACCCCCAGTAGCGCCACCCCCGTTCTTGACGCAGCGAGGGCCAGGGCGACGAGAAAGAGCAGATACACGACAATGTCAAAGTATCCGACGGAGGCGCGCAGTTTCCGACGCGACAGCTCGCAAAGGAAGAAGACCAGAACCAATTCGAGGCTGAAGGATACCGGGTGCGCCGATGGGCCTGCCGCCCGTGCATGCTTGTCGTATGGCGACGCGAGCTCGGTATATCCGGCCAGGTATTGGAACAAGGCGATTGCCGACATCAGAAAAAGCAGAAGAATGAAAACACGATGAATGTTCGGGCAAAAATCAGGATGCTGATAAACAGAAGAAACCAATATCACAAACATGAACAGATAGACGTACCTGATGATCTCGTACCACGCCACATATTGGTCGATGATGCTCCTCGTATTGACGACAAGCGACAGTACAGCAGTGGTTGTAAAGACCGACAAGCATATCAACAGCGTGAAAAGTCTCCGGTGTATCCTGACATGCCGCATGTTCCAGGCTGCCACGAGGCCGACCGCGATGACGATCATGGAAAGAGCCGACGAAATGCCGGTGCCATACAGACGATCGATCCCGTTGGAGAAGGATCTCACAAAAACAAAGGAAAGAAGGAATGTCAGGAGCGCATTCATCTTGAGCGAAGCTCCCGCTCAATCAAGGGGCGGAAGGCAACCCGACGAGTGGCGCGGTTTCGCGCCGGCCGGGTACGATCCCAACGCAAGGCGGTCAGGACGTTCTTGCCGCCGCGCCACGCGAGCAACGCGCTAGGCTGCACGGGGAGGGGCGGTCCGGCGCCGCACGTCCTGGGGTGGCCCAATGGCTCTGCGATAGCATCCGAGGGTCCGTTCGGCGACAGAGTGCCAGTCCTCGCGTTCTGCCAACCAGCGGCGCGTTTTCTCGCGCAACTCGGGCGACCAGGTGCTGCTTGCAAAGGACGCCAGGCGACGGGCGAGCGCCGATACGTCTCCCAAATGGAAATAGTGCGAGTCGTCCAATCCGAGCTCCAGATGAGCAGGAATGTCACTGGCGATCACCGGCAGACCGAAGCTCAGGGCCTCCAGCAGCGAGATCGGCAGGCCCTCGTGCGAAGAAGGCAGAACGAAAATGCCGGCATGGGCGTACAGCTCGTGAAGCGCGACGCCGCACTGAAAGCCTGCCACGACTACCCCGGAAGTCGCCTCGGCGCGCGCTGTCACCGCTGCGGTATAGGCGTTGGGATGTTCGGACGTCCCGACCAGCACGAGCTTCCATCCGTCGAGCCTGGCAGCGGCAAAGGCCAGAATCAGGTCGAGGTGCCGTTTCTCCGGAACCAGCCGACCCACCATCAGCACATATCGTCCCGGCGTGAGCCCGAATTTCTCGAGCGCCGAAATGCTGCTTGGCACGTCAGGTAAGATAATCCCGTTGGGAATAAGGTCCGAGTTCAAGCCGTACTTGTCCCGCACCAGCTTCCGAATGGTTTGCGAAATCACGATGCGGCCGTTGGAGAACCGCATGCCCCAGGCTTCGCCTACCTGCAGAACCGTCCTGGCCAGTCGGCCCCACTTCTCCCGGTCGTAATCCGGGCCGTGATGCGTCACGACAACATGCAGTCCGAGCAATCGCGCGAGCGGCGCCATCAAGGCCGGTCCGATCGCCTGGATGTGCAATATGTCCGGTCGCTGCCATGCGGCGACCAGCACGCCGAGAAACGAATGCACGATCGTCTCGAGACCGGACGCCTTCGGGCACCATACCCGCTGGTAGCGTACTCCGTGCCACTCGTCGCCGCGGCTGGGCGGCATATAGGAGGAGCGGACGATCACTTTGACGTCGCACCCCAACTTCTTGAGATGGGGACACAGATGCTCCGCGTGGGTTTCAACTCCTCCCTGCACATTGGGGAATCCACGCAGACCAAGCATGATCACCCGCAGTACGAGATGATCCGCACTCACTACATCCTCCTATTCATGAACGCTTGCACCATGTACCGCCGCCGCCATGGATCGTCCCGGCAGCAGTGATCGGTAGACGGCCATCAGCTCGGCATTGTGCTTTTCGAGGGAAAAGTGCCGCTCCACATGAAGTCGTCCGGCGGCTCCCATTTGTGCGCGGCGCTCGCCGTCGCCCATGAGGCACTCGAGATGGGTTCGAAGATCGTCGACATTGCCGGGCTCGAACAGAAACCCGGTCTCGCCGTCGTTTACGAGCTCCGGAATGCCGCCGATGCGGGTCGCAATGACAGCCTTGCCCTGCGCCATCGCCTCCAGCACGGACATCGGGCAATTCTCGCACCACTCGGAAGGCACAACCACGACGGATGCTTCGGCTATTGTTGTGCTCAGCGTCTCTCCGGAGAGATGACCCGCAAACTGTACGTTTCGTGCAAATTGCGACTTTAAGTCATCGGTCAGCGGGCCCGTGCCTGCAATGACAAGTGGCCACGGAGATCCTGCCGCCTGATGGGCGCGCAACAGTGTCTCCGCACCCTTGCCCGGCGCGAGCCGGCCACAGTAAAGAACGTATCCCTTGTCCTGGCCGCGCGGCGAAATGCCCCTGACATCCACCCCGTTGTAGAGCAGCACGGTCCTGTCCGGGGAGAAGCGGCGTGACACCGAATCCTGCATGAAGCGGCTCGGTGCGATAAAGCGATCCACCTTCTCGTAGCTTCCGAGCCATTGTTGCGTGACCGCTTCGAGGTAAAGCGTGGCACTCTGTGCCAACGAGCCGTCGGAACAACGATGCATCAATACGTGATGGAATCCACCGGAGAGGCACAGCGAACATAGTTGGTTTCCGAGCGCCCGCGTGTGTACCGGACAGACAGGCTTGGTATCGTGCAGCGTCAGGACAACCGGAATTCCGCGCGACTTGGCGACGCCGACAATCGATGGCGTCAACTGATGATAGATGTTGTGACAGTGCATCAAGTCTGGTCGCGTTTCATCGATCAGTGATGCGAGCTTGCTCACGGCCTCGCGTGAGTGGATCAGCGCGAGAGCACCTTTTATCTTGGAGAGGTAGCCGCCGTTCCGATAATCCTGGCGTCTCACAAAATGAGTGGAGTAGCGCGACTCGATATTCCGTTCATGCTGCATCGCGAAGTCAATGACTTCTATCCCGCTGCGTGTCAGGAAATCTCGCTCCTGAAACAGAACGGTCTCTGCGCCACCGTTATTGAAGAGGTATTTGTTAGCGAGGAGTACCTTCATCAAGGAGCCGTTCCATCGACAACGCAGGTCACAACGGCCACTGCGCTTGGTGTTTTTCGTGCCCGACAGAAAAAAGCTACCTTGAAAGCTCTCCGATGCCGGAGGTGCATTCAGGGTGGGATGGGCGAATTGAGGGGTACCTATGAGTGAGTACCAGTGTCGCAGTGTCGCAGTTGCGGAGATGCCGCGGTTCCTCGATAAATGGAGGGCCAATGCCTGCCAGTGAGCAAGAGACGCCCACTGTTCTCACGACGGACAATTTGAATATGAACATCGGCAGCGCGCCGCGCGTGGAATCAACCCGACCTCAGAGTCGTGTGACGAATTCTCTGACCAGCGGTCTACTCGACGAGCGGACGCCGTGAAGCAGAGTTTCAAAGCAGCCCTATTCCAGGCGATCCGTTGGTCCGGACTGACGCCAGCTCTCCGAAAGCTTTTTGCAGGCAGGGCCGCTATTCTAATGTTCCACGAGATTCAGCGGGATTTCCGCTCGGAGTTGATGACCGGAACATCGGAGGACTTCTTTGAGCATTCGCTTGAATGGCTGCGCCGCGAGGGGTGGGAGATCGTCAGCCTCGAAACATGTCTTGAGCGGTTGGCAAATGGTCCGCAGTCGCGCCGCTACGCGGTGCTTACCTTCGATGACGGCTATCGAGACAACGTTTCGACGGCGCTTCCGATCCTCGAGCGACACAACGCGCCATTCACCGTATACGTTCCTACGGGCGCTCCGACGCGAACGCTGCAGGCGTGGTGGCTCGGTTTGCGCGAAGTTCTTCGCTCGCGAGACACCGTTACCGTTGACGCGATGGGCATTCGGTTTTCCTGTCCAGATCTGAACAGCAAGGCGTCTGCCATGGACAAGGTAGCGAGGTGGATTCACGAAGATTACAACCGGGCCGAAATGCTCGTTCCAACGTTCCGCAATGCCGGCGTATCTCTATCGGCCTTGAACGATGTTTATTTTCTGGATGAACGCGAGCTTCAGGTCCTGGCGCAGCATCCTCTCGCTTCAATTGGCGGGCACACGGAATCCCACCCGGCACTGGCGTGCCTGGACACGGCTTCCGCGCGCGCCGAAATGGCGGGCAACCGCAGCTATCTGGAGAATTTGCTTCAGATGCCCATCCGGCATTTCGCCTATCCTTACGGCACCCCGGGAGCGTGTGACACTCGGGAGGAACTTCTTGCGGAGGAAGTTGGCTTTTCGACCGCGGTGACCACGCGGCATGGGCAATTGTCCGATCGCAAGCCAAATCAACACGCACTGCCTCGCATCGGCGTGGGCGGGCAATTCGACACAAAGGTTGCGTTCGAGGCCCGAATGAATGGCATCCAGTCGGCGATGCACGGACTGCTGGGCATTAGCTAACAATCTGATAGTGATGACGGCGAGCGGCTCGTGCGCGAGGCGCTTCGAATGGAAATCAGATGCGCTCAGGTCATCAATCTATGAGGCGCTCCGCCAGGATCATCTACAGCTTCGCCGGCGCGTTTATGCGCGACTGGCTGCCCGTTCCATCCATTGGTGGAAGCCGCTTCCTGGAGGGCAGGTTACGAAATTGTAGCCAATTCTCGGGTTCGTCTTGACCCTGTCCAGAAAAGCGAGTTCCTCGACCTTCGCAATTGTCCCGTCCGGAGCGATGGAAAAGACCGGAAATCCTTGAGTGTCGAGCATGTACCTTGTTGTCGTGTGACTCCGGTCGTTGCCGTGATCCTCGTAGATGATCAGCGTATCGCGCTTGAGCACCTCGCGCGCGCCCTTGAAGGCCGATATTTCCGCGCCCTCGACGTCGAGCTTGACGACGAGCCGATCACGGTCGTTCATCTGCAGCTGCCGTGCCAACGAATCAAGCGTTATCGATAGAACCGGCTCGACGCGCTCTAAATGCATGCCCTGCGACGCAACGATGTGTCGGGCGTCATGAGATCCGTCATCGGAGAAGGACAACATCTGTCCGTCAGTCTCGAACAAGGCCTTGTGGCAGATCTCGAAGCGCCGGTTGTTGGCGTCGCGATTCTGCTCGAGAATCGCGAGCGTTTTCCGTGAAGCCTCGACAGCTATTGCGCGCTTGCGACCCAGCATCTCCGACGTGACGAGAACGGACCAGTATCCGATGTTGGCACCGCAATCGAAGAACGTGTAATCGATATCCTTCAGCCGCAGCAGAAGCATCCCTATGTCCGATTCGTAGGTGCGATGCGACTGACCGACGAAGAACGCATTCCAGTAGACGTCGTCCAGCTCAAAGTACAACCGGCTACCGTCCGCGAAATGGACGCAAGGCGTCTGGGAATGGAGGAGGGGCCGGACCGCTCGCATTGCGATGCCCATTCCGCGCCCCGTACTCCGCTCAACAATCGTGTGCAGAAGCTTCACCAGCCCGAGCGAAAGCGGGTTTCCCGACACCTCGAAATTGAATTCACCCTGGTCCATGATGGGCCGTCTTTCGCGCACAGTGCCGATTGCAGCAGCGGCGTCCTCGTATGACAACGAGCGCATTCAGCTATCTCCCCGATTCACGTACGTTGTGTTCCGACCGCCGCAAGCTCGGCCGCAAGTCGAGAACGGTGGCGCCGGCTTCCGGCCGAACAGCGTCCGTGCGCGGTTCGGATGGGCCTCGCCGCGATGTGCGCCTTGCTAACGCAATGAGCGTCCTGGTGGCAGTAATATCGATTCCTTCCGCAGCGTACAGGTAGGCCGCTGTCCATGCCCTGGTTGCCACGCCCGCGCAGGAGCCGGCAACTGCCGCTCCTAGAGCCCCAAAGGCCCAGGTCGCGCCGATCATGGCCAGAAGTCCCGCCGCCCAAGTTGTTACCACGATTTGCATCGCGGCACGCTGGTGTCCGGTCATATTCAGTGCGATAGGGCCGATGCCGAAGTAGGTCGAGATCAACAGGCCGATTGCCAATACCATCAGGACGCTGTAGGCGCGGGTGAAAGCGGCTCCGAACGTCATCAGCGCGAGGTCGCCGGCGAATGCCAATGTTACGACGCAGCAGAGGACGGCGGCGAACGCAGCCGTTGACGCTCCAGACGTGATGCGCGTGATTTCCGCATGGCGCCCTTCATCGAACAGACGCGCCATAAGAGGCGCTGCGGGAACGCAGAAGGTTGCCAGAAAGAAATCAAGAAGGAATGCAATACGCGTGGCAGCGTAATAATATCCGCCGGCTTCTGGACCGACCATGATTGAGACGATGATGACATCGACTGTGCCGCCCATCACGCTGGTGATACTGGTTACCCAGAACGGTACCGTAGTGGATAGGATGTCAGCAACCCGGTCGTTCGATCGCCTCACCGCGATGGTGAATACGTTATAGCCCTCCGCGAGACGTCGTAGGTAAGCGTTCTGAGTCGGGATCAGCACGACCAGGACGCCGGTCGCAATCATCAGAACGTCTCCGGCCTGCAGCGGACGGCCATGCGTCGAGAAAAGAACGCCGCCCAGAAGTATGATCAGCAGCCGCCACAACACATCCTTGGTCAGCAGCGCGAGGTTGACGGAGCCGAGTGCGCGCCCTAACGAGCTCTGCATTTCGATCAACGCCAATGGCAAGATTAGAAGCACGCTCGTGCAGTTTTGCCACCGGCCGAATATCCCATCGCGGCCGTGAGCGACGACGAACACGAGGAGGCAGACCAGCGTCACGGCAATGCTGCCTAGACACGCCAGACGAACCTGCTTCGCGACGATCGAGCTGATCTCTGGGTAACATTTCCTGACGGCGATGCTTGGTATTTCCCGTAGCACGCGAAACTGCTGGCCAAAGAGGCCGACCGTGGAGGTGACGACCGCGAATGTCATCAGCGACATAAGCGCTCCGTATTCCTCTATGCTCATCATCCGCGCAAAACTCACGCCGAAGAGGAGCGAGACCGCGGCACCCGAACAGCGATAGATCAAGGCCAGCGACGACTGCCGAAGGACCTTGCCGAACATGGACGCCGGTCCGTCGGGCGCTCGAATAAAGCTCGTCATTCCTGATTCCAACGCTGGTGGACGCTACGCGAAGCCGTTTGGTTGCGGTCAAGGTCTTGCCCGGAAATTGCGGTTCGGCAAGGAGGAGCACACCCTTCTGAATGAGCCATCCCTGCGGCTAGAAGTCGGGATTGGCGTCCTTGTACGCTGGATGTTTTTCGGCTCTGAACGGTCCATCCAAATGAGCCTTGGCGCTGCTCGCCTTGAATGCCTGGACGACTGCAGCGACCCCGTACGCGCCCCCTGCGGACCTGCGGGCAACCGGGAATCGTCCCGCGGACCAGTCGCGCAGCAATCCAATGCCGATCCCAAGCAGCAAGCCGCCAAGGATCGATACCGCAAGAACCAATCGAGCGTTTGGTGAGCTTGCCGTGTAGGGCTCGGAGACCCCCGTGAGGAGGCGCGCTTCGAACACCGGCGGCGCTTGTTGCTGCACGGCGTCCGTATAGCGCAACATTCGAAGGAAATTGTCATAGGCCTTGGCCGCGGCGTCCGCGGTGGCTTGCAGTTGGTGGAGTTCGTCGGGGACGCTCCCGTTCGGTTCTGCGGTGCCCGCGGAAACCGGGTTATTATTTCTAGCGCTGTTATAATCTGCGATAGCCCGCTTGGCGGCAGCTGCTTGGCCACTCAGATCGCTGAGACGATCCTTGACCCATTGCTCGTTCTGCAGACCCCACTTGTATTTCGCGTCCATCTGCGACGCAATGTAGCTTTCTACGACCGTGCTCAGGATCTTCGATGCCCGATCGGGAGAGGCGGAATTGAAGGCCAAGTCAACGATGTAGGTGACGCCGGCCCGCCTGACCGAAAGCTTGCGATGGAATGCCTCTAATGCATCGCGCGTCAAGCTGGGGTCGGTTTCCGGCCGGCTCCAGCCGAGCAGCCGGGATGCCGATTGGCTGAGGCGGTGCAGGGCGCCTGCCGAAAACTCCGGATCTCGCGCTAGACCGAGTTTGGCTATCACCGCGCGGGCGACGCCGTCCGATTTCAGGATGGCGATCTGACTGTCTACAGCCGTCGTCACCGACGCCGCGTCGCTTGAAGTCGTCTTGGCGTCGACGATAAGTTGCGCGGTGGAGGTAAACGTGGGGACAGCGACAACGAGATAGAGCAAGGCAACGGCAAATGCCAAAAGCCAGGTCTTCAGTATGGTCGAAAGCCGGCGGCGCAAAAATGCGAGTGCGCCTGCCAGGAATTCGGCCGGAGAACCGAATTCAGGCGGCATCGGGTCCTGGGGTGCCAAACTGTCTGGTCTCGTTTGCAGCATGTTCTCTAACCTGCACTTACTGGTAGCACGTCCGAAGACTCCGTTGATCACGCGAGAGTGGCATTGACCGCAATGCCGTTAAGAGTGCGCCGTGCGGAATAGGCGGCGGCGGGGCGACTGCGCGTTAATGGGCATTCAAATAGGCCCTTCTGGAGAAGAGGGTCATGATGATGATCTTGAGATCGAGCAGGAATGACCAGTTGTCGATGTAATACAGATCGTGCTCGATACGACGTTGCATCTTTTCCAAGGTATCGGTTTCGCCGCGATGCCCGTTGACCTGCGCCCACCCGGTAATGCCGGGCTTGACGTTGTGACGACGTGAGAACGACGAGATCAGCTGGGAGAAGGTCTCGTTCTGCGAGGTCGCGTGCGGACGAGGGCCGACGAGTGACATATCGCCGATCAGTACGTTGAAGAGCTGTGGAAGCTCATCGATATTGGTATGGCGCATGAAGCGCCCCAGCCGGGTCACGCGCGGATCATGTCTGGTCACTTGCTTGAAATTGTCGCCGTCCTCGGTCACGGTCATCGATCGGAACTTCAGCACGCGAATGGTTTCGTTGTTGTAACCATGCCGTGTCTGACGAAATAGCACCGGCCCGCGGGAGTCGAGCTTGATCGCCAGTGGAATGATGACGAAGAGTGGGCTGATGATGACAAGCCCGACGATCGCCGCCACGATGTCGAATGTTCGCTTGATGGCCCGGTGGAATAGCGTCAGGGGAGACTGGAAGATGCGCATCGTCACCACGTTGCCGAACTGCGTGATGCGCGACACAGCCATGAGATCGATGGCTCCGACAGGGACGACGTGAACGTCAACGGGAAGCTCTGACAGGGCGCCGGCGAGCGAGAGGGCGGCCGGAACATCCGACTCCGAGCTCAGAATGACGATGTCATCGGCTCGGAGGGGGCGGCATTCCGCGATCAGTGCGCGGGCATAGGACGATGCGTCCGCCGCGTTCGAGCGCTCCGGTGCTGAAGAGCCAGCGCGAAAGGTCGGGAAGTCGAACGAGCGGATGGTTCGGATTCCTGTGGCGAGCACCCGCGCGGAAAAGTGCAGGCAGTGGCGCGGGTCCCCTATGAGAATAACGCGCCTGGCGTCGATCAGTCCGGATGCGATGGCAGGCTGTAGCAATGAGAAACATATTGCGCGCGCGCAGAGTACCATAACGAGGACGCTTGCAGCCTGGGCTATGACGGTCGCCCGCGAGTATCCGTCCGAGACCTTGAGGACAAATATCGCCGAGATGAAGAAGGAGAATACAAGGAAGACGGCGCTGACACCGCTCCATAGGAAGATATGCCGCGGCTGCGTCTGGATTCGCGAATACTGCCGGAGCCCGACGGATACAAGCAGCTGCAACGTGGCAAGCAGGACCGATTCCAGAACGTATTTCGGGCTGTCCGGATAGTTGAAAAACGCCAGGCCATAATAGGCAACGGCGGCAGAATAAGCCCCAACAGCTACCAGGAGGAACTCGGCGCCTGCCGCCAATACCAGTACGCCGACCAATCGATTCTTGCCGACGTTACCGACTGCGACCGAACGCGCCGGACGCCCCGTAGAGGTCGGCGAATTGCTGAACGACGCATAGGTCACCGATTACTCCCAGGCGGTCCATCTTCCACCAAGAACAATACCATTCAGGTCACAAGGCGGACTGGCAATAAATGGGTAGCGTGGAGTAACTACGATGGTCAGTTGAGTGGAAGCGCTGCGGGATGAGATTATCGGTCAACCAGTTGAGATCAAATCGACCGAACACGCCATGCCCTATTTCAAGCTGCGCAATCGTTCCTGGCCTGTCATGCGCGCCGGTCAACCCGTTCGTTGCATCCGTTGCATGAGATGGGGACTTGTGGTTGTCGGCCTGACGATTTCCGCTCAGGCTAGAGCCGAATATCGAGTGAATGTCGGAGATGTTCTGGAGGTCGCGGTGGCAGGCGTAGCGGACCTGCGGCAACGTGCTCCGGTCCAGGTCGACGGCAACATCTCGTTACCGCTTGTTGGGATGGTTCCGGTCGCCGGTCTCCCGTTGCCGGAGATTCGAGCCAAGATTGGCGCGGCACTGACGAGCAAGGTCTTTCGGCAGAGGACTGTCGACGGCCGCGAGGTTGTCATCGTGATCGATGCGGACCAGGTCACGGCGTCCGTTGCGGAGTACAGGCCTGTTTACGTCAACGGGGATGTCTCGAAGCCGGGCGAGTATACCTATCGCCCGGCGAGCACCGCACGCCAGATCATCGCTGTGGCGGGCGGCTACGATGTCATGCACATCAGAATGAACAACCCGTATCTCGAGTCAGCCGACCTGCGAAGCGAGTATGGATCGCTGTGGACAGACCTCGCCAAGGAACAGGCGCGGATGTGGCGGATCAAGACTGAGCTCGGAGAGACGGCGCAGATGAGCCCGGCTGCTCTGAGCGATACGCCGATAGCTCGGTCCGCAATCTCGGAAATCGTCAATGCGGAAGCGGAGTATCTGAAGACGAGGCAGAACGACTATCAACAGGAAAAGGCGTTCTTGCAGCGTGGTGTCAAACAGGGGGATGACGAGGTCCGCGTCCTGTCAGAGCAGCAAAAGAAGGATGAGGAGGGATTTCAGTCCGACGTGGATGACCTTCAGAAAGCGACAGATCTGTTCGGAAAGGGATCCTTGATCAGCCCTCGCGTGACGGACGCGCGCCGCGCGGTGCTCTTGTCGGCAACCCGGAGGCTGCAGACTTCCGCGCAGTTGCTGCAAGTCAAGAAGCAGCAGGACGATTTTGCCAGACGGTTGGTAAAGCTCGACGATCAGCGGAGGCTTGACCTGCTTCGGGAGCTGCAAGACACGAGCGTGAGGCTCAATCAGATTCGCGAGAAATTGCAGAGCGTCGGCGAGAAGCTTCAGTACACCTCGATGGTTCGGTCGCAGCTCGCACGAGGATCCGGCAGCAAGCCCGATATTGCGATTATCAGAAGCAGCGACAAGGGCCCGCAACGGATTGTTGCGAACGAGGATACCGAATTGCAGCCGGGTGACACCATCGAGGTCAGCCTGCGATACCAGGATGGTCCTGATGCGTCTCCCCGAAAGCTGAGCAGTTCAACGGCTCCGGTGGTAAGCGGCCGGAACGACGTGACTGCGGCAGCCTCGCTACGCGACAAAAAGTGACGAACCCGGAGGCGGCATCGTAGGTACGACGGGGTTAGGGCCCGCTTCGATTGCGCACGACAGCGGGCAGGACCCGTTGGGTAGTTTGGAATTGAAAGACCGGTGGCAACCAAGACGTTTTGACGCAAAGCTGGCCGGCCACTGATTTCGACAGCGTTGAATTGTTAGATCATTTTCGTTCCCGGTCCTCTGTTCTGCTTTGTCCGCGATCGGGCCCATAGGAAGGTTTGACCACGTTGTGTGGCTTCGTTGGCATTTTTGGATTTACCGAACCGCTCCAATTGGCTCGCAGCCGGGCTCTCGAGTTGGCCAAGATGGTCAGACATCGCGGGCCAGACTGGAGCGGCATTTACTCCAGTGAAGCCGCAATACTCGCGCACGAACGCCTTTCCATCGTTGATGTAGAGCACGGTGCCCAACCACTCCTCGACGTTGCGGCGGGCCGCGCCTTGGCTGTGAACGGAGAGATCTACAATCATGTCGCTTTGCGCGACGCACTGAAGCTGCCGCATGCCTGGAAAACGAAGTCCGATTGCGAAATCATCCTGTATCTGTACGATGAGTACGGACCAGCCCTGTGCAGCATGTTGAGCGGCATCTTCGCATTTGCCCTCGTCGACGAACGCACCGGCGAGTTCTTTGTTGCCCGAGATCACATGGGCATAGTTCCGCTTTACATCGGATGGGGGAACGACGGCGCCACTTACGTTGCGAGCGAAATGAAAGCTCTCGACACCGTATGCGAGATAATCCGGGAGTTTCCGCCGGGGCATCATTACAGCGGCCATACCGGGGAGTTCGTCAAGTGGTATGATCCGGAATGGGCCCGTACACTCCCGACAAGGAAAGTGTCCCTGGGCGAGCTCCGAACATCGCTGGAAACTGCGGTCAAGCAGCAGATGATGTGCGATGTGCCCTACGGGGTTCTCATTTCCGGTGGACTTGATTCGTCCCTCATAGCAGCGCTCGCGGCAAGACACCGCTTCAAGCGGGTTGAGTCTGGAGAGACCGAGGAGGCGTGGTGGCCAAGGCTGCACTCGTTCTCCGTCGGTCTGCAAGATTCACCTGACATGAAGTATGCGCGAACCGTGGCGGCTCACATCGGGACGGTGCATCACGAGCTGGTTTTTACTGTGCAGGAAGGGTTGGATGCATTGCCAGACGTGATCCGGCACCTCGAGACCTTTGATGTCACCACCATTCGTGCCGGCACGCCGATGTATCTCATGGCGCGCAAAATCAAGGCAATGGGCATCAAGATGGTATTGTCCGGAGAAGGCGCCGACGAGGTGTTTGGCGGGTATCTCTATTTCCACATGGCTCCATCGGCGGAAGAGTTTCACGACGAAACCGTTCGAAAGCTCTTTGCACTCAGCAAGTATGACTGTTGTCGTGCGAACAAGGCGACAGCCGCATGGGGAGTCGAGGCCCGCGTGCCGTTCCTGGACAAGGAATTTCTGGATTGCGCGATGTCGATAGATCCCACTGAGAAGATGTGTCCCGGCGAGAAGATCGAGAAAGGCATATTGCGGGAAGCATTTGCCGACCTGTTGCCGGAGAATGTCCTGTGGCGTCAGAAAGAGCAGTTTTCCGATGGAGTAGGGTACGGCTGGATCGATAGCTTGAGGCAGTATGCCGAGAATAACGTCTCGGATGCGATGTTCGCCGAGGCCGGCAAGAGATTTCCGCAGCAAACGCCGACTTCAAAGGAAGGATACTTCTACAGGGCCATCTTTGATAGCCATTTCAAGAATCCGACGGCCTGCCTAACTGTCCCGGTCGGTCCCTCGATCGCCTGCTCCACGCCGACCGCATTTCGCTGGTCGCGGCAGTTTGCGAGCATGAATGATCCATCCGGACGGGCGGTGAAGGGAATACATAACGAGGCCATGGGCAACGTTTGATCGGTTGAAATCAAGGGAAGCTTGTGATGGACAGCGACACGCTTCTGGCGGTTCTACGTAGTCGGAAGGTGAACCTGTGGGTTGAAGGCTCCCGGCTCAAATTGGACGCGCCTGTCGGTGCGATAGATGCGGAATTGAAGTCGGAGCTTGTCGATCAGAAGGACAAGATAATTGCGCTTCTACAAGCGGCCGGATCGACGGATCGTGGCTCGGAACAGTCGGCAAGCGGGAGCCTGCGGACGATCCGCCGCGAGGTCGCCGCACCGGTTCCTGTCGGCCCTGAACGCATGGCCCGCTTCGTCGAGGCATTGCGCAATGCAAGTTTTGACCTGGCAAGCTGCGCAAAGCGGCTAGGAGTGTTCCCGCGTCTTGGGGTGAATTTTTGGGCCTCGATGAGGCCTGATTGGGTAGTTCGTCCAGACGATCTCATCGACAATCTTATTTCGCTCTTTATCGATGGCGATCGAGTCAGCGTGGACCTCATCGCGAACCGGGCTTCTGCGAACTTCGTCGACGTCGCGCTTGACATGGGGCTCGTCCAACTTGCCGGCGGCGCCCTGCAAGCAAACGTCTGTCTGTTTCCTTGCTACGGCAACTACATTGCAACGGACCAGGCGGCCAAGAACGCCGCAATCAATCAGGTCATGTGGCTATGGGGAGAGAGCTACATCCTCGGCGGATTGGTGAAGCGGGTGCCCCGGCGGAGGGCGATCGACTTGGGGACTGGCTCGGGCATTCACGCGATCCTGGCTGCAGAGCACTGTACGTCTGTGGTCGGCGCAGACATCAATCCGCGGGCTCTCGCATTTGCCAGCTTCAATGCAATGCTTAACGGCAAGAGCAACACCCGGTTTATTTTGAGCGACCTCTTCAAATCAATCGATGGGACCTGTGATCTGCTTTTAGCCAATCCTCCCTATGCTCCTGACAGCGCGGCCCAGCCGGGAGACAATTTCTGGAGTGGCGGACTGCAGGGTACCGACCTGCTGCGACAAATTGTCGAATCGCTGCCTGCCAGGCTCGATCGTGACGGAACAGCCCATCTAATTGCCCTTTATCCAAATCCGCCCGGCACAGGAATCAGGGATCACTTTGATATGTGGCTTAGTGGCAAGGTGGCCGATTGGGATGTGCTGGATCATACCTGGCCGGTGCCGAACTACGAGGATTTGTTCTCCGTGCGGCCCTACCAGGGCGACAAGAGCGCGTGGCGCTTCGGTGTCGTCAGCTTGCGTCGCTCTGCGTCCGGAAATGGCTGGTGGAAAGAGGTTGCCGGCAGAGGACTGTTTTTCGCAGCAGATGGTAGCTGCAACCTCGTCGCCGATCACGACGGCAGCTGACTTGTCGCTTTCGGGGTGAACAGCCGAAGCTTCTTTTTTGGAAGGTTCGTCGCGATGGTTCGCAGCATTCGCTTGGCAGTGCGGATCTTGGCCTCGATGTGGCGCTCGGGACCGTCGCGGCCGATTGAGATCCACGTCATGGCATATTCCGTATTCGCCAGATGGGACTTGTGCCCAGCGCCACCTGCCAGGAAGTCGTAGCCATTTTCCCCGCGTGCGATGCTCTCCTCAATAGCCAGGACATGGCTCACAAGCCCGGGCTTGATCCGGCTATCGCTCTCATAAAGAAAGCCGCTTTGGTAATTGAGGACACGGCCGTCATGCACGAAATTGTACAGGACCCCAACTGTCTGGTCGCCAACTAACGTCCGCGAGATGCGGACGGCCCCCGTGGGAACTCCGCGCGAAATTAACTCTTCGTGAAATGGACGGAATCCCGGATTGGCGAAAGCCCCCTTATGGCCCCACCGCGACCGATGAAAGTCGCTCAGCAGATGGAACGCGGCGAGGGCTTCCGTTGTCGTTTCCATGATCCGAAGCTCAAGGGGCCCGCGGTCGGCGTACAGCCGCATCGCTCGGCTTACGGCTTGACGGGTACTGCGGCCCAACGTGGCGCGATAGCTCTGGCCTTGCTGACGGACTTTGGCGAAATCAACCCACAACGCGGAGTCGGCCTGTTTCACGTCGGTAACGAGCCCGGCCCGGCCCGCGGCGCGACAAGCAGCCAACTCAAGGTCCGGATCAATTCCGGAAAGGACCAATTGATCTGAGCGGCGCAAGCGTGACGTCAATACATCGAGACCTGCCGGAATGATAGTCGCTGGTTGCTCTGCAAGAATATGATTGCACTCGATGAACAATCGATCGAAACGTTTGTCGCCTGATTCATTGAGCAGCCAACGTGTCCGCGCATGGGGACCGAGACGCCACGTGCCCCGCCGACAAATAATAGCCAAGCCAACGATCTTGTCTGACGACCGGGCTACGAGGACGTGTGGTTGCGTGCCCTTGGGTATATGTCGTAGCCAGGTTCCGATCCAGAGCCATGACAAGAAGAACGAGTGAGGTACCTTCGCTTCGAGCTGCTTCCAGGAAGTTTCGAGCCACTCGCTATCTTTCAGGATTTCAAGGCTGACTTCGGTATCTGTCTCAAGCATGCTGATTTCTCGTCCAACACCAGAAGTCCGCAGCGACGCGTCCGACGAGCGCGGTGCCCGCTGCAAGGATTGCACGCAAAATTCGAGGGGATTGGCCGGTCAAACGCAAGTATCCCTCTGGCAGACATGTCGTTAGGCCAAATCTGGCCGTTGCTTCGTCGGAGCCAGGTATCGAAATTGTATCTGAAATTCGACCGATGGTGTCGACCCTTTCTGATTACCCACGGCAGCTTCATGAGAACGCCGTCGGTCGTTGCGCTTGGAGGCTCGCTCATTCTGCCGGAAACCGTGCGGCATGAGACGAAGGGATGGGTATTGCCGTTGCTGTCGCCTGTCCCCAACCAGCTGCCCGCGGCCCACCCTGGGCGTCATGTCGACGGGGATCAGTCACGCGGCCTGATACGCACCGGTGGTCCCAGGCTTATTCGAAGGAAAGCCTTTCGAGCCGCTGCCGCAAATGATCCACGAGCAGATCCGCGCCGATCGTCAGACAGCCGGGGTGCCCGCCGGGCACCTCGATCACTTCGAGTTGAGAGCTGAGGTGCCGCCATGCCCGGCCGTCGTGTTCGGCGGCGTAAAATGCCACGGGGACGTCGAGCGGTGCCGGAAGATATCGAGCCATGGCAATCGAGTAAGCGTCCCACAGCACCGGAGGAACTTCGGGACCGTCGATCGTCTTTTGCCTCCTTGTCGAAGCCTTGGAGTACCGCTCCAGCTGCGCCATTTTCTCATACATCCAGCGCAGCTGATATGGGGAGACGACAGGCTTCATAAGCTCGATGATCGCCCGCGGGGCAGGGCGGGCCTTGATGGTTGGCGGGTCGACCATCGCAACCAGATCAACCTTATGGCCGGTTGCTACCAGCAAGTGGGCTACTTCGAACGCCACCATCGCGCCGTTGCATTTGCCGCCCAAGAGAAAGGGACCGCTCGCCTGCCGTTCCAGGAGCAAGGAGAGACGGTCGGCAGCCATCTCCCTGATCGAACCCGGAATCGCGTCCCCGTGAAGTCCGTGGGGATCGATCGAGATGATCGGATAATCGGGCCCCAAGAGCTCTGCGACGCGCCACATGCAGGTGTGGCCGCGGACGAGGTCCCCGTTGAAGAAGTACAGCGGAGGTCGATTGCTGCCGGCATGGAACTGAAAAAATGGCGTCGGTGGCTCGCTACTCTGCACGGCAAGCTTTCGGACGAGGCATCGAATGGTCCCTGCTTCCAGCAGGATCGTTTCCGGGACACGACGGCCGAGGAGCAGTTCGAGCTCGATGAGCATTTCCATCGCCAGAAGGGAGTCGCCACCGCTGGCGAAAAAGTCGTCGTCAACCGTCATCGTGTCGGATTTCAGTAGTCGTCGACATACGGTCAACAATTCGGCTTCGAGATCCGGCGAACTGCTTCCCGAGGCGAGCAAACGCGCCGGCGCCTCCTGACCCGACGGCACGTCGAGCAATTCGCGAAGTCGTCGTCGCTGGATTTTCCCCGTTATGCCTTTGGGCAGCTTGTCGAGGATCACGATTAGCCGGGGAATCTTGAACCATGCCAGCTCACGTTGCAGGAACTGGCGAAGTGCCGCAGGTGTCGTCTGTGCACCAGGGCGAAGGACGATGGCGGCTGCGATATCCTCCCCAAGGCGTGGATGGGGGATTGCGAAAATCGCAGCCTCGGCCAATGCCGGGTGTCGTAGCAGCGCGGCTTCGATCTCGGCGGGAGAAATTTTATCACCACCGCGATTGATCAACTCGCCCAGGCGGCCGTGGAGGCGCAGAAAGCCATCCTCGTCGAAGCTGCCGATGTCACCGGTGCGAAACCATCCCTCCGTGAAAGCAGCTTGATTGAGCTCCGGCGCACCGAGATAGCCGGCTATGACCGTCGGGCCGCGAACCCAAATCTCGCCGCGCTCGCCAGCCTGTACCGAAGACCCGTCCTCAGCAGCAATGACGACAGTATCTGGCCAGGGCCTTCCGCAAGTCCCCGGTCTGTTCGCACCGGGTGGCGCCAGGTTGGCAGCAATCTGTGCGGCCTCGCTCGAGCCGTAATGCTCGAGCACAGGTACGCCCAAAACACATTCCAAGCCCGTCTGCACGTCGCTTGGTAGCGGCGCGCCGCCCGATACCACAAATCGCAGCGTGTGCGCCACCTGTGCATTTTCGCTGCTTTCTGCCTTGCTCAGCACTGCAGTGTGAAGCGTGGGACTCGCCGAGTACCAAGTTGGCCGTAGCGCATCGAACCACTCGTCCAGCGCGATGACGGAACCGTTCGCCGGGACCGCGATGCTGCCGCCAGTCAGCAACGGCGTGAACACCGTTACTTTGAGCCCATGAGAATAGAACGGGGGCGACACGCTCAGGCAACGGTCCCGAGGTGTGAGGCCGAACCAGGCCTGAAGACGCGAGGCCGCCGCTCGCATATTGCTGTGACTGAACGGAATGAGTTTCGGCTGTGCGGTCGTGCCCGACGTCTGCAGGATGAAGGCGGGTGAATCCGGATCGGGTTCGTCGTCGAGCGCGGGGGAGCTTCGGTGTTGGGCGGCGATATCGAATCCAAGCCGATCGTGTCCAATCGGCAAGGCCTCGATCACTGTAAGCCCTATCCGCTCAGCGACCTTCCGAGCTTCCGAAGCGCAGCCTTGCGGCACGAGGAGAGCGCTTAGGCGCAGCATATCGAGGCGTTGCTCGATTTCAGCCGGCGACAGCCTCGGATCAAGGGGAACTGCGATACTGCAGCAGGCGATGGCCGCGATGGCGAGAACTGCCTCCGGGCCACTTGGCATAAGCACTCCGATGCGTGCTTTGCAATCGAACCCAGCCGAACGCAGCCGTAGGCGGAAAGCTTCCAGTTGGTGTTCAAGATCCTGGTATGTCAGAGGCGCAAACGTGCTCGAAACGATCGCAGGTTGATGCGGAGAGAGACGGGCATTTCGAACGATCGTCTGGCCCAGCGTAAGTCCGACCTCGGTCTCTGTCCCGCGGGCTGCGGCACCCTCGAAGCTCGTCACCGAAGCTGGCCTTTCGTTGTCCAGAAGCATATTTTCCTTTCCGGACCTCGCGAGCCCGGTCGCCGTAGCCGTAGTTGCAAACTCCCGAGATGCCCCGCCATAAGCTAGCGGTCATCGGGAAAAGCGACAATTGAGGACTGGCCACCATCCGGTGCGGCATTTTGACAATGCGCCTTCCGGACTTGGCGTGATCTCTGCCACGTCGATGCGGCGGTGGGGAGCCCAAACGTCTTTGGGCGATAGGTTGCGATCAGCCGGCGGTGCCAAATGCGATCGTGCTGTATGTCCTTCGACGATTTGGCGACATCGATCGCCGACGATCATTCGAGCTGATCTTGGCACGAGATCGGTCAAGATCATTCGCCGCATCGCGTGGCAGTGATCAATGCATAAGCCTCGCCATCTAGCTGCTGCGATAGCCGGTTGGATTCTGCATTTGCCAACGCCAATGATCGGCACACATCTCCGTCAGCGACCGTCTTGAGGTCCAATCCAACAGGTTCTTTGCGAGCGTCGGATCCGCGTAACAGGCTGCGACATCACCGACCCTGCGTTGATCGATCACATATGGCACTGACCGGCCACTCACGGCCTCGAATGTCTTGACCACCTCCATCACGCTGCTGCCGCTTCCCGTTCCGAGGTTGGCGGTCAGAATGCCGGGCCGGCTCAGCTTGCTCAAGGCGCTCAGATGTCCGGATGCAAGATCGACGACATGAATGAAGTCGCGGATACCCGTCCCATCCGGCGTATCGTAGTCATTTCCCCAGATATGAAGCCGTTCACGTCGTCCAATTGCGACTTGTGCTACGAACGGCAACAAATTGTTGGGAGTACCAAGAGGGTCTTCGCCGATGAGCCCGCTTTCGTGTGCGCCGACTGGATTAAAGTAGCGCAGGATGGCAATCCGCCAATCATTGTCGGACCCACCGAGATCCCGCAATATCTCTTCGATGAAGTATTTTGTGCGGCCATACGGATTTATCGGTCCGATGGGATGCTTCTCGTCCAGTGGCAGATATGCAGGCGCCCCATAGACCGTTGCGGACGAACTAAAGACGAGCGTCTTGACGTCTGCTCTCGTCATGGCTGACACAAGCCGCATGGTTCCCACGACGTTGTTCTCGTAGTAACTCATGGGGTGAGCGCTGGACTCACCGACCGCCTTGAGGCCGGCGAGGTGAATCACTGCACTCACGTCGTGCGTACGCAGGATCTCGTAGATCGTCTCTTCATCACAGATATCGGCATGCCGGAAGACGAGCGATCGCCCACAGATTGCCTGCACCCGTTCGAGAGAGGCGCGATTGCTGTTGCAGAGATTGTCGACGGCAACGACATCCAGACCCGCATCAAGTAGCGAGACTGCGATATGAGACCCGATATATCCGGCGCCTCCGGTCAACAGGATCATTTCAGCTTCCGTTCTGCGCCTGGACGCCAATTCTCGCCACGGCGAAAATCAATCCCGCCATAAAATTTCACGACGCTCTCAGGTTGTGCTCGTGACTAGGCGTAGTCAAGCCTGCCAGCTGGCTTGGAGGCCCTTCAAAGTGCTTACCGAGTCGAGCTGACTTCGATATCGTGACGACATCGACGATAGGTGTACGCCACCTTGTATCAGGTTGGGGTACCGCAGGCTTGCCGTCGGCCGTCGTACGGATCAACCGTCCATTTGGATCGCGATGATCCACAGTCCTTGCGCACAGTTGCGACGCATGACCAAGATCTGATCGGCTCACTTGAGCAACCCGATGACTTCGATGCGTCAGCGGTTGCAGCGACCTTTCGAGGGACGCGGAGCTCCGCGGATATCGATCCGCATCCGTATCATCAATCTCTGACCCGAGAGCTGGAACATGCCGCAGGCTTCTCGCGACCACCGCGCAGATGCTTGGAGCGGATCGCCCCTTACGTTTGCCGTTGCGTGGCGGCGACGGTCGAGGGTCAATACGTGTCCATGCAGGGGATCATGAGCCATCTGCTCTACCCGCAGGCGCGACGCTCGAGGAAGCGTCGCGCCAACAACAGGATGCCGGACCCGACACCTCTGCTATTTTCGCATTTGGATCGCACCGCCGACCGTTGGATTCATTTCCTTGCGGCCGTGCCCGTTTTTGAGGGGCACTTCAAAATAGCTCGCCGCAGGGGCGATGGTGCCAAGCGGCGTGAGCCGGCCAGCCGCCCTGGTGATCTTGGGGACTTCTCTCTTGGGCGGGAGCACGCGCTCGGTGGTGTCAGCAGCCGAATGCGCCGGTCTGTTTGGCAGCGAGGCCATGGGTCGATGGTTCAGCCCCCAGATCGCTGCCTGTGTTCTGTTTTGAACGCGGATCTTGCGCAGGATTGCCTTGATGTGAACCTTCACGGTGGCTTCGGCAATGTTGATCTTGCGTGCGATGCACTTGTTGGAATCGCCCTCGATCAGACACTGCAGAATTGAGATCTCTCGCGGCGAAAGCTGCTGCGCGGGTCCTTCGTCCACGTTCGCTATGCCACGATTATCGTCATTGGATGGGGGAGCGCCGTCGATGTCGTGACTCTCAGCATCAAGGGCAGACGTCAAGAAGGCCGGTGGGAACACTGTTCCTCCCATCATGACGAGCTCGATGGACTTGATGAACGCATCGCAGTTCATCACATCAATGAAGTAGCCCGTGGCGCCAGCCCGAAACGCAGCAGCCAGATCGCTCGGACGATAGTGATCCGCGACAACTGCGACGCGTCCGTCCGCATAATGGTGCCTGAAGGAGGCGATTTGCTCGACTGTGTGGCTGATGTCGTCGCCGTTGTGAACAATCAGGAACAAGGCCTGGCACGACGGGATGTCGCCAAGCACATCAGTAGCAAGCAGATCGTCGACGCTGGTTATTGAAGCTGAAATTTGGAAGTTTTCTGAGTTTAGGATTCTAGCAAGGCCTTCTTTCCGCAGACTATTCTCGCCACTAAGCAAAATAGAAAAAGAATAATGTCGTCTCATGGAACTCTCCTGGACGCTACAAAAATAAACGAAACGGCGTATCGGTTGTAATCCGACCCTCTTGCTTTCGAGCTCGCCAAGCCCAAACAATGACGCATTCAAATCGCTTCTTCAGATTTGGCCCGCCGGACAAATCTGGGGCGAAAAAAGCCCTGAGCTTGCGTCAAAACGTTTAATAAACTTAGATGCTAATCCCCAATATCCAAATATGTCTTTGGTTATAGACATATTTGGAATGCTGGTCGTAATGTGAACGCTTATGGCGATCCTTGGTGCTCCTCAGGTGCTCGCTCAGGGTGTGCTGCGGACGTGATGCTGATCTTGCATTGTGTGTTTATGCGCTGGCGGTGCGTTCAGGCCGTAGATGCACGGGTGTCTGGGCGTGCTAACAAGACCTTACGCAAAAGCTGCGTATTAGGGTAGCTTATTACTGAAATTGGGCGCTTTGCTGCAACTGGAGGGGACCGAGGGTTGATTGTAAATGCATTTCAGTCGTGTGCTTATTGCTAGCAGATATCCCGTTTTTTTATTGGGTCTGAATTGCCTGCTCGAAGCAGAGCGTGAATTCAAAGTTGTTGCGCGTTGCACGGATAGTGCGAGCTGCTTCAGGCAAATACGGGATCTTGCGCCCGACATCGTCATCTTGGACATGTCGATGCCTGACCTTCTTGGACAGGCAATGCTTGAGATTGCATCCGGGACGCCCGCTGTGCGCCTCGTGTGGTTTGTCACCTCCATTGAGGATCGCGATCTCGCTATGCTGGCAGCAGCGGGAGCCCACGGCGTCATCTTGGGCGAGGACGGGCCGGAAAGGCTCTTGCAGACAATTCGGCAAGTCGCTGGGGGCCAGAGAATGTTTCCGCCTCCATCGACTGAGGAAGCCGGCGCTTCTGCGCCGTCAATGGCGGCGGAGAAGGACCTTGCCGTGCTGACGGATCGCGAGCGTCAGATTATGCGTTTGGTATCGGAGGGCTTGTCAAACAAGGAGATTGGCCGCCGCTTGAACGTAACCAACGGCACCATCAAGGTTCACCTCAACCACATCTTCCGCAAGCTCGAGATCAGCAACAGGACGACTCTTGCTACGCTCGCCGTCTCAACGGGCCGCCCCTACACGGAAGCCCCCTAAATTCTGGGGCGCGTCCGGTCTCAACCGCGACAGCGTGACGCTTGTAGTAACTTCTCAATGTGCGCAGGCGAGGACTGTGCTTGCATCGATGCCGAATTGCGTCCCGGGCTTTGGTATCGGGATGAGCGAGTGAGCTTCCAAGGTCCGAGGGGCCGGTTACTTCGATCCCTCAATCGAGCGAAATGCTCAGCGGTTTGGACAAGCCGCTCCTTGTCAAAGAGGGCCGCCGGATTGAGGCAAGACCGTAGCCTCGAAATCCCAATCCTGTGCGCATCGTGCCAGGACATGCCCCAAATGGGTTATGCCGCGCTCGATGGGCTTCTCTCCCCTGGCTAGGTCTATCCAGCGGCCCACAGTGCAAGAAAACTCTCGTCGGGCCCGGACTGGCCGGAGCGGTTCCTCGCTAGCTGGATGCAGCTCTAGGTCTTTCGATGTAGCCCTTCCATACATCTAAATTTCCATCGGCCGCTCCTTGTTTTCGCACCTACACGATTGCTTAATCAGGGAAATCCGCGTCAATGGCGTTGCCGCTCCATCAGGGTGCTGCGGTGCACATGAGCGTTACTGCGATCGGAATCCGCGTATGAGGTTGGATTGCTACCCTGGACTCGACGCGATCCAATCTTCTGGCGCGGGCGGAAACAATTGCCATGAGGCGTCGGATGCGGGTCTGAAATTTCGAGCTGCTGCGTTGCGGCCAGTCAGACTCGACGTCAGTCAATCTTTCGTCGCGCCATCAGCATCTTCTCAGAGTAGGACAGTCGAGCCAAAAGAAGCCGGCATGATCACCCGGGTTCTCGAAAGCGGTGGCTTGGAGGTGTTGGCATTCACGCTCGATACCGAGCAGGACGTGGGTGTGTGCCTGAACCAGGAGGAACGCAGGCGCGCCGAGCAGATGCTGCTGGAGCGGGATCGCCGTCGCTTTGTTGCCTGTCGTGGACAGCTACGCCGGATTCTGGCTTCAAAACTTGGAATCCCGCCGTCAGATGTCGAGCTGGAATATGGACGGCTAGGCAAACCCCACCTTTCGCACCGCATGCCTGCCTGCGATTTGCACTTCAGCGTTTCACGATCCGCAGATGTGGCGGTGATCGCGCTTTCGATTGGGCAAGAGGTTGGAGTGGATATAGAGGCAGTTCTACCCGTGCCCGAAGCGGACGAAATCGCAGCGCTTTGCTTTTCCGCTTTTGAGCACGAGTCCTACACCGCCCTTGGTCCGAAAGACAGGCTGGAGGGCTTCCTCAGGCGCTGGACCCGGCTCGAGGCCATCTCCAAGGCCCTGGGGTGCGGCTTGGGACGACCCATGGCGTGGGATGAGAACGATTGGGATGTCGGAAGCTTCGTACCTAAACATGGGTATATCGGGAGCGTGGTTGTTCGGAAATGATGGCTGTCGTGAATTGGAGTTTCGGCGATGTCACTATTCGCTGCGGATAGACGAGAAGCTCACGCAAGTTCACTCGAAGTGCGCGCGTTTCACACAGCTCGCGGTCGCAGGCGAGAGCACGGGCCAGCCCTATGTCAGTACACTTGATGCAGTTTTCGGACCTTCTTGCGGATCTCGCGGTCAAGGACATCAAGGTCTGGGTCGAGGAAGGCCGGCTGAAGTGCAGCGCCCCGGCCGGGGCGCTGAGCGTGGAGCTTCGCGACCAGCTGCGGGACCGTAAGGCCGAGATCATTGCATTTCTGAACATGGCCACCGCGGTGGCATTGCAACAGCCTGCAATCATTCCCCTGCGGTCTCGCGGAACAGGCACGCCGATTTTCGCCGTGCCCGGGCATGTCGGCGCCCCCTCCACGTTCTCGGACCTGTCGAAGCACCTGGGTGACGATCAGCCGTTTTACGCCCTTCAGCCCCCGGGCTTCGACGGGCAGAGCAATCCGATGGACCGCGTCGAAGATATCGCCGAGTACTTCGCCCGCCAGATCGTCGAGTATCAACCAACCGGTCCCTACATCATCGCCGGTTACTGCTCTGGGGCCTCAACGGCCTTCGAACTGGCGAAAATTCTGAGACAACGCGGTGCTGAGGTCTCATGCACCATGCTCTTTGGCCCTATCCACCCCACGACCCATCAAGAACTTCCGCGTCTGCTGTATTTCCACGCCAGGAGCAAGGCGGTGTCGTTTGCCCGAGCGATCGCGAAGCTGCCGACGTTCGGCGCTCGTCTCCGATATTTCGGCAGCCGGCTCCGCGAGCATGTCCGCTCTATCGCAACCGTCGTCCGCAAGGAGCCTGTTACGACAGATCCCGTGCTGGCGAGTAGAGAGCGACTCAAATCCACCGCGATCGTGGCTTGTCGGCGGTACGAACCTGGTCCGTATTCGGGGCGGGTATGTATCTTTCTTCCGAACAAGGCCTGGCTGCGATCGGGTGCAGCGCCGCATCGATGGCGTCTGGCGGCGCCGCACGCTGAATTCTTTTTTGGACCGGAGAGCTGCGACGAAATTTCCATGCTGGAAGAACCTGACGCACCTGTCATCGCAGAGCTTTTTCGCCAGGCGATCCAGCATCCGAGCGATCGACGTGACTGATTTCTATATTTGCCGGATGGAGCTTGTTTCATGAACGAAGTCCTGCCAATCGTGGCGGAGAGCCTAGCGCTTCCTGCTCTCAAAGATGCCGATCATCAGGCGCTGGTTGTCGAGTACAACGCCACGGCGTCGCGCTACCCATCGGACAGGACGATCATCGATCTCTTCCGTGACCAGGTGACGCTTAGTCCCGACGCTGAAGCGATCCGCTTTGGCGATGCAACGCTGACTTACCAGGAGCTCGACGAACGCTCCAACCAGATGGCCGCGCACTTGGGTTCAGCCGGCGTAGGGCCGGGGCAGGTTGCCGTTGTGTTCATGGAGCACTCTATTGAAGTCGTAGTGGCGATCCTGGGTGTTCTGAAGTCCGGCGCGGCTTACGTGCCGGTTGATGCGTCAACGCCGCAGGGGCGTATTGCTACAATTCTGAAGGACATTTCCAACGGGACCGGCGGGCGGATTCCGATGGTCATCACTCAGTCGCCCCTGCAATCCATCGTTCCGGCGAAACTTGCCGACGTTTTCCTGCTCGACGCCGATTTCGGTTCGATTTTGCACCAGCCGAGTTCGACACGACCGTCGGCGGCCGCGTCGGACGGTGTCGCCTATATCATCTTCACTTCCGGGTCGACCGGAACGCCAAAAGGCGTCGAGATCGAGCATCGTAGCCTGGTGAACTACATCTGGTGGGCGGCGCGCGTGTACAGCTCCGGCGAGCGTCTCGCCTGGCCGCTTTTCTCGTCTCTCGCCTTCGACCTAACCGTGACGACGATCTTTACTCCGCTGATCACTGGAGGCCGCATCGTGGTCTATCTCGGTGATCCCGGAGTGCAGAGCATGGTCGTGCTCAAGGTGATCGACGGCAATGCAGTCGATATCATGAAGCTGACGCCCGCGCATCTCGCGATGATCCGCGACCGCAATCTGGCGATCACAAGGCTGCGCAAGTTCATCGTGGGCGGAGAAGACTTCAAGACCGGACTGGCCCGCGATATCACGAAAGCCATCCCTCATCCGATCGAGATCTACAACGAGTACGGACCAACCGAAGCAACAGTGGGCTGCATGATTCATCGTTTCGACATCGATCGGGATCAATCCGCATCGGTGCCGATTGGCGTTCCGGCCGCCAACGCCGGCATCTATGTTCTGGACAAGGCATATCAACCCACCGGGCCCGGCGTCATCGGTGAGATGTTCATCGCTGGCGATGGTCTCGCGCGGGGCTATTTCAATCGTCCCGATCTGACCAGCGAGCGCTTCCGTACGGTTATCGATCCCCGGGACGGGTTTTCGAAGCTGAGGCTGTACAAGACGGGCGATCTAGCCCGCTGGACCTCGGGGGGGCGCCTCGAATTCCTCGGCCGCGCTGATCATCAGGTGAAGGTCGGAGGCACGCGGATCGAACTGGGTGAGATCGAAGCGCGGCTTCTCAAGCATCCGCATATCCAGGAATGCGCGGTCGTCGCCAGTGCCACCACAGCGGCGAGACCAGCAACACAAGCCGGCGAGATCGAACCGCCAGCGGCCGAAGGCGGCATGGCACGACTTGTGGCCTACTATGTCTCGTCAAAACCTTTGACCGTGGCGGAGCTCCGCGCCCACCTCGCCGAGGAACTCCTGGAGGCGATGCTTCCAACCTACTATGTTTGCCTGGCGCAGATGCCGCTTACGTCCAACGGTAAGATCGACCGGTCCTTGCTTCCCCAGCCGACGGCGGAGAACATCCAGCCTGCACAAGAATTCGTCGCCCCGTCGACGGAGACCGAAAAGAAGTTGGCGGGGCTGTGGTGCGAGCTGTTGAAAGTCGGGGCGATTGGACGTCGCGACAACTTTTTCGAACTGGGCGGGGATTCGCTCCTGGTCGTGCGTGCGGTGACGCGCATGCGAAAGACATTCGGCGTCAGCGTGCAGCTTCGTAACCTCTTCGAACGCCCGACATTGGCGGAACTGGCGGGGGTGATCGACGGACTGCGCTGGGTTGCGGAGTCCAAAGCTGCCTCATCCTCGGAGGGGACAAGAGAGGAAATCGAGCTCTAGCCGATCCGAAGCTCTCGAATTGCATTAGGTGTACCGACCCAAGCGGAACCATTCGCGTCGGATTGATAACGATAGCGGACGAAGATGATGCACAAAGGTTTGATACCGCCGCCAGGACCAGCGCTGCCTTGGGCTGCAGGGGAGTATGAGCTCTTGCGGGACCAAGTCCGCAGGTTCGTCGAGGAGGAGATAAAGCCTCATGCAGATCGTTGGGAGGAGGACGGGTTCATTCCCCGTCCGACCTGGCGTCGCATGGGCGAACTCGGCTTCTTCGGCATCCGCTATCCGGCCGAATATGGTGGCGCCGAAATGGACGCGGTCGCATCAACGGTCTTCGCCGAGGAACTCGGGCGCTCGACTTATGGCGGCGCTGCGGATGCGATGCTGGTCCACGCCGAAATGGCTTCCTCGTATGTCTTTCACGATGGGACCGACGCCCAGCGGGCTCGCTGGATGCCGGGCATTGTCAGAGGCGAGACAATCACTGCGATTGCCATCACTGAGCCGGATGCTGGCTCGGACGTGAAGGCCATTCGAACGCGCGCGCGGCGAGAGGGCGAATCCTACGTGCTCGATGGCTCGAAGCTCTACATCACGAATGGCGTGCACGCAGACCTTTACTGCGTCGCGGCCAAGACCGATCCCTCCGCGGGAAGCAACGGGATCACGATGTTTCTCGTGGAAAAGGGGACTCCGGGATTCCATGTTGCCCGAGAGCTGGACAAGCTCGGCTGGCGCTCTTCCGACACCGCGGAGCTGGTCTTCGACGGTTGCCGTATTCCTGCCGACAATGCGCTCGGTGGAGAGGGAGAGGGCTTCTACTCGATGATGCGCAACCTGCAGAACGAGCGCCTCGTTCTCGCCGCTTTGGCGATAGGAATTGCCGAGGCGGCGATCGATATGACGCTGACCTACGTGAAAACGCGCCGCGCGTTCGGCGGTGTCCTGTGGGACATGCAATCCATCCGTCAACGTCTCGCAATGCTATCTGCGAAGGTGGAGGCAAGCCGTGAGTTTCTCTACGCCACGGCTTGGCGCATGGCGGCGGACGACGATTGCCTGCGCGAGATATCGATGTTGAAAGCCATTTGCGGTGAGCTCGTCAACGAGGTCGCATATGCGTGCGTCCAGTTTCACGGCGCGATGGGCGTTATGCGCGAGAGTGCAATCGAGCGCATAGCGCGCGATGCGCGCATCCTCTCGATCGCTGGAGGCGCGACCGAGGTGATGCTGGAGGTGGTCGCGTCGATGTCCTGAAGGCGCAGTGGCGCTCGCGCTGGCATTGATCCGAGAAGGCTGCGCGAAGCGCTCGCTGCAAGACGAGCCAAGCGGGGTGAAGACGGTGCTTCGGCTGGCTATCCGATAATGGGAGCGTCTTGATCACGTACGGAGCGATCTGCCCCGGCTAGATCAAGGGCGTGCCTCGATGTGTCCGATCGGACTTCGCCGAAAGCGCGCGCCTCAAGGCGTCTACGACGATAACCCCTGCACAGCAGCCGGTGCCCTTGACGAGCATGTCCATGACGTATCCATGTCTATGAGGGATCAGCCTTTGAATGAGTTCGAAGCCGACGACTACGACAAGGAGAACGAGCAGTATTGGCAGCACATGTTTCGGATAAGCGAACGAAAACGTGGCGCCTATGATGAACAAAGCCGCAAAACGATCGACGTTCGGCGAAATCAACGTGTGCGGGCGCAATGCCAGCGTCGTATCGGTGACAATGAAGAGGCCCAGAAGGAAACCCCACGCCAAGTATCGCGACACGGTTTGCGTCATTCTAAATGGTTACCTTGAAAATGTGGCACTGGATTCATCAACTCAGCGTCTGGAGCTGCAAATGCTCTTCCGAAACGGTGGCGCCGTCTTTGCTGCAGTCCAACGATGGCTTGTTGCCGCAGGCGCCGCGCTAAATCGCCGACGACTTGGCAGGAAACGACTTGGCAGGAATTTTCAATCGCCGGCAATGTAGCGGCTTGGCAATTTCCGGCAATGGCCGCCAATTCAATTCGATGCGATGAGAGACGGCAGGCCCATGAAGGCTCAGATAGTGAACCCCGATCGGCGTTCGTGGTGTGAGTGGGTTCAGGAAAGCATCGCAAGCCAGGTGCTACACTCGCCACAATTGGTGCAGTCATTGTGTTGCTGACGGACGACCCAGCTCTAGCGAGCACTTGTTCCCGGATCGTTCCGTCGCTACGGCCGTGGATCGCCGCAATGCTCAGTGGTTGATGTCAATTTGCAGTAGCGCCCAACTTGTTCCACCGATGCGCCGCCTTTTCGCCGCGCCGCGTTCGCTATGCCCAATTCTGTTCATATCCCTTATTAGGTAACACGGGTGTCATCTGTTCGCGGTCTGTTACCCGCGTTGTACACCCAAGGTGGTTAGTGCCAGCAGGATTGAGCCTTGCCCGAAGCGTCGGTAGGGCCTCGGTCAGCGCCGACCCGATCGGTCGATCAGGGGAGCGAAACGACGCGCAGATTGTTCGTGCTTCCTGCCTGCGCAAAGGGAATGCCGGCGACGACGACCAGCAGGTCGCGGCTCGAGGCAAATTGCTCCGCGTGCGCGAGAGTTGTCGCACGCTCGACCATCTCCTCATAGCTCTGGACGTCGTCGGAAAGGACACTGTGAGCGCCCCAGAGCAGGCACAGGCGGCGCGACACTTCGCGGCTCGGGGTGATGGCGAGGATCGGGAGGCTCGGCCGCTTGCGCGCGACGCGTGCGGCCGTGGTGCCGCTCGACGTGTAGGCCACGATGGCTGCGGCGTGTATGACGGAGGCGAGGTCGGCAGCGGCCGTCGCAACGGCGTGCGGCGGCGTTTGCTCTTCGCCGGGCTGGGTCGCCTCGACGATCGAGCGGTACATCTTGTGCTGTTCGGTGCTGCGGATGATGCGGTCCATCATCTGGACGGCCTCGCGCGGATAGCGGCCCGTCGCCGATTCCGCCGACAGCATCACGGCGTCCGCCCCGTCATAGATGGCGGTCGCAACGTCGGAGACTTCCGCACGTGTCGGCGTGGGCGCGGCGACCATCGAGTCCGGCATTTGCGTGGCGACGATCACGGGCTTCACCGCGAGACGGCAGGCCCGCACCAGCGACGCACTGAGAATCCGAAAGCGCGATTTTCGCTTCCAATTGATGCATACATCATCCTAGAAGGAGCAATCTGCGGAAGCGCGGTCGAGCCAAATTTCTCAGTCGCTCCAATAACATATAGGATCAATCAAGGCTAGAAAACATTAGCAATATGAACAGCTTGCACTGGAAATTTTCCGTAGCCCCGATGATGGATTGGACTGATCGGCATTGCCGGGTCTTCCATCGCCTGATGTCGCGGCAGGCGCGGCTTTATACGGAGATGCTGACGACCGGCGCCGTGATCCACGGCGACCGGGCGCGGCTGCTCGGCTTCGATGCCAGCGAGCATCCGGTGGCGCTGCAACTCGGCGGTTCCGATCCGCGCGATCTCGCGACCGCGGCCGCGATCGGTGAGGAGTTCGGTTACGACGAGATCAACCTCAATGTCGGCTGTCCCTCCGATCGGGTGAAGGACGGCCGCTTCGGCGCCTGCCTGATGGCTGAGCCCGTGCTGGTCGCCGAAGGCGTCGCGGCGATGAAGCGCGCGGTGAAAATTCCCGTCACGGTGAAGTGCCGGATCGGCATCGACGACCAGGATCCCGAAGTCGCGCTCGATACGCTCGCTCGCGGGGTGATTGCCGCGGGCGCCGACGTGCTGGTCGTGCACGCGCGCAAGGCCTGGCTCAACGGATTGTCGCCGAAGGAGAACCGCGACATCCCGCCGCTCGACTACGATCGCGTCTATCGCCTCAAGGCGGCGCTGCCTGACGTGCCCGTCATCATCAATGGTGGCATCGCGAGCCTTGACGAAGCGAAGCAGCATCTGACCCATGTCGACGGCGTCATGCTGGGGCGGACGGCGTATCAGGAGCCGTGGCGGCTGCTCACGGTCGATTCCGAGCTGTTCGGTGAAACGCCGCCGCACGCGACGATGAAGGACGTGTTCGCGGCAATGCTGCCCTATATCGAGCGGCAACTGGCTGAAGGCACGCGGTTGCATTCGATCACGCGCCATTTCGTCGGCGCCTTCCATGGTGTGCCCGGCGCGCGGGCGTTCCGCAGGCACCTCGCGGAGAATGGCGTGCGGCCGGGCGCAGGGATCGACGTGCTGTGCGACGCGATCGCGCGCGTCGACGACCGCGCGCTTGCAGCGGTCGCGGCCTGACGGCGCGCTCTATGGCTTGCGCTGCCGTCGCATGACGTCCTGCGCGACCTTCAGGAAGTTGAAGAGGTGCGGCATCCGATTGTCGCGCCGGTAGTTCAGCGACAGCGCGGTTCCCGGATTATGTCCCTCATAGGCGCGGTAGGCGACGCCGGGACGCTCCGCCTGCGAGACCGATTTCGGTACCAGCGCGATGCCGACGCCGACCGACACCAGGCTGATCGCGGTCTGATAATCCTGCGCCAGCACCTGCGATTTCGGAATGAAGCCCTCTTCGAGGCAGATGTTGAGGATGTGGTCGGCGAAGCTCGGGCGCGGCTTGCGCGGGTAGAGCACGAACGTCTCGGCCTTCAGCGCTGCCAGCCGCGTGACCTGCTGTTCGAGCAAGGGCGAGGTATCTGATAGTGCGAGGATCAGCGGCTCCTGCAGCAGCGGCTCCGATTTCAACTCCTCGTCGTCGAGCGAGGGGCGGGCGACCGCGATATCGATCTCGCGCTGGATCACCGCGCGCTTCTGCTCGGCGTTGTTCATCGCCGACAGCGCGAGCTCCACGTCGGGATAGGCCGAACGAAATGCCTTGATCACGTTGGGCAGCACGCCATAGGTCGCCGATCCGACGAAGGCGACGCGCAGGTGACCCGAAAACCCCTCTCCGATCCGCTTGATCTCGCGATGCGTCCGGTCGAGCCGCTCCAGCACATCACGCGCACGTTCGAGCAGAACGCTGCCGGCCTGGGTCAACCGGATCTGGCTTCGGCTCCGGTCGATCAGCATGACGCCGAGATCGCTCTCGAGCTGCGCGATCTGCCGGCTCAGCGGCGGCTGCGCGATCGCAAGCCGCGATGCGGCGCGGCCGAAATGCAATTCCTCAGCGACGGCGACGAAATAGACCAGTCGCCTGAGATCCATGACATCGTCGCGCTCGGTCACGGTCAGCCGGACGTGCGTTCGCGCGCTTCCAGGGAAGCGGCCGGGACGGCTGGCCGGGTTTGATACCGCGTGGTCATCAGCGCAGGATTGAGACGATGGTGCCAGCGCGAAGACTGGGCGTCGGTCCCTGGATTGTCAATTGCCTGAGGGAACGGCGCCATCCGGCTAGTCCTTCCGGGCGAAGGCGCGGATCTTGTCCTCGTCGACCTCCACGCCGAGACCGGGGCCATCGGGGACAGAGATCTCGAATTCGTCGAACCTGATCGGGTTGACGACAAGGTCCTCGACGAGGATGCGCGGGCCGAAATGCTCGGTGCCCCATTCGAGCCTGGGCAGGGTCGCGAACGCGGCGAGATGCGCGGCCGCGCCGATGCTGCTCTCCAGCAGGCAGCCGCCATAGAGCTCGAGGCCGTGCGCGGCCGCGACGGCGGCGGCACGCTTCATCTCGAACAGGCCGCCGCTCTTCACGAGCTTCAGCGAATAGACGCTGCCGCAACCCATCGCGGCGACGCGGGCGATGTCCTCCTTGGTGAAGGCCGCTTCGTCGACCAGCAACGGGATCGAGGTGCGCCCCGCGACCCGTGCCATGGCTTCCAGTTGCAGCGCCGATACCGGTTGCTCGATCAGCGCGACGTCCAGCTCCTCGAGCGCCGGCATGAAGCGGATGCACTCGGCCTCGGTCCAGCCCTGGTTGACGTCGACGATCAGGCGCACCTCGTCGCCGAGCCCGGCGCGCAGCGCCTGCAGCCGTTTCAGATCGGCCTGCGGCCGGTTGAAGCCGAACTTGATCTTGAACTGGCGATGCTCGCGGCGACGCAGCTTCTCTTTTGCTTCCTCCAGCTCCTGGCCGCTGTCGCCCGAGGCCAGCCCCCAGATCACCTCCATGCGCTCGCGCACCGCGCCGCCGAGCAGCGCGCTGGCGGGGAGGCCGAGCGTCTTGCCGGCGGCGTCGAGCAGCGCGGATTCGATCGCGGCCTTGGCCGCGAAGTTGCGGGTGGCGGCCTTGCTCATGCGCAAGGCATTGGCCTCGAAGGCGAGGGCAGGCTGCCCGAGCAGCGCCGGCGCCAGGTAGTTCGTGACCGCAGCCTTGATCGATTCCACGCTCTCTTCGGCCCAGCGCGGCCCGCCGAGCGTCGAGGCCTCGCCGATGCCCGTCACGCCGTTGTCGAGCAGGACGCGCACCAGCACGTAGCCCTGATGCGTGACCTCCGTGTTCGAAAGCTTGTGCCGCCGGCGGGTCGGCGCTTCCACGATGGTGGCGCGGATGCTGCGGATCGCAGCGTCCTTTGCGAGGCTCCGCACGTGCTCCACGGGCTCGGCGATGTCGATCACGGCACGGCTCATATGTCCTCACAGGTCAGTTCAGAATTGAGCCCTGCCAAGCTGTTGGGGCCTGGCAGGGCGTAACGCTTATCACTCGGCCGCGACGAGCCGCTCGACCGCCGCCTTCTTGAGCTTGAAGTCGAACGCGAGGACGAGATCGGTGTCGGCGCCGGCCGGGGCCTTGGCGAACTTGCCGATCAGGCTCTGCTTCACGGCGAATACCGAGTCGTTGTCGAGATACTTTGTCTCGGAATCGTAGATCTGCGAGATCAGCGATTGATAGCCGTCCTTGGAGAGCATGAAGTGGATGTGGCCCGGACGCCAGGGATGGTGACCCATGTACTTCAACAGCTCGCCGCCGGCGCCGTCATAGGGGATCGGGTAGGGCTCCGGGCGAAGCGCTACGAAGGCATATTCGCCATTGGTGTCGGTCGTGAACCGTCCGCGCAGATTGTAGGCCGGCTGCTCCGGATCCTGCAGATCGTAGAGGCCGTTCGGCGCGTCTTCCCAGACATCGATGGTGACGCCCTCGATCGGCCGTCCCGCGGTGTCGACGATGCGCCCGCTGACCTTGACGGTCTGCGCGTTGTCGAACGTCTTCTTGATGATCGAGGCGCCCTTGGGCAGCACCGGTGGGTTTTCCCGGTAGAACGGACCGAGCACGGTGGACTCGCTCTCGCCGTCGGTGACCCGGTGATCGAGCATGTCCACCAGCACCTCGACGCCGAGAATATCTGCGATCAGGATGAACTCGTTGCGTTTCTCGTCCGAGATGTCGCCGGCGCGGCGCAGGAATTCGCAAGCCGCGAACCATTCGGCGAAGGTCAGATCAACCTCCTTGCAGAAGGCGTGCATGTGGCGGATCAGGCTCGTCATGATCTGGCGGTTGCGATCCGGAATATCCTTCGAGAGCGCGGCGATCACGTGGTCGGTGATGGTGTCCTTGTTGACGTTCAGCATGGTCGTTTCCTCCTTTTCTTGCAGTTTGCTCAAACCTGCATCCCCGTTTTCGGGAATATCTGCTGGTGACCTCACCAGACGAATTCGTAAGCCGCATTTTCCAGCGTCGCGGGCGCAGGATGCGGATCGGCAAGGCCGCCGAAGCGGCCGCGAAAGAACAGAAGCGGCTTCTTGCCGGGTTCCAGCGCCATCTCGCGCACATGGCCGAGGAAGATGGTGTGATCGCCCGCGATGATCTCATCAGCAAGATCGGTCACGAAATATGCTGCCGCGTTGACGATGACAGGCAGCTCGTTGCGGCGTTCGAACACGTCGCAGAGATCGAGTTTTGGTTTGCCTGCGAAATGCCAGGCGAGATCCTCCATCCCTTCGGCGAGGACGCTGACCGCAAACCGGCCGGTGTTCTGGATGTTGCACAGCATCTTCGCGCTTTTCGCGATCGAGATCGCGACCAGCGGCGGATCGAGCGAGACTGACATGAAGGCGTTGGCCGTCATGCCGTGATCGCGACCCTCGCAATGCGTGGTGATAATGGTGACGCCGGTGCCGAACTGGCCGCAGGCGTTGCGCAGCTCGCGCGGATCGATGGGGGTCATGGGTGTACGACCTCCAACTGGGCCGAGCCGGATCGATTGGCCGGTGGCGCGGTCACGATGTTCCGCCAGTTTTCCAGCGCGGAGGCGGCGGCAGCAAGACCGGATCGCCGAAGCGCGCGGATCCGGCTGCTGGAGACGATCTCGCCATCGCCGCAGCGCACCGGCGGCAGGATGCGCGTGTTGAAATGTTGCCTCAGCAGCGCCGCCGTGCCGCCCTTGCAGGACCCGAAGCGGAAATCTTCGCCGACGATCACTTCACGCGGATACAGAAGCTGCAGCTCGCCGATGAAATCGGCCGCAGTGCGCCGGACGTAGATCTGGTTGAAACCGGCGACCACGATATGGTCGGGCGCGAATGTTGCGATGCGCGCAAGCTTCTCACGGAGCGAGATCAGCGGCTCGGCTTGGCCGAAATACGCCTTTGGCGGCGGATCGAAGGTGTAGACCACGGCAGGAATGCCGCGGCGTTGCGCTGCCGCAATGGTCTGCCGGAGCAGTTCCTGGTGGCCGCGGTGAACGCCGTCGAACGCGCCGATGGTGACGACGCTGGCCGCAAGCGCCAATTCCCCATCGCGATGGAAAGCGACAGCGCTGCTGTCAAGACCCTTGCCCATGGTTCGCTCCCTTTGCCGTGCTGTGCGATTGCTGCGTCAGCTGCGGCGCTGCATCGGCTGGACGATCGCTGCCGTCCGGTCCGTGCCACCTAAGTCATAGCCCGAGCCGCGGCGGGCCGCGCGGTATGGTGTGATACCTTTCGCCGGCTCAGGGTGAGCGCATAGCTTTTCCTCCGATGTCACGCCGACCAAGAGCGTGACGGAATGGTCCAGGCCGGTGCGGCAACGCCGCCGGTTCAACGACACAGCGGAGGAGAACCCATGACTACAGCAACAGCCCTGCGGGCCGACGTGCCTGCGTCAACCACCAGCGTCTATACCGGCGCGGAATTCCTGGACAGCATCCAGGACGGTCGCGAAATCTACATCTACGGCGAGCGCGTCAAGAACGTCACCCAGCATCCCGCGTTTCGCAATTCGGCGCGCATGGTGGCGCGCTGGTACGATCGCTTCCACGAGAAGAAGGATCAGATCGGCGTCCCGACCGACACCGGCACGGGGCAGCTCACTCATCCGTTTTTCCTCGGCTCGAAGACGGCCGAGGACCTGGTCAAGGGTCGCGATGCGATCGCCGAGTTGCAGAAGGTTGCATTCGGCTGGATGGGCCGCTCACCGGACTACAAGGCGTCGTTCCTCGGCACGCTGGGCGCGAATTCGGGCTTCTATGGCGAATACGCCGGCAATGCCAAGAAGTGGTATGCCCGGACCCAGGAGCGGCTCGACTTCTGGAATCATGCCATCGTCAATCCGCCGATCGATCGCGATCGTGCCATCGAGGAGGTGCGCGACGTCTTCATGCATGTCGAGAAGGAGACCGATGCCGGCCTGATAGTTTCAGGTGCGAAGGTAGTCGCGACCGGCTCGGCGCTGACGCACTACAATTTCATCGCCCACTACGGCATTCCGATCAAGGACAAGTCGTTCGCGCTGATCTTCACCGCGCCGATGGACGCCAAGGGCATCAAGCTGATTGCCCGCTCGTCCTACGAATTCACCGCGGCTGCGACCGGATCGCCGTTCGACTATCCGCTGTCGAGCCGTTTCGACGAGAACGACTCCATCCTCGTGTTCGACAAGGTGCTGGTGCCCTGGGAGAACGTCTTCATCTATGGCGACGTCGACAAGATCAACCAGTTCTTCCCGGCGTCGGGTTTCATCCCGCGCTTCACGCTGCACGGCGTGACCCGGCTTGCCGTCAAGCTCGACTTCATCGCCGGTCTGTTCTCGATGGCGGTGGAGGCGACCGGATCGAAGGATTTCCGCGGCGTGCAGACGGCGGTGGGCGAGGTGATTGCCTGGCGCAACCTGTTCCACGGCATTGCCGATGCGATGGTGAAGTCGCCGATCGCTTGGCAGGGCACCGACGGCTACAATCTGCCCAACCTGAATTACGGGCTGGCCTATCGCGTGTTCGCGCCGATGGCCTATCCGCGGATCAAGGAATTGATCGAGCGCCACGTCGCGAGCGGCCTGATCTATCTGCCCTCGAGCTCGGCCGATCTGGAGAGCGAGGCCATCCGGCCCTATCTCGACCGCTTCGTGCGCGGCTCCAACGGCTATGCCGCGATCGACCGGATCAAGCTGCTCAAGCTGCTGTGGGACGCGGTCGGCTCCGAATTCGGCGGCCGGCACGAGCTCTACGAGCGCAACTATGCGGGCAATTACGAGAACCTGCGTGTCGAGACGCTGATGGCGGCGAGCGCCACGGGCGACCTCGGCGCGATGCAGGATTTCGTGCGCAACTGCATGAGCGATTACGACGTCTCGGGCTGGACGGCGAAGGACCTCGTCAATCCCGATGACATTAACCTCGTCAGCCGCGGTCTGGTGCAAGGCTGACGACATCGCTAACGATCTGGTAGAGAGATCAGATGGAGCCGCCGCGATCGCACGGCGGCTCCTTGCCATTTCCCCATCGCTGAAAGAGTTGATCACCATGCTGTTCCACGTCGAAATGGAGGTGCGGATTCCGCACGATCTCCCGACTGAGAAGACCGACGCGCTGAAGCAGGCGGAACGCGTCCGCGCCATGGAGCTGCAGCGCAGTGGCGCCTGGCGCCATCTGTGGCGGGTGGCCGGGCGCTACGCCAATGTCAGCATCTTCGACGTGTCAGGCCCGCAGGAATTGCACGATATCCTGTCCAGCCTGCCGCTGTTTCCGTTCATGGAGATAAAGGTCACGCCGCTGTGCCGGCATCCGTCGTCGATCCACGACGACGATCGCTAGCGCTAGTCAACCACCGTGCGCGGGCGCCGGTGGCGGCTCGAGGTGCTGATGCTGCCGGTGACGTCGGGGTAGCCGGTCAGCGACAGCGTGTCGGCACGCACGCCCCAGCTTTCAAGCCGGTCGAGGAAGCTCATGCCGAGCAAATTGGTCTTCATCTGCCCGCGCTGCACCACCAGCGCCGGCACCGATTTCTCGACCAGCTTGCCGACCGCGAGACGGTCGAGCGTCAGCCGTGCCGCCTTGGTGTGACCGCCGGCGGTTTCGAGATCGACGTTGTATTCCAGCATTTCGATCGGCAGCCCGATCGCCTTGGCGGTTTCCCAGGTCAGCACCACCGAGGTCGCGCCGGTGTCGATGACCATCGGCGCGCTGACGCCGTTGATCTTGGCGCGGAATGCGAACTCGCCACCTTGGCTGCGCGCGATCTGCACCGCGGGGGTGGAGGCCGACGCGGCGATGCTGCGGCCGAAGATCTGGGTCAGATTCTGCCGGGCGCGGGCGATCTGCTCGGGATCGCCATAGGCGACGACGGCGCCGGCGGTGGCCATCAGGAGCAGGATGACGAGGAGGATGCGGGTCACGCTGCACCTCCGGTCGCAGCGGTGGTCACGCGCGCTTCGGGCGCGGCTCCATGCGCTCGAGCCCGGCCTCGGCCATGCGCGCCGGCAAGTTCGCCATGACGGACAGCCGCTCCGCGCGGTCCATCCTGTGCCAGCGCGCGATCTCCGGAAGCGTGCGACCACACCCGAAGCAGAGCTTCGTCTTGGGGTCCATCATGCAGACTGCGATACACGGCGTTTCTGAGCTCATACTTCAACTGTTGAACCGTTTCAGCCGCCAGTGCAAGCCGGCCGACGCAGGAGGCTGCATCACGCCCCGGCTTTTTGCCGCAAGCATGCTCTTCGCGCGAACGCCCGGCGTTTGTTGGCAGCGCGACCTGCGTCACGATTTTCCGCGACATGCTCTACAATCCGGTGCCGGCACTCATGATCGACTTGCGGCGCACGCGTTTCCGATCGCCGCTCATCGCGGGCTCGACGGGCTCCGGCTGCATGGGCGGCGCTTCTTCCGACATCGGCGCCAGCGCGCTCATCACCCGCTCCGGCGGCAAGGTCACGATCACCTCGGTGCCGATGCGCAGTTTCGATTTCAGCGTGAAGGTGCCGCCATGCATGTCGATCAGGCTCTTCGCGATCGGCAGGCCGAGGCCCGCGCCCTGTTCCGCCGACTTGATCGAGTTGGAGCCCTGGCCGAACGAGGCCAGCACGACCGGGATCTCGTCCTCGGCGATGCCGCTGCCGGTGTCCTTGACGCTCAGATACTGGCCGCCTGACGCAGTCCAGCCCACCTTCAGCCAGATTTCGCCGCCCTGCGGAGTGAACTTGATCGAGTTGGAGAGCAGGTTGAGCACGACCTGGCGGATGGCGCGCTCGTCGCCCCAGATCCTGGGCATGCCGTGCTCGAACACCTCGTGGATGGTGATGCCGCGGCTGGAAGCGCGCAGCTTCAGGAGATGGTGGCAGTCGGCGACGACATGCACCAGCGCGACAGCCTCTTCGTTCAGCTCGTAGCGGCCGGCCTCGATGCGCGACAGGTCGAGGATCTCGTTGATGAGATTGAGCAGGTGCACGCCGGAATTATGGATGTCGGCGGAATATTCCTTGTACACCGGTACGGTATGCCCGCCGAAAATCTCGCTCTTCATCACCTCGGAGAAGCCGAGGATGGCGTTGAGCGGGGTGCGCAGTTCGTGGCTCATCTGGGCCAGAAAGCGCGACTTGGCGACGTTGGCGGACTCGGCGCGATGCCGTGCCTCGTCGGAGATCGCCTTGGCCTGTTCCAGTTCGCCGATCAGCGCGTCCTTTTCGGCTCGGGCTTCCAGCGTCGCCAGCGTGGTCGAATGCAGGCGGTGCGCCAGCAGCGCGAAATAGCCCTCGGCGGCAAGCGCGAGCAGCGCCAGCACGTAATTGTCGAACGCGCCGTTGAGCACGAGGTCGAGCGCGATCCCGACCGTGACCGGCACGGTTGCCGCGAGTGCTGCGATCGGCAGGCTTGCCGCCAGCATGCTGGAGACCGCGATCACCAGCAGCATCAAAAACATCATCAGAGTGTTGGAGGCGAGATCGCGGCCGGCGGGGTGGATCAGGATCGCGGTCCAGCACAGGCCGTAGAGCAGGTCGAGCAGCACGAAGCGGGTCCGCCATTTGCGGGTCACCGCGACCGAGGTCGGCTCGGCAAGAAAGCGTGAGCAGCTGCGGATGATCAGAAGATGGACGCAGAGGATGCCGACCGTCCAGGCGCCGGCCACGATCGGCTTCATCCAGAGGCCGAACAGCACGCCGGTTGCCACCACCAGCAGCATCACGACGTAGGACGCCGAGATCCGGGTCTGGGCGTATTGGCGGAGCAGTTCGGCGTCGAACGCCGGGCGGGTTCCACTGGTTGACGTTAACCGATCCCGCGCCTCGCGTACCCGCTGTGCGGCGACACGCCGGCTGTTCACCGGCGCCGTCACCTGAGGTCCTGCCGGAAGCGCTACAACTTCAGGCTTTTCTGCGGGATTACCCATAAACAACACAAATCCTGCCAGCGAACCGCGCGGGCCTTTTGCATTGTCTATCTGTGACGCCAAATCATTAAGCGATGACTTAAGAAGCTAAAGAAACTCGTTAACCGGAGGTTAAATTAACTTTGACGGCACGCCCGACGAACCGCCGACAGCGTTGTGCAGGGGTGTTCGATCGCCTGCAAAAAGGGCGCGGCTGAGCCGCGCCCTTGCTGTTCGCTGCGATGCCGAATCTCAGCGCTGCAGCCTCGCCAGCAGGCTCGACGTATCCCAGCGCTTGCCGCCCATCTTCTCGACCTCGGCATAGAACTGGTCGACCAGGGCAGTCGCGGGCAGGGTGGCGCCGTTGCGGCGGGCTTCCGCCAGTGCAATCGAGAGGTCCTTGCGCATCCACTCGACCGCGAAGCCGAAATCGTACTTGCCCTCGTTCATGGTCTTGTAGCGGTTTTCCATCTGCCAAGACTGCGCCGCGCCCTTGGAGATGGTTTCGATCACGGCGGCGACGTCGAGGCCACTCTTCTTGGCGAAGTGGATGCCCTCGGACAGGCCCTGTACCAGGCCCGCGATGCAGATCTGGTTGACCATCTTGGTCAGCTGGCCGGCGCCTGCCGGCCCGAGCAGCTTGCACATCCGCGCATAGGCGCCGGTGATGATCGGCTCCGCGCCCGCATAGGCATCTTCGGTGCCGCCGCACATCACGGTCAGCACGCCGTTCTCGGCGCCGGCCTGGCCGCCGGACACCGGCGCGTCGACGAACTTGAAGCCGGCCTTGGTGGCGGCGGCATCGAGCTCGCGGGCGACCTCGGCGGAGGCGGTGGTGTGATCGACGAAGGTCGCGCCCTTCCTGATCCCGGCGAAGGCGCCGTCGGGGCCGATCGTGACCGCGCGCAGGTCGTTGTCGTTGCCGACGCAGCACATCACGAAGTCCTGACCTTCGGCCGCGGCCTTCGGGGTCGGCGCCGTCTTGCCGCCGAACTTGTCGGCCCATTCCTTCGCCTTCGCCGCGGTCCGGTTGTACACGGTGACCTCATGGCCGCCTTTTTTCACGAGGTGTCCCGCCATCGGGAAACCCATTACGCCGAGACCGAGAAAAGCGACTTTAGCCATGTCTGATACCTTGTGATTTGCCGTGGTGATCGCCCTTTGGCCCACCGGCAATGTCGCGGCGGGCAGGGGCATTCCGTCCATGGAAGGAGCCGCACCATACCCCCTGTGCAGCGGAGGGCAACGGCCTTGGTTGGATGGCAGAGCCCGGTTTTGTGCTAGGATCGCCGCACCAAAGAACTTCACAAAAAAGGGAGTGTATCGCATGGGCATGAGCGTCGGTGTGCTCGATCATTTCAACATCCGGACCCGGAATCTCGCCGCCACGGTGCGGTTCTATGAGGACATTCTGGGCCTGGAAAAGGGCGCGCGGCCGAACTTCGCGTTCCCCGGAGCGTGGATGTACAGCGAGGGCAAGGCTGTCGTGCATCTGGTCGATATTTCCGCGACCGACGAGGCACAAAAGCCTGACTCGGGCGTCGTCCATCACGTCGCCTTTGCCAGCCGGGGGTTTGACGGGATGCGGCAGCGGCTGCAGTCCAAGGGCATGGAATTCGACTCGCGCCAGGTTCCCGGCGGTGATCTCTGGCAGATCTTCGTCAACGACCCCAACGGGGTCATGATCGAGCTGAACTACGAGGCCGCCAAGGAAGGCGGCGCGGCGCCGGCCGAGCGGCGGGACGACGTCGGAGCGAGGTAGCCTTTTGCGCTGCAACGCTCTATGGGAGGTCTCTTGGGGCATGATCCGGAAAAGTGCGAAGCGGTTTTCCGGATCATGCCTACTTAAGAAAAGCCCAGGAGATGCGCGGTGAGCGTGACGCAGCAACAGGTTCTCGATTGCCTTGCCAAGGTGATGTCGCCACGCGGCGTCGCCTTGACCAACGCCAATGTGCTGTCGGCGATCACGGTCACCGACGGCAAGGTGTTCTTCTCGATCAACGTCGATGCCGCGGAAGCCCGCGCCTGGGAGAGCGTGCGTGCGCAGGCCGAGAACGCCGTGCGCGCCATTCCCGGCGTCAGCGTCGCCATGATCGCGCTGACCGCGGAACGCAAGGCGGGCGCTGCGGCGCCTGCGCCGCGGCCGGCCGGCGGCGTGCAGCCCGCATCCGCGCACCGTCATCCGCACCCGCCCGGCGCGCAGTCGCCGATGGCCCGGCAAGCCGAGATCCCCGGCATCTCCGCCGTCATCGCGGTTGCCTCCGGCAAGGGCGGGGTAGGCAAGTCGACCACGGCGCTCAACCTCGCGCTCGGCCTGCGCGACCTCGGCCTGCGTGTCGGGCTGCTCGACGCCGACATCTACGGCCCGTCGGTGCCGCGGCTGACCGGCATCCGCGAGAAGCCGCAGCTCAACGACGACAAGAAGATGATCCCGCTGCAGCGCTTTGGCCTCTCGATCATGTCGATCGGTTTCCTCGTCGAGGAAGACACCGCGATGATCTGGCGCGGGCCGATGGTGATGTCGGCGATCACCCAGATGCTGCGCGACGTGGCCTGGGGTACGCTCGACGTGCTCGTCGTCGATATGCCGCCCGGCACCGGCGACGCCCAGCTCACGCTGGCGCAGAACGTCCCGCTCAAGGGCGCCGTCATCATCTCGACGCCGCAGGACCTCTCGCTGATCGACGCACGGCGGGGATTAGCGATGTTCAAGAAGGTCAACGTGCCCGTGCTCGGCATCGTCGAGAACATGAGCTATTTCCAGTGCCCGCATTGCGGCACCCGTTCGGACATCTTCGGCCATGGCGGCGCCCGCCACGAGGCCGAGCAGCTCGGGGTGCCGTTCCTCGGCGAAATCCCGCTGCACATCGCGATCCGCGCCGCCTCCGATTCAGGCAACCCGGTGGTCGAGAGCGAGCCGGACGGCCCGCACGCCGCAATCTACCGCGCGATCGGCGGCAAGATCCGCGAGCAGCTGCAGGGCGCCATCGCCGCAGCCTGAGCGGCGCGCCGGCAGGTCTTGATAGGCCGCGGCCTGAGCCACTTTTCTTCACAGGCCCGTCGCCCGGGACGATTGCTGAATCAATGCCGGCCTGTATGTTTGTGCGGGACTGGTCGAATCGGCCACGGGTGAAGCCGAACTGCGGGAACGGTGGGGCGACCCTCGACATGGCAGCATCACGCGAACCAAACAAAGAACGCAAGCATCTGACCCGGGAGAAGCGCGCAGAGGCCTCGCGGGTGGCGTTCAACGTTGCGAAGAAATCCGACTCGATCGGAGAAGCGGCCGCGACGATCTCGAAGATGTACGGCGTCAGCAAAACCACCGCGCAGGGCTGGATCCGGCGCGGGCGGCATCTCGCCAATCAAGCCAAGAAGGCGCGGGAGACCACGCGGCGCTGATCGCCGGGTCGCCCGGCGGCTGAGCGCGGGCCGGATGGTCCCGACGCGGCGATTTACCGCGCGACGGACAGCAAGGTCCGTGGGCTGCCGCGAGGCGTCATGGCCGCAGCCTGAGGCGGTATTTTCCGCAGATTTCCCGCGTCATCAGACTTTCGTTTAATTGGCGCGGTCATGCCATCGTCGCGTTTCCGTGAGGCCGGCTTCCGTGTTAAAGGCCGACCCAGAGCGCCTCGGCGGGCCTGTGCAAGCGTCTGCCGAAGAATTGCTTGCGGTCACCGGGAAACGCCCCCTCAAGGAGAAGCCTTACGATGAAGCGTCGTGATTTTTTGAAAGTTTCTGCGGCCGGTGCTGCCGCGACGGCGGTTGCTGCGCCGGCGATCGCGCAGTCCTCGCCTGAAATCAAGTGGCGCCTGACCTCGAGCTTCCCGAAGTCGCTGGACACCATCTATGGCGGCGCCGAGCAGGTGTCGAAGTACGTCGCCGAGATGACCGACAACAAGTTCCAGATCCAGGTGTTCGCCGCCGGCGAGCTCGCGCCTGGCCTGCAGGCCCTGGATGCGACGTCGAACGGCACGGTCGAGATGTGCCACACGGTCTCGTACTACTATGTCGGCAAGGATCCGACGTTTGCGATCTACGCGTCGGTGCCGTTCGGGCTCAATGCGCGCATGCAGAACTCCTGGTGGTACCAGGGCGGTGGTGAGGCGCTCGGCAACGAGTTCTTCAAGAAGTTCGGCGTGATCGGCTTTCCAACCGGCAACACTGGCACTCAGATGGGCGGCTGGTTCCGGAAGGAGATCAAGACCGTCGCCGACATGTCTGGCCTCAAGATGCGCATCGGCGGCATTGCCGGCCAGGTGCTGCAGAAGGTTGGCGTGGTGCCGCAGCAGCTCGCCGGCGGCGATATCTATCCGGCGCTCGAAAAGGGTACCATCGACGCGGCCGAGTGGGTCGGCCCCTATGACGACGAGAAGCTCGGGTTCGCCAAGGTCGCCAAATATTACTACTATCCGGGTTTCTGGGAGGGCGGCCCCACGGTGCACGCTTTCGCCAATCTCGAGAAGTGGAACGCGCTGCCGAAGGGCTATCAGGCTATTCTGACCAACGCGTGTGCTAACGCCAACAGCTGGATGGCCGCGCGCTATGACATGCAGAACCCAACGGCGCTGAAGCGGCTGGTTGCCGGCGGCACGCAGCTGCGGCCTTTCACCAACGAGGTGCTCGAGGCTTGCCTCAAGGCGACCAACGAGCTGTGGGGTGAAATCTCGGCCAAGAACGCCGACTTCAAGAAGTCGATCGACGCCATGCAGGCGTACCGCTCCGACCAGTATCTGTGGTGGCAGGTCGCCGAGTACACCTTCGACAGCTTCATGATCCGCTCGCGCACCCGCGGCTGATCAGCGCAGCGTTCGCGTGAGGAGAACGCGTCAGAACGAGAATTGAGGCTTCGGTCCCGGGATCGGAGCCCTTCGAAAAATTCGACTTAAGTAGCCCGGCCTTCACGAGAAGGCCGGGCTTTTTGCGTCTGGCGTTCGCCGAGGGGATGTTCCATGCTCGCCCCAAGCCTCGGCACGAAGGCGGCGCGTGATCTCTCGTCGATTGCGACGGCCAAGAAGAATGAGCGCGACGATCGGAAAATCCCGGCGGCGCTCCGGCAGCACAAGCGAAAACACAACCAAGGGCAGGATTCAAAAATGAAGCGCAGAGAATTCATCAAGGTCACCGGTCTAGGCGTCGCCGGTGCGGTAACCATCGCGGCGCCGGCGATTGCACAGTCGATGCCGGAGCTCAAATGGCGAATGCCGACGAGTTGGCCCAAATCGCTCGATACGCTCTACGGTGGTGCCGAGATGATGGCCAAGGTAGTCGGCGAAGCTACCGACAACAAATTCCAGATTCAGACATTTGCAGCTGGCGAGATCGTCCCCGGACTGCAAGTGCTTGACGCCGTGCAGAGCGGCACGGTCGAGATCGGTCATACGGCGTCCTACTATTACTTTGGCAAGGATCCGACCTTCACCTTCGGCTCGGCAGTGCCGTTCGGCCCGAACATGCGCATCAACCAGGCATGGTACATGCTTGGAGGCGGCAAGGATGCGCTCAATCAATTCTACAAGAAGTACAACGTCACATCGCTGCTCGCCGGCAACACCGGCTGTCAGATGGGCGGCTGGTTCCGCAAGGAGATCGCCAGTGTCGACGATTTGAAGGGCCTTAAATTCCGTATCGGTGGTTTCGCCGGACGTGTGATGCAGAAGATGGGCGCGGTGCCGCAGCAGATCGCGGGCGGCGACATCTATCCAGCGCTTGAGAAAGGCACCATCGATGCGGCCGAATGGGTCGGCCCATACGACGACGAGCGGCTTGGATTCGTCAAGGTCGCGCCGCATTACTACTATCCGGGCTGGTGGGAAGGCGGCCCCATGCTGCTATCGTTCGTCAACCTCGATAAGTGGAACGCACTGCCAAAACATTATCAGGCCATTCTCGAACAGGCCGGTCACTACGCCAACAACTGGATGATGGCGAAGTACGACCAGACCAATCCACCGGCCCTCAAGCGGTTACTCGCGGCCGGCGCCAAACTGCACGCCTTCCCGGCCCCGGTGATGGAGGCATCGTTCAAAGCGGCAAAGGAGCTGCACAATGAGGTCTCCGCGAGCAACGCGGACTTCAAGAAGGTGTATGAGTCTCTCAACAGCTTCTCGAGCAACGGCTATCAGTGGTTTCAGGTCGCAGAAGTCGGCTACGACAACTTCATGGCGCGTCACGCACAGAGCTGAGCGCTGCGAGTTGGACAGGACATCGGCCTCGGAGCGAAAGCTCCGGGGGTTTTTCATGCCGCGATCACCACTTCGACGCGCCCCGGATTGCGAACGCGCAGGATCGCTGGTCGCGGCGGAGGGCCAGTTGTCGATCTCCAGTCCCGAACGAGCAACCTGCTATCAGGGCTAGCTGACGTCGGCCTTACAGGGCGCGATCAATGGTCCACCTGACGCTGATTTTGATTGCACCGGGCAGGAGGCTATCTATTTTCGAAGCGGTAGCTCCAGCCAGGAGCGAGCAATATGGCGCTTGTGTCGCCATCGAGACGTCACCTTCGCATGTGCCTTGTTTTGGCGACAGCAGATGGGAGGAGCGATCGGATGAAGACAGGATTGCCGCGATGCGCCTTCTGATCGTCGAGGACAACGCCGAACTGTCGCGACTTCTCGCCGGCGGGCTGATGGCGGCGGGATACGAATCCGATGTCGTCCACAGCGTTGCCGAGGCACGCGACGCGCTGCGCAGCGTCAGCTATGCTGCCATGATCCTCGACCTTGGTCTGCCCGACGGCGACGGCTTGTCGGTGTTGGCGGAACTTCGCCGCAAGAACGACCCGCTGCCGGTGCTGATGCTGACCGCACGGGGCAGCCTGCAGGATCGGGTCAGCGGCCTGCGCAGCGGCGCGGACGACTATCTGGCGAAGCCGTTCGCACTGGAAGAGTTGGTGGCGCGGCTCGAAGCCATCCTGCGCCGGCCCGGCCAGCTGCTCGGCTCCTCGCTGAAGCTCGCCAATCTCGTCTACGACACCGAGAGCAAGCAGGTGTTCGTCGACGGCGCGCCGCACGTGTTTTCCGCGCGCGAAACGTCGGTGCTGGAGATCCTGCTGCGGCGGCAGGGGCGGGTGGTCCCGAAGAAAAACGTCGAGGACCACATCTTCGGTCTGTCGGGCGAGGTCGCATCGAATGCGGTCGAGGTCTATGTGTCGCGGCTACGCAAGCTGCTCAGCGAGCACCGCGCCAAGGTCGTCATCCACACCATTCGCGGCGTCGGCTATCTGATGGCGGAGGAGAAGTAGCGGTGTTCCGCTTCAAGTCGCTGACCTCGCGGATCGTGTTCCTGCACATCGTGGCGGTCGCGGTCGCTGCGATCTTCCTGCCGCTGCTGCTGCTGTGGTTATTGAATTCGGAGATCAACCATCTGCATCGCGAAGCGATGCGCGACCAGGCCGCCGATCTCGGCCAGAACCTCTCGGTCGATGCCGCAGGCAAGGTGCAGCTCAACCTGCCGGACAGCCTCAGAGGGCTCTATTCCGACGCCTACGGCCGCTATCGCTACGACATCTACGATGCGGACGGCCATCTGCTGTTCTCATCGCATCGCGACGCGCCGCGGCTGCAAGCCTCCGCTAACCGGATTTCCGGTGCCAGCGTCACCAGGCTGCTCGGCGGCCAGACGCTGCGCATCCTGGTCGCCGAGGACCTGTCGCATCGCGACGTTATCATCGATGACATCGTCTCCAACTTCTTCCGGCGCGTCGGCTGGATCACCATCCCGATCCTTCTGATCCTGCTTGCCACCGACATCCTGATCTTCCGGCGCGCGGTGATTCCGCTGTTGCGGGCCTCGGACGAGGCGAGAAGCATAGGACCGGCGAGGACGGACATCCGCCTTCCGACCGAGGGGATTCCGAGCGAGATCCTGCCGCTGGTGACGGCCGTCAACCAGGCGTTCGATCGCCTCGAGGAAGGCTTTCACGTGCAGCGCCAATTCACGGCCGATGCCGCGCATCAGCTTCGCACCCCGCTTGCCATCCTCAGGACCCGGATCGAGACGCTCGATGCGGCCAAGGGGACCAGGGAGCTGCACGCCGACATCGAGAGCATGGGCCGTATCGTCAGCCAGTTGCTCGAGATTGCCGAGCTCGACACGCTGGTACTGGATCCCGGCGACACCGCGGATTTGCGCGCGGTGTGCGCCGAGGTGGTCGGCTCGATCGCGCCCTATGCGCTGGCACAGGAGAAGGACATCGCGCTGCGCGGCACCGACAATCCGGTGCAGGTCCGGGGCAATGCCGAGATGCTGCAGCGCGCGATCTTCAATCTGGCGGAGAACGCCATCAAGTACACCGCCGATAAGACCTCAGTTGACGTCGAGGTGCACGACAACGGTTCTGTGCAGGTACGCGACTGCGGGCCGGGGATTGCGCCCGCCGAGCAGGCGCTGATCTTCCAGCGGTTCTGGCGTCGCGATCGCCAGCGCACCGACGGCGCGGGGCTCGGCCTCTCGATCGTGCGCGGCGTCGTCGACGATCACGATGCGACGGTGCGGGTGGAGAACCTGCCGTCCGGCGGTGCCCAGTTCACGTTGAGCTTCCGCCTTGCAAGGCAGGAGCCGGCGGCCGCCCGCTGACCGCGAGGTGGCGGCGCTCGCATGGCTCAGCAACGAGGCTTTGGAACCATCATGCTCAAACCGCGAGCCAAAGCGCGATGATGATTCAACCCGTTCCCATCGCGCATAGGGACCACAGCATACCGGCGCCGTGGAAGCCGACGCCACTAGTCAGTGAAGCAGCCAGTATTGGACAATGTAGGCGGCGACACCTCCGAAATAGCCCAAAAGCGCGAGGCCGCTGACGCGGCGAACATACCAGAAGAACTCGATCTTCTCGAGACCCATCGCGGCGACGCCGGAAGCCGAGCCGATGATCAGGATCGAGCCGCCGGTACCCGCGCAATAGGCGACGAACTCCCATAGGAAGCTGTCCGGAGGATGCTGGTTCAAACCGTACATGCCCATCGAAGCCGCCACCAGCGGAACATTATCGATGACCGCGCTGAGCAGGCCGAGCAAGATAACGATGACGTCCAGTCGCCCGAAGGTGCTGTCCAGCCATTTGGCCAGCATTTCGAGAACATGGGTGTGCTCAAGCGCGGCCACCGCCAGCAAGATCCCGATGAAGAACACGATTGAACTCATGTCGATCCGGGTCAAGGCGTGAACCAGCGTCAGGCGTTTCTTTTCGTCCTCTTCCTTGTCGCGATGGATCAGTTCGCCGACCGTCCAGAGCACACCGAGACCAAACAGAATTCCCATGAAGGGAGGCAGATGGGTGACGGCCTTGAAGGCCGGGACCATGATCAGGATGCCGAGACCGAGACAGAAGGTCACGTTGCGCTCTAACACGCTGGTCAAGACGGCCCGGGTTTGTCTCTGCGGTGCCTCCACGATTTTTCCCCGTAGCGTGGCGCTGATGACAAGCAGCGGCACGACGAGATTGATGAGGGAGGCGAGGAACACACCCTTGACGATCGCAATCGGGGTGATCTGGCCACCGATCCACAGCATCGTGGTCGTGACGTCGCCGATGGCCGACCACGCACCGCCCGCATTGGCAGCGATGACGATCATCGCAGCAAAGAAAAGGCGGTCGCTTTGGCGGTCGAGCAGCTTGCGCATCAGTGAGATCATGACGATCGTGGTGGTCAGATTATCCAGCACGGAGCTGAGAAAGAACGTCACGAACCCGACGAGCCACATCAACGTGGCCTGCTTCCTCGTGTTGATCATCGAGGTGATGACCTCGAAGCCATTGTGGGCGTCGATGACTTCGACGATCGTCATGGCGCCGATCAGGAAGAACACGATCTGGGCAGTGGAGGAAACCGACTCGCTAAGCTGCTTGTCGATCAGGGCGGGATCGCCGCTCCACATCGCGTAGACGGCCCAGATCAGCCCTGCGCCGAGCAGGGCCGACGCCGATTTGTTGATCCCGATCGGATGCTCGAGCGCGATCGCGGCGTAGGCGATCACGAAAATTGCGACAACTGCGGCGGCCAGCATTGAACTCCCCTGGACTTGCGGGCAGCCCGGCGGTCGTCTGGCGAGACACCGGCCGGGCTTGACCGCTCAGTTCTTCGGCTGTCCAAAGTCCAGCGGCGGGAGGTCGATCTGCGGCACCTCGATCTTGACCGAGTTCGGATCGATAGTGGATGCGGACCCCTTGTAGTGCATCACCATCGACGGGAACAGAATGACGAGCCCCACCATGATGACCTGGATGACGACGAACGGCACCGCGCCCCAGTAGATCTGCCCGGTCGTCACCGCCTCCATGCGCTTGCCGGTGAGGCGATCGAGATAGGAGTCCTTGGGGGCGACCGAGCGCAGGTAGAACAGCGCGAAGCCGAACGGCGGATGCATGAAGGAGGTCTGCATGTTGACGCCGAGGATCACGCCGAACCAGATCAGGTCGATGCCGAGCTTTTCCGCGGCCGGCCCGAGCAGCGGGATCACGATGAAGGCCAGCTCGAAGAAATCGAGGAAGAAGGCCAGCACGAACACGAAGGCGTTGACGAAGATGAGGAAGCCGACTTGTCCGCCGGGCAGCGAGGTCAAGAGATGCTCGACCCAGACGTGGCCGTTCACGCCGTAGAACGTCAGCGAGAAGACGCGCGCGCCGACCAGGATGAAGACGACGAAGGCGGAAAGCTTGGCCGTCGATTCCGTGGCCTGGCGGATCAGGTCCCAGGTCAGGCGGCGCTTGAATGCGCCGAGGATCAGGGCACCCGCGGCACCCATCGCCCCGCCCTCGGTCGGAGTGGCGATGCCGATGAAGATCGTACCGAGCACGAGGAAGATCAGGAACAGCGGCGGCACCATCACGAAGGTGGTCTGCTGCGCCATGGCAGAGAGGAAGCGGAAGCCGGTCAGCCTGTCGACGACCCAGTTCACGACCGCGACGAAGAACGCGAACAGGATGCCGAAGAACATGCTGAGCACCACGAAGTCGGCGCCATGCGCATCCGAGTTCCGCATCATGAACCAGCCGAACGCGCAGCTGACCAGGAACAACCCGCCGAGCGACCAAAGGCCGCGGCTGCCGTCCTTCTCGCGAAAGCCGATCGCCTCGGCGGGCAGGCCGGGAGCCGCCTTGGGAAATATCATCGTCACGAGGAAGGCGTAGCCGGCATAAAGCCCGGCCAGCACCAGTCCGGGAATGAACGCGCCCTCATACATGTCGCCGACCGACTTGCCGAGCTGGTCGGCCATCACGATCAGCACCAGCGACGGCGGGATGATCTGCGCCAGCGTGCCGGACGCGGCGATGATGCCGGTCGCCATGCGGCGGTCGTAGCCGTAGCGGAGCATGATCGGGAGCGAGATCAGGCCCATCGAGATCACCGAGGCCGCGACCACGCCGGTGGTCGCCGCCAGCAGGGCGCCGACGAACACGACCGCATAGGCCAGGCCGCCGCGGATGGTGCCGAACAACTGCCCGATCGTGTCGAGCAGATCTTCCGCCATCCCGGACCGCTCGAGCACAAGCCCCATGAAAGTGAAGAACGGAATCGCCAGCAGCGTGTCGTTGTTCATCACGCCGTAGACGCGCTCGGGCAGTGCCTGCAGGAAGTCCGGCCGGAATTCGCCGAGCTGAATGCCGACGACGGCATAGATCAGGCCGACCGCACCGAGCGAAAACGCCGCAGGGTAGCCAAGCAGCAGCATGACCACCAGCGACGCGAACATAATCGGCGCCATGTTCTCGATTAGAAAAGCAGTCATCCAGTCCCCCTTGCGATCGCGACCGACGATCAGCGCTTTTCGATCGCTTCGACGAGGTGCTCGACTTCGGCCTCGATCGCCGTCACCTGGGATGCGTGCGGATCGGGAATGAGCCCGCGCATGACCGCGATGCGTTTGATCAATTCAGAAATGCCCTGAACGAAAAGAAATGCGAATGCGATGATGATCAGCGACTTGGCCGGCCATTGCGGCAGCCCGCCCGCGTTGCCGGACTGCTCGTTGATCTGGTACGACCGCCAGAAGAATGGGCCGCCCGTTATGATCATGACGACGCACAGCGGCAGCAGAAAGAACAGATGACCGATCACGTCGATCACGTCGCGAACACGCTTCGGCAGAAGGTTGTTCACGATATCGATTCGAATGTGCTCGTTGTCGAGCAAGGTCCAGGGGGAACACAGCAGGAAGACGATGCTGAACAGCACCCATTGCAGCTCGAGCCAGGAATTGGACGACATGTCGAAGGTCTTGCGGACGATCGCGTTGATCGCGGAGATGATCACGGCAACAAGGATCAGCCAGGCCAGACGTTTTCCCGTCCAGCATGTAAACGCGTCGATTCCGCGGCTCAACTTCAAGAGCGATTGCAACGATGGTCCTCCCCACGTGGGCCCCAGCAGTCTTGACCACGCCTGTGAGGCGCAGCGGCCTATCCAGCCGAGCTAGCATGAAGCGAACGCAACAAACCAGCGGGAAGTCCCGCCGTCAATTGGAAGTTTGTTGATATTGAAGGAGATTTCGGCCTAGCCGCAGCCGGGTAGATATCCTAGCCGCCGGTCACGCTCATATGGCGGCTGACGCTCGGCCGATTGTGGCGTCGGTCGATGATGAAGTCGTGGCCCTTCGGCTTAAGTCCGATGGCCCGGTCGATCGTCGCCGACAGCAGCTCGTTGTCGTCGGAGGCGCGCAGCGGCCGGCGCAGGTCGGAGGCGTCCTCATGGCCGAGGCAGGTATGCAGCGTGCCGGTGCAGGTGATCCGTACCCGGTTGCAGGATTCGCAGAAATTGTGGGTCATCGGCGTGATGAAGCCGAGCTTGCCGCCGGTCTCGGCGACCCGGACGTAGCGGGCGGGGCCGCCGGTGTCGTCGGCGAGGTCGGTCAGCGTGTAGTGCTTCTCGAGCCGCGCGCGCATCAAGGACAGCGGCACGTACTGATCGATCCGGCCTTCGCCGATGTCGCCCATCGGCATCACCTCGATCAGCGTCAGGCCCATGCCTTTGCCATGCGCCCATTCCATAAGGGCGGGGATCTCGTCCTCGTTCATGTTCTTCAGCGCGACCGCGTTGATCTTGACCGCGAGTCCGGCGGAGCGCGCCGCCTCGATGCCCGACAACACCTTGTCGATGTCACCCCAGCGGGTGATGGCCCGGAATTTTACGGGGTCGAGCGTGTCGAGCGAGACGTTGACGCGGCGCACGCCGCAATCGGCGAGTTCCTGGGCGAAGCGGGCGAGCTGCGAACCGTTGGTGGTCAGCGTCAACTCGTCGAGTGCGCCGGTCGAAAGGTGGCGCGACAGCGAGCGCACCAGGCCCATCACGTTGCGCCGGACCAGCGGCTCGCCGCCGGTGAGGCGGATCTTGCGCACGCCCTTGGCGACGAATGCCGAGCAGAGCCGGTCGAGCTCTTCCAGCGTCAACAGATCGGCCTTCGGCAGGAAGGTCATGTCTTCCGACATGCAGTAGAAGCAGCGCAGGTCGCAGCGGTCGGTAACGGAGACGCGCAGGTAACGGATCGTCCGGCCGAACGGATCGGTCATCGGACGAAACAGCGTGTCAGAAGCGGCTTGCGTTGAGACGTTCATTCGGGCCCTGCAACCTGTTCCCTGCGTACCGCGCGCCGTGGCTGGCACCGGCAACCGCAATCTATGCATGTTGGCGCGTTGTCACAATGCGTTCCAAGGGAGGATCCGTGGGATGATCCGCGACATGCAAAGCGATAGGTGAGACAGATCGCGCGATGCATGATCGCAATCGCCGATGTGCTTCCACCAAAACCAGAAACCCGGCTTTCGGCCGGGCTCTTGTGCAGTGCAATCTGCTGCGCACTACAGCGTTTTCGAGCGAAGTGGACGCCGGCTTGCGTGAAGAAAGCGCGCGTCCAAAGCCACTAGCGCGTCGGAGCTGCCGCAGTCGGTGCCGGCGCAGCAGCCGGGGCGGGGAACGCAGAGTCCGGCGCGGCGGCGGCAGGAGCCGCGGCCGTGGCCGCCGGCTTCCGCTTTTTCGGCCGCGGCTTGTGCGCGCGCGGCGGCGGGCCGGCGGGCTGCAGCTCGGCGAACACCGGGCTCGGATCGAGCGTGGTCGTAGCCGGGCTGGTGAAGTCGCCCGGCGTGCGCGTCACCGTCACCGGCACGGTCGCCGGCTGGAACTTCGGCATGTTGAAGGTGACCGAGAAGTTGCTCTCCGGCGCCGGAACGGAGACCGAGCAGGGCGTCTTGCAGCCCGGCCCGATCGAGGTCACGGCGTCCGCGCCCTGCGGGTTTGAATCCAGCTGCACCTGCATTGGCGGCGGAGCTGACTTGAACGAATCCCATGAGAAGGAGGAGCAGCCGGCCAGGCTCAGCCCGGCGGCCGCGATGACGATGATACGACGCATGATCCACACTCTACTGCGGCAGTCAGCCACAATCCCCGCGCGGACCATAGGGGCGTCGGAACAGAGGCGCAACAGCGCGAGGCCTGTTCGTTAAGGGATGGTTAATGGCAGAAACGCATGGCGAGATATTGCCAAGCGATATCAAATTGTTGCGGAAAATTTATGCCGCGCTTAGGCTGGCGACGGCGTCCGGCAGATCGCGCATATGGCTGATCAGCCGGTCCGGCTTCAGCTCGGCCATCGGGACGTCGGTATAGCCGAAATCGACCCCGATCACGGGGACGCTGGCGCGGCGGGCGACCCCGACGTCGGGACCGGCATCGCCGACCATGATGGCGCCGGGCAGCCGGCCGCCGGCGCGGGCGACAGTCTCGCGCAGGAACGCCGGGTCGGGCTTGGCGACGCCGAACGTGTCTTGGCCGCAGATCGCAGCAAAGCGCGGCGTCAGGCCGAGCCGGTCGAGCAGCAGCTTGGACAGCCATTCCAGCTTTGTTGGTGCAGACCGCGAAGCGGTGGCCCTTGGCCGCAAGCCGGTCGAGCGTGGCCTCCAGCCCGTCGAACGGGCGCGAGCCGTCGGCGATATGCTCGGCGTAATAGTCGACGAAATCCTTGGTCAGGCGGTCGAGGTCAGCGACGCTGACCGAGCGGCCATCCACCTCGAGCCCGCGCTCGAGCAGCTTGCGCGCGCCGGCGCCGATCATGTTGCGTGCCGCCGACAGCGGCACCGGCTGCAGACCCTCGCGGTCGAGCACGTAATTGAGCGCGCTGATCAGATCAGGCGCGGTGTCCACCAGCGTGCCGTCGAGATCGAATACAACGATGGGGGGAGAGAAGGCGGACATGATGCTTTTGGCTATCGGGCCCGGCGCCGCGATGCAAGAGTAGATGTGAGTACGTTATGAAATACGGGAGGCTGAGATGCGGGAACTTGCCGGAAAAGCCGCTTTTGTCACCGGCGCCGCCAGCGGAATCGGTCTGGCGATGGCAACAGCCTTCGCCCGCGAGGGCATGAAGGTGATGCTCGCCGACATCGAAGCCGGCGCGCTGGACAAGGCCGTCGATGCGCTGCGTGCCACCGGCGCCGATATCGATGGCGTGGTCTGCGACGTCGCCGATCCCGCCAGCGTCGACCGCGCGGCCGAGGCCTCGTTCCGCGCCTTCGGCAAGGTCCATGTCGTCTGCAACAATGCCGGCGTCGCCGCCGGCGGCGGCATCGACCAGATCTCGGTCGACGATTGGCGCTGGGTGATCGACGTCAATCTGATGGGCGTCGTGCATGGGATCAGGAGTTTTCTGCCGCACATCCGCCGGCACAATGAGGGCGGTCATTTTGTCAACACGGCGTCGATGGCCGGAATGAATGCCGGGCTCGGGCTCAGTCCCTATGCGGCAACCAAGTTCGCCGTCGTCGCCATGTCGGAGGGACTCAATCAGCAGCTCAAGCCGCTCGGCATCGGCGTCAGCGTGCTCTGTCCGAGCTTCGTGCGGACCCGGATCGGCGAGAGTGGGCGCAACCGCCCCGAGCATTACGGCCCGACCCGTCAGTACGCCCCTGACAGCCCCGCGGCCGCGATCATCGCCGAGATCGCGCGCCTGATCGAAGCCGGCCTCGATCCGGCTTCGGTCGCGGCCCGGGTGCTGACCGCAATCCGCGAAAACCAGCTCTATATTTTCACCCATCCCGGGAGGCGGGCCGAGGTCGAGGCCCGTTTTTCGGCGATTTTGGCCGCGATGGACGCCATTTCCGACTAAGGACGGACCCCTGTTGGCGCTATTCCTGTCCGCAAAACGACGCTAGATATGCGCCCGCCGGGCCGCAGATGGCGTGCCCGGAACGGACAACCAGGGGGCAGTCGGCACGTGGACATGGACGCACTGAAACGCCAGGCGGCGGCGCGCGCGCTCGAAGAGGTGCGCGACGGCATGAAACTCGGGCTTGGCACCGGCTCGACCGCCAAGCATTTCGTCGAGCTGCTCGGCGAGAAGGTCCGCGCAGGCATGAAGGTGATCGGCGTCCCGACCTCGGAGGCGACCCGGGCGGATGCGATCCGCTGCGGCGTCCCGCTGACCACGCTGGACGAGATCGACCATCTCGACCTCACCATCGATGGCGCCGACGAGATCGACCCGGCGCTCAATCTGATCAAGGGCGGCGGCGGCGCACTGCTGCGCGAGAAGATCGTGGCGGCCGCCAGCGATCGCATGATCGTGATTGCCGACGACAGCAAATGGGTCGAGACGCTCGGCCGCTTCCCGCTGCCGGTCGAGGTGATCCCGTTCGGGCTTGGCGCGACGCAGGCCGCGATGGCGCGGGCGTTCGCTGCGGCCGGCGTGTCCGGTGAAATGATCATCCGCAAGGGCAAGGACGGTCACGTTTTTGTCACCGATGGCGGCCACTGGATCGTCGATGCGCATCTCGGCCGGATCGGCGACCCGCCGCGTCTCGCCGGTTTGCTCAGCGCTATACCGGGCGTGGTTGAACACGGCCTGTTCATCGGGCTTGGCAGCGTCGCCGTTCTGGCCGGCGCGCAGGGAATTCGGGTTGTTGAACGGCGATGACGCCGCAAGCAAGGAGACTTGGAATGAAGCGTTTTTCGGGATTTTTGTCGGCGGCGGCCCTGGCGGCAGGCCTCGCGCTCGCGACTGCACCGGCGATGGCGCAGCAGCCGCAGCTGCCGCCCATGCCCAAGGTCAAGCAGTCGACCCCGGCGGCGATTGCGGCCGCCAAGGAAATCCTGGCGATGAAGAACGTGGCAGTGATGTACAACGGCGCCATTCCGGGCATCATCGAGAAGACCAAGACCGGTCTCCTCCAGCAGTACCTGAACTACCAGAAGGATCTCGATGAGGTGGCGGTGGTCGTCGCCAAGCAGTTCGCCGGCAGCGAGAAGGAAATCGGCGAGGGCATGGCGCAGATCTACGCCTCCGAGTTCACCGAGCAGGAGCTGAAGGATCTGGTGACGTTCTACAAGACGCCGCTCGGTCAGAAACTTTTGACCGCGGAACCCCAGGCAATCAACGGGTCGCTGCAATATATGCAGCAATGGGCGCAGCAGTTCGGCGTGATCGTCAACGGCCAGTTCAAGACCGAGATGAAGAAGCGCGGCAAGGATATCTAACAGAGCGTTTTCGACCGCTCGAAACGCGCTCCGTGTGACCTCGCCCCGCTTGCGGGGCGAGGGGGAAGAGAGAGGTTGCCATGGCCGAGTATGACGTCGACCTGTTTGTCATCGGTGGTGGTTCGGGCGGCGTTCGTGCCGCCCGCATCGCCGCCAATTATGGCGCCAAGGTCATGGTCGCCGAAGAGTACCGGATGGGCGGCACCTGCGTCATCCGCGGCTGCGTGCCGAAGAAGCTGTTCGTGATCGGCAGCCACGTCCACCAGGAGATCGAGGACGCAGCCGGCTTCGGCTGGAGCATCGGTCAGGTCTCGTTCGACTGGGCGACGCTGGTCGCCAACAAGGACAAGGAGATCGCCCGGCTCGAGGCCGCCTACACGACGAATGTCGAAAAGTCCGGCGCCAGGATCGCAAAGACCCGCGCGGTGCTGGAAGATGCCCACACCATCCGCCTCGCCACCGGCGAGAAGGTGACGGCGAAATACATCCTGATCGCGACCGGCGGCGCGCCCAATCACGGCCCCGCCGTTCCCGGCATCGAGCACGTGATCTCCTCCAACGAGGCGTTTCATCTCAAGGAGCTGCCGAAGCGGATCGTGATCCAGGGCGGCGGATACATCGCGCTGGAATTCGCCGGCATCTTCGCGGGCTACGGCTCCGACGTCACGGTGGTCTACCGCGGCGACAACATCCTGCGCGGTTTCGACGAGGACGTCCGCAAGCATGTCCGCGCCGAGATGGAGAAGCGTGGCATCACCATCATCACCGGCAGCACAGTGACGAAGGTCGACAAGCACGGCCGCGATTTCACTGCGCATCTGTCCGGCGGATCGAGCATCGCCGCCGACCAGGTGATGTTCGCGATCGGCCCGGCATCCCAACGTCAGGGGTCTCGGGCTCGAAGCCGCCGGCGTCGCCATCAACCCCGCCAATGGCGGCATTCAGGTCGATGGCTGGTCGAAGACCTCGGTCGACAACATCTACGCGGTCGGCGACGTCACCCACCGCACCAATCTGACCCCGGTCGCGATCCGCGAGGGCCATGCCTTCGCCGACACCGTGTTCGGCAAGCGCCCGGTGCAGGTCGACCACGCGACGATTCCGACCGCGGTGTTCTCGCAGCCCGAGGTCGGTACCGTCGGCCTCACGGAGGAAGAGGCGCGGGCGCAGTTTTCCCACGTCGACATCTACAAGGCCGATTTCCGTCCGATCAAGGCGACGATGTCCGGCCGCGACACCCGCGTGCTGATGAAGCTCGTGGTCGACGGCTCAAGCGACCGCGTGCTCGGCTGCCATATCGTCGGCGACTGCGCCGCCGAGATCACCCAGGCGATCGCGATCGCGGTGAAGATGAAGGCGACCAAGGCCGATTTCGACGCCACCATCGCGCTGCACCCGACCGCCTCGGAAGAGCTGGTGACGATGCGCACCCCGACCGCGCGCCACGTCCGCCAGGCGGCGGAATAGACGGGCACTCCGCGGGCTGGCCCCGGCCGTCTTGGTGCTCTGCTGGTGTTGGAACCAGGAATGAGCCCTGCCTGATAGCCCAACGCCGCTCGCTTAAAATACATGCGGGCGGCGCTGTCTCTAGCCCCAGGAGGGTCGTGGCAAAATCCTGATGAGGATGAGTCTGCGTGAGAGCGCAAAAGGTTTCATACCCCGGAAGAGGTAGAGCTTGCTGCCGTAAGACTACGCCGCATTTCGAGGGCGACCGCCGGCCGTTCCTTGGTTGTCGGGCAAATTAGGGCACCCTCACTGACTTGCATATCTTAATGCGCAGGCCCGTTGCCGGTCCTACACTGAGGCATGTTCAAATCGCACCGACTGGACCGCGTGGACTACGGCTTCCTCGGCATTGCCGGGGCGTCGTTCATCGCACTCATCGTCAGCGTCGCCTGGCTGCTGGCCGGGTGACACGTCTACCTCATTGGTGAATGACTGGGCCTCAGCTGGTGCCCCCTTCGCTGGGGCCTTTTTCTTTGCGGCCACTCCTTGCCTGCGCTCAAATCAAATCCGGTTTCCGGCGAACGGCCTGCAGCGGCGCTTGTGCACAGATGGCGCGATGGACGAAACGGCCATCTCGCGCAGATCGGAACCTTGCGCTATGCTGGATGTTCCACTCTCAAACAGTTTGACATCTCAAATTGAGGGAGCCGCCCATGACAGGCCCGACCGAGCAGGAGATCCGGACCCGCGCTTACGAGTTATGGAAGGATGCCGGCGAGCCGGCGGGCCAGATGGATCGGCTCTGGTACCAGGCCGAAAGGGAGCTGCTGGCGCGCAAGGCTGCCAACGGCAACGGCGAAAAGCCCTGCGGATTGAACGGGCACGACAAGCCCACCACGTATCAGTAGGAGTGCGTGGGCAAACCGGGCGAAGCATCGCACAGGTGATTGCGCTAACGTGCCCCGGCTGAATCCGGAGGCACCCATGAGTGATGCGATCGATCTCGCAGCAAAACTGTCGACATTCACCGATCATTGGTCGCCGCGCACGGTGGCGCAATTCAACGCGTGCGACGTCATGGTGGTGAAGGTGCAGGGCGAATTCGTCTGGCACAAGCACGACGACACCGATGACTTCTTCCTTGTGCTGAAAGGCGTGCTCGATATCGAGCTGCGCGACCGCACCGTCACGCTGAAGCAAGGCCAGATGTACATCGTGCCGAAGGGCGTCGAGCATCGCCCCGTCGCGCGGGAAGAGGTGCATCTGTTGCTGATCGAGCCGACGGGAACGCCGAACACGGGTGATGCCGCGACGGCGGCGGTGCGGAAGGTGGTGTGAGGCCGGCTCGGACAATCGTGTCGCTAGAACGCGAAAGCCAGGACGACACCAGCGGAAATCTACCCCTCCGCCTCGAGCCATTCCGCAGCACCGCGCCACAGCGTGTCGCGGTGCTCGCTGCGGAAGAAGCCGAAATGGCCGATCTTGGTTACACCAGCATCCGCGGGACGGATCGAGACGATCTCCGGCGTGATCGACGTGAATGCGGAGCACAAGAGCTCGACCGCAGGCCGCGTCGCCCAGGTGTCGTCGGTGACGCTGAAGGCGCGGAGCTTGCCCCTGAACTTCGGAAAATTCTCGCGTGCGGCGAGCGCGGGATCGTCGAGCAGGTAACGTTCCCGCATCACCCAGCTCCGCCATTGCTCGAACACGCCTTTGGGCAGCTCCATACCGAGACCGGCCCAGGCCGGCAGATAGCCGAGCATGCGAGTCAGCGGCAGGCCGACGCCGTTCATGAAGGCCATGACGCGGTAGCGCTCCGGCGAGGCCATCAGCTTCCAGTAGGCCGCCTGCGAGGCGATCAGCAGCGCGCGGGGGATCTCGGTATTGTTGGGCAGGAGGCCGAGCGCCTGGCCGCCGAAGGAATGGCCGACATAGGCGAAGGGCAGGTCGCGGTAGCGCTGGCGCATCCAGTTCAGGGCGGCGGTCGCGTCGAGCGCGGCCCAGTCCGCCATCGTGGCCTTGAAGCCGGCGAGCGATTTCGGCTTGCTCAGGCCGGTCGCCGCCATCGGCCTCGAGTCGCCGGTGCCGCGGTAGTCATAGGTCAGTACCGCCGCGCCGCGGCGGGCGAGGTAGCCGGCGAAGCCGCGATAGACTTTTCGGGGAACGGCAGTGGCCGAGTTGATCAGGACGGCGTGGCGCTTCTTGCCGCGCGGCAGGAACAGCGTCGCGGCGAGCGGAAAGCCGTCTGCGGCGGGCACGACGATGTCGTCGCTAAAAACGTCGTCCAGCGCGGCCTCGGCCACGGCGATTTCCCCGGCATTCATGCTATGCTCTACCAAATGCGAATTCGGATTTTCCCGCAAGGGCTTGACGGAATTGCGGGAATCCTTCTAGCCGGGAAGCGGTCGGCTGTGTATAAGCCGGGCTTTCCGTTGCCCGCGATTAAGTCGCGGTTTTTGCTCAGGAGTTGACCTTATGTCCGAGCGGTGGACCCCCGATAGCTGGCGCGCCAAGAAGGTGCTGCAGGTGCCCGATTATCCCGATGCCAAGGCATTGGCCGATGTCGAGGCCCAGCTCGCGACCTTTCCGCCGCTGGTGTTCGCGGGCGAGGCGCGCAGCCTGAAGAAGGCGCTCGGGCGGGTCGCCGCCGGCGAGGCCTTCCTGCTGCAGGGCGGCGACTGCGCCGAGAGCTTCGCCGAGCACGGCGCCAACAACATCCGCGACTTCTTCCGCGTCCTGCTGCAGATGGCGGTGGTCATGACCTATGCCGGCGCGCTGCCGGTGGTGAAGGTCGGCCGCATCGCCGGGCAATTCGCAAAACCGCGTTCGTCGCCGACCGAGAAGCAGGGCGACGTCGAACTGCCGAGCTATCGCGGCGACATCGTCAACGACATCGCCTTCACGCCGGAAGCCCGCGTTCCCGATCCGCAGCGCCAGCTGATGGCCTACCGGCAGTCGGCGGCGACGCTGAACTTGCTGCGCGCGTTCGCGACCGGCGGCTTCGCCAATCTCGGCAGCGTGCATCAATGGATGCTCGGCTTCCTGAAGGATTCGCCGCAGTCCCGCCGCTACAAGGAGCTGGCCGACCGCATCTCGGACGCGCTGAACTTCATGCGCGCCTGCGGCCTCGACCTCGAGAGCCATCCCGAGCTGCGCGCCACCGATTTCTACACCAGCCACGAGGCGCTGCTGCTCGGCTACGAGCAGGCGATGACGCGGGTCGATTCCACCACCGGCGACTGGTATGCGACCTCCGGCCACATGATCTGGATCGGCGACCGCACCCGCCAGCTCGACCACGGCCATGTCGAATATTTCCGCGGCATCAGGAACCCGATCGGCCTGAAATGCGGCCCGTCGTTGAAGCCGGACGAGCTGTTGAAGCTGATCGACGTACTCAGCCCCGACAACGAGCCGGGACGCCTGACGCTGATCAACCGCTTCGGCGCCGACAAGGTCGGCGACCATCTGCCGGGCCTGATCCGCGCCGTGCAGCGCGAAGGGCGCACGGTGGTGTGGTCGTGCGATCCGATGCACGGCAACACCATCACCTCGACCTCGGGCTACAAGACGCGGCCGTTCGACCGCGTGCTGTCGGAGGTGAAGTCGTTCTTCCAGATCCATGCCGCCGAGGGCACCCATGCCGGCGGCGTGCACCTGGAGATGACCGGCCAGGATGTCACCGAATGCATCGGCGGCGCGCGCGCCATCACCGACGAGGATCTCAACGACCGCTACCACACGGTCTGCGATCCCCGCCTCAACGCCGAACAGTCGATCGACATGGCCTTCCTGATCGCCGAGCTCTTGAAGCAGGAGCGCGCCGGCAAGGTGAAGCCGATGCCGGCCGCCGCGGGCTTGTGATTTGGGGCAGGTGACTTTGGGGACTGTGACTTGCTGAGGTTCTGGCGGGCCACCATCAACTCGCGCAACGGGCTGGCCTTCGCCATTCGCTCGGAGCAGGCGATACGCGAGGAGGTGGTGGCGCTCGTGCTGTCGCTGCCGCTGGCCTGGCTGGTCGGCGCCACCGTGATGCGTCGGGTCGAACTGGTCGCGACCGTGGTGCTGGTGCTCGTGATCGAGCTGCTCAACACCGCGATCGAAAAACTCGCCGACCGCCTGACCATGGATCACGATCCGCAGATCGGCCGGGTCAAGGACATGGGCTCGGCTGCGGTCGGCGTTGCGCTCGTCATGGCCGGGCTGTTCTGGCTGTTCGCCCTCGCTGAGCGCTTGGGCGCGTTCTGATCCCAGGCAATCAAGAGATGGACTCACCTTCGTCATTGCGAGCGCAGCGAAGCAATCCATCGGTCCACATGCGCGGACGGATGGATCGCCGCGTCGCTGCGCTCCTCGTGATGACGATGGAGAGGCCAATGTTCGTTGGCATGAGCGGGAGCCAGCCGTGAGCGCCGCGAATAGAGCGATCAAGCTTGCGGTGATCGGACGGGGTCTGATCGGGTCGGCGGCCGCGCGACATCTAAGCAAGATGGGCCATGAGGTTGCGTTGATCGGGCCGGATGAGCCGGCCGACTTCTCCAGCCATGGCGGCGTGTTCGGCAGCCACTACGATGAAGGCCGCATCACGCGGATCTACGATCCGCAAGCGTTCTGGCGGCAGATGAACCGTGCGGCGCTGTCGCGCTACGGCGAGATTTCGGCGGAAAGCGGTGTCGAGTTCTACCGGGAAGTCGGTGCGCTCCACATCGGCCATAGCGAAACCACCGATGTCGCCTCGGTCGGCAAGGTCTGCGCCGACGAGGCGATCTCCTGTGAAGCCTATCAGGATGCGGCACTCGCGGAGCGGTTTCCATTTCTGAAATCGACCGCGGGCATGCTGGGCTATTTCGAGCCGCACAACGCCGGATATATCAGCCCGCGCCGCCTGGTCCGCGCGCAGACCATCGCAGCCGAGCGCGCAGGCGCCCGCGTCATCGCCGAGCCTGCGCTCGGGATTTCGGAAAGCGGCTCCGGCGTGACGATCCGGACGCGATCGGGCAGCGTCGAGGCCGAGCGCGTACTGGTCGCGGCCGGCGGGCACACCCGATCGCTGCTCGGCCGATCGCTGGGGTTCACGGTCTATGCGCGCACCGCGGCGCTGTTCCGGCTTGGCGCGGCGGAAGTTGAGCGCCTGTCGGGCATGCCGTCGATGCGCTGTCTGGGGCCGAAGGGCGACAATCCCTATATCCTGCCGCCGATTCCCTATCCGGACGGCCAGACCTGGTTGAAGCTCGGCGGCGATCCGGTCGATCGTCCGCTCGAAAGCGAGGTCGACGTCAAGGCCTGGTTCCGGTCGGGCGGCTCGATTGACGTGGCCGATCGGCTGCAAACGCAGATCCTCGACCGTATCAGCGACCTCAAATTCGAAGAACGCCGCGTCGTGCCGTGTATGACCACCTTTGGCGACACCGGCCTGCCCAGCATCGGACCGCTGTCCGAGCGGGTCACGGTCGCATTCGGCTGCTATGGCAAGAGCGCGAAATGTTCGGACGAATTGGGCAGGTTAGGCGGCATGGCGCTGCTCGGCGAGGTGAGGGCGGAGCTTGCGCCCTGACCGGCGCCACCGATCCCGGTGCGATTTCTGCAATCGCACCATGATTGGACGACCATTGAAGTTTGCCGTTGTGCGGGACAACATAAAGATATGAGCGAACAACAGATCAAGATCACCCTGGCGCAACTCAATCCGGCGGTCGGTGACGTCACCGGCAACGCCGCCATGGCGCGCGCCGCGCGCGACAAGGCGAAGGCCGACGGCGCCGACCTCGTGGTGCTGTCGGAGCTGTTCCTCGCCGGCTATCCGCCGGAGGATCTGGTGCTCAAGCCGGCATTCCAGGCGGCCTGCCGCGCCGCGGTCGAGGAACTGGCGCGCGAGACCGCCGATGGCGGCCCGGCTGTTCTGATCGGCACGCCCTGGGTCGAGGACGACAAGCTCTACAATGCCTGCGCGCTGCTCGACGGCGGACGCATCGCCGCACTGCGCTTCAAGGCCAATCTGCCGAATTACGGCGTGTTCGACGAGAAGCGGCTGTTCGCGCGCGGCCCGGCGGCGGGCCCGGTGACGGTGCGCGGCGTGCGGATCGGCGTGCCGATCTGCGAGGACATCTGGCTCGAGGAGTCGGAGGAATACGAGAACGTCGTCGAGTGTCTCGCCGAGACCGGTGCCGAGATTCTCATTGTGCCGAACGGCTCGCCCTATGCCCGCGACAAGGCCGATCTCCGCCTGTCGATCGTGGTGGCGCGCGTCACCGAGAGCGGGTTGCCGCTGCTCTATTTGAATGAAGTCGGCGGCCAGGACGAGCTGATCTTCGACGGCGCCTCGTTCGCGCTGAACGCCGATCTTTCGGTCGCCGCGCAACTCCCGGCGTTCGAGGAGAACATCACGACGCTGACCTGGCGCAAGACCGCGGATGGCTGGCGCTGCAACGGGCCGATCACGCCGCAGCTCGAGGGCGACAAGGCCGATTACGCGGCCTGCGTGCTCGGCCTGCGCGACTACGTCCGCAAGAACGGTTTTCCCGGCGTGCTGCTCGGCGTCTCCGGCGGTATCGATTCCGCGCTGTGCGCCGCGATCGCGGTTGATGCGCTCGGCGCGGAAAAAGTGCGCGGTGTGATGCTGCCGTTCCGCTACACCGCGCAGGTGTCGCTCGACGATGCCGCCAAGCTCGCGGCGGCACTCGGCATCCGCTACGAGATCTTGCCGATTGCGGACGCCGTGAACGGGTTCGAGAAGATCCTGGCGCCGGTGTTCGCCGGCATGGAGCGCGACATCACCGAGGAGAATTTGCAGGCGCGCGCCCGCGGCACGCTTTTGATGGCGATCTCCAACAAGACCGGCGCCATGGTGGTGACGACAGGCAACAAGTCGGAAATGTCGGTCGGCTACGCCACGCTGTACGGCGACATGAACGGCGGCTTCAACCCGATCAAGGACATCTACAAGACCGAGGTGTTCCGCCTGTCGAGCCTGCGCAATAGCTGGAAGCCGGACGGCGCGCTCGGCCCGTCGGGCGAGGTGATCCCGGTCAACATCATCATCCGGCCGCCGACCGCGGAGTTGCGCGAGAACCAGACCGACCAGGATTCGCTGCCGCCCTACGAGGTGCTGGACGCGATCCTCGAGCGGCTGGTGGAGCGCGAGGAGCCGCTCGCGACCATCGTCGCAGCCGGCTTCGACCGCGACGTGGTGACCCGCGTCGATCGCCTGCTCAACATCGCCGAATACAAGCGTCGGCAGGCGGCGCCTGGCGTGAAGGTGACGCGCAAGAATTTCGGCCGCGACCGCCGCTATCCCATCACCAACCGGTTCCGCGATTTCGGCAAGGCGTTGCCCAAGCCCGACGAGACGCTGGTGACGCGCGGCTCGCGCGCGTCGGCGGAAGCGTTTGAGGGGTAACCCTTACTGCTTCTTCTGCGGAATGAAGGTCGGGCCGACGGTGCGGATCTGGCCGTCGCTCGACGGCGCCACCGGTGCCGTGGCGTCAGCGGCGGCCGGCTGCTGAGCGGCCGCTGCCGGCGCGCCCTTCTTGCCGGCGGCAGCCTTGCCCTGAGCCCGCTGCTGCATCTTCCGCGCGCTCTCCTCGGTGACGATGATGTCGCCCTGCTGCGCGGCGGAGGCCTGGTCGTCGACCGCCTTCAGCGCCTCCGCCCAGCTCTGGCCCGCCGCCTTGCAGGAGCAGGACGGGTTGAACTCGGTGCGGTACTTGAAGGCGTTCGGCAGCGATGAGTAGGGCTGGCCGCTGATCGAGACCGCCTGGTTGATGTCCTCGCCGGGATTTCGGTAGGCGAACAGGCTGGCCTCCGCGGCCGGGCACTGCGCCTTGCAGATCTGTTCGTCGGCGGCGAAGCGCGCCTGCACGGTCGCGAACGAGATCGGGAAATAGGCGCCGTCGCAGGTGCGGACGCAGACGGTGCGGAAGGTACCGGACTGTGCGCCATATTGCGGGTCGGGCGGGGGCAGCGGGCTGTTGGGATTGCCGCCACCGCCGCCGCCGAACAGGTTCTCGAGGAAGTTGCCGGGACCGCGCGCGGCTGCGGCATATTGCGGGCCGCAATTGTTCTGCGCCAGCGCGGTCAGGACCGAGCGGCGCTGGTTCTCGCGGTCGGCGCCGCCGAGCCCGCCGGAGCGCAGCCGCTCGAGATTGGCCGTGATCTGGTCGAGATTGGCGCGCATCTGCTGGATCTGGTTGTTGACCGGTCCGCACTGCGCCGAATTGTTGTTGAAGAGCGAAAAGAAACCGGAGCTGTCGCAGCCCATGCGCCGCGCCTGAGCCGTCACGCGATCGAGCTCGCCCTGCTGCCGGGTGGCCGCGTCCTGATAGCGGCGGATCTGCTCGTCCTTGGCCGGATCGCCGCTGGCGCCGCCGCGATCGATCGCCGCCAGCTGGCCTTCGAGCCGGCCGCACATCGGATTGGCCTGCGGCGCGCCTTGCGGAGCCGGGCCGGGCGGTCCCGGAGGAACCTGCGCCAGGGCGTCCGCGGCGGGCAGGGCAATGCCGGCCAGCACGGCGCAAGTCAGAAACCAGCGAGAGAAACGAGAACGGGGGCTATTGGGCATATCCGGCCATTAAAGCGACGCCGCGCGGCGATCAACGTCAAAGCGCACGGACAAGGCTGCTGCCATAGCCTTTTCTCGGGGCACCGTCACGTCGTTTCCGGGGCGACGGTGTGGCAATAACCCCGCCCGGCCAGCGGCTTGGCTTAGCGCTGGCAGGTAATGGCGACGTATTCGCCGCAGCTATTGCCGGAGCATTTCGCGTTCGCGGCGTGCGGAACCGCGCCGGTGATCTCGTCGGGGTCGACGCGGCGGAAATTGGTGGCCTGCGCAAAATCGCGTGACCGGCAGTAGGCGTGGGCGGCGGACGCGCCGCAGCGGTCGCCGCGGGCGAGGCATTGGTCGATGCCGTAGCCGTCGGCCTGGTTCGCGATGATGAAGACGCGGCTGTCGGCCAGAGCGGCCGAGGGGAGAAGGACGGGCGGGACAAGGACAAGCGTGCAGGCAATCAATGCTGAAATCGGCCGCATGGTGCACCGGTAAAATGGCGGGGAATCCGCAGCCAACCCGATACGCCCAAATGCTTAATAATGATTAACCATGAGGGCGTTGGTGCGATTTCGCTGCCGGGCACGTTGCGAAACGCCCGAAAACAGCCCCTTGACGCGATAATGGGGCCGTGAGAGATGGTGGAACCATGAACGGCCACCTCGCCATCTGCAGCATTTGCCGCGAGATTATGAGCTAGCGATTCGCTGGCTGAGGCCGTCTTTTCTCAATCGCCTGAGAATCACTGGACGCCCGGCCGCAAGGGATGGGTACCCATGGATTTGCGCCTCTACGATACGTTGACCCGGGAGAAGCGGCCGTTCGTTCCGCTCGATGCCGACAACGTCCGCATGTATGCCTGCGGACCGACGGTCTACGACTTCGCCCATATCGGCAACGGCCGCGCAGCCATTGTCTTCGACGTGCTGTTTCGCGTGCTGCGCCATCGCTATGGCGCCGATCATGTGACCTATGTCCGCAACATCACCGACGTCGACGACAAGATCAACGTCCGCGCCGCGCGGGACTATGCCGGCGTGCCGTTGAACGAGGCGATCCGCATGGTCACCGAGCAGACCTATCAGCAGTATCAGGACGACGTCACGGCGCTGGGCTGCTTGCCGCCCACCGTGCAGCCGCGCGCGACCGAGCACATCCCGGAGATGCGTGCGATCATCGAGAAGCTGGTCGCCGGCGGCTTTGCCTATGTCGCCGAGGATCACGTGCTGTTCTCGCCGCAGGCGATGAACGCGGCCAATTCGGTGCTGCCGCGGTACGGTTCGCTGTCGAAGCGCTCGCTCGACGAGATGATCGCCGGCGCCCGGGTCGATGTCGCACCCTACAAGCGCGACAACACCGACTTCGTGCTGTGGAAGCCGTCCAAGCCGGGCGAGCCGTCCTGGCCGTCGCCGGCAGGTATCGCGGTCGAGGGACGCCCCGGCTGGCACATCGAGTGCTCGGCGATGGCCTGGAAGCATCTCGGCGAGAAGTTCGACATCCATGGCGGCGGCATCGACCTGGTTTTCCCGCACCATGAGAACGAGCTCGCACAGACCTGCTGCGCGTTCCACACCGACCGCATGGCCAATGTCTGGATGCACAACGGCTTCCTGCAGATCGAAAGCGAGAAGATGTCGAAGTCGCTCGGCAACTTCTTCACGATCCGCGATCTCCTGGCCGACTGGCCCGGCGAGGTGCTGCGGCTGAGCATGCTCAAGACGCACTACCGTTCGCCGCTCGACTGGACGCTGAGGAGCGCGGAAGAGAGCGCGAAGACGCTCGACGATTGGTACGCGGTCACGGCCGACGCCGAGCCGGGCGCGCCGTCGCCGGCGATGGTCGAGGCGCTCTACGACGACCTCAACACCGCGCAGGCGATGGCCGTGCTGCACGGGTTGCGCAGCGCTGCATCGAGCAGCGAACAGAGCCGCAAGGAGTTCGCCGGCTCGCTCCGGATGCTCGGCTTCCTGTCGGAGAGCGCGGCCGCCTGGCAGGGACGCAAGCAGCAGGCGAGCGGCGTCGATGCCGCTGCGGTCGAGGCGCTGATCGCCGAGCGCACCGCGGCGCGTGCGCGCAAGGACTTCAAGGAGTCCGACCGGATCCGCGATCAGCTCGCCGCGATGGGCGTCGTGATCAAGGATTCCAAGGAAGGCACCACCTGGGAGATCGCGCGATGAGTCGTTCCGCACCCGCGTTGCGCCCGTATCTGCCCGACGATGCGCCGCTGCTGGCGGCGATCTTCGCGGCGTCGATCATGGACCTGACCGGCGACGATTACAGCGAGGCGCAGCAGGAAGCCTGGGCGGCTGCCGCCGACGACGAGCAGGCGTTCGGCAAGAAGCTCGCCGGCCAGCTCACGCTGATCGCGACGTTGCAGGGCGCCCCGGTCGGCTTCGCTTCGCTGAAGGGCGCCGATCACATCGACATGCTCTATGTGCATCCGAGCGCGGTCGGGCAGGGCGTCGGTGCCGCGCTGTGCGACGCGCTGGAGAAGATCGCAAGCGCCCGCGGCACCAAGACGCTGAAGGTCGATGCCAGCGACACCGCGCTCGAGTTCTTCCGCAAGCGCGGCTACGTCGCGCAGCAGCGCAATTCGGTCACCATCGGCGACGAATGGCTCGCCAACACCACGATGCAGAAGACGCTCGACGGCGTTGCCGCGCCGGGAGGCCATGCATGAGCCGCGAGCGCCTCTATCTGTTCGACACCACACTGCGCGACGGCGCGCAGACCAATGGCGTCGACTTCACCCTGCAGGACAAGCAGGTGATCGCAGGGATGCTCGACGCGCTCGGCATCGACTATGTCGAGGGCGGCTATCCCGGCGCCAATCCGACCGACACCGAGTTCTTCAGCAGGAAGCCCGCCTTCGACCACGCGCGCTTCACCGCCTTCGGCATGACGCGGCGGCCGGGCCGTTCGGCGTCGAACGATCCGGGCCTCGCCGCCATCCTCGAGGCCAAGGCCGACGCGATCTGCTTCGTCGCCAAATCCTCCGCCTACCAAGTGCGGGTCGCGCTCGAGACCACCAACGAGGAAAATCTCGCCTCGATCCGCGACAGCGTCGCCGCCGCCAAGGCGCTGGGCCGCGAGGTGATGGTCGACTGCGAGCATTTCTTCGACGGCTACAAGGAGAACCGCGACTACGCGCTTGCCTGCGCCAAGGCCGCCTATGAGGCCGGCGCGCGCTGGGTGGTGCTGTGCGACACCAATGGCGGCTCCATGCCGCATGAGATCGAGACCATCGTCGTCGATGTCGTCAAGCACGTGCCCGGCGCCCATCTCGGCATCCACGCCCATAACGACACCGAGCAGGCGGTCGCCAATTCGCTCGCCGCGGTACGCGCCGGCGCGCGGCAGATCCAGGGCACGCTCAACGGTCTCGGCGAACGCTGCGGCAACGCCAATCTCTGCTCGTTGATCCCGACCCTGAAGCTGAAGCAGGAGTTTGCCGAGAAGTTCGAGCTCGGCGTCACCACCGAGAAGCTGGCGACGCTGATGAAGGTGTCGCGCACGCTCGACAACATGCTGAACCGCGCGCCCAACCGCCATGCGGCCTATGTCGGCGAGAGCGCCTTCGTCACCAAGACCGGCATCCATGCCTCCGCGGTACTGAAGGATCCGCAGACCTATGAGCACGTGCTGCCGGATTCGGTCGGCAACCTCCGCAAGGTACTGGTCTCCGACCAGGCCGGCCGCTCCAACGTCATGGCCGAGCTCGACCGTGCAGGCATCGCCTATGACAGGAGCGACCCGCGGCTGACGCGGCTGGTCGAGGAGCTGAAGGAGCGCGAGGCGGCGGGCTTCGCCTATGAATCCGCCAACGCATCTTTCGATCTGCTGGCGCGCCGTACGCTCGGCAAGGTGCCGGAATATTTCAAGGTCGAGCAGTTCGACGTCAATGTCGAGCAGCGCTACAACGCCAACGGCCAGCGCGTCACCGTGGCGCTTGCCGTGGTGAAGGTCGATGTCGACGGCGAGCGGCTGATCTCGGCCGCCGAAGGCAACGGTCCGGTCAACGCGCTCGACGTGGCGCTGCGCAAGGATCTCGGCAAGTATCAGAAATACATCGACGGCTTGAAGCTGATCGATTTTCGCGTGCGTATCCTCAATGGCGGCACCGAGGCAGTCACGCGCGTGCTGATCGAAAGCGAGGACGAGACCGGCGAGAGTTGGACCACGGTCGGCGTCTCGCCCAACATCATCGACGCTTCGTTCCAGGCGCTGATGGATTCGGTATTCTACAAGCTGGTGAAGTCGGGCGCGCAAGCGTAGCCGGCTGCGAAGGAAAAAAGGCGTCGTCATTGCGAGCGAAGCAATCCATCTTTCCGCGCGTAACGATGCATGGATTGCTTCGCTTCGCTCGCAATGACGGGAGGAGGAACCCATGATCGACCACGTCTCCGTCGGTGTCCGCGATCTCGAACGCGCGGCGCGGTTCTATGAACCGACGCTGGCCGCGCTCGGCCTGGGCCGTCTCGTCACGCGGCCGGCAACGATCGGCTTCGGCAAGGCCTATCCCGAATTCTGGATCAATGTGCGCGCCGCGATGGCACAGGTCGCGCATGAGAGCGGCATCCACATCTGCCTGCGCGCGAAGACCACCGCCGAGGTCGACGCCTTCCATGCCGCAGCACTAGCGTCGGGTGGCCTCTCCGATGGCCCGCCCGGCCTGCGCCCGCACGATCGCGTGCGCTATTATGCGGCGTTCGTCCTCGACCCCGAAGGCAACCGTATCGAGGCGGTGACGTTTCCGAGCGAGTGAGGTTGGCGCGGGGTGCCGATCGTAATCCGTCATCCTGAGGAGCGCGTAGCGCGTCTCGAAGGATGCACGGCCACCGGCCGGGCCGTCGATGCTTCGAGACGGCCGCTGCGCGGCCTCCTCAGCATGACGGCGATAGTTTAGCGCATTCGAGCGATCAGAGCCGCCGCGCCACTTCGGGCGCGAGTTCCTTCGCGGCCTCGGGCGTGCGGGCCACCGCCGAGCGCAGCCGCGGCAGGATCTCATCGACGCGGTCGGCCATCAGGACGTTGATCGGCAGCGTCGGGCGGATGAACTCGGTCATGCGCATGTGGTTCAGCAGCGAGAGCAGGGGCTCCCAGAAATTGTCGATGTTGGCGAGCAGGATCGGCTTGTGGTGACGGCCGAGCTGCTGCCAGGTCAGTTGCTCGACCAGCTCCTCCAGCGTGCCGATGCCGCCGGGCAGCGCCACGAACGCATCTGAACGCTCGAACATCAGGCGCTTGCGCTCATGCATGTCGGGCGTGACGATCATCTCCTGAACCGAGGTCAGCGCGTTCTCGCGCGCCCGCAGGAATTCCGGAATGATGCCGGTGACGGAGCCGCCATGATCGAGCGTGGATTTGGCGACCGCGCCCATCAGGCCGATCGAGCCGCCGCCATAGACCAGGCGCACGTTGTTTTCGGCAAAGCTCTTGCCCAGCGCGATGGCAGCTTCAACGAAGCGGGGATTGTTACCGGGGCCGGAGCCGCAATAAACACAGACAGTCTTGATTTGGTTCATACGATCCTTGTGGCACTGCAGCGTAAACAGGGTCAAGATCAGCATATGGGGATTGAGGACCAAAAAATCCCGTAAATTCCCGCGAATCGCGAACAATTTTCGTCATAAGCCTGTACGCCGCGTTCAAACGATCTATATGACGGGCACAATGGCAAATCGTGGAAAAGATGTGGCAGCGGACCGCCGCGCCATGACCGTGCAGGCCGGCTCCTGATGGCGCCGCCGCAACAGAATATGACCGCCGCCGGCGAGCCCACGGCCACGACGCCGGCCGCCGAGAAGGGGACGCTGCTCGGCACCCTCGTTCATCTCTGGCCCTACATCTGGCCGGGCGATCGCGCCGATCTGAAGATGCGCGTCGTCTGGTCGGTGGTGCTGCTGCTGTTCGCCAAGTTCGCCACGCTGTCGGTGCCCTTCACCTTCAAATGGGCGATCGATGCGTTGAACGGCGCAGGCTCGGCCCCGGTCGCGGCCTCGAACTGGATGGTGTGGCTGATCGCCTCGCCGGTGCTGATGACGATCAGCTACGGCGCGGTGCGCATCATCATGGCGGTGCTGACGCAGTGGCGCGACGGCATCTTCGCCCGCGTCGCCATGCACGCGGTGCGGCGGCTCGCCTACATCACCTTCGTGCACATGCACGAGCTGTCGCTGCGCTTCCATCTCGAGCGCAAGACCGGCGGCCTGACCCGCGTGCTGGAACGCGGTCGCACCGGCATCGAGACCATCGTGCGGATGGTGATCCTGCAACTGATCCCGACCATCGTCGAGGTCATGCTGCTGGCTGGCGTGCTGCTCTGGCAGTTCGACTGGCGCTATGTGCTCGCGGTGCTGCTCACCGTCGTCGTGTTCATGTACTTCACCTACATTGCGACCGAGTGGCGGATCGAGATCCGCCGCAAGATGAACGATTCCGACACCGAGGCGAATACCAAGGCGATCGACTCGCTCTTGAACTATGAGACGGTGAAATATTTCGGCGCCGAGGAGCGCGAGGCGAGCCGCTACGACCGCTCGATGGAGCGCTACGAGCAGGCCAGCGTGAAGACCTATACTTCGCTTGCGGTGCTCAACACCGGGCAGGCGATCATCTTCACGGCGGGGCTGACCGCGACCATGCTGATGTGCGCGTTCGGCATCCGCAACGGCACCCACACCGTCGGCGATTTCGTGCTGATCAATTCGATGATGATCCAGCTCTACGTGCCGCTGAACTTCATGGGCATGGTCTATCGAGAGATCAAGCAGGCGATCATCGACATCGAGAAGATGTTCGACGTGCTGGCGCGCGATCCCGAGGTGAAGGACATGCCTGGCGCAAAACCGCTTGCGGTGTCCGCCGGCAGCGTCCGGTTCGAGGATGTCCGCTTCGCCTATGAGCCCGACCGGCCGATCCTGAAAGGCCTGAGCTTCGAGGTGCCGGCCGGCAAGACGGTCGCGATCGTCGGTCCCTCCGGCGCCGGCAAGTCGACGATCTCGCGGCTGCTGTTCCGGCTCTACGACGTCTCGAGCGGCCGCATCCTGATCGACGGCCAGGACATCAAGACCGTGACGCAGGCCTCGCTGCGGTCGGCGATCGGCATGGTGCCGCAGGACACCGTGCTGTTCAACGACACCATCCGCTACAACATCCGCTATGGCCGCTGGGACGCCAGCAACGACGAGGTCGAGGAGGCGGCGCGGCTGGCGCAGATCGACGGCTTCATCCGGATGTCGCCGCAGGGCTACGAAACACAGGTCGGCGAGCGCGGCCTGAAACTCTCCGGCGGCGAGAAGCAGCGCGTCGCGATTGCGCGCACGGTCTTGAAGGCGCCGCCAATCCTGTTGCTGGACGAGGCGACCTCCGCGCTCGACAGCCACACACCGAGCACGAGATCCAGGGCGCGCTGGAGCGGGTCTCGCGCAACCGCACCTCGCTCGTCATCGCGCACCGGCTGTCGACCATCGTCGGCGCCGACGAGATCATCGTGCTGGACCAGGGCCGGATCGCCGAGCGCGGCACCCACGCGCGGCTTTTGGCCGCCGGCGGCCTCTACGCCAGCATGTGGAACCGGCAGCGCGAGGCCGAGGAGGCCCGCGAACGGCTCGCCCAGGTCGACGACGACGGCTTGGCGCCGAATCGCCGACCGCCGGCAGTGGCCGAATCCTCCGATGATTCCACCCCTGACGCGGGTGAGAAGCCCTTGCCGACCGCCGCGGAATAGTCGATTTAGGGCGTCTCCCGCCGCAGGGGCGGGGTATCACAGCGAGTTCTGATGTCGATCGCCAATTCCATCCGCGCGCAGATCCCGCCGATCCACCCGGAGGGCTATCCCTTCATCGGCGGCTTCGCTCTGGCGAGCCTGATCCTGTTCTGGATCTGGACCCCGCTGGGCTGGATCGGCACGCTGCTGACCGTCTGGTGCGCGCTGTTCTTCCGCGATCCAGTGCGGGTGACGCCGCTGCGCGACGGCATCGTGGTGTCGCCGGCCGATGGCCGCGTCTCCATGGTGGTGCAGGCGCTGCCGCCGGCCGAACTCGGGCTCGGCGACAAGCCGCTGCCGCGCATCTCGGTGTTCATGAGCGTGTTCAACTGCCACGTGAATCGCAGCCCGGTGCCGGGCCGCATCGACCGCATCGCCTACCGGCCGGGCGCCTTCATCAATGCCGAGCTCGACAAGGCGAGCGAGGACAATGAGCGCAACTCGCTGGTGATCTCGACCGCCAATGGCCGCGTCGGCGTGGTCCAGATCGCGGGCCTGGTGGCGCGCCGCATCGTCTGCTTCGTCAAGGAAGGCCAGTCGATCGGCGCCGGCGAGCGTTTCGGCCTGATCCGCTTCGGCTCGCGGCTCGACGTCTATCTGCCGGAAGGCACCAAGGCGCTGGTCTCCGAGGGCCAGACCGCGGTCGCCGGCGAGACCATTTTGGCGGATTTCCGCGGCGCCGATCCGGGCCGCACCTACCGCGCCGATTAACTCTGTTTCTTCAGGTCAATGAGCCGGTTCCCGCCGCAATGGCGGAGCGGGGCCATGCTTGCTATATTTATCGGACCATGACGCCATTCGATAACAATTCCAGCGAGCTGCGCCGCCGCCGGTTCCGCCCGATCCCGGTGCGGATGCTGGTGCCGAACATGATCACGTTGCTGGCGATCTGCGCCGGCCTCACCGCGATCCGGCTGTCGACGGAAGGGCGGATGGAGCTTGCGGTCGCCGCCATCGTGTTCGCGGCGATCCTCGACGGCATCGACGGCCGCGTCGCGCGCATGATCAAGGGCCAGTCGAAATTCGGCGCCGAGCTCGACAGCCTGGCCGACTTCGTCAATTTCGGCGTCGCGCCCGGCCTGATCCTGTATTTCTGGCAGCTCCATGAGCTGAACAATGGCGGCTGGATTGCCGCGATGGTGTTCGCGATCTCCGGCGGCCTGCGGCTTGCGCGCTTCAACGCCTCGATCGACGATCCGAACAAGCCGGCCTTCGCCGCCAATTATTTCACCGGCGTGCCGGCGCCGCTAGGTGCGATCACCGTACTGCTGCCGATCTATCTCGCCTTCCTCGGCGTGCCGATGCCGCCGGCGACGCTGACCGCGTTCTATACGCTGTTGATCGCGTTCCTGATGGTGTCGCGGCTGCCGGTGTTCTCCGGCAAGACCGTGAAGATGCGCGTGCCGCCGGAGATGGTGCTGCCGGTGTTCGTCTCGGTGGTGTTCTTCGTCGCGCTGCTGATCGGCTATCCCTGGCACATCCTGTCGGCGGGCTCGGTAGCGTATCTGATCAGCCTGCCCTGGGGCTGGAAGTCCTATCGCGACCAGGAACGCAACCTTGCCGCGCAGACGCAAGCTGCGAGCGCGCCGCCGCCGGCCGCCACGCCCTACACGGCGCCGGTCGCGGAGAGTGACCACGACGACCGCCCGACGCATCTGCATTGAGGCAGGTCCGAGTCTCTTCCACGTCATTGCGAGCGAAGCGAAGCAATCCATGCCGCGGCGTATGCGGAGAGATGGATTGCTTCGTCGCTATCGCTCCTCGCAATGACGGTTGGGGGCGCGGGCGGTCTGTCTTCCCAAATATCTGCCATGAGCGTGGCTCGGTTGGGTTCGTCTCCGATCTCGGCTATAGGCTCAGACGGCCCGCTCGTGCATGATCCGGAAAAGTGGAAACCGGTTTTCCGATGAGATCATGCTCAAACAAAGAAATCTGACGCCAAAAATCAGGAGAGAAACGCCGTGACGACATCCGCTTCCGCCCCGCTTCCTGCTTCCGTCCTTGAGGCGTTGGCGCGCTACGACACGCCGACGATCTGCAACGCGATGGAGATCGTGGCGCCCGAGCGCCGTCTGATCGGCTACACCGTGAAGCCGCTGGTCTGCCCGTTCCCGACCTTGCCGCCGATCGTCGGCTACGCCCGCACCACGACGATCCGCTCGGTGCTGAAATCCGGCCTCTCGGCCGAGGAGCAGTCGAAGCGCCGCATCGAATATTACGAATATGTCGGCACCGGCTTCGGCCCGCGCATCTCTGTCATCCAGGACATCGACGGTCCCGACGTCGGCTACGGCGCGTTCTGGGGCGAGGTGCAGAGCAACGTCCACAAGGCCCTCGGCTGCCTCGGCGTCATCACCGACGGCTCGATCCGCGACATCCCGCAATGGGCGCCCGGCTTCCAGGCGCTGGCCGGCTCGATCGGCCCGTCGCATGCCTGGGTGCATGCCGAGAGCTTCGGCGGTGAGGTCCGTGTCGCCGGCATGACGGTGCGCTCCGACGACCTGATCCATGCCGACAGCCACGGTGCGATCGTGATCCCCTATGAGGTCGCGGCGAAGCTGCCGGAGGCTGCCGAACTCTGCGGCCGCCGCGAGACCCCGATCCTGGACATCGCGCGGTCCAAGGACTTCTCGCTCGAGAAGCTGAAGGACGCGCTGAAGCGTTCGGCCGAAATCCACTGACGCGACGCGCGTCTTCGATATGCGGAACGGCGGGCCGAAAGACCCGCCGTTTTGCTTTGTCAGACCGGGGCGACCTTGGCGATCTCGGATGCGCCGCGGATGGTCATGTCGACGGCGACATAGAGGATCACGGCGAGGCCGACATAGGCGATCCAGCGGTGGTTCTGTAAGAGCCGCGCGATGAAGGTCGCGGCCGCGCCCATCATCGCGATCGAGAGCGCCAGGCCGAACACCAGCACGATCGGCTGCTCGCGGGCGGCGCCCGCGACCGCCAGCACGTTGTCGAGCGACATCGAGACGTCGGCGACGATGATCTGCGTCGTGGCCTGCCACAGCGTCTTGCGCTGGCCTTCCGCGCCATCGGCGGCATATTCGGCCGCGGTCTCGTGCGCGGTGGCGCGCAGCTCCCGCCACATCTTCCAGCACACCCACAACAGAAGGATGCCGCCGGCCAGCAGCAGGCCGACGATCTGCATCAGTTGCGTAGTGACAAGCGCGAACAGGATGCGCAGCAGCGTCGCGGCGCCGATGCCGATCAGGATCGCCTTGCCGCGTTGCTTCGCCGGCAGACCCGCCGCGGCAAGGCCGATCACGACCGCGTTGTCGCCGGCCAGCACGAGGTCGATGACGACGACTTGCAGCAATGCGCTGAGCGCGTCGAGTGAAAGCAGTTCGGACATGGGTCATGTTCCCCTTGAGATCGGGGAGTGGACCGTTTCGACGAAACCGGCTGTTGCCGTCGTGCCGGCGGCGTATCCGCCACGGCGCGAAGCTGCGCCATGGGTCGAAGCAGGGCCACTCCAACTGAGTTCCAGTCCGACATCGCAGCTTGTGGCTGCCAGAGGGGCCCGGCCTGGGATTACGGTCGTGACACCGGACGCATTGCGGCTTCTTCCTCGAAGAACAGCGCCGCCTGATCCGGCTCGCCGAGGATCGCCGCCGCGCACCCCATGAAGGTGAATGCGCCGGCAAAATCCCACAGCGTGAGGTTCGCCACACCCGCGCGCACGTGGATCACGCGCGCCGCGAGCGCGGCAATGGCTGCCTCCGTGAACAACAACAGGCTGAGCACGGGCAGCACGAGTGCGGGCTCAACCAGGCGAAGCGTCAGGACGATCGGCAGCGCCGATAGCACTGCGAAGAGCAGGAGCATGCCGTATGGCTCCAGCGAGGGAGCCTTCTGCGAGAACCTGTCTGGAATGATCGAGAACATTCCAAATCCTTGCCGATCCTGGCTTAGCCGTTCATCGCGACGTTATCAGAATGCGCTTGCCTTGACGCGCGGCGCGGCGCCGCGCGACCGCTCGCCGCGCGGCAGATTGTACGCCTCATGGTCATGGAAGAGGGGGCGTGCCGGCCAATTCGGCCCCGTTTTGGCCCTGAAAGGCGCTGTGGCATGCCATGGCAAAGTTCATGCGGCGCCTTTATCTTTGCTGGCAGCGCTGGGCGAACGATCGAAAGGCAATTTCGATGGATATGGCAGGCAAGACGGTGCTGATCACCGGTTCCACCGATGGCGTCGGCCGCTACGTCGCGATGAAGCTGGCGTCGGCCGGCGCCCGGGTCCTGATCCACGGCCGCGATACCAAGCGCGCGCAGGCCCTTGCCGACGAGATCAAGCGGGTCAGTGGCCGCGAGCCGATGTTCTACCAGGCCGACCTGTCCTCGCTCGCCGAGGTCCGCGAACTCGCCCAGCTGGTGCTCGACGACCAGGAGCGCCTCGACGTGTTGGTCAGCAATGCCGGCATCGGCTCGCAGAACGAGGGACCGGCGCGGCAGACCAGCAAGGACGGCCACGAGCTGCGCTTTGCCGTCAACTATCTCGCCGGCTTCTTGCTCGCACATCTCTTGCTGCCGCGGCTGAAGGCGAGCTCGCCTGCGCGCATTGTCAATGTCGCTTCGCTCGGCCAGCACCCGATCGATTTCGGCGACGTGATGATCACGAAGAACTACAGCGGCGCCCGCGCCTATTCCCAGAGCAAGCTGTCGCAGATCATGTTCACCATCGATCTTGCCGCGGAGCTCGAAGGCACGGGCGTCACCGTCAACTCGCTGCACCCGGCGACCTACATGAACACCACGATGGTGCGTGCCAGCGGCGCGACGCCGATCTCGACCGTCGAGCAGGGCGGCGACGCCATCCTGCGCCTGGTCCAGGACGACGATGTCGCCGGCCGGAGCGGGCTGTTCTTCGACGGCAAGCGCGAGGCACGCGCCCATGCGCAGGCCTATGACGCCGAGGCGCGCAAGCGGCTGCGGGCGCTGAGCCTTGCGCTTACGGGCCTGCGGGCTTCCTGACGCGGCGCGACCCCGGCGGCGCGCCTTGCGCGCGGATCGCCTCGAACAGGCGCTTGCAGGCGGCCTGAACGCCGCGATCGGGCACGGTGGCGATGCCGAGCAACAGGCCGGGCTGCGCACGCTTCGGTGAGGAGTACCAGGGCGAAAGCGGAGCGGGCGCGAGGCCGTGCGCAAGCACCTGCCTTGCGATTTCGATATCGTTGGCCTTGTCCGGTAACGGCAGCATCACCGCGAGGCCGGCGACCTGCACGTCGTTGCTCCACGTGCGCAGCGCCGATGTCAGCGCGTCGCGGCTGTCGCAATAAACCCGCTTGGTTCGCCGGAGGTGGCGGATGTAGTGGCCGTTGCGCATGAACTCTGCGGTGGAAAGCTGCACGGCTGGTCCGGGAGCGGGGGCCAGGCACGTCGCGACATCGGCGAACCGCGCCGCCAGTTGCTCGGGCGCAACCAGGAAGCCGAGCCGGAGCGTCGGCGAGATGGTCTTGCTGAACGAGCCGAGATGGACCACGCGGCCGGCGCGATCAAGCGAGGCGAGCGCGGGCGCCGCGCGGCCGTCGAGCTGCAACTCGCCGAGGTAGTCATCCTCGATGATCCAGGCGCCGGCTTGCGCGGCCCAGTCGAGCAGCTGCGCGCGGCGCGTCGGCGACAATGGCGGACCGAGCGGTGCCTGCTGCCCCGGCGTCACCACCGCCAGCGCGGCGTCGGGTGCGTGCTTGAGACCATGGTCGACATCGACGCCATGGGCATCGACCGGAACCGGGACGACATCAAGCCGGCCGAGCTCGAGCCCCTTTCGGGTCAAAGGAAATCCCGGGTCTTCCATCCATGCGCGGCGGCCTTCGAGGCCGAGCACCCGCAGCGCGAGGCCGAGGCCGCCGCTGAAGCCCGAGGTGATGACGATCTGCGCGGGCGAGCATTCGAGCCCGCGCGCGATCGCAAGGTGCGCCGCGATCTCGCGCCGCAATTCGAGCTCGCCGCGCGGATCGGCGGTGCGGGCCACTGCGCTCAATTCCGCCCGCACGGCGCGGGCACGGACTCGCGCCAGCAGCTTTGCGGGGAGGCTATCCTGCGCGGGGACACCCATCCGGAAATGTCCCTGACCGCTGAGGTCTTGAAACATCTCCACGACCGATCCGGGCGCAACCGGCGTGTCCGGCTTTGCGGCTTTCCTTGGTCGGCTGGCGACGGTAGTGCCGTTGGCCTTCGACGACACGATGTGCTGGGCGTCCGACAGCTTGTCGTAGGCCGCCCGCACCGTGCCGCGCGCGACGCCGAGCTGCGCGGCGAGGTCGAGCCAGGACGGCAGCCGGGCGCCCGGCAGCAGCACGCCATTGTCGATCGCCGCCACGATCGCCTTGCGGATCTGCTCCGAGAGCGGCGTTTTGGCCGAGCGGTCGAGCGCGATGGGAAGCGGCTTTGGCATGGCTCGTGGTACACCAATTCGGTTCATTCTTGGTGCTTCTTTTCAGGCCCCTCCAGCCGCATCTATCCGATAGCAATGGAGGCAATCAGATGAAGCTTTTACTGCCAGTCGTCATGGCCTGCGCGGTGCTTGCGACCCCCGCTATGGCAATGGAATCGGTGACGCCGAAATTCGAGCATGTGATCCCGAACATTCCCGGCAAGTCGCTGGTCGCGGCCGAGGTCGACTTCGCGCCGGGCGAGCCCTCGGCGCCGCACCATCACGCCAAGTCGGGCTTTCTCTATGTCTATGTCCTCGAGGGCGCGATCGAGAGCCAGGTCGAGGGCGAGGCCGCGCCGCATGTCTATCGCGCCGGCGACAGCTTTTTCGAGGCGCCCGGTGCGCATCACGTACTCGGGCGAAATGCCAGCGCGACCGAGCCGGCCAAGCTGCTCGCAGTCTTTGTCGTCGACAGCAACGACAAGGCGCTGACCGTCTATGACAAGGAAGGACCCAAGCAATGAGCGTACGGATCGACTACAACAAGGCCGCGCCCGCGGGCATCAAGGCACTCGGCGGGGTCTATGGCTATCTCACGCAATGCGGGCTGTCCGCGCGACTGATCGAGCTGGTCTATCTGCGCATCTCGCAGATCAACGGCTGCGCCTATTGCCTCGATATGCACACGCGCTCGCTTTTGAAGATGGGCGTCAAGATCGAGAAGCTGGCGGTGCTGCAGGTCTGGCGCGAGGCGGACGCGCTGTTCGACGCCGAGGAGCGCGCGGCGCTGGCCTGGGCCGAGACCGTCACGCGCGTGGCAGAGACCGCGATCCCGGACCGCGAATATGAGGCGGCGCGAACCGTGTTCAGCGAGAAGCAGCTGGTCGACCTGACCATCGCGATCGGTCTGATGAATACCTACAACCGGATCGCGATCGGCTTCCGCAATCCGCCGCAGGCCGTAGCCGAGCACGCCGCCGCGGCGGCGTGATCGGAAAGGGAGGGGGGGCCGCTATCGTCTAACTCTGACGTTGCGCGAGATAGAATCCCGCCAATACGGTGACCAGTCCCGCCGCCTGCACCGTGGTCGGCGGCTCGCCGATCAGGAGCCAGCCCAACAGCAAGGTCAACACCGGGACGGTCGCGGGAAAGACGGCTGCGCGGGCAACGCCGAGATGCTGGATCGACAGGGCGAACAAATACATGGCCGCGGGGCCGGCCAGGATACCTTGGGCGGCCGCTTGCAGCGCATTTTCGTTCAGCCCGATGGCCGCATCGCGAGCAAGGCCGCCCGAGGCGACATAGAGTGGAAACAGCGAGAGCGACAGCACGCTGATGACGGTGGCCACGGAGAATGCAGACACACGCCAATAGCGCACCAGCGTGGCGAAGCCTGCGAACATCAATCCGGTCGTGACAAAGATCAGATCGCCCATCACGGCGCTCGATCCCATATGGCCGATCGACTCGCTGCCGATCACGGCAAGCCCGACAACGATGGCGACCGCACCGGCGACCCGAGAGAGCGAGATCGATTCCTTCAGCAGGACGGCCGCGAGAAACAGTCCGCCCAGGGTCGCGCAGGAAGGCTGGATCACGCTGCCGTGCCCCAGAGGCACGAACATGAAGCCGGTATAGCTGATCAGCGACATCACCGGTCCGCCCAGCAGCATCAGCACCATGCCGCGCCCCCATCCGATGCCGCAGAGATTTCGCAGGCCGGCGCGGAGAACGAGCGGGATGAACACGATGCCTGACCACAGGAAGCGATGCATCAAGAGGTCCACCGGCGTGAACCCGACCTTGAGGCCGTGCCGGGTCGCCACGAAGCCGAGCGCCCAGCAAAGCGCTGCACCGAGACCACTTGCGACCCCGAACAGTATGGCCTTCGCATCTGGAAGAGTTGCAGTCTTGGCCGCGGCCGTATGTTCGCTCATGCCGGACGACTACGTGAGCTCGCGACGCGGATCAACCCATTGCGGTGCAGGGCTGTGTGGCGCGGTTGCCGACTGCGAGATCATTTCGGACGACGAAGGTGTCCGCTTGCCGGAGGCCGCTTGTGCTTCAATCTCCCGCAGCTGCGCGCCATGCCCGCGCCTTGGCCGTCGTCTGCTCGACGAAAGCACTTTTGCCGTTTCGATAGGCCCCGATATTGTCCTTTGATGAAGCCGCAAGGTCCCGCTTGATGTCGGCGTAGGCGCGGGCTGCTTCGGGGTGAGCGCGAAGATAGTCGCGAAACACCACCAATGCCTCCCAGCGCGGATGCGACGGCTCCATCACATGCACATGGTGGGTCCACGGACCAGGTGGCCCCTTGCGGAAGAACAGCTCGCCGGGGATCCACGACGCATATTCCGGAACGTAGACATAGCCAAGTGCTTCGATCGGTTTGATGCATCGCCGCCTGGCTTCTTCGAGGCTGGGTACGCCGATCAGCAGGTCGATGATCGGCTTCGACGGCAGACCCGGAACGGCGGTGCTGCCGATATGCTCGATGGCCAGGGCGAACGTGCCGAGAGCTTGCGCGATCCGTGCGCGCTCCTGCGCGAACAATGTGGGCCATTTGGGGTCGTAGTCGGAGACGACAATCGACCCGGCGCCGTACTTCTCCACGCTCGCCTCCTGATTGCCTTTCACGGAGCGTCACGCGGCCAGCCGCCGGGGCGTCACTCACGAACCCTGCTTGGCCTCGACGGGCTGCTTCGCGAACTGCGGAAATGTCTCGGCCACGACCGGGCCGTCCAGCCGCCACGAATAGCAGCCGCCGACGAAGAACGGCGGCTCGGTGACGTCGCGCTGGTGATCGAGCGCGCCGCGGCCCTGCGGATCCTTGCCGGAGGTCGCGGTCTGGAACAGTGTCGTCACCGCCGGACCGAGGAGTTCGGCAAGATGGGTACAGGTCTCGAGTTTGCCGATCTTGCGGCGGACCAGCTCACGCCAGCCCTTGCCAATGCGCTCGCCGACCAGGCGCTGCAAGATGCCTTCGACGTCGAGGCAGGATGGGTAGGGTGTCGAGGCCATCGTGGTGCCGGTCTCGCGGATCGTAAAACTGTCGTCGACCGCGAGCCGCAGCCGGATGTCGTGCACGGGATCCTCGGGCTGCTGCAGGCCGCGATGCTTGTCCTGCCGTGCATAGGGCTTGGTGTCGACCAGCCGCGCCTCAACTTCCCACAGCCCGTCGTCGCGGAGGTAGCCGAGGCATTCGACGGAGCGGCGGTGCATCAGGCGGCGGGGCTTGCCGTCGGCATTGGTATCGGGTGCGGACATCGGAACTCGCTGGATTGAATCTAACGCCGATCCAATCGGCCGCGTGCGCCGATGTCAACGCTTGCGGCAGAATGGTGTCATGAACATCCGTCATTCCAGGGCGGTCCGCAGGACCGAACCCTCAGGTGCGCAATTGCGCACCGAGAATCTCGAGATTCCGGGCTCGATGCTTCGCATCGCCCCGGAATGACGGGAGTGCGGCGCCTCAGCTGACCCGCCGCTCCCGGTTCTCCCAATACGGTTTGCGCAGCTCGCGCTTCAGGATCTTGCCGGCGCCGGAGAGCGGCAGCGGCGTCGAGGTGATGTCGACGCTGCGCGGGCATTTATAGCCGGCGATCAGCGTATGGCAGTGCTGCATCAGCTCTTCCTGCGTGGCGGCGGCGCCGCTCTTCATCACCACGACGGCGTGGACCTGCTCGCCCCAGCGCTCGCTCGGGATGCCGATCACGGCGCATTGCGCCACGGCCGGATGCTGGGCGAGGGCGTTCTCGACCTCGGCCGAATAGACGTTCTCGCCGCCGGAGATGATCATGTCCTTGACGCGGTCGACGACGTAGACGAAACCGTCCTCGTCCATGTAGCCGCCGTCGCCGGTGTGCATCCAGCCGTCGATCACGGCGCGCGCGGTCTCTTCCGGCCGCTCCCAATAGCCCATCATCACCATGTCGCCGCGCACCGCGATCTCCCCCACGGTGCCAAGCGGCACGACCTGATCCAAGGCATCGACGATCTTCACTTCGGCGCCGAGCGTGGCGCGGCCGGCGCCGCGATGCCGGCCCTTGGCGCGGCCGTCGCCGATATGCTCCTTCCAGTGCAGCAGCGTCGCGATCGGCGACAGTTCGGTCATGCCGTAGGCCTGCGTGAACTCGATATGCGGCAGCGCTTTCATTCCGCGCATCAGCACGGCGTCGCTGATGACAGATGCGCCATAGGCGATCCGCTTCAGCGACGACAGGTCGTAATTGCCGAGCGTCGGGTGGTCGACGAACATCTGGATCATGGTCGGCACCAGCAGCACGTCGGTGACGCGCTCCTTCTGCACGGCGGCCGCAACGCCGTCAGGCGTGAAGCCCTGGATCACGACGTTGGATCCGCCTGACAGCAGCACCGAATACATCGCCGCGCCGTTGGCGAGGTGGAACATCGGCGCCGCGTGCAGGTAGATCGTGCTGCTGGGCCACAAGCCTTCGCCGAGCGCGTTCAGCGCATTGGCCATCAGATTGCCGTGGCTCAGCATCACGCCCTTGGAGCGGCCGGTGGTGCCGCCGGTGTAGAAGATGCCGGCGAGATCGTCGCGCGTGCGCATCGCATCCGGAATGGGCTCGCTGCGGGCGATCAGCGTCTCGTAATTCTCCATGCCTTCAGGCGTCTCGCCTTCGTCGGCATAGATCAGCTTCAGGCCGGGGATGGCACCTGCCAGCGTCGCACCGACCGGCGCAAACGCCCTGTCGACGAACAGGATCGTTGCGCGGCAGTCGCGCAGCGCATCCTCGTTCTCCAGCGGAGACCAGCGGATGTTGAGCGGCACGATCACGGCGCCGGCCCAGCCGACGGCGAGGTAGAGCTCGAGATAGCGGTCCGAGTTCAGCGACAGGATCGCGACGCGGTCGCCATCCTCAGCGCCGAGGGAGCGGATCGCGGAGGCGAGGCGGGCGACGCGGGTGCCGACCTCGCGCCAGTTGCGCCGCCGATCACCGCAGACGACTGCGAGCCCACTTGGATTGACCTGCAGCGCGCGCCGCAGCCCGTGTGTGATGTTCACCCTTATCCTCCCTTGATGCGTTTCCCTTGCGAGGCGGTTTGTCCGCCTTCTCTGCAGCCGGAACGGCTGCTTTGCGCATTGCTGTCGTTGCAATCCCCTCGGTGAGGCGGATCGCGAATTCCTCGGCCACTGCGCGGCCGGTCAGCTCGCCGCCGGGCTGGAACCAGTGGCCGATCCAGTTCAGCGAGCCTGCAATGGCGAAGGCCGCGAGCTTGGGGTCGCACTGTCTCACCGAACCGTCCTTGACGCCATCCGCGATATAGTCGCGGAAGGCGCGATCGATGCGCCGCTTCGCGGTCTGCACGATCTTGCGGTTGTCCTCGCTGAGGTCGCGGATGTCGAAACGGACCAGGCTCTTGCCGTAATCCGCGGTCATCAGCTCGGCATAGCGGACGATCAGCTTGCGCAGCTTGGCCAGGCCGGTGCCGCCGCCGGCGGTGGTCTCGGCGATGCAATCGTCGACCAGTTCATTGCCGATCGACCAGCACTCGTAGAGGATCTCGTCCTTGCCGCGGAAGTAATTGTAGAGCGCCGGCTTGGTGATGTTGAGCCGCCTGGCGACCTCGTTCAGCGTCGCGCGGTGATAGCCCTGCTCGAGGAACAGGGCGACGGCCGTGCGCAGCACCGCCTCGCGCTTCTCGTCGCGGGCGCGGCGCCGGCTCTCGAACGGCAGCCAGGGGGACTCGTTGCTGGAAGAGGGGGAGCGGGCGTCCATCGCGTCGGCTGTTGTCGCATTGACTCCGGAAGATCGCCCGTATATTACCCATGGGTAATAAATAGTCCAGTGGGTAATTTCCGGGAGGGCACGCGATGACGTCACGCACCTATGTTGCCGGGGTCGGCATGATCCCGTTCGTCAAGCCGGGCGCCAATGCGCCGTATCATGTGATGGGCGCCGAGGCCGCGAAGCTCGCACTCGCCGATGCCGGGCTCGACTACGGCCGTGTCCAGCAGGCCTATGTCGGCTATGTCTATGGCGACTCCACCTGCGGCCAGCGCGCGCTCTATCCGGTCGGCATGACCGGCATCCCGATCGTCAACGTCAACAACAACTGCTCGACCGGCTCGACCGCGCTGTTCCTGGCGCGGCAGGCGATCGAGTCGGGCGCGGCCGATTGCGTGATGGCGCTCGGCTTCGAGCAGATGAAGCCCGGCGCGTTAGGGGCCGTGTTCACCGACCGTCCCAGCGCGTTCGACGATTTCGATGCCGCGGCCGACAAGCTCGTCGACGCCCCCGGCGTGCCGCTGGCCCTGCGGTACTTCGGCGGCGCCGGCCTCAGCCACATGAAGAAATACGGCACGCCGCTGTCGGCCTTCGCCAAGGTCCGCGCCAAGGCGAGCCGCCATGCCAAGAACAATCCGCTGGCGCTGTTCCGCAAGGAGGTCACCGCCGACGACGTGATGAACGACCAGGTGATCTGGCCCGGCGTGATGACGCGGCTGATGGCGTGCCCGCCGACCTGCGGCGGCGCGGCCGCGATCCTGGTCTCGGAGAAGTTCGCCGACCAGCACGGCCTCAACAAGAGCGTCCGCATCGCGGCGCAGGCGATGACGACGGATACGCCGTCGACGTTCGGTGCGTCGGACATGATGCAGGTGGTCGGCTACGACATGGCGCGCGACGCCGCCAACAAGGTCTATGAGGCCGCCGGCATTGGTCCGAAAGATCTCGACGTCGTCGAGCTGCACGACTGCTTCGCCCACAACGAGCTGATCACCTATGAAGGGCTCGGCCTGTGCGGCGAGGGCGAGGCCGCGAAATTCATCGACGACGGCGACAACAGCTATGGCGGCCGGATCGTCACCAATCCGTCCGGCGGTCTGCTGTCGAAGGGCCATCCGCTCGGTGCCACCGGCCTTGCGCAGTGCTACGAGCTGACGCGGCAGCTGCGCGGCACCGCCGCGGCGACGCAAGTGGAGGGTGCGCGGATCGGGCTGCAGCACAATCTCGGTCTCGGCGGCGCCTGCGTCGTGACGCTCTACGAACGGGCCTGAGGCCGCCATGGTCGATCAATCCGCCGTCGGGCGCGAATTCACGCCGGTGACCGCGCGCGTCGAGCCGGCGCGCCTGCGCTTCTTCCTCGATACGCTCGGTGAGACCAACCCGGTCTATCGTGAGGGGGAGACGGCGCCGGTGCCGCCGACCTATCTGTTCTGCCTCGAGATGATGGACGCGACGGTCCCGTTCGAGTTCCTGACCGCGCTTGGCATCGATCTCGCCCGCGTGCTGCATGGCGAGCAGCGCTTCGACTATCACGCGCCCGTGGTGGTCGGCGACACCCTGACGTTCCGGCCGCGCGTCGCCAGCGTGACCGACAAGAAGGGCGGGGCGATGACGCTGATCGTGGTCGACACGCCCGTCACCAACCAGGCCGGCGTCCATGTCGCCGACGTCTCGCGCACCATCGTGGTGCGCAATGCGAGGCCGTCATGAGCGCAACACATCCGGCGGTCGGCGACCGCATCGTCCACAAGGAGTTTCCGCCGATCACCCGGCATCGGCTGGCGCTGTATTGCGGCGCCTCGGGCGATCACAATCCGATCCATGTCGATATCGACTTCGCGAAGGCGGCCGGCTTCCCCGACGTGTTCGCGCACGGCATGCTGGTCATGGGCTATCTCGGCCAGGCGCTGACGGATGCGGTGGCGCCGTCGCGCATCCGCTCGTTCTCGACCCGCTTCGCCGCGATCACCCAACTCGGGGCCAAATTGACCTGCGAGGGCACGGTGACCGAGCTGATCGAGCAGGGCGGCGAGAAGCGGGCGAAGGTCGCGCTGACGACCACGGATCAGAACGGCGAGATCAAGCTCGCCGGCGAAGCCATCATCGCGCTCTAGGGAGAAACCATGTCCAAACTGCAAGGCAAAGTCGCGCTCGTCTCCGGATCGGGCCGCGGCATCGGGCGTGCGATTGCGCTGAAGCTTGCGAGCGAGGGCGCGCGCGTCGTGGTCAACGACCTCGATGCCGAGCCGGGCAATGCCGTCGTCGCCGAGATCAAGGCCATCGGCGGCGAAGCCATCGCGGTCAATGGCAGCGTGACCGAGGCCGGCTTTGCCGATCGCTTCGTGGGCACCGCCATCGAGCAGTTCGGCGGCCTCGACATCATCGTCAACAATGCCGGCTACACCTGGGACTCGACGATCCAGAAGATGACCGACGAGCAGTTCCAGGCGATGCTCGACGTGCATCTGGTCGCGCCGTTCCGCATCATGCGCGCGGCCTCGGAGCCGATCCGGGTGATGGCGAAGAAGGAGGCCGAGGCGGGGCGCGAGGTGTTCCGCAAGGTGGTCAACATCTCCTCGATCGCGGGCCTCTACGGCAATGCCGGGCAGGCGAGCTATTCTTCCGCAAAAGCCTCGCTGATCGGGCTGACGCGCACGATGTGCAAGGAGTGGGGCCGCTACAAGGTCAACGTCAATTGCGTCGCCTTCGGCCTGATCAACACCCGCCTGACCCAGCCGATCGAGACCCAGCAGAAGTCCATCGACGTCGCCGGCCGCGACATCAAGGTCGGCGTGCAGCCGCAGATGCTGGAGGCGATGGGCCGCATGATCCCGCTCGGCCGCGGCGGCACGCCGGAAGAGGCGGCGGACGCGGTCTATCTGTTCTGCGCGCCGGAATCGAACTACATCAGCGGTCAGGTGATCGTCGCCGGCGGCGGTCTGATCGTCTAGTCTCGTCACAAAGCCTCGTCGCGGCCTTGCTGGCGCATGCTTCCGTCATTGCGAGGAGCGATAGCGACGAAGCAATCCATCGCTCCGCGTGTATGGTGCGATGGATTGCTTCGCTCCGCTCGCAATGACGGGGATAGCGGTGCGAGATGTCCGCATGGGCCGGCAGTGACGTGGTGAAAATAGCACAGAGGGAATGATGCACTACCGATCGTCCTGGATGACCGAGGAGCTGGACACGTTCCGCGACCAGTTCCGCAAATTCCTCGCCAAGGACCTGGCGCCGCACGCCGAGACATGGCGCGCGCAGAAGATGGTCGACCGCTCGGCCTGGCGCGCGCTCGGCGAGATGGGCGCGTTGCTGCCGAGCGTGCCGGAGGCCTATGGCGGCCTCGGGACCACCTTTGCCTATGACGCCGCGGTGCTCGACGACCTCGAGAGCACCGTCCCCGAATTGACCACCGGCGTTTCCGTGCACAGCGCGATCGTCGCGCATTACATCCTCAATTACGGCTCGGAGGAGCAGAAGCGGCGCTGGCTGCCGAAGATGGCGTCGGGCGAGATGGTCGGCGCCATCGCGATGACCGAGCCGGGCACCGGCTCCGACCTGCAGGCCGTCAAGACCACGGCGAAGAAGCAGGGCAATGCCTACGTCATCAACGGCCAGAAGACCTTCATCACCAACGGCCAGGCTGCCGATCTCGTGATCGTGGTGGCGCGCACCGGGGCGCCGGGCGCCAAGGGCATCTCGCTGATCGTGGTCGAGACCGCCGGCGCCGAAGGCTACCGGCGCGGGCGCAACCTCGACAAGGTCGGCCTGCACGCCTCGGACACCTCCGAGCTGTTCTTCGACAATGTCACGGTGCCGCCGGAGAACCTGCTCGGCAATGAGGAGGGCAACGGCTTCGTGCAGCTGATGCAGCAATTGCCGCAGGAGCGGCTGTCGCTTGCAATCGGCGCGGTCGCCTCGATGGAGCGCGCGGTCAAGATCACAGCCGAATACACCAAGGAGCGCACCGCGTTCGGCAAGCCGCTGATCGAATTCCAGAACACCGCGTTCACGCTGGCCGAGCGGAAGACCGAGGCGATGATCGCCCGCGTCTTCGTCGACTGGTGCGTCGAGCGGCTGGTCGCCGGCGACCTCGACACCGTGACGGCGTCGATGGCGAAATGGTGGTGCTCCCAGAAGCAGGTCGAGACCGCGGACGAATGCCTGCAGCTGCACGGCGGCTACGGCTACATGCAGGAATACCCGATCTCGCGGATGTTCATCGATTCCCGCATCCAGAAGATCTATGGCGGCACCAACGAGATCATGAAGGTGTTGATCGCGCGCTCGCTGTAGGCAAGCGCGCGATCCCGGCGGCACTACATCGCGCGCACGTTCTTCAAGAACTTGTCGACCTGGACTTCCAGCTTGGAGGCGTTGCTGGCGAGCTCGCCGGAGGCTGCCAGGACGTTCTCGGCGGCCTTGCTGGCATCGTCGATCGCCTTGGTGGTTCCGTTGATGTTGGCGGTGACCTCCTTGGTGGCCGCGGCCTGCTCCTCGACGGCGCTCGCGATCACGGTCGAGATCTCACTGATCTGGACGATGACCTGCGAGATCGCCTTCAGCGCCGTGGCGGTGTTGCCGGTCGCGGCCTGCATTTCGTTGATCTGCGCCGAGATATCCTCGGTGGCCTTGGCGGTCTGGTTGGCCAGCGCCTTCACCTCGGATGCGACGACCGCGAAGCCGCGGCCGGCCTCGCCGGCACGCGCGGACTCGATCGTGGCGTTGAGCGCAAGCAGATTGGTCTGCCCGGCGATCTGACTGATCAGGGCCACGACGTCGCCGATCTTCTGCGCCATGGTGACGAGGCCCGCGACCAGCTTGTCGGACTTCTCGGCTTCCTCGACCGCCATGCGGGCGATGCGACTCGCCTCGGCCACCTGGCGGCTGATCTCGTTGACCGAGGAGGACAGCTCCTCGGACGCGGACGCAGCACTCGCCGAGCGCTGATTGACGAATTCGGCTGTCGTCGTCAGCGATCGCGCGGGTGCCCTGCATTTGTGTCGAGGCCGACGCCAGCATCCCGGCAAGGCCCTTCACGTCCTTCTCGAAATCGTCGGCCAGCTTCACATTGCCGGTGACCACCGACCAGCTCAGCATTGCGCCGGTGTAGGCGCCGCGCTTGTCGGTCAGCGCGGAGACCCGCAGGTCGAGCGTTTCCGGGCCGAGCTTGATCTTGGCCGCATGCGGCAGGTTCTTCGGATCGCCGACGATGCGGCGTTGATGCGCGGGGTTCTTGTGGAAGATGTCGAACGAGTTGCCGAGGATCTGGTCCGGCCGTACCGGAAGCAGGTGCTTCACGGTGTCGAGCGTCTTGAGACTGGTCTGGTTGATGTAGGTGATGTTGAAATCGGTGTCGCACATCATGATGTTGATCGGCATGTTGTCGAGCATCTGCAATAGCCGCTCGGTCTGGGTCTCGAGCCGCGCCTTCTCGGTCGCGAGCTCCCAGGTCAGCATCGGCCCGCTGTAGCGGCCGCGTGAATTGGTCATCGCCGTCACGGTGAGATCGAGCGTCTCGCCGCCGATGGTGATGCGCGCCTTGTGCGGCAGGTTCTTCGGATCCGACAGCAGCCGGCGTTGATGCTGCGGGTTCTTGTGAAAGATGTCGATCGATTGTCCGATCAGCGCGTCGACCTTCACCGGCAGCACGTGCTCGATCTTCTTCAGATTCTGCCGCGTCGACTCGTTGATGTAGGTGATTTTGAAATTGTCCAGCTCGCACAGCATGACACTGATCGGCATATCGTCGAACAGCCGGTACGAGCTGTCCGAACCGATGACGCTTGCGATGCTCTTCATCCCCAACATGCATTGCCTCCAGCCTTGGTATGAATTGGTGAACTGAAAAACGATGCACCTGATCGGCGACAGAACGCCTTCCGCCGCGGGACGGCGGGCAGGTGCGATACACGAATTACAATTTCTGACTGCATGGAACGGTAGGCGATTCGAGTTTCGTCCAGAAGTGCATGCAATGCACCGCGCGTGCGCGCATGAAGGTCAACGTGCGATGCATGCAATGAGGCGCGGCCGTAATCGACGCGCATGACGGCGATTTGCTGCGAAATCCGCGCGATCGCGTGGAGAAGCTGCGAAGCGACCGCGCGCCGCACCGTAGTCTTACGGGCGCGATAGCGCGCGCTGCAAATGCTTGTCAGCGTGCACATGATGGCGAAGTGTATGCAGAGTGTGCCACGCTGTCGTCACGCGCGATGCAACGCGTTTGCCTCAATCGTCTCGCGCGGCGCCGGCGTGCGTTCGGTCATGACGATGCGCGTCGACGATGCGTCTCGATGATGTGGCTTGCGGATCATCTTCGCGCTTGCGTGCCGTTGTATCGTCGGTGGGGACGCTACTGGAAGGAGCACGCGCAGGTTGATCCGAGCGCGCGATACCCTGTCGAGCCCGCCGGCCGGCATCGGAACATGTCGTCCGCATGCCGGCAGCGAGATATGAAATCGGTTGGCGCCGACCGGCTTGCTCGCCGGCCGCGGTCGCTTCGATCCTGCCGGCGATCGTCCGCTCTGCGGAAATCGATGACGAAACAAATTTGCCCATAGCCTATCGCATGGCTAGGCGTCGCCTTGCCCGCGAGGCGCGGCTTCGGCCTTGCACCATATTTCCGACTATCATACCCCCGTGGGATCACGTTCCGCGCCAAGCCAAGGCGCGCCAGTAGCCGCAGGGAGCCCTCATGACCAAAAGCAATGCCCGCACCGGAGGCCAGATCCTGATCGACCAGCTGGTCGCGCAAGGGGTGGAGCGCGTCACCTGCGTGCCGGGCGAGAGCTATCTGGCGGCGCTCGACGCCCTGCATGACAGCCCGATCGATGTCGTGATCTGCCGCGCCGAGGGTGGTGCGGCGATGATGGCGGAGGCTTATGGCAAGCTCACCGGGCGTCCCGGCATCTGCTTCGTCACCCGCGGTCCCGGCTCGACCAATGCCGCCCACGGCGTGCACATCGCGATGCAGGACTCCACCCCGATGATCCTGTTCGTCGGCCAGGTCGATACCGGCATGCGCGAGCGCGAGGCGTTCCAGGAGCTCGACTACAAGGCGGTGTTTGGCACCATGGCGAAATGGGCGGTCGAGATCGATTCCCCGGATCGCATTCCGGAGCTGGTCGCGCGTGCCTTCCGCGTCGCGCTGCAGGGCCGCCCCGGTCCGGTCGTGATCTCGCTGCCGGAGAACATGCTCACGGAGACCGCCGCGGTCGCCGACGCGCCGAAGGTCGAGCCCGCCGCGAGCTGGCCGGCGCCGGCGGATCTCGAGCGCCTCGGTACCATGCTCGCGAGCGCGAAGGCGCCGATCGTGGTGCTCGGCGGCTCGGCCTGGACCGCAGAGGCGGCCAAGGGCATCGCGCGCTTTGCCGAGCGCTTTGATCTTCCGGTGGCGACCTCGTTCCGCCGTGCCTCGCTGTTCGACGCCGACCATTCGCACTATGCCGGCGATCTCGGCATCGGCCCGAGCCCGAAGCTGAAAGACCGCATCACCGGCGCCGACGTCATCCTGCTGATCGGCGGCCGCATGTCGGAGATGCCGTCCTCGTCCTACACCTTGCTCGACATTCCCGCACCGAGCCAGAAGCTGATCCACGTCCATCCCGGCTCCGAGGAGCTCGGCCGCGTCTACCAGCCGGCGCTGGCGATCCAGGCGACGCCGGCGGCCTTTGCCGCCGCGGTCGAGACCATGAAGCCCGCGGCCACGCCTGCATGGAAGGGCGAGGCGGCCAAGGCGCACGCCGATTATCTCGCCTGGACCGACAAGCCGCGCGAGCTGCCGGGCGGCTTCCAGTACGGCGAGGTCGTGACCTGGCTGCGCGACCGGCTGCCGAAGGATGCGATCGTCTGCAACGGCGCCGGCAATTACGCCGGCTGGATTCATCGCCACCATCGCTTCCACGCTTTCGCCGCGCAACTCGCGCCGACCTCGGGCTCGATGGGCTATGGCGTGCCGGCGGCCGTGATGGCCAAGCGGCATCACCCGGATCGCGTCGTCGTCGCGTTCGCCGGCGACGGTTGCTTCCTGATGAACGGGCAGGAGTTCGCCACCGCCGTGCAGTACGACGCAGCCCTGATCGTCGTCGTCATCGACAACGCGCAATACGGCACCATCCGCATGCATCAGGAGCGCGACTATCCCGGCCGCGTCGTCGGCACCCAGCTCAGGAACCCGGACTTCGCGCTTTACGCCAAGGCATTCGGCGGCCATGGCGAGCGGGTCGAACGCACCGAGGATTTCGCGCCGGCCTTCGAGCGGGCGCTTGCCTCCGGCAAGCCCGCGATCCTGCACTGCCTGGTCGATCAGCGCGCGCTGTCGGTCGGCAAGGATTTTGTTCCCGAGCAGGCTGCGCGCTGATGCCCGAGTCCGCCGGCCGTCACGTCGCGATCATCGGCGCCGGCGCGGTCGGCGTGATCTCAGCCATCGAGGCGCTCCGCGCGGGCCATCGCGTCACCCTGATCGATCCGGGCGAGCCGGGCGGCACCCAGGCGGCGAGCTATGGCAATGCCGGCTGGCTGTCGTCGCATTCGGTGATCCCGCCGGCCGAGCCTGGCACCTGGAAGAAGGTGCCGGGCTATCTGACGGATCCGCTCGGACCGCTCGCGATCCGCTGGTCATATCTGCCGCAGGCCCTGCCGTGGCTGGTCAAATATCTGCTGTCGAGCTGGACCGAGGTGCAGGTCGAGGCCACCGCGCGGGCGATGCGCGATCTCCTGAAGGACGCGCCGCTGCTGCACCGGCAGCTCGCAGAGGAAGCCGGCGTGCCCGAGCTGATCGAGCGGCGCGGGGTGATGCACGTGTTTCCCTCGCGCGCCCCCTTTGACAACGATCTCGGCTGGCGCATCCGCAACCGCGTCGGCATCGAATGGCTGGAGCTCAATGAAGACGAGATGCGGCAGCGCGAGCCCGATCTGCATCCGCGCTACAAGTTCGGCGTCGTGGTCGAGGAGGCCGGCCGCTGCCGCGATCCCGGCGCCTATGTCGCGGCGCTCGCCGCGCATGCGATCGCGAACGGCGCCGAGCGTATCGCCGCCAAGGCCACAGGCCTCAGGCTTGCGGGTGACAGGCTGGTTGCCGTGGTCACCGAGAGCGGCGAGATCGCCTGCGATGCGGCGGTCGTCGCCGCGGGCGCGCGCTCGAAGCAGCTGACCGCATCGATCGGCGACCCGCTGCCGCTGGAGACCGAGCGCGGCTACCACGTCATGATCGAGAACCCGGAATCCGGACCGCGCAATTCGATGATGGCCTCGGACGCCAAGATGGTCGTCAACTGGACCGACAAGGGCCTGCGCGCCGCCGGCACGGTGGAGATCGCAGGACTCGACGCCGAGCCGAACTGGCAGCGCGCCGAGATCCTGCGCGAGCGTCTCTTCAGCATGTTCCCGAAGCTGCCGAGGGATATCCCGCCGTCGCGCATCAAGACCTGGTTCGGCCATCGCCCGAGCATGCCCGACGGACGCCCCTGCATCGGCCACAGCCGCGCCTCGCGCGACGTGGTCTACGCCTTCGGCCACGGCCATGTCGGGCTGGTCGGCTCGGCCCGCACCGGCCGACTGGTCGCGCAATTGCTCAGCGGCCAGACACCGGAGATTCCGCTTCAGCCGTTCGCGCCGTCACGATTTTTGTAAGGGGACGCGGAGCTCAGCTCTCGCCGGCCCACGCCGTGATCGCCGCCGGTGCGATCACGCGCCGTGGCATGTGCGGATTGATCGTGCCGGCGCTGACGTCTTGGGTCTGAACGAGCAGGGTGCGTGCGAACGCCTTGGCATCCTGCTCGGTCGTGAAGGTGCGGGTCTGGCGCGCGAAGCGGTGGTGTCCGGCGTCAGGATTGCTCAGCGCGAACGAGACGTACCAGATGGCCTTGTCCATCTTCATTGCGCGTCTCTGGCGGCAGTGGTCCGCCGCCACGTCGTGCTCGATGCCGGGTATGCAATTTGTGCCAAATGAAAGATCCTGAAGGTCAACAGATGCCGGCTAATGTACCGGCGGGCAGGCGCGCTTCGCCACGCATATCGGAGCTAGCAGTGTATTACCGTTCAACCGGCGGGTGAATGACAATACGCCGACGCCACGGTGGTTCCAATCGGCCGATTGCTGCACCTTTCCCAGATGTTGGCATCTCACCCGGAACAACGATTTCCTCGATGTGTTGTCCGCTCTTTCGGGGGCGAGGGCATGCGGTAACGGGAGGCCGAGATGACGTGGGTCGCCAAATGGCAGAACCAGTATGGATCGATCGTCGAGATCACCAGCGACGCCGATGGCCGCATCGAGGGGACCTTTCGTACGGCGCTTGCCGATAGCGGCTTTTACGGTCAGACGGTCCCGATCGCCGGCGCCCACCGGGGCAATTGCATCGGCTTTTCGTCGGTCGGGTCTTCGGCGGCGGGCGATCGTGTCGTCTCCTATGCCGGTTTGCTTCGCGACGGAAAAATGGAAACGGCGTGGTTCGTCGTGTCTGACAAGGCGCTGGTTGCAGCCGGGGAGGGCGAACCGGCGATGCTGAAGCCGTTGAACTGGTGGCGAGCGGTCACGACCAGCATCGATACCTTTGAACGGGTGATGTAGCATCGACTAGGTGGCTTCGCCCTCCGCGCGCGCCGCGGCAACGGCGCTTTCGACTTCCGCGGCGAGAGCACTCAGATGCTCGGCAAGCTTGCTGAACAGCTCGCGCTTTCGGACATCCGTTGCCAGATCGCGGATCAAGGCGCACTCCGCGGCGTCAGTGCGAAGTTTTTCGAGATGCATCAGCATGTCCTGCATTTCCGGTCCCCGAATGCGCTTTCCACCAACGGTAAGGTGGCACGGAAGCATGCGACAATAACCTGTGATAATTTGCCGCCGAACCTCAGGCGGGATACGATCGTAAGATGGGAAGCGAGCGCTACGCGTCGCGCCCAAGGCGGAGTTGATGGGTATCGCTGTGCCCCAGCCATCCCCACCAATGCAGTCTAGCGGCGATCAAGTATCTCCCGGACCCGTGAGGCGAGCTTGGCCTGTGAGACCGGTTTCTCCAGAAGATCGACGCCCTGGTCCAGCCTTCCATGGTGGATGACGGCGTTCTGCGAGTAGCCTGTCATATAGAGAATCTTCAGTCCGGGCCGCATCTCGGCAGCGCGTTTCCCGAGTTCGCGGCCGTTCATGCCCGGCATCACCACGTCGGTCAGCACGAGATCGATATGCGGCTGGGCCTGCAGCAGGATCGTCAGCGCGGCCTGCGCGCTCCCCGCCGTCAGGACCCGGTAATTCAGCTCGCGCAGCAGCTCGCTGACATAAGTGCGAAGATCCTCGTCGTCTTCGACGACCAGGATCGTCTCGATCTTGCTCGATTCAGCCTCGGCGACAGGTTCGTTGATTTCCTCCTGCACCGCGGCCGGGCCACGGTGGCGGGGGAAATACATCTTGATGTTGGTCCCATAATCGAGCTCGCTGTAGATCTTGATATGACCACCGGACTGCTTCACGAAACCATATACTTGGCTTAGGCCAAGCCCGGTGCCCTGGCCGGTCTCCTTGGTGGTGAAGAACGGCTCAAAGGCGTGGCTCAGCGTGTCCTTGCTCATGCCGAGGCCGGTGTCTGTCACGCTGATCACCACGTATTGCCCGGGATTGAGTTCAGGATTTCGCAGGCAATACTCATAATCGGCGGATACGTTGACCGCCTCGATCGTCAGTTTGCCGCCGTCCGGCATCGCATCGCGCGCATTGATCGCAAGGTTGAGCATGGCCGATTCGAGATGGTTCGGGTCCGCTTCGATCTGCCAGAGCCCGGCGCTGCCGACCGTTTGAACCTCGACGCGCTCGCCGAGGGTTCGTTGCAGAAAGTCCTGCAGCCCGCTGAGGAAGTTGTTCAGCTCGATCGGTTTCGGAGCAAGAGCCTGTCGCCGCGAAAAGGCGAGCAGGCGGCTGGTCAGGCTGGCTGCGCGCTGGGCGCCGCGTTTCGCATGGGATAGAGCTCGCTGAAAATTGGCGTTGCTGGCAAGCTGCCTGGCGTGCCGCTCCATCGTTTCCAAATTGCCGATCACGATCATCATCAGATTGTTGAAATCGTGCGCGACGCCCCCGCTGAGCTGTCCGACAGCCTCGAGCTTTTGCGAGGCAAGCAATTGATCCTGGACCTTGGCCAACGCCTCCTGTGCGGCGCGGCGTTCGGTGATGTCGCGGGTAATTTTGGCAAACCCGATCAGTGCGCCGCCTTCGTCGACGATCCGGTCGATGACGACCGACGCCCAGAACTTCGAGCCGTCTTTGCGTACACGCCATCCCTCGGCTTCGAACCGACCTTGCGCGGCTTGCTCGAGCGCGAGTTGAGGCTTGCGATTTGCGCGATCCTCCTCCGTGTAGAACTGCGAGAAGTGCCGGCCGATGATTTCCTCCGGCGGGTAGCCCTTGATCCGTTCAGCGCCCGGATTCCAGGTGACGATGAAGCCCTTGGCATCGAGCTGGAAGATGGCATAGTCCACCACTGCTTCGATCAGCCGGCGGTAGCGCCGTTCGCTCTCTATGAGGGCCCGGCCTGCTTCCTGACGCTCGGTGATGTCGCGTGTGACCTTGGCGAATCCGATCAGTGACCCCTTGTGATCCCGTACAGCCTCGATCACCACGGTCGCCCAAAAGCGGCTTCCATCCTTGCGCACGCGCCAGCCTTCCGAGCTAAATCGTCCTTGCTCGGCGGCGATCGCCAACGCCTTCAGCGGCAGTCCGGCGGCTTGATCTTCGGGGGTATAGAAGATCGACAAAGGGCGCCCGATGATCTCGTCGGCGGTATATCCCTTCATTCGGGTCGCGCCGGAATTCCAGCTCGCGATCGTGCCGTCAGGATCGACCAGATAAATCGCGTAGTCGACGATCGTGTCGATCAGCAGTTGAAGCCGTTGACTGTCTGTGACGCCAGTTGCGTTTGAATGCATTCGCGCACAATACCCAAATGAGCCGCCCCTCGATGCAATCGGATGACGTAGGCGGTAACGTCAGCATATTGAACTCGTTCCCGGCCGCAATAGCCTGCAAATTAGGAACCAATCGGAGGGTTCTGCACTCGAGCCGAATGAACTGCAATTCATCACTGCGCGGAATTGCCCGAAGAGGCTGGGCAAGAATGGGACGGCTTACCCATCCTTCGATTGTTCGGACCGCCGTTGCCCATGCGACACGACGGGCAACTCAGTCAAAATCTGTCAATCCGTCTCGGCAAAAATATTTCGATTTATCAGAAGGACAACTCAGTGTATGGTTCGGCCGTCTCACCCGATCGAGGGGCGCTTCGCGGTCGTCACGAACGCGGGTCGAGATGCGGTGGACGCCGATTGCGCAACTGACGAGTGCGTATGACGCGGACGGTGAAGTCGTGTGGTCCTGACGCCCTAGTGGTAGGTGTCTCTCGAATTGCGCGGTGCGCGTTGCGGAGACGGTGACAACAAAGCCCAGTCTCGCCGGGGAGAGCACGAAGTAAGCCGTAGCCCATCGCGCAGGGAAAGCCGGGTTGTCTCCGGTTACACCTGTGGTCCTACCCCCGTGCTTTCTACCTTTTGCACGGGGCCCATGGGTGCGATCGGCACCCGGCTTTCCCTGCGCCCTCTGTTCAAGAGGGCAGAACGAAGAGCAAGACTCGGACAAATCATGTCGCGAGAACGCGGGCGTTTGACTCACAAATCGCACAACACGCTCGCTGTCGTCCCTGCGAAAGCAGGGCCCCATGACCACCGATGGTCATTGTTGAACGACGCCGGGACGACGAGCCCAAGCGCCAGCGTCTCTGGAATGCTGGATCACCCGCCTTCGCCTTCGCGGGTAATGACACCGAATGTTTGACGCCTTGAATCGAGAACCATCCTCGTGGTCGTCCTGGCGAAAGCCAGGACCCATTACTCCGGATGATTATCGTTGTACGACGACGCTGGGGCCACGATCCCGTTCACCATTAATTTCGGTGGTTATGGGTCTTGGCTTTCGCCAGGACGACATCAACAATTTGTTTCTCCCGCTACCCGATCCGCACCACCATCTTGCCGAGCGCGGCGCGGGTCTGCACGGTGGTGAACGCCGCGCGGAAATCCTCGAACGCGAACACCTTGCCGACGACAGGCGTCAACCGGCCGTCGTTCAGCCATGCCGACAATTGCGTCATCACGCGCGCCTGCGCTTCGGGCTCGCGGCGCGCGATCTGCGCCGCGTCGACGCCGATCAGCAGGCCGCCCTTCAGCAGCGGCAGGTTGAACGGCAAGGCGGGAATGCTGCCGGCGGCAAAACCGACCACGACGTGGCGGCCGTTCCAGGCGATCGAGCGGAACGCCTGCAGCGAGACCTCGCCGCCGACCGGATCGAAGATCACGTCGGGGCCAAGGCCGCCGGTCGCCTCCTTCAGCGCGTCGCGCCAATCGGGCCGCGTGTAGTCGACGACAGCGTCGGCGCCGAAGTTTTTGGCGAAGTTGCGCTTCTCCTCGGTCGAGGCCGCGGCGACGACGCGCGCGCCGAGCAGCTTGCCGACCTGAATCGCGGCGATGCCGGTGCCGCCGGCGGCGCCGAGCACCAGCAGTTGCTCGCCGGCCTTGAGCGCGCCGCGCTCGCCGAGCGCATACAGCGCGGTGAGGTAGTTGGTGCGAAAGGCCGCGGCGGCCTCCATCGACAGGCCGTCAGGCATGATCTCGACCGCCTCGGCCGGCACCACGATCTGCTCGGCCAGCGCGCCGGAGCGCGCCGCGCCCATCACCCGCATGCCCGGCGCGATGCCGGCGACGTCGCTTGCGACCGCGTCGACCACGCCGGCGAATTCCGCACCGGGCGTAAAGGGCAGAGGATCCTTGGTCTGGTAGCGGCCCTCCACCTTCAGCCCATCGACGAAACCGATGCTCGCGGCGTGGACCCGGACGCGGATCTGTCCCGCAGCCGGTTCGGGGGTGGTGATCTCCTTCAACCCGATCTGATCGATGGGCGTATATTGCTCGACGACGACCGCCTTCATCCTGTCCTGCTCATTGGTTGGTTTCCTCTGGCGAAGCTATCTCATGTCCGTTGTTCTACGGGGAGGGCTTTTGCGCATCGCGCGGCCGCAGTCTGAGCAGAAAGCCAACATCTTCAACGACATCGCGAAAAGGCGGCCGTTTACCCGTTGTTATCCCTACCAAATTCGGTAACGCGTCCTTAAGCGCATTAACGTTAGGGTTTTTCCACGCGGCCCGCCTTGGGCCGCGCGCCGTCCAGGACGGGCAGGTGTTGCGTTCGCGTTGGAGTCTCCCATGGATATCATGACAGGCGCCGGGCTGTTGGCTGGCATCATCGTCATCGCGGTGATGATGTTCATGGGCGGCGACCTGCACATGTTCATTTCCGAACATGCCATGATCATCATCTTCGGCGGTTCGATCGCGGCGACCATGATCCGCTTTCCGCTCGGCGTGATGCTGCATGGGCTGCCGCTCGGCGCCAAATACGCCTTCACGATGAGCCGGCTGTCGGCGCGCGACCTCGTCGACGAGCTCGCCCGCATCGCCGAGATCGCCCGCAAGCAGGGCCCGGTCGGGCTGGAGAAGGTCGAGACCGACGAGCCGTTCCTCGCCAAGGGCATCCGTTACGTCGCCGACGGCTACGACCTCGAATTCATCCGCGACAATCTGGAGCGCGACCGCGACAATTTCCTGATGCACCTCGACGAGGGCAGCAAGATCTATCGCGCGATCGGCGACTGCGCGCCGGCTTTCGGCATGATCGGCACGCTGATCGGCATGGTGCAGATGTTCGCCAACATGACCGACCCGTCGAAGCTCGGCCCGTTCATGGCGACCGCGCTGCTCGCAACGCTGTACGGCGCGCTGGTCGCCAATTTGTTCTGCCTGCCGATCGCCGACAAGCTGCACGGCAAGCTGCTCGACGAGGAGACCAACCGCACGCTGATCATCGACGGCATCCTGATGATCCGCGACTCCAAGAGCCCCGCGCTGGTGCGCGAGATGCTGCTGGCTTACCTGCCGGAGAAGCATCGCCACGAGGAGGGCGAGCCGGTCCCGGCCTGACCGGACGGCGCTTTCGGGAAACGCAGCCGGAAAAACGCGACAATGGCCAAGAAAAAGCGCGGCGACGCCCACACCGGAGGTCACGGCTGGTTCGTGACCTTTGCCGACCTGATGGGCCTGATGATGAGCTTCTTCGTGATGCTCGTCGCGTTCTCCACCATGGACAACAACAAGCTGAAGATCGTCGCCGGCTCGATGCGCGACGCTTTCGGCGTGCAGACCAATGTCCGCTATTCCGGCATCGTCGAATCCGACGGCCTGCCGACCCGGCCGAAGCTGAAGAATGTCGAGCACATCTCGCCGGAAGACTCCTCGGCCAATCCGACACCAGACGAGAAGGAGCGCAGCCAGATCAATGGCGCGCGGCTGAAGATCGACCGCGAATTCGCGCTGGCTTCCGCCTCGCTGCGGCAGGCGTTGCAGGACATGCCGGAGCTCACCGAGATCTCCAAGAACATCATGTTCGAGGAGACCAAGGAGGGGCTCAACCTCGAGATCGTCGACCAGGACGGCCGCTCGATGTTCGCTGATGGTTCCAGGGAGCCGTATGAGCGCACCCGCCGGCTGATCCAGAAGCTCGCAGCGCCCTTGAAGGCGACGCCGCTGCGGGTCTCGATCGTGGGGCATACGGCCGCAGGCTTCGTGCCAGCGCGCAGCGATTATGACGCCTTCGACCTCTCCGCCGACCGCGCCAACGCGGTGCGGCAGATCCTGGAGCGGGAAGGGCTGCCGCCCTCGCATGTTTTTGCGGTTTCCGGCAAGGCGGACGGCCAGCCGCTGTTTCCCGACGATCCGACGCTGCCGGCGAACCGTCGCGTGACCATCACCTTGATGCGCGAAAATCCGCCACTGCCGCCGGATCTGAAGCCGTAGCTTCGGTTATCATGCTACCGTCAAGCTAGCAGTGTTGCGCGGTTGACACGCGCGGTGGAAGCGCCGATAGCCGCGCGGATCAAATCAACCGATCGGGCGTTCCAACCTCGCCATGGCTGTCAGCGTCTCATCCACCGAAGCCCAGGAGGGCCAAGGAGCCGGTCAAGGCACAGGCCATGCCACCTCCGGCTTCTGGGCCCTGACGCTGGGCAGCATCGGGGTGGTGTTCGGCGATATCGGAACTTCGCCGCTCTATGCATTCCGCGAGGCGGTCGGCGGCGCCGCGCACGGCCAGCCGGTTACCCGCATCATGGTGCTGGGCGTGCTCAGCCTGATCCTGTGGGCGCTGTTCATCGTCGTCACCGCGAAATACGTCCTGCTGCTGTTGCGCGCCGACAACAATGGCGAGGGCGGCACGCTGTCGCTGATGGCGCTCGGTCAGCGCGCGATCGGACGGCGCAGCTGGCCGCTGCTCGTGCTCGGCGTGGTCGGTGCCTCGATGTTCATTGGCGATTCCATGATCACGCCGGCGATCTCGGTGCTGTCGGCGGTCGAAGGCCTCAAGCTCGCCACGCCGCACCTCGAGCATTATGTGGTGCCGCTGACGATTCTGATCCTGGTCGTGCTGTTCGCGGTGCAACGCTCCGGCACCGCGCGCGTCGCCTCCGCCTTCGGGCCCGTCATGGTGGTGTGGTTCGCCTCGCTCGCGGTGATGGGGCTCGTCCACATCATGGACGATCCGTCGGTGCTGGCGGCGATCAATCCGTACTACGCGCTTCAGTTCATGTTGACCCACGGCACCGTCGGCCTGGTGACGCTGGGCGCGGTGTTCCTCGCGGTGACCGGCGGCGAGGCGCTGTATGCCGATCTCGGGCATTTCGGCCGCAAGCCGATCCAGTCCGGCTGGCTGTTCTTCGTGCTGCCCTCGCTGCTGCTGAACTATTTCGGACAGGGCGCGCTGGTGCTGTCCGATCCCTCGGCGATCGAGAACTCGTTCTACCGCATGGTGCCCGACGTGCTGCTGCTGCCGCTGGTCGGGCTCGCGACCGCCGCGACCGTGATCGCGAGCCAGGCGGTCATCACCGGCGCCTATTCGCTGATCAGCCAGGCGGTGCAGCTCGGCCTCTTGCCGCGCTTCGAGGTCCGCTATACCTCGGAGACCCATGCCGGGCAGATCTACCTGCCGCGGGTCAACCGGCTGCTGCTGATCGGCGTGCTGCTGCTGGTGCTGCTGTTCCGTACCTCGAGCGGGCTCGCCTCGGCCTACGGCATCGCCGTCTCCACCACGATGGTCGCCGACGGCATCATGGGCTTCATCGTGATCTGGAAGCTGTGGAACTGGCGCGTGGCGTCGGCCGCGGCATTGATCCTGCCGTTCGTGATCGTCGACATGACCTTCTTCAGCGCCAACCTGCTGAAGCTGTTCGAGGGCGCCTGGGTGCCGCTGCTGTTCGGCGTCGTCATCACGACGATGATCTGGACCTGGCTCCGCGGCGCCGCGATCCTGGTCGCCAAGACGCGCCGCATCGAGGTGCCGCTGCGCGACCTGATCCACAGCCTCGAGAAGCGGCCGCCGCATATCGTCAAGGGCACCGCGGTGTTCCTGACCAGCGACCCGAGCTTCGTGCCGACCGCGCTATTGCACAATCTCAAGCACAACAAGGTGCTGCACGAGCACAACGTGATCCTGACCATCGAGACCGCACCGACGCCGCGCGTCGATCTGTCGGAGCGCGTCAACATCGAGAAGGTCAGCGACAAGTTCACGGCGGTGCGGCTGCGCTTCGGCTACATGGAATCGCCGAACGTGCCGAAGGCGCTGGCGGTCGCCCGCAAGCTCGGCTGGCAGTTCGACATCATGTCGACCTCGTTCTTCGTCTCGCGCCGGTCGCTGAAGCCGTCGGCCCAGTCCGGGATGCCGCAGTGGCAGGACCATCTGTTCATCGCGATGAGCCGGTCCGCCAACGACGCCACCGACTATTTCCAGATCCCGACCGGGAGGGTGGTTGAAGTGGGTACCCAGGTAACTATTTGAGCCAACAGCAAATTCCGGTGTTGAAAAGCCGTGATCCATGCGTGATACGCATGGTGGAGACCTGAATCCGGGCTAACCTATGCATTCCTGCCGGGAGTATAGCCCTGCAACCCGGCATTGTGCAGTGCGGCAGAAGACAGAGGCGCAACTTTCCATGTCATCCGAGAGTGCGATCACCGCGGCGGAAACGCCCGCGGCAAACGGCCATGGCGAGGCGCATTCCACCGCCACCTTCAGGGCGCTGATGCTCGGCAGCATCGGTGTCGTCTATGGCGACATCGGCACCAGCCCGCTCTACGCGCTGCGCGAAGCCGTCGTCGCGGCCGCGGGCGGCGAGGGCGGCGTGACCGCGCATGCGGTGCTCGGCGTGGTTTCGCTGATCCTGTGGGCGCTGATCGTGGTCGTCACGCTGAAATACGTCGTGATCCTGCTGCGCGCCGACAACAATGGCGAGGGCGGTACGCTGGCGCTGATGGCGCTGGCGCAGCGCGTCGCCACTAAGGGCGGCGCTGCCATCGTGCTGCTCGGCATCATCAGCGGCGCGCTGTTCTATGGCGATGCCGTCATCACGCCGGCGCTCTCGGTGCTGTCGGCGATCGAAGGCATCAAGCTCGTCACCTCGACTTTCGATCCCTATGTCGTCCCGCTCACGGTGATCATCCTCGTCTTCCTGTTCGCGGTGCAGTCGCGCGGCACCGCCCGGGTGGCGGCCTTCTTCGGCCCGGTGATGTGCGTCTGGTTCGCGGTGATCGCAATCGCGGCGCTGCCGCAGATCGTGCGGCATCCGGAAGTGCTGTACGCGCTCAATCCGATTCTTGCGGTGTCGTTCATGCTGCATCACGGCGTGATCGGCTTCATCACGCTCGGTGCGGTGTTCCTCGCCGTGACCGGCGCCGAGGCGCTTTATGCGGACCTCGGCCATTTCGGCAAACGCCCGATCCAGACCGCCTGGCTGTTCATCGTGCTGCCGTCGCTGGCGCTGAATTATCTCGGGCAGGGCGCGCTCTTGATCGGTGATCCCAAGGGTATCGAGAACCCGTTCTTCCTGATGTTCCCGGACTGGGCGCTGATCCCAATGGTCGCGCTCGCGACCGTGGCGACGGTGATCGCGAGCCAGGCCGTCATCACCGGTGCCTATTCGCTGACGCGGCAGGCGATCCAGCTCGGCCTGTTGCCGCGCTTCGAGATCCGCCACACCTCGGAGGCGCATTCCGGCCAGATCTACATGCCGCGCGTCAACCGGCTGCTGTTCATCGCCGTCATCGTGCTGGTGCTGATGTTCCGCTCGTCGAGCGCGCTGGCGTCGGCCTACGGCATCTCGGTGACCGGCACGATGGTGGTCACGGCGATGATGGGCTTTGTGGTGATCTGGCGCGTCTGGCGCTGGTCGCCGATCGCCGCCGCCGCGCTGGTTGCGCCGTTCCTGTTCCTCGACATCACGTTCCTGGCCGCCAACCTGCTCAAGGTGTTCGAGGGCGGCTGGGTGCCGCTCGCGCTTGGCGGCGCCATGATCCTGGTGATGTACACCTGGCGGCGCGGCAGCCGGCTGCTGTTCGAGAAATCGCGCAAGCTGGAATTTCCGCTCGCCGATCTCGTCGCGATGCTCGAGAAACGGCCGCCGCAGCGGGTCCCCGGCACCGCGGTGTTCCTGACCAGCGATCCCGTCAGCGCGCCGACCGCGCTGATGCACAGCCTCAAGCACTACAAGGTGCTGCATGAGAAGAACGTCATCCTGACCATCGAGACCGCGCCGACGCCGCGCATCGATCCGTCCGAGCGGGTGCGGATGGAGCAGCTGAGCGAGACCTTCTCCAAGGTGACGCTGAAATTCGGCTTCATGGAACAGCCGAACGTGCCGAAGACGCTGGCGATCGCCCGCAAGCTCGGCTGGCAGTTCGACATCATGTCGACCTCGTTCTTCCTGTCCCGCCGCGCGCTGAAGCCGGCGGCGCATTCGGGCATGCCGAGCTGGCAGGACCATCTGTTCATCGCGCTGAGCCGCTCGTCGAACGATGCCACCGACTATTTCCAGATCCCGACCGGGCGCGTGGTCGAGGTCGGCACGCAGGTCACCATCTAGGCGCCACGATCCAGCGTTTCTGCGCGGTATCTAACCCGTTTCGGGCGCTTGATTTTCTCCGCGCGAGAGGCGACTTTGCGCCCCGGACCGGCGGGCCGCGTGACGCTCGCCAATCGGATAGTCGGGAGGATATTTCCGTGGCGGACCACAAGGTGGAAGATTTGTTTCCGGACGAGGTGTCGAAGGGCATGGCGGAAGGCCGCTATCTCCTCGTCGACGTCCGCGAGCCCAATGAGGTCGCAGTCGAAGCCTATCCCGATGGCGTCGTGGTGCCGCTGTCGACCTTCGACCCGGCGGCGATTCCCGATCCGCAGGGCAAGCAGGTGGTGTTCGCCTGCCGCTCCGGCAAGCGCTCGGTGACGGCCTCGCTGGCCGCCCAGGCTGCGGGCCTGCCCTACGACAAGCATCTGGCGGGCGGCATCATCGGCTGGAAGGCGGCAGGACTGCCCACCAAGACGGGCGGCTGATCCCCGACATGACCTCCATGAACAAGGTCTTCGCGGACCTTCCCGTCACCATTTTCGAGGCGATGTCGCAGGCCGCGCGCGACAACAACGCCATCAATCTCGGACAGGGCTTTCCCGACGATCCCGGACCGGAGGACATCCGCCGCGCCGCGGCGGATGCGTCTATCAACGGCTACAACCAGTATCCGTCGATGATGGGCATTCCGGAGCTCCGGCAGGCGGTCGCATCGCATTACGGCCACTGGCACGGGCTCAAGCTCGATCCGATGACCGAGGTGATGGTCACCTCCGGCGGCACCGAGGCGCTGACGTCCTCGATCCTCTCGGTGGTCGAGCCGGGCGACGAGGTGGTGTGCTTCCAGCCGGTCTATGATTCCTATCTGCCGATCATCCGCCAGGCTGGCGGCATTCCGCGGCTGCTGCGGCTCGAACCGCCGGAGTGGCGGCTGAGCGAGGAGATGCTGCGCAGCGTCTTCAACCACAAGACCAAGGCGGTGCTGTTCAACAATCCGCTCAACCCGGCCGCGGTGGTCTATCCGCGTGAGGACCTCGAACTGCTGGCGCGGTTCTGCCAGGAGTTCGACGTGGTCGCGATCTGCGACGAGGTCTGGGAGCACGTCGTGTTCGACGGCCGCGAGCACATCCCGCTGATCACGATCCCGGGCATGCGCGACCGCACCATCAAGGTCGGCAGCGCCGGCAAGATATTCTCGCTGACCGGATGGAAGATCGGCTTCGTCTGCGCCGCGCCGCCGCTCTTGCGCGTCGCTGCGAAGGTGCATCAGTTCCTGACCTTCACGACGGCGCCAAATCTGCAGGCCGCGGTCGCGTACGGCCTCGGCAAGCCGGACGATTACTTCTTCGACATGCGCAAGGACATGGCGCGGAGCCGCGACCGCCTCGCCAAGGGGCTGGAGAGCATCGGATTCCCGGTGCTGAAGTCGCAGGGGACCTATTTCCTCACCGTCGATCTGTCGCCGCTCGGGCTCAACGAGACCGACGCGGAGTTCTGCTGGCGGATCGTGCAGGATTACAAGGTCGCGGCGATTCCGGTGTCGGCGTTCTACGAGCAGGATGCGGTGACGTCGGTCGTGCGGTTCTGTTTCGCCAAGAAGGACTCAACGCTCGACACCGCGCTGGAGCGATTGTCGGACGCGGTTCACCGCCGCAAGAGGTAGACCAGAATGCGAGAGCAGAACCGTCGTCTCGTCAGCTTCGTCGGCGCGGTCGCGACGGTCCTGCTGCTCTCGGCCTCCGCGAGAGCCGAGGAGCGCACGGTCAACTTCTACAACTGGTCGAACTACATGGCGCCTGATGTCCTCGAGGACTTCACCAGGGAAACCGGCATCAAGGTCGTCTACGACACGTTTGACGCCAACGAGACGCTGGAGACGCGGCTGCTCGCCGGCAAGTCGGGCTACGACGTCGTGGTGCCGACCGGCTATTTCCTGCAACGCCAGATCACCGCGAAGGTGTTCTTGAAGCTCGACAAGTCGAAGCTGCCGAACCTCGCCAATGCCTGGCCCGTGGTGACGGCGCAGCTCGCGACCTACGATCCCGGCAACACCTACGGCGCCAACTACATGTGGGGCACCACCGGCATCGGCTACAATGTGAAGATGGCCGAGAAGATCCTGGGGCCTGACGCGAAGATCGACAGCTGGGACATGGTGTTCAAGCCGGAGAATCTCGCCAAATTCAGGGATTGCGGCGTCCACATGCTGGACTCCGCCGACGACATCCTGCCGGCGGCGCTGAGTTATCTCGGCCTCGATCCGAACTCGACCAAGCAGGCCGATCTAGAGAAGGCCGCCGATCTCGTCATCAAGATCCGGCCCTATGTGCGCAAATTCCACTCGTCCGAATATCTCAGCGCGCTGGCCTCGGGCGAGATCTGCTTCGTGGTCGGATGGTCGGGCGACATCATGCAGGCACGCAGCCGGGCGGCGGAAGCCAAGACCGGCGTCGAGATCGGCTACACGATCCCGAAGGAGGGCGCGCAGATGTTCTTCGACAATCTCGCCATCCCCGCGGATGCCAAGAATGTCGCCGAGGCCTATGAGCTGATCAACTATCTCTACCGGCCCGAGGTCGCGGCGAAGAACTCGAACTTCCTGTCCTACGCCAACGGCAATCTGGCGAGCCAGAAGCTGATCGATCCGAAGATCCTCAACGACAGGAACATCTATCCCGACGAGGCGATGCAGAAGAAGCTGTTCGTGATCTCGGCGCGCGATCCGGCGACGCAGCGGATCATCAACCGGCTGTGGACCCGTGTGAAGACGGGGAGGTGAAGTAAAGGTCGTCATTGCGAGCGCGACGAAGCAATCCATCTCGCCACTCGCGCTGAACCATGGATTGCTTCGTCGCTTCGCTCCTCGCAATGACGGGATAAGGCTGCCGCTAACCTACCGCCAGCGCCGGTGCAGCCACAGCCATTGATCCGGATATTCGCGGATCCAGCCCTCGACGACGTCGGTGATCGCCTGCATCGTGCCCTGAATGTCGATCTGGCCGGAGGCATCGAACACCGGCTTCACTTCCTCGGTGACCTCACCGCGGAAACGGCCGTCGGGCAGGCGGATGATCCGCGTGCCGTGGATCGGGCAGTCGACCTGGCGGCGCAGCCGCGCCAGCAGCGGGTTCGCGGTGGTCTTGCGGCCGAAGAAGGTGACGGGAACGCCGTTGGTCAAATACTGGTCGACCAGCATCGCGACGTGCTGGCCGCTCTTCAGCGCCTGCGCCAGCTTCAGCGGCGCGTCGCGGCCGGCCGGCACCAGCGTGCCCAGATTGACCGCGCGGATACGTTCGATGGCGCGGTCGGCGGCTTCGATGTTCGGCCGCCGGAACAGGATGGTGGCGTCGAGCCCATGCGCTGCGGCCGCAATCGGCGAGAGCTCCCAGTTGCCGAGATGCGCGGCGAAGAACAGGGCCGGCTTGCCGTCGTCGCGCAACTGGTCGAACAGCTGCTTGCTGCGCGCCGAGAATTCGACGCGGCCCGGCTTGTCGGGATTTTTGGGATCGTGGTCCCAGATGCGGTCGATATGCGCGAATTCAGCGCCGATGCGCCCCAGATTGTGCCAGACGCCCGTCAGGATCTCCTCGATCTCCTGCGGCGACTTTTCCGGGAAGGCGGCCTTGAGGTTCTCCCGGCCGATGCGATCCTCGCGCAGCCGGCGGCCGATGAAATGCGCGGCGTGGCCGAAGAACCTTGCGGTCTTCTCCGGATCGAACATGCGCGTGGTTCGCAGCATGCCGATCGTCAGCCCGCCGATCGCCGCGTCAGTCACAGGCTTCGCGGCGTCACGCAGGTGCGCCCTGGTGCGAAGGAGCAGGCGTTTCATCTGATGAGGCGAGGCGCTGGGTTAGGCCGGCTCGCGCGTCAGGATCAGCGAGGCGTTCTGCCCGCCGAATCCGAACGAGTTCGACATCACGGCGGTCACCTTGGCATCGCGCGCCTTGTTGCCGACCACGTCGAACGGGATCGCGGGATCGGGCACCTCGTAATTGATCGTCGGCGGAATCCGCTGATGCTCGAGCGTGAGCAGCGAGTAGATCGCCTCGACCGCGCCGGCGGCCGAGATGGTGTGGCCCACCATCGATTTGTTCGACGACACCGGAATGTTCGGCGTGTGCTCGCCGAACACGGCCGCGGTCGCCAGGTATTCCATCTTGTCGTTTTCCGGCGTCGAGGTGCCGTGCGCGTTGATGTGGTCGATCTGGTGCGGCTCCATGCCGGCGTCGGCGAGCGTCTTGCGCACGCAGCCGATCGCCGGCTTGCCGTCAGGCGCCGAGCGGGTGCGGTGGAAGGAGTCGGTGAGTTCGCCGCAGCCGGCGACGACGCCCAGGATGCGCGCGCCGCGCGCGACCGCGGCGTCGTAGCTCTCCAGCACCAGTGCGCCGGCGCCTTCGGCCATCACGAAGCCGTCGCGGTTCTTCGAGAACGGCTTCGAGGCGCCCTGGGGCGGATCGTTCTGGGTGGAAAGCGCTGAGAGCAGCGAGAAGCGCACCATGGCTTCGGGATTCACCGAGCCGTCGGTTGCGATGCACAGCGTCGCATCGGTCTCGCCGCGGCGGATCGCCTCGACGCCGAGCTGGATCGCGGTGGCGCCGGACGCGCAAGCGGTCGAGAGCGAAATCGGCGATCCCTTGGTGCCGAAGGTCTCGGCGAGGCTGAGGGCGACCGAGCCGAAGGTGAAACGACGGTGGAAGTGCGCAAACTTGCCGCCGCTGCAGGTCGCCAGATACTCGATGATGCCAAAGTCCTTGGTCGGAACCTCGCGCGCGACTTCGAGCCGCTGCGGCCACTCGGTCTCGATCGGCGCGACCGCCAGAAACATCGGGCCGGGAAAGTCGCCCTTGCTGCCGATGCCGGATTGCTCCAGCGCCTCTTCGGTCGCGATCTCCGCCAGACGCTGCGACAGGCTGGTCGAGGAGAAGGGGTCGACGGTGACGAAATCGACGGCGCCGGCCATCGTCGTCTTCATGCTGTCGAGCGGGAAGCGTGTCACGGTCCTGATGCCGGACTCACCCGCGCTAAGGCGCTTCCAATTGTCGGTCTTGCCGCCGCCGAGCGACGTCACGATTCCCATGCCGGTCACGACTACGATCGGTCGGCCGAATTTATCGCGTGGTGCTGTCATGGTTTTCCCCGCCGGTGCTTGCGCCGGAATTAACTGACGGCCTCGACCAGTGCCATGCCTTCGCCCTGCCAATGGCCGACCCCTAGGACAACAATCTGGGTTGGCGCTTCGGTCTTTTCAACCTCCAGCCCGGTCGGGTCGTTGGCCGGATAGAGTGCGCCGCGCGAGATCGACAGCGCGGCCAGCGCGAGCCCGAGCGGGAACTGCGCCTCCATGGTGTGTCCGAAGGTCGTTCCGGTGGCGCGCACGGCGAGGCCGGGATGCTGGCCAAGGAAGTCACGCTCTTCGGTGGTCGCGGGCTCGGCGCCGGTCGCGCCCGTGATCAGCATGGCCTTCTCGTCGCTGACACCGAGCTGCGGCCACATCGCCTGCAGCGACTGCGTAACCGCGCCGGGCTGCTTCCGCTTGGCGAGATCGGCGACCACCTTGGTCAGCTTGGCGTATGGCTTCGCGCCGCGCGCCTCGGCGTGCTCGCGCGATTCCATCACCAGGAAAGCGCCGGCGGAGCCGATGGCGAAGCCCGGGTGGTTCCTGCGGGCCCAGACCGGCGTGTGCTGGTCCTTCAGGGCGAAGTCGCCGAACGAGTAGAGCATCAGCAGGTCGCCGCGATCGCCGTTATGGGCCGCGCCCACCAGCGCGATGTCGCTCTGTCCGGCCCCGATGCGCGCAACCGCGATCCGCGCGGCGTCGATGCTCGCGGCTTCCTCGCCCATGAAGGTGCGCGACGTCCCGCACACGCCGTGAACGATTGCGATGTTGCCGGCCAGCAGGTTGGAGAGCTGCGCCAGGAACAGCGTCGGGCGCAGCTCGTTCATCAGCTTCTCGTTGAGCAGGGCCGGCGGCAGCTTGCCCTGCGCGTCGGCGTTCATGATCGCCATGTCGACATTGAGATCCCGCTCGCCGCCGCCGGCTGCGATGATCATGTCCATGCGCGACAGGATTTCCTGATTGCCCTTGACGCCGGCGGAATCGAGCGCCAGCCCGGCGGCATAGGTGCCGATGCGCTGCCACGTCTCCATCTGACGCTGATCGCCCTTCTTCGGGATCTGGGCGTCGAAGCTGACGGGGCCGATCGGATGGATCACATAGGGCGCGAGGCGCTTGTCGTCGGCATTGACGCGCCGTTCGCCCAGCGCCTGCCAATGCGCATCCAGCCCCTCGCCGAGCGAGGAGAGCAGGCCTACCCCGGTGATCCAGACTTCCTTCTCAGCCATTGCTCATTGCCTGCTGTGGAAACCCGATCTTGCACGCCATCGCATCCATGTGCACACGCAAGTCCGGGCTGGGGAAGGGGATATGACGGAAGGTTAGCTCGGCATTGCACTTGAGCTCCTTGCCGACGCGAACCTTCGCGGAGGTCACGGTGAAGCCTGAGCCTTCATGCTCGATCCTGGCCTCGATCGTCAGCGTCGAGCCGGGGCTGACGAAGCCGCGCATCTTGGCTTCCTTGACCATCGCGAGGAAGGGCATGCGCGCGAACTTGGTCACGCCTAGGATCAGCCAGCCCGAGCTTTGAGCCATCGCTTCGGTGAGCAGCACGCCGGGCATGATCGGGTAGCCCGGAAAGTGCCCCGTGAACACCGAATGGCTGTCCGGCGGGACGTCTGCCTCGACGACAATGGTTCTTGCGTCGAGGTCGAGGTCGACGATCCGGTCGATCAGCTGAAAAGTTTCAAGCTGCATGGTGGGCGATTACGAGCCCGAGCCCGTGCCCGCGTTCTTGGCCGCAACCAACTCGTCGATGCGGTCGGCGAGATTCTGCAACACGAAGTACTGCTCCGTCGTGGCCTTGCCGTCGTTGACCTCCTGGGTCCACTTTTCGAGCGGCATCTTGATCCCGAAGGCCTTGTCGATGGCAAAGGCGATGTCGAGGAAGTCGAGGCTGTCGATCCCCAGATCGTCGATCGCGTGGCTCTCCGGCTTGATCGTATCGCGCGGGATGTCGCAGGTCTCCGCGATAATGTTGGCGATCTGCTCGAATGTGGAAGACATCATTAAGCCTTTGATATATTGAAGGTAATTCCAGGTCGGCTCGGAGGAGGCGGGCGCGTTGCCCCGGAATGCCCTATTGCTGCTGCCGGAGTCGTGTGCCCGTATATCGGAGCAGGGCCGTTAGTTCAATGGAGCTTGGCCGGGCTGGCAAGGACGGCTTTTGGGCGGGGTTCCGGCCAGCCTAGCTGCGCGGCATCACCGTAATCTTCGCGCAATCCCGGCGACCCATCAGCACGCAATCCTGAGTCTTGCGCAAATCGGCGATGCTCATCGCGAGCCAGATGCCGATCGCGGTGAGCGCCACGGTGAAGGCGAAGGCGGCGATGTTGGCGAGCATGCGCTGGCGGAAATCGTCCGGCTCCTCGCGCGGCTTCTCATAGCGGGAGAGGTCGTTGGCGACGGAAGTGGGGCGGGCCGGTCGGAGCGGTTCCTCGCGCTTGCCGGGCGGCTGCATCGAGGTACGCGGCCGGAATTTGAGCACCACGTGCTCGTCATCCGAGGAAATTGGCCGCTGCGTCTTCACTGATGTCAGTCCGGTCGCGTCGCCGTTCATGTTTAGCACGTCCGCGGCACTTCACACCTAAAATCTTGGTGCGCGCAGAGGTGGTATTCTTGCTTCCGTCGTCTCCGCGGAATAGGCGGCCGCTTGTCGGGCCGCGTGGGATGCTCGGCATGGTCCGACAAGTAAACGAGCATCAAAGGTCGTGCGGCCTTCGCGCGTGCGTTGCGGCGTCGTCATCGACTGACAGGTTGAGGCCGCGCGCCCGGCGGTGGCAGATTCCAAGCCGGTCTTCCGGCCCTCCGCCGATCGCTTCCGGCAAACCGGGCTCTTTCACCCCGCCGTGACCTCATGACATAATGGAACTCATTCCGGAGTGCCGGTCAAACGGGAGTGCAAACCATGGCCCACACGCGCGAGCCTTACGTCAAACCGGTACCGATCCTGTCGCTGCGGCCGACCCAGATGACGGTCGGCATGCAAGAGGTGAAGGAGAAACGGAAACGCTGGCGCGAGCACAGCTCGGACAAGAAGCGCGCCGAGCTTCTGGGCAAGCACATGATCCCGGTCGTCCATGGACCCGACGATCGCTACTACGTGGTCGATCATCATCACATGGCGCGGGCGCTGCACGAAGAGGGCGTCAAGGACATCCTGGTCACGGTGATCGGCGATCTCACGATGGTCGAGCGTGACGTGTTCTGGGGTGTGATGGACAACAAGCGCTGGGTCTATCCCTACGATTCCAAGGGCGAGCGCCGGCACTTCCGGGACATTCCGAAATCGATCAAGGATCTCAAGGACGATCCGTTCCGCAGTCTCGCCGGCGAGATGCGTCGGGCCGGCGGTTTTGCCAAGGACACGACGCCGTTCAGCGAATTCCTGTGGGCCGATTTCCTGCGCCGTCACATCCCGCGCAAGACGGTGGAGAACAATTTCGCCAAGGCGCTGGAGAAGGGCCTGGCGCTCGGCCGCAGCAAGGACGCGGTCTATCTGCCCGGTTGGTGCGGGCCGGCATCCGACGACTGAGGCGGCGCAGCCTCCGGCTTGTGCCCATTCTCCTTGCCGCCGAGCGCGTGGTGCAGCCACCGTTCGGTGCGCTTGCCGAAGGTCAGCAGCAGGAATGCCAGTGCGAGCGCGGTGAGAACGATCGGCCAGTGTCCGGCGCCGCAGACGATCCCGACGCATGCGGCGAAGAACGCGCATGCGGCGCTGGTCAGGCCGTGAACCTGAGTGCGGTCGCCCTGGCGCACGATCACGCCGGCGCCGAGAAACCCGATGCCGGTCAGCACGCCCTGGATCACCCGGCTGACCGCATCGGTAAACTGGCCGGGCTGGACCGCGTGCAAGGCCAGCAGCACCACCATGGCGGTCGAGAGGCTGACGAGGCCAAGCGTCTTCAGGCCGATCGGCTTGCCGCGCAGGTCGCGGTCGAGCCCGATCGCGCCGCCGGCGAGTATGGCCGCACCGAGACGCAGGATGATGTCGCTCCAGTCTGCCAAGATGTCCTCTCTACAAGCCATCCTTCGGCTGTCGCCCGAGCATGTAGAACTCGTCGTTCGGCCGCATGCCGGTGACGTTCGCGAGCCGGTTCGAGAGCGCAAAGAACGCCGCGACCGCGGCAATGTCCCAGACATCGTCATCACTGAAGCCGTGCTCGGCGAGTGCGGCGAAGTCAGCTTCCGAGACCTCCTCGGCCGCGCGGCTCACCTTCATGGCGAAGTCGAGCATCGCGCGCTGCCGCGGCGTGATGTCGGCCTTGCGATAGTTGACCGCGATCTGGTCGGCGATCTCCGGATTCTTGGCGCGGATGCGCAGGATCGCGCCATGGGCGATCACGCAATACTGGCACTGGTTGGCGGCGCTGGTCGCCACCACGATCATTCTCGCGCTCGGCCTTGGAGAGGCCGGAATCCTTCTCCATCAGCGCGTCGTGATAGGCGAAGAAGGCGCGAAACTCGTCGGGGCGATAGGCCAGCGTGAGGAACACGTTCGGCACGAAGCCGGACTTCTCCTGCACCGCCAGGATGCGGCTGCGGATATCCTCGGGGAGCTTGTCGAGAGCGGGCGTCGGGAAGCGTTTTGCGGTCGGCTGCGTCATGAGATGGTTCCGGCATGCCGCCTGGATGCGGCGCTATGCGAAACCATAGTGGATGGCGGGTCGGGCGCAAGGCGCATCGGCGCCTTGCTATAATTCCGCTAGCGCAGCGGCTTTTTCAGGAGCGAGAAGCGATCCGGATCGAGGCCCAATGACGGCTGCAGCATCGGCGCCTCGGCGGGCGCCATGGTCCGTGCCGGCGGCGAATTGTTGAAATTGGCGTCGCCGCTCGGGCTATCGCGATGCGAGGTGGCGCCGCGCCAGCGCTCCAGCACGGCGCTGACGAAATGCATGTCATGGCCGGCGGTGACCGACGGCACGGTAGCGATGGTGGCCTCGCCGCGCGGCAGCTGGTGCGGCGGCACCTCCTTGAAGCGCAGCCGCGTCGGCAGCGCCACGCCTTCGCCGAACGCCAGCACTTCGCGGGTGCCGAGCGAGGGCACGAACGACAGCAGATTGGCGGCGGCATCCGACACCGCCGAGCGCAGCAGCGCCTGGTCGCGGTCGTTGGCAAGCCGCATCGTGAACAGCGTGTTGCACTGGGAGATGATGGTCGCGTCGAGTTCGGCCGGACGCTGGGTGATCAGGCCGAGATAGACGCCGTATTTGCGGCCTTCCTTGGCGATGCGCGACACCGCCTTGCGGGTCGGTCCGAAGCCGATATTGCGGTCGGCGGAGGCGTAGCGGTGCGCTTCCTCGCAGACGAACAGCATCGGCGAGACGCCGTCGCTCCACAGCCCGAAATCGAACGCCATGCGACACAAGACCGACACCACGGAATCGACGACTTCGGCGGGGAAGCCGGCCAGCTGCATGATGGTCATCGGCCTGCCGTTGGCGGGCAGGCGGAACAGATGGCTGATCACCTCGGCCATGGTGTCGCCGCCGACATTGGCGTTGTCGAACATGAAGGCGTAGCGCGGGTCGTTGCGCACTGCGTCGATGCGCGAGATCAGCTTGTGATAGATGATCCGCGAGGAGCGGTTCTCCAGCTTGCCCATGCGCTCGTCGATCAGCGAGATCAGGTCGACGAGGCGATAGGGCACCGGCGTATCGACGGTGTAGCCGACCTGCTTGGGGTCGAGGCGCTTCAGCCCGAGACCGACCCGGTCGGAGTTCTGGTACTGGGTGTAGATGCCCTTCGCCATCGGGATCACTTCGGCGAGGATGTCGAGCTCTTCGGGCACGCCGGGCCGGCCGCCGAACAGCACGTCGACGATCTCTTCGAAGTTGAACAGCCAGAACGGCAGCTTCAGGTTACGCGGGTTGAGCACCTGCGCGCGCTCGCCGAAGCAGCGGCCGTATTCGTTGTGCACGTCGAGCAGGAAGATGCGAAGGTTCGGCCGCGACTTCAGGATCTCGTTGAGCAGCAGCGACACGCCGGTGGATTTGCCGACGCCGGTCGAGCCGAGCACTGCGAAATGCTTCGACAGCATTTCCTCGACGTCGACATAGGCGATAACGGATCGATCCTGCTGCAGCGTGCCGACATTGATCTGGTCCGAGCCGCTCGGCGCATAGACCGTGCGCAGCTCCTGGTTGGTGATCAGATCGGTGCTGTCGCCGATGGTCGGATAGTGGGTGACGCCGCGCTGGAATTTCGGCCGGTCGCCGCCGAGGATTTCACCGAGCAGGTCGACCGAAGCGGTCGCCATGTATTCGTCGGACGCCGGCAGGTTCTCGCACGTCACTTCGGTGATCATGGCGACGATGACCGAACTCGCGCACCGGATACTGACGAACCGGCCGACGGTCGCCCGCATCTCTGAAAGTTGCATCTGGCCGCCCGCCAGCAGGCCAATCCGGGCCTGCGAGCCGCGCACGGAGATCACACGTCCGAAGGATGTCACAGTTCCAGCCTGGCTCGTTCTCAAAATCTAAATGTCCGGACCAATATGCGCGCCCGGGATTGGAAAAACCGTTAAATCGCCGGGGTTCCGCATCCGCTAAATCTACACCTTCCCGGTGACGATTTGTTTCTGTCGTGCGCTGACATTGCGCTCGGTCGCGCGCATCGGCGTCGAAATCGTCGCTTTCCGGCACAGCGGCGATCGTTTCTCAGTGTTTCCGTTAATGCGGCATTCACCATCTCCGAGGAGTGCACCGGCTGCTCGGTAGGTTTACGGGGGCTGCGGCGTGATTTGTCGTCCGTTCACTCCTGGTATCGTGTAACCGATTGCTAACTGCGAGTTGTAACGACCTTTCCATCTGTGCTGCGTAACGATGCTGCGCCCGGGGAGAGATTCAGCGTGCGCATCGAACAACGCAATTCATCGTCAGGGAATGCCGATGCCGGCTCGACCAAGGGGCTGGCGTTCTGTGCCGGCCTGCTGGCCGGCAGCCTGCTCGGAAGCGCGACTGCGCAGTGGAGCGAGCGCGAAGGCCTGCTGATGGCGGCCTTTGCGATCATGGCCGTGATCGTCTTCCTGTTGCTGAAGCGCCATGAGGTCTCCGACGCGCGGCTCGCCACCGAGCGCCGCAACCTCATGACCGCCGTGAACAACATTCCGCAGGGGCTCGTGCTCTACGATGCGTCGGCGCGCATCATCATCTGCAACCGCCCCTATCTCGAGATGTTCGGGCTCTCGCCCGACGTGGCCAAGCCGGGCTGCACCATGCAGCGGCTGATTGCGCACCGGCAGGAGACCGGCTCGTTCGACGGCGACGTCGACGCGTTTTGCGATGCCATCATCCACAATGTGAAGCTCGGCAAGGCGACGCGTCAGCTGACCGAGGCGCCGGGCGGTCGCGCCATCGAGATCGTCAACAAGCCGCTGCCGGAGGGCGGATGGGTCGCGACCATCGAGGACATCACCGAGCGCACGCGCGCCGAGAACAAGATCGCCTACATGGCGCACTATGATGGGCTCACCGATCTGCCCAATCGTGTGCTGTTCCGCCAGCGCCTCGAGCAGGCGCTGAAAACGATCGGGCCCGACGAGCAGCTCGCGGTCATGTATATCGACATCGACGAGTTCAAGGCCGTCAACGACGCGCTCGGCCATCAGATCGGCGACGAACTGCTCAGGGCGGTCGCCGATCGGCTGCGCGGCTGCGTTGGTGAAACTGACGTCGCGGCGCGCCTAGGCGGTGACGAGTTTGCCGTGATCCAGACCGCGGTGCGCGACCAGACCGAGACGATGCAGCTGCTTGCCGCGATCTATCAGGCGATCCGCCGGCCAATCGACTGCAGCGGGCATCTGATCACCACCGACGCCAGCATCGGTATCGCCGTTGCGCCCCCCGACGGTCTCGACCTCGATCAATTGCTGCGCAACGCCGACCTCGCGCTCTATGGCGCCAAGAGCGACGGCCGCCGCACCTACCGCTTCTTCGAGGCCGGCATGGACGCGCGCGCCAAGGCGCGACGCAGCCTCGAGCTGGAGCTGCGCCAGGCCGTCGTCGACGGCAGCTTCGAGCTGCATTATCAGCCGCTGCTTCACCTCGGGGACGGCCGCGTCAGCTGCTGCGAGGCGCTGCTGCGCTGGCGCCATCCCGAGCGCGGCACCATCTCGCCGGCGGATTTCATCCCGGTTGCCGAGGACACCGGGCTGATCAACGATCTCGGTCACTGGGTGCTCAACACCGCGTGCCGGGAAGCCGTCAACTGGCCGGATCATATCCATGTCGCGGTCAACGTGTCGCCGATCCAGTTCAAGAGCCAGACGCTGGCGTTGAACGTTGCCGCTGCGCTGGCGGCGTCGGGCCTCGCGCCGGCGCGGCTCGAGCTCGAGATCACCGAGGCGGTGCTGATCCGCGACGACGAGGCCGCGCTCGACATCCTGCATCAGCTGCGCGAGCTCGGCGTCCGCATCGCGCTCGACGATTTCGGCACCGGCTATTCGTCGCTGAGCTATCTGCAGCGATTCCCGTTCGACAAGATCAAGATCGACCGCGCCTTCATCAAGGATCTCGCCGGAACCGGCGCATCGTCCACGATCGTCCAGGCCGTCGTCAACGTCGCCGCCGCGAGCGACATGACGACGACGGCGGAGGGCGTCGAGACCGAGCAGCAGCGCAGCCTGCTTCGCAACCTCGGCTGCACCGAGATGCAGGGCTATCTGTTCAGCCGGCCGGTGTCGGATGTCGAAATCCGCAAGCTGCTGTCGTCGCATCGCGAGATGGCCGTCTCGGTCGCCTGACCACCCCGTCGGCGACGATTCAACAATTTGTTGACGGGACCTAATCCTTTGTACACTAGTACAAATCGACGCGCCGCCGCTCTCCCAAGCGAAAAAGATGTCGATCCGGCGCCGTCGCGGAAGGAGACCGTCCCATGCAGCCGGAACCGATCTTCGATCTCGCTCATCTCGGGCACATGGAGCTGCTGACGCCGAAGCCGGACGAGAGCCTGAAGTTCTTCGTCGATGTCATGGGCATGACCGTCAGTGGCCGAAAGGGCGAGTCGGTCTATCTGCGCGGCTGGGACGATTATGAGCGCTACTCGCTGAAGCTGACGGCGTCGAAGACCTCGGGGATGGAGCACATGGCGCTGCGCGCCCGCAGCCCGCAGGCGCTCGAACGCCGCGTCGCCGCGCTGAAGGGCTCGGGCTTCGATATCGGCTGGGTCGATGATGACATGGGGCAGGGACCGGCGTTCCGCTGCCGCGATCCCGACGGCCACGTCATCGAGCTCTATTACGAGACCGAATGGTACCAGGCGCCGGCGGAGCTGAAGCCCGCGTTGAAGAACCAGGCGCAGCGCTTTCCGGCGCGCGGCGTCAATGTTCGCCGGCTCGACCATCTCAACTGCCTCGCGGTCGACATCAAGGCCAACCGCCTGTTCTTCGAGAACTACCTGGGCTGCCGCACCACCGAGCAGATCGTGCTCAACGACGGCACCGAAGCCGCGATGTGGATGACGATGTCGAACAAGAGCTACGACTTCGCCTACACGCGCGACCATTACGGCAAGCAGGGCCGGTTTCACCACGTCACTTACGCGCTCGACAGCCGCGAGGAGATCCTGCGCGCCGCGGATATCTTCCTCGAGAACGGCGTGCACATCGAGACCGGACCGCACAAGCACGCGATCCAGCAGACTTTCTTTCTCTATGTCTATGAGCCCGGCGGCAACCGCGTCGAGGTCGCCAACGCCGGCGCGCGGCTGATCCTCGCGCCGGACTGGAGGCCGATCGTGTGGACCGAGGAGGAGCGCAAGAAGGGACAGGCCTGGGGATTGAAGACGATCGAGTCGTTCCACACCCACGGCACGCCGCCGGTGATCGACTAGGCGCGCGTCGATACGCCGCCCCGGCATCCGCTCGATCGACAAACTACCCGTCGTCGCGCGCAGCAAGTGAGGCAGCTCTGCGCGTGGAAGCATTGCGCCGCCTCGGACGTTTGGTGTTAGGCTGCACCTCACAACGTCAGAGGAAAACGTCGATGAGCGAACACACGACGGACAAGCGCGTGCGAGAGGCGTCTCGCAGGCAATTCCTAAGGGCGGGTGCAGCACTGGCCGGCGGCTCCGCGATCGCAGGAGCTGCCGGTTCTACCGCACTTGCCGAACAGGGGAATAATCTTCCGCCCAGCGTGCCGGAATGGATGAAAGCACCCGGCGACCCGATGGGAAGCCAGCCCTATGGCGCGCCGTCGGTCCACGAGAAGGGCGTCGTCAAGAACATCTCGAAGACGCTGCCGCAATATATCTCCGCTTCGGGTCGCACGCCGTTGCAGGAGCTCGACGGCATCATCACGCCGAACGGCCTGTTCTACGAACGCCACCATGGCGGCGTGCCGACCATCGACCCGGCCGAGCACCGGCTGATGCTGCACGGCATGGTCGATCGCCCGCTGGTGTTCACGATGGAGGACATCCGCCGCTTTCCGTCGCAGTCGCGCATCCACTTCCTCGAATGCTCCGGCAATCCGGTCTACACAAAACCCTACGGCAAGACGGCCTCCGACCTCGTCGGCCTCTTAAGCTGCGCGGAATGGACCGGCGTGCCGCTGAAGACCGTGCTGGACGAAGCGGGGCTGCAGGCGGGCGCCAAATGGATCGTCGCCGAAGGCGCCGATGCCGCCGCGCTGACGCGCTCGATCCCGATCGAGAAATGTCTCGACGATGCCATGCTGGTCTACAGCCAGAACGGCGAGCGGCTGCGTCCGCAGCAGGGCTATCCGCTGCGCCTGCTGTTGCCGGGCTTCGAGGGCAACATGAACGTGAAGTGGCTGCGCAGGCTCAAGGTGGTCGCCGAGCCGGCCTATTCGCGCGAGGAGACCTCGAAATACACCGACCCGATGCCCGACGGCACGTCGCGCGAATTCACCTTCTACATGGAAGCCAAGTCGATCATCACGCGGCCGTCCGGCGGGCAGAAGCTGACCACGCACGGCTTCCACGAGATCACCGGGCTCGCCTGGAGCGGTCACGGCAAGATCAAGAGCGTCGAGGTCTCGCTCGACGAGGGCAAAAGCTGGCAGCAGGCCGAATTGCAGGAGCCGGTGCTGACGCGCGCGCTCACGCGCTTCCGCCTGCCCTGGCACTGGGACGGCAGCCCCGCCGTGATCCAGAGCCGCGCCGTCGATGAGACCGGCTACGTGCAGCCGGCACTGGCGGAATTGGTCAAGGTGCGTGGTCTCAACTCGTTCTACCACAACAACGCGATCTGGCCCTGGCGCATCGACGCGAATGGCGAGGTGACCAATGCCCAGGCGTAACCTCAAGGCGGCGCTTCTTGTGGGTGCGATCGCGATGCTCGCCACTGCCGGGCAGGCTGAGGATCGCTTTGGCATCGGGCGTGCGGCGACGCCTGCCGAGATCGCCGGCTGGAACATCGATATCGGCCGTGACGGCTCCAACCTGCCGCCGGGCAACGGCAGCGTCGAGCGCGGCCGCACGGTGTTCAGCGAGCAATGCGCGGCGTGCCACGGCGACAGCGGGCAGGGCGGCGTCGGCGACCGCCTGGTCGGCGGACAGGGCACGCTGGTGAGCCCAAAACCGATCCGCACCGTCGGCAGCTATTGGCCCTATGCCCCGACGCTGTTCGACTACATCCGCCGCGCGATGCCGCAGAACGCGCCGCAGTCGCTGAGCAATGAGGACGTCTACGCGGTGTCCGCCTACATCCTCAGCCAGAACGGCATCGTGCCCGCCAATGCTGTACTCGACGCCAAGTCGCTGGCCGCCATCAAGATGCCGAACCGCGACGGCTTCGTCTCCGACCCGCGGCCCGACGTGCACAACCACTGAGCGGCAGGCACGGCCGCTCGCAGCATCGTGACGTCATGGCCCCTGTGCCCGGAGGATTGCCGTCCCTATCTCCGTTTGGGGGCGGCTCGGCCGTCATCCGGCACACGTTTATTGATCGATAGGAGAGGCCGCATGACCAGGTCATGGGCAGTCGCAGCCGCCTTGCTGCTCGTGGGAATGACGTTTACGCCGGTCGCGGCCCAGATGTCGGAGCCGGCATATTTCGACGCGCAGAATCCCGGACGCAGCGCGATCAACGGCGGCGCCCTGACGCCATGGGGTGAGGCCCAGGAGGCCGCGCAGCGCGGCGGCAATCCGGCGAACGCCTACGGCGCCATGCCTGCGGCGGAGCCATCTTCCTCTTGCGCGCGTTACCATTCATTCGATCCGGCGTCCGGCACCTTCCTTGGCCGTGATGGCCGCCGCCATCCCTGCCGATAGGGCGCCGCACCACGCTTGGCGGTGGATAAGGGCGCCGGCACTTGCCCGGCGCTCGAACGACTGGACGTTAGGCGCGTTATAGTCCGCCGATCGTGTCGGGTCCCGCCGGACCCGAGCGGCGGAGGACACCCGGCGTGACAGACGCTCTGGCCGGTTTCTGGGACCGAAAGTCGACCTCGGACCTGTTGCGGGAGGCGGCGCGGGCCGATGGCGACGCGGAGACGCCGATCTTCAGGCGCTCGCTCTCGGCGTTGCAACTGGTCACGCTCGGCATCGGCGGCATCATCGGCGCCGGCATCTTCGTGCTGACGGGCCATGCGGCCGCTGCCAATGCCGGTCCCGCGGTCACGCTCTCCTTCATGCTTGGTGCGGTGGCCTGCGCCTTCGCCGGCCTGTGCTACGCCGAGATGTCGTCGACGGTGCCGATCTGCGGCAGCGCTTACACCTATGCCTATGCCACGCTCGGCGAACTGATCGCCTGGATCATCGGCTGGGACCTGATCCTCGAATACGCGGTCGGCGCGATCGCGGTCTCGGTCGGATGGTCCGGCTATTTCGTCAGTCTGATGCGCGATTTCGGCATCAACCTGCCGCCGCAATTCACCTCGGCGCCGCTCGCCTACGACGTCAACAGCGGCGCATGGTCGTCGACCGGTGCGGTCATCAACATCCCGGCGATGGCGATCATCGCGTTCGTGACCACGCTGCTGGTGATCGGCATTCGCGAGTCCGCGCGCTTCACCAGCTTCGTCGTCGTGGTCAAGCTCGTCGTCATCGCGCTGTTTCTCGCCACCGCGGCTTCCTCGGTGACGCTGGCCAACTGGGTGACGGCGAGCAATCCGGAGGGCGCGCTGATCCCGCCGAATGCGGGTCCTGGCGTGTTCGGCTGGTCCGGCGTGATCCGCGGCGCCGCCGTGGTGTTCTTCGCCTATATCGGCTTCGATGCGGTCTCGACCGCGGCGCAGGAGGCGAAGGTGCCGGAGCGCGACATGCCGATCGGCATTCTCGGCTCGCTGGTGATCTGCGCCGCGCTCTATGTCGCGGTCGGCTTCGTGCTGACCGGGATCGTGCCCTTCGATCGGCTCAGCGTGCCGGATCCGATCGCAGCCGGCATCGATGCGATCGGCATCGGCTGGCTCGGTCCGTTCATCAAGCTCGGCATCCTGTTCGGACTGACATCGGTGATCCTCATCATGCTGCTGGCGCAGCCGCGGATCTTTCGCGCCATGGCGCATGACGGGCTGCTGCCGGGCTTTGCCGCGAAGATCCATCCGCGCTTCCGGACCCCTTACGTCTCGACCATCTTTTCCGGCACCATTGCCGCGGTTCTCGCGGGCCTGCTGCCGATCGGGCTGGTCGGCGAGCTCGTATCGATCGGCACGCTGTTCGCATTCACGGTGGTCTCGATCGGCACGCTGGTGCTGCGCGTTCGCGATCCGGAGCTGCCGCGGCCGTTCAAGGCGCCGGCGATCTGGCTGGTGGCGCCGGCGGCCGCCGGAACGTCGCTGTTCCTGATGTTCGGCCTGCCGCTCGACACCTGGATCAGACTTGCGGTGTGGCTGGTGATCGGGCTTGCGATCTATGCGGCCTATGGCCGGCACCACAGCCGGCTGCGGGCGAGCGGTGAGGCGTAGGCGAGGGCCTATAGTGCGCCCGCGTGCGGCCTGCTAGCTTGCGCGCTGAGATAGTATCGCAAGCCGCGACAAGTCGGCATTCCCCGGGGAGACTTCCATGCAAAATTCAACGGCACGCGCGCGATGGATGGTCGCCGCGATCGTCTCGATCGGCATCATGTCGATTGCTCCGGGTCGCGCAGCCTCGGTCGCGCCGGTCGCCGCCGAGAACGGCATGGTGGTATCCGCGCAGCATCTCGCGACCCAGGTCGGCGTCGACGTGTTGAAGCGGGGCGGCAACGCGGTCGATGCGGCGGTCGCGGTCAGTTACGCGCTTGCGGTGGCCTATCCCGCCGCCGGCAATCTGGGTGGCGGCGGCTTCATGACCATCCAGCTCGCCGACGGCCGCAAGACCTTCCTGGATTTCCGCGAGACCGCGCCGAAAGGCGCCACCGCCAACATGTATCTCGACAAGGACGGCAACGTCATTGCCGGCCTGTCGACCAAGGGGCATCTCGCCGTCGGCGTGCCGGGCTCGGTGGCCGGCATGGAATATGCGCGCGAGAAATACGGCACGATGAAGCGCGCGGACGTGATCGCGCCGGCACTGCAACTCGCCGAGGACGGCTTCGTGCTGGACCAGGGCGACGTCAGCATGCTGCAGACCTCGACCAAGGATTTTCAGGACGATCCTGCCTCGGCCGCGATCTTCCTCAACAACGGCAAGCCGTTCCAGGTTGGCGAGCGCCTGACGCAGCATGAACTCGCCGAGACGCTGCGCGAGATCAGCAAGCGCGGCACCGACGGCTTCTACAAGGGCTGGGTGGGGGCGGCCATCGTCGCCTCGAGCCAGGCCGGCAAGGGCCTGCTGACGCAGGAGGATCTCGACAATTACAAAGTCCGCGAGCTCGCGCCGGTCGAATGCGACTATCGCGGCTATCACGTCGTGTCGGCGCCGCCGCCAAGCTCGGGCGGCGTGGTGATCTGCGAGATGCTGAACGTCCTCGAGGGCTATCCGCTCAAGGAGCTCGGCTACCACTCCGCGCAGGCGGTGCACTACCAGATCGAGGCGATGCGCCACGCCTATGTCGATCGTAACAGCTATCTCGGTGACCCCGACTTCGTGAAGAATCCGCTCGACCGCCTGCTTGACAAGAACTACGCAGCGAAAATCCGCGCCGCGGTCGACCCTGCCAGGGCCGGCGTGTCCAGGGACATCAAGCCGGGCGTTCCGCCGCACGAGGGCAGCAACACCACGCATTATTCGATCGCCGACAAGGACGGCAACGCGGTGTCGGTGACCTACACGCTGAACGACTGGTTCGGCGCCAAGGTGACCGCGGCCAAGACCGGCGTGCTGCTGAACGACGAGATGGACGACTTCACGGCCAAGGTCGGCGTGCCGAATCTGTATGGCCTGGTGCAGGGCGAGGCCAATGCGATCGTCCCGGGCAAGCGCCCACTGTCCTCGATGAGCCCGACCATCGTCACCAGGGACGGCAAGCCGGTCATGGTGGTGGGCACGCCGGGCGGCAGCCGCATCATCACGGCCGTGCTGCTGACGATGATCAACGCCATCGACTACGGCATGAACGCGCAGGAAGCCGTCGACATGCCGCGCTTCCACCAGCAATGGCTTCCCGAGGCCACCAATCTCGAGACCTACACGCTGTCGCCGGACACGCGGAATATCCTGGAAGGCATGGGCCACAAATTCGGCCCGCCGCAGCCGGCCAACCACCTCGCGGTGATCATCATCGGCGCGCCGTCGCTGGGCGGCGAGCCGGTCGGCAACAACCGCTTCTATGGCGCGAACGATCCGCGCCGCAATTCGGGGCTCGCCGCCGGCTACTGATTGTCGTGGTGTGTGATGGCGGCCGGGCAGCGCCCGCCGCTTGCGAAATCGGGCGCGTCAGGCGACGGCCGTCGACCTGCCGTCGTCGTGTCCGCTCGTGAGCAGCAAGCGCCGGCGGATCGCGTCTTCGACCAGGGCCAGTGACTGCCTGGCTTCACGGGCCTCGGCTTCGGCGGCCTGGGCGCGGAATTCGGCTGCGTCGAGCTGCTCCTGCTGGGACTCGATGCGCCGCCGGGCTTCCTCGAGCGCCCGCGATGCGTCTCTCAGCTTGCGCTCGGTGGCGGCGATGATTTCGAGCTGCGCCTGTTCGGCGGCCTCGGCGCGCGCTTCGCCGGCGCGGGCCCTGTCCTCGATGCTGCGGAACAAATCCGCGGCCTGATAGACCAGGTCCAAAGCTTCGGTGCCCATCGCAGATGTGGGTGGTCTTGGAAATCCAAGGACGTTCGGATCGGCCGCAAATGGCCGTCTGAAACCGCGCAGTGCCATGCAAATCAGCCCGTCGCGAGTCGCGCGTATATGAACAACTTGCGGTAGTTATAGTTAACAAATCCTTAATCCGATGAGGCCGCCGGCACTGTCCACCGGTTTCTGACGACGTTGCGCCCGAAACGGCAGCCGGGTAGTGGACGCGGTCTTTCCGGCCTGCGGTTTCCTTTCGCAATGCGCGCCCGGCGCAAGCGCGGCGACTGCGACTGCAGCAGGATCGGGCGAGGCGTACGCGAATCGCGCTGAGCGATACCGGAGATCGCTGCAGCCGGGGCATGGTCAGGTCGAAGGTGATCTGCTGATTTGGCTCGGCGCGCGAGCCGCCCTCTATGGCATAAGTTTGACGCCTGGCTCGGTTTAATTCTCCATGTTGAATTGCAGGTCCCTGGAGCGACCGATATACCGGGCGGCCTAAGTGGCACGCAGCGCGCTCAGAACGAGCGACGTATTCGCCACGGAAATCTGGTCGATGAAATTTCTGTTGCGGTTCTTCGGGTTCCTGTTCACCGCAGGAACCATCCTGTTCCTGGCTGGTCTGGCCGCGGTCGCAGGGCTGTTCTGGCATTTCTCCAAGGACCTGCCCGACTATTCGCAGCTCCAGAACTACGAGCCGCCCGTGATGACCCGCGTGCACGCGGCCGACGGCTCGCTGCTCGGCGAATACGCCAAGGAGCGCAGGCTCTATCTGCCGATCCAGGCGGTGCCGAAGCTCGTGATCAACGCCTTCCTCGCGGCCGAGGACAAGAATTTCTACGAGCATGGCGGCGTGGATTATACGGGCATGGCGCGCGCCGGCGTCGCCTACATCCAGAACTTCGGCTCCAACCGCCGTCCGCAGGGCGCCTCCACCATCACCCAGCAGGTCGCCAAGAACTTCCTGCTCACCAACGAGGTGTCGTTCACCCGCAAGATCAAGGAAGCCTTGCTGGCGATGCGAATCGAGCGGGCCTACTCCAAGGACAAGATCCTCGAACTGTATCTCAACGAGATCTATCTCGGGCTGGGCGCCTACGGCATCGCGGCGGCCTCGCTGGTTTATTTCGACAAGTCCGTCAATGAACTGACGGTCTCGGAAGCGGCCTATCTGGCGGCGTTGCCGAAGATGCCGGCCAGCCTGCATCCGGTGCGCAACCGCGCGCGCGCCATCGAGCGGCGCAACTACGTGATCGACCGCCTGCAGGAGAACGGCTGGATCACCGCGGCCGACGCCGACAAGGCGCGCAAGGATCCGCTGACCGTCACCAACCGCAGCAACGGCGCGCACACCTTCGCCGGCGAATATTTCTCCGAGGAAGTCCGCCGCGACATCTTCGAGCGCTACGGCGAAAAGAAGCTCTACGAAGGCGGCCTGTCGGTGCGCACCACGCTGGATCCGAAGGTCCAGGTGATGGCGCGCAAGGCCATGGTGGCGGGGCTCGTGAACTATGACGAGCAGCAGGGCTATCGCGGCGCGATCCAGAAGCTCGACCTCACCGGTGACTGGGGCGTGCCGCTTGCCGAGATCAAGTCGCTCTCCGACATCTCGCCGTGGCGAATGGCCGTGGTGCTGGAGAGCAACGACCAGTCGGCGCGGATCGGCTTCCAGCCGGGCCGCGAGTTCGGCGGCGCCATCAGCAAGCAGCGCGAGACCGGTATCGTCACGCTCGAAGGCGTGCGATGGGCGAGGGCGCTGTCCGGCCCCTACAAGGGCAAGACGCCGACCTCGGTGGCGCAGGTGCTGCAACCCGGCGACGTGATCTATGCCGACCCGCTGTTCAGCAAGGACGGCAAGGCCGTCGAAGGCCAGTACCGGCTGCGCCAGATCCCCGAATTGTCGGGCGCGATGGTGGCGATGGATCCGCACACCGGCCGCGTGCTCGCGATGGTCGGCGGCTTCTCGTTCGACCAGAGCCAGTTCAACCGTGCGACGCAGGCCTACCGGCAGCCCGGCTCGACCTTCAAGCCGATCGTCTATTCGTCGGCGCTGGACAACGGCTACACCGGATCGACCGTCATGATCGACGCGCCGATCGAGATCGACCAGGGGCAGGGCAATGTCTGGCGCCCGGAGAACTTCTCGACCGGCAAGTACCAGGGCCAGGTCACGCTGCGCAACGCGCTGCGGCTGTCGCTCAACACCGTGACGGTGCGGCTGGCGCAGGAAATCGGCATGCCGCTGATCGGCGAGTATGCAAAACGCTTCGGCGTCTATGACGAACTGCCGAACTATCTCGCCTATGCGCTCGGCGCCGGCGAGACCACGGTGATGCGGATGGCCACGGCCTATTCGATGATCGCCAATGGCGGCATCCGCGTGAAGCCGACCCTGATCGACCGCATCCAGGACCGCTACGGCCACACCATCTTCAGGCACGACCAGCGCGAATGCCGCGGCTGCGACGCGCCGGAGGGCTGGAAGAACCAGCCCGAGCCGCAGCTCGTCGACCGCCGCGAGCGGGTGCTCGACGCGATGTCCGCCTACCAGATCACCTCGCTGATGGAGGGTGTGATTCAGGCCGGCACCGGCACCGCGCTGAAGGACGTCGGCAAGCCGCTCGCGGGCAAGACCGGCACCTCGAACGAGGCCAAGGACCTCTGGTTCGTCGGCTTCTCGCCCGATCTCGTGGTCGGCCTCTATGTCGGCTACGACAAGCCGCGCTCGCTCGGCCGCAACGCGCAGGCCGGCCACACCGCGGCGCCGATCGCGCGCGACTTCCTCAAGCTGGCGCTCGCCGACAAGCCGGCAACCCCCTTCAAGCAGCCGGTCGGCATCCGGCTGGTCCTTGTCGATGCCAAGACCGGCTTGCGCGCCGCGCAGGGTCAGAAGGGCGTGGTGCTCGAAGCCTTCAAGCCGGGCCAGGCGCCGCCGGTCTATGACTCTGGGATGGTCGCCGGCACCGACGTGATCGACGGAACCCAGCAGCCAATCGAGCCGGATGCCGATCGGGCGTTCATGCGGTCAGGGACCGGCGGGCTGTACTGACGCTCGACCGGCAGGGCATTCGCCAACCAAAGCCGTTCAGTCTGTACCGCCGTGGCAACACGGCGGTGCGGCGCTTTGTCAGGCCACCGCGGTTGAACGCGCCCCCTGCGGGATCGACCTAATGGAGAGGCCCCGGATTGCAGGGGCGGAGACATCTGCTCCCGACGGCGCGTTCCGTGGTGGATTGCCAATGATCAAGGTGCTGAAGGTCGTCGTTCACACCGTGTGGGCCGTCTCCACGATCGCGCTCGGAACGCTGATTGGTGCGAGCTATGGCTGGGCGCATCACGGCTGGATCGGCGCGGTCGCGCTTGGCTTCGTCGGGTTCAGCGTCGGAGCATTCCTCGCCGCCGATCCTGCGTCGTTCTTGAATTCCTTCAGTGAGACCTTTGAAGCCGCGACCCGGCGGGGAAAGCTGCCACCAATGGCTGGTCCCACACCGGCGGTGATTTTACGCCCATTCCCCGCCAACAATGCTTGCCAAGCGTGGGACCAAGCAGGTAGAAGATCGCTCTCGCGCGGGCGCTGATTTGGCAGGCGAACCCGCTGTACCGAGATGTCCAGTCATCCAGCTAAGCTGTTGATACCACGGGCAATTCTTGGGGAATGGTGTAACGGTAGCACAACAGACTCTGACTCTGTTTGTCTTGGTTCGAATCCAGGTTCCCCAGCCAATCTGCGCGCGGCGGCGCGGCCATCCAGCAAATCCCGATGAGATTGCCCGACGCGGGCCTGTTCTGATGCAGTTCGCGACGCTGCATGCGCAGCATCGAGGGTGGATTAGCCCGGCGTAATCCACCATGGTCTCGCGCGTGTGGTCCTGCGTGTTGCGAAAGAGGCTTAAGTTGATGGACGAAATTCTCTATGCCCGCGAGGCGTCGATCGGCGTCGACGAATTCATCGAGGTGCTGCGCCAGTCGGGCCTCGGCGAGCGGCGTCCGCTCGCCGACACCGACCGGATGGAGCGCATGATCGCGAACGCCAACCTGATCGTGACGGCGCGCAAGGCGGGCAGGCTGGTCGGCGTCTCGCGCGCGCTGACCGATTTCGCCTATTGCTGCTATTTGTCCGATCTCGCGGTCGATCGCGAATATCAGGGGCATGGCATCGGCAAGCGCCTGATCGCGGAAACGCGGCGGCTCGCGGGACCCGAGTCGATGTGCCTGCTGCTGTCCGCGCCGGACTCGATCGGGTTCTACAAGTCCATCGGCATGCCGCAGCCGGACAACGCGTTCCTCTACAAGCGGGAGCGATAGCGCAGTGCGGCGCTACTTGATCTTCTCGTACACCGTCGCGAAGTCGGCGAGCGGCATCGGGATGCTGATGGTTTCCTTGGCGAGATTCTGGAACGACACCTTGAGCTGCTTGCCCGATTTCAGCTGGGCCAGCACATCGGCGGCGATCGGCGCATTGACGTAGCAGCCGCGCGCCTCGCAGGTCTGGATCGGCACGTCGACGGCCTTGCCGTCGTCGACCTGCAGCTTGGCGCCGACCGGCAGGTTGAGCCCGAGCGGAAGCTGGATCAGCGCAACCGGTGTGCGGGTGTCGCCGGGAACGCGGATATTGACCAGCACGATGAGCTGGCCGGTCTTGCTGAGCACCGCGGTCTGTTCCATCGCGCATTCGAGCGGCGCCTCGCGGCTCGCGCTGGTGCAGCGCGCGACCCAGCCGGAATTGTTGGGGGAGGCGGCCTCGCCTTGCGGAGCGGCGGGAGCAACGGCCGCAGCCGGCGCGGGCGCATTCTTGCCCTTGGGCGCCTGGGCGTGGCCATAGCCGGCCAGGCTGAGCACGGTGAACAGGGCGACGAGCGACGTTGCGACAATCTTCACGGTACCGGCTCCGAAGTGAACATCTTCCGGATGTGCCGGTATGCGGACGATGTCAAGTCACTCGGCGGCCTGCTTGACCGATCCGTCCTCGCCGTCGTCAGCGTCGTGGTCGGCGCGCGGCGAGCGGCCCCAATTCGCAAACGCGTTGGAGAGCCGGTCGAGATAGAGGTAGACGACCGGCGTCGTGAACAGCGTCAGCGCCTGGCTGACGATCAGGCCGCCGACCATGGCGTAGCCCAGCGGCTGGCGGATTTCGGAGCCGGTGCCGGTGCCTAACATCAGCGGCACGCCGCCGAGGAGCGCGGCCATCGTCGTCATCATGATCGGGCGGAAGCGGAGCAGGGCGGCCTGACGGATCGCCGCCACCGGCTCCATGTGCTGATCGCGCTCGGCGGCGATCGCGAAGTCGACCATCATGATGCCGTTCTTCTTCACGATGCCGATCAGCAGGATGATGCCGATCAGCGCGATCAGTGAGAAGTCGAAGCCGGCCGCCATCAGGATCGCCAGCGCGCCGACGCCAGCCGACGGCAGCGTCGACAGAATGGTGATCGGGTGGATGTAGCTTTCGTAGAGAATGCCGAGGATCAGATAGACCACCACGAGCGCCGCCAGGATCAACAGCGGCACGGTCGACAGCGACTGCTGGAACGCCTGCGCGGTGCCCTGGAAGCTCGAGCTCAGGGTCGGCGGCGCGCCGAGATCGACCATCGCCTTCTGCACCGCCTCGGTCGCCTGGCCGAGCGCCACGCCCTGCGCCAGGTTGAACGAGATGGTGATCGCCGGGAACTGGCCCTGATGGCTGATCGACAGCGGCCGCACCGGCACGGTGGTCCACTTCGCAAAGGTCGACAGCGGCACCTGTTCGCCGGTCAGCGGCGACTTGATGTAGATGTTGTTCAGCGTATCGACCGAGCCCTGCAGCTCCGGCAGCACTTCGAGGATGACGTGGTAGCTGTTGAGCTGGGTGAAGTACTGCGTCACCTGGCGCTGGCCGAACGCGTCATACAGCGTGTCGTCGATCAGCTGCGGCTGGATGCCGTAGCGCGAGGCGGTGTCGCGGTTGATCCTCAGCTCGAGCGTGGTGCCGTTGGTCTGCTGGTCGGTGGCGACGTCGCGCAGCTGCGGCAGCGTCTGCATCTTGCCGAGAATCTTCGGCGCCCACTCGTTCAGCTCGGCCAGGTTGGCGTCCTGCAGCGTGAACTCGAACTGGGTCCGGGTCGGACGGCCGCCGAGGCGCACGTCCTGCGCGGCCTGCATGAACAGCCGGGCGCCGAGCACCTTCTCCAGCTTCGGCCGCAGGCGGGCGATGATCTGCTGCGCGTTGGCATCGCGCTGGCTCAGCGGCTTGAGCGTGATGAACATGTTGCCGTTGTTGCCGGCCCGGCCGCTGCCGCCGATCGCCATCGCCACCGTCGCCACGCCGGGATCCTGCATGACGATCCTGCTGAGCTCCTCCTGCTTGCCTTTCATCTCGGCGAACGAAATGTCCTGGTTGGCTTCCGAGGTCGCGGTGATCAGGCCGACGTCCTGCTGCGGGAAGAAGCCCTTCGGGATGATGACGAACATGTAGACCGACAGCGCCAGCGTCGCGAAGAAGATCATCAATGTCGTGAACTTCCAGCGCAGCGCGAGGTCGAGCGCGCGCTGATAGCCGCGCAGCATCGCGTCGAAGCCGCGTTCGCTGAGCTGGTAGAAGCGGCCGTGCTTCTCCTCATTATGGGCGCGCAGGAAGCGCGAGGCCATCATCGGGGTCAGCGTCAGCGACACGAACATCGAGACGAAGATCGTCATTGCCAGCACGACCGCGAACTCGCGGAACAGGCGTCCGATGATGCCGCCCATCAGCAATAGCGGGATCAGCACCGCGACCAGCGAGATGCTGATCGAGACGATCGTGAAGCCGATTTCCTTGGAGCCCTTGAAGGCGGCGGACATCGGCCGCTCGCCCTCCTCGATGTAGCGGCTGATGTTCTCCAGCATCACGATGGCGTCGTCGACCACGAAGCCGACCGCGATCGTGAGCGCCATCAGCGACAGATTGTCGAGCGTGTAGCCGAAGATCCACATCAGCGCGCAGGCGCCGAGCAACGCCAGCGGCACCGTCACGGCGGGGATGACGGTGGCCCAGAAGCTGCGCAGGAAGGCAAAGATCACCATCACGACCAGGAAGATGGTCAGCAGCAGGGTGAACTGGACGTCCTCGACCGCGGCGCGGATCGTGGTGGTGCGGTCGGAGATGACCTCGATCTTGACCGCCGGCGGAATGGCCGCGACCAGCCGGGGCAGCGCCGCCTTGATCTTGTCGACGGTGTCGATGACGTTGGCGCCGGGCTGCTTGAAGATGACGAGGAACACGCCGCGCTTGCCGTTGGCCCAGGCGGCCTGCTTGGCATCCTCCGGCCCGGTCACGGCCTTGCCGATGTCGCGGATCCGCAGCGGACCGCCATTGCGGTAGGCGATGATGACGTCGTTCCACGGATCCGCCGTCAGCAGCTGATCGTTGGCATAGATGGTGTAGGCGCGCGTGGCGCCGTCGATATTGCCCTTCGGACTGTCGACGGTTGCGATGTTGATCGCGGTGCGGACGTCTTCCAGCGACAGGCCCTTGGCGACGAGCTTGGCCGGGTCGATCTGGACGCGGACCGACGGCTTCTGCTGGCCGCCGATGATGACCTGCGCGACGCCGGAGATCTGGCTGATCTGCTGGGCCAGCTGGGCGTCGACGGAGTCGCTCACCGTCGTCAGCGGCAGCGTGTCCGAGGTCGCCGACAGCAGCATGATCGGCGCGTCGGCCGGATTGACCTTGCGATAGGTCGGCGGCGAGGGAAGGCTCTTCGGCAACTGGCCGCTGGCGGCGTTGATGGCGGCCTGCACGTCGTTGGCGGCGCCGTCGATCGAGCGATTGAGGTCGAACTGGATGGTGACCGACGCGGTGCCGAGATAGCTCGTCGAGGTCATCTGCGCGATGCCGGGAATCTGCGCGAACTGCCGCTCCAGCGGCTGGGCCACCGAGGTCGCCATCGTCTCCGGGCTGCCGCCCGGCAGCGTCGCGGTGATCTGGATGGTGGGGAAGTCGACCTGGGGCAGCGGCGCGACCGGCAGCAGCGGATAGGCGACGAGGCCGACGAACAGAATGCCTGCCATCAGCAGCGAGGTGCCGATGGGGAAGCGAATGAATGGTGCGGAAATTCCGTCGCTCATTCCTGCGTAACCTTCGACTGGGACGGATCCGAGCTCGCCACCGCCGTCGTCACCAGGGTTCCCGGCGAGACCTTGTACTGGCCCGCGGTGATCACCTGCTGTCCCGGCGACAGGCCTTCGTCGATCACCGACCTGCCGTCGATCGACTGGCTGACCTTGATCTTGCGAAGCTCGGCCTTGTTCTCCTGATTGACTGAATACGCGTAGAGCCCGTCGGTGCCATGCTGCACCGCGTCATCCGGCACGACGGTGGCATCCTTCAAGGTCTTGACCAGGAGCCGGGTCGCGACCGACTGGCCGGGCCACAGCGCGTGGTCCTTGTTATCAAACACCGCCTTCAGCCGGACAGTCCCGCTTGTCGTGTCGACCTGATTGTTGATCAGCGCCAGGGTTCCGGTGGACAGCACCCGCTTGCCGTCGGTGGTCAGCGCAATGGTCTTGGGCGGCGCCACCGCCAGCGCCGTCTTGATGTCGGGCAACTGGTCTTCCGGCGCCGTGAAAATCACCGTGATCGGCTCGATCTGGGTGATCGTCACGATGCCGGTCTGGGCCGAGGCGTTGACGATGTTGCCGATATCGACCAGTCGCAGGCCAACGATCCCGTCGATCGGCGACTTCACGGTGGTGTAGTCGACCTGGGTCTGCGCGTTGAAGATGGCGGCTTCATCGGCCGCGATCTGGGCCGTGAGCTGGGCCACGGTGGAGCGCTGGGTGTCGAGCTGCTGGCGCGTCGCGAACTCGCCGAGCTTGGTGTAGCGCTGCAGGTCGAGATTGGCGTTGGCGAGGTTGGCCTCGTCCTGGGCCTTCTTGGCCTTGACCTGGTCGAGCGTCGCCTGATAGGGCCGCGGATCGATCTCGACCAGCGTGTCGCCCGCCTTGACGAATTGGCCTTCCTTGAAGGCGATCTTGGTGATCTGGCCGTCGACCCGGGTGCGGACCTGAACGGTGTTGAACGCCTGCACCGTGCCGAGGCCGGTGAGATAGACCGGGAAGTCGGCCTTCTCGACCGGCGAGATCTTGACCGGAACGGCCGGGCGCTGGGCGGAGCGCTTTTGCGCGGCCTCGGCCGCCAGCTTGTTGTCCGAGTATTTCTGCCAGCCGAAATAACCGGCGGCGCCGACCGCAGCGATCACTAAAACCCAACCGATGGTGCGTGACTTTGACATGCGGACTCTTGGGCTCGACGTAACAATAAAGGGTGATCGAAACGGTTCACAGAGCTTGCGGATATAATATGCGTGCACTTAATGTGTAAACACACCAAGGCTTGAGAATCCTAAACATTTGGAAAGGTTTAGGTCAGAAACGAGCAGAAACATTCCGTCTGGGAAACGCACCGAGGACCCTATGTCGGCCGATCTCAAACGCCAGTTCATTGCGCAGCTCGTCGAGAGTTCCCGACTGCTCCGCAATTATATCGATCATCGTGCCAAGGCGCGAGGGACGACGCGCGCCCAGTGGATCGTGCTCTTCCGCCTGCGCGAGCAGGAAGGGCTGTCCCAGGTCGATCTCGCCGACGTGCTCGAATTGCAGCCGATCTCGCTGGTGCGGCTGCTTGACCGTCTGGTCGAGCATGGCCTGCTCGAGCGCCGTCCCGATCCCAGGGATCGCCGCGCCAATCGCCTGTTTCTGACCAGGACCGGGCGCCGTCTCGTCGACGATCTCGACAGTCTGCGCGATGCGATCGCCGGCGACGTGCTGCGCGATGTATCGGACAAGCATGTCGAGAGTGGCCTCGCCACGCTTCGCGAGGTCAAGGATCGCATCAAGGCGCTCGGCGAGGCGGAGCACATCGCCGCGAAATAGCACGCGTCGCGTTGCGCGTAGACCTGCCCTCCATCCGGTCACCTGTCGCAGTGCGCGCGTCGCGGTTGAAACGCCGCGGGATGTCGTTCATATCGCGCGGCGACGATGCGAGAGGATGAGGGCCGCGATGGATGAATTGAACGGGCGCATGATGGCATGCCAGATCCTGGTCACAGGATTGATCGCGCGCGTCGCCAACGAGCAGCGTGACCCGCTGCGTTTTCTCACCGACTTCCGCGACGAGATCAAAGCGGTCGTCAACGGCGTCAATATCGCCGGCCTCGAGAACAGCGACCGCGTCCGGCAGGTCGCGCAGCGGACCATCGACGAGCTGTTTTCCCTGATGAAGCCGCCCAGCGCCGAGTGATCAAGGGATACGCGGACCAACGCTTGCCGAAGCAGCCGACGCCGCGTGCGAAGTAGTTTAGAACGATTATTAGAACGCTTAAAAACTAGAGTTTAGAACGATTTCAAACAGTAGATTAGAATCCCTTTGAATTGGGGCGATTCAAGCAAACTGTTGCGCTGATCGCATTGATAAAAAAAGTCACGCTCGATAACCGAAAGAGACAGTTCGTCGCACCGTGATTTCGTGTGCGCACTTGCTTTTCTGGGGGCGTGAGAAATGAGCAATATGAAGGCGCCGAGATCGCTGCGCTTCGATGCAGCGATCGGTTCGGCTGATGATACGGGGTATTCCGCGACGAAGGTCTCCGCGGTTGCGAGCCTGATCGCGGTGGCGTCGTTTTCGGGGGCCGAAGCGCAGCAGTCCAACCTGCCGCCGGTGAACATCGACGCCCCGGTCGCTCGCCCGCGGCCCGTCACGTCGAAGCCCACGTCGGACCAGGTCCGCGCCCGCAACGCACTGCGCCGCGCTGCGCGCCGCACCAACCAGCAGGCCCAGCAGGCGCCGGTGCCGTTTCCCAACGCCGGCGGTCTTCCCGCTGACCGCGACCCCTATGCCGACCCGGCCGCGCCCTACAAGGGCGACCGTTTGCAATCGTCCGGAAAGTTTCCCGAGCCGATCCTGAACACGCCGAAATCGGTCACGGTGCTGACCAAGGACGTGCTCGAAGACAAGAATGCCACCTCGCTGAAGTCCGCGATCCTGTCGACCGCCGGCGTCACGCTCGGCACGGGCGAGGGCGGCAACGCGTTCGGCGACCGCTTCTTCATCCGCGGCTTCGACGCGCGCAACGACATCTTCATTGACGGCGTGCGCGACCCCGGCGTCAGCGTCCGCGAAAACTTCTTCACCGAGCAGGTCGAGATCCTGCGCGGCCCCGGCTCGTCCTTTGCCGGCCGCGGCACCACCGGCGGCGCGATCAACATCGTCACCAAGCAGGCGACGACGCAGAACAGCTTCTACAACATGGACACCTCGTTCGGCACCGATCGCACCAAGCGGGTGACGCTCGATGTCAACCAGGTGATCAGCCCGACGCTGGCGATCCGCGCCGGTGGCTTGTTCCAGGATGCCGGCGTCGCCGGCCGCAGCTATGTCACCGATAACCGCGACGGCGCGTTCGTCGCCGGCACGTGGAAGCCGGTCGATGCGGTGAAGATCACCGGCAACTACATCCACACCGAACTCACCGGCATCCCGGATTTCGGCGTGCCTTACTACCGGCCGAGCACCGCGAGCACGGCCGGCGGCCCGTTCCCGGACTTCGGCGTCAACCGCAACAATTTCTACGGCTTCGTCAACCGCGACTTCTACAGGACCGGGCAGGACATCGGCACGCTCAATGCGGAGGTGCAGGTCACGCCGGACCTCGTGATCACTAACAAGACCCGGGAATCGCGTTCGACCCAGAACTACATCGGCACGCTGCCGGAATCGCCGGTGCTCGCCAATCCGCTCTCGGCCTCGACACTGAGCGCAAATCCGCAGAGCCGCTACCAGGTCACCGACGTGTTCGCCAACCAGACCGAAGCGACCTACAAGTTCAACGACGGCGTCGGCTTCAAGCACACGGCGCTTGCCGGATTCGAGTATGACAACGAAAGGTCCTCGATCGACAAGTATCTTGGTCTGAGCTCGGAAGCGCTGCCCGGCGGATTCAACGGCGGCGGATCGCTCACCGGCGTCAGCGTGTTCAATCCGCAATACACCAACATTCCGTTCCCGGTGCCGTCGGGGCTGACCGGGCTGCCGACCAAACTCACCGTCGACACCAAGAGTGTCTACGTCTTGGACAGCGCCAACTACAACGATCTCGTGATCCTCAACGGCGGTGTCCGCTATGACGACTATAACATCAAGACCAGCGGCTACGGCACGGTCAATGGTGTTGCCAACGTCTTCGGTCAGCAGCAGCAAGACTACGGCATGCCGAACTTCAACCTCGGCGTGACGCTCAAGCCGTTGCCGAACGGGAGCGTCTATGCCGCCTATGCCACGTCATCCAACCCGGTCGGCGCAGAGTTTGACGGCACGAGCATTCAGTATGGTGGCCTCGCGCCGGTTCTCAACGGCAATCCAAGCCAGATCTTCGGGCCGGAAAAGAACAAGGCGATTGAAGTCGGCACCAAGTGGGAGCTGTTCGATCGCCATTTGCTGGTGACGGCCGCGCTGTTCCAGACCGAAAAGGAGAACGCGCGCGAATCCATGAACGTCACCGCGGCGACCGCAACCGCCGCATGTCCTTATCCGGCTGGCACGACCGGAACCGTCTCCTGCATCAGCGCCGGTGCGGCCTATCGCATCCGCGGCATCGATCTCGGCGTCGGCGGCAAGATCACCGACAAGTGGAGCGTGTTCGGCGGCCTCGTGCTGATGCAGTCGGCAGTGACCAAATCGAATATTCCGCCGGCGAACACGCTTTTGTACACCTCGAACGTCGGCTTGCCGCTCGCCAACGTGGCACATCAGTCGTTCAGCATGCTGACGAAGTATCAGCTCACCGACATGTGGGAGCTTGGCGGGCAGGCGGTGTATCGCTCCAAGGTCTATGGCGGCACCTTCCTTGCCGCCAACCAGGGCACCTCGATCCCGAGCTACTGGCGCTTCGACGCCTTTGCCGAGGCCAAGATCGACAAGCACTGGACCATGAAGCTGTTCGTCAACAACATCTTCGACAAGCGCTACTACGACGCGCTGTACCAGAGCGCGGCACCGTTCGTGCTCGAAGCACCGGGACGCGCTGCGTATCTGGTTGTTTCTGCGCGTTACTGACGGAGGCTTCGCGGCAGGAGATGCTGGTCTGTGTTCCCAAGGTATTGAGCAAGGCTGATGTGGCGGACTTCCGCCGCATCATGGATGCCAGCGACTGGGAGGACGGCCGCTCGACCGCCGGTGCTGCGTCCGCGATGGTCAAGCGCAACGAGCAACTGCCGCCCGACAGCGAGGTCGCCCGGCAGCTCGGCAACCGCATCCTGTCGGCGCTGTCGGCGAGCCCGCGCTTCATCTCGGCGGCGATCCCACTTAGAATCTTTCCACCCTTGTTCAACCGCTATGCTGCAAGCGACGGGCATCATTTCGGTCTGCACGTCGACAATGCGGTGCGCGGCGACAGGCTGACGGGCTTGCGGATCCGCACCGACCTGTCGGTCACGCTGTTTTTATCGGAGCCGGAGGACTACGATGGCGGCGAGCTCGTCATCGAAGACCTCTACGGATCGCATGAAATCAAGCTGCCGGCTGGCGATCTCGTACTTTATCCTGCTTCCAGCTTGCATCTGGTAACGCCGGTTACGCGGGGGGCACGCGTAGCGTCTTTTTTCTGGCTGCAGAGCATGGTACGGGATGCGCACGCGCGCAGTCTGATCTTCGATCTCGATACTGCGATCCAGGCTCTGGTGGAGCGGCTGGGACGCGATGACCCTGAAACGGTCAAATTGACCGGGATTTATCACAACCTGATCCGTCACTGGGCTGAAGTGTAACTGATGATGACATTCAAGTTCCCCGCTGCGTCCGCCATGATCGCCTCGCTGGCGATGCTGATGCTGGCCGCGCCGTCTTCGGCGCAGCAGCAAACGGCACCTGCCGCGCAGCCTGCGCCCGTGACCCGGCCTCAGCCCGCACCCGCGGCTCAGGCGCCGGCTGCCCAGCCCCAGCAGCCTGCGGCCGCAGCCCAGGCCGCGCCGGTGGCCCAGCCGGCACCCGCCGCGCCGCAAGCGCAGGCCGCGCCGGCGCCATCAGCGGCGGCTCCGGCACTGACGGCAGTCGATGCGTCGCCGGCGGCGCCCGGGAGCGGCGACGGCAAGTCGCTGAAGTCGTCCGCCACCGGCCTGCATGAATTGTCGCCGTGGAATATGTTCCTGAACGCCGACATCATCGTAAAGGCGGTGATGCTCGGTCTGGCCTTCGCTTCGCTCGTGACCTGGACGGTGTTCATCGCCAAGATGGTCGAGCTGACGGTCGCGCAGAGCAAGCTGCGTGGCGCGCTCGCCAAGATCGCTGAATCGCGGTCGCTTGCGGAAGCGCAGTTCGCGCTCGGCGCCAAGGGCACCGTGCTGTCGTCGTTCATCGCAGCCGCGATGCGCGAGGGACGTCTGTCGGCGGGCATCTCGAGCGACAGCGGCATCAAGGAACGCGCCGCGTCGAGCTTCGCCGAGATCGTGCGCGCCGAAGCCCGCAAGATCCGCGTCGGCACGGGCCTGCTTGCGACGATCGGCGCGACGTCGCCCTTCGTCGGCCTGTTCGGCACCGTCTGGGGCATCATGAACAGCTTCATCGGCATTTCGAAGTCGCAGACGACGAACCTCGCCGTGGTGGCGCCGGGCATCGCCGAAGCGCTGCTCGCAACCGCGATCGGTCTCGTCGCGGCGATCCCCGCGGTCATCATCTACAACCACTTCTCGCGCGTCACGAAGGTGTATCTCGAGCTCGTCAACCGCGCCTCGGGCGCGGCCGGACGGCTGCTGTCGCGCGATCTCGATCGCACCCATGGCGGCATTCCCGGCGACGTTCCGCGCAGCGCGCATCCGCGCGCGGCGGCGGCGGAGTAGGCGATGGCAGTCTCGATTTCCGAGAACGACGACGACGACGATTTCGCGGAATCCCACGAGATCAACGTCACGCCGTTCATCGACGTCATGCTGGTGCTGCTGATCATCTTCATGGTGGCGGCGCCGCTGTCGACCGTCGACCTGCCGATCGACCTGCCGACCTCCAGCGCGACGCCGCAGAAGAAGCCGGACAAGCCGACCTATATCAGCATCAAGCCGGATCTCACGCTGGCGATCGGGGAGAACGCGGTGAAGCGCGTCGACCTGGTCAATTCGCTGGATGCCGTGCCAGACATGAGCCGGGACAAATACGTGTTCCTGCGGGCCGATCGGATGGTCCCCTATGGCGAATTGATGGGCGTGATGGAGCTCTTGCGCGCCGGCGGCTACACGCACGTGAAGCTGGTCGCGCTCGAGGGCGTTCCGGGAGCGCCCGCGGCCCCGCAGGCCGAGCCGGCCAAACCCTGACGGCGAACAACGATGTCCAGCAACCCCGATCTCGATCTGCGGGCGTCCAAGCGGCTCTGGGTGATCGCTGCGGTGACGGCGGTCGGGCTGCATCTGGGCGGTGCGGCGCTGGCGCTGACGAATTTGCGCGGCGATGACGGTGACGAGGGGCTTGGCGCCGCCGGCGCGGAGTATGCCGTCGAGCTTGCCTCCGCGGATGTGCCCGACGATTCAGCTCCGCCCGGCGCGCCGGCCGACGAGCAGCAGGCCGTGCAGGAAATGGCGCAGCAGAAGGCCGAGGTGAAGGACACCGACCTGCCTCAGGAAAAGCCGATGGAGGCCGACGACCCCGACCGCATCGTGACGGAAGACACCGCCAAGAAGCAGAAGGAGGAGGAGGCCAAGGTCGCCAAGGTCGAGACCAATGCCCAGGAAGCGCAGCAGGCCTCGGAGGCGGCCGCGCCGACCAAGCTGGACGACGCGCGTCAGTCGGAGACCACCAAGGCACCCAATCCCGGTATCGGCAAGGACAAGCTCGCGCTGACGGCCAAATGGGGCAAGAAGATCAGCGCCTATCTCGACCTGCACAAGAAATATCCTGACAACGGCAAGGCCAAGACGGCCAGGGTGAAGATCGCGCTCGTACTCAACCGTGTCGGCAAGGTGTTGTCGGTCGCCGTGATGGAATCGTCGGGCGATGCCGCTTTCGACGACGCGGCGGTCTCGATGGTCCACCGTTCCGATCCGGTCCCGGCGCCGCCCGCCGACCTGACCCAGGATCAGTTCTCCTTCAGCCTCGACGTCAACTACAACAAGCCGAAGAAGTAGCGAGCCGGCGGCTCGCTAGGATCAGACATCGCCGTCATTCCGGGGCTCGCGACTTCGTCGCGCCCCGGAATGGCGAGCGCTCAGCTCTTCTTCACCAGCGGGCAGACGCTCTTCTCGAGCGGGAGCCAGGCTTCATCCGCGGGGATGGTGGCGACCAGCTTGTAATAGTCCCACGGATATTTCGACTCCGACGGCTTCTTGACCTCGAACAGATAGGCCGGATGGATCTTGCGGCCGTCGACACGGATCGATCCCTTGCCGAACAGCGGATCGTCGGTCGGCATCTCCTTCATCTTGGCGACCACCGCGCGGCCGTCATGCGGATTGCCGCCGAGCGCCTCCAGCGCCTTGAAATAGTGGATCAGTGACGAATAGACGCCGGCCTGCACCATGGTCGGCGGGTTCTTCTTGAAGCGCTCCATGAAGCGCTTGGTGAAGGCGCGGGTCTGGTCGTTCATGTCCCAGTAGAACGTCTCGGTGAAGTTCAGGCCCTGCGCGACGTTGAGGCCGAGCGCGTTGATGTCGGTGATGAACAGCAGCATGCCCGCGAGCCGCTGGCCGCCGGAGACGATGCCGAATTCGGCGGCCTGCTTGATCGCGTTGGTGGTGTCGCCGCCGGCATTGGCAAGACCGACGATCTTGGCCTTCGAGCTTTGCGCCTGCAGCAGGAAGGACGAGAAGTCGGCGTTGTTGAGCGGATGCTTGACGCTGCCGAGCACCTTGCCGCCATTCGCGGTGACGACCGCGGAGGTGTCGCGCTCGAGCGCCTGGCCGAACGCATAGTCCGCGGTGAGGAAGAACCAGGTGTCGCCGCCGGATTTCACCAGCGCCTTGCCGGTGCCGTTGGCGAGCATGTAGGTGTCGTAGACCCAGTGCACCGTGTTCGGCGAGCACTGCGCGCCGGTGAGGTCGGACGAGGCGGAGCCCGAGTTCAGGTTGACGACGTTCTTCTCCTTGGCGAGGTTGGCAATCGCGAGCCCGACATTCGAGGCCGCGAGATCGACGAACACGTCGACCTTCTCGACGTCGATCCACTGCTTGCCGATGTTGACCGCGACATCCGGCTTGTTCTGGTGATCGGCCGAGATCAGGTCGATCTTCCAGCCCTTGGCCAGCAGCCCGGAATCCTCGATCGCCATCTGCGCCGCCACCGTCGAGCCGGGACCGCCGATATCCTGATAGAGACCGGACTGGTCGCCGAGCGCGCCAACCTTGGCGACCTTGTCCACCGCCTGCGCCGACGCGCAGCCGGCGAACACAAGGCTCGTGGTCATGACCAGGGCTGTCGTGACTGAGGCTGCAATGGAACGCTTCATCTTCCCTCCAATATGATTTTGTTTTTTGAGTTCCGCATTATGCCCGGCATCGGGCGCATCGCCTAGGGCACCGGCGCGATCGATCGCGCGCGATATTCCACGCTGCGGCGATTAATGCTACTGCGTCACAAGCCCCTCATGGTGAGGAGCGCGAAGCGCGTCTCGAACCATGAGGCCCGTTCTGTGGCCTACATCCTTCGAGACGCCCGCTCTGCGGGCTCCTCAGGATGAGGGGGCAGGGCGTTCTGACGCAGTAGAGCTAAGTGTCGTGGCAGGCGACGGGATGCCGCGGCATCCGCGCGTCGACCATGAGAGGCGGGGATGACACGACGCGCCGACCGTGCGCTATTTCCAGTAGTAGCGGATCGCGACGTAGACCACGACGAGGCAGGCGAAGATCAGCGCCACCGGCATCGGACGCCTGGCGTTCGGGTCGGAGGTGGTCGCTTTCTTGGCCGGCAGGCGGCGGAACGCGGTGACGTTGCCGGTGTCGGCGACCGGTTCGCGCGAGCGCGCCGGAACCTCCGGTGCCTTGCCGGCGCCGCCCATCTCCGCATAGTAGGTGCGATACATCTCCTGGATCGTCGCCTCGCTGGCCTCGGCGTCGTTCATCTGCTCCAGCAGTCGCTTGTAGATGGCCAGGAAATTCTGCGCCTCGGGCGGCAGCGCGGAGGCGCCGTTCAGCTTCGCCATCATCTTCCAGGTTGCAAGGTCGGCCCGCGCGCGGGTGTCGGCGCGTCGTGCAATCAGCATATCGGCAGCTTTGATCACCATGGCCTCGAAGCGTTCCTGTGCCCACGCATGACCCCGAAAAGTTGGTTCCGGTTTTCCGATCGGGTCATGCGCAAATCAAGGCTATGTGTTTCCGGTAATGAGGAGAAGGGCGTTGATTACATAGCCGGTCAGAGTTCGCAGTATCGTTGAAATAACATCAAGATTTAGGCCGACTTGCCTGCCGATCACCGGCAGCAGGATCAACAGCCCGATCAGGATCAGCATGCCGTAGGGCTCGAGCCGGGCGAGCGGGATCGCCAGCGGCTTGGGCAGCAGCCCGACCGCGACCCGGCCGCCGTCCAGCGGCGGGATCGGCATCATGTTGAAGATCGCAAGCACGATGTTGATCAGGAACGCGTTTTTCAGGTTGTCCGCGGTCCATTTCGCCGCATCCGCCGGAACCAATGGCAGCGCGTGGAATGCCAGCGCGGCCGCGATCGCCAGGATGATGTTGGTGACCGGGCCTGCCAGCGCCACCCAGACCATGTCGAGCTTGGGATGGTTGAGCTTGCGGAAGTTCACCGGCACCGGCTTGGCGTAGCCGAACAGGAACGGCGATTGCGCGAACAGCAGCATCGCGGGCAGGATCAGCGTGCCGAATGGATCGATGTGCTTCAACGGGTTGAAGCTGACGCGGCCGACCTGCCAGGCGGTGTCATCGCCGAGCCGGTGCGCGACGAAGCCGTGCGCGGCTTCGTGAAACGTGATCGCGATGACCAGCGGCAACACCCAGACGGAGACGTCGTAGAGGGAAATGTTCAACTGCGTACCGCCTCGGGTTCGCTCGGGACCGGGCGTCAGGCTAGCACGGATTCGCGAAAGACTTCGCTGGCGACCCGTCGCCGCAGGTCAGCGCATGTCGGGGGCGACGGCGGGCTTGGCCGCGTGCGCCTGTTGCGGCTGGGTGGTCGCGATCCAGATGCCGGCGAACACGGTGATGATCCCGGCCATCAGATTCCAGCTCAGCGGCTCGCCGAGCAGGGCTGCGCCGACCAGCGACGCCGCGATCGGATTGACGGTGACCGAGATAGCGACCCGGGTCGGCGTGGTCCGCTCCAGCGCGAACGCCCAGAGATAGAAGGTGAGTGCCGCGCCGAAGGCGCCGAGATAGATCGCGCCGAACCATTGCGGCGCGCCGAAATCGGCAACCGGTGCAAAGCTGCCGCGCAACAGCGAGGCCGTGATGAGGACCAAAGCCCCGGCTGCCATCGCGAGCGTGGTGAAGGGGATCGGGCCTAAGCGCCGGATGAGTGGCTTCGACCAGATGCTGTACAGCGCCATGCAGAGCGCGGCCGCGATCATCAGGAGGTCGCCGCGCCAGGCGCCCGCCGGCGCCGTGGCGAGGCCCGAGAGCAGCGCCATCGAGACGCCCAGGATCGTGACCAGCACGCCGCTGGTCTTGCGCGCGGTCAGCGGCTCGGTGCCGAGCGCAGCGCCGACCAGCATGGTCAGCAGCGGCAGCGTCGAGAGCGCGAGCGCGCCGCGCGCGGCGGTGGTGAAGATGAGTGAGGCGTTGAACAGGATCGGAAACGCCGCAAAGAACAGCAGGCCGAGACCGGCGACGCCGGGCCAGTCGCGCTGCGGCGGCCAGCTCCGGCGCTGCAACAGCGCCAGCGGCAGCAGCAGCAGGACGCCGATGCCGAAGCGGAACGCGCCGATCGCCAGCGGATCGATGGTGCCGGCGAGATACCGCGTTGCCCCGATCGAGGTTCCGCCGAGCGCGCTCGACGCGACCGCCGCCAACACCCCCCAGATCTCGCCCATCCCGTTTCCATCCCGCTGGTTTGCTTGCGCAATCTAGGGAAGGGGGCATAATCAGGGAATGGAATAGATTTGATCAAACAAATCACGGATCGTTATGAGCGCGCCCGTCCTGGACCCGGATCTGCTGCAGGCCTTCGTCGCGGTGGCGGACCATCGCTCCTTCACCCGCGCCGCATCGGCGCTGAACCGGACCCAGTCCGCCGTCAGCATGCAGGTGAAGCGGCTGGAGGAGCGGCTGCAGGCGGAGCTGTTTCACCGCAGCACGACCAGCGTCGACCTGAGCGCGGCCGGAGAGGGGCTGCTCGGTTATGCCCGCCGCATACTGAGCCTCAACGTGGAGGCGGTCGGCCGGGTGCGCGCGCACGGCACCGACGGGCGGGTTCGCCTGGGCGTGATGGACGACTACGGCACGTTGATCGTGCCGCCGCTGCTCAAGGACTTTGTCGCCAATTACCCGCTGATCCATGTCGAGATGGAGACGGGACTGACGTCGTCGATGACCGACCGGCTCGGCGAAGCCTATGACCTCGTGATCGCGATGCATCCCGAGGGGCGCGGCGAGGGCGAACTGCTGCGCACCGAGCAGGCGGTGTGGGCCGCAAGCGCATCACATCGCATCGAGGAGCTCGATCCGCTGCCGGTCGCGCTCTATCCGCAGGGCTGCCTGTTCAGGGCCTGGGCGATGCAGGCGCTCGACGAAGCCGACCGGCCGTGGCGGCTTGCCTTCGTCAGCCACAGCCTGTCCGCGGTCGAGGCGATCGCGGCGCAGGGGCTCGCCGTGACCGTGGTCAAGTCGGGCACCTTTCCGCCGACGCTGCGGCGCCTGACCGCGCGCGACGGCATGCCGCCGCTGCCACGTGCGGAGATCCGACTGCACCGCGCGCCAAACCTGTCGCGCGCGGCATCACTGCTGGCCGATCATCTCGTCGCAGCACTTCGGCAGCCGGTGAGGCGGGGGAGTTAGAAGAGGGATCTGCCGCGCTGGAACTGCGTCCCATCTGCCGCTTGCGGGGCCGGGCAATCGTATATGAAAGGACCGCGGCAGGCTGCTTCGTTGTGGCCCATCCTCCGAGACGCCCGCCTTTGGCGGGCTCCTCCAGCGACAAAGGCGAAGCCTTTGCGCGGGGATGAGGTCTTGTTTCGCGGCGAAATCTCAAACCCATGGTGAGGAGCGCCGCCTGCGGCGTGTCTCGAACCATGAGGCCGAGCAGGTTCATAGCCGACAATCGTCATATGCGATTGCCCTCCACCTGCGGGCAGGGCGAGGCGCTTGCATAATTTCGGAATATTGGAAATCTATCCCTGATTTGCCCGACGGGTCAAGTTGCCTTGTCGAAGCCGGCAACCGCCAGCTCCTTTGCATGGGGTTGTTTTCGCCATTTTTGTTACGCGCGCCTGTGGCGATAAGGCAATCGCGTATCGTCATGACCGGACTTGCGACCGATCGGCCCTAAATCCATCCGTGCCTAGTACGTCGCGCGGCCGCCGGAGATGTCGAACACCGCGCCGGTCGAGAAGGCGCAGTCCTCGGACGCCAGCCAGGCCACCATCGAAGCCAGCTCCTCGACCTGCACGAAGCGGGCTTTCGGAATCTTCGACAGCATGAAGTCGATGTGCGCTTGCGTCATCTGGTCGAAGATCGCGGTCTTCGCCGCAGCCGGCGTCACCGCGTTGACCAGGACGTCGTGCTGCGCGAGCTCCTTGCCGAGCGATTTGGTCAATGCGATGAGGCCGGCCTTCGACGAGGAGTAATGCGCGGCGTTCGGATTGCCTTCCTTGCCGGCGATCGAGGCGATGTTGACGATGCGACCGTATTTCCGGCCGATCATGGTCGGCACGATTGCCCTGCAACAGATGAACGGACCTTCGAGATTGATGCGCATCACCCGGCGCCAGTCGTCGAGATCGGTTTCCCAGACCGGCTTGTTGGCCCCCGTGATGCCGGCATTGTTGACCAGAATATCGATCCTGCCGAATGTCCTGAGCGTCTGATCGCGCGCAGCGTCGACGGCATCTGGGTCCGTGACATCGGTCTTGATCGCGATCACGTTCTCGCCGACCGCCCGCGCGGTCTTTTCCGCCAGCGGCTGGTCGAAATCCCAGATCGCGACCTTGGCCCCGGATGCGACGAAGCGCTCGGTAATGGCGCGGCCGAACCCCTGCGCGCCGCCGGTGACGACGGCGCAGCGGCCGTTGAGATCAATCTTGTTCATGCTGGATGCCTTTTGATCGGGAACGTCAGAGCATGAAGCCGCCGTCGACGACCATGTCGACGCCGGTGGTGAAAGCGGCTTCGTCGCTCGCAAGATACACAGCCATGGCCGCAATCTCCTCGGCGGTGCCAAGCCGGCCCATCTTCTGGCGGGCGACGAACTTCTCGCGCCCATCCGGACCCGCGGCAGCTGCGCGCTCCAGCATCGAAGGCGTCTCGACGGTGCCGGGGCAGATCGCGTTGCAGCGGATGCCCTGGGTGATGAAGTCGAGCGCGACCGCGCGCGTGAGCAGCGAAACCGCCGCCTTCGACGCACTGTAGACGTAACGATTGGCCGGCGGCCGCAGCGCCGCGCAGGACGAAATGTTGACGATGCTGCCGCCTCCGCCTTTCAGCATCGCAGGCAGAAATGCCTTGATGGTCCGGTGCATGGATTTGACGTTGAGATCGAACGAGAAGTCGAAGTCCTCGTCGGAGCACTCCAGAATGGTGCCGTGATGCACGAAGCCCGCCGCGTTGAGCAGGATGTCGATCTTGCCGACGCGCTTGGCGAAGCTGTTGACGTCGGCGGTGCTGCGAACGTCGAGCCGGGCGGTCTCGGCGATGCCTTCCTTGCCCTGCGTGGCGATGCCGCTCTCGTTGATGTCAGTGGCGATCACGGTCGCGCCTTCACGGGCGAATGCGATCGCGCATGCGCGCCCGATGCCGGCCGCCGCGGCGGTGACAACGGCGCGCTTTCCCTTCAGTCGATTGGACATTCATATCTCCCGGAGTTCGTCTTGATTTTTGTTTGGTCATTGCGAGCGAAGCGAAGCAATCCATTCCTCCGCTGCGGCGCTATGGATTGCTTCGTCGCTGCGCTCCTCGCAATGACGTCGAAGCGTTAGTGATTGTCCCGCGCCACGCCGACCTTGCCGGCAATGTCGTGGTAGCGCGTCGCGAGCTCGAGGCAGGCGCCGGTGGCGTGCTGGCCGACGGTCTGGCGGTAGAGCTCCTGCCACGGCGTCTGGTTGGCCGGGTGCGGGAAGCCGCCCTTGGCCTTCAGCTCGGCACGACGGGTGCGCAGCTCGTCCTCGGAGATCATGATGTTGGCGCTGCCCTTGTTGAGGTCGATGCGCACCTTGTCGCCGCTCCTGAGGATCGCGAGCCCGCCGTCGGCGGCGGCCTCCGGCGAGGCGTTGAGGATCGAGGGCGAGCCCGAGGTGCCGGACTGCCGTCCGTCGCCGATGCAGGGAAGGGACAGGATGCCGCGTTTGATCAACGCCGCCGGCGGCTGCATGTTCACGACCTCGGCGCCGCCGGGATAGCCGATCGGGCCGGTGCCGCGGATGAACAGGATGCAGTGCTCGTCGATGTCGAGCGCGGGGTCCTCGATCCGGTCGTGATAGTCCTCCGGGCCCTCGAACACGACGGCGCGGCCCTCGAAGGCATTGAGGTCCTTCGGGTTGGACAGATAGCGGTCGCGGAATTCCTTCGAGATCACGCTGGTCTTCATGATCGCGGAATCAAACAGATTGCCGCGCAGCACGATGAATCCCGCGTCCTTCACCAGCGGCTTGTCGTAGCCCCAGATCACGTCGTTGTCGGGCTGCGGCGCTTCCTTGCAATTCTCGCCCATGGTGCGGCCGTTGACGGTCATGGCGCCTTCATGGATGCGCTTGTGCTTGATCAGCTCGCGCACCACCGAGGGCACGCCGCCGGCGCGGTGGTATTCCTCGCCGAGATAGAAGCCGGCCGGCTGCATATTCACCAAGAGCGGCACGTCGTGGCCGTACTTCTGCCAATCGTCGATCGACAGTTCGACGCCGACATGGCGCGCCAGCGCATTGATGTGGATCGGCGCATTGGTCGAGCCGCCGATCGCGGAGTTGACCACGATGCAGTTCTCGAACGCCTCGCGGGTCAGGAAGTCCGACGGCTTGAGGTCTTCCCAGACCATGTCGACGATGCGTTTTCCAGTCTCGTAGGCGATCTGGCCGCGCTCGCGATAGGGCGCCGGGATCGCCGCGCAGCCCGGCAGCGAGAAGCCGAGCGCTTCGGCGAGCGAATTCATCGTCGAGGCGGTGCCCATCGTGTTGCAATGGCCGACCGAGGGGGCCGAGGAGGCCACGATCTCGATGAACTGCTCATAGTCGATCTCGCCCGCGGCAAGCCGCTCGCGCGCCTTCCACACCACGGTGCCGGAGCCGGTGCGCTGGCCCTCGTGCCAGCCGTTCAGCATCGGCCCGCCCGACAGCACGATGGCCGGCAGGTTGACGGTCGCCGCCGCCATCATGCAGGCCGGCGTGGTCTTGTCGCAGCCGGTGGTCAGCACCACGCCATCGAGCGGATAGCCGAACAGCACCTCGACGAGGCCGAGATAGGCGAGGTTGCGGTCGAGCGCCGCGGTCGGGCGCTTGCCGGTTTCCTGGATCGGATGGGTCGGAAACTCCATCGCGATGCCGCCGGCGGCGCGGATGCCCTCGCGGACGCGGTGCGCGAGCTCGAGGTGATGCCGATTGCAGGGCGACAAATCGTTGCCGGTCTGGGCGATGCCGATGATCGGCTTGCCCGACTGCAATTCCTCACGCGTCAGGCCGTAGTTGAGGTAGCGCTCGAGATAGAGCGCGGTCATGCCCGGATTGTGCGGGTTGTCGAACCATTCCTGGGAGCGGAGCCTGCGGCCCTTGCCCTTGCTGGTCTCGCCTGCGGCGCCGTGCCCGTTGGTGTGGGGTTTTGTCATTGGTTTCTCCCGCAATGCAAATTCTTGCTGGGCCCATTCAAGGGCTCTGGTTCAACGTTGTTCTACCTTGCGCAAATCGTTGCGCATTACAAACCCAAGCGATCACGCACAGGTGTTTCGGTGGATGGATTGGACCTTAGTTGAAGGCACTTGGTTGCGCTATCATTTTGTCATTTTCGTTTCCCTTGTGACGAGCTCGTGTCGGGCGGATGTCAGCCGCGTCGCGCCGAGCTTTGCCGTTCCATGATGCTGAAGCCGAGATCGACGACGGGCGCGCTGGGCCTGTGCCCCTCCAGCGTCTCGATCACCATCGTGGCAGCGTTTTTGCCCATTTCGTAGCGGTTGGTGCGCACGCTGCTCAGTGTCGGCTCGCTCGACGCCATGAATTCGAGGTCGTTGAAGCCGACGATCGCCATCTGGCCCGGCACCGCCATGTGCCGCCGCTTGCATTCGAACAAGGCGCCGAGCGCGAGGTCGTCATTGACGCAGAACACGGCGTCGATATCGGGCGCCTTGGCGAGCAGGTCGGCAAACAATGTCCCGCCCAGCGTTACCGAGGTGGGAATCGCCGTCGTGACGATGAGTTGCGGATCGAACAGCGCCGCGTCCGTCATCGCGGCGCGGTAACCGTCGAGCCGGCGCTGCACCCGCGGATCCATCCGCGCGCCGAGGAAGCCGATCCGCCGGTAGCCCTGTGCAAGCAGATGGCCGATTGCGGCTTTTGCAGCGTCAAAATGCGAGAATCCGATCATCATGTCGATCGGGGAGGGACCGACCTCCATGATCTGGACGATCGGGCAATCGACCGTCTCCATGATGGTCCGTGAATCCGGCGTCTGGTTGATCCCGGTGACGATCAGGCCAGCCGGCTTCTGTGCCAGAAAAAGACGCAGCAACCGCTCTTCCTGCAGGATGCTGTAGCGGGTGTTGGCGAGCTGGATGCTGTAGCGGCTGCCGTCGAGCGCGTCATAAATGCCGCGCAGCACATCGGAGAACACGTTGTTGGTCAGCGACGGGATCAGGACACCGATCACCTCGGTGCGCTGCGACGCAAGCGCGCGTGCCGCCAGATTGGGCACGTAACCGAGTTCTTTTGCCGCACTCTCGACCCGCGCGCGCTTGCCGGCCGAGAGGGCTTCCGGATTCCTGAAGAAGCGTGAGGCCGTAATCGGGCTGACACCGGCGAGTTTCGCGACTTCGGCGAGCCGTATCTTGCCTGGCGTGATGCGCTTTCGGGCCATTTACCGCACATACCACGACGTTCGTCGCAGACAAACCAATATTGACAGCGCTACCAAGCGATTGCTAATCGAACGATTGCCAAAACCGGATAAACTGCGGACAATAACGTCAGTCCAAATTGTGCCGTGCACCCAGCGCGGCCAGAACAAAACAGAGCGGTGACGGCACTCGTCGTACGTCGTCGGGAACTTGAGGAGGGAAGTGGATGTCGTCGGTCCAGATTCGCGACGTGCGGAAATCGTTCGGCAATTTTGAGGTCCTGCACGGCGTGTCGATCCCGATCGAGGACGGCGAGTTCGTCGTACTCGTCGGCCCCTCCGGCTGCGGCAAGTCGACCCTGCTGCGCATGCTGGCGGGGCTCGAGAACATCACCTCGGGCACGATCTCGATCGGCGAGCGCGTCGTCAACAATGTCCAGCCCAAAGAGCGCGACATTGCGATGGTGTTCCAGAACTACGCGCTCTATCCGCACATGACGGTCGCCGACAACATGGGCTTCTCGCTCAAGCTGCGCGGCGCCAAGCCCGAGGAAATCTCGACCGGCGTCAAGCGCGCCGCGGAAATCCTGGCGCTGACGCCGCTGCTCGATCGCTATCCGCGCCAGCTCTCCGGCGGCCAGCGCCAGCGCGTCGCGATGGGCCGCGCCATCGTGCGCGATCCGCAGGTGTTCCTGTTCGACGAGCCGCTGTCGAACCTCGACGCCAAGCTGCGCGTGGCGATGCGCACCGAGATCAAGGAGCTGCACCAGCGGCTGCGCACCACCACCGTCTACGTCACCCACGACCAGATCGAGGCCATGACCATGGCCGACAAGATCGTGGTGATGCATGACGGCATCGTCGAGCAGATGGGCTCGCCGCTTGAGCTCTACGACACGCCGGCCAACCAGTTCGTCGCCGGCTTCATCGGCTCGCCCGCGATGAATTTCCTCAAGGGCAATGTGAAGGTGAACGGCGCGGCCTATTTCGAAGGGCCGAACGGCGTCAAGCTGCCGTTGAAATCGGCGCCCGCCAATTCCGACGGCAAGCCCGCCGTCTACGGCGTGCGGCCCGAGCATTTCACCATCGCCGATGACGGCGCCGAGGCCGAGATCGTGGTGGTCGAGCCGACCGGCTCGGAGACCCAGGTGTTCGCCAAGCTCGGCGGCGAGCAGGTCGTCGCCGTGTTCCGCGAGCGCCATCTGTTCAACCCGGGCGACAAGGTTCGGCTCAAGCCGGACCCCGCCCTGGTCCATCTGTTCGACGATTCGACGGGGAAGCGATTGGATAGCTGACCATCGCCGCCCGCACGTCTCGTCAGTGCATCATTTCGACCGGGATTTCGGCCGCAGCGTTCCGGGCGGCAGGGATCATTTCTTAACAACAACCAAAAATCGGGAGAGAATTGCCAATGTCCATCTTCAACACTGACCGCCGTTCGCTGCTCAAGGGCGGCGCCACGATGCTGGCCGCCGCGGCAACGATGTCGAGCGATCAACTGCTCGGCTATGCCAAGGCCTGGGCCCAGACGTCGCAATGGAAGCCGGAGCCGGGCGCCAAGATCAATCTGCTGCGCTGGAAGCGCTTCGTGGAGGCCGAGGACGTGGCCTTCATGAAGATCGTCGACGCCTTCCAGAAGGCCAACAACGTCACGATCAACGTCTCCAACGAATCCTACGACGACATCCAGCCGAAGGCGTCGGTCGCCGCCAACACGGGGCAGGGCCTCGACATGGTCTGGGGCCTCTATTCGCTGCCCTTCCTGTTCCCGAGCAAGTGCGTCGACGTCACCGACGTCGCCGATTATCTCGGCAAGAAGTGCGGCGGCTGGGCCGATTCCGGCAAGGCGTACGGCATGCTGAACGGCAAGTGGATCGGAATTCCGGTCGCGGCCACCGGCGGCCTCGTCAACTATCGCGTCGCGGCCATGGAAAAGGCCGGCCACAAGGAGTTTCCGAAGGATCTCGCCGGCTTCGCCGATCTGGTGAAGGGCATGAACAAGAACGGCACCCCGGGCGGCATGGCGCTCGGCCACGCCTCGGGCGACGCCAACGGCTGGCTGCATTGGGCGCTGTGGGCGCATGGCGGCAAGCTGATCGACAAGGACAACAAGGTCGTCGTCAATTCGCCGGAGACGGCGAAGTCGCTCGAATACGTCAAGGGCCTGTACGACAATTTCGTGCCGGGCACCGCGTCGTGGAACGACAGCTCCAACAACAAGGCGTTCCTGGCCGGTCAGCTGCATCTCACCGTCAACGGCATTTCGATCTATGTCACGGCGAAGAAGGAAAATCCGCAGATCGCCGAGGATATGAATCACGCCCATCTGCCGGCCGGGCTCGACGGCAAGACGCGGGAACTGCACCTCGGCTTCCCGATCCTGATCTTCAGCTTCTCGAAATATCCGCAGACCTGCAAAGCGTTCACGGCGTTCATGCTGGAGCCGGATCAGTTCAATCCGTGGATCGAAGCGGCGCAGGGCTACCTGTCGCACTTCCTGCTCGGCTACGACAAGAACCCGGTCTGGACCGCTGACCCGAAGACGACGCCCTATCGGAGCGTGGCCCAGACGGCGTCGACCCCGGCCGGCGAAGCGCAGATGAGCGAAAACGCGGCGGCCGCGATTGCCGACTTCGTCGTCGTCGACATGTTTGCGAACTATTGCACCGGGCGTGAAGATGTGAAGACCGCGATGGCTTCGGCCGAACGCGCGGCCAAGCGCATCTTCCGCTAGGTGACGGCCGGCGCGGGAAGCCGTGCCGGCTCCGGTCCATGAGCGATCTGAGGTGACGCACGATCCGAACCGGTCGCGCGTCACCATCTGATTCGGAGTTGAGAGCGAATGAGCACTGTCCAGACATCGATGCCGGTGCAAGCCGCGGCGGCAGGTGAGCCGTCGGCCTGGTCGCGGCTGACGGGAAACCGCAATTTCGCGGCGTTCTGGTTCATGCTGCCGACAGCAGCGTTCCTGATCCTGTTCCTTGCCTATCCGCTCGGTCTCGGCATCTGGATGAGCTTCACCGACGAGCGCATCGGGCGCGCCGGCATCTTCGTCGGCCTGGAGAACTACCAGTGGCTTTGGGACGACGCGATCTTCTGGCTCTCGGTGTTCAACACGCTGCTGTACACCCTGGTCGCCAGCGCCATCAAATTCGCGATCGGCCTTTATCTCGCGCTGCTGCTGAACCGGCACATGCCGTTCAAGGCGATGATCCGCGCGATCGTGCTGATCCCGTTCATCGTCCCCACCGTGCTGTCGGCCATCGCGTTCTGGTGGATCTACGATTCCCAGTTCTCGATCATCTCGTGGTCGCTGATCAAGCTCGGTGTGATCCACAGCAACATCAACTTCCTCGGCGACACCGAGTGGGCGCGGGCGAGCGTGATCTTCGCCAATGTCTGGCGCGGCGTTCCGTTCGTCGCGATCACGCTCCTGGCCGGCCTGCAGACGGTCTCGCCGTCGCTCTATGAAGCCGCCACGCTCGACGGCGCCACCAACTGGCAGCGCTTCCGCTTCATCACCTATCCGCTGCTGACCCCGATCATCGCGGTGGTGATGACGTTCTCGGTGCTGTTCACCTTCACCGACTTCCAGCTGATCTGGGCGCTGACCCGCGGCGGCCCGGTCAACGCCACGCATCTGATGGCGACGCTGAGCTATCAGCGCGGCATCATCAGCGGGCGACTGGGCGAGGGAGCGGCAATCGCGACCGCGATGATCCCGTTCCTGCTCGCGGCCATCGCCATTTCCTGGTTCGGCATGCAGCGCCGCAAGTGGCAGCAAGGATCGAACAATGACTGATTCAGCTTTGCAATCGAAAGCCGCGGCTGCGAGCGCGAGCGACGACACCGAGGGCATGAGCTATCTGGAGTCGCTGCCGCGGCGCGTGGTCACGCTCTATCTGCCGCTGTTCATCATCCTCGTGGTGTTGCTGTTCCCGTTCTACTGGATGGTCCTGACGGCCATCAAGCCGGACGAGCAGCTCATCGATATGGAGAAGTTCAACCCGTTCTGGGTGATCCATCCGACCTTCAAGCACATCAGCAAGCTGTTGTTCGAGACCCAGTATCCGCGCTGGCTCTGGAACACGATGTATGTCGCGGTCGGCGCGACGTTCCTGTCGATCGCCGCCAGCGTGCTGTCGGCCTATGCGATCACGCGGCTGCGCTTCAAGGGCGCGGAGGCGGTCGGCGTCCTGATCTTCTTCGCCTATCTGGTGCCGCCGTCGATCCTGTTCATTCCGCTGGCGTCGGTGATCCAGGCTTACGGGCTGTTCGACTCGCCGCTGTCGCTGATCCTCGTCTACCCGACGCTGCTGATCCCGTTCTCGACCTGGCTCCTGATGGGGTACTTCAAGACCATCCCCTATGAGCTCGAGGAGTGCGCGCTGATCGACGGTGCGTCGCGCTGGCAGATCCTGACCAGGATCATCGTGCCGCTGGCGATCCCCGGCCTGATCTCCGCCTTTATTTTCTCGTTCACCCTGTGCTGGAACGAGTTCATCTATGCGCTGACATTCCTGCAATCGACGCCGAACAAGACGGTTCCGGTTGCGATCGTCAACGAATTCGTCGACGGCGACATCTACAAATGGGGCTCGTTGATGGCCGGCGCGCTGGTCGGCTCGCTGCCGCTGGTTATCCTTTACGCGTTCTTCGTTGAGCATTATGTGTCGGCCATGACGGGCGCCGTGAAGGAATAGGCGTCCGCCTTGGGCCGTGGAAGAACAAGAAAAGGAGCAGGGTCGTGCACATTCTGATTCTGGGCGCCGCCGGCATGGTCGGCCGCAAGCTGACCGAGCGTCTGCTGCGCGAGGGCCGTCTCGGCAAGCAGGACATCACCCGGATGACCTTGCAGGACGTGGTTGCGCCGGCCAAGCCCGCGAACGCCTCGATCCCGGTCAATGTCGTGGCGTCCGATTTCGCCGATGCCGGCGCCGCCGCGCCGCTGATCGCCGAGCGTCCGGATGTGATCTTCCATCTCGCCGCGATCGTCTCGGGCGAGGCGGAGGCCGAGTTCGACAAGGGCTACCGCATCAATCTTGACGGCACCCGCTATCTGATCGACGCAATCCGCGCCGTCGGCGGCGGCTACAAGCCGCGGCTGGTGTTCACGTCGTCGATCGCGGTGTTCGGCGCGCCGTTCCCAGAGAAGATCGGCGACGAGTTCTTCCACACGCCGCTGACGAGCTACGGCACGCAGAAGTCGATCTGCGAGCTCCTGATCAACGACTACACCCGCAAGGGTCTGCTCGACGGAATATCGATCCGCCTGCCGACGATCTGCGTGCGTCCGGGCAAGCCGAACAAGGCGGCGTCTGGCTTCTTCTCCAACATCATCCGCGAGCCGCTGGCGGGCGAGGAGGCGGTGCTGCCGGTCTCCGAGGACGTGCGGCACTGGCACGCCTCGCCGAAATCGGCGGTCGGCTTCCTGGTCCACGCCGGCACCATGGACCTGAACGCGATGGGACCGCGGCGCAATCTCAGCATGCCCGGGATGTCGGTCACCGTCGGCGAGCAGATCGCCTCGCTGGAGCGCGTCGCCGGCAAGAATGTCACTGCGCGGATCAAGCGGGTGCCCGATCCGACCATTATCGGCATCGTCTCGGGCTGGCCGCGCGATTTCGCCACTGACCGTGCGCTGAAGCTCGGCTTCACCACCGCCGAGAAGACGTTCGACGACATCATCCGCATCCACATCGAGGACGAGCTCGGCGGCAAGTTCGCTGCTTAGCTCCGCAGGCGCGCGGGTCTTGCCATGACCAGGGTTGCCAGCATCGGCGAATGCATGATCGAGCTGCGCCAGGCGCCTGGCGGGCAGATCGGTGGATTGTATTCGCGCTTCTATGGCGGCGACACGCTCAACACCGCGGTCTATTTGTCCCGGCTCGGTGTCCACATCGACTACATCACGGCGCTCGGTGACGATGCGCTCAGCGATGAGATGATCGCCGGCTGGGCGGCGGAAGGAATCGGGACCAAGCATGTCGCGCGATTGGCCGGCAAGCTGCCCGGCCTCTACATGATCCAGACCGACGACAAGGGCGAGCGGCGCTTCTTCCACTGGCGCGACAGTGCGGCCGCCCGCGAGTTGATGGACCTGCCCGATGCGGAAGATCTCCTGAACTCGCTCGCGACGTACGACCTCGTCTATCTTTCTGCGATCACGCTCTCGATCCTGCGCGAGGACGGGCGGGCGCGGCTGATGGCGGCGCTGAAGCGCGCGCGGCTGCTCGGGACACGGTTTGCGTTCGACACCAATTTCCGCGCCCGCGGCTGGCCGGACCTGACGATCGCGCGCAAGGCCTTCAGCAGTGCGTTCGAGACCGCTGATATCGTGCTGGCCTCGACCGAGGATCTGGCGCCGCTCTATCCCGGCGAGGGCAACATGGCGCTGCTCGCCGGCATCTCGAGCCCCGAAGTGGTGCTGAAGCTCGCCGAGCCCGCCTGCATCGTGCGCTCCGCCGGCGGAACGCGCGAGGTGAGGGCGGAGCCGCTGCCCAAGCCGGTGGTCGATACCACGGCGGCCGGCGACAGCTTTGCCGCGGCATATCTTGCCGCGCGGCTCGGCGGTGCCGAGCCCGAGGAGGCGGCGCGCGCCGGCCACCGTCTGGCCGGTGTCGTCGTGTGCTATCCCGGCGCGATCATTCCACGCTACGCCATGCCGCCGAAGAAGGCGCCTCGTCCCCCACCATCCCGCAAGGTTTCGCAATGACGACATCAAAGCAGGACCAGATTGCCGAGCTGATCCGCCAGGCCACCGTGATCCCGGTGCTGACCATCGAGCGGCTCGCGGATGCGGTACCGCTCGCCAGGGCGCTGGTCGCCGGCGGCGTGCGGACGCTCGAGGTGACCCTGCGCACGCCGGTCGCGGTCGACGCGGCCAAGGCGATCATTGCCGAGGTGCCTGATGCGGTGGTCGGGATCGGTACGATCCTCAATGCCGACGATCTGACGCGCGCCGAGGCGCTCGGCGCCAAGTTCGGCATCAGCCCGGGCGCGACGCCAGAACTGCTGAAGGCGGTCGCCGCCAGCCGGCTGCCCTTCGCGCCGGGAATCGCGACCGCATCCGAGCTGATGCAGGCGCTGGCCCATGGCTTCGACGTCGTCAAATTCTTCCCCGCGGAGCAGGCCGGCGGTATCAAGGCACTGCGCGCTCTGGCCGGTCCATTCCCGCATGTCAGGGTGTGCCCGACCGGCGGGATCGGCGAGGCCAATGCGGCGACCTGGCTGGCCGAGCCCAATGTGCTGGCGGTCGGCGGCTCCTGGCTATGCCCGGCGGCCGACATCCGCGCCGGCAACTGGGCCGGCATAACCGCCATGTGCGCGAAGGCGATGAAAACGCTGAAAGCCGCCTAGATCCCCGTACCGGGGTTCTAGATTCTGATTTTGACGCGTTTTCTTGACGCGAACCGGTATCCACTTCGCTCGAAAACGCTGCGAAGATACGCTACATAACTCCCTGAACAGGAACAGGGAGATACGGCCATGACCGCCAGCATCGTGGGTTGGGCGCACACGCCATTCGGAAAGTTCGACGCGGAGACCGTCGAGGGTCTCGTGGTCAAGGTCGCCAACGAGGCGCTGGCTGACGCCGGCATTGCTGCGTCCGATGTCGACGAGATCATGCTCGGCCATTTCAACGCCGGTTTCTCGCCGCAGGATTTCACCGCCTCGCTGGTGCTGCAGGCCAACCCGGCACTGCGCTTCAAGCCGACCACCCGCGTCGAGAATGCCTGCGCCACCGGTTCCGCCGCGGTGCACCAGGGCATCCGCGCCATCGAAGCGGGAGCCGCGAAGATCGTGCTGGTGGTGGGCGTCGAGCAGATGACGAAGACGCCGGGGCCGGAGATCGGCAAGAACCTGCTGAAGGCGTCGTATTTGCCGGAGGACGGCGACACGGTCGGCGGCTTCGCCGGCGTGTTCGGCAAGATCGCGCAGGCCTATTTCCAGAAATACGGTGACCAGTCGGACGCGCTGGCGATGATCGCCGCCAAGAACCACAAGAACGGCGTCGCCAACCCCTATGCGCAGATGCGCAAGGATTTCGGCTTCGAGTTCTGCCGCGCCGAGAGCGAGAAGAACCCGTTCGTCGCCGGTCCCCTGAAGCGCACCGATTGCTCGCTGGTGTCCGATGGCGCCGCCGCGCTGGTGCTGACCGATGCCGAGACCGCGAAGTCCATGGGCAAGGCGGTCAACATCCGCGCGACCGCGCATGCGCAGGACTTCCTGCCGATGTCGAAGCGCGACATCCTGCAGTTCGAAGGCTGCACCACCGCCTGGCAGCGCGCGCTCGACAAGGCCGGCCTGCAACTCTCCGATCTCTCCTTCGTCGAGACCCACGACTGCTTCACGGTCGCCGAGCTGATCGAATATGAAGCGATGGGCCTGACGCCGAAGGGCCAGGGTGCGCGCGCGATCATGGAAGGCTGGACCCAGAAGGACGGCAAGCTGCCGGTCAATCCGTCCGGCGGCCTCAAGGCCAAGGGCCATCCGATCGGCGCCACCGGCGTCTCGATGCACGTGATGAGCGCGATGCAGCTCACCGGCCAGGCGCCCGAGGGCATGCAGCTCAGGAACCCGCAGCTCGGCGGCATCTTCAACATGGGTGGTGCTGCGGTCGCCAACTACGTCTCGATCCTCGAGCCGGCGAAGTAGCTTGAACATTGCCGAATGGCTGGCGGCGACGGCGCGGGCACGTCCCGATGCGCCGGCGCTGCTGACCGGATTCGACCTCGACGCCGATTACGCGACGTTTGCCCGCCGCGCCGCCTCGATCGGGGCGGCGCTGGCGCGCGATCACGGCGTCGCCGCCGGCGACCGCATCGCGCTGTTTGCGACCAACTGCACGCAATATCTCGAATGCCTCTACGGCATCTGGTGGATCGGCGCCGCCGCGATCCCGATCAATGCAAAACTGCACGGCCGCGAGGCGGCGTGGATCTGCGGCAATGGCGGCGCCAAATTGGCTTTCGTGTCCGATGACACGATCGGTGCGTTGAGCGAGGCAAAGCACGATTGCCCCGCCGGCATGACCATGCTGTCGGTCGACGGCGACGCGTACAGGGCGATGCGAAGCGGCGAGGGCGCGCCGGCGCCGCTGCCGCGCGAGAGCAACGACCTTGCCTGGCTGTTCTATACGTCGGGCACGACGGGCCGTCCCAAGGGCGTGATGCTGAGCCACGGCAATCTGCTTGCGATGTCGCTGTGCTATCTCGCCGACGTCGATCCGGCGACGCCGAACGATGCCTCGCTCTACGCCGCGCCAATCTCGCACGGCGCCGGCCTCTACAATTTCCCGCATGTCCGCATGGGCGGCCGCCACGTCGTCCCTGAAACCGGCGGCTTCGATCCGGACGAGGTGCTCAATCTCGGCCGCCAGCTCGACAATGTCGTGATGTTCGCAGCGCCCACCATGGTGCGCCGGCTGGTCGACGCCGCGAAGAAGCGCGGCGAGAACGGCGAGGGCCTGCGCACCATCATCTATGGCGGCGGGCCGATGTACACCGCCGACATCGTCGACGCGATGGCGACGATGGGGCAGCGCTTCGTGCAGATCTACGGCCAGGGCGAGTCCCCGATGACGATCACGGCGCTGTCGCGTGACTGCCACCGCTCGAGCGGCCATCCGCGCTATCTCGAGCGGCTGGCTTCGGTCGGCACCGCGCAGAGCGTCGTCACCGTGCGCATCACCGGCAAGGACGGCAAGCCGCTGCCCGCGGGCGAGACCGGCGAGATCGAGGTCAAGGGCGCAACCGTGATGCTCGGCTACTGGAACAATCCGAACGCCAATGCCGAGACGCTGAAGGACGGCTGGCTGCGCACCGGCGATGTCGGCCGGCTCGACGCCGACGGCTTCCTGACCCTGTCGGATCGTTCCAAGGACGTGATCATCTCCGGAGGCACCAACATCTATCCGCGCGAGGTCGAGGAAGCGCTGTTGACCCATCCCGACATTCGCGAGGTTTCGGCCATCGGTGTGCCGGATCAGGAATGGGGCGAGATCGTCGTCGCCTGCGTCGTGCTGGAGGACGGCGCCACCGCCGATGACGGCAAGCTCGACGCGCATTGCCTGGCCTCGATCGCCCGCTTCAAGCGGCCGAAGCGCTATGTCTATCTCGATGCCCTGCCGAAGAACAATTATGGCAAGGTGCTGAAAACCGCGCTGCGGGAAATGATGGCCAAGCAGGCCTAGACGGGCCGCCGCGCGTCGCGAAGGGGATAGGCTGAAACGTCCAGTCGCGCTAAGCTTGGAACAGCTTGCGGAGACTGCATCCATGGGAAATGAGAGCTATCTGTCGCTGTCGGAACTGAACGACCGGATCGCGATCCTGCGCGACAATATCAGGCAATTGATCGAACAAGCGGCCGGTGCGGCCGGCGCCGAAGTCGAGGAGCGCATTTCCGAGCGCCTCGAGCAGCAGAATGCGGAGCTGGAGAGGCTCCTGAAGGCGCGCGATGCGCTGCCGGGGCACTAATTCGGTCGCGTCTCGCCTGGCATACCATCGCCGCCGCGGCGCATACGCCCATACGCCCGGCGCAGCTTGATCTCTGCGGAAAGCTCCCGTTACTAGCTCGGTAACCAGAATTTCCGGGAGCGAGCAGCACGATGGGACCATTGCAGGGTATCAAGGTCGTCGACATGACGACCGTGCTGATGGGACCCTACGCCACGCAGATGCTTGGCGACTACGGCGCCGACGTCATCAAGGTGGAATCGCCCGATGGCGACGTGACGCGGCAGATCGGTCCGACGCGGCATCCCGGCATGGGCCCGGTGTTCCTCAACACCAACCGCAGCAAGCGTTCGGTCTGCCTCGACCTGAAGAAGCCGGCGGGGCGCGAGGCCGTGCTGCGGCTGATCGCGAAGGCCGATGTGCTGGTCTACAATGTACGTCCGCAGGCGATGGCGCGGTTGCAGCTCGGTTACGACGTCGTCGCCAAGGTCAATCCGCGGCTGATCTATGCCGGCGTGTTCGGCTTCGGCCAGGACGGACCGTATGCCGCGAAGCCCGCCTATGACGACCTGATCCAGGGCGCCACCGCGCTGCCGGCGCTGATGGCGCAGACCTCGGACGGCGTGCCGCGCTACGTGCCGAATGCGCTGGTCGATCGCATCGTCGGGCTCACCGCGGTCGGTGCGATCTGCGCGAGCCTCGTGCATCGCGACCGCACCGGGCAGGGCCAGCGCGTCGACATTCCGATGTTCGAGACCATGGCCGGCTTCGTGATGGGCGACCACATGGGCGGCCTGACCTACGATCCGCCGCTCGACAAGGGCGGCTATGCGCGCCATCTGTCGCCGGACCGGCGGCCGTACAAGACCCGGGACGGCTACATCTGCGTGATCGTCTACAACGACAAGCAGTGGGAGAATTTCTTCAAGGCGACCGGACGCGACGATCTGCGCAGCGATCCGAAATTCGCGACCTTCGCCGGCCGCGCCACCAATATCGACGTGGTCTACGCCGAGCTGGCGCGCATCCTGTTGACCAAGACGACGGCCGAGTGGAACAAGATCCTTGAGAAGGCCGACGTCCCCGTGATGCCGATGCACGATCTGGAGAGCCTGCTGGACGACCCGCACATGGTCGCGACCGGCGTCTTCCCGGTGGTCGATCATCCGACCGAAGGCCGCATCCGCAGCATGACGCCGTCGGCGCGCTGGTCGGAGACCAGGGTTGAGCCGAGCCGGCTGGCGCCGCGGCTCGGCGAGCACAGCGAGGAAATTCTGCGCGACGCCGGTTTCTCCGCAGAGGAGATCGCGGCGATGCTACGCGACGGCGCGGCCAAAGCGGTGCAGGCATAGGAGCACGACCGATGGATTTCGCATTCTCCGCCAACCAGGAATCGATCCGCGACGCGGTGGCAAAAATCTGCTCGCGCTTCGACGAGGCCTACTGGCTGAAGAAGGACAAGGAGGGCGGCTTTCCCTCCGACTTCCACCGCGCGCTGGCCGACGCCGGCTGGCTCGGCATCTGCATTCCCGAGGAATATGGCGGCTCCGGCCTCGGCATTACCGATGCCGCGATCATGATGCGCACGATCTCGGAATCCGGCGCAGGCATGTCCGGCGCGTCCGCGGTGCACATGAACGTGTTCGGACTCAATCCGGTTGTCGTGTTCGGCACCAAGGAGCAGTGCCAGCGAATGCTGCCGCCGATCATCGACGGCCGCGACAAGTCCTGCTTCGCGGTGACCGAGCCGAACACCGGCCTCAACACCACGCAGCTCAAGACCCGCGCGGTGCGGCAGGGCGACAAATACATCGTCAACGGCCAGAAGGTGTGGATCTCGACCGCGCAGGTCGCCAACAAGATCCTGTTGCTCGCGCGCACCACGCCGCTGGAGGAGGTGCGCAGCCCGACCCACGGTCTCAGCCTGTTCTACACCGACTTCGACCGCAAGCGCGTCACCGTCCACGAGATCGAGAAGATGGGCCGCAAGCCCGTCGACTCCAACGAATTGTTCTTCGAGAACTTCGAGATTCCGGTCGAAGACCGCATCGGCGAGGAAGGCCGCGGCTTCGAATACATCCTGCACGGCATGAACCCCGAGCGCATCCTGATTGCGGCCGAAGCCGTCGGCCTCGGCCAGATCGCGCTGAAGCGGGCGTCGGAATATGCCAAGGGCCGCATCGTGTTCAACCGGCCGATCGGCATGAACCAGGCGATCCAGCATCCGCTGGCGAAGTGCTGGATGGAGCTCGAGGCCGCCTGGCTGATGGTGTTGCGCGCCGGCTGGCAATATGACCAGAACCTGCCGTGCGGCCCGGCCGCGAATTCGGCGAAATATCTCGCCGCGGAAGCCGGCTTCCGTGCCTGCGAGCAGGCGGTGATGACCCATGGCGGCTTCGGCTACGCCAAGGAGTATCACGTCGAACGCTATTTGCGGGAATCGCTGATCCCGCGCATCGCGCCGATCAGCCCGCAACTGATCCTCAGCTTCATCGGCGAGAAGGTACTCGGCCTTCCGAAGTCGTATTGATGAGAACAGGCTCGCGCAGACACATCGTTGTCTTTTCCCTCCCCCTGAAAGGGGGAGGGCAGGGTGGAGGTCGGCCACAGGCGAGATCGCAGGGTGCGGAGACAGATCCCCACCCGGCTTGCTCGCGCAAGCCGACCTCCCCTTTGCAAGGGGAGGTGAACAGATGAGCTTCGTCACCGGCGTCGGCCTCACATCCTACGGCAAGCATGAAGGCCTGTCCTCGCTCGACTTGATGAGCAAGGCGGCCGAGCTTGCGATCGCAGATGCCGGGCTGAAGCGCGCCGACATCGACGGCATCCTGTGCGGTTACTCCACGGTCTCGCCGCACATCATGCTGGCGACCGTGTTCGCCGAGCATTTCGGCATCCGCCCGTCCTACGCCCATGCCGTGCAGGTCGGCGGCGCCACCGGGCTTGCCATGACCATGCTGGCGCATCACCTCGTCGATGCCGGCGTGGCAAAGCACGTGCTTGTGGTCGGCGGCGAGAACCGGCTGACCGGGCAGAGCCGCGATGCCTCGATCCAGGCGCTGGCCCAGGTCGGGCATCCCGACTACGAGGTCTCGCTGGGGCCGACGATCCCGGCCTATTACGGCCTGGTCGCGACGCGCTACATGCATGAATACGGCCTGACGCAGGAGGACCTCGCCGAGTTCGCGGTGCTGATGCGCAAGCACGCGCTGACGCATCCCGGCGCGCAATTCCACGAGCCGATCACGGTCGCCGACGTGATGGCCTCCAAGCCGGTCGCGATGCCGCTCAAGCTGCTCGACTGCTGTCCGGTGTCCGACGGCGGCGCGGCCTGCGTGATCAGCCGCGAGCCGACCGGCGAGCGGCGGGTGCGCATCCGCGGCTGCGCTCAGGCGCACACCCATCAGCATGTCACCGCCGCACCGGCACTGAGCGAACTGGGCGCGGAGATCTCGATCGCGAAAGCAAAGCAGGCGTCGGGCGTCGCGATCTCGGACGTGCGCTACGCCGCCGTCTATGACAGCTTCACCATCACGCTCGCGATGCTGCTGGAAGATCTCGGCCTTGCCAAGCGCGGCGAGGCGGCGGCGCGGGTGCGCGCCGGCTATTTCAACGGGGATGGCGAGATGCCGCTCAACACCCATGGCGGTCTGCTCAGCTATGGCCATTGCGGCGTCGGCGGCGCGATGGCGCATCTGGTCGAGACGCATCTGCAGATGACTGGCCGCGCCGAGAACCGTCAGGTCCGCGACGCCTCGGTCGCGCTGCTGCACGGCGACGGCGGCGTGCTGTCGTCGCATGTCAGCATGTTCCTGGAGCGCGTACGATGAGTGGACCGATCGCCGACTGGACCAGGGGCACTGAGGCCATCGTCTACCAGACCTGCAATGCCTGCGGCGCGCGGCAATATTTCCGCCGCAGTTTTTGCACGGCTTGTGGCTCGTCCGATCTCACGGAGCATCGCGCGAGCGGGGCAGGGACGGTGTATGCGACCTCGCTGGTCTGCCGCGCCGCGACGCCCGAAACGCGGGCGCATGTGCCTTACAACATCGTGCTGGTCGATGCCGACGAGGGCTTTCGCATGATGGCCCATGGCGACAACGATCTTGCGATCGGCGACAAGGTCTCCGCGCGCTTCACCAAATTCGCGGAACGGCTGGTTCCGTATTTCGCAAAGGCGAAATGAGGGGCTGAACGATCCGGTCAGAACGCGAGACCTAGCCGAACTGGTTCGCTCCTGCCCCTCTAGTCGAGGATAACTTGTTTAGGCATCATCTTTCCGAAAACCGCTACACACTTTTCGGGATCATGCCTTAGTGCCAGTAAAAGACAAAGCTGGCGATGACGAGCATTGCCGTCACCGCCAGCACTTGCGCAAGCGCTTCCGAGGCCGCCCTCCTGGTGGCTTCCTTCATGCGTTTCCCCTAAGACCTGGGCGTGACTCATCGTTGCGCTCAGAGAACGCAAGACGGCCAGATTGTGTACTCGGAACACCCCGCGTCGAGTATTCGCTTTTGACGAGTCCCCACTCAGCGAATATCGACTGTGTCAGGGTTGTATGGGAATGCGGCGGCAATTTGACTCGCGCGTGTTGCTCCTGCGACAGCTGCCCGATAGTGTTCTGGAACCCGACAGAACGACAGCAAGATCAAGGTTAGGAAATGGCCCGTATCGACTACTCCGATCCCGCGAAGGCAAGCCCGCGCACCCGCGAGATCCTCGACAAGAACCGCAACGCCAACATCTTTCGCATGATGGCGCATTCGCCGAGCTACTTCGAACAGTACTGCCGGCTCGGCGGCGCGATCCGCCACAAGGGTGAGCTTGATCCCGTCGTGCGCGAACTCGCGATCACGCGCACCGGCATTCTCTGCGAGGCGCCTTACGAGATCGTCGCGCACAAGCGCATCGGCAAGAATGTCGGCGTCACCGACGAGCAGAACGCCGCGCTGGAGAGTTGGCAGTCGGCGACCTGCTTCAACGAGGTGCAGCGCGCCGCGCTCGCTTTCACCGACGAGATCGTCAAGCTGAAGAAGCCGACCGACGCGACCTTCAAGCCGATCGCGGCGTTGTTGACACCCGCCGCGCTGATCGAGCTGCAGCTCTCGGTCGGCTTCTACATTATGACGTCGAAATTTCTCGAGACCTTCGAGATCGACATGCAGCCGGTGACGGAAGTGGTGAGCTGACGTCTTGCCTCTCCCCGCACGCGGGGAGAGGCTGGATCGCATGAAGAGATTGCTGCGATTGCAGGGCAACGGGCCTCGTGGTTCGAGACGCGCCGCAAGCGGCGCTCCTCACCATGAGGGTTTAGGATTGCGCCGCACTACAAGCCCTCATCCCCGCGCAAAGGCTTCGCCTTTGTCGCTGGAGGAGCTCACCGCAGGCGAGCGTCTCGAAGGATGGCCGCAAGGATGGTGCCCGCCTCATCCTCGAGTGTAACAAGCACCTACCCCGACGTCAGCAGATCCACCTTCGCATTGGCCACGATCAGCCGCTCGGCGAGGATCTGCGCGAGGTTGCGCATGATCCGCTCGCCTGCGCGCGGGTGCTGCTCGCGGAAGCGCTCGAAATCCGGGATCGTGACCTCATAGGCGGTGGCGGACATGTCCGCGACCACGTCCGCCGAGCGCTTTGGCTCCAACAGCGCCATCTCGCCGAACGCCATGCCGGCGGTCAGCGTCGCAAGCCGGATGCCGTCGGGCAGGGTGACGTGGACCACGCCGCTGCGCAGGAAGAACAGTGAGGTTGCTTCGCTGCCCGCCGCGATGATCTTTTCATTCGGCTGGTAGATCCTGACCATGCAGAGCGAGGCGAGGTCGGCGATGTCAGCTTCGCTCAATCCGGCGAGCAGCGGCTGCTCGGAAAGCTCCGTCGTCTCCAGGAAGTCGATCGAGCCGCCGTAGCGGTAGACGATCTGGTCCTCCGCCCACTCGATCGCGGTGTCGAGCAGGTAGAAGTCCCTGATATTGCCGAGCCGCTTGGTCCACTCGCTGATCGTGCTCCATTCGCGCGAGGTTCGCTTGATGCCGGAGAGGATCACGGTGACGCCGAGCTCGGCCAGCTCCTGGAAGGCTTCCGCGACCAGCCGGGCGCCCGCGCGGGTCGTCGCGGTGACGCGGCGCAGCTCGAAGATCACGAACTCCGGTCGCGGGCTGCCGGCGAGGCGGCGCGAGACATAGTCGACATTGGAGAGCGACAGCGTGCCGACCAGTTCGATCACGCGCACCTCCTGGAAGTGCTTGGCCAGGATCTCCTGCTCCTGCGGCCGGCGCACCCGGCGTGACGGGTTCTTGCCGATATTGTAGTCGGCGATGATGCTGTGGCGGGCGTCGTCGCTGCGGTTCAGCATGTGCAGGTCGTAATGCGCCGACAGCGTCTCGCAGACCTTGATGCCGCGCACGCTGTTGCCATGCTTGTCGAGCTTCGGCGAATAGCTGCCGAGCCCGAGCCGCGCCGGCAGCGCCGCCAGGATGCCGCCGCCGACGCCGCTCTTGGCGGGGATACCGACGCGGTAGATCCATTCGCCGGCGTAGTCGTACATGCCCGACGAGGTCATCACCGAGAGCGTGCGCGCGATCGCGTAGGGCGTCACGACTTGCTCCTCGGTCAGCGGATTGATGCCGCGGTTGGCGAGCGTCGCCGCCATGACCGCGGTGTCGCGCGCGGTGACCAGGATCGAGCATTGCCGGAAATAGACGTCGAGCACCGCGGGCACATTCTCGGTGATCACGCTGTTGGTGCGCAGGAGATAGCCGATCGCCCGGTTGCGGTCGCCGGTGGCGCTCTCGGAGGCGTAGACCGCCTCGTCGACGTCGAGCTCGCGGCCGGCGAAGCGGCCGAGCGCCTGGCGGATATAGTCGAACGCGCCGTCGCCCTTGTCGGCATGGAGCAGGCCGGAGCAGGCGATCGCGCCGGCATTGACCATTGCGTTGAACGGATGGTTCTCGGCGTTGAGCCGGATCGAATTGAAGGGGTCGCCGGACGGTTCGACGCCGATCACGCTCTCCACCCGCTCGGCACCCAGCGTATCCAGCGCCAAGGCGAACACGAACGGCTTCGACATCGACTGGATGGTGAAGGGCACCCTGGTGTCGCCGACCTCGTAGACATGGCCGTCCAGCGTGGCCAGGCTGATGCCAAAATGGGCAGGATCGGCCTTGCCGAGCTCGGGAATGTAGCCGGCGACCGCGCCGGCGTCCTCCGGCAGGAAGTCTGCGTAACACGTGTGCAGAAACCGCAGCAGCGGCGGCTGCGAGCGGGCCCAGTTGACGGTAGAGGCGGTCACGGGAGGAGGCGATCGTTTCATCGCCTCCTGTTGTGCAACGCAATCAGGGCGCGCGCAACTGGTTCGAAACCAGCGCCTGGCGGCGGACCAGCAGCAGCGCGATCAGGACCGTCGGGGCGAGGATGGCAAGCCCGAGCAGCGTCACCTGCAACTGCGACAGCGGGTTGATCCCGCCGCCCGGTGTCGCGAGCACGAAGCCGCCGATCACGAGCAGCACCCGCAGCGGCCATTCCAGGGCGCCGGCGCCGCGGAGGTCGCCGACGAAGGCCTGATAACCCTGAATGCCGCCGCAGATGAACAGCGTGCCGCAACCCGCGAGCGCCATCAGGCCGAGGCCGGCGAGATAGGGGCTCGGTCCCTGCATCACAAGCGCCGGGTTCAGGACGAAGAAGAACGGGATGAAGTAGATGATGCTGCCGACCCACATCGATTCCCATCCGGTCTTCATCGCGGGCGAGCCGGCAATGCCGGCGGCGGCGAAAGAGGCGATCGCGACCGGCGGCGTGATCGACGACAGCATGCCCCAGTAGAAGATGAACATGTGCACCGCCATCCGGTTCAGCCCGAGCTTCTCGAGCGCCGGCGCCACCAGGATGGCGAGGAAGATGTAGCAGGCGGTGGTGGTCAGCCCGAGGCCGAGGATCAGGCTGGTGAAGGCGCACATCACGAGCAGCAGAAACGCGTTGTCGCCCGCGAGGGTCAGGAGGTCGTTGGCGAGGCTCGAGACCACGCCGGTCATCGAGAACGCGCCGATCAAAAGACCGCAGCCGGCGAGAATGCCGACCAGCTCGACGAAGGTACGGCCGTTGACCTCGAGGAATTTTGCGATGGTCGCAAGCGTCCAGCGTGTATCCTTGGAGAATATCTGGTTCAGCACCAGGAGCAGCGCGGTGGCATAGAACGGCGCGTGGCTCTCGCGCTTGAAGTAGAGCAGCATCACGATCAACAGCGCGATCACGAAGACGTAGTACCAGCCGTTCTTGATCGTATCCATCACCCGCGGCAGCTCGGCGCGCGGAATGCCCTTCAGCCCGTGGCGCGCGGCGTAGGAATCGACCTGCATGAACAGGCCGACATAGTACAGCGCGGCCGGGACGATCGCGGCGACCGCGACCTCGGCGTAGCTGACATTGAGGAACTGGGCGATCACGAACGCGGTTGCGCCCATCACCGGCGGCGCCAGCACCGCGCCGGTCGAGGCGCAGGCCTCGATCGCTCCGGCATAGGAGGCGCGGAAGCCGCTCTTCTTCATGACCGGGATCGTCATGGTTCCGGCGGTCAGCACGTTTGAGACGATCGAGCCCGACATCATGCCGAGCAGGCCGGAGGCGAAGATGCAGACCTTGGCGGCGCCGCCGCGGAACGTGCCGCACAACGCGAAAGCGAGGTTAATGAAGAACTTTCCGGCCCCGGTCATCATCAGCGCGGTGCCGAACACCAGAAAGCCGATCACGGTGTCGGCAAAGGCCTGGATCGGAATGCCGAGCAGGCTTTCGCCCGACAGCACGTGATAGGCCGTGGTCTGGTCGAGCGTGAGCTGCGAACCCCTGAACGGGCCGAGCCAGCTCGCCTCGGCAAACAGCGGATAGACGGTGAAGGGGAGCACGCTGAGCAGCAGGCTCCAGCCGCCGGTGCGGCGCAGCGCCTCCATCAGCATCACCCACATTACGAGCCCGGCGATGATGACGTTCTGCGGCGCGCCGTCGGATTCCCAGCCATACTGCGCGGCCTTGCGGACGTTCAGCATCAGCCAGATCGAGGCGGCGAACGTCGCGACCGCCAGCACGAGGTCGTACCAGGGAATCCGGTTCAGCGGCGCACGCTCGGTTCCCGGGAAGATCAGGAACGTGAAGGGCAGCATCAGCGCGATCAGGAGATAGAAGTACTCGGTGTTGAGCTGGGTGTAGTCGATGAAGAAGCGCAGCGAGAATTGCTGGTTGATGCAGAGCAGGATGGTGGCGGCGGTCGCAACCACCAGCGCCCAGCGCCACAGCCCGCGCAACGTGCGCACACGCGTGACCTCGGCCTCCTGCAGATTGTCGAGACCGGCATGCGGATCTTCAAACTCGATTCCTTTCGCAGGCGCAGCCGCGGCGTTCTCGGGCATTACGCATCCCCCAATGTTGTCCGTTTTGCCCGTAGCCTAGAGCATGATCCGGAAAAGTGCGAAGCGGTTTTCCGGAAGCACCATGCTCAAACGGGCGGAAGCGCGATGACGACTAACTCGATCTCATCGCGCGTTGGCGGGTCTCACTCAAAGCCATTCGGCATATTGGCTTTCGCAAGCGCGGCCGCGCGTGCCTTCATCCAGCCATCGAGGAAGGCCTTGTCGTCTGATGGCGGGTTCGACTTGCCGTAGTCGGTCCAGGCGGCGGCGAGTACCGCCTGGCGCTTGTACAGCGTATTGTTGTGCGCCTCCTGCTCCTCGCTCCAGTGGCCGGCTTCCTTGAGCGCCTTCACCGCGCCGGGATGCACGGGAACCACCCAGTTCTTGGTCTGCCGGTCAGCGCCGAGGCCGGCGGCTCCGGGCGCCGAATCCTTGTAGGCGTCGTAGTTGACGATCATCGCCTTGGTGATCGCATAGATCTGCTCGACCGGCTGCGCGGCGTAGGCGACGAAGATCGGGTACGGGTAGTTGCCGAGCTGGATCGGCTTGTCCGGCGAGATGCCGGCGCCGCAGGTTGCGGTTTGCGGGAAGAAGAACGAGCCGACCTTCTTCACCCGCGCCCAGCCTTCCTTGTCGTCGGCGGGGAGCGGCGGCCACATCAGGCCGCGCGGCGAAGTCTCGGCTTCCTTGGCGGGGCCGGTGATCGTGGTGCCGAAGGCGGCATCGGTGTCGTTGTTGACCAGGCCCTTCCACATCGCGCCGTAGCTTGCGAACTCGACCACCTTGACGTCGTTCTGGGTGAGGCCGCCGAAGGCGAGCATCGCGAGCGAGTTCTGGTTCAGCGCCGGCGAGCCGACCACGAAGCCGACGCGCTTGCCGCGCAGATCCTTCATCTCCTTGACGCCGGCGTCCGCCGCCACGCCGAGCGCGCCGCAATTGCAGTCGACCGACGACAGCATGAGTTGCAGCGGCTGCGGGCCCCATTCCTTGGCGCCGAACTCGAACACGCCTTCCTGCGCGAAATAGGTGCCTGATCCCATGGCGGAGGCGACCGCGCGCTTGGCGCGCAGCGGTGCGAGACGCGCGACGTCGTTGCCGGCCGGCAGCACGCGGACGTCGGTGCCGTATTTGTCCTTCATCATCTTGCCGACGCCGACCGCGATGTTGAAGCCGGCGGTGCCGGTGTCATAGGCGGTCACCGCCATGTTCGGCGGCAGCTTGATGTCCTCGGCCGAGGCGGGCAGGGCAACGATAATCGAAAAGCCGGCAAGCGCGGCAGGCGCGAGCGCCTTCAGCCGATGGATCATAACTCCTCCCATTGTTTCGCTCTGCGAAACTTTTATGGGCGGGATGATTGCATCGCGATCCGGCGATGGCAACGCTACCTCAGCCGTAACGCGGCGATTTCGGGCGCTGCATCACCGGACACATTGTCGCGGCTGTCGCTGAGGGGCGGGATCTCAGGTCTCGACGATCGCGATCGCCTGGCCTTCGGCGATGACATCGTCGATCCTGACCAGAATCGACTTGATTTTGCCTGTTGCCGTCGATGTGACCGGTATCTCCATCTTCATCGCTTCGACGAACGCAATCTCGTCGCCATTGCCGATGCTGTTGCCGGCCTCAACAGGAAGCGCGCAAACGCGCCCGGCAACTTCGGTCACAACCTTGATCTCAGGCATTCCACTCTCCGATACCGTCTTGCGGAAATTTCATCCGGCGAACGGCTTTTTGTTGTGGCGGCAGATTGCCTGAGGTAGCTTCTTCTGCAAGTGGAATTTTATTCCGCATGACGGAATGGAGCCAAAACAAATGGGACGGCGCTCGGAACGGCTTAGCAGGCAGGGAATGCTCGCCAGCGAGACAGGCGATGGCGATGTCATCCAGGTGGTGTCGCGCGCCTTCGACGTGCTGCGGTGCTTCGAGGGACACGAGGCCCGGCTCGGCAATCTCGAAATCTCGAACCGTTGCGGCCTGCCGCGTTCGACCGTGTCGCGACTGACGCACACGCTGACGCGGATGGGGCAGCTCGTCTATCTGCCGCGCGACCAGAAGTATCGGATCGGCCCAAGCGCGGTCGCGATGAGCACCACGATGATGAAGGGGTTGCAGCTTCGCAATTTGATCCGGCTGCGCCTGCAGGATGTCGCCGATCAGTTGCCGGGCACCGTGGGCTTCGTCATCCCCGACCGCTTTCACCTGGTCTATCTGGAGTTCGCCCGCGCCGCGAACGCGCTCGGCCTGCATGAGGCGACCGGCAGCCGCATCGCGATGGCGACCACCGCCGCCGGCCACGCCTACACTGCCGCGCTCGATCCCGCGATCGGCGACGCGCTGATCGCGGAGATGGAAGGCGAGTTGCCCGACAGCGCCAAGATGCTGACGCCGCGCATCGAGGCCAACCGCCGGCATCTGCAGGAGCACGGCTACGTCGTCGCCTGCGGCCTGTGGAGCCCGCACATCAACGGCGTCGCGGTGCCGCTGTGGTCGCCGCAGTACCAGACCTATGTGGTCACCACGATCGGCCTGCTCTCGGCGATGTATGACGAGGCGCGGCTGCATCGCGAGGTCGCGCCGCAAATGGTCGAACTCGCCGCCGCGCTCGGCAGCCTGCTCGAAGGCGCCGACGGCGACATCTTCAGCAATCGGATCGAGCGCAAGTCGCTTCCGGTGACCGCCCATAACAACAACAAAATCATCAAGACGGAGGCAATGAATGAACTGGAAGCCGGAACTCGACGACCTCGCCCGGCGCGAAGCGTTCGCGCGGGAGATGGGAGGCGTTGACAAGGTCAAGCGGCAACGCGACCAGGGCCGGCTCACGGTTCGTGAGCGCATCGACAAGCTCGTCGACCAGAACAGCTTTCACGAGGTCGGTGCCATCTCCGGCATCGCCGAATACGACGAGAGCAACGAACTCAAGCATCTGACGCCGGCGAACTGCGTGTTCGGCCGCGCCAGGGTCGACGGCCGCACCGTGGTCGTGGTCGGCGACGATTTCACCGTGCGCGGCGGCTCGGCGGATGCATCGATTTCCGCCAAGCCGCTGATGGCGGAGGAGATGGCGCACGACTTCCGCCTGCCGATCATCCGCGTGATCGAAGGTTCGGGCGGCGGCGGCTCGGTGAAGACGATCGAGACCAGGGGCGCCGCCAATCTGCCCGGCGGCGTCGGCGGCACCCGTTCGTACTGGTTCACGCTTGCCAATCTGGCGCAGGTGCCGGTGGTCGGGCTCGGGCTCGGCTCGGTCGCGGGTCTCGGTGCCGCGCGGCTGGCGGCCACGCATTACTCGGTCATGACCAAGAGCTCCGCGATGTTCGTCGCCGGCCCGCCGGTGGTGAAGCGGCTCGGCCAGGATCTGACCAAGCAGGAGCTCGGCGGCGCCGACATCCAGACCCGTGCCGGCGGGATCGACCAGGCCGTCGACACCGAGGAGGAGGCGTTCGATTACGCGCGGCGTTTCCTTTCCTACCTGCCGTCGTCGGTCTACGATTTGCCGCCGACCATTCCCTGCACCGACGATCCCGAACGCGCCGAGGAATCGCTGATGAAGGCCGTGCCGCGCAACCGCCGGCAAGTCTACAAGATGCGGCCGATCATCGAGGCCGTCGTCGACAAGGGCTCGTTCTTCGAGGTCGCCGCCAATTTCGGCCGCCCGATCATCACGGGCCTTGCGCGGATCGAGGGCAGGGCGGTGCTGGTGCTCGCCAGCGATCCCTTTCACTATGGCGGCTCGTGGACCGCGGACGCCTGCCAGAAGGTGGTGCGCTGGGTCGACTTCGCCGAGACCTTCCATCTGCCGGTGGTCTATCTGATGGATTGCCCCGGCTTCATGATCGGGCTCGAGGCGGAGAAGTCGGCGACCATCCGCCACGGCGTGCGGGCGATGGCGGCGGTCAACCAGAGCACGGTGCCTTGGTGCACCATCATCATCCGCAACGCCTTCGGTGTCGCCGGCGTGGTGCATCAGCCGGCCAACCGCTTCTCGATGCGCTATGCCTGGCCGTCGGCCTATTGGGGATCGCTGCCGCTCGAGGGCGGCATCGAAGCCGCCTATCGCGCCGAGATCGATGCGGCCGAAGATCCCGCCGCCAAGCTGCGCGAGATCGAAGATCGGCTCAACAAGCTGCGCTCGCCGTTCCGCTCGGCCGAGAAGTTCTGGGTCGAGGAGGTGATCGATCCGCGCAGGACGCGCTCGCTGCTCTGCGAATTCGCGCGTCTCGCCGAGCCGATCCGCACAGCGGGACCGCCGCGCAACATGTCGACGCGGCCGTAGGCTTTCACGCCGTCATTGCGAGGAGCGTGGCGACGAAGCAATCCACGCCTCCGCAAGCGGTGATATGGATTGCTTCGCTTCGCTCGCAATGACGGTGAGGGAGCAGTCGCGCGGCTACTCCGCCTCGCGATGCACGTCGTGGATCACGATGCCCATGCCGTTCTCGGGCATCTTGATCCATTCGCGATGCTTCAGCGAACGCTTGGTGTCCTCGTGTCCGCTCACCCAGTGCTCGCGCATCGAGGTGCCGGAGAATTCGTGGTCCTTGGCGTCGCCCTCATAGGCCTTCTGCTGATAGATCAGCTGCAGCAGCGTGATGCCGGGCAGGCGGCTGTTCGCCTTCTTGAGCTGGCGCTCTTCGTCCGTGAGCTGTTCGTCCGGAATCTTTCCCAGCGCGTTATGCAGGGCGGTGCGCAGATTGTAGGTCTTGCGGTAGACGTCGGTGTTGTAGCGGGTGCGCGACGAATACATGATGTCCTTGTGGCGGGCCATCACGTCCTGGATATCGCGCGGCAGCACGCCGCGCGCCGAGAACAGGTCGACCTGGAACACCAGCGAGTTGGCGTTGTCTTCCTGGTCGAGCAGATGCTGCAGCGGCGTGTTGGAGACGATGCCGCCGTCCCAGAAATGATCGGTGCCGACCTTCACCATCGGCAGCGCCGGCGGCAGCGCGCCGCTCGCCATGATGTGCTCGGGGACGATCTCGTCATGGGCGTTGTCGAAATAGATGAAGTTGCCGGAGAGCACGTTCACCGCGCCGACCGCAAAGCGCATTTTCTTGGAATTGATGCGGTCGAAATCGACCAGCTCGAGCAGCGATTCACGCAACGGTGTGGTGTCGTAATAGCTGGTGGCGGTGCGCGCGCCGGCCGGGCTGAGCCACGGATTGGTCTGGTGCGGGGTGAAGAAGCCGGGTTGCCCCAGCGTCGTCGTCAGCCATGAGCTCGTGAAGTTGCGCGCCTTGCGGAAGATGTCGCCATCCGGCGTGTAGTGCCAGATCTTGCGGCTGGTGATGCGATCCCAGAACGTGTGCAGCCGCTCCAGCCGCTTCGATGGCGGATTGCCGGCGATGATCGCCGAGTTGATCGCGCCGATCGAGACGCCGCAGACCCAGTCGGGTTCGATGTTGGATTCGTGCAGCGCCTGATAGACGCCGGCCTGATAGGCGCCGAGCGCGCCGCCGCCTTGCAGCACCAGCGCCACGCGATCGCATCCTGCGGGTCGCCAGCCGGGTGTTGCGTGCTCGATGTCGTCAAATTGAGGGGCTCGCGCGTCCATATCAGACACTCCAAAATCTGCGGCGAGAATTCAGGGCGCCGATGACGCGGTGATGACAATGGCGGTGGGCGCGCATGGCGCATCCGGCATGCCTGCCTGCATGGTTAGCATCGGCCTCATCGGCGAAACGCAGGTCACGCAAGCGCAACCGAGGTCACGCAGGCGTGCCCGAGGTCACGCAGGCGTACCCGGGGGTCACGCAGGCGTGCCTGGGGTCACGCAGGCGTGCCTGGGGTCACGCACCTGACGGAAATCCCTCATATCGCTGTCAATCTCGGCCGTTAGCTTCCGCGCAATATTTGCCAACAGGGGTTATTGCGATGCGCAGGGAAGATCTGCTCAAGCTTCCGTCCATGCCGGCCGCCGGTCCGAGCTATCCCGCCGGTCCCTACCGCTTCATCGATCGCGAATTCCTTGTCATTACCTATGAGACCGATCCGGAGTTGATCCGCGCCGGCCTGCCTGAGCCGCTGGAGCCGATCGAGCAGGCGATCGTGCATTACGAATGGATCAAGATGCCGGACAGCTCCGGCTTCGGCAGCTACACCGAATCCGGCCTCGTCATCCCCGCGCGGCTGCGCGGTGAAGAGGTCAACTTCGTCTGCCAGATGTATCTCGACGATGATCCGCCGATCGCGGCCGGTCGCGAGATCTGGGGCTTTCCGAAGAAGTACGCCCACCCCAAGCTCGAGATCGTCAAGGACACGCTGACCGGCACGCTGGAATATGCCGGCCAGCTCGTTGCGATGGGTACGATGGGCTACAAGCACGAGAGCATGGCGGGCAATGGCGACGTCACCCGCGCCACGCTCTCGAAGACCCAGGTCAATCTGAAGATGATCCCCGGCGTCGACGGCCATCTCGAGGTCTGCCAGCTCGTCGCGATCAACCTGACCGACATCGTCGTCAAGGGATCGTGGATCGGGCCGGGCCGCCTGCATCTCGTGCCGCATGTCAACGCACCGGTCGCCGATTTCCCGGTGAAGCGCGTCGTCGGCGCGCATCACTACATCGCCGATCTGACGCTGCCGTTCGGCCGCGTCGTGCACGACTACAACAAGGAAGCCGCAGAGGCGGCGGCGCCGACCGGCCTCGCTGCGGAGTAGGGCTCGGCGGCTGACATAAAACTGTAACAGGCGCGTCCTCCAATGTCGGCAAGGGACGCGCTTGCCCGGTTTGCGCGTAGGCGAGGTTTTGAACATGTCAATTCGCGCGGTCGCCGTGGAGAACGGCCATGCTGGCTGATCCTCCTGCTCCTGTCGGTGCACTGCTGACGCGCGAGGCGGTTCCCGGCCTGGTCTGGGCGTTCCGCCTGCATCACGACGGCCGCGCCGAGCCGCTTCCGATCGATGCGCCGATCGAGCCGAGCCATGACGGACGGCTGTGGCTGCACTTCAACCTCACCGACGTCCGTACCCGGGCGTGGGTCGCCAACATGCATGTCCCGCAACTCGCGCGGGACCTGCTGCTGTCGAACGATAATTTCCAGCAGATCCACATCATCGACAATTGCGTCTACGGCGTATTTTCCGACCTGGTACGGGATGTCGAGGCCGCGACCCGGGAGACCGGCTATCTCCGCTTTGCAATGACCGAGCGTCTGTTGATCAGCGGTCGCCATCAGGCGTTGTGCTCGGCGGATGCGACGCGCCGCGTGCTCGAGGGCGGCCATCGCGTCGGCAGCGTCGCGGCGCTGCTCGAGAAGATCGTCGAGGAGATCGCCGACACCATGGACCGCCTGGCCGACAAGATCGGCACCGATATCGATGCGATCGAGGAACGGGTGCTCGCCGAGGACACCGGATCCGAGCTGCGCAGGAATCTCAGCAAGATGCGCCGCACCTGCGTGCGCCTGCATCGCCAGCTCACCGGGCTGCGCGTGCTGTTTCACCGGCTCGAGCAGAAGAACACCGACGATCTCAGCCCGGCGCTGCGGTTGCAGGCCGGCAAGCTCGCGCAGCGGCTCGACGGTCTCGACCACAATGTCGTCGAACTGCACGAACGCAGCCGCCTGCTTGAGGAAGAGCTGCGCTTCAAGCTGGAAGAGGAGGGCAACCGGCATCTGCACGCGCTTGCCGTCGTCACCATGATGCTGCTGCCGCCGACGCTGGTCACCGGCATCTTCGGTATGAACACCAAGGGATTGCCGCTGACCGACACCGACAACGGCTTCCTGGTGGCGGCTGGCCTGTTGATCGGATCGGCGGCGCTGGCCTATCTACTGATGCGGCGGCTCGGCATCGTTAGGTAACGCGATCGCACCGCGGTATTTCACATGGGCGGAGTTCTTTCCCGTGCGACGTTGATGGCCGCGGTCTTCGTGCTCTGCGCGTCCGCGCCGCCGGCGCGCGCCGAGGACAAGCCGGTCGCGGACCGGATCGCCGACACGCGCGCTGCGCTCGAGGATGCCGGCTACCAGTTCAGCCTGACCTATATCGGCGAGGGGTTCGCGAACGTCTCCGGCGGCGTGAGCAACGGCGCGGCCTATACCGGCCGTCTCGATCTCGGCACCACCATCGACCTCGAGAAGGTGACGGGCTGGACCGGTGCGACCTTCCACGCCAACATGTACCAGATCCACGGCGACGGGCTGTCGCGGAGTTATGTCGGCAATTTGTTCCTGGTGTCGGGCGTCGAGTCGCTGCCGGCGACGCGGCTCTACGAGTTCTGGATCGAGCAGAAGCTGCTCGGCGGCAAGCTCTCGGTGCGCGTCGGCCAGCAGGGCTCGGACGTCGAGTTCATCGACAGCCAGTACGACGACATATTCATCAACTCGGCGCTGGGCTGGCCCGGCATTGTCGGCACCATTCTGCCGGCCGGCGGACCGTCGCCGCCGCTCGCCGTGCCCGGCATCCGCATCAAGGCCAGTCTGTCCGACCGTATCACCGCCTATCTGGCGGTGTTCGACGGTTCGGCTTCGCCGCCGCAAGGGACCGACGATCCGCAGGTGCTGAACGCCCACGGGCTCAATTTCCGCGTCAACGATCCGCCGTGGTGGATCGGCCAGCTCAAATACAAGTTCGAGATCGGCGAGAGCAAGCTGCCGGCGACCATCACCGGTGGGGCCTGGTACCACATCGGTTCTTTCGCGGATCAGCGCTTCTCGGCGGACGGGCTGTCGTTTGCCGATCCCAACAGCTCCGGCGATACGCGCTGGCTGCGCCGGGACAACGGCATCTTCATGGTCTACGAGCAGATGCTGGCGCGCGCCAAGCCGGACTCCGACAAGGGCGTCGCGTTCTTCATGCGCGCATCGGTCAGCCCGTCGGACCGCAACCTCATCAGCACCTATGTCGACGGTGGCTTCCTGTTCTCCGGCTTCAGCGAGACATATCCGGACGACCGGCTCGGCATCGCCGCGATCTATACCAGGATTTCCGACGCTGCACGCGCGCTCGACCGTGACACCCAGATCTTCACCGGCACCCCGTATCCGATCCGCGACTATGAGGCGATCCTGGAGATCACTTATCAGCACGTCGTGAATCAGAACTTCACGCTGCAGCCGATGTTTCAGTACATCGCCCATCCCGGCGGCGGCGCCGTCGACCCCAACGATCCGACGCAGACGCATCGGATCAAGGACAGCATCGTGTTCGGGATGCGCACCATCCTCTCGTACTGACCGCCGCACCGTCGCGCGGGCGCGACCGCTCAGGCCGCGGCCGGGTTCGGCTCGGCCACCGGCTTCGGTTGCGGCCGCGTGATCGCCAGCGTGATCAGCGCGGCGCCCACACAGAGCGCGCCGGCGATGAAGAAGGCCGGCAGATAGCTCGCATAGAGCGTGCGTGACACGCCCGCACCGAAGGCGGCGGCGCCGGCGCCGATCTGATGGCCGGCGAAGATCCAGCCGAACACTAGGTTGGCGCGCTCGGCGCCGAAGCGCTGCGCGGTGAGGCGCACGGTCGGCGGCACGGTCGCGATCCAGTCGAGTCCGTAGAACATCGCAAACAGCGACAGCCCGTAGAACGTGAAATCGGAGAACGGCAAGTACAGCAGCGACAGGCCGCGCAGGCCGTAATACCAGAACAGCAGATAGCGGTTGTCGTAGCGGTCGGACAGCCAGCCCGAAATGATCGTGCCGAAGAAGTCGAAGATGCCCATCGCGGCAAGCAGGCTCGCGGCCTGCACCTGCGGGATGCCGAAATCGAGACACATCGGGATCAGATGGACCTGGACCAGGCCGTTGGTCGAGGCGCCGCAGACGAAGAAGGTCGCGAACAGGATCCAGAACACCGACGATTTCGAGGAGTCGCGCAGCGTGCCGAGCGCGGCCGCCATGATCGGCGCATTGGCCGGCGGCGGCGCGGGCAGGGGCGCGGTGCCCTCATCGCCGAACGGGCGCAAGCCGACGTCGCTCGGCCGGTCGCGCAGCAGCAGGAGCACGGCAAAGGCGGCGACGCCGAGCAGGACGCAGACCAGCCCGAGCGCGATGCGCCAGCCGTAGCGCTCGGTGATGGTCGCGAGCAGCGGCAGGAACGCGAGCTGCCCGGTCGCGACGCTCGCGGTGAGCATGCCGATCACCAGGCCGCGCCGCGCTACGAACCAGCGCGCGGCAATGGTCGCGCCGAGCACCAGCGCGGTCATGCCGGTGCCGATCCCGATCACGACGCCCCACAGCAGGATGAGCTGCCAGACCTGCGTCATGGCGAGCGAGGCCAGCAGTCCGGAGACCACGATCAGCTGCGCCGCCAGCGTCACGTTGCGCAGGCCGTAGCGGTTCATCAGCGCGGCGGCGAACGGCGCCATCAGCCCGAACAGGATGAAGCGGATCGACAGCGCCGAGGAGATCTCGGCGGTGGACCAGCCGAATTCCTTCTGCAGGGGAACGATGAAGACGCCGGGCGCGCCGACGGTTCCGGCCGAGATCAGCGCGGCCAGGAAGGTCACGGCGACCATCACCCAGCCGTAATGAATGTTGCGGCGGGCGAGGGTGGAGGCAAGCCAGTTCGAGATCATTGGGTTCCAGATTGATGCAATGAGGTTCTATTCGTGATGCGCAATATGCCATGGCGTGGCTATGTCTAAAATGGCGTAGTTCCCTCGTTTTCGGACATCGGCTGGGTAATGGTTTTCCGCAAGGTCGTCATTGCGAGGGGCGAAGTGACGAAGCAATCCATAGCTCCGCATATGCGGGACGATGGATTGCTTCCGCCTTCGCCAAGGCTTCGGCGGACGAGTCGCTTCGCTCGCAATGACGGGAACGCTATCGCTCAGTGCGCCACCCGCTCGATCGCGATCGCGGTGGCTTCGCCGCCGCCGATGCACAAAGCGGCGACGCCGCGCTTCAGGTTCTGCGCTTCCAGCGCGTGCAGCAGCGTCACGATCAGCCGTGCGCCGGTGGCGCCGATCGGATGGCCGAGCGCGCAGGCGCCGCCATTGATGTTCAGCCGGTCGCGCGGAATGCCGAGGTCGCGCTGCGCCGCCATCGCGACCACGGCAAACGCCTCGTTGATCTCGAACAGGTCGACATCGCCGACGCTCCAGCCGACCTTGTCGAGCAGCTTTCTGATCGCCGGGATCGGTGCGGTGGTGAACCACTGCGGCTCCTGGCTGTGGGTGGCGTGGCCCTTGACCTCGGCCAGGACCGGCAGGCCGTCGCGGTCGGCGAGCGAGCGTTTCGCCAGGATCAGCGCCGCGGCGCCGTCGGCATTGGCCGAGGAGGCGGCCGGCGTGATGGTGCCGTTGGCGCGGAACGCGGGCTTCAGGCCGGGGATCTTTGCCGGATCGACCTTCATCGGGTGCTCGTCATTGGCGATGATGCGCGGACCGGCCTTCTCGGCAAGCGTGATCGGCGCGATCTCGGCCTTGAAGGCGCCGCTCTCGACCGCTTTGCGCGCCCGGCTCAGCGTCTCCATCGCGAACGCGTCCTGGTCGGCGCGGGTGAACTGATAAGCCTCCGCGGTCGCTTCGCCGAAATCGCCCATCGAGCGGCCGGTCTCATAGGCGTCCTCGAGCCCGTCCATCATCATGTGGTCGATGACGCGGTCGTGGCCGGCGCGATAGCCGCCGCGCGCCTTCTGCAAGAGATACGGCGCGTTGCTCATGCTCTCCATGCCGCCCGACAGCACGATCTCGGCCGAGCCGGCCTTGATAATGTCGTGGGCGAGCATCGTCGCCTTCATGCCGGAACCGCAGACCTTGTTGACGGTGGTGGCGCCGGTGGCATCCGGCAGCTTGGCGCCGCGCGCGGCCTGGCGGGCAGGGGCCTGGCCCTGGCCGGCCGGCAGCACGTTCCCCATGAACACCTCGTCGATGCGCTCAGGCGCGAGTTTAGCGCGTTCGAGCGCCGCGCCGATCACATGCGAGCCGAGCTTGTGCGCCGCAAGCGGCGTGAGCTCGCCCATGAAGCGGCCGAGCGGGGTGCGGGCGGCGGAGAGGATGACGACGGGATCGGCGCTGGATGCCATGGCGGAACTCCGTTCAATGCCGGGAATCTAATTGGATTATATGCATCATATGATGCGGTGCAAAAAATGCAACTGCGCGTCCCATGACAAAATGTCGTGTTCGCATGAATTGATGCGGGACGTTTCACCCCGATCTCGGCTGTCGTCCTGGCGAAATCCAGGGACCCATAATCACCGCATTCTGTGATGAGGGATCGCGGCCCAGCGTCGCGCAGCGATTGAGATATGGGGTAATGGGTCCTGGCCTTCGCCAGGGCAGCCGAGCCGGCAATCAATAGCGGCCACCATCGCGCTTTTGCTGCGTGAGCCATTCCGACAAGGTTTTCGTTTTCGGTGCTGGATCGCGGGAGGGCTCTCGCCGGATGGTCTTGCCGGAACGCGTTGACCGGAGCTCGGTCGATTCAGTTTCCATGGTTGAAGCCACGGATGCGGTCGATCTATCCGCAGCTTCCTTTTCGAGGCGCAGCTTTTTCAATCGCGCCATCTTGTCCCGCTCGGCCTCGGTTTCAGCAGTGTCGGACAGCAGCGCCTTGTGGTGAGCAGTCTCCGCCGAACCCAGCACTCCGATAATCGTGGTCTCGCCTAGCGCTTTGCAGGCCTCGAGCCGATGTAATCCCTCGAGCAAGACGAGCCGGCCCTCATCCGGCCGAACCAGAATCGGGACTTGTTGTCCAATTTCCAGAATGCTGGCCGCGATCTCTTGAACGACCTCAAGCCTGAGGGTTTTCCTCTTCTTCAGGGGAACGTAGATATGGTCGATTGGAAGGCTTTCCGGGCCGGGCACAGTATTAGTCCCTCCTCAGGGGCGGTCCAAAACGCGGTTCAAGGATGAAGCGCTACGCTGTAGCTGAAACCTTGTAAACCCGGGCGGGGGCCTCAAGGGCGCGGCTTCAAGGCCTAGTCTGTCCGCCAGGCGCCGAGCAGGAACCGTCGCTTCGGTGCGGAGCCGGCCTGCTTCTGTACATCGGGCAGATCGACGGCGTAACGCTTCATCACGAGCTTGATTGCGATCCCGATGATCACAAACGGCGTCACGTAGATCGCCAAAACTTCGAAGGCTGTCATGTGGCCCTCCGCGGTTTCGGACAGGCATCGTAGCACAATCATCTCGTGGGGCGGAGGAAGATAGCCGAGCCGGCGGCAGCGCGCTCTGGGTGGGCAGTGCGGCACGCTGCCGTCGACACCCCGCGCATGGCCGCATGCGGCGGCTTCAATTGACACCGACTGCCTCGGCGCTACGCTCCGGGATGGGACGTTTTTCCCAAGAGAATCAACATCCGCCATCAAGACCCAGAAGAACCAAGAAAAAGGGCAGGACACGCCGTGACACGCGTCATCGCGTCGTGAGCGGGAGCACGCGGACCTCCGCGCTCGCGCCATTCCGCATCCGCAGCTATCGCTTTCAATGGCCGTCCGACCTGCTCACCTCCTGGGCGTTCGAGGTCGAGACGCTGGTGCTCGGCTGGTACATCATGGTCGAGACCGGCTCGGTCTTGCTGCTCACCGTGCTCGCTTCGCTGCAATATGTCGGCACGCTGGTCGCGCCCGTCGTCGGCATGATCGGCGATCGCATGGGGCATCGCGATCTGCTGGCCGTGATGCGCTTCGCCTATACGGCGCTCGCCGGGACCATCATGACGCTGGCGCTGACCGGGCACCTGGCGCCGCTCAACGTCATGATCATCGTCGCGATCATGGGGGTGATCCGCCCGTCCGACCTCGGCGTGCGCGGCGCGCTGCTCGCCGACATCATGCCGCCGGAGCAGCTGGTCGGCGCCATCAGCCTGGCGCGCACCACGCAAGATAGCGCCCGCATCGCCGGCGCGCTGACCGGGGCGGGATTGTTCGCCGCGCTCGGCATCGGCTACGTCTATGTCGGGATCGCCGGCTTCTACTTCATCGCCGCGATCCTGATGCTGTGCATGAGCCGGCCGAAGCCCCATGCCGCAGCCGATCAGTCGGACATCGACTTACCGGGCTCAAAACTGCTGCGCGACCTCAAGGAGGGCATCGTCTATGCCTGGAGCGGCCCAGGCATGCGTGCCGCGCTCTGCGTCGCGTTCCTCGCCAATCTCACGGCATTCCCGCTCACCAACGGTCTGCTGCCCTATGTCGCGCGCGATATCTTCCATACCGACCAGACCGGGCTCGGCTATCTCTCCGCGAGCTTTGCGGTCGGCTCGCTGATCGGCTCGATCACGCTCAGCATGGCCGGCGGCGTGCGCATCGCGCGGCTCCTGATCGGCGCGACGCTCGCCTGGTACGCGATGCTGATGGTGTTCGTCGAGATCAGGACTATGCCGGTGGCGATGGCCTGCCTGCTGCTGGCCGGCATCGCGCAGAGCATGTCGATGATCTCGGCAGCGGTGATGCTGATGCGCAACGCCAGCGCGCATCTGCGCGGCCGCGTGATGGGCGTGCGCATGATGGTGATCTACGGCCTGCCGCTCGGTCTGCTCGCCGCCGGCAGCCTGATCGACCTGATCGGCTATACCGCGACCGGCACGCTGCTTGCCGCCGCCGGCTTCATCGCGATGCTCGCAATCGCGCTGCGTTGGCGCGCCGATCTGTGGCCGACCCACGCGCCGGCGAATGCGAGGTGAGAGGACTTCTGTAGCCCGGATGAGCGAAGCGATATCCGGGACGGTCTGGCCCCGCATGTCGCTGCGCTCATGCGGGCTACGGCACTACCGCTTGCTGCGCGACGATTAGGTTGAACTCGCAGTCGGGTAGAACTGTCTCATGAATTCGTCAATCTGGAGGTCCGTCGCCTGCCAGTGTGGACCTTGCTCACTCCGCAACAAACAGAGGCCCAGGAGTTCCAGTGGGCAATCGGCGACAAGGTGGAGCGTTTCCTTCTTAGCGATCCAGTGCTCCTGATCGCCCTTGCCAGCACGGTCAACTGTGTATCCAAGCTTGAGTAGCGTGAGGTATGCTGGGACAGCCGTGTTGCCTGCCGCCGCAATTACTTCATTCACCATTGCATCCACCGTCTCAACGCGCCGTGGTCGACTAGATCGTCAACAGCTAGCGTAGCCCAGATGGAGCGGAGCGCAATCCGGGCTACGCGCCCACGTTACGCCGCCTGCGCTGCGCGGCGGATGTGGACCGGCACCGACTTGTAGGACGGCGTGCCGCTTTCCTTGTCCTGGTAGTCGAGCGGCACCAGGCCGTTGGCTTCGGGATAGTAAGCGGCGACCGAGCCGCGGGCGATGTCGTAGACGATCGCGGTCAGCGCGAGACGGCGTGGCTCGCCTGAGGGCAGCGCGGTCTCGATCTCGACGAGATCGCCATGGGCGAGACCGCGCGCAGTCAAGTCCGCCTCATTGGCGAACAGCACGTCGCGCCGTCCGAACACGCCGCGATAGCGGTCGTTCAGCCCGTAGATCGTGGTGTTGTACTGATCGTGGCTGCGGATGGTGGTGAGCTTGAGGACGGACTTGTCCGACAGCACCGGGTCCTCCTCGAGGCCGTCGAAGATCAGGAATTCGGCCTTGCCTGACGGCGTGGTCCATTTGCGCTCGGTCGGCGGCAGCGGCAGGCGGAAGCCGCCGGGAATCCGGATCCGTGCGTTGTAGTCTTTGAAGTCGGGGAAGACGCCCTCGATGGCGTCGCGGATGCGGTCGTAATCGGCGACCAGCTCGGCCCACGGCACCTTGCTCGAAGGCAGCGTCGCCATCGCCACGCCGGCAATGATCGCCGATTCCGACAGCAGGAACTCGGAGGCCGGGGTGAGCTTGCCGCGCGAGGCGTGCACCATCGACATCGAATCCTCGACGGTGACGACCTGCGGGCCCGAGGCCTGGATGTCGCGCTCGGTGCGCCCCAGCACCGGCAGGATGATCGACTGCTTGCCGATGAGCAGATGCGAGCGGTTGAGTTTGGTGCCGAGATGGACGGCAAGCTCGAGCTTGCGCATCGCGGCCGCGCAGCGTTCGGGGTCGGGCAGGGCGATGGCAAAATTGCCGCCGAGGCAGATCAGCACCTTGGACCTTCCGTCGTCGATCGCCTCCATCGCGGCGACCGCGTCATGGCCGTGATGGCGCGGCGGCTTGAAGCCGAAAGTGCGCTCGATGCCCTCGAACATCGGGATATTCGGCTTCTCGGTGATGCCGACGGTGCGATTGCCCTGCACGTTGGAATGGCCGCGCAGCGGGCAGATGCCGGCGCCCGGCTTGCCGTAATTGCCCTTCAGCAGCAGCAGGTTTGCGATCTGCTGGACATTGTCGGTGCCGCGCATGTGCTGGGTGATGCCCATGCCGTAGGTGACGATGGTGGCGTTGGATTTTGCATACGCGACGGTAACCTCGCCGAGCTGGGCGCGGCTGAAGCCAGACACGGTCTCGATCTTATCCCACGGCGTTGCGCGGAGGTCGGCCGCGAACGCGTCAAAGCCGTTGGTGTGCTCGGCGATGAAGGCGTGATCGAGCACGTCGTGGCTCGTATCATCCTTCTCGATCAGCGCCTTCATCACCCCCTTCAGCACCGCGGCGTCGGCGCCGACCTTGGGTTGATAATAGGTCGAGGCTATCCGGGTCGAACCCAGCGTCGCCATCTCGATCGGGTCCTGCGGATCAGCAAAGCGCTCCAGTGCGCGCTCGCGCAAGGGATTGAACACGATGATCGGCACGCCGCGGCGCGACACCTCCCACAGCGTGCCCATCATGCGCGGATGGTTGGTACCGGGGTTGTGGCCCATCGCGATGATCAGCTCGCAATGGTCGAAATCGTCCAGCGACACCGTGCCCTTGCCGATGCCGATCGATTGCGGCAGCCCGACGCTGGTGGCCTCGTGGCACATGTTGGAGCAGTCGGGGAAATTGTTGCTGCCGTATTCACGCGCGAAGATCTGGAACAGGAAGGCGGCCTCGTTCGAGGCGCGGCCGGAAGTGTAGAACTCGGCCATGTTGGGATCCGGCAGCGCGCGCAACGTCGCGCCGATCCGCGCGAAGGCGTCATCCCAGGTGATCGGCCGGTAGGTGTCGCTCGCGGCGTCATAGGCAAGCGGCTCGGTCAGGCGGCCCTCGTTCTCGAGATGGTAATCGCTCCAGCCGAGCAGCTCGGTGACGGTGTGGGCGGCGAAGAATTCGCCCGTAACGCGCTTGCTGGTCGCTTCCCAGGTGACGGCCTTGGCGCCGTTCTCGCAGAACTGGAAGGTGGAGGTGTGCTCCTTGTCGGGCCAGGCGCAGCCCGGACAATCGAAGCCGTCGGGCTTGTTGGTGCGCAGCAGCGTGATCGGCGCCTCGACCAGATCCATCTGGGTGCGAACCGCCTCCGCGGTGGCCTTGAGGGCGCCCCAGCCGCCGGCCGGAGCATCATAGGGGCGGATACCGGGAACGTCGCGCTTTTGGACCATATGTCCTCCTGCTGCTGTTGAGTTCTGACCCCGTGCGTTTGTCCCGAAATTGATTTGTCTTGTTGGCCGCGAGTGCGGCGATCCGCGAGATCAGCGCGTTCCGATCGACGTTCTCGATCTGGGGCACCTGCTCGTCATGGAGACTAGCCTAATCGGCTTGGGTTTGCGGTCAACAGTCCGTAAGACCGGCACGTAGCCCGGATGGAGCGAAGCGCAATCCGGGGCAGTTTGATCCGCGGATGGCACGTCCCGGATTTCGCTGCGCTCCATCCGGGCTACAAGGTGTCACTATTACCGCTTCCGATCCAAAAACCCCTGCAGCAGCCGCTGCGGCTCGCCGGTTTGGAACGACTTCCCGAACACCCCGACGCTGAGGTTCACGGACTCGGTCAGCGGCAGCTCCTCCCATTGCCGCAGCAGGTCCTTCTGGATACGCAGCGCCTCGGGGCCGCATTCCAAGAGCGCCTTCACGGTGTGCTCGACGGCGTCGTCGAGGCCATTGGGCTTTGCCACGGTGTCGATCAGGCCCCAGGCGAGCGCGGTCGGCGCGTCGATGTTCTCGGCGGTCATCATCAGCCAGCGCGCGCGGCCCCAGCCGATCAGGCGCGGCAAGAGCGCGGCGTGGATCACCGAGGGGATGCCGACCTTGACCTCGGGCATGCCGAACATCGCGTCATGCGCGGCGATGCGGACGTCGCAGGCGGCCGCGACCTCGAGGCCGCCGCCGAGGCACCAGCCGGGCAGGCGGGCGATCACGGGTGCCGGGAATTTGCGCACCGCCTCGCAGAGGTCGCGCAGGCGGCTGATGAACGCTTCGGCCGATTTCTGGTCGAGCGTCGCCATCTCCTTGATGTCGGCGCCGCCGATCATGCTGCGCTCGCTTTCGCCGGCCAGGATCACCGCGCGGATGGTCGGATCGGCGGCCAGATGCTCAAAGCCCTCGCGCACGCCGTTGGTCACGGCCGAGTTGACGATGTTCAGCTTGCCGGCGTTGCAGATCGTGAGGCGGACGACGCCTCTCGCGTCGCGGTCGATGCCGCAGTGGGGATTGAGCATGTCCATGGAATGGTTCCGGCGCAGGAATTGATCGCGCCATGTCCCGGACAAACCCGGTCCCTGTCAAGCGCGGGCGCAGCGGTTGCGCCGGTGGACGCGGATGTATAGAATTATATATATCATATAAAAGGAGCCGTCATGACCGTCGCCGAGACGTCAGATCTTCATTCGCCCGAACTGACGCGCACGCGCGTGGTGGAATGGCAAGCACCCGGACCGGTGGCGAAGGCGGCGATGGCGATGTCCGGCATCGAGGCGATGCGCGCGATCCGCGACGGGAGGTTGCCGCCGCCGCCGATGGCCAGGCTGATCGGCTTCCGCATGGCCGTGGTCGACGAGGGGCGGATCGTGATGGAACTCGAACCGCATGAAAGCCTGGAGAACACGATCGGCCTGCTGCACGGCGCAACCGCCGCCGCGCTGCTCGACACCGCGATGGGCTGCGCGATCTCGACGGTGCTGCCGGCGGGGCAGACGTCGGTGACCCTCGACCTTAAGCTGACCTATCTGCGCCCGCTGTCGGCGCGTTCGGGAACAATCTCGGCCGAGGGCAGGGTGATCAAGCTCGGCCGGCAGACCAGCTACACCGAGGGCTTCGTCCGCGACGGCAGGGGCAATCTTGCGGTGCACGCGACCGCGATTTTTTCCATGCTCGGCGAGGAGCCAAAGGCGAAATAACTGCAGCATTCCCCGCGCAAATCTGCTATTATATGATTAGAAACATTCCATGAGATCGGCATGCGCTATTCGAAAGAACACAAGCAGGAGACCCACGCGCGGATCGTGAAGAGGGCGGCGACGCGGCTGCGCGAGCGGGGCGCGCATGGCATCGGCGTCGCTGACCTGATGAAGGACGCCGGCCTGACCCATGGCGGCTTCTACGCGCATTTCGATTCGCGCGAGGCGCTGGTGATCGAGGCCTTCAACTACGCCATGGACCGCGCCAACGAGCGCTGGCGCAAGGTCACGGCGGATGTGCCGCCGGAGAAGCGGCTTGCGACCATCGTCGACGGCTACCTTTCGGCGGTCCATCGCGACGATCCCGGCCAGGGCTGCGCGGTGCCGGCGCTGGGCGCCGAAATCGCCCGCGAGAGCCCGAAGACCCGCAAGGCCTTTGCGCTCAAGCTCGACCAGATGATCGACATGATCACCGACCAGATCCAGGACGTGCCGCGCAAGGCCGCGCGCAAGCAGGCGATGGCCACGCTCGCGACCATGCTGGGCACCATCGTGATGTCGCGGATCGCGGGCAGCGGCGAGATGTCCGACGAGATCTTGAGCGCGGGCCGCGAGGCAGTGCTCGGCCGCGCCGCCGCGAAGGCGCCGGCGAAGAAGAAGGTGAATTAGGGCGAGCTATCTCCCCATCGTCGTCCCGGCGAAGGCCGGGACCCATTACCCCAAATGTTGGTTGGTTGATTGCGCTGGGGCCGTCATCTCGACCACGATGCGCAGTCGTGGTTACGGGTCCGGCTTTCGCCGGGACGACGGAGAGATCACATCCCGCTGAACAGCGCGCGCTCGGCTTCCACGGTCTCGTAGATGTAGTCCGCCACCGCGCGGATACGGGCGAGGTCCTTGCTGTCGGCGTGCATCAGGAGCCAGAAGGTGCGGGATATCCGGACCTCGTCGCGCAGCACCGGCTGCAACTCGGGGTGGGCCGTCGCCATGAAGTGCGGCAGCACGGCGATGCCGAAGCCGGCGATGGTGGCGTTGAGCTGGGCGATCAGGTTGGCGCTGCGGAATTTCGCGGAGATTTTCGGCGAGACCTGCGGCAGGTAGTCCAATTCCGGCGTGAACAGCAGCTCCTCAATGTAGCCGACAAAACGATGCCGCGGCAGGTCGGCGCGCGCTGCAATGGCCGGCGCCTGCGCCAGATAGGCGGGTGCGGCATAAAGCCCGAGCGTGTAGTCCAAAAGCTTGCGGCCGACGATGCGGCCTTCCTTCGGCATGGTCAGGCTGATCGCGATGTCGGCCTCGCGCTTGGACAGCGAGAACAGCCGCGCGGTGGCGACGAGTTGCAGATCGAGATCGGGATACCGCTCGGTGAACTTGACCAGCCGCGAGGCCAAAAAGTGACTGCCGAAGCCATCGGGCGCGCCGATCCGCACCGTGCCAGTGAGATGGGCGCGCGAGCCGCCGACCGCCTCCTGGTTGGCGACGATGGTGGATTCCATCGCCTCCGCGCTGTCGGCGACGCGCTGGCCGGCCTCGGTCAGCAGGTAGCCGGTCTTCCGCCGATCAAACAGTTTTGCGGAGAGGTGGCGCTCCAGCCGGTCGACACGGCGGATCACTGTGGCATGATCGACGCCGAGCTGCTTGGCGGCAGCCGAAACCGACCCGCCGCGCACGATGGCAAGCACGAAACGGAAGTCGTCCCAGTCGATTGTGCCGCCGCCTTGATCCAGCATTTCCGCACATCTATGGTGCAATTTATCGGACTTGAATCCTATAAAATGCAGGGTCAATAGGGTTTGTAAAGTGATCCCGCCGGCCGGCTGGCGATTCAGGTCCTTCAGGGAGGTTATCCATGCGCTCAATCGGACATTTCATCGGTGGCAAGGAGGTCAAGGGCACCTCGGGCCGTACGGCAGACGTCTTTGAGCCGATGACCGGCGACGTCCAAGCCAAGGTCGCGCTGGCCTCGAAGGCCGAAGTCCGCGCGGCGGTCGAGAACGCCAGGGCCGCGCAGGGCGAATGGGCCGCGACCAACCCGCAGCGCCGCGCCCGCGTCATGATGCGGTTCGTCGAGCTGGTGCAGCGCGACTACGACAAGCTCGCCGAGCTGCTCGCGCGCGAGCACGGCAAGACCGTTCCCGACGCCAAGGGCGACATCCAGCGCGGCCTCGAGGTCGCCGAGTTCGCCTGCGGCATCCCGCATCTCATGAAGGGCGAGTACACCGAGGGCGCCGGCCCCGGCATCGACATCTATTCGATGCGGCAACCCTTGGGAGTCGTCGCCGGCATCACGCCGTTCAACTTCCCGGCGATGATCCCGATGTGGAAGTTCGCGCCGGCAATCGCCTGCGGCAACGCCTTCATCCTGAAGCCTTCCGAGCGCGATCCCGGCGTGCCGATGAAGCTCGCCGAGCTGATGATCGAGGCGGGCCTGCCGGCCGGCATCCTCAACGTCGTCAACGGCGACAAGGAGGCGGTCGACGCCATCCTCGACGATCCCGACGTCAAGGCGATCGGCTTCGTCGGCTCGACCCCGATCGCGCAGTACATCTATGAGCGCGCGGCGCAGACCGGCAAGCGCTGCCAGTGCTTCGGCGGCGCCAAGAACCACGCCATCATCATGCCCGATGCCGACATGGACCAGGCGGTCGATGCGCTGATCGGCGCCGGCTACGGCTCGGCCGGCGAGCGCTGCATGGCGGTGTCGGTCGCGGTTCCCGTCGGCAAGACCACGGCCGACCGGCTGATGGACAAGCTGATTCCGCGCGTCGAGTCGCTCAAGATCGGCACCTCGGTCGATCCGTCGGCCGATTACGGCCCGCTGGTGACCCGCGAGGCGGTCGAGAAGGTCAAGAGCTACATTGATATCGGCGTCAAGGAAGGCGCGACGCTCGCCGTCGACGGCCGCGGCTTCAAGATGCAGGGCTACGAGAAGGGCTTCTATCTCGGCGGTTCGCTGTTCGACAACGTCACCAAGGACATGCGGATCTACAAGGAAGAGATTTTCGGCCCGGTGCTGTCGGTGGTGCGTGCCAAGGACTATCACGAGGCGCTGGCGCTGCCGTCCGACCATGACTACGGCAACGGCGTTGCGATCTTCACCCGCGACGGCGACGCCGCGCGCGACTTCGCGGCCAAGGTCAATGTCGGCATGGTCGGCGTCAACGTGCCGATCCCGGTGCCGATCGCCTACTACACCTTCGGCGGCTGGAAGAAGTCCGGCTTCGGCGATCTCAACCAGCACGGTCCGGACTCGGTCCGCTTCTACACCAAGACCAAGACGGTGACCTCGCGCTGGCCGTCCGGCGTCAAGGACGGTGCGGAGTTCTCGATCCCGACGATGAAGTGATTTCCAGAGCCGTCATTGCGAGCGCAGCGAAGCAATCCATCTATCCTCCGCGTGGAAGAATGGATTGCTTCGTCGCTTCGCTCCTCGCAATGACGACAACCACTCTTCAAGGGTAGTCGGCGCGATGCAGTTCGCTCTCAACGAGGATCAGATCGCGGTTCGCGACATGGCGCGGGCGTTTGCGGCTTCGAGGATCGCGCCGCACGCGCTCGAGTGGGACGAGACCAAGCACTTTCCGGTGGATGTGATGCGCGAGGCCGCAAACCTCGGCATGGGCGGCATCTACATCAAGGACGATGTCGGCGGCTCGGCGATGACGCGGTTCGACGCCGCGCTGATCTTCGAGGCCTTGGCGACGGGATGTCCGACCACGTCGGCCTTCATCTCGATCCACAACATGGCGTCCTGGATGATCGATGCCTATGGCAACGACACCCAGCGCCACAAATGGCTGCCGAGGCTCTGTACCATGGAGCTGATCGCGAGCTACTGCCTGACCGAGCCGGGCGCCGGCTCCGACGCTGCCGCGCTGCGAACCCGCGCGGTGCGCGACGGCGACCATTACGTGCTCAACGGCCAGAAGCAGTTCATCTCCGGCGCCGGCAGCACCGATCTGCTGGTCGCGATGGTGCGCACCGGCGGCGATGGTCCCGGCGGCGTGTCGACGATCGTCATCGACGGCAAGGCGCCCGGCGTCTCCTTTGGCAATAACGAACGCAAAATGGGCTGGAACGCGCAACCGACCCGCGCCGTGATGTTCGAGAACGCGCGCGTGCCGGTCGAAAACCGGCTCGGCGAGGAGGGTATCGGCTTCAAGATCGCGATGGCCGGCCTCGACGGCGGTCGCCTCAACATCGCGGCGTGCTCGCTCGGCGGCGCGCAGGCGGCGCTCGATAAGGCGCTGGTCTACATGAAGGACCGCAAGGCGTTTGGGAAGCGGCTCGACGAATTCCAGGCACTGCAGTTCAAGATCGCCGACATGGCAACCGAGCTCGAGGCCGCACGCACCTTCCTGTGGCGCGCGGCGGCCGCACTCGACCGCAAGGACCCGGACGCCTCGATGCTGTGCGCAATGGCAAAACGGTTCGGCACCGATGTCGGCTTCGAGGTCGCCAACCAGGCGCTGCAATTGCACGGCGGCTACGGTTACCTGAGCGAATACGGCGTCGAGAAGATCGTACGCGATCTGCGCGTGCACCAGATCCTCGAAGGCACCAACGAAATCATGCGGCTGATCGTGTCGCGCAAATTGATTGAGGGCGCGCGATGAATGATGCGGCAGCGGCAGAAGGCGATCTGATCGCGCGCAAGGAAGGTTCTGCCGGCATCATCCGGCTCAACCGGCCGAAGGCGATCAATGCGGTGACGCTGGAGATGTTCCACGACATCGACAGGGCGCTCGATGCGTTCGAAGCCGATCCCGACGTTGCAGTCATCTTGCTGGAGGGAGCCGGCGAGCGCGGCCTGTGCGCCGGCGGCGACATCCGCGCGCTCTGGGAGAGCTCGAAGGTCAAGGGCGACCTCGGCAGGATCCTGTGGCGGGACGAGTACATCCTCAACGCGCGGATCAAGCAATTCCCGAAACCCTATGTCGCCTTCATGGACGGCATCGTGATGGGCGGCGGCGTCGGGCTGTCGGCGCACAGCCGCCACCGCGTGGTGACGGAGCGGACGAAACTGGCGATGCCCGAGGTCGGGCTCGGCTTCTTCCCCGACGTCGGCGGCACCTTTCTGCTGTCGCGTTCGCCAGGTGAGGTCGGCACCTATTTCGGGCTGACCGGCACGACGATGAACGGTCCCGATGCGATCTACGCCAAATTCGCCGACGCGGTGGTGCCGAGCGCAAGGCTGCCGGCGCTGCGCGAGGCGCTGACCAAGATTGCGCCTGGCACGAATTCGGCCGCGATCGACCGGCTGATCGCCGGCTTCGCGACCGACGAAAAGTCGGGTCCCGTGGCGGCGATGCAGGCCAGGATCGATGGCTGGTTCGCGCGCGGCCGGATGGAGGACATCGTCGCTGCGCTCGGGGCCGACGGATCGGACCTAGCGCAAGCCACGCTGAAAACGCTCGGTGAGAAGTCGCCGCGCGGCATGGTGGTGACGCTGAAACTGCTGCGGCTGGCGCGGGCGACCGAGACGCTGGAGCAGTGCCTGGTGCGCGAATATCGCGCCGCGCTCGAAGTGTTCGCCAGCGACGATTTCCGCGAGGGCGTGCGCGCCGCCGTGATCGACAAGGACCGCAATCCGAAATGGTCGCCCACCCGGATCGAGGACGTGACGCCTGAGATGGTCGCGCCTTATTTCGCCGAGATCGGCGTCGACGAACTGAAATTCCCAGACACCAAATAGAAACGTCGCAAGCGGAGGATTTTCCATGGCAAACGTCGCATTCATCGGGCTCGGCAATATGGGCGGGCCGATGGCGGCCAATCTGGTCAAGGCCGGCCACAAGGTGACCGCGTTCGATCTGGTCGCAGCATCCCGCGATCAGGCCAAGAGCGACGGCGCCGCGATCGCCGAGAGCGGCGTTGCCGCAGTGAAGGGCGCCGATGTCGTCATCACAATGCTGCCGGCCGGTAAGCATGTGCTCGGCGTCTGGAACGAAGTGCTTCCGGCGATGGCCAAGGGCACGCTGATCATCGACTGCTCGACCATCGACGTCGAAAGCGCCAAGCAGGCGCATGCGCTCGCCGCCAAGCACGGCATGGCCTCGGTCGATGCGCCGGTCTCCGGCGGCACCGGCGGCGCCAAGGGCGCGACGCTGACCTTCATGTGCGGTGGCGAGGCGAACGCCTTCGCGGCGGCCGAGCCGATGTTGGCCAACATGGGCAAGAAGATCGTGCATTGCGGCGCCGGCGGCGCAGGGCAGGCGGCCAAGATCTGCAACAACATGATCCTCGGCATTTCCATGATCGCGGTCGGCGAGGCCTTTGTGCTCGCGGAAAAGCTCGGCCTGTCGCACCAAGCGCTGTTCGACGTCGCCTCGACCTCGTCGGGGCAGTGCTGGTCGCTGACGACCTATTGCCCGGTTCCCGGCCCGGTGCCGACTTCGCCGGCCAACAACGACTACAAGCCCGGTTTCGCCTCCAACCTGATGGTCAAGGACCTGACGCTGGCGCAGGATGCCGCCAATGCCGCCGGCGCGGTGACGCCGCTCGGCAAGCACGCGCAGGAGATCTATAAGACCTTCGACGCGTCGGGTCATGGCGGGGTCGACTTTTCCGGAATTATCCAGCACGTTCGCAGCCTCGCTGGAAAGTAGCCGACCACTCGTAGCCCGGATGGAGCGCAGCGAAATCCGGTACTGCTTTATCGACCGGCGCGACCGCCCCCGGATTGCGCTTCGCTCCATCCGGGCTACGGTTGACGGTGACGCCGGTTGCCAATCGACGGGCTCGGAAGAAGATGACCACATTTCAGGACGCACGCGCCTTTCTGCTCGAGCACCGCACCGACTACGATGCCGCGGTGAAGGGATTTCGCTGGCCGGATCCGGTGCCGTTCAACTGGGCGCTCGACTGGTTCGATGCGGAGTTGGCGCGGGCTCCTGACAGCCGCGACCTGCCGGCGCTGTGGATCGTCGATGCCGCGAGCGGCAACGAGACCAAGCTGTCATTCGGCGAGCTGTCGCGCCGCTCGAACCAAGTTGCCAATTTCCTGCGCGCGCAGGGGCTGAAGCGCGGCGATCATCTGTTGCTGCTGCTCGGCAATGTCGTGCCGCTGTGGGAGACCATGCTGGCGGCGATGAAGCTCGGCGTCGTCGTGATCCCCGCGACCACGCTGTTGACCGCGGATGAATTGCGCGACCGGCTCGATCGCGGCAAGGCGAGGGCGGTGGTTGCCACCCAGGATCAGGTCGCGAAGTTCGCGGGCCTTGGCAGCGACCAACTGGTGCGCATCGTGGTCGGCGCGCCGCAGCCGCAGGACGGCTGGCTGCCGTTCGAGGATGCCGCGAAGGCGTCCGATGCCTTCACGCCCGACGGCCCGACCAACGCCGACGACCCGATGCTGCTCTATTTCACCTCCGGCACCACGGCAAAGCCGAAGCTGGTGCGGCACAGCCAGCGCAGCTACCCGGTCGGCCATCTCTCGACCATGTACTGGATCGGCCTGCAGCCCGGCGACGTTCACCTCAACATCTCCTCGCCCGGCTGGGCCAAGCATGCCTGGAGCTGCTTCTTCGCGCCGTGGAATGCCGGCGCCACGATCTTCATCGCCAACCAGCCACGCTTCGAGGCGAAAGGACTGCTCTCGATCATCGGCCGCTGCGGCGTCACCACGCTGTGCGCGCCGCCGACGGTGTGGCGGATGTTCATCCAGGAGGATCTCGCAAGCTTCAAGGTCTCGCTGCGGGAAGTCTGCGGCGCCGGCGAACCGCTCAACCCTGAAATCATCGACCAGGTCAAATCGGCCTGGGGCCTGACCATCCGCGACGGCTACGGCCAGACCGAGACCACGGCCCTGGCTGGCAATTCGCCGGGCCAGAAGGTGAAGGTCGGCTCGATGGGCCGGCCGCTGCCGGGCTATCGCGTCCAGGTGACCGACAATGACGGCCATGCCGCGAAGGAAGGCGAGGTAACGTTGCTGCTCGGCGCCGACAGGCCGGCGGGCTTGATGCAGGGCTACCAGGGCGACGACGGCAGGTTGATCGGAACTGACGGCGCGATCTACCGCAGCGGCGACGTCGTGTTCACCGATGACGAGGGCTATCTGACCTTCGTCGGCCGTACCGACGACGTGTTCAAATCCTCCGACTACCGCATCTCGCCGTTCGAGTTGGAGAGCGTGCTGCTGGAGCATGATGCGGTGGCCGAGGCCGCCGTGGTGCCGAGCCCGGATCCGATTCGGCTCGCGGTCCCGAAGGCCTATGTGCTGCTGGTCTCCGGTGTCGAGCGCTCGCCGGAGACGGCGCTGTCGATCTTCCAGCACCTGCACACAAGGCTGGCGCCATTCAAGCGCATCCGCAAGATCGAGCTCGTGACCGAACTGCCGAAGACGATCTCCGGAAAAATCCGTCGCGTGCAGTTGCGCCGGCTCGAACATGACGATAATCGCACAGATGCGTTGCGCGGAGCCGAGTTCCGCGAGGAAGAATTTCCGGAGCTGCAGAGGGTGCGGACCTCCGGTTAGGAGGTTAGCCAAATGAACGAAGTCTGGAAGAAGCCGCCGGTGTCGCTGGAAACCTACCAGGGCATGGTCGGCAAGGAGATCGGCGTGTCCTCGTGGCACCTGCTCGATCAGGGCCGCATCGACACCTATGCCGACGTCATCGAGGATCACCAGTTCATCCATGTCGATCCCGAGCGTGCCAAGAAGGAGACCGCCTTCGGCACCACGATCGCCCACGGCTTCCTCACGATGTCGCTCATGAGCATCATGTCCTACGAGGTGATGCCGGTGCTCGAGGGCACCGCGATGGGCGTCAACTACGGCTTCGACAAGCTGCGCTTCATCTCGCCGGTGCGCTCGGGAAAACGCGTTCGCGGCCGTTTCGTGCTGGCGGAAGCCACGTTGCGCAAGCCGAAGGAATTGCTGTCGCGCACCAACGTCACGGTCGAGATCGAGGGCGAGGAGAAGCCCGCGCTGGTCGCCGACTGGCTCGGCCTGATCTATTTCAGCTAACGGATGGTTGAGTAGCTCCACCTTTCCCGCAAGCAGGAGAGGTGGAGCGAGCCCGCCTCGTCCAAGAAGCGCATTGACGGCTTTGATCCCCGGTGTCCATCATGCCTCCTTTAGGCGGTGCGGTCCCGGGAGTGGCAGCCATGGTGCAGAACATCGTCGCCGGACTTGTTGTCATCGCATTGATCGTGATCGGCTCGATCAGCTACGCTCAGGAGCACCACGAGTGCTGGAGCGGGCACCTGCTCAAAAGTTTGAAGCCCTGCGGGTCGATGACCCCTGACGTCTAGCGCGCCCGGTGCTCGTGCCTAGCCGGGCTTGACCCGGCCATCCATCGCTGCTCAAAAGCTGCCAATCGCGAGCGTTTCCACCCTCTCCCCCTGTGGGAGAGGGTGGCTTCGCGGAACGCGAAGCCGGGTGAGGGGTCTGTCTCCACGCAAAGACTCTCACGTGCGCTCGCGGAGACAGACCCCTCATCCGGCGCGCATGCGCGCGCCACCTTCTCCCACAAGGGGAGAAGGGAAGTAAGAGCAGGAATAACGGCATGGCAATCAGGTTTGACGGACGCGTCGCTATCGTCACCGGCGCGGGCAATGGTCTTGGGCGGGCGCATGCGCTGGGGCTCGCGAGCCGTGGCGCCAAGGTCGTGGTCAACGATTTCGGCGGCGCGCGCGACGGCACCGGCGGTTCGCTGTCGCCGGCCGAGACCGTGGTCGAGGAGATTCGCAAAGCGGGCGGCACCGCGATGGCCGACGGCGCCGATGTCTCGAACTTCGAGCAGGTCACCGCGATGGTCGAGCGCGCCACCAAGGAGTGGGGCAGCGTCGATCTGCTCTGCGCCAATGCCGGCATTCTGCGCGACAAGTCGTTCACCAAGCTCGAGGTCGCCGACTGGGCCAAGGTGCTCGACGTGCATCTCACCGGCACCTTCTATTGCTGCAAGGCGGTGTGGGCCGGCATGCGCGAGCGCGACTACGGCCGCATCGTGCTGACCACCTCGTCGTCCGGCCTGTTCGGCAATTTCGGCCAGGCCAATTACGGCGCAGCGAAGGCCGGCATGGTCGGGCTGATGAACGTGCTCGCCGAAGAGGGCCGCAAGAACAACATCAAGGTCAACACGATTTCGCCGACGGCGGCGACCCGGATGACCGAGGAACTGCTGCCGCCGCAGGCGTTGCAACTGATGAAGCCGGAGGCGATCACGCCGGCGGTCGAATTCCTGCTCTCGGAGGACGCGCCGACCCGCACCATCATGGGCGCCGGTGCCGGCTCGTTCGCCGTGATCAAGGTGCTGGAGACCGAAGGCGTCAACCTGCCGCAGTCCGAATGGACGCCCGACGGCGTTGCCGCGCACTTCAACGCTATCAGCGACATGTCGACCGCGAAGGCGCTGCAGGGCGCGTTCGAGCAGACGCAGAAGTATGTTGGCCAGGCCGCCGCGCGGGCCGGGATCAAGCTGTAGAGAGCAGAGGTAGCGCCCTCATGGTGAGGAGCGCGTCTTCGCGCGTCTCGAACCATGAGGCCCCGATGTGGCCCATCCTTCGAGACGGCCGCGTTGCGGCCTCCTCTGGATGAGGTCTTTGCGCGGGGAGAGTGCGCGGTGTCGGCCTCGAAGAGCCTGCAAGCCAACGTCGCCGTCGTCGGAGCCGGCCCTGCCGGCCTGATGGCGGCGGAGGTGCTTGCGGCTGGCGGTGCGCAGGTCACCGTCTACGACGCGATGCCGTCGGCCGGCCGCAAGTTCCTGATGGCCGGCCGTGGCGGGCTCAATCTCACCCACAGCGAGCCGTTGCCGGATTTCCTTAGACGCTATCGCGAGGCGATGCCGCACCTGCAGGCCGCAGTCGAGACGTTTCCGCCCGAAGCGCTGCGCGCCTGGAGCGAGGCGCTGGGCCAGCCGACCTTCGTCGGCAGCAGCGGCCGCGTGTTTCCCGAGGCCTTCAAGGCATCGCCGCTGCTGCGGGCCTGGCTGCGGCGGCTCGATGCCGAGGGCGTTGCGTTCGCATTCCGGCATCGCTGGACCGGATGGGACGCGAACGGCGCACTGCTGTTTGAGACGCCCGACGGCCTACGCGCGGTCAATGCCGATGCGACCGTCCTCGCGCTCGGCGGTGCGAGCTGGCCGCGGCTCGGCTCGGATGGCGCCTGGGCTGAGATCCTTGCAGCGAAGGGCATCGCTGTGGCCGCGTTGAAGGCCGCCAATTCCGGCTTCACTGTCAAATGGTCGGAAATCTTCCGCGACCGCTTTGAAGGGCGGCCGCTCAAGGGTGTCGCAATGACGATCGGCCCGCACACGGTGCGCGGCGAGGCCATCGTCACCCGCGCCGGCATCGAAGGCGGCGCCGTCTATGCGCTCTCAGCGGAAATACGCGAGGCGGTGCTCGCAAGGGGGACGGCTGTGCTCAGCGTAGCGCTGCGGCCTGATGCGGCGCGCGACGAACTGGTTGCGCGGCTGTTGGCGCCGAGGGGCAAGCAGTCCTTCTCCAACTTCCTGCGCAAGGCCGCGCAGCTCTCGCCGGTCGGCATCGGGCTGTTGCAGGAGGCGGCGGTCGCCTCCGGACGATCGCTGGCCGCGTTGCCGCTGGCCGAACTGGCCGCGCTGATCAATGCGGTGCCGATCGAGATTTCAGGCGTGGCGCCGATCGCGCGCGCGATCTCGAGTGCCGGCGGCATCGGGTTCGACGAACTCGACGCGCATTTCATGCTGCGCCGGCTGCCCGGTGTTTTCGCCGCGGGCGAGATGCTCGATTGGGAGGCGCCGACCGGCGGTTATCTGCTGCAAGCGTCGTTTGCGACCGGTGTGGCCGCCGGGAAGGGCGTATTGCAATGGTTGAAGTCGTAGCTTCGTAGATGGGGGGAGCGAAGCGATACCCATCATGGTGCGGCGCGGGGAGAAGTTGATGGGTATCGCTTCGCTCCACCCGTCCTACGCGATACGGCTCATTCCGAACCGGTCCTTGTCGCGAGATCGGTGATCAGGCCGAGCGCACCGAACGCCGCGGCCACCGAGCACACCGCCGTCCATCCGGCAAAGCTCCATGCCGCGGATGCGGCTGCGGCACCAACCGAGCCGCCGATGAAGAACAGCGCCACGAACAGGCCGTTGATCCGGCCGCGCGCCTCGGGCCGCAGCAGGTTGACCGCGCGGCGGCCGAGCGTCTGATCGGTCGTGATGCCGAGATCCAGCAGGATCGCGCCCACGCTCATGAGCAGGAGCGCCGCGATCCGGGACTCCAGCACGGCGGCCCACACGCACAGCGCAGCGGCGATGATGATCAGCAGATGCGAGCCGATGAGGAGCGGCCGCGCAAAACCCTTGTCGCCCCAGCGGCCGGCGATCGAGGTCGCGGCGGCTCCGGCCACGCCGATCAGCGCGAACAGCGCTATTCCCCTGGCGTCGAGATTGAACGGCGCTTCCGGCAGGCGCAGCGCGACGGCGGACCAGAATGAGGTGAACGAGGCCATCACCAGCGCCGAGGTCCAGGCACGCACGCGCAGCACCGGTTCCTCCCGCAGCAGCCGTGGAAACGAACCCAGCAATGCGCCGTAGCTCGTGGCGGCCGCCGGCTTCAGCGTCGGCAGGGCGCGGGCGAGCGCCGCGGTGAGCGCGATCATCAGAACGGCTGATGTGACGTAGTAACCGCGCCAGTTCCACTGGTCCGCGATCAGGCTCGCCGCCGGCCGCGACAGCAGGATGCCGATCATCAGCCCGCTCATGACGTCGCCGATCGCCTGTCCCCGGCGCTCCGGCGGCACCATCGATGCGACCAGCGGCACGACCATCTGGATCGCGGCACAGGACGCGCCGAGGATGAAGGTGACGGCCAGCAAGATCAGCGGTGTCGGCGCCAGCGCGGTGCCGATCGCCGCGACGATGGCGCAGGCCAGCGTGCGCAGGATCAGCCGCTTGTTCTCGACGAGGTCGACCAGCGGCACCAGCAGCAATAGCCCCAGCGCGTAGCCGAGCAGGGTCAGCGTCGAGATCAGCCCGGCCTGCAGCTCGGTCATCCCGAGCGAGCGGCCCATCAGGCCCACCAGGATCTGCGGGGCAAACAGGTTGGTGACGACGGTGCCGGTCGTGATGGCGCCGATCCAGATCAGGGGACGCACCGAGACGGTGCCCGCCGGGGAGAGTTTGGTGGCTTCGGAGATGGTCATGGGACCTCGCGATGGAGTGGCGAGGCCCCCTTTAGGGGATCGGGCTAATATGCTACAATTCAAATAAGATGATGAAGAATATGCGAGATTGTTATGAACACGCATGACCTCGTGGCGTTCGTCGCCGTGGTCGAGACCGGATCGATCGTCGCGGCCTCGGCACGGCTGAACCTGACCCAGCCCGCCGTGACGCGTCGGATCCAGAATCTGGAGGAGATGCTCGGCGCGCAGTTGCTCGACCGGCTGTCGAAGCCGCTGAAGCCGACGGCGGCGGGTATCGAGGCCTATGAGCAGGGCCGCCGCGTGCTGCGCATGCTCGACGAGCTCAAGTCAGGCGTCGCCAATGATGGCCTGGTGCGCGGCGAGTTCAGGCTCGGGCTGACGCCGTTTCTGTCGGAGGCCGGGCTCACCGGACCGCTCGACGCCGTGCGCGGCGAATTTCCCGCGCTCGCGGTGCGCGTCGTCTCGGGCTGGTCGCCCAATCACATGGAGCGGGTCAGCCGCAACGAGCTCGACGCCGCGGCGATCTGCCTGCCGGACGGCACCGCGCCGCCTGACGATCTCGTGGCCGACGATCTCGGCGCGCAGCCGGTGGTGTTCGTCGTCGCGCGCGAGATGAAGACACCGAAATTCGTCGACCTCGAATGGCTGTCGCGCACCGGGTGGGTGATCAACCAGGATGGCTGCGGTTTTCGCCAGACGCTGAAGCGGCATTTCGACGCGGCGCATCTGCCGTTCAACATCGCGGTCGAGGCGCTGGACAGCGAACTGCGGCTGTCGCTGGTGGCGCGCGGGCTCGGCATCGGCCTCGTCACGCCGGTGGCGCTGAAACGAAGCCCGATCCGCACCAGGCTCAAGACCGTGAAGATCGCGGATTTCAATCCGGCGGTGCGCGCCTGGATCGTGCATCGCCCGCCCGCCGGCCGCCTGGCGCGGCCGATCGAGGTGTTTCGCTCGGCGCTGGATCGCGAGTTGCAGGCGCTGATCCGGGCGTAGATTTGCAGGACGGGTGGAGCGCAGCGATACTCATCCTACAGAACGCGGTTAGCGTAACTTGCCGCGTGCCGTCACCGGCAATGCACCGATGATCTCGTCGCCGCGCACCATCACGACCTCGTCCATCATGTTGACGACGACGCAGACGTGATTGGGCACGATCCGCACGACGTCGCCGACATTCGGGCGGGTGTTGCTGCGCGAGAGATCGAGGAAGCCGTGCTCTTCGGCGAAGCGCGCGATCTTGGCCTCCGGATGTTCGAGGATCAGGCCGTGGCCTTCGAGGCCGCCGGTATCCGAGGTCAGCGTCTTGGAGCCGGCATCGAGGATGCCGCGCTCGGGACCGGCGCGGCTGACCACGGTGGAGTAGATGTGCAACGCGCAATCATCCCAGGTCGCGACTCCGGCGGCGACCTGCATGCGGTCGTTGTAGATGTAGGTGCCGAAGCGGTGCTCGGTGCCGCCCTTCAGTCTGCCGAGATTGACCAGGTTCGGCGTACCGCCGGTGGAGACGATGGTCGCGTCGAGGCCATGGGCGCGCACGCCGGCCAGCGCCTCGTCATAGAATTTCTGCGCGTCGGCCCAGCCGGTCTCGGTCGGGTACAGCATGAAGCCCGCGAAGCTCAGGTCCTTCGAGCCCGCGATCTCGCGCGCCAGCGCGATCGCCTCGGCCGGGGTCTCGACGCCGGCGCGCTTGCGCCCGGTATCGCATTCGACCACGACCGAGAGGGGGCGGCCCGAGGCGGCCGCCGCCTTCGGCAGGTCGCCGACCACGACCGAATTATCCGCGGCGACGGTGACGTTGGCCTTGCCTTGCAGCGCGCCGAGCCGCGCCATCTTCTCGTCGCCGAGCAGATTGTAGCTGATCAGGATGTCGTCGATGCCGCTGTCCGCCATGATCTCGGCCTCGCCGAGCTTCTGGCAGGTGATGCCCTTGGCGCCGGCCTTGATCTGCAGCTGCGCCAGCATCGGGTTCTTGTGGGTCTTGATGTGCGGCCGGTTGGCGACGCCGGCCTCGTCGCAGGCCTTCTGGATCCGCGCGATGTTGCGCTCGACCCGGTCCATGTCGATCACGGCGCAGGGCGTGCCGTATTCCCTAGCGATCTTGGCGGCGAGGGGCGTGGTCATCGGATTGGCTCCATTTCACAGCTTCCGTCATTGCGAGCGGAGCGAAGCAATCCATCCAACCGCATCTGCGGAGCCATGGATTGCTTCGTCGCTTCGCTCCTCGCAATGACGATTATTTCCATGCGCGTCAGGCCTGTTCGATCTCTTCGCGCAGTACTTCGAGCTCGAGCCAGCGGTCCTCGGCGGCGGCGAGTTCGTCCTGTGCCTTGGCGATCGCGGCAGAGGCTGCGTCGAATTTCTTGCGATCCTTCGCATAGAGGTCGGGATCGTCGAGCAGCTTCTGCTGGTTGGCAATTTCGGCGTGCAATTTGTCGATGGTCTTTGGCAATGTTTCCAGCGCGTGCTTCTCGTTGAAGCTCAACCGGCGCCGCGGTGCCGTTTCGGGTGCTGCGGCCCTGGCTTCTTTCTTTTCCTCGGCTGGCGCTTCCGCCTTCACCGTCTCGCGCTTCACGTCGGCGCCGCGCTGCGCCAGCATGTCGGAGTAGCCGCCGGCATATTCGATCCAGCGGTCCCTGGCCTTCGGGCACGATCACCGACGTCACCACGCGATCGAGGAAGTCGCGGTCGTGGCTGATCAGGATCACGGTGCCCTCGTAATCGCCGAGCATGTCCTCGAGCACGTCGAGGGTTTCGAGATCGAGGTCGTTGGTCGGCTCGTCCAGGATCAAGAGGTTCGACGGTTTTGCCAATGCGCGCGCCAGCATCAGGCGGCCGCGCTCGCCGCCGGAAAGCGCCTCCAGCGGCGTGCCGCGCTGCTCCTGTGCGAACAGGAAGTCCTTCATGTAGCCGATCACGTGCTTCGACTTGTCGCCGACCATGACGTGATCGCCGCGGCCGCCGGTCAAAGCCTCGGCCAGCGTCAGCTTCGGATCGAGGCTCTCGCGATGCTGGTCGAGCGTCGCCATCTCGATGTTGGCGCCCAGCCGCACCGAACCGGAGTCGGGCGGATCGTTGCCGATCAGCAGATGCACCAGCGTGGTCTTGCCGGCGCCGTTCGGGCCGACGATGCCGACGCGGTCGCCGCGCTGGATCCGGGTCGAGAAAGCGTCGACGATCCTGCGCTCGCCGAAGGCCTTCGCGATGCTCTTCGCCTCGATCACCAGGCGGCCGGATTTCTCTGCCTCGGCGGCGGCGAGCGTGGCATTGCCGGTGGCGCCGCGATAGTTGCGGCGCTGGTCGCGCAGGGCATGCAGATTGCCGAGGCGCTTGACGTTGCGCTTGCGGCGGCCGGAGACGCCGTAGCGCAGCCAGTGCTCCTCGTTGACGATCTTGCGGTCGAGCTTGTGCTGCTCGCGCTCTTCTTCCGCCAGCACCTCGTCGCGCCACGCCTCGAACGCGCCGAAGCCGCGCTCGATCTGCCGGATCTGGCCGCGGTCGAGCCAGGCGGTGCTGCGCGACAGGTTGGTGAGGAAACGGCGGTCGTGGCTGATCAGGACGAGCGCGCAGCGCCGGCTCTCCAGCTCGCCTTCGAGCCATTCGATGGTCGGCAGGTCGAGATGGTTGGTCGGCTCGTCCAGCAGCAGGATGTCGGGCGAGGGCGCCAGCACGCGGGCCAGCGCCGCGCGCCGCGCTTCGCCGCCGGAGATGTGCGCTGGGTCTTCCTCGCCGGTCAGCCCAAGCTGTTCGAGCAGATAGCGGACCTGGTAATGGTCGTCGCCGGGGCCGAGCCCGGCCTCGACATAGGCCAGCGTCGTCTTGTGCTCGCCGAAATCAGGTTCCTGCGGCAGATAGCGGATGGTCGCGCCGGGCTGCACGAAGCGGCTGCCGGCGTCAGGCTCGACCAGGCCGGCCGCGATCCGCAGCAGCGTCGATTTGCCGGAGCCGTTGCGGCCGATCAGGCAGACGCGCTCGGCCGCGGAGACCGAGAGCTCGACGCCTGACAGCAGCGGCGTGCCGCCGAAGGTAAGGCTGATGTCCTTGAGCTGGATCAGAGGAGGCGGAGCCATCGCGCTAATCCCCGTTCGCCGCGGCCTGTTCGGCGCGGCGGCGCTGGATGCGGCGGATGGTCTGGTCGAGCGTCGACAGGAAGGTCGAGCGGTCGCGCGGTGAATATGACTTCGGCCCGCCGGTGATTTCGCCCGATGAGCGCAGATCGGTCATCAGGTTGCGCACCGCCAGCGTCATGCCGATCGATTGTTCCGTGAACGGCTTGCCGTTCGGCGCGATCACGTCGGCGCCGGCCTTGACGCAGCGGCTCGCCAGCGGAATGTCCGCTGTTATCACGACGTCGCCCGCATGCGCGCGTTCCGCGATCCAGTCGTCGGCCGCGTCCATGCCGGAACCCGCGGCGATGCGCTCGATCAAGGGATCCTGCGGCACGCGGATGAAATTGCCCGCGACCACGCTGACGGGCACGCCGAGCCGGATCGCGACGCGGTAGATCTCGTCCTTCACCGGACAGGCGTCGGCGTCGACATAGATGCGGGTCAAGGCAGGGGTTTCAGTCATCGATTCAAGGGTTGGCAGGCGCGGCCTGCGTGTACTCCATCGGGCGGAAAATTGCGAGCAAAACGAGAGGCTTGTCACGCTGCCCGGTTCGACTACGATTGCCTGAGAAAAACAACCGAAATAAGGGGAAACCCATGGATTCGAAGCCGCCTGCGCAGACCTACCGCGTCTCGGCCTACAACACCTCGAAACTGTCAGAGAACAAGATCCACGACGACACGGTGGCGCGGAAGTTCGGCTTTTCCGGCGGTCTCGTGCCCGGCGTCGATGTGATGGCCTACATGATGCATCTGCCGGTCGAGAAATGGGGCCGCGATTTCGTCGCGCGCGGCCTGATCGAGGCACGCTTCGTCAAGCCGGTCTATGACGGCGAGATCGCGGAATTGACCGGCCGGGAGACCGGCGATGGGCTCACGATTGAGCTCCACAGCCGCGGCGAGCTCTGCGCCACCGGCACCGCGTCGCTGCCGACGTCCGTGCCGACATTCGCGCTCGACGACTACAAGCAGGTCGCAGCGGTTGCCGAGCGCAAGCCGGTCAGCGCGTCGTCCTATGAAGAGGGCAAGTGGCTCGGCACCATCCCGCGCGACTGGTCCGGCGACGCCGCGAAGGACTATCTCGCCGATATCCGGGAGACCGACCCGATCTACCTGCGCGAAGGTCTCGGCCATCCCGGCCTGCTGCCGCGGGTGATGAACAAGGTCCTGGTCGACAATGCGATCCTCGGCCCCTGGATCCATGTCGGCACCCGCATGCAGCTGCTGTCGGCGGGCAAGATCGGCGACGAACTGACCGCGCGTGCCAAGGTGACCGGCAATTACGACAAGAAGGGCCACCGCTTCGTCGAGCTCGATGCGCTGGTGCTCGGCAACGGCAAGCCGCTCGCGCATTGCTGGCACATCGCGATTGTTCAACCGCGCGAACAGGCGGCGGCGTAGATGTCCATCACCATCGACTATTATCTGTCGCTGAACTCGCCCTGGACCTTCATGGGCAGCGCGCCGTTTGCCGAGATCGCGCGGCGCCATGGCGCAAGCGTCAACGTCAAGCCCTGCAAGTTCGGTCCGATCTTCGAGCAGACCGGTGGCCTGCCGCTGCCGAAACGCTCGCCGCAACGGCAGGCCTATCGGCTGGTGGAGCTGAGGCGCTGGCGCGAGGTGAGGGGCATTCCGCTCAACGTCGAGCCCAGGCATTTTCCCAGCGATGACCTTGCGGCGGTGCGCCTCGTCATTGCGGCCGCCCTGCAGGGCAAGGATGCGCACCGCCTGTCGCTGGAGTTCGGCCGCGCGATCTGGGAACGCGAGGAGGCGCTCGCCGACGCCGACGTGATGTCGGCCGCCGCGCAACGCGCCGGCCTGGACGCCGCGGGCCTGCGCGCGGGCGCCCCGTCGGATGCCGAGCTTGACCGGCTCTACGAGCAGAACACGCAGGACGCGCTGAAAGCCGGCGTGTTCGGCGCGCCGAGCTACGTGCTGCCGTCCGGCGAGATTTTTTGGGGGCAGGACCGGCTGGAGTTTCTGGAACGCGCGCTGAAGACGTTGGCGTGATTAGACCCGAGCGGGCGACGGCGTAGGGAAGGGGCAAGACCGCCCCGCATCAACAGGTGTGATACCCCGCGCATGCGGGTATCCAGTACGCTGCGGCCTCTCGGCTCAACAACTAATGTCTCTGGAATACTGGATCACCCGCTTTCGCGGGTGATCCAGTGGCGGGTGACGCTGGAGCAGCGCGCCCTTACGCCGCGTTCGCCTTGGCGTCCTGGATCGCGCGCCAGACGCGTTCCGGCGTCAGCGGCATGTTGATGTGCTTGATGCCGTACTCCGACAGCGCATCCACCACCGCGTTGACGATGCAGACGAGGCTGCCGGCGCAGCCGGCTTCGCCGCAGCCCTTGGTGCCGAGCGGGTTGGATTTCGCCGGCGAGGGGTGATCGCCGACCTGCATCGACGGCACGTCGCCGGCGCGCGGCAGTGCGTAGTCCATGAACGAGCCGGTGATCGGCTGGCCGGAGGCGTCATAACTGACTTCCTCCATCAGCGCCTGGCCGATGCCCTGCGCGACGCCGCCATGCAGTTGGCCGGCCACGATCATCGGATTGACCACGACGCCGAAATCATTGACCGCGGAATAGCGCACGATCCGCGTCACGCCGGTGTCGGGATCGATCTCGACTTCGGCGACGTGGCAGCCGTTCGGGAAGGTCGACGCCGTCTCCTTGGTGGCGTGATCGACGTCGAGCGTTTCAGGCGTGCCTTCCGGCATCTTGCTGTCGCGCATCCGCTCGGCGAGCTCCATGATGCCGATCGAGCGGTCGGTGCCGGCGATGGTGAAGCGGCCCTGGCCGAATTCGATGTCGGCCTCGGAGGCCTCCAGCATGTGCGCGGCGGCCTTCTTGCCCTTCTCGACGACGAGCGCGGAGGCCTCGACGATCGCCTGTCCGGTCGCGGTGATCGAGCGCGAGCCGCCGGTGCCGTTGCCGAACCGCACCAGATCGCTGTCGCCCTGTTCGAGCGTGATCTTCTCGAAGGGCACGCCGAGCTGGTCGGACAGCACCTGCGCGAAAGGCGTGGCGTGGCCCTGGCCGTAATCCAGCGTGCCGGTGGTGAGCTTCACCGATCCGTCGGGCTCGAAGCTGATCTTGCCGAGCTCGCCAGACGGCGGCGCGGTGACCTCGAGATAGGAGCCGACGGCGATGCCGCGCAGCTTGCCGCTCTTTTTGCTCTCCTTCTTGCGCCTGGCGAAGTTGTCGTAGTCGGAGATCTCCAGCGCCTTCTGGAACACGCCGGCGAAATCGCCGCTGTCATAGGTCACGCCGGAGGCGGCCGGGAACGGCAGCTGCGACGGCTTGATGAAATTGCGCTTGCGTAAGCTGAAGCGGTTGATGTCCATCTCGTCGGCGGCGGCATCGATCAGCCGCTCCATGTAGTAATTGGCCTCGGGGCGGCCGGCGCCGCGATAGGCGCCCATCAGCGTGGTGTTGGTCAGAACCGTCTTGATGTCGACGCCGAGCAGCGGCGTGCGGTAGACGCTGGCGAGGTTCTTGCCGGTGTTGAGCGACAGCGGGCCCGGCGCGACGCCGGTGATGTAGGCGCCGAGATTGCCGTAGCCGGACAGCCGTACCGCGAGGAACTTGCCGTCGGCGTCGAGCGCGAGCTCGGCATGGATCAACTGGGCACGGCCCTGGCTGTCGGACAGGAAGCTGGTCGAGCGCTCGTCCAGCCACTTCACGGGACGGCCGAGCTCGCGCGCCGCATGCGCGATGCAGGTGTATTCGGGGTAGTTGAGGTTCTTCATCCCGAACGAGCCGCCGACATTGCCGGTGAGGATGCGGACCTTGTCGGCGGGCACGTTGAGCAGGCGCGCCAGGATCGCCTTGTTGCCGGAGACGCCCTGGGTCGGCACCTGCAGTGTGAAGCGTTCGGTCTTCTTGTCGTAGTGTGCGAGCGCGACGCGCGGCTCCATCGAGACCACGGCAACGCGGGTGTTGACGATGTCGAGTTTTGTGACGTGCGCCGCCGCGGCGAACGCCGCCTCGATCTTGTCGGTGTCGCCATAGTGGTAGTCGAGCGCGACGTTGTTCGGGATGTTGTCATAGAGCTGCGGCGCGCCGGGCTTGGCGGCTTCGGCCGCGTCGGTCACGGCGGGCAGCGGCTCGATGTCGACCTCGACGGCCTCGGCCGCGTCGCGCGCCTGCGCCGCGGTCTCCGCGACCACGAAGGCCACGGGATCGCCGACGAACCGCACCTTGTCGGTGACGAGCGCCGGGCGGTTGGTCTGCAGCAGCGGCGAGCCGTCGCGGTTCTTCAGCGGCAGGCCGCAGGTGAAGGGCTTGTAGCCCGCGGCGGCGAGGTCGGCGCCGGTCCAGACCCCGAGCACGCCCGGCATCGCCCGGGCTGCCGCTGTATCGATCCCCTTGATGATTCCGTGGGCATGGGAGGAGCGGACCATCCAGCACACGGCCTGGCCGGGCAGGGAGAAGTCGTCGGTGTATTTGCCCTTGCCGCGCACCAGGGTGTCGTCCTCCTTTCGTCGAACAGGCTGTCCGACACCGTATTTTTGCAGTGCGATAGCGTTTTCGAGGGAGGCGGGCGGCGTGTGATCTTGCATTGGAAAATGACCTGAAATGCCCGGATTTGTTGGCGTTTGGGGCGCTGAGGAGATAACGCACACCCTCCTTAACGACAACGCCCGATTGGACATGGACCCAATGTGAACGGAGTTTGCGCAGCGCTTTGACGCTGCTAAAGTTTCCGTGAACGACAATTATTCGGCGGGCCCCAAGGATCGCCCTGGGTTCTGCGGAAAGACAGTTTTGATGAATGACGAAGTGCGGCTTTGCGACGGCCTTCCGGCCGGCGAAGCCTCGTCAGGATTGGCAGCGGTAGCCGCGGAAAGTGGCGTCTACGCCGCGCTCGATCTTGGCACCAACAATTGCCGGCTGTTGATCGCCTGTCCCACCGGCGATGGGTTCCGTGTTGTCGATTCCTTCTCGCGGATCATCCGGCTCGGCGAGGGCATCGCCGCGACCGGCTCGATCAGCGAGGCGGCGATCGAGCGGGCGATTGCCGCGCTTGCCATTTGCAGCGACAAGATCCGCTATCGCAAGGCCCGCCGGCTGCGGCTGATCGCCACCGAGGCCTGCCGCGCCGCCGGCAACGCCGAAAGCTTTCGCGCGCGCGTCGCGGCGGAGACCGGCATCGAGCTCGAGGTGATCGATCGCGAGACCGAGGCGACGCTCGCCGTGATCGGCTGCTCGCCGCTGCTCGATCCGAAGGGGCGGGGCGCCATCCTGTTCGACATCGGCGGCGGCTCGACCGAGCTGGTGCGGATCGAGCGCGATCCCAACGCGCCCGATGCATCGCCGCGCATCAAGGCGTGGATGTCGATTCCGCTCGGCGTCGTGACGCTGGCCGAACATTTCGGCGGCAGGAACGTCACCAGGGACATGTATGCGCAGATGATCGACGAGGTCGCGCGGCACGTCGCGCCGTTCGCGGCCGAGCATGGCAGGGATCTGCGCGACATGCACATGCTCGGCACGTCCGGCACCGTCACCACGCTCGCCGGCGTGTTCCTCAATCTTTCGCGCTACGACCGCCGCCGCATCGACGGCATCTGGATGAACGATTGCGACGTCACCGCGACGATCCAGAAGCTGCTCGGCATGAGCTATGAGGCGCGCGTCAGCAACAACTGCATCAGCGTCGAGCGCGCCGACCTGGTGCTCGCCGGCTGCGCGATCCTCGACGCGATCCGCAACGCGTTCCCGATGCCGCGGCTGCGGGTGGCCGATCGCGGCCTGCGCGAGGGCATGCTGGTCGAGATGATGCGCGAGGACGGCGCGCTGCGGGCGTGCTAGAGCTTCCCCGGTCCGGGGCTGCATCCTTCGAGACGCGGCTTGCGCCGCTCCTCAGGATGAGGTTTGCCAGACCCTCATGGTGAGGAGCGCGGCAAGGCCGCGCGTCTCGAACCATGGGGCCGAGATGTTCCAATCTGGCAAGTGTTGATATGGCGAAAGACACCACCGGGCGGCTGCACGTCACGGTCAAGAGCGGCGGCAAGCGAAAACTGTCGTCCAAACTCTGGCTCGAGCGCCAGCTTAACGATCCCTATGTCGCCAAGGCCAAGGCGATGGGCTACCGCTCGCGCGCGGCCTTCAAGCTGCTCGAGATCGACGACAAATATCGCTTGCTCAAGCCGGGCATGACGGTGGTCGATCTCGGCGCCGCGCCCGGCGGCTGGAGCCAGATCGCGGCCAAGCGCACCGGTGCCGCCGACGGCAAGGGCAAGGTGGTCGCGATCGACCTCCTTGAAATGGGCGAGATCCCCGGCGTCACCTTCGCGCAGCTCGACTTCCTCGACCATGACGCGCCCGAGAAGCTGATCGCGATGATGGGTGGCCGCGCCGACATCGTGATGTCCGACATGGCAGCCAACACCACCGGCCATCGCAAGACCGATCAACTGCGCATCATCGGCCTGGTCGAGACCGCCGCGCATTTTGCCGGCGAGGTGCTCAATCCCGGTGGCACGTTTCTGGCAAAAGTGTTCCAGAGCGGCGCCGACGCCGAGCTGGTCGGGCAGCTGAAGCGCGATTTCGCCACCGTTCGCCACGTCAAGCCGGCCGCGAGCCGGCAGGACTCGTCGGAGCGGTACGTGCTGGCGACGGGGTTTCGCGGGCAGCAGCCGTCATTGCGAGGAGCGTAGCGACGAAGCAATCCATCGCTCCGCATATGCGGCTGGATGGATTGCTTCGCTCCGCTCGCAATGACGGGGAAAGAGCCGAGTAACGCCCCTTGTAAGTTCCTATGCCGCTGTTTCCGACGCTCTCGGGTGCGATCCGGCGCGCTGCGGCAGGACCAGCACGCAGGCGATGATGAAGATCGCGAGAACCGCCGACGCGATCGGGCGGCTCAGCGCGAGACCGCCATCGCTGACCGGCTTGTCGAGGAAGTCGCCGACGGTCGCGCCCAGCGGCCGCGACAGGATGAAGGCCAGCCAGAACAGCGTCACGCGCGACATCGAGGTCCAGTAATACGCCGCCGCGATCGCGGCCAGCGCGGCGCCGAACACCAGCGCGCCCCCCTCGTAGCCGAGCCCGGAGTCGGCGATCCAGTCGCCGAGCGCGGTGCCGAGCGTCTGCGAGAACGTGATCGCGGTCCAATAGAACGCCTCGACTTTGGGGCTGCTCACGGTGTTGACGGAGATCGAGCCGAGCGACCAGGACCAGAGCCCGAGCGTGAGCAGCAGCAGGCCAAGCAGCAGCGTCGATCCACCGGCGTAGCCGATGCCGAGCGAGCGATCGGCGAAATCGGCCATGGTGGTGCCGAACGTCGTCGACGCGACGATCGTCGCCCAATACAGCACCGGCTGAAACGCCTTTGCGGCGATCTGCGCCGCGACGAGTGCCACCAGCACGAACAGGAACAGCATGGTCCCGGCCAGGTAACCCCAGTTTAGCGTCATCGTGACGGTGTCGCCGCCGGTCTCGCCGAGCGTGGTCGCGGCGATCTTGATGGTCCAGAACACCAAGCGTGACCTCGGGAACCTTGCTCCTGGTGTATTCGATGGAGTTCATCGGGCGGCTCTCTGCGGGGGAGGGACATGCCGCTCTACCCCGCAAAGCGGGCGCGGTTTCGGCGCTGCAGTCAACAATGCTTGAGCCGCCCGGCGCAGTCTGTTCGTTGCGGATCTCAGCCTGACGCGATAGCAGAATTTGCGTAACAAGCGGCGCAAGGCGCACATTTCAACGCGATCGGTAGGAACCTCGCAGGGGGGCCGGAGTCGAATCCCTGCTCCCGGCGCCCGAGCCCCCCAAGCCCCACCGGGAGAAAACCCCCACTGGGTTGGCGGCCTTGGTGCAGCAGCGTTTTGCGCACTGGGGCCGTTTGTTGGAGTAAGGGCTGGCAAACCGAGGCTTCCAGGCGCATATTTCGGCAATGGCGACCATTGTTCAATGCAATTGCGGCGCCGAGTACAGACGCACCGAAGAGAAGTTCTTGGTGCCGCATACGGGTGACGCGATCTGCACGGTGTGCGGAGCTGCGCTGGAATCCTGGCTGGAAGCGACCCACGTTCCCACATACGAACTTGTTGAACGTCCGGATCGAGGACAGACAACCGGAATGACCAGGCACCCTTAGGGGCTTGGCCGTGACCGGACGGCGCGCTTATATCGTGCCTCGCGAACAGCTCGTTCGATCGGCTACCCCAGCCGCTGATCCCTCGCGTTCTGGGTGTCCTCGGTTGCGACCTTGACGGCTTCGGCAGCGCGGCGTTTCTCGGCGCCCTTGCGGCTCGAGATGTCGATCGCCTTGCGGCCGGCGATCTCGTTGCCGGCGTCGGCCGGCATCTGCCAGAAGAACCAGGCCGACGCCGCCGAGATCAGCGAGACCACGATGAAGGCGGGCGCGAACACGTCGGCGGAGAGCTCGGTCTGGTGATGCAGCGCCAGCGTGGTCTCGACGGAGAACGCGCCGACCGCGACGCCCGCGGACACCGCGAGCTGCTGGTTGACGCTGACGAGGGTGGTGGCGCGACTCATCTGCGGCGGCTCGACCTCCGCATAAGCGACCGTATTGATCGCGGTGAATTGCAGCGAGCGGAAGAAGCCGCCGACCACCAGGATGGTGAAAATCAGCATCAGCGGCGTCGAGATCGTGAACAGGGCGCAGGCGGCGAGGAAGGCCGAGCTGACCACCGCGTTGACGGTCATCATGTTGCGGAAGCCGAACGCCTTGATGATGCGCGCCGCCAGCGTCTTCATGCCCATGGCGCCGACCGCCGACGCAAAGGTGACGAGACCGGACTGGAACGGCGACAGGCCGAAGCCGACCTGCATCAACAGCGGTAGCAGGAACGGCAGCGCGCCGATGCCGAGTCGGAACATGAAGCCGCCGACGATCGAGGCGCGCATGGTCGGCAGCCGCAGCAGCGTAAAATCCAGCACTGGTGATCCGGTGCGCCGCGCATGCAGCACGTAGAGCGTCATCGAGATCGAGCCGACCCCGACCAGGGCGGCGACGATCGGCCATGGCAGCAGATTGAGGCCCGCGACCGACAGCCCGAAGGCGATGCCGGCGAGGCCGATGCCGGCCAGCACCAGCCCCATCAGATCGAACCGTTCAGGGTCTTCGCTCTTGATCGGATCGATGTACTTCAGCGCCAGGAAGATGCCGAGCAGTCCGATCGGGATGTTGATCAGGAAGATCCAGTGCCAGGAGAAATAGGTGGTGATGAAGCCGCCGAGCGGCGGCCCGATCACCGGGCCTATCAGCGCAGGGACCGTCACCCAGGCCATCGCGTTGACCAGCGCGCTCTTGTCGACCGAGCGCAGCAGCACCAGCCGCCCGACCGGCGTCATCATCGCCCCGCCTAGGCCCTGCAGGATGCGGGCGAACACGAAATCGGTCACCGAGCCCGACAGCGCGCAGCCGATCGAGCCCAGCATGAATACGGCAACCGCGCCGGCAAACACGATGCGGGCGCCGAAGCGGTCCGCGGTCCAGCCACTGGCCGGGATGAACACCGCCAGCGACAGCAGGTACGAGGTGATCGCGAGCTTCAGCGTCAGGGGACTGGTGCCGATATCGGCAGCGATCGCCGGCAGCGAGGTCGCGATCACCGTGGAATCCATGTTTTCCATGAACAGGGCGGTGGCCACGATGAGCGGGATCAGGCGTTGTTTGTTCATCAAAATGGGACGGCTGTGCTGAAAAGGCGGGCGAGGGGGCCATATCATTCTGCCCTCGGCCACGCTATTGCGGAACCGGCCAAACGCCCTAAATCCTGCGTGACGCTGGTATGCATCCGCCAGCGCTTGAGCCCTGTTCCGACAGGGTCGGAATGGGGCTCTGGATTCATGTTTTGATGCGTTTTTCTTCACGCGAACCGGTAACCACTTCGCTCGAAAACACTTTGGAAGGCGCGCCGTGATCTACGTTCTTGCCGCTCTGCTGCCGCCGATCGGGCTGCTCCTGAACGGACAGCCGTTTTCGGCCATCTTCAATCTGGTCCTGATCGTGTTCTGCGCGATTTTGGGCCTGTTTTTCCATGTGTTGCTCTTGGTGCCGTCGGCCCATGCGGTCATCGCCGTCCACATGAAGCGAGAGGACCGGCGCCACCGCGAAATGGTCGAGGCGATCCGCCGCTACGGGCCGCCGCAGGGGTATCGGTAGACGGGCTACCGGGCCCCTTAAAAAGCCTGTGCATGGCTGGCAAACACTTTGATTCGTCATGCCGCCATGCTATCGACCAGCGTCAACCCCACCGATGGGCGCCGATTCGACGGTGACGCAGCGAGCGTCGCCGCAGGCGGCGTTCATCCGTAAGACCATCGCGGCTGGACCGCAGATAAGGAGTTGGCAATGGCCACGGGAATTCCGGCTATCCGCGAAGCCTTCACGTTCGACGATGTGCTTCTGAAGCCCGGTCTGTCTGACGTCCTTCCCTCGGAAGTCGATATCCGGTCGCGTGTCACCCGCGCGATCTCGCTCAATATCCCGATCATGGCGTCCGCGATGGACACCGTCACCGAGGCGCGCATGGCGATCGCGATGGCGCAGGCCGGCGGCCTTGGCGTCATCCACCGCAACTTCGATCCCGACGGCCAGGCCGCGCAGGTGCGGCAGGTGAAGAAGTTCGAATCCGGCATGGTGGTCAATCCGCTGACCATCGGCCCTGACGCCACGCTGGCCGATGCGCTGACCTTGATGAAGGAAAACGGCATCTCCGGCATTCCGGTCGTCACCGGTAGCGCCAAGAACGTGCCGGGCAAGCTGGTCGGCATCCTGACCAACCGCGACGTGCGCTTCGCCAGCGATCCCCGGCAGAAGGTCTCGGAGCTGATGACACACGAGAACCTCGTCACGGTGCGCGAGGGCGTCAGCCAGGACGAGGCGAAGCGGATGCTGCACAAGCATCGCATCGAGAAGCTCTTGGTCGTCGACGACCAGTATCGCTGCGTCGGCCTGATCACCGTAAAGGACATCGAGAAGGCGGTGGCGCATCCGCTCGCCTGCAAGGACGAGCACGGCCGGCTCCGAGTCGCCGCCGCCACCACGGTCGGCGAAACCGGCTACGAGCGCACCGAGCGGCTGATCGACGCCGGCGTCGACGTCGTCGTGGTCGATACCGCGCACGGTCACTCGCGCCATGTGCTCAATGCCGTCAACCGCATCAAGCGGCTCTCCAACGCCGTGCAGGTCGTGGCCGGCAATATCGCGACCGAAGGTGGCGCGAAGGCCCTGATCGATGCCGGCGCCGATTGCATCAAGGTCGGCATCGGCCCGGGCTCGATCTGCACCACGCGCATCGTGGCGGGCGTCGGCGTGCCGCAGCTCACCGCGATCATGGATGCGGTCGCGGCCGCGAAGAAGGCCGACGTGCCCGTGATCGCCGACGGCGGCATCAAATATTCCGGTGACCTCGCCAAGGCGCTCGCCGCCGGCGCCGACATCGCGATGGTCGGCTCGTTGCTTGCCGGCACCGACGAGACGCCCGGCGAAGTCTTCCTGTGGCAGGGCCGCTCCTACAAGGCCTATCGCGGCATGGGCTCGGTCGGCGCAATGGCGCGCGGCTCGGCCGACCGCTACTTCCAGCAGGACATCAAGGATACGCTGAAGCTCGTGCCAGAAGGCATCGAGGGCCAGGTGCCCTACAAGGGCCCGGTCGGCAACGTCATGCACCAGCTCGCCGGCGGCCTCCGCGCCGCGATGGGCTATGTCGGCGCGAAGGACATCAAGGATTTCCACGACAAGGCCGAGTTCGTCCGCATCACCGGCGCCGGCCTGCGCGAGAGCCACGTCCACGACGTCACGATCACGCGCGAAGCACCGAACTATCCGGGCGGGGGATAAGCACCGAACGTTGTCGTTCCGGGATGGTGCGCAGCACTGGACCCGGAATCTCGCGGCTCCGCGCGCTGCCCGCGCCTTGCCGCTTGGCCCCAAGCTGAAGCTGACGGGTTGTCTGCGGACATGACAACCTTGACCGGAAAGCCTCGGGAGCGCATTTTGCGCTCGATATGGTCAGGCTTCCCCCGGCGCGCGCCGAAACCACCGAAGCTTTCCTGTTGCAATCCGGCCCGGAGCTTGCTGCGCTCTGCACGGAATGCGGCGCCTGCTTCAACGCCTGCCCGATGGTCGACTACATCGATTTGCGCGGCGCTGATCCCAACATCGTCACCGGTGGATTGCGCCGGCTGGCGAGCGGTGAGGCAGCTCCCGACGAAACGGTGGCCTGGGTCGGGGCCTGCACCAAGAGCGGCCAGTGCGTCGATGCCTGCCCGCAAAAGGCTGCGGGGCTTGATGCCATGCTGCTGATCCGGATCGCCAAGCAACGCGCGATCAACGAAACGCGACAGCTGCGGGCCAAGCAGGATCCCTCGTATTTCCCGCGTATCAAGACCTTCGCACGCCTCCAGCTCAGCGACGAGGAGCTCGAGAAATGGCTGTAAGCGACAATCGCGTCACGTTCTGGTTCGGCTGCAACATGCTGCGCCACGCCGAAATGATCCGCCTGTCCATCATGCTGCTGGAGCGTGCAGGGTACGATGTCAGCGCCGCCGGAGGCCCGGCCTACTGCTGCGGCACCGCCCACGACCATCAACCGCATGCGGCGAGCAACATGGCGGGACGGACCGTCGGCCGCTTCAATGACGCCGCCGCAAAGGATGGTCGCGGCACTGTGGTGACCTGGTGTCCCTCGTGCCACATGCACATGTCCGACATCATGGCGCCGGGCAACGCGGTTGCGTTCGATATTACGCACATTTCCGAATTGCTGGCCGCATCGATCGATCGGCTGGCGCCGCTTTTGACCATGCCGGTGCCGCGCCGCGTGCTGCTGCACCGGCATCTCGGTTTCTCGACCCATGTGCCGATCAACGATCGCATTGCCGGCATCTTGTCGCGAATACCGGGGCTCGAACTGATCGAAGGACCCGCAGTTCCCGGCCACATGTGCAGCGGCATTGCTGCCGTGCCAGGCGCGCTGAAGGTGGTGATGGGCGAGACCTGGTCGGCGGCGATCGCAAATCGTGCCGACATCGTGTGCACGATCTTTCATCCATGCCATCGCGAATTCGCAGCGCTCGACGGTCGCGACAACATCAGGGTCAGGAACTGGGTTCAGCTCGTTGCCGAAGCAATGGGGATCGAAGCCAGCGACGCCTATGTTGGCTGGCGCAATGGCGCCGCGCCCGATATCGCGGCCATCGAACGTGCCGAGCCGTCGCGCTATCAGGCGCTGATTGAACCTGAACTGCGCGCCCCGCCGGTGCCTGTGGCCTCCGCGGGCGTGGCGGAGTGATGCGCCGGCCCGTCAGCGTGCGAACTGGCTGATGTCATCATCCGCACCGGAATGACGGCATTCCGGGGACGCGGCCGTGTCGGCATGACGGACATCATTTCAAACAAAATTTCAAACAAGCGCGACGCGAAAGAGCAAATCCATCTCCCTTGCGGGGAGGCGGATTGCATGACTACGTGTGCGCCACGAAACCAACGAGCTGAGGAAGCCCCATGTCCCAAGGAAAGCGCATCGTTCTTGCTTCACGCCCGGCACGGCGAGCCCACGCCGGCCAATTTCAGGCTCGAGGATTACACGCCGCCGACACCGGGCGCGGGCGAGGTGCTGCTCCGCACCATCTGGCTGTCGCTCGATCCCTATATGCGCGGCCGCATGGCCGACGGTCCGTCCTACGCCGCGCCGGTGCCGGTCGGCGGCGTGATGGAAGGCGGCACGGTGAGCGAGGTGATCGCTTCCAACAATCCCGGCTTTGCCAAGGGCGATATCGTGCTGTCGCGGGCGGGCTGGCAGACGCATGTGCTGTCGGACGGCAAGGGGCTCGCCAAGATCGATCCGAAGATCGCGCCGATCTCGACCGCGGTCGGCGTGCTCGGCATGCCCGGCATGACCGCCTATACCGGTCTGCTCGAGATCGGCAAGCCGCAGGCGGGTGAGACCGTGGTGGTCGCGGCCGCGTCCGGCGCGGTCGGCTCGGCGGTCGGCCAGATCGCCAAGATCAAGGGCGCACGCGCGATCGGCATCGCCGGCGGCAAGGACAAGTGCGCCTACGTCAAGAACGAGCTCGGCTTCGACGAGTGCCTCGACCATCGTGATCCCAATCTTGCCGCCAAGCTGAAGGAGGCCTGCCCGAAGGGGATCGACGTCTATTTCGAGAATGTCGGCGGGGCGGTGTTCGATGCGGTGTTTCCGCTGCTCAACGCGTTCGCGCGCATCCCGGTCTGCGGCCTGATCGCGCACTACAACGACACCGAAGCGCACGCGCCGAAATGGGCCGGCGCGATGATGCGCAACATCCTGACCAAGCGGCTGACCTTCCGCGGCTTCATCGTCAGCGACTTCGCCGCGATGCATGGCGACTTCCTCCGCGACATGTCGCAGTGGGTGCGTGAGGGCAAGGTCAAGTACAAGGAGTTCGTGACCGAGGGGCTGGACAGCGCGCCGGAGGCCTTCATGGGCCTGCTCAAGGGCGCCAATTTCGGCAAGCAACTGGTCCGGGTCGGGCCGGACAAGGTTTGACGAAGGGGCTTTCCAGCTCCCATTCCGCGCAACAAAGTATCAAAAACGCCACAATGGTGGGCTTTTGGGGGCTTTTCGGCCCCCATTTGCTTGACGGGGACCCGGAGTACTTGATTCAATATGGCTATATTTCAGGTGTAGCCATGATTTTTGAAGCTATTGTTGTCGGGGTCATTATCCTCGCCGTCGGCTATTGGGCCACGATGTTCGTCATGGGCCGCCGTGACGACGTCTTGCATGGAAGGTTCGTCGAGGAGCAGCCGGAGACAAAGCCGGTGCGCTTCATGCCGCATGTGCCTCGTGTCCGGCGGCCCGCGCCGGCAGCGCCGCAGCCGAACAAGGACTAGTTGCAGGCGCTGCTCACCGTCATCAAGCGGGACCTGCACGACGCGGCGCGGAGCTGACGTCGCTCAGGCCGCGGGCTGCGTGCCGAGCAGCATGTCCAGGTCGACATCGACCTGGCCCTTCGCCCTGACGTGGCGGACCTCGAAACTGTCGGGCTGGAAGCGGTACTCGACGAGACCAACTTCCTTGATGCCGATCACGTCCTGCCGCGCGTCCGAGATGACGAAGCCGGCCGATGGCGCCCAGATGTGCCGGACATTCTCGAACGTGTAGTCGCGGCGCTGGTGCACATGGCCGCTGCCGACCAGGCGCCAATCGACCTTGCCGAACATCTCGATCAGGCGGCGCCGCGCCGGTTGCGGCACGAAGCGGATCGCGGTCTCGACGCGCTCGGCATCATAGGGCACGTCGAGATAGAGCGGCTTGTGCAGGAACAGCGCGACCGGTCTGCCGACGGCCTTGTCGAGCGCGCCGGCCAGCCAGTCGAACTGCTCGGCCTCGCTGTCGAGGCCGGTGTTCATGATCAGCGAATTCAGCCCGATGAAGCACCAGCCCGCGGCGTCGAAATGCCAGCGGTCCTCGCCGAGCACCGAGGTGAAGGCGCTACGCGTCTCTTCGGTCGGCAGTTGTGAAGGCGCGGGGCCGACCGCGGTCGGATTGTCGCCGATGTCGTGATTGCCGGGCAGACAGAGGCAATCGACCGGCAGCGCGTTGTGCAGCTCTTTGGCAAACACCATGTCCTCACGGCTGGTCGGGCCGTCGAACGAGACGTCGCCGGAATTGAGCACGAGATCGGGACGCGTCGCGTCGACGTGCTCGCTGACACGATGAAAATTGTCGATCAGCGGCTTGAAGCGGCGCGCGAGATGCGTGTCGGAGATTTGCGTCAGGCGAAACTGGGGCATTGCATCGATCCTTTCGACCGGAGCATAGGTCGCCGCGAAGTCGGAACGATGACGATCTCGATGTCTTATTCGCTGCTCTGTTTGATGCGTTGTTTGAAGTCTTGTTTGGGTTGGCGCGCTGGCGAGCGCTAGATCGACAGTTGCTTCATCCAGGGTGACAGCCGGGCAGGCGGACGCCGGCCGAGCAGCCCCGTGTTGGGCAGCTCGATTCCCGTTGCGGCTGGCGGCGCATTGAGGCCCAGATAGGCGAGCGCGTCGTGCCTGACGTCGTAGATGGCAAAGCCGAGCAGGCCGAGCACCAGCGTCGTCGCAAGCCCGTGCTTGACGATGTCGCGCGTCGAGCGATAGCCGCTGCGGAAATAGGCCGAAAGCAGGATCGCGACCAGCAGCGCCGCGGCGACGCCGGCGAGCCCCGACATCACCAGCGCGAGCCCGCCATCCGCCGAATCGTCGAACCACCCGGTGCCGGGATCGATCGCATTCAGCAGGGGCGCGAGGAGATCGCCGAAAGCCCCGGCCGCCTGGGCCGCGCCGTCGAGGATCGGGGTGATGAAGCTCATCGCGTCATCCATGAGGGCGGAAACCGCCATTGGTCCTGGGAGTTGGTCATCCGGGCTCGTATGGTGGTTCAACGGGCTATCGCGGAGCTTCATTGTGTTGGGCGGCCGCGGCGGCTAAGAGGGCGGCAGTCCGCCTGTACAAAATCGCGCCCGCGGCTGAGGGAGATTTTTTGTGTCGGTTCAAATGGTTCTGTTGCCGGTCTTCATCCAGATTGGGCTCACCTTCGCGCTGTTGTTCGCGATGGCGACGGCACGTACGAAGACGCTGACGAGCGGTGAGACCAGGATGGCCGATATCGCGCTGCGCGAGCCGAACTGGCCGGCCGGCGCCACCAAGCTCGGCAATTGCTTTGCCAACCAGTTCGAACTGCCGGTGCTGTTCTATGTCCTGATCGCCATTGCGCTGCCGCTGCGCCGTGCCGATCTGTTCATCGTGCTGATGTCCTGGGTGTTCGTGGTCACGCGGTTTGCCCATGCCGGCGTGTTCGTCACCTCCAACGACGTGCGGCCGCGCTCGCTCGCCTGGTTCGCCGGCGTGCTGGTGCTGGCGGCGATGTGGCTGTATTTCGCGCTCAGACTGCTGCTTTTGATCTGATGCGCCCAACCGAAAGAGATCTATGACCCCCGCTGCCCGGCTCTCCGCCGCGATCGAGCTGATCGCCACCATCGACGCACAGCGCATTCCCGCGGCGAAAGCGCTGAAGGAATGGGGCACTGCGCACCGCTATGCCGGTTCCGGCGATCGCGCCGCGATCTCCGGCCTGATCTGGGACGTGCTGCGCCGGCAATCCTCCGCGGCCTATTTGATGGACGATTCCAGCGCCCGCGCGCGCGTGCTCGGCATGCTCAAGCTCGAACGCGGCATGGATATCCCGACCATCTCGGCGATGTGCGACGGCGGCCGGTTCGCGCCGGAGCCGCTGACCGCGGCCGAGGAGGCCGCGCTGGCCTCGCGCACGCTCGAGGATGCGCCGGCGCATGTCGCGGGCGACTATCCGGATTGGCTCGACCCGTATCTGGCAAAAGTGTTCGGCGACGACCGCGCGGCGGAAGCGACCGCGATGGCGAGCCGCGCGCCGCTCGATCTGCGCGTCAACACGCTGCGCGGCAAGCGCGAGAAGGTGCTGCCGCGACTGTCGCATCTCGGCGCCAGGGAGACGCCGTGGTCGCCGCTCGGCCTGCGTATCGAGCTCGGCGCCGACGCGCGCAATCCCGGCATCCATGCCGAGGAGGACTTCATCAAGGGCGCGATCGAGGTTCAGGACGAGGGCTCGCAGCTCGCCGCGCTGTTCTCGGCGGCCAAGCCGGGCGAGCAGGTGATCGACCTCTGCGCCGGCGCTGGCGGCAAGACGCTGGCGATCGCCGCGATGATGCAAGGCAAGGGTCGGCTGATCGCGACCGACAGCGACAAGCGCCAGCTTGCGCCGATCCATGAGCGGCTGTCGCGCGCCGGCGTGCACAATTGCGACGTGCGCACGCCGCGCGGCGAGGAGGAGGTGCTGTCCGACATCAAGGCGTCCGCCGACCTCGTGCTGATCGACGCGCCGTGCACCGGCACCGGCACCTGGCGGCGCAATCCCGACGCCAAATGGCGGATGCGCCCCGGCGCGCTCGAGGTGCGGCTGAAAGACCAGGCCGAGGTGCTGGAGCGCGCGGCGCCGATGGTGAAGGGCGGCGGCCGCATCGCCTACATCACCTGCTCGGTGCTGCCCGAGGAGAACGGCGAGCAGGTCAGGGCCTTCATCGCGCGGCATCCGGAATTTTCGGTGCAGCCGCCGGAACAGACCGCATCGGTGCTGTGGGACAAGGCAGAGCAATTTGCCGAGGCCGCGCTGCTGTCAGCGGAGGGCCTGCTGATGACGCCGCGCCGCACCGGCACGGACGGGTTTTACGTCGCGGTGCTGAAGAAGGCGTGACGCTTTCTCCGCCGTCATTGCGAGGAGCGAAGCGACGAAGCAATCCATGGTTCCGCATATGCGGTGCGATGGATTGCTTCGCTTCGCTCGCAATGACGGGGTGAGTATCCTACGCTTGGGAGCACGCTCCCACAGGCATCGGCGTCCTGCTCACCGCGATCACCCAGAACAGCAGGGCGACGGCGCTGATCGCGGCTCCCAGCACGCAGACGCCGAACCAGCCGGCCGCCGCATAGGCCATCGTCGAAGCGATCGCGCCGAACCCGCTGCCGATCGAATAGAACACCATGTAGCCGCCGACCAGCCGGCTCGCGGCCTCGGGGCGCGCGGCGACGATCAGGCTCTGGTTGGTGACGTGGATCGCCTGCACCGCGAAGTCGATCATCAGCACGCCGGCCAGCACCAGCCACAGAGACGTATTGAGGCACGCGATCGGCACCCAGCCGGCGAGCATCAAGAGCAGCGACAATCCGGTGGTGCGCTGGCCCCAGCCGCGATCGGCGAGCTGGCCGGAATTGCGCGCGGCCAGCGCGCCGGCAAGGCCCGCGATCCCGAGCATGCCGATCGTGGTGTGCGACAGCGACAGCGGCGGTGCGGCGAGCGGCAGCACCACCGAGCTCCAGAACACGCTGAAGCTTGCGAAGATCAGGAGCGCGAACACCGCGCGCTCGCGCAACACCTGTTCCTCGACGAACAGCGCGACCGTCGAGCGCAGCAGCTTTGCGTAGGATGATCCGGCCATCGGCTGCGGCGCATGCCGCGGCAGCGCGCGTGCGAGCAGCGCCGCCAGCACCAATGTCAGCGCGGCCGACGTGAGGTAGACCACGCGCCAGCCGCCGAGATCGGCGAGCGCGCCGGCGGCAAAGCGTGCCAGCAGGATGCCCGACACCACGCCGCTGGTGACGGTGCCGATGGTGCGGCCGCGGTCGGCTGGTGCAGCCAGCGTCGCGGCATAGGCGACCAGCACCTGGATCACGACCGCAAGCAGCCCGACCAACACCATGCCGGCGAGCAGCACCGCGGCATTCGGCGCGGTGCCGACGATGGTGAGCGCGATCGCCGACAGCACGGTCTGGCCGACGATCAGCCTGCGACGGTCCCAGAGATCGCCGAGCGGCACGATCAGCACAAGGCCGAAGGCGTAGCCGATTTGCGTGAGCGTCACGACAGCGCCGATCACAGCGGGCGCGATGGCGAGATCCTGCGCCATGGTGTCGAGCAGCGGCTGCGCGAAATAGATGTTGGCGACGCTGAGCCCGCAGGCGACGGCGAACAGCAGCACCACAGCGGGTGACAGCGCGTCCGCCGTCGTGGCGCCGTGCCTGTCGTCCGCGTTGCCGTCGTCCTTGGCCGGCCGGGCCTTCGTCGTGGTCTGGTTCGTCATTACGCCTCCGCTGCATTCACAATCTAGTCTTATGATGAGACCAGTTGCGCGAGAGGCTGTCTAGTCCTATTTTAAGACCAGTTCGGAATCGTGATCGAGGCGGAGACTGCGAATGAAGCGGACCGGTTTCGCTAAGGCGGAATGCCCGGTGGCGCGCGCACTGGATGCGATCGGCGACTGGTGGTCGCTCCTGATCGTGCGCGACGCGTTCGACGGCCTGCGCCGGTTCGGCGACTTCCAGAAGAATCTCGGCATCGCCAAGGGCATGCTGACGACGCGGCTGCGCACCCTGGTCGAACTGGGCGTGCTCGAGCAGGTCGCAGCGTCCGACGGCAGCGCCTATCACGACTATGTGCTGACGAAGCGGGGGCGCGACCTGTTCCCGGTCGTGGTTTCCTTGCGGCAATGGGGCGAGGCGCATCTCTTTGCCCGCGGCGAGCCGCATTCGGTGCTGCTCGACCGGGCCGGGCAGGCGGTCGGCCAACTCGTGCTGCCGTCGAAGAGCGGCAAGCCGCTGGGCTGGGCGGAGACGAAGGTGAGGAAGGTGGCGGCGAAGCGGCGGTGAGTGTGTGCCCCACGCACAGACGTCATCCTGAGGTGCGAGCACTTGCGAGCCTCGAAGGATGGGGATGGAGCCGGGCCGTCGCCCTTCGAGACGGTCGCTGCGCGACCTCCTCCAGCGACAACGGCGAAGCCGTTGCGCGGGGGTGACGGGATAGGTAGGGGGCTTCTCAATCCACAATAAACAGCGTCGCGCCGGTCGCCGTCGACGAGCGGTGCGCGGCGTCGCCGAAATCCGAGACCTGGTAGCTCATGCCGGGTTTCAGCGTGAATCTGCGGCCGTCGCGCAACTCGGTGTCGAGCTCGCCCGCGACGACATAGAGCACGTGGCCGCGATCGCACCAGTGGTCGGCGAGATAGCCGGGCGAATACTCGACCATCCGCACGCGGAGATCGCCGATGTTGAGCGTGCGCCACAGCGCCTGCCCGGTCTCGCCGGGATGCGTGGTCGGTTCGACGTTGCTCCAGTCGGTCACGGTGAAGGGCAGGGTGGGTATTTTCATGGGCTGCGTCCTGATATCTTTGTTGCCCCGTCATTGCGAGCGAAGCGAAGCAATCCATGTATCCGCATGCGCGGCGCTATGGATTGCTTCGTCGCTGGCGCTCCTCGCAATGACGGCGTGAAGGATTCAATGCACCGGATGGTTCGCCGAACCCTGCCTGATCTTGCCCCGATCATCGAGCCGCAGATACTCGCAGATCTTCTTGCCGCGTTCGTTCTGGTAGAACACCACGACGCTGTCGGGCGAGACATAGAGGTCGATCAGCTCGAAATGCAGCTCGGGCAGTTTGGCGAGCGCCGCGCTCCAATAGGCCCGCAGTTGCGCCTTGCCGCGCACGGTGCCGGACGCGCCGAAGCCGAACGCCGGGATCCGGTCCGAGGTCATCTCGGTATCCTCGGCATACATCGCCAGCACCCGCTCGAGATCGCGCGCGTTCCAGGCGGCGATCCACTCGTTGCCGAGGGCTAAGAGGCGCGATGGGTCGTGAAAATCCGGCATTGGTTTCCTCCTTGTCGCTTATGGCCAAATTAGGTCAATAATACTGACCTATATGGATTTGTCCATGCCCAAAGAAGAATGTGGGCGCAACGCTGGCCGCGGTTGCGGGGGCGGGCGCCGTCGCGTATTTGCTTGCCATGACAGCCCAGCACACAGCCCAAGACACAGTTCAAGCACCGTCGACGCCATCCGTGGCCTCGGCGCATGACAAGATTCTGATTGTCGATTTCGGCAGCCAGGTGACGCAACTGATCGCCCGCCGCGTCCGCGAGATGGGCGTTTATTCCGAGATCGTGCCGTTCCAGAAGGCGGAGGCCGCCTTCAAGGAGATGAAGCCGAAGGCGGTGATCCTGTCCGGCGGCCCCGAGTCCGTGCACGAGACCGGCTCGCCGCGCGCGCCGCAGCTGATCTTCGAATCCGGCGTTCCCGTGCTCGGCATCTGCTATGGCCAGATGACCCTGGCGGCCCAGCTCGGCGGCGAGGTCGAGGGCGGGCATCACCGCGAATTCGGCCGCGCCGATGTCGAGGTGAAGACCGACAGCCAGCTGTTCGACGGCATCTGGAACCATGGCGAGAAGCACCAGGTGTGGATGAGCCATGGCGACCGCATCACCAAAATGCCGCCCGGCTTCTCCGTCGCCGGCACCTCGCCGAATGCGCCGTTCGCGATCATCCAGGACGAGAAGCGGAAGTATTACGGCCTGATGTTCCACCCCGAGGTGGTGCACACGCCCGACGGCGCCAAGCTGCTGCGCAACTTCGTGCGCAAGGTCGCAGGTCTCACCGGCGACTGGACCATGCGCGCCTTCCGCGAGGAGGCGATCGAGAAGATCCGTGCCCAGGTCGGCAAGGGCAAGGTGATCTGCGGGCTCTCCGGCGGCGTCGATTCCGCGGTCGCCGCGGTCTTGATCCACGAGGCGATCGGCGACCAGCTCACCTGCGTGTTCGTCGATCACGGCCTGCTGCGGCTCGACGAGGCCAGGACCGTCGTCGACCTGTTCCGCAACCACTACAACATCCCGCTGGTCCATGTGGACGCGTCGAAGGAGTTTCTGGGCGAGCTTGCAGGCGTCACCGACCCCGAGGTGAAGCGCAAGACCATCGGGCGCCTGTTCATCGACGTGTTCGAGGCGGAGGCGAAGAAGATCGGCGGCGCGCAGTTCCTGGCGCAGGGCACGCTCTACCCCGACGTGATCGAGAGCGTCTCCTTCACCGGCGGACCGTCGGTGACCATCAAGTCGCACCACAATGTCGGCGGCCTGCCTGATCGCATGAACATGAAGCTGGTCGAACCCTTGCGCGAGCTGTTCAAGGACGAGGTGCGCGTGCTCGGCCGCGAGCTCGGCCTGCCCGAAGTCTTCGTCGGCCGCCACCCGTTCCCGGGCCCGGGCCTTGCGATCCGCTGCCCCGGCGACATCACAAGGGAGAAGCTCGACATCCTGCGCAACGCGGATGCCGTCTATATCGACCAGATCCGCAAGCACGGCCTCTACGACGCGATCTGGCAGGCCTTCGCGGTGCTGCTGCCGGTCAAGACCGTCGGCGTGATGGGCGACGGCCGCACCTACGAATACGTCGTCGGCCTCCGCGCCGTCACCTCGACCGACGGCATGACCGCCGACTTCTATCAGTTCGACATGAAGTTCTTAGGCGAGACCGCGACGCGCATCATCAACGAGGTGAAGGGCGTGAATAGGGTGGTGTACGACGTGACCAGCAAGCCGCCGGGGACGATCGAGTGGGAGTGAATTAGCATCGTCTCACGCTGCTTCAAACGACTTCAAGAACTCCGAAAAACAAAAGCGAGACAGTGACTTAGGTGATTCAGGCTGCTTCAGCCTGCTTCACCCAAGCTCGCGCATTTGTCGGTAGTCGTGACGGTACGGTTTGAAGCGGTCGAAAACGCCGCTTCCGATACCGACAGGGGGTCTGACGGTATCAGCGGCACATCAAAAGTGAGGCTGATTTGCTGACTGATCGTGAGCTGGGCGCGCTGGCGCCGAAGGAAAAATTGTTCAAGGTGGCCGACCGCGACGGCCTGTACGTGGCAGTGCTGCCAACCGGTACGCGAGCATTCCGGTTTGACTACCGCATCAACGGCCGGCGCGAAACGCTAGCGATCGGGAAGTACGACCCGGCGTCCAAGCCCGAACGGAATCCTGATGAGCTTGAGTACGGCATGAGCCTCTCGCTGCGCGAGGCGCGCTCGCTGCTGGACCGGGCTCGCCGGGAAGTGGAGCGAGGTATCTCGCCGTCCCGCGCCAAGGTGGAGAAGCGCACCGAGGCGGCCAAGGCGCTGACGTTCGGGGGCTGGGCCGAGCATTACTTCAAGCACAAGGCCGACCCGAAGTCCGGTGCCGAGCAGTTGGCAGGTAGCACGCTGGAGCTTCGGCGCTCCACGTATCGCCGAGTCATCGAGCCCGAGCTGGGCCGGCTCAAGCTGGAGGAGGTGACCCCGAAGCGCCTGATGCGCTTGTGCCTTGATGCGAAGGAGAAGCGCGGTCCTGCTGTTGGGGTTCACGTGCGAGAGGTGGTGCAGTCGGTGTTCCGGCACGCACAGGGCAACGGCGTGTCTATCGCCAACCCGGCCGACGCTGTGCTCGCCAAAGCCATCGCCACGTTCGAGCCGCGTGATCGGGCTCTGGCACCGGACGAGATTCGCAAATTCCTTGTCGCATTGGAGCAGGTGGCAACTACGCCCACGCTGCGGTTGGCGCTGAAGTTCGTGCTGCTAACCGGCGTGCGCAAGAGTGAGTTCATCGACGCGACCTGGAGCGAGGTCGATTTCGACAAACGCCTCTGGACCATACCCGCCCAGCGGATGAAGGCTAGGAAGGCGCACGTTGTGCCGCTGTGCGAGCAGGCGCTGGACATCCTAACTGCACTCCGGTCTTGCTTTGGTGCCAGCCGATACCTGCATCCCGGCCGATACGACAGCGATGTACCGATCTCCAACGCGACCCTCAATCGCGTCATCGACGCCGCCGTGGAGCGCATCCAGAAGGACGATCTCGAGTTTGAGACTTTCGGGGTGCACGACCTGCGGCGAACTTTTTCAACGGGGCTGGGCCGCGCGAAGTTCGATGAAAGGTGGGTCGAACTAGCTCTGGCCCATGCTCCTCGAAACCGCATCGCCGCGATTTACAACGTGAACAGGTACTTGGCCGAAAGAAGGATCATGCTGCAGGCATGGGCCGACGCGGTCGACGCCTGGGTCCGCGGAGAGTCGGCGCGCGACCTACTCACGGATGCCAAGCGGCGAGCGGCTGAGGTGCCCGCCGAAGAACTCGATGACGACCTCTGAGGCCTAGAGGGCCGGCCGGGCCTAGTGCGGCCCGGCGGCCGTCCATTTTGGTCACATGGCCTGGATCTGGGGTGCCGAGCCGACCGACTTGGTGATGCAGGAGGCGGCCGAGCCGATTTTGACTCATAGCAGACAGGGTGGTTGGCGCGTCGCCGTCCCATTGCACCACAATTGCCGATAGCAATATGATGGCCCTGGGAGCGGGGATGGCGGAGCTGACCGAACACGAGCTGCACTTTTTGTATGCCCAGCGCATCGACGAGAGCGCGGTCATGGACTGCTCGTGGATGCGGTCGCACGGCTACAAATGGCACATGGAGCAGGAGGGATACCTGTGGTGCATAGCGCCGAAGTCCTGCTACGCCGGTCACAGGCTCCGCAGCCGCGCGGGTCACTGCATTCAGTGCGATACGGCACGCATCGCCTTCGTCAAACGCCATCACGACACGGCATACATCTACATAGCCGGCTCGCTCGAATCGAAGGTGGTGAAGGTCGGTAACGCCATCTGGCCTGAGCGCCGCGTCGCCGCGCTCAACACTCGCTACTACGGCGGCATTACTGACTGGGTGATGCTCTACCACGCCAAGTACGAGGAAGCGGGCAAGATCGAGTTCGCCGCGCACGGGCAGCTCTTCGGCCATCGCCGCGGCGCGAAAGAGATATTTCGCTGCAACTACGAGACGGCGCGGAAAGCTCTGATGGAGGCCACTCAAGGCTACCTTGGCGAGGACGAATGGGAGCGCAAATGGGCGGCGATCTCATACAGCTTCCAAGAGTGACGCCTATCGCCCCGTCTGTACCGCAGAGCGCTAAGTATGAAGATCCCATCTTGGACCACGGTACAGAATAAGATGAGTGTGAGTGTCAATGGGACCTATGTTCCGTTCAAGACAGCTCCGGACCTGATGCAGCGGTTCGTTCGACCCGCCCTGTTCTCCACAGGAGACGCGGTGTTCGAGCTTCGGGTCTTTGGTACAGCACTCATGGCGAAGTACCGCGGCTGGGATTTTGCTCTCGCAACGGCCCATCAAGTCGACACGACCCGTGGAGCTCCTTCCGCCGCTTCTTTCGTCGTGGTGATAGAGCGGGACGGTAGGCGGCTCGCGGTCCCGCCCTCGTCCGTCCATCTGCCGCGAGTCAACGGGGAGGAGTTTCGTTCGCTCGGCGACTTGGTCTTCTTCGACTACGCCAAGGTGACTGATGGCCATAAGCCCTCCCATCTGGATATCACCAACATCTATTGGTCGGACGCGAATGAGGTCGTTGCCGACTATTCATTCGTGATCGGCTATCCGACAAGTTCCCACAAGATCGAACTCGATCTTCAGGATGAGGCGCAGCTTTCCGAATTCACCATGCGCTGGATACGACAGGACCTTCAGAGATCGGACGGCGCCCCGATGGATACAGAGAATCGGTTGATATTCGTGAAGCACGAGCAATCGACGCGGCAGAGTGTAAATCCTGACGGCCTGAGCGGCTCACCAGTCTTCTCGATCGTTCACGACGAGCTAAAAGACCGTCACCTGCGGTTCGAAGGGATTGTGACGAACGCGCGCGATGATCGTTTCGCGGTCTTTCCGAGCGCGCACATGCGTGCTGTGCTTGACGGAATCGTGGATAGCGACCGGTGATGATGCGGCTGGCCGGCGAACCCACACGCCGGCGCCAGGGCGGCCAGCGTCATGCCGGGTTTTTGTCGCGCGTGTCCGACTGCTCACCGCCTTTTTGCCGCCGCGGCCTTGCGAAACTGGCCGGGAGAGACGCTGAACTCCTTCATGAAGGCGGTGCTCATGTGGGACTGGCTCGCGAAACCGCTTGTGAGCGCGATGTTGACGATGCTCATGTGCTGCCGGTGCGCCAGCATCTCCCGCGCCAGCACGAGCCGCTTCTGCAGTACGTAGACGCCCGGTGAGTGCCCGGTGGCCTTCTTGAACTTGCGCGCGAAGTGGAACTGGCTCATGGCGGCGACGCCGGCAAGCCGCTCGATCGTGAGCCGGCCATCAGCGAGGTGCACTCCGACGAACTCGATGGCGCGGGCGATGCGCTTGTCGATCGGCGGCGCAACGGCTGATGAGCGGCGTTGGAGCGCTGCATCGATGAGGTCGGCGAGGTGTGGATCCTCGGCATGCCCCAGCGCCAAGCGCGCCTGCAGTAGCGCGCTGGTCACCGCGTCGTGGGTGCTGTTGCTCGTTGTCATCTACCCAGTGCTCCTGGGTAATGCGTGGCACAACGCGGTAGTGCCGGGCAACAAGTGCAGCGCGAGTCAGAAGATCCTGGGCAGCCTGACTCGCAATGTGCGACAACCAGACGCGGCCTATGTGGCGGCTGTGACCATCCTGTGTGACCACGGCGCCGGCCAACATGGTCACGGCCGGTGGTCACAGGACAGCGTCGTGAAACCATGATTGCCGTCAATGAGCACTACTTCACCGGCCCAGCGCCAAGCCGCCAGCCGCGCACGCAAGAAGGCCGCCGGCTTCACGCGCATCACGCTTCGTTTCGACGCGGAGACTGCCGCTCGCCTCCGCCGGCTGACGAAGCGCGATGGCAGTCCGCAGGCAACCGTCGTCGCGGCGGCGTTGGCCCTGTTCGACGACAAGAAGCTGCTGGCGGACATCATGGCCTGGGCCGCCGCCCAGCGCGCGGCCAAGGCAGCGGCGGAGCAGGCGCAGTGAGCGTGCAGCCCACCTACTTCGAGCACGAGCTCATGCCGGGTCGGAAGATGTTCGCGTGCACAAGGCTGTCGGCGAATATGACGATCGAAACGTGCGCCACCCGCTGGCAGGCGGCGGAGGCCGGCAGCAGCTGCGCCACGTGCCACACCGGCCGCTTGCATGCGTCCAGTGCCGGTTCAGCGTCGACGACAGCACCACCGCGGCGGAGGCCGGCCTCGGCCAAGTCTGGAGCATGCGTACGGTGCGGGCAGACTGGGCAGCGGATCATCGTTTCCAGCGGTTGTTGCGTGAGCTGCATGAACCGCGAGTATGAATTCATCAAGGGCCGCAATGCCAAGGGCAAGCCACCCGTCGAGTACAGGCCACCGCGCCCCTTCGAAGTTGGCGTCGAGCTCGCAGACGGCACGATCGAGATCCGGCTAGTCACTGCGCTGCACGGTGCCGAGGCGATCGCTCGGGTCGCGCGTGGACTGCCCGATGGCGCGAAGTTCGCGGACGCGCCACGGCCACGGCCTTGGCCTTCAACATGGAATGCCAAGGCCGAAACCCACGAGTACAAGTGTGGGCGCTGCGGCGTGGCTGGCCTTGTGCTTGAGCGTGCACGTAAAGGCTTGCTCGAGCGTCACTCGTGGTGCTGCCAAGGTGATCCGCACGGAGACGGCTGGCAGATAGCTCAACCGCGCCAGCCGCTGCTGGGGCTTCATCCCGAGGCGCAGGCCGCGCTCATGGATGGGGACTTCGAACTCGAGGATGAAACCCCCGAAGTGTGGACGCCGCTGCCTGCGTGGTGCGCGGCATGTCGACGAGGGCAACTGCAAGGCCTGTTGACCGCGCCTGGCGGCAAGTGGCGGGTGAAGTGCGATGCGTGCGACGCCAGCAGTGAGGAGGGCACAACTAGATGAGTGGCGAGAAACGGCCCCAGGTGCGCGGTGGAAAGTTCGCCGGCTACGTGGACAGCGCAACGCATCGCGCCACGGCGAGGGCTTTGTTTGAAGGCAAGGCGGGCACGACGTGTGCTGAGGTCGCCGCGCAGATGGGCCTGGCGGAGAGCACGATTCGCCACTGGAAGAGGGACGCAGACAAGGCCGGGCATCCGTGGCGCGTACAGCGGCGCGCGTTGCCTGAGCTGTCGGGGCGCGCAGCGGCAATCGCCGATCAGCACCAGGTGCGCCTGGAGCAAATGGGCGCGGACCCCACCGAGGAGCAGAAGCAGAAGGCCGAGCGGGAGACCGCCGACATGGTTGCGAGCGAGGCTCGAGCCGAGGTCATCACCCGCCACCGCCTCGAGTGGCAGCTAGTGCGCAGGAAGCTCTACGAAGCCATCCGGAGCGGCGACCTAGCCCAGATCCGGCTCGCCAGAGACTCGGCCGAGGCAATGGACCTGATGCAAAAGAATGAGCGCCGCGCGTGGGGTCTCGACGCCGTCGCATTCGGCCCCGGCGGCGAAGCAGCTTTGGTGGTCGTCGAGCGCGTGGACGGTGCAGGCCAGGGCGGCGAGTAGCGCCAATGTAGCGAGGATGCGACGACGACGAAAAGAGCAAATGACTCGTAGTCACTTGTCCTAACCGCTGGGTTCCTTTGCAGCACATGAAGTCTGCGTTTCACGAAAACGGGCAGGGCGCAGTTAGTACTCAATAGCAGCGCAGGGGCGGAGTCGTTCAAGGTTCGTCGTGACGCTGTAATCGACTTCAAGCCGCTTCGGTGGCGCTCATTTGGAGTCTGTAATGGCAAGAGCCGAAATCACTAAAACACGGACTGATCGCGCGATCGCACAGGTCGCGATGGCGCGGACCTTTCCGGATACGCAGCTCTCGACGGATGCGGTGCTGCTGCTGACTGGCTGGAGCACGCCGACGTTGTACCGCCGCTGCAAGTCGGCCGAGTTTCCGGCTGCAATAAGCCCTGGTCGCTGGCACGGCGGGCAGGTGCTGGCGCATCTTGCAAAGGCTGCTGCTGGCGAGTCTGCGTGAGCGCGGGCGCCGCGCAGGCACGCCTCGACGCAATCCCCGAGCCAACTGGTAGCCGATGGCGGCACGCACGATCATGATCAAGCGCGACACCAATCCGGAAAAGTGGGATCAGGCGTTCGCTCGATCGAGAGGCTTGGCCATCTACCGTGGCGCGGAGTGGCGTTTCGTGAGCTCCTTCAGCTGCTGCAAGCCGCTCATCAGGAGCTCTGCGCCGGCATGTTCGTCTTGATGCGCCAGCAGCACGAGCAGCTCGTCCTTCGCGGTATTCGCTGCTCTCGATCACGTCCGTCACTGGATCGCCAGGTGACGCACGTCTGAGCAGCTGTTGATTTTCTTAATCGCGCATCTCGAACCCGATAGGGTCGCAAGAGGTAGTGCAAGGTATTCCTGAGTAGCTGCAAAGCACTCTACGTGCATCGACGATTTTCTTGACGCACGCGACGAGCTGCATCGAAATTTTTGCGGCATGTACAGGAATCGGGTTCGACGATGAAATTGGCTCCATGCGTTGCTCATGACTGCGCAAAACAAGCTCCCGATGGGAGGTTTTTAGCGCCGTCGTGATGCACATGATCAGCACAAGCACCACGAAGGAGAAATGCATGCAGCAAGCTCACAGCGACGCGGAACGCCAAGAGTCATATCGCGCCCGGCTGGACGCAGTTGGCAAAACGATCGTCCGCCTGGTCGTCCGGAAGGAAGACGCCGCACGCCTTCGCCGGATGGCACGCGGCGACGTCAGTCGGCAGTCCGCTGTCCTCGTGAAGGCGCTCGATGCACTCGAGGGACTGGCCTCGAGCAAGTCGGAGACTGCCGAATGAAAAAAGCCCCGACCTTTTCCGAGGCCGGGGCTTCCCAAAAACGCCGTTGCGAGCGGCACATGACGATGTGCGATTTTGACAGCACGACTACCAGCTCTGCAACGGCCTCCCAGTTTTTTCTCATGGAGGCCACATGCCCAACGACAACACTCAAGGGTTCGTCCCTTGCTTCATCGCGACAGATTTCGTAACCGCAGCCGGTGCGCGCATCGCCACGCTGCACTTCGTGCGCAGTCTTCTGGATCTGTTTGCGGGGCCGGACCACGGGCTGGGCGTCGCCGTCTACGGTGTTGGCACCGCGCACGAGCGCATCGAGATCATCCGTGGCGGTCGGCTGCCCACGCAACTGCGCGCCGGCCTCCCTCGGGCTCGCGCGTACTGGGAAGGGCGGTCCCGGCGGGGCAGTTCGATCAGCTGGGACGACGCACCCGTCGTCTGGCACGAATCGCAGAGCGGCTGGGGCCCTCGCTTCGCAATCCCTGGCGTCAGTGCACTGATCGACCTGGTGGCTGAGCGCCGCGTGCTGCTCGAAGGGAGCCGCCCATGAGCACCGCACTCGTCTCGCTCCTCGCCACCTGCCGCCGCCGCGGCATCGACCGCCTGGTGCTCGTCGCCGTCCTGGTTGGCGCGCTGGCCGGGCCTAGCGCCGCCAGCGCCATCGCCGCCGTCGCGCGCCAGGTCTCCCAGTGCACTACCGCGCACGCCATCAACCACACCACCAAGGAGAGCGCATGAGCGCGCTGCCCCAATACAACGACGACCTCGATCGCGCCCTCAGCGCGCTGGATCACATTGAGCCTCCTCTGGAGCGCGAGCCTTGGGTGAAGCTGCTGATGGCTGCGCACGACGCCGGCGTGCCGGAAGACGAGGCACGCGCTTGGAGCGAGCGCGGCGAGAACTTCGACGCCTCTGACTTCCGCGCAACCTGGCGCTCCATCAAGCCCGGCCCGGTCACCCGGCGTACCCTGTTCAAGTCCGCGCTGGACGCCGGCTGGAATGCGCCGGCAGAAGCCAAGAAGCTGACGCAGGCAGAGCGTGCCCAGCGTGACGCCGAGCGCGCTCAGCGCCGCGAGCATGAGGCGGCGAAGCGGGCCGAACGTGAAGCTGCAGCTGCTATTCGCGCGACGAAGATGTGGGTCGAGGCCGAGCCGGCGAACGACGAGCACCCATACCTGATGCGCAAGCGGGTGCCCGCCTATGGGCTCAAGATCGGCCGCTGGGAGCGGACTGACCGCGACACCGGCGAGGTGCACACCATCGAGGACGCGCTTCTGGTCCAGATGCGCGACATGGGGAAGAAGACCCATTCTGTCCAGTTCATCTTTCCCGACGGCGACAACGTGCTGGGCAAGGACCGCGTCTACCTGGCCGGTGGCACAACGAAGGGACACTTCTTCCCCATCGGGCAGCCCAAGACCATCGATGGCAAGAAAACCATCGTGATCGCCGAAGGCTATGCGACTGGCGCCAGCATCCACAAGTGCACCGGGAGCGCGGTCGTCATTGCTTTCGCCGCCGGCAACCTGGAACCCGTCGCCCGGGCGATCCGTGAGGGAGTGCCTGAGGCCGACATCGTCGTTTTCTCGGACCGCGATGCGGAGGCGCTGGCCGAGTCTGTCGGCACAAAGATGGCACTCAAGGCTGCGCTGGCGATTGGTGCACGCATCGTGGTGCCGGAGTGGTGCGGGCTCGATGGCCGCGATGCCAATGACATCGACCGCCTCGGGCTCACGTGGCGCGGCGAGAACTTCCCCGGCGCCGACATCCTGCGCAACTGCGTGAAGTTCGCCACGCCGTTCCGCTCGCCGGCGTTCATGGAGCTGCTGCGCGAGTGCGGCCTCGATACTGAGGATCTCGCCCTGCAGGCCGCACTGCCGGCAGTGGGTGACGCTGGCGTCCCCGTTCCCTCGAAGCCGGCTGCGGCCAGCAAGAAGGACGCAACGCCTTTCGGGCCGCCGGTCGACCCCTTCGGCGTGCACAAACCGCCGCAGGTGCCGATGGACGTCCTGCCGGCCGCGATCGCCGCATATGCCCACGACCAAGCCGGGCTGCTCGGCTGCGACCCGTCGTTCATCAGCATGTCCGCGCTGGTCGCAGCCGCGTCGGCGATCCACGACGGCATCAAGCTTCAGGTCAAGAGCAAGGATCCGCTTTGGCTCGAATCTCCGCGCCTGTGGGTGGCTCTCGTGGGCGACCCTTCGACGGGCAAATCTCCGGCGGTCAGCAAGGCCACGCGCCACATGCGCCGGCTAGACGCTGCCCTGCGTGAACAGAACGATACCGCTTACGCGCAGTACCGCGAGCAGCACGACGAGTGGAAGGACACAAAGAAGAAAGATCGCGACGCGCGAGAGCCGAAGGAACCGCCGCGCAAGCGGATGGTGGTCGAAGACATCACCGTCGAGGCGCTGTCGGAGGTGCTGCGCGACAACGATCGGGGCGTGCTGTGCCTGCGCGACGAGCTGGCCGGCTGGATCGGCAGCATGGACAGCTACAAGGCGGCGGGTAAGGGTGGCAGCGACCGCGCCTCGTGGCTCGAGACGTATAACGGCGGTCCGCGTAGCATTGATCGCGTGGTGCGCGGCGCCGTCCACGTGCCGAATTGGTCGGTCTGCATTATCGGCGGCATCCAACCCGACACGATGCGCCGGATCGCGAGCACCCTGGGTGGCGACGGTCTGCTTCAGCGCTTCATGCCGATCGTCGCCACCCCGAGGTATGAGATTGGCGAAGACCGGGCGCCCGATCATGAGGCGATGACACGCTTTAGCGACCTGTTCGACCAGCTGGCCCGCATCATGCCCGGGAACAAGGCGGTCATCATGACCGAGGCCGCCTACGAGATCCGTGAGCGCGTCGAGCTCCACGCCAAGCAGATGATGATGGCCTTCGACAACGATCACATGAAGGCCTGGCTAGGAAAGTGGGCCGGCCTGTTTGCCCGGCTGGTCCTGACCTACCACGTCATCGAGTGCGCCGTGGCCTCTGTGCACCCGTGCGCGCGGCAGGTGACAGCTGAGACGGCCGAGAAGGTGGAGAGGCTGCTGTGCGGCGTGCTGCTGCACCACGCGATCCACTTCTACACGAACGTGATCGACGCGCACGACCGCCAGGAACACATGCGTCAGCTGGCGCGCCTGATCCTCGCGAGGGGATGGACGCGCGTGACGAGCCGAGACATCGCCCAGCACTGGAAGGCCGCGCGCAAGCTGCAGCCGTGGGAGGTGCGCAATGCTGTTGAGGGGCTCGCCACCATGGCGTGGCTGGAGCCGGATGTCGAAGACCTGGGCGCTGACGGCAAGCCGCGGGCCTGGGACGTCAATCCAGCGGTGCACAAGGCATTCACCCAGCACGCTGACGAGGAGCGCGAGCGCCGCAGAATCGCGGCGGAGAAGCTGCGCGAGCTACAGGCGGCGTACGGGATGGCCGAGCAGGCATCATGACCGACGCGGCGCTCCTCTGGCGCGAGGCGAGCCACTCAGGTGCGCCAGTGCTGGTCAAGCTGGCCGAGAGCGGCAAGCCGCTGTTGCTGCGCCTTCCGTTCGATCCCGGCAACCGCGCCTGGATCGAGCAGGCGGGCCGCGCGTCCTGGCGCCTGCGCTGGGACAAGGAGCGGCGGCATTGGGAGACGCCCAGGGCGTGGTTCGAAGCCCTAGCAATGCACGTCATCCGTCGTCATGGCCGGCTCTGGGTGTTCCAGGAGGTGAAGGACCCACATGCCTGTGATGACCGTTGCATGAATGCTCGCGGCCTTGAGTGCGTGTGCGGCTGCGGCGGGAAGAACCACGGGCTAGGAGACCCGCGCGGCTGGGGGAGGTCGGTCGTTGAGAGCGGGTTCACCAACTGGGGTGATCGCCTGTTCGCCTGCCGCTTCATCGAGCCCCGCGCGTCCGCGGCCTTCACGGGGCTGCTAGGGCCCGCCACGCTGACTACCGTGCAGCCGTCTGCATAACTGCACCCCGCGCTCACGTTCACGCCAGGCATCGACCTGGCGTTTTTCTGTCCGGGTGGCAGTGGCAAGCCCGACAGCGAGTCCCGTACAACAAAGTCAACATGCGCTGTCGCCATACAACAGAGTCAACAGGCGTGAATCCCGTACAACAAAGTCAACGCGACCACTATCAACGCGGTCCCGCAGTCCTGCCGCGGTCTGATTTGTTGACTTTGTTGTACGCGCACGCGAATAGAAAATGCTTTTTTCTCTCTCTCTCTCTCTCTCTCTCTAAACGCGCATCGCGCGCACGCGTACTACAAGGTCAACAGGGCTATTGGCCTGTGGGAGCGCGGGGCGGGGGCGATGGTGGTTGCTGGAGCACGCCACGGTTGGCGCTATTGAAGGCCCTCGCGCGCGCGCGTGCGCGCGCAACCCCAGCCTCCGACCTATTTGGCCGCCGACGTGCCGCCTGCCGCCTCGCTGGTGAGGCGTGGGCGTGGTAGGTGGTGGGGTGGTAGCGACCCTTCGGAAAAGTCGCTCACAGGCCCGATGGCGATTCCTGCTCGGGCTATCCTGCTCGCCGCCCGGCCTGGCGCGGTGGAGCAGGGCAGATCAAAGGTCGTGCGTGTACTCGCTGGTGGTCCTCACGTTGCGTTGCTCCTCCCACTCCACGACCTGCGACAGTTTGTAGAGCACCCTGCCGCCGATCTTTACGAAGGGCGGGCCACCGCCGACGAAGCGCAGGTTGTTGAGCGTGCGCACTTTCACCTTGCCGCCATAGCGGGCGGAGAGCTCGTTGACTGTGAGAAAAGTTTCTTGCGGATCGTCCGTCATTGGTGCGCCCCTGTGGAGGGCGGACGACGTGGCACGACGTTTTGCTGCATGCAAGTGCATCCGGCACCCCGGGAACAGACGTGCACAGACGCGGTATTGCCAGACGCGCCGCCTGGTTGCCGTTGGAGCTTGCTTGCCTGGTGCGCTCGCGGCCGGTGTCGATGCCGGCGCTGCTCACCAGCGCGGCGCGACCCGGACCAAAACTTACTCCTTTTGCGCCATGTAGAAGTGGCCCCAAACACCTAGGCTCATAAGTTATTGACGAGATATTTGATCCGGCTCATAATTAGTCGTCTTCTTTTGAGCCGAGGCGCCATGATCCGCATTGCCTACTACCGCGTCAGCACCACCGACCAGAGCATCGAAGCCCAGCGCCACGCCATGGGCGGCGACTTCGCGATGGAATTCCAAGATAACGGAGTGAGTGGCGCTACCCTTGCGGCCGAACGGCCTGGCTTCTCCGCGATGCTGGCGGCGATCCGCGCCATGAAGAAGAAGCCGGAGCTGTGCGTCTACGCCGTGGATCGGCTGGGCCGAGACAGCATCGACGTGCAGTGCACAGTGCGCGATCTGCGTGCCTTGGGAGTCCGCGTGAACGTCCACGGCCTCGGGCCTATCGAGGGGGACACTGGTGAGCTGCTGCTAGCGCTGCTCGCGCAGATCGCCCAGATGGAGCGCAACCGCATCCGCGCACGTGCCGACGCTGGTCGTGCTGCCGCCCGCGAAGCGCTGGCGCTGACAGGCAAGACCCATCGCGGCAAGACCAGTCTCGGCCGACCGGTTGAGCATGACGCCGCTGAGGTCGCCAAGTGGCGCCGCGAGAACGGGGCCAGCATTACGGCGACGGCCCGGCACTTCAGTGCGAGCGCAGCAACTGTGAAGCGCGCTTGCGCTGCTGCCGCTCGCACCACTGCCGGAGCCTCCGCATGAAGTGCGCCGACGCCTGATCCCCATCCATCTCGCCACGAAGACGAAATTGAACATGAAGCACCTTCTCACTCTCCTGGCCGCGACCGCGATGCTGCATCTCGCGACATCGGCGCGCGCCGCTGATGCCGGTGCCTGCTATACCATCAGCGACTCGGACGCCCGTGCGCACTGCATCGCCAAGGCCCGCAAGGAGCCAGGCATGTGCTACTCCATCAAGAGCTCGGATGTGCGCGCGGCGTGTTTGGCCGAAGTGCGGCGGTAGGCCACCAATGCAATCGATCCTCACCTCCGCCGGCCTTGCATTCGCCGCCATCCTGCTGGCAAGCCTCACCGCCCACGCCGCCGAGCCGCGCACATGTCTCGTGGTCGGCGTCAGCGATGGCGACACCATCACCGCGCGTTGCGGCGCGCCAGGCGCCTACGAGCAGCTGCGCGTGCGCCTCGCCGGCATCGACGCGCCCGAGAAGGGCCAGCCATTCGGCCAGCGCGCGAAGGAGGCGATGTCGGATCTCGTGTTCGACAAGCCAGCGCGCCTGGAGTGCATCAAGATCGACCGCTACGGCCGCAGCGTGTGCAACGCGTGGGTGGCGCCGGCATCCGCCTCAAACGGGCCGCAGACGCTCGATGCTGGCCTCGCCATGATCACCGTGGGCATGGCCTGGTGGTACCGGGCATATGCCGGCGAACAGACGCCCCAGGCGCGTGGGCAGTACGAGTTTGCAGAGCAGGAGGCCAAGGCCAAGCGCGCGGGGCTGTGGGTTGATCCGGGGCCGACGCCGCCATGGGACTGGCGCAAGGCCAAGCGTGAGGGTGCGAATGGGGGCGGCCGGTCGATGCAGCTGGAGTCGCTGCGTGCCATGACCACGTGCGCAAGTGGTGCGCCGGCATGCTGCGACCTATGCGGCCGGCCGTTCAACGACTGCATGATCGATGCCGAGCTATCTGGACGGGGGCATGTGTGGGGCTGGATCTGCAAGGAGTGCGCCAAGGCCGAGGGCGTGCGAATCGGCTGGGGCAGGGGCCAGAGGTATCGGCGGGATGGTGCGGTGTGGGTGCTGGCGGCCGGTGGGCCGAGGGAGCTGCAATGAGGGATTCACGCGAACTCGAATCGCCCGAGCGCGCCGCTCTGCCGTTGCCGGGCGCATCCTGGAGCGTGATCGAGTCCTGGTGCGCGAGCATCGCCGGCCCACGTGGCGACGCGCGGCCCGTCGACGAGCTCGCGGCGATCGCGCGCCTCGTGCAATCGGACATGGCCGCGGCCAGCACCGACGACCTGTTGGCGGGCATCTACTTCTTCTGGCGCCGACTGCGCTGGAACGCCGAGGCCGAGGACGCTGAGGACGAAGGGCTGATCAGAAGCGCCGTTGAAGAACTGCGGCGCAGAGATGCCGTCCCAACTGAACCAGGCGCCGGGCCGGACCACTAGGCGGTCAGTTCGCTTGGCGGTCAGTTGGTGTCTTCTTCGGGAAGCTCATCCTCCGGATCGTCGAAGTAGACGCCAGGCGCGCCGATGAAGCCCATCATTTCGAGCCGCTCCTTCCGCTCCTTGGAATCCATTTCTTCGTAGTGGGACTCGAGCTCATCCATGGTTTCGGCCTTCGATGCATCCGATTTGAAGCAATCGAGGTAGTCGCCAACCAGGGCAGGATCGAAGTCCAATGGCTCGATCCCCTTGAGGAACTTCAGGTAGCCCGTGCTCGCGCCCACGTTCATGAAGAAGATGAGCAGCTCCTTCCAGAGCACGTCCTCGTCGCCAATGTCGACCTCGCGCAGGAATACGCTCTGTGCCTTCGAACCGTGCCGCATCTCATACGTGTACAGCCCAAGCGCGCTGGAGCGGTCGTGGACAACCTTATAGATCGTCTGTGAGATCTTCAGGACCGTGCGCCGGATGAAGGCGCGGTAGCGGTCCTCGTTGCGCGTGCCGAACGCGAAGGAGCTATCGGGAAACTCGACGTTCAGGTGCTTGCCCAGCAGTCTGCGGATCGCCTCGGCTTCCTTCTTTCCCTCGTAGACCGAATTGAGAGAGAACCGGTCGTACCGAAGTGTCTTGTAGAACGTGCTCAAGAGCTGAAGCAGGTCATTCTGCGGCTTGCCGAAGTTGATTGTGACGTGCTTTCGCAGCCGTGCCACCAGGTCCAAGTGGCTGTGCGTGATGAGGGACTGCTCCAGCGCTTCCTGATCGGTCGTGTCGGTGTGCTCATGCAGCACGACGGCGATCTTCAAGATCCGTTCGAGTCCAACCGACAGGTTGTAGAGGAACTCGAACAGTTCGTCGTCGTGATCAAGCAGTCGCAGTTCGTGGAACCGACGAAGTCCGTTGTAGATGAAGGCCCCTGCGATGTGTACTTCCTCGCCGAGACGAAAGTTCTTCCAGAAATCAGAAGCGTTCATTGGTAGCTCATGAGCCGCCCCAGCTTTTGCGGAGGCTTGTTGATTTGAGTCAGTCCGTTTTTCGGCGGGCCGCGAGGCGCTGCTCGAGCGCGCTCGCCAACGGCGTGCCGCATTGCACCAGGATGTCGACGACCGCGGTGACTTCCGCGCTGTCGAGCACCGTCGGCGAGGCGGACGCGCCAAGCACTGCCTTGTCGATCCAGTCGCATAGGCGCCGCCCGATCCCGTGATCGATCCAGAACTCGGAACGTGCGCCCTGAACCCGCCACCACGCCGCCACCGCACGGGCGATGAACGTCAGCCGATCCGCGTGCGGCTCGACCTCCAGCAGTCCGAGGAACGCGATAGCGACAAAGGTGGACCCGGCTGCCTGCTCGGCCAATTGCGTGAGCATGGGCAGGAGCAAGTCAGCGCGGGCGGCTCCAGGGGGAAGGACGTAGCAGCGTGGCCCGCGTCCCATCTCGTGCTGCCCCATGAACATTGCGGCAATCGCTCCAGCAATGTGCATGCCGGTGCCCACGGAGCGCTCGGATGCGAGGTGGCGCCATGACGAGGTCGCCACAAGCCGCTGCGCCAGCTCCTCGCGGATCGATACGGCCATGTTGTCCGATACCGCGCCGACGTTCAGCCACAGGTGATCCAATGCATGCAGCACGGCCTCCGCCGCATCGAAGAATCGCTCGTCCGGCAACTGGGCGAGGGGATCGAGCACGAATTCCTTGATGCCCGCGTCTCCGCTCGAGACCGCGCATGCGAGTGCGGCGGCGAAATAGGCGTCGTTCCACTCGAATGGTCGCTCGCCAGGCTCTTCATCTTGCTCACAACCCACACCATTCGCGCCGGCGGTCCAAGGCCAGCAATGCCGCACCAACGCGCATAGCACTTCGGGATTGGCCGTGCGCCAGAGTTGGTCCGCGAGCGACAACCATTGAGCCGCTGCTGGCGCGTGCAGCGCGAAAACGCGTGGTGGAGGAGGGGATCGCTTCTGTCGCCGCCGCGAGATTCTGCGCCGCTCCTTGGGCGGGTACGGATCGGGTAGGTCAGGCCATCCGGGCTCTGGCCCCTCGTTAGCGAGCCAGCGCAGTTCTGCGTCAACCGCACTCTGCAGCCTCGTCTGCTCGGCCTCCTTGCGCGCCGTCTCTTGCGCTTCATGGCGCGCACGATAGTCGTCGATGTTGCGGAAGTCGCTGTCGTCTCGTTGTGGGAGGGCATGGATGGCAGATGCCAAACCAAGGCGAACTAGTGATCGTGTGAGTTCCAGGCGCAAGGGGCGCTGCGCTGCCACCTCGGCGCGGAGCACCGCTGCCATGCCCGTATCTGGTCTGGCTGCCAGGTGAAGCAGGCGAGAAAGGTCCGCGGGATCAAGATCGTCACGGTATGCGGACAGGATACCTACGGCCGCGATCGCGGCCGGGTTGAACTGCAGCTGCTGCGGGGACCCGCGGTCGTTCGGCTCGCGCTTCACCGCTTGCGCTAACTGGGCGCGCGCCCAATCACCATGCGCGGCCTTCAGCTCCAGCGATCCATCGCGCATTACCAGTGCGGCGACGATGAACCGCGTGCGCTCGATCCGCTCCTGCTCATCCTTGTCCGGATCGTCCTGCGACGCTGACGTGTCGCGTGTCGCCCAGCGTACACCCCGCTCAAGAAGTTCAGGGGAACAGGGTGGTTCGGTGAGGGCTCGCATGATCTGCCATTGAATCGCAGCCTCACCGCCTCCGAGTTGTGCCTGCTCCGCGAATTCGCGGGCTAACCGTGCTTCGTCGGTTGGCGCCACGTACTCGATGATTGAGCGGCCGTTGTCGTCCGTACCTCCCTGCACGTAGTTCGCCGGATTGAGCTGATTCAGCGCGCTCATGGCGGCGAACTTCGGATCGGCCATTGCACGGCTTTCACTATCCGGCGCCCCGATTCGTGCCGCCTCGTCCCGCAGCGCCTTCTCCATCGCTTCGCGCACCTCCGCGGGGCCATATACCCCGTACTGGCTGAGCAAGAAGTCGAGTGGCCTGCGGCGTGAGGGGCGGTGCCGCAAGTTGTCCAACCGAACGGCGCTGGCGGGTTCAGGATGCACCCAGCCGATGGAGCTGCCGTCGGCATTGACGACGTCGTAGCCGTACCGCTGGCGATCCATCGCCAGCAACTCGGCCGATGCCGCGAATGGCCACAGGCACTCCCGCGTCTTAGGCCAATGCGACAGCAGCACATCGACCGCAACGAGTAGGTAGGCCGCCGGGGATCCTTCGGGGCCAAGTACGTCATCGATCACGGTCTGCACGGGCTCCCCGCGTTCGACGAGCAGGTGCGCCCACGCTTCCAAGGCCATCAGCGCCGACGCGGCGATATAGGCGTCCTGCGATCGGGACCACATGTAGGATTGGCGCCAGAGGAACGAGCGCCGGCCGCTAGGAAGTGGAATCTCGATGCGGTTGTCGCCTGGCTCTCTGCCGCGAGAGCGCCGCCGTACAGCGTGCGCGATAACACCGCGCACCAGCCGCAGCCCTTCCTCCTTGTTCGCCTGAAGCAAATCATAGAATGGCGCGCGCGCCGGCGACGCGGGAAAATACTCCAAATCCCATGCCGCGAAAACGTCCCGCAGCCGCGACCCTTGATGGTCTTCGTCGGCGTCCCCTTCGGGCAAGGCCTCCAGGAATAGGTCGGCTACGGCTCGCGGCGCTGCTTGGGGCGCAGTGCCCATAAACGGCAGCAGCTTCCGGAATAGAACGTGCCGATGCGGATGGGCGGCCACGCCCTGGAGATACGACTCGGCGTCGCTCGGGCGCAGCTTGCACCACAGGAGAAAGCTCGTCCGAAGGTCGCTCTCCTGCGCCTCCGTCATCGACAATCCAGGTGCGTTCCTGGTAGCCATCCACGTGTTGAAGTCGGACCCGGTCGGGTGGTTCTTCGCCTCGACCTCGACCAACCACGCATACAGGCGCGCTACCAGCAGAGGCGACAAGTTGTCCTGCCCCCCGAATGCGCTGCACCAGCGACCGTAGAGGTCGACGAACTGCGGCACGACTGCGTGGGGAAGGCGGTCTCCGATAGCGAGCGACCACATGATCAAGTTGGGCCACGCCGGACCACGAGGCGCGACGAAGTCATCGGTGAGTTTGCTCGTGTCCGCACCAAGTGCTGCCCAGAGTGGCGCGGCCGGCTGTGAGTCGACGGTTACGGCCGCACGGACCAAATCGGCAAGCAGCTCGGCGTTGTTCGCGGCCAGAGCCGGCAAGCAGCGATTCAGCACTTCGTCCGCGCGTTCCGAACGAGCAAGGGCGAGCAGGACAGCGCGCTTCCATGAGCCGTGCGCGCCGGGCACGCTCACCCGATCGAGCAGGGCGCGCCATGCCGTCGCATCGCTGCCTAACTCTGCGTGCAACCGGGCAGCGAGCTCCACGCCGCGCACCAGACGCGCTGACGCGTGGCTGTCTAGCGCGATAGCGGCGAAGTGCTCCGGCTCCTCATACAGCAGGCAACCGATCGCCCAGTCGCGCAGCACATCGTGCTCGGGCTCGACGCGAACCGAGCTGAGCGCACGGAGTGATCCGCTCTCGGTCAGCGAGGTGACCGCCTCCGCCGGTGACGTGCTGGTATCCATGGGGGCCGACGAGGCCAGCGAATGCACCGCCAGCGATCGAAGCACGCGCCGCCGCTCCAGGCGACCAGTGGCATCCGCGCCATCGCCCGTCGTCCACCACTGCCATGCCATCTGTGCTTCGCTGAACGGCGCGGCAGCCCCTGCTGGCACGCTGCGCGCCAGTCGATTCAGGCGATACAGGTTGCGCACGAGCTTCTCGGCTGGATGTCCGGGCCGTAGCAGCGCGGCGAGCGCAGGGTTGGCGCCCCGAAGCCAAGTCACCTCGTCGTCGTCGAGCTCCTCGATGACCAACGGTGGCGCTTCGCCGAGATCCTGCAGAGCCTGCGCCGGCAGCCACGCGCGCGCATCGGCGTCGAAGTCCAGTCGCGCTGTGACCACGACGCGGAACCCGCGCACCTGAGCTGCGGCACGAATCAGGTCGGCGACGGTGGCCCGCTGCCCCGGGTCGTCGAAGCGGTCGAGGCCGTCGATGAACAGCGTGCCGCCGCCATCGCCTGCCAGGTCGGTCAGGAACTCGCGCGCGTTCGCGTCGCAACCGAGCTGCGCTTGCAGCGCCGCCCATCCGCCCGCTGGGACACGATGTGGGGCGACGGCCAAAAGACGGGACTCGACGCCGATGCGCTGCGCAAGATCCTTCAGCACCCCCGACTTGCCGACGCCGCCGGCGCCGCGGATTTCGAGGTACCGCGCCTGCTCAAGCGCAGCGAGTGCTGCGGCAACACGGCCGCTACGATCGATAGCCACGCCGTGGACGTGCGAGCTGATGGTGGCGAGCGTGTTCTCCGCGGCTTCTGCAAGCCGCTCACGCGCGAGATGCAGGCGGCGGTCGCCAACCATCTGGTAGGCCCGCTCGGCGGAGAGTCGATCGCGCAATGCGCGGGCGTCTAGGTCTCCGCCAGCGGCATCGACGTGCAACGCGATCTGCTGGAGCGAATCCCACAGTTCGCCTGCTCGCCCCACTTCCTGGGGCGCGAGGATCAGCGTGCAGCGCTCGCGGGCCAGCTGCGCGCATACCGAACCGGGCTGCTCGAAGTCGAACGCCAGCACCTGGAAGCGAGATAGCAATCGCCACACGGATGCGTCGGCATGCGCCGCGCCGGCCTTGCGCATGTGATCGCGAAATGCTTCGACGAAATCGCGCATCTCCTGGTGCGCGGCACCGGGCTGCGTCAGTCGAGCGAAAAATCCTTCGGCGTCCTGGTACTCGCGTGCCCACTTCAGCACATTCTGGATGTGCTGCTCGATCTTGGTGGACGTGCGGCCGATTGCCACCGCGAGCTCATAACGCGTCGTGTTGAACTCCGACTTGGTCGCTGTCTGGCAGGCCAGCGCGACCACGTCGGCGAAAACCGTGTCGCTCGCCGTGAAGGCAATCGTGCGCTTCGCCTGCAGTTCGAGCGTGGCCGGGGCTCCTCGGTGGTCATGGCCGGTGACGATGACGTCGTCCATGGGGTGGCCGAGGCCTGCCCGCTGGAATGCCACGCGTGTGACGATGACGCCTGGAAGTCCGCGCGCCTCACCACCCGACAGCAGTGGTAGAAGGTATTGCGCGCCGACGTGACCCTCCAGCAGAGCGCCGGCGGGCCCAGCTGCGGCCGGACTGGCGACGGCGGGCGGGTCATCTACACGGCGAGGCTTGCGTGCGCGCCTGGTCCCCCGCGCTACGGGCTCTTTGGTGCTGGCTTTCTTTCCCTTGGGCTGGGATGGGGTCTTAGGCATTCGCGCCATGTGCGTCTGTCGTTACCGCGGCGCCCGCCGTCCACGTTGGATTCTCTTGGCGCTCGACAAGTGCATATACGGATTATCGTGGGGCAGGGGAAGTGCGGGGCGCCAGCACAACGCAGGGTGGCGGGCCGGGTTTATCCGGCCCTTCCAACAGCTCTCGGTCGACGGTGTGGTGCATCGGGTCTCGCGCGTGCCGGTGTTGATGCTGCGGCGCGGCGCTCCGCGTGCCCCTTCACCAGCATCATGCGCAGGCGAACCCGAGCGCGTGCAGGGCCAGCGCGGCGAACCTGCGGAATGAGTAAGACGCCTAGGCCAGCGCGCTCATCCTGCAAGCAATGCTCACACACCCGGTCCAAGGGGTGCTCGACGCGCTAGAAGAGCGCGGCTGCTGCTGAAAAATTGCTGTGCTGCTCCACAACTAACAGGCTTTCGCAGACGCAGGCTCGCGATAAAGTAGACTTTATTTGGGGTAGTGCGGAGGAGCTTCCACGGCTACGAAGGTACGGGGGATCGCCCTGGGGATAGCTGTGGCAAATGTGTAAATGAACCAAGATCTCAAGAAAACCCTATGGGCGGCCGCTGACAAGCTGCGCTCCAGCATGGACGCCGCCGAGTACAAGCACATCGTACTCGGCCTCATCTTCCTCAAGTACATCAGCGACGCCTTCGACGAGCGCCGAGCCCAGCTTCAGGCTGCATTCGCGGAAGAGGGCAGTGACCTCTACCTGCCCGACGCGGCGGACCACGCTGACGCGTTGGAGGAGCGCGACTACTACACGATGGCCAACGTTTTCTGGGTGCCAGCTCAGGCGCGCTGGGAGGCGATTCGCGACCAAGCCAAACAGGCCGACATCGGCGTGCGCATCGACGCGGCACTCGAGGCGATTGAGGCTGACAACCCGCGGCTCAAAGGCATCCTCGACAAGCGCTTCGGCCGCACGCAGCTGGAGCCGGGCAGGCTTGGCGAGTTGGTGGACCTGATCTCCACCATCGGCTTCGGCGAGGGGCACCACGCCAAGGACCTGCTCGGTGAGGTCTATGAATACTTTCTTGGCCAATTCGCCAGCGCCGAGGGCAAGAAGGGCGGCCAGTTCTACACACCGGCGTCGGTGGTCAAGGTGCTGGTCGAGGTGCTCGCACCGCACCAGGGCCGCGTCTACGACCCCTGCTGCGGGTCGGGCGGCATGTTCGTGCAGAGCGAGAAGTTCATCGAGGCGCACGGCGGCAAGGCTGATGACATCAGCATCTACGGCCAGGAGGCGAACCCGACAACCTGGCGGCTGGTGGCGATGAACCTTGCTATCCGAGGCTTCGCGGCCGATCTGGGCAAGGAGCCGGCCGATACTTTCCACCGCAACCAGCATCCCGACCTGCGCGCCGACTACGTGATGGCCAATCCACCCTTCAACATCAGCGACTGGGGCGGCGAGCGGCTGGCGGATGACAGGCGTTGGGTCCACGGCGCGCCGCCGGCTGGCAATGCTAACTATGGCTGGCTGCAGCACATCCTGCACCACCTCAGCCCGCGCGGCCAAGCCGGCGTGGTGCTGGCCAACGGCAGCATGAGTTCCAACCAGAACAACGAAGGCGCCATCCGCAAGGCCATGGTCGATGCCGACGTGGTGGACGTGATGGTGGCGCTGCCGCCTCAACTCTTCTTCAACACGCAGATTCCGGCCTGCCTGTGGTTCTTGTCCAAGGACAAGAGCGGCGCCGCGGTGCCCGGCGGCAAGAAGGGGCGCGACCGGCGCGGCGAGGTGCTGTTCATCGATGCGCGCAAACTCGGTCGCTTGGCGACGCGTGTTAACCGGGTATTCGACGACGAGGACGTGGCGCGCATCTCAGCCACCGTGCATCGCTGGCGCGCCGATGGCGAGGACGGCGCTGACGAACCCTACGTCGACGTACCCGGCTTCTGCCGCGCCGTGACGTTGGCCGAGATTGCCGAGCATAGCCACGTGCTGACGCCAGGGCGCTATGTGGGCGCGGAGGCCGGCGAGGACGATGAGGAGGCGTTCAGCGAAAAGATGGAGCGGCTGGCTGTGCAACTCGCAGAACAGATGGCTAAGGGGGCGGAACTCGATGCGTTGATTCGAGAGAGGCTCGGGGGGATGGGATATGCCGTCTGAATGGGAGACGTTGACGCTCGTCCAGGCCGGTATTCGGCTCATCGACTGTGACCACAGAACGCCACCCGCAGTGGAAAGCGGCTATCCATACATCGCCATTCCACAACTAAAAGACGGGCACATCGACCTGTCCGGTGTGCGTCGCATTTCGCCAGAGCACTTTATCGACTGGACAAAGAAGCTCCTCCCCCAGGAACACGACGTTATCGTGGTCCGTCGATGTAACTCGGGCGTCAGCGCGGTTGTCCCACAATACCTTCAATGCGCTATTGGCCAAAACCTCGTCGTCCTTAGAGCAGACGGCAAGCGTATTCGCCCACGGTTTCTTCGGTGGCTGGTGCGCGGCGATGAGTGGTGGGAGCAAGTCCGCAAATACATAAACGTCGGCGCAGTCTTCGACAGCTTGAAGTGTCGCGACATTCCGAATTTTGAAGTTCTCGTTCCGCCGCTTGATGAACAGGACCAAATCTGCGACACGCTCGATGCGCTAGACCGCCGCATCGACCTCCTGCGCCAAACCAACGCCACCCTCGAATCCATCGCCCAGGCCCTGTTCAAGAGCTGGTTCATCGACTTCGACCCGGTGCGCGCCAAGGCTGAGGGCCGCGAGCCCGAGGGCATGACCGCCACCACGGCGGCGCTGTTCCCTAACGAATTCGAGGAATCGGCGTTGGGGTTGATTCCCAAGGGGTGGAGAGTTGGGAAGGTTGATGACCTCCTGGTCTTGCAGCGTGGATTTGACCTACCCGCCTTGCAACGAACTGAGGGGTCATTTCCAGTCCTCGCTGCTAGCGGGCCAAATGGCAGCCATCACGAGGCGATGGTCGAAGGGCCTGGCGTGACCACGGGACGTAGTGGTGTCATCGGCAATGTCTACTTCGTCCACGAGAACTTCTGGCCGCTCAATACGTCGCTTTGGGTTAAGCAGTTCAAAGTTGCTACGCCTGCATTTGCTTACCAGTTCTTGAAGACGCTGAACTTGAAGCGCCTTAACGCAGGTTCGGCAGTTCCGACACTCAACCGCAACCACGTGCATGCTCAGCCTGCAGTGATACCTCCGTCGGCAGTCGTATCGTCCTATACCCAGGTGGCATCCACTCTACTCATGCGTGTGCGAGCCAACGAACAACATGTCGGCGGGCTCTCTGAATTGCGCGACACCCTGCTCCCCCGCCTCATCTCCGGCAAGCTTCGCCTGCCTAAGGCCGAAGCCCGACTTGAAGAGGCGGCTGAATGAGCGGCATCAGCGAGGACGATGTCGAACGGGCGATGCTCGAGTGGCTGGCTGACTTGGGCTGGTCCACTGCACACGGTCCCGACATCTCCCCACCTGACGCCAAGACCCCGGGCACCGAACGCGCCACCTACCGCGAGGTGGTGCTGGCCCCGCGGCTGCAAGATGCCATCGCTCGTCTCAACCCTCACATCCCCGCTGGTGCCCGAGACGACGCGCTGCGTCGCGTCCTGAATCTAAACGTCCCCGGTCTGGTCAACGCCAACCGTCATCTCTACCGCTGGCTGGTCGACGGAGTGCCAGTCGAGTTTCAGAAGGATGGCGAGACGCGCGGCGACCGCGTGCGCCTCGTCGACTTCACTGATGTGGCCGCCAACGATTGGCTGGCCGTCAACCAGTTCAGCGTGCAGGGCCCGAAGCTGACGCGCCGACCCGACGTGGTGCTGTTCGTTAATGGGCTACCGTTGGTCGTCGTCGAGCTGAAGAACCCCGGTGACGAGGATGCCGACATCTGGGCGGCGTGGAATCAGCTCCAGGCCTACCAGCAAGACATCCCCGATCTATTCAACGCCAACGCGCTGCAGGTCATCAGCGACGGCATCCAGGCGCGCATGGGCTCGCTCACCAGCGACCGCGAGCGCTTCATCGCCTGGCGCACCATTGACGGCTTAGCCACCGACCCGCTGGGCGCGATGCGCGAGCTGGAGACGTTGGTGCTGGGCCTGTGCCAGCGCGAGTTGCTGCTGGAGTACCTGCGCCACTTCATCCTCTTCGAGGACGATGGGCTGCTGGTCAAGAAGGTTGCGGGCTATCATCAGTTTCACGCCGTGCGCGCCGTTGTGCAGAGCGTGCTCAGGGCCTCAGTCCCTGGCGGCTCGCGCAAGGGTGGGGTGGTATGGCACACGCAGGGCGCCGGGAAGAGCATCGAGATGACCTGTCTGGCCGGTGCCCTGATGGCGCACCCAGACATGGGCAATCCGACTCTGGTGGTGGTGACCGATCGCAACGATCTCGACAACCAGCTCTTCGGTGTCTTCGCCGGCGCAAGCGAGATGTTGCGCGAGAACCCGGTGCAGGCCGATACACGGCCCGAGCTGCGTCGGCTGCTGACCAATCGCCCCTCAGGCGGCATCATTTTCACCACGATCCAGAAGTTCACGCCGGGCGAGGACGAAGACACGTTCCCCGTGCTCTCCGACCGCAGCAACATCGTCGTCATCTGCGATGAGGCTCACCGCAGCCAATATGGCTTCGACGCGCGGCTGGCTGGCGGCCCCTCCTCGAGCGGTGCCTCGATGCGGATGGCGGTGAAGGGCAAGACCTCAACCACCGCACCGCCTGCTGGCACGGCCAGCGCGGTGCGATACGGCTATGCCCAATATCTGCGCGACGCGCTGCCTGGTGCAACCTTCGTTGCCTTCACCGGCACGCCCGTGTCGCTGGACGATCGCGACACGCGCGCCGTGTTCGGCGACTACGTCCACATCTATGACATCGAGCAGGCTGTGAAGGATGGGGCCACCGTTCCCATCTACTACGAAGGCCGCCTGGCCAAGCTGGATCTGAAAGCGGCCGACGTCAGCCAACTCGACAACGAGGTGGACGAGCTGACCGAAGACGAAGAGGGCGACGCGGCCAAGGTGGCAAAGCTGCGTCGCTGGGCAGCCTTGGAGCAATTGGTTGGCGCACCCCCGCGGATCCAAAAGGTGGCAGCTGATATCGTGGCTCACTTCGAGAGCCGGCTCTCGGCCATGGACGGCAAGGCAATGGTGGTAGCGATGAGCCGCGACGTCTGCGTGCACCTCTACAATGCCATCGTCGCGCTGAGGCCGGCCTGGCACAGCGATGACCCCATGCAAGGCGCCATCAAGGTAGTCATGACCGGCTCGGCCTCCGACAAGGCCCTGCTCAAGCCGCACATCTATCCCAAAGAGGTGCGCAAGCAGCTGGAGACGCGCTTCAAGAACCCGGCCGACCCGTTCAAGCTGGTCATCGTGCGCGACATGTGGCTCACCGGCTTCGACGCTCCCTGCCTGCATACGATGTACGCCGACAAGCCCATGCGCGGCCACAACCTGATGCAGGCCATCGCGCGGGTGAATCGCGTCTTCAAGGACAAGCCGGGCGGTCTGGTGGTGGACTACATTGGGATCGCCAACGAGTTGAAGGCGGCACTTGCCGACTACACCCAGGCCCATGGGCGCGGCAGGCCTACCATCGATGCGCACGAGGCCCTGACCGTGCTGCAGGAGCAGATGGATGTGCTGCACGACATGCTGCACGGCGTGGACTATGGCGACTTCCGCAGCAAGGCCTGGCAGCTTCTTCCGGCGGTTGCCAACCACGTGCTCGGCCTAGAGGACGGCAAGAAGCGCTTCGCCGATGCGGTGCTTGCTGCGAGCAAGGCATTCGCGCTCTGTTGCACGCTGGACGAAGCCTTGGACTACCGCGACGAACTGGCTTTTCTGCAGGCGGTAAAGGCGGCACTGACCAAGCATGGAGGCACGGACAAAAAGCTGACCGACGAACAGAAGGAACACGCGCTGCGGCAAATCATCAGTCGCGCGGTGGTCAGCGATGAGGTCGTGGACATCTTCTCTGCCGCCGGCCTGAAGCGCCCGGACATCGGTGTGCTGTCGGACGAGTTCCTGGAGGACGTCCGCCATATGAAGGAGCGCAACCTTGCCGTCGAGTTGCTGGAGCGGTTGCTGAAAGGTGAAATCAAGTCGCGCTTCAAGACCAACGTCGTGCAGAGCGCGAAGTTCTCCGAATTGCTGCAGCAGAGCCTGACGCGTTACCGCAACCGCGCCGTCGAAACAGCGCAGGTCATCGAAGAGCTGATCGAGATGGCCAAGAAGTTTCAAGCGGCCACCCAGCGCGGCGAGCAACTTGGTCTCAATGGCGACGAGATGGCTTTTTACGACGCGCTGACCACGAACGAGGCGGCCGTGCGCGAACTTGGTGACGCCACGCTGAAGAAGATTGCGGTAGAGCTGACGCTGAGCCTACGTAAGTCAGTCACGGTCGACTGGGCCAAGCGCGACACCGTGCGCGCGAAGCTGCGCGTGATGGTGAAGACCCTGCTGCGCCGCTACAAGTACCCACCGGACCGGCAGGAAGAGGCAACGGAGACGGTGCTGAAGCAGGCGGAGGCGCTGTCGGCGGCGTGGGTTGCGGCGTGATTCCAGCAACTGGGCTTGGTTTGGCCCGCCGCCCGCCGTGAAACAAGACTGGGGGACCTATGGCAGAGACGCGGGATGTTCAGGAGTCAGCAGAGGGACAACACTCGCAAGACGGCGACTTCGTCACCCGCGATAGGTCGATTCTCGGCCCACCAGGGCACCTCACTCCGACTCAGCTCGCGGCCCATCTCGCTTGTCCTCACCTCACGCAACTCGAGCGCCAGCGGCGTGAAGGGCTGCTGCAGATCGACTTCAGCCCTGACTCCCGGCTCGACGCGTTGCGCGAGCGTGGCCGCCAGCACGAAGCGGCCTACGTCGAGACGCTGCGGCGCGCGGGCCGCTCGATCTGCGACTTGCGTGATCAGCGTGACCCCGCCGCGACCCGCCGAGCGATGGAGGCCGGCTTCGACGCCATCGTGCAAGCTACGTTGGGCAACGACGTGTTCAGCGGCATCGCCGACGTGCTGCTGCGCGTCGATACCACGACTTCGTCGCTGCCCGGCTACGCCTACGAGCCCGGCGACACCAAGCTTTCGCTCGAGACCAAGCCCGGCACGATCCTGCAACTGTGCACCTATGCCGAATTGCTGCAGCCGATGCAGGGCGTGGCGCCTGATCACATCCACGTCATCACGCCGCTCGAGCAGGAAACCTATCGCACGGGGAAGTTCGCTGCGTACTACCGGCTCGTGCGTGCCCGCTTGCTAGCCGCAGTCACCGCGACGCCGCCACCGAGCACCTATCCGCATCCCGTGGCGCACTGCGACATCTGCATCTACTGGCGCCATTGCGACCGACAGAGGAGGGCGGACGATCACCCTTCGCTGATCGCCGCCATCAGCGGAGCTCACGTGCGCGAGTTTCAGCAGCAAGGACTTCCTACGGTTGCGGCCATCGGCCAACGCGAAGGCCGACTCCCCGACAAGCCTAAGCGAGGCGCTGAGGACACCTACCGGCGGCTGGGACAGCAGGCGCGACTGCAGGTGGCGAGCCGTGGTGCCGACATGCCGCAGATCGAGGCACTCGCGCTTGAACCCGGCCGCGGGCTTGCACGTCTGCCGGAGCCTTCGGCCGGCGACATCTTCCTCGACTTCGAGGGCGACCCATTCGTTGCCCCGCACGGGCTGGAGTACCTCACCGGCGTGAGCATCAAGAGCGAGAGCGGAGAGGTCGAGTTCAACCAACGCTGGGCGCTGGATGCTGGTGAGGAGAAGGCCGCCTTGGAGGCCTTCATCGACTTTGCGCTGGCTCGCGTGCAGCAGCACCCGGGTGCCCATGTCTACCACTTCGGCGCCTACGAGCCTGCTGCCCTCAAACGGCTGTCGGCACGTCATGCCACGCGCGGCCCTGAGCTAGACCAACTGCTGCGCGGTCGGCGCTTCGTGGACTTGCATGCCGTGGTGCGCGAGGCGTTTCGCATCGGCGTGGAGTGCTATGGTCTCAAGGAGCTAGAAGCTTTGCATGGGTTCCAGCGACGGCTCGACCTGCGCGACGCCGCCCTTGCGCGGCGCGACCTCGAACTGGCACTCGAACTGGGCGACGTCCATGCCATTGCTGAGGAGATCCGTGAGCGTGTCGCCGTGTACAACGGCGACGACTGCCTCTCAACTGAATCGCTGCGCGGCTGGCTCGAGCGCCAGCGCGACGAAATCGTCGCGCGCGGCCAAAGCATCGCCCGCCCGGTGCCCGGCGTGCTGGCGCCAAGTGAGGAGGTCAGCGCGCGCGATCAGCGCATCGAGGCGCTTCGGGAGGCGCTGCGGCAAGGCCTGCCTGCGGACCCCGAGACGTGGACGGCGGACGAAAGGGCTCGGGCACTGCTCGCTGCGATGCTCGGCTACTACCGGCAGGAGGAAAAGAACGCCTGGTGGGAGTTTTTCCGCCTCCGCGATTTGCCGGGCGACGAGCACCTCGACGAACGCCAGATGCTCGCCGGGCTCGAGTTCGTCGAACGGCTTCCCAAGCAGGGACGCGAGCGGAACGCGCGATGCCGATTTCGTTTTCCGACCCAAGAAACGGCTGTCGACGTCGGTGACAGCGCCGTGTGGCCGGTCTCCGCAGATCCGGGCCAGGAACCGGGCACGATTAAGGCCGCAGTGGAAGCGCTCGATCTCGATGACCGAACCGTCGTGTTGAGCATCAGCGAGAAGGCCATGCAATCCCTTCCCACCGCGGTCTTCAAAGATCCCGTGGTCGGCGCCAAGTCGCTCGAGGAAGCATTGCTCGCCTTCGCCGAACATGTCCGCGACAACGGGTTTGACCACGACAGTCCCTACGCCGCGCCGAGTGAGCTCCTGCGTGCGCTTCCGCCGCGCCGTGCCACCGGCGTCTGCGAAGCGCTGCGCCGTGCCGATGAGGACGCCGGCCAAGCCCTTGTGCGCCTGTGTACCGAACTTGACGGCGGCGTGCTGCCCGTACAAGGCCCGCCCGGAGCCGGCAAGACGACGCAAGGTGCCAAGGCCATCTTGGCGCTCGCCGCGGCAGGCAAGAAGATTGGCATCACAGCAGTCAGCCACAAGGTCATCGACAACCTGCTGGTCGCTGTGCGCAAGGCCGACAACGCGTCGAGCCGCCCCCAGCATCTGCACCTGGTGCACAAGGATGATGAGCATGATGGCGTGGACGGCATTGAATTCGCCAAGTCGCCAGGCGAGGCGCTCGACCGCATTGCCCCTGGCACCATCGTAGGTGGCACCGCGTGGCTCTGGGCCCATCCTGATGCCATCGGCCGCCTCGACGTGCTCGTCATCGACGAGGCTGGACAGATGGCTCTAGCACAGGCGCTGGCCGCCGCACGCGCGGCCCGCAACTTGGTGCTGCTCGGCGACCCGCAGCAGCTTGAACAGCCCACGCGTGGCGCGCACGAGGATGGCGCCAACGTTGCCGCGCTCGTGCACCTGCTGGGTCCGGCGCAGGCGACGCTGCGCGCTGAGCAAGGCCTGTTCCTCGACCGGACGTATCGGCTGCACCCCGAAGTTTGCACGTTCACATCCGAGGCGTACTATGAGGGTCGGTTGCAGTCGAATCCTGGCTTGGAGCGCCAGCGCATCGAGGGCGCCACGCCGTTCGTCGGTGCTGGGCTCTTCCTGGTGGAAGTGGACCACCAGGGCAACCAAGCCCGGGCCCTCGAAGAGGTTGATGCCGTCGTCGCTATTGCTCGTTCGTTGTTGCAGCCCGGCACCACGTGGACAAACGCCGACGGAGAGACCCGCCCGTTGGAGCCGAAGGACATCCTCGTCGTCGCGCCCTACAACTCCCAGGTTAGCGCGCTAAGGCGTGCTCTGGCCGACGTCGACGTGGTCCGCGTCGGCACCGTCGACAAGTTCCAGGGTCAGGAAGCGCCCGTGGTGATCTATTCGTGCACCAGTTCCTCACCCGAAGACGCGCCGCGCGGCATGGCGTTCCTATATGACCCGCACAGATTCAATGTGGCCACCAGCCGGGCGTGCAGCACAGTGATTGTCGTTGCGAGCCCACGACTCTTCGAACCTGATTGCCGCACGCCGGAACAGATGGGGTGGGCGAGTGGGTTCTGCCGATTTGAGGAGATGGCAGTGAAGGTTACTTATGCAATTCATGAGCGATAAAGCGGAGCCTGGTCCTTAATGCAGGAATTTGCTGAAGCCGAGTTGCTTTCCTTGCTAAAGAGCGGGGTGAAACGATCCATCGATCTGATTGCTCATATCACCGACTATCATGGGGGGCCAGTCACTACCGAGTACATGCTGACGTCTGATATTGCGAGAGAGCTGATCGAGCAAAATTATCAGGTCGAGGTTGAATACCTGAACCGCCATTTTGCGAATGGTATGACCGTCCGAAGGTCGGGGCAGCCAGTCAAAAGGTTCGGCTCGAAGCGTACCGACGTCGCTGTGCTGTTCAGCCATTTCGTGCCGCTTGCGATGATAGAGGTCAAAATTGGCGTAAAGACCGTGCGAGGGATTGCTGCAGACCTCTTCAAAATCACTGATACGATTGACGCGCTTAAGCCAGAGTACGCAAGCCGTGTGTGGGGAGCAGCCGTGTTCCAGGTGCATATCGCAGGCTCTAAGGGCCGTTACGAAGAAGCGCACTTCAAAACGGCAATTGCTGAAACGATGAAAGTCATTGATGAAGGGCTTGCAGATCACGGCAAGGCCCACCCCAATTACAGTTTCCGTCTTCATAGCCTGCAGGCGGAAAACGAAGGCTACACCCCTCAGGAGCTTGAACCGGATGGCAATGGCGGCTTCGTTTACGGACAGCATGGACACGCCACTCGCTACTATGCAGTCTCTATCAAAAGCAAAATCGCCAAGCCGAGGCTGCCGCAGACGATAGAAGAGCTGAAGGCATACTCTCAAACCTGAAGAATTAGATCCGGGCAGAAGCAACTCCGAGTTTCATTTCGTCCGACTTGCCGGTGCATTTAGCCACAGAGAAAGGGTTCTAAGCTGGGCCGTTCTGTGTGTGATCCGATCTTGGAACAATGAGATGATGAACACCTTGCTGGCACTCTCCGACGATGATTTGGAAAGAGAGCTGAACAAGCCCAATGAGCTCCGTCTCTATCCGTCGCGTGGGGTCCGCGATGCTCATGGCATCGAGATTCTTTGGGCTCCGTTTGACTTCGTAAACCGGGACGCCCGGATCGTTATCGTTGGAGTAACACCGGGACCCAACCAAGCGCGGCGCAGCTACAAAGCAGTGCGGATTGCCGTCGCCAAAGGAGAAAATCCGCAGACAGACCTTGAAAGAATAAAGGTCGAGGCATCGTTCCGCGGCGACGTAATCGAACCGAATTTGAAGTCGATATTGGAACATGGTGGCTTGGCCGAACGCGCTGGCATCGAGGACATCGACGATCTTTGGACCAAAGAGGCGTCTAAGGTGCACTTCACGTCAACCATCCGATATCCAACCTTCATCAAGGGCGAGCTGTTCAACAACCAAATCGACTCTCTCGAACACCCGGAACTTAGGAAGTACGTGGAAACCTCTCTCGCCGAGGAGCTTGCCAGCGTACCAGCCGATGCCGACATCGTGGCGCTCGGTCAAAAAGGCCCAAGGATTGTCCGCCACGCAGCCAAAGCTGCGGGCATCGACCAAGCACGGGTTGTGGCACTTCCTCACCCGTCAGGCAGCGCGACTGGGGCGGTGCGCGATTTCTTGTCCAAGAACAGGACGAAAAGCATCCGGCCCTGCCGCTGTATGCTTTGCGATCGCACCCGTATCCCCAAAGGATGGGATTTATCTAACCGCTTTCAGACGCACGATCTGACTCACGGAAAGGGTCGCGGGTGACTGCGGTCTCGCAATTGCAGAGGCGCCGCGTCGACCACCGGCCAAGGTTGATCATCCGGTCCTGGCAATCAAACGATTCATGCGCCGCTGGTTGTGTCGTGACACGACGATTGCGTAACCCGTTACGCACCCGGAGGCCGCATGCCCACCGTCACCAAGTCCAGCCCTGAGCGCCAGGCCCGCTATCGCGAGCGCCTGGACGAAACGGGGCGCACGAGTCTGCAGATCACCACCACGAAGGAGGCCGCCACCAAGCTGCGCACGCTTGCTGCTGAGCGCGACGAGTCGCCCGGCCGCACGCTGGAGCACGTGCTCGATGTCGCCGCACCGGCCCCCCTGAGTGCGCGCAAGCATGCCCGCCTGGAACGCCTCGTCGACGAGGCGCTCGCCGTGGTCCAGGCCGGGGAGCGTCACATCGGTAGCGGTGACGCTCGCCAGCGTCGCCGCAGTGCTCGCCGGCTGGGGACTGCGTCATGACCATCAAGATTCCAGTCGAGGCCCAGTTCGACAAGGGCGACGTCACCCAGGCGCTCCAGCAGTTCACGCAGGAGTTCAACCGCCTGGGCGCCACGATCGCGCAGGCCAACCGGGTCAAGTTCACCCCGATCAGCAAGTCCACTCTGGAGGACATGAAGAAGCTTGAGGCGACCTATCGGTCCCTGCTGAAAGTTTCGGGTGATCTGCGCTCGCGCGTCAACGCGACCGGCCAGCAGGGGGCGGGCTTCTTCCAGCTCGATTGGTCGAAGTTGTACCCCGGTGAGCTGCAGCGCGGCTACCGCATGCAACAGGCCTTCGAGCACGTCGGCGGCGCGCGCTTTGGCGCAATGCCATCTGGCGGCGGTAGCAGTGGCGCCGGTGCCCATCCCGGCGGCGGTGCGTCTGGTACGGGCGGTGCCCTCGGCGGCGTCGCGCGCCAGGCAGTCGGTGCCGGCCTCAATGCGCTGGGCCCGGCCGGCCGGGTCGCCAACAACGCGCTGTCGGCCGGCATGGGCGGAGGCATCGGTGCGGGCCTTGCTGGCCTTGGCGGCGGTCTGGCTGCGCTGGCGATCTCGAAGGTGGTTGGCGCAGTCGTCGACCAAGTCGGCAAGGTTGAGGACGAGAACATCCGGCACGATCGGATCAAGCGGCTGCTCGGTGATGCGGGTGTCGGCTTCGGCGCGCTGAAGGCGGCGATCCGTGGAGCGTCTGGGCGGATGGGTACCACCTTCGAAGAAGGCCAGGGCCTCGTGAGCGAGTACATCCGCAATGCCGGCATCTCGAACAAGAACTGGCGCGGCGTCGGCGACGAAGTCACGACCGCGGGCGGCTTCGGCCGCAGCTTCGGCGTGGACCCCGTCCCAGGCAGTCGGCGCGTTCGGCACGCTGCGCATGATGGGCGCCACCAACAACGATCAGCAGGCGCGGCGCCTGGCGATGCTGATCGGCGAGGGGATCGCGAAGTCCGACGCGTTCACCAAGGCCGACGAGGTGCTCGAGGCGATCGCCGGCCACACCGCATCGCAGACGCGCGCGGGCATGAACACCGCTAACGTCGAAGCCTACACGTCGATGCTGACCGGCATGGTGGGCACTAAGCTGCCTGGCATGGACGTGGCGAGCTCGGCCGCGCTGCTCGCGCGCATGAACGCCTCGATCTCCGGCGGCGGGTCCGCCGGCGAGGCCGGCCAGAATTTCCTGTACTCGGCGCTCGGCGGGCGCGGCATGGATCCCATGGATGTCACTGTGCTGCGCGAGCAAGGCCTGTTCGGCACCGGCCGCCGCACGTTCGGCGCCGGCTCGGCCTATTCGCGCTACGCCAGCAAATACGGCCTCGGCACGCCCGATGCAGCCAATGACGACAGCACCAACTTCGAGCGCATCCAGCGGCAGTTCGAGAAGGCCTACGGCGGCGGCCCGCAGGCCCGCAAGCTCATGGCGAACGCCATGGCGAACCTCTATGGCATCAACAACAGCCAGGCCATGGCGATCGCCACCGTGAACCCGGCGCAGCTGGGCGGCATGGGCCGCCGGCTCGACCGCCTGGGAATCGATGTGAAGGACGTGAACGCCACAGGTATCTCGCGCATGGCGCAGATCGAGGGCGACTCGTCGCTGAGTGAGTCCGACAAGGACAAGCGCATGCGCCAGGCGGCCACGGAAGGCCAGGAGCAGACGCAGGGATCAATTGCGCGGGACAGCAAGGCCGCTCTCGAAAACATCAAGAGCACGCTGGCCGACCGGCTGGTGCCCGCGATGGAGGGTGCGCGGGCCGGCATCATGTACCTCGCCGGCGGCAAGGGCGCGATGAGCAGCCGGCAGATCCAGGAAGCCATGATGACCGCCGACTCCGATGACCGGAAGCGCGGCATCAAGGCCGACTTCGAGCAGCAGATCAAAGACGAGGCAAGCAGGCCCTCCGCTATCCGTGCGCAGCGCGATGCGGCGCTCGCGGAATTGAAGCGCGACTATGCCGATCCGGAGAAGCGCGCGGCGGGTCAAGCGAAGGTGCAGGCCCTGTCCGACCAGCTGGCGCGCCAAGAAGAGGCCTCTCGCAAACGCGTACTGCAACTCCAGGACGAGCGGGAGAAGGCGATCGGCGAAGAGACTGCGGCCCTGCAGAAGAACATCAAGGCCATGAACGAGCAGGAAGCTGCGCGTCGCAAGGGTACCGAGGAGGTAAAGAGCCTCGGCCAGGTTGCTTCCGGCGCCGGTTCGAAGCCAACAGCCCAGCAGCTGGAGCAGATGGTCGGCGGCGGCTCACCTGCGGGGGCTGTCAATGCGCGCGCTCAAGAGGCCATGCAGTTCTTCATGTCCAAAGGCTACTCACGCGAACAGGCGGCGGGCCTCGTCGCAAATCTCGCACGCGAGAGCAGCACCTTCGACCCGCGCGCGGTCGGCGACAGCGGCAAAGCCCGCGGCATCGCGCAGTGGCATCCGGATCGCCAAGCCGACTTCAAAGCTTGGTCTGGTAAGGACATCGGCGTCGCCTCTTTCCAGGAACAGCTGGGCTTCGTCGATTACGAGCTGACAAAGGGGAAGAAAGGGAAAGTTGGTGCGCTCCTGAAGCAAACGACGTCTGCGCGGGAGGCTGCGGCCCTCGTCAGCAGGCGTTACGAGATTCCCGCGAACGCCGACCGCGAAGCGGCGTTGCGTGGCGCCATGGCCGAGAACTACTACCGCACGCCGCTTCCCGACACGGGCGCTGAAGGTCGCCCTGGTGAGCAGCGCGTCGTCGTCGAGATGGCCCCTGGTGAGTTCGTGCTGAAAGATCAGCGCGGCCAGCAGCTCGCACAAACGCAGGTGCAGGCCGCAGGGCGCGTAGCGAAGCCGCAGCCTGCGGGAATGTGATGAGCGCGGCGCACGATTAAACGGCTCAAACCGTCGGTCGTGACAACAGACTGGCGGCCATGAGCACTCCACTGGATCACCACCACGCCGCCTTCGCGCCACTGCGCGAGGCCATCACCCGCAACGACGGCGCGCGCCAAGCCCTGTCCATGGGCATGAAGCTCCAAGCCGAGGCCAACGAGGCTGCCGAGCGCAACGCCATGGCTGCAAACGCTGGCCTGGACACGACCCAGACGCTGGCTGAGCTCAAGGTCGCGCTCCAAGCGCTGATCGATTTCGACGGCGGCTATCTGGCGACCATTTTTTTCTACCTGACCGGACCCAGCGAGGACATCCACCGTGACGCAAGCCGTACTCATTGAACTTCAGGCCCGCGAGCAGGCCGCTTCCGACCGTCTCGCCGACGCGCTCGCCGCTGGCGAGGACACCACTGCCGCGCGCCAAGCTCTCGACGAGGTTCGCCGCCAGCGCCAGGCGCATCAGGATGCCGTCGCTGCTGTGGAGCGCGATCGCCAGTCTGCTGAGACTGCCGAAGCGGATCAGGCCGCCAATGTGGCCGCCGAGCAGGCCACGAGCGCGGTGGCCGCCGCCGTGGCGCGTGTGCAGCTGCCCGCCGGTGTCGAGGCGCCTGAACCATCGCAACATCCGCTTGTTGCCGAAGCGGCCGCCGATTGCGCGCGCCTGCGCCTCGAGATCGAACGCGGCGCACCGCAGCGTCAGAAGGTCCGCAACGAGGTCGACGCGCTGGTGAAGCGTGCCGACTCGAAGCGCCATGAGGCCGCAGCCATCCGCAGTCGTCGCCTTGCCGGCCATGAGCAGCCCGACGACGCCGCCACGCTGACCCTCCTGACGGCCGACGCCGATGACCTCGACAGCTTGGCAGCAGCGGCGCGCCAACGCGTGCATGCGCTTGAGCAGCCCGTTTCCGCGCTGCGCCAACGCCTGGCAGCCGCCGAGCAGAAGCTCAAGGCCGCGCAGGTCGAAGCCGCGCTGCACGCCATTGCCGACCGCGCTCGCCTGCTGGAGCAACACCTTGTGGATGCTGTGCGCGAACTGCGCCGCGGCGTCTTCACGGTGGGGAACAAGAACCTTCCGTCGTACTACGTCGCCGGTGAAGACCTGCGCAAGGTGACCCTGGGGACGCTGGCGTGAAGTCTGCCAACCATACCGCCCGCGGCAAGTTCGCGCCTGGCAACCGGGCCAACCCGGCTGGCCGGCCTTCTACCGAGCGCCGCATGCATTTGGTGGTCGAGCGCATGCTGAGGGACGCCGGCGCCACGCCGGAGGAGATCCAGAGCTTGGTGCGCGCAGCAGGCGATCCCCTGCAAGCGGCCGCGGCGATCGCGGTGATGGCTGCGGCGGTGAGCCTGCGGCATGAACAGAACACTCCGTCCTCGGTACCCACCCACGCCGAGGCTTCGCCGGCCCAGTGATCTGTGCCGGTTTTTTTCTTCGAAGGAGCCAACATGGCCGACAAGACTTTTAGCCAACTGCTCGCCGAGCTGAAGGCGCTGGACGAGCCCAAGCCGCCGCTGCTGGTGAAGTCCGGCGCCGGCGCCAAGAAACCGAAGCAGATCGCCGGGCCGGCGCTTGGACTGCTGCTCAAGGGCGCCATCGACGACGCCGTTCGCAGCGGCCGGCTGAGCGGCACGGCAGCCGTGGCCGGACTGAAGGCACTCGGGCTTGACGATGACGGCAAGACGCCGGTCGCGGGCGATGCGATGTCGGCGACGCTGGCAGGCATGAGCCCCGACCAGCAGCGCGCGGCCGTCGACCACATGGTGCGGCTCGGCAAGATCAGCGGAGCGGATGCGGTCGCCTGCCTGCGCAAGCTGGGCTTGGAGCAGTGACCATGGCGCGAACTACCTACGGGGAACGTCTTGCCAAGGCCATGGTGCTCGATGCTGCCCACGGGACGGAGCACCGGGGCGACGCAGTCGTGTGCGAGATGCTCGACGTCATCGGCCGGCGCGCGCGTGGCGAGATGCCGCCTGCGCGGCCCGACAGCGCCTCGCAGGCCGCGCGATCGGCGCCTCGCCAAGGGCGCAGCAGCGTGAAGTCCCCAAAAGCGCCCACAACGCTTCTGGTGAAGTCGCAGTCGGCCGAACAGCGCCAAGCGTCAGACGACGCCAAGCTGCGAGCAGTTGCCGGGGCGGCGCACGTGGCGAAGAAGCCCGACGACGCAAAGGTGCGCCAGGCAGCGCTTGCGAGCCTGAGCCCCGAGCAGCTTGCAACTGCCGTGGATGCGGCGGTGGTCGCCGGCAAGATCAGTGGCACCGAGGCTGTGGCGCTGCTGGAACGCATCCGCGCGAAGGGCTGAGGGCAGCGTCTACGCCGCATAGGGCAGCGCGCGGCCTGGTTCGAAAGCCTGGATTCGCTCACCAGGTTCGCTGATTTTCATCCTTCGATTCGCCCCATTCTCTGCATATTTGAAGAGCGAAAGGGAGCGGGGATGATGTCGATGACCAGCAGAAAAACGGCGCGCGCCCTCCGACAAGTTGCAGTGTGTTCGCTTGCCGCGAGTAACTTCGCCATCGCCCTGGGCTTCGCTTACATGTTCATGTTTGCCCGCACCTTGGATTCGTCATCCAAGGTCGTCATCGCGAAAATGCACGTGAGCGACTACCTGCTAAGCCTTCTGGAGTGGTTACCTGCACTGTTGCTAAATGGCCTGATCGCTGGCGCCGTCGTGTTCTGGATCGTCCGGCGGAATCCGTCTGTCCGACGTTGGTCCATCGTTGCGGGCTCGTGTGTCAGCGCGGCACTACTCTCTCTCGTCGTGCTGGGGCACCGTTTTGTGCCGTGGACCTGGCTCGATTATTCGACGGCAGCTGTCGGACTGGTGGCTTCAGGTTATTTGCTTTTCTCATGTAGCACGAAAGAACCTCAGGCCATTGGCATGCTCGTATCGGCAGGACTTGGGCTGCTCTGCATTGCCGGCGAGACGGGCGCTGAGAACGCTAGATGGACGTCGCTAACGGCGGCCATCACCGAACTGGATTCAACTGCCGTTCCCGCTTGCCGAGAGCGCGATCTGCATCGCGGCCAGGCGGTCATCATTGCTGATGCACAGCGCGGAAAACAGCGATACCGTTTCGCTCCCAGTGAGAACGATCTCCCGTACTGCAATCCAAAATCCTAAGTGCTGGCTTGATTGATAGGCCCAGGCCCAAGCGGCTGCAGACTCGGGCGCGCGGGTTAGGGGTAGGGGTCCAGCGATCGACAAGACGACTGCTGGCCTCGCGCGGAAGCCCCAGAAGTCGCCGTGCGCCCATAGCCTTCTTTCCTAGCCAGCATCATCATGGGGTTGGGCGCGCGCCACGCCGCTATGGCGTGAGTTGATTTCTCGACCCTCAATCTATCCGCGACGTCATAGTTGATGATGCGGCATTTTGGGCTGCGGTATCGGTGACGGTATCGCAAAAACCCGACACGCGGGAAGCCTTTGCCCATAAGGGTTTCAGAAGCCAGTTGATTATCGAGTGGGAGTAGGGGGCGATGGCGCACGATCAAATTCGCGAACGGTTTCGAAATGCGGTTGTCTCGGCGATCGCTAAGGTTGGAGAGACAGTAGCGATAGATCATGCAGGTCTAAAAGGGAGATTTAGGGAAGCTTTCGTTGGCGATCTCCTGAAGTTAGTCACAAACAAGGAGTACATTATCGGATCGGGGTTGGCTGTCGATCACACGGGTAAGAATTCTCCGGAAGCCGACGTTATCATCTTTGACCCATTTCATGTCCCGGCCGTTCTCTATGCTGAGAACGAAGGGTTGTTTCCAATCGAGGGGGTGACCTATTACGGAGAAGTTAAGTCGCGACTGACGAAGGTGACACTACGCGACTGTGTCCGAAAATTTCAGAGCGTGGCCGCGCTTCAGCCTTTGCCAAATGCACAGAACCAACTCTTTTTGCCGCCGCGGTTCATATTCGCGTGGAGTTCTGACCTAAAGGAAGAAGGCATACAGGCCGAGCTCGAAAGATATATTGCTGTCGATGAAAAGGCGCTGAGCGACCCAGCTGCAACCATCTTATGTGTCGTTGGCAAAGGCTATTGTTATGCCATCACTTCAGGTGACGGGAAGTGTGCCTGGTACAGCGTGGGCGTATCCGACGGCATTCAGGAAGTCGTAAACTTTCTGGGTGGTATTGCAAATTCGCTCGTTGATCGTCGCTTGCAAAGATTTGGCACGAAGTTCGGCCACTATATTATTCCTGTCGGAATTCCAGTGAAGATGCAAGAAGTTGGAGACCCGGTGCAGCATTCATAGCCCGGATGAGCATAGCGATACGGGGGGCTACTATCCGCACATAGCGCGGTCTCTCGCATATCGCTATGCTCATGCGGGCTATGCGCTCGTCTGTTGATGCCAGGCGCTACCTAAGATGGAAAATGAGATAAGCCTTGAGCTATGGCTGGACAGCGTCGCTGATGACGATCCGGGTGTAATCAACTTTTCTTTTCCATCGAACCGCTTACGAGACGACTATATCGCGTCTCTCTCGGTCCGCACGGACGACGACGTTCTGGAGTTGCTTCACAGATTTTTGATCCCCTCCTGCTCGTTAGGTTGTGATGCGATAATCTTAGCAGGATGGAGCTTCCTCGAGAGTAAAGGAGAGCAGGTCGGCAAGTCTCAGTTTCGTAGTCGTCTCATGGTTTATGTGGGGGCCAAGAAGCAAGGGTTTGAGGCTCCGCCACCATGGGAAGGTATCACTTGGGTACTTGACTTATTGCCAGACAATCCGCGCGCGGCGATCAATGCGCTCGAGGCATATTTTGAAGCTCATGGTCTTTTGCTACCCGATGGCCGAATCCATGGATTGTTTGATGCAATGGAGGTTATTCGAGCAAAGTACATCCTGAACCCGCGGTCGTACAAAGACGCTATACGCCTCCTACAGGGGGAATCGCCGCGTGTGTTCGAACACTTGGTTGAACGCCTATACTGTACGCATACGACGAGGACCGCGTGATGGACGCATGCGCGCGGGTACGGCGAGCTCTATGATGGCGTTGCGTGAAGGTCAGGCGGCCTGCTGATCGGCGGGCTTGTCGGCTTGGCGCAGGAGCTTCCATTCCCAGGGCAGCAATTCGTGCAGACGCGATGCGGGAAGATCGGCGATACGGGCGAGGACGTTGGCGAGCCAGGCTTTCGGATCGACGTCGTTGAGACGACAGGTCGTGATCATCGTCAGCATGATGGCGGCACGGTCGGCACCACGCTGGCTGCCGGCGAAGGTCCAGTTGCGCCTTCCCAAGGCGATGCCTCTCAATGCGCGCTCAGCACAATTGTTGGTCAAGCAGATCCTGCCATCGTCGAGGAAGCGGGCGAAGTCGTCCCAGCGCCTGAGCATGTAATTCATAGGCTTCAGGACCTCGGAGGAGCGAGAGAGGGTTTCGCGCTCACGCAGCAACCAGGCGTGCATGTCCCCGAGGAGCGGCTTGCTCTTTTCCTGGCGCACGGCGCGCCGCTCTTCGGCGCCGCAGCCGTTAATGGCGCGCTCGATCTCGAACAACACATCCAGGCGCCTGACCGCCTCCAGCGCGATCGGAGAGACCGGTTTACCTCTCTTGCCTTCCCGGGCATTCTTCTCGATGTCAGCCAGCTCGAAGAAGCCCCGCCGCGCATGGGCGAAGCAAAACGCCGGCGTAATCGGCAGCACCTTCTTCTGCGGGTCGAACAGCGGCTCGAAGCCGTTGTAGCAATCGGCTTGCAGGATGCCGGCGAAGGCGGCCAGATGCTTCTGCGGATGCTCGCCTCGTCGGTCGCTCGAGGCGTAATAGACCGCCGCCGGCGGCGCAGGCCCGGCAAAGGGCCGGTCATCCCGCACATAAGTCCAGATCCGCCCGGTCGTGCACTTGCCCTTCGCCAGGATACGGATGGTGGTGTCATCGCCATGAAGGCGCTCAGCAGCGAGCACATGGCGTTCGATCAAGTGGAAGAGTGGCATGACGGCGAAGGTCCCGTGGCCGACCTGGTCGGCCAGCGTCGACAGCGGCAAATCGATCCTCTCGGCCTTAAAGCGCGCACTCTGGCGGTTGAGCGGGATATGCATGCCGAACTTGTCGAACAGGATCGTCGCCAGCAATTGTGGGCCGATGAAGCCGCGCGGCGTGGCATGGAACGGCGCAGGCGGCTGGCTGATCTTCTCGCAATCGCGGCAGGTGAACTTCTCGCGCACTGTCTCGATGACCTTGAAGCGACGCGGGATCTCCTCCAGCGTCTTGGTCACATCCTCGCCGACCTTCGCCAGCCGCGATCCGCCGCAGCAGGCGCAGCTCGTCGGAGCGTCAATGACGACGCGCTCGTGTTCGATGTCGTCCGGCCAAGGCTTGCGCACCGGCCGCTTGCGCGTGAAGGGGCGGACGTTCTGCGTCTTCGCCGCTGCGGCCTGCGCCGCAAGCTCATCCTCGCTCGCCGTGGCGACGAGGTCTTCGAGCTCCAGTTCCAACTGCTCGAGCAGCCGCGCCGTGCGCTCGGAGCGCTGCCCGTACAGTTCGCGTTTGAGCTTCTCGATCCGCAGCTCGAGATGCGCGACCAGCGCCTCGTTGTTCGACAGCTCCGCCTGCGCGCTGGCAGCCATCGCCTCAGCTCGCAGCCGCGCCTCACGCTCGGCCTGCAGCGCCGCCAGGGCACTGACAAGGTCCGATGGAAGATCGTCCGGCTTTGATATCACGAAGCCATTGAATCAGATCAAGCAGCAGATTCAAACCTGCAAAACGACTAACCGACCCGCGTCGGACGCTGGGTTTCTTGAGGGTTGCGCCAATCGATCCCGGACAACAGATAGCTCAATTGCGCCGGAGAGATCGTTACCGATTCACCGGCAACCGATGGCCAGATGAACCTTCCTCTCTCGAGTCTTTTGGTAAACAAGCATGCTCCCTGGCCATCGTGCCAGATCATCTTCACAAGATCGCTGCGGCGACCGCGGAAGACGAACAGATGACCGCTGAGCGGGTCTTTGCGCAACACCTCCTGCACTTGGAGTGCCAACGACGGAAAGCCTCTGCGCATATCCGTGTAGCCTGTCGCGAGCCACACTCGCGCGCCTGTCGGAACCGGGATCATCGGCGCACCAGGGCATCGAGAACTCGCCGCAGCGCGTCTCCATCAACGTCACCGTCGACCCGGATGCGGTGTCCGCTACCGAGATCAATCTCGATGATGCCCTGGCTCCTCCGTCGACGCGCCGGCGCCGTCGTCAATGGCGCTTCGGCCACATCCCGCGGCGGCACAGACGGCCCAATCTCGACCGGCACCAACGGCGCTACACTCGTTTCACCGTGCTTGCAAAGCTCTTTGCGCCACCTGAACAGCTGGCTCACATGAAGGCCGGCCATGCGAGCCACCTCGGAAACAGTGGCTCCGGGCTCGAACGATGCTGCAACTAGCCGTTCCTTCTCATCCTGTGACCACCGACGCCGCCGCTCGACCGATGTGATCACCTCTGCCCGCGAAATCGTCATAGCGCTTCTCCTAGGATTACCCCTAGGACCTGCAGCGCTCGCGTCCGTCAAACAAGGCGGCCCTCAATGGAGGGATACCCTATACTCAGCCACGGGATATTCGACTAGCCTAACTCCACGTCAGAAAGACGGCGGATATGATTTGCTTGCAGTGAAAGAGGATCTTGGCCAACGATCGAAAACCTACATCGAGTGCAAGAAGTGGGAGACGAATGTAGGAGTGAAGATAGTCCGCCAGCTGCTTGGGGTCGTTTCGGATAGGAAGGCCACCGGTGGGGTTTGCGTGATGACGAGCGATCTCACCGAAACGGCAAAGATATTCGTCGCGGGAAATCCTCGGCTTCACTTCGTTTCGGGCGCCGAACTCGTTCGGTTGATGAACGAATATCTCGGTCCGAACTGGTTTTACAGGATTGAGCGATTGGTAGCGGAGTCAAAAAAATCTTGCCGGGAGCCTGATGTATGCCCCGGGCCAAAAGGAATCCGGTCACTGTATCTCTCTCGATCCGTTGTTTCCGCTCGCGTGGGTTGGCTGCTTTTCTCTCTTGCTGAACGCGATGATCTTTCCGGCCAAATCTCCGACGGCCTGCTTGTTAAGCTGAGCCCAAATAGTGGTGAACGCCAAGCTCACCGTTTGCGCTGGGATGAGGCCCAGCTTGGCACCAAGCTGCGAGAAGAGTAGGTGGGTATCTTTGTTCGATATTCGAATGTGTCGACATGCTTCAAGGACCCGATCATTCTCGGTAAATTCTTGAAGAAGCGCGACTGACAGCTTGCCTCCAATCTCAGGCCATGCCTCAATGCAGCTATCGAACACAAATGCCTCGGGCGCATTGCCCGGAAGACGGAAGATGCCTTTCGCCGGATCGTCTTCCTGCCTTGAATCTCCGTCGATAACGCACGTTGAAGGGACTGAAATCGATGGATTCGAGTTGTGGTACGTGTTCATTGACACAGCTGCGCCATCGCCAGCCATTGCATGTACTTGGAAATGTTCGATGGGATAGGCACTGCCCTGTCGAAGGATGGATTCAACCCATGTCTTGGCGAAATCGTCTTCAACAAAGATCACCGATGACGTTTCTATCTGTCCAGTGATCGCACGCAAAGACGCAATGTCGAGTTTGCCCTGGAATAGCTTGTCCTTTGTTGCCGCCCATATTGCTTTGCTGGGCAGTGGTTGGAGCGCCTCGTTCGAGTGAGTTGTGAATATGACTTGGATCTTCTTGCGTTCAGCGGCCCATATCAAATATTCGACGAGTCGAATCGTGGCGACCGGGTGCAATCCGTTTTCTATCTCTTCGATCAGGACTAGTGTTTGATCCTTTGCCGCCTCAATAGCCGCAACCATGCGAATGATGCTCGATTCCCCCGCTCCGAAATGGAATTCAGAGTATTGCACGCCGCTTTGTGTCTGCCCGGTTAGTAGCGTCACATCGCCAGAAGCATGAATCTTTAGTTGTTTGAATCCGCTTACATCCTTGTCCAGTATTCGAGAAATGGCTTCATTGAGCTCTTGCGAAAATCCGACTACCTGACTTTCGGTGACCTGCCACTGAGCTTTCATCCGGTGGCAATTAGAGTCTCGGGGTTTTGTACGCCGATTGGCGCAGGTGGAGCAACGGGCGATCGGCGGAGCTGGTCGGGGTTGCGCAGCCGATCGCCCGTTGCGGTGAATGTGGCAGCATAGGCCGCCGGGGTGAGGTATTTCAGCGAAGAGTGCGGGCGGTCACCGTTGTAGTCAGCAACCCACGCCGCGATCTTTGTTCTGGCGTCTTCGAGTTCGAAGAACAGGGTCTCGTTGAGCAGTTCGTCGCGCATGCGCCCGTTGAAGCTCTCGACGAAGGCATTCTGGATCGGCTTTCCCGGTGCGATGAAGTGCCAGTCGATACCGGTTTCCTTGCACCAGGCCAGCATGGCATTGCAGGTGAACTCGGTGCCGTTGTCGGTGACGATCGAGCCCGGCTTGCCGCGCCGCTCGACGATCGTCGTCAGTTCCCGAGCCACCCGCCGACCGGAGATCGAGGTGTCCGGGGATCGCGCCCAGGCATTCCTTGGTGACGTCGTCGACGATGTTGAGGACGCGGAAGCGCCGTCCGTTGGCGAACTGGTCGTAGACGAAGTCCAGCGACCAGCGTGCGTTCGGCTTCGCTTCCACCAGGATCGGCGCCCGGGTGCCTGTGGCCTTTCGGCGGGCTCGACGCTTACGGACAGTGAGCCCTTCCTCCCGATAGAGCCGGTGGATTCGGTTTATCCCGGAACACTCGCCCTCCCGCCGCAGCAGGATAAACAGCCGCCGATAGCCGAACCGGCGGCGTTGATTGGCCAGTTCGCGCAGCCGGGCGCGAAGCTCGGTGTCTGGCGGCCGACGAGAGCGGTAGCGGATCATCTTCCGGTCCGCGCCCACGATCGAACAGGCCCGCCGCTCCGACAGGCCCAACTTGGCCTCCAGATGCGCCACCGCGGCGCGTTTGGCAGCGGGCCCTACCATTTTTTTGAAAGAAGCTCGCGCAGCGCAGCCGCATCGAGCATCTGCTCGGCCAAGAGCTTCTTCAGCTTCGCGTTCTCCTCCTCCAGCGCCTTCAACCGCTTGGCCTCGGAGACATCCATGCCGCCGAATCTGGCCTTCCAGTTGTAGATTGTCGCCTCGGAGACCCCGTGCTTGCGAGCCAGATCGGCCGTCTTCGCTCCAGCCTCATGCTCCTTCAACACGCCGATAATCTGTTCTTCCGTGAACCTTGCTCGCTTCATCTGTCCGTCCCTCTTCAGGCCGGACTCTAACTTCATCTGGAGGAAATACTCAGTGGCAGGTCATCGGGAACGGAGAATTTTCGGGAAGTGCAGCTCAAGAGCTCTTTCCGCTCGCTTGCAGGCACAGTTCTTGATACGCCGAAGACAAGAACTTGCCTGTCCATAGCATCGCGATTCCATTTGAGGCTTTTGAAACTGGCAGTTCGTCGGATGTGATCTTTGGAGAATTTTTGATCGACGAGTTCGTACTCTATCGACCAGTCCTGCATTCCGGCGTCGTACTTGCCACTCTTCGAGAAGAACGTACGAGGTGCAACGTCCTTGTAGATTATCCCCGCTGCTCCCAAAACCGTGGTTTTGCCTCCACCATTTGGGCCAATGATGGCAGTAACCGGAAAATCAAAGGATATGGGTTCGTCGTTGAATCCTCGGACCTTCTTCAAAACTAATCTGGCCAAGTATTGGCCATATTTTCTCTCTCTTGCCTTCTCTAACAAGCCATTGATTGTGCTATCGCGTACTTCGCTCTTGAACATTGCTTGCCTCCCCATTCCATTTTTCGTTATGCCAAACAAACAAGTTTCGTCGCAAGTATCGCTTCGTCTATGTTTTAGCCGCGCTTGAGTTGCCCACGTGCTAATCAAATCCCGCCGCGCGCCCTGCGACAAATCACCCCGACGGGCAACTCACTAAAACCTGTCAATCCGCGAATAAGAAAATATTCCGCTTGGCGTTTGACCCAACTCAGATGTTCAATATGCGCGTCTCACCCGACACGAGGGGCGGATCGCGATCGTCACGAACGCGGGTCGAGATGCGGTGGACGCCGAATGCGCGACTGACGAGTGCGCATGAGGCGGACGGCGAAGTCGTGCAGGCCTGACGCCCTAGTGGTAGGTGTCTCTCGAATTGCGCGGTGCGCGTTGCGGAGACGGTGACAACAAAGCCAAGTCTCGCCGGGGAGAGCACGTATAAGCCGTAAGCCATCGCGCAGGGAAAGCCGGGTTGTTTCCGGTTACACCTGTGGTCCTACCCCCGAGCTTATCTCCATTGCTCGGGGCCCATGGGTGCGATCGGCACCCGGCTTTCCCTGCGCCCTCTGTTTCGAGAGGGCGGAACGATGCACAAAGCTCGGACAGATCATGTCGCGAGATCGCGAATGCCTGCGCTGTTTGAATCGTAAAATGCTGCAGCCTGGCGGCGGGGCGGCCGCGTCAGCTCAGCGGTAAGCTCGATCAATACGGACGCGGCTCGCAGGGGACATTGTCGCCGGTCCAGGGCGCCGTGGCGAATGAACCGACGCGCGGTGCAGGAATGCACGCGCGCCCGTCAACGTAGGCGGGCTCGGACGGCGCGGCGGCGTTGCCCTCCGCGACATGGCGGGACACGGCGTGGGTTTCGCGCGCCATTGCCGGCGACGCGATCATGGCAACCGCGATCAAAGCAGCCGACAGAAGTTTGACGTTCGTCATTGAGTTTCTCCGTTCTTGTGTGGCCAACGAGTCCGGCCTCGCCAGATAAGTGTGCGCGGCAACGGTGGACTTAAATGCAATCCTCGCTCACGCCGGCTCAACGCTGCGTGAGCAAGCGTGGCCCGCAATCAAGCGCAGCGCTGGGGCACTTCCTGTCGGCGTGTCGCGTGGTGTCCCGCATGTCGCTGTGCTCATGCGGGCTACTCGCTTTTCGGGCCGATCACACGATCGTGGATCGATCACTGCTCCTTCCTGAACAAATCCTGGAAGATGAGCGGGCCCCAGGTGCCTCGGCGACCCTGCACCAGCGCGCCACCCTCGTTGAGCTTGCCGAGCTTGACGGGTGCGAACCCGAGCTGTTTGGCCAGGGCCGCTACGGGAGCGATTGCGTCCTCGTCGTCACCAGACAGGAAGACGACCCGGTGGCCGCCCTCGACGACCGGATCGGCAGCGAGCTTAGCTGCAATCAGGTGATTGAAGCCTTTCACGAGCCTGGCGCCGGTAAACGCCTTGGCGACGAAGGCGGAGGAGGGGAGGCCGTCGAGCTCCGCCGGCGGAGCCAACGAGTTCATCGTGTCGATGACCGTCTTGCCGCCCCAGCTCGGCAGGGCTTTCGCGACCTCGCGATGCTCGGCGAACGGGACCGCCAGGATGATTGTGTCGGCCGCGAGCGCGTCCCGCAGCGACTTGGCGACGACGCTGGGTCCGATCGCCCGGGCCTGCGGCGCCAATGCTTCGGGCGGCCGGCGGCTTGCGACGGTCACGTCGATGTTCTTGCGGGCGAAGGCGTGGGCGAGGGCCTGGCCAATCTTGCCGAAGCCGATAATTGCGTAGCTCATGATGTTTCTCCGATCCGTGTTGGTCTTGATTGCGCGCCTTCAGATGGCCGAGAAGCCGCCGTCGACGGACAGCTCCACGCCATTCACGAAGCTGGACTCGTCGGACGCCAGGAACACCGCGGCCGCCGCAATTTCCTCAGGCCGCCCCATCTTTCCCCGCGGGATCAGGGATTCGAACATCCGCTTCGCCTCCTCGGTGAGGACCTGGTCCTGCATCGGTGTGGCGATCGGCCCCGGGCTCAGCACGTTCACCCGGATATTCCGGCCCTTCAGTTCGTTGAGCCAGGTGCGTGCGAATGACCGCAACGCCGCCTTGCTCGCCGCATACACGCCGTAACCAGGAAAGCCTTTCACTGAAGCAACCGACCCGGTCATGAAGATCGATCCGCCATCGTTGAACAGCGGCAACGCCTTCTGAACCGTGAACAGCGTGCCGCGCGTATTCAGGCCGAAGGCCGCATCGAAATGCTGCTCGGTAATCTCGCCCAGCGGGACGGATTCGCCGATGCCGGCGCTCGCATACAGGACGTCGATGCTGCCCTTGTCCCGCTTCACCGTATCGAACAGGCGGTCGAGGTCGTCGAGATTGGCCGCGTCGCCGCGCACGCCGGTCACGTTCCGCCCGATCAGCCTGACGGCCGCGTCGAGCGCCCCCTGCCTCCGGCCCGTGATGAAAACATGGGCGCCTTCTTCAACGAACCGCTTGGCGCTCGCCAGCGCCATGCCGCTCGATCCACCCGTGATGACTGCAACCTTACCCTCAAGCTTTCCCATGACTTCTCCTTCCAGGCTCCGCCTTTGGTCGTTCGGGGAGGCCCCCGAGAACGCCAACATGGGTCCGCCCGAGTCAGGGGTTGAGTGCGGAACCGCGCACACCGGTGGTGCGAAATCGATCCGGCTGGAAGACTGACGCCAGCCGCGACGGTTGGTATCCGCCGTTCGGAATTGGGCCGCGCTCGTCGGCACAGGCTATGATGACCGCCCGTACTGCGGTTCGATGTGTTAGATGCGGGCTTCGGAAGGCGCACCACGCGGTGCCGGAATGCACCATGATCGACTGGGATGACGTTCGCTACTTTCTTGCCGTCGCACGCGGAGGCTCGGTGCGGGCTGCCGCCGAGCGCCTCGGGGTCAATCACTCGACCGTGCTCCGGCGCATTGCCCAGCTCGAGGAACGCCTCGGGGCGCGCATGTTCGAAAGGCTGCCTTCGGGCTACCGCCTGACGGCTGCGGGCGAGGAGGTCCTCGAGTTCGCCGACCAGATGCATGCATCGTCGCACCAGCTGGAGACGCGTGTCTTCGGGCGCGACCAGGGCGTGCGCGGGCTGCTGCGGGTCACGCTGGCACCGACCCTCGCGACACACCTGCTGATGCCGGACTTCGCCGATTTCGCGCGTCTGCATCCGGACATCGAGATGGAAATCCTGTCGTCCGGCGAGCTGGCAAATCTGACCAATCGAGAGGCCGACGTCGCGATCCGTGTGGTCTACGACCGCAAGACCCTGCCGCTCAATCTTCACGGCCTGAAGGGGCCGGAGCTGTTCGGCGGCGTCTACATATCTCGCGATCGACTGGCCGCGTGGCGTGCGGGCACGCCTGATCCCGTCAGGTGGATCGTCATCAGCATGCACGGCGTCCCGGACTGGGCCGGCGAGGGTGAGGTTCGTACCACGGGGGTTCCGTTCAGGACCACGGACGGCGAGGCGCAACTCGTTGCGGTTCGGCAAGGGCTCGGGATGACGACATTGCCGTGCTTTGTCGGAGATGCCGACCCCCTGCTGGTGAGGCTGCCGGGCACCGGCCTGCACATGCATGGAACGCTCTGGCTGCTCACCCAGGGGGAGACACGCAAGACGAAGCGCGTGCGGCTCTTCACCGAGTTCGTATCGCGCAGGCTCGCCGCGTACGCGCCGCTTCTCGCGGGATTGTCCGTATCGCGCGACTGACGCGCGGCAGGTCGCCCGCGATGCTTCCCTCGCGCTGCCGCGGCCGATCTACGCCGGCAGCAGGCCCGCGGCGCGATAGCTGTCGATCAAGGAGTCGTAGAGTGAGATATCGCCGCGGCTCCTGGCCATCAGCTGCGCGCCTGCGACGGCGGCGAAGATGGCGCGGGCCCGTTGTTCGCTCTTCCTCGCATTGACCAGGCGCGCGGCGACCAGCAGCTTGCCCAGCCACGCCACGTTGACGTCGGCAAAGCTCTGCACCTCCTGCCTCACTGCGTCCGGCAGGTCATCGACTTCCGCGGACATGAAGCTGCACAGGCACATGCGATTGTTGTTCTCGAGCGCCTTGCGAAACACCTCGGGATACCGACGCAGGCAGCGGACCGGATCCGGCGTTTCCGCCAGCATCGACTCGAGCTGGGCGGCGGTGTCCTCCCAGTAGCGCCGCGCGACGGCCGCGCCGAGATCGGCCTTGCTCGGGAAATGGTGGTAGATGCTGGCGGCCTTGATGCCGACGTCGTCGGCGAGATCGCGGAAATTCAAGCCGCCATAGCCACGCGCCTGCGCGGTCCGCTTCGCGGCCGCCAGGATGGCCTCCCGAGAGCTCGAACTCATGTCATCGCCTCACTGCCTCGTTACCTACCAAGTGATAGATAGGCGTTGACGCGCTGGATTTGAAGCGCTTTTATACTCCCTACCAAGTGACAGGTAGACAAAACGGAGTCGTGATGAAGATCTATGATTGGCCAACCGGCCCATACCCGGCCCGCGTTCGCATCGCGCTGGCCGAGAAGAGCCTGCGGTCGCGCGTGCAGTTCGTCGTGGTCGATCTCTACAAGGGCGAGCACAAGACGCCCGAATTCCTCGCCAAGAACTACTCGGGCACGCTGCCGGTGCTCGAGCTCGACGACGGGACTTTGATTGCCGAATGCACCGCCATTACCGAGTATCTCGACGCGCTGGACGGCGCACCGACGCTGACCGGTCGGACGCCGCGCGAAAAGGGCGTGATCCACATGATGAGCAAGCGCGCCGAGCTGGAGCTGCTCGACCCCATCAGCGTCTATTTCCACCACGCCACGCCGGGTCTTGGGCCGCATGTCGAGATCTATCAGAACCCCGAGTGGGGCTTCCGCCAGCGCGACAAGGCCTTCAAGGGAATGCACTATTTTGACGGCATTCTGAAAAGCCAGCCGTTCGTCGCCGGCGAGGCGTTCACGATGGCCGATATTACCGTCATAGGCGGCCTGATTTTCGCGGGACTCGTGAAGGTGCCGGTGCCGGCCGAGTGCGAGGCTCTCGCGGCATGGTACGCAAGGATGCAGGAGCGTGCGAGCGTCAGGAACCGGATCACGATGTCCGAACCGGCCGCGGCATCTGCCTGAAATCGTGTGCGAACAACATTGACGCTGAACCAGTAAAGCCTTTCACCGAACCAGGCATCCGACCAGCACTTTAGATCCGCGGGACGCCGGGAACTCCGGCGTTCCGCCTGCCGGCGCTATCAAGAGGGAGCGGAGCACCGTCGCAAATTTTTTCCCGCTGATGTCGGTTCGCGCGTCCGCCAAACGTCCTCCGTGCAAACAAGGAGATTGCGATGACCGATCTGGTGACGTGCCTGTGGTTCGATCAGGGCAAAGCGCGTGAGGCGGCGGAGTTCTACGCCGCGACATTTCCGGACAGCCATGTCGATGCGGGCCATGTTTCGCCGATCCCGGGCATCGGGCAGGGTGACGAACTGACGGTCGAATTCACCGTGCTCGGCCGCCGCTTCGTCGGGCTCAATGGCGGTTCCAACTACGTGCCGAACGAGGCGGTCAGCTTCATGGTGCTGACCGACAGCCAGGCGGAGACCGATCGCTACTGGAACGCGGTCACCGGCAATGGCGGCAAGGAATTGCCGTGCGGCTGGTGCCGGGATCGCTGGGGTTTTGCCTGGCAGATCACGCCGAGGCGGTTGCTCGAGCTCGTCAACGCCGCCGATCGCGCGACCGGCAGGCGTGCGATGGAGGCGATGATGACGATGACGAAGATCGACATCGCCGCGATCGAGCGGGCGGCCGCGGGGTAATCCGCCCGCCGGAAATATTGGCTCCGCCATGCGCTCGCGGCGACGGTCTCCCCGGCGCAAACGCGGGATGTGCGCTCTGCGATCGCGTGATACGAAATTGGTATCGCAGCTCTGGAGCCAGCCCTGATGTCCGTCGCGACCGCGCCCAATCAACGACACACTCCCACCGCCGCCGAGAGCGATCCGAAAGAGCTCGGTTGGATGCAGGGCTTTCCGCCGCCGCAGGACAAGACGATCACATTCCAGAACGGCTCGTTCCGCAGCTTTCCGGAACTGCGCTGGGCGTGGAGCAACATCCGCCAGCTGGTGCCGACGGTGAATGTCTGGCGCGGGACAGGACCGGCCTCGGTGCTGCCGCGCGAGGACCACGACATCGGCGCGTCCGCGTCGGTCACGATGGACGGCCGGCCGCAGACCTTCGCGCGCATGCTCGAGGACAGCTACGCAGATGGCATCGCCGTGCTGCGCCGGGGCAAACTGATCTACGAGCGCTATTTCGGCGCCTTGAGGCCGCACAAGCCGCATATCGCGATGTCGGTGACGAAATCGTTCACCGGCACGCTCGCCGGCATCTTGATCGCCGAGGGCAAGATCGATCCGCAGGCGCCGATCACCGACTACGTGCCGGAGCTGGAGCGAAGCGCATTCGGCGACGCGCGCGTGCACGAGGCGATGGATATGACGACGGGCCTCAAATACACCGAGGTCTATACCGACAAAAACTCAGATGTGTGGGGGCTGCGGCGCGCCAACGGCATGGCGCCGATCCTGGAGGGCTATGAGGGCGCGACCAACATCTTCGATTTCCTCTGCGCGCAGCAGAAGCAGGGCGAGCACGGCAAGGCCTTCGCCTACAAGACCGTCAATTCCGACGTGCTGGCCTTCATCTGCCGCCGCGCCAGCGGCATGACCTTGTCGGATTTGCTATCCGAGCGGATCTGGGCGCCGATGGGCGCGGAGGAGGATGCGCATTATCACGTCGACCGCATCGGCACCGAAAGCGGCGCCGGCGGGCTGTCGACCACGCTGCGCGATCTTGCCCGTTTCGGCGAGACGATCCGCAATCACGGCCGCTTCAACGGCCGCCAGATCGTGCCGTCTCATGTGGTCGAGGACATCGCACGCGGAGGCGATCCCGAGAAATTCAAGCCGGCCGGCTACACCACGCTGCCCGGCGCCTCCTACCGCAATCAATGGTGGGTGACGCACAATGCGCATGGCGCCTACATGGCGCGCGGCGTGCACGGCCAGGGCATCTACATTGATCCGAAGGCCGAGATGGTGATCGCACGCTACGCCTCGCACCCCATGGCGGGCAACGCCGCCAACGACCCCGTGACGCTGCCGGCGTACATGGCGCTGGCCAAGGATTTGATGGCGGGAGGGTGAAGTCCAGCTAGCCGCGCGAGATCTTCTCGAACCGCTTGATCAGGCGCTCCCGCTTCAAGCGGGACAGCCGCCTGATCCAGAACACGCCGTCGAGCTGATCGATCTCGTGCTGATGACAGACCGCACGCAGGCCGTCCGATTCCTCGGTCTGCATGTTGCCGTCGAGATCCTGGTAGCGGATGCGGACCCGCGCATGGCGCTCGACCTCGTCGGTGACGCCGGGCATCGAGACGCTGCCTTCCTTGTGCAGGATCATCTCGTCCGAGGTGCGGATGATCTCCGGATTGACATAGATCCGCGGGCCCTCGCTGGCGTCGAGCTCGAGCACCACGACGCGCAAGGACACGCCGACATGCGGCGCGGTGATCCCGATGCCCGGCGCGGCACGCATCGTCTCGAGCAGGTCCTGCGCCAGCTCGCGCAGCGCATCGTCAAACACGGTCACCGCCTCGGCCGGCAGCGCAAGCCGCGGATCGGGATAGCGGACGATGGAGCGAATGGTCATAGTAGCGTCTTAGGCCAGCGTCGGACGTTGGACAACCCGCGCGCGGCGCACCGCTCAGAGGCGCTTTTCGAAGAACAGGTCGGGGTAGGGGTCGTCGTTGAAGCGCGGGATCTCGGTCCAGCCGCTGCGGCGGTAGAGCTGACCGGCTTCGGCCAGCGCGCTGTTGGTGTCGAGCCGCAGCAGCGCGATGCCGAGCTCGCGCGCAGCGCTTTCAGCCGCATCCATTAAGCGGCGGCCGAGGCCGAGGCCGCGTGCGCTCGGTGCGACCCAGAGCCGCTTGATCTCCGCGAACCCTCCGCTCGTGCCCTTCAGCCCGACGCAGCCAAGCGGCAGGCCGTCCGACACCGCCACGACGAAGCTGCCGCGCGGCCGCACCATGTCCTTGGCATCAGGGTCGCGCGACAGCTTGACGTCAAAGCCCTGTTTGAACCGCCGCGCCAGCTCGGCGTAATACTCGCCGAGGCAGTAGCGCGCCGCGTCGCTGCGGGGGTCGATCTCGTGCAGGGCAGTGCCGTCGCGCCCGAGTGCGGAGGCGATCAGGTCCATCGCCGCCAGCAGCGCGTCGCGTTGCGTGTGATGGCTAAGAAAATCCTTGGCCTGCCGGTTGGAGATCGCCTCATAGGCGTTGAACTCGCGCTTGCCCGCCGGCGTCAGGCGAGCGATGCGGCGGCGCGCGTCCTCGTCGTGCGCCGTGGTCTCGATCAGCCCTTCGTCCTCGAGGCTGCGCAACAGTCGGCTCATCAAGCCGGAATCGAGCCCGAGATAGTCCCTGATGTCGCCGACATCGGCGCGGCCGTGCCCGATCGCGTTCAACACCCGCGCCGCCCCGAGCGGCCGGCCGCGCCCCAGGAACGAGGTGTCGAGCGCGCCGACGGCACTCGTCACGGCACGGTTGAAACGACGGACGCGGGAAACCGGGTCGAGCATATATCTGACTTTAGTCAGATATCGGCCGCGCGTCAATTGCAATGACTGCGCGGCCGGGCAGGTAATCTTGGTCTAGGCGCGCGCCAGCACCAGCATGTTGCCGGCGAGGATCGCGCCAGCGCCGGCGAGCACCGGCCAGCCCAGCGCGAGGTGCTCGAACAGCGCCGACAGCACGAGGGCAACGAGCGGCACCAGCGCGAGCGTGTAGGCGGCGCGGCCAGGGCCGAGCCGGCGCACCAGCTCGAAATAGAGCATGAAGGTGATGCAGGAGGCGGCGACGGCGAGATAGAGGAAGCTCGCGAAGTAGGAGGGCGAGAGATCGGCCGCGAAGTGCGTGCCTGTCGCGACGGCCCAAAGCGCGCTCGCTGCGGCGCCGACGAAGGCGCCCCAGGCGAGCACCGAGACGATCGGCAATCCGGCACGCTGGTTGCGCGCACCGACCGTCGTGCCGGCACCGGTCGCGATGGCCGCCGTGAGCGCCCAGGCGAAACCGGCAAGCGGCACGGTTCCATGCGCGCTGGCGCCGGGCAGAATGATGATGGCCAGTCCGACGATGCCGCACAGTGCGCCCGATACGAAGCCGGAGGAGATCGGGACGCCGAGTGTCGCGCGCGCGATTACGGCTGCGAACAGCGACGACGTCGACAGCACCAACGCCGCAAGGCCGCTCGGCATGCGCGCGGTCGCCTCATAAAAGGCGATGAAGGCGATGGCGAAGAACAGCAGACCCTGCAAGGCGACGGCCGGTCGGTCCTTGCTCGGGATCGCGAGCGGCACGCCACGCAGCCGGCCGTAGCCGAGCAGGATGAGGCCCGCGAGCACCATGCGCAGTGCGACCGACCACGGCGCAGGCGTCACGCCGGCCTGCATCGCGGTGGCCAGCGCGCCGCCGCCCCACAGCAGTGCGGTCAGCGCGAACAGTGCGGCCGTCATGGCGTTGCGGCACCATCGAGCAGCGCGCGCCAGCCGCAGGCATCGATCCGCGCGCTTTCGTCCTCAAACCGGGTGAGGGCGGAATCGAGCATTGTTCGCTCGCTTTCCGAAAGGCGCGCAAGCAGCCGCGCCTCGATCGTGCTGCCGAGTGCGGCGATCCGGTTGAAGGCAGCCCGGCCGCTGCGGGTGATGCTGACCGCCGCAAAGCGGCGATCGGTCTTGCCGGGGCGTCGCACCGCGAAGCCGAGCTCCGTGAGCTGGCCGATGCCGCGGCTGACCGCGAATGGATCGAGCGCGCAGGCCCGGCCGATCTCGGCGGCATTGGCAGCGTCGCGCTCGGCGATGACGGCGAGGATGCGCCAGCCGGCTTGGCTCAATCCGAACGTCTCGCTGTAAAAGCTCTCGAGCGGGCGGGCGACCTGGGCTGCGACCAGGAACAGGCGGTAAGGCAGCCAGGCGCTGAGCTTCAGGCCATCATCGGATGCGGGAGCGGTCTGTTTCATGGGTCAGCAGGCTCGCACAGATACTTGCAGACTGCAAGTAGATCGCAAGTGATGCGGATTGCATGCGTGCAAATCCCGACACACTTGTCACTCCCACCATCCGCCGCCGCCGCGCCAGATTGCGGCATGGCCAATGACGAACGGCCGCCAGCGTTGGAACTGCGCAGTAGTCCCGGAGTTCGTCCCAAATCGGAGATGGAGATCATCATGACCAAATCAGCGGAGAACGGACTGGCTGCCATGGAGACACCGCCGGTGGTGTCGCAGGAGGCCTGGGAGGCGGCGCGGCTGCAGATGCTGGTGAAGGAAAAGGCGCATGTGCGTGCGCGCGACGCGCTAGCGGCGGAGCGGCGGCGGATGCCCTGGATGGCGGTCGAGAAGGCCTATGTCTTCGAAGGACCGAACGGCAAGGCGAGCCTGCTCGACCTGTTCGAGGGCCGCCGGCAGTTGATCATCTACCGTGCCTTCTTCGAACCGGGCGTGTTCGGCTGGCCGGATCACGGTTGCCGCGGCTGCTCGCTCGGCGCCGACCAGGTCAGCCATCTCTCGCATCTGAACCAGCGCGACACCACGCTCGCTTACGCCTCGCGCGCGCCGCAGGCCGACATCGCGCGGCTGAAGGCGCGGATGGAGTGGGAGATGCCGTGGTACACGATCACCGACAGCTTCGACGCGGACTTCGGCGTCGCCGAGTGGCACGGCCACAACGTGTTCATCCGCGACGGCGAGCGGATATTCCGCACCTATTTCGTCAACAGCCGCGGCGATGAATCGATGGGCACGGTGTGGAGCTATCTCGACATCACGCCGTTCGGCCGCCAGGAGTTCTGGGAGAATTCGCCGAAAGGCTATCCGCAGGGCCCGACCTACAAATGGTGGAACTGGCACGACAACTACGAGGCCGAAGCCGCACCGAACGCAAAGTGGGCAGCGGTGACTGATGCCGGCGAGGCCGCGTTCCGCAAGATCGCGGAGCAGGAGCGCAAGGCCACTTGACGGGGTTGAGCAGGGAGGACGCGCGGCGTCCTCCCTATGTCGCCGCAAGTCCCTTCAGGGCGGACAGGGTCTGCCGGAGCCCGCGGTCGAGGCGCTTGTCGCGGCGGATCACGACCGCGAGCCGGCGATGCAGTCTTGGCGACAGCGAGCGGACGATCAGGTCGCGCGGCCTGGTCTTGGCGGGGACGGCCATGCCCGGCAGCACCGCGCAGCCGAGACCGGCGCGCACCATCTCCTTGATCGCCTCGACGCTGCCGAGCGACATCAACGGCTTGAGCGACACGCCGCCACGGGCCAGCCACTCGTCGGTGGTGCGCCTCGTATTGCCGCCGGGCTCGAACAGCAGGACCGGCCTGGTCGCCAGCACCTCCGGCGTGATCCGCGCCGGCAGCTTCATGTCGCGGGGCGCGATCAGCACGAACTCGTCGCTCATGACAGGCATGATCTCGAAGCTTCGGCCCGACACCGGCAGCGTGACGAGCGCGATGTCGATCGTGTTGTCCTCGACGGCCCGCGCGATCTCCGCCGTGTTTCCGGTGGTGACGCTGATCTCGAGCGAGGGCAATGCGGCGCGCAGCTCCTTCAGGATCGGCGGCAGCAGGAAGATGCAGGCGGTGGCGCCGGTGCCGAGCCGCACGCGGCCGGCCGTTCCCGCGGTCCGCTGCGCGACGGCGTCGATTGCCGACGTCACGGCGGCGTTGATCTGGTGCGCGTGCGACAGCAGCGCGGCTCCGGCGGCGGTCGGTCTGGCCTTGCGTCCGACCCGCTCGATCAGGGTTGCATTCAGACTGCGCTCGAGCTGGCGCACCTGCAGGCTCACCGCGGGCTGGGTGAGCTGAAGCCGCTCGGCCGCGGCAGAGAAGCTGCCGCAATCGATCACCGCGGCGAAGCTTTCGAGATAGTCGAGGTTGAGGTTCTTCATCAAAGCATCTCTTATGCTGCGCATAAGATGTCAAAGCTTCCCTTATATAGGGCCAGGGCGCATAGTCCGGCAAGCGACGGCCTCGGCCAGATCGGGGGCAGGCATTGTCCGGCCTCAAATCCATTGGCGGCGTCATCGTCGAGCTGGGGGCGCTATCTTGCGGTCTCGCCGCATTCGCGCACTCGCCGCCGGCAGGCGCTGCGCGAACTCGACGATCGCCTGCTGGCGGATGTCGGGCTGTCGCGCAGCGACGTCGAGATGAGCCCGTGGAGCCTGCAGCCCGCACCGACGCGCCGCCGAAGCGCAGGCATGATGCCGCGAGACGAGAGTGGAATGATGAGAGACAGCGAAGACACCGTGATCCGCGACGCCACCGAGGTCGACATGGCGGAGGTGCAGCGCATCTATGCGCACCACGTGCTCCATGGGCTCGCGACCTTCGAGGAGGTGCCGCCGACGCTCCACGAGATGCTGACGCGCCGCGCCGCCGTGCTGGCCGCGGGGCTGCCGTATCTCGTGGCCGATATCGACGGCCGCGTGGCCGGCTACTCCTACGCGACCGCGTACCGGCCGCGGCCTGCCTATCGCAACACCATTGAAGACTCGGTCTATGTGTCGGAAGCCTTGCGCGGCCGCCGCGTCGGCGCGGCGCTGCTGCAGGCGCTGATCGCACGGTCGGAGGCGGGGCCCTGGCGGCAGATGATCGCCGTGATCGGCAACAGTGGCAACGCCGGATCGATCGCGCTGCACCGTCGCATGGGCTTCGAGATGGTCGGAACGCTGCGATCGGTCGGCTTCAAGCTTGGGCAATGGGTCGACACCGTCCTGATGCAGCGGCCGCTCGGGTTGGGCGCTTCCGCGCTTCCTTCGGACACGGAAATAGCCCGGTGATCGCACGCCGGGTCGTGGTCGCCCTCGGATTGGCGCAGCTGATCTCGTGGGGCGCGACCTACTATCTGATCGGCGGCTTCGGCGAGCAGATATCAGCGGATCTCGGCTGGAGCCGCGACATCGTCTACGGTGGATTCGCCGCTGCGCTCCTGGTGATGGGTGTGGCGTCGCCGCTCGTGGGCCGGTGGGTGGATAGCAGCGGTGGCCGGCAGGTGATGGTCGCCGGCGCCGTGATCAACGCGCTCGGCTGCGCCGGTCTCGCGGTCTCCCATCAGATCGATACCTATTTCGCGTCGTGGCTCGTTCTCGGCCTCGGCATGCGGCTGACGCTGTACGATGCCGCCTTCGCGGCGCTGGCCCGGATCGGCGGACCGGAGGCGCGCCGCGCGATGTCCGGGATCACCTTGCTCGGTGGCCTGGCGGCAACCGTGTTCTGGCCGCTCGGCCATACGCTCTCGGAATATTTCGGCTGGCGCATGGCGGTGCTGGCATATGGCGGCTTTGCGCTGCTGACGATCCCGCTGCACCTGATGATTCCGGATAAGCGGTTTGCCGGCGTGCCTGGTTCTGCTGCGTTGGTGCCGAAGCAACCGCGCGCCGTCGGACCCGGGCGGCTTGCCGCGGCGGGCGGGCTCTATGCTGTGATCATGACCGGGGCCAACTTCCTGAATGCCGGCATGTCCGCGCATATGATTGCAGTGCTTAGCGGCCTCGGGCTCACCGTCACGGTGGCCGTATGGATTGCGACGCTCCGCGGCATTGGGCAATCGGCTGCCCGTCTCTGTGAGGTCCTGTTCGGCGCCAGGTTCGATCCGCTCGCGCTTAACTTGATGGCCTGCGCGATCATGCCGCTGTCGTTCATCGCCGGCCTGTTCAGCGGATCGTCGAAGGAGATGGGTATCGCATTCGCGCTGCTCTACGGCGCCTGCAACGGCATTCTGACCATCACCAGGGGAACGCTGCCGCTGATTCTGTTCGATCATCGCAGCTATGGCACGCTGGTTGGCCGGCTCATTGTTCCGAGCTTCATCCTGCCGGCGGCGGCGCCGTTGCTCTATGCGATCGTGATCGACCGGCTGGGCGACGCATACGCGCTCTATCTCTCGGTCGGCCTTGCCCTGATGACGTTCATGGCTGCCGGCCTGCTCAAGCTGCTGTTTTCGCCGCCGCGCCAGACCGCGAAGACATAGCGGCAGCGGCGATATCGATTTCAAATCGCCGGCTCGCGCGGCAGCCACAGCGATAGCCAGCCGCCGAGCGCCAGCAGCGCGACGTTGCAGCCGAGCGCGATCGTGAAGGCGTGCGCGTAATCATCGGCTTGCGGATGCGGCCCGAGCAGGCTGTAGAACACGCCGCCGATCACGGCGACGCCGAGTGCGGCGCCGATCTGGAAGGTCGAGATCATCATGCCGGACGCAAGCCCGGCATGGCGCGGATCGATGCTCCCGATCACGGCCCTGATGACCGAGGGCATCACGGTGCCGAAGCCGAGCCCGCCGCAAATCAGGCCGAATTCAAGGCTTTGCGACAGCGTGCCGCTGACCGACAGAATCACGATCCCGAAGCCGATGACCTGGAGCGCGAAGCCCAGCGTCAGCGCGCGCGTGCCGAGCCATCGCATGACAAGCGATGAGACGAGCGAACTCACGAAGAAGCCGGTGGCGAACGGCAGGGTGGCGAGGCCGGCCGCCAGCGGCGATTGATGTCGTCCGCTTTGCAGGTAGACCGCAAAGGTCAGATAGAACGACGACAGCATGTAGAAGACGAGCGCCATCAGCAGCCCGATGACGAAATCACTGTTGCGCAGCAGATGCAGGGCGACCAGCGGATCGCCGCCGCGCGCAGAGAGGTGCGCCTCGAAGCGGATGAAGGCCGCAAGCATCAGTGGAGAGGCGAGCAGCATCGCAATGATCCAGGCAGGCCAGCCGGATTCCCGGCCCTCGATCAGCGGGTAGACCAGGAGGCCGAGCGTGAGCGACAGCAGGATGACGCCGCCGATGTCGAGCCGCTGCGCGTGCTCGGCGCGCGAGTCGGTCAGGTAAAGCAGGCCGCCGATGAACGCGGCGAGGCCGATCGGCACGTTGATCAGGAAGATCGCCTGCCAGGCCAGCCCGAACGGATGGGCCGAGACCAGGACGCCGCCCAGCACCTGGCCGCAGATGTTTGCCAGGCCAAACGTCGCGCCATAGAAGCCGAGCGCGCGGCCCTGTTCAGCCGCTGGGAACAGCACGCGGATCGAGGCCAGCACCTGCGGCGCCATCACGGTGGCGGTGAGGCCTTGCAGGATGCGCCCGGCGACCAGAACCGGCGGCGACCACGCGATGCCGCACAGTACGGACGCGATCGTGAAGCCGGCGACGCCGACGAGGAACATGCGCCGCCGCCCCAGGAGGTCGCCGAGCCGGCCGCCCGTAATCAGGAAGACCGCGTAGGTCGCCGCATAGGCCGCGATCACGAACTGCACTTCGCTCGCCGTCGCGCCGAGATTGTCGCGGATGGCGGGCAGTGCGAGGTTGACGACGTTGAAATCGAGGATCGGCAGGAAGGCGCCCGTGAGCAGCACGGGCAGCGCCAGCCATCGCCGCGGGTCGACCGTTGCCGGCCGGCTGTCGTGCAATCGGAATGTCTCGGTGGTCTCGCTTGTCACCTGGCAGCTCCTCCCGGCGATCGACGGCGGGTCGCCTAAGGCACGCGATGTCGATCGAAACATCGAGAAGATGGCCTGTCCGTCCATGATAAGATATTCTCCAGATATGCGAAGTGAGTTTGCAAAAATGCGCGGCCCTCTCGACTGGAATGACCTCCGTCTCGTGCTTGCAATCGCGCGGGAGGGCAGCCTGTCGGGGGCGGCGCGCAAGCTCGGCGTCACGCATTCGACGGTGTTTCGTCGCCTTGGCACGATCGAAACCGCGATCGGAACGCGGCTGTTCGAACGTTTCCGCGACGGCTATGCGCCGACGCCGGCCGGCGAGACCGCGGCGGCATCGGCGGCGCGGCTGGAGGACGAGGTGCTTGCGCTCGAGCGCCGGCTGGCGGGACAGGACCTACGGCCGTCAGGCACGGTGCGGATCACGACAACGGATACGCTCGGCGCGGTGCTGGTGCGGCATCTGCCCGCGATGCGCGCCGCGCATCCGGAGATCCAGCCGGAGATTATCATCTCCAATGCGATGGCGAACCTGACGCGCCGCGAGGCCGAAATCGCGATCCGGCCGACGCCGGCCCCGTCCGAACTGCTGGTCGGACGCCGCATCGCCGACATTGCCCATGCGGTCTACGGATCGCGCGCCTATCTCGCCCGGCGCGGCGACAAGGACCTGTCGGCGCATGACTGGGTCGGGCTCGACGACGCGCTGGCGGGGACCGTCATAGCCGGCTGGATGCGCGAGAAGCTGCGTGCGGCGCACATCGCCTGTCGCGTCGACGCGCTTCCCGCGCTCCGCGATGCTGCCGTGGCAGGAATGGGCCTTGCTCTGCTTCCCTGTTATGTCGGCGACCTTGCGCCCGCGCTGCACCGCGTGACACCGAAGGCACTGGCCGAGCCGCGCTCGGCGCTGTGGCTATTGACGCATGACGACCTCAAGCGCACCGCGCGCATCCGCGCGACGCTCGATTTCCTCGCCAAGGCGCTCGCGTCGGAGCGTGCGCTGTTCGAGGGAAAACGCGCCGGCCGCGTCCGGCGCTAGTCGGCCGGCGCGCGGATCGTTCACATCTCGAGAACTTCCGTCGGGACGGTCCTTGCCGCGTGATCCGCGGGTAGCCGGTGGTGTTCACGAAAGGCGCTGACGATCGTTTTCAGCGCTACACGCGATTTTGCATCCGTGAGCGCCGACAGCAGCACGATCTCCGACGGCGGAAGCGCGGGCAGGCCGAATCGCCGGCCGACCTCGATCGTCCCGGCCGGTGCAAGGCGGCAGGAGAACACGGATGTGGCAAGGCCGGCGGCAACCGCGTCGGCGACGGCAAAGGATCCGCAGCCGAGAAAGCTTTCCGTCCACCGGATGCCGGCCGCCGCGAGCGCGCGTGTCGCGATGTTGAGCACGCCGCAGGATGGCGAGGAGGCGGCGAGGCGCAGCGGCTCACCGGCGCGATGGACAAAGTCCGGCGTGGCGAACCAGCCATAATGATCCGTTGCCAGCATCTCGCCGTCGCGGCGATCGTCCTCGCGGCGGATGATGACGGCGTCGATGTCGCCGCGATCGAAGGCCGTGAGCAGGTCGCGGGAATCATCGAGCCGTACCTCGATGGTGAGCGCCGGGTCATGCGCATGGAGGCGCGCCAGCAGGGTCGGCACCTCGGCACCGCCGACATGCGTGGCGATGCCGAGCGAGAAGCGACCTTGCGGCACGGACGACAGCCCAGCGACGGCGCGATCATGCGCGGCGAGCAGGTCGCGTGCGGGCGCGAGGAACGCAGCACCCTGTGTCGACAGGCGCACCAGCCGCGGCGTCCGCTCGATCAGTCGATGGCCGACCTGGCGCTCCAGCCGCTTCAGCTTGACGCTGATCGCGCCCTGCGTCGTGCCGAGCGCTTCGGCAGCGCGGGTAAAGCTCTTGAGGTCGGCGATGGTCACGAATGTCTTCACGGCGTCGACGTCGAGCGTGGTCATGTCAGTCATCCGGATTTGTTGTCTCTGAAATATCTAGTCATCCAATTCACCAATGCTCAAGCCATGACTAGCTTTGCGTCGTGAAGCGCCGCGGCCACCCGATTCCTGCCGCTGCCGCCTCAATACATCGTGAGTCGATCGATCGACGCTGCTGCCAGCACCCTGGCAACAGCGTGCGGTATGCCGTTGGCTCGCCACAACAAAAGGCCTGATCATGTCCACTGAATTGAGCCGCCGCGGTGCCGTCGTGCTGTCCGCCGTATGCCTAGCCTGCCTGATGTTTGGATTGGAGATATCCAGCATTCCCGCCATCCTGCCGACGCTTGAGCGGGTGCTGCATGCCGACTTCAAGGCGCTGCAATGGATCATGAACGCCTACACCATCGCGGTGACCACGGTGCTGATGGCGATCGGGACGGTGGCGGACCGCTACGGGCGCAAGCGCATCTTCCTGGTCGCGATCGCGGCGTTCGGCATCACGTCGCTGATCTGCGGCATGTCTCAAAGCGTCGAAATGCTGATCATCGCCCGGTTCCTGCAGGGCTTGAGCGGCGGCGCGCTCTTGATCTGTCAGATCGCCGTGTTGTCGCACGAATTCCAGGGCGGCCGGGTGCGCGCCGTTGCCTGGGGCTGGTGGGGCGTTATTTTCGGCCTCGGCCTCGGCTTCGGGCCGATCATCGGTGGCGCTGTCGCCGCAGTGCTGAGCTGGGAGTGGGTGTTCCTCGTCCACGTGCTGTTCGCAGCCGTTGCGTTCGTGCTCACGATCGGTGGCGTGCATGAGTCGAAGGATCCGAAGGCGAGCAGCCTCGACGTCGCCGGCATCGTGACGATGTCGCTCGCGGTGTTCTGTCTCGCCTTCTACATCACGCAGGGACCGGATCTCGGCTTCGCCGGCCCGAAGGGGCTCGCAATTCTCGGCGTCTCCGCCGTGAGCTTCGTCGCATTCCTCGTTGCCGAGAAAGTCAGCCGACGGCCGATGTTCGACTTTTCAGTGTTTCGGATTCCGGCTTTCTCCGGTTCGATCATCGGCTCTGCCGCGATGAACATCAGCTACTGGCCCTTCATGATCTATCTGCCGATCTGGTTTCACGCCGGTCTCGGCTATGACAGTGTATCCGCCGGACTTGCCTTGCTTGCCTACACGCTGCCGACACTGGTGATGCCGCCCTTCGCCGAACGGCTGTCGCTGCGCTATCAGCCGGGCGTGATCATTCCGGCGGGGCTATTCGCCATCGGCGCCGGCTTCATGCTGATGAAGTTCGGCAGCGCCGCCGCGCGGCCGGACTGGCTGACGATGCTGCCGGGCTGCCTGCTTGCCGGAATCGGCCTCGGCATCACCAACACGCCGGTCACCAACACGACCACCGGCTCGGTCTCGAACGACCGCGCCGGCATGGCCTCGGGCATCGACATGAGCGCGCGGATGGTGTCGCTGTCGGTCAACATCGCGCTGATGGGCTTCATTCTGGCAAGCGGCGTGCTCGCGCATCTGAGGGCGGTACTGCCGGCACTAGACGGCGCACAGCTCCGCGTCATCGCCGAGCGGATCGCGTCCGGCGATGCCGCATCCGCGCCGGAGCTGACGGGCCCGATCATGCATCAGGCACTTGCGAGCGGTTTCGGCTGGGTGATGCTCTATGGCGGCATCGGTGTGTGGATCCTGGCCGCGATCAGCTTCCTGATCTTCAACGCGCGGCCGGTGCAGGCCGAGGTTCCCTGCACGAAGTGAACCTGATCTTGCCGCGCTCGCCCCAAGCGTGGGGCGGGCAGGCGGGTTCGGTCACTTCACGAGGGTCAGCAGCGGCTTGTCCTTCTCGACGATGTAGGTCGCAAGCTCGCTGGCCGTCACGTTGCCGACGTTCTTCGCCGCATGGACCGTGCCCGCGGGAATGAACAGCACGTCGCCGGCCTTCAGCGTCGCCGGCGGTCTGCCGTCGACGTCGTATTCGAGCGTGCCTGATAGCACATAGATGATCTCTTCGCCCGGATGGGTGTGCCGGCCGAACGCCTTGCCTGGCTCGATGTCGACCCGCACCTGAACGGCTTCACGCCCGGGGGCGCTGAGGTCATGGCGCTGCAAGTCGGTTCGCGTGAAGCCAGCCGGTTGCTGCGCCTGCGCGCTCGGGATCGTCAGGAAACTTCCGGCGATCAGAGCCGCCCTTGCGAGCAGGCGCGTCGCCTTCATCAGCTTGCTGGTCATCTCGAATTCCTCGATTGGTCTCTCTGGGCTTCTTTCGACCGCGAACCGGCATTTGCCGGCCCGCGTCGGAGGTCGTCATGGGCTCGTTTCAGACAAGGGTGGTGGTGACGGCGATGTTGCCGTGGACCGCCTTGGAGTAGGGGCAGATGCCGTGCGCGGCCTCGATCAGCTCCTGCGCAACCTCGCGCTCGACGCCGGGAACGTGGACGTTGAGGCGCGCGCTCAGGAAGAACGCGCCGCCGGCCTGGTTCAGATCGATCTCGGCGTCGACCTCGGGCTCGCTCGCGAGCTTGATCTTGCGCTGTCCGGCGGCGAGCTGGATCGCGCCGATGTAGCAGGCCGACCAGGCGGCGGCGAACAGGTTTTCGGCGGCCGGGTGCGGCTGCGCCAGCCTGATGTCGAGGAAGCCGTCGCGCGAGCGCGCGGCGCCGTTCGCGCCGGCGGTGACGTGGGTCTTTCCGGTGAAGAGAACCTTGGCATTGGCGGTCATGGCGAACTCCTGTTGGATGAAGTTACATCGTATCCGATCTAATCGAATACGATGTGAAATAAACCCGTGATCCGGCGATGTCAAGCACTTCCGATTTAATCGGATGCGATTTATATTGGGCCGGACTTCACGAACTCCGGAGACGCCCGTGACCCGCACCTCGAAGGCCGAGACCAAGGGCCGAAAACTGTCGAATTTTCTGTGCTTTGCGGTCTATTCGGCCAATCTGGCCTTCGGCCGCGCCTACAAGCCGATCCTGGATGCGGTCGGCCTGACCTACACCCAGTACATCGCCATGATCGCCCTCTCGGAGGCCGACGATCAGACCGTCAGCGCGCTCGGCGAAAAGCTGTTCCTGGAATCCAACACGCTGACGCCGATCCTCAAGAAGCTGGAGCAGAGCGGCTACATCAGCCGCACCCGCGATCCCGCCGATGAGCGGCAGGTGCGGGTGAGCCTGACGCCGGCTGGCCGGCGCCTGCTCGACAAGGAGATCAACGCGTCCCTGGTCGAAGCGACCGGGCTCGGCGACGAATTTCCGATCGTCCAGAAGAGCGTGGTCAGGCTGCGCGACAATCTGCTGCAGAACACTCGCGGTGATCTGAAGAGGAGCTGATGCTGAGGCAGCAAATTGTAACGTGCTGTGTCCACGTCGCAGCCTTCCGCATTTTCGCCACGGCGCGACCGGCAACTCGATTTCGCTTGGCGACGACGCGGAGGAGAGATCGAATTGCGCGCAATGTTACGATCCATCTGCGGGATGATCGCCGCGATGAGCCTGCAGCTTGCAGCGGCGCAGCCGGTGTCGCCGGACCAGGCGCAGCCTTCGCCGCGCGCGGATGCCGACCGCTCGCCCGCGAACGCGGCCGAGATCTGGGACGGCAATCATGACGGCGTCTACACCTGCGACGAGTGGAAGGACTACCTCGGCAGGTTGTTCGATCGCGCCGACCGCAATCACGACGGACAGCTCACGCCTGCGGAGTTCGAAGGCGTTCGTCGCGCCGGCAGCGCACTCGCCGATGCCGATTTCGGCTATTTCGACGAGAACCAGGACGGCAAGATCGCCCGCCGCGAGTTCGTCGAGAAGCGGAGCGAGTTCATTCTGCAATTCGACAAGAACGGCGACTGCCGTGTCACGCCGGACGAACTGAAGGGCACCGGGACTGACCAGAAGCGGCCAGGCGGCAGGGGCAAGCGATCCTAGCCGGACACGAGCTCGCGAAGCGCGGGCCGAGACGGGCTTGCCCCGCTTCGATCCGATCCGAGATGCACGGCTCCCGGCAATGCGATGCGGACAAGCAGGCCGTGCGGCACATTGTCGTGCAGGGAAAGCTCTCCGCCATGCCCGCATACCATGGCATGAGCGATCGAAAGGCCAAGTCCGAAGCCGCTTTTCTCGTCCATGGTGCGCGCCTCGTCGCCGCGGACGAAGGGCTTCAACATCTCGGCCCGGCGGTGCTCGGGAATCCCTGGGCCGTCGTCCGAGACGTCGATGGTGGCCCGATCGGCGGTAGCGGTCAGCCGGATATCGACCTCGCTTCCGAACCGCAGGGCGTTTTCGACGAGGTTGGTCACGGTGCGGCTGATCTCGCTCGGGCGGATCGAGAGCGAAGCCCTGAGCGGGCCCTGGTAGCGCACGACATGTCCGCAATCGGAGAATTGCTCGCAGATCGTCTGCAGCAGGGCGGCCACGTTCACGAGGGTCGGCTTCGCCGCGCTGCCGCCGCTCAGGAATGACAGCACGGATTCCAGCATGGCCTGCATCTGGTCGAGGTCGTGCAGGGTCTCTGCGCGCTGGGCATCGTTCTCGATATATTCGGACCGGAGCCGCAGCCGGGTGATCGGCGTGCGCAAATCGTGACTGATGGCAGCGAGCATCCGCGTGCGGTCATTCATCAGGGTGGTGATGCGTTCGCGCATGCGATTGAGCGCGACCGCTGCGGCGCGGATTTCCTCCGGACCGGTCTCAGGAAGCGGCGCAGCCGCCTGGCTGATGCTGAAATTCTCGGCGGCGCGGGCAAACGCGGAGAGCGGAGCACTGAGCGCGCGGCCGGCCCACACCCCGAGCAGCGTGACGCTTACGAACAGGAACAGGATCGTGCTGACCCAGAAGCCTCCGAAGAAGGGCGGGATTTTTGTCGGGCCGATCGTCGCTACGACCACGGCCCCGTCGGGCAATCGAATCGTCGTCGGCACGGCTTTCGTGGACGAAGCCGGATCGACGGTGCTCGTGCCTGTGGTCCCGGATGAACCATCACCGGACAGGCCTGGGCTTGCTTCGTGCAGCGCGATGTGGAGGGCGGGGAAGGCTCGCCTTGCAGCTTGCAGCACCATTGCCCGGTCGGCACCGAAGCTCTCGGCCAGAAGCTTTGCGATCATTTTGAACTGATGGACGGGCCGGTCCGGGAACGTTCTCGGTTTCTGGCCGACGATGTAGAGCCCGATCAGCGCGTGAATCAGCACGAGCGACAGCAGGATCAGCGCGGCGATCTGGCCGCTGATCCGCCGGAAGCTGAACAGCGCGGCGATCCTGCGGGTCCAGCTCATGCCTCCTCCACATGCGGCGTGAAGATGTACCCACCGGTGCGCACCGTCCGGATCATCGACGATCCTTCGGTCGTGTCGAGCTTGCGGCGCAGCCGGCTAACCAGCACGTCGATGCTGCGCCCGAACGGGCTCGCCGGCCGGCTGCGCGTCATGGTCAACAGGCCATCGCGCGTCAGGATCCGGCCGGGCCGTTCGCAGAACACCTGCAGCAGGTCGAACTCCGCGCTCGTCAGCGGAACCTGGGCACCGTCGGGATCGCGCAGTTCGCGCAGGCGAAGATCGATGATCCAATCCTGAAAGCGCAAGCGGGCGGCGCTCGGCTCGGAGCGGCCGGCAAGGCCGGCCTGGGCCTGGCGGCGCAGCACGGCGTTGATCCGCGCCAGCAGCTCGCGCGGATTGAAGGGCTTGGCGAGATAGTCATCCGCGCCCATCTCGAGCCCGATGATCCGGTCGAGGTCTTCGCCTTTCGCCGTCAGCATGATGATCGGAATCGTCGAGTCGCCGCGCAGGCGCCGGCACAGGGTCAATCCATCTTCTCCCGGCAGCATCAGATCGAGCACGACGAGATCAAGCGAATGGCCAGCAAGGTAACGATCCATTTCCCTGCCGTTCGAGGCGGTGGCCACCAGGCAGGACTGGTCGCGGAGGTAGCGGGCAATCAAGTCTCTGGTTTGCAGATCGTCTTCGACGACCAGGATCTTTGGCGCGTGTGCAAGCATGGTCCGCGACTGGGCCTCGTCATAGGAACGTTTCGCGCGCATTCCAGCACGCGCTCAGCCACCCATTAACCAGCATACGCGTCGCTTGTGGGCGGCATTGCGCCTTTTCGTGAGCATAGTGTTTCTGAATTGTGAGCGTCGCCAGCGGCCGGAAACAAACCGTGACGGCGGCTGCGTCGCGCGGCGCTCACAGTCCCAAATCACTGGAAATAATCCCGCAATCCTGCAGCCACACCGCAGCCATCACCGTCCCGTCACAACGGGCGGCTTGTTCGCGAGGTGTGGAATGAAGACGTGGCGGAGTTTTGTCGCGGCGATCGTGCTGCTGGGCTCTTCGGTCCCGGGGACGCCGGTGACATGGCTGGCGTTGGCGCCGGTTGCGGCCCAATCCGTTGATGCGATCACGGTTGAAGGCAACCGGAGGATCGAGGCGGAGACCATCCGCTCCTATTTCCGGCCGGGGCCCGGCGGCCACCTCGATCAGGCCGCGATCGACGACGGGCTCAAGGAGCTGGTCGGGACCGGGTTGTTCCAGGACGTCAAGATCAATCACGTGGGCGGACGGATCGTCGTCTCGGTGACCGAGAATCCGGTGATCGACCGTGTCGCGTTCGAGGGCAACAAGAAGATCAAGGACGAGCAGCTCTCGGCCGAGGTGCAGTCGAAGCCGCGGGGCACGCTGTCGCGGGCGACGGTGCAGTCGGACACGTTGAGGATTGCCGAGATCTATCGGCGCTCGGGTCGCTACGACGTGCACGTCACGCCGCAGATCATCGAACGCTCGAGCAACCGCGTCGATCTCGTCTTCACCGTCGACGAGGGCGCAAAGACCGGCATCAAGACCATCGAGTTCATCGGGAATAACAGCTTCTCGACGTCACGCCTGAAGGACGTGATCAAGACTCATGAGACGAACTTCCTGAGCTTCCTCGGCAACGCCAACATCTACGACCCCGATCGCGTCGAGGCCGACCGCGACCTGATTCGCCGGTTCTATTTGAAGCACGGCTACGCCGACGTGCAGGTCGTCGCCGCGCTCGCCGAGTATGACCCTGAGCACAAGGGTTTTCAGGTGACGTTCAAGATGGAGGAGGGGCAGCAGTACCGCGTTGCGACCGTGAGCTTCCGCTCGACCATTGCGGGCTTCGATCCGAATACCCTGAGGTCACTGTCGCGGGTCGGGGAAGGCTCGCTCTACAATGCCGAAGCGGTCGAGAAGTCGGTCGAGGAGATGCAGATCGAAGCGTCACGGCGCGGCTATGCCTTCGCGGTGGTCCGCCCGGATGGTGACCGGAATTTTGAGGCCCACACTGTGGGGATCGTGTTTCGTGTCGAGGAGGGGCCGCATACCTATATCGAACGCATCGATATTCGCGGCAACGGCCGCACGCGCGACTACGTGATCCGGCGTGAGTTCGATCTCTCCGAGGGTGATGCGTATAACCGCGCGCTGGTCGATCGTGCCGAGCGGCGGCTGAAGAATCTGGACTACTTCAAGACGGTCAAGATCACCACCGAACCCGGTTCATCGAGCGACCGCGTTGTTCTGATCGTCAATCTGGAGGAAAAGTCGACCGGCGACTTCTCCGTCTCGGGCGGTTACTCCACGACCGACGGCGCGCTCGCCGAGGTCAGCATCTCCGAACGCAACCTGCTCGGCCGTGGCCTGTTTGCCAAGGCAACGGTCAGCTACGGCCAATACTCGCGCGGTCTGTCGCTGTCCTTTGTCGAACCGTATCTGCTCGACTATCGCGTCGCGCTCGGGCTCGATGCGTATTACAAGGAGCAGTTGCCAACCGACTACACGACCTATGGCGTGAAGACGATCGGATTTTCGCCGCGGCTTGGGCTCGCCTTGCGCGAGGACCTGACCCTGCAGTTGCGGTATTCGCTCTATCAGCAGGAAATCTCGCTCGATAGCGCCTACGCGAACTGCAACAACAATTCGTCCAACGCCTCGCTCGCGTTCAATCCGACGCCCGCCTACATCCAGAGTGTACTCGGCGGCGTCGATCCGACGAACTCGGCCTCATCAGGGCTGTATGGATATGGTTGCTATGGCGACGGCGAATCCACCTTGCCCGTCCGCAAGGAACTGGCGGAGGGGCCGACCTGGACCTCGATGCTCGGCTACACCCTGACCTACAATACCCTCGACAACAACAAGAACCCGACCGACGGCCTGCTGGTCGATTTCAAGCAGGATTTCGCCGGCGTCGGCGGCGACGTGACGTATCTGAAGAGCGCGGTCGACGCGAAATATTATACGCCGCTGGTGTCCGACCTGATCGGACTGATCCACCTGCAGGGCGGCCTGCTCACCAAGGTCGGCGACAACGATCTGCGCATGCTGGATCATTTCCAGATGGGGCCGAACCTCGTGCGCGGCTTCGCCACCAACGGCATCGGGCCGCGTGACATCACCTATGCGAGCTTCGGGGCGGTCGGGGACGCGCTCGGCGGCACCAAATATTGGGGCGCGTCGATGGAGCTGCAGATGCCGTTCTGGTTCCTGCCGTCGGAGGTCGGGCTGAAGGGCGCGGTCTATGCGGACGCCGGCTCGCTCTGGGGTTATCAAGGCCCGACGTCGTGGGCCGCGACGGGCGAGGTGAATACGGCCGCCTGCAAATGCGGCCTGCAATATGACGATGAGAACGTGGTGCGGACCTCGGTCGGCGTCGGCCTGATCTGGGCGTCGCCGTTCGGGCCGCTGCGCTTCGATTACGCCGTGCCGATCACGAAGGGCAAATACGACATCGTGCAGGAGTTCAGGTTCGGCGGCGGGACGTCGTTCTAGTAACGCGATGGTTTTGCAGCGCGGGTCACCGCCTCTGGGGGCGCCGACCTGACGCGATACTTGCCATGCGGCTCTGCGGCTTGCGGTGTCAGGCGAAGCGGGGCAGGCTGGATCCGTTCAACTCCGATCCGAGGCAAGATCCATGTCGCGCGTGTCCATCAAGACGAAGAACGACCTGCCGGCCGAGCTCAAGCCGCTGTGGGACAACATGACAACCTATGGTGCATTCGAGAACCAGGCCGGTGTCATGGCGCAGCGTCCGCCGATCTTCAAGCACATGTGGTCGCTGCTGGTCGATCTCGCGGACGAGGCGGTGATCTCGAAGCGGCATCTCGAACTGGCGCTGGTGACGGTGTCGCTGTTGAACAAGTGCGACTATTGCGTGTCGCACCATGCGCCGAAGCTCGCGATCCAGGGCGTCTCAGAGGCGGGCGCCGAGCGCTTGCTCGACTATCAGGATCATCCCGAGCTCGACGCGGTCGACAAGCTCGTGGTCGAATATGCGATCGCCGTCACCAACAACTGGAACAGGACCCGCGACGAGATTTTTGCGCGGCTGCGCGAGCATTTCTCGGAAGCCCAGATCGTCGAGCTGACCTGGCGGATCGCGCTGTGCGGCGCCTTCAATCGCTTCAACGACATCCTGCAGCTCGATGTCGAGCAGGGCGTCCCGCATCGCGAGGCCGCCGAGTGACGGCCTGATCAGGCCACAGGTGCAGCGCAGCCGCCGAGCGTTGCCAGCACGAAATCGGCGCGCGCGGATGGCGATACTTTCGGCAGGATGATGACGTCGTAGCCGAGCGAGGGCAGCGTCTCCATCAGCCGTTGATACTCCGCCGTCGCCGTCTCGAACCCGTGCCGCCGCTCGGTGTCGGTGACGTAGATCTCCAGCCATGGCGGTGTCATGAACACGCGCCGGTGGTAGCGATAGACTGAGCAGACCGGGCGCAGCACCGGCTCGCCCGTCAGGTCTTCCAGCGCCGACGCCGCGTCGACCAGGCCGCGATCGAAGAATACCCATCCGGAATGGGCTTCGGCCAGCGTCATATCGTTCAGCGCGACGTCGATGGCACGACGCAGGAAGGCCGCGGTATCGAGCCAGGGCAACGCCTTGCCGCCGGAGGCGAGCTCATCGGCGACGATGCGGCGGCCGGGCTCCTCCACGACCGGGTAGCCGCGGGTGCGCAGCTCGGCCAGCAAGGTCGATTTTCCGCCGCCGGAGCAGCCGGAGATCAGCACGAAGCGGTTTTGCAAGAGGTCTCCTTTCGTTGATCATGATGAGGCGTGAGCCGGCATTCCGCGGATGCGGGCTGCCGGACCGGCCGGAAATCTGGGGGAGAAGGGCGCGGAGATGTCTCGACGCGCGCGGGGTAAGGATAGCCTCGAATGTGACGCAAATGAGGGTGCGCTTGACGAATTCTTCAGTGCCGCGCCGATAATGTCGATCAAAGCATGGTCGCATCCGGCCTCGCAGGAAAGACGCACATGGCATCACGCTCGATCACCTGCATCACGTTCGCGCTGCTGATCTGCGGTGCGATGCTTCAACCATCGCACGCGGCGGAAGCCGGCGGACCGATCCGGATCGGCGCCGTGTTGCCGTTCTCCGGCGGCGTCGAGCTCTACGGCCAGCAGGCCAAGCTCGGGCTCGATCTTGCCGCCAAGGATATCAACGCCGCGGGCGGCATCCTCGGGCGGCCGGTCGAGATCGTCTATGCCGACGACAAGACGCGGCCGGAGGCGGCCGCCGACGCGATGCGCGCGCTGGTCGAAAAAGACGGCGTCGTTGCCGTGGTCGGCCCGATCACCTCGCGCAATCTGAATGCGCTGGTGCCGCTTGCCGAGAGTTCGAAGACGCCGCTGCTTTACGCCACCAATTACGAGGGCGGTAAATGCAGCCGCTATCTGTTCTCGTTCGGCGCGGTGCCGAACCAGGAGCTCGGCCAGCTGCTGCCCTACATGACGCAGACCTACGGCAACACCTATTTCCTGCTCGGCGCGGACCGGGTCTGGCCGCATCAGATGTTCGACATCGCGCAGCCCTTGATCGAAAAGCTCGGCGGCAAGGTGGTCGGGACGAAGTACACGCCGGGGACTGAGACCGACTTCTCGCCGCTGATCAAGGAAGTCGCGGCGAGCAAGGCCAAGGTGCTGTTGTTCGCGCTGAAGGGTGACGGCATGGATTTCATTCGGCAGGCCGACGAGGCCGGGTTGCTGAAGGACGTCACGGTCGCGTTCCTCGGATTGTCGGAGGTCGATCTCGGCATCTTCCGCGGCAAGGGCCAGAACATGGTGACGGTGGTGCCGGCGGTTGCGGCGAGCGACGATCCTCCCGTCAAGGCATTCGTCGCGAAGGGCCGCGCCGCCGCGGAGCCGGGCGTCGCGGTGTCGAACTATGTGATGACGCACTACAACACCTTGATCGCGCTCAAGGCGGCGGCCGAGAAGGCCGGCAGGCTCGACAAGGAGGCGATCATCGACGCGATGGCGGGCCTCGCCGTTCCGTCGCCGACCGGCCCGG